>NZ_JAPEIQ010000001.1 GCF_026041215.1 Hoyosella sp. YIM 151337
GTGGTGTTCGAGTTCGAGCATTTTCGCGACTTCGTCCACTTTTTGTTTGATGGTGGTTTTGTCGGTGCCGGCGAGGACGAGGGGGAAGGCGATGTTTTCGGCGACGGTCATGTGGGGGTAGAGGGCGTAGGACTGGAAGACCATGGCGATGTCGCGGTCTTTGGGGGCTTTGTCGTTGACGACTTGGCCGTCGATGCGGAGTTGTCCGTCGGTGATGTCTTCGAGTCCGGCGACCATGTTTAAGGTGGTGGATTTTCCGCAGCCGGAGGGGCCGACGAGGATGATGAATTCGCCGTCTTCGATGTGGAGGTTGAAGTCGTCGACTGCGAGTGCGCCGTCTGGGTATCGCTTGATGACGTGGTCTAAGACTATCTCGGCCACTGGGTGCTCCTTTAAGTGTGGGCGCGCGCCGGGTGCTGGGGGTGGTGGGGTGGTTAGCCTTTGACGGCGCCGGAGGTCAGGCCGGCGACGATGCGGCGCTGGAAGAACAGGACGAAGATGACGATGGGGATGGTGATGATGACTGCGGCGGCGGCGATGGCGGCGGTGGGGCGTTCGTAGGTGGTGGCGCCGGTGAAGTAGGACAGGGCGGCGGGCACGGTGCGGGAGGCGTTGGTGGTGGTGAAGGAGATCGCGAAGAGGAAGTCGTTCCAGCAGGCGATGAATACGAGGATGGCGGTGGTGAATACGCCGGGCATGGCGAGGGGGGTGATGACTTTGCGGAATGCCTGGTAGGGGGTGGCGCCGTCCATTTTGGCGGCTTTTTCGAGTTCCCAGGGGATTTCGCGGAAGAACGCGGACAGGGTGTAGATCGCCAGCGGGAGCGCGAAGGTGACGTAGGGGATGATCAGGCCGAGCCAGGTGTCGAAGGTGCCGATCGCGGTCTGGATCTGGAACAGCGGGGTGACGAGCGCGATTTGGGGGAACATCGCGATGAGCAGGGACACGGCGATGATGGTGCGTTTGCCGGGGAAGTCGATGCGGGCGATGGCGTAGGCGGCCATGGTGCCGAATACGAGCGCGATGAAGGTGGAGATCACGCAGATGCCGATGGAGTTGATCAGGGCGCGGATGAATTCGTAGTCGCTGAAGATCTGCTGGTAGGACTCGGTGGAGGGGGAGCGGGGCAGGAAGTTGCCGTCGTTGAGGGTGCCGGCGTCTTTCAGTGACAGGGACACGATCCAGATGACGGGGATGAACGCATACAGCAGGACGAGGGCGTTGACACCGGCCCACATGAATTTGCGCTGGGTGGTTTCTTTGTGGTAGCTCATCTGCGATCGTCTCCTGCTCCTGGAGCCGCTGCTCCGAAGAGCTTGATGTATATGAACGCGATTATCGCGATGCTGATGAAGATCAGGACGGACATGGTGGATCCGATGCCGAGGTTCAGGCCGCGGATCAGGTTGTTGTACGCCAGGATGGACACTGAGGAGGTGTCGTTCGCGCCGCCGGTGAGCACGAAGATGTTGTCGAAGATGCGGAACGAGTCCAGGGTGCGGAACAGCAGCGCGACCAGGATGGCGGGTTTGATGATGGGCACGGTGACCCGCCAGAACCGCTGCCAGGCGTTCGCGCCGTCCATGGAGGCGGCTTTGAGGAGGTCTTCGGGGACCAGCGCGAGCCCGGCCATGAGCAGCAGCGCCATGAACGGCACCGTTTTCCACACCTCGGACAAGATGATGATCCACAGTGAGGACCAGCGTTCGGTTAGGGGTGCGGAGTCCCCGGCGAGCCACCCGAGGTTCTGGGTCCAGGCGAACCGCCAGGAGAACGCCGCGACCACGGTCACGATCGCATACGGCACCAGCGCGGAGGTGCGGACCAGGCCGCGGCCGATGATGGCGCGGTGCATCACGATCGCGAGCAGCATGCCCAGGATCAGCTGGAAGAACGTGCCGATCACGGTGATGAACATCGTGACCCCGAACGCGTTCCACCAGATCGGGCTCGACAGCACGGTGATGTAGTTATCGAGACCGATGAACTGGTTCTCGTCCGGGGTCCGCAGATCAGCGCGGAAAAACGACAGCCACACCGCGTACACCAGCGGGTACGCCGCCACCGCGAGCATCACGATGATCGCGGGCGCGCACAGCAGCAAACCGAGGCGCCGTTCAGCGCGTTTGCCCTCACTGTGGCGCTGGCGGGCTTTGCGGATGCTTTCGTCAGCGCCCGCCGCGGCGGGACCTACAGCGCTTGTGGTCATGGCAGGATGCCCCTTCCTTCCAGGGTTTCCTGGATCCGGTCACGCAACTCGTCCGCGGTGCGGTCCGGGACGATCGCGGCCGGCGGGGACAGGGTGGAGGACACAATCGTGGAAATGTTCTGATAAAACGGTGTCTTCGGCCGCGGCACCGCGATCTCCAGCTGCTCGAGCAAGATTTCATACATCGGGTACGCCTCCTGGAACTCCGGATCCTCGTACACCGTCCGGTTCGCGGGCACATCACCAGCATCAAGAGCGGCCCATAACTGATGCTCCGGGCTGCGCAGACACATCGCCGCGTCAAACGCCTCATCCGGATGATTGCTGTAGGTGCTGATCGCGTAATTCATGCCACCGAGAGTCACCCGCGCGTCCTCACCGGCGACGACCTCGGGATACTGCGCGAACGCCATATCCTCATACACCGCGCGGGACTGCGCATCGGTCTCCGCGGCCGAACGCATCGCGCTCAGCACATACGGCCAGTTCAGCGCGAACGCCGACCGGCCCTGCTGAAACTCCGCGAACACCTCCGGCTCCTGCGCGTTCGACAACGACCGGCTCGCCAGCCCCGACCGCGCATACCGATTCAGCAACTCCAAAGCCTGCACCGTGGTCTCATCAATCGTGGCCTCGGTGCTGTCCTCATTGACCAGATCCCCGCCAAACGAGTTCAGCAGCGTGTTAAACCCCACCACCAAACCCTCATACCGGGCACCAGTGAAACCGATCTCGTAAATCTCACCACGATCCCGCAGATCCGCCGCCATCTCCAGCATCTCGTCCCACGTCTGCGGCGGCTCCGGCACCACCGACGGCCGATACCACAACAACTGCACATTCGTATGCTTCGGAATCCCGTACAACACGTCCTGCCACGTCGCGGTATCAATCGGGGGCTGCAACGTATCCGCGGTCGCGAGCTGCGCCTGCTCCGGAGTCAACTCCCGGATCCAGCCCGCCTCCGCGAACTCCGCCGTCCACGTCACATCCATCCCCAGCAAATCCATACCATCATCACGCGAGGCCAACCGCCGCACGAACTGCTCCCGCTGCGAATCCGCATCAGCAGGCAGAAGATTCCCCACAATCCGGTACCGGCCCCCCGCCGCCTCATTACACGACGCAATAATCCGGTCAAAACCCGCCGCCGCAGTACCCCCATACACATTGATGACAACACCATCATCAGACGCACACGACACAAGACCCACCGCGAGCGCTCCCGCCAAACACGCGGCCGGTACCCGCCTCCATTTGTGCGAGCGCACAGTCAGGAACGTGTGTTCCATGCTCGGCTCCTAGATTCTCAAATTGCACTAGTGATGTACTTCACACCGTGCTCCTGAGTGCGGACGGAGAATGGTGCTTAGAGGGAGCCGTTATGAAATTGTTATGCATAATCGTGGTGCTTGAATTAGCAACACCCGAGGTGGTGGACAAACGAGTGGGCGACGTCTAAGACGGCAAGGCCCGGCACAGACAGTTCCGGCTGTGATTTCAACTGCGCGAGGCACATACGGTCATGCGGAGGGCCGACTTTTCCTGGCGGAGACGCTGTATCTAAATCACTATGCTAATGGAGCCCGGCGACTGGCTTAAACCAAAGATCAGGGAATTCGTCAACCATTCCAGTCACCATTGGACGCCAGAGAAGCGCGGTGCCAGCCAGGCAGTAGACACCGATAGCAATGAATGGCGCCAGGTGCCCGATATCGTTGTAGCCGATCACTGGATGG
The DNA here is from genome assembly GCF_026041215.1 of Hoyosella sp. YIM 151337. Lineage (GTDB taxonomy): Bacteria > Actinomycetota > Actinomycetes > Mycobacteriales > Mycobacteriaceae > Hoyosella. Next base: position 3,949 of record NZ_JAPEIQ010000001.1, read on the forward strand.
ATGCCGACAGCAGGCACGAGCGCGGTCATAATGGCACAAGCAAGAACCGTCAGCAGTGCCCGCGAACCCGGACGAAGGCCACACCACACCATGGGCAGCGCCGCAACACCGGACGCCAACAGTGCGGTACCAAAGGCCAGACGATCAGCCGCCACGAATGCCACCGTTTCCGCGATCAAGTCGACATCGCCGAGATACTGGAGGTCCTGTGGCACGAACACCCGCGTGTGACCTACTGCGGTGATCATCGCACCGCCCGATATCAGCCCAATAGCGGCTAACGCGAGCAGCGCTCGTCCACGCCCAGCCGGGCTCCACAGCCATGCTGTCGCCCCCGGCGTGAATAGTGCTCCGGGTATGCGGCTCGCACGCCCGCTGACGACGAGTGACGTCGCGTACACTGCGGCCGCGACCAGAATGACTATGGTTGTGTCAGTCCGCTGCGGCAAGGTAGCGAGGTGCCCAGCGAGGAATCCGGCTGCGGCGGTGCTGCCGGAGAGGGCAAGTGCCCACCACGCCCACGCGTAACCTGCTCGCAGGTAGCGCCACGCTAGCCACCCCCACAGCATTCCGAGGCACATCATCGCCCCGGCCAAGTTCACCCGGTTGTGCAGTACGAAGAGCGCGAGTGGACCGTCCGGGCTGATGTGTGCGGCGCGGAGTTCGGCTGTGAGGCGGGGAGTGAGCAGCGCGTCTGTTAGCCCACCGACCCCCGTCGCTACAAGTAGCGCTGCAACCAAGAGAATTCCGGTGATAGCCGCGGGCCGCACCGGTGCAGTCGAGTGGGATTGCGGTTTGCTGCGGCGAGTCATCAGGCTAGTGTTGATGCGGCGCGGCAACCCGGGACCAGCGTAGATCAGGCCCTCGTAGAGCGCGATCAAATCCGCGCCCGAGCGGAGCGCTTCCCTGGCATCGCTGGGCGTCATGACTCCCGGTCCGCCGATAATGGTAAGGCTCCTGCCGAAGCGCGCCCGGAGTTCGCGCGTCAGTGTGCAAGAGTGGCTAAGCAGGAATGGGCCGGACTCACGTCCGGCAGGAAGCAAGCGGGTTTCGCTGCCTGTGAGTATGACTCCCGCGCAGCCCGCGGCAATCGCTTCCCTCGTGCAGCGGATGGCCTCTTCTGGCGGATAATCTGCCGCGAGTTCCACGATTACTGGCACGCCGGCTTGTTCCGCCCACACGCTGAGCGTGTGAAGCCTGTCGGAGGGTGGCATCGGAACGATCACACCGTCCGCGTGCGGCGCCACATCCTTAATGACCGAACTGATGTCGTGTCCGGTGACGGCTACAAGTACAGGCCCTCGTGCCATGGGGTCACGCAGCTTCGGTACCACGTCACGGATATTTGCCGCGTCACGTTCACCTGTGAGTACCCCGCACACGTCGTGCAGCAGCCGGGTCTCGTGGCCTGCATCGCTTGAAACTGGGCCCACGATAGTGAACCCGGCGCCGAGGTAGTGCCACATTCGAAGGCCTTCGCCGGTGAGGTCGACGTGAGCACCGATACCGGCGGGCGCGGGGAAGTGCATACCCAAAGCCTTCACCGTGAGACGAGGCGAGGGCCGCGCCGCAGCGAGCCATTCGAACAAGCGCCTGCCCGTGGACGATTTCCCTTGTAAACCAACCGCTTTCACCGTGAGTGCACGGGCATGTACATGCGGCAGAAGGCGCGTGACTAGCGGCCGGTAGAGGACGTAGGTGTAATCAGGCATCGAGACTCCTCGGGTGGTCTCACGATGCTCCGTCTAATTGGCTGCGAGTTCTAGCGACCCTAGGTGGACAAATGCCGCCACCTCAATGGCCGCGGTGGTCCATTATCGGGGTGCGGGGCCCGAACTTTGGCTTGTACGCCAGTCCGCTCGCGCCCAGCAGAAGCACAGCCCTGTAGCGGTGCGGGCGCAGCGGAGCAAGATACTCCACCATCGCATCGTCATCGAGCGGTCGTCCCAGCAGAGTCCATCCAATCATCGCGGCGAGGTGGAAGTCTCCCACGGACAGTGCGTCCGCGTGACCAAACGCGCGCTGTGCCGTCTCAGCCGCGGTCCAAACACCAACCCCCGGTATGTTCTGGAGGTACGCGAGAGCCACCTCCGGATCGGTGAGCTGCTCAAGCTGCTCACCGCGCCGGGCTGCGTGAATGATTGTTTTCGCGCGCCGCGGGTCGACTCCAGCTTTGTGAAACTCCCAAGACGGTACCCACCGCCAGGTTTCCGGTGGACACCACATCGGCCTCGGTGCCGGACCAGGTGCGGGAGTTCCGAATTGACGGACGAGCCGCCGCCACGAGGCACGCGCCGCGATGCCGTGCACCCGCTGCTCGAGGATCGCAGGAACGAGGGCCTCCATTACTCGGCCTGTTCGGCAGATGCGGACCCCTTGCGCCCGGTGCTGAGCTTCCCGCAGCACCGGATGATGTGGCCTGAAACTTGATGGGTCATCTTTCTCACCCAGCAGTTCTGGCACTGTTGTGAGGAACTCGTCCGCGCCGGGGCCCCACGCCGAAACACCGACTGTGTGCGCGTCGGTCTGATGTATCCGGTAGGTCACCACACCTGACGGCATGCGGGACGCACGCCAGATCGCTCCGTCGCCAGCGTGGTGATGGCAGGGATCGCCTGCGCCGCGCGACAGCGGTTTGAGCGTGGCGGCGGCGTTGAGCTGATGCGTCACCGACAGTGTCAGCACAGCGCAACGATAGATTATGCGGGCCGCTGCCGGATGCGGTGGTACTCGTTGCGCCGGGGCGTCTGCTGCGGGTCGAGCCATTTCGGCGGAATCGCCTCGGGGTGTCCGTCAGCACCCATCCGTAGCTCCCACTCCGAGTCGTGCACGAGCCGATGATGGTACGGGCACACCAATGCAAGATTCTTAAGGTCGGTAGGGCCGTCGTCTTCGGCCCATTCGTCCATGTGGTGCGCGTGGCACCACGCCGCAGTCCGCGTGCACCCTGGAAAGACGCAACCCCCGTCACGAATGCCTAGTGCGCGGCGCTGCGGCACGCTCGAGGTCCTTCGGGTTCTGCCTAGATCGAGAACTTCACTTTGTGTCCCAAGTACTGCCGGTATCAGTTTCGCATCACACGCGATGCGCCGGGCATCGGCGGCAGGTATTGGATGCTCGTGGTTGAGATAGGCCGGTGCAGTCGACCGGCCTAGCAATTGTGCAATTGTCATCGTAACGACCACATGTGGGGGCTCACCGGCTGCATGGGGAAGTGCCGCCGACCGTTCCGTGAAGTCGAGCAGATCGGCGAGCGCGTCGCCGCTTCGTTCAGCCGCGGTGCGCGTGTCCGGATGTCCTTCTTCGCCAGAACGTGGCTCGGCGAGCGGGGAAAGCAGCACTTGCAGCCGCAGTCCTGATTCCTTGTCGAGCCTGCCACTCAGCTTCAGTTCGTCTCCTTTGCGGTTCCATTCGAGTCGCAATTCACGCCGCGGCTTGGCGGGCGTCTTCTCGTCCGGTGGCACATCTTGGTCAGCGAGGGTGAGAATGTGGCGGCCCGCTGCGCGTACAGCAGCCGGATCGGCCGCATGCGCCAGAGTGGTCAGGGTGCGTTCATGCTCTGCACGTTGCTCCAGTGTGATGCACGGCGGCAATGCAGCGAGGACATCATCAATTGCATCAAGGTGTGACGCGCTGATTCCGCCGCTGTGGAAAGAAGGTGCGGCATGCTCGAGTGCCGGTGGCACTACCGCGCCACCCAGCCCGGCGACGCTGCAGGCGCTGTGCGCTCGCCGGGTGCGACGGCGTGCATCACCGCGATCAATGTTCAGCACGTCTCGAAGCAAACCAGGCATGTCCCGATAGCCAAATGCTGAAGTGACTCCGCGTGAGGCGATTTCAGCGATGACCTCAGCCTGCCGGGCTAATGCCGCTCGCGCGGACCGTTCGTAGTGGTTGAGCAGCGCTATCACGTCAGCGTCTGTGAGCTGATACAACTCAGCCGTGAGATCTTCCCCCGTCACCCCATTATTATCGAACATATGTGCGGTACTATGCAATGGGTTGCATAGAAAACTTCAGAACCAGCACGAGCCTTTCATTACATGGACGTCCAATTATAGGATGTAGGTATAGTTTCTAGTGTCGTGGCGCTACGTGCGCGGGCGAGGAAAGGGAAAGTATGAGTGACGTCCTGATCGAGGAAGCTGACGGCATCGGCTTCCTGACGCTCAACCGGCCAGCAGCGCTCAATTCGCTCACGCACGACATGGTGCTGACGATGGAGGCAGCCCTGCAGAAATGGGAGCGGGACGACACCATTCGCGCCGTGCTGTTGCGCGGTGCAGGGGAGCGTGGGCTCTGCGCAGGCGGCGACATTGTCGCGATTTACCACGACGCCCGAGGAGGCGGCACAAGCACGGCAGACTTTTGGCGCGATGAATACCGCCTCAATGCGTACATCGCGCGCTACCCCAAGCCGTACGTCGCCATCATGGATGGAATCGTCATGGGTGGTGGTGTAGGCGTTTCCGCGCACGGCAAGATCCGGATAGTCACCGAGCGGTCCACCATCGGGATGCCTGAAGTTGGCATCGGCTTCGTACCTGACGTTGGCGGTACGCACCTGCTCGCGCGCACCCCAGGCGAGATTGGCACACACATCGCCCTTACCACGTCACGCTTTTCCGCCGGGGATGCGATCGCCTGCGGCTTCGCTGATCACTACATACCACGCGACAAAATCGGCGACTTCGAGGCCGCATTACGCACAGGCTCCATCGGCGACGCCCTTCGCGCGTTCGCCACGGCGGCACCTGAATCGGAACTCACCGCGCAACGCCACTGGATCGACGAGTGCTACAGCGCCGACACTGTCGAAGAAATTGTTGCGCGGCTCCAGCGGTACAGCGGGGTGCCAGAAGCCGCCAAGGCGGCCCAGCAGATCCTCGCGAAATCGCCTACCGCGCTCAAGGTAGCGCTGCGGTCGCTGCGCAGCGCCCGGCAGTCCGAGAGCCTCGAAGAGACGCTCAACGAGGAATATCGAGTGTCGATTGCGTGCCTGCGTTCCCCCGATCTTGTCGAGGGGATTCGCGCTCAGGTGATCGACAAGGACCGCAATCCACGCTGGACGCCCCCTACGCTGGAGCTGGTACCTGACGCTCAGGTCGGTGCGTTTTTTCAGTCACTTGGTGACGATGAACTGGGCCTTACGCCTTCATGATCGATCGGCAACTCGCGGACGACGTCGCATCCGTGCTGCAGTTCCAGGAGCAGCACGGCCTGCCCGGGCTCATTGATGTCCATACCCATTTCATGCCGAAACGCGTGATGGACAAAGTGTGGGCCTATTTTGATGCCGCCGGACCGTTGACGGGGATGACGTGGCCCATCGCGTACCGGATGGCTGAGGACGTGCGCGTTGAACGATTGCGTCAGTATCGCGTGCACGCGTTCAGTTCGCTCGTGTATCCGCACAAGCCCGGCATGGCGCAGTGGCTGAACAGCTGGGCGGCGGAATTCGCGGCCCGCACACCCGACTGCCTGCATACAGCGACCTTCTATCCGGAGGACGCTGCTGCCAGCTATGTGCGTGACGCGCTGACCGCAGGAGCGCGGATCTTCAAGTCCCACATCCAGGTTGGTGATTATGACCCGCTCGATCCACTCTTGAGCGGGGTGTGGGGCGACCTGGCGGATAGCGGCACCCCGATTGTCATTCACTGCGGGTCCGGCCCAGCGCCAGGGCGATTCACGGGCGCGGCACCGATCGCGAAGCTCCTGAAGGTCCATCCGTCGTTGCGCCTCATCATCGCTCATATGGGGATGCCTGAGTATTCGGATTTTCTCGAGCTCGCGGATACGCACGAGAGCGTCCTTCTAGATACCACGATGGCATTCACCGATTTCCTCGCTGACCTCGCGCCACTGGACCGGCGGGATCTGCCGCGCATTCGCGCACTCGGTGACCGTATTCTGTTCGGAAGCGATTTCCCGAACATTCCGTATCGCTATGTCCATGCGCTGGAAGTGCTTGAACGACTCAATCTCGGAGAGCCGTGGTTGCGCAACGTTTGTTACGAGAACGCGGCGCGTGTTTTCGGCGTATCCACCGATCGGCGGACATGAGGATCATCCGGTTTATCCGCCGATAGCTGGACAGACCGCGCGCAGTAAGCGGCGGATATTTATCTGCATCGAACAACCGCGATTATCGCGGAGAGGACGGTGCAGAGATGCAAGAACGATCCAGCCAGAATTGGCTACAGCGCGAACCTCACTATCGGCCACAAGGGTCGACGCAGGACGACATCACGAACGTTATCGTGCTTGCCCCGCCGCGGCACGGCTGCGAGTATCGCTCGCTGCGGCCGCTGCCGTTGGCGTGAGCTTCATTCCCTGGCGTTCTCGCGGGCAGGGGGTCGCATGATTGAGTCTCGCGAAGCGAAAAGCGCGAACTGCTCGCGCCTCGGAAGAACCACGCCGACGAGCCCGCGAAGCAGCGACCCACCGAATTGGGCGTAGTCAAAATAGTCGCGCCACACGGAGATCTTCCCGTCGCGAAACTCAAATGTCCCGCACACCCAGAATTCACAGCGGAAGCGGCCTAACGATAGTGCGTCTGTGCGTTCTGTCAGGACGACCCGATCATCGCCGGTGACGTTGTGAAACTGGACGTCGAATCTGAGCGAAAGCCGGTCCATCAGCGAAAACGCGCGCTGCAGGTGATTCCGCCCCCGAACCTTGGGAAGCGAGACGTTGTGCCACACGATGTCCTCTGTGACAAAGCTAAGCGCCTGCTCAACATGACGGTCACGCAGTGACGCCAAGAATTCGACCACCGTGCCGGTATTGGTGCTTGTCATCTGACGCCCTCCACATGTTTCATCGGCCATCCTCGTTGATTGTTGCATCAATCATTCAGCTTGGGGAGCCGGCAGATCGAGGTACACGCACGGTGATCCGGGTACCCGCGCCCGGTGCGGATGTCACCGTCAATGTCCCGCCCCTGCTTTCCACCCGGACGATCTGCGACGCAAGCCCAATGTGGCCCTCCGCAACTTTGCGCGCGAGAACGGACGGATCGAAACCCGCTCCGTCGTCAGTAATGACGAGGAGAATCTCACCGCTCGACTCTGACAGTTCTACCGAAACCGCGGTCGCCGCTGCGTGTTTAGTGATGTTGACGAGCGCTTCGCGCGCAACCCGGTACATCAGCGCCTGACAGTCCGGATGCCCCACATCTGTGATGCGGGTTGTCAGCTGAAAACCGCCGCGCGCCGCCGCCCGTTCGGCCAGTTCGGTGATCGCCGCGGCGAGTCCGAGTTGCGCGAGCACCTGTGGATGCAGCGTGCTCACCGTCGAACGCAACTGGACGGCGGTATCGCGCAGCGCGGACTCGGCCGCTGCAATGGCTGGGTCCGAGGTGCGCTCCATAGCTTCCTCTAGGTCCATGCGGGCGGCGAGTACATTCTGGAGTGGTCCATCATGCAGATGCTCCGCGAATTCCTGCCGCTCGCGTTCCTCCGTCCGCATGGACTCCGTGACAAGCTGCTCCCTCACCGCCAGCAGCGACGCGATGGTCTGGGACCGCCGAACAAGCACGAACGAAAGCCCCGTCGTCGCAGCGGTGAGCCACAAGAGAAAACCAAAGTACAAATATGCCTCGATCGGTAGATCGATGTGGTCCTCCCGCCATGCGAAGAGCAGCCAAACAAGCAGATAGCCGACTGCGACACAGACGCCGAGCAGCGCGGTGAGTCCGGGGCGGTAGAGAAACGCGACTGCGACGGGCAGCAGAAAGAAGACAGGCAGCAGTAGGGAAGTGGCACCGCCGGATGCTGCACACAACGCTAGCAGCGCAGTCAGGTCGACTACCGCAGCCGCCCAGCCTGCCCAGGAAGGAACCGGGCGGCGCCAGACAAACCACACCCACCACACTGAGATGAGGGCGTAGATCACCAGCAATCCCTGGAACAGGAACGGAAGCCAATGCTCATGCACGGGTACGACCGGACCGAGCAGCGCAATGAGCGCAATAAGAGGAAGTCTCAAGACCGCGGTGACCTGAACGGCCTCACGGACGTAACGAGCGACGGCACGGTCGCGAAACTGATTGGTCATGTCACTCGAGGAGGCCGCGACGCATCGCTTCGGCCACCGCCGCGGCCCGGTCGCTCACACCGAGCTTCTCGTATAGCCGCTGGACGTGTGTTTTGACGGTGGAGGGCGCCAGGAACATCTCCTTGCTCATTGCGGGGATGCTCTGGCCCCGCGCGATGTAGCCCAGTACTTCTCGCTCGCGCGCACTGAGTACCGGGCCCGATGGCTCGGCGCGCCGCCTGATCTCGCTCACAATACCTGCGGCGAGTTCCGCCGGCAGCACCTCCTTGCCCTTGGCTGCGTCGAGAACGGCCTGGACGATTTGACCGCGGCTGGCTTCTTTCGGGAGAAAACCACACGCGCCTTCCTGCAATGCGCGGTACACGATCGCTGAATCGTTGTGCGCGGAAAGCAGCAGGACCCGCGTCGCTAGTCCGTCCCGGCGCACCGCGGCCGCGACCTGCGTGCCATCGAGGTGCGGCATCCGGAAGTCAACCAGCGCGACCGCAGGCTGATGCTCCCGAATGAGGTCGAGTACGGCCGCCCCGTCGTCAGCTTCGCCAATGACGTCGATGTACCCGCTCTGATTGAGCGCCCGGATCACGCCGTCGCGGAACAGGGGGTGGTCATCGCCCACAACAACCCGAACTTTCGCGGACATACCGTAAGCATCCCACCGCGATGGCTGATTCGGTCCCGATTAGACAGGATTTTGCGACAGGCCCACGTAAACCGCACAGCTGGTTTACGCTGCGCATATGCCCCTCACTCACCCATCTAGCGGGCACCACTCGCGTCGGCGTCACACCAGCGTTAACCCGATTTTCACGCGCGAGCCCGTAGGGATTCCCAAAGATCAATTCCCCGCCGATCAGCTCGACGCGGATACGGCTTACCAAGTGGTTCACGACGAACTTATGCTCGACGGAAACGCCCGCCTGAACCTCGCAACGTTTGTCTCCACGTGGATGGAACCACAGGCACAAGTGCTCATGGCGGAGTGCTTCGACAAAAACATGATCGACAAAGATGAGTATCCCGCCACGGCGGAGCTCGAACGGCGTTGCGTCAGCATGCTCGCGCACCTCTGGCACGCGCCGCCGGCAGCCGCCGCGACCGGTTGTTCGACCACCGGATCGAGTGAGGCCTGCATGCTGGCCGGGCTTGCGCTGAAAAGGCAGTGGCAAGCCCGCCAAACGGGCTCAGGTGGGCGCCCGAACATCGTTATGGGTGCGAACGTACAAGTGTGCTGGGACAAGTTCGCCAACTATTGGGACGTTGAACCGCGGCTCGTGCCCATGGACGGTGACCGGCTGCACCTTACTGCGGAGGAGGCCGTCAAGTATTGCGACGAGAACACTATCGGGGTCGTCGCGATCCTCGGTTCGACCTTCGACGGCAGTTACGAGCCAGTCGCCGACATTTGTGCTGCCCTCGACGATCTGCAGGAGAACACCGGGTGGAACATCCCTGTTCACGTTGACGGTGCGTCCGGGGCGATGATCGCGCCTTTCTGTGATCCGGAACTGGAGTGGGACTTCAGGCTCGACCGGGTTGCCTCTATAAATACCTCGGGGCACAAATACGGTCTTGTGTACCCGGGGGTCGGGTGGGTCGTGTGGCGTGATGCAGCGGCGCTGCCGGACAATCTGGTGTTTCGGGTGAATTACCTGGGCGGTGAGATGCCGACGTTCGCACTCAATTTCTCGCGGCCCGGCGCTCAGGTTGCGGCGCAGTACTACAACTTCATCCGCCTGGGGTTCGACGGATATCGGCGTGTTCAGCAGACCTGCCGTGACGTCGCGACCCGGCTCGCAGCGTCCATCGGTGAGCTCGGGCCCTTCGAACTCATCACGCATGGAGATCAGCTCCCGGTATTCGCCTTCACGCTGCGATCCGACGTGACACGGTACTCGGTGTTCGATGTGTCCGCGGCCCTGCGAGAAGATGGGTGGCTCGTCCCCGCCTACACGTTTCCTGAGAATCGCGAGGACCTCGCCGCACTGCGGGTTGTGGTGCGCAACGGGTTCAGCCATGATCTCGCCGATAGGTTCCTGGAAGACGTCGCACGGGCGCTCGCGCGGCTAGAGAAACAGAGCAGTCCGGCGCGTGGTGATGAAGCAGCTTCCTTTGATCACGGCGGGACACGCGCAAACACGGCATGATGGCGTCATGCTCGACGCTGCCCACCCCACCCGCGCACGGCAGTGGAGCCGTCGCGACGCGTTTGCGCTCGCAGCGGCATGCTGTGTCACCTTGCTCGCGTCCTGCAGCAGGGAACCTGAACCGCCGCCGCCGGTGCCTGAACCGACGCCCACACCCGAGCCGCCACCACCGCCGCCTCCGCCCATGTACGCCATCAAGGTTGACAACATCGCTGCCGCTCGGCCGCACGTGGGGCTCGCAGCTGCCGACGTCATCGTCATTGAACCCGTCGAATACGGACTGACGCGAATACTCGCCGTGTACGCGGGTGACCTCCCCGAAACGGTTGGTCCGGTCCGGAGTGCGCGCACCACCGACATTGAACTGCTGGCGCAACTCGGTGAACCCACTTTCGCGTACTCCGGCGCTGCACCGCACGTCCTCTCAGCGCTCGGTGACGCGCCGCTCGTCAGCGCATCGGAACAGGCGTTCGCGGCGGCGTTCTTCCGTGACCCGGCACGCCGCGCCCCGCACAATCTGTACGTGCGGCCCGCACAATTGCCGCCTCCAGCACGCGAACCTACGCAACCGGTGATCGAGTTCGGATCTGCGCCCGAGGGCGGTACGGAAACCAGTTCGCACCGAGTTGGCTACCAGCGGGCCACGTACGACTTCGCGTGGGTGCCGGAAGCGGGACGCTGGTCCATCACCCTCGACGGCTCGCCGATGATATCGGCCGGAGAGGGCGACCTCAGTACCACGAACGTGGTGGTGCAAGAAGTTCCTGTCACGATCGAGCCCAACGGGTCACCGCTCGCCGCGACAGTGGGCGAAGGGAGGGTGACGGTGCTGCGGGAAGGGCTGCGATTCGATGGCCGCTGGCACCGCCCGGCGCGGGAAGAACCCACTCGATACACCACTGACGAGGGTGCCCCGCTGCCACTGCAGGAGGGCACCACCTGGGTGCTACTCGTTCCCGCGCCGTGATACCCGTCAGCAGCGTCGGAACAACGCGGCGAGCGCTTGGCCACCGCCGATGCACATGGTGACGATTCCGAGTTCCAGGTCGCGCCGCACCAGATCCTTCGCGACGCGCAGTGACAAGATCGCACCTGTCGCACCTACCGGGTGACCGAGCGCGATCGCACCGCCATACGGGTTCGTTTTCGCCGGGTCGAGTTTCGCGTCGCGGATCACGGCGACCGCCTGGGAAGCGAACGCCTCATTGAGCTCGACCGTGTCGATGTCGTTAGGGGACGTGCCCGTCGTTTCGAACAGCTTTTGTAGCGCGAGCACCGGCGCGTACCCCATAAGCTCGGGTTCCATCGCCGCGGTGGTGACGGCCTCCAGTGTGACAAGGCCCTTCAGCCCACGTTCCTCGACTGCTGCCCCGGTCGCGAGAACGACCGCTGCGCCACCATCGTTGATGCCGGAGGCGTTGCCAGCGGTGACGCTGCCGTCTTTCTGGAAAGCTGGACGAAGCTTCGCGAGCGTCTCGATGCGGGTGTCGGGTTTCGGGTGCTCGTCGGTGCTGACTGTCCGCCCGTTGCGGCCAGGGGTCTCGACCGGCACGATCTCTTCCGCGAACGCATCCTTAGCTTGCTGTGTGGCAGCGCGCTGTTGCGACTGCAGAGCGAACTCGTCCTGCTCTTGCCGGGACACGCCATACTTCGCCGCGACGTTCTCTGCCGTGACGCCCATATGGACGCCGTGGAAGGGGTCGGTGAGCATCATGACAGTACCGTCGACGAGCTTCCGATCACCGAGCTTGTAGCCTGCACGCGCCGAGAAGTCGTAGAAGGGCATGCGGCTCATCGACTCATCGCCACCGGCGAGCGTCATGTCTGCCCCGCCCCAGCGCATCTGCATCGCCGCTGACCAGATGGCCTGCAGCCCGGAACCACACAGCCGGTTGACGGTGTAGGCTGGCACGTTCTTCGGCAGACCTGCTGTCACCGCGACCCGGCGCGCGTTGTAAGCGTCCGGACCTACCTGGCCGATGCACCCCATCACGACTTCCCGGATGTCAGCGGCCGCGACGTTCGCCCGATTCAGCGCCTCCCGCGCAGCTGCGGCACCAAGTTCGTGGGCAGGCACATCCTTGAATGCACCACCGAAGCTGCCGACTGGGGTGCGTGCGCCATCAACGAGGACGATTTTGTCTTTATTGGTCATTTGCACGATGTTATGACATCGCCAAGCGCGGGTTAGCTGCAGCACGGCTCGGGCTGACAGCACAAACTATCAAGCGGCAGAGACGGGACGGCGCTGATACTGAGGACATGACAGAAATGCCGCGCGACCGCGTCCGTGAACTGCTTGACGCAGTGCTGGCGGACACGGCTGAGGGACGCGACGATATGGCGCGGCGCGCATATGCGTCGCCATTTCATTTCAGCCGCCAGGTTCGGTTAGGGACGTACGAGTCGCCGGTGGCGTTGCGGCGCCGAGTGATACTTGAACGCGCAGCGTGGCGGATTGGCCAGGGAGAAAGTGTCACAGAGGTCGCGCTGAGCGAAGGATATGACACGGTCGAAGGGTTCTCACGTGCGTTCTCCCGCGCCTATGGCCGCCCCCCGAGCTCGGCGCGGGAACTCACGACGTACTGGCTGCCCGCGCCGAATGGTATCCACTTTCATCCGCCCATGTCGCTGTGGGTCGATGCGCCGGAAAAGACAGGGACGAGCATGGAACCCTCAATTCTGCTGGTACACCACGACGTCGATGACACACGGTATCTGCTCGAACTCGCCGGGAAGGTTTCTGCGCAGGATTTCACCCGTCCGATGCTGCCGAGACACGTGGTCCTATCTTTTGACGGCCCTGAGGAGTCGATAGCTGCTGTTCTGGACAACATCGTATGGTCCAAGGAGATTTGGCTGGCATCGATCGATGGGTGTGATACTCCCGCGCGGACCGGTCGTGACGTCGCAACGCTGGTCGCCCGCCATGAAGCTGTCGTGCCCCGCTGGCTCGGTGCTGTCAGCCGGATCTCCGAGGAAGGACGCTGGGGCGACGTTCTGATCGACGCGCTGTGCGACCCGCCCGAAAGCTTCATTCTCGGCAGCGTCATCAGCCATGTGCTGACGTTTTCTGCGTACCGGCGCCAGGTATTGCGCCGGATGTTGCACAGCGCAGGCGTCGCTGCCGATGACGGCGATCCCATCATGTGGCTGCATCAACGGCACCAGCCGGCACACGAAAGGCACGAGCTATGAGCATGACGCAGTTCTACACAGCAACAAGTCTCGACGGTTTCATCGCAACCAGCGACGATTCACTGGATTGGCTTCTCACGCGGGACCAGGAAGAGACGGGCCCGCTAAACTACGCCGACTTCTTCGCCAATGTCGGTGCGATGGCTATGGGCGCTACCACCTACCAGTGGATCGTTGACTACGAATTCGCAGACAAGGAACCGTCCGAATGGCGCTGGCCTTACGAGATTCCATGCTGGGTTTTCACCCACCGCAACCTGTCCGTCGTACCGGGGGCGAATATCCGGTTCGTTCGCGACAGCGTCCGGTCAGTCCATACGGAGATGGTGTCGGCGGCCAACGGCCGGAATGTGTGGGTAGCGGGTGGGGGAGATTTGGTAGGCCAGTTCGCGGATGAAGGGCTCCTCGACGAGATCATTCTGTATATCGCGCCCGTGACGCTTGGTGCAGGTAAGCCGCTGCTGCCGCGACGACTGGAGCTGAAACCGGAAGAGGTCGCTCGCAACGGTGAGTTCATGTGCGCGCGTTACTCGGTGGTGCGCTAGCTGACCGCGGCAATTGCGAAGGGCAGCACCGCATCAGCACCGGCGGCGCGCAGCGCGTGCGCTGCGACAGTGAACGTCCAGCCACTGTCAGTGAGCGTGTCGACGAGCAGAATTGGCCCCGGTGGCAGCCCCTCAGGCACCGTCCACGCGCCGTACAGCCCGGCGACCCGGTACGCCGAGTTGTGAGCGGTCACTGAGACATGGTCTGGGCGGGTTGCCAGCACACCGAGATTTGTCAGTCTGCCGAGTTCTGCGACGCGAGCCGCGAGTGACGCGCTGAGCATCGGGTGTGTGGGGGACTGCAGCGTGAGGACCGCTCGCGGGCGCTGCGCCCAATCCCACGCTTTCAGTACCTCGACAGTCGCGTCCACGACAGTGTCCGGCGCGGGACCGTCAGGCTGCTCGAGTAGCGACCGTAACCGCTGGCCCCACCCGAGATCGCTGAGGCGGCCGATAGCGCGACCTGGCTCGGCGGGCCCATCAATCTTCCCTGACAGCGGAACTCCGAGCTTGGCGAGCCCGGACGGCCACTGCCGGCGCGGCGTGAGCACGACGCCAGGGCGCGATAAGCGCGCGTCCGTCGCGGCAGCCATTTCTGCACTGATGTTCGCGGTGAAGCGCGGGCCGGAGCAGTTGTCGCAGCGGCCGCACGGCGCGGGGGCAGCGTCTAACTTCGGATCGTCGAGCTGTCGCCGGAGAAACTCCATGCGGCACAGTACGGTGGCGGTGTACTCGACCATCGACTGTTGTTCCGCCGATCGAGCCTGCTCGAGACGTGTGTACCGCTCGTCGTCGTAACTCCAGTCTTCCCCGGTTGAAATCCAGCCGCCTTTGACGCGCTGCACCGCACCATCGACGTCAAGCACTTTCAGCACCATCTCAAGCCGGTTGCGCGGGAGGTCGACAAGCGGTTCAAGAGCCTGCGTCGACTGGGCGCGCCCCGGGTTGAGGGCACGCAGGATCGTGCGAACAACGCCCTCGGCCGGGAACGCTACGGAAGCGAAGTAGTTCCAGATGTCTTTGTCTTCGGGACCAGGCAGCAGGAGAACCTCGGCGCGGTCCGCGGCCCGCCCAGCCCGGCCGACCTGCTGGTAGTAGGCGATGGGCGATGACGGCGCACCGACGTGCACGACGAAGCCCAGGTCTGGCTTGTCGAACCCCATGCCCAGAGCCGACGTTGCGACGAGCGCCTTGACCTTGTTCTCGAGAAGTTCTTTCTCCAGAATTTCGCGCTCGGTAGCATCCGTGCGACCGGTATAGGCGGCTACCTCGTAGCCGTGCTCCTTAAGGAGCACGGCCAGGTCGTCCGCAGCGGACACCGTAAGGGTGTAGATAATTCCACTCCCGGGCAGCGAGTTCAGGTATTCCGCAAGCCACGCCGCGCGTCTGCTGCCAGGGCCGAGGCTAAGAACTGAGAGGTGCAGGGATTCCCGGTCCAGTCCGCCCCGCAGGACCAGCGTCTCTGTGTCCGCACCGATGCCGAGCTGCTCGGCGATATCAGTGACCACGCGGTTGTTCGCCGTCGCAGTTGTCGCTAACACCGGCGTGCCGGGCCGAAGCTCACCGAGGAGACTGCGGATCCGCCGGTAGTCTGGCCGGAAATCGTGGCCCCAGTCGGACACACAGTGTGCCTCGTCAACGACCACCATGCCCGCATCGTTCGCGAGATGCGGGAGCACGTTATCGCGGAAGTCTGGATTGTTGAGGCGCTCGGGGCTCACGAGCAGCACATCGAGGGCCCCGGCGGCGACCTGACTGTGTATGCCGTCCCACTCTGTGATGTTCCCGGAGTTGATGGTGGCTGCCGTCACGCCTGCACGCTCGGCCGCAGCGACCTGGTTCCGCATCAGTGCTAGGAGCGGTGAGACGATAACCGTCGGCCCGCTGCCCATTGAGCGCAGCAGCTTAGCTGCGATGAAGTACACCGCGGATTTGCCCCAGCCGGTCTTTTGGACCACAAGCGCGCGCCTGCGTTCTGCAACGAGCGCCGATATCGCGGTCCACTGGTCCTCACGGAGTTTCGCGGCGGGACCGGCGAGGTCGCTGAGTAACGCTTGGGCACGCGCTTTGAGGTCCGCCGACATGGTCTCCATAGTGCCTTAGCGGTCTGACATTTTTGCATGGGGCAAGGTACTACTCCGCCCAGCGGCGCTCGGCCGTGAACGACGCGGTCAGCCAGAGATCAAATCCGAGATCGGACAGTTCCTCAGAAATCATTTCACGGACTACATCGAGCGTTTCTACGGTTCGCGCCGAGGTGTGCGGACCGACGACAAAGTCGACCTCCACGACGAGTTGGCCGCCCACCTTTGTGCTGCGCAGGTACGAGTCGATGAAACCGTGTTCAGCCTCAGCACGATCCACGGCTGCGCGAACACGATCCTCCAAATGACTCGGTGGCGCCATCTGGAGGACCTCCCGAAGGCCCTGAGCGAACAGCCGCATCGGCATGGCCAGGAACAGCAGGCACACGAGAGCGACCATTGCGGGATCGATGTAGTTTGCCACCGTCTCGTATCCCATCCGCTGAAGGATCACCGCGATGACAAACCCTGCGAGTACACCCGCACTGAGGTAGGTGTCCATCAGCCATTGGGCAGTTTCTGCACGGACCAGGCCTGAGTGCGTGCTGCGCTGCTTGCGCTTGAGGTAAATGGCGATCGCGCCGCAGCCGATAGTGGCCGCGGCGGCGTAGACGACGGCCCACCCAGCATCGATTTCCCGGCCGCCAGCGAGCAGGTCCATGACCGCGACCGTCAGCGCGTATACACACAGCGCACCAATCGCGACGGCTTTGACGATGATGGTGAGTGGTTCGAGAACATCACGGCCGAAGGGGAAACGTTTGCTTTCGCCGCGCTTGATGACGCGGAAGGCAAGCAGCGACAGCAGCGAAAGCAGCACGCTGATCAGGGAGTAGAGGCCGTCGAAGACGATCATCTGGGAGCTCACGGCGAGGCCCCACACGATCGCGAGGACTGCCCAGAAAAGGGCCGCCCAAATCGATAGCAGAATGAGGCGCGCGACGATCCGTGAATTGTTCATCGCCGGTCAGATTACTGCGTCCGGGGTAGCGTCGACGGAGTCGGCATCGACAAGGAGGTTGCGATGGTCCATGTGTTAGTGCTTGGTGGCGGCTTTGGGGGCGTGGCCGCAGCGCACCAGCTGCGGAACCTGTTATCAGCGGATGATGAGGTGACACTTATCGCGGCGAGCGACACGTTCTTCGTTGGTTTCGCGAAGCTCTGGGAGCTTGGTGACGTCCGTCCGCTTGCGGAGGGTACCCGATCGCTGAGCAGCCTGGAGAACCATCGCATCCGTTACGTCAATGCGGAGATTACGGCGATCGACGCGTCGGCCTGCTCGGTGGAGACTTCCGCAGGTGCATTCACTGCGGATGGAATGATCGTGGCGCTCGGCGCGACCCACCCGGCGAAGCACGCGACGTTCTTCGGGACAGGTGTGCACAACGTGTACAGCGCGCAGGCGCTGCCAGGCCTGAAACAGGCACTGCTGGCCGCGGCGGAGACAGGTGCTGACGAGAACGCCACCGTCGTGATCAGCATTCTTGGGGCGCCGTACCTGTGCCCGCCCGCGCCGTTTGAGGCAGCACTGATCGTCGATGAGTGGCTGCGGCAGCGCGAATGCCGCGACCGAGTCGATCTTGTGGTGTCGACGCCGCAGCCGATCACGTTGCCGGTGGCGGGTCCAGACGCTAGCCATTTCCTCTCCGAGCAGTTAAAAGCGCGCGGCGTGCGGGTTCTCACCGAACACAAGGTGGAGGACATCGACTCAGATGGGACGATCCGCTTCGGCAACGGCGAGGAACTGCGGGGCTCACTCATCGCCGGCGTGCCAGCAGCCGCACCGCCGCCGGTTGTCGCCTCGAGTCAGCTTGCTGCTGACGGGGGCTGGATCAAGCCTGATCCCCGCACTTTCGCGACGTCTTTCGACCGCATCTACGCGGCGGGGGACTGCACTCTGGTGCCCACCGCAAACGCGCAGCTGCCGAAAGCGGGCGTGTTCGCTGAGGCCGAGGGCAGAGTGGCCGCAACCAACCTGGCTGCGGATCTGATCGGCGGCTCGCGTGCAGAGTTCGACGGCCATGGTTACTGCTTCCTCGAACTGCCTGGCCGAAAGGTGGCGCGCGTCGAGGGGAATTTCTATGCTGAACCGCGTCCGGACGTGGTCTTGAGCGCGCCAGATGCGGCATCGTTCGCTGCGAAGCAACAGTGGGAATCGCAGCGCTTGTCTGAGTGGTTCGAATAATCAATCGGGCAGTAGCGGCACGGAGGTTCCTGGATCCCTGCCCAGCAGCGCGCCCCGCGTGAGGGAGGCTTTGCCGAATCGGTTCCACACACCGTCCACGGCGGCGTCGAGCAGCTTGTGGTCATCTTCCGGGTGGTCGCCGAACGGCAGCGTCAGCTGAGTCCCGTCGCGCGTGTCGAGGTTTCCGATCGCGACGCCGATCAGCGTGAGACCCCGAGCCGTTATCAGCGGCCTGGCGCTGGAAAGGATAGTTCGCGCCGCAGCCAGCACGCTTGCGGTTTCGGCGGTTGGCTGCGGCAAGGTGTGCGATCGCGTGGCGCGCGTGTAGTCGGCGAACCGAAACCGCAGGCAAATTGTGCGCCCGGTCCGGTTTGCAGCGCGCATTCTCCGGCACACCCGGTCGACGAGCATCATTAAGGCGGCGTCGAGATCCTCAGGCCTGTGCTCACCTCTGCCCAGTGCCCGCTGCGCCCCCATAGAGCGCCGCTTCTGACGCGGCTGCACGCGGCGCGGGTCTCGCGCGCATGAGAGGGCGTACAGGTGCCGCGCGCTTGCGCGGCCGAGCACGAGCGCAAGTTCTGTTTCGCCTGTGCGCGCGATGTCGCCGACCGTGGTGATGCCGTAACGCCGCAACTTAGCGGACGTGACTTTACCGACGCCCCAAAGGCGCTCGATGGGAAGCGGGTGCAAGAATTCGAGTTCGCTGCCAACCGGAACGACGAGTAACCCGTTCGGCTTCGCACACGCGCTGGCCACTTTGGACAGAAACTTTGTGCCCGCGGCGCCAACGCTGATCGGCAGCCCGGCCTCCCGCATCACATCGGCGCGCAGTTTGTGAGCGATGCGCTCCGCAGGACCGGCGATTGTGAGCAAGCCACCGATGTCGAGGAAAGCTTCATCAATCGAAATCCCTTCGACGAGCGGCGTCGTGTTCCGGAAAACGCCGAACACCGCCCGGCTTGCCGCCGCGTACGCCGACATTCGTGGTGGCACGACGATCGCATCCGGACAGAGATACCTTGCTTGCGCGCCGCCCATGGCGGTCCGCACGCCACGCGCTTTCGCTTCGTAGCTTGCAGCTAACACCACGCCGCCGCCCACGAGGACAGGCCGGCCGCGGAGGCGCGGGTTATCGCGTTGCTCGACAGACGCGTAGAACGAATCGAGATCCGCATGAAGGATAGTAGGCTGCCCGCTGGACACGAACATATGTTCGCATGTGGGTCTGACAGTTTTCGGGCCTCACAAACCACAAAACCGGCGTGTCAGCTGCTACACTCCGTAGACTCTGTTCATGGTGGATCCCGCTCTTCGCACTATTCCAGCCGGCCTTACTGATATCACCGCGCCGCGCACAATTGACGGGCTGAGCTTCATCGATCCGAATGATCCGGCTATGCCCATGTACCGTGTCATCGCTAACAACCGCCAGCCCGTCGCATTGCGCGACATGATGATTCAACCGGTCCGAACCGGGTACATCGGCACTGACCATCCCAAGCCGGACCCTAGTCTGGTCCCGCCGACGGGTGCAGAGGCAGTACCCGGCGTCGACGTCGATGAGGTGTACATCCCAATCGAAGGCGGTGTCGCGCGCTGCCAGATCTACCGGCCGCACGCTGCGCCGCCCGAAGCGCGACTGCCAGTGGTCGTCTACTACCACGGCGGGGGCTTTACGGTTGGATCCTCGGAAGACACCGACTTCATCGCGCGCCGGCTGGCATTCGACAATGATGCTGTGGTCGTGTCGGCGAACTATCGGCTGGCACCGGAGTTTCCGTTTCCGGCCGGGCTAGACGACGCGATGGGCGTCTACCAGTGGGTCACCGAGAACGCGCACCGTCTCGGTGGCGACGCGAGCCGGATCGTGGTGGGCGGGGATTCCGCGGGGTCGAACTTCGCCGCCGCGATTCCGCTCCGGGCCCGCGACGAGAACGTGCGCGTGCCCGACGCCGCTATCTTGCTCGGCGCGTTCACCGACTTCCACGGTGAGCGCTGGGAATCATTTCAGCGCATGGCGCCGCGCGGGATCGTCTACGACACTGCATTCTTCGGCTTTATCCGTGGCGCGTACCTCCCGGACACACCCTGGTCGCACCCGTGGGCCAGCCCGATTGAAGGAGACCTGACGGGGTACCCGTTCACCGTTATTGCGACGGGCACCCACGATCCGATCGTCGATTCCGCACGTGCGTTCGCTGAGCGTGTGGAAGCGGCGGGCGGACGCGTCGATGGGTACTACCCCGAAGGAATGCCGCATGGCTTCTATTTCTTTCCCGGGGTGCACAAGGAAGAAGCGATTGCCTTCGAGAGGGTCCGCGACGCACTCCGCCCGCTACTTCGACAGTGATCAGGCCTGGGGGAACTTGGGATAGAGGACCCCAGTGACGTGCTGTACCACGCGCACGACCTGGCTGGAGTAGCCGAACTCGTTGTCGTACCACAGGTAGACGACAGCGTGGTTACCGTTCACGATTGTCGCCTCAGCGTCGACAACGCACGCCGCGCGTGAGCCGACGAAGTCGGTCGACACGGTGTCAGGTGAGGCGATGAAGTCGATTTGCCGTTGCAGCGGCGACGCCAGCGATACCTCGCGAAGGTAGCTGACCATTTCGTCGCGGGTCGTCTCTTTGTCGAGGGTCAGGTTGAGGATCGCGATCGAAACATCAGGGGTCGGGACGCGAATCGACGAGCCGGTGAGCTTCCCATCAAGTTCAGGAAGCGCTTTCGACACCGCTGAGGCTGCACCTGTTTCGGTGAGAACCATGTTCAGCGGGGCGGAGCGGCCGCGGCGGTTGCCCTTGTGGAAGTTATCCAGCAGGTTCTGGTCGTTGGTGAATGAGTGCACCGTCTCGACGTGGCAGTAGTCGACGCCGTAGCGGTCATTGATGACCTTGAGTGCGGGAACGATCGCGTTTGTGGTACAGCTCGCGCAGGAAATGATGTTGTCATCATCTTCGATGGCGAGGTGGTTGACGCCGTGGACGATGTTCTTGACATCGCCCTTGCCTGGGGCGGTGAGGATGACTTTCGCGATGCCAGGGCGCAGGTGCTGTGATAGTCCGGCGCGATCCCGCCACCGGCCCGTGTTGTCGATCAGGACGGCGTCGTTAATGCCGTAGTCGGTGTAGTCGATGGTGTTCGGATCGTCGCTGTAGATGACCTTGATGGTGTTGCCGTTCGCGACAATCGTTTCGCTGGCTTCATCGACATGGATAGAGCCGTTGAAGTGCCCATGCACCGAATCACGGCGTAGCAGCGAGGCACGCTTGACAAGGTCATTCGCACCGCCCTTGCGGACCACGATCGCCTTCAGCCGCAGCCCATTACCGGAGCCGGACTTCTCGATGAGCAGGCGAGCGAGCAAGCGGCCGATGCGGCCGAAGCCGTACAGAACCACATCCCGCGGGGCGGACTTGCGCACGTTCTCGCTGGCGAGCGCTCCAGAGACGGCCCGGCGCGTGAACTCTTCGATGGAGAGTCCGCCAGCGTCCTTTTTATACGCCATCGCGAGGTGACCGATGTCGATACGCGACGGTCCAAGGTCGAGTTCAGCTACTGTCCTGAGGATGGGGAAGCTGTCTTCGATCGCAAGTTCGGCGTCTTCGATCTGGCGCACGAAACGGTGGACCTTGAGGATTTGCACCGCCGACTTGTTGACGAGCGAACGACTGTGCACGAGGATCGTGACATCCTTGCGCCGGTACAGCTGACCGATGATCGGAATCATTGCCTCGGCGAGCTCTTCACGGCGCTGCCAGTTTCCAAAAGCATCAGTCACAGCCGGTCCTCCATAGTGAACGTTTGCGCCCAGGCCGTATGACCGGGGCATACTCCGCAGATGAGCGTACTTGAGCCGGGGAAACGGACTTATCGGCGGTTGCCGGCTTTGTAACCACTTTCACAGTGCTTCACTGTGTGGGCGGACCTTCGAGGGCTCGCCTGAGAAGGTCTTCGACGTGCTCGCTGCTCGGGGGCTCATCCGAAAGAACGGACTGCATCTGGAGTCCGCAGAGAAGCACACCGAGCATATGAGCGGTGACTGAATCAGTGCGTTTGCCAAGGACTTCCGCGAGTGCGCGGTCCCAGTCGACCGCGGCCTCGCGCAACTGTGGACGGTGCAGTGCGAGCGCGTAGAGGTTGTATTCAGCCATCGTGCTGCTGCGGGATTCGCGCACTGAGTGAACGACAAAGATAGCAAGGGCTGCCGCTAGATCCGCGCCGGGCGCGAGTGATTCTTCCCACGCGCGCAGTTCCGCCACGCTCCGATCGGCGGCTTTGGCCAGGGCTGCCCGGAGCAGGTCATCCAGCGTCGCGAAGTGGTACGTCGTCGACCCTAGAGGTACTCCCGCCGCCGCCGCGACGCGGCGGTGCGTCAGCGCGGTGATGCCTTGTTCGGCCACGACAGTGATCGCCGCCTCCACGATGCGGTCAGGACGGTCCGGATCGGTGGGGCCGCGCTGGCGGCGCCGCGCGGCCTCCGGTTTCGCTCGGTGCACACCTCAAAACTATCTCAGCGGATATATGGACGCCAGTACACAAGTAGTGTACGTTCGTCCACATAGCATTCAAAGTGGCCTGCTTCACACATTCGATTCACGATTGAACTAAGGATCCGATGCTATGAACGATCTCTTCATCAACGGAAGCTGGGTTTCCCCAGCACTCGCTTCGGAGGGACGGGAGGTCCTCAATCCCTTCGATGGCAGCGTCTTGACTACGGTCGCCGAAGCATCTGCTGCCGACGTTGATCTCGCCGTGTCAGCCGCCCGGCACGCGTTCGATACTGGGCCCTGGCGCCGCACGTCAGCGCGAGAACGTGGCGAAATCGTGCGCACTATCGCCGCATATCTTCAGCGCGACAAAGAGGACATCGCTCACACCGAAACCCTCGACACCGGTAAGACACTCGCTGAAGCGCGTACAGATGTCGACGATGTCACCGCCGTCTTCGAGTACTACGCGAACCTCGCCGACGCCGATGCCGGCCGGATGATCGATACTGGCAGTGACACCGCCGTCAGCCGGGTTGTGTATGAGCCGGTGGGGGTGTGCGCGATGATCGCGCCATGGAACTACCCGCTGTTGCAGATGTCCTGGAAGCTTGCCCCGGCGCTCGCCGCGGGCAATACGGCGGTGATCAAACCCAGTGAGGTCACTCCGCTGTCGACGGTCCACCTTGTCAGAATTATCGAAGAGGCGGGCGTGCCCAAAGGTGTGGTTAACCTCGTCCTCGGCAGCGGCGCTGAAGTGGGCGACGCGATGGTGCGCCATCGCGGCGTAGACCTGGTTTCGTTCACCGGGGGGCTTTCCACCGGGCAGCGAATCATGGCTACTGCAGCGGAGGGCGTCAAGAAAATCGCCCTCGAGCTCGGTGGAAAGAACCCCAACGTGGTGTTCGCAGACACCGACTTCGACACCGCGGTTGACTACGCTCTGGCGGCCGCATTTTTCCATTCGGGGCAAGTGTGTTCGGCGGGCTCACGGCTGATCGTCGAGGATGCGATCCATGACGATTTTGTGGCCGAACTCGGCCGCAGGGCAGATCTGATCCGGCTTGGCAACGGCCTCGCCGAGGATACTGAAAGCGGTCCGCTCGTCTCTGCAGAGCACCGTGACAAGGTTGAGGGATACATCGCCTCCGCGCGAGCGGAAGGCGCACGCCTAGTGGCTGGCGGGTCTCGCCCCGCAGACCCTGACTTGCAGGCCGGATATTTCCTGCGGCCCACTGTGTTCGCTGACTGCACCAATGCCATGACGATTGTGCGCGAGGAGGTCTTCGGGCCCGTCGTCAGTGTGGAGCGTTTCCGCACCGAAGCGGAGGCGATCGCGCTCGCGAACGACACAGAATACGGACTCGCGGGCGCGGTGTGGACGAATGATGCCTCCCGCGCACAGCGCGTCGCTGCCGCGCTGCGGCACGGCACCATCTGGATCAACGACTACCACCCGTACCTCCCACAGGCGGAATGGGGCGGATTTGGCAAGTCAGGAATAGGCCGGGAACTCGGCCATAGCGGTCTCGATGAGTACCGCGAAGCGAAGCACATCTACCAGAACATTGCTCCCGCACCGATGCGGTGGTTCAAGGGCGCAGGAGGTAACAAATGAAAGCCAAGCAGTACGACTACATCATCGTGGGCGGCGGATCCGCTGGCTGCGTACTGGCGAATCGTTTGTCTGAAGATCCCAGCAATGAAGTGCTTGTGCTCGAAGCGGGGCGCCGAGACTGGAGCTGGGACCTCTTTATCCACATGCCCGCCGCGCTGACGATGGTGATAGGCAATCCGCTTTACGACTGGTGCTACGAGTCCGAGCCTGAACCGTACATGGGCGGGCGCCGGGTTTCCCACGGCCGGGGCAAGGTCCTCGGTGGTTCGAGTTCGATCAACGGCATGATCTTTCAGCGCGGCAACCCCATGGACCTCCAGCGCTGGGCGGCTGATCCCGGGATGGAGAACTGGGACTACGCGCATTGCCTGCCGTACTTCAAGCGGATGGAACACTGCACAGCTGGCGCCGACGATTGGCGCGGCCAGGGCGGACCACTCTGGCTGGAACGAGGCGAAGCGGAAAACCCACTGTTCAGCGCCTTCCTCGAAGCTGCGCAAGAGGCGGGCTACGATCTCACTTCGGACGTCAACGGCTACCGGCAGGAAGGCTTCGCACGGTTCGACCGCAACATCCGGAAAGGGCGCAGGTGGTCCTCGGCGCGTGCGTACTACCACCCTGTACGAGCACGGCCCAACCTAACATTGCGCACCCTCAGCCAGGCCACGCGTATCCTGTTCGACGGTAAGCGGGCAATCGGTGTCGAGTACAAACGCCCCGGCGGGCCCCGGCGCAAAGTGTTCGGCGGCGAGGTCATCCTTTCCGGCGGCGCAATCAACACCCCGCAGCTCCTGCAGCTTTCTGGAGTGGGGAATCCGAAAGACATTGAACCGCACGGCATCAAGGCCGTCCATGCGCTGCCCGGCGTTGGGGAGAACTTGCAGGACCACCTTGAGGTATACGTCCAGCACGCGTGCACGAAACCGATCTCATTCAACCCGGTGCTGAAAGTACGCAGCCGTCCGAAAGTCGGTATGCAATGGATGGTCAGCAAGAAGGGTCCTGCGGCAACTAACCATTTCGAGGCCGGCGGATTCGTGCGCGGAAACGACACCGTCGATTACCCCAATCTGATGTTCCACTTCTTGCCTATAGCGGTGCGTTACGACGGCACGTCGGTGGATGCCGAACACGGCTACCAGGTCCACATCGGCCCCATGTACTCCGACGTGCGCGGCAGCGTGAAGATCAAGTCTGCAGACCCCAAACAGCACCCGGCGCTTCGATTCAACTACTTGTCCACTCCGAACGACCGGAAAGAGTGGATCGAAGCAATCCACGTTGCACGCGACATTCTGAAGCAACCGGCATTCGCTGAGTTCGACGGCGGAGAGCTTTCGCCCGGCCCCGAAGTCACAACCGACGACGAGATCCTCGATTGGGTCGCGCGCGATGCGGAAACGGCGTATCACCCATCTTGCACAGCCAAAATGGGAGTCGATGACATGGCCGTGGTCGATCCCAACTCGATGAAGGTGCACGGCACGCAGGGTTTGCGCGTCGTCGATGCATCTGCGATGCCGTATCTGACGAACGGCAACATCTATGCGCCAGTAATGATGCTCGCCGAAAAGGCCGCCGACCTCATTCTCGGAAACACACCCCTGGAGCCGTCCTCGGTGCCGTACTACCGGCACCGCCATCAGGAAGGGTGACCAACATGGCCGCCATCGAGCAGGGCACTCAGCGGAACCGGATAAATCGTGTAGTTTTCTTCGGCTCGTCCGCTTTGATTATTGCGCTTTCGGTGTGGGCAATCATCACACCTACCGGTGCGTCAGACGCGATCGGGACTGTCGTCGGCTGTATCTCGGCCGGGTTCGGCTGGTATTACTTCCTGGCAGCAACGCTGTTCCTCATTTTCGTGGTGTACGTCGCGCTTTCTCGATACGGCACCGTCAAATTGGGGCCGCAGCATTCGCGGCCGGCGTACAGTCTTTTCGCCTGGGGTGCGATGCTTTTCGCCGCCGGTATAGGCATCGACCTGATGTTTTTCTCGGTGGCGGGACCGGTCAGCCATTACCTTGCCCCGCCGGAGGGCGATCCCGAGACTGTCGAAGCGGCACGGCAAGCAATCGCGTGGACGCTTTTTCATTACGGCATTACCGGCTGGGCCATGTACGCGCTGATGGGCATGGCACTCGGCTATTTCGCGTTCCGGTACCGTTTGCCGCTGTCGATCCGCTCCGCGCTGTACCCGATCATCGGTAAGCGCATCCACGGCCGGATTGGTGACACCGTCGATCTGGCGGCCGTCATCGGCACCATTTTCGGCATCGCGGTTTCCCTCGGTATCGGCGTGATTCAGCTGAACTATGGCCTGAACTTCATGTTCAACGTGCCGGTGGGTACAGCCGCGCAGATCGGGCTCATCGCCGTGGCCGTCGTGATGGCGACGGTGTCCGCAGTCGCTGGGGTCGACAAAGGCATCCGGCGTCTGTCGGAACTCAACGTCATCCTGGCGATCGCTTTGATGCTCTACATCGTTATTTGGGATGACCCGATTCGGTTGCTCAATAGTTGGGTGCTGAACGTCGGTGACTACGTCAGCCGCTTCCCGGGTATGACGCTGAACACGTTTGCGTACGATCAGCCGACGGAGTGGCTGGGCGCGTGGACGCTCTTCTTCTGGGCATGGTGGATCGCCTGGGCACCGTTTGTGGGGCTGTTCCTTGCGCGGATTTCCCGCGGACGCACTATCCGGCAGTTCGTGGCCGCTACCTTGATCATCCCGTTCCTCTTCACCCTGACGTTCTTGTCGATATTCGGTAATGCCGCGCTGGGCGTCATTCGTGGCGGCAACGGAGAGTTCGGTGAGGCGGCAATGAACGCCCCTGAGGAAGGGTTCTACTCACTGCTTGCGCAGTACCCCGGCGTGACCTTCAGTGCGGGGCTCGCTACCTTCGTGGGCCTGTTGTTCTACGTGACATCCGCGGACTCTGGGGCGCTCGTGATGGGTAATTTCACCTCTCACCTCGCAACACCGACTACGGACGCGTCGCGCTGGGTCCGAGTGTTCTGGGCCGCAGCGACAGGTCTCTTGACACTCGCAATGCTCCTGGTCGGCGGGCTAGATGCGCTCACGAGCGCGACGATCATCATGGGATTGCCGTTCTCTTTTGTGATGTTCCTGGTGATGTTCGGCTTGTACAAGGCGCTGCGAGTGGAGCGTCTGCGCGACGATGCGGCACGCACCAGCATGCCGACGTCGCTCTCTGAACGTACGGCTAGCGAACCGCTAGGCCCGGGGCGGACCTGGCGTCAGCGCATCGCCAGGGCCATGGCCTATCCGGGTGAGCGCGCGGTGGCCCGATTCATCGAGGATTCGGCACGACCCGCCTTCGCTGATGTGGCGGAGGAAATCCGGAACCAGGGCGGCGAGGCCGACGTAGTGGAAGAGCCTGTCGAGCCCCTCGGTGTGCCGCACCTGGAGTTGAAGGTCGGTATGGGTGACGAGGAAGATTTCGCCTACTGCATCTGGCCGGAGCAGCATCCCACGCCGACGTTCTCCCCGTATGCCGTCGGCTCATCGGACGCAACGTATTACCGATACGGGGTGTATCTGAATGAGGGCAGTCAGGGCTACGACGTGATGGGTTATAGCAAGTCGCAGCTGATCGGCGACATTTTGGACCAGTACGAGCGGCACTTGGAGTTCTTGCGCTTGCAGCGGGAGTCCGCGAACGCCTCTGTGTTGCCCGGGCATGGCTTGCCCGCGTCGGACGCGCGTCCGGACGATCAGGCGGACTAATACCACAAAGGGTGCCGACCCCATATCTAGGGGCAGAGGGCGATCTTGACCACATGATCACGCCAGTTCGATACTGGAGTAAGGCGGATAGGCTGCAGCGCCGCAGCCTCCAACCGTGGCGCACTCCGGAGGGAGTTGGCGATGATAACCCGAAAGCTAGCGGCGGCCGTGGCGGGTGTTGTTGCGGCAATCGCTCTCACGCTTGGTCCGACGGCTGCGGCCCAGGTACCGCAGTCCATCTGGCCGCCTTGTGTTTCCTATGCGAAGGCGTGTGTCCAACTATCGACGAACCAGGCATGGCTGATGAACGGCGGTTTTGTGACGTACGGGCCAGTGCCGGTTCGGCACGGGAAACCCGGTTACGAAACGCCGCCGGGCATCTTCTCGGTGACCTTCAAGAACATCAACCATTGGAGCACGATTTATGACGCTCCGATGCCGTACTCGGTGTTCTTCAACGGCGGGATCGCGTTCCATGAGGGCTCCCTAGATTCCGGGTCGGGTGGCTGTGTGCGGCTGAGCCGGGAGGCGGCACAAACGTTCTTCTACACTCTTAACCCTGGCGACACGGTCCAGGTTGTGTGGTGATCGACTGTTGAGAGGCTGCCGTCAATTCGGTGGTACTCGCATGTGGGCCCCTCGCGTTTCGATACGGTGAGCACCGAAAGCACTGAAAGCACTGCACGCGCTGGTCCGTTGCTCACGAGTTGAGGAAGTGCCATGGGAAGTCAGCCCGCCCAATCGACGCGCCATCATGTTGTGATTGTCGGATCGGGTTTCGGCGGAATTTTCGCCGCTCAGAAGCTCAAGCACGCGAATGTGGACGTCACACTGATTGCACGGACTACCCACCACTTGTTTCAGCCGCTGCTCTACCAAGTTGCGACGGGCATCCTCTCCGTTGGGGAGATCGCGGTGCCGAACCGCATCATCTTGCGGAAGCAGAAGAACACCCAGGTGTTATTGGGTGACGTGGTCGACGTTGATGTCACGAACCAGACGGTGAGTTCTGAAGCGTCCGGTCACACCACAGTGACGTCGTACGACAGTCTGATCGTGGCGGCGGGCGCCGAGCAGTCCTACTTCGGGAACGATCATTTCGCGCGGTTTGCGCCGGGCATGAAGACGATCGACCATGCTCTTGAACTGCGCGGCAAGATCTTGACCGCGTTCGAGCGCGCCGAGCTTTCCGAAGATCCGGAAGAGCAGGCACGGCTGCTCACTTTCGTCGTGGTTGGTGCTGGACCGACTGGTGTGGAAATGGCTGGACAGATTGCCGAACTGGCCCGTCAAACTCTGGTCGGTGCGTTCCGCAACATCGATCCTTCGATGGCGCGCATAGTCCTTCTCGATGGGGCTCCCATAGTCCTGCCGCCGATGGGCAAACGACTGGGAGGTAAAGCGCAGCGACGGCTGGAAAAGCTCGGCGTCGAAGTCGTGCTCAATGCGTTTGTGACCGACATCGACGAACGCGGTCTTGTGGTGAAGGACAAGGACGGGAACCAGGAGCGCGTGCCGGCCTACACGAAAATCTGGGCCGCTGGCGTTTCCGCGAGCCCGCTGGGCAAGATCCTCGCCGAACAGACCGGCACTGAACTCGACCGGGCCGGGCGGGTCAAGGTGAACCCAGACCTGACGATCCAGGGGCATCCCAACGTCTTCGTTGTGGGTGACATGATGGCGCTCGATGACGTGCCTGGTATCGCCCCGGCGGCGATTCAGAGCGGCACCTACGCTGGCCGAATCATCAAGGATGAGCTAAGCAACCCAGGAGCGTCGACATCGCAGCGTAAGCCGTTCAAGTACCTGGACAAAGGCAGTATCGCGGTGGTGTCCAAGTACAGCGCGGTCGGGCGGGTCATCGGGGGGAAGGTGCCCGTCACGGGCGTGGTCGGCTGGTTCATGTGGCTAGCGGTGCACCTGTTTTACCTCGTGGGGTTCAAGAATCGCTACAGCACGCTTCTCTACTGGTTGTTCGCCTTTGTGTCGAACGCCCGCACTCAACTGAACGTCACAGAGCAATGGATGATGGGCAGGCATGCGCTCGAAGAGGTAGAGGAGCGAAAGAAGGAAATCGGCACGTGACGCGGCCACCAGTCGTTTTCGTGCATGGCATCCGCGTGAGCGGTGCTGCATGGTCTGATCAAGTCCGGCTGCTCGAAGCACGGAACATTCGTACCGCAGTTGTGGACCTCCCGGCACATGGCAGCCGGCGGGGGGACCAGTTCAGTGTCGATGCCGCAACCGACACCATCGCTGAGGCGATCGATCATGTTGGGGGACAGGCGCTCGTTGTTGGTCACTCGCTGGGTGGCTACATGACTATCGCCGCGGCAGCACGCTTCCCGCAGCGGTTCGCAGGGATGCTCGTCGCAGGGGCAACGGCGATTCCGAACCGAGTCTTCGGGCTTCCGTTTCTCGCCGGTTACCACGTCTTGCGGCGGCTGCCAGATGGCGGGGAGGCTGCCAGCCGCGCGTTATTGAGCCGGTTCGCGAGCGGGGCGCTCGTAGACGAGATCATGGCGGCCGGAATCGCCACGGAGGCAGTTCCAGACGTGGTCCGTGAGGTCGCGGATTTTGACGTGCTTGAGGCGCTGCGCAGTTTTTCGGGACCAGTGTGGCTGGTCAACGGCACGCTGGACCATTTTCGCCTGCACGAGCGGCGCTTCGCAGCGGTGGCTGGCGTGGAACTGCGCCACGTTCGCCGGGCCGGGCATTATCTGCCCACGACTCATCCCGAGGAGTTCGCGGCGATCGTCGCGGAGGCAGTGGACACGCTAGCGCCGCTAACACCGCGTGGTGGCAATTCCTGAGGCGACTGCCGGGCCGCGCGGCGCCACGCACCCGGCGGGGTGCTGTGATGACGGCGGAAGACGCGGGAGAAGTACGCTGCGTCGGGGAAGCCGACTGCGCGTGCGACTTCGTCGATCGGATCTCTGGTGTCGGTGAGGAGCCGCCGTGACTCGCTCATACGGCGTTCGAGGATCCATTCGCCAACCGTGCGGCCGGTCTTGTTGCGTACGACTGTCGTCAAATGGCCGGGGCTGCGGCCCAGCGCGGACGCTACATCGCGCAGCGACAGCGCTTCGCTGAAGTGGTTGTCGATGTAACCGAACACATCAGCGAGCAGGGTTTCGTTGCGCAAAGCTAGCCCGCCCGCGACGTCATGTGCGAGCCGCGCACAGGCGACGAGAATCAGTGCGAGGTGGGCACGGACCGCGTCGTGGTATTCCTCGCGTCGTTCGGAGAGTTCACGATCGAGGTCAGCGAACCGCCGGGACCATTCGGGTTGCTGTTCGAGGGGGACCGAAAGCCATTGTGCGGCCTGTTCGGCACCGGTTGTGAAGGCGCTCAAAAGGGGGTGCGCGCGCCATCCGCCCCAGGACGCAACGTCGCGGGCTTGCACCGCGTCTGGTGGGAAGTATGCGATCCATCCCTCCGGCATGATCGTAGGGTGCTGCGAAGGGGAGATCACCAGACCTGGCGTCACGACGCAGACATCCCCTGCACGAATCTGATGGTCAATTCCGCCGGATGCGACGGTGCCGCCGTCAGCCTCGAAATAGCACAGAACGACGAAATCGTGTGCGTGAGAGCCGCTGTACGGTGCACCGGAATGCGATTCGAAGCGGGCCACGGTGACAGGTGGATGGCCTGGTACCGCCTCGTAGGCGAAGGTGCCTCAACCACCCCACCAGCAGAACCATCACCACAGGTCACGCGTCTGACCGGGATGCCATCCGCTCGTTTCCGGAACCGCCTGGTTGCCATTACACCTCCCGGAAAATCATCCAAATAATACGTACATATGCGCCTATGCGCGTTCTTGAAGCTCTTTTAGGCTAAATCCAGGCAGGAGAATAATCCAGAATGGAGATGACGATGGCACACTCGCCCACTCAGAGTGACTATCTACCCGGGTTTGGTCACGATTGGCTTCTCCCGCTCTATGATCCTTTCAGCCGCCTCACCGGCATCGGAAAGTACCATCAACAGTTGTTAGACCAGGCAGGTATCGCTCCTGGCGAGCGCGTACTCGAGATTGGCTGCGGCACGGGTAACCTCCTGCTGCGCGCAGCCGCCGCAGAGCCGGCGGCGAAATTCACCGGGCTCGACCCCGACCCCAGGGCGCTGAAACGAGCCGGGAAGAAGGCCGCGCGCAAGCGTCTCGCCGTCGAACTCGATCACGGATTCGCACAGCAGCTTCCGTACAGCACTGCCAGCTTCACGCGGGTACTGTCGGCCTTCATGCTGCACCATCTGCCAGTCGCTGCGAAATCCGAAGCGCTGGCGGAGGTACGTCGCGTCCTCGAACCAAGGGGAACGCTGCACGTAATGGACATCGCAGGGCACACTCACCACGCGCGAGGATGGTTCGCGCGCCGGAGTCATCGCAGCGCGTACGTGCAAGATCAGCTCGGTGACGGAGTTCCCGATCGACTACGGGAAGCGGGGTTCACGGACGTGCGCGTAGTAGCGCAGCGCGACACCCGTCTTGGTCATATCGCGTTCTTTGAGGCTCGCGCCAGCTGACGCCGCGCTAAATGAGGGCCAGCACCTCGCTCGAGGATCGGCAGCCAGCGGTCACAAGTTCAAGATTCGCCAGCGAGGCCTCATGGACTTCCGGATTTGCGGCAGCGACACAGTCGCTCATCACATGGATCGTGAAGCCGAGGTCCGTACCATGGCGAGCGGTCTGCTCGACCGTCAAGTTCGTGGCGACACCCGTGATCAGGATTGTGTCGACACCCCAGTCCTCCAGCCAGACGGGCACGTCACTGCCAGCGAGACCGGAGAGCTTCTGGTTATCAGCAACGTGCTGCTGGGCTGCCGATTCGCTCATCTCCGGAATAATCTGCGCACCAGGCGATTCGGGCCGAAAGGCGGCTTGATTCCCGGCGACTGCCGTCATGAAGTCTGTGTTGCGGACCAGGAGGCCCTCGCCCTCGGGGATGGTGAAGCGCGTGTAGATAACGGCGACGCCGAGGCTGCTCATTGCCTGGTGGAACGCGAACGCGCGTTCCACCACACCACTTGCGGCTACGGGTTCGGCAAGCATCGGCCCGAAGAAGCCGTCGGGCTTGATCACATTCACTTGCCAGTGCAAACCGAGGATCGCGGTGCGCTGGAGATCGAGCGTCATAAACGTATCGTGCCACCCTCGCGCGCCACGTGCCACAGCCGCGTTACGACTCGCAGTCGATCCACTCGAGGTAGCCCGATCCGGCGATCGGTCTGTTCAGCCACGCACCCGTGTAGCTGTAAGCCCCGGCGTAACCGCGCCCATGGCCATAGCGCAGCTCCGAGTCCACGTCTGCAGTGAACTCGACGACGGCACGGCCGTTTTCGCGAACGATCCAGTGAATCTGCTCTGGAACTCGCATCGGTCGCCCCAATTCATCGATGGCTGGGGCGCCTCGATAGCGGGTAACCGACATCGTGACGTCCTCGTAAACCGTGGCGGCACCGTCAAGTGAACGGATGTGCGCGAGCCGGCAGGCGGTCACGCCCGCGGCGCGCACATCGGTGAGGAGAAGCTGCGTCGTCTCGTCCAGGTTCACGATTTGGTAGGTGAAGAAGTCGAGGGGAAGTTTGAGCGCGCCGGGAAGCGGGCGAGAGGTGAGAGCTTGCGGTGACATGTAGCGCGCGTATTCGACGGTGCACAAGCCGGCGATATCTGTAGTGCCGGTTGCATCTTCGATCACGCCAGTGCAGGTGGCAAGTAGGCTCAGATGGTCGCATACCATGCTGCGCACGAACCACGACGCGGCGTGAGTCGCGGTAATGGTTAGCGTGGCAGCGAATTGCGGATACTGCGCGTCGACGGTAAAGCTCGGGAAGTTTGCGGTAAGCGTCAGGTCGTCACCCCACGTGAGCGCGGAACCATCTTCGTCGAATGCACAGTCCGCGTGCGTGTCGTACGCGCGGTAGTGACGGTGGCCGGGAGCGGCAGTGGACGACAGCACGGTCGCGGTGCGCCGGGCGTCGGAGGAACAGAGGTAGTCGTTGTCGAAGCAGATGCTGCCCGTCGCCCCGATGAGCGTCATCGTGTTCAGGTAGCGATGTGGTGCGGGCAGTTCCGGCACGAACACACCGTAGTGCGTCGACGCCCAGCGTCGCGAATTCACTTCCGGACGCAGTATTTCAGGTGCGCTGAACGGCATCTTTGATGCGGAAATGCGCTGGTCAATCCGCGGTGCGAGGCCATCGAGGAGCAACCGCGCCGCGAACTTTTGTGGCCACTGTGTCATTGGGGTCCTCAGTTCTCGTGCGCTGTGCCGGGACATGCAGCTGACGCCGCGTGGAAGCTCATCGCCCGGTGAGTGATGATGTCCGCGAGAGCTTCCGCGTTCTGTGTG
Source organism: Hoyosella sp. YIM 151337 (assembly GCF_026041215.1). Classification (GTDB taxonomy): domain Bacteria; phylum Actinomycetota; class Actinomycetes; order Mycobacteriales; family Mycobacteriaceae; genus Hoyosella. The sequence goes on from NZ_JAPEIQ010000001.1 coordinate 38,387, forward strand.
GGTATCCAGTGTGTGGCGCCTGGGATTTCCGCGAACTCGTAATCCCCTGTGACGTAGCGGGCCGTGAGTTCGGCTCCGCGGCGGCTCAATGCAGTATCCTTCGTGCCCCAAACGTGCGTTGTCGGCACCGAAACTTTACGAGCAAAAGTCAGCGGATTAGCGAAAGGCATCGCGCGGTACCAGTTGATTGCGCCAGTGAGAGCGCCATTGTCGAGAATCTCTTCCTTGACGTCCTTGACCTCTTCCGGTGACATCCCTGTGTCCCGCAATAGCTGAGCGAACATACTGGGGTTGCGGCGTAGCACTAGTTCCGGCACCCAGGGGATCTGGAAAAGGCCCATGTAGTAGGAACGCAGTACTTGATCACTCGTGAGCATCGAACGCAGGAAAGCTCCGGTATGCGGTACCGAGACGGTGGTGAGTGTGCGCACCCGTGCGGGCCGACTCGACGCCAGGGACCACGCCACCGCTGCGCCCCAATCGTGGCCTGCAAGGTGCACACTCGGTGCGGCGATTTCGTTCATAAGCGCCACTACGTCGCCCGCGAGTGAGCTCATGCGGTATGCAATGCGCCCGCGGGGAAAAGCGAACGGAGAGTACCCGCGCTGGGTCGGGGCGAACGTCCGGAAGCCGCGCCGGTGCAAGTGGGTCGCGACCCCCGACCAGGAACGCCCCGTCTGTGGGAAGCCGTGCAGCAGAATAAGGGGCTCCCCGTCGATCGGCCCGGAGTCGATGACGTCGAATACCAGGTCGTCGTTGACGACGATGTTTATGCGTGACGATTTCATCGCACACACTCCTCTCGGCAAGCACACCGTTGTGCCGCTCGATTCGATATGACCAGTCGGTAAATTACCTGGCATGCACCGAAGTGGTCAATAGGTGCCCTGGGCAGTGATTAGATGTGTGTGATGAGTACGGCTGGCACAAAGGGAGTTCCGCGGCGCGAACGGGAGCAGCAGATACTCGATGCCGCGGCAGCGGAGTTTGCACACCGGGGGTACGCCGGAACGTCGCTCGCGATGATTGCTGCCACCGCCGGGATCTCGAAGCCACTCATAGTCACGTACTTCGGATCCAAGGATGGTTTATACGTCGCCTGTGCTGAACGCGCGGGGAACAATCTCTGCGGCCGTATCGAGCTGGCACTCGATTCTGATGGTGGAACCGCGCGCCTCGCCGCAGATACGCTGCGGGCGTTCATCGAGGCGCTCACCCCCAGGCCACACGATTGGAATGTCATTTTCGATCGCACGATCCCGCGCGATGGTGTCGCGTACGACGCGGCTCGCCAGATCCGCCGCCGACTCGCACAGCAGGCGGCGCGGGGCGTGGCCGCGGCCGGAGAGTTTGCGGGCGGCACCGATGCGAACGACTTGTCAATCCTGACGGATGTGTGGATGAGCACGGTGGGCGCGGTCGTGAACTGGTGGCTCCGGCACCCGGAAACCTCGGCCGGGGAAATGATCGAGCGTTGCCAGCGCCTCGTGGCCACCATCACGGGAAATAGCGCGCAAGGCGGGGCGTGACCACTTGCGCGCTACCGTCGGAGGTATGCAGAAAATTCTTTTCGTCATGACCGCCGCGGACAAATGGACACTCGACGATGGGACCGAACACCCCACCGGCTTCTGGGCTGAAGAGGCTGTGGTGCCCTACCGGACCTTTAAGGATGCTGGGTTCGAGATCGTGGTCGCCACGCCCGGAGCCCAAGTTCCGCCCGTGGACCAGGCCAGCCTCGCCCCAGATGCAAACGGGGGTGAAGAAGGGGCGGAACGTGTGCGTCACGAACTCGAGAGCTTTGCCGAGCTCAACAATCCTATCGGTCTCGAAGACATTGACCTCGACGAGTATGCGGCCGTGTTTTATCCGGGCGGGCATGGGCCTATGGAGGATCTGGCGGTTAACGCGGACTCGGGCAGGCTCGTTACCGAGGCGCTGCGTTCCGGCAAACCGCTCGGCGTTGTGTGCCACGCCCCGGCAGCGCTCCTCGCCGCCACAGGGTCCGACGGCCAGTCACCGTTCGAGGGTTACCGCCTAACCGGCTTCACCAATGCCGAAGAGAAGCAAGCCGGGCTTGCAGGCAAGGCAAAGTGGCTGCTTCAAGACCGTCTCGTCCGGATCGGTGCGGAGTTTCAGGAAGGCGAGCCTTGGCAATCGCATACGGTCGTGGATCGCAACCTCTTCACCGGGCAGAATCCTGCGTCATCGGCACCCCTCGCGCGTGAGATCATCAACGCGCTGACCGAGCGAGGAAAGTCCGGCAGTAGCGATTAATCGCGATGTCGCGTCGGGTCAATAACTCAGCCGGGTTTGCTGAGAGAGGAGATCCCGATGACGGAGAACGCGAATACCGACTTCCCCATGCCACCAGTGGCGCCGCATCTGATCGTCAAAGGTGCAGCGGAGGCCATCGATTTTTACAAGGCCGCTTTCGGCGCGGTCGAGCTACACCGCATGCCCAGCGAAGACGGCCGCTTGATGCATGCTGCGGTGACAATCAACGGTGGGCTTGTCATGCTGATGGATGATTTCCCGGAGTATGGCGACGGCAAAGGAAGCACGCCAGAGGCTCTCGGCGGCTCGCCCGTCGTCCTGCACCTCGACGTTGCCGATGTTGACGCGGCCTGGAAACGTGCTGTCAACGCAGGTGCGACCGTGATCATGGAACTTGCCGATCAGTTCTGGGGCGATCGTTACGGTCAGGTACGGGATCCCTTCGGACATGTGTGGTCGCTGGCCTCACCCGCCCAGAAGACCTAGCGCTGCCTTCTCGATGTCCGGCTCGGTGACGAGGACATGCGCGGCCGCGTCACCGAGGGGGATGAAGCTGTCTTCGCTCGTCACACGCACGGCCGTGCCTCTGAAGGAGTGATCCGCGAGGAGTGCGAGGACACCTTCACTGACGCCGCCGGTTCGGCGAGTTTCGTCGACGATGAGCACCTTTCCAGTTGCTTCCGCTTCGCGAAGTATGTCCGCGACAGGCAAGGGAGCGATCCACCTCAGGTCAACCACCCGGATGGCCGTACCCTCCCTATCCAGCCGCCGGGCGACCCGCAAACTCATCCGCAACCCGTTGCCGAACGTGAGAATAGTCAGGGCCGAACCGCTGCCGTAGGTTCGAGCCTGGCCGACTTCGACCGTGGCTCCGCGCGGGAAGGGGGCGATCCAGCCTTCGTCTCCGTCGGTGTGCAGGTCTTTGACGTGGTACAGCGCGATCGGCTCGAGAAACGCGCACAGCGCGCCTGCTGACCGGGCGGCGGCCACGCACGCGGCGAGCATCGCTGCGGCGTCGTCTGGCCGCGCCGGTACCGCGATGATCAGGCCTGGAATGTCGCGGAGCGCGCCGATGGCGTTGTCGTTGTGGAAGTGCCCGCCGAAGCCCCTCTGGTAGGCGAAGCTGGCGACACGTACGACCATCGGATTGCGGTACTGCCGCTGGGAAAAGAACTGCAGGGTCGCACCTTCGCCACGAATCTGATCGGCCGCATTGTGCAGGTAGGCGAGGTACTGAATTTCCGGCAGCGGCAGCAGGCCTGCAAGGCCCGCACCGAGTGCCAGGCCCAGAATGGACTGTTCGTCCAGAATGGTGTCGAACACACGGGCGGGGGAGAATGCTTTGACCAGCCCGCGCGTCACCCCGTAGACGCCACCCTTGCGTGCCACGTCCTGACCAAAGACGAGCGTCTCAGAATACTTCTGCAGCACCTCCGCAAGGGCCCGATTTATTGCCTGGGCGAGCGTAAGTGGAGTGTCGTCAGCTTCATGCCCGTCGTCTGCCGGGGCCGCCTGGACCGTTGCGTGTGCGGTGAGCGTCAGCGGTCGCATCACAGCGGCCGCATCGGGCAGTTGTGCGCATGCCGCCGCCTCGGTGGCGAGGCGGGCTACTGCCTCCCGTTTCCGCTCATATGCGGCGCGGATCGACTCCCGTGACGCGGCGCCACTCTCGATCAGCAGCCGGGCAGTGCCGATGAGGGGATCGCGTGCGAGTTCCGCGGCGATCTCATGGGGATTGCGGTATGCCGCTTCAAAATCCGCACCCGCATGCCCCATCAGCCGCACGGTTCGCAGATGAAGAAGCGCTGGGCGCCGGGTGTCGCGCACCCAGCGTGCTGCGCTTGACGCGGCCTGGAAAGTGTCGAGGACATCGCAGCCGTCAGCCGAAAAGCATTGCAGCCCATAAGCACCAGCACGCTGGCTGAACATCGACTGGATCCACCCAGCGGGTGTTTTCGTGCTGATCCCAATGCCGTTGTCTTCGCAGACGAGGAGCAATGGCATCGGCAAACCCTGGTATGCCGTGTGCAAAGCGGCGTTGATCGCGCCAAGTGCGGTCGAGTGATTTGCTGATGCATCACCGAAACTGCACACCACGAGGGCGTCGCGAGGCCACAGGGTCGTGGTACGCAACCGCGCGGCGCGCTCGATCGCAAACGCCAGCCCCATAGCCCGGGGAAGGTGTGAAGCAATGGTTGAAGTTTGCGGGATGATGTTCAGGTCATAGCGGCCAAACACCTTGTGGCGCCCGCCCGCGATAGGTTCCGCCTCAGCCGCAACCATTCCGAGAAGGATGTCGCGTAGTGGATCACTCCCGTGGGCTTCGCGTGCGCGCTCGATGAAGAACGCACCAGAACGATAGTGCAGCAAAGCAGGATCGGTTAGTCTGACCGCTCTGGCGACTGCTGCGTTCCCTTCGTGTCCAGACGATCCGATCGTGTAGAAGCCGACACCATGTCCGCGCAGGTCCCGCGCGGCCAAATCAAGGTGTCTATTACCGATCTGCGAATCGAATAGTTCTCGCACGTCCGCGATGGTGAGTGGGGCGCCGGGAACGATCGGATCGCGCATGTGGCGATCGCTTTCGGGCGGTCCTGTCATCGCAGACAGTGCCGCAACGAAGTTTTCGTCGACGTGTTCAGCCATGCGCCTGACTCCTCGGATGAGCGTTTCTAGTCAACCAGATGTCCACCGATTGGGGGAGAAGTTGATCAGCCGGGAAGGGGCCCGTTCGGTGGACTGTCCCGCTGCGGCACCGGGCGGATAGTTAAGGACATCGCCGGAGCAACCCGGTCTCAACCAAAAGAACACTCCGAGAGGACAATCCGATGACAACCTCAGCACGCCGCAGCCGCACAGCAAAAATCGCCGGCATTTCATTCGCCACACTCGCGCTCGCTGGCGCAGCAGCCGGTATCGCACACGCTGGAACGGTTCCCGCGAACGACGTGACCGTCGCAATGACGATCACAAACAACACCGACTTCCCCATGTTCCTGCAGGGGTCGGACAACCCCCATGGCCAGTGGATCCAGGCACCGCAGGAATCTATCGCACCGCACAGCTCGGAGATCGTCACCGCGTCGTCCGCTGACCCGGGCGGCTTCGGCATCGACGCCTCGTATTCCATCACGAGCGGATCGGGTGCCGTCTTTACAGCGAACAACTATTCCTCCGGAGCAACGACTGACGGCACTCATACCACTGGCGACTACGGCGACGCCTTCACGATTCACACGAATGTCAGCACCGGCTATCCCACGATGAATGCGACGTACGCGGTGCAGCCGAACTGATAGCTCTTGACGCACCTGGTGCTGAGCGTCAACCTGGAGTTACGGTCCGCCGCGTGCAGGTCCGTCGCGGCGGCTCACGAAGGCGGTGCGACGTGACAACTGATCATTTTCTGCCGAACGATGAGATGCTCGCCGGTGTCGATGCTGAGCAATTACACGACCTTGTTGGACTCGTCGATTACGATCCCACCCGTGATGTTTTCCCGGTGATCGGGTGGGACGCAATCGTGTGGGCCGCAGGTAACGCGACTCAGAGTTCGCATTTCTTCCAGTCCGCACTCGGGATGGAACTCATCGCGTACTCGGGGCCTACGACTGGGAACCCCGACCACCACGCATATGTCTTGCAGAGCGGGTCGGTTCATTTCGTCGTGAAAGGAGCAGTTTCACCGAACAGCCCGCTCGCTGATCACCATCGCCGCCACGGTGACGGTGTGCTGGACATTGGGCTCGAGGTTCCCGACGTCGACCGCTGTGTCGCGCAAGCCCGCCGAGCGGGGGCCCGGGTGCTTGCAGAACCCCACAATGAGGCCGATGAGCTGGGGGTCATTCGCAGTGCGGTGATCGGGACGTATGGGGAAACGACTCATACACTCGTTGACCGTCGGCACTACCACGGTCTGTACTGGCCGGGCTACGTTCCACGCACGTCTACGTACCAGAAGCGGACTACGGCTCCCGACCGCCTCTTCGAAGCGCTCGATCACGTAGTCGGCAACGTAGAGCTCGGGAGAATGGACGCCTGGGTTGAGTTCTATCACCGTGTTATGGGGTTCACGAACCTCGCCGAATTCATCGGCGCTGACATCGCGACCGAGTATTCCGCTTTGATGAGCAAGGTTGTGACGAACGGCAACCACTGGGTCAAATTCCCCCTCAACGAACCCGCGGTGGGCAAGCGGAGGTCTCAGATCGACGAATACCTCGACTTCTACTGCGGTCCGGGTGTGCAGCATCTCGCGTTAGCGACGAGCGACATCGTGCGTGCGGTGGACGAGATGACAAAGAATGGAGTTGAGTTTCTGGCCATCCCCGACGCGTACTACCGTGATCCGGTGCTGCGTGAGCGTATTGGCAAGGTGCGGGTGCCGACTGGCGAGCTGCAGAAGCGAGGAATACTCGTTGACCGGGACGAGCATGGGTACTTGCTGCAAATATTCACTAAACCGATCGGCGACCGCCCTACCGTTTTCTTCGAGCTGATCGAACGGCACGGTTCTTCCGGTTTTGGCAAGGGAAACTTCAAAGCGCTGTTCGAAGCGATTGAACGTGAACAGGCGGCGCGGGGGAATCTCTGACCAGCAGTTTTGGTCCAGTTGGGCGGGGCCTGGCTACGCTTGCACCTGTGATGGCTCAATCGCAGTTCGCTACCCAATTTGATGCAGTCCTATTTGATTTTTCTGGCACGCTTTTCCGGTTTGAGGAAGATGACAACTGGCTCGACGGCCTGTCGGGGGAAGATGGCGTGCCGTTTGATGTGCATCAGAGCGCCGAGATCATGCGGCGCTTGACAGCTCCCGTCGGGCAAATGGTCGACATGGACGCGGAGGGGCTGTTCGCATGGCAAAACCGGGATCTCGATCCCGCGCTGCACCGGCGCGCGTACCTGGAAGTGCTGCGCAAGTCGGGGGTAATAGTTCAGGAGCAGGCGGCGGCGCTGTACGCGCGGGTCATCGATCCTGACTGTTGGACTCCGTACCCGGACACCGCGGCGACACTGTGTGCGCTGAACAAACAGGGGATCAAGGTTGCCGTGCTCAGCAACATCGCCTTCGACATCCGGCCCGCATTCGCTGCGATTGGGGCGGATAGTTTCGTCGACGAATTCGTGCTGTCCTTCGAGGTCGGCGCTGTCAAGCCGAACCGCGTTATTTTTGAATACGCACTGAACGCATTGCAATGCGACGCCAGACGCACGCTCATGGTGGGTGATAGTGAGGAAGCCGACGGCGCTGCTCGCACAGTAGGCTGTGAGTTCGCGCTCGTTCAGCCACACCCGACCACCGATCGGGCCGACGGTCTCGTCACGGCGCTCGCTGATTTCGGGTTTGTACAGGAACGTTAGCGAGGGTCGGCAGCTTGTGCGCCGCGAAGCTGTGTCTGTACCGCAGTGAGGAACGCCTCCGCTGGCACGCCTTCTGGGTCGGCTACATGCTGCAAGGCAAAACCGTATGCGAGCGCCTGAATCGACGTGGCGAGCGCGGCGGCCTCGTCACGCGTATCGGTGACACTTGCGATCAATTCGGTGAGGCCGCTGCGAACTGCGGCGAAGCGGGACGCAATGTGAGTGCGCGCACGCGGAGTGCGAACCGCGTACAACCAGAATTCCACTAATAGCACCACTTCTTCTGGCCGGGACTCGAGCAGGCCGGTCCATGACGCCGCAGTCGCGCGCGTGCGTTCAGCCGGGGTGGAGTGGGCACGGCTCAGGTGATCTCGCTGCTGTGCCTCTTGTTCCATTCGCTGTTGCATGAGGGACAGGAAAAGATCTTCCTTGCCGCGAAAGTTCGAGTAGACCGCGCCGGTCGTGCAGCCCGCTCTGGCTGCGATGGCGGGCACGCTCGCGCCGTGGTAGCCATGCTCGGAGAATACGCGTGCGGCCGCGGCGAGCAGACCCTGACGAGTCTGCTGCTGGGCTTCCTTGCGTGTCAGTTTCACGCTCTTCTCCGTCGATCGTGGCATATCCCGCCTCCCTGGGTTGCAGCATGCGGAGATTCAGATAATACTCGTTATCTGACAGTGTCGTCGTGTGAGAGGAGTCCTGTGCAGCGGTTCGACTTCAAGGGAGACGAGGTCGCCTTCGTCCGCGCCGGGGCGGGCGATCCCATCGTCTTCCTCCACAACGGGGGTACTTCTCACGCGATTTGGCGCTTCCAGATCGCGCAGCTCGCGCGGGATCATGAGGTTTTCGCCCTGGACCTGCCAGGCTATGGCGCGTCTGCGAGGCCGAGGGACGGATACACCCTTGACACCTACACAGATCTCGTCGAAGCCTTCGTCGACCACCAAGAACTTCCCCCTATCACCCTGGTCGGCAACTGCATGGGGAGCGCGATTGCGCTGAACTTCGCCTGCCGCCGGAGCGCCGACGTACGGTGCCTCGTCTTGATCAACCCCCTGACAGAGGCGACCCTGATGCGCAGCACAATCACCGGGGCCCTCTACTGGCTTGACCGAAAGCTGCCACTGGCAGGCCGGCTCGCGGGACGGGTGCCGAAGCTGCCACGATGGCTCCCGGCGCTCATGACGCCCATGCTGGTCGGCACGTCTGGACGCAGGGAGCGTACGCATCGGAATGCGGACCTTCACGCAGCGCTGCGCAGTGAGGGCGAGATGCGCTCACTGACCGGGCTTCTCGCCGATATTCCGAGGTATCGCGACCTCGACGCGCTACAGCCCAAACAAGATATTCCAGGTTTTCCGCGTGTATGCACGATCTGGGGCGAACAGAACCGGGTGCTTTCCGCAGATGCGGGACGGGTGCTCAACGAGTCGCTGCGTCCAGAACGTGCGGAATGGCTCGAGCAGTGCGGGCACCTTCCGATGCTGGAAGAGCCTCACCGGGTCACCGACATAATCACGAGCTTCGTCCACGACGCCGATGAGGCCAGCGAGCCCCGGGCCTGACCGGGTCAGCGTCGCACGTCAGCGCCAATTGAGTCGGGCTGACTGACGCGCTCCCAGCACTCAACGCCGGTGAGGTCTGGCATGTCGCTCCGGACGAATACCGGATCCAGTCCGAGTCTGCGCTGATTGCGGTAGTGCTCCAGGAGGCGGAATGCCACGAATGAGAGCGGTGCGATCGCGAGCAGGTTGATTAGTACCATCACACCCATGGTGAGGTCCGCCAGGTTCCACACGAAGGGAAGCGATCCGACGGCGCCGCCGAAGACACACCCAACTACCGCGAGCCGGAACAGTTGCAGGGCCGATTGCGACGACGTGAGGAACTGAACATTCGCCTGCCCCACGTAGTAGTTGCCGAGCACCGAGCTAAAGGCGAGGAAGAACATCACGACAGCGAGGTAGACGAGCGCCCAGTTGCCGAACTGTGCTGCCAGCGAATCCTGCGTAAGCGAGGCGCCCGCGCGTTCTGAAAGGTCTGGATCTGACAGCAAGATGATGAATGCGGTCATGCTGCAAATCAAGAGCGTATCGAAGTAGACACCGAGGGACTGTACGAAGCCCTGTTTGACAGGGTGTGAAACGGCTGCGGTAGCGCTGACATTGGGGATCGATCCCATGCCTGCTTCGTTTGAATACAGCCCGCGCCGTATTCCATACATCAATGCTGCCCCGATGCCGCCGCCGATAACCTCACCGATCCCAAATGCGTTTTCAACGATTAGAAGAAGAACGGTGGGCACCTCGGAGATGTTCATCGCGACGACAACAAGCCCGATTCCCACATACGAGATCGCCATCGCGGGGACGACTATCGAACACACCCATGAAATCCGCCGAATGCCACCGAATATCACGAGCGCAGTGAGGGTGGCGAGGCCCACGCCGATAGCGATGGTCAACGGGGCCGAGTCGGAGCCGATTGCGTTTTTCGTGACGTCCGCGATGGTGTTTGCCTGAACGCTGTTGAAGGCGAGCGGATAGGTGACAAGCGCGACCCCGGCGAAGATCAAGGCAAGCCAGCGTTTCTTTAGTCCGCGGGTGATGTAGTACGCGGGACCGCCGCGATAGCTGTCGTGGTCTTTGACCTTGTACAGCTGAGCGAGTGTCGATTCGACGAAAGCGGTCGCCGCGCCAATGAGGGCCGTTACCCACATCCAGAAGACAGCGCCGGGCCCGCCGATTGTAATCGCGACGGCGACACCTGCGACGTTTCCGGTACCGACCCGCGCGGCCGCTGAAATGGAAAAGGACTGGAACGCGGACAGGCCCTTGCGCCCGTTCTCCATGACGAGGGGCGGCTCGGTTACCGAACGAGCCATGTCCCGCATCATCCGGAACTGGGCGAACTTGGTCCGAACCGTGTAAAAGATTCCGGATGCCAGCAAGATGGCGATGATGAGGTACCAATAGCGGTCGTTAACAGTCGTGATGATGTCGTTGAGTTGATCCATGGCTCCACCTTTGGGTGAGTGATCTACGGCCGGGTTACGGCCGAGAGCACAATACCCACGCGCAGGCACCCAGGAATGCCCGTCCGAATTGTGTTACCGCGCCGTGAACGAGCATGTAGAAGCGCAATTTCACAGTGTGAAGATCACGTGTGCGAGGCTTGTCGTCACGAACTATTCACACAGACCCTATGGCTTGTTACAGGACTGCCCGTCTGGTGGAGTGTCGGCGCCGAGGCGCAGCCACGCCGCAATCCGGGCTGGTGCCACGAGTGCTGCGACGTCTTTGGCAAGCGAGCGAAACACACCGTGCTGGAGAGCTTCCGGACGATCGGGAATCTCGTTCATGGTGCCGCCTAGCTAAGACTCATGTACATATGTTCAGACAAATCGTAGGCCATTAAAATGCGCCAGCGTCGGCAGTTCCGCAGAATCACGGGCGTTTGTGGGCGTGAAACACCACACGCCGATGGTGCCGCCCGCCCGGATCACGCTGCCGTCAGGGCCTTGAATGCCTCCGAAAAATCTCTGAGTGCACGCCGGTCCTCTTCATCCGGAGGAGAGCACCCGCCATGGACGATCACCAGTATTGGCATTCCGGCGCGAACCTTGAGTTCATTCCAGCAGAGCGACAGGCAGTTTGCGCTCACCTTACGTCCCTCCACGATCACGAGAATACGTGAGGTATACGCCGCCGTTTTCCACGTGAGCTCGTCCGCTATCTCGCTGCTGAGCGGCCCGCCAGCACAGAATTCTTCGATATACATGGCGCCTCACGAACTCAGCCGAGCGTGTGCCTGAGGCTCCCATGATAGCGCTGCGCAGCGAGCTTCAGCGGAGGGATTCCAGCAGGCGCAGCCAGATCTCACTGACGGTGGGAAACGCGGGGACGGCATGCCATAGGGTTTCGAGCGGCACTTCACCAGCGATGGCAATTGTCGCGGCATGCACCAGTTCGCCAACATCTGGGCCGACAAATGTTGCGCCAAGGAGACACTGACGGTCGGCATCGATGACGAGCTTTGCGCGACCGCTGAAGTCATCACGCGATAGCGACGCCCCGGCTACCGCGATGTCGATCTCCGTGGTTCGGACGCTCAAGCCGCGCTCTCTCGCCTGTGCCTCGGTGATTCCGGCAGATCCAAGTTCCGGAGCCGTGAAGACGACCTGGGGGACCAGTCCTCGATCGGCTCGCGCTGTGTAGCGCGGCCCAGAAAGCGGTCGGCCCTCGGCACGTGCCGCGATCACGTCGCCGCACACGCGCGCTTGATACTTGCCCATGTGTGTGACAGCGGTACGGCCGTTGACGTCACCGACGGCGTACAGCCACTCACCTCCTGCGTTCGTCACGCACAAGTGATCATCCACGGGAATTGGCTTGTCAGCTTCTAGCCCCACAGTGCCCAAACCTAGGTCTGCGGTTGCGGGCACCCGTCCCGCAGCGACGACGATCTCGTCAGCCTGAAGTGAGCCGTCATCGAGCTGTACCAACACAGGCCCACCGTGTATGCGGCCCTCGCCCGTATTCTCAGGGCGCTCCCTGTGCACCGACACCGGTGCGGTCCTGAACCGGACGTCCACCCCATGTGCGCGCAGCCCAGCCACAATGCGTTCCCGGGCGAAGGGCTCCGCCCCGCTGACGAGACTGCTGCCGCGCACCAGCATGGTCACCTCGGCGCCGAACGCGGCCATCCAGGTGGCAGATTCGCAGGCCACCACGCCGCCGCCCACAATGACGACTCGTTGCGGGACTTCGTGCATATTGGTCGCATCACGCGACGTCCAGGGCAGTGCCGCAGGCAAACCGGGTACATCTGGAAGTCTCGCCGTGGTACCCGTCGCGACAACAACGGCATGCCTCGCACGCAGGGTTCGCCCACCCACGTTGACCGCGCCTCTCCCCGCGAGTTGTCCCACGCCACGGACCACGTCGATGCCGTTGCTGTCAGCCCACTTCACCTGCCCGGCGTCATTATGGTGGCTGACGAACGCGTCCCGGCGCGCGAACACAGCGTCGAGTTGCAGTCCGCCGGCGGTGATTCGTTCGCTGACACCGGGCAGCGCGCGGCCGCCCTCGAGTACCTGAGTGGGACGCAGGAGCGCTTTGCTCGGGATGCATGCCCAGTATGAGCATTCACCACCGACGAGTTCACGCTCGACGATCGCTGCGGTTCGCTGGCTGCCCGCAATTGCGTACGCCGCCGCGTTCTCGCCCGCTGGTCCACCGCCAATGACAACAACGTCGTACGTGTCTTGAGGCATGAACCGAATGTAACCGTTGGGCGGAGGCTGATGTGGCAATCGGTGGTCAGAATGCTTTAGTTGCGCCAGCGGGCACCGTTGCTGTTGCCGGGACCGTTGGCGTTGCCATTGCCATTGCCTGGGCCGTTTCCGTTGTTATTGCCGGGGCCACGCGGGTTCCCGGGCGGTTCAGCCGAGTCATCCGCGGGAGGTGCGGCAGCGGGGCTTTCGGGGGCCTGTTCCGGTTCCGCCGCGACAGGAACGATTATAGGCTGCGAGGTTGCAGGCGCAGTTTCCGCCGGGGCGGTGTATTCAGCGGTTTCGCCGGCGAATACGCGTGACTTTTCTACGGTTGCGGAGCCTTTGCGCTCGAGTTCCGCCCGCGGCTCAAACGTCTCTGCCTCTGGTGTGTGCTGACTGATGAGCACGCCGCCGAGCACCGTGGCCAGGCTGGCTAGGGTGACTGCGGTAACGCCCACGGGACGGCGCAGCTTGCCCTGCCGCGGTGTGAGCGGCGTCGTCGCGGTCACCTGCGGCGCGGCAAGCACAGAGGTGCGGCGCCTATGCGGATGCACGGGCAAGATCGCCGCACCATCAATAGTGCCGGTCTCGATATCGGCGAGGAGTGCGGCGACGCGTTTCGCTGAAGGTCGAGCGTCGGCCTTGCGATCGGTCATGGCCGTAAGTACGCGCTGCCACGCGGCACCGAACTCTGCTGGGACGGGCGGATCGCTGCGGAGGCGCGCCACCGCAGCCGGTATGGGATCGCCCGGGAATGCCATCTCGCCGGTTAGACACTCAATGAGAACCAAGCCGAGTGAGTAGATATCCGAAGAAGGCCCGAGCGACTCGCCCAGGGCTTGTTCAGGGCTGAGGTAGTGGGCCGTCCCGACGGCTGAGCCATGCGCGGTGAGCCGGTCCGCGCCTGCGAGCCGGGCGATGCCGAAATCTGCGAGCTTCGTGGAATAACGCCCCGAATGACCGCGCGGCGGGCCGAGCAAGATGTTGCCGGGCTTGATGTCACGATGGATGACGCCGCGACTGTGCACGTATGCGAGCGTCGTCGCGAGTTCCCGGCCGATCAGAGCCGTCTCAGCCGGGGAAATGGTGTGGACGTTGAGCTCATGCCGCAGACTTGGGCCGTCGACCAGCTCCATGACAAAGAATGGGACAGGCAGCTGTCTCTCGTCATCATCGACACCTGCGTCGTACAACGCCACAAGACCCGGTTCATTCAATCGCGCCAGCGTGAGCTTCTCGGCTTCAATACGTTGACGCGCGGTGGCGGGGTCGTCGTCGTTGGAGCGGAAGACTTTCACGGCAACACGGCGCCCGAGCGCCTCGTCAACTGCTGCATACACATCTGCGGCGCCGCCGGTGCCGAGCAATTCACCTAGCCGGTACCGGTTCGCCAGTAGCCGGGCGGCGGTGTGCGCGCTCCGGGTGGAGCCGTGGAGTGGGTAGGTCATCGTTGATCCTGCCTGCTGCCGACGTGACGTGTGTGCGGCAATAAGTATGACGGCGGCACGTGGATGCTGAGGGTGCCGCGGCTCCCTTGCTGCTGTGAGATTCGTCGCGGCGGCTAGGCGGCTGGACCCGTCGTGCCCCGGATTACGAGGTGCGGAACGCAGACTATCTCCCGCTCATCGATGGCCTCCTCGCCGTCGAGGCGTGCGATAGCGCGCTCGACGGCGAGGCGTGCGAGCTCATCCGCGTCCTGACCGACTGTCGTCAGCCCTATGTGCGACATGCTCGCGAAGTAACTGTTGTCGTAACCGATGACTGATATCTCGCCCGGCACATCCACCCCGCGGCGCAAGAGCACGTCAAGGACCCCGGCGGCGCACCGATCGTTGAATGCGATTACCGCAGTAGGTCTTGGTGTTCGCTGAAGCAGTTGGTGAGCGGCGGCCGCGCCGTCGTCCTCACTCAAACCGCTGGCGAGGATCACGCTCTCCGCTTCGAGACCTCTGCGCCGCATCGCAGTAAGGTATCCCCGGCGGCGGTCAGCGGCACCTGGTGCGTCACCACCGTCGAGGTGAGCAATGCGCCGGTGCCCGAGTTGAACGAGATGTCCCACTGCCTCCCGGATGCCGGCGTCGTCCGCGCTGCGTACCACATCAATCGACTTCGCGATCTGGCCCCGCAGCCGCCTGGCGACGCAAACCACGGGTAGCTGCTGCGCCACGTTGGCAAGTTGCTCCGTGGATTGCTGCGGTCCCAGCAGGATCAGTGATTCACACCGGTTAGCGAGCAGCGACTCGATTGCGCGTGATTCCTTTCGGTCCTGGGAAACCGCGCTGAGCGCGACGTCGTAACCGGCCGACTCCGCAGCCCGGTACACGCCCTCCACGAGATCCGAGTGGAATGGGTGTTGCAGCCCGAACTGCACACCGATAAGCCTGGTCCGGGTCTGTCGGAGCATTCGCGCGCGTGCGTCGGGCTGGTAACCGACGGTGCGCGCGGCCTCAAGAACGCGCTGCCGAGTCTCGTCGCTTGCACCCTTGGCGCCGCGCATCACGATTGACGCAAGCGCTGTTGACACCCCCGCACGCTGCGCCACTGTGACAAGCGTTGGCCGTTTGGCGGCGGTTCCGGTGCTCTGCCCCCGAGACACACTCAACCTTTCCTGAGGTGGGTTGCCTTACACGTTAGTCGCAAACGCCGCGCGGGGACGCACGGGCACGCCCCGTTCGATGGACTCAATGGCGGCGAGGGCAATTGTCAGTGCAGCCCGGGCGTCATGACCAGTCACCGAAGGCTGCTGTCCCGTGCGTGTGCACTCTGCGAAATGAGCGAGTTCGCTGATGTATGCGTCCCGGAACAACTCCTGGTCGGAGCGCACCGTGCTCGTCGTGCCACCAGCTGCGGTATAGGTCGTGGTGTGAGTCGCTAGAAGGTCGCCCGCCGTGACGAGGCCGCCGGTGCCGAACACTTCGGCGCGAACGTCGTAGCCGTACACCGCCTGGAAGCTGGCGTCCGCGATCGCTAACGCACCATTGTCGTAGCGGATAGTCACGACGCTCGTGTCGAGCAGACCATGTGTTTTGAAGTCAGGCCGGATAAGTGCGTCTCCGGCGGCATACACCTCGACGGCAGTAGCACCGGGGTTGAGCCAGTTGAGTGTGTCGAAGTCGTGGATCAGAGTTTCCAGGAAGATCGTCCATTGTGGGATGCGCGCGGGATCTGCCAGCTTAGGGTCTCGCGTGTTCGAACGCATGAGTTGCGGGGTACCGATCTCCCCAGCTGAAATCTTCGCGAGCGCTGACCCGAACCCGCGATCGAAACGCCTGTTGAAGCCGACTTGCAGTGGCACGCTGGCGCTCGCCGCGGCCGCGATGGCGCGGTCTGCTTCCTCAAGGGTCGCTGCCATGGGCTTCTCACAGAACACGGCTTTGCCTGCACGGGCTGCCGCTTCGATCATCGCTGCATGTGTGCGGGCCGGCGTTGCAATCACGACGCCGTCGATCGCGGGATCGGCGAATAATTCCTCGACATTGCTGAAATGACGTGGGCAGGCGAGCGTCTTCGCGAGGTTTGCAGCGAGGCCAGGTGCGGGGTCAGCTATGGCTCCGAGCCGAGCGCCGGGAATCCTGCGGGCCAGGGCCTCGGCGTGAAACGCACCCATGCGGCCTGCACCGATGAGTCCTATCGTGACGGGTGTTGAAGTGGTCATGCGGGTTCCTTTGTTTGCGAAGTGATCATTGAGAGAGACTGAATGCGGTGCGGAACCGATCGAGTGCCTCATGATCGTCACCGCTGGCCCACGCTTCCATCGCCACGGGGCCGTCGTAGCCCGCGACCGCAAGGGCGGTGGCGATAGCCGGATAGTTGATTTCTCCGGTTCCGGGTTCGCACCGGCCGGGCACGTCAGCCACTTGCACCTCCGCCACAAGTCCGCGCCCGACGGCGCTTCGCAGGAGTTCGATCAGGTTACCTTCACCGATTTGTGCGTGGTAGAGATCGAGGTTCATGCGGAGCGCAGGGCTGGCGACCGATTCAACGAGCGCCAGAGTGTCTGCCGCCCTCGCAAAGGGCACGCCTGGATGGTCTACGGCAGTGTTGAGGTTTTCGAGCATAAACGTCACGCCATGTTGCATGCCAAGTTCAGCGATGCGTCCCAACGTTTGCGCGGCCTTAACCCACATCGCTCCGGTCACGTGCTGGACTGGGTGGATTGGCAATCCGTTGCGGTCGAGTCCGGTGCCGTGCAGATTGAGTCGCGTACAGCCGAGTTCCTGCGCTATCGCAGCAGATTGCCGGGCTGTGCGAAGAAGTTCTGCTGCACCTGCCGCATCAGTGAGGCTGCCTCGCAGATAACCCGTCATCGACGAAAAGGCCGCACCGGTCCGCACGAGATCATCGATATCGTAGTTGCTCCAATCCCACAGGACTACAGCAAAACCCAGATCATCGAGGATTCGCACGCGTTCCGTGAACGGGCGGTTCTTAAACACCATCTCCGCGCAGACCGCGAGCTTTGGCATGTCGGTTACGCCTCTCGATAGAACGTTCTAGTAACCTAAGTGTAGAACGTTCTAACGAAGGGAGGCAAGGGTCAGATCGGTAAGCGACGAATGCACCCGGCGGCTAGGGGGCGTCGATCGAGGCAGCAATAGCCGCGCTGATTCGCGAAGACGTCGGCATCGAAGCTCTCCGCTGCACTGCTGCGAACCGCGTCGAGATCGATGCAAATCGCGCGCAAGGCAGCGGCATCCTTCTCTCCGAGCACGTCAGGGCTGCGGGCAATGCGCAAATAACCCAGCGCTGCTTCTCGGGGTTGCACCGGCCGCAAGAAGTGCCTCGATGAGATTCTCGTGACCCTGCCTGTCGGCTGGCTCCGAGCGCATCAGCAATCGCCTGCCATGACCATCCCTGTCTGCGCGCGTTCGCCACCTGGAGCGCTTCGAGTCGTTCAAGCAGACGGCGGAGGGCTACGACTGCGCGCAGTCCTGTATGGGGATCCTGGCTGCCCGCGGAGGCGGCAAGCTCTGTCGCTTCGGTCATGCTGTCAACCTGCATTGACGGTGGAGCTAGCGTCAATGTGAGTTGACACTAGCTGCGGTCGAAAGCTCGAAGATAACCGGCGAACGAGTGACGCTCGGACAGATCGTCAGGAGCGGACAAGCGCCACGCTTCATAGACCAGCTCGCTCAGTTCGCGGCTATCGATTCCTTCGAGGTAGACGACGACCCACCCGAATCCTCCAGCGGTGAACTGCACTTCGAAGACGTCAGGACGTTCCGCGACGAGAGCCGCCTGCTCGATCAACGTCTGTTTGAGTCCCACGGTTTGCGTGCGCGGCCAGTAATAGCCGAATCGGCGGCCGCGCACGCTGAAAGCTGAGTAGTCGCGGGCATTGGCTTTCTCGACGTCGACCAGCGCTTCGATCATCCGGAAAAACTGTGTGTCCGCAACACTCATCAAAGAATTGTCGCGCGTGTGCGGGCGAATGCGTCAATCGCCGACGCCGCGGGCGGCCAGGGCTTCACCTGCCGCGCGCGCATGGGCAACCGAACGGAGCACAAAGGGGACAAGAAGTGCGCGCGGGTCGTGGCCCAGCCCGCGTGCGCGGGCGGCCTCACGAGTTTCGAGCGCAATCGTCAGCAAGCCTGGAATCGCGTTGAGCATCAGGGCCATTGCAAGCCCGATGCGTTCCGGCTGCACGCCAACAGCCCGTAGTGGTGTTGCTGCCCGTATAACCGCGTCAACGATCGCGTCGGACGAAGTGGTGGCGGTGATAGTGGTCGCGAGAATGACCACGGCAAGCAGTCGGGCAGCTATCTGCACCCCATGCATCAGATCGGTTTGCCACCAGTGCAGGACAAGTACCAGCGCGCTGATGATCAGTAATGGCTGCAACGCTGCGCCGAGGCGCCGCAAGTTCATGCGGGAACTTGCGGCGAGGCCGACCGCCACGAGCAGTGCAAGCACTGCGATCGTGACACTTCGCGCAAGAACCACCGCGGTTCCGAATACGCAGAGTCCCAATAGTTTCAGCTCAGCCGGGCTGCGGTGCAGGAGCGACCCGCCGGGCTCATACATGCCGAGCACATTCGCCTGGCCATTCACGCCGCGATCGCCTCGTAGTGGCTGACTGCTGCCGCCGGTGCACCGTCGAACACAACGTGGCCGCGCTCCATGACGAGGATGCGATCGCATCGGGCTGCGAGTGTCAGATTATGGGTTAGCAGCACGAGTTGCTGCGGTAGAGCGAACAGCGTGTCGGCGACCCGTCTCGTGTTGCGAAGGTCAAGCAGCGTGGTCGGCTCGTCCGCGACGAGCACCGTGGGATCGGTCGCCAGGACGCTCGTCAGGGCGAGAAGCTGCCGCTGGCCGCCGGAAAGGTGGTGCACGCTGACGTCGGCGTGGTGGTCGAGCCCAAACTTCGCAAGCCAGGCAATCGCAACCTCCCGTCGCTGTGCTTTCGTCAGCCGCTGCCTGCGTAATGACAGCGCGACGTCCTCAGCCGCGGTCGGCATGACGAGCTGAGTCGCTGGGTCAGTAAACAGGAAGCCCACGGATTTCCTTATCGCCCGGCCTTTCGAGCGGGTGTCGAGGCCGTCCACCCGGACTGTGCCGTGGTCGGGCAAAACAAGCCCGTTGACCAACCGTGCGAGTGTCGATTTGCCGGATCCGTTCGCTCCGATGATGGCGATGCGCGGTTCAGTCAAATCGAGTCGAGCAACTTGCAGGATCGTGCGCGCGGGGTTCCCAGCGGCGTTGACGGTTACGGCGTCTAACTCAATGCGCGCCATGTCTCTCCACGTGGGCCAGTTGCTTCTCTGTGCCTGCTGAACTGCGCGGCCGCTGAAGCACGTCCGGGAACGCGCGGTGCACAGCGGTAGCGACGACTGCCATCAGCACGTTCTTCAGCACGTCGCCGGGCCAGAACGGAATGTCGAAAAGGAGTGCCTGGCGAAGTGAAATATCCAGCTGCAGTGCCATGCCAGCAATGCCGAGCGTATGGATGAAGGTGAAGCTGCTCGCTAGTCCGGCGAGAAAGACCAGAACGGTTCGTCCGGCATTGTTCAATGCCTGGGGGAGGCGTTCAATCAGAAAGCCGCACATAGCGGCAGCGAAGGGAAACGCGAGGAGATAACCGATGGTGGGGCCAGCGAATACGCCCAGGCCGCCGGCGCCGCCGGAGAAAATGGGAAGCCCGGCGAATCCCGCGAGTAGGTACAGGGAAACCGCGAGGAAGCCCCTTTTGGCGCCGAGCACGGCACCGGCAAGAAGTACGGCAAACGTCTGCAGAGTGATGGGCACACCACTTGCGGTGAGTTTAAGTGCTGGCAGAACCGCGCAGACCGCGATGAGCGCGGCGAAGAAGGCGATCATCGCGAGATCGCTTGCGGCGTTCGATTTACGCGTGTGCTTTGCCATGTGTGTCCATTCCTGACGGCAAACCTGAACGGTGTTCACCTGAACAGCGTTCACGTTAGCGGATAGACTGCTGATGTGGCCAATTCGCTCGACGACGTTCTGAACGGCGCATTGCGCGTCCTGGACAAGTACGGCATGGAGTTCTTCTCGATGCGGCGCGTCGCGAGCGAACTCGACGTGCAGCCCAGCGCGCTGTACCACCACGTTGAGAACAAGCAGACCCTGATCACGCTGATGGCTGGAAAGATCGTGCAGAGAGTGATCGCCGAGGCAGATCTCGCTGCGGTGGCACACCAGCTGCGCGCGGCGATGCTCGCTGTGCGTGACGGTGCGGAGGTCGTCGCGACCGCGACTGCGTTTCGCCTCGGGCAGTCAGAATTGGAAGCGGCGATCGCGGAACACTCCACACCGGATATCGCGCGCACACTGCTGATCTACGTCATCGGTCACACACAGGCCACACAGCTGCACCGGCAGGCGAGCGAGTTGGGGCTAATACCGCTCGATGCCGACCTTGACGATTCCTTCGACCGGGGACTGCGCATCATCCTTAACTGAACGCGTCTCGTTTGAAGCCGCCTTCAGTGTCGATAACCTGGCCCACCACCCATCGGCCTTCATCAGACACGAGCCAAGCGATGAGGCGCGCTGGATCGTCGGGAACACCCGCGCGGCCCCGCGGAAACGCGGCGTGCACGGCGTGGACCACATCCATACTGCGATCTGATGAACCTCCCGACAGGTAGCCGGTATCGACTGGGCCCGGATTGACGGTATTCAACACAATTCCGCGTTCGATGAGTTCGGCCGCGACGGTCTTCGTCATACCGGCGAGCACCGCCTTGGCCGATGCGTACGCGATCTCTTCCCGCATCGGCCCAAGGTGCTGCCCAGAGGTCATCCAGATGACGCGGCCGCGATCGGCCACTGTTGCTCCGCGCGCGTCGAATTGCTGCGCGAAAGCCTGAGTCAACATGAGGACGGAGCGCGCGTCGACGGTCCAATGCGCGTCGAGCATCGCCGCGTCGATGTCGAAGAGCGAACCATCGCCGCCGCTGCGTGCGTGATTCGCGACAACGATGTCCACATGACCGAAGGCCGCGACGGCATCCGCCATCACCTGGCGCGGCGCGTCTGGATCGCTAAAGTCGATACTGCGGTCGGCGACCCGGGGCGCCTGCGAAAGACCTGCGAGTACTGCGCTGAGATCATCGGCACCCCATGGCTGAGCCTCATCATGCGGCACCCAATGCGTGACGTATAACTGTGCGCCCATCGCGGCGAGACGCCGGGCGACAGCGAAGCCGATACCCTGGCGGCGGCTCACCCCGGTTATGAGGGCTACGCGGCCCGTGAGTTGCGTTCCCGACATCACCCACCTATTCGACGTCATCGGTACTGAACGCCGCAACGCTTTTTCAGGGGGTGATCCGGGGGTTCCCGGATTGTTCCCAGTCCTGGACGAGCGCAGGCTTGAACCATGGTGATGCCAGCCTTGACTGTGACCGCGATTGGCGTACTTGCCGTCCTCGCTACGGCGTTTGTTGCGCGCGAGCATCCGAGCGCGCGAGGTGTTGTGTACGCGCTGGCGGGCGCGTGGGCTGGATTCGTGATGGGCGGGCTTGCCGGACTAGTGGCAGACATTGTTACCGGCGGGGGAATGAGCCTCGCTATCATGGGCCACTCAGTTGCGGTAGTCGGAGCTGTGATCGGCAGCCACATCGGCAACTTGCGAGTGACGTCGCAAATAGCCGAAAGCTTGAGGTCACTCCCCGTCAGGGATACGCCGGAATTTCGCATGCAGCGACCGAATGATGCCGGTCAGCTCCGGAGCCGGGCCGGCCACGGGAATGTCGGGCGCGACAGCATTGATTGGTAGTGGCGCAACCGGACCTTTCGGGCACTGCCACTCATCTAGCCAGGTGAGAAGCTGCGCAGTACTTGCGGCGTAGACGATCTTTCCGAGCCCCACCCACGCATGCGCGGCGCTGCACATCGGGCAATGCTCGCCAGAGGTGTAGACAACCGCTGTGCTGCGGTGTGCGGAAGGCAGATTAGCCGCTGCCCATTTGGCGATCTCGAATTCCGGGTGCCGTGTGTTGTCACCATCTTTGACCCGGTTGCGGTCCTCGAATAGCACGGCGCCCTCGGCGCTGACGAGAATCGAGCCGAAGGGCTCGTCGCCGTCTGCGAGGGCTTCGGCCGCGAGCTCCACGCACCGCCTCAGAAACGCGCGGTCACGAGTGGATAATTGAGGCGGCGAATCCCACCGAGTCATTCCGTCATCCTATCATTGTGGTATACCGTCGACAGGTGGATTTCGACGGCGTTAACGTGCGTCGGGGTACGGCTGTCTGGACTGCACCCGGAATGCCCGCCCTGCTGGGGATGACGGCGCTGGGGTTCAGCGGCCACGCGGTATTGTTTCCGACCGTTCCGCTCTGGGTCGTGGATAGCGGGGGAGACCCAGCGTCAGCCGGCGCGGTCAACGCAGTTCTCATGCTGTGCACCGTCCTCATGCAATTGTTCGTCCCACTGGCGCTGCGGCGGATCGGATGGAATGCAACGCTTACGGCCGGGATGATCCTATTGGGGTTGCCCTCGCTGCTGCACCTGCTGCCAATCCACATTGGGGGTGCGCTCGCACTAGCGATACCGCGCGGATTCGGCTTCGGAATTCTAACGGTGTGCGGCGCCGCGGCGGTTGCATCTTTAGTCAATCCCGCCCGGCTAGGCAGGGCGATCGGAGCATATGGCCTGGCGATCGCGGGGCCACATGCCTTACTTCTGCCTGTGGCGCCGTGGCTCGCGCAGAATGCGGGATTTGCGCTTGTTTTCGTCATCGGCGCAGGTCCGCTGATCGCTGTGTTATTCACGCGTGGGGTCGCACGGCATCTCGCGCGTCCGGGGACCCGTGTCCGCTCAACTCCGCGCACTGTTCATTCGCTGCAGCGGGCACGAGCGGTGCGGCCGCTAGTGCCGCCTATGCTCATTCTCCTCGCAGTGACAGCAGCCGGCGGCGCACTGCTGACGTTTGCGCCCCAAATGATGCCCGAGCCGGGGCTGGTGTTCGCTGGTTTGCTTACGTTCACAGTGATTGCCGCGGTGAGCCGCTGGCTCGCTGGCTCATTCGCGGATCGGTACGGAACACGACCGTTCGTCGCGCCGGCGATATGTGTGACGGCTGCAGGAGTGCTGCTCATCGCGTGGGCCATTGGGCAGGCAGAGCATTCACACTCCGCGGCGCTGATTTTCGGGATGGCAGCTGTTGGTGTTGCTTACGGCGCCTTGCAGAACTTCACGCTCGTCGACTCCTTCGCCGCTGTCGGCCGCGACAAGCACGCCACTGCCAGCGCTGTGTGGAACATCGGATTCGATGCCGGAACCGGGGCAGGAGCCATGGTCATCGGAGCTATCGCGACACAAACTGGCTTCTCCACCGCGTTGCTTGCGGCAGCTGTGCTGTCCGTTCTCACGCTCCCACTGGCGGCCTGTGTCGGTCGTCACTACGGGCAGAACGGTGGGACGTAGTAGGGTGAGCGTGGGCCTGCCAGAGCGATTCTCAGGCCGCCCTCACAGGTGAGATCCTCCCGCGTGGCACGTTTTCCGCGCCACGCGCGGACAGGCATCGACGCCCGATCGAGATCACCCGCGGGTCGCTGCGCGTCCCGCTCATTTGGAGGGCTCATGACTCAGTCGCACACCCTAGACGAGCAAAGCATCGGGCACGCG
This sequence comes from Hoyosella sp. YIM 151337, assembly GCF_026041215.1. Taxonomy (GTDB): domain Bacteria; phylum Actinomycetota; class Actinomycetes; order Mycobacteriales; family Mycobacteriaceae; genus Hoyosella. The sequence goes on from NZ_JAPEIQ010000001.1 coordinate 62,394, forward strand.
TCAGGTGCTCCACCAACGACCACCGCCGTTTTCGTTGACCTTGACGGCACGCTGATACCCGGTTCTGTCAACATCCCGCTGGCGATTGGCGCGTTCAGAGCTGGTCTCGTCCCGTATCGTGATCTCGCAGTCGATCTCCTCCGCAATGCTTCTTTCATCTTGTCCGGCGCTAGTGACGAACGGGCAGCGCAGGTGCGCGAACGGATTCTCCGGGCGGCCGCTGGCTTTCCGGCTGCTCGGCTCGAATCGATCGCTGACTCCTTCGTGGGGAAGCTCGCGCAGACCATTCGCCCGCAAATGCGGGCAATTCTTGATGACCACCGTGCGCGCGGCCACCACCTCATCCTGGTGTCAGCGAGTCCCACGGAAATCATCGAGCGCTTCGCGAAGGCAGCCGGGATGGATCTCGGCGTCGGTACCGAAGGGGAGCGCGACGAAAATGACTGCTACACGGGACGGCTCGCAGGCCCTTTCTGCTACCGGGAAGGGAAAGTGGAAGTGCTGCGCTATCTTTCGGACCAGCATGGTTACGACCTGTCGCGCAGCTACGCCTACACCGACTCTGCGAGCGATCTTCCGATGCTCGAAGCGGTCGGCAACCCAGTAGTGGTCAATCCGGAGCCGGGGCTGCGGAACATTGCATCCACACGCAGCTGGGGCATCGTTCACTTTGGACGCGCACGGCGTGTGGAGCTTCCCGGCAAACCTGCAGCAAAGTTGCTGGCCACGGTGCGCGATCTCATTGTGCGGAAGTTATGAAGTCGGCGAGCTCGCTATGCTCATCTCGCGATAGCGGGGGCCTCCGTGTGCGCCTGCCGGCCCGGTAGCGCGCCGTCTGTGCCGTCTGTGGCGCTGTGCAGCTGCCCCGGCGATGACGACTAAGACAATGCCCGCAAGCTGGTACGCCGACGGCTCCTGCTGCAGCACGAGCAGTCCGAGTAGCAGCCCAATTGCCGGTTCGACCGCCATAAGAGTGCCGAACGCGGCTGGGGTCATTCGGCGCAGGGCGAGAAGCTCGAGTGCGAACGGCAGCACTGGCAGCAACAACGCCAATCCGGCGGCCGCAAGGAGGACTTCCGGCGTGATCGCGCCAGACGCTTGCGGAATGCCGACTATCGCCGCGGTGACGGCGGCCACCGGGATCGTGACTGAAAGTGCACCAATTCCTGTGAAACGGTCGCCGATGCGCTGGGTTAGCAGAATGTAGACGGCTAGCCCGAGCGCCGAGATCGAAGCGAATCCCACGCCCGCAACGTTGATGTCACCATGCCACGGTTCAGTCAGCAGAACGACGCCCGTCAAAGCAAGCAACGGCCACGCGAGCGCACGGACGCTGTGGCTGCGGAGGGCCGCGACCGTCAGGGGGCCGAGGAACTCGATCGCGACAGCCGTGCCCAGCGGGATGCGGTCGATTGCCGCCAGGAAAGACATGGTTATCACCCCGATAGTCACGCCTAATGCCAGGAGTGGCAGGACGTCCCGACGGCGGATCATGCGAATCGGGGGCCGGGCGATAAGCAGAGAAATCAGCGCGCCGAAACTCAATCTGAGCCAAGCGGTTCCGGCCGGGCCGACCGACGATACTAGCTCTGCCGAGAGTGCCGTGCCCAGCTGAACAGACAGCATCGCCGTGACGGCCAGGCTCCAGGGTGGCAGGACGGCGCGGTCAGCCATGGAGACCTCCAGGCGGGCGTGCGGCGCCCGCGTCCGGGTCAAACACCGCGAGGGAGTATCTTGCTGCTTGCGGACCCGGATTCGAGTATGTGTGTGCGACGTCGCCGGGGTAGGCGACTGCGTCACCTGTTTCGAGGACGACAGTTGCACCGCCGACTTCGAGTGTGATCGACCCTTCCTGGACCTGGAGCAGCTCCTTCGTGCCAGCCGCGTGCGCCTCGCTGAGATGACTGTCGCCTGGACTCAGGTGCCAATCCCACAGTTCGACCACACCAGGTGGCCCGGTCGCGGCCACCAGCACGCCGCGGCCGCCAGCTTCGCTGCGCCACAATTCGGCTCCCGTGCCACACCTGGTGATCTTCACCGGCTTGGATTGCGGGGGCTCGACCAGCGCGGGCAATCCGATGCCGAGCGCATCACTGATACGCAGGAGAGTGCCAACGCTTGGGTTCACGGCGCCCTGCTCGACGTTGACGATCATGCGTCGGCTCACCTCCGCCGCTTCAGCCAATTGGTCGAGCGTCCAGCCGCGAGACTGACGCTCTAGCCGAACGCGGGCGCCAATCGCTTGCGCCAGTCGAGCTGCACCCTCATCCATGCAGTGCATGATAATGCACTTTGAGTGCATTCATACAACGCTCGATGGTGCCGACCGCGCGGTTCGCGAGGCATCCCGGCCAACTGGCGCGGGCGTCGGTATTGTCAACGGTCATGGCGAAAGACTTCAGCTTCACGGTCACATTCGAACACCCAGCGGATCAGGTGCATCAGGCGCTTACCTCCCCCGAGATGTGGGAAGGCCGGGTCGAGGGTGCGCACAACGCGGCAGTCACCACCGAGTCCCGCGAGGCAGGCACGCTCGACATCACCGTCACCCAGCATGTCGCGGGCGATGCGCTGCCGGCCATCGTGCGCAAGGCGATGCGCGGAGACCTCAGCATCGTGCGTAAAGAAGCATGGGGTTCATTCGACGGCACGCAAGCGCAGGCTCGCTGGACCGCGGAGTCCACGGGGATCACTTCGAGGACGGAAGGAACCTCAACCCTGCGCGCGGACGGCGATAAGGCGGTGCTCGCGGTGGAAGGCCGAAGTGAGGTAAAGGCGCGACTTGTGGGCGGCGCGATTGAGCCGATGCTGGTACAGATGATCACAAATCTCGTGAAATCTGAACGCGAAGGCACCGACAAATGGCTCGAGCAGCGTTCCAGCTGATCGCTGAGCGCTCAGCTCATTACCTCCGGGGTAATCGACGGAATTACCGTGTGCGCGCAGACTTCACGGTGTAAACGCTCCCGCGTTAACTAATCTCCGCCACACCCCGATTTGGAGGAACCATGACACCGAGGGCTTATGCCATTGCGTACCTGCGTGAGGTCACTTTCGGGCCTGACATCGTGGCTTATCTCGAACGCATCGACGCGACGCTGAAACCGTTCGGCGGTAAGTTCATCGTCCACGGCGGAAGCCTCAGCCCCTTGGAAGGGGAGTGGAATGGTGATGTCATTATCATCGAGTTTCCCGACAAGAAAAGCGCGCAAGAGTGGTACGCATCACCGGATTACCAGTCGATTCTTCCGCTGCGTACGGCCAATTCGCAGGGCGTCACTGCAGTAGTCGAGGGCGTGCCCGAGGATTACCGTGCGGTGGACAAGCTGGCACAGCACGACTGATCGGCGAAGCGGAGGCTACAGCCACCCGCGCTCCTGCGCTATTGCCGCAGCTTGCGCGCGGGTGGCTGCACCAGTTTTGCCGATGGACGAGGAGAGGTGATTGCGCACCGTTCCTGGTGAGAGATGGACGTGCCCCGCGATGCTGGCGACTGTGGCACCTGTCGCTGCCAGCCGGAGAATTTCCTGTTCCCGGGCGGTCAGGGGGTTCACCCCGTCAGCGAGCGACGTAGCCGCGAGCTCCGGGTCAATGACCAACAGGCCGGAATTGACTCGGCGCACTGCGTCCGCAAGCTGCTCAGCTGGGGTGTCTTTGACGACGAATCCGCTTGCTCCGGCTTCCATTGCGCGCCGGAGATATCCCGCGCGACCGAACGTCGTCACAATCAGCACGCGCGTTCCCGGCAGCGCCGAGCGTACTTCAGCGGTCACGGTGATGCCGTCAGAGCCCGGCATTTCGATATCGAGCAGACATACGTCTGGCGTGGAGGTGCGAGCTGCTCCGACAACCTCGTCGCCGCGGCCGACCTCGGCGACAACGTCGATGTCTGGCTCAAGGCTCAGCAATGCGGCGAGAGCGCCCCGTACGAGGGCCTGATCGTCTGCTAGCAGAATGCGGATCATCACGGCACCTCCACGTGTACGCAGGTTCCGGACGACTGCGCCGCCGCAGTCAGCGACACGGAACCTTGCGCCGCTGCAACCCGTTCGCGAAGGCCCCGCAGCCCGTTTGCCTCGGTGCTTCCGTTCATTCCTTTACCGTTGTCGCGCACAGTGATCCAGTTTGCACCCAGCTCGATGTCGCAGCTGCGTGCTCGGCTGTGCCGGATGACGTTTGTGGCGGCTTCGCGCACGACCCACGCGAAGAGTGGCCGGACATCGTCCCGGACAGCGTCGGCACTGCTGGGTATGTGCGCTGCGACGCCTGCCGCCTGAAGGGCGTGCCGCGCCGCGGCGAGTTCGCTACTGAGATTCATTGTCCGCAGACCCGTCACGGTCGCACGTACCTCGCTGAGGTTGACGCGCGCCAGCGCGTGCACGTCGTCGAGTTCCTTTTCCGCGCGTTCGGGATCGGTGCGGATCAGGCGTTTGGCGAGTTCAGCCTTAACAGCGATTACGGTTAACCCGTGGCCGAGGATGTCGTGCACATCACGTGCCACACGATCACGTTCCTCGACGATCGCTAATTGCTGCTCGAGTCCGGAGCGGTGTTCCTCGTGTCGCATGAGCTCGCTGAGAATCACGCTGCCGGCGAGCAGGGCAAACAGGATAATGGTGAAAGGAAGGAAATCGCTGGGGGCGTGCGGGCCGACGGTCCACGGAAGGACAGCGGTGACCAGTAACCCCGTCACGCACATCGGCAGTGACCATCGAAGCGGCAGCATGAAGATTGCGTACGTGAGCACGAACGGCAGCAGCCCCAGCGCGCCCCACCCGATTGTTGCGGCCACGATTGCCGCAACCGCGAGCATCACACCAACGACCATGCCCGCGGTGAGGCGGTTGTGATAGCACTTCTCGCGGAAACCCGACATGAATACCGCTGCAAAAACGAGAATTAGCGCAATACCACTGATCGTTCGCCACTGCGATTCCGCGTCGAGCGCTGCCATGATCGGGAAGACGAGAAACACCAGCCAGATAGCACCGTAGAGGCGCCAGCCGTGTGTGGACCTCGCTCGATCCCACCAGTTCATGGGCGGCTCCTCATCCTCATCGCGCCGCGGCCGACCACCGGAACAGCGCGACCGCTGCGGCGGCGAACACAAAGCTCCACACACCAACATTAACGAGCGGGAGCCACAGGGGGTCTTGCTGGCCGTTTGTAAGAAAACCGTCCGTTAGTGGCCAGCGGGCCAGTGCGGCAATTCCGTACATCGGAGTGAAACGCCCAATTTCGAGCATGACACCGGAAAGTGGCACGAACATGTTGCCGAAGAATCCCAGCACGACGAGCGAGCCGCCAGCAGCCCCGAGGGCAGCTTCCGTCCGGAACGCCAGGCCCACGGCAAGTCCGAAGAAGGCGAAAACGATTGAACCTGCCCAACACGCGAGGGCAGACAAAACCCAGACTCGAGGCGGGGCCTGCGCACCCGTTACGGCACCCAGCAGGAAAACGAATGCCACGGGGAGCGTTGCGAGAAGCACCGCGACGGCAGCCTTCATCCCGATGATCTGCACCGGACGGAGTGGGGTCAGGGCGAGTTGACGTCCCCACCCCTGGAATCGTTCGAGCGCGACGCTGCCTCCGACCGTCATCGTCGCGACCACAGCGCCATAGAGTGCCATCGGAATCATGACGTAGGTGGCCACATTCCCGCTGCCGACAGGCTCGTCCGACGCTGGCTGCGCGGAGCCGAAAACGAGATATAACGCCCCGGGCAAGAGGATGGTGAATGAGAGCGTTGCGACGTCACGCAGGTGGCGGCGCAGATCGATGAGTGTGAAAACTGGGTTCATCGTGCGGCTTCCTTCTGCGTGTGTGTTAGCGAAACGAAGGCTGATTCGAGGTTGTGTCCGGCTATTTCAAGCTCACATGCGGGGGTTTCAGTCAGCAGCAGGCGCGCAAGCGCATCGGAATCGTGTGTCCGGAAATGAACCCGGTCCCCGCGCATTTCGGCACTCTCTACTCCGGGCAGGCCGCGCAGCACGTCGAGGGAAATGTCAGGGACGATCGCGGTGAGTTCGCGTCCGGGCACGAGTGCGCGAATCTCGGCTGTCGGACCGTCCGCGACAACGCGGCCTTGCGAAATCATCACGACCCGGTCTGCGAAGACCTCAGCTTCTTCGAGGTAGTGGGTCGCAAACACGATGGTGCGTCCGCGCGCCGCGTCAGCCCGCATCGTGTCCCAGAACTCACGCCGCGCGGAAACGTCCATACCGGCGGTCGGCTCATCGAGCACGATGACATCCGGTTCCGGTACGAGCGCGAGCGCGAACTTCAGTTTCTGTTGCTGCCCACCGGAGAGCTTCCGTACCTTCTGGCCAGCAAGTCTGCCTAGACCCATCCGTTCGAGAAGCGGATCCACGTTTCGGCGTGCACCGAACGTTGACGCGATCATCAGCACGGTTTCGCGGACCGTCAGATCTGCGAGCAGGCCGCCTGTCTGAAGCAGTGCGGAAACCCTGCCGCCGCGGATCGCAGCGATGGGGGACATCTCGCACACCCGCACGGTGCCGGCGTCGGGCCGAGTGAGCCCGAGCACGATATCGAGTGTTGTGGTCTTGCCCGCACCGTTCGGTCCCAGAAACGCAACGACTTCGCCACGCCGGATGCGCAAGCTGATCGAGTCGACCGCACGCAGACGCGTCCCGTCACGCAGCGCGAATGTCTTCACGATATCAGTGAGCTCAATTGCGAAAGAGCAGCTTTCATCCATAACACCGACGATGCCTGACCGACGGGGCTTCCTCTTAGAGCGCCTGTCATGAGACCGGGATGACAGTTGTCATGGATCCGCTGCTGTCGCGGAACGTCACCGTCGATGCTTGAATGGCACTGTGAGTGATTCTGAGCTGAATCGGGTTGTCCGTGCGAGCCGCGTGGTAGCTGCTCCCGCGCAGCGAATCTTCGATCTTATTGCCGACCCGGCGCGGCAACCGGAGTGGGACGGCAACAGCAATCTCCGGGAGGCAGCGGCGAACCAGCGGGTACGCGCGGTCGGCGATGTCTTTGTCATGACGCTGACCAAAGGGTCGGTACGCGAGAACCGTGTGGTGGAGTTCGAGGAAGGGCGCGTGATCGCCTGGCTCCCTTCGGAACCGGGTTCGGCACCGCCCGGGCATCTGTGGCGATGGCGACTTGACCCGATCGATGCCGCGACATCACAGGTAACCCACACGTATGACTGGACGAACCTGACTGACGAGAACCGGTTGCCGCGTGCACGATCAACGACAGCGGAAAGCTTGCGCTCCTCCCTGGATAACCTTGCCAGGGCAGCAACTGGTAGTGACTAACCAGCGTCACAAGGCGCGTGCTACCACTTGAACATCGGGGCGGGCTTGGCCGGGTGGGTCACTAGTCGTTTCCCGGCCAGCTGCAACAGCCTCTTGTGAAAGCCCGCATTGGGGTACTTCCGTGCTATCTCGCGGTACACCGGCATGGGCAGACCGAATCGCCGGAGGCCAAGCGAGGCATCGATGAAGTCTGCGCGGCGGAAGATTTCGACGGGACTGTTGGGCGCGCTTGCCTGAGTAATCTTGTGGTGGTCTTCGATCAGCCGGCTGACGTCGTCCCCGAGATCGCTGCGATCATTCGCTCTCAGCCAGTCACGAGCGAGTTTCGCTGATGGGCCGAGGTAGTCAAGCGTCTTTGCCGTCCAGATCCCCAGATCGTGGAACACGCCTGCAACGAGGAACAATTCGCGACCGGTGGGCTTGTCGGCGATGGTCCCGCCGTGCTGGAAATGCAGTGCATCGCAAAGCTCGAGAACCCGGATTACGTGGTTCGTGTAGGCCTGGCGATCACGGCCAAGCTGATCGCCCCAAGGCTCGAGATGCGTGCTCACCCAATCTGGCACGGTGGATGTCATATCCGTGGTTTCCTTAGCTGTCTTGTTCGCGCACCTGCCGGGCTGCAACGGGGTCTAGCGCAGGTGCCGCGGTGTGGGGGACCATTAGGTTGCCGAAATATTAGAGAGTGAGCTTTCATGATGTCCCGCACTCGGGTGTTGTTCGTCTCGCTGGCTGCGCTTGCGGTAACCGTGATGGTCTCAGGTCATGCTGTGGCTGCGCCAGAAAACGCGACAGGTACGAGAGTTGATGCGACGAGCTTGTCGGTGGGGGACTGCGTTACCGAGTTTGAATGGTCGGAGACGTCGCTCAACGCAGAGTCAGCCTGGGTTGTGCCATGTACCGAGCCGCACGAGTACGAGGTGTACGCATCTCATGAATTGAGCGGCAGTGCGTACCCGGGCGCGTTTACGCTCGTCCGTGAGGCACACGATCTGTGCGTGCGCGAGTTCGAGAACTTCGCGGATACTTCACACACAGATTCGATATACGACGTGTTCTACCTTTATCCGTCTGCTGCGGCGTGGCGGACTGGTGATCGCCAGGTGTCGTGCATGATCGTCGCTACCACCGGGCCCGTGTCGGAAAGCCTTGCCGGCGCTGGCCGCTAACGCAGCGCGGAAATGCGAAAGAGCCGCGGATGCCGCGTCAGCGACGCGACACCCGCGGCTCTAAAGAAGGAAGGCTCAGGCAGCCGCCGCGACCTTACGCTCCGGCCGGAACAGTGATTGCACCAGTGCCTGCGGCTTCAGGTCGATGCCCTTCTTGGCGAAGTCGTTCGGCAGCGACAGCCGGAAGACCTTCTTCCACGCCGATGCCACCTGCTTCGGCAGCGGCCCGGTGGTGTAGGTGAGCTGATACCGCTCGAACACCTCGCGTACCTTAGGCGCGATCTCCTGATACCGGTTGCTCGGCAGATCCGGGAAGAGATGGTGCTCGATCTGGAACGACAGGTTGCCCGTCATGAAATGCATGAATGGACTTCCGGAGATATTCGCCGAGCCCAGCATCTGGCGGAGGTACCACTCGCCGCGCGTCTCACCTTCGATGGACGTCTTCTCGTACGTCTCCACCCCTTCCGGGAAGTGACCGCACATGATGACGGAGTGTGTCCACAGGTTGCGGATGAGGTTTGCCGTGAGATTCGCCGTGAGGGTCGTCAGTGCTGAAGGTCCGGAGAGTAGCGGGTGCACCACGTAGTCCTTGGTGGCCTGCCGGCGGATCTTCCGCAGTACAGCCTTCGCCTTCGCGCGGAATTCCGCCTTATCGGACCGGCCCTTAAGGTATTTGCCGATTTCGAGGTCATATGCGGCGATCCCGTATTCGAAGAAGCAGGCATTAACGAAGTTCACGAGCGGCTGGAACAAGTGGTAACGGGTCCAGCGCTGATCCTCATCTACGCGCATGATTCCGTAGCCGAGGTCGTTGTCCTTGCCCAGCACGTTGGTGTAAGTGTGGTGCAGCTCGTTGTGCGAGTGCTTCCACATTTCCGCGGGGGATGCGTTGTCCCATTCCCATGTGCTCGAGTGGATCTTCGAATCGCGCATCCAGTCCCACTGGCCATGCATCACGTTGTGGCCGATTTCCATGTTCTCGACGATCTTCGAGATCGCAAGCCCGGCGGTGCCGACGAACCATGCTGGGGGGAACAGGGAGAATAGCAGTACTGCACGGCTGCCGAGTTCCAGTTTGCGCTGCCCGTCGATCACGGCGCGAATGTAGGCGGCGTCGCGCTCACCACGGCTATTGATCACCTGGGCGCGGATCGCATCGAGTTCTTTGCCGAGATTCTCGATGTCTTCGGCGCTGAGATGGCTGATTGGGTTGTGTGCCTTGCGCTGCATAGCGGTCATGTCAGATTTCCCCTCACAAATCGATATCGCACGAGCCCGCGGCTGCGGAAATACAGGTTTGAATTAGTACGCCGTCGCCTTCTGCGGCGGTGGTGATGTCTCCACTGCGAACGTCGCGGACGACCCCCTGACGCAGTGGCGCGACGCAGCCGAAGCAGACCCCCATCCGGCATCCCGACGGCATGAGCACACCGGCGGACTCACCAGCGTCGAGCAGAGTCTGCGTCCCATCGGACTGCAGCACGGTTCCCGACTTGGTGAACGTGACCGTGCCGCCATCGCCTGTCACGAGTGGAGCGAGCCGGAAGCGTTCGGTATGCAGACGCTCAGCGATACCGCGCTCAGCCCAGGTGCGCTCGAGCGCGTCGAGCAACCCGGCCGGGCCGCACGCCCATGTCTCCCGTTCGTCCAGGTCAGTCACGAGTTCCCCGAGATCATCCATGCTGAGCATGCCGTCGGTGTCGGTGTGGCGCTCGATCAGGGTGATAATCCCGCGCCGAGCCAGCGTCCGAAGTTCGCCAGCGAAGATGACGTCCTCAGCTGTTGGTGCGGAATGCACGACAACAGTGTCACGAAGCTGATGCGCGTGGTTTCGCAGCATTCCCATGACGGGGGTGATGCCACTGCCCGCAGTAATAAACAGAGTCTTTTGGGGCAGTTCGCTGCCGAGGGTGAAGTCGCCAGCTGCTTGATCGATCTGGATTACTGTGCCAGTTGTTGCTCGGCGAACCAGGTAGTTGCTTACGATGCCATCGGGGATGGCTTTCACAGTGACCGAGATGTTCCCGTCTGGAGCTCCTGCCAGTGACGTCAGGGAGTATGTTCGCCACTGCCGTACACCATCTACGTCAACCCCCACGCGGACGTACTGTCCGGGAAGATGACCTTTCCAGTCTCGTCCCGGTTTGATAACCAGCGTTACCGCATCGCGAGTTTCAGGGTGGATCGTGACGATCCGTCCCCGCAATGGCGCACCGGACCGCAGGGGTGCAACGAGGTCGAGATAGTCGGAGGGGAGTAGAGGAGTAGTGGTCAGCTCCGCAATTCTCACCAGCCGGTCACGAACCGAGCTGCGTGCTGCGGGTCGAGATGCATTGATGGTCATGGCACTACCTTCGCGGAACACCGGGTATAAAATCTTGTCTCGTCAGCGTGAAAGTTTTCCGGGAAATTGTTCGATAGGGATAAAACATTGGATGAGAGTACCCAGTCTCGTGAGTTTCGCCAGGTCAGCGCCTTAGCGATCGATTCCGAGATCATTGCTGCACTGCGCGCGGAGCTGCCTTTAGTGGCCGAGCACACAGTGCGGGCGGTCACGATGGAAGTCCCGAGTTACGCCCGGGCATTTAGTGGACGTATGGCACAGGTCATTGAAAATGCTGTGCAAATGGCACTTGGAGCCTTGCTGCAGCTTGCCGCGCGCTCGGATGATGAGGGCGGGCGGTCACCACTTCCACCCGCCATGGACGGCGCGTACGAACTCGGCCGGGGAGAAGCCCGGCAAGGCCGTTCCATGGATGCCCTACTTGCCGCATATCGAGTCGGCGCCCGCGTCGCGTGGCGGGAAATGTCCGCAATCGCCGTATCTGGCGGCTTAGCAGCAACCACCGTTGCGCGGTTTGCTGAGCTGGCGTTTGCCTTCATCGACGAACTCTCCGCAGCCAGTATTGCGGGGCATGCCGACGAACTGTCGACTACGGGGCTTGCGCGGCAGCGCTACCTCGATCAGCTGGCGCTGCAGCTTCTCACCGGCGAATCGGAGGACGCGCTGCTCGCGAGCGCGGAACGTGCCGACTGGCAGCCGCCAGACACGCTCACTGCAGTGGTGCTGCCGGTGACCCGTACGCGCGGATTGTTTTCCCGCTTCGCCCAGTCGCTGTTGCAGCTGAGTGAGAATCTGCCGGGAGTGGATGACGCGGAAGATCTCGCCGTCATGCTGGTGCCGGACATGGGCGGGCGCCAGCGCAGTGAGCTGCTGCGAGTCCTCTCTGGACGTGAGGCGATCGTCGGGCCGGCGAAGCCCTGGACCACAGTGCGCGCGTCATACCTGCGCGTATTGCGGGCCCGAAGTTTGCCCGTCGTTGCCGAGTCAGGTGCAGACGTGATCGACACTGACAAGCTGCTGGTCGACCTGATACTGAGTGCGGACGCTGAGGCGGCAGCGGACCTGCGAGCGCAAGTGCTCGAACCGCTGTCCGATCTGCGCCCCAATTCGGCAGAGAAACTCATCGAGACGCTGCGCTCGTGGCTGCTTCACCTAGGCCAGCGCGATGCGGTAGCTGCCGATCTTTACATCCATGCGCAATCAGTGCGGTACCGAATGAGCCAGTTGCGTGAGCTGTATGGTGACCGTCTCAACGACCCCGAAACCGTGCTGGCACTAACCGTAGCTCTCGGTGCTAATGGCCCAAAGCGGGGTGCAAGTCTGTGATCAGGCCGGGTGAGGTGTGCTTGAATTGAGAGGCCTGGTTTCTGCCGGGCGTCCATATCTTGGCCTCTAGGAGCAGCCATGCTTCCCGATCCGGTCACAAGCGTTCTCATCAGCGCAGGGCTTGCAGTTCTCGGCGTGGTAATTGGAGTCGCCGCTCCCATCGCGCTGGGAGCGGCGATCACAGAAGGTGTCCACGGAGGCGACATTTCCGTGGTTACGGAATTTGTGGACGACCTCGCCCCTTGAGCGTGTAGCGCCATAACTGCACCGCACCATTCTCCCGCCCCCTTTGCGTGACGGGAGAACGGGGATGCGTGCGCTCCGTTTTGTACAGCACTTTGGCAGCACACTATCCGTTTTGCACATTCGCGCGGATATCGCGGAACCTTACGCTCTTTCTACCGGGCAATGTTCAGCAGTGTTCAACGTAGTCAGTGTTGGTGCGGGCACGCCTGGAACCTTTTCGCCGCGACGATGCGGGGAAACCCCTCGCCTTACCGGCGCTTCTCCTGATCCTGAGAAAAGGCTCCCATGAAACAAAACTACACTACTTCGTTTAAGCCCGGTTCCGCTCCCGCCGGGGAAAACGTTTCGCTACTCAAGAGCATGGGAAGCTGGGACGTTTTCGCTCTTGGCTTCGGCGCCATGATCGGATTCGGCTGGATTGTGCTGAGTGGCCACTGGCTGGAGAACGCCGGCACACTCGGTGCTGTTCTCGCCTTCATTGTCGGCGGCGCGATCATGGCGCTTGTCGGCCTGACCTACTCTGAGCTCGTTTCAGCCATGCCAAAAGCAGGTGGCGAACACAACTACGTGATGCGCGGAATGGGGCCACGCTGGGCCTTTATCTGCTCCTGGGGGGTAGTGGCGGGTTACATCACGATCGTTGCGTTCGAGGCGGTCGCACTTCCGCGGGTCGTGACGTATCTTTTTCCCGATCTGAATCAGATCAAGCTGTGGACAGTCGCCGGATCCGACGTGTACCTCACCTGGGCGCTAGTGGGTGTCATCGGCGCAGTCGCAATCACTGTCATCAACATTATCGGGATCAAGACCGCCAACTTCGTGCAGACCTTTATCCTGCTGTTCTTTCTCTCCATTGGTGCGCTGCTCGTTCTCGGTGCCTTCGTGGGCGGTGAACGGGAACACCTCACACCGCTGATCTCGGGCGGGTGGTCCGGTTTCGTCGTCGTCCTCGTCGCGATCCCGTTCCTCTTCGTCGGATTCGACGTCATCCCGCAGTCTGCGGAAGAAGTCAACCTCGAACCAAAGCGGATCGGCAAGCTCGTTGTCATCTCCGTGATCATGGCGACCGCGTTCTACATCGCGGCACTCGTTGCGATCTCCTCGTCAATGAGTCATTCAAGCCTCGCAGATGCGAATCTCGCGGCAGCGGACGGCATGGCGGCGCTGTGGAGCACCGACCTCATGGCCAAGGTCCTCGTCGCCGGCGGTATTGCTGCGATCCTCACATCGTGGAATGCGTTTATGATCGGTGCTTCGCGTCTGCTGTACGCGATGGGTGTCTCGGGCATGCTGCCAAAGGCGTTCGGCACGCTGCACCCCAAAACGCATACACCCGTCAACGCGCTGCTGTTTATCGGTGGCCTCGCAGTGATCGCGCCGTTCTTCGGCCAGGCCATGCTCGGATGGCTGGTTGACTCCGGCGCACCCAGTATCGTCATCGGCTACGCCGTCGCTGCGATGGCATTCATCGTGCTTCGCCGCCGCGAACCCAAGATGCCGCGCCCGCTGCGCATCGGTGGCAAAGGCAACGGCGGCATCATCATTGGCGTGCTAGCGATCATCAGCACCCTGGGGCTGCTCAGCCTGCACTTTCCGGGCATGCCAGCCGCGCTCAGCCCCCAGGCGGCAGTGATGGTACTCGGCTGGTGGCTGTTCGGGATGCTGTTTTTCTTCCGGATTCCGCGTGGAATCAAGCCCGGCGCAGACGCCGAAGAACGACTTCTCTCCACCCTCGCTCAGCGCTGAAGCGCCCAGCTTTCAGAACTAAAAGGAACAGCTGTGTCTACCTCCATCCAGACCAAAGCCCCAGTCCGTCCGTCCCTCGACGGGATCGCCGAGATCCGGTCCTTTCTGCGCACCAATGAACAGCCCATCTACTTCCTGGGCCCAACCGTCTTCAACCTGCTGGGCATCGATCGCTGGGTGCGCAATTTCCATTACATCACCTACTACGACTCCTGGGATGGACACCATCCGCGAGTGTTCAGCCCAATGAATAAGCCGTACATCGAGTTCGAATCCAGCGAAGAGATCAACAACTATCTCCTTCGTGATCCTGAGGTTCAGGCATACCTGAGAAGCAGGGGCGGCATCCCGATGCTCGCAATGGTCTTCTTCGACGAGGAGACCGAGCGAATCTGCGAGGAACTCGGCTACCAGCTCATCCTGCCTCCCGATTCACTGCGGCGCAGGCTTGACTCCAAGATCGTCACTACTCAGCTCGGCAACGAAGCTGGGGCACCGTCAGTGCCCAACGTGCTTGGCACCGCCGACAGCTACGACGAGCTTGTGACGCTGGCCGAGGCGCACAAGCTCGGCTCCGACCTCGTTGTGCAGACGCCATACGGTGATTCCGGCAAAACGACGTTCTTCATCAAAAGCGAAGACGACTGGGATGCGAATGCGGCGAACCTCGTTGATCAACAACTCAAGGTGATGAAGCGGATCAACAACAAGGCCGCGGCTGTGGAAGCGTGCATCACTCGGCACGGCACGATCGTCGGCCCATTCATGACAGACCTCACCGGCTATCCCGAACTCACACCGTATAAGGGCGGCTGGTGCGGTAACGATCTGTTCCCGGAGGCACTGTCGGAGGAGCATCGCGACGCAGGGATCGACCTCGTGCGCAAACTGGGTGACCGCCTCGCTCAGGAGGGTTACCGCGGCTTCCTCGAGATCGACGTGCTCATCGACCTCGATACAGACAACGTGTACCTTGGGGAGCTCAACCCGAGGATCTCGGGCGCGTCATCTATGACTAATGTGACGGCTGGTGCGTACGCAGACATCCCCCTATTCCTCTTTCACCTGCTTGAGTTCATGGACGTTGACTACACCGTCAATGTCGAAGAAATAAACACCCGCTGGCGCGATCTCGCGGCGGTGGACGTGTGGTCGCAACTGATCATGAAGGAACCGGATGACGCAGTCGAACAGATTATCGCCGCGCCCAAGACTGGTGTATGGCACATGGACGAAGATGGCGGTTTGACGTTCCAGCGCGTCAGCTACGACTGGCACGATCTCGCCGGCGAAGACGAAGCCTTCTATCTGCGCGTATACGGCCCCGGTGACTACCGGTACAGCGGAGCTGACCTCGGCATCCTCGTGACGAAGGGACGCATGCAGACGACCGAGGGACTCACCCCGAGGGCGGTGCGCTACATCGAGGGAATCCGGCGGCTGTATCAGAGTGTCCCCGTCCCAGAAGCGCCACACCCGACGGCAATCTCGACCTTCAAGTAGGGATCAGAAAAGCGACCGGGGCGAGCGCACCGGACGCGCTGCACTGGTTCCGGTAGCTGCCGAGCACTCGAGTACCACTGAAACGGCATCGCAGGCCCGTAGCGTGTTTTGCAGACGCACCGGGTCCTGCGGGACCGGCCAGCTCGAGAACTTGGCGCACACCGTCCGCGAACGCCGGTTGACGTACAAGAGCTGGCCGTAGATGCCTAGCCCCAGCAACACGTCTCCCTGTGGGCCTGGGCGGAACCAGAACTGGTCACGGTACCAGCCACCGGGCATCGCAGCCTCAGCGGTGGAGGCAGCGAATGCAGCGCGGTGGTCGGCGTCCACTGCCCAGGCTGCGCGGAGCCACGAGGGCGCTTGGGGCGAGGGGAGTAGCGCACTTCCGAAGCGGAGGAGGTCACGCGCGGTCACCGAGGCACCACCGTTGTGCAGCGCGGTACCAAGGCGGTCGCACAGCAGGTCCGCGTCATGTTCAGCGCCAATCACCGACCACAGGTGCTCGGACAGCAGCTCGGCCATGGGCCGGCCGCCAGCGCGCTCGCATACCCAGCCCAGCACGTCGCTTTCACAGGACCGATAGACGAAAGGACCGCCATGGGGGCTATCCGCGGTGAGGTTCGCGACGAACCGATACAGGCCCGGCGCGTTTTCGGCCGGCGAGTCCGGATACCAGCCCAGCCAATCTCCGAGCTTCCGGATTTCGGAGTCGGGATTCACGTACTCCTCATTGAACTGAATGCCGCTGCGCATGTCCGCCACATCACGCACCCGAGCACCTGCGTACCCGCTGGCCGACAATTCCGGTACGTACGCGGTGATCAGGCGGTCGGCGTCAAGCTCGCCCCGCTCACGCAGTGCGCCTGCCACCCATCCCACCATGGATTTGGTTATCGACATCACTGCGTGCGGACGGTCCGCGCTGCCGCCGGGCCGGTACCACTCGCTCAGGACAGCTCCCTCGCGCGATACTGCGAAAGCATCCGTGTCTGTCGCTCCAAGGACGGCGGCGACCGTCGTGAGCTGGCCATCAACATCGGAGAGTGTGATGGTGCTGAGGCCGGGCAGTGTGTCGGCACTTTCGAGCACGCTGGCTGCCGGAGCGCGGTGGATACGCTGCACAGGCAAGATTTCACGAACATTCCAGAAGGCCCACCGGTTGTGCGGTGGCGTCTGCCAGTTGTACGCCGTGACAGGGGCGCTCGGGGAATGCGTCATCACCAGAACGATCCTAGCGGCGCGCGGCGCCGCACCCGCACCACGAAACGATCCGAGAAAGGATGCACGCAAGCATGCAGAATGAGCCTCTGGTGACGTTGGCGAACTGGCAGGAACCCACTCAGCTGGGATGGGCGTTCCAGAACATGCGCGAGATTATTCCCACGCGCCTCATCAAAGCTCCGGCCGTGCCCGCAGTACTACCGCACGAGCAGCGTGACCTTTTTGTTCCTGGTCTCGATGAGCTGCTGACACGCACGTATACCGACGGGTTCCTCGTCATGCATGACGGTGCGATTGTGAGCGAGCGGTATTTCGGCGCACTGAAACCGGCGACCCGGCACCTCATGATGTCCGTTACGAAATCCGTGGTGGGCTGTGTGGCGGGTGTGCTCGCTGACCGCGGGCTGCTCATACCAGAGAAGATGATTACCGACTACGTCCCCGAGATTGCTGACGCGGGCTACGCTGGCGCTTCAGTTCGGGATCTTCTCGATATGCGCACCGGTGTGGCCTACCGCGAAACCTACACCGACGCAGACGCTGAAGTGCGCGTCATGGAACGCTCGAATGGGTGGGCGCCCCGCCGGGATGACGACCCAGTTGGACTATACAACTACCTGGCAACGGTGCAGGGGGAGTCCTCCCATGGAGGGGAGTTCGTCTATCGCTCAGCTGATACAAATATGCTCGGCTGGGTTCTCGAACGAGCCAGCGGAGTAAGCATGGCTGACCTCGTGGGCGACGTGATCTGGGCGCCACTCGGCGCGGAGTTCGACGCGGACATCACGGTGGATGTGCATGGCGCCCCGGTTCACGACGGCGGAATGAGCGCCGCCCTGCGTGACCTCGCCCGGTTCGGAGACATGGTGCGCTGTGACGGGTCAGCTCACGGCCGCACCGTGGTTCCCGAAGCGTGGCTGCGGGATACGTATGACCCGCCGGCGGATGTGCGATCGGCATTTGCGGCTACGGATAACGAGGCCGTGCTGCCGGGTGGCTGGTACCGGAATCAGTTCTGGTTCTACCGGCGGGCGGATGGTACACCGATCCAGTTGTGTCTCGGGATCCATGGGCAGCTCATTTATATCGACCGGGCTGCTGACTTAGTGATCGTCAAGATGTCGAGCTGGCCGGATGCGCAGAACGTGACCTTCCTGGTCGACACGTTGCGAGCCTGCGCCGCTATTGCTGACGAGTTCCGCGCGGGGCCGGGAACCCGGTAGGTACCCCGATCGCGCCAAGCGCCACGGGATCCAGCGGTGGTTCATTCAGTACCAGATCGCCATTGGTTGTCCGTCGCAATCCCTGTCTGGAGGCTCAGGCAGCGATTCTGCGGCGCCGGTGGCGATCCGGTGCGCTGACCACGCGGCTGCGGCAGCGTCCAGGATGTCGTCCACAGCGACAGACCCCGCGCGTCCCAGATTCTCGGCAAGAAGCAAGCCTCGCTCCGCGAGGAGTCTCCTCCGGACCGCCTGTCCGTTCCACGATTTCTTGGGAGCGTCGAGTGGCGCGCCATTCATCGTCGCGAAACTGACCTCTGGATGAACTTCGTAGAGGGGGAGCGCCGAACTCTGGCGCAGCACATCAGCTTCCAGCACCTTGGCGCGCAGCGCGTAGGCTTGCTTGCTGAGCCCGCTGTCCGTGAGTTGCCGCGCCAGCGCATTCGCCGTCTCCCACTCGTCCTGCTCCCACACCGAACGCGGGGGAGCGAGGAAGACGCTGTTCCTGCGCGCACCGACGACAGCGCGAGCAGCCCGGTCGGCAGCCCGCCAGCCTCGTTCAGGGAATCCAAGCGGAATGTCGACACCGATAGCGGCACAGTCTGGGGAAGTGAGCGCATCGAGCCGTGGTGCCGATCGCACCCTAGTCACGCGGCCGTCGCACAGATCGACAGCGACCCATCCGCGTGGATGGGCGTCGATTCCCTGCACCACGATCACATCGGAATTCTGTCAGACGTTGTGTCAGTACCGCCGTGGCCGGCGTGCTTTCGACGGCTCCGTTTGCCGCGGGCAACCTCGGTCGCAAGGGCATCGAGGGGCTGATGAAAGGGCTCTAGCGGGTGCACTAGCCGGTCCAGCCAGCGCCGGGCGGCGTCGAGTCCTTCGGCGTCGATCGTGTAGATCCGGCGGGTGCCTTCATTCCGGACAGTGAGCAGCCCGGCATCACGGAGGACTTTGAGGTGCTGCGATACCGCTGGTTGCGAGATACTCGTGTAGGCGCGGACTTCAGTGACGATCGTTCCCGCGGATCTCTCGCCCTCAGCGAGGAGTTCAAGAATTCCGCGGCGAACTGGGTCGCCGAGCGCGCCGAATACCTTTGCGGGCAACGCATCACCCATCAGGTTCCATTCCCGTCCCCGGGCATCGTGGTGTAGAAGGCGATTGTCCGCTCTGCTGCCGCTCGTGCAGCCGCAGAGTCGTCGCCATCCGCGATGGCTGCTTCTGCCCAACTCATCGCCGCGGTCCGGACAAACAGACGGCCTTCCGGTGTCAACGGAAATGCCATACCATCCTCGGGATCGACAGGTGCGCCGCTTTGTATATGCAATGCAAGGCCCATGAGGCCCAAGTCCCAGCCGACGCCGCCCGCGCCAGGACCGAATTGTGACCACATGTCGTCAATCTGGGCTTCATGGGCGAGTTCGAGCACCGTGCCATCATCCGTCGGCCTGAGCGTGACCACGAGCCAGGACACTTGCCCGCCGTACTCCCACGTCACCGAAAACGTTTCCGGCTCTTCGCATTGTTCGACGACACCGCCTGCGTTGCCCTCCAGCTGGTAGCGACCGCCTGTCTTGAGTTCACCGCTCACGGGCAGAAACCAGCGCGGAATTCGGTCCGCATTCGTCAGCGCGTCCCAGAGGTCAGCCTGCCCGGTGGCGTACGGCCGCCGGGCGACGATGATCTTCGTGCGTGCCCCGTCGCGTTCTCCGGTGCGAACTTCCCGCGTCACCATACCGGCGATTGTGACTGGATCAGCGCTTAGGTTCATGAGCTCCTCCTCTATAAGTGTTTACTTATATTAGATCGCTTCTTGAGACTTGGCTACCTATATCCGGCACCGGCCGCACCGAACCACCGGCCCAGCTGCTTCTCGAGATCCTGCTGACTATCGCCGGCCCACGCCACGTGTCCGTCTGGCCTCAGCAGTACACCGGGGAAATCAAGCGCGTCACAGATGTCAACCACGTGATCGACGCGGTTGGCCCACCCCCGCACCGAGAGCTGCCCCGTCTGATCGAGAAGCACTCCGCGTCCGCAATGCATCAGCGCGTAAAGCCGTCCAGATCGCAGCTGCACATCTCGGAGCCGTCGGCCGACCAGTTCGTGCTCGCCGCCGAAGTCATACCGCACCGAAATCGCAGTGATCTTCTCCGTCAGGTACCGGTTTACTGCCGAAAGCTCAAGTAGTTCCGAAACGAGACGCCGCATCGCGAGCGAGCCTGGCCGCGCCGACATCAACTCCATCTGAGCGCGCGTATTCGCCACGACGTCGGCTGCCACTGGCCGCCGCTCGGCCTCATAGCTATCGAGCACGCTTTCTGGCGCCCAGCCGTGCACTGTTCCTGCCAGCTTCCAGCCGAGATTGAAGGCATCCTGCAGGCCCAGATTGAGGCCCTGCCCTCCAGTTGGAGGATGAATATGTGCGGCGTCACCAGCAAGGAGCACACGATCAGCCCGATACCGTTCAGCCAGGCGGCTAGCGTCACCAAAGCGCGACAGCCAGCGCGGCGAATGCACACCGAAGTCGGTACCCGCATACACCCGAAGCTGCTTCTTAAACTCCTCGATACGTGGCGCGGCCTCGCGGTCCCTGGCGATACCTTCGGCCGGGACGACAACGCGGTAAACACCCTCGCCGAGAGGGGAGAGGCCGAACCGAAGCTCCTTCTTGCGGACCTCAGCCACCACCGCCATTACTGACTCTGGCGGCGCGCCGACCGCCATCTCGCCGAGCAGGGTGTCAACTCTGCTGGGTTCGCCAGGAAAGCGCACGCCGATGAGTTTCCGCACTGTGCTTCTCCCGCCGTCACATCCAACGAGGTACCGAGCGCGGAGCCGTGAGCCGTCACCAATTTCGGCCGTCACTCCCGTGTTGTCCTGGCTTAGCCCCGTTAGCTCGGCGTCACGCCGTATTACGGCGCCAACTTCGGCGGCACGTTGCTCCAGCATGCGATCAATCACTGTCTGGGGAATGCCGAGCACGAAGGCATGGGCGGTGTCCAGTCCGGTGGGTTGCGGCGCGGGAATGCCCGCGAAGAAGCTGCCGAGTGGGTGCTGTTGCCCCCGGGCAAGAAACCGCTCCAGCAAACCGCGCTGATCCAGCATCTCGATGCTGCGGACATGCAAGCCCAGCGCGCGAACGTACGGCGGCGGCTCGTTCTCCCTTTCGAGAACAAGCACTCGTACGCCATGTAACCGCAACTCACTGGCAAGCCAAAGACCAGTCGGGCCGCCGCCAGCAATGATCACATCGAATATGTTCCCTGCCTCCATGGCGGTGTATTGTGCGCCACCCCAGGGGGCTTGCGGCAAGGCCCCTGGGGCGATATACGTTGAAAGGGGTCAGGTTGTGGTGCGCAACGTCATTCGCTGATCCACCGGGCGGTCTGCTCCTCCCATGTCGGCGGCTTACCGGGCAGCGGGCTTTCGGAACGGCTGCGGATGCCGTCGGTGATGATCGCTAGCTGGCGCTGACGCAATTCCGCGGTCCGTGCGGGGCTGCCCAGCGAGCTTGTGGCGATGAGTTCAAGCAAGTAGCTCACGTCCAGGAAAGTAAGATCTGGGCGCACGGCGCCGGACGCGGCTACTTTGTCGAACAATGCGGTGCCGCGTTCGCGCATGCGCTCGGCCTTACGCATATGCTCCTCGGTCGGGGTGAACGTCCCAGCTAGCCGGACGGTGAGTGAATGGGTGTCGGCGTCGACAATCCGGCGCAGAAACGCCTGGTACGCCTCCCACGGTTCGGCATCGCTCGCGAGCGCCCGCTCAACCTCATCGAGAAAAATGTCCTGTCCGTGTGAGCAAAGCGTCCCGAGCAGGTCTTCTTTGCTGTCGTAGCGCGTGTATAGCGCGCCAATGCCGACCCCTGCCCGCTTGGCTACCGCGGAGATGGGCGCGGCCGGGTTCGCGACGAAGACTTCGCGAGCGGCAGCCAATATCGCGGCATCATTCCGCTCAGCTTCCGCAACCCGGCCGCGCCGCCCGGCCGGGCGCGAGTGTGTTCGTTCGGTCGCCATACCAAAACTTTACCGTTGAACAGAATATTCTGATCAACTAACCTCTGAACTGAACAATCCGTTCAGGTCAGTTCGAGAGCAGGCACACATGAATGCACTTTCGCTTCAGCCGTTTCGTATCTCCATCCCGGAAGCTCAGCTCGATCAACTCCGCGCGCGATTGGCAAATACGCGCTGGCCGGACCAACTGCCAGGCCCAGACTGGGAGCGTGGAGTCCCCGTGGAATACCTCAAAGACCTGGCAAAGTACTGGGAGACTGGGTTCGACTGGCGAGCGCAAGAGGCCCGCATCAATCAGTACCCGCAGTACACCACCGAGATCGACGGCCAGACGATCCACTTCCTGCACGTCGCCTCACCCGAGCCAGCCGCAACGCCGCTGATACTGCTGCACGGCTGGCCGGGATCGGTTGTCGAGTTCCTCAATGTCATCGGTCCGCTGACCAATCCGCGTGAACATGGGCTCGACCCGAGCCTGGCGTTCCACGTCGTCATCCCATCGCTGGTTGGCTTCGCATACTCGGCACCGCTTTCCGGTCCGGGATGGAATTCGGCGAAGATCGCCCAGGTGTTCGCGCGGCTCATGGCGGGGCTTGGCTACACGCGGTATGGAGTGCAAGGCGGCGATTTTGGCGCGTTCGTCGGTCCCGACATCGCGCGGGTCGCAGATGGCTGCGTCACAGGCGTGCATGTGAACGCCGCGACGTTCGGCTTCATTCCAATGGGTGAGGTGCCGGAAGAGGAACGAGAGACGATGTCTGCGGTTGAGCTCGAGCGTCTCGCCAGGCTCGCCAATTACATGACCGAACTGAATGGTTACTTTCAGATTCAGGCTACGCGGCCCCAGACGCTGAGCTTTGCGCTCAGTGATTCGCCTGCTGGTCAACTCGCTTGGATTGTTGAGAAGTTCAAGGAATGGACAGCGGCTAGCCACACACTGCCCGAAGACGCGGTGAGCCGCGACGACATCCTGACCAACGTCTCGCTCTACTGGTTCACGGGCACTGCCGGATCATCGGCGAACCTGTACTACGAGAGTATGCATCAGCATGAATGGCCGACACGCCTGGAGACACCGACCGGCGTCGCAGTTTTCGGTGAAGATGTCGCAATACGCAGGTATGCGGAGGGCGGATACAACATCGTGCACTGGAGCGATTTCAGCGAGGGCGGTCACTTCGCGGCACTTGAGACGCCTGATCTGCTCGTCGCAGACATCCGCGCATTTTTCGCGAAGCTCCAGTAGCACGCACGCCCGCAAACGAATTCGGGCCGACCGGGAAGCCGGTCGGCCCGAATCTTGCCTACATCATCACTTGACGTCGAACCGGTCGAGGGTCATTACCTTGTCCCAGGCCTTCACGAAGTCGCTGACGAACTTGTCCTTGGCATCGTCGCAGCCGTAGACCTCAGCGAGCGCGCGAAGCTCAGAGTTCGCACCGAAGACGAGGTCGACTGCCGTGGCGGTCCACTTGACCTCGCCGGTCTCGCGATCACGGCCCTCGTAGACGTTCTCCTCGGACTCAGACGCCTTCCACGTGGTGTCCATTTCGAGCAGCTTCACGAAGAACTCGTTCGTGAGCGCATCGGTGTTGTCCCCGAATACGCCGTGCTTCGTCTTGCCGAAGTTTGCGCCGAGCGCACGCATGCCGCCGACCAGGGCAGTCATCTCCGGCGGCGTGAGCTGCAGGAAGTAAGCGCGGTCGACGAGCAGCTTCTCCGGCTGGATCTTCTCGCCCTGCCGGAGGTAGTTGCGGAAGCCATCAGCGCGCGGCTCGAGCACTGCGAACGACTCGACGTCGGTCTGCTCCTGTGTGGCGTCGGTGCGGCCTGGGGTAAACGGAACTGCCACGTCCACGCCTGCATTCTGCGCGGCCTTCTCGACGGCGGCGCAGCCACCGAGAACGATCAGGTCGGCAAGCGACACCTTCTTGTTACCGGACTGTGCGGAGTTGAAGTCGCTCTGTATGCCCTCCAGAACCTGCAGCACATTGGCGAGTTCGGCGGGCTCGTTGACCTCCCAGTCCTTCTGGGGAGCCAGACGGATGCGGGCACCGTTGGCGCCACCACGCTTGTCGGTGCCGCGGAAGCTCGCCGCCGACGCCCATGCTGTCGACACAAGCTGCGAGATGGAAAGACCCGAATCGAGCAGCTTGCTCTTCAGTGACGCGATGTCCTGATCGTCGATCAGGTCATGATCGACGGCCGGGACTGGATCCTGCCACAGCTGCGGCTCGGGTACCCAGGGCCCGAGGTAGCGAGAAACCGGCCCCATGTCGCGGTGCAGCAGCTTGTACCAGGCCTTGGCGAACGCGAGCGCGAACTCGTCGGGGTTCTCGAGGAAGCGGCGCGAGATCTTCTCATATGCGGGGTCGAATCGCAGCGAGAGATCAGTTGTCAGCATCGTCGGGAGATGCTTCTTCGACGGGTCGTGAGCGTCGGGGATGATGGGCTCAGCGTCCTTGGCGACCCACTGGTGTGCACCGGCAGGGCTCTTGGTGAGCTCCCACTCGTAGCCGAAAAGGATCTCGAAGAAGCGGCTGCTCCACTGCGTGGGCTTGTCGGTCCAGGTGACCTCGAGGCCACTGGTGATCGTGTCGTTGCCCTTGCCGGTGCCGAATGTGTTCTTCCAGCCGAAGCCTTGCTCCTCAATGGGCGCGCCCTCGGGCTCGGGGCCGACATGCTCATCCGCGTCGGCAGCACCGTGGGTCTTGCCGAAGGTGTGGCCACCGGCGATGAGAGCGACTGTCTCTTCGTCGTTCATCGCCATGCGCCCGAACGTCTCTTTGATGTCGCGTGCGGCTGCCAGCGGGTCAGGATTACCGTTGGGGCCTTCGGGGTTGACGTAAATCAGACCCATTTGAACGGCACCGAGCGGATTGGCAAGCTCGCGCTCACCGCTGTAACGCTCGTCGCCAAGCCACGTTTCTTCCGGACCCCAGTAGATCTCCTCAGGCTCCCAAATGTCCTCGCGGCCGAAGCCGAAACCAAACGTCTTGAAGCCCATGGAGTCGAGAGCGACGTTGCCAGCGTAGACAAGCAGGTCAGCCCACGAGATCTGCTTGCCGTACTTCTTCTTCACCGGCCACAGCAGGCGGCGCGCCTTATCGAGGTTCGCGTTGTCGGGCCAGCTGTTGAGCGGCGCGAAACGCTGGTTGCCATCGCCGCCACCGCCGCGGCCGTCAGAGATGCGGTAGGTGCCTGCCTGGTGCCAGCTCATCCGGATCATGAGCCCGCCGTAGTGGCCGAAGTCAGCGGGCCACCAGTCCTGCGAGGTGGTGAGAACTTCCTCAACGTCACGCTTAAGTGCGTCTAGATCGAGCTTCTTGAACTCTTCCGCGTAGTTGAAGCCGTTGCCCATCGGGTCGGACTTGGCCGAGTTGTGCCGAAGCGGACCGAGATCCAGCATGTTCGGCCACCAGTCCTTGTTCGTGCGCGGGTGACTGGTAGCGGCTGAGGGCGGACTGATCGCCGGGTTCTCGCTCTCGCTGCCGTGGTCCGTGACGCCGTGCACAACAGGACATCCGCCTGCGCGCCTCTCTTCGTTCATCTCTCCTACGACGGCGTCTTGATTCTCGGCCATGGGATTCCTTCCGGTGATGGGCTGGTTAGAGGGAAAGGTCATGAGCAGTGTGCAGGCGAACAATTGGGGCAAATTCCCCAATAAATAACCTCGGCTTCATCGATGACGAAACCGTGAGCTTCGGACGGAGCGAGACATGGAGCTGCACCGACGGCACAGTCGACATCAGCGATCGCCCCGCACGAGCGGCACACAACGTGGTGGTGGTTGTCGCCGACTCGCGCCTCGTAACGCGCGACGGACCCGGGCGGCTCGATACGGCGCAGTAGACCCACAGACGTGAGGGCCTTCAGAACGTCGTACACGGTCTGGTGCGAGACGGGTCCTAGGTGAGCGCGCACAAGACCGATGATCGAATCGGTGTCGGCGTGCGGATGGTCGTGAACCACCTCTAGCACCGCGATGCGCGGCCGAGTCACACGCAGCGCCGACCCGCGCAGCATGTTCTCGAAGTCCGAGGTTGTATGCACACTCACAGTGTGACCCATTTTCTGGAATGATTCAAGTATTACCGGGTGTGGATGTGATTCTGTGTTCCGCGATTTCAGTGCTGAGCGCAGTGCCGTTCACGTCCAGATAGAGAGTGCGCCCGGTCACCGCGATTGAGGCGACGTTACGCCGCTTGATTGCAGCGGCAGCCGCAGCAATAAACCGCCGATCGAAGCTGTAAACCGGCACCTCCGCCGCCTGGTGAATTCGCTTGCCGGACAACTGGTCCAGCACGCTGGCGGGATCACGATGCGTGTAGACGGCCGCACGGCTGGCTCGCTTGCTGCCCCGGTGCACACGGCCGGCGTCTGGGGCCCCGACCTCGATCCAGGCAACGAGGTGCCCCGTAAGGTCGCGCACGACCACCGCTGGCTCGTCGGCGGACGAGACGCCGCCGTCGCTGAAAGCAATGCCCGCCTCGTACTCCAGGCAGTACGCCAGCAGACGGGTGACCATGAACTCGGCGGTTTCCGACGGATGGCGTGCGATACGCAGCTCGAACTCGTCGAATACCGAGCGGTCGGCATCGGCAAGCTGGATCGTGAAACCATAAAGTGTCGTGCCTGCTGCCATAGGTGGTTAGCGTACGGAATGCCCGGCACAACCGACGGTGCTGCGCACTAAGCGAGAGGATGAGAGTGCGCTTTCACAGTGGCCCGCTTGCCGGCGGAGATCAGGCACTAGAACTTGCCACCGCGCACGCACTCGTGCGGCTCGCGAGCCGGGAGGAGTTCACGGAGGCGGTGCGAATCTACCGTCCGACCGCGCCTGTTGCCGTTTTCGGCAGACGAGACACGCATTTGCAAGGTTTCACTTCCGCAGCACAGGCGGCTGCCGCAGCGGGCTTCGAGCCGCTTATTCGCGCCACGGGTGGCCGCGCGGTCGCCTACACAGGCAATGCACTGGTGGTCGATCACATCGGGCACGACCCGAATGTCACGGGAACGCATGATCAGAGGTTCCGGGTGTTTGGTGAGTCGCTGGCTGCGACACTCAGGGGCCTCGGAATAGCAGCGCAGGTCGGCGCGGTCCCCGGTGAGTACTGCCCCGGTGCGCACAGCGTCAATGCGCGAGGCGCGGTGAAGCTCATTGGCACTGCCCAGCGACTGGTGAAGAACGCCTGGCTGTTCAGCTCCCTGATCATCGTCGGAGATGAAGACCGGCTGCGGCCGGTGCTCACCGAGGTCTACGGCCAGCTCGGGCAGCCCTTCGATGCGGCGTCGGTTGGGTCGCTTACAAGTGAACAGCGCGCGCTAACGATCGACGCAGTGGAAAGCGCGGTCATGGCGCAGTACGGCGTCGCGCCCAGTGATGCCCAGCCACTGCCGCAGCAAGCCCTCGATCTCGCCGGTGAACTGGTTGCCTCTCATCGGGTACCCGAGGCTGATTTCCTGCAGAAACCACCAATCGCCTCAGGAAACCGCAGATTTCCGCAAGAAACGTCCTACGGCAATGTGCGGTTTCCTGAGTAAATGTGGCCGGACGGGCGAAGAGGTACAAAATAGCCGAAAGCCGCACCCACATCCGCGGGCGGTGAAACAATCATCTATGCGCGTTCGTCATCGGCTCGGATATGCCGTCTTGATCTCCGCACTGGTCGCAACATCATGCACGGACATCCGTGACGAGTCTCCTGGCGCATCACCACCTGAGCTTCCTGCTGACGCAAGAGAGATCATGTCGGGCGAACCCTACGCCGCGGCCAGATGGTCCGTACTGGTGACTGATCCTGGTGATGGACGCGTCATCTACAGCAACCTTGCTGACGAGTTCTTCTTCCTCGCCTCGTTATCAAAGGAGTTCACTGTCTCCACCGTGTACAGCGAGCTCGATGCATCGTCGACACTGACGACTCCGGTGTACAGCTCTGCTGACGCTGACGGAGAGACCCTGAGTGGTGACCTCATCTTGGTCGCGTCTGGAGATCTTGCTCTGGGTGGGCGCGGTGCGCTCGAAGGGCAGTTCAATTTCACCCAGGGGGCGGTGGACCACGTGTACGCGGACGCGATACCAGGTGCGCGGCTTCCGGAGGATGATCCGCTCGCTGGGCTCGATTCGCTGGCACAGCAGGTCGCCGACTCCGGCATCACCACCGTCGACGGCGACGTCCTTATCGATGCGCGGCTCTGGGAGGTGCTCGACGCGCAGGAAGGGCCAGTGCCGCCGATCTTCGTCAACGACAACCTGCTTGATATTGAAGTGACACCGGGCGGCGCCCCAGGCGAGTCCGCCAGCCTCCGCATGGTTCCCGATACGGCAGCCTTCACTCTGGAGAACTCCGTCGAAACAGGGGAGGACGACAGTGATGCGCAGTTGCAGGTCTCAGCGGACCCAGATGACCCACGCGTGTTGCACGTGACGGGCACAGTGCCGCCCGGTGATCCGTCCCTCACTGTTTACCGCATTCCGGATGCGGAGTCGTGGGCACGCACACTTTTCATCGAGGCGCTTGAACGAGCAGGCGTATCCGTATCCGCGGATGTTCTGGCCGATAACGACGCCGCGGCGCTGCCCGACCCGGACTCCTACGCGGATGACCGCCGGGTCGCTTCCATCGAGTCAGCGCCGCTGGGCGAAATGGGCGGGATGATCCTGGCAACCAGTTACAACACCGGTGCCAACGCGTTCCTCTGCCTCCTCGCCGCGGACGCGGGATCCACCGATTGCGACGATGGATTGCCCGCGATTCGGGCTCTCGCGGAATCTGCGGGCATAGACCCGGCGAGGGTCGTACTCGTTGACGGACAGGGCGGCGATCCCGCGTCCGCCACGCCGGAGGCCGTCATCCAGTTACTCGACTTCATCCAGGATCAGCCCTGGGGTGGCACATTCATCGAGGGTTTGCCGAACCTTGGCGAGCGGGGATCGCTGGGAATCACCGGGCAGGACAGCCCAGCCCGCGGGAAGGTGCGCGGCAAGACCGGCACGAAGGTGGGCGGTGTGCCGGGAACCGGGGAACTCTTCCTCACCGTTCAGGGCCTTGCTGGGTATCTCGATGTCGGTGACGGACGAAACGCCCTGTTCGTCGTCGCGGTGTCCAACGCGCTGTTCCCGAGCATGGACGGCATTTTCCAGGTCAATGATGATGTTGCTGCGGTAGCAGCAGCGATTCAGCAGGAGTTAGAGAACCAGTGACAGCTACCTGGCAAGTGCGGTTTCGGCGTCTAAACGCGCCAGCTTGTGCGGGTTCGCGATGACGTAGATCTTTGTGATTTTGCCGCCCTCGACTGTCACGCTGACAGCCGCCCGCTGGCCCGCGAAGTTGATCTTCGCGCCCGGCATTCCATTGACCAAGACCCGCGCAATGTCAGCCCCCGGAGCGATCTGCGCGAACCGGGACAGCGCTACCGCCACCAGCTGCAGACCTTCAATCGGCCGGCGTGCAGCGTGGACTTCGCCGCCGCCGTCCGAGACCACGACTACATCCGGCGCGAGAACATCCATCAGCGCTTGCACGTCGCCGGTGGTCAGCACCGTGAGAAACCGGTCGAGAACTTCCTGCTGTTCAGTTTGTGTGACGTTCATGCGCGGACGCCGCGCCGCGACATGCTGCCGCGCACGGTTCGCTATCTGCCGCACAGCCGGCACGGACTTGTCCACGGCGGCAGCGATCTCGTCATAGGGCATGTCGAACACTTCACGCAGCACAAATACGGCCCGTTCAGCGGGGCCGAGCGTCTCAAGCACCGTCAGCATCGCGATCGACACGCTCTCAGCAAGTTCAACGTCGGCCGCAACGTCAGGTGCGGTGATCAACGGTTCGGGCAACCAGGGCCCGACGTACGATTCGCGCCGGCGGCTGAGCGTCCGGACCCGATTGAGCGCCTGCCGGGTGGTCATCCGGACCAGATATGCGCGGGCATCGCGTACCGTGGCGAAGTCGACGTCCGCCCAGCGCAGCCACGTCTCCTGCAGGACGTCCTCCGCGTCTGCGGCTGAACTCAGCATCTCGTACGCGACGGTAAAGAGCAGATTCCGATGGGCGATGAATGCCTCCATCGCGGCGTTAGCGGATGCGTCCTCGCTCATGACTCGCTCCTGTTCTGCGCACACGTGATTGTGTCACCCATACGACACCGAGTCGCATCGTTTCGTGACACCGTCCATTCCGACGGGGTGTTTCAGCGGTATCTTGGGAGGAACCTCGGTCGTTCATGGCTGGGAGGAATCGCGTCCCGTCCTTTGCGTTCACGCGCAGCGTGGGCGCTGGTTATTGGGGTCTGTTTTGGTTCTTGATGTACTGGGTGACGATTGACAGCGGTGCGCCTTTGCAGGAGCCTGCGAAGTATGACGGTGTCCAGAAGTGCTTGCCGCATGGGTATTGGCGGATGTGGCCAGGGAACTCGTGGTGCAGTCGGCGTGCGGACATGTCTTTCAGGCTGTTCACCAGGCGTGATAACGCCACTTTGGGTGGGTAGTGCACCGCAGGTGCACGTGGTCGGTGTCGCCGCCCCACTCGCGTAGTTCCGCCCCGAAGTCTGCACACACCTCGGCTATGACTTGCTCGCATCGGTCCAGAATCTGTGAGGTGAACGGGCCGCGCCGATACTTCGACGTGAAGACCAAATGGGCGTGCAAGTTATAGACGACCGACCGGCCCCTGCGTACATCGGGGTTTGGTGCCCACCGTGGTGACATAGACCAATGCTGGGTTGATTGCTGCAACACTTGTCGTACCCGAGAGTTACGGTGTTGGTTGTGAAGCAGATTGTGCAGGTGAGGTTGGAGGCAGACGCCACCCAACTGGATGCACTGTGCCGAACATTGGTCGCGTGC
>NZ_JAPEIQ010000010.1 GCF_026041215.1 Hoyosella sp. YIM 151337
CTGACCGCGGTTTTTGATGATCTTGCGGAGCTGGTAGTTCAGCGACTCGATCGAGTTCGTGGTGTAGATGACCCTGCGCAGCTCGGGAGGGAACGCCAAAAACGGGATGAACCGCTCCCAGGCGGCCTGCCAGGTCGCCACCGCATGCGGATACGTTTTACCCAGATCCGAGACAGTGAAGGCGTCAAACTCCACACGAGCAGCTTCCGCATCAGCGGCGGTGTATATCGGTTTCAGTGCTGCCGCAACGGCTTTACGGTCTTTGTAGTTCACGAACCGCATCGACGCCCGTATCAAATGCACGACACACGTTTGAACCGCAGTACGCGGCCAGGTCGCCTCGATCGCCTCTGGCAGCCCGGTCAGACCATCACAGCAGACGATCAGCACGTCCCGGACACCGCGGTTGGCCAGGTCAGCGCATACCCCGGCCCAGAACTTCGCGCCTTCGGTGGTCTGGATCCAGATTCCGAGGACATGCTTGACGCCGTCGATGTCGACACCGACGGCGATGTGAGCGGCTTTGTTGCGCACGTGCGCCCCATCGCGGACCTTGACTACCAGCGCGTCGAGGTAGACCACTGGATACAGCGGCTGGAGCGGGCGGTGCTGCCAGGCGAGGACTTCTTCGCTGATCTCGTCGGTGATCTTGCTGATCGTCTCATGGGACAGCTCCGTGCCGATCGTCGCAGCTAAATGATGCTCGATGTCACGAACCGTCATGCCCCCCGCATACAGGCTGACGATCATCTCATCCAGTCCGCCGAGACGCCGTGAGCCTTTCGGCACCAGGCGTGGGGTAAAGGATCCCTCCCGGTCACGGGGCACGTTCAGATCCACCGGACCGACTTGTGAGGATAGTGTTTTCGGGGTCGTGCCATTGCGGGAATTACCGAACAGCACAGCTGCGGGATCACCCTTCTCGTAGCCGAGGTGGCTGGTCATCTCGGCCTGCAGTCCGCGCTCTAACGCCGCCTTGATCAGACCAGGGATGAAACCACCGTCACCGGTCAAGTCGAGCTCACCGGAATCGATCTTGTCAAAGATCGCATCCAGAGCGCCCGACCGGGCCAGTTCTGCCGCTACATCTGACCCACGATGCTCCCTATCATCTGTCACAAGGTCCATCATCTCCTCTCAGACGGACCGAACCCTTACACAGACCATCTGACACGCCCC
>NZ_JAPEIQ010000011.1 GCF_026041215.1 Hoyosella sp. YIM 151337
TGGGGGTGGTGGTGAAGCGGGTATCGACCTCGATGGTGATGTTCAAGCCCTCAGGGGCAGGCCCCTCAAGCTCCGAAAACACCCCCACCATGAAAGGCATCAGGTTGCCTTCACGGATGTTCGGTTCGTCATCCAGGCCAGTGAACTCGGTACTCACGTGGCTTTTTGTCACACTGATGCGGACCTCTGCGCAGTCGCTCATCGCGTCGAGTGGCTGAGACGCGACAAGCACGTTCCGCAGGAGGACTTCAGCCTCGCTGCCGGTGCTTCGGACCTGCAGTCCGAAGCGCTGGCTGTCGGGCGAGTCGGCCGGGATGGTGGAGGCGATCAGTCCGCCTTCGGGCGGGAGGTCGTCGAAGACGGTGCAGGGGATGCTGGCGTCGACTTCGAGGGGAAGGTAGGAGATCAGTGGTGCTTCGACACTGGTGGTCTGGCCGTCTTGGGGCCAGCTGACCGTGGCGGTGGTCTGGTTAACCGGCAGCAGCGGCGTGGCTACCGCGAGCAGAAACCCGGCAAGACCAGTCAGCAGCGCAACAACCCGCGCTACGCGAACACCACCATCGGGGATCGAACCAACAGAACTCGGCACAATCCCCGATGGTATTCGTACCGCACTGCTTTACCGCACGACGGGCCGTTGCAGTGCACCGCACATGCTATTGATGTGGGTAATCCTCGTCGTCCGGAACCTCTTGCAGCTGCTCCGCGACATCGGCTTCGTTCGCGCCGAAGATGTCCGCCGCGCTCACCGTCCGGGACGGTGACGCTTCTTCGTCGGGGGTGACGGCGAGTTCTTGTTCGAGCCGGTCCGCCTCAGGAACCTCCGCATGGGAGGCCGGCATCACCCGGCGCGAGGACGGGGTGCGTGCTGACATTCGTGCTCCTCCTTACATCGCTGTCGAGAGTGAGCCCGCAGGTGAGCTGCACGTTGAATACCCAGTCTAGTGAAGTGAGCTCGCACCGCTACCGCCTCGGCAGAACGCCATTGCAATTGAGCGCACACAAGCCCGCCCGTTATGCTCTATCTCATATTCGGAGGTGCGGTATGCGACTACGTGCGCTACTAGCGATTTGTGTTATCGCGGGCGCTGCCGCGTGTGGTGGCGAATCCGCGGAACCGGCCGGAAACGGTTCCCGCGATGCGAATGCCGCGACCGAGGCGGCACCGACCGCTCCGGAACCGCAACAGCCAGAGATGGCGACCGCGCCCGCAGATGACGGCGCGACAGAGATCATCGTCGCAGACAGTGAATTCGGCGACATGCTCTACGCGGGAAATGGGCAGGCGATCTACCTGTTCGATATCGAAACCGACGGTCGTCCGCTTTGTTACGACGACTGTGCGCGCGCCTGGCCCCCGGTTCTCACCGAAGCGGCGCCCCGGGCGCTGGCCGGTGCACACGAAATGCTGGTCGGTACGGTTGCGCGTGATGACGGTGCCACGCAAGTCACGTATAACGGCTGGCCTCTCTACTTTTATGCTGCCGAGGGGCTGTGGGAGGTGAAGTGCCACAACGTCACCGGGTTCGGTGGACTGTGGCTGGTAGTGACCCCGGAAGGTAACGCCGCTCCCCATTGAGGACGAGGCCACCTGCGGTCGATATGGTGTGCAGGCGGCCTCATGCTGCATTGATGCTAGCGGCTGAGCGGCGTGTCCTCAGGTGTTGCGATCCCGGCCTTTGCGCGGAAGTGCTTTTCGATTTGTTCGAGGCTGCGGCCCTTGGTCTCGGGAACACAGCGCCAGGTGAAAAGTAGCGCGACTACGCAGATGACTGAGAAACCGGCGAAGAGCTTGCCCACACCGAACGCCTCGAGTAGTGGTGGGAAGCCGAAGGACACGACACCGTTGGCGCCCCAGAGCAAGACGGTCGCAACACCCATCGCGGCGGCTCGGATACCCAGCGGGAAAATTTCTCCCAGCATTACCCAAACCATGCTGCCCCAGCTCATCTGGAACAGGAAAATATAGGCGGACATGCACGCCAGTGTCACGATTCCGACAAGGCCGAATCCGTCAGGTTCGGGAAGCAGCAGGTTCGTCGCGGCGAGAATGCCCAAGCTCAGCGCGGTACCGATTGCACCAGCGATGAGTAGCGGCTTGCGGCCCCATCGGTCGGCGTACGTGAGTGCGAGCCAGATGGCGAGGATATTCATGACACCGATGATGAGGTTGGCGGCCACCGCGGCCTGATCGCTGAATCCGACGTTCTGCAGAGTCGTGGGTGCGTAGTAGATGATCGTGTTGATGCCCATGGTCTGCTGCAGTATTGCCAG
Organism: Hoyosella sp. YIM 151337; assembly: GCF_026041215.1. Lineage (GTDB taxonomy): Bacteria > Actinomycetota > Actinomycetes > Mycobacteriales > Mycobacteriaceae > Hoyosella. The sequence continues at coordinate 2,275 of NZ_JAPEIQ010000011.1, forward strand.
GCCAAGTCCCACGATGAGGATCGGTCGCACCCACGGAAGCGTCAATGCCCTAAGGCTTTGCGCGCCCTCCGCCTCTTCGGCTTTCTCGATGTCGTGGATCTCACGCAATTCGCGCTGAGCCTCATTAGGCGAGCGATCGTACAGAAGGATCGTCAGGGCTTCATTCTCACGGCCCCGCTTCACCAGCCAGCGCGGTGTCTCCCAAACGAAGAAAAGCCCGGCCGCGAACATGAGTGAGGGGATGACGGAGAGACCAAGCATCCAGCGCCACGACTCCATCGGGGTGAAGGCCCAGCCGATGAGGAAACCAATGAACTGGCCGGTGACGATCGCGAGTGCGTAGAACGCGGTGACTTTGCCGCGAATTCGTGCGGGTGCCAGCTCCGACAGAAAAACAGGCAGTGTGACAGCAGCGAGTCCAGCTCCGAGGCCGACGATGAAGCGGAAGAAAAACAGAGTGCCTGCATCGGGCGCGAGCGCCATGCCCAGAGGTGCAACGATAAATACTACGGCGGTCGCAAGCAGCACCTTCTTGCGCCCGAACTTGTCGGAGTGCTTTCCACCGACAGCGGCGCCGATGACAGCGCCAAACATCAGGGCGGCCACGAGCCAGCCTTCGGCGAAACTGGTCAGTTCGAAATCACGACGGATGTAAAGAAGGGCCGCAGAGATAACGCCTGTGTCGTAGCCCCAGTTGAGGCCGCCAAGTGCGCCGAAAAGATAGATGAAGATCGTGTTCTTCTTCTTGCGTTGCGGTTGGCCGGTATGTTGGCCGGCATCGTTCTTGTTCGTTGTCAACGATTCTTCCTCGGTCGAGTGCGGCAGTACCTTGTGCTGCCTAGGGCAGTTGGGGCAACCTGCGTTCCATCGTCCGCTCGGGTGACGTGTGACGGAGACGGTGTGGGCCACAGGACTTTGTTAGAACATTATGGCTACAGTCACAACACTTTGTCCATACATTCTGACTAAGTCAAGGGGTGGGGGATGCCGCAACGGCACCATGCTCCGCAACAGGGGTGCGTCTTCCGCTTCATTCGCCGTCGTTGTCGGGCAGCGATTCACCCTTGGCCCACGCGGTGACGATTCTGTTTGCGTCGGGCCGGCGCGGCATTGCGACGATCACCAGGTCGTCCACTCTTAGCTTTGTGCGCGGTGTGGGCATCAGCAGCCGAGGTCCGCGTGTGATCGTTGTGATCAGGCCGAGCGGTGGCATTACCTCACTGAGGTATTTCCCCGCGATCGGCAGGTTCGACGTGACCCGGACTTCGACAAGCTCGGCGTTGAGGTCCCCGATGGGGATACCTTCCGCGACGGGGCTCCAGACGTCGCCCTCGCGCGTGAGGTTGAGCCACCCCGCGACGGTCCGGATGCTCATTCCCTGGACAACCGCCGATATCAGGACGACGAAGAAGACCATATTGAAGATGAGATCGCCGTCGGGATAGCCCGCGACAGCGGGGAACGTTGCGAGGAAGATCGGCACTGCGCCGCGCAATCCGACCCAACTGGCGAACGTCAATTCCTGCCAGGTGAATCTGAACCAAATCAGGCATGCAAGGACCGCAATGGGGCGGGCCACCAAGATGAGAACAGCTGCGATGGCAAGTCCAGGCAGTGCGACGTCCACGAGGTTCGTCGGAAACACCAGCATGCCGAGCATGAGAAACAACCCGACCTCTGCGGTGTTAGCAAGCCCTTCGTGAAAGGTCCTGATTCCGCGCCGATGCAGCGGCACGCGCGCACCAACGATCAGTCCGGTTACGTAAACGGCCAGGAAGCCGGACGCTCCACCCGCGGCGGCGAGACCGTAGGACAGTCCGGCCACGCCAAGGCCGAGGACCGGGTAGACGCCAGCCGGGCCGAGCGCGGTCACGAGCAGCAGTCGGCTGCCCGCAAAGCCAACTAGTGCGCCGATGAGCAATCCGCCCCCCAACTGCGTGACGGCGAACGAAATCCAATCGCTCGTCGGTGGCGACTCAGTCCAGGTCGCGATAAGCCCGACTGTCAGCATGATGGCCATCGGGTCGTTAGCGCCCGACTCCACTTCGAGGAGGGCGGACATTTTCCGGGGCAGTGGGGCGCGGCGCAGCATCGCGAACACGGCGGCCGCGTCAGTGGATGCTACGACCGCACCGATCAGCAGCGCCGTTAGGAGGTCGACATTGAGTATGAAGTAAGTGGCCCCGCCCAGCAGAGCCGCAGTGATCACCACCGCCACGGTGGCCAATAGGAGACCCGGTGCAGCGGCTCTTCGCACGTCACTCGGCTTTGTAGTAAGGCCCCCCTCGTAAAGGATGAGTAACAGTGCTACGGTACCGACGACCTGCGCTATTTCGGGGTCATCGAGAGAGAACAATCCAAGTCCGTCATCGGAAATGACCATGCCGAGTCCCAAGAACAGCAGTAGGCCCGGCATCCGGATACGCTGGGCTAGCCCAGCGGCCAAGATCGCGGCAATAAGCAGCAGAGCGGCTGCCAATACCCAGCGATCCGCTGGCAATTGAATACTCATAATCCTCTTGATGCTGTTGAGCGGGGACAGAAAGGAGCTTACCGGTGGGTGAAGTGCCACCTCTGTCTCGGCGGCGAAAGGTCAAGCCTTCCGCCCCGATCGAGAGATTGATCGTTCCGCTCGACGGAACTGATGAGGCGGAGGCGGCGATCACGCCGGCAGTGAAGATTGCTCGCCAGCTCAGCGTGACACTGGAGCTTTTCACTGTGCACGACCCGGTGCGCGGGCGGTGGGCGACGGACATCGATACAGTTGCGGCTGAAACGGGTTATGACGATGTGGAGGTGGTCTGCGTCAGCGCAGGCTGGGCGGGCGATCACCTTGTGCACATGGCCAGCGAAGTCCCGGGTACGGTCATCTGCCTAGCGACCCACAACCGGGATCGGTTCTCCCGCATGGTCACCGGCAGTGTGACCGAGCATGTGATCCGGGTATCACCGCACCCGGTGCTTATCGTGGGGCCTGAGTATGAGCCTGCGTTCGAACCGGACAGCTACCGGGATTGTATTGTCTGCCTCGACGGCAGTGACCGGGATGAAGCTGCCCTGCATACCGCGCAGCTATGGGCGCGACAGCTCGGCTTGACGATGCACCTCGTGCATATCGACTCGCCGCGCAAGCCGGACGAGCCGCAAGTATTTGAAGAGTCTCTCGCCGCTCGCGCAGAAGAGGTCGCGCTTTCGGGGATACGTGCGGAGTACGCGCACATCCTGCACACGGACCCTGCTGAAGGTATTCGCACCCTTCAAACTCGGTTGCCTGGCTCGCTGGCTGTGTTGACCAGCCGTAACCGCGGTGTCACCCGATGGGCAGTGGGCGGTGTTACCTCGACTGTGCTGGCGCACAGTCCAGCGCCTGTGCTGCTGGCGAAGCCGCCGGACGTTTCCTGATCCCCGGATTACACCGGCAGCTTCCGGAAGATCGGGCGCGGCACATGCCGCAGAGCCGACATGACGAGGCGGAGTTGTGCGGGCGCCCACACTAGGTCCTTGCCTTTGCGTGACGCTTTGACCGCGATTCGGGCGACTTCTTCTGCGGTAATCGTCATAGGGGCGTCGTCCATCCCGTCGGTCATCTTCGTGCGCACCATGCCTGGCCGCACTACGGTGACGACGACGCCGAATGGCCGCAGCGCCTCCCCGAGTCCCAAGAAGAAGCCATCGAAGCCAGCTTTGCTGGAGCCATACACAAAGTTCGACCGGCGCACTCGTTCACCGGCAACGGATGAGAGCGCGATGATTCGTCCGTATCCCTGTGCTTTCATCTTGTCGCCGAGCAGAACACCCGCAGAAACAGCAGCCGTGTAGTTGACGGTGGCAAGTTCGACAGCTTTGCCCTGGTCCTGCCACATCTCCTCGGCATCGCCGAGAACGCCGAATGCCACGACCGCCACGTCGATGTCTCCCCCTGAGAAGGCTTCGTCGAGGGACTTCTCGTGGCTTGCCGAATCCAGCGCGTCAAAGTCGACCAGCACTACGGTCGCGCCCATGTGGCGCAGGCGGCTCGCGGACGCTTCACGCCGGTCTGAGGGTCGCGCGGCGAGCACCACGCGTGCGGGTCCGGCCGCGAGATACTCCTCAGCGATCGCGAGGGCGATGTCGGAGTTACCACCAAGCAACAGGATTGATTTTGGGTTGCCAACAGCATCGATCATAGGAGTTCCAGCCTTCGCGCGAGATCGGAGGTAAACACACCATTCGGGTCGACGGACCGTCGTATTTTGATCCACTCGTCGATCCGCGGATACATTGCGTGGAAGGTTTCAGCGCTGGTGCGGGAATCTTTCGCCAGATACAGGCGGCCGCCCATTTCGAGAACACGCCGGTCAAGGTCGGTCACGAGTTCATGCAGTCGAGGTTTGATAGGGAAGTCCACGCAGATGTTCCAGCCGGGCATCGGGAACGACAGCGGGGCGTCGTTGCCCGGGCCAAAGCGTTTGAACACGTTGAGGAACGAATAGTGCCCAGAGTGAGCGATGTCGTGGATGATTCTGCGGAACTCTTCAACGGCGCTGAGCGGCACGATGAACTGGTACTGCAGGAAGCCCGTGGTGCCGTAGGCGCGGTTCCATTCACCGAACAAATCGAGCGGGTGGTAGAACTGCGTCAGGTTCTGAACCTTGTTCCGGTACGTGCCCGACTTCTGGTACCACACCTCGCCGAGCATGCTGAACGTGAACTTGTTACCCATCCCGTTGGGGAAGATGTCCGGCAGGGTCATCAGCGTCGGCGCGTCAAACTTCAGCGGATTCTTCTGCAGCTTCTTCGGTAGCTGATCGAGCTTCGCGAGCGACCCCCGGGAGATCGCTGCCCGTCCCAGTTTCGGCCCTGTCGAAATCGCGTCGAACCAGCCCGACGAGTAGTCGTACTCGTCCTCACTGCCATCGCTGTGCAGGGCAATCGTTTCGTCGAGATTGCGGGTGCGGTCGCCATCAGCGATGAAATATGCGGTCTCGGTGGGTGTCATCTTAATGACGGCACGCAAGATGATGCCCGTGAGCCCCTGACCGCCGACCGTTGCCCAAAACAGCTCAGAGTTCTTGCCGTGCGGGGTGAGGGTGCGGACTTGACCGTCAGCTGTCAGCAGGTCCATCGACACCACATGGTTGCCGAAACTACCGGCACTGTGATGGTTCTTTCCGTGAATATCCGAGCCAATCGCACCGCCAATCGTCACCTGACGGGTGCCGGGAAGCACGGGAACCCACAGTCCGAAAGGCAGCGCCGCCTTCATTAGCTGGTCGAGGTTCACGCCCGCGTCGACGTCGACTAACTGCGTGTCAGCATCGATTGAATGGATCTTGTTCAGCGGATTCATGTCGATCACGAGCCCGCCGGCGTTCTGTGCGGGATCGCCGTAGGAGCGGCCTAGCCCGCGGGCGATGATCCCGCGCTTCAGATAGTCCGGCTTCTTGCCATCCGCGCGCTCACTCGCCATGCGAACAGCTTTGGCGATCAGCTCGACGTCCGGCGTCGAAAGCACGTGGGCAGTCGTTGGCGCCGTGCGCGCCCAGCCCATCAGCGTCGTTGTGTGGGTCGGCAACTCCGGGCTGAAACCCGCGCCGTCCGATTTGGCAGTCGTTGACATCGAGGTAGAGGTTACTCGCCCCGGGTGCCCGGTTGTGTGTGACAGGCCAATCTCAGTCTCCGCTTAAGGAACTGACGAAAGCCTGGATGCCCTTCTCCCACGTCTGGTCAAGTTCTGAACCTGGCGGGTAGCGATTGTCGATCTCCAGGATCGCCATTCCGTGTGCGTAAGACCACAGCGCTTGAGCAAGGTGGGGGTCGTTCGTTACGAGGAAGAACGGTTCCCCCGCCCATTCTTCGAGGCCATCGGGGAGATCGCTGCGCGGCATTTCGCCGACCGTGGCAAGCCGGTACATGTTGGGACTGGACTGGGCCAGTTGCCGGTATTCGTGCAGCAGCGCGGCTATCGAATGTTCTTGCTGAAGTGCCGCGTGGAGGCGTTCCCCGGTTTCGGCCAGAGCGTCGGTGATGAGGGCGGCGCGCAGGGCATCACGGTTACGGAAGTGTTTGTATAGCGAGGGTGCCTTGATGCCGAGTTCAGCGGCAAGCACGCGCATCGTCACGGCGTCCCACCCGTGAGCCTCCACGAGTCGGCGCGCGCATCGGGTGATTTCCCGGGCGCGCGCCGATAACGGGGGCGGCTGGGGTGTCACTGAGCGCGCGCCTCCACTCGCTGTTTGAGTGCCTCGTTCATCGCGGCAAATCCGTCCTCAACGTCGAGGGCGCCGCCTGCGAATGGAACGAGAGCGCCGCGGAAGTGTTCTCCATGTACGAACCGTACCTGGCCGCTGCCGAGGGATTCGATGAGGAAATAGTGCTCCCCGTCGATGATGCCTGGGACGGGGAATTGCCCAAGCCAGCGCAGTTCTCGGCCGGCGTCAGCAACTGTGATCGTGGGTGTGAACGTCATCTCGCTCGTGCCGTTAAGCAGCGTGTTGGTCAACTGCGTGCCGACTGCCGCAGTGCCACGTGACTCGATGATAAACGGATTCCATTCGCTGTACCGGTCAAAATCGGTGAGCACATCCCAAACGGCACCGGCGTCGGCGTCGATGACGATCGAAGTTTCGATCTGCGGTTTCGTGATGGCAGTCCAGGCGTAGCTGCCGACCGCGATGAGAACGACAACACCAACGACGCCGATGATGACCTTGATGATTCGCATAACCCCTCCTCAGCTAACACTGTTAGCCTCTAGTATGAGCTAACAGTGTTAGCCACGCAAGGTGGCGACAGTTGCGCCGCCGAATCAGCGGCGCGCGCTACTCTCACCTCGTGACATCACCGTCCGAGGAACATCACGAGACGCCGCTGCCCGTCGAGCTTCCGCTCGATGAGTACACGAGCACCGCAGACGTACCTCTAACGACGCAGGTTTTCCGGTTCGGTGTGACGGGCGGACTGTCCGCAATCGTCGACTTCGGCACCCTGTTGGCCTTCCTGGCTTTCGGGCTGCCGTTTTGGCTGGCCAAGTCGATCAGCTTCATCCTCGGCACCACCACCGCGTACATGATCAATCGCCGCTGGACATTCAAGGCGCCGCACAGCAATGCGCGGTTCTTTGCGGTCGTCGCGCTTTACGGTGTGACATTCGCGCTGCAGGTCGGCATTTCAACCGCGCTGTACCACTACTTCCCCGCGGATGCGTGGTGGCGGGTGCCCGTTGCCTTCGTCATAGCGCAGGGCACCGCTACGGTGATCAACTTCATCGTCCAGCGTACGGTGATCTTCAAGATCCACTAACGGGCCGCGGCGAGTCCGTCCAGCTCCAGGGTGAGCGGAAAGGGTTCAGCCGTGGCGAACGTTCCCCGGACGGCGGGCGCCTCCTGGTAACCGAAGTCTCCAGCAAGGTGCAGCGCTGCAACAGTCACCGGCTCATCGAGATCGACAACCCAGTAGTGCGGGATCCCCGCTTCTGCATACTCCGATCGCTTCGTCACAGTATCCGTGCGCTTTGACCCGGGCGAAACAACTTCGACCGCGATGAGAACATCGGTTGCAGCCACACGCTTTTCGGGCCCGTCGGTACGGGTCACGACCACATCCGGCACGCGGACCGTTGCAGGAAATGCTGCCTCGACCACAACTTCGAAGTCGAGGAGGGCTTCGAACCCAAGCGGAAGCTGCGAATCAAGCTGCTTCCAGATCCGTGCTGCGGCGCGCTGATGCTGCCGCTGTGGTTTCGGGCTCACAATCAGCACGCCTTCCTGGAGTTCGATGCGGGCAGTGTTGTCTTCCGGAAGTGCATTCCAGTCTTCCAGTGACAGCAGCCGCGCCGAATGCGCGCTCGCCATGGTGTGTTGCCTCCAGCCGCGTGTGAAACGTCAGACTTAAGATTAGTGGCTCATCGCAATGCGGGGTGTGTGCGTCGACGACGTGCAGGGCTCGTGTCGTCACGGCCTGGTTTCGCCGACCCTCACCTTTCGGGCGGACCCGTGCAGCATCAGTGCCACCCCGCTGAGCAGTGACACTGTGGCGGTAAGGAGGAGCAGGACCCCCAGGCCCAGGTCGGGGATCACTGCACCAGCCAGGGCCGGTGCGGTGACCGAGCTCAGGGCCCCCACAATCAGGCAGGCAGTAAACGCCGCGCCGGCGCGCTCGGGTGCCAGCTCGGCGGTCCAGACCGCGAGGACCGCCGATCCTGTCATGTACCCCACGCCGAAGATGCACGCCGAGGCCGCCGTGGCGGTCAGGGAGTCAGTGGCCAGCCCGAGCAGCGCCAGTGCCACACCAACCGTCACGAGACACAGCGCTGCGACCCGCACGCTGCCCAGCCGCTGCGCGAAGGCCCCGGTCGCCACGCCCACCATGCCGCAGAACCCGATGGCCGCGTAGAGCATCGGAACGGCTGCCGCCGGAAGGGCGCCACGCTCGAGTACGTCGGCGGCGTAGGTGAAGTAGATGACAATGACCGCGAAGTAGGCCACGGAGTAGGCGCCCGGGACGCGAAGTGTCCGGGCCAGCGAGGATGAACCGGCCCGTGTGGCCGGGCGCGGGTCCGGCCTGGCTTTCGGCACGAGGCGCAGGTTCACGAGTGCGGAGGCCACCGCAGCCAGGGCGATACCGGCCCAGGCCAGCCGCCAGGAACCCAGTACTGCCAGGACGGCCAGCCCACCCAGTAGCACCAGCCCGCCGCTGGTGCCGGTGGTGATGATCGCCAACGCTCCGGGCTGCTGCTGCAAAGGGACGGAACGGGTCACGATGTCGGAGTAGGGCGCCCATACCAAACCGCCGGCGCTGCCGGCCAGGACTACACCGACTGCGAGCAGCCCCGAGGGCTCGGCGAGCGTCACGATCACCGCCCCCAGGGCGCCGCAGATCCCGCCCACGGTCGTCGGGGCACGTGAACCGAAACGGGCAGCGAGTCGCCCCGCCAGCAGCAGGCCGGCAAGGTAACCCGCGAACGTTGCGCTGGAGATGAAGCCGAGCAGCAGCTCGGAAAGTCCCAGGTCGGCCCGGATACTGGGCAGCGTCAGACCGTAGGCGTAGCGGGCCATGCCGAAGGCGACCCCAACCACCAACGCTCCGGCTAGTCCGATCCGGCCGCCTGCGGAGAGGGCCATCGTTACCTCCTCGATTGGCGCAGTGCCGTGGAGTCGCTGACTGCATTGCAAACCTCTGTCAGGAGGACCTCCATAACGGGCGTTACGCTACACCAGAACGGTCGTTCTGTCCCGGTGCTCCTTACACTGGGGGGATGACCACCGCCCAGCGAATCCCTGCGCGCACCCGGCTGCTCGAGGCCGCCGATCGCGTGCTGTTCGAACGCGGTATCCGGGACACGCCCGTTGATGAGTTGCTGCGTCAGGCGGAGGTCTCGGCGGCCACCTTGTATGCGCACTTCGGCAGCAAGGACGCCTTGGTTGCCGAGGCCCTGCGTGTCCGGCTGGCAGACTGGCGGGCGGTCTGGGACCAGCACATCGTTGCGGCCGACAATGACTTGGATCGGTTGCTCGCGGTCTTCGACGCTCTGGCCTCCTACCGGGGCGACCAGCGTCATCCCTCACGGTGGTGCGCCTTCCTGGCTGCGGCCACCGAGTTCCCCGAGGCCGCGGAGGAGATCAGCGAGGTGCTGACCGGTGACACAGCCCTGCTCGCCGACCGTCTCCTGCACCTGTCTCGCCCGCTTGCCGGGGCACGCGCCCAGGACCTGGCCGATGAAGTGCTCCTGGCCTACAGCGGGGCCCTGACCGGATTCCTCCGCGGCTCCCCCCAGTCACCGATCGATGCCGGCCGTCGCCTGGCCCACGCAGCAGCCCGAGCCCACAGCAGCGACTGACGCGCCCCTCACGCGCGGAACGATGGCAACAGTCCCTGTTCGTGGGCTTCTTTCAGCGTCGGCGCCGCTGCGTCCTTATCCGAGAGGACCGGATCGAGTGGTCGCCCGGTATGGCCGATGTGCGGCCAGGCAATGCCGATTTGCGGGTCGAGTGGGTTGATGCCGTGTTCTGCTTTCGGGTTGTAACCGCTCGTGCAGAGGTAGAGGGCCGTCGAATCGTTATCGAGCGAGAAAAAGGCATGGCCGAGGCCCGCCTCTATAAACACAGCGCGTTTCGACAAGTCGTCGAGCAGCACACTGTCCCACTGGCCGAATGTCGGTGAGCCGACCCGAATGTCCACGACGACGTCGAGAAGCGCGCCGCGTACACACGTCACGTATTTCGCTTGCCCCGGCGGTATGTCCGCGAAATGGATTCCGCGAAGCACGCCCTCGCCGGAAACAGACCAGTTCGCCTGAACAAGTTCGAACGGCTGGCCGGTGGCTTCAATGAATACGTCTTGCTTGAACCATTCGAGAAACACCCCGCGATCGTCCGAGAACTGCCGCGGTGTCACCTCCCAGGCGCCGGGAATCTTCAGCTCACGAAACTCCATTGCCATCCCCTTCGAGAAGTTCCAGCAGGTAGCTGCCGTATCCAGACTTCATCAACGAGTGCGCAAGACGCTCAAGGGCGGCATCGTCGATGTAACCGCAGCGCCAGGCCACTTCTTCTGGAGCGCTGATTTTGAGGCCCTGTCGGTGCTCGATCGTTCGTACAAAGTTGCATGCTTCGAGGAACGAGTCGAAAGTCCCTGTGTCAAGCCAGGCGGTGCCGCGGCCCAGGCATTCCACCGAAAGCCTTCCAGCACGAAGATATTCGAGATTGATATCGGTAATCTCGTATTCTCCCCGCGCTGACGGCTCGAGGGCGCGGGCGATGCTGACGACGTCGTTGTCGTAAAAGTAGAGTCCCGGCACGGCGTAGTGCGACTTCGGCTTCGCAGGCTTTTCTTCGAGCGACAATGCACGCCCGTCTGGGCCGAATTCGATGACCCCATAGGCGGACGGATCCGAAACCCGATACCCGAACACGAAACCGCCATCAAGACCATGGAAACGTTTCAGGCTAGTGCCGGTACCAGGTCCGTAGAAAATATTGTCACCCAAAATCAGCGCGACTGAATCAATACCGATGTGCTCGGCACCGAGCGTAAAAGCTTGTGCCAGCCCCTGAGGTTTCTCCTGAACGACGTACGTCAGATTGATGCCGAACTGCGAGCCATCACCGAGCAGCCGCTGAAACTGAGCCTGATCGTGCGGAGTGGTGATGACAAGAATGTCCTGAATCCCCGCCATCATCAGCGTGGAAAGCGGGTAATAGATCATCGGCTTGTCATAGACAGGCAGCAATTGTTTACTGACGCCCAACGTGATCGGGTGCAGCCGTGAACCTGTGCCGCCCGCCAGGATGATTCCCCGCATGCAGCCATCGTGTCAGGTTCGCGTCGTGAATCAAGAACCACCCCGAACGGTGGCGATTCAGCAGCCCGGAAGCATAGAGCCTTGCTCGCTGCCGTACCGGTGTCCAAAACCTGGGCTAGCCGCGAGTGAATTGGCTAGATCAGCGCTGACCTGCAGATAACTGATAACGGGAAGCCACACATGTAGTTCCGGCGCGGGCTGAAACAGAAGATTCGGTTGCCACAGCGTGACCGGGTCCGTGGGGTTCTCGACGAGGGCGGTGCGTACGGTTGTGCGGTCAACACCCGGTGGCGGGCCAGCCCACAGTGCCCCGCACGTCTCGATTTCTGGAGCGAAGCCCGTCAGGGCGGCGAGGGCTGAGGCGCCCGCAACTGCCCCCATGCTCAGACCATAGAGATAGATGTTTGGACGGTCGTCGGCCGGGATGTTGCGGATCTGGTGCGAAATTTCCCGCGCGAACGCTACTGCTGCCGCTTCTGCTTCCGATCTTCCGAACAGGTAGCTCATCCAGCTCGGTCTTTGCGAGTACGCCATGGCCGCGATCGCTAGGTCCGCACCGAATCGGGCTTCCATTGCGTCGAGCGCGTTCGCGTCAAGCCAGCCGCTGCCTGTGGGAAACGCAAGCACCAGATGCTCCTTGCGAAGTCCGCCGGCCCGCTCGAGCTCAGCACCGACAAGACGAGCCCGATCGTCGACAGTTGCCGCGGACAGCGGTCCAGCGTAGACGCGCACGGAGGTGGTCGCGTTCGAAACGAAGCGCTGACCGTGGCTGCCGAGCTCGTCCCAGCGCACCAGTGACGCTGTGCTGCCAGCGAGCGACGGGTTCCCCGCCACCGATGCCGGAATGGCTAAGCCTGCCGGTTGCACTGAGCGCGTGACAACCGTGTTGCCCAGCGGCAGGACAAACGTGTACACAACGGCAACGGACGCAATGGTGGCAACGACTCCGCGCCTGAGCGGAACGAATACGCGTGGCACGTTACGTGCCGTGACGACGACAAGGCCGGTCAGCGCGGCAGTTGTCACTGCGGTGAGCGTCCAGTGGGTCACACCGATCGTCGGCATCCCCATTTCCGTCCGCAGCAGGTTCTGCCAGCTCCAGTTGAACCAAAGCGCGCCCAGCGCAGCAAATACCGAGATACCGGCTGCTGCGGCACCGGCAAGGGGTGCGAAACCACACCTGAACCGCCGGACACCTGCGAGCAGAACCAGGGCCGCGACGACGAAGAGGGCCGTAACCACGGCCTGCATCGGCCACGCGCGCGGCAGCACCCCGGGAGTCAGCGACAGCGCAACCCCCAGAGCGATCGCAGCAATCGGACCGGAGTGCGCCATGAACCAGGGCGTGGTCACACCAGCAGCAACCGTTCCGACGGGGTGTGCCGGCGTGGGGGTTTTTCGGTGAAGCTGCGTTACAGCCATAGTGAGTAATCCTTCTGTGCCAGAAAGCAAAGCGGCACCGGGCCAGGCCCGGGTCTTGGAGACCGCCCGTCTCAGGGTCGGGTAGGGGTGTCTCCCAGGAGGCGCCGGAGTTCCTGCTTACGCGGGCGGGCGCTGACCAGGGCCAGTGCGAGCGCCGCCCCCAGACCGATCAGATGAATCGGCAACCAGGGCTCATGAATGGGGACACCCAGTCCTTGCCGCAATGAGTTCGCTCGGACCGCGGTCGCGGCGACAGCGGCGGCGGTGGCGCACGCGGGGGCGGGTGTTGTTGCGGTGCTGCAGCTGTCTGCGAGCCGTTCGGCGAATACGTCGTCGATCCGCAGCCTGGCGGTCGGTGGCAGGGGCTCATTGGTCTCCGCGCCGTAACGCAGAAGGTCGTACCCAAGGTCGTGCTCACGGCACGCGTCGGTGAACTCGGGCGGCAGTGGCACGGGCGACGAGCAGTCCCCGTCTGGATTGACCCAGTAGTCGTCGATCCGTTTCGGTGTGTAGCCCGCTACGGCAGGAAAGGCGTCGGGCCACCAGTTGTCCTCGGCCGGGGATTGCGCGGTGAACGCATCGATCGCGTCCCGGGCGTGGGTGGGTGGGGCCTCGCGATCTGTGGCTGCCGCGCGCACCGGTGCAACAGCGTAAAAAGTCAGCGCGGTCAACACGACAAACCCGGCGAACATGCGTCGCCGCGCGGCCCGCACCGACGCGGAACTCGCTGGAGCTGGATCTCTCATGGGGAGCGAAACTATGGTTCACGGACCCGCTGGAACATCACCTTCCCGGCGGAAAAACGCGGTGATACCACTCGGTGACATTGGTACCGTGGTAGTACCCCGGTACCAGAGTGGGATAGCTCTGTAGTGGGAGGCACAATCGCGGGTGGCTGCGTACGGTATGTCTGTGGCAGCCGTATCGAGAATGCGTGCATCGTTTCGCACGAGAAGCGCGCTGTGGATCGACGTGCTCCTGGGCGTAACCACGACCATCCTTTTCGTCGTTTCCTGGGCGACGCTTCAGCTGACCCATGATGTGCCACTGGGCGTGCAGCCAGTGGTCGCGGCATTGACAGCAGGACCCGTGTTTTTCGCGCGGCGATCGCCGGTCGTCGCTTTCGGCGCCGCCGCCCTGTGGGCGATCATCGTTCCGATGCGGATTACCCCGCTGCCTGACTGGCCAATTCCCTGGCAGGTCGTGCACGTGATCGTGCTCTTCGTGCTGGCAGGCGCCGTGGCGATGCAGCGGCGCGTGTGGATCAGCATTATCGCGTGGGCGTTCACGCTCGCGATCTTCGATCAGGGCCCAGCTGCTTCTGAAGGTTTGACGCTGGGAGTCACCGCGCTGGTTGTGGTGGGAGTACTGCTGCGCAGCCTGGTGCTTTCCCGGGTCCAGCTTTCGGACGAGTCACGCATGCGTGAAGCGGAACGCGAGCGCCGCATCATCCTTGAAGAGCGCGCGCGTATCGCTCGGGACCTCCATGACGTCGTCGCGCATCAGATGTCCCTCGTGGTGGTGCAAGCTGAGAGCGCGCCATACCGATTGAGTGAAGTTTCTCCTGACGTGCGCAGCGAGTTCTCATCAATCGCTACGACTGCGCGCGAGGCGCTGATGGAAGTTCGTGGCCTGCTCGGTGTGCTGCGTGAGCCCGCGTCCGCCGCCCAGCGCGCCCCGCAGCCCGGTGTTCCGGACATTGAAGAGTTGCTTGCCAGCACGAAGCGCGCGGGCGTCCCCGTCTCGTGGACCATCAGCGGCGAACCGCCCGCCCATGTGAGCGCACTGATTGGGATGAGCCTTTACCGCATCGTCCAGGAGGCTCTCGCAAATGCGACTCGGCACGCGCAGGGCGCACCTGTCCGTGTGACGATTACGTACCGCGACGACACTGTTGACGCGGTCATTGCGAACAAACTGACCGCGCCGCTGCACGGAGTGCCTGGTAACGGCATCGCAGGCATGAATGAGCGCGCGCTCAGTGCGGGAGGCGAGTTCCGGGCAGGTCCAACAGCGAAAGGCAGCTTTGAGGTGCGAGCGTCGCTGCCTGTTGAGATGCGTCCGCCACTTCCTGCCGCACCAGCATAGGGTTGCACCGTGACGATCAAGCTGTTCATCGCGGACGACCAGGCCATGGTGCGACAAGGTTTTGGGGCGCTCCTTGCCGCGCAAGACGACATGATCGTCGTTGGTGACGCAGCGAACGGCTCGGCTGCGGTTGATGCGGTGCAGCGGTTGCAGCCAGACGTGGTTCTGATGGACGTTCGGATGCCCGTAATGGACGGACTTGAGGCTACTCGGCGCATTATGCGGGCAAGCTCAGTGCGGGGTCACGTCAAAGTGCTGATGCTCACTACTTTCGACGTGGATGACTACGTCTATGAGGCGCTGGCTGCGGGTGCCAGCGGATTTCTGCTGAAGGACGCGACCGCTGAAGAACTGGTCCGCGGTGTCCGCGTGGTTGCTGCGGGCGAGGCGCTGCTCGCGCCTTCGGTGACGCGCAGGCTGATTGCGGACGTCACGAAACGCCGTGCTGCCCCGCGAAACCATCGGGTCCGGCTCGCTGGGCTTACCCCCAGGGAACGTGAGGTGCTTGAACTCGTCGCGCATGGCATGAGCAACGCGGAAATCGCAGACGCGCTCGTCGTTGCCGAGCAGACGGTGAAAACGCACGTCAGCAATGTGCTGTCCAAACTGAACCTGCGGGATCGCGCCCAGGCGGTGGTGGCTGCCTACGAATCCGGGCTGGTCACTCCGGGATGACGACAGCGAGAATCTCTCACAGGACGGAACAATGCGGTTGACGATCCGTGGATCTGACGTTGCTTGGATTTGACAGAGTGCCGTGCGAATACGGCGGAGCGGAGTGGATGTGCGGCTGCTGATTACCGGTGGCGCCGGGTTCATCGGCGCGAACTTCGTGCACCTGACGGTTCGCGAGCGCCCCGACGTGCAGGTCACTGTGGTCGACAAACTGACGTATGCCGGACACCGGGAATCGCTGGCACCGGTCGCAAACAGAATTGAGTTTGTCAAAGGCGATGTCGCCGATGTCGACCTGATGCACCGCCTCGTCGGAGAGTGTGATGCGGTAGTGCATTTCGCGGCAGAATCACACAACGACAACTCGCTGCGGGGGCCAGCGCCGTTCATCACGACCAACATCAATGGAACATTCGCGCTGTTAGAGGCCGTGCGCGCGCACGGTGTCCGGTTGCATCACATCTCGACGGACGAAGTATTCGGGGACCTTGAGATCGACGATCCGCAACGCTTCACCGAAGCCACCCCCTACAATCCTTCGAGCCCATACTCATCCTCCAAGGCCTCGGCTGATCTGCTCGTTCGAGCGTGGGTGCGCTCGTTCGGAGTGAATGCCACAATCTCCAACTGCTCGAATAACTACGGGCCCTACCAGCACGTCGAAAAGTTCATTCCTCGCCAGATCACCAATATCCTCAGTGGTTTGCGCCCCAAACTGTACGGAGAGGGCCGAAACGTCCGGGACTGGATTCATGTCGACGACCATAATCGCGCGGTGTGGACGATCCTCGAGAAGGGAATCGCGGGCGAGACATATCTGATCGGAGCGGACGGCGAAAAGTCGAATCGAGAGGTTCTCGCCCTGGTTCTTGAACTGATGGGGAGGGAACCAGCGGGCTTCGACTGTGTTGCTGACCGTCCCGGGCACGACCTGCGCTACGCCATCGACTCGGGGAAGCTGCGGAGTGAACTCGGCTGGGAACCAGAGTTTCGCGACTTCCGAGACGGCCTCGCTGCAACGATCGATTGGTACCAGCGCAATAAGGACTGGTGGCAACCCTTCAAAGAGGCGACCGAGCGGGCGTACGGCGCTGGGTAGAGCGCGGGTGGGACTGTCCGATTGGCATAATTTCGGCGCCTAGATAAAAATGGTTGCTGTTTTCAGTAAACCGATTTTGATCCTTGCGAGGCGCTGTTGTCACCCGTCGCTGCGAAAAGGCGCGAAGCGTGGCGTGGTAGCGCCACGATCCGCGGCGCGCGAAGTGTGACGGTGCTCAGTGCCGGACTGATTACTGCGATCCTCGCTATCCTGGTGATTTCCGCAAGCGTTGGCCCACTTGATACCTCGCTGGCTGACGCGGCGAAAATCGTGATAGGTCACGTACTGCCCGGTATGCCGTGGATGACGGACGGCACCATTTCCGTGGCTCAGGATCGTGCGGTGTGGAACTTTCGCGTGTCGCGCACCCTTCTTGCCGCCATCGCTGGCGCCTCACTTGCGCTCGCTGGCGCGCTGATGCAGGTGACTGTGCGCAACCCGCTCGCTGAACCGTACATCCTGGGGGTTTCGGCCGGCGCGGGTGTGGGCGCCGTCAGTGCGATCGTTCTTGGGTCCGCGGCTCTCTCCGGGCTGCCCATCAGCCTCGCTGCGTTCGCGGGGGCTGTCGTCGCGACCGGCCTCGTCTACGGCCTCGCACAACAACGCGGTGTGATAGCTCCGGCACGGTTAATTCTCGCCGGTGTAGCCCTCGGGGCACTGCTGTCGGCGGTAACCAACTTTCTCACGATCACCACCGAGGCGCAGAACGTGTACAGCGTGCTGTTTTTCCTGCTCGGAAGCGTATCTGCGGCGACCTATACGCAGTTGATTTTTCCTGCTATCTGCCTTGTGCTGGTGTCTGGCGTGGTCATGCTGCGTTCACGAGACCTCAACGCAATGCTCGTGGGTGACGAGTCGGCGATCGCGCTTGGCGTGAACGTTGGCTTCTTGCGTAAGCTCCTTCTCCTTGCCGCAGCACTCCTTACCGGCGCGACAGTCGCGGTCGCAGGCGGTATTGGCTTCGTGGGGCTGGTGATACCGCACATCGCAAGGATCATCGTGGGAGCTGATCACCGCCGGATGCTCCCCGTCACAGTGCTCGGCGGCGCATGTTTTCTGATGCTCGCCGACCTGCTCTCCCGAACAATCGCACAGCCAACCGAGATTCCGCTTGGCATTCTCACTGCGGTCGTCGGCGCGCCTTTCTTTCTATGGCTGATGCGGCGTTCGTCCGCAGTGCGGGGAGGTATTAGCTGATGCGGGTTCGTTGTGATCGGCTGTGTGTGACGCTCAACGGTCGGGCGATCGTGCATGACGTTACATTCACTGTGCCTACTGGGACCTTTCTGGGTCTGCTTGGACCTAATGGCAGCGGAAAGTCGACCTTATTGCGGGCTCTGTACCGGCTGCATAAACCCTCGCGGGGCCACGTTTTGCTCGGTGAGCGTGACCTCCGATCTATGTCAGCACGGGAGTCCGCGCGGCTGGTAGCCGTCGTCGCGCAGGAGAGTCCGCACGATTTCCCGCTCACCGTGCGCGATGTCGCGCTGCTCGGCCGGGTTCCGCACCAGCGCGGGTTCGGCAGTGACTCGCAGTACGAGCTGGACCTGGCTGCGGAGGCTTTGCGCTCTGTCGGCGCTGCCCACCTGGCAGCCCGTATGTTCGCGGATCTCTCTGGTGGGGAGAAGCAGCGCGTCCAGCTTGCGCGTGCACTGGTTCAGGAGGCTCCGGTACTCATCCTCGACGAGCCCACAAATCACTTAGACATCGGATTTCAGCTCGAACTCATGGCGATGATTCGTGAACGAGGCCTCACAACAATTGCAGCACTACACGACTTGAATCTCGCAGCGACGTTCTGCGACGACGTCGTCGTGCTCGCCCAGGGGTCCGTTGCGGCTGCTGGCCCACCAGCTGATGTGTTGCAGCCGGGATTGATCCGAGAGGTCTTCGGCGTCACCGCCGATATCGTGCCGCATCCCCATGACAGCCGGACGGTTATCGCCTTCTCCGCGCTGCGAGCGGTGGATGCTGTGAAATTGACCCCCAGATTCAAGGAGTGAGGACGAATGCGCCGGACAGTTTCGGGAGCAGTGGTTGTGCTGGGCACTGTGCTGCTGGGTGGTTGCGGACAATCCGTCACACCCACAGGTGCGGCTGACGACACTGGGGTCCGCAGCATCGAAAACTGTGGCCGCACGGTCACAGTGAACGGAGAACCGGAGCGGCTGGTGTCCATGATGCCTGGAACCACAGACCTTCTGGTCCGTCTCGGAGTGGGGGACCATATTGTGGCGGAGGCACAGTCGAAGGGGGCGCCCCTCAACGCGGAGCTCGATTCCCAAGCGGTCGAGAGGTTGAGCGAGGACGGACCACCTTCCCGCGAGGTACTGCTCAACGTCGCGCCGGACCTCGTTGTTTCCCCGACGAGTTACGAATTCACCGCTGAGCAGGGTTTTGCGAGCATTGATCAACTCAGTGACGCGGGCGCCGCCGTTTACATCTCGACCGCAGGCTGTTTTGATCGGCGAAAAACGGCGGAAGTATCAGACTTGATCGTCGACATCGAAAACCTATCCGCCCTGTTGGGTACGGAACGAGTCGGTGCGGAGTTGGCGGACGACGTCCGCGCGGAAATAGTGACGATCACACAGGCAGTCGACGACCAGCCAAAGCCGACGGTGGCGCAGTTATTCATTGAGGGAACAACGATCTCGGCGGTCGGAGCGGGCCTCGAATACGACATCATTCGCACTGCAGGCGGTGACAACGTCTTCGACCCCGGTGACCCGGAGTTCTCGGATTTCATCGCCGCGGTGATTTCTCCCGAGGAACTGATCGCGCGTGATCCCGAGGTGCTGGTCGTCAGTGTGATGAGTGATGCGCACGAACAGTCAGTGCGGGCTTTGCTCGCCGATCGATTTCCCGACGTCGCTGCAGTTCGTGACGGCCGGATCATCGCCGTGTCGAGTGATGCGGTGATGCCGGGCACGTGGGGGAATCTTGAGGTATTGCGGCAGTTGGCGGGCGCGTTTCATCCGAGCGTCTTTTAAAGCTTGTCATTCGGCGGCACGCGAAAGCTCTCTTCTGATTGCTTCGCTCATGAGGTGAACCAACGGCAGTACGTCGCGCTCGTCCCAACTGTCCGCGCGCATTCCGAGGTATGCGCGGCGTGCGAGATCCAGCGCAGCGCAGTGGGGGTGGGTGAGCCGGTCTCTGGCCCATGCAGCGGCCGCGTCCTTCGAGGCGATCGTGCCGGTTGCGGCCGTCATCCACATGCGCGCGAGCGTGAGCAGAACGTTTCGCTCATCGCCCGCAACGCTGGTGAGCAGTTCGGGGAGCGTATCGGCGATCGCCCTGCGCAGATCGGCCTCCGGGACTGGATCAAACACCTCTCGTGCTGGCCTGCCAACGAGGGCCACATTGTGGTCGCGCGCTTGAGTGATGACAATTGCCAGGTCGGGGTTAGGTGCGGGCGGAGGTATGTGGTTGCGTTCGAAATCCGGCCGCAACCACTCGCCGTACAGAAACTCGTGGATGGGCGGGTAGCGCCAGGGGCGAATATCTGGCTCAGCCAGTACCGTCACCTCAAGGGGGCGGGGAGTCTCAGCGCGGTAAGGATCACCAGAGATGCCCATGAATGCCGCGGCAAGGCGCTCGCGCGCGCTCGCTGTGGTTCGGTTACGCGTGACAACTAGCACGTCGACGTCGCTCTGAGGCTGGAGTCCGCCCGTGTTCACAGCGGAACCGAACAGATAGACGCCCGCGAGCTCCGCCCCGAATTCTCGACTTACGGCAACATGCGCCTGAGCCGCTTCGGCGGGGATGGGTTGGGGCGGGGGCACGATCTGTGGACTCTGGTGTCGCTCCATCACCACCTGTCACTTCCCTGCGGGCAGAAGAGCTGCGAGGAAGGAGGTGAAGGTCGAGCCGGGAATTGAAGGGTCGGCTGCGCGCTGGATGCCGATGCCGAGTGCGAGCCCGAGTACGCCGATCATGAGTTCGTCCGGGGGGAGTGCGAATCGAATACCGCGCTCTGCAGCGAGGGTGTCTGCGATGTCGATACCGGCCGCGCGTAACCGCTTGTAACGCTGTGCGTTTGCGTCGCGTATTTCGCCATCACCCGCTGCCGAGGTGACCTCGGTCTCCAGCCGCGTCCAGCGGGCATCTCCGATCGTCTCCGCGCTCCAGGCAGTGATGGCAGTGAGGAGACCAGTAACGTCTTCTCCTGCACTGTGGATCGCTTCGCGCAGCCGGGTCGCGGCGCGGTCATACAACTGGTCCACCACCGCGACCCCAAGCGCGGTCTTACTGGCGAAGTTGGAATACACCGCACCATGTGAATAGCCCGCAGCATCCGCGACCTCGCCGATCGATGTCACTCGGTAGCCCCGGTCCAGGAACAGTTCGGTCGCTGCGTCGAGGACGCGCTGCCGCGTCTGTTGCTGACTTTCTCTCCTTGTCAGCCGTTGCATGCCGTCATCCTACTGTGCGATTATTTGCGTATTCAGATTACCAGCTAATCTCAATGAGGAGATCATCTGTGGTACCGGATCACGAAGTCCTCATCGTCGGCGCGGGGTTCTCCGGAATCGGTGCAGCGATCAAGCTTGATCAGGCAGGGTTTTCCGATTTCGTCATTCTGGAAGACGGTGACGGGGTCGGGGGTGCGTGGCACTGGAACACTTATCCTGGTGTAGCCGTAGATATTCCCTCGTTCAGTTACCAGTTCTCGTTCGACACGCGTCCCGACTGGTCGCGGGTGTACGCCCCCGGCCGCGAATTGAAGTCGTATGCCGAGAGCTGTGTCGACAAGTACGGCCTGCGTGACCGGCTGCGGTTTAACAGCAGAGTTGAATCCGCGGTATTTGACGAAGCGTCTGACTGTTGGGTTGTCGGCACGACGAGCGGAAAACAGTTGACTGCCCGCTACCTTGTCACCGCGACAGGTGTCCTTACACAGCCAAAACCACCGGCAATCGACGGCATTGACAGCTTCGGTGGCACGCTCATGCACACCGCGCGGTGGGACCATACGGTGGATCTTCGTGGCAAGAAGGTGGCAGTGATCGGCACCGGCGCGTCCGCGGTACAGGTGATACCGTCCATCGCGCCTGAGGTCGGTCACTTAGTTGTCTTCCAGCGCACGCCTATCTGGTGTCTGCCTAAGCCCGATGGCCCGATACCGGCACCGGCACGGTTCGCTCTCGGCCACGTTCCAGGCGCGCGCCAGTTAGCTCGCCTGGCGAGTGAGTGTTTTGTTGAACTCACCTTTCCCATCGCAGCGCATTTCTACGGAAAGGTCCCTATTTCGCGTGCCGGGGAAAAAGTTGGCCTGCAATTCTTGCGTCGTCAGGTGCATGACCCAGTGGTGCGGGAGAAACTCACTCCCAAATACCCGCTTGGCTGCAAGCGGCCGAGCTTTTCAAACGACTACCTCTCCACGTTCAACCGCGCCAACGTGTTTCTGGAGACGAACGGAATCGACAGAATCACAGCGGATGGGATCCGCACGGTCGACGGAGCTGAGCACCAAGTCGATGTGCTGATACTTGCGACGGGCTTCAAGGTATTCGAGGCCGGAAACATGCCACCCTTCCGCATGGTCGGGCGGGGTGGGCGCGACCTTGAGTCATGGTGGGATGAGACCCGCTACCAGGCATACCAAGGTGTGAGTGTCCCGAAGTTCCCGAACGCCTTCACCGTCTTGGGTCCGTACGGCTACAACGGATCGTCCTACTTCAACTTGATCGAAGTCCAGGCGCAGCACATCGCTCGGTGCCTCACGCACGCACGCCGAAGCGGCGCGACACGAGTGGAAATCACTGAACAGGCAAACGCCCGCTATCTCGACAAGATGATGCAGCGCCGCGACAATCAAGTTTTCTTCCAGCCTGGCTGTGCGACGTCGAACAGCTATTACTTCGACAAGCACGGCGATGTGCCATTCCGTCCTGCGCTGACGCTGGAAACTATGTGGGAAAGCCGAACATTCGACCTTAACGACTACGCGTTCGCCGCTGCTAGGCCAAGACAGTGAGGGCGGTGACGTGCACCGCTGGCGCGTTGGAGGTCGTTGAGTTGCCAGCAGCCCGGCCCGAACGTGGGCAGGTCGTGCTCGACGTGCTCAACTGCGGTATTTGCGGTTCCGATTTACACGCCCGCTATCACGCTGACGAACTCGCCGGTGTGGCGGCTGCGACCGGGTACTCCGGTGCGATGCGTTCACATCAGAGCGTCGTGATGGGGCACGAATTCTGCGGCGAGGTGGCAGATTACGGTCCCGGTACACGCAAACGGTGGCGGCCCGGTACCCGTGTCGTCGCGATGCCGCTTCGTCGCGCCGCTGGCGCCTCGCATCTAACGGGCCTGTCCGAAGCAGCCCCTGGCGGTTACGCCGAGCAGGTGGTTGTCGAGGAGTCGCTGACATTCGAGGTGCCGAATGGGCTGAGTCCACAGGTTGCAGCGCTGACTGAACCGATGGCGGTCGCGTGGCACGCGGTGCGGCGCTCGGAGATCGGGAAGAAGGACACCGCGATAGTGATCGGCTGCGGGCCTATCGGGCTGGCAGTGATCGGGATGCTCGCTGCCCGCGGCGTGCGTCACATCATCGCGAGCGATTATTCCCCCGCTCGCCGCGCACTGGCAGCCACACTCGGTGCGCACGAGGTGGTGAATCCAAGTGACTCGTCTCCTTATTCAGACTTGGCCGAGCGTGGGCACCTTGTCGCAACTCCAGCATTACTGGATCTCGCGATAGACGGCATGCGCACGTTGCGGAGGCTCCCGGTCCCGTGGGAACCGTTGTGGCGGGTCGCCGAACGCGCGGGCGCGATCGACCCGAAGGCGCCAGTGATCTTCGAATGTGTCGGCGTGCCGGGTGTGATCGACAGCATTGTCGCCGCGGCGCCGATCCGTTCGCGCATCGTTGTTGTCGGGGTCTGTATGGATGTCGATCACTTCCGGCCCGCGCTCGCGATCAACAAAGAGATCGACTTGCGTTTCGCCCTGGGCTACCTGCCGATCGAGTTCCGGGACACCTTGCACATGCTCGCGGTGGGCAAAGTTGACGCCGCACCGCTCATCACCGGAACGGTGGGGCTCGACGGGGTCAGCGAAGCGTTCGACGCGCTCAGCGACCCAGAACGGCATGCCAAGATACTGGTCGATCCGACCTCCTGAGCCGTCAGCCCGCGCTGCTTTCCGTACTGGTACCAGCGCTGTCCGCGGGCATCGGTTTCCGCTTGCCGAAGTAGAGCAAACCGGCCGCAATGGAACCGATAAGGAGCGCGAGCATTCCCGCGAAGAACCACCCGGCGCCGAAGCTCATGATCAGCGGGATTGAGCCAGCCGTGATGAGACCACCACCGAAAAACGGCTCGAGCACGAGCTGCTTGTAGCCGAAAGCCGGGTACGCGGGCGTCTTCAAGTCGGGGTCGGCCACGCGCAGCAGGATGAGGCCAGTGGAGGTGACGCCGAGCGACTGGCCGATGTCGGCGATTCCCCGCTCGAACCAGTAGTCGGGCATGACCCGCCGCGCGAGAACGATAAAGGCGAACAGTGCCCATGCGAGACCGGTGATTGCGAGCAGCAGGAACGGACCGAAGTTCGCGGCGATCGCCTGAAGCGACAAGGTACCCAGCGCCGCAATGATCAGCACGTCGAGCGAAAAGCCCTGAATCCGCTCGACAAGCTGCTGGTCGACGATGTCGTGTTTGTCGAACGTCTGAATCGCGAGCTGTACGAGGATGCCCCCGATCATTGCGATCGGGAATAGCGGAACGTGCGCGAAGATTTCGAAGTTGTCGGCCCAAAGCTGTTGCTCGATCCAGCGCAGCCCTTCGAGGATCATCCATCCGATGAGAACTGCAAGCGCGATGAGACCAAAGTGAAGAGTAAGTGGTTCGATTGATGACGGCTGGACTGTGAGAGTGCCTGCACGGCGGCGGTTCTCCTTCTCCACCAGACCTGCCTGCTCGGCAACAGAGAGGCTGCCTTTCTCTTTGAGTTGTGTGGTTTTGTTGGTGCGAACGCCCCAGTTGATCAGAATGATGCCGACGATCACGCCCGACAGGATGCCGATGGTGGCGAGGCCGAGAGCGAGATCCTGGCCCTCCGGGAAGCCGAACTCCTGGAAGGTAGCCGCCATGCCCGCGGCCGTTCCATGGCCACCCTCAAACCCAATCTCGATCAGCGTTCCAGAAATAATGGGGAGCCCGAATACCGGACCGAGAACGAGAAACGCGAGGGCCAATCCCAAAACGTACTGCCCGCTGCCGAGGGCCATGCCGAAGCTGATCTGCGGGCCAGCTACATGGAAGGCCTCCCTAGGGGAGGGCAGCCGGTGGCCGAGGAACAGTGCCGCGAACACGACGGAGATCAGCAGCCCTGGCAGCGTTCGCCACACGTCGAGGATGCCTTCGGTGAACAAACCGGATTCCTCGAACCAGTCAACTCCTACGGCGCCCATGAGGCGGCCAAAGATATCCGGCCCGAACAGCAGTGCAAGCCCGCCCCCAAGGACGGAGCTGGGAATGAAGAGCTTCTGCGCGAGCCGCCACTTGACCCGAATAATCTTCGATACCAGCATCACCACGCCGATGAGCAGCAGGGCGAAACCGATCACGTTCGCGGACATGATGATCCTTTCCCCGCAAGTTGGCGTGTGGCCGCATTATGCGGTGTTCCCGTGAGTTCGGAAGAGCGTCATGTGGACTCGGTTTCACGCGTCCCTAAGACGATTACGGTACGTCAGAAGGTGGCGCCGGGCGATTCGAATGCCAAACAAATGCCGCCGCATCCCCTCCCTCGCGAAATTCATCTGCGCAGGTCACGGCAAACCGGTGAAATCGGGCGGTTTTCGTTGACATGCGGAAGCAGATTTGCGTTGGGAGGCAAAAATCAGATGCGCGCTCGTTGCCACTGCTGTACGTTCGCGGCGTGTATAAATGCGCAATCGCAGTGACCCGCATCCGCCGCACCTAGCGGCGGACCAGATTCACCAGAGTTGCTCCGCCGCTTCAGTACTCGAGTACTGGGCGGCTGTCCGGGCCGCCCGGGTTGTTTCACGACACTCCCGGGGATTTCCACATGCCTGCATATCGTGCCGGTCGACACGAACTCGGCCAAAACTTTCTCATTGACCGCCGCATCGCGCGCGCAATTGTCAACGCAATTGCGTGCACCGAGGGGCCGATCATCGAGATCGGCGCTGGCGATGGGGCGCTCACGCTGCCACTGGAGAAACTGGGGCGGCCCCTCACCGGAATCGAGATCGACATGCGCCACGCGACACGGCTGCGAAGGCGTGTGCGTGCGTCAACGCGCATCGTCAATGGTGACTTTCTGCGGTATAGCCTGCCACGAGAACCGCACGTGCTCGCCGGCAACTTGCCGTTCCATCAAACCACTGCGATGCTGCGCCGTATCTTGCACAGCCAGCACTGGACTGATGCTGTGCTGCTGGTGCAGTGGGAGGTTGCGCGGCGCCGGGCGGGCGTTGGCGGCGCCACAATGATGACCGCGCAAGCGTGGCCGTGGTTCGAGTTCGAACTACTGCAGCGTGTTCCTGCTGCGGCATTCACTCCCCAGCCCGCAGTGGATGGCGGACTGCTGACAGTGGCGCGGCGCTCGCGGCCGCTCGTAACAGAAAAGGATCGACGGCGCTACAGCGCCTTCGTGCACTCTGTCTTCACCGGGAAGGGCCGGGGGATCAAAAAAGTACTGAACCGAGTGGCGCCAGCGTCGTGCCGAACACAGATGCAGAAATGGATGAGCGCGCATGGGCTGTCACCGTATGCGCTGCCGCGTGACCTCACACCGGTGCAGTGGGCTGAGCTGTATGCGCTGCTCGCACAACAACCGCACCCGCGTCCTCAAGCCACGCGAGATCCTTATCGGTGACGCACGCCCCTGTGTGTGTAAGCGGCAGGACCTCCACCGGCATGTGTGCCGTGAGCATCATCAACTGTTCGGCTGCGTGTTCTTGCGCGCTGCCGGTCTCGTCCGGATCGAGTTTCACCGTCGCACTGCCGTCGGTGACGAGGAGTGCCCGAAGCCGCACGTTGCGCCGTGCGAGGAAGGGGGCGCTCACGACTCGCGCGAGCTGGAAAGCGGACGCGAGCGGTGTGCCGCCACCGCTTGGCAGCCGCGTGAGGACGCGATGCGCACGCAACAGGCCGCGTGTCGGTGGGAGCACGAGCTGCGCTTTGGCTCCGCGTGCACTGATGACTGCGACGTCGCTGCGGTCCAGATATGCGCGTTCGAGGGCGTCCGAGGCGAGCGCTGTGGCTTGCCGAATCCGCAGCATCCCCATTGAGTCGGACCGGTCGACGACGACAATCGTCAACGTGCGCGCGCGGCCGGCGCGGAGGACGCCCCGCAGGTCGGCTCGGGTGACCTGGAATGGTTCCCGGCCACGTGCCGCGTGACGGCGCGCAGCGGTCACCAGCGTGGGGTGAATCGCGACCTTGCCGTGTGCCCGCTCGATGGACACGACGCGGCCTGCGCGCCCTCGTTCGCTGTGAATGCGCGGACCGCGGCGCGCCGATCCGTCCACAGTCTGTCCACGTAAACGTGCTTGCTCTGGTGTGCTGATGTGGCGGGGCACTGCGACCAGGTCGCCAGGCTCGGCGGTTCCTTCTCTCTCGGCTTGATCTTCCGCCATGTCCCAGCTCCCATCGCTACCGCCACTTGCCGGCGTCCCGCGTTCAGCAGAACTATCGGTGCCGCCGGACACAAGCGGTTCGTTGGCAGCATCCTCATCGCCGCGTGTGTCATCGCGGGATGAGGAGTTCTGTTCGCCTTCCTCACCGGAAGATGCCGATCGCCCGACGGTGCCGTCACTATCCGCACTCGATGGACCGTGTAGCCGTGGCGCGATGACCGTGCGGTAAAGCGCATCGATTCCGGCCTGTATGCCGCGCGCTTGCGACACTGCGCGAACGAGACGCGCTGCAGCGACGTCGAGGCCGTGGTCGTGAAGACTGTTGGCTTCGAGTGCTTCGACCACAGAGAGTGCGATGTCAGCGGTAGGTGTGGCTCGCCGGGGCTTTTGCGTACTTTTCCTCCGTACACCGATGATGCAGGTCATGCGTCGTAAAAGGGCGGGCGGTACGGATTCGGTGTCGGGTGCGGCGGCGAGGATTCGTTCGGTGTACCCAGCGGCGTCGTCGCTGTTGACGAGATCTGCCGCGGGCAGGAGTTCAGCGGTATTTCCGTTGTGGCGCGATGCCGCGGCTAATTCGCGCCACAGGTGTTCACGGCCCCAGCTATCGCCCACGAGAAGGAGGCCATATTGACCACCGTGCAGCCAGATCTCACAGAGCGCCCAATCCGACGCGGTGAGTAGTTCCCGAGGTTCAGGTTCGAGTCGCATCAGGCTGCGTTGTGAAGCCCGAAGGTTCGCATCGCGATGTTGTGGACGCGGGCACCGGACGTGGTCGGGTTCTCGAACGGCTCACGGGTGACGCGGTGCCGCAGCGCCGGTACGGCGACGGTGAGGATGTCCCGCGTCGTCGCTTCGGTTCGCCCCCGCAGGGCGGCCGCCGCGCGCGCGGCACGCACAAGCACGATTTCGGCACGGTGCCCGATGACGCCACACTCGACACAGAGTTGAACGGCTGCCTCGCTGACCCGTTCGGGGATAGCGACGTTGCTGACCGTTTCGCGGGCGCGGGTGATTGTTGCCGCGAGTTCCTGCTGATGCGTCGCGAACTCGCGGCTCATGACGCCGGGGTCGGCGTCGAAAGCCAGTCGGCGCCGAACAATCTCAGTGCGCACTGTGACGTCGCGAATGGTGCTGACATGGGTAGAGAGACCGAAGCGGTCCTCGAGTTGCGGCCGCAGTTCGCCCTCTTCCGGGTTGCCTGAGCCGACGAGCACGAAGCGAGCGTCATGCTGATAGCTGAGACCGTCACGTTCGACACGGTTCACGCCGGAGGCGGCAACATCAAGCAGCAAGTCGACCAGGTAGTCATCGAGAAGATTGACCTCGTCGATGTAGAGGAAGCCGCCATGGGCGTCCTGTAAGAGCCCGGGGCGGAAGTGGACCTCACCGCGCGCGAGTGCGGCGTCGACGTCGAGCGAGCCGAGCAGTCTGTCTTCGGACGCGCCGAGGGGAAGATCAACGACGGGAGCGTCGATGCTGGCGGCATCGAGCAGTCCGGCGAGCGCACGGACGGTGGTGGACTTCGCGGTACCGCGATCGCCCATGGCAAGTACGCCACCAATTCCGGGATCAACAGCGTTCAGCAGCAGAGAGTGCTTGAGCCCTTCTTGCCCCAGGATTGCGGTGAACGGAAACTGCGTGCGCATAGGCGAACACATTAATGGAAACAGTTATCAGTTCCAACTCTACGATCAGATTCGCCGGAACCGCTCGTTGCGCCCAAGCTTCCGCAGGCGGTTCCATTCCTTCCACCCGGTGAAGTCCCGCTGTGAGACCAAGAAATACCAGCTGAACCGCACCCATTCCTGGAACAGCAGCTTCCGCATGCCAGGCTGCGCGAGCAGGTAACCCCGATTTCGGTACGTGTAGTACCGCTTGACTGAGTTGTCGGGGTACTGCGTGTGCATCTTGCCGCCGAGGATTGGCTTGAACTCGTCAGAACCATCGGGGTGCAGGTACGCGGTCTGCAAACACGTGCCAAACGGCAGGCCGGAGCGGACCAGCCGCCGGTGCACATCGACTTCGTCGCCGCGCACGAACAGTCGGAGGTCAGGCACGCCGACAGCCTCGATTGCCCGTGCGGAAAAGAGCGCTCCATTGAACAGGGAAGCGATGCCTGGGAGGAACTCCTCATCGCCGAGTTCGTGCCGCCACCGGCGCCACACGAGTCCGCGGCGCAGCGGAAAAGCCAACCGGTCTGGCTCACCGATATTGCAGACCACTGGCGAGACTTCTTCTAACTGATGCTTCTCGGCGCACTCGAGAAGTGTGTGCAGGACATCGGGACCCTCGGGGCGTCCATCGTCATCCGCGAGCCACACCCAATCGGCGCCAAGCGCGAGCGCGTGCAGCATACCCAGCGCGAATCCTCCCGCACCGCCCAGATTGTGCTGCGAACCGATGTATTTGGCAGGCACCGGCTGAGACTCAACCAGTTCGCGCACCGCTGCCTCGGCGGCGTTGTCCACGACGATCACATGGTCGACTGGGCGGCTCTGTCCGGCGACCACGGCAAGCGACTCGGCGAGGAGTTCCTTGCGCCGGTGTGTCACGACAACCGCGATGATTCTCATCCTTCAGCCGCCATATCTGCCTGCACTTTATCGACGATCTTGGCTGCCTCTGGGCCCTTGTAATGCGTCAGCACATCTTTGATGTTGCCCCGCTCGCGGATCGTGCCGTGATCGATCCACATCGCGGTGTCGCACAGTTGGGCGAGGAATTCGTCGGAGTGACTCGCGAACACCAAAATGCCGGACCGGGAGACCAGTTGTTCAAGCTTCTTTCGTGCCTTACGCATGAATTCGGCGTCAACCGCCCCGATGCCCTCGTCGAGCAGCAGGATCTCGGGCTCGATACTGGTGACCACACCCATCGCCACCCGCACGCGCATGCCCGTGGAGTAGGTGCGCAACGGCATGTTGAGATAATCACCGAGTTCGGTGAAATCCGCGATCTCGTCCATGCGCGCCATCATCTGCTTCCGCGTCATTCCGAGGAATAACCCGCGGATAATGATGTTCTCGTAGCCCGAAATTTCGGGATCCATCCCGACACCGAGGTCGAAAATTGGCGCTACCCGGCCTTGAATCCGGGCTTTGCCGCGCGTCGGCTCGTAAATGCCCGCGAGCAGGCGCAAGAGTGTTGATTTGCCGGCGCCGTTATGGCCGACGAGGCCGACACGATCGCCCTCCCGCAGCGACATCGTGATGTCACGCAGCGCTTCAACAATGACGACGTTGGAGGTGTTCCGGCCGATGGTCCCACCGGCTTTCCCCAGGAACGCCTTCTTCAGCGAACGGGTCTTCGCGTCGAAAATCGGAAAGTCGACGCACGCGCTCGCCGTATCGATACGTACTTCTGGCACTGTCCCTCCCTACACCCAGTAGGGCACGCGGGCCCGGTAGTTGCGTAAAGCGATAATCGTCAGTACCCACCCCGCGACCGTGCACGCCAGAACGATGCCCCAGTGGTAGAAAGCGACGGAATTACCCAGCATTGGCGCGCGGACGATCTCGAGATAGTGGTACAGCGGGTTGATTTCCACGATGCGGGCACGGTCGGCGGCCTCCCCGCCACGTGCGATCAGCCCTTCGGTCGTCCACACGATTGGCGTCATGAAGAACAGCAGCAGCGTGAGACTGTTCAGGATTGGCTGAATGTCCCGGTACCGAGTCGCAAAGATCCCGAAGAACAGCGTCACCCACACGACGTTCAGCATTATCAGCACGAGCGCCGGAATTGCGAGCAGGCTCGACCAGTCGAGTGACGGCCGGAATATGGCCAGCATGATCACGTAGATCAGGATGTTGTGAATAAACAACAGGAACAAACGCCAGGCCAGCCGGTACACATGCACGCTCAGTGCGGACGGCAAGAATTTGATGAGGCCTTCGTTCTTGATGAACACCTCGGCGCCGTCAAGGATCGCGCCCTGGATCATCGTCCAAATGATGAGCCCCACGGTGACGTGCGGCAGAAAAGTCCGCAGTTCCACTTCAAGAAGCACCGAGTACAGCAGCCCCATCGCGACTGCCTGCACGCCAGTGGCGATCGTGATCCAGAACGGTCCGATCACTGACCGCCGGTAGCGCTGCTTGATGTCCTGCCACCCCAGCTGCAACCACAATTCGCGCTGGGCCAAACCCGTGCGGAGGTCGCCGAACGCGCGCGCGAACGTCTTCGAATCCGAGGTGATCTCGTGCACCTCGACCTGCAGCGCGTGAGCGCCTGCGGGCTCCGGGTTTCCCTGGTCTGCCGGGTCGTCGGGTTCTGTCGGTGAGTCGGGCACGAACGGTAAGCCTAGTCGGCAGTCACAAGAATCCGCGCGGGGCCGCGCGGCGACACTCGGAAGCCTGCGCCGAGTTGCCTAAAAGTAAAGAGATCGCCAAAGTTGTTCCCATGCTGCAGCCCGATGAAGGCCGTGAAGTCGTCTACCTCATAGCGCCCAGTGGGCACCCTAATTATGGGGACGAGTTCATTGCCGCAGCGTGGCTGCGTTATCTGGCGCGCGTCCGGCCCAGTGCGCTTGTGGTCTTGGACTGCCACACTCCTGGTCAGGCCGCGGTGCTGCTGCGTGGCTGTCATCCACGGGTTCTCTTCGTGGACACTGCGTGGCGGCTCGCAGTCGAGGCGTCGACGCGTCCACCTGCTGAGGGGCGCGAACTGCTTGACCGTGTCGTCGGCGAGCCGGGGCGCGCGTGTTTGCTCGCGGACGGGATTGGCTTGCTCGCGCGGGCGTCGAGCATCCATCTGCTCGGCGGCGGCTACCTTAATACTGTTTGGCCGCACCACCTGGGTCTTTTGCGGCTGGTCCGTGCCGCTGCACGCGCCTCGGGCGCGCCGCTCTACGCGACCGGACAGGGACTCATGCCGGCCGGAGACGGCGCTGAACTGCGTGAAAGCGTTGCAGATTTCGCCGTGTTCGACGTGCGTGACGACGAGTCCGCTCGCCTGCTCAGTCTCCCTGTCGGGGGTGATGACGCGTGGCTCGCGGTGCCGCTGCCGTCGCAGCGGCGCGGAAGCGTGCCGATCTTTGACACCGCGAGCGAGGCCTCGCGCCGTGAGTTCGTCCTATGCCTGCAATCTGACCTGGTGACCGACGATGAGTCGGCGGACAGTTCGATCGCCCGCCGTGCAACAGAACTGCTTGACGCCTGGGGCGTGAAGGGTGACCAAGTCGCCGTCATCGAGGGAATCCCTGGGACGGATCGCGTGGTGTTTGACCAGATCGCGGACCGCGTGGAGGGCGCGGAATTCGTGCCGTTCACCGAACTGTGGCGCAACGGGTTGCCCGCCCGGCGAGGACAAACCTGGATCAGTACCCGCTTCCACCCGCACCTACTCGCGGCAGCGACCGGCGCGTCGGGTGTCGCGCTGAGCGGGCGGAAAGGTTACTACGACACGAAGCACCGCTCACTGACCGCAGCCGGCTCGCAGTGGCTGGTGCTCGGAGCCGACGCGTCCAGCCTCGCACCCGCCCAGCCCCGCGGCGGTGGTTTCGCAGCCAGCGACGTCGAACGAATGGTGATGCAGAAGCGGGATCTCGCTGCCGCGTTGTACCCCAAGCTGCCATTGCAGATCCGCGCGAAGCAAGCGGTTCCGCCGCGGGCGCGGCGTTCACTGCGTGCGGGGGTGCAGCGGGCCAAAGCCTTGCGGCGGAGCAGAGTCTAGGGCCCTTACAGGTATTGGCCGGTGCCCGACCCTGAGTGCCCACTCTCGTGTTCGCTGTCACGGTGTGTGTGCCCCAGACTGATGCCCGGGGGCAGTGCTCCCTGACGCATCTGTTCAAGCTGGGCGCGGGCGGCCATTTGCTGTGCGAAGAGGGCCGTCTGAATACCGTGGAAGACTCCTTCGAGCCAGCCCACAAGCTGAGCCTGTGCGATGCGCAGTTCGGAGTCACTTGGCACCGCATTCTCGCTGAAGGGGAGCGAGATGCGAGTTAGCTCATCGCGCAGCTCCGGGGCCAGGCCGTCCTGTAGCTCGCGAATTGACGATTCGTGGATTTCTCGCAGCCGGGTTCGGCTGGCATCGTCGAGCGGAGCGCTGCGGACCTCTTCAAGCAGCTGCTTGATCATCGTGCCAATGCGCATAACCTTCGCGGGCTGTTCGACGAGGTCGGTGAGCGCTGTCGGCCCTTCCGGCTTTCCGTTCGCCTCACTGTCTGGAGCTTCAGTGGTTTCTGTGCCGATCACTTCGATGCCGTCATTCTCAGTCAATGGGTTTCCTATCTCATTTCTTGGCGCCGATGTTAAGACATGGCGCTGAGCAGAAGCTTGCCGGTGACGGACCCGGACTCCAGCATCTTGTGCGCTGCGCCAGCATCACTGACGGGCAGCTCGTCATGCACCACAGGACGTACGAGACCACTGCTGATCATCGGCCACACGTGCGCGATGACTTCGCGAATCACCTCGTCCTTCGACCCGGGGCCGGTCAATGGACGCGCACGCAGGCTAGTCGCAGCTATTCGGGCGCGCTTCATGAGCACTTTGCCGAGATTGAGTTCGGCTTTGCGCCCGCCTTGCAAACCGATGATCACAAGATGGCCGTCGGCCGCAAGCGCGTCGATGTTTCGTTCCAGATACTTAGCCCCCATGATGTCGAGAATGATATCCGCTCCGTGACGGACTGAGTTCTGGGTGAAGGATGTGATTTCCTCGACAAAGTCCTGTTCGCGATAGTTGATCAGGCACTCAGCGCCCAATTCCGCGCACACCGCGAGCTTCTCTGCGGAGCCTGCGGTCACTGCGGTGCGCAGGTTCATGGCGCGTGCTACCTGAATTGCGTGCGTGCCGATACCGCTTGCGCCGCCGTGGAGAAGAACGGTCTGTCCGCGATGCATCCCCGCTGTCATCACGAGGTTCGACCACACCGTGCAAGCGACCTCCGGCAGGCTCGCCGCGGTTCGGAGGTCCACACCCTCAGGGACGGGAAGCAACTGTGTTTGCGGCACGGCAGCGTATTCGGCGTATCCGCCACCCGCGAGCAGTGCGCACACCTCGTCGCCTGGTTTCCAGTCGTGTACGCCCTCGCCCACCTCGGCGATGACGCCGGAGCATTCCAGGCCGAGAATGTCGCTGGAGCCGGGCGGCGGCGGATAGTGGCCCTGCCTCTGGAGGATGTCGGCCCGGTTCACTGCAGTCGCAGCGACGCGGATCAGCACCTCTCCGACATCGGGTTTAATATCGGGCACTTCGGACCATTGGAGGACTTCTGGCCCGCCTGGCTCGGAGATCGTGATTGCGCGCATATTAACGAGATTAGCGTTTGAGGCGACCGGGATTCTTGCCCGTTTTTGTGGCAGTATTTTCCTTTGGTAACCATCGAACGTCGCTAGGCTCTGTAGTCAGCAACCCGGGAGCAAAGGGGAGACCGCACATCATGATTCCCGTGCAGACCGCAAGCGTGCGGTGGTTAAACGACGAGGAACAGCAGGCGTGGCGAGCTTTCATCGACGGCAGTCAGCGGCTTCTCGCCGTTCTCAATAGTGATCTTTCCGACGCTACCGGCCTGACGATCGCTGACTATCGGATTCTGGTGCTGTTATCAGAGGCGCCACGCAAGGCGCTGCGGATGAGCGAACTCGCGGCGGGCATTCTCGCGTCCCGTAGCAAGCTGACGCACCAGGTCAGACGGATGGAAGCGCAGGGGCTGGTAGTACGCGAGTCGTGTGAAGAAGACGGCCGCGGCGTGATTGCGAAGATCACCCCGCGCGGCCTGGACGAGCTCCGAGCTGCCGCGCCCGGACATGTGGAGAGTGTGCGCGCGCATTTCGTCGACCTGCTTGATTCGTCTCAGTTGAAGCTAATCGCCGAGGTATTCGAAAAGATCGACGCGCACATTCAGGAAACCACCGAGTGACCTAAGCCGGTTCGAGGGCCCAGTCGCTCGTCATTTGTGTGATCAGGTCGGGAAGCCGGACGATGAGGCGGTTCGACTCAGCCTGTGGGCGGAACGATACGCCGAGATAGCGTGGTGCTTCGCTGGGCCGATCCTGAACCAGTGAGCGGAACGCGGGTACTAAGTCAAGCGCGATGTAGTCCCAGCGAGGTTCGCGGTCAGCCCAGTTGAACGCGGGCAGGGGAGTGCGCAGGGCCCAGCGCTGCCCCTCAACGGTCGCGTGCGCGGTGAGCGGCCGGAACGTGCCGAGTGGTGTGGCGCCCGGTACGTCCGGGTTGCCGCCGACCGTCGTCGCGTAGGTGAGTACTCGGCCGATGGTGCCGCGTCCGCCAGCGGTGTCGTCCCACTGGTCGGCGATGATCTGGTTTTGTTCTCGCGACGCCATCCGCACCAGCGCTTCGGCGAGCCCCTCTCGGGTTCCGCTAGCGAGCTGGAGCCACCCCTCGATGATGTAGTCGTCGTACGCGCCAGACTGCGCGAGCTCCAGGACCCCGGCCATCCCGCGCGCAGCGTACGCCTCGTGCATCGGCACCATATCCATGAAGATGTTGCGCTGTTTGATAAGCAGCCGGTGCAGATACCAGTCGATGTCGGCCTGCGTGATGGACGGCCCGTCCGTAGCGAGAAGAACGACGTCGCGCGGCAGCTCTTCGGCGACTTCCCACGGCAGCTCCGCGATCGCGGAACCAACTGCGCTACCCAGCTCATGTATCCCCGGGACGGTGAGGAGTTGTCCGATGTCGTTCAGGTCCCAGAACCCTGCCGCAAAGGAGATGCCTGCGAGACCGGCCATTCCCGACCAGTAGAACTCGGGGTTCTCGTTGTAGAGGCGCAAGTAGTTTTCGTAGACCTTGTCGACTGTTGCGAGGTTCGCATCGAGACCGGCGGCTGGCTCCCAGGACGCGAGGTCGATGCCTGCGTTGTCTGCCGCGACAGCTAACCAGTACTGGCGCAGCAACGTTCCGTATCGCTGGGGTGTGACGCCGGCTGCGCGGGCGCTGTCCAGGGCTGAAGCGAGGGCACGCTGGTCGAGTGGGAGGTGTGAGGCGAATCCGCCGCTGCGTTCACCGTCGTTGTTGTCAGCCACCGCATCGAGATACTGCGCGTATGGTGCCGCTGCGGCGTGCGGGGCCGCGGCGAGCGCCGGGATTGAACACAACAGCACACTGGCGATTGTGGCTCCGATACGTGTGCTGATGCGCATTTGCGAATAAGCGCGGCGTGAACGATGCCCGGCACACGTCATCGTGCAACCCCCTGAAGTTGTGTGGTGACCGGCGTCACCATTTGGTTTGGTGACAGTCTTCACCAGAGCTGGCGCGAAAGCAAGACCCGGAATCACGTGCGGATTCGCCGATTGGGGAGGGTTTTCGTTAGGATTCCCCGTGGAAGCGTGGCAGAGCGGCCGAATGCACTCGCCTTGAAAGCGAGCGTCGTTAACAGCGACCGGGGGTTCAAATCCCTCCGCTTCCGCTGTGGAAAGCCGAACCCCTGGCGGGTTCGGCTTTCCTGTATTTGGAAGGATCGAGGCGCTGAGTGCGCCCCGATCGTTCACAATCGGTAGGTCCGGCTGGTCGGCCGGGGTTCTTAAGTGCCCTGTCCTTGGGAATCTGCCCTAGCCACGGCCGGGGCAAATTCCCAACGACGGGGCAGATTCGACCGGTGGACGGAACGCCTACGACTCCTGCAGCGAAACCCGATCCTCACCGGGCACCTTCACCGGTGAATGCGTGCTGACGTAGTCCGTGAACGCCTTGCTCGTCGTGGTTATCGCGGCGCGATCTGTGCCCGAGCCGAGGGCGGTGAATCCGAATCCGCCGATCGCGATGCGGTCCGTCACAGTGATCCGGTACGTCTCGTCGTCCACAACTGGAGAGTCTCCGATACGGATGTCCGTCACTCGTGCGCCCGGACCTGCGCCCGGGTTTATCGTGTAGGTCAGCTCTTGTGAGGGCTGCAGCATGATGTCGTCACCGTCGCGGAACTGCTGTTCGAGCGCCTCTTTCAGCTCCGCTCCGGTGAGCGAAAGCGTCACGAGCATTGCGGGTCGGGGTGCGCTAAAAGCGTCTCGGTACGTCACCGCTGAATCGAGGTCTCGCGGGGATGCTGAGGGCGGCAGCAACGCGGCTTGGGAGTCGCTGCTCGTAGCGGCGAACTGCGCCGCGTCGGCAAGGATCCGCCCGGCCGGTGATTCGCCCGCGGGCGTCGTACGGCTGAGTGCTGCACCGCTGATCTCACCGATCTGCCGATCACCAACCTCGATGCTCAGTTCTTCCGCCCGCGCGATGATGTCCTGAGTTGTGTGATCCGGCTCGACATTGCGGGTAACGACCTGGTTGAAGGCGCTGGTGCGTTCGCGGAGCACTTCTCCGGTGTGGCGGTTGATCACGATGTCGGCCACTGAAACGGTCCTGCCGTTCGAAGCTGCGCGAATGAACGGCCGCTCTACGCCGCCAGGGTCCCGGACGGTGCAGTTGAAGGCGTCGGGCCCGCCCGCGGAGAAGATGACGTCCACATGGGGGCTCGCCTCGGTCGCGAGCGTGTACGCTGGGCCGTCCTCGATGCCGCACCCGTTAGGGCCGTCCGCGCTGCGTGCGGCAGCGTCACCGTACAGCAGCAGCGTAATTGCCTTCACTCCGAAGAACTCGAGGACCTCCGCGGTTTTTTCGATGGCCTCAAGTTCATCCTCTATCTGGACGGCATCGCCGGTGGCTCCGGCTTCGGAGGCGGTGGCCGCAGCGTCTCGCATCAGGACGCCAATCGCACCGACGGGCACATCATCCACGTAGTTGATGGAGAAGGGGAGGGTAATGGGCTCACCCGCCTCGTCAACCAGATTCGCGCCGAGCAGCGGGAAGTTCGCGCCGGTGAATTCGTCACCGAACTGACAGCCATGCTCGGGATGGCACCCGCCTTGCGCCTTGCGGAGTAGCTCACCGAGCCCTTCGGAGAGTTCAGGGGCACCCACGGCCGATGCCGCGATGTCCCACGAGTTCAGTACCTCGATCGTCGGCTCACCGGAAAACATGCGGTACGGGCCGTTACCGTCGTAGGCGACGTTTCCGCCTCCCGAATACAGCAAAGAACGAGGCGCCTGGCGCCGCAGTTGGTCGAGAAATGCTGCCAAGTATCCAGCGCCGCCAGCGTCCACGCGGGAACCATCAGATTGAATGAGCGATCCGGCGTCTCCCTCAGGCGGGCGCAGGCTGTCGCCGAGATCTCCGAACGATAACAAGCGCACTTCGACATCGTCCACTTGATTGTTGCGCGGATGCAGAGCCGGTGCCGCCGCGGCAACTGGAAGTGAAGTCAGCAGCAGCGCAGCTGAGCCCGCTAACGCGGTTGCAAGGCGAAGGGACCGCGAGGAGGGTGCTGCAGAGCCACCGTGGCGGGGCATCAGCTACCTCCTTCCTCGTTGTCACATGCTTCATCGCATGTCGCTGGGCGGGCACAGCGTATCGACCACCACCTCTAGTGTCAGGCCAGTTGGTGCCTCGAACGTGGCGCATTGCGGTCACAGTTCTGTCACGGGTGTGGCAGTAACGAACTTTTGTGACGCATCACACCGCGTTGAGGATACCTGCCGCCGAATCGCTCAATGCGAACCGGAGGAAAACATCGTTTTCGGCTGGGGTCCCGATTGTGACTCGCGCCCCCTCCCCGGCAAATGGCCGGATCAGCACACCTGCTTCGGCGCAGCGGGCTGCGAAGGCCTCTGTTGACGCCCCGAGGTCCAGCCAGACGAAATTCGCCTGCGTCTCGGGAATGCGATAACCGGCCGCGGTGAGCGCGTCGCGAACCCGCTCACGTTCCTTCACCACGGCATCGGTCCGATGAAGCAGTTCTTTCGCTGCTTCCAGGGACGCGATTGCTGCCGCCTGCGCAATGCTGTTCGCACTGAACGGGACGTACACCTTGCCCAGTGTTGTAATGACCTCTGGGTGACCGACCGCGTAACCGACGCGAAGCCCGGCAAGTCCGTACGCCTTGGAAAAAGTGCGCAGCACCACGACATTGGACCGGCTTCGCTGAAGCTCGACACCATCCGGCAGATCACCTTCCGCGAACCCGTCCGGGCGCAGATACTCAAAGTACGCCTCGTCGAGAACGACAAGGATGTGGGACGGTACCGCGTCGAGGAAACGTTCGAGCGCTGCGCTGCCGACCGCCGTACCCGTTGGGTTGTTGGGATTGCAGACGAAGATCAGTCGAGTGTTGGGGGTGATTGCCGCGACCATCGCATCAAGGTCGTGGACGGCATCGCGGTCGAGCGCAATCTTCACCGGCGTGGCGCCCGCAACCAGGCTGACGAGTGGATACGCCTCGAAGGAACGCCACGCGAACAGCACCTCGTCCCCCGGGCCGCACGTTGCCTGCACGAGCTGCTGGCACAAGCTCACCGAGCCGCAACCCACCGAAACGTGCTCTGGACCCACCTTCAGTTCATCGGCGAGCGCTGACTTCAGCGCGAGCGCGCCGTTATCCGGGTAGCGGTTCACCTCAGCCGCCGCCCGTGTGATCGCATCAACAACGCTTGGCAGGGGCCCCGGAGAGGTTTCGTTACTGGCCAGCTTGATCGCTCCGGGCCATGATTTGCCTGGAACGTAAACCGGGATGCTCGCAAGGTCGGGCCTGGTACGTGCGGTAGGTGCGGGATCACTCACGCCTGAAAGCCTAGCGGGTGCGCGCCTCGATGAGCAGGCACTCGCAAAGCGGACAAACCGGTGGGAGAGTAGATGTATGTCGGGGATCAGTATGGTACGAATCCGGCAGGAAACAGCGGCCCTGCCGGGCAACACGAAGAACCGAGTGCCGCTCACCGTGGCTGAGCCGGAGGGCCGGCCGCGCGGAGGCATCGTCTTACTGCATGAGAGTCGATCTTTCAGTCCCAGCCTCCGCCAGTTCATGGAGGAGTTCGCGGAAGAAGGATGGACTGTTGCGGCACCTGCCCTCGCGGACGAACAGTCCGCTTCAGATTCCGGAAATGCGTTGCTTCAGGAGTTCGACGCGGCCCGGGGCTGGTTGCTTGGTGAGGAGATATATCCAGATCGCATCGGTGTGATCGGCTTCGATAGCGCCGGAACTGTCGCCGCGCTGGCTGGAGTAGAGCGGCCGCTCGGGGCAGTTGTGAGCGTCGCCGCTCACGGGATCACGGGGCCCGTGCGTGAGGGCGTTTCACCGCTCACTGAGGCCGTGCGCCGACTGTGCGTGCCGTGGCTCGGAATCTTCGGTGACGAGGACCCCCGCACGCCGCCGGAGGAAGTGCAGCTTCTCCGTGACGCAGCTGCGCATGCCAGTGCCGCGACTCTCATCGTCACGTACCCGGGGCTTGGTCATCGGCCTGACGAAGGCCTTCCAGCCGAGCCAGCCGGGGACGTCGATGATGTGCCGGACACTGCTGATGCCTCACCGAGTGTCGCTGCTGTAGCGGCGAAACAGCACATATTTGAATGGTTCGATAGCAACCTGCGCTGAAGGCATTGCTTTGACACAATCGGCGAGGCCTGCCCGCCCACGTGGCGTTTTGCATAGACGGGGCAGCGTGTGTAGTCTTTTCGATGGCCCACGCAAGGGGCCCAGGGAGGCGTGCCAGAGCGGCCGAATGGGGCTCACTGCTAATGAGTTGTCCCCCTAAAAGGGGACCGGAGGTTCAAATCCTCTCGCCTCCGCCACCGGTCAAAGCCGGTATAACTGAATAAGCTCGCGCTCGTAGCTCAACGGATAGAGCATCTGACTACGGATCAGAAGGTTAGGGGTTCGAATCCTCTCGGGCGCACGTCTGGTTGAGACAGCAACTGAACCCCCTCTAGCAGGGGGTTCAGTTGTTTCCGCGTCTTTCGGCTGATGGGCCCGAATTATGGGTGGGGTGGATGTCCCACCCATAAATTCCAATGCGCCGCGGTAGCGATGCAGACATACTCATCCCATGACTTTCGGCCACTACGCGAGCTTGATGGCAGTGTGGGCTGTGGGGGTTGCGTCACCCGGGCCTGACGCCGTACTTGTTCTGCGTCAATCCGCGCATGGCTCGCGCCGCGCGGGTGTGGCCGCTGCCCTGGGGATCGCATCTGGCATCGCCGTATGGGTGACACTCGCGATGATTGGACTCGAGGCCGCACTCGCGAGCAATCCAGCTCTGGTGGGCGGATTACAGGTTGCCGGGGGTCTGCTGCTCGGGTACCTCGGCGTTGCAGCGCTGAGATCCCCGGGCGGTCTCGAAACAAGCCCGTCGGCTGCGCCAGCGTTGGGCCGCCCATTCATGCTCGGGCTCGCCACCAACATCACCAACCCGAAAGCCCTGGTGTTTTTCGCAGCGGTATTCGCGACCTTGATCCCACACACCGCCACTGTTGGCGACTGGGCTACGGTTGCGGTCCTGCTGGTGCTGGCGGAGGCCGCGTGGTTCAGCGCGCTTGCCATCTTCGCGTCCTCTCGCGCGACACAGAAGTGGTTCCGCACGCGCTGGTTCGCTGTGGTGACGGGTCTGGCGTTCCTGGGACTGGGCGGCGCGGTGCTTTTTGCGGGGGTGCGCGCCTTTGGGTGACATTCAGAGCGCTAGCCGTACAGTTTGACGAACGTCCGTAGAATCGATGGGGGATGCGCGACATCGAACTCCTGCACCCTCTCCTTCAGCGCGTCCGCCGTTTCGGGCGCGAAGTAGCCGTGATGCTTGTACACGTCAATTCGGGTGAGCATCCCAGCGACATCGAGTTCTGGGTGAAACTGCGTCGCGTACACGTTGTTGCCCACCCGGAAAGCTTGCACCGGGCTCATCGCGGAGGACGCAAGCAGGACTGCATGTTCGGGGAGGGCGCTGATGGCCTCTTTATGGCCCACAAAGGCGTCGAATCGCTCGGGAAGCCCCGCCATTAGTGGATCCCTGCGGCCTTCGGCGGTGAGTTCGATGCTGGTGCCTCCGACGGGCTCACTATACTTACGGTCTAGCGCGGCCCCGATGTACGTGCCGAGCGTTCCAATCCCGTAACAGCAGCCGAGAAACGGGAAGTCACGCGTGACGATCTCGTCAAGGAGCGCTTGCATGGCGCTCTCAGTGCGCCGTTGCGGCTCGGACTTCGTCTCATGCGGGTCGGTGACGTTATACGGTCCGCCGCCGAGGATGATGCCGCGCCAGTCGTCGAGCCTTATCGAGCCAAGTGGTTCGTGAGTGAGCCGGATGCGGTGAAGTTGCGCCGGTTCAAGTCCCGCGAATGTGCGCACTGCATCGTATTCCTCGTCGGCCGCCGCGTCATCCGCCCTGATTGACAGCAGCAGGAACCGGGAATGCGTGCGTGGCAGGCGGGGCCGAGAGGTCGTCACACTGGGATGGTATCGGTCGCAGCGACAGCTAGGCTGGTGTCTAGATGAGGATTGTGACGCTATCTCCATGCCCAGTGACAGATTGGAGCAACGAGCGCCGGAAGGCCCAGTTGCGCGCGACGCGGCTGGGGCACAATTGGCGCCGGTTCCGGCGTACACGCCTATTTATCGTCCTGATGTGTTTGGCGATGATTCCACCGCTGATTATGAGCACCCAATACTGGGTGCACGACGTCCACCCGGAGCGGCAACGGCTCGCCGCGACGCAACCGCACCTGCACCACATTTTCGACGCGGCAGAGCCCGCCAACCAGGACACCGCGGTGGTCAACGTTGTGGGTTTGGGCAACCTCGATGCCAGCGATACCGCGCGGGCGCTGCCAATGTTCACCGAGCTCGGGCAAGTGTGGGCTGTGCAGTATGACAACGCTGGTATCGACACGGCTGTAATCAGCCGGATGGTGGCCGAGCATGCGACTGAGATGGGCGTGGAACGGCTGGTTTTCGTCGGTCACAGCATGGGCGGAATTGTCGCGCTCGAGGCCGCTCACCACATCGTCGACGACACCGATCTCGACCTTCTCGCGGTTGTGCTCGATTGCACTCCCATCGATCTGCACGCGGTACGACCGGAAAAGCGTGATGCCGGCGAAAACATGCTCCGCTGGATGGGGTGGCTGCCGGGAGCGCGGGAAAGCCGGGTCTTGCGATTTACCGTGGAGATGGCAGCTCGGCAGGAACGCTTTCTGACGACTCGCCCGCGCGCACTGCCGGACATAAACCAGGCCGCACTGAGCGACGCGGTCAGTGAAGTGCTGCGCGACAAGTTCTACAACGACTCTGCCGCGAGCAACAGCCTGATCGAAGCGCAGTTCCTCGCGATCGTGGCGTCGGGTGCCGCGGACCACGTCGTGGCCCTCAGCCGCGAGAATGATGAGCGGCCGCGTCCAGCGCTCATCTTCATGCGGCCGCACCGCGGGATCCTTGATGAAGTCGTGGACGTCGACCATACGCAGCGCGCACTATTCGACCGGGCAGGCGGGCCCGGGGGAACGCTGTTCGTCACCCGCATGTACGGAACCGGCCACGCGAATCCGATCCAGCAGCCGCATGTCTACAACGAAACAGTGAAAAACAGTGTTGTGCCGTTTGTGAACCGATTCAGTCAGCGAGACGTCGCGCTGGCCGAGCGCAGTCGGTGACACGCCGCCGGAAGGGTCGGCACTGTGCCCCGCCAGAACAGCAGCGAAACGCGCACACGGTGGGACTTCGCTCGGTTTCTTGCGCGCACGGCAGTTGGCTCCATACCGTAGGGGCGTGACAGACGCGCTAACGTCGGCAGCAAACTGGCCTGCAGTTCTCACTTGGGGGGCGCATTCGGCACCCCGAATGGAGTCCGTGCGCATCCAGATTGGCGGCAAAAAGATCAAGGCGTCAGGACGGATCATCGGCGCGGATTGCGATGACCACCCAGCGTTCAGTGCGTCGTACGATCTCATCACCGACGAATTTGGGGCGACCCGACGGCTTTCGCTGCGCGCGCTGGTTGCTGCGGGGGAGCGCGTGCTGTCGGTGAGCCGCGACACCGAAGG
The DNA here is from genome assembly GCF_026041215.1 of Hoyosella sp. YIM 151337. Classification (GTDB taxonomy): domain Bacteria; phylum Actinomycetota; class Actinomycetes; order Mycobacteriales; family Mycobacteriaceae; genus Hoyosella. The sequence goes on from NZ_JAPEIQ010000011.1 coordinate 46,260, forward strand.
TTATTGGACCATCCATGAAGGCAACACATCGACGCGGTCGCGCTTCAGCGGGGCGCTGGACGTTGACGTCATCCTGAGCCCATTCTTTAACGCGCTGCCGATTCGCCGCCTCGATCTGCACACTGAAGCCAACGACATCCAGGTTCCTGTCGTGTACGTTTCGCTGCCGGACTTGAAGGTGCGGGAAGAAACCCTCACCTACAGCTCACATCCAGAGGGAATCCACGTTTTCTCACCGGTTGCGAGCGCCACCGTCACCGTCGATAGTGACGGGTTCCTGATTGACTATCCTGGCCTCGGTCAGCGCATTTAGCGCGCCACCACCGCGCCCAGAGCCAGCGCGAGCGCGTCGGCCTCGCCGGGGTTATCGCGCGGGGCAGCCGCTATTTGTATTCCTGACGGCAAGCCGTCCTTATGGGTGATGGGCGCGGACAGCGCAGCCACGCCAAGCATGCTGAACGGAATGCACATGCGCAGCAACTCGGCACGTACGGTTACGGTCCCGCTGCTCGTTTCAGCTTCTTCCATGCCGATCGGCGTGGCACGCAGCGGCGTCGTCGCGGTGAACAGCGCGTCGATACCGGCATCACGAAGCGCCGTGAAACACTCAAGCCGAATCGCATCGCGCCTGCGCAGGGCATGAATGTACGCGGTTGCTGAGCGGTCGCGCTGTGCGAGCAGCCGTTCGCGTGTGACGGGCTGAAAACGATCGGGCAGCGAGCTAAGGGCCGCCGTGTGCGTGGCGTACGCTTCGCTGCCAACTATCGCCCCGTAGTGCTCAACAAGCTCCTCCATATGGGGGAGTTCTACGTCGACGACAACGGCTCCCGCCGCGCGCAGCGCGCGTTCAGCGTCATCCAGAGAACGTTCGATCGACGTGTCATGCACCTGCCATGCTGCCCCGTGCAGACGACCGACGGTGAGTTCCGCCAGCGGCGTCGCCTCCGCCACGCTGCCGGTCAGTGCCTCCCATGCGTATGCCACGTCGGCAGGTGCCGCCGCCAAAAGGCCGACGTGGTCGAGCGTCGGGGACAGCGGAAACACACCGTCGGTCGAAAGCACACCGGAGGTGGGTTTGAAACCGGTGATGCCGCACAGTGCTGCGGGTGTCCGCACGCTGCATCCAGTGTCTGTGCCCAGCGCGAGCGGCACGGTGCCGAGCGCGACCAGACCAGCGGAACCTGACGAGGAGCCGCCGGTAATGCGCTCAGCGTCAAGCGGGTTGGCTGCAGGGCCGTCTACGCACACAGCGCCGGTAGGTCCATACGCAAACTCGTGGAGGTGTGTTTTCGCGACGACAATCGCGCCCGCCGCACGCAATCGTGTCACGATCGCAGCGTCGCGGTGTGCGGGTGGCGCGTCGGCTCGGACACCGCTTCCACAGCGGGTCGGCATGCCTGCAACGTCGATCAGGTCTTTCACTGCAACGGCTACACCGTGCAGCGGGCCGAGCGGGCCATGATCTTCGAAGTACTGATCTAGGACCTTCGCTTGCTCGCGGGCTTGCGCCGCCAAACGGGTCTGGTGACTCCGCACGGCGACCAAATTTTCCCACGGTGTCCCCGTGAGCTCGTCAATTCGCGTCAGTGTCTGTTCGACGTGTTTACGTGCGGTGAGTTGCCCGGAAGCGAGCAACTCCGCAACGTCGCACAGCGTCATGAGCGCTCCTCTGGGAGGGTGAGCAGCGCCTCACCGCGCCGTCCCGCGGCACGCAACTCTTCGAGCCATCCCGGCGCGCCAGGCGAAACAGCGGTGATCGCGGATTTCTCACCGCGTCGCAGGTACCTTTGGTGCGCATCGAAGCCAGCCGCAGTAAGTTCGGCTGTCGAATCCCCAGCCAGTGCTTTACGTGCCGCGGTCAAGGTCTGTAGCGCTTCATCGAGCACGCGGCGCAGTGCGTCCGCGTTGGCCTCGCACATCGCGTCAACCAGTGCGGGTGCCGTTCCAGCAACGCGCGTCCCATCGCGGAAAGAACCCGCCGCCAGCGCGAGAGTCAGGTCGCCGCCGCGAGCGCCCGCCAGCGCGAGCGTCTCCGCGAACAGGTGCGGGAGATGCGAAATCCGGGCGGCTGCCTCATCATGCTCACCGGACTCCGCAGGAACAACGACTGACCCGCAATCAAGCGCGAGGCGAACCACGTGTTTCCACACGACAGGGTCGCGCCCGCTATCCACACTCACCACCCACCGCGCGTTCCGGAACAACTCCGCGTCGCCCGCCGCCCAGCCTGATTCCGCGGTGCCAGCCATCGGGTGCCCACCGACGTACCGTGCGTCGAGGCCATGCTTCCGTGCGAGCGCCGCAACCGGTTCCTTGACGCTGACGACATCCGTCAGAGGGCACTGGGGCGCGTGCTCCGCCACCGCCTTCAGCACGCTATTGACAGCGGGCATTGGCACCGCGATGACGATCAGCGCACCATCCGCGCGAGCCCGCGCAAGAACCCCGCCAAGGTCGGCGCTGGCCTCGAATCCGTCAGCTGAAGCGGCGGCTGCCGCATCACCAGACCGGTTGTACCCGTAAGCTGTTCGGCCCGCGGCACTCGCTGCGCGAAGGAGAGATCCCCCGATGAGGCCGAGACCGAGTACACATACTGGAACAGACACGTTCCTAGCCTTGCACACGTTGAGGGAACGTGTCTCCCAGCGAACGCTGGGAGTTCTCCAACGATTTGCCGCCAGATGTTCCTTGCGCCTGTCCTGCGCGCTAACCTCACCGCATGGCTGCACAGCGCGCTCGCACACAAAAAGATGACGAGTTCGACATCGATGGTTTCGGTATTGGGGTTGTCCGGGAAGAGGGACGCTGGCGGTGCTTTCCGCTGCCCACGGTTGCGCTCACAAGTCTGAGCGAGGTCGAGACGGAACTGCGTGAACTGCGAAGCTCAGGAGCCACTTTCGGACTCCTCGACGTGGACGATGAGTTCTTCGTAATCGTGCGACCAGGACCCTCAGGGACGCGGCTGCTGCTTTCCGACGCGGCCGCTGCTATCGACTACGACATCGCGGCCGATGTGCTCGAGGAACTCAATGTGGACGTGCCCGACCTCGACCCCGATGAACTTGATGAGACCGACCCATGGGAAGAAGGCGACCTCGGAATCCTCGCAGATCTGGGTGTGCCCGAGCCATTGATGAGCGTGATACTGGCGGAAACGGACTTGTACCCGGATGAGCAATTACAGATGATCGCGGAGCGGCTTGGGTTCGAAAGGGAGTTCGCCTCGGTTGTCGACTCCATTCAGAAGTAGTCTGAGCGACGCCGACTACCTCGGGGCGGCGATCGATGCCGCGGGGTTAGCCGGACACGATGACGTGCCTGTGGGCGCGGTCGTCTTCGCCCCGGACGGCTCGATACTTGCCCGCGCCGGCAACGCCCGAGAGCAACTCGGAGACCCCACTGCACATGCCGAGATCCTGGCATTGCGGGAAGCTGCGCGCGTGTACGGGGACGGCTGGCGCCTCGAAGGCACGACGCTCGCGGTAACACTCGAACCGTGCACCATGTGCGCGGGTGCGATCGTCCTCGCCCGGGTAGCTCGTTTGGTGTTCGGGGCGTGGGAACCGAAGACAGGCGCTGTGGGTTCGTTGTGGGATGTGGTGCGTGACCGGCGGCTCACCCACCGGCCTCACGTGCGCGGTGGGGTGCGGGAAGCCGAATGCGTGGCGCTGCTCGACGCATTCTTCGCCCAGCATCGTTAATTGGCGATGACCTGCGGATTCGGAGCTAAGTGCCGCCTCAGGTACAGTTGTGCGCGGTGGCGTGTCCGAGCGGCCGAAGGTGCAGCACTCGAAATGCTGTGACGGGTAACCCCCGTCCGAGGGTTCAAATCCCTCCGCCACCGCTCAAACCCCCTCATCTGCGATGGCAGTGAGGGGGTTTTCTTGTGCGCGCTCCACTCTGCGGCCTTAAGCGACATTTCCGCCCCGGTTCTCAGCGAATTCGGTCGCTTAGGGCTGCGAAGTTGCACGCGGCCGCGCGTAACACGGCGGTCCGATTTACGTTTCAAACCGTGTCTCGCGCGGGACACTAGGTATGGGAATGCCCCTCGCGCCGAGATGAGGAATGATTGCGATGACCACATCAGCTGAACCCGCATCCGCCGACCCCGCCGCACTCTGTGAGAAGATCGTCGCCGCTGAGCGCGCGCTTGTTGGCCTCAACCGCCAGATCAATGAGTTGCAGCGCGCCTACGCCCGGTTTGGTTACGACGAACTGATGACGGACGACGACGGCCCGCATATTGAACCGGTGATTGCGCTGCAGAATACGCGCCACGGGCTCGCGGACACGTTCGCCGGGATCGATGTGGTGGCGTACGGCCTGGAGAAAGCGCGACGATCAGCGGCGCGCCTGCACCAGCGGACCTGAGGGGCTTAGGTGCCGCGCAAAGTTTGTGACGGTGCGACACCATATTTCTTCCGGTAGGCGGCCGCGAAGCGGCCCGTGTGCGTCATGCCCCAGCGCATGGCGACGTCGGTAACCGACGTCGCCGAGTCGCCGGACGCCAATTCTTGATGAATGTGTTCGAGTCGCACGTCCTGCACATAGTCGCGGGGGCACATACCGAGGTATTCGCGGAAGCCTTCCTGGAGCCGCCGGACACTCACCCCGGCTATCTGCGCCATTTCTGCTGACGTCCAGGGCTGTGCGGGGTCGTCGTGTATCCGGTCGAGCACACGCTTGATGATCCGTGGTCGGGCGTGGGCGGTTGATTCCGTTTCCGCGGGCATCGTCGCGAGGACGAAAGATGTGGTGAGTGCGCCCGCCAATTGCTCAGCGACAAGGGGATTCCGCCACAGTTCCGTGTCCGCCCTCAGTTGTACGACCACGGAGCGCAATAGTGACATCCAGCTCTGTCCAGCCTTGGTTGTGAGGTCTGCCTGCCAGGGCAGGTGCTGGTCGGGCCGTCCCAGCACGCGGGTCATCTCCCGGTGGAGATAGTCGCGGTCGAACCGCACACCCACGATTTCGCAGTCATCAGTCCAGCGATCGATCGCAGCTGGAGTGTCAGGCCGGAAGACCGATGCGGCGCCTTGCCCGGAGACGATCGTGTGCCCCTGCGACGTCGACTCGATCTGGCCAGACATCGGAATGTTCACGGCATAGCCACCGGGATGGGACGTGTGGACTGAGACACTCGCTCCCCATGTGATCCGGGTGAGCCGCATCGGCCCAAGGGGCAGCGCCTTGACGTGAAGCGCGGGCGCGGCGTTCGTGTCGAGCGGGGTGAGGTTGTGGGGGAAGTAGGCGTGCGACACCACGCGTTCGGCGTCATCCCAGTCTGGGGCGTTACCACCGGGCATGGCAGGCATGGCGGGCAGGCCTTTCTGTTCGCTTCCATTCCACTTTGACCCCAAGTGTGACGTGGCGCACGTCAGCTGGGCAAACAGTCTGTGAAATCCACCGCGCTAGGGGGATTTCCACCGCGCTAAGCGGATCGCAGCGCCGGAACCTTCAGACATATGGTCTGGCTCACACCAGCAAGCCTAGGAGGTACGGCCATGGATCAGCGGAAACTGCGGAGCATTTTCGGCCAGTTCGCGAGCGGCGTCACCGTCATCACCTGCCGTAACCGCGACGGGCTGCCGCACGGCGCGACCGTCACCGCGTTCACTGCGGTGTCGCTCGAGCCGCGACTGTGCCAAGTAACCCTGACGCGCACATCGAAAGCGTGTGCATTCCTGACGGGTTCACCCTTCGCGGTGAACATTCTCGCGTCCGATCAGATGGATACGGCACTGCATTTCGCGGGGCGTCCGCAGTCGACGCCGCCGGTCTGGCGGCAAGGTCCGACCGCGCCAATGCTCGCTGGTACTGCTGCGACCTTGTCGTGCGTTCCATGGCGCGAGTACGACGGCGGGGACCACGTCATCTTCATCGGCGAGATTGTCGCCGCCGAATGCGACGAGAAAGACCCCCTGCTTTTCTATCGCAGTGCTTTCCACGACCTCGGCGCACCGAGCGCCGAGGCGCTATGGAACGGCTCGATGGACGACCCGCACAGCGGGTGGTTCACCCCCACATGCACCTTTACACCGCTTCACCTCGCTGCTTCAGCGTCCTGACCACGTCAAGGAGAATCACGATGACCACTGTCGAAGCCCAGCTCACCAACATTGTGACCGACCGTTCGCAGGTCAACCCCGCCGCGGATGCGCCAGCAAACACGCAACGCAACTTCGCATCTCGCCCGATGACTGGCGACGAGTACATCGAGTCGATCAAAGACGGACGCGAAATCTATCTGCACGGCGAGCGAGTGCGGGAATTCTGGAACCATCCGGCGTTCCGCAATTCAATACGGATGACGGCCAGACTGTACGACGCGATGCACGCCGGCGCGCACACCGATACGCTGACCTGCCCGACGGATACGGGCAACGGCGGGTTCACGATGCCGTTCTTCCGCACGCCGAAGTCGTCTGACGATTTGCGGAAAGACCGTGACGCCATCGCACAGTGGGCCCGGCTTACGTACGGCTGGATGGGCCGCAGCCCCGACTACAAGGCGTCCTTCCTGGGCACGTTGAACGCAAACAGCGAACTGTACTCACCGTTCCAGGACAACGCGCGCCGCTGGTATCGCGAATCGCAGGAAAAGGTTCTGTACTGGAACCACGCGATCATCAATCCGCCGGTTGACCGGCAGCTCCCCCCGGACCAGGTGGGCGACGTCTTCATGAAGGTGGAAAAGGAGACTGACGCGGGACTCATCGTGTCGGGAGCGAAGGTCGTCGCCACAGGCTCGGCCATCACGAACTACAACTTCATCGCGCATTATGGGCTGCCGATCAAAAAGAAGGAGTACGCGCTGATCTGCACCGTGCCGATGGACGCACCGGGCATAAAGCTGATTTCGCGAGCGTCGTACTCACAGAACGCCGCCGTGGTTGGCTCGCCGTTCGACTACCCGCTCTCGAGCCGGATGGACGAAAACGACGCAATCTTCATTTTCGACAAGGTCCTTGTGCCGTGGGAAAACGTGTTCATGTACGGCGATGTCGAGAAGATCAACGCGTTCTTCCCGCAATCCGGATTCCTTCCGCGCTTCACGCTGCAAGGCTGCACACGCCTTGCTGTGAAACTCGACTTCCTCGCCGGGTTGCTGCTCAAAGCCCTCGACTGCACCGGTGCGGGTGGCTTCCGCGGTGTCCAGACACGCGTGGGTGAGGTAATCGGCTGGCGAAACATGTTCTGGTCGCTGACCGAGTCGATGATCGGTGACCCCGAGCCGTGGATCGGCGACACGGTCATCCCGAAGCTCGAATACGGCCTGACCTATCGGATGTTCATGATGCAGGGCTACCCGCGCATCAAAGAGATCATCGAGCAGGACGTCGCATCGGGACTCATCTACCTGCCATCCTCGGCCGCGGACTTCAAGAACCCGGACGTCCGCCCATACCTTGACAAGTACGTGCGCGGCTCCGACGGCATCACCGCCGTCGAGCGCGTGAAGGTAATGAAAGCGCTGTGGGATTCCATCGGATCGGAATTCGGTGGCCGCCACGAACTCTACGAGCGCAATTACTCCGGCAACCACGAGAACGTCAAAGCTGAACTGCTGTTCGCCGCACAGAACCGCGGCCTTGTTTCGTCAATGAAGGGTTTCGCGGAACAGTTCATGAACGAATACGACCTCGACGGCTGGACCGTGCCGGACCTCATCGGCAATGAGGACGTGACAGCGTTCTACAAGCGCTGACAGCACCGAGGGGCCGCGCACGTGTGGAGAATGTCTCTGCCCGTGCGCGGCTTCTCGCGTGTCTGAGGAGCGCCAGTGTCTCAGGAACGCAGCGTCGCACTGGGTGTCTGGCCATATCGGCGGCGGTACGCTGCCGAGAACCTGCTTGGGTGGCTGAACCCCCAACGCGCCGCGACTTCCGTGACCGTGACACCGCCACTCAGCAATTCGCGATGCGCTCGATCAAGCCGAACGTCCATCAGGCACGTGAGAGGCGTGCTACCGACGTACTGCGCAAACGTCTCCTGCATGCGCCGCACACTGGTGCCCGCGATCTCCGCCATGTCCGCAGCGGTCCACGGTCGAGCTGGGTCGTCGTTGAGGGCTGTGAGGACGCGCCGCACCATGCCGGGGTGCGGAGGTGTGGAGCGCTCGTCAGGTGGCGCGATCGCAAGCACGAACGCTGCGGTGACCGCGCCTGACAGTTGCGCGCTAACGAGCGGACTGCTAATTAACTCGCTAGACGGCGACACCTGCTCAGCAAGAGCCCGCACGAGCCGGTGCCACTCCGAGGCGCGTCCTGACAAATCGAGTTGCTGGGGCAGGCTTAGCCGCGAACGCACCGTTGACTGCGTGATGCGGTCTGCCTCCCGCTCGAGGTACTCCCGTTCGAACTTGACTCCGAGGACCGCGCAGTCACTGGACCATCGTGTGATCAGGCTGGGTGTGTCCGCTTGAAAAACCGCGGCTTGACCTGGAACCGATGCCACGCGCTCATTCGGGTGGTCGCCGCGCGTTTCCAGTAGTCCGGTCAATGGGATGTTGACCTCGTACGCGCCTTCGTAATCGCAGGCAATGGCCACGTCGGTGCCCCAGGAGAGCTTGCCGATAGTAACCCCGCCGAGGTCAGCGGTGCGCAAATGTAGCGAGGGGCGCTCGGCGCCGGTCAAGTTCTTCAGCTCGTGGGGGAAGTAGGCAGCCGCGACCGCTTGCGAGGCTTTTCGCCAGTCAGCAATTCCGGTGACGTCCACACGGTCGAGGGTACGGGCAAAGCGACCAGTGTCACACAAAGTCGCGCGAAGTGTGCGGGCGCCGCGCAATCTGTCTCGCGGCCGTAAAGTAACCCGTCCTACCGTGTGCATCACATCACTGCAGAGAGGTCAGAAGGTACCTCTACAACGCAAGGAGCTGGGATGACACGCACTCTGGAATGGATCGAAACAGTCACGATGGCGGAACTGGAGCGCAACCCGTACCCGGTGTATGAGCGGTTGCGGGCGGAAGCCCCTGTCGCGTATGTCCCCGTACTCGATGCGTTCGTTGCTTCGACACGGGAGGCCTGCCATGCAGTCGCCACGAGCGACGATTTTGAAGCGATCATCACGCCCGCAGGCGGCCGGACGTTTGGACACCCGGCAATCATCGGCGTCAATGGTGCCGTTCATGACGACCTCCGTTCAATGGTGGAGCCCGCCCTGCAGCCGTCTGAAGTTGACCGGTGGATCGACGGACTGGTTCGGCCGATCGCGCGCCGGTACGTCGAGGCGATTGAAGCCGGCGGCAGTGCGGACATCGTTGCTCAGTACTGCGAACCGGTGAGTGTACGGGCGTTGGGCGACCTTCTTGGTCTCGCCTCGGTGAGTTCGGACAAGCTGCGGGAGTGGTTTCACAAGTTGTCAGTTTCGTTTACGAACGCCGAGGTCGACACGAATGGGGAATTTACGAACCAGGAGCGGTTCGCGGCCGGGGATGCCGCGAAGGCGGAGATCAGGGCGATTGTGGACCCGCTGATTGACCATTGGGTATCGCATCCCGACGACAGCGCGATTTCGCACTGGCTTCACGACGGTATGCCCGAGGGGCAAACGCGCGATAGGGAGTACATCTATCCCACACTGTATGTGTTCTTACTGGGGGCGATGCAAGAGCCCGGTCATGCGATGGCTTCTACGATTGCGGGCTTGTTCACTCAGCCTGACCAGTTGGAAGCAGTTATCGACGAGCCATCGCTACTGCCGAGGGCGATTTCCGAAGGTATGCGGTGGACCTCACCTATCTGGTCGGCGACGGCACGTATAGCTCGGCGGGATACAACCGTCGCCGGGGTCGAGGTGAGAGAGGGTGCCGTTGTGATCTTGTCGTACGGGTCGGCAAACCATGACACGGGCACGTACGACGCGCCAACCGAATTCGACGTGACGCGACCACCAGTGCCGCATCTCGCGTTTGGCGCGGGCAACCACGCCTGCGCAGGAATCTACTTCGCCAACCAGGTGTGCCGTATTGGGCTTGAGGAGTTGTTCGAAACGATTCCCAACCTCGAGCGCGACACGAACTCTGAGGTCGAATTCTGGGGCTGGGGATTCAGAGGGCCGACGGCCCTGCAGGTGAAGTGGGAAGTCTGACAGGCACAGGGTGAGTGATCATGCGCTACACAATCACAACGGATGCCACCACTGCAGAGTGCGGCGTGGAGCAGACTGTGCTCGATGCACTGCTTCGCAGCGGTGTATGGATGCCGAACTCTTGTAACCAGGGAAGCTGCGGAACATGCAAGATCAGGGTGCAATCCGGGCGGGTCGATCACCGCGCGTCGCCGCTCGACACACTGCCTGAAACTGAGCGCGCTGCCGGGTTCGCTCTGGCGTGCCAGGCAACGGTGCTGAGCGACGTGGTGGTCGCTAACCCCGCGGGGGGTCATCGTGAAACGAATCGACTGCGTGATTTTTCCGCGTTGGTTAGCGCGGTGGTGGACGTGGCGGCGGAGACACGGATGATCGTGTTGTCGTTGGAAGAGCCACTTCAGTTTTCGGCGGGGCAGTATGTCGAGATCAAGGTCCCCGGCACCGATATCCGGCGACAGTATTCGCTGGCGAACCCGCCGAGTGACACACAGCGGCTGGAACTGCATATACGGCGGCGTTCAGGCGGCATCGCAAGTGACTGGTGGGCGTTCGACGCGGTGCGGCCCGGACAGCGGGTCGACATCACCGGCCCACTGGGGGATTTCAGTTTTGACGAGGATTCGGCTGGCCCGATCGTCATGCTTGCGGGCGGTACGGGCCTTGCACCGATGAAAAGCATTCTCTGCCAGGCTCTCGCGAGTGATGGCTGCCGCGAGATTGTTCTTTACCACGGTGTTCGTTCGAGGCGGGAGCTGTACGATCTCGACTTCTATCGAGAGATGGAAGAAGAGTATTCCGGCTTTCGATTCGTCTCGTGCGTAAGCAGGGAAGCGGGCGGTGATCGCGCCGGGTACGTCACGGAAGCTTTCCTCGGCGACATCGCATCGGCGAAAAACTACACTGGCTATGTTTGCGGGTCAGAAGTGTTCGTGGACAGTGCGGTCAAGGCGCTCAAGCGCCGACGCATCTCACCGCGACGCTTGCATCGGGAGCGGTTCTCGCGTGCGGCACCGATTTCCGCCTAACCCTACTCACGAACCACCTTTCACATTGATCAGAAAATTTCGCAGCAACAAAATAATCTTGTAGAGCGATAGCTACCTGGGAGCCCGTTTTTTCGTCTCAACCTGATGACGGTCGTCACAGTGTTGCAGTCCGTGCAAGGCGGCAAGCTACCCTCGCGAACGAGAGTTGTTGGAGCGTGAATGTTTCGGAAGTCGTGTGAGGGGTGGTGTGAGTGACAGCGACTGAACGCCCCGCTGGACTATGCGCGGGTATCACGCTGGTCAACTTGGCCTCGCACGCTGAGGTGTCGGCGGATCCGGTTTTGAGCGGACTGCTGACCTGGGCGACAAGCTTTCTCACGTACCCACATGCTGACTTGGGCCGCGGCGGTCCGGTGTGTCCATACACAGCTCCTTCGCTGAATCGGCGGTTGATGTGGGCGGCGGTGGTGCGTGGCTCGGATTTGACGGTCGATCAGGTCGGGCGCTATGCCGATGACTTGATTGAGCTTTTCCGCGCGCTCGACCCTCGGGACGAGTCCCAGGAAATATATAGGTCCGCAATGGTGATATTTCCCGATCTGACCGATTATTCGTTTATCGATACCGTTCAGGCTGAACGGAAACCGGTCGTAGTGCCGGAAGGCCTGATGATTGGGCAGTTCTATCCAGGATGCAGTGAGGCTGGATTGTGGAACGCGGAGTTCCGTCCGCTGGATTGTCCGTATCCGCTTATTGCGCTGCGACACATGGTGTCAAGCGATTTTGCCTTTCTTGCGGCGCGGCGGGAGTGGCTCACTGCCTACTTTAAACGATTCGCTCCCGCGATCCCGGGCCCGGTGCGGTCCTCGATCATCGACCGTATGGCACCCGGGCAGCGTTAACCATCCATACGGCGAGGAGCAGGGGCTCGTGAATTCACCCCACCCGAAGGTATTTCGCCTCCTTGGCGAGTCCGGTGTGGATGCGAAGGTCCACGACCACGAAGCCTTCGCCACGCGGATCAGTTCGCCGCAGGATTTCGCTGATGCACTCGGATATTCGTTGCGGCGCATCACGAAAACGGTCTTTCTGAGGTCGAAGTCCTCCAGCGAACGCTACGCGGTGGCGGTGTGTGGAATGGACCGCAAACTCGATTTCAAGGCCATCGCTGGGTCGGTGGAGCCGCCGGAGCGGATGGAAGTGGCTAGCGCTGATGACCTGGATCGCATCACTGGGTACCCCAAGCATGGTGTGTCGCCGCTTGGTTTGCCTGCCGGTGTCGAGGTGCTGCTTGACGAGAGCTTGCTGGACGAAACGACGGTTCTTGTTGGCGGTGGTGCCGCCGGAGTAGAGATCGAGCTGGACCCCTCGGATCTGGCAGCTATTGCGGGTGCGCGGATTGCGAAGATCACCCAGTTCGCCGTCACATCCTGACTAACACGGTGTTGCAAATCATATTTCTGCACTCGGGCGAAATATTGCAGTCTGTTGCAAAAAACTAGAGGATCGATGTCATGGAGGCATCGACCGGGCTGCGCGAGCGGAAAAAGGCCGCGACACGGGCTGCGCTTAGCGCTGCCACTGTCCGGATCATCCGTGAACGCGGGATCGAGGCCGCGACCGCCGAGGCGGTCGCGGCAGAAGTCGGTGTTTCCGCCCGGACCTTCCACAACTACTTCGCCAATAGAGACGAAGCCATCGTTTTCCACTTGGAAACTCGATTGGAGTGGTTGACCGAGAAACTCGCTGCAACGCCTTCTGATAAGCCGATTCTCAGCACGCTGCGGGCACTCGTAGCTGACGCTGCGGAGGATGACGCTCTTCGTCTCGGTGAGCTGGCGAGTGCCCTACTGCTTGCTGAAGCCAACCCGCATGTCGCCGCGAGCAACCACGTCGTTTTCACCCGGGCGATGGGAAAGATGGTGCGCATCGTCGCGGAACGCACAGGCACCGACCCTGACACGGATCTGTACCCGCACGTGGTGCTGATGTCAGCCGCGGCAGCTCTGCGATCGGCAGTCGAACTTTGGCTCACGGGGAAAGTGACCGACAGGTCACTTCCTGACGTGCTCGGGGAGGCATTCGACCTCATCGAGTCCGGCCTGCAGCAACCGTGTTCACGGCAGATCTCCGCATCTGCACGCTCACACCAGGAGCTTTGATGGCAACGTACCTCTACCGGTTAGGCAAGTTCGCTTACCGGCGGAAAGGGATCGTCCTTTCCTTCTGGCTTGTCGCACTTGTGCTTGCCGGCGTGGCGGCGGCGACCTTATCCGGACCAACCAAAGACACGTTCTCGATCCCGGGAACGCCCGCGCAAGAAACTCAGGAACTACTCGCCGAACGCTTCCCTGAAGCAGCGGGATCCGATCCATTCAGTTCGCTTTCTGCGCGTTACCTGATCGTCGCGCCGGACGGTGAGACGCTCGACGAACCCCACAACCAGGCTGCGATGGACGCAATGCTCGCCGCGATCCGCGACATCGGCCAGGTTGAAGACTTCGCGAAAGCCCCGCCGGGCCCGGACGCGCCGGGCGCGCTGGTGAACCCAGTTGCAGCCAGCGACGGCGTACTGCAGCAGATGCTTGCTCAGGGCATTCCGGAGGAGCAGGCTGAGGCGGATGCGGCTGCTGTGAGTCCGCTCAGCTCGGACCGGACCGTCGGATACGTCGACGTACCGGTCGCAGGGGACTTCTCCGACGTCACCGATGAGCTGCGGGGAGAATTGCGTGATGCGGCGAACGCAGCCGAGGATGCCGGACTCGAGGTGCTCGTCAGCGGTTCCGCCATTCAGGAAATGGATCCACCGGGCGGAACCTCCGAACTTGTCGGCATGGCTGTTGCCGCTGTGGTCTTGGTGATTACCTTCGGTTCGCTCATCGCTGCGGGTATGCCGCTGCTGAACGCGATCATCGGAGTGGGTATCGGCGTGGCGCTGATCACGGCAGCGACCGGATTCATGGAACTCAGTTCGATGGTGTCGACGCTCGCGATCATGATCGGTCTCGCGGTAGCGATCGACTACTCGCTGTTCATCCTGTCGCGGTACCGCGCGGAACTCTCATCGGGCATCGCCCGAGAGGAAGCTGCTGGCAGAGCTGTCGGCACCGCGGGTTCCGCTGTCGTGTTCGCCGGCTTGACCGTGATTATCGCGCTGCTCGCTCTTCGCGTCGTCAACATTCCGTTCCTGACAGACATGGGCCGCGCCGCAGCCCTTACTGTTTCGCTTGCGGTGCTGATCGCGATCAGCCTGCTCCCCGCAGTTTTGGGTTTGACCAAGTCATGGGTCTTCCGTGGCCGGATCCCGTTTATGGCGGATATCGACCCCGAACACCCGACTAAGCTGACCAACGGGCGCCGCTGGGTCAACGTCGTTACTCGGATACCCGCTGTCACGCTCGTAGCCGGAGTGGTGCTTCTCGGTGTGCTGGCGATCCCCGCGGCCCGGCTCGAACTGGCCCTGCCTACCCCGGCAACAGAGCCCCCAGGGACGGTGGAGCGCGCCACCTACGACACCACAGCGGACGCCTTCGGCGAAGGGCGCAACGGGCAGCTGCTCGTCGTCGCTGATGCACAAGATGTTCCTGAGGGCGAGCGTATGGACGCGTTCGGGAACGTGCTGCAGACCATGCTCGGATTCGACGGTGTCACTAACGCGCAAATCGTCGGTGTCAACGAGACCGGTGATACCGCACAAATACTGGTCACACCGGTGTCGGGGCCGATCTCTGAGCAGACGATGGACCTCGTCCACGACATTCGGGACGCAGAAGCTGCGCTTTACGATGAAACCGGTGTCCACTATGGCGTGACTGGCCAGACCGCAATGGAACTCGACGTCTCCGAACGGCTCGCGGACGCCTTGATTCCGTATCTGGCAGTCGTGGTGGGGCTCGCGTTTATCCTGCTCATGCTGGTATTCCGGTCGATCCTGGTGCCGCTGACCGCGACGCTGGGCTTCCTCCTGAGCGTTGGCGCGACATTCGGCGCGACAGTAGCGATCTTCCAGCTCGACTGGCTCGGTATCGTCGCGAACCCGCAGCCTCTCGTCAGTTTCCTGCCGATCTTCCTGATTGGCGTCGTGTTCGGCCTTGCCATGGACTACCAGGTGTTCCTCGTCAGCCGGATGCGAGAGGCATACGTCCACGGAGCATCAGCGAAAGAAGCGATCATCAGCGGGTTCTCCCACGGTGCCCGAGTGGTGACCGCGGCCGCGATCATCATGATGTCGGTTTTTGCCGCGTTCATCGCGGAAGACCTGGCGTTCATCAAGGTCATGGGCTTCGCACTTGCCGCCGCGATTCTGTTCGACGCTTTCGTTGTCCGAATGGTGATCATCCCGTCGGTGATGGCGCTGCTCGGTGACAAGGCGTGGTGGCTGCCGCGCTGGCTCGACAAGATCCTGCCCAATGTTGACGTTGAAGGTGAGAAGCTCACGCGGCAGCTCGAACAACAGCAGCCTGACCAAGAGCTGACACGCGTCTAGGTACTCCCTGACCCCCAAATCCATCTGCGCCCGTCATCGAAAACCGGCCGAAAACCGGGTTTTTGATTGACCTGTGCAGATGGATTTGGACTGGGTGGACGCCGTAGGCGCCCGCCATCTGATTGGATAGACAGCCGTGCCCGAAAATCAGCCTTATTTTTCGCCCCGCTCGCGACTCGACGGCAAGCTGGGGCGTACAGGCACGATCCGTACGCCGCATGGCGAGATCCACACGCCCGCTTTCATCCCCGTCGGTACCAAAGCGACAGTCAAGACTCTTCTGCCCGAGACAGTCCGGGACCTCGGTGCACAAGCCGTGCTCGCCAACGCGTACCACCTCTATCTGCAGCCGGGTGCTGACATTGTTGACCAGGCGGGCGGCCTAGCTCGCTTCATGAACTGGCGGGGCCCAACATTCACAGACAGCGGCGGTTTCCAGGTGCTGTCCATGGGGGCTGGGTTCAAGAAAGTGCTGGCCATGGAAGTGGGGCAGGCCCGCCCCGAAGATATCCGCGCCCACCAGCGTGAACGGCTCGCGCATGTCGATGATGACGGTGTCTGGTTCAAGTCGCATATCGACGGCTCTCGACATCGCTTCACGCCTGAAGTGTCGATGGAAATTCAGCACCAGATTGGTGCCGACATCATCTTCGCGTTCGATGAACTCACCACTCTGATCGACACGCGCGAGTATCAGGAGGACTCCGTGCAGCGCACGCAAGCGTGGGCGCAGCGCTGCCTCGACGAGCACGAACGCCAGACGCGCGACCGCACGCACCGCCCGTATCAGGCACTTTTCGGGGTGGTTCAGGGCGCGCAATATGAGGATCTGCGGCGCAAAGCTGCGCGCGGTCTTACCGACCTGCGCAGTTTCGAAGGCCGCGCCTTCGACGGTTACGGCATTGGGGGTGCGCTGGAGAAGCACCAGCTCGGCACGATCGTGCAGTGGGTGAACGAGGAACTGCCGGATACGGCACCCAAGCACATGCTGGGGATTAGTGAGCCCGACGACCTGTTCGTGTGTATCGCCAACGGGGCTGACACGTTCGACTGCGTCTCCCCGTCCCGCGTCGCGAGAAACGGGGCCATTTATCTGCCCACCGGCCGGGTGAACATGGACAAGGCTCGCTACAAGCGCGACTTCAATCCGATCGACGATACGTGCGACTGTTACACCTGCCGGCACTACACCCGGGCTTATCTGCACCACCTCTATAAGGCGAAGGAAGCGCTGGGCGCGACACTCGCCACCATTCACAACGAAAGGTTCATCGTTCGCCTCGTTGACAGGATCCGTGAGAGCATCGACGGTGGTTTCTTCACCGAGTTGCGCGACGAGGTGCTGGGCAGGTACTACCCGAACCGCTGACGGTGCTGCGATAGTGAGCTCATGATCAAGACGATCGCACGCTGGGCGCTGGGGCTTTTCTTACTGCTCGCGGGTTTCGCGCACCTCACCTGGGCACGAGCGGAATTTCTTGCGCAGGTTCCGGATTGGCTGCCGCTTGATGGTGATTTCGTCGTCGTGGCGTCGGGGATTGCCGAAATCACTCTGGGCGCGGCCCTCATCGCTGTGCGAAGGAAGCGGGCACTGGTGGGCTGGGTGGTTGCTGCATTCTTTGTCGCAATCTTTCCCGGGAACATCCATCAGTTCGTTACCCAGACTGACGCGTTCGGTCTGAACTCGGATGTGGCGCGCGGTGTGCGGCTGCTTTTCCAGCCGGTCCTCGTTGTGTGGGCGCTGTGGTGTACGGGTGCGATTGGTGGTCGCCGAGCAGACGACAAGCAAAGGAACTTCAACCATGCTTGAAGCAGCAGTTACCGTGCAGGAAAACGGCCACCGCCTGACCTACACGTACGACGATCTCATGCTCTACCACGGACCGGGCTTTCCCGGCGGCGTCGCGCACGCGTTCAAAGTGATGGAGCGTGCGCTTCCGCTGCTCGGTGAGGGTGAACTGGTGGAGCGTCGTGAAGTCCGGATCGTGACGCCGTTCCCCGGTCCCGGTGCGCGCGACGCGTTCGAGATGGTGACGCGGGCGGTGACTGAAGACCGCTACACGGTAGATCCGGCGCTAAAGCGGGCCGACCGCGGAGATCTGCTGCAGCGCTACGTCTTCACCCTCAGTTACCGCGGCCGATCGGTCACGGTGGTGATTCGTGACGAGGGTTTCGTGGTGCGTGAGTTCATTGACCTCGCGCGAAAGGGCGAGTGGACGCCCACTGAAGCGGCGCGCCTCGCGGTGCTCAAGCAAGAGATGGCAGACCGGCTGCTCGCCAAACCTGCCACAGAGGTCTACGACGTCGCTGAATAGTGAGCCAGCTGCGCCTGGTAGGACGGTTCGTGACGCTTGACGAAGGCGACCACGCGGTACGTGATCGGCAGCAGCAGCGCCTCGAGCACAGTCTTGTAGACGAAGCCAAAGAACAAATAGTTGAGGAAGTCCCCGCCCGTCGAGATGCCGATCGCGGTTGCGGCGATCGTGCAGAAGATGAGGGTGTCAACGAACTGCCCCACGACAGTGGAGCCCATCAGGCGCGCCCACAGGTGACGCTCGCGGGTGCGTTCCTTGATACGCACGATCACGTACGAATTGAGCAACTGACCAGCGATGAACGCGGTAAGACTGGCGAGCAGAATCTGCGGGTACGCCTTAGCGACAGCCTCGAACGCGGACTGGTTTTCGTAGAAACTGGCTGCTGGCAAGATCGCGACGATCCAGAACGCTGCGGCCGCGAGCAGTGCAACACCGAAGCCCACGAAGATTGCGCGGCGGGCCGCGCGAAATCCGTAGACCTCAGCGAGGATTCCACCGAGGATGTACGCGAGCGGGAAGAGGAAGAACCCGCCGTCGGTGATGATCGACCAGCCGCCCAGCAGTGGTCCGAACTCAACGCCTTTGGTGGCGGCGATGTTCGACATGAATAGCAGGGAGGCGAATACCGCCACAATGGTGGCATAGAGTCCGCTGTTAACCTGCGCGAACGCCGCGCGGCGCGGAGCTGGGGACATGGTCGCTTTCGTCACGAGGGTATCCAAGCACACACGTCAAGCGCGGACCACTTGGGTGCCGTCCGCGATCTCGTCATGCCGCCCCTGCCGCTGCGGATTGCGCTGAATACTCATGACGATCGAGATGAATGCTGCGAGAAGAACGGCGAGCGCGACGAACTGAACCAGCCAGAACGGCATCATCACCAAACCGTTCAGGACGTAAAACGAGTTGCGGCGAAAAGCCTCGGCCCTCGTTGGCACTCCTCCATTGGGGCCAAGCACGCGCAAGCCGAGGAGGCTTTTGCCAAATGTCTGCGCGTTGTGGCCGGACTCCATGAAGGTCGCATAGGTGACGAGAGTGACACCGTAGATCAGTGCTGCGAGCACAGCGCCCACGCCGCCCATACCCTCGACCAGCACTCGGTAAATGAGAAGGCCCGGAACGCCCACGATTAAGCCATCGATGATCCGGGCGGCGAAACGGGGCCACAATTCTGCAGGGGTGCGTCCGGATGGCAGGTAGGAGCGCCCCGAACCGTATGCGGCATTGGAATCGAATGCGCGCGGGTTGGGCTCTTGCTTGCGGGCGTCACCGTGCTGAGGCTTGCGGCGCCGATTCTGTTTGCGGCGGTTCGGCTTTTTGCTCTCGCTCATCCGTCATCCCTGACTGTTGCTGTGCTCCGTCGAACTAACGGACATACATTACGCCACGTCCGAAACAGGACGAATTCCATGCTCAGTGACTACGCTCAGGGCCATGGGGTACCACGGTCCCGCTTTCGAGCGTCCACCACGGCCAGCGTCCGTGAATCGTTCCGTTCAGCTGTGGATACTCGCCCTGATCATCGGCGTCTTCAGTGCCATCGTCGGCTTCATGACGTTCGGATCCATGCGTGAGCAGTTGATTGACGAAGTCATGGAGACGACTGAGGGTGTGACGCGTGACGAAGCGGAAACGCTCGTCACCGTCAGCAACATCATCGCCGTCGGGTTCTACCTCACGCTGCTTGGCCTGATCCTCTTATTCGTGTTCATGATGCGCGAAGGCAAGAACTGGGCCCGCATAACGCTGACAGTATTTGGCACGATCAGCGTTCTGTTGAGCGTACTGACGGTCGCCGGTGGCGGCTTCGGCGCGATTTTGCAGCTCGTCAGCGCGGGTGTTGTCATCGTTGCAATCGTGTTCATGTACCGCGGGGATGCGGCCCCATACTTCCGGCCAGCGCCGCGCAGTTAGTCACGTGTAGGTGACTGGCTGGGCGATAAGCACGAAGAGCGCGAGTCCCCACACGTAGATCGCGAAATAGCGAAACTTCGCCGCGTACAAGAGCTTCAGCACGAGCGCGAGCGCAACGGCCCCCACGACGGCTGCTGCCACGAACGCGACCGTGTACGAACCGAGGTGGATGGTCATCTCACCAGCGCGGATCACCGACCAGCCCTGTACCGCCGCAGCCGACAGGATGGTCGGGATCGCGACGAAAAAACTGAACTGAGCTGCCAGCGGGCGATAGAGACCCAGCGCCAGCGCCATCGCGATGGTGAGGCCGCTGCGGCTGAGTCCCGGGATGAGTGCCGCAGCCTGCGCGACTCCGATGCCGATCGCCACCCACACGGTGAGCTGTGCGGTACCGCGCCAGCCCGGTCCCACGGTGTCTGTCCACCACAAGATGACGCCGGTAGCGATCAGGGCAGTCGCGATGAGCGCGGGTGTGGCGAAGACTTCGGTACCGAATGCGCGGATGAGCAGGCCTATCACACCGGTAACGGCCACCGTCACTGTGCCGAGTAGGGCTAGCCGAATGTAGGTGAGCTGACCAGTGCGGATGCGCGTCGTCACCGGGCTGGTCGCGGCGGCGCCCGAAAGCGAACGGGTATCCGACCACAGCCCCCGAACCAGCCGGGCAAGCGGTTTGCGCATCACCACGACGATTGACACGAGCGTGCCCACATGCACGACAATGTCGAAGAGAATCATCTCCGGTGAGTCCGGTGCAGGAATTTCTGAGCCGCCGCCGATGAGCACATGCTGGGCCAGCGCAAGGTGACTGGTAGAACTGACCGGGACGAACATGAAGACGCCCTGGATGATGCCGAGGACGAGAGCCTCGAGCGTCGTCACAGACCGTCTCCTTTCCCGCTGGGGAGCTAGCTAGCGCGGCAATCGGTTCCGAGCCACAGTCAGACCCTACAGGCAAAGCCAGGAATTCCGGATCAATGCTTGCGCGGGTGGAAGACCCAAGGGCGGCGCTGTATGCGCGCGGGATCGAAAGACTGAAGGAGACCGGAGGGGGTCATTTCGTGCGCCTCACTGAGCGCCAGTGACTGCGCGAGCATGCCGACCACTTCAGTGGGCTTTTTCGTCAGTTCGGAAAGAGTGATCGCGCCGTCTCGCTTGGCCAGTCGCTTGCGGTGCGGGCCAAGGACGAGGGGTACGTGCACGTAGTGCGGCGCGGGAATTCGCAGCAGACTGGCGAGATAGCTTTGCCGTGGCGCGGACGTCAGGAGATCATCGCCGCGAACGACCTGATCGACGCCGGTTGCCGCGTCGTCCAGCACGACTGCCAGGTTGTAGGCGGGCGTGCCGTCACCGCGGCGCAGCACAAAATCGTCAACCACGCCGCTGAACCGCCCGTGGAATTCGTCGGTGATCGTGTACTCGCTAACCGAACTTCGCAACCTGACCGCGGCTGGTCGTCCGGACCCCCGCCGAGCGGCCCGGTCTGCTGCGCTGAGGTCACGGCACGTGCCCGGGTATGCGCCGGGTGCTGCGTGCGGTGCGGACGCTGCGGCATGTATCTCGCGACGCGAGCAGTAGCACTCGTACGTCAGCCCCCTCGCCGCGAGTTCGCCGACCGCTTCTTCGTAGTGCTGCCGCCGATCGGACTGGTGGATCACATCGCCGTCCCAGTCCAATCCGAGGGCTTTGAGGTCGGCGAGCTGGCGCACAGCGGATTCCGGGCGGACACGGTCGTCAAGGTCTTCCATCCGAAGGAGGAAGCGCCGGCCGGTTGAGCGGGCGAATAGCCATGCGAGCAGCGCTGTGCGCAGGTTTCCGATGTGGAGATCGCCGGTGGGGCTCGGGGCGTAGCGGCCTGCGGGCAGTGCGGTATCCACCCGTCGATCCTACGTCCGTCAGCAGACGCACTCTTTGTCGCAGCACGAGACGTCTTCGACCATCATTCCGGCGAGCTTCCAGGCACGCAGGGCGGTGGTATCGCGGTCGAGCCGCTCACCGATAACGTTCGCGACATGTGCGAAGCGCTGCCGGAACTTGTAGATAAAGCACAAGTGCAGGTTCTTGTGGCGAACACTGGGTCCGCTGAGGAAAAGCCCCGGGTGCAGCGTCGATTCGTCATCCGCGGTGAGCAGCGGCCATCCATCAGCCCGTCGCTCGAACAGCTGCGCCACCGGTCCCAGATTTGGGCGGTAGCCCGTGGCGAGTATGGGCGGGGCAGTCGAGACGTATCGTGCGCCGGTGGCATCGGTGACGGAATAGGCGCCGTTCGTCCGCGTGATTGCGGTCGCTGCGTGCGGTACGAGGCTGAGGTTGTCGCTCGCCTGGGAGACCCGCAGGCGTTGACGCGTACGCGGAGCGAGCGTGAGAGATGGGTCGGATCCAGTGTTTTCCCAGGGCTTTGCGGGGTCGAGGACGGTGACGCGGTGGCCCCGCGCTACTAACGAGCACGCGATGTCGATACCAGATTCGTAGCCGCCGATAACGACCAGACGTGACGCGGGTGGAGGTTCCCACGCGTCGGCCCGCGAGCTGTGGCGGCCCAGGTCAGCACCGGGGATGTCGAGCATGTGCGGAGCCGCGAACTCGCCTCCGGCCCAGATAAGGGAGCGTGCGGTGAGGACGCCGCGCGGGGTGCCGACGGTGTAGATGCCGCGGTCGTACCGCACAGTCTCGATCGGTGTGTTCTCCACGACAGGCAGTTCGAAGCTCTCGGTGACCTTGCTCAAGTAGTGGGCGTAGGCCTCGCCGGAGGGGTAGTCCGTTTGCAGTAGGAGCGCCGGTGACGTCTCTGGGTGGACAGCGTTGATGTCGATCGCGCCAAATGCGTTGCCGGTGAAAGACGGTGTGAGAAAACGTGTCCAGCGTGGCCAGTCGCGATATGACTGCCCCACACTCCCGCGTTCGAGCACTCCAAAGGTCAGGCCCTCCACGGCCTGCAAGGCTAGAGCACTGCCAATCCCGGCGGGACCGCCACCGGCGATGAGGACGTCGACTGTGGGAGAGGCTTCGGTGCGTGACACACCATAACGATAATCATTACTAATAGCTGCCGCTACCAACCTCTGCGCGAGGGGCGGTGCAAACCGCGTCTCTGCGCCGCCGGCGCAACCCGTGAGCAAGAAGGGTGAGGTGCGGAAACTCGGCGAGCATCGCAGTGACGATCACCGCGTATATCACCGGCTGATCGGGAAGGGCAGCCATGGTGAGCGCGAGCATGAGTGGCGCGTTGCGGGCACTCGCCGTCATTGTCAGCGCGGTGCGTTCCGCTTGCGGCAAGTGCGCCGCGCGTCCGAAAGCCTCGGAAATGGCTAGCATCGAGAGGAAAAAGACGGCCACCGCGGCGAGCGTCAAGGGGACGACGGAAGCAGTCTCGACGATGGCCGGTGTATGTGCCGCGAAGATCTCGAAGACGAGTAGCGCAAGGACTGCCAGTGCGAGCCGGTCTGACTGCAGTTGGAAGGCTGCTGTCCGCTTGGCGAACGTGATCGCCACGCGCAGTACTCCTGCGACTGCCAGGGGGAGTGCGAACCATATCGCGAGGGTCTCCGCAAACGCGCCGAGTGTCATGCCAGTTGCCTCATCGGCGGCGAACCAGACGATGACAGGAAACAGCAGTGCTTGTGTTGCCAGGTTGACCGGGATGAGGGCGGCGCCTTCTGCAGTTGCACCACCCGCAAGTTTGGTGAAGGCCAAGTACCAGTCGGTGCACGGCGCGGCGAAATAAATGATGAGACCTATCATCGCTGCCGGATGACCGTTGAGGAACGCCCATGCGAGAAACGCCCCGAGCGGCGCAGCGATCAGGAAGTTGGTTACCCACGCCGCCGAGGTGAAGCGGAGGTTGCGGACAGCGTGACGCAAGTGCTCGCTGGTCAGCGGCAGAAACAGCATGACAAGGAGTACGAAGATCGTGAGGTCTATAAGGTCCTCGAATGCACTGCCCACGGTGGGGGCGGTAATTCCAGTCACTGCGCCGAGTGTGATGGCGCTGAGCAATAGGGCGAGCGGAGTGGCAGTCACGGGAGTCCTTGGTTCGGCAGCTTAATGAAAATTATAGTCATTAGTGTCCGGTGGGATCTGCCCCGTTGTTGGGAATGTGCCCGTGCCGTGGCCGGGGCACATTCCCGGCGAGCGGGCCTCTGGAAAGGCCACCGGCGGGTGTGACGCCCGGGGGGTCGATCGTGAAGGATTGGGGCGCTGTCGGCACCCGGATCCTTCCGGATTGCGGCCCACCTGCGCGAGGCGGCTAAACCGCAGGCCTGCCAGCATGAGGAATGCCCCAGAAACGGAAAAACCGAACCCCTCAAGGGTTCGGTTTTTCCGTAATCTCGTGCGAGATCACACGCGCGGAGGATAGGGGATTTGAACCCCTGAGGGCTGTTAACCCAACTCGCGTTCCAGGCGAGCGCCATAGGCCGCTAGGCGAATCCTCCACGGGGGATGATACCGGGTTACCGGGGGAGAAACGCAAACTCGGGCTCCGTTCGGGTGCGGCGAGCGCTGCGGGCGCCCTCCCGGCGGGGCGGTTCTGCGGACCCGCGCAGGAACGGCTACACTGTCTCACGGATCCCGCGTGGCGTGCATCCTGTGAACCCCCCCAGGGCCGGAAGGCAGCAAGGGTCAACGGGCTCTGACGGGTGCGCGGGGTCCCCCAACTTCTTCGTGAGAGGCGGGGCTATATATGGCGTCGATCGAGACTCTTGGCCGTGATGAATTGCAGACCGAGGCGAACCGGCTGGAAGATCTTTACTCAGCACTCAAGGCAAAGAATCTCACTCTCGATCTGACGCGCGGAAAGCCCTCGCCGGAGCAACTTGACCTCGCGAATGCACTACTCACGATGCCGGGCCCGGATTTCCGTGACGCGAGCGGCACCGACTGCCGCAACTACGGCGGTCTCGACGGCTTGCCGGAGCTCCGCGCGATCTTCGCCGACATATTGGGAATCCCGGTCGGAAACGTGCTGGCGGGCAACAACTCCAGCCTCGAGATCATGCACAACACGCTGGTCTACCAGCTGTTGCGGGGCAATGCAGATTCGCCACGGCCGTGGTCCGCGGAGCCAGTCGTCAAATTCCTGTGCCCCAGCCCCGGGTATGACCGGCATTTTGCCATCTGTGAGCACTACGGGATCGAGATGATCCCGGTGCCCATGCTGCCGGACGGCCCAGACATGAAGGTCGTGACCGAACTTGTCAATGACCCTCAGGTCAAAGGCATTTGGGCGGTTCCCACCTATTCGAACCCGACGGGTGTCACATTCTCGGAAGAAGTAACGCGAGCCCTCGCGACGATGCCGACTGGCGCGCCCGACTTCCGGGTGTATTGGGACAACGCGTACGTTGTGCATCCGATTACTCCCGCCGACGCGCCCGTCCACGACATTTTGGGCATGGCAGCTGAAGCGGGAAATCCCAACCGGCCGTTTCTTTTCGCTTCTACATCGAAGATCACATTCGCTGGAGCAGGCGTCGCGTTCTTCGGCGGCTCCGACGAAAACCTGGCCTGGTACAAGGGCAATCTCGGAAAGGCGTCAATCGGGCCAGACAAGATCAACCACCTGCGGCACCTGCGGTTCTTCAAAGATGCTGCAGGCGTCCGTGCGCACATGGCGAAACACCGGGAGATTCTCGCCCCGAAGTTCCAGGCGGTGCTCGACATTCTCGATGACCGGCTAAGTGAGGCGAAGGTCGCGACCTGGTCTGAACCAGAGGGCGGTTACTTCATCAGCCTCGACGTCATGGACGGCACCGCGAAGCGCACTATTCAGCTCGCCAGAGAAGCGGGTATTGCGCTGACCGCTGCGGGATCGGCATTTCCGTACGCGAAGGACCCCAACGATCGCAACATCCGGCTCGCGCCGAGCTTCCCGTCGATGGACGATCTGCGGACCGCGATGGATGGAGTTGCGACCTGCGTGTTGTACGCGGCGGCAGAGAAGCAGCTGAACAGCCTCTGAGCTGCCGGAGGCAGGCGACCGGAATTGTGCCGTTCTGTCCCGTCCGGCTACGAGTGCGGCTAGTGTTGCGGTGACCCGGCGATCAGCGGGCGTCGACTCGTTGCGTTCAAGTAGGAGACGGTGGCCATGAAACTCCGGCGCATTGGGGTAATCGCGGGGACAAGCGCGCTCGCCTTGGCAGCAAGCGCAGGGATAAGTGCGGCGAGCGTCGCCGGAACCGCAACAATCGACGCAACCGCCAATAATGTGAGCGCGGTGATCGCAGCAACGAGCGACAACGCCGGCTTCACCTGTGAACTCGAAGCTGCGGGCACCTTCGAAGGGTCACTCTTGGTCGTGCGTATCACGGCAAGAGATGGACAAGACAATGACCCAGACAATGAGGCGGACGGGGTCCTCAACACTACGCTGACGATATCGAACCTGCCTGATGGCGAGTACACAGTCCGGGTCCGCTGTGACGACGGAGTGGACGATCGAGTCACCCTGGCCGAGAAGGTAGTCACGCTGCCCGCGGAAGAAGAGCCATCTCCGCCGGGGTTTGACTTCTTCGGGAGCCTCGAGTTGCTCTTCGGCAGCAGCTAGGGCCTACTCACCGGGCTTCGTCGCGTGCACATACTGCACTACGCCGCGCAGGTCTTGGTCCACCTCGACCAGCCCAGCCGAGCGGAAATACTCCGTGAATGCGCTGACATCGAACATTCGCAGCCCAGTGAGCGCGAGCACCCGCCGCTGAGCGCGCCTGACTGGCCGGTGCTCGGATGCGCGGGTAGCCATCACGGAGATACGCCCGCCGGGTTTGAGGACGCGAATCATCTCATCCACCACGCGGAACGGCTCCGGGATGAGATACAACGCCGCGTAACACGTCACCGCGTCTAACGAGCCGTCGGGAAACGGGAGGTTTGCGGCGTCGCCGCGCAGATAAACCGCGTTCGGCCGGTTGTTCGTCTGAGCGGCTTTCCGCAGCATCGGCCGGGAAATATCCAGGCCGATCGCGAGCCCGCCCGGCTCGAGTGCGTCAGCGAACGCGGCAGTGAAGTTGCCTGGACCACACGCGACGTCAAGGACCGCGCACTCACCGTGCAGACGCAGCGCGTCGACGGTCTTGTCGCGTTCAGCGCGGAAATGCGCCACGTCGAAACCCATGAACGCAATCACACCGGCTGGGCGCCAGATCCGTTCGTAGATCGTCGCCAGCAGCGGAAACTCCATCGTGTGCTGGGCCAGCGACTTCGACTCCCGCTGCGGCTCGTCAGGCAGAACGTCGACGTATCCGTCCACGAGCCGCGCTGATCCGGCGACGCGGCCCTCGTCGAGACGTGGTGTTACCCGGTCGAGAGCATTGTTAATTCGGAATCCGTCGCTGGCCACTCTGCCTCCTGACGTTTGATACTCCCCGCTGAGCCTTGTCGCCATTCTGCCGTCCCATTCCTGTGAGCGCGAGCGTTCATTCGTCGGACCCGACCGGTACGCTGACCGCGTGGCGCTTTACCGCAAGTATCGACCGGCTACGTTCGCTGAGGTTGTCGGTCAGGAGCATGTAACCGAGCCGCTCAGTGCAGCGCTGAATGCGAGCCGGATCAACCACGCGTACTTGTTTTCGGGGCCCCGGGGCTGCGGTAAGACGTCGTCAGCGCGCATTCTTGCACGGTCCCTCAACTGCGAGCAGGGGCCAACGGCCACGCCTTGTGGAACATGCCGGTCCTGCGTCGCGCTCGGGCCCGGGGGCCCTGGAAATCTAGACGTCATCGAGCTCGACGCTGCCAGCCATGGCGGTGTTGACGATACGCGGGAACTGCGGGACCGGGCGTTCTATGCGCCTGCGGAGTCGCGGTATCGAGTGTTCATCGTGGACGAGGCGCATATGGTGACGAACGCGGGCTTCAACGCGCTTCTGAAGATAGTTGAGGAGCCCCCGGAGCATCTGATTTTTATCTTCGCGACCACTGAGCCCGAGAAGGTGCTGCCCACAATCAAATCGCGCACCCACCATTATCCTTTCCGGCTGCTGCCGCCGCCGGTGATGCGCGGACTGGTCGAACGCATCTGTGCGAGCGAAAACGTGCAGGTTGCGGACGCGGTGTATCCGCTGGTGATCCGTGCGGGCGGCGGCTCACCTCGTGACACGCTCTCGGTGCTTGACCAATTGCTCGCCGGTGCGGGCGACGAAGGCGTGACGTATGAACGTGCCGTCGCACTGCTGGGGCTCACCGACGTCGTACTGATCGATTCTGCGGTTGACGCCCTCGCGAACTCCGACGGTGCCGCGCTATTCGCGACAGTGAATGCAGTGATGGATGCTGGGTTTGATCCACGCCGCTTCACTGCGGACCTGCTGGAGCGGTTCCGCGACCTGATCCTTGTGCAAGCCGTCCCGGACGCGCTGACGAGCGGCCTGGTGGACGCCCCGACTGACGCGCGTGGACGCATGCTTGCAGACGCGGAGCGTATTGGCCCGGCGACCCTTGCCCGCTATGCGGAACTTCTGCATGCCGGATTATCGGAGATGCGGGGCGCGACCGCGCCGCGTCTTCTTCTGGAAGTTCTCTGCGCCCGCATGCTACTGCCCGCGGTTTCCGACTCTGAGTTGGCGTTGCTGCAGCGCTTAGAGCGGTTAGAGCAGGGAACTTCAGCCGCAGTCACAACGATGGCGGCCCCGTCGGCAGCATCATCGGCTGGGCCAGTTTTCGAACGGCCGTCGCAACGCCGCACAGAGGGGGCTGGGGCGGAGGTTGCGAGTAGGTCCGCGTCAGCCGCGCCAACCCAGCCCACCGCACCACCGAGGCCAACCCAGACCGCGCCAACCCAACCCGCGGTCGACGCCCCTGAACAGGCTGCTGCCGCACCCCCGCCGCCACGGGCCGATCACAGTCCCGTGTTATCGCAAGGATCTGGCGTGCCGCAAGAGGCTGCGGTTGCTGCGGGAGACCCTCCAGCCACAACGCTTGCTGCTTCGCCTCCATCGAGTGCTGCTAGCGATGGCGCAACGAGTCTCACTGTCTCTGTGGTGGAAGCGGCATGGACGATCATCTGCGCGAAGGTTCGGGAGCAAAGCAAGATCGCGGGCGTGATGTTGTCCGGCGCGAAAGTCGCCGACGTTCGCGGTGACACGGTCGTCCTCAGTCACGAGACCCCGGCGCTCGTCGCCCGGCTGAAGGAACCGCGCAGCGCGGATATCGTGCTTGCGGCGTTCCGCGATGCCCTCAAAACCGACTGTAATGTCGTGTGGGGCGGCGAGCCGCCGCGCGCGGCGCGCAGCCAGGCTGCCACCCAGGAGCGGCAGCAGTCGCCCCAGCGCGCTCAGCCTGCGAAGCGCCCTCAGTTCGTGCGCAAGTCCGCGGCGCAGCAGCCGGCGCCCCAACAGGCGCGCTCGGGCCCCCGGGCCCCACGCGAACACGGCGGGGCAACGGACGACGTACCGCCGCCAGAAGACCCGGGATATCCGGACGATCCTGGCCCATCGTCATCCGGCGGAACGCCCGCAGCTCCGGCTCCAGAAGATGAGGATGCGCTGCTTGAAGAAGCACGACGCGCTGAAGCGGACGGCACCAATGACTCCGCTGCCGCGCGCCGCGACCCGGAGGAGATCGCGATCGAATTGCTCAGCGCGGAACTCGGCGCGCGGCGCCTTGAGTGACCGGTGGCCGGGTCAGCGCTGCCACCACTGGCCGAGCGGTACCTGAGCATCACCGTCACGGGTTGTCTTGACTGCCAGAACCTGGTGCAGCTGGATCGAGTTCTTCTCGAACGCTACCCGTGAGCCTGAAATGTAGAGCCCCCAGACGCGGGCCGTGCCCACGTCAGACGCTGCAACGCACTCATCCCAATGCCGTGCAAGGTTCGCGTTCCAATCGCGCAGCGTCATCGCGTAGTGTTCGCGGAGGTTTTCCTCATGACGCACCTCGAATCCAGCGTCATGGATCGCCGAGACGATGAAACCTGGCCCGGCGAGCTCGCCATCGGGGAAAACGTAGCGATCAATGAAGTCGCCGGCACGTTTGCTCTGCAGATTGTTCGGCCGCGTGATGCAGTGGTTGAGCAAGCGTCCGCCCGGACGCAGCTTCCCGCGCAGGAACGAGAAGTAGGACGGGTAGTTGTCCAGGCCGATGTGTTCGGTTAGGCCAATCGAGGAAATCGCGTCAAACCCTGACTCGGAGATATCGCGGTAATCGCTGAAACGGACCTCAGCGAACTCGCCCAGCCCGTCATCCGCGATCATTTTCTGCGCCCACTCGGCTTGTTTCTGCGACAGCGTCGCACCGATCACGTGGACACCGCGCTTCGCCGCAAAGCGAACCATGCCGCCCCACCCGCACCCCACATCGAGCAGCCGATCCCCAGCTTTCAGTCCGAGTTTTTCGAACACTAGCCGGTATTTGTTTTCTTGGGCTTCCTCGAGAGTCGCGTCAGCATGGGGATAGGCTGCGCACGTGTACGTCATCGACGGGCCGAGTATGTACTCGTAGAACTCATTCGACACGTCGTAGTGGTGCTGGATCGCCGCAGCATCACGATTCTTGGAGTGCAGGAAGCCGATCGCCATGCGGCGCCAGCGCGGCATGTTTTCCTGCGGTGGCGGAGCCACCGGGCGCAACCTCTCCCAGCCCAGGGACCGCATGATCGACGCGATCGTCGCCGCCGAAGGACGCCGCACCCGGACGTCGTACGCCAAGATCTTCATGATCTCGTAGGGGTCACCCGGATGCACACCGCTGACGTCGAGATCACCGGACACGTACGCGCGGGCGAGCCCGAGGTCACCCGGGGCCGTTGCCAGGTAGGTGAGACCGCGCGGCGTTTTCAGATGCAGGCCATACGGCGCATTCACGGGTCCAAAGGAGCTGCCGTCGTACGCCGTGAATCGAATCGGAATGTCCCGACCGAGAACAGCACTGACAATCTCGGCGATTGTCATCTTCTCAATCTGAGGCGCCGTGAAAACTGCCATCATCGTTGCTGCACCGCCTTCGCGTAGAGATCAAGTAGCCGGCCCTTGGGGTCGTAGCGTTCTTTGAGGCTGGTATAGGTATCACCGCCGTACAGCGCGTCAAACTCGTCGCGGTCATAGAAAGACTCGGAGTACAGCGACTTGTGGCCGTCGAGGTGATGCACTTCCCGCTCGATCTGCCGGTTGGTATACCCGTCTTCCTGGCCTGGCTGGACCGGTACCGCGGACCAGAACCCTGCATTCACGTACGTCCGCTGCGGCTCCAGCGGGTAGAGCGGCCACGGCCGGGCCGTCCGCGAAGTCCCATCCGCGGATGCCCCGCGGGTGCGGCCAAGACGCAGCGGACACAGCCATACCGGCTCAATCGGCACGTTCGCGAGAAACCATCGCAGGAACTCCGCGGTGTTCTCAATGGGAACCTCGATGTCCTGGACGACCCGCTCTCTCGGAAGGTTGCCTTGTCGGCGCTCAAGGTAGTCGGCGAGACCGATCCGCCTATCGAGGGCGATTAGTTTCCAATAGAAGCTGCTGCGCCGCAGCTGCTTCGGCCACAAGCGCCGGACTACTGGGTGCTGCGCCCCGAAGGCGCGTGAGCACCAGAACCAGTCGGTGTCCCAACGCCAGAGATAGTCGCGAATTGTCAGCCGGTCCACGAGCGGGGTATCGGCACCACCATGCTGGATCGACCGGTAGTAGATCTCGTTGCCAGTGTAGTCGCTCACAGGACCGGGCTCGCTGGTTTGCCTTCCCAGTGTCAGATAGCTCTCCGTGGCTGTAAACATGACACCATCGAGGTAGTGCACCGGTTCATCCGCATACGCATGTTCGCGGCACACCATGTCCATTGTGGTTTGAAGATCATCGAGGCTCGTGAAGCGAAGGTGCCGCAATTCGACGAACGGTTCGACTGGCTCAAGTTTGATCCGCAAACGTGTTGCGTACCCGAGGGTGCCATAGGAATTAGGGAAGCCCCAGTACAAGTCGTCGTGTTCCCCGCCCGGCCGCGCCGTGACCACCTCACCGGAACCGGTGAGAATGTCCATTTCGAGGACGGACTCGTGCGGCAAGCCGTTCCGGAACGAGGCGGACTCTATGCCCAGGCCGGTGACAGCACCGCCGAGAGTGATTGTTTTCAGTTGCGGCACAACGAAAGGCGTCAAACGGTGGGCGAGCGTCGCGTCAACAAGGTCCTCGTACGTGCACATGCCGCCGACGTCGGCGGTACGCGCGTCAGGGTCGATGCTGATGACTCGGTTGAGCCCCGACACGTCAAGGCCTGGAGCCGTAGTCTTTTCACGCGGACGAAAGAGGTTCGATGTCTTCTTCGCCAACCGGACGGGACTGTCGTCGGGGATGGCCTGGTAGCTTTCGATCAGCCGTGTGACCGCAGCCTTATGCGCCGCCAGACGGGCATCAGCAGTGCCGCTGGGAGTCGTTCCAGAATTCGAGCGCGAGGGCAAACGAAGGCTCCACACATTATCGACCATAGCCCGATCTTGACCGTTCTGCGTGCACTGAGGTGTTGCTCGTGGGTGAACTTTTGCCCGGCTGCGTGCAATATGGACACGACCCGCAATGGGAATGGGCCGAAGCCGAAAGGAAACCACCGCAATGGGACAGGTCAGCGCGACAAATTCGATCACAATCGCCGCGCCGGTAGACACAGTTTTCGCAGCGCTTGCCGATTATGAAAATGTGCGGCCACGGATCCTCTCCGCGCATTATCGGGACTACCGCGTCGTCGAAGGCGGTAACGGCGATGGAACGATCGCGCAGTGGACACTGCAGGCCACATCCAAGCGGTCGCGCGATATCAAAGCTGCAGTGAGCATTGACGGTACGACGATCGTCGAGAGGGACGCCAACTCATCACTCGTCACCACCTGGAGTATTGCCCCGGCAGGGGCAGGCAGTGAAGTCACCACCACAACCCAATGGAAAGGCGCTGGCGGAATCGGCGGCTTCTTCGAAAAAACCTTCGCCCCACTCGGCCTCAAGAAGATCCAGGCAGAGGTTCTGGAAAACCTCAAGGCAGACGTGGAAAAGTAGCTCCCGGTAGGATCGCGGCAGCCCTCAAATCGAAAGGAATCCCATGCAGCCAGGCGGTACGCCCGACATGCAGGCGATCATTCAGCAGGCGCAAGCCATGCAGCAGCAGCTCATGGAAGCGCAGGAGAAGATTGCCGCTACTGAAGTTGAGGGACAGGCTGGTGGCGGGCTCGTCACCGCGAAGATCACCGGCACTGGTGAACTGGTTGACCTCACGATCGACCCAAAGGTTGTCGATCCCGACGACGTCGAGACTCTGCAGGACCTGATTGTCGGGGCGATCAAGGACGCGAACCAGAAGGCGCAGAGCCTGGCCGCAGACGCGCTTGGGCCATTCGCCTCAGGCATGGGTGGTGGCGCGGGCATTCCGGGCCTGCCCTTCTAAGGCAGAGCGCGAGTGTACGAAGGACCTGTTCAGGACCTCATTGATGAGCTCGGCAAATTGCCGGGCATCGGTCCTAAAGGCGCGCAGCGCATTGCGTTCCACATCTTGACCGCTGACCGCGCTGACATCGCGCGGCTGCAGGATGCGTTGCAGCGCATTCGCGATGGCGTGCAGTTCTGCGTCGTCTGCGGCACTGTGGCAGAGCAAAAGCGTTGCCGGATCTGTGCGGATCCCCGACGTGACCGCACCATGATTTGCGTCGTTGAGGAGCCAAAAGACGTCCAAGCGATCGAGCGCACCCGCGAGTTCAAAGGTGTGTACCACGTTCTCGGCGGGGCGCTCGACCCGCTTTCCGGTGTCGGACCGGATCAGTTGCGAATCCGGGAGTTGCTCGCACGCATCGGCGGTCAGTCTCCCGGTGACACAGGCGAGGACACAGAGATCGGTGAGCCTGCGGACGTCACCGAAGTCATCATCGCCACAGACCCCAACACCGAAGGCGAGGCGACCGCAACGTACCTCGTAAGGATGCTGCGGCCCTTCCCCGGCCTGTCAGTGACGCGACTTGCATCCGGCTTGCCGATGGGTGGTGACCTGGAATTTGCTGATGAACTCACTCTCGGCCGCGCGCTTTCGGGGCGGCGCGCACTGTGAACACTGCATCAAGAAAAATGGCTGCCCAAGAATCGGTGCCGAGGCAGTTGCAGCCTAGCCGTGCCGTCGACAGCGCAGCTGTCACGCGCGCAGCCGACCTGCTGGTGAGATGGCCGGCCAGACTCGGCGGCGTCAGGCTCGCAGCTGTCGACGGCCCGTCCGGATCAGGCAAGACGGTGTTTTCGCGAGCCCTCGCTGCGGAGCTGAACCGTCGCGGTCTCACCGTGGCTGTTGTCGCATGTGATGATTTTGCGACATGGAATCGCCCGGCTTCCTGGTGGCCGGAACTGGAAGTCGGTGTGCTCGCAGCTCTCGCGAACGGCAGCGACGGCCGTTATCGGGCGATCCGGTGGGCAAACGACAACCCAATCCCCGGGCCTTTCGTTGACATCGCGGTACCGGATGTCCTCATCATCGAGGGCGTAACGAGCGCACGCCGGGCGCTGGTTGGCCGAGTGAGCGTTGCGGTTTGGCTGGAGTGGGGGAGCCCATCACAGCGGCTTGACGTCGTCGCTAGCCGGGACGGCGAGCAGTGCCGCGAGCCGCTGCGGCTATGGCAGGACTTCGAAGCGGGATGGTTCGCCGTGGACGGCACGCGGGAACGGTGCGACGTGGTCGTGTGCCGATAGGCGTTCGGTGATTACCGCGCGACGGCCAGCCGTTCTTTGCGCAGGAGATCCACTTCGGCGAGCGGCAGTGGCTCGAGTTCCTCAACACCGAGGGCGCGCTGAATGATGAGGTCGGCCAATTCAGGGTTTCGGGCCAGCACTGGGCCGTGCATGTAGGTCCCAATGACGGACCCTTGCACCGCACCCTCGTACCCGTCGCCAGCCCCATTCCCGACACCATGTGTGACGCGGCCGAGTGGCGCAGCGGCGGGACCGAGCGTCGTTCCCCCGCGGTGATTCTCAAACCCCGTGAGCGGCGCTGTGAGGCCATCAGCGAGCGGCGTGGTAATTACCTCGCCGATCGCGCGGACATCGCGGGGCGATGTGGTGGCGTCAAGCAGCGAAACACCCTCCACGCGCTCCCCAGACGACGTTTCATACCAGTGACCGAGCACCTGGATTGCGGCGCAAATGGCGAGCACCGGCGCGCCCCGCTCCGCAGCCCGCTGAAGCCCGGGATAGCGGTTGAGGTGGCGGGTCGCTAGCCGCTGCGCGTAGTCCTCAGCGCCACCGAGGGCGTACATGTCCAATGACTCCGGCACCTCGTCATCGAGCGTGATGTCAACGATCGTGGCGTCGATGCCCCGCATTGTGAGGCGCTGCCGCAGAATGAGAGCGTTACCGCCATCACCGTAGGTTCCCATGACGTCTGGCAGCACCAGTCCGATCCGGACGGTTGATTCAGACACGCGAAGCCTCTCTTTCGATCGCCCGATTCAGTCCCAGGAATGCGGTGTAGTTGGCGAGCACTTCTACCCGGCCGGGCGGACACGAGCGGATGGCCGCGAGCGGGTCTTTCACCAGGGTGTGCTCAACACCCGCGTAAGTGAGACGCACTCCGAGGTCGGTGCCGCGTTCGCCGGACGCTACAACGTGAATGCCTTCAAAGTGCTCGAATCTAACGTCCCACAGCCAGGACAGGTCCTCACCGTCAGGAACCTGGCCGTTGACTGCGATCACGAGGCCGTCGACGGTGGAATCGATCATCGAAAGTGCTTCCTGCCAGCCGGCCGGGTTCTTCGCGAGCAGCATGCGAACGTTGTGCGAACCAACCTGAACGGTGCTGTATCGGCCGGCGACCTCGCGAACGGCGGAAACCGCTGCCACGGCCGCTTCTGCTGATACGCCCATCGCGACCGCGGCTGCGACAGCCTGCGCCGCGTTGCCACGGTTCGCCCGCCCGGGCAGCGCGAGCGTCATCGGCAGCTTCACGCCATCTGGGCCGTAGAGGTTCTCGTCGTCGACCCACCAGTCAGGTGTGGGCCGGCGGAAGTCGCTACCGGTGCTTCGCCACTCCGTTCCTTCGCGCACAATCGGCTCACCGGTGCGAGGGCAGCTTACCGAATCGCCCACCCAGGCGTTCCCGGCCGCGACCCACACGACATTCGGGCAGTCGTAGGCAGCCGAGGTGACGAGCACATCGTCACAATTGGCGATGATGGTCGTGTCGGGGTGGCGCTCAAGCCCCGCTCGCAGCCGCCGCTCGATCATGTTTATTTCGCCGACGCGGTCCAGCTGGTCACGCGTGAGGTTGAGCAGAATGATGGCTTTCGGATCGGTGAAGTCAGAGACGTGCGGCAGATGCAGCTCGTCTACTTCAATCGCCCCGAGCGCCGCGTGCAGGTTCTGATTGAACGCGGCGACGATGCCCGCGTCCATGTTCGCACCGTCGCTGTTTGTCGCCACCTCGCCAAGGTTTGCGAGCGCTGCGGCAGTCATGCGCGTGGTTGTGGACTTGCCGTTGGTGCCGGTGATGAGCACTGTGTCCCGGTAGCTCGCGAGCTGAGTCATGATCGATTTGTCGATCTTCAGCGCGATCAGACCGCCGATCATGTTGCCGGCGCCGCGCCCTGACTTCCGTGACATCCAGGACGCGGTCCGCGCGGCACGCAACGCGAGTTTGCCCCGCGCCGTGATTGGTGCGCGGGCTACCTCTCCGGTTGAGTTCCCCTTGGCCATGCAAAGAGGCTAGTTCGGCTCGCCGCGTTTGTGCGCGGTGAACGCCCGAATTCACACAACGATCAGTGCGATGATTGTCACTTCTGCCCTGGATCAGGGGTGTCGTACGCCGCAAGATCGTTGAAGCGAGTCTGTTTCGCCACCGGCGCGCCCGTGAGGTAACCAGCCCGCCCGAGCGCATGACCTCCCACAGCCGCGGTCGCCAGGTTGATAATGATCGCGAGACCCGCTTTTACTGCGTTGAGCGCCGATGGTTCGTGGAGCACGACCCCCAGCACGATCAGTGCAACCCCCAAACCCGACGCGGTGGTGATAGCGCTGATTCGTGAATAGAGGTCCGGCAGTTTGAGGACGCCGATCGCAGCGGACACGAAGGCGAGCGTGCCGAGCACGATAAGGATCGTGCCGATTACTTCTAGAATTCCTGTCACCTTTGCCCCCTGGTGACGAGTCGCGCGACGCTCAACGTTGCCAGGAAGCCGACAACCGTCGCGACGAGGACGATATCGAGCACGATGTCGGTGGTCATCCGCAGACCAAACAGTGCGGTCACCCCGATAAACGCGAAGAAGACGAGGTCAGCCGCGACGCCCCGATCAGCGTCTCGCGGGCCGGTCAGCACCCGCCACGAAGCGGGTATCAGTGTCAGCGCGACGACGACGAGTGCGATGTCGAGTATGACGTTCATGCGGCGCCCCCTTCGGGGCCGGTCTGGTGCGCAACCGGAATCGGCCCGGGGTCACCGTCGCGGCGCATGGCCTTCAATAGTTTTGCCTCGTGTTCATAGAGTTCCGCACGGAACTCATCGCGATCAGGGGCATACATCCCGTGGACGTACAGCACGGGCGGGTCATTTTGTACTGACAACGTGAGTGTGCCCGGTGTGAGGGAGATCAAGTTGGCGAACAGGGTGATCTCGAGGTCGGTACTGCACCGCAGCGGCAACCGTACGATGCCCGCGTCCATCTTCGTTCCCGGCGTGACAATGTCCCACCCTACGATGACGTTCGACTCGATCAATAACCACACGTACTGCAGAACGAAGCGCAGCCACCGGAATGGCCAGTTCAGCAGGTTCATTGACTGATCACCGCCTCGACGTAGCCGTTAGTATCCAGCAGCCCGGCGGCTGCCTGCTCAGAGAGGAAGAGCAGACCCTGCGCGCCGATACCGACCGACAGTGTGACGATCGTCAGTATCACTGCGGGTACGGCCAGGGACGGCTTCACGTGGGTGAGGAGCCGGCCTGGCCGCCGGGCGCTCACGAGACTCACACCGTCTTCAGGAGCACGGCCCCAGAACACGCCCTTCCAGATCTTCAGCATCGACATCAGAGTCAGCAGGCTGACCACGATCGCGATCACCGCAGCGGCGATCTGTGCCTCGTCGACCGCCGCTTTGACCAACACGAGTTTCGCGACGAAACCGGAAAACGGGGGAAGACCCGCGAGCGAAAGCGCCGCACCGAGAAACGCTGCCGCGATGAGCGGTTCGGTGCGGGCAATGCCCTGAACACGATCGAGATCGTTCGTTTTGTAGGTCACCTCAATCGCGCCGGTCGAAAGGAACAGCGACGCCTTCACGATCATGTGGTGCAGGAGGTAGAAGATTCCGGCGGTGAGTCCGATCGGACCAAACAAGGCGACACCGAGCAGGATGTACCCGATCTGGCTGATCATGTGGAACGCGAGAATCGAGCGTGTGGTGTTCTCGCCGACAGCGCCGAGGACACCGATCAGCATGGTCGCCGACATGATGACGACGCCGATCCAGAGGTATCGGCTGTCGCCTTCGAAAACCACAGCGTAAATCCGGTAGATCGCGTAGATCGCCACCTTGGTGTGCAGCCCGGAAAAGAGCGCGGTGACCGCCGGTGACGTGTACGGGTAGGTTCGCGCAAGCCAGCCGTGGACAGGCACGACCGCAGCTTTGACACCCAGAGCGATCAAGACGACGGCGACGGCCGCGCCGATCAAGGGGTCCTCGCTGCCAGCGCCGGCGAGTTCTGCGACGTTGACGGTCCCGGCGACGCCGTACACGAGCCCCACCCCGACGAGGAAGATCGTTGAGGTCAGCAAGTTCATCGTCACGTAGAGGCGGCCAGCTGACAGTCGGCGCAACCCGCCCAGCATGGCGATCAGCCCGTAGGACGGCAGCAGCATGACCTCGATGAAAACGAACAGGTTGAAGAGATCACCTGTGAGTAAGGCGCCGTAAACGCCGCCAGCGAGGACGAGGACGAGGGGCGCGAAGTACGGCCGGTCGTCGTCGCCTGCGGCGATGCCGAAACCGGAGCACACGAGCGCCAGGAGCGCGGTGACGATGATCATCAGTGCGCTAAACATGTCTGCCACGAAGGGAATCGCGATGCCGCTTGGCCACAGCGCGATGCTGTGTGCCAGCACGACTCCGCCGTACGTCTCAATGGCTAGCCAGATTCCGAAAACGAGAGCAAAGGCGTTGGTGCCGAGCAGGACTGTGCGCCGCAGAGCCTGCGGGGCATGCACGACAGCCAGTAGCGCTGCGGCGAGCAGCGGAACGATAACGACGATGGCGAGTTGAGGACTGTTCATGGGTTGCCCTCACCATGCACGTCGCCGGTCTGCATACCTTCACCGCGGGGCGCGGCCGAAGGCACGCCGCCTTGCTGAATCTCTCGCTTGTCTTCGGGTGCTTCTGTGCGGTCCACAGTCTCCTCTTGCGGGGGAGGGCTCGGTTTGACGGGCAGCGCGGGGTCGTCGGTGTCGTCGTCACCCGATCCGCTTCCCGCGAGGGTCAGCATGTAGATCGTGATAGAGAAGGCGATCACGATGGCGGTCAGGGCGAACGCTTGCGGCAGCGCATCCGCGGCATCTGCTAAGTCCGTGAGCTGGACGAGTGGTGCTTCCCGGCGCGCGGCCACGCCCGCGGAGAGCAGAACCAGGTTGGCAGCGTGCCCAAGGAGGACAAAGCCGAAGGTAATACGCACCATGCCGCGCTGCAGCACGAGATACACCCCGCCGGCGACGAGAACCCCAACGAACAAGGCGAGAGTCATCGCTGGCCTCCATTCGTGAGCGCGCGTTCGGCCTCAGGATGCGCTGCTTCCGGGCCAGCCGCGCCGGCTGAGGCATCGTCAGGCCCGGCGCCGCCGGGCGGGCCATGAGGCCTGGGTGGGGGAGTGTCCTCCACACCCAGACGATTCAGCGCCGCAAGGATGACGCCGACCACGGCGAGGTACACGCCGACGTCGAAGATGAGCGCCGTCGTGAAGTGGTAATACGAATCGCCCAGCAGCGGGATGTTGTAGTGCAGCGGACGCAGGAACGAACCGTCAAAGAACCCGAGTACACCGACGAGGGTCGCCAGCGCGATACCGGAAGCGATGAGGCCCACGTAGGGCAGCTTGATGGGTGCCCGTGCTGCGCTAGGAGCACTGAGGTACGCCAGCGCGAAGCCTGCGCCACCAACGAGCGCGGAGATGAATCCGCCTCCAGGCAGGTCGTGGCCGCGCAACAGGAGGTAGAGCGACAGAATGATCAGGATGGGTGCGAGCCAGCGGCCGACTGTGCGAGCGAGAATGGTGTTGCCTGTCGCTGACCCGATCGGGGTGTTCTCCAGTTCGGCGGCGCGCGGATCGCGGTCGCCGCGGAGCAACCCGCTCGATTCGAGGACGGAGATGATGATCAGGCCGGCTACACCGAGCACCGTCAGCTCGCCGAGGGTGTCAAGGGCACGGAAATCGACAAGGATTGTGTTGACGACGTTAGTGCCGCCCGTCTGATCCTCTGCTTCACGCAAGAAATACTCCGCCGCGGGAGAGGCTTCGCGCCGGCCGGTTAGCGTGAAGGTCGCAAGCGCGGCAATACCGCCCGCCACCACCGCGATCGCGGCGGTCACGTAGGTGCGGGATTTGCTCACCTTGTGGAAGGCGCGGGGCAAGCGCCGCAGGATGAGGACCGCGACGACCACTGTCAGAACTTCCACAAGAAGCTGGGTGAGACCCACATCGGGGGCTCCGAGGACGAAGAACAGCAGCGCTATGACGAAGCCGACCACACCGAGCAAAGCAAGCGCGGCCAGTCGTGACTGGGCGATCACGATGCCGATCACCCCGGCGGTGACGAGTATCAGCAGTAGCCAATCGATTGGCTGGGTTACTGGCGCCGGGAATGGCGGAACGAGCGGGCTGCTGGCGAAGACCCCGACGGCGAGCAGCGCCAGCAGGATGAACGGCGCAGCAAGGTGCCGGGCAGGTGAGTTTGATCGAGTGAGGTCACCGACTCGCGCGCCGAACGCGATCGTGCCACTG
The DNA here is from genome assembly GCF_026041215.1 of Hoyosella sp. YIM 151337. Taxonomy (GTDB): domain Bacteria; phylum Actinomycetota; class Actinomycetes; order Mycobacteriales; family Mycobacteriaceae; genus Hoyosella. Next base: position 86,975 of record NZ_JAPEIQ010000011.1, read on the forward strand.
AAAAGCTTCTCGAAGATCTCTACACCGGTAATCGGGAAGAGCGTGCGGTCCAGCAGCCGGTCGATGGCCTCCCGCTTGAGAAACAGCACAATACCGACGGAGATCGTGATCACCGACATGATGAACGCGGGGTTCACTCCATGCCAGAGCGTGAGGTAGAAGTTCGCTGGCAGTCCCTGGGTGTCGAGGACGATCCGGTCGATCAACGGCTCCAGCCAGCCTGCGGAGAAACCGAGGACCAGGCCTGCGAGCGAAGAAACTGCTGCGGGCAGCAGGAAGACGAGCGACGGTTCGCGCAGTTTGGTCTGCGCGGTCGGACCACCGAAGGCGCCGTAGACGATCCGGAAAGAGTAGGCGAAGGTGAAGATCGCGCCAATAACCGCGAAGGTGCCAACAAGCGGTCCGACGAAGTCAGGGCCGGGCGCTTCCAGGAACGCCCCAAACATGTTCTCCTTCGAAATGAAGCCGAGCAGGGGCGGTACACCCGCCATGGACAGCGCGGACAGCGCGGTGAGAGCCGCGGTGAGAGGCATGACCCGGCGCAAGCCTGTCAGTTTGCGAATATCCCTGCTGCCGACCTCGCGGTCGATGACACCGACGAGCATGAACAGGGTCGCTTTGAATAGGGCATGCGCGAGCGTGTGGATGCCCGCTGCGGCGAGCGCGGCGGGGGTGCCGATACCGATGACGGCGACGAGGAAGCCGAGCTGGCTCACTGTTGAGTAGGCCAGCAGCTCTTTGAGGTCGTGCCGCTGCAGCGCGAAGATGGCGCCCATGATCGCGGTGATGAGGCCGACAGTTATAAGCGTGACGTGCCACACCGTGTAGTCACTGAGGACGGGTGAGAAGCGCATGAGCAGGTAAATGCCTGCTTTCACCATCGCCGCGGCATGCAGGTAGGCGCTGACCGGTGTCGCGGCGGCCATCGCGTCGGGAAGCCAGTAGTGGAACGGGAACTGGGCCGACTTGGTGAAGGCCGCGAGAATGATAAGCAGCGCGACGACTGTCGCAAAGGTCGGGTTCTCTTGCCATACCGGGTGCGCCAGGATGACGCTCAACTGCGAGGTGCCGGTGTACACCATCATGGTCACCACAGCACTGAGGAGTGAGAGACCGCCGCCCGCGGTAAGTAGCAGTGTGCGCAACGCGGGCTTGTTGGCGTGCAGGCCGGATCGGCCGATCAGGAAGAACGACGCGATTGTTGTGAACTCCCAGAACACGAAGAGCAACACCACGTCATCGGCGACTACCAGACCGAACATCGCGGCGGCGAAGAGCGACATCAACGCGTAGAAGCCGGCGTGCCGCCCATGGCTGAAGTAGCGCGCCGAGTACGCCATGATGAGCGCGCCCACACCTAATACCAGCGCGACGAACAGCAGGCCGGTGCCGTCCAGGCGGAGGTGGAAGTTCACCCCGATCGCAGGCATCCAAGGCTGCGTGTACTCGATAACTCCGCCACCGCGCAGGTGCGGCGGAGCCTCGTAGAAGATCCATCCTCCGAGCGCCAGGAAAATCGCGGCGTATACCCATCCGGTGGTACGTCCCAGGTACCGGTCGAGTAGTGGCGCCGCCACAGCTGTCAGCGCAAGGAGGCTCAGGACAATTGGCAGAACCACGTACCAGCCCCTTCAGCGAGTTTTCGGCAAAGTCGACGATGCGGGGTGCCTCGCGCTGAGGCCCCCGCTAGTGGATTGTTGCTGGTGGGGGGCAGCCACTGCCGTGATGGCCCCAGGTGCTGGAGTAGCCGTTGGAACCGGAGAAGCAGAGGTGGCCGCTAGAAGCGAAGCGTGCGGTGCGTAGGCCAGATGGCAGCGGGCAGGCAGTCATGTGTGAACTCCCATCGCTAGTATCTGGAACGCCGAAGTCACGATAGCAGTCGCTCATGACGGGCAAGTGACGTCCCAACCAGCCCTGCACCTCGATGTGGCGGCCCAAACCTGGGAGTCAGTTCCCGTAAACAATAAGATCCGTCGCGGTGGCGCACCACCGCGACGGATCTTAAGTGACTGTTGTCACGTCACCTTGACGCGGACTGAATGGCAATTGCCCGGTTGACGGCGGACACGACGGCCCGGAGCGAAGCGGTCGTGATCGACGTCGCGATGCCGACACCCCAGACCTGGGTGTCACCGACGAGGCACTCGACGTATGCCGCAGCGGACGCATCGTCGCCTGCGGACATGGCGTGCTCGCTGTAATCAAGTACCCGGACGTCGAGGGCCAGGGTCGCCAGCGCGCTGACGAACGCGGCGAGCGGCCCGTTGCCTTTCCCTGCAATTTCGCGCTCGGCGCCGTTATAGACGACGGTGGCGGTGATCGAGTCGGTGCCACCATCGACTTCCGCCTGGTCGTACAGCTGCCGGATTCGTTCCAGTGGTGACACCGGCTCCAGATATTCCCTGGAGAAGGCCGCCCACATGGCCTCTGGACCGATCTCGCCGCCTTCGGTGTCGGTGTGCTGCTGGACAATCCGCGAGAACTCGATCTGCAGACGTCGCGGCAGCTGCAGGCCATGGTCGGTTTTCATGATGTACGCGACGCCGCCCTTGCCCGACTGTGAATTGACCCGGATCACGGCCTCGTATGTTCGGCCCACATCTTTCGGGTCGATGGGCAGGTACGGGACCTGCCACACAATGTCGTCGACTTCTGCGCTTGCTGCTTCGGCGTCTTCTCGCATGGCGTCGAAGCCTTTGTTGATTGCGTCCTGGTGGCTGCCAGAGAACGCGGTGTAGACCAGGTCGCCACCGTAGGGGTGCCGTTCCGGCACCGGCAGCTGGTTGCAGTACTCGACGGTGCGGCGGATGTCGTCGATATCGGAGAAGTCGATCTGTGGATCGATGCCGCGGCTGAACATGTTCATGCCCAGCGTCACCAGACAGACGTTCCCGGTGCGCTCGCCGTTGCCGAACAGGCAGCCTTCGATTCGGTCGGCACCAGCCTGGAAGCCGAGTTCGGCTGCCGCCACAGCTGTACCGCGATCGTTGTGCGGGTGCAGGCTGAGGATGAGGGAATCGCGGCGCTCCAGGTTGCGGTGCATCCACTCGATGGAGTCCGCGTACACGTTTGGTGTGGTCATTTCGACCGTCGCGGGCAGGTTGATGATCATGGGCTGCTCGGGTGTGGGGGCGAAGATCTCAGTGACAGCGTCACAGACGTCTTTCGCGTAGCTCAGCTCGGTGCCCGTATAGGACTCGGGCGAGTATTGCCACATCCAGTTCGTATCGGGGTACTTCGCGGCTTCTTCCTTGCAGACCAGGGCACCGTCGACGGCAATCTTCTTGATCACGTCCTTGTCAGCGCGGAACACAACGCGCCGCTGCAGAATTGACGTCGAATTGTAGATGTGGACGATCACGTTCTTGGCCCCGCGACAGGCGTCGAACGTCCGTCTGATCAACTCTTCGCGGCACTGCGTGAGGACCTGAATGTAAACGTCATCCGGAATCGCGCCGTCCTCGATGATTTCGCGGACGAAATCGAAATCAGTTTGGCTCGCGGAGGGAAAGCCGACCTCGATGTGTTTGTAGCCCATGCTGACGAGCAGGTCGAACATGCGGCGCTTGCGAGCGGGGCTCATAGGGTCGATGAGTGCCTGGTTGCCATCACGCAAGTCGACTGCACACCATAGCGGCGCGCGCTCGGCAACAGTATCCGGCCACGTGCGGTCGGGCAGCGAGATCCGTTCTACTTCGTCCTCGAAGGGCCGGTACCGGTAGACCGGCATGGAACTGTTCTTCTGCGGATTCCACGACGGCTGCCCAGCGGGCTTGGGACGTGAGGGAGCGGACGTGGCGGAAACCTGACCAGCCTCAGGCTCAACAATTGTCATCGGAAGATCTCTCTCGGATAAGTAAGGACTTGGCTCCCACGCGGGAGTAGACCAGCACCAGAAAGTCCCGCGACGGGATGCCGGTCTGAGTCAGATCCCGTCGCGGCAGCCAAGGAGAAGCCCGCGATGCATGCACTCACTGTACCCCGGCGCGCAAGTCTGTCACACGGGGCTATCGGCACCGTCGCGTGAAATGGGGCGAAACTCGCAGGTGCTGTCGCGGTACCCGTGACGTGAGCGCGGTCAGCAGGCTAGCGTGTGATCATGGCAACTGGTGGCCCTTCGGAACGTGAATTCGACGTCGTTCTCTATGGTGCGAGCGGATTCGTCGGCAAATTGACCGCACAGCATATAGCTCAGAGCGCGCCCGATTACGCACGAATTGCAGTGGCCGGCCGATCGGCTCGCAAGCTGCAGGCGGTGCTCGACGAAATTGGTGGTGTCGCCCACACCTGGCCGATCATCGAGGCGGATGCTGAAGATCCGGGCTCGCTCGCGGAGATGGCGGCACGGACTCGCGTCGTCGTCACGACGGTCGGGCCGTACGCGAAGTACGGGCTTCCGCTCGTCGAAGCGTGCGTCAACGCGGGGACGGACTACGCGGACCTTACCGGTGAGCAGTTATTTGTGCGCGACACCATCGAGCGGTTCCATGAGCGGGCCCAAGAGACTGGCTCCCGAATCGTGCATTCATGCGGGTTTGATTCGGTGCCGTCAGACCTGAACGTGTACCAAATCTTTCAACAGGCGCTCGCGGATGACGCGGGTGAACTCGGTGACACCACGCTCTACGTCAAAGCGCTGCGCGGCGGCATGAGTGGTGGCACCGTCGCCTCTGGACGCCGCCAGATGGAGCGCGAAGCTGAGGATCCCGCGCTCGCGCAAGTAGTAAAGGACCCTTACACGTTCAGCACGGACCGTGAGCTGGAACCCGATCTCGGGTCGCAGCCAGATAGCGGATTCGGGAAAGCCAGCGACATCGATCCCGAGCTCAAAGGCTGGACCGCGACGTTTCTGATGGCTCCGTACAATACGCGCATTGTCCGGCGCACGAACGGTCTGCTCGGCTGGGCGTACGGTAAGCAGTTCAAATATCGCGAAGTGATGGGCACTGGGTCCTCGGTCGCTGCGCCGATTCTCGCCGCGGCAACATCGGGCGGGCTCGGAGCGATGTGGAAGTTCGGGCCAACCCTGTTCAAGCGGGCACCGAAAAAGATCATCGACCGCATACTTCCTGCGCCCGGTTCGGGCCCGAGTGAGGAAGCGCGCCTCAAGGGATTCTTTGTGATCGAAACCTACGCGCAGACGTCCTCAGGAGCTAGGTATAAATCGACGTTCGCGCAGCAGGGTGATCCCGGTTATGCGGCGACCGCTGTGATGCTAGGAGAGGCAGGCCTGTGTCTCGCGCTGGACCGGGACAAGCTTTCCGCGCTTACGGGTGTAATCACGCCGGCCGCAGCTATGGGTGACGCGCTGCCGCGCCGTCTTCGTGCGGCCGGGGTGAAACTGGAAACGGAGCGTGTGGCGGAAAGATCAACCGTCTCATAAGGCGGAAGTGATAAATCTTCTGCGACTAATTATGCGCGCGCATTTCACCCAGGTTGACCAGCGCAGATGTGGGGACTTGGGAGCGTGCGCGGGTAGTCAAGCGAACTGAGCGAAGGCGCATTCCGTCGGAATTCTCGGTAGAGTGTTCGCTTGGAATCCAGGCAATTTACCGAAAGGGTGAGTTTCAGCGTGGCGCTAGTCGTGCAAAAGTACGGAGGATCCTCGGTCGAGTCCGCCGAGCGCATAAAGCGTGTTGCCGAGCGGATCGTCGAGACAAAGCGCCAGGGTCATGACGTGGTCGTTGTCGTCTCTGCCATGGGTGACACCACGGACGATCTGCTGAAGCTGGCTCATGACGTATCGCCAGCCCCGCACCCGCGTGAGATGGACATGCTCCTGACTGCGGGTGAGCGTATTTCAAATGCCCTCGTCGCCATGGCGATTCATGCGCTCGGTGCCGAGGCCCGGTCGTTCACCGGGTCGCAGGCGGGGGTTATCACGACGCAATCGCACGGCAAGGCGAAGATTATCGACGTCACGCCGGGCCGCGTCCGGGCAGCGCTCGACGAGGGATCCATCGTCCTGGTGGCAGGTTTTCAGGGCGTCAGCCAGGACAGCAAAGACGTCACTACGCTCGGGCGTGGCGGATCGGACACGACTGCGGTCGCGCTGGCGGCGGCGCTCGGCGCTGACGTGTGCGAGATCTACACCGATGTCGACGGGGTGTACAGCGCCGATCCGCGGATCGTGCCAAACGCCCGCAAACTCGACAAGATCTCGTTCGAGGAGATGCTCGAGATGGCCGCGGCCGGCGCGAAGGTGCTGATGCTGCGCTGTGTCGAGTACGCCCGCCGCTACAACACTCCGATCCACGTCCGATCGTCGTATTCGAACAAACCCGGAACCGTTGTTTCCGGATCTATGGAGGACATTCCTGTGGAAGAGGCCATTCTGACCGGTGTTGCGCACGATCGCAGCGAGGCCAAGGTTACGGTGGTTGGCATCCCGGATGCGCCTGGTTTCGCCGCGCAGGTTTTCCGGGCTGTCGCCGACGCCGAGATCAACATCGACATGGTGCTGCAGAACGTCTCGAAGGTGGAGACCGGGAAAACCGACATCACCTTCACCCTGCCTCGCGCCGATGGGCCCAAAGCAGTTGAAAACCTCACGAAGCTGCAGGAAAAGATCGGTTTCAGTCAGGTTCTCTATGACGATCACATCGGCAAGCTCTCGCTCATCGGCGCTGGCATGCGGTCGCACCCAGGAGTAACAGCCACGTTCTGTGAGGCGCTCGCGAATGCGGGTGTCAACATCGAACTGATCTCGACCTCGGAAATCCGTATCTCCATCCTTTGCCGTGACACGGAACTTGACAAGGCCGTCGCCGCCATCCATGAGGCATTTGATCTCGGTGGCGATCAGGAAGCGGTCGTTTACGCCGGATCGGGGATCTGATCATGACCGTCACAGTTGCTGTAGTGGGCGCGACTGGCCAGGTTGGTCGCGTGATGCGGGCGCTCCTCGAAGAGCGGGAGTTTCCTGCGGACCATGTGCGCTTCTTCGCGTCGGCACGGTCGGCAGGGTCCGCCTTGCCGTTCCGCGGCGCAGAGATCGTGGTGGAGGACGTCGCTGCCACATCTGACGAGGATCTGAAGGGCATTGATATTGCGCTCTTCTCCGCGGGTGGCGCCCTCTCGCGCGAGCAGGCGCCGCGGTTCGCTGCGGCGGGCGCTGTCGTCGTGGACAACTCTTCGGCCTGGCGCAAGGACCCCGAGGTTCCGCTCGTCGTCAGCGAAGTGAATCCGGAGCAGATTCACAACACGCCGAAGGGCATCATCGCCAATCCAAACTGCACCACGATGGCCGCGATGCCGGTGCTCAAGGCGCTGCACGATGAGGCTGGCCTTGAGCGGCTCATTGTGTCGACGTATCAAGCCGTTTCCGGCAGCGGCCTGGCTGGGGTCCACGAACTGCTCAGTCAGTTGCGCGCCGTGATCGACGACGCTGAAAAGCTCGTGAACGACGGCAGCGCGGTCGACTTCCCGGACCCGGAAACCTACGTCGCGCCGATCGCGTTCAATGCTCTCCCGCTGGCAGGCTCACTCGTCGACGATGGCAGTGGTGAGACCGACGAGGACCAGAAGCTCCGCAATGAGAGCCGTAAGATCCTCGCCTTGCCGGAACTCGCCGTTTCAGGCACGTGTGTCCGGGTTCCTGTCGTGACGGGGCACTCGCTGTCCATCAACGCGGAGTTCGCGCAGCCGTTGAGTGTCGAGCGCGCGCAAAAGATTCTCGCCGAGGCGCCGGGCGTCGAGCTTGCGGACGTGCCGACTCCGCTTGCCGCTGCGGGCCGCAACCCGTCGCTGGTTGGCCGCATCCGGCAGGATCCGGGTGTGCCCGACGGGCGCGGGCTGGCGCTGTTCATTTCCAATGACAACCTGCGCAAGGGTGCCGCACTGAATGCGATTCAGATCGCGGAATTGCTCGTCAGTCAACGTTAAGGAAACCTGTGAAACCGCCCCGGGCAGCGTGCGCTCCGGGGCGGTTTGTATTGCGACCGACCGGCGTGTTTGGGGTGCCTCGCTGCCCGATTTGGGCGGACCGCCTAGGCTAAGGCCGTGCAACGCAAGAGTGAAGAAATTCCGCCTCCGCCCGCCCCGCCCAATCAGCTGCTTCTGGGCTGGTGGTCATGGCGAATCGCCGCACTGCTTGTTCTTCCGGCAGTGGTGCAGATCCTGGTGAATATGAGTGAGGTGCAAGCGCGGCTCGCTCAGCAGTTTGCAACCGATCCTGGGCTTGCTGGTCAGGGTGCGGACATGGTTGCGGAAACATCGCGGCTGGCGCCGTGGGGCGTCATTATGGCGGCGGTTGTGCTGATGATTGCGCTATTGGTGTGTGTTGCGATGATGCGGCGCCTCGGTTCCCGGGCCGCGCGATACGCCATCATCGTCATCGGCCTCATCACTGTTCCGATCACTGGGCTGGCCTACGCGATGGGGCAGGTATTCGACGGGGCCACCTTCCTTGATGCACTGCCAATCCTGCAGGTTGTTCTCATGGTTGCAGGCACGGTGCTGACGTTCTTGCGCCCGTCGACTGACTGGCTTTATCTCGCACACGAGTACTGGGAGTTTGAGCGCGGCTAAGCGGCCGCGAGTAATCACGGCAGTCACAGGCGTCCCGAGTGCCCACTACCTCTGTTCGGAGGGCGCGTACAGGATGTGCAATTTGTTGATCAAATCGTACAAATGTGGCAGGGGTGTCAAACCGGATATAGGGGTCTTTGAAAGGGAAGTTGCGGATGTGACTCAGTGCTAGTTTCTTGACTGATTCCAGATAATGGGCATACTGGGGTTTGTGCTCACGAGCATTCGGAAGGTGCCCGTGCCCTGGCTCGGGCTCACGTGAGGCATGGTCTCCGTGCGTAGGCGCTTACCCAGCGCTCACGGTGCTTGACGGCCCTCGAAGGAGGCTCGACAGATGACAGAAACCAGTAAACCAGTTCCTCCCACGACTACGAATAGCGGCATCCCGGTCGCGAGTGACGACACTTCGCTGACGCTGGGCCAGCAGGGCCCCATTGTTTTGCATGACCACTACCTGATCGAGAAGATGGCGCACTTCAACCGCGAACGTGTGCCGGAGCGCGTCGTGCACGCAAAGGGATCGGGAGCATTCGGCGAACTCGAAATCACTGAGGACGTCAGTGCGTATACCTGTGCGGATTTTCTGCAGCCAGGCAAGAAAACTGAAATGCTGATCCGGTTCTCCACAGTTGCGGGGGAGCAGGGCAGCCCAGATACCTGGCGTGATCCGCGGGGTTTCGCGATCAAATTTTACACCGACCAGGGCAATTACGACCTGGTGGGAAACAACACACCAGTCTTTTTCGTCCGCGACCCAATGAAGTTTCAGGACTTCATCCGCTCGCAGAAGCGTATGCCTGATTCCGGCCTGCGAGACCACAACATGCAGTGGGATTTCTGGACGCTGTCACCTGAGTCCGCCCACCAGGTGACCTGGCTCATGGGTGATCGCGGTATCCCGAAAACTTATCGGAACATGGACGGATTCGGGTCCCACACCTACATGTGGATCAACTCCGAGGGCACGCGCTATTGGGTGAAGTACCACTTCAAGACCTTGCAGGGCATCGATTTCTTCACGCAGGACGAAGCGGACAAAGTCGCGGGCGCAGACCCCGACTTCCACCGTAAGGATCTGTTTTTGGCGATAAAGAACGGCGATTTTCCCAAGTGGAGTCTCGAAGTTCAGATCATGCCCTTCGAGGACGCCGAGAAGTACCGATTTAACCCCTTCGATCTGACAAAGGTCTGGTCGCAGAAGGATTACCCACGCAAGAAGATCGGCGTGATGACCCTCAACCGGAACCCGGAGAACTTCTTCGCGCAGATCGAACAAGCCGCGTTCGAGCCATCTAACGTTGTGCCGGGCATCGGCTTCTCGCCCGACAAAATGCTGCTGGGCCGAGTGTTTTCCTATGCCGACACGCATCGTTACCGCATCGGCGTGAACTATCAGCAACTGCCCGTGAATCAGCCGAAGTCACCCGTCCACACGTACGCCAAGGACGGCAACATGCGCGTGCATTACAACGCGCCCGATGCCCCCGTGTACGCGCCGAACTCAACCGGCGGTCCTGAAGCTGACCTGCGCCGTGCTGGGCCCTACAGCGGCTGGGAATCATCGGGCGAGATGGTCCGGTCCGCCTATATCGAGCATCCCGAGGACGATGATTTCGTGCAGGCGCACACACTCGTCCGCGAGGTTATGGATGATGCGGCGCGCGAACGGCTGGTGGGCAACGTCGTCGGACACCTCCTCGACGGCGTCAGCGCACCAGTGCTCGAGCGTGCGTTCGAATACTGGAAGAAGATTGATCCGGAGGTCGGTAAACAAATCGAAGAAGGCGTCCGCGCGACACGGAACGGCAAGTAGTGTCGTCCTGGACGCAGCCGTCACGGTTACCCCGGCGTTGTTGTGGGTAACCCCAGGTGAACGTCGAAAACAAATGGCCCGCAGAACGCGTCTGCAGGTCAACCAAGAATCAGGAGGCAACGCAAAGTGTCAGCCCCGATTACAAGCACTCTCACTGACGAGCAGAAGCGCATCACTGGTGACGCGCTACAGGGGACGGTCGTCGATCTGATCGACCTGACGCTCATCGCGAAGCAGGCACACTGGAACGTGATCGGCCGGAACTTCCGTTCGGTACACCTCGCGCTCGACGAACTCGTCACAGCTGCACGGGAATTTACCGACGAAGCTGCGGAGCGCGCGACATCGATTGGCGTGCCGCCGGACGGTCGTGCGTCGACCGTGGCGGGACAGTCCAGCGCCAAAGGCATCGGCGAGGGCTGGACAAGTGATGAGGACATCGTCAACATCATCGTGGAGAACCTCACGGCCGTGATCGAGCGGCTGCGCGAACGGGTGCAGGCGACTGAAGAAGCAGACCCCGTATCGCAAGACCTGATCATCGCCATCACCGCTCGTCTCGAGCAGCTGCACTGGATGTGGCAGGCACAGGTCGCGTGATCTGAAAACAGCCGTCGGCCCCGCACTTCCGAGTGTGGGGCCTAGTGCTTTTATGGTCGGCTCACGTGACGTTTGCGAACGCCTCAACCTGCCGGATCTTCCCAGCGACAACGAGGATATCGCCGCGCATCAGGACAGTGTCTTGCGTCGCATAGGTGAAGTTCTGGCCGGGCCGCTTAACCGCGACAACCGTGATCTCGTATTTGCGCCGAAGCTCGCTTTCCTTCAGCGGCATGCCAATCGCGTCGGCCGGTGCGAGGGTCTTCACCATCGCGTAGTCGTCACCGAACTCGATGTAATCGAGCATGCGCCCCGTTACGAGGTGCGCCACGCGTTCACCCATGTCGTGCTCAGGAATGACGACGTGGTGCGCGCCCACCCGCTCCAAAATCCGGCTGTGCTGGCGGCTGGTCGCCTTCGCCCAGATTTGCGGCACCTGAAAATCGGCCAGCAGCGACGTGGTGAGGATGGACGACTCCAAATCAGTTCCCACTGCGACTACAGCGTGCGGAAACTTGTGCACCCCAAGTTGCATTAGCGAGTCCCGGTCGGTGGTGTCAGCGACTGCCGTTTGAGTAAGGTCCTCAGCGAGCCGCTGAATGATCCGTGGGTCGTTGTCAATGCCCAGCACTTGTGTGCCGCTGGTAACCAGCTCACGAGCCAGTGAGCGCCCAAAGCGCCCTAAACCAAGCACGACAACCCGCGTGCTCTGCTGGCGATCGTTCTTACCCGACAATTGGACGCTCCTCCGGGAGTTCGTAACGGCGCGGCCGTTCCTGCAACGCGAGCGCCGAAGCCAAAATGATCGGCCCGATGCGGCCCGCGAACATCAATACCACCAAAACTAACTGAGCCAGCGGGGGCAGCTCGTCGGTGATGCCCATCGACAAACCGACGGTGCAAAACGCTGAGATAACCTCGAACAAGACGCGATCGAGTTCATGGTTCGCCATCGACGAGATGATGATCGTGCCGCCCATCACAGCCGCGATCGAAAGCAGCGCGACAGTCAGTGCCTGGCGCTGCACCGTATCAGCAAGCTTGCGGCCCATCACGTGCACCGTGGGCTGACCGCGCAATTCGGCGAGTATGACAAACCCCAGCAGCGCGAACGTCGTCACTTTGATACCGCCGGCAGTGCTCGCACTGCCGCCGCCGATGAACATAAGCACATCCGTGATCAAGACGGTGGCCGCGTTCATATCACCCGTCTCGATGGTGTTGAAGCCAATTGAGCGAGGTGCGAGCCCCTGGAAGGCACCGGCGAGAAGTTTCTCCATCGTGCTCAGTGGGCCCATGGTGCTGGGGTTCGCCCACTCAAACATAATGACGGACGTCATGCCGACGACGCCCAGCACACCGTGTGCGAGAATCGTGATTTTCGTGTGCACCGTCCAGTGCCGCGCTGACTTTTCCTCGCCGCGTGCTTCCCGCACCTGCTGGCGCACATGGCGTGTCACCTCGAAAATGACGGGAAACCCGATCGCGCCGAGCGTGAACGCGACGATGACGGGAATGAGAATCAGCGGGTCGCCGACGTACGACATCATGCTGTCTGATTGCAGCGCGAAACCTGCGCTGTTGAACGCAGATATTGCATGGAAGACGCCCCAGTAGGCGGCCTCCCCGAATGAGTCTGCGTAAGCGACGTAGTAACGCGTCACCAAGAAGACGGCGGTGATAGCTTCAATCAGCAGGCTCATCTTGACCACACCTGTGACGACCCGGCCGATTTCGCCGAGTCGCAAGTTCTTTTGCTCGGTATGCGCGATGAGTTGCATCCGCATGCCCATCCGGCGTGCGACCAACAGGCCGAGCAGCGAGGCCACGGTCATGATCCCGAGCCCGCCGATCTGAAACAGGCCGACTATCACCCAGTGGCCGAACGGTGCCCAGAACGTACCTGTGTCGACAACGACGAGGCCAGTGATGCAGGCGGCCGAGGTAGCCGTGAAGAGCGCTTCCACCACTGTGGCGCGTTCCTGGCCAGCGGTTGCTGCCGGAAGCGATAGAAGCGCGGTGCCGAGCAGAATAACGGCCAAATACCCGGCCACGATGACGCGCGCGGGGTACTTGACAAATGCGCCGGCGAACCGGGCCATGCGGACCCGGATGCGAGTACGGAGCTCTGACGGCTCAGGCGCAGTCACTGCCGCCGCTCGCCGGACGCTGCAATGAATCCGCTTCGATTCCCGGCCTGCCCTGCACAGGCCACGCCACGCAGTTCGAACATGGAGGTGACACTACGCCGCACCAGATCTGGGCGCACACAGAGGGCTGATGTTCAACTTGGCAGCCACAGAATTCGCCCGGATGGCGCAGCAGGCCCGGAGTGGGTCTTCGATCAGGCTGCGGCTTCTGTTGTGCGCGAACTACGACCACCAGGGGTGCTAGTGTCCGAATTCACACGATCTGCGCGTCTACACAAGGGGGATCCGATGGCGCTGTTTAAGAATCCGGCCGAACTGCTGAACCGTGCTGATGACACGCTGCTTAATGTCGATGGAGTGCTTGGAAAAGTCGAGGGCACACTGGCGGAGGTGAGCTCAACGCTGACGACCGTTGACGGCACGCTGAGCACAACCTCCGAAACACTGTCGAGCGTCGACTCGAAGCTGGGGGCCGTCGATAGCACGATGACGAAAGCCAACGCCACCCTGAGCGAAGTCTCTGAAACACTCACTGAGGCTGGCGGCACGCTCGGCAATGTCGACGCCCGGATGGGTGAGTTCGACGCGCGCATGGCGACCGTCGACGCGACACTTACGGCAGTGAGGGATCTCCTCGAGCAATTGAGCGGTCAGATGAACCTGCTGCAGCAAGTTCCGGCCATAGCCGCCAAACTCGACGAGATTGAAAGAGCAATGAAGGCGCAATAGCCACGACGACAGTCTCAGCTGCGTACCGGAAACGAATCAGGGCCGCTCCCGGTTTCCCGGAAACGGCCCTGACGTCGTTATTTGACTGTCGGGGTGGCGGGATTTGAACCCACGACCTCTTCGACCCGAACGAAGCGCGCTACCAAGCTGCGCCACACCCCGTGTCTCACTGCCTGCATCAGGCGAGCAGCGAGGTGAGTTTAGCGCACCGAGGCCGCAGATTGCGAAACGGATGCCGAGCTGGCGCCGGAGTCTTCGCGATCCGTTCGCGACACCAGCGTGAGAAGTGTGGCTTCGGGCCGGCAGAAAAACCGCGCTGGCGCGAACGGCGACGTACCGATGCCCGCGGAAACGTGCAGGTACATGTGGGAGCCCCAGCGAGAAGCGCCTTTGACCCGGGAGCGATCGATGCCGCAGTTCGTGACGAGCGCCCCTACGCCTGGAAGGCACAACTGGCCGCCGTGGGTGTGGCCGGCGAGCACGAGGTCGTATCCGTCCTCCGCGAACCGGTCCAGGACGCGCGGCTCCGGGGAATGCGTCAGCCCGATTCGGAGTTGGGTGCGCGCGTCAGCATTTCCGGAGATCGCGTCGTAACGATCACGTTCGATGTGGGGGTCGTCCACCCCCGCGATAGAGACACGGACATTCGCGATCTCGAGTTCCCGGCGGGCGTGGGTAGCGTCGAGCCAGCCCCGCTCCGTGAACGCCGCGCGCAGGTCTTGCCAGGGCAGCGGGTCCCCGTAGACGCGCTTGTGATCCTTCTTAAAGTATTTAAGCGGATTCTTCCGTCGCGGACCGAAGTAGTCGTTGCTGCCGAAAACGAAGACGCCGGGACGGCTGAGGAGACCGCCGAGGGCCTGAACGACGTAGGGCACGCCGCGCGTGTGCGAGAGGTTGTCCCCGGTATTTATCACTAGGTCGGGTTCAAGCTGGTCAAGCTGCTGCAGCCACGCTTGTTTCAGCTTCTGCCCGGGCGTCATGTGGATATCGCTGATGTGCAGAACACGCAGGGCGGGCACCCGTGGCGGGAGAACCGGCAAAGTCACCTTACGCAGAGTGAACGCGTTGCGCTCGATTGCTGTTGCATAGCCGAGTGCGAGAACACCGGCTGCTCCTGCCGTGGTGAGTGTGCCGACTGCGGTGCGGGCGGCGAGCTGCCGGGTTATTCGAGCCATCAATTCAGGATACGGCAGGCCGGGTATGGCCCGGCCTGCCGTATCTTAGGGACTGGCGCCTAGTTACGGTTGAGTTCTGGAACTGGCATCGGCTCGGGCAGGCCGGGTACTTCCACGGAGTCCGGCAGGTCAGGGCGATCTTCTGACCGCGCTGGAGTCGCGGGCGACTGCGTTTGTTGCTGCCCACCGCCTTGCTCCTCACGCGGCGGTGATGGCCGTACCACGCGCTGGCTGCCGTCGGACACATACAGGGTGACAGTCGACCCGCGAGCGGCAAATCCACTCGGTGAATAGGACGTCACGACGCCGCGGGATTCGGCGCTCGAGCTCCAGACCGTGTTGTAGTTGTAGCCCGCAGCTTCGAGTCGGCGGATTGCGGTTGATTGCGTCAGACCAGCCACGTTGGGAACCTGATTACGGGCATCGCCAGCTACATATCGCCGATCGGTCGCCTGCGGCGCCTGCAACGGCCCCAGCTTGCTCACGACCGGCCCCACGGCCTGGAACCAGGTCTGTGCTGGTTCATTGCCGCCAAAGAGGTTCCCGCCGTAGCACTGCCGCACGGGGAACGAGCAGATTGGGCTCGGTGTGGGGGAGTCTCCGTAGATGTAGGAGACGCCTGCAATTGTGTTGGTGTAACCGAGGAATCCAGCGGAGTAGTTCGAGTTGGTGGTTCCCGTCTTAGCGGAAACGGGAGCGGTCCACCCACTGACGCTGGCGGCGCGTGCGGCCGTACCGATCCCGGTATGGTCCTGCCCGAGGGCCTGTGACAATGCGGTCGCCAAGCCAGGTTCAACCACCTGCTCGCATGGCTCGTGTGCAAGTTCAACCGCGTTTCCGTACCGGTCGATAACCGAATCGACGGGGGTCGGCGGGCACCACATGCCGTCGGACGCGAGGGTCGCCGCGACGTTGGAGAGTTCAAGCGGATTCACAGCCAGCGGCCCGAGCGTGAATGATCCCTGATTGCCGTCGACAACCATGTCCGCGAGGCTTTGCTCGTCGTATCCGGAGGTGCCCGGGCGAGTGTAGGACCGTAGGCCGAGCCGTACCGCCATGTCGACAGTGGCCTCAACGCCCGCTTGTTCGATCATGGCGACGAACGTGGTGTTCGGGGAAGTCGCGAGTGCCTCAGTGAGGCTCATCGACGGCTTGTAGCCCGAGTAGTTCTCGACACAGTAGGTGGCTGGTGGGCATCCCGGGGCGCCACCATGCCCCATACCGTAGGCGTTGTACCGGGCCGGAACGTTCACCCATGTATCGATGCCCATGCCTTGTTCGAGGGCAGCGGCAGTCGGGAAAATCTTGAAGATCGAGCCTGCCCCGTGTCCAACCATCGAGAATGGCTGCGGACTCACTGTCTCGTTGCTGGAAATATCGAGCCCGTAGATGCGGCTGCTCGCCATCGCGAGTACGCGGTGTGACTCTTGTCCCGGCTGGATGAGGTTGAGGACGTTCGCAACGCCGCTTGCCTGGGGGCTGGTGTTATTGGTGACGGCACGGACTGCGGAATCCTGGATCTCCGGGTCGAGCGTGGTCTGGATCAGGTAGCCGCCCCGGCTCACTTGGTCGCGCGGCATGCCGATGCTTGCCAGATACTGCATGACGTAGTCGCAGAAAAAACCGCGGTCATCCGCAGCAATGCAACCTTGCGGGAGGACCTTCGGCTGGGGCAGAACGCCCAGCGGCTCTTCCTTCGCCGCGCTTAACTCCGCGGCGCGCTCAGGAATGTTCTCGATCATCGTGTCGAGGACGACGTTGCGCCGGGCGAGCACCCGCTCTGGGTTGGTGTAAGGGTTCAGTGCAGAACTGCTTTGCACTATCCCCGCGAGCATCGCGGACTGGGTCACATTGAGGTCGGCGGCGTCGATGCCGAAATACGTCTGCGCGGCTTCTTGCACACCGTAGGCCCCGTTGCCGAACGGGACGAGATTGAGGTAGCGGGTGAGGATTTCCTCTTTACTGAGCCGGCTATCGAGTTCCAGCGCCATCCGGATTTCCCGGATCTTGCGGGCTGGGGTGGTCTCAATAGCGGCGCGACGTTCGGCGTCATTCTGTGCGAGCACAAGGAGTTGGTAGTTCTTCACGTACTGCTGGACGATCGTCGAGGCACCTTGCTCGATTTGTCCACTCGTCGTGTTCGTCAGGAATGCACGCGCAGTGCCCTGCCAGTCAACGCCGTCGTGATCCGCGTACCGGCGGTCTTCGACTGAGACGATCGCCAGCTTCATCTCGTTAGAGATCCGGTCGCTGGGAACTTCGAACCGCCGCTGGTCGTAGACCCACGCAATCGGGTCACCGTTGACATCCACCATGGTGGTGACCGCGGGGACCTCGCCCTCGATCAGTTGGGCTGAGGTGTTCTCGACCGTCTGGGCGGCCTTGTTGGACGCAAGCCCGAACCCACCAGCGACAGGGAACATGATTCCCGCGAGAAGCACACCCCCCAATAGGCTGCAACCGCCGAGCTTCGCCAACGTCTTACCAATCGACACGTGGTCTAGAGTACTTACCGAGGGCAAGAAGAGCACTTCTGCAATGCCGCAATTCGCGCACCTTATGCCGGTTGCGGGGCCACGCTTGTGGCGCGCGCAGCCCTGCCTGTTTACGTTTGGCCCCGTTTCGTCATGTGTCGTTATGAGTCCGTGACCGCGGTTGTTGCACAACTGTTTCCGGCTGGAGTCGCAGTTGTGCATATTCGCATCTAGCGTCTTGTCGTGTGCACTTACAGTTGCTGGCCGATGCGCCGTGGCACGCGAAGGGAGCCCCTTCGCGTGTTGTGGTGCGTCGAGTGCACGCTGCGCAGACCTCCGCGGGCCTCCGTGGGCCTTACGCCTACGCCCGATCTGTAAACCCGAGGTTGCAATTAGCGCAGTTAGTACCTATGTTTGTGGCCAGTGTGATTCACCTAACAGTCATCAACTAAGTGTGAGTGACCCATCGCACTTGGGTAGTTGACGCGGCAGGCGTTTTCTGGGCGAACCGGCTCGGAAGCGCTTGCGGGGGATGCTCGACCGCGAACACGGTGCAGCCGTATAGCGGAAGTGCATACAACAGGAAGCCGCAGGGGGCCTGAAAATAGGGAGTCAGCGAAGGTGATGAATCAATCGGGACTTGCAGCCTCCGGATCTCTCGACGCGCGTCCCGCGACACGCCGCAGCAGCGGTCTCTCAATGAGCGCGATGATGTCCACCGACCAGGCAGAGGCACGCATCGCGTGGGTGTCGCAGGCACGTTGCCGGGGAATTGATCCGGATATGTTGTTCGTACGCGGTGCCGCGCAGCGGAAAGCCGCAACGATATGCCGTCACTGTCCTGTCGTTCTCGAGTGCGGCGCCGACGCGCTCGATAACCGAGTCGAATTCGGCGTATGGGGCGGCATGACGGAACGTCAGCGTCGCGCGCTGTTGAAGCAGCATCCAGAGGTGGAATCGTGGGCCGATTTTTTCGCCGCGCAGCGAGCGCAGCAATCGGCTGTCTGACACCACGATTGACGATGTGAGTAGTGCCCAGCTGGCAGGGTGGGGAAGCTCGGTCCGCTGGGACTCACATTACCGCTAAGAGTCAGCCAGGCCTTTTCATTTGTGCACTGACGTCACGAAGCGTGTCGAGGTCCGATACCTCGAACGGCAGCGAGCGAACACTTGTGATCGCCACCCGCGGATGCGCATGCGTGAAGCGGGACACGAGGTGCTGTTCGCGCTTGGCGATCCGCGCCTGTTCGGCGTGAATCCGCAGCAGCGCTTCGGTGAGTGAATCATCGCCGCCACTTTCCGAGAGCTCTTCCGCCGCGGCCTGGGCGCGATCGCTGCTGATACTTGCCAGCGCTGGGTGCGTACGGTTGAGGATCAGACCAGCAAGCGGCATGTTCTCGTTGCTCAGCCGGTCGACGAAAAACGATGCCTCACGCAAGGGATCGGGCTCAGCAGCGGAGACGACAAGGAATTGTGTCCCCGGCGTGCGCAGCAGCTCGTAGGTGCGGTTAGCGCGTTCCCGGAACCCGCCGAACATCGTGTCTAGCGAGCGTACGAACTGCGATGCATCCGACAGCATCTCGGAGCCCACAATCGTGGACACACCCTTCATCGCCATACTGATCGCACCTGTCACCATTCGGCCGATGCCGCGTCCAGGCGCCATGAACAAACGCATCATGCGTCCGTCGAGGAATGTGCCAAGCCGTTGTGGTGCATCCAGGAAATCCAGGGCGTTACGCGATGGCGGTGTATCGACAATGATGAGATCCCAATCCCGTTTGTGCACGAGTTGGCCGAGTTTCTCCATCGCCATGTACTCCTGGGTTCCAGAGAATGAAGATGCGATGGTCTGATAGAACGGGCTTGAAAGAATCGCCTGGGCGCGTTCCGGCGTGGTGTGCTCCTGCACCATCTCGTCGAACGTCCGGCGCATATCGAGCATCATCGCGTATAGCTTGCCCGCGCTGTCTTCGAGCGGCACTTCCTTTGGGGTGTTGTCGAGTTCACCCACACCAAGTGCTTGTGCGAGCCGCCGGGCCGGATCGATGGTAAGCACCACCACGGTCCGTCCCATATCGGCAGCGCGAAGGGCGAGCGCGGCTGCGGTTGTCGTCTTGCCGACACCACCGGCTCCGCAGCACACAATCACCTTGGTTCCGGGGTCGGAGAGTATCCCGTCCATGTTGAGCGGCGGCGCGTTGTGCAGGGGGGTGGCTTCGGCGGTGGTCGTCGTCATTTCACACCTTGATCAGCTAGGGCTTCGGCCAGTTCGTACAGCCCGCCGAGGTCGACACCTTCGGTGAGCGTCGGCAACGACAGCTGTGGTATGTCGATTTCTTCGAGCTGGCGCGCGCTTTCCCTCTGGGCACGCGTCCGGATCGCGTGTTCCGTGGCTTGCGTCAGCAGACCGTCAAGGTCGGCGTCACTGAACCTCAGTCCAGCACGTTTGAGGCCGGCCGCCGCGGCGTCACGATCGAGTTCGCCCCGGGCTGCTGCGTCCTGAAGATCGTCTGGCAAGTGCATGCTGTTGTTGCGGTTGACGATGATCGACCCGATGCGAAGATCCTTCGCGGTGAGTTCCTCGATTGCATCGATTGTTTCTTGCACAGGCAGCGATTCGAGCAGCGTGACTACGTGCACCATCGTTTCGTCCGAGTGCAACAGCCGCACCACGCCCTCCGACTGACTGCGAATTGGCCCCGACTTCGCGAGATCAGCCATCGCTTTGGTGACGTCGAGAAAGGTCCCGATGCGGCCGGTCGGCGGTGCGTCGACTACCACGGCGTCATAGACGGGCCGACCGTTCTTCTCGCGGCGGATCACCGTTTCTTTGATTTTCCCGGTGAGGATCACGTCGCGGAGCCCGGGCGCGAGCGTTGTGGCGAACTCGACGGCGCCCACTTTGCGCATCGCACGTCCGGCCAGGCCGAGGTTGTAGAACATGTCGAGGTACTCAAGAAACGCCGCTTCGATGTCAATAGCGAGCGCCTTCACCTCACCGCCCCCCTCGGCGGATGCAACCTTGGTCTCTGCGTACGGCAGCGGCGGTATGTCGAAGAGTTGGGCGATGCCCTGTCGGCCTTCGACTTCGGCGAGCAATACTCGGCGTCCGCCTGCGGCAAGCGCGAGGGCGATCGCAGCTGCCACCGTTGACTTGCCGGTACCGCCCTTGCCCGTGACGAAGTGCAGCCGGGCATTCGCCGCTTTGTGAGACCACAAGTCTGGGGTAGGCACGCTTCAGAGCTTATAGGGATGTGAGTTGTTGTGTCCTATGACTAGGCTTACACGCATGAGTGAGATCACCCGCTGGGAGTATGCAACCGTCCCCCTGCTTACACACGCAACGAAGGCGATTCTCGATCAATGGGGCCAAGACGGCTGGGAACTCGTCACCGTTCTGCCCGGGCCGACAGGTGAGCAGCACGTCGCTTACATGAAGAGGGCGAAATGAGCGCGCCGGGCGATCGCCTCAGCGATCTGGGTTTGACCTTGCCGCCGGTGGTGCCGCCGGTGGCGGCGTACGTGCCCGCTGTGCAGGCAGGTGAGTTCGTCTACACATCTGGGCAGCTGCCACTTGTTGCGGGTGAGTTGCCTGCGACAGGCAAGGTCGGCGGAGCGGTCACGCCGGAACAGGCCAAAGAAATGGCCCGAATCTGCGCCCTCAATGCACTTGCGGCAGTGGATGCCGTCGTTGGTCTCGATGCGGTTGAGCGCATCGTCAAGGTCGTTGGTTTCGTCGCCTCCGCGCCTGACTTCACCGGTCAGCCGCAGGTCATCAACGGTGCTTCAGAACTGCTTGGAGAGGTCTTCGGTGACGCGGGCAAACACGCGCGCTCCGCAGTTGGCGTTGCGGAACTCCCACTAGACGCGCCGGTAGAAGTCGAAATGATCGTCCAGGTGCGCACATAGGGCGTCACTGGGCGTCACTGGGCGATTAAGAGGAGAGAATCACCGATAACTGAACAAGCGGCCGTCGTCGAGGTGCCCGTGCTCGTTGTAGCTCACCAGGGAAATGCCGGACCGGCCGCTTATTAGTTTTGTGATCCCTCCGTTTGACGAGACGCGATGCAGCGGAACAAAAATGTGGTCCCGGCTGCCGAGCGCGCGGGCCGCGATGGCGGCGATCACCCCGCCAGAGGTGAACGCCGCGACGCTCCTGCCGGAATTCGCCTCCCGTGCAAGGTCGCTGAACGCGTCGTCCACCCGCGCCGTGAAGTCACTCCACGCTTCGGCGGCGGGGCTGGGGCCGCGGAAGGTGATCCAGCGCGCGAGCGCGTCATCGAGGATCCGCTGAAATGATGCCTTGTCGCCGTACCCCGCGGATGGGTCTCCGTGGTGTTCAATGACGTCGGTGAAGTCGTATTCGTTCCAGCGTGGGTCGGCTACAGGTTCGTAACCCGCGTGCCGCGCGGTGTCTCGCTGGCGCAGGAGAGTCCCGCTCGCGACATTCGAGAACACCGCGCCCCGCTTGCGCAGTTCTGCGCCTGTTGCCCGGGCTTGCTCGCCACCGAGGTCAGAGAGAGCGTCATAATTTTCCGCTCCGAAAGACGCCTGACCGTGGCGTATCAGGTAGATCGCA
Organism: Hoyosella sp. YIM 151337; assembly: GCF_026041215.1. Taxonomy (GTDB): domain Bacteria; phylum Actinomycetota; class Actinomycetes; order Mycobacteriales; family Mycobacteriaceae; genus Hoyosella. Next base: position 109,027 of record NZ_JAPEIQ010000011.1, read on the forward strand.
CCCATTACGCCGCCCTGATTGCTTCCTTGCAGCGCCACTCGAGGTAGCCCGTGAACATCCAGAAATCCCGGTAAACCGGGTTGCTCGTTCCCCCATCATGAAAGCGGCGATACAACTGCTGAATGATCACGGCAAGCCGGAACAAGCCGTAGACCTCATAGAACGGCCAGTTCGTCACCGACCGGCCGGTTTGAGCTGCGTAGTAATCAACGACTTCATGACGGGTGAGCATGCCGGGAATATGGGTGGGCTGTCGGCGGCTCTGTTGCATGACGTCGTCATCGTCTGCTTGCACCCAATAGGCGAGTGTGGCACCGAGTTCCATGAGCGGGTCACCGATCGTTGCCATCTCCCAGTCGAGAATGCCGATGACGTTCATCGATTCCACGTCGCTGAACACCACGTTGTCAAAGCGAAAGTCGTTGTGGATAAGGCACGCAGCAACGTCGTCAGGGGCATGTGCGGATAGCCATGTCATCACGTTCTCGAAGTCAGGCACATTCGCGGTGTGGGCGCGGCGGAAGCGGTCCGACCAGCCGGTAATCTGCCGCCGAACGTAGCCGCTGCCGCGGCCCAGATCTCCCAGGCCAGTCGCCGTGACGTCGACCTGATGGAGTTCGACCAACCGGTCGAGCACGTCGGTGCACACGGAGCGCGCCCGCTCCGGGCTCAATGTCACGTCCGAGGGTAGATCTCGGCGGAAGATGACACCGCGCAGCCGCTCCATCACGTAGAACTCCGTGCCAATGACCGCCGGATCCGCGCAGAACGCGAGCATTTCTGGCACGTAAGGAAAAACCGGCCGAATCGCGTTTTGTACCCGGTATTCACGGTCCATGTCGTGAGCCGAGGCAGCGCGATGGCCACCTGGCGGACGGCGCAGGATGACATCCCGCTCGGGAAAAGTGAGCAGATAAGTGAGATTTGATGCGCCCCCAGCGTACTGGCGCACTTCGGGGACGCCGCTGATCCCATCGACCCGCTCGGCGAGCCAGGCACCGACGGCCGCAGCGTCGAATGCGTCCTCGTGTCGCAGTGCTGACGGCTGATCGACGAGCGCGGCGGTGTCGTCGTGTGTCATCCCATCTTCCTTATCACCGACAGGGGCGCGAATCTCATGACCTGCGCGAGGGGTGCCCACGGCCAGCGCGGAACGTACGCCTTCGCTGGTTCCCGCTCGATTGAGGCTACCAGCGCTTGTGCACCTTTCTCGGCTGGCGCAAGCAGCGGCGTCTTACCGGCCCGGGCGGTCATTTCCGACTCGATGTATCCAGGAAGCAGTGTCGTGACCGTGATGTCCGTGCTGTGTTGCTGGGAGCGGATCCCCTCAGCCAGGGAGGCTGCCGCCGCCTTACTCGCTGCATATGCGGTGATGTTTCCGCGCATACCCCGCAGTGCACTCACCGACGACACGACGACGAGGTGACCGTAGCCTTGCTCCCGGAATATCTCGAGTGCGGCCTCGCATTGGGCGAGCAAACCGATGGTGTTTGTTTCCAGTGTCTCCTTGTTGGCGCTGAAGTGTCCGGTGCCGAGCGGCTGCCCCTTGCCGAGCCCAGCGTTGGCGATGACGCGATCGAGCGTGCCTAGCTCGTCGCGGAACTCTCGGAACACGGAGAACACTTGGTCGTGATCGTTGATGTCGAGCGGTTTGATCAGGACGGTGATGCCTGGATAAGTGGCGCGGAGTTCCGCGGCGAGCGCCTCGAGGCGGTCTGTGCGGCGCGCGCACAGCGCGAGATTGCGGTCCATGGCCGCGAACTTTCGTGCCATTCCGGCACCAAGACCGGAGCTCGCACCGGTGATCAGGATGTTCTTGCGCGTCTTGGGTTTCTGACGTGTCACTGCTGTTGTCCTTTCTTCGGCCCGCGGGCCTTGGCCACCTCTATCCGGGAGACGACACCCAGATGCACTTCATCGGGGCCATCGGCGAGCCGGAGCGAGCGGGCAGCGGCATATGCCCCGGCGAGAGCGTGATCGTTGGTCAGTCCAGCTGCGCCGTGCAGTTGAATAACCATGTCGATGATGTCCTGCGCCATCTGGGGCACTGCCGCCTTGATCTGGGACAGCTCAGAGATCGCGCCCAATGGACCGTTTGTGTCGAGGAGCCACGCGGTGTGCAGCACATGCAACCGTGCCTGGTTGATTGCGATGCGCGCCCGGGCTATTCTTTCCCGGTTTCCGCCGAGATTGATGAGAGGTTTCCCGAACGCCGTTCGTGAGCTGGCGCGCGAGACACCTTCTTCCAGTGCACGCTCGGCCAGTCCGATGAGGCGCATGCAATGGTGAATCCGGCCTGGACCTAGGCGGCCCTGAGCGATTTCGAAACCCCGTCCGGGCCCGGCTATGACATTCGCCGCAGGCACCCGGACATCGTCGAAACTGACTTCGCCGTGGCCGTACGGCGCGTCATGGTATCCAAAGACGCTGAGCATCCGCTCGACGCGCATTCCCGGGGTGCCGACCGGGACTATCACCATCGAGTGGCGGGAATGACGTTCCGCATCCGGGTCGGTGAGGCCCATGAATATCACGAATGCGCAGCGTGGATGGCCAATCCCCGTGGAGAACCACTTGCGGCCGGTGATGACGACCTCGTCCCCCTCGACCTTCGCGGTGGCGGTCATGTTGGTGGCGTCTGACGATGCGACCTCGGGTTCCGTCATGCAGAAAGCCGACCGGATGCTGCCGTCGAGGAGGGGCCGTAACCACTGCTCCTGCTGTGCGCGAGAACCGTAATGGACCAACACCTCTGCGTTGCCGGTGTCGGGCGCGTTGCAGTTGAAAATCTCAGGCGCCATAAGGTGCCGTCCCATGAGTTCGGCAAGCGGTGCGTACTCGGTGTTACTAAACCCCGGGCCATAGCCGTTCGCACGGGCGAATTCGGGCGGCAGAAAGATGTTCCACAGACCCGCACGCTGTGCCTTCTGCTTCAGGTCGTCGATTTCGGGGAGGACGGTCCACGGGTCCTCGCTCACCTGCAACCGCTCGAAGCACCTTCTTTCGAGGGGAGCAATCTCGTGCGTGATGAAATCTGCGATGCGACTGTGGTATTCGGCCGTGAGGCGTGACGGCGTGAAGTCCATGCGGGCAGGCTACCGCGCGGGGAAGCTGCAACTAGTACTTTGCTTCGTGCGCCACGCGCTCGATCGCTTCAATGACCCACTGCAGGTGCACTCCGCGCCGGGCATTGCACGCGTGTTCCTGTCCCAGCGCGCAGGATTCGAGGAACTCGTCGAGCATCGTGGCATAACACTCCAGTGGCGAGGTGTCACGACTGCCGAGTTCCGCGATGCCACTCTCTCCGTAGACTGACACACGCAGCCGTGACGGCTGGACAGGTGTGCGCATTGACAGGCTCAACGAACTCATCCGGACCGGGTACGCATGCGCGTCTTGTGCTTCTCCCTCAGACGGACGATGACGCAACGTCACCATCCAGGTATCAGTTCGTCTTTCGTGATGCGCGGAAACGACGCCTTCAACCGGGCCAAGTGCTGCGTCGATGACGTCGACCACGTGCGGGCCGATGTCGCGCAGCGCGCCTCCCTCCCTGCGCCACTGAGAGCCCGCGAAAGGGCCGCCGAGCAGTGCTCCCGAAAGCCACATCGCGTCGCCGGCAGCCCAGTCGCCACGCTTCGCGGATTCGAGGAACTCACGGGTCTCGGGCGCGTAGCGGCGCGTTAGGAACATGACTGTGCGCGCACCATTTTCCCGTGCCGCGTTAGCGATGTCGTTAGCGGCGCTGAGCGTGTTCGCGAGGGGTTTCTCGAGAATGAGGTGGCGGCCGCGCTCCGCGGCGGAGGGCGCAAGTGCTGCCTGGATCGAGGGTGGTACCGCGAAAGCGACGGCATCGTTGTTCTCGACGAGCGCCGGGTACGACTCGTACACGGGAATACCCGTATCCGCAGCAGCTTCGGGACGGCGCGCCCACAGACCCGTAAACGTCACCCCGGGGTGCGCGGCCAAAGCTGGTGCGTGCGTGTGGAGCGCCCAGGGCCCCGCACCGACAAGACCGATTCGCATCTCTTCAACCTACCGGCCGCGGAGACGCGGCCGTAGAGTGACACATGATGAGACTTGAGCACCCGGCTTACGGCGTCATTCGTGAAGTGACTCCCTTCGCGTCAGTAGTGCTGGCCGACAACCCCAGTCACATGACGCTCGATGGAACAAACACATGGGTTCTTCGCGACCCACGCTCGTCGCGGAGTGTCGTGGTCGACCCAGGGCCGGACGATGCCGAGCATGTGCGGCGAGTCGCTGCGGCAGGCTCGATCGAACTCATTCTCATCACGCACCGTCATATCGACCACACGGAAGCTATCGATTCGCTGGTGGGTCTAGTGCAGGCGCCCGTGCGCGCCCTGCGGCCCGACGATTGCCGCGATGCGGACCCATTGGCGCCGGGCGAACGCATCAATGTAGCAGGTCTCACCATCGAAGTTGTGAGTGCGCCAGGACACACTGCGGATTCGCTGATGTTCAGGGCGGGCGCAGCAGGGGAGGCGGCGCTGCTGACTGGCGACACAATTCTTGGCCGCGGAACGACGGTGCTCGATGCCCACGACGGCGACCTCGGCGACTACCTCAATACCCTGCGCACGATTATCGAGGCTGCCGACGGTATACCCGGACTCCCTGGTCACGGGCCGGAAATCGACAACGTCGCGCCTGTTGCCCGCGAATATCTTGCCCATCGCGAAGAACGCTTAGACCAGATCCGGGATGCGCTGCGTGTGCTCGGCGCCGGTGCGAGCGCACGGGAGATCGTGGAGCACGTCTATGCGGACGTCGACCGCCACTTGTGGCCAGCTGCTGAGGCATCGGTGCATGTGCAGTTAACGTACTTGCGCCAGCGCGCGTGAATCGGACAAGCGTATTAAGCTACCGGACAAAGGTAGTTCTGGGTGGGGAAATTGCCCAGATCGATGACCCTGGGGCAGAAATCCGCAGGCATCGCCCTCGCTGACAACGGAGTACAGCGCGCCACTGACTGTGGCGGACGTCGTGCCAGTCACGTCGCTGGTCGCTGCGCCGTTCGCGGGCGAGGCGGTGGCGGATCAGCCACCCAGGCCGTGCGACTACAGAGCGGGGGAATGATGAGTGAGCAGAGTGCGATTAGGGGGCGGGAGCCTGCCGAACTCAAGCCAGTGCGCGACGATCTCGACCTGGGAGATCGTGGACTTTTCGCCGAGCGGCTTGAAGAGCTGTTCCGCAGCGTGCCAGACCCGACCGGGCGGCGCTATACCGGGTCCGCGATAGCCCGGAAGTCCAGTGAACTCGGCTACAAGCTCGGTGAGTCCTATCTGAGTCAATTGCGGTCAGGCAAGGCTCGGACTCCGTCCTTCCGCACCGTAGAAGGCATCGCCGCCGCCTTCGGCGTGGACGTCCGCTACTTCCTTGAGGATGCTGGACAGCGCCGCAGCCGCGACGAAATCGATATGATGCGCCTGCAGGCTGACCGGACGATACGCGAGGCCGCCCATCGGCTCGCCGGTCTGCCTGAGTCGTCCATCGTGATTGTCAACGAGTTGATCAAAGTCCTGCGCGTGCAGCAGGGGCTGCCAGCCGACCCTGTCGTCCCTGCTCCCAATGGCCATAGCGCGGCAGGCATCGAAGAAGAGACAACACTTGGGTGAACCGCACGAAAAAGGGGGCCTGTGCCGCGTCATCGCGGCACAGGCCCCCTTTTTTCGATGTGTGACGCTTATTAGCGTGCGCGGCGTGCGAGGCGTTCCGAGTCAGAAATGAGCACGCTCTTACCTTCAAGCCGCAGCCAGCCGCGGTGTGCGAAGTCGGCGAGTGCCTTGTTCACCGTTTCCCTGGAGGCGCCGACGAGTTGGGCGATCTCTTCCTGCGTGAGGTCGTGCGTCACGCGCAATGCGCCATTTTCCTGCGTGCCGAAGCGCTGCGCCAGCTGAAGCAGAGCCTTAGCGACACGGCCGGGCACATCCGTGAAGATGAGGTCGGCAAGGTTGTTGTTGGTGCGGCGGAGGCGTCGCGCGAGCACGCGCAGCAGCTGCTCAGCAATTTCCGGGCGCTGGGCGATCCACTCCTTGAGAGCGTCGCGGTCCATGCTGACAGCGCGCACCTCGGTAACCGTTGTTGCGCTCGACGTGCGGGGCCCGGGATCGAAGATCGAAAGCTCGCCGAACATGTCGGACGGCCCCATGATTGCCAACAAATTTTCGCGGCCATCGGGGGAGCGGCGGCCGATCTTCACCTTCCCACTCACAATGATGTAAAGACGGTCGCCTGGCTCACCTTCATTGAAGATGACGTGCTGGCGTGGGAAGTCCACGGGCTGCAGCTGCTGTGCGAGTGCAGCAACGGCCGAGGGGTCTACTCCCTGAAAGATTCCGGCTCTGGCCAGGACCTCGTCCACATGGGCTCCTTCGGGAACTCGTTTCGGCGTCGACACAGGTGTTCGACGGCATCAAGCAGTTTGTGGACACGGCGCAGCGCCGGATCCACACCACACTGTAGTGGTATGCGTCACACCTTGTCTCTGTCTTCGGGCGGAATGTTGCTTATCCACCCGTTACAACACGGCGCAACGTGTGGCAATGACCACTCGTTACCTAATGATTCTGCACAATGTCACGGGCTAATTCCAAGTTTTCCGCCAGGATCAGGCTGCCGAGGACCGTAAACCGTCTGATCCCGGGGATGCGGCGCGGTTTTCTTGCGCACGAAGCGATCCCGCGACTGTGCGCTTATCTGCTGCGCCCTCATCGCCGGCCGGCGATTTCGCGGTTGGGCCAAAACACAGAACGCGTTCGATCCGGTCGAGCCCCATCGCGAGGAACATCAGCAGTACAGGGATAAAAAGTACCGCGAGTCCTTGCATGCGCTTAGTTAACCCTGAAAATGTCTCAGAACGGCAACGAACACGCTGCCGTTTGAATGACCCTTTGGACACCACTCCGTACTCTGGAGTGGTGTCCAAGCCCCTTGCGACCTCCTCAGCCAGTGCTTCTGCACCCTCCGAACCGGTAATCACCGAGGGAAAGCAGCGCCGTAAGCAGTCACGGCGTGGCACGGAAACCCGGCTAGGCCTTGTGCGCAGGGCCCGGCGGATGAACCGCACCCTCGCGCAAGCATTTCCCGAGGTCCGCTGCGAACTGGACTTCACGAATCCGCTTGAACTCGCTGTCGCGACGATCCTTTCTGCCCAATGCACAGATAAGCGCGTCAACGAAGTCACACCCGCGTTATTCGAGCGTTATCGCACCGCGCGCGACTACGCGGAAGCGAATCGCACAGAACTCGAGGAGTTCATCCGTCCCACCGGCTTCTACCGGAACAAAGCGACGTCTCTCATTGGGCTTGGGCAGGGGCTAGTCGAGCAATTCGACGGTGAGGTTCCCCACACCCTTGAGCAGCTGGTGAAACTGCCTGGGGTGGGCCGAAAGACAGCGAACGTCATCCTGGGTAATGCCTTCGATGTCCCGGGGCTCACCGTGGATACGCATTTCAGCCGACTCGTCCGGCGCTGGCGCTGGACTGCAGAAACAGATCCCGTCAAGATCGAGTTCGCCGTCGCGGAACTTGTCGAGAAACGAGAGTGGACGTTGCTGTCGCACCGGGTGATCTTTCACGGGCGCCGGGTGTGTCACTCGCGCCGCCCAGCCTGCGGTGTCTGCGTGCTCGCCCGTGACTGTCCGTCATATGGTGAGGGGCCCACAGATTTCAAGGAGGCGGCAGCACTCGTGCGCGGACCGGAAACCGAGCACCTTCTCGCGCTGGCACGAGAAGGTGCTTCGTGACGCCTGGCGGACGGTGGGCGATCGTTGCCCTCATCATCGTCGGTGCGCTTATCGTGGCGATTTGGCCGCGGACCGAGTCTGAGCCTGCTGAAACCGCGGCGAGCGCCACGCGAGGGCAGACGGCAATTGAACACCCCGAGCGTCGTCCAGCTGACACCCCCGAAGCGCTTCGGGGACCGCGCGCGGAAGCCCAGCTGCAGCCGTGCCCGCAGCCGCAGCCACAGGCCCCAGCACCGGCGGCCAGGAGTGCCCTCGCTGCTCTGAACGATCTCGATCTGGGCTGCCTCGCCGACGGCGAGCGAGTGGACGTCAGCCGGATGCTTGCCGGGAAACCGGCCGTGATCAACCTATGGGCCTACTGGTGCGGCCCATGCGCGAAAGAATTGCCCGCGCTTCAGGAATACGCCGCGAGCGCCGGGACGGCCGTTACCGTCATCACTGTGCACCGCGACCCCAATGAAGCGAACGCGCTGCGAAAACTTGCCGACTACGAGGTAACGCTGCCGGGCCTGCAGGACGGCAGCGGCCAGGTCGCAGGCCGCCTTGGCGCACCGAATGTTTTGCCAGTGACCATCGTGCTGAACGCTGACGGCTCGCTCGCCGAGATACTTGCGGTGCCCTTCACCAGCGCAGACGAGATCCGTGTGGCAGTCGAAAACGCGCTTGGGGGCGCGGCGTGAAACCCGCCAAACCCCGGTCAGGGCAACTGCTGAGTGAGCCACCCGAATGGCTGCACCGGATATGCGCCATGTCCGGTGAAGCCCATCCACGGCTGATGCTCAGAGCGCCCGCTGACATTGAGCCGCGGCCAGCTGCGGTGCTTATCCTCTTCAGTGGTCCGCGAGCGGCCGAGAAGGCCAGCCCGGGCGGACTGCCCGAACACGCTGACGTCCTGCTTACACAACGCGCCGCGACTATGCGGCAGCACCGCGGACAAGTGGCCTTCCCTGGCGGCGCTGCCGACATGGACGATGACGATGCGATCGCGACTGCACTGCGGGAAGCGGAGGAAGAAACCGGACTTCGGCCCGCGGGCGTTCGGCCGCTCGTTCTGTTGCCTGAGATCTTCGTCCCCGTATCTGGATTTGAGGTCACGCCGGTCGTCGCGTATTGGGAGAATCCCAGTCCCGTGTGGGTGGTGGACCCGAGCGAGGCCTCCCGGGTGGCCCGCGTGCCGGTGCACGACCTCATTGAACCGGCGAACCGGTTTGTCCTACGGCACAGTGAATTCGGCTACGAATCGCCGGCCTTTCTCACCGACGGAATGCTTATTTGGGGATTTACGGCAGGATTACTTGCCGGAATGCTTTCGGTGTCAGGGTGGGAGAAACCGTGGGACCAATCAGACGTGCGGGACATGGAATCGATACTCGCTGAATATGGCATGGAGGTGCGCCGCAGGTGACGGGCTCACAGTGGATTGACCTCATCCTGCTGATCGCTGTCCTGCTGGCCGCCCTGTCCGGCTGGCGGCACGGTGCTCTCGCATCTGGTCTGGCGTTTCTCGGGGTTGTCCTCGGCGCGATCTTCGGCATCATGCTTGCCCCGCATGTGATCGTTTATGTTGACGACCAGATAGGGCGTTTGCTGCTCGGTATCACGCTGATCGTGATTCTCGTCGTCATCGGCGAAGTGTGCGGCATGGTAGTTGGCCGTACCGCGCGTGGTCTGCTGCGTGCCCGGCTGCTGCATTTCATCGACAGCATCATTGGCGCGGTTTTCCAGGCTGTCGCAATTCTTGTCGCCGCGTACCTTGTCGCAATCCCGCTTTCGGCCTCAGGTCGTCCGGATGTGGCGGCGGCTGTGCGCGGGTCCGCTGTCCTGACGGAAGTCGACGCTGTCGCTCCGCCCTGGATGAAGGAGATTCCTAGGGAATTCGCGGCGCTGATCGATACGTCCGGACTGCCTGACGTGCTGGGCCCATTCACGCGCACACCAGTGTCACCGGTCGAACCCCCCGATGGAGACCTCGCCCACGCACCCATAGTGACTGAGGTGCAGCGCAGCGTCCCCCGCATTCGGGGTACCGCGCCGTCGTGCCTGAAAGCACTCGAAGGGAGTGGCATCGTCATCGCGCCTGAACTCGTGATGACTAATGCGCACGTGGTCGCGGGCACGGAGGGCGTCACAATCGAAACTCTCGACGGGGTTTTCGACGCGAGCGTCGTCATTTTTGATCCGAGCGTCGACATCGCTGTGCTGCGGGCTCCCGGACTGCCGGGTGCGCCATTGGGATTTGTGGACGAATTGGTGCCCCGCGGCACTGACGCAATTGTGGTGGGATATCCCGGCGGGGGACCGTACACCGCGAACTCGGTGCGCGTGCGCGAGGTACTCGAATTGACTGGCCCAGATATATACCAGCGCAGCACCGTCAATCGCGAGGTTTATACGGTCCGCGGTTCGATCCGGCAGGGCAATTCTGGCGGACCACTCATCTCATCTGATGGCACGGTACTCGGCGTTGTTTTCGGCGCTGCATCCGATGACCCTGAAACGGGGTTCGTCCTCACGAACCGCGAAGTCGCACCGCACCTGAACGCGGCACTCTCAGCCTTCACTCCGGTGGGAACCGGTGCCTGCGTGTGACAACGCGAATTGAATGAGGTGGTCGCTCACCGCACGCGGCGCTTCCTCATGCACGAAATGGCCTGCCCCGTAGACCATGTGCAGTTCCCGGTTCGGCGCCCACTGCTTGTCGCGGTACAGAGTTCCCGCGAGAATGAAGGGGTCCGCTGAGCCGTGAATCTGCAGCACCGGCAAAGTTACCTGTCGGTCCATGGCCTTAAAAAAGCGTCTGCCGTCCGGGCGTAACTGGCTGCGAAAAGCCCATCGGTAGTACTCCAGCGCGCAGTGTGCCGCACCAGGTATCTGGACTGCGATCCGCGCGTTGTGCGCGACCTCCGGGAACTCGTCTGATCGAACCCACGCCGCGCCGCCGCGCGCGCGTAGCAGTTCCTCTGCCCGCCGGCCGTTGTCGCGCACCAGCGCGCGTTCAGGCAGCAGCGGCACCTGGGAAGGAAGGAGAGTGCGCAGCAACGACGCCCGCTGGTAGGGGTCGCGCATCGCGGCCCGCCTCACCGACATGGGGTGCGGAGAACTCAGCACCGCGATCGCATGGGCCTGCCTTGGGTGCAGGTTCGCTGTCGCCCAGCAGACGAGTCCACCTTCAGCATGGCCAGCGATCACAGCGCGTTGCAGGCCGAGCGCGCGAACAACTCCCGCTGCATCGCCCGCGAGTGTCCACCCGTCGTATCCCCGGGGCGGTTTATCTGTGTCCCCGTAACCGCGCAGATCGATCGCGATGGCACGTATTCCCGACTCAGGAAGCGCACGAAGCTGATGTCGCCAGGTCCACCAGAATTCGCCGAAGCCATGCAGAAAGAGCACAGCCGGCGCGTCTGGGTCTGTCGGCCCAGCTTCGACGACATGGAACCGTATCCCGTTGGCATGGACGTCACGGTGAGTCCACGGTCCGTCGAATCGGACACGCGACGGATCGGGAGCAACCATCCGTGGCCCTCCAAAGTCACTTAACCCAGTGTGGTTTGGCTATTCGGTACGTTTTGCGGCTGTGAGCTGACGGTCAACGTTACCGCCCGAGCTTCCGGGAAGCACTTCAGAAAGCCTGTTGACCGACTCGATCGTGTGTTCGGGTTTCCGGATCGCGCGGACCCGCAGGTAGCCGAGCAAGCCGAATACCGCCGCGGCGAGAACCATGATGCCGAAGACGATCAGGAAAGCTGCCCAGCGCCACAACCAGGTATCGAGCAGCTCAGCGAGAAAGAAGAAAAAGAAGAAGAGGCTGAAAAGGAGAATAACGCCTGCGACGACGAAGAAGGCACTGCCTTTGACGCCCTTTTTGACCTCGTTGGTGACCTCGGATTTGGCGAGTTCGACCTCAGCGCGGAACAACGTCGAGACGTGCGTCGTGGCTTCCTTCACCAACTCGCCGATACTCGCCTGCTGCCCTGGGTGGCGCGCGTCGGCATCCGACAGCGGAATCGAGGCCACAGTTTGTGGTACTCCGTCGCCCGTCATGCGCCCATTGCTGCGGTCGTTGAAGGTCACGTCCACTCCTTCATTTTCGTCTCGGCGATCTTCTTCGTGGCGAGCCGACTCGATTTAGGCCAGACATCTCTCGCATCTCTCGGCCTATGTTGCCACGTTAACCGGATTATGTTGTGGATGGGCCGGATAGTCCGAGATCGAGCGGGCAATTCCAACCTGGCAATTGCCGTATTCCGCACCAATGCATGCTTTCTGGGGGGCGGCTTCGGGGCCTGCTGACCCTGAGATCTGCAGGCTTCATATTGTCATCGCGACGGCTGGATGATGAGTTCGTTGTCCACGCTGGCGGCGGGCACCAGCCCGCGTGCTGCCCGCTCTATTTCCTGGCGCCGCTTGATGCTGGATACGTGCCCGGTGAGGCGCAGCGTGTTGCCCCGGGCCGTCACAACCACGCCGGGTTCGTCATCAAAATGAATTCCGGTAACTCTGCTTCCCATAGAGAGGACGTTCCCACGGCGAGGCGCCCTAAAACTCCCACTGCGAGTGAGGCTTTAGGGCGCCCGGCCGTTCAGTTACTTTCCCCCACGCAGTGATTCCACGACACCCGGATCCACCAGCGTCGACGTGTCACCAAGCTGGCGGCCTTCGGCCACATCCCGCAGCAGGCGGCGCATGATCTTGCCACTTCGGGTTTTCGGGAGCTCGGGAACGATATAGATATCGCGGGGTTTCGCGATCGGGCCGATATCCCGAGAGACCGTTGCCCGGAGGTCCGCGACGAGTTCGTCGCCGGTGTTCACGACACCTTGCCGCAGGATCACGAATGCGACAATCGCCTGACCGGTTGTCGCATCGGTCGCGCCGATCACCGCTGACTCGGCGACCGCGTCATGACCAACCAGGGCCGACTCGACTTCGGCGGTCGAGATCCGGTGCCCGGAAATATTCATAACGTCGTCGACACGGCCGAGAACCCACACTGCTCCGTCTTCGTCGAACTTGGCTCCGTCACCCGCGAAGTAGTAGCCCTGCTCTGCGAAACGCGACCAGTACGTGTCTTTAAACCGCTGCATGTCACCCCAGATGCCACGCAACATGGCCGGCCACGGCTGATCGATAACGAGGTATCCGTTCGCTTCTGTAGCGCCGCGTGCGACGGGGTGTGCTTCATCGTCGACGATCTGCATCGAGATTCCAGGCAACGGCGCCATCGCGGAGCCCGGTTTGCACTCAGTGACGCCGGGGAGCGGGGAGATCATGATTGCACCCGTCTCGGTCTGCCACCACGTGTCGACGATGGGGCAGCGGCCACCGCCAAGGACGCTGTGGTACCAGCGCCACGCTTCGGGGTTGATCGGCTCGCCGACGGTGCCGAGCAGCCGCAGCGATGAGAGATTGTGGGCGTCGGGGATCTCGCGGCCCCACTTCATGAATGTCCGGATCAGCGTGGGCGCGGTGTAGTAGATCGTGACGCCGTGGTTCTCGATGATCTCGAAGTGCCTGTGCTCGTTCGGTGAGTTAGGCGTGCCCTCGTACACAACCTGAGTTGTCCGGTTCGACAGCGGCCCATACACGATGTAGCTGTGCCCGGTTACCCAGCCGATGTCGGCGGTGCACCAGTACACGTCTTCGCCGGGCTTGTGATCGAAGACGTAGTGGTGGGTGTAGGACGCCTGCGTGAGGTAACCACCGGAGGTGTGCAGAATGCCCTTCGGCTTACCTGTCGTACCCGAGGTATACAACAGGAACAGCGGGTGCTCCGAATCAAATGCCTCAGCCGTGTGTTCGCTGGACGCCTTCTCGACTGTCTCGTGCCACCACAGGTCGCGGCCGGCTTGCCAAGGAGTGTCCTCGCCTGTCCGGCGGACAACGAGCACATGCTCGACCGACGGCGCTGGAGTGTCACCGCCGATCGCCTCATCTACGGCTGCCTTAAGCGGAGCGGGCTTGCCCCGGCGGAATTGACCGTCGGTGGTGATGACGAGCTTCGCTTCGGCGTCGTCGATGCGCGAACGCAGCGCGCTCGACGAGAAGCCTGCAAACACGACGGAATGCGTGAGACCCAGGCGTGCGCAGGCGAGCATCGAAGCAATTGCCTCCGGGATCATCGGCATATAAATCGCGACGCGATCGCCTGCCTGAAGCCCGAGTTCACTCAGGTAGTTCGCGGTTTTGGACACAAGGCTGAGCAGGTCGCTGTAGGTGAGGGTGCGAGTGTCACCCGGCTCGCCGACCCAGTGGATCGCCACCTGGTCGCCGTAGCCAGCCTCTACGTGCCGGTCTACGCAGTTGTATGCGACGTTCAGCTTGCCGCCTACGAACCACTTCGCGACCGGGGCTTCGGACCAGTCGAGTACCTGATTGAACGGTTCGTGCCAGTGCAACCGCGCGGCCTGCTTCGCCCAGAACGCGTCACGATCCGAATCCGCTTCGCTGTACAGCTCAGCCCCACCGTTTGCTTGCGCGGCGAACTCGGCACTGGGCGGGTACGCCGCAAGCACAGGCTTTTCAGTTGCTTCAGTAGGCATCTAGCGCAACTCCCTCACGTCGGTAGTCATCGCCCCAGGTCTAGGAGCGTCGTCTGCGCCGACCGCCTCGAAATTCGAGGTGACCGCACGTACTGGACGGCTATGACAACACGGCACCAAACCTGCATCACATAGCCACCCCTGCTTGTGAGGGTAGTCACAACGGCCTGCAGTGCACAGAGCGCTTTCCTGTGTGCGGAGTCACATGCGCGCTGAGCGGTAGGCGTCGTGCGCTGGACGGCAGGTAACCGCCGTGGTCAGCAGCAGTGGAACGGAAGCCTCGGCGCTGCACGGCGAATTGGCTGCAACTCCCTGTAACGCCCGGGTCGCGGCCCCTGCGGCTGCGGCAGTAGCGCATCGGTATGTTTGCGTATGTGTCTGACATTCTGGCCCCGATTCTGGATCTGCCGGGCGTTACCGAAGCCGCTGACAAGGCCCGTGACGTGCTGGGGCAAGCGCACCGTCACCGGGCGAATCGCCGGGAATGGGCGAAAGCTGCCACCGAAGCCGCGATCCGGGCAGCCCGCGCATCGTCAGCGCTTGACGGCGGGAAGACCGAGCTGAGCGCCTCCGGGCAGATCGAGGATCCGATACTCGCAGGTGCCGTGCGCGTGGCGCAGGCGCTAGACGGTGAGGGGCTGGCGAATCTGGGCCGCGTGTGGCAGCGGGCGCCCCTGCAGGCGCTGGCCAAGCTGCACGTGCTTGCCGCGTCCGACCTCGCGGAAGACCGTGAAGGACTGGGCCGCCCTCGAGGCGGCGCTGGAGTCGGGGAGCGGCTCGACATGCTCGCGCAGCTAGTCACGGGCGGAACGCGCGCACCAGCGCCGGTTGTTGCTGCGGTTGTGCACGGTGAGGTCCTCGCGCTCCGCCCGTTCGGCACGGCCGATGGGATTGTCGCGCGCGCAGCGTCGCGCCTCGTGGCGGTGACCTCTGGACTGGATCCACATAACCTCGGCGTGCCGGAGGCTGCGTGGCTGAAACGGCTGTCGGCTTACCGGTCCGGTGCTGAGTTGTTCGCGCAAGGCACCCCGGAAGGTGTGGGCAATTGGGTGATCTTTTGCTGTGGTGCGCTGGAAGCGGGTGGACGAGAGGCCCTCGCTATTGCTGATGCCGTCGCGGCAAAGCCGGGTTAAAGCCCAAGAATTCAACGCAAACAATGAAAGCGGGCGGCGATTCTTCCGAATCTCCGCCCGCGTAGCACAGGCATCCTGGTTACCATGCGTGCTTTTAGGGTTGTGTGGGTTGGCCTCGGCGCAACCGTCACTGCCTTTGGCGGGTCTCTACCCACAAGAGACCGTATCGCCGCAGAATAAGCGACGGCTCGCAGGCCCACAACACTTCTGCCCTTTCGCGGCATGTGCTCCGCGTGGGTACCTGGTGTCCGTACTAGGGATTCGCGGCCGGGGAGGTCGAGATCTTCTCTTTCGATTCGGCCTTAGCCTGCCGTGCTCCCGTACCTTCTTTGTACTCCTGACCCCGCACTGCCTGCAAGGAGTTTAGGGAGATTGGAGATGATCCAATTGAATTATTTTCGTCTGCGAAAGTAAGCGAACGCGGCGGCACCAGCTGCCAGCACGGCGCTGGCGCCCAGCGCCGCAGTGGCCGCCACCGTCTTTGTTGACGGCGCTGGCAGCTGCGCGCGCAGCGATACCGGATTGGAGAACGTGAGGACTGGCCAGCCGCGCGCAGCCGCTTCACGCCGCAACTGGCGGTCGGGGTTCACGGCGGTGGGGTGGCCGACTGCCTCAAGCATCGGGATGTCCGCTGCTGAGTTCGAGTAAGCGTGAGAAACACGCAGGTCGTAGCCTTCGCGGTCGGCGAGCTCCTGGATCGCGTGAACTTTGGCTGCTCCGTGGCAGAAGAACTCGAGCTCTCCGGTGTAGCGGCCATCCCTTATCGCCATCCTGCTCGCAAGCGCGTGTTTCGCGCCGAGAGCCATCGCAATAGGCGTAACGATCTCTGCGCCGGAGGCGGAAACGACAATCACGTCATGGCCGCGCGCAATATGGTCGGAAATCAGTGCGGCTGCCTCGCCGAAAACGAATGGCGTCACGATGTCATGAAGCGTTTCCTGAACGATCGATTCCACTTGAGCAACATCCCAGCCTTCGCACATTGAGGTGATGTGTGAGCGCAAACGATCAGTCTGCTCATGATCGGCACCCGAAAGTAGGAATAAGAACTGCGCATAACTACTTTTCAGTACGGCGCGGCGGTTGATCAGGCCTTCTTCGAAGAAAGGCTTGCTGAAAGCGAGAGTCGACGACCGCGCGATGACGGTCTTGTCTAAATCGAAGAATGCAGCAGGACGCTGCGCAGAGCTTGTGCTGCCGGATCCCTCATTCACGGAACCCAGGATAGTTCCACCGCCACGAATCCGAAGCCAGGGGGCGCCTCAAGAACAGCTCAGACACTCAGATGCTGATGATGAACGAATCCAGAAAAGTCAGATGTTGAATGCGGAAACATTGCTGCAATCCCGTGTACTATGAAGGCACTCGGACATGATCCGGGTGAGTTCAGCCCGACCCCCCGGGGCTGAACTCCGACGACCCCCGCCCCCTCCCCCCTGGCGGGGGTCGTCCCATATCTGGCACGATCCGCCGATACCGCTATAGCGCGGACTATGGCGAAGCCTCCCAGCGGTGCAAAAGGGTACCGTCGCGCGACCGCCCACGAAAGTGAAGTGCCCCGGGGCCCCAGCGTTATCCACAGGATCGAGTTATCCACAAGCCCCGCCAAGATTTTCTGGCGTCGAATCGCGTTCCGCCGGAGGGTAGGGGCATGCGCACCACTGACCCCGCGATTGTCTGGCTGAAAGATCCCGACTGCCTCGCTGAAGTTCACCGTATTGCCGCGGCAGCGGCCTGCCCGGTTGAAGATGTGTTCGGCGCTGAGGGGGGCGCGCCGGGCCAAATCCCTCCCTTGCTACGGAGAAGGTGGGGCAGCGCGCCGTGCGTTCTTCTTGACCCTGAAACGGCGTCGGCCTGTAGCACCGCTGAGTTGCCCAAGCGGTCGGGCATCGTCATTGTGCAATCAGCTGACGCCGAGGAAGCGCCTGAAAATTGGCGCGAACTCGTCAAGCTCGGGGTCAGTGAGGTATGTCAGCTGCCTGGTTGTGAGCGCAAGTTGGTGGACGCGCTCAGTCGTAGCGGGGAGGCAGCGACCCGCAGTGGGCGAGTTATCGCTGTTACCGGGGCCCGTGGTGGGGCCGGTGTGTCGACATTCGCTGCGGCGCTGGCTCTCACCTCGGCATCGCGGACGCTGCTAGTCGACACCGATGACGACGGGCCGGGACTGGATCTCACGCTGGGCGCGGAACAGTCCGAAGGGTTGCGATGGCCTGATCTGCGAGGCCTTACCGGCCGGGTGTCCGCAGAGGCACTGTGGTCGGCGCTGCCCTCGGTCGATTCAGTCTCGGTTCTTTCGCACGCCCGCATGACCTCGCCGGGACTCGAGCGCGAGGGCGTCACGGCCTCAGCGCTGCGAGCGGTTGCGGACGCAGCGAAGGCTGATGGCGCGCTTTGTGTGGTCGATCTACCGAGGCTTCGGAGCGAAGCGGGGGACGCTTGTCGCGATATCGCGGACCTCATCGTGATGGTGACACCGGCGGAGATCCGCGCTTGTGCGGCGGCGCGAAGCCGTGGCGCGCTGCTGCGCGATTGTCCCTCCGGACTCGTTGTTCGTGGGCCCTCACCAGGTGGCCTTTCCGCGCATGACGTTGCCCGGGCAACTGGCTTGGAGCTGCTCGCATCGCTGCGCGCGGAGTCAGCGCTTGCCGCACGCCTCGAGCGCGGCGGCTTGCGGTTGTCCAAGCGCTCACCGATCCAGCAGGCCGCCCAGAAAGTTCTGCACAGAGCGGATGCGGCATGAGCGCAGTGACCCCACAGTTTCTCGACCGGGTTCGGAGCCGGCTAGCCGAATCTGCCGGGGCGCTTACCCCAGACGTCATTGCTACCGCGGTGCGTGCCGAATCCAGCGGTGTGCTCGGTGACTTCGAAGTGCTCGGTGCTTTACGCACCTTGCACACCGAGATGCAGGGCGCCGGCATCCTCGACCCGCTGCTCGCTGATCGGGCGGTCACAGACGTGCTTGTGCTTGGCGACGGCTCGGTATGGGTCGACGCTGGGCATGGAGTTCAGCGTGCAACACCGTCGTTTCCAGATGCCGCTTCAGTACGGCGTTTCGCTCAGAGGCTCGCGCTGCGTGCTGGCCGCAGGCTTGATGACGCGCAACCGTTCGCCGACGGCTGGCTTCCGGGGCTAGCGGGCAGCGATGCGGGGGTCCGTCTGCACGCGGTCCTCCCGCCCGTCGCAGTGGACGGTCCCTGCGTATCACTGCGGGTCTTGCGCCCTGCCGCGCACACCCTTGCTGACCTCGGGGCCCGCGGTGCTGTACCCGATGACGCGATGCCTCTGCTCCGCGGCATCGTCGAAGCGAGACTCTCATTCCTGGTCACTGGCGGCACTGGCAGCGGGAAAACCACACTGCTCGCCGCGCTTCTAGGATGCGTAAAGCCCACAGAGCGAATCGTGTGCGTCGAGGACGCGGCTGAACTTGCTCCGCGGCACCCACAGCTGGTCCGGCTCGCCGCCCGCGCGGCCAACGTCGAAGGCGCAGGCACGGTGAGCCTTCGTGACCTCGTGAGGCAAGCCCTCCGTATGCGGCCCGATCGCATCGTCGTGGGCGAGGTCCGCGGCGCAGAAGTGATCGACTTGCTTGCCGCGCTCAATACGGGACACGACGGCAGCGCAGGGACCGTTCACGCTAACTCGCCGCGCGAACTCCCCGCACGGCTGGAGGCGCTCGCTGCGTTAGGGGGCATCGAACCTTTCGCCCTTCATAGTCAGCTAGCAGCGGCACTGCGCGTCGTCCTGCACGTCGCGCGAGACCGCACCGGCCGGCGCAGTCTCACCGAGATCGCACTGCTCGATCCGCCGTGCTCTGGCCGCGTCGCCGCACGTACATGCTGGTCCACTGCCGAGGGCAATGTTCCGGGATTCGGCGAACTCCGCACGCTGATCCACAGCCGGGGAGCACCCACATGATCGCAGTAGCGTGTGTGCTGCTCAGTGCCGCACTATTAATCACACCCCCGCCGCGGCAGCGGCGCCGACTACGGTTACTCGCCGTTGGTGGCAGGCCGAAGCCAGTGCCACCACGTGCTCTGGCTGCTCTCTGCGCTGGTACTGCGGCAGCCGCCACCTGGGTCATCGTGACCCTGGCCGGAATCGCGCCTGTCATCGCGCTGCTGGTCGTCGGCTTGACGGCGGTACGGCGCCTCCACACGAACAGAACTGGTGCGGTGCGTCGTTCGGAGATGACGGTGATGTCCGAAGCGCTCGACGCGGTTGTGGCGGAACTGCGTGCAGGAGCGCATCCGGTGACAGCCTGTGGGACTGTGTGCGCAACCGCCCAGGGATCAGCGGCCTCGCTCTTCAGGCGGGCAGCCGGGCGCGCTCGGCTCGGAGCAGATGTCGCGGCTGGCTTCGCCAGTGCTCATGACCAGTCGGTCGCCCGTCAAATCGGCAGTGCGTGGCGCATTGCGGAGGCTCATGGTGCGCAGCTCGCCGAACTGCTCGCCGCAGTTCGCCAAGACGTACGAGAACGACTCGCATTCGAAAAGACGTTGCACGCGTCGCTCGGGGGAGCCAGGGCTACGGCGGCGATCCTCGCAGGACTGCCGCTGATTGGAATCGTGTTTGGTGAACTCATGGGGGCGTCGCCTGTGCACCTTCTTCTCTCCACACACAATGGCGGCATCCTGCTCGTGTGTGGAGTTCTCCTCGCTGCCACGGGACTGCTATGGAGCGATCGAATCCTCGAAGGTGCGCGCCGATGACGGAGTGGGCATTGTTCCTCCTTGCTGGGGCGACTGTTGTGTGGCCCGCACAGAAAACCGACCGCATCGCGTCAGACGAGCACGGTGAGGCCGCAGATGCTGTCACAACTATGGTCGCGGCTGACGGGTACGACGCGGCCGCAGTCTTCGACGTTTTCGCGGCTTGCTTACGTGCAGGACTGCCTCCGGCGGTTGCGGCGCGGGCTGTGTGCGACTCACACCGAGGGCCCGTCGCTCAGTTCTTCCGGCATACGACAGACCTCATGATGCTCGGCGCGGACCACGAAACAGCCTGGAAAGCGGCGGCGCGCAGTCCTGAAACGAAATCCCTGGTGACGGCAGCCCAGCGTTCTGCGCGGGCGGGGACGCCGCTCGCGGAAGCAGTAAGTGAACTTGCGGGTGATCTGCGCCAGGCGGCAACTGACGCTGCCAGTGAAAGAGCACAGAAAGCGGCTGTACTCATCGCTGCGCCGCTGGGTGTCTGCTTTCTGCCGGCCTTCATGTGCCTCGGCATCGCACCCGTCGTCATGGGATTGGCAAACCAGCTGATGTCGGGCAGCCCCGTATGACCCTTTTCCCCTGGGGAGCTAGCCACCGAAGACCCTCTCCCGGCAAAGGCACTGTCGCAAAGTGCGATACGAAGAAAGGACAGCGGAACCGTGGAATCAGATGCGGAACAGACTCCGATTGCAGTGAACAGGATGGCGGCTGTGCGCGCCGAAATTCTTTCTCGCCTGCACGGTCTGGGCGAGGAGGAAGGAATGAGCACTGTCGAGTATGCGATTGGGACGATCGCGGCTGCGGCGTTCGCCGCGATCTTGTACACCGTGGTGACGGGGAACTCGGTGGTCGGTGCGATGACCAGTCTCATCGAGCGTGCGCTGACTACGCCCGTGTAGGGCTCGGTGACGAGGCGGGCGCGGTCACGGTGGAGACCGCGGTCGCCACGCTGACACTGATGATCGTCCTGTGGATGTGCCTGGGCGGTATCACTGCGGGGCTCGCATACGTCAAGTGTGTCGATGCGGCGCGTGAAGCAGCTCTTGGGGTCGCGCGGGGGGACCCGAATGCTGTGGAACGCGCCCGTGGGCTGGCCCCTCAGGGTGCCGGGTTTGAGGTCGACACAACGCGGCGGGGAATCGTGAGCGTGCGGGTAGATTCCCGGTCGCGCGCGTTTCCTCTGCTTAAGATTAGCGCGGAGACCGTGGCTGCAGTCGAGGAGTGGGCCGGGTGAGTGATGACGAAGGAGGGGTCACGGTCGTGGGCGCTGTGATCGCGCTCGTCATGATGCTGGCTGCGCTTGCAGTGGTGATGTACGCGAGCGCGGTGGCCACCCGGTACAACGCGCGGGCCGCTGCGGACGCGGCCGCACTCGCGGGTGCTGTGGCCTTCGCACGTGCCGACACGGACGCGTGTCAGGCCGCCGAGGACATCGCCGGGCTCAATGGCGCGGCGTTACAGAGGTGCGTGGTGCGCGGAAGTGACCTCGTGGCGACCGTGTGGGTGCCGCTGCCGATCCGGATACCGGGGTACTCTGGTGTCACGGCATCGGCACGGGCTGGGCCGTTTGAGGTGGCTCACTGACGAACGCAGGGCCCTGCGGCAACTCACCGAGAACCGCTCGCAGCACCCGTATCGCACCGGCTTTGTCGAGGGGATCATTACCGTTGCCGCATTTCGGCGACTGTACGCACGACGGGCAGCCCTCGACGCAGCCGCACCGTTCGATCACGTCAGCTGTTGCCGTGAGCCACTCCCGGATCGCGCTATGCCCCCGCTCGGCGATGCCAGCACCGCCAGGATGCCCGTCGTAGATGAAGACAGTGGGGAGGCCAGTATCTGCGTGCAGAGCCGTCGACACACCGCCGATATCGCCGCGGTCTGCTGTCGCCACAAGCGGCAAAAGACCGATAGCGGCGTGCTCGGCTGCGTGCAAAGCACCAGGCAGCTCATCGTCGGCGATGCCGGCGCCCGTGAGATGGCCTGGCGTGATCGTCCACATGACGGCAACAGTGTGCAAAGTGCTCGTGGGCATCTCGAGTTCCACAGTGTCGAGAATCTCGCCCGTGGGCAGCCGCCTCAAATAGCTGACGACCTGGCTTGTGACTTCCACGTCAGCGAGGCCGAGTGACACAGCACCGTGCGAGGAATGGACGCGGATGTGTGTGATCCGGATATCGCTCACTGACCGCGATGTCGTTGACCAGCCAGGGTCCTCGTGCCGAACGAGCGCCAGGCCTTCCTCTAGATTGAGGTTTTCGACGAGGTATGTGTCGCCCTGGTGGAGGTGGACTGCGCCGGGGTGAACGGTGGCGGGTGCACGGCCCGCGTCAACGGTGCCGAGGAGCGCTCCCGTAGCACTTTCGACGATTGCGACCTGCCCGGCTGCGCCACCGCGAATCGAAACTTCCTCGTGGGGGTTAACGCCGGGTGCGATGAACCAGCCACTGGGGCGGTGTCTGATAAGGCCGTCAGCTTCTAGCAGGTGCAGCGTATCCACAACACCGAGTTGTGCGGCCTCGGCATCACTGAGGGGATGCTCTGCGGCGGCGCAGAGAAGGTGCGGGCCCTGCACATACGGATTGCCGGGGTCCGTGACGGTAGCTTCGACGGGTTTACCCAACAGAGCTGCTGGGTTGTGCACGAGAAACGAATCGAGGGGATCATCCCGCGCGACGAGTATAACGACCGCACCCTGACCCCGCCGCCCTGCGCGGCCGGATTGCTGCCAGAACGAGGCGCGCGTGCCGGGGAAGCCCGCAATCACTACCGCATCGAGCCCCGCGATATCGACACCGAGTTCGAGTGCATTGGTTGTCGTGACGCCGAGCAATTCGCCCTCGGCAAGGTCTGTTTCGATACGCCGGCGGTCTTCGGCGAGGTAGCCGGCCCGATACGCGGTCACGCGGTGCGCGAGACCAGTGCCCGACTCGTCGAGCAGTCGGCGTGCGGTCATGGAAGCGAACTCCGCGCCAGCTCGGGAACGGACGAACGTGAGGGTTCGGGCGCCTTCCCGAACAAGTGACGCGGTGAGTGCGGCCGCCTCCGTCGTCGCGGAACGCCTGGCTGGCGCTGGGCTGCCGTGGTCGGGGCCTGAGGTAAGGAATCCGGGCTCCCACATCGCGACGGTGCGGGCTCCGTGCGGTGAACAGTCCTCTGTCACTTCGGCGCAGTTGATGCCGACGAGCCGCGTTGCGGCCGCGGCCGGATTGGCGGTTGTCGCGCTGGCCAGTATGAACACCGGATCCGCGCCGTAGCGGCGCGCGATGCGGCGGAGGCGGCGAATCACCCACGAAACGCTCGAACCAAAGATGCCACGGTAGTGATGGCATTCGTCAACCACGACGTAGCGGAGCCCGCGGAAGAACCGCGCCCAGCGTTCGTGGCTGGGCAGGATCCCGATGTGCAGCATGTCTGGATTGGTGAAGACCCAGCGCGCGTGGTTCCGGATCCAGGGGCGGATATCGCTGGGAGTGTCTCCGTCATAAGGGTACGGGTGGGCGGTGTCGAGACCCGGAAGTGAATTCGTCAGCCGGGCAGCGTTCTTCAGCTGGTCTGCGCCAAGCGCTTTCGTGGGCGCGAGATACAGAGCGGTGTCCGACTGTGACTCGGCAAGTGCGGTCACGATCGGGAGTTGGTACACCAATGATTTGCCGGACGCGGTGCCCGTGGCGGTGACAACGCTGGTGCGCCGATGCGCGAGGTTCGCCGCCTCGGCCTGGTGGCCGTACAGACGCTTGATACCGCAATTTTCTAGCTCAGCCCGGAGCGGTGGGTGGACCCAATCGGGCCAGTCCGCGTAGGCGGCCTCGCGGGCGGGGATGACGGTCGTGAACGCAGGCGCCCCGCACGTGCCGAGTGCCTCCTCAGACACGAGCGCCGCGATGAGATCTTCGCCGAATTCACGTGGCGAAGGGCTAGGGAGGGTACCGCTCACGCGAGCCACGGTAGCGTCACAACTCGCTCCACGCTAACCATGTTTACCTGTTTACGCTGCATCGGAGTCCGGGATGTGCAACGGTGCGAGGATGAACGTTTCTGCGAATAACTCAGGCTGGAGGCGCTTTTCGCGCGCTGTATCCGTAATCGTGTCAGCGCTTGCGGTTGCTGCCGGAACGCTCGCCGCCGCGGGTACGGCCAGTGCTCAGCCAGCGGACGTACGGTACGTCTCGTTTGGGGATAGCTTCACCTCTGGCCCGAGCTACGACCCTTTCGGCGGCTGTCCGCAGTTGCCGTACACGTGGCCGAAGCGGTTCGCGGCCCAGTGGGGGCTCGGTGGTGACTGGTTCGACGCCTCATGTTCGGGGGCAGTCGTGGATGGGCGTGGCACAAACACATTCGGCGAACAGCTGGCCGCCGCCCGTGGCGCGCTGGGCCCGCGGACGGAACTTGTCACGATCCAGTTCGGAGGAAACGAAACGTACGGGGGCGCTGGTCGCAGCGCGGCATGGTCCGTGGGCCTCTGCATCATCGATTTCGTCAATGGGTGCAATGATCCGGCCGACCCGGCAGCCGTGCGTCCGCATGCGGTAACCGGTGCTGAGGTCGCGCGGCGCTTGACTGCCGGAGACAGCGGGAACCTGATCGGCGAGATTCGGCGAGCGGCGCCTAATGCGCGCATCGCTATTGTCGGTTATCCGACGATCCTTCCGGACGATACCTCGGTGTGTATGCCGGTGAACGGAGTGGAGGCTGCGGACTTCCAGCCACGGGCCAGGTATGCGCACGAGATGCTGCAGCGGATCGAGCAGGCACAGCGTGAAGCTGCCGGGATTCTTGGCGTTGAGTTCTGGTCTTTAAAGGCCGCTACAGCAGGCCGTGACATGTGCAAGCCCGTGGGGCAGCGCTGGATAACCCGGGCGGGCGATTTCCATGAGGAACTGTTGCCATTCCACCCGACGCGGGAAGGCTACGCGGCGCAAGCCGCCGCACTTACTGCTATGCGGACCAGGTGAGCCGCGGTGCGAGTGTCAGTCGCGAGTTGCGCTGCAGATCGTCGCATTGGGGTTACGGTGGCGTGAAGCAGGCAAGTCGGGTGTATGACGCTTTTTAGGCGAGGCAGGTCTTGTGAGATGAAGGTATCTGGACGCGTCGGGCGGTTGGTTGGCATCGTTTTCGCAGTGTCACTCGGTGTGTGCGGCGCGTTCAGCGCAGCGGCGTGCGCGACGGATGACGATGCGCGCGGCGAGGGTGGCGGCGACTCCGCCGATGTGGCCGGGACGCCAGAGCCTGATCCGATTACCACGGAGGAATGGCTAGCACGATTCTGTGCACCGTTCATCTCGCTCGACGACGCCTTTCAGCATTACGACGTACTCGTCGCTGAGCCGCCGGATGAACCGGGTGCGGCGCGCGAAGCGTATCTGGACCTGTTTTCGCACCTGCACGCGGTACTGGAAGGATCGTCCGAGAGTTTCGGGGGTCTCGGCGATCCGCCGGTCTCAGACATGCCGCCCGGTTTCAGCCAGGCGATGTCAGAAGCGACACAGCGGGCGGCCGACGACGTGGCAGGATTGCAGACCAGGCTCGAAGAGATCGAACCCGACGATGCTGTGGCTATGGCTGATTTCATGACGGAAATGGAAGAGACCCAGAACCCGATCGCTACGGCCTTCGAGGACCTCGACGAGTATGAATCCGCGGAGCTTGATGCTGCTATTGGTGGCATTCCTGAGTGCGCGGTGCTGACCACGGAGCAGTGATGCGCGGAGGTTGGCAGACCCGTGCAGCAGCTTGGCAGTGTGTAGGACATACTGGCAGCGGGAACCATGGGGCAGGGCACATCGTTGTGCGGACGGGGCGCATGGCATTGTTCGCATGTGTCAATGTGGTGGGAGTTAGCGCGTTAGCGTCGCTTCAAGACGACCGGATTTCGGCGTCGGCAGCGGATGCGGAACAAGGTATGAGGAAGGTGCGGTCTCCAGGTGGCAGCACGCGGTAGTGGCACGGCGAACGGATCAGCACGCGGGGGGGATTCGCGGGTGACCCGTCGTCTGGTCATCGTCGAATCTCCAACCAAGGCGAAGAAGATCGCTTCTTACCTCGGTGCCGGTTACGTTGTTGAATCCTCCCGCGGACATATCCGCGATCTGCCCAAAGGGGCAGCTGACGTCCCCGCGAAGTACAAAGGTGAATCCTGGGCCCGGTTGGGGGTGAATGTCGACGCCGATTTTGAGCCGCTGTATGTGGTCAGCGCCGATAAGAAAGCCACGGTCACAGAACTGAAGGGCCTGCTCAAGGACGTCGACGAGCTCTACCTCGCGACAGACGGTGACCGCGAGGGGGAAGCGATCGCGTGGCATCTGCTGGAGACGCTGAAACCGAAGATTCCAGTGCGGCGCATGGTCTTTCATGAGATCACCGAGCCGGCGATCCGGGCGGCCGCAGAGAACCCGCGGGACCTCGATCCAGACCTGGTCGATGCGCAGGAAACCCGGCGAATCGTCGACCGCCTGTACGGCTATGAAGTGAGCCCGGTGTTGTGGAAGAAGGTCATGCCGAAGCTTTCGGCAGGCCGGGTGCAATCCGTGGCTACGCGCATCATCGTGCAGCGTGAACGCGAGCGGATGGACTTTAGGGCAGCGAGCTATTGGGACATAGCTGCAACGCTCGATGCGGGCACAGGTGTTACGCCGCAAACTTTCGGCGCGAAACTGCAGACTGTTGGCGGCCAGCGCATTGCTACGGGCCGTGACTTCAGTGCCCAGGGGGCACTCAAAGCCAGTGGTGACGTCCGTGTCCTCGACGAGGCTCACGCTGGCAGGCTTGCAGAGGCACTGCATGGTGTCGAACTCGCCGTCACGTCCGCTGAAGAGAAGCCCTACACGCGCAGGCCATATGCGCCTTTCATGACGTCGACGCTGCAGCAAGAAGCGGGCCGCAAACTGCGGTTTTCCGCGGACCGGACCATGCGAGTCGCGCAGCGCCTGTACGAAAACGGCTACATCACGTACATGCGTACTGACTCGACAACTCTTTCTGATTCGGCGATCAAGGCGGCTCGCGATCAGGCCCGTGAGCTGTATGGCCCGGAGTATGTGTCACCGTCACCGCGGCAGTACACGCGCAAGGTGAAGAATGCGCAGGAAGCGCACGAGGCGATCCGTCCTGCTGGTGAGACGTTCCAGACTCCGGGGCAGTTGCACCGCGTGCTCGAAGCTGACGAATTTAGGCTGTACGAGCTGATTTGGCAGCGCACCGTGGCGTCGCAAATGGCCGATGCGAAGGGTACGACGCTAAGTCTCCGCATCACTGGTACCGCAGCGACGGGCGAAGAATGCGTGTTCAGTGCATCCGGCCGCACCATCACCTTCCCGGGCTTCCTGAGCGCTTATGTCGAAACTGTGGACGAGGAAGCCGGTGGTCAGGCCGACGACGAGGAAATGCGTCTGCCACGGCTGACCGAAGGGCATCAGGTAACCGCGTCGGAGTTGCGCCCCGACGGGCACACGACGACGCCGCCCTCGCGATACACCGAAGCGTCGCTGGTGAAGAAGCTGGAAGACGAGGGTATCGGCCGCCCGTCGACCTACGCCTCGATCATCAAGACGATCCAGGACCGGGGTTACGTCTACAAGAAGGGCAACGCGCTCGTACCGTCCTGGGTGGCTTTTGCAGTGGTCGGTCTGCTGGAGCGGCATTTCGGGCGGCTTGTCGACTATGACTTCACCGCGTCGATGGAGGATGATCTTGACGCTATCGCGGCGGGCCGGGAACGCCGTTCTGACTGGCTTACCGCGTTCTATTTCGGCAGTGAAGACCGCCAAGAAGGCACACTGGCGAAGCTTGGCGGCCTGAAGCGCCTGGTGGGCGTCAACCTTGAGGGTATTGACGCTCGCGAAATCAACTCGATCAAACTTTTCGATGATTCCGACGGCATACCTGTGTATGTCCGTGTCGGCAGATTCGGGCCGTACCTGGAACGCACGGTGGGACAAGGCGACGATGCTGAATCACAGCGCGCCAACCTTCCGGAAGATCTCCCACCCGACGAGTTGACGGCAGAGATTGCTGAGAAGCTCTTCGCGACACCGCAGGAAGGACGCCAGCTTGGCGTCGACCCTGGAACCGGCCACGAAATCGTCGCGAAAGAAGGCCGTTTCGGGCCGTATGTCACGGAGATCATTCCGGATAGCGAAAAAGATGGTGATTCGAAGAAGACGAAGCCACGCACGGGCTCGCTACTGAAATCGATGGACATTTCGACGGTGACGCTCGACGATGCGCTGAAGCTGCTGTCGTTGCCGCGGGTGGTGGGTAAGGATCCCGAGAGTGGTGATGAGATCACCGCCCAGAATGGCCGTTATGGACCGTATCTGAAAAAGGGCACCGACTCGCGATCGCTGGGGACGGAAGAGCAGATTTTCTCGGTGACGCTAGAAGAGGCTCTGAAGATCTACGCCGAGCCGAAGCGCCGGGGGCGGCAAGCCGCGGCAACCGAGCCGCTGCGCGAGGTCGGAAACGACCCCACATCTGGCAAGCCGATGGTGATCAAGGATGGCCGGTTTGGGCCTTACGTCACCGATGGGGAAACCAATGCGAGCCTGCGCAAAGGTGACGAGGTAGCCACTTTGACCGTGGAGCGGGCGGCCGAATTGCTTGCGGACCGGCGCGCGCGGGGCCCAGTCAAACGCGCCACGAAGAAGGCACCAGCGAAGAAGGCGACCGCGAGCAAATCCGCGGCCAAGAAGACAACCGCTAAGAAGACGACCGCCAAAAAGACCGCCGCCAAAAAGACGAGCAAAAAGTCGGCAGACTAGCTGCTGACAGCCAGATGCCCGCCCGATGAGATTCTCCCCGGCTCGTGGCCGGGGCAGCCTCTCACAGGCGGGCTTCTGTACAGCGGTTATGCGATCGACTGGCTCGAGTCTGACACGAGCTGACGCGCTTGGGCGGCACTCTCCGCGGTCAGCGCCAGCTTGGCGAGTTCGCTGCACTGGGCGAGTGAATGCGCCGCGAGACTCACACGTACCGCAGGGATGCTTGCGGGCGCCATCGAGAGGCTCGTCACGCCGAGGCCCACGAGAACGAGCGCGAGCAGCGGATCGCTTGCCGCTTCACCGCACACGCCGACCGGCTTTCCGGCATCCTTGCCTGCCTGAGCGGTTTGGTGGACTAGCTCGAGCAGTGCCGGCTGCCACGGATCGAGGAGTTCAGCGAGTTCACCTTGCATGCGGTCCGCTGCCATCGTGTACTGGCCGAGATCATTCGTCCCGATACTCGCGAAGTCACAGCCCGCAAGCACCTGGTGTGCGCGGAGCGCCGCAGCGGGGACCTCAACCATTGTTCCCGCAACCTGCAGCCCGTGTTCGTGGGCAAGTGCCGCGAACTCTGCGGCCTCACGCGGTGTGGCTACCATCGGCGCCATCACCCACACTTCGGCGCTGCTCTGCGCTGCGGCTGCGGCGATCGCGGTCAGCTGATCAGTGAGCATATCGGGGTGCCGTTTGGTGAGACGGATTCCCCGCACACCGAGAGCCGGGTTCTCCTCGACGCCGTGATCGACGAACTTCAGCGGTTTGTCAGCTCCGGCGTCGATGGTGCGCACGACGACCTTGCGGCCTTCGAACGCGGTGAATACCTTCGCGTAGCTGTCCGTCTGTTCCGCTACGGTCGGTGCAGTGACCTTGCTGAGGTAGAGGAATTCGGTGCGCAGCAACCCGACTCCTTCGCTGTCAGCGGCCGCGGCTGCCTCCAGCTCGTTGGGGGCACCGAGGTTGACGAGCAGCTTCACTGCCACGCCGTCGGCAGTTTTGCCCGGGCCAGAGCTTTTGGCGAGTGCACGGGCGAGCTGTTCGGCGTGTGCGGTGGCCCCGTCGATCTCTTCCTGCGACGGTGCGATACGGACCTTCCCGGATGCACCGTCGAGGAGCACAGTCGTGCCTTCTTCGAGGCTGGCGGCTTCCGTGCACGCAACGATGGCAGGAATCCCAAGCGACTTCGCCAAGATCGCGGTGTGGCTGGTGGGGCCACCCAATTCAGTGATGATGCCGCGTACCTGGTTGGTGTCGAGCATCGCGGTGTCAGCTGGTGCGAGGTCAGCCGCGACCAAAACGAAGGGGTGTCCCGGGTTGGGTATACCCGGCATGGGCAAGCCGAGTATCTCGGCGATGGTGCGGTTCGCGAGATCGTCGAGGTCCGCGGCACGTTCGGCGAGGTAGCCGCCGGCGGCTTCGAGAGCAGAGCGGAACACGCCGAACGCACCGACCACGGCGTGGGGGAGGGACTTCCCTGTCTCCAGCTGTGCTTTGATCTGGATCGCGAGGGCGGGGTCCCGGGGCATCATCGACTGTGCGAAAAGCACGTCTGACGCTGGACCGCTGGTCGCGGCGGCGCGAGCACCGAGTTCGTCTGCAACGGCGTTGAGGGCATGTTGGGCCTTGTCCACCGCCGCGCTGACGTCTGCCTCTGGCCCACTGTCCGCAGGAAGGCCCGGAGGGGGAGCGAGTCGTGCGATCGGGGCGACGGCTACTCCCGGGCTGACGGGGGTTCCTGCAATAGTGTTGCCCATGGGTATCTCCTGCTTATCGGATAGTGCGGTGGGCGGGCTTACTTGCCGGAATCGTGGTTCTCAGCGATAACAGCGGCAACGGCTTCCAGCGCACTGTCGGCGCCGTCCCCGTCCGCGCGGAGTACGATCTCATCGCCGCCACGGGCGTCGAGGCCAATCACCATGAGGATGCTGCGTGCGTCGACGAAGTCGCCGTCCTTCTTGGCGATGGAAACGGGGACTTGCTGGCTGGCCGCTGCTTGTACGAGGAGGGCGGCTGGGCGGGCATGCAGTCCGACGGAGGAGCCGACGATGACGGAGCGTTCAGGCATTGTTGTTCCTTCTGGAGTGTGTGTGGTGGGGTCAGGCTGCGACAGGGGTCGCTTGTGGTGCGGTGGGGACGGGGCGGCGGAGGCCTTTGAGACCGATGACCACAGCGCAGGTGACCAGCGTTCCTGCGATGATGGCGATGAGGTAGCCGAGTGGGTTGCCAATCAAGCCGATTACCCAGATGCCGCCGTGCGGGGCGCGGAGCGTGGATCCGAATGCCATCGAGAGAGCACCGGCTGTTGCGCCGCCCGCGATTGTCGAAGCGATGACGCGGAAGGGGTCAGCAGCAGCGAACGGGATTGCGCCTTCGGTGATGAACGACGCACCGAGGACCCACGCAGCCTTGCCAGCCTGACGCTCTGCGTCGCTGAACAGCTTCTTCCGAACGACGCTGGCGAGTGCGAGCCCGAGTGGCGGTACCATACCCGCAGCCATCACTGCGGCCATGACGGTGAGGTTGTCTGAGACCAGCGCACCGGTGCCGAACAGGTAGGCGACCTTGTTGACCGGGCCACCGAGGTCGAAGCCCATCATTGCGCCGAGGAGTGCACCCAGGGCGAGCGCGTTCGCGCCGGTGAGTCCCTCGAGCCAGTCGGTGAGGGCGGTCTGCACGGCCGCAATCGGGCCGCCGATGACGACGAGCATAAGGAACCCGATCGCGAAGACCGAGAGCAGCGGGATCACGAGGATCGGCATCAGGCTGTCCAGGCCGCGCGGGGCTTTGATCTTCTTCAGGCCCATCACGATGGCACCGGCAAGAAGACCGGCGACGAGGCCACCGAGGAAGCCTGCACCGATCGCGACGGCGAGGAGACCACCCACGATACC
Source organism: Hoyosella sp. YIM 151337 (assembly GCF_026041215.1). Lineage (GTDB taxonomy): Bacteria > Actinomycetota > Actinomycetes > Mycobacteriales > Mycobacteriaceae > Hoyosella. Next base: position 140,827 of record NZ_JAPEIQ010000011.1, read on the forward strand.
GGCGGCGAGACCAACGCGGTCTGCCATGGCGTACGCAATGTATCCGGCGAGGATCGCGACGAGCATGGAGAACGCCGTCGCGCCGATCTTGAACATTACGCCGGCAATGCCCGCCTCAGCGAGGATAGCGGAGAGGTCAGCGATGCCCGCGTATTCGACGCCTTCGTAAACACCGCCGTTGACGACTGCGGCGATTTGGGCGCCGCCGATCATGAACGCGAGGGCTATGAGAATACCGCCGGCGGCGACGAAAGGAATCATGTAGGACACACCGGTCATCAGCCACTGCCGAAGCTGTGTGCCGAAGCCGGGGGCCTTTTGAGGTGCCGATGATGCCACAGGAGCCGCCACCGCGGCACCACCGGCAGGCGCGTTCTCGGCGGCTGCGACGGCTTCGGCGACCATTCCGGTCGCGTCATTGATGCCGCGCTTTACCCCGCCGCGAATGATCGGTTTGCCGGCGAAGCGCTCTTTCTCGCGGACTTCAACATCCGCAGCGAAGATGACGGCGTCGGCAGCTGCGATTTCTTCATCGCTGAGACGTTCGGCGCCAGCGGCACCTTGTGTCTCGACCCGCATCTCGTGGCCAGCGGCCTCAGCCGCCTGCTCGAGGGATTCCGCCGCCATGTAGGTGTGCGCGATGCCCGTGGGGCACGACGTCACAGCGACGAGCTTGAATTTCTTCATCGTCCGAGTACTTCCTTGTTGATCAGGTCTACGACGTCTTGCGGGGTTGCTGCGTCACGCAGCGAGGTCCGGAATGATTCGCGCACGAGGCGGCGAGCGAGCGAGGCGAGGATCTTCATGTGCTCGCTGCCTCCGCCGTCTGGAGCGGCGATGAGGAAGATCAGGTCAGCGGGACCGTCAGCGGAACCGAAATCCACGCCCTGCACGCTGCGACCGAATGCGAGCGTCGGTTCGGTGACGTATTGCGAGCGTGCGTGGGGGATGCCGATGCCACCTTCGATGCCGGTGGGCATCTGCGCCTCGCGGTCCTTGATCGCGGTCATGAACCCGGCCTCATCGGTGACTCGGCCTTCTTTGACCAGGCGTTCGACGAGGTTCGCTGTGGCCTCGGTGCGGTCGTTGCCTGGCAGGTTGAGGTCGACGAGGGCTGTGGTGATGAGTTCAGACATGTGTTAGCTCCGCTCTGTGAGCACGGTGTCGTGCTTGGGTGGGGTGACAGTGACGGTGACTCGTTCGAGATCGTCAGGGGTGGGCATGCGGGTTCCGGGCAGTGTCACGGCCGTGGTGCCCCATGCGACTGCTTCCCGGAGCGCTTCTTCGCCGGCTGCGCCGCCGGCGAGGAATCCTGCGAGAGTCGCGTCGCCTGCCCCTACGGTGCTGAGAACTGGTCCGGGCAGTTCCGCAGCGGCGTGCAGTTCCCCGGTGTCGTCGACGAGCAGTACTCCTGCCGCGCCGAGCGTTGCGAGGACGATCCGGGCCCCGCGTGCCCGGAGAGTGTGGGCCGCGTCAATGGCGTCACCGATTGTGGTGATGTCGCGGCGGGCGCATTCAGCGAGTTCTTCGACGTTCGGTTTGATCACATCGGGCCCGGCAGCGAGACAGGCTTCGAGTGCTTTGCCGCTGGAGTCGATGGCTACCTGGGCGCCATGCTGATGCGCGTGCTCGATGAGCTGGGCGTAGAAGTCGGTGGGTGCGCCTGGGGGCAGGCTGCCGCAGCCAGCGATCCAGTCCGCCCCCGAGCTCACGGCGTTAGTCGTTGTTGCCACGAGGTTCTCGACGTCACTTGCCGAGAGCAAGGGCCCCGCAGCATTGAGTTTGGTGGTGGTGCCGTCTGATTCGGCGATGGTGATGTTGCTGCGGATGTCACTGCTGATTGCGACGGGCACGTGCGGCACATTCTCGCGACGCAGTAGAGTCGCGAGTTCGTCACCAGCGGTTCCGCCGACCACGAGTACCGCAACCGTGCTGGTCCCGTGGGTGACGAGAGCACGGGAAATGTTAACCCCTTTGCCGCCTGCGTGGACGTGAGTGTTGGTCACTCGCTGGACGGCACCACGGTGCAGCGTTGTCACCTCCACAGTGCGGTCGAGGCTGGGGTTGGCAGTAAGTGTGATTATCATGCGCGGATTACCTTGGGGCCGGCGGCTTCGATGTCAGCAGCGGTGCGGGCGTCGAGGCCGGTGTCGGTGATGATGAGGTCGACCGCGGAGAGGTCAGCGAAGCGTGACAGGCAGTCGTTGCCGAACTTGGTGTGGTCTGCGAGGACGATGACGCGGCGCGCTGCGGCGATCATTGCCCGCTTGGCGGCGGCCTCCCCGATGTCGGGCGTGGTTAGTCCGCGATCGGGCGAAATGCCGTTGGTGCCGATGAAGGCAACGTCAACGTAGGTGTTCGCCAGTGCGGTCAGTGCCCAGTCGTCGACCGTGGCGAGAGTTTTTCCGCGGACTTTGCCGCCCGTCATAAGGACGGTCGTGCGTGGCCGTAACGCGAGAATGCCTGCGATGGGAAGCGCGTTGGTGACGATCGTGAGATCGCGATCGCTTGGCCAGATCTCAGCGAGGCGAGCGGTGGTGGTTCCGGCGTCGATGAGGACGGAACCGTCGGTGGGGATTTCCGCAAACGCGGTTTTGACGATGCGTTCTTTCTCCGCGGTCATCACAGTGTCGCGGACGGCGACTGCTGGTTCGCCGCCGAGGTAGTCCAGGGGCATGGCGCCTCCGTGGACCTTCTTGATGAGTCCGCGGCGTTCAAGGGCGGTGAGATCCCGCCGGATCGTTTCGATCGAGACGCCGAAGCTGCTCGCAAGCTCGCTGGCGTCGACCCGCCCGTTGCTCCGGGTGAGTTCGACAATGTGTTGGTGTCGCTCTTCCGCAAACATGTGGTCGTCCTGCCGTTTGTGTGGTGTTACATCAGTTTTACGCCCGTTTGTGTGGTGTGTCAAGTGTCACAAGCATGCCAATTTAAAGACGCTGATCACAGCGTTTTCGAGAATGGGTTGCCCGGGGGTGTGGATACGTGGGCTTTTCCGTGCTTGATAGCGACTGGTTCTGACTGGCTATGCCGGATTATTACCGAATAGGCGGAGTCATGAGAGTTGTGGGGACGCCGCGCCCGCGCAGAACTTCATCGCGCACCGCGTGCCAGTTTTGTGCCTCAGCCGGATCGGCACTCGCAGTGGCCTCGTGGGAGGCAAGGACGCAGCACTCCTCATCCTTTGCCAGCTCGGTAATGCGCGACGCCTCGTTCACTGGATCGCCGATCACGGTGTATTCGAGCCGGTGTGCGGCCCCAATATTGCCCGCAACCGCGCGGCCGGCCGCGACGCCGATGCCGAACCCGATCTCGCTGCCTCCCTCGATGCGCAGTGTCGCTGGAAGCCGGCGCGCAAGCGCCCGAGCAGACGCCAAAGCGGCACCGGAGGGATCTGGGTGCTCCAAGGGTGCGCCGTACACGGCCATCACCGCGTCACCCATGAACTTGTTGACGAGGCCCCCGTGCGCATCGACGACGTCCACAGCTACATGGAAAAACTCGTTGAGCACAGTCACGATTTGGGTCGGCGTCTGTTTCATCGCGAGCGCAGTGGAACCTGCGAGGTCGACGAACAGAATTGCGACGAATCGTTCTTCTCCGCCCAGCTTGACGCCATCGCTCAGCGCGCGCCGCGCGACATCAATTCCGACGTATTTGCCGAAGACATCGCGTAACTCCTCTCGCTCCGCGATTGCCCGCAGCATATCGTTGAACCCCGCCTGCAGCTGGCCCAGCTCGGTCGCGTCGTATATCTCGACGGGCGTGCTGTAGTCGCCTTCTTGCACCCGTTTAAGCGCTATCCGCAACTGTCCGAGTGGGTCCGAAATCGCACCCACAGTCAGCCGTGTCACTGCCAGGCTTCCCAGGATCAGCCCGGCGCACAGCAGCAAGATCGACGTCAGAATGGATTCTGTCGACGAAAGCAGGGTTCCGGTGAGCGCGGCGTTAGTAACCACCAAGATGCCAGAAACCGGCACAAGTACAGTCACCGCCCATGCGACGCGCAATCGCGATGCCACACTTGGCGGCTTACGCAGCCTCGCGTCGCCGGAAGCGATCGCGGCAGCATGAACAGGCCGCAGTACGCGTTCGGTGTAGAGGTAAACGACTGCGCACGCCGTTGCGGCACCGATGAGAACAGTCAACGAGACGACCACGGCGAAATGCAGTGTGTTCGCCGTTAGCGCGACGAAAATCACCCCGCCAACGGCCCAAGACGCGGCGAAAACTCCCACGAGCAGCTGAGGCAGCCGCAATGCCCGATTGCGAGCAGCGTGACCACTCACTGCGGAATCTGGTGCGGTTTGCCATGTGATGACGGGCCGTGCGAGCAGCCATGCCGCGGCGCTGGAGAAAACCGCCGTCGCTGCGAGATACGCGAAAAATGGACGCAGCTGATCGAGGCGGACGTCATCGCCAATTCGTATCGCGTCCTCGCTAGGCAACAAGTACTGCAGGAATCCGAAAACGAATATCGCGCCAGCGACGTTCGCGATCTGAACCCCGAACTCGAAGGCAGGCCACGGCCTCCGGAAGGAACCAGCGAGCGAAGGCGGCACCGACGCCCGCGCCTTCTCGACGATTCCCATGTGTCGATCTTCGCTTATCGCCGGGCGAGCGATGCAGCGGACTCGCTACTCTCGAATCGTGGCGAATGTCTTCAGCCAATTGGTCGGCCAGGATGACGTTGTTTCTGAGCTCATCGCAGCGGCGTGCGCGGCACGCAGCCCGCGGACAGGATCAGGGATGACACACGCATGGCTGTTCACTGGGCCGCCCGGGTCGGGCCGCTCGGTGGCAGCACTCGCGTTTGCGGCAGCGCTGCAATGCATCCGAAATGTGGAGCCCGGCTGTGGCGAATGTGGTGCCTGCACGACCGTTTTGCATGGCACGCACGCTGATGTCCGGCGGGTAACCCCCGAAGGTTTGAGTATCGCGGTTGCGGAGATGCGCGGCATCGTGCAGATCGCTTCTCGCCGCCCCGGGGTGGGGCGCTGGCAAATCGTCATCATTGAGGACGCCGACCGGCTTACCGAGGGCGCGGCCAACGCGCTCCTCAAGGTCGTGGAAGAACCTCCGTCGCACACAGTTTTTCTCCTGTGCGCGCCCTCACCGGATCCGCAAGATATTGCGATCACGCTCCGTTCGCGGTGCCGGCTTGTCGTGCTTACAACGCCGGGTGCCGCTGCGATCGAGGAGGTGCTGCGTGAGCGGGACGGCTTCGAGCCAGATATCGCGCGGTGGGCAGCCTCGGTGTGTGGAGGACATGTGGGTCGTGCAAGGCGCTTGGCAGCGGATCCGCAGGCGCGGGAACGCAGAGAGAAGATTTTGGCTATAGCGGAGAACATTGATCGGCCCGCAGCCGCGATCAACGCGGCAGACGCGATTCTCGCTACCGCCGCTGACGATGCGAAAACCGTCAGCGCTGAACTCGATGACAAAGAAACGGAAGAGCTGAAGACGGCGCTAGGTGCAGGCGGTACCGGCCGCGGCACGGCTGGAGCGCTGCGCGGTGCGGCGGGTGCGCTGAAAGAGCTCGAGCGCCGACAGAAATCACGTGCAACACGGACGGCGCGGGACGCATACGATCGGGCGCTCATGGACCTTGCGGGCGTGTACCGGGACGCACTGGTGATTGCTTTCGGTGCTGAGGTGCCGGCCAGTCATCCCGACGCGGACACGGCGGCGCGCAAGATCGCTAGGAGCTGTGGCCCCGAGGCCCTCTTGCAGAGTATCGATGCGATTCTCGAGTGCCGGGATGCGCTCGACACGAACGTCAAGCCAGAGTTTGCCGTGACCGCCATGCTCGCGGAACTGAGTGGCTTGCTTCGCAGGTGAGCAATGGTTTTTGCCCGCATTGACCCCTTGCGGTCAGCGTCGGGCCAGGCGTAATATGGCTAGACCGACCGGAATGCGGTGGAAACTACTGCAGGAGGATTCCACATATTCCTAAAAGCCCGGCCGTTGGATCCGGAAACCAGCGACCCCGGGGGACTGAATACGCATAACGGTGCGGTTGAAAACACGGATGCGTGAAGACACCCGCAAAAAGTGAAGAGCCGTAGTAGACGACAGTACGAATGTGACGACGTCGGCCAGCGTGGTCACCAGGAGTATTGAAGCCTGACTCTCGAAGAAGGCACCCGATTCCCCGTTCGGGTGTTTTCTTTTGTGGGTAGGCACGAAGGTGCGCGAGTCTGTGCGGATTTTCCATCCAGCGACTGTGACGCTAGACTGCGTATCGCTCACGTGATGCCGTACGGCAGCGCGCGGGTGCAGGATGCCGCCTTAGCTCAGTCGGTAGAGCGCTTCACTCGTAATGAAAAGGTCGGGGGTTCGATTCCCCCAGGCGGCTCTCAAAAGGTCTCAAAACCGAACCCCCCGGGTTCGGTTTTGCCGTTCCTGGGCTGGTTGGGGTGGCAGGTGCCCGGTTGCTGGGAATGTGCCCCTGCCGTGGACAGGGCAGATTCCCAACGGCGGGGCAGATTCGGGTCCGGCTGGGAATGGCGCAGATCCGGGAGGATTTGGGCGGTTGGGGCGCCCTGATTCGTCACAATCAATGGCCTGTGGCGGGTTGGCGTCTTCCTGGGTGGCTGCGCCCTCGCCGATCCGCGAAGGCATCGCTGGTTCGGCACACCATAAAGACGTGTTCACCGTTCGTGTAGTGATCCGTGTAGCTGGTCAGTATGCCCTGGCTGAGCACATCCCCCTATGCTGACGGGCCGGTTCACCGGGGCGAAGGCACTAGGGGAAACTGAGCCACCTCAGTGGCGTGCACGTGTGCGTGACATCTGCCACTGCCTTGGAGGCTTGTGGCGGTGCTTTTTCCGGTTTGACGGTGGAAAGTCGCAGAGAATGCGCTTTTTTGCCCGATCTGTCCGAGCCTGGGTGTTTTCCCGGTGTTGGCTAGGGGGTCTTGCTGCTCGGCTCAAATTCTGGTTCACTAAGCCTTGCCTAAACGTAGTGGTTCATGAGAGCCTTACCTAAGCAGTACTCCAGTGGGAGGTTAGAGCTTTGTACGCGTGTATCTGTGCAGCAGTGCCGAAGACGCAGGTCGAGGCGATGATCCTGGCTGGCGTTCGTACCACCGACGAGATCGGTGAGCGCTGTGGTGCGGGTACTGGTTGTGGGACATGTGTACATCGGCTCTCGAAGATGCTCAAGCAGCATCATGCCCAGGCTGACGCCGTCGAAAGGATGCCGCGCACGGCTTGATCATTTTCGTTGTGTCACGCACAACAACAGAGGTAACCTCGGATCATCGATCGATCGGAGGGCAGCTAGATGCGTGGCGACGAAGAGATCATTTCGCTGTTGAATGAGCAGCTCACCAGTGAGCTCACGGCGATCAACCAATACTTTTTGCACGGGAAGATGCAAGCGAGCTGGGGTTTCACCAAGCTTGCAGCGCATACCCGTGAAGAATCAATCGAAGAGATGAACCACGCCGAGTGGCTCACCGACCGGATTCTCCTGTTGGGCGGTTTGCCCAACTATCAGCGAATCGGAACCCTGCGCATCGGACAATCGATCCGCGAGCAGTTCGACGCTGACTTAGCCATTGAGTTAGAGGTGCTTGAGCGGCTTCGGTCCGGCATCAAGCTCTTCCGGGAAAAGGGCGACGCCGTCAGCGCGAATCTGTTCGAGAAGATCCTTGACGACGAAGAAGAGCACATTGATTACCTCGAAACGCAGCTCGAGCTGATGGACAAACTCGGCGAGCAACTGTACCTTGCCCAGCTTGTCGACCAGCCGCCAACCGCTGGCTGAACGAACACCTGCAACGGCGATCGTTCGCCGATGCGCTGCTTGGCGTGCTAACGTGAGCCACGCCACAGTAGCTCGGCAAGGTCGCCGTACGCAGGGGGGATGGATATGGCCCGGTTCGCTGGCATCCTAACCAGGCGGTTCCCCGTTCCGCGCATGTTCACCGCAATCAGAGACGTCCGGGCTGATGTGAACACGATGGTCGCGGACGTCAACGACACGATCGGGGAAGTGCGTGACACCGTCAAAACGGTGGAGCGCACGATGTCCGACGTCAGTAAGACCCTCCAGCATCTCGACACGACACTCGTTGGCATCGGTGACACACTCGGCAAAGTCCTTCGCGACGCTGAGATTTCGCTCAAGGAATCGGCGACAACGTTGGCTGATGTCAAGCGGCTCCTCGCCGCGCAGGATTCGACGACCGCCGCTGTCCGGCAGATGCCTGACCTCGCCGCACAGCTCGCGGAGTATGTGAATGCCCTGAACTCGGGCGTAAAGGTGCCGGAAGAGCAAGGCATCCGCGCGGGCAACTCACGCTGACTTGCGCCTGCTGCGCGCCGATTGCAGACGACGCCCAGCAGGTGCAGTCGGTAGTCGGTGTGCTATCTCCCGCCGCGGATCTTTCCGACTGCCCACAACAGGATCACTGCGCCCAGTAGGCACGTCAGGAAGCTGAAGAAAAATCCTGCACTTTCTACGTCCACGCCTATCAGGGTGAGGAGAAAGCCGCCGATCAAACCGCCAACCACGCCGACGAGGATGTTGAGCGGGATTCCTTGCTTGTCATCGGTGCCCATGATCTTGCTGGCGATCCAGCCAGCGAGCCCGCCGATGATAATCCATCCGAGGATGCCTAGACCTAGCATGTGATGCTCCTTTGCGTGGGCAGTCGCAGCTCGTTGATCTTTGTGATTCGAGCCTAAACCCAAGATCACCACGAGACGGAAACTCAAACATTCTGATATAAATACTTCTTGTGTCTAAGAAGTATTCTTCCGCGGACCGCGTCTACGAGCGGGTAAAGGAGCAGATCCTCACTGGCGCGCTCGCTGGGGGTGAACTCCTCAGCGAGGGCGAGATCGCCGCTGAGCTCGGCGTCTCGCGGACGCCGGTGCGGGAGGGTTTCCTGCGCCTTGAGGCTGAGGGGTGGATGCGTCTGTACCCCAAGCGAGGCGCACTTGTCGTGCCCATCGCCGAGGGCGCCGCGGAGGAACTCGTGGAGGCGCGCTACCTCACCGAGGTGCATGCGATGCGCATGCTTGCCCGTGACAGTTCGGCGCGCACGCGGGTGGCTGCAGCACTGCGGGAATCACTTAAGCGACTGAAAGAACACCGCGCGTGCGGCGATGTGGGAGCGTTCGCTGCAGAGGATGCGGACTTCCACGCGACGATCGTTGAGGCGTGCCACAACCGGCTGCTGATCGACTTCTACAAACGGTTGCGCGATAGGCAGCGCCGCATGTCCGCACAGTCGGTCGCGCGTGACACGACGGTGACACCACAGATTCTCGACGACCACGAAGCGCTCATCGAGATCGTGGAACGGGGGGATGCCGACGCGTACGCGGACGGCATCTGGGCGCACATGCGGCGTGCTCATCACCTCGCCGATAGGCCCCGTCCAGATGTGATGTGGCTCGATGGCTGAGGGAGATCGGACGCGCCGGACCGTGCCGCCGTGGATCACAGTCGCTGCAGCCGTGTTCGCGATCGCGTGGGGAGGCAACGAGTTCACGCCGCTGCTCACGATGTACCGCGTAGAGCATGGCTTCTCCGACTTCATTGTCGACATCCTGTTATTCGCCTATGTGCTCGGTATCGTGCCGGGCTTACTCCTCGGCGGGCCACTGTCGGACCGGTTCGGGCGCCGCGCGCTCATGCTGCCCGCACCGGTCTTTGCGATCGCCGGGTCGGCTGTACTCGCGGTCGGTGCGAGCCAGGCTGCCGTGCTGTTTACCGGAAGAGTTCTGTCCGGCATCTCGATCGGTCTCGCTATGGCTGTCGGCGGAAGCTGGCTGACCGAGCTTTCCCGCGCGCCGTACGATCACCGGGCCCTGGCGAGCGCTGGGCCTCGGCGAATGGCGATGTCGCTCACCGCAGGGTTCGCACTTGGTGCAGCTGCGGCTGGCGCGCTCGCACAGTGGGGCCCCTGGCCGAGTATTGTTCCCTACGCTGTTCATATTGTGCTTACGGCTGTGGTGCTGGTGCCGCTCTTCTGGGTTCCGGAGACGCGGGTCAGCATTCCCGCACATGTACGCAGCGCGCCTTTGCTGGCCGATCTGAAGATTCCCTCAGCGGGCCATCGCCGATTCTGGCTCGTGATCGTCCCTGTGGCGCCGTGGGTTTTCGGGGCCGCTGCGGCAGCGTATGCGGTGCTGCCGAACCTCATGACTGAGCACAGTGCGGGTATGCCGATAGCGTTCGGCGCCCTTCTGTGTCTGCTGGCGTTAGGTTGCGGGTTCGGTATTCAAGCGCTGGGACGCAAGATCGACAAACCGGGTACTGCGCGAGGTGTGTTGACCGCTTTCGCACTGCTTGTCGCGGCGCTGCCGCTTGCCGCATTCGCCGCGGCAACCCTGAGCGTGCCGCTGGTGATAGCAGCAGCGTGTGTGCTCGGAGCGGGATACGGTATGGCACTCGTGGCTGGACTGCTTGAGGTGCAGCGGGTCGCGACACCAGATGATCTCGCGGGACTCAACGCGGTCTTCTATTCGCTGAGTTATCTAGGTTTCGCGGTGCCGGCTGCTATGGCGCTCGGTGCCCAGGTTGTCAGCTACCCCGCCATGTTCATGGGCGGAGCGGTTGTTGCCGCACTCAGTTTCGCTCTTGTCCTCGCTGGCAGCCGCATATCGCCGACGCAGGCGCTCAAGGCAAATCTGGCAAGGGTTTCGACCTGAGCCAATCAGTCCACAAATCGGCGAGGGACTGGCGGCTGTACAGCGCCGCGAGGCCGACGAAATCGTCCGTGGTTGCGATCGAGTGCCTGTACCGGTTTGTCCAGTCTTGCAGCAGCGCGAAGAATGCCTCATCGCCGATGCGCGTTCGCAGTGCGTGCAGGGTGAGGGCGCCACGCTTGTACACGCGGTCGTCGAACATTCGCTTCGAACCCGGATCTGCGAGGACAAGGTCTTGCGGTGACCTCTTCAGCTTGTCCCAGTAGTGGCGGGCCCATTCTTTCGCGGTGGGCCCGTCACTTCCTTCGGACCAGAGCCACTCCGCGTAACACGCAAACCCCTCGTGCAGCCAAATATCCGCCCACGTAGAGGCTGTCACGCTGTTGCCGAACCACTGGTGTGCGAGTTCGTGCGCGATCAGCCGTTCGGAATGCTGCTTTCCGTCGCAGTGATTCGCGCCGAATACGGACAGACACTGCGCTTCCAGTGGGATTTCAAGCGGATCCTCAGTGACGACCACCGAATAGCCGCTGCTGAAAGGGTATGGACCGAAGAGCTTAGTGAAAAGCTTGATCATTCGGCGCTGACGCGCGAAGTCGATCTCGAAATTCCCGCGCAGTGCAGGGGGTACCGCGGCTTTCATCCGCACCGGTGACGGCGCAATTTCCTGCACCACGTATGAGCCGATCTGTACTGTCGCGAGGTAGGTCGACATTGGTTCAGGCTGCTCATAAACCCACGTGGTCGTGCCGGCGTGGGTTTTGCGACTGTGCAAGGTGCCGTTGGACAGAGCGGCGTACGCCGACTCGGTGGTGATGCTGATTCGATAGCTGGCTTTCGCGCTCGGGTGATCGTTACACGGAAACCAGGTGGGTGCACCATTGGGCTGGTTCGCAGTGAGAACCCCGTCCGTGAGTTCTTCCCATCCGATCGTTCCGAACTGGTTGACGACGGGCCGCGGCCGCCCAGCGTACTTGACCTCAGTAACCAGCTGGCCACCTGCTGGTATCGGGACGCGCGGGGTGATGCGCAGCTTCCCGGCCTTGTGGCTGAATCGAGCCGGGGCGGCGCCATTGACACGCACCTTGGCCACCTTCAGCGCCGCTGAGAGGTCGAGCGCGTAACGGTCGAGCGTTTCGGTCGTCACCGCGGTGATCGTCGTATCCGCTTCAAGACGATTCGTGGATACCCGGTAATTCAGGTCGAGCTCATAGCGCGACACTCGGTACCCGTTGTTTCCGCTGGTCGGGACGTATGGGTCGACAGCGGAGCTGGTACGGGTAAGTGGCCGGGCCACGTCGGCGTCCTCCCTGGAGACGAGTGAACGATCAGTCACGTCGCTCGGTTTCCCACGGTGCGATGGGGTTACCCTGCCATCGCGTACCAGGCGGTACCATGTCACCGCGCATCAGCAGCGATGCCGGACCGAGTGTGGCCCCGGACCCGATCGCTGATGCAGGCAAGATCACGCTGTGTGAACCGAGCGTGGCGCCAGCACCGATCTCAACCGGCCCCACACTCATGACCCTGTCATGGAATAGGTGCGTTTGCACGACGGAGCCTCGGTTGACGGTGGCTCCGGAGCCGATGCTGACGAGATCAGCCTCAGGCAGCCAGTACGTTTCGCACCAGCATCCACGCCCAACTTGCGCTCCCATCCCGCGGAGCCACAGGTTCAGCGCCGGCGAGCCGCTGCAAATGCGTGCGTACCAGGGCGCCGCCAGCACTTCCGTGAACGTGTCGGCCAGCTCATTGCGCCAGACGAATCCGCTCCACAGAGGTGTTTCGTGGGCGCGGATTCGGCCGACGAGCAGCCATTTCGCACAAATGGTGACTATCGCGGCCAGCGCGGCCGCGATTGCGGCGAGTCCGGTGCTGGCTGCGAGGGCGGCCGTGAATCCGTAGCTCGCTGTGGTGGCGATGAGTCCGCCGACGAGGGCCGCGCCCAGACCAAATGTGACGGTGACAGGTATCACACGACCCAATTCGACCGTGGCCCGCAGTGCGCGCAGCCGCAATGGGGGCGCGAAAGTCCTGCGCTCCGTTTTGGCCTCAGCTTTGCGGCGGCGCAGCTTCACAGGTGGGCTGCCGAGCCAGGACGAACCGCGTTTCGCATTCTCCGGCGCAGCGGACAGGACCGCAACAAGACCGTTCTTCGGAACCTTCCGCCCCGGTCCCGCCATTCCTGAGTTGCCGAGGAATGCGCGCTTGCCGACTTTGGCGGTTCCGATGTTCACCCAGCCGTTGCCGAGTTCGTACCCCGCGACCAGAGTGTCATCAGCGAGGAAGGCGCCATCAGCGATTGTCGTGAACTTGGGGAGCAACAGCACGGTTGATGCTTCCACGTTGCGGCCCACCTTGGCGCCGAGTAACCGCAGCCAGGCTGGGGTGAGAGTACTCGCGTAGACCGGAAAGAGGAATGTTCGCGCGGCATCGGCGAGACGTTCGGAAGCCCACGCCTGCCAGCCGCTGCGGCTGCGCACCGGATAAGTGCCGGGCGCCAGACCGATCGCCAGCAGCCGCATACACGCCACCACAAGGGCCGCAAAGATCACCGCGCTGAGGATCGCGCCGAGTGGGATCCACAACAGGAACGGGATCAGCGCATCACTGGGTCCAGCGGTCGGGCTGAGCAGCGCCGCGAGAATCAAAAGAGCTGGCACCAGTGCGATAAAGGGCAGTGACGCTAGCCCGATCGCTGTCAACCCGTAAATAGGCACCCATCTGCGCGCAGCTGGGGGTGCGCTGCGCGGCCACCATTCGTCTGCCCGGCCGAGGCGCGCGGCGGGGGACCCGGCCCACCGCTCACCAGCGGGGATCCGTCCGGAAACAGCTGAACCCGGCTCCACGCGGGCGTCCTTGCCGACGCGTGCGCCAGGCAGCAGCACGGAGCGGGCGCCGACGGCCGAACGTGTCCCTACAAAGATCCGGCCCACATGCACTACATCACCGTCAACCCAATAACCGGACAAATCCGTTTCCGGTTCGATTGCCGCGCCGTTACCGACCTCGAGCATTCCCGTGACCGGCGGAATCGTGTGGAGGCTGACGCGTTTGCCCACCTGTGCGCCGAGTGCCCGCGCGTACCAGGTCATCCACGGTGCGCAGGATAACCCCGTGGCTCCGACTGCATCTGCGACTCGTTCAGCAAGCCAAATTCGGAGATGCGCGGCGCCGCCGCGCGGGTGGGTACCAGGCTGGATCCGGGACAGCAGCGCACGTGCGATCAGTGCTGTCAGTGCGATTCGTCCGGGCGGTGTCAGAAGCAGCACTGTCAGCACCGCGAGTAGTGGTGCGGGCACGGTCGGCAGCCAGCTGACGGGGGAAAGCAGGGCGCCCAGGGTGCTTAGCAGCGCTGCCCAGGTAGCCCATTGCGCGCCAGTCAGGGCAAGCGGCACGGCGAGCAACACGGTTTGCGCGGCCTGGCTTATCCGGCTTTGCGGCGTGACGGTCCGAGCCGCGGCTGATGGAGCGGGTTCGGCCTGTTCAAGGTGCGCAGCGAGGTCGCACAAGCGGTGGTGGTCGTAAAGCTGGGCAACTGTCATTCCCGGGTGCCGCGCCCGCAGGCGCGACACAAGCTGCGCCGCGGTCAGCGAACTCCCGCCCAATTCGAAGAAATCAGCGTCGCCATCGCTCACATCGGCGCCGAGCGTGTCATTCCACAGCGCGGCGAGCCAGGACTCCGTCTCGGTCAGCCCGGTCGGCGCCGTGTGCTCGACGGATGGCAGCGGCCATGGCAGTGCGTGGCGGTCAACCTTTCCGGAGGTCCGAATGGGCAGCTCCTCGAGCACGGCGAGTCGCGGAACCAGCGCCGCAGGCAGATTTTCGGCCAGCTGGGCACGCGCTGCCGAGGTATCGAAATCTGCCCCACCGGTGGCGAGGTAGCCCACGAGCACCGGTGACCCGGAGTTTGTGCGCTGGATCGTCGCCGCCGCCGCGATGACGCCCGGCAGGTCTTGCAGCAACGCGTCAATCTCACCAAGTTCGACCCGGCGTCCCCCGATTTTGACCTGGTCATCGGCGCGACCGAGGAACAGCAGACCTTCAGGTTCGTAACGAACAAGATCTCCGCTGCGGTAGGCGCGCGCCCAGCCGAGCTGTGGCAGGGGTGCGTATTTGGCACGGTCCTTATCCGCATCCAGGTACCGCGCGAGCCCCACGCCGCCGATGACGAGTTCACCGACCTCGCCCGAACGAACGGGTGCGCCGTCGGTCCCAATGACAGCCAGATCCCAGCCGTCGAGCGGCAGGCCGATCCGTATCGGCTCGCCAGGCGTCAGCGGGGCGGCGCAGGCCACGACTGTGGCCTCTGTGGGGCCGTAGGTGTTCCACATCTCCCGGCCTGGGCTATGCAGCCGGGTCACCAGTTCTGGCGGGCAGGCTTCGCCACCGAAGATCAGTAAGCGCACAGCATCGAGTGATTCCGGGGGCCATAACGCTGCGAGGGTCGGGACTGTCGACACCACCGTCAGTTGTCGTTCGACGAGCCACGGACCCAGCTCAGAGCCGCTTCGTACGAGTGACCGCGGCGCGGGAACGAGGCATGCGCCGCTGCGCCAGGCCAGCCACATTTCTTCACACGAGGCGTCGAATGCGACGGAAAGCCCGGCCAGCACGCGATCCCCAGGCCCGAGGGGCCGCTCCTGAAGAAAAAGCCGCGCCTCAGCGTCAGCGAAAGCGGCTGCGCTCCTGTGGGTTACTGCGACACCTTTTGGCACGCCCGTTGATCCGGAGGTGAAGATGATCCAGGCTTCGTCCGCTGGCTGTGGCGCGCGCCCGGAACCGCGCCGATCCGGCACTGCCCTGTGGGGTGCAGGTTCGAACCCTGAGTCGGTAATCACTCCGGCGACGCCGGCTTCACCGAAAACCAGCGTTGCCCGGTCCGGTGGATCGTCCGCATCGACAGGCACATACGCAGCACCGGCTGTGAGAATGCCAAGGATGCTGACGTAGAGGTCGGCGGTGCCGGATGTCATGCGAATACCAACTCGATCACCGGCTCCGATGCCGTGGCGCTGCAGCTCGGTGGAGATCTTGCTGGCCGCTGCGGTGAGTTCGCGGTAGGTGAGTACGTCAGTGCCTGCGTCTAGCGCAGGCGCGTCTGGGTGGGCGCATGCAACGGACTCGATGATATCCAAAAGTGTTCGTGCAGCGGGTGCGCGGTGTGCGGCCAGAAGCGGCTGCTGGCGCTGCCTTGGCCCGGCAATTGGGTGAGAGTCGGGGAGGAGTTCGAGATCGTCGCGTGAAGGTGAGTGCGCGGCAGTTGCCGTCGTGAAAGTCATTCTCCGGTACCTTTCAGTGCTGACTCGCCGGACAGCGTCAGCACCTTGAGTGCCAGGCGGCGAAAGGTGTGCCGTTCCTTCTTGGTGAGCGGGCGGAAAGCGCTATCAATCGCCGACTCGACGATCGTTGCGCTTTCCGCGCACGCCGCACGCCCCGCTTTGGTGAGATGCAGCGTGTGCTTGCGCCGGTCCTTCTTGTCGCGCGACCGGGTGAGTAATTCCCGCTCTTCAAGATCGTCGACGATGCGGACCATGTCACTCCGGTCGATCGCCAAGGCGTTGCAGACCTGCTGCTGGGACAGCGGCTGGTGTGCCAGCTGGTTGAGAATCCAGTGGGTACGCAAGGTGAAGCCTGCGTCCGCGAGCGGTCGTTCTACCTGTTCCCGCACGACCCGGTGAAG
Source organism: Hoyosella sp. YIM 151337 (assembly GCF_026041215.1). Classification (GTDB taxonomy): domain Bacteria; phylum Actinomycetota; class Actinomycetes; order Mycobacteriales; family Mycobacteriaceae; genus Hoyosella. The sequence goes on from NZ_JAPEIQ010000011.1 coordinate 157,174, forward strand.
CTGTGCGATCACGAATTCTGTGCCGCTCGGCGCGGAATCCTGCAGCAAGTCTGTTTTTGGCACCACGACAACGTACAGGTTCGCGGGGCCAATAAACAATTGGACACACCCGCAATATCGGAAGTCGGGGGAAAGTGTCGCGGTTATTACGGCTACTCTTGTTGGGAAGAAACATTGGGCGCAATGTCGGAAATGGGTGATGTGTGCCCGGCCTGACGGAGCCAGGCCGGCTGTGAAGGGGGAGGCTGTGAGCGCTGGAGGTGCGTCGTGGCCGCGCCGCGTCCTGGTTGCTGTCATGGTCACCGTTGCCGCCGCCGCGCTGCTTGCTGGTTGTTCCCGCGGACCCAGCCCGACCGGCGCGTCCCAGCCAAGCGAGCTGTTCGTCGTGAACACCAGTCCCGATCAGCAGCGCATCCGTGCGGAATCTGTTCGCGAGATCGCTGACCGGGTGCCGGAGGAAATCCGTGAGGGCGGAAAACTCATCGTGGCAACGACGGGGAATGCGCCGCCGTCGTCGTTTCGTGCGGACGATGCGATGACGATGATCGGCGTGGAACCGGACCTCGCTCAGCTGGTTGCTGATGTCCTCGATCTCGAGCTCGAGCTCCGCACCACGGACTGGAGCGAAGTGTTCACGGGTGTCGATGAGGGCCGTTATCACGTCGGATTCGCCAACATCGCGGCCACGCCTGAACGCATGGCGCGTTTCGACATGGTCACCTATCAGCGCGAAGATCAGGCATTCGCAGTGTTAGCAGGGTCCGCGACCGAGTCGCTGAGTCGCCCGGATGACATCGCGGGGCTGCGCATCGGGGTAGGTGAGGGCACACGCAGCGAGCAGATCCTTCGCAGCTGGAATGAGGAACTGGCTCGACGCGGATTGGGCCAGGCTGAACTCAAACACTACGTCGACGGCCGGGAGTATTACGCGGCGCTCGAAAGCGGGGCAATCGACGCGAGCTTCGGGCCGATGTCGATCCTGAATTTCGAGGCCGTGACCATGGGGCGGACGAAGGTCGTCGGGCGCGTGCCGGGCCTCGGTACGGAACCCGCGCTAGTTTCGGCGATCGCCGATAAGGGCTCGGGGCTAGGCCGAACCCTTCAAGAGGCACTGAACGCCGTGATCGTCACGGGCAAGTATCAAGCGGTGTTCGAGCGGTGGGCGCTCGATCATGCCGTTGTCGCTCGTTCGCAGCTCAACCCGCCTGTGGATTAACCATCGGCGGGCATGGTGATCACGGTCACCATGCCCGCTATCTGCGCACTGGTCAGTGGCCGTTCTGGGTGAAACGTTCAATCGACCGATGAATCTCTGCTTCGGCTTCCTCGCGCCCAACCCAGTCAGCCGCGTGGACCTCTTTACCGGGTTCGAGATCCTTGTACCGCTCGAAGAAGTGTTTGATCTCATCGAGATGATGCTGGGGCACGTCCCCGATGTCCTTTATGTGGTCCCAGCGCGGGTCGACGGGCACACACAGGATCTTCTCGTCGTCACCGGCCTCATCGCGCATCTTGAACATCGCGACGGGGCGAGCCTCGACAATCACACCGGGAAACACCGGTTCAGGAAGCAGAACGAGCGCGTCCAGGGGATCGCCGTCGCCGCCGAGGGTGTCTTCGATGAAGCCGTAGTCGGCCGGGTACTGCATTGAAGTGAACAGGTAGCGGTCGAGGCGGACCCGGCCTGTCTCATGATCGACCTCGTATTTGTTGCGCTGTCCCCTGGGGATCTCGATCGTGACGTCGAATTCCACGCGTCCTCGCTTCGCTCGTGTCAGTCCGGTATGCCGTCTGCGTTGGTCCACAGTCGGCGCGTCAAGGATAGTCTTGGCCCCGACCACGCTGACAACCAGTCGCGGCGAATCAATACTGACCCCGGGGGGAAGGACACGATGACAGTCGACAAGGCACCGCTTCCCGGGGGAGAAGCGGAGCCCTCAGGCCCCCCGCTAGATTCTGCGCCTTCGGCAGCGGCCGGTGCCCGGCGAGCGCGGCCGTACCGGCGCGGCGCACTCATTGCAGTGTTTGCCGCCATTGTGCTCATCGTCGCCAGCACCGGCACGCTAGTGGCAGCGCGGTACGCGGAGTCGTTCCGCCAGAGCAGCGCTACGGTTGCCGAGCCGCCGCCTCTCGTCGAGGTGCAGCCGGCGATTCTTCCACTTCCCGACGCTGCGCCGATGCCGACGCAGGACGAGGTAGCGGCAGCCCTCGATCCCTGGCTGAGCGATCCCGCGCTCGGCTCGCTGGCTGGACGAGTTACCGACGCCAGCACGGGAACAGTGCTCTGGGCACAGGACCACACCGAACGCCGCATCCCCGCGTCAGCGGCGAAGGTGCTCACCGGGGCCGCGGCGCTACTTGTGCTGCCGCTCGATGGCCGCGTCGAAACCCGCGTCGTTGCGGGTTCTGAGCCCGGTGAAGTCGTGCTTGTGGGGGCTGGTGACGTCACCCTCAGCGCGCAGCCCGAAGGAGCGCCCACCTATTACGAAGGGGCACCGCGCATCGACGACCTCGCAGCGCAGGTACGTGACAGCGGTACCGAAGTGCGCCGCGTGGTCGTCGACACCACGGCGTTTACCGGCGCCCGCCTGGCACCTGGATGGAGCCCCGAGAGCGTGGGAGAGGGTTACGTCGCTCCCATGGAGCCGGTGATGCTCGATGGTGGTCGTATCGATCCGCTTGAGCCAGAGTCGCCGCGCTGGGATGAACCTGCGCTAGCTGCGGGCCGTACGCTGGCGGAGCGACTCGGGGCTGACCCGGATTCTGTCACCGCCGGCGTCGCGAGCACCGGCGCTCAAGTTCTCGCACAGGTTAGTTCCGCGCCGCTCCGCGTGCGGCTCGACCAGTTCATGCAGCAGTCGGACAACGTGCTTGCGGAAGCGATCGGCCGCGAAATCGCGGTCGCGGTGGGGGAGCCAGCCTCATTTCGTGGTGCCGTGCGTGCGATCCCCGCGGTACTCGCGGAGCACGGACTGCCGGCCGACGATATCGTTCTCGCTGACGCAAGCGGACTATCACGGGAGAACGTGCTGTCGGTTTCTGCCCTTGACACGCTGCTCGCGCGTGCTGCGGCCGAATCCGCCGCACCGGAGGAGCTGGCCGCCGACGATACGGCCGCAGCCCTGCGGCCGCTACTTGATCTGCTTCCGGTAGCGGCAGGTACAGGCACCCTCGAGGCACGCTTCACGGAGGCCGCCGCATCGGGAACAGGGTGGGTTCGGGCGAAGACTGGCACACTCGATGGAGTAAACGCATTGGCAGGGTATGCGGTCACCCGAACGGGCCGGGTGCTCACCTTTGCTTTCATTTCGACCGATAGCAGTGCGTTCGAGGCGCGGCCAGCCCTCGATGCGCTCGCCGCGCAGCTTCGGACGGTACCGAGAGCAGGAGAATGAGCGACCCAACTTCCGTGCAGGACAAATCCGCCGCCGCCAACGTCGACTGGAAACTTGCTGCCACGACCGCCGCACGGTTGGTGCGGCCGGGCCCGGATATGTCCGAGTACACGCGCACCCACGTGGCTGCTGAATTGCAGGAGCTCTCGGTGTTCGCGGACGGTCCCGTGCGTGAGGTCACGGGCCTGACCGATGACCGCCCAGTGCGGCCAGCGAGGATCGTTGACCGGCCAGGCTGGGCGCGCGCTGCCGCGCATTCGCTCGCGGAACTCACGGGCAGCTCACAGCCGCCCGGCGGCTTGCTGCGCGGCCGGCCTGCTGGTCTGCAGGCTGGTGCGATCCTCAGTTTTCTTTCCACCGCCATCATCGGCCAGTACGACCCGTTCAGCGGGCCCGATGGGACCCTGTTACTTGTGGCGCCCAACGTGGTGGCGGCGGAACGTGCCATGCGGGTGCGCACCCGGGACTTCCGAACGTGGGTGTGCTTACACGAGGTGACGCACCGGGTTCAATTCACTGCGACGCCATGGCTGGCCGATTACATGCGCGGCCTCGTCGACGCGCTCGGGGAGCACACCGAGGAAACCCTCGGCGATTTGACGCGGCGGTTGACGTCAGCCGTGCGGCGCAGCGACGACACTGGCCTCGACCGGGGTGTCGTCGGCGTGCTGTTGGCGACGCAGCCACCCCGCCAGCGCGACGCCATGGTTTCCCTGCTCATGCTCGGCACCCTGCTCGAAGGCCACGCGGAACATGTCATGGACGCCGCAGGGCCAGCGGTAGTGCCAACGGTCGCACACATTAGGGAACTGTTCGACCAGCGTCGCCGTCGCCGTACCAACCCGCTGCAATGGCTGATGCGGACTGCCTTGGGCGTAGATGCAAAGATCGCACAGTACGTGAAGGGCAAGAAGTTCGTGGACACAATCGTGGAGCGCGTCGGCATGCAGGAATTCAACGCGATCTGGACATCACCAGAGACATTGCCGAAACCGCAGGAGATCGGCGCACCGGAACGCTGGATCCAGCGGGTTCTGGGGTGACCGAGAGCGGCCTGCACGTTGTGCGGCGTGCGGTTCGGCAATGGCTCGAACGGTACTCTCCAGGCGCTGGAGACCTCGTCGTCGCGATGTCGGGGGGCGCGGATTCAGCTGCGCTATGCGCAGGCGCAGCCGCGGAAATGCCCGGATGCGTGCACGCGGTGACGATCGATCACGGGTTGCAAGAAGGCTCAGCTCGCGTCGCAGCAGACGCTGCGGCAGTTGCTCGCCGTGCTGGATGCGTAAATGCCCGTGTCATACGGGTTGAGGTGACCGGTGCGGGTGGGCTTGAGGCCGCAGCTCGGCGTGCCCGCTACGCGGCGCTCAATGCGGCACGCGGGGAGGCTCCAGTGCTCGTGGCGCACACACTTGACGATCAGGCTGAGACGGTGCTTCTTGGGCTGGCGCGCGGATCGGGACCGCGTTCGGTGGCCGGGATGCGTCCCTATAGCCCGCCGTGGGGGCGCCCGTTACTAGCGGTGCGCCGCACGATGACACGAGCGGCGTGTGCGGAGCTGGGCATCAGTCCACATGAGGATCCGCATAACTCAGATCCGCGATTTACGCGTGTGCGAATCCGGGACGAGGTGCTGCCGCTGATGGAGGAAGTCTGCCGCGGCGGCGTGGCGGAGTCCTTAGCCCGGACGGCCGCGCAGCTCCAGGAAGACGTCGAAGTTCTCGACGACCTGGCGAGTGCGCTGCTAGATAAAGCGCGCAATGGCGCTTGCCTTGACGTGCTGGTGCTGCGGGGAGAGCCAGCAGCTCTGCGCCGGCGTGCAGTGCGATCCTGGCTGTTGGAGAGCGGCGCGCGCGGGCTCACCGACCGCCAGCTGCGTGCGGTTGACGCCCTGGTCAGCGACTGGCGCGGGCAGGGGCCGGTGGCGGTGCCGGACGCGCTGAACCGGGCTGGGGAGGGGGCGAGGTTAGTCGTCGAGCGGCGGCATGGCACTCTTGGGATCGCAGTCCAACCGCGCCACTCTCACCCCGGCACGCGGCCTACCGAGAAGGGGAGCTGACCCGTGTACGACGGCGACATTGCGTCTGTGCTGATATCGGAAGAGCAAATCCGCGCACGCACCGCAGAGCTCGCGGCTGAGCTCGCCGAACGATACAAGCCCGCACCCGACGCCAAGCCTGAGGATGACCTGCTCCTCGTGGGTGTGCTCAAAGGCGCGATGATGTTCATGACTGATCTTGCCCGCGCCTTGCCTATCCCTACTCAGATGGAGTTCATGGCGGTGAGCTCGTACGGCTCATCGACGTCGTCGTCTGGGGTGGTCCGCATTCTGAAGGATCTGGATCGCGATATTGCCGATCGGGATGTGCTGATCGTGGAGGACATCATCGACTCCGGCCTCACCCTCTCCTGGCTGATGCGCAACCTGCAGACGCGCAATCCGAAATCGCTGCAGGTGTGTACATTGCTGCGGAAACCGGATGCGATCACGGTCGACGTTCCGGTGGCGCACGTGGGCTTCGATATCCCAAACGAGTTCGTGGTGGGCTACGGACTCGACTACGACGAGCGGTATCGCGATCTTCCTTACATCGGGCTGCTTGATCCGGCCGTCTACCGCTGAGCGTGACGCCCGGACGGCGCCGCTGCGAGGCGTGTCGTTTGCACTGGTAAATCGGCGGTTATGAGCGGATGGTGGGCAACTGTGTGGCATGCGGCGCATACTGGGGCTGAGGCACAGCGGAATGCGACGGTCCTGGCTGGGTCGCGCCGAATTACCCCCTGTCGTGACCTGACGGTAGCCTGGAACTCCCCGGCGTGATGTGCGGGGTTTTACCGGCCTATTCACGCGCCCGTGCACTGGAAGGATGAGCCACCCGGCTGAACCTCTATGAACCGCAAGACTGTTTTCAGGAACCTCGCGATCGTCGCGGCGATTCTGCTGGTGATATTTGCGTTCTCGTACTTTGGGGGCGATACGCGGGATTACCACGAGGTGGATACGTCGGTGGCGCTCACCCAGCTCGATGAGCGGAACGTCGTCGAGGCCCAGATCGACGACCGGGAACAGCAGCTCCGGCTAACGCTGCGTGAGGGCACCGACGCGACCGATGGGGAAACCCAGATCATCGCGAAGTATCCGACGGGCGCTGCGGAGCAAGTTTACGATCAGGTGCGGGCAGCGGAACTCGAGCGGTTCGACACCAGTGTCACCCAAGACAGCTGGCTCGGCAGCCTGCTGCTGTTCATGCTCCCAATGCTGATTTTGCTCGGTCTCTTCCTCTTCATCATGATCCGGATGCAGGGCGGTGGCCGCGGCGGCATGATGGGCTTCGGCAAGTCGAAGGCGAAACAGCTGACGAAGGACATGCCGAAAACCACGTTCGCTGATGTTGCGGGCGCCGACGAGGCTGTTGAAGAACTGCACGAAATCAAGGATTTCTTGCAGCATCCCGCCCGCTACCAGGCGCTTGGTGCGAAGATCCCGAAAGGCGTACTGCTTTTCGGCCCGCCTGGCACAGGTAAGACGCTGCTTGCTCGCGCGGTGGCCGGCGAGGCGGGTGTACCGTTCTTCACGATCTCCGGCTCCGATTTTGTCGAGATGTTCGTCGGTGTGGGTGCGTCGCGAGTCCGCGACATGTTCGAACAAGCCAAGCAAAATGCCCCGTGCATCATCTTCGTCGACGAGATCGACGCGGTCGGACGCCAGCGCGGCGCCGGTATGGGCGGCGGTCACGACGAACGCGAACAGACCCTGAATCAGCTGCTCGTAGAAATGGATGGCTTTGGTGCTCGGCAGGGGATCATTATGATCGCCGCGACTAACCGGCCGGACATTCTCGACCCCGCGCTGCTGCGGCCAGGCCGGTTCGACCGCCAGGTCCCGGTCGGGGCGCCGGATCTTGCGGGCCGCCGCGCGATCCTGCGAGTGCATTCGCAGGGCAAGCCGCTCGCATCCGATGTCGATCTTGACGCGCTCGCGAAGCGCACCGTTGGAATGTCGGGTGCGGACCTTGCAAATGTGATCAACGAGGCCGCGCTGCTGACGGCGCGCGAGGCTGGCACCGTGATCACCAACGAGGCGCTAGAAGAAGCGGTGGACCGGGTAATCGGCGGTCCGCGCCGCAAGAGCCGGATCATCAGTGAGCTGGAAAAGAAGATCACCGCCTATCACGAAGGCGGTCATACACTCGCCGGCTGGGCGATGCCTGACCTCACACCGGTATATAAGGTCACGATCCTTGCCCGTGGACGTACAGGCGGGCATGCGCTGGCCGTGCCCGAAGACGACAAGTCGATGATGACCCGCTCGGAAATGATCTCGCGACTGGTCTTCGCCATGGGTGGCCGTGCGGCAGAGGAACTGGTCTTCCAGGAGCCCACCACCGGTGCGTCATCCGACATTGAGCAGGCAACAAAAATTGCGCGTGCGATGGTCACCGAGTACGGGATGAGCCCGCGCCTCGGTGCAGTACGTTACGGCCAGGAACACGGGGATCCCTTCGTGGGCCGGACGATGGGCATGGCTCCTGATTACTCCCACGAAATCGCCCGTGAGATCGATGAAGAAGTCCGCCGGCTCATCGAGGCATCGCATACTGAAGCGTGGGAGATTCTGCACGACTATCGCGATGAGCTCGATCAGCTAGCGCGCGAACTGCTCGACAAGGAAACTCTGGTGCGCAAAGACCTGGAGCGGATTCTCGCGCGGGTCGAGAAGCGGCCGCGTATTACCGAATTCAATGACTTCGGGGCGCGCACCCCAGTCGAACTGCGTCCCCCAATTAAAACACCCGCCGAAATCGCGAAGGAGCGGGGCGAGCCGTGGCCTCCCGTGCCGGAGGTGACACCCGCGCCTGAACCGGCACAGTCCGGCGGGCGAAACGGTGCGCCCGCCGAGCACGACGACGCGGAGTCATGGCGCGAACCCTCAGATGAGCGGGTGGGAGGCAGCGTCAACGGCGGAAGTCAGCGCGACTCGCGGGCCCACCCACCGCAGTCGGACGCTCATCCGGGACAGTCGGGATACCCGATTCCTAGCGGCCACGGCGCACAAAGCGCACGGGGCGGGCGCAGGACCGGAGAATCGCGGTACGGCGAACCGCCCGGGTGGTCGGCCCCCGGCTGGCCGCCGCGCAGCGCGGACACCACAACGCCTGTCCGGGAAAGGGCTGCGAAGCGTGAGGAAGACCGCGAAGAAGACGCAGTGACCCGCGGGTCTTCCGGCGGTTTCACTGAAGCCGCCGGAACGCCGGATCGATACGACCACGAGGACTGGCGGCCCGAACCCCCCGACGGGCACGAGGATGGCACACGATCGTGACAAGTAACCGCACCAGCAGCCAAACCGGCGGTGACGGCCTTACAGCCGCAATTGACGCCGTCGACCCTGTCTCCCGCGTATTCGATCAGGCCAGAGCTGAAGCGGCCGTGCGTGAATTGCTGATAGCGGTGGGTGAGGATCCGTCGCGGTCGGGCCTTGCCGACACTCCCGCGCGGGTCGCGCGTGCGTACGCAGAACTGTTCGCCGGGCTGCACACGGACCCGGATCACGTGCTCGACACGACGTTCGACGAGGGCCATGACGAACTCGTGCTGGTGAAGGACATTCCGATGTACTCCACATGCGAGCATCATCTCGTGCCGTTCCACGGTGTGGCGCACGTCGGTTACATTCCCAATGACTCTGGGCGCGTGACCGGCTTGTCGAAGCTCGCGCGGCTGGTGGATCTCTATGCGAAGCGGCCGCAGGTGCAGGAGCGGCTCACCAGTCAGATCGCTGACGCGATGATGCGGAAATTAGAGCCGCGCGGCGCGATCGTCGTCGTGGAAGCGGAACATTTGTGTATGGCGATGCGTGGCATCCGGAAACCGGGTGCGACGACGACCACATCGGCCGTTCGCGGACTCTTCAAGAGTAGTGCCGCCTCACGTTCGGAGGCTCTCGACCTGATACTGCGGAAGTGACCAGCGAGGTGCGGACCGTCGGTAGTTCTGACCCGGGCGGCAGCAGCAAAAGCGCTGGTGCCGCCCGGGCACACACCGGGCTTCCCGCCCCCGGCAGGTGCGTGGTCATGGGAATCCTGAACGTCACAGTGGACTCATTTTCAGATGGCGGACAGTTCCTCAGCGCCGAGCGCGCCATTTCTCGGGGTCTGGAGTTGCACCGTCTCGGCGTTGATGTGGTGGACGTGGGTGGTGAATCGACGCGCCCAGGCGCGGCGCGCGTGGATCCAGAGGTGGAAGCGCGACGCGTTACGCCCGTGATCAGGACACTCAGTGAGGCCGGCGTCACCGTAAGCGTCGACACGATGCGCGCAAGCGTGGCAGAGCAGGCAATCAGTGCTGGCGCGGCGATCGTGAACGATGTGTCTGGCGGACAGTCGGACCCGCACATGGCCAAGGTCGTGGCGGACGCTGGCGTGCCGTGGGTGCTCATGCACTGGCGTTCCAATGGTGAATTCCTGCACCACACTGATGTGAGCAGCGGTCGCGACGGCTACCGCGACATCGTGAAGGAAGTGAGCGCGGAACTCCTCGCGCAAGTTGATGCCGCAGTCCGCGCGGGCGTTGATCCAGCTGTGCTTGTGCTGGATCCGGGGCTGGGGTTCGCGAAGACAGCGGCGGACAACTGGGCGTTGCTGCACGCTCTCCCGCACTTGGCAGGACTTGGATTCCCAGTACTGGTTGGCGCGTCCCGGAAACGTTTCCTCGGTGCTCTGCTAGCGGACGAAGAAGGTAACGACCGGCCCGTTGCTGATCGAGATACCGCGACTGCTGCGATCTCCGCCCTTGCTGCGGCCGGCGGTGCCTGGGGCGTGCGGGTACACGACGCGCGCGCCACTCTCGACGCGATCGCGGTCGCGCACGCATGGATGGCGGGCCGACCATGACGGCGGAAGCTGTGCCGGACCGGATTGAGTTGCGCGGCCTCACCGTGCGCGGACACCACGGTGTTTTCGAGCACGAGAAACGAGAGGGCCAGGATTTTGTCATCGATATCGTGGTGCGCACCGACCTCAGGAAAGCCGGAGACTCGGACGACCTCGCAGACACCCTCGACTATGGTGCCCTGGCTCAGCAGGCCGCCGACATCGTCAGTGGCCCGCCGTTCAACCTTATTGAGACTGTCGCGGCGCGGATAGCTGACGACGTCATGCGTGATGAGCGAGTCCACTCGGTCGAAGTTACGGTGCACAAGCCCGCCGCGCCGATACCCCTGAACTTTCGGGACGTCGCAGTCGTAGTCGCGCGAGAAAGAGGTGCCGGCGCGTGACTCTTGCGGTCCTCTCGATCGGCTCCAACGTTGGGGACCGGCTCGCGAATTTGCGAACAGTGACTGACGCTCTGGGCAGTCGACTGAGAGCGCGCTCACCTGTGTACGTCACGGCACCGTGGGGGGTCACCGACCAGGCAGATTTCTACAACGCGGTGTTGCTCGCGGAAGACGGCAGCTGGGATGAATGGAAGTGGCTGGAATTCGCCCAGCGGTGCGAACGAGCTGCCCAGCGGACGCGCGAGCGCCACTGGGGCCCGCGCACTCTCGATGTCGACATCATCAACTGCGCCAAGGACGGAGAGCCTGTCGTCCAGCGAGACCCGCGATTGACTTTGCCGCACCCGCACGCCCACGAACGGGCTTTCGTGCTGGTTCCCTGGCTTGATGTTGATCCGCATGCGGCGCTGCACGGCACACCCATCGCGGAACTGCTGACGGTGCTTTCTGCAACTGAACGTGAGGGAGTGCAGCGCCGGCCGGACCAAACGGAGTGGCTTCGGTGAAGGCGACGCGTTTGCGCGACCTCGCGGTCCTCGCGCTAGTCGCGTTCGTCGCCGCATGGCTCCTTGCGGGCGCGTTCTACGGCGCCTTACCGCCGATCAGACTCCTCGTGGGAGCTTCGCTTTACCCAATCGCGCTGGGCGAACTGATCTTCGGCTTCGTCATCCGGAACCGCATTGCGACTCGCCGGATAGGGATGGCCCGTGGCTACCTCAACCCCATCATTGTGGCGCGGGCAGTCGCTTTGGCCAAAGCGTCGGCGCTGGTGGGGGCCGCTGCGACGGGGGTGTGGGCAGGGCTGCTCGCGGCGATCGCACCGGATCGCGCAATCGTCCGCGCAGCCATGGAAGACCTGCCAGGTGTCGCGGTAGGTCTTGTTGGTGCGCTTGCGCTTACAGCCGCTGCACTCTGGCTTGAGCGATCCTGTCGTACCCCCGATGACGAGGATGAGGACCGCCCAGAAAATGGGGATGATCCGGACTGGGATACTGGCTGGGACAGAGACTTTCGCTGATTTCCGGAATCGCCGGGTCGGTTCCGCTGGTTTGTTGTCAGCCCGCGGTATTTTCGGGCGCATGACTGTTCCAAGTCAGCCGCGGGTTCGGCGGCGCCGCAGGCACAAATCGCACAGTGCGCTGATCGCTGGGCTGTTCGTGCTCGCGATAGCTGCGAGTGTGTTCCTCGTCGCGAGCAACAGCGTCGAAGCGCTGCGCATCGGTGTCGTGGCGGCACTATGGGCGGCTTTCCTCGGAGCGCTAGCCGTAACGAAATACCGTAAGGAAGCCGAAGCCGACCGCGCCAAGATGCGGGATCTGCGGATGGTGTACGAGATGCAGCTTTCCCGCGAGGTCGCGGCGCGCCGGCGCCACGAGCTGACTGTGGAATCAAAACTCCGTCGTGAACTTGAAGCTGAGGTCCGCGACGACACGTCGCAGCAGCTTGCGGCGGTACAACGTGAGCTCACCTCGATCCGCGGCGCGCTCGAACACGCGTTCAGTAAAGAGATCCCGGTCAGTGCCCAGTCGGCACCCATGGCGATTGCCGCCGCTTCACAGCGTCCTCAGCAGTCTGACAACAAGCGCGAGCCCTCTGCAGCGGAACCAGCAAACGAGACGTCCGGCGACGATGTGGTCGATGTGGAGTTCGAAACCGAGTACGAGTCACCGGCTGCGCAGCAGCGCACCGTGGCGGAGATACTCGACGACCTCAGGGCCGCAACCGGTTCAGAACGTTAGCTCGCAGGCACACGCGCGCCAGCCCAGCTTTCGATCGCCATGTGACGGACGAGGTCGAGTTCCTCTATGGGGACAGACACTGTTCCCGTCGATTCGCCGGGCTCGTCATGAAAGATGTAGAGACGCGAAACCATCTGCGGAAAAGGCAGAGACGCCTCGCCGAACCTCTCACCATGGCCCTGCGTTGACACTTGGACGCCGTTGCCCCAGTTCTGGCCGCTGTCGTTGTTGGGGTTGTAGAAGTACACCCGCATCACGCCCTCCTGATCCAGTGCTGCCCGGATGAGTGTGATTGCGTGCCATCCAACGAATTCCGCGTTGCTGTCGGTGACGGCGAGCCCAGCGGGCTGGGGATGAATAATCGGCTGGTTTCCGTTGTAGAACGGGTGGTAGCTCGTATAGAACTGCCGCAAGAACTCGTCGTAGCTGGTGAGATTGCCGGTTGCCACATCGACGGCGATCATGAATTTGCTGCCGACCCACCAGCCGTGGAATTCCGGGTTGATCCAGCGATGTGGATCTTCGCCCCGGTCCGCGACCATCCGGCCCATCTCGGCGTAGATCTTGTCGAGGTGCGGTACTAGTACGGCGGAGACTGGATCGGTATCGAGTATCGCTGATTTCGCCAGCGCGGTGGGGAGCTCATCGGACCAGATTGGTGCGCCCTCAAAGTGCATCAGTACTTTGTCGTAACGGGCCGCCTGGTAGAGCAGGTGCAGCAGGTAGGCCGGGTCGCTGTAGGACCACATCGAGATCGCGCGGGCTGACTGGCAGGTCGGATTGTTGCCTTGCCCGATACCGAGAGGCTGTCCCAGAACCGAAATGGTCCCCGCGAGCAGGAAAACTCGCGGCGGCAGCCCGGTGCCGTATACCGCGCTGATCGCCGCGCTGGAATTCGGTGCGGGGGTCATCGCTATTTGGCGCCACAGCGCGGGTGCGATCGGGGGAGAATAAAGAATTCCGCGTTCGAGAAGGTTTGCAAGCCCGTAGAGTGCCTGCGCTGTCAGCGGGTGGATCGCCTCATTGACAAGGCGATGCACGAGATCTGTGTAGCACCGCAATGCATCTCGTCCGGTGTTACTCAGTCCGAGAGCATCCGCGAGCAACTCTGGGTAGCTGTTGTCGAGCAGCCACCGCACGAATACGGCGTGATAGTCGGACACTAGCCCGGTATCGAGCATGGCTCGTGCGAGTCCGTTGGCTTCTTGTTCGAGACCGGGCAGATCAGTCGAGTCCAGCCGGCTTCGGTATTGCTCGACGCCCGGATCGTCCCGGCAGGTTTGTGTGGGACCGAACAGGGCGCTTATCAGCCGGTCCGCCCCTAGCCGCGCTTCTCCCAAGCTTCCGGCGACGTCAGACAGCGTGACTGCGATTTGGGTGATCATCGCTTTCACGTGGCCGATCTGGATGGGTCGCTGAGAGAGTATCCGCCAGATCTCATCGATGAGATTCGCCAAGATATCGTCGAATCCGACATGGTCCAGCACAAACTGGAAGAGACGGCTGACAGCTCCGTCAAGGGCGCCCAGCCGCACGCGATCGGCCTCATTCGCTGTCGCGAAGAGGCGGTCGAGATTGAGCGCGAGCACCTGCGTCAGGAAGTGGCGTGCGCCATCGGGTGACACCCCGGGGTGGTGGGCTTGGCGAGTGGCGATCGCCAATAGCCGTAGTTCACTGAGGCATTCAAGAACGGTCGCGCGCTGGTCACCTGCCTGCAGAGTCAGCTGGACCAGCGACGGCAGCAGGCTTTCCGGGTGATCCCAGTCCGTACCTGCGAATGCCCCGGCGGAATCTAGGCGCGGGGCACGCTCGTTCAAGAACTCGATGCCGCCGTCACGGCCCAGCACCCTGCCCGCCAGCTCGATGACGTGCGATTGCAGGTTCGCTTTCGCGAAGGGGCGCGCCTGCTCGAGCTGAGCGAGTGCGTGGTCAAACTTCTCACCAAGCCCGCCGAGTTCAGGATGGACGCTGAGGGAGTCGATCCCGGTGTTCATCCTGTCAGCTTCCTCTCTCGCCTCAGACGTAGTAATCGAGATCTTCCTGCCGCTTCAGGAGTTCGCGCATCTCGTCGGGGTCGTCGCCGAAAAAGTAGGCAAGTCCCCAATGTGTGCCGAACGCGGTCCGCTTCGTCACTTTGTTCTCCAGCGGAGGCACAAGGTCGTGGTACTCAAAATACTCATGCTCGGCCGTCTCGGCAGGGATCTGTAGCTCGCTGACGACGCGCCGCCGCGGATACACGCCGAAGCAACCGGCGTAGCCCTTCGCGTCCTTGACGGGCACGGGGAAGAATTCCTCGATTTCCTCTTCGGTCGTATACGGATCGAACATCAGAACCAGCGCCTGATAGCCGTTGAACCCGTAAGCGCGTTCCAGAAGCTCGAAGACCTTGAAACCTGGCGGGCGATACGCTACTTCACCGAAGTACATTTGCCCGTCACTCGTGACGAAGTACTCCGGATGGATGAAGCCGGACTCGATATCAAAGGTATCGATCAATTTGTCGATCTCTTCGACAATGCGCGGCCGCCACTTCTCGAGTTCCGGGCTCGCTGGCACAAAAACGGAATGCCCCAGAGTCACGTACTCCGAGATGTTGAGGAAGCGAACCTGCTTCTTGTAGATCCACGCCTCTACCGCGAATTCCCAGCCGTTCAGGTGGCTTTCGAGCAGGGCAGGAAATTCGTCAGGGGAGATGGCTGCGACGTCCTCGACGGTGCTGATGACGCGGTGCCCGAGACAGCCGGCTTTGTCGAACGCTTTGAGATGAATGGGATCGTTCGGGTCGCCATCGAGCTTGAGAAGCGTCTGATTCACGCGTTTGAGGAAACGGACGACATCATCGGTGTCGTGGGCCTCTTCGAAGATACCGACCCGGATGCCGCCCAGCTGCGCACGGCGCTTCATCAGCGCTTTATCACGGAAAAGCAACGCTTGCCCGTGCAGGCGCGGATTGCCCTGAAGCACGGCGTTGACCGCGCCAGCCCATTCGACTGTCTCCTCGTAGAGCGGGATCGCCACGTCGACGCCCAGGTCTTTGAGAGTTTGGGCGATCTCCATAGACCGGTCATTCAAGCGCTCGAAGTTCCAGCTGATGAAGGGGATGTCATTGGCCGCGGCATATTCTTCGGCCCACTCTGGGGCGACGACAACATACCGGCGATCAAATCGGTCGACGGCGTCGATTGCGCTGAGGCTCCAGCCAAGCAACGCCACATAGCCCTTGCTGGGATCTTTTTCCATGCCTGCCTTTCTCGGGCCCTATTCCCGCCGGTCAGACTGATATTCCAGGACCGGAGTGTCCCAGGGCCCGTGCTGGGCTCGTCTCGTGGAACGCTCTCCACCCTGCCATGGCGTCGATCACACGCCAACTGTCCGTGCGCAGCTTTGGTGGTCACCAGGGAGCTCGGGGTGACATATTTCACTGCCAGTAGCCTTCAAACGCGCAGCGTGGCGGGCATATCCTGGGAACGAACGTCTGGTACCTGCAAGGCAGGACTGGAACGACTGAGAGGACGACAGTGAGCTCCGAATTTTCGGATGAGTTCACGCGCGGCCCCATG
Source organism: Hoyosella sp. YIM 151337 (assembly GCF_026041215.1). Classification (GTDB taxonomy): domain Bacteria; phylum Actinomycetota; class Actinomycetes; order Mycobacteriales; family Mycobacteriaceae; genus Hoyosella. Next base: position 173,141 of record NZ_JAPEIQ010000011.1, read on the forward strand.
CCTGCGCGCTTGGCGGTCGGAGTTGTGTCAGCGGGCCGCGTGGGCACCGCACTTGGCCAGGCGCTGAGCCGCGCCGGTCATGTAGTCACCGCTTGTACGGCGGTTTCCGATGCGTCGATCGCGCGGGCAGCGCGACGCCTGCCGGACGCGCGTATCTTGCCTCCCCCAGATGTGGCGACAACATCTGATCTGCTTGTTCTCGCCGTACCCGATACCGAATTGCCGGGGCTCGTTCGGGGTCTCGCCGCCTGCGATTCGGTGCGGCCCGGCACGATTGTGCTGCACACCTCCGGCGCTCATGGCATTGCGATCCTAGAACCGCTTACCAGTGCGGGTGCACGACCACTCGCCGTGCACCCAGCGATGACTTTTATCGGAACTGACGAGGACACAGCGCGCCTGCCGAATGCGTGCTTCGGCATCACCGCGGCCGATCCACTGGGTTATGCCATCGGCCAGGGCCTTGTGCTCGAAGTCGGCGGTGAACCTGTTGCGGTGAGTGAAGAGGACAGGGCGCTGTACCACGCGGCATTGGCGCATGGCGCGAATCACCTAGTCACCCTCGTCGCCGACGCGGTCGCGGCGCTTCGTGACGCCCTCCGCGGCAACGAGCTGCTTGGTCAAGAAATTGTCGGAGATGATCCCCGCGGCCTCCCCGAGCGTGTCATCGCCCCGTTACTGTCCGCCGCACTAGATAACGTGCTGCGCCACGGCCGTGGCGCACTGACCGGGCCGGTGGCCCGAGACGATGCTGAGACTGTGGCGCGGCATCTCGCCGCCCTGGCGGAAACCGATCCGCGCATTGCGGAGAGTTACCGCACGCTGGCTCTGCGCACGGCACAGACCGCGGGTGCGGGCGCGGAAATGTTCGATGTTCTCGAGGGAGGCCGTTCCTGATGACAGCTGTGGGTAGCACCTTCAAAGGTGACAGGAACCTGTACTCGCCGGGAGAACTGCGTGTGCACAGTGATCCCGTGCAGATTGGCAGGATCTCGAACGCGCTGCGCGCGGTGGGCCGTCAGGTCGTGCTCGTTCCGACCATGGGTGCTCTGCATGAAGGCCACCTGGAACTTGTCCGCCACGCTAAGCGGACGCCCAATTCCGTGGTGATCGCCTCCATCTTCGTCAACCCGCTGCAGTTCGGGGCAGGCGAAGACCTCGACAAGTATCCGCGCACCCTAGATGCCGACCTTGACCTGCTGCGCGGCGAAGGTGTGGAACTCGTGTTCGCGCCGGCTGTGGCCGACATGTATCCCGACGGGCGCCGCACCATGGTGTGTGCGGGCCCGGCCGGCGATGAACTTGAAGGCGCGAGCCGGCCCGGCCACTTCGCGGGAATGCTCACCGTTGTCGCGAAGTTGTTACTGATTACCAGCCCACACTCGGCGTTTTTCGGGGAGAAGGACTATCAGCAACTGACCCTGATCCGGCAAATGGTTCGCGACCTCAACCTTGATACGCGCATCGTGGGCGTGCCGACCGTTCGCGAATCGGACGGGCTCGCGATGAGCTCACGTAATCGGTATCTCAATCAGCAGCAGCGGTCCGCAGCGACTGCGCTGTGTGCCGCTTTGGTCGCTGGCGCCCACGCGGGGCATGACGGACCGGATGCGGTGCTTGCCGCTGCGCGGGAAGTCCTCGCGGCGGAGCCGTCGCTCGAGGTCGATTACCTCGAAATCCGCAGCCCAGAGCTGGGGCCCGTACCGCCCGATGGAGGTGCGGCACGACTGCTTGTCGCGGCGCGCCTGGGCGCAACTCGTCTCATCGACAATGTCGGGCTGGTAGTGACACCAGCCGCCGCCAGCCGTTCCCGGAGCGTCACGTCGGCACACTCGTAAGCCATCGATCACCAAGGGCCCACTTAGAAGGAGGACCGCCCTGATGTTCCGCACCATGCTCAAGTCGAAGATCCACCGCGCCACAGTGACGCAGGCCGATCTGCACTACGTCGGTTCTGTCACGGTGGACACCGACCTGCTCGACGCCGCCGATCTCATCGAAGGCGAGAAAGTGACAATCGTCGACATCAACAACGGTGCGCGGCTCGAAACCTACGTGATCGCTGGCGAGCGCGGCAGCGGTGTCATTGGTATCAACGGTGCCGCGGCACATCTGGTACACCCCGGCGATCTCGTCATTCTGATCGCCTACGGTGTGATGGACGATGCGGAGGCGCGGGAGTACAAGCCCAGCATCGTTTTCGTCGACGACGACAACAAGCAGGTCGAACTCGGCACGGACCCCGCGCACGCGCCTGCCGGCTCCGGGCTGAAGTCACCGCGCCAGCCCGCCGAGCCGTTCGCCGCGAGCGTCGCGTAACACCGTGCTACTTACCGTCGACGCGGGTAACACCAACGTTGTCCTCGGACTTTTCGAGGGCGCCGGCCCACAGGCGCGCCTCGTAGCGGACTGGCGCGTCCGAACCGACCCGCATACGACCGCTGACGAGATGGCGCTCACGTTCCGCGGTCTGCTCGGGCCGCTTGCCGCTCAGGTCAGTGGAGTGTCCGCGCTGTCCACCGTTCCCGCGGTCCTGGGGCAACTGCGGATCATGATGGACCGCTACTGGCCGTCGGTGCCGCAAATCCTCGTCGAACCGGGGGTGAAGACCGGCGTGCCGCTGCTCGTGGACAATCCGAAGGAAGTGGGCGCAGACCGGGTGGTCAACGCACTCGCCGCGCACACGCTGCATCCGGGCGCGTGCATCGTCGTCGACTTTGGCACGTCGACAAGTGTGGACGTTGTGTCGCCCCGCGGTGAATTCCTGGGTGGGGCGATCGCTCCCGGGATCGATATCTCGGTCGATGCTCTCGCGCAGCGCGCGGCAGCCCTGCGCAAGGTCGAGGTGGTGCGCCCGAGATCGGTGATCGGTAAGAACACGGTCGAGTGTCTGCAATCCGGATTCGTGTTCGGCTTCGCTGGACAGGTCGACGGGCTGGTGCGCCGGATCATCCGAGAGTTGCCCGAGTTCCAGGAGTCGAGTGTCGCGGTGATCGCGACGGGCGGTCTGGCGCCTCTCGTTATCGACGAATGCGAGACAATCGGGTATCACGAGCCTGATCTCACAGTCACTGGTTTGCGGCTCGTCTTTGAACGCAACCTGTCGTCACCGCGTGGTTTCCGCAGGCCTGCAGGCCCCGCAAATCACCCGCGGCCGCGGCTTTCCGGCTCGCGTCCCGCCCGCTAAAAAGTATGGCGCTACCGCTAGGCCGACAAGTATGGCAAAATACATCCTCGTGACACACACATCCTTCGCTGCACGCCCACAAGGGGCTGCTTTCGTGTGTCCGGCCCAGAAGTGTTGTCTGCGCTGAATTCGCGCACATCAACTTCATTTCTACTTCTGGGAGAATTTCGTGGTTACCTCTACGCTGCACCGCACTCGTTTGTCACATTCGGCCGCACGCACTCGCCGTGCGTATCGCTCACGCACCACGCTGCACAGCAGGCGCGCCCGCACATCCGCTCCGTCGGCTCCGTTCGTCCCCGGTGCCACTAGTGCGCCGCTACTATCACTGGCTGATACCTACGCTGCCCGCGTGCTGGACGGAGAAATCGAGCCGGGCCCGCAAACGACAGCGCCGGAAGGTATACGGTGGAAGCTCGCCGACCTCAACCACGCCACTGTCTGGCTCGTCCAGTGGACAGCGGGGGTGACGCAGCGCAGGTCGGATGCTGAGGCGATTACGGTGCTTGCCGGTTCGCTTCGAGTGCAGCGCTGGGGAAACGCGGGGCATTCCGCGCGAACGGTGACCGCGGGAGGCCAGGCTGGCTTCATCGAAGGAGTCCAGCACGCGTTCACCCCAGCCGCGGACGGTTCTGCTTTCTTCGCTGTGCACGTCGTGCCAGCCCGGCAGGCTGCGCAACGTGTTCTCAGCAGCTATGAAGCGGACCGAGTGTTCGCTGATGAGGTGCAAAGCAGAGTCGCTCAGGGCGCGAAGGTAGTTGACATCCGTAATCAGGACGAACGCACCGTTCAGGGACCGCTGCTCGGCGCTATCGCGGTGAGTGCTGAGCTTCTCGAGCACCGGCTAGACCCGGCTGGTGCGCTCCGGCTTAGCGCCGCTGTCAACGCCAATGTCGAATGGATCGTCGTCTGCGCACAAGGTGACGACGCTCCTGCTGCCGTGGCTGCACTGCGCAGGCGGGGACTGCAGCGCGTGAAAGCGCTGGTCGGCGGCTTTCAGGCGCTGCGCGACGGCGGCAAACTCGACGCAGTACTAGGTGGTGTGCATAAGCACCGCGATGCCGCGGTGATGGCGGCGCACTAGTCGGTTCCGCCGATTGTCACGTCACCAAAATGCAGGGTGATCGCTGAACGCGGCGGGGCGTAGTCTCCCAGTATGTCGGTGAGGACGCTGTGGACGACATTCCGTACGCTGGCCGAAGCACGGCGCAAGTCGGTGCGATACACGGCGCTCAGTTCGATTTCCAGGCCTGTGCAGTAGGAATCATCGGCCTCAATAGTGACTCGAATCGGGTGGGTCCCGCTTACGTTTTCGAGCGCGTCGCGCAACCTGTGCTTGATGACGAGGTCGGTAATGTACAACGTGTCTGTGCCGAACTCCGCGCGCAGGGGCGTGCCATGACGCGTGGTCGCGCGCACTCGTGCGAGCACGCGATCGGTGATTTCGAGCCACTGCGCGTCGGAATCGGTGTCATCATCGCGTAACTCGCGAGCGGCTCGCGTCAGGACATCGTTCTCGGCGGCAAAGTCAGCGGTACCGGTCGTCTCCGTCGCCTCCCGGTCGTCGGGCCCTTCGCCATCGAGGTTTCGGTTTACCGCCATGACTGTAGCCTCCTTCCCAGCGTCGCGCGGGCTCTCGACAGATTTCCCCGCACAACGTCGTAGGGCATGTTCAGAGCCTCTCCGATCTCGCGGTACGACAATTCCTCCACTTCCCGGAGCAGCCACACAGATCGTTGTGTTGCCGGCAAGGCGTGCAGTGCAGCTTCGAGTGCACTGCGAAGGTCGTGGTAGCGGGCAGTCCCTTCCGGATCTGAATGCGGGCTGCGCTCAGCGTCGTCGAAGATCTCATCCACCGGAATAGGGCGCCTTTTCCGCAGCTTATCGGCTGCTTTGTGCGCGACTATGGAGAATAGCCACGTGCGCAGCGCTGAGCGTCCATGCCAATCGGGCAGCCCCTGCCACGCGGCGACGAAGGTGTCTTGGACGGCCTCCTCTGCATCACCAGTGTCGCGCAGCATGCGCCGGGCGAACCGGTAGAGCGCGGGGCCGTGCCGACGCACGATCTCGTCGAACTCAGGGCGAGAACCGAGCGCTGCGCGGCGCGCGAGCTCCTGGTCGGAGGGCTGCAACACTGCGCCGTCGCGACCGGCTAGCGTGCGGTGCTTGGCCCCGTCATCGTCTGGTAGTGCCGATCCTGTCATTCGCGAATCCCTGTTCAGCGCCGAACGTGGGGCAGGTAGTCACATGATCACATCACCCGTTGCGCACAGTCTAGAGATGTTCCGCTGGTTTGGCTTTCGCCGGATCCCAATCCAGCGCCAGTTGTTCCGGCGCACCGTGTTTACCCGTGTGATCTACCTGCGCGCCAGTAGCCGCAAAACGTGATGTTTGCCTTGGGGACGCCCGCCGCCACCCAATGCCGCCGTGCGCCCACGGGCAACGATTGCTCGCCGACGGCCCAGCAGTAGGTGTCACGTGCGGATACTGGCAAATGACGCACGGCCTCAAGCGCCGCCGCACCGGGCAGTCCGCCCTTGCCGTTGCGCGGAACCCACGTCACCTCGATGCCCGAAGGCGCGTCCAGTTTCTGTTGGTCCTCGTCAGTGGGCACTTCAATTACCGCCCGGCCGGTGCTGTGCTCGGGCAGTGCGCTCAAGATGCCCGCGACAGCGGGAAGTCCGCTTTCGTCGGCAACGAGCAGCACACTGTCGAGATGTGCCGGCTGGTTGAATGTCACCCCTTCATCGAGGATGGCGACTGGGTCGCCAGGCCTGCAGCTTTGCGCCCAGTTAGCGGCGGGACCGGCGGTGCCCTCCGCCGCGGACCCGTGGACCACAAAGTCAACATCGAACTCGGGGCCGTCGGGGCCGCCGGGCCGGTACGCGCGCACGGTGTAGTTGCGCAGAACCGGACGTTCGGTCTTCGCGATACGCAGGTACTTGATGTAGGCGAGGGTGTTCAGTCGATTGGGCAACCGGGAAAGCGAGTTCTCGGAAACCGGTATGAACAACCGGAACCATTGGTCATAGCCCATGCTGTGGAACTTCGTGATGTCGCCAGATCCCAGGGTGACGCGCGTGAAATGCGGCGATACGCTCTCACGTTTGTGAACGCGGAGCGTGAGTAGTTCCGACTCTGCCGGTTTGATTCGCGTCTTCTGAATGTTGGTTGTCGCCATGCCGCCCCCATGTGGACTAGAGAGGACCCACCCTGGGTCCACAGGCAAAGCTAACCTAACTCAGCCGTGAAGTGGGTGCTTGGTGCGAACGCTGTGGGCCTCACGCGGGTATGAGCTCGCGCTTCGCATGTCGTGATGCCCGCACCGTGTTCGCGGCTGTTCTCAGCAGTGTCGAGATTGCCGCCGAAAGCACCGCGACTAGCGCGATCGTGGCGCCGGCGGCAGTGGCTAAGTGCCAGGAGATGAGCAGTCCGAGCCACACGCTTACAGCACCAATGCACGAAGCAAGCATCATTGTCGTGGGTATGCGAGAGGTCCAGCGCCCGGCCGCGACCGCGGGCCCGAGCAGCATGCCCAGTACGAGCAGTGAGCCGACGGCCTGGTAGGCGGAAACCACGGCGAGCGCGACGAGGCCGACGAGTACGGCGTGCGCGGCACGCGGGTACAGGTGCAGCAATTGAGCTTGACGCGGATCGACAGCGAGCGCAACGAAAGCGCGGTGGAAAACGAAAGCGAGCAGCGCGGTGACAACCGCTGCGGCGGCCAGTCCCGCAAGTTGTGGCGCACGGATCGCCAGGATGTCACCGAAGAGGATGGCGGTGGCATCTGCCGCGAACGTCCGGGACGACGAAATGATGACCACGCCGAGGGAGAGGCTTGCCACGAAGAGCAGGCCAATGCTTGTGTCGGCTGAGAGTCGCCATCGCCGTTGCACCACACTTACTCCGAGTGACATAACGGCTGCGCTCGCAGCTGCCCCGAAAACGGGAGGGATGCCCGCGAGGATCGCGATCGCTACGCCGGGCAGCACGCCATGTGCCATCGCTTCACCGAGGAAGGCCATCCCGCGAGTGACTACCCAGGTTCCGACTATCGCGCACATCATCGCGACCAAAATGCCGCCGACGAGTGCACGCGTCATAAAGCTGGTAGTAAAGGGGTCTGTAAGCAGGTCGAGCGCAGCCACGACTAGATATATTAGCATTTAATAATAACGACTTTCATTTGCTACTGTCTGTCACGTGTTCTCAGCCGCCCGAGGGGCTCGCTCTGCCGCCGCTTCCCAAACGGCGGGTTTTTCACCAGCTCGTTCCGGCCCCATCGTTCGCGCGGTCGGCATCTGCGTCAGCTTTGACGGACATCGGGTGCTCGACGGTGTGGATCTCACCGCCGATGCGGGTGCCGTCACAGCCGTGGTGGGTCCCAATGGGTCAGGGAAATCCACGCTGCTTGCTGTGGTCGCCGGTTTGCTGGCTCCGCACGCCGGGCGCCTCGAGCGGACGGACAATGGGGACATTGCTCTCGTTCCGCAGCGCAGTTCCCTTCCTGATCAGCTGCCGATAACGGTTGAGGAACTCGCGTCGATGGGCCGCTGGCGCCGGGCGGGCTTGTGGCGCCCGCTCTCCAAAAGTGACCGCGCGATCGTCACGGAGGCACTTGATGCAGTCGGTCTCGCGGACTTGCGTAAACGGCCCGTCGGCTCGCTTTCCGGGGGCCAGCGCCAGCGCGCGCTCCTAGCTCAGGGCATCGCACAGCGTGCGAGACTGCTGCTACTCGACGAACCGATGACTGCTTTGGACGCCGCATCACGCGCGGCTGTGAACGCCGCGGTCGCGTTCGCGGCGGCCAATGGTGCCGCGGTAGTCATCGTCACTCACGATCTGAACGAAATCTCCAAGGTTGACAGCGTCGTCGAACTCACAACGCCCGCAAGGTTTGAAAGGACTGCATGATCCGCCGCTTCATTCCCATCTCGGCTGCTGTGCTTGCGGTGACGCTGGCCGCGTGCGCTCAGGGCCCGGATGGTGACGACCTCGATGCTGGGTCACCGCCCGACCATGAGGACACCACTGCGCTTGGTGACGGCCACGGCGCCATACCAGGCGCGCAAGAGGTCGCCGAACCGCAACTACATCTGCTGACCATCGATCAAGACGGCGCAGCCCGCCACCTTGACCTGCTTGACGAGAGCGTCGACACCCTCGGCACTATCGACGGCGCCACCGAACTAGCCACTGAAGGACGTTACGGATACGCGATCCGGCCTGACGCAGGTGCCGTCACGGTTGTCGACAGTGGTGTGTGGTCATGGAACCACGTCGATCACTTCCATTACTACCGCTCAGATCCGTCTGTGCTCGGTGACGTCCGCGCGAACGGGGACTTTGATGCGGCTGCCGGTGTGCACGCCACTGTTTCGGCGAATGACTTCGGCGCGGGCTTCTTCTTCCCTGAGACGGGCGAAGCCGTGATGATCGCCGCGGACAGGCTAGGCGCAGGCGAGCTGGACGAGGCATTTCGTGTCGCTGCTGAACCGCACGACGGTCTGGTCGTGCCAATTGGCAATCGGGCGCTGGTGACCGAGCCAGGCCCGGACGGCACGGCGGCACGCATCCAGGCGCTCAGCTCCGACGGCGAGTTGCTTGGCCACGCAGCCGACTGCGCTGATGCGCGCGGCACGATCACCACGGTCGTTGGTACGGTCATCGGCTGCAGCGATGGTGCGCTGCTCGCGACAACGTCGGATGGGGGCGTCGAGTTCGAATTCATTGCGTATCCCGATGCGGGAAGTGCGCCGCGCGCTGACGAGTTTCGCGCCCGGAAGGACCGCCCCACCGTTGCTGGCGTGGCCGGTGAATCTGGCATCTGGCTGCTCCACACCCGGAACCGTGAGTGGACGCTGATCGACGCGGGCGAGCCAATCGTGCAAGCCGCTGCTGTCGACAATGCGGAATCGCACGTCGTCGCCCTCACTGCAGACGGGAGTGTCCTCGTGCTCTCCGCCAAGACTGGAGAGCGGCTCGCGGCAACTGACCCGCTGGTGCCGGACTCCAGCGCCGACCCGCAGCGCCGGGCCGGGATCGCGTTGACCGTCGATCAGCATCGCGCTTATCTCAACGGTCCCGCTGAGAACAAGCTCTTCGAAATTGACTTCGCCGATAATGCTCGCGTCGCGAGGGTCTTCGATACCCCGACCGAGCCTCGCCTGATGGTGGAGACGGGGCGATGAAGGCACGGATCGCGATCGCCGCAATCGCGCTCGCGGGCGGGTTTGTCACGGCATGCAGTCCAGCTGCATCAGACCAGCCGCTCGTCATAGTGACCACCAACATCCTCGGTGACGTAGTCACCGAAATGGTCGGTGACGAGGCCGAAGTGCTGACGCTGATGCCGCCAGGTGCCGATCCGCACTCCTTTGGGATATCCGCGCAGACTGCCGCGCGAATGCGTGAGGCCGAGTTGATCGTCGCGAACGGTTTGGGCCTCGAGGAAGGCCTCGCGAGCCACGTGGCGGCTGCCGAGGCAGATGGTGTGCCAATTTTCTTCGCTGGTGATCACATTGACGTGCTCGACTACACCGACGGTGAGTCAGCCGGGCAACCCGACTCCCACTTCTGGACAGATCCAGCTCGCATGATCGACGTGGTCACCGTGCTTGGTGACACCCTGGCGGATATCAACGGCCTCGATCCGTCCGCCGTCGCGGACCACACCGCGAACTATGTAAGCGAGCTCGAAGCTCTGGATGCTGAAATGACCTCAGCATTCGAGGCTATTCCGGAGGCGCGCCGCGCTCTAGTCACCAATCACCACGTCTTTGGTTACCTCGCGGACCGGTTCGGCTTTCGCGTCATCGGTGCGGTGATTCCAAGCGGCACGACGCTTGCCGCGCCGAGTGCCAGTGATCTTCGCGGCCTCGTCAGCGCGATCGACGAAGCAGGCGTCACCACGATCTTCGCGGAATCGTCGCAGCCGGACCGGCTCATGCAGGTGCTCGCCTCGGAGACCAACCGTGACGTCACCGTGGTCGAACTGGTCACGGAGTCGCTCACCGCACCCGACGGTGACGCTCCGACATACCTCGCAATGATGCGCGTGAACACCGCGCGAATCGCAACGGGCCTCGACGGTTCGTGAGACCCACGATCAGGAAGGAAATGATGAAGTACCGCTCCGCTTCACGCGGCGTAATCGCCGCATCACTCACCGGCGCGCTCGCGCTCGCGGGCTGCGCCTCGGCCGACCCGGAACCTGAAGCCACCGGGGGCACCGGGGCCACAGGCGCCACTGGGGCTGCAGGAACCGCGAATGCCGTCCCGGACGGGCCCCGCGTCGCGCTGACGTACGAGGGTGGCGTCCTGGTGCTGGATGCCACCACCCTCGACGTGCTCGGTGACTTCGATTCGGAAGAGTTCACCCGTTTGAATGCCGCTGGCGATGGGCGCCACATTTTCCTCACGACATCTGAGGGTTTCCAGGTCATCGATGCCATGGAACCTGCGCTCACAGACGTAGTTGTGGAAGCCGATAAGGCAGCTCACGTGGTTCGCCATGCCGGCCGGACTGTCCTGTATGACGACGCCACTAGCGACACCTTCATTTTCAGCACAGCCGATCTGCTCAACATGGACGGTGAGCTGCCTGACGCGGAGATCGTCCCGGGCACCGACCCGCACCATGGCGTATCAGTCGTACTTGAGGATGACACCCTCATTACGAGTGTGGGCGACGCAGACGGCCGCACCGGCATCCGTGTCCTCGATACGAACCGCAATGAGGTCGCAGCGAGTGATGAATGCCCGGGCGTCCACGGCGAGGGGACGCTGAAGGATGAGGTCGTCGTCTTCGGTTGCGAGGATGGTGTCCTCGTCTACGAAAACGGCGAAATCTTCAAGCTGGACGCGCCCGACGAGTATGGCCGTACGGGTAACGCATACGTCAGCGAAACTAGTGCGATCATGGTCGGTGACTACAAAGATGACCCCGACGCAGAGGGTTACCTGCTGAACAAGATCGTTCTTGTCGACACAGAGGCGCGGACCCTAGAGGTTGTAGCACTGCCTGACGGCGTCGAATACACGTGGCGCGGTATCGCGCGCGGTCCTCAGGATGAAGCACTGATCATCGCCACCGATGGTTCGGTGCACGTGGTCGATCCGGAAACGGGTGACATCACCGATTCGTGGCAGATCATCGAGGCGTGGGATGGTCCAGAGCAGTGGCAGAATCCGCACCCAGCGATTGTCGTCAACGGTGACATTGCCTACGTGACTGAACCGGCCGCCAACACGGTCCATGCACTGGACCTGACTACCGGCACGGTCATCGCGTCGGCCGAACTCGACCAGACACCGAACGAGATTGCCATCGCAACCGGGTAAGCGCGCAGCGCCAGCCACGGCATCAGGCGGCGGGGCAGGGGATTTCATCGTCCTCGGTCCCGCCGCTTTTTCGGTTGCCGAAATGTCTGAATTGCCGCGTGGTGGTGATCACAAAACTTTTCGTGCAATGTGTGCGTGCCGTGACGACTCACCTTATGTAAGCGTTTCTCGCGGCAACAGAGAAAGGTCTCGACACGATGAGTGCAATGGAGCAATCGCTGCCGGAAAACCGGTCCGATGCAAAAACTGTCGCTCCGCGCGGTGAGGGCGCGTCCCAGGGGGGCGGGGTTCTCGAGTCCTCACATGGCCGGACCACGATCGCGGATACGGTTGTCGCGAAAATCGCTGGTATCGCTACTCGCGAGGTCAACGGCGTGCACGGTCTGGGTGGCTCGGCTTCGCGTGCGTTCGGTGTCATTCGGGAACGTATTCCCGGCGGTTCCACAAACCTCTCGCAAGGAATCTCCGTCGAGGTAGGTGAGCGTCAAGCGGCCGTCGACGTCGACATCGTCGCCGAGTATGGCGTTTCTATTCCAGAACTTGCTAAGGGCATTCGCCGAAACGTGATCGCGGCAATTGAGCAGATGACTGGTCTCGAAGTAATCGAGGTGAACGTCAGCGTGCACGATGTTCACATTCCTTCCGAGGACGACGACGCTGACACCGGCAATGGTGTGTCTCGCGTGCAATGACATCGACCGAGACGAGAGCACGCAATATCGCAGCGGCCGTTCTTGGTGTTGACGGTGTCGCGGAACTCCACGGTGGCCGCTTCGGAAGTTTCGGAACGTACCTCGCTGGAGACCGAATTACCGGAATCCGAATTGGCGATGACGACAGCATCGAAGTGCACGTGACGCTCCACAGCCATGCACCGATTCGCGGAACCGCCGGGCAAATCCGGGCAGCAGTCGCGCAGCTCGAACCTGGCGCGGTCAACATCACGATTGAAGACCTGGCTTGAAGGCTGCGTGACGAGCGTCAACTAGCGACTGGAGTGAGCACATGTCAAATGCCCAACTTGGCCTGCTAGCAGGTCTGCTACTCGCGCTTGCCGCGATCACCGGCGGACTGGGAGGGTTCCTCCTCGCGGCTGTACTCGGTACTGCTGCGGCCGCGCTCGGCGCCCACCGTGACGGAGCGATCGATCTCGGCGCACTCCTGCGAGGGCGCGTCAATGGTTAGTGCAGCACAGCAGCTGCGGGTGCCCGCGGACCGCGGAGATCTCACCCTCGCTGACAGCGTGATCGTGTCAATCGTGAAGCGAGTGGTGGTTTCAGTGCCGGGAGCGCTGCCAATATCCTCCGGTGTCACGCGACTGATCGGCCGCGATTATCCGCGTGTGGACGTCAATGTGGCGGGCAGGCACGTGCGCGTAGGAGTGGAAACGGCTGTCGCCTGGCCGGAACCTGCGGGGGAACTGTGTCGAAAGATTCATGACAGCGTCGTTCGGGAAATCGGGGAGCTCACTGGGCTTACCGTCGCTCGCCTCGACGTCACGGCGCGGTATGTGTCACACGGAGGCGTCAGTGAGTGAAACAGACACCCCGCTGCAAGACAGGCACGTCGCGACGCCGCGGCCGCTCGGCCCGCCCGCGAGCGTGCCGGGAGCGATGCTGGCAATCTTGCTAATGCTGAGTGCGGGCGCACTTGCCGTCTGGGACTTTCTTGCCGCTGTCGGGGTCGTTGCAGGACCCGTGTGGGTGCAAAGGGCTGTCCAGCACCTCCATGGTGCCGAAGCCGCCGCCTGGATGGTGCTGGCGGGCGCAGCGGCTGGTCTGGCGGGGCTCTGGCTGCTCTGGCGTGGTGTGAAGCCGCGTGGCGTGCGGGCAGTGCCAGCTGCCGGGGAGGCACTGTGGGTGAGCCCTGCAGTTGTTGCGGCACTCGCGGAATCAGTGGCAGCAGAGACGTCCGGCTTGACTCATGTCAAAGCGCGGGCTAAACGCCGCAACGTCAAGATCAGCGCCACAGCGTGGGGGCCCCCGGAACCGGGGCTTACAGAAACAATACGGACGGGAGTGGCGGCGCGGCTCGCCGCGCTTGAAACGCCGCCGACCATCACGGTGACGCTGCGTCAGGAAGGTCAATCGAAATGAGTCGCCGACTCGCCGTGTGTGATCGCCTCGCCGCGCTCTTGCTCGGGTTGCTCCTTCTCGCCGGAGGTGCCGCACTTATTGCGTGGCAGCAGGGATTCATCTTTCCGGATACCGCACTTGATACGTCAGAGCTTCGTGCAGCGGTCGCGACAGACTGGTATCGATGGGCATCCGCAGCCCTCGGAATCGCTCTCGTCCTGATCGCGCTGCGCTGGTTCATCGCGCATCTGCGGGTGCAAAAAATAAAAGAATTCTCCCTTGCAGGGAGCGGCGACTGTGGGAGACACGTGGTGCTCCCTAATTCCGCCGCCGATGCCGCGGCGGACGCGCTGACCCGGGTACCGGGGATCGCGTCCGTGAAAGGGAAAGCGATCATCGAGCGAGGCACCCCGCTCGTCGTATTGTCCGCGACGGTGACGCGATCGCTGTTGCTCGCCGATATCGCCAACGCGGCTGAAGAAACCCGCGCCCAGGTGCGCACAGCGCTGGACAGTCCTGAACTGCCGGTACGCATCGAACTCACCAGCACCGCGCGCGAGCGTGACCGTGCCCGGGTGAAATAAAAGCCCCCGAGGTCTGCCTCCACAAGCTCAGCGAAAGGAGGTTCTGCCAACCGGACCCGCGTGTACTCGCGATCACGCGAGAAACCGAACCATCGATGTAGTGCCAGAAGCTGCTCACAACCGAGCTGACGATACTGAAAGGATTTGGCATGGGTATTGGAGACAAGTTTCAAAACAAGGCACAAGAGGTATCCGGCAAGACTAAAGAAGCCGCCGGCAATGCCACCGGCAACGACGAGCTAAAAACGGAAGGTCAGGCCGACCAGGCTGAATCCTCTGTGAAGCAAGCCGCCGAGAAAATCAAAGACAAGGCCAACGAAGTCGTTGACAAGATTACTGGCAACTGACGGCCGCCGTGTTGCAGTAATCGCCGGGTGCCTGCTCCCTTAGTAACGACGCCGGTCGGAAGCGGAGCAGGCGAGCCCGCGTTCGCTGCGGGCTTGCGTGCTCAAGAGCGCGCGGAGACCGCCCCCTCCTCTGCTGGCCACCGCGGCCGCGGTGGCCAGACGCATCGCCGTGAGCGGAACCCCTGCGCGGGTGGAACGAAGCTCACGGCCATTATTCGCGATAGCGATTCCAGGTTCCGGCGCTATGCCAACTATCCTGGTCAGCTGTGAGTACCGCGCCTGAATCCGTAAGCCCTGCGAAGAACGAGCCCGTGGCAACCCGCGATGACGCTGCCGAAGAATTCGAGCAGTTGCGGATTCGCCGCGAAAAGCGTGACCGCATCATTGCAGAAGGCGGCGAGGCCTACCCAGTGACGGTGCCGCGCACCCACGCACTCTCGGAAATCCGCGCCAAGTACACCGAACTTGCGCCTGGTGATACCACCGGCGATATTGTCGGCGTTGCGGGGCGCGTCATGTTCATCCGGAACACGGGCAAACTCTGTTTCGCCGTATTACAGGAAGGCGACGGCACGCAGCTGCAGGCAATGCTGAGCCAGGCCGAGGTCGGCGCAGAATCGCTTGCCCGCTGGAAATCGGACGTCGACCTTGGAGACTTCGTCTTTGTGCGCGGTGAAGTGATCAGTTCCCGCCGCGGTGAACTCAGCGTGCTGGCAGGAGCCTGGGAAATGGCGGCGAAGGCGCTGCGGCCGCTGCCGGTGACGTATAAAGACCTCAACGAGGAATCACGCATCCGGCAGCGCTACATTGACCTCATTGTGCGGCCCGAAGCGCGGGATATGGCGCGCAAACGCGTCGCGGTAGTCCGTGAGCTGCGTAACTCTTTGGAGCGGCGGGGTTATCTCGAGGTCGAGACCCCGATGCTGCAAACACTTCACGGTGGCGCCGCGGCCCGGCCGTTTGTTACCCATTCCAATGCACTCGATATCGACCTCTACTTGAGGATTGCGCCGGAGTTGTTCTTGAAGCGGTGCGTTGTCGGCGGTATCGAGAAGGTCTTTGAGATTAACCGCAACTTCCGCAATGAAGGCGCTGATTCTACGCATTCCCCGGAGTTTGCGATGCTGGAGACCTATGAGGCATATGGCACATATGACGACTCAGCCACGATGATCCGGGAGGTAGTTCAGGAGGTGGCTGACGCGGCTTTTGGTTCGCGCGAGGTGCTGCTTGCTGACGGATCCACCTATGACTTCGACGGCGAGTGGCAGGTTCTGGAAATGTATCCGTCGCTCTCCGCTGCGCTCGGCGAAGACGTGACTCCCGACACAAATATTGAGCAACTGCGTACATTCGCGGAGCGTACCGGCCTCGAGATCCCGGAGGGCAAAGGATACGGCCACGGCAAACTTGTCGAAGAATTATGGGAGCATCTCGTCGGAAATGATCTTACGCGCCCGGCGTTCGTTCGCGACTTCCCGGTTGAGACATCCCCGCTGACCAGGCAGCACCGTACGAAACACGGCGTCACCGAAAAATGGGATCTCTATGTGCGCGGTTTCGAACTCGCGACCGGTTACTCGGAACTCGTCGACCCGGTAATTCAGCGCGAGAGGTTTGTTGACCAGGCACGTCTTGCGGCCGCTGGAGATGATGAGGCGATGGTCCTGGATGAGGATTTTCTCGCCGCCATGGAGCATGGAATGCCACCCACAACTGGTACGGGTATGGGAATCGACCGGTTGTTAATGGCACTCACTGGACTCGGAATCCGTGAAACCATCTTGTTCCCTATAGTGCGGCCACTTGGTAAACGCTAGTAAACAGTTCTATGATCGGCGTTGGCGGGAAATGCGGCACGGTTGCGATTCGTATTGGGATTGCGAAGCCCGCGGACTACTCAAGGGCGTGTAGCGGCACGTGAGAAAGGGATTACTTCATGGCGCAGAAGGTAACGGTAACACTGATCGACGATCTTGATCAGGAAGCTCCCGCCGACGAGACTGTGGAATTTGGTCTAGATGGCGTTACCTACGAGATTGATCTCTCCTCGGAGAATGCGGCGAAACTCCGTTCGGAGATGGAGGTGTGGGTTGCGCATGCCCGTCGTCTCGCGGGGCGGAAGATTCGTCGCGCAGCCGGCAGTGCTGCGCGTCCGCGTGCAACGCTCGACCGGGAACAGAGCGCCGCTATCCGGGAGTGGGCTCGTAAGAACGGCTACAAGGTCTCCGCGCGGGGCAGGATCTCCGCAGAGATCACCGAGGCGTACAACAAGGCGAACTAGGGCTAGCCTGCCTAGCCTGCACAGGCAAAACGGAACATCTGCGCACCGGCCTCCGGAATATTTCCGGAGGCCTGCGGTGTTTATAGGGGCGAGCTGGGGCGATCGTCCGGGTCCCGGCGGGGCTGCTTGGTTTGTCGTGTGGGCGTAGCCCAAATAGGTGTTCTCTGTGGGCGTAGCCCATTGTGAAACGAAATGCCGTCCGGCACCGTTACCTCAATACATGGTTAGCGGAGGATGGTTGCAGCCAGCTGACCATCTCCGTGATAGCGGAGGTACAGCGGCGGCGTTCACACTCGCCAACTAGAGTGGGGGGTGCGCGGCAGCACTCAACGAGCCCGGAGTGCCGGAGCGAGCGAGGCGGCAATCTTCGCACCCAGCGTCCGGACCGATAAGAAGTGTGAGGGAGAGCGATGTTCGAAAGGTTCACCGATCGCGCACGGCGCGTTGTTGTCCTGGCGCAAGAAGAAGCCAGGATGCTCAACCACAATTACATCGGCACGGAGCACATCCTGCTCGGCCTCATTCATGAGGGCGAGGGGGTGGCTGCTAAGTCCCTCGAGTCGCTGGGCATATCGCTTGAGGCGGTCCGCAATCAGGTCGAAGAGATCATCGGTCAGGGGCAGCAGGCGCCATCGGGGCACATCCCGTTTACGCCCCGTGCCAAGAAGGTTCTCGAGCTGAGCCTTCGCGAAGCACTGCAGCTTGGCCACAACTACATTGGTACAGAACACATCCTGCTCGGGCTCATCCGCGAGGGTGAAGGTGTCGCGGCGCAGGTCCTCGTCAAGCTGGGTGCCGATCTCACTCGCGTTCGTCAGCAGGTTATTCAGTTGCTGTCCGGCTACCAGGGCAAGGAGCCCGCGGAAGCGGGCGTTGGCCGGGGTGAGGCGGGCACGCCGTCTACGTCACTCGTGCTGGATCAATTTGGCCGCAACCTCACCCAGGCTGCGATGGAGGGCAAGCTTGACCCGGTCATCGGGCGCCAGAAGGAAATCGAACGGGTCATGCAGGTGCTGTCGCGCCGCACTAAGAACAATCCCGTTCTGATTGGTGAGCCTGGTGTCGGTAAGACCGCCGTGGTCGAAGGACTCGCGCAGTCCATCGTCAATGGTGAGGTGCCCGAAACCCTCAAGGACAAGCAGCTTTACACACTGGACCTCGGTTCGCTCGTGGCGGGCAGCCGCTACCGCGGTGATTTCGAAGAGCGCCTGAAGAAGGTGCTGAAAGAGATCAACACCCGTGGCGACATCATCCTTTTCATCGACGAGCTGCACACGCTTGTTGGTGCAGGCGCAGCTGAAGGCGCGATCGACGCGGCGTCGATTCTGAAGCCCAAGCTCGCGCGCGGTGAACTGCAGACCATCGGTGCGACAACGCTCGATGAGTACCGCAAGTACATCGAGAAGGACGCTGCGCTCGAGCGCCGTTTCCAGCCGGTGCAGGTAGGGGAGCCGTCAGTAGAGCACACGATCGAGATTCTCAAGGGCCTGCGGGACCGCTACGAGGCGCACCACCGCGTGTCCATCACTGATGGTGCACTGGTGGCCGCAGCGACTTTGGCCGATCGTTACATCAACGACCGCTTCTTGCCGGACAAGGCGATCGACCTGATCGACGAGGCGGGCGCGCGGATGCGGATCCGGCGTATGACCGCTCCACCAGATCTGCGTGAGTTCGATGAGCGGATCGCTGAGGCTCGCCGTGAGAAGGAATCAGCGATAGACGCGCAGGACTTCGAGAAAGCCGCGAAACTGCGGGACAAGGAAAAGCAGCTTGTCGCGCAGCGTGCGGAACGCGAGAAGCAGTGGCGTTCGGGTGACCTTGATGTCGTCGCGCAGGTAGATGACGAGCAGATCGCTGAGGTGCTGTCCAACTGGACTGGTATCCCGGTGTTCAAACTCACCGAAGAGGAAACAGCACGGCTGCTGCGCATGGAAGATGAGCTCCACAAGCGGATCATCGGCCAGGAAGACGCGGTCAGGGCTGTCGCGAAGGCAATTCGCCGGACTCGAGCGGGCCTGAAGGATCCGCGTCGCCCATCCGGCTCGTTCATCTTCGCGGGGCCGTCAGGTGTCGGTAAGACGGAGCTGTCGAAGGCGCTCGCGAACTTCCTGTTCGGCGATGACGATGCGCTCATTCAGATCGACATGGGTGAGTTCCACGACCGGTTCACCGCGTCACGGCTCTTTGGTGCTCCTCCGGGCTATGTCGGTTATGAAGAGGGCGGCCAGCTCACGGAAAAGGTGCGCCGCAAGCCGTTCTCCGTGGTGCTCTTCGACGAGATCGAGAAGGCGCATCAGGAGATCTACAACACCCTGCTGCAGGTTCTCGAAGATGGCCGCCTAACCGACGGTCAGGGCCGCACGGTCGACTTCAAGAACACCGTGCTGATCTTCACCTCGAACCTCGGCACCGCTGACATTTCGAAGGCGGTGGGGCTCGGCTTCAGTGCTGGATCCGGTGAGGCATCGAACTACGAGCGCATGAAGCTGAAGGTCAACGACGAACTGAAGAAGCACTTCCGGCCGGAGTTCCTTAACCGTATCGACGACGTGATCGTGTTCCACCAGCTCACGCAGGAACAGATCATTGAGATGGTCGATTTGATGACCAACCGCGTAGAGACGCAGCTCAAGCACAAGGACATGGCGCTCGAGCTCACGGAGCAGGCGAAGTCGCTTCTCGCGAAGCGTGGCTTCGACCCCGTGCTTGGTGCCCGGCCGCTGCGCCGCACTGTACAGCGCGAGATCGAGGACCAGTTGTCAGAGAAGATCCTGTTCGGCGAAATCGAGCCGGGCCAGATCATCGTTGTCGATGTCGAGAACTGGGACGGCACTGGAGCGGGCGAGAACGCCAAGTTCACGTTCCGCGGCACCAAGAAGCCGGTGCCGGTGCCTGATGCGCCGGAAGACGCCCTCGCGGGTGCTGGCGAAGCAGGTCAGGGCGGCAAGGGCGGAAAGGGCGCTGACACAGCGGCTGAGTAAGCGTTTCGCGAAGGAGGGGCCAGGTCGAAAGATCTGGCCCCTTTGCCGTGTGGCCTGGAGGTGCTGACCTGCGGGCGGGCCGCTACAAAGCGCGTACCCGCGCGAGGACATCAAGCGCGACGTCGGCAATCCGCCATAGTTCCGTGATGCGGCCCTCAGCATCGGCGCGCAGGGCGGCGTCTTGCAAGGCCATGCCATGCGCCAGGGTGAAGGTGTTGTACCCGACGTCGGCGGCACGCAGCATCAAACCGGTAGCCACCCCCTCGCCGGCCAGCGCGTCGAGGCCCTCGCCCACAAAATAGAACCGCCACAGTGGCCCGAGATCGGCGCCGTAAACGTCGCGTGTTCGGTCGATCAGTGCGTCGCCTTGCTGAGCGATCGTGTCAACGATGAGGTAGTAGTCGGGCACATGCCGGGCTTCGGTGCGGCTCCCCTCGACGGCGTAGGCAAGGTCGACAGTCAGGTGCGCGTTGTATCCGGCCATCGCCGCGTGTGCACCGGACCGTCGGCAATCGGTTGACAGCGCGAAGTAGTGCGCCCAATGCGGTTCCGCGTACCCGGCAGTCAAATAGGAATGCAGATTCGCAAGATAGCGCTCCAGAAGGTCGTAACTGATGTTGTGTGCCCACTCGCGGTCAGCAAAGGCCGCAGGGTCGCGCTGAAGGGGCATTACGGCCGCATGCTCGACCGCGTCGAGACCGACGGAGAACAGTCCTAACCGATGGTGTTCGGTCGCGAAGATGTCAGCGACTTCTGTGTGACGCCGCACCGCGTCCTCCAGGCGATCGAGGGAGCTCGCGCCGGTGATACTGGTGGTGTCGGTAAGCGTGATGAGCGCACCGCGTGCGGCGAGGGGGAGTTCCCCGCAGTTGAGCGACTCGTACGCGCCGCTTGTTGGTGCCGCTGGGTGTACCTCCGCGGCGGCAATTGCGGTCGGTGCGCCGATCGAAAGGCACAACAGGGCGGCGAAGGCGCCGAAGCGTTGTAGCACCAGAGACTTGTGAGACTTCTGTGAACCATGCGACACAGGGGAAGTGTATGAGACAAAGTCCGGTACTTTCGTGCAACCTGAGCGCACGCCTTGCCCTTCGCTGTGTTTGCCTCAAGGATGGTGACTAGCGACGTGATGTGCACCGCATGAGGTCGCTTGCGAGATTTGTTCGTATTTCGGGCATTACCGGCCAACGAAAGGGTTTTTCATGCCAACACGCTCCGCACGCACCGCCTGGAACGGAAGCCTGAACGAGGGCGGCGGGACCGTCGAGTTCACGAGTTCGGGAACAGGCACATTCGACGTTTCCTTCCCGAAGCGCGCAGCGGAAAACGCGGACGGAACCACGAGCCCCGAGGAACTCATCGCCGCTGCGCACTCGTCGTGCTACGCGATGGCGCTTTCGGCGCAAATCGGTGAAGCTGGCGGAACTCCACAGAACCTCGACGTGCGCGCAGACGTGACTCTCGGCCCGGACCCCGCCGGGGGCTTCCGCGTGACGACGAGCAAGATTACCGTTCGCGCCGAGGTGGACGGACTCGACGAAGACGCCTTCTTGAAGGCGGCAACGGCCGCGAAGGAAGGCTGCCCGATCAGCAAGGCACTCGCCAGCGTGGACATCAGCCTCGACGCCGCCCTATTGTGACCTGCTAGCACGGCGAAAAGCCCCGCCCTCAAAAGGAGGCGGGGCTTTGCGTTGGTGGCGCCAGATCAGGCGATGAACCGCTTCTCTTCCGCCGCTGCCGCCCGTTCCGATAATCCGGCGAAAATAATGCCGAGTGCGAGCCACATGACTGTTGTTGACGCGATCGCTGCGACCCGGAAGTCCCACAACAAGGTGGCCGGGAAGTCCGCGGGCACATCATCGAATGTCGGCAAAGCGAGGTATCCCAAGCCCACGATGACACCGAACGCTACGGCTGCGGCTGCCAAACGGACGCTCTGCCACGCGGTCGCGAGCTTTTTCGTCACTGCGACGGCAGCAGTCGCCGCGATAATGCCCACAACGACAGCAGCACCCCACGCGAAGGTGCGCTGGCTGATTGTGTCTGGGTCGCCAACAGCGGGCGGGTTAGCGGGGTAAATACCGAAGGGGATTACCGAGATCACCATCCAGCACAAAAACGCCAGCCACAGCGATAATGTCACCGCCGGTGCGGTGAAGTGTCGGCGAGCATGATGAGCCACAGTGGCGAAAATTGCGCCGAGCGCAAGCCCCGAGAGAGCCATTGCGAGGAAAAGCCCGGCCCGCTGGCCTGCCCGGCTGACGAGTTCCTCGTCCCCGTGACTGTGTGGGTGCACCCCATGATCGGCTAAGGCCGCAGCCTCTTCTATCGCTATCGCAGCGTCGATGTGCGGCTCGCCCACGAAATATGCGAAAGTGCCAGCAATCAATCCAGCTACAAGGCCAGCCAGAACGCCCCGGCCGAGCAGCGCGCCAAAAGTCCCGTGCAATTGCTTGCGTTCAAATGCGCCGGGCCGAGGCAAGTCTGGAGTGCTATTGGTGCGCGAACTCAGTGACACGGCACGCCCAAGAGGTGCCTGCCGTCATGCATCAGTTCGTGAAGAAACATGCCAGTGCCAGATAGTGCGCCCTGGTCAAACCCGACGAGGTAAAGGGCGAGCATTGCTGCGCCGACAACCGCGGCACTGACCAAATAAGCACCAATCGTGCTCTCGGAATGGGCAGGCACATGCGCTGTAACCATGAAATCCTCCTGGGAGTACCGCGTCCCGTTCGGTCTGAGCGGCATGAGGAGCGAGGTCTGGCTTCCAGGAGTTGCCTGGATACAGTGGCGCGACCGCCCCGGAATCGCACCGGGTACCCGCATCTCGTCGTCGTTTCGACCATCCTGTTGCCCACGCGCGTGTGGACAAAAGAACTTTAGTTGATCCGCAGCACTGCCGCGTCACTGCGGCCCATAATCTTTCCGGCAATTTCGAATGTGTAGAGGTTTTCCGCTAGCCCGATCGCCCCCGTGCTGGACTGCTGCACCCCGAAGTACCAGTCCTGACCGGTGTTGTCGGTGAGAATCCAGGAAGTCGCGAGCACGCCCGGCATCGTGCCGCCCTTGAATCCGGTGTATGACCAGTCCGTGCTGCTGAGCGTCAGGCCAGGATTCAGTGCAAGGATGTCGGTGACGTTGGTGTCTTTGGCTTTCAGGTGTGCGTAGGCTGCGCAGATATCATTCTGACTGCCGAACCAGTCGACACCGTCTGGATAAACGGGCCGGTAGATGATTGTTGTTTCGTCCACCTCGAGCGGCTCGCCTTGCACCGAGTCCAGTAGCGCGAGGCGGTCCGCATAATCCGCTTCACGCCAGGCCTCGCGCCGCTCTGGATCACCGAAGCCGATAAGGAACGCTTCGCGGGTCGTGGGGAACGGCGTGAGTGATTCTGGATCGTGGTGTCCCAGCGCCACTGCCTGAGCTTCGACGGCTTCTCTCCCCAGACGATGAATTAGCAGGTCGGTGGCGGTGTTGTCGCTAAGAGAAATCATCTTCTCAGTGGCCTCGCGAACAGTCACCGTTGATCCGTCTGCGCGATCTTGCAACTCGCCGGTCGGTAGGCTCTTCGTGTCTGTGGTGATCGTCAGGACCTCATCCCACCGCAGATCGCCCGCGCTGATCGCATCGGCGACTGCGCCGAGAACATACAATTTGGCGACGGAAGCCATCGGCATCGACCGCTCGGCGTGCGCCTCGAAGACCGGCACGCACGTCGTGTCCTCAATGTGAGCAGCAAGAACGGCATAATCAGTACCGAGGACGTCGAGTGCTGCGGTGAAATCGTCGAACGACTCTATGTCCGGCGTCTGTGGTCGTACCAGCAGGCCATTGACGGTATCAGCGTCCCCCGCCGTGCTCACGTAGATACGAAGTTCGAAAGGAAGTCCGGTACGGGTTTTCAGGGCTACAGTGGCGGCCGTGCTGGTGCCTGAGTAAGAGACGAATTCGTACGGGCCGGTTGTGCGGAGCTGCTCGAGCGGCGCAGCTAATCCGTCAGGCCCTAATGAGTTGAGCACGGCGGCGTCGGTCCATTCCCGGACGGCTGCAGGGTCGACGGTGACGTCACCGTTGATGAGATCGAGAATGTGCGCGGCCCGCATGCCCGCCGGAGTGTCAGAGGGGATCGCGGCGGGTGCGGTTGCGGCGGGCGGATTATCAGCCTGCGGCGGAGCTGCTGGTTGCGCGTGCGCGATGCTCCCTGCGGCAAGTGTCAGGGTCACTACCGCGGACGCTGCAGCCGTGACACGGCGAAGTTCCGCCCGGCCCTTCAGGCTCGCTAGGCCAACCACAACGCCCCCTCTTTTGGGACTTAGCGGTGCCGACAGGCGGTACCGCGCAGGATTCGTCCCTTTGAGCGTAGGTTGCGGGTGGGGCTATTGGTACAACCGTTACCACCTGGTGTCGCTGTAAATAACTAGTTGTTATGTGGCGGTGGTTCAGGCGCTATCAGTCGGCACTCGGCCGTGCTGCCGAGGGAGACACATCGAGTACGACATCGAACTCCAGCAACGAGGCCCCGGTCGCTACGGGCTTGCGCTCACCCTCGCCCGCATGCGCAGCGCGCGCTGGTCCATCTGCCCAGGCCCGGAACGCCTCCTCCGACTCCCACTGCGTGACGACGAAGTAGCGTGACTCGCCATTAACGGGACGCAGCAGCTGAAACCCGAGGAAACCGGGAGAATTCTCGACTGTGCCCGCGCGCGCGGCGAAGCGCTTCTCGAGTTCGGCCCCCGCACCTTCCGGGACGTCAATAGCGTTAATCTTTACGACTGCCATGGCCGTGATCGTACTCGCGTAGGCTAACCGGCTGTGCTTGAAGTCTCTGACCTCGATGACCGCGGTGGCAGGGGAGCGCCGATCGTGTTGCTGCACGGCCTGATGGGGCGTGGCACCACGTGGCAGCGGCACGTGCCCTGGCTGCGAGAGTATGGACGGGTTTACACATACGACGCGCGGTTTCACCGAGGGCGGGGCCGGGACGGTGGTGGCGCTGCGCGCGATGCGGATGTCCGCACCGAAGTGTTTGTGAATGATCTTGCCGTCGCGCTCGAAGCCCTGGACCGGCCTGCCGCGTTAATTGGACACTCGATGGGCAGCCTGCACGCGTGGTGTCTCGCGGCGCACCGTCCCGACCTGGTCAGCGCCGTCGTCGTGGAGGACATGGCGCCGGACTTCCGGGGCCGCACTACACAGCCCTGGGATAGCTGGTTCGAAGCCTGGCCTGTCGAGTTCACCGATTCCGCCGAAATCTGCGCGATGTTCGGTGACGTGGCGGGGCAGTACTTTCTTGATTCATTCGACCGGACTCCGATGGGGTGGCGGCTGCACGGCCACATTCCAGTGTGGCGGGCCATCGCCGCACACTGGGGTACCCGAGACTACTGGGCGCAGTGGCGGAACACTCGAGTGCCCGCGCTGCTCCTCGAGGGCGAACACACGCTCACTCCCGCGGGGCAGATGCGAACCATGGCCGCTGAGGAGCGCTCGGTGGCGTCGCATTACCTTCGCGTTCCGGGCACGGCACACCTGATTCATGATGAGGCGCCGGGCATCTACCGCGGTGCCGTAGAGGCATTTCTCGCGAGCCTGCCTGAGCAGTAGCTCTGGTGTGGGCGTGGGCGTGGGCGTGGGCTGGTGTCCGAACAGTCATTCGCCCTCGCCCGCGAGGGCGAATCTCCCTCGCGATGTCTGCTCGACCAAACCGTCCTCCAGTAGCGAGACCAGTGCGCGGTCACGCTGGACCGGATCACTGAGCCAGACAGCTTCGATCTGGTGGCGCTCGACTGGCCCATGTGCGCCGCGTAGGACGTCCAAAATCCGCCCACGAACCTGACGATCTGTGCCGGCGTACGGCTGGGCGCGCCGTTTGGGGCCCGTGGGGGCAGGCCGGCCAGCGGTGAGCCATGCGCAGCTCGTGATAGGACAGTCCGGGCACTTTGGTGCGCGCGCAGTGCAAATGACTGCGCCGAGTTCCATAAGCGCAGCCGAAAACACCGCACCGCCGCTGTGGGGGAGCAGCGCTGCGGCATCTTCGAGGTCACGTTTCGCTGCAGGGTTCCCAGACTCCGCCTGTCCGTGGACAGCTCGGGCGATGACTCTGCGGACGTTCGTGTCGACGACAGGAACGGACTGACCGTAAGCAAAACATGCGACCGCGCGCGCCGTGTAATCACCGATCCCAGGCAGTGTCAGCAGGGTTTCGACGTCGCGAGGGACCTCATCGCTATGGGCGGCAGCGAGGTGGACGGCGCATTCGTGCAGGCGCAGCGCGCGGCGCGGGTACCCAAGCTTCCCCCAGGCACGCACCACCGTTGCTGGGGCTTCCGCTGCGAGCAGCGAGGGCCGGGGCCATCGCTGGACCCATTCTTCCCAGACCGGCGACACCCGCACTACGGGTGTTTGCTGAAGCATGATTTCGCTCATCAGGATTTGCCAGGGTGTGACGCCCGGACGGCGCCAGGGCAGGTCACGGGCGTTGCGCTGGAACCACGTTACGACGTCCTCAGTGCTGGCAATCATGCACGAATAGCTATTCTTCACGAATTATTTACACCCCGCTCAAGCGGCCCATTTCTACTTGTCAATGCGGCTTTTTGAGACAGGTGCGACCCGGTCCGCGCGCTCCTGGTGCGCGTCCCGGTAATCCGGCAGTGCAGAATAGACGCATGCCGTCATCCAATCCGGTCTCAGCATGGAAAGCCCTTAAAGAGGGTAACGAGCGCTTCGTCAGCGGTGAGCCCCTGCACCCTAGTCAGGGCATCGATGACCGCGCGAAGCTAGTCAAAGCGCAGCACCCGACCGCGGTGATCTTCGGGTGTGCTGACTCGAGAGTGGCCGCCGAGATTATTTTCGATCAGGGCCTCGGTCAGATGTTCGTCGTCAGAACTGCGGGGCATGTTGTCGATAGCGCAGTGCTCGGTTCAATCGAGTATGGCGTCGGCGTGCTCAACGTTCCGCTGATCGTCGTGCTTGGGCACGATCGCTGCGGAGCGGTTGCGGCCGCGCTTTCCGCGCTTGACGGGGGTGACGTCCCGGAAGGTTTCGTTCGAGACGTCGTCGAACGCGTCACTCCGTCACTGCTGCGGGCACGGCAGGCGGGCCTCACGACTGTGGATCAACTCGAGGCGCAGCATGTGAAGGAAACGTCGCAGCTGCTCACGGGTCGTTCACGGGTGCTTGCCGAGCGGATCGAAGACGGCCGGTGTGCCATTGTGGGCGCCACCTACACGCTTTCGGACGGCAGGATCAAACTCCGCAGTGTGGTCGGCGATGTCGGCGAGGCCGATCCCGATCTGATCTAGCAACGTAAACCTGAGAGTTCGGCCTCACTCCAACGACACGCGAGGCCGGAAGCCGGTCGAGATTCGCTCGCGCGCTTACGGTTAATGACGTGCACGATCCTCGAAACAGTTCGGGCAGGCCCAGGCGCTTGCCGCACCCTCCCGGTGTGTACCGCCGGAGGAGGGTCGCAGCCGTCGTGATCCTGCTCGTCCTTATCGCGGGAGTTGTCGCCGGGGTCCTGTTCGGAGTTCGCGCGATCGCCGGTTCCGGCGGCGATGGTGTCGCTGGCGGCACTGATGCGCAGCCAGTGACCACCTCTGTGACTGCTACGCCCCGGGAGACCGCATCCGAACTGCCTGAACGCGATACGGACGACGATGACGGCAATGAGGACAGCGATCTCGACGATGACGATGAGGAAGTCAAGATCGCCGAGGGGCCGTGCACTGATTCTGGGCTCACCGTGCGCGCTACGATCGACCGCGCCGAATACCCGATTGGTGACCAGCCGCGCTTCGGTGTGGTCGTCACGAATATTGGCGATACGACGTGTGCCCGTGATCTCGGGGCCGCCGTGCAGCAAATCGCGGTGCGGACGGTAGACGGGGATCGGCGTGTGTGGGTGAACACGGACTGTTCACCGGCGACGGGGCGCGACGTGTGGACGCTTGCCCCAGGAGACCAAGCGGCTTTTGCCATTACCTGGTCAGGCACCGGGTCGGCACCGGGCTGCTTTGGTCCGCGTGAACCCGTTGGGCCGGGTGTGTACCGCTTAGTCGCCCAGGTCGGTGAAATTTCAGCTGAACCTGTCGAGTTTGCGATCTTCGATCCGCATGCTCCTGAGCCTGAACCGGAACCCACCCCTGAGCCGAGTCCAGCCCCTGAAGGGGAATGATTCAGAACTGGTTCTCGAGCGTTGAACCAGCAAGCCGGGAGAGCCCTTCCGAAATGTGCCGGGCACGGAACCCGCTGATTCCATCGACTGTCTGCAATTCGGTGGAGGTCGCGGCGAGCAGCTTCTGCAGGCTGCCGAAGTTACCGATCAGCCGTTCGATCTGAGTGAACGGCAACCGCGGCAATTGGCTGAGTAGCCGGTAGCCGCGAGGCTCGGCAGCAGTGTCCAGCGTCTCCACGGCGCGGGAATAGCCCACCGCGTGCGCGACTTCAGTGAGGTCGAGTAAAGCGCCGTCGGAGAGGGCTTCGAGGTTCGCGAGTGCCCGCTCGACTTGCTGATCACTCGGCTGACCGGTGCTGCGCAGGTAGTCAAGCAGGATGAGTCGCCGTGCTGTCTCGTTATCGCCGAGTAGCTCTTCGAGTTGCAGTGCGACTTGCCGCCCGCCGCTGCCGAGCTCGATGACAGCCCGGTCTATCTCACTTGAGATTCTGCGTACCATCTCGAGCCTCTGGATGACTGTCAGCGCATCGCGCAGGCTGACGAAGTCATCGATCTCGGCGACGCCGAGGGCGCGCGTCACCTGGTCGAGCCGCAGCTTATAGCGTTCGAGGGTGGCGATCGCCTGGTTCGCTCGGGAGAGGATCGTGGCTGAATCCTCAAGCACGTGCCGTTCGCCAGCGATGTAAACGCTGGCGATGCTCATCGATTGGCTCACCGAGATCACGGGGAATCCAGTCTGGATGGCGGTGCGCTCCGCGGTGCGGTGGCGGGTGCCCGATTCTTCCGTTGGAATAGTGTGGTCAGGGACGAGCTGCACGTTCGCGCGGACAATTCGGGAACCGTCGGAGGACAGCACAACCGCGCCGTCCATTTTCGCGAGCTCCCGCAGCCGGGTGGGTGCGAACTGGATGTCGAGCACGAAACCACCGTCACACAGGCGTTCAACAGCGTCATCGTAACCGAGAACGATCAGCGCACCGGTGCGGCCGCGCAGGATTCGTTCCAGGGCGTCACGAAGGCCGGTACCTGGAGCTAGCCGGGCGATCGTTTCGACGAGCAACGGTGAAGGCTCGAGTGTCACGGCACCTTCCTGGCCTGTGGCAGTGTGAAGCACTGTTTGACGGTTACGTAAGAACAGATGTACGCCAGATTACTGGAGCCCCGCACCCCGTCACGACCGGCCACCCACCGGAGTTAGGTGTGGCGGCTGCGCGCGCTGGGGTGGCTCAGGTGTGGTGAGTAACCGTAACGCGGCACCCACGGTGCCGACTTCGGCGGCGTTGATGCTGTTTGGCAGCCTTTCGGAGCCCGCTGGAACGATGGCATTGACGAAGCCGAGGCGGGCGGCCTCCTGCACGCGCCGAGCCACTCCAGGAACGGGCCGGATTTCGCCAGCGAGCCCGACCTCGCCCAGCACAACCGTGCCGGCCGGCAAGACCCTGTCACGCGCCCCTGATGCGACCGCAAGCGCGATTGCGAGATCTGCCGCGGGTTCAGTGACCCGCATGCCACCGACGGTTGCGGCGTAAACCTCAGAGCCCGCCAGAGAGAGCCCGCACCGCCGTTCGAGTACGGCCAGGATCATCGCGACTCGCGACGAATCAAGTCCGCTGACAGCACGACGTGGCGAGGGGATACCGCTGCCTGCAACGAGCGCCTGCACCTCACCGAGCAGCGGACGTTTTCCGTCCATTGCGACTGTGATGGATGTGCCGGGAACCGTGTCGTTGCGGTGGTGCAGGAACAAGCCGGAGGGGTCGCTTATTTCAACGATGCCGCTCTCGCGTAGTTCAAAACAACCGACTTCATCGGTGGCACCAAAGCGGTTCTTGATCCCGCGCACTAGCCGCAGCGTGGAGCTCTTGTCACCCTCGAACTGCAGCACGACGTCGACAAGGTGTTCGAGCGCACGCGGGCCTGCGATGGATCCGTCTTTGGTGACGTGGCCGATCAACAGCACCGCGATGCCAGCGGTTTTCGCCAGAGTGGTCAGCGCGCTGGTGACGGCACGGACCTGGGTGACACCGCCCGTGATGCCTTCGGCATCGGCAGCTCGCATGGTCTGAACCGAGTCGACAATCAGCAGGCTCGGCCGTACTTGCTCGACGTGCCCGAGGATCGTCGCGAGATCTGACTCTGCTGCGATCATCACCCGCTCATGCAGGGCGCCGGTGCGCTCAGCCCGGAGCCGGACCTGTCCTGCGGATTCTTCTCCGGTGACGTACAAAGCCACGTCACGCGCCGCCCATTGGCGGACAACTTCCAGCAACAGGGTAGATTTGCCGACCCCCGGTTCGCCGGCGAGCAAGATGACCGCGCCAGGTACGACACCCCCACCGAGAACACGGTCCAGCTCCGCGATCCCCGTCGGTTGAGCCTTCGCGGTGGTGCCTTCCACATCGACGATGCGGACCGCGGGAGTGGACGGCAGCAGCCCGCCGGTCGTCGCGGCGACCCGAGCTTCGGGCAGTGCCGAACGCTGTAGCGCGGAGCGCTGGAGCTGTGACAGCGCAGGTGCTTCCTCGACCGAGCCCCAGGCGCCGCATTCGGGGCAGCGGCCAGCCCACTTAACCAGGACGTGCTGACAAGCCGAGCACCGGAATGTTGTCTTTGGTCTCACCACAGCCACGAGCCTAGGCGAGCACCCTGACACAAAATGTCAGCCACGCAGGCCGCGGGCGGTACTCAGTGGTCGTCGCTAGGGACGTACGTCCGCTTCGCTGCCGCGCCGGGTTCGATCGTGACGTCGACCTGGACTTCGCCGGCTTCCTCGAAGATGAAAGTGAACGGTGTGCCGATACCGGGGCGGACATTCGGCCCCATGTCGGTCACGTTGACCGTGATTTCGGTGGCGGGAGTCCCGAACGTCGCTGCCGCATCCTCTTCAGGGGTGAGCTGCTTCACGGGAGTGCCCGCGCGCAGCACCCCGCCAGCTGGGATGGTCGTGTCGTCGCCGTCGATCGACACCTCTGCGTCTTCGGATTCAATGCTGACGAGCGTGTCGGCAACCTCGGGGTTGATATTGACGATCGTGAATACGAGCTGCCCTTCCGCCGCGGGGTCGATCGGGTACTGATCGGGATCG
This sequence comes from Hoyosella sp. YIM 151337, assembly GCF_026041215.1. Taxonomy (GTDB): domain Bacteria; phylum Actinomycetota; class Actinomycetes; order Mycobacteriales; family Mycobacteriaceae; genus Hoyosella. Next base: position 204,206 of record NZ_JAPEIQ010000011.1, read on the forward strand.
TCGTACGCGATGTGTGCGTTGCGGATGAGTAGCGAGCCGAAGTCGACGTTGGTGCCCGTGATCGTGGGTGTCGTGACGCCAGTTTGGGTCACTTGACCAGCACCGCAGCCGGTTAGCGCCAGGGCTGTCCCGGCGCCGAGCGCCGCGAACGCTGTTGCGAGCCGTGTGGCGCGAGTGCGGGAACGCGGGCGGGGCTCGCCGAATGCAGTGCCCAGCTGGTCGGTAGACGACGTCACGGTTCAGTCCTCCCGGGCTTCAGGTGTCGAGGAGAGCGGCGTCCGGCCTGCGGTGGACCCGCAGCGGACGCTACTTCACTAGGCAGCGTAGTAGGCGCGCCTGGCGGCAGCGCACAGAGGGTCCCGATTTGCCTGCCCGCACCTGTGTCGGGCACCGGGCAGCACGCCCAGGGGAGGCCGATACCTTACCCTCTGGGATCCCTGTTGCCGTGCAACGTAGCGGCTGGTTGCGGGGGTGCGCGCCGGTCGGGGCGTACCGGGCGTATGGGAGGCGCCGCGCACCCGCTGGATTCCCAAGATCGCGGTGTGATGTTTGCAGCTGCTTGCAGCAATGAGCGCAGGTCAGCGGCATGGAAGTCGCTGACCTGCAACGACGCCATCCGTAATGGGCCGGCGCGTGTTAGCATAGACACATCGAAAGGGGTACGGGACATATGAATTTCAGGGTCGGAGACACCGTTGTTTATCCCCATCACGGTGCAGCCACGATCGAAGCTATTGAAACCCGAACCATTCGGGGTGAGCAGAAGGAGTATCTCGTACTAAAGGTCGCGCAGGGCGATCTTACGGTGCGTGTTCCCGCCGCCAACGCAGAATATGTCGGCGTTCGTGACGTGGTTGGCCAGGAGGGGCTCGACAAGGTCTTCCAGGTCCTGCGTGCGCCGCATACCGAGGAGCCGACCAACTGGTCACGCCGCTACAAGGCGAATCTCGAGAAGCTCGCCTCTGGTGATGTCAACAAGGTCGCGGAAGTGGTCCGGGATCTGTGGCGCCGCGATCAGGATCGCGGTCTTTCCGCCGGTGAGAAGCGCATGCTAGCGAAGGCGCGCCAGATCCTCGTCGGTGAGCTCGCACTTGCTGAAGGCACTGATGACGTTAAGGCGGAGACCCTCCTCGATGAGGTACTCGTCGCCTCCTGACCGCTTTCTGAACTGACCAACTTCGTGTCCGAAACCTCAGCGGAGACTGTGGGGCTTGTTCCTGCAGCAGGGCTAGGTATACGGCTTGGTGGGGCGCTCCCCAAGGCATTTGTTTCCTTGGCGGGGCGCCCGCTTTTGTCGTGGGCGATCGATGGGCTTCGTGAGTCGGGAGCAGTCGGGAAGATCGTCGTGATCTGTGGCGCGGACCTGCTCACTCGTGCGCGAGAGATCGCTGGGCCCCACGTAACCGTGGTGGCTGGCGGCGCCGAGCGCTCGGACTCCGTGCGAGCCGGTCTCGCAGCTGCGGGCACGCCCCGCTTTGTGCTGGTTCACGACGCAGCGCGCTGCCTGACTCCGCCGAGCCTGATTCGCAGTGTTGCCGCCGCGGTCTGGAATGGTGCGCCAGCGGTCGTGCCCGCACTCCCGGTGGTCGACACGATCAAGACGGTTGACGACCATGGTGTGGTCACTGGCACCCCCGACAGGTCGGCACTTCGGGCGATTCAAACCCCGCAGGGATTCGATTTCCGGCTCCTTGCAGATGCTCATCGAGAGTCGGTCGACGAGGCACGTGCTGTCACTGACGACGCGATGCTGATGGAGCGCGCGGGCGTCCCTGTGGCCACTGTGCAGGGCGATCCGTATGCATTCAAGATCACCACACCGCTTGACCTGGCGCTCGCGGAAGCCATCGTCGCTAGCCGCGGGGCGAATGTTCGCTAACACCCGCGAGTGACTGTGCAAAGGAGGGCTCTGCCCCATGCGTGTTGGGATTGGCACCGACGTCCACCCCATTGAGCCGGGCCGTCCATGCTGGGTGGCGGGCCTGCTGTTCGAGGGTGAAGCTGGCTGTGCCGGCCATTCCGATGGTGACGTCGCCGCACACGCGTTGTGTGACGCGCTGCTGTCGGCTGCGGGGCTCGGGGATCTCGGCGCAGTCTTCGGGACCGGACGGCCTGAGTGGACCGGTGCGAGCGGAGCGCAACTCCTCACTGAAGTGCGCCGGCTTATCTCGGAGGCAGGGATGTCCATTGGCAACGCGGCTGTACAGGTGATCGGGAATCGGCCAAAGATCGGGCCCCGTCGCCTTGAAGCGCAGACCGTTCTTTCCGGACTGCTCGGCGCACCCGTTTCGGTCTCCGCAACTACCACGGACGGGTTGGGCCTCACCGGGCGCGGCGAGGGAATCGCCGCGGTCGCCACCGCACTCGTCCGCACTGGAGATTGCGAACCACAGCCCCCGACCAAGTAGGATTTCCCGCTGTGACTCCGCCGACCCTGAGGCTCTTCGATACTGAATCCCGAACCCTGCGCGATTTCGCGCCGCTCGTCCCGGGCGAGGTCTCGGTGTACCTGTGCGGTGCCACAGTGCAGGGCGAACCACACATCGGGCACGTGCGCAGCGGTGTTGCCTTCGACGTGCTTCGGCGCTGGCTAACGGCGCAGGGTTATGACGTGCGCTTCATCCGCAACGTCACCGACATCGACGACAAGATCTTGAACAAGGCCGCGGAAGCGGGCAGGCCCTGGTGGGAGTGGGCGGCGACCTACGAACGATCGTTCGAGCGCGCCTACGACAAGCTTGGGGTGCTGCCCCCGTCTGCGTCCCCCCGTGCGACAGGGCACATCACACAGATGGTCGAGATGATCGAGCGGCTGATAGCGCGTGGCCACGCCTACCCAGCTGGTGGGGACGTGTATTTCGACGTCCGCAGTTTTGCCGACTACGGGGCGCTTTCCGGGCACAAGCTCGATGACGTCCACCAGGGCGAAGGCGCCGGGCATTACAAACGCGATCCGCGTGATTTTACGTTGTGGAAGGCCGCTAAACCCGGTGAGCCGTCATGGCCGACACCGTGGGGCCCGGGCCGTCCCGGGTGGCATCTTGAGTGCTCCGCGATGGCGTCGGCGTATCTCGGTCCCCAATTCGACATTCACTGCGGCGGACTGGATCTCGTATTCCCGCATCACGAGAACGAGATCGCGCAGAGCCGGGCCGCCGGAGACGGCTTCGCCCAGTACTGGCTGCACAACGGGTGGGTTACCCTCGGCGGTGAAAAAATGTCGAAATCCCTCGGGAACACCCTGTCGATTCCGGCGGTACTGAAGCGGGTGCGGCCGCAAGAGCTCCGGTACTACCTGGGCAGCGCGCACTACCGCTCGATGCTTGAGTACTCAGAGAACGCACTGCAAGAGGCGGCCGCGGCGTACCGACGGATCGAGGCGTTCTTCGAACGAGTGCAGCGCCGCGCGGGCGATGTCGCCGAAGGGAGCTGGACGGACGCCTTCGCGGCTGCCCTCGCGGACGACCTTGGCGTCCCGGCTGCCCTCGCCGAAATCCACCACACGATCAGTGCAGCCAACACCGCACTCGAAAGCGGGGACGGCGAACGTGCTCGCGCACTGGCCGGCGACGTGCGCGCCATGCTGGGTATCCTCGGGGTCGACCCGCTTGATGAGCACTGGCGCGAAATCGGGCAGACCGAAGATGAGTCGGCCCGGTATGCGCTGGACGTGCTTGTTCGGGCCGAACTTGAGCGGCGCCAGCAGGCGCGCGCGAGCCGCGACTGGGCGGCAGCCGACGAGATCAGGGACCGGCTCGCGGCCGTGGGAATTGACATTACCGACACCCCAGCTGGCCCGGAGTGGTCGCTTAAGACTGATCGCTAGCCAGTCAGCGGAATGGAGAACGCATGGCGGGGAATTCGCAACGGCGCGGTGCGGTGCGCAAAGCCGGAACGAAGAAGGGCGCAACGAAGGGTTCAGGTGGCAAGCGCCGCAGGGGGTTAGAAGGAAGGGGTGCGACACCGCCCGCGGAAATGCGGGTCGGGCATCCCGCAGCACGCCGTGCCGCGGCAGCCGCGAAAGCGAAGCAGGCGAGGCTCCAATCGGATACCGCGCGCAAGCGCGGTGCTGAAGGTCCGGAGCTTGTGCTTGGCCGCAACCCTGTCGTTGAGTGCCTGCGTGCCGGAGTGCCGGCCACCGCGCTTTACCTGGCAGTCGGGGCTGAGCCGGACGAGCGCGTGACCGAAGCTGTGCACCACGCGGGTGAGCGCGGTATTTCAATACTCGAAGTGCCTCGCTCCGATCTCGACAAAATGACCACGAACGGTCTTCACCAGGGCATTGCGCTGCAAGTTCCGCCGTTCCAGTACGCACACCCCGACGATCTGATTGCGGCGGGCCGTGATGACGAACAGCCGGGTCTCGTTGTCGCGCTCGACAACATCACCGATCCGCGCAATCTCGGCGCGGTGATCCGCTCGACCGCTGCGTTTGGCGGCAACGGCGTCCTGATCCCAGAGCGCAGGTCCGCCAGTGTCACCGCAGTCGCGTGGCGTACCAGTGCGGGGGCTGCCGCGCGAGTCCCGGTCGCCAGGGCAACGAATCTGACGCGCACACTCAAGTCATTCGCCGAGAACGGTTACTTCATCGCTGGTCTCGACTCCGAGGGCGCGGTGTCACTCGATAACTTCACCACCACTGATGTTCCGCTGGTGATCGTGGTGGGTTCTGAAGGCAAGGGTTTGTCGCGGTTGGTGCACGAGAACTGCGACGTCATCGTGAACGTGCCGATGGCAGGAGACGTGGAGTCCCTCAACGCGTCTGTGGCCGCAGGCGTCGTCCTCGCGGAGATCGCGCGGCAGCGCCGAGTTGCCGGCTAAATCGGTATAAGCCCTGGGTGGGTCGAGCGGCGACCCACCCAGGTACGGAACTGGCGGGCTATTCCCGCGCGTAGACGCTCGCGTCGTCCAGCATCTCCGCGCGCAGCATCGCGTCGGGTACGCCGAATGCATCCACCAGGGTCTGGGCATGTGGACGTAGCTTTTCCACTAGTTCGTTCACGCCGCGGCGCACCGCTTTGCCGCGTTCCACCGAGAGAAACCGGTGCATGATGTACCAGTCACGATGCTCTTCCAGCGTGGTGAAAGCGAAAAGATCACACACGAGTTCAGCAATCGAGCGCGATTCCTCATCGTGGATGAGATCCAGCCCCTCGATGAACGATTCGAGGACTAGCCGATCGATGTGGGCGCTGCCCGCCTCGAGGATGTGATCCTGCGCGTTGTTGAACGCTTTGAACGGTGTGCCCAGTTCCTTGGTGCCGTTGCGCAGGCGCTGCGCGGCAGTCCGGACGAGGTAGTCCTCGCGGTCCGCGAGGAGTTGCAGCTGGACCGCGCGTTTTGACAGGTCGCCTTCCTCGACGGTCTCGTTGCTGCGGTCCATCAGGGTCTGGATCATCTGCCGCACCCCGGAGCGCTGGCGCACGACGTCACGAGCCATTGTTGCGGCGAAACGAACCCAATCGAGCGCGTCGTAGTCGCGCACTTCATCGGCGTACGCCGTGAGGAGTTCCTTTGCGACCAGCTGAGTGAGGACGACGTTGTCACCTTCGAATGTGGTGAACACGTCGGTGTCGGCTTTAAGTGTTACGAGGCGATTTTCCGAGAGGTAACCGGCACCGCCGCATGCCTCCCGGCACTCCTGAATGGTGCGGGTCGCGTGCCAGGTTTGCGCCGCTTTGAGGCCAGCCGCGCGCTTTTCTAGAGCGCGCTGCCCCTGCGGGTCCGTGTTCTGCCCGGTCTGGATAAGGTGCATCTTCCGGGTGAGGTCGTTCTGCGCGAACGCGTATGCGTAAGACTTCGCGATGAGGGGGAGCAGCCGGCGCTGGTGCATCCGGTAGTCGAGCAGCACCGTTTCGGGTTCACCCGGCGACGGGCGGAACTGCCGTCGTTTGAGTGCGTAACGGGTCGCGATCGTCAGCGCGAGCCGTGCTGCGGACGCCGCACCGCCGCCGACGCTTACCCGTCCGCGTACGAGGGTTCCCAAAGTCGTGAAGAAGCGGCGGCTGTCGTTTTCGATTTCTGAGCTGTAGGTGCCGTCCTCCTCGACATTTGCGTAGCGATTGAGAAGGTTCTCACGCGGGATGCGCACGTTGTCGAACACGATGCGGCCGTTGTCGACTCCGATGAGGCCACCTTTGTGTCCACAATCAGACGTCGTGACCCCGGGAAGGTCGCCACCGTTCTCGTCACGTATCGGCACCACAAAGCAGTGCACACCGTGGCTTTCATCTTGGGTGACGAGTTGAGCGAACACTGCGGCCACGGTCGCGTGCTCCGCAGCCCCGCCGATGTAGTCCTTGCGGGCAGACGGAGTGGGGGTATGGATGATGAACTCGCCCGTGTCCGCGTCATACGTTGCCGTGGTCTCAATGTGCTGGACGTCGCTGCCGTGCCCGGATTCGGTCATCGCGAAACACCCGAGGAGGTCCAGCTTCATCAGTGGCCGGATGTACTTGTCGTGATGCGGCTTGGTGCCGAGGTTCTCGATCGCACCGCCGAAGAGGCCCCATTGCACGCCTGCCTTCACGGTAAGCGACAAATCGGCTTGTGCCAGCATCTCGAACCCCGCGACGGCGGCACCAGCGTCACCGGTGCCACCGTTCTCCCTGCGGAATCCGTGGTCCGGATACCCGGTTTCGACGAGAGCGCGCATCTGATCGAGGGTTCGTGCCCGCGCGGCCTTCATATCAAGTCCCGGATCGGTGGCGAACTCATCGGACGCGAGATAATCCCGGCATTGGTTGCGCATGTCTTTCCATGGCCCGTCGAGTGCGTCACGAAGGTGTTCCGCGGTCGTCTTCGTCATGATTCCGACGATAGCCGCACCTGTTGATGTTGGCAGGCGCTTACTGCGGGGCCATCATGGAGGCATGATGACGATGCTGCTTGGCGTTGTGGCGGTGGCTGCGCTCGTCATGATCCTGGTGATCATTGCGCGCGTGCTGGAGGCGGCGCCGCCCCGCGAGGCACTGCCACCGCCACCCCCGCCGCCGCGGCGTGAACGCAGCCCGGCGGAGGAGGAACTGCGGCGCCGGTTCGCAGCAGGTGAGATCGACGAGATCGAATTCATCGAAAAGCAGGCCATCCTGCGCATGGACGAGGAAGACGACCGGTAAAAGGCGGTTACTACACCCCGTCGTCGACGGAACGCTGCCGGACTGGAACACTAGAGGCCGTGAAATCTCCCGCCGGGCATTCAGGTGTGCAGCAGTCAGCCAGGCTCTTCGAGAGAGCATCGGCCGTCATTCCAGGTGGCGTTAACTCGCCAGTGCGCGCGTTTGGCGCGGTCGGGGGAGTGCCCCGGTTCATCCGTGAAGCTCGTGGCTGCTGGCTTTTTGACGAAGACGGCAACCGTTACGTCGATTTGGTCTGCTCGTGGGGCCCCATGATTCTGGGGCATGCCCATCCGGCGGTCGTAGAGGCGGTCCGGGAAGCAGCTGTGAAAGGCCTGTCGTTCGGGGCTCCGACCGAATCTGAAGTTGAGCTGGCCGAAGAAATCGTCCGCCGTGTCGCTCCGGTGGAGCAGGTACGGCTTGTGAATTCCGGCACAGAAGCCACAATGAGCGCGGTCCGGCTGGCGCGCGGTTTCACCGGCCGTACCAAGATCATCAAATTCGCCGGCTGCTACCACGGCCACGTTGACGCGCTTCTCGCGGACGCGGGATCCGGCGTAGCCACGTTTGGCCTGCCCACGTCTCCGGGGGTCACCGGCGCGCAGGCAAGCGACACTTTGGTACTTCCGTACAACGATCTCGGTGCGGTGCAGCGCGCGTTCGCTGAACACCCGGGCGAGATCGCCGCTGTCATCACCGAGGCAGCCGCCGGCAACATGGGCGCGGTGGCGCCGCTGCCGGGCTTCAACGCCGGGTTGCAGCAGGTATGCCACGAAAACGGCGCCTTGCTCATCATGGACGAGGTCATGACAGGATTCCGTATCAGCGATGCGGGCTGGTACGGCGTCGAAGGCGTCGCTGGGGATCTGTACACGTTCGGGAAAGTTATGAGCGGTGGTCTCCCGGCTGCCGCGTTCGGCGGGCGCGCGGACGTCATGGGATATCTGGCGCCGGCGGGGCCCGTGTATCAGGCCGGTACCCTTTCGGGTAATCCGGTCGCCGTTGCTGCCGGACTCGCAACGCTGCAGCACGCGACCCCGGACGTGTACACGGCGCTGCGGAAGAATCACGCCGAGCTGCGGGACCTGCTTGCGGACAGTTTCCGCGGTGCCGGGATTTCACATCGCGTGCAATCAGCAGGCACGATGGTGAGCGTGTTCTTCACTGGCGAGCCCGTGCAAAACTATGCACAGGCCAAGGCCTGCGAGACATGGCGGTACTCAGCGTTCTTCCACGCTCTGCTCGAGCGAGGGGTGTACGCGCCACCGAGCGCGTTCGAGGCGTGGTTCGTCTCGGCAGCTCTTGACGACGAGGCGTTCGCGGTAATCGCGGACGCGGTGCCGGCGGCTGTGCGTGCAGCGGCAGAGGCATCACCACCCGAACCAGCCAGGGCATGAGCCTGCGCAGCTGAAAGAACATCCTTACGAGGAGTGTGAGACGTGACGGACCTCTACGAGCAGTCGGGCCAGCAGCGCCCGGGCACGACCCGCACGATCGTGCACCTGCTGCGACATGGTGAGGTGCACAACCCCACCGGCATCCTGTACGGCAGACTGCCCGGCTTCAAACTGTCGGACACGGGCCAAGCCCAGGCGCGGACGGTCGCGCTCGCATTGTCGGAGCACGACATCACCCATGTGGTGGCGTCACCGCTGCTGCGCGCTCAGCAGACCGCTGCTCCGATCGCCTCGGCTCATGGCCTCGAAGTTCACACCGACGAAGATCTCGTCGAGGCGGAGAACGAATTCGAGGGCTTACGGGTTTCCGTCGGCGACGGTGCGCTGCGGCGCCCACGCCACTGGTGGAAGCTGCGTGATCCGTTCACGCCGTCGTGGGGTGAGCCCTACTTGCAGATCGCGCACCGAATGCTTGCGGCGGTCAATACCGCGCGAGCCGCCGCGGCGGGACATGAGGCGGTATGTGTCAGCCATCAGTTGCCAGTGTGGTCACTTCGCCGATTCCTGCACGGGCAGCGCTTGTGGCACGACCCGCGTAAACGGCAATGCTCGCTCGCGTCGCTCACCTCGCTTGTGTACGAGGGCGATGAGTTGATCGACATCGTGTACTCCGAGCCGGCTGGCAAGTCGGATCCAACGGTGACTGGGGCATGACGTTTCGTTCGAAAATGCGGACCGCGGCTGTCGCGATCATGTCGGCCGCGGCCCTCACCGTCACCTCCTGCGCAACAGCTGGCACCGATGCTGTCGTACAGGGCGGGACATTCAACTTCGTTTCGCCCGGGGGGCAGACGGAGATCTTTTACGACCCGCCAGAATCGCGGGGAAAGATTGGCGCCCTCTCCGGCCCATCGCTGATGGACCCCGACGAGACCATCGAACTTGCTGACTTCGCTGGCCAGGTTGTGGTCATCAACGTGTGGGGCCAGTGGTGCGCGCCGTGCCGCACGGAAATGCCGGAATTACAGCAGGTATACGATGACACCGAGCAGCTTGGGGTGCAGTTGCTGGGCATCAACGTGCGCGACCCGCACATCCAGAAGGCCCAGGACTTTGTCGTCGACTTCGGTTTGACGTTCCCGTCCGTGTACGACCCCTCCATGCGCACGCTGATCGCGATGCAAGGTGTGCCCACCAGTGTGGTGCCTATGACGTTTGTGCTAGACCGCGAACAGCGCGTCGCCGCAGTGTTCCTGCGCGACTTGCTCGTTGAGGACCTGCAGCCAGTCGTAGAGCGGGTAGCGCAGGAACAGTGACAATGATGCTGCACGCCTCCGCTGATTCCGTCGCTTACCTGGCGTCGTCCGTCGGTGCGACATTCCAGAGCACGGCGGTCGACGGACCGTTGCTGCTCGCGCTGGCTGTGTGCATGCTTGCCGGTCTCGTGTCGTTCGCGTCACCGTGCGTGGTGCCGCTGGTGCCCGGCTATATCTCGTACCTTGCGGGCCTGGTCGGAGTGGACCCCCCTGATGCGGCGCAGGGAACAGCCTCGCACACCGCGACGATGACGAAGCTCAAGGACCGTACCCGATGGCGGGTTGCCGGTGCGGCGGCGCTGTTTGTTGGTGGGTTCACCGTTGTCTTTGTGCTGGCTACAGCATCAGTTTTCGGCATGATCAGCGCACTGAGCCTCAACCGCGAACTGCTACAGCGGGTCGGCGGCGTCGTGACAATCGTGATGGGGCTCGTGTTCATCGGCTTCATTCCGTTGCTGCAGCGCGATACCCGCTTCGCGCCGCGCCGGTTCACCTCGCTGGCAGGCGCACCGGTGCTCGGCGGTGTCTTCGGGCTGGGATGGACGCCCTGTCTGGGCCCCACGCTGGCTGGCGTAATTTCCCTGGCAGCTGGCACCGAAGGAACCACCGCGGCGCGCGGGGTGGTGCTGATCATCGCGTACTGCCTCGGGCTCGGGCTGCCGTTCATTCTGCTCGCATTCGGCTCCGCTTCCGCGCTGCGCGGGGTGGGATGGTTGCGCCGCAATGGGCGCGCGGTGAAGATCTTCGGCGGAGTCATGCTGATTCTGGTGGGAATTGCGCTGGTAACCGGTGCATGGGAATTGTTCGTGAGCTGGATGAGAGAGGCGTTTATCAGCGACGTGGTGCTGCCGATATGACCGGTACTCGTGACCTCACCGAACAGGTGACGCCGCAGCAGCCTGCGCCACGTGGCGCCCCTTCAAAGGCGATCGCGCTGGTGCGTAAGGGCTGGCGAAACCTGACCAGTATGGGGACGGCCCTCGCATTGCTGTTTCTGCTGGCGCTGGGCGCAATCCCGGGGGCGCTGCTGCCGCAGAACAGTCTCAACGCACAGGCGGTCCGTGAGTACATCGCCGACCGGCCCACGCTCGGCCCCATCCTCGACCGGCTGGGCATGTTTGACGTGTTCAGCAGCTTCTGGTTCACCGCGATCTATGCGCTGCTTTTTATCTCGCTCGTTGGCTGCATCGTCCCGCGGGCGGCCGAACACTGGCGGCAGATGCGGGCACCGGTCGTGCGCGTGCCCCGTAACCTTGGGCGCTTGCCGCATCATGAACGTTTCTCTCTTCCGGGTGCGCCGCGCGATGCGGAAGCGACAGTGCTGCCCGTCTTCTCGCGCTGGCGGCACACGGTGCGCCGCGACGGTGATGTCATCGAGGTCTCCGCCGAGAAGGGGCATCTGCGTGAAGCTGGAAACCTCGTCTTTCACGTCGCGTTAGTCGGTATCCTGGCTGCGGTCGCGATCGGGCGGGTATTCGGGTATGAAGGCTCGGTCATCGTCGTCGCGAACGGCGGCCCTGGCTTCTGTACCGGCAGTCCAGCCGTGTACGACTCGTTTAGAGCCGGTCACAGTGTCGACGGCACCGATCTGACCCCATTCTGCGTTCGGGTAAACGATTTCCGGGCGGACTACTTGTCCACCGGCCAGGCCGAGATGTTCACGTCGAACATCGATTACCAGGCCGGCGAGGACTTGCTGACCAACGAGTGGCGTCCGTACACGCTGCGCGTGAATGACCCGCTGCGCGTTGAAGGTGACAGGCTTTACCTGATCGGGCACGGTTTCGCGCCGACATTCACCGTCACTTTCCCCAATGGGGAAACACGCACCGAGACGTTGCAGTTTGCGCCTGAGGATGCCACCACATTCCTGAGCAGCGGCGCGATGCGGTTCGATCCGCCCGGTGGCCTTTACTCGACTCAAGAGGAGCGGCGGCAAAATCAGATCGCAATTGAGGGATTATTCGCTCCAACGGCCTTCTTCGAAGGCGAATTGCTGACCTCGGTGTTCCCCGATATGCAGAACCCGGCGGTCGCAATTGACGTCTACAAAGGTGATGTTGGGCTGGATGCCGGCAGGCCGCAGAACATTTTCACTCTCGACCAGTCCATGATCGAGCAAGATCGTCTCGTTCAGCAGGCACGGGTGAATCTGTTCCCGGGCGAGAGCACGACACTGGACGACGGAACTGAAGTACGCTTCGACGGTGCGGAGAAGTGGGCGTCGCTGCAGGTGTCCCATGATCCTGCGCAAGGCTGGGTGCTGGTCTCTGCGATCGCGATGACGTTAGGATTGCTCGTCTCGCTGCTGGTGAAACGGCGCCGCGTCTGGGTGCGCATCGCGCCGGACCTGGGTACCGATGCAGGCGACAAACGACGTACTGTAGTAGAGATTGGCGGTTTGGCACGCACGGACCAAGCCGGCTGGGGCAGCGAGTTCGATCGAATATGCCGGCGCATATCGCCCGATCATCGTGCCCCGGACATGTAGGAAAGGCAGTTCAGACTCATGGACCCAATGGCCATCGACCCAGTGCTCGCGCGGTACAGCGACCTGACCTTCCAGACTGCATTCGCTGTGTACGTGCTCGCCATGGTGATGTTCGCTGGCCAGTACGCATCCGCGCGGGTGAAGCGAAGCCAGGAGCGCGAACTGGTGCGCGCGGGCGCGTCAGCCAGCCCAGCCGGAGTGCCGCGAGTGGGGCCCGCGCCGGGCCAGGTTGTGGAGCGGTCCTGGCACGAGAAGTTCGGCGGAATGGGCTACGCGCTCATCGTCGTTGCAGCGGTCAGCCAACTCGCATCGCTCGTGCTGCGCGGGCTAGCGACCGACCGGTTCCCGCTCGGCAACATGTACGAGTTCACCTCGGCGATGGTGCTCGTCGCGGTCGTGGGCGGTCTGGTGTTTATCCGGAAACCCGAGCACCGGCCGCTGTGGATCTTCGTGCTCGTGCCTGTCGTGCTGCTGGTGTTCCTCTGCGGCACCGTCCTTTACGCTGACGCCGCACCGGTGGTGCCCGCGCTGCAGTCGTTCTGGCTGCCTATTCACGTTTCGCTCGCGGTGATCGGCAGCGGCCTCTTCCTGGTGGGCGGCGTAGCGAGCCTGATGTTCCTGCTGCGGATCCGCTACCCAGCGGGAGCCGAAGGCTCCGGTCTGATCGCCCGCATCGCCGAGCATCTGCCTGGTGCCGAGTCACTGGACCGGCTGGCGTACCGCGTCACGATCATCGCATTCCCCATTTTCGGCCTCGGTGTCATCCTCGGCGGCGTATGGGCTGAAGCTGCGTGGGGCCGATTCTGGGGCTGGGATCCCAAGGAGACGATGTCCTTCGTCACCTGGGTTGTTTACGCCGCTTACCTGCACGCGCGGGCAACCGCGGGCTGGCGGGATGTCAAAGCCGCGTGGATCAATGTCACTGGATTCGCGATGGTGGTGTTCAACCTCTTCTTCATCAACATGGTGGTGTCTGGGCTGCACTCATACGCCGGGCTGAACTAAGCGGAATCGGGAAGCCGCAGAAATTTACTCAAGAAACCCGCGATTGCCTCAGTTAATTTCCTAAGGCAATCGCGGGTTTCTTGCGGAGATTGCGGGTTTTCGAGGAAAGTTGGGGTCTCGGTAGCCTAGAGGCCCGGAGTCTGCGGCGTGCGGGATCTTGAACACCACCGTCGACTGGGAGCGTTACGCCTATTTGCCGGAAGCCATCCACAGCACGGCATTCCTAATGTCTCGCGCCTCAGCCCACGGTATTGGCAGGGCATGCATCGCTTTTGTTGCGGCATCCGTTTTGCAGCACCGCCACCCGGTACATCGATTCACCGCCGGTCAGCCGTTGGTTCCCGCCCGCGCCAACTGGGGTCGCGTGTGAGAAGCCACGGCGGATCGCCGTCACCGTGTGTTGCTGCGAGTTGGCATTGATCTCGCAGGAGATTGTGTGTCGAGGCGTCAGTCTGTCTCCGAAGCCGCAGAGATTTCCTCAAGAAACCCGCGATTGCCTCAGTTAGTTTCCTAAGGCAATCGCGGGCTTCTTGCGGAGATCGCGGGTTTTCGAGGAGATATGGGGCCTCGGTGGCCTAGAGGCCGGCGGTCTCGTTCCACATTTTGAGACATCGAGGACGCCGGTTTGTGTCGATCTGCGGTAATCGTCCTAGTCTGCATGTGGCTAATCGGGGGATGGCCGACGTATCACTGACCGCGCAGCGCCGCTGCGCGAAGCGCTGCAAGGGGGGAGTGGCGATGGCTTTGCCTGCCCAGAATCAGGATATTTTCAGCCCGGACACTGTAAGCCGCGATGTTCTCGGGCCGACGCTCGGAGTGGACGAGGACACCAAGCCCGCACTGCCTCGGGTGCATCGCCCGGAGCACGCCGGTGCGCCTTCGTCGTGGGACCTCTCAAGCTCCGTGCTGCTGAAGCCGGTGAAAGCCGCGCCGCGCCGCGGCTGGCGAAGGGCTCTGTACTCGTGCACGGGCGGCGCCGTAAATCTCGGCGACGGCAAGAAGGAGGCGCACCTGGCCGCCCTTACCGGGCAGATCAACGCATCGCTGTACGGTTGCCACAAAATCGCGGTGCTTTCGCTCAAAGGCGGGGTTGGGAAGACCACTGTGACCGCGGCGCTCGGCTCGACGTTCGCCTCATTGCGCGGTGACCGGGTGATAGCGGTCGACGCTAACCCGGACCGCGGCACGCTGAGCAACAAATTGCCGCTGGACACCGATTCGACGGTGCGTGACTTGTTGCAGCGCGGTGCTGGGGTGCAGCGGTACAGCGATGTGCGGGCGTTCACCTCGCAAGCCCGCAGCCGCCTTGAAGTGCTCGCTTCAGATGCTGACCCAGCGGTCTCGGAAGCGTTCAGCGCCGCCGATTACAGAAGTGTGCTTGACGTGCTCGAGCGCTTCTACAACCTTGTCCTCACCGACTGCGGTACGGGGCTCATGCACTCCGCCATGTCGGGGGTGCTGACGAGCGCTGACGCGCTTGTCATCGTCAGCTCAGGGTCGGTCGATGGGGCACGCAGTGCCTCTGCGACGATGGACTGGCTAGAGGCGCACGGGTACAGCGATCTTGTGGCGAAGTCGGTCACCGTCGTCAACGCCGCGCGGCCGAGGGCAGGCAAAGTGGACTTGGATCGCGTTATCGAGCATTTCGCGCGGCGTAGCCGCGCGGTGCAGCTGATTCCGTTTGACGCGCACCTCGAGGAAGGGGCAGAGATTGATATGGAGCGGCTGCGCCCTGCAACACAACTCGCGCTGATGGAGCTAGCCGCTACGATGGCTGACGGTTTCGGCGCCCAATAGTCGCTGCAGGCTTCGTTCAACCCCGAATACGCGTGTGAGCACCGCTCCGCTAGACCGCTGCGCGGTTGCGGGAGCAGGTGCTCACACGCGTTACGTTCTGCCCAGTCGGCTCGGCATCCGCCAGATGCTACCGCTCCGGGCTTTGGTTTTCGTTCCCTTCACCGGGCGTTTCGGGACGCTGACGGCGTACGTCGCGCCCCAGCCGCCACAAGAAATCGGGATCATCGTCCGGGCCCAGGGACCTCGGAACGTTGTCGGTACGCCCTAGAAGAGAGGGGCCGAAAGCCCGCCACATCAAAATTGCGAGCGTAATCAGTCCGATCAACGCCAAAATGTAAATCACGACGCACCTCCTCATTACGAGGGTAGCTGCCATGATGTGCTCCATGCCAGGAGCCCACCGGTGGCCTGCCTCAGAGGAAGTGCCGCGCGCACACCGTCAGTTTTAGTGGTGCGCCTCGGACGTCAGGCGTGCGTGAAGCTCACGGACCTCTGATTCGCGGAATCGGCGGTGCCCGCCAGGTGTGCGAAGCGAGCCGAGGCGGCCCGCGAGAGCCCAGCGGGAGACCGTTTTCGGGTCGACGCTGAAGAGTGAAGCTACCTGGCCCGGGGTGAGAAGGCGTTCATTGTTATCGAATCCAATGGCTGTCATTTAGTGCTCCTTCGGTTTGTGACCGCGTGGACAAAGCCATATTGACACCAAAACCCCCAGGTGTTCGAACGGTGTGACGTTGGTAAAGGGGAGGTAAGCGACTAAGCGGGCATATCTCCCGCTCGCTGGTGCAGCACGACTAGGTAGCCTGGTGGGGTGAGTGAATCGACGCAGGGCCGTTCCCCGTCTCCCGAATCAGCCGATATGCCGGAAAAAGCAGCAGAGACCACCCAGTACACCCGCAAAGGGCTGGTGCGTGACGTTCTTCTGTTCACCCTCGCGCGGATCGTTCTCGCGGGCGCGCTGACCGCGGTGATCATCGGGATCGGGCTGCTGTTCGGTATTGAGGTTTACTTCCTCGTTGCTCTCCTGTTCGCGGTGATCATCGCGATGCCGCTGTCGATCGTGCTGTTCCGTCCGCTGAGATTCCGTATCACCAGCGGGATCGCCGCGATCGATGAACAGCGCCGGCGTGATCGTGCGGAACTCGAAGCGAAGCTTCGCTCCGGGCGATCCCGTGGCGAGCGCTGAATCAGATCTTCCGCCGAGACCGGCTGCCCGTGCGGCGCGGGAATCGGCGGAACCGCTCGTAGTTGCGGATCGATCGCTGGCACGGAACTGGGCCGACGATGCGGTGCGGCTCATTGAGGCCGACGCTCAGCGCAGCGCAGATACGCATCTCTTGCGCTACCCACTGCCGGAGTCGTGGCCCGGTTCACGCTCCCGCATTCAGGTGTACCTCAAAGACGAGTCAACGCATATCACGGGCAGCCTGAAGCATCGGCTGGCTCGGTCGTTGTTCCTTTACGGCCTCTGTAATGGCTGGATCGGCGAGAACACGACCGTCATCGAGGCGTCCTCAGGTTCGACGGCGGTATCGGAGGCGTACTTCGCGAGGCTGCTTGGTCTTGAGTTCGTTGCGGTCATGCCCGCGAGCACAAGTCCCGCGAAGATCGCGCTGATCGAAGCCCACGGTGGGCGCTGCCACCTCGTGGCGGACTCCTCGGCGATCTACACCGAAGCGCAGCGGCTTGCGGATGAAACCGGCGGACATTACCTGGACCAGTTCACCAACGCTGAGCGGGCGACTGACTGGCGGGGCAATAACAACATCGCCGAATCGATCTTTACGCAGCTCAAACATGAAGAGCATCCGATTCCAGTCTGGGTCGTCGCAGGTGCGGGCACGGGCGGGACCAGCGCAACAATCGGCCGGTACATCCGCTACCGCCGTCACCACACCCGGCTGTGCGTCGTCGACCCCGAGAACTCTGTGTTTTTCGATGCCTGGCGCAGCAGCGACGCATCACTCGTCGCGACGGGCGGGTCACGCATTGAAGGTATCGGCCGACCGCGGGTAGAGCCGTCGTTCATAGCGGATGTTGTCGACCGGATGGTTAAAGTGCCTGACGCCGCGTCGATTGCGGCGGCGCGACACGCAAGTCGTCAGCTTGGCCGTCGCGTTGGCGGTTCGACGGGGACTAATCTGTGGGGCGTGTTCAGCGTTGTCGCCGAAATGGTGGCGCAAGGACGCAGCGGCAGTGTGGTGACGTTGCTGTGTGACGCCGGTGATAGGTATTCCGGCACATACTTCGATGACGCGTGGGTGGCCCGCGAAGGGCTGGATCTGACGGGACCCGCGCAGGTGCTCGCCGAGTTCACGGAGACGGGACGGTTCCCGCATGGGTGACGCGGTCAGCTTCGCCGGCGTTGTGCGCGAATATCGGGTCGGCGGGCAGATGGTCCGGGCGCTCGACGGTGTCGACCTCACTCTCGCTGGTGGGCAATTCGTATCCGTTGTCGGGCCATCGGGTGCGGGCAAGAGCACGCTGCTGCACCTCATGGGCGGGTTAGATCAGCCGACATCCGGGACGGTGAACGTTGGAGGGGCTGATATCGGCGCGCTATCCGACGAAAAGCTCGCGGAATTCCGCCGCCATCGCATCGGGTTTATCTTTCAGTTTTTCAACCTGCTGCCGACGCTGTCCGCCTGGGAAAACGTCGCGGTGCCGCGTCTGCTCGACGGGCGGACACTCGCCTCTGCCCGGGCTGACGCCACAGCCCTGCTCGAACGGGTGGGCCTCGGGGAGCGTGTCAATCACAAACCGGCGGAGCTGTCTGGTGGACAGATGCAGCGGGTCGCCATTGCTCGCGCACTGATAAACGACCCGCCACTGATTCTCGCCGACGAGCCGACTGGAAATCTTGATTCGAAAACCGGCAAAGGCGTACTTACCCTCCTTGCTGAGATCGCGCACAGCAGTAGTGACCGTCTTGTTGTGATGGTCACCCACGACCGCAGCGCCGCCGCCATCACGGACCGGGTCATCACGATCCGTGACGGTCGGCTTGACGGCGATTCGCGCAACGGAACCCTTTAACCGTGGGGCGCGCGACGAGCAGGGCGGTGCTCGGCCGGTGGTGGCTGCTGCATCTGCGGGAGCTCCTGGCCCGCCCGGTACGTTCGGCGATCTCGATCGGCGTGATCGCGGTGTCGTCTGCATTGCTGGTCGCGGTGCTCTCTGTTTACGGCTCGCTGACTGGGTCCGTCGAGCGGCTGTCCCAAGCTGTGGCGGGTGACGCGGCTCTCGAAGTGACCGCTATTGCTGACACTGGTTTCGACGAACGGGTCTATCCGAGTGTGCGGCGGGTGCCCGGGGTGGAGGCGGCAGCACCACTGCTGTGGACGCAGGTCGCGCGCGGCGAGGGCCAGACCTTGGTGTTCGGTGCCGATCGGGCCTCGAGTGAGCTTGGCAGCGATCTTTCCGGGTCGATCGGCGCGGATCTCACGCAACTGTCGCAACAGCTGCTCTCTGGCGGGGTGATCGCGGGGCCAGGCGCGAATCTGCAAGCTGGCGACATTCTGGAGCTGCCGGGCGGGGCTGCGGAGGTGGTCCACGTTGCCGAGGCGCCGTCCGCACGTGCCATCAACGGCGGCAACTTCGTGGTCACCGCCTTGCCGGTAGCGCAGCGTCTGACCGAACGCCAGGGCACCCTCGACTCGATTTTCGTCATACCTGGCAGTGGGGTGGACATCGCCGAACTCCAGCAGCGCATCGCAGCGGCGGTCGACGGGCGGGCGCTGGTCGCTGCTCCCGAGTTCCGGGCGGCGCAGGCGGGCAGTTCGATCGCTTTGACCCGCGATTCGACACTATTGGTCGCAATGATCGGTCTCGTGGTCGCGGGCTTTCTGGTGTTCAATTCGATGAACATGACGGTCGCGCAGCGCCGTCCCGCTATCGCCACGCTCCGCGCGCTCGGTGCCCGCCGTGCCGTGATTGTGCGTGGCTTGGTGGGGGAAGCGGCGGTAATCGGTGCGATCGGTGGTGTTGCGGGAATTCCGCTGGGTGCTGTGATGGGCGAGCTCGCGGTCGGGCGGGTGCCGCCAGTGCTTGTGCAGTCGTTCACCGGCGAGGTCGCCTTCGCGGTCCAGTGGTACGCGCCAGTCGTCGCGTTGTTGCTGTGCGTCGGTGCGAGCGTCGTTGCATCCGCTGTCGCGGCTCGTCAGGTGTTCTCCGTGGCGCCGGTGGAAGCGTTGCAGCCTGCGGACGTGGTGACAGCCGAAATCCACTCGGACTCGCTCGCCCTCCCCGCGCTGGCCGCAGGAGCAGCGACGATGGCGCTGTCAGTGTGGATGGCCTTCAGTTTCGACGATCGGCGTGCGCTGATCGCGGGCGGTCTGTTCGCCGTCGGCATCCTGGGTGTGTGCTACGGCTTGGTGCGCGCAATCAGTACCGCGACGTCGCATGTGGCCGGAGCATGTGGCCCTGCGGGGCGCCTCGGAGCGGAGTCGGCTGCCCGGGCGCCAAGGCGAGTATGGGCCACCGCAATGACAGTGATGATCGCAGTGGCAGTCGCGGTTTCGACCACCGGATCGATGCGAAACCTCGTCGACTCCGCGGGGGATCTGGTGGCGTCGCTTGCCGAGGCCGACTTCTATGTGACGACGGCGCCGGTCGATAACGTTCCGGCCGGGCCTGTCGTTCCACCGAGTGTCACAGCAGACCTTGGGCAGCTTCCAGGGCTGGCTCGCGTGACACCAGGACAGTGGGCGTACGCGAACCTGGAGGCACCGGGAGGGGCGCCGCTGAAAGTGATGGTCCTCGGCGCGAGCGAAGGTTCGACAGCACCCGCGCTTGCTGCGATGACGCCTGAGCTCAGAGAGCGTGTCCTGAGCGGCGAGGGGGTGGCACTGTCGCGACAGCTCGCTCGTGCGCTTGAGCTGGAGGTAGGGGACGTGATTGACGTCGCGACCCCCAGCGGACTCCAGCGCCCCGAAGTCGTGGGTGTCGTTGACTATCTCGCTGTGGGTGCTGGGATGTTCGCAATGGATCTTCCCCGCATGCAACAGTGGTACAAGCGTGACGGGGCGACGTTTCTCGAAGTCGCAATCGCTGCTGATGCGGACGTTGCAGCGGTAACTGACGCTGCGCAAGCCGTGCTGCCAGTGGGCGTGCATCTACAGTCAGGCGAGGAATCGTTTCGATCGGCGCGACAGGCGACTGAGCAGGCTGGGGCTCTTGCCGTGGGAGTGCAGTGGATCGTTGCCTTGGTCGCCGCGGTCGCTCTGCTAAATACGCTGATGCTCTCCGTGCTCGACCGGCGGCGCGAACTGGGCGTGCTGCGCGCGATGGGGGCGAGCCGCACGTTCATGTCGCGCACCGTGCTGTACGAGGCGTTGGGTGTGGGTGTCGTTGGGGGCGTGATGGGCCTTATCGCGGGCACCGCGCTGCACTACATTGCCACAGTTGCGCTCTCAGCGACCACAGCTGTACATATTTCCTTCGCGATCGTGCCCTCGACAGGGTTGTATGCGGGTGCTGCGCTGCTCCTTGCCCTGGCGGGCGCCCTGGTGCCGGCGTGGCGGGCGGGTCGCATGGACATCATCAGCGCGGTGAGCGCGGATTAGCGCACACCGTGTCACGATAGACACATGCTTTTCATCGCAAGTTTGGTGATCAACTCATTCGCCATCTGGCTCGCAGCAGAGTGGATCACTGGAATCTCGCTGCGCCTCCCCGGGGACTCAGTCGGCGCGGACGCGCTTGTCATCGTGCTGATCGGTCTCGTTTTCACACTGGTCAACCTCATCGTCAAGCCTGTCGTGAAGCTGCTGTCTCTGCCGTTGGTGATCATCACCCTCGGCCTGTTCTTACTGGTAATCAACGCCCTGATGCTGCTGCTTACCGAATGGCTCACGAGTTACTTCGACTACGGCATCGATATAGCAGGCTTCTGGGCAGCGTTCTGGGGTGGTCTGCTGATTGCCATTGTGAACTTCGTGCTCGGAATGATCGTGCCGGGGAAGCGTTAGCTGTAACCCCCGTGCTTCCGGACGGTGCTTCGCGTGCTATGTCCTAATTGGCTGCGCGCGATATGCTTCGTTCGTGCGGTAATAATCCCGGGCCTGCTGGGAGTCCCTCCGACCCGTGATCGTGCTCTCTTATCGGCTGCGCAAGCGAGTGGATCATCAGAGGAGGAGCGGTGGCTAACAAGCGCTGGACAACTGCGGTGGTGGCGATATTCGGAATCGCAGTGGCAAGCTGTGGTACCAACGGCACAACTCAAGAAGAGGCTGAGCTTACTGAGGCGCAATTAGACGCCTGCCAGGCCCTCATCGACCTCGGGATGTGGGAACCACCCGAGGAGGACGAACCCGCTGAAGCGGATCTCGTGCATTTCCGGTCGTTCTTCGAGCGCATCCAGGCGGGTGCGGAGGAGGAGTCACCTGAAGTCGCCGACGCTGCCGCATCGACAATTGCTGTGGTCAACGAGGTGATCGAGACTAGCAACTACGAGTTACTTGACGGTCCAGAAATCGGCGCGGGCATGGGGCAGGTTGGTTTGCTCGGCCGCGACGTCTGCGGCTACGACGAGATTGATTTGGGCGCCGAAGACACGCCTGAAGACGGGGAAGCGCCTGCGCGGTATGAGTTCACTGGAGTGCCAGACACGCTCGAGCCGGGCCGCTACAGCATCCAGCTCGAAAACGACCAGGAGAATTTTCACCTGGTGATCGTTGCAAAGGTTCCCGGCGACTACGAAGGCACAGTCGATGACTTTGCCCAGCTCGAAGAGGAAGCAGCGATTGAAACTGTGGAGTGGTACGCCGCCGGCGCGTTCGCGGAACCAGACGAGACCGCGTATCTCACGGTGGATCTCTCCGAGCCAGGGCGGTACTTCATTCTCTGCCCGGTGACGAGTGAGGACGAGGAGATTCCGCACCACGCGCTAGGCATGATCGAGGAAGTCACTGTCGGCTAGGTGCCAGATGCGTGACGTTCTGTAATTCAGGCACCAGGGAAGTCAGCGGGGAGTGGAGCGAAGTCTTCCTTGACTCTCGGTCCCGGTGGCAGCCCTCGCAGGATCTCGCTGATCCATACCAATGCAGGCGGGTGTCCGACGACGGCGTTCGTGATGTGTTCCGGTATTGGCGAGGTATAGAAACGCAAGTCCGCGCCGTTGTCCCAGTACTTTTGGACGGTCGGCAAGACAGTGGACTGCGGAACGAGTTCATCCCATACCGAGTGCCACCAGAAAACGGGACTGTCCGGAATGTGCTGGCCGAGGCTGTTCGCCCGAAGAACGTCAAGAACGGCTGGGGTAGCGGCGAGCGACTTTCCCGGCTGGAAGTACTCGTCGATCGGCCGGTACACACCGGTAAGGGCTGCTGTATACACGCAGCGGCTCTGCAGATCGGCTACGATCTGCTGGCCCTCGACAGTCAGAAGTTCGCTGGCGGCGAACGCATCCGGATAATGGTGCGAAAGGGCAGCGAACCCCAGCCACATCGTGAAGTTGGCGGTGCCAGTTAGTCCGGGCTGCGCCGTCGTGGCGAATTCGGCCAATGCCACGAGATCACCGGGAGTGCCCCCGATGGCGGTGCCATTCAAATGTACATCCGGTGCGTAGCTCTGCCGGAGTTCCGCGGCGCGGATCGATCCAGAGCCGCCACCGGAGTAGCCGTACAAAGCTATTGCTGAGTCCGACAGTCCTAACGTGGTGTCATTCTTTACCGCACGTAGGCTGTCGAGGACCATTTTTCCCTCGTCATATGTGTTAAATGTGTTGAACTTTCCGCCGAAGTCAGGAACGTTGATGGCGAAGCCCTGCGCTAGCCAACCGGCTAACAGCGGCATTTCCTTCATCGTGCCAACCTGGAGCGTATGCGAGGGGTTGCAGGACGAATCGGTCGAATCGATGGCTTCCTGAAACGACACAACTGGCCGAGGACTGCCGGTCCACGGAATGCCGGGAACGATAACCGACGTGGCGGTCACGATCGGATTGCCGTGCACGTCGGTGGAGCGAAACAACAGTTGTCGGGTGTGGACAGGAAACGGCACACCGAGTATCCGGGTTTGTACGTCCCGTGTTCGCACGATGTGGCCTGGAGCTAGTTCTGCCATATTCGGCGGGTCGGCGTACCACGGATCTTTGTCCGGGACCGGAATAGGGAGCACGTCGTAGAGCTCTGGTTCGGAGGGGAGCTGTGGCAGCTGATTCTGGCTGGGCGGGAATGTCGGAGGGAACTCCGGGTCGGCAGCGGCTACCCCGCCACCTGCCGCCACACCGATGACGGTGAGCAGGGCCGCCGTCCGTGTTGCACAGCGCCGACTCGTACGGATCATTTCGGGGTGTCTCCTATCTGTTTCCGAGTCCACCCTTCGGCGCCTCGCGTGGTGTGGATCGTTAGTGCGGGGGTTAGCGATCGGCAAAGAAATCGGTGACAGGGTCCGCTTCTCACGCATTTGGGATTTCGGCCGCGAGCGCAGACATCGCCCGACGATCGATCTTCCCGGTGGTGGTCCGCGGTATCTCGTCCACGAACACGACGTCGCGGGGAACCTTGAATCGCGCGAGTTCAGAGCGAATGTAATCGCGGACAGCGCGAGCATCCAGGTCTGGATTGGACCGGACAATCACTGCCGTCAAGCGTTGTCCGAACTCCTCGTCGGGCACCCCCGTGACGGCTGCCTCCGCGATTTCGGGATGCGCATATAGAGCGGCCTCCACTTCGCCCGGGAAGACGTTCTCTCCGCCGGAGACGATCATGTCGTCGTCGCGTCCATCCACGAACAGCAGTCCCTGTGAATTCCAATGCCCGACATCGCCGGTCGACATCAGGCCGTGAGCAACGCTCTTACTCCCGCCCGAGGAGTACCCCTGGAACGATATCGAGTTACCGACGTGGATGGTGCCTCTCTGTCCAGGTCTGTTAACGATCGTGCCGTCCACATCGATCAGTGCCACCGTGATGCCGAGCGGTGGCCGACCGACAGTTCCTGGCGCCGCGACCCAATCCTGGGGCGTAGCAATGGAGGCGGTGCCCGTCTCCGTGCACCCGTAGTAGTTGTAAACGACGGGTCCGAATTGAGCTATGGCACAGTCTCCGAGGCTTGGCGCTAGGGCAGCTCCGGCTGTGAATATGACTGAGACACTGTCGGTGCGTCGGCGGTTGATGTCGGGGCAGTCGAGCATGCGTCGAAGCATCGTGGGAACCAGCACGACTGCGTCACATCGGTAGGACTCTATTTGTTCTAAGGCAAGCGCGGCATTGAAGCGCCCGTGAAGAACGATCGTGCAGCCGAGATTCACGGCGATAATGAATTGGGACAGCGCAGTGCCGTGAAAAAGTGGTGCACACAGCAGCACAGTCTGCGCGCTGCGAAGCGGGACGCGGTCGAGGAACTGCGCGGAGGCGAAGGTGGATTCGACCGTGCGAGGGGCTCCTTTGGGAGTCCCTGTCGTCCCTCCTGTGAGGAGAACGAATTGGCCCTGTCTCGACGGACGGGAAACGGGGGCGTCGCTGTCCTCGACATCTCGCGACGGGGGTACCGCAATACTCAGCCTGGTGATATCCGGCGGAAGCGCGGCGACCATGTCGGTGAACTCGTCGTCGGATACCACCGCTGATACGTGTTCACGAGCCGCCACATCAACAAACTGCCTAGAGCTGAATCCAGTGTTCATGAGTACCAGCCCGGATCCGACTTTCGCGGCGGCGACCATCGTTTCCACAAGTTCTCGGTGATCTCTGCACATCACCGCGATCACCGACGTTTCATCGAGGCCGAGGGCGCGCCATCGGTGCGCGATCCTGTTGGTGAGAAGATCAAGCTGCCTATTGGTGAGAGTGCCTTCCCTGTCAACCAGTGCGATTCGATCACCATGCCACCGGGCACCGGTCGTGATTCCACTCGCGATTGGGCCGAGAGTCTTGATCGCGATAGATTTTTGCCGCACCCGCAGCGGACGTTTGAGGTCGATGATTCCACTACGCTGCATCACGGCAATCTGTTGTGCTCGCAGGCGGGCTGAGCTGACGAACGTGCGCATTGAGACCAAAGTGTGTACTCCCTCATGCCTGCCGATATCAGTTGCGGGAACCGCCTCCTGTGCAACTGATCACACCTCAGCCCGGTTCGTTCGGGCAATGACGAATCGACAAACCTGCGAAGTCGTGGTTGTGCACATCGCCAACGGCTGCGAGTGTGCAGTGATGGAGGCGAATGCGATGGCAGTGCCGAACTTGACACTGCGTACACGGCTGAAAGCCGCAATTGATTGGTATGCAAGCCAAGGCGGGCCTGCCTACAGGCGCGTGCCGAGCGAGTTGGTCGTAAGTGACTTCTTCGACGGGATCGCATACAACGCCGACGCGCTGGTCACATTCCTCGAAACTGGGAAGCTTCCGACGGCACACGACCTGCGTGCCATCACCGACCTGGCAATGACCCGTCTAGCCAGCGGTGCCACGCTCGGCGAAGTCACCGGTGCCTACCAGGAAGTGTCCGCTGCTTTGTGGCGTCGCGTAGTGGCTGACTCGAGTCCTTCCGATCGCGCCGCCCTGGCGGATTTGATACCGCGGGTAGCCGAGTACATTTTCCAGGTCGTGTCCCTCATTGCCACCGAGGCTGCGCACCGATCCGGTGACCCGCTGTCAGATGTGCGCGAGCGGAACCGCGCCGCTGCCGATGAACTTCTGCGCTCGGGAGAAGCCACGGGGTTGTTCGACGTCGGTCCGGGCGCGAACTACACGATTGCAGTGTTTCAGATCGCGGGCTCCTCAACGGCGGGATCGGCCCTGGGGGACTTGAAGGCTCGGATTGAGGCCTTCGCACATACGTATGTGCGCCTCGATTTGAACGGGTGGGTAGTCGTGCACTGGTTCTGGGGGGACGTCGCCGCCGCGGTAGCTCGCTTCCGTGGGAAGCTCGAACATGCGCGTGCGCACACATCTGTTCAGTGCTGGGCCGGCATTGCCTCGTCCACAACTGCCTACGGCGTTCCCGGAGCTTACCGTAGGGCAGCCGGTCTTGCGGCTACCGCGCAGAAGCTCCGGCGAGCGGATTTCGTGGTCGATCTAGGGCAAGTGGCGATCGAGTACCTCAGTGCAACAGCCGGACCGGACATTCCTGCACTGGTGGAGATCGTGGAGCCGCTCTCTCACTCCGATCCAGTTTTCGGGGAAACACTGCGCGTCTTCTTCGATAAGAACTGCAACCAACTTGCAACCGCCAGGGCAATGCACGTCCATCGAAACTCAGTCACTTACCGATTGGCGAAAGTTCACACCCTGACTGGCCTGAATCCACTGAACTTCGCCGAAGCAGCATCGTTACATGCTGCCTTGATCGCGTTGCGAATGGTGCAGGAGTAGCCGACCCTGCACGTTGTTGCTGAAATGCACAACTCGCCGACTATGAAATCGTATAGCCCGGCGCTGCCTCGCACCCTCCTGCTCTTACACGCTACGTTCGGTGTATGGCCATTGCGGATGAGTGTGACGCTGTTGTCGTCGGGTCGGGGCCGAACGGCCTCGCAGCAGCCGTGATCCTCGGCCGTGCGGGACTGCGCGTGAAGGTGCTCGAGGCGCAAGCCACTATTGGAGGTGGATCGCGCACTCTCGATCTCGGCATGGTGCCGGGGATGCGGCACGATGTGTGTGCCGCGGTCCACCCGCTCGCCGTGGGGTCACCGTTTTTCGCTGAATTTGACTTGCCCGCACGGGGAGTGAAGCTGCTGCAACCGGGCGCGGCCTATGCGCAGCCACTCGAGGGACGGCCCGCGGCAGTTGCCTACCGCAGCCTCGACCGGACCGCTCGCGAGCTTGAGTCCGACGGTGCGGCGTGGCGGTCCTTCTTCGCCCCGCTCGTTGAGAACCACGATGCGGTCGTGGCGGCCGCGCTTGGTGATAAGCGCAGTATTCCCCGCGACGTCCTGAGTCTGGCGGGCATCCGGTTCGGGCTGCGCGTAGCGGAGCAAGGCGGACCAGCGTGGAACCGCCGATTCTCAGGGGAGGCGGCCCCTGCCCTTCTCACTGGGGTGGCTGCCCACACCATCACGCCGATGCCGTCGCTCGCCTCGGCAGGCACCGCAGTCCTGCTAGGAACCCTCGCGCACAGCGCGGGATGGCCAATACCTGAAGGTGGCAGTCAAGCGATCGTCGACGCGTTGGTCGCCGATCTCGCCCGCCACGGGGGCACGATCGTTACCGACTGTCCCATCACCTCGGCTGACCAGCTCCCGAAGGCGAACACGTACCTTTTCGACACCACGCCTGCCGCGATCGGGCGGATCTACGGGCGCCAGTTGCCCCTCCGGTACCGGCGCCTCGCACGTCACTTCCGCTTCGGTAATGCCGCGTCGAAAGTTGAGTTCGTGCTCTCCGCTCCGGTGCCGTGGGCAGACCCGCGCGTGAGCGCCGCCGGGACGGTCCACGTCGGCGGCACGCGGGAAGAAATGGCGCTCGCGGAACACGCTATTGCGGAAGGCCACCACGCGAAACGCCCCATGACGCTGCTTTGTCAGCCCGCAACGATCGACCCGACACGCGTCGGCCCAGGGGGTGAACTCCCGTTGTGGACCTACGCGCACGTTCCGTCCGGCTCAACCGTCGATGTCACCGACGCGATCACGGCACAGATCGAACGGTTCGCACCGGGCTTCCGGGACGTGATCGTCACGTCGAAATGCACGACCGCTGCAGAAATGTCGCGGCACAACGAGAATTATGTTGGCGGCGATATCGCGGCCGGAGCGGTCAGCATGTACCGGATGGTGGCCCGGCCTGCGCTCAGTATGAACCCGTACCGCGTGCCGATTCCGGGTGTGTACCTGTGCTCGGCATCGACGCCTCCTGGCCCTGGTGTTCACGGCATGTGCGGCTATTTTGCAGCGAAGCGCGTTCTCCGTGAGCGATTTGGGATTCGGCAACTACCGAAACTCGCGCCAACGTGACGTGAAGCCGCTCAACTCTCTGCGGGCAGGATCCGCATCCCGGCGACCGCATTGACCACCACGGTCGTCACGAGGAAGGCAATCGACCACGCTGGTGAGAGGGTCAGCCACAACGCGTATGCGGCAGTACCGAAGACGAGGACCTTCACCAGCAGCCGCGCCGGTGGGTGATCGAAATAGGGGCGCTCCGCAGCGAAGAGGAACCACGCGGTCCCGGCGACAGCAACAGCGGCGAGCGTGAGGCCCGCGGCACCTGGGTAGCCTGCCAGGTCTGCGCCGAAGGACCAGGCCAGTGCGCCAATCGCGACGAGCGCAACTAGTTCGAGAAGAAGCAGCACGGCGAGAAGCGCGCCGACAGCAGCGGTGAGCAGCATAGTCCGTTCCTTCAGGTGAGGTTCAGGCCGACTGCGGCGAGAATGGACCAGGCCAGCATGGCCAGGCCCGTATCTCGGAGGACAGGGATGAGGGCAAGCCCCGACTTCCCCGTGCGTACGGGCATGTGGGCCCGAACCGCTATGGGTGCCGTGACGAGCGCGAGCAGGGCCCCGGCCCCGTCGAATGCCAGGGCCAGCGTGAGTGCGTATGGCACGGCCAGCAACGCTAAATGCAGCGTGCGTGTGCGTGTATCACCAAGCCGAACAGCGAGGGTGATCTTGCCGGAATCTGCATCGCTTTCTCTGTCGCGCAGGTTGTTAGCCACAAGCACCGCGCTCGAGAAACAGCCGACACTGATCGCCAGGAGCAAGCCGGCCCACGTCACCGTGTCCGCTTGCACGAACTGCGTGCCGAGCACCGCGACCAGACCGAAGAACACGAAAACCGCGACCTCGCCGAAACCCAGGTACCCGTAGGGCTTACGGCCGCCCGTGTAGTACCACGCGCCGGCGACACACGCCGCGCCGACAAGGAGTAGCCACCACGCGGACGTGAGCGCCAAAACCACACCCGCCGCGCCCGCGACTGCGAAAGCGGCAAACGCTGCGTTTTTGACCGCCGCGGGCGTAGCTGCCCCGGAGCCTACGAGCCGCATCGGGCCGACACGTTCATCATCAGTACCGCGGACACCGTCCGAGTAATCGTTGGCGTAGTTCACCGCGACGATCAGCGCGAGCGACACCACGAGGGCGAGGAGGGCCTTCCACCACACGAACGAACCAATCGCGGCGGCAGCCCCGGTGCCTGCAATAACGGGAGCTACCGCGTTCGGCAGTGTGCGCGGGCGCGCCCCCTCGATCCACTCTGCTGTCGTCGCCATGCGCTCATCTTCTCAGTTCCCCAGCGACATACGCAGCGCGGCACGGTCCACTTTTCCGGAAGGCAGCAGTGGCAGCGCGTCGACGATGAACAATTCTCGTGGCGCAGCTGCGCGCCCAAGCTGGTCAGCGACGGTTTCACGCACATCGGCAAGGGAGAGCGAACCCGGTTCGGCTGTGACGAGTGCCGCAGCGACACGCTCACCGAGCCGGGCATCGGGCAGTCCGAAGACGGCACATTCGCGCACGCCCGGAAGGGCAGCGAGAACAGCCTCCACGACTTGCGGCACGACTGTGAGCCCGCCGCTCGAGATCGCTTCGTCGAGGCGGCCGCGCACAGTCAGGACACCGTCGGCAACCGATCCGGCGTCGTCCGTGCGGAACCAGCCAGCTTCCGCGAAGGCGGGGTGATCCGGGAAATTCCGGTAACCGCTCGCGAGCATGGGTCCCCCCAGGATCACCCGGCCATCGTCGATGCGGACGCGTGCCCCGTCCAGCGGTACGCCGTCGTAGACGCAGCCCCCGCACGTCTCGCTCATCCCGTACGTTCTGGTGATCCGCACCCCAAGTGAATTGGCCCGCTCACGCACGGCTTCGGGCAAAGCCGCACCGCCAATGAGTACTGCACGGTAGGCGAGCAGCGCCTCGGCGCTGGCCTCGTTCTCGAGCGTCTTGCCGAGTTGACCAGGAACCAGCGACGTGTAGAGGGGCGCATCGGCGCGCGCCGCATGTGCGGTCACTGCGGCGAAAACTTGTGGTTCGAAACCAGCGGTTACGTCGATGACCGCGGGCGTTGTGCCCGCAACCAGGCTGCGCAGCAGCACTTGCAAGCCGGCAATGTGATGGGCGGGCAGCGCGAGCACCCACTTTCCCGGGCCGCCGATTCGCTGGTACGTCGCCGCGATGCTCGCGTGCAGGGCTGCTGCCGAGAGCATCGCACCTTTCGGCACACCCGTCGTCCCAGAGGTCGCGACGACGAGGCTGGCGGTCGGGTGGATAGCCTCGCCGGGCCGCAGTGTGTCCGTGAGCCGCTGCGCCTCGTGGCGGTCGTGGGCGGGAACGGGCAGCCAGGACGCTTCACCGTTCAGCGCTTTCTCGAGCTGCGGCAAAACTTCAAGAACCGCCTTTCCTGCTGGTACTGGCAGTGGGGCGAGGACAGTCACGTCAACGATGCTCCCATGCCGCCGGGAAATCGATACAGTGGCGGCGTGGACGAGACCGTTGCGGCAGCACTCAGCGCGCTGGATGCCGAGGATCCGGCCGTCGCTGCTGACGCTGTTCACGCCTGGGAAAAACTCTGCGAAATCTCCCCGCCGGAGGGCCCCACGCAGGCGAGCGTTCAGCACCTGTGCTGGGCGGCGCTGCGCGACGAGCATGAGGATGATCCGGATCGCGCTTGGGCCCAATGTTGCGCGCTGGCGGAACTGCTCCGGCGCCTTGGCCGCGCGCGCTACGCGGCGATCGCGCGCAGTGAAACCACCCGCCGTCTGATCTTCACCACGGACCCGGACGAATGGTCTGAGGCGTATCGCACGTCGCTCGAAGCGTCCGGCGTGGAGCCACCAGATACCGATGAAGTGACGTGGCAGCACATGTGCACGTCGGACGAGCTCGCAATCGTTGAACAGATCGCCTCCACGCTGGAGGTTGCCGCGGTGGCGGGGGAGTTCGGCACCGGGGAGCGCAAGAGTGAGACTGCTGCCCGCCGCGCACAGCTGACGCACGCGGTGCTGACGACGGAGCGGAAGGGGCAGTCGCTCCTTGAGGCCGTCCTCGACTGCCGCATTGACCTGTGGTCAAGCCTGTCGGAAACACGTGCGGCGATGTATGAGGGGCTGCTAGACGGACTGCACTCCGCCGCGGTGGTGCCGCATCGGGTTGCGCGGCGGGTACACCGATTTCTCGCGCAGCTCGGCGACGGCACCGTCGTCCTTCCGGATGGCGCGCTGCCCAGGGAGTTCAACCAGGTAATCGAGGACTCGGAACCGGACACGCCAGTTGGCGAACCATGGTGGAGCGAGCCGCACACCTCCACTGGCGAGCAAGTCATCGAGCTGTGGAAGCTGTTACAGCGCATGCGGATTGTGCGGCGGGTGCGGGGCCGGCTGGTGCCTGCCGCGCGGGTCAGGGATGCGGGCGCCGACGAAGCACTGCGCATTCTTCTGCGCGATTGGCTGGGCTCTGGGTACACGGCGGAGACGATCGCCGCGGAGGCGCTCCTCGCAGTCATTGCCCGCGGGCAAGGGATGACGTTCGATCCGGCTGGACCGGTGACACACGACGACGACGTCGACCCGACGATTCTCGCCGCGACCATACTCGCTGATGAAGGATGGACTACCGACGGCGATGACATCGAACCGTACTCGGTCGCGCCGCTCGTCGAGCGGGCGATCGGTGACTTGCGGGTTCTCGGTGTCGTCACCAAACCGGGGCTCGCTCCCGGCGCGCTCACTGATGATGTTGTGACCTTCTCACTCGGCGTACTCAGGCAGCGGCTGCTGCACGCGCGATTCCCGATTCACACGCGTTTTCGCCAGTGGTGACTCTTCTGGGTCAGGTGAATTGCTCGATGAGCCGCAGCAGCATCGTCAGCATGTCCGCGAGCGGCATACTCGAAATACGTTCCCGGACGCGGTCCGTCACCCCGTGCAAGATGAGTTCTTCCGGGCCAGTTTCGATACCAGTCAACTGCAACCCGTGGGGCAAGTCAGGCACGGTGATGACAAAAGGTTTCATCCGGTGCGCCACGGGGAGGCTGCGTTGCCAGATCTGCACGCCCGTGGGATCGAGGTAGATCACCGAGTCGCCCGCACTGGCCCGCAACTCGATGTGTCCGAGCATCGGTGCCCGCGCCCAGCTGGCGCGAATCTTTCCGTCCTTCGTGATGTCTACGTGGACATCGGGCGCGACCTGTTTAACCCAGTGCCGCACCTCGGTGCTCGTGACGGTGATGCGCACGGTGACCAAGCCGACCACCAGGTACGGCGCGGGCAGTGACCGAAGACGAGTGTCGGTGAGCGTGACTTCCACACGCTGCAACGTTGTTCGTTCCCACCGCACATGGTTCGCTACGAACTTGATGGTGGCGATCTGCCCGGTGGCGAGCCCGAGAGTGCGGAAGTCACTGTTGATTTCCACGGGTGTCAGTGACACGTCAGTGTCGCCGGTGCGTATGGTGATGCGCCGTCCCAGCAGCCGTTCGGACGCGACGCGCAGAATGAGCTGCACCAAACCCGCGGGGCTTGTCGGAACGGCTGGGCGCAGCGACTTACCCAGTGCCAGCAGCCGGTCGACCTCCCGCCAGGGAAGCCACTCACCGAACAGCCGCTGGTTACTCACCGACTAAGTATGCGCGGGCCGGACATCGCGGCGCAGCGGGTGGTCTGGAGGGATCTCCACGAAGACAATCGGTATGCCGTCCGGGTCTTCCACCCACATTTCTACGAGGCCCCACGGCTCCTTGCGTGGTTCGCGCACAATCTCAACGCCCTGCGCACGCAGTTCTTGCTCAGCGGCCGTGACCTCGCGCACCTGGAGCCACAGGGCTCCGGTGAAACTCTTGTGTGGCGAGGTTGTGCCGTGGGCTGCGATTTCGATCAACCCTTGCCCGGCCCACAGGACGGTTCCGCCGGGATACTCCCGGTAGATAGGAAGGGTGAGCGCATCCCGGTAAAACCGCACCGTGGTGTCATAGTCCGTCGGCCGGAGGATCGTCCGGCTGCTGATCACCTGCATCGCCGCTCGCTTCCGCTGCTAGTAGTACCAGGGATAACCCGACCAGTCAGGTTTGCGCTTCTCGAGGAACGAGTCACGCCCCTCCACGGCCTCGTCAGTCATGTATGCGAGGCGTGTGGTTTCGCCCGCGAAGATCTGCTGACCCACCAGGCCGTCGTCGATGGCGTTGAAGGCGTATTTCAGCATCCGTATGGCTTGCGGTGATTTACCGAGAATCTCCTCGCCCCATTCGATGGCGGTGTTCTCAAGGTCGGCGTGGTCGACGACCGCGTTGACGGCACCCATGTGGTGCATCTCCTCCGCGGTGTAGGGACGGCCGAGAAAGAAGATTTCGCGCGCGAACTTCTGGCCGACCTGCCGGGCCAGGTACGCGGAGCCATAGCCAGCATCGAAGCTGCCAACGTCAGCATCAGTCTGTTTGAAGCGGGCGTGCTCGCGGCTGGCGAGGGTGAGGTCGCAGACGGCGTGCAGGCTGTGCCCACCGCCCGCGGCCCAGCCGTTCACCAGGCAAATGACCACCTTCGGCATGAACCGGATGAGCCGTTGCACTTCGAGAATGTGCAAGCGGCCCGCGCGCGCCGGGTCGACAGTGTCGGCGGTATCGCCGGACGCGTACTGATATCCGCTGCGTCCGCGAATACGCTGGTCACCGCCAGAGCAGAAGGCCCAGCCGCCATCTTTGGGGCTTGGTCCGTTGCCGGTAAGAAGGACTACGCCCGCATCGGATGTCATGCGGGCATGTTCGAGCGTCCGGTACAACTCATCGACCGTGTGCGGGCGGAATGCGTTACGAACCTCAGGGCGGTCGAAAGCGATCCGCAGAATGCCGTTCCTGCGCCCGTCTTTGACATGCCGGTGGTAGGTGATGTCGGTGAGGTCCTCGAAGCCGGGGACCGGTTCCCAGAGTTCAGGATTGAAAGGGGCGGGGGAGACGGCGTCGGAAGTCACGACCTGAGCATATCCACGCCCCAGCCCCGGTGCGATCGCCGGCCGAAATGCGCGATTCTGCAGACAGGGTGTTACTTACCTGCCTAGTCTGTGGGCACGATGCCAAGATCACACCTGGTGTTCCTGCCTTCCGTCGGAGGTATAGATGACGCTTCTGATCCGCGCTAGTTCACTCGCATTCACGACTGTCCTCGGGGCCAGCGCTGTTGTGCTGGGGGCCAGCGGCGCCGCAGCCGCCGCGACGCCAGAATGTTCGTCCGGCATTTGCACCGTGACATTCGATTCCGCTGGCACCGAAGATTTCGAGGTGCCGGACGGGGTCACCGTCATCAATGTCACGGCGGTTGGCGCTCGTGGCGGCCAGGGTGGTGGCACAGCGGGTGGTATCGGCGGTGACCCGGGCCGAGGCGCACTCGTCAACGGCATCATCGGTGTGACTGAAGGCGAAGTGCTCACCGTCACCGTGGGTGCGGTTGGCGCGAGCGGAAACGCCGATCGCGCGGGCGGTGCCGGCATTGGAAGTGGCGGCGATGGCGGTTCGCTCCGCGGCGGCGGCGGCGGTGGCGCTTCCGGAGTGATCCAGAGCGGCCTGCGCGTCGTCGTCGCCGGTGGCGGCGGCGGTGGTGGCGGCTTGACCTCGCTCGGTCCGCCCGGGGCTGGCGGTGACGGCGGTCAAGATGGAGCTCCATCTGGCACAGCGTCCGAAGGTGGCGGTGGGGCAACCGGTACCGTTCCTGGTACGGGCGGAGCGGGCAATAACGGCAGCGGAGCTGCGGGCGAGTCGAACGGAACCGGCGGCACCGGGGCAAACGCTCAGGCCGGCGCTGCAAACGGTGGCGGCGGTGGCGGCGGTGGTCTCGTCGGCGGGGGCGGCGGCGGGTCCGCCACGTTCGCGGCAGGTGCCGGTGGCGGCGGCGGATCGTCGACCGGCCCAGCGGTGCCAGCGGACGAACCAGCCCGGGTGACACTGACGTACGTGGATCCAGACTTCGTCCCGATCACTCCTGGGCCAGACTTCGGCTCCATCGTTGACATGTTCTCGTGACACTGGCCTGATGTCCGGAGGGAAGTACAGCTAGCCGCGGGGCAGCAGGCGTACTGTCGGGTGCATGGCGTATGTCATCACCCAGGCCTGTTGCAACGATGCGTCGTGTGTCCCGGTGTGCCCCGTCAATTGCATCCACCCCACACCAGAAGAGCCTCAATTCGCCACCACCGAGATGCTCTACATCGAGCCTGACGTGTGCATCGACTGCGGTGCGTGTCTTGACGAATGCCCCGTGAGCGCGATTTTTCCCGACGATGCGCTGCCCACTCAGCTCGGCCGCTACGCGGAGATCAATGAGCAGTACTACCGCAAGTACCCGATCGATCCATCGCTGCCGCCGTACGTGCCAGAAAAGCCGCTGCGCAGCGATCTCGGCACGCTGCGGGTGGCGATCGTGGGCTCTGGGCCGGCTGCTATGTATGCCGCGCGTGACCTTCTTACCCATTCCAACGTCGAGGTCGAAGTTTTCGATCGGCTGCCGACACCGTTTGGGCTCGTTCGCGCTGGCGTTGCACCTGACCACCCGGGAACCAAAGAAGTCGCGGACATGTTCCGCTGGACTTTAGGGAAGCCGGCGTTCCGGTTCCACCTGAATGTCGAGATCGGCAACCACCTGGGCCACGACGACCTGCTCGCCCATCACCATGCGGTGGTCTACGCCGTCGGTGCCGCTACCGATCGGCACTTGAACATTCCCGGTGAAGAACTGCCCGGCAGCCACGCCGCAACCGAATTCGTCGCCTGGTACAACGGCCATCCTGATTACGCGGATCGTACGTTCGATCTGTCGGCGGAACGCGTGGTCATCGTCGGTAACGGCAATGTTGCGCTCGATGTCGCTCGCATCCTCACGCTCGATCCGGAACTGCTCGCCCAAACAGACATTGCCGATCACGCGTTGCAGGCGCTGCGCAAGAGCAACGTTCGGGAAGTCATCTTGCTTGGCCGCCGCGGACCCGCGCAGGCCGCCTACACCGTCCCTGAGTTCCTCGCGCTCGGTAGTCTGCCTGGTGTTGACGTGGTCATCGACCCTGCAGAAGCGGCGCTCGACGAGTTGAGTGAGCAGGACGTCGCGGCGTCTGCACAACCCATGGCGGCCTACAAGGCGAAGCTTGCACAGGAGTTCGCTGCCGCATCCGCGCAACGGCAGCCTGACCCCGAGCGGCGCCGCATCGTGTTTCGCTATCTGTTGTCCCCCCAGGAAATTCTCGGACCTGACCGTGTCACCGGAGTGCGTGCGGTGCGCAATGAACTCGTCGCAGGTGAACGCGGGTTGCAGGCGCGCGCTATTGATGCGGTAGAGGATTTCGAAACGACGCTTGTCTTGCGCTCGGTGGGCTACCGGGGCACGCCGATCCCAGGCGTGCCGTTCGATGAGAACCGGGGTGTGCTCCCGAACGAGGGTGGACGCGTGCTCGATGCGCCCGGTGGGAAGCCGTTGCCCGGGGTTTACGCCGCAGGGTGGATAAAACGGGGGCCGACCGGTGTTATTGGCACGAACAAAACTGATGCGGGCGAGACAGTGCAGCACATCGTGGATGACTTCAACAGTGAGAAATTGTTGCGGCCCGTCGGTACTCGGGACGACCTTGCGAACCTTGTCCGTGACCGACAGCCGGGCGCGGTCGATCTGCGCGGCTGGAAGGCGATCGACGAGCACGAAACCGCCGCTGGCAAGAAGGCAGGCAGGCCAAGGGTTAAACTCATCGACGTCGCGGACATGCTCGAGGTGAGCAGAAAGCGGGGCCTGTTTCGGTGACCACACGCCCCGGTGGTCCTGGCGGCGCGTTGCCCGGGCTCTCTGCTTTACCTCCACTGCCCGATGTGCTTGCGGCCACCTGGGTTGTCACCGTCCCGCTGCGTGTTCGCTTCCGCGGCATCATGGCCAGAGAAGCGATGCTCATCCGCGGGCCTGCCGGCTGGAGCGAGTTCGCACCCTTCCCTGAGTATGACGATCGGGAGGCCGCCACGTGGCTGATGGCCGCGATCGATGCAGCCTGGAACGGGCTGCCGCCCGCACGCCGTGACGTGGTTCCCGTTAACGCGACAGTGCCTGCGGTACCTGCGGCACGAGTTGGTGAAGTGCTCGCCCGATACGAGGACACACACACCGCGAAGGTCAAAGTGGGCGAGGCAGGCCAGACCCTCTCCGACGACGTGGCACGTGTTAATGCGGTGCGAGAGCGCATCCCGAACGTCCGTGTGGACGCCAATGGCGCGTGGACGGTCACGGAAGCGGAAGCGGCGATTACCGCGCTGACCCGCGATGGCCAGCTGGAGTACGCAGAGCAACCGTGCCGCACAGTCGCGGAACTGGCGGAACTGCGCCGCCGACTCGACGGCCGTGTCCGGATCGCGGCAGACGAAAGCATTCGCCGCGCTACTGATCCTTTTCTGGTTGTCGAGGCGGGGGCGGCAGACGTTGCAGTCGTCAAAGTCGCCCCGCTCGGTGGCCCACGGCGAGTCCTGCACATCGCACATGAGCTGGAAGCGGCTGGGATTCCCGTGGTGGTGTCGAGCGCGCTCGACACGGCCGTCGGCATCGCGTGCGGCGTGAGCGTGGCGGCCGCGCTGCCACGGCTTGATTTCGCTTGCGGGCTCGCGACGTCGCGATTGCTCGCCGACGATGTCGGATCGCCGAGTGAGTGGTCGGCGGGTGGCCTTCGTGTGCATGCGCCGGTGGTCGATACCGAGGCTGCACATCGCCTCTCCGCGCCGGATGCGCGGCGCCAGTGGTGGCGAGCCCGCCTTGCGCGCTGCTATCAGGTGCTCGCGAGTGTCACTCCGGAACCACTGGGCGAGCGACCTGGCGGGTGAGCGGGGTGACCCCCCACTCGGTGCGCCCGAAACGGCTGAGTGGGGCCAGTGCTTTCGTCGCGGGCAGCCCGTCCTCGTCGAGCAAGCTGCTGTTCGCGGTCATGAAAACTACGCGCCCGAGCACCAGATGCGAGTCACCGACGCTGATCACGCGTTCTAGAACGCACTCGAAGCTCATCGGCGCGGCTTTTGCCCGCAGTGGCTGCACCCGCACGCTCGGGGCCGACACCACACTCATTGCATCGAATTCGCTCACACTCGGCCCGAACGCGGCTGAACTGCCGTTCACCTGATCAAGCAGTGGCTCCGAAGTGAGGTTGACGACGAACTCACCCGTCTCCTCGATGTTGGTGAGAGTGTCTTTCCTGCCGACGGACGTGAACTGAACGACCGGCGGATCGACGCTTGCGATAGTGAAGAAACTATACGGAGCCAGGTTGTCAACGCCGCCTGCGGACCTGGTGGACACCCAGGCGATCGGCCGCGGAACGACACTCGACGTAAGCAGTTGGTAGACACGATCGTGGTCCATTAACGCCGGATCGAAGTGGGTTCGCACGACTGCTATGGTCGCACCCGGCGCGGTCGACTTCCTATTCGGACAGCAGTGTCGGCGCATTCCCGCGCGGAATCTGACACTCTGGTCTGGTGAACCCGTCCACTGCTCAGGCCCGCGCGGTCGTCGACGAAATGATCCGCGGCGGCGTCCGCGATGTTGTTCTGTGCCCGGGCTCTCGAAATGCACCGCTAGCCTTTGCCCTGCACGCAGCGGAAACCGCGGGCCGACTGCGGCTGCACGTCCGGATCGACGAGCGCACCGCAGGATTCCTCGCGATCGGCCTGGCGCTCGGTGGAAAGCAGCCGGTGCCGGTGGTCATGACTTCCGGGACTGCTGTGGCGAATCTCACTCCCGCAGTGTATGAGGCGAACTATGCGCGGGTGCCGCTGATCGTGCTGAGTGCGAACCGGCCATACGAAATGCTGGGCACCGGCGCCAACCAGACGGTCGAGCAACTCGGGATGTTCGGTGCCCAGGTGCGGGCAGCCATAAGCTTAGGCATCGCGGAAGCGGACCGTGACCAGAACAGTCAGTGGCGCTCAGCTGTGTGCCGCGTACTTGCAGCGGCTCGCGGTGATCGCACGGGCAACGCGGGCCCAGTCCAGTTTGACCTGCCGCTGCGTGAACCACTCGTGCCCGGCGACGATGTCACTGACGAGCCGCCGGGACGGCCCGATGGTGCACCATGGACGGAGACGCCCCACACGCTTTTCGATATTCCGCTCCCGATCGACCTGTCCCGCGACACGATCGTCGTCTCCGGGCACGGTTCGGGCAACCACCCCGAACTCGCAGGTCTCCCAACCGTGGCCGAGCCAACAGCACCCCTGCACGGCTTCCCGGTGCACCCCTACGCGCTGGCTGAGCTGCGGCCGCAGCAGGCGATTATCACCGGCCGGCCCACGCTGCACCGGTCGGTTTCTGCGGTCCTCGCGGATCCACGCGTCACTGTGTATGCGTTGACAACTGGTCCGCGCTGGCCGGACGTATCGGGGAATCTCACTGCTGCGGGCACGCGCGCGATCGTTTCTGGGACGCCGCGCGCCGAATGGCTGGATAACGCGCGCGTGCTGTCGCGAGCTGCGTTCGATGTGATGGGCCGAGAACTTGCGGCGCACCCCAAGTCGACCGGTTTGCATGTTGCAGCCGAGATCGTCGATGCTGCTCGCCCCGGTGACCTCCTGATCCTCGGGGCTTCGAATCCTGTTCGTGATGCAGCGCTCGCCGGTACTGTGCCCGCTGGCGTGTCGGTGGTGTCGAATCGTGGCGTTGCGGGTATCGACGGCACTGTGTCGACCGCTATCGGCGCCGCCGCCGCCCACCAGTCTGAAGGT
The DNA here is from genome assembly GCF_026041215.1 of Hoyosella sp. YIM 151337. Classification (GTDB taxonomy): domain Bacteria; phylum Actinomycetota; class Actinomycetes; order Mycobacteriales; family Mycobacteriaceae; genus Hoyosella. The sequence goes on from NZ_JAPEIQ010000011.1 coordinate 243,919, forward strand.
GGGCGAGCGGTAGCCCTGCTCGGCGATCTCACTTTTCTGCACGACAGTTCCGGACTGCTGCTGGGCCCGCAGGAACCGCGGCCGCGAGACCTCACCATCGTGGTGGCGAATGACGATGGCGGCGGGATATTCGAACTGCTTGAACAGGGTGACCCGATGTATGCGGGCGCGTTCGAGCGGATCTTCGGCACACCGCACGGCGTGAACGTCGCCGCCGTATGCCACGCGTACGGCATTCCGTACGTCCAGTCGGACGTGGAGCGTCTCCAGGGTGTTCTCGAGTCCGGCGCCGCCGACGGTGGGGGCCTACGGGTCGTTGAAGTGCGTACAGACCGTTCGGGCCTGCGTGAACTGCATGCGGCAGTCCGTAGCGGAATCGCCGCGAGCGCCCGCAGAATCCGCTGATACTGCCCTGGAGGAGCTTCGGCGGGGCGCGCCTCGGATACGCTCGGTACCGTGAAATTTCGGATGCTCCGGCGCGCGACGATCGCGGTATGCCTCGTCGCGGGCGGCATCTCCCTGCTGGCAATCATTCTGGTAATCGGTTGCTGGCGCAATGACATGATTATCGAAGCAGATATGGGCACCGCGACGGCGGAGGTCCTTTCCGCAGGTGTGCGCCGTTCGGCGATCCTCTTCAGCACCCCCGATGGCGTGCTGCACAACCCGAGGCTCGGTGTTCTCTATCCCACTGACCTCACCGCAGGTCAGCGCATTGCAGTGGAATACGCCCGCAGCGATCCCGATCTGGTTCGGGTCGCAGGCCGCGACGCGCGTGTCGCAGTAGTGCCCGCGCTGTCGGTCATCCTCGTGACATGGGCTGTGGCGGGCCCGCTTCTGGTTCTGATGCGGCGCAAGCTGCGGGAACTTGCAGATCACTCACAGTCACGTGAGTCAATGTAAACGAGAGATTCAGCTACGGTTCTCCGGACTGTCACGCGAACATTCCCGTGGCGACCGCTAGGTGCGCAACTCTCTTGAGTATGCGAGTAGCGATCGTGTCCGAATCTTTCCTGCCGAATGTCAATGGGGTGGTCAACTCCGTCTTGCGTGTGCTGGAACACCTGAAGCGCTGCGGCCACGACGCAATTGTTATCGCGCCCGGTGCGATTGGCAACCAGCGCGACGTCCATGAATATGAAGGCTTTCCGGTATACCACGTGCCAGCGTTGATGGTGCCGATGGTCACCTCGCTTCCGGTAGGGCTCCCGCAGCCATGGATCACTGACGTGATGCGGCGATTCGACCCTGACGTCGTGCATCTCGCGTCGCCGTTTCTGCTCGGCGCTGGCGGACTTGGTGCAGCGCGGCGGCTGCATGTGCCCACGGTCGCGGTCTTCCAGACTGATGTGGCTGGTTTTGCCGAAAGCTATGGCCTGGGGCTGACCGCGCGTGCAGCATGGCGCTGGACGCGGAAACTGCACCGTGGCGCGTCGCGCACACTGGCTCCATCGACAGCATCGGTTGCTGACCTGGAGCGCCACGGCATTCCGCGCGTGCACCGCTGGGGCCGCGGAGTTGACACAGAGCGTTTCACTCCCGGTCGGCGCAGCGGCGAGCTCAGGGAGCGCTGGACACCAGAGGGCAAGCTGATCGTTGGCTTCGTGGGACGCCTTGCGCCGGAGAAACACGTTGAGCGGCTTGCTGTTCTGAATGACAACCCAGATGTTCAGCTCGTGATTGTGGGCGAAGGCCCCGACCGCGCAAAGCTGCGGTCGCTGATGCCGAGCGCGATCTTCACTGGTCAGCTGGGCGGACTGGAACTCGCGGAGGCTTACGCGAGTTTCGACGTCTTCGTGCACACTGGCGAGCATGAAACGTTCTGCCAGGCGGTGCAGGAAGCATTGGCGAGCGGAATTCCAGTAATCGGACCGGATGCGGGCGGCCCAAAGGATCTGATCGCGCACGCACGCACCGGCTTCTTGCTGCCTGTCGCGCATTTCGGGGAGCTACTCCCAGGCGCGGTAGGAGCGTTCGCCCAGCCAGCGGCACGCGCGCAGTTCGGCCGTGCTGCGAGGAAGTCAGTGGCGCGGCGCAGCTGGCCTGCGCTCTGTGACGAGTTGCTCGGGCATTACGCTGCGGTGGCAGCGCTCGACTACGGTGAGCTCGCCGCCTCCGCATGACCGCGGTGACTGTACGAACGTTTCGCACCGGGTAGTTTCGATGCCGTGACGAGTACTGAACCTGCCCCGCCGCCGGGACGATCTGAATTGCAGCGTGCGACGCTCGACAAGGACCCACACGATGTTGCATCGATGTTCGACGGGGTTGCGAAGCGTTATGACGTGACCAACACGGTGTTGTCGTTTGGCCGCGACCGGGCGTGGCGGGCTGCGACGCGACGTGCGCTGCGCCTGCAGCCGGGCGAGACTGTGCTCGATCTCGCTGCGGGCACCGGCGTCTCGACGGTGGAGTTGACGCGTTCGGGAGCCTGGGTGGTCGCGGCCGATTTTTCAACGGGCATGCTGCAGGCTGGGAAGTTTCGCCGGGTACCCATGGTCGCGGGCGACGCGCTGCATCTGCCGTTCACCGATGCGGTGTTCGATGCGGTCACGATCTCCTTCGGGTTGCGCAACGTGGCAGATGTGGAGGCCGCGCTGCGTGAATTGCATCGCGTCACGAAGCCCGGCGGGCGCATGGTGGTATGCGAGTTTTCCACCCCGGTCATTCCGGTCTTCAGCACCGCGTATATGGAGTACCTGATGCGGGCGCTGCCGGCCGTAGCACGTGCGATGAGTTCGAATCCGGATGCGTACGTTTACCTCGCGGAGTCGATCCGGGCCTGGCCTGACCAAGAGGGACTGGCCCGGCGTATCGCCGCCTGCGGATGGGCCGATGTGCAATGGCGGAACCTTTCGGGCGGCATTGTCGCGCTGCACCGTGCGGTTCGCCATTAGCGGGCCTGCGGTTACGCACCAACATTGATGTGACAGACTGTCGCACGTAGTGCCGTTCGCGGGAAAGAAAAGGAGACAGCATATGCCGGGACCTCTTGAAGGCGTGCGTGTCGTCGAAATGGCTGGCCTCGCGCCGGGCCCCTTCGGCTGCATGCTGCTTGCTGACCTCGGGGCAGAGGTACTCCGCATTGAGCGTGCCGGTGGTGGTGGCGGAATCGTGCCGCCGCAAGGTCCGATGGATCGCGGGAAGCGCTCTGTCGCAGTTGACCTCAAGTCGGCTGCGGGCCGGGAACTCGTACACAAGCTTGCGGCCGAAGCGGATGTCTTTGTGGAGGGCTACCGGCCGGGGGTGGCAGAACGATTGGGCATCGGACCTGAGGACTTGCGCGGCGTCAATCCGCGCCTGATCTACGGGCGCATCACGGGCTGGGGACAGGACGGACCGCTTGCACCCCGTGCTGGCCACGACATCAACTACGCGGCAATCTCTGGTGGGCTGGACCTGCTGGGCCGCGCTGGTGAACCCCCGACACCGCCGGCCAACATCCTCGCGGACTTTGCGGGCGGTGGCATGCTGCTCGCGCTGGGCATCCTTGCTGCGCTCCACGAGCGTCAGACGTCAGGCACGGGGCAGGTTGTAGACGCTGCGATGGTCGACGGCGCAGCCGTTCTCACGACCTTTATGCATGGCATGCACGCCCATGGATTGTGGAACGGCGAGCGCGGTACCAATCTGCTTGACGGTGGCGCGGCTTGTTATGGGACATACGAAACCGCGGACGGCGGATTCATGGCGGTCGGTGCGCTCGAACCCCAGTTCTGGGCAGAACTCGTGGCAAAGCTCGAGCTAGATGCCGAGGAACTGCCATTCCATCTCGATCTGAGCCAGGCGGAAAAACTACGCGAGATCCTGGCCGAAAAATTCCGTACCCGCACGCTGGCCGAATGGAGCGAACTGTTCGCTGACTCGGACGCATGTGTCACCCCGGTCGTCCCGGCCTGGGAAGCGCATAAGCACCCTCACAACGCCGCACGCAACACCTACATCGAAGTCGACGGAGTCGTGCAGCCCGCGCCCGCGCCACGTTTCAGCCGGACACCGGCGGGCACCCCAGCGGCGGCCAGCGGCGCCGCGGATGCCGAGGCCCAGTCGGCCATCCTCGCGGACTGGGGGCTGAGTACCGACGCGATTGCTGCAGTGCGCGACGGCGGGGGTCTCGGTTAGATCAATTCGGCTCAAGCCACCACGGACAGTTCGGCGCTCACTGGGCGATCAGCAGCGGCCTGATATCGCCCGTGAGCTCCGACAGTGGTGTTTCTGGGTCCAGTTCGATACCCAGGTCGCTGAGGCTTCCCTGGATGACGTGCCACACGCTGCGACTCACCAGCTCAGCGAGCTTCTCTTTCGGCGTTGATCGCTTGCGGTTGCTTAGCCAGCGGTTGACCGCCGCATCGACGAGACCGATCACAGCGAAAGCGATCGTTTCTGCTCCGGATTCATCTGCTTTGGCGCGGCGCAGTGCCGTCGCGAACACGTCGGTGATGTACAGCCCGATCGCCGTCTTCGTACCCGTGACGACTTTGGAGACCGTGGCTGGCTTGCGCTTTGACCCGCTGCCGAGGAAATGATGCAAGTTCGGGTGGTCCGCGATCCACGACACGTACGTATTGACGGCTCGCTCGATCGCGGACTGTGCGGTGCCCTCCGGCGCTAGCGCAGGCGCCAGCGACATCATCAGCGTGGAAACGATATGGCCGCGCACCTGTTCGTCGAGGTCACCACGCTCGCGGAATAGCCGGTAGACCACGGACCGCGGCAGGCCTGCGCGTGCCGCGATCTGCTGTACGCCGACGCCTGCGCCTTCCTGGTCGATGGCTGCCATAGCGGCGTCGAGCACTTGGTTACGGCGGGCAGCTTTATGGTCCTCCCACCGCACGCTGCGGCCGTCAACAGGCGCCTCGGCGCCTGGGCTACGGTTGCTCTTCTCTGCCGACACATCGTGAAGCTTACTGATTGTGTGCGCCATCCTTGCTTCCGAACCGGTTTCCGTCGTGGAAAAAGTGGTGTTAAGCCCAATCGGTGCAGTCGCCACGGTGTAGATGGCCGCCATTCGCTACGGTGTTTTCGTGGCAGGAGTGCATTCTGGGGGCAGCATCGCGCGAGGCGCCCCGGAACACGCCACCGAAACGGTCCACAGACAACCGAGCTGCGGAGAATTCCGGCGCTCTGACAGGACGGGTGCGCACATCGTGAATCGCGACGAGACAGTGCACAAGGCGAGTAGTGGGCCTGGTGCCGGCAGTGCCCGCGCGGAGAGCCCGGCGGTCAGCAGCCCCGGGGCGGGCAGTACAGTCGCCGGAATCGACGTCGGGGACGCAGTGTTCGCAGCGCAGGTCCGGACCGCGCTTGGCGAAGTGGAGAAGCTGCTGATCGACGAGCTTTCCGCAGGGGAAGAGTTTCTGACCGAGACCGCGCTGTATCTCGCGCGTGCAGGGGGAAAGCGTTTCCGGCCGCTGTTTACGGTTCTCTGTGGAAAGCTGGGGCCCGAACCTGACAGTCCGTCGTTGATCACGGCGTCCGCGGTGGTGGAGATGGTTCATCTCGCCACGCTTTACCACGATGATGTGATGGACGAAGCGACGATGCGCCGGGGTGCAGTGAGCGCGAATGAGCGCTGGAGCAATAGCGTTGCGATCCTCGCTGGCGATTACCTCTTCGCCCACGCGTCGCGTCTGCTCTCTACATTGGGTCCGGATGCTGTCCGGGTCATTGCGGAAACCTTTGCTGAACTCGTCACCGGCCAGATGCGTGAGACGGTCGGAGCGAAGTCCACCGACGATCCAGTGGCGCACTATCTAACCGTCATCAGGGAAAAAACGGCATCGCTGATCGCGGCGTGCGGAAAGTTCGGCGGAACATTCTCCGGTGCTGATGCGGAACAGGTAGCCCGCCTGGATCGTCTCGGCGATGCGGTGGGCATGGCTTTTCAGATTTGTGACGACATCATCGACATCTCGTCTGTCTCAGAGAAGTCCGGCAAGACACCGGGGACAGATCTGCGCGAGGGCGTGCGTACCCTCCCCATGCTTTACGCGCTGCAAGACGAAGGGACTGATGCCGAACGGCTGAAGTCGCTCCTCAGTGGGCCGATCACCGACGATGACGAGGTGGCCGAAGCGCTGACGCTGTTGCGCGCCGCGCCGGGGATGAAGCGTGCATACGCGACGCTGCAAGACTATGCCGACCGTGCGCGTGCGGAACTTGAGGCACTCCCGCCGGGCCCCGCCAACACCGCGCTGAGCCGTTTGATCGAGTACACGATCGCGCGGGTCGGTTAAGCGCCAGTGCCCGGGTGCGTGGGGAACTGCGCACCCCGCCCGAGGCGTTGAATGGGTGCGAGCGCAACGGCGGCTGGAGCATCCTGCGCCGCTGACGGCAGGACTTGGTGAGCGTAACGTTCAGGCAGAGATCGGAGATGAGTGATGACCGGTCATGCGAATGGGCTGAAGACTGCGGTGCTTCTCGGTGCGATGTCCGCGCTGATCATTTTCGTGGGGTCACTGTTCAATAGCCCCACGGCACTGTGGATCGCGATTGTGTTCGCGCTGGGTATGAACGGCTACGCGTACTTTTTCAGTGACAAACTTGCGTTGCGTGCGATGCGGGCGCGGCCGGTTTCGGAACTCGAGGCGCCGGCGATGTATCGCATTGTCCGCGAACTCGCGACGCTTGCGCACAAGCCGATGCCCCGCCTGTACATCAGCCCAACTAACGCGCCCAACGCATTTGCGACTGGCCGGAACCCGCGCAACGCGGCGGTGTGCTGCACTGCGGGCATCCTGCAGCTTCTCGACGAACGGGAGCTCAGGGCTGTCCTCGGCCATGAGCTTGCGCACGTCTACAACCGCGACATATTGATCTCCTCGGTTGCCGGAGCTATGGCCTCGGTCGTTTCGGGCCTTGCGAACCTGGCTCTGTTCACTTCAGTGTTCGGAGGGCGTGATGGCGACCGGAACCCGTTGGTGCTGTTGCTGATCGCGATGCTGGGCCCAATCGCGGCGGGAATCGTTCAGATGGCGGTTTCGCGTTCGCGAGAGTTCCAGGCCGACGCGTCGGGAGCGAAACTCACGGGTGATCCGCTTGCACTCGCATCGGCGCTGCGCAAGATCGAGCGTGGAGTGGCGCGGGCGCCGCTGCCGCCGGAGCCGCGCCTCGCTGCCGAATCGCACTTGATGATTGCGAACCCCTTCCGGCCTGGGGAGCGGTTCGCAGGCATGTTCGCGTCGCATCCGCCGATAGCGGAGCGAATTGCCCGCCTCGAGCGGATGTCGCGCGAGGGACTGTGACTCCGGGGCTTACCGGTAGTTGACGAATTGCAGGGCGACGTCGAAATCGGCTGATTTCAGAAGCTGGATAACCCCCTGCAAGTCGTCGCGTTTCTTGCTGGACACCCGCAGCTCGTCACCCTGGATCTGAACCTTGACTCCCTTGGGGCCTTCGTCCCGGATCTTTTTCGAGATCTTCTTGGCATGTTCTTGATCGATGCCCTGTACCAGGCTTCCGGTGATCTTGTGCGACTTGCCAGACGCGATGGGGTCGCCGGGCTTGAATGCCTTCATTGAGATATCGCGGCGCACGAGCTTCTCGCGGAAAACGTCTAGCGCCGCCTTCACTCGATCTTCGCTGTCGGCAGTAAGAACGATGTTCTCGGTGCCCGACCATTCGATCCGCGCATTCGTTCCGCGGAAGTCGTATCGAGTCGAGATTTCCTTCGCAGCCTGGTTCAGAGCGTTGTCGACCTCTTGACGGTCCACTTTGCTGACGATGTCGAAGGATGAATCTGCCACTGTCTCCTCGTTCCGTGCGAAAGGTCAGGTTGTGTCGCGGCGCCGCCAAGACGGCTGCTCCACTCTCGCATACGCCGGTGAACGGCTGCTGTCCTGGCCGATTTGCATCAAGGGGCACCTGACGATGTATTGTGCCTTCACGCCCAAATTACATGCGGGCTACGGCAGGTTGCCCGAGCGGCCAAAGGGAGCGGACTGTAAATCCGTCGGCATCGCCTACGTAGGTTCGAATCCTACACCTGCCACACCGAAAGGCCCCCGGAGCGATTCGCAACCGGGGGCCTTTTGCTTGTTGTGCAGCGGGGGCGGGGCCAATATTTCGTGCTTACGACCTGCGGGTTTGTCAGCGGCCTCGGTTCCTGTGTAACCTCTTGAAGGCTTGAGCGCGAATGCTGCCGTACCGGTTCCCTGGGGAGGCGGACAGCAGCGTGAGTGCAGGTTGTGCCCCCTTAGCTCAGTCGGCAGAGCGTTTCCATGGTAAGGAAAAGGTCAACGGTTCGATTCCGTTAGGGGGCTCGCTTTAACAGCTAGCGAGCAGATCGGCATCCACTGGCACGCCAGTGGGCACCGGTTTAAGGCGGTGTAGCTCAGTCGGTAGAGCAAGCGGCTCATAATCGCTGTGTCGCCGGTTCAAGTCCGGCCACCGCTACTCAAATATGTGAGAAAGACATCTGAAGGTTTATCCAAGGGATTCCTTCAGCGAGACCGAAGGAAGGCAACCCGTGGCCGCCACTGACGTTCGCCCGAAGATCACGCTGGCCTGCGAGGAGTGCAAGCACCGGAACTACATCACTCGCAAGAACCGGCGCAACGATCCAGATCGTCTGGAGATCAAGAAGTTCTGCCCCAACTGTGGCACCCACCGCTCGCACCGCGAGACTCGCTGATTACAGTCAGAGTGTCACCGTCCCGGTGACGGCTCGGCGACAGTGAGGTGGTGAGAGCCGGTGGGGTTTACCGCTGACAGCGTGGGTATGCGCTTTCGGATGTCCGATTACTATGAGGTCGGGCGCGAAAAGGTGCGTGAGTTCGCGACTGCAGTCAAGGATGACCACCCGGCTCATTATTCTGAGCAGGCTGCTCAGAAGCTCGGCCATGAAACGCTGCTCGCCCCCCTGACCTTTGTGTCGATCATCGGCATTCTCACCACCAAAGAGATGTTCGAGGCGCACGGCTGGTCATCTGACCTGCGCAATATCATGCAGACGGATCAGCGTTTCATCTTTCACCGGCCGATTGTGGCGGGTGATCGTCTGACCGGTGAAGCGTACGTCGAATCGTTCCGGCACAGCGCGGGCACCGACATTATTGTTACTCGCAACACGGTCCTAGACGACAAGGGTGAAGCGGTTCTCACGGCTTACACCACGCTCATTCGCCGGGACGACATCGAGATCGACGGGCTTGGCTGATGACGGCGCGCGCATTCGAAAGCGTTCATGAAGGGCTTGAGCTGCCACCTGCCGAGTACACGCTGACCCGTGGCGATCTTGTTCAGTATGCGGGCGTGTCCGGCGACCTCAACCCGATCCACTGGAGCGATGCCGTCGTCCGGGCAGTGGGACTCAAGGACGTCGTAGCGCACGGGATGCTCAGTATGGGTCTCGGCGCCACCTATGTGACGTCCTGGCTGGGCGATCCTAGCGCGGTCCGCGAATATAGCGTCCGCTTCACAAGTCCCGTCTACGTGCCTGACGATGGAGTAGGTGGCCGCGTCGAATTCACGGGCCGGATCAAGTCCGTCAACTCGGACGAGCGAACAGCCGTCATCGCTCTCGTCGCGAAGTCGGAGGGCAAGAAGATCTTTGGTCGTGCCCTCGCGACGGTTCAGCTCACGTAGCTTGGCTTAAGTGAGATATGTGATTCACCTCCGCCCGCCGGAGGCAGTGGCATGAGCGCACTGACGATCGCCGTTCTGGTGGCGGGCTTCGTCCTTCTGATCCTGGGTGGCGAGACGCTAGTCCGCGGGGCAAGTTCGCTCGCCCGGATCTTCGGGATGTCCCCACTGATTGTGGGCCTCACGGTGGTTGCCTTCGCCACGTCGACGCCCGAGCTTGCCGTCAGCGCGGGAGCGGCTCTCAGCGGTTATCCGGGCATCGCTGTCGGGAACGTCGTGGGAAGCAACATCGCGAACATACTTCTCATCGTCGGACTGACAGCCCTGCTGGCGCCGCTGATCGTGAAATCCCGAATCGTTCGCGCCGACATACCAGTGATGGCGGCATTTTCCGTAGTCCTGCTTGTGATTGCGCTCGACGGTACGGTCAGCCGCCTCGACGGCGCCATACTGCTGGTCGCGCTGGTGGCTTACCTGACGGTCACCGTGGTGACATCGCGGCGGTCCCGGGCTCCAGTTAGCGGCCCGGAATCGCCAGCAGCCAACGCTCCGGGCGAATCAGCGGGTGCCACGTCACGCACCCGCTCACTCCTGGTCAGCTCGGGCCTCGTCGCGCTCGGAGTTCTCCTGCTCGTGGTCGGTGCGCGGTTGCTCGTCAGCGCGGCCAGCGAGATCGCTTCTGCACTCGGCGTGAGCGACCTGATTGTGGGGCTCACGGTTGTCGCGATTGGCACCTCGCTGCCTGAGCTCGCGACCAGCCTGATTGCCGCTGCACGTGGCGAGCGCGACATGGCTGTGGGGAACATCGTTGGCAGTAATGTTTTCAACATCGGTGCCGTCCTGGGTGTCACCTCGCTGATTACCCCGATTGAGGTCGCTCCGTCTGCGGTGCGGTTCGACCTGCCGATCATGGTGGCGGTGGCGTTAGTACTTTTGCCCGTCGCCTTCACTGCGATGGCTATCAGTCGATGGGAAGGCGCCCTGTTCGCGGGGTTCTACGTCGCATATATTGGGTACCTGGTACTTCAGGCTGCAGGTCACGATGCGCTCGAGCCGTACAGCGCCGCCATGCTGTGGTTCGTGATCCCGATCAGCGCGCTTTGGCTAGTCTTGCTTGCGACATACGAACTCGGGGTGCGGCGGGGCCGGCGGCAAGCTTTCAGGCACAAGCATGCCCGCTCCCGCCCAAGCTAGCGGTGACGCGGGACCGGCGCCATGATTGTGACTGCACGGCGATCGTGAAGTACACTGAGGGACCTGTGACCGCTACAGCGTGCGCGCCGCCCGTCGGGTGGCGCGTGATTTGTGGTCACGATAGGTAGGGTGGTTACTGGCCGACGGTAGCTTCTACCGAAGGGGCGTAGCTCAACTGGCAGAGCAGCGGTCTCCAAAACCGCAGGTTGCAGGTTCAAGTCCTGTCGCCCCTGCTGCGAACGTCAGCGACGGAAGGATCCATTGGGTGAGTGAGCAGCGAGGCCACAATGCCGGCGAGGGCGGAGAACCCCCGGGCTCCGCTGACTCGGCAGCTGGTGGCGCCGCCCCGCGCCCGGCCGGTAAGCGCTCGAGTGGATCGGCCCCAATCCCGTCAGGATCACCCGCCGCTGCGGCTCACGCAGGACGGGACGTAGCCGCTCTCGGTCAGCGTGAGAACCCGATCCAGGCGATCTTCCGATTCGTCCGCGAGGTCATTTCCGAACTCCGTAAGGTGATCTGGCCGAACCGGAAGCAGATGATTACCTACACCATCGTGGTGTTCGTCTTCCTCATCTTCATGGTTTCGCTGATCTTCGGGCTGGATCAACTCTTTGCCCGCGGCGTACTTTGGCTTTATGGGTGATCTTCACTGCTGAGGCCGAGCGAGACCGCCGGACTGTGGAGTGAACGTGGTTGCTTGAAACGAGCCCCGGTAAGTCAGGGGAACCGATACGTGCGTGACAGAGAGGAAGCGAGTAGTCCAGTGAGTGCCCCGGAGAACGATGCAGTGGACCTCACCGAGGAAGACGCGGTGAACGGCGAAGGGGCTGCCGCCGTCGAAGCCGACGCTGACGCCGCGGCTGCTGGTGCTGAGCCGTCCGAGGTGGACCCTGCTGAGGAACTGAAAGCCAAACTCCGCCGCGCAGAGGGCGACTGGTACGTCGTGCACTCGTACGCGGGTTACGAGAACAAGGTCAAGACGAACCTCGAGACGCGTATCCAGAACCTTGATGCGGGCGATTACATCTTCCAGATCGAGGTACCGACCGAAGAAGTCACCGAGATCAAGAATGGCCAGCGAAAGCTGGTCAACCGGAAAGTTCTTCCCGGCTACATTCTGGTCCGGATGATCCTCAACGACGAGTCATGGGGCGTGGTCCGTAACACGCCAGGCGTGACGGGTTTCGTTGGCGCGACGTCGCGTCCATCTCCGATCTCGATCAACGAGGTCGTCAAGTTCCTGCTCCCACCGCAGACACGGAAGAAGGCTCCTGCCGGCGCCGCTGCTGGTGGTGCACCGCAGGAAACCGGAGTCGCGGCGAAGCCCGCTATCGAAGTAGACTTCGAGGTTGGCGAATCGGTCACCGTTATGGATGGTCCGTTCGCGACCCTTCCGGCCAGTATTTCGGAGGTCAACGCCGAGCAGCAGAAGCTCAAGGTGCTGGTTTCGATCTTTGGTCGGGAGACCCCGGTGGAACTCGGGTTCAACCAGGTCTCGAAGATATAGCTTCATACCTCGTGCGCTCGCGAAAAGAGTGCTGACAGGGCGGCGCAGGGCCATTCCGGCCAGGTGCCGCCCGAGGTGTGAGAAACAGGAAACACTGAACAGGGAAGTTGAGATGCCCCCCAAGAAGAAAAAGAAGCTGTCTGGAGTCATCAAGCTCCAGATCCAGGCCGGTCAGGCCAACCCCGCGCCGCCGATCGGTCCGGCGCTCGGCCAGCATGGCGTCAACATTATGGAGTTCTGCAAGGCGTACAACGCGGCGACGGAGTCGCAGCGCGGCAACGTCATCCCGGTTGAGATCTTCGTTTACGAAGATCGCTCCTTTGACTTCAAGCTGAAGACCCCGCCCGCTGCCAAGCTGCTGCTCAAGGCCGCTGGTGTGCAGAAGGGTTCGCCGACTCCGCACAAGGACAAGGTCGCGAAGATCTCCTGGGATCAGGTGAAGGAAATCGCGAAGACCAAGCAGGAAGATCTGAATGCCAACGATGTCGATCAGGCGGCAAAGATCATCGCTGGTACCGCACGCTCGATGGGCATCGTCGTCGAGTGATCTGGCGCACGCCGCGCCGCGCTGAGCGGGTTATCGGCCGCTCAGACCCCAGAAAGTAAGAGTGGAAGGGCCAAGCGCTGGTCCGTACCACAACTGACCTGGCCACTGCTTGTCAGTGGTGAAAGATTGGACAGAAATGCCAAAGCGCAGCAAGGTCTACCGAGCAGCTGCTGAGAAGATAGACCATTCAAAACTCTACGCACCCGTCGAGGCGATCCGCCTCGCGCGTGACACCGCTTCCAAGAACTTTGACCCCACCGTTGAGGTAGCACTTCGCCTGGGCGTCGACCCGCGTAAGGCTGACCAGATGGTTCGCGGCACCGTGAACCTTCCACACGGTACCGGTAAGACCGCACGTGTCATCGTGTTCGCTGCCGGTGAGAAGGCAAACGAAGCCGAGGCCGCTGGCGCCGACGCCGTGGGCGCTGAGGACCTCATTGAGCGTATCCAGGGCGGCTGGCTGGACTTCGATGCAGCGATCGCGACCCCGGACCAGATGGCGAAGGTTGGCCGTATCGCCCGCATCCTTGGCCCGCGTGGCCTGATGCCGAACCCGAAGACCGGCACCGTCACCATGGACGTCACCAAGGCTGTGAACGATATCAAGGGCGGCAAGATCAACTTCCGTGTTGACAAGCAGGCTAACCTGCATCTCATCATCGGCAAGGCGTCGTTCGATGACCGTCAGCTGGTGGAAAATTACACCGCTGCGCTCGACGAAATTCTGCGTGCCAAGCCGTCAGCTGCGAAGGGCCGCTACCTCAAGAAGGTGACTCTGACGACGACCACCGGCCCGGGCATCCCGGTGGATCCGAACCGTACCCGGAACCTTCTCGACGAGGAGTGATCCTCGGGTGGACACCCTAAAGCCCCGCCTGCGCTGAACGCAGGCGGGGCTTTGTCGTGCATCACTGCAAGCCCTCACGCAGTACGTATGGTTGCGAGGATTTCGTCAGCGAGCGTGGGTACGACGCTGGTGGGGAGATCGTGCCCCATGCCATCGATCATCACGAGGCGCGAGCCAGGGATCGCGCGAGCCACTGCGCGCCCGCAGGCCGGCTTGAGTAGCGGGTCATTCGTTCCGTGGATGACGGTGGTCGGCGCTTGAATCCGGGCAGCGTATGGCCGCAAACTCCCTGACCCGAGGACTGCGGCCAGCTGGCGAACCATGCCCTGTGGGTAGTAGCTGCGCTCGATCTGAGTGCGGGCGAGCTCACGCAATTCATCGTGCTCCCGCGGAAATGCGGGCCCGCCGAGCATGTGGAAATTGCGCGCGGAGTGCTCGATAAGGTCTTCGGTTGTCGCATTCCTTGGGGGTGGGCGAAGTAGAGCCCTGATGGCAGCAGGAGTAGGCGGAGGCAGGAAACGCTCATTGGTGCTCGAGAAGACGATCGAGGCCGATGCGACTCGTTCTGGATACGTAGCAGCAACTAGCTGGGTGATCATGCCGCCCATCGATGCTCCAACGAGATGGGCGCGCTCAATGCGTAGTGCGTCCAGGAAGTTACGGGCGTCCGCCGCCATGTCGTGCAGTGTGTAGGGGACCTCGCTCGCCAGGCCCAGTTGGCTCCGGAGGAGCCTGGCGATGAATGAGCCGCCAACCTGCATGCCTTCGAACTTTGTGGAGAGCCCGATGTCCCGGTTGTCGTAACGGATCACGCGATAGCCGGCGGCGGCGAGCTGTTCGCACAATTCGGTCGGCCAGAGGATCAACTGGGCGCCAAAGCCCATAATTAAGACGATGGGCGGGCGGGAATCGGGGTTGCCGCCCGGTGGGGGTACGAACTCTTCATACGCCACCCTGATTGACCGTGTGCGGACGATACCTTCCGTCTGCTCAACGGTGGTGTGCGGACTGCCGTCCGGCCCGGTGCGTTCGCTGGTTTCTGTGGGACGATCAGTCACCCATCGCTCCTTCTTATCGTCAAGACCTACGTCCAGTGTGCCGGAAGCTGAGTAATCGAGACGGCCTGTGATTAATCCGCGCCGAGTTGTTCAGCGGGCAATTTTGGATTCGGCAGGCGACGCGCTATCCTTTTCTCGGACTTATGTCTGATGGGCCCACGAGCTGTGGGCCAATCTACCCGAGTATGAAGTTCACCGAAGACCGTTGGTCACTGCGCGCGCTGGCGCGTGCAGTCGAAGGACCGGAATTTCCGGCGGCCCACGCAGGAGGACGAGGCTGCGGGTGGTTCACCACGGAATGTGGGCAAACCACGCGTGTGTGTGCCCCGGCTTCTGCGCCGGGGTTTTGTTGTATCGGGCCTATGAGGGCCCGTGCTTCGCGGAGCCCTCCTGCTAGCCGTGGTCTTCGGCTGAGTGAGGAGAGGAGGCGAAGCATGGCAAAGGCTGAAAAGGTCACTGCGGTAGCGGAGATCAGCGAGCGGTTCAAGAACTCGACCGCCACAGTTGTGACGGAATACCGTGGCCTCAGTGTTGCCGGCCTGACCGAACTGCGCCGCGCACTCGGCGCGGAGACCTCGTACTCCGTCGCCAAGAACACCCTCGTGAAGATTGCAGCCCAGGAGGCTGGAGTCGAGGGACTCGACGACCTTTTTTCAGGTCCGACCGCAATTGCGTTCATCTCGGGCGAGCCCGTTGACGCTGCGAAGGCGCTGAAGAAGTTCGCGAAGGATAACAAGGCACTCGTCATCAAGGGCGGCTACATGGATGGCCGTCCGTTGTCGGTGGAGGAAGTCGACAGGATCGCAGACCTCGAGTCTCGCGAAGTTCTGTTGGCCAAGCTCGCTGGCGCGATGAAGGGCAACTTGGCGAAGGCTGCGGGCCTGTTCAACGCACCTGCTTCGCAGGTCGCGCGTCTGGCTGCTGCATTGCAGGAAAAGAAGAGCGCAGAGGGCTCGGCGAGCCCAGAAAGCGCGCCAGCGGAAAGCTGAACGCGCCTGCGTTCTTCACCCGCGTACAACACACCACCCGCACCCAGCGCCGTCGCTTGACGGGCCGGGGACAAAGTTAGGAAGGACCGCCATCATGGCGAAGCTCACCACCGACGAGCTGATCGATGCTTTCAAGGAAATGACCCTCCTCGAGCTCTCTGAGTTCGTCAAGGTCTTCGAGGACACCTTTGAGGTGACCGCTGCTGCTCCTGTGGCCGTGGCTGCTGCTGGCGCTGCCCCTGCTGCTGCCGAAGCTGTGGAGGAGAAGGACGAGTTCGACGTCGTTCTTGAGGCTGCTGGCGAAAAGAAGATCGGCGTCATCAAGGTTGTCCGCGAGATCATCCCGGGCCTGGGCCTGAAGGAAGCCAAGGAGCTCGTCGAGGCTGCTCCGAAGGCGATTCTTGAGCACGTCGCCAAGGACCAGGCTGATGCCGCCAAGGAGAAGCTCGAGGCTGCGGGCGCCAAGGTCAGTGTCAAGTGACCAAGCTCTAAACCTGTGAGGGCCTTCCCCTAGCGGCATCTGAGTGCAGTTGCGATAGCTGCGCTCGCGCCATTTGCGAAGGTCACGAAGAGGCTGCCTGGTACGCGTAAGCGTACCGGCAGCCTTTTTGCATTGAAGGGCAAAATTTTCACTAGCAACGATTAACATCACGATTTGACAAATGTTCGCCCATTGTCTTTCATAATCAGGACAAGCTACGCACGCCACCAGCGTGCGGCCAGTATTCAAATCGTGTTCGCGACTGCCTTACGCGGGCGGCTGCCGCTGATTTGACTCTAATTCTGCATCTGCAAGTGAATCTGTGGACGAATTTCGCCACATAGTGTTGCAACAGCGTGGATTAGGGGATTTCCCCGAATTTGCAGGATTCACGGCACGTTCGGCGAGCGCGTTACGTTACAGTAACGCAACCCATATCAAGAAGCGGTGTGGCTTAGCTGGGAGGGTTTCCGTGGGAATTGAGGCAGCTGTCAGCGCTCGTGCGCGGCTGGCACGCAACTCTGCTCTAGAGCGAACGAGCCCGAGGTCGCTTCACGCGCATCGCTGATTTCGCTGCGGACAGCCGCGAGTCCAGAACGGCGGCTCTGCGCGGTTATGCGTCCGCAATTTCACCTCGAGTGTCTTCCTGCTCCCTCCGAGATGAGGCAAGGCGTTGACTGTTCAAGTCGAATCCACCAAGAAGGGCCTGATTCCCGACGCGATCAATGAGATCGGCGGTCTGGTCACCTTCGCTGCGCAAACTTTTCTCACTGGCCTGGCGGCTATCCTCAAGCGACGCTTCCCGCTGGCCGAGTTCGTAAGTCAGACGACATTTCTCGTCCGGGTGTGCTTCTGGCCGTCGCTGCTTCTGATGCTGCCGATCGGTGTCGTTATCGCCGTCATGATGGGGGGACTCGCCGGACGCATTGGAGCGGCGCAGTATTCCGGTGCTGTCGTCTCCTTCGTGATCATCGGCCAGGCGGCTGCGCTCGTCACAGCCCTGATCGCCGCCGGAGTCGGTGGAG
Source organism: Hoyosella sp. YIM 151337 (assembly GCF_026041215.1). Classification (GTDB taxonomy): domain Bacteria; phylum Actinomycetota; class Actinomycetes; order Mycobacteriales; family Mycobacteriaceae; genus Hoyosella. The sequence goes on from NZ_JAPEIQ010000011.1 coordinate 261,149, forward strand.
CCGCGATTTGCTCGGACCTCGGGGCTCGAACGATCCGCGAAGAAATCGACGCGCTGCAAGTCATGAGCGTTGATGTAGTGGAACGGGTTGTCGTTCCGCGTGTATTCGCGCTGGTCTTCGTTGCGCTCTCGATGTGCACGATCGTGTCTTTCGCAGGCATCTTTTTCACCTACACCTACCAGGTGGTTGGGGTGGGGGAGTCGCAGGGCGGATTCCTGCTGACACTCCAGGCTTACGGGCGGACGTCGGACTTCGTCATGGCCCTCTTTAAGTCGTTTTGTTTCGGTGTCGCCTGCTCGATCATCGCGGCATACAAGGGGACGCAGACGCGCGGGGGTTCCGCCGGAGTGGCTAACGCCGTGAACGACGCAGTGGTGATGATGTTCATCGCGGTCTTCGTGATCAATGTCGTTTTGACTCAGATGTACATCGTGGTGGTTCCGGCAGTTGGAGACTACATATGATCTTGTCGCAGACTGCCACAGCGCGGCTGAAGAAGGTCTCGGCCGGAACGACGGGACGGCTTAAAAGCAGCTTCGCGGCGCTCGACGGCCACGTGATGTTCGGCGTCAAGATGATCGCTGGTATTCCGCTTGCTGTCATGCGGTACCGCACGCACATTCTTCGTGAAGTCGGAAACATCAGCTTCGGAAAGGCGTCGCTGCTTTCGGGCGGCGGCACAATCGGTGTTGTCGCTGGCATGGCCATCGTGGCCGCGGTGATGGTGTCGATCGAAATTCACCGCGCGCTCGGTCTACTTGGCTTCACCGCGCTTTCGGGGCTGGCTGCGTCAATCGCCAACACGCAGGCGCTGGCACCTCTTATTGCTGCACTCGCGATCGCGGCGAAGGTCGGTACCGGATTCACCGCGCAGCTCGGTTCGATGCGGATTTCGGAGGAGATCGATGCGCTCGACACCCTGGGTGTCCCATCGGTGACGTTCCTCGCAACCGTGCGGCTGATCGCGATGCTGATCGTAATCACGCCCGTGTACATGGTGGGCCTGCTCGGTGCGTATCTCGCGTCGCGATTCGTCGTTGTGGGAATGCTCGGAGAATCGTCCGGAACATACGATTATTATTTCCGGCAATCAATTACGCCGGAAACATTCGCTTACTCAATACTCATGACGGTCGTTTTCTCGGTGATTATCGCGGTGATCGCGTGCTCCTACGGCTATAACGCGAGTGGCGGCCCGGAAGGGGTCGGCCGCGCGGCAGGCACGGCGGTCCGAACGACAATTCTTACTGTCGCCATCGCAGCGATGGTGCTGATCTTCGGCTTGTACGGCCTCACCCCGACGGTGCCTGGAATGGGGCTCGAATGATACTGCGCTCAATTCGCGGTGTGATCATCGCGGTTCTCTTATTCGTCGTCTCAGCATTGCTGATCGCGCGCGGCGCAGGTGCGCTGGACCGCTCCCCCCGGGTCTATGTCGACGTACCCGCCTCAGTCGAAGTGGTGGGGGAGACTACCCCTAGGGAATCTGGGCTATTGCTCGGATCGGACAACGCGGTCCGGTACGAGGGGGTGATCGTTGGCCGCGTCAGCAATATCGAAGTGGGTATTGTCGGCGCGGCGGGCGAGGAACTCTCACGGGTGGAGCTGCAGGTCGCGCCCTCCGTCCTGCATGAGATACCCAACGACGCGCTTGCCCGGATCGTGCCCCGGACGATCTTCGGTGATAACGAGATTCACCTCGTCGCGCCATACGACCGGCCGACGGCCGAGCGCTCTACTGTCAACCTCTCCGCCGGTGACACGCTTGCGCTGGACACAGGTCCGGATGCCCGCGAACTGTATGACGTCTACGAAAAGGTCATGCGTGCGGTATACGACCTGAACATCGAAGCGTCCGTGGAAGGACTTCGCGAACTGCGAATCGGTGTCGAAGGGCGGGGTGAGGACCTCGGAAACTTGATCACCAGAGGCGCAGATCTGCTCGATTCCGTATCGCCGCTGATCGAGGGGGAAGTCATCCCCGACCTGCGCCGCACTCTGGAGAACCTTGATACCGCGCTGCCGGACATCGTGGAAACACTCGAGAACGCCACCGACCTCGCTGATCTCTTCAACCGGAGAAGCGAGGGTATCCGAGAGGTTCTCGTCGCGGGTGCGGCCTTCGGCCGCGATGCCGAGAACTTCTTCGGCGCGATCGCCAGCGATACGGTCGTTTTCCTCGATGGCGGAACCACAGCCGTCTCTGCTCTTAATACTGGGCAAGGCGCTGGCGGCGTCCTGCAGAGCATTCGCAACGTCGGGGCGGGCCTCGGGCCAGCGCTGCGGACCGGCCGGCTCAATATCCAGGCGCTCGCTACGTTTAGTGAGCCGATGCCGTACACACCGGCCGATTGCCCGGAATACCCTGGGCTGTCATCTCCCACCTGTGGTCCCGCGCAGCCGCGGTCGTCGGTGAATATGTCGCCAGAAGATCTTTTCCCCGGACTGCGCGGACTGTTCCAGGGGGCTGCGAATGCTCAGGAGGTACAGGGAGATCCGCTCGCCGTTCTGGAGCGAGAATTACTGCGCGGTGGGGCCGCACAGGTGGCCGGCCGTGAAGGCCGACCCAGCGCAGCGACAACGATGCTGCTCGGACCGCTCGTGCGCGGAACCGTGGTGGAGGTTCAATGAAGCTGAGTAAAGGTTCACTCGTCGCGCTGGTGATCTTCCTCGTCCTCGTGCTGTTCACGTCGGTGAGCGTGTGGCAAACCCTGAGCCCGCCGGTAGACGGCCGCGCTGCGACGTATTCCGCCGAGTTCACTGACGCAACGAGTCTCAAAGCTGGCGACGACGTCACCCTCGCCGGTGTCCGCGTCGGCAAAGTGCGTGGCACCGGCTGGGAACGGCAGGATAATGGAACTAGCCGGGCCGTCGTCACTTTCGCCATCGAACGACACATCGAACTCACCGAGAATGCACGCGCAGGGGTGAAGTTCGCGGACATGCTGGGTGTTCGATACTTGGGGCTTATTGACCCAGGCGGTGCGCCGGTACTCGACCAGGGCGATCGGCTCCCGATCGCGGGCAAGCCGCCGACTGACGTCACGGAACTGTTCAATGGATTCCGGCCGGTTTTCAGGCTTCTGGACCCACCCCGGCTCAACCAGCTTTCCGCCTCACTAGTGGCGGCGCTAGACGGCAACACCGATGTTTTCGAGGCTGCGCTCACCGGGATGCTGGATGTATCGAACGTCATGCTCGCGCGCCAGGCGGAAATCGAGCGGATTGCGAATACGCTGCCGGAAGCCTTCGATGTTGTGATCGAGCGTCGCGATGACGTCGAAGCAGCAGTCGAGGGACTTACCGCGCTCACTGAGAACCTCGCTTCCCGCAACGCGGACATCATCGCACTGCTCGAGCAGGGTGGATCCACCATGGCGAAGTTTGCGACATTGCTCGACACGACAATGCCTGACCTGCGGCGAAGTGTGAATTCGGCAATCGCGGTCAGCACCGAGTGGAGTCAAAACACGGAGGAGTACGCAGCCTTCCTTGCCTCATTGGAGCGAGGCGCGGCGGCGGTCAACCACTATGGCGGCTACGGCTCCTGGCTCACGCTGTACTTCTGCACGCTGACAGTCGAGGCTGGCCCGCTGTTGGGTGATCCCTTCGCTGCGGTCGGCGCCACTCATTCGGAGGTGTGCCGGTGATTCGCTGGATCAGAAACCTCAATCAGCAGCTTGTCGGGTCGGGAATATCCAAGGTCTACGTCACCCGGCCCGGCTTGATCGGCGCCGTTGCGACGGGGGTTGTGGTCGCGGTGCTGGCGATCGCAGCTGTCCTCCCGACCGGTGTGTACCACCTTCGTACCGCCGGCTTCAGCGTTGTGCTGCCGAGCGCCGGAGGCCTCTCTGCGGGCGACCCCGTCTACGTGGCCGGATTGCCGGCTGGACGGGTGGAAAACGTCCGCATCGAGGGCGACGAGGTGGTCGCCGACTTCCGCGTTGACCGGTCACAGCAGCTGGGTGATCAAACCGAAGCTGAAGTCAAACTGCGCACGGTACTTGGCGCCTATTACCTCGATGTCCGTCCGAAGGGGTTAGGTGACCTCGAAGGTGGGGTGATTCCAGTCGAACGAGCGGCTGTTCCATTCCATTTCGACGAGATCGCACGTGCCGCGTTCGACGCCACCAGAACGGACGACCCCGACCGTGAAGCGATCGACTATGAGCAACTCGAATTACTCGCTGACCTGGCGTACGAGTCGATCCCGGACCGTCAGCTTGCCGACGAGGCAGTGACAGCGCTGGCTGATGCTGCCGGGATTATCAACCGGAACAGTGAGCAGATCGAGGAGCTTCTGGTCACGGGTCGCGAACTCGCAGAGATCGTGGATGCTCAGGAAGCGACGTTGGAGCGGCTATTCGAGCACGGCGCACTGGTGTTCGGGATTCTCGGCACTCGTGCTGAACTGCTCAGCGGCTTGATCGTGGACCTGGAGACCGTCTCAGCGCGGATGACCGAGTTACTCGCGGGTGAGCCAGGCGAATGGGACCGGCTACTCTCCGGGATGAGCGACGTCACCCAGATGCTGGCGGCGGAATCTGACCGTATCGACCGGAGTCTCGCTGAACTGGCCCCCGCTTTCCGGACATTGGTAGACGCAACGGGTAATGGGCCGTGGATCGACATCAACGCGCCGGCCGCGATTCTGCCTGACAACATGCTGTGTCTGCTCGGTGCGATGGAGGGATGCCGGTAATGGCGACGACAACGAGCGGCCGCGGTGCAGGCAAGATCATAGCCATAGCGCTGGTCCTGCTTCTGATCGCGGCGACGATATGGCTCGTGCTGATCCGCGACACCCGCACTACGCTGTACGCGGAATTCCCGGTTGCGACCGGGCTGTATGTCGACAACGAGGTGCGACTGCTCGGCGTCGAGGTCGGCAAGGTCAGTGAACTCGAGCCGTCGGAGACCGGTGTTCTCGTCGAAATGAAGATCAATCGGGATGTCGCGCTGCCTGAGAACGTCGGCGCGTTCATCACCAACCGAACGCTGGTGGCGGACCGTTACGTCGAACTCGTGCTGCCGCCGCGCGGTGAACGGCTTGGCGTCATGCCCGACGGCGGGACCATCTCGCAGGAACGCACGGATGTACCTGTCGATTACGACATGCTCCTCACCTCCGCCAAGGATCTAGCTGGCGCATTGGCCGGCAACGAAGAATTGGGGAACGTGCGCGAAACCGTCGAACGGATGGGGCAGGCTTTCGAGGGGATGGGTCCGGAGGCGAACCGCGCGATCGAACAGTTCGCTGGCGCGACACGTGTTCTCGCTGGCAACGCAGATGAGATCGACCAGCTGCTTGAGGCCTTCGGCAACATCGCCCGCATGGTGTCGTCACGTGACACGGAAATCAGAGAGTTCACCACGGCGCTGACGGTGCTCGCGGCGGAGGCTGGACGGCAAGATGTCGATCTTGGGCAGATGATCAGCCAGCTACGCACGATGTTTGATGAAGCCGATCGCCTCGTAACCGAGCGGGGCGGAGAGATCAGCCAGATCATCTCTTCCACCGATGTTCTCGCGAACACTCTGGCCTCCCGTCCGGCCGAACTGGCCGAGGTACTCGACCTTGCCGGATTGCTGGGGCAGAACCTCGATCGGGCGATTACCGCGGACGGGGCCCGAATCCGGCTCAACGTTTCGACGGACCTGCAGCAACTGCCGCGACTTGCGCCGCTGTGCGGTCAGCTCGGGGCAGCGCTTTGCGCCGGCGCCGGTTTCACGAACCCGATTTCTATCCCGCCGAGCGCCGCGGACCCCCTGGGCGTGGGTGCTTTGTTGCAGAACTCGGTGAGGGGAGGCCGCTAATGAGTCGCATCCGGAACGGCATTGTCGCTGCGCTTCTCGTCATACCCATCGGACTGGCAGGAGCTGGGTGTTCTCTTGGTATGCAGAACGTGTCGTTCGACATCATCGAAGGGCGCGCCACCTACCCGCTCGAGGTCGAACTCGAGACCGCGGATCTCGTGATGGTCGGCACTGAGGTGCGGCTCGGACAGCGGCTGCTTGGGCGGGTCTCCGACCTGCGCACCGACGTGGCTGCGGATGGCCGCCGCATTGCGGTTGCAACGCTGAGCCTCGACGCGGACGCGGAGTTACCGCGTGATGCGACGATCACAGTGGAACTGCCAAACACGCTGGGTAACCCGTATCTGCGAGTACGAATACCAGATGACGCCTCGGCAGAGGTCTTTCAGGCAGGCGAGCGCGTGACTGAGGAGCAAACCTTCCGCGGACCCGATCTGGAGAACGCGCTCGCCAGTCTCTCGCTTGTTCTCAGCGATGGCGGTGTAGGCAGTCTCGAAGTGATCGCCAACGAAATGGAATTAGCCATTGGTGATCGTGGCGAGGAAATCAACCGTTTAGTGTCGTCGCTGCGCAGTACTGCCCAGTTGCTTGGCCAGCAGTCAGACAGCATCGACCGAGCTCTGACCGCAGCCGCGAGCGCATCTGAACAACTCGCAGCGCAGCGCGCGACATTCGAGCGAGGTTTGGACGCGGCGAACCCGGTCTTCGATCAGCTCAACGAGCAATGGTCAGAAATAGCGGATTTGATGTCCAGCGTCGCGGGACTTTCCGGTGAACTCGACGTGATTATGACGGGCGCCGAGAGTGACCTCTTGGCGCTGCCTGCCGAACTCGCGACGCTGCTGGAGTCGTTGAGCAGCGTTGAGATCCGCAGCGTACTCGTGGCAATCTCCGACTTCCTTGATAGGGCGGCAGACGCGCGCCGCGGGGATTACCTCGCGGTTGACATCAACTTGAACATTCCAGATGCACTGGCCTATCTCTTGATCGGCGAGCGCATCGCGCAGGCAGGAGCGGGCCGGTGAGGGGCAGTACGAAGATTCAGCTCCTGCTGTTCGCAGCGCTGGCGATCGTCATCATTCCGCTGGGGACGAGGTACGCCCTGGGCGCGCAGTTTTTGAGCCTCAGTACGGTGGGACTCGGCGACCGGCCCGTCACAGCGACCGCATATTTCGATGACGGTCGCGGGCTGGGACCGGGCACCGTGGTCACGTACCAGGGCGTCGTCGTCGGTGAAATCCACGAAGTCAAGCCCATTCCGCCAGCGCTCATGCAATACGTGGAGACCGAGGATGGGCCCGTGGGCCTGCCGATAGAGGTGAGGTTTCAGCTAGACCCCGGCGTCCAAATCGCGCGTGCAGTCACCCCAGTCTCGACGATGCTGAACGTTGCCGGGCTGGTAAACCTCGAATTGCGGCCCACAGAGGGCGCTGAGCCAGGTGTGTACCTCGAAGATGGCGCGGAACTTTACGTGGACCCAGCCCTGCAGCGCGCGAACTTCAGAGAGGTCCTTGTTGCCGTCAACGAGGTGGTCGAGAATCTGGACGTCGAGTCGGTGAGCTCCTTGCTGGCGGCGCTCGGTGACACCTTCCGTGGTCGCGGCGAAGACATCGGCGACATAATCGACAACGTCGGCATCATCTCGGACGTTTTCGACAAGCATGCGGACACTGTCGAGTGGCTTGGTCTCGAAGGGCCCGCGACCATGCGATTGATCGCGGACGCGTCCGACGCACTGCCGTCATCGTTCAGCACTTTCAGGGTGTGGACGAGGCAACTGGTGGAGAGCACGCCGGACTTGGAAGCGCTGATCGATACCGGGCCGGGTGGCATGCGGCGAATAGCGGATCTGCTTGTTGAGAATCAAGACAACGCGGAAAGCATGCTGGCGGGCCTGGCCGACATCGCACCAATTCTGGGTAACCGGGGACCTGCGATTCGGGCGCTGGTTTCCGACTTCCCCCGCGGCGTGGACGCCGCTGCCCGGCTCGGGCGGGGAGGGGTGGCGGATTTCATCCTCGTCGCAACGCAAGGACCGGTGTGCTACTACGAGACGACGCGACAGCCAATTGGTGATGTGGCTGACCGCGCACCGAATCGCGGCGTATTCTGTCCACCCGCACAAGATCTCGCGCAGCGCGGTGCTGTTACGGCGCCACGTCCCGATGGGTTAGGACTGGTCAACTACACATCGCCGGGAATGCAAACGGGCCCAGCGATGGTCAGTGACCCGCTACTGCTTGCGCCAAGCGCCCGGACGGCCCTCGAGGCGGTCAACGAGGCGGCACGAGCGGCGGTCACAGACGGCGGTGACGGTGCGCCATGACCAACAGCGAAGGGGTACCCGCGCACGAGGAAAGGCAGAGAGAAGCGATGTCGCAGGGCGATGAGACTGGTGAGGGTGCACCGGACACGTCTGCGTCACGGGGCAGAACGAAGGTCCTTGCGCTCACAGCCGCTGCGCTGGCAGTAATCAGCGTGGTACTCGGCTTTCTGTATTGGGATGCGGCCCGCGGCGAGCGTGCCCTAGCGCATACGGAGAATCTGCGTCTGCAGGCGGTCCGTGACGCATCGATGTACTCCGAACTCATGGGGACCTACGACCACGAAAACCTCGACCAGAGTTTTTCGGACGTAGTTGAGGTATCGACGCCCGAATTTGCTGCAGAGTATGAGAGTGTCGCGAATGAGTTGCGTGACGCTGTGAGGGAAAGTCAGGGCGTCTCGCGGGGCAGCGCAATCCATGCTGCCGCGCAATCTGTCGACGACAACCAGGCGACCGTCTTGGTTTTCCTCAATCAAGAAGTAACAAACGTGCTCCGGCCAGATGGTGCGCGGGAAGCGAGTCGTCTAGTGGTCACGCTACAGCGTGACGGTGATCGTTGGCTCTTGGCCGACGTGCAACCTATGTAGCTCAAGCGAACACAACCTGAGGACCGGCTGAAGGCTTCCTGTGAACGGGAGCAGGTCACGGCAGTGAAGTCTCTCACGATTGAGGCCGTGTCAACTTACTGTACACGCCGTGTTCGTCCCTTAGATACTGGTTCGTTGTGAGCGAAAACTATTGTCCTGCACTGCATTACCGGCGGCCGGTGCCGCGGGTGCGGAGTGCGCCGGAGTTCGCTGGCTCCAAACTTGGGGCCGCTGTAAAGCGGATTTCGAACCTGAAGTAACGTTCGGGGTCATACGCGTCCCATCAGTGGGTTAAAGTGACGCAACCCACATGTAATAGAGATGTGGCCTAGCTGGGAGGTTCGGTGGGAGTCGAGGTCGCTGTCGAGGGTCTGACGAAGACCTTCGGTTCGCAGAAC
>NZ_JAPEIQ010000012.1 GCF_026041215.1 Hoyosella sp. YIM 151337
TCGTATTCTTCGAGTTCGGCGCGGATGGCGCGCTGCGCGGACTCAGGCAGCTCGTTGAGCAGATGCCGCACCCGCTCACGACGCCGGAGCTCACCCTGCCGTTCCGGCATGCCCGGAGTAGGACGGATCTGCGGCACCACACCACGCAAATCCTCATCCGGCGACCCATCACTATGCCCAGCCTCGGCCATCGCCAGCTCCGCAGCCATCGTCGCCTCGTCCTTCTCCTCCGACATCCCAATCGGACCCAGACGACGACCATTCAGGAACTGCCCCACCACCGGCTCATCACTGGTCAACAGCACCTCACGCGGACCAAACATCACCAAATGCTTCCGGAACAACATCCCCAGATTGTCCGGCACCGTCCGCGCCATATTGATGTTGTGCGTCACGATCAGCACCGTGCAATCAATCTGCGCATTGATATCCAGAATCAACTGCGACAAATACGCCGTCCGCACCGGATCCAAACCCGAATCCGGCTCATCACACAACAAAATCTCCGGATTCAGCACCAGCGCCCGCGCCAAACCCGCCCGCTTGCGCATACCACCAGAAATCTCACCCGGAAGCTTGTTCTCCGCACCAAGCAGACCAACAAGCTCCATCTTCTCCATCACGATCTGCTTGACCTCGGACTCCGACTTCTTCGTATGCTCCCGCAACGGAAACGCCACATTGTCATACAAATCCATCGACCCGAACAGCGCACCATCCTGAAACAGCACACCAAACATCTTGCGCACCTCATACAGCTCACGCTGCGTGCACTGCAAAATGTCAGTGCCATCAATCACGATCGAACCCCGCTCCGGGCGAATCAAACCGATCAGCGACTTCAAAAACACCGACTTACCCGTACCCGACGGGCCCAGCAACGCACTCACCTCACCCGTAGGCAAGGTAAACGTCACATCACTCCAGATGTTCTGCGAACCGAAGGTCTTCGTCAGACCCTCGACAGCGACCTCGACTCCCACCGAACCTCC
>NZ_JAPEIQ010000013.1 GCF_026041215.1 Hoyosella sp. YIM 151337
AGCGCCGCAGTGTCGTGCGGGTGATCCCGGCTTGCCGGGAGAGTTCGAGTTCGCTGCAGCGGGTCAGCATCGCCTGTTGCAGCGCGTGTCAGAAGGCGGATGAGGCTGCGTCTGTCATCACGTGCGATCTGTTCCCCGGCACTGAGGTGCGCGAGCACGCTGGGCGCACGGTGGTCGCTGCCCGCGCGGGCCAGACCAGCAATGGTGGAAAACATCTGCCCATGCAGCGGGCGGTAGAAGTCGGAGTCTTCCAGCGTCCTGGCGGCAGTAGCCGCGTCACGCACCGGCTATGGAAGACCAATCCGATCACGCACGCTCAACAAGCGACCTGCAGCAACCACCCATACAGGCGCAGTTCGCAACACCGCAGGTAATGCCCCAAGGGCTGCCGGGGAGAGGGGTTATCAGAACCTGCCGTATTCGCATGCCATGCGAATAACCCGTTTGTTACCTGACATAATGTAGATTATCGGCTGTAGACATAGTCGCAGATCCGGCACGAATTCATCGCTGTGATGGCCCTGCTCACTCATTCGTTGACTTGCCCACTTTAGTTGTCGCACGGATGCAGCTACGGCCTCTAACTTGGTTGCGTGACTGCCACGCTAAACGAACCCTGGATTCAGCCGAACCGCGTCCAGTCGGTTGCGTGCGGATTACGGCACCCGGCTGCGGCTCGGACAAATACCGTTCTACTTCCTGATCCTCCAACGCCCCGTGACCCACCCACAAAACGTCACTGTGACGTTTTGGACTTCAGTTAGACCTGCGGCCGTCACTTGGCCGGTGGCGCGGAGGTCATTGCTTTCCCATCAGATCGCTTCCAGCCGGGCGGGAACATACTTGTGCCACGGGGTTCCAGCGAACTCGTCGCGCAGTTCGGCTGTGGTGAGTTCGTTCGGCGCGACACCCGCGCTCACAGCGCCTTCTTCATCAGGGAAATCGACACCGAGGCCGTTGGGCAATGCGATGTTTCCGCGCTGCATCATGTTGCTGATCTCGACGAGGACCTTGGCGGATCCGCCACGGGTAACCAAGCGAGCATGGTCACCGTCTGAAACCCCGAGCGCAGCAGCATCTTCCGCGTTCACGCGCAGGGTGCCGTCGCGATCTCTGCGACGCCAGTCAGGGTTGCGGATGATCGTATTTGCAGTAAACGAGCGGCGTTCACCGGCAGCCAGAATCAGCGGAAACTCATCAGTGGTCCACGAGGATCGCGCGGTGGCGAGGTTACGGGTTTGCTCAAGCAAGTCGTCGATGACAATGGTGAACCGCCGGTCCTTTCGGGTGACGTAGTTCCAGACTGTATCCCAGGTGTCAGCGGTGAACACCACGCCCGTGTCGGACTCAAGTATCTTGTCAAACAGGGCATTTCCCGGTGCGAGCCCTGCCCCTGTGAAGCCCGCACGGCTGACGGCGTCAGGGTTGGCCGCCGCGCACATCTGGGCGGCGCCCCACAGCACAGCCGCCCCACGCATGTGTGCGGGCAACGTTTCCCCAAGAGTTTCGTACAGGATGTACGGCGCGAGCTTGGCGAGCTGCGGCTGGGCCACGGTGAGTGCCATAAACGTGGCACCAAAGGTGTCACGACCAGTGTGTGCCGCGGTCCGGAGATTGGTGAGTGTCGCGTCGTCAACCACGTTCATGCGCCGCAGAATCCGGGCATAAATTTCGGGTTCAGCTAGCGTCCCTGGCAGCGGTTCGAACACCGGTTTACGCAGGTGAAATACATTGTGCGGGAATTCGAAGTTAAAGAAGGTCGCCTCTGGTTTCTCGAACTGACTGGCGGCGGGCAGGACATAGTCCGCGTGGCGGGCGGTTTCGGTGAACGCCACATCCACGACGACAGTAAGATCTAGCGCGCGCATTGTCGCTCGGAACCGTTTTGAGTCAGGGAGTGAATGAGCGGGGTTCGTGCTGTCGAGCCACATGGCCCGAAACCTCTTTGGGTGGTCAGTCAGAATTTCCTCAGCAATAGAGTTACAGGGAATGAGTCCACCGATGATTCGCGCACCAGTGACCGGTGTTCGCCGGGCCCCGCCACTTGAATTGCTGACTTGCGGCGGTCCCCCAACGAGCGGCGCTAGTGTTTCGAGGAGGGCCCGCGCACTTGGTTCGACCATGCGCCTGAGCCCCGGGGCCCGAGCTGCGGCTGGAATCAGATTCGCAGCGGCCGTCGCACCTGTACGCATGGCTGTGCTGAGGGCGCGTTTCTGTGCGCGCTGCAGTGGGGTCAGAGTTCGTCTCTGCCCGCCTCCTGCCCCACCTCCGGCGAGTGGAACGAAACTCGAGTGCAGGAACATCGTCCCGGGCCGCCCGAAATTGCCGGTCAGAATCCACAGCATCTTGTTTAGGTAGGACACCAATGTGCTGTTAGGTGCCTGCTGAGTGCCCAGATCTTCGTACACGCACACGCTGCGTGCGGTTCCTATCCGCCGGGCCGCCAACCGGATCTTCTCTTCAGGCACACCACAAATTTCAGCGAAGCCAGGGATGTCGACACCCTCGAAAACCGTTCGGACCTGGTCAAACCCAGTGGTGTGTTCGGCTATGAACTGCTGGTCGACGAGGTTCTCCTGCACAAGTACGGCAACCATGGCGGCAATTAACCATGCGTCGCACCCCGGTTTGACCTGCAAGTGGTGGTCGGCGAGAGCGGCGGTTTCGCTCACTCGGGGATCGACGACGACCATCGACTTTTCTGGGTCTTTCGCCACAGCTTTCAGCAGCGGCCGGGCTCGAGGGAAGCTATGTGACTGCCATGGGTTTTTGCCGATGAACACCAGGACTTCAGCGTTCTCAAAGTCGCCCTTCGTGTGGCCGCCGTACAGCTTGCCGTCGACCCACATCTCGCCTGTCTTCTCCTGGGCGAGAGCGTTCGAGTAGAACCTGCTGCCCAGCGCTGCTCGCAGCGCGACAGCATTCGCTGAACCCAGGTGGTTGCCCTGCCCGCCACCGCCATAGAAGAAGATGGTTTCCCCGCCGTGCTGGTCGCGGATCCCCATTAGCTTGGCAGTAATTTCGTCGAGAGCAGTGTCCCAGTCGATTTCGGTGTACGTGCCGTCCGCCTGCCGTTTCATCGGACTGCTGATGCGGTGCGGACCGTTTTGATACAAGTCGAGGCGCATTGCCTTCTCGCAGGTGTACCCCGCTGAGGCAGGGTGCGCCTTGTCACCGCGAATCTTCGCGATTCTGCTGCCCTCGATGTCCAGCGTGAGACCGCAGTTGCACTCACACAGCACACATGCCGAGTTCTTCGTCGTTACAACGTTGGGGTGCATGGCGCTCCTCGACAGCGTGACAATTGGTAGCCAGACCGGGCATTAGTACTTTTTATGACAGATAGCATACCCCATGGAGACGGGTGTCGAATGCAGGGCAAATCTGCCTGCTGGCTGGTCACCCGAATGTCCACCGATGAAGACCACCCGCCCGCGCGGTCTAAAGGAATGACGATGGCGGCAAACAAGAGGCGTCACCATGAAACTGACGACAACCACGCACCTGTCGCTTGATGGAGTCATGCAGGGCTGCGGCGGGCCGGATGAAGACCGAAGCGGCGGATTTGAACGTGGCGGCTGGATCACGCCGTTCTTCGATGCGCAGGGCGGCACATTCATCGTCGAGACATACCAACGCGCGGAAGCGTTTCTGTTCGGGCGGCGAACGTATGAACTCTTCGCCGGCTACTGGGGAACAATGACAGACCGGAACAACCCCATCGCAGCCGCCTTGAACACGCGTCCAAAGTACGTCACGTCACGCACGCTCACTGCTCCCCAATGGGACGGGACGACCGTTATCAGCAGTGACGTCGCAGCCACGATCCGCAAGCTGAAGGCACAGCCCGGACGGGAGCTACAGGTGCACGGCAGCGGCGAACTCATCCGATGGCTGATCCACGAGGATCTTGTCGACGAGATCAACCTTCTCCTCTTCCCCGTTATTGTCGGCCAAGGCCGTCGCCTATTTGCCAGCGACGGCCCGGACGTCGCTCTCCATTTGCTGAAATCCCAAACCACCCCCGCAGGCGTCACAATCCAGACGTACCGGCCAGCCGGGCGCCCTCGGTACGCGACCGCCGGAGCCGAATCTTAGCGCCCAAACCAGCATCATCTGCGGCCCACCGGCGCCATGTAGTCAGTCACGAATTCGCGGTGCCACCACGCGCCGGTTCGTTTGCGCTCCGCGGGGCTGGTGAATCGATAGACATACATTCGGGCCCGCACCCATCGGGGCGGCGTATCGGGGAACGGATTGTGCCTGAGTAGTTTCAGCGTTGCAGAGTCATTCTCGGCGAGTTTGCGCGCGAGACGCGGCAGCCATGTCTGGGCGTACCCCGGCGAGACCGCCGCGAACCACATCAGCCAGTCGAGACGCAAGTGATAGGGCGCAAACTGGCGTGGCCGCCGGTGCGGGTCACCCGGCTTTCCCTTGAATTCATACTCATGCCATTCGGCGATATCAGTCGGCAGCTCCGCAGAGGTGCCTTCGAGGATCACTTCGTAGCGTGTGCGCGTCACCCGGCCGAACGCGCCATATGTGTTAACCAGGTGCAACTTGTCGAAGCTGTAGTTCATCAGTTGCTGCCGCGAGAATAGGTTGCGTGCTGGCCGGTAGCTCAGCGCAACAACAAGGACGGTTACCCCGACGACAAGGAAGGCTTGCCATCCGGGAACCGGTTCTGCTGCGGGCGGATCGAGCGGTAATACGATCGCCCACCACGAGCCGTCGATGACCGAAAGCGCCAGCACAATCGTCAGGACATTGAGCCACGCGAAGTTACCACTCATCACCAGCCAGGATTGCGTGATGATGATGATAAGCGCCGCGATTGATGCCACTGGCTGCGGCGCGAAAAGAAAAAACGGAACGACCAGCTGTGCAAAGTGATTGCCAGCTACTTCGATTCTGTGCAGCGGCTTCGGGAGGTGGTGAAAATACCAGCTCAGCGGATTAGGCATCGGCTGTGTCTCGTGGTGGTAGTAGAGGCACGTGAAGTCACGCCAACAGCGGTCCCCATGCAGTTTGATCATGCCCGCGCCAAATTCAAGGCGGAAAAGAACCCAGCGCAGCAGGAACAGCACTAGTACTGACGGCTCCGCGGGCCCCGCACCGATGAATATCGCGAGGAAGCCCACTTCAAGAAGCAAGGACTCCCAGCCGAATCCGTACCACGCCTGCCCAACATTCACGATCGACAGGTACAGGATCCACAACAGCGCCCACAGCGCCATCGAAGCCCACAGCGGAATCACGTCGCCGACACCTAACACTGCGGCGCCAGCGAGCGCTGCACCGCACCCGGCGACGACTGCGAAGAAGCGATCTGAGTAGTAGAGATGGAAGATGCTTGGCGCCTGCCGCCAACTCCGCTGCTCCAAATAGCGCGGTATCGGCGTGAGACCCCGGGAGCCGATCAGTGCGCGAAACTGATTAAGCGCGACGAGGAACGCAACGAGATACACCAGGCCGAGCCCACGCTGGAACATCCAGCGGCTCAGCCAGTATCCAGACTCTCCGAACCACTCCATGCCGCACCTCGGTGACTCAGCTCAGCCTACAACGCTGCGCCACCCACGTCGCGGACTTCATTCAGTGACGTAGCGCAAAAGCACCGCGGTGTTGAAATGCCTGGTCTCGGCGAGTCGAAGACGAATGGAATTATCGATGACAGGGAACATCGCGGTGCCGCCCCCGAGCACAACAGGTGAGACGAAAATGTGGTACTCATCGACGAGTCCATGCGGTATCAGCGAGGCCGCGAGATTAGCCCCGCCAACCTCCATGACGCCATCGCCGCCCGCTTTGAGTCTGCGGACCTCCTCCACTGCGTTCTCGCTGACGAGAGTGCTGTTCCAGTGGACCTCAGTCAGTGTCCTGGAGAAGACGACCTTGGGCTTCGCCAGCCAAAGGTCCGCGAAGTCGCGCTCGATGATGGACGCGTCGCCAGGCACGTGCGGCCAGTACTCCGCCATCAGCTCGTACAGCCGACGGCCATGCAGCGAAATCTCGACGTCGCGGAACCGGTCGTTGTGAAACTGGTGCAATTCGTCGTCCGGGTGAGTCCAGTCGATGTTGCCGTTGCGGTCGTTGATGTAGCCGTCCACGGACGTTGTGAACCCATAGATCAGTTTCCTCATGACCAGTTAGACCTCCGCCGCTTTCGAGACTCATCGGAGCCACGGTTTACCCGTGCAGACGCTGGTACGCGTCGGCCGCTCCAGGATGCATCGGTACAGGCCGAGTGCCGATAAGTGCACGGATGTCGAGGAACTGCGTTCCAAGTGCGTGTTCGGGAATCAATTCACGTGCCTTGTCGACGAGCACCCGCGCGAGTTGGCCTGCCAGCGCATCGGAAAGATCGCTGCGCGTCAGCAGTAAGTTCGCGACGCCGACTGTGTCGACGCGCGTGCCGGGCAACCGGACGTGGTCGTACAGGCCCGGGTGGCTGCGCTGGAGCTCCGGGATGACGGGACCGAGCGACAAGTAACGAACGCCCGCGGTATGCAGCGCTGGAGTGGGAAACCCGCTGCCCCAAATCACAGCGTCAATCTGCTGCTGCTGCAGCGCAGCGATCGATTCGGAGAGCGGCATCGTCAGCGCTGCCACGCCGTCTGTCATTCCCGCCGCATCGAGCAGTCGCACGCTGGTCACTGCGGCGACTCCAGAGCCGGGAGCCCCGAGCACTATCCGCGCCCCACGAAGGTCCTCGAGTACGGAGAAGTCGGAGTCGTCGCGTACCGCCAGCTGGATGTAGTTTTCATATACTCGTCCGATCGCCACAAGTGTCCCCGCCGCAGCGTCCTCGCCGATTGCGTCCGCATGACTGAGCGCGAGCTCAGCATCACCAGCGAGGAGGAGCCGGATATTTGAGCGCGAACCATCGGTGACTAGAGGGTCGATTCGCAACGTTGAACCCGCTGTTGCCGCGGCTAATAGCTGCGCGAATTGAATGTACGTGCCAGCAGCCTCCCCCGCCGCGAAACGCAGTGTCACCGTACCGCTGTCGCCGGAACATCCGGTGCCGCCCGCCGCGAGGACAGCACCGAACATCAGCAGGAATTTTCTTCTCGTCAGCATGGTCAGCCACCGCTCTCGGCGCGCGCAGCAGCTACCGTGCCCACTTCGAGCGTCACGCAGAGCCCATGCGGCTCGGCGGCCTCAACGTGGAGCTTCGCAGAATATGCCTCTGCGAGTGCGTGGGCGATCGAAAGCCCGAGCCCCGTGCCGGTTTGGCCCTGACCTTCAGCGCGGTAAAACCGCTCGGTCAGTCGCCCAAGCTCACTTTCAGGCACGCCCGGACCGTCGTCAGCAACGGCGATTTCACACGTGTTGTGATCTGACCGGACAGACAGCGTCACCGTTGCGCCCGTTCCGGCGTAGTGTTGCGCATTGCTCAGTGCCGCGTCAAGAATTTGTTCGAGTGCCGATTCTTCGATCATCGCTCTGATGCGCTGCGCACCGAATTCGGTGCGGAGAGTCATCTCTGCGGCCTTAAACGCCGCGCCCCACGCGTCAGCCCGTTCCGCGGCGACAAACACTGCGTCGCAATACGCAGCGGAATCGGTTCCCGCGGCAGCGCTCTCGAACTGGTGTGGCACTTCGGCGGTGGCGAGCTTGAGCATGCCGTCGAGAATTGCCCCGAGGCGTTCTGCCTCCGCACCCGCCCGGTCGAGCGATGATTGGGAGCCAGTTGGCAGCTCATATGCCAAGGCGTCGAGCCGTAAAGTCAGTGCAGCCAGCGGGTTTCGGAGCTTGTGCGCGGTATCTTCGATTAGCTTCCGCTGCGCGCTCGCTGAGCTGAGGACCGCGTGTGCCATGGCGTCAAAGGACCGTGCGAGGTGCCGTATCTCCGGCGGCCCCGAATAGTGAGCGGTGAGCGGCGCTGGCGCTTCGGGGGTCGGCAATGTTCGCGTGAGGAAACTGACACCGGCCGCGAGAGAGTCCAGGGGACGCAGGACCCAGCGCGTCAAAGTGTGGGCTAGCACATAGACGACACCCAGTGCGACAGCCGAACTCAGCGCAATCAGTATCCAGGTGCGCGTGATGTCCGCCTTTGCGCGCACGGTTGTCACTTCGAGGAGAACGACCCCTTCCGAATGCACGCCCGTCCCGATAGGCCTGGCAAGCAAGAGCGTGTCCTCGCTCCATGGTGTAAGCCGTGCAGGAGTATCCAATTGTTCGTTACGACGGCCGGAGTCGATGGCGCCGCGCACCATCGGGTCAGCAGCCTCCAAACCGGTAGAAAGGACAACAGTCCCCGCAGAATCCGCTATCAGAACCGGCTCCCGAAAGAGTTCGTAATAGTCGTCGATCTCACCGCGCAGAAAGTCCGCGTCTCCCGTGATGAACTCCGGGTAAGCGAGGGTCGCGAACCAATCAAGTACGGCTGTCCGGCTCAGCATGAGGTCACGCGTCCGCGCGTCAGAAGCGGCGAAAGCCAGCGGTATCGCGAAGGAAAGCACCGCTACAGCTGCGAAGGCGAGCAGCGCGGCCAGCACACGGGCGCGCATTCACGTCCCCCACCGGTAACCGAACCCGCGAATCGTCGAAATGAGTCCCGGACGGTTCAGCTTTGACCGCAATCCGTTCATATGCACGTCGAGGGTGCGTGAGATCGCGACGTATGCGTCGCCCCAAATCTCATCCATCAGTTGCTGGCGGCTGATGGCCTCGCCAGGCCGAGCCGCAAGGGCGGCAAGCAGTTCGAACTCCTTGGAAGTCAGCGGCACTGTTTCACCGGCCACGGTCGCCGTGCGGGCGGTGAGTTCGACTCGGACGTCACCGGCAACGACGACATCTGGGGGTTGTTCGTCGGCTGGTCGCCGCCTCCGGGTCACAACCTCGAGGCGCGCGACGAGTTCGTTGAGGCGCGGCGGCTTCACCAGGTAATCGTCGGCTCCTGTTCGAAGGCCGCGCACGACTGAGCGTTCGTCATCGCGGGCAGTCAGGATTATTACGGGAATGTCGCTGACCGCGCGGAGTTGCCGCAGTATGACAAGACCGTCAGTATCGGGCAGACCCAGGTCGAGAAGTACGGCATCGAACCCGCGATGATGCAGCAGCAACTCGTCGCCGCGACGCATCCGCTCAGGAGTGTGCGCACGCGCGCGCAGTGCGTCTACGAGTGCATCACCGACACCATCATCGTCTTCAACAACCGCGACTCGCACCTGTCTTCCTCTTTCCCTGCCCGCGCTAGCGGCACCGGCAGATCTACGTTACAGAACCAGCCACGTGCCCGAACCCATTCGTCTTAAGGGAATGTAAGGCCTCGCCGCAGAGTGTGGCCTGGCGCATAGCGAGTGAGTGAAGGTGGTGTGTATCACCAGAACAGATTCCAGTCCAAGGAGCGCAAGTGAGTGTAACCACGATGCCGCGAGGGACAACGAATGCGCCGTCCTCCCCTATCACCCGTGAACGGATTGGGCTGCTGCTGGGGCCCGCGCTGTTCGCGATCGCCTACTTTATCCCGGCCCTCACTGGCCTCGACGACGCCCCCAGGGCAGTCCTCGCTGTGACGTTGTGGGTGGCGACCTGGTGGATAACGGAAGCCCTGCCGATCCCGGCAACGTCGCTCATGCCGATCTTTCTGCTGCCCGTTTTCGGTGGCGCAGACCAGACAACCGCGGCGACCGCCTACGCACATCCGATCGTGTTCATGTACATGGGCGGATTCACCATCGCGATTGCGATCCAGAAGTGGAACCTGCACAAACGCATCGCCATGGCAATCATCACGATGGTCGGCAGCGGTGGGCAGCGCATCATCCTGGGCGTCATCCTGGCAACTGCGTTCCTGTCGATGTGGATTTCCAACGCGGCCACCGCATTGATGATGCTGCCGATCGCGCTAGCACTGATCGCGGAACTTCGTGATAAGCGGATCTATGACGAAGAGACGTTGCGGCGCTTCGCTAAGGGCTTGTTGCTGTCGGTTGCGTACGCAGCATCCATTGGCGGCCTCGCAACGTTGATCGGTTCAGTTCCGAATGCGGTATTCGCGGCAGTAGCGGAGCAAAATCTCGGTACCACCGTGTCGTTCGCGCAGTGGTTCTTCTTCGCGGCGCCGCTTACCGCTGTGATGCTCACGTTCCTGTACTTCTACCTCACCCGCATTCAGTTCCGTGTGGCGTCGCGAACCAGTGTGTCGAGCGACTTTGCGCGCGAGCAGCTGAAAAAGCTCGGACGTATGTCGTACGAAGAGAAGGCGGTGCTTGCGGTCTTCACTGCGGTCGGCGCGCTATGGATCAGCAGCGGATTTCTGCCTGAAGCCCTCCGGCTGTCCGACACGTCGATTGCGATCATCGGGGCCGTGAGTATGTTCTTGCTGCCCGCGAAGCAGGAGAAAGGCGGCCTGCTCGTCTGGGACGATATGAAGCAGTTGCCGTGGGGTTTGCTCCTGTTGTTCGGTGGCGGACTCTCGCTGGCTGCGGCATTCGAATCGTCGGGCCTGACGACGTGGTTCGGCGAGCTGCTCGGGGGGCTGGCATCGCTGCCATTCGTGCTGATCATTGCCGCGCTGAGCGTCATCGTGCTTTTCATGACCGAGATCATGTCGAATACGGCGGTATCGAACATGCTGATACCCATCAGCATCGGGCTCGCCCTCGGCATCGGTGTCGATCCCTACTCGATCATGGCTGTCGTCGCACTTTCCGCGAGCTGCGCGTTCATGCTGCCAATCTCGACCCCACCGAACGCCGCCGTCTTTGCCTCCGACTACATCACGATCAGCGACATGGTTAAGGCCGGGTTCTGGGTGAACATGTTCGCGATCCTCGTCATCAACGGATTCGTTCTGCTGTGGCAGCCACTAGTGATGAGCGCGGGCTAGTTCGCGACGGCACGAAAGGCAGACTCACCTGCGCGTCGCTTCGGACCGGAGCGACGCGCAGGTGCTGACACCGCACACAGAACAGTGACGCAACCTTCGCGAATAGTTTGTACAGTTGGCCAGAGCTGACAGCCACGGGTGCGCTGGCGGGGACGATCGGCGGCGCCTAGTCTGCGGCCGTTTCCCCTGGCGATTCGGCAGAGCAGTCGTCCGCCACGGTGATGACGATCTTGCCCTGGGCCCGGCCGGAGCGACTGCGGCGGTAGGCGTCCTCAGTGTCGGCGAACGCGAACTGGCTGTCTATTACAGGAGTGAGTTCGCCCGCCTCAATCATCGAATTGATCGTTTCGAGGTCACGTCTCACGGGACGGACGAGGACCCCTTTCACGCGCGGATTACGGCTGGTCCGCAACGCGAGTACCGACTTGGCATTGCCGCCCGTGGAAACGAAGTACCCGTGCGGTTTCAGCAGGGGCGCGCAAGACTGCGGTGTCTCGTAAGACGTCACATCGAAGACCAAGTCGAATTGTCCAGCGTCGCGACGGTAATCCCCCGCGGTGTAGTCGATGACCGCGTCCGCACCGAGTTCATGCACGCGCTGGCGGTTCCGCGAGCTGCACACGCCAGTGACATGACAGCCCATAGCCTTTGCGATCTGGACAGCGAGGGTCCCGACCCCGCCGGACGCGCCGATGATGAGCACCTCGCTCCCTGACTGCGCCTTACCGATGTGCAGGCCCTGCAGCGCTGTCAGCGCAGCGAGTGGGAGCGATGCAGCGGTGGCAAAATCCAGGCCATGCGGCATGTGCGCAACGCAGCGTTGGTCGATGACGGCCTTCTCCGCCAGGGACGCGGTGCGTGGCCGCATGTCCATGCCATAAACCTTGTCCCCCACCGTGAAGTCAGTGACGCTCGACCCGGTGGCGATTACTTCACCTGCGAGATCGTCACCAAAGAGGGGCGGTAGGAGCTTTGTCAACAGAGGTGTCGCGAGCATCGCGGCTGTGCGGTTGAGTTTCCAGTCTTTGGGGTTCACTGACGAAGCCTTCACCTTGACCAGGACGTCGTTCGGTCCCGGTTTCGGCGGCTTGCTCGTGCCGACTACCAAGCGGGTGCCAGGACCCAAACCCGCCGTTTTGATTGCCTTCACTGCATACCTCCGTCAGCGCCTCGTGCCAGCAGGCGAAAGCGATCTCGGTATGAGCTGGTGACGCATACCTGCCGCCGGGGCAGAGTCATACCGTGCTGTCAAGCAATCCTAGAACGGCCAGCCAAGCTCGCCGTTCCGGGCTTGCCGTCCAGTGCTGCCTGGCGCGTGAGCGCAATGCTGACCGGACACCGAGCGTTGTGGCTGCCCCAGCCCTCTTCTGCGGCCTGCAGGCAGATAACCACACTCACCGATACCGGCCGATGACATTCTTCCCCTTCAGACGTCTGCACTTATGACGGGTGAGGTACGTTCGAAAAAGGAGTTGATCGCCATGGGCAAAGTGAGGCACGCCGAAGTAAGCAGCGCAAGCAGCGATACCGGTCCCATCGGCGCAGCTGAGGTCGAATTCATTACAGCCGCGCGG
This sequence comes from Hoyosella sp. YIM 151337, assembly GCF_026041215.1. Lineage (GTDB taxonomy): Bacteria > Actinomycetota > Actinomycetes > Mycobacteriales > Mycobacteriaceae > Hoyosella. The sequence continues at coordinate 12,415 of NZ_JAPEIQ010000013.1, forward strand.
TCCAGTGACACGGCACAGTTCGCCCTGCTCACTGAACAATATCGGCGCGAGCTGCAAGTGCATTGCTACCGGATGCTCGCGTCATACGAAGACGCTCAGGACATGACGCAGGAAACGTTCCTGCGTGCATGGGACCGCCGCGAAACCTTCCAGGGCAGAGCCGCGCTACGCACGTGGCTGTATCGCATCGCCACGAACTGTTGCCTGGATTTCCTGGAGAAACGCCGCGATCGCACACCAGTGCCTGCAGAGCTGCCCGAGGCAGGATCGGAAGTCCGCTATCTCCGGCCGTACCCCGATTCAGCCCTGCCCGACGACCCGCAAGAAACAACGGTCGCGCGCGAAACAATCGAGCTTGCATTCATTGTGGCAGTACAGCACCTCCCGCCGCGCCAGCGCGCAGTACTCATCCTGCGTGACATCTTGGGCTGGTCGGCACGTCAGGCTGCAGACGCACTGGAACTCACAGTTGCGTCATGCAACAGTGCCCTGCAGCGCGCCCGGTCGGGAATGCGCGAACAGCTGCCAGATGGACGTCTGGACTGGCGCGCCGCGTCGACGAAACAGTTAACGCCGGACGAGCGTGTATTGGTCGATGCCTACATGGCCGCCCACGAACATTTCGACTCAGACAAGCTCGCATCGTTGCTACGGGAGGATTTGCGCTTCGCAATGCCGCCTCAGCCTGGTGTGTGGGTTGGCCGCGGTGCCACCGTTGCGGCATGGATCGAGGGCGGACTTGGTACCCCGGAGTACTCGGATTGGCGCTGCGTGGCGACGACGGTCAACAAGCAGCCTGCCGTTGCTATGTACCTGCGCAAACCGGGCGATACCGTGCACCGCGCTTTCGCTGTGGACGTCCTGCGAGTCACTGACGGTCTCGTCGCAGAGATCATAACGTTCGATGAGACGGTCTTTGGGGTGCTTGGGCTGAGCGAGGTTGTGGATGGCTGAGCAGGAAGGTCCAGAGTCTCGGCGTGTCAGTCTGCTTGCCCTGAGTTCACGCAACACGGCAGCGCAATGATGTATCAGACGAAGTTTTGCAGGACTTCACTCACACGTGATTACTTCACTGGACCGGAATATGATCTGAAGACTTGGACGATTGCCTTGGAAAACCCCAATCGATTCACTTATACAGCCAGCCTGTGCCTCAAACAGTTTCCTGATCTGAAGAAATACTTGGACGAAAATCTATCACTCCGAGTGCCCCTGACAACGTTCGCCGATGCAAAACTAGCACCGCGCGAAAAGGTGCGGTGGGCTAGCCTTCTTGAAGAGAGCTAAGCCGCCCCATCTTTTCGAAACTGTTTGCAGTCAGTAGGCAGCGAAGGGTTCCGCTACGCTCGGTTAAGCGGCCGCGGAGCTCGGCGCATGCCACCGCCCGACCGCACTCGTATGGCCGGTAAGCGGAACTCCGATCTGCGTACCGGTGTCCAGATCCCACACCCGCACCGTCTTATCTAGGCTGCCGGTGACCGCGACCGGTCGGCCACCAGCCACCGAAATGAAGATGCAAAGGTACCGGCAAAAATTCCGTACATCTAATCGCGGCCAGCTCAGCAAATGCACAGGTCAAGCGCGCAGTCTAGCGTTAGTGGCCAAAGACAACACTTAGGCATTCTGCCTACGCGGCCGCGATGAATCAGTCACGCAAATGCGGGGCAGATCGGATCGTCACAATGACGCAAACTTATACCCCCGTATGTGGCAGCGATGATCGCTGTCGGCTGCGGATGAAGCCGCCCGGCGCACAAGCAGGTGCCGTGGATGGCGTTTGGTGGCCGCATACAGACGACCTCACGCTGGAGATTCCCCTGCTTCAGGAGTTCTGCCGCACCCTTGGGCGGATCGACCGAGTTGCGTACTCGCTCTTCGAATGGGCCTCTGCACCAGCCGCTGTCGTGCATAATGATCACCGCATTAAACTCGACGGGTACCGCTTCCACACGCGCCACACACTGCACGTGCGGTACGTGAACGGCACCGCGCTACGTCTGCTCATCCTCCCGCCGCAGTCTGCGCCGGATGCGGCAGCTGCGGCACTGTCCGTTGCGGCGCAACCTCGTGACGAAACGTCCGTGGCCGACCTTTTGAACCCACATTCAGCTGCCCTCGCTGGCTACCTCGCACGCCGTGCAGCCGAGCAGAACTGGGAATACGAAGGAGGGCACACCTACGAAACCGATGCGGCCCAGCCCGCGATGAGGAAATGGTATGACAAGCGCACATGAAACACCCGCCCGCACTCCTCGAGAGTTCGGTGTCGGTCACATGCCCAAAAGCACCGAAAGCCAGCCTTTCAGGAAACCAAGCCGGACGCCACGCTTACAAATGCAGGCCGGTGATCGCACCAGCGGACAGTGGCGTCCCTTCACGACTAACCTCGTCGTGGAGCTGCACGATCTGATAGCTGCGCTCTCCCAGTTCTACGGACCCATCGAACGTGTCGTGTTCGACTGGAGTGACCACGACATTGGGCAGCGAGCTATCGGCAATCTCGACGATGTCGCAGTCGATGGGCCGGAGCCAGACCAGCCAGCAAACACGATGTACCTCTACTCAACAACAGGCCTCCGGATCCAGTTAACGGTAGAACCACCAATCAGCACCCGATGAAGACGCCGTAACCCAATGGCATGAAGCCTGCGCCACAGCGATCGCATGCTCCGGGGCACCGCGCGCTCTGGCCTGGACACATCTGCTGATGGGTCAACACCGGCACGGTCGGCGATCGCGATGCGCGCCAGAAGATGGGGTTCCGGTAGTAATCGCGCGAAAAACAACACATATGCCCGGACCAGCAGTAATGGCGGAGTATTTCGGGTCCGGGCGGGTTACGTGCGTGGGGCGGATGCCGCTGATGAAGGTGGATGGTGGAAGCAGTTTCGGCTGTTTGCCCTTGAGTCGGCCTTTCGCGCGGGCCTTTGCCATGCCCTCGCGGGTGCGCAGGTGATTCAAGTTGGCCTCGAATTCGGCGACCATCAGTTCAATCGACGGTGCGTCATCCTCACCTCCGGAGCCTTGAACAATCCGGCCCCCACGATTCACATCTCCGCCCCGGCATCCTGGCGACGGTCCACCTCGTCGAACTCATCGCCGAAACCAGCAGCGAACCTGTCCTTCGGCAGCACGATCTCCTCGCGCGGCTCCGGCATCCCGCCTTCCCTCGCCAGTGCTCCGTCCCGGATAACACGCCACCCCCGGCATGGCGCGGCGACGCGAACACCTCACCGCCCATGACTGGATCGACGTGCGGCAGTAACTCAATAACCTCGTCATCCCGCGACGTCCCCATGACCGCAACCTTTCGACCTGGAACCAATTCTCCTTCACATCTACGGTCGTTACCGATGCCCACGGTCATCGCCTCATTTCGATGACAGATTGCCCTGCGCGCTGCCTGACTACGCTAGTGGTTACACCCCGCCGCAGGCGTTTGCAGCCGCGCAACTCCAGTGCCAGATGGATCGGGGGCTCTTGTTTGTAGGTCGGACGGGCCTCGTGCGGTAATCTCATCGCCCGGCAGTTCAAGAAAACGACTCACATTTGTGGTCTTGAAACTTGAACTGATTCGGGATGGTGCCCTACGCTGTGTATAGCCGACGATCGGAGTGATGATGGCGATTCTTCAGCCGCGCCGCCGCGAGGAACTGCACCAGCGTCTCGCGTCGATGAACCTCGAGCTCTGGTGTTTCGAGAACGCGCTCGCCAGCGGTGCGGCGGAAGCTTCCTCCTACTCCCCCGGCGCACCGACGGTCGCGCCCGAGCTTGGCCGCTGGCTGCGGACCGTCGAGGAACTGCACAACGGGCTCGTCGCCCTGCAGCGTGGCTGGGAGCGCTCAGATCCAATGAATCAGCCCACCTGGATAAACCCCGCGATGCACACTGCGATCGTGGTTAGCAGCGGCGATGAAAACACGGGTCAGGTTACGTTCAGCGATCCGAGTAACCGCAACCCGAAAGGGCGGTCGTTCGGGGCCCTGGTCGCGGCTAACGAGCAGGCTTCGTTCTTCGACGCGGTCACAGAATCCGGTGAGATGGTCGATATCAACGAGACTTGGGTATTCCTCTACGACGCTCGCGAGGGCTTCGTTTACTCGGAGTTGTCCCTGCCGACCGTTATGCCCGAGGCCTACATCGAGAACTGGCGCGAGCGCATCCTCCTGCCGCGATTCGACGGTGGCGCTAACAGATTCGACGGCTCGGCCGACGATGACCCGACCCAGGACTTCAGCTTCACTATCCAGCGCCGCTGATGCAGCACGACATATCTAATCCACGATGACTCAACTGTTCCTATCGTCGCGCCTGCCGATGGCGCGTAGCCTGCGCGGACTGACCGCGGCGGCACTCGCCAAGTCCGCCAATGTCACGCCCGAGTGGCTGTCTAAGGTCGAACGCAACCGCACAACGCCGAGTGACGAGCTTGTAGGCCGACTCGCTAGAGCGCTCGACTTCCCAGTCGAGTTCTTCTACCGCGATCCGATCAAGCTTCCCTCGACCGAAGCCTTTCATTTCCGGGCCTCGTCCAAGCTTGCGCAGAAAGACGAGACTGCGGCGCGCTCCTTCGCCTCCCTAGCTGCCGAGCTGTCGGAGTGGATGGACCGGGCCTACAAGCTCCCTATACCGGGCATCCCCGAGATTCAGGAACTCGCCGGAGCGGAGGTTGACGCCGGCCCTGAAATCGCCGCTGAAGCGCTGCGGAGCTACTGGGGTCTAGGAACGGCGCCGATCAGCAACATGATGACGTTGCTGGAATCGAAGGGCGCAAGGATCTTCTCCGTAAGCGGCACTTACCAGGCGATCGATGCATTCTCCTTCCGGTACAACGGCAGCGCCATCATCTTCCTTAACCCCTCGAAGTCAGCTGAGCGGCTCCGCTTCGACCTGGCGCACGAGTTGGGACATCTACTAATGCACGGTGGGAGCCTCTATGAGAGCGAAAGCAAGCTCCGTGAACGACAGGCGAACGAATTTGCCTCCGCATTCCTGATGCCCAGGGCCGGCCTGCTCGGCTCACTCCACGGGAACGTCTCGCTGGATGACCTACCAAGGTTGCGGGAACTCTGGAAGGTCAGTGCGATGGCGATCACAGTGCGCCTGCACCAGCTCGGGGTGATCTCGGATTGGACCTATCGGCTCATGTGCCAGGAACTCTCCAAGCGCGGCTTCCGGAGAGGCGAACCCGGATCAACTTTGATCCCGGAGCTCTCCAGCTTGTGGGCCCAAATCCTCGCCGACCTGCGTGAACAAGGACTAGGCTTCCCCTACATCGCCAACCTTATCGAAGTACGCGCGGCCGACGTTCGCTCACTCCTAGTTGGGCTCGTCCCGATGGCGATCAGCGGAGGCGCGACACGGTCGAGCCGAAGCTCTGGCGACCTGCGGCTCGTCAGCAGCTAGTCCCCTATACCGCTTTCAGATGGTTTCTCAAAGAGACTGGACTGGCGCGGCACTTTATTTCTTGTTGGGAATAAGGCTGACTCTGATGCGGGTTTCGCCTGGCTGATGTGCCCTGGCGCATAAGTTCTCAGCGTCCTAATGTTGGCTGACTGGAAGATCCAGTGATGACTTTCCGAAGTTGGATCTTGCTCCAGCCGATATCCATGCCGTTCAACCATAGCGTGACATGGGCACCGATCGGGCGTTAGTGCTGGTCCGGGAGCGTGGATTGCGTGGCAATGAGGTCGAGGATTTCCCGCTGGATCAGGACAGGGATGTCCATGCCTTCAATGTTCTGGTGCGTAAGCCATTCGAGGCATTCGGTTGATGTCCAGTTGTCGACCGTCACGTATTGTGAGAGAGCGATTGTTGCTGTGCGGGACATGCCAAGTGACATCAGAACCACCTCGCTCGGTCTGGAAACACCGAGTTCGAGAAGCATCGTGATGTCTTGGCTGGGACCGACGTCGTGAACACCGCGCTCAGAGGCATAGGCGGCGAGCACATCTGAGTAACATGACAAATACTTCGGTGCCTGGAACCGGGCGACCGTCTCAATATCGGCCATGACGTCTCTGATGGCCCTCGCGATGGAAGTCTTTCCGGTGGCACGCTGCTCGATCAGGCGCGCTAGTGGCATCCCCTTCATCCAGTTGACGACCAGATTAGCGATTTGCCATTTGCGTTTGTCTGGTCCGCCGGTCTTCGGCGGAAACCCGAACGCCGTGGTCATCGTCTGGCCGATTAGAACGAGCGCGTCTTGATATCGCTGTCGGGCGTCTTGCTCCTCCGGAAGGGGTAGTGAGAGTTCGTGGGGATCTTGGTCAGTGGCTCGAAAACGCTCGAGCAGGCGTTGCATCGCAATTGGCGAGATGCCGGCATGCCGCGGAATGAGATTGTGTGGAAACTGGGCGTGATCGATGGCGTTGATGAGGGCATGCTGGACTTCTGCCCGTTCCGAGTGGACCGCTATACGGTCCAGATGAATGGTTATGTCTCGACCGCAAGCGTATTGAGCGGCCAGGTATGAGAAAAGATTTTCGGAGCCAGTATCCGACCCCACGGCGAAGTCACTGCGTATGTAAGCGATAAGCGGAGCCACGTCACTGAGACCATGGTGTGTAGCAAGCCTTAAGTTAGATCGACGTCTGATAGCTGGAAGGTTAGGCCATAGGTTTTCGTCGTCCGTATCGATGCACACAATGTTGCCCTGGAATTCCTTGCCCCACCGGCCAGCGCGCCCCGCGAGGTTCCAGAAGTCGGCTTCGGATAGAGGCCGTCCACGGCCTTTCTGCGGATTGCGCATAAAAATCGTGCGGCAGGGAAGGTTGACGCCCTCTAGCAACGTGGAGGTACAGACGAGGAACTCAATCTTGCCGTCACCGAAGAGACGTTCGATCTCAGACCTGATGGCGAGAGGCATGTTGCCGTAGTGGAACGCGACGCGCTTCGCGAGGGCGTCGGCCAAGCTGTATTTCGGGTGGACTGCGGTTCGCACCAGTTCTTGAAGATTCCGGACTTCCTCATCATTCATCACATTGGGACGGAGGTCAGAAATGTTCTTCGCGACTTTCTCAGCCTCGTCGGCGCCATTGATGTAAACGATGTTGCCGCCGCTGTCACCACCGAGTGCGTGAGCGACGTACGCGATCCTCATTGGGATCCGTGTCGCGCGCTGTTGCAGCTCGAAGCTAGCGACTTCGTGGGCCTGGCCATCTTGCACCAGAGAGACGACTCTCTTCGCGGGCGCTCGGTACACTCCCTCGACTCGGATAAGGTTCTGGTTGACCGTCACGGCTTCGGATGTAATAGCCTGCGACCGGGCTGAGTCCGGCTTGTCGCTTAGGAGGATGGCGGGGTTAGCGCTGAGCGGGCTAGCAAAAATGACTCTTAGTGCAGGCCGATCCTCGACGGCACGGTCAAGGACGTGTTGGAGCAGCACACCTCTCTCGGCGTTACCGAGCCCTTGCGCTTCGTCAACAAACAAAAGGTCAATTTCGAACGGATGGCGTGCCTGCTGGATGAGATGGAGCCGTTCCTGCGTTAGAACGAGGACACGTCGGTGGGTCTTGTCTAGATCGGGGTCCCACGGCATCACAAAGACACCGGTCCCTGCGGGCACCGCTTCGCGGAAGTCTGCTGAAACCTCTTCTACCAGTGCGCGAGTGGGTACAAGGTACACGGCCGTGTATCGGTTGTGCTGCCTGATCTGCTCCAGAAACCATTCGCGCACGATCCGTGACTTTCCGGCGGATGTAGGCGCAGAGACACTCACCCAGTCGAAGTCCTCGGCATGCTTCCACAGCTCACTCTGGAAGGAGTTGACCGTGAGGTCCACACCGGTCGAAAGCGGAATCGATAGCTGAAGGCGCTTTCGGATCGTCTCCATTCGCAGCAAAGGAGGAAGCTGCTTCCAGATACCCGCCTGGACAAGATTGCGTGATTCCGCGAGCTCTACGGAACGATGGTTGCCAACTCGATCAAGGATGGCGGTTGCCGCGCTCTTGTGTGCCGCATCGGCATCGTCGCTTGCGAGACAGGCCGCTGCGACTCTGAGCACAGTGTTCTGCGCACGCTCGGTAGGGGTGGAGGAAAGAGCACTGGCGCATAGCAGTGCATAGTTCCAGTCAATCACGGTGGGCTCGTGGTGCATCGTGATCATTGGGAATTCCGCGTGGAGCGACTGTAAACGTATCGAGTGGACGATGTCTCGGAACTTCTGTGACTCGAACACGATCTGTGAGAGGTCAGTCACGAGACACCCAGCTTCTTTCGGACCATCTTTCGGAGCGCATCGACGTCCGGGAACGGGATGCAAAACACATCGATACTTACTTCGAGCAGTGTGTTTTTCTTAAGCCTGTCAAAGATGGCCTTGTGCCACCGTTCAGTGGCCTGAGCGATTTTGGTCGATTCCTCGTCGGCGAGCGTCTTCAGGTTGGGGTAGCTCGAGTAGTCGAAGCCGACGAGGCAGACGCCGTTCCAACGAACCTGGAGAGCCTTAGGATTCGTCTCGTCGAAGTATTGGAGAAGATGGGCGGCAAGGTCGCCCTGCTGAACGTTCAGGTTGTCGCGCACCAGCAAGAGATCCCGGCGGCGGGTATCGCCGTCAGCACCGAGGAATGGCCCGATGCTATCGAAGCAGTCTGTAAACGCAGCTGAACTTGACTGATATAGCTTTGATTCGCCCCAGTAGAGGTCCAGTACGCCATCGTCAGCAAGCTTGGCATGGACCCCATCGGAACCATGTACATGGACGTTGCTATTGGTTTTCAGTGACATCTTCGCCAAGAGTTGAGGCAGTTTGAGCGCTTGTTCCATGAGTAGGAACAGGAGTAGTTCGCCTCCTTCGCCGGTGCCGTCTCCATCGACAAAGAGTTCTCTTGCTTGTTGTTCAAGGCGGGAGAACTGACTGGTCGAACCGGTTTCTTGGAGGTGTTTTAGTGCTTGTTTGACACGGGATCGTGGGATGCAGAAGTCCACGGCGGCGCGCGCCATGGCAGTGCCAAGCAATTCGACTGCCGGATTGCCATTCGCGTCTGTGGCAAGGAAGTGTGTACGCACCGTCGCGGTTGATCCTTCGAGGTGCACGGGGACGTCATACGCAGTCAGCAGGTGCAGAAACTCGTTCGGGTCTCCCCGAACCAGGCTCTCCAGCATGTCCGCGAACGAATCGTTCACAACTCCGGTGTCGCTCATTCACACGCTCCGTCACTCAGCGGCATAACCATCACTCCACATTGCGGCGTTCGCTTCTGCTGGATCTGGTGTCGCTCTGTCGTGTCCGATCCCGTCGGCGGCCGCGTGCATGTAGGCGATGAGGAGATCTACCGGCTGCTGGCCGACAGAACTGGCCGCTGGCGCCATATGTTGTCTCCACATCTGATAGATCCGGGTGCTACCAGTCGGTGCGATAGAGTAGGCCACTTCGCAGTATCGACCCACATGTGGGTCCCGTTCCGCGCGCTCTCCGTGTTCGACCCCGTCACGAACCGACATTCCGGCCGACTCCGACGTCGGCCGACCATGCGGAACAGCGCTGCGAGTAGTGTCGTACATGACATCTTCAGTTGCCTGCACAACCAGCGAGCCACGCCGATGCTTGTCGTTAGCGCGTGAAGAATGAGTCCCTGTTGCCATCAGCAACGATCAGCCCGCCGGTACCCCCAACGACCGCTGGTGCCTACTCAGCCTAGCGAGGATTGCAGGTGGTGAATAGCCAGCTTGGCATGTCGACGGTGTGCACGGTGCAAGCACGGGGAGGACAGCGGCCGGATTCCGAAATGCCGCAGTTGCTTCTTGCCGGATGGTCCGGCTAGCTGTACTGACGCACAGACTTTTCGCGACGGCGTGGTGGGTCGATATGACGAAGACCGCCGGATAAAGGGCAAATTGCCGAGCATTCACGTAACCACGGCGGAACTCTCCGTATTCACCGGAATGCGCATTCTCTTGGAAGATTGTGGCTAGCGTGCTGCACCGTGGACGACGATTAACATTTCAACGAATCGGCGGCTGTCCACTGGGCACAGCGATTCGACCTTCTCACGTGCTCACGACGCCGAATGCGTAAGGGCGCGGTGGCGTACCGGATGCACGACTGCCCCTCGTCAGTCGTGCTTTGCTATTTAGCCCGCCCGAGGTGCCGGTAGATCGTGGCCCGCCCGACACCGAGCTCGGCTGCGATCTGCGCGACGGTGTATTTGCGCTTCCCGTCCTCGCTGAGTTCGTTGTACATGTCGCGGGCCAGTTGGACCTGCCGAGGCCGCAGCTTGGGTTTCTGGCCACCGACTCTGCCCCGTGCTCGTGCTGCGGCGAGACCAACCATCGTCCTCTCCCGCATCAGTGACAGCTCGAATTCACTGATCGCGCCGATGATCTGAAAGAACATTCGCCCCAACGCGTTTGACGCGTCGATGCCCTGTTCGATTACCACCAGATCGACTCCGCGTTGCTCAAGCTGCTTTGACAGCTCGATCAGGTGCCCGAGGGAACGGCCGAGCCTGTCCAGCCGCGTGATGACTAGCTTGTCCCCCGCCCGGTTCGCTGACAATAATGCCTTCTCCAGTCCGGGTCTCGCGGTGAGCTTGTCCGAGGCGTGGTCGGTGAATACCTCGTCGCATCCGGCCGCGCGCAGCGCATCGATCTATCCGTCGAGGTTCTGGTCGGCGTGGACACCCGCGCGTAGCCGATCTTCATGGCGCTCCCCGGTTTCGTCGCGTCGCCGTCATTCGTAGTGTGTCAGAGACGGGGTTCGCGAGACATTGAATCGGACACGGAATGTGAGACACCTCTGTGCTCGCGAAACAGGTTTCCGCGCCGGTGTCTCACAAATGATCGTTGGCAAGACGTAGGACGGCGTTTGCCTGAACGTTTCAATTGAACTGCCGACTCGCAACGTGCATGTGCAAGTCGCGGGCCCGTTTGACCGAGGAAGCCCGCGCTCAGGTGGCCGACTGAGTGGATATGATCTTGGACGCCAGCCGGTGCGTTAGGACGTCAAGGTGTGGCTGACGGTGTCACTTGCTTGTTTTGCTGCAGACGGACGGTTTCGGCATATCTCATGCACGAATCGCATCTCGTCAGTAGGTCGTGTTTGCAGTTAATGACGTGCTCAAGGAATCGTTCGGCATCCTCGAGTTGCGCTCGTTGTGTTCGGATCCGGTGAAGTTGCCGCTCGATCGCGCCCGTTCGCCCGGGTTCCCCGCGCTGCAGCACCTGCCGGATCTCCGGCAGGCTCATGCCGACGTCCTGGCAAGCCTGCAAGATCCGTAGGCGATGGAGGTGCTCGTCGGTATATTCACGGTGGCCTGACGGTGCGCGGTCGGGCACGACGACCCCTACATCGTCCCAGTGCCTCAGCACATGCACCGCCACACCGATACGGTGAGCGGCCTCTCTGATCTTCATGAACCCATTATGGCCCTTGACCTCAGGTCGACCTGAGGTTCTAGCGTCATCGCATGAATACGCCAGCGCAGTTGCCGGATCCTGTCCACATCTCCCTCGATGGGGCAAGCGTCGCGACATACGTACTCACGCCCCGCCGCAGCGCTCCGCTGGGCGACGTGGTGTTCTGCCATGGCACACCGTGGTCGTCCCAAGTGTGGGCAGCGGCCGCACACCACTTAAGCAGCCGCTATCGGGTGCACCTGTGGGACATGCCCGGCTACGGTCGATCAACGAAGGATCCGTCAGTACCAATTGATCTCGCCGCCCAGATGTCACGATTCGCGCAGCTACTCACGCAGTGGCGCTTGGAGAGTCCATACGTCATCGCACACGACATAGGAGGAGCCGTGGCGCTCGGCGCTCACCTGCTACATGACAGCGAGTACGCGGGCTTGTTCCTTTGGGACGCCGTGACACTCGATCCCTGGGGTTCACCGTTCTTCCGCCTGGTTGCCGAACATGCCAGCGTGTTCGCGGAACTCCCCCACGCGCTCCATACGGCGCTGGTCAAGGAGTATATCTCCGGCGCGGCACACCGCCAGTTGTCACGTGATTGGGTCGACGCGCTGAGTCAGCCGTGGCTGGGGACGCAGGGTCAGCCGGCCTTCTACCGCCAGATCGCTGCACTGCGGCCCGAACACACTCAGCCGGTCGTGCAGCGCCTGCAGCAGGTGAGATGCGAAGTGGCCATCGGCTGGGGTGAGCAAGACCCGTGGATTCCTGTCAGCCAGGCAGCTCAACTGCAAGACCGGCTCCCCGGGAATCCACCCGCCATCACCCTGGACGGGGTTGGGCACCTTGCGCCCGTCGAAACGCCATTGCGTGTCTCCCGCGCTCTGAGCGACTGGCTCGCCGCTACTGCTGTCCGGGGTAAAGAGCGGTGACCACTCGCCGGATCCCCTCCCGTCAGCGGTCTCGAACTAACCGGGGACCCCTTCCCCACGGTTGAGGAACTCGTCGATCCCCCTCCGGACTCCCGCGGTGGGCACGGTCGTAGCGAACCATGCGGCCTCGACACCGAGTCCTTCATCGATGGGCAGGTTGATGCCGCGGGTAACTGCTGCGAGGCAGGCATGTACCGCCGTGGGGGCGTGCCGCTCGACGCGGATAGCCAGATCGGACGCGGCTTTCAGCACTTCCGAGGCGGGCACTACGTGGTTGACCAAGCCGATCTCGTACGCACGGCGGGCACCGATGGGGTCACCGGTCAGGATCATCTCGAGCGCGCGTTTGCGGCCGATGTGGCGCGGTAACCGTTGGGATCCGCCGAACGGGGGCGGAAATCCGAGTGATACTTCCGGTTTGGCAAAGGTGGCATGTTCGGCCGCCACTGCCAGATGAGCGGCCTCGACAATCTCGCAACCACCGCCGTAGGCCAGGCCGTTGACCGCGGCGATGACTGGCTTGGGGAACTGTTCGATTCGTTTGGTCAGGCCTTGGCCGCGGAACACGATGTCTTGCAACGCACGTGGAATTCCCGATCCGATGGTTTCTGCCAAGCAAGAGATGTCCGCTCCCGCGCTGAATGCACGGTCACCGGCTCCGGTGATGATGACTGACCGGATCGAATCGTCGGTTGATGCGGTATCGAGCCACGCAGACAGCTCATCGATAGTGCTGTAGTCGAGTGCGTTGAGCTTTTCGGTCCGGTCAATGGCGACAATAGCCGTGGTTTCGGCCAGCTTGACGTCGATGGTCACGCGGCTGTCCTTCCTGGATGTGAACTTTTCGGCTTCATTGCTCTCTCCGGCGGTTTCTTCAGGGCCGGGGAACGCCGACGGGGTTGGGCAGCGGTATGGCACCGGAGTCGAACAGGCGCCGGCTGATCGGTGCCGCGATGGCGATGATGTCCTCGATTCCCGTCTGTCCGACAGCGGTGACCGGGTCAGCTGCGAGAAAGTCAGTGCGGTCTTCGATGCTGCGGCGCAGCGCTCCACCATTCTTGGTGAGTCGGCCACTGACATCGATCACGCCACCGGCGCGAAGTCGCCGCTCCGAGGTCTCCCACTCTTCGTCGGTCCAGCCGCGATTGTGCTGCATAATCTCGCGGGTCACGGTTCCGGTGGCGGCGTGTGCGACGACGGCATCGATGCCGCGCAGTCCAGCGTGCACGCAGGCGATGACGTGCCCGTCACCTCGGTGCTCGCGCAGTACAGTCGCAGCGAGCCACACTTGCGCGGTGAGATCGTCGGGTCGCGTGACACGCGACCACCCGGCGGCCAGTGGCCGGCCTGCGAAATGACAACCGTCCGCGGCCATCTCAAGGTAGGACGCGAGCTGTTCGAGGTCGCGGCGAGGGACCTGGCCCAGGTACTCGGAGAGCACGAGACGAGCCGTGGCTAGCCGCGCTTGCAGCACGGTCGCAGGATCCGCGCACACCCACGCTTCAGGCAGCGCACGGGCGACACGCCGGGCGGGGAAGCTAAAGAACATCGACTCAACGGGCGCGGCGGTCATCGCGCCGAGTGGCGCCGCCCGGCCCGCAAAGTAGCCCATCCAGTAACCGCTCATGCCGAGATCGAGTGAAACCCGGCGGTGGTGCGGTGAGAAGTATGCCGCGGCGTGCAGGGGCTCGATCGCTTCCCACAGGCGCCGTGCCAGTGTCGCTGCCGGTTCTGCCATCCTCGTCGTCTCTCTGCTTTGATGAACATGCTGTGAAACCAGCATCGTGGTTGCGGAAGAAGACGGACAGTGCCACTTTTATCAAGTGGACCAGGATGCGGCGTGGTGGACAACACTGGTCTTCGGCGCGGACGGAGACACTGACCTCCCTCGTTACCTGCAGATCGTGGCCGATATTGAGCACGCCATCGAAACCCGAACTCTGACACACGGTCAGCGTTTGCCCGCAGAGCGGACTCTCGCAGCTGCTTTGTGCGTCAGCCGTGGCACTGTCGTGCGCGCATTCGAGATACTCGCTGAGCGCGGCACAATCGAGCGCATTCACGGCTCGGGCACGTTCGTCCGGTCCAATCCGTTCGCCGCCCTGCCACACGTCCGGCACATCGATTCGGCCGCAGACGATCCCGGCGACGTCATCGACCTATCCCAGGCAGCACCCTCCGATCCGTCACATTTACCGGACATCGATTGGGGGTTCGACCCTGTCGACCACAGTCCGGGTATCACCGGGCGGGGCCTGCCGATGCTGCAGGAAGCACTAGCAGTACACCTCACTCGCCTGGGACTTCCAACCACGGCGGACCAGATCATCGTGACTACCAGCACCGCTGACGTTGTCGATGTGGTTCTCCGCTCGAACCGCGCAGGCAAACGGCCAGCTGTCCTTGGGACGCCGGCGTGGCCCGCGTTGCGGTCAGTTTTCAGCGAACACACCGCGGCTTCGTTGTGTCTCTACCCTGACGCGGGGGGTGTAGACCCGGCTGCGTTACGACGGGCACTGCGCCGCACGGCGGCGTCGGTCGTACTCGTCGACACGGTTGAAGCGGGACCGGTCGGCCGAGCGACGGCCACGTCAAGGTTTCCCCGGATCGCCGCGGCGATCGAGGACCACACCGCCGTCGCGCTTGAGGATCTGTCCTTCTTGGCGTGCGAGGCTGTCCACAACCCCCAATTCCGGCCCCTGTCGGCATTGTCCGAACGGTTCACCGCAATGGGAGACTTGGGACGGGTGTTCTGGTCCGGTTGTGGGGTGGGGTGGCTCAGGGAAGCCGCACCCGCGGAGTCACTACTCGGCGCTGCCCTGCGGATTCCTCGACCTGCAGCAAGCGCGCAGGTGCACGCCGCACGCCTGCTCGTCGCCGCGACCCCTCAATGGTTTGCCGAGCGCCGCGAGCACCTCAGCGAGCACGTGCGGTACTTGATTCGGCGTCTTGGAGAGGTGCTGCCAAGCTGGAAGATCGAGTCGCCGACTGCAGGTGACGGCGTGTGGGTACGCTTGCCGGTTATCGACGCGTCAACCTTCGCTCACGTCGCTGCTCGCAGCGGAATCACGGTGTGCAGCGGGCAAGGGTGCGTCACAGACGGCGGCCTGCGCGAATACATCAGAATCTCGGCAGCCGCGGACAAGCCCACCCTGGAACTCGCAGTGGACCGACTTGCCGAAGCCTGGGCAATCTACACACGGCGACTCGCCGCAAGTGTGTAGGGTCTCGCACGACAGACCGCAAGCCTCTGATGTCACACAACAGTGAACCCGCCAGGCAGGCTGCACCGCCCAGTTAATGCGAGCAGGACCAGTTCGCCGTGCCCGCGCCGCATCGCTAGCGTCGCTGCCAGCGTCAGCACTTCGGTTGTCACCTCCGCCGGAAGAGATTCGCATTGCCCGGTTGCTCGCGCTAAGTCCAGGCCGTGCACGGCAAGCTCGAAGGTGCGAGTCGGTAAATAGTCTGACAACAACATTCCGCCCACCGCGGTAGGGATGAGCCGGTCTTCGACACCGGAGAGTGCGCTGACAGCGCGGTCGCGAATAGCCGTCAGCGACGTCAGCGGATCGTCACCAAGCTCAGCTCCGGCCTGAACGCCACGTACCTGGATCGAGTGCGGATCGATCTGATCGGCAACGAGAAGGTAGTAGTCAGCGGCGGAACACACCGCGTGCTCGGTGGTGGATCGAGCGAGGTAGTCGACGACCGTGGTCATCGCTCGGCTGATATGCCCAACCAGAGAGCGCACGGTCCACGAACCCAGTGCAGGCTCGTCCCACTTCCCTTGGGGCACACACTCGGTCAGTGCTACGACGTAGTCAGCCGCAGCGCGAAAGTTGTCAATTGGCAAAACATCACAAGACGCGCGTGCGCAAGCATGCTTGGCAACGCCCTTCCCCTGGTTGATAGCCATGCCACCAATCGAACCGATCCACCACTCCAGGCGACAGTGCCACTTAGCGAGAAAACCCTCAGCTAACCGCCCATTGGACCAGTGCACCTTCGGCATATTCGGAGTACTGAGACCAGCACTGGCACAGAATCCGAGCCGATGCGCGCGCCAGTCCGCTCGACAGAAATTCCGGCGCGCCTCAGCGCCGCTGCGCGGTGTCGTCACCGTGAAGTCGCGAACCAGCAGGAGGAACGCGATCGAGCTCTGGCTGAAGAGCGTCGGCCGACGCTAAGTGACATCTTCATCGCTGCCGTACGCCGCTCCTTGCGGGCTACGACGCATACCGATCGGTCTACACCAATGGATAGGAGCTCAGAGCGGCAACGGACGTTCCCGCACAACGTGTTTCATTACGAGGGTGGAAGCAACTCGCTGAACTCCGGGCAACCGAGTGAGTTGCTCGTCATAGAGCCGCTGATACGCGGCTAAGTCTTCGCTGACTACCCGCACGAGATAGTCTGGTTCGCCGAAAAGCCGCTGCGCCTCAAGCACATTGGGGATTGCAGCCGCCGCCTCTTCGAACCTGACGAGCGTTTCGTGGTTCGCCTCTCGCATCGTGATGAAAAGCAGTGCCTCGAATCTCAGGCCCAGCACTTCGGGTTCGAGCACTGCCCGGTACCCGCGAATGACGCCAGTGTCCTCAAGCTCACGCAGGCGGCGATGTGTCGGTGACACGGTGAGACGCACGCGCGCAGCTAGTTCGGTGATACTGATTCGGCCGTTTTTCTGGAGCTCCGCAAGGATTTTCCGGTCAACCGCGTCCATGGCCAAGATTCTCTCAAACACTCGCCGGTAGCGGCGGAATCTTAGGAACCAATTCTTCCCCATTCGGCATAGGTTTTGCTGAGGTCCCATCGAGTGGAGGAAGGTTCTGCCAATGAGCATGAGTATGGTCGCGGGCTTTTGGGTGATCGCGCTGCTGCTGATTGCCCTCCCTGGGCCTGACTGGGCATTCACGATTGCGGCCGGTGTGCGTGACCGAACCGTGTACCCGGCGGTCGCGGGTTTAATGGCCGGATATGTGATTCTCACGTGCGTCGTCGCAGCGGGGGTCGGCGCACTCGTGGCGAGCACACCTGCGATCCTGACGGTGCTGACGATCATCGGCGCGGCTTACCTGCTGTATCTGGGCGGCTGCCTCCTCAAGCGGCCGGCGCCAGTGCAGCTCGGCCAGCCGGATTCGATGACGTCCGCACCCTGGTGGGCGCGGACAGTGCGCGGTGCCGGTGTAAGCAGCCTCAACCCCAAGGCCCTCATCTTGTTTCTCGCGCTGCTACCCCAGTTCACCGACGGCAGCAGTAGCTGGCCAGTTCCCGCACAAGTCGCGGCCCTGGGCGCCTTGTACATCGCGACGTGCGGCGCGTTCTACACGGCAGTCGGCCTTGGCGCACGCGCCGCCGCACTCACGCGGCCACGAGTGATGCGTGCCCTCCCCAAGCTGTCAGGTGCTGCGATGCTGACGCTGGGTGTCGTGATGCTAGGTGAGCACGCCGCGCTGTTAGTGAGCTGATCTGGCCCGGCACCCACATTCACTGCCGCGGGCGGATCGACCCGCCCGCGGCCAGCCGCATCAAATCGGAGTCCAGATCAATGGACGTTTCGGTGCCGCCCGCGCTCCCGTATTCGTGCTGATAACTGCCCCACGACTCGTCGCGCACTTTGTGGGCGATACCAGACTCCATGAGCAGCACCAGTTCGCGCGCAGCACGGTCGATACGCTTATTCAAGTCACTGTCGCCCCAGTCGTCCGACGCCGCGAAGAGCGCGGTCGGCGCGGTCATGGTTCGCAAAAACGCAAAAAGCGAGCGCATCTGTTCATCGACGACGAGGGCATGCCGACTAGTCCCGGCAGTCGCGGCGAGCACGACTGGCTTGGCGATGAGGAGATCGTTGTCGAGCACGTGGAAGAACGACGTGAAAAGCCCGCTCGGCGCAGCCTTGTAGACAGGTGCAGCGGCGATGATGCCGTCGGCCGCAGCGAGCGCAGCCACCGCGCGTTCCATCTTGGGGCCATGCAACTGGGAAACGAGGGCTGCGCTGATCTCCTGGGCAAGCTCCCTGAGATCGATGACCGTCGTTGTGACAGCTGCGCCCCGCTTTCCGGCGAGGCTTTCGGCACGTGCCGCGACGCGGTCCGCCAGCAACCGTGTCGAGGACGGATCACTTGTGCCGCCGCTGACGATGACGAGCCGGTAAGGCTGTGCAGTCCCGCTGGTCATAGTGGTGTTGCCTTTCTTTCCTGCGCGGCGAGTTTCCCGCAGAGTCTTTGCAGTTCACACATCTCTTCCTCGGTGAGCGCGCTTTTCACGGCACGCGCGACACCAGCGGCGTGGCGACCGCCAATGCGGCGCTGCACCTCCCGCCCGTCACTGGTGAGTGAAAGCCGCACTCCCCGGCCATCGCGTGGGTCCCGGGAGCGTGCGATCAGTCCGCGATCAACGAGCCGGTCAACCATCCGCGATAGCGCGGGCTGGCTTAACAGCACGTAATCGTTGAGCTCTGCCAATCGCAGCGGGGCAGGGCATTTCGAGAGTGTGTAGAGCACGTCGTACTCCCGCATCGTGTAGCCCTGCCACACGTCTTGCGCAGCGAATCGCTTCATGAGCACCGCATGCGCCGTCATCAGTGCTTCCCACGCGTCGTTCGCGCGACGACTGCTCGACGACATCAGCGGCCAGTCGTGAGCTGAGAACTGTCCTGGTACGGAGAGGTGCCTGTGAGGTTGTCACCGCGGTTGGCGTTCGGACGCGGCTGACGCGCAGGCCGGTCACCGTACTTTGCCCGCACGCGCGCCGCGTGAGTGGGCGGGGACGCTGTTTCGGGATCTTTCCTTGCCGCGAGCTCCCTGCGCAGTACGGGCACTACTTCACCACCGAGCAACTCAAGCTGGTCGAGCACCACGTTCAGCGGCAGGCCTGCATGGTCGATGAGGAAAAGCTGGCGCTGGTAGTCACCGATGTGGTCGTGGAAGGTGAGGGTCTTGTCGATCACCTCTTGTGGACTGCCCACTGAAAGTGGCGTCATCTCGCTGAACTCTTCGAGTGACGGACCATGACCGTAGACGGGTGCCTCGTTGAAGTACGGCCGGAACTGCTTCCACGCGTCCTGCGATTTCTTCGCGATGAATGCCTGCCCACCGAGACCGACGATTGCCTGCTTGGCGGTCCCGTGCCCGTAGTGCTCGAAGCGCTGCCGGTAGAAGTCAATAAGCCGCTTCGAATGTTCTGTGGGCCAGAAGATGTGGTTGGCGAAGAACCCGTTGCCGTAGTACGCGGCTTGCTCGGCGATCTCCGGAGTGCGGATCGACCCGTGCCAGACAAACGGGGGAACGTCGTCCAATGGGCGTGGCGTCGAGGTGAAGCCCTGCAGCGGCGTCCGGAAGTTGCCCTCCCAATCGACCACGTCTTCACGCCACAGCCGATGCAGCAGGTTGTAGTTTTCGAGCGCGAGCGGGAGGCCCTGACGGATGTCTTGGCCAAACCAGGGATAGACCGGTGCAGTGTTGCCACGGCCCAGCATGAGGTCCATACGGCCCTGTGCTAGGTGCTGGAGCATTGCGTAGTCCTCGGCGATCTTCACCGGGTCGTTCGTCGTAATGAGGGTTGTGGCCGTGGTGACGATGAGGTGTTTCGTCAGGGCGGCGATGTGCGCGAGAAGGGTCGTTGGTGAAGACGAGAAGAATGGCGGGTTGTGGTGCTCGCCAATCGCGAAAACGTCGAGCCCCACTTCGTCGGCTTTCTGCGCGATCTTCACCACCGCGCCGATGCGCTCAGCTTCGCTGGGGGTATAGCCGGACACCGGGTCGCGAGTGATGTCGCTGACTGAAAACACTCCGAAGTGCATAGTGGACTCCCGTCCTCGATTCATGCATTTGCATCTATTCTAACTCGCGCTAATCCGTACCTATTCCCGATCTCCGAATACGCCCAAAACAGGCGCTACCGTGAAGCGCCGGCAGTAAAATTCGATGATGAAACGCCTCGCACTCCTCCTGATCGGAATGCTTGCGACCGCCTGCGCGACGACGGCACCTGACTCCGATCCAAATACCACCCCCACCGCCGCTCCGGCGACCGCCGATCTCGATGAGCGGGTAAACACTGAATACGAGCGCGCGCTCAACGCCCCCGGAGCAGATCGGGAAGCTCTCGAGGCGTCGCAGATCGAATGGCAGACGCAGCGTGAAGCATGCGCAGAGGAAGACGACCCCGCGCGCTGTGAGCGAGAATCCAGCATGACCAGGCTCGTCGAACTCCAGATCGCCGACCCCGCGACTGCCGCGCCAATAGACGCCCGCTACACCTGTCCTGACGACAAAGAACTCACCGCGCAGTACTACAACGATATCGACCCCCAGGCAGGCGTGTTCACCTGGGACGGTGAGCAAATGATTCTCTTCATCGAAATGTCCGGCAGCGGCGCGCGCTACGGCCGAGACGGTGTTTCTTTCTGGGAACACCAGGGCGAAGCGACGTTTGACTACCACGGTGACACTGTCGTGTGCGAGGTGGCCTAGGAGCCTCTCTGTGATCCGCGTCTCATACTGAGACGGATGGGGTGTGCCTCACGGTGTTGTATCGAATCGCACCGTCCCCCACGAGCTGGCAGTCCAGTCCAGCTCCCGACCAAGGAGGCGCATCCATTGAGTAGGCAGAGCCTGACCAAGGCGCATGCGAAGATCACCGAACTCTCGTGGGAGCCCACGTTCGCCACCCCAGCGACGCGGTTCGGTACGGACTACACATTCGAGAAGGCCCCCAAGAAGGACCCTCTCAAGCAGATCATGCGGTCCTACTTCCCGATGGAAGAAGAGAAGGACAACCGCGTCTACGGGGCCATGGACGGCGCTATCCGTGGCAATATGTTCCGTCAGGTCCAGCAGCGCTGGCTTGAATGGCAAAAACTGTTCCTATCGATCATCCCGTTCCCGGAGATCTCCGCCGCACGCGCGATGCCGATGGCCATCGACGCAGTGCCCAACCCCGAGATTCACAACGGTCTTGCCGTTCAGATGATCGACGAGGTTCGCCACTCCACGATCCAGATGAACCTCAAAAAGCTCTACATGAACAACTATATCGATCCGGCAGGGTTCGATATCACTGAGAAGGCCTTCGCGAACAACTACGCGGGCACCATTGGCCGTCAGTTCGGCGAGGGCTTCATCACCGGTGACGCGATCACAGCCGCGAATATCTACCTCACAGTCGTCGCGGAGACGGCCTTCACCAACACCCTGTTCGTGGCTATGCCTGACGAAGCCGCCGCGAACGGTGACTACCTGCTGCCCACCGTGTTCCACTCCGTACAGTCCGACGAGTCACGCCATATTTCCAACGGCTACTCGATTCTCTTGATGGCGCTCGCCGACGAGCGCAACCGGCCACTCCTCGAGCGTGACCTCCGGTACGCGTGGTGGAACAACCACTGCGTTGTGGACGCCGCGATCGGAACGTTTATCGAGTACGGCACGAAGGACCGCCGGAAGGATCGTGAAAGCTACGCCGAAATGTGGCGGCGCTGGATCTATGACGACTACTACCGCAGCTACCTGCTGCCGCTCGAGAAGTACGGTCTCACCATCCCGCATGATCTGGTCGAAGAAGCCTGGAAGCGGATCGTCGACAAGCATTACGTTCACGAGGTGGCGCGGTTCTTCGCAACGGGCTGGCCGGTCAACTATTGGCGCATCGACGCGATGACCGACGCTGACTTCGAGTGGTTCGAAGAGAAGTACCCAGGGTGGTACTCGAAGTTCGGAAAGTGGTGGGAGGCCTACAACCGGCTCGCCTACCCTGGCCGGAACAAGCCGATCGCATTCGAGGAAGTCGGCTACCAATATCCGCACCGGTGCTGGACCTGCATGGTCCCTGCCCTCGTCCGCGAGGACATGATTGTTGACAAGGTCGACGATCAGTGGCGCACCTATTGCTCCGAAACATGCCACTGGACAGACGCGGTGGCTTTCCGGGGCGAGTACGAGGGCCGCCCGACGCCGAACATGGGACGGCTCACCGGCTTCCGCGAATGGGAAACGCTGCACCACGGGAAGGACCTCGCCGACATCGTGCAGGACCTTGGTTATGTCCGCGACGACGGCAAAACTCTCATCGGGCAGCCGCACCTGCAGCTCGACGATCCGAAAAAGCTCTGGACCCTCGATGACGTCCGGGGTAACACGTTCAACAGCCCGAACGTGTTGCTGAACGAGATGTCTGATGCGGAACGTGAGGCGCACGTAGCCGCCTACCGCGCAGGCGCAGTACCCGCCTGATCCAGGCTCGGTGGGTGGCGCCGCGCTTCAAGCCGGCGCTCCCCACCGCTTCAGCACACCACTTTCTTTCTGAGCTCAGGAGATGGCCCGTGGCCGATAAGCACCGTATCAACTTCGAGCCCGTCGACATCGAGATGGAAGTCGGCGAGGACGAGTACATCCTCGATGCCGCGTTCCGGCAGGGAATCCACCTCATGCACGGCTGCCGGGAGGGCCGGTGCTCGGCCTGCAAATCCTTTGTCCTCGACGGCGATATCGAAATGGATAACTACTCGACGTTCGCGTGCAACGAATCCGAGACCGAGGAGGGACTCGTCCTGCTCTGCCGCTCGACCGCATACAGCGACTGCACGATTGAGCTGCTCAACTTCGACGAGGACGAACTCCTCAGCGGCATACCTATCCAAGACGTACGCACCAGAGTGGTCGCTATCGAGCCGCTCACCAAAGACATCGTGTCGCTGCGGCTGCAGCCCGCCGAACCGGCGGTGTATGAGTTCAAACCGGGCCAGTACTCAGAGCTGACAATCCCGGGAACGGAAGAACGCCGTTCGTTCTCCATGGCGACGACACAATCCACACCGGATCAGGTCGAATTCCTCATCAAGAAGTACCCGGGCGGCAAGTTCGCCACCCTCCTTGAGGACGGGATTACTGTCGGTGACGAAATCGCTCTCACCGGCCCTTACGGGTCATTCACCCTGAAAGATGGCCACGTCCTCCCGCTCGTCTTCATTGGCGGCGGCGCAGGGATGGCACCGCTTCTCTCGCTGCTGCGTCACATGGTCGAGACAGGTAACACCCGGCGGGTGCACTTCTACTACGGTGCCCGCACCCCGCCGGACCTCTTTTACCTCGACGAGATTCTCGAACTCGGAAAGGGACTGGTGGACTTCACCTTTGTTGCGTGTCTCTCGGAGTCGCTTCACCCGCCAGTTCAGGGTGCGATCACCGTCGAGGAAGGCAACGTCACCGACGTCGTGCGCCGCCTTGAACCCGCGCTCGGCAAATCCGAGGTGTACCTCTGCGGGCCACCGCCAATGGTTGATGCCGCCCTCGAGCTCCTCGAGGAGAGCAACACTCCGCACGACCAGATCTTCTACGACAAGTTCACGAGCCCCGCTTTCGACTAGCGCTCCAGCAGACCAGGACCCAGCCCACACCACCGAAAGAACTGAGAGAAAAGATGACCGCAACCACCGGGACCAAGCAACGCAGCTTTCCCTCCATCGAATTCACCGACTCGGAGGCCGGAGCTCTCGAGTTCCCCAGTTCACGCAGCCGCACCTTCAGCTACTACAAGCCCGCACGGAAACGGGCAACCACCTACGAGGACGTCACCGTCGACGTCCAGCCGGATCCCGCTCGGCACCTTACCCAGGGCTGGATCTACGGCTTCGGCGACGGCCCCGGCGGCTACCCGCAGGATTGGACAGTCGCTAAGTCCTCGAATTGGCACGCATTCCTCGATCCGAACGAGGAGTGGGACCAAACGATCTACCGGAATAATTCCGCGGTGGTGCGCCAGGTCGATCTCTGCCTGAAAAACGCGAAACGTGCTCGCGCATACGATGGCTGGAACAGCCCGTGGCTGAAATTCATCGAGCGCAATCTCGGTGCCTGGATGCACGCGGAGAATGGCCTCGCACTCCACGTCTTCACCTCGATCCAGCGTTCCGGGCCCACGAACATGATTAATACCGCTGTTGCGGTGAATGCGGCGCATAAGATGCGCTTCGCGCAGGACCTCGCGCTGTTCAACCTCGATCTCTCCGAGGCTGTCAGTACCTTCGACGGTTCCGCGCACCGAGACGTGTGGCACTCCGCCCCCGAGTGGCAGCCCACCAGAGAGGTTGTCGAACGACTCACCGCGGTAAGCGATTGGTGCGAGCTGCTTTTCGCCACCAACATCGTCTTCGAACAGCTCGTGGGTTCACTTTTCCGCAGCGAACTTGTCATGCAGATCGCGGCCCGAAACGGTGACTACATCACCCCCACACTCGTCGGGACCGGCGAATACGACTACGACCGTGACCTCGCCTACACACGAAATCTGTTCCGCCTGCTCGTTCGCGACGAGACGCACAGCGACACCAACAAGGCGCTTCTCGCCGAATGGCTGGCTACGTGGGTACCGCGCTGTCTCGATGCCGCCCGGGCTCTTCAGCCGATCTGGTCGCAGCCTGCGGACAAGGCCGTGACGTTTGCCTCGAGCCTCGACGCGGCACAGTCGAAATTCCGTTCCCTGCTCGAAGAAATCGGGCTTGACATTCCTGAGGAGCTGGACAAGTGAGCATGCAATTCGGTTCGTCCACTGAGTTTTCGAACATGTGTGGCGTCACGCTGATGAACACCCCTATCGGCCGCGTCGTCGCTGATGTGATGGGCGCGAAACAGGGTGTGGAGCTGACTGAATATCCCTCGATGATCCGCGTGGACGGTGTCAAACTCCTCGAGTTCAACTACGACGAACTCACCGATGCCCTCGGCAGTGAATTCGACGGTTCCATCTTCGAAGAAATCAGCTCTACGCACTACGGACGCATGGTGCACCTCGACGACAAGACGATGCTCTTCGCCAGCCCCGAGGATGCAGCCGAGTACATCGGCTTCGACCTGACCGTCCACTGACCAACAACCAGGAGGCCACGCCATGTACGAGAAGGACGGCGAGCAGTATTTCATCGTCGACGGCCATGTGCATATCTGGGACGGCCGTAAGTCGAACCAGCGAAACATTCACGGCCAGCAGTTCATCGACTGCTTTTACGACTATCACAAGAACTTGAGTCCCGAAGAACATGTGTGGGACTTCGACAGCTACGCCTACTACGGCAGCGACCGCTTCATGAAAGACATCTTCGTGGACGGCTACGTTGACCACGCTATCTTTCAGGCCACGCTGCTGAGCGAGTTCTACCACAACGGTTTCGGCCAAACCGAAGAATCGTTCGCGCTCACCCAGCAGCATCCCGGCAAGCTGACCTACAACCACGCATACGACCCGCGCCATGGCGAGAAAGGTCTCGAACAGCTTCGCCGGGACGCGGAACGCATGAATCTGAAAGGCGTAAAGCTCTACACCGCCGAGTGGTTTGGCAGCTCCCGCGGCTACAAGCTCGATGATGGTTGGTCACGGCGCTACCTCGAAGAATGTATCGCACTGGGGATAAAGAACATCCACGTGCATAAGGGGCCCACCATCCGGCCGCTCGATCGCGACGCGTTCGATGTGGCAGACATCGACAAGGTCGCGACTGATTACCTCGAGCTGCGCTTCATCGTGGAACACGTCGGCCTGCCACGGCTTGAGGACTTCTGCTGGATCGCCACCCAGGAGTCCAACGTGTACGGCGGTCTCGCGGTGGCAATGCCGTTCATCCATAGCCGCCCACGGTATTTCGCTCAGATTATGGGCGAGCTGCTGTACTGGATTGGCGAGGACAAGATTCTCTTCGGCAGCGACTATGCACTATGGACGCCAAAGTGGCTGGTCGAGCAATTCGTGGATTTCCAGATCCCGGATGACATGGCGGAGTACCCGGCAATCACTGTGGAGCAGAAGAAGAAGATCCTCGGTCTGAACGCGGCCGCCCTGTACGACTTGGACGTCCCGAACGAGTTCGCGTTGCGCGAGTCAGCGGGACAGGACCGTGTTGAGGTGGCCGCTGGGGCGCGAGAGGCCGCGTCGCTATGACCGCGCCAACGGTGGAACTGGTGGACGAGATCGTCGCGGCGCTCGCGACGGTCTCGGACCCGGAACTGGACCAGCCCATCACAGACCTCGGATTTGTCCGATCGATCACTCTCGACGACCATGGCGTCATTGTCCGTCTTCGGCTGCCCACGGCGTTCTGCGCACCGAACTTCGCGTACCTGATGGCATCAGACGCACAAGACGCTCTCCGGATGGTCGAGAACCTTGGAACGGTCCACGTCCTGCTCGACGATCATCACGATAGCCAGAAGATCAACGCTGGCCTCGCGGCTAACGCAGGGTATCGGGGCACGTTCGGTGATGAAGCGAGCGACAGCCTCGCGGACCTGCGACGCACCTTCCTCCGCAAGGCCCACGCCGCCGCGATGGAGCGGTGCGTCGCCGCGCACCTCAAAGAGTCGGATCTTCGCCTCGACGAAATCTTCCGGCTCACTCTCCGCGATCTCGCCGCGGGCAAGGAGAAGACTGCGCTGCTGCGGCGCCGGGTGGACGTCGGCCTCAGCATCTGCCCAGCGTCTCGCGTTGTGGTTGACGACGAAGGCCACCCACTTTCACGTGTCGAGGTTCCGATGCGGCTGAGGTTTGCGCGATCGGTGCGCATCTCGATGGAAGGCAACGCGCATTTCTGCCGGGGTCTGCTCGCGACCCGCTACGGCGACAGCGACTCCGCCGATACACCGCAGGTCATCGATATCAGGACAACAGGGAGACCGCAATGAAGGCCGTGCAAGTGGTCGGGTACCACACGAAACTACAGCTCAACGATGTTGCGGCGCCGAAGATTGAGAACCCCTTCGACGTGATCGTCAAGATTGGCGGAGCGGGTGTCTGCCGTACCGACATTCACATCCTGGAGGGCCAGTGGGCGGAGAAGACGGACGTCGCACTCCCCTACACAATCGGTCACGAGAACGCCGGCTGGGTGACTGCCGTGGGCAGTGCCGTGACGAATGTGTCCGAAGGCGACAAGGTTATCCTGCATCCGCTCATCACCTGCGGTCTGTGCCGCGCGTGCCGATCTGGCGACGACGTGCATTGCCAGAGCAGCAGCTTCCCCGGCATCGACACGAACGGCGGCTACGCGGAGTATCTGCGTACCACCGCACGCAGCGTAGTCAGAATCGACGACGGGCTCGAGCCGGCCGATGTGGCGGCCCTCGCCGATGCGGGACTGACGGCCTACCACGCGATCGCGAAGGTTGCCCGTACGACCCGCCCTGGTGATGTCTGTGTAATGATCGGCGCAGGTGGGCTCGGCCACATCGGCATCCAAGTGCTTAAAGCCATCTCAGGCGTGACGATCGTCGTAGTTGACCGCAATCCCGCAGCTGTCGATCTCGCAGTCAAGATCGGTGCCGACATCGGCATCGTGGCTGATGGCAGTCAAGTCGAGCAGGTACTGGAGATCACCGGCGGCAACGGTGCTGAAGCCGTCGTCGATTTCGTCGGTGAAGGGGGCGCGACCAAGCAAGGTGTCGCAATGCTCCGGCGCGCGGGTAACTACTACGTCGTCGGCTACGGCGAGAACATCGACGTTCCCACCATCGACATCATCTCGACGGAGATCAACTTCGTCGGAAATCTGGTGGGGTCCTACAACGATCTGCAAGAACTCATGGTGCTCGCGGCACAGGGCAAAGTCACCTTGCACACCACTAAATACCAACTCGACGAGTTCCAGAACGCAATCGACGACCTCGACGCCGGACGGGTGCGCGGCCGCGCCATTCTCGTTCCCTGACAACGCTTCCAGACAACACGAACGAAAGGCAGAAAACCATGGCAAAGGAGCTGCGGTACAACAAGGACGCTCGCCTCCGCTTGGAGCACGGCGTCAACGCTCTCGCCGACGCGGTCAAGGTGACCCTCGGGCCGAAAGGCCGCAATGCGGTCCTCGAGAAGCTCACTGGTCCGCCGACCATCACCAACGATGGTGTGACCATCGCGCGCGAGATCCAGCTGCGCGACCCGTTCGCCAACATGGGCGCTCAGCTCGTGAAAGAAGTGGCGATGAAAACGAATGGTGTTGTGGGTGACGGCACCACGACCGCAACGGTGCTCGCCCAGGCGATGGTGCGCGAAGGGCTCGCCGCGGTTGAAGCCGGTGCGAATCCCATGCGGGTTCGCCGTGGTATCGAACGTGCGGTAACCGCGGTAGTCGAGACGCTGCGAGACCAGTCTGTTGACATCGTCGGCCGCGAAGACCTGAAACGAATCGCCGCACTAGCTGCAAGCGACGACGAAGCTATCGGCGAAGCCATCGCTGCGGCAGTGAACTATGTTGGCAAATCTGGGGTGGTCACCACAGAGGAAAGCGACACCCTTGGGATCTCTGTTGAGGTGGTTGACGGTATCGAATTCGACCACGGCTACATCTCCGGCTACATGGTGACTGACCCGGAACGTATGGAAGCGGTCCACGACAAGCCGCTTATCTTGTTGACCAACAAGAAGATCACCAAAGTTCAGGACATCATGCCGACCATCGAGGTCGCCAAGCGCGCGGAGCGGCCTCTCGTCGTCCTCGCCGAGGACGTTGATGGTCCCGCGCTGCAACTGCTCGTGGGCGGAAACATGCACAAAACGATGCAGTCGGTGGTTGTTCGTGCACCCGGATTCGGTCACCGGCGAGTGGCGGAACTCCAAGACCTCGCAGTGGCTCTCGGTGGCCACGTCATCGCCAAGGACACCGGGGTGGAGCTGTCAGAGATAAAGCTCGAGCACCTGGGATCATGTGACCGGATCACGGTCACCGAAAGCACCACGACTATCGTCGGCGGGCACGGCGACCCGCGCCTCGTTGATGCACGGATCGGACAGCTCGAGGCCCAGCTCGAGCGGGCGAAAATCGATGCCGATCAGGAAAGCTTGCAGTTGCGCATGGCCCGGCTCAGTGGTTGCGTGGCCGTGATCAGGGTCGGCGGAGCAACGAGTGTCGAACTCAAGGAGCGCATGCTCCGCGTTGACGACGCCCTCGCTGCCACGCAAGCGGCGCAAGAAGACGGCATCGTGTCGGGCGGGGGTACAGCGCTGGCGCAGTCGCACGCCGCACTGCGTGGCCTCGACCTCGATGGGGATGAAGCGATCGGCAGCGAAATCGTGCGCAAAGCGCTCGCTGAGCCGATCACGTGGATCGCAAACAACGCCGGATACGACGGAAACGACGTGGCGCGGGTCGTTGCTGATTTACCGCTCGGCCATGGGTTCAACGCCCTGACAGGCGATTACGGTGACATGTTCGATGAAGGTGTGATCGATCCGTTCAAGGTGACCCGCGCAGCCCTCGAAAGTGCGGCTTCAATTGCTGCGCTTCTGATCACCACGGAAACGGCGATTGTCGAGGAAGTCGTATTCAATCCAGGGGCGATACCCGCACCAGGGTTCGGCGATCTGGCAGAGGGCATGGTGCGGCCCTCCAACATCTACTAAACAAACCCATACCAACGAGGAACGGAGGCTATCGATGATCTTTATCGTGGTGCGCTTCAAAGTTCGCCCCGAGTTTCAGGACAGCTGGCTAGAGATCACCGAGGAGTTCACTGCGGCTACGCGGGCGGAACCGGGCAACCTCTGGTACGAGTGGTCACGCAGCGTCGACGACCCTGCCGAGTTCGTTCTCGTCGAAGCTTTTCGAGATGCGCAGGCTGGGAGTGACCACGTGCGCGCAGATCACTTCAAGAAGGGGCTGGACGCGATGCGCCCAGCGCTGAGGGAGACCCCGCGCATCGTCCACACGGAGGTGCCTGGCACCCAGTGGTCGCGGATGGGCGAACTCGAGATCGCATGATTCGCACCGCTATGAGCGCGGTGGAGGAACTGGCCGCGTGTCTCGGCTCGGCTGTCATCTCCGGCGCTGACGCCAGCCTTGCCTATCGCCGGGATCGCTCGCTGCTGACCGCTGCAGGTACGCCCGCAGCGGTCGTGCGTGCCCGCTCGGCCGAGCATGTCGTCGCCACTCTGCGGATCGCTGATCAGAGGGGCGTGCCTGTTGTGACACGCGGTGCTGGGTCAGGGCTCGCGGGCGGCGCGAACGCAATTGACGGTTGCATCGTGCTCTGCACAGAGCGCATGAACCGGATCCTCTCAATCGACGAGCACACGCGTACCGCCACCGTGGAAGCAGGTGTCATCAACAGCGATGTGGCTACGGCCGCGGCGGCGCACGGACTGTGGTACGTGCCTGATCCGGGAAGCCGTGATTTTTCGACAATTGGCGGGAACATCGCGACCAACGCGGGCGGCGCGTGCTGTGCAAAGTACGGGGTAACAGCAGATCATGTTGCACGCATCAAAGCGGTGCTGCCGGGCGGGCAGATAATTCACACCGGGTCAGCCACACGCAAGAACACCGCCGGACTCAACCTGACCCAGCTGCTCGTGGGTTCCGAAGGAACACTCGCGGTTATCGTGGAGGCAACAGTGCGGCTGCGACAGTTACCCAGCGAAACCGCCACACTGGTTGCCACGTTCCCCAGCGCAACCGCGGCGACTTCCGCAGTCGCCAGCCTCACCGCAGCTACCGAACCGTCACTCGTCGAGTTCATGGACAACACCACGATCGCGGCGGTCAACCGTATGACGAAAATGGGCCTCGACGAAGCGGCGGGCGGGATGCTGCTGATCCAGTGCGACGGCGACAGCGCCCACACCCAGATCGAACGATGCGCGGCGGCGTGCGGCGAACTCCAGCCAATTGAACTCTATGTCACTGCAGACGCACGCGAAGGTGCGGCGCTGATGCAGGCTCGCCGTGTTGCACTGACCGCGCTGGAGAAGTGCGGCAGCACCTTGCTCGATGACCTGGCTGTGCCCGTCCCCCAGCTCGCCAGCATGCTCACCGCGATATCCGAGATCGCGACGCGCCACGAACTGCTTATTGGCACGTTCGGGCATGCGGCTGACGGGAACCTCCACCCGACTATCGTGTTCGACGCCGCAGATCCGGATGCAGTGTTCCGAGCGCGCAGGGCGTTCAGCGACATGGTGGCGCGCTGTCTTGAACTCGGCGGGTCCATTACCGGCGAGCACGGTGTTGGTCAGCTAAAAAGCTCATTCCTGACTCAAATGGTCGGCGTGGCGGAGCGCCGGCTGATGGGTGACATCAAGTCCGTGTTCGACCCGCGGGGCATTCTCAATCCTGGCCGCGGTGTGTGACGGGCTGTCCGGTGTCTCATTTTGAGACGCAGCGAAGACCGAGGCGGTCTACGCTGGTCACAGTACGCAAATCACGCAAGGAAGGCACGCAGGCTGAAGCAGGCATTGGTGATGACGACCAAAGAAGTTCAGAAAGCGCGTGAACGCTTTCTCACAGATGGCGAGCCCGACGACAACGTGCGCGCGGCGATTCTGACGTCGTGGCGACGGTCGAAAGCCTTCAGCGTTCGTAATGATCGGCTCACCATGCCGTTTATCCGCGAGCCGAACCTGGATAGCCCTTTGATCCGAGCCGCCAGTCCGGTGCTGCAGCAGCTCGCCGACGGCCTCGCCGCAGAGCCCGTCAGTGTGATTCTGACTTCGGCTGACGGCGTGGTGCTGACCCGGATCAGTCCAAGTCACCGTCTCGAGCGAACACTCGATGCCGTAAACCTCGCGCCGGGTTACAGCTACGCTGAGGAATTTGTCGGGACGAACGGGATTGGCACCGCGATTGAGACGCGCAGTCCCACCCTGGTGATCGGGGCTGAGCATTATGCTGACTGCCTTGGTCAGCTGGCGTGTGCCGGCGTGCCGATCATTCATCCCGTTTCGGGGGCGGTCGCGGGCGTGCTCGACCTTACCGGATGGGTCGAAGACGGTGGTCCGCTCCTCGCTACCCTCGCTCGATCGGCCAGCCATCAGATTGAAGGACGGCTGCTGGAAGAGGCCAGCGCGGCGCAAATGACACTGCTCAACGCCTATCTTGCGGCCTGCCGCCGCGCGCCACAGCTCGGCATCCTCGCTCTGGGCGATGATGTGATGCTGATGAACCGCCGCCTCCGCTGGGCGCTCGATGTCGAAGATCAAGCTGCGCTTTTCGAACACGCGATTGACTCACTGCATGTGCGGGCCAGTGGAAGCCTCGTATGCACCTTGCCGAGCGGTCAGACCGTGCGTCTCACCCGTGCCGGCGTTCCCGAAGCGGGCACGCATCCGGACACCGCGCTCTTCTCAGTGCATCTCAACGACAAGCCCGCCATGCTCGCGCTTCCTCGCCACCCACAATCACGGCCACTGCCCGGGCTTGTCGGCGATAGCGCATCCTGGCGGCATAGTTGTGACGAGATTTCGCGTTGCGTAAGCGCCGGACAGTGGGTTGCGGTCAGTGGCGAACCGGGTTCAGGCCGATGCGCCGCGCTAGCCGCCGCAGTTGCGCACCTCAGCCCCGGCCGCGCGGCGCGTGTCCTCTCTGCCGCGGATTTCGCTGAAGGCGGCAACGGCGCAGAACTGCTCGATCAGGCGCTCGGTGAGGAGAATTTTCAGATCATCGTGCGCGACCTGGATGACCTCACCGAAGAGCAGCTCTCTACAGTCGCCGATAGCGTCCACGGACGTGAGCATGGCGGCTGGATCGGCGCCACAATCAGCGGCAGGGCTCACGACTCCAGTCTGGGTGCGCTGCTGCTTCCTTTCTTTGGGCAAACTGTCTCCGTCCCAGCGCTGCGCCACCGCATTGAGGACCTCATCGATCTTGTGCCGCACCTGCTCCGCCAGCTCAGCCGTGGCGCCGAAGTATCGCTGTCTCCGGACGCGTTGCGCCAGCTGCGAAAGTACTCGTGGCCGGGAAACGTGGCCCAGCTCAGAGACGTACTGCGAGAAGTGGTGCAGCGCCAGCGGACGGGTGTCATCGGGGTGCATCAGTTGCCCCCAATGTGCCGCGCGGTAAGCCGCCACGCCCTGACGCAGATTGAGGCACTCGAGCGGGATGCGATCGTCCGCAGTCTCGAGACGCACGGCGGCAACAAGAAGGCGGCGGCGACGGCACTGGGTATATCGCGAGCCACGATCTATCGGAAGATCAGGGAATTCGGAATTTCGCTGTGAGCTCCTGCACCCGGAGTGTCCGTATTTGAGACGGTCAGCGGCGCCTGCCGGTTTCACGATTGAGTTGTCACCACTCGTTGCGACTCGACGGAGACCGGCAATGGCCACCTCGCACCCTTCACCTCATCAGCTTTCCAGGCGTGTATGGCTTGTGGCGTCAGTGCGCGACATCCCGGAACCGGCGGATCGCCCGACTGTCCGTGATGATCTCATGCGGACGTGGCGGCCGGAGGGCGACTGCAGCTACCGCTGCGAGTACGGCAAACGGTGCGCCACGTGGGCCGAACTGCACGCACGGTTCGACCTAGTCGAAGTACCGGCCACCGACTGACGCGCGACGCCCATACTGGTCAATCATCGTTTGTCCCGGCAGTATGGTGATGACAAGCTCGATCGCTGATCCGGGAAGGTGCAACCATGTCAGGGGGCGCGCAAACGACGCATACTGATGCGTCCTTTTTCGCGGCAGCTGAACGGAAACTGGAAGGTGCCACCGAATCGGGCATGCTTCTGGTCGACCGCCGCCTGCGCATCCGGGGCCTCAACACCGCGTATACGCAATCCACGCTGCACCAGCGCAAGACGCTAATCGATCGGTCTCTCTTTGACTGTTTTCCCGACAGCCCGGAGAACCCTGACAAGGGGATGCCAACCGTGGCGGCCTCGCTTGAGCGTGTTTTGCGCACCCAGCAGCCGGACACATTGTGGGTGCAGCGCTACGACATACCTGATCCACACAATCCCGGCGCCACAGTTCCCAAAGTGTGGACGCTGGTGCACGAACCGCTGTTCGACCAATCTGGCCGGGTCGCGGGCGTCATTCAGCGAAGCGACGACCTCACCGCTCTGGACAATGCGCTGGCACGCTTCACAGCGCACGAATACAACACCGACTGCGACGCCTGGCACAAGCTTCTGGACCTGATCGGCCCGGGAGGCAACGCGATGCCTCGCTACCGACAGCGATATCTGGCCCTCGCACGCGAAAATCACCAGCTCAGAGAGGCGCAGAGGTCTCGCGCCGCGATCGAACAAGCCAAAGGCATTTTGATGGGGCAGCGCCGCTGTTCTGCTGCGGAGGCCTTCGAAATATTGCGGAAACTGTCGCAAGATACTAACCGGAAACTGCGGGACGTTGCCGCGGCACTCATCGAAGACACGGCTCAACAGACTCGGCAGTGAGTCCGGGCCGGAGGTCACTTCCATAAGGGACCGATGGCGCCTATCGCAGAAGGCCCGTTGCCGCGACCATTAGCGCATGACCACTTATCGTCGCCCAGCTACGAGCACCCGCGTCCGGCGCTTTGCCGCGATGCTGTACGAAACCCTCTGCGGGATCGCTTTGATCAAGATTCACGTGATCCTCGGCCGGCCACTGCGGAACTGGCGCACGACCTGGGGCACCACAGCTGCGGAACGGGACCGCACATACCCTGGCGACGACCTCGTCCGGGAACCGGGCTGGAGTTACACGCACGCCGTGACAGTCGCCGCTCCTCCAGCAGATGTATGGCCGTGGATCGTGCAAATCGGTCAGGGCCGCGGCGGCTTATACAGTTACGTGGGCCTCGAGAACCTCATTGGCTGTCGCATCACCAATACCGATTCAGTCTTGCCGGAGTTCCAGGAACTCCGGCCCGGAGACGCGATCCATCTGCATCCGAAGGCACCGCCGATACCGGTGGTGTTCGTCGAAGCTGACAGTCATCTCGTTATGCACGGCCACGATCCACAGACCAGCGAGGGCACTGTATGGGGGTTTCACCTGCTCCCCCACGATGGCAGCACCACGCGGGTCATCGAACGGGGCTGCTACAGCTACGGGCCGTCCCTGCGAAGCCGACTCACCTTCGGTCCCCTGCTGCTTGAGCCCATCAGCTTCGTCATGAGCCGAAAAATGTTGCTCACCATCAGGAAGCTCGCTGAACACCTAACGGTCAGCCGCCCTGAGCACGCAAGCGCCCCCATCCGTGCCAGCGATCGATCTCGATCCAGGCACTAACCCGCGGCCGGTCCCGGACCGGATACTGCTGGCCGGTGTAATGGCGCGCGATCCGATCGATATCACGCAGCCCCTCGTCATCGGCAAACTCAACCACACGGCCCTGAACACTGACGTGTGTGATCCAATCGTCAGGATCCATCGCGCTCACACTGACTCGCGGGTCGCTGCGCAGGTATTCGAGCCGCTTGCGCCCGGCGTCCATGTTCACGAGCACTCTGCCGTCCTCAAAGAGATACCACGTGGGTACAGACACGGGTTGCCCGTCGGGCCGCACCGAGCTGATCGTCGCGTAGTTCGGGCGTGCGAACATCTCTGCCGCATCGCTGGGCAGAGGTGGTTGAGGCATGATTATCCTTTCGTGGTGATTGACGCGTGTTGCGGTGCTAGCCCACAGACCTCGGCTACGATTTCGAGTGAGCGCAGCCACGCGTCCCGATCAACGGCAGCGGACAGCACGATAAGTTCGTCCGCGTGCGCGTGTTCTGCGAACTCATCGAGGTATTGTCTGACTTCATCTGGTGTGCCGACGGCTGAGTAGCGCGCCATCTGACGTACCTGCTGCCCGGCGGTCGAATGGAGCAGCAGCTCGGCCTCCTCGGCGGTGAAGCGCCGGCCGCTGTGTTTGCCCACGAGCCTGACGACGCGATGCCGCTGCGCAGCATCGAACAGACGCATCGCCTCAGCCGGTGAGTCCGCGGCGATGACGTTGACACCGGCCATCACGTATGGGTGCTCGAGTTGCTCGGAAGGCTGGAATTCTTTCCGGTACACCGCCACCGCCGCCTCGAGAGCATCTGGCGCGAAATGCGAAGCGAATGCATACGGTAAGCCGAGAGCCGCAGCGAGGCGAGCGCCGAAAAGCGAGGAACCCAAAATGTAGAGCGGCACTTTCGTTCCTGCTCCCGGGACCGCCGCCACACCCGGAATCCGTGATTCGCCCGCCAGGTAGGCCTGTAGTTCTAATACGTCTTGCGGGAATCTGTCCGCCGATGTGGCATCACGGCGCAGCGCACGCAGCGTGGTCTGATCCGTGCCTGGCGCCCGGCCCAGCCCCAGATCGATCCGGCCGGGATGCAGAGTCGCTAGTGTGCCGAACTGTTCAGCGATAACCAGCGGTGAGTGATTGGGCAGCATCACTCCCCCCGCCCCCAGCCGGATCGCCGAAGTGTGGGCAGCGATATGACCTATGAGCACGCTCGTCGCGGAGGAGGCGATCGATTTCATGTTGTGGTGCTCCGCGTACCAGATCCGCTTGTAGCCCCACCTTTCTGCGTGCTGCGCCAGGGTTACGCTAGCGGCGAAGCTGTCATTGACCGTTTCATCGTCGGCAACGGTGGCGAGGTCGAGTATTGAGAAGGCACACCGTCGTTTCAACACTAAGTTCCGTGGCAGTATTTCCGCCGCTGACCACTACGCTGACACCATGGCTGTCGCAACGACGAAGAAGGTGTCCCGCGCCGAGTTGCTCGAATTCGTCCGCACCCGCCATCACTGCGTGCTCGTCACGCGAAAAAGGGACGGTGGGCTGCAAATGTCTCCGGTCACTTCGGGCGTCGACAGCGAGGGCCGAATAGTCATCGCCACGTATCCAGAACGGGCCAAAACGCGCAACGCACGGCGTGATCCGCAGGTCAGCATCTGCGTGCTGTCGGACGCGTTCAGTGACGCGTATGTCCACGTGGAGGGAAACGCTGAAGTCCTTGACATGCCCGGCGCCCTCGAGCCGCTCGTGGAGTACTACAGGTGCATAGCGGGTGAGCATCCCAACTGGGATGAATACCGGGACGCGATGCGCGAGCAAGGGAAAAGCCTCATCCGCATCACGCCAACGGCGTGGGGTCCCATCGCTACCGGCGGCTTTCCGCCTGCACAGAACCGGACGTAAGGTCCCGCGGCCGGAAATCAGGGCCGAAGGCCTCTACCTGCTTACCGGGAAACGGAGTGCCCTTGGTGCTATGACCCGTATGGCAGGACAAGCACCCATCGTGCGGGATGCTCGCGGCGACGCGAACCTCGTCCGCCCCTGGACTCTCGCGTTCGTTGTCGGGGAACTCGCTGGCTTCATTCCGCCCGCTGTAGCCGGAGTGACGCTCGGCATGCTCGCCGCCCCCGATTTCGCTTTCGTCATATTCCTCACGCTGGCGGGCGTGGCGGAAGGTGCAGTGCTCGGCGCTGCCCAGGCGTGGGTGCTGCGGCGGTACGCGCCTGGAATCGACTCGCGGCAGTGGATCACCGCAACAGCTGCGGCCGCAGGCTTCGCATGGTTTATCGGGATGGGCACTAGCGTGATCGGTGGCTCGTCAACTGCGCCAGCGTGGGTGATGATCGTTCTGCTCTCTCCACTCTGGGTTATGGCACTTGTCGGTATGGGCTTTGCGCAATGGACGGTCCTGAGACAAACGGTCCCGCGTTCGGCCCGCTGGATTTGGGTTACCGCAGCGGCATGGCTGGCCGGCGTGACCATCCCCATCGTCGCGCTGTCGGCTGTCCCTGATGGATGGCCCATCTGGACCCACGGCGTAGTGGGGCTGGCAGCCGCTGTCGCCATGGGCCTCACTGTGGGGGCGCTCACTGGCCGTACACTCACCAATCTCCTGCTAACGCAGCGAATACATAGCGGTATTGCGGGTACGCGATCCGGGAGACCGTAGAGGAGGAGTCATATGCCCTTGCGAGCCCCCACTGCACAAAACCCGCTCGTTGCCGTCGTTACTGGTTCCGATTCCGGCATCGGCCGCGCGATC
This sequence comes from Hoyosella sp. YIM 151337, assembly GCF_026041215.1. Lineage (GTDB taxonomy): Bacteria > Actinomycetota > Actinomycetes > Mycobacteriales > Mycobacteriaceae > Hoyosella. The sequence continues at coordinate 50,412 of NZ_JAPEIQ010000013.1, forward strand.
GCAGCGGAATTGGCAGCGCACGGTGTGAGTGTCGGCATCACATACAACTCTGACAAAGAAGGAGCTGAAGACACCGCGATGGAGGCACGCAAGAAGGGCGTGCGGGCGGCGGTGCGCCATCTTGATCTCTCGGACTTGCCGCGTTCGCCGCTGGCGGTTGACTCACTCGCAGACGAGTTAGGTGCACTGGACATCCTGGTGAACTGCGCAGGCACCGGTTCGTCGGAGCCTGCACTGGATATGCCCTACGAACGGTGGCGCGAGGTCGTGTCCGTCGACCTTGACGGTGCGTTTCTGTGCAGCCAGGTCGCGGCGCGCCGTATGGTCGCGCGAGGCGAAGGCGGCCGCATCATCAATATCACCAGCGTGCACGAACACGCTCCCCGCGTCGGAGCAGCACCGTATTGCGCCGCGAAAGCTGGATTGGGCGCGCTCACGAAAGTTCTCGCCCTGGAACTCTCCGAGTACGGCATCACCGTGAACTCCGTCGCGCCCGGGGAAATATCAACGCCAATGACCGGGCAAGATGACGTTGAACCAGCAAGTCAGCCACGGCCCGGGTACCCACTGAAGCGGCCTGGACACGCTCATGAAGTTGCTGCGGTGGTGAGTTTCCTTGCTTCGCCTGCCGCCGAATACGTGACGGGCTCGTCATACGTCGTTGACGGCGGAATGCTGCTCATGGGACCGCAGGCAAGCGGCGCACTCGAAACCGCTGCGTGGCGCGAGGGCTGACGTTTAGGGGTGCCGCCCGCTTGCGTGCCGAATGATTGCGTCCGGCGTGATGACGCCGGCGAGTCTGTGGCCATCCATGACTGCGACGAGATCGCGCCCGAACCGCAGCGGTACCTGCGTGACTAAGCTGCCAAGATCCGTCTCGAATCCCACGATTGCGTCGTCGGGCAGCTCGCGTGCGACGTCTCGGATGGGGGCAGCTGCCCGGTTGTCGCGGGCTGCATTCACCAGCTCTTCCAGGCTGACGACACCGACGGGCTGTCCATCGTAAGAAACGACGGGAAAAACGCCGCCGCGGCTGAGGCCAGGGGTGCTGGTGAGAAACGTTTCCACCTGCCACCATTCTGGCGCGACGTCAAACTGCCGGGTCATCACATCTTTGGCGAGCAGGCCAGCAAACTGCTGGCGCGCGGACGCTGCCGTTCGCTCGGCCGCGGCTGCCATCAGCATGAACCAGCCGATCAGCACCAGCCACAAGCCGCCGGCTGAGGCGAACACGGCTTGTACGAGGCCTAAGACGATGAAGCCGAACCCCAATGCGCGGCCAAAGCTAGCTGCTTTCAGCGACGCCTGTTCCCGGTCGCCGCTGCGCCGCCAAAGAAATGCGCGCAGTACCCGGCCACCATCGAGTGGCGCCCCTGGGAGCATGTTGAATACCGCGACTATCGCGTTCACAAGGCCAAGCCAGATGATCGCGGCGAGCACCAGCGGGTCGAACCACTGTCTGGTCAGGTACGCCGCGAGAAACGCAGCGACGGCGACACCGAGGCTTGCGAGTGGGCCTACGACGGCGATCCTGAACTCCGCGCGCGGGGTGCGGGGGTTCTCTGCGAGCTCGGCGACTCCACCGAGCAGCCACAGCGTTATCCGGGTGACTTTGACGCCATATGACTGCGCGACGAGTGCGTGTGCCAGTTCGTGCGCGAGCAGCGACGCCAGAAAAACTACCGCACCGATTACCGCGACAGTCCCGTAAGCGGCGGCACTGCGGCCCGGTACCGCTGACGGCAATATGGAAGCACCGAGAATGAACGTGATGAGCCCGAAAATCGCGAGCACCGACCAGTGGGCACCCACAGGTATACCTGCTGCCCGGCCGAGCGGAATCCTGCCACCCTGCATCGAGGCCTCCAATCTGACGCGTAAGTCCCATTCTCCGGGTTTTCCCGGCTGAAGACAGGAATGCGGCGACCGGGCCGCCAGACTTAGGCGAAATCGCTGACCACGAAGTCGCGGAACGCACGGACGGGCCGACTCAGCGCCGCGCCTGCCTTCCAGATGATGCCCACCTCGCGCATGGATCCCGGTCCGCTAAGGGGAACTTGCACGAGGCCTTCAGGCAGAAGGGGGCTCTGCTCGACGGGCATGATAGCGACCCCAAGTCCGGCAGCGACCATTCCCGAGATGGTGAACAGTTCGGAGGTTTCGAAGGTGATGTGCGGCTGAAAGTTTGCTGTCGCGCACAGCTCTTCCAGGATGCGCCGCATCCCGTAGCCGGGATGCATCGTGATGAACGGCTCGGCGGCAGCTTCGGCGAGGTCCACACTGTGTCTGCGCGCGAGCGGATGGTCCGCATGCACGGCGAGCGCAAGCTGCTGCGGTGTGAGCAGACTCCACGCGACCGCGGCAGACGTCGGGCGGGGTGAAACTATCGCGAGTTCGGTGTCCCCGGATTCCACCTTGCTGGCGATGGTGGCTGCCGCATCTTGCTCGAGTTCGAACCGGACACGGGGTTCTTGTGCACGAAACTCCCGGATTAGGCGCGGTATTAACCAGACGCCGAACGAGTGGAGAAACCCAAGGCGCACGGTACCGTGCGACGGATTGGCGAGGTCCTCGATGCGGCGGCATGCCGCGTCCAGTTCGGCCTTCGCGCGGCGGGCATGTTCAAGATAAATCTCGCCGTTGGTGTTCAGCTCGAGGCGACGGCCGTGCCGGCTGAACAGTGACGCGCCGACTGCGTGTTCGAGTCGCCGCAGCTGCCGTGACAGTGTGGGCTGCGAAATACCGAGTTCCTCGGCCGCTGCGGTGACCTGCCCGTGCTCTGCGACGGTAATGAAGAGGTGAAGCTCATCACTGTGACTGGGCATTGGCTGGACCGCCTATCAGTTTGTATACACAAAAAGCATACTATCCCATACATCCATGCATTTTCTTTTCCCGCGGTGCACGCGGACGATGCTGGTATGGCCGCAGTGATCGAGACCACCGCCAAACCCGAGGCGCACAAGCTGCGCTCGCGCGGGTACCGCCGGGTTACCGCCGCGTTGTTTGTCGCAGGTGTGGCGACGTTTGGATCGATGTACGCCACGCAGGCTGTTCTGCCGGAGTTCTCTCAGCAATTCGGCGCCTCGCCCGCCAAAGCTGCCCTCGCCATGTCGCTCACGACCGGCATGCTCGCCCTGACGATCATCCCGGCGAGTGCGCTCTCTGCGCGTTTCGGCAGGACTCGGGTGATGACGGTGTCGGCCTTGTCAGCCGCTGTCATTGGGCTGCTGGTCCCGCTCGCGCCGTCGCTGGAGGTGCTGCTGGCGCTGCGCGCAGCCCAGGGCGTAGCACTTGCCGGAGTACCGGCGGTCGCCATGGCCTATTTGGCGGAAGAGGTCGACGCCACCTCACTGGGGCGTGCGATGGGTCTCTATATCGCCGGAACAACCATTGGCGGCCTTCTCGGCAGAGTTCTCACTGCGTCGATGCTCGACGTCACGACGTGGCGCTGGGCCCTTGAGGTGGCTGCGCTGGTGGCGGCGTTGAGCGCGATCGCGCTTGTGCGCCTGCTTCCGGCATCGAGGCGGTTCGAGCCACAGCGGGTGACACCCGGCCGAGTCGCAAAGAACGTGGCGAACCACCTGAGATCGCCGGTGCTCCTCGCGCTCTGCACAGTCAGTTTTCTGCTGATGGGCAGCTTCGTCGCCGTCTTCAACTTTCTGAGTTATCGTCTGCTCAGCAACCCGTTCGGTCTCACCGCCACCCTCACCGGACTGGTATTCCTGTTCTATCTGGCGGGCACTTTTTCTTCTCCCCGGGCCGGGCAGCTCTCGGACCGCTACGGCCGCGCCATCGTCCTTGCCGGCTCGGTTGTCGTCATGCTGGCTGGGATTCTCCTCACAGTCCCCGATTCGCTCGCGGCCGTCCTCATGGGCATCGCTGTGTTCACGATGGGCTTCTTCAGCGCGCATTCAGTCGCGAGTAGCTGGGTAAGCCTCGCCGCCACCGAGCACCGCGCCGAGGCATCCGCACTGTACCTATTCAGCTACTACTTAGGGTCGTCTGTTGCTGGAGGTGGTGCCGGGGTCTTCTTCACGATGGGCGGCTGGCCGGCGCTCACGATGTTCGTCGGCGTGCTCATTGTTTGCGCCCTGCTTCTTGTCGCGTGGAGTGCGAGGGATGGTCGCAAGGTCTCAGCAGGGAAAGGCCTTTAGTCTCTTACAAAAGGAAGCTCCGCCGGTAGATTCGACGATGAATTAGCCGCTCACAGTGAGGTGTAAGTCGATGACGTCGTGGAAAGATCTGAGCCCTGCCCAGCGCGGTGTACTGCTCGGCGCTGCTTCTGTTCAGCTCAGCCTGGCTGCCGCCGCGTGGTCAGACCTGGCTTGCAGGCCCGCGACAGAGGTCAATGGTTCTAAAGCCAAATGGGCGGCGATCATCGCTATCAACTTCATCGGCCCCATCGCGTACTTCGCGCGAGGCCGCAAACGGTGATGTGACGCTACGTGCGCCGGGCCCCTGCCACGATCACACCCGCAGCGATAGCAGCGACTCCCCCGCCCACAATGCTGAATTTCAGCGCGGCGGCCCACCACGCCAGCTGCGGCCACGGCTCAGCCGGCGGTGCCAGCAATAGGTTCAGCAGCGCGACGTTTTCCACCATATCGAGCACACCAGCGACAATCTGCAGCAACGCGATCGCCCGGAGTGCCCGCACGTACCGTCCGAAGTGTTGTGCTACCCACAGACATCCGATCGCAATCGCGGGCACCCACACGGCGATGAACAAGAAATCAAGGCCCAGGTTGAAGGCTGCTTCGATTCGCCCGCGGTCGCCCCAGCTCTCGATGATCAGCGCTGCGGTCTCAGAATCTCCGGAAAATTCGAATGAGACGATGCCGTGGGGCGCCACGCTTGTGGTCAAGGTGCCACTTGTTGCCCACATCCCCGCGGACACAACAATAGTGGCAGCGAGGAACGCGAGAAACAATCGCCACAGCGTACGCGGATGCAAAGTGTGGATCCCGAACATAACTGGGATCCTGCCAGATTTCACTCCAGTTCAGCTTCGGCCACGAACTCGCTGGCACGCTGCGGTTCACACAGCACTGCAGTGAGAAGATGCCTGCGTTCCCATCGCCCTGCCCCCCACGCCAGCGCCCGCGCAAGCCCCCCAGGGGTAGAAGCATGAAGTTCACCATCGACAACAACCCACTCAACCGGCGCGCCGTTCATGAGGAGACTGTCGTGCTGCATGTACGTCTGGGCTGCGCCGGGGAGGAACAGGTGCACCACCTCCGGGACCTCGCGCACACTTCCATTCGGCGCCACCGTTTTTTGTATCTCTTCACTTGCAAGCGGGATGTCGAGCACGTCAGCGAGCGAAGCAGCGCTGTGCAGTGGCGCGAAGATCAGTGGCTGCTGCGCGAGAAGCGGCAAGAGATCCGGCTGATCGACGATCAGCACATCGTCGGCGTCTGCGATGACAAGCTTGCCGTCCTGCACTGCCCGGACGCGCTCAGGGGGCGTCACCAGATCGGGTTCGACCTGTGCAAGTGCGGCCCAAATGGCGTGCAGCGCTGCGCGATCAAGGGTGCGCCGGGGGTCAGCTAGCCGCGCCAGGAGGTCATCCGCACCGCCCGAGTCGCGGACTACCTCACGGAGGTGCTGCCTGATCCCGATGGCGTGTGCAAGCTGAGCATCAAGCGGGTCCGGAAGTTCATCGAAAAGTTGCCGTATTTCGGCGTCGGCGTCGGCGGTCCGGTAATGCGTGAGAGGTCTATTGTCGATGCGTGCGCGGGTCCGCAGCCACCACGCTGCATGGGAGGGCACGTCGTGCACCCCGCCGTCCGCGCTGACCACTCGCACTGCGGTTGTGACAGTCTGGCGGAGATCCGGGTCTGCGAGCAGCGCACACGCTTCGCGCCATTTTCGGTCGTCGACGAGGTCGAGATCCGCAATGCACCCGAGTTCCGGGATCATTGGCGGTACCGCAGAGGCACCGATCAGGCTGAGAACATAATCGCCCCACTCTTCGATCCCGTCGATCGCACCGCTAAATACCTCGTCGAGGTCACCTGGCTCACCGGTAAGTTCGACGTCGGACGCCCGCCGGAGCGTGAAGGTCCAGAGTGCCCCCGCCGCGCGCAGGACAGCTGTGCCGTGCCTGTCGACGACTTCGGGGTGAACACGTGTGAGGGGTGCGTCATCGGCAATGACCGCCTCGAGTGGTGCCCCGGCGATAAGCAATTCACCCGCCGGCACGTACTCGTCCTCTTCATCGCGAAGTGCGAGTTCAGCGAGCCATGGCACGTCGTCACTGGTGAGTCCGGCTTCCGAGGCGAGCGCGAGCACCGCGCGGGATATCTCTTCTGGACGGTGATGGTCAACCGAATCGCGGACGAGAGCTTCGGTGAGCGGATCCATCAGCGCTGTCGCGGCGGTCAGCTGGGTGGCTCCGAGCCGGTCGAGCAGTGGGTCGACCGCGTCAGGATGCACGATGCGTAACCCGAGCGCGGCTAGGTTATCTGGCGTCAGGTCACCGCTGTTGGCATGTGGAGGCAACAGAACGCTTCGCGCACCGCGCACGAGTCTGCCATCCGCGAGGGGAATCGGGAGCGCTCCAAGCTCACCAAGGTCTGCCCCATGGGCGGCATCCGCTCGAATGGCGGCATACACGGCCGACCACCACTCGGGCGGATGTGCGCGGTCAGCGAGAAGGTCGGCTGTCGCCGCGAGATCTAGCCTGCGTATGTCGAGCGCACGCAATTGCGGTATCCGCGGGTCCCAATCCCCGGGGAGAAGTCCCGTGACGATCGGAGCCAGCACGCCCGCGAGGTGCGGTGCTGCTCTGCCGGTCCCGATGTCGAGCACGATCGAATTGCGCGGGGTAACACGCTGGCCCTCGTGCGTCTCCAAAAAAGGTGTGTCGCGGACTCGCTGTGAAATATCCTCGCGCAGTGTCGATTCGAACCAGCCGCCAGAGAGTGTGGCGACGGGAACGAGGTGCAGCGCGGCCGAACCGCTGAGCCTGGTCATAAGCTCGGCGTACGCGTCGGCCGTTGCGCGGATGAGGAACTCCGTTGCGGGGCCTGGCTGGACGTTGCGGCGATCTGCGCTGAGCGGAAACGTCGCGATCAGCAGGGCAGGGAGGGAGAGGGCGGTATCGCTGGGCGTTGGTGCGTACACGACCGGCGCGACGTCTTCGGGGAGCGGACCAATGCTGCCGTCTCGCGTCACGGGCACTGCCCACTGAACGACCCACGTGGTGTGGTCACGTTCTTCGCGCGGGCGGTCCGCAAGCATCGCGGGTATGAATGCACCCGTCCGCCGCACGGTTCGCCACCGCGTACCGACGCCGTCGACCGTGGTCGTGAAATCAGCGCCAGCCGTGTCGCTTACGCGAGTGAGCGTGCGCGACTGGCCGCCGATATCGATAACGACTTCGGCGAGGCCTTCCATTGCAATGAGCAGTGCCTCACCGGTCTGCTCAAGCAGCGTGCGAACCCGCATGCGGTCGTCCTCCGAGCGCAGTGTAAGGGTCACGACGGTGTCGTAGCCGGGCTCGGTGGCGGGTGGGGCCGGGAAGGGAAGGCGCAGGGTCGGAACGTGCCCATTCCGGCGCTCGACTTCACTTCTGAGAGCGGGGTTGTCTTGCGTGACGGTGGCGACTGCGTCGCGTGCACGCTGCTGTGAGTACAGCAGCGCGTGTCCGTGCGAGGTGACGTTGATGTCGTCGCTGACGGCGGCAACGGCCGAGAAACCAACTCCGAAACGGCCAGTCGCGTCACCGCTGTGCCGTTTAGACGAGGCTCGCAACGTTGACAGTGATTCTGCGCCTTCGGCTGTGAGTGGCGCTCCGGTGTTCGCGGCGGTGAGTCGAAGCCCGTTGAGCCTGAACAGCAAGCGACCTTGCACTCCCGCGCGCCGAGCCGCATCCGCAGCGTTTTGTGCGAGTTCGATGATCAACCGGTCACGGTAGCCGCTCAACGCGAAATCTTCCTCCGCGTTCGCGTCTTCCCGGAAGCGGGCCGCCGAGTCAGCCCAGGCAGCAAGTACGCGGCGGCGCAGTACAGCTGTACTAAAGGGGTCGGCTGTCTCCGCACTATCGTTCTTAGCCGCTCCAGGATCGTTTCGTGTCACGGCACTAGCTTGCCAGGTACCAGTGCGCTTGTAACAGAGCGATCGCTCTGTTACAGTTCGGGCATGGCCCGGCCCAGGCTTCACGACCCCGATGAGGTGCTCGACACCACAGAACAGCTCATCGCACGGTCTGGCCCCGCAGCGGTCACCATCCGCGCGATCGCCGGGGCCACCGGTATGTCCAACGGTGCGCTCTACCACTCGTTTGGATCCCGCTCCGGACTGGTGGGCCAAACCTGGATACGCGCCGCGCGCCGATTCCTGGAAGTGCAGGCAGAGTTAGTCGACGCTGGCCTCAGCGCCGGCGGCGGTTCGCAGCCCGCGGCGCGCGCCGTAGTTGGGGCAGCTGACGCACCCGCAGTTTTCGCGGAACGGTTCCCCGCGTCGTCGGTAATCCTGCACGCCCTCAGAAGAAGCGACCTCCTCGGGGACGGTCTTCCCGAGGACATATCAGAGGAGATCAGCAGACTCGAACGGCAGCTTATTGGCCTGATGATTCGGCTTTCCGTCGCGATGTGGGACCGCAAAGACGCAGCGGCGGTCGACGTGATCACCACCTGTGTGGTCGACCTCCCCACCAGCATCCTGCTGACCAGAGACCGCCTCGGGAAACCCACTGCGCGTGAACACCTTCGCGCAGCTGTGCGTGCCATCCTCAGCGTCGGTCCGCCACCTGTCGAGTCCGTCCCCCGAATTCAGGAGATGTCATGACCCCAACTCTCAGCTATTCCGACAAGATCGCGGTACTGGACCTCGGCGACAGCGAGAACCGGTTCTCGCCGGAGTTCCTCGACACGGTCAGTACACACCTCGACACCGTCGTCAGCGAGGGTGCGCACGCCCTCGTCACGACCGCATCCGGAAAGTTCTATTCGAATGGTCTAGACCTCGAATGGCTAGGCGCACACGGTGACCAATTGCAGAGCTATGTCAATCGCGTGCACGCGCTCTTCGCTCGTGTCCTTGCTCTGCCGATGCCCACCGCTGCGGCGATTCCCGGGCACGCTTTCGGTGCGGGAGCTATGCTCGCGATCGCTCACGACTACCGGGTGATGCGCGCCGACCGCGGCTTCTTCTGCTTCCCCGAGGTTGACATCCACATCCCGTTCACCACCGCGATGGCGGCACTGATTCAGGCGAAGCTCACACCACAAGCAGCGGTCGCCTCGATGACTACCGGACGCCGATTCGGCGGCGTCGACGCACAAACCATCGGCATCGTCGATGCCACAGCTGCTGAGGGTGCGGTGACTGACGCGGCAATCGGCCTGATTTCTGCACTGGGCGGCAAGGACCAAACCACGCTCGCAGCGATTAAGAAAACGATGTTCGAACACGCGCTTGCGCACCTCACCGCGACCTGAGAAGGGGTGGAGGGACAAGCCGAACGGTACGCAGCAAGCTGACAGCGGCCGCGGGAAAGAGCAGTACCGAAACAAGTCCTGCCAGGACGAGCGCAGCGGCCGTTTCACCATCGATGAGGTCCATCTCTCGCCCGATCTGGGCCGCGGTAAGCAGAAACGGCAGCGACGTCGCCTGCAACAGCGCGACGGCCACCGCCTCCCGGCGGCTCACCTCACCCGCGTACGCCACCACGGGAACGCCGCGAACAATGAGCAGCGCAGCGAGAAACAGTGGCACCCTCATCAGGGCGGAACTGTTCGCCAGCAGCGACCCGACGTCGATCGCGGCACCGCTGGCGACAAAAAAGACCGGTATGAGGAAACCGAAGCCTAGCGCTTCTAACTTGACCGGGTACCTGGGGTGCGTCCGTTCAGGTTCGGGATCGAGCACACGCACAAGCACACCAGCGAGAAACGCTCCAAGAATCGCCTCAAAACCCACGGCGTCGGCGACGTACGCCAACCCGGCTACCAGTAGCACTGTGAGCCGCACCCTGATCTGCGCACTGGTATCTGCGCCGCGCTGGATGATCGCCGTGACGCGGCGGGAATGGGTCAGGCCGGCGATCGCGGCACCAAGTGCGGTGATGGCGAGCGCGAGCAGGGCCAGCAGCAGCACCCGGCCGGGAAGAGGTGCGTCTGTCCCCGCGAAACCAACCGACAACAACACCACTGCGGTGATGTCTCCCGCGGATGCACCGGCGATCGTGATCTTGCCAACGGATGTTGTGCGCTGCTGTGCGTCAGCGAGCACTGGCACGATGAGACCGAGTGACGTTGCGAGCAGGGCCACCGCGAGGAGCGGTGTGCCACGTATCCCAAGAAGCGCGAAAACCGCACCTGCGGCTAATGCCAGCCCGATCGATAGCAGGAGGGAGACAGCGACGTGGCGTGCAAGTGTGCCCCGAAAGCGGCGCGGGTCGATCTCATGGCCGGCAACGAACAACAGGAATGACAGCCCGAGCAAGGCGACCACACGAACTGTGCCGTCGATTTCGATCCAGCCCAGGCCGAATGGGCCAAGCGCGATTCCCGCACAGATCTCACACAGTGCGACCGGGATGAGAACGATCCGGGCGGCGCCGATCAGCAGCGGAATCACTCCCGCTATAACGAGAACGATAACCAGGCTGGCACTCATGGCGACCGCCTCTCCCAGAAATGCAGTGACATTTCCTCAGTGCCTGGCCACAGTGCGCGCGTTACAGCCAAGCCACCACCTTTTCTGCTGCCGCAGGGGTGTGGGGAAGGGCGAATGTAACGCTCGGCCTACCGACAGGCACTGAGTGTGCAGGCACCCCCTGCCGAACCCCAGACTCAAGGAGTACTCATGTTCGCTGGCCCAACAACTGCCCCCGCTCGCTATCACGACCTGCGCGCGCTTTTCATCAATTGCACTCTGAAACGCTCACCCGAGCGCAGCCACACTGAAGGTCTGATTGACATCAGTGCCGGAATCATGCGTAAGAACGGCGTGCATGTTGATGTGATTCGCGCCGCCGATCACGACATCGCGATCGGCGTCTGGCCAGACATGACGGAGCATGGCGCGCGCGTGGATGAATGGCCCGCCATTTTCGAGCTGGTGAAAGCGGCGCACATTCTCGTCCTGGCAGGGCCCATTTGGCTGGGTGACAATAGCTCGTGGATGAAAATTATCCACGAGCGGCTGTACGGCTGCTCACATCTGCTCAACGAATACGGACAGTACCTGTACTACGGCCGCGTGGGAGGGTGCCTCATCACCGGGAATGAGGACGGCGTCAAGCACTGTGCGATGAACACCCTGTACACACTCCAGCACATCGGATATGCCATCCCGCCACAAGCTGACGCTGGCTGGATCGGTGAGGCTGGACCTGGGCCGTCGTATCTCGACCCCGGATCCGGCGGTCCGCAAAACGACTTCACCAACAGAAACACGACCTTCATGACGTGGAATCTCATCCATTTCGCACGCATGCTCGCGGACCAGAAGGGAGTGCCAGCGCATGGGAATCAGCGCTCGGCGTGGGACGCAGGTTGCCGGTTTGACTTCGAGAATCCCGAATATCGATAGAATTCTCCCGTGGGTGTTCATTTCTGCGCGCGTCGTCGATGCTGAGGTAACAGGCGCCTCAGGGAGGCGGGGTTGGACGAGGAAACTGCCACGCGCGAGCGGGGTTTGGTCGAGGCACTGCGAAACGGCGACGAACAGGCGTTCGCCGCACTCGTTGATGAGCTCACCCCAATGATGCTCAAGGTAGCGCGCGGCTACGTGGCTAACCGGGAGGCCGCCGAGGAGGTGGTGCAGGAAACGTGGATCGCTCTGCTCAAGGGCATCCACGCGTTTCAGCACCGCGCGCTGCTGCGCACCTGGTTGTTCCGTGTTCTCGTCAATATCGCAAAGACGCGCGGCGCGAAGGATCAGCGGTATAGGGCAGTGTCGTTCGACGAAAACTCGCCGCTTCCGGCCGTCGACCCTGCGCGGTTCCAAGATCCGGAAGAGCCATGGCCCGGGCACTGGCGTTCAACTCCGAAAGCATGGGACGAAAGCCCTGAGCACTCGTTGCTCGCGTCAGAGATCAGGGAGGTTACCCAGCAGGAGCTGGACCGCCTTCCCGAAGCACAGCGCGATGTCGTCACCTTGCGCGACGTCATGGGATACGAGGCCAGCGAGGTGTGTGAGATGCTGGCAATCTCAGCGGCAAACCAGCGCGTGCTCTTGCACCGCGGGCGCGCGCGAATCAGGCAGGCACTTGAGCAATATATGGGGGCGCGCGATGGGTAGTGGCGACTCCGTTAATCTGACGTGCCAGACCGTAGTGGAACTCATCACGGATTATCTGGAAGGTGCGCTCGACACGGAAACGCACCGCAAGGTCGAGGCTCACCTGGACGGATGTGAAGGCTGCACCAACTATGTGTCGCAGATTCGCTCCACGATTCGCGCCCTCGGGTCAGTTCGGGACGATGACCTAGATCCGCACATGAGACAGCGTCTACTCGATGCGTTTCGCGACTGGCGGACCTGAATTATCCGTCGGTTCGCGGAATTTTCTGGGCGAATTCGATGACGTTTCCGTCCGGGTCCGCGATGTGCATGGTCCGTTCACCCCAGGGACGGTCCACTGGTCCCGTAAGCGGTTCGACGCCTCTTTCACGCAGCGTTCGCGCCACAGCGTCGATGTCGCGGACACGGAAGCCTATTTCGCCGCACGGCGCCGTGCCCGCGGGGCGCCCGATCAGATCAGGCAGCTTGTTTCGCTCGAAAAGCGACAGCTTGATGTTCTCCATTGCGAATTCGACGTAGCCGTTGCCTTCGGTGCGGATGTCAAGGCCCACGATATCCCGATAAAAGCGCACGGCATCGCTGAGCGAGGTGACGTACCAGATCACATAGTCGACGCGCCGCACATCTCCGACGGTATCAGTGCACGATCAACAGCGGCGACTGTGCAGTATCGAGCAGGGCAATGCTCGTTGAGCCGAGTATCAGGCCCATGAATCCGCCCCGTCCGCTGCTGCCCACTATCACCAAGTCGACAGTTGCCGACAACTTCGCGAGTGTCCGCGCGGCGTTGTCGGAGACGACCGTCCGGCTGACGTCGACGTCCGGGAACTTTTCACTCCAGCCGGCGAGGGCTTCGGCCAAGATGATTTCTTCGGCTATGCGCGCTTCATCCCACGGAAAGTCGTGTCCAGCGAGAGCTGACGAGAAGCCCGCCTCTTCCCACGTGTATACGGCGACAAGTTCCGCGCCCCGCGCGGAAGCCTCCTCGAATGCCACACCAATCGCGTTGTCGCTGCGGCGTTTACCGTCGATTCCCACCGCGATTCGGTTCGCCGTGGCGTATTCGGCATGGAGTGGGATGATCGCGAGGGGACACGCCGCGTGGGCTGCGAGCCCCGCAGCGGTCGATCCGATTACTCGCGGCAGCCCTGACTCGTTGCCGCCCCGCGCACCCACGACGAGTTTGTGCGCTCGCTCGGACGCGTGTACGAGTTCCCGCACCAGCGGACCTTTGGTCAGCTGCTTACCGATATCGAGAGATGTGCTCTCGCCGATTTCGTCGCGCGCGACACGTTCTGCCCGCTCAAGCGCCGCCCAGCTGTCGCGTTCGATATCTTCGAAGTAGCTCGCCGGCATCCAGGTGGATAGGTAGCCGCCAGCGACGCTCAACAGCACCAGCCGCCGATTGGTCACGAGTGCCTCACGCGCCGCCCACCGCACCGCCGCATATGACTCTTCAGAACCGTCGACACCCGCTGTGACCGGCAGGTTTTCATTCATGCGATTCTCCTCAACTCACACGGCGACCTTGACGCAGCCTTGTGTCTCTATCCTGCCGCTGCGGCGCACCGCAGTGCAGGGACTTAAGTCCCGACATCAGCGATGAGTGTGTCACTTTCTTGGGCAATCGCCGATGCCGCTCCGATGACGTTGGTGATCACTTCGCCGAACCCGTTCGGATCGTAAAGCAGCCAGCCGTGCGTGCCTTCCACGGTGATCGCGGTAGCTTCACCAGACGCTGCGCGCAGCGCCGCTGTTGCTGCATCGGGAATGACGTTGTCGCGCTTGCTCCAAACGATAATCATGGGAAGCCGTCGCTGCTTGAGAACCTCCAGCTCCCGTCGCAGGTCTGCGCCCCGTGCGAGGTTTCCGGCATGCCACACCGCCGGAAAGTTCCGCAGCAGGTTTGGTACCGCGTCACGGATGATAACCGGAAGCACGCGGGTGACCTGACGCAGCGGGAACAAATCCGCGGAAAGGTGCAGGCCCCAGTCCCACAGCGGGCGTTCCCGCAGTGTCCGGGCCATTCCCCGGTAATCAGTCCATGCGGATCCGCCAATCGAGTTCACAAGCACCAAGCGAGCAACAAGGTCGGGGTGGTCGTGCGCGGTTGTGATGGCGACACCTCCGCCGAAGGAGTGCCCCACGAGTGTCACCCCCTGGGACTTATGCGCCGGCACGACATCTCGAATGAAGTCGGCAACCCAGTCGGCGTAGTGCCCCAGCGTGGCCCGTCCAACCTTGAGCCTTTCAGCGCCCCCGAAGCCGGGCAGCGTTGGGGCATACACGCGGTATCCGCGGTCAGCGAGCGCCTCGAGACTCTTACGATAAGTCTTCGTGGAAACACCCCAACCATGCAGGAAGACCAGGGGGGCTCCCGCCCCGCCGGTCAGGTAGCGCACCACGGCGCCGTCAATACGCGCTCTCAGGAACGCCAGCCGCGTTGGGGCTGGACCACACTTGACCACCATCACCGCTCCTCCTTGAGCGACTCCCCCGCCAGCCGTCCGGCCACAGTTCGCGTTGTTCTGGCCTGCGCTAGCTTCACGCGACGTCCAGAACCTGCGGCTAACCGGCTGGCGGAGTCTGCTTCCCCGCCATTACCGGGGATCTCAGTATTTGAAACGCATCCCCGAGTCCGCCCATTCCCGTGATCCGGCTGGGCCAATACGTCCGGGACCGGCGGCCCATGCGGGCCCTGCGCTGGTTCGGCTTCGTTCCGGCTTTCGCATGCCGCGCGATAGGCCGCAACCGCGGTCGGCAACGTCGGATATACGCGTCCCTCGCCAATCTTCTCCAGTAACCCCCCAGCGGCGAGCGGTTCACGGAGTTCCTGTTTGACTCGCGCCAGCGCGAACACCACTCCGCGCCCTTTCAGTTCCGTGTAGAGGTCGGTCAGCATGTCCATCGCGGTCAGGTCAATTTCGATGTTCGCTTCCGCGTTGAGAAGAAACCACTCCGGCTTTTCTGGTGCCTCGTCCAGCGCTGCGAGTGCGCGACGGCGGAAGTTGTCCGCGTTCGCGAAGATGAGCGGTGCGTCATAGCGATACACCACCAGTCCGGGGATCCGAACCGCGTCCGGATAGTCATCGATATCGTGCATGCCCGCAACTCCGGCCGGATACCCCAGGATCGCGTCATGTGGGCGGGCCACCTTGCGCAGCACATCCAGGATCGATAGCGCCACTGCGACCAGCACACCACCCAGCACACCGACGGTAAGCACAGCAATCGTGGTGGTCAGCCCGATCATCAACTCGCTGCGGCGAAAACGCCCGATCCTGCGAAACTCGTTGATGTCGATAAGCCGGACAGCCGCGAAGATCACCAGCGCCCCGAGTGCGGCAAGCGGGAAGGATTCTAGAACTGGGCCGCCGAGAAACAGCGCCACTACCACCACTGCCAGTGCGACGAGTGAATGCGCCTGAGATCTGCTTCTGAACGCGTCACCGACCGCTGTGCGGCTCGCACTGCTGCTTACCGGGAAGCCCCTTGCGAAAGCCACGGCGAGGTTTGCCACCCCTAAGGCCAAGAGCTCGCGCTGCGCGTCGATGCGGTACTTATTGCGCGCCGCAAACGCACGGGCGGTGAGGACATTGTCCGAGTAGCCGACGATCGCTACACCGATGGCGGGAAGGACCAGCAGCCCCACGTCATGCACCGAAATATCGGGGAATGCCGGGACCGGGAAGCCGCGCGGCATGTCCCCAACCACGGCCAGCCCAATATCTGTGAGGGAAAAAAGCGCGGTGACGGCAGAGGCCGCGAGCACAGCAACGAGGGTGACAGGAACCTTCGGCCACCACCGCGTCCCGAAGACCAGCACAATGAGCACCGCGGCGGCCACCGTCAGAGTCTGCCAATGCACATTGGGCAGTTGCCGCACGAAATCGCCAACCTCACCCGTTACCGATGTGCCGCTGACATCGGTCCCAGTTACCTTGCCTAGCTGGCTGACGACCATGATCACCGCGATCCCGGCCATGTAGCCAACGAGTACGGGCCGTGATAAGAGGTCAGCGACGAAGCCGAGACGAGCCAGCCATCCGGCGAGGCACACAACACCGACGAGCAGCGCCAGCGTCGATGCGAGCGCCGCATACCTGCTTGGGTCTCCACCGGCGAGGGGGCCGATGGCGACTGCTGTCATCAGCGCGGTCGTGGATTCCGGACCTACCGATAGCTGCCTCGATGACCCGAGGCAGGCGTATACCACCAATGCCACAGCAATCGTCCATAAACCGGTCACGGGCGGAAGCCCGGCCACGGCGGCGTATGCCATAACTTGCGGAACTAAGTAGGCGGCGACAGAGATGCCCGCGATCAGGTCGGAGCGTTCGGCGCCGCGCGGGAACGGCCGCACGGCGCGCAGACGCGCCTTCCACTCATCCCGCACATCGGCTCCTCCGCGAGAACTTTTCTGTTTCTTCAAGCCTCGGACTTGCCTGTGTGCGATACGAGGGCCGATCGTCGTGAAATGTTAGGGGCCTTTGGACACTTTCCGTGCCAGCGGCGTCACGGGCGCAGACTCCTGCGTGCATGCCGGGCCGACCACCGTCTCAGCGCTTTCTCAGTCTCCACCGCCGCGAATGTGAGGACCGCGATACCCCCGATGGCGAGCCACGCTTCCAGCGAGATAGGCGCGGAGTGAAACAGCGTGTTCATGACGGGCGTGTACGTGTAGATCAACTGAAGAACGATCATCACAGCGATACCAATTGTGAGCCACTTGTTGCTGAACAGCGGAGTGCGCAATGCGGAGCTAGCGAGGGAACGGCAATTGATCAGATACGCGACCTGGATGAAGACGATCACATTCACAGCCACAGTTCGCGCTTCTTCGATCGGCACGCCGTTCTGCAGCAGCCACTCGAACATCGTGAAAGCAGCGACCACCATAATCGCGGACACAGTGATGATTCGCCATACAACAGCCCGGCTCAGCAGTGGCCTGGACGCGGGAACCGGCGCACGTCTCATAATCCCGCGCTCGAGGGGTTCGAACGCGAGCACCAGACCAAGAGCAACGGCGGTAGTCATGTTTACCCACAAGATCTGTACAGGAAGGATTGGCAGCTGCGCTGCGAGAGCGATAGCCGCGAGAATGATCAGGCCCTGGCCGAGGCTGGTTGGCAAGATGAAGGTGATGAACTTCCGCAAATTGTCGTAGACTCCGCGGCCTTCTTCGATCGCCGCTTCGATGGACGCGAAATCGTCGTCCGTCAGCACCATGTCGGACGACTCCTTGGCCACCTCTGTTCCGGCACGGCCCATCGCGATGCCGATGTCAGCACGCCGCAGGGCTGGCGCATCATTGACACCGTCACCTGTCATCGCGACCACATGACCGCTGCTCTGCAACGATTCGACGAGCCGCAGCTTCTGCTCCGGGGTCACGCGCGCAAACACATCCACACTCTCAACGAGTTCGGGAAGGTCTCGGATGGGGCATGCAGCGAGTTCAGCGCCTGTAACCACCCGCGCGCGGTTGTCTCCCCCGATACCGAAACGGCTCGCGATCGCACGCGCTGTCGCCGCATGATCACCCGTGATCATCTTCACCCGGATCCCGGCCTTTCGGCAGGTGTGGACAGCGTCGATCGCATCCGGCCGCGGCGGGTCCACCATGCCCTGGAGTCCGATAAGGGTCAGCTGACCCGCTATTAGCGACTCGCTGAGGTGCGCTCCCCGATGTGTGATCTCAAGCCGGGCGAATGCCAGTACACGCAGCCCCGATTGGGCAAGAGAGTTCGCCATTGCCTCAGCGCGCGCCCGGTCGAGTGGCCGGGGCGTTCCAGTTACCGTGAGTTCGGTGGTGGCGAACTGCAGTATCCGCTCCACTGAACCTTTGACGTATACCACGCCACTGTTCGGCCGGCCGGGATCGTCACTGCTGTGCAACGTTGCCATGTACTGGGTGGCGGATTCGAAGGGAAGCACGCCGCGGCGGGGCACATTGCTCCGCAGCGCTGTGACGTCTTCTCCGGCTTTGAGCGCTGCGGTGAGAAGGGCTCCTTCAGTGGGGTCGCCGACCAGCTTCCACTGTCCCTCGTGCTCAGTAAGAACGGCGTCGTTACACAGCGCACCGGCGATAAAGAGCTCTCGCAACGCGGAGTTGTTCCCGGGCGGCGCAGACGACTTCTTTCCATCAATCGCGGTGACCGCACCCCGCGGGGCGTATCCGGCGCCGTCCAGTGCGTACGTGCACCCGCCAGCCCACGCCGCTGTCACCGTCATCTCGTTCGCGGTAAGCGTTCCAGTTTTGTCGGTACAGACAACGGTGGTGCTCCCCAGCGTCTCGACTGCGGGAAGGGTCCGGATGATCGCGCGTCGGCGCGCCATACGGGCCATCCCGATCGCGAGAGTGATTGTCACGACTGCCGGGAGTCCTTCAGGGATAGCCCCGACCGCGAGAGCCACGACTGCGGTGAGCATCGATGTGGCAGACTCGCCTCTTGCCAGCCCCAGTACGAATGCTGCGGCGGCGAGAACGAGGATCGCGACGGTCAGCACTTTGCTGAACTTCGTCAGGCGCCGCGTAAGTGGCGTTTGTAGCGTTGCTGCGCTACCGATTAGCCGATGTATGTGGCCTATTTCGGTGTCGGCACCAGTTGCTGCAACTATGCCCATCCCCTGTCCGCGTGTCACCAATGTGCCCGAATACGCCATGTTCGCCCGATCCCCGAGTTCGGCCGAATCCGGTAGCGGCCCAGGAGCCTTCACAACGGGGACAGACTCACCGGTAAGCGCCGACTCGTCGATCTCGAGCGCGTGCACAGCGAAGAGCCGAAGATCAGCCGGCACTTTGTCACCGGCTTCGAGGACGACGATGTCGCCTGGCACCAGATCCTCAGAAGCGACCCGCCGGTGCACGCCTTCGCGTATTACCACGCTGTGCGTCTTCGTCAGGGTGAGCAGCGCATCCAGTGCCTTTTCCGCTCGTGACTCCTGGATGTACCCGATAACCGCGTTGAGCAGGACAACGCCGGCGATCACGCTCGCATCAACGACCTCGCCGACGAGCAGCGTCGCCGCCGCGGCCACAATCAGTACGTAGATGAGCGGGTGATTGAACTGCAGAACGAACCGCAGCCATGGCGAGCGACGGTCGAAGCGGGGCAAGACATTTCCGCCAACACGGTCCTTGCGCTCGGCAGCGACGCTTCCGCTCAGTCCATACTGCAGGTCCGTTTCGAGCAGCGCGGCAAGTTCGTCGGCTTCCATTGTGTGGCTACCAGTGATGCGATCATCGCTCGCTACGGCCTGGTCGGTCATTTCAGTCGTTTCTCCTCTTCAACGAAAGATCACAGGTGGGTGGCGACGATCGACGCCATAATCACGGGATTTACGACAACGCCGAAAGCTAGCCAGGTGTGGTAAAAGCCGACGCACAGCACGAGTGAGGTGAGGGCCCCGATGACTGCCAGGAACGGGGCCCAACTGGACCCGAGCAACAGGCCTAAGCCTGCGCCGACGAAGGTCAGCGCCGATAGTCCCGCGAGCCCCACCGCAACGAAACTCGCTTTCGCTTCGATGCCCCAGCGCCGTGCGAGCCACGAAAACCGCGGGTCATCGGTTCTGCGCGCGTGGGGCTGCCCAGGGCTGATCCATACACTCCAATGCACGAGGCCGTGCACGATGAGGAATGTTCCGGCCAGCGTATTCATGGGAGTGAGTCACGCACCTCGGTAGCACCCTGATCAAGCCGGAACGGCGGGTACTCATCTCGCATGAGGGCGGCGTAGACCATGACGCGGAACACCCAGCGGTTGATCCCGATGATGAGGCTGAACAACGGCTGCGGATACGTACCCCGAAACAGCAGACTCACCGCCGCGACGAGCACCAGTAGTCCGAGGAGGGAGACGGAAAGCACCGACCGCCCGTCTGCCGACACCGCGATCGCCACCCCGCCTACGAGAACGGCGAGCACAAGGTAGTGCGGGATCGCGAGCAGCCACCACTTGACCAGGACCAGCCCGCGCGATAGGCGCTCCGGATACTCGACGTCGAACTCAGCTGGATAGTCAACAGCATGGAGCGTGAAAGGCGGGTAACGATCGGTGCCGAGCGCCGCGTACCCGTAGAAGCTGACTCGCCAGGACCATCTGAGGACGCCCACGTTGAAGTCGAATATCCACCGCGGATAGCGTGCCGTAAACAGGATGGCGAAGCCAGCGATGATGGTGAGCACGGCAAACGCGATGAAAAGGAAGAAGAGAACGATGTAGTGCGGTATCAGCAACAGCCATTTGACAAGCCATAGCCAGCGCGAAGATGGCGGCACAGCAAGCTCGCCGCGAAGACTGGCCGGGTAATGCATACCGGTTAGAGTTGCCGGCGCGACATAACCTCCCCGGCCTTCCAGGCCTCCCGGCGCCGGGCTGGGCGGACCAGCAGGCGTGGTGTCGATGCCGCGGGCGCCGATCACGACGAGCGGCACGCCCACACCAAGTAAGATCACCGCTGCGGCGAGCGTTATCAGCGCGGCCGGCCCGAGGAGGCCGGAGTGCGCACCCGCGGTGACCTCAGCGGTGACGGGAGCGGTTCCGTCGGCGTTCATCACGACAATCAGCCATGTGCCTGGTTGAGGCTCCCATGTCACATCTTGTGGTCCTTGGCCCGTCGCGGAAGCCTCCCAGAAATCCTGCGCGGTCGGAGAAGCTGCCGTGCCGGTGCCGGGGACTTGGTGATAGCGGGCCCGGAATGGACTGAACCGCACTTCGCGCAGCTCTGAGTGCGCCGTCCCGAGCAGGTAATCGCGGACATCACCCTGAGTGGCGATACCGACAAAGACCTCGCCGCCCGGATCAGCTGCCTGTGCGGTAATGCGGATGTCTCCCAGACGTTCCCGCACGAAACGTGGCAGCGGCTCGTCAAAGGTGATCGTGAACGGTTCCGAGACGATTGCCGTCCCGGAGCTCTCATATCGCTCTGTCGGCGTTTCGATGTACCCGTCACGACCCTGTGCCAGGGTTGCCCAGCCCAGCATCGCGGCGCCTGCGAGCGCAAGCAGACCCCCTAGTGCGAGCAGCGTGCCGATAACGATCAGCACGATCCTTCCTGCCTTCATTGATTGTTCTCCTCACGCAACGATTGGATCGCGGCGCTGAGGCGCGACAGCGCTTCTGGCGCGACGCGTTCGAGGGCATGCACGTGTGCCGCATTGACCAGTGCCTCAGGATCCAGCGCATCGACCACAACAGCGCCCGTCTCAGTCGGGTGATCCCGCACCACGACGTTGCACGGCAGGAACAAACCCGCCTGCGGGTCTGCGGCGAGGGCGCGCCGGGCGAGGCCGGGGTTACAAGCACCCAGGATGACGTAATTGGAAAACCCTTCACCCAGCTTTTCCGCGAAGGTCTTCTTCATATCGATCTCAGTAATGATGCCGAAGCCGTGCTCGGCCAGTGCATGCCGCGTGCGTATCAGAGCCTCAGGAAAGGGCATCCGCATCGTCGCTTGCATCGCGATCTCGGGCACGATTGGCAGCCGGACTTCCGTGACGAAATTCCGCTGATCAGCGCCTTCACCCGGGCCGACTAGGTACACCTCAGTTGGTGGTCCGTTCACGCGGAACCGCGCGGCGCCTATCCACTTCTCCAATGCGTGGTACGCGTCGCAGATTGTGTCGCGACTACCCCGGTGCAGCGTGTGCGCGCAGAGGTCGCCCGGCAGCGTTATCACCGCAGTTTCCGGCGCCGTCTCCACCGCGGCACTTGCGTGGTCATCTCTGATCGGCAGAAACAGATGTACTGGAACGCGGTTGTCCGGGGCGAAATCAGCCAGATACGTCACAGCCGGAGAGCCGGTCGCGACCACTTGCGCGGCACTCGCCGCTTCGGCAAGCTCCCGCATCCGCCGCGCGACTTCTTGCGGCACCTTGTCGGCGTCGATGACGGTGCGGAGGCTGAGCGCGGTGCGCGGAGCCGTTTCGGAAACCGTGATTTCGTACGACATTGTGCCTCTCCTCGGGCAGCAGCGGACGACGGGCAGAACCGGGATACTGTCCATTCCACTGGCTCGGCCGTCCCCTCTTTAGAGCAAAGAGCCACTGCCATTGGGGTCCAAGGTCACGAATTAGGCCAATTTCAAGAGCTCGCCGCGGCAGCGAGTTCCGCGATTGCACCCCGGATATCGTCAGCAAAGAGCGCCGTGTCGGTCATGCGATAGTAGTCTCCGGTAATACCAAAGGTCAGAGTGTCCGCGTAGCTCAAGATCCCGATACTCGTCCGGATATGAACGGCGATGGGGACGAACGGATACACCGCGCTGACCTCTCGGCCCAGGAACTCCAGCTTTGCGCGCGGGCCTGGCACGTTTGTTGCCACTGCCACGAGGCTTCGCTGCGGAAAGCGCGACATGATCCGAACGGTCCGCGCGAAAAGCTGGAACGGGATAAATCGTGCGAGTGATGTGGCAGATTGACCCGCATGTGCCTGACCGCTCCCTTTTGCCTTGTTCATCACGGAATGGACACGCATTAGCTGTTCGACCACGTCGCCCACGTCCACTGGAAGGAACGGCAACATCACGGAGACCTTGTTGTTCGTGCCGAAGTCGCCGTGAGAAGAACGTACCGATACGGGGACGAGCACCCGCACTTGCCGCGCGTTCGGCACGTTTCCGCGCCGGATCAATGCTTTCCGGAATGCTGTCGTTATCGCGGTCAGGGCGATGTCGTTGATGGTCACCTGATACCGCCGCTGAATCGCGCCCACAGTACTCAGGCTCACTGCCGCGACGCTGTAACGCCGACTTGCCGATATTGGGCCCACGAGGGTCGATTTCGAAGCGGGGACAATCAGATTCGTCACTAGGCCGTGCACACCTGCGGCGACGTTCTGAACCGCTGTCACCGGGCGTGTAAGGCGAGTTGCGAACCCGCTGAGGACGCTTGAGACGCCGACGGCTCGCTGCTGACGGTGACGTGCTGGAGAGGCCGCGTGTGCCGGAGGTCCGTGGTCGCACAATCCGGTGAGGATGTGCACCGCGGAGATGCCGTCGGCGATGCTGTGGTGCAGTTTCACAATAGCGATCGAGGCGGCGTGCCCCGGCCGATCGATCAGCCAAAACTGCCATAGGGGACGAGAGTGGTCGAGCGGCGCAGCCATGATATCTGCGACGGTTTGCCAAATCTGGGTGTTTTCAGCGTCGTCTTCATCGCGCAGCGCCAACGTGAAAACGTGGTGTTCGATGTCGAAATCCGGGTCGTTCTCCCACACTGGGGGCTGCAGTCCGGTCCAGCTCGGATGGACTCGTTTGCGCGCGTACGGGAATCCATCCAGGCGGCGAAGGAGAGCGAGGATGACGTCAGCGCGCGACGGCGCTTCCGCGTTCAGCTCTGCGACCGCGCCGATAAACAGGGTCGCATTTTCGTCACCTTCCTCTAACTCGAGAAAAAGCGCATCGAGGGGGCTCAGGTGCTCTTGCGTCATGGCCGACTGCCACCGTTCTGGTACGCGCGACGAATGGATAAATCGATCGTCGCTGGCTCCTCAATCGGGCGTAAGAGTCCAAGGTCCCACCCGATAGAAGCCTTCGGCTCTACTCGGCAGCTGCGCGACGCCGGACGATTCTTCTCAGTAGCCGAGAATCAAGTCCAGGAGTTCGCCATGGATAACAGCCACATGCCCGACGCTGACACGATCCGAACCGCGGTGTCGCTGGCCGTTCGTGCCCCCTCCGTGCACAACACACAGCCGTGGCTGTGGCGCATCGGCGACGAGAGCATCAACCTGTACGCCGACCGGTCGCTGCACCTGCGTCACACCGATCCTGACCAGCGTGACCTCATGCTGAGCTGCGGCGCAGCACTTCACCACGTCCGGATCGCGCTGGCCGCGCTCGGCTGGCGGTCGGTCGTGCACCGATTCCCGAATCCTGCGGACAAAGACCACGTGGCCGCACTTGAATTGCACCGCCGCCAGCCCACGCAGCACGAGATCGCCCTCGCGGCGGCGATACCGCGGCGGCGCACAGATCGCCGTCACTACAGTGCCTGGCCGGTCCCGCCGGAGTACCTGGCCCGCCTCGGTGAAGCAGCCGAGAACGAAGGCGTTGTCTTCCGGGTCTTGGAATCGCAGAGCCGCTTCGCGGAACTCATCCGCGAAGCTGTAGACCTGCATACCACTGATGCCGCGTATCAGGCAGAACTGGCTACCTGGAGCGGGCGCCACGGATCCCCGGAAGGCGTGCCGTCACAAAACACCCCGCTGGCCGAGGTGACAGCTGAGGGCATCTCGGCGCGTCGCTTCGCGTGGCCTGCGCTGTCGCCCGCGCCGGGCACCGATGCGGCGAGCGACGAAGCCGAGATCATCATGCTCACGACCGCATCCGATGACGTGCTGTCGCGGCTGCGGTCAGGTGAGGCGTCGAGCGCTGTGATGCTTGAGGCGACGGCGCTGGGCCTCGCGTCCTGCCCTATCACGGAACCTCTCGAAGTACGGGCGACTCGAGAGGCTGTACAGAACGACGTGCTGCATGACACCGGCGTGCCGCAGATCGCCGTTCGAGTGGGCTGGGCGCACATCAACGCTGACCCGCTGCCTCCCACACCGCGCCGCGCGGTCGACGACTTCATCCGGCCGCTCGGTGCATAGCACTGGACACACCTCGCCGTCCCGTACCGCCGCAGGAGCCATACAGACTTCGCAGCGGGTTTAGCGAAGTGTCAAAACTCCCGGCGAACGGGACTGTGCTCGCGCTGACGTGCCAGGCAGAGCACAAAGTCCTCAGTAGAGGCGACTCGAGTCCCTTCAATCACGATCGTTCTCCCCTCTGACGATGGCCTCGCTGCCGGAAGGCTTAAACACATGGAATACGTGCGCACACTGGACAATCTCACACTTGCTGACGCCGCAGTCGCAGGCGGCAAAGGCGCGAACCTTGGCGAACTCATCGCTGCGGGACTGCCGGTTCCCGGCGGCTTCACTGTGCTGAGCGGCGGTTATTGGACGTCGATGAAGGACGGTGGCGTGGCGGACGAGCTCGCCACCCTCCACCACGAGGCAATCAGCGCTGCCCAGGACAGCGCGCAATTGGATGAGTTGTGTTCACGGATGCAGTCGCTGGTCTCCAAGGCGGGGGTCGCCGAGCCTGTACTGGCGGAACTTTTGCGCGCGTACACCGACCTGGGTCACGACGTCCCCGTCGCGGTTCGATCGTCTGCGATTGGGGAGGACAGCTCCGCCACGTCGTTCGCGGGAATGAACGCCTCGTTCACAAATGTCCGCGGTGCGGATGCGCTGCATGATGCTGTGCTGCGCTGCTGGGCATCACTTTTCACCCCCCGCGTCATCAATTACCGCGCAAGCCAGAACATGGATACCGCGCCTGCAATGGCGGTGGTGGTGCAGAAGATGCTGACCGCCGGGCGCAGCGGGGTCGCGTTTACGGCTGACCCGATCACGGGGGCTCGCGACCACATCGTCATCGAAGGTGCTTTCGGTCAGGGTGAGGTGGTCGTGTCGGGCGCGGTTGAACCCGACCACTATGCGGTGCGCAAGCCTGATCTTCGAATTGAGAAGGTGCACCGGGGCCATCAAGAGTTCGCCATTGTCGCCGACGAGGACGGTGGCGACAAGCAGGTAGCGATGCAGTCGGGTGAGCATCGCGTCCTTAACGACGACGAGGTTGCACGGATAGCTGAACTTGCCGTGCGTGCCGAACAGCACTATGGCACACCACAAGACGTCGAGTGGGTGTATGCCCCGCGAGACGGTGAGACCACCGAAAGCGGGAGCGCACTCTGGTTTGTGCAGGCCCGTCCGATCACCACGCTCGGTGTGCAGCCCGGTCCTGCGACGTCAGATTCGAAGGGGGAGATTCTCGTAGCTGGCCTCGGCGCAGCGCCGGGTACCGCGAGCGGAACGGTGCGCGTGCTTGCGATGCCCAGCGCTGGCCACCGCCTGCACGATGGCGAGATTCTGGTCGCGCCGATGACAAACCCCGACTGGATCCCAACAATTCGGCGTGCGGCTGCCGTTGTCACCGACAGTGGCGGGATGACGTGCCACGCAGCCATCGTCGCGCGTGAACTCGGCGTGCCGTGCGTGGTCGGTACCCGGGACGCGACGACCCAGCTGCAAGACGGTCAAGTTGTGACAGTCGACGGCGACCGCGGCACCGTTGCCGCTGGGCGCAGGACACAGTCGGTTCAGCCGGCGTCAGCCCCTGCTGCGGCACCTGCCCAGGTGACGCTCCCCACCGCCACCAAGATCTACGTCAACCTGGCGATGCCGGATCGGGCTGAAGCCGTCGCAGCTTTGCCCGTCGATGGGGTTGGGTTACTGCGTGCCGAGTTCATGCTGACGCAGGCCCTTGATGGCCGGCATCCGCGCGATCTTCTCGCTCACGGTGAGCAAGAAACATTTGTGGCGAAAATGGCGGAATCGCTCGGAAAGATCGCCGCAGCCTTCGCCCCAAAGCCGGTGATCTATCGGGCTACGGACCTGCGTACCAACGAGTTCCGCGGCCTCACTGGCGGTGACCAGTTCGAGACTGTGGAAAGCAATCCGATGATCGGCTACCGAGGCTGCTACCGATACATCAATGAACCAGATCTGTTCGAGCTTGAACTCGAGGTGCTGCGGCGCGTGCGCGAGACCTCCCCAAACGTACACTTGATGATCCCATTCGTGCGCACTCGCTGGGAATTGCAGGAATGTCTCGAGCTGATCAACGCGAGCCCGCTAGCCCGGGACCGGCATCTGCAGCGCTGGGTTATGGCGGAAGTGCCGTCCGTTGTGTATTGGCTGCCGCAGTACATCACGCTCGGTATCACCGGGGTGTCCATCGGCAGCAACGACCTTACGCAGCTCATGCTCGGCGTCGATCGTGACTCCGAGGAGTGTTCGGAACTCTTCGATGAAGCCGATGAGGCCGTTCTCGACGCGATCGAACGCATCGTGCGGATAGCGCGCACCCACGGGATTACATCATCGCTTTGTGGTCAGGCGCCATCAACGCGCCCTGGGTTCGCGGAGCGGCTCGTCCGCATGGGCATTACGTCGATTTCGGTGAATCCTGATGTGGCCGCGGAGGTGCGTGGTGCGGTCGCCGCCGCGGAACAGCGCGTGCTGCTCGACAAGGCACTGGGAAATCCGGATCAGGCGGGGCCAGCCAGATGAGCCTCTCCGTTACCGCGCAGACCGATGCGTCAGTCGCGCGAATTCGGCGAAGTGTCATCGAGGCGGTGATATTCGACCTCGACGGCGTGGTCACCGACACCGCAGAGCTGCACGCGCAGGCCTGGGCGCAGCTCTTTGACAGCTATCTCGCGTCGCGCCCGTTGCGGCCCGGCGAGGATCACAGCCCGTTCACGCCTGCGGACTACGCCGAATTCGTCGACGGAAAGCCGCGCCACGCGGGCGTCGCTGACTTCCTCACGGCCCGCGGAATCACGGTTTCGATGGGTGCCGCAGGTGATGGCACAGACCAAGAAACGGTTTACGGGCTCGGGCGGCGCAAGGACGAGCTGTTTTTGGCGCTGCTCGCGTCAGCACAAGTCACTGCTTACCCGTCCACAGTCGGCCTCGTTGGCATGCTGCAGCGCGCGGGGCTCAAGACAGGCCTTTTCTCGGCAAGCCGGAACTGTCGCACTGTCCTGCATGCGGCTGGCCTCGGCTCGTTGTTCCCTGTCACGGTCGACGGCGTCACCGCTGTGCAGCTCGGTCTGAAGGGAAAACCTGACCCAGCTGTTCTGCTGGAGACCGCGGAACGGCTCGGCTGCCCAGCGGCACGCACTTCGGTTGTCGAGGATTCGGCCGCCGGTGTGATCGCCGCGCGTCGTGGTGGATTCGGTCTGATCATCGGGATAGATCGCTCCGGCAGCAACGAGCGGCTACGGCATGCGGGTGCGGACGTGGTGGTCTCTGACGCCGCGTACATCAGAGTTGAAAGCGAGGAAACCAGCAATGGTTGATACCTGGCACCTCGAGTTCGACGGCTACGACGCAAGTGCCGAGAAACTGCGTGAAGCGCTCTGCACCGTCGGGAACGGATACCTCGCGACGCGTGGTGCAGCACCCGAAATGCCTGCGGGCCAATCGCATTACCCGGGCACTTACATTGCTGGGCTCTTCAATCGCCTTGACGACACTGTCGGTGGCGTCGCGGTCACCAACGAAAGCCTGGTGAATGTACCGAACTGGCTGCCTGTGGAGGTCCGCGCTGAAGGAGATGACGAGTGGTTTTCGCCTGAGACACATGCTGTACACGGCTACAAGCAGACTCTTAACATCAGACATGCGGTGCTGACTCGAACATTCACGTTCACCGACCGCGCTGGCCGCGACACCCACGTCACGCAGCAGCGCTTCGCATCCATGCACCACCCACATGTGGCGGCGCTCAAAACCACGGCTAGACCGCTGAATTGGACGGGACAACTTGAGCTGCGATCCTGCGTCGACGGGGACGTCGCCAACGACCTCGTTGAGCGCTACCGCGACCTGTCGCGGCGTCACCTCGAACCAGCTGAAACCCGCTCGCTTGGCAGAGAATTCGCGCTCCTCGAAACACGCACTACAAGCTCGCACATCCGCATCGCCGTCGCCATGCGCAATCACGTCGTCGCAGACGCTCACCCGACTGAGTGCGAACTGGAGCTTGTACACGACCGCAACCGCATTGGGCACAGCGCCGTCGCACCCGCGTCCCCCGATCATCCGGTGACGCTCACAAAAACGGTCGCGATCTGCACGAGCCGGGATCCGGCGCGAGGGGCGCCAGGCGGCGACGCGGGGCGGATAATCGTCCGTGCTGACACCTATGAAGCGTTACTCGCCGACCACGTGACCGCGTGGGAAGCGCTGTGGCTCAAGTGGGACTGCAGCCTCTCAGGCCACGATGTGGCCGAGCGGACCGTGCGATTTCACCTCATGCACGTGCTGCAAACACTGTCGCCACACACTCAGGAACTCGATGCCGGTGTTCCAGCGCGCGGGCTGCATGGCGAAGCATATCGGGGGCACATCTTTTGGGACGAACTGTTTGTGCTGCCTGGCCTCAGTCTCCGGATGCCTGCCCTTGCACGCGCTCTTATCAAGTATCGGTACCGGCGGCTTCCTGAGGCGCGCGCGGCAGCACACGCACGCGGCTACATTGGCGCCATGTTCCCCTGGCAGTCAGGCGGCAGCGGCGGTGAGGAGAGCCAGAGCCTGCACCTCAACCCAAGATCCGGCCGCTGGCTGCCCGATGCGAGCCACCGTGCGCACCATGTGGGGCTCGCGATCGCCTATACGGTGTGGCAGTACTACCAGGTGACCGCTGACGTCGAGTTCCTCACTGATTATGGCGCCGAAATGCTTCTCGACGTCGCACGCTTCTGGGGCAGCTTCGCTCAATACGACCCCGCCGACAGCCGGTACCACATCCGCGGCGTGATCGGGCCAGACGAGTTCCACGCCGGATACCCTGAGGCTCCGCACGAGGGTGTCGACGACAATGCTTACACGAATGTGCTCGCAGCATGGACTATTCAGCGAGCGCTGGCGGCGCTGCGTATCGTGAACTCCCGTGCCCGTGCGGAGCTGGAGCGCAGACTTGGGCTTTGCGACACGGAACTCGCGCACCTCGAGGAGGTATCACGGCGGCTCTACGTACCGTTCCACGACGGTGGCATCATCAGTCAATTTGCGGGCTACGAGAAACTCGCGGAGCTCCCGTGGGAAGCCTACCGCTCACGCTATGGCAATATTCAGCGGCTTGACCGGATCCTTGAAGCAGAAGCTGACGACATCACCCGGTACCAGGCATCCAAGCAGGCCGACGTCCTCATGCTGCTCTATCTCTTCTCAGTGCCGGAACTGACGGCGCTGTTAGAGAGCCTGGGCTACCATTTGGCTCGCGAAAACGTGCCGCGCATGATCGACTACTACCTGGCCCGAACCTCACATGGCTCGACGCTTAGTTCAGTTGTCCATGCCTGGGTTTTGGCGAGGGCACACCGCCGCGAAGCTGACGAACTGTACGAGCATGTACTCAAGGCGGATCTCTCAGACATACAGGGCGGGACCACATCTGAGGGGATCCACCTCGCTGCGATGGCCGGGAGCATTGACATCGTCCAGCGGTGCTACTCGGGCCTCGAGTTCCGGGACGAACGGGTCATCTTCGCGCCGTGTTTTCCCGATTCCTTCGGTGACGTGTCCTTCGGATTCCGTTACCGCGGCGGCTGGTTCACCGTCAGCGCGCGCGGGACGAGTCTGACCATCAGTGCAGCTGCTGGTGCGTACCCGAGAGTCACAGTCGAGTGCCACGATCGCGTTGTCACGCTCTCGCCAGGCGAAAAGGCATCGTTCGAGCCGGCGTTTGCCCGGCTCGCATAGCGCCGCCGGCCTCTGCCGCAGGACCGGGGCACTGATGTGGGCCGAATCCATGGTGACGGCCCACGTGGTCAGTGACACAATGTGGTTTATGGTGCCTTCTAGCTCTGAGCCGAACGGCGAAGGAAGAAACCCCGTCCGGGAGACCCTATCCCAGTTACGTCTGCGCGAATTGCTGCGCGAAACCCAGCAGCGCATCGAAGCAATGATTGACGCGAAAGACCGCACAGACGGTCTCATGGAAGCGATGCTCGTCATCACGTCAGGTCTCGAACTCGACGTGACACTTCGGGCGATAGTGCACCGAGCCAGAGAACTTGTGGATGCGAAGTACTGTGCACTCGGTGTTCGTGGACACGGGCATTCGCTCGTGGAGTTCATTTACGAAGGCATCGACGAGAAGACACGCGAACAGATTGGTGCCTTGCCTGCCGGCAAGGGTGTGCTCGGGCTGTTAATCGATCAGCCGAAACCCATCCGGATGGATGATTTGTCGAAGCATCCCTCGTCGGTTGGTTTTCCTGCGCACCACCCGCCGATGAAAACGTTTCTCGGTGTCCCCGTGCGTATTCGCGACGAGGTCTTCGGGAACCTGTATTTTTGCGAGAAGCGGGACGGTCAGCCATTCAACGCCGATGACGAAGTGCTCGTTGAAGCGCTCGCGGCAGCCGCCGGTATCGCGATAGCGAACTCCCGATTGTATGAAGAGTCGCAGATGCGGCAATCGTGGATCGAGGCGACGCGCGATATCAGCACTGAACTTCTGGCCGGGTACGACCCGGACGTTGTGCTGGGCCGAGTCGTAGGGCGTGCGAATAAACTCGGGGACGCCGCGCTGTCGTTCCTCGCGCTGCCCGCCGACCCGGAACAACCCTATTCTGAGGTCGAGGAACTCATTGTCACTGAAACCAGCAGTACATCGGCGAAGATCTCGGGCCGTGCGGTGTCGCTCGGGCAACGGGTTTTCGCGTCCGCGTTCATCGAACAGAATCCGCAGCGCACTGATAACCTGCATGAACAGCTTTCCTGGCTGTCGGCTGATTATTCGGGACCAACCCTGATTCTGCCGCTGCGCGCCGAGGAGACAGTCACCGGACTGCTCGTCATCATTCGCACCGCCGCCAGCCCACCGTTCACAGACGAGCAAGTTGCCATGATGGTGGCGTTTGCCGACCAGGCGGCGCTTGCACTGCAGCACGCGGAGGCGCAAAGCCGCGTCCGAGAACTCGACATCATTGCTGACCGTGACCGGATCGCCCGGGACCTCCACGACCACGTCATCCAGCGTCTGTTCGCAATTGGTTTGAGTCTGCAGAGCGCGATCCCGCGCACGCGCACCCCGGAAGTGCGTGAACGAATCACCGACGCCACGGAAGACCTCCAGCACGTTATTCAGGAGATACGAACCGCCATATTCGACCTCCACGGTGGCGCGCCGGGAGCAACGAAGCTGCGTCAGCGTCTCGACGAGGCGATCGCACAATTGACGGGCTCAACCCCGGTGCGCACAGTCGTTCACGTGTCGGGCCCGCTTTCTGTTGTCGACGCAGCGCTCGCTGATCACGCGGAAGCAGTGCTTCGTGAGGCGGTGAGCAATGCGGTCCGTCATGCGGAGGCAAAGACGATCACCGTGCAGGTCTCGGTCGCCGACGACCTCACCATCGCAGTGACCGATGACGGCGTGGGGCTACCTGACAACGTGCCACACAGCGGCCTGAAGAACATGTCGTCACGAGCCGAGGAATACAACGGCACCTGCAGCGTGACCGCGTCTGATTCTGGCGGGACACGAGTGCACTGGTCAGTGCCGCTGCCCTGATGATTCCCACCTTGGGGCCGAACGTCAGTCCAGAATGTGACTTTATGCCCGCGCAGGTCCCGCGGGCCCTCTGGAACCCTCAGATACGAAACCACCACGTGTTTGATCAACTAGCCTGAGGGGAACTCCGCGACATGGCGACAATCGAGATCCAGTGCCTCCCCGGTGATTGTTACCGGTTGAGCAGCCGCGCTTACGCACTCTTCACAGGCCAGGCGACGTCACGCCACGACGACTCTGATAGTTCAGCCGATACTCAGAAGCTTGTGGCCGGCACACGTGAAGTTGCTTCTCGTGTTGCCCGTATCCTGCGCACAAGCTCGCTCCCCGCCGAGGGACTGGTTGTCCGGGCATCGTGGCCACGCGCCGAGCGCGCTACCCTCACCCCGCTCACCGTCGAGGTACTCACTCCGCGCGGCCTGCCGGCTGCCGCGCAGACTACTGTTCGCCGATTTCTCGATTCGATGGGACAGCGATTTCCGGCCACGGGGGCTCCCGTGACCTTCAGCCTCCGCTGATCAGGAGTCGTATCTTCCCGGATCTGCGCAGAATGCACGCATGGCTGCTGCGAGCTGGGCAGCGTGGCTTCCGTCGAGGTATCGATGGTCGAACGTCGCTGTCAGCGTCAACAGGGGACGTACGACGACCGCACCGTCTTGGGCCACGGGTCGGTCAGCCACAGCTCCGACGAGTAGCAGAACGGGCACCTTGTAATACGGCGCTAATGGTGAAATCGCCCTGCTCACGCCCCACATTCCGACTGAGGTCACCATCGCGGAGCCGAACGCGTCGCGGGGCATCCCCAGTTTCTTGAGATCCAGATGGAGGTCTGAAGTCAGCCATCCTGCCAGGCGCAGAACCACACGTAGCATTGGGACCGGAAGCGCCGACATCATCTGTTTGCCGCGCCCAAGCTGAGTGTCATCCCCGCGTTCGATCCCGGCGACGTGGTCCGCGAGTTCGCGTGCAATAGCGGCCGCAGGCTTTCTTTCCGTCTCCGCGATCTTCACACCGGTAAGCTCTGTGCCATTCGAGTACGAAACGATGAAGAACACGTCAACGGAGTCACGCGGGATCACGCGGCCGCGAGCGATCCGGACGTTCGCTGCAGGAACTGCTGCCAGCGCATAAGCAAGTGCTTTCCCGATGAGATGCGTCATCGTAATCCGTTCGCCAGTCCGTTCTCGTTCAGCGCGCATGTACTCGACGAGGGCGCCGGCGTCTACGTCGAGTTCACCGACGAACTGTGGATCGATTGGGGCACGCCACGTCGCTCGGGCCAGTTTTCGCCAGCCACGGATTCTGCCACCCTGCATCTGAATCTCCTCTGCCGTAGATCTTCAGGATCGCGCAGAGCGCGTCAGCAAGTAAGTGACCAAAGGCCCTAAGGGCAATGCCGCAATGCTGTAGTGGCTGACATGGGCGCCAGCGCAGACTAGATACACCGCCGACCGCTTTCGTGTGTGCACAGAGGGGCTTCCATGAACGGCGATTGCCTGCCGCCCAGTAGCGACCCAAGCTCGGATGACATCAGCAGGCGTCGCGCCGCATTGATCACGGCGCACTTCGCAACAGATGCGGACGATCTTCGACAGCTCCTCGACATGCTTGGGCTCCTCGACACCGAACCCGCTCAAGAATGCGTCCCCGACGAGGTATCTAATCCCAAACATCTGCACCTCGCAGCGCAAGTCAGCGGGACCGTGGGTTACTACTCCCCCGCGATCTTGCGCGCGATCGCGGCTTCCGCGGCGAACAACGCTCCACGTTAGTCGCGGCTACGAGCGGGTAGTTCGAGTCTGAGAACCCTTGGGAGAGGAGATATCGATGGCTCGCAATACTGACGTCGACAGAATCGTTGGGATGACTGGCTATGGTTCCGACGGTGAAAAGATCGGCAAGGTTACCGACCTTTACATCGACAACTCAACGAATGAACCGTCCTGGGTAGCGCTGCGCACCGGGTTGTTGGGCATGAAAGAATCCCTCGTGCCGCTGGCGGAAGCCCACATGGATGACGAAGGAGTGCATTTCCCCTTCACGAAGGACACGGTGAAGGACGCGCCCGATGTCGGCAACGAGGGAGACCTATCGCCGCATCAGGAAGCAGAACTGTTCCGGTACTACGGGCTGCCATACCAAGATCCGAATGTGCAACAGGCGGGCGAACCTGTCACCCTGCGCGACGCCCCACCGCAAGAAAGACCAGCAAAGGAACCGCTGGCCGAAGAACCCTTGGCCGAAGAACCTAGCTCCGAGACAGTTTCTGCTGTGCCCGCCGTGCCCGAGCGCGATGAGCGCACGCCAGCAGACGAACCACCCGCACAGCCGCCAGTGCCACAGCAGCCGCCCGGGATGCGCTTGCGGCGCCGCGTTGTGCATGAGACCCAGACCATCGATGTGCCCGTGGAGCGTGAAGAGTACGTTGTGGAGCGCGATGACGACACTGGCCTGGGGACGCCCGAGCGTTGAGTCACCAGAGGCCGACTCCCGCTGCAGCGTCGCAAAAGGGACCAAGGTCCCTACATGGAAGGGGCTTCCGCCGCTTACAAGGCGTCACGGTTGAAATTCAAACTAGAAGGGTAAATGGTGTTCAGCCCTGCGGCTGCTGAGTTCCCGGACGGTCTTATGTCAGGTTCGCTACCAATTCTTCCCACTGACAAGGGAGGCCCCTTAAGCCACGAGCAGTGTGTGAAAGCCGCGAAAGTCGCTGCGCACTACGCCACCGACGCGGACGATCTGCGCCACATCTTGTCCATGCTGGGCCTGCTCGAGGGGTGCAGTGAGGAGCCAGCGGACGCCTCAGGCGCCGCACATAATGGCCACTCTGCCCACAATGGAAACGGGTATTCGGTCCCGCAGACCTCCGTTATGGATCGGCTCAGCGCGCTCGAATTCGGACCTGAGGATCCCGGTTACGCTGCGGGTGCGGCCACCTGCTGAACGGGAGCCGACCGCACCGCGCTGCCCTTGAGCAGCACGGAGACGACACCATCGGGGTCATCGTTCATCGGCACATGCCCGGCCAGCGGCATGATGACCAGATCCGCATGCGGGAACTTCTCGCGCACCCGAAAGGCCTGATAAACGGGAAGAATGAAGTCAAGCCCGCCCCATTGCACCGTCACCGGGATGGATTCGTCGACAGGTGCGCTGAGCTGGAACGTCGACTCCGCAACGCGCTCAGCGGTGACATTGTTCGCAAGCGAGGCAGCGTCTGCTGCCGCATCTTCCGGGCTAATGCGCCACGGACGGCTGAAGAACGGCGCAAGCGCGGCGCTGCGCACAGCTGTGTTCCGAAGCGCGTGCAAGCGAACCGGGCCGAGCGCTCGCGACACGAAGCGCAAGCCCCGGAACGTTTCGACGGTGCGCCGCTCATCGAGGGAGTTCAGCCAAAATCCAGCTGGCGAGAGTGCAGTCGCTGACGCAACGGCACCGCGCGCTGCGAGTTCTAGCGCCAGCCAGCCGCCGAGGGAGTTGCCTGCAACGTGGGCCAACTCGCCACGCGGGGTGACTTCGCCGATGAAGTTCTCGAGGATGTCGGCCATCATGTGTGCGGCATCGTCCCCCTCACCGAGGTGCGGTGATTGCCCGTGACCAGGCAGATCAACGGTCACCACTCGCCGATGCTCGGCAAGCTTCTGAATAACAGGCGTCCAGGCCTGCTGGCGGTGCACCACGCCGTGCACCAATACGAGCGTCGGGCCTGCTCCGTAGATCCGGTACGCGAGATCCATGCGGCTGTGTCCTCCACCTTCCCCCGGACCAGCCTGGATGCTGACACTCCTGTGTGCCGAGCGACGTGATCCGGTACGTATGCGACGATGCATACGCGCGACTAGCTCACATTAGATGGAGACAATGAGCGTTGTAAATATCCGCGACGGCGTTTCTCACATAAGTTCGCGTCTCAAACCTGCAGCGGGTGTGGTGTGCATCACTACAAATGTCGAACAAACCAGTCACGCGCGGCGTCAGCAGCCGCGCCGAGCGTTCCCGGTTCCTCGAACAAATGCGTGGCGCCCGGAATCGTCACCAGCAGCTTTTCGCACGTCATCGTGGTGAGAACCGCGCGGTTCAACTCGAGAACGTCATGGTCGCGTTCACCCACGATAAGCAGCGTTGGCGCCGTTACGCGCGCTGCGTCAACCGCGAGGTCGGGACGGCCGCCACGTGACACCACCGCTGAAACCCTGGTCCGTGCGGCCGCGTACAACGCGGCGGCCGCCCCAGTGCTCGCGCCAAAGAGACCCAGCGCCACGTCCGCTGGTTTCCACTGGTCACGCAACCAACTGGTGGCACCAAGTAATCGTTCCCCCAGCAGACCGATATCAAAGACGAGCCGCCTGTCGCCTTCCTCAGAAGGTGTCAGCAAGTCGAACAGCAGCGTGCCCAGACCGGCCTGATGCAGAACGTCCGCGACGTAACGGTTGCGCGGACTCATCCGGCTGCTGCCGCTGCCATGAGCGAAAACGACAGGCCCCGCCGAACCGGCAGGTTTCACCAGGTCACCCGTGAGTTCCACCGAGCCGAGCCTGATGTTGACACTGTCCACATGTGGCATGGTCATCGCATCCTCACTAGGGAACGAGCACCGCGGCGCCGCTGAAGCGCCCCGCTGCGAGATCGCGCAGCGCATCATGCGCGCCGCTCAGCCGATACACGTGGCTCGACACCTCAAGTCGGTGACTACCCGCGAATTCCAGAAACTCACGAGCTTGCCCCCGCGTATTGGATGTCACGCTCCGCACCTGCCTTTCCCTGAACAAATGACGCTGATAGTTGAGAACGGGAACATCGGTCAGGTGGATACCTGCGAGCGCGAGCGTTCCGCCCGCGTCTAGCGCTTCGAGTGCGGGCAACACGAGTTCCCCCGCGGGTGCGAAGAGAATTGCCGAATCCAGCGGCTCAGGGGGCGCGTCGGCCGCACCTTGCGCAGACGCGGCGCCAAGTTCAAGCGCAAGGTGCCGCGCATCCGCCCCGCGCGTCATGACATGCACTCTGCACCCTCTGGCGAGGGCGACCTGGGCTGTCAAGTGAGCACTGCCTCCGAAGCCGTAGATCCCGAGCACACCACCAGCAGGTACCTCCGCGCGCAGCAGCGCGTGGTAGCCAATAATTCCCGCGCACAACAGCGGGGCGAGTTCAGTGTCCGAGTAGCCACGTGGCAATCTCAGCGCGTAGTCCGCGGGCACAGTCGCGTACTCTGCATATCCCCCATCGCTATCCCAGCCCGTATAGCGGGACGCGGTGCAGAGATTCTCGGCGTCGCGTGCGCAATACTTGCAGGCTCCGCACGTGTGACGCAGCCAGGCGATCCCGACTCGCTCACCCACATCGAAGCCCGTCACCGCGCCACCAGCCGACGCGACCTCACCCACAACCTCATGTCCCGGCGTGACGTGTGGACGGTGCACTGCCAGGTCTCCCTCGACAACGTGCAGATCCGTTCGGCACACTCCGCATGCCAAAACACGAACAAGTAGCTCGTTCTCCGCAGGTTGGGGGCGCTGCTCCTCGGTGAGCCGCAGAGGACTGCCGGTTATCGGTCCGGGTTCAGTAACTCGCCACCTGCGCATAGCGCTGCTCCTTAACTCCCCCATCGGGTACGCGCACTCAGCCTGCGCCCGGCTTGTGTCCGCTGTCCTCAGCCAAACTGAAGTACGCTTCCTCCTCTTGAGCGAAGTGCAGCGTAAGGATCGCGTCAAGACCGTAGAGCGTCGCCCGCAAATCTTCGATTTGTTCAGCTGCGATACAACCAGTGGATTCGCTGAGATGCCGGCCCAATCGGCGTGTCAGCCGCTCGATCTCCGCGTGCTCACGGCTCATGGTCAGCGTCACCTCGCGGGTATTCCAGAGCGCGTTCAATGCGGGGTAAAGCTCCTTCTCCTCTGCTGCCTCATGAGGGAGTATCTCCCGCTGCAACGCTTCGTACGCAGCGCAGACCGCAACATACGCAGCGGCTGCCCTTCCGCTCTCGCTAAGTGCCGCCGCAGCGTGCCGTACAGCGGAACGCGCCTGGGACAGTTCGTCGTGTTCCTTCGCAAAACGCTCAAGCAGCCCGCTTACCGGACGGGCAAGCCGCGTACGTTTACGCAAAACGATCCGGAGCGAATTGAGGATCACAGCGACATCGATCCCTTCCTGCACGATTGCCCCAGCCAGCGGCACAAGCAGTCCTGCCGCCGCGAATCCCATGGCAATGAGTGAAAGAGACATGCCGATCATGGCGCTCTGCACGGCGAGACGGCGGCTGCCGCGAGCAATCTCGACCGCGTCGGCTAGGCGGTCGATTCGGTCGTCGACGATAACGGCGTCCGCAGCCTGCACCGCCGCTGTCGAGCCACGCGAACCGAGCGCCACTCCCACGTCTGCAGCCGCGAGGGCGGGGGCGTCGTTGATGCCATCACCGACCATCGCGGTTGGCGCCCGGCGGCACTCGTCCTGTACACGCCGAATCTTCGCAGCTGGGCTCGCGTCAGCGGCAACATCAGTCACCCCGATGAGCGCGGCGGTTTCCGCGGCGTTCTCAAGCTTGTCCCCCGTCAACAGCACCGTGCGACCGATTCCAGCGGAAGCGAGCCGGAGCATCGTCCGATTCGCGTCCGGCCGTATCCGGTCTGTCATGAGCAATGCACCGGCGAGAACGTCGTCGGCCTCGACCCACACCACCGAAGCGAGGTCGAGCCGGGCGCGGAGTGCCACGCCGCGGGCCCAATCGGGAGCAGTCTCGACGTGCAGCTGCCCCACGCGTATCCGCGTGCCGTCGACATACCCTTCGGCATAGGAGCCATGTGATTCTCGTACTTGTTTGGCGGGCATCAGGGCGGCACCGCTCTTGCGTGCCGCTCGAACGATCGCTTCGGCCGTAACGTGGGACGAGTACTGCTCGACTGACGCCGCCTCAGCAAGTACAGATTGCGGATTATGCTCTGGCGCGGTTACCACTGCCGCAACGCTCGGCTGGCCGGTTGTGACCGTTCCAGTTTTGTCCATGACGAGAGTCCGAACCCGCCCGAGCGACTCGAGTGCGGCACCATCTTTGACGACCACCCCAGCGCTCGACGCGCGCGATAGGCCTCCCGTGATCGCAATGGGCACTGCCAGGATCAACGGGCACGGTGTGGCGGTGACGAGCACCGCGACGCCGCGGACGGGATCGCCACTGAGGAGCCACGCACCCAAAGCGATAGCGACCGCCACCGGGAGGAACCACTGGGCGACGTGGTCGGCGATCCGCGCAATGGGCGCTGACTCGGCAGCTGCCTGCTGCGCGAGATGCACGATTCCGGCGTAGGTGCTGTCAGCTGCCCGCGATGTCACGGACATCCGCACCGCGCCCCCGCCGTTCACCACGCCGCTGCGCACCGCGCTTCCACGCTCCCGGGTGACCAGAAGGGCTTCGCCGGTGAGGGCGGACTCGTCCAGCACAGCGTTCTCACAGAGGACGCCGTCAACGGGAACGATCTCTCCAGAACGCACGACGACCTCGTCACCAGGCCTGATCGCGTCCACCTCGACAGTCTCGGTCCCTGCGGCCGTCACCCGGTGCGCGTGGCGCGGTGCACGATCCAACAAGGCAGTCAAGTCCTTCGCGGCGCGCCGGGACGCGAAACCTTCCAGCAAACGGCCCGTCGCCACCATAAGACCGATGACTGCGCCCGCCAGCAATTCGCCAACCAGAAGTGTTGACGCAAGAGCGAGCACCGCGAGGAGGTCCGCACCGTACTTGTGCCGCCGAAAATCCTGGAACACCCACCATGCTGCGGGCAGCAAAACGATGACGATCCCCCCGGCCCAAAGCGCGTCCGACGCGACCGTGCTGAACAGCCGCGCCACTCCGCCACCGGTGAGCGCGGCGATCACCGAAATAAGCAGCAACGTCTGTGGGTTCCGGAGCCTGCGCAACGCCATCACCAAAGCAGTTCGTCCAATGTCACGAAGCCATACCCCTGGCCGCGCAACCACGTGATGATCTGGGGCAGCGCGTCAGCATCCAGTGTCGACCCATCGGATGGGTGCGCGCCGACGTGCATCAGCACGATTTGCCCCGGCTGCGCCGTTGTTTGCACGCGGTCCACGACTGTCTGGATACTTCTGCCACCGCTGGTGCCCTGCCAGCCGAGAGTGTCCACCGTCCAGCGAACCGCCAGATATCCAGCGCCGTTTACCGCTGCGATACTGCGCGCATCACGATCGCCGAAGGGAAACCGGAAGAAGGGCTTCGGGTTGCCACCCGCGGATGCTATGGACTGCTCGGCAGTCGCGATCTCCGCTCGGATCTGGGTATCGCTCAGCGACGTGAAGTACGGATGCGTCTGCGAATGGTTGCCGAGTCGGTGGCCCTGGTTTGAGATGCTCGCTATCCCAGCCGGATTCGCCGCCGCGAACGCTCCGGTTGGAAAGAACGTTGCGCGGACATTTTCCGCCGCCAGCACGTCCAGTATTCGCTGCAGTCCGGCCCCACTCGCGCCCGCGTCAAATGTGAGCGCCACGACGCGCCTGTCCGTCGGCATCACCTCGATATCAGAGCCGATGTAGCGGGCAGGGAAAGCGGGAGCAGGCGGCGCAGGCTGGGGGAACGAGGCCGGGGGCGCCAGTGGGCTTGTTGCTGGCGGCGGCCCCGTTTCTGCAGGTGTCGTTGGCGGGGCCGTGCCAGCGAATGGAGGCTCGTTAGCCTCTTCTCTACTGGCACATGCCCCAACCAGCAACATGCAAGAGGTAACAGCTGCCAGTCTGACGAGAGGCGACTTCGGCTTCCTCACATCTCACCGCACAGAAGCGAATGCACTATTTTATGTGCTTCAGGATTGTCATGCAGAACACGGTGAACCTGCTGGGCTACAGCATCATCGCTATGCAGGAACTGGTGCACTTCGTGCTGGATCGTCCCGCGTGGGTGCTCACAGGCCATGTGCATATCGTGATGCGCACTCGCTCCTGCTACTCCCGCGGCAAATACGAGAGTCACACCGCCGAGTACTCCGGCGGCCATTGCACGTCGCAACGTTTTCTTTGCACTCATTTCAGCTCCAATCACCGTTGCACGACCTTGTCTATGTTCATGCGGCTCCCCGGAACCTCTCGCTGAATGCACGCCCGCAGTGACGATCGAGGATCGGCCGAACAGCACTCAGTTTGATCACTCCAACCAGGCAGCCGTGATCCTGAACCAGCACCGCACCGGACGCGGACTCTGCGAATGCGCGGTCCACGGCCATCGCGTCGGCATCCGCGTCGACGTAGCACAGACCGTGACTGCAGCACTCACCGGCAGTAGCACTCGAGTCGACCGGGTCTTCACTGCTGACTGGCGCCACAAGCAACCCGATGCAACGGCGCTCCATCATGATCGGTGCTTCCGAAACACCAAAGTAGGACATCAATTCGAGTGCCGCCGTTACCGGCAGGTGGGCGGGCACACCGACGATCCGATTGTTCATGAGGTGGCGAGCCGTCAGCGCGGTCTGCGAAGTTGCGGACATCATGCACCGCCTATCCGATTGCAGCTTTGAGTTCCTGCTCCCACTGCGCGAATCGCCGCCTATTCGCGAGACCGTGGATGAGCGCGTATATCCCGAAAACCGCCGCGAGAGAGATCAGCCAGAACGTCAGGCCAGTGATCACGCCGGTGTTCACAGCTTGTGTGGCGTCCATCGGCCGGGGCACCACGGCACCAGTTGCGTCGTCGAGCCAAATTGATACCCGGCTTCCCACAGGAGTGCCTGACGGCACGTCTACCAGGCCGGACGCCTCCGTGCCCCAAGGCGTCACCCACGTCGCGGGGACGCGTGGCGGCACAACCGGTTCGAACCCGCGGGCTACCGCGGTTGCGGGCGGCGCGGCCTCCTCCGTAATCGCGGTGACTTGCACTCGGCTCTGCTGCTGCAGCTCGGCAATTCGCAGCTGCGAGTGCCCCATGGAAGAACCCACTGTGAGCGCGACTGGCAGTGTGACAAGCGCGATGAGCACCAACACAGGGATGCACCGGGCTTCGATCCGGTCGATCGGACGCACCAGCGGGTTACCACGGGAAAATATCCGGGACTGCAGTACGTGAAGACCACTTCCGTGCATCGTAAACCTCCCAGCCAGCCGTGCTAAGACTGAGTCTTCTCCCGGGAGGGCACGGCATCGACTGGCGAAGGGCACCGGTTAAAGGGACTAAATGCCCAAAGCCTCGACTAAGCAAGTCGGCCTTGACTCAGACCGGGTCCGCGAAAATTTCCTAGACATACTGCCTGTGTTGTGATGCGCACTGACGGCACGCGGGCTATCGTCAGCGTTGTATACATGACACGCTGGTGTGTCAGCGTGCCACCGTCTTCACTGGAGAGGACAACGGTGTCGTCAACAGAAGTACAACCGGACGTACCCGTCACCGAGTGGCGCGACAAGAAGCGCTACTGGTGGTTGTTGGGGATGTTCGTCCCGGCGATCATGCTCGTCGTAATCGGGCTGGTGCGCGTTTTCAACGACCTCGGCCTCACGCCCATATCGCATGTGCTGTTCTGGGGTGGGCCGATCCTTGTTTACATCATCATCCCAACGATCGACCTGCTCCTGGGACCCGACGGTTCGAATCCGCCGGATGAGTGGATGGAGCGCCTAGAGAAAGACAAGTACTACCGGTACATTCTCTTCGCTTACATCCCGCTGCAGTACATCACGTTCTTCCTTGCTTGCTACCTGATCACTGCGCACGATCTCACCTGGCTCGGTTTCCCCGACGGGCTCGCACTGGTAGACAAGATCGGGCTCGCCATCAGTATTTCCTTTGTTGGCGGCATCGGTATCAATACCGCGCACGAACTTGGGCACAAGAAGGAGAACCTGGAACGCTGGCTGTCCAAGATCACGCTCGCTCAGACGTTCTACGGACATTTCTACGTCGAGCACAACCGTGGGCACCACGTTCGCGTGGCAACGCCGGAAGACCCCGCAAGCTCCCGACTGGGCGAGACCTTCTGGGCGTTTTGGCCGCGCACCGTTTGGGGCAGCCTGAAATCTGCCTGGCACCTCGAAAAGAGCCGCTTAGAGCGCATGGGCAAATCGCCCTGGACCATCAAGAACGATGTGCTGAATGCCTGGCTGATGTCCGTCGTGCTGTTCGGTGCAGTACTTGCGCTTTTCGGGTGGGAGCTTCTGCCGTACCTGATTCTGCAGGCAGTTCTGGGCTTCTCGCTGCTCGAGGTGGTGAATTATCTCGAGCATTACGGCCTGCGCCGCCAGAAACTGCCGAGCGGCCGTTACGAACGCTGCAGCCCGCAACATTCGTGGAACAGCGATCACATGTGCACGAACGTGTTCCTTTACCATCTGCAGCGGCACAGTGACCACCACGCCTACCCGACCCGTCGCTACCAGATTCTTCGCAGCTGGGACGGCGCACCGAACCTGCCGAGCGGGTACGCCAGCATGATCGTGCTTGCCTACATCCCACCGATCTGGCGGCGCGTCATGGATAAACGCGTACTCGCGCATTACGAGGGCGACGTGACCAAGGCCAACATTCAGCCGTCGAAACGAGAGAAGATTCTCGCTAAATACGGAGCCGCGGAACAAGACTGACGCGTTGACGGAGAGTGCCCGGGCCATAAGCCCAGGCACTCTTGTTCCGAGAAACACTATTTGCGCCTGCCCACCCACGAGCGACAACTCAGGAGGGGCCACAAACTACCGCACAGCTGGCTGATTTGCTGGAGCGGTAATGCACTGCTCAGGCGTCCTTCGCCGCTACCTTCTTAGCCGCCTTCATTGAGCGCTTGAATTCTCGAACCTGCAGGAGCGTCTTTTCGTCGGTGACATCCGCGATTGACCGGTGCGAGCCCTCTTCGCCGTATTCACCGGCCGCCTCGCGCCAGCCCTGCGCGTCGATCCCATACTGCTTGCCGAGCAGCGCGAGAAAGATGCGCGCTTTCTGGTCACCGTATCCGGGCAGAGCTTTCAGTCGCTTGAGGATCTCCCTGCCATCTGGATTCCCCGCTTTCCAGATAGCGTCCGCCTTGCCGTCATAGTTGTCTTCGATGAACTGGCACAGCGCCTGGATGCGTTTCGCCATCGCACCCGGGAACCTGTGGACAGCTGGCGGCTGAGCGCATAGGGCGGCGAACTGCTCTGGATCCATGGATGCGAGGGCGTGAGCGTCGAGCGATCCAGCCCGGTCAGCAATCTTCTTCGGCCCGGCGAACGCCACCTCCATAGCGATCTGCTGGTCAAGCAACATGCCGAGCAAAGCCGCGAG
Organism: Hoyosella sp. YIM 151337; assembly: GCF_026041215.1. Classification (GTDB taxonomy): domain Bacteria; phylum Actinomycetota; class Actinomycetes; order Mycobacteriales; family Mycobacteriaceae; genus Hoyosella. The sequence goes on from NZ_JAPEIQ010000013.1 coordinate 95,065, forward strand.
CGGATCGTTCGACAACAGTTCGTCGGCGTCTGGGTCCCCAACCAGTCTGAGCTGCACCATGCCCGCTAGTTTGCCACGAAACACGACTACCCTGTCAGGCATCGGTACCGTTTCAGCCTGAACACGGTTTGGCAAATCCGCGCCGTGGCGCTGCGGAGTCCGCTGCAGACTTCCGTAGCTTCGGCGTCGTTCAGTGGAAACGCCAACACGAGGTGAGTCATGCGCCGTCACAATTGGACTCGAAGCGTCATAGCAACTGTCAGTTCTGCTAGCGCCATTCTTGCGTTCGGCGCCGCGACCGCAGCCGCGCAACCGCAAACCCCGGCGCCGGACGCCAGTGAGACCACGGAGCAGTTGCCCGCGCACGACGACGACTCGGAAGATGCCCTCACCGAGAATGACGACGAGCAGGCGAGCGGTGTGCGCGCTGTGGACTGGCTCAACGCCACGCTCACTGTGCCAGCTCTCAACGGTTGCCCGGAGGAGGAAACCGTCACCTTTGACGACGGGAAGGCCGAGGCCGGCAATCAGGTGTACCGGTTCGCGTTCGACGGCGTTGTCGAATACGCCGATGTCAACGGTGACGGACGTGACGACGCACTTGTCCTTATTGATTGCGGCCCGCGCGACTCGCACTACACCGGCGCGCTTGTCGCCTTTACTGAAGATGCCGACTCCAGCGCCGGGGACGACGCCATGGTGCTCAGTCCGCTCGGAGCGGTTGTGAACCCGGGCATATGGACGCAGCGGCCGATTGATTTCATGACCTGGCATGGTGACATCGCGGTTGCGATGCTTGATCACGACCTGCCGGAAAACGCCGAGGCAGCGGGTCAGATTTGGACTGAGTACTACCGCTGGTCTAGTGACAGCGAAACCTTCGAGCGCATCGACGACTAGCCAAAGCCGGGCGAAGATCACGCCTCGCCGGTAGCGTTGTGGCGTGATGCACCCCGGTTCACCGGAGCTCTGGATTCGCAGCCACGATGAGGCGATCCAGCTGATATGCGAGCACACTGTAGCCGTTGCCGACGACATGACGGTCGGTGCCGAGCTTGAATGGCTCGTCGTCCGCCGCGGTTGTGGGGCGGACCGGGTAGCCGTGGCTGACTTGAGCCGGTCCTTGGGGCAGTACGCGCCCCAGCATGATGGGCGCTCCGCACCGTTACCGTCGGGCTCAGTGCTCACCATCGAGCCTGGCGGACAGGTCGAATTGTCGAGCGCACCGTTTTCCAGCGCACGAGCGCTCACGGAGGCGCTCAGCGCGGACACTGCCGTTGTGCGTTCGTGCCTCGCGCGCGAATCCATTGACCTCATCAGCGCCGCCGCGGACACTACCCGGCCGCCCGTCCGGGTGCTGGACGCGCCGCGCTACCGCGCCATGGAAAACGTGTTTGACCGGAATGGTCCCGCGGGCCGCGTGATGATGAATAACACCGCGGCGGTACAGGTCTGTGTTTCCGCAGGATCGTCGCCCAGCGAGGCTTTACGGCGCTGGTTGATGCTGAACGAAGCCGGGCCCGCATTACTCGCTGCGTTTGCGGCCTCACCGGCGATCGCGGGTGGCCCACCTGGACGCTGGGAATCCCAGCGCATGCGCGCCTGGTTCACACTGGACCCCCAGCGGACCTTGCCGCCACGCTCGCAAAATCCGTTGCGAGACTATGCCGAGTGGGCGCTGACCGTCCCGCTGCTGTGCATCCGCCGCCCCGGCAGTTGCTGGGACGCGCCGGCCGGCCTCACCCTCGCCGAGTGGATCGCCGCCGGTGCCGGCCAGATGACCGCGCCGCACGTATTGCCACAGCGCTATCCGGCACGCGACGACGTGCTGTATCACCTGTCAACGCTTTTCCCACCAGTGCGCCCACGAGGTTACTTCGAGGTGCGTTACCTCGATCAGCAGCCGGCAGACCACTGGCGGGCCGCGGTTGCCGTCGTCACGACGCTCGCGCACGATTCGCGGACCGTGGACACCAGTCGTGACCTCGCCGCTGAAACCGCCGATTTGTGGCTCGAGGCGGCGCGTCTGGGCATGCAGCACCCGAAACTCGCGGCCGCCGCTACCGCGCTGCTCGAATTCGCGGCGGCGAGTGCGCCCGAGCCCATCCTCCGCACGGCGATCGAGTCATACCTCTGCACTATTCGAAGCCGCAGCGATACACAGGTCGCGGCCGCGCGGCCGCGCCAGCGAGGAGGACTATGAGCGACGACCATTCGGCACTGCGATCAACGATCGCATCGGTGCTCGATCGCGCCCGCGCCCGCACACTAGCATTGACGGACGCCGTCGGTGACGATGAACTGTGCACGCAGCACTCCCCGCTGATGAGCCCGCTGGTGTGGGACCTCGCGCACATAGGTAACCAGGAAGAACTTTGGCTGGTACGCGACCTCGGTGGGCGCGAGCCGGTCAGAAACGACATCGACGACCTTTACGACGCCTTCCAGCACCCGCGCGCGAGCCGTCCCCAATTGCCCCTCCTGAGCCCCGCTGAGGCGCGGGCATACACGCAGACCGTGCGCGACAAAGCCTTCGACGTCCTTGACCGCGATCCGCTGTCCGGACCACGGCTCAGCGCGAACGGATTCGCGTTCGGGATGATCGCGCAGCATGAACAGCAACACGATGAAACGATGCTCGCAACCCATCAGTTGCGGCGTGGCGCACCCGTCTTGCATGCACCCGCGCCGCCGCCGAGCGCGCGCAGGGTTTCTGGTGAAGTCGTCATCCCCGGGGGACTTTTCGAGATGGGGACGAGTACCGACGCGTGGGCGCTCGACAATGAGCGGCCCGCACACTTCGTCGACGTGGCTGCGTTCGCGATCGACCGGGCACCGGTTACCAACGACCAGTACATGGCTTTCATCGACGATGACGGATACGCACGACAAGAACTGTGGTCCCGCGAAGGATGGGCGCACCGGAATGCGAGCATGCTCAGCGCTCCCCTGTTCTGGCGAAGAGACAGCGATGGCAGCTGGTGGCGGCGCCGTTTCGGCCTCATCGAGCCGGTGCCCGCTGCGGAGCCCGTCGTGCACGTGTCGTTTCACGAGGCTGAGGCGTTCGCCCGCTGGGCGGGCAAGCGGCTGCCGACCGAATCAGAGTGGGAGAAGGCCGCACGCTGGGATCCAGCGAGCGGTCGGTCGCGCCGTTACCCGTGGGGGGATGAAGAGCCGGCCGCGCATCACGCGAACCTTGGCCAGCGCCACCTGCAGCCCGCGCCGGTTGGCGCGTACCCAGCGGGGGCGTCACCGCTCGGGGTGCATCACTTGATCGGTGATATGTGGGAGTGGACGTCGTCGCACTTCCGGGGATACCCAGGGTTCGCGCATTTTCCCTACGCGGAGTATTCGGAGGTCTTCTTCGGCGCCGCCCACCGCGTGTTGCGTGGCGGGTCTTTTGGAACGGACGCAGTCGCGATCCGGGGCACCTTCCGCAATTGGGACTACCCCATTCGGCGGCAAATTTTTGCCGGCTTCCGGCTGGCGCGTGACGTTCCGGCGGAAGAAGCCACCTGACTATGTGTCGTCACCTTGCGTACATCGGGCCGCCCGTACGGGTGCGCGACCTCCTGACAACTGGTGAGCACTCTCTGGTTCACCAGTCGTACCAGCCGCGCGACATGCGCGGCGGTGGTGTGGCCAACGCGGACGGTTACGGGGCGGCGTGGTGGGATGGGCCTGCTGCTGCAAACAGTGCGCTGCCCGCGCGGTACCGGTCGGCAAAACCCATCTGGGCCGATACGGCCGGGCTCGACGCGCTCGGCGCGATCACCTCCGGCGCGATTGTGGCGGCGGTCCGAAGTGCTACCGAAGGCATGCCGGTCATCGAGACTGCCTGCGCACCATTCCTCTACCGCGAGTGGGCGTTCAGTCACAACGGGTACGTCGCCGGCTGGCCAGGCAGCCTTGCTGAGCAGGCGCAGGCATTGCCAGTGGTTGATTTGATGACACTAGAGGCGCCAACCGATTCCGCCGTCTTGTGGGCACTCATACGCCGAGAGATTGCAGCGACGACTACCGCCGAGGCCGCCGTGGCGGTCCTCGCGGACGTGATGGTGCGAACGCAACGAGCCGCACCAGGTTCCCGGCTGAACTTCCTTGCGAGCAATGGAGAGTCCGTTGTCGCAACCACCTGTGTTCATTCACTGGCCATTTCCGTGACCCCGGAGAGCGTGCTGGTGGCAAGCGAACCGCTTTGTGCTGCAGCGGAATGGCAGTCAGTACCCGACGGACATGTTGTTATCGCGGTACCGGGCAAGGCCCGCATCGCATCTGTTGACGAGTGGAAGGCCGCATGACCACACCGCACCGAATCGACATGCACGTTGACCCCATCGACCGCGAGTCGTCGCTTATCGCAGATGTGCGCGGCGGTTTGTCGGCCCGGCCGCGGTGGCTGCCGCCGAAGTGGTTTTACGACGAGCGCGGCAGCGTGCTGTTCGACGCGATTACCGAGCTGCCTGAGTACTACCCCACCCGCACCGAACGGCATCTTCTCCGCACCTGTGCCCCGGAAATTGCGCGCATCACCCAGGCGCGGACGCTCGCGGAGCTCGGTTCGGGATCATCAGAAAAAACGCAGGTGCTCATTGAAGCACTAACGGCACAGTCAAATTTGACAACGTATGTGGCACAAGATGTTTCAGAATCCGCGCTGCTCGGCGGAATGACTGCGCTAGCGGATCGCTACCCAGGCCTCGATATTCACGGCGTCGTGAGTGACTTCTCGGCCGGAAACTTCCGCGAGGGCCTGCGATCAATGCCGCATTACCCGGACACCCTTTTGGCATTTCTCGGCGGCACTATCGGCAATTTGGTGCCTGCGGAGCGCAGGAACTTTTTCGCTGCAATGCGGGAAAAACTGGGACCGGGTGAACACTTACTGATCGGCATCGGGCTCGTCACGGATGAAGCCACCATGCTGGCAGCGTATGATGATGCTGCTGGCGTTACGGCTGAATTCAACAAGAATGTACTTCATGTCCTTAACCGCGAGCTAGGTGCGAATTTCCCGGTTCAGCATTTCACGCACGTCGCCGCGTGGGATGCGGACAACTCGTGGATCGAGATGCGATTACGCGCCCAGCAGGCTTTGAGAATAGTGATACCGCGTGCTGAACTCACAATTTCGCTGAACGCGGGAGAAGAAGTCCGGACTGAGATTTCGGCGAAGTTCGAGCTCGGCGCTTTTCGAGGTGAGCTTAAATCGGCCGGTTTCGAGGAGGTGGCGCACTGGCTTGATGCAGATGAGCGGTTCGCACTTCTCCTCGCTCGCGCCGACCGTATAGTGCCCTAAAGACACAATCAGAGGTCAAAAAGATCACGGTCACATAAGGATTATTCACGCCACCAAAAGCCGCCTATACCATTGAGGTGGGTCGGACTACAGCATTTTGGTTGGTGTGTGATGAAAAAGAAGCTCTCGGCCTGCCTCGGTTCCCTTATCGTGGCACTTGCGCTGACCGTGTTCCCTGCGTCCACGGCGATCGCAGCCCCGCCTCCATACTGCGGAATCACGTGGGGCTCGCTCACGAAGTCAAACGTAACCATGTCGGCAGCCCCGGTCGTTAACGTGCGGTCTGGACAGCACGGTTGTTTCGACCGTCTCGTCGTTGATATTGCAGGAAAAGTAGCGGGGTATCACGCGACCTATACCGGTACCGTCCGGCACGACGGCTCCGGGCAAGCAGTACCACTGCGTGGCGGCGCTTACATCGAGTTTGTTGTGCGCGCGCCAGCGTATGACTCCGCAGGGCAGCTGACATATCGTCCGGCGAACCGGAATGAACTCGTCAACGTACACGGTTACCAAACGCTCCGGCAAGTGGCCTGGGCCGGGTCTTTCGAGGGCCAGACCACATTCGGCGTTGGTGTACGCGCACGACTGCCTTTCCGGGTATTCACCCTGGACGGCCCTGGTGCGCACAGCCGTGTAGTGATTGACGTGGCACACTTCTGGCACTGACCCGTAATCGGCAGCAATACCGCGATATGCAGGATATTTAACGCGCATATCAAAACTGCTCATTACATAATTGAAGCGGACATAACGGTCCCATAAGGATCCGCCAACTTCCGGGTCGCTGCCCCTACCATTGGGTTAGGCCGCATCGCAGCGATTTTGGAGGTGTGTGATGAAAAAGAAACTTTCAGCGGCCCTGGGATCAGCAGCATTAGCTGGCGCATTAACTGTCGCACCGGTATCGACGGCGACCGCGGAACCGCCGCCGTACTGCGGCATCACGTGGGGTTCGCAAACGAAGTCTGAAATGAACTTGTCCACTGGCACTGTCCAGGGTGTGCGCTCCGGCCAGCACTGGTGTTTTGACCGCATCGTTGTGGATATTGCCGGCCCGGTGGCTGGATATCACGCTGACTACGTCGACACGGTGCGACAAGAGGGGTCCGGCTTCCCGGTTCCGCTGCGCGGTGACGCATACATCCAGTTCTCTGTCCAGGCTCCCGCGTACGATCATCAAGGGAACCGTACCTACCAACCCGCGCATGATGCCGAACTCGTCAACCCCGAGGGGTATCAGACACTGCGCCAAGTCGCGTGGGCCGGATCCTTCGAGGGTCAAACAACACTAGGGATCGGAGTTCGCGCACACCTTCCGTACCGCGTATTCACGCTTGAGGGCCCAGGTGAGTACAGCCGCGTCGTGATCGACGTGGCGCACTTCTGGCACTGAATGACAGCTAGCCCTCGCACACGGTGAGGAAAGCACCGAGCTCTTCGAGACCCTCGGGCGTTGCGGGCATGAAGTCCGTGAGTGCCGGTGACCGCACAATCACAGCCAGCCACTGGCCTCGTGAAATGGCCACGTTGAGCCGATTGCGGTTGAGGAGGAATGCCATTCCTCTCGGTACATCTTCGAGTGCGGACGCCGTCATCGACACGATGGCCACCGCGGCTTGACGGCCCTGGAACTTGTCGACTGTTCCGGCCATCACGTCCCCGAAGCCTGACTCCCGAAGCACCGCGCGGAGCGTATTCACCTGCGCGTTGTACGGGGCGACAACAATGATGTCGCGGGTGCCGAGCGGCCGTGCAGCGGCGTCGGGCTGCGGCTGCCACGGCGTACCGAGCAGCTTCGCGATCTCGTCACGGATCGTGAAGGCTTCCTCGATCGACGACGTCGAGTTCCCGCGATGATCAACCATAATGGTCGTGACCCCGGGTGTCACGCCCTCGAGGCTGCGAGCGCGGGTTACCGCCTCCTCGCTCATCAGGCGGCCTTCGTACGAGAGCGCAGAGACGGCGCGGCACAGTTCGGGATGCATGCGGAAGGTCCGCTCGAGAAAGTAGCCATACTCCGGGGGAATCGTGCCGTGGTCACCGATAAGCCAGCCAAGGGCAGACTCGTCGATCGGCTCGGGATGCGTCCCCTGACTAACCTGCGGCAGTTGCTGGGGGTCACCGAGCAGCAGCAGATTTCGTGCGGCCCCCGCAACAGCAAGCGTGTTTGCGAGGCAGAACTGGCCCGCCTCGTCGATGACGAGCAGATCCAGCGCACCCTCCGGCACATAGTTCGGATTCGCGAACGTCCACGCAGTCCCACCGATGACAGCACCACTGGCCGCGGAGTTCAGTGCAGCAGCGAGTGCTTTGCCGTTCCCCAGCGTGGTCCACTGCTTCGATCCGAGCTTGTTGTCCGGTTTGAAGACGCGTTCTCCGGACACCCCAGCTTCGACGATCCCGTCGAGCATGTTCTCGACAACCGAGTGTGACTGCGCGACCACTCCCACTTTCCAGTGGTGCTTCAGCACAAGGTCGCTAATTACTCTCGAACCGGTGTATGTCTTCCCGGTGCCTGGCGGTCCCTGCACGGCGAGATACGAATGGTCAAGGTCGAGCACTGACGTGATAATCGCCGCCGCAGCGTCATTGTGTGCGACGGGCGTGAGGCCCTGCGCCGGACTGCTTGCCTGAATGCGTGGCGGTTGGCGCAACAGCACGTCGACTGCAGCGGTGCTGGGAAGCTTCGGCCAGTCCGTAGCGAACGAGTGCGCGAACCGCTCGACTGCGTCTTTCAGCACCGCAGCGGGCGGCGGCGCCCCCGGCGTCAGCGCGACCGGCTTCGCGGCGTACGGCTCACACTCTTTAGGGCACGACTCTTCAAGAATGAAGCAGTCGTCTGCTACCGGGAGACCTAACTCGTAGCATCGCTCGGCGCTGAGAATTTTCACCGACCGGTAGCCGCGTGCCCCTGGTACGGGCTGCCTGGCACTGTCCGGGCATGGTGTGTCGTATAGGGCAAATGCGTCGCCACCGTCGCGCAGCGTGGCACCGTTGGGCGCCTCCCCACTCACACGGAGGTACCGGCGCAGTATCCGCTGTTTCGGTCCCTTCGTCCACTCCGTGAGCACCTCACAAGAGTCGAACACGAGCGCCTCCGACGACTCTGCGAGGTCGGCTTCAGAGGCGCTGAGGCGATCAAAGTGCCCCCACCAGAATGGTTTATCTTCACGCCAGTGGTAGTTCATCGCCGCGGCGGTCATCGCTGCCGCCTGTTGTTCACCGGAGCGGTGGGTGCGTGGCGCCTCTCCGGCGACCTCGAGCAGTGACTCCTCCAGTGGTGACGTGTCGAAATCAGCTGCGAGTTCCTCGGCGTCTGCTGCTGAGGGGACAAGCGGGACTCCATGCTGGCGTGCTTGCCTTGCGAGCCAATTCCGCAAATGCAGCGTGGAGTCGCAGTCGTATCGGTTATAGTCCTCGATCGATGCGAGGACGGTGTTGGCCGCATCGATGCCCCCGTCGGACACGAGCTCGCAATAACGCGCATATTCCGCGATCGAGTCACCGGCGGTCGTGACGTCACCGCCCCGCAAATGCGCACCCATATACAGCGGTTCCAGCTTCTTGATGCTGTACGAGGGCTTCCCGATCCTGATCGACTTGCGAACCAGCGGGTAGAGATCGACGAACACGTTCGCGCGCAACAGCGTGTCTAGTTCGGCTTCACCGACGCCATGCCGCCCGACAAGCCTCCGCAGGGCTGTCTTTTCGTATGGAGCGTAGTGATACACGTGCATCTCCGGATACCGGTCGCGGCGCTCGACGACGTAATCGAGAAAGTGCCGCAACGCGCGCTTCTCTTGCGCCCGGTCGTGTGCCCAGAAGGCCCGGAAGCGCGTCGCCACACCGGAGTCATGGTCAATAGCTGCGTCGGGTGCTTCGACGATCCCGAACAGGTACTCCAGCCCCCAGTCCGCGGAGCCGTCTTCGGCCCAGAGCGGATCACCCTCGAAGTCAAAGAATATGTCCCCCGCACTGGGCTCGGGCAGTTCGCGCAGTGCACTGGCGTTGTGGAGGGCGAAGTACGGCACGCCCGTGCGCTCTTCCTCGACCTGGGCCGCCGCTTGTGCGCACAGCCGATCGAGCGCGTCAGGCGAAATTCCAGGGATTCCCTTCCGGTGGCCGCTGAGCCCAGCCAACTGGTCGATCGTCGTAATGCCAGCCCGATTGAGGCGGGCGCGCTGCACGGTCGTGAGCCCCGCGACAAGGATGACGTCGCGGGTGCGAGCGATGTCGGCGGCGGCGAGTTCACTGCGCACGTCCGCGGTGTAGCGCGAGTCTCCCCACGCGACGGGCCCGGGCTCGCCGAGGTGCACATCGAGAATGGCATCAAGTCGTGCTCTGCGCTGCCGGTAAACCGGCAGCACGTCGGTGAGCCGGTGATTCGTGACAGTGCCGTCACCGAGGACGAGGTGCATGACAGGGGACACTCTCATCCCGGCATGAAGCAGTTGATCCGCGTAGGCAGCGAGCTGCAGCAGGGCAGGCACGCGCGCGTGCCGGGCGAGCTTGGTGTCGTACACCGCATACGCCGGACCTTGAGGGGTGTCTTCCCGGATAAGGAAATCGCAAAACCCAGCAAACCTGCCGTCGAAGAACGTGCCCTGGTAGATGACCGGCGCCTCATCCCTGATCGCCTCGATCGTGTCGGCGGCCGCAGCTGTCAGCGCTGCTTTCGCGAATACCGGCCGTGCCAGGGCGGCTACCGCAGCACCGTACTGCGCGGTCAGTTCATCCAGCATCTTCCGTTCATGCGCTTCCCCGAGCGCTGCCGTGCGCGCGAACAGCGGGTCCGGCTCGCCACCTCGCGCTGACACGCGGCCGAGGGCCATGTCGAGACTTCGCAAGAAATCGAACTCGCTTACCGCTGCTAGTGCGAGGTCTGTTGCGCTATAAACGATTTCCGGTTGCGTGGTGACATCGCGCGAATCGCCTGGCAGGAGGAACACGCCACTAGCCTAGGTCACCGCACTGACAGTCTTTCGCGCTGACCGTCATCCTTTCCCTGAGGGGTCGCGGTTGATGATGGCATATGCCGCAATCCCGAGAATTGCGATAACCGCGAATGCGGAACTCGGCAGCACTGGGCCGAGCATCGCACCGCCGAATGGATGGCTGAACAGCAGCGCCACCGCCAGTATGACGATTATCAGGGCACTGACAGCACCCACCGCTCCGAGCTGTGCCGCGGAGATGCGCTGCGGGTTACGAGCATGAGCGAGAATCTGCGCGAGGGCACGCGTTGCAGCGTGTAAGCGCAGCGGCTCCTCGGCCGATCGTCCGCGGTAGCTGCGGCGGAAGTCGCGAGCTGTGGACACGTGCACGCGATTTGCCGTGGCCGGTTTGCGCTGTTTTCGGGGGACGCCGGGGTCGTCAGTGCGCGCCATGTGCTCGCAACCTCCTCCAGCTTAACCCTCCACTTTAGGTTGATTCTAAGCGGAGGTGGGAGACGCTGTAACCGTGTTGAGAGGTTAGCTCCATCACGGCGAATCCGTTCGTTGCGGTAACAAAACCAGCACCTCATACGCGTGCATGTGCATTCTGATCGAAATTAGGGTTGACTTACTTAACTGTGACGGCAGATCCTGAACAGCCACCCCAGACTGGCGGTGCAATCCTGCGCCGGACATTGCACCGCAACCGTGCCCGGATGAGCGGGGCCACGCTCTTCCTGGGCCTCCACCAGGCAGCAGAAACCGCTGTGCCCATCGCAATTGGTCTCATCGTCGACTACGCCATCGCCACGGCTGACTTCACCCGGCTATCTGTATCGCTGGCCGCGTTAGCTGCGCTTTTCATCGTTTTGTCCTACGCCTGGCGATTCGGTGCACGCCTATTGAGCGTGGCATATCAGCGTGAATCACACGCACTGCGTGTCGAAGTCGCCCGTCGTATCCTCGACCCGCGCGGGCTGGATTCGCCCCTTAAGTCTGGTGAGTTCATCACCATCTCCACGTCGGACGCGGACAACGAAGCGGAGATTCTTGACGCAATACCGCGCGGTATCGCTGCGATCGTTGCCGTCACCCTCATCGCGGCCGCACTCCTGACGATTCACCTGCCCCTCGGTGTAGCGGTGCTCATCGGAACCCCGCTTATCTTGCTCGGACTGCAGGCCGCCACCCCCGGCCTCGTACACCGATCTCACGCCCAGCAAGAAACAGTCGCTCACGCTGCGGCGATGGCGACGGACCTGCTAAGTGGCCTGCGGCCGCTGCGCGGCGTGGGCGGCGAGGAATCCGCGGCGCAGCGTTACCGCCAAGCCAGCCGCCGCGCACTGGCAGCCCGAATGCGGGCCGCCACTGCGCACGGGGCCTACACCGGTGTGAGCATGACCGTCAGCGCATTGCTCGCTGTGTCCGTTGCTGCAGCCGCGGGCTGGCTCGCGCTTAGCGGCGCGCTCACGGTGGGTGAACTCATCATCGTCGCCGGGCTCGCACAGTTCCTTCTCGAGCCGTTGTCAACCCTTGCCGTCCTGCCCGGACACCTCGCGCGTGCGCGCGGGTCCGCGCAGCGGCTCGCGAGCGTGCTGGCCGCCCCTCCCCTGCTGCCCGTGCCTGAATATGACACCGTCAATCCCGGGAAGCTGGAGCTCGAGAGCATCGCTTACCGATCGCTGCGCGGGGCCACTTTCACTGCGGTGCCCGGCGAATTCGCCGCCATCTACGCGTACGACCCGGCAGACAGTGATGCGCTCGCGCTCGTTCTGTCCGGCCAGCTGCCACCGCGTGACTATTCGGGCGTTGTTCGTATCTCGGGCGTTCCGGTGAGCGACTTGACGACCACCGCGGCGCGCGAAGTCCTGCTGTGGGAGCCGCACCACACCGATCTGTTTGCGGGCACCCTGCGCGAGAACATCACCCTCGGACGCACCGCCAAGGGCGACGCCGCAGCTCGCCTCGACATAGCGTTACGCGCATCAGCCGCCGATGACGTCGCGGCTCTGCACACTGCCGGCCTTGACCACGAGATCGGCGAAAAGGGCGGCACTCTCTCCGGCGGACAACGACAGCGAGTCGCGCTGGCGCGGGCTCTCTACGCGCAGACACCGATCCTGGTCCTGCACGATGCGACGACAGGGGTGGACGCGGTCACCGATCATGCGATCGCGCGGGGTGTGCGAGATGTGCGCAGCCGCCCGACAAGCGAGCCGGTCCGTCAGCACACCACCATCGCCATCACAGCGAGCCCTGCCTTCCTCAGTGCCGCCGACCGCGTCATCGTCATTGCTGACGGCGCGGTGGCAGCGGAGGGCACCCACGCCCAGCTGCTAGAGCAGAATTCGCGATACCGTGAGGCGGTGACCCGGTGAAACCTCAGATTTTGCCGATCGGGGACGCTGGTGCCACGGCAAAGTGGCTGCTGCGAGAACTTCGGCAGCGCTGGATCGCAACCTGCACCACCATCGTGGTCTCCGCGGCGGCAGCTGGTGCCACCATCGTCCCAATCTGGGTGCTTGGCATCCTTGTAGACCGGGTTCGGGCTAATGCACCCGCCAGCGACATCGGCGTGCTCGCGGCGGTCATGGTTACTTCAGCGCTCATCGCCGGATGCCTCACCGGCGTCAGTTACCGGATGATTGCCGGGATCGGTGAATCCATGCTCGCCGACCTCCGTGAGACCTTCGTGAACCGCGCGCTGCATCTCCCGCTCCAACAAGTCGAAGCCGCAGGCCGCGGGGACCTACTCGCTCGGGCCGGCGACGATGTCGCCGTCATCAGCCGCGCGGTCTCCAACGTCATTCCCATGCTGATGACGGCACTTCTCACAACGATTCTGAGTATCGCCGCCATGGTTGGCCTCGACTGGCGACTCGGCCTCGCCGGGCTGCTGGCAGTGCCAATGTACGCACTGGCACTGCGCTTTTACCTGCCGCGTTCAGGGCCAATGTACGCGGCCGAACGGGTCGCGATGGGTGAACGGACGCAAGCCCTCGTGGCGAGCATCGACGCTGCGGCAACCATCCGTGCGTACCGTTACGAGCAGCCGCGCCTGCTCCTGATCGACACCGCATCCGCCAGGGCGCGCGACATTGCGATTACCGTATTCCGGCTCTTCACTCGCTTCGCCGCGCGCGGCAACCGGGCAGAGTATGTCGGACTCGCGTCGGTGCTCGCTGTCGGTTTCGCACTTGTCAGCCGCGACATCGTGACTGTGGGGCAAACCACCGCTGCAGCATTGCTTTTCCACCGCTTGTTCAACCCCATCGGGATGCTCCTGTGGACGTTCAGCGACATACAGTCCGCCGGAGCGAGCCTGGCTCGCCTCGTCGGCGTTGTTCAACTCCCGCAGCCTCATGCCGAAGCGGCGGCGCACGATCCCGCGGACGCCAGTCTCGAACTCTGCAGCATCAGCCACAGCTACGACGGCGTGCATCCGGTGCTTCGGAATATCTCCCTCAGGATCCGTCCCGGCGAACACGTCGCCATCGTGGGCGCCACCGGTGCCGGTAAATCTACTTTGGCTGCTATCGCGACGGGAACGCTTGCGCCATCCCGCGGCCGGGTCCTCGCTGGTGGTATCGATATCAGTGAGTTTGGCCCGCACCTGCGCGGGCACATCGCGATAGTCACGCAAGACGTACACGTTTTCGCCGGAACGCTCGCCGACGACGTACGCCTCGCCGTTCCCGGTGCGTCCCACGATGAGGTGACCTCGGCGCTGCGGACCGTCGGTGCACTGCCGTGGGCCGAAGCACTGCCAGACGGGATCACCACGCGTGTCGGAGAAGGCGGACATCCGCTGACCGCGGCGCAGGCACAGCAACTCGCGCTGGCCCGCGTCGTGCTCGCCGATCCCCGCATCGTCGTCCTCGATGAGGCAACGGCCGAAGCGGGCAGCGCTGGGGCCCGAGAACTCGAGAGCTCGGCACGCGCCGTCATCGAAGGCCGCACTAGCCTCGTCATCGCGCATCGCCTCACCCAGGCAGTGCACGCTGACCGGATCGTCGTGCTTGACCACGGCGCTATCGCCGAAGAGGGCACACATGACGAACTAGTGGCCCGCGAGGGGCGCTACGCGGCGCTTTGGCACGCGTGGCTCGGGCACGACGCCGAACCGGCAGAGGCTAAGTCGAGCGTTACTGGATAGGCTGCACACGTGGGAGAAGGTTCGACCGAGAACGCCGCCGCGCACGCCCCGCCCGTCCTCACCGACGGTGTCGTTACGCTGCGCCCGTGGCGGGACTCTGACCTCGAAGCCGCCACCCGCGGCCATGACGAGGAGATCCGCCGGTGGACCGGCGGAATGACCGCTGATGGTCTCCACGATGCCGTGAGCCGCTGGCAGACTTCCGGGGACGCGCGCGGCGGCGTGAGTCTCGTCGTCGAACACGACGGCATGCCCGTCGGCTACGTGGAGGTGCGACGCACCGCAGAAGACACCGGCGAACTGTACTGGGTGTTGTTCGCGGGCCAGCGCGGACGCGGCCTCGCTACGCGCGCCCTTGCCCTGCTCGCGGACTATGCGTTCACCGAGCTCGGCTTCGCCCGGATCGAGGCACGCGTCGACGAGGAAAACCTGCGCTCGATCCGGCTTGCCACACGGACGGGTTTGCGGCGTGAAGGTGTACTCCGCAAAGGACGGCGCCACGGGGATGAATGGCGCGACATTGTTGTTCTCGCGCGCCTCGCCGACGACCCGCCTCTGCGTGAGCCTGGCGGCTTCCGCGAAATTCTCAATGCTTTCCTCCCCCGCAAGCGTGCGATCTCACAGCTTCTTGTCCGTGACGACGCGCAACGTGTGCTGCTGTGCCAGTTGACCTATAAGCGCGACTGGGACCTGCCTGGTGGCGTCGTCGAGGTTGGTGAATCGCCGCATATTGCGGTTACACGGGAAGTCCAGGAAGAGTTAGGTATCCAACTCGGTGCAGGCCGCCTTTTGCTCACGGACTGGCTGCCGCCATGGGGTGGCTGGGATGATGCGCTGTGCCTGGTGTTCGATGGCGGCGCACAGCCCGCCTCTATCGTCGACTCGATCGTGGCCGACGCGAAGGAAGTGCGGACCGCTGAGTTCTGCACGCTCGACGAAGTGCGCGCGCGATGCGCCGACTTCACCGCGCGCCGCATCGAATCCGCGCTGCGCGCCCTGACTAGCAATGACCCGCACTACACAGAATCTGGACGGCCATGACACTTCAGCAGCTGGGGACGCTGGAACTGCGAGTAGGCACGATCCGCGCGGCAGAACCGAACCCAAAAGCCCGTAACCCAGCGTATGTCCTCCGTATAGATCTGGGACCTCTCGGGATCAAGACGTCGAGCGCGCAAATCACTGAGCGATATACCCCCGGCGAGCTGGTGGGGCGTCAGGTGGTGTGCGTGTGCAACCTTGAGCCGAAACGTGTGGCCGGTGTGAAGTCCGAGGTGCTGACCGTCGGTGTGTACACCAGTGACGGATCGGTCACACTCGTATCAATTGACCATCCCGCCGAAAACGGGTCACTCCTCGCGTAAGCCTTCCATCGGACCCGGCTCGTGCCCCGGACGGCCCTTTGTGCGCCGGTCTTCTTTCATCTCCGCTTCGAACACGTGCCGGATACCGTCGGCGAGACTCTCACGGGCCTCCCGCTCCAGACCTCGGAACGCCGACCAGTAGCCGTCGTCGAACTCTTCGACGATCTGAAACGTCCAGCGACCGGGCAGCACGTTGAGGCCAATAAGCTCATCTTCGATGCGCTGCGCGACGTCGTGATGTCCCGCATCGCGCAGCATGTCAGCGGCTTCAGACAGCTTCGCGTCACCGCCTCCGATGAGCTGATGGAACGAATACAAGTGGCCGCGGGCACGTTCGATCATCTCCAGCGCCTCAGAAAACCGGCCCAAAGCAGCCACAGTCGTGTCGTCGAGACCGGCCGGCCGCCGCCCCGTCGAGGAACGCGCTACAGGGAATCTGTCAGTCACCCAGTCAACTCTACTGCCGGGCGATCCGGCGATTCACGGCGCGCAGCACCCGCAGCGGTGCCAACTGCGCCGTGTTGAACATCATGGAGGCCTGACGGCCCACAGGGATATGAGTGGGCCTCGGGAACGGAAACCGCGCTGGCTGTGTCGTTTCGAAGATCCGGCGCGCGACATCGTCCGCCGTAAGATGGACTCCCAGGGAGGCCATCGAACCCGTGCGTTCGCCCTCGATCATCGCCGTCCGCACGAAAAGCGGCCATACCGCGAAGACTCTGATTCCGTCGCGCCGCCATTCGATGTCCAGTGCCTCCGTGAGTGCACGAACAGCGAACTTCGAGGCCGAATATGCCGCGAGCTCGGGCTGTCCGTAAATCGCGGACGCCGAACACACATTTACCACTTGAGCTCCGGGTGTCGCCTTGAGATACGGGTAGGAGCGGTAGCACCCGTTCATCACACCGTCGACATTGACACGCATGATCGCCTCCTGCGCCTCAAGGGGAATGTCAACGAACTTTCCGGCGCGCAGGATTCCGGCATTGTTGATCAGGACGTCGAGACGGCCGCTCGTGCGTTTCATGAACTCGCCGAGCACTGCTTCCCATTGCGCGGGGTCGGTCACGTCGAGCTGCGCGGTGACAGTCGAATTCGTCGGCGCTTCAGCCGCCAGGGTCTGCAGCCCGTCAGCATCGACGTCCGTCGCGCACACGAGGTAACCCCGCGAGGCAAACTGCAGCGCGGTGGACCGCCCAATACCAGCGCCCGCACCGGTAATGAGCACGCTCTGGCGTGTTACAGACATCCCAGTCCTCTTCCCGTTCTTGCCAGCATCATCGTCGCATGTGCACCCCAGGTTTCTGATCATTGCGAAGAGCGCGCCCGCGAGTGATAGTTTCTGGCGCATGCCGACTCAGGCCTTACCTTTTGGTGTCCTGCGCCGCCGACGTGACCACAGCGTAGGGGCAATCGAGCTCTTTTTCGACCTTGTCTATGTCTTCACGATCATTCAGTTGTCTCATTACTTGTTGTACGACGTAAGCTTCCGCGGCGCCGCGGAAGCACTCGTCCTGTTTTTCGCGGTGTGGTGGGGGTGGAACTACACGGCATGGGCGATGAACTGGCTCGATCCTGACCACGCTGGTGTGCGGGGCCTTCTCGCTGTGCTCATGTTCGCCGCGCTGGTGATGGCGATTGCGATTCCAGACGCGTTTGCGGACAGCGCCGCGTTGTTCGTCGGCGGCTACGTCTTTCTGCAGCTTGTTCGCAGCGCGTTCATGGTATGGGCCTTTCGCGGCCAGCTCATGGCGCGCAACTACGCGCAACTGCTGTCGTGGAGTGTATTTGCGTCCATCTTCTGGATTTCCGGAGTTTTTCTTCCAGACGATCTGCGCCTCGTTGCCTGGATCGTGGCGGTGGCCCTCGATTACCTCGCGCCCCTGGCTGGCTTCTATCTCCCCCGGATCGGGGCGACCTCCATGGCGGACTGGCCACTCACCGAGGAGCATCTTGCTGAACGCAACCGCCTTTTCTTTATCATCGCACTCGGTGAATCAATCCTCGTCCTCGGCTTCACTTTGTCTGACATCGAGCTAACCGCGCCGACGATCGCAGGTGCAGTCACCGGATTCGTGACAATAGTGTTCCTGTGGTGGCTGTACTTCAGTTTCCGGCACGGCAACGTTGAGCGAAAACTGCGCTCCGACACAGACGCCACCACCGCCGCCCGGGGTGCCTACGCGTACGCACACGCACTGATGGTTGGGGGAGCAATCGTCGTTGCCGTAGGCATCGAGCTCGTAACGTCACACCCGATGGACACCGCTGACGTGACCATCGCCGCCATCGTCATGGGCGGCCCAGCCATTTACCTGGTCGGCAACATCATCTTCAACAAGACGCGTAACGGGGTGGTTCCGTCGTCCCGTGTGTACGCACTCCTCGCAGTTGCGGGCCTCTTCGTCATCGCCGGCATCGCCGATTTTCCTGGCCTTGTCGTCGCGATAGCCGCGATGGCGGTCCTCGTCATCCTTGGTGCGACGACCGGCGAACTGCGATCATGCGCCCGGGGCTGAGGCCCCGGCAACGAGTTATCCACCCGTACGCGACTTCTCACGGTGTGCAACCGCGGGAAACGCATATGGGTGGAAAACCGTGGCCGGGCTGAGCTACCGCGGGCTGTTCGCGGTCTCCCACGCCCGGTCGTACGGGCTGGTACCGCGTTTCACGACATCTTTGCTGCGGTACACGACGTAGGGGCGAACCAGGTACCCCAGTGGCGCGCTGAAGACGTGGACGAGCCGGGTAAACGGCCAGATCGTAAAGAGCACGAGGGCTGCGAGCGCATGCAGCGCGAAACTCAGCGGTATACCAGCCATGAGCGAGGGATCGGGCATCAGCATGAACACACTGCGGAACCACGGCGAAACCGTCTCGCGGTAGTCGTAGCCGCCCGCGAAGATGTTCTCCCACACCGTGTTCAGCATTCCCGTGATGACGGTAACGATGAACACCGCGTACATGAAGATGTCGCCCTTGGTCGTTGACTTTCGCACGGCGGGGACGGTGACCCGGCGGTACAGCAGAATCGCAAGTCCAGTGATCACTGCGATCCCTGCGATCGTGCCGGGAATCACTGCCAGGTAGTGATAAGTGTGATCGGAGATGCCCACCGCTTGCGTCCACGTTTTCGGGATTGCTAGTCCGCCGATGTGGCCGGCGATCACCGCGAGCAGACCGAAATGAAATAGCGGGCTGCCGATCTGCAGCAACCGGCTTTCATAGATCTGCGACGACCGTGTCGTCCACCCGAACTGGTCGTGACGGTACCGCCAGATATGCCCCAGTACGAACGAGGTGAGCGCGATGTACGGCAAGATCTGCCAGAGAAGTGTATTCACAGCGGTCCTCCCGATCGGGCAGGGAATGACGGCGCCGGCAGCAGCTCCGGCGCGTTGAGCGACGGGTCAATCGCGTATGGGTCCATCCCCACTTCCTCCTCAGGTGGCCCTTCGGAGGCGAGCACCCTGATCTCCGCGCGATCCGTGGTTGTGAGAGGCCGCAGCGTCAGGCAGAGTGCGTCCGCCACCGCGGCGTAGGGTGACTCGCTGTCGTGCAGGGAGAGCCGCAGAAGCTCGATAACCGCGCGGTGCCGGGCGAGTATTCTCCCTCCTGCACGGGCGTCGACCGTGGCCGCGAATTCGAGGACGGCGGGCAGGTAGTCCGGCAACTCATGCTCATCCAGCACCGCCCCTGAGGCACGGTATGCCTGTTTCATCATCAACAGCGCCCCGCCTCGTTTGCGAGTGTCTCCGTAGGCGTAGTACGTGAGATGCAGACTCGAGCGCCGCCGCATGTCGAACGTTTCGACGTAGTGCGCAGCAAGTTCGAGCTGACCTGCGCGCTGCGCATGTTCAAGGAATTTGTGCAGTGAATCCCTTGCAGAACTTGGCAGTTGGTCGGCCGCCGCAACGAGGTCAGGAAGCATCACAAGCGTGCGGGGATGCGGATAGTCGAGCAGCAACGCGCATATTCGCCAGACAAGGCGCGCTTCGCGTTCCGTGTAGCCGTCCTTAGGACGGTGGCTGCGCAGCAGGCTCACGGCACACGCTCCACTGGGTTTTTCTGAGGCAGAAGCCCATTCGTGGAGTTGCCGTCCCAGTTCAGCAGATTCACGCGGTTCGCCTTTCCTTCCGGAGCGGCCACATTGGTGTCGTCCAGGAGGTGGAACTTCTCCGCCATCGCATCGAACGCCGTCATTCCCGCGTCGTTCATACCGGGACCGCCATCACCGTCGAGGCTGCAGGACGTGGCGATCGCTTCAAGACGGTGCGCGTCCGACGTTGCACCCGTTGGGATCACGTATCGCTCGTCGTACTTCGCGAGCGCGAGCAGGCGGTACATCGCCTCGATCTCGTACGTCGTGAGGTGAACTGATTGCGCGACCGAGGGGTCGATGTCCTCCCCCAGATTGACCTTACGCATGTGCGCGCGCATTGCCGCGAGCCGTTGCAGCGAGGAACGCACGGGCCCAGGATCCCCAGCAGTGAACAGCTCTGCGAGGTATTCGATTGGGATCCGCAGCGCATCGATCGCACCGAACAGATTGCCACTGTCTTCACCATCGCCGCCAGACTCTGTCACCGCGTCGACCATCGGCGAGAGCGGCGGCACGTACCAGACCATCGGCATAGTCCGATATTCCGGGTGCAGCGGCAGTGCGACCTGATAGTCGGCGATGAGCTTGTACACCGGCGAATTCTGCGCAGCATCAATCCAGTCAGGCGAGATCCCGGCCTTCTCTGCCGCGTCGATGACGCGGGGATCATGCGGGTTGAGGAAGACGTTGAGCTGCGCCGGGTATAAGTCCCGGTCGTCAGGAACCTGGGCAGCCTGCGTCACCGCGTCAGCGTCGTACAGCATCACGCCGATGTAGCGCAGCCGGCCCACACACGTCTCCGAACAGATGGTCGGTATTCCGACCTCCACCCGCGGGTAGCAGAACGTGCACTTTTCTGCTTTGCCCGTTTTGTGGTTGAAATAGATCTTCTTGTACGGGCAACCCGACACGCACTGCCGCCAGCCTCGGCATTTGTCCTGGTCAACCAGCACGATGCCGTCCTCTGAGCGTTTGTAAATTGCGCCGGAGGGACAGGACGCGGCGCATGATGGGTTGAGACAGTGTTCGCAAATGCGGGGCAGGTAAAATATGAACGTCTGCTCGAACTCAAGTTTGATCTTCTGGCTGACCTGCTTGAGGATCGGGTCTTGCGCCACCTGCTCGGGTCCGCCCCCGAGATCGTCATCCCAGTTTGCGCCCCACGTGACCTTCGTATCTTCACCGGTGATTGCTGATTTCGGACGCGCGACAGGCGTGGTGTCCATTGGCCCGGAACCGAGAATGGTGCTGTAGTCGTACGTCCACGGTTCGTAGTAGTCCGCGACTGTCGGCAGGTCAGGATTGGCAAAAATGTTGCCGAGCCGCTTTAACCGTGATCCCGATTTCAGTGTTACTTTGCCGCGCCGATTGAGGGTCCAGCCGCCTTTCCAGCGTTCTTGATCCTGATACTGGCGCGGGTAGCCCTGCCCCGGGCGGGTTTCAACATTGTTGAACCACGCGTACTCGACGCCGGAACGGTTGGTCCATGCTTGCTTGCACGTCACCGAACACGTATGGCAGCCAATACATTTGTCGAGATTCATGACCATGGCGATCTGAGCCATCACCCGCATAGCAGTGCTCCCTTCCTACGTCCCGTTTGCGCCATCAGTAGTCCACCTCCTGCGCACGGCGACGAATGGTCGTCACCTCGTCGCGCTGATTGCCTGTCGGGCCGTGATAGTTGATCGCGAACGACTGCTGCGCGTATCCCCCGATCAGATGGGATGGTTTGATCATCACGCGGGTGAGGGCGTTGTGAATGCCGCCGCGCTTGCCAGTGCGCTCGATGCGCGGCACATCCACCGCCCGGTCCTGCGCGTGGTACATGAACACGGTTCCTTCGGGCATGCGGTGGCTGACGATTGCGCGCGCGACCACGACACCGTTGCGGTTGACCGCTTCGATCCAGTCGTTGTCCGCCACCCCAATCTTCTCGGCATCCACCGCCGACATCCAGATCGTCTGGCCGCCGCGGGACAGGGTCAGCATGTGCAGATTGTCCTGGTAGGCGGAGTGAATTGACCACTTCGAGTGCGGCGTCAAGTACCGCACGGTCACACCCGCGGTGCCTTCACGATTCGCGACATCACCGATGCGCGGTTCACTAAAAAGCGCCGTCATATCGAGTGGCGGGCGGAATACCGGCAACTGTTCCCCGATTTCGGACATCCAGTCGTGGTCAAGGTAGAAGTGCTGCCGGCCGGTGAGGGTGTGCCACGGCTTGAGGCGTTCAGTGTTGATGGTGAACGGCGAATACCTGCGTCCGCCCGACTCTGACCCCGACCATTCTGGCGAGGTGATCACCGGCACGGGACGGGCTTGCGTGTCCGCGAATGTAATGCGCTTGCCCTCATGCTCTGCCGCCAGGTCCGCAAGCTTGGTCCCGGTGCGTGTTTCGAGGCTGTGAAAACCTTCGGTGGCGAGCCTGCCGTTGGTCGTGCCCGAGAGCGCGAGGATAGCCTCGGCTGCGTCCGTATCCTTCTTCAGGGATGGCCGGCCCGCGGCGGCGCCGGTCGGAACGACGCCGTTGACACCCTTGAGGTACTCCACCTCCTCCGCGGGGTAGGTCGTCACGCCTTTCACGGTCAGCCCGATTTGCTCCACCAGTGGGCCGAGGGCCGCCATCTTGTCGGCAAGTGCTGGATAATCACGCTCCACCACGGTAAGTTTCGGCATCGTCTTGCCAGGAATGGGCTCGCATTCGCCCTTCTTCCAGTCTTTGACAGTGCCGCCGGGTTGTGCGGTCGCATCCGCGGTGTCGTGCATCAGTGGTGTCGCTACGATGTCTTTCCGCTTCCCGAGGTGCTTCTCAGCAAGCCAGCCGAAGCCGCGTGCGATGCGATGAAACGCATCGAAGTCGGTTTTTGTTTCCCACGGCGGACTGATCGCCGGCGAGAACGCATGGACAAAGGGATGCATGTCGGTGCTCGACAAGTCGTGCTTCTCGTACCATGTCGCGGCGGGAAGCACGACGTCGGAAAACAGCGTCGTCGAGGTCATCCGGAAATCAAGGGACAGCAGCAGATCCAGTTTTCCGGCGGGTGCCTCGTCCCGCCACTTGACCTCTTCTGGACGAATACCTTCGGTGTCGGACGCGCGCAGGTTCGTGTCCGCACCAAGAAAGTGCTTCAGAAAGTACTCGTTACCTTTGGCCGAAGATCCCAGCAGATTCGACCGCCACACCGTCAGGACGCGCGGAAAGTTCTCCGGTGCATCCGGATCCTCACACGCAAACTGCAGATGACCGGTCTTCAATCCATCGACGACGTGGTCGATAGGGTCCTTTCCCAACCGCTCCGCGTCATCCACGAGGTCGAGTGGGTTGCGGTTGAAAGTCGGGTAGGAGGGCATCCAGCCCAGCCGCGACGCCAGTGCAATGTTGTCCGCTGCGGTGCGTCCGCGAAACGCGCCCTTCGCCAGCGGCGACGCGACAACTTCCGACGTGAACGGATCGTAGCGCCATTGGTCCGTCGCCAAGTACCAGAAAATCGTTCCCTGCATCTGCCGAGGTGGACGTGCCCAGTCCAGCCCGAAAGCCAAAGTGCCCCAACCAGTCAGCGGACGGCACTTCTCCTGACCCACGTAGTGCGCCCAGCCGCCGCCGTTGACGCCCTGGCAGCCGGTCAGCAAAGTCAGTGCGAGGAACGAACGGTAGATCTGATCGGAATGGAACCAGTGGTTCGTACCGGCTCCCATCAGGATCATCGATCGGCCACCGGAGCGCTCCGCATTGTCAGCGAACTCTCGGGCAATCTTCGCCGCGGACGCGGCCTTTACACCGGTGATTGCCTCCTGCCAGGCGGGCGTGTAGGTCTCGGATGCGTCGTCGTAGCCCTGCGGCCAGGAGCCCGGCAGTCCATCACGGTGCACGCCGTACTGCGCGAGCATGAGGTCAAACACGGTGGTGACGCGCTTGCCGGCGACAGTGCGTACTGGTACCCCGCGCGTGAGCACTTCGGGTGTGGGAGTGTCGAAGCGCGGCAGTCTCACCTCCGCTGCCTCGGCTCCGCCGTGCAGGGTAAGTGCCGGGACCCGATCGCCGAGATCAAGATTCCACTGCCCCTTACCGGACGCGGTGAAGCGATGTCCCAGTGAACCATTCGGCACGAACGGCTCGCCAGTCTCGGAGTCGAGGAGGACAGTTTTGAACTCCGCACCCTCGGCATCAGATCCGAGGTCCGCGGCCGTGAGGAACTTGCCCGGCACGAACCCGCCGCCGCGCTCTTCGAGCGTTACCAGGAAGGGCAGATCGGTATAGGTGCGGACGTAGGAAAGAAACCGCGGTGTCGTTTTCTCTACGAAGAACTCTTTCAGAATGACGTGCCCCATCGACATGGCCAGCGCACCGTCGGTGCCCGGTCGGGCGGGCAGCCATTCATCCGCGAACTTGGTGTTATCGGCGTAATCGGGCGAGACGACAATGACTTTCTGGCCCCGGTACCGGGCTTCGGTCATGTAATGGGCGTCCGGTGTGCGTGTCACCGGAACATTCGAGCCCCACATGATGAGGTAACCGGCGTCGAACCAGTCGGCGGACTCGGGCACATCGGTCTGGTCACCGAATACCTGCGGCGACGCTTCGGGCAGGTCGGCGTACCAGTCGTAGAACGACAACATCGTGCCGCCCAGCATCGATACGAAACGGGCGCCAACCGCGTGCGAGACCATCGACATCGCCGGGATCGGTGAGAACCCAGCGACCCGGTCCGGTCCGTACTTTTTGATCGTGTGAACGTGCGCCGCAGCGACCATTTCGGCCGCTTCCCACCATTCGGCCCGAACGAAGCCACCTTTGCCGCGGGCGTTCTTGTAGCGGCGCGACTGCTCTGGGTCATCGGCGATATCGGCCCACGCCAGCACGGGATCCTTAAGCCGTTCCTTCGCTGCCCGGTACATTTCAAGCAACGTCCCCCGAACGTAGGGGTAACGGATCCGCGCGGGTGAATAGGTGTACCAGGAGAACGATGCGCCGCGAGGGCAGCCGCGCGGCTCGTATTCAGGTTTGTCGGCACCGATCGACGGATAGTCGGTCTGTTGCGCTTCCCAGGTGATGATTCCGTCTTTGACGTAGATCTTCCACGAACACGATCCGGTGCAGTTCACTCCGTGTGTGGAACGAACAACCTTGTCGTAGGACATGCGATCGCGGTAGAAAGCGTCCGCTTGTCGCCCGCCAGACTTGTGCACCGTGCGCAAGTCGGCGGAGGCGTCGCCGCGCTGAAAATGACGGCCAAGGCGCAGCAGTGATTCGGCGATGTCTGGACTGCTTACACTGCGCGCGCGAGAGTGGGCAAGGTCGGTCACAACTGTCCTCTCGTAGGACCACCAGAAGCCGGTTCGTAAACTCCGGCATCTCGTGCAAACTGCGATGGGCTGGGCAGGTGGAGATGACTGTATATACGGGTTGACCTGCGACTCAACGCGCGCTGCGCATCGCACCATGCGGTGTGGAAACCCGTGCGGAGCGCGCAATGCGGCAGTTACACACGAGGCGCCGGCCGAGGTGGGCACATGCGTGTGAACAGCGCATTATGCGCCGCGCTCCTTCAGGTCGCTGCGGCGCGGTGAAGTGTGCGGAACAGAAATTTAACGTTGCGAAACGCACGAGACGAATTGCCCGCAGGGATGCGGGTGCAGGAATCTCACACCTAGGGTGGCTGGGCATCCTCGGCGCGGGGGCGCAAGATTGCTAACAAGAGTTAAGGAGCGTAGACGCCCTCCGAGTCTGGTGGGAAACTAAGAACGGGCAGCCCGCACCTGGTGAGAGGATCGCTCGTGGCGCCGGCGACACAGTTCGGGTCTGTCGTCCGTCCCGCAATAGGAGGCTGGACGAAATGACAAGCGAAGGGGACACTCCCGGCACAGCCGGCAGACCGTATTCCGGAGGCAGCGCCGATGGCGCCGGACTCGCGGACGAACTCGCAGCTGCCGGGTTTACCAGTGCCAAGCTGGTGGGCCGCGGCGGTTTCGGCACCGTCTATCGGTGTGTACAAGCGGCAGTGGGCCGTGTTGTCGCCGTTAAAGTGCTTTCATCCGATCTGGATCGTGACAACCGCGAGCGGTTTCTCCGCGAAGGCCATGCGATGGGGCGGTTGTCCGGCCATCCCAATATCGTGAACATCATCCAGGTCGGTACAACGGCATCCGGACGCCCATACATAGTGATGCCGTTTCACCCGCGCGACTCGCTCGCCGTGCGCTTGCGACGGCATGGACCGATGGCGTGGAGCAGCGCGATCAGCATCGGAGTCAAGCTCGCGGGAGCGCTCGAAACGGCACACCGCGTCGGGACCCTGCATCGCGACGTCAAACCGGGCAACATCCTCATGTCCGATTACGACGAGCCGCGACTCACCGACTTTGGCATAGCCCGCATCGAGGGTGGTTTCGAAACCGCCACCGCCGCCTTCACCGGCTCGCTTGCATACACCGCACCGGAAGTGCTCCAAGGTGGCAAACCCACGCTTGCCGCCGACATCTACGCGCTCGGCGCGACCCTGTTCGCACTGATCACCGGGAAAGCCGCCCACGACCGCCGCACCGGCGAAGAGCTCGTCGCTCAGTACGTGCGCATCACGACCCAGCAGATTCCGGATCTTCGGCCGCGCGGCATACCCGACGTCGTCTGTACGGCCATCGAGACGGCGATGGCCCTCCAGCCTGAGGATCGCTGGTCCAGCGCCGAGGAGTTTGGCCACGCGCTGCAAGCCGCGCAAGAACGTTTTGGGCTGCCGGTCGACGATATGGCGATTCCTGAGTTCGATGAGAGCGAGGGCAGCGACGAAACATTCGCCAGCGGCTTCGGGGCTGGTGGCTCCGGTCTTACGGAGACCGTCTCCCCTGGCTATAACGAATTCACGCCCCCTTCACCTACTGCACCGCCCACCGAAGCAGCTCCTGCACCGCCACCTGCTATTCCGCCCGCGAAACCGGCTGAACAGGCAGGAGCCGCCGCCAGCCCAGCGCCTACAGCCGAGCCGTCGCACCGCGCTGCGCCGCCGGAGACTCGTCGAAGCCGCGCGCGAAGGATTTCTGCCTACGCGGCGATCGTCCTCATTCCGATCCTCATCGCCGGTGTGACATGGGCATTGTGGCCGCGCGGCGGAGCAGCGGCGTGCACGATGCCGCCGTACTCCCACGATGAATGCTCATTCGAGACAGTGGCGGCGACCTGGCTGCCGTATTCGGACGCGCCGCTATCCCGGCAGCAAACCGCGACCGCGGTAGACGAGGGCGGCATTGTCTGGGTGATCGGTGGCCTCGATGACAACGGGGCGGGCAGCGACGCGGTCCGCGGATACGATCCAGGCGGGGGGCGCCAATGGCGCACCGGACTGAGCCTGCCTGAGCCAGTGGACCACGCGGCCGCCGTTGTCTACAACGGTGACCTCGTCGTTATTGGCGGCTGGCTCGATGATGGATCCAGCGTTACTGGCCAGGCACTCACGCTCCGTGAGGGGCGCCGTTGGGTCGAATTGCCGCCGCTCAACCACCCCCGCGCCGCCGCTGCGGCCGCTGTCGCGGATGGCAAGATAGTAGTTTTTGGTGGTCAGGCGAACGGTGAGCTCGTTACTGAAACCGAGGTGTTCGACGGAAACGAGTGGTCCACAGCCGCACCCATTCCGGTACCCCGTGAACATCTCGGTGCGGCCACGGACGGCACCTACGTGTATGCGGTCGGGGGCCGGCAGCTTTCGGTTGACGCCAACACCGCAGCATTCGAACGGTACGACCCCGCGGCAGACACGTGGACGCAACTGCCAGACCTGCCCACCCCGCGCGGCGGCCTCGGGGCTGCATACTCCGACGGCCGGATCATCGCGGTCGGCGGTGAACTGCCCGATCGCGTCAGCGGCGCCGCCGAGGCGTACGACCTCGCTTCTGAAACCTGGTCAGAGCTCCCCGAGCTCGGAACCCCGCGGCACGGATTATCAGTGGCGGCGGTTCGCGGGGAAGTTCAGGCGATCGGCGGTGCAACGCAGATCGGGCATCGCAATGCGACCGCGAGCACGGAAACCCTCCGCATCCCCGCACCGCGCACAGATACCGACTGGTGGATCGAGGTGGCCGAGCCGGGCACGCCAAGGCAATGGTCGGCCGCAGCTGTCGTCGACGGACTTGCCTGGGTAGCTGGGGGCATCGATGACCGTGGATCGACGGCACTCGTCGAGGCGTTTGATCCCAGCGGACGGCCCCCCGATTGGCGTCGCGGACTGGCACCACCGCTGCCGGTCGACGTGAATCACGCGGCGGCCGTGTCGTACCGCAACGAGCTAGTGCTCATCGGCGGCTGGTCGGCGGAAGGGGGCGACACCTCCGCGGTTGTGTCCGACCGTGTATTCGCTCTGCGCAGCGGCCAGTGGACCGAACTTCCGGCATTGAATCATCCGCGTGCCGCGGCCGCCGCAGCGGTCGCCGGAAACAAGATCGTTGTGCTAGGTGGCCAGTCAGACGGTGAACTCGTGCGCGAAACTGAGGTGTTCGATGGCACCGCGTGGACAGTCGCTGGCGATATCCCCACCCCCCGCGAACATCTCGCTGCAGCGAGCGACGGCACCTACGTGTACGCGATCGGCGGCCGTGAACTCACTGTGGATCGCAATTCCGCCGCGGTTGAGCGTTTTGACCCCGTGACCGGCAGGTGGGAGTTCCTGCCTCCGCTGCCGGAGCCCCGTGGCGGACTGGCAGCCACGTACGTCCAGACCGCGGCGCGGGAGGGCTACATCGTCATTGCGGGGGGTGAAGAGCCGACGCATGTGCTGTCCAGTGCCTTCGCCTTGAATCCCGCCACGGGCGCGTGGACCCAACTGCCGGACCTCCTGCGCGGGCGGCATGGGCTCTCGCTCGTCACAGTAGACACCACGGTGTACGCGGTTGGCGGCGCGACCCGGCCTGGCCACACCGCGTCGACCAGTGCGGCGGAAATGCTGAGCTTCGAGTGAGTCTGGCGCAACCACCAGCACGCAACAAGAGCGTGACGACACTCGGCCTGTCTAGACGCACAGCCCTTCGCCGGTGACGCCGCGTGCACACATCACCGTGCGTTCAACGGTGCGCAGCGTGACTGCACCTTCTGTAGTTTCCGTCTCAGCCGCGTCCTCCGCGGGCAAGCCAAAAACGTGCAGCCGGTAACCCATCACGGAGTCATCTCCGAGTCCCACGACGTCGTATGTCACCTCGTGCAAATCCCCACGTTCCGCGGGCCCGGACTTCACGACACGTGAAGGCGGCTCGTCTGACGCGTAGAACTCCGCGACCTGCAGCCCCAGCTCTTCAATGGAGTCCGCACTGAAGCGGCCTTCGGCCTCGACGATCGCGCTCGTGGCGTCATCAGTCTGGCCGAGCTGGGTGAGGTTACGGGCGTTTACCCAGCCGGTGCTTTCCCCAGAGTCCAGTTCGTACCAGGTTGAGTCGGGCAGCGACCAGTTGTTGCCGGTCGCGGTAAGAATCGCGGTCAGCGGATCGAGATCGCTGATTACTGAGGCCGTTTCCCCGGGCGTTTCGAGCAGTGCGATCGTACCGGGGTATTCCACCCCGACGATCGTCATGTCCGCACCTGCTTCGGGGCCGAATAGGCTCGGTTCGCCTTCTAACGATTCGTCCTCGTCTGCCGGGTCCGCAGGTTCCTCGGTGGGGCTAACGGCCGTGGGCGGCACCGGCGGCACCGTGGTGTCGTCCGGCGCAGGAGCGTCAGGCTGCGCACACCCCGCTAGGACGAGGAATCCCGCTGCAGCGGCTGCAATCACGAGTCGATGCTTCACACGCGAGTCCATGCGCCCATGCTACGGCGCGCTGCCCGGTTTGCGCCGAACGTCTGCCGAGCTGTGACACTGCTGTCATCGCGCCGAGCGCGATTCGAGAGGATGACTGTATGTCAACGCCTGCAGGTGCCAGCCCTGCCGGACCGAATCGTGCTTCGCCCGCAGGGACGCGCACAGCCTCGGTGAGCCCGTGGGCTGGTTTGTGGGCACTCTGCCTCGGGTTCTTTATGATCTTGATGGACACCACGATCGTCACCGTCGCGACCCCGACAATCATGCGCGAACTCGACACTGATATCGCGACCGCGGTCTGGGTCACCAGCGGTTACATGCTTGCGTTCGCGGTGCCACTGCTGATTACGGGCCGCCTCGGTGACCGGTTCGGCCCCAAACGCGTGTATCTCATTGGACTCGTCACATTCACCGCGGCATCGGTCGTATGCGGACTGTCCAGCACGATCGGGACACTGATTGCGGCCCGAGTCATCCAGGGCATCGGGGCGTCATTAATGTCCCCGCAAACGATGGCGGTCATCACCCGAACCTTTCCGCCGGAACGGCGCGGGACCGCAATGGGAATGTGGGGTGCCGTCGCGGGGGCGGCGACTCTAGCAGGGCCACTCCTCGGCGGACTGATTGTGGGGACGCTCGGCTGGGAGTGGATCTTTTTCGTCAACATCCCGCTCGGTTTGCTCGCTTTTGTGCTCGCATGGCGCCTTGTACCCAACCTGCCGCGCGCCGCGCGCAGTATCGACATGCTTTCGGTCGTACTGAGCGCGAGCGCTGTCTTCCTCATCGTGTTCGGCATCCAGGAGGGTGGAAAATACGATTGGGGCACCGTGACCGGCGTTGTGTCGATTCCCATGATGATTGCTGCGGGCACAGTGCTGTTCGTACTGTTCGTACTCCGGCAGGCGCTGACCTCGCGGGACCCCCTGCTGCCGTTATCAATTTTCCGCGACCGCAACTTCTCCCTGGCCGCGTTCGGCATCTTCACAATGGGTTTCGCCTCGGTGGGCATGTTCCTGCCCGTGATGCTGTACGCGCAGGAAGCGCTCGGCCTAAGCGCTGGGCAGGCCGCCGTGCTCCTCGTCCCTGTCGCCATCCTCGCGGGTGTACTCGCGCCATTGGCGGGGCGCTCCGTTGACCGCATTGACGCACGTGTGATCGCGGTTCCGTCGTTTTTCATCCTTGCGGCCTCGACGGTGTGGCTCGGTCTCATCATGCGCCCAGGGACACCGTTCTGGCTCCTAATGATCCCACTCGCGCTCATTGGCGCCGCTAACGCTGGCATCTGGTCCCCACTCTCAACGACCGCGACCCGCGGTCTCGGCCACACCGTCGCCGGGGCCGGAGCTGGCGTGTACAACACCATGCGCCAGACCGGGGCCGTACTCGGCAGCGCGAGCATCGCAGCTCTTATGGCGGCCCGCAGCAGCACACTTGGCGTTCCTGTGACACCTGATGGCGCCACAGTGGTGACGGCGGATACTGCCGGAGCATTCAGCACCGCCATGGGCCAGTCGCTTTTCCTCCCCGCCGCAGTTCTCCTGGGCGGCGCCATCGCTGTGACGTTCTTCCAGCCGCGCGTACCCGCACCCCCTCAGCGATGACCACCGGGCAGCGCGAGCATTGACGGGTTTTCGTTACATCTGGGTCACGGGTGGCCCCATCCGGCACCAACAGCGCTGCTAGCTGCCTCAAAGGTGACTAGGGTCGGTGCCGATCAATTAGCCAGTTAACTACCAGCCAGACAACAACGGAGGCATACGGGTCAATCGCGACCAGGATCGCGGCGCGTGTAGGCGGAGAATACCGCGGCCAGAGGTTGTTTCGTATGCCACAAATGGAAGGACATCCAGGTGGCGCGCACGGACATCACGGCTAAAGGACTCACAAAGAAATCACGGCGCACCGGATACGTCGCGGGAGCGGGGGCTCTCGCAATGGCCCTCAGCGGGTGCGCAACCGGTTCGCTCACCGTGGACGAACTCGCGGAGCAGGGCTCCATCACCG
This sequence comes from Hoyosella sp. YIM 151337, assembly GCF_026041215.1. Classification (GTDB taxonomy): domain Bacteria; phylum Actinomycetota; class Actinomycetes; order Mycobacteriales; family Mycobacteriaceae; genus Hoyosella. Next base: position 126,703 of record NZ_JAPEIQ010000013.1, read on the forward strand.
TGGGATTCGCCGGTGAAGCGCCGTACAGCTTCGAAGAAGGCGGCCAACTCACCGGAGGGACCGTCGCGCTGCACCGTGAGATCTTCGGCAATCTGGGAATCGGTGAGGTCGATGGCGTCCAGACCGAGTTCGGATCGCTGATCCCAGGCCTCAACGCCGGGCGCTTCGACGCCGTGAGCGCCGGCATGTCAATCCTGCCGGACCGCTGCGAACAAGCCGCGTTCAGCGAGCCCGAAATCGTCTACACCACAGCACTCATGGTGCCGGAAGGCAACCCGATGAACCTGTCCGACATGCAATCGATCGCGGATGCCGGTGCCAGGATGGTGGCTCTCACCGGAGCGATCGAAGTCGACTATGCCAACGCACTCGGCATCGAGGTCACGCCTATCGGCAACCCGGTCGACGGGATGGACGCCGTCATCGGGGGCCGCGCTGATGTCTTCGCCCTCACTGGTGTGTCACTGAACTGGATGGCCGAGAACCGGCCCGACGCTCCGGTGGAAGTCACGGATTCGTTCGTCGCGGAGATCAACGGCGTACCGCAGATTGGCGCTGGCGCGACAGTGTTCCGCCAGGATGACACCGAGTTGCTCGATGCCTACAACGAGCAACTCGCCGAGATTAAATCGGACCCGCAGCGCTGGCTTGAGCTCATGGAGCCCTTCGGGTTCAGTATGAATGAATTCCCCGGCCCGGAACTCACAACCGAAATGCTGTGTGAGGGCGTACCCGGCGTCGGTGACGAAGAGGGCGGCGAAGACGACACCGGGAACGGTGCATGAGCAACTTCGACGCCTTAAGAGCAGCGCTCCCCCGAATCATTGACGGCATCGTCGTGACGGTGCAACTCACCATCGGTGGAGCGCTGCTCGCGCTGGTCGTCGCGATTGCCTTCGGACTCGCCGCTCGCGTGCACAATCCGCTTGTGCGCGGCGGCGCGCGCGCCTTCATTGAACTCTTCCGGGGCACGTCACTGCTGGTGCAGGCTTTTTGGCTGTTCTTCGTGCTGCCTGCTTTCGGCGTCCGCCTCGAACCGATCGTCGTGGGCATCCTCGCACTGGGCCTCAATTACGGCGCCTACGGAGCCGAAGTTGTGCGCGGATCGATCAACGCCGTGCCCAAGGTTCAGTGGGAGGCCGCTATCGCGATGAACTTCAGCCCAGCGCAGCGAATGCGCCGGGTGATTTTCCCGCAAGCGTGGGTACTGATGATCCCCGCCCTGACGAACCTTCTTATCCATTTGCTCAAGGGAACGGCGATCGTCACGGCTATCACGCTGCAGGATCTCACATTCCAGATCAACCGATTGCGTGAGACTACAGGTGATACCTTTTTTGCCTTCGGGATCGCGCTCGTCATCTATTTCGTCCTCGCGTACATCCTCACGCTGGTGATGCAGCTCGTGGAGGCGCGCGCGAAGCACCGGCTTGGCCGCGGCCCCTCGATGCGAGAGATCTTCAGACTCAAACCAGACGTTGATTCAGCGGTTGTCGCCGGAACGGGAAGGGGGTAAACCATGTGGAGCTGGCAACACGCATGGGACTCGCTGCCTGTCCTGCTCGAAGGTTTCCGCATTACCCTGCTCGCGACCGTGCTTGGCTTCGCCATCGCCGCGGCCCTGGGCCTGATCGTCGCCGTGCTGAGAATCGCGCTGCCGCGATGGCTCAGCTGGCCGTTGTACGCGGTGATGGAGTTCATCCGGCTCACGCCGCTGGTGGTGCAGCTGCTTTTCGTCTTCTACGCGGTGCCGCCCAATGTCACCGGACTGCAAGTCGGCATCATTGTGCTCGGCGTCCATTATTCGGCGTACATGGCCGAGGTGTACCGCGCCGGCATTGAGGACGTGCCGAAGGGCCAGTGGGAGGCCGCCCGCGCGCTGTCGCTCCCTCCGGCGCGAACGTGGCGCGCGATCATCCTTCCCCAAGCCATCCGGAAGATCATTCCGTCCCTCGGTAACTATGCCGTGTCCATGTTCAAGGACACGCCATTCCTGTTCTTCATCTTCGTCGCAGAAATGGTGACGCGCGCGCAGCAATACGGCGGCCAGACCTTCCGCTACACCGAACCCATCACCATTGCGGGTGTCATCTTCCTGATCGCAAGCCTGGTAACCGCCTACTTCATCCGCAGACTGGAGAATCGTTATGCCACACAGCCAGCCTGACGAGCGCCCCATGATCCGCTTCGAGGACGTGGTGAAGCAGTTCGGGGACAATGTCGTTCTCGACCACCTGAACTTCACAGTCGACCGCGGCGAGAAGGTCACGCTCATCGGCCCCAGTGGGTCGGGCAAGACAACCATTCTGCGGCTGCTCATGACGCTGGAAAAAATCAATGAAGGTGTTATCTGGGTCAACGACGAGCCGTTCTCGCATGAGCATAAGAAGGGTGAACTCGTCCCTGCGAGTGAGAAGTATCTGCGCCAGGCCCGCCGTCGAATCGGAATGGTTTTTCAGCATTTCAATCTGTTTCCGAACATGACCGTGATCGAGAACCTCACTGAAGCGCCTGTGCACGTGCTGGGGCGGAGCAAGTCGGAGGCAGTCGAGCGCGGTCGCACATTGCTCGAGATGGTGGGTCTCGCGGAGAAGGAGAACGCGCACCCGTCACAGCTTTCGGGCGGTCAGCAGCAGCGTGTCGCGATCGCACGAGCACTCGCGATGGATCCCGACATTCTTTTGCTCGACGAGGTGACGTCTGCGCTCGACCCTGAATTGGTGGTCGGCGTGCTGAACGTGCTGCGCGAGATCGCACACCACACGAACATCACCATGCTCATCGTGACCCACGAGATGCAGTTCGCCCGGGATGTGTCAGATCGGATTCTCATGTTCGATAAGGGGAAGATCATCGAAGAGGGCAGCCCCGAGCAGATCTTCACCAACCCCCACAACGCGCGCACGAAGTCATTTCTGCAAGCGGTGATCAGTCACTGATCTGCTGGCACCGGTGAGTGCGGAAATACGCTGGCAGGACGGTCCGCCTGGTGTTAAATTCGATTCTGGCCTCGAGGCCGAAAGAATCGGAGGTGAATTGATGGTTGCGGTGAAGATCGCTGTCGTTCGCAGCGCCCGGATCATCCTCACATCCCGGGCCCCGGTCTAAACCCGGTACTGGCCGACCTCATTCGCCACGAGCTATCGCTCGTGGCGGGAATGCAGCTGGTGTACTCGGTGTTCGAGCGGGGCTCCCTCACCAAAGGCTCTCACCGTGCATTCACCTCACACTTCTTCGCCGTCTTCGCCACGCCTCTCTGAGCTCGGCTGGGATGAGCAGTTTGCGGCGCTGTTCGCCCCATACGCCGCCGCCGGATTGATACCGGCCCGAATCGTGCGCGTCGACCGCGGACGCTGTGACACCCTCACCGAATTCGGTCTCGTGCGCGCCAATAGCAGCGCGATGAACACTGTCGACCGCGAGCACGTCGTGTGCACCGGTGACTGGGCCGCGCTGCACCTCGGTGCACCACCGCAGTTAGCGGCGCTGCTTCCCCGGCGCACTTTAATTACGCGCGCTTCGTCCGATCGAACCTCGCATCAACAGGTACTAGCGGCAAATGTCGACACCGTACTGATCGTGGTGTCGCTGGCGGCGCCCGTGAGGGCAGGCCGGATCGAGCGCTTGCTGGCATTGGCCTACGACAGTGGTGCCCGACCGGTCGTCGTGTTGACCAAAGCCGACCTGGCAGAACATCCCGGTGTGGGCGAGGCGGCAGTCTCAGCCGTCGCGCACCACGTAGACATCCTCACCACCAGTGTGACGACCGGCGCGGGGCTCGAGCGGCTGGCCGCAGTTGTAACGGGGACCGCGGTGCTGCTTGGTCCGTCCGGTGTCGGAAAATCGAGCCTGGCCAACGCCCTGCTGGGGCGAGAGCACCTCAACACCAGTGAGGTTCGCGCTGTCGACGGCAAGGGCCGCCACACCACCGTGCATCGCGAACTGCTGGTGTTACCTGGTGGGGGCGTGCTTATCGACACCCCCGGCCTGCGCGGCATCGGTGTACACGCAGTCGAGGAGGGCATCGCGCAGGTTTACGCCGACATTGAGGCTTATGCGCACGACTGCAAGTTCAGGGACTGTGAACACCGCGGCGAACCCGGCTGCGCCGTGCAAGGAGCGATCACAGCGGGCGAACTGGAACCAGCGCGGCTCGACCGATACCGCAAACTGCAGCGCGAAAGCGAATGGGCCGCCAGTCGCGGTGACGCCCGACAGGCAAACAAACGCCGCAAGTCGGATAAGGCTATCGCGCGGGAGCAGCGTGCGAGCTACCGGTTCCGCGAACGCCAGCAACACTGATACTGCAAGCGGCTCACTCGGCCGCCATCATCACAGTCAAAGGAAGCATCTCCATGCGCACTCGTAGCAATTGGACTACACGAGCCGAAACCAGCTCTGATATCGCCACGATCCGTGAGATCAACCTCGCCGCGTTCGATACCGCTGAAGAGGCGGACCTTGTGGACACACTGCGCCAGAGCCCAGCCTGGATCCACGGACTGTCTCGTGTCGCTGTCAGCGACACCGGCGTACTCGTGGGGCACGCGCTGCTCACCCGGGCCCACATCGGCGCTGTCCCGGCACTATGCCTGGCGCCCTGCGCCGTGCTGCCGCAGTACCAGAAGACCGGGGCCGGATCAGCCGCGATCCGCGGGGCCCTCGACGCCGCTAGGGCGATGGGTGAGCACGTCGTCACCGTACTGGGACACCCTGGCTACTATCCGCGGTTTGGGTTCACACGTGCCAGCATTCACGGAATCACTATGAAGCTTCCGGTGCCCGATGAGGCACTCATGGTCCTGAGCCTGGACGACGAACCTCTGCCCAGTGGCGTCATCCAGTACGCGGCGGCGTTCGGCGACATCTGAGTAACGCCCACAACCTTCGCTACTTTGTGACCTTGAACGGCAACATACTCGTACGATCTCGGGCATCGTTGTTAACCGTCTTTAGTGGCCCACTATGGAGGAACACGCGTGAACGAGTCTCAACGGGCAGAAGCATTGCCAACGCAGGTGCCACGCGCCCTGATCATCCTTTGCGCCCTGTTCCTCCTTATTCTTTCGGTTCTTGCGGTGGCCCCGGCGGGCGCCCAGACCGGCCCGCGGGTCGACCGCATTGACCGCATCAGTGACCGCTTCGCGATTGTGCATGTTTACTCGCCGTCAATGAATCGCGTAATACCCAACGAGGTTTACCTGCCGGAGAACCAGGGCGCCCCAAGCCCCACGCTCTATCTGCTCAACGGCGTTGATGGAGGGCAGGAGGGCAAGAGCTGGTTCCAGAGCACCCGCCTCCGCGACTTCTTTCACAACAAGCACGTTAAGGTCGTCAGTCCTGTCGGCGGGCGGTACAGCATGTACACGGACTGGCGGCTTCCTGACCCCATACTCGGAGTCAACAAATGGCAGACCTACATGACCGCCGAGCTGCCAATCGCTATTGACAACGCATTCCCCTCCACAGGTCGCAACGCGGTCGGCGGCCTTTCCCTCAGCGCAGCGTCCGCACTCAATCTCGCGATTCAGGCGCCCCACCGCTACCAGGCCGTCGCGTCATACAGCGGCTGCGCCCGGACAAGCTCGCCGGAAGGAATCGCGGCGAACGCAGCTGTGGTCGCGTTCGGCGGCGGAAATGTGGTCAATGCCTTCGGCGCGCCCGGTGACCCCGCATGGGTCGCCAATGATCCGTTTGTCAACGCCGAGCGGCTGCGCGGCAAGGCAATTTACCTCGCAGCGGCGAGCGGAATTCCCGGCCCGGCCGATGGCGTCACCGGACTCGCGGTAATCGGGCAAACACTGGGGCCAGGCGCCGTCGAGTTCGCAACAAACCTCTGTTCGCTGGCGTTCAAAGCACGACTCGATTCGCTGAGCATCCCGGCCACACTGGCACACCAAGCGAACGGCGCGCACACGTGGGGGTTGTTCGAGCAGCAAATGCGTGACTCGTGGCGCGTCATCGGGCCCGCAATCGGTGCCTGACGCTGAGCGCCTGACTCTGCGAACGGCAATTCCGGCTAACGTTGCGTCGTGATCTTTCTGATCTTCGCACTCGTGCTGGCGGGCGTTTTCACAATACGCGTCCTGCGCGAGCCGCGACGCTTAAGCAACGGCATCTACCTCATGTTCGCGTTACTCCTTGCCGCGCTGTGGGCGATGACCGGCGAGTCGCACACCGTCATTCCTGCACTCATCGGCCTCACCATCCTGATTTCGCCGCTGCTGGTTCTCGCGCTCGCGGCGTTCCTCGTCGCAAACGGCGTCGTGATGATTCGCCGTGAAGGCGTGTCTGCTGGTAACAGCCTTTCGCTCCTCGCGGGCATCGCACTTTTTGGTGTTCCCGGAGCCGGAATCTTTGCGCTCGCAACTGGTGCGACTCCCCTTACAGTCACCGCAATCTCAGTTACGTTAATCGCCGGATACTTCGGTGCCGCATTCACGTGCTTCCTGCTGTACGCGTGGGTGTACAGCAGCCTGCCGCTGCGGAATCACCCGTCGGCAATCATCGTGCTAGGAGCCGGTCTGATAGACGGGGCTGTACCGCCCCTGCTCGCAAATCGGCTCGACCGCGCACGGGACTTGCACGCGCGGCAGCGCGCCACGGGACCCGCCCCGGTTATCGTTACGTCTGGTGGTCAGGGACCAGACGAGCCGCTTCCGGAAGCTGATGCTATGGCGGCATACCTCCATAGCCGAGGCATTCCCGAACCGGACATCATCACGGAAACGCGCTCGAGCTCGACTGCCGAGAACCTCGAATTCAGCGCCGCCCTACTGGAGAAGGCTGGCATCCAGGGCAACGTGTTAATCGTCACAAGCAACTACCACGTGTTGCGCGCGGCGGTCTTGTCACGCCACCAGAAGCTCAACGCACACGTCACCGGCGCGCCAACTGCGCGCTACTACTTGCCGAGCGCGTTTCTGCGCGAGTTCGCTGCACTGATGGTTCAGTATCGAGGGATCACGATCACCGCCTGCGTGGTGCTCGGCGCCCTGCCGCCACTGCTGTATGCAGTGAGTGAGCAGTTGATAGCCACGTAGTCCGGTGCGGCTGCGCTGCACGCAACGCGAATATTAACGAAACGGCTGAGTCCCAAGCGATCCCGCGGCATCCCGAATAAGGTCAGTACCACCAGCCTGCTCGCCGTCGAGGAGTTCACGCCATGAAACGTATTGGCCGTCTAGCCGCTGTTCTCGCCGCAACCGCTGTCGTGGTGTCCGCGTGCGGAGGGGAACCAGACGACCCGCTCGCCAACGGCGGGCAAGCGGGAGAGATCGTGGTCGGTTCTGCAAACTTCCCGGAGAATGTTCTTCTCGCCGAAATTTACGCCCAAGCCCTCGAAGCTGAGGGTGCTACCGTGCGGCGGCAGTACAATATCGGCAGCCGGGAGATTTACTACGGCCAAATCGAACGCGGCGCGATCTCTGTGCTGCCCGAGTACAACGGCGCACTGCTCGCCTACCTCGACGATGGTAGCGACGCCCGCACTACCGACGCGATCAACGAAGCACTCGCTGCCGCCCTGCCCGAGGGACTGACGATCCTCGATTCAGCGCCCGCAGAGAACAAAGACTCGCTTGTTGTGACACAGCAGACCGCGGACGAATTCGACTTGCAGTCAATCGAAGACCTCGCTCCCGTCGCCGGCGAAATGCGCGTGGGCGCGGCACCCGAGTTTCGTGATCGGCAGCAAGGGCTTCTTGGTCTCGAGGAATACTACGGCGTGGTTTTTGACGAATTCGTTCCCACCGACAATTCCGGCCCGCTGACGATCAGCGCATTGGAACGCGGTGATATCGACGTCGCCAACATCTATTCCACGGATCCGTCGCTAACCACCCGGCCGTTCGTTGCGCTCGACGATCCAGAAGCAGTGTTCGGTTCGCAGAACGTCACTCCCCTCGCCGGTTCGGGTGCCCTTGACGAGCAGAGCATCGCCGTACTCAACGACGTCTCCGCGCGCCTCACAACCGAAGTGCTCACTGAGCTGCTGAGCCAGGTTGTGACAGAACGTCGCGATGTGGACGATGTGGCCCGGGAGTGGCTGGAAACCGGAAGCCGATGATCTCGTTCACGGAGGTCTCCAAGCGGTACCCTGACGGGACTACCGCAGTGGACAACTTGACACTTGAGGTGCCCGAGGGGTCGCTCACGGTCTTTGTCGGACCTTCCGGATGCGGCAAAACGACCTCCCTGCGCATGATCAACAGGATGATTGACCCCACCTCCGGACATATTCGGCTGCACGGTCACGACGTGCGCTCGCGCGATCCTCACGAATTGCGCCGCGGTATCGGTTACGTCATTCAGCACGCCGGTCTCTTTCCGCACCGGACGGTCATCGACAACGTCGCAACAGTGCCACGGCTACTCGGGGTGCCACGGAGGCAGGCCCGCGCGCGTGCATCCGAACTGCTCGAACGGGTTGGTCTGGGACAGGAATTCGGAAAACGGTACCCTGCACAGCTTTCGGGTGGGCAACAGCAGCGCGTCGGTGTTGCCCGCGCGCTCGCCGCGGACCCGCCCGTGCTGCTCATGGATGAGCCGTTCTCCGCTGTGGACCCTGTGGTCCGGAAAGACCTGCAACAAGAACTGTTGCGCCTGCAATCCGAGATCAGCAAAACGATCGTTCTTGTCACGCATGACATCGACGAGGCGATCACGCTCGGCGACCGGGTGGCCGTTATGCGCCCAGGCGGCCGACTCGCCCAGTATGCTCCCCCGGCCGAGCTGCTCACCGCGCCTGCCGATGGTTTCGTCGCCGAATTTCTCGGCCTCGACCGTGGCGTCCGCCTCCTGTCATTCTTCAGTGCCGGCGGACTGCCGCTGCGCACAGACAACGTCATCGCGGCCACTGACCACGAAAGGCTCAAAACGGTCCGTGACGGCCACTGGACTCTCCTCACCGACGAGAACAACAAACCACTCGGCTGGCTGCGCGGACGTCAGCACCAGGAAGTTCCGCGAGCGGAGCTGCTCAGCATCGGCCATGGCTTCACCCCGCAAACTGACTCGTTGCGTGCAGCGCTCGACTCCGCAGTGCTGTCCCCGTCGGGCTACGCAGTCGCTCTAGACGGCGATCAGCGGGTCCTGGGTGTCATCAGTCAGGAACTGATCGCCCAGCATATTCGCGAAGCCCACGCCGGCAGCGCGGTTCAGGCGGAACCGTGACGTTCTCGATCCCCAGCTACCTCGGTTCGTTCGGCGAGCTTTTGGGCCAGCACCTGTACATGGCGCTTACCGCGTCACTGCTGGGTCTGGTCATCTCACTTCCCGCTGGACTCGCATGTGTACGGTGGCCACGCCTGTACCCACCAGTCCTCGCCGTTGCGAGCGTGCTGTATTCAATTCCGTCACTGGCATTTTTCGTTCTGCTCATCGCCTTTACGGGGATCACGCCTACCACGGTGATCATCCCCCTGTCGCTGTACACACTGTCCGGACTGATTCCGAACGTCACTGACGGCTTGCGGTCGGTACCTACTGACGTGCGGCAAGCGGCCACGGCTATGGGGATGCGTCCCCAGCGGCAACTGCTGACCATCGAGCTGCCGATCGCGCTGCCCGCGGTGATGGCCGGACTGCGAGTCGCAACGGTCGCCAACATCAGCATGGTCAGTGTCGGTGCCCTGATCGGGATGGGCGCTTTCGGGTCGTTGTTTACTGCGGCAGCGCAACTCGACCGGTATGAACTCGCAGTGACGGGCATCGTCATCACCATCATCATGGCGCTGGTCATCGATCTGGCGCTGCTGACCATCCAGTGGCTCGCTACCCCCTGGACCCGAGCAGCGTCCAGTCAGTCTGGAAGGGCGCCGTTCGCGCGCCGCACGCCGCTGCGAGCACTGCGGCGTGCCACTCGCACCGAACCAGCGGAGGAGGCGGCCAGATGACGACACTTTGGTTCTACCTAACCGACTTCTTCGGCGATCCGGCGAACTGGCGCGGCACCGACGGGATACCGAACCGGCTGGCCCAGCACGCGTATTACACGGTGCTGGCGCTAGTGCTTTCGGTGCTGCTTGCGTTCCCCCTGGGGCTGGCCGCCGGGCATTCGGGGCGCGGTGGGACGACCCTGACTGCGCTGGCAAATGCCGCGCGGGCACTGCCCACCTACGGCGTGCTGGTGCTGCTTGTGGTCCTTATGGGCATTGGGCTTGTTCCGGTGCTCATTCCGCTCGTCGCACTCGCCGTGCCGCCAATACTGCTGAACACCTACGAGGGAATCCGCGCGGTGAGCCCAGCGCTCACTGACGCCGCGCGCGGTATGGGAATGACGGGCTGGCAGGTACTGACACGTGCAGAATTGCCCACCGCACTGCCGTTCATCCTTGTCGGAATGCGAACTGCCGCGGTTCAAATTGTGGCCACCGCGACGATAGCCGCGGCCGTGAGTTTTGGTGGTGTCGGCCGTTTGATCGTCGATGGTCTTGCCCGCAGGGATTTCACGCTCGTCGTGGGCGGCGGTGCGCTTGCTGCGCTCGCGGCCCTTGTAGTTCTCGGTGTGTTCGCTGCGCTGCGGCGTCTCCTGGTCTCCCCCGGGCTTCGGGGAGACACGAAGGCCGGTCACTGACAACTCGCAAAGTTACCAGTGACCGGCCCTCGGCCCCGATCAGATCACGCGAAGGGTGAGTCCGCTACTGGCGATAGCGGTGTGTAATCGCGGCTGCCAAGGTGGTTCGGCCTCGGCTTGGTACCGGCGTACGGCTGCTCGAGCGAGTTATCAACGCTGTTGAAGACCAGGAAGATATTCGCGCGCGGGTACGGCGTGATGTTGTTCGACGACCCGTGCATCGAATTCGAGTCGAAGAACAGCGCACTGCCTGCCGGGCCCGTGAACTGCTCGATGCCGAACTCGTATGCGAGTTCAGTTATGGCCGCTTCCGCCGGAACACCGATCCGCTGTTCTTGCAGCGACGATTTATAGTTTTCGTCCGGGGTTTCTCCCACGCAGGGCACAAATGTTTTGTGTGCACCTGGCATCAGCATCAGGCCGCCATTAAAAGCATAATTGTCGGTCAGAGCGATTGATAAACTCACTGCACGCGGAACTGGCATTCCATCCTCAGCATGCCACGTTTCAAAGTCTGAGTGCCAGTAAAAACCCGTACCGGCGAAACCTGGCATGCAATTGATACGGCTCTGGTGAATATATACATCGGAGCCGAGGATCTGGCGCGCGCGGTCAAGGATTCGGGGGGTGCGCACCAGTTGCGCAATAAGCGGGCTCACCTCGTGCACCGCGAAGATCGAACGAACTGTGTCGGAACGGCGTTCCCGCACAATCAGTTCGGTCTTCGCAAGCTCGGGATCAGCGGAAAGACGCTCCACCTCGGACCAGCAATGCTGTATCTGCGCCGGGGTCAGCAGGCCCTCTTCGATGTGAAAGCCCTTCGCGTCGTACTTGTCGAGCGCGTCCGCGCTAAACGGCCCTGAGGTGCTTCCCCAGGTAGTGGGATGGCGGCGAGGGAACGACGCCGCCGCGGCCGATAGCCGCGAGGGATAAAGATCCCCAATTGCGTTCTGAGCGGTTGTCATATACCACACCCTCCTAAATCAGGCCCACGGCGGCAGCCGCGGGCGCATCTATTAGTCGGACGCATCCACGGTAACGCAGTAAGTGTCACCGGGAAAACTCGCAGAGGTGACATCCGGGATTCGCTCGTTACGCGCAGCGCCAAAATCGGCAGCTAACAGTGGTGTGGCTCACATACATTAACGGGGTTTTTAATGCGGTGCGTGGACGAGTTCGGTACCGAGCCAGGTCCTCAGCGCTCCGCCCCGCGCCAGCGGCACACACACGCCATTGCCACCAGCGGTGTCGTCGAAGACCACCTCCTCCGCACCCGGGTATTCCAGTTCACTGATAAGCGCACGCGACACACCAAGCACGTCACCCTGGCCCAACTCCAGGGTGTGCACCACGAGTGGGGTCTTATCCACCGTCGTGCTGAGTGTGCCGCGCCAGAACCCTTGCTCGCGCTCTCCCGCACGTCCAACCTGCACCCGCTCGCATAGGCGAACCGTGGACGACGCGGTGAGGGAAACATCCGTCACCGCGTCGTGCGACGCCCGGCCGGCCACGATCATGGGCTCTGGCTCGCAGTCGAAATACCCGTCGTCGGCGATCTCAAACACCCATTTCGAGGCCGAATGCGGGTCAACACGACCAGGCAGCGCAATGGTTGCAGCAACCGAACGGACGGTAAGGCGCGCGCCCGGGCCGACGAACACTCGGACATCGATCTGGTCACCACCCAGCGGTGTCATCGCCGTGCCGATCAAGTGCACCGTGTCCGGCGCGGTGAGGCGGGCAGCCAGACCGCCAGCTGAACTGATGCGGGGCAGGCGGCCCCGCTCTGCTTCGAGGACGAGTTCAGTGCGCATGTACTCCCGCAGACCCTGCTGTGAACTCCTGAATCTGCTCGCGCACCCACGCGAGCACAGGCGTCGCAGCGGGATCTTGCGTCAGCGACGTAAAGACCGTCGGACGGCCCTCACGAACTTTCGCAGCGTCGCGTTGCATCACCGATAGATCAGCGCCCACCATCGGCGCGAGATCTGTCTTGTTGATCACCAGCAAGTCTGAGTACGTCACGCCTGGGCCACCTTTCCGTGGCACCTTGTCACCACCCGCGACGTCGACAACGAATATTTGCACGTCGATCAAACCAGCCGAGAACGTCGCGGTCAGATTGTCACCGCCAGATTCGACAAGGATGAGGTCGAGCGGCGGATTCGCATCGATTAGATCATCGATCGCATCGAGATTCGCGGTGATGTCGTCGCGAATCGCGGTGTGTGGGCAGCCGCCCGTTTTGACGGCCGTGATCCGATCATCGGGCAGGACCGCGTTGCGGCGCAGAAAGTCTGCGTCCTCGGTGGTGTAGATGTCGTTCGTCAGCACGGCGAGCGAGAGTTCGTCACGCAATTCCCGGCACAAGCACGCCACCAGAGCAGTCTTCCCTGACCCCACGGGACCGCCGATGCCGATCCGGACAGGCTCGCCTGCTTTGCGCTCACGCACGGGTCGATCAGCGTGCGTGTGTGGTTCTCCATCGAGGAGATGCGGGGGCATTGGAGGCACGGTCAATCATCCCTTTCACGAAACGAACAGCGGCATGTCACGCAAAACGTGCCGCTGCGCCAGCAGATCGAACAATGGGTCAGAAAGGCTGTGCAGACCGGTTGCGGCGCGATCCGCGGCCTCGTCGCACAACGGGGCAAGCTCGAAGGTGAGGCGCGCGACATGCCCCGGGTCGAGTGCCAAGAGCCGCTGCGCCGCGGTGGCCGCGCCCGTCATCGCGGTATATACGACAGCGAGCGCGGTGTCACGAGCGGAAAGGCCGCATGTGCGGCCCACCGCACCAGCGATCACGGGCAGATGCGGCCGCGAAGAAAACCCGCTCCAGTCATGTTGCGGCCAGACTGTTTTCGCCAGCCGCAGAAACCCTCGCCCCTGAATCCGGGATGCGTCCCGGGCCGCCGGCGCCGGCGTTCTCGCGTCCGTCTCGATCTCAGCCTGCGCAATGCTCATTCCGTCGCACACCGCTGCTGCGATCGACGCGGTGACCACCCCGCTTGTGCGAATGCGCCGGACAAGAAACGCCTCAAGCGTGCTTATGTCACGGACGAGCCCGGTAGTCACCGCTTCTTCAGCCCCGCCAGAATGCACGTGCCCGCCGATGGGGAGCCTGGAGTCGGCCAGCGCAAGCAGATTCGTGAGCATCAGAACAGAAAGTATCGCTGCGCCATCGGAAGCTCCGTTGCAGGCTGCTCCTCCCACACGTCACCATCGATCTTCACAGTGAAGGTGTCCGGGTCGACCTCGATTCGCGGGACGGCATCGTTGAGCGGCATTTGTGCCTTGCCGATGGTCCGAGTGTCCTTGACGGCGACGAGGCGGCGATCGCAATTCAGGCGATCCGCGAGCCCATCCTCCAGCGCGACCGGGGCAACGAAGTGCAGCGAAGACGCAGCCGCTAACTTCGGTGCCGCACCGAACATGGGACGTGGCAGAGAGGGTTGCGGCGTCGGTATCGACGCGTTGGCATCACCCATCGCTGCCCAGGCGATCGCACCCCCCTTCACCACCGCGTGTGGCCGCACCCCGAAGAACGCTGGTTCCCACAGCACAAGGTCGGCTAGTTTACCGATCTCGACCGAGCCGATTTCACCGTCGAGGCCGTGCGCAACCGCCGGACAGATGGTGTACTTCGCGACGTACCGCTGCACCCGCTGGTTGTCTGCAGCGCCGTCACCAGGCAGTGAGCCGCGCCGTTTCTTCATCATGTGCGCGGTCTGCCAGGTCCGCATGATGACTTCACCGACTCGTCCCATCGCCTGCGAGTCACTGCCGATCATGGAGATTGCGCCGATGTCATGCAGCAAATCTTCCGCGGCGATCGTCGATGGCCGGATGCGGCTTTCCGCGAACGCGAGATCCTCGGGTATTGACGGGCTCAGGTGATGGCACACCATCAACATGTCCAGATGCTCGTCAACAGTGTTCACGGTGTGCGGACGGGTTGGGTTGGTTGAGCTTGGGAGAACATTCGGGTACGCCGCAACGGTGATGATGTCAGGCGCATGTCCACCGCCCGCGCCTTCGGTGTGATACGCGTGAATGCTGCGTCCCTGGATGGCTTCCAGCGTCGACTCGACGTAGCCCGCTTCATTCAGCGTGTCCGAGTGCAGCGCAACCTGAATACCTGAGGCATCGGCTACCCGCAGACAGGTGTCGATCGCCGCGGGCGTCGACCCCCAGTCCTCATGCAGCTTCAGCCCGGACGCACCGGCGCGGATCTGCTCCCAAATCGCGTCCTCGCTCACAGTGTTGCCTTTGCCGAGAAGCGAAATGTTCATCGGGAAGCCATCAAGCGCTTCGAGCATTCGTGCCAGATGCCATCCGCCAGGTGTGACCGTGGTGGCCTTACTCCCTTCCGCGGGCCCTGTCCCCCCGCCGATCATGGTGGTGAGGCCCGCGCCGATTCCCTCTTCGAGGACCTGCGGGCAGATGAAATGGACATGGCAATCGATGCCGCCTGCGGTGAGGATCTTTCCGTTTCCCGCAATGATTTCGGTGCCGGGACCGATTACGAGCGCGCTATCCACGCCGTCCATCGTGTCGGGATTCCCGGCTTTGCCGATGCCGACGATGCGACCGTCACGGATTCCGACGTCAGCCTTGACGACACCCCAGTAGTCGACGATCACCGCACCGGTGATGACCGTATCTGGCGCGCCTTCGGCGCGAGTCACACGCCCCTGCCCCATTGACTCCCGCAGCACCTTGCCGCCACCGAAGACAGCCTCATCACCGGCCTTGCCTGGCCCGCCGCACCGGTCCTCAGCAACCTCCACGAAAAGGTCCGTGTCAGCCAGCCGGATCCGGTCGCCGACGGTGGGGCCGAACAACTCTGCATAGCGCGCGCGGCTTATGTGCATCATCAGTGATCCAGCTTTCCGGGAGGAGTGAGACTCAAGCCGTGGACCTCGCGTGTGCCGCCGATCGGCACCAGCGAAACTCGGTGCCGTATGCCAGGCTCGAAACGGATGGCCGTTCCAGCGGGGATGTCCAGCCGGTGACCGTGTGCCGCTGTGCGATCGAATTCGAGCGCGCCGTTTGCCTGCGCGAAATGGAAGTGGCTGCCCACCTGCACGGGACGATCACCGGAGTTCACCACATCGACTTCGCGGCGCTGCGCGTTGTCATTAATTCTGAGTTCACCCGCTGCTGTGACGATCTCACCTGGAATCAACGTCTGCCTCCTGGGTGCTTCACCGAATCGGGAGGTGCACGGTCACGAGTTTCGTGCCGTCCGGAAAGGTTGCCTCGACCTGCACGTCATGCAGCATTTCAGGCACGCCCGCCATGACATCATCGCGGCTCAGCACTTCGCGGCCCGACGACATGAGTTCGGCCACCGTGCGCCCGTCACGGGCACCCTCGAGAACATGATCGGTGATGATGGCGATCGCTTCCGGATGGTTCAGCTTCAATCCGCGCGCACGCCGGCGGCGGGCCAGTTCCGCGGCATAGCTGATCATCAGCCTCTCTTGCTCATGCGGCGTCAGTCGCATCAACTCTCCTCGGGCAGCCTCGCGCGCTTGGCACCGCATCGTGGGACACGGGGCGCAGGAGTGACGTTAGCAGCGGTGACACACAGTGCCGCCACCTCTGAGCGCAGTTTCTGCGACCATTTAACCGCGCTGTAACCGGCGAGCCGCGCACGCGCCGACCGCCACGGATGCGGCTGCTGTGCGATGATGGGATGAACTGCGTGAAACCGGTGTGCTTCACGCTCGCCAGCAACCGAACCCAACTCCTCAAAGGGGGGTCGCACGTGACTGGAGTTCTCATTGGACTTCTCGTCGTTATCTTGATCATTGCGGTGATAGCTGTCATCGCAGTGATCAGCATCTACAACGGACTCGTCACCCGCCGCAACGGGTACAAAAATGCATTCGCGCAGATCGACGTGCAGCTCACGCGGCGCCACGATCTGATTCCCAACCTGGTTGAGACAGCGAAGGCGTACATGAAGCATGAGCAGAGCACGCTCGAGGCCGTGATCAACGCACGCAACTCGGCGGTGTCCGCGCAGAACTCGGCGCGCCAGAACCCGGGCGATCCGGACTCGATGAACGAACTTGCCGGTGCGGAGAACACGCTGACCCAGTCACTCGGCCGGCTGTTCGCACTCACCGAGTCATACCCAGATCTCAAGGCGAACCAGAACATGATGCAGCTCTCCGAGGAGCTCACCTCCACCGAAAACCGCGTGGCTTTCGCGCGGCAGGCGTACAACGATGCAGTGATGGCGTACAACAACAAGCGCGAGGTCTTCCCCTCGAACATCATCGCTGGCATGTTCAATTTCCAGCCGGCAGCGCTGCTCGAAGCTGAAGGTCCTGATACTCGTCAGGCGCCGCGCATCTCGTTCTGACGCATGAATTTCTTCGAGCGCCAAAACGAGGTACGGCGAGCGTCAGCGCGGCTCGTCGTGCTGTTCATCGTCGCAGTCCTCGCGATCGTCACGCTCGCCAATTTGCTTGTTGTGGTGGCGTCGGTGTCCGGAGGCTCCGAACCCGGCGAGGTTGCCATGTTTGCGGTCCTCGTCACGATTGGCACGCTGATCTTCATCGGCGGTGTCTCGCTGGTGCGCACCGCTTCGCTGCGCAGCGGGGGCGGCAGCAAAGTCGCACGAGCACTGGGCGCGATGCCCGTTCCCCACGACACGACGGACCCCCATCTGCGCCGCTATCGCAACGTCGTTGAAGAGATTGCGATCGCATCGGGCACGCCTGTGCCCGAGCTTTTCGTGATGAACGGCGAACGGGGCATCAACGCTTTCGCAGCCGGTTACACCCCGGCGGACGCTGCCGTCGCGGTGACACAGGGCGCGCTCGAGCGTCTCAACCGCGATGAACTCCAGGGCGTGATCGCGCACGAATTCAGCCATATCGTCAATGGCGATATGCGACTCAACATCCGCCTCATCGGTGTCCTCGCCGGGCTCACCGCCCTGTCCGTCATCGGCCGGATTCTCGTGTACTCCGGCGGTGGTCGGCAGCGCGGTAGCAGCAACAACTCGGGCGCCCCGATCGCGCTAATCGGCATGGTAGCGCTCCTGGCTGGCTTCATCGGTGTTTTCTTCGGCCGGCTCATCAAAGCGGCGGTCTCACGCCAGCGCGAGTACCTTGCTGACGCATCCGCAGTCCAGTTCACGCGCCAAACGTCGGGGCTCGCGGGTGCACTGAAGAAAATCGGCGGGCTCGATGACGGCTCGAAGCTGCGCAACGCGAAGACTGAGGACGTCAGCCACATGCTTTTCGGTGAAGGCATGAATTTCTCGTCCCTGTATGCGACACACCCGCCGCTGATCAAGCGCATCCAGACGCTTGAGCCTGATTTCCAGCCGGAGAATCTCGCGGAACTGCGCAAGCAGTGGCGTTCACAGCCACCTTCCGGCCTGCGCGAAGACGCCCAGCTCGGACTGGTCGCCGAACACGATATGCCCGCGGGGGGAGCGCAACAGTCCACGACTCGGGCCACACCGGCGCCGACGCGTGCCAATGCTCCGATTTCAATTGACCCAGCCGCGGTGGTAGCGGGTATCGGAGACCCGAACGCCACGTCGTACACCCATGGCGAGCGCATCCGTGGTGAGATACCTGCCGTCTTCGCCGACCGTGCACACGACGCCAGCGCGGTTGTGCCCCTGATCTACGGGTTGCTCCTGTCAGCAGATCACGACGTCCGCACCCAGCAGCATGCGATCCTGGTGGGTAAGTACGGAAGAGAGCTTGCCGACGCCGCTTGGCAGGCTGGCGGCGAACTCCAGCACCTCGATCCCCACCTGCGGCTTCCGCTTGTCGAGATCGCGTTTCCGGCCTTGCGAAACCGTGAGCCCGACCAGATCCGCGAGATCATGGCGACGCTCAGTGACCTCATCGCCGCGGACGGCCGTGTCAGCGTGTTCGAGTACTGCCTTGGCACACTGGTTTTCTCCGGATTGCATGAGGTGCTCACCCACAAGCCGCGCTGGTCGGGCAGCGGCCAGCGGCTCCACAGCAGCCGGGCTGCTGTCACACCACTTCTAGCGGTGCTCGCGAGAGTCGGCAACGATGAGCCCCGTGCTGCTGAAAAGGCTTTTCGCGCAGGCATGAACGTGGTGTATCCAGGGGACGACGTTAGGTTCGAGCTCCCGCAAGAGGGGATACTGGCGCTCGAACACGTGTGGCCGGCGGTCGACGGCCTCAACGGACAGGACAAGGCGAAGCTGATCGAGGCACTCGTCACGACAGTCATGGACAACGGACGCGTCACCTTGGAGGAGGCGGAGCTTCTCCGCACTGTGTGCGCCGTCTTGCATTGCCCCATGCCGCCGCTAGCGTAAGGCTTCGCAGACCGAAGCTCCGCGTCGTTGTGGCACAATGCGCACGGGCACAGCGCAGTTCGCCCTCAGCTGAAGTGGAGGCAGCAGCGTGTCAGGTAGCGAAAACGATGTGTGGGACGGGCGTATCGAACCGTTGCTGGCGCTGCAGCATCTCCTTGCCCCTATCCAGCACTCCGGAGCTGAACTTGGTGGCGGGCCGCCTGCGGGGTATGTGCACGACGCCACGTATGACATTCCGGTGCCACGCCAGTTCACCGACTTCAGCAACAGCCGGACGGAGTGGAACGAGCTGCTTGGTCTCAGTCGGCGTGAGGTTGCAGCAGCACAGCGCGAACAGCCGGAAGACGACGCCATGGGCCGCCACTACGAGGCGTACTGCCGCGCCAGTGCTGACGTCACAATGAAAGGCGGCACCACCTCTGGCATCGTCTACCCACTCGCGGTGTGTGAAATAGCGCGTTCCTTTAAGCTGCGCAACGTTGGCGGAACGTCCGCTGGTGCGCTGGCGGCCGCCGCGGCGGCCGCCGCCGAGCTTGGGCGAACACGAGCCACCGCCGGTGTGCCCCTCGATCCGCCGCCCCCAGGGGCACCTCAGCCCGGCTTCGCGGGCCTCGCAAGCATCCCGCAGTGGCTCGCTCAACTCGAACCGGGCGCTGCCAGTGACGAAGAGCACCGGCTAGCGAGCCTTTTTGCGCCTGAAGATGGTCCTGAAGACACGGATGCGACGATCGCGACCGATAAGCGGTGGTTCCGGGTCGTTGCTTTCTGGGCGAATCGGGGTGAGCGACTCAGCAAGCTCCCCGGTGTCCTGAGATCTCTCGGCGTCGGCCCGATCTGGCTTACCTTCGCCCTTCTCGTCGTCATCCTCGCAACGATTACGCTTGACCGCGCGGGGGTCCCGGCCGGACTTCTGCGGCCATGGTGGGCGCTTCTGCTGAGCATCGCTGGCGGAGCAGCCGCGACCCTGCTGCTGGCGGCAGGCGGAGGTTCCGCGATCGCCGGTATGGTGCACTGGCGCACCAACCGAAGACGCATCGCCCGTGCTCGGGCGTGGTCCGGGCTTGACGAGGCCTACTGGGAACTGCGCCGAGCGGGGCTAACGCCCTCACCGTTCCCGCGGCGCGCGATCCGGAATGGTCTGCTCGCGGCGTTTGGCGGCACAGTTATTTTCAGTGTCCTCGCCACTGTTGTCAGTGCGGTACCCGGCACGAGCTTGCTCGTGACGCTGGCTGTCGTTGGAGCAGCGATTATGCTGTGTACCTTGGTGTTTGCCGTCCAGGTCGCGGAGGCATCCGTCCGCCTGTTCCGCGGGTTCCGCACCGATCACCATTTTGGGCTGCTTACCGGGAAGCACTTGGTAAAATGGGTCGACCTCCAGTTACGCGGCCTTTCCGGGCAGAACCGCACGGTAACGTTCGGCGATTTGTGGAGTGGTGCCCGACCACACAGCACCGATTTGCTGCATGCGCTCAGCCGCGACGAGTTCCTGCGATCGGTGAATCTGAAACTGATGGTCACCGACCTTTCGCAGCAGCGGCCCTTCCGGTTTCCACTGCCAGAGCACAGTGAGCTTGCGGAGTCGATCGGAAGCAAGCTGTACGCGAGCCCAGCGGACCTGCGCCCGATCTTCGGTGATGACCTCACCGAACTCATCGCGCCCCCGAACGAGCAGGGCGGTCTCTATTACACGTGGAACGACGAATCTGGCTCTTACACGGCCGTGGAGCTGCGGCCCATTGCCGAACCATGGGATTTGCCAGTGGTGTTCGCCGTCCGGGCAAGCATGTCGCTGCCGTTTCTCTTCCGCGCTGTTCGCGTGTATCGGGTGCGGCCACCGACGATCGTCCGCGACAACTACGGCGACCCGATTCCCGCGGACACTGCGCCGTTCACCTCCCCGACTCCGCCAGCCGGTGCCGCAGCGCCTGGGCAGCCGTGGCTGCTCGCAGAAGAACTATGGCTTTCTGATGGCGGCGTGACATCGAACTTTCCGGTTCACCTTTTCGATCGCCAACTGCCCGAGTGGCCCACCTTCGGCCTGAACCTGGGTGCACACCCGCTCGGTTACGAGCATCAAGACGTCTGGCTGCCTGAAGATTGGCAGGCACACGTCCCGCGCTGGACTCGCGTCCGTGGCTCCGCCGGAGCATTCGCAACCGCCATCATCGATACGGCTCGCGAATGGCGCGACGTAATGCAAACGCACATGCCGAGCACACGCGGCCGCGTCGCGTGGGTGTGGCTGAAGCCCAGCGAAGGCGGCACGAACCTGTTCATGCGGCGGGAGCGGGTGGCCGCGTTGTGTGTGCGTGGAGCGCTAGCGGGAATGCGGCTGCGCACCCGATTCGAAGACAGTAGTGACCGCTGGCACCGCCACCGCTGGTTACGAATGCGCGCCACTCTGCACGCGCTCGATCAGGTGCGCGATGACGTCGCGATCGCACTGCCGCACTACCGCGACCTCCTGAATCCAGCGAGCGCCGCGCGGGCGGCACGCATCTCGGGAGCTGATCCCGCGCCACCGGATTTCCTCCCGGCCGATCAGGCGTTCTGGCCAGCTGCCACCGTGATGCTTGAGCGACTCGCGGCGGAGGACCTCGATACAGCGGACTTTCAGAACGGGACACCGAAACCGGCACCGGAGCTCCGGCACGTGCCGCGGGTGTAGGCTCAGTCCACCGCAGCAACAGTTCCTCGGCCATAAGGGGACCTATGACTGGCACCGCGTTCGCTGATTTACCGCATCAATCAGTGTCCGTGCCCGGCGGCCACATCCAGTATCGCCGCACGTCGCCGCGCAGTGCGGAAGGCAGCTCACCACCCCTGCTATTTCTGCACGGAGTCTTCGTCAACGGGAACGTGTGGCGTGGCGTGGTCGACAGGCTTGCAGACACCTTCGATTGTGTCGTGCCGGATCTGCCGTTCGGGTCACACGAAGTACCGATGGACGCCACTGCCGATCTGACTCCACTTGGCGTCGCGGATGTGATCTCCAACCTGATCCAAGCGCTCGATCTCGCACCAGTCCGCCTCGTGGCGAACGACAGCGGCGGTGCGTTCGCGCAGATCCTCACAGCTCAGCAGCCTGATCTGATTGACTCCCTGGTGCTCACCAACTGCGACTGCTACGGCAACTTCTTCCCGCTGATCTTCCGCTACCTGACTCCCCTCTCACGGGTGCGCGGTGGACTCTTTCCGGTTGCGCACGCGTTGCGGTTCAGGGCGGTACGCCGATCTCCGCTCGCCTACGGGTGGTCGACAGCCCGGCCCCTTCCCCGAGATGTGGAGCGTGCTTACGTCGCGCCGCTGCGTCATTCAGACATTCGGCGCGATATCGCCAAAGTGATGAGAGATGTGCACCCGCGTTACACGCGTGCGGCGATCGTTACGCTGCGCAGCTTCGAGCGGCCTGTGCTGATTGTCTGGGGGGACGCGGACAAGTACTTCCCTATTCGGCTAGGGCGGCAACTCGCGAGCGATATCCCCAACGCGAGGTTCGTGGCGATACCGGGCGCACGCGCTTTCTTACCCGAAGACGCCCCGCACGAGCTGGCGGACGCGATTCGCGAGTTCTACGCGTAACCGCTGTCTACACCGGTGCGGCCGCTCGCAGGTACAGTCGGGACGACGACGCAGTCAACGAGGAAGGCGCAGATGAAGGGCGACACGGTTTCGGTTCAGAGGTTGATCCCGGCTCCCCCGGAAGAAATCTTCGCACTGTTGGCTGACGCCGCGAAGCATCGGGAGTTCGATGGTTCCGGCACGGTGGTAGGCACGCGCGGGGATTCGCGACCGCTCACGCTGGGAACGAAGTTCGGGATGTCGATGAAGATGGGCCTTCCCTACTCGATGGCGAACGTAGTGATCGAGTTCGAAGAGAACCGTCGGATCGCGTGGAAGACCACCGGCTTCGGCGGTCTGCTCGGCGGGCGGATCTGGCGTTACGAACTCGAACCCGCTGACGGCGGAACGACGGTTACCGAGACGTGGGACCTGTCGGAGGACAAGCAAAGGTTCTTTCTGAAAAGAAGCAAGTTCCCCGAGACCACCCGGTCGAACATGGCGAAGACGCTGAAACGTATCGAGGCCGCTGTCGCAGACTAACGGTCCGCCCTACCTCCCCAAATCCAGCACCGCAGGTCAGCAAGAACCCCCGATTTTGGGGAGTTTTAGTTGACACGCGTTGCTGAATTCGGGAAGGAGGTGACGGGTGCGAAGCCGGCGTGCCGGGCCATCGCTGCCGCTTCGCCCCTCGAGCCAACACCGAGTTTGTCAAGGATATTCGCCACGTGGTACTTGACCGTGTGTTCGCTGATGTGGAGTTCCTGCGCGATTCGGCGGTTACGGTGTCCGAGGGTCAACTGGTGCAGAACGTCGATCTCACGCGGGTTCAAGACCTCCAGAGGATGACCCGCGGGTACTCCAGCCGTGCGGAGCGGGATGGTAGCGGTCAGCGTCGTTCCCCACCCCGGCACCGAGTCAACCTCAAGCGGTGCGTCGACGGCGGCGAGGCTCATCGCCAGCCGCCTGATGGCAAAATCGTCTGCTGCGAGCGTTCCCGGCCCATCGTCGCGCACCTGCACGTGTAACCTCGCCCCGGTCACCTCCCAAGCCACCCTGATGCGCGACACAGAAGGCTGCGCCAGCATCGTCATCGCCGCACCGCGCGCAAGCGAGCGAGCAGCGATGGCGACACTCGACGGCAGAATGTGGTCCGTATCTTTCGGCGCGGACAAGTCAAGTTCCGCATCGTGGTATCGCATGAGGAGCACGAGCTTATCTGCCATTTGCGCGAACGCGTCTGAGACAGTTTCGGATTCCGCGCTGCGTGCTTCGTCACCGGAGGTTCGCAACTCGACCAGAGCAGTCGCACCGATATCCGTTGCTACACGCCGGGCGGTCGAGTCTGCGAGGTGAGCTGAACGCAGTGCCCCCAGCATGGTTGTGAGCGTAGCCGCATGAGCGTCGGTGAGTTCGGCGACAATTCTGGCCCGATCACTCGACGCGATCCTGGATTGCGCCAGTTTCGCTGGCTCAATCCGCGCGTTGAGGACCACGATCTTCTGCGCGGTGATCTCCCAGAGCAACTGCAAAAGCCTCGTCGCGGAAGCATCCGGCCGGGCGGTGTCCGGCAGCACGCACGCCAACACGGATCCGGCTGAACCGGCCGGTGCTGACGCAAGCGATAGCGCGTTCACCTCGTTATCACCCATAGTCACCCTGTCGGCGCGCGACTCACCGATGACCATGGTTCGCGCGAGCTGGGTCATCGCTGTTACGACCGCGGGACCCGTCGGTACGTCGCCGTACCAGCGCACTGGTTGCGCGACACAGTCACCGCTATAGAGCAACAGTCCCCGCAGCGGCAGAACTCCGCGCGCGACGTCTGCCAGCGCAGGCAGCGTCTCCGCGAGCGGCGATGAGAGCAGGCGCGCGACTCCAGCCAGCATGGATTCCGCTTGAGGCCGCTGATTTACCTCCGTCATTCCGTCACTCTAATGCGGCCAGCCCGAGATTTCGCCCCCAAAACCGGCTAGGCGGAACTAGCCCAACGAGTGGCCCACATTCCGGTCCAGCGCAGACAGGCTTGCATCAGCAACTCATCTCATCATCATGGAGGGCACATGGAGCGCGCTCGCGATCGACTCTTACTCGATACTGGAATTCTCGTTGCTCGTTTGGGTCTCGGCCTTGTTCTGGTGGCGTACGGCTGGCAAAAACTCTTTGATTGGGGCATCCCGATGACGGCAGAGATCATGTCTGCCGGTGGCGTCCCGCTCGCAAATGTCACTGCCTATATCGCGACCTTTGTGGAACTGATCGCCGGGCTTGCACTCATCCTCGGTGTAGCGGTGACCACAGCGGGGATCGGCGCAGCGGTGCTGATGACCGGCGCAGTCGTCTTCGTCAACATCGGTTCAGGCATCTACACGGCGGACGGTGGTTTCGCATTTCCGCTGGCGGTCGGGGTTGCCGCGCTCCTCGTGGCTGCCACCGGCGCCGGGCGCTTCAGCCTCGACCACGTGATGATTCGGCCTGCGCGCAACCGGCTTGACGCACGGCGAGCAGACCGGCAGCCCGCCGGATAGAGGAAACGAACAAAGCAACCCCCGGCAGAGCCGCTTGCGGCGACACCCGGGGGTTGTGGCTGTGCGCGCCGCCGTCAGGCATCGGCGGGGCGACGCAGGTGGGCCGCCACGTGTGCGACGCGAGTACCGAGGTGACGGGCTGTCGCCAGATCGGCCTGATTCATGGCACTTGGTTCGTGATCACCAGGGCAGTGCGCCAGTGCGCCAAGCCAGCCTCCGAGCCGGTTAAGATCGCGATCCGTGCCGCCAGGCAAGAGATCAAGGTTGACCCAGTGCATTCCGTGCTGCGCGGCGAGCACCGTGAAGTACTGCAGCGTGTTGAGCTTGTCGCCGCTCATCGCGCCTGACGTCGTGAACCCGGCCGCGACTTTGTCCTTCCACTGCTGTCTGCCCCACCGGGTGCTCGAAGCGTGACTGAAGGCGTGGAACTCTGGGCTGGCGCTTCCCATGTAGGTGGGTGACCCGAAGACTATCCCGTCTGCGGCGTCGAGCCCCGACCAATCCGCATCAGTCATCGAACCAACCTGGATCAGCACGGAGGATACACCGCTGACGGCAGCTGCCCCGTCGTGTACCGCCTGGGCCATCCGTGCCGTGTGGCCATAACCGCTGTGGTAGGCCACGCAAATTCGCACAGGTGAATCGGACATGCTTATTCTCCTCAATCGCCAATCAAAGCGCCGTGTTAAACCCACGACCCGCCTAGCCTCACATCGCGGTGACTCCCCCGGAACCGCTCATTCGGCCTGTTCATACCAGCCGATAGAGCTGGCACCTCCCTCAGATCCAGCTCCGCATGTCAATCACAACCCCAGTTTCTCGGGGTTGTGATTGACGTCCGGAGATGGATTCGGGGAGGAGGGTGGGTGACAATGAGCGAATGACGATTCGGCGGCTGCTCATTCGCGGCGGTTCGGTGCTCACCATGGACGGTCGGCTCACGGCGTTCGATGACGGCTATGTCGCGGTCCGCGGCGACACGATCGAAAGCGTCGGCAACGGCAGCCCCGCGAGCGAGCCCGGCACCGAAGTGATCGATGCGCGCGGCTGCGCGGTTCTGCCGGGCTTTGTCAACGCGCACACCCACCTTGCGATGACGCTGTTCCGCGGTATCGCCGACGACGTGGGCCTGCAAGACTTTCTGACGAAAGTGGTTGGCGAGGAATCGCGCACCCTGAACCCGGCGCGTATTTACGCCGGTGCCACGGACGCGTGCCGGGAGTCAATCCTGGCCGGCACCACCGCGGCACTCGATATGTACTGGTTTCCTGAACAAGCGGCGCGCGCAGGCCGACCCTACGGTGTCACCGTCGCTGCCGGCCCGGCCTTCGCGAACTTCGCAACACCCGAAAAGACAAGTGTCGACCGGAAACTGGAAGCCGCCGAAAGCTGGCTCAGCCGCGGCAACGGCCAAGGGCCACAGTGGCTTATGCCGCATAGCGCGTATGCGCTCACCCGAGATCACCTCAACGCGCTCGGCAGTCTCGCGCAACGCTACGGTGCTCGGATACATGTGCATGCATCGGAAAATGAGCGGGAAGTGGACACCGTTCGTGAAATGCACGGCGCCTCGCCAATCGAGGTGCTCGCGGACGCGGGACTGCTGACGGACCGCACCGTAGTCGCACATGCGGTTCAACTCAGCGACAACGACATCCGGCTCCTTGCTGAATATGGGGCTTACGTCGCGCACTGCCCCTGGTCCAATCTCAAACTCGCCTCAGGTATTGCACCGGTGCGGGCGCTGCTCGATGCGGGTGTGCGTGTCTGCCTCGGCACAGATGGCGCGGTAAGCAGCAATTCCCTCGACTTGTGGTCGTCGATCCGGCTCGCAGCAACTCTGCACAAGTGGCGTGAGCGTAATCCGGCCGCAGTGGGCGCGCACGATGTTCTCACCATGGCGACGCGTGTGGGTGCGCAAGCGCTGGGGCTCGACGAACGGCTGGGTTCCCTCGAACCAGGTAAGAAGGCGACCATGCAGGTTGTCGAATTGAGCGGTGTGCACCACGCTGGTGTGGCTGACATATGGTCCGCGATGACGTATTCGGCTCGCCCCGGTGATGTGCGGGATGTGATCGCGGACGGCGTGCCGATTGTGCGCGATCATCGGCTGCTTCAGGACGACGCGCTGCTTCGCCACGCGGAAAGCACGTCGTGAATGGCTGCTGCGCCATACAAGCGTCCGCCCGGGACCGGCAACTCCTGCGGGTAAAGCAGGAAGGGGCGGGTCTGCTCGCCGCCAAGTCCCCCATGGGAACCCACCTGCTCCTCAAACGCCGCGACCTCCTCAGTGACTGGTGAGTACACGCTGTTGATCATGAGATCCGGCACATTCGCGAAACTATCGGTACGGCGGACGCGTTCGAGCGCGAACGCTCCGTAATCCGCCAGCGGATCCTCCCCGTCAACCTCGCCGGTGTTGACATCGACTGACCCGTGCCGCCCCAATACCACCGAACTGCGGTTGTCGCGTGCCACCAGGACGAACCCGATGCCCGGGTGATCGACTAGCGCCGGAATGAGCCCCGGATAGTGCGCCGTGATCCATTCGAGGGTTGCTCGTCGCGGATGCCAGGGGAAACTGACAAGCCCGAGATTCCCGGACGCCAGCACGATCGGCTCGGTCGAGGGCTGTTCCTTCTCCGGTGCGTCCGCCTCCGTGTGAAATGCTGCGGCCGCGAATTGCAGCGTCTCCGCGCCACGCCCGAGGGCACCGGCATGTTCATCACCGTTCTGTGCGAGGGCCGAGTGACGCCGGCGCGTCAGTACGCCGCTGAGGTGCCGTGGCAGCGGTTGTTCGGGGGGCGGTAGCGCGCAGGCCCGGTGCACCAGTTCACGTAAGGACTCTTTGTAACGCTGCCGGAACGTCGCCCCTTGGGATTGACCGTGGTCCGACAGAACGATCACGTGATAATCCCGCTCAACTTCCCGCACCACGGCCAGCAGCAGGCCTATCTCCGCGTCGAGACGGCGCAGCACATCCAGCGTTTCGGGACGTTCGACACCGGAGTGGTGTGACACCTCGTCGTACCCGACGAGATCGGTGTAAATGATGTCACGGCCCCGGATCAGGTCGCCGATTACGGCAGCCACCGCGACATCCGTCAGCACAACTGTCGCGAACGCGCGCACCAGCGGGTAAAGGCCGCCGCGCCCGATACGAGGCTGGAAGTCGTGGCGTCGCTGCCGCCAGGATTGCCGGAGTTCGCGCAGCACCTCGGCGATGAAGCGCACGGTCGTGCGCGTCGCGTTGGCCGGGTCAACGAAGTACGCGGCGTACCCGTTACCACCGCCCATGCGCGGGCCGCGGAACTGACTGACCACGAGCATTGTGTCTTCTGCGCCACCGGTGAAGAGGTTGCCGCGGCTCGCACCACCTTTGAGTAGTTCGTTGCCATTCGTACGCTGCGTCTCGAGCCACAGCGTGTCTTCTGGCCGGTTACTCACGACGACCCGCTTTTCGCGCTTGTCGTACCAGCGGAACGCCGGTACATCGCGGTTGGTGCCGTAGAAGATGCCCAGCTGGCTCGCGGAGGTTTGGCAACTCCAATCGGTTTCCCACGGGATAAGCCGGTGCGAATCGGAGTGAATGAGTTCCGCGATGTGCGGAACATGCCCAGACCTGGCGGCCCGGCGCAGTACGTCGTAGCCGAGGCCATCGATCTGGATGCACAGCAAACCTGGCGTTGCGTAACGCTTCTGACTGCCCCGACGGCGCAACCTGCGCCGCTCGCGCCGCATCACCATGACCCGATACGCGTCATCGTGGGTAGACGCGATCGCGCCTGAAACGGCTGCCGCGACCACCGCCACCACCGCGAACGTCACTATCGTTGCCAGAGTCCCCTGGAGCTCCGCGACCGGGACGACGTAGATCGAGATCAGCAGAGTGATGACACTGTAGGCCATCACTGCCACGTAGAGCAGCGCCGGGCCAACCCATAACATCGCCCGCAACAGGAGCGGCCACAGGACCGCGTTCAGCCCGCAGAAAACGGCCGCGATCGCAAGCGCCCGCCCGAACGCGATCAGACCTTCCTCGGTTGCTACCCGGAGCGAAAACCCGTCGAGCAACCCATCGAGAATGAGCAGGGTCGCAGCGACGAAAGCGGCGAGCAGCAAGAACTCACCGAGTGTGCGCAATCGGCGCTGCAGGCGGCGCTCTTCCATCGCAGATGCTCCCCCTTATTTGGTCGTACGACTGCCGCCCTCCATGATCGCGCACGGTGCCCCATAGTGAGCGTCACTCAGGTGACGCGCGGGCGAGGTTGCTGTACAAACAATGGTGGCGCAGGCATCACGATGGCAAGGCGGCGTGTTTCGTTGACGGAGAACCATTCAGTTTCGGTGCGATGGCACGGCCACGCCACAGCGACCATTTCCGACAGCGGAACGACCGTGCTGACTGACCCTGTGTTGACGAACCGAGTCGGCCATTTGCGCCGCCGGCGCGGTCCCTCGCCGGGCGCCGCAGTGCGGACACCTGACGCTGTCGTTCTGTCTCATCTGCACGGCGACCACACGCACTTGCCATCCCTGCAACTACTCGACGGAAACACTCCCATCATCGTGCCGGTGGGCGCGGCGGATGCCGTTCGCGGGCTGCGCGAGTTTGACGATCAGCTGGTCGAGGTGCAGATCGGCGACACCGTCGCTATCGGGGCGCTGCGAATCACCGTGACCCCAGCGGCACATGACGGCCGCCGCTGGCCGCGCGGACCAGCACACACGGACGCGGTTGGCTACCTCATCGAAGGATCTGCGACCACGTACTTCGCTGGGGATACCGACCTTTTCACCGAGATGCGCGAGTGGGCCGCGACATGTGATGTCGCCCTGATACCGGTGGGCGGATGGGGCCCGACTCTCGGACCCGGACACCTCGACCCCCAGCGCGCCGCCGAAGCGGTAGCGCACATTGAAGCCAAGCATGCGGTTCCAATTCATTTCGGGACACTCTGGCCGATCGGTCTCGAGAAGGTACGGCCGGAACGCTTCCACAGCCCGGGTAAGCATTTCGTGGACAGTGCCGCCGCGGCGGGGGTTACCGCTACGGAGCTGATTCCTGGGGGCACGCTGCGCATCGGCGAGCGGCAACCGCGCTCAGCGTAACCGCTCGGCCGCACGGGCCAGCGTCACAAGCGAGTCAACGAGATCGCGCAGTTCGCCATCGGTGGCGCCCTCAGAGATTGCCGTGGCAACGTCTTCTGCAGCACAGCGAACTTCGAATGCACGGTCAGCCAGCGCTGACGCCTCAGCCGCCGACAGCACCACCGCGTCGGCAGGAATGGATGTACCCCGCACCGCCGCTCGGTGCTCGTAGGCGCGCTGACGGCACGATTGCCGACAGTACTGCCGCCTTCTTCCCACGCCAGTGTCCGGCACTTCCCGCCCGCACCACTGACACGCGTGCGGGCGCCGAGCAAGTCTCGCCACAATGCTAAAGATTAGCGTCCGAAATGAACGAAGTGACGGAACAACGCGCCTGCGCGTTCACGTGGACTCCACAGCAAGTAAAATGATTCGGCCACCTTCAAGCGGGAACCTTTCCCACTGTCGGTGCGTTGAAGACTGTGTACGGTCCGGCGGGCGACAGGCTGCGGGAACGCGCAGTCTATGTCCGACGATGAAAGGGGAAAGCGATGGCAGATCGGGTCCTCCGAGGGAGCCGTCTCGGCGCTGTTAGTTACGAGACCGACCGGGACCATGACCTCGCCCCGCGCCGGTATGCCCGGTACCGCACCCCTAGCGGTGAAGAGTTTGAGATTCCGTTCGCTGACGACGCGGAAATCCCTGGCACCTGGTTGTGCCGGAACGGCGAGGAGGGCGAGCTTGTCGAGGGCGCTGCGCCCGAGACGAAGAAGGTCAAGCCACCCCGGACACACTGGGACATGCTCCTTGAACGCCGCAGCGAGGAAGAGCTTGAGGACTTGCTCACTGAGCGCCTCGAACTTCTGAAGCAGCGGCGGCGCGGGCAGCGTCCAGTGTCTAGCTGACGGCTATCAGCAAAATGAGGCGGCACCCCGACTAGGGTGCCGCCTCGTTGTCATTGGGCGCCGGTGTCAGGAGGCCTTGCGCCGCCGGAACCGCGCGGTGCGGTGCTGCCACCCCCATTGAGTCACTTTGAGCAGTGCTTCCCGCACAATATTGCCGCTCATTTTCGACTCGCCGCGCTCACGTTCGGTGAAGGTGATCGGGACTTCCCGGACGTTGAAACCAGCCTGGATACTTCGCCACGCGAGGTCGACCTGAAAGCAGTAGCCGTGCGACTCGATCTCAGCGAGCGGCAGCGCTTCGAGCACGGTGCGCCGGAAGGCGCGGTAGCCTCCCGTGATGTCTCGCAGACCGACGCCGAGCGCCAGCCTGGAGTACACATTGCCGCCCCGGGACAGCCACTCGCGATGCTTCGGCCAGTTCACAACCGTGCCACCTCGGACATAGCGGGAGCCAAGAACTAGGTCGTAACCGGCGTCGATCTGGTCGAGGAGCCGATGCAGCTGCTCGGGGGCGTGACTGCCGTCAGCGTCCATTTCGACAAGCACGCCATAGTCGCGCTCCAGACCCCAGCGGAATCCAGCAATGTATGCGGCACCCAGACCGTTCTTCGCAGTCCGGTGCATCACGTGGATGCGCTTCAGTTCGTCCGCGTCAGCCAGTTTGTCGGCCAGTTCTCCGGTGCCGTCTGGGCTGCCGTCGTCAACAACCAGAACATGCGTGTGGGGCAGCGCAGCGTGGAGACGGTCAATGATGGCCCCAAGGTTGTCGCGCTCGTTGAACGTTGGGATGATCACCAAGGTGCGCGCGCTGGGACGGCTCTCTGCCGCCCCCGAATCATGCTGGCCACTCGCTTGCGGGGTGCCCGCCATTCGCTGTCCTTCCTGCCGGTGTCGCCCACTATTCCGCACACGACGCACGGAACATATGAGAGTGTATGCGTTCAGCTCGATGATGAATCTAGCGTGACGGGTGTGCGGCGCGCTGCCTGCACACCGGTTTCGCTGCCAGCTTCACGGCGCCGGTGCATCACAATACCCGCTGCGCAAGCAGCGATAGCGAGGGTCCCGATGACACGCTCCGGCCACGGGCCAAGTGACGTCGCGAGGGTTGTGTCGGTGTAGAGCGGCAACTCGCTCACCAGCACATCGGGAGTGAAGATCCCGCTTTGCTGCTCGATCTGCCCGTCAGCCGTGACGATCGCGCTGACCCCGCTTGTGGCCGCGACAACGACGGCACGCCCATGCTCCACAGCACGCACTCTCGACATCGCGAGCTGCTGGAAGGTCATATCGGTGTCGTCGACGGTCGTGAATGTCGCATTGTTCGTAGGCACTGTGAGAAATTCCGCACCACTGCGCACCGATGTCGTGAACGCGCGATCGAACGCGACTTCATAGCAGGTAGCCACGCCAACTCGAACGCCCGCCGCGTTCACCACAAAATCGCTGTCGCCGGGGACGAAGTTGCCTGCCATATCGACGAGGTCAGGAAAGAGTAGCCTGAAGACGCCACGCATCGGCATGTACTCGCCGAACGGCTGGATGATCGCTTTGTCGTGTTTATCCGCGGGTCCCCCTTCGGGCTCCCACACCACCACAGTGTTCGAGAACGTGCCATCCCCGTTGTTGCGCACCGCCCCAACGAGGATCGGTGCCCCCACCGCCCGGGCGGCATTAGTGATGAGTTGCGTTGCGTACGGGTCGCGAAACGGGTCGATGTCGGATGAGTTCTCCGGCCAGACCACGATGTCCGGCGGTGGCGCCTCGCCGCGCTCCACCGCCCGGGCGTATTCGAGCGTCCGCTGCACATGGTTGTCGAGGACCGCTCGCCGCTGTGCGTTGAAGTCCAGGCCCAGGCGCGGGACGTTGCCCTGCACCGCTGCCACCGTTATTGTCCGGTCCGGCTCACCCTCTTGCGCGGCAGTCGCACCCAGCACAGCAGCACCCACAAACGGCACCACAACGGCCAGCACACTGACTGCGACGCCGCCGATCGCTCGTGTGCGCAGGCACGCGGCCATTCCGGCAAGCCCCACCCCCGCGAGCGCGACCGCGAACGTCAACCCGGGCGCGCCGAATCCCGCAGCCCAGGGCAGCAGTGGTCCCTCCGGCTGCCCGAACGCCAATCGTCCCCACGGGAACCCGCCGAACGGGAACATCGAGCGAAACCACTCCGCCGCCGTCCACCAGGCCGCCACGGCGGGAATAGCGATCACGAGGGGCAGCCGCCACACCAGCACCGTGCCAGCGCCGAATATGCCCATGTAGACCGCGCATGCGAGCGCCAGTGCCAGCCATGGCACCGGGCCAACATACATCCCTACCCACGGCAGCAGCGGAGCAAAGAAGCCCACCCCGCCGAGAAAGCCGTAACCGAAGCCGCCCCACAATCGCGGCTGAGCGCCGCCGAGCCTCGTGATGACGGCGACAAGCAGGGCCACTCCGAGGGGTGCGAGAAACCACGTCGTGCGCGGCGGGAAACTAAAGAAGACCAATACACCCGCAAGCAGCGCGAGCACGCTGCTCACGGCGGTTCGCAGAGTCTCACTCACCGGCGTGTTCATGCTTTGCGCTCGTAAATCAGCGTGCCCTGGTGAACGGTCCGCAAACACACTGGCAGCGGCCCGTCGAGCCGCGGCAGGGCGGGGACGCGTGACCGCGGGTCGGTTGACCACCTCTGGACCCTGTCCGGCGGGGCGGAAACTTCCAGTTCGGCCGCGTCCCACACCGCGTACGAGGCGGGTGCGCCAGGCACGAGTGTTCCCGCGACACCGTCCCGCACGCCGCCCGCGCGCCAGGCGCCGCGCGTCGCCGCCGCGAACGCGGCTCGGGGGGAAATGCCTGAGCCATCGGTACGGTGCTGGACGGCCGCTCGGATCATCTCCCACGGCGCTACCGGTGTCACTGGCGCATCTGAACCGAAGGCGAGCGAAACCCCTTTGGACGCGAGCATCGCGAACGGGTTGAGAGTTCGCGCGCGCCCGGCCCCGAGCCGCTGCGCGTACATCCCGTCCGCGCCGCCCCACAGCGCGTCGAACACCGGTTGCATGCTGGCGATCACACCGAGCCGGGCCACGCTCTCCGCCTGCTCCGCGCTTACCATCTCGGCGTGTTCTAGACGATGTCCGCACCGCGCAACTTCTGGCCCACTGAGTTCGGCGGCAGCGCGCTCGCAGGCACGCACCGCCGCTGTGACAGCCGCGTCACCAATAACGTGGAACCCGGCCTGCACACCGGCTTGCGTACAGGCCGTGATGTGTGCGGCCATCGTGTCCTCGTCGAGGTACATCCGCCCGAACCCGGCGTCCTCGCGATCGTGATAAGGCTCGGAGAGCCACGCGGTCCGGGAGCCGAGCGCGCCGTCTGCGAACAGGTCACCGCCTAGCGCGTGGGCGCCGGTGCTAGCCATGAGTTCCTTTGCCGCCTCTGCGGTCGGCACCGCTTCACCCCAGTAGCCGCGGATCTCGACACCATGGCCGGTTGTAAGAAGCTCGCGGAAATCAGTGATGCCCGCGATCTCAGGGCCGCCGCACTCGTGCACGCAGACGATCCCGCGGCTGGCGGCATGGTCGAGAAACGCGGCGCGGGCGCGGGCGCGCTGGCGCGGCGTCAGCTTCGAGCGCGCGGCCGTGCGTACCCGGTGGTGCGCTTCAGCCGTCAGCGGATCGGCGGCGGCGAAACCCGGCGCCCCCGTCAGGCCGGCGGCGGCTTCACGCAGCGCGCTCGACGCCGCCGCCGAATGCGCGTCGATCCTTACCGCATACACAGCCCGGCCCGGTGCCGCGGCATCCAGTTCATCCGTGCGCGGCGGACGCTGATCTGGCCACACCGTCTCATCCCACCCGGTCACCCAGATCACCCCGTCATCGCTGGTGCGCGCATAATCCTGCAGCGCCGCGAGCATCGCGTCCCGCGTGGGGCAACCGGTGACGTCAAGACTTATGTGCGCCAGGCCCGCCGCCGTAGTGTGCACATGCGGGTCGACAAACCCGGGGGTCACGAACGCTCCGTCGAGGTCAACGATCTCAGCGGCGGGGTGCAGGGCCCGCCCAGGGTGGTCGTCCCCCACCCACACGACGACCCCGTCTGTGATCGCCATCGCGGTCGCGGAGGGTGACGCGGGGCTGTAGATGCGCCCGCCAACTAGCAGCTGAGTTCCCACGACGTGTCAGTGTGCCTGGTCCCGGCGAGACTGTCCCTCATCCCACTCATCAGGTGTGTCATCGACTCCTGGCCGGAGCTCCGGCCGGCCGTCTTCTGGATCACGGCGTGTCTCGTCCGCACCGTCGACACTGTCACCTTCGACGGTGTGTTCACTGACCACCACGCCGTCGACTACGCCTGCGCCGCGGTCCCGTGTCCGGTACGTCCGCACCGCGGTCCACCCAACTGAGCCCGTCGCGACGGCGGCCTGGTACCGGCGCACCGCCAGGAACATGACGACTGGGCGCAGCAGCGCCCGGGTTGGCGGGAACAGCAACAGCAGCCCAAGTACCGTGGTGACGAGCCCGGGGATCACGAGGAGCACCCCGCCGATGGTGATGAGCATCGTGTCTGTGACCGCGCCCGCGGGCGAGCCTGCGCCGCGGCTCAGCTCGCTGAGCTGGCGTAACGCCGCGCGCGTTTGCATGCCGAAGAGCATGAAACCCAGCGCTGTCGCGCCGAGCACCACAGCCACCGTCCAAAGGATGCCGATCGCCTGCGCGAGCAGCACGAGCGCTGTCACCTCGGCGATGACGTACAGCAGAAAGATCAGCAGAAACACGGACATCCTTTCCGGCGCGAAAACTCACTGTCCAGTGTTCCGCAAAAGCCCGATCCGGGGCCACATACTGCTCATGCGGTTTTCATGACCGTGGTCTCACCAGCCCGTTCTCATAAGCGAAGACCACCGCCTGCACGCGGTCCCGAACACCGAGTTTCGCCAGGATACGGCCCACGTGAGTTTTCACCGTTGCCTCGGAAAGGTAGAGTTCAGACCCTATTTCCAGGTTCGACATACCGGATGCGACGAGTTCAAGTACCTCACGTTCCCGTTCCGTCAATTCACTGAGCACCTTCGGCTCTGGGTTCGGCACCTGGCCGCCGGAGAGGAAACGGTCGAGCAGCCGTCGCGTGATCTTGGGGGAAACCACAGCGTCCCCCGCAGCCACGACACGGATTGCGGACACCAAGTCTTCAGGCGGGGTATCTTTCAGCAAGAACCCGCTGGCGCCTGCCTGCAGCGCACCGAGTACGTGCTCATCAAGATCGAAGGTCGTCATGACGAGTACCCGGGCGGGACAGTCGGAAGCCACAATTTCTCTAGTTGCGGCAATTCCATCAAGTACGGGCATGCGCACGTCCATAAGCACGACGTCTGGTTCGGTGCGGCGCACCTCCGCGACCGCTTCCCTGCCGTTTCCGGATTCCCCGATCACTTCCAGATCTGGGTGCGCATCGATGATCATGCGCAGCCCCATGCGCATGAGTTCCTGGTCGTCGACGAGAAGAATTCTGATCGGCACGGACTCACCCTAGTCAGTCGACGGGCAGCTGGGCGTGCACCCGCCACCCGTCACCCGGCGTTGGACCGGTCTCGAGCGTGCCTCCGAGCACCGCGACGCGTTCGCGCATACCCACGAGTCCTTTGCCGCTGCCGACAGCGCTCATCGACACGCCGGCGCCCGCCGGTCCAGCAGCGAGTGCCGGGCGGAGTTCGCTGTGACCGCCGAAATCGGTGATCGTGACGTCGACCGCACCATCGGTACGGCGAACGCGTACACGCGCACGCGCGCCTTCACCGGCGTGCCGCAGGACGTTGGTCAGCGACTCCTGGACGAGACGCTGAATTCCGAGACCAACGGCAGGTCCGAGCGAATCCAGATCCCCAGTCAGTTCCAGCTCTACCGGGAGCCCAGCATCGCGCATCAACTGCGCGGTGCGTGCGAGGCCCGCCGTCCCGTACTCAGGGAGCTCGTCCGGCGCCTGGTCAGTGCGGAGCAGCGCGAGCGTTCGCCGCAGCTCCGCGAGCGCCTGACGGCCTGTAGACGCGACGGTATTCATCGCGCGTTCCGCGAGTTCCGGATTCTTTTTGATCGCGAAGGTCGCCCCCTCTGCTTGCACGATCATGACGCTAACGGCGTGGGCTACGACATCGTGGAGTTCACGCGCGATGCGGGTCCGCTCCGCCGCCACTGCGTCCTGTGCGCGGCGGTCCTGTTCAGATTCGGCGATCCGCAGGCGCGCCGCGATTTCTTCGTTGTAGCGGTGACGCACAGCCACCACTTCCGCTGCGAGCCACGCGATGAAGTAGAACAGGAAGAGGAAGAACGCGCTCGCTGGCATCTCGTAGCCGAGCAAATCGACCTTGAGCGCAGTGTCGACGACAAGTCCCGCGACGAATAGGCCGGCTACCTTGCGGTTGACGTGCATCACCAGCGTGTAGAGCGCGACAACGAGCAGCAGGCCGGAGGGGTGCCCCACATTGGAGCCTTCGTACAGCGCAAGCACGACCGTGCTTGCGAACGACGCGGCGAGGATCGCGAACGACGATAGGACGGGGTAAGCGCGCCGCCAGATCACGGGCAGACACATCAGCGTCCCCATCACCAGAAACAGAACTGGCGATTCGGTGGCTGGTGCGGTCAGGAGTTCGAACAGCACGAACAGGCCCGCGAGCAGACCGTCCGCGAATTTCGGTTTTTCTCTGAGCCACATACTGAATCGGCGCACGTGCTCAAGCGTAAGCGCGCCCACCCGATTGCGTTGCCTGCGGCGTCCTTTCAGGGCGCGCCGGCGGCGGACCCGCTAGCCTCAGGAACGTGAGTCTTTCGCGGTCCGTAGATGACGATTTCCTCGCGCTCCCGATACGCGCGCTGACGGATGCGGCACTCTCTGCCGCAGTTGAGGCCGGCGCGTCGCACGCTGATATTCGTGTGCACCGTACTCAATCGCAATCGCTGCGCCTGCGCGATGGTGTGGTGCAATCGGCCACTGACAGCACGGACTTGGGGTTCGCGGTGCGCGTGATCGCCGACGGCACGTGGGGATTCGCATCACACGCGCAACTCAGCCCCGATGTCGCCGCTGATACCGCCCGCCGT
Source organism: Hoyosella sp. YIM 151337 (assembly GCF_026041215.1). GTDB lineage: Bacteria > Actinomycetota > Actinomycetes > Mycobacteriales > Mycobacteriaceae > Hoyosella. The sequence continues at coordinate 164,778 of NZ_JAPEIQ010000013.1, forward strand.
GCAGTTGACGTGGCTCGCGCACTGCGCCTGCTCAACCGCGAAACCGTAGAACTCGCACCCGAACCCGCCTACCCAGACGCCACGTGGGTTTCGGCGTACGACACGGATCCGTTCACTGTGCCACTGCTGGACAAAGCTGCGGTACTCGGAGAGTTCTCCCACCGCTTGCTCTCCGCTGCAGGGGTACACCACGCAATCGCCTCCTGCCTCATCGTCAAAGAGCAGACGTACTACGCCGACACCTCCGGCTCCAGAATCACGCAACAGCGAGTTCGCCTGCATCCGCAACTCGAGGCGATCACCGTCGACCAGAACGCAGGCACCTTCGAGACAATGCGGACACTCGCACCTCCGGTGGGCCGCGGCTGGGAATACCTCACGGGCACAGGGCTGTGGGACTGGGACGCTGAGCTGACGGAGATACCCGAACTTCTCCGCGAAAAGCTGACCGCACCGCCGGTCAGCGCCGGGCCCACGGACCTGGTGATCGATCCGACCAACCTGTGGCTCACGATTCATGAGTCCATCGGCCACGCCACGGAATACGATCGGGCAATCGGCTACGAAGCGGCATACGCGGGTACATCTTTCGCGACACCCGAGAAGCTGGGAACCCTGCGTTACGGCACCCCGATCATGCATGTGACCGCCGATCGTACCGTCGACCACGGCCTTGCCACGATCGGGTACGACGATGAAGGAGTGGCGGCGCAACAATGGGACCTCGTTCGCGACGGCACCCTTGTGGGCTACCAGCTCGACCGGACATTCGCGCCGCGGCTCGGACTGCCCCGTTCAAACGGATGTTCCTACGCCGACTCGCCACACCACGTGCCTATTCAGCGAATGCCGAACGTATCGCTGCAACCCGACCCCAACGTTGACCGGCAGACGGACGACCTTATCGCCATGGTGGATAACGGCATTTACGTCGTGGGAGACAAATCCTGGTCGATTGACATGCAGCGCTACAATTTTCAGTTCACCGGGCAGCGCTTCTACCGAATCAGAAACGGGAAACTCGCGGGACAGTTCCGTGACGTCGCGTATCAGGCGACCACTACTGATTTTTGGGGATCAATGGAGGCGATCGGCGGGACCAGCACCTGGCGACTCGGTGGCGCATTCAATTGCGGCAAAGCTCAGCCTGGCCAGGTCGCCGCGGTCAGCCACGGATGCCCCTCCGCACTTTTTCGCGGCGTTAACGTGCTCAACACCAAAGAGGAGGCAGGTGCGTGATTCCCGCTGCTGATCTTGTCGGCCAGTGCCTGGCGATCGCCACCGCCGATCAGACCATTGTGATCGTCACCGACGTCAGTGAAGCATCGTTACGCTGGGCAAACAGTTCGATGACGACCAACGGATCGTCCATGTACCGGCGGTGGTCCGTACTGTCGTTCGTCGACAAGCCTGAGGGCACGTCCGTTGGCGTGGTGAATTCGCAAAGCGCTGACGCGGGCGACATACCTGCTGTCGTGCGGGCAAGTGAATCAGCCGCGCGGGAGTCCGCCCCAGCCCGCGACGCGATGCCCTTGCTAGCCGGGCATGACGAGGCACCAGACTGGACCGCGCCAGCCGAACGCACCGCTATTGACGTCTTCTCGTCTTTCACACCTGATCTTGCTCAGGCATTTAGCCACACGGACCAACTTTATGGATTCGCGCACCACGAGGTGCAAACGACGTGGCTCGGCTCGAGCACCGGGCTCCGCAAACGCTGGGTGCAGCCCGTAGGATCCGTCGAGATCAACGGCAAGCGCGAATACCGCTCACACACCGCCAGCGCCTGGACGGGGGCTGGCACCCGCACCTTCGGCGACGTCGACATGCCAGGGATGCTCGCAGACCTGGACACGCGTCTGCGCTGGGGCGCCGAGCAGCGAGAGTTGCCCGCTGGCCGCTACGAAACGATCCTTCCACCGTCAGCGATCAGTGACCTATTGATTTACATGATGTGGAGCATGGAGGGCCGCGGCGCCGAAGAGGGTCACAACGCGTTCGCGCGCAGCGGCGGCGGCACACGCATCGGCGAACGCCTCACGACACTGCCACTCAACCTGGTGTCGGATCCCGGCACGCGCGGCCTCGAATACGCGCCCTTCGTGGCGGCAACATCCTCGAGCGACCTAGTATCCGTATTCGACAACGGCATGCCCGCCCAACGTGTCGAATGGTTGCGGGACGGGGTGCTCAGTGCACTCGCCTACCCTCGCGCGAATGCGCACGAATTCAACTCAACCCCAACCGTTCCCGGTGAGAACCTCATTCTCGACGGTGGCTCCGCCGCTACCGTCGAGGACATGGTGCGCAACACCGAACGGGGCTTGCTGCTGACCTGCCTCTGGTATATCCGGGAGGTAGATCCTTCGTCCCTGCTCCTCACCGGACTTACCCGCGATGGCGTGTATCTCATCGAAGACGGCACAGTGACTGCTGCGGTCAACAACTTCCGTTTCAACGAAAGCCCGATCGATCTCTTGCGCCGCATCAGCGAGGCTGGTTCGACGAGACGAACCCTGCCGCGCGAGTGGAAGGACTGGTTTACCCTTACCGCGATGCCACCGGTACGGGTACCGGACTTCCACATGTCCTCGGTGAGCCAGGCGACGTAAGGAATAGCCGCTATTCAGGCACCGAGATCGCGATACCGATGGTGCCTTTACGGCCGCGCCGCACGATACTCGCCTTGACGCCGATCCAGCCGAGGAAGCCGTACTTCTTGGCGATTGCCGCGCGGGCACGCTCTGTGCCCTGCGGATCGAGAATTTCGGCGGTTCCGAAAACTGAATCGCCTTTCGGGCGGCCGCGAACGTCACAGACGGCTACCTCGACGCGGGGGTTGTTGCGAATACGCTTCACCTTCCACGAGTCCGTGGGGGTCCACACGAGTAACCGATCGCCGTCTGGCGCCGCCCACACTGCGGTTGCGACTCCCTCTCCGCTCTTCCGGAAGCTCGTCAGAAGGATATATTTTGCGTCTGCAAGCTGAGTGAACGTGGCCGTCATACCCCAAGCCTACGAGGTCATCGAGGCAGACGCGCGCCATCCCCATCCGCCGCGAATAGGTGTACGTGTTCTTCGTCGACAGACACGTGGATGATGTCACCTTTAGCTGGGGGCTGACGCCAGTCAGCGCGTGCGATCACATCTTGTTCACGACCCGCAATGCGGGCGCGGCCGTATACGAAGGCTTCTGAACCGAGTTCCTCGACCACGTCTACTTCCACCCGCAACCCGTCTGGACGGATCTCAAAGTGCTCCGGCCGGATTCCGACCACGATGTCTTTACCGGCCGCCGCCGCTGCCCGCGGTACCGGGATCGTCAACTCACCGAGAAGGGCCTGCCCGTTGACGATTGACGTTGTGTAGAGATTCATCGCCGGTGAGCCGATGAAGCCAGCGACGAAGACGTTGACAGGGTTTCGGTAGAGTTCGCGCGGGTTGTCGCATTGCTGCAGCACACCGCCGTTCAACACAGCGACCCGATCGCCCATTGTCATCGCCTCAACCTGATCATGCGTGACGTAGACGGTAGTCGTGGCCAGACGCCGCTGCAGCTGCGCGATCTGTGTCCGGGTCTGAACGCGCAGTTTTGCATCGAGGTTTGAGAGAGGCTCATCCATGAGGAAAACCTGCGGCTGGCGGACGATCGCCCGGCCCATCGCCACGCGCTGGCGCTGCCCACCCGACAGCGCCTTCGGCTTGCGCTCAAGAAAGTCTGTGAGACCGAGGAGTTCCGCCGCGTCGCGCACCCGGGCTTCGATTTCCGGTTTGGGCGTCCGCGCAAGCTTGAGCGCGAAACCCATGTTCTGGGCAACCGTCATGTGCGGATACAGTGCGTAGTTCTGAAACACCATGGCGATGTCTCTGTCACGCGGATCAAGGTGAGTGACATCGCGGTCACCGATGAATATCTGGCCAGCGTCGACGTCTTCGAGGCCCGCAAGCATCCGGAGACTTGTCGACTTCCCGCACCCCGAGGGGCCGACGAGGACAAGAAACTCGCCGTCGTCGATATGCAGATCGAGTCGGTCGACAGCCGGAACGCTGGAACCGGGATACACCCTCGTCGTCTCAGCGAACGTAATCGACGCCATTGCCGCCACTCCTTCTGCCCTTGCGTGCTCAGCGTGCTAGCTGAACGGTCGCGACTCACTTTAGGTGAGCCACGCCCCAGACGCGGACGTGACGCGCGTACGGCAGCGTGGCAGACCGGTAAGCCGGGAGCCCAGCAGCCGTGCTAATTCGCGAGCCCGTAGCCGTCGCCGTCACTGAAAGGATCCTCCTCGGGGCCCGTGAAATACACAGCGGCGAGGATGCCCACCGAAGTACCGAGGGCCATACCGATGATCATCGAGAACAGGAGAAGGTCAGCGACTGCGATCAGGAAGGCCACCGCAACACCGGATACGAGAATCATCCACACTGCAGCGTTGATTGCAGCGTTTCGTGAAGCAGCGGACATGACACTCCTAGCGGGCGCGGTGAACAGCAGACTTCAGTGCGGCACTGCACGCGTCCAAATATTTCGACCAGGATAGTCGCGCGGGTGTTATCTGCCTAACGGCCGAGCCAGAATGTGGGACATGCCACGGTCCGTCTATTGGCGTGAGAATTCGGACGCCGCGGCGATGAGTTCAGCGTCTGGGCGCACGCCCGTATACAGCTCGAACTGTTCAGCCGCTTGGAGCGCGACCACCTGCGCTCCGGTGATCGTGTCCTTTCCAGCCGCTTGGGCGGCGCGGATCAACGGCGTTTGTGCAGGCATCGCGACGACGTCGAATACCGTTCGTGCGCCGTCGATTTGCTCCTGCGAAAACGAGAGCGCACCCGACTCCGTACCTCCGGCCATCCCGATCGGTGTGACGTTGATCAGGAGGTCTCCTCCCGCGCCGTTGCCATTTGGCTGCCACGTGAACCCGTAGCGGTCAGCGAGTTCCCGGCCTGTACCCGCATTGCGCGCAATTACCGTGACATCGCTAAAACCGCTGTCACGCAACGCTGCTACGACGGCTTTCGCCATGCCCCCACTGCCCCGCACGAGCACGGACGCGCTGTTCGCGACAGGTTTCAAGAGCGACCGTACTGCGACATAATCGGTGTTGTAGGCGGTGAGGAAGCCATCGTCGTTCACGAGAGTGTTGACCGCGTCGATGACGCGGGCTGACTCATCCAGATTGTCAGCCAACGGAATCACCGCCTCTTTGAACGGCATCGACACCCCACATCCACGGATGCCGAGCGCCCGAATGCCCGCGATCGCCCCGGGAAGGTCTTCGGTGGTGAACGCCTTGTAGAGGTAGTTCAACCCCAGTTCGCGGTAAAGGTAGTTGTGGAACCGGGTCCCGATGTTGCTCGGCCTGCCGGAGAGCGAGATACAGAGGGCGGTGTCGCGGTCTGGCATCGGGATCATGGCTGGCTACTCACCCTCCAGGTCACCCTCGGTGCGGAGGTACGCGTCGCGAAGGGCATTCAGCGTTTCCTGCGTGGGCTTTTCCCACATCTGTCGCTCGGCGGCTTCGAGCAAGCGTTCAGCGATCCCGTGCAGCGCCCACGGATTCGACTCTTGCATGAACTTGCTGTTTGTGTCGTCGAACACGTACTTCTCGGCGAGTTGCTCGTACATCCAGTCCGAGACTACCTTCGCGGTCGCGTCCAGACCGAACAGATAGTCCACCGTGGCCGCCATCTCGAACGCGCCCTTGTATCCGTGGCGGCGCATGGCGTCCATCCACCGCGGGTTGACGACACGTGCCCGGAAGACCCGCCGCGTCTCCTCCGTCAGAGAACGAGTACGCACACTGTCCGGGCGGGTGCTATCACCGACGTACGCTTCAGGGTCCTTGTTGGTGAGGGCGCGGACCGTTGCGACCATGCCCCCGTGGTACTGGAAATAGTCGTCGGAATCGGCGATGTCGTGCTCGCGTGTGTCAGTGTTCTTGACCGCCACACTGATCCTGCGGTATGCCGCGCGCATGTCCTCAGCGGCCGGAACGCCATCGAGACCGCGGCCGTACGCGTATCCGCCCCACGCGGTGTACACCTCGGCGAGGTCAGCGTCGGACCGCCAATTTTTTGCGTCTATCAACTGCAGCAAGCCCGCGCCGTAGGTGCCGGGTTTTGACCCGAAGATTCGGGTTGTCGCGCGTCGCCTATCTCCGTGGCGCTGCACGTCTGCCGCCGCGTGGGCACGCACGAAGTTGTGCTCAGCAGGTTCGTCGAGATCTGCGACCATCTGGAACGCGTCATCGAGCAGTGCGAGGACATGCGGGAAGGCATCCCGGAAAAAGCCGCTGATCCGCACGGTGACGTCGATCCGGGGCCGCCCGAGTTCCGCGTGGGGAATGACCTCGAGCGCACGCACCCGGCGCGACGCTTCATCCCATACTGGGCGCACACCGAGGAGCGCGAACACCTCGGCAACATCGTCACCCGATGTGCGCATCGCGGACGTGCCCCACACGGATAGCCCCACTGACTTCGGCCACTCCCCGTGGTCCGCTTTGTAGCGATCAAGCAGTGACTCTGCCATCGCCTGGCCCGTTTCCCACGCGAGCCGGGACGGGATGGCTTTCGGATCAACGGAGTAGAAGTTGCGGCCGGTGGGGAGCACGTTGATGAGTCCGCGCAGGGGCGAACCGCTCGGCCCCGACGGGATAAAGCCGCCTTCGAGAGCGTGAAGGATCCGTGGGACCTCATCGCGGGTGGCACGTAACCGCGGAATGATCTCGTCACAGGTGAATTCGAGGATCCGGGCGACCGTGTCGTTCTCGGTGAGTTTCGAGACTTTCTTTCGCTTCCAGCCCTTTTCGGCCAGTTGCTCGAGCAGTTCGCGAGCCTGCGCCTCAACATCATCGACGCGGCTGCGGCTCTCATCACCGGCTTCGCTCAAACCTAGTGCCTCGCGCAGCCCTGGCAGCGTCTGCTCACCGCCCCACATCTGCCGTGCCCGAAGCATTGCCAGCACGAGGTCGATCTCGTCCTCGCCGCGCGGGGGTTCCCCAAGTATGTGCAGGCCGTCGCGAATCTGAACGTCCTTGATTTCACACAGCCACCCGTCGACGTGCATGAGCATGTCATCGAACTCGGCGTCATGTGGGCGTTCCTCGAGCCCCATGTCGTGATCCATCTTTGCCGCGGTCATGAGCGTCCAGATTTGCTGACGGATTGCGGGCAGCTTGGCGGGGTCGAGCGCGGAAATGTTCGAGTGCTCGTCCAGCAACTGCTCTAACCGCTGGATGTCACCGTACGTTTCCGCTCGGGCCATCGGCGGGATCAGATGGTCGACCAAGGCCGCATGGATGCGCCGTTTGGCTTGCGTACCTTCACCGGGGTCATTGACGAGGAATGGGTAGATCACCGGCAGGTCACCGATGGCGGCGTCCGTCGCGCAGGACGCGGAAAGGCCGAGGGTCTTGCCCGGCAGCCACTCGAGGTTGCCGTGTTTACCGAGGTGAATCAGCACGTCAGCAGCGAAACCGCCGTCTTCTTCGGGCGCCGCTAGCCACCGGTAGGCGGCAAGGTAGTGGTGGCTCGGCGGCAGGTCCGGGTCGTGGTAGATCGCGACCGGGTTCTCGCCGAAACCGCGCGGCGGCTGCACCATCAGCACCAGATTGCCGAAGCGCAGTGCAGCGAGCACGATCTCGCCGTTCGGCTTCTGGGAGCGGTCAACGAACAACTCCCCCGGCGCCGGACCCCAGTGGCTCTCCACGGCAGCACGGAGGTCCTGCGGAAGCGTGTCGAACCATTTTCGGTACTTCTTCGCAGAAATCCGGACGGGATTGGCCATCAGTTGATCTTCGGACAGCCAGTTCGGGTCCTGACCGCCAGCCGCGATGAGCGCATGGATCAGCTCATCTCCATTACCGGATGCGAGTCCAGGTACGGCGCCGTCCCCGCTCTCCGGTCCAAGATCGTATCCGGCTTCCTGCAGCGCACGCAGCAGTGCGATCGTGCTGGCGGGGGTGTCCAGGCCGACAGCGTTACCAATCCGGGCGTGTTTGGTCGGGTACGCGGACAGCATCAGTACGACGTGCTTCTCATGCGGCGCGATGCGGCCCAGTCGGGCATGCTTCACCGCAATGCCGGCCACACGGCTGGCGCGTTCTGTGTCAGGCACGTAGCTCGTGAGCCCGTCCGCATCGATTTCCTTGAACGAGAAGGGGACGGTGATGATGCGCCCGTCGAACTCTGGAACCGCGACCTGTGTGGCCACGTCCAGGGGTGACAGCCCGTCGTCATTAGCCTCCCAGTCGGCGCGACTCGACGTCAGGCACAGCCCCTGCAAGATCGGGATGTCGAGCGCGGCGAGAGCCTCGACGTCCCAGGCCTCGTCCTCACCACCCGCACCAACCGTCGCTGGCTTCGTACCGCCCGCAGCGAGCACCGTCACGACCAAAGCGTCCGCCTGGCCGAGCGCATCGAGCAGTTCAGGCGGCGCAGTCCGCAGCGAGGCACAGAAAATGGGTATCGCTTGCGCACCCTTAGCTTCTATAGCGTCACACAGCGCATGGACATATCCGGTGTTGCCGGCGATGTGCTGAGCGCGGTAATACAGCACGGCAACGATCGGGGTGTCTTCGGGATACGCCACAATCTCGCGCTCGAGGTAACCCCAGCCAGGCAGTTCCTGCGGTTCACTGAATCCGAAGCCAGTTAGTAGCACCGTGTCTGACAGGAAGTTGTGCAGTTCGCGGAGGTTATCGGCACCACCCTGCGCAAGGTAATTGTGTGCCTGCGCGGCCACACCAGCCGGCACCGTTGACTGCTCCATTAGTTCGGCATCCGGGGCGATCTCCCCGCTCACCACAACGGTAGGCAGTCCCGCTCCGAGTACCGCGTCCAAGCCGTCTTCCCAAGCGCGCTTGCCGCCAAGCAGACGAACGACGACCAGACTGACACCGTCGAGAAGTTCCGCTAGGTCGGCCGTCTCCAGACGAGCTGGGTTGCCGAGCCGGTACTCGGAGCCGCTCGCGCGCGCAGACAGCAAATCAGTATCCGAAGTGGACAGAAGCAGGATCACGCCGAACCTTTCCCCGCCGAACGTTGCCTAAGTGCCGAGCCGTCATGTCTGCTCATCGTGTGGGATGCTACCGGTTCCGTCGAGAACACGCTGACACCAATTAGGCGGCCGCTTATGCCCGCTAATGCCGAAACTCTCGCCCCGTCGACTCAAGAGTCTCTCGGAGGATACGGACCGCCTTCGGCCCCACACCATGCATCGCCGACAGTTCCGCCTCGGACAGCTGTGCTACCTGATCAAGGCTTTCCATCCCAGCCGTGACCAAAGCCTGAGTCGCGGGCCTCCCAATCGTTTTGGGCAAGTCTCCCACCTCGCCCGGCACGGCGGTCTCAGCAGCCCTCGCTCTGGCCGCCAGTTCGTTCGGTGCGCAGAATAGCCAGGCCTGACGAACCCAGTAGTTAAGCTGCTGACCGTCCAGTTCGTTTAGTGGCACACAGACCGTGACTGACGTGTCAGAGCCGGATAGTTCTTCAGCGGCGTGATGCGCGGCAATCATGTCGGCGCCGACCTTCGCGGACAAATGAAGGTGAAGAACACCGCCCGCATCGACGGCCGCGAACTGCGCATCCTCCACGGTGAAAGCCGTCACACCGTGCGTTGTCGTACCGTCCTGCTCGACGGCCGCTGGGTGCGAAAGCGCAGACTTTCGGAGCTGTCGGACTGACGTCATGTGGCTACCTCGGACTGCTCGCGGACTGCCTCTTTGTGGGTCCACGGTACTCCAGTGTCCCCTGTCGCGACTTGAGACAGCGGGCACCCGGCGTTCCGGGGCTTAACGCGCAACGTTATCGGCGACCGCACGACGGTGCCACGAGCGAATCGCTGCAGCAAACTGATCAGGCGCGTCGGACTGCACGAAATGGCCTGCACCCTGGATGATCACGGTTTCGGAGTCGACGAACGTCTCCTCCCAGCGGCGCCGTTGATCACTTCCGAAAGCGACGTCCGCATCGCCCCAGATGATGAGCGCAGGAAGCGAAGCGAGGCGCGGCAGACCTGCTTCCACGTCAGCGAGAAAGTCTCGGCTCGCCGTGATTCTGCGGGGCAAAATGGCCGAGGAGTGGCGCCGCGCGGGGCTATCGAGAGCCTTTCGGTAGTGGGCCATTTCTTCGGCTGTAAGTTTCCGCAGCCGGTGCCCTGCCGGAATCATGACGTTGACAAACAAGTTGAACTGACGGATCAACAGGCGTCCGAGCGGTCCACCCAACAAGCGCGAGAAGATGTGCACGCCGAGCCCCTCAGCAGGCCAGGCCCCCGTGTTTGCGACCACCAGGCCGTTGAAGCGGGCAGGGTTCTGTTCAGCAACTGACATCCCGATGGGCCCGCCCCAATCGTGGGCTACCAGCGTGACTTCTCGCAGTTTCAGTTTTTCGATGAAGGCGGCGACCACGAGCGTGTGGTCCTCCGGAAGACACCCATAGCCGGGCGCAGCCGCAGATAGGCCCATCCCTGGGTAATCGAGGGCGATACAGCGAAACTCGTCCTTCAAAGAGCTGATGACGTCGCGATACAAAAACGACCATGTCGGGTTGCCGTGCAGAAAGAGCAATACCGGACCGTCTCCTTCGTCGATGTAATGAAGCGCATGTCCATCGATCTCAGTGAAACGGCTCTCGAACGGAAACATCGTGTCATCCACCCAGGAGGGCCGTACTTGCACACCCATGACCAGCTCCATTTCCGCCTAAATTGATTTTCTCAAGTGAAGTTTACAATATAAACTTGGAGGATGAGCCGAAACTACGGTCAGTACTGCGGATTAGCCAGGGCACTCGATGTTGTCGGCGATAGATGGAACCTCCTCATCGTTCGCCAACTGCTCATTGCGCCCGCACGGTACCGACAGCTGGCGGATGGGCTTCCTGGGATTGCCACCAATCTGCTCGCCGAACGGCTGCGCGACCTGGAGAAACACGGTGTGATCGAGCGCCGCCTGGACGAAAACGGTGCGAACGTTCGCTATGCCCTCACCGCATGGGGGGCACAACTGCGCGAACCCATCGAAAGCCTGATCCGGTGGTCCGCGCCGCTGATGATGCCGGGCCCGGGCGGCAACCATTTCCGCGCCGATTGGCTAGTAGTCGCTCTGCCCGCGCTGCTCGCTGCGCGTGAACCCATCGAGCACACGACAACCGTGGGCATCGCTACCGAAGGTGGCATGGTGCAGATCCTGGCCACACCCTCGAACACCACAGTGAGCTCGCACGACGGGCGCAAACTCGACGCCGTGATTACCGCTGACCCTCCATGGATCCTGGGGTTGGCAGCAGGCGCGCTTACGCTCGATAACGTCCGCGACGTTGTGCACATCGACGGCGATGAAGCCGCCATCCAGCGTGTGTTCGGTGGCCCAATCGGCCGCACATCGGCAGCCACCGAATAGCCAACACTGAAACGTCATCAGGTGGGATCGGCCGGACGGGATAGGCCTGTCGATCCCACGGTATGCGGATCTTCCACAACGTTCGCAGCGAAGTCGCCGATATCAGCGAACCTATGAGCGATGGCCGCGGGTGGCGCAACGTCGAAAGCCGGAACTGGTGTCAGTCGCAGGCTTACTCGGTCTGCAACGCCGTCCGTGCAAGGAAGGCTCACGTCACACGCCGCGAGCGCTCCCTCCGTGCAGGAAACTTCTAGGTGAATCGTGCCGATGGGGTTGACGAAATACGCTTCAGCCGAGCTAACTTCGCCGTTAATGACGCTGAAGATGTCATCGGGAATTCGAGCAACCGGGACATCGATGATCGTCACGCCCTCGGGCGCGAGCGAGCTCTGAGGGTCAGCGACTTCAAGTAGACACAACGGCAACAACTCGTTGAGCCACCCCCTCCCGGTATCGGCAAACTCCATCCAGTCGTCAGCACCGGGCTGATCCAAGCGCTGAAACAGCCTGCCCCCGTAGACAATCACCCTGCCGTGGATCAGCTCATCAGGAGCAACTGCCCCGAGGAAGCGCATAGTGGAGGTCGCGGCGAGGTTCCGCGTCAGGATGTCCACGCGCCCGCCACTGGTCATGACGCACCCGAAGCGTTCGCTCGCCTCGTGGAATTCAGCGGTGAACTGGAAGGAAAAGTACCGCGCAGACACCATCCTTCGCACTGCGTCGCTGATTGTTGGCATCACCGCTCCGATTCTCCGCGCCTCATAGCGTTAAACTCCTGCGGCCTATGTCGATTGGCGCGAGGCTCACTGCAATTGGTGTGCCTGCGGCTGCCCGATCCAGGCGAGCACCTCCGTGCAGTTGTGCACCCTCACACCGATTCCGCGGCATTCAGCAAGCCCTCGCTCGTACACTTGCGATACCGCGTCACTGACCACAATCACCCTGAAATCACGCTCGCCCGCCTGGTAAATACTTGCACGTGGACAGTTGGGAAAGTTGACGCCGACAAAGGTCAGCGTGTCAACGCCGATGCCGGTGAGGTGATCGTGCAACCCGGTCTGGTAGAACGCACCCCAGCGTGGTTTGAACATGATCCACTCGTTCGGCGCGACCTCCTGGAATCCGCCGCGCAGCAAGAACTCCGGGTCGATCTTTGTGCCAGGGTCTGGCCGAAGCCCGGCAACTAGCTGACTCCCAGCACTGTCTGGTGCGACGATGCCACCACTGTTGGCTACCGCTTCTCTGCGGCACAGTTCAGCATTGCTGCCATCGCGGCTGTAGAGGCGAATGACATGAACGATTGGTTTACCGGCAGCGCGAAAACCGCGAACAACTCGCCCGATGTTCGGCAGGATTTCTTCGGTACCGTCGATGTATGCGGCACCGTCCTTATGCGAGAAGTCGTGCTGCACATCGATGGTGATGAGAGCACTTGCACCGGGATTGGGCTTGTCATGCATTGGATGCTCCGTAGCGCTGGTCAAGACGGCCCTCTGCATAAACTCGTCGTGCAACGATGGCTGCGTGGTCTCGATGATGCTGTGACGAGCGTGTATGCACCTCATCAACTCTGAATCCGAAGTCAGACAAGCTATTGCACGTCTCCTCGACATCCCAGTAGAACGCCGTAGCAATTGCATGGGGGAACTGGTTCCATGCCGGGCCCGTGAAAAAGCCGAGCAGCAGACTGCCCTCCGCGCGAATCAACCGGTTGAACTGCTTCAGTATCGCTTCCACAGATGCCCGCTCACAATGGATCATCGAGTACCAGGCCAGGACGCCCTCGAACGACCCGTCAGGAAAACAAGCGCGCTCCATATCCATGGTCTCGAACTGAACCTCTGGGTACCGCTGGCGAGCTGATCTGATGAACTCGGGCACTACGTCGATGCCGATGACCTCGGACACTTCGTTGCTGAGCAGATCAGTCCAGTGCCCAGGCCCGCACCCAGCGTCAAGAATCCGCCCACCCGTGCGCGCACCCCAAGATCTGATAAGTGCGGTGTCGCACGGCTCCATCTGATCCACGCAGCCGAGTTTGAGCGTGTATTCTCTCGCACGCGCACCGTACGCAGTTTCAATTGATTTCACAGCGTGGCCCTTTCACGCGGCCAATTCCAGAAGGGGCGGCGGCGCCCATTTCGGCTCACCAATGGTATGGTGCGGCGGCACCACCGCACGTTCACCCTGCGGCATACTAGCTTCTCTGCATGCCTCACGAGTCTCGGGACGTTTGCTCATCCGTTGTGCGAGTAGCCGAATGACTCTCTGTGTACTCGGTGGCTTTACGTCGACGGCCTACTATCACTGCCCTGATGAAGAAGATGACGCCAATTACCAACGCAAACATCGCGATTGACCAGGCGAGGTCATACAAAGCGGGCATCGTACTTACACCTCCAGGCTTCAAGATTCGTCGCTGACTATTGTGAGACACACCTGACCTTCAGTGCCTATTGATGTTTGGGTGTCCAGAGCAGTAGTCCGCGGACGTTGGAGAATCCGCGGCGAACATAGAACGATACAGACATTTCGCTCGCCGTGAGAACGACCTTGGAGTATCTGCGGTTCGCAGCTTCGGTGAGTACCTGCTCGACGAGTGCGGTACCGATGCCCTCCCTGCGGGCTGACGGCCGGACGTACAGATGGCCGAGATAGCCCCAACTGCCCTCAGCTTTCGCTACAGGACTGGGCATGCGTTCAAACTGAGTCAAACACACCATCCCGACGGCACCGTCTGTGTTGTGTGCTGTCCAGACCGTCCGCTCACCCTCCATCCACCGTGCGACCGAACTAACGAAGCCGTCATCGGGCCCAGTTCCTGCCGTCGGATGCCACTCTTGTGCCCACTCCCACCGAAGCGCCGCAACCTCAGCCGGTTCTCCGTACGCGATCATGTGACAAGTCAAGCACCCTTGGTGGAGACGCATGACGTGACACCCAAACGCGTCGCCACAGTTTCGAGTCGCCGGAAAGCTTCGCTTGTGCTACGCAATGAGGAATGGACGCAATGAGTTCGGGAGATGCCCGGCCGCGACCTAAGAGTGCGGCGCTCACCGGAGCACCACGTGAGCAGGTCTCCTAAGGGCGGTCTTTGACAGTATGGCGGTATGGCCACCTTTGCTGCCGAAACAACTCCGTACGAACTGAGAGCCTTCGGCGACACCCAAGCCGGGCTGGGATGGACGCTTGAGCCCAAGCGCTGCGCGGTACTTGTGCACGACCTGCTGCCTTACTACGTGAATGTGCTTGATTCGGAGGTGAAGTCAGCAGGCATCGACCAATCTCAAGTCATCGTGGACTGGGCAAGGATTGCCGGTGTACCGATTGTGGCCTCGGCGCCGCGGCCGGCTCCGACCACCCGGCAGCGCGGCCTCGGCGGACAGCTTTGGGGTGTCGGTCCGGCCGCCGACCAGGCCGCGCAGTCTTGCCTTCCCGGCCTGCAGGCCCCAGACATACCGTGGGTTCATAAGCGATCCCTCAGCGCGTTTTACGCCACCGACCTGGAGGTGGAGCTTCGCCGACAGGGCAAGGACCAACTCGTGGTCTGTGGCGTGTTCGCTTCGCAGGGAATCCTCGCGACGAGCTTCGACGCACTAGCTCGAGACATCCAGTTTTTCGTCGCAGCGGATGCAGTCGCGGATTACAGCGCCGAATTGCATGAATGCGCGCTCACACAGGTCGCGAGATCAACTGGCCAGCTACTGCCCGCTGCCGATGTCACCAGAACGGCCAGTTAGGCATCCCCGCAAGTGTTGCGGCGGTGAAAGCCCGCGCGGCCTGCCGCGACCCGCGTGCATCCATGCCAGCTTGGGCTGCAATCCATCACGCTGCACTACATCAGCGCAACCATCTCGCGCAGATTCGCCAATGGCCGGACAGCGAGACGAGTAAGCGCCACGGCGTTATCGTCACCTGCGACGCGGTTGAGGCGCAGGACACCGCAGGCTAGGCATCGGTGCACAATGAGCCATTCGCCATCCCTGCGGGTAGCGATGCTCACTGCTTCCATCCGCCCTTGGCACGTCGCTGCCCGATCACCGGGGATTCGCAAGTCAAGATGACGACTTGTCAGACAGTGCGGGCAGTGGTTGCGGTGAGCAGTGCCGGGCGCGTCACAGGGGACATCGAGTCGGCACCCCACGCAGCGGAATGCTGTTCGGGTCCGGTGGCGTGTTCGGCTCGCCATCACAGTTCGCTAAAGAGTTCAAGCGGAAACGGCGGCATCGAAAGAGGCCGGACCGCTATGCGCATGAGCACCAGGTGGTTGTCATCGCTGCTGATGGCGGCAGTCGAGAGCTCTGCACACCCGCTGCACCGATGCACAATCATCCATTCTTTGCTTGCCGCAACGGCGATTGACAAGGGAACCATACGTTCGCCACACCCGTGGCGGGCATGCAGACAGATAGCGCAGTGACTGCGTTGCTCACCGGACGGTGTGGTGGCGCTGATGGATCTGCCGCAGTGGCGGCAGGTATAGGTGGGGCGAGACACCCGTCTTACTCCTTGCTGAAAAGGTTGTGGGACAGCAGGAGAAGGCCGAGCGTTCCTCATTGTGAGGCTCGGAATCAACTGGGCCGCAGCGTCAGTGAGGCGCGCTCGGCACGGGCACGGTCATAAACCACCTACTCGGACAGTATGCGATGGAAGAGCTTCCAGGAACATAGTTGCAGAGCCTGGAAAGTGGCAATCGATTTTCGGCAGGCGTTCAAACAATAGCTAGGTGCTCACTCGCGTGAACAGGCCGGGATACTCGATGACGAGACCGTCGGCGTCCACTGTGACTGATCGTTGAAACTCAGAGTCACGCGACTCGTAGAGGTACACGTTCTCGCTGATGCGCGTGTAGCGCTGGGGGTCTGCCGTGACGTCGAGTTCGGGGACTTGGATGTAGGCGGTGATGATGTCAGCGCTTGCCCCGACGGCGAGGCCGAGTCGCCGGATGGGCAGGGTGTTGCTCAGCGGGGACACAGAAATGTCGACCTCCCGTGCGTCACTAAGGTCGGGACGCGCTTGGCCCGCGACTTCCCACCCCCGTTCGGTGCGGCGCACCTCAAGTGTGCACCCGCCGGCGCGAAGTACGACATCGGTGAATTGCCAGTCCGCCGTCGTGCGCAGTGTGTACGAGCACTCAGCGGCACCCCCTTCGATGACACTCTGTACCAGCACACCATCCGGGCCTCGCTCGATCAGGCACGATTCGAGCGATAGATCCTCCAGACCTCTCCACACGATCGCAGTCGAATCTGTCACGAGCGTTCCAGTTCGATCAGGCGCAGTGCGGCGCTCACCAGCGCAGCGTTGCCGGGTGCCGGGCTGCCGTTGGGAAGCACCAGCGTGTCTTCCAGCCCGATCCGTGTGGGTAGCCCGAGCCGTGCAGCGTCGGACAACGCGGCCCAGCAACTGCTGCCCTCGCCGTGCAATAACACGGGCATCCGATCGCCGATCGCGCGTCCTACGCGCGTGAGCAAGCGGCGCGCGATCGCGGTGGTTGTCGCGGCGCCCGGCCCGTCAGGGATCTCAACCAGCACCCGCGCGCAGAGGTTACGGAGCGGAGACCGGGCCCACACCTCCACTGCAGGTTCATTCCAAAGACCTGCCTCGACGTCGACGCCCTGTTCGAGGAGCGCTCTTCCCACTTCTTCGGCACCTTCCTCATGCCAGTTGACCGACGCGAAGTCCGGGAGCTTCTTCCACGACTTGATGGCGGCGACGCGGTCTGCAGGATCTGGAAGTGCCCATGCGCCGGTTGTGACGCCGATAGGTAACCGCGGCGCTTCGTCGCGCACAGCGGCAAGGACCCGCTCTAGTGGCTCTGTAGCGAGTGTGTCCGCGCCAGCGGCGTCCTTCACGTGCACATGTACGGCTTCTGCACCCTCCGAAACGACCGCACGCACATCGGCCGCAATGTCGGCTGCAGTGATGGGTATCGCCGGGTGCTCCCAGTGGCGGCGCGCACCGTTGATACAAGCCTGCAGCAACATCTGCCGATTCTCGCACGCGACTGTCGGTGACCGCAGGTTCATGCCAGGCGTTCAAGTGCGAATTCTGCGCTGAGCTTCGGTAGCCGCTGCCGTGCCGGCACACCGAGTAGTTTGTCGCACGAATTGTGCACTGCCCGTGAGATTCCCGAATGAAACGTTTGTGGATTCATCGGCGATATCAGTGCGTGGGGGCAATGGTACGGAAACTGGTGTTGCGCGTTCGGCGCCAGTTATTCGCGCGCGAGTTCCTGCCGCACATGACGTACCAAGCGGTGACCACGAACGGCGAGCGTGTAACAGTGTCTGGCCCGCACCGGTTGTATCCGTCCGGACTTCCCTACTACCGAGTCGTCAGCGAGCCGAGATACGTATTCGCGGGTCATATCACCTCGCTGCAGCCTGCCGCCCGGTATTCGCGGCTATCGTGAGCGCTTCTTGCGCCCTCGCGAGGTCCACCCTGCCTGGTGCAACCGTTCAAAGGCGTCGAGAAGCAGATCGAGCGCGAACTCAAACTCGAACTCTTCATCGCAGCCCTTAATGGCCGCAATACTATCGCCACCGCTCGCGTCGGCGGCGATCGCCACGATGTGAGGGTATGCCGCCGTCATTCTGCGCATCATCTCCGTTTGCGCCGCAGCATCTTTCGGGATTGGGAGCGCGTTCGGTCCGGTGAATGCCTCCGGGCTGAAGCCCCAGATGCGGTAGCCGAGGGCATGCATCGCGTGGTGCGTGAGGTCGGCTGAGAATCCAGCCTTCATAAACATGCCAGCCAATGAGTCCATGTACGCCAGGACGGCGGGCGTTCGTTGAGTCCTCGACTGAATCGCCTCGCGGGCCCACGGATGCTGCAGAAGAACACGGCGTGCAGACAGAATGCGCCTCCGAATTGCGTCCTTCCAGTCGCGGCCCACTGCAGGCGGATCGTACATCTCGACAATGACGTCGATCATTCCGGCAAGCAGGTCTTCTTTGCCCGATACATGCTTGTAGAGGGCCATCGGAACGACACCAAGCACCTTCGCGAGATTGCGCATGCTTACCGCATCGATCCCGGCCCCGTCGGCTAACTCCACGGCAGCGAGCAGCGCCCGCTGCCGGTTGAGCGGTGTCCGTTTCGGGGCAGACAGTTCGTTCTCGGAGATTCGTTCCCCTTATTGACGAGTGTACAGCGTACACCCTAGCATCGAGGCGTGTGGTGTACGCCGTACACCTGACTCTCGGGAGGTCGGCCCATGTCCCCGGATCGCAGGGCAGCGTTCATCGCAGGCATGCTCTACCTGGTCACCTTCGCGACTTCGATTCCGGCACTGATCCTCAAAACGCCAGCGCTCGGGGATCCCCACTTTGTGATCAGCACCGATGGACATACCGGGGTGTTGTGGAGCGCGGCTCTAGAAATCGTCCTCGCAGCTGCGTGCGTCGGCACCGCGATTGTGCTGTTCCCAATCCTCGGGCGACACAGTCCCACTGCCGCCATTGGTTTGCTCAGCTCACGAATCGTCGAAGCAACGGTTATTGCGTTTGGCGTGATAACCATGCTCGCCCTCGTAACGATGCGGCAGGGTGCAGTTGGCGACGCAGAGTCACTGCTCGTTGCCGGAGCGGCCCTCGTTGCCTTTCATGATTGGGCCTTTCTTCTCGGGCCTGGCTTCCTGCCAGCGGTGAATGCGGTTTTCCTGGGATACGTACTATTCCGCCACTCTCTCGTGCCCCCGACCATCCCACTGCTTGGCCTCGTTGGCGCACCCTTGCTTGCAGCCTCGGCAATGGCGACGCTGTTCGGTGTTTTCGGTCAGGTTTCTGTACTCGCCGCGATCGCCGCGCTGCCCATCGCCCTGTGGGAGCTATCGCTGGGACTCTGGCTGGTCGCCAGAGGTTTTCGCCCTCATACCCAGCGAGGACAGGAAACACTGGCGCCCACGGTACGCGCGACCTAGCCTCGTCGAAGGCAGGAGTAACGTCCTGCGAGGCACCGTCCACGCGGGCACATTGCGCCTGCCAACGGTTTCGGTTACAAGGAAAAGCATGCTCGAAATGACCACCCCCATCACGACCGAACGCCTGGTGCTGCGACCGTTCACGCAAGCAGACGAGGACGACATGTATGCGTTCGAGTCACTGCCTGAGGTGGCGCGCTACCTTTTCAACGAGCCCCGTTCACGCGAGGACAACGCCCGGGAACTCGCCATCCGATGCGGTCAAACCGCGCTGCGCGACGAGGGTGACACCCTCATGCTGGCAATTACGCTCGACGGCACCGTAATCGGGTACACGCTGCTCATCTGGCTAAGCAAGACGCACCAGCAGGGCGAGTTCGGGTACGTCTTGCACCCTGCCTACGGTGGGAAGGGATACGCAACCGAAGCCGCCGTCGAGATGCTTCGCCTCGGCTTCGAGGAGCTTGGCTTGCACCGCATTATCGGGCGCTGCGACCCCCGCAATGCTGGGTCCGCACAACTCATGCACCGGCTCGGCATGCGTCAGGAGGCGCATTTCCGCGAGTCAGAGATCTTCAAAGGCGAATGGGGCGGCGAACTGCACTATGCGCTCCTCGAGTCTGAGTGGCGCGCGGCAGGAGGGAAGCCCGCCGCGTCCCATCGGGCGTAAGCCCGCACCTTCGTCACACCCCTGCTTTTCCTTCGCGGCGGGCAAGACGCACCAATTCGCCCGCGAGTCCGCCGAGTTGCCTGGGCGGTCGCCACACCGCGCGCAGCGCTCGTTCGAGATCGAGACCTTCGACATCGACGAGCCTTAGCTCGCCGGATCGTACCTGGTCGCCGACAGCGAGCGTGCTCATCACCGCGGGCCCAACGCCGCCCAGCACGCTAGTGCGAATCGCAGCTGCACTTCCGAGTTCGATCAGCGGCTCGGCCCGCTCGTACTCCTGCAGCGCCAGGTCTAAGGTCGTGCGAGTCCCTGATCCGGGTTCGCGTACGAGCAGGGGTGTGGCCGCCAGTTCGGCCATAGTGAGTGGTTTGCGCCGGCGTGCCCAAGGGTGCGCCGGGTTGACCACCACTACCAGCCGGTCACGGGAAACTGTGACGCTGTGCAGTCCGCGCGGTACTGTCGGCGACTCCACAAAACCAACGTTGCACACACCGTCGGAAACTCGCTCGAACACTTGTGCCGAGTTATGAACCTGGAGATGGACGGTCACTTCAGGGTGCATCCGGTGAAATGAACCAAGCCACGCAGGCATCAGGTGCTCAGCCACGGTCAAGCTCGCGCCCACCGTCAGCTCTGCCGAACGCTCCACACGCAAACCCGCGGCGACGTCGAGCAGCGTGGCCGCATCGGCCAGAATCCGGCGTGACCAGTGCGCGATCACGGTGCCCTCGGCAGTCAAGGTGGATCCGCTGGGATTTCGGCGCAACAGCGGAATTCCAAGTTGCCGCTCAAGCTGTTTGATCGATCTGCTCGCGTTGGGCTGCGCGATATCCGCCTTCCGGCTTGCGGCACTCAGGCTACCGTGGTCATCCACTCCCACGAGGAGCGCCAGGACATGCAGATCAGGCAGCCGCTGAGACATACATACATGATATAGCTCCCCCGCTATCCATATCTGATTGATATGAGTATATGCGAAAATAGCGGCTACTGCATCCGTCCGCGCTGCCAGACGATTGATGGGTGACTAACACGCACATCGCGCCCGCCACCATGGAGAAGAAGTCAGCGGCACAATCGCCGCGTCTTCGCCCAATCCGCGGCGTGACGACGCTGAGCCCTGGGCTCGCAGCCTGTGCCGTGGCAACAGCAATCGCCTTAACCGCGAACTACTTTCTGCCCACCGTAAGCCCTTTGTTGCTTGGAATCCTCTGCGGAGCGCTCTTCGCAAACGCGGTACGGGTACCGCAGTGCATCCGGCCGGGTCTGCAGTTCTCGTCGAAGCGACTGCTCCGTCTCGGTGTTGCGCTCCTTGGGCTGCAGGTGATGTTCACTGACATCATCGGCCTCGGCTGGGGAATGCTCGCGGTGGCAGTTGGCGTCGTTTGCCTCGGGATCGCAGGAACGATGCTGGTCGGCAAACTTCTCGGCCTTTCCTGGACGCAACGACTGCTGATCGCATGCGGCTTCTCGATCTGCGGCGCCGCGGCGGTCGCGGCCGCAAGCGGCGTCGTGCGGTCAAAAGACAGAGAAGTGGTCACCGCCGTGGTGCTCGTAGTCATCTTCGGCACGCTCATGATTCCAGCGATTCCGATGCTTTCCAGCCTGATTGAGCTGTCGAACACCGAAGCCGGGTTGTGGGCCGGAGGCTCAATCCACGAGGTCGCGCAGGTTGTTGCGGCGGGCGGCGTGATCGGGGGTGCAGCTCTCAGCGTCGCTGTGCTCATCAAACTCGCCCGGGTGCTCATGCTCGCCCCGGTGATGGCGGCACTCAGTCTGCGGCAGCGCTTCAGCACAGACACCGTAGCCGGGCAGGGACGTCCCCCACTGATTCCGCTGTTTGTTCTCGGTTTCCTCGCTTGTGCCGGCCTGCGCTCAACCGGGGCCCTGCCGGATGATGCCTTGTCTGCTGTCTCCGTCCTGCAGACTGCGCTGCTCACCGCAGCCATGTTCGCGCTCGGCGCTGATCTGCGCGTATCGGCTTTGCGTCAGGTCGGGGCGCGGCCGTTTATTCTCGGGGCAATCTCGACCGTCTGGGTTGCGGGGCTCGCGCTCGCCGGAATCCTGCTCGTGAGCTGACCGTCGCATATCGCTGAATATGGGACGATGTAATGAGTCGCGTCACACTACAGTGCCGATGTGACTCACCTGATACGTCAAAGCGTAACCAGCGAGGAGATCATGGACACGAGCGTCCACGACACCATGAGGGCCGCACTGCGCCGCGCGAAAGCAGACACGCAGCTCCCTGTCGTGTTCTCTGGTGACTACACCGGCAAGACCCTGACGCTTAATCGCTTCATCGGGATGCGTACTGACGGTCTCCGGAATCTGGGCGTCAGCCCAGGCGCCGGGCTGGGCGGACGATGTGCCGCGTCGGGCCGGCCGCTGTTTGTCAGCGACTACACGACGTCAGAGGGCATTTCCCACGACTATGTGGATGTAGTCCGGGAGGAAGGGCTGCGCAGCATGCTCGCCGTGCCCGTGCTGGTCAACAAGACTGTGCGCGCAGTCCTGTACGGCGCTGTCCGTGAGGCGACCAACTTCGGTGATTCCGTACGCGGGGCGTTGTTCGCGGCCGCGAAGGACCTTGGCGACGAGTTGCGCGTGCGCGAAGAAGTCGAGCGTCGCGCTGAACAAGCCGAATTCTTGCGGGCCGACATGAAAGCCGAAATGGCGGGCGCAGACCGCGAGACCCTGCGGATGCTCCACAGTGAGCTGCGCGCGATCGCGGCACAGATCTCGGACCCGGAGCTGCGTGACCGGCTCACTCGCGCCGGCGCCGCACTCGTATCGGTGGGGCGCCCAGACGACCCCACCGCAGCAGCCACCGCACCCGTAGCCGCCCCTTCGCCTATCGCACTCCCGACGCTCACCCCCCGCGAGATCGACGTCCTCTCCCAAGTCGCTCTGGGATGCACCAATGGCGAGGTGGCGGGACAGCTCGCACTTTCGGCTGAAACTGTCAAAGCCTATTTGCGAAGCGCTGCGACGAAACTCGGGACCCGCACCCGCATGGAGTCAGTCACCCGCGCGCGGCTGCTTGGCCTGCTCCCGTAGATTTCAGCTGCCGGATTCACCGCGATCGCCGATACACCCTTTCGGGGGTATTCGGGGGTGACGAGCATCACTACCTTGGTCTTACACCAGAACCGGTGCCCGATTTACCGGGCTCGATCCGAGAGAGTGAGACAAGGTGACCGTGACTCGCACCGCTTCGCCGCCACCACCCCCGCCGGCGTCAGCTACAACGACTGCCGGCCACAAAGAGCCGGACCAGAAAAAGACTAGTCTGCGCCGTGTCGCAGCGGCCAGCTCGATCGGCACCACGATCGAGTTCTACGATTTCTTCATCTACGGCACGGCCGCGGCGCTCGTCTTTCCGACGGTCTTCTTCCCTGCCGCTGACCCGCTGACCGCCACCATCGCATCGTTCGCGACGTTCGCGGTCGCGTTCTTCGCCCGCCCGGTCGGCGCGATCATTTTCGGTCACTTTGGTGACCGCATTGGCCGCAAGCGCACACTCGTGTGGACGCTGCTGATCATGGGTATCGCGACCGTGGGTATCGGTTTGCTGCCCGGCTATCAGACCGGAGTGTTTGGGCTGTTCGAAGGTGGTATCGGCATTTGGGCACCGATCCTGCTTGTGACGGCCCGCTTCTTCCAGGGGTTCGCTGTCGGTGGTGAGTGGGCGGGGGCAACGCTGCTCACCGCGGAGTACGCTCCCCAGAACAAGCGCGGCATGTACGCGATGTTCCCGCAGCTCGGGCCGGCGTTCGCGTTCTTCCTGTCGAGTGCCACATTCCTCATCGCGAGCCTCACGCTGGGCACAACGAGCACCGCATTCCTCGAGTACGGCTGGCGGATCCCATTCATCCTGTCGTTCGCTCTCGTAATCGTGGGCCTGTGGGTACGTCTGGCTGTCGCTGAGACGCCGGTGTTCCGGGAGAAGATCGAAGCGCAGAAGACCGCTCCCGCTGCCGAGAAGCCCGCGGAACAGAAGCTGCCATTCCTCGACGCGTTCCGGTTCCAGAGCAAAGAAATCCTGATCGCCGCAGGTGCGCTGGCCAGCCTGTTCTCGCTGTTCTACATGGGCACTGCGTTCCTCACCAACTACGGCGTGGGCACGCTGGAGCTCTCTCGAAACTACGTGCTCGCGATGGGCATGGTCGCGGCTGTCTTCTTCGGCCTTTCCACCGCCGCGTCCGCACTGTGGTCGGACCGGATCGGCCGGCGCCGCGTGATCATGACCTCGTGTGGCCTCGCGATTCCGTGGGTGATGGTGCTGTTCCCGATCCTCAACCTCGGCGGTCCGCTCGCTTTCGCAGTCGGGCTCTTCGGCACACTGACGATCTTCGGTATCGCATACGGGCCCGCAGGTGCACTACTGCCGGAAATGTTCCAGGCACGCTACCGCTACACCGGCGCGGGCATGGGCTACAACCTCGCAGGGATCCTCGGCGGTGCACTGCCTCCGCTGATCGCTGCTCCCCTCATTGCAGGCCCCGGCGCGATCTGGGTAGGCATCATGCTGGCCGGTCTCTCCGCGATCAGCGTGCTCTGCACCTACAAGATCATCGAGACCAAAAACCGCAACATCAACGCCTGACCTGGCCGAATGTTTGCCGCCGCGCACGATTGGATGACAAGACGATGAAATTCCCACTTACCATCGCCGACCACCTCTACCGGGCACAAACGGTTTATCCCGATCGCATCGCGATCGTCGACGAACCGGACCAGCCCGCCCAGTCACTCGGCGCGTTCACGTACCGGGAAATGGCGGAATACGCGGCGGCGCAGTCCGCCCGGCTTGACCAGATCGGTGTTCCGACTGGCGGCCGGGTGGCAATCATCTCGCATAACTCAGCACGGCTGCTGATCTCGCTCTTCGGAGTCTCCGCATGGGGACGGGTCCTCGTGCCCGTAAACTTCCGGCTCGCCGAGGCTGAGATCAGATACATCGTCGAACATTCAGGCGCCGAAGTGGTGCTGTGTGATCCCGAACGTCGCGACGTGCTAGATGCCCTCGACGTGCCCCACAAGTACGTTCTCGGCGAGGATGACGACAAGATCTTCGCGTTCGGTGTGACGCCGAAGCCGTGGGAGGGTGATGAGGACGCGACCGCGACCATCAACTACACGTCAGGCACGACGGCGCGGCCGAAGGGAGTGCAACTCACCCACCGCGCGCTGTGGCTCAACGCCACCACCTTCGGTCTGCACGCTGGCGTCAACGATAACGACGTCTACCTGCACACACTGCCCACATTCCATGCCAACGGCTGGGGCATGCCGTACACCGTGACGGGTATGGGCGCGAAACACGTGGTGATCCGCAAGATTGACGGGTTCGAGATCCTTCGCCGAATCGAAGAGCACGGTGTGACGCTGATGTGCGCGGCTCCGGCTGTCGTCGCGGCGGCGCTTGACGCCGCAGAAGAGTGGAGGGCACTCGGCAACGAGAAAATCCCGGGCAGCGGCAGAGTGCGCATCATCGTCGCCGGCGCACCGCCAGCCACGCGCACGATCGAGCGGGTTTGGGAGGAACTGGGGTGGGAGTTCATCCAGATATATGGGCTGACCGAAACCGCCCCGCTCCTCACGTTCAACCGGATGCGCTACGAGTGGCTCGAACTGGATACCCGGGAACGCGCCCGCAAGCTGGTGCGCGCCGGCGCCCCCGCGCTGGGGGTTCGGCTCACCACCGATGACAAGGGCGAGATACTGTCGCGCAGCAACCATGCCCTCGACGCGTACTGGCGTAACGAGGAGGAGACCACCCGTGTAATGGAAGGCAATTGGTTCCACACCGGTGACGGTGGCACGGTCGATGCTGACGGCTATCTGACGATTGCGGACCGCAAAAAGGACGTCATCATCACCGGCGGTGAGAATGTGTCGTCGATCGAGGTGGAGGACGCCATCAGTCTGCATCCAGCGGTACAGGAGGTGGCTGTCATCGGTATCCCAGACGAGAAGTGGGGCGAGCTCGTCACCGCGCTGGTGGTGTCGCGGGACAAGGATCTCACGTCCGCGACACTCATCGCGCATTGTCGCGAGCATCTGGCCGGTTACAAGTGTCCGAAGCGGGTCGATTTCATCGAAGCACTGCCGCGCACCGCCACCGGCAAGGTACAGAAGTTCAAGCTGCGTGAGCCGTTCTGGGAGAACCAGGAGCGCCAGATTCACTAGGCAACAGCGAAGGGCTGTTCATTCCCGACATGAGGGGAATGAACAGCCCTTTTCGTGGTTTCGTGGGTCACGAGCGGCCCCGCTACCCTGATGGGGTGAGACCTGAGGATCGATGCCCTGGAGCTCTTCGCCTGCACGCCGCTGCGGACGGCCTTCTGGCGCGTGTCCGGCTACCGGGCGGTGCTCTCTCAGCGGCGCAGATGCACACTCTCGCGGAACTCGCGCGCGAGCACGGCAGCGGCGTTCTGGAACTCACTTCGCGGGGAAACATCCAGATTCGGGGGCTGCGCGCGGCGGACCCGGCCGGGACCATCCTGACGGCAGCGGGCTTACTCCCGTCCCCCACTCATGAGCGGGTACGCAACATTCTGAGCTCACCTCTCAGCGGACTTATTGGTGGCTTCGCCGACGTCCGCAGCTGGGTCCGGAACCTCGACGCGGCGTTGTGTGCGGATGCTGCGATGACCGAGTTGTCCGGGCGTTTCTTGCTCGCAGTCGACGACGGGCGCGGCGACGTCGCCGGGCTGGACACGGACATCGCAGCGATGGTCTACGACGAAAGCAGCGTTGCGCTCCTCATCGCGGGTGCCGACACCGGCGTGCGCATGCCGCCTGAGGCGGTTGTCTCGACGATCATGG
The DNA here is from genome assembly GCF_026041215.1 of Hoyosella sp. YIM 151337. Classification (GTDB taxonomy): domain Bacteria; phylum Actinomycetota; class Actinomycetes; order Mycobacteriales; family Mycobacteriaceae; genus Hoyosella. Next base: position 191,611 of record NZ_JAPEIQ010000013.1, read on the forward strand.
CGGCCGTGCACGCGTTTCTGGCCGTGCGCACGGACGAGTGGCGAGTCCGCGAGCTCCCGCGCGCAGGACACGAAATCACTGAGCACCTCGCGCTCACTCCTGATCCGCAGCACATGCCGGTGGCAATCAGTTCGCGGCCCTTGCCGCCGATCGGGTGGTTTGCGCAGGATGACGGTCAGGTCACACTGGGCGCGGGACTGAAATTGGGCCGCCTGGACGCTCGCCTCGCGGAGTTCATCGCTGCGATCGAACGTCCACTGACTGTCACGCCGTGGCGCACGCTGGTGATCAGCGACCTCGATGACTGGCGTGCGGAGCAGGTTGTCCGCGTCCTCGCCCCGATGGGGCTGATCTTTGACGCAGAATCACCGTGGATCGAGACCACGGCATGCACGGGCAGCCCTGGCTGCAATAAATCGCACACGGATGTGCAGAAGGATGCTGCGGACGCTATCGAGTCAGGTACCTCACCGGCAGAAGGCCGCCAACACTGGGCAGGTTGTGAACGCGGGTGCGGTACGCCGCCCGGTGACACGACGGTAGTGGTCGCGACGCCGGACGGCTATCACATCAAGAGTCGAGATCGTTGAGGAGCATCCGCATCGAGTCGATTTCAGTTTGCTGCGTGTCGATGATCGTCTGCGCGAGCTCAAGTGCGGCTGAGTTGGCGCCGGTCTGCAATTGCGCCTCAGCCATGATGATCGCGCCTTCGTGGTGCACGATCATCTGTTCGATGTAGAGCCGGGCTGCGCTCTCTCCTTCGGCGATAGTCAGCGCGTCGATGTCGTCGGAGGACATCATGCCTTCCATGCCATGGCCATCGTGCATATCGTCCATGACGGCGGGGGACGCATCCCACTCGTCGAGCCAGGATTCAAGCAACTCGATCTCTGGTTCTTGCGCTTCTTTGATCTGCTCTGCGAGTTCGGTGACCCGCGGATCGATCCTTTCTTTGTCGAGGATGATGTTGCTCATCTCAACGGCTTGCTCGTGGTGGGGAATCATGCCCTGCGCGAACTGGACATCGGCCTCGTTGAAGTTGACGGCGACATCTGCCGTGCCGGGTTCCTCCGGACCTGCCGTGTCAGCGTCGTCTGCGCCGCAGGCGGCCAGGCTGAACGCGAGCGCGGTTGCTGTCGCAGCGGCTATGAATTGTTTGCGCATGTGAGTCCTTTGCGGTTGCCGTTCATACCCTACGGGGGTACCCTAGCATCACGTCAGTCGTGAAAGGAAGAGACATGCCGGTGACAGCAACACTCACAGTCCAGGGTATGACGTGCGGGCACTGCGAAAACGCGGTTCGCTCAGAACTCTCCGCACTGCCAGGCGTTATCAGCGTCGCCGTCGACCTGACAACTGGTGCCGTGACGATCGAAAGTGAAACGCGCCTCGACGACGCTGCGATCAGGGACGCGGTCGGCGAAGCCGGCTACACCGTAGCCTGAGCCCACTTACACAGTCTGGGAGATCCGCGATGAGACCACTACTCGACAAACGAGCACACGAGAAGACCATCGACCTGGATATCGCAGGCATGACCTGCGCGTCGTGTGCTGCGCGAATTGAGAAGAAGCTCAATAAGATCGACGGGGTCGCCGCCACGGTCAATTTCGCGACCGAAAAGGCACACATCACCTCGCACAGCCCCGCAGTAACCGCGGGGACTCTGATCGCGACGGTCGAAAAGACGGGGTACTCGGCACGGTTACCCGAGACGATGTCCGCCACGTCCGCCACGTCCGCTGCGGACATCGACGAGACTGACGACCGGGCCGTTCGCATACTCCGGCTGCGCCTTGTCGTCGCTGCGGTGCTCAGCATTCCGGTCATCGCGATGGCGATGATTCCCGCATTGCAGTTCACGTACTGGCAGTGGGTCTCGCTGGTGCTCGCAGCACCCGTTGTTGTGTGGTGCGGGTGGCCCTTCCATAGAGCAGCCGCCGTCAACGCGCGACATGCCACCGTCACCATGGACACGCTGATCTCCATCGGCACCCTCGCCGCGTTCGGCTGGTCGGTGTATGCGCTCTTCTTCGGGATGGCGGGCATGGTGGGCATGACCCACGAATTCACCCTTATCCCCGCTCGCGGTGACGGCACAGCCAACATCTACCTCGAAGCTGCCGCGGGGATCACCGCATTCATTCTCGCGGGCAAATACATGGAAGCACGTTCGAAGCGGCGTGCAGGCGCAGCTCTGCGGGCGCTCGCCGACCTGGGCGCGAAAGACGTCGCCGTGCTCCGAGACGGGCGGGAAACACGCATCCCGGTGAGTGAACTCGCCGTGGGTGACTCTTTCATCGTGCGCCCCGGCGAGAAAATAGCCACCGACGGCACCGTCGAAGACGGTCACTCGGCGGTCGACGAATCGATGCTCACCGGTGAGTCCGTCCCTATTGAGGTGGAACCAGGTGCAAAAGTCACTGGAGGCACCCTCAACACGTCGGGGCGGATCGTGGTGCATGCCACGGAAGTTGGCGACAACACACGGCTCGCGCAGATCCGCACACTCGTTGAACGCGCACAGACGGGGAAGGCGCAGATTCAGCGTCTCGCTGACCGCATTTCGGCGACATTCGTCCCGTTCGTCATTCTGCTTGCGGCCGGCGCGTTCGCGTTCTGGCTCTTCCGTGGGGAGCCACTTCAGTTCGCTTTCACCGCCGCGGTAGCGGTACTGATCATCGCGTGCCCCTGTGCACTCGGGCTCGCGACACCTACAGCGCTGCTCGTTGGCACCGGGCGCGGCGCCCAGCTCGGCGTGCTGATCAAGGGCCCCGAGGTGCTGGAATCGACACGAACTGTCGACACCGTTGTCCTTGACAAGACCGGAACGATCACCACCGGGCAGATGACGTTGCTCGACGTCATTACCAGCGGCGGGACGACCCGCGATGAGGCACTGCGGTATGCCGGTGCCCTTGAGGACTACTCCGAGCACCCAATCGCCCGGGCGATCGCCGCTGCCGCGCACAACCGAGTGCCCGGCCTCCCCGCGGTCCACGGTTTCCGCAACCTCGCCGGCCTCGGAGTCGCCGGCACAATCAACGGGAGCACCGTACTCGTGGGCCGCCCCGCAATGCTGGAAGCCGAAGGAATGCCACTCAGCCCCGAACTGAAGCATGGCGCCGAGGCGGCTGAACGTTCGGGGCTCACCGCCATCGCAGTCGGCTGGGACGGACAAGCACGGGCAATTTTTACCGTCGGTGACACCGTTAAGCCTGAGTCCGCTGGCGCCATCGAAGACATGCGGCACCTCGGACTCCGCACGATCATGCTGACGGGCGATAACGTAACAACCGCCCGCGCGATCGGTCAGGAAGTCGGCATCGACGAGGTCATCGCCGGTGTGATGCCCGAGGACAAAGCCGCCACCATCGAGCGCCTGCAGCGCGAAGGCAGCACCGTGGCGATGATCGGTGACGGTGTCAATGACGCGGCCGCGCTCGCACAGTCCGATCTCGGAATCGCCATGGGGTCCGGAACCGACGTCGCGATCCACGCCAGCGATCTCACCCTGATCAGGCCGGACCTGCGGGCGGCAGTCGACGCGATCAGGCTCTCTCGCCGCACGCTGCGCACTATCAAGGGCAACCTCTTCTGGGCGTTCGCCTACAACGTCGCCGCCCTGCCGATCGCCGCGGCCGGTTTGCTCAACCCGATGCTCGCGGGCGCCGCAATGGCGCTATCGTCGCTATTCGTTGTCGGCAATAGCCTGCGACTCAAGCGGTTCACATCCGTTTCAGCGAAAGGGGGCCACCATGCCCGCACCAAGTAGCCCGGCCACGGGGGAAGCCTGCAGCACCGGCCACCACCATGGCTACATCACAAGTAAAGAGGCGTACCTGAAGCGGCTGCGCCGCATCGAAGGTCAGGCCCGTGGGTTGCAGCGCATGGTCGAGGACGAGAAGTACTGCATCGATATCCTCACGCAGGTGTCCGCGATGAAGAGTGCCCTGGAAGCCGTCGCGCTCGGACTGCTCAACGACCACATGGCGCACTGCGTCGCAGAGGCGGTCGCCAGTGGCGGCCCCGAAGCTGACGCAAAGCTCAAGGAGGTGTCCGACGCTGTCGCGCGCCTTGTCCGATCGTGATGGCGTGCAGGCATCACTTCCCGGGCACCGTAAACTCTCCCCCATGCCCGTGACTCATCTGGCCGACAAGGACCGGTACCAGGCGCTGATGGACGACGGTTACGAACGGGACGGCCTCGCTATCTACCGTCAATCGTTCGCGATCATCCGCACCGAAGCTGACCTCTCCCCTTTTCCAGCGTCAGAAGCGGATGCGGTCGTGCGCATGATTCATGCATGCGGACAGGTGGACCTCACCAGCGATATCTCATTCACTCCTGGCGTGGTCGACGCAGCCCGCAGCGCCATGCACGCCGGCGCCCCGATCCTCGCTGACACCGCAATGGTGGCATCCGGTGTCACTCGTAAACGGCTGCCCGCCGACAACCGCGTCATGTGCACGCTGCTAGACCCGTCCGTCGCATCCCGCGCCACGCTGCTCGGCACCACGCGCACCGCCGCAGCCGTCGAACTGTGGGAAGAACACATCGGCGGCGCGGTCGTCGCTATCGGCAACGCGCCCACCGCTCTCTTCTTTTTGCTGGAGAGAATCGACGCTGGCTGGCCCGCACCAGCTGCGGTGGTTGGCGGACCCGTCGGGTTCGTCGGCGCCGCCGAGTCGAAGGAAGCTCTCATCGCGTCTGGACTCCCCCACCTGGTGGTTCGGGGCCGGCGCGGCGGCAGCGCGATCACCGCCGCCGCTGTCAATGCGATCGCGAGCACCGAGCTGTGAGCGGAAAACTCTATGGAATCGGCCTGGGCCCCGGCGACCCTGAACTCGTCACGGTAAAGGCGGCACGCATCATCTCGCAGGCCGATGTCGTCGCCTACCACAGCGCCAAGCATGGGCGCAGCATCGCGCGCGGCGTCGCAGCCCCGTATCTGCGTGACGGCCAAATCGAAGAGAAGCTCGTCTATCCGCTGACGACGGAAACCACGGACCATCCGCGCGGTTATCAGGGTGCGATCGACGAGTTCTACGAGGAATCCGCCGCACGGCTTGCCGCACACCTCGACGCTGGCTGCACTGTCGCTTTACTGGCCGAGGGTGATCCGCTTTTTTACAGCTCCTACATGCACATGCATAAGCGGCTCGCGGGCACCTACGAAACAGAGATCATCCCGGGCGTCACGTCGGTTTCGGCAGCCGCTGCCGCCATCCAGACACCGCTGGTCGAACGCGACGAAGTACTGACCGTCCTTCCTGGCACGCTTGCCGCAGAAGAACTCTCCGACCGCTTGGCTGCCAGCGATGCTGTCGCGATCATGAAGCTGGGCCGCACGTTTCGGTCAGTGCGTGACGCACTCGAACGATCTGGGCGGCTCGAGGAAGCCGTCTACATCGAACGAGCAAGCTGGGACGCGCAGCGCGTGCTTCCGGCGAAAGACGTCGACCCAGACGAAGTACCCTACTTCTCAGTTGCGCTCCTCCCCTCCCCCCTGAACACCGCGTCGCCGCACGGCGCCGGAGGCGAGGTTGTCGTGGTGGGCCTCGGGCCAGGCGCACCCGAATGGACAACTCAGGAAGTGCGGCGTGAGGTACGGTCAGCCACCGACCTCGTTGGATACGGGCCGTACCTTGCGCGAATAGCACCCAACGCCTGGCAGCGCCATCATCCCTCAGACAATCGTGTGGAGGAAGAACGCGCCGCCTACGCGCTCGACCTCGCGCGCGGGGGCGCCCGCGTCGCCGTTGTGTCGTCCGGCGATCCGGGCGTGTTCGCCATGGCCACCGCGGTGCTCGAAGTTGCGGCACGGCCCGAGTACGCCGACATACCCGTCCGAGTGGTGCCAGGCCTCACCGCCGCGAACGCTGTGGCAGCGCGCGCGGGCGCCCCACTGGGCCACGACTATGCCGTGATCTCACTATCGGACCGGCTCAAACCGTGGGAGATCGTCGCCGCCCGGCTGCGGGCGGCCGCCGAGTCGGACTTCGCGATCGCGATCTACAACCCTGCGTCGAAGAGCCGCACGTGGCAGGTTGAAGCGATGAAGAAGCTCCTGCTTGAGCGCAAGTCTCCCGATACCCCCGTCGTTGTCGGACGGGCTGTGGGGTCGGATTCCGAGAGTGTCGCGCTGACCACCCTGGGCACGCTCGACCCGTCCGCGATCGACATGCGCTGCCTGCTGATCATCGGCTCGTCTCAGACAACACTCGCGGATCGGGACGGCAGTCCCGTCGTCTTCACACCACGACGCTATCCGGAGCCCGACTAGCCACTCACTGAGTGTCCTCCCACAGCGGCGTGAAGGTCGCACCATTGTCACCGGAGGACAGGATGCCCCGGTCGGTCGCAACGTAGATCTCACCATCGCCAGCGGCGAGGAGGGCGTGCGGCGCAGCACCCACGGTGCCCATCTCGCGCCACGAGTCGCCGCCGTCGGCACTGACGTAAACGACGCCATCGGCGTCGATACCCACCAGTTCGTCCGCAGCTGGCCAGTCGACGAAAACCAGGGCCGGTGCCCCGCCGAGAACCTCGAACATCTCGCCACGGTCAGTGCTGCGGGCTGGCCCGCGCTCCACTGTCGCAATGACTTCGTCGGGGTTCAGCGGGGATACGGCAATATCGTAGGCGGGAAATCGCGCGCCACCGATCCACTCGTGTTTGTCTTCGCTCACCATGATTTGCTGGTTGAGGCTGTCGTATCCGTACACAATTCCGTGTTTGTATTCGAGCGCGTGAAAGTCCGCTGCCCCTGATAAAGACAGCACATCCCAGCTGTCACCGCCGTCGCGGCTCTCGATGAGCCCGAGGTTGACGGGCTGATCCATATCGTCCGGGCTCGGATGGCCACTAGCGAGGAAGTGGTCATCCCCTGCCGCAGCCAGACCCATAAAATCCTGGGCGACGCTGCCCACGCGCTCGGCGCCCGAATCTGTCAGCGTGAAGAGACCGTAGTGGGTGCCCGCATACACGGTGCCAGTGGCTGGGTTGATTGCGAGCGCGTGGATATGCCCCATACCGGGGTCGAAAGTCGAGTCTCCAGGTGGTTCGGAGGTGCATCCGGCAGTCAGCGCCAGCACGCATAACCCGATTGCTGTCAATCCGGCTTGTTTCGTTCCCGGCATGAAGGTGCAGCTCCGATCAGTGGTGTCCGTTTTCCAAGGGCGCGGGTTCGAGGTTAACGCGCCGCAAAAACTGCGCGTTGATCGCCACCACGATCGTGGAGGCTGACATCAGCACGGCGGCCATCGCGGGCGGCAGCACGAATCCGGTGAACGCGAGGGCGCCTGCCGCGAGCGGAATCGCAACAATGTTGTACGCCGTCGCCCACACCAGGTTCTCCCACATCTTTCGGTACGAGCGCCGCGAGAGCGTGATCACTGAGAGCACGCCACGCGGGTCATCGGATGCGAGTACGACTCCGGCCGATTCGATGGCGACATCCGTACCCGCACCGATAGCGATCCCCACATCCGCGCGCGCCAGGGCGGGCGCGTCATTCACTCCATCGCCGACCATTGCAACGCGGTGCCCGCGCTGCTGCAACTCGCTCACCTTCGCTTCCTTGTTTTCCGGCAGCACGCCCGCGAATACTTCGTCAATTCCGAGATCGTGCGCCACCGCGTCCGCAACTTGCTGCGCATCACCGGTGACCATCGCGACTGCGACACCGTGCCGGTGCAGCTCGGCCACTGCGCGGCGAGATTCCGGCCGGACCGCGTCCTCAAGAGCGAACGCACCGAGCACCTTGTCCGCCTGAACGACGTGCAGGACTGACGCACCACGCTGCCGCCAACCGCGAGTCTGGGTCGCGAGGTCTTCGGGCTCACGCACTCCCACATCGCGCAGCAGTGCTGGCCCGCCAACGTAAGTCTGTGCGGCGCCAGCACTCCCAGGGCCAGTCACAAAAGCACTCACGCCACGTCCGGGGAGTGAGCGAAACTCCGATGCGCGATATTCCCGTGCACTCGCACCGGCTTTGCCCACGATTGCGCGTGCGACCGGGTGTTCGCTTTCTCGCTCCACCGAGGCGGCGAGCGCGAGCACCGTTTTCGAGTCGGTCCCAGCGGTAGACGCGACGGCAGTCACTTCATGCCGGCCAGCAGTGAGTGTTCCGGTCTTGTCGAACAGAACGACATCGACAGTGCGCATTCGTTCGAGCGAGAGTCGCTCTTTGACAAGAATTCCCGCACGTGCGGCGCGCTCCGTCGAGATCGCGATGACGAGCGGAATCGCCAGACCAAGCGCATGCGGGCAGGCGATGACAAGTACCGTGACCGTACGGACAACTGCGTCGTCGATATTGCCCGCAACCATCCACGCCGCGAAGGTCAGGACGCCAGCGGCGAGGGCAAAGTAGAAGAGAAACGCGGCTGCGCGGTCAGCAAGCGCCTGCGCCCTGGACGACGATGCTTGAGCTTGCGCGACGAGACGCTGAATCCCCGCGAGCGCGGTGTCCTCACCGATTGCCTTGACGTGCACATGGATTGAGCTGTCTGTGGCGACGGTGCCCGCGACCACAGTGTCACCGCGCTGCCGGCGCACAGGTTTTGATTCACCCGTAATCATCGACTCGTCCATGTCCGCACTGCCGGAAACGATCTCGCCATCGGCAGGGACCCTGGCGCCCGGACGGACCACCACGGTGTCCCCCGGGCGCAGCTGATCGAGCGGCACATTCTTCAGGTCGTCCCCGTCAACTCGCTCCGCGGTATCGGGCAACAATGCGGCGAGGGCATCGAGGGCACCGGATGCCGACCCAAGAGCACGCATTTCGAGCCAGTGCCCGAGCAGCATGATCACGATTAGCAGGGCAAGTTCCCACCAGAAGTCGAGGTCGAATCCACCGATTTCCAGCGTGGTGGCCCACGACGCGAGGAATGCTACGGAGATCGCCATCGCGATCAGCAGCATCATGCCTGGCTGGCGGCCCTTGACTTCGCGCACGCCACCGACCAGGAAGGGTGCACCTCCGTAAACGAAGATGACGGTGCCGAGAACCGGAGGGATCCATTCCGCCCAGGCAAAATGCGGGATTGTGTAACCCAGCAGATCGGCAACCATGTGGCTGAAGTAGACGACAGGGACAGAAAGGATGAGGCTCGCCCAGAATCGTTTCCGGAACTCCTCCCCGTGTGCCCCGTGCCCCTTATGTTTGTCGACTGCATGTCCGGCGTGCGCCGACGCGTGCCCGGCATGATCCCCAGTCGTCTCTATGTGCTGGTGTTTCATGGCGAAATCCCTCTGTAGACTGGCGCCTACTATACCCCCCTATGGTATTTACGCAAGGGATTTGATCCGCACTCGCGCGGCCATCGCGCTATGCCGAAAGCCACTCCGCGGTCCACCACACGTGGCCGCTCAGCACCGCTGGGGCAATCCACAGTCCAGCAGCCAATGCAGCGCTCGTGACGATCTGCTCGCGGCTTCCGCCCGCGCGACCCAAGACGGGGAACCGCAGGCGCACACGCGGCAGAGGCCAAAAGAAATTTGGCAGGCCACGCACTGTCATCGCATCCTGCAGACAGTGCAGCAGGCAGCCAACGGCGGCCGTCCACGGCATCCACCACCAATCGTCAGGCGCCAGCCAGACAGCAAGCGCGACGATACCAATGGCTTCGAGCGCGATGATCTCATCACCAATCAGTCGCGACCGGAACACCGAGAGCCCCAGCGTCAGCATCATCGTGTACGCGAGAAACCACATCATGACCAGCAGCGCCCAGTTAACCGGGAGCGTCACGCCACCAAACTCATGGGGCACAGAAGCGAGCGCCCCGGCAAGCACACCCATCGCGACCGCGAAAACCAGCGTGTGAGTCTTTCCCACACGATGGCCGCCGGACAGTGTGCCCACCACTCGCGCAAAGAACTTCGAGATCGGGCCCAGCGTGCGGGCCAGGCGCGCATCTGAATGGTCCCAGTCGGGCCAGACAGACCACCCCGCGATCGCGATCGTCGAGACGATGATCTCGCCACTGGTCATGGGATGGCCAGCCGCAGCGGCGATCGGTGGCGCGCACGCCAGCCACAGGACACTCGTTGTCGCCATATGGCCCCGGCCCATCATCGCGCTACACCCCTCTCACTGAAAAGTATTGCTGGAGAGAGAAATACCGGACGAGTCTGACACTTTCGGGGTCAGCGCGGCCGCACCACCGGCGAGTGTGCCGACAATCACTCACGAATGGGTCGCTGTTGCCAATCCGCGCGGGTGAGCCGCCAGATGCACTCGCGTCCTGTGTGTCCTGGCGCGAGCATTGGCGCGTCGAACGTCCCGCGCAACGTGTAGCCGAGCCGGAGCGGAATCCGCCCGCTCACATGGTTGGCGGGGTCGTGATGGATTTCGGTGTAAGCTACGCGCGGACTGGCGAAGGCGTAGTCGGTGATCGCACTTGCCGCAGTCCTCGCGATTCCGCGACGGACGTGCGCAACATGGGTCCAGTACCCAATCTCCGCACCGTCGGGCTCGAGGTGCCGGTGCACACCCACTGCGCCAACGAGCTCGCCGCGGTCGAAAATGCCGAAATGCTCTTCCCCGCCGGAACGAGCCTCCCCCTGCCAGACAGCAATCAGTTCACGCCGCTCGGCTGCTGTCAGGGGCTCCGCCGCGAACCACGGCATCCAGGGCCGCAGGTGATCGTGGCTGACGTGGATTGCGTCTGAAAGCGCGGCAGCGTCGTCAGGTTCCCACCAGCGGATGAGGAGGGAACCTGCCTGAATCACCACTGTCCGTAGCTGGCCTTCAGGATGCGGTTGCGATCGATGCCGATACCGTCGACGCGCAGCCGGTCGATCTCGAACTGGTGTATATGCGCGTCTGGATGCACGCGCCCGCCACTGCCCCAGTTGTGCATCCAGAAATAGGTGCCGAGCCCACGGGAGCGAAGCACGTCAATCGTGGGGTAGTTTGCGTACACGCCGGTACGGCCTTTGCCAATCACTGACTCCCAGCCCCGAATGTAGTCGACGACGAGGTTCATCTCCGCAGAGGTAGGATTGTCGTCGATCGCCGCGTAGATCGGCACATTGGACGGTCCGCCCGCCGCGGTGTGGAACGCGATGCCCTTGTTCGCGTGCGTGACCCCGCCCGCGAAACCAGCTCGCCAATCCGAGGTCGTGCCCTTGCCGAACTGATAACAGGACACGATCGCGAGCCCATGTGCTTTCATGTCAGCAACCTCTGCGGCCCGCATCGGCTTACCGTGCATCCACGACTCGCGCCGGTCCGACATGTATCGGATCACGCCGCGGTAACCCGCTGCTTTTACAGAGCGCGCAGAGGGAACACCGGCCGAGTAGTCAATGAGAATCTGTCCAACGTCGTTCGAGCTGGGCGGCGGGGCTGGCTGCGGTGACGGAGGCGGCGTTATGCCGCCAGAGTTCAGCAGGTCATCGAGAGAGCCCAGAAGCGCAGGCGTATTCAGCGCAAGGCCGCCGAGCGCGGCCCGCTGCAGAAAAGTTCGTCGGGTAGCCATTTCTGGTGTGTCCTCTCGGTCGTCTCAGTCTCGGGAGGCGAAACAATGCGTGGTCATGGTAACCACATTGTTATCTTGAGTACGGAAGTATCTCAAAATTCTCAGAAATCACACCTGCACCGCGTGTCACCTTGCACGACAACCAACTGAGCGCCCCAGTAGTTTTCTTCGCCCACAGTGACAATCAACGCTCGAGCGATCCACCCGACTCAAGCAGGAGGTCGAGGAGCTCACCGACGACCTCTAAAACGTCCGGAAGCCCAGTAAGGTCCCACCCCGGCAGAACACCAGGTGACGGCTGCGGCGACGCAGGAGAACCGGCCTTTGTCACCGGAATCCGGGCGGCGCGAGTTGCCTCGACCCTGATGCCCGCCTGCTGCTCGCGGGTGTATGGGGTGAGGTAACTCGCGATGTCAGTATCCGTGGTCACCGTGCCCGCCACCCTGGTGCCAGTTGCAGCGAAGGCTGCGGCTGCGCGGCGGACGTGGCTCGGCGAGGTGACCAGAACGACCTCCGAGATACCGAGTTGTTGCAGCAGCTCAGTGGTGAACTGCGCGTTCGATACCGTCGATGTTGATCTTTCCTCCGTAGTGATACGCGACGCCGGGACTCCCTGCGCCAGCAGCCATTCCTTCATCGCAGCAGCTTCGGTGATGCCCCGTTTCGGTACGCCACCTGAAACGAACAGCGGAAGATCTGGCGTTGCCTGCGCCTGCGCTAGGCCCGCCGCGACCCGATTAACCAGTTCGGGTGCCATGCTGCCGTCATCATTGAGCCCGTATCCGAGCATGACGATTGCCGTGGGGGCCGACGGCGCGGCAACTGGCTGGGTCGAGGGTACGATCTGCGCCGCCGCGTTCACGCCATCGATAACGTTGCGCGCCATCTGGGCTGCAGCGGAGTCGACCCGCTCCAGGGCGCTGAGGGCGCCGTCGCGCGTTGCGGCGTCGTCGAGCTGCTCCGACCAGATCGCCTGCAATGCCAGTGCGTCCACGTCATCCGGGGTGATCGCAAGCATCGCTCGGAGATCAGCGAGGCCGCCTGCGGCATCTCGGGCGGTGAACTTTGCTTGCGCTCGGTTGTAGAGGTTGGCCGCGTCAGCCGCCGATACGTCGGCAACCACCACTGGATTCGTGGCAGGCACGGCGAGCGCAGCGGGGGCGGTCAGCACAGTGAGCGCAGAATAGGCCACCGTGGAAAGTGCGATCGTGCCAATGGCGGCAACTCTAGAAACATGCGTCACATCAGTAACGTTATGTGATGCAGACAACAGCGCGAGTCCGGCAGAAGGACAGATCGATAACGGTTATTCCGCACCGCGCGTGAGCGCATCGATCCACTGCACCGCCGCACGCGGTGACGACACTGCAGCTGTCCCGGAAGGTAGCGCTGGACGACGCACCACCACGACAGGAATGCCGAGCTGGCGCGCGGCGACAAGCTTTGCGCAAGTCTGGTCGCCGCCGCTGTTCTTCGTGACTACGACACCGATGCGATGCCGCTCCATCAACGCACGCTCGCCACTCACGCTGAACGGCCCACGCTGGGTGATGACGTGCCACGAACTGGGCAGGCTGCACCCGGGTGGCTCAATAACCCGCGCAACCACCTCTGGCAATCCCTCGAACGCCCGCAGTTCTTGGCGGCCAATGGTGAGAAACACCGGCGTGCGGTAGCTGTCTGCGAGCATGTACGCGTCGTCCATCGTGTCCGCCCACCGCCACGTATCCCCAACCACCGGGTGCCACGGCGCTCGATGCACAACGAGCAGTGGGACCTGCGCTGCCCGGGCAGCCACCACCGCATTCGCTGTAATGCCCTGCGCATACGGGTGCGTCGCGTCGACGAGCGCGCTGATGCGCTGCTCGCGAAGCCAACTCGAGAGACCTCCAGCACCGCCGAAGCCGCCGATCCGCACCTCCCCTTCCGGCAGCGTTGGCGCGCTGATACGGCCGGCAAGCGAGGATACGACGTCGTGGTGGCGAGAAAGGACCCCGGCAAGGCGGCGACCCTCTCCCGTCCCGCCCAGCAGCAATATTCGCATCAGTGCGTCGCCCGGCTCCGCGCAGCAGAATAGAGGTAACTGTCCGGAAATCCCTCAGCAGCCAGCACCCGGCCGACGATGATCACAGCAGTCCGCCGGATGTCCCGCTCCATCACCGCGTCCGCAATCGTCCGGAGCGTGCCGCGCACGATCACCTCGTCCGGCCGACTTGCGAACGCCACCACCGCCACCGGACAGTCACTCCCGTAATGGGGAAGCAGCGCACCAACAACCTTATCCATATGCCCAACGGCAAGATGCAGCACCAGCGTAGTACCGGTGCGGGCGAGCGCATCGAGTTCCTCCCCGGGCGGCATCGCGGTCGCGTCGACTGCGATGCGCGTGAGCACCACCGTCTGACCAACACCCGGAACAGTAAGTTCGCGGCCGAGCGCTGCCGCAGCGGCGGCAAACGCTGGTACACCCGGGACGATCTCGTAACGCACGCCTGCGTGCTCCAAACGGCGTACTTGCTCCGCTACCGCACTGAAAAGCGATGGGTCCCCTGAGTGCAGCCGCGCGATATCCTTACCCGCACGATCGGCGGCCAGTATACGTTCGATGATTTCGTCGAGGCTCAGACGGGCTGTGTTGACCTTTTCCGCGCCCGGCGGACACTGTGCTAAAAGCTCCTGCGGAACAAGAGAACCCGCATACAGGCACACCTGACTGGCAGCGATGAGTCGCTGGCCCCGCAGCGTGATCAGGTCGGCCGCCCCGGGGCCAGCACCAATGAAGTACACAGTCACTGCTTCGTCCCTATCCACTGAGTTCCTGGCAACTGCGGACGCCACGTGGTGAAGTCACCTAACGGCGCGGCGCGATAAAACTGCATCTTGCGCAGCGAGCCGCCACGGTGCGAAAACCACCGCACGAGCAGTGCTTCAGATTCCGCTGTCACTGCGTTGACGACCATACGCCCGCCCGGCCGGAGGTGCCGCCAGCTCTCCTCGAGCAGCGCTGGCTGCGTCACCCCGCCACCCACCATCACCGCATCAGGCAGCATAAAGCGGTCCGCAAGCCCCCCGAAGCTGGCGGGCGCCGCACCGGTAACGTGGAGGTCCGGTACGCCGAGACGCTCAGCATTGGCAATGATTCGCCCAATCCGATCCTGCCGCGACTCGAATGCCACTGCGCGGCACGAAATATGAGTTCTCATCCATTCGATTGCGATGCTTCCCGAGCCCGCACCCACATCCCACAGCAGCTCGCCTGGGGCCGGGCCGAGTGCTGACAGCGTGAGCGCGCGCATTTCCTGCTTGGTGAGTTGCCCATTCGCACCGTAGACGTCGTCGGGCAAACCCGGCATGCGTGTCAGCCGTTGCGTTCCGCCGCCAGCCACTGCGACGGCTACGACGTTGAGGGCCGCACAGTCCACGTCCCAATCAGCGGCCTTTCCGGCACAAACACGTTCAGCTGGGCCTCCGAGTTCTTCGAGCACCGTGACTGTAGAAGCTCCGAATCCCCACTCGGTGAGGCGGGCAGCCACCGCTGCGGGTGTCGACCCATCCCGGCTCAGGATGAGCAGCCGGCGCCCCGGCGCCAGCTCCGGCAGAATCACCGCGACGTTCCGGCTGACCAGGCTGATCACCGGAATGTCAGCCAGCGGCCACCCCAGGCGCGCACACGCGAGTGAAGCGCTCGACGCCGCCGGTACGACATCCAGGTTCTCCGCACCGGCAAGACCGGCAAGCGTTACGCCGATGCCGTGAAACATCGGGTCTCCGCTCGCCAGCACGCACACCTTCGAATCTGCGTGCTGCGCGAGCAATCCGGGCAGAGCGGGAACCAGTGGCGAGGGCCACTCAACACGTACCTTCCTGTCTGTGGGTATCAGAGCGAGCTGCCGTCGCGAACCCATCAGCACATCGGCGGCGTTGATGTGGTCGCGCGCGTTTGCGGTAAGACCGCGCCATCCGTCCGCGCCGAGTCCTACCACACTGATCCGGTTAGTCATCGCGGCATTCTCCGCCAGATGGGCTGGGGCACGTACCGAAGCACAGCGAACAGCAGGCGGAGCGTGCCCGGTACCCAGATCCTGCCCCGCCGGAGTCTGAGTCCGCGCACGACCGCGTCCGCGACCTGGGCCGGAGTGCTCGCCAGCGGGGCAGGGTCCATGCCCGTTGTCATACGCCCGATCACAAATCCTGGCCGCACGAGCAGCAGATGCACGCCACTGCCGTGGAGCGCATCGGCAAGACCGCTGGCGAAACCATCGAGACCCGCTTTCGCTGATCCATAGACGTAATTCGCGCGGCGGACGCGCATACCCGCAACCGAGGAGAAGACGACCAGCTGGCCGCTGCGCTGTGCGCGCAGCGCCCGTGCAAGGTGCGTCAGCAGGCTGAGTTGTGCGACGTAATCGGTGTGCACGATCTGTACCGCATGCGCGGCATCCCGCTCTGCCAGCTGCTGATCGCCGAGGATGCCGAACGCCAGCACCGCGACGCCGATCTCACCTGCCGCGCGCGTGATGGCACCCAGCGCCTCCGCATGCCCTGACACGTCGTCGGCATCGAAGTCGATCGTGTCGACGCGCACTGCTCCCGCCGCTCGCAGCAGCGCAGCTTCACGCTCGAGGTGCGCAGCGCCGTCAGCGCCGTCCCTGACTCGCGCCGCGAGTACCACCTTCCGGCCGGGCGCAAGCCGCTTGGCGACCTCCAGTCCAATCTCACTGCGGCCCCCGAAGACCACCACCGCCCCCGGATCGATTCCGCTGTGCCTCTGCCTGGCATGCAAGATTCTCACCTGACTAGTGTGCTCGACTACCGTGGGCGCCATGGCACACACCCCCGCGGATCTCGCTCCCGAAGCAACTGAATTTCTGACGGAACGGCATCTCGGTTCCCTCACCACACTGCGAGCAAGCGGACTGCCGCACGTTGTCGCGGTGGGTTTCACGTGGGACGCAGGAAACGGCATAGCCAGAGTCATCACGAGCGACCACAGCCAGAAAGTCCGGAATGTGGAGCGGCATGGATACGCCACTGTGTTTCAGGTTGAACGCGCGCGCTGGCTCGCTCTCGAAGGTTCCGCTGTGGTCCGCAGGGAAGCAGCGGCAGTTCGCGAAGCAGAGCACCGGTACGCGCAACGCTACCGCCAGCCCAAGATCAATCCGCAGCGCGTGGTCATCGAGATTTCCGTGTCACGCATTCTGGGCTCTCGGGCGCTTTTTGTCGACGGCAGCACGGCTCGTTCAGCGGTTCACGCCGGCGACGCGCACCGCCGCGACGAGTGACGCGGGGTTAGCGAGGTCGATAGGCTGGCCGTTGACGAGAATCGCTGGCAATTCCCCATGCACTTCAGATTCCCACCGGTGTGTGCTCGCAGTGATGTGGTGAGAGTACTGCTGCTCACGTATGCACGCGTCCACCGCATGCGACGCACCGTGCGCCTGCGCAGCTGCGATCAGTGGTGAGTCGGCTGCGGCATCGTCCGACGGCGCAGTCCCGGCCTGTTCGTACAGCGCCGCGCGGAACGCCGGCCAGTTCGATTGATCGTCAGTGGCGACACACAGCGACGCGTTCGCCAGACGCAGCCCGTGACCCGCGCGTGCAGCACTCTGCGCTGCCGCGCTGGTGACCGCGACGTACTCGACAGTAGCTGCCCCCGATTCGGCCAGATCGCGCAGCGCGGGGGTGAACGTGCCGGCGTACTCGCGGCAGGCATCACACAGGAAGTCTTCGATGACGGTCACGACTACGACGCCACTCGGGGCGCCCTGCGGAACGAGACGGACACTGCCGTCTGCTATCGATGCCAGGGGTGCAGTGACCACGGGCGACGGCGTGACGTGCGTTGTGCCGAGCGACGCCCCGGGCTCCCCCACTGTCTCCTCACCGCGCGAGAAGATGATGACAACAGTGATCACGGCAAGAATGAGCGCTGCTATCGCGCCAAACCGCTTCAGCCTCGTGTGACTGTTCTGTTCGGATACGTTCTGCTCCCCGGCTGCTGGCACCGCGCGCTCCTCGTCGCAATCACCCCGCATAACCTACGACAACACCGTTAACTCGTGGGGCTGGTTGTTAAGCGACTCGGCACCATGGTCCGTGACGACGATGATGTCCTCGATACGCGCACCCCACTGCCCGGGCAGGTACACACCGGGTTCCACGCTGAACGCCATACCCGCCCGTAATGTCTGGTTGCTGCCCGACACGATATATGGCTCTTCGTGGACCGACAAGCCGATCCCGTGGCCCGTGCGGTGTACAAAGAACTCCGCCAGATCGTGGTCGCGCAGGTGGTCACGAGCTGCCGCATCGATCTCGCCAGCGGTGACACCTGGGCGTACTGCGCGCACTGCCGCACGCTGAGCCGCCTCCAGAATGCCGATGCGCTCCGCTGCGGTGCTGTCTGGTTCGCCAAGTGCGTACGTCCGTGTGCAATCCGAGTAGTAACCTGCGGCGACTGGGCCGCCAATATCTACCACAACGACGTCGCCAGCGGAGAGAAGCCGATCTGACACTTCATGGTGCGGGTCAGCTCCGTTGGGCCCGGACCCCACGATGACGAACGCCGCCTCGGTGTGCCCTTCCTCGATAATCGCAGCAGTGATGTCGGCGGCAGCCTGCGCTTCTGTGCGGCCCGCCTGCACAAATTCAGCCATTCGCGCGTGCACGCGGTCGATTGCCGCCCCTGCGGCGCGCAGCGCCGCGAGTTCGGCGTCGTCCTTGATCATGCGAAGCTCTCGGAGCACGGGGGTAGCCAGCTCGAGCGGGCGCTCGGAGGTGACGCGCGCGAGCGGTATCGCGTGCAGTGCAGGCATCGCATCTGCAATGGCGACGCGGCCTTCGCTCGCGAGCGCAGATCGAACCAAGAGGTAGGGATCGTCGCCATCCACCCAGGGCCGCAGTTCAATTCCGAGCGCATCGATCGGCGAACCGCGCAGTGCCGCGACCTCGAGGCGCGGCACCACCACTGCTGGATCGCCATCCGCTGGAATGACCAGGCACGTCAGTCGCTCAAAGGAGCTCATCCGGGAACCCGCAAGATACTGCAAGTCAGGACCCGGGCTGATGAGCAGACCCGCCAGTCCTGCCGCAGCCGCGTGAGATTGTGCTTTGCGGATGCGCTCGGCATAGGCGCCAGGCGGGAACGTGGTGGCGCCGGAAGTGTCGCTCATGGACGTCAGCGTAGTCTGTCGTAGACAGTGGCGCGCCTGCGGCCAAGTGCGCCAACTGCCAGGCCGGATGCGCCCGCGTCTCGCCCCGCGTGCCCGTGTCCGGCCGTTTCCTGGCAAGATCGTTGGAGTGACTGCACCGCTGATGCTTCTTGACGGAGCAAGCCTCTGGTTTCGGGCGTTCTATGCACTGCCTGAATCGCTGACCTCGCCCGACGGGCGCCCCGTCAACGCGGTGCGCGGGTTCACAGACATGGTGGCCGCGCTCGTGCGCGCGCACCGTCCGGGACGGCTTGTTGTGTGCCTCGACAATGACTGGAGGCCGCAGTTCCGGGTTGACGCGATCCCGTCGTACAAGGCGCACCGAGTCGAAGCAGTCGCCACCGAACCGGGAACGGTCGACGTCGAAGAAGTTCCCGACACGCTGACACCGCAGGTCGACATGATTCTCGAAGTCCTCGACGCTTTCGGGATTGCGACGGCCGGGGCGGACGGCTATGAAGCAGACGACGTGCTCGGCACTCTGTCCGCCCGCGAAACAACGGCTCCGGTCATCGTCGTCAGCGGGGATCGTGATCTCCTGCAGGTCGTCCGGCATGAGCCGGTACCGGTGCGGGTGCTGTACGTCGGGCGCGGTTTGGCGAAGGCGGAACTGTTCGGTCCCGATGAGGTGGCCGCGAAGTACGGCGTACCCGCTGACCGAGCTGGTGCCGCGTACGCGGAGCTGGCGCTGCTGCGGGGTGACCCGTCTGACGGCCTGCCCGGTGTCGCTGGTATCGGCGAAAAGACGGCGTCTCGTCTGCTCCTCGAACACGGATCACTTGCGGCGCTCATCGCTGCCGCGAACGATCCGGCCAGTCAGCTGTCGGCTGGTCTCCGCAC
This sequence comes from Hoyosella sp. YIM 151337, assembly GCF_026041215.1. Taxonomy (GTDB): domain Bacteria; phylum Actinomycetota; class Actinomycetes; order Mycobacteriales; family Mycobacteriaceae; genus Hoyosella. The sequence goes on from NZ_JAPEIQ010000013.1 coordinate 211,158, forward strand.
GAAGCTCACTGGTGCTGCCGATTACATCCAGGCTGCTGACGCCGTTGTCCGCGTCGCTTGCGATGCGCCCGTTGCGTATTCCCGCGATGACGTGTTGCCTTCCGCACCTGCTGACCGCAGACGCGTCGCGGAACTGACTCAGGAATACGGGCTCGACAATGCGGTCGCGCGTCTCACCAGTGCACTGGCCGGCGAGCCGGGGCAATGATCAGCCGAATTCCACCCCCTGCGCGAGGGGCAGGTCCCTGGAGTAGTTGATCGTGTTGGTTGCCCGGCGCATGTACGCCTTCCACGCATCTGACCCAGACTCGCGCCCGCCTCCGGTTACCTTCTCCCCGCCGAACGCGCCCCCAATTTCTGCGCCTGACGTTCCAATGTTGACGTTGGCGATCCCGCAGTCCGACCCAGCCGCAGACAGGAACAGCTCCGCCTCCCGCACATCATTGGTGAAGATGGCCGACGCGAGGCCTTGCGGGACCGCGTTATGCAGGCTGATCGCGTCCGCGAAGTCGTGATAGGTCATGACGTACAGGATTGGCGCGAACGTCTCCTCATGAACGATGGGTGCTTGCTCAGGCATCCGCACGAGCGCGGGCGATACGTAGAACGCGGCCGGCGCGTCGTCCTCGTAATACCGCTCGCCACCGTGGAGAACCTCGCCACCGCACTGTTGGGCCGCACGCAGCGCCGCCAGCATCGATTCGTACGCGTGTTCCCCGATCAGAGGACCCACCAGGACCCCAGATGAGAACGGGTCACCGATCCGTAAGGTGCTGTATGCCTTGGCTATCCGTTGGGTGACCTCATCCGCGATGGAGTCGTGCACGATCAGGCGCCGCAGCGTCGTACATCGTTGCCCCGCGGTACCAGCTGCCGCGAACACGATTCCCCGTACAGCGAGGTCAAGATCCGCAGTGGGGGCGATGATCGCGCCATTGTTGCCACCGAGTTCGAGCAGTGTCTTCCCAAAGCGCGCCGCCACGCGCGGTGCCACTTCCCGGCCCATCCGCACTGATCCCGTCGCGCTCACGAGCGCGACGCGGTCGTCATTGGTGAGGAACTCGCCTATCTCGCGGCCCCCGGGCAGTACCGAGTGCAAACGCGAATCGGTGCGGGTTTCAGCGAACGCCTTTTTTAGCAGCGCATCACACGCCAGCGCCGTCAGCGGCGTCTGCTCGGACGGTTTCCACACCACTGGGTTACCGCACACCAGCGCTATCGCCGTATTCCACGCCCATACCGCGACCGGAAAGTTGAATGCGGTGATGACGGCGGTAACACCGAGTGGATGCCAGGTCTCCATCAGCCGGTGCCCCGGGCGTTCAGACGCCATTGTCAAGCCGTACAGCTGGCGCGAGAGCCCGACGGCGAAGTCGCAGACGTCGATCATCTCCTGGACTTCACCGAGTGCTTCCGACTCGATCTTCCCTGCTTCTAGCGTCACGAGCTGCGCCAGGCCAGCTTTGTGTTCGCGCAATATCTCACCGAATCGCCGAACTACCGCGCCACGCTCAGGTGCGGGGACCACCCGCCAGTCGGCGAATGCTTCCGCTGCGGCGGTGAGGACGTCGTCTGCGTCTTGGGTCGTGGCCTGTGCGATCTCTGCAAGCACCTCTCCAGTGATAGGCGTTCGCACCGTCAAAACACCATCGGAGGAGTCGCCCGGCGGGCGCAGAGAAACGCCGCAAAGCTGCAACGCATCCTCGGTGCGCCCGCGGAGATGGTCAACGTTTGGAAAATCGCCCTGATCGTGACCCATGTGTCCATTCTGCCAGTGCGTCCGGGCGTCAGACGTTCTGGGTGTCCGCTTAGTGCGGATTTCCGACTTCGTAATCGCCTCTGCTGTTCAGGACTGTTATCTCTACCCGACGGGGCTCGTCATCGAGGTTCACCACGCACATGAAACGCACACCGCTTCGCGCTTCCTGGCCGGCGGGACAGTCCACGGCGCCAACACTGCCAGCCCGGTACACGTCTGTGATGATCGAAGCGACACCTGTCTCGACGGAGCTTTGGTTCAATGTTTGACGCACTAGCAGACCACCGCCGGGCCACACAAAGCCGAAGACGACGAACGCTCCTACGAGAAGCACACCGGCCGCGCCCCACGTAAGCCAGGCGCGACCCTGAGGCGCCGGTGACTGTGCCTCGGGAACGCTTTGTTCGCTGTGTGACGGGGCTGGCGGCGGCTGCCCGACCGGCGGCCCGAAGCCGTAGCCGCCGAGCCCTTGCGGCTGGCCGCTGCCGTGCCGCGACCATGGGTCAAACCCGGACGAACCAGGCGCAGGATCGGTCATCTCGCCTCACTCATCTGCATCTACGGCGACAACCCCGCGGCGGATCGCATCGATCGCCTTGCCTGCGGTGGACCTGACCTCCCGGTCGGGTGCCGCAACCCTGATCTGGTCCAGAAGGTCAATAAGCTGACGGCACCAGCGCACGAAATCGCCCGCGGAGATCTCGTTTGCGGCGAGGAGCGCCTCCACGAGCGGCGCCTGGGTACCCCACAGATATGCGGCGTGCACGAAGCCCGGGTCGGGTTCGCGCATCGTCGGCAGCTTATGTCGAAGCTCATCCGAGTGGATCTCTTCCCAGATACGCATTGTGTCCGCGAGCGCCCGGCGCATCGGAGCGGTCGGGATCTGGCCCCCGCTGGCGCCTTCGCGACGGGTTTCGAACACAACCGCCGACACGGTTGCCGCAAGTTCGGTCGGTCCGAGACCTTTCCAGATTCCCCGCCGGAGCGCCTCCGCGACCAGCAGATCGCTTTCGCTGTAAATCCGGCTCAGCCACTCACCTTCCTCGGTGACAGTCAATTCACCCTTCACATCCACGTAGCCGCGTTCGGTCAGCAGCGCGACGATCCGGTCGAATGTGCGCGCCAGCGAAGAGGAGGCCAGGTCCATCTGGCGCCGCAGCCGGGAGGTGTCGGACCGTAACCGGTCGTATCGCTCGAACCAGCGCGCGTGTTCTTCGCGTTCTTCACACCGGTGGCACGGGTGGGCTTTCAGGGCGCGGCGCATCTGCGCGAGATCTTTGTCGTTGGCCGCCGCAGATTTCTTGGTCTTGCGGCCGAGCGGACGGCGCGGCGGGGTGTAACCAAGGTTGCGCAGCGTCGATGCGAGATCCCGCCGAACTTGCGCCGAGCGGTAGTCGACGTGCCGGGGCAACCGCACTGCACCGAGCGTCTGTGCGGGCACCGGAAAGTCTCTCAGCGTCACACGGCCTGCCCAGGCCGAGTCGGTAATCACGAGCGGACGGGGATCCGCGAACTCCCTGTCCGGTTCCACCACTGCCGCGACACCCGCGCGCCGGCCGCTGGGGATGACGATGACATCACCGCGGCGCAGCGCGACTAAAGAGGCGGCGGCATCGTCTCGCCGCTGCTCGCTCGCGCTGCGTTCCAGGTCGCGTTCCCGCTTCGAAATCTGCTGGCGAAGTGTCGCATACTCACGGAGGTCTCCGAGATGGCATTCGACTCGGCCTTCGAGCCGGGCCAGCTCGGCTTCGTTGCGTTCCACGGTACGTGCTGCACCAACGATTGAGCGGTCAGTCTGGAACTGGGCGAACGAACGCTCCAGCAGTTCCCGCGCATCACCGGCGGGCCGCTGCCGCAACAGGTTGATGGCCATGTTGTAGCCAGGTGCGAACGAACTGCGCAGCGGGAATGTGCGCGTCGAGGCGAGACCGGCCACCATCTCAGGATCAACGCCCGGCTGCCACAGCACTACCGCGTGACCCTCAACGTCGATGCCCCGCCGTCCGGCTCGTCCAGTCAATTGTGTGTACTCGCCAGGCGTGAGATCGGCGTGCGTGTCACCGTTGAACTTCACGAGGCTCTCGAGCACGACGGTCCGAGCGGGCATGTTGATTCCCAGTGCGAGGGTCTCAGTCGCGAAGACCGCGCGAACAAGACCCTTGACGAAGAGTTCTTCGACCGTGTGCCGGAAAGCGGGGAGCATTCCGGCGTGATGCGCGGCGATGCCCCGCTCCAGCGCGGCACACCACGAAGCGAAACCGAGTACTTGCAGGTCGGCCCGGGGTAACTCGCCCGTGTGCTTCTTGATGATGTCGCGAATCTGTTTTGCCTCGTCCTCCGAGGTGAGGCTAAGCCCCGCGCGCATACATTGGCCGACCGCCGCGTCACAGCCCGCGCGGCTGAAAACGAACGTGATCGCGGGCAGTAGACCCTCATCGTCAAGCCGCGCGATCACTTCGGCACGGCCCTGCGGGCGGAATCGCCCGCCAAATCCGCCAGTCCGCCCGGAGGCTCCGGAGCCGCCGTTGCCTCGGAATCGGCTGGGACCGCCCCGGTAGGGCCCGCGTTCCGCGCCCACAGCCGCCAGCCGCTTACGGACGTGCGCGAGCAAATCCGGGTTCAGCGCTCGCGCACCCTTTCCGTGGGCGCGGCTGGGAAATAGATCGAGCAGCCGTGGACCAACCAGCATGTGCTGCCACAACGGGACAGGGCGTGTCTCATCCACGATCACCGTTGTGTCACCGCGCACAGTTTCCATCCACGCACCGAACTCTTCGGCGTTACTCACCGTCGCTGACAAGCTGACGAGCTTCACGTCGTCAGCCAGGTGCAGGATCACCTCTTCCCACACGGCGCCACGGAAGCGGTCGGCAAGGAAATGCACCTCGTCCATGACGACGTAAGAGAGACCGCGCAGTGTGTCCGACCCCGCGTACAACATGTTGCGCAGCACTTCGGTCGTCATCACGACGACCGGTGCTTCCGAATTAATACTTTGATCGCCGGTCAGCAGTCCCACGGTCTCGCGGTCATATCGCGCGACGAGGTCAGCGTACTTCTGGTTCGACAGCGCCTTGATCGGCGTGGTGTAAAAGCACTTCCGGCCAGCGCGCAGCGCGAGGTGCACCGCAAACTCGCCGACTACCGTCTTTCCCGCACCAGTGGGCGCGCAGACGAGAACTCCATGCCCACCTTCTAGTGCATCACACGCGCGCAGCTGGAATGGGTCCATCGGGAACGGCAGCATGGCCGCGAACGCGGAGCGTTCAGGTGGCGGGCTGGGCGCATCGGTCACTTCGATTGGGTTGCCTTGTCGTCTTCGATGGGGGTCACGGACGTCAGCGGTGACGCTTCGTCGTCGCTCACACCGCCGAACTCATCGTGTTCCCTGCGCGCTTTACGCTTGTCGTGAATCCGTGCGGCTTGGACCGCTCCTTCGAACAGTACGGTCAGGACGAGCGCCAGAGCGAGCATCGAGAATGGATCGTGTGGCGTCACAATGGCAGCGAACACGAACAGCGAGAAAATCAGCCCGCGCCGCCATGCTTTGAGCTTCGCATACGGCAGCACACCCACGCGATTCAGCATGATGATCAGCAGTGGAAGCTCGAAACTGACGCCAAAGATGATGATCAGCCGGATGATGAAACCAAAATATTCTTGACCACTTAGCGCTGTGACCTGGACGTTGTCACCGACGGTCAGCAGGAAGCTCAGGGCGTAGGCGACGAGGTAGTACGCCAGCACGGCGCCACCGACGAAGAGTACGGCCCCGAACGCGACGAACGACATTGCCAGGCGGCGCTCGTTGCGGTGCAGCGCCGGGACGATGAACGCCCATATTTGGTATAGCCAGACGGGACAGGCGAGCACGATCCCGGCCGTCACCGCGACCTTCAGCCGCAGCATGAACTGCTCAAACGGGCCGGTTGCCAGCAGGCGGCAGCCATCCGCACCGCCGGATGTCAGATCCGCCCGGCTTTCCGGCGGCAGCGCACAGTAAGGACCCCGGAGCAGCTCACCGAGCGATTCGAGGCCGAACACCCGCTGCGAGTACCAGATGAATGCAACGACCGTCGTGACGGCGACCGCGGCGACGCACACGAGTAACCGGGTGCGCAACTCGTAGAGATGCTCCACCAGCGGCATCGTGCCGTCCGGATTCGCCCTGCGCTTGCTGCGCCGGGAGGTAAGAGGCAAACGCAACGTTGGACTTCTTCTTACTCAAGGGATAGGGACACAGCGCACACCGCGACGGTGCCCACTCGCCCGCCGAACGATGACCTGAGCTTCAGGACTGCTGGCCTGTTTGCTGGACACCCTGCTGATCAGGTGCCTGCACGCCAGGCTGGCTGGCCTGTTCTGGCGCTGCGGCGAGCTGCTGAGGCTGCTGCTGCGCTGGCGTGGTCTTCGACTCACCGTCCTGCATCTCTTTAATCTCGCTCTTGAAGATTCGCATCGAGCGTCCCAGACCGCGTGCGGCGTCAGGCAGCCGCTTCGAGCCGAACAGGATCACGGCGATGAGCAAAACGATCAGCCAGTGCCACAGGCTCATTGCACCCACGATTTAGCCTCCCAATCACGTCTCTCTCCAGCGATGCTACCGGAGTTTTGCTGACGCACCTGTGTGCGCGCTATGCGTTCATCCACGATTCACGCTGCCGCACACGCGTACCGCATATTAACCGTACGCTCCCAGGGCCGCTTTCGTGTACGCAGCGATCCCGGCTTCAGCTCGCTGCCGCACACGTTCCACCAGTTCAGGCGGTGACACAACGTGGATTTGCGATCCGAATCCTACGAGCAGCCGAGCCATCCACTCGGTACTCGCGAATCTCATGGTCCCTGCCATGACACCCTCGGCATCGGGCGGTCCAGCCAACTCGACCGGGTAGTAATCGAGAAACCACGCGGCTTCCGGTCTAATGCGCAAGTCTGCTATCGGCAGCGCAGTGTCGTCGCTGAATAGGCCGGTCCCGATCTCGCCTTCGGCTTCGCGGGGCACTGCTGCGGACTCCTCCAGCACCGTCGCATCATCGATGCGATCAAACCGGAACAACCGAACCCCTTCCGCCATTCGGCACCAGGCCTGCAAGTAGCTCTGGTCGTCGACGAGCAAAATTCGGATCGGATCCACGATCCGTTCGGTCTGGGCATCGCGCGAGGCCGAATAGTAGCGCAGCCGCAAGGCTCGCCCGGCAGCTACCGCTGCACGTACTGCTGCCGCCGCGGCGCTGTCTGTCGCAGTCGGCGAGATCGCTTCCTCCCGTTCTTTGGAGGCGACGCCCGCCGCGGTCTCGATCTTCGCTATGGCGCGCTGTGCAGCCGCAGGATCAACCATGCCTGGCTGGTCCAGCAGGGCACGCAGCGCCACGAGCAGCGCCGTAGCCTCTGGTGAGGTAAGGCGCAGCGGACGCTCCATTCCCGCAGCGAATGTCACCGAGACCGTTGAATCGTCGAACGACAGGTCGATAAGGTCACCGGGCCCATATCCCGGCAGGCCACACAACCACAACAGATTGAGGTCGCGCATGAGGTCACGCTGGCTGACGCCGAATTCATCCGCGAGGTCGGCCTTGCTGATTCCCGGGTTGGCGAGGAGATACGGCACAAGGTTAAGCAGACGCACCAGCCTGGCAGAAACTCTGGATGCGCTCATCGTGCTGACCCTTCGCTCACGGCGTCCTGCGCGACTGCCCCTTCGAGCAGTTCAATGACCTGAGTACGGAGCGCCTGCGGTTCCAGGACGAGCGCGTCGGGCCCGTGTCCCGCGGTCACACGCGCCAGCCATTCCCATGATGACGCGGGGACATCAAGCACGGTACCCGGACGGCCACCAACCTCGGCTGGTTCGTGCGCTGTAGCGATCCGGCGCAGCTCAAACGCACGTCCATCCGCAACCCACACTTGGGCCGACCCGCCCGTCACGGTTGCCGTCACCGCATTCTTCGCGATCTCCCGCAGGTCCGCGTCCGCTGGTTTGTGGACCGTCCCCGCGGGGCCGATCGCTTCCACGTCGCCCGCAATGCGGGACAGCCGGAACGTCCGTGTATCGCGTTTTTCCTGGTCAAACCCCACGAGGTACCACTTGCCGCGCCAGGTGGTCAGACCCCACGGCTCAACCGTGCGGATTACGTAGGGATCGCTGGGCTGCCTGCGATGAGAAAACCGCACCACCCGGCCGTCGTCCACGGCGGCGAGCAGCTTCGTGACCACTGTCTCCGAGCCGCGGGTGCGTAACGGCATCGCGGCGACGGGAATCGAATCGTCGACCGGCACCCCGCCCGCCCGCAGCTTCAACAGGGCAGACTGGGTGGCCGAGTGCAGTTCCGGGGACTGCCACAGGTGCGCTGCAACTGCTACTGCAGCTGCTTCATCATGTGTCAGCTGAATGTCCGGCAGCTCATACGCGTCACGGTTGATGCGATAGCCCTCGGTTTGCGAATGCCACGATGCGCGCCCCGTTTCAAGTGGCACACCGAGGTCGCGCAGCTCAGCCTTGTCCCGCTCGAACATGCGGTTGTAGGCCTCTTCGGTGGCGTCATCCGGATAACCCATCACCGTTTCGCGGATTTGTTCAGCGGTGAGAAACTGCCTGGTAGACAACAGTGCAATCACCAGGTTGACGAGCCGCTCCGCCCTCGTAATCGACACGTACGCCGCGCCTTTCTGCCGCTCTTACATCGCCGCGATCAAGCGCTCCACACGTTCGTCAACCGCCCGGAAGGGGTCTTTGCAAAGCACGGTGCGCTGCGCTTGGTCATTGAGCTTCAGATGTACCCAGTCGACTGTGAAATCACGCCCCGCGGCCTGGGCTGCGGCAATAAATTCGCCGCGCAGCTTAGCCCGCGTGGTCTGTGGCGGTGTTTCCATTGCCGCCTTGATTTCGGCATCTTCGGTGATCCGGCTGACGAGGCCTTTGCGCTGCAGCACGTCGAACACCCCGCGGCCTCTCTTGATGTCGTGATAGGCGAGGTCGATTTGCGCGATCTTCGGGTCACTCAGCGACATGCCGTGCTTCTCTTCGTAGCGCTGGAAGAGTTTGCGTTTGATCACCCAGTCGATCTCGGTATCCACTTGCGAGAATTGCTGGGTCTCGACAGCATCCAGCATCCGGCCCCATAGATCGACAACGTGTTCCATGTCGGGATCCGGGTCGCGAGAGCGCATGAAGTCAACGGCACGGCTGTAGTACTCGCGCTGAATGTCGAGTGCACTCGCTTGCCGTCCCCCGGCGAGACGCACCGGTTTGCGGCCCGTGGTGTCGTGGCTGATCTCACGAATCGCTCTGATCGGATTGTCGAGAGCGAAGTCCCGGAATGACACGCCCGCTTCAATCATTTCGAGAACCAGCGCAGCAGAACCGACCTTGAGCAGCGTGGTTGGCTCCGCCATGTTCGAATCGCCGACGATCACGTGGAGGCGCCGGTACTTCTCAGCGTCGGCATGCGGCTCATCACGGGTGTTGATGATGGGCCGCGAACGGGTGGTGGCCGAGGACACGCCCTCCCAGATGTGCTCCGCCCGCTGCGACAGGCAGAACGTGGCAGCCTTCGCAGTGTTCAGCACCTTGCCAGCACCGACAATGAGCTGGCGGGTGACGAGGAACGGTAAAAGCACATCGGAGATTCGGGAAAACTCACCAGCGCGGACGATCAGATAATTCTCGTGGCAGCCGTACGAATTGCCCGCAGAATCCGTGTTGTTCTTGAACAAGTAAATGTCGCCGCCGATGCCCTCGTCCGCAAGGCGCCGCTCCGCGTCGATAAGAAGATCCTCAAGGATCCACTCGCCGGCACGGTCATGGGTCACCAGTTGCCGAAGCCCATCACATTCGGCCGTCGCGTACTCCGGGTGGGAGCCCACGTCAAGATAGAGACGAGCGCCATTACGCAGGAACACGTTCGAGCTTCGGCCCCACGAGACCACCCGCCGGAACAGATACCGCGCAACCTCGTCTGGACTGAGTCTCCGGTGCCCATGGAACGTGCAGGTGACACCGAACTCCGTCTCAATTCCCATGATTCGTCGCCGCACCCCAGCAACACTACCGGGAGTTGCGCCGCAAGCGCTTGCGGTTGCACGGAGCAGCCATCCGCGTCAAGATCAGGTCACCGAATTACGGTCCAGACAACTAGGCGTCACTGACGATTTAGGCTTAAACCATGGATTCACCGGCCAACGAGGGCCTGGATCTCCGTATCCCCCACACAGATGCCACTGCGCGAGCCGAAGAGCCCCGCCTAAGAGCACAGGCGGTGCGCCGGGCCGTAGGCCGCGCGGACCGCAGGTTCGTTGCGAGGACTGCGCAGTGGCGGCCCACCCCTGTCGACCGATTGATGATCGGCCTGAGCCGCTCCGCCAACCGCGGGCAGATCTGGATCGTCGTAGCTGCCTTGCTCATCGCACTAGGCGGGCCGGCACGCCGCGGCGCGGTGCGGGGCAGCCTGGTCCTCGGCGCAAGCACACTGGTCGCGACGAAACTGCTGAAGCCGCTGTTCCCTCGGACGCGGCCGCCCGCACATGCGGTGCCCGGCACCCGGCGGTTCAGCGAGACCCCAGACACCCCGTCATTCCCGTCCGCACATGCGGCGCTGGCGGCCGCATTCGCGACCGGGGTCGCTATTGAGTCGCGGCGCGCAGGGTATGTCCTCGCGCCACTCGCCGCGGCGGTCGCTTATTCACGAGTGCACACCGGCGCCCACTGGCCGTCCGACGTGGTCGCGGGCAGCGCCGTGGGTGTAACCGTAGCCCTCGTCACGCAGCGCTTCTGGAGTGCCCGCCGCAGCGCGGCGTCAGTTCGGTGATTGCTCGGAGAGTATCGCTTCGAGTTGCGGCCCGCGGATCCGCCGGAAAGCACGGCGCGGACGGGTCTGATCCAGGACCGCCACCTCTAAGGCGTTCGGCTCAAGCACTCGGCCCTCGCTCGCGGCTGGCTGGCCGGACGGCGGAGCAGCCTTCTGCAATGCCCCGACGGCGACCCGGATCGCCTGATCCAGCGGTGAATCCGTAGCGAACTTCTCTTTGAGTTCCGTGACGATCGGCTCTGTGGACCCGCCCATCACAACGAAGTTCGGTTCATCAGAGATGGAGCCGTCATACGAGATCCGGTAGAGCTGCGCTGCCCGCGGCTGCCGAGCCGCCCCGACCTCCGCCACGCACAGCTCGACTTCATACGGTTTGGGCTGTTCAGTGAAGATGGTGCCAAGCAGTTGCGCGTAGGCGTTGGCGAGCGAGCGTCCGGTCACGTCACGGCGGTCGTACGAGTAGCCGCGCATGTCGGCATGCAGGATCCCGGACCGGCGCAGATTCTCGAACTCGTTGTATTTGCCGACGGCCGCGAAGCCGAGCCGATCGTACAGTTCACTCACCTTGTGGAGGGCAGTCGACGGGTTCTCCGCTACAAACAGCACACCATCGGCATAGGTCAGGACGACCACGCTGCGCCCCCGCGCAATGCCTTTCCGCGCCAGTTCCGAGCGATCGCGCATGATCTGCTCGGCGGACGCATAGTAAGGAAATCCCATGGCCATCAGGGCTCGCCCCCGTTTCCGTTCCGTGACTGCGCCGCGCGCTCTTCAACAATTGTCCGCGCGATCTCCGCGGTCCTGGTATCAGGCACGCGTTCCGCTCCCGCAGAGTTGATGACGACCACGGTCGGATACAGGCCGCGCACCAGGTCAGGGCCGCCGGTAGCGGTGTCGTCGTCCGCAGCGTCGTACAGCGCCTCTACAGCGCACCGGACCGCGTCGCCCTCCTCCATGTCGTACCGGTACACCTTCTTCATGGCCGACTTGGCGAAAAGTGCGCCCGAGCCAACTGCGTAGAACCCCGAATGCTCCTCGTAGCGACCGCCGACGACGTCGAAGGAAATAATGCGCCCGCCCTTTTCCGGCTCAGGCGCATCGACGTCGTAACCCGCAAACAGCGGCACGACGGCCAGCCCCTGGAGGGCAGCACCGAGATTGCCGCGCACCATGGTGGCGAGCCGGTTTGCCTTACCATCCAGCGTGAGCGATACACCCTCGATTTTCTCGTAGTGCTCAAGTTCTACAGCAAACAGGCGCACCAGCTCGACCGCAACGCCGGCAGTCCCTGCGATCCCGACAGCCGAGTAGTCGTCCGTAATGAACACCTTCTCGATATCACGGCTGGCGATGACGTTGCCCATTGTTGCGCGCCGGTCTCCCGCGATCACCACTCCGCCCCCGAATGTCAGCGCGGTGATCGTCGTCCCGTGTGGCGCGATGTCACTGGAAATAGTCAATGCTCCGGCCCGGTTTCCGGGCAGCAGTTCCGGCGCATGCTGGCGCAGGTAGTCGCTGAACGACGAAAGCGCAGAGAAGCGTTCGTGCGCCACAGCACCGCCACGGGCCAGCCGCCACAGGTCATCCGCTGTCACTGGCCGCCCTTCTGCACGTAAGCGCGCACGAAGTCCTCGGCGTTCTCTTCGAGCACATCGTCAATCTCATCGAGAAGGTCGTCGGTCTCCTCGGCTAATTTCTCGCGCCGTTCCTGACCTGCTGGCGCGGCGCCTTCCGCGGACTCGTCGCCATCCCCGCCGCCCTTGCGCCTGACCTGATCTTGCGCCATTACGCCCGCCTCCTTCTCGCTGCGCCTGCCCGCATGGGCCGGCTGCTCGATATCTCCAACAGTACCGATCGTTTAGGGTTACGGCCCGGATTGGCCCCCGTTTACGATCATCGCCGGTGTCACGACTTCGTCAGCTGGTCAACGAGTTCCCGGGCCGAGTGCACCGAGTCCAGCAACTCCTCGACGTGGGCACGGGTACCTCGCAACGGCTCCAGCGTCGGTATACGGACAAGGGAATCACCGCCAAGATCAAAGATCACCGAGTCCCAGGAAGCGGCAGCGATCTCACCGCCGAAGCGGCGCAGACACTCCCCGCGGAAGTACGCGCGGGTGCCGTCCGGCGGTGTCTCCATGGCGTTTATTACCTGTTCCTCACTAACAAGCCGTTTCATCGAGCCGCGGGAAACGAGGCGGTTGTATAGGCCCTTGTCGAGGCGGACATCGGAGTACTGGAGGTCAACCAGATGGAGTCTCGGAGCTGACCAGCTCAGTCCTTCACGCTTCCGGAAACCCTCGAGCAGACGCAGTTTCGCGGGCCAGTCCAGAACATTCGCGCACTCCATCGGATCCCGGCCCAGCGCGTCGAGGACATCGACCCATGTTTGCAGAACATGGCGCGCGCGTTCGTCGGTGCTGCCCTGGCGATCGAGGAAGTCACCTACCCGTTCGGCGTATTCACGCTGCAGGTCGAGTCCACGGAACTCGCGCCCATCCGCCAGTGTCACTTTGACCTGCAGGCTCGGGTCGTGGCTGATTGTGTGCACCGCCTCAACTGCACTCGCAAGCTCGAGGTCGGAGAAGTCGATTCCCGCCTCGATCAGATCGAGAACCAGCGCGGTCGTGCCCAGCTTCAGGTACGTGGCGGTCTCGGAGAGGTTCGCATCCCCGATGATGACGTGCAGCCGCCGGTACTTTTCGGCGTCCGCGTGCGGTTCGTCGCGCGTGTTGATAATTCCGCGCTTCAGCGTGGTCTCGAGGCCGACCTCGACCTCGATGTAGTCGGCACGCTGCGACAGCTGAAAGCCTTCCTTGTCCCCCTGCTGACCAAGACCCACCCGGCCCTGTCCCGTAATCACCTGCCGGGAGACAAAAAAGGGCGTCAGTCCGGCGATCACGGCGGAAAATGGCGTGTCGCGGCGCATGAGGTAATTCTCGTGGCTGCCGTAGGAAGCGCCCTTGCCGTCGACATTATTCTTGTACAGCTGCAACCGCGGATTCCCAGGGACTGACGCCGTAAACCGGGCGGCAGCTTCCATAACCCGCTCGCCAGCCTTGTCCCAGATGACTGCGTCCATCGGATCCGTGACTTCTGGACACGAGTACTCGGGATGTGCATGGTCGACGTAGAGCCGAGCACCGTTGGTCAGAATCATGTTCGCGGCACCGACCTCGTCGGCGTCGATTACCGGGGCCGGCCCTCCATAGCGGCCGAGGTCGAAGCCACGCGCGTCACGCAGTGGCGATTCGACCTCGTAGTCCCATCGTGTCCGCCGCGCCCGGGGCAATCCCGCCGCTGCGGCGTACGCAAGAACTGCTTGGGTGGATGTAAGGATCGGGTTCGCCGTCCGATCGTCCGGTGAACTAATCCCGTACTCGACCTCGGTGCCCATGATGCGCTGCATGAGTCACCAGCCTATCCGTGATGGTCGAAGGTGTGCAGGTCAGGGTCAGCCGCAAGCCGGTAGCACCCAGCGTAGATGCGGCCTTTCCGGCTACAGGTACTGCCCAGTGTTCGACTCGGTGTCGATGGCCCGGCTCGCACTGGCATTCTTGCCCGTGACGAGTGTCCGGATGTACACGATGCGCTCGCCCTTCTTGCCAGAGATTCGCGCCCAGTCGTCCGGGTTCGTTGTATTCGGCAGATCCTCGTTTTCGGAGAACTCATCGACGATCGAGTCATACAGGTGCTGTATGCGCAAACCCGCTTTACCCGTCTCGAGGTATTCCTTGATCGCAAACTTCTTCGCCCGGTCCACGATGTTCTGGATCATCGCGCCTGAGTTGAAATCCTTGAAGTACAGGATCTCTTTGTCGCCATTCGCGTACGTCACTTCAAGGAAGCGGTTGTCCTCACTTTCGGTGTACATTCGCTCGACCACGCGTTCGATGATGGCCTGGACACACGCGTCACGGTCGCCGCCGAATTCCCCGATATCCTCAGCGTTGATCGGCAGCGATGGAACAAGATACTTCGAGAAGATATCCATCGCGGCTTCGGCGTCTGGTCGCTCGATCTTGATTTTCACATCGAGCCGACCGGGACGCAGGATCGCCGGGTCGATCATGTCTTCGCGGTTGGATGCACCGATCACGATGACATTCTCCAGCCCTTCGACACCGTCGATTTCGCTCAGGAGCTGCGGCACCACTGTCGTCTCCACGTCAGAGGAAACTCCAGAGCCGCGTGTGCGGAAGATGGAATCCATCTCATCGAAGAAGACGATCACGGGTGTGCCCTCGGATGCCTTCTCCCGGGCGCGCTGGAAAATCAGCCGTATATGACGTTCCGTCTCGCCGACAAACTTGTTGAGCAGTTCCGGGCCCTTGATGTTGAGGAAGAACGATTTTGCTTCACGACTGTCCTCGCCGCGCGCCTCCGCAATCTTCTTCGCCAGCGAGTTAGCGACAGCCTTGGCGATCAGCGTCTTGCCACAACCGGGAGGCCCGTACAGCAGGACACCTTTCGGTGGCCGCAGCGAATACTCGCGGAACAGGTCGCGGTGCAAAAAAGGCAGCTCCACCGCGTCGCGAATCTGTTCGATCTGCCGTGCAAGACCACCGATGTCGTGGTACCCGACGTCCGGCACTTCCTCAAGCACCAGGTCTTCAACCTCAGCCTTCGGGATACGCTCGAACGCGTAAGCTGCTTTCGTATCGATCAGCAGTGAATCCCCAGGGCGCAGCAACCGGGGCGGCGCGAGCGGATCATCGGAGACCTCGGGATTGACGAGCGGATCCGCGAGCCAGACGACCCGTTCCTCGTCGGCGTGGCCGACCACGAGGGCCCGGTGGCCATCATCGAGCACTTCACGCAACGTGCAGATTTCACCGGTCTGCTCGAACTTGCCCGCCTCGATGATGGTGAGGGCCTCGTTGAGCCGGACGGTCTGCCCCTTACGGAGCGACTGCGAATCAACGTTCGGTGAGCACAGCAATCGCATCTTGCGGCCAGAGGTGAATACGTCCGCCGAGTCGTCCTCATGAACACCGACCACCACACCGTAGCCGCTCGGCGGCTGACCGAGGCGGTCCACTTCTTCACGGAGATTGAGCAGCTGCTGCCGGGCTTCTTTGAGCGTGTCCAGAAGCTTAGCGTTGCGCGCTGTCAGAGACTCGATCCGGACTTCAAGTTCACGGACCTTCTGGGGGTGCTGTGCGAGCTGACGCCGCAGGGCGCCCACTTCTGACTGCAAGGACGTTATCTCGCGATTCAGCTCATCCTTGTCGCGAGGACGTTCTGAAGTGCTCATGGGCGTCTCCTCCCGATCTGATCTATCAACGCTACCGGCGAACCGCCGAATGTGGGATGTGACGCACGTCTACTTGAGATAACGTCACCAGATTGTCATGGATCCTTTGATGGGTACGTCTGATTTCCAGCCAGAGCTGGGGAGGATCAGCGGCCTTCTGAGGTGCCGGGAGCGACAACGACATTCACCGATTGCGACGACAATGACCATGCTGGGGCCCGCTGCCGGATCCCAGGCCGAGGACTACTGCAGCTATACCTTTTAGCCGGAGTGTCCATTCTGTTGTGTGGGTTAAGTGGATTTACCCATTGTGCGTCAATGTAACCCTCTGCGCCCGCGGAATATTCCCGCCCGGTTCAGCTAGGGTGCGACATTGTGACGCATCCAGACGACCACGCTGACGATGGGCCGCCGCGATTCGAACGCTCCGGCGACAGCGCCGGCGGCACGCGCCCGTACGACTGGCGGCGTGACGAACCACTCCGGAAAGATACTCCTGCCTCGGCAAACCCCGCAAGGCCTGAAAAGACCCCACACCACGACGAGCGCAAGCCGCCGTACGTCGGCGGCAAGCCCTGGCGCGGTGTGGCGTTTCTCGCGATCTTCTTTATCGCCGCGGCGATTCTTGTCGCTTGGCTTTACACAGGTTTTACGCCCTGAACCTGGCGGTTACCGTTCGGCTTCGGCCTTGATGCGTTCCAGGGTGGCCCGCATGCCCGCGACGAGGTCCGCCTCGAAATCCTCGTTCCCTCCAAGAAAGAGTTTCACCAGGGTGCGGGAGACCGCACTCGTGCCGTTGGGGGCCTCGCGGCGCTGAATGATCCGGGTGCCGCTATCCGTCGGCTCAAGAGTGAACGACCAGACACTGTTGTTATCGAGAACCTTGAAGGCGATCTGCTCGTTCGGCTCGACGGTGACGATCCGCGTGCGCGTGGGCCAGTACAGCTTGCCCTTCTTATTGATATTGAAAGCCAGTGCCCCCTCGCGCACCTGACCGCCAAGGATCACCGTTTTGCGGGTGCGCGGGCTCCACTCGCTCATGCGCGGCAAGTCAGAAACGATCGACCACACCTTGTCCGCTGCTGCGCTGGTCTCGATCTCGGCCTCGAGTAGTGGGCTTGGCATACTCTGTCTCCCCCTGGATCACACGGTTAACTTAACAATGGCAGCCCTAGCTAGAGCCCCTGAAGGGGCACTCTACTCCGGTACTGCGACATTCTTGCCACGGGTAACGTTCTCGTCAGAGGTGATGGCGTCGCGGGCGAGTACCGCAAGAACGCGTCGCCGAAAGGCGTCCTCGCGCACCGCACGCAGCACAAGGTCCTCGGCGGTGAGGCCGAATTTCTCTCCGACCGCGGTGAGGACCGCCTCCTCCCCCAGCGCGCGCCTCGTCCGCCCGGTCGCTGGTACCTCCGCCAGCGCCACGGTATCGCCGCCAAGATTAAGGAGACCGCGGGTCGCCTGGTAGGCGGTGAGTTCGCCTTCGAACTCCACTTCACAGCTGACACTCTCCGGTGCGACCACCGTCGGTGTGTACCCCGGCGGACTGTCATAGCCGCCCTCACTGCGGTCCAGGATCTCCCGCTGCTCTGAGGTGAGGAACATGACATGCACCGCCAACCGCGTCCCGGCGGATTCCGAAAGGGACGCCGGGATCGCCCCGTACCGCGAGATACGAGCCGCATAGACCACGTCGTATCCGCGCAAGACGGCGGCGAGCACCGGAATTCGCTGCGCAGGCTTCCGTCCGAACTTACGGTTCAATTGCACGAGGGACGCGTTCGATCCGACAGCGAGAACCGGACTACGCCCCGCCAGGCCGCTGCGCTCCATTGTGAGCGGGCGAACCGACGCGGGGCTCTCGAAGAGGAACGACGCCGCGGGGCGGTAGTAGGGGTAGCCGAATGCCCTGGCCACTACCGCACTGTCACCAAGCATCACTCTTCCATCGTGTCATCACGGGAGGCCACCGTCATGCGTGTCAATTGACCTCCGGAATCCGGAGGTCAATTGACACGCATCCGCTGCCGCACGCGGTAGATCGCAGCTCCAAGCAATAGGACAGTGCAACCGGCCGCAACTGAGGCCGTCGGCAGCGTGAACGCCAGAACCACACATCCCCCCGCCCCGAGGGCCGGTATGAGCCGGGTGTGCGGGCGGCTCGACAACGTCCATGCTGATGCGTTTGCGATGAGGTAATACGTCAGCACCGCGAATGATGAGAATCCGATCGCGCCGCGCAAATCAGTCAGAAGAACGAGTGCGATCACCACCGCCCCGATTGCAAGTTCGGCGTGGTGCGGCACGCGAAAACGCGGGTGCACTGTGGCGAGCGTGCCGGGGAGATGTCCGTCCCGGGCCATCGCGAACGTTGTCCGCGAAACACCCAGAATCAGGGAAAGCAGCGCACCTGCCGCAGCGACCACGGCACCCACCCGCACAAGTTGCTCCGCGCCGGGATAGTCCGCCACCGCCCGCGCAAGCGGATCAGGCGCTGCGGCCAACCCCTCCGCGCCGAGGACAGAAAGCACGGCGACGGCGACGAGCGCGTACAGGCACAGCGTGACGCTCAAAGCGATCGCCACCGCACGCGGAATCGTCTTAGCCGGATTTCGGACCTCCTCGCCAAGGGTGGCAATCCGCGCGTAGCCGGCGAACGCGAAGAACAGCAGCCCGGCAGCCTGCAAGACGCCAGCGACACCAACGGTGCCCAGATCCTCAGGCAGCCGCGGCCCGCCCGCCTCAACGAACGAAAGCACCACCACGACGGCGAGTACGGCGATAACGAATCCCACGATCACGCGCGCGACCCGCGCCGACTTGTGGACTCCGGCGTAGTTCACCGCTGTGACGGCAATGACCGTGATCACAGCAACGATCCGCGCATGTTCAGGCCACGCGTAAGCCCCCACAGTGAGCGCCATTGCGGCACATGAGGCTGTCTTGCCGACGACGAAGCCCCAGCCGGCCAGAAAACCCCAGAACTCGCCAAGCCGTTCGCGGCCGAAGACGTAGGCCCCACCCGATGACGGGTAGACGGCGGCGAGGCGCGCCGACGAGTTCGCGTTGCAGTAGGCCACTACACCGGCGATCGCGAGGGCGATGAGGAGGAACTGGCCCGCTGCTGCGGCGGCTGGGGCTAGCGCCGCGAAAATGCCGGCGCCTATCATCGCGGCCAGTCCCACCACAACCGAATCGGTGAGCCGAAGTCTGCGGGCAAGCTGCGGGTCAGACGGTGTCACGGCTGCACAGTAGCGCGCCCTGCGCGCATAAGCATGCCATTCAGATTGCTGTAACGTCGCCGTCGCCGCGACTTCACGTTGCTAGTCGCAGTGCGCGCCGCCGGCCAACGCCAAAGCGCGCCAGGACGGTGCCGAGCGCCACCACCAGCGCGGCCGCGAACGCAGCACCAGCCACAGCTGTCGATTCGGGAGCCGTTTCGAGGCGCGCATAGCCGATCCACGCCAGCCCCCACACGATCGCAAGCGAAACCCCGAGGCGCCCGCCGCTGAATACAGCAAGCGTCACGCCAATCACTGCGGCGGCACTGAGCACGACGATTGCCCAGACTTGAGCACCGAGTACGAGGTCCCCGGCACCGCCCGCAGACGCAGCCGCTGCAGTGTTGGCAATCGTCGCGACGGCTACCCACCCCAGATACAGTCCCATGACCCCGTCCAGCAGTACCGCTTCTGTCGCGCTGCGCGGGCGGGTCTGGACGCACCGGCCGAAGATAACCGCAAGCGTGGCGAGCAATGCGACGATGATGCCCACGCTCGCGGTGAGCCAGCCCAGCTGGATCGCGGCGAGCCATATCGCGTTCAAAAGCAGCGACAGCGCCACCAGCCAGCCGGTTCGCTGCAGGCGGCGGTTCATCCGCTGTGCAGGCAGAAGCTGCCAGACCGCCAGCGCAACGAATCCGGCGTAAAGCACGGACCAGATGACGAAAGCCGGTCCCCCGGGGGCCACAAAGGTCGCATCGGCGGCAAGTGCTCCCCCAGCGGCCTCCGACACCGGGGTGCCGCCCACTTCCCCGGATCCCACGACGGCGCCACCAATGGCGATCAGCGCCGCTGCGGCGACCGTGAGCTGCCTGGCGGAATCCCGCGTGGATGCGGCCATCGTCTTAGCGTCTCCTCACATCATACTGTGGTTGTCACCCTTTGCTCGGGCGACGCTGCGGTTTGGGAGCGACGGCGCCTTCCGCAAGACGGCGCGCGGAGACGAGAAATGCCGTGTGGCCCTGCATGCGGTGTCCAGGCCGCACTGCGAGACCCACGACGTTCCAGTCCCGCACCAGCGATTCCCACGCCCGCGGTTCCGTCCAGCACTGCAGTTCGCGCAGCGTTTCGACTACGCGCGACAGTTGTGTGGTGGTCGCAACGTAGACAATGAGCACACCGCCCGGGATCAATGCCTTTGAAACCGCTGGCAGCACCTCCCAAGGGGAGAGCATGTCCAGGACGACGCGATCCACCTGACCCTCGAAGCTGGCGACATCACCGACGGTCAGATGCCAGTTCGGGGGACGATCGCCATAGAAATTCTCGACGTTGCGCACGGCGTGTTCCGCGTGGTCCTCGCGCACTTCGTACGAAATGACAGTGCCCTCCGGACCGACCGCCCGCAGGAGCGAACAGGTGAGCGCGCCGGAGCCTGCCCCTGCCTCAAGGACTCGCGCGCCCGGGAAAATGTCGCCCTCATGCACGATCTGAGCGGCGTCTTTGGGATAAATGACTTGAGCGCCGCGCGGCATCTTGAGCACGTAATCAGTAAGTAACGGCCGCAGCGCCAAATACGCGGTGCCATTGCCGGATTTGACTACCGAGCCCTCATCGGCACCGATCAAATCGTCGTGCGGAATCGAACCGCGGTGGGTGTGGAACTCCCCGCCCGCAGTAAGGAGAAGGGAGTAGCGGCGGCCCTTCGCATCGGTGAGCTGAACCCGGTCGCCCGCACGAAATGGTCCGCTGTGCACTGTCATGCTTCCTGCAATTCCCTTCAGTCATTCCGGCCCTGGTTACCAGAAGTTGTCAGAGCGGGCGCTTAGGCTGCCGGTGTGAGGCAAAACGTCATGACACCGATCCCCGAAGGCCCCGCTGTACATGCTCCAGCGAGCGGAGGGTCCACAATCGCATCTGCAGCGTGCGCCCTCAACGGTACTGCCTCACGTGCGCCGTTCCCTCAGCAGGATCGCTCACCTGCCGCTGCGCAAGGCGCGTCCCGACGGCCGCTCGCACTGTCGCCGTCGCGCGCGAACGATTTCAGGCAATGTCCGCTGCTCTATCGTTTCCGCGCCATTGATCGGCTGCCTGAAGCCACGAGCCGTGCACAACTGAGGGGCACCGTCGTGCACGCGACCCTCGAAGCACTGTACGAGCTCCCTGCGGGTCATCGAAATCCCGAAGCCGCCGCACAACTCATCGCGCCCGTCTGGGAAAAAGCATGTGCGGACGCGCCTGAAGTTGTCGAACTCGTGGCGGGCACACCCGAGTCCTTCCTCGGCGAGGTCGAGCGTCTCGTCCGGCGATACTTCGACATGGAAGACCCGACTCAGTTCAACCCGGAATCATGTGAACTCCTGGTCGAAGCGCACACAGCGGATGGCGCCCTGCTGCGCGGGTTCGTGGACCGGGTCGATGTGGCGCCGACTGGCGAGGTTCGTGTGGTGGACTATAAGACCGGCCGCAGCCCCTCCCACAATGCTGTGGGCCAGGCGCTTTTTCAGATGAAGTTCTACGCGCTCGTGATTTACCGGATCCGCAAAGTGGTGCCCGCCCAGCTGAAACTCATGTACTTGGGTGACGGCAATTCGCTGACATACACGCCCGAGGCTGCGGAATTGGATCGGTTCGAGCGGACGTTGTCCGCGATCTGGCGCGCAATACGCTCCGCCGGCGATTCCGGTGATTTCCGGCCCAGCCCAGGCCGGCTCTGCAACTGGTGCGACCACAAGGCACATTGCCCTGCGTTTGGCGGGACACCGCCTGTCTACCCTGGGTGGCCAGAGGACTCCGTGCCGTCGGCGCACGCTGAATGGGGCTGATACGCGTGAATGCAGGAGAACCGTTCTACACTCGGGGACCGCGGACAGAGGGGTGGCAAAGCTTCACCGCGACGCCATCGACTGTCGGGGTGTGGTCAGATTCAGCGCAGCATGGGTCGCCGCCAGCGACTTTGCTCGTCAAAGCGCTGGAAGAGCATGATCCGCGCGCGGATGCGCGTATCTCACGAGTCGTGCTGGAGATTCTCGGCCCTATACCGGTGACCGAATGCCGAGTCCGTACGTGGGTTCAGCGGCCTGGCAAGCGGGTGGAACTCCTCGGCGCCGAACTCGCCGCGCCCGACGCACACGGCAACTTCCGCGCGGTCGCGCGAGCACACGCCTGGCGGCTGGAAACACACGACACCGCGGCGGTCGCGGATCCGCCTGGTGCCGTGCACGAGCCACTGGTTCGCCCGGAAGAGGGTGAGCCGTGGGATGCGGCTACCATGCTGAATCCCGGCTACATCACCGCGATCGAGTGGTCATCGGTGCGGCGGCCCAGTCGTTCCGGCGCGCCTGGCCAAACGTGGGGGCGTCCGCTCGTCAAGGTTGTCGACGACGAACCGCTCAGTCCGCTGCAGCGGCTCTTCGCGGTCGTTGATTCCGCGAACGGGATTGGCGCCAAGCTCGATATCCGGAAGTGGACGTATCTCAATACTGACCTGACCGTGCACGTGCACCGTCTCCCCGAAGGTGAGTGGATTGGATTGTCCGCGAAAACAACAACCGGCCCAGATGGGATCGGAATGTGCAGTTGCGTCATCTACGACGAGAAAGGCCCAGTGGGACGGTCTGCGCAGACTCTGCTCGTCCGTCCGCGCTAGCGCAACGGCACACCATTCAGGTTGAGACCACTGTCTCAGCTGGCCGCTCGCCTGCCGCGACTACGGGATCCATCCACATCACTTCCCAGACGTGGTTATCTGGGTCACGGAACGCCCGGCCATACATGAAGCCGTGATCCTGTGGTTGCATCCATGGCCTTCCGCCGTGGGCGAGCGCGGTGTCGACGATCCGGTCGACGTCCGCGCGAGTTTCGGCCGATATGCAGAGCAGTACCTCGCGTTCCTTCTCGGTGTCGCACATATCGTCCGCGATGAAGCCGCGGAAGCGCTCCGCGGTCATCAGCATGACCCAGGTGAGTTCGTTCACGGCCATGCAGAGTGTCGCATCGTCACAGAAGTTCTCGTTAAACGTGAAGCCGAGCGCTCCGAAGAACGTCCGGGCAGATTTAATATCGCTGACGTGGGTGTTCACAAACAACATGCGCGACATGGAACTGCCCTTTCGCTGTGAGGTCCGCACCCGCTGCATCGTGCGGTCATCGATGCAGACTCACCGAGACAGGCAAACTCATCGCGGCTTCTGAAACATCTCCTGACAAGCGGTTTCTAGAGGCAGTGCAATGCGCAGCTTTGGGGCCGCGCGGACAGGGACGTGCGGAAGGACTAGAGTCACAGTCCATGACAGCGACAGCGAGTGGGAAGAAGACCGGTCGCCCACGATCGCTCCATGAGCCCGATATCATCGATGCGGCCCTCGCCGAAGGGCTCGCCACCGTCTCGATGCCAGCTGTTGCGCGGCGCCTCGGAGTGACCCACTCCGCCCTCTACCGATATTTTCCCGACCGGAACGCCCTCCTTGTCGCGTGCGTGGGCGCAGCTGTCGAACGTACACAGTGGCCGATCGGCAGCGAACCGTGGCGAGACTGCCTCACCCAGTTCGCCAATTCGATGTGGGGTATGTACTCGACGTACTGCGGGCTCGCGGAAACCGTCGTCACTATTTCCGGCACTCCGCCCGCGGGCACAAGCCTGGTCGAACGTCTTGTGAGCGGCCTCCATGGTCAGGGCTTCTCCATCAGAAACGCCACTCTCGCAGTCGATTTCGTCGCTGACGTCACGACGTCAACGTTCGCCGCGATGACGCGGCTCGACACTCCATTGGAGACCGGCGGAACGACGCGGGACCGCTTCCGGGAAGACTGGTCCCGGCCGGAAATCCTCAGCGAGATTGTGTCGGATGACTCGGCATGGTTCGGCCGCGGCTGGCTCGACGAGAAGATCGACGTCCTCCTCGACGGCCTCGAACGCCGGATCAGCGCTGCGCAGAAGTAAAGCAGGACCTGGCAGCGCTGCGCCGCTTCACAACCGGCAGGACCGAATGTCAGACGCGAGGATCGCCTTCGCGCCCAGTGCCGCCAAATCGTCCATCACCTGGTTGACGTTGCGCCGCGCCACCATCGCGCGCACGGCGACCCACCCCGGCTCAGCGAGCGGCGCGACCGTCGGAGATTCGATCCCGGGGGTAATCGCGGTTGCAGCCTCGAGCAGGTCCTGCGAGCAGTCATAGTCGAGCATCATGTATTGCTGCGCGAACACCACACCCTGTACCCGCGCGACAAGCTGCTCACGCACCGGTGTGCTCGGGTCATCACCGTCGCGCTCGATCAGAACCGCTTCCGAATCGCACAGCGACTCACCGAAGGCCACCAGATTGTGCTGACGCAGGGTACGTCCCGAGCCGACCACATCGGCGATCGCATCTGCCACGCCGAGCTGGATCGAAATCTCTACCGCCCCATCGAGTCTGATCACGGTGGCATCGATTCCGCGTTTTGACAGGTCGGCCCGAACAAGGTTTGGGTACGAGGTCGCGATGCGAAGATCCTGCAAATCCTCGACCTTCCATTCGCGTCCCTGCGGGGCCGCGTACCGGAAAGTCGACCGCCCGAAGCCCAGCCCGAGGCGTTCGCGGACCGGCGCGCCCGAATCCGACGCAAGGTCGCGCCCCGTTATACCGAGATCAAGTTCGCCGGAACCAACATAGATCGCGATGTCTTTCGGGCGCAGGAAGAAGAACTCCACTTGGTTCACCGGATCGAGCACGGTCAGATCCTTGCCATCTGACCGGCGCCGGTAACCCGCCTCGGAGAGAATTTCGGCGGCCGACTCGGACAGCGCACCCTTATTGGGAACAGCTACACGCAACATTTGACAGTCCTCTTTACGGTCGGAATTGACTTCAGCGAACGGGCGTCGGGATCACAAATGTCGGTACACGTCCTCGAGCGACAGTCCCCGGCCAACCATCAATACCTGCACCCAGTAGAGGAGTTGCGAGATTTCTTCAGCGAGTTCTGTGTCACCCTGGTACTCGGCAGCCAGCCACACTTCGCCGGCCTCCTCCAGGATTTTCTTGCCCTGCGCATGCACGCCCGCGTCAAGCGCTTTCACTGTTCCCGAACCCTCGGGGCGGGTCGCGGCGCGGTCCTGCAGTTCAGCGAACAGGGCTTCGAAAGTCTTCACGGGCGTTCATTCTGTCACGACTAGTGACACGCGAGGAACTTGACGGCTCTACCGCGGACAGGAGCGGGCAGCGGCCGCGGTGCTCAGCGTGCGAGGACACGATTCACGATGCGCAAGGTTTGCTCAGTGCATGCGTGCAGGCTCTCCACTTGAGCAGTGCTGAGTCGTTCGCACATCCAGTCCCAATGGATAGAGAAAACGTCACCGGAGCGAGGCGGAACAGCCAGCTGATGGTGCTCTGTGCGCCACCGCACGCGTTCTTCCGCAGGCGGCCCCAGTGTCAGCACACCGCGGAATTCCAGCGGGCGTGACACCACAGTGGCGCTACTGGAGTCAACCGCGACGACGGTGCCCCAGCGGATCCGGCAATTTTGCAGCACGGACAGCGCGACCGGCCCCTTCTCGAGCAGCCGGGCCCACGGATAGGCCGCACACACATGAAAGCTGTGATGCGCCAATGCCTCATCAACATCACCAAGGAGGGTGCCCGCTTGATGCGCGAATGCGCGGCGCAGCGCCCGAAGCAAACCCTCGCTGTCCACAGCCCGAAGCAGGGAGCCGCCCACCCAATACGCGTCGACAACGTCGGACCGCAGCGGATCAGCGGCGCCGATTGCGCTCGCAATGGCTTCCAGGTACGGCCAGGCACCGTCGAAACCCCTGGCCCAAGCACTGGCCCCGACATCCGGCACGGAAGCCGCATGCGCGGCAGCGGCGGCACCCGCGTCCGGCGGACCGCAGTAACCGAGCTCATTCGGGGGGTACGCGTAGCGCGCGAACAGCGCCGAACCGGCGTTGGCGTCTGTTTGTGTCACGGCGTTCTCAACAGATCCGAGGCAGTTGCTCACCCGCCGGCAGATCAACCACCCGCGTCCCGCCGAGGCCAGTTCTCGCGACGACCATGCCTGGATGATCCGCAACAACCTCACCGATAATGGCCGCGCCACCTGCAAGCGGGTGAGCACGCATCACGGCGAGCACCTGCTCAGCCTCTGCCGGGTCGACGAATGCGAGCAGTTTGCCCTCATTCGCCACGTACAGCGGATCGAGCCCTAAAAGCCCGCACGCATCCCGGACCTCAGGCGGGACCGGCAGTGCCCGTTCCGAAAGGCGCACTCCCACTCCCGCCGACCGGGCGATCTCGTTGAGGGCGGCCGCCACGCCGCCGCGCGTGGGGTCACGCAGAACGTGCAGATCCGCGCCGGTCGCGATCATGGCGGCTACCAGTCCACTGAGCGGTGCGGTGTCGCTCTCTATGGTCGTGCCAAACTCCAGTCCTTCACGGCAGCTGAGAATCGCGACACCATGCACGCCAATGTCGCCGCTCACAATCACCACGTCGCCGGGGCGCGCGCGGTCTGGCCGGATGTCGACTCCGTCGGCGATAACACCAATCCCACTGGTGTTGATGTAGACGCCATCTCCGTGACCCGAGTCAACAACCTTCGTGTCCCCGGTGACGAGTTTGACGTCCGCGGTGCGCGCGGCGGCGCCCAGGTCAGCCGCGAGATGCGCGATCGCCGAAAGCGGGGTGCCTTCCTCAAGAATGAAAGCTGTCGAGAGCACGAGCGGGTGAGCCCCGGACATCGCCACGTCGTTCACGGTGCCGTTGACCGCGAGGTCACCGATACTCCCACCGGGAAACGTCATTGGCTTCACGACGAATGAGTCGGTCGAGAACGCGAGACGCACGCCGCCGACGGTAACAATCGCCGAATCCGTGAGTTCACCGGCTGCTGCCTCCCCGAAGGCAGGCAGGAACAAGTGCTCGATCAGTTCGGCGGACATCGCACCGCCCCCGCCGTGGCCCATCACGATGTTCGGCGCGTCACGCAGCGGCATGGGACACACCCAGTTTGTCATATCGACGCTCGCTGTAGCTTCCGAAACTCGCAGGTCAGACACCGCTGGCCTCCTTCAGTTCCAGCCGCCGGTACAGGTAGTAGGCCGCGCAGGCACCCTCGGAGGACACCATTGTCGCGCCGAGCGGGGTGCGTGGGGTGCACTGCTTTCCGAATGCCGCACATTCGTGCGGTTTGATCAGCCCCTGCAGCACTTCACCGGAGCGGCATACTGGTGATTCGTCCGTGTGCACGTCGGTCACCTCGAAGCGGTACTCCGCATCGTAGGCGCGGTATTTTTCAGACAGTCGCCAGCCGCTCTCCGGGATGATCCCGATCCCGCGCCAGCCGCGATCGGTGCGTTCGAAGACGTCGTCGAGCATTCTCTTCGCTGCGAGATTGCCCTCGGCCTGAACTGCACGCCGGTATGCATTCTCGAGTTCGTGGCGGCCGCTTTCCAACTGGAGGACGGTGCGCCGGATCCCTTCGAGGATGTCGAGCGGCTCGAAGCCGGTTACCACAATCGGCACCCCGTATTTGTCGCACAGCGGCGGATATTCGCCGGTGCCCATCACAGTGCAGACGTGACCAGCCGCTAGGAACGCCTGGACGCGGCACGCGGGTGATTCCATGATCGCCGCAATCGCCGGAGGGACCAATACGTGGGACACCAGCAGTGAGAAGTTGTCGATGCCCAAACGCTGGGCCTGGTAAACGGTCATCGCGTTGGCCGGCGCAGTGGTCTCGAAGCCGATGCCGAAGAAAACAACCTGGCGATCTGGGTTCTGTCGCGCGATATTCAGCGCGTCTAGCGGCGAGTAGACGACTCGGATGTCACCGCCGCTGCTCTTGATGCGGAAGAGGTCCGCATCGCTGCCCGGTACGCGCAGCATGTCACCGAACGAGCAGAAGATGACGTCCGGCCGGGCAGCGATTTTCAGCGCTTTGTCGATGATTTCGAGGGGTGTGACGCACACCGGACACCCAGGTCCGTGGATCATTTCGATATCAGGTGGCAGCAGCTGGTCGATTCCATGCCGGATGATTGAATGTGTCTGGCCGCCGCACACCTCCATGATTGCCCAGTGCTGTGTGGTGGCACTGTGGATCTGTTCGAGCAGCTTTTTCGCCAGCTCCGGATTGCTGAACTCGTCGAGATACTTCATGACGCGTCCTTCCCTGCGTCGTGCCCATTTGTTTCAGCAGTCCCCGCCGCAGCAGCTGGCGGTGCGTGCGAGCTCACTCCGGCCTGCTTAGCGGCCAGTGCGAATTGGTCACCGAATTCTTCTTCAAGAATTCCCAGCTGTTCGAAGTCGGCGAGTGTTTTTTTGGCGGACTCTTCATCGAGCCGCTGGATCGCGAACCCGACATGAACGATGACGTAATCGCCAATCGAGGCGTCGGGTATGTATTGCAGACAGACCTCTTTGTGCACTCCACCGAAGTCGACTTCAGCCATGAGTGTGCCATCGCGCTCTTCCATGCCGAGGATTTTCCCGGGAACTGCCAAGCACATAGTTAGCTCCTTATCCGAATTCTGATATGCGGTTCACTGCATGGCCCCTACAAGCAACTGGCCAAGCGCAATACCCCCGTCGTTGGGGGGCACCCGGTGATGAGTGAGAGCCCGGAACCCGCGTGCCGAAAGCGCGTTTCGCGTGAGGCTCAGCAGCAGTCCGTTCTGGAAGACTCCCCCGGTAAGCGCAACGACTGCCAGACCAGATGCCGAGCGCGCGGCTTCTGCCCAGTGCAGCGCCAGATCGGCCACCGCACGATGGCAGCGCGCGCCGATTTCACCGGCCGGGACACCTGCCCGTATGTCGGAGATGACGGCCTGCAACAGCGGGGCCGGATCGGCGATCCCGTCTGCGATCGAAAAACGGTATTGGGGAGTGCCCGGACAGCCGCGCGCCAGACCTTCGAGCTCGATGGCGGCTTCGGCCTCATAATCCACCACCTGCCGGACACCGCTCAGCGCGGCCACCGCGTCGAACAGGCGGCCCATGCTCGATGTCGTTGCGCATCCCAGCCCCGTTTCCAGCTGGTGCGCCAGAATGCGCCGCTCTGCAGCGGGACACGCCTTGACCGGTGGCAGATCCGCATCCCATGGCAGGCCGGCTGCGAAAAGGTGGGCCAGCGCCATGCGGTATGGGCGCTCGACGCTGATGTCGCCTCCGGGCAGCGGCACATACTTCAGATGCCCGAACCGCTGAACGTCCTTATAGCCGCCGATGAGAACCTCACCGCCCCACACTGCCCCATCGGTGCCGTAGCCCGTGCCGTCGAAGGCCAGGCCGATTACGGTTTCCTCGCCGCCGAGGCCGTGCTCAGCCATCGTTGCCGCGATGTGCGCGTGGTGATGCTGGACCAGACGCAGCGGGCGCGTGCCTGCATTGCGGCGCGCCCACGCTGTCGATCGGTACCCAGGATGCGCATCAGCGAACACTTGTTCCGGCCGCACGCCCGTCAGGTTCTGAAGGTGGCTTTCGGTGTTCGTGAAGGCGTCGAGTGTCGCGATATCATCCATGTCGCCGACGTGCTGACTCAGCCAAACGTATCGCCCTTCACCCACTGCGCACGTGTTCTTCACATCCGCTCCGACGGCAAGCGTTGCCGGAATCGGCACCGGCAGGGCGAGCGGCAGCGGAGCGTATCCCCGTGAGCGGCGGATCGGCATTTCCGCACCGTCCACGATTCGCACCACCGAGTCGTCGCACGGCACCAGAATCGGCCGGTCATGCAGCAGCCACGCGTCCGCGATGCCAGCGAGTCGCTGCAGCGCATCCTCGTTGCGAAAAGCGATCGGCTCGCCACCGAGGTTGCCCGACGTCATAACGAGCACGTCGGGACCGACGTTGTCCCCGGGTAAACCGAGTAATAAATGGTGTAGCGGCGTGTACGCGAGCATGACTCCCAGATCCGGGATTCCGGGAGCCACGCCGCGAGCGAGGCGCCCGGCCGGGTTTTTAGGCAGCAGCACAATCGGACTCTGTGAACACTGGAGCACCCGCAGCGAATCGCTTCGAACAACAGCGATCTCACCGGCTGTGGTGCCGTCGCGCACCATCACCGCGAATGGTTTGGCGCGCCGGCGCTTTCGGTCGCGAAGCCGGGCGACTGCGGCCTCATTGCGGGCGTCGCATGCGAGATGAAACCCACCAAGACCCTTCACTGCCACGATCGCGCCATGAGCCATCAGCATGCGCGCCCGCTGCAGCGCGGCCTCGCCGTTCAGCCGATTGGGGCCATCGGTCAATTCGAGCGTGGGTCCGCACGCTGGACATGCGATTGGCTGGGCGTGGAATCGGCGATCACCCGGATCGCGATACTCGGCCGAGCACGTGGCGCACATCGGGAATTCGGCCATGGTCGTGGCGGCCCGGTCGTACGGCAGCTCCCGAATTATCGTGAAGCGGGGGCCGCAGTTCGTGCAGGTAATGAAGGGGTGCCGGTACCTGCGGTTTGCTGGGTCCTTCAGTTCACGCACACAGTCAGCACAGATCGCGACATCAGGCGAAGCCAGCGTGCGGCCACCTGGATGTCGCGAGGTGCCGGCGATGCGAAAGCCAGTGCCGCCACGCGGCGGTATCGCTTCCGTCCGCAGCGATTCAACCACGGCCAGCGGTGGCGGGTCATGTGCAACGCGGTGCGCGAATTCGCGCACCGCGGGTTCGGAGCCCTCGACTTCGATGATCACCCCGTCGCTGTCGTTGCTCACTTCTCCGGTGAGGGCGAGCTCGCACGCAGTGGCATAGACGAATGGCCGGAATCCCACTCCTTGCACGACTCCGGTCACCAGCAACCTCTGCCGCACCCTCATCCCGAATCACCGCTAGCCGCCGCCGGGTCGGCACGGCCGAGCAGTTCGAGTCCGGCGCGGGCTTGCGCGGCAGCATCGGCGCTCACTCGATCGACAGCGAAACCCATATGGATGATCACCCAGTCGCCGGGGGCAACGGGTGGACGGTCACCGGGGAGGTCCGGCAGCATGCCGATGTTGACCTTTCGCGGCTGCCCCTCGACGTCGACAAGCGCGAGCTGGTTGCCGTATCCATCGAGCATCCGTTTTACCCGACCGGGTATACCGAGGCACATCGTTCAACCGTCCTCTCGCGAAGCAATCGGCTGCATAGCACCTGACCGCAGGGTGGTGAGGAGTTCACAGATCTTCCGAACAGCGTCAGGCACGGCATGTTCAACTTCCGGTGATAGGCCTATGCCTTCGCGAGTGGTGGCTGCTTCGCAACCGATCACGAACGTGCGCGGCAGGCGGCCGCCCAGTGCGTCGAGGCTGGCGAACACCGCCGCCGGATCCATGGCGTGGCCGTCAAGCTGAGCTGCGTTTCGCGGCACATCCAGCGACCGCAACTGCGGGAGGTCGCGCGCGGAGACCTCAAGAACGTGAACCGTCCCCGGCGCACCGCGGTTGGGCAGCGCGTCGATAAGCATGAGTACGTCCCATTGTTCGAGGAGGTCGTAGGCGAGATGCATGCCGCGGATTCCGTAGTCGACACAACGCGCATAGCTCAGCGCGCTAGCACTCCCTCCGTGCAGCGCGCGAAGGACGGCGGGACCGAATCCGTCATCGCTGAGAAAGATGTTCCCGATTCCCGCGACGAGGACATGCGGCGATCGCTGTTCTGCCATACAAGCGCCTCCTACATCTGACGGATGCGTACGTAACGCTTGATATCGGGGAGCGAGCGCACTCCAATAACCAGTCCCAACACCACCAGCAGGGAAACGGCGACCGTTGTGGCAACTCCGATTCCTTTCATGTTTCACCATCCTTTCGGGCTGCAATTGCACCGTCGCCGAGCGGTTCTAGTTCGCTCGGGGCGAAGTAGAAATAGCGGCCGAACCAGTCATGCAGGTCTGCCGCAGGGTCGTCGACAAGAACAACACCGATGTGCACGCCACCGTCGACGTCTCGCTGCACGAGCGTCACGCGCGCTACTTGGTCTTTAAAGAAAAGGTCCTGCGCGTCCGCGAAACGCGCTGGATGCACGCGCACAAGACTGCCTTTGCCCACGGACACGCCCGCGATGTCGACCTGCTCTGACTCCGGGTCCACGCTGCGGTCAGCCGCGGGATCCCACCATGGCCTCGCTGTGGATTCGCTGCTCTCTGACATCACCTCCGCGGCGCCGGGCGGTACCTGCCCGATGTCCCGGATTGTTCCGTGCAGTGCACCCAGCGACTCAGCCGTGCTGCTATCAGCACGGTCAATGATCGTCGCCGCGAGCGGATCTGTCGCCCGGGCGAGTGCCTTCTCTTCGTCGGTCATCGCCAGGATCCGCAGCGTAAGAATCTCGTCGATCTCCGTCGCATCGAACATTGACCCCGCGCTCTCCCGTGCGACTTCGGGGTAGTCATAGAGAATGATTGGCGACGCAAGCACTATGCGTCGTTCACCCGCACGTCCCGCAAGAACTGGGAAGCACCGATGATGAGTGCAGCGTTTGGCGGCCGTGGCCAGTTCAGCTGCATCAGCGCTATCGACCGCCTGGTTTTCAGGCTCGAGCAGGGACACGAACTCTGCGTCACTGCTGATGAGCAGCAGGTGCGCACCTAGCAGCGATCTGCGCAGCGCATCGGTTTTGGGGCTGGGTCCCCGCGGTGCTGGCCCTGTGTTGCGAACACCGAGTCCGAGTATCACCGTGTGACCGCTGGGCGACTCCGCGGTGACTGTCGCATGGATGGGCCAGCGGGTGCGGCGTATCCGTCCCGCAACACGGTCGCCGTCATACAGTTCTGCAATGTCTTCCCCCGCACCCACGTGCCCTGTGAGGATAGTGCGCCGACCAGGTGAGATTTCTCCGAGATCCAGCTCGTGGGCGATCGCCTCGTCCCACGACACATAATGCCGCTTGGCTATGGTCAGCGCGGGAGCAGGCACCCACGCACCGTTGCGAAATAGTTCCACTTCGCGGCGCTGCAGCTGCAGAAACCGCAGCAATACCCGTACCCGCGGGTTGCCCCCCGTACGAACGAGGCATGAGACACGCATTTCGGCGTCCTCGCCCACGCCGCGTTCCGCCGCTTCAGGCGGTCCCAGCACCCCGAACTGCCACCGGGTCTGGTTCTTGCGCGCATCGCAACGATAGGGATACAGCAAATACCCCTCGTACAGGACCGCATCTGCCACAGCCCGGGCCTGTTCCAGGCTTCGCGGATCAACCGCTGCGTCCCTCATGGCGCGACCTCCCCCGGCTCGTGCTCCCGGACTAGATCGGCTATCGCAGCATCGAGAGTAGTCAGGCCTCTTTCGGCTTTGATGCGCGCGAGCTGCTTGAGCGTGTCTGTCTCAAGCCGCAGCCAGCCGCTGTTCGGATAGTGCTGCTGGATGAGCGCGTGCCAGACCGCGACTGGCATGTCATACGGCGCCTCGCAATGCCACGGAATGCGTTCGACGTGGATTCCCGAACCACTCCTGGTGAATACGGTGCCGCTGAAAAGCAGCACGAGCGGCACGAGGCCTCCCTGGCCGTGTTCGAGCGCATGAAGGTATTTCGCGGCCGTGACCTCGAAGTCATAGGTGCATGGAATGAGTAACGTCGCGTCGTAGCTGCCCGAGAAGCCTGGAACGGTCGTAGCGGTGTGCAGCCAGGGAAAGGTGCGCAGCGTTGAACCCCACCGATCGCGGGGCCCGAAGAGGTCACGTAAGCCCGCGGCTTCGTCGCTGCTGTACTTCCGGCGCTGCGGCTCGATGCGTATTTGACAGTTCAGGACGACCGCGTAGACCAGTGCGCCGCTCGTTTCGGCGATGCGCAGCCGAACCACGAGGTTCGGGGTGACGGCGAACAGCTCCGGCTCGATCCCGAGGACGCTGAACTGCAGGTCAGTCATGGCAGACCGCCCGCGCGATCAGGTTCGGTGTTCTTACTGCGCGCCGCGATCCGTGTGAAGAAGTCCGCGATGCGGGCACGCGCTTCTTGTCCGCCGTCGAAGCCGCGCCAGACTGCGCGCAGGTGGCCGACGAGCTCGTAACACGCGTCTATGGGGACAAGGTAGCTTTCCGGTCCGTCAGCCGTGTTAGCCGATGATTCGGGTGCACGGATCAGCAGGGCCTCGACGTCGTCGAGCATCGTCCGCAGCGGCGGGATCGCCAGGGTGAACCGCTCCCAATCTTCAAGGGGCAGTTGTGATTCAGTGGCACCGGCGGGCCCGGGGTAGAACGTGACCACACGCCCGAGCACCGAGTTCCGGAAGAAGAAGGCCAGGCCGACGGGGATATCGAGCGCGTTCCACTCCGCTGCGGTTATCGCGCCCGCCCCGAACCTCAGGTAGCGGTCGGGGACCGCACGAAAGCGAAGATGCGCGTGTTCGTCGGTAAACAACAGGTAGCAGGGTCGGCAGACGCACATCAATTGGCGGCCCTGCACATCGACAACGTGCGAGTGCTCCGCAGCGATCGGTACCGCGCACATGTCGCACCGTTCGCCAGGTGGCGCGGCTGGGCGCCCCTCACGAATGCGGCGCAGCACGTCGAACGCGGGCGCACCCTCCGTTCCGCTGCTCTTTCCGGTCATCGCTCTGCCCCCGCTGGCAGACTCACGGAAAGCACTCCCTCTCTGGGCAGTACTGGCAGCGGCGTGAGATGTTCTTCACTGCCGTCGATGGCCGCGCCCGCTCGCCGCACATCGAAGTGGGCGTGACAGCGCGGACAGCGCAGCACCGACTCCCCTGCCTTGCCGCCCGCTCTTCGGTGCAGCACGGCACCAGCCATCGGGTGCAGGCAGTGGCCACACCGGTCCGCGAACGCAAAGACCTCGTCTCCGTTGCGGCATACGAGGATGGTGTGGTGACGGATCGTATAGCCCCGCACCTCACCGTCGCACAGCTCGGCGAGTTCAGGCAGCGGTGCCCAGTGCGCATGGCGATGGACCTTCGTGAAAAGTGAATCGGGTGCAATCACGCCCGATTCACGAGGGGCTGTCTCCACCTCGAGGTCAGTTACTTCGGGAGCAGCTGCCTTTATCGCGCCTTCTACCGCGAGTTCCAGCGTTACGGACGACGACGGGCAACTCTTACATGTGCCCTGGAAGCGCAACCTGGCCACACCACCGTCGATGCCGAGTAGTTCGACATCGCCGCCATGACTGCCCAGGTACGGCCGGACACTGTCGAGAGCGCGCCGTACCCGAACCTCAACGCCGTCGGGATGGAGACCATGGACGAGAAGCAGGCTTGCGACGAGGTCGTCGTCGGCAATCCTGCGGAGCAGCGTGTCGTGTCCCTCTTGTTCGGCGCACACTACTATGCGAGCGAGGGCCGCCCCATATAAGCCGACGACTTCCCGCAGCAGGTGTTCCGCACGTTCGCGCATGATCGGTCCACCCGCTGACATGGAGTCGAGCAGCGCGTCGATTCGGTCGCCGGAATTGCGCCAGTGCTCATTGCCCGGGCTGTGGTGAGCCTCTCGTTCGTTGATCATGGAGAGCCATCAGTCTGCGGTCAGTGACTGGGTGGGTGAATGCAGCTTCTCGAGTGTCTTCCCTCCGCCGAGGTACATGTGCACGCCGCAGGGCAAGCACGGGTCGAAGCTGCGCACGGTTCGCATGACATCAATGCCTTTGAAGTTCTCCCGACTGTTCTCCTCGAAAATCGGCTGCCCTTGGACCGCATCCTCGTATGGGCCGGGTGTGCCGTAACTGTCCCGCGGGTTCGCGTTCCACGGCGTTGGCGGGTAAGGGTGGTAGTTAGCGATCTTGCCGTCGCGGATCACCATGTGGTGGCTGAGGACGCCTCGCACGGCTTCGGTGAAGCCACAGCCGATGCCCTCGTCAGGTACCTCAAACGTCTCCCACGTTTTGGTTCTTCCGGCCCGGATCTCCTCGAGGGCTTTCTCGCAGAAGTGGAGCGCACATCCCGCGGCGTAGGCCTGGAAGTACGTCCTTGCCCGGTCACGTTCGATGGTGTTCGAGCCCTGCTTCGGGATCTTCCATTCGAAACTGACTGGGCCTTTCAGCGCGGTCTTCGGCAGGTTTATCTGGACACTGCTGCCCGTTGCTTTGACGTAGCCGATGTCAACCAGCCCGGCCAGCGCTGTCGACCATAGCCGCGCGAGCGGGCCACCGCCGGTATCGAGGGCGAGGTGGTCTTTGCCGTCGTACCACCGCGGCGACATCACCCATGAGTACTTGTCATCGAGATCCCGCTTCTGGGGGCGCGGATTGGTGTGCTGGTTCCACGGATGGCGCCGGTCCACAGGGTTTCCGAGCGGGTCGTGGCTCACGAACATTTCCTGATCGGACCAATCGTCGTAGTACGAACTGCCGAGCAGGATGCGGATGCCGAGATTGATGTCGACGAGCGATGTCGTCACGAGTTTGCCGTCGACGACGACACCCGGGGTGACGAACATCTTGCGGCCCCACTCCTCCATATCCTTGTACGCGAAATTGCAGAACTCAGGGTCCTGGAAGGAACCCCAGCAGCCGAGCAGAGTGCGGCGCAGGCCGACTTTCTCGTAACCGGGGAGCGCGTCGTAGAAGAAATCGAACAAATCGTCGTGCATTGGCACGACCTTCTTCATGAATTCGACGTACCGCATCAGTCGGCTCATGTAATCCGTCATCAGCTGGATTGTCGCGACGGTGCCCACGCCACCGGGATATAGCGTGGACGGGTGAACGTGACGCCCCTCCATCAGGCAGAACATTTCGCGGGTAGAGCGGCTGACCGCGAGGGCCTCGCGATAAAACTCCCCAGTGAACGGATTCAGCGAGCGCATAATGTCGCCGATCGTTGTGTAGCCATGTTCGCCAGCGTGGGGAGCCTCGGTCTTATTCGCCTTGTCCAGAACGCCGGGGTTCGTTTCGGACACCATTTTCTCGCAGAAATCCACGCCAACCAGGTTCTCTTGGAAGATGTTGTGGTCGAACATGTATTCGGCCGCCTCGCCGAGGTTCACGATCCACTCGCCAAGATGCGGAGGCCGCACGCCGTACGCCATATTCTGCGTGTAACACGAGCAGGTTGCGTGGTTGTCGCCGCAAATGCCGCAGATGCGGCTGGTAATGAAATGCGCGTCGCGGGGATCTTTTCCTTTCATGAAGATCGAGTAGCCGCGGAAAATCGACGACGTGCTATGGCACTCGACGACCTCCTTCTTCTTGAAATCAATCTTGGTGTATATACCCAGGCTGCCAACGATCCGGGTAATCGGATCCCAGTTCATCTCGACCAGGCCGTCGGGACCCTCTTGGGGCAAAGGCGGCGTTGGCAGCGGGCCGGGGCCGTGAATAGTGGAAGTCATCGCATGCCTCTTCGCTTACCAGGTGCGGGTGGCGCCGGTCCGGAGTTCCTCGCCGGGTGTGCGCCATCGTGGTTCTTTGTCGACCGTGCCGCCGGTCACTCGGCGCAGCGTGCGCATCACCGATCCGTAGACGCCGACTGTCGCAGTCGAGAGTTTGCCGCCCGGTGGTTCGTCCATGAACGGCATGAACTTGTCGGGGAAGCCCGGCATTGTGCAGCCGATGCAGATGCCGCCCACGTTGGGGCAGCCGCCGACACCGTTCAGCCAGCCGCGCTTGGGTACGTTGCATTTAACGACGGGACCCCAGCACCCGAGTTTGACAATGCACTTCGGCGAACCGTACTCCGTTGCGAACTCAGCTTCCTCGTAGTAGCCGGCGCGATCACATCCCTCATGCACGGTCTTGCCGAATAGCCACGTTGGCCGCAGCGCTTCGTCAAGCGGGATCATCGGGGCCTGGCCTGTTGCTTGATACAGCAGATAAGTCAGCGTCTCTGACAAGTTGTCGGGCTGGATTGGACAGCCGGGCACACAAATGATCGGGATGCCGGCCTTGGATTTCCAGTCCCAGCCCAGGTAGTCGGGAACGCCCATCGCTCCGGTCGGATTGCCCGCCATTGCGTGGATGCCGCCGTACGTTGCGCAGGTACCGACTGCGACTACGGCCGTGGCTTTCGGTGTCAGCCGGTCGAGCCACTCGCTGGTCGTCACGGGCTGATTGTTCTCGTTGTTTCCGAATCCGCACCAGTAGCCGTCGGCGTCGTGGAGCTTTTCGTTCGGGATGGATCCTTCGACGACGAGTACGAACGGTTCGAGTTCACCGCGATCGGCCCTGCGGAACCATTCGAGGAAGTCGTCGGCTCCCCCTTGTGGTCCACATTCGAAGTCGATGAGCGGCCAGTGCACAGCTATCTTTGGAAGCCCGGGGAGTGCGCCGAGTGCTATTTCTTCGATAGTTGGCTGGGTGGCTGCCGTGAGCGCCACCGAGTCTCCGTCGCAACTCAATCCCGCGTTGATCCAGAGAACGTGGATCAAGGTCTCTTCTGCTGCAGCCGCCGTGTCAGACATGGTTGCCACTTTCCGGGGCGGGCACCGCCCACGCCCCTTCGCCACAGGAGTCGACCTTCGGCCCACTTGCGTGACGCAGATCACATATTACGCGATCATGATCCGCGTGGTCAAAAACCTGCAGCGTTACTCACCTGCGGGAACGACACTTTCGGCGTGCGGTCACTCCGCGCATCGAACATCATCTGGCGCTTCCGCCTCAATTGATGTCTGCTGTCCGTTGGGCACCAGATAAGCGACGTACAGAACCACCGGTGAATCACCGCGATTCACGCCGTTGTGACGCGCGGTCGGTCCCACGACCTCCTCGATCACTGACCCCGCGGGAGATGTCTCTTCAGCACAGTCAGCAAAAACACGCGTCAGTGCGCCCTCGGAGACAACCGCGTACACCGGCCCTGGGTGCCAGTGCCAGCCGGTCGAACCCCCCGGGTCTATGTCGATCCGGCGCAGCGTCACCGACGTTCCGACAGCCGGCTGACCCGGCATGCTCAGCGGAACGGTGAACTGAGCAATGTCGCTGGCCTGCACCCCTGAGGGCGGTGACGCCACCGCGAGTCCCGGCGCCGTCAGGGCCAGCATCAGCGCTGCGAACGCACCACAACACACATGCGATCTTCGCATCGATCCTGCCTCATTGTGAGGGGTTGTGCCCGGCCACCGCGGGCATAAGGCGTTCGAGTTCCGCGAGCCAGCGCTCCATCCCCTCGCCGGTCTTGGCCGAGAGCGTGATTAACCGGAGCTGCGGATTGACGGCACGCGCGTTGCGCGCGCACACGTCAAGGTCGAAATCCACGTACGGCAAGAGATCCGACTTGTTGACGACCGCGAGGTCGGCAGCTGCGAAAATGTGTGGGTACTTCAACGGCTTGTCGTCACCCTCGGTCACGGACACGATGACAACTTTCGCCTGCTCCCCCAGATCGAACAACGCCGGGCACACCAGATTGCCGACGTTCTCAACAAGAAGCAGCGTGTCGTCCACAGGTGCGAGCTCGACAAGCGCACGCTCAAGCATTGACGCATCGAGATGACAGCCCGCCCCGGTATTCACCTGCACGACACGCGCCCCCGTCGCGGCGATCCGGTTCGCATCCAGGTGGGTTTCTTGATCCCCTTCAACAACGGCCACCTCGTGGCCGATTTCCCGGATCGTGCGCTCAAGCAGTGTCGTCTTCCCCGCGCCGGGCGAACTCATCAGATTGACCGCGGTGATACCGTGCGACCGCATCCACGCACGGTTTTTCTCCGCAATGCCATCATTTTTTGCCAGCACCTTCTGCTCGAGGAGAATGGTGTCTTCGCCAGCGGTGGGATCTGCCCGGACGGCTACTACATGCCCGTGCCCGTGACCGTGCCCGTGACCGTGACCGTGACCGTGGCCGTGGTCCTGTCCATGCTCATGGACGTGAGGGTGATCGGAGGCAGCCTCATATACGCGGGGGCCTTCGAGGTTTCCACATCCACATGTCGAACACATGGTCATCCCACCTTCATCGATGCGATCAAAA
Organism: Hoyosella sp. YIM 151337; assembly: GCF_026041215.1. Classification (GTDB taxonomy): domain Bacteria; phylum Actinomycetota; class Actinomycetes; order Mycobacteriales; family Mycobacteriaceae; genus Hoyosella. Next base: position 251,015 of record NZ_JAPEIQ010000013.1, read on the forward strand.
GCTCCCGGCCAGAAAGCAGTTCGACATCCGCACTGCCGCATGAGCACAGCAAGATTGGGTCGGGTATGACGAATTCACAACCGCAGACCGAACAATGCGCGCGCGCCGGGATGACGTCAAGGTCAAGTTCGGCACCCTCAGCGACCGTGCCTGCAGTCGCTAATTCGAAGCAGAACTGCATGGCCTCCGGTACTACCGCGCACAGCGCACCGACGTTGACCTGGACCGAGCGCACCCGGCGGCCCGCGGCATGCTCACACACCACGTCGACGATGCTCTCAACGATCGCGAGTTCGTGCATAACGCCCCCGTTTCAGGAGACGGGGCTGATGATCTCTAGGCTAGGACCACGAGTGTGATATACGCAACAGGCACTGCATAAGCTAGCTTCGCACCATGAGCGTCAACAGCCACCCGCTTGAGAAGACGGCGCAGCACATCGGTGAATCCATCGATTGGGCGACGGTACGCTGCGACGTTCCCACTGCTCCGGAGCTCGAGAACGGCTGGGTGCGCTGCGCCGACGCGGACAGCATTTTTATCGCCGAGTGGGAAGACGCGGTGACCACCATGCTGCTGCGTGATTTCCAGCGGCACCATCGCGCGGCGTCCACGTCGTATGTCCTCGACTGGTACGCGGCGATACCCGGCTATCTCGGCGGGCTTAGCTTTGCTCTCGCGAACCGTGTTCCCCGTCTCGACCGCCCGTCACTCTTCTTTCACCGCCACCCTCAGCATGCGTACCCTGACGGCCTTGCTCTCGCGAGACCCGAATTCTGGTGCCTGGCCAGTGATCCCGACGCTACACACCCCGATGCGACGGTCGTTGCATCCGCACACCATTTGGCGGCTGTGCTGCGGCAGCAGGTGAGCGCGCATGCACGTGACTTTCTGGCCGCCTACGAGCCGCGCGTTCGCATCCCCCGCCGACACCGCCTTGGTGCCTTCTTTGATGGCCTCGACACGGCTCTCTCCATGGCGCGAACAACGCCCGCGGAGGCCATCGAACTCGGGCACGTGGTATTGCCGAAAGACACTACGGATTTTCCTTTCGGATCAACGCTCTATCGAGTCCATGACGCACAGGGCCGCGAGCACCTCACCCGCACCCGCGTGAGCTGCTGCTACTACTTCAAAGTGTCCGACGGCGGCATCGCGTGCGCGACGTGCCCACGCACGTCGGCCGCGGAACGAGCAGAGCGCGTGGTGGCCTTCGCCGGCGGCGACGATTAGCCGCCGTCCAGTGCCTTAAGCATGCGTTTCAGCGCGACAAGGCGATATGACGATTCGAGGAGTTCCGCGATTTCCTGCAGGTCTGGTTTGGCCGATGTGAGGTCGAGCGCCAGCCACCCAAACGCACCGTTGTACGGCGGTACGAAGATCCGCTTATCCTGTTTGAGCGCGTCCGACTCGGACATGTCCGGCTTGAATTCGAGGCTGATCCGCTCGCTCAGACTGCCGTTGTAGATCCCGAACATCTTCTTGGCCCGGAATGTCGGCCGTCCCCAAGCTTCGACTTCAGTCGCTTCAGGGAAGCTCAAAGCGATCTCGCGTATCTCCCGAAGCCACGGATCTGTCTCGGTATACATGCGCGGGTGTGCCACGTGAGCAAGCCTACAGCCGGGCGGCACACACCACACCCGTGTCAGCTGCGCCAGACTGACTGCAACTCGGTCCAGCTCAGCCCTTCCAGACTGGCACGCAGCACACGGCCGGGGCCGGGATGCATCGGTACAGCACATGGAACGACCAGCAGCGGGCAGCCTGCGGCTTCAGCCGCTGCGCTGCCCGTGGGCGAATCCTCGATCGCAAGGCATTCTTCAGCTGGGAACCCTAAGGCGGCGGCCGCTTTCAGGTAGGGCTCGGGGTCCGGTTTGCCGAAATCAACCTCATCACCGCACACGATCGTGCTGAACCTGTGCCTGCCGAGAGTACCTAGAGCTCGTTCGGTGAGAAAGCGTTCGGTGTTCGTCACCAATGCCATCGGCACGCCTGCGTCACCGAGCATGTCGAGCGCAGCTTGTGCCCCAGGGCGCCAATCGATCCCGTCGTCGAACAGTTCAGCCGTCTTATTGCGCAGCCACTTCGCGGCGTACGCCGCGTCTTCAGGCTCGTAAGGCAGGCCGAGATCACTGAACAGAACCGTCAGGCTATGCGCCATATTGGTTCCGACCATTGCCTCCCGCGCGGCCACGGATAACACGCCCCCGAGATGCTCAGCGAGCAGGTCGAGCGAAACATCCCAGATTTTCTCGCTGTCGAGGAGCGTGCCGTCCATGTCCCACAGGACGGCACGCATGCCCGGTTCAGACATTGAAGTACTTCGCTTCCGGATGGTGAAGGACGAACGCGTCCGTAGATTGCTCGGGATGCAGCTGCATCTCCTCGGACAGCACGACCCCGAGCCTGCCAGGCTCCAGGAGCTCAACGAGTTTCGCCCGGTCTTCGAGATCGGGGCACGCGCCATAACCGAACGAGTAGCGTGCACCGCGGTATCCGAGGCGGAAGAACTCCTGAACGTCCTCAGGATCCTCCCTAGCGACCGCGTCGCCCCCGGGCATGACCAGTTCTTCACGAACGCGTTGATGCCAATATTCGGCCAGCGCTTCCGTCAGCTGCACGCCAATGCCATGCACTTCGAGATAGTCTCGATATTGGTCCTGTGCAAAGAGCTCGTTGGCGAAGTCCGCAATCGGCTGTCCCATGGTGACCAGCTGGAAAGGCAGCACATCAACCTGGCCGAGTTCGCGAGCGCGCGCGCGAGATCTGATGAAATCAGCCACACACAGGAAGCGGTCACGCTGCTGACGCGGGAAGTCGAATGCGTACCGCACCGGTGCATCGGGATCTGGTGATTCGAGAACGTACACGGTGTCGCCTTCTGACACCGCCGGGAAGTAGCCGTACACCACCGCCGCGTGGGCGAGAATACCCTCGGTGCTCAGACGGTCGAGCCAGTAGCGCAGCCGCGGACGGCCTTCCGTCTCTACAAGTTCCTCGTAAGACGGGCCGTCGCTGCCACGTGCGCCGCGCAGGCCCCACTGGCCGAGAAAGAGCGCACGTTCGTCCAGCGTGGTCGAGTACTCCGCGAGGCTCACGCCCTTCACGATGCGCGTCCCCCAGAACGGTGGGGACGGAACGTCGATATCTTCGGCGACGTCTGATCGCGCGGGGACTTCGACCGGCTTCTGTGCGGCTTTGCGCTTCTCCGCGGTCCGCTTCGAGCGGGCGTGCCGGGCTTTACGCTCTTCTGCCTTCGCGCGGGCTTCGATCGCCTCAGGACTGTCGGGGTCAGGCCCCTCTCCGCGCTTTTCCGCCATGATCGTGTCCATCAGGCGCAGCCCTTCGAACGCGTCGCGTGCGTAAAGAACGTCGCCGTCGTACACCTCCGTGAGGTCGTTTTCAACGTAGGAACGTGTGAGGGCCGCGCCACCGAGCAGGACAGGAAAGCGATCAGCGAAGCCGCGAGAGTTGAGTTCCTCGAGGTTGTCCTTCATGACGACAGTCGACTTCACCAGCAAACCGGACATGCCGATGACGTCGGCCTTCTTTTCGACTGCTGCCTCGAGAATGTTCGCAATGGGCTGCTTGATTCCGAGGTTGATGACCTCGTACCCGTTATTGGACAAGATGATATCGACGAGGTTCTTACCGATGTCGTGGACGTCACCTTTGACGGTGGCGAGCACGATGCGGCCCTTGCCGGAGTCACCGGTGGCCTCCATGTGTGGTTCGAGGTGAGCCACTGCTGTCTTCATCACCTCAGCGGAAGTGAGCACGAACGGAAGCTGCATCTGCCCGGAGCCGAACAGCTCACCCACTACCTTCATGCCGGCCAGGAGGTTCTCGTTGATGATCGCGAGCGGTGGCTTCTCTTTCATGGCCTCGTCGAGATCGGCCGCGAGGCCGTTGCGCTCGCCGTCGATGATGCGCCGCTCAAGGCGTTCGAGCAGCGGCAGCGCAGCAAGCGCCTCGGCCCGGGATTCACGCGCCGAAGCCGCGGAGACGCCCTCGAATAGTTCCATGAACCGCTGCAGCGGGTCGTAACCGTCTCGCCTGCGGTCGTACACCAGGTCAAGCGCGACTTCGCGTTGTTCGTCACCGATTTTCGACATCGGGAGAATTTTGGACGCGTGGACGATCGCGGTATCGAGTCCAGCCTGAACGCACTCATGCAAGAACACCGAGTTCAGCACCTGACGCGCGGCGGCATTGAGACCGAACGAGATGTTCGACACACCGAGTGTCGTGTGCACACGCGGGCGGCGCCGCTTCAGCTCGCGAATCGCCTCAATGGTTTCAAGACCGTCGCGCCGGACCTCTTCCTGTCCAGTAGAGATCGGAAACGTCAGGCAGTCGACAATGATGTCTTCTTCCTTAAGACCCCAGTTCTTCGTGAGGTCCGCGATGAGCCGCTCCGCAATGCGCAGCTTCCACTCCGCGGTGCGAGCCTGGCCCTCTTCATCAATGCACAAAGCGACGACCGCCGCACCGTGCTGCCTGACCAGCCGCATGATCCGCTGGAACCGCGAGTCGGGGCCGTCGCCGTCCTCATAGTTCACTGAGTTGATGGCGCACCGGCCGCCGAGGTGTTCCAGGCCAGCCTGCAGGACATTCGGCTCAGTGGAATCCAGCATGATCGGGAGGGTGGACGACGTTGCCAGCCGACTCGCCAGTTCAGACATGTCCTTAGCGCCGTCGCGGCCGACGTAGTCGATGCAGAGATCCAGCATATGCGCGCCGTCGCGGGTTTGGTCCTTCGCGATGTCGAGGCACTTCTGGAGATCCCCAGCCAGCATGGCTTCGCGGAACGCTTTCGAACCGTTCGCGTTGGTGCGCTCACCGATCATCAAAATCGAGCTGTCCTGCTCGAACGGCACGTGTGTATACAGCGACGAGATACCTGGCTCACGCTGGACACGCCGCTGCGCCTTTTCGGTCGCGAGGATGGCCGCCCGCAACTGCCGGATGTGCTCGGGTGTGGTGCCGCAGCACCCGCCGACGAGCGAAAGCCCAAACTCCCGGACGAAGGTGCTCAGTGCGGCGGCAAGCTCTTCGGCGGTGAGGGGATACTCCGCGCCGTTCGGGCCCAGTACAGGCAAGCCCGCATTCGGCATGACCGACACAGGAAGCACGGAGTGTTTCGACAGGTGCCGGAGATGCTCGCTCATCTCATCGGGCCCGGTGGCGCAGTTAAGCCCGATCATGTCGATCCCGAGGGGTTCGAGTGCGGTCAGCGCCGCACCGATCTCGCTGCCCAGGAGCATGGTCCCGGTCGTCTCCACCGTCACATGCGTAATGATCGGCAGCCGTGAGCCAGCCGTCTCCAGTGCGTTTTGGGTGCCGATGATCGCGGCTTTTACCTGTAAGAGGTCCTGGCAGGTCTCAATCAGAATGGCGTCTGCCCCGCCATCGATCATGCCCAGGGCACATTCGGTATAAGCGTCTCGCAGCACGGCGAAGGGCGCGTGGCCAAGCGTGGGCAGCTTAGTCCCGGGGCCGACAGAACCGAGAACGAACCGCGGCATACCGTCGTCGCTCGGTCCCGTTTCATCAGCAGCCTCGCGTGCGAGCCGCGTGCCCTTTTCAGCGAGTTCGCGAATTCGATCCGAAATGTCGTAATCTGCCAGGTTCGGAAGGTTGCAGCCGAAGGTGTTCGTCTCGATCGCATCCGCACCGGCTTCGAGGTATGCGAAGTGGATATCGCGCAGCACCTCGGGCCGGGTGTCGTTGAGGATCTCATTGCAGCCCTCAAGACCCCGAAAATCATCAAGCGTCAGGTCAGCTGCCTGCAGCATTGTGCCCATTGCCCCGTCGCCGATGACAACACGCTGAGTGAGTGCATCAAGCAGGGAGCTACGATCAGACACAGGCATGGACTCCAGGGTAGTGGCAGATTTTTGGTACCCCGGCAGGTTATCCCACTTGTTGGGCCTATCAAGAATCCGCGGCGGCCGCAGCCCCAACCGCAAGGGTTTCACCACCCGATACACACAAAGTGCCGTGCGGTCGTAGGCTTCGAATGTGACCCTCCGCAAATTGACGCACGAACCGCGCTCGCTTCGCGACCCGATTCTCATCGCCGCCTTCGAAGGCTGGAACGATGCGGGTGACGCGGCGAGCGATGCTGTCGAATACCTCGAGCTCATCTGGGATGCGGAGCCCCTCGCCGAGATCGATCCCGATGATTACTACGACTACCAGGTGAATCGCCCAACCGTGCGGCTCGTTAGTGGCGTTTCGCGAGAGGTGCAGTGGCCGACGACCCGGCTCTCGTTGTGCGCGCCGCCGGGTTCCGCGCGCGATGTCGTAGTGCTGCGCGGCATTGAGCCGAATCTGCGCTGGAAAGCGTTCTGCCGCGAACTGATCGATTTTGCGGACGAACTCGGCGTGACAACAGTCGTGATGCTTGGGGCGTTACTTGCGGATACAGCGCACACCCGCCCCGTTCCAGTAAGCGGTACGGCCTATAGCGCTGAGTCCGCGAAGATGTACAACCTCGAACAAACCAAGTACGAAGGGCCGACTGGAATTATCGGCGTCCTGCAGGACGAATGTGTGCGGCACGGGATACCGGCGGTCTCGTTCTGGGCTGCGATTCCCCATTACGTCTCGCAGCCGCCGAACCCCAAAGGCACAGTCGCGCTGCTGCACCGTGTGGAAGACGTCCTCGACCTTGAAGTTCCGCTCGGTGAACTGCCAGGTCAGGCTGAGGAGTGGGAGCAAACCATCACGGAGATGGCCGAAGAGGACGAGGAGATCGCGGACTACGTTCGGGCGCTTGAAGAACGCGGCGACGCTGAGGAGGACATCGGCGAGCTCATGTCAAAAATCGACGGCGATCAGATCGCGCACGAGTTCGAGCGTTACCTGCGGCGCCGCGGGCCAGGCGGACATGGCGGTGCCAATGGCCCGGGCGGTTTCGGAATCTGAATCCGGCCGGACTCAGACGGCAGCTCTGACCCGATGGCGCGAGGGCGCCACCGACACTGCTACGCCGCCAGCTTCCACCTCATGGACTTCAACTGCGTACACGGGCGGCGCCCACACATCGATCCGGTGGCCATTGCACGAGGCATCGCCGATCTGAATGAACACTGGCCGGTCCGGATCACCACCGATGAGGAAGGTGACGGTTTCACTGTCCGGTGCCGCGAACCGTGCGGCCCCATGCTTGGGAATATCACGCGGCGCTGTTTCCGGAAATCCAGGGGATCCCGTAGCCGCGTCGAGTTCGAGGGTCTCCTCAGTTAAGTTCGTCACGCTCAGTGTGACGTTGCCGCCGTCTGTCATCCGGATCATCTCCCACCCGTATGGACTTACTCCCGCATCCGCAGCGCGAGTCATGTCCGGATGCGCTTCCTACGGGTTGTATCGCCCGCTGCCCCGGTAGCGTTTCACTATCGAAGCGAAACGCCAAGCAACGCTTCGATAACGATCGCTACGTCACCCGGTGCAGTGGTCGAGGGACCGCCCCTTGCCACTGTCTCTTCCGCCCAGAAGTCAATGGCTGCCAGTGCTTTAGGAGTATCGAGGTCGTCTGCCAGGTGCTGCCGAACACGAGCGATCATGTCATCTGCGAGCTGGGCGGACTGACGTGCCGCGGCGGCACGCCACGTAGCAAGCCGCCGCTGCGCATCCGCGAGCAACTCCGAGGTCCAGGAACGATCCGCGCGGTAATGCCCATCAAGCAGGGCCAGCCGGATCGCAGCCGGATCTACGCCCTGGCCGCGCAGCTTTGATACGAAAACAAGATTGCCGCGACTTTTCGACATCTTTTCCCCGTCAAGACCGATCATCCCGGTATGAACATAGTGACGCGCCATCCGTTGCACGCCCGTGGCGGCTTCGGCGTGCGCAGCCGAGAACTCGTGGTGCGGAAAGATCAAGTCGCTGCCGCCGCCCTGAATGTCGAACCCGGTACCGATGCGATTGAGCGCGATCGCTGAGCACTCGATGTGCCAGCCCGGGCGTCCCTTGCCGAATGGCGAATCCCAACTCGGCTCCCCCGGCCGCGCCGCGCGCCAGATAAGAGCGTCAAGCGGGTGTCGCTTGCCGGGCCGGTCGGGATCACCCCCGCGTTCGGCGAAGAACCGTCGCATCGTTTCTTCGTCGTAGCCCGATTCGTAGCCGAACTGCGTGGTCGCGTCGATCGGGAAATAGACGTCTGGGTACTCAGCGTCATCAACGACGTACGCCGCACCAGAGGCCATGAGCTTTTCGACCATTTCGATGACTTCACCGATGGATTCGACCGCACCAATGTAGTCACGCGGCGGCAGCACCCGCAGCGCTTCCATGTCTTCACGAAACAAGGCGGTTTCGCGCATACCGAGGACCACCCAGTCTTCACCGTCGCGCTGCGCCCGCTCAAACAGCGGGTCATCGACGTCGGTGACGTTCTGTACGTAGTGAACGTCGTGGCCCTGCGCGCGCAACACACGATTGATGATGTCAAAAGTCACATATGTCGCCGCGTGACCTAAATGCGTCGCGTCGTAGGGGGTGATTCCGCAGACATACATTGTGACGGTTTCGCCAGGCGTCACAGGCCGCACTGCGCGGTCGGCGGTGTCAAAAAGCCGGAGCGCGGGGCCTGCCGCGTGCAGACCCCCAGGCGAATCGGCGGCGCTGGGCAATTCAGGTGCAGACCACGACAGCATGGCACCACTGTATGTCGTTAGAACGGTGGCCAGGGAATGGGGCTCATCGGTCCGAGCCCGGAAAGCGGACGCGGAAAACGCGGGGTATCGAGGATGCGCTGAATACGCTGCTGAACGGCGCCGAGCTCTTTCGGCGAAATCAGAGTGCTGAGCTCAGCACCGAAATCGCCGGTAAGTGCCATCCCCAGGCGCTTCACGTCGGCCAGCAGGGCATCCGGAATCTCCCGTCCCGCCCAGCCCCACAGGACCGTGCGCAACTTGTCTTCCTGATGCAGGCAGATGCCGTGGTCGATGCCGAACAGAGCACCGTCCGAAGTCGCAAGGATGTGACCACCCTTGCGGTCAGCGTTGTTCACAATGAGATCGAAAACCGCTAAACGCGCGAGCCGCTCGTCATCAGCATGAGCGAGGATAACCTCAGCGTCGTCCTCGGTGACGGCGCGCAGCACCGGCAGCCACCCGCTGGGCAACGCGGCCGGTTCGAACACCCCCAGGAGGTCCGCACCGCGGGACTCGTCCTCGGTGATCCACTCCTGAACCATGCCAGGCCCGAACGGCCCATCCCGGAGCAGCGTAGTAGGCACGATATGCCAGCCGAGTTCGGCTGAGACCTCGTACGCGGCACGTTCCCGGGCAGCCAGCGTGCCGTCAGGAAAATCCCACAGCGGACGTTCGCCGCGGATCGGCTTGTAGATACACCGCACTACCGCGGCACCCCATTCGGCGTCGCAGAGGAAGCTAGCGTTACTCGCGGCGCGCAGCTGCCCAAGCACGGTTAGTGTGCCGTCGCGCAACGACTTCTGTACCTCGCCATCGGCGTTCCCGCTGCCCTCGTCGTGTGTCACCGGGACGACTCACTCGCCGAAGCCGGAGATGTCGTCGTCATCGTCCGCATCGGGGTCGACGTCAGCGGGATCGATCTCGGCGCCGCGCCGGTACCCGTTGAGCCGGATACACAGATGCCCTTCCGCGTCGAGCGGTGTCGCACACAGGGGGCACAGCGGCCGGCCCGCCGCAATCACACGTTCCGCCCGCGCGACAAATTGCCGGGCCTGCGCCGGTGAAAGGAACACGCGGACGGCGTCCGGGCCTTCCTCACTGTCACCGAGCACCACCGACTCATCGATTTCGCCTTCGGTGAACGCAAGCAGCTCGACAACAACGGTGCTCGCTTCGGAATCCCACCCGAGGCCCATGGTGCCCACCCGGAATTCCGGTTCGATCGGCGTCTGCAGCGGGCTCGAATCAGCGAGTTCGGTTTCCGGTGGCGGTATCGCCGCCCCAAACCTGCGCTGCACCTCGTCCAGCATGGCACCGATGCGTTCAGCCAGCACCTTCACCTGCTGCTTTTCGAGCATCACACTGATGACGCGCTTGTCGTGAACGGCCTGAAGATAGAAGATGCGCTCGCCGGGCTCACCGACTGTTCCAGCAATAAACCGGTCGGGAGTGCGGAAAACGTGTATGACGCGAGACATGGCACCTCCCACAGTAACGGGCACACAATAACGAGCACGAACTAATGCGCCGACAGTACGCGGCCTGAAGGACTCTCGCTCAGCGGGGGACGTCACCACCAACCACTGCATCAGAGGCGTTTGCGGCCCCGGGCTTTTCACGCGGCGCGAAGTGCGCGAAATCCGACCCGCTGTCATTGAGGTGATACAAAAATGGACGTGTCGCGGTATAGCGCACCACACTGACCGATGCGGGTTCGACGATGATGCGCTGGAATCCGTCCAGATGCAGGCCGAGCGCGTCGGCAACGATGGATTTGATGACGTCTCCATGCGTGCACGCGATCCAGAGCGCATCCCCACCATTCGCTTCCGCCAGCGCCCGGTCGTACTCCCGCACCGCCGCCACCGCCCGCGCCTGTACCTGGGCGAGGGACTCTCCCCCTGGGAAGACCACCGCTGACGGGTGCTGCTGGACGACCGCCCACAAGGGCTCTTTGACCAGATCTGTCAGCGGCCTGCCGGTCCACTCGCCGTAGTCGACTTCGATGAGCCGGGTATCGGGTACCGGCTCAAGTCCGAGTTCTTGCGCTAACGGATCCACCGTTTGCTGGCACCGCAACAGCGGAGAACACACGATAGTGCGAATCGGCACGCCGCGCAGCCGGGCAGCCAGGGCCACGGACTGCTCGAGCCCTCGCTCATCGAGCGACACGGCTTCAGTCCGGCCCGCCAGCAGTCCCGACGTGTTCGCGTGTGAACGCCCGTGGCGCACCAGCATCACTGTCATAACGCTCCAGAGTAGCCGTCACGTGGCGCTGATAACGCCGCCCGCGAGCAGACCCATGATCAACGCACCCACCACGAGGCGGTACCCCACAAACCAGTACATCGAATAGTGCTGCACAAACCTCAGGAACCAGGCGATGCACGCGTACCCGATGACGAAGGTAATGACGGTTGTCACTGCGAGCTGGGCACCACTTGCAGGCAGCCCCTCGCCAGCCGGGTCGAACGCGTCGGGCAGACTGAACAGCCCTGACGCCACAACCGCGGGGATTGCGAGCAAGAACGAGAATCGCGCCGCCGCGTACCGGGACAGACCCATCGCGAGACCTGCCGTAATCGTGCCGCCAGACCTTGAGACACCGGGGATGAGCGCCCCGGCCTGCGCAACACCCATCGCCACCGCGTCCCGCATGCGTAACTCGGTCATAGGACGCTGCTTGCGGCCCCAGTACTCCGCCGCGGCTAGCAGGAGTCCCGCGAAGATGAACATTGACGAAATGATCCACAGGTTGCGGGCTCCAGTCCGGACCTCATCCCGAAAAATGAAGCCGAGAATCCCGATCGGCAACGAGCCGATGATGAGATACCAGCCCAGTTTGTATTCGAATACGTGCCGCTCGTCCCGGTTGAAAAGGCCCCGGAACCAGGCGATCGCGACGTAGTAGATGTCCTTCGCGAAGAACACAAGAACGGCGGCTTCCGTGCCGAGCTGACTCACTGCCGTGAAGGAGGCGCCCGCATCTGTGCCGAATAGCAGTTCGTCGGCCAGCCGCAGATGGCCGGACGAAGAGATCGGCAGAAACTCCGTGAGCCCCTGGATGACTGACAACACGATCACCTGCAGCCACGACATGTGTTCAATCGCTGTCTCGCCGCCCTGGGCGAGTACGGTTACGGAGTGCCCCAAGGTCCCCGAAGTCACTGCGGAGCCTCCGGCGCCGGGCCGATCTTCATGGAGTAGTACGGTACCTCTCCCCGGGGCATGATGCGGCCGAGCGCGGCAAGTGTGCGCATTCTCGCATGAGCGGCCCGACTGTGCTGCGCGGCGCCGCGCAGCGGCAGATCCCTACGGAAAGCGCAGTCAGGCTAGCCTTTACACCATGGCCTTCCATGAGCGTCTGAAAGCGGAAACGAGCGAGGCGCACCGCGCCGCCGAAGAATCGCCCTTTGTTGATGATCTGCTCAGCGGCAAGCTGCCAGCTTCAGCGTATGCATGTTTGCTTGGACAACTGTTCCTCGTGTATCAGACGCTGGAGGACGCAGCGCGCTCACACCGCGAGAATCCAGTCGTCACGCCGTTTCTCGACGACGCCCTGTTGCGTGTGCCCGAACTTGAACGGGACCTACGCCACCTGAGCGGCGACGACTGGCTCGACCACATCGACCCAATGCCGGCCACGCTCGATTACACCAACCGCATCCGCGAGGTCGCCTACGGCTCGAACGCGGCATTTATCGCGCACCATTACGTTCGCTATCTGGGAGATCTTTCGGGCGGGCAGATCATTCGGCGCTCCCTCGAGCGTGCGTACGGTTTTTCTGATGACGGGGTGCGTTTCTACCGTTTCGACTCGATCCCGAAGATGAAGCCGTACAAAGATCGCTACCGATACGCTCTTGACTCCGCACCACTCAGCGCGCGCGAGCATGACGAACTAATCGGCGAGGCAATCCAGTCGTTTGAGCTCAACGCTGCGGTGTTCCGCGATTTGGGCCACGAACTGGCCCGGCGCTAGGCACGCTCGTTGCTGAGCCGTTCGGGCGGTCATGGTTGAGCCCTGGGGGCGAGGACAATCGGGAAAGATCGGGGCGCTATAGACACCCTAATTCTTCACAATCTGAGAGTTCCGCTGGGCTGGTCAGCCAGCCGATGTCCACCGGCTTAGCAGCGCGCGAACACCGTGTCCGTCATCGCGCTGCGCCGCTATCGTCTCCGCATCCGACACCGCGTCGCGTACGGCGGCCGCGATGCTGCGCTCGTCGCCCAGGTCCACGTCGACGACCGGCCGGTCCACAGATGCTTCGACATCGGAACTGTCAGGTACCGTAGTTTCGAGATCCGCGCGGTACACCTCGACATGAAGGGTTCTGCGGTGGAGCGCGCTGTTACGCACCTGGAAAGCGAACGTCCGGCCACGGCCGGTCTGGCCGAAACCGTGTGCGTTGGGACCGGGGGAAAGGTCGTCGATGACGAACGCAGGAGCGGCAGAGTTGTTGTGAGCTGTCATAGCGAACTCCGTGTGCCCATGGTCCACCTCGGTCCTGGTACAGCGCGCACAGCAGCGAGGGGTGGAGTTCAGCGCGACCGCCGTGGGCGCGTGCGTAACAGTTGCGTCTTCAACGATACAACCTCCAAAAGAACAATGCGGCGAATCGGGAGGAACGGGGACGTTGTCACCACTGCGTTGCGTTGATCGGCGGCGCCGGTCAAGAGAGATCATTGCGCTGACCACAGCGTTTTCCGCAGCACTCGTAGTCGGGCTGACGGGCTGCTCGTCCTCCGATGAACCCGACGTGCAAGTCGTGCCACCTGCGACCGCAGCGGAGTCGCCACCCTTAGCTGCCGCCCCTGAGGGCGACATCATTCCGCTTGATCTCCCTGTCACCGCTACTGCTTTCGACTCCGGCACAGAATCGCTCGTGCTGCTTTCCGGCCACGAACTTGTCTATTTCTCCCCGGCGGCCGACGCACCGGATAACGTCAACCGCGTCACGCTGCCAAGCGCAGGCAGCGATCTCGCTCTCGATGGGCAAGGGCACGCCCTCATCGCGGCTGGTGACTCCATCGCGCAGGTTGATTTGTCCAGTGGAGATGTAGGTTTCCTCCCTCTGGGCAACGACGAGGACGGTGGCGCAGAGTTCACCGCAGTAACCGCATTCGGCGACGGTTCAATTGTCGCCGGCACGGCGGACGGTGCTGTGCTCACCGAAGGACGCAGCGTTCCGGGGCTCGTTTCCGCTGATGTTGTGATCGCATCTGGTGAGCATCTCGCAGTCATCGACCGGCGTCAGAGCATGATCGCCGAAGTGTTCCCAGACCGGGAAACCCGCGGCTTCGCGCTCCGGGCGGGCAACGGCGCAACAAACGCGGCAACCGATGGCCGCGGCCGGGTCTTCGTCGCGAACACACGCGACGGCGAACTCCTCGTGTACTCGCTCGACCGACTCGTTCTCAGACAGCGGTATCCGGTGCCCGATTCTCCCTATGGTATTGCCTACGATGCTGGTAACGAACTCGTCTGGGTGACGCAAACCGGGCTCAACGAGGTCGCCGCCTATGTGCTGGACACGGGAATTCCGGTTGAGGTTGCGCGGTATGCCACCGTGCAGCAGCCAGATTCGGTTGCCGTGGATAGTGCTGGGGGTTATCTATACGTGTCATCCGGGACGGGTGGCGGCGTGCAGCGCATTCAGTTGGAAGCACCAGATGAGGACTGATCGGGGAGCAATGGTGTACGGCATTCTGCTGAGGGTGATGTTCCTCTTGCCACCGGAGGTCATCCACCGGTTCGCGTTCGGCATGATAAAGACTGTTAGTTTCGTCCCGCCGCTGCGCTGGCTGGCGAAAAAGGTGCTCGGAAACCACGATCCAGCACTGCGAATCAGGGCGTTCGGAGTCGATTTTCCCGCACCGCTTGGCCTCGCAGCGGGATTCGACAAGAACGCGGCCGCGATCAACTCTTGGGGGCCGCTCGGATTCGGCTATGTCGAGATCGGCACCGTGACGGCCCATCCCCAGCCCGGCAACCCTGGCCCCCGGCTTTACCGGCTGCCCGCGGACCATGCGCTAATCAACCGCATGGGCTTCAACAATCATGGTGCGGGTTTCGCCGCCAATCAGCTGCGCACGCGCCGCACATCCATCGCTGTGGGCGCCAACATTGGCAAGACGAAGGTCGTGCCCACGGGTGAAGCCATCGGCGATTACCTCGCGAGCGCGCGCCTGCTTGGTCCGCTCTCGGATTTCCTCGTTGTCAACGTCAGCTCACCGAACACGCCGGGGCTGCGCGATTTGCAGGCTGTGGAATCCTTACGTCCACTGCTCGCGGCAATTAAGGCGGCAGTGAATGTCCCTGTGCTGGTGAAGATCGCCCCCGACTTGTCTGACGAAGACGTCGACGCAATCGCGGATCTCGCTGTGGAACTCGAACTCGACGGCATCGTCGCAACAAACACGACGATCAAACGAACCGGGCTGAATACCCCTGCCGCCGAAGTGGAGGCTATGGGCCCTGGCGGACTCTCCGGCGCACCGGTGGCTGACCGTTCTCTCGAGGTTCTGCGCCGGCTCTATCGCCGGGTCGGTGACAAGATCACCCTCGTGTCCGCAGGCGGTATCGAAACGGTCGAGCAGGCCTGGCAGCGTATCGAAGCGGGCGCGACGCTGCTCCAGGGCTACACCGGGTACATCTACGGCGGCCCGCTATGGCCGCGCCGCATCAACCGCGGTATCGCGCAGCGGTTGCGCGCGCACGGATACGCAACCCTGCAAGAGGCGGTTGGCGCCGAGCATCGGCGCCGGGGCTCGAGTCTGGGCAGCTGAGGTGGGCAGGGCGGGCGCACATTGCCGCCCTGCCGTCCCTCACTCCTGACTGTAGGTCGCGACGATTACAGCGCGCGCGATTGCCTGGGAGAAAAGATTGAAGCCGAGAAACGCAGGGGTAGCAGTCTCCGGAAGGTCGATCCGCTCCGTACCCACGGCGTGCACCGCGATGTAGTAGTGATGCGTGCCGTGCCCGGCGGGCGGGGCAGCGCCAACGTAGCCGCGGAATCCGGCATCGTTCTGAAGCTGCACGGCCCCGTCCGGCAGCGCCGAGTTGTCGTTCTGTCCAGCTCCAGCGGGCAGTTCAGTGACCTGTGCGGGAATGTTCGCGACAGCCCAATGCCAAAATCCCGACGCTGTCGGTGCATCCGGATCGAAAACAGTGACGGCGAAGCTCTTGGTCTCCGGCGGAAACCCAGACCAGCTCAGTTGGGGCGAGACGTCCTTGCCACCAGCCCCGAAGACCCCCGAAACCTGCGGGTTCGCCAGCCGCTCCCCCTCCTTTACGTCGTCCGACTTGAGTTCGAACGTCGGCAACACAGGCAGCGACGCGTACGGATTCGTGCTCACATCAAACCCCTTTCATTGTGGTGTCGATTACGTCAGCAGTTGCGCAGAAAGTGATCGAGTACACGGGTGCCGAAACGGAGCGCATCAACAGGAACCCGTTCGTCGACGCCGTGGAAAAGCGCCGCAAAGTCCAGGTCTGGCGGCAGTTTGAGCGGAGCGAAACCGAAGCACCGGATCCCGAGCTTCGCGAAAGCCTTCGCGTCCGTGCCGCCGGGAAGCATGTACGGCACCGTCCTGGCACCGGGATCTTCACTCAGCAGCGCCGCGTTCATGGCGTCGACGAGATCTCCGTCGAAGGTGGTTTCGTAGGAGTCGAGGTTCGTCACCCACTCGCGCTCGACGTGGGGACCGATCAGTTCGTCAACTTCACGCTCGAATGACGCCTGACGGCCGGGCAGCACGCGGCAATCTACGACCGCCTCGGCGGACTGCGGGATCACATTGGCCTTGTAACCGGCCCGCAGCATGGTCGGATTTGCGGTATCGCGAAGGGTCGCACCAATAATCCGTCCGATGCTGCCCAGCTTAGCGATGGTGCCTTCGAGGTCTGGTGATGCGGGGTCGAAGTCGAGTCCGGTCTCTTCGGCGACGGCTGCCAGAAACTGCTCGACGGACTCGGTGAGAACTAGCGGGAACCGGTGCCTGCCAAGCCGTGCCACAGCTTCCGCAAGGTAGGTGACGGCGTTGTCTTCATGCAGAAACGAACCGTGGCCCGCTCGCGCCTTCGCAGTGAGCTTCATCCACGCAATGCCCTTTTCGGCCGTCTCAAGCAGATACAGACGGCGTTCCGAGCCGTCGGGCCGTGGCACAGTCAGCGAGTAACCGCCCACCTCACCTACTGCTTCCGTCACTCCATCGAATAGGTCGGGCCGGTGTTCGACAAGCCAGTGCGAGCCAAATTTGCCGCCCGCTTCTTCATCCGCGAGGAAGGCGAAGACTAGGTCGCGGGGCGGCACTATGCCGTCCCGCTTGAACTGGCGGGCCAGTGCAATGGTCATTCCGACCATGTCCTTCATGTCAACCGCACCACGGCCCCACACATAGCCATCCTCGATCGCACCCGCGAACGGGTGGACGCTCCAGTCGGCGGGCTCGGCGGGCACAACATCCAGGTGACCGTGGATCATGAGGGCCCCGCGGCTGCGGTCCGCGCCCGGGAGCCGGGCAAAGACATTCGACCGGCCGGGCGCGCCCGAATCGACGAGGGTCGTCTCGTAGCCAGCGTCCTGCAGTTGCTCCGCAACCCACTCCGCGCAGGCGCGCTCACCCTTCGTGGTCGCGGGATCACCAGTGTTCGAGGTATCGAACTGGATGAGCCGGCACACAAGGTCGACGACCTCTTGCTCGGCCTGCGAACCACGATTCATGTCAGACGCCACTCCCCTTTCCTACCATCGCGGGCGGGTGAAGTCTTGGTTGCACTTACAGCGGACTGACCCCGGGCTGCGAACAATCGCCGAAATCCGGGCTCGCGACGTGCCGCGAGCAGGCAATTTGAGCTTGGGCGCAAGTATGGGCTAGCCTGTTCCGGCACACGCAATTACAGCGTGGATGTCCGAGTGGCGGAATGGCAGACGCGCTAGCTTGAGGTGCTAGTGTCCGGTATAGGACGTGGGGGTTCAAGTCCCCCCTCGGACACCGCTTGAGATCTCTCCGGAGATATCGGAAAACCGAACCCCCAATTGGGTTCGGTTTTCCTGTTTTCTGGATGTATGTGCGGCTTATGTGCCCGTCGTGCTGAGAGCAACAGGGGCCCAGGACTCTCTCGAGCTCCGGGCCCCTTACGTTTAGCGATTGCGGGCGGATTCCGTCTTCGTCACTTCACGGTTGATTTGATTCCATAGATCGTCGCGCACCTCGACCAGCGCCTTGTCGAGGTCGTTCTCCCGAGAGGTCGCCACAAACTTAGGCATGCCACTGATCCAGCATTCCAGCACGACTCGCTGCGACGGAGTCTCGCGCTCCTTGACGGAGAGTTCGAGGTCCACTTGACTGGGCTGCCACCGCGCAAGACGGCTGTTCAGCCTACCGAACATGAGGTCACGTACCTGCTCGGCCTCGCTTTCCCGAAACCCTGCGATTACGCGAAGGCGATCGCGAAACTCGCTCACTCGTTTCCTCCCGGTGCTCGTCTTTCTCCAATACCACGGTTCCAAGACCATGGCCTTGCCGATGCTACCGAACTACGGGATAGCTGTGGG
The DNA here is from genome assembly GCF_026041215.1 of Hoyosella sp. YIM 151337. Classification (GTDB taxonomy): domain Bacteria; phylum Actinomycetota; class Actinomycetes; order Mycobacteriales; family Mycobacteriaceae; genus Hoyosella. The sequence goes on from NZ_JAPEIQ010000013.1 coordinate 269,238, forward strand.
TCGCCATGATTCGGCTCAGCGCGGGCACGGACGCTAGAATCGACGCCCGGGCACGGTGCTGCCCACGGTTACGGCAAAGAAATGGCTGGCGCGCGACTCTCATGATCGACCCGGATGAACTCGCAATCTGCTTGCGTGTCCTTGACCAGGCTGCGGAACTCGACAAGGACGACCCCGATTCGGTGACCGTGCAGCGCGCCGTCGGCCGAATGTTCAAGACGCTGAAGCGGCGCCGCCGCATCGAGGCGCGCGACACCAAAGCCAAACATGACGCCGCCGTTATCGCCGCGACCGCGACCGGTTCACCGAACCGCATCGATGACGAAACACAGGGCATCGCGCTCACGTCACGCGCACACGGCGACTCCGCGGGAACGCTCGTGAGCCCGCAGGGCTGCTACGTCTGTAAACAGGACTACACGCGCGTCGACTGGTTCTATCACCAGCTCTGCCCCGAGTGCGCAGCGTTCAGCCACGGCAAACGCTCCGCGCGCACCGATCTCACCGGGCGCCGCGCACTACTCACCGGCGGGCGCGCCAAGATTGGCATGTACATCGCGCTGCGGCTGTTGCGTGACGGCGCCCACACCACTATCACCACGCGATTTCCCCGGGACGCGATGCGGCGTTTCGCCGCGATGGACGATAGCGCGGACTGGCTGCACCGGTTGCGCGTCGTGGGCATCGACCTGCGCGATCCAGCCCAGGTCGTGTCGCTCGCGGAGATGATGGCAGCAGAGGGCCCGCTCGACATCTTGATCAACAACGCGGCGCAGACGGTCCGCCGCTCCCCTGGCGCGTACAGCGCACTCGCCGACGCTGAATCTGCGCCGCTGCCCGCGGGTGAGTTGCCTGAGCACATCACTTTCGGTAAGCCAAGCCAGCTGCACCCTGCCGCGCTTTCAGGTGCGCTCGATGGTGCAAACCTCACGGCCGAACAAGTGTCCGCGCTCGCACTGGTGGCGGGTTCGGCGACCCCGGATCGCATCAGCAAAGGCATCGCAATCGATGCCGGCGGGCTCGTACCCGATCTGGTGGACACCAACAGCTGGGTTCAGCGCGTACACGAGGTCGACCCCCTTGAATTGCTCGAGGTGCAATTGTGCAACTCGGTGGCGCCGTTCATCCTCGTCTCCCGGCTGCGGGGGGCCTTGGCCGCGTCCGCCGCGCGGCGGAAGTACGTCGTGAATGTCTCCGCGATGGAAGGACAGTTCTCGCGCCGGTACAAGGGCCCGGGCCACCCGCACACCAACATGGCGAAGGCCGCGCTCAACATGCTCACCCGGACCAGCGCGGAGGACATGCTGGCTGAAGGCATCTTGATGACGGCAGTCGATACCGGATGGATCACCGATGAGCGCCCCCATCCGACGAAGATGCGGCTCGCGGATGAAGGATTCCACGCGCCGCTTGACCTTGTTGACGGCGCTGCCCGCGTCTACGATCCGATCGTGCAGGGAGAGAACGGCCTCGACCTCTACGGCTGCTTCCTAAAGGACTACCGTCCGTCGCCATGGTGAGGCCGTACGGCGCTACAGGTCCCGGACAGTGATCACACCGCTGTGCAGCGCGCGTTCCGCAAGTTGCGCGCGCTTCTGGTTCTGCGGCAGTTCCTCGACCTGGAATTTGGTGAACAGCGTGCGCAGGTGGGTTTTTACGGCGTCGATACTGAGAAATAGTTCGTCGGCTATCTGCTGATTCGATGCGGGGCGAGCGAACGACGCGTTCGCCCGGTACGGGCGGCACAGCGCGACAAGTACCGAGCGCTGTGTTTCCGTTAGCGTCGGGACCAGCGACCCGGTCGACGCCACCCGGGTGGTCGTCCCTGTCGACCCGAGCAGATCCTCGAACGTCAGCGCGGTTTCGCCGACAAGGATCACGTCCTTGTGCCGCAGTCTCCGGCGCCCCGTGATCCGCTGTCCGTTGACATACGTACCGTTGCGGGAGAGGCCATCGTCGACCACCGTCCACTCACCCGCGATCATCTCGAATGCGGCGTGGAGCCGGGACACCTGATGGTCACCAGCGATAGTGACGTCGGCCTGTTCCGAACGCCCGATTGTCAGCCGCGACGCCTCTGGCGGGAAGTCCCAGTAGTGGCGCTGCCCCGATCCGCTGCTGACGTAAACCCGCCACCGTACCGGCTCTTCCACGTGAACCCCATTCCGACGAACGAATCCCTACAAATGGTTCAGCAGGCATCCTCGCCTATAAACAGCGTAGTCCGAGGCACGGTTCCTACTCGTCGAGCGACCAGTAGACTTCGCCGTCTTCCTCGACGGTGGCCACTGCCGCGAACTCCTCGTCCGCCGTCGCGACGGCGCACCGCACTGCCTCCCCCGCGGTGTTGCTCAGCGCACCGTCGCACGACACGTCACCGGCCTCAACTCCGGTGATTCCAGCCAGATCCTGTTCGAGGTCAGCGGCGCCGTACCGGACGATCTCCGCGACTTCCCAATCGAAGTCGACATCTTGCCCATCTACGGCGCTCGCGCGCACGGTGATGCGGTATTCGGTGTCGAGCGCATCGACGAAGGTGCATTCCGCGGTTGCGCCGACCTCGGCGTCGAGCGAGTCCGGGCAGGAGACCGAGGCGGGGGCCTCGCCCGTCTGCTCCTCAAGACCCGTGGTCAGTTCGGCTTCCAGATCGCTGCCCGAAACGCTCGATGAACACCCAGCCAGAAGCACCGCGCCTGCAGTGACAGCGACGACGGCATACCTGCGCCTCATGTGGTTCTCCCCTGCATGCTGCCGCCCGGGCGTTGCTGTCTGGGCGTAATGCGGGAAGACTACCAAGCAGCGTGGCGTCGCGACTTGCATTTAGTGGTGAGCGCCCTCCAGTGGCGACGGCAGCGATTCGACAGCGCGCAGCCCGGAACCGACAACGCGCTCGAGTGCGCGCAGGTCCTCTTCCATCAGCCGGTACAGCCAGTACGCGACCACGAACGCGATAATGATGAACACCGCGGGCACTCCGAGCCCAGTGACCACGGCCTGCACTTGTTCAGGCGAGAGGAATGTCACGGCGTAGACGCCAGCGAGCGGTACGAGGGCAGCTATCGGGAGATAGATCATGCAGCGCCGCCGTAGTCCCCGCAATCTGCGCAGGTCACCCCGGTTTGGCTGGCCATGCCGCAGGAACAGCGGGTAGATACAGCGGACGAGATAAAAGTTGACCAGGAAGAACGGGTACAGGACGGCGAGCGCGCCGTGCACTGTCAGAGAACTCAGGAAATGCAGGTAGGCACCGGTCGGCAGCGTTCCTCCCGCAGCTTCGAGGCCAAGCGGAATGCTGAATGCTGCGGTAAGCCAGAAGCCGAATATCACCAGGACCACACGGTCGCCGAAAAGTAGCGTGTCCGCTCGGGCATGGGCCAGCGTTTCTGTGTCGTACTGTTTGCCTTTCATCAGCCCGCGCGGAATCGTCAGCAGCCTCCTGCCAAAGAAGATCAACAGCGCCGCTCCGACGGGCCACAAGGTGGCGTTCGTCATTGCGACCGCCGACCAGAATGCCGCTTCGGTCTGCGCGTCGGTTTGCGCGATGATCAAAGCGTGATTGTGCGTCGTGTTGTACACCCCGGCTAGCGCGCCTGGCACCGCAATCGCAAAGAATATAACCGGGAAAAGCCAGCGGGAAAGCCGTGCCCGCCAGCTGCGGGGCGGCGGATCGACCAGATCTCGTGCGCGGGCGTCGAGGCACAGTTCGAATTGCTGAGCCAGCAGCGCTCCTGAGGACCAGCGTTCATCGCGGTCATGGCGCAGGCATCGAGATAACACGCGCCGCAGGGCCCCCGGGCAGTCGGCGGGCAGGGAATCTTCCGCTTCCAGGACCGGACCGTGCTCACGCAGTGCGATCATGTTTCCCAGCGCCACGTTTGTTTCCGCGGAAAGCTGCTCGTGCCCGAACGGGCGGCGCCCGGTGAGCAGCTCCCACAGCATGACTCCTAAGCCGTAGATGTCGCTGCGGGTATCCAGGTCAGCCGGGGTGCGAGAATGCCCTGGGTGGCAGGCCTCCAACTGTTCCGGTGACATGTACGCTAGGGAACCGCCGAAGTAGGCGACCGGGTTGTCCCCCGCGATCTCATTGCTGTAGCTGATGTTGAAATCGGCGAGCTTGGGGACACCGTCCGCGGTGAGGAGCACGTTCGCAGGTTTCACGTCGCGGTGCAGCACCCCGCGCGTCGCCGCATAGTCGAGCGCCAGCGCGAGGCACCGGCCGAGCCACGCGACCGTCTCCGGCCAGGACATCGCCGCAATCATGGCCCGGGCGGATGATTCACTCGGCCGGATCGAGGCTTTCTGCGTGAGCACCTCGTCGACGGTATCGAGCAGCAGCTGTCCGCTGCGCTGTTCAGCCGGAACGTCCCGTAGCCGCTGCAGCACCCCCTGCAGTGTTCCGCCGGAGAGATACTGCATGTACAGCAGTCGCGCATTGTGGCTCGGAAGCACGCGCTGGTCGAAGACCCGCACAATGTAGTCGTGGTCGAGTTGCGCGAGTGTTTGCGGTTCGGTCCCGTGATCGTGTGACACTTTGACCGCCACCAGGCGCTGCATGGATCGCTGCCGCGCCAGGAATACTCGCGCGAATGCACCACTGCCCAGCGAGAGCAGCAAGTCGAAGTCGTCGAGCCGCTGGCCCACATCAATGTCATCGAGTGTTGGCTGCGTGCGCTGCACGGATGCAGTCGGCAGCCCCGCCGCGGCTGTTCGTGTCTGGGTCTCCGATAGCAATCCGGTAGCGTCCGCTGTGACATCAGTCGCGGCCACAGCGTGGGTAGGGTCAGCTGCTGAGTTCGCCTGGATCATGTCGGCAAGCGCAGCCGACTGGCCAGGGAAGCGCCGCTGATAATCACCCAGAGAGACAGTTTCACCTGCGTCTCTCCGAGCGAAAAACTCGGCGGCGATCAAATCGGGCGGTACAGGAGCGGTCTGAAGTTCGGGGAACTCGTGGACGTACTCACTGAGTCGTTTCGGCTGGCCATATTCGCGCCACCGATAATGGAGGTCGACCTTGATCAGCTCGATGAGCGACAGACGGCGCAATTCAGCGGCGTGGGAGGCGTACCGTGCGAGCTCTGGCGGCTCACCTGCAGCTTCCCACGCGAGTGCGAATCGCCGCACCACATCAGCGGGGACGGACAGCGCCTGCGTCAGCCCGTGTCTCTCCCGCCCGAAGCCGCCGCCAGACACCGCATCGTCTTCGGCCCGCGAACGACGTGCATTTTTCATTCGTGCACCGACCGTTTGCGTCGTTCTGGTCTGACTATTCGCTCAGGATACGCCCGTGCCGATGCGCTGTCCGAGCAAAACGGCCGGAGCCGGCCGGGAGCGCTGGGCGGTCATCGGTTTCGCAGAACCTCACGAACGTCGCGCCGGTGTGAGCGCGGGAGTACGGGGTACCGCTGGTGCCCGAGGCGCAGCACCGCCTGCGCGTACCCACCCGACTCGGTCCCGTTGCCAACTGATCCGTTATGACCATTCCTGCTGCGCCGCGCCGCGTCTCGCACACCGGGACGGTCGTCAATGTCGATGATCGGACAGGTCGCGACATTGAGGGATGTGGCCAGCAGAATAATTGCCGAGAGGGCGATACCCGCGTGCAGCCAGGCCTGGGGATCGTCGCTTTCCGTGAGCAGCACGCCCACATCTGCCCGGTCGCGTTCTACCCGCCACGCCGACATGCGCTCCGAGCGGAGCGGCAGCCGTGCTGCACCGGTGATTGCGTCGATACCGTCATCGTCGAGCAATGCCAAACTTGCACCGTGCGCACGCGCGCACTGCGCCAGCTGGTGCGGAACCGGCGAGAGCGGGCCAAGTGACGCGAGCGGACGCGTCTCGGTTCGGCGGGAATCCATGGCGAGGAACATTGCGAGGATCGCACCACCGTCAGCGCCAGTCCGAGTAAACCGCAGCGACGCGATGTGCAGGGCGTTCTCGTCGGTGGGGAATTCGGTGACGTGCGCCGTCCAGCCCAGCCCGGCGAGCGCCACAATCCCGTGATGCAGGGCCATTCCGCAGCTCAGCAGCATGAGCCTGCCGTCCGGATCAGATACCCCGGCCAGCCGTTCGGGATCAGCGAACAGGTGCAGCTCGGCGCCGTCAAAACGCCATTGCCAGGGTTGCCGATTCCATACTGACGGCGCACGCCGTGCGCGGCTCAGGGCCTCACGCACGAGGTCGAAACTCGGCACCTGCGCGTCAGCCTTGATCGGCTGTACGCCCAGAACGGGAGGGGCGATGCGTCGGGTGCTCATGACTACTCCATTCGGAACGCGGTGCGGTTTTCTCCGCATTCCAAGAATCACCCGGCACGGCGCCACTTCGTCACGGCCACAAGACATGGCGCGGGAGGATTTGGTCCCCGATTTCCGAGGACCAAAGTCACCAGGGCTACGCCGCTGGCAGCGCCGCAGCGAGTACTTGTTCGAGTTCGCTGATTGTCTCCTCGAGCGGCCGGAGTGAGCGTTCAGCCCGGCACATGATGATGGCACCTTCAAACGCCGCAATGGTAAGCACCGCGAGGCTTTCAGCCCGGCTAATCGCGATGCCTTCCGCCGTCAGCCCCGCCGCGAGCGCCGCTTTCCAGCGCCGGAAGGTGTCGGTGACGGCGTCTGCATGCTGCTCGCTGTCTTCCCCGCCGCCCGCGACGACTGAGACCACTGGGCAGCCGGCCTGGAAGTCGCTCGATATGAGGACACTGCTCCAGAAGTCTCGCATTTTTCCCAGGCCAGTCAACGGACCGTCAGTGACGGCCGAGTCGATCAGCGAACTGATCGCGTCGCTCGCTACTTCAAGCGCTTCCGCAATGATCTGGTTGCGCCCACCAGGAAAGTGGTAGTAGACGGAACCTCGCGGGGCCTCGCTCCGGCTCAGGATCGCATCGATCGTCACTCCAGCGGAGCCGCGCTCACGCATGAGTTCAATCGCCGCGAGCACCATGCGGTCCCGGGTCTTGACGCGAGTTCGCTGCCGTGTAGCCACCTCTCACCTTCCGACATAACACGAGTACGCCAATCACACGCGTAACGGCTGGCGCTATCTGAAGCGATAACACCAGTTGGCAATCAAGTCTATGACATCTGGCATGGTGATGTGGTTTGCCGTTGGTGATCTTGGTGCGTGCCCGCGGTGATCGACCCTCGTCGTGCTTGAGCTTTACATATCGGATAAGTTCGTCACAGTACGCAGAAAGGAGGAATCATTGCGCCAGCGCCTGATGCTTGACGTCGACACCGGCATCGATGATTCGCTCGCCCTGCTATACCTGCTGGCCAGCCCGGAGGCCGACATCCGGGGTATCGCGGCAACCGGAGGCAATGTACCCGCCCGGCAGGTCGCGGCTAACAACCTTGCGTGGCTCGAACTGTGTGACGCACCGGCGATCGAGGTCGCACTCGGCGCGGAGGCCCCACTCTCAGCGCCTCTGCAGACCAGCGAGGAGACCCACGGGCCACGGGGCGTCGGGTATGCGGAACTCCCGGAGCCCACACGCGAACTCTCCGAGCGCTCCGCTGCCGAGCTTTGGGTAGAAACTGCCCGCAAGTGCAAGGGCACACTGACCGGATTGGTCACCGGCCCGCTCACGAATCTCGCCCTCGCTTTGGAGATCGAGCCGGAGTTGCCATCGCTCTTGAAGCGACTGATCATCATGGGCGGCGCTTTTAACTACCCCGGGAACACCACCCCAATCGCGGAGTGGAACATGTCAGTCGACCCGGAGGCCGCCAAGATCGTCTTTGACGCTTTCAGTGAGGCACCAGACGAACTGCCGATCGTCTGCGGGCTTGATCTGACGGAACGAGTCATCATGCGCCCGAACCACATCAGCGAGTTGGCTAAGGCGGCGGGCGCCCCTGTGGAACGCGTGGCACCCGAGGATCCACTCGGCGAGCGATCGCAGTCGCCGAACCTGCTCATCCGGCACCTTTCGGACGCCCTGCGTTTCTACATGGAGTTCCACCGCGCCTACGAACAGGGCTTCATCGCGCATATTCATGACCCGTTTGCTGCGGCTGTGGCGATCAATCCGCAATGGGTGCGCACACGCGCCGCGACCGTTGATGTGGAACTAGCAGGCACGCTGACACGTGGTGCAACGGTGGCAGATTGGGTCGGTATGTGGGGCAGGCCCCCAAATGTGGACATCGCGGTGGCGACTGATCCGGACGCGTTTCTTAGTCACTTCATCGACCGGCTCGGCGGCTACGCGGCAAGATTCAACTAAGACCCGGAAGGCTGCGGTTGGGGCGGAGATGACGCGGGCCGATTGCACATGAAACGTGGCTGCAACACCGGACAAGCGCGGCACCTGCTAGTCTCGACACCGCCGTCGGGGCAGCGGCGGCTGGCATATCCACGAGAAGTCAGACTCGATTCATCGCAGGAGTGTGGAATGGCGGCCCCGGAGACCCTCGCGGGCGGGAAATCACTCGCCCGGCACCGTGTTTTTCTCGTACTCGGTACGGCTTTCATAGTCTCGACATACCTGGCCCTGGTGTACTGGCGGCCCGAAGGACTGGACGAGGCTTCGGGAACTCCGGCTATCGCCGCCCTGGCCGGTAACACAGTGGGGGCCATACTGCTTCTCGCTGGTGTAATACACCGCCTGCCACTGACGACTGTCGTGCTGATTCCCAGCGCGATCGCGCTCAACATCGTGATCGGCCAGATCGCGGCGCTCGCGGGGATACCGCTGTATCTCGACTCGGTCGGAACAGTGCTGGTCGCGGCGCTGGCGGGCCCAGCCGCCGGAATCGCGGCGGGAGTGCTCAGCAACGTGGTCTGGGGACTCACGCTCGCGCCAGTCGCCGCCGCTTTCGCCATTGTTGCAGCACTTGTGGGCGCACTCGCTGGGTTGCTCGCGCGAGCAGGCATGTTTCGCCACATTCTGCTGGTACCACTTGGCGGCGCGCTGACGGGCGTGTGTGCCGCACTCGTCGCGGCCCCCATCGCCGCTTTCGTGTTCGGCGGCGTAACTGGCGGCGGCGCAACTGCCGTCGTGGCCGCATTTCGGTCGGTCGGAACGTCGCTACTCGAGGCGACGACGCTGCAAGGACTCCTGTTCGACCCCCTCGATAAGGCAATCAGTTTCACCGTGGTCGCCTTGATCATCACTGCGCTTCCTTTACGGCTGAAGCAGCAGTTCCCGTTCGCGGCCCGCTACATCTCGAAACCTGCGACGTGACCGGCCAGGCATCCAGTGCAACTGTATTTACCTGGCCGATCATGGCTGCACCGCCGAAATCCGCTGACAAAGCTCATCTCAGTGGTGTGCCTCGCCCTACTCGTATTCGCCGTACCGGAGTGGTCATGGCTGGTGATCCCGCTTGGCGTTTTGTTAACGCTGTCAGTGACGGTACGGAACACCCGCCAGATCATCGCCTGGTGGACGGGTCTGGTGCTGCCGTTCGCCCTTCTGTCGTTCGCGCTGCAAGGTTTGTTTTTCCCTGAAGGTGACACGCTGATCGCAGGGTTCGGGCCCTTTCAGATCACGTCGGAAGGCCTCGCTTTCGCCGCTCTGTATACCATGCGGATCGCGACGATTCTCGCCGCGTTCGTGCTGTTCGCTGCGACGACGTCAGCGGCTAAGCTCATGGGCTCGTTGACCGCCGCCGGCGTCAATCCCAAGATCAGCTACATCGTCACCTCAGGTATTACCCTCATTCCCGCGCTCAACGAACGCGCACAGTCGGTGCTTGCCGCTCAGCGAGCTCGCGGACTCGCCACGTCAGGCAGCCTTCTGCATCGGGGTAAGGTCTTCTTGCTGGTGCTGAAACCCGTTGTTTTCGGCATTCTCGCCGACCTCGAACAGCGCGCTTTCATCCTCGAGCAGCGCGGGTTTGGGTCCCCGATCCGCCCGACCTCGTACGTGGAAGTGCCATTCGTCACAGCAGAACGGGTATTCTGCCTCGTCGCGCCGATCGCGACGGTGATTCTGGTGGTCATCTTGCTTAGTGTGAGTTGACCATGATCTCTCTCAACACCGTCAGCTACACGTACCTCGGGAGCCGCGAGCCTGCGCTCCGCGACATCACCCTCGACGTGGCTAGCGGGACCGTGTGCGGCATTATCGGACCCAACGGGGCCGGGAAGTCGACGCTCGCACGCCTCGTCGCGGGCTGGGAAGGGCCCGGCAAGATGCGAGGATCGGTGCTTGTCGGGCGGCGCGACATCCATTCCGCCAGTGCATTGCAGCGCACCCGACTCGTGTCCTTCGTCGGCGACAACCCTGCCCTGCAGCTCACGGGATTTAGCGAAACAGTGGCTGAGGAGATCGCCTTCGGACTTGCTAACCGCGGCGTGCCCCGCGACCGGATGGTTCCGCGTGTCCACGCCATTTCTGACCGCCTGGGGCTGCGCGATCTGCTCCACCGGCCGCCACACTCACTGTCGGGCGGCGAACAGCAGTGCGTGGCTATCGCTGCGGCGCTCGTTCAGCGCCCCCGGGTCCTCGTGCTCGACGAACCCACTACGATGCTGGATCCTCATGGCACAGAGCGGTTTTGCGCGACGCTCCGGGATGTCACTGCCAGCGGCGTGGCCGTAATTATCGTGGAGCACCGGTTCGAGGTACTGCGCGAGTACGCCGACACGGTACACCTTCTCGCAGAGGGCACTGTCGCGCAGTCTGGGGCGCCCCGTGACGTACTGGGCTCGCTGCTCGCAGCGCGGACGGGTGCCGGGACGACCCGGTACACAGCCGCCGCCCGTGCGGCCGCGCTCAGCAGTACCCCACCGCCGGTGTCGCTCGACGATGCCGTCACTGCTTTTGCAGGACGGGTGGTACAGGAACCGCCCATTCAGCCTGTCCCGTACAGCGACAGGGCCGAGTTCACCCCAGCCGCCCGAGACGTGCCCGCGGTGAAGCTGCGAAATGTCCACGCAAGCTACCGGGGCAGCATCCAAGCGCTGCGCGGTGTGACGCTGGAACTGCCCCCAGGAAATCAGGTCGCGGTTGTCGGCCGTAACGGCGCAGGGAAAACCTCGCTCGCCCGTGTACTCAGTGGCGCGCTCCTACCGGATATCGGGGCGGTGTCGATCGGCGGCCGTCTCACTCGTGACACTCCCCCGCATGTGCTGGCACGGTCGATTGGGTTTGTTTTCCAGAATCCGGATGATCAACTGTTCGCGCGCACGGTACAGGAAGAAGTCGCATTCGGACCGCGCCAGCTGGGCCGCGCCGCGGTCAATCAGCTCGTCAGCCACGCGCTGCAAGCGACCGGGCTCGACGGCAAGCGCGACATGCACCCGCATGATCTGTCCACCGCGGAACGCAAACTGCTCAGCATCGCCAGCATCGTCGCAATGGACACTCCGGTTGTCGTGCTCGACGAGCCCACGGTGAGTCTTGACGCCGCCGCCGTGAACCGGGTCGCACAGATACTTTCACAGCTTCGCAGCAACGGCCGGACGGTCATTACGCTCACACATGATCTTGACTTCGCCGCCGAGAATTGCGATCGCATCGTGCTGCTCGGCGGCGGACGGGTCGCCGGGGACCGGGCGACCCGGAACATGTGTGCCAGTGAGCTGCTGCACGAACTGTACGGCCAGCTGCCACAACTCGCCCGGCTCGCGCGCGCCCTCCACTGGAACTGGTGCCCCCTCACGGCCTCTGAGCTCGGTACCGCGTTCGGGAGCGTGTGATGTTCAGCTGTCGAACGCGTCGAGGATGCGCTGCGCGCCGAGCGCGGCGGTGAGCGAGCCCTCTCGTACCTGTTTCTCCACGTCGACACGTATTGCCTTGACCGCATCGCTGTTCGCGAGACGCTGAAGCAACTGATCGTGCACCATGCTCCACGTCCAGTCGACTTGTTGCTGCCGACGGTTCTCCTCGAAGACCCCAGCTGCAGTCAGCGTGTCGCGGTGCGTGAGAACTGTTTCCCAGAAGCGGTCGATACCCGAGCCTTCAAGCGCACTCATCGTCAGTACCGGCGGCATCCACAGCGAATCACGGGGATGAATGAGCCGCATCGCGCCAGCAAGTTCCCTCGCTGCCCGTTTAGCATCCCGCTCGAACGGTCCGTCTGCCTTGTTTACCGCGACAACGTCAGCGAGTTCAAGAACACCCTTCTTGATGCCCTGCAGCTGGTCGCCGGTGCGAGCGAGCGTGAGGAAGGTGAAACAGTCCACCATGTTCGCCACGGCGACTTCCGACTGCCCAACGCCGACGGTCTCCACAAGGATCACGTCGTAACCCGCCGACTCCATCAAGATCATGGTTTCCCGGGTTGCTTTCGCGACGCCGCCCAGCGTTCCAGCTGTCGGTGAGGGCCGGATATACGCATCGCGCTCGAGTGACAGTTTCGCCATCCGCGTCTTGTCGCCCAGAATCGAACCGCCGGTGCGGGTGGAGGACGGGTCGACAGCGAGCACCGCGACACGGTGCCCCTTCCCGATGAGATACATGCCGAGCGCATCGATGAACGTGGATTTCCCGACACCGGGCACGCCCGTGATCCCCACTCGGTAGGCGCTGCCCGCGTGGGGCATCAGCTTGAGCAAGATCTCCTGTGCCAGCTCACGATGATCTTTCCGGGTCGATTCGACCAGGGTGATCGCGCGAGCGAGATCCGCACGCCGGTTCTCCTGCACTGCCTGCGCAATGGCGTCAGCGTCCATATGCCTCACCGTCAGGCAGACTCGCTGAGGTCATGACCGAGCCGTTCAGCGAGTGTCTGCAGCAGTCCCGCCGCGGCGTCAGCGATCACCGTGCCCGGCGGGAAGATTGCTGAGGCCCCCGCCTGATACAGCTCATCGAAGTCACCCGGTGGAATAACGCCACCCACGACGATCATGATGTCGGGACGGCCAGCCTCCGCTAGCGCATCCCGAAGCGCCGGAACCAGGGTGAGGTGTCCTGCCGCGAGTGACGACACACCAACGACATGCACGTCGTTATCGGCAGCCTGCTGCGCCACCTCGTCCGGCGTCTGAAAAAGTGGGCCCACGTCAACGTCGAAGCCCAGGTCAGCGAACGCGGTCGCAATCACCTTCTGGCCCCGGTCGTGACCGTCCTGCCCCATCTTCGCGACAAGGACACGCGGCCGCCGACCCTCTGCATCGGCGAAGCGCTGCACCAGCGCGCTGGCCTTTGCGACATTGCTCACGGTCCCCGCCTCGTCTTTGTACACACCGCTCAATGTCCGAATTTCCGCTTGATGACGACCGTATACGTTCTCCAGCGCAGCTGAGATCTCACCCACCGTCGCGCTTACTCGCGCCGCGTCGATCGCGAGTGCCAGCAAGTTGTGTTCGAGCCCCGGTTTCGGACTCGCCGCGGCATCGGAGAGGCGTTCCAGCGCCGCATGCACCGCGTTCTCGTCGCGCTCCGCCCGCAGCCGCTCAAGTTTGTCGAGTTGCTCCCGGCGCACCCGCGAATTTTCGACCTTGAGGACTTCGATCGGATGATCGTCCTCCACTTGGTACTTGTTGACCCCGATGACAGGCTGCCGGCCGGAATCGATGCGGGCCTGTGTGCGGGCTGCGGCTTCCTCGATCCGCAGTTTCGGGATGCCGTCGCTGATTGCTTGTGCCATACCGCCGTGCTCACGCACCTCGTCGATATGGGCGCGCGCCCGTTTGACGAGTTCATGCGTCAGCCATTCGACGTAGTACGACCCGCCCCACGGGTCGATCGGCCGGGTCGTCCCCGATTCTTGCTGCAACAACAGCTGAGTGTTGCGGGCGATTCGCGCGGAGAAATCCGTGGGCAGCGCCAGCGCCTCGTCGAGTGCATTGGTGTGCAGCGATTGGGTGTGACCTTGTGTGGCAGCCATCGCTTCAACGCACGTCCGCGCCACATTGTTGAACACGTCCTGCGCTGTCAGCGACCAGCCTGACGTCTGTGAGTGGGTACGCAGCGAACACGACTTCGCGTTCTTCGGTCCGAAAGAATTGACGAGTTCGCTCCACAGGAGCCGGCCTGCACGAAGCTTCGCGACCTCCATGAAGAAGTTCATGCCGATCCCCCAGAAGAAGGACAGGCGCGGGGCGAACGCATCGATGTCAAGGCCCGCGTCAAGACCCGCCTGGATGTACTCGACACCGTCAGCGAGGGTGTACGCAAGTTCGAGGTCCGCCGTCGCGCCCGCCTCCTGGATGTGATATCCGGAGATCGAAATCGAGTTGAATTTCGGCATTTTGGCGCTGGTAAAGGCAAAGATGTCCGAAATGACGCGCATCGACGGCTTCGGCGGATAGATGTAAGTGTTGCGAACCATGAATTCTTTCAGGATGTCGTTCTGAATGGTTCCTGAAAGTTTTTCTGCCGGAACGCCCTGCTCCTCAGCCGCCACCACGTACAGCGCGAGGATCGGGAGCACCGCCCCGTTCATTGTCATCGAAACCGACACAGCGCCAAGGTCAATTCCCTCGAACAACTGACGCATATCGAGAATCGAGTCGATCGCCACACCCGCCATGCCCACGTCGCCCTGGACGCGCGGGTGGTCCGAGTCGTAACCACGGTGGGTCGCAAGGTCAAACGCGACTGAAAGACCCTTCTGTCCGGCCGCGAGATTCCGGCGGTAGAAGGCGTTTGATTCGGCGGCAGTGGAGAAACCCGCATATTGCCGGATAGTCCATGGCTGATTGACGTACATGGTCGGGTACGGCCCGCGAATAAAGGGCTCCGCACCGGGAACCGTCTCAAGCGGATACCCCTCAGCTACCGCCTGCTGACGGTCTGCCGCGGTGTAAAGCGGATGAACGGCAATGCCTTCTGGCGTGTGCCAGACGACGTCATCGGCGGTGTAATTGTTGGCCGATGCCGCGGCCGCTTCATGCGCTCGTGCTTCTTCCGCCGTCGGCGCGGCGGCGGGAGCCGAACCCGGGGCGCCGAATGGAATCTCCGCGAAACGCGGGAACGTCACGTGTGTACGATCTGCTGATTCAGTGGTCACTGGACCCCCAGAGTGTCAAGCAGTGCCGACAGAACGGCCACCGCGTCGATGCCCGCGCGCAAATACCCGTCAGGCTGTGTGGTCGCCGCTGTATCGGTTTGCGTTGCTGCCGGGAAGGCGGATTCCGAACCAGCAAGCATCACATGGGTCACGCCCGCTCCTCGCAGGATACGCACTGCGTCAGCGGCTTCTTCTGAGTACCGCGCGTCCGAACCGCACACGACAGCGACTTTCGCCGCGGTGCTGCGCGCCGCACCGGCGAGTCCGTCGAGACCCACTGGTCCCGGATTGACCGCCTCGATTCCGCCCGATCCGACGAGATTCGCGATGAAAGTTGTCCGGATGTTGTGCTCGGCGAGCGGCCCAAGCGGCGCAAGCAGCACAGCAGGCCGGGCACCAGTGGCAGCGAGGTGCCGATCAGACCGGTTGCGCAAGTTCTCGAATGGCTGGGCGTAGCGGGCTGCGTCAGGCCGCGGCAAACGGGTCCCCACAGCCCCCTCGTCATCGACCGGAAGCGGTTTCTCGCCTCCGTCGGGAAACTCATTCACGCCGGTCAATTGGACCTTGCGCCGCGCGATGTCTTTCTCGCGCGCCGCCCGCACCGACTCGATCTCCGCCCGCAACCAGCCAGACTCAACTGTGGAAAGGTAGCCGCCCGCCGCGTCGATATCCTGCAACACCCGCCATGCCGCCAGAGCTAGGTCACTCGTGAGCTTCTCCGCATACCAGGATCCCCCGGCCGGGTCGACTACCCTGCCAAGGTTCGACTCTTCGAGTAGCAGCAGCTGAGTGTTGCGCGCGATTCGCTCAGCGAACGAGTCCGACACACCCAAGGCGCCTGCAGGGAGCGCGGCGTCGAACGGCAGAACAGTCACCGTGTCGGCGCCGCCCACGCCCGCGCCGAATGCCGCGACCGTCGTCCGCAGCATGTTCACCCACGGGTCCCGCTGACTCATCATCGCCCCAGACGTGACCGCGTGCTGAGGTGCGTTACCCGCCTGCGGCTCGCCAAGGACGTCCGCGACGCGTGCCCAAACTTGCCGGGCCGCGCGCAGCTTGGCGATCGTCTGGAACTGGTCGTCAGTCGCGGCGAACCGGAACTCGATCTGCCCGAGCGCCTGCGCTCGCGTAAGGCCCGCCGCGAGCATGGCCTTGACGTACTCAGCACCCGCAGCGCACGCCGCGCCTATCTCCTGCACGTCGCTGGAACCCGCATCATGGAATGCGGTCGCGTCGATCATCACCGCGCGGATCGTCTCGTCCCGCGCGGTCGCACTGCCGGCCAGTGACACCGCCTCCTGCAAACCCGCGCTTGCGTTCGCGGCATCGCCGGTGAACGCCTCGGTCAGTGGCGCCGCCCCGAGACCGATCGTGATCTGCGCCCGGTTCGTGACGCCGTCACCGGCGTGGGCACGAGCGTCGAGCATCGCAAATAGATTCGCTGCTGCGGACGGGGCCTCCGCCCCGGCGTCGAGCGTAAGGGGCGCTAGATCCAGCAGCACGCCTTCGAGCGCGCGATCGATCGACTCGACCGGCACGCCGTTTGCCCCAACGGTGAGCCACAGTGCAGAAACACCACGTTCGAGGGCGGCGAGAATTTCCTCGTTGATGTCAGCCGCGCTGGACGTACCCGCACCGAACCGGGCCGCCACTCCCCAGCCCCGGTTGACGTCGCGAAGCGCATCCCCGCCGCGCGTAAACGGGTACACGCCGGGGAGCGGATGCTCAGGTTCCGCGTCCAGGCTGGTGTACAGCGGATTGACCGTTACGCCGTCATAAGTATGGATCGCGAGGAGGTCCTCCGGCCGGTCGCCTAGCTCGTCCGGCGACACCCGCCGCGATTTCGCAAGCACTCCCGCTACCGCGCGCCGCCATGCCTGAACATCAGGCACTGCGCCCGCCGGGGCTGTCATTCCTGACTCGACCGTCATTGGACAGAGTTTAGTAGGACGCCCAAGCTTGTCGGTGCCCGGGCTCCCACCGATTCCGCCAAAGAGATACATGTCACATGCCGCGCTGTGAGCTATGACCGCATTGGTTCCAGATGGGGCAGAGTGCCCGTAAGGTAATCAGTCGTGATCACAGCGCCGCGCCCCGACAGTCCGCGTCTCCGTGGAGCACTGTCGCGTGCCGCCCGTTCCCTCTCGCGCATCAAGATTCTCGCGGCCTGCGCAGTACTCACCATATGCGTTGCCGTCCTCATCCTTGCACCCGTTCCGACCGTCAGTGAGGTGCGGCAGTGGGCGGCTGACCTCGGTCCGGCATTCCCGCTGCTGTTCTTCGCCGCAAATGTTGTGATCACACTGTTCCCTATTCCGCGGACGATGTTCACAGTGACGGCTGGCATCCTGTTTGGGGTCGTGCCGGGAATCATGATCGCGATCGGCGCCGGGACACTGAGCGCGGTTATCTCGCTGCTGCTTGTCCGCAAGCTGGGTCGCGACTTCGTGCACGCCAAAGTCACCGCACCGACCTTCATTGAGGTTAATCGGCGACTAGCGCGACGCGGCTGGCTAGCCGTTGCGTCGCTGCGGCTCATTGCACCCATCCCGTTTTCCGTGGTCAATTACTGCTGTGCGCTCTCCTCCGTGCGAGTCTTCCCGTTCGCAATCGCCACCTTCTTCGGGATGATGCCCGGCACCATCGGTGTCATCCTGCTCGCGGACGCTGTTACCGGTGAGACCGATCCGCGTCTAGCGCTGGTTTCGGCGGGGCTCCTCGGAATCGGCGTCATCGGCCTGATCGCCGACACGAAGCTCGGCGCCCGCGGAAGCCTGCCCGGACGCGACGACAGCGCCGGCCCTGAGATCGCGCAAAGCTCACCCGCCACGCACTAAGATCAAGCCTCATTAGTTGACAGCACCGGGCCGCGGTGCAGCGACAGGGAGGTCACGATTGTTCGTGATGACGGTTGACCAGCGCCGCAGCCGCCGCGACATCGATCGGGTCGAAGGCGTACTCGAATCTCTCAATGAGGCGCAGCTCGTGCGGCCGTTCGAGCGCACTGCCGGAGACGAACTTCAGGGCGTCCTCGATGACCCCGCGACGACCGTCACCCTCGCGCTGAATCTCATCCAGGAAGGTCACTGGAGTGTCGGGATCGGCATCGGCGCAGTCCGGCTACCACTGCCGGAAGCCACACGAGCCGGGCATGGCCAAGCTTTCGAGGCCGCCCGCGACGCCGTGACCCGCGCGAAGAACTCTCTTGCAGGTGTTGCCATCACCGGGCCTGACGCTGAGTCCGCGCGCCACGCGGAGACCGCGCTCGCCCTTCTCGGAATCCTCATCTCGCGGCGCTCCGAGCAGGGCCACGAAGCTGTCGCGCTCGTGGCGCAGGGCATGACGCAGGCAGACGCCGCGGCCCAGCTCGGAGTAAGCAAACAGGCGGTCTCGCAGCGCCTCGCCGCCGCTTCGTGGCATATCGAGCGGCCTGCTCGTGAACTAGCTATTCACTTGTTGCAGGCGGCAGCACAGTGATCGTCCTCGCCGTCACATTCCTCGTCCTCGCGCTCGTTATCGCACTGATCCCCCGGTCCGCACAACTGCCTCAGCGCGCTGAGCTGCCCGCCTGGGTGCACGCCGGTTCGGCTGTTGTCGCGCTCGGCGCCGCAGCACTTGCCGGCTACATCGCTGACGCACCGGCAGCTGCAGTGCAAGTGACAGTCCTCGTCATCGCTGTCGCTGTCGCTGCGGCAGGCGGGTCACCGATCGTTCTCGGCGCGTTCAGCATCGCGCACCGGCAAGCAGCGCGGCGCCGCAGCCCCGGGATCGACGGCGGGGACGAATCGGCCGCTCTTCCGGACGATGACGAAGGTCCGCTGCGCGGCGGATTCACGATCGGCATCCTCGAACGAATCGCCGTCACCGTGTCGATTCTGACGGCATGGCCTCAAGGCATAGCTATCGTGATGGCAGTAAAAGGCCTGGCGCGTTACCCGGAACTGCGAAATCCGGACGCGAGCGAACAGTTCATCATAGGAACCGCGTCGAGTGTGTTGTGGGCGGCGGCCGCCAGCGGAACCGCGTACCTCATCATCACCTGATACCTGTGGAGAACCGCACGGCGCGGGCGGCGCCGCAACCCCGCACCCTGCTTTCGCCACCGGAATCCACGTCACATGCAGGGCAGCGCGCTCGAACGGACCGGCATACCACAAAGCCCTGGAGCGAGATCAACTGAGGAGTAACGTCGTACCCAAACCGGCACGGTTAGGGGTTATTGTCCGCCTTGCACGGATTCCGCGCACGGTGTGACGCTACAGCGAAAGTGAGGGCCCATGAGCGAACCAACGGTGGCGAACGCGCAGCCACAGGCGCCGTTGCCCGGCCACGTACGCGTGCTGATCGCTGGCGCCGGGTTCTCCGGCCTCGGGGCTGCCATACGTCTCAGCAAGGCCGGCATCGACGACTACGTTGTCGTGGAGAAGGCCCGTGATGTCGGCGGCACCTGGGAAGCCAACTCATATCCCGGGTGCGCCTGCGACGTTCCCTCTGTGCTGTACTCGTACTCCTTCGCCCAAAACCCGGACTGGAGCAGCACCTTTTCACCGCAACCGGAGATCTACGCCTACCTCCAGCGCACCGCTCGCGAATTCGGTGTCATGCCGAAGGTACATCTGCGGACAGAACTGCTCGACGCCTACTGGGACGAGGCCGCCCGGCAGTGGCAGATCACCACGACCCGTGGATCACTTACCGCCACGATTTTCATCAATGCGACTGGTCCGCTGTCGGACGTTGCCATTCCGGAGATCCCCGGGCAGGAATCGTTTGAGGGCAACGTGTTCCATTCGGCGCGGTGGGACCACAGCTACGACTTGGCCGGTAAGCGGGTCGCCGTGATCGGCACCGGTGCGTCCGCGATTCAATTCGTGCCCGAAATCCAGCCGCTGGTCGAACACTACGTGCTCTTTCAGCGCACCGCGCCCTGGATTTTGCCCCGTCGAGACCGGACGTACACCCGCGCCGAAAAAACACTGTTCCGGCGCGTCCCGTTGTTTCAGCGCCTGTCGCGTTACGTCACCTATTGGTACCGGGAGAGCTACGTAATCGGCTTCACCCAGGTGCGCGCCGCGCTGCGCATCGCCGAAGTCGCTGGCCGCATCAACATCCGGCGCCAGATCAAGGACAAAGACCTGCGCAAGAAGGTGGCGCCCACCTTTCGGCTCGGCTGCAAGCGAGTGCTTATGTCCAACACCTACTACCGCGCGCTTGACCAGGCCAACGCGGAGGTAAATACGTCCGGTATCGCGCAAATCAACCGCAATTCAGTCATCGCAAATGACGGCACCCAATACCCCGTGGATTGCATTATTTACGGTACGGGCTTTCACGTCACCGACGCGGCGATCGCGAAACACGTTAAAGGCCGATCCGGCCGCACACTGGACGAGGTATGGAAAGGCAGCCCGGAAGCATACTTGGGGATTACCGTGGCGGACTTTCCTAACTACTTCCACATGGTCGGGCCAAATACCGGGCTCGGCCACAGTTCAATCGTATTCATCATCGAAGCGCAGCTGCGCTACATTATCGACGCGATCACGCAACTTTCTGGCAGGCGCCTCGGGACGATCGAGCCGACGCAACAGGCACAGCGCGAATGGGTCGACCTGGTGCAGGAAAAGTCACAGGGCACGGTATGGCTCGCTGGTGGCTGCAACAGCTGGTACATCGACGAGAAGGGCCGCAATTCGACCCTCTGGCCCGGTTTCACTTTTACCTATCGCAAACTCACGGCGAAAGCCGACCCACAGAAGCATGCGGAGGCAGCTCTCGCCGAGAAATAGCCACCTCCACAGCCCATGCGCAAGCGCGTCAGTCCTTCTCTGGCGAAGGCGGTGCGATGCCCGGCAGATCTGTGAGGCTCGTGGAGACGGGCTTCTGTGCCTCCGCCTCAGCTGCCTGAACGGCGGCGGTTATCGCCGGGTCCGTCTTGATGTCGAACCAATCTTCGATATCCCCCGGATCGTCTTCCGGCCGTGGCAGATCGTCCTCCACCGGGCTGGGCTCGAAGCGGAACACGCCGTCGTCGCCGGGGGCGCCCAGGTGCTTCGCGAACCCCTGCAGCGCAGCGTTGTAGTCGCTCGGCACCACCCAGACCTTGTTGGCATCGCCTTTTGCCATTTCGGGCAGCGTCTGCAAGTAGCGGTACGCGAGGAGTTCCGGAGTGGGCCGGCCCTTCTTTATTGCGGCGAACGTTTTTTCGATAGCCTTTGCCTCACCTTGCGCCCGCAGGTAGGACGCGGCACGTTCACCCTGGGCACGCAAGATCGAGGACTGGCGTTCACCCTCCGCATCCAGAATCGCGGCCTGTTTTGCGCCCTCTGCCTGAAGGATCTGGCGCTGCTTCTCACCCTCAGCGGTGCGGATTGCCGATTCCCGGTGGCCTTCCGCAGTCAGGATCATGGCTCGTTTCTCACGATCCGCTTTCATCTGCTTCTCCATCGACTCCTGGACGGAGGGCGGCGGATCGATCGACCGCAGTTCCACGCCGCCGATCTTGAGTCCCCAACCAGACGTCTTTTCGTCGAGCGCGCCGCTGAGCTGCTGATTGATGACGTCGCGGGAGGTCAGCGTCTCTTCGAGCGTCATTCCGCCGACAACGTTGCGCAGCGTGGTGGTCGTCAGTTGCTCAACGCCTCCGATGTAGTTGTTGATGCCGTACACGGCCGCGCGCGGCTCAGTCACGCGGAAGTACACCACAGTGTCGATCATCAGCCGCAGATTGTCTTTTGTGATCGCTGACTGCGGGGGAAACGACACGACCTGCTCGCGGGTATCGACCCGTGCGCGGATGCGATCCGCAAAGGGCACAAGGAAATTCAGGCCGGAAATTGTGCGGGTGTATTTGCCGAACCGCTCGATAACCGCGGCCTCGGCCTGCGGGATCAGCGCAACCGACTTCGCGAGAACAACAACCGCAAGCAGGATGATGACGACGGCGACGATAAGTACTTCCATCAGAGTTGCCTCCAGACGATCGCGGTTGATCCATCGATGTGTGCCACAGTCACGGACGTGCCTTCCGGATACTTCTCGGTGATGTCCAGCGGCCGTGCTGTCCAAAGTTCGCCCAATAGTCTGATTTGCCCATGCTCCGAGGTGATCTCTTGGGTCACGACCGCAGTGCGGCCCTCAAGCTCTTTGACCGTGCCCTCGATCGCAGGTTTCGCATGCAGACGTTTAAGCAACAGTGGCCGGACGCCAGCTAGCAGTGCGATGGACATCACAAAGAAGAACACCGCATCGACCCAGATGGGGAAATCGAAAATCCAGCTGAATCCGGCCGTTGACAATGCTGCAGCGGCGAGCATCAAAAGGAAGAACTCTCCCACCAGCAGCTCACCAACGGCGAGAAGCACCGCGCCTACGAACCACAAAATTGCTGCCACATCTTCCATCTAAGACGTGATCATCAATTCCGGCAACCAGCTTGCCCCGCAGCCGCTGGTTCAGAGCAATTACGAGGCTTCGCACAGCTATTCGGGTTCAGTGACGAAGTCGACGAGACGTTCCACAGCTCCTATTAAATCGGCTTCGAGGTCTCGAAAAGTCGATACGGCATCGCGCACCCGGCGCCAGCCGTCTTGTGGTGTGCCCCATCCCAGAGAATCGCAGATACCCGTCTTCCAATCCTGACCGCGCGGAACATTCGGCCACTTTGCAATCCCGACTGCTTTCGGCCGCACTGCCTCCCAGATATCGACATACGGATGCCCTGTGACCATCACATATTGCCCAAGACTCTGCGTGAGCCGCGATTCCTTCGAACCCTCAACGAGATGGTCCACCAGCACCCCGACCTTGCGTCCCGGTCCGGGCTCAAATCGGGCAAGCTTGTCTGCCAGGTTGTCGAGACCCTCCAGCGGCTCGACGACAACTCCTTCGACACGCAAGTCGTGGCCCCACACACGCTCCACAAGTTCCGCGTCATGCAGACCTTCAACCCAGATCCGGCTACCGCGAGCGGTCCGCGCGCGCATCCCCTCAACCCGCACTGACCCGGAGGCTGAGCGGCGCGGCGCGGAAGGCATGCGCTGTACCGGTTTCGTCAGCGTCACCCGCTTGCCCTCGAGCAGGAAACCGCCGTCCCGCAAGCGGAACAACCGGGTACAGCGCGCAGCGTCTTCGAGGCGAACGAAATCACCATCATAAGTCCGCTCGAACCCAGTTACGGCTCCGCAGTAGCCTGATGCCGCATCTTCAACCACCATCCCTGGCTCTGCCGGGACGGAAGGATACGAGGGGCGACGCGTCCGTGCGTGGCCCGAGAGTATGTCGCCTGAATACCTGTTATCCACCACGCAAACCCTATGAGCTGGCCTCAAGTAGAGGTAGCAGCCACGCCGAATTATGCTGGTCTGTCATGTCGACTCCATGCGCCACTCTCGCTGTCTGGGCCAGTTCCTGGCTGGCCGGACGCGCTGCGCCGGACGATGTGATCGACGCCCTTCTCCAATGGGCGCCCCTGCACATCGTCGTCGCAGGCGACCGGGTGAGTACGGGTGCGGTCGATCCTCATTGGTTCGCCGAGTCCGATGGCACTGCGGCACATCTGCTTCGCCTCGTGCGGTCAGGCACCGCGACATCAGCAGATTTCCGGCTCGTTCTCCCGGTGCCCGGCGATGTGCGCGGCGTACCGCCTGGCACGCCCTTTGCCGCGGCCGCGGCAGGTGCCGGCCAGGGCGTCATCTTGTCCGGCACCAGTGAGGCGCTCGGTCTTGTGCCCGCGCCTGAGGGTGCCGAGGCACTGCGGTGGTCGGTGTACGGCCTCGCGCACGCCGGAACCGAGCCGACGTATCCACCTCTTGGGGAAGCGGAATTCACGCTGCGTGAAGCTACCCGTGAAGCTGCATCCGCGCTCGCTCGCCTCGAGTTCATCGATGTCACAACCGGGGCGGATGTTCGCCCGATGATCGTCGAAACGCTTGCGGACCTCTCAGCGTTCCGCTATCCGGCCAGCATTCCAGGGCGCGCGGCGCGGGTGCTCGATGCCGCGAACGAGATCGACGCTATCTTGACCGTCGCCGACCGTTACGGACCCGTCGGCGCGATTACTGCCGCGCAGAGCGACAACCGCGAGGCGCTGCTGCGTCCGCTGCGCACCGCCGTTCGTGAGGCGCGACTAGCTGCGGTTCAGGCTTGTGTCGCGGAAACCCGGCGCCGCACCTGACAACAGCCTGGCACGCACGGAGACCCGTTCACGCCTGACCCGCGGGACGGTTCCTGTCCAAGCCGGCGAGGCCCTATCTCACCCAGCGCCTCCCGCACAAGTTCGACGGCCAGTTGCGCAAACCGCGGGTCGGGTCCGGGTGTCGCAGCACGCGCGAAACCCAGTCCCAACTCGGCAGCTTTGTCCTTCGCTTCGGTATCGAGGTCCCACACCACTTCTAGGTGATCGGACACGAAACCGACAGGGCACACGATGACGGCGTCCGCCCCCGCGCCGGCAAGCACTTCGAGATGGTCGCAAATATCTGGTTCGAGCCAGGGAATGTGCGGTGGGCCGGATCGCGATTGCCATACCACGTCATAATCGCCGTAGCCTGCGGCCGCCGCACACAGCGCGGCCGCCTCGCGGACCTGACGGCTGTACAGATGGCCACCCTCACTGGCGAGGCCCGCGGTTTCGTCGGCCGATACAGGCACCGAATGTGCGGTGAAAACGAGGCGCGCAGCCGTTCGCAGGTGGGGTTCGAGTTCCTCACGGGCCCGGGTAATCGCGTCCGCGAACGCGCCCACGAGCAGCGGATGATCGTAGTAATGACGCAGCTTCACCAACTCAGGGGCAGGCGAGGCCGCTGCACCGGAGTTTTCTTCAGCGGACGCGCGCGCGCGGGCGATGTCCTCGTGGTATTGACGGCACCCCGAATAGCCGCCCCAGGCGGATGTCGGAAAGACGAGTGCCCGGCGCACACCCGCCGCGGCCATCTCCTCAACCGTATCTTCCACGAGCGGATGCCAATTCCGGTTGCCGAAGTACACAGGGAGATCACAATTCGCGCGCGTCAATTCAGCCTCGATCGCGGCGATGATTTCCCGATTTAGGGCATTGATCGGCGACACCCCACCGAAGTGCAGGTAGTGCTGTTCCACTTCGTCCAGACGGTCAGGCGGCACGTTGCGGCCGCGCGTCACGTTCTCGAGGAAGGGACGCACGTCTGCTGGCTTCTCCGGACCGCCAAACGACAGCAACAGCAGCGCGTCGACATCACCAATACTCATGATTCAGAATGCCTGCGTACTGGTTCCGCCGTCGACGTAAATGACTGTGCCAGTCGTCATCGGCAGCCAATCTGACAATACCGCGCACACCGTTTTCGCCACCGGTGAAGGATCATCAGCATCCCACCCAAGCGGTGCGCGGTCGGCCCACGCCTCGTTGATTCTCTGCAGCTCCTCGCCCGCTCCCGTGGCGGTCCCCGCGATCGCTTTCGCTGCGAGTGTGCGTATCGGTCCGGCGGCGACTAGGTTCGAGCGGATGCCGTGGGGCCCCACCTCGCGTGCCACATAGCGATTCACTGACTCGAGCGCGGCTTTCGACACGCCCATCCAGTTGTAAAACGGCATCGCCGAGCGCGGGTCAAAATCCATTCCGACGATTGATCCTCCCGGGCCCATCAGCGGAAGCGCGGCCCTCGCGAGCGACGCGTAGGAGTACGACGACACTTCGAGCGCCACCGCAACGTCGCCCCATGGTGCGTCGAGGAACGGGTGTCCCAGACAGGATGGCGGTGCGAAACCGATCGAATGGACAAGCCCGTCAATGCCGTCCATATGTTCCCCGACGCGTTCAGCAAGCGAATCGAGATGGTCTTGGTTCTGGACATCCAGTTCGATAACCGGAGCTTCCTCGGGCAGCCGCTTGGCGATCCGCTCGATCAGCCGCATCCGCGCGAAACCCGTCAGAACCACCTGCGCGCCTTGTTCCTGAGCCGTTTTCGCCACATGAAAGGCGATTGACGCATCGGTGATGACGCCGGTGATGAGAAGCCGCTTGCCTGCGAGCAAACCGCTCACTTAAGTACCTCCGTGTCGGTGGTGCCGTCGATTGTTCTTACTATTCTGGGTCAGTGCCCCATCCCGAGGCCTCCATCGACAGGGATCACTGCACCGGAAACGTATCGTGAGTCGTCAGACGCGAGCCAGCTCACGGCGGCGGCGACCTCGTCCGGCTGCCCCGCCCGACCCATTGGGACCGCGCCGACGATCATTTTCTTGTGGTCATCCGCAAGCTCGGCAGTCATGTCCGTTTCGATAAAACCAGGCGCGACCACATTCGCGGTGATCGAGCGCGAGCCGAGCTCACGGGTGAGCGACCGCGCCATGCCGACCAGGCCAGCTTTCGAGGACGCATAATTCACTTGCCCGGGACCGCCGGCCAGACCAACGACCGAGCCAAGGAAGATGAACCGCCCGAATCGGGCGCGAAGCATCGCGCGGGTAGCACGCTTTGCGACACGAAATGCGCCGGTCAGGTTGGCGTCGATCACTCGTGCAAACTGTTCGTCACTCATCCGCATGAGCAGCGTGTCATCGGTGATCCCAGCGTTTGCGACTAGGACTTCAACCGGTCCCTGGTGGGCCTCGATTTCGGTGAAGGCTGCGTCGACGGACGCGGAGTCCGTCACGTCGCACCGCACACCGAACAGTCCGTCAGGCACGCTCGCGCCCCGGTGCGTGACCGCGACCTTGTGGCCGTCCGCGGCGAGCCGGCGAGCGATTGCCAGGCCAATGCCACGGTTGCCGCCGGTGACCAAGACGGAACGGGCGGTGAATCCTGCAGCTTCGTCGGTAGGCATGGCTGTCAACTTATCTGGTCAGCAGTTGCGGCCTCGACACCGCATCGCAATTCTTCACGAATTGTGATCGTTACCTGCCCGCGGCTACGGGATCCGGCGGCTGATAATGAGTGCTGAGCCGACAGCCCCGGCGATCACGAGAGTGCCCAGAATCAGCCACGGCTGGCTCGCGTCGCCCCGGACCACCTCGTATCCGATCTGGGATTCAAGAGTCGCGTACACAGCTTCGAGTTCATCGAGCGACGCCGCCGAATAGAAGTCTCCGCCGGTGATTTCGGCGATCTCCTGCATCGACGGTTCGTCCACGGGCACCGGAATCGTCTGTCCGTCTATCGTGACGGTGCCCATCATGGTTCCGAACGAAATCGTCGAAACCGGGATCCCGCGATCCGCAGCGAGCCGCGCCGCAGTGAAACCGCCCCGTGGTGCATCCATTTCCCTGGGGACGGTCTGCTTTCCGTCCGACAGAACCACGATGTGGGCGGGCGGGGGTTCCTCCCCCGCCGGAACGATCGCGGCTAACGCGTCAACGGCTTGCAGCGACGTGAAGATCGCTTCACCTGTCGCGGTGCGCTCCGCGAGTTGCAGCCGGTCGATAGCGGATTTGACAGGCGCTCGGTCCGTCGTGGGAGGGACGAGAACCGACGCGGTGCCCGCGTAGCTGACGAGCCCCAGGTTGAGTCCAGGCGGCAGCCCATCGGCGAAGTTCTTCG
The DNA here is from genome assembly GCF_026041215.1 of Hoyosella sp. YIM 151337. Taxonomy (GTDB): domain Bacteria; phylum Actinomycetota; class Actinomycetes; order Mycobacteriales; family Mycobacteriaceae; genus Hoyosella. The sequence goes on from NZ_JAPEIQ010000013.1 coordinate 296,658, forward strand.
CTGCTTCCTGCGCCGCTAGGAGCCGGGACGGAAGAACGTCGGTCGCCTCCATTGATAGCGACACATCGATCGCGAGAATGACTGTGGCGCGATCGCGGGGTTCCCGCTGCTCCTTCGTGGGGGATGCCAGCGCCACGGTAAGCATCGCGAGACCCACCAGCAGTAACACCGCGGGAACGTGGCGCTCCCCGCGGGGACGGCGCGGCGCCACCTTTTCCAGCAATGCGAGGTTGGTGAATCGCATGACATTGCGCTGCCGCAGCCGCTGCGCGATGACGTAACCGGCCGCCATCGCAACGACGACGAGCAGGAAGAGCAGCCACCAGGGACTCGCGAAGTCAGTCACACTCATCAAACAGCTCCACTGCGAATGCCCGCTGAGGTACTGAGCCGCGAACGCCGCGATACGACGAAGCGGACAATATCGGCGATCCAATCGCGGTCAGTGCGCAGCGACAATAACGGGCAGCCGCAGCGCCGAAGCACAGTTGCCACGTCTGCCCGGTGCTGCTCCGCGGCTGCGGCAAAGTCACTGCGCAGCCTTCTGGTTGTTTTCACTTCCTTTGTGGCACCGCTCTCGGGATCCTGCAACGTCACGAGTCCGACGTCGGGCAGTTCGACATCGCGAGGGTCGAGGACTTCTATCGCCAGCAAATCATGACGTCCCGCCACGGCGCGCAGTGAACGCTCCCAATCGATGGGCCCGAGGAAATCACTGACGATCACCGCGAGCCCGCGGCGGCGCTGAGGCCGTCGCAGCGCGTCGATTGCCGCGTCGAGACTCCCCCGTGTGCCAGACTCGGCACGGGGCGTCGTGGCGATCTTTCGCAGCAGCGTCTGACGGTGATGCATCCCCGAGCCCGCCGGAATACGGACGGTGCTGGCGCCAGTCGCGACTATCGCACCAATCCTGTTTCCGCCTCCGCCGGTGAGGTAAGTGATCGCGGCGCACGCCGCAACCGCGAGATCCCTCTTGTCGCTGTCGGCAGTGCCGAAATCCAGGCTTGCGGACAGATCCAGGACGATCCACGTTTCGAGTTCTCGGTCGGCAATTGTCTGCCGAACATGCGGATGGGTGGTGCGCGCGGTTACTGACCAATCCATCTGGCGCACATCGTCGCCGGGCTGATAAAGGCGGGCGTCCCCCGGTTCCGAGCCCGGGCCCGGTATTAAGCCCAGGTGATCGCCGTGCAAAACACCATCGAGCTTGCGGCGCACCGTCAGTTCGAGCGTACGCAGCGCAGCCGCAAGCTGCGGATCGCGCAACTCGCCGTTCGCGAAGGACGGCGGAGCCGGATGCTTGCGGGCACCAGGTGTGGGCGGGTTCGTGGCCGTTGCCGCTCCGGCACTATCCGCGTGTTCAGCTTCAGCCGACATCAGCCGTCACCGGGAGGAAGGTTGCGCGGCACCGACCGGCTGTGCCGTCACTTGCGGAAGCCCGACCGTCCGCAAAACACGCTCGATAATCGAGTCCGCGGTGATCTCGTCCGCCATTGCGTCGTAACTGAGCACGAGCCGGTGCCGCAGCACATCCGGGATGATTTCGACGACGTCCTGTGGCACAACATAATCCCGGCCGCGCATCAGCGCGAGTGCACGGCCAGCGGCGATGATGCCCAGGGTCGCGCGCGGTGAGGCTCCATACGCCAGCCAGCCCGCCACTTCGTCCATGCCGAAAGCTCGCGGGTCACGCGTCGCAGTGATGACACGGACGACGTAGTCAATCAGTGCGTGATGGACGAACACATTGCTAGCAACCCGCTGCAGACGTGTGACGTCCTCAGGTCCGAGGATCTGGCGTGCCTGGGGCGGCGTCACGCCCATCCGGTAAACAATCTCGCGCTCTTCCTCCATCGTCGGATAGTCGACGAGGACCTTGAACAAGAAACGATCACGCTGCGCTTCGGGCAGCGGGTACACGCCTTCACTTTCGATCGGGTTCTGTGTGGCGAGGACAAGAAACGGATCGGGCACCGGATACGTTGTGCCTCCGATCGAAACGTGCCGCTCAGCCATCACTTCCAGCAGCGCGGACTGCACCTTCGCGGGCGCGCGGTTGATCTCGTCAGCAAGGACGAAGTTGGCAACCACTGGACCGAGTTCAGTATCGAACTGTTCACGCCCTTGCCGGTAGATGCGCGTGCCGACGAGATCCGTGGGCACGAGGTCCGGCGTGAACTGAACCCGGGAGAAACTGCCACCGATCACCTGCGCCAGCGTTGACACCGCGAGGGTCTTCGCCACGCCGGGGACCCCCTCAAGGAGAATGTGCCCACGGGCGAGCATCCCAGCCAGTAGCCGCTCGACGAGGGCATCCTGGCCGACGATGACCCGTTTCACTTCATGTGCGGTTCGCTCTAGGAGCCGTGCATCGTCCTCCAGCGTCAGCGATGGGGGAGCCTCGCTGCTCTGTTCTCCTGTGCGCTCGAACGTCACTCTGCAGACCACCGTTACCTTGCCAGGGCCAGCACACTGCTGGCGTGAGTCAGTACGAGATCCACTATTCCAGGTTCAGCCGGACTATGCCCGGACGTCCGGTGTGCTGCGCCGGCGGCTGTATTCAGATCATGCGTACGGCGAACGGCTGAATCCCGCCCCAGCGGACCGGAGTGATCCGCACAGTGGCGCCAGAGAACGGTGCTTCGATCATCTGGCCATCACCGAGATACAGGGAAACATGCTGGCTGCCACCCGCGCCCCAGAAGAGCATGTCGCCGCGCTCCATCTGCGCGACCGGTACTTTTGTGCCCGCGTTGTAGATGTAGCCACTGAATCGCGGCAGGCTAATGCCAGCGGCCGCAAAGGAATACACCATGAGCCCGGAGCAGTCGAAACCAATCTTGAGATAGTCGCCGTGCCGGTCGGCGACGCCGCCGTCACGGATGCCCAGCGTCGGCCCCTGTGCATTGCCGCCACCCCACGCATAAGGGACGCCAACTTGGGACAACGCACGACTGACCACCGCTTCGATCTTCTGTGCCCGGGTGCCGGGCACTGGGTCACCGCCCCCGTTTGACGGTGGCGGATCCTGACTGCCGGGCGGTGTGGGTATGGAGGGCGGTGTCGGCGTCACACGGTCGAGCGAGCCAAGGGAACCGGAGGCGAGAAGTGTGTCGACGACACGGCCCAGGTCGAGGTTTGCGAGCAGATTCGCATCGTGCCGCGCAGCGTCCAGGGAGCCGGTGCTAGGGACCCCTGCCGGGGCGGCAGCAGGGGCGGGCGGTGCGGCTGCCGCCGCCGCCTGTTCTGGCTCCGCGCCGACAAGGCCAGAATCAGCTGCTTGATCATCCGTGGCCGCTTCCAGCGCCGGTTGCGCTGCAGGGCGGCTGTCGTGCTCACGCTGCTGATTGCGCAGGCCAGCCACCGCATCGCGGGCACTTTGCAGAAGCGCCTGGGCCGCCGTGCGCTCGCGTTCCAGTCGAGCGCGATCATTTACCGCAGCCTGTTGCCGCTCTAGCGCAGTGCCGAACGCGGCTATCGCCGCTTCGCGAGCACCCTGGGCGAGACCGGCCGCGGTGCGCGCCTCGTCTCTTGCCAGCCTGGCTCGTGAGTCTTGGTTCGCCAGCTGGGCTCGGGCGCGTTCGAGAGCTTCCAGGGCACTGCGCTGGCTGGAACCGACCACTTGACGCAAGTGGGCACGATCGAGGACTTCTGAAGGATCGGCGGCCCCGGCGAATATCTCAAGCGAGTCTGCAGGCCCGCCCTCCATGTATTGGTAGCGCACGAACGCGTCGTACCGCTCTTGCGCTTCCCGAATCGCCGCGCTCGCCTCGTCGAGCAGGGTGCGAGCACCGCGCGCTTCGTCTTCCGCCCGCGCGGCATTGTGCTGCGCGTTTTCGAGGTCGACGAGGGCTTTATTGGCCTGTTGCCGGAGAGTCGCGATTTCGGAGTCGAGGCTCGCTAGGTTTGCTTCCTTGCGCGCAAGTTCGTCGATGAGGTGGGCGACTGTGCGCAGTTGTCCGTCCGCGGCTGCTTGTGCGCCCGCGATTTCACCGTCATCGGGGCGTACAGGTTCCGCGAGTACCGCGGTCGACTGCATCGTCATCAGCAACCCTGCCAGCCCCAGGCCGACCATCATCCGGACGGCCCGTTGCGGCGCCCTGACTCGTCGTCGGTTCACATTCCACTCCTTGAGCCAGCTACCAGTGCCCGGCGTGCCTCGGCTGCGTGCCGGGTGCACCCCGGCCGCGTGACAGCTGAGCGAGTCGGTTGCTGAGCTAATGCACGCAACCTCCTCTGGCTGAGGAATCCCAGCCCTTCCGCCTCATAAAACACAGTGGGCAACACCACCCACCTACGCTCCATGTGAACCGTACGACAACACACATCACGATTTCATCAATTTCCACAAAACTACAGCGAAGTAATTTGCAAAGTTCGCCCCGTATCTGTACGGAAATGCGCGATTTGCAGGAGGGTTTACCTGCCGTTAATGCGGAATTGCGGAAACGCACGCTCGCGCCTGCAAGCGCATCTCACCGAGGGATGCCCGCAATGCCCGAAACGCGAATCCGCACGTCAGAGCGCGGCGAGTCCGCGCGCCACAGGCATATCACGCGTGGATAACAAACACGCGAGGCCGAATTACTTAGTTTCGGGAACTTGTCGTGGTGTCGCTACCGGGCGCCTCCGGAGCCCCGCTCGAACTGGAGCCCGACCGACGGCCGTCACTGACTGACTCAGGAGCAGGGCCCACTGCGCCATCCGCCTCGAAGTCATATCCGCGGCGGGTCCACCACCGCGTGAAGACGATGACCGCGGCGACAATGAACAGAAGTGAAAAAGTGACACCAGTCCAGGGAAAGCCCGGGGCAGCGATCTGCTCGAGAAATATCGCGGCCGCTTCCGCGTGCTCACGGCGGGCAATTTCGATCTGCGCACCTTCGAGCGCGAACCGGCTAATGGAATCACTGTAGGTGCCGATGACATTCGGCCCGAGGACAAGGACGGTTCCGCCGTCTGCGGCGCCGATGTCATTCGCGAGGTCACGAGGACCCCCGCCGTACCACGGGTTGTAGGGGAAGGCGACGATCTTGAGGTCAATGCCCTCGTCCGCAGCCTGCGAGACGATGTCCCGAAATGCGTCCACGTCACCCTCTGGCGCATGCACATTGTCATCCGCGAGACCCGCGAGTACTTCGTTGAGATTCACGGCGGGTGGTGCTTCCGCCCGGAAAGGCCCGCCACTCGCGAGCATCTCGGTAACGGGACCAGCCTTGAAAGATCTCACTTCGTCTCCATCCGGATGCCGAGTCGAGGCCGGCCTCCGCATCACATTCGCTGCCACGCCAGCCACATCGCCTACTTCGGCACCGTCGCTACATCCGACTCTTCCCGCGCCTCGCACCGAGCCGTAACTTTGCGGACCGGGTGGCGATTTCAGCCCCCGATCCTACGCGACTGAATCACCATAAAACTGGCAGCACGGACCGCGAGTGTCGTCACAGTGACCCTTGTCGCGCCCCCGTGCATTCACAGTACGATCGTACTGTTAGAATTCGTGGTGCCACTCCAAGGTATATGTCGGTGCGCTCTGGCATGCTCGTGACCATGCGTCATCGGCCCATAAGTCATCGACACGGTGCCGCGGGTGGCGCGCGACCCCGTCGGCACAGCCCAGCTGGCGGACGACTTATCGACGAGTGGAGCTGACGTGAGCACCAGCATTGATTCCTTTGGAGCGCGCGGAACACTGGAGGTTGGGGACAAGTCCTACGAGATCTTCCGCCTCTCCGCGGTTCCTGGCACCGAGAAGCTGCCTTATGCGCTGAAAGTTCTCGCGGAGAACTTGCTGCGCACCGAAGACGGCGCAAATATCACCAAAGAACACATCAACGCTATAGCTGGCTGGGATCCCAGCGCGAAGCCAAGTGTAGAGATCCAGTTCACGCCTGCTCGCGTGATTATGCAGGACTTCACCGGTGTTCCCTGTGTTGTCGACCTCGCAACCATGCGAGAGGCAGTGACGACTCTCGGCGGCGACCCCGACAAGGTCAATCCGCTCTCCCCTGCCGAAATGGTGATCGACCACTCCGTTATCCTTGACGTCTTCGGTCGCGCCGATGCCTTCGAACGCAACGTCGAACTCGAATATCAGCGCAACGGTGAGCGCTACCAGTTCCTCCGCTGGGGTCAGGGCGCCTTCGACGACTTCAAAGTCGTGCCACCGGGCACTGGCATCGTCCACCAGGTCAATATCGAGTACTTGGCGCGCACGGTGATGGTCCGAAACGGCCAGGCCTACCCCGACACCTGTGTAGGCACCGACTCCCACACCACCATGGTCAATGGTCTCGGCGTCCTCGGCTGGGGCGTTGGCGGTATCGAAGCCGAAGCCGCCATGCTTGGCCAGCCGGTCTCGATGCTCATTCCGCGCGTTGTGGGCTTCAAGCTCACAGGGGAGATCAAGCCTGGTGTAACAGCCACCGACGTCGTCCTTACGGTGACGGACATGCTGCGCCAGCACGGTGTCGTCGGCAAGTTCGTGGAGTTCTATGGTCAGGGTGTCGCCGAGGTTCCGCTCGCCAACCGGGCGACGCTCGGCAACATGAGCCCCGAGTTTGGCTCGACCGCGGCGATCTTCCCGATCGATGAAGAGACCATCAACTACCTGCGCCTGACTGGCCGTGATGACGATCAGCTCGCACTCGTCGAGGCATACGCCAAGGAACAGGGCATGTGGCACGACCCGGCACGTGAGCCGGAATACTCCGAGTACCTCGAGCTCGATCTCAGCACAGTGGTACCGTCGATCGCCGGTCCCAAGCGACCACAGGACCGCATCCTGCTTTCCGAGTCGAAAACCGCGTTCCGCAAGGACATCCACGAGTACGTGGAGGAGAACCACCCCACCCCCCACAGCACGCTCGACGAGGCTGTCGAAGAAACCTTCCCGGCATCGGACCCCGTCGCGCTGTCCTTCGCTGATGATGGCGCAGTCGACGTCCAGTCCGCCGCGAACGGTTCGAATGGCCGCCCATCGAAACCTGTCAAGGTCGTGTCCGAAGAGCGCGGTGAATTCGTTCTCGATCACGGTGCTGTCGTCGTCGCGGGCATCACGTCGTGCACAAACACGTCCAACCCCTCCGTGATGCTCGGCGCTGCCCTGCTCGCGCGCAACGCGGTGGAGAAGGGCCTCTCAAGCAAGCCGTGGGTCAAGACCAACATGGCGCCCGGCTCCCAGGTGGTTTCCGACTACTACGAGAAGGCCGGCCTGTGGCCATACCTGGAGAAGCTGGGCTTCCACCTCGGCGGTTACGGCTGCACCACCTGCATCGGTAACACCGGCCCGCTGCCCGAGGAAATCTCCAAGGCTGTCAACGACAACGACCTGACCGTCACCGCAGTTCTTTCGGGTAACCGCAACTTCGAGGGCCGCATCTCCCCTGACGTCAAGATGAACTACCTGGCGTCGCCGCCACTGGTCATTGCGTACGCACTCGCGGGCACGATGGACTTCGACTTCGAGAACGACTCCCTCGGCAAAGACACGGACGGAAACGACGTCTACTTGCGCGATCTGTGGCCGTCGGCGCAGGAGATCGACGACACGATCAAGTCGGCGATCAGCCAGGAAATGTTCAAGAAGTCCTATGCCGACGTCTTCAAGGGCGACGAGCGCTGGCGGAACCTTCCCACCCCGTCGGGCAAGACGTTCGAGTGGGACGAGAAGTCAACGTATGTCCGCAAGGCGCCGTACTTCGACGGCATGACGCTGGATCCAGCACCCGTGTCTGACATCAAGGGCGCACGTGTGCTTGCGCTGCTCGGAGACTCGGTGACCACGGACCACATCTCACCCGCCGGTCCGATCAAACCCGGCACTCCCGCGGCACAGTACCTCGACGCCCACGGTGTGGATCGCAAGGACTACAACTCTCTCGGCTCGCGGCGCGGAAACCACGAAGTCATGATTCGTGGCACGTTCGCGAACATCCGCCTGCGCAACCAGCTCCTCGACGATGTCTCCGGTGGCTACACCCGTGACTTCACCCAGGAGGGTGGCCCGCAGTCGTTCATTTACGACGCGTCGATGAACTACCAGGAAGCCGGTATTCCGCTCGTCGTGATCGGCGGCAAGGAGTACGGGTCAGGCTCGTCACGTGACTGGGCCGCCAAAGGCACCCGTCTGCTTGGGGTGAAGGCCGTGATCACTGAGTCCTTCGAGCGCATCCACCGCTCCAACCTCATCGGCATGGGTGTTATCCCGCTTCAGTTCCCCGAAGGCGAGAGTGCGAAGACGCTTGGCCTCGACGGCACCGAGGTCTTCGATATCGAGGGCATCGAGAAGCTCAATGAGGGTGTCACGCCATCGACCCTGAAGGTGACGGCAACCAAGGAGAACGGCGACAAGGTGGAATTCGACGCCGTGGTCCGTATCGACACCCCCGGCGAGCGGGACTACTACCGCAACGGCGGCATCCTGCAGTACGTGCTCCGCAACATGATCCAGGGCTGACCGCAAGCGGTCCGCTGCAGGCAACAGTTCGCCCAGCACACTGCTGCGGGCCCGGGCCACACCGCAACCTTGCGGTCCCCGGGCCCGTGGCGCTGTGGGCTATGACGTGAAGGGCTTGTGCCAGTGCCCAAGGTCAGTGAAGATCACCTCGTCGCGCGGCGCGGGCAGATACTCGACGGCGCGCGCCGCTGTTTCGCCGAGTACGGTTTCGAGGGCGCGACAGTGCGGCGGCTCGAAGACGCAACCGGACTCTCGCGGGGTGCAATCTTTCACCACTTCCGTGACAAAGACGCGCTGTTTCTCGCGCTTGCGCACGAGGACGCGCGCCGCATGGCGGATACTGCCGCCGAGCAAGGCCTCGTCCAGGTCATGCGCAACTTGCTGAAAGACCCAGCCCAATTCGATTGGCTCGGCACCCGCCTCGAAATTACCCGGCGGCTGCGCACGGACCCAGACTTCCGCAGCGAATGGTCGCAGCGATCGGAGGAACTCACCGCCGCAGCGACTGCGCGGCTTGAACGGCAGCGTTCCGCCGGACGGCTCCGCGAAGACATTCCAACGGAAGTGCTTCTCCGGTACCTGGACCTCGTCCTTGATGGCCTGGTCTCGCACCTCGCGTCGGGGCAGTCAACGGATCATCTGGACGCTGTGCTCGATCTTGTCGAGGCATCTGTGCGGCGAGACAGCAGATCCTGGGGCATCCACACTGACTGAGAGCGGCGAATGTCCTAGTCGCTGTTTTCGGGCCGAAGGCTCGGAGGCGGGTACGCGATCAGGCAGAAATGCGGCGGCGGCGGTTAGCTCCGCCTCTGCCGCGCAATTTCACGTCCGCTTCGACGAGAATCTTGTGCACGAAACCGTAGCTCCGGCCCATCGACTCCGCCAGCGAGCGGATGCTTGCGCCCGACTCGTACTTTTGACGAATCTCTGAACGGATGCGCTCCCTGGATTCGCCCGTGATCCTCGCCCCTTTACTGAGCCCCGATGACCCTGCCGTACCCGCCATCTCAACCTCCACTGAGTTCGGCGCCGGGGATTGCAATTACCGTTTGCTGGCGCGCTCACACACGCCTCGCGCTGGGCTTTTCAGCTGGCACAAATGCTGTATATCTCCAGCGTAAACATAGGTAAAGCAGTGATCAACAATTTGACCAACCATCCTTGACCAATCTTGCTATCCCCCGGCGGGAAGGACTACGCGAGCTGAATCAGCTCGAGATACTCCTCCGACCAGTGGTCTTCTGCCCCATCGGGCAGCATGATAACGCGCTCCGGATTCAGCGCCTCCGCGGCGCCGGGATCATGCGTCACCAGAACGACGGCACCCTCGTAGGTGCGCAGCGCATCGAGGACTTGCTCCCGCGAAACTGGGTCGAGGTTGTTCGTAGGCTCATCGAGCAGCAACACATTTGCCGCGGACGACACAAGCCCGGCAAGCGCCAGCCGAGTCTTTTCACCACCAGATAACGTCCCTGCAGGCTGTTCGAGCTGTGCGCCGGTGAACATGAAGGCACCAAGCAGGCCCCGGAGGTCTTGCTCACCAGCGTCTGGTGACGCGTGCCGAATGTTCTCCCACACCGTTGCGTTGTCGTCGAGGGTGTCATGTTCTTGCGCGAAGTAACCCCGCTTCAGGCCGTAGCCCGGCTCGATGGTCCCCGTATCGGGCGTTTCCTGCCCAGCGAGTATCCGCAACATTGTAGTCTTACCGGCCCCGTTCAGGCCGAGGATGACGACGCGGCTCCCCCGGTCGATGGCCAGGTCAACGCCCGTGAACACTTCAAGCGAGCCGTAGGACTTCGATAATCCCTCCGCCGTGAGGGGTGTTTTTCCACATGCCGCGGGCTGCGGGAACTTGATGCGCGCGACTTTGTCGGACACACGTTCGTCGTCGAGGTCCGCAATCATCCGGTCAGCGCGACGCAGCATGTTCTTCGCGGCGGCGGCCTTCGTCGCCTTCGCGCCCAGCTTGTCGGCCTGTGCGCGCAGCGCGGACGCCTTCTTCTCTGCGTTCGCACGCTCGCGCCGCCGACGCGCTTCGTCGGTCGCGCGGGCGTCAAGGTACTTCTTCCAGCCCATGTTGTAGATGTCCGCTTCACCTCGGACCGCGTCAAGGAACCACACCTTGTTCACTACCGCGTTGAGCAGATCTACATCGTGGGAGATGATGATCAAGCCGCCCTCATGGCTCTGCAGGAAGCCTCGCAGCCACGTGATGGAGTCCGCGTCGAGGTGGTTCGTCGGTTCATCGAGCAGCAGCGTCGTGCCTGACTTGCCGCCGGAGCCATCTGATGCGGAGAACAGGATTCGCGCCAGTTCAACGCGGCGGCGCTGACCACCCGATAGGGTGCGCAATGGCTGATTCAGCACACGATCGGGCAGGCCGAGCGAGCTGCAGATCCGGGCCGCTTCGCTTTCCGCCGCGTACCCGCCAAGGGCTGAGAAGCGGTCCTCGAGGTTGCCATATTTGCGTACAGCCGCGTCCCGCTCCCGCTCATCAAGGAGTTCCGCCATTTGCGCCTGCAGCTTCTCCATTTTTCGCAGGATGCTGTCGAGCCCGCGCGCAGACAGGACACGGTCCTTCGCGACCACCTCCAGATTTCCTTCGCGCGGGTCCTGGGGCAGATACCCAACCTCGCCTGAACGCATCACCGAACCGGCGTAAGCCTCGCCCTCACCAGCGAGTATCCGCATCGTGGTCGTTTTTCCCGCGCCGTTGCGGCCGACCAGCCCGATTCGGTCACCGGGCTGTACGCGCAGCGCCGATCCCGGGGCGGCGAGCAGGGTACGCATCCCGGCGCGCACTTCAAGATCGGTAGCGGTGATCACAACAACTCCTGAGCAGGCAGACGATTCAGGCCTCAATTCAGGCCCAGCGGTCCAGGATACCGGCAACCCGATTTGGCCGCGATGTCATAAATCACACCGCGAGCATCCGCACGACACGCCCGAGATGATCGCTCCGGATTGACGATCATGCAGGTCCCGCCACTACGGTGGTGCAATGACTTCTCTCGACCTCGCAGGCCGTACCGCCCTCGTGACGGGTGCCAGCCGCGGCATTGGAAAGGCTATTGCCGTTGAGCTGCTGAGCCGCGGCGCGAACGTCGCCATCACTGCGAGGAAGGCGGAGCAGCTGGAGGCCGCGGCCCACGAGCTTGCCGAGCAAGCGGGCCAGGCGGGAGTCGTCGCGCTTCCGGGAAACACTGGCGACCCCGAGTCACGTCACGGCGTCGTCGCAGCCACCCTGGATCGCTTCGGTTCGCTCGACATCTTGATCAACAACACCGGCATCAACCCGGTATACGGCCCACTTGTCGAAGCTGACCTCGGTGGCGTGTCCAAGATTTTCGACGTCAACGTTGTGGCTGCCCTGGGATTCGTGCAAGAGACGTATAAGGCGTGGATGGGCGAACACGGTGGCTCTATCGTGAACATCGCGAGCGTTGCTGGCCTGCGGTCTACCGGGGTGATATCGGCGTATGGCGCCTCAAAAGCCGCGCTGATCAGGCTCACCGAGGAACTCGCATGGCAACTCGGCCCGGCGATTCGGGTTAACGCGGTCGCGCCCGGTGTCGTCAAAACGCGTTTCGCCGAAGCCCTCTACTCAGCTGGTGAGGAACAGTCAGCACAGATCTATCCGATGAAGCGTCTTGGCTCACCAGAGGACGTTGCGCAGCTTGTCGGTTTTCTTGTTTCCGACGCTGCGGCGTGGATCACCGGCGAAACCGTGCGCGTCGATGGCGGTCTGCTCGCCACCGGCGGACTCTGACTGCGACGCTCATCACGAATGAAAGTGCGCCCAGACCGCATGCGCACGCTGCGCCGCCTCGTCCAGCACGGTGCGCCGCGGTTCCGGTACGTCGAGGAAGCGGTAATGCCGCAGGCCGGCTATCGCGCTGAGCCGCCTGTCTTCGAGAACCTCCGCCACGGCGGTACGATCACCACCGGTTACCAGCGTGTTCAGCCTGGCGTTGTTCAGCACGCGCACCGCGGCATCAGCAGCTGCGTCACACGCACGTTCACGCTGGCTGGCGCGTCGGCGAGCGAACCGCCGCTGAGACCATCCGCCAGCCGCCGTTCTGCCCTGGACATGCCTGCGCCCCGTCAGCGACGACGCGACCTGCGGACGTTCGGACGGGCCTTCAACGACGCCAGCACTGAAGCCGCCCGCGCGTACGAGAAGAAGCCCCACTCGGAGCGGCTGCCGCAACGCCGCTTCGAGTTGTTCAAGGCGGCGCCCCGCTTCACGACCGGGCACAAGCTCGGCGAGCAACGGCACCAGCCGTACTTCTTCTCCCGAGGCGGCAGTGACGATTACGGCATCGGCCTCGTACCGTGTGGCGACAATGGGACCATGTCGTGTTTCGATCCCGGCGACGAACCGTGTCAGGCGCCCAGGCAGCACCTCTACTACCCGGCCACCACCAGGTTGCTCCCACACCCGAACCACGCCCTCCACGTTAGCTCTCGAAGGACCGCGCAGTGAACGGCGCGAATCTCAGCGGGGACGTTGTCATAGTGGGTCTGGGGCCGGCGGGACGGGCGCTGGCATACCGCTGCGCGCAGCGCGGACTCCGGGTCGTTGCGATCGACAAGCATCCCTTCCGAACCTGGACACCCACCTACGGTGCATGGACCGATGAGTTACCTTCATGGCTCGGCCCGTCGGCGCTGGCTGCCGTTGCGGTACGGCCGAGTGCGTTCGGCACTCGCGAATGGAAGATCGAGCGTGACTACGCTGTCTTCACAACTGCGGGCCTGCAACAGGAACTGTCGCTGGACGCATGCACCGTGGTTCAGGGGTCAGCCATTCGCCTGGGCGCCGGCGTTGTCCGTCTTGCTGATGGGCGGCACATATACGGCAGAGTCGTGATCGATGCCCGTGGCGTGCGGGAACCACGCGCGCCGCAGCAGACAGCGTTCGGGATCGTAGTACCGGAGGAGACAGCAGACCCGCTGCTGGAAGGCCGCTCAGCCTGGTTCATGGACTGGCGCCAGCCTGCAAAGCTGGCGGCGATGGCGGCGCCGTCGTTCCTCTACGCGATTCCTCTTGGGGGCGGGGCCACACTTCTTGAGGAGACCTGTCTGGCTGGCCAGCCACCGCTGGGGTTCGCAGAGCTGCGGGCGCGCCTCCAGTCCAGGCTGAGTGCACATGGGGTGGCCGTCACGGGCGCGGAGCCAGTGGAACGCGTTCGGTTCGCTGTGTGCATGCCAGCTTCCACGCGTTCACCGCAGGGCGTGCTGGCAATCGGATCTCGTGGCGGGATCCTGCACCCCGCCACCGGTTACAGTGTCGCAGCGTCACTCTCGGTAGCTGATCTGCTCGCTGACGCGATAGCGTTTCGCACGAACCCTCGGGCGATACTGTGGCCCCTATCGGCTCGCCTAGTCTACGCGCTGCGCGAGCGCGGGCTCGCGAGCTTTCTCCGTCTCTCCCCCACGGATATTCCCGCCTTTTTCGATGCGTTCTTCGCTTTGCCCGTGCCGCTGCAGCGTTCCTACCTCTCCGGACGCACGGACGTCACGGGCCTCGTCACGGCAATGAGGCGCATTTTCACTGCGAGTCCATGGCCCGCGCGCAGGCAACTCGCCGCTGGGGTTATGCGGCCAGAGCTGCATTAAAGGGTCTTAGACGGTGAATCCCAGGGCACGCAGTTGCTCTCGGCCATCATCGGTTATCTTCTCCGGCCCCCAGGGCGGCATCCATACCCAATTGATCTTCATGTCGGTGCACAAACCGCTCTTCACAAGGGCGGACCGCGTCTGCTCTTCAATCACGTCGGTGAGGGGGCATGCGGCGGAGGTCAGCGTCATGTCCACCGTCGCAACCGCGTTGTCGTCGATGTCGATTCCGTACACAAGGCCCAGGTCAACGACGTTGATGCCGAGTTCCGGGTCAACAACGTCACGCATCGCCTCTTCGACCTCATCGAGTGGCGGGATCGTCACATTTGAGTCCGTCATCTGATGTCCTTATTTCTCCGTGGTCCTAGCTCGATGGACGTTCAGTAATTTGAACAACCGCGTCTTTGAAAGCCATCCATCCAAGCAGCGCACATTTGACCCGAGCAGGGTACTTCGCGACCCCCGCAAACGCGATACCATCGCCGAGCAGGTCTTCGTCACCCTCTATTGTGCCGCGGCTGCCGATCATCTCCTGGAACGCGTCCACGATTTTCAGCGCCTCACCAAGCGGAAGCCCAATCAGCTGGTCGGTCAGCACAGATGTCGACGCCTGACTGATCGAGCAACCCTGTCCGTCGTACGACACATCGGCGACCGTGTCGTCTTCAATGTGTACGCGCAACGTCACTTCGTCACCGCACGTGGGATTAACGTGGTGCACTTCAGCGCCGAACGGCTCCCGAAGTCCGCGATGGTGCGGGTGCTTGTAATGGTCCAGGATCACTTCCTGGTACATCTGGTCCAGGCGCATCACACCGTCCCGAAGAACTCTTGCGCCCGCCGGATTGATTTCGCGAGGACCTCGACTTCGTCCACGGTGTTGTACAGGTAGAAGGACGCGCGCGCGCTCGCCGCGATACCAAAACGGCGGTGCAGTGGCCAGGCACAGTGGTGGCCTACGCGTACCGCGACACCGTCATCATCGAGCACCTGGCCGAGGTCATGCGCATGGATGTTTTCGACGACGAACGAGACCGCGGCGCCGCGCGCTGCTGCCGTCCGGGGACCGATGACACGGACACCGTCGATCGACGTGAGTGCGTCAACTGCGGCCGCGGTCAGCTCGTGTTCATGTGCGGCGATCGCGTCCATGCCCAACTGGTTGAGGTATTCGACTGCCGCACCGAGCCCAACCACTTGCGAGGTCATCGGAACGCCCGCCTCGAACCGCTGGGGCGCCGGGGCGTACGTGCTGAGTTCCATCTGCACGGTTTCGATCATGGACCCGCCCGTGATGAACGGGGGCATCGCGTCGAGCAGTTCCTCCCGCCCGTACAGCACGCCCACACCTGACGGCCCGAGCATTTTGTGGCCGGAGAACGCCGCGAAATCGACACCAAGCGCGGGAAAGCTGACTGGCATGTGCGGCACCGACTGGCACGCGTCCAGAACGACAAGCGCACCCACATCGTGCGCACGCCGAACCAGCTCTTCCACGTCAGTTATCGCACCTGTCACGTTCGACTGGTGCGTGAACGCGACAACCTTCGTCCGTTCGGTGAGTTCAAGCGAGTCGAGGTCAATTCGCCCCTCGTCTGTCACGCCATACCACTTGAGTGCGGCGCCCGTCCGGCGGCATAGCTCCTGCCAGGGCACGAGATTGGCGTGATGCTCCAATTCCGTGACGACGACCTCGTCACCAGCCTGAAGTGCGCGCCCCGCGAACCGCTCGTCACCGAGGGTGTGCGCAACGAGGTTGAGCGCCTCAGTAGCGTTCTTCGTGAAAACAAGTTCATTGAAGTTCGCACCAACGAACCGCGCGATCAGCGCGCGCGCGTTCTCGTAGGCGTCAGTGGCCTCTTCCGCGAGCTGATGCGCGCCGCGATGTACGGCTGCGTTCGACGTCATCAGGAATTCGCGTTCAGCGTCGAGCACCTGGACTGGGCGCTGGGAGGTTGCGCCGGAGTCCAGGTAAACGAGCGGCTTCCCCTCCCGCACGGTGCGCTGCAGGATTGGGAAATCCGCGCGGATCCGGGCGACATCCAGCGGCGCGGAGCGGACGTGACGCTCGTCCCGCGCTGATGGAGAGTTCGCCTGCGCCGCCGTCATGTCACACCGCTGCCTTTGTGAAGCGAACATACCCGTTGGCCTCGAGTTCGTCTGCGAGTTCCTTGCCGCCCGACTCCACGATCCGGCCGCTCGCGAAGACGTGCACGAAGTCTGGCTGGACGTAACGCAGGATGCGGGAGTAGTGGGTAATCAGCAGAACCCCGCCATTCTCGCGTTCTTTGTAGCGGTTGACGCCTTCGCTGACGACACGGAGGGCGTCCACGTCCAGCCCGGAGTCGGTTTCGTCGAGAACCGCGATCTTGGGCTTGAGCAGGCTAAGTTGAAGAATCTCGTGGCGCTTCTTCTCACCACCGGAGAATCCTTCGTTGACTGCGCGATCAGCGAACGCCGAGTCGATCTCGAGTTCCTTCATCGCCTCTTTGACTTCCTTCACCCAGTGACGCAGCTTGGGTGCTTCACCACGCACCGCGGTGGCCGCGGTACGAAGGAAGTTGGACATCGACACACCCGGAACCTCGATCGGATACTGCATCGCGAGGAAGAGGCCTGCGCGAGCGCGCTCGTCGACACTCATCTCGAGCACATTCTCGCCATCAAGCGTGATTGAGCCGCTCGTGACCTGATACTTGGGGTGCCCGGCGATCGCGTACGACAGCGTCGACTTACCGGAGCCGTTGGGGCCCATGATCGCGTGGGTCTCACCGGACTTCACGGTGAGGTCGACACCCTTCAGGATCTGGATCGGCTCATCGTCACCCGGGGTGATCTCGACGTGGAGGTCGCGAATTTCAAGCGTGGACATCTGATTCCTTTTGGCAACTATTGGAGAAGGTCGGGTTAAGCGCCGATTGCGGCGAGTTCGGCCTCAATCGCAGCGTCAATTCGCTCGCGGACGTCCGGCACAGCGATCTTGTCGATAAGTTCGCGGAAGAAGCCGCGCACGACAAGCCGTCGCGCTTGCTCCTCCGGTATGCCGCGTGAACGGAGGTAGAACAACTGCTCATCATCGAAGCGGCCGGTGGCGCTAGCGTGCCCCGCTCCGAGGATTTCACCGGTCTCGATCTCGAGGTTCGGCACCGAGTCGGCGCGCGCACCATCGGTGAGCACCAGGTTGCGGTTGAGTTCGAAGGTGTCGGTACCCTCAGCCTCCGCACGAATCAGCACGTCACCGATCCACACGGTGTGCGCATCGGCCTTGCCGGAGTCAGGCTCGCCTTGCAGCGCGCCCTTGTACACGACGTTCGACTTGCAATGCGGCACTGCGTGATCGACTAGGAGGCGGTGCTCGATGTGCTGGCCAGCATCAGCGAAGTAAAGGCCGAGCAGTTCCGCATCCCCGCCCGCACCGCCGTAACGCACGGTCGTCGAAGTGCGCGCGAGGTCACCTCCCAGGCTGACGGCGAAGTGCCGGAGCACCGCGTCACGGCCGAGTTTGGCGGCTTCCGAACGAACGTGAACTGCCGTTTCCGCCCAGTCCTGCACGGACACGACGGTCAGGCGAGCGCTGTCCCCGACGATGTATTCGACGTTGTCAGCCATCGTGCCGTCGCCCTTGTGGTCAAGCACAACGGTGGCGTGGCCAAATGTCTCGACCCGAATCTGAAGGTGGCCGTAAGCGACGTTTCCGGTGCCCGGTCCCGTAATGGTGACCGTGATGGGGTCGCCGACTTCTTGTTCACGGCCGACGGTGATAACCGTTGCCTGTGCGAACTCCGAGTAAGCCTGCGCAGCGACACGATCAGTCGGTGCACCGGCGGCGCCGAGACGGGAATCGTCACGGGCG
The DNA here is from genome assembly GCF_026041215.1 of Hoyosella sp. YIM 151337. Lineage (GTDB taxonomy): Bacteria > Actinomycetota > Actinomycetes > Mycobacteriales > Mycobacteriaceae > Hoyosella. The sequence goes on from NZ_JAPEIQ010000013.1 coordinate 314,594, forward strand.
ACGGTCTCAACCGTCACCCCTGCCGCCTCGGTTACTTCAATGCTGAGCGCTGAGTTCGCGTCCGCGGTTCCATCATGGAGTCCGCGCAGGCGGCGCATAGGAGTGAAGCGCCAGAGCTCGTCGCGGCCAGATGGGATCTCGAACGCATTCACGTCGAACGACGCGAACAGTTCTCCCTTATTGACAGCGGGTGTGCTGCCAGCGGCCTCCCGGTTTTCACCGGCGATCGCGCCCTGTACTCCAGCGGCGCCTACACCAGCAGGTGTACTGGCAGTCACTAGCCCACGGCCCCTTCCATTTGCAGTTCGATCAGTCGGTTGAGTTCGAGCGCGTACTCCATGGGGAGTTCCTTCGCGATCGGTTCGACGAATCCGCGGACAACCATCGCCATGGCTTCGTCTTCAGTGAGACCGCGGCTCATTAGGTAGAACAACTGATCCTCGCTGACTTTGGACACAGTTGCCTCGTGACCCATCGTGACGTCGTCCTCGCGGATGTCCACGTACGGGTAGGTGTCGCTGCGGCTGATCGTGTCGACCAGCAACGCGTCACACTTGACGGTTGACTTCGAGCCGTACGCGCCCTTGTTGACCTGTACGAGTCCCCGATATGACGCACGACCGCCACCCCGGGCTACCGACTTGCTCACGATGGTCGATGACGTGTGCGGTGCGAGGTGCAGCATTTTCGAGCCGGTGTCTTGGTGCTGGCCCTCACCGGCGAACGCCACCGAGAGAACCTCGCCCTTGGCGTGCTCACCGGTCATCCACACGGCTGGGTACTTCATCGTGACCTTGGAACCGATGTTGCCGTCGATCCACTCCATAGTGGCTCCGGCTTCGGCCTTCGCCCGCTTGGTGACGAGGTTGTAGACGTTGTTGGACCAGTTCTGGATCGTCGTGTAGCGGCACCGGCCGCCCTTCTTCACGATGATCTCGACGACCGCGGAGTGCAGTGAGTCGGTCTTGTAGATGGGCGCGGTGCAGCCCTCGACGTAGTGAACGTAAGCACCCTCGTCAACGATGATGAGCGTCCGCTCGAACTGCCCCATGTTTTCGGTGTTGATCCGGAAGTACGCCTGCAGCGGGATGTCGACGTGCACACCCGGCGGAACGTAGATGAACGAGCCGCCCGACCACACAGCCGTATTGAGCGCGGAGAACTTGTTGTCGCCTGCGGGGATCACTGAGCCGAAGTACTCGCGGAACAGTTCCGGGTGCTCTTTCAGGCCAGTATCGGTGTCGAGAAAGAGGACACCCTGCTTTTCCAGGTCTTCGCGGATCTGGTGATACACGACCTCTGACTCGTACTGCGCCGCGACACCGGCGACGAGGCGCTGCTTTTCAGCCTCGGGTATGCCAAGCCTGTCGTAGGTGTTCTTGATGTCCTCGGGCAGATCTTCCCAGGACGCCGCCTGCTTCTCCGTGGAGCGCACAAAGTACTTGATGTTGTCGAAGTCGACGCCCGTGACATCCGCGCCCCACCGCGGAAGGGGCTTCCGGTCGAAGATGCGCAGCGCCTTCAGCCGCGCGTCGAGCATCCACTCAGGCTCGTTCTTCTTCGCGGAAATATCGCGCACGACATCTTCGGACAGGCCGCGGCGCGCGCTCGCACCCGCCTCGTCCTTGTCCGCCCAGCCATATGCGTAATGGCCGAGCGACGCGATCGTCTCTTCCTGGGTCAGCGGCGCCGCACCCGCGGCAACCGCACCGGGCTCTGACGTGACGGTCATGTGCGCTCCTCCCGGAGTCTCTGGGTTTCCGCTGCGGGCTGTGCAGCGGTGGGCTTTCCTTTTGCTTGCGGCATCTGCAGCGGAACGTGGGTGGTGCAGGCACAGTCTCCGTTGGCAATCGTCGCGAGACGCTGCACGTGGGTGCCCAGCACTTCCGCGAAAACTTGTTCTTCCGCCTCGCAGAGCTGTGGAAACTGTTCCGCGACGTGCGAAACCGGACAGTGGTGCTGACAGATCTCCACACCGAGACCAACGCGCCGTGTTGACGCGGCATAACCAGCCGCAGTGAGCGCCTCAGCGACCCGTTCCGCGGTCTGTTCCACAGAATCTGGGTCGCGCTGCACTGAGCCGACAATCGACCTTACCCGCCGGTCGGCGAAACGCGCGACAGCGGCGTCCCCGCCGATCTCGCGAAGTTCACGCATCGCGGCGGTGGCGAGATCGTCGTACGCATGCCGCAGGTGGTCGCGTCCGGCAGCGGAGAGCATGTACTGCTTCGCTGGACGGCCGCGCCCGCGGCCGCGCAGCGCCCGTGGCGGGGCAATCTCGGCGTAGCCGTTGTCGATAAGTACATCGAGGTGCCTGCGCACGCCTGCGGCGCTCAGCCCAAGCCTGGCGCCGATAGCGGACGCCGTGATCGGCCCGCGTTCGAGAAGTAAGCGCACTACTTCAGCCCGAGTCCGGCCCTCGTGCGAGAAACCGGCAGGCGCGAGCCCGCGTGATGAACGCGACGTGGGCAGCACCGCATCAGCAGAGGCTGCGCCTCCGCCTGATGCTTCAAGTGGCACTCCCATTGTTTTCACAACACTAGTGTGACGCAATTCAGGATGTGAATCTACCCAGGGCACCCTCACCTGCGTGTGGAGTGCCTCACCCGGGCCGATCAGCTGCCGCTACGCTCAAACTGTGCCGGACACAGATCACGCGAGTTCACGCGCAGAAAGCGCAGCGCCAGAACAGGCCGCGGCGGTCCGGCGCACGCGTTTCCAGGATCTCGAAGTGAAAGTCGCTCATCTTCACGGTGATGAAGCCACCAAACCCCCGCTCTCGCGGCGCGAACTACGGCAGCTCGGCCGTGTGCGCAGGTTCGGCGCAGCAGGTGCGATCCTTATGGCCTTCGCGGCTCTTGGCGCCGGTGCGCAGCCAGTTCTGCAGAATCCCGTGACGGGAATGCGAGTGTTCGGCCTGCCCGCGCGCATGACAACCGTCTCCCTGACGCTGGGCATCACAGGCACCGTGATGGTCATGCTTGCCTGGCTGATGCTGGGTCGCTTCGTCCTCGGAAGCTTCGTTGTGCAATCCGCGCCCAGGCGGATCAGCCGGGGCCAGCTCGACTACACACTGCTGCTTTGGATAACGCCGCTGCTGTTAGCACCGCCCATGTTCAGCCGCGATGTCTACTCCTACCTGGCCCAGAGCGAAATCGGTGCTCGCGGACTCGACCCGTACGCGCTCGGGCCAGCGCAGGCGCTCGGCGTCGACCATGTTCTCACTCGCACCGTGCCCAACATCTGGCGGGAGACCCCGGCGCCGTACGGCCCGCTGTTCCTCTGGATGGGTGAGGGAATCGCCTCGCTCACCGGCTACAACATCGTGGCGGGAATTCTCCTCCATCGTGCTCTCGCCGTACTGGGCGTCCTTATGATCATCTGGGCGCTCCCCCGGCTCGCGCGCCGGTGCGGCGTTGACCCTGTGGTCGCAGTCTGGCTCGGCGCCGCGAACCCGCTTGTCATCTTTCATCTCGTTGCCGGTATCCACAACGAAGCGCTGATGATCGGAATGATGGTCGTGGGCGTGGAACTCGCCCTCCGCGCTATCGAATCATCCGCCCCGCTCGTTCGCGGAAACCTCCTACTCATGCTCGCTGGCGTACTGATCATCGTCCTGTCATCGACGATCAAGATCCCCTCCCTGCTCGCCCTTGGTTTCGTCGGAATGGCACTCGCTCGCCGCTGGGGCCGCGGAGTGTTATCGATGGCGGCAGCTGCGGCGCTGCTTGGCGCTGTCGCCGTCACCGGGATCGCGGCTATGAGCCTCATCAGCGGCCTGGGATTCGGCTGGGTGAACACCCTCGGCACCGCGAACGCCGTGCGCAGCTGGATGTCGATTCCCACCCTCGCTGGGCTCGCGACCGGCCAGGCCGGGGTGCTGCTTGGCCTGGGTGATCACACCACCGCAATCCTGAACGTCACGCGCCCGATCGCGGCGGTGATCGCAGGGCTGATCATCCTGCGAATGCTTTTCTCGACGCACGCGGGCCGCCTGCATGCGGTTGGCGCATTGGGGGTGTCGATGGCGGCACTCGTGTTTCTCTTCCCTGTCGTCCAGCCGTGGTACCTGCTGTGGGCCCTGATCCCGCTGGCGGCCTGGGCGACCCGTCCTGTTTTCCGGGTGCCAGCGATCGCTGTTTCCGCCATCATCAGCGTTATCCTTATGCCGAACGGGGCCGAATACCCCGCGTGGACAATCGTTCAGGCTGTACTGGCTACGATCGTGACGTTCGCCGCACTCTTTGCCATCCTGTACTCCCGATCCGCCTGGCGTGAGTTCTTTGACGAGAGCTTCCGGGGACACTTTTCGCCGCAGCGGACCTGACCGCCTACTCTGAATCGTCGTGACTACTCAGATACCGCCCTCCCGTACCCCAGCAGTGAAGCTGCGCGGGGTGACGAAGCGCTTCGGCGCAACCGAGGCGGTCAAAGGGCTGGATCTGACGGTCGAGGGGGGCCAGGTCCTCGCTCTGCTGGGGCCCAACGGAGCGGGCAAGACCACCACCGTCGAGATATGTGAAGGATTTCTCACCGCAGATAGCGGCACCGTCCAGGTACTAGGCCGTGACCCGGTTGCGCATGCCGCCGAACTCAAGCCACGCATCGGTGTCATGCTGCAGGGCGGCGGAGCGTACCCCGGGGCCCGGGCGGGCGAGATGCTGCGACTCATCGCGCGCTATTCCCGCAACCCACTTGACCCTGATTGGCTGCTCAGCACGCTAGGCCTGACTGAGGTGGTGAGCACTCCCTATCGCCGCTTGTCAGGCGGCCAGCAGCAACGCCTGTCGCTGGCGGGCGCTCTCGTTGGACGCCCGGAACTCGTATTCCTCGACGAGCCGACCGCTGGTCTCGACGCGCAGGCACGCCACCTTGTGTGGGAACTCATCGACGCACTCCGGCGCGATGGCGTCAGCGTGCTCCTCACGACGCACATGATGAACGAGGCCGAACAGCTTGCCGACAATATCGTCATCATCGATCACGGACGAGTGGTTGACCAGGGATCCCCCGCGGACCTCACCCGCCGTGACGCGCAGGATCAACTGCGGTTCACCGCACCGCCACGTCTTGAAATCAACCTGCTTCTGCTTGCGCTGCCCGAGGGGTACCGCTGCCATGAAGGTTCGCCGGGCGAATACCTGATTGAAGGTGAAATCACGCCGCAAGTGCTCTCCACGGTCACAGCATGGTTCGCGCGAATCAACGTGCTCGCCACGAATCTGCGGGTCGAACAGCGCACACTCGAGGACGTTTTCCTCGATCTCACCGGACGCGAATTGAGGGGCTGACAGTGCCTGAATTATCTGACTTGTCTAGCTCCATGCGCGTCACCGCGAATCGCTTCCCTGCCGGGACGTTCACACCAGCGCCGCATCCCAGCCGACCGTTCCCCATGCTCGCCGCGCAGACGCGTCTCGAACTGGTCTTGCTCCTCCGCAATGGGGAGCAGCTACTGCTCACGATGCTGATCCCAATCTCCCTGCTGATCGGTTTTGCGGTGCTTCCCATCGGTGACCTCGGCGAATCACGGACCAACGCGATCGTTCCCGGGATACTCGCCCTGGCGATCATGTCCACAGCATTCACCGGCCAAGCGATAGCCGTGGGATTTGATCGCCGCTACGGAGCATTGAAACGGCTCGGCGCGACAGCCTTGCCGAAATGGGCGATCATTGGCGGGAAGAGCTGCGCTGTAGTGCTGGTGGTCTGCCTGCAGATGGCGCTGCTGGTGGCGATTGGAGTGGCGCTAGGCTGGCGCCCCAGTCTCACTGGACTCGCATTAGCGGTGCCCGCCGTCGCGCTCGGAACTGTGGCGTTCGCAGCAATGGGCCTCTTCATCGGCGGCTGGCTCCGTGCGGAGATCGTTCTAGCGCTCGCAAATATCCTATGGTTTGCGCTCGCCGGAATCGGGAGCCTCGTCATCGCGGCGCGGCTGTACGGCGAGGAGTTCCCCGGCCTTGCACATGCTTTCGCGCGAATCACACCGTCGGGCGCACTGGTCGAGTCGCTGGCGATGGCGTTCGACGGGGCCGCGGACGTGACCGGGTACGCGGTACTCGCAGCATGGGCTGCCGCGTGCGGACTGGGCGCCTTCCGGACATTTCGCTGGATGTGAAGAAACTCCGGGCCAGCAGGTTGGGCGGGGCGTAGGGTTTGCCGTGTAACGGCCCGCACGGCGCAGTTATCCGCGCTGGAAGGCTCCCTTGTCATCCTCATCTGGAGGACCCGATGGTCATGAAAACCGCTCGAAGAGTCGGCGTTGCCGCCGCGGCGTCGGCTGCACTTCTCGCACACCCTGCGATCGCCGCCGCCGCCATCGAATCAGTTGTGCTCACCAACGTGACCGGCGGAGAAGATTCCATAACCGGCACCATCACCGTCACCCCCGACGACACATTCAGCGACACGGTGAACTGCATTATCGTTGCGGTCGCCGACGAATCGAACGTTGATGGCACCACTGTCAACTTCGGCCCGCCGACACCCCTTGGTGTGCAGGTAAGCGAATTCACTATCTCGCCGCTCCCGCCGAATGTTTACAGCGTTGCTGCAGACTGTGAGGACGGGGTCAATTCCTTGCCGGCTATTTCGAACATCGTCACCGGCATCGAGGTAGGCACCGCCGACCCAGAGCCCGTCCCGAATGGATTCCTCGCCAGCATCGAACTCTTCTTCGGCAGCAGCTAGCGTTCCACGAGCCCAGCGGACAAGCCCGTTTCTTCGTTTACGGAGCGTTCCCTCTACCATCAAATCGTGCTATCGCGTACCTACCTCAGTCTGGTCGACCGTCTGCCGCTGCCTTCGCCGAGAACCCAACGGATCATTGCGATCCTCGTGATCCTCACCCAGGCAGGTATTGCGGTCACCGGGTCTATCGTGCGTGTGACGGCTTCGGGGCTCGGCTGCCCGACGTGGCCGCAGTGCTTCCCCGGTTCGTTCACGCCTGTGCCGGTGGAGGAAGTGGCGACGCTGCACCAGCTGGTGGAGTTCGGGAACCGGCTGCTCACGTTCGTCGTGGTCGCTGCCGCGATCGCGGTGGTACTGGCGGTTACGCGTGCGCGGCGCCGGCGGGAAGTGATCGCGTATGCGTGGATCATGCCGCTCTCCACGCTGCTCCAAGCAGTGATCGGCGGTATCACGGTTCTTACCGGCCTGCTGTGGTGGACGGTGGCAGTGCACCTGCTGGTGTCGATGGCCATGGTGTGGATCGCGGTCGTTCTCTACAACAAGATTTCTGAGCCCGACGAGGGGACTGCGCACCGCGTTGTGCCAAAGCCGCTGCGCGGTCTTACTGCCGTGTCCGGTGTGGCGCTAGCCGCAGTGCTCGTTGCGGGGACCATGGTCACGGGCGCTGGCCCACATGCGGGAGACCCCGATGTGGATCGTTTGGAAGTGGAGATTGTCACTCTCGCCCACCTGCATTCACAGCTCACTGTCGCCTACGTCGCACTGCTCATCGGCCTGACTTTCGCGCTGTTCGCAGTGGCCGCGCCGCGGAACGTAATTCGGATCCTGTACACCGTCATCGGTATCGCGGCAGCTCAGGCGGCCCTCGGAGTCATCCAGTACTTTATGCAGGTGCCCGCTTACCTGGTTCCGATACACATCGCGGGTGCGGCGGCATGCACCGCCGCGACCGCCGCGCTGTGGTCGAGCATGTCGGTACGAACTACGAATTCGCTAGCCAGCCAGCCATCCGGCGTGCGTGTTCCGGAGCCGGTGTAGCCGTTGACGTGAGCTCACGGTCCCACTCTGCTGCCTCAAGGTCGGGCACCGCGTCCACCACGGCCTTCGCTGCCTCCATGTTCGGTACAACCTGGTCGCCCATGACCCCGTCGGCGCCGACGAGCGTGATGCGCACACCAATGCGCCCAAGGTTTTGCAACACCGCTTTTGCGGAACCGCCGTGGTCTTTTATGAATTCCCGAACGGCGGGGAGCACCCCGCTGGGGATAACGGGGCCTGCGCCTTCGGTGGCCGATTTCTGCTGGTCACTCATGGCGTAAAGGCTACCTGGAACGGTAGGCGCCACGCGCTAGGGGGCTGTGCTGCTAGCGGCACGCCGGTGGCCGGGTGTAGAAATCGATCATGCGCGCAATCCAGGTGACACAACTCGGCGGCCCTGAGGTTCTTCAGCCAGCAGAGGTGCCCGACCCCATGCCCGGTGCGGGAGAGCTGCTTGTTCGTACTGACGCGATTGGCGTCAATTTCATCGACGTGTACTTTCGCACCGGCGTCTACAGCACCGAACTGCCGTACATACCCGGCAAGGAGGCAACCGGAACGATCGTGGATATGGCCGACGGGGTGACAGGTTTCTCGGTCGGCGATCGAGTTGCCTGGGCCTTAACGCCTAGCAGCTACGCAGAGCTCGTGCGTGTGCCAGTCTCAGCGGCCGTACCGGTTCCCGCCGGGATCGATCCAGCCGTCGCGGCGTCAGCGCTGCTGCAGGGGATGACAGCGCACTACCTCCTCACCTCCGTGTACGCCGTGCAGGAGGGCGACACCATCCTGGTTCACGCTGGGGCTGGCGGCGTGGGGCTGTTGCTCACGCAGCTCGCGGTTGCTCGCGGCGCCCGCGTCATCACAACCGTTTCGACGGAGGAAAAGGCGGCGCTATCCAGGGAATCGGGCGCCACGGAAGTGCTGCGGTACAGCAGCGACATTTCCGCGAAGGTGCGTGAGCTCACCGACGGTGAGGGTGTTGCCGCGGTGTATGACGGCGTCGGCAAAGACACCTTCGACGCGAGCCTTGACTCCGTGCGCGTGCGGGGCACGCTTGCGCTCTACGGTGCCGCGAGCGGACCAGTGCCTCCGTTTGACCCGCAGCGCCTCAACGCGGCCGGATCGGTCTTCCTCGCCCGTCCCTCGCTCGCACATTTTGTGCGGACACGCGCGGAACTGATGTGGCGGTCGGAGGAGATCTTCACGGCCCTCGCTAGTGGCGATGTGCGCTTGCGGATCGGAGCGGAGTATCCGCTCGCTCACGCTGCGGACGCGCATAGCGACCTCGAAGGACGCAAGACGACAGGCTCTATCGTCCTGGTTCCGTGAGCGTTTACAGCCCGAGCAGTTGCGGCACTGTCGCGAACCCGAGAATCGAGTCGACAGCCAGGCCGAAAAAGACTGCGGCGAGGTAGTTATTCGACATCAGGAAAAGCCGCAGCGGCTTGACCGGCACCCCGGCTTTGACGCCCGCATATAGGCGGTGCGCCATGACCACGAACCAGACTCCCACCACGAGCGCAGTCAGCGCGTAGATCAGGCCTGTCCACCAGGCCAGCGCGAGCGTCGTCAGGACAGTGACCCACGTGTAAATGAGAATCCGCTTAGTCACTTCTTGTTCGCTCATGACGACGGGAAGCATCGGCACCCCGGCCGCGCGATAATCCTCTTTGTAGCGCATCGCCAGTGCCCAGGTGTGCGGCGGTGTCCAGAAGAACACGATGAGGAACATCACCAGCGCCGGCCATTCCAGCGTGCCCGTGGCTGCCGCCCAGCCAATCATCACGGGCATACAGCCCGCGGCGCCGCCCCACACGATGTTTTGCGCCGTGCGGCGCTTGAGAACCATCGTGTAGACGAAGATGTAGAACAGGATCGTGACCACGGCCAGGAGGGCTGCGAGGAGATTCGTCGCCCACCAGAACCAGGTGAAAGAAGCCACGCCGAGCGCGAGACCGAACACGAGCGCATGGGATGTGGGCACCGCCTGGCGCGCAAGCGGGCGCCGCGCTGTGCGTTTCATCACCTTGTCGATATCGGCGTCGACAACACAGTTCAGACTGTTCGCGCTGCCTGCCGCCATCGCTCCTCCGAACAGTGTGGCGAGGATGAGGAGCGGCTCTACGGAGCCGCGCGACGCGAGGAGCATCGCAGGAATCGTGGTCACGAGAAGAAGCTCGATTACGCGCGGCTTCGTGAGCGCCACATAGGCCAAAACTGTCCGGCTGATGCGCTGGAAGACACCGTCAGCCGCGGCGGGTGGAGCCTCGGCAGATTCACCCCCGGGCGCGCTGACATGGCCGTTCTCACTGATGTCGTGAGATCCGCTATGTGCGCTGGGGGCGAAGCCGTGTCCGCCTGCCTGCGCCCTACTCCGCACTACTTCTCCTTGCGATACCTGCTGGCCTGAGCGGGGCCCCGAGCCCCGGCCTGGCAGCCCGTGGATAGCCCTTTGATGGTAGACCGAGTGGACGACCCTGCCGAACCACGGTAACCCATCGCCAGATAGTGACGGCGCGCTGCCGCCGGATTCGGAGTCTTGCTGATGTAATGGCACCATTACAGTTGGACCGGGTGTGCGCAACCGCGCCCGCGCCCGCAACTGCATCCAAAGCCCGTTCAGCCAGCACCCCAGGAGACGCTCGCCAGTGTCGGTTACAGACGAGATCCGCAGCCTGACCACCCCAGACCTTCCCGACGACTGGACGGAGCTCGACACCAAAGCGGTCGACACTATCCGCGTGCTCGCGGCGGATGCGGTGCAGAATGTTGGCAACGGGCACCCCGGTACGGCGATGAGCCTCGCTCCCCTCGCGTACGTGTTGTATCAGCGTGTGATGCGTCACGACCCTGCTGATCCGAACTGGATCGGGCGTGATCGTTTCGTGCTTTCATGCGGACACTCGAGCTTGACGCAGTATCTGCAGCTCTACCTCTCGGGGTACGGCCTCGAATTGGATGACCTCAAGGCGCTGCGCACGTGGGGCAGCCTTACGCCGGGCCACCCTGAGTACGGCCATACTCCGGGCGTCGAAATCACCACTGGGCCGCTCGGCCAGGGCCTTGCGTCTGCGGTGGGCATGGCCATGGCTGCCCGGCGTGAGCGTGGCTTGTTCGATCCGGACACTCCGCAGGGTTCGAGCGTGTTCGATCATTTCGTGTACGTGATCGCGTCCGACGGTGACATCCAGGAAGGCGTGACTTCGGAAGCGTCATCGATCGCAGGAGTGCAGGAACTCGGCAACCTTGTCGTCATCTACGACGACAACAAGATCTCCATCGAAGACGACACGACCATCGCACTCGGCGAAGACGTCGCGAAGCGTTACGAGTCGTATGGGTGGCATGTGCAGAGCGTCGCGGGCGGTGAGAACGTGACGGGCATCCTCGAAGCGATCGACAAGGCGAAAGCTGTCACCGACAAGCCGTCGATGATCGTCCTCCGCACCATCATCGGGTATCCGGCACCCAACAAGATGAACACTGGCGCATCGCACGGCGCTGCCCTCGGCGCGGATGAGGTGGCAGCAGTCAAGGAAGCCGTCGGTTTCGATCCGGAAAAGACGTTCGACGTCGATCCGGAGGTCATCGCACACACTCGCGAAGTCGTATCGCGGGGCGCGGCTGCCCGTGCTGAGTGGCAGAAGGCGTTCGACGCCTGGGCAGCGGGCGAGCCAGAACGCAAGGCGCTGTTCGACCGCGTCACGGCCCGCAAGCTTCCCGATGGGTGGGAATCAGCGCTTCCCACGTGGGAACCGAGCGAATCCGGCATGGCCACACGCAAAGCGTCTGGCAGCGTGCTCGCCGCGATCGGCCCGGTCCTGCCGGAGCTATGGGGCGGTTCGGCTGACCTCGCGGAGTCGAACAACACGACGATAAGCGGATCGGACTCTTTCGGTCCGGTATCGATCTCGACCAAGCACTGGAACGCCCACCCCTACGGACGCACCTTGCACTTCGGTGTGCGTGAGCACGCCATGGGCTCAATCCTCAATGGCATCGCCCTTCATGGGCCTACCCGGCCGTACGGCGGAACGTTCCTCGTTTTCAGCGATTACATGCGCCCAGCGGTGCGGCTCGCGGCACTGATGCAGGTGCCGGCGCTGTATGTGTGGACTCACGATTCGATCGGTCTGGGTGAGGACGGACCTACGCACCAGCCGATCGAACAGCTCGCAGCGCTGCGCGCCATCCCCAACATGACTGTGATCCGCCCTGGTGACGCGAATGAGACATCGTTCGCGTGGAAGGCTGCACTCGAGCACCTCGATGGCCCGACCGCGCTCGCGCTCACCCGCCAGAACATCCCGGTTCTCGACGGCACGCGCGAAAAGGCTCAGGAGGGCGTTAAGCGGGGGGCCTATGTGCTGTTCGAAGCTGAGGCCAGCGATGTTCAGGTCATCCTGATCGGTACCGGATCTGAACTGCAGTACGCCGTCCAGGCGCGCGCCGCACTCGAAGCGGAAGGCATTGGCACACGAGTTGTTTCCGCGCCATGTCTCGACTGGTTCGATCAGCAGGATCGGGCCTATCAGGATCAGGTGCTGCCCCCGGCGGTTCGCGCTAGGGTGACTGTAGAGGCTGGGGTCGCGATGCCATGGCACAAGTACCTCGGGGCGTACGGTGAAGCTGTGTCGATCGAGCACTTCGGAGCATCCGCCGATTACAAGACGCTGTTCCGGGAGTTCGGTTTCAGGGCTGAAGCCGTTGAGTCGGCCGCGCGCCGCTCCCTCGAACGCGCTGGTGGCTAAAACGTGCCGGGAATGGCCCGTATGTCAATATCTGGCACACGGGCCGCGGCTGGCATGGTCACCACGCCACAATTAGAAGCGGATTTCTTCTCTTAGGGGTGACCACTGATGGCTCAGAATGAAAGACTCGCTGCTCTCAGCGCGGCGGGCGTGTCCGTGTGGCTTGACGATCTGTCACGCGAGCGCCTGAATTCAGGCAACCTCGCCGAACTCATCGAGACACGCAGTGTCGTCGGGGTTACGACCAATCCGACGATCTTTCAGGGTGCGCTGGCAAATGGCCACGCCTACGAGACGCAGTTGCGAGAACTTGTCAGCCGCGGTGCGGGCGTCGATGATGTGGTGCGCGAGCTCACGACCGACGATGTGCGCAGTGCTTGTGATCTGATGCTTCCGGTCTATGAGGCCACCGATGGGTCCGACGGTCGCGTTTCCATCGAGGTCGACCCACGCCTTGCACACGACACCGACCAGACCGTCGCGCAGGCTCGCGAATTGTGGAAGATCGTGGACCGGCCCAACCTGCTCATCAAGATTCCCGCAACGATGGCCGGGCTGCCGGCGATCACGTCGGTCATCGCGGACGGGATCAGCGTCAACGTCACGCTGATCTTCTCCGTCGAGCGGTATGAAGCTGTGATCGACGCTTATCTTGCTGGACTCCGGCAGGCGCAACAGTTGGGTCGTGACCTCTCCCGCATTCACTCTGTCGCGTCATTCTTCGTCTCCCGCGTGGACACTGAGATCGATGCCCGGCTCGAGCAGTCCGGCACCACCGCTGCTCTGGAACTCCGCGGCAAAGCTGGAGTTGCGAATGCCCGGCTGGCATACGCCGCGTTCGAGGGCGCGTTCAGCGACGCCAGCGAACGCTGGAGCGAGCTGCGCTCGGCCGGCGCGAACGTGCAGCGCCCACTCTGGGCATCCACCGGTGTCAAGAATCCCGACTATCCGGACACGCTGTATGTCACGGAACTCGTCGCGCCTCACACCGTCAACACAATGCCCGAGAAGACGATGCAGGCTTTCGCAGACCACGGCGAGGTCCGCGGCGACATCGTGTCAGGCACTGCTGTGGAGGCTCAGGAGGTATTCACTGCGGTCGCAGACGCCGGCATCGACCTCGGCGACGTTTTCCGCAAGTTGGAGGAAGAGGGCGTCGAGAAGTTCGCGACCTCTTGGGGCGAGTTGCTCACCGCAACGGCGGAGCAGATCGACTCCGCACGTCAGATGTCGTAGGAGGGCACGAGAATGAACAGTGCCAGCCAGCCTCCGGAAGTCCTCGTATTTGATGACGGTCCCGCTGTGGCCTCTGCTGTGGCCGAGCGACTCACCGCCGCGATCGCGGGTGCGCAGCAGTCCCGCGGTATTGCACGCATCGCAATTACCGGCGGAAGCCTCGGAATCGCGGCGCTGCGCGCACTGCGCAGCGCCGCTGACCGCGTCGAATGGAACAAGCTCGAGATTTTCTGGGGTGACGAGCGCTTTCTGCCAGCGGGCCACGACGACCGCAACGATGCGCAGGCCGACGAGGCACTGCTCAAGCATGTGCCCGTCGACGCCGCGCGAATCTTTCGCATGCCGTCACTCGGTGACGGACAGGAACCGGGGACCGCACCGGACGTCGACAGCGGCGCGGCTGCGTATGAGCGCACACTCCGATCGCTTACCGCGGATGGCAGCGTCCCGCAGCTTGACGTTCATCTCCTCGGTATGGGGCCCGATGGCCACATCAACTCACTTTTCCCGGGCAAGGCCAATCTGAGCGAGCAGGAGAAGGCTGTCGCAGCCGAACATGACTCGCCCAAACCGCCGCCCGAGCGCATTACGCTGACGTACCCGGTGGTGAATAACTCTCGCCAGGTGTGGTTCGTGGTCGCGGGCGAGGACAAAGCGGGCAAGGTCGCTCAGGCAGTCCGTGACGGCATGACCGATGATTGTCCCGCTGCCGGCGCGCACGGCCGCGATAACACGATTTGGTTTCTCGATAAGAAGGCAGCAGAACTTCTCCGGTGAAGCGACACGAACTCGTCAACCTTGCGATTTTCATCACGCTTGCTGGCGTGATGCTGTTTCGCGTTGGCAGTTTGTGGCCGGACGTCCCCGATGCAGGAGCCGTTTGGCGCCGTATCGGTCTTGGCCTGTGCGCTGCCATGATCATCCCCGCGAGTGGCTGGGTTTCCCAGAACTTTCAGCGTCCCTCCGCAGGCTTCCTCGGCCGGGTGTACCTGGCGTTTGTTCTGCTCTCCATCATCATCGACGCGGTGACGGCGCGATACTTCGAAATGATCATGGGGATACTGTGGCTGCCGATCTTCTTCGGTGTCATTTATCTGCTTCGCATCAACCGCTGGATCGACACGGTGACGCGTTCTCCCTCACGCGCCGTGGCCATAGAGAAGGCAACTCGGGCCGTCTCCTCGGGTGCCCGGAGCGTCCCCGGCCGACTGCCCGCTCGCCTGAACCGCCACGAGACAGTCAACGTTATCGTCGGTGTTGTACTCAGTATCACCGCCGCTTTCATGACCATTACCCGCTGGCTCGAAGCCGACTACGGTGACGAAACATCACTCGCGGCGCAGTGGCAATCATGGGTACTCGCCGGGTGTTTCGTGGTGATCACCGTGATCGCGGCGTGGGGCGCGAGCAACTATGGGCGGCCCACCGTCGACTACGTGACGATCGTCTACGGAACCCTCGGCGCTGTCGCCGTCATCGGCTACCTCGTCACCGAACGATTCACCAACGCGCTCACCATTGCGATCGCCACGCCACTGCTCCTCATTATCCTGCGGCTGCCGACGGTGCGCGGCTGGCTGGAAGCCTCGGTCAGCGACACGACCTTGAACCCAACCTTGGGGTCTTCCTACCGCCCGCCGAACCACGTACCAGCGGACGGCGCCGATAACCGCCCCAGCGGCGGCCACTGACTCTGCAAGCAACGAAACACCCCGGCTGCATTCAGCAGCCGGGGTGTTTCGTTTGCGTCAAGGCTTGACCGGGATGGGCTTACGCGTAACGAATATTGAGGCCCATGCCGACGATCGAAACGGCCCACACGATCGCGACGTAAATAGTCAGCCTGTCAAGGTTCTTCTCCGCGACGGTTGAACCAGACAAGCTAGACTGCATGCCCCCACCGAAGAGTGACGACAAACCGCCACCCTTCGCCCGGTGCAAAAGAACCAGCAAGATCATAAGCACACTGGTAGAGACCAGAATGATGTCTAAAAACAGTGACATTGAAGTCCTTACGTCCACGTCGCGTCAGCGCCGGATCGGCGCCGGTGCCCGGTCGATACTACCTTCAGTACCGGGCGACTTCGAGCTAGAGGCCCCGTGTGTGCATCAGAATGGACCGCCCGCGGCGATCGCGCATAATTGCGCGAAATCGTCTGCCTTGAGCGAGGCACCACCCACAAGGGCACCATCGACGTCGGACTCGGCAACAATGCTGCCGACGTTCTTCGCGTTTACGGAGCCTCCGTACAAGACGCGGATCGCACCGGCCGTCTCGGGGGAGGCTATCCGCGACAGCTCCGAACGGATGGCAGCACACACTTCCTGAGCGTCGGCCGCTGACGCAACCTTGCCTGTGCCGATAGCCCACACAGGTTCGTAGGCGATGACGATTTTCGTCAACTCCTTCTGCGTCAGATCTGCCAGCGAATTACGAAGCTGCGTCAGGTTGTACTCAACGTGTGTACCGGCCTCACGGATCTCAAGCCCCTCACCGATACAGATGATTGGCGTCATACCGTTCTTGAGCGCTGCCTTGGCTTTCTTCGACACCAGCTCATCGTCCTCGTTGTGGTAGGTGCGGCGCTCCGAGTGACCGACCACCACGTACTTGCAGCCCAGCTTGGCAAGCATGGGGCCGCTCACCTCACCGGTGAAGGCTCCGGAATCGTGCACACTCACATCTTGCGCCCCGTACGCGACTTTCAATTTGTCGCCTTCGACGAGAGTCTGAACGCTGCGAAGATCGGTGAATGGCGGAATCACCACGACATCGACCTTGTCGTAGTACTTGTCCGGCAGCGCGAATGCGATCTTCTGCACTAACGCGATCGCCTCAAGATGATTCATGTTCATCTTCCAGTTGCCGGCGATGAGCGGCTTACGAGGCATGCCTCATCCTTCCGATTCGGTGTCGTCGAGGACGGAGATTCCTGGTAGCTTCTTGCCTTCGAGGTACTCGAGAGAGGCACCGCCACCCGTGGAGATGTGTGAGAATCCGTCGTCTGGGAGCCCCAGTAAACGCACTGCCGCCGCAGAGTCACCACCGCCGACGACACTGAAAGCGCCCTTCGACGTTGCCTGGATGATCGCCTCCGCAACCCCCCGGGTGCCCGCAGCGAACGCGTCGAACTCGAACACACCCATCGGCCCGTTCCAGAAGATCGTCTTCGCGTTGCCGAGCACTGTCGCGAATCGATCGGCTGATTCTGGACCGATATCAAGGCCCATCCAGCCCTCCGGAATCTCTGCCGCTGCCACCGTCTGGGTGCTCGCGTCCGCACTAAAGCTGTCGGCAACCACAATGTCCACAGGAAGGTGGATCACGTCAGCGTAGCGCTCAAGGAGATCCTTGCACGTGTCGATCATCTCTTCTTGCAGCAGCGACGAACCGACCTGAAGGCCCTCCGCCGCAAGAAACGTGAAGCACATGCCGCCGCCGATGACGAGAGTGTCGACCTTCGGCGCGAGCGCCTCGATAACAGCGAGCTTGTCGGAAACTTTCGACCCGCCCAGCACCACCGCGTACGGCCGCGCGGGATCGGCAGTGAGCTGCGTCAGGACATCGACCTCAGCAGCCACGAGCCCGCCCGCGTAGTGCGGCAGCAGCGTGGCGATATCGAATACTGACGCCTGCTTGCGGTGTACCACGCCGAAACCATCTGAGACGAACGCCCCGTCGGTGCCGGTGAGCGCAGCCAGTTCCCGCGCCAGTGCCTGACGCTCAGTGTCATCCTTGCTGGTTTCACGAGCATCGAAGCGCACATTCTCCAGCAGGAGAACGTCCCCCTCTGTCAGGCCCGCTGCCCTCTCCTGGGCATCCTGACCGACCACGTCGCCCGCGAGCTGGACGTAGCGGTCGAGTTCGTCACCGAGCCGCTGCGCCACCGGTGCCAGCGACAGCGCAGCGTCTGGGGCGCCTTTCGGGCGCCCCAGATGTGCGGCCACAATGACGCGCGCACCGGCGTCAGCGAGTGCACCGATCGTCGGTGCCGACGCAATGATCCGGCCAGCATCAGTGACGCTGCCTGCCTTCAACGGAACATTCAAATCAGCGCGAACAAGAACTGTGCGCCCGGAAACACCTTCTGCCAGGAGGTCCTGGAGAGTTTTCACTGTCATCTGTGCGTCTAACCCCTTTAAAGGGACTTACCCACAAGACCGACAAGGTCGGCAAGCCGGTTCGAGTAGCCCCACTCGTTGTCGTACCAGCTGACAACCTTAACCTGGCCGTCGATCACCTTTGTGAGCGGCGCGTCGAAGATCGACGAATGCGGGTCAGTAACGATATCGCTGGACACGATCGGGGCCGTCGAGTACTTCAGAATCCCCTTCAGCGGTCCCTCAGCTGCTGCTTTGAGCGCGCCGTTGATGTCATCGACGGAACCGGCCTTGCGGACATCGACGGTGAGGTCAGTGGCCGAGCCTGTCGGGATCGGCACGCGGAGCGCGAAGCCGTCGAGCTTGCCCTCAAGGTGCGGGAGCACCAGGCTGATCGCCTTGGCCGCGCCCGTGCTGGTTGGCACGATGTTCAGGGCGGCTGCGCGCGCACGGCGCAGATCCTTGTGCGGGCCGTCTTGCAGGTTCTGGTCCTGGGTGTATGCGTGGATGGTCGTCATGAGGCCCCGCTCGATGCCGAACTCATCGTCGATGACCTTGGCCAGTGGCGCAAGGCAGTTCGTGGTGCAGGACGCGTTCGAAATGATCGACTGGCTGCCGTCGTACTTGTCATCGTTGACGCCCATCACGATCGTGATGTCCTCGCCTTTGGCGGGCGCTGAGATGATGACCTTGCGCGCACCTGATTCCAGGTGACCCTTCGCCTTCACCGCATCGGTGAACAAACCTGTCGACTCGACGACGACATCCACACCGAGGTCTCCCCATGGCAGTGCGGCCGGGCCCTCCTTGATCGCAAGCGCCTTGATCCGCTGCTCGCCGACGACGATCTCGTCGCCTTCGGTCGTCACATCGTGCGGCAGCCGTCCGAGGATAGAGTCGTACTTCAGCAGGTGTGCAAGCACGTCGTTCGAGGTGAGGTCATTGACCGCCACGATTTCGATGTCAGCGTTGCCAGCCGCACGCAGTGCATCTACAGCTCGAAAAAAGTTACGTCCAATACGCCCAAATCCGTTAACACCTACGCGAACAGTCACTTTTCGCTCCTTCAATCTGATTTTTTCCGGGGTGTTCACTTCACCCTAGCCATAGCGGCGGTTCAATCGAACCAACATTTACGCTTCTTCAAGCAACTCAGGAGTTACCGCTGAATCCGTGTCTGGAATGCCCAGTTCACGCGCTCTGCGGTCAGCCATTGACAGTAGTCGCCGGATGCGGCCCGCAACGGCATCTTTGGTAAGAGGCGGGTCCGCAAGTTGACCGAGTTCCTCCAGTGAACTCTGTCGATGTTTAATCCGCAGCCGCCCTGCTGCGGCCAGATGTTCAGGGGCGTCGTCGCCCAAGATTTCAATCGCACGTTCAACCTTCGCCGCGGCTGCTACCGCTGCGCGCGCTGAGCGGCGCAGGTTTGCGTCATCGAAATTCGCCAGCCGGTTCGCGGTCGCGCGCACCTCACGGCGAATCCGGCGCTCTTCCCACACCAACCGCGTGTCTTGAGCACCCATACGGGTAAGTAGCGCGCCAATCGCATCGCCGTCCCGGACGACAACGCGGTCGGCGCCACGCACCTCGCGCGCCTTTGCTGCGATACCCATTCGCCGTGCAGCACCAACAAGGGCCATTGCGGCTTCAGGCCCAGGGCAGCCTACTTCGAGCGCCGCCGAACGTCCAGGTTCTGTCAGGGAACCGTGGGCGAGGAAAGCACCGCGCCAAGCAGCTTCCGAATCGTGGATGCCGCCGCCTACCACGTGGGCGGGGAGGCCGCGGACAGGCCGTCCTCGCAGATCGAGGAGACCGGTTTGACGTGCCAGCGCCTCGCCGTCTTTCGCAACGCGCACGAGGTAGCGTGTGCTTTTCCGCAATCCGCTCGCACCGACTACGTGGATATCGGCGCTATAGCCGTACAGTTCGTGTATTTCGCGGCGCAGCCGACGTGCAATCGACCCCATGTCGACATCCGCCTCGACGACCACGCGCCCGGCCACTATGTGGAGTCCCCCGGAGAATCGGAGCAGCGAGGCGACTTCCGCCTTTCGCGCACTCACCTGGGTGACAGTCAGACGGCTGAGTTCATCTTTGACCTCCGCAGTCATTGCCACGGCGCAGATTCCTTCCGGTCGATCCCTACTACACTGTCAGTCTGCACGCTCCCCGCAGAAATGCCAGATACGTCGCCATGCAGCACATCGCCGAGCACCGCGGCGAGCTTGAAGATGTCATGCTTCGCGGTACCTGGAACACCCACTGCGGCATACCGTACGTCGGCACCCAGCTGCGCGGCAGCCCGGCACAGGTGAGCACGCTCGCTGCCTGGCGGCACTGTATTCGCGTCCACGATGACCTGGTCTACCCGGAAACTGGGGGCGTGCTGCGAGAGTACGTGAAGATGACGCTCGGCGGAGAATCCAGCGGTCTCCCCCGCCTGCGGTCCGAGGTTCAGAACTAGAGCCCGCCGTGCCTTCGTCGCAATCAGCGCGTCACGCTGCTCCGGTACAAGAACGTGCGGAATGACGCTGCTGAACCACGAGCCTGGCCCGAGAATAACCAGGTCAGCATTGTTGATCGCGGCGACCGCCTCGCGGCACGCCGCAGGTTCACCGGGCAGCAGCCGCACCCGCCTAACCCGGCCGGGCGTCGTGGCGACCGCGACCTGTCCGCGGATAACGCGATTGATCCGCGGATCTTCTTCCAGCCCCACCACATCAGCTTCGATCTGCAGTGGAATCGTCGCCATCGGAAGCACGCGACCGCGCACCCCGAGGACCCGGCCCAGCTCCTCGAGAGCGCTAATAATGTCGCCCAGCACCTCCGTAAGCCCGGCCAGAATCAGGTTGCCCACGGCGTGCCCGGCAAGCGCACCAGTTCCGCGGAAGCGGTGCTGAACCAGGTCGCGCCATAATTCTGCATGTTCATCGTGGTCTGCGAGGGCCGCGAGGGCCATGCGCAGATCGCCGGGCGGAACCAGGTCGAGCTCCGAGCGCAGCCGCCCTGACGAGCCCCCGTCGTCAGCGACGGTGACGACAGCAGTGATGTCATCGCTCAGCTGGCGAGCAGCGCTCAGCGTGGCGTAGAGGCCATGACCGCCGCCCAGCGCGACGATCGACGGTTGCCGCCCCGGAGGCGAGCCGTAAAGGTTGTTCGGAGCTGTCATTCCCTACCCAGATCCCGGTGCCGTGTGCGGACGGTAACGCCGTCATCTTCGGACAGCAACTGTGCGATCGCTTCGGTCATCGCGACGCTCCGGTGTTTACCGCCAGTGCAACCCACCCCAATCGTCATGTATCGCTTGCCCTCCGCCCGATACCCCTTCAGAACCGGCACGAGCAGCGCACGAAGCGTTTTCAGAAATTCGTCAGCGCCGTCCTGGCTCAATACGAAGTCGCGCACGCCGCCGTCCTTACCAGTGAATGGCCGCAGCTCGGGGATCCAGTGCGGGTTCGGCAAAAAACGGACGTCGAGAACCATATCCACATCGATCGGCAAACCGTATTTGAACCCGAAGGACAATACCGCAACCTTAATTTTGCGGCTGTGTGCGTCCTCGAACTCGGGCTCGATTCGTGCGCGCAGATCGTGGACTGACAGACTCGATGTGTCGATCACCACGTCCGCCATCGCCCGGACCGGCGCGACCAGTTTCCGCTCCGCCGCGATCCCCTCTAGCAGCGTGCCATCGCCCTGCAGCGGATGACTCCGCCGGACTTGCTCATAACGGCGCACGAGCACCGCGTCCGAGGCTTCCAGAAACAAGATCCGCGGCGTGATGTCGCGTGCCGCTAGTTCCCGCACCACCGAGTCGAGACCGCCCGCGAACGCACGGCTGCGCACGTCGAGGACAACAGCGAGCCGCTTGGTCGGATTGTCCGCGGCGAGGCTCAAATCGACGGCCTGCGGCACCAGTTCCGCCGGAACGTTGTCGATCACATACCAGTCGAGATCTTCGAGAACCTTCGCTGACGTGCCCCGGCCTGCTCCAGAGAGTCCCGTGATGAGGGTGACATCGATACTGGGCGGACTGAATTGGTCGCTCACCTATGTTCCTGTCGCTCGAAGCCGTCGGAGGTTCACCCGGCGCCATGGGCACCACCGCTGAGGTTATTCGACTGAAGCCTTCCCTGGGGAGGGCTCGGCCGAAGAATCCTTATTCAATGCCTCATGCACAGCTGCGGCCGTCGCAGTCCCTATGCCGGGAACTTCGGTGATTTCACCGACTGAGGCTGCCTTGAGCCGTGCCACTGAGCCGAAATGGGAGACGAGGGCCGTTTTCCGTGTCTGCCCAAGTCCAGGTATCGAGTCCAGGACGGATTCAGTCATACGCCGTGAGCGCTTACTGCGGTGAAACGCGATAGCGAACCGATGGGCCTCGTCCCGCACGCGCTGCAATAGGAACAGCGCCTGACTGGTACGCGGAAGAATTACCGGGTAGTCCTCGCCGGGTAGCCACACCTCCTCCAGTCGCTTCGCCAGCCCGATCACAGCGATATCGGTGATTCCGAGTTCTTCAAGCACCGCAGACGCGGCGTTGACCTGGGGCAAGCCGCCGTCGACCACGAAAAGGTTCGGCGGGTACGCGAACCGGCGCGGCTTGCCAGTGTCCGGATCAATTGCCTCGAACCGTGCCTCTGCTTCGTGGTGATCGAGTGACTTCCGGTACCGGGCGAACCGACGCTGAGTTACTTCGGCGATACTCGCGACATCGTTCGAGCGGCCTTCACCCGCGGCTTCCCGGATCGTGTAGTGGCGGTAGTCCGATTTGCGGGGCAGCCCGTCCTCGAACACGACAAGTGAACCGACCACATCCGTGCCCTGAACGTGACTGATATCGATGCACTCGATCCGCAACGGCGCAGTATCGAGGGTGAGAGTGTCCTGGAGTTCCTGCAAAGCAGCAGAACGCGCGGTGAGGTCCCCGGCGCGGCGCAGCTTATGCTGCTGGAGTGCTTCACGCGCGTTGCGATGGACAGTCTCCGCCAGCGCCTTCTTATCACCGCGCTGGGGCACCCGCACCCGCACACTAGACCCGCGGAGGTCGCTGAGCCAGCGTTCGAGCCCCTCGGCTCCCGGCGGCAGCACCGGCACGAGGACGGTCTTGGGGATGGGACTGGCGGCTTTGTGCCCGCCTTCGGGAAGATCGCGTGCAAGCGCCTGCTGCTCCCCGTAGAACTGGGTGAGAAACTCCTCCACCATTTCCGGCTCGTCCTGCTCGCCGACGCGCTCGATCACCCAGCCGCGCTGGCCCCGCACACGGCCTCCGCGCACATGGAAAACCTGGACGGCTACTTCGAGTTCATCAGCGGCGAACGCCACGACATCGGCATCCGTGCCGTCTCCGAGAACCACGGCCTGCTTCTCCAGCGCGCGCTTGAGCGCGCCGATATCGTCCCGAAGCCGCGCGGCTCGCTCGAAATCGAGGGCCTCCGCCGCCACACTCATGCGCTTTTCGAGTTCGCGGACCATTCGGTCGGTTTTGCCGGACAAGAAGTCGCAGAAATCCGCCACGATCTGCTGATGTTCGGCCGCATCCACCTGTCCGGTGCAGGGCGCCGAGCATTTCCCGATGTATCCCAGCAAACAGGGTCGGCCTAACTGCTGGTGGCGTCTGAACACACCGCCGGAGCATGTCCGGGCGGGAAATACCCGCAGCAGCAGGTCCAGCGTTTCCCGGATCGCCCACGCGTGTGAATACGGCCCGAAGTACCTAACACCCTTCTTGCGCGGGCCACGGTACACGAACAGCCTTGGAAACTCCTCGTTCAGGGTGACAGCGAGGACCGGGTAGGACTTATCGTCGCGGTAGCGGACGTTGAAGGGCGGATCAAACTCCTTGATCCAGTTGTACTCGAGCTGAAGCGCCTCCACCTCGGTGCCCACGACGGTCCACTCCACGCTCGACGCCGTGGTGACCATTTTCCGCGTGCGCGGCTGCAGGCCACTCAGATCCGCGAAGTAGGAGTTGAGCCGGCTTCGCAGACTCTTCGCTTTTCCGACGTACAGTACCCGGCCGCCCGAATCACGAAATCGGTAAACACCCGGCTCGATCGGAATCGAACCGGGTGCTGGGCGATAGGTGGAAGGATCAGGCACGTGCCCAGGTTATCCGCAGTATCCGACAAATTCTCGTGGCATCAGTGGGCATCGACATGCGGCAGCCCGTACCGGGCCTCCAGCTCCCGGTAGCGCTCTACAGCTGCGATCGCGTGGTGGCCATCTTTGGCCTGAATCGCAAGTACGGGGATGTACTCGTCATCGGGAAGCTCGAGCCGGGCCCAGCTTCCACCACTGCGGAAGCTCAGCCCGTCGACGATTTCCCACGGCACCACACGTTCGGAAAAGAAGTTGCGAATCGCGACCCCTGCCCGGCCGACCCGCAACCGCGGACGTGCAAGCAGCAGAAAAAGGCCACCGAAAAACGCACCAAGCAGCACCATCGCAATCTGGTCGGCAAACCGGAAATACACACCCGTGTTCGCGCTGCCGAGCAAGATTCCAAGTATCACGAAGGTCACGAACATTGCGAGCGCCGCGGCCGCCGCCCAGCGCGGCATCTTCCGCGCACGAACGATCAGCTCCCATTCCGGACGCGACTGATTCTCAGGCTTCTTGACGGTCATACACGAACTCCCCCACTGGTACGCAGCCTGCGCAGCGTCAGCGCCGTATCGATCGCTGCGCTGCACGCCTGCGCACCCTTGTCTTCGGACGAGCCCGCGAGACCGGCGCGGTCGCGGGCCTGCGCCTCTGTGTTCACGGTGAGAACGCCGTTGCCGACGGGCGTCGCCTCATCCAGTGACACCCGCGTCAGCCCATCGGTAACGGACTGGCACACGTATTCGAAATGCGGTGTTTCGCCACGAATCACCACACCCAGCGCGACTACTGCGTCGTGACTGCGGGCGAGTTCCTGAACCACTACGGGGATTTCCATCGATCCCGCGACGCGGACCACTGTGACGTTGCGTACTCCGGCCTGGTCCACGACGCGCTGCGAACCAGCAATCAGTGCCTCACAGATTTCGGTATGCCACTGGCCCGCGACGATGCCAAGAGAAAGATCCTCCGCGCCCTCGATGCTGAGTTCCGGCTCACCGCCGCCGCTCATGTGGCTCCTCCTTCAAATCCGCGCTGCTCAAAGTGCTCGTCAAGGCCGTCGAGCTGATGACCCATCCGGTCACGCTTCGTGCGCAGGTAGTGAATATTTTCTTTGTTCGGCCGGATGGGCATCTGGACGCGATCGACGATGGCAAGCCCATACCCGTCGAGACCCGCACGTTTAGCCGGATTGTTCGTGAGCAAACGCATGGTTTTCACGCCCAGGTCCACCAAGATCTGCGCACCGACACCGTAGTCACGTGCGTCCGCAGGCAGGCCGAGTGCCAGATTCGCATCCACGGTGTCTGATCCAGCATCTTGAAGCTGATACGCCTGCAGTTTGTGCATCAGCCCGATGCCGCGGCCCTCGTGACCACGCATGTACAGCACCACGCCCCGTCCCTCTTCAGCGACCATCCGCATCGCGGCGTCAAGTTGTGGCCCGCAGTCGCAGCGCAGTGAACCGAAAATGTCACCGGTCAAGCATTCCGAATGCACGCGTACCAGGACATCGTTGCCTTTCCCATCAGGTCCGGGCAGATCACCCATGACAAGGGCGACATGCTCGACGCCGTCGTAGATGCTGCTGTAACCGACTGCCCGGAACTCCCCGTACGGCGTCGGTATCCGCGCATCTGCCACGCGTACAACGTGCTTTTCATTCTTGCGCCGCCACGCGATGAGGTCCGCAATCGAGATCATCGCGAGATCGTGGTCGTCAGCGAAGATCCGCAGTTCCTCAGCCTTAGCCATATAGCCTTCGTCTTTCTGGCTGACGATCTCACAGATAACGCCTGCAGGCCGTAATCCGGCCAGCCGCGCCAGGTCGACCGCGGCCTCCGTGTGCCCAGCGCGGCGCATCACGCCGCCTTCTTTCGCCCGCAGCGGCACCACGTGGCCAGGCCGTGTGAAGTCCTCCGGTCGCGCCGCTGGATCAGCGAGCAACTGACACGTCACCGCTCGGTCGGCCGCGGAGATGCCGGTGCCCACGCCTTCCTTCGCATCCACCGTCACCGTGTACGCGGTTTGGTGCTTGTCCTGGTTGGTCGCGAACATGGGCGGCAGGCCGAGTCGGTCACAATCCGCACCGTCGAGCGGCACACAGACATAACCGGACGTATACCGCACCATGAAGGCAAGCAGCTCCGGCGTGGCCTTTTCTGCGGCGAAGATCAGATCGCCCTCATTCTCACGATCTTCATCGTCGACGACGACGACCGCCTTGCCTGCGGCAATTTCGGCAATCGCGCGTTCGACAGTGTCGAATCTGATCACTGTTCTTACTCCTCGGCCCCGCTAGCAGCGGTGTCCTGTAGGGCGGTACCGCGGTAGCGGAACCCTTCACCAGGAGTGCCCTCACCGCTTCGGCTGTGCAGACGCTCCACGTATTTGGCAATGACGTCGACCTCAAGATTGACGGTCGTGCCGACGCTCGCGCGGCCAAGAGTGGTCAGCTGCTGCGTCGTGGGAATAAGGGAAACCTCAAAATAATCGGCTCCCGCGCTTTTTCCAACGGCCGACACGGTCAGCGACACACCGTCAATCGTGATCGACCCTTTCTCGACGATATACCGGGCAAGCTGCGCTGGCACTGAGAGCCGGACAACCTCCCAATGTTCCATCGGAGTGCGGCTGATAATCACACCGGTGCCATCCACATGTCCTTGCACGATGTGGCCACCTAAACGGCCGCCCACAGCGACCGCGCGTTCGAGATTGACCTGGCTGCCCGCGCCAATTCCCGCAAGGCTGGTACGCCGCATCGTTTCGCCCATGACGTCCGCGGTAAACGACCCGTCCACAAGCACGTCGACGACTGTGAGGCAGACGCCATTGACCGCGATCGAATCGCCGTGTGACGCGTCGGATGTGACCAGCGGGCCGCGCACCGTAATGCGCGCCGAATCCCCGCGTGTTTCGGCCGCGACGACCTCACCAAGCTCTTCGACGATCCCTGTGAACACTCGCGCACGCTCCTCACCGCTGTACGTCACCACGTTATCGCGGCACAAGGCTGATAAGCACATCGTCCCCGAGCCGCTCCACACTCTCACAGTGAAACCGGAAAGCATCGCCAATGCTTCCAGCGCCAGCGTCACCCACCGCCGCGGGGCCGTCACCGAGAACAACCGGGGCCACGTACGCCGTGATCCGGTCGACCAAACCTGCGCGGAAGAATGCCCCCGCGACTGTCGGGCCGCCTTCGAGCACCACGTCCACACAGTCCTCGAGCGCCCCGACAACGTCACGCGGATCGCGTGACCGCACGATTCTGGTTTCCGCGGCGGCGTCGGCGACGCGCGCGCTGGCGGGAATCTCGCGCAGACCGAAGACAACGCGAACGGGCTGGTGGCCGGCCAGTGAACCGTCCGCGTTTCGCGCGGTGAGCCACGGATCGTCCGCATGGACGGTGCCGGTACCGACGACGATCGCGTCGATACGGGAGCGCTCCATACGATCCCGTGCCCGCGACTCGGGACCTGAAATCCATTGGCTCGACCCATCGGCCGCCGCACACCGGCCGTCGAGACTCGCGGCGTACTTGTAAGTGAAGTGCGGCCGCCCCGTCCGCTGCCGATGCAGCCACGCACGCAGCGGACCCTTCACCACGGGGGCCGGATCGTGCCACTTCGTGACCGCGACGCCTGCGTGTGTGAGCGTGCCGCTTCCCCCTGCCGCCTGCGCAACCGGATCGTCTACCGCGTAGTGCACCTGCGCGATGCCGGCGTCAATCAGGGCTTTGCTGCACGGCGGGGTACGTCCGTAGTGGTTACAGGGTTCCAGCGTCACGATTGCGGTGCCGCCAAAGGCACGCGAGCCAGCCTCGCGCAAAGCCACCACCTCAGCGTGCGGGCCGCCGGCCGGCTGCGTGCCCCCGACCCCGACGACGTTGCCACCCACGTCGAGAATCACCGCGCCTACCGGCGGGTTCGGGCTCGTCGTGCCACGTACCCGCTCAGAGGCTTCCACGGCGAGACGCATCGCGTCGCTGAGATGCAGCATGCAGGCCTGCTAGTGCTCGAGGTGAGCGGAGGCTGCACCCGCGAGCGCGCGCAGTTTTTCTACCGCGGCCGCTGGATCGTCCGCTCCGTACACAGCAGATCCGGCCACAAAACAGTCCACCCCCGCCTCCGCGGCGGACTCGACCGTCTCCATGTTGATGCCGCCATCAATCTCGACGAGCACTGTGAGCTCACCCGCATCGACGAGTTTGCGCACGCGGCGTGCCTTGTCGAGTACGTGGGCAATGAACTTCTGCCCGCCAAAACCGGGTTCGACGCTCATCACGAGGAGAGTGTCGAACTCGCGCAGGATTTCGAGGTACGGATCGAGTTGGGTGTTTGGTTTGATGGCCAGTCCGGCCTTCCCTCCCGCAGCGCGAATATCGCGAGCCACGGCCACCGGGTTGTCGGTGGCTTCCGCGTGGAAAGTGACGTTATGAGCACCTGCCTCCGCGTACGGCGGGGCCCAGCGTTCGGGGTTCTCAATCATCAAGTGACAGTCGATCGGAATGGTGGTCGCTTTCAGCAAGCTCTCCACGATCGGGAGACCAAGTGTGAGGTTTGGCACAAAGTGCGCGTCCATGACGTCGACGTGGAGCCAGTCGGCACCGCCGACCGCAGCGGCCTCGTCGGCGAGATGGGCGAAGTCCGCGGACAGAATCGAGGGGGCGATCATCGGTCCCCGAGGGTGAGCAGCCATGCTGCGAGTGTAAGAGGTGCGGTGTTAAAGTCTTAAACCCGATGATCACCCCACTCTCCATCGCCATCACAGTGCTCACGCTCGGGGCCGCACTGTGGGCGCTGGTCAAGCTGATAGCCGATCGCCCCGTGGATCTGAGCCGGTTGGCTGGCAAGATGCTGCTCGGCGTTCTGGGCGTCGCGGAGGCGCTGACGATCGTCCAGACCTTCGCAGGGTTTATGCTGCTCGTTACGGACGATCGCGAAGTCTCGACACTGACGTTCGTGCTGTACCTCATCGGTGTCCCGCTAATCATCCCGATAGCCACGTGGTGGGCGCTCGGCGACCGGAGCCGGGCAGGCGCCGGAGTGCTCGCGGTCGGTCTCGTCGCAGTGCCGGTAATGGTGCTGCGAATGCACGAACTGTGGAGCGCAGGAGTATGACGGTTAGCACATCAGGCACTACTCCCGGCGGTGCACCGGAGCAACAAGTCCGCGAACGCACACGCACCGGCACCGGCCGGATCCTCATCGCCGTGTACGCGGTGTTCAGCCTCGCTGCCGCAGCGCGCTCGTTCGTACAGATCGTTGACCGGTTCGAGGTTGCACCCATTGCATTTGTTCTGTCTGCTGTCGCCGCCGCGTTCTACATCCTCGCGACGTTCACGCTAGCCCGTGCGACCACCGTTTCCCGCCGCCTCGCGATGTGGTCGTGCATCGTTGAGTTCGCCGGCGTGATAACCGTGGGAACGATCAGCTTTGTTGTCCCGGAATGGTTCCCAGAACCGACAGTGTGGTCACACTTCGGTCAGGGATACCTGTTTATCCCGCTCGTGCTGCCCATCGCCGGGCTGTGGTGGCTGCGACATACAGCGCACTAACGCCCCGTGCCTGACGAAGCACCCAGGTTCTTGTGATGTTTAGAGTGGGATTGCTTGAGGGACATCTTCCTCATGAGCTCACAACCCAAAGTCGGTGACATCGTCGCGTGGAAATGGGGCAACGGAATTGCCTCCGGCGAGGTGGAGCGGGTTTGCTGCGAGAAGACGCACATCCAAAGCAAAGGGCAGACCGTCACCCGCAATGGCAGCCGAGACAACCCGGCCGTAGTCATCAGGCAAGATGACGGCACCAAAGTCATCAAGCTTCACAGCGAACTCGACTGAGGACGGAGCGGGATCAGGCGGTGATCCTTCGGAAAGGCGCTGCCTCCTCGATTTCCAGTGCGAGTTCCAAGAGCGTGCGTTCCTGGCCGTGGTGCGCCGAGAAGTGCACGCCGATTGGCAGCCCCCCTGCTGTCTGGCCAAGTGGCAGTGAGAGAGCGGGTGTGCCCGCCACGTTGTTGAGCGGTGTGAACGCGACGTATCGGGTGAGTCGCTCAAGGAGTTCGCCGAACGGCTGCCGAGGTGAGAGGTAACCGATAGGCGGGGTCGTGTGGCTCACGACAGGGCTGAGGATGACATCCCAGCGCGCTAACTTCGCGCGGGCCAGCTCCCCCGTGCGCCGCAGCCGGTACAGCACGGCGGGTGTGAGGTGGGCGTTGCGCCAAAAACGTTCCACGAGTCCGCGGGTTAGCCCATCAAGGCGGTCAGGACTGAAGTCCTTGCCATGGATCCACCGCCCGGGCACCGTGAGCATCACGGACAGCAGCGCCCAGTAGTGCAAAAAATCCTCCGCGAATCCTGCACTCACCGGTACGGGGGCTTCGTCGACGTAATGACCGAGGTCAGCGAGCAACTCTGCGGCCGACAACACCGCTGCCCGAGTCTCTGCGTCGGTGGGATGCCCCAGGACGGAATCGAGGACGACCCCGACCCGCAGCCGGCGGCCGGGCCCACTGATGTCGCCGATGGGCGCGAGATTCTTGTTACGAAAGGTGCGCTCTGCGGCGCTGAAGAACGCCGCGGTATCCCGCACGCTACGTGTGAGCACTCCGTCCGAAATTATCCGGACCGGCAGGGCGTCGTGCAGTGGTTCGGACCGCAGCCGCCCGCGGCTTGGCTTCAGCCCGACGAGCCCGCACGCGGCTGCGGGGATGCGGATCGAGCCTCCCCCATCGTTGGCGTGGGCGATCGGCACTGCGCCGCTCGCGACGAGGGCCGCCGCACCTCCTGATGACGCGCCGGCGGAGAAGTCGGGCAGCCAGGGGTTGCGAGTCGGGTCGTCATCCATGAATTCCGTTGACGCGTTGAAACCGAACTCCGGCAGGCGGGTTTTACCCAGCACCGCAAGCCCCAGCGACACGAATTGCGCGACGAAGCGATCGTCGCGTGCGACCGGATCCGCGGAGAATGCGCGGGACCCGCGTGTCGTGGGCAAGCCAGACATGTTCACGTTGTCTTTCAAGAACGTGGGCACGCCCTGGAAAGGACCCGTCGGCAAGCGCCCGGCCGCCACATGCGCGCGCGCCCGTTCGAATGCTGCGATCTGCACGGCATGCAGCGCCGGGTCTGCTGATGCCGCGCGCGCGATAGCAGCCTCGAGAGCCTCGGACGCGGAGATTTCACGCGCAGCGATCCGGGCCGCGATGCCGACTGCGTCATCGGTGCCCAGTGCATCGTCACTGAACGTGGATATACGGGTAGCCCCGCCATTCCCGCACGTAGGTCGCTGTGGCACTCCCGCGATCCTACTCGCTTGCGGGTTTCCTCAGCGCTGCGATGAACATCGCGTCGGTGCCATGACGGTGGGGCCACAACTGGATGGCCTTGCCCGCCTCGGCTGCTTCGATATCACAGAGCAGACTGCTCCCGTCGATCTGCTCAAGAGCGTGCCGCCGCACCGCGGCTGCGACGATGGTGGTCGTTTCCAGCAGGTGCGGGGAACAGGTGGAGTACACGACCACGCCGCCGGGCCGGAGCAGGCGCACTGCGGAATCGAGGAGCTCGCGCTGCAGCTTGCTCAGGTCCCCGATATCGCCAGACTGACGGCGCCACCGTGCTTCTGGCCGGCGGCGCAGCGCCCCGAGGCCGGTGCAGGGCGCGTCGACGAGGATCCGGTCGTAGCCAGGCGAAAGACCAGGGTCACGTCCGTCGCCTTCGTGCACTGTTACGGGCAGACCCTCCACAGCCTGCCGCACGAGGCGGGCGCGGTGCGCCGCGACCTCAACGGCATCGACATGAGCACCATCGATTCGCGCGAACGAACCGAGCAGGACAGCTTTTCCGCCAGGACCCGCGCAGAGGTCCAGCCAGCGACCGCTGTCCGCGCCGGATAACGGCGCGCGTACCAGCGAGAGCGCCACGAGCTGACTGCCCTCATCCTGCACGAACGCGAGACCGTCGCGAACCGGCTCGAGCGATGCTGGATCTCCGCCAGATTCGAGCCGCACCGCGTACGGCGAATACGGTCCTTCGTCGCCGCCCGTGACAAGCGCAAGTTCTTCGGCAGTTATTTCTCCTGGCCGTGCCGCAAGATGGACGACCGGGCGCGCATCGTCGGCCGCGAGGGCCGCGCTCAGCTCGCCGGCGCTCGGCCCCAGCGAATCCGCGAAAGCCTGTGCGATCCACCGTGGGTGCGCATATGTAAATGCCAGTCGCCCAATCGGATCCGGCGGCGCGAGCTGAGCTACCCACTCTGCTTCGGTCTTCTCCGACACCCGCCGCAACACTGCGTTCACGAACCCAGAGACGTGCGCGCCAGCAGTGTCGCGGGCCATCGCGACCCCCGTGCTGACGGCGGCATGCGGCGCCACCCTGGTCCGCAGCAGCTGATACGCGGACAGGCGGAGGATGTCTAAGACGTCACCATCGATGGTATCTGCGTCCCGGCTGGCGGCGGCGGCAATGATCGCGTCGAGCAGGCCGAGCGCGCGGCACGTTCCGTAGGTGAGTTCGGTGGCGAACGCCGCGTCACGGCCTTTGATTCGCCGGTCACGCAGGAGCGCGGGCAGCAACAGGTTGGCGTAGGCATCGCGCGCGCGAACCGCCTGCAGGACGTCGCGGGCTACCTCCCTCGCTGGGTCGGCGGCAGGCGGCGGCTGAGTGCGGCGCGGGGCCCTGCGGCTCTGGTCCTCGCCGCTGCGCCGCGGCCCTGGCCGCGTGTTGTCCGCCTGGCGGCCGGTACCACGGGCCCGGCCCCCGCGTCCGTTGCTTCGTTTGCGTCCGCCTGGCTCTTCGCTGCTCACGCGACCACTCTCTCCTTCAGCTTGTTCATTCAGTGTGCGACCGTACCGGCCGCGAGTCGCGCTCCGCGTGCCCAGTCCGCGGCTGTCATCAGCTTCTTGCCCTGCGGCTGAACGGTGCTGAGCGTGACGGCTCCGCTTCCCGTACCGATGTGCACTGCCGACTTCGTAGTACTGACTTCTCCGGGCGAGAGAGCAGGCCCCTTGTCCGGCGGCGTGATCGACACCGGGCCAATCTTGACGCGCAGGTCACCGATGCGGGTCCAGGCGCCCGGCTCCGGGGTCATCGCCCGAATGAGCCGGTCAATGGCATGCGCGGGCTGATTCCAGTTGATGTGGGCTTCGTCGACGGTGATTTTCGCGGCGTAAGTCACCCCCTCAGCGGACTGCGGCACGGCTGTGAGGGAGCCATCCGCGATTCCATCCATGGTTCGTTCGAGGAGGAGCCCGCCAGATTCGGACAGCCTGGCCAGGAGGTCGCCCGCCGTGTCCGTGGGTGAGATCGTTTCAGTCACCACACCGAAGAGCGGACCAGTGTCGAGGTCTTGTTCGATCAGGAACGTGCTAGCCCCCGTGATGTCGTCACCTGCCTTGATCGCCGCCTGTACGGGCGCGGCGCCCCGCCACGCGGGCAGCAGCGAGAAGTGCAGGTTCACCCAGCCATATTTAGGGATCGCGAGCGCTTCCGATGGGAGCAGCGCGCCGTAGGCGACGACGGGGCAGCAGTCGGGGGCCAGTTCCCGGAGCTGGGCGAGGAATTCGGGGTCGCGTGGGCGCAGCGGTGTGAGCACCGGGATGCCGTGCTCATCCGCGAGCCGCGCGACTGGGGAACGCTGCCGCTTCCGTCCGCGTCCTGCGGCCGCGTCTGGCCGGGTGACGACGGCAACGACGTCATGAGCCTTGCTCTCGATGAGGCGCCGCAGTGCGGGGACAGCAGGCTCGGGGGTGCCCGCGAATACGAGCCGCATCGGTCTCCTTACGGTGGGATCACTGACCGCACCAGTCTAGGGATCCTCGCCGGCGCGACGAAAACCGCGGCGCTCGATTCCGTACCGGCTGAGTCAGAAGTTGTTGGCGATGATCGTTTCGAGTAGGCCGACGCCAGGTGGCACGAAGCTGCACTCGTGCCGCAACGCGTGCTTCTCATCGAGGGCCGCGAGCACGAGTTCAGCGACGAGCGGACTGTAAGGCAGCTGGAAATGCCCACTCATATCAGCCATGCAGAAGTCTTGTATGTAGTGATTGCGGGCGTTCTCGCCGCGCAGCCTGCCATTGTCGCCTGGAGTGATCACCTCGTCGTAGCGGGTACCGATCGTGGTGTAGCGCACGCCCGGAACAGTGTCGCGGGGTGTGTTGAGTTCAGTCAGGAATTCGGAGCCTGCCAGTTGCTGGACCAGTGCCGGCGCCAGGATCTGATCAAGGCTGGCACCCTGCGGAGCCAGCACGCCGGGCGGGGCCTGCGTGCCATAGGACGGCGATGCGATGCCTACCCACGAGGCGGTGTAGGTGGCACCACCGAGCTTGTTGACGTAGTACCGCGTGACATTTGCGCCCTGCGAGAAACCAATCAGGTGAACTTTTTCAGCACGCGTGGCAGACCTGATAAGTGCTACCGCCCGTGCCACTTCTTTTGCTGATTCCCGCATGTCGGTCGTTCCGTACGTGGGTGCTTCTAGACCGGTGGCGGGGCTGAAATTAATGCCGGGTTTTCCAAGCCCATAGTTGAGTGCAAAAACACAGTAACCGTGGTCGCGCAAGAATGGCGCGAGGCGCGCGTAGTCCGCATACGCTGACGCGTCTGTGCCGTGTGCAAGCAGCACGGGGTGCGGCTTCTGCGCATCCGGCCGACAGAGAAAATCGTTAGTTTGCGCAGGCGCATGGCCCGGGAATGCCAGGTCGAACTTCTTCGCTTGTGGTGCCGTCAGTTGCCGGGGCCCTTGTACCTCAGGCATGCCAGCACGCGGCACGTCAGCGACCGCAGCACCGGGCGACAGGAGAACGATACTCAATAGCAGAATTAGTGCGGACGACGCGGATTTAATGACATGGCCTCGTGAATTTCGCATGGCCCGCCTTCCCGTTCCTGCGGCCGACAGACACCGCGCGTTTCGAAAATTGTAAGAGGTGACGGCCGATTTCGATATTCAAAGAAAACCCACACCATGTTTGTTATAGGAAGATGACCTCGAGCGGCGGCTCCAGCACTCACCGCCGCAACTCCGGCGGGCGAATCCAAACCCCCGAAGGCTAAGCTACTGATCAGTAACTTGAGTTAGAGTGAGAACCGCTTCTCGCAATCACCGCACTCTCCAGCCAGGAGGAACAGCGTGGCTTCCACCACCAATTCCCGGAGTGTCGTATTCGTTGACGGCATCCGCACCCCGTTCGGGCGGGCCGGCAAGAAAGGCATTTACGCCGAGACCCGCGCCGACGACCTCGTCGTCAACTGCATTCGTGAACTCATCCGGCGCAACCCGCAACTCCCGCCTCAGGACGTTGACGACGTCGCGATTGCCGCCACTACCCAGACCGGTGACCAAGGGCTCACAATTGGGCGCAGCGCAGCCGTGCTAGCCGGACTGCCCGAAACCGTCCCCGGGTACGCCATCGACCGCATGTGTGCCGGCGCGATGACCGCCGTTACGACCACTGCAGCCGCAATTGGCTTCGGTCAGTACGACGTCGCCATCGCTGGCGGTGTAGAGCACATGGGGCGCCACCCCATGGGCGAAGGTGTCGATCCGAATCCACGCTTCCTCGCCGACAAACTCGTCGACCCCAGCGCGCTTGTCATGGGCAACACCGCGGAGAACCTCCACGACCGTTTTCCCTCGATCACCAAACAGCGCACCGACGCGTACGCGATCGGCAGTCAGCAGAAATTCGAGGCTGCCCGTGCAGCGGGCAAAATAGCCAATACCCTCGTGCCAGTAGCAACCCGGCACAGTGAATCCGGCTGGGGATACGCGACTGAAGACGAGCCGCCCCGCCCGGGAACCACTCTCGAAGACCTTGCGGCCCTCAAGACCCCGTTCCGCGTCGCAGGCCGTATCACCGCGGGTAACGCCGCTGGTCTCAATGACGGCGCGACCGCCTCGATTATCGCTGGCGAGGACACCGCACACGTGCTCGGCCTGCCCATCGGCATGCGTATGACCGGATTCGCGTTCAGAGGTGTCGATCCCGCCGTCATGGGAATCGGCCCAGTGCCCGCAACCGAGAAACTCCTCGCCCGTACCGGCCTCACGATTGCAGATATCGGTCTCTTTGAAATCAACGAAGCCTTCGCAGTGCAGGTGCTCGCCTTCCTCGAGCACTTCGGCATCGCTGACGATGATCCGCGTGTCAACCAGTGGGGCGGTGCGATCGCGTGCGGGCACCCCCTCGCTTCCTCAGGTGTGCGCCTCATGACGCAGCTGAGTCACCAGTTCAAGGAGCGGCCCGATGTCCGCTACGGCCTCACCACAATGTGTATCGGAATGGGCATGGGCGGCAGCGTGATCTGGGAAAACCCCCACTACGACGGCAAGAAAAACGACTGAGGAAGGACGAAGAAGATGACAGATCAGTCCACATTTGCCGAAGTCGTCACCCACGCGTACATGAACCTCGTCAGTGTCCCGGGTATCGATGGCCAGGTTGCGCTCATCACTCTTGACAATGGGTTCGACCACACGAAGCCGACAACGTTTGGCCCGCAAGGGCTGGCGAACATCGACGCGGCCCTCGACGCCGCATTCGGCGCAACGCCAGCGGCGATCGCGATCACCGGAAAACCATTCATCTTCGCGGTGGGCGCGGACCTCAAAGGCGTCGGCCAGCTCAGTGAGCGGTCGGAGGCTCTCGAGATCGGCCGTCTCGGTCACCGGGTGTTCAAGCGGTTGCGCGATTCACCGATCCCAACATTTGCCCTCGTCAATGGGGCTGTAATGGGCGGTGGCCTCGAAATCGCCCTCGCCTGCCACTACCGCACCGTGTCGGCCAGTGTCGCGGCAATCGCATTGCCTGAGTGTTTCCTCGGCCTCGTTCCCGGCTGGGGCGGTACCCAACTGCTACCCAATATCATCGGGCCCTCGAATGCCGTCGCCGTCATCCTGGAAAATGCGCTTAACCAGAACCGGATGCTCAAACCCGGCCAAGCAATGCAGCTGGGGATTTTCGACGAACGGCTTGACTCGGCTGATTTCATCGAACAGTCACTGCGCTGGGCAGCACGCGTCCTCGCTGGTGACGTCACCCTGAACCGGCCCGCTATCGACCGGGACCACGACTGGGACAATGCGCTCGATCGTGCACGCAACTTCGTCAGCGCGAAGACGCGTGGCTACGCTCCAGGTCCTGCGAGAGCGCTCGAACTGCTGGCCCTGGCGCGCGACACTGACATCAACGATCCCGACTCGCTTGCCAGCGGGTTCGCCGCCGAAGATGAGGCCCTGGCCGACCTCATCATGAGTGACGAATTGCGAGCTGGCCTCTATGCGTTCGACCTCGTCCAGCGCCGCGCGAAGCGGCCCTCCGGGGCACCTGACAAGGCCCTCGCCCGGCCGGTCACTGGTGTCGGCATCATTGGCGCCGGCCTCATGGCCTCACAACTTGCGCTGCTGTTCGTGCGGCAGCTCCAGGTTCCTGTGATCCTGACCGACATCGACCAGGAGCGCATCGACAAAGGCGTCGGCTACGTTCACGGTGAGATCGCCAAGCTGCAGGCCAAGGGCCGTGTCTCCCCAGATGGCGCGAACCGGCTGAAAGCACTTGTCTCTGGTTCGCTCGACAAGTCGGTGTTCGCGAATACCAGTTTTGTGATCGAAGCGGTTTTCGAGAACATGGACGTCAAGAAGAAAGTGTTCGCCGAACTCGAGCAGCACGTCTCAGCTGACACGATTCTCGCGACGAACACGTCCTCGTTGTCGATCACGAAGATGGCGGCCGAACTGAAGCACCCCGAGCGCGTGGTGGGCTTCCACTTCTTCAACCCGGTC
This sequence comes from Hoyosella sp. YIM 151337, assembly GCF_026041215.1. Lineage (GTDB taxonomy): Bacteria > Actinomycetota > Actinomycetes > Mycobacteriales > Mycobacteriaceae > Hoyosella. The sequence goes on from NZ_JAPEIQ010000013.1 coordinate 352,299, forward strand.
GCGGTGCTGCCGCTCCTCGAGATCATCAAGGGAGAGAAGACCGACGACGCGACCCTCGCCACCGCGTTCGCGACCGCGAAAACTCTCAAGAAGTCAGCGGTGCTTGTTGCCGACTTGCCAGGCTTCGTCTTCAATCGGCTGCTGATTCGTACGCTCGGCGAGGTAATGAATGCCGTTGACGAGGGTACGCCCTTCGATGTCGCTGACAATGCGATCGCCGAGCTGGGCATGCCGATGTCTCCGTTTACGCTTCTCGGCCTCGTCGGCCCCGCAGTCGCGCTGCATACCGGTGAGACACTGTCCGCGTACTATCCGGACCGCTTCACAGACTCGCCCGGTTTGCGCGCGATCGTGGACGCCGGACTGAAGCAAGTGTGGGCATACGACGAGCACGGCAATCAGTCTGTCGACCCGAAGGTCGCCGAATTGTGGACACAGGGTGACAGACAATCAACGGCTGACGACGTGCTTGAACGAACTCGCCGGGCCTTCGCGGAAGAGATCAGGATCATGCTCGAGGAAGGTGTCGTCGCTGCGGCGCAAGACATCGACCTGTGCCTGATTCTCGGTGGCGGATTCGCTTTCTGGAACGGCGGCATCACGCCGTATCTCGACCGCAGCGGCACGTCAGAAGCGGTCAACGGAAGACGTTTCCACGAACCAGGCGTTGCCAGCGTATAGCGCGCCCGGCTGTACGCGCCGACTCTCGGCACCTTCGCGGCCACACGCTGCGCAGGCAAGGGGGTCGGCGCAGCGTGCGCCGCGGTTTCACCGCACCGGCGTCAGGCGAATTGAGTCGGGCGCATTGACGGTCCGCAGGACAGCTCGGACCACGACCGGCGCCCAGCGGCCGCGCGATCCCGCTCAATCACGGGATCCGTGAGTTGTATTCTGCGGCCGCGGGTTTCGAGCACGCATCCGCGCGCGGCGACGACATTACGCACCCAGTCACTTTTCGTGCCGTACGTGAGCGCGATGCGATAATCGTCCCCGTCGCGAAACACATTGACGGGCGTCGTGTAAACGTTGCCGGAATGCCGTCCGCGGTGCACCACCAGGCCCATCCCGGGCATTCGTGTCGCAGCCATCGCGGCGACCTTGTTCGTGGCGTGACGGTTGAACCTCGCGAGCGCAGCGGGAAGTGGCATGGCGTTTCCTTATTCTCCAGCTCGCCCTCCAGCGTCTTCGGCGAGGAGCCGGTACAGGGCTTTGCGCGCCTCAGTCAAGATTCTGGCCGCTTCAGTGTACTGGTCCGCAGTTCCTACTGCTGCGACTTGCCGGGCGGCGGCATGCAGCAGACGGGCAAGTTCTCTGAGGTCACGAGCCTGAGTGGCGCCGTCCGCTCCCCCAGCAACCGCAGCGAAGGGATCGCCGAGCTTGTCGTGCTGACTTGTGACGTGTTCTGTGCCGGCATCGGTAAGCCGCGCAGTTTTCCGGCCTTCGACACGCTCGATGACCAGCAGGCCTTCGTCTTCGAGCGCGGACAGTGTCGGGTAGATCGAACCTGGGCTCGGTTTCCACTCACCACCGCTGCGCTCTTCGATCTCCTGAATGAGCTGATACCCGTGCATTGGTGATTCAGCGAGCAGCAGCAAAACCGCGGCCCGTACATCGCCGCGCTTCCCGCGGGTGCGGCGAGTGACTGGCCCGCCAATCCGAATCAGACCCGGCCCACCGCCGAAGCCTTCAATGTGCAGACCGCCGCGTGGGCGCTCGTGTCTGGCTCGGCGTTCCGCCCGGCGTTCATCGCGGCGACGGTTGCGTTCGTGTTGTTCGTGGCGCATGCGCGCACTCCCTTCGATAGGTTACGTTATATCGCTTTATTAACGATATATCGCACAACTTCGCGACGCAACCCCTCATCCGGCTCAACCCATATGTGGCGGCTCCACCTGCGCCCGCACCGGCACGGAGCCCTTCTGAGCGCTGCGCACGGCCTGGACTCGCCGCACCTCCCGAACCAGTTCGACGCTCTTCGTCCGCGCTATCCGCAGCAGAACGCGTTCAGCCTGTTCGGAGGGAGACGCGGTTGCGGACACCGGGGCCCGGGCTGCGGGTGACAGCGGCACCGGACCCAGAATGTCGGTGCCCTCGGGAAAGTCGGCGCGGGACACGAAATCGGTGACCGCCGCCGCAGGCCCATCTACTGCGATCATGCGCACGGCCGGCGGGAACCCCACCTCCTCCCGCTCGCGCAACTCCGCGTCAGCGAATCCTGCTGGATCCCAGCGGATCAGCGCTTGAACCGCGGGGATGGCGGCGTCAGCAACGACGACGACGGTGCCGCCCGCCAACGCTGGTTTGACGAGTGCTGACGCCGCCATCCACTTGCGCAGGGCATCCTCCGCAACTCGCAGGTCTGCCCGCCCCAGCATCGCCCAGCCGTCAAGCAGCAGCGCGGCACCGTACCCATCCTCTTCGGTAACCGGTTCTGCACCAGGCGTACACACCACGAGGGAGCGCCGCCGCGGCACAGTCGCCAGCACTGCGTCGCCGCCGGAAGTCACAACTGGGACACCCGGAAACGCCCGCCCCAATTCTTCCGCCGTACGCCGCGCGCCGACCACTTGTGCCCTGATCCGTCCTGAGCCACACGCCACACATTTCGGCGCACCTGCCCCGGTTGCGCACCATCGGCAGCGATAATGCTGTGTGCCGCCGTCACTGAGCATCTCCATCGGACCCGCACACACGCGACATCGCAACGGCGTCCGGCAGTCCTGGCAGGCGAGTGCGGGCACATACCCCCTCCGCGGCACCTGCACTAACACCGGCTCGTCCCGACCGAGCGCTGCCCGGGCTGCCTGGAACGCGATCGCAGGCAATCGTGCTGCGCGGGCGGCGGGATCGCGAACGAGCGCCGTGTCACTGTCCGCCAGCGCGACGACGCGCGGCGATCGGGCACGCACAACGTCCCTGGGCGCGCTGACTTCCTGTGCCCAGCCGCTTTCGGCGAGCAGCTGCGCCTCACACGTCCGGGCAAAGCCTGCAATCACCAGACCTGTTCCCGATAAGTGAGCGCGCTGAATAGCGACGTCACGCACATGTGGGTACGGGGATCGCGGCTCTGCGTGCAGATCGTCACCGTCGTCCCAGACAATGACCAGGCCAAGATCCTGCACGGGCGCGAACATCGCGCTGCGGGTACCTACTACGATGCGAGCGCTGCCCCGCAGGGCGCGCAGCCACGTGCGATACCGCCGCGCCGGACCCAGTCCGGCGGACAACACTGCAACGGCTGCCGCGCCAGCAAGTTTCTCGCACGCCGCCCCAACCCGATCCAGATCGCGCTGATCCGGAACAACAATTAATGTGCCTTTGCCCGAGGCTGCGACCTGCGCAGCGAGTTCGGCGCACCGCATCGGCCACTCTTCCCCCGGTGCGGCCTGCCAGACTGCGCGTGCCGCCTTTCCTTCCCCGAGAGCGGTCACGAGTTCCGCGCCCAGCGCGTATGTCCGCCATGCGGTTACGTCAGGCGCAGCGGTGACTGTTGTTTCCGGGGTGTGGTCCTCCCCCTCGACCCGCGCGTGACGCGACGGGATCGCGAGGCGCAACACATCAGCCCTGGTGCCCGCACAGCGCTGCGCGACGACCGTCACAAGGCGAGCCACTTCGGGGGTCAGGACCTGAACCGGGGACACTATCCGGTCGATCCAGCCGAGCTTGCCATCCCGTTCGCTCGTGCTCACCCGTTCAAGAAGGTACCCATCTACCAGACGGCCAGCGAACCGGACGCGGACGCGCACCCCGGGTTGCGCAGCCTCGTCGATGTCAGCCGGAACAAGATAGTCGAACTCGCGGTCGAGGTGCGACAGTGGAAGCATCGGAAGAATCCGTGCGATTGGCCGCTCCGCTGCCGCTGTTCGCTCCAGTATCGCTCCCGGTCAGAGGCTCGCTGCAGCACGCAGCGCATCAACCCGGTCAGTCTGCTCCCACGGGAGGTCGATATCGGTGCGGCCGAAATGTCCATACGCGGCCGTCTGTGCATAAATTGGTCGCAGCAAGTCGAGGTCGCGGATGATCGCGGCCGGCCGCAAGTCGAATACCTCCGTGATCGCCTCTTGGATCTTCGCAGGATCGACCTTCTCGGTCCCGAACGTCTCGACGAACAACCCAACGGGAGCCGCCTTACCGATCGCGTACGCGACCTGCACTTCTAGCCGGTCCGCAAGGCCTGCAGCGACTGCATTTTTCGCAACCCAGCGCATCGCGTAGGCCGCGGAGCGGTCTACCTTCGACGGGTCCTTACCGGAAAACGCACCACCGCCATGGCGCGCCATTCCGCCGTACGTGTCAACGATGATCTTCCGGCCGGTGAGTCCGGCATCGCCCATCGGGCCGCCAAGCACGAACCGCCCGGTAGGATTCACCAGCAGCTTGAAGTCCGATGTATCGAGATCAAGCTCCTTGAGGTCGGATAGCACCGAGCCCAGCACGTGAGTCCGGATATCCGGCGCTAAAAGATTATCGAGGTCGATATCTGCTGCGTGCTGGGTAGAGACAACCACTGTGTCGAGGCGTGCTGGACGGACACCGTCGTACTCGATTGTGACCTGCGTCTTGCCGTCCGGACGCAGGTACGGCAGGACTCCGGTCTTGCGGCTTTCGGTCAGCCGCCGCGACAGCCGGTGTGCCAGCGCGATTGGCAGCGGCATAAGTTCCGGCGTCTCCTGGCACGCGTAACCGAACATCAATCCCTGGTCGCCCGCCCCCTGGCGGTCGAGGTCGTCCTCGCTCAGGCCTTCGACCCGCGACTCGTAAGCGTGTTCAACACCCTGTGCGATTTCCGGCGATTGCGCGCCGATCGCCACGTTCACGCCGCACGAATTGCCGTCGAAACCTTTGGAGGATGAGTCGTAGCCGATCTCCAGCACTCGTTCGCGCACGATCGTCGGAATGTCGACGTAGGCGGTGGTGCTCACCTCACCGACAACGTGGACCTGTCCGGTCGTCACCAGAGTCTCCACCGCGACCCGGGCGCCCGGGTCTTCCTTGACAATCGCGTCAAGGATGGAATCACTGATGGCGTCGCAGATTTTGTCGGGATGGCCTTCAGTTACTGATTCACTGGTGAACAGTCTGCGACTGGACGGGCTCACGTCGTTTGCCTCTCGCTTGGTTACCTTGCGGTCATTACGCTCAGTCTAGGCACGGTTGGTTCGTTCCGCCGTACTCGGCGAGCGAGGTGTTTTCCACCATTATCCGGCGTACAGCAACGCGCTGACGGCATCAAGAATTCGGCTCGCCATGAGGTTTTTCGACCCGAGCGGCAGGGCCTTCTCTGATCCTTCCCGCGACAGAATCCACCCCATGTTCGAGTCCACCTCGAATGCCTTGCCCTCGCCGACCGCATTGACGACAAGAAGCTCACAGCCTTTGCGCTTAAGCTTCGCGCGGGCATGCGTCAAAACATCACCGTGCTCGTCACCCGTCTCCGCGGCGAATCCGACGATCACTCGCGTTGCAGGCAGCGCACCCTCGTCTCGCCGTTCCACGGTTTCCGCGAGGATGTCGGCATTGCGGACCAGAGGGATCATATCCGGCTCGCCGGCGCCCTTTTTGATCTTGCTCTCTGCGACGGATGCCGGGCGGAAGTCTGCAACCGCCGCCGCCATGATCACGACGTCGGCGTCATCGCTGTGCTTGCGCACCGCGATTCGCATTTCCTCTGCTGTCGAGACTCGAACGATCTCCACTCCAGCTGGGTCAGTGAGGCCGGTAGCCGGACCAGCGATCAGCGTGACCTTCGCCCCGCGCTGAACCGCCAGCCGCGCGACGGCGTAACCCTGTTTGCCTGAGCTGCGATTGCCGAGGAAACGCACCGGATCCAGCGGCTCCCGCGTGCCACCCGCTGACACGACCACTTTGGATCCCGTCAGGTCGCGAGGAAGCGCATCCGCACGCTCGAGAAGCATGCTCCCGAGCCCATAGATCTCATCCGCCTCGGGCAGGCGGCCGGGGCCAGTGTCTTCGCCCGTCAGCCTGCCCGACGCGGGTTCCATCACAATCACACCGCGGCCGCGAAGTGTCGCGACGTTGTCAGATGTGGCGGGATGCTCCCACATTTCGGTGTGCATCGCGGGCGCGAACAGAACCGGGCACCGCGCCGTAAGCAAGGTCGCGGTAAGCAGATCGTCCGCGCGGCCATGAGCGGCGCGTGCCAGCAGGTCAGCCGTGGCGGGCGCGACCACAACGAGGTCGGCCTCCTGCCCCAGCCGAACGTGCGGCACTTCGTGCACGTTTTCGAACACCCCGGTATGCACCGGATTACCCGAAAGCGCCTCGAACGTCGCTGCGCCGATGAACTCCAGCGCTGAATTAGTCGGGATGACACGGACGTCATGCCCGGCCTCAGCGAAGTAGCGCACGAGCGCGCACGCCTTGTAGGCGGCGATACCGCCGGAAACCCCGACGATCACCCGCTTACGCGGCGCCGCACCATCAACCACTGCAGTTTCCGTTGCGGACACTGCGGGACCCGCTACTCGCCCTCGTTGTGAATAAGAAGATCCCCGTGGATCTCACGCAGCGAGATCGAGAGGGGCTTCTCATGCATTCCGGGATCAACAAGCGGCCCGACATACTCGAGCATCCCGCTGCCGATCTGGTTGTAGTAGTCGTTGATCTGACGGGCGCGCTTCGCAGCGAAGATCACCAGTGCGTACTTCGACGACGTACGGTCGAGCAGCTCGTCGATCGGCGGATTTGTCAGGCCGACCGGCGGATCATAGACAGGAACTGCACTGGCATTCGTGTCAGCGCTAGGCGTCGTCACACATACTCCTCTGATACTGCGGTCCAAAGTGGGCCATCACTATGCCCCAACGAGCAAGGATAGCAACTCACCGACCGCACGTTCCACGTCGTCGTTCACGACGACGCGGTCGAACTCGTGCTGAGCAGCCAATTCTTCACGTGCAGTCGCGAGACGCCGCCGGACAATCTCCGGAGCTTCTGTTCCCCGCCCGGAGAGCCGCTCAACGAGCACATCCCAGCTCGGCGGTGCCAGAAAGACGAGCGTCGCCTCAGGCAGCCGCTCCCTGATCGCCCGCGCACCCGCGAGGTCTACCTCGATGAGTACAGGTGTCCCAGCGCGCAGCGCGTGATCAACGGGCGCCTTCGGCGTTCCCGAACGCTGCAAGCCACCGTGAACCTCAGCCCATTCCAGCAGTTCGCCCGCGTCGATCATGCGATCGAATTCAGCACGCGAGACGAAGTAATAATCCCGGCCGGGTACTTCACCCGGCCGTGGGTCGCGTGTCGTAGCGGACACGCTGAACCAAAGGTCCGGCACCACATCGCGCAACCGCTGCACGACCGTGGATTTACCGACAGCAGAGGGGCCAGCCAAGACGACTAGCCGCCCCCTCCGCCGTGCCGCCGCCTCGGTGCCAGACACAGCCGCGCCTGACGCTTCGTTCACGGCAGCATCCACCTCACACTCACGCCTCGAAATCGAACCGCTGCAACAGCGCCTTACGCTGGCGCTCACCGAGGCCCCGGAGGCGACGCGTGGGAGCGATCTCAAGCTCGGTCATGATGTCCCGAGCCTTCACCTTGCCCACCTTGGGCAGAGCCTCGAGCAGCGCCGAGACCTTCATCTTGCCGAGAATCTCATCAGTTTCCGCATCGGCGAGAACCTGCTTGAGGTCGGTGCCACCGCGCTTGAGCCGCTCTTTGAGCTCCGCCCGGGCCCGGCGTGCCTCCGCCGCTTTCGCCAGAGCAGCCGCCCGCTGCTCATCGGTCAACTGGGGAAGGGCCACGATTCCTCCGTCTCATCTACCTACGTTGTTCTCACCGCGAGCCGCGGTGAGTGCGACCGTACACACGAAGCCAACGGTCTGCTAAGCCTGGCGAGGCTCAGCGTGTCGGCCTGCGCACTAAAACGCGCCTTGACCATACCGCGCGCACTGCCGGTCACCGTGGCAATCCTTGCGACACGCAGGGAAAACGTCAAACCAAAGCGCCGAGTTCGGGCAAATTTAGCGACTTTGTGAGCTGGATCACATCGAATTGGGGTGTCTTGGGGTTTTGCTGCCAACTTTTATTGCTGGCGCAAGAAGCTGAAGGCCTCGGCAGTGCGGGTTACCGCTGCGCGCAATGCACCCACGTCTGGGCCGGTCCGCAAGACATCCCTCGATACGGCAGGGAGCGCGAGACGGCCGTTTCCACCCATGAGCCGCGCAACCGAAGCAGGGGTTCCCCCCTGCGCACCCACACCCGGCAGCAGGACCGGCCCGTTCAGCCCGGACAGGTTGGGCACCGAATCTAGCGTGGCTCCAATGACGACACCCACCGACCCCAGCGGTTCCGCCTCCCTATTGCATTCCGCGGCGTCATCCACCATGGTCTGCGCGATACTGTGACCAGGCGCCGAACGAGCAGCCTGCACCTGCTGACCTTCCGGGTTGGACGTCGCGGCGAGCACGAAAACGCCGCGTCCGGTCTGCTGTGCGAGTGTGATCGCTGGTGTGAGCGATCCAAAGCCTAGATACGGCGACACAGTCATCGCGTCAGCCGCCAGCGGTGATTCATCGGCCAGCCATGCGCGCGCATACGCCGCCATGGTCGAACCGATATCACCGCGTTTAGCGTCAGCCAGAACCAGAGCTCCGCCCGAGCGCAGCGTGGCCATTGTGCGTTCCAGGACGGTATACCCCTGCGCACCATATGCCTCGAAGAACGCGACCTGCGGTTTCACGATCGCCGCTGTGTGTGCGAACGCGTCCGCACACCGGTCGGCAAACTCCGCGAGTCCACGGGCGCAGACACTCAGCCCCCATGCCTCCAGAAGCTGCGGATGCGGATCGATTCCGACGCATACCGGTCCGCGCTGGTCCAGCGCGGACCGCAGCCGGGCACCGAATGACGCACGCGTGCCCGCACCCCCAGTCGCAGTCGCTTCGCTCATCCGCGCAGCACGGCGTGCAGAACCTGCAGGGGCTGCACCCCGATATCGCCACGCCGGAGCGCTTCGATTCCCTGCACGGCAGCCGCCGCACCCTGCACCGTTGTGATGCACGGCGTTGATGTCGCGACAGCAGCGCTGCGAATTTCGTATCCGTCAATTCGCGGGCCCGAGTTGCCGTATGGCGTGTTAATCACCATGTCAACCTCACCATCTCGGATCTGGTCGACGATCGTCCGCTCGCCTTCCGCGAGGTCCTCACCCGAGAGCTTGCGCACCTCGGTGCACGGAATTCCGTTGCGGTGCAGCATTTCCGCGGTCCCCTTGGTGGCCAGGATCTGGAAGCCCAGATCAGCGAGGCGTTTCACCGGGAACACCAGGGCACGTTTGTCGCGGTTCGCGACTGAAACGAACACTGTGCCCTCGGTCGGCAGCGAACCGTACGCAGCGGTCTGGCTCTTCGCGAACGACGCACCAAAGTTCGAGTCGATGCCCATGACCTCGCCGGTCGATTTCATCTCGGGACTTAGCAGCGACTCGATGCCCGTCCCGTCGGCGCGGCGGAACCGGTTGAACGGCAGAACCGCTTCTTTCACCGCGATCGCGGAGTCAATTGGCATCTCGCCACCGTCACCGGTCTTCGGCAGCACCCCGCTCTCGCGCAGGCCGGCGATGCTCTCTCCGAGCATGACTCGCGCGGCCGCCTTAGCGAGGGGTACAGCCGTCGCCTTAGAGACAAACGGCACGGTCCGGCTCGCCCGGGGATTCGCTTCCAGCACGTAAAGGACGTCGTCTTTGAGCGCATACTGCACGTTGAGCAGTCCTTTGACGCCGATACCTGCCGCGAGCGCCTCCGTGGAACGGCGCACTGCCTCGAGGTCGGAACGGCCGAGCGTGATTGGGGGCAGCGCGCACGCTGAGTCACCGGAGTGAATACCGGCTTCCTCGATGTGCTCCATGACCCCGCCGATGTAGACCTCGGTGCCGTCACACAACGCGTCGACGTCAATTTCGATCGCATCATCGAGGAACCGGTCGACAAGCACGGGATGTTCCGGCGTTAACTCAGTCGCACGGGAGATGTAGTCCTCGAGCGACTGCTCGTCATACACGATCTCCATGCCACGTCCGCCCAGCACATAGGACGGCCGGACCAGCACCGGATATCCAATTTCCGACGCGACGTTGCGCGCCTGCTCGAAGCTTGTCGCGGTGCCGAAACGCGGCGCAGGCAGGCCAGCCTGACTCAGCACAGCACCGAATTCGCCCCGATGCTCAGCGAGGTTGATGGCGTCGGGCGAGGTACCGACGATCGGCACACCGGCAGCCTCAAGCTGCTTGGCGAGTTTCAGCGGCGTCTGACCGCCGAGCTGCACGATAACGCCGGCGACGTGGCCCGACTGTTGCTCTGCGTGCACGACCTCGAGCACGTCTTCCAGCGTCAACGGCTCGAAGTACAGGCGATCGGCCGTGTCATAGTCAGTAGAGACAGTCTCAGGGTTGCAGTTGACCATCACCGTCTCGTAGCCCGCCTGCGAGAGCGTCATCGCGGCATGCACGCACGAGTAGTCGAATTCGATGCCCTGACCAATCCGGTTCGGACCAGAGCCAAGAATGATAACCTTCTGCTTCTCACGCTGCGGTGCCACTTCACTTTCAGCGGCCGGGTCGAGTTCGTAAGCCGAGTAGTGGTACGGCGTTTTCGCTTCGAACTCCGCGGCACAGGTGTCCACAGTCTTGTAGACCGGGCGCACACCGAGCCGGTGCCGGAGCGCGCGAACCCCCTGTTCGCCAGCAAGCTCTGGACGCAGGGCCGCAATCTGACGATCGGAAAGACCTGAGTTCTTCGCCCTGCGCAGCAGCTTCTCCTCGAGCACCGGGGCACTCAGCAGTTCCGCGCGCAGGTCGACCAGGGCTTCGATCTCCGCAAGGAACCACGGGTCGATACCGGTCGCTTCGTACAACTGCTCAACGGACGCACCCAGACGCAGCGCCTGCTCAACCCGGTACAGTCGGCCATCGAGCGGGGTCCGCACGGCCTCCAATATCTCTTCGAGTGAACCGAACTGCTGATCCGCCCGAGTCCAGAACCCGGTTTCCTTGGTCTCCAGTGAGCGGAGCACCTTGCCGAGCGCTTCGCGGAAGTTACGCCCGAGCGCCATCGCCTCACCAACGGACTTCATCGTGGTGGTGAGCGTTGCGTCCGCGCCCGGGAACTTCTCGAATGCGAAGCGCGGCGCTTTGACCACGACGTAATCCAAAGTGGGCTCGAACGATGCTGGTGTTTCTTTGGTGATGTCGTTGACTATCTCATCGAGCGTGTAGCCGATCGCAAGCTTCGCCGCGATCTTGGCGATTGGAAAGCCCGTTGCTTTCGACGCAAGGGCCGATGATCGAGACACGCGCGGGTTCATTTCGATGACGACGATGCGGCCGTCGTCCGGATTGACCGCGAACTGAATGTTGCAGCCGCCCGTATCCACGCCCACTTCGCGCAGAATCGCGATGCCCAGATCCCGCAGCTTTTGATATTCCCGGTCCGTTAGCGTCATTGCCGGCGCGACAGTGATTGAATCACCGGTGTGCACGCCCAGGGGGTCGAGGTTCTCGATCGAGCACACGATGACCACGTTGTCGCGACCGTCGCGCATCAGCTCGAGTTCGAACTCTTTCCAGCCGAGAATCGACTCTTCGATGAGGACGTTCGCGGTGGGCGACGCGTTGATTCCGCCACCAGCGATCCGGTCAAGATCGTTGTAGTTGTAGGCCATTCCCGAACCTAGGCCACCCATGGTGAAGCTGGGCCGGACAACGACGGGGAAGCCCAGCTCCTCGACGGTGTCGTGGACCTCCTCCATCGTGTAGCAAACCCGGGACTTAGCGGATTCGCCGCCCACTTTCGCGACGATGTCCTTGAACTTCTGGCGATCTTCGCCGCGCTGGATGGCGTCAAAATCCGCGCCGATCAGCTCAACGCCGTACTTCTCGAGTGCGCCGCGGTCATGCAGCGCGACAGCGGTGTTCAGTGCGGTCTGGCCGCCCAGCGTCGCCAGCAGCGCGTCGACTGGGTGACCGTTGTCGCGTTCACGCTCGATGACCTTCTCAACGAATTCGGCGGTGATCGGCTCGATGTAGGTGGAGTCCGCGAACTCGGGGTCCGTCATGATGGTGGCCGGATTGGAGTTCACGAGTGTGACCCGCAGGCCTTCTTCCCTGAGTACCCGGCATGCTTGCGTACCGGAATAATCGAACTCACATGCCTGGCCGATCACAATCGGCCCAGAACCGATGACGAGCACATGCGACAGGTCGGTGCGGCGTGGCATTACACAGCGCCTTTCTTGGCCGAAGCGGCGTCGAGCGTGGAAATGAACTGATCGAAGAGGTACGCGGCGTCATGCGGGCCGGCGGCCGCTTCCGGGTGGTACTGAACCGAGAACGCGGAGCCGTCCAGCAGCCGCACGCCCTCTACTGTCCCGTCGTTGGCACACGTGTGACTGATGACTGCCCGGCCAAACGGCGTGTCAAACTCTTGGCCCGCTTCGCCTTCGAGCGCGAAGCCGTGGTTCTGCGCAGTGATTGCTACCTGCCCGGTCGCATGGTCGATGACCGGGATGTTGATTCCGCGGTGCCCGAACTTCATCTTGTACGTTGACAAGCCGAGGGCCCGACCCAGAATCTGGTTTCCGAAGCAGATACCGAACAGCGGGAGCCGCTGTCCGAGAATAGCTTTCGTCAACTGAACCGCGTTGTTCGCGGTCGCGGGGTCGCCGGGGCCGTTGGACAGAAAGGCACCGTCAGGATCGAGGTCCAGGATGTCTTCTAGCGTCGCGGTGCTGGGGACGACGTGAACCCGCACCCCGCGCTGCGCGAACATTCGCGGAGTGTTCGTCTTGATACCGAGGTCAACCGCCGCGATGGTGAACCGTGCCGTGCCTTCGGGCTCGATGGTGTAGCCGCCTGGCGTCGACACTTCCTCGGCGAGACTCGCACCGAGCATCGAAGGCTGGTTGCGCACACGTTCGACGAGTTCATCCGCGGGAGCGAGTGCGTCACCTGAGAAAACACCGGCCCGCATCGAGCCGAAGTTGCGGAGGTGGCGCACGACGGCCCGCGTGTCAATGCCCTGAATGCCCACTACATTCTGGCGGATCAGTTCGTCCTCGAGAGTCCCGGTTGCGCGCCAGTTCGATGTCCGGCGAGTTGCGTCCCGGATCGCATAACCCGCGACCCAGATTTTGCCCGCCGCACCCGCGGCCTCGTGGCCGCGTGACCCTATGGACTCGCTGTCATCGAGGTTCCACCCGGTATTGCCGATCTGCGGCGCCGTGGCCACAACGATCTGCCGGTGGTAGCTCGGATCCGTGAGTGTTTCCTGATAACCCGTCATCGCGGTACTGAAAACTGCCTCGCCGAGGGTTTCACCTACGGCTCCGAAGCTGCGGCCACGATAGACCTTGCCGTCTTCGAGAACCAGTGCTGCTTCGCTCACCCGTCCACACCGTTCTTTCCGTCTTGTTTTGAGCTGTTTGTAGCGTTGCGTTCCGGGTTTCCCGGCCCGTCCGTGCGGGTACTGCCGCTATCCCAGACGCCCACCCAGTCGTGGTATTCGAGTTTGTCGACCGCACGGAAGCCGCTGTCAATTTCGGCTCCCGTGCTTGTGCGCCATCGAATCACGAGCAGGCCATCCCGTGTCATGACTTTGCCGGCCAACTTCGCATCAGTGCGAAGATGCAGCACTTGCTCGCGCGGCATCCAGATCGTGCTCGCACCCGAACGCGTCAGCAGCAGGCCATCGTCGTAAGCGGTAAGTTCACCCTCAGCACGGTCCCCGAAATCGTCGACCGCCACCCGGTTGATCCATGACGGCGCCAGCGTGGATCCCACATAGAGTCCCGCGCTCGGTCCCAGCAGCGGCGCGCCGAACGTACCCGGAATTTCTGGGAGCGCACCGACAATCGCACGTTGCCGCTCGCCGCGCCGCCGCCATGATCGGATCATCAGCCACACAAGCAGGATCCAGATCGCAAAGAGGAGAACCGTGAGAAGTGTTCTCGTCACAGCGCATTCACCTTGCCTTCCTCAGCCGTGATCCGGCCGCGGAGCATCGTCAGCCGAACCTGACCTGGCAGCGTGAGACCTTCAAATGGGGTGTTGTCCGAAATGCTCGCGAACGCGTCACCCTGTACGACCCAGTGGGTTTCCGGATCGACAAGTGTGAGGTTCGCGGGTTCGCCCACCTCGATTGGTCGTCCCTGATCGGTCAGGCCGACGATCTGTGCGGGTTTCTCACTCATCACCCGCGCGACGGCACGCCACGTCAGAAGCCCGGGCCGCACCATCGTGTCGATGATGATCGACAGTGCTGTCTGCAAACCGAGCATCCCCGGCCGTGCGGCCGCGAACTCGCAGCATTTGTCCTGCGCCGCGTGCGGAGCGTGGTCGGTAGCCACGCAATCGATCACTCCCTCGGCTAAGGCCTGCCGCAAGGCCGCGACGTCGCTCGTTTCGCGCAGCGGTGGGTTCACTTTGTTGACCGCGTCGTACGTCTCGAGTCGTGAGTCATCGAGCATCAGGTGGTGCGGGGTAACTTCAGCGGTGATCGAGATGCCCTGCGACTTCGCCCATTTGAGGAGTTCCACCGTCCCTGCTGTCGACGCGTGACAGATGTGCACGCGGTAACCGGCGTCACGTGCTAGCAGCGCGTCCCGCGCCACGATTGATTCCTCCGCAGCCCGCGGCCAGCCAGTAAGGCCGAGGCGCGCCGCTGCGGGGCCCTCATGCGCCACGGCACCGACCGTCAGGCGCGGTTCCTCCGCGTGCTGGGCGATCAGCACCCCTAGGCCGCGTGCATATTCAAGCGCCCGGCGCATAATTAGTGGGTCCTCGACGCAATAGCCGTCGTCCGAGAACATCTTGACGCGCGCTTTTCCGCTGGACATCGCGCCGAGTTCGGCGAGTTGCTTGCCCTTGAGACCAACGGTTACTGCCCCGACCGGGTGCACGTCGACGAGCCCGATCTCCCGGCCGCGGCGCCACACGTGATCGGTGATCACAGCGGTGTCTGCGACGGGATCGGTGTTCGCCATCGCGAACACCGCGGTATATCCGCCGAGCGCCGCTGCTGCGGAACCAGTTGCAATCGTTTCCGTGTCTTCACGACCTGGCTCGCGCAAGTGCGTGTGCAGATCCACGAACCCGGGCAGCAAGATGTGCCCGCCGGCTTCCACCACTGTTGCGCCGTCCGCGTCGAGTCCGGCGCCGATTTCCGCGATCTGACCGTCACGTACGCGCACATCGACTGGTTCGCCTTCGCCGTACAGCCGGACTTCTCTAAGCAGAATGGGAGTGTTTGTCACGATTCCTCTCCTGAGTCCGCAAGGCCGACAAGCAGCCGGAAAAGCACCGCCATCCGGATGTGCACGCCATTCGTCACCTGCTGCAGTACGGTTGACCGATGCGAGTCGGCCACTGAGAAGCCGATCTCCATTCCCCGCACCATCGGGCCGGGATGCAGAACCACCGCATGGTCCGGCAGCATTGATATTCGTCTGTCATTGAGCCCGTAGCTAATCGCATATTCCCGCGCCGATGGGAAGAAGGAACCGTTCATTCGTTCCGCCTGTACGCGCAGCATCATCACTGCATCCGCAGCGGGCAGTTCCGCCTCGAGGCTGTGCCCGATCGTGACGGGCCAGGTTTCGGCACCAACAGGCAGGAGCGTTGGCGGTGCGACAAGCACGACCTCCGCTCCGAGCATGGAAAGCAGCAGCGCATTGGACCGCGCGACCCGGCTGTGCAGCACATCGCCGACGATGACGATGCGACGCCCAGCGATGTCGCCGAGGCGCTGCCGCAATGTGTAGGCGTCAAGCAGGGCCTGTGTCGGGTGCTCATGGGTGCCGTCACCCGCATTGATCACGGCCGGGCCCGACCCGTCAGCGCCACGTGTCCAGCTCGCGATCTGCGCGGGCGCGCCGGAAGCCGGATGCCGGACGACCAGTGCATCCGCACCTGCCGCGTGCAGCGTCATCGCGGTGTCACGCAGTGACTCGCCCTTGCTGACCGAAGAGGCGCTGATACTGACGTTGATAACGTCCGCGCTCATCCACTTGCCCGCCACCTCGAACGAGACTCGGGTGCGCGTGGAGTTCTCGTAGAACACAGTCATGATCGTGCGACCGCGCAGCGTCGGGAGTTTGCGAACCTCTCGGCCGAGTAGTGCCTGCTCAAAGCGGTTCGCTTCATCGAGGAGCGCGGTGGCCGATGCGGGATTCAGGTCGGCTACGGAAAGGAGGTGCTTCACCGCGCACCGCCCTCGGGGCGCAACTCCACACCGTCACGCGCGTCGTGCTCGCTCAACAACACGAGAACTTCCTCAGATCGGGCCGTCGGAATGTTCTTGCCGACGTAGTCGGCCCGGATAGGTAATTCCCGATGCCCCCGATCCACGAGAACCGCGAGCTGCACGATCCGCGGCCGCCCCACGTCGCGCAGCGCATCAAGCGCTGAGCGCACAGTGCGTCCCGAATACAGCACGTCGTCCACAAGGATGACCAGACAGCCGTCAACTCCGCCCACTGGCATCGATGTTCGTTCCAGCGGGCGATGCGGCTTTGAACGCAAATCGTCGCGATACAGCGTCGTATCCAGCGATCCCACCGGCAGGGTGATTCCCGTGAACTCTTCGATCTTCGCCGCGAGACGTTGCGCCAGCGTGGAACCGCGCGTCGGGATACCGACGAGAACGACGTGGCCTTTCGCGTCTTCCTGATCGAGCGCAGTCTTTTCGATGATCTGATGCGCGATACGCGCGATCGTCCGGCCGACATCTGCAGAACTCAGCAGCTCTCGGCTGCCGCTTCGGCTCGATTGCCCCGAACTGCGCCCGCCACCGCCTGCGGCGCGCTGCGCAGTACTCTCCGCCGGATACTCTTCTGGGAGCATCCCCAGACCTCCTTCTCCGCCTCACGGGACGGATCGTTAAAGGACGCCGTTTTGCCGCAGTCGACCTTACCAGTCGCTCCGGGTGACGGGCGGCCCGCCGTCTCCAGACCCGCTGCTGCCGTGAGCACCCTCACTGTGCGCGTCAGCTGCCCCGCCCTTGTCCTCTTCGAGGGCCGCCAAGGCAGCTGCAGCTGTCTCTTCCGCTGCGCGCAACTGTGGCGCTACGTGCACTAGTTGCCCGAGAACGCCATTAATGAACCCGGGTGAATCATCGGTGGAGAGCTCTTTCGCAAGTTCGACAGCTTCATCAACCGCGACGACTGACGGCACATCCGTTGCGTACAGAAGTTCCCACGTGGCGACGCGCAGAATCGCCCGATCCACGGCAGGCAACCGTTCGAGCGTCCAATCGTGCAGGTGGCTGGCGATCACATCGTCGAGCCGCTGCTTATTCTGTTCCACGCCTCGCACGACGATGTGGGTGTACTCGGCAACCGGGGGCAACTGATCATTGTCAGCTGCCATGGCGACACGCTCTGCAACGACCTCCGTCGGCCGGCATGAGCGGGCCTCAGCTTCGAAAAGGAAATCGACTGATCGGCGCCGCGCCTTGTGGCGCGCACCGAGTTTCTTGAAGCGGTTATTGCTCACGCGCGGCCAAGGTAGTTGCCGTCACGGGAATCGACCTTCAGCTTGTCCCCCGTGTTGATGAAGAGCGGAACCTGAATTTCCGCGCCTGTCTCAAGGACTGCGGGTTTGGTGCCACCGGTCGAGCGATCACCCTGCAGGCCCGGGTCTGTGTGCTGCACAACAAGTTCGACGGTGACCGGGAGTTCGACGTAGAGCGGCTCACCTTCGTGCGTAGCCACCTGAACCTGAGTGTTCTCAAGGAGGAAGCGCGCCCCGCCCCCCACGGTGTCCTCGCTAACGTGGATCTGATCGTACGTCTGACCATCCATGAAGACGAACTCTGCGCCGTCACGGTAAAGATATGTCATGTCGCGGCGGTCGACAGTTGCGGTCTCGACCTTCACACCCGCGTTGAATGTTTTATCGATAATCTTTCCGGAGAGCACATTCTTCAGCTTCGTGCGCACGAAGGCAGGGCCCTTGCCCGGCTTGACGTGCTGAAACTCGATGATCTGCCACAACTGGCTGTCCATCTTGAGTACAAGCCCATTCTTGAAGTCAGCGGTCGTGGCCACGACGTCTCTCTCCTCAGTTCTTCGTAAAGCCGTTACAGCTATCAGCGGTGCACCAGCAAGACGCCGGCAGGTCCAGCTAGACCACCATCAAGTCTTTGCTGGTGTGAGTCAGCAACTCAGGCTGACCCTCGCGGACGATTAACGTGTCCTCGATTCGCACGCCGCCGCGCCCCGGCAAATACACACCCGGCTCGACCGTGACGGCAGTGCTGGAGAGTAGTCTACCGGTCGCCGTCTGCGCCAATGCCGGTGCTTCATGTATCTCAAGCCCGACGCCATGTCCGAGGCTGTGAATGAAATGGTCACCGTACCCGGCCTCGGCGATCACCGTACGGGCGGCACTATCCACCGAAACGCACTCCGCGTTGGGTGCGAGCGCAGCACAACCCGCCGCCTGCGCTTCACGCACGAGTTCATACACGTCACGCTGCCAGCCTTGCGGCTCGGACCCGAGTACAAAAGTCCGCGTCATATCCGAGTGGTAGCCGCCGGCGACCGCGCCGAAGTCGATTTTGACAAAATCACCTGCCGCGAGCTCCGCATGAGTCGGCCGATGGTGCGGCACGGCGGAGTTAGCCCCGGCAGCAACGATCGTCTCGAATGCCACTCGTTCTGCCCCGGCATCGAACATGATGGCTTCAAGTTCGCGCGCGACTGCCATCTCCGAACGTCCCGGGCGCAGAGCGTTTCGGGAAATCAGCTCACCCAGCGCAACGTCACCAATTGCGCACGCCCGCCGCAAGAACGAAATTTCTGCATCATCCTTGACCGCGCGGAGTTGCTCCACCAGTCCGCGCGTGGGCTGCCACTTCACTTCATGTGCTTCGTCTACCAGCCGAGCGTGCTGATCAACAGTCATGACGTGGCTCTCGAAACCCACCTTCTGGCTTCCAAGAGCAGAAACGGCATGGCGCGCCAGTGCGGTGACGCATGCGCGGGCGATCAGAGCCCGCACGTCTGGAGCTTGCTCCGCGACCTGGGTGGTGTATCTGCCGTCCGTGCAGATAAGGGTCGCGCTCTCGCCACCATTGTCAGCGCAGACCATGAGCAGCGCGGCGTTCGAACCCGTGAAACCAGTGAGATACCGGACATTAGTCAGCCCGCTCACCAGGAGGGCACTCACTTCCCTTTCCTGCATCACAGACCGCAGCCGCTGCCTGCGGTCACCGTACTGCTCCCGGGTTACTCCCCGCGCCTCAGGCACTGTAATGGCGCCTTCACTGCCCACTTCTCGCCCTCCTGGTTGTTCGCCTCTCCCATCCTTTCATGGCTGTGCGACAGCCGGTCTTGCCACCGGAAGATCAGGCACCCCCTGTGCGTGCATTCACGTAGACACAAACGACAAGGTAAGAGTCTTGTCGCTGTTCTTTAGATGTCCAAAACGTGCGGGTTGTCGCACAGGCCACAGCGACAATGGTTACTCTGCATACATGGATTTGTGGCTTCTTCGTGGCCTTGTGATGGCTGCCGTCATTACCTTCGTGCGAGCCGTGCTCGGCATCGGCATCTACACCTGGCCGGAGAGCGGTGGCGTGCAGCGAACGATCGCGCTCGTCGTCGTGATTTTGGTGGCACTCGCATGGCCGTTCTTCGACGGGCGTCGCGACGCCTACGAGAACGAAGATCCCGAAGACCGCTCAGACCTCACGCTGCTGTGGCTCAAAGCAATGGTGGTCGCAGGTGTCGTATCCGGCGCCGCGTCGTGGATCCTGAGCTTTATCTTCCCGGGTGCGAGTTCGCAGTCGTTGCTGTTCGAACTCACCATCGGTGCTGGTTTCATGGTTATCTTGCTGTCGATCCCTGCCCAGATCGGCATACTCAGTGGCCGGGCGTTTGGCGAGCGGTCGCGCCGCCGCTCGGCGCCGCCGGAGGAAGTCGATGAGTTCGGTCGGCATCACATCCAGGCACACCACCAGAAAGGCCCTGTCGAGACGCATCACGCGCTCGGAGCTTCCAGCGGCACGGCCGCCGGTACCACCACGCTCGAGGCCGACGAGTACAGCGATCAAGACTTCGCTGAAGAACGCGCGCACCTCGACGACGACGATCGGCGCGGCACACGCTAGCGCCGTAAGCCACCTAAGAGCGGGGTCCTTCATGCGAGGGGCCCCGCTCACATTTTGAGGCTGCCACTCTTGGTCTCCATCCACTCTTGGTCTTCATCCACTCTTGGCCCTTCATCCACTTTTAGCGCTCATCCACGAGTCGTCGACAACTCCGTGCGAGCGCCACTGGTAATGCGCCAGGCATCAGCACGGCCTCGGTGACCTCGCTTCTACTGTGGGCAAGCGTGAGCGGGCGGAGTGGTCGCCCCGCCTGCTCGGTGTGGTGGGTGTTAGAAGGGGGGCTCGGTGCCGGCGCTGTCTTCTCGCTGCTGGCGGGCGGCGCGGTTCATGTTTCGCTCCCGGCGGATACGCGCGGCCCGGTTCTGCATCCGTGACCGGTTTTTCGTTCGTTTCATTAGCGGGACGATGGGCTGCTTCCGGCAGCTGCGGGACTCGCCGCTTTTCGGGTCAGTTTCGCGTGCGGGAGTGTCGCTGATCGGAGCGTCTATCGGGGCACAGTTAGTGGGGGCACAGTTATTCGAAGTGCAGTAATTGGGGGGATCCTCGCGGGCATCATCCACATTCGGGGCATCCACACTCGTCCGGATTTCGGTGCCTGGCTGGCCCGGTACCTCCGCCGCGCACGCGGGGTTACCGTTGCCGGCACCTCCGCTGTTCGCCGCACCGCTAACAGCGGAGGTGCCGGGTTCAGTGAGCAGGCTGACCGGACCGTGCGGATACACCGTGTAGCTCAGCCCACTCGGCGCGATCAGAACTAGCGCACCACAACTGGAGCGTTCGATCCTCCAGCCACCAGATGTTTTGTGCGTGTGGTGGCCCCGGCATAACGGCCCGAGATTGTCCAGCACCGTCTGGCCCCCCGCGTCTGGCTCTTCACGATCGAAAGCCTCGTGATGGTCAAGGTCACACTCCCACGCCGCGCCATCACACTGCGGCCACAGACAGCCCCCATGCAACGCGCGCGCGGCATCCCCCACTTCCTCACGCGGCCGGTACCGCAGCGACCCACTGTCGTCGCTGTGACCATCCCCGTCACTAGAGTCGCCCGGCTCGCCATCGCCACCGAAACGCAGCGCGCGGATAACCCCGCCTGCAGCGAGTTCCCGGACGAACGCACCATCAATCAGACCGTACCCATCCAGATACCCGAGTCCGTCCGCATCAGGCGGCTCAGGGTCTGCCTCGTGTGGTTCGAGACTCGGCTCAAACTGTGCCGGGCTAGCATCCTCGACAGCCGTTCTGCCTGCACTGCGGGCGCCGTTCGTCCTACTGGCGCTGGCGTAGCTGACGGCAGTGTCCGTGGTAATCACATGAATGAGCGGTTTTCGCCGGGCCGGCGGCGGCACGGCCCCGCCCGCCGGACAGTCCTCACTACCGCACCGGCACCCCAGCCGGTCTTCCCCGTGCATCAACGCCACCAGCGCGTCCGCGCGCCGGACCGCGAACCCTCGCGGATCACCCGCACACACCTGCTTCGCCATCTCCGACAGCCGCGCATCCAGGAACCGGCCCTCGTCCGCACGCAAACTGCCCAATAGCGACACCATCCCATCCTCTGCCGCAGATACCTGCACGTACCGATCCTGCTGCGCACGCTCACGCCGCACCCGCAGCCCCTCCGGATCCCGCGCCACAATCACCCGATCCACCATGTCCCGCAACCGCCGGCCCGAGGCCACCGCACCACCAGCCACCACACGTTCTAAGACCTCCCGCTCCACCTCCTCAATCACCTCATCACCCACATTCGCCGTCAACGACTCAAGTTGGCGCGCCTGGTACACCGACAACACCCCTGCAGCTAGCAGCGCCCGCGTCCCAGGCAACCGCCTCGCGAGCGCATCAGCAAGCCCTACCAAGCCCCCCGCCGCGCGGCGCCCAATGCCCAGCGCGGCCCCAATCTCTGCCTCCGCCCGATCAAACGCATCCACCACCACCCACTCGTCGGCAACACCACCCGCAGCTTCAGCAGCCTCCACCTGGAAACGCCGAAATACCTCTGCCACCGCAGCCAGCGTCCGCTCCGCAACGACTCCTTCCAGCCGATGCCACACCGCAGCCACTTCTATCACTCCCGCATCATCGACACCCGCAAACCCCCCGCTCCCTACGCCATCGAGCGCCCCCACCAACGTATCGAACATATGAGCGACTCTACTCCCGCCCACCGACAAAAACGCCACACCCCGGGCGGTGATGAGCCCGGGGTGTGGCGGATTCGTTTCGGAATCGGGATTGGCTATAGCAATACAGACCCGCTTCGAGTCGTGCCGTCCTGCCGAGCGACCACTGAATACGCGGCGGCGAGCAACGCGGGGTCCGGCCCCTCGAGGCGACCGGGCTTGGCCAATCCGTCAAGTACTACAAAACGAAGCATGCCCGCCCGGTTCTTCTTGTCTGAACGCATCCCTTCCATCAGCTGGTCGAGAACGCCATCTTCGTACGCCGTCGGCAATCCTATAGCCCGCAGAATTCGTGTGTGCCGGTCCGCGGTTTCGTCGTCAAGCCTGCCCGCTAAACGCCCGAGCTCCGCGGCGAACACCATACCCACAGCGACGGCCGCTCCGTGCCGCCAGCGGTAGCGTTCGCGCCGCTCGATAGCGTGCCCCAGCGTGTGGCCGTAGTTAAGGATCTCTCGAAGGCTCGACTCGCGCAGGTCAGCCGACACCACGTCGGCCTTCACCTGAATCGAGCGGCGAATCAGCTCGGGCAGCACATCACCTTTCGGATCAAGTGCGGCCTCTGGATCCCGCTCGATCAGGTCCAGGATCACGGGATCTGCGATGAATCCCGTCTTAATGACCTCCGCCATACCCGCGACAATTTCATTCCGGGGCAGCGATTCGAGTGTGGCAAGGTCGACGAAGACTGCGTCGGGCTCATGGAACACACCGACCAGATTCTTGCCGGCCTCGGTGTTGATGCCGGTTTTTCCCCCGACAGCCGCGTCGACCATCGCGAGGAGTGTTGTCGGCACGTGAACGATTTTGACGCCCCGCATCCACGTGCCCGCGATGAAGCCAGCCAGATCGGTTGCGGCGCCGCCACCAAGGCTTATGATCGCGTCACTGCGTGATACCCCGATGCGTCCAAGTACCTCCCAGCAGAACCCAGCGACTGCGAGTTCCTTGCCGTCCTCCGCGTCTGGGATTTCGATCCGGTGAGCGTCCGCTCCACCCTTTTCAAGTTCAGCGCGCAACGCTTCAGCCGTCTGCGCGAGCGTTGGCTGGTAGAAGATCGCGATCGTAGATGTGCCCCGTAAGCGTTCGACGATGTCCCCCAGCAGGCCGCGCCCAACTACTACGGGGTACGGGCGTTCCGTCTGGACTTCCACCTTCACTGGCTCGGTCACCGACTGTCCTCCATCGTCTGTGGGCTTGGCGCCTCAGGCGCATCGGGCTCATCCGCGCCGCCCGGTTGGGGGCGCTGGTTCGGATTCGATTCGCGCGGCTGCGGCCTGCTGGGCGGGCGCGCAGGACGCATCGACACGGGCCAGCGGCTGCGCGGCTGGCCTTCGGGGTCGATCCGTCGCAGAATGTACTGCACAGATCGCCCTGGGCTGCGGCCATTCGTGCGGACGCGCAGTGTGGCGAGTTTTTTGTAGATTGGCCGGCGCCGTTTCATCAGCGCGCGATATTTGGCTGCCGCATCGTCACCGGCAAGCAGTGGCCGGTTCTTGTTCGCACCGGTCCTGCGCAGCCCTTCAGCGACGGTAATCTCGAGATAGATCACGGTGTGGCCGCGCAGCGCGTTTTGGGTGCGGGGCGACAGCACCGCACCGCCGCCGAGTGACACCACGCCTGATTGCTCAGTGATCGCCCGGCCAACCACATCCTCTTCGATCTTGCGGAAATGGGATTCGCCCTCGTTAGCGAAGATATCCTTGATCGTCCGGCCTGTTTCCCGCTCAATGGCGGTGTCTGTATCGAAAAAGGGCACCCCCAGGCCCGACGCGAGACGTCGGCCGATGGTCGACTTCCCCGCGCCGGGCGGACCGATCAAGATCGCGCGTGGCGGCACCTCAGATCGCTTCTCCTGCAGTTTCGCTGCGCGCTGCTTCCCAGCGCATGCGCTCCTCTACCACCAGTTGATAAGACTCGACATTACGGCGTGTCTCGGTCAGCGAGTCACCACCGAACTTCTCGCACACTGCCTGCGCGACAACCAGTGCCACCATTGCCTCCGCAACTACTCCGGCTGCAGGCACCGCGCACACGTCAGAGCGCTGATGGATGGCGACAGCCTCGGCGCCGGAACTCATGTCGATCGTCTTCAGCGCCCGTGGCACCGTCGAGATGGGCTTCATGGCAGCGCGAACACGCAGCGGCTGCCCATTCGTCATGCCCCCCTCAAGGCCTCCGGCCCGGTTCGATAGGCGCAGTACGCCATCCGGGCCCGGGACCATCTCGTCGTGCGCCGCAGAACCCCGGCGCCGCGCAGTCTCGAAACCGTCACCGATCTCGACACCCTTAATCGCCTGGATACCCATGAGCGCCCCGGCCAGACGCGCGTCAAGGCGATCAGCACCACTGATGAACGAACCGATTCCAATGGGAAGACCATGAACGACGACCTCAACGACACCGCCGAGTGTGTCACCGGCCCGTTTTGCCGCTTCGATTTCCTTGATCATCGCGTCGGCCGCATCCGGGTCGAACGCACGCACCGGACTCTCATCGATGGACCCGAGGTCGCTAGCTGCCGGCAATGCCTCGGCGGTCGAGGCCGCAGTGCCAATTGCCACAACGTGGGAAACGACGTCTGCACCGAGTGCCTGCTTCAGGAACCGGCGAGCCACAGTACCTAAGGCGACACGAGCCGCGGTTTCGCGGGCGCTAGCTCGCTCGAGCACGGGACGCGCGTCTTCGAAACCGTATTTCAGCATGCCCGCGAAATCAGCGTGACCCGGGCGCGGGCGTGTCAGCGGCTCATTGCGTGCAAGATCGTTCAGCACTTCAGGATCAACAGGGTCGGCGGACATCACCTGTTCCCATTTGGGCCATTCGGTGTTCCCGACTTGAATCGCAATGGGGCCGCCCAGCGTCTTGCCATGCCGGACTCCGCCGAGGATCGTCACCTGATCTGCCTCGAACTTCATGCGCGCACCACGCCCGTAGCCGAGGCGGCGGCGTGCGAGTTGCTCAGCAATATCAGATGAAGTGACGTCCACTCCCGCGACCATGCCTTCCAGCACGGCCACGAGGGCAGGTCCATGTGATTCTCCGGCAGTTATCCAGCGCAGCACGTGTCTCATCTTCCCACGAGTTGAGGACCATTCCAGCATCGTCTCGCTCGCGGCGGCGATGCCACCCGCTCGCTATTCACCTGCCGCCACAGCGATCGCGATCGCTACGACGGCAGCTGCACACATTGAGGGGCCGTGTGGCAAGCGTATACGGCGTGCCGCTGTTACCGCAGACACCCCTGGGGACTCCGGTTCAGACCGCCGCAAAACGAGCAACCCCGCCGCCACGGTGAACAACGGTGCCATGATCGTTGACAGGAACCACGCCGCTGACCCGAAAGTGCCGGTCAGAGCACCAATCCCGAGGGCGAGTTTCACATCGCCCGCACCCATCCCGCGGGCCGATACCAGATGTGTTACAAGGTACAGCGCGGCGAGCGCCGCGCCGCCCGCAAGAGCGGAAAGCCCATAACCGCCAAACGCGGCAGCCGCCATGATCAATCCCGCCCCAGGGATGGTCAACCAGTTCGGCAGGCGGCGGCTGCGCCAGTCGTAAGTACACAGCGCCGCCATCCATGGCAGCGCTGTCAGCGCCAGCGGGACCATCAGTTATTGCATCGCATGGTTCAGCGCGGCGGCCATTTCGGCGCGCGGCGCTGGCATCTCAGTGAACTGCTCCACCTGGCCGAAGGCTTGATTCAGCAGCATCGAGAGACCGCCTACCACCGCACCACCGCGCTGCTCGACGGCGGTGGCGAGCGGGGTCGGCCACGGGTGATAGATAACGTCGAGAACGCGGCTCGCATGTGCAGCAGCTTCGATGTGCTCCCCCAATGCATCCGCTGGCACCGTACTGATGAGGACACTGGCCTCTTGCGCGAGTTCCGCGATGGCCGCGAACGGCGCATACGAAATCTCGAGACCAGCCGCTGCGCCGCAGCCGAGTGCGCCTTGCGCGCGACCTTCGTCGCGCGCAACCACCGACACACCACGTGCTCCCAGTTCGGCGAGCGCCACCAGCGCAGGACGCGCTGTGCCCCCGGCACCGATCACGACGGCCGGGCCAGAGGAAAGATCGGTAAGTCCGAGGTCCGCCAGAGCGCCAGTGACACCGTCCACATCGGTGCAGTCTGCGCGCCATCCAGTATCCGTGCGAACCAGGGTGTTCGCTGACCCCACCGCAACGGCGCGAACCGTCCGCTCGCTGGCGAACTCCAGGGCTTCGAGTTTGCCCGGCATTGTCACCGAGACCCCCACCCATTCGGGTCCAAGGTGCGACACAATGCCCGCCAATTCGCCAGCGCGGCACTCAATTCTCTCGTAGGTCCAGTCGGTCAGCCCGAGCGCACGGTACGCGGCAAGGTGCAGCTGTGGTGACCGTGAGTGCGAAATGGGACTCCCGAGCACACCCGCCTTGCGCGCAGGCCCCCTATCGGCCACTCGCCAGCACCCCGTTCCGGATCGCGATCTGCACGTTTCGCAGGTGCTCATCAAAGGTGTCCGTAAACACCGTCGTGCCGTCGAAGTCGATGGTTACAAAGAAGCGCCAGTCTCCATCTTCAGGATTCTCTACCGCCTGCAGCGCTTCGATACTGGGCGACGACACCGGAGTCTGCGGCAGCCCTTCCATAGCGTAGGTATTCCACGGCGTGCGTTCCTGGCGCGCTGCGTCGGTGGTGGCAATTTCGATCTCGTCAAGCGCGTAATTGACAGTCGAATCGAACTCCAGACGCATCCCGGCGTCAAGACGATTGAGAATCACGCGGGCGACCTTGCTGAAGTCGCCGGGCAGTGCCTCATGCTCGAGCAGAGATGCGATCGTCAGCATTTCATACGGGCTGACGCCGACGGTCTGGCTTGCCTCGAGAATGCCGGTCTGCTCGTAGGCGCGGGCGCTGCGTGTGATGAGTTCAGCCAGGATTTCGACGGCTGATGCGTCGGGGTCAACATCCCACTGACCAGCGCGGATAAGTCCCTCGATGCGCCGCTCGGGGTCTTCGGCGCGGGCTACTTCAGCGCGCGCCCAGTCCGGCACGCCCAGGCTGTCCAAATCTGCATTTGCGGCTGCGCTGCGGAGCTCGTCTTCCGTGAGGCACGTTTCGGTGCCATCAAGTTCGACGCAACTCGCCCGCGCGATCATCGCGTAAATGCCGGCGGTGACATGGCCTCCTGTCACTGCGGTGGACGAGTGCAGTTTTCGCCCTTCGGGGATCACAAACGAACCAACGCGGTTATCGCCATCAGTGAGCATGTCGACTGCAGTTGCTGCCGGGATCTGAGTACGCACCTTGTAATAGCCAGGCTGAATGGCGGCGATGTCGTCACGGCCGTGCGCTGCTGTCATGAACGCGCTCGTGCTCATAATCACGTCCCGCTCCAGCAGGGTAGCCGCGATGTCGGAGCCGGAGTCCCCTGGTTGCACGCGCACCACGATGTCGCTCACACCGCTGCCCGTGTAGTCCGGGACGGGTGCCGGGCGCCGGCCATCGAGAATCATCGCGCCGATGTACACCACACCCGCGAGCAACAGCACCACGATCAGTCCGAAGACCAGCATGTTGCGGCGCCGACGGCGGTTTCGCTCGAGTTCACGACGCCGGCGCACATGCTGCGGAGTGCCGCTGCCTTCCGCACCTACCCACTCAGGCTCCGCCCGTTCGAGTCCGTAGTCCGCAGTGTCCCAATCCTCGGGCGCAGATCCAGCGGAACCGCCTTTGGCCCCAACTGGCTCATGTCCTCGATAGTCGTTCACGCACGATCCTCCGTTGTGGGTTGATGGCGCGCGCGTTCGTCGAGCCATCCCTGCAGTATCGCGACCGCTGCCACCTGATCGATCACGTCACGCTGTTGCTTCGCCTTCTTCCCGGCCGCACGCAGGTCACGCTGCGCCGTCACGGTGGTCATACGCTCGTCGGACAGCCGGATGGGGACCGGCTGGATGCGATCCCGGAGCTGCTCGGCGAACGTCAGCGCCGCTTCGGCGGCACGGCCCCGTTCGCCACGCAAGGTGCGCGGCAGGCCCACGACGACTTCGACGGCGCTGTACTCCTCGATGATGGCAGCAATCGCGTCAAGATCCCGGGAATCGGACACGTCGCGTGTGTTGCGTGTCACGGTGGTGACTGGGGACGCGAGAATCCCGTCGGGGTCACTCGCCGCAACCCCGATCCGGACCGAGCCAACATCAATGCCGATCCGTCTGCCGCGCCCTGGATCATCGGAACCCGGACGATCAGGAATGATCCCGTCCAGTCCCGCCACTAGCTGGCCCGCGCCGCGATCGCTGCGCGCAGGTGCGCGATTGCCTGGTCGATACCGCCCGGCTCACTGCCCGAGCCTTGGGCCATATCTGGTTTCCCGCCCCCTCGGCCGTTGATGTGGGACGCAAACTCACGCACCAGATCACCAGCCCGCACACCAAGATCACGGGCACCCTGTGTTGTGGCAACCACGAAGGGCACTTTTCCGTCGGCGACACTGAACAGCGCAACGACGCCCGGCTGCGGGCCGAGCCTGCCGCGTACATCCGCCGCGAGCGTGCGCAGGTCGCCAGGACTCACGCCGGCCGGGGCGTTCTGAGCGACGACCAGCAAACCACCAACACGCTCAGCGGCAGCCGCCAGAGTTCCAGCGGAGGCGAGAATCGCAGCCGCGCGGTGTTTTTCAAGTTCTTTCTCGGCCGTTTTCAGCCGGTCGACGAGAGCTTCCACCCGTGCAGGTACCTCATCTGGAGCGACTCGCAGGGCGGTCGCGACACCTGCGAGCAGCGCGCGTTCCCGGGCAAGGTGCCGGTAGGAATCCATTCCGACGTACGCTTCGACACGGCGCACACCCGAACCCACGGAACCCTCGCCCAGAATCGTCACGGGTCCGACGTGAGAAGAGCTCGCAACATGGGTGCCCGCGCACAACTCCATCGAGAACGGGCCGCCCATTTCGACAACCCGCACCCGGTCGCCATAGTTCTCGCCGAACAGCGCCAGCGCCCCCATAGCCCGCGCCTTCGGCAGGTCTGTGATGAACGTGTTTACCGGATAGTCGGCGAGGACAGCCTGGTTGGTGACCTCCTCGATCTCTTGCCGCGCAGCCTCAGAAAGCCCGCCCTGCCAGGAAAAATCGAACCTGAGGTAACCGGGTTTGTTGAGCGATCCAGCCTGGACGGCGTTGGGGCCAAGCACCTGGCGCAGTGCCGCGTGCACCAGATGTGTGCCGGAATGCCCCTGGGTAGCGCCGCGCCGCCAATCAGCGTCGACCTGGGCCAAGACCTCAGCGCCTTCTGTGACCTCACCCTCTTCGACTGTCACTTTGTGAACCCACAGCCGCTTGCCTATTTTCTGAACGTCGTTGACGCGCAGTCGCAGTCCTGGCGCCGTGATACGGCCCCGATCCGCAAGCTGGCCGCCGGACTCGGCGTAGAGCGGACTGCGATCGAGCACAAGTTCGATCTCCTCGCCTGCGCCTGCTGTCGGCACCCGGGCACCGGCAGCGATGAGGCCGAGGACTTTCGCCTCGGAGTTCAGCTCGTTATATCCGGTGAACTCGGTGGGCCAGCGGTCGAGCAAGTCGCGGTACACACCCTCATCAGCGTGGGCTTGCTTGCGGGCTGCGGCGTCAGCTTTCGCGCGGTCGCGCTGCTCGGCCATCAACGTGCGGAAGCCTGCCTCGTCGACCGTCAGGCCCGCTTCGCTGGCCATCTCGAGCGTCAGATCGATCGGGAAGCCGTACGTGTCGTGCAACGTGAAAGCTTCGCTACCGCTTAACACGGTGCCGCCTTGTGCCTTCACATCCCCCACCGCTGTCTCGAAGAGGCGCGAACCCGTGTCGAGTGTGCGGAGGAAAGCTGCTTCCTCACCTGACGCGACACGTTCGATACGCGCAAAATCCGTCGCCAGTTCCGGATATGACGGCGCCATCGTATCGCTTACTACCTTCATGAAGTCCGGCATGACCGGCCGCGTCGCTCCCAGGAGTCGGGCGGCGCGCACTATCCGGCGCAGCAGCCTGCGCAGCACATAACCGCGTCCATCGTTACCGGGATTCACGCCGTCGGCGATCAGCATGGCGGCCGTGCGGGCGTGGTCAGCGATCACCCGGAACCGTACATCGTCCTCGTGGACCCCGACGTGGTACGTGCGGCCCGTGAGCTCCTCAGCCTTCGTGATGACCGGGCGAACAAGGTCCGTCTCGTAAACGTTGTCGACACCTTGAAGCAACAGCGCGACACGTTCGACACCCATGCCGGTGTCGATGTTCTTCTTCGGCAACTCCCCGATCGGTGGATGGCCTTCTTTGGGACTGAGTTCCCCCCGCTCATCCTGCATGAACACGAGGTTCCAGATCTCGAGATAGCGATCTTCGTCCGCGACGGGGCCGCCTTCTTTCCCATACTCCGGGCCACGGTCGAAATAAATCTCAGAACACGGTCCGCCCGGGCCCGGCACACCCATATCCCAGTAGTTGTCTTTGCCATCACGGTATTGGATGCGTTCTTTGGGAACGCCCACGATGCGTTCCCAGATCTCAGCCGCCTCGGGGTCATCCTCATACACCGTCACCCAGATGCGCTCCGGATCGAACCCATAGCCGCCTGCCTCCTGCGGCGCCGTAATGAGTTTCCAAGCGTGCTGAATCGCGCCCTCTTTGAAGTAGTCACCGAACGAGAAGTTTCCGGCCATCTGGAAGAAGGTGTTGTGCCGGGTCGTCTTGCCAACTTCTTCGATATCCCCCGTGCGCACGCATTTCTGGACGCTTGTCGCGGTGGGATAAGGCGGCGTCTGCTGACCGAGGAAATAGGGCTTGAACTGCACCATTCCTGCGTTGACAAACAGCAGATTCGGGTCGTCGAGGATCAGGGACGCGCTGGGAACCTCAACGTGTCCGGCCTTGACGAAATGGTCAAGAAAGCGTCTGCGGATCTCGTGGGTCTGCACTGCTCATCCTCGCTCGATGTGGGAAAACTGTTGGTGCGGGTTGAATCGCACCGTTCAGGGTACCGCGCGGTGACGGTGCACCCGCCAACCGTGGGCGCAGCGCCACTTACGTGCCCCGGACGATCTTGCGGAGCTTCGCCACCCGCACGGAAAGGTCACGCTCATGGCCGTGACCAGCCGGATGGTAGTAGTCCACGCCCACCAGATCGTCAGGCGGATACTGCTGCCGCAGCACACCCTCGGCGACATCATGCGGGTACTTGTATCCGACCGCGTTGCCGAGCGATTGGGCGCCCGAGTAGTGGCCATCGCGCAGGTGCGCTGGTACCGGTCCGGCTTTGCCCGCAGCGACGTCGCGCATGGCGGCGTTCAGCGCGGCAACCACGCCATTAGATTTGGGTGCGGTCGCAAGATGGATTGTCGCGTGCGCAAGTGTCAGCCCCGCCTCTGGCATCCCGATGAGCTGGACGGCTTGTGCCGCAGCTGTTGCTGTCTGCAGTGCCGTGGAATCGGCCATGCCGACGTCCTCGCTGGCATGAATCACAAGCCGTCGGGCGATGAACCGCGGGTCTTCGCCCGCGGTGATCATCCGCGCAAGGTAGTGCAGCGCCGCGTCTACGTCGGAACCGCGGATCGACTTGATGAACGCGCTGATCACGTCGTAGTGCTGATCACCGTCCCGGTCATAGCGAACGGCTGCTTTGTCTACCGATGACTCCACGGTGGCGAGGTCGACGTCGGCGGGCTGGGCGTCTGGTGACGCGCCGGCCAGCGCCGATTCGGCAGCGGCCTCGAGCGCGGTGAGGGCACGTCGCGCGTCCCCAGCCGACAGCGCTATCAGATGTGCACGCGCGTCAGTCGTCAGGCGCACGGTGTCAGCGAGGCCGCGCTCGTCGGTGACCGCACGATCGATCAGCAGGCCGATCGCGGCCTCATCGAGCGGCTTCAACTGCAAGATCAGTGAGCGAGATAAGAGCGGTGCGACAACCGAGAAGGACGGGTTTTCGGTGGTCGCTGCGACCAGCAGCACCGTGCGGTTCTCGACCGCGGCCAAAAGCGCATCCTGCTGGGTCCGGGAAAAGCGATGCACTTCGTCGATGAAAAGCACCGTTTGCTGGCCATTCAGGAGACGCCGCCGCGCGAGATCGATGACGCCGCGGACGTCTTTCACGCCCGCAGACAGTGCCGACAGCGCCTCGAAACGGCGGCCCGTCGCCTGCGATATCAGCGAGGCCATCGTTGTCTTGCCGGTGCCGGGCGGGCCATACAGGATCACTGACGCCGCGCCAGAGCCCTCGACCAGGCGGCGCAGCGGCGAGGCTGGGCCAAGCAGGTGTGCCTGCCCCACGACTTCCTCGAGGGACTCGGGTCGCATTCGTACCGCAAGCGGGCGCAATTCGGTGCGCCCCACTCCCGCGGCACGCGGCTGGCGCTGCTCGTCGGCAGCTGTGCTGAACAGCCCGTCTTCAAGCTCTTCGCTCACCTGTGCGAGGTTACCCGAGCTCGCACGTCAGCCAAACTTTTGGTGAATCCGCCCGCTTCGGTGCGCACGTCTTCGTGACATGGTGTGTGATAAACGAATGGTGATCTCACGCCGAGCGCTGCTGCGCTCTGCAGCAGCGCTTTCTGGCGCCAGCGCTGTCGCTGTGACCTACCCGCATGGGGCCTTCGCGCAACCAGGGCCTGTGTTTCGCCACGGTGTCGCATCCGGGGACCCGCTACCTGATCGGGTGGTCATCTGGACGCGGATCACGCCCGTCCCCGAGGCAGCGCCGGGGTCCGGGATCGGCCCCCCAGTGAGCGTACGCTGGGAGCTCGCGCGCGATCCGGCGTTCACTCAGGTCGCCGCGCAGGGCACCGTCACAACCGGCCCGGAACGTGACCACACCGTGAAAGTCGATGTCAGCGGGCTTGCCCCCGCAAATAGGTACTTCTATCGCTTTCACGCTGGCGGCGAACTTGGCGGCACATCGGACACCGGAACAACCCGCACCGCTCCCGCGCCGGGGACGCCGGTGCCGCGGCTGCGCTTCGCAGTGGTGTCGTGCTCCAACTGGGAGGCCGGGTACTTTTCGGCGTACCGGCACCTCGCGGACCGGGGTGATCTCGACGCGGTTATCCATCTCGGCGACTACCTCTACGAATATGGCGTTGGCGAGTACGGCGGCAAACATGGTTCGGTGCGCGCGCACCAGCCGTCGCATGACATCGTCACCCTTGCCGACTATCGCATCCGCCATGCGCAGTACAAGACCGATCCGGATCTCCAGAGACTGCACCGTGAGGTGCCGTGGATACCAATCTGGGACGACCACGAGTCAGCGAACGACTCGTGGCGCGGCGGGGCCGAGAATCACGATCCCGCCACGCAGGGTGATTGGGCGACCCGCTACCGCAGCGCCTTGCAGGCATACCTCGAATGGCTGCCGGTGCGTCCCGCGGGTGACAGGCTCTACCGGCGGCTGCAGTTCGGCGATCTCTGCGAACTATCGATGATCGACCTGCGCTCCTACCGGGATGAAACCCCGGGGGTCGCCGAGTGGCCAGCCGTTGACGCGCCGGGCCGGACGATCGCCGGAGCGGACCAGCTCTCGTGGCTTGTCACCGGACTCACAACTTCTCCCGCGCGGTGGCAGCTAGTCGGCAATCCGGTGATGATCGCTCCTCTCGTCGTGCCGCCACTCGAACCTGACACCACTGCGGCGATCACCGAGATGCTCGGTATCCCGCGCGGCGGCATTCCCATCAACACCGACCAGTGGGACGGGTATACGGCGGACCGGCGCCGCGTGATCGAGGCGATCACCGCGAACGGCCCGGCGAGCGTCGTGTTCCTGACCGGCGATATTCACTCGACCTGGGCCAACGAACTGCCAATCAATCCCGCGAACTATCCAGCCGGGGGTACGGCCGCCGTGGAGTTCGTTGTCCCTTCCGTGACATCGAAAAATATCGACGACATTCTGCAAGTACCAGAGCGCACCGTCAGCCCCGCGGCTGAAGGCGCCATCCGTCAGGTCAACCAGCATGTACGCGACGTCGAACTCGACTCGCACGGCTACGGCGTGTGCGAGGTAACCCCAGAACAAGTGCAGATGGATTGGTACTACGTAAGCCATGTCGCTGATCCGGGTGCGAGCGTGCGGCATGCGCTGTCGCGGCGTACGCGGCACGGCAGCGCCGTCGTTGAGCCCGCCGTCGTTCTGGATCCCGCCGCATATCAACCCGGAAGGCCGTGACGTACACTATGCCTGCTGCCGCATCTCGCTCTTCCCCCGCCACAACGCGTGCCGGAGTCAGCCGCCGCACTTTGATCGCCGGCTCAGGTGCGCTCGCCGCTGGTGCGACACTCAGTCGCACTGCCGCTGCTTCACCGTCGGGCAGTCGCACAGCAATGTCGGTCCACGTCATCGTCGTCGACGGTCTCCGCGTCGACGAAGTGAACGCGGACCTGATGCCAGTGCTGGCACGGCTGTCCCGCGAGGGCGGCCGCTATGTCACCGCGAACGCGATACAGATCGCCGAGACGCTCCCCAACCACGCCGCGATGATGACGGGCGTCACGCCCGCGCGCAATGGTGTGCCGGCGAACAAAATCTACGACCGTGCCGAAGGCCGCTTCCGGTATCTCGACCGGCCTGATGACCTTTCCGCACCCACTGTGCTCGACATGGTTCGCACCGGGCTGGGTTTGACTACGGCCAGCATCATGTCGAAAGACTATCTTTATGGCCTGTTCAAGGGCCAAGCGTCGGCACACTGGTCGCCGGAGCCGCTGCTGCCGCTGACTGATCACGCGCCGGATCAGTTCACGATGGACGCACTGCTCGACGTCATGCGGGAACACAAGCCCCGGTTGACGTTCACGAATCTCGGTGACGTGGATCGGGTCGGTCACATCGACGTCACCGGCACAGGTTTTCGCTACGCACGTACCGCGGCAGTGCGCAATACCGATGCACAACTTGGCCGGTTCGTCACCTACTTGCACGAGGCGGGCGTATGGGAGTCAAGCGTTGTGATCGTCGTTGCGGACCACTCCATGGACTGGTCGGCGCCGCTGTCGCTCATCAGTCTGCAAGTCCCGTTTTCGCTTGATCCGCTGCTTCGCGATAACACGCGTATCTCCGACAACGGCGGCGCATCGCTGTTCTACTGGACAGGCCCAGCACATCAGCGCGCTGATGCGGTCGCGCGCATGCGGGCAATCGCCGACGGCCACGCGGGCGTCGCCGCCACGTTTGACGCCACGGCCACAGATCTCGGCGAACGTGCGGGTGACGTCGTTGCGTTCTGCCACCCGGGCTGGCGCTTCACGGATCCCACCGTGCTGTCGAATCCCATTCCGGGCAATCACGGACATGACGTCACATTGCCGATTCCGCTGATCGCAACCGGCGGCCATGCGGTGGTACCGCGCGGCGACACGTTCACTGCCCCCGTTACCACGATGGATGTGGCGCCGACTGTCGCCGCACTGTTCGGCCTCGGTGCGCCGGGCGGCGGATTTGACGGCCGGGTACTGCCCGGCTTCTAGCCTGGGAAACCAGTGCGGCGGTTCAGGGCATCCATGACGCGATCGGCATGCTCGGCGATCGCATCAGCACCGATCTGATCAGCCGCAAGCGCCAGTCCCGCCCACCGTGACGCCAGTGCCTGCGCGGGCGGAACGGCAAGTGCATGGTCGCGCTCGATGGCGCGTCGCGCATAGTTATCTGGCAGGTGCCATGCCGTGGAAAGCCACACCCACAGCATGCGTGCGTCAAGCAATCGCGGATAGAGCACGTCGTCGTCTAGCAATTGCGGCCACAAACCGGCAATCTCAGCGCGCCACGCCTCGACCATGGCGTCCGACTGTTCCACGGTGAGGCCCAAATCGCACAAACATTGTGGGAAGGACACCAGCATGCAGCCCAAATCGAGCGTCGCATCCCGGAAGCCGCCCCATTCGTAGTCGAGGAACTTCACTCCGTCTGTGTTGACAACGATGTTGTCGGGGCACAGGTCCGCCGGTGTGAAGGCACGGAACGAACCGCGAGCGAACATCTGAGATGCAGACTCAACCGCGGACAAGACTTCGGGTGGTGTACTGACGCCAAGTTCGTCGCTGAGCAGTGCGGGCACCGATGGTAGCGCCGCACTCATGTCGTCCGTGTTCGCCTGCGGTGACAGCGTGCCGCGCGCGCGCCGAAGCAGCGCGCCGAAATCGTCCGCGCGGCCTGCGGTGACCGCATGCATGCGTCCGAGTGACTGGGCCAGCGCCATCAGCAGGTGCGTAGCCGACGCAGGGTTCTCCCCTGTCAGCAGCACTCCAAGCGTCCGCGCGTCACCGAGGTCGGACAGAATAAGCAGTCGCTGGCTGAGATCGTGGGCAAGAAGTTCCGGCCCCGGGCGCTGCCCGCGCGCAAGGGAATTCGCGAACTGGTAAGACACGGCCTCCCGGATGAAGCCTTCCACACCGCTTTCGTGTGAGTCCCACATTTGCTTGACGATGAGGGTCCGGGGCAACCGGATCGGGCTTTCAGCGACGCGCACGCGAAGAACGACTGCTTGACCGCTTCCCCCCAAGTCCTCCGGGTCGGTGAGAAGGACGTTCACGCCGTAACGCTTCGCCAGAACGCTCTGGGCAGCAGCCACGACGGCCGTCGCTGGATTAGTTATTAGTGCGGTCATCGCCTACCAGGCTACCTGTTTTTTTCCCGGCATTTCCGTCACCTCAGTGGGCTCTCAGGAACTTCTCGAAGTCACGTCTTCACGGAACCGAAGCAATGGGTACGGTCTCCTCATTCGCCGTCGGGGCGACATCCACCGATACCGACATGGAGCTGGTTTTCGCGCGCGTGTAAATGATCCCGCGCAGCGGTGACACATCAACGAAATCGCGTCCCCGCGCGACCGTCACATACCGCTCATCGGCGAACTGGTCGTTAGTCGGATCAAACGCCAGCCAGGTCCCGCCAGGCAGCCACACCGCAGCCCACGCATGCGTCGCATCCGCACCGACCATGCGCTCTTTTCCAGGCGGCGGCGTCGTTGCCAGATAGCCCGAAACATAACTCGCTGCGAGGCCTTGCGAACGCAAACACGCGATCGCGACCCGCGCAAAGTCCTGACACACGCCCGCGCG
Source organism: Hoyosella sp. YIM 151337 (assembly GCF_026041215.1). Taxonomy (GTDB): domain Bacteria; phylum Actinomycetota; class Actinomycetes; order Mycobacteriales; family Mycobacteriaceae; genus Hoyosella. Next base: position 389,667 of record NZ_JAPEIQ010000013.1, read on the forward strand.
GCGATTCATCACTTCAGCGACACGTGTCGACACCGTCGTAGAGCCGGAGTGGTACGTGAAGTCGGTGTAGATCCGATGCGTGAGATCCCACACGGCGTCGCCGAGCGGACGCCCGGGTGTGAATGTCTCCGCGGCGTACTCCGAGACTAGCTCGCCGATCTCCGGGGGGTCATTGTCGAGACGGAACTCAACTGCGCGCGCAGCGGCTTTGCCCACCGGCCGAGATAGTTCCCACGGCGCACCCGCGGGGCCGATGGTCAGGTGGTCGGCGGCCGGTGCGTCCACTTCCACCCGGGAACGGCCCGTAACAACCAGTTCCGTGTGACCGGAAGTGACATGAAAATAGAACCCTGTATTGCCGTAGACATCCTTCATGAACGACCGGTCTGACGGTTCAGGTGCCACTGTGACCGTGTGGTCAAGGAGTCGCTGTTCGGGGAGTTCCAGCGGGGTCAGGTAACCACGCCCGTAGGACGACGTAACCTGCTCGGGATACGTGTAAGTGGTGATGTGGGTGACGTCGTACAACCGGGTGCTCACACCGTCACCCCGCTCGGCGAGTCCCTGATCTCAGACGAGCCCCAGAGCGGCTGCATGTCCACGGGGGGTGCCAGCAAACTGGAGAGCACAATGTGCGACAGCTCTTCAAGCCCACTGCCGAGCTCCTGCATGAGCGACCGAAGCGCCGCTCTAGTGTCATTCTCGTCGGCTGCTTCCAGGGCCGCTGGTTCAGCTCGGCGAACATGCGTAACGAGGTCGGTTAACAACCGGGTGACGCGGACGGGCACAGCTTCTTCGGGCAAGCCCGCAAAGTCGTCGCGGAGCCGCTCTAGCTGATACAGCAGCGCACGCGGATTCGCGCCGTCAAATACCAGAAGCTCGGTCATGGGCGCGACGCGCACCACGCCGTGCTGTCGGCGGCGATACATCACCGACGACTCGCACGCGAGCAGCACCGACTCGATAACAGCTTGCTCCGACGGAGCAGGCAGCCGCGTCACAAGGGACGCTTGTATCAAGCGCGTCAATTGCAGGCCGCGCTCAATGCGACGGCCAATGTCCATCAGGTACCAGCCAGGATCGCGCACCAGTGATTCGGCACCCAGTCCGGCAAGCGCGAGCATGCCATGCAGCACCGCGGTATGCGCGGACGCCATAACCACCGGGTCTTCGGTTTCGTCCTCGGTGTATTCGCTGATCGCTTCGCGCACGCCTGTCAGCACCATCCAGGTATCGACCGATAACTGGTCGCGCACACCCCGTGCCGCTGACTCGAGTCGGCGCACCGCATACGCAAGCGAACCGACACGGTCGGGATCGCCTGTCAGCGAACTCATTTCGGCAAGCGCCGCCGCGGCAGCCCCATCACCGGGTGACTTCGCGCCGTCCGCTGTCACGGGATCGCCGTCTGCCGCCGAACCCGCGACCGCGCTCAGCGCAGTGATCAGCACAGTGAGTGAGCGACTGCCCGGCAGCCACGGCCGAAAGCGGTAGTCCTGGTAACGTTCGCGAACCGCACCCAGCAAGCGCGCCATGTCCTCAGCCTGCTCCGCGTGGCGGCCTAGCCAGTAGAGGTCACTGAGCACACGGGGCGAACTCACCCCCTCCCAAGGCAAGCCGTGCTGGGCCGCCGTGAGTGCGAGTGCGGCGTCGGTCTCGACGCCCGCAGGCGCGACGTGAGCCCCCTCCGCCGGCTTTTCTGCCTGCACCCAGATGTCTTTGGCCGCCCCGATCCCGGGCACCGTTACGCCTGCTGACGACTCGATCGGAACATGGGCGAAACCGCCCGCCATCGCGGTGAACCCAGCGCGCTGGGCCACAGAGAACAAACGCATCGTCACAGGTGCCGTGGCAATCCCTCCAGTTGCACTGACGACCGGTTCCCGCGCCAGTTCCGGTCGGGCCTGGGCGCACCATTGCCAGGATTCAGCCTCAACCCTTGCCAGCAACTCGTCCCGCTGTGCCCGGCTCAGGTCGGCACCGGTGTATACCTCACCGGTTCGTATGTTTTCGGCAACGACATCGCTCAACCGCTCGCGGAAGACGGTGATTCCTTCGCGGCTGCCCGCCCACCATCCCGGTACCGCTGGCAGTATCAGGTCCTCGTCAAGCAAGACCCGCGCGATCTCGGGGAGGTACGAACTGAGCGCAAAGCTTTCGACGACGCCACAACCCACCGGATTCACCACGGTCACGGCGCCGCGGCGCGCCATCTCGGTGAGCCCGGCCACGCCGGTGCGCGCAGCCGATCGCTGATCGAGCGGATCCGTAGCGGGCGCGTCGACGAACCGGACCACCACATCGATCGGCAACCGCTTGCCTAGGGCCCGCATCCACAATCTGCCCTCACGGACAGTCAGATCCGAGCTTTCGACGAGCGGGTAACCCAGCACTGACGCCAGGAAAGCGTGGTCGAACGACGCCGCGCTTTCCGGCCCTGGGCTGAGGATCGCCACCAGCGGATCAGAAATGTGTCCAGGCGCGACGGATGCGAGCGCTACGCGCATGACCTGCACGAACGACGCGAGGGGGCGCGGCATTGACCGCTGGTACAGCTGCGGCATCGCGCGTGCGAGGACTTTGCGGTCCGCGAGCGCATATCCCACTCCCACCGGGGCTTGTGCCCGGTCAGCGGCGACGGCGAACTCACCTCCTTCGAGGGTCACTACGTCGGCGGCGTACAGAAACAGCGAGGGTGTACCCGAGCCACTGCCCGCCGAAATAACGGGGTGGGCGGCACGAAGATACCCGCGGTGGCCGTACACAAGTTCCGGCGGCACCAATCCTTCGCTGATCACGCGTTGCTCGCCGTAGATATCTGACAGCAGCGCATCGAGGATCCGCGCGCGCTGCGCGAGCGCGGTTTCCAGATGGCGCCACCGTGCCGGGTCCAGCGCTACCGGGATCGGGTCGAGATTCCAGGACGTGCCTTCATCAGCGAAAGTGATTCCGTCATTCGCGACGAGCCGCCGAACGCGGCTGCGCAGGCGGCGCAGGCCGTCGCCGCCAAGCGCGAGAATCGAGTCAGCCTCGTTCAAATCGCCCGCCGGGGTCGCCTCATTCATCGCAGCTGTGTCACTTCCCGGCTCAGTTATTGCTTATCTCCGGTTGTTTTGCGAGCGGGACGCGCATCGATTCCCGATTCCTTGCGCTGCTGCTCGGTGATCGGCGCCGGCGCATCGGTCAGCGGATCGACCCCACCGCCCGTCTTGGGGAACGCGATAACGTCACGGATGGAGTCAGACTTTGACAACAACGCGACGATGCGGTCCCATCCGAACGCGATACCGCCGTGCGGCGGTGCACCGAACTTGAACGCGTCGAGGAGGAAGCCGAATTTGTCCTGCGCTTCCTCGGCTGCGATGCCCATGACTTTGAAGACACGCTCTTGCACGTCACGCCGGTGGATACGAATGCTGCCGCCACCGATCTCATGGCCGTTACACACGATGTCGTAGGCGTAGGCGAGCGCCGAGCCAGGGTCGGTGTCGAACGTGTCCACGCATTCCGGCTTCGGTGAGGTGAACGCGTGGTGCACCGCAGTCCAGGCGCTGTATCCCAGGGCGACGTCACCAGAGGCTGTGGCCTCCTCGACTGGTTCGAATAGCGGGGCGTCCACTACCCATACGAACGACCACGCGCTCTCATCGAGCGCGCCGGTACGCTTCGCGATCTCGACCCGCGCGGCCCCAAGCAGGGCGCGGGAAGTTTTCGGACTGCCCGCACCGAAAAAGACACAGTCGCCCGGCTCCGCGCCGACATGCGCGGCAAGTTTCTCACGCTCGGCCTCCGACAGGTTCTTCGCGACCGGGCCACCGAGGGTGCCGTCTTCCCCGACAAGCACATACGCCAGGCCTTTAGCACCGCGCTGTTTGGCCCACTCCTGCCAGGCGTCGAGCTGACGCCGCGGCTGGCTCGCACCGCCCGGCATGACCACCGCGCCGACGTACGGCGCCTGGAATACACGGAACGGTGTGTCCTTGAAGAAGTCGGTGCACTCGACGAGTTCGAGACCGAAGCGCAAGTCCGGCTTGTCGGTGCCGTAACGGCGCATCGCCTCCGCGTAGGTGATTTGCTGGATCGGCGTTTCGATTTCGTAGCCGATGAGCTTCCACAGCGCGGCGAGGATCTCCTCCGCGAGGAGAATGACATCCTCCTGCCGCACGAAACTCATCTCCAGGTCGAGCTGGGTGAACTCCGGCTGGCGGTCCGCACGGAAATCCTCGTCCCGGTAGCAGCGGGCAATCTGGTAGTACCGTTCGACGCCCGCGACCATGAGCAGCTGCTTGAACAGCTGCGGGCTTTGCGGCAACGCGTAGAAACTGCCGGGCTGCAACCGCGCTGGTACCAGGAAGTCGCGCGCACCCTCGGGGGTCGACCGGGTCAGCGTCGGCGTTTCCACTTCGACGAACTCGTGCCGTGCCAGCACACCCCTAGCGGCGGCGTTGACGCGCGAACGCAGCCGGATCGCCTCACCAGGGGCGTCGCGCCGCAGATCAAGGTAGCGGTAGCGCAGGCGCGTCTCCTCGCCCACATGCTCCTCGTCTAGCTGGAATGGCAGCGCCGCGCTCTCGTTGAGAACCTCAAGAGACGTGGCGTTCACCTCGATCTCTCCGGTCGGGATCTCATAGTTCGCGTTGCCCTCGGGGCGCATTTCGACGATCCCGGTGACGCTGATGCAGAATTCGGAGCGCAGCCGGTGGGCCCGCTCAAGAATCGCTTCATCCCGGAAAACCACCTGGCACACGCCTGACGCATCACGGAAGTCGATGAAAATCACACCGCCGTGGTCGCGGCGCCGCGCCACCCAGCCAGCAAGGGTGACTGTCTGCGAGCCGTGTTCAGCGCGAAGCGAACCGGCCAGATGAGTGCGAAGCACAGGGATCCTTCCTCAATTTGCACGAGCGAGAGCGCATGGCTCCATACGATCCTAGAGCCTGTTTTACCGACCCTCGAAGCTGGGACCGTGCGTCACGAGTAACACCATCAGGATCACATTGCGCGGACGCCATGGAAAACTAGTTTGATGACGTTCAACCCGAACGCTCGCACGGATCCCCGGCGCGTGCGCACCCGTGGCGGCGGCAAGCAAGGAACGACGCTTGTGGTTGGCGGCGGCGGCATCGGCGCGCTGATCATCCTCGCAGTCATCCTCCTGACTGGCGGCGACCCTAGCCAGGTCCCTGGACTCACTGAACCCGGCGCTCCAGGCGCGGGCACTGCGGGCGCGCCCGATGTATCGCATTGCGTTTCCGGCGCCGCAGCGAACGAGGACGTCAACTGCCGGATCGTCGCGACGGCCCACAGCCTTGATCAGATCTGGTCGGTTGCGCTCCCCCACACTGGGCTGCAGTACGAGCCGCCGGGTGTCACGTTATTCACCGCATCCGTGGGCACGGCGTGCGGAAACGCGACGAGCGCGGTCGGGCCCTTCTACTGCCCCGCCGATCAGACAACATACTTCGACACGTCCTTCTTCGACGTGCTCAGCCGGCAGTTCGGCGCGTCGTCCGGCCCACTCGCACAGCAGTACGTCGTTGCGCACGAGTTCGGCCACCACATTCAGCACCTGATGGGAGATCTAGATCGGTCCCGTACCGACCCACGCGGTCCGGGCTCCGGCGCAGTCCGGACCGAACTGCAAGCTGACTGCTACGCAGGACTGTGGGCGCATCACGCCGACAAAACACCAATGCCGGGTGAAACGGCACCGTATCTGCTGCCGCTTACGGCTCAGGACATCGCTGACGCCCTATCCGCAGCGGAGGCGGTGGGCGATGATCGCATCCAGCACGCCGCTACCGGCCAGGTTAACCCCGAATCGTGGACGCACGGGTCGGCGGAACAGCGTCAGCGCTGGTTCACACGCGGGTACGAGACCGGTAGCATCGCCGCGTGTGACACCTTCAGCGCCCCCGAGCTCTGAAAGCGTTCGCGGTTCGAGGCTATTTGAGCAGCCGAGACATCCGGCGGTCAGCGAGGATCTTGCCGCCAGTCTGACACTGCGCGCAGTACTGGAACGAGCGGTCCGCATACGACACCTCCCGCACCAACGAACCACAGACCGGGCATGGCAGCCCAGTGCGCGCGTGCACGCGCAAGCCCGATCGTTTCTCCCCTTTGAGCCGCGCGACGTCCTCGCCGACACACCTTGCTACAGCGTCGGATAGAACGCTGTAAAGCGCCTGATGCAGACTGGCAGCCGCGTCCGCCGACAGCGAGTTCGCCTGCGCGAAGGGTGACAACTTCGCGACATGCAGTATTTCGTCTGAGTACGCGTTGCCGACACCGCTCACGACCGACTGGTCAGTGAGGAAGGTCTTCAACCGTGCGGTTGAGTCGGCCAAGAGCCGGCTCAGGTCCTTTTCGGTCACGTCCAGCGCGTCGGGACCGAGCCGGCTTATCTGCGCGAGGTCGTGCGGGTCGCGAGCGACCCACACCGCGAGGCTCTTCTTCGTGCCGGCTTCCGTCAGGTCGAGGCCGCTGCCACTGGCCAGGTGGATTCGCATCGCGATCGGGCCCCGCCCCTGCTTCGGCGCCGCCGCGGATATCGCGTCCGACCAGCGCAGCCAGCCCGCCCGGGCGAGGTGGAAGACCAGGTACAGCGCCTCGTCAGCACGCGTGCATTCGACCGCGAGGTACTTTCCGAACCGTTGTATGGCAGTTATCTCGCGTCCGTGCAGTTCTGTCGGCGGCGGATCGAAGGTCTTCAGCACGCTGATCTGGCTGACATCAACTCGCGTGATTGCAGTACCTACGGCATGTTCCCGCAGGAAGTGAGCGATGGCTTCGACTTCGGGAAGTTCTGGCACCTTCTCAGTCTGCCTTCGGTCGAGACGCACGAAAAGCGCAATCGCGCAATTCGCCGGTCAAAACGCCGGTGGCATTACCAAATTATTAGCAGACTTTTAATTTGAATCCGTGTGTGCCACGGCTCGAAGAGCGTCCCATGAAATACCATCGTAGTTATAGCCCCGGATCGATTCGGAACACCAACCGTTGGGGACTTTGGTTCACGCGACCGCAACCACAATCCGGTTGCGCTACTAGAGGGGGGACCATGGTATTGCCGGTCTCGGTGCGAAAGAGCACCCTATGCGACGCTGTGCGCCTGCCGAACACGCTGATCCGGCGAGTTGCGCGCGAGATGCCGACACGAGCGGAGTCCATCGCAGCGCAGTTTTTTGGACAGCGGCTCGATCCGTTGAGCGCTGCCCCTGGCAATTACCTTGCGCGACAGGGCACCAAGGTCATCGCCGTCCACGGTCCGTACCGCAGGTATCCCTCTGGGCTGCGGTATTACCTTCGGCACACCCCCGACAACCGCGGCGGCTGGTACATCTTCGCCGGGCAGCTGGATTGGGTGACAGTGCCCGTTATCGCGCGCGCCACGGAGGCCACCCAGCTTTTTGCGTCCAACAGCAAGCTGATGTTCAACAGCACGCTGCGCCGCCTTCAACTGGAGGATCTACGCGTCGCCGCTTGACGTACGCGCGCGGCGACGCAGCACATCGCGGATTCTGCGCGGATAAATGCCCTGCGCGGCGAGTGCTTTCCGTGTCTTTCTGCGCGTCACCAGCACGCCGGTAATCGCGATCGCCCAGATCGGGTACTGGACGAGCCAGGCGGCGCGGAACGCTTCCGCAGAATACTCGCCGAAGAACGTCAGCACCACGCCGACCGCCGCGACCGTGACGAGCGTTCCACTGAAGCCGCCCTGGTTTACCATTCCCTGTGCGATGCCGAGCGTGCGCGGATCGTTGAAGGTACGCGCGTAATCGAAGCCGATGATCGAGCCTGGACCACCGGCTGCCATCGCGATGACGAGCAGCAGGATAACCCAGTAAGGCGCGGGCCACGGAATTGCCAGGACGACCGTCCACATCACCACATTCGCGCTGATGATTGCAATGACAAGCCAGGATCGCCGCAGCGGGTGCCGGGCCGTTAGTGCCCCCACCCCTGGACCGATCACGATCGTCGCGACCACGAAGATCGTCAGCAAGACGCTCGCCGCGGGTTCGCTCAGGCCCTGTGCCGTCACCAGGTACGGAAATCCCCACAGGAGCACGAATACATTGCCGGAAAACGAGGTACCCATGTGGGCGTAAAAGCCCAGGCGCGTTCCAGACTGCCCCCACACCGAGGAGATCGTTTTCCCCACCGCACGCAAGGACGCGGGACGTGTCGTCACCTCCCGGCCGAAGGGGTCGTTGCGGATTATCAGTACCGCAAGAACCGCGGCGAACACGCACAGCGCCGCAACCGACAAGTATGCCGTCAGCCAGCCTGGCCCGCGCAGCAGGAATAGCAGCGGCACTGCGGACAGCACCTGGCCGCTCTGGCCGAGAATGCCAGTGAGCTGGGTGATCACCGGGACTTTCCGGTTCGAGAACCACTGGGGTATTAGCCTGATGACGGCGATGAAGATCAGCGCGTCACCGAGACCTACGAGCACACGCGCGGCGATCGCCCACTGCAGGTCGGTGCTAAACGCCAGCACAATCTGGCCAGCACCCATAATGAGTGCACCCGTCGTGATCATCGCACGCGATCCGAACCGGTCGAGCAGCACGCCCGAGGGTATCTGCATCGCCGCATACACCACGACCTGCAGCACGACGAACAGCGACAGCACTCCCGCCGACACGCCGAACCGGGTTGTCGCTTCCAGGCCCGCGACGCCGAGGGAGGTCCGGTTAAGGACGGCCACGACGTACGCGAAAAGGCCGACACCCCAAACGATCAGTGGTGCGCGAAGAAGGGCCCCGGGACCGGCTGAACTCTTTCCCTTCACAGACATCTGCGAACTAACAAAACAACAAAATCATTAACCACACACGTAATCATGCTTGGTTTGCCGGCGGAATGCATATCGCCCGCGCGGGCACCAGATTCGATGTCGTTTTGCGTCAAAAGAGCGTCAGCGCAGGCTCCGGAACGCTACTCCCCCGGGCCGTTCCCGCGGGACGATCGGCAGCATCCTCCACCTTCCGAAATCCGCTGGAGCTATTCCCCGCCAGGCCGTGCATCCGCACTAGTGGCGTCACGCGACCGCGCAGCCAGTCTCGATACTCCGCACTCACGTAAGCGCCGCGGCCGTAGATCACTCGATATCGCCGGATCAGCGACGGATGGTGCTCACTCAGCCATTCAAGGAAGACGCCGCGGGTACTGCCGCGCAGATGCATAGGCAGCACGGTGACTGACGTCGCGCCAGCATCAGCAATCGCAGCGAGCAGGGCGTCGAGATGCTCCGCGGAGTCTGTGAGGTACGGTACGACCGGCGCGACCATGACACCGCAGGAAAATCCTGCCTCGCGGACAGCCCGGATGAGTCCCAGCCGGGCGCGCGGCGCCGGGGTGCCCGGCTCGAGTGACCGCTGCAAATCGTCATCGAGGATGGCCAGCGACACCCCGATAGCTACATCGACGTGACGCGCCACCGCGCTGAGCAGCGGCAGGTCGCGCCGAAGCAGCGTCCCTTTCGTCAACACCGAAAACGGCGTTCGCGACTCCGCCAGCGCAGAGATAATGCCCGGCATCAGCCGGTAGCGCCCTTCGGCCCGCTGATACGGATCGGTATTCGTACCGAGGGCCACATGCTCACGGCGCCATGAGCCACGGCGCAGTTCTTTGCGCAGCACCGGAACGATGTTCGTCTTGACCACAATTTCGCGGTCAAAATCGGCCCCCGCACTGAAATCCAAATACTCGTGCGTCGGCCGCGCGTAGCAGTACTTGCATTGATGCGTACAGCCGCGAGACGGATTAACTGTCCACCTGAACGGCATCGCCGATCCCTCGGGAACCCGATTCAGCGCAGACTTGCACAGCACCTCGTGAAACGTCACACCGTCAAACTCCGGTGCCTGGATGCTGCGCACAAGACCCGCACGTGTCAGCCCGGGAAGCGCGCCGTCGTCGACAGCCAAAGATTGTGCGTCCCACCTCACGCACAAATTCGAACACGTGTTCTAGTCGGTGTCAAGCAGGCTTACTAGGTCAGCGTCTGTTAGCACAACCCGGCCGGTTCGGCTTGGCTTCTGCAGACCTCCCTGGGCTGCTGCCGGACGCGGCGCGCCGGGCCCTCTCTGCGATTCAGCACGCTCCACGGCGCGGTAGAGGGGGCGTTCAGTCAGCGCAGCTCCGCGAGCCTCAGCCCGCAAGTGCTCAACTAGCACGCGTGACACGGTGCCTGCCGTGATCGATTCACTCATCGCGAGTACGTCAGCCAGCCGGCGGATCGCCATAAGATCTAGCTCCGCACCGCGATCGGTCCCGTATAAGGCGAGGTGCACGGTCACCGTGCTCTGATGGTCCTGAAGTACCAGGTGAACCTGCCGGAACCGCCCAGGCTGCACGGTAACCTCCGCACGCCGCAGCGCACCCGTATCAACGGACTTCGTCGTGAGTCCGCGCGAATACACGGTCCGGCCGTCGAGCCAGGCCGCCCGGCGCGCCGCGAACAGCGCGCCGAAACCCGGCGGACCACCGACTACTGCGCCAACCAGGACACCAATCCAGAGCTGACTCACCAGCGACACCAGCAGTGCGAGCGCGGCACCCACTGCGAAACAGATCAGCGCAATCCGTCGCAGCTTCGGGACGACAACGTCACGGCGAACCAGATCGAGGGCCACGGGAGGTGCGGGCTCCGGCTGTGGCAGATCAGTCACGAGTCGCCACCACCTCGTCACGAACGGAACTGAATTCGACCGCACGCTGGTCACCGCTGCGAAGATCCTTCAGACCCACGACCCCGTCCGCGAGGTCCCGATCACCCAGGACCAGCGCGATTCGCGCTCCTGACTTGTCCGCGGCCTTCATCGCCCCTTTAAGACCGCGGTTTCCGTAAGCGATATCGACGGCGATACCGGCGCTGCGCAGTTCTTGCGCCAGAACAACCATGCGTTCCCGGGCTGCTTGCCCAAGCGGCACCCCAAACACCTCGCACCGAGCGGTGTCCCCCGCTGTCCTCTGCTCCGCTGCGAGGGCAAGCACCGTCCGGTCGACGCCAATTCCGAAACCGATTCCCGATAATTCCAGGCCGCCGAGTTCAGCCATCAGGCCGTCATAGCGGCCGCCTCCGCCGATTCCCGACTGTGCACCCAAACCGTCATGGACGAACTCAAACGTCGTCTTCGTGTAATAGTCCAGACCGCGCACCAGCCGTGGATTGATGACGTAGGAAACGCCAAGCCGGTCGAGGTGGCCGAGGACCTCGTCGAAGTGCGCCTTCGCGCCCTCGGACAGGTGATCAAGCATGAGCGGTGCATTCGCGGTCATCTCTTTGATGTGCGGCCGCTTGTCGTCAAGGACTCGCAGCGGGTTCAGCTGAGCGCGGGTCCGTGTCTCCTCGTCGAGATCAAGCGCGAGTAAGAAGTCCTGGAGGCGCTCGCGATACTGCGGACGGCACGTGTCGTCGCCCAGTGACGTGATCTCAAGACGATAGCCGCCCAGCCCCAAGGCGCGGAACCCCGCGTCCGCCACGGCAATCACCTCCGCGTCAAGGGCCGGATCGTCGACACCGATCGCTTCGATTCCAACCTGTTGCAGCTGACGGTACCGCCCTGCCTGCGGACGCTCATAACGGAAGAACGGACCCGCGTAGCTGAGCTTCACCGGCAGCTGGCCACGATCTAGCCCATGCTCTATCACCGCGCGCATGACACCCGCCGTACCTTCCGGGCGCAGAGTCACCGACCGGCCGCCCCGATCGGCGAAGGTATACATCTCCTTCGACACCACATCTGTGGACTCGCCGACACCGCGCGCGAATAGGGACGTATCCTCGAAAATCGGGAGTTCGATGTGGCTGTAACCCGCGAGACGGGCGGTGTGGAGCAGTCCGTCCCGCACCGCGAGGAACTCAGACGACACGGGCGGAACGTAGTCAGGCACCCCTTTGGGGGCTGAAAATCTGGTTGTCACGTTTGCTGGTTCGACTTTCTGCTACCGGATGTCCTGCAGGAACGGATTAGCTGCGCGCTCACGCCCAATGGTTGACGTCCCACCGTGTCCCGGCAAAATCACGGTGTCGTCCTCCAAGGGAAGAAGTTTATCCGCGATGGCCGCCAAAAGCTGCTCGTGGCTGCCGCCGGGCAAGTCGGATCGGCCGACCGAACCCGCGAACAAGGTGTCACCCGTGAACACGATTGCACGCGGCCCGTCCACGGTGCCGGCGCCACCCACCGTCGTTCGCGCAACGACGGAACCACGCGTATGCCCCGGGGTGTGATCGATGGTGAACTCGATGCCAGCCAGTTCCAGCTTGTCCCCGTCGCTGAGGTCCTTGACGGTGCCTGGTTCGGTGAAGTCACTGTCTGCCACGAACCCACTCAATTGCGGCCCCAGACCCGTGGACGGTCGCGCAAGCATCTCCCGGTCGTCCGGGTGAATGTAGGCGGGGATGCCGAACTCATCACAGAGCGGCTGCACCGACCACGTGTGATCAAGATGGCCGTGGGTCAGCAAAACCGCGACTGGAGAAAGCGCGTGCTCAGCGAATACCTGTTTCAGCGGTTCGAGAGCATCCTGGCCTGGATCGATGACGACGCATTCTTGCTCGTCATCGAGCGCGACGACATAACAGTTGGTCTGGAACATCCCTGCTGGAAATCCCATCACACGCACACGCTACTCCTTGCTATTTCGGCCTCGTGAGCCAATCGGGCTCGCCCTGGTATCGACATGAGACCCACTTGGGGACCTATTGGTCTGACTTCTCAGGGTAGGCGGCTAGCCTGTCAAGCGGTAATTCCGTGAATACGGGCGTTAACGAGGGAGGTCATGCTGCGGTGCCGTCGAACCAGGAACGCAGGGAAGCCGCTAAGAACAAGCTCGAACAAGAACTGAAAGCGCGAGCTGACCACGATCGGCGCAAGAAACAACTCACAATCGCTGCGGTTGTCGGCGGTGCGGTACTCGTCATCGGTGCGGCGGCTGTCGTTTTCGCAGTCACCAGAGGGGACGATACGGACACAACCGCCACCGACGATCCGCTGACCGAGGCCACGGAAGATCCGTGGGAGATCCCGGAACCTGAGGCGCTGCCAGCGGCCCGGGCCGAAGCACTGCCCCCAACCGTCGACTGCTCCTACACCGAGGCCGCGATGCCCGCGGCGCGCGAAGCGGAACTGCCCCCGGCCAGCGACGTCCCCACCGAAGGCACCGTCGATGTCACGCTGGAGATGAGCGGCGGACCAGTGACCCTAACGCTCGACCGGGCAAAATCACCGTGCACAGTGAACAGTTTTGTCAGCCTCGCGGAGCAAGGCTTCTACAATGACACGGAGTGCCACCGGCTGACCACGGGCGGGATTTTCGTGTTGCAGTGTGGTGACCCCAGCGCGACCGGATCCGGTGGCCCAGGATACGCGTTTGCGGATGAGTTTCCGCGCGACCAGTACGCCGATCTGTCTGAAGAGGACATGATGTTCACCCAGACCATCTACCCGCGGGGTACGGTCGCTATGGCGAATGCGGGGGCCAACACCAACGGCAGCCAGTTCTTCCTCGTGTACGACGATTCGCCACTGGCGCCGGCGTACAACGTCTTCGGCACTATCGACGATGAGGGGCTCCGCGTGATCGACGAAGTCGCAGCAGGCGGTGCGCCGGAAAACGACGGCCCACCCAACGCCCCGGCAGACATCTCCACGGTGACGGTCAGGGGCTGATCACGATGACGCGTGCACGCCGAGTCGCCGCAGCAGTCGCGGCACCGGCATTGCTTCTCGCCTCGTGTGCGGGAGACACTGAACAAACCGCCGACGCGAATGGCGTGCACACCAGCCCCGGTGCTCAGACCACCGGGGCTTCACCCACCGCTATGACGGCGCCGCTCGAGACGGCGCCCTTTGATGTCGCCGCTGCGCGCAGCGAGCCTTTGCCCGACGAGGTGCGCTGTCAGTACGAACGCGCAGGTAATGCGGCCAGGCCAGTTGACTTTCCGCCGGACGAGCCCGTTGCGGCAACGGGCACACTGCCCGCACGGATCGAGTTGCGTGAGGGAACGATTGATGTTCTTCTAGATCGCGCGAAATCACCCTGTGCCGTGAACAGCTTCGTCAGTCTCGCCCATCAGGGCTACTTCACAAGTACTATCTGCCATCGCCTCACCACCCGCGGCATCTACACACTGCATTGCGGAGATCCGACAGGCACCGGGATTGGCGGGCCCGGTTACGTATTCAATGAGGAGTTCCCCGCGGATCAACTCGCTGCGGAAGGCGGATCTCGCGATGTCAGCACAACTTATCCGCGTGGCACTGTGGCGATGCGCAGCCAGGACGACGGTAAGAATGGCAGCCAATTCTTCATCGTGTACGACGATTCACCGCTGACGCCGGTATACACCGTGATCGGCACGGTAACCGACGGGCTCGACATCGTCAGCGACATCGCGAGTGCGGGCGCCACACCAGAGCACCAGGGCTCCCCCCGCCAAACGGTGCAGATCATGAACGTTGTTGTGGACGACTAAACGAATCCACGCTGCCGGGTTAGGAAGCTGACGTGACTCGGTACACGTCGTAGACGCCCTCAACATTGCGCACCACGTTCAGCACATGACCCAGGTGCTTAGGATCCCCCATCTCGAACGTAAACCGGCTGATTGCCACCCGGTCGCCCGACGTCGTCACCGACGCCGACAGAATGTTCACCTTCTCGTCCGCCAGGGCTTTCGTGACGTCGGACAGCAAGCGGTGCCGGTCAAGCGCTTCGATCTGAATGGCGACAAGGAACATCGAGTGCGGGGACGGCGCCCAGCGCACGTCGATGAGCCGCTCCGACTCGGCGCGCAGCGAGCCGGCGTTCGTGCAGTCCGTACGGTGCACACTGACCCCGCCGCCACGTGTCACGAAACCCATGATGTCGTCACCTGGTACCGGTGTGCAGCACTTCGCGAGCTTCACGAGCACGCCATCCGCACCTGGCACCTCCACACCCACATCGCCCGCAGTGCGGCGCTGCCGTTTCGGCATCGAGGAGGGCGTTGACCGCTCAGCGAGCTCTTCTTCGGCGACCTCGACGCCGCCGAATTGAGCCACGAGCCGCTGCACCACGTGCTGTGCCGACACGTGATGCTCACCCACCGCGGCGTACAGCGCGTCCACATCCTGGTAGCGCAATTCGCGTGCCGTCGCGGCCATGAGGTCACCGCTGAGGATTCGCTGCAACGGCAAGCCAGTCCGGCGGACCTCTTTCGCTATCGCGTCTTTGCCTGCTTCGAGCGCCTCCTCCCGGCGCTCCTTTGCGAACCACTGCCGGATTTTCGTTTTGGCACGTGGCGAAACAACGAAGCTCTGCCAGTCACGGCTGGGTCCCGCGTTCGCGGCCTTCGACGTGAAAATCTCAACAACTTCACCGTTGTCGAGCTTCCGTTCCAGCGGCACGAGACGGCCGTTCACCCGAGCGCCGATACATCGGTGGCCAACTTCCGTGTGGACGGCATAAGCGAAGTCAACAGGCGTCGAACCTACCGGAAGCGTGACCACATCACCCTTCGGCGTGAAAACGAAGATCTCCTTGAGCGCGAGGTCATAGCGCAGCGATTCCAGGAATTCGCCCGGATCGGCGGCCTCACGCTGCCAGTCGAGCAACTGACGCATCCAGGCGATGTCGTCGACTTCAGTCGCGTCGGACGAATGCCGGCCCTTGGTTTCTTTGTAGCGCCAATGCGCAGCGATGCCGTACTCCGCGGTGCGGTGCATCTCCTGCGTCCGGATCTGTACCTCAAGCGGTTTGCCTTCAGGGCCGACCACCGTGGTGTGCAGTGACTGGTAAACCCCGTAGCGAGGCTGTGCGATGTAGTCCTTGAACCGCTGTGCCATCGGCTGCCATAGCGAGTGCACAACGCCCACTGCGGCGTAGCATTCGCGAACCTCGTCGCACAGAATCCGGATGCCGACGAGGTCATGAATCTCGTCGAAGTCTTTCCCTTTGACGATCATCTTCTGGTAGATCGACCAGTAGTGCTTGGGGCGGCCTTCGACCACGGCGCTCAGTTTGGCTGCAGCGAGCGCGTCGTTAATTTGCGTGCGCACTTTTTCGAGATAGATGTCGCGTGAGGGGGCACGGTCCGCAACGAGCCGCACGATTTCCTCATACCGTTTCGGGTGCAGGATAGCGAACGCGAGGTCCTCAAGTTCCCACTTCACAGTAGCCATGCCAAGCCGGTGTGCGAGCGGCGCGATCACTTCAAGGGTCTCGCGTGCTTTGCGCGCCTGCTTCTCGGGCGGCAGGAAACGCATTGTGCGCATGTTGTGGAGGCGGTCAGCGACTTTGATCACCAGCACGCGCGGATCACGAGCCATCGCGATGATCATCTTGCGGATGGTTTCCGCTTCCGCTGCCGAACCGAGAACGACCTTGTCGAGCTTGGTGACGCCGTCGACGAGGTGCGCGACCTCATCTCCAAACTCTTCGCGGAGCTGATCCAGGCTGTAGCCGGTGTCTTCAACAGTGTCGTGCAGCAGCGCCGCAATTAACGTTGTGGTATCCATGCCAAGCTCAGCCAGGATGGACGCGACGGCAAGCGGATGCGTGATGTAGGGATCACCGGACTTGCGGACCTGTTCGGAATGCCGGGCTTCGGCCACGTCGTAGGCGCGCTGCAGAGTCGCGAGCGGTGCTTTCGGGTAGAACTCGCGGTGAATTGCAACGAGTGGTTCGAGCACTGGTTTGATGCCAGCGTTGCGGCCGGCGGTCATCCGCCGGGCGAGGCGCGCGCGTACCCGGCGAGATGCGGATGCCGGCGCGCTAACGAAACCGGGTGACTTCGGTGCGGGTGGTTGCCCCGACGGCTGGCCGGTGTCATCGCCATGGGGGTTCGCTGGGCTCACTGACGCGCTGGGGCCCGAACTGAAACCCGAGCGCGTTGATCCGGGATCTTGACCCACACGATCACCTCCCGCGCGTTCGCCAGCCCTCATAACCTAAGGAACCAGTCCACGCGTCACAGTTGCTTTCCACTCTCCTGCAACTCTAATCCTCACCCGCTCGACAGCACCGTCAGTGGTACCCCTCCAAGGCGTTCGCGCCCCTTGAGATCCGGGATTTCGAGCACTACTGCCGCCGCAGCGACCTGTGCACCTGCGGTCCTCAGCAGATCCATTGCTGCGGCCAGTGTGCCACCGGTAGCAAGCACATCGTCGATCACCAGGACGCGCTGACCTGTGAACTGTATTCCGCTAGCGGGTATTTCGAGTGCGGCAGTGCCGTACTCCAGGGTGTACGCCCGCGTATGCACCGGTGGAGGCAACTTACCGCCCTTCCGGACGGCGAGCACCCCAGTGCCCAGCCTCAGCGCGACAGCGGAACCGAGCAGGAACCCGCGTGAGTCGATTCCGGCGACTAGGTCGATGTGCCGAACGTCACCGCGTTGTCCCGCTTTCGCGAGTCCCTCGACGACTGCGCGCAAGCCAGCCGGATCGGCGAAAACCGGGGTCAGATCAGCGAATGTCACACCCCGCTGCGGGAAGTCAGGAACGATTCGGGTCAGCCTCGCGATATGCGCCGCCACCTCTTCGGACAAGCGTGCGCCGACCCCGTCTTGTGGATCAGTGTCGGTCACCGTTA
Source organism: Hoyosella sp. YIM 151337 (assembly GCF_026041215.1). Taxonomy (GTDB): domain Bacteria; phylum Actinomycetota; class Actinomycetes; order Mycobacteriales; family Mycobacteriaceae; genus Hoyosella. Next base: position 407,253 of record NZ_JAPEIQ010000013.1, read on the forward strand.
ACCCCGAACCCACTTGTCCATGTTCCAGCCCGCTCCTGCGCGTGTCGGATTTGGGATCACACCCACCACTGATTCGTCGGACGCCACAGTCCGAGGCTGAGCTGTAAGAGGCACCGATGGCAGCTCGTCCCACGAAACCCGCTCGGCCTCCGCGAGCCGCTCGAAAAGTGCGTCCTGCTGCCCAGTCACCGCGAGTTCGGCGACGAGGCCGTCAATGGCGTCGAACGAGAAAGCCCCGAGGTTCAGCGGGCTGTTCGAGTGGAAAGTCAGCAGCTGCGCTGCTGGCGAGGCTCCACCAGGTCCCTGAACACCGCCCGCACCGCCGAGCACGATGTCCACTTCACCTTGATCCATCGCCGACCGTGGATCAAACGCAGGCGAGCTGATGTTTTGCACGATGATTCCCGCCTCACTACACGTGCGCGCGATGAAGGAGATTGTTTCTTCGCGCCGCCGGTCCGGCCCGATGTAGCCGACCCGTATACGGGCGCCGTCAAGTTCAGGAAATGCACGTGCAGCTTCCGCATCCGGCTGGATGAACGCTTGCTGGCCGCCACCAGCAACGAAGCCGTATCCCGGCATGCCTGGGGGCATGACCCGGGACCCTGCGACACGGCCGTACCGGCCGCTCAATTCGTCGTCGTCGCCATACAACGGCGCAATGACGTCATCAGCGATTCGCTGCCGCGGCAGGCACGCGGCAAACGCCCGCCGCGCATCGACGTTGCCGAAAATGCCCCGCGTGTTGAAGATCAGCTGTTCGACGTTCATCCCGCCGACCGGTTGTTCCGTAAACCCGTTGGTCTCCAGTCCTGCGAGCGATCCGGCACCGGTATCGAGCACCTGGATGTCACCGCGGCCGACCGCCTCGCGGATATCGCGGCCCGTGAAGATCTGTATGCGGGGCGTTCGCGGCGGATCGCCCCACCACGCAGGGTTGCTAGTCAGTACAAGCCCGCTCTCCGCGGTGAATGATTCGATCATGTACGGCCCCGAAGACGGGAACAGTGAGAGGTCCAGCTCACCGGGCTGGAGCGCCCACCCGTTGTTCCAGAAGTCCGCCAGCCTCGTCAGCGCGTCGACATCCCCCTCATTGACTGCCGCAACGATGTCAACATCGGTGACCCGGGCCGCGACGTGCGACGGCATCACGGTGGTCGCCGCGAAGAGTGAGCGCCACTCAGCGAAGGGACGGCCCTCGCGCAGCTCTACGCGGGCGTGCTTTGTGCCTGGCTCACACACGACGTTCTCTATGTCGGCGAGCCCCCAGTCACTGGCGGCGTCGAAGAGTCGCTCTGACTCGCCGTCTTCGGGACCGGGAGATGTGAACCGCCCGCTGCCCGCTGCCCAGGTGAGTACTAAGTCGTCACAGGTAATCGGTTCACCGTCGGAGAACACCGCCTCGTCCCGAATTGTCACATGGAGGACAAAAGCTTCACCAGGCACTTGTTCGATGGTTCCGAAATCGCGATCCTCGATCGGCGTGCCGTTGGGTCCGGGATAGCTAAGGCCGGTCAGGGTGCGCCCGAATACCGCAGGAGCGGCGGATAACGCTCCGCTGACGGTGTTCGCGTTGTAGGTCGTGATCGGCGCGTCCACGCCGTATCCGAGCGTGACCTCGCGCTGCTGATCCCCTTCTGCGCAGCTGACCAGCCCGCCCACAGCAATGACGGCCACGGTCGCGGCCGTGCCTGCCTTCACTCGCCGCCACCTGGACTGTGTGCTCATTCCCGGCCGTCCTTCCCGGAGAGTTGTCACCGCTTTCGTTTGCCCGTCGGCCGTGCACCCGGGCTCGGCGCGCGCCCGCGGCGGCCGGAAGACTGGGCGTCCGGTGCGGTCACCCTGGATTCTGCACTGACCGCTGGGCCAGTTGTCTCGGCAGTTGCCGACGCAGCAGTTGGGGTCCCGCCGACAGCGACCGCGGCGCCGCGCGGGACCCCATTGCGCTCTGCGCGTTTTTCCAGCACCAAACGCGAATGTTCGCGGACCTCTTCGGTCCGTTCCTTCATCCACACCAGCAGCGGTGTGGCGAAGAAGATCGACGAATACGTGCCGACCAGAATGCCGACAAGCTGCACGAGGGCCAAGTCTTTGAGGGTGCCCACACCGAGCATCCAGACTGCCACGATCATGAGTGAAGCGATCGGCAGAATACTGATGAGCGAGGTATTGAACGAACGCATCAGGGTCTGGTTCACACCCAGGTTTGCCTGCTCGGCGTACGTTCGTCGGTGCGTCTGCAGAACCCCGCGAGTGTTTTCTTGCACCTTGTCGAACACGACGACCGTGTCGTATAGCGAGTAACCGAGAATCGTCAGGAGACCGATAATCGTCGCGGGACTGACTTCGAAGCCGACGATCGCGTACACCCCTGCGGTCACGGTCAGGTCGAAGATGACTGCCGCGATCGCCGCGAGCGCCATGTACCACTCAAAGCGCAAAGAAATGTACACGCACACCAGGACCAGGAACACGATCAGCGCGATAATCGCTTTTTCGGTTACTTGGCCGCCCCAGGTTTCGCTGACTCCAGAGACGCTGATGGCGTTGATGTTCGGTGTGCCCGTTTCGTCCACAGGCTGAAACGCATCGAACAGGGCTCGCTGCACCGTTTGGATCTGCGGCTCGTCGAGCGCTTCCGATCTGATCTGGATGGATGCTGTTGCACCCGTGCCCACGACCTGTGTCACTGTCGGGCTGATGCCGATCGCTTCGGAAAACACCTCTTCCGCTTCGGTAACTTCGATCTGACCGGCGGGAAGCTCGACACGGGTACCACCGGCGAAGTCGATGCCGAAGGTGAAGCCGCGCACTAGGATTCCAGCGATGGAGATCGCTACGAGTACGGCGGTGAGAAGGAAGAAAAACTTGCGGCGGCCGATGATGTTGAAAGCACCCGTACCGGTGTAGAGACCGTACAGGAAGCCGTGCCGGGGCATGTCTTCGGGGCGCGGCGCGTCCTCCGGGATCGGTGACGTTGTCGTCACATCGGGACCGGTCATACCTGCGCCTCCTTAGCCGCAGCGGGCGTCTTCGCCAGCGCTGCCCGTTCACGCGCCACCTGAGTGATCGCACCAAGCCCATTGAATCGCGGGTTGGCCAGCAGCTTCGACTTCGTAGCGAGCGCGAGAATTGGGTACGTCACCATGAACACGACGACCAGGTCAATGATTGTGGTCAGGCCAAGCGCGAACGCGAAACCCTTCACCTGGCCGACGGCCAGGATGTACAGAATCGCAGCGGCAAGGAACGACACGGCATTGCCCGTCAAGATGGTGCGCCGCGCTCGCTGCCAACCGCGTTCCACCGCGGAGCGGAAACTTCGTCCTTCCCGCATCTCGTCCTTGATGCGCTCGAAGAAGACGATGAAGGAGTCGGCGGTCATGCCGATACCAATGATGAAACCGGCGATAGCGGCGAGATCCAGCGTGAAGTTCATGTATCGGCCGAGCAGCACCAGAATGCCGTACACCAGAAGCCCTGCCAGACCCAGCGAGAGTGCGGCAACGATCCCGAGCAGGCGGTAGTAGGCCAGCGAATAAATCAGCACCGCGATCATGCCGATCGCGCCCGCGATCAACCCGGCTTCAAGCGAGGCGAGCCCCAGGGTTGCGGAGACAGTCTGCGCTTGAGAGGACTCGAATGACAAGGGCAGCGCGCCGTATCGCAGCTGGTTAGCGAGGTCGCGGACTTCCTGTTGTGTGAAGTTTCCGGAGATCGAGGTCGCACTGCCCGCGGGCGTGGGTTCGCGGATCACCGGTGCACTGACGATCGCGGTGTCGAGCACGAAGGCTGCCTGCTGCCCCACGTTTTCTCGGGTGAACGTCGCCCAGGAACGTCCCGCCTCGCCCTGGAAGCGGAATGACACCTCCCACCGCGCTTGCTGCTGGTTGTAGCCGTCGGTGACACTGCCGCTGTCTATGTCCTCACCCTCAAGGAAGACAGGTCCGAGGAGGTACACCGACGTTCCGTCACTGCTGCACGTCACAAGCGGCAAGTCGGGAAGGTCGTTTCCCGCGAGTACGTCGTTAGGTGCGCACTCATGCTCTGCGAGAGCCTGTTGCTGGACCTCGGGGTCTTCACTCTGGCGCAAGTCTCGAGCGGCGCTTACTTGCGCAGCGAGCTCTTCCGGGTCGAGAGCCGCAGCGACCGGCTCATCGTCGTCGTCCGGGGCGAGTCCTGTGTCAGCATCTTCCGGCGCTGGCGCATCTGGTGCTGGCTGCGAGGTAATGACGGGCCGCACGAACATACGTGCTGTTTGGCCGAGTGTGCGCGCCTGCGCTCCGTCTTGTCCAGGAACCGTGATCACCAGGTTGTCGCCGTCAACGACAACCTCCGAACCTGCGACACCGAGCCCATCGATGCGGGTCGAGATGATCTGCTGTGCTTGACGCAGCGCGTCCTCGCTGGGCCTCGACCCGTCCGGTGTGACTGCGGTCAAAACAACACGAGTACCACCCTGTAGATCAACACCAAGCCGCGGCGTCGTGCCGCGGTCCCCCGTGAAGAACACAAGCAGATAGCACAGTGTGAAAATCACTCCGAAGGCGCTCAGCACTCGAAGCGGGAATCTCCGTCGATTCGACGTTGCCACGAACTCTTCTCCTTGACAGTGTGGCTAGTGACCGGCCCGTCATAGGCCGGAGCGGTGCCGCGTTACTGCCTGCCTGATTCCGGACCGCGCTGGTCGAATCCTTCGGGGCTGTCAAATCCGCTAGCCTCAGTGGTGTCAGCGGGTTGGGCCGATCCGGCCGCCGCGCTCTCAGCATCCTCTTCAGTCACAATGTCGCGCACCACAACGCGCAGCCATGTCGTTACCACGCCAGGTGCTATCTGAATATCTACGGTGGTCTCCCCCAGTGCCACGACCTCACCGTACATACCTGACGTCGTCATCACCCGGTCCCCAATGGTGAGTGCGTCCTGCAGCGTCCGCTGACGATCAACTTCCTTCTTCTGCCGCCGCACTGAAAGGAAAAGCGGAACCAGAAGGAGGAGTACGAGTAGCGGCAGGAGCAGTTCCATCAGTGTGTCAATCCTTGAGTCGAGGTATCTGCAGGCTCAGGCGGATGTCGCCCGACCAGTACACCAGTGTGCCATCAACCGTGCGTGATGCCGAGTTATCATCGATCACAATTCGCCCGCGTCGAACAGTGATGCAGGTTCTGCTCGCTCCCGCACGGCTATTCCCGCGACAGTCGTGTCAGGCGGCGGAACCAGGCCCAGGTGCTCCCAGGCCGCCGCCGTCGCGACTCTGCCGCGGGGTGTGCGCGCGAGCATACCCGCCCGCACGAGGTACGGTTCGCACACCTCTTCGACTGTGGCTGGCTCTTCACCCACGGCGACGGCGAGTGTCGCGGCACCGACCGGTCCGCCGTTAAAGCTTTTCACCAGCGCGAGAAGCACAGCGCGGTCGAGTCGATCGAGCCCTAGATCATCCACGTCGTAGACCGACAGCGCCGCCCGTGCGACCTCAATTGTCACCACACCGTCTGCGCGGACATCCGCGTAATCGCGCACTCGCCGCAGCAACCGGTTGGCAATTCGCGGTGTACCGCGTGAACGGCGTGCTATTTCCGCGCTGGCGTCTTCTTTCAAACGCACGCCCAGTATCTGCGCGGAACGCAGGAGAATGCGCTGTAATTCACCCGCATCGTAGAAGTCCATGTGTGCGGTGAAACCGAACCGGTCCCGCAGCGGTCCGGTAAGAGCACCTGACCGTGTAGTGGCGCCGACCAGTGTGAACGGCGCGATTTCAAGCGGGATCGACGTTGCTCCTGGCCCCTTGCCGACGACCACATCGACACGGAAGTCTTCCATCGCCAGATACAGCATTTCCTCCGCTGGCCGCGAGATACGGTGAATCTCGTCGATGAACAGAACGTCGCCCTCGACGAGATTGCTGAGCATCGCCGCGAGGTCACCCGGGCGTTCCAGCGCCGGGCCCGACGTGAGCCGCAGCGATGTTCCCAGCTCGGAAGCGATAATCATCGCGAGGCTCGTTTTGCCGAGCCCCGGTGGGCCCGACAGCAGGATGTGGTCGGGCGCAGCGCCTCGCTGTTTAGCCCCAGACAAAACGAGGTCCAGTTGCTCACGGACCTTCGGCTGTCCAACGAAATCCCGCAGACTTCGCGGCCGGAGGCTGCCTTCGACATCTCCGTCCCCATCGATAACCCCAGGCGAAACCGGCCGTGCACCAGAATCTTCAGGAGCGGGCGAATTACTCATTTCGTCTTCCCTAGTGACGACAATGCGCTGCGCAGCAGATCAGATGTCGACGCGTCCGGCTTCAGCTGCACCGCAGCGGCCGTGGCTTGTTCAGCCTGCGCCGCGCTGAAGCCCAGCCCGACTAACGCCTCGGCGACTTGATCGTGCACGGGACCAAGGCCCGCCGACCCGGCAAGCGACGCGTCTGAGCCCTGGGTGCCCGCTGCCGGGAGCGGGCCGACCTTGTCACGCAAGTCGACCACCAGCCGCTCGGCTACACGTTTTCCAACACCGGGCACCTTCATCAGCGCTTTGACGTCGCCGGCCGCAAGTGCCGTCCGCAAGAGCTGGGGCTCAAGCACCGCAAGCACCGCCATCGCGAGTCGGGGACCAACACCGGTGACCGTTTGAAGCAAGGCAAAGAGTTCGCGCGACTCTTCATCGGGGAAGCCGAAAAGCGTCATCGAATCTTCGCGGACCACCATCGTGGTGATAAGCCTGGCTTCGCCGCCGCGCGATAGCGTGGCGAGTGTGGCAGGTGTCGCGTTGATTCGGTAACCCACACCCGCAGCCTCGATAACTGCATGGTCGAGTCCGACCGACAAAACAGGACCCCGGATCGAGGCAATCATGTGATCCCCTTGACGTGTGCGTCACCTGACTGCAGCCGACTGACGTTTTTCCGCGCGCGGCGCTCCGCCGCCAGCCGTGCCTTGTACTTGCGCTGCGCTGCCGCCGCGGCAGCTTCCGCCTGAGCCATGCGATCAAGCATGGGGGCACGCCAGCAGTGGCAGATCGCGAGTGCAAGGGCGTCCGCCGCGTCCGCCGGCCGCGGTGACTCCGGCAGACTCAGAATTCTCGTGACCATCGCGATCACTTGTTCCTTCCCGGCTGAACCATTGCCGGTAACCGCTGCTTTAACTTGGCTCGGGGTGTGAAACGCGACAGGAATGCCCCGCCGAGCAGCGGCTAGCGCAACGACGCCGCCGGCTTGGGCCGTGCCCATCACCGAACTGACATTGTGCTGGGAGAAAACCCGCTCGACCGCCACGACGTTTGGCCGGTGCCGGTCCATCCACTCCTCCGCGGCAATCGCAATACGGAGCAGCCGCGCGGACAATTCGAGGTCCGGCGGCGTGCGGACTACCTCAACCGCAACGGGTGTTACCTGGCGGCCACTGCCCGCGTCGACAATCCCGAGCCCGCACCTGGTCAACCCAGGGTCGACACCCATGACGCGCATTCCGCCTCCTTCGAGCCACTCCACCAGCTGCGAACATTCGTTCGATAGCCTACTGGAGGTGGCCGTCAATCAGTGGAAGCAACGCCCTGGGTGACGCCAGGTCGTTATGCGTCAAGTTCCTCGAGAACGTCATCGGAAATATCAACATTCGAGTAGACGTTCTGCACATCATCGCAGTCTTCAAGCGCGTCGATCAGTTTGATCACCTTGCGCGCGCCGTCGGCGTCGACTGCGACGCTGACAGATGGCTGAAAACTGAGTTCCGCCGAATCGTAGTCGATACCCGCTTCCTGCAATGCCGTGCGCACGCCCACAAGGTCGCCGGCCTCGGACACTACTTCGAAACTCTCACCGAGATCGTTGACCTCTTCGGCACCGGCGTCGAGAACGGCCATCAGCACATCGTCCTCCCCGCGGTCCGCCTTATCGAGCATGACCACGCCCTTTCGGGAGAAGAGGTACGCCACCGATCCCGGATCCGCCATGTTGCCGCCGTTTCGGGTCATCGCGGTTCGCACCTCCCCGGCCGCACGATTGCGGTTATCCGTGAGGCACTCGATCAGCACAGCGACGCCATTCGGGCCATAACCCTCGTACATAATGGTTTGCCAGTCGGCACCGCCGGCTTCCTCACCTGAGCCGCGCTTGCGCGCCCGTTCGATGTTGTCGTTCGGGACCGACGCCTTCTTCGCCTTCTGAATCGCATCGTAAAGAGTGGGATTGCCGCCAGGGTCACCGCCGCCCGTCCGGGCCGCGACCTCGACGTTCTTGATCAGTTTGGCGAAGAGTTTGCCGCGCTTGGCATCGATCGCGGCCTTTTTGTGCTTCGTGGTGGCCCATTTGGAGTGGCCGCTCATCTTGGCACATCCCTTCCAGCAGTGGTGCGTGCCCCCGGGACTACGGGTGGCAGCGGGAGTCAACGGAGTGGTTCAGTCAGCCGATGTTACCCGCTTGACGACACGGAACGGCGCACCATCTTCACGAACAACTCATGGATGCGGCGATCACCCGTCACTTCGGGGTGAAACGAGGTAGCCAGCACAGCACCCTCCCGCACAGCAACGATGCGGCCCTGTGCTGGCCCAGCTTCCACTCGGGCAAGCACCTCGACGTTCGGCCCCGCACGCTCAACCCACGGCGCGCGGATGAAGACCGCGCGGACGGGGCCACCGTCGATACCGTCGACGTGGATGTCCTCTTCGAAAGAGTCGACCTGACGGCCGAAGGCGTTTCGGCGCACCGTGATGTCGAGTGCGTCGAGATGCTGGGCGTCGGGGCGCGTATCGAGAATCTCACTGGCCAGCATGATCATTCCGGCGCAGGACCCAAGCGCGGGCAAGCCGTCTTTGAGCCGCGCACGCAGCGGCTCCAGCAGGTCGAACACTGTGAGGAGCCGACTCATTGTCGTGGATTCTCCGCCCGGAACAATCAGGCCATCGATCGCCTCGATCTCGTCTCTCCTGCGCACCCCGACTGCGCGCGCGCCACATGCCTCAACAGCAGCGATATGCTCACGAAAATCACCTTGCAGCGCCAGGACGCCAATCACCGGTGTGGACATCACCGAGACAGAATAGTCGCTCGACGACGGTGGCCGTTCTCACGCATGGGCGCCATCTTCATCGGGATTCCGCAGCCAGCGAGTCAGACCTTCTTGCGCAACAGCAGCGACCAGCGTCCCGTTGACGTCGAAGATGCGGCCCTGCGTAAACGAGCGGCCGCCGCCTGCGAATGGCGATACCTGGTCGTACAGCAGCCACTCGTCCGCACGGAACGGCCGGAAGAACCACATGGCGTGGTCCAGCGACGCCATCTGCACCTGCGCGCGCGGGTGCGGCACCAGCGCGGAACCCAGCAGCATCATGTCGCTCATGTACGCCAGCGTGCAGACGTGCGTTGTCTGATCATCCGGTAGCGGCGCACGGTAGCGCATCCACACTCGTTGCTGGGACGCGAGGCGCGGGTGCAACTCGGTCTGTTCCTTCGGAACAATGCGAAGGTCCCAATTCGACCATTCTTTGAGTTCCCAGCGATCCCGGTATTTTGGATGATTCTGGGGATCTGGTAATTCGTCAGCGGCGGGGACGGGCGGCATCTGATCCGAGTGTTCGATGCCCTCATCGCCGCGATGGAAAGACGCGGACATCACAAAGATGATTTCGCCGTCCTGCACGGCGTTGACCCTGCGGGTCCGGAAGGAACGGCCCTCGCGGATCCGCTCCACCCGGTAAACAGTCGGGACTTTCGGCTTACCCGGACGCAGGAAGTAGGCATGCAGCGAATGCACCTGGTATTCCGGGTCGACAGTGCGCACGGCGGAGACGAGAGATTGCCCCGCTACCTGGCCACCGAATGTGCGCTGGAGGATCGTTTCTATCGGTGCGCCCCGATATATGTCCCGGTCGATTTGCTCGAGCTCAAGGACTTCTTCGATCCTCGCCATATGCGCGAACTCCCGTCAGTAATGTCGGCGACCCCGCTCACCAGCCGCGTTCAGCCAAACGGTGCGACTGTGGGAGGTCGTCGACGTTGATGCCGACCATCGCCTCGCCCAGTCCGCGCGACACCTCAGCAAGCGTGTCGGGGTCGTCGTAGTACGTCGTCGCTTTGACAATAGCGGCCGCGCGTTTAACGGGATCACCTGACTTGAAGATTCCGGAGCCGACAAACACGCCCTCAGCCCCAAGCTGCATCATCATCGCCGCGTCTGCCGGCGTCGCGATGCCGCCAGCGGTGAACATCACCACGGGCAGCTTGCCCGTCGCAGCGACCTCAGCAACGAGGTCGTATGGGGCCTGCAGCTCCTTCGCCGCAACGAACAGCTCATCCTTGCTCAGCGCGGCCAGACGGCGCAGCGCGCCGCCGATCTCCCGCATGTGGGTAGTGGCATTCGACACGTCACCGGTGCCTGCCTCGCCCTTGGAGCGAATCATCGCAGCGCCCTCAGCGATGCGGCGGAGCGCTTCACCGAGGTTGGTAGCACCGCACACAAACGGCACCGTGAACTGCCACTTGTCGATGTGGTTTGCATAGTCAGCCGGGGTGAGCACTTCCGACTCGTCGATGTAGTCCACCCCGAGGCTCTGGAGAATCTGAGCTTCGACAAAGTGCCCAATACGCGCCTTCGCCATGACAGGAATCGACACGGCCTCGATGATGCCCTGAATCATGTCAGGATCGCTCATCCGCGAAACACCACCCTCGGCACGAATATCAGCCGGCACGCGCTCGAGAGCCATGACGGCCACGGCGCCCGCATCCTCCGCGACCTTGGCCTGCTCGGGAGTGACCACGTCCATGATCACGCCCCCCTTGAGCATTTCAGCCATGCCGCGCTTCACACGGCCCGTGCCGGTGACGGGCATAGCCGCATCTGATGAATTGGTGGGGGTTGCGCTCACGGAAGTCTCTCCTGCAAATGGCGACGAGTTGGTTGTTGTCGATGTTTCATCCTATGAGGTCCGCCGCGCAAACCGCGAAGGCGATCCGCGCTGCGGCCCACCATTTCGCTGTCCGCTGAACAGCGAGCTAGAAGATGCGCCGCGGTGTTGCCGTGACGGCAGCGCCGTCCGCGACGGCAACAGCCTCGTCCACAAGTCGCGGAAGGTCTTCCGGGTACACCTTCTCTCCGGCCCGCACGAAGCTCTCCATATCCGGTGGGGTGCACCATTTATAGTCGTGCACCACGGTGTTTTCGAGATCGGTCAGGCCGTCGGCTGACAGTGTGAATGCGGGAGTACGGGCGACGAAGAACTCCTCTTCGCTCCGCATCACCGAACCATTGAACGTGAAAACCTCTGTGCGCTTCCATAGCGGACCGAGCAGATCGTCGGGAGCGAGCTGATGACCGGTTTCTTCCCGCACCTCCCGCAGAGCCGCGTCGCGCAGCGTCTCACCCGGTTCCACCCCGCCACCGACGGTGAACCAGAAGAACTCACCAGAACCCTGCGGATCCGTGCCGCGCATCAAAAGCACGCGATTACTGTCATCGAGGAGCACAACGCGCGCGGACGCCCGTGGCGCAGCACTGTCGAACTGGGGCGACAGCTCGCGCTCCGCGATCTCGAAGTGCCGGGGATTCGGCGCCGTACCGGCTAACCGCAACCAGCGCACCGGCCGTCTGCTGCGCAGCGTGACGATGTCGCCCACCGCATCGTTGTGGAAACGACGAGCGATGAGCACGCGCGCTTCCGCATCTGCAAGTTCGGCAGCGAGTTGCGGCGTGAGCCACTCTGGCCGAACCTGCGACAGCGCCGCAGAAAGCGCGTTCTCGGCATCCTCACGCTGGTCCCGGTCCGCGCGTTCGGCGCGCGCGGACAGAATTGCGAGCTGGTTCGCCTTGCCGTACGGCGACGCGGTGGCCGGCGCGCTCTCGGTGCGCTCGTCCGCCTGAACGAACACGGCGGCTATCGATCGGGCCACAACCGCGCGGCGGGCGAGCGCGGCATCAAGAGCCTGCCACGCCTTCTCATAGCGGATATGCAGCCGGTCTAACCGCGTTGCCGTGGTCATGATCCAGGCGATCGCAACGACGACGATTGCCACCACCACAGCTGTGAGGAGCAAAAACCACCAGGACGTCACTGCTTAGCTCCCGTCATGCACCGGCTCGTAATCATCTCAGGCACGCCGCAGCGGCTTCGGCAGCGCAGGTGATGTTGTTACCACTGTCTCGTAAACCCGCAAGACCTGCCGCGAGACAACACTCCAGTCATAGTGCAGCACGGCGACGCTGGCCGCCGAGATAATTTCCGCGCGGTAAGCGTCGTCATTGAGCATCCGGTCGATCCCAGCCGCGAGCTCCGGCCCACTTCCCGTCCGCGTCAGACATCCCGCCCGGCCATCGCGAAGTACGCGCCGGAACGCATCGAGTTCGCTTGCGACGACCGGTGTGCCAGCCGCCATGGCCTCGACAAGAACAATTCCGAAGCTCTCGCCCCCAGTGTTCGGTGCGCAGTACACGTCCGCGCTGCGCAGCGCGGACGCCTTCTCTGCATCCGACACTTGCCCAAGGAAGCGGAAGTGCCGTGCAAGATCACCCAGCTGTGTACGCAACGCGGCCTCGTCACCACGACCGACGACGAGCACCTCAAGATCGTGGTGTTTTCGCACGAGTTCTGGCAGCGCGTCGACTAGCACTGACATGCCTTTGCGCGGCTCGTCATAGCGCCCGAGAAAGAGAATTGTCTTACCCGGGCGCGGATAGCCTGGCAGCGGCCGGGCAGTCGCGAAGAAACCCACGCGCACTCCGTTGGGGATTTCGACCGCGTCAGAGCCCAGCGACTCGATCTGCCAGCGGCGGGCCAATTCGGACACCGCGATTTTGCCGTTAATCTTCTCTAGCAGCGGCTGCAAGACCGGCTGGAAGGTGCTGAGGGCGAGCGATTTTGTGGTCGACGTATGAAACGTCGCGACAATCGGGACGTCGGCGAGGGTGAGCGCGAGCATCGACAAGCTCGGCGCGTTCGGTTCGTGGAGATGCACCACGTCGAACGAATTCTCCGACAGCCATCGACGCACCCGTGAGTACGCGCCAGGCCCGAACCGAAGCCGAGCCACCGAGCCGTTGTACGGAATCGGCACCGCGCGTCCAGCTGACACGACGTAGTCAGGCAACTCCACGTCATCCGAGGCTGGCGCCAGCACGCTGACGGTGTGTCCCATCTCGATGAGGACAGCTGCGAGCTCAGCGACATGCGCCTGCACGCCCCCGTGGACATCAAACGAGTACGGACAGACCATTCCGATTTTCACGATGCGCGCTCTTTCACCAGCATGCTCCCCGTCCTCCTCATTCCACTCTGGTGCATCGAGCCCACCACGGCCACCCCATCGTGGCCAGTCCTGCAGGGACTGCCGGGGCCACACCGCGCCCGGCCTGTACGTGCGGGTCAGCCCATGGCCCGGCTTGGCACTCCCATCCGTGCGAGCCGCTCGGGCGACAGGTCACTCCACCACAGCGGCTGCAGCATGTGCCAATCGGCTGGGTGCCGGACGATATTCAGCGAGAAGACATCCGCAAGTTCCTGCGTGGCGGCTTCAATTCCCTGTTGAAGGCTAATTTCCGGCTCCGCTTTGAAGCCCCACGCACGAGCGGTGAACCAGCAGTGCACCGGAACCAGGGCCGCACCCGTCTCCGCCGCCAGTTTTGCCGGGCCCGCAGGAAAGCTGGTGCGCTCACCGAAGAAATCGACCGGCACTCCTGCAGCCGTGAGATCGCGGTCAGCAAGCAGGCACACGACTTTTCCGGCCTCGAGACGCTGCTTGAGCACACTGAACGGCGGCTGCTCTCCCCCGCTTGCCGGGAAGATCTCGAAGCCCAGCGATTCCCGGTATGCCACGAAACGCTGATATAGCGACTCAGGCTTGAGCCGCTCTGCGACAGTCGAGAACTTGCCCAGCTGGTGCACCAGCCACACACCGGCAAGGTCCCAATTGCCGCTATGCGGGAGGGCAAGCACCACTCCGCGGCCCTCCGCGTGCGGGTCAACGAAGTGCTCACGGCCTGCCACACTGTGGTCAATCGCATGCGCGACGGCACCTAGGTCCATTGAGGGCAAGCGGAACGCCTCCCGCCAGTAACGCGCATAGGAACGTACTGCTGCGCGCATCAGCACGTCAGGCACTGCCATCGGGTGTACGCCGAGGACTCGCGCAAGGTTGCGGCGCAGCTGTGCCGGGCCGCCCGCACGTGACGCATAGTCCGCGCCCATGTTGAACGCACCCGCTGCAACCGGCTCCGGCAGCGCGCGCACAACACGCCAGCCGGCTGCGTACGCGAGGTCTGACGCGTTGCCAGCCAGCAATGCCGATTGCTTCATGTGCCCTCCGGTGTCTCGTCCGCGTCAAGCTCAGCGTCTCTGATGATGGTCATCGCCCCCGGTGAGCGGCGCACTGCAACGACTCGCTGCACGACCGTGACGACACTCCCGGCCGCGAGCAGCCACATCGCGACGTGAATTGCCCACCCCACACCGATACCGGTGAAGCCCGCGCCGAGTAGCACCACTACGAGACGGTCTGACCGTTCAATCAGACCTCCGTCTGCCCGCAGGCCGCTGGCTTCCGCACGAGCTTTGGCGTAAGAGATCACCTGCGACGCGACGAGACAGATGAGCGTTGCAATGACGAGCGGGCCCGACCCTTCGTGGTACATCGCCCACCAGACGAGCGCGGCGAAGATCGCGCCGTCCGCGATTCGGTCACATGTCGCGTCGAGGACCGCCCCGAACTGTGTGCCGCCGCCGCGGGCCCGTGCCATTGCGCCGTCAACGAGATCGAACAGCACGAACAGCGCGATGACCACAGCACCCCAGAAGAGGTGGTCGGTGGTGAACAGCGCGAGTGCGGCGGCCACCGTCGCGGTCGTTCCCGCGACCGTCACGGCATCAGGGCTAATTCCGGCACGGACAAGCGCCTTCCCGACCGGCGCGGTAACCTTCGACACCGAAGGTCGCCCGAAAACGCTCAGCATGACAGCCCTTTTCCGTGGTGTTGTAGAGAAACGTTACCGAGAGCCTATAGCCGGAGTGCCCGCTAAGCGCGGCAGGTCGGCGTGCTTGTCTCGTCAGTCACCCTTTGCGGGGGCAGCGTCCCAGGCGAGCGATAACAGTGTGCGCGTCTCACGCAACAACTGCGGCAGCACTTTCGTCTCCCCAGTGACAGTGATGAAGTTCGCGTCGCCGACCCACCGCGGCACCAGATGCTGATGCAGGTGCGCGGACAATGATCCTCCCGCCGCACCACCGAGGTTGAGACCGACGTTGAAACCATGCGGCTGCGAAACCCCACGGATCACCCGAAGCGCTTGCTGCGTGAATTCGGTGAGTTCGGCGCTTTCGCCGTCGTCCAGCTCAGTGAGGTCAGCCACATGCCGATACGGGACGATCATCAGATGTCCAGGGTTGTAAGGGTAGAGGTTCAGCACCGCGTAGACCGTGCGGCCCCGCGCGATTACGAGGCCTTCCTCGTCGCTCAGCTGCGGAATACGGCACAGCGGGCAGCCCTCGTCTTTTTCTGGCACTGAGGCGTCCGCGATGTACGACATCCGGTGCGGCGTCCAAATTCGCTGGAGACGATCTGGGGTGCCGACGCCGGAGTCGACAAGCCGGTCATTGTCCACCGTCAGTGTGCCCCGTCCACCTCAAGTGTCTCCGCTGTCGGCGCAGCATTGATCCGCCCGCGAACCCAGCCGGTGATCGTCGTGATGGCTTGTGCTACGGGCACACCGTTGAGTTGCGTTCCGTCGTGGAACCGGAAGCTCACCGCTCCTGCCTCGACATCCCGATCGCCGGCCAGCAGCATAAAGGGAACCTTGCCGGTGGTATGGTTCCGGATCTTCTTCTGCATGCGCTCGTCGCTCACATCCACTTCGGAGCGAATGCCTGCGGCTTTGAGCTGGCTAACCACACTGAACAGGTGCTCTTCGTGCTTCTCTGCAACCGGAATCGCCATCACCTGAATCGGCGCGAGCCACGCAGGGAACATTCCCGCGTAATGCTCAGTGAGCACTCCGAAGAACCGTTCGATCGATCCGAAAAGCGCGCGGTGAATCATCACAGGACGCTGCCGGCTGCCGTCGGGACCGGTGTACTCCAGGTTGAACCGTTCTGGGAGGTTGAAATCCAGCTGGATGGTCGACATCTGCCAGGTTCGGCCAAGTGCATCCTTTGCCTGCACGGAAATCTTGGGCCCATAGAACGCCGCACCACCGGGATCTGGGACTAGTTCGAGACCCGAAGCCTCGCCCACTTCAGCGAGCGTGCGTGTGGCTTCGTCCCAAACCTCTTCGGATCCGACGAACTTCACCTCATCCTTAGTCGACAGTTCGAGGTAGAAGTCGTCGAGACCATAGTCTTTCAGCAAGTCGAGCACGAACTGGAGGATGCTTGCGAGCTCATCGCGCATCTGCTCCTTCGTGCAGTAAATGTGCGCGTCGTCCTGGGTCATGCCACGCACCCGGGTAAGGCCGTGGACGACGCCGGAACGTTCATAGCGGTATACCGACCCGAACTCGAACATCCGTAGCGGGAGTTCCCGGTACGAACGCGCCCGCGACCCGAAGATCAGATTGTGCATCGGGCAGTTCATGGGCTTCAGGTAGTAGTCCTGTCCCGGTTTGCGCAGCGTGCCGTCCTCGTCGTACTCGGCATCGATATGCATCGCCGGGAACATGCCATCCTTGTACCACTCCAGGTGGCCGGACGTCTCGTACAAGTCGCCTTTGGTGATGTGGGGCGAGTACACGAACTCATAGCCGGCTTCGATATGCCGCTGTCGGGAGTAATCTTCCATCTCCTTGCGGATGATTCCGCCCTTCGGATGGAAAACGGGCAGCCCGGAACCGAGTTCGTGCGGGAAACTGAACAAGTCGAGTTCCGCACCGACACGCCGGTGGTCGCGCCGCTCTGCCTCTGCGAGCATCTCGAGATGATGGTCCAGCGCTTCCTGCGATTCCCAGGCGGTGCCGTAAATCCGCTGCAGATCTTCACGACTCTGGTCGCCGCGCCAGTATGCAGCTGAACTGCGAGTGAGCTTGAACGCCGGTATGTGTTTCGTTGTGGGAATGTGCGGCCCGCGGCAGAGATCACCCCACACACGGTCCCCGCTGCGCGCATCGACGTTATCGTAGATGGTCAGCTCGGAACCGCCGACCTCCATGACTTCAGGATCATCGGCACCGGACTTGTCGTCGATCAATTCCAGCTTGAAGGGCTCATTCGCTAGTTCCTCGCGGGCCGCCTCAACGGACTCCACAATGCGCCGAGAGAATCGCTGTGACTGTTTGATGATTTTCTTCATCCGCGATTCGAGGCGGCTCAGATCCTCTGGAGTGAAGGGACGACCGACACGGAAGTCGTAGTAGAAGCCGTCCTTGATCGGTGGCCCGATCCCCAGCTTCGCCTCCGGAAACTCCTGCTGGACTGCCTGCGCGAGAACATGAGCGCAGGAATGACGGATCACGCTGCGCCCGTCCTCGGTGTTCGCGGCGACGGCTTCGACACCGGCGGTCTCGTCAGGAGTCCACGACAGGTCACGCAAATTACCGGCTGCGTCGCGCACGACGACGATTCCGTCCGCACCTTTCGTTGGCAGACCGGCGTCAAACACGGCCCGCCCGGCCGTCGTCCCGGCCGGCACGATCACGCGCTGGGCCTGGGAACGAGTTACGGACGTGGTCACGGTGCGAATCTCCTCATCTGCGCGGACACGAGTTACCTGTGAGTATCTCGATTGACATCTCTCTTGCGGGCGTCACTGGGCTGTCTTCCCAGGGGTTACATCAAAACACCCTCTAGCCACGGCCAGTCAATTCCGAACCACCCTGCGACGAACCCCAGGACTCCGAAGAACCACAGAGTTGCCGCAGTAATTATGACCGTGCCAAGTACACCCAGGAGACGGACCATGACGTGCTGACGCGAATACCATCCGCGCACCGCGTGGTAGCGAGACAACCCGTACTTGAGGACCCGCCGAGCCCAGGCGAACTCCGTGGAAAGGATACCCAATCCCGTAAACACGACGAGCCAGCCTGGGCCGGGGTAAGGAATAAGGATCACTCCGATGATCACGACTGCCGTGCCCACAAGACCAATAGTGATTCGGTACGCCCGCGCCGACAGCGGATGCCGTTTCACGAAACTCCGCATCCACCGCAACTGGTGGAACACCGCGTGATCGAAGAACTTCGGGGTGCCACGGGCCTCCCCTGATCGCCGGGAGGGCCCCGCAGATGCGGCAGGTTCGACCGCGAGTTCCCGATCAGGACCGTTAGACATTCGCCACATGCTCCGGCTTTCGTGCGGGCTCAGAGTCAGCGGAACACCACTCACCGAACGGTGACACGGGGATCATGGCAACCATTCTGCCGCCGCGGTGCACCATCGGCTAGTGTCCAGCACCCTACGCTGGGAAGGAAGAGAGTCATAAGGACGACTCCTTACTAGCGAAAGTGAGGGGAGGTCGAGATGTCGCGGCAAGCCGAGCTGACCGAGCGCCTGCGTGCGCGGCTATCCGGTGCTCGCGAGGTGGCGATGTTCGGAGGCCGCTCATTCATGGTTAACGGCAAGATTGTCGCCAGCGCTTTGCGGGACGGCGACCTGCTGGTCCGCGTCGACGCTGCGCGTCACGATGAACTCGTCACGCTCCCTGGGGCGAGCCAGGCGCAGATGGGCGCGGAACGTGACATGGGCGCCGGCTGGATTGCGATCGACGCCAGTTCCCTCGCTACAAGCGACCAGTTGTCCTTCTGGATCGATATCGCGCTGGAGTACAACCGCACGATCACGACGCGGTGAAAATGCTTGGGAGCATCAGACATGCCAGAACTAGCTGTGTGGTCCCGACTGGGATTGAACCAGCGACCTTTCCGGTGTGAACGGAACGCTCTCCCACTGAGCTACGGGACCAGCCGCACGGCAATGCAGCGCCGATGCGGTCGAAACGATAGCACGTCGGCCACCGGGTCTCCAACATCATCGCGGGCAGCTCCCCAGACCGCCTAACACGCCGCCGCCACCATGGGGATTTGTCTTTGACGGCGCTCGTGAGCTAATGTTCTCAACCGCACCGCCGAACGGAACACCGGGAGGCACGGAGCGTGCGGATGTAGCGCAGCTGGTAGCGCATCACCTTGCCAAGGTGAGGGTCGCGGGTTCGAATCCCGTCATCCGCTCAAGAGGTTGGGCTTGACCCCCTACGGTGGAGTGGCCGAGTGGCGAGGCAACGGCCTGCAAAGCCGTGTACACGGGTTCGATTCCCGTCTCCACCTCTTTACGAGGTTCACGCGCGATTAGCTCAGTGGGAGAGCGCTTCCCTGACACGGAAGAGGTCACTGGTTCAATCCCAGTATCGCGCACCATAGTAACCCCAGGTAAGAGCATATTTCTTACCTGGGGTTTCCTCATTTGTGCAACAGGCGCGCAACTAGGCCGGGCTTAGGTTGCACGCCAGTTGACCTCAGACCCGCAGGCGTCACGCGGCAGGGTAGTTACCTAGACGCGAAGCGTCAGTCACGCTGTTGTTCTCGCGTTTCTCCCGCCGGATCCCTATCAGCAACAGAACGCTGGCGAGCAGGAGAATCGGCCACGGAGTGTAGGGATTAATGATTCCATCCATCATCGTCAGGCCCCCCAGCATCCAGGCGACGAAGGCAGGCGGGGTGATACGCCGCCGATGAAGCCACAGCAGGAGCAGTCCGAGGATGAATAGCGGTGGAGCGAAGCTGGCCAGAGTCAGCCACAGGGCACTCCCCGCTGGGCTCATGTTGGAGAAATCTTCACCCCACAACTGCCCGCTAAACCACGCAGGAACGTGACGAGCAGCGTCCTCGACGACGAACGCGCCGACGGTGTGCGCGGATGCATACACCACCATGAGCCACGACGCGATTCTGATCATGCGATCGCCCCCATTGCGCATCGGCAATAACTGGCATCCATACACTACTGTATGGATATTCAATACAGTAGTGTATGGATGTGGCGAAGGGCAAGTGGACCAAGCAGATGTGGATCGATGCGGCGCTGCGCGCAATCGCGCGAGGCGGGGTGTCCTCAGTCGCGGTAGACAACCTTGCGACCGAGCTCGGCGCGACCCGAGGCTCCTTCTACTGGCACTTCAAGGACCGCTGCGACCTCATCGAGAAATCGATGGTCGCATGGGAGGAAATGGAGACCGGACGCGTCGAACGGTCAATGGCCGAGATCGCAGACCCCGTGGAAAGGATGCGCACCGGCTTCCTCATTGCACTGGCCGACGTCAATGACACGAGCATCCCGAACCTCGAACCGGCGATTTATGCGCAGCCGGAGGATCCCGCAGTCGCAGCAGTTATCCAGCGGGTGAACGCGCGGCGGATAGACATCCTGACTCGCGGATACACCGACCTCGGCCTCCCGCCTGAAACCGCCAGGCTCCAGGCGGTTCTGGCGTACGCCACCTACCTGGGCTGGCTCCAGCTGCAGCGCATCGCCGCCGATGAAGTGCCTGAGGTTGCAACAGAAGGACCGGCGGCGCAGGCATTCGCAGTCCACAT
Source organism: Hoyosella sp. YIM 151337 (assembly GCF_026041215.1). GTDB lineage: Bacteria > Actinomycetota > Actinomycetes > Mycobacteriales > Mycobacteriaceae > Hoyosella. Next base: position 427,742 of record NZ_JAPEIQ010000013.1, read on the forward strand.
CATCGAGCAGCTTGTTCCGGGCGGACAGGATGGGAATCGCTGACAGCTGCCGCAGCACACGCCGAACCTGGCGCGCTCGTCACAGGTGGGAGGAGCGGTAACGAGCGGCTTTGGCCTGGTTACCGCAAGTCTTCATGCTGCACCAGCGCCGCCGGCGACCACGGGAGGAGTCGATGAAGAACCAGCCGCAACGGTCGCAGGCGCGCACGCCCTGCGGCGGCGGGTCGAGCACAAGCGTGAGCCCGCTCAGCGCCACGACTGTGAGGGCCCCGCGCGGGTCGTGCGAGCTGATGCAGCCGTCAGCATGAATGGCCACGTCAGCAATGGAGCGCCGGGCGATATCCAGCAAGCCTGCGAAGGCATCGGCTGGGATTGTGCGCCTGTCCCTGTGTGCATCAAAGACGGTCCACAGCAGCGTGCGCAGCGTGCGAGCCTCTTCGAGGTTACCCTCGGTCACACTAACGCGGGGGGCGTCCTGGAGCAGTCGCGTTCGGGTCAGCCAGGCGGCGAGCGCGTCGGTGTCGGTGAACAGGTCGGTGCCAATTTCTGGCCATCGGCGATAAACGGTGTTCGCGAAATCCAGTGCGAGGTTCCCGGCGATGAAGTGGTCCTCGAGCCACTCGGTGGAGTTTGTCATGACAGCGGGCAGCGTCCGGCGCCTCGCCCGCCCAGGTCTGCCTCGAAACCGCTCCACGCAGTCGGCCTCGGAGGTGCGGCCAGTAACGCGAGTGCGGTCACGCGGCAGCCCTCGCGCGGTCGAGGGCGTCGAGACTAAAGGCGACTAGCAGGGCGGAGACCTCCGCTGCGTGGGTCTCCATCAAGAAGTGCCCGGCGTCGAAGATGTGCGCCTCAAAGGTCGTGAGCACGTCGTGGTAAGCAAGGACTTCGGCAATGTCGAAGGCTGGATCGTGGCGGCCCCACAGCACCATGCATGGCGGCTGGTGTTTGGCGTGGTAGTCGGCAATCTCCCCGAAGCGGGCGACGTGGTCGCGGTAGTTGACGAAGAACTGAAAGTACACGTCGATGCTCCCTGGCCGTGACAAATGCTCCCAGTCCAGATGCCACGACTCCGCTGGATGCAGTTCCGCCACCTCCGCTGGCAACCCCGCGAGGTAGGTATCTCGCGTGCCCTCGAAAGTGAGCCACTCAGGCAACGCTGCCTTGTTCTCCGCTGTCGGGTCTGCCCAGAACCGGCGAGCGGAGTCCCACGCCGCACCCAAGCCAGCTTCGTGCGCATTGCCGTTCTGCACTACCAGCCCCAGCACGCGTTCTGGGTGTCGTGTGGCCATGTAGTAGCCCACCGGCGTGCTGTAGTCCGTCACGAACAACACGTATCTGGTGACACCGAGGTCGTCGAGCCAAGCCTCGATCACACGGGAAAGACCGTCGTAGGTGTACTGATACTCCCCCAGCGGTGGGACGTCGGAGAACCCGAAGCCAGGGATGTCCGGCGCGACTGCGTAAACATGCTCACCCAGCGCCGGGAGTACCTCGCGGAAGGAGTACGACGAGCTGGGCGCGCCGTGCAGCAGCACGACCGCGGTCGATGACGGCCTCCCCGCTTCGCGATAGTGCACCCGCAGACCCTCGACATGGTGGTCCCGGTGCCTGGTCTTCGCTGTGCGCTTCACGGCGAACCCTCCTTGCTCGCTCCGGACAACTTCTTTCAGTGTAACCCTCTTAATGACTTTTACCAGTTACCCGATGGGGGCCCGCAACGGGCTAGGACCCGGACAGGAGTGCAGCCCCCAATGCGTCCGGGACTGCACTCCTGTCCGGGTCCTCACTGTGTCGGTTCGTCGTCGGTCGCCGACTGCATTTCCTTGTCGTCAAACGATCCCGCAGGACGGTCTACCGGCCCGCCGCCGGGCCCGGTGGTCCCCTTGTCTCGCGAACCTGGTTCCCCACGCTCCTCCTGTGGTTCTTCATCAAGCCGTTCGCCGCCGTTGTCAGTCATCGCGCGCTCTCCTTCCTCTGGCTGTCAGCCAGACATACCCGTTGCAGTACCCACAACCACGCAGCTCAACCCGAGAGTCGGACAACGCCTGTGTGGGTACAGATAACCGCAGTAGGGTAAGAGCGGGCACCGGTTTCGACCCCCGCAAACCGCGCCCCCACCCCTCGAAGGACGCACCATGCGCATCGCGAAATCAGACGTGGATGTCAAGCTGGAAATTCCTGGAGCCGTCGCCCGCCAGCACACCGACTTCGGTGACGCGTCGGGCCTCGGGATGATCAGCGGCGAGTACTTCAGCCTCTCGGCCGGCGTTGACACCACGCCGCTGTTTGAGGGTTTGGAGGGAAACGCCTGCCAATGCCCGCACTGGGGCTTCGTGTTATCCGGGAAGATCACCACCATCGACATCGGCGGCAAGCAGGAAACCGTCGTTAAAGACGACCTGTTCTACTGGCCCCCGGGGCACAACGTGAGAGTGGACTCTGACGCTGAGATCATCATGTTCAGCCCACAAAGGGAACACACGCTGGTTATCGAACACATGAAAGACAAGGTCAGCGGCTAGCTACGTCGCCACGAACCGGAGACGATACCGATGCAGTTCGAAATCGTGAATACAACGGCGCAGCCGATGCTCTACGTCACCCGCAGTTCCAGCATGAACTCTGAAGAGATCGGCGGCGTGATGGGTGATGCCTTCGCCGCGATCGGTGAATTCATCAATCGCAGCGGAGTTGCACCCGCCGGTCCGCCGCTGGCGGTCTACCGAGATTGGGATGGGTCGACGATGAAGGTCGACGTCGGGTTCCCGGTCGCCCCAGACAGCGCGGTGTCCTCCGAACCGGAGGTTCGCTCGGGCCAAACACCAGCGGGCAAGGCTCTCAAGGCGGTGCACCGCGGCTCCTACATGCGGTTGCGCGAGACGTATGAAGCCATGGAAGTCCATATCGCACAGGAAGGACTGACCGCCGGTGAGATCGCATGGGAGGTCTATGTCAGTGATCCGGACCAGACCTCCGAGGAAGACCTACTGACCGAAATCTATATGCGTGTGAACGGGGCTTGAGCAGACCGCGCGCCAAGCCGGTAAATTTGCGGGCGTGACCGAGACCGCCGACACCCGCACGTCAGCCCCCCGTCTGAGCGTCTCCGCGCCGTCCGGACCAACTGTTATCCAACGCGCGACCGCCCTGGATGCCGCTGAAATTGCTTACGTCGCGGCCATCACGTTTCCGTTGGCGTGTCCGCCGCATAGTCACCGCGAAGACATGGCGGCGTTTATAACATCCAACCTATCCCCCGCCCATTTCGGCGCATACCTCAGCGACCCGGCGTGCGCGGTGTTCGTTGCCCGCACCGAGTCGGAGATAACCGGCTACACACTTATCAAAACGGGCCCGCCCGCCGCGGACGCGGAATGTGAGCTGCCTCCTGGTCTCGCACTCGAATTGAGCAAGATTTACGTGTTGCCCGGCCACCACGGGACAGGAACCTCGGCTCAGTTGATGGGTGCGGCAGTGCAGCATGCGCGCAACGCTCGCGCGAGCACACTGTGGCTCGGGGTGAACTCGCTCAACGAGCGGGCGCAGCGCTTCTACCGAAAGTGCGGTTTCACTTACGCGGGTACTCGAACGTTCACCGTCGGCAGTCAGACGGAGCACGATTTCATTTTCGCGCTGAACCTCAGCAGCGCCGCACCGGACGTCTAGGCGCCCGCGCGCGTAGCCGCGCCGAAGCGCGACAGCGCCAGCAAACGCGAGGTGGCCCGCAAGTACTTCTTCCGGTAGCCACCAGCAAGCATTTCCTCGGTGAAGATCTCGTCGAGCTTCGCGCCGGAGACGATTACCGGGATACTCGCGTCGTACAGTCGGTCCGCCAAGACCACCAGTCGCAGCGCAACCGCTTGATCATCGGCGGGGCGCACGTCCTCGAGGAAGACAGCGGATACGCCATCGACAAGTTTGCCGTACCGGGATGGGTGAAGTTTTCCGAGATGTGCGCAAAGCTCGTCAAAGTTGTCGAGTGTCGCATCAGGGGTGATCTCCGCGCGCTCGCGAAGCTCTGAACGCTCTGCGGGCGCTGGGGCGGGCGGAAGATCTCGGTGCCGGTAGTCAGGTCCGTCCACCCGTACCGTCTGGAAGACTGACGCGAGTTTCCGGATTTCCCGCAAGAAGTCCTGCGCAGCGAAGCGTCCCTCCCCCAACTGCCCAGGCAGAGTGTTGGATGTCGCGACGACCGACACACCGCTCGCGGCCAATTCTGTTAGCAGGCGGGAAACGAGCATTGTGTCACCGGGATCGTCGAGTTCGAATTCGTCGATGCACAGCACCGAGTGGCTCGACAGTTCCTCCACAGCTTTCATAAAACCCAAGGCCCCCACAACGTGGGTGAGTTCGACGAATGTGCCGAATGCCTTCGGCTCGGGAACCGCGTGGTAGATCGATGCGAGCAGGTGAGTTTTACCCACCCCGAAACCCCCGTCGAGGTACAGGCCCTGCCCCGTCGTGTTTTTCGGCTTCCGGCTGAATAACCCGCGTTTGCCAGATTTACGCGTGACAACTGCGTTTGCGAATTCCCGGGCGGTGTTCACTGCGGCCGATTGCGACGGTTCTTTCGGATCCGGTATGTACGAATCGAAGCTCACGTCGTTGAACATTGGTGGCGGTACCATTTGGGCCACCAACTGATCGGCTGGGATCACCGGATTCCGCTCAGTCAGGCGCGCAGTCATTGGTGCATCGTATCGGCGTGATCAGATAGACACCGTGCGGTATTTCAAATGTGCGACAGATTTCACAGTGACCTGCAGTGATGCTGATCTTCGCGAACTGTATTCCTACCCTGAGTCCCCTTGGCTGCGAATGAACTTCGTCGCCAGCATCGACGGCGCCGTCACCTCAGGCGGCGCGTCCGGGGCATTATCGAGCGAAACGGACAAACACCTGTTCGGCCTTCTCCGTGAACTCGCTGACGTAATCGTCGTTGGTGCAGGCACAATCCGGACCGAGAACTACGGCGGCGCCGTGATCACACGTGAGGCGCAGAGGCGCCGGGCGGCTGCTGGCCAGTCTTCCCATCCGCCGATCGCGGTCGTCACCGCACGCGCCGATCTCGATCCTGATTCGCGCCTGTTCGCCGAAACAACGGCCGCGCCGCTGATCGTGACAACTGCGAACGCCCCCACCGCCGCGAAGGCGACTCTGCGCGCCGCCGGGGGCGACGTCATCGAGGCTGAGCCCGGAAGTTCGGATGGTGTTGACGGCGACAGTCTGATGGCGGCGCTTCAGCGCCGTGGGCTGCGGCGGATTCTGTGTGAAGGGGGACCGCGCCTCTTCGGCCACCTGCTCGCCGCCAACCTCGTCGACGATCTTTGCCTGAGTATCGCGCCGGTACTTACTGCCGGCACCGCCGGCCGTATCGCAGTCAGTGACGCAGCTGGTTCCGCGAACGCCGCACAGCAGCGCAAAATGCGGCTCGCGCATACCCTGTCAGGAGATGACGGAACGGTCTTCACACGGTGGGTCCGCGACCCAGCAGTAGGCTGACATGGGCAAAAGCAACGGCCCCTAGGTAGAACCCGTTCAGCCCGCTCAGTCACCCTGGAAAGGAGTGCGCGCAGGTGCGAAACCGCGCCGCAGCTGTCCTCATTCTTCTGCTGACAGCCTGCCTACTGGGAACAGCGTGCGGTGCCGCGCCATCGAACCGTCCGGAAGTTGCCATCGATTACGGGCCGCCGCCCGCTGGCCCGGGGCCCGACACCGAGGCAGGGGCCCTCCCGGAACTCGACGTGCCGCAGGTCGAAATGGGTTGGCAGGACTGCACCACGACGGTGCTCGGCCATTACGAGCTGCAAGAAGAAACGCCGGGACTCACACTCGAGTGTGCGTCCTTCACCGTTCCAGCGGACCCCAGTGGCCAGGTTGCTGAATGGCTCAACATCGGGCTCACGCGGGCGCGAATGGAAGGCACATCGACTGGTGCGGCACCGCTGGTCCTCACTACCGGCACGAGCCAGCCCTCTTCGCGAGCGCTCGCGGCAATGGCTGCGTCTGCGGGGCCGATTCTCGAAGAACGCCCTATTGTCGCGATCGACCGCCGCGGTACCGGTCTTTCAGATCGGGTCAGTTGCTTCACGCGTGCGATCGAAGAACAACAGCTCGATCTGGGGGCTGGACCGGGGCGCGATCCCGTGGACGCCGCAACCACCGTGGGCCGCGACTCGACACTCGGTTGCACGGACCACATCGATCCCATGGAGACGCTATTCAGCGCAGCGAACGCCGCCGCCGACCTCGAAGCACTGCGTACGCACTGGGGCGTCGACCGGCTCGCACTCGCCGGGATCGGCGACGGTGCGACCGTCGCCCTCGCCTACGCCTCGATGTTCCCTGGGCATCTGTCCCGGCTCATCCTTGATTCCGTTCCCGCTATGCCCGGCGGAACACCTACCCTTCCTGGCTCAGAAGCGATGACGACTGCTGAACAACAGGCACAGGGCGCCGAAGCGGCGCTTACGGTACTGGCGTCGCACTGTCTGGCTATCGATTGCGCGCTGGGGCCAGACTTGCTTTCTGAGCTTCGTGCGCTGCTATCCCGCGCGGCTGAGGGACAGGTGTGGCCTCTCACCCCCGGAGCCCTCGTCTCGACGATCACGGGAGTGCTCGGCGACAACGCGGGAACAGCTACGGAGCGGATGGACCGGCTGATCGGCGCGCTCGAGGCGGCGCGAAACGGATCCCCGGCCGAACTCGTCGAACTTTCGTTCGCAGTGCAGGCGTTTACTGGCGACGATGGCCAATTCGTGGGCCGGTGCAGCGACATCACAACCCGCGCTGTCCCCGAGAACGTCCGCGAGGTTCTCGAACAGTGGAATAGTGACTATCCCCACGTCGGCGAAACACTCGCGCTGAGACAGCTGTTGTGTGTCGCGTGGCCCGCACTTGATCCGATCGAACTCCCCAGCGAGATCAGTGCGCCTGTCCTGCTCGCGGAGGGTGCCAATGACGCGTGGGTGGGCGACGGTACTGCCGCTGACCTGCGCGGACCCTTGCAAGCTGGCGGCGCGCCGACTTACCTGCTGCGCTGGCAAGGTACCGGCCACGGCGTCGTGCTGCATTCAGAATGCGGCGCGAACATCGCTGCCGCGATGATCACAACCGGCGCCCTGCCTGCAGACAACACCTGCCCCGCATAATGTGACCTGCGGCGAGGCACGCCGCAAGTCCGCCCGACTTGGGGTAGTTTACCTGCGTGTTTCCCTCACAGTTGAAGTCAAGGACGCCTTTGCAAACGGGCGACATCATCAAGATGGTGATGTGGCCGCTCGCAGTGATGACGATCATTCACCGCACGGTCATTCTGGCGTTCAACGGCGCTGTGACGAACGACTTCCTGCCGATCTATACGGCAGCGGTGAACTTCATCAATTACACCGACGTATACCTCGACAACTTCAACTGGACGCACCCCCACTATCTGTATCCGCCTAGCGGCACCCTCATGATCGCGCCGCTGGGCTACCTTGATTACGATCTCGCGCGCCGGCTGTATATCGTCATCAATGCGATCGGCGTGCTCATCGCGGCGTATTACCTGCTGAAGATGTTCGGATTCGGCATCAGATCAGTGGCGATGCCAATCACGATCTTCGCGATGTTCTCGACCGAGACAGTGTCGAATACGCTCATCTATACCAACATCAACGGGCTCATCTTCCTGGCTCAAGTGCTGTTCATGAAGTTTCTGCTCGAGCGCAGACTCTGGTGGGCGGGTGTGCCAATGGGTCTCACTATCGCAATTAAGCCGATTCTTGCACCGTTACTCATTTTCCCGTTCATCAAGAAACAGTGGCAGCCGTTTGTCGCCTCAATCGCGATACCTGTGATCCTCACGGCGATCGCATGGCCGTTGTCCAAGGATCCCGGACGGTTCGTCCGGGAGACCGTGCCGTACCTGGCTGAGTCACGCGACTACTTCAATAGCGCGATTTCGGGTAACGCCGTCTACTACGGCTTACCTGACTGGCTTGTACTCGGGCTGCGCGGTCTATTCGCGGTAATCACACTCGTCTCGTTGTGGCTGCTATACCGGTATTACCGCAACGATGAACTCTTCTTCATCAGCACCGCGTCCGGAGTAATTCTCACCGCGCAGTTCCTGTTGGGCTCACTTGGTCAGATGTACTACTCGATGCTGCTTTTCCCACTGCTGATGACAGTGGTGATGCGGCACTCTGTCGTCAGGAACTGGCCTGCGTGGCTTGCAGCGTACGGCTTCCTCACCTTCGACATGTGGTATTCGGTGCCCTGGCGGCAGACCGGCGAGGCCTTCCAGTTCTTACGCACGACGTTCGGTTGGTCGCTGCTGCTCATAGTGATTTGCACAGTTTTGGTCAACCGTTACCTCGACGCGCGCAGGGCCGGAACGCTCGACACGAGTTTCTCGGGGATCTCTGGGATAAACGCGCCTTACCTTCGTAACGACGTCGACCACCCGGTCCCTCTCCACGCGGAGCAGCCCGGCCCGAGCGCGTCCACAGCGCATCGCGAATCACCCAGTGGCGTGCCCGCCGGAGCGAGCACTCGCGTCTGACCGTCAGCAATCGTGGCGACGATGAGATGCACCTATTAGCGTTGAAGCATGAGTACCGAGGAGTTGCCGGCCCCCAAAGTCCAGCTGTCCGACGCAGAGTGGCGCGAGCGCCTCACGGGTGCGGAGTACGTTGTACTGCGCCAGGCGGGCACTGAGCGGCCTTTCACAGGTGAGTACACCGATACAAAGCAGGCTGGAATCTACGAGTGCCGGGCCTGCGGTGCGGAACTGTTTCGCAGCACCGAGAAGTTCGAGTCGCACTGCGGATGGCCATCGTTTTTCGACCCTGCTTCGTCGTCAGCTGTCGTCCTGCGTGAAGACACGTCCCTCGGTATGAGACGCGTCGAGGTGCTGTGCGCTGCCTGCCACAGCCACCTCGGCCATGTCTTTGAAGGCGAGGGTTATCCCACGCCCACGGACCAGCGCTACTGCATCAACTCCATTTGCTTACGTTTAGTCCCTGAAGCCCGCGCTTAACGCCCTAGCGTGCGTTAACGGCGTTCCCCTCTCCCCTGGCAGCCGTTATCATCGTGGTGCCGCGAGACTGTCGGTCGATGCCGAAGCTGCCGTCGAACGACGATGGCGTTTGCATCGATTGATCGCGAAGAATTGGGACAACCCGGCATATGAGCGAGCTTTCTAGGTACTTGAAGGACCATATCCCGCCTGGATGGGGGGTGAGGAAACTCTCGCAGATGGCAGAAGCACATGGACTGCCGCTGTCGATCGCCACCATTTCCATGTATCTGCGGGCCCAGCACGGCAAGCCGACGCATCGCACACTGTGCGCATTCTCCCGGCTACTCGGTATACCACTCGCGCAGTTACTGTCGGTTGCGAAGCTCCCGCCACCTCATGACGATTACCTTTGGACTCCTCCGCGTGAAGCGTGGCAGCTCTCGCGTCAGCAAGGCGACGCAGTGAACGCGTTCATCAAAGCGCTCGCGGACGGCGCTACCGCGGTTGCGCCCGCCGCACCGGCCCGTCGTGCACCGGAGTATGGCTACACCATCATGCGGCGGACTCTCGGACTGAAGGACTGACCCTCAGGGCAGTGCCGCGATCAATTGCGCCGCATCGACACGCGGGCCCGTGAAGAACGGTATCTCCTCGCGCACGTGCAACCGGGCCTCTGTTGCGCGGAGATCACGCATCAGGTCGACGATGCGGTGCAGTTCGGGAGCTTCGAAGGCCAGGATCCACTCGTAGTCACCGAGCGCGAACGAGCTAACGGTATTCGCGCGCACGTCCGGGTAGCCGCGCGCCGCCTTGCCGTGATCCGCCAGCATCTTCCGCCGTTCATCGTCGGGCAGCAAGTACCACTCGTACGACCGCACGAACGGGTAGACGCAAATGTAAGCGCCCGGATCCTCGCCGGCGAGGAACGCAGGGATGTGGCTCTTGTTGAACTCGGCCGGCCGGTGCAGGGCGACCGCGCTCCACACCGGTGCACTCGCGCGGCCGAGTACCGTAGTCCGCCGGAACTCCTGATACGCGGCCTGCAACTCCTCCACCTGCTCCGCGTGCATCCAGAGCATGAAATCCGCGTCAGCGCGCAGACCCGAAACGTCGTAGACGCCCCGAACCACAACTCCACGGTCCTCGAGGGATTTGAGAAACACCTCGAACTCTGCGATAGCCGCATCGCGCTCTTCGCCGAGCACGCCAGGCTCTACCTGGAAAACGGAAAACATAATGTAGCGGATGGTGTCGTTGAGAGCTTTGTAGTCAAGCCGTGCCATGGCCCTATCCTGCCATGTCGCCGAGGGCTTTCGTGACGGCCGCCTCCGCGGACGCGACGCAGGCGGGCACGCCAACGCCGTGCAGGTAACAGCCAGCCACACCCACGCCGCGCAGCCGTGCGATGTCCCCTTCGATTGCGTTGACGCGCGCACTGTGGCCGCACTCATACTGCGGCAACCCGTCTGGCCAGCGCTGAACCCGAGCCGCACGCGGCTCTGCAACGATGTGTGAGACGTGCCTGAGGTCGCGAAGGGCGACGCCGATCAGGACGTCGTCGAGCGAGTCTGTGACAGGTTCCGGATCACCAAAACGGCCCAGTGAGACGCGCAACAGCCCGCGGCCGGCGTGGTGCGGCCACTTCCGGCTCGTGAAGGTCACCGCTTTCGCGTGAAGATCCTCGTCGCCCGCGACGAGAACACCCGACCATTCCGGCAGTTCCGCGTCGCCGGGAAAGGCGAAAGTGACAACCGCGCTGCTCGCGTGCCGTATCTCGCGCGATGCCGAGGCAGCCTCAGGTGCGACCGTCGCGACTGCATGACTCAGGGCGTGTGCGGGAACCGCCAGGATGACGATGTCAGCAGCCGTGGACGAACCATGCGCCACCACCTCCCAGTTCGCCTGTGCGCCGCGCACGATCGATGCGGGGGCGCCATTCCGGATGTCTGGACGCGCGGCTTCGAGCAACGCAGACAGCAGGGTCTTGTAGCCGTTGCGGAACGTAGCGAAAACCGGCCCGGACGCTGCGCCGGACCCGGCGGTCAGCACCTCCTGAACCGCTGCTGTCACACTCGGCGCACCCATGTCGAGCGCTCTCGCGAGCTCGGGAATAGCGGAACGAACACTGACACTGCGCGAGTCTCCGGCATAGACACCCGCGATCAGCGGATCCACGGACCTGCGCGCGACCTCCTGGCCGAACCGCTCGCCCACGAGCTCGGCGAGAGTGCAGTCCGTGCCCGCCGACCATTCGATCGGCCGGTCTGCCTCCGCCGCCGCGTACTCAAGGGTTGCCCGGCTTACTAAGCCCCCCAAGTCGGCGATACTCGATGACGAAGCAGGTATGCCCATGAAGGCACCTGAGGGCAGGGGATGCGCAACCCCCTGGGACCAGATCACCGGCCGGTAGCCGCCAGGTGCCACCAGTTCACCGGAGAGCCCCAGCTCACTAGCGAGCGCCAGCATCTCAGGCCTGCGCCGCACAAACGCCTCGGCACCGACATCCACCTCGAAGTCGCTGACGATCTGGGTGTGCAGTTTGCCGCCCACCCGCGCGGACCCCTCGTAGAGCGTGATCTGCGCGTCGTTTCCCAGCGCTCTGCGTAGCCGGTATGCGGCGGTGAGTCCAGAAATCCCGCCGCCGAGCACAGCGGCACGCACGGGCTGCCCGGTGCGGTGGCTCATACTGCGATCCGTCACAGCGAATGAACCAGCTCCACCACCCGGGTGATCACACCGGGATCGGTCTCAGGCAGTACGCCGTGGCCGAGATTGAAAATGTGCCCCGTAGCGCCACTTCCGAGGGCGGCATCGCCTTCCCTGACGATCCGCCGGACCTCAGCTTCGATCGCTGGCCAGCCGGCAAACAAGATCGCAGGATCGAGATTGCCCTGGAGCGCTTTCCCTGGCCCAGCACGGCGCGCCGCCTCGGCCAGCGGGATCCGGAAGTCGACTCCTACGACATCCGCGCCCGCTTCGGACATAGCACCGAGCAGTTCACCAGTCCCGAGGCCGAAGTGGATGCGCGGCAATGCGGCCTCGGCGAGTTCCTCGAAGATTCGCGTTGAATGCGGCAGGACGTACTCGCGGTATTCCGCAAGCGAAAGCGCGCCTGCCCAGGAGTCGAACAGCTGAACTGCGTCGACACCTGCATGCGCCTGAGCCTTGAGGAACACTATTGCGATGTCGGTGAGCCGGCCCAGCAACTCGTGCCACACCGCTGGCTCCGAATGCATCAGCGCCTTAGTTTGCACATGGTTTCGGCTGGGCCCACCCTCAACCAAGTAGGACGCGAGCGTGAAGGGGGCACCAGCGAAACCAATCAGTGGGACGTCACCGAGTTCGTCGGTCAACAATGCGATCGCCTCCGCCACCGCTGCCACCTCGTCTGGCTGCAGCCGCGGCAGGTTGCGCACATCTGCAGCCGTCCGGATTGGCTCCGCCACCACCGGACCACGGCCAGCGACGATGTCCAGGTCGACGCCCGCGGCCTTCAACGGCACGACAATGTCGGAAAACAAAATGGCGGCGTCCACATCATGGCGACGGACCGGCTGCATTGTGATTTCACACACCAGCTCGGGGCGAAAGCACGACTCCAGCATCCCGATGTCCGCGCGAACCTTCCGGTATTCGGGGAGTGAGCGACCCGCCTGACGCATGAACCACACTGGTCGCCGGGTGGGTTTTCGGCCGGTGGCAGCCGCCAGGAAGGGCGCATCTGTCAGCACACGACGGTGTGGGTAAGCGAGACTGCTATGCGATGAGGCGCTCATGATGGCTCCATCCTCGCATGCCTCGGCACCGCATAGTCATCGCGGTCGCACAAACGGCCGCGGAGAAGATAACGGGTAAGCCGCCGTAAAACTTCAATTCAGTACAGATGCTGTGTGCTGATGCGCGGAGTCGGCGCGCCTCCGATACGCGCAGTGTGATCCAAACTACCGTCCGAAGCTGTGACGACGCCAGGGAATCATTCCGAACCGGAGCAGTTCCGCACAGCTGTTGAATCGATGTCGAGCGCATCCGTTCGGCCGGAAATAGTGGTAGGCCCGATCCGGCCCCCGCAGCGGCTTGCGCCCTACAGCTACGCGGTGGGGGCGGAAGTCAAGCACGTGGCCAGCGACATCGTGCGCGAGTTCTCCGAAGGCGACGCGTTCGGACGGCTCATCTTGCTGTACGACCCTAACGGCGATGAGGCGTGGAATGGCATCTTCCGGCTGGTCTCCTACATTCAGGCGGACGTCGACGCCGCGCTCGCCGAGGACCCATTGCTGCCAGAAGTGGCGTGGAGTTGGCTCAGGGACGCCCTCGACTCACGTACCAGCGAATACACCGCACTTGGCGGCACTGTGACGGCAACCACTTCGGTACGTTACGGCGATATCGCGGGGCCGCCTAAAGCACACCAGCTCGAGATGCGCGCATCGTGGACACCGCAGACACTGAACCTCAAACCGCAGGTCGAAGCGTTCTGCGAGGTGCTCGAGTACGCCGCGGGTTTGCCGCCGATCGGGGTGACCTCGATCAACGGCCGGTTTCGCACACAGTGACCGACACCCGGGATGGCCTCCACCATGCCCAAGTCACCTGCCTGCCGTATGAATGTCACGTACGCTAGCGCGTTATGAGCGAGGCGCATTCAGAGCACAGCGAGCACGAGCCTGTGCCGCTACTCGCTCCTCGGGAGGGCCTGCCACCGCTGATCGAAAAGCCCGCCGATCTTGACGACGCGGCACACGCGCTGCAGTCGGGACGCGGCCCGATAGCGGTGGATGCGGAACGCGCATCCGCATTCCGGTATACAGCGCGCGCGTACCTGATCCAGCTGCGGCGTGCCGGCGCCGGCACTTTCCTGATTGATCCGATCCCCCTCGCCGGTGAATTCAGCACCCTCGCGTCAGTGCTCAATCCCCTCGAATGGGTGCTGCACGCGGCCGACCAAGACCTGCCAGGGCTGGCTGAGCTTGGCCTGGAGCCGCGCGCACTCTTCGATACCGAACTCGCAAGCCGTCTAGCAGGCTTCGAACGCGTCGGGCTCGCAGCGATCTCAGAACGCCTGCTGGGTTACTCGCTCGCCAAAGGGCATGGTTCTGCCGATTGGTCCACACGCCCGCTGCCGCATTCCTGGCTCAACTACGCCGCCCTGGACGTCGAGATCCTTCTCGAGCTTCGGGATGTGCTCGACGCCGAACTGCAGCACCAGGGTAAAAGCGAATGGGCCGCGGAAGAGTTCGAGTACGTGCGCACCCGCCCGTCTGCGCCACCGTCACCAGATCGCTGGCGCCGGACGGCGAACATCCACACCATCCGCGACAGACGCGCGCTCGCGACCGCTCGGGAACTGTGGCTCGCTCGCGACTCCATCGCACAACGGGAAGACATCGCCCCCAAACGCATCCTTCCTGACGCGGCTATCGTCGCTGCTGCGATCCGCCGGCCTCGAACTGCCTCAGACCTCCGCACGGTTCCCGGGTTCGGTGGCCCGCGCCAGCGGCGCCGCGCCCGAGAATGGCTCGACGCAATCGAACGGACCCGTGCCCTTTCACCGTCGGAACTGCCACCGCTGCGCGCCCCCACAGATCCCAGTGCACGCAGCGCACGACCCCGCCCGGGCACCGACGCAGCGCTGCGGCTGACGGAGGCTCGCTCCGCGCTCACTCAGATCAGCGCCGAACTGGACATCCCGCTGGAAAACCTGTTACCCCCCGATATTGTGCGCCGGTTGAGCGTGACCCCACCTGAGCCCGTCACCCGTGACACGGTGATTGAACTGCTTGAAGAAGGTGAGGCGCGACCTTGGCAAATCTCCCTGACCGCGGATGTTCTTGCTCACGCGATCGCCGCGGTCCGGGAGTCAACAGAGTGAGGAGGTGCGCGGTGACCGACCGGCACCACGGAGGCCGTCGCTACCGATTGATCTCAGCGGGTGCAGTAGCCCTTGCTGCGCTGGCTGTGATGGTCCCTGGCTGTTCGAACGGAATCTTAGGGAACAGGGGCGGAGACACGCGCTGCGGCGACTTCCTCTCGCAAGATGAACAGGCGCAACGCGAAACAATTCGCGCCTATCTGCGTGAAGGCGGCGAAGATCCGGTTAACCTGCAGATCGACACGACACGGGTGATCGTGCTCGGCTTCTGCCGAACCATCGGCCGCGATGACGATCCGATCAGGCGAATCGAAGGTAACCGCTAGCCGCTTCCCGAGATGGGTGCCGACTCCCCCATTGACGGGCTCGCGCCAGCCTCGGTATCACTACCCATCGACGTGTTTTCCAGGCGCGCCGCCCAGCCTGTCACCTGCCGGGCAATGTCCTGCGCGGTGATTCCGAGTTCGGTGAGGACCTGGTCCCGGGACGCGTGATCTAGGAACCGCTGCGGGATCCCGAGTTCACGGAATCGAACGTCAACGCCACCAGCTCGCAGAGCTGCCGCGATCGACGCACCGGCACCGCCATGTACGCCGCAATCTTCGATCGTCACCACCAGTCGATGCTGGTCCGCCAGCTTCACTAGCCCTTCGCTGACCGGGAGCACCCACCGCGGGTCGACGACCGTCGCCGCGATGCCATGGTTGCGCAGCAGGTCAACCACATCAAGGGCGACGCGGGCGAACGGCCCGACAGCCACAATCAGTACGTCAGCTCCTGCGTCACGGTGCAGAATGTCGATTCCGTCGTGAGTCCGTTCAAGGGCCGGGATGTCCGGGCCGACCGCGCCCTTCGGGAACCTCAGAGCGGTGGGCCCGTCGGTGATCCGCACGGCTTCACCGAGTTCCTCACGCAGCGTCGCAGCGTCACGCGGCGCAGCGACCCGAATACCGGGAACGATGCCGAGGATCGACAGATCCCACATACCGTTGTGGCTCGCGCCGTCCGACCCCGTTACACCCGCCCTGTCGAGCACGAGGGTCACAGGCTGTTTGAGTAACGCCACATCCATCAACAGCTGATCGAACGCACGGTTGAGGAAGGTAGAGTACACCGCTACTACTGGATGCAAACCACCGAGCGCGAGACCTGCGGCCGAGGTAAGCGCGTGCTGTTCGGCGATACCCACGTCGAACATCCGGTTCGGGAACTTCTGCCCGAACGCGGCGAGGCCAGTCGGCCCCGCCATCGCGGCAGTGATCGCCACAACGTCTTCGCGCGCGCTCGCGATGTCGATGAGTTCCTCGGAAAACACCGAGGTCCAATCCCGCGCCGGTTTGCTCTTGGCCAGACCAGTCTCCGGGTCGATGACGCCAGTGGCGTGCATCTGATCGTCCTTGTGGTTTTCCGCAGGCAGGTAGCCCATACCTTTGCGGGTGACAGCGTGGACGATCACCGTGCCACCGAAATCCTTGGCACGCCGCAGCGCCGCCTCCAAGGCGCCAAGATCGTGCCCGTCCACCGGGCCCAGGTATTTGATGCCCAAATCTGAGAAGAGGGCCTGCGGACTCACGGCGTCTTTGATTCCCGCTTTCATGCCGTGCAGCATGGCGTAGGCGGCATCACCTACGACGGGGATCCCTTTGATAGCCTTCCGGCCGCTGGCCAGCATCTTCTCGTAGCCGGGCTGCAGCCGCAGAGCGGACAGGTGGTCAGCAAGCCCGCCGATCGTCGGCGCATACGAACGGCCATTATCGTTCACCACGATGACGAGGGGGCGCTCCTTGTCGAGCGCGATATTGTTCAGCGCTTCCCAGCACATGCCGCCAGTCAGCGCGCCATCACCGACGATCGCGACGACATGCCGGGAACGCTGTCCCGTAAGCGCGAATGCCTTGACGAGTCCATCTGCGTACGAGAGCGCTGCAGACGCGTGCGACGACTCGACCCAGTCGTGCTCGCTTTCCGCACGAGCGGGATAGCCGGAGAGGCCACCCTGTTTGCGCAGCGTGTCGAACTGGCCGGTGCGCCCGGTCAGTATTTTGTGGACGTACGCCTGATGGCCGGTGTCGAACAGCAACGCGTCGTGCGGCGAATCGAAGACGCGGTGCAGCGCAAGTGTGAGTTCGACGACGCCCAAGTTGGGACCGAGATGGCCGCCGGTGGCCGAAACCTTCTGAACGAGGAAGTCCCTGATCTCGCCCACGAGGACCGTGAGGTCTTCGTGGGACAGCTCCTTGACGTCATCGGGAGTTCGAACGCGCTCCAGAAGCCCCAACGAGTATCTCCATTCGTTCTGGCGGCACGGACATCACCGTCCCAGCGTTCATGGTTCTGTCCAGTCTACGGATACCGGACCGTGCTTCCAGCTTCTGTGGCCTAATCGACGGTCACTTCACGAACATACCTATGCATTCGACGTGGTGTGTGAGCGGAAACGCGTCGAACGCGCGAAGCACACTCAGACTGTAACCCGCGCCGGCATACAGGGCACAGTCGCGGGCAAATGCAGCGGGGTCGCACCCGATGTGGATGATGCGCTGCGGCGATGCCGCCGCAACCTTGGCAATTACCCCGCGTCCCGCACCGGTCCGGGGCGGGTCGAGGACGACGACATCGGGTGACGTGGTCACCACGCGGTCGAGCACACGCTCCGTCGGCCCCTGATGAAACGTCACCTGTGGGATGTCGGCAAGTGCAGCGGCGCCGTCACGCACCGCGGCGGGCGCTGCCTCCACCGCCGCCACCGTGCCTCCTGGGCCGACCTGGTCGCCTAGCACTGCCGCGAACACGCCCGCTCCGCTGTATAGGTCCCAGGCATGCTGGCCCGGACGCAGCGCCGCCAACTCGCCCACGACAGCGCTATAGCGTTCAGGGGCGTGAATATGCGCCTGCCAGAAGCTAGCAGCCGCGACGCTGAATCGGCGACCTCGCACAAACTCGACCGCGCGGTCTGATCCCTCCACCACTCGCATCCCGCGCTGGTGTGCCTGCTTTGCCCGCCGTGCCGCGGCCGCCCGGCGGCGCTGAGCGGGGTCTCCAGACCTGGTGCGCCCTCGCGCACCCGACTCTTTCACAGGCTCGACTTCAGTTATGTGGCGGTCGCCGCAGCCATCGGTCGCAATGTAGAGTTCCGCGCCTGGCGTCCACGTGCGGTCCGCCACCCCTGCGAGAAGGCCTGGCACCGGCTGCGCACAGTTGGGGTCCTTCACCAGGTCATTGCTCCGGAGCCGCCGAACCCCGGCCGCACCCGCGCTGTCGACGCCGAGCCTTACGCGCGTGCGCCAGCCCGCGGCGAGTGGCACATCAGGGTCGGGTTCGAGCGGTTCGACAGCGATTTCGGCATCAATATGGGCGATGCGGCGCAGCTGCCCGGCGACGACACCCGATTTGATTTTCCGCTGGAGCGAACTTTCCATATGGGCGAAGTCGCAGCATCCCGCACCGCCCGGACCGCTCACCGGACACAGCGAGTCGGATCGTCCCGGAGCCGGATCGATGATGTCGATCGCCTCTGCGAAGCAGAATGCCCCGCCGTTGTCCTCTGTAACGAGGGCACGCACTCGCTCGCCTGGGATGCCGTACCGGACGAAGACGACGCGGCCTTCATGGCGAGCCACACAGACACCGCCGTGGGCAGCCTCACCGAGATCCACACTGAGTACGTCACCCGTCCAATTCACCGTTGACGCAACCACTACAGCGACCGGGTGCCGTGTTCGCCCGTGTGCGGAATGGATCCGCCGCCGGTTGTCTTCTCCGACTCATTGTCCGCTGCCGCACTGATTGCCTTGTCGGCCCGGCGCACAGCGTAAACGCAGACCAGGAATGCCACGGCGGCCAGCGGCCAGCCCATGGCTAGTCGTGCGAATGCGAGCCAGCCTGTCTGGTCGGCGTCGTACAAATGGGCCTGGACAAGGTAACGCGCGCCGAATACCAGCACCCAGACGGCCGTGGCGAGATCGTAGTACCGCAGCGCGGTACGGTTCCGCCGCCACGTTGTCCCCCTCTCCGTGAGGTAACTCCACACCACACCGACAAGCGGCCATCGGACGATGATCGAGAGCAGGAACACGGAGCCGTAGATGAGGCTCGTGTAGATACCGAACAGGAAGAAGCCGCGGGCCTCCCCCGTCCGGTGGGCAATGAACGCGCAGATGCCCACGCCGATGAATCCGGAGATCGCCGGCTGGATGGGGTCTTTGCGGACAACCCGCCACACGAGCACTGCCGCAGCCGCAGCGAGGGCGAGCCAGATCGCGGCAGTCAAACCCGTCAGGGTGTTAGCCACAATGAAGACGACGATGGGGACCGTCGACTGGATGAGGCCGCTGACCCCGCCGAGCTGGTCGAGCCGTGACTGCTGCTGATCGAACACACTACGAGGGTGCCACATCGCGAGCCACCGCGCGTCCGCGGCTTCGCGAAGGAAGCGAACAGGCAAGATATGTGACGTGCCGATTGACAGCGAAGACGACAAGCGTCCGTATCGTCCTGATGTTGCCGTGTTGTTGCCGGGTTCCGGCTCCCGCTCAGAGTTTATCGAACGCGCTTTCGGTCCCGCTCTGCGTCACGCTGGCATCCCGCTGCTCGCACCGCAGCCGGACCCGGAGTTTTTGGTCGAGTCCTCCCTGGAGTTGTTGACCGCGGCCGCCACTGGCCACACTCGCCTGCTTGTCGGCGGGGTGTCGATCGGTGCGGCGATCGGTGTGCTGTGGGCGGCACGAAACCCTGGGAATACGGCGGCCATCGCGGCGGCTTTGCCCGCGTGGACAGGCGAGCCGCATGAGGCGCCCGCCGCGCACAGCGCCCGGCACACCTCAGCACAGCTTCGCGCTCATGGCCTCGAGACTGTCATTCGCGACATGCGCGCAACAAGCCCGGCGTGGCTCGCTGACGAACTCGACGCGTCCTGGCGAAAACTGTGGCCGGGGTTGCCCGCCGCGCTCGCGCAGGCGAGCGAGTTCAGTGAACTGACGGAAGCGGTGCTCGCAGCGGTGCCCGTGCCAACAGGTATTGCCGCAGCAACCGACGACCCTGTACACCCGTGGGAGACCGCAAAGCAGTGGAGCGCGCACCTTCAGAACTCACACATCACTCCCGTGACGCTCGTCGACGCTGGGCGTGACCCGGCAGTGCTGGGCCACGCGTGCCTCACGTCGTTACGCTCGCTCGGCGCCGTCTGAGGGAGCCGGGCCAGGCTGCTGTGGCGCGGGGCCCGGCTGCTGCGACGTCTGCGCAGCTTGTTCGGCTGCGGCTTTGGCAGCCTGCATCGCCTGCTGTTGCTGCATGGCCGCCAGCTGCTGTTGCAGCGCCTTGGGCAAGGTGACCGGCAGTGGCGTGCGCACCGGCAGCGGACCATCGCCACGGCTGACGATTGTGCCCTTCAACACATCGCGAGCCGTCCGCGCTAGGTCGCCGTCAGCAGTACCCGTTCCAGCCGGGCCCGCCGCCACGAGCCGTACCATCCAGCGCGGCCCATCTACACCGATGAACCGAATGTCGGCAGCCTTCGTGACTGCGACGACCTCCGGGCCCCACGGGCCGTTCTCAGTCCGCACTTCCGCGCCGTCACGTTTCACAGACTCACTCAACTCGACAGAAACCTCGCGCCACATTCCTGACGAGCGTGGCGCGGCATACGCCGCTACCGTAATTCGGCCGAACTGCGTGGCCAGATGCACACCCTGCACGCCCCCGCCAGATTTCGCCATCTCTACCTGGACCTGCCCGCCAGGAGGGAGCGGGAGAGACAAGGACCCGAGATCGAGGCGCTTCTCCCCCGATGCAGGCGGGTCGACCTCACTCGAATCGAATGGCCCGTCCGAGCGATCTGATTCGTGCGGCTCCAGGGCATCCGGTGCCGCCGCGGGGTCAGGGGTCTCGGCTGCGGCGGACGGAGGCGTGACCGCACCGCCGTCGTCTGCGTTCTTTTTACGCCGGAGAATGCCCACGTCACTTCCCTTCCTGCTTGGTGCCGCGCAGCGAAACCGCCTTCGCGTGTGCGGGCGTGGCGTGCACGCTCCGCGCCGTGGCGGTGAGCTGCAGGGCGCTACACATCAGCGGCCAGACTCGCGTGTCCGCCACTCGAGCCGTAACCACCGCCGCCCCGCGACGTGTCACTCAGCGACTCCGCTTCCACGAACACCGGCAATTCCACGCGCTGAACCACCAATTGAGCAATCCGATCGCCCCGGTGAATGTGAATAGGCGTGCGCGGATCGTGGTTAATCAGGCAAACCTTAATTTCGCCACGGTACCCAGCATCCACCGTACCTGGCGTGTTCACGATGGACAGACCCGTACGTACCGCTAAACCTGAACGGGGATGAATGAGTCCAACGGTGCCTTCCGGCAGCGCTACCGCGATGCCGGTGCCGACCAGCACCCGCTCACCAGGTTCGATGACAACATCAACCGCGGACACGAGGTCCGCGCCCGCGTCACCCGGGTGGGCTCGCGCCGGCAACGGCAACTCGGGATCGAGCCGGATAACAGGGATCGCGAGATCAGTCATGTTTTCGGTGCGCACGTTCGGCGAGACTACTCTCATTGTCGTGCAAAACCACGCTTCGCCCCCTCCAGATGACAGCGCGCCCGCCGAATACCAGGAACAGCTTTGGGTTCCCTGGTGGTGGTGGCCGCTCGGCTTGGTCGCTTCTTCGCTCGTTGCGACTCAGTTTGCACTGGGAATCGACGCGCTGCCAGCGTGGATTCCTTATCTGGTACTCGCGCCAGTGCCCATCTGGGTGCTGTGGTACTTGTCGCGAACAAAGCTGCGTGTGACAGCCGACGGCCCGGACGGGCCATCCCTGCACGTGGGCGATGCCTGCCTTCCGGCGAGCGTCATCGCACGCACGGCGGTAATTCCGCCCTCAGCGAAACAAGCGGCGATGGGAAGACAACTCGATCCTGCGGCATACGTGGCGAACCGCAATTGGGTACGTCCTATGGTGCTGGTCGTCCTCAACGACCCGGACGACCCCACACCGTACTGGCTCTTTAGTTCCCGGCACCCAGAGCGGCTGGTCGCGGCGCTGGAAAGCAACATCAGGAGCTGAACCCTATAGTGCGTTGTCCGACGGCATTGCCGCTGGGGCGCATGGTCCCGCCATGGAACGGCCGGAGAGGCACATGGGTGCGCGCTCCACTCACTCAGTGAGTGGAGGCCCGCATAGGTTCACGGTCAGATGCAGTCCTGGCAAACCAGCTGACCACCCTCACTGCTCGCGAGGCGGCTCCGGTGGAAGACCAGGAAGCACTGCGAACAGGTGAACTCGTCAGCCTGCTTCGGAATAACCCTGACCGAAAGCTCCTCACCTGAGAGATCGGCCCCGGGCAGTTCAAAGGACTCAACGGTGTCTGAGTCGTCGAGGTCGACCGCTGACGATTGAGCCTCACCACGGCGCGACGTGAGCTCATCCAGCGAGTCCTCGGACATCTCGTCCGTTTCGCTGCGCCTCGGCGCGTCGTAATCAGTCGGCATCTACTTTCATCCCCTATCCACGTGCGCTGCTACCAGACGCTTGTGCCGTATTCTCCATAACACGCTGCCGCGACTGAACATTTCCGGCCGCTCGACCAACTCGAGCCGTCACAGCAGGCGCGCACAGAGTACGTGTGCGGGTGGGTAACGTACCAGTCGGGGGTTTTATGCCCGCACCCGCCGCCACACGATCTGTGACATTCGTCACAATTCGGGCGTGTCGATGGAACAACCAGCCGCCAGACAATAACGGACCTACCCATGATTCGCCCGTCAAACCCGGCAGGATGCAACAAAATCTCAACAGTTTGAAGGACACCGCGACGGGCCGTTGCAACTTCGGCGACAACCTTCGGCATGGCGCCACCCGGGTAACGACCCGCAACTGACTAGACTGCCCTCAACGAACTGCGCAGCAGTGTTGTTCAGCTTGAGGAAGGACCAACCAGACTGTGGTCTCGCTGATCACCGAGGGACACACCACCGATCCGCATGGCAGGCCTTACAAGCGCCGCAGACCGGTGCCCCTCCTCATTCTTGCCGGAATACTTGCCGCGGCCGCGGGTATCGTGTGGATTCAGGTCCTCACCATTGAGAAGGCCCCGGTCAGCGCCATCGACTGCAACGATCCGCCGCCCGGATCCCCCCCTGTCGGCGAGCAGTTTTCTCGCTCGGAAATGGTCAAAATCAGACCTGCGCCGCTGCCTCAAACGCAGGTCCGCGTCTACAACGCGAACGGCGAAGCGGGCCAGGCGTCGTCCGTGGCTGCGCAGCTAAGCGACCTCGGCTATGAGCCCGCACCTGACGTGCAGGCGGGAAATGACCCCGTGTACACCGACCAGAATCTGCAATGCCACGGACAGATCCGGTTCGGCCCTGAGGGCCGCGCCGCCGCCAGCACTCTCTGGCTCGCGGCACCCTGTGCGGAACTCATCGAAGACGCCCGCGAAGACACCACGGTTGATTTGGCGCTGGGAACATACTTCCGCACGATTTCACCGTCGCCGGAAGCCGAGGTTGCCCTGCAACTCCTGCGCGGAGATGGCGGCGACGGGCCAGAGCAGGACGTCATCGACTCCGCCCGGTCGGCGCTCTGCTGACGCCGCCGGTCTCACTTGCCTCCAAATGCGGAGGGAGCGCAACCGGGCTGCCCAGTCCGCGCCCTAGACAGGCTCGAGCGCGCCGTGTGCGCGGAGTAACTCCAGAAACTCGTCCGCGATTCCCGGAGCCGCCGCCACAGTGACATGCCTCGCGCCAGCACCGCTGGCGCGAGGCAATTGCACAACAGCGCCGGCTTCGCGGGCAATCAGGCTGCCTGCCGCCCAGTCCCAAGGATTCAATCCATGCTCGAAATGTGCGTCGACCTGACCTGATGCGACCATGCAGAGGTCGAGCGCCGCAGAACCTATCCGCCGGATATCCCGTACCTTCGGGAGGATAGCCGCCACGAACGCACCCTGCTTGCGGCGGATTTCCGCCGCGTACGCGAACCCGGTGGCAACGAGAGCATGCGAGACGTCAGTCTCACTGCTGCACCGCAGAGGATGCGGTGCAGCACGCACCGCATCCTCCCGGTCCAACTGCCGCAGTGCCGCCCCTTGCCCCAGCGCGGCGGAGTAAAGCGCGCCCGAGGCAACGTCGGCGACAGCACCTGCTACCGAGGCACCGTCAATCTGGGCTGCGACCGACACTGCATACGCCCTGATGCCGTACATGAAGTTCACCGTGCCGTCGATGGGATCGACTACCCAGCGCACACCCGCGGTCGCTGTCGCATCACCGCCGCCTTCCTCCCCCAGCACAGCATCACCAGGCCGCCGCCGGTGAAGTTCCTCCCGGATCAACTTTTCGCATTCGGAGTCGACGATCGTGACTGGATCTGTTGGCGTCGATTTTGCTCGCACCGCGCCGTCCGCGACAGGACCCGACACGCCGAACACTTCAGGGCGCCGCCGGCGAACAAAGCGCGTCGCCACCTCGGCCACTTCCTCTGCGACGCTGCGAAGTTCCGCTATGAGCTGACTGTTGTTGCTGGTCTGTTCCGGCACGGGTCTATCGCAGCATATGGCAGTCATCCGCGCCACCGGGAGCGCTAAGGTAAAGCCACGCGAACGGCCGCACTCTCAACCATGTCCGCAGCGAGGGGGCACGACATGAACTCCACGAACTCGGCGCCAGAACCAGTGCCGCCCACATCTCAGCCGCCATTAGGCCTTGGTGTTGACATTGGCGGCAGCGGTGTCAAAGGCGCCATCGTGAACCTCGATGCCGGGACGCTGCACACCGAACGCATACGCATCGACACGCCGAAACCTGCGACACCCGCCGCCGTCGCCGGTACCGTGGCGGAGATCGTCACCCAGTTCAGCTGGGATGGCCCGGTCGGCATCACTGTGCCTGCCGTGGTCAAGGCCGGCGTCACCTACAGCGCCGCAAACATTGACCCCTCGTGGATCGGCACGAACGCGGAAGCTCTATTTGCTTCGTACCTCGGCGATCGCAGGGTGACTGTGCTCAACGACGCAGACGCGGCTGGCATCGCAGAGCTTCAGTTCGGAGCGGGGCGCGGCGAAAAGGGTCTTGTAATTCTGTTGACGTTCGGTACTGGGATCGGCTCGGCCATTCTGTACGACGGCGTACTCGTGCCGAACAGTGAACTGGGCCACTTGGAAGTGAACGGCAAAGAAGCCGAGCACCGTGCGGCAGCCTCAGTTCGTGAGCGAAAAAAGCTCAGCTGGACTGATTGGGCCGCCGAGGTATCAACCGTGCTTAACACGTACCAAGCGCTCTTTTCGCCGGATCTCTTCATCGTCGGCGGCGGCGTCAGCAGGAAAAGCGAAAAATGGCTGCCGCTGCTTTCCGTAAATACCCGAATCGTGCCTGCGCAGCTGCGCAACACCGCTGGCATTGTGGGCGGTGCGCTTGCCGCGCGGTCGCTCTGATTTGCTTATTTTGCAGACTCAGGGCGGATCGGGCGCTCCTCACTCCGGCGGGATCGTTACAATGGAACGCGGCCCGTTTTTCAGCAGGCCAATCCGAAGGACTTTCCGCCAGCACGGTTCCCCCGACGAACCTGGCTCACGCCGCACGACGAAGTCACGAAAGGGCGTACGTGGCATCTACCGAAACACCGGGCACGACCGGCTCAGATTCTGACACTGGGGCCGGTTCCGTATCCGCTCCTCAGCGGACGGCTGCCCGCAAGGCCCCTGCCAAAAAGTCTCCCGCGAAGGCTGCGAAACGCGCAGCCGGCCAAATGACGCCGGACCAAGCCGCTCAGGATGAGGCAGCGAGCGCTGGCGCAGCTGCCGCCGAGAATGGAGCCGACGGTCCCGCGAAGACTGCGCGCCGCCCTGCAAAAAAGGGAGCACGCAAGGCACCTGCCAAGAAGGCGCAGTCCGCCACTGCCGGTGCGGCTGCTGCCCCAGCGGAACCCGATGCTGAGCCCGACGACGAAGCAGGCCTCGGCGATATCGAGCCCGGTGATCTGACCGACGCTGATATCGAACTCGGTGATGACGCCGAACTGGAAGCCGAACCCGCGGAAGCTGCACCGTCTCCTCGCCGCCGCAGCCAGGCGAACGACAAGGATGACAAAGCTGAGGCTTCGGGTGATTTCGTCTGGGACGAGGAAGAGTCAGAGGCGCTCCGGCAAGCGCGCAAAGATGCTGAGCTTACGGCTTCGGCAGACTCGGTTCGCGCTTACCTGAAGCAAATCGGTAAGGTCGCGCTGCTCAATGCTGAGGAAGAGGTTGAGCTCGCCAAACGGATCGAAGCCGGATTGTTCGCCGCAGAGAAAATGCGGCGATACGCTGAGGCAGGCGAAAAAGTGCAGCCTCCGCTGCGCCAGAACCTGAGCTGGGTGATTCGCGATGGAAACCGGGCCAAGAACCACCTTTTGGAAGCCAACCTCCGGCTAGTGGTATCTCTGGCCAAGCGATACACCGGCCGCGGTATGGCGTTCCTCGACCTGATCCAGGAGGGCAACCTGGGTCTGATCCGCGCGGTCGAAAAGTTCGATTACACCAAGGGTTACAAGTTCTCGACGTACGCGACGTGGTGGATCCGTCAGGCGATCACCAGAGCGATGGCCGACCAGGCGCGTACGATCCGCATCCCCGTGCACATGGTCGAAGTCATCAACAAGCTCGGGCGCATTCAGCGTGAGCTTCTCCAGGATCTCGGCCGCGAACCAACTCCTGAAGAGCTGGCAAAGGAAATGGACATCTCGCCGGAGAAGGTCCTCGAGATCCAGCAGTATGCGCGCGAGCCGATCTCGCTTGATCAAACAATCGGCGACGAGGGTGACAGCCAGCTTGGTGATTTCATCGAAGACAGTGAAGCCGTCGTCGCTGTCGACGCCGTCAGCTTCACTCTGCTCCAGGACCAGTTGCAGTCCGTGCTGGAGACACTGTCGGAGAGAGAAGCGGGCGTCGTGCGTTTGCGCTTCGGGCTGACCGACGGGCAACCGCGCACGCTCGATGAGATCGGGCAGGTGTACGGCGTCACGCGTGAACGTATTCGGCAGATTGAGTCGAAAACGATGTCTAAGCTGCGCCACCCCAGCCGCAGTCAGGTCTTGCGCGACTACCTCGACTGATCGGTATCAGCGCAAGGTTTGAGCGAGGCGAAGCCCGGGCAGCCTATGGTTGTCCGGGCTTTACCCTTTTGTTGGTTGTTGCGTAAGCCACATTTAAGCCTGAGGCGGGAACAACGTGATAGCGCCATTCGTCTACTGGGGTAAGGGACGCGAGGACCGCGGCAGCCGCTAACTCGTGTTCGCCCAACAGGAGCCCCCGGGCACCGGAATGGAGGAGATATGACCGCAACCGCGACCACCGTCCGGCTGACTGCGATTGATCGCTGCGACCGGTGCGGCGCACGCGCCCGGGTGTTAGCTACCCTCCCGTCGGGCGGCGAACTCTTGTTCTGCCAGCACCATGCAAACGAGTACACCGCGAAGCTCACGGAACTAGAAGCGAATGTGGCGGTCGCTGCTGAAGGCGAGTGACCGCTGCCTGGGTGTGCAGGCGTTCCAGGCTTGATCTCGGTGGGGATCCCAGGTGGGGTCCCCACCGTGCGTTAACTACCAGCTCCGCAAGATCGCAATTCGGTCGCGCAGCTGCTCAGCGGTGGCGCTCGCGGTAGCTGGCCCGCCGCAAATGCGGCGCAGTTCGCCGTGGATCGCTCCGTGCGCTTTTCCGGTGCGATGGTGTTGCATAGCGACGAGTTTGTTCAGCTCCCGCCGCAGGAGTGACAACTGTGCAGCGGTCGACTCCCGGGGCTCGGGGGCTGGCCTCGGGATCTCCGGTTCTGTGGGCTGGCTGCTCTGACCGGCCGCGCCTTCCTGGGTACGTTTCTTGATTTGCTCGCTCTGTCGCTGCTGCAGCAGCGCTCGCATCTGCTCAGCGTCAAGCAGCCCCGGCAGGCCGAGGTAGTCAGCCTCTTCCTCGCTGCCGGAGAACGTCGCGGTTCCGAAGGAAGAACCGTCATAGATAACCTGGTCGAGCTCAGCCTGCGCACCAAGCGCGGTGAAGGCTTTCTCTTCCTCGCCAAGCTCGTCTTTCGTCTTATTCGCCTCTGCTAGCAGATCATCATCGAAACCGTCTTTTTCCCGGTGCGGCTTGCCAAGCACGTGGTCGCGCTGCGCTTCAAGCTTGCTCGCAAGATCGAGCAGAACCGGCACCGACGGCAGAAAGACACTCGCGGTCTCACCCGCGGTGCGGAGCCGCACGAAACGACCGATCGCCTGCGCGAAGTACAGCGGTGTCGATGCGCTTGTGGCGTACACGCCAACGGCGAGGCGGGGCACGTCCACGCCCTCGGACACCATACGCACGGCAACCATCCATTTGTCTGCACTCGCGTTGAACTCAGCGATGCGGCCCGACGACGCTGGGTCATCCGAAAGGACCAGCACGGGACTCTCCCCGGTGATCTCCTCTAGAGCACGGGCATATGCGCGCGCCATCGTCTGATCAGTCGCGATGACGAGCCCTCCGGCGTCGGGCATGCCACCGGCACGCAGTTGCCCCAGCCGGGTGTGTGCGGCAGACAGGACGGACGGGATCCAGTCGCCTTCTGGATCCAGCGCAGTGCGCCACGCGCGTGCCGTCTGTTCAGCATTCAGCGGCTCGCCGAGTCGCGCCGCGAACTCCTCGCCTGCACTATTGCGCCACCGCGCTTCACCTGAATAAGCGAGAAACACGACCGGCCGGACGACGCCGTCCCCGAGCGCATCCGCGTACCCGTACGTGTGATCTGCCTTCGACCGTGCGAGTCCGCCGGGTTCAGGCTCGTAGGTGACAAACGGAATCGGGCTGTCATCGCTGCGGAACGGGGTACCCGTCAGCGCCAGCCGGCGCGTCGCGTCGGAGAAGGCTTCCCGCATGGCCTCGCCCCAGCTCTTCGCATCGCCGGCATGGTGAACCTCATCGAGAATCACCAGCGTGCGCCGATTTTCCGTGCGAACACGGTGCTTGAACGGGTGTGATGCCACCTGCGCGTAGGTAACGGCAACGCCGTGATAGTCACGGGAAGTCTGCCCGGCTGAATTCGAAAAGTTCGAATCGATCGCGATGCCCACCCGATTCGCGGACTCCGCCCACTGATGCTTCAGGTGTTCTGTCGGGGCGACGATCGTCACCTGGTCGACCGTGCGATCCTGCAGAAGTTCGGCGGCCACACGCAACGCGAATGTCGTCTTTCCTGCGCCCGGCGTCGCGACCGCCAGGAAGTCGCGCGGTCGCGTCGACAGGTATTTCGTCAGCGCGCGCCGCTGCCAGGTGCGCAGCGTGACTGTGGATGCCCTGACCTCGGTCTGCACCGTTTCCGCCCGCACACACTCTCCTTGTCAGATTTCGCTCGCCCCACCGTCTCCGCGATCAGCGGCGACCATTCAGTTGCACACGTCAGCACACACTGACCGCGACAATCAAATGCGCCGCGCGCTCTTCGCACGTGGGCAGCGCCACACGACTCCGCCCTAAGCCGCCATGGGCGGGAGACCGGCCCGCCCCATATTATTTCACCGAGCCGCCGATCACCCGGCGCGGACACGGCAGGCCGCATGCCCGCAAAGACCACGGCCGTCGAGCATCCTAGAGAGGCCATGAGCGAACAGGAACAAGCGACCCGCGCCGAACCAGTCGTGCGCAGGCATCGCTGGCACCCAATCCGGCGGACCGGTCAAGTGATCGGCCGCACCGCCTCGCGCGCGTGGGACGATTCGATCTTCTCGCACTCCGCGACCGCTGCCTTCTGGCAGGTTCTCTCGCTGCCGCCACTACTGCTCGGCGTGCTCGGCATGCTCGGTTACGTCGGTGACTGGTTCGGCCCGAACACCATCGAAATCATTGAAGGCAAGATCATCACGTTCAGTGGCGCGATCTTCAACGAGAGCGTTGTGGAACAGATTATTCAGCCCACGGTGAACGATGTGCTGGTGCGGGGACGGCTTGAGATCGTTTCCGTGGGCTTCGTGCTGTCGCTTTGGGCGGGATCGTCCGCAATCTCCGCCTTTGTGGACGCTATCGTCGAAGCGCACGGTCAGACGGAGCACCGGCATCCCGTGTGGCAGCGTTTGTTCGCGCTGCTGCTTTACGTCGTCTTCATGTTCCTGGCCGTGTTCACGATGCCCCTGGTCGCACTCGGGCCAGCGATCATCATGGACCTGATTCCCGACTCTTGGGACCGAATCGGTTCCGAAATGGTGCACACGTTCTACTACCCCGCCGTTGCGCTACTGCTGTTGTTCGGGCTGACAACGCTGTACAAGGTGGCACTCCCCCGCAGCCTGCCATGGCACCGGCTACTCGCGGGTGCCATGCTCGCTGGCGCCGTGTTCTACGCCGCGAGCACTGGGCTGCGTGTCTACTTGGGCGCAGTCACCCGCACGGGCTACACGTACGGGGCGCTCGCCACGCCGATTGCATTCCTGCTGTTCGCGTTCTTCCTTGGATTCGCGATCATGCTCGGTGCCGAGTTCAACGCCACCATTCAGGAAATGTGGCCGGCGCGGGCAACCCGTATCGAGCAAGTGAAGATGTGGCTGGCGACACAGGCGCAAGCGGCATCGGACCGGCCCGAAGACCGGCCCGTAACCTCACACCTGCTGCGGCTCGCGTCCGGGTCTATACGGGTCGTGACGGACCGGCCTGCCCGGGGCCCACACGCACACGGTAAGCACGAAGCCAACCCCAGCGACGACGCCGTGGTCGAGACTCTGAAGAACCCGTGACGGCGCGCCCGCTACTGCCGCAACCGTTCGTACACTTTCTTACACTCCGGACACACAGGTGACCCAGGTTTAGGCGATCGCGTTACGGGAAACACTTCACCGCACAGCGCTACCACGAAATTGCCGGTTACCGCGCTCTCCGTGATCTTGTCCTTGCGGACGTAGTGGAAGAACTTCGGGACGTCGTCGCCGGTCGTCTCATCAGTACGGGTATCGGGACGTTCCTTGATATCAGGGCTCACACCTCAATAATGCCGCACTCTGCCGAGAGCCCGAAGTGGCTTCCCAGAGTGGCTAGTGGGAGAGTAGAAGAATGACGAAGCATCCGCACAGTTCCCAGGGCGGATTTTTTACCGGGGACGACTCAGCGGCCCGAGCCTACGGCAAATCCGCGAAGCCACTTCTCATCACTGGTGCCTCCGAGACTTTCGAGCAGCAACAGCGGGCCCGTGTGCGGAAATACACAATCCTCATGGCGTTTCGCATACCAGCACTCGTGCTCGCGGCGATCGCGTACTCGATCACCGGGACAGGCTGGATACCGCTTCTCATCATCGCACTCTCGATTCCGCTCCCCTGGATCGCGGTGCTCATCGCCAACGACCGGCCGCCGCGGCGCAAAGACGAACCCGACCGCTACGATGCGCGCCGGCGCGCCGCCGATGCTGACCAGCGCGCGATTGAACAGCAGCGGCACGAGACAATCGAAGGGTGACGAAAAACGAGACAACCGCGTTCTGGTCTGCAGTCCGCGACGTTTTTGAGCGGAATGATTTCACTGCGGATGGCGTGATCGCACTGCTCGCCCCAAGCGGACTCGCTGCACTCGACCGAGGTGAGCCCGGCGCTGTCCGGAGACGCTGTCGCGAGGCAGGGCCGCTCGGTCTCCTAATCCGCTACTTCATGCTTGGCGATGCCGTCCCGGCCGACGATATCGCCCGGGTTCTGGCACCGATCGACACCGGCGACTTGCTGTCTAATGGCCTTCTCGAGCGGGGTACGGCCGGGCTTGCGGAATCGCTTGTCGATGTGCGGCCTCTCGATGCGGGCCACGGCAATCGATGGATCGTTTCAGATTTCGATGCGACGATGCGGATACGCGAGCTCAGCCCAGATCACGTTCTCGGTGTCGGGGCCGCGTCGCTGTCGCTGTTGCGCGCCACACCCACCGAACCCGTCGGCAGAGTCCTGGATCTCGGCACCGGTTGCGGAATTCAGGCTGTACACGCCGCCACCTACGCAAACTCCGTCACCGCGACGGATGTTAGCCCCCGCGCGCTGCGCCTCGCAGCTGCGACTTTCGCGCTCAATGGAATCGACGCCGACTTGCGCGAGGGATCGTGGTTCGAGCCTGTCGCAGGTGAAGAATACGACCAGGTGGTCGCTAATCCGCCGTTCGTCGTCAGTGGTCCTGCAGTGGAGCTGACCTACCGGGATTCAGGCCTCGTGCTCGATGACGCAAGTGCACTCGTCATACGTTCAAGCCTCGAACATCTCGCTGTTGGCGGCACCGCGGCGCTGCTCGCCTCGTGGGTGCACCAGGACGGGCAAGACTGGCGTACCAGGGTGGCGTCGTGGCTGCCTGACACCGGTGTCGATGCCTGGTTCGTCCAGCGTGACGTCGCCGACAAGGAATTCTACGTCTCAACCTGGTTGCGAGATACGGACGTCGACCTGCGTACACCCGCAGGCACCGCACGCCAGGAAAAGTGGCTCGAACACCTCGACCGCGCCGGGGTGGATGCGATCGGGTTCGGTTTTGTTTTTCTGCGGCGCACCACCGCTCCGTCGGACATCTTGTGTGAGGATCTCCTGCACGAATTCGGCGACCCGCTGGGTACTGAAGCATCGAGTTATCTGCGGCGGGTCGCGTGGCTGCGAGATAACGACGTACGCGCAGCCCGGCTCTGTCTGAACCCGCACAGCGCTCTCGAACAGGTCTCGAGTCCCGGCGAGAACGGCTGGGAACACGTCGTCACCCGCATCCACCGAACCGAAGGACCTCGCTGGCAGCATGAGATCGACGACCTCGCTGCTCGGCTGCTCGCTGGGCTGAGGCCCGATGGGCTTCCGTTCGCGGACGTGATCAGCCTGCTCGCAGCGACCACTGACGAGCCCGCGGACGAACTCTTGACACGCGGCACCGCTTTGATCGAGGGACTCATCCGGCACGGTGTTGTGCTGCCCGCCGGGTTGTGTGACGCCGACGAGGGACCACGATGATCGCAGTGATATCACGGGTGACGCGCGCATCGGTCTCCGTCAGCGGCGATGTGGTCGGTGAGATCACCACACCGGGTCTTCTAGTGCTGCTCGGCGTCGCTCGTGACGACGGCGCTCAGCAGGTTGCCATCATGGCAAGGAAGATCGCTGAGCTCCGAATTTTGCGCGACGAGAAATGCGCCTCCGAGGTGGGGGCACCCATTCTGCTCGTAAGCCAGTTCACGCTGCTCGGCAACACGAAGAAGGGACGCCGCCCATCATGGGTCGCCGCCGCTGCTCCCGCCGAGGCGCAACAGCGCTACAACGAGGTCTCCGAAGCTCTGCGCGCTCAGGGGCTGAAGGTTGAGCACGGCCTCTTCGGCGCAGACATGGCGGTGGAATCGGTCAATGACGGACCGTTCACAGTCCTCGTTCATACGTAAACCCCTTCGGGACACGACGACTGGTAAACCGGTTCCGCAGTTCACCCTTTCTCAGCAACTTCTCAGATGACCGACAAAATCGACGCAGGTCAGGGTGTTTGAACTCGTGCGATGACGGGAACTTTTTTATGTATCCGATTCGTTGTGGATATGTACGACAACCGATGAGGAGGCACGCAATGACCAGCCCCGCGACAACTCGCCGCAGGAATGGAACCGCTGACATCAGCGCCGCCGAGCTTGATTCGCAGAGCCCAGCCGCTGACCTTGTACGTGTCTACCTCAATGGTATCGGGCGAACCGCACTTTTGACGGCCGAGGACGAAGTCGAACT
Organism: Hoyosella sp. YIM 151337; assembly: GCF_026041215.1. GTDB lineage: Bacteria > Actinomycetota > Actinomycetes > Mycobacteriales > Mycobacteriaceae > Hoyosella. Next base: position 461,322 of record NZ_JAPEIQ010000013.1, read on the forward strand.
CGCCAAGCGCATCGAAGCAGGCCTGTATGCGACACACCTATTGCAGACCGCGCCCAAGCTGACGCCCGCAAAGAAGCGTGACCTCGCCTTCATCGTTCGCGACGGCCAGCGCGCACGCGGTCACCTTCTCGAGGCAAACTTGCGTCTCGTCGTCTCGCTTGCGAAGCGGTATACCGGACGTGGCATGCCGCTTCTGGATCTGATTCAGGAAGGCAATCTCGGCTTGATCCGGGCAATGGAGAAGTTCGACTACGCGAAGGGCTTCAAGTTCTCCACCTATGCAACCTGGTGGATCCGGCAGGCAATAACGCGCGGAATGGCCGACCAGAGCCGCACGATCCGGCTCCCAGTGCACCTCGTTGAGCAGGTGAACAAGCTCGCACGCATCAAGCGAGAACTGCACCAACAGCTGGGCCGGGAGGCGACCGAGGAGGAACTGGCCCGAGAGTCGGGGATCCCGCAGGAAAAAATCCAGGATCTGCTCGATCACAGCCGCGACCCGGTGAGCCTCGACATGCCCGTCGGCAGTGACGAGGAAGCACCGCTCGGTGACTTCATCGAGGACTCGGATGCGACAGACGCGGAAACCGCAGTTATCACCACACTTCTGCACAGTGATATCCGGACCGTGCTCGCGACGCTCGACGAGCGTGAACGCCAGGTCATCATTCTTCGATACGGTCTCGAAGATGGGCAGCCACGGACACTCGATCAGATCGGCCGTATTTTCGGACTTTCCCGGGAACGTGTTCGCCAGATCGAGCGTGAAGTCATGACAAAGCTGCGCCAGGGCGATCGGGCGGAGAAACTGCGCGGTTACGCGTCGTAATGCCTCGGCGCACCTAATTCATCTCAGATGCTCGTCAGAAGCATCTGTCTGCCGCGGCGCGGGTCAGTCTTGTCGGGAGGCTGACCCGCGTCTTTTGTTTGCGACAAAGCCTCACACGAGATATTCGGCGAAACGTCCCGTATCGGTGACGAAACGCCGCCGGGTTAGCGGAGGCGGCGGGCCGCCGCCGCGTTAGCGGAGGCGGCGGGCCGCCGCCGCGTTGTCCAGGTCCTGGAATGCAACCTCTTTCCCGATGCGCAGTTGCGCGCCAATCACCGACGCGTCGTCTGGGGCTGCAAGGACCGGATGGAGCAGCAGGGCCCGCACCTCCGGAAGGTCGACGGCGAGTGCGGAGACTCGCTGCGCGAGTTCGACGAGAGCTTCCTTGTTGGCCGCCGGCGCGCCACGGAGACCGTCCAGCAGCGGGGACGCTTTGGGCGAATTGATGAGTGTGTGTGCGGCGTCTTCGGTGAGGGGCGGGACCTGATAGGCCCGGTCACCGACGAGTTCGGAAATCACCCCGGCGAGCCCGAACGTGACAAGTGTGCCGAATGATGGGTCATCCTGCAGGCTGAGTGTACAACCCACCCCTTTCGCTGCCATCTTCTGCACGCGGACAGTCGCTGATCCGGAGATGGCGGCCATGTCGCTGTAAGCGAGCCGCACCGATGTGTCACGCGTCAAATCGAGCCGGACGCCAAGGAGGTCGGTCCGGTACTGCCACTGCTCCCCGACCGCCTTCACCGCGACAGGGTAGCCCAGTTCTTGTGCCGCAGCGATCGCCTCGTCGGGCGTCGTCACGTCTTTGAACGGGACAATCTTGATGCCGTAGCATCCAAGCACTTCTGCCGACTGCTCATCAGTGAGCAGACGCTGGCCCTGTTCGGGCAGCCAGCCGCGTATCAAGTCCCGCGCGCGGTCGGGATCCATACCTTCAGGCCGGACGACCTTGGATACGGGCTGGCTCTTCCAGCGCGCATAACGCCAGGCGCGAGCGAGTGCCGCTACCGCTCGTTCCGGGCCAGGATACGACGGCACAGAACCGCGCATCGGCGCACCAGCGTGATCGCGCACGGCCAGTTGATCGGGGATGCCCTCACTACCAAGAAATGTGCTGACCAGTGGTTTCGCTGCATCTCGTGCTGTCTCACGCAAGGCTGCCGCGTACGGTTCGGACGGCACCGCGACCGGGGGCACGAACACCGCGATCACAGCGTCCACGTCTTCGGACGCCAGTGCCGCGGCGATCGCGCTGGCGAATTCCGATGGTGACGCGTGCGGCCCAACATCGATCGGATCGTTGGCGGCGAGGTTTTCGCCGCGAGCAGCGTCAACGGTAAGGACACCCAGTGCGGTCGAGTTACCAACGACAGCAACCCGCGGCCCAGCAGGCAGCGGTTGGTAGCCGAAGAGCAAAGCACAGTCGAACAGGTCGGAAATGCTGCCTACCTGGACCACACCGGTTTGTTCGAACAGTGCCGACACACTGGACTCGTCAAGCGACACCCCTGTTGCCGCCAGGGCAAAAGGCGCGGCATGGCGCCCGCTCTTGACAGCGACTACTGGTTTGCTGCGCGCCACCCGGCGGGCGATGCGTGAGAATTTGCGCGGATTGCCGAAGCTCTCCAAGTACAGCAGCACCACATCGGTTTCTGGATCCGAGTCCCAATACTGGAGCAGGTCGTTGCCCGAAAGGTCGGCGCGGTTACCCGCAGAAACAAACGTGGACAGCCCGAGCTGCCGCCGCCGAGCGGTGTCCAGAATCGCTATCCCAAGCGCGCCCGATTGACAGAAGAACCCGATTCTGCCGCGCGGGGGCAGTACCGGCACGAGGGAGGCGTTCATCGCGATCGCCGGATCAGTGTTCGCGACCCCGAGCGCATTCGGGCCGATTACCCGCATGCCGTGCGTTCGGGCCGACTGCACAAGCCGTCGTTCTGCCTCCACGCCGTCCATGCTCGCCTCGCTGAATCCAGCGGAGACAACGACGAGCGCTTTGACTCGCTTTGTCAGACAGTCGTCAAGTACTTCGTCAATCGCCTGCGCGGGCACCGCGACGACGGCGAGGTCCACTGGGTCAGGGATGTCCCGAACCGTCGGATAGGCCCGCACACCGCGAACCGAGTTGCGTTCGGGGTGCACCGGGAACACTGGGCCGGTGAAACCGGCTGCGAGCAAGTTCTGCAGAACGGCACCCCCGACCTTGGTGGGATCCGTTGATGCCCCGATAACGGCGATCGACCGTGGGTGCAGCACGTTACGCACACTGCGCGCTTCCGACATGCGCTCGCGAGACTCACGCACGGTCTGGCGGGCGTCGGTGGGATCGATATCGAAGGCCAGGTGCGCGACACTCCCGTCGTAACTGCGGGAGATCTCGTAGCCAGCTTCTTTGAACACCGCTATCATTCCGCGGTTCTCGGCGAGCACTTCCGCTTCGAATCGCGTGATCCCGTTCTGGGCGGCAGCATCCGCGAGGTGCTCGAGGAGGATCGAGCCCAAACCCCGGCCTTGATGCTCGTCGGCGATCACGAAAGCTACCTCGGCCGAGTCGCTCGTGCCGGAGTACATCAACCGTTCGTACAACCCCACACCGATGATGTCGTCGCCGAGAATCAGCACGAACGACACGCGGTCTTTGTGGTCGACATTCGTGAAATGTATGACGTCGCGTTCCGGCATTCGCGGATACGGACCGAAGTAGCGCAGGTAGCGGGTGCGTTCGGAAAGGCCGGCGTGGAAGCGAACCAGTCGTTCGCTGTCCACCGGAGTGATTGGCCGCAGATGCACGACGCCGCCGTCGGAGGCGAGCACGTCCGCTTCCCAGGCGAGGGGGTAGTTATGGCCGCCGTTGTTCTTGCGGAGCTCTTGTTCAGTCACGGGGATCATCCGGGTCTAGGCCGAGCAGTGGATACACAGCTCGGCGGGTCTCGAGAATGGCACTGTCTACGCGTGCAAGGTCACGTTCCTGGCTCGGCGGCCCGACGACCGAGGCGACGACCGAGCCGCTCCAGCGCTCGAATTCGACTTTGCCGCTATCACCCATGCGGTCCGGCGGTGATATGTCTGGCGCCACCCGCTGCGCTTGTTCTTTCCACTGATCTGGAATCGGTGTGGCGGGGTCAATATCGATCCCGGCCGCGAGCGAGATGAGGTGGGTCCACGACCGCGGCACGACCCGTATCAGACCGTAACCACCGCCACCGACGGCGAGCCAGCGTCCGTCGCACACTTCATCGGCGAGGTCCCGCATAGCGCGGAACGCGAGTCGCTGCCCGTCGACAGTGAGGGAAAGATCAGCAAGCGGATCCTCCCGGTGAGTATCCGCACCGCACTGGCTGACGATGATGTCGGGCTCGAATGCGCGCACTGCCCCAGGGACTATCGCATGGAAAGCTCGCAGCCACAGCGAGTCGGGAGTGCCCGGCAGCATTGGGATGTTGATCGATGTTCCTTCGGCGGCACCGTTACCGATCTCCGCAGGCCAGCCCGTGCCCGGCCACAAGGTGGCGGGATGCTGATGCAGCGAGATCGTGAGCACCCTGGGATCGTCGTAGAAGGCGTGCTGTACCCCGTCACCGTGGTGGACATCGACGTCGATGTACGCCACGCGTTTGTAGCCCTGTTCGAGCAGCCAGGAGATCGCGATCGCGCAATCGTTGTAGATGCAGAAGCCGGCCGCATAGTTCGGCATCGCGTGGTGCATTCCGCCCGCGATCGACACCGCGCGGCGTACACGTCCGGAGAATATTTGGCGGGCAGCGGCGAGGGTTCCACCGGTGACGATTGTGCCGGCGTCGTGCATCGCCGGGAACACGGGGTTGTCCTCGTTCCCGAGACCGTGCGCGAGGCCGACGATCCGGTTTTCGCGGCGCAGGTCCGCGTCCGGCTCGGAAACCTTCTGAACAGCGGCGAGGTACGCGGGGGTGTGTACACGCAGCAATTCTGCTTCGGAAGAACGGTCGGGCCGTATGACTTCGCTGTCCGATAACACGCCGAGGGCTTCGGCCAGCGCGATGGTGAGTTCCAGCCGGACGGGGTTCATCGGGTGCGAATCGCTGAGTCGATAGCTGAGGAACTCCGGCGTCCAAATGACACTGTGCGGGACGGTATCCGGCTGCGGGCTCATAACTTTCCACGCTACTGCCCTAGCTGGAATTCTGCGTGCTTCCCCCGCGTTTACCTTCAGCTGGTTGGGGTTGCGGCCACCGCTGCGGAAATGTGGGACGTTTGGCACCGACCAAAGGCCCCAGGGCCCTTGCCGTAAAGGTAAACTCGCTTGCGACAGAGGGGTGTGAGAGTGAAAGAACTGGTTGACACGACGGAGATGTACCTCCGGACCGTCTACGAACTTGAGGAAGAGGGCGTGGTGCCGCTGCGTGCCCGCATCGCGGAGCGCCTAGAACAGAGCGGGCCTACGGTCAGTCAGACCGTAGCGCGAATGGAGCGTGACGGCCTGCTCTCTGTAGGGGGAGACCGCCACCTCGAGCTCACCCCGAAGGGCAGGGAACTCGCAGTCGCTGTCATGCGAAAGCACCGCCTCGCGGAGCGGCTCCTCGTCGACGTCATCGGACTCCAATGGGAGAATGTGCATGCTGAGGCATGCCGCTGGGAACACGTGATGAGCGAGGACGTGGAGCGTCGGCTTGTTTCAGTGCTCAACAATCCAACCACTTCGCCGTACGGTAACCCGATTCCCGGACTGGAACGGCTCGGACTCGACGTGACGGCCGAACCCGACCCACAGCTCATACGCCTGTCTGAACTTCCGCAGGGATCTGCGGCGCCGGTCGTCATTCGCCGGCTTGCCGAACACGTTCAGGTGGATACGGAGCTTATCGCCCGCCTGCGCCATGCGGGCGTTGTTCCCAACGCCCGCATCACCGTAGAGGTATTCCCCGGCGGGGTGCGCATCACAACACCCGGCCACGAAGGCCTCGATATCCCCGACGATATGGCACACGCAATACAGGTCGAGAAAGTCTAGCCAGTGAAGTTGCTGGTCACCGGCGGCGCTGGCTATGTCGGCAGTGTCTGCGCAGCCGTGCTGCTCGAGCGCGGGCACCGTGTCACTGTGGTTGACGATCTCTCCACTGGGAATCGTGAGGCGGTTCCCAGTGGAGCCATGTTCGTCGAAGCGGACGCAGGTGCCGCCGCAAGCGACATCCTCCGCGCGGGAGTCGACGGGGAACAGTACGATGGTGTCCTCCATTTCGCGGCGCATTCGCTCGTCGGCGAATCCGTGACCAGACCTGACTTGTACTGGCATGGCAACGTCGTCACGACGCTCGCACTTCTCGATGCAATGCGGTTGCACGCAGTCCCACACCTGGTCTTTTCCTCAACCGCAGCGACATACGGAGAGCCCGAATCGGTTCCCATCACCGAGGACTTCCCAACCCAGCCGACTAACCCGTACGGCGCCACAAAGCTTGCGATCGACCACGCGATCACGTCGTACAGCCGTGCCTTCGGGCTGGGTGCGACCAGTTTGCGGTACTTCAACGTCGCAGGTGCGTACGGGTCGATTGGTGAAAACCGGGCGATCGAAACTCACCTCATTCCACTTGTGCTGCAAGTAGCCATGGGCTTCCGGGACAGCATTTCGGTGTTTGGATCCGATTGGGATACCCGCGACGGCACGGCGGTTCGCGACTACATCCACGTGCGTGACCTCGCCGAAGCGCATGTGCTCGCACTCGAATCGTCGCAGCCCGGCCGTCACCGAATCTTCAACCTTGGTTCTGGGGAGGGATTCACTGTTCGTGAGGTGATCGAGGCGTGCCGGAGGGTAACCGGCCACCCGATCCCAGCAGTCGAGGCGCCGCGCAGGCCTGGCGACCCGGCGGTGCTTATCGCGTCAAGCGACCGGGCGATCACTGAACTCGGCTGGTCACCGCAATACACGGACATCGACAGGATCGTGCGCGACGCGTGGGATTTCACAAGGGAACTCGGGGACGGCGCCCACGCGGCACACCGCACCGCCTAGCGCCGAAAGCTGATTGGTCTGGCTATGTCGCATGTCTCGATCGCTCTGAAGCCAGTGGAAGCGCGAGCGGCGGCAGCGTGACACCGAGCGCTTCAGCAAGCTGCCAGCCGATCGTCGCGATTTCAGCGATGACATTTGGTGGTGTGCCGGCGCGCAGCGCGGTATCGAGCAAACGCGCCATCCTGTGCTCCGAATCTGCGCCTAGCGCGATATCGAGAGCGACGCCCGCAAGTGTCCCGTCACCACGTACGTACGCAGAATGCGCGAGCAGCGTCGCAGCTTCTGCACGAGCTGGTTCAGGCAGGTATCGGGTAAGTACAGTCCAAAGCCGCTCCGCTGGCTCCGCTTCGTCGGTGAGGGCCAGCGCGAATACGCAGTCGCGCACCGGGATCCGCAAAAGTGCCTCGGCGAGCGCAACGCACTCTTCGTCTCCAGGTTGCTCCCAACAGTCGATTGACGAAACCGCGAAAAGGACCCGTTCGAGGTGGTGAGCGTCCTCCGGCGACTTCGCTCTGCGCTTATGAGACGGAAGCAGCTTCAGTTTCTTGGCGATGCGTTGTGATTGTTGCTCGTCTGCACATTCGAGTTCGGTGACGAGATCGGAGCGGCTTGGCCGTATCATCCGGCCGGCCGCTACGAGTTCGGCGGCGACTGCGGATTCTCGAGGGTCAGCGATTACACCTTCATCCCGGATCGGCAGTTCGCTGCGCCAGCGCTCGCCCGCACTGATGCGCGGTGCCATGTACGCTGCTCCCACCGAAATGCCAGCACACTCAAGCCCCTCGATGACAGCATCCGTGATGTCCGCGGCCAACAGCGGCGACGTGTCGCTGATAACAGCGAGGAGAACGGTATTCACGCCGTTGCTGTCACAGAACTGAATGAGCGAAGAGACGACCTCGGGAAGCACATCGAAGCACACCGCGCCATCCGCATCGAACGGGACGTCAGCCCGGATAAACCCGGTGAAATCTGTGCGGCGCGGACCACCCATGCACATGACGACGATGGACTCCTCCGGGTAGTACCCTAACAGCGCGGGCAGTGCCCCGAGTAAGTCGCTTACGTGCGTGAGCCGCAGTTTCGCGGGTGCATTTCCGGTTGTGACTGACGAATCTGCGGGCGGCGCCGGAGGCACGTGGTGAGGTGTCATGCGTTAAGAATGCGGTGGCGCCTCGAACTGCAACAGCGGAAAGTCAGCGAATGTGGACAACTCACTATCCTGTGGAAAACGTAGTGGGTATTATCCGTACCTGGCTGGGCCTTCTGCGGCTGCGGGTCGCGTTATCGTCCCGCCACTCTGTCAATTGCGTTGGTGAACAGCAGGTGCAGCATCGTGGCATCGGGCTCGCCCACCTCGTACTGGGCGGCGATCGCGGTCACCCGGTATTCGCCAATTTGCGTAGCCAGAACGAGTTGCCGACTGCTCGCCGCAGAATCGGCCCGGCTCACGGTCCTTGTGTACGCGAGTGCACCATCGCCGCTCACCATCGGCGGCGGCAGCAGCTCAACACTGATGTCTGTCACGCTCGATGACGTGCCGCGCCCGTCGACAGCCTTTGCAAACGTGCAGTCGGTGAGCTGGCCTTCCAGGTCTGTCAGCGGGTCGTCGGTCCGGGAAAGAACGAGAGTGAACGATGACCCACCATCGAAGGCGGTGGCGGTGCGCACGATCACCGGGTCGCTCACCGCGGCGGGAGCGCATTCCGCCGGCGTGACCCGGCTGTCGCGCGGCACACCCGCTAACGCCGCAAGTCCACGTTGCGCTGTCTGACCGCTGCGATCACTCACAACGTACGGGTCCGGAAACGCTGAAACCGGGAGCATCAGTTCCCACAACCCGGAAACTTCAGCTTCCCTGGCGGGTTCGTCAAGCTGGACGAACTGGACGCGATCCGCGTCAAGCGGCACTACATGGAGCGAGCTGTGCTCGCCACGGTCAGACGGGCTGGGCTCCGCAGGCGCTGCCGGTGCAGCCATCGCTGAGACCAGCGAAACCACTGTCGCCGTCCCGGCAATGACTGCCGCTGCACGAACTGTCTGTCGAGCTGATCGCACCGATACCATTGCCTCATTCCCTTCCCCGAATCACCGCTCGGCACCCGTGTACAGGGCATCCGGTGCGCTGTCTGCCGATTCATCCCCATGTACCGGCACGTGAGCGAAAACCCCTGTGCGCAGATCACTTTCCGCCCGTACAGTTCCCCTGCCGCCGTGCGTTCGTGCCCACATCAGGCCCTGGTACGGCGCGAAAGATTCTGCCTAACAGGTATTTCCACTCGCTCCCTCGCCGTAAATCTTATCGGTCGAGCCCGACATTCCGCTCTGAGCGACCAGCCTCTAAGCTTGTCGCAACAGTCTCAACTTCGTTGCGATTGCATCACTGAACAGGCTGTGACCTAACGCTGGTCAAACACGGAAACATCTCGGCGCCGTTACGCGTTGTTCTGGTGACGACACCGGAACCGAGTGGAAGTCCGACGCATGACTGCGAGATACTTCCCGGGCGCGGCCGCACATGCGGCCAGCACCTTCGACGTCCGGCAATGTCAATGACACGATCCGAAAGGGGGCACACGGTATGGACGATCAGGCACGGATCTATGAACTCGAGTTCCCAAGTCCGCGTATCGAGGTTGGCGACGGTACCACCCTCGTGCTTGTTCATGGGCTCGAAGGCTTCGCCGATGCCGGTCACGCCGTGCGACTCGCCACCGAGCATCTGCGCCAGAGCCTGGAAACGGAACTGGTCGCTTCGTTCTCCGTTGATGACCTCATCGACTACCGGTCCCGGCGCCCGCCCATGACCTTCGCGTCAGACCACTTCTCGGCGTATGAGGCTCCTGAACTCAGCCTCTACGCGGTGAAAGACACCAATGGCGTGCCTTTCCTGCTCCTCACCGGCCTAGAACCCGACTTCAAGTGGGAGAAGTTCACCTCTGCGGTTCGCCTGCTCGCGGAGCAGTTTGGCGTGTCACGCAGTGTCGGTCTGTCAGCGATACCGATGGCAACGCCGCATACTCGCCCGCTTGGGGTGATCGGCCACTCGTCCAATCCGGGTGAGGTGCCGCGGCATCAGCGGCTCGGAGCCGAAGTGAAGGTGCCTGGCAGTGCTTCCGCACTACTGGAGTACCGGATGGGTCAACACGGTTTCGATGCCCGGGGGTTCTCCGTGCACGTACCGCACTATCTGGCCCAATCGCCCTACCCCGCCGCCGCCGTGACACTGCTCCAGCATCTCGGCCAGGTGACGGGGCTATCGGTGCCGCTCGCCGCGCTCGAAGAGGCAGCCGCCGACGTGGTCCGCCAGGTAGACGAGCAGGTGCAAGCAAGCCCGGAAGCAGTTGCTGTGGTGCACGCCCTGGAGCAGCAGCACGACGCGGGGCCGCAGCACGCAGAGACGAACCTCCTTGCGCTTGACGGTGATCTCCCTGATCTGCCCTCCGGGGACGAACTCGGCGCGCAATTCGAACAGTTCCTCGCGGAGCACAGCGGTGAGTTCGGTGCCGCTGACGAGTCCGATGGCACGCAGGCCCCGCAGGATGACTCCCGGGAATCCGGTGACAAGGACGAAGAGCAATGACTCGGGTAGCGCCGGGCGGCGCAAGCCTGCACAGTTAAGGATTGTGAGCGCACCGTTGCCCCCTGACTCTTCCTCTCCGCCGCCAGCCCGCCGCGACGTCTACTCGCGCATCGAATTGGAGGTACAACAGCCTGCCCGTGTATTCGCCCAAGTGGCGGCAGCTCATCACCCGGGTGCCGAACTGACCGAGAAGCTGATCGTCACCTGGGACGGGCAGCCGCTGACACCCGAGGAGATTCGGGCTCCGCATCGCGGCCGGCTCCATCGGTTCGTCGCCCAGCCTGGCTATGTGGTGATTGAGTACTCGGCGTCGATCACCGGCCAGGCCAGCGCGCTCGTGGCAGAGCCACAGGATGAGGCCCTCTATCTGCGTCCCAGCCGATACGCCGAATCCGACGAACTCCTCGCGAAGGCGTACGAAGAGTTCGCTGGTGTGAAAGATGCCCGCGCGGTGTTCGCCGCAGTCACGGAGTGGGTAACGACGAATCTGAGTTATGTACCCGGCAGCAGCGGCCCCTCAGACGGGGCGGGTAACACACTGTTGCACAGACAGGGTGTCTGCCGGGACTACGCTCACCTCACCACGGCTCTGCTCCGGGCGCTTGACGTGCCCGCTCGCGTCGCCGGTGTGTACGCGCCGGGAATTAGTCCGATGGACTTCCACGCGGTCACGGAAGCATTGATTGACGGTGAGTGGATCGTCGCCGACACCACCCGGCTCGGCCCACGCCAAAGCATGGTGCGCATGGTGACCGGACGCGACGCCGCGGATACGGCATTTCTCTCGACGTACGACGGTTTCGCCGAACTGAAGTCGACACGCATCCTCGCCACCGTTGAGGGTGCTCTCCCCGTTGACGACTACACGAGCACTGTGCAGCTGCGCTGAGCGGTCCGGCGCGTAATGCGCATGAAACTTAGCTGGAACAGACCGTTACCCTCCTCGAGTTGTGTTTCCGCGTGGACCCGCTAGCGTGTGAAGTGCTCCGTGCCGCGCAAGGAGATCGGCGACGATGCGCGGTCCAACGATGGAGGAGGATTCGTGGCCGCCCTGCCCTTCCGAGCTTTGCGATCGGTTCCCGACGAGGAACCGACGGTGTCGTACCGCGTGATCCACGGATATCGCCGCGCGTATCGTATCGCCGGAAGCGGACCTGCAATTCTGCTGCTGCACGGGATCGGTGACAACTCGTCAACCTGGACTGACATCATCCCCCATCTCGCGAAATCCTTTACGGTGATCGCACCTGACCTGCTGGGCCACGGCCTTTCGGATAAGCCGCGCGCCGATTATTCGATTGCCGCGTACGCCAACGGCATGCGAGACCTGCTCTCTGTGCTCGAGATTGACCGGGTGACTGTGGTCGGGCACTCGCTCGGCGGCGGCGTCGCTATGCAGTTCACCTATCAGTTTCCGCAGCTCGTGGAGCGGCTGATACTCGTCGGCGCTGGCGGCATCACACGGGACGTGAGTCCCTTGTTGCGCCTCATCTCCCTGCCCGGCACCGCGCGGGTGCTCGAGCTCCTGCGAATTCCAGGCATTGCCTATGCGATCGGCCATCTCGGCAAGGTGCTTAAGCCTATTAGCCCGCATTTTCATGACACGCCAGATCTAGTGCGGATCATTTCCGACCTGCCAGACCCGGTCAATAGGGCCGCATTCCTCCGCACTCTGCGATCTGTTGTGGATTGGCGCGGGCAGGTCGTCACCGGCCTGGACCGCTGCTACCTCGCAGAAGCGATGCCTGTGCAGATCATTTGGGGCGAGCACGACAACGTCATCCCGGTCGCGCATGCTCATCTCGCGCACGCCGCGATGCCAGGCTCACGCTTGGAAATCTTCGAAAAATCTGCGCATTTCCCCTTCCACGACGATCCGATGCGTTTCCTGTCGGTCGTCGAAGATTTCATCGCAGCCGCCCCGCCACACACGTTCGACGATGCCCGCTGGAAGCGGCTCTTGAACCGCGGTATGAGTGACTCATCGGTCACCGGAAACGCGTGGACGCGGTCTGCTGTATTCAGCGCGATGGGCAGTTCCGAGCGCAGCGCGACGTAGTGTCCCGCCGGCCCCGGAAACGGAGCCAGAGAAGCAGCTAGCCTAGAGCGGTGCTGCTTCCTGACGAGATCCCCAACCAGCCCGAGGTCATTTACGACGCGTTCGAGTCGTGGGCCACCGAACAAGGTCTCACGCTTTATCCGGCACAGGAAGAGGCACTGCTCGAGATCGTTTCCGGTTCGAACGTGATTCTGGCGACGCCAACCGGGTCAGGTAAGTCGCTCGTTGCTGCAGCGGCTCACTTCGCCGCGATGGTCCAGGGCACGCGAACGTTTTACACCGCTCCCATCAAGGCCCTGGTCAGCGAAAAGTTCTTCGCGTTGTGTGAAATATTCGGACCGGAGAACGTCGGGATGATGACCGGCGATGCCGCTGTCAACGCGTCCGCCCCCATCATCTGCGCGACGGCCGAGATTCTCGCGAACATCGCGCTGCGCGAAGGCGCGGACGCCAGCGTCGGCCAAGTGGTGATGGACGAGTTCCACTTCTACTCCGAGCCGGATCGTGGCTGGGCGTGGCAGGTGCCCCTCCTTGAGCTCCCCCGTGCTCAGTTCCTTCTGATGTCCGCCACACTCGGTGACGTCAGCTTCTTCCAGAAGGACCTCACGCGCCGTACCGGGCGCAGCACAGTTCATGTCAGCGGCGCGGAACGTCCCGTTCCACTGGTTTTTTCGTATGCGATGACACCAATCCACGAGACGATCGAAGAACTCGTGAGCACCCATCAAGCGCCCGTTTACGTCGTACACTTCACACAGGCGGCAGCGCTTGAACGGGCCCAGGCGCTGACGAGTGCGGCCGTCGCGAGCCGAGAGGATCGTGACCGGATCGCGGAAGCGATTGCGGGTTTTCGCTTCACGACGGGTTTTGGCCGAACCCTGTCCCGGCTTATCCGGCATGGCATCGGCGTACACCACGCGGGCATGCTGCCTAAGTATCGCCGTCTCGTCGAACGGCTCGCCCAGGACGGGTTGCTCAAGGTGATTTGCGGCACCGACACGCTCGGGGTCGGCATCAACGTTCCCATACGCACGGTCCTCTTCACGGGTCTCACGAAGTTCGATGGTTCGAAGAATCGCATCCTGCGCGCGCGTGAGTTTCATCAGATCGCGGGACGTGCGGGACGGGCCGGCTTCGACACCACCGGCAGTGTGGTTGTGCAAGCGCCTGAGCATGAGATTGACAATGCGCGGGCGCTGTCGAAAGCAGGCGATGACCTGAAGAAGCGCCGGAAGGTTCAGCGGAAGAAGCCACCAGAGGGCTTCGTGAACTGGAGCGAGCAGACGTTCGAGAAACTCACTGCCGCGCAACCGGAACCACTTGTGTCGCGCTTCCGCGTCACGAATGCGCTGCTGCTGAACGTCCTCACGCGCCCGGGCAATTGCTTCACCGCGATGCGTCACCTCCTCGAAGACAATCATGAAGCACGTCCTGCGCAGCGCAAACACATCCGACGGGCGATTGCGCTGTATCGCGGTCTGCTCAATGCGGGGATCGTGGAGCGGTTGCCACAACCCGATGAAGACGGCAGGTGGGCCCGGCTTACGGTTGATCTGCAGCGGGATTTCGCCCTGAATCAGCCGCTCTCCCCCTTCGCGCTCGCCGCGCTCGATCTGCTGGACCGCACTGAGCCGACCTATGCGCTCGACGTGGTGTCCGTCATCGAATCGACCCTTGAAGACCCACGTCCGCTCTTGCTCGCCCAGCAACACGCGGTACGGGGGCACGCGATCGCCGAGATGAAGGCGGACGGCATCGAATACGACGAGCGGATGGAGTTGCTTGAGGACATCACGTGGCCCAAGCCGCTTGAAGGGGTGCTGGTTCCCGCGTTCGAGATGTATCGCGCTGGACACCCGTGGGTGGCTGAGTTCACGCTCTCACCGAAATCAGTGATCCGTGACATGGTCGAGAAAGGAATGACCTTCTCTGATCTGATTGCGACATATGGGCTCAATCGATCAGAGGGCCTCATCCTGCGTTATCTTGCCGACGCATACCGGGCGCTCCGCCAAACCGTACCCGCGGACGCTCGCGACGACGAACTGGAGGACCTCACTGAGTGGCTCGGGGAACTCATTCGGCAAGTCGACTCCAGCCTGATCGACGAGTGGGAACAACTCGTCAACCCAGCTGCTCAGCCCGCTGAACAGCGCGCGTTCACCGATGATTCAGCCCGTCCGATCACGGCGAACACACGGGCCTTCCGCGTCATGGTGCGTAACGCGACGTTCCGCAGGGTGGAACTCGCGGCCCGCGAGCGGTGGGAAGACCTTGCTGAACTTGGTGACATGGACGCCACCGAATGGTCCGCGGCGCTCGACCCCTACTTCGAGGAATATGGCGAAATCGGCACCGGTCCTTCAGCTCGCGGGCCCGCACTGTTTCTCGTTGAGGAACTCCCCGGCCGGTGGGAAGTCCGTCAGATTCTCGAAGATCCCGACGGAGATCACGGATGGGCGCTCAGCGCGTCCATTGATCTTTCGGAATGCGACGGCGCAGGCGAGGTCGTCATCGAGGAACTGCGCGTGGTTTCGGGCTGATCGGCGAGCCGGTACCGAATAAGCCGTGAACTGTTGCCCACGACCGCGACGGAGGACGCGTTGTGCAAAATCGCGGCCAGCACCGGCGAAAGCGCTCCGACCGCGCTGACCGCGAGGCCTGCGGCGTTAACCGAGATCGACATGCCGTAGTTCTGACGGATCACGTCAACGGTATGCGTGCCCAGTTCGCGAAGATCGATGAGTCGGCGCAGGTCATCCGTAGCTAACGCGATATCAGCGGTTTCCACCGCTACATCGGTGCCGGCAATCCCCATCGCGATGCCGATATGTGCACCCGCGAGCGCGGGCGCATCGTTGGTGCCATCACCGATCATCGCAACAGTGTGGCCCGCTCGTTTGAGGTTTTCGATCAGGTCCAGTTTCTCGTCGGGCAGCACCCCGGCGTGCCATTCAGTGATGCCCAAGTCCTGCGCGACCGCCGCTGCGGTATCGGGATGGTCGCCGGTGAGCATGATGACGCGTTGCACACCTGAGGCACGCAGTGCATCGAGTACGCCCCACGCTTCGGGGCGTACCTCATCACGCAGGCTGACGAGGCCAACAAGGTCACCGTCAACGGCAAGCAGCAGCGGTGTCTCGGAGCGCCCGCGCAGCCGCGCAACCCAGGCGTGGGCCTCGTCGCTAACAACGACGCTTTCATTCTCTAGTAGCGCAGGACTGCCGAGCAGCAGTGTGCGGCCATCTGCCCACGTGCGCATACCGAGACCGACAAGCACCTCACATTGCTCGTGCGGCGGGATGACGATGCGGCGTTCCTCGGTTGAGCGAATCACTGCCTGCGCCAGCGGGTGACGTGAGTGTATTTCGGAGCTCGCTGCATATGCCAGCACCTGGCTCGGCGTCCAATCCTGATGGAAGCTCACGATGTTGGTAACCACCGGGCGCCCCACCGTGAGTGTTCCCGTCTTGTCGAAAACGATCACGTCGACCCGGCCCGCGAGTTCTAGGTGCGAGCCGCCCTTGATGAGGATGCCGCGGCGCGCCCCGTTACCTATCGCTGCGGAGATCGCGGTGGGTGTCGCGAGCCCCACTGCGCACGGGCATGCGATGAGCAGCATCGTCATGGCCCGGCGCACGTCTCGCGTGAGCAGCAGCGTGGCACCGGCAAGTATGAATGAGGCTGGAACGAAGCGGCGGGAAAATGTTTCTCCGACGGTCTGGATGGGTGCTCGGTCACTCTGCGCTTGCTCTACGCGGCTGATGATACGGCCGATGGCGGTGTCTTTGCCGACAGCTTTTGCTTCGACGACGATTGACCCGCGCATCAGTACGGAACCGGCGTGCACTGTCGCGCCCTTTTCGACGGTTACGGGCAACGGCTCACCGGTGATCGCCGATTGGTCGATGATGCCTTCACCGTCGACAATGACGCCGTCGACGGGCAGCGCAATGTGCTCGTGGATGACGACGTGGTCCCCGACCCGCACCGTGTCGATATCGACCCGGATCTCCTCGCCTTCCATGGTTCGAATCCAGGTCGTGTCCTGGGCACCGCTCAACAGGTCGGAGATCGCGCGCCGGGTCCGTCTCAGTGTCAGATCCTGAAGGTACTCACCGATGTTCAGCAGCCATAATACGGTGAGCGCGACGACGTTCTCACGCAACAACAGGCTTGCGACAGTTGCCGCCGACACAAGCGTGTCCGTGCCCCCTACTTTGGACTTGGTGAGAGAGCGAGCCGCGCCTTTCAGGAACGGGTAGCCGGTGATGATGGTGACGCCGGTGGCGAACGTCCGGCTGGCGGGCCCAAGCACGGGCGGCCGCCGCAGCACATAACGGCGAAAACCGAGCATGGCGAGGGCCACGCCGCCAAGTGTCATACGCGCGAGGTCACCGGTGCTCACTTCCGCTGAATACGGCGCGCGCGGGGGCACTGCCCTCGCAGCTACCGGGCTCGTGTCCGAAATTGCGTGCACGATCGCATCCGCGTCAACCCGATTTGGCGAGTACCAGACAACGAGCGACGCCGTCCGCGGGTATGCGTGAACGGCCCGGACCCCGTGGACAAGCTCGATTGTGTTCTCGATAGCCACTGCACGGGCGGTGCTGCGCCGCATCCACGGTACGGAAACACGCAGCCGACCGGCTGCATTGGACCGGATCACAATGCCCGCGGCGGGCCCTGTGCCGTTTACCGGTGGCGGAGTCTGATCACCCATTGAGTTAATTAGTGTTCGTGACCGTGGCCAGCTGTCTGGCTGGGCGGACGAGCTTCTTCGCCGACACGCTCACGAGCCTCGGCGACGATGTCAGCGGCGGCGAGACGCACGTTTTCCGCACCTTCCTCGGCTTTGCGTGCCCCTTTGATCCCGAGAGTGGTTGCGGAAACGGCAATTTCGCGTGCCGGTGTGCGCTTCGCCACCCAGCGAACCCCATTGTAAGCGGCCACCCCGACGACTCCGGTAACCACTGTCCCCAACGCCTTGCCGAGTAACACGCCGTGTATCACGTTGCCTCCTGGATCCGCGAGCTGTGCCATGCGCCTGCTTCCTTTGATTCTGCCTCATCACGGACGAACGTGGGGCGGCAAACTACACCCGCCGAGTCAGGCGCTGATGCCCGCGGTGAGGATCGACGCGAGTTCACGATATGCGCGCGCATCATCGAGGCCGGTGTTTTCGCGCACCTCGCCCTGCTGGATCCGAACCATCGTGGTGGCAACAAGGTCCGCAGCGAATGCCGCGTGAACGTCCCGGAACTCTCCCGCGCGAACGCCTGCGGTGATCAGTTCCTGTACGCGCCGAGCGCCAATACGGGTGTTCTGCTCATACACCTCGCGAGCGGGCGCGAACGCGTCGAGGTCGGCCAGAAACTGCTCCGAAGCTGGAGTCAGCACCTCCTCAACACCCGTGAGGTATGCGACGATTCGCGCCCGGGCACCAGTAATGCCCGAAACTCGGGCTTCCACTTCTTCCGTCGCGCCCCGGAAGTAGTGGACCGTCACTGCGCGGACGAGTTGCTCTTTACTTCCTGCGAGCGTGTACAGCGTGGATTTCGAGCACCGCAAGCGCGCGGCTATGTCATCGAGCGTGAAATGCGCGAACCCTTCAGCAAGAAAAAGTGCGAGCAGCTCATCAAACAGCTCTCCCTGCCGCTTGGTGGCAAACCCCGTGGACCGGCTCATGCCGAGTAATAGTACTGAGGTGGATCTTGCAGTACTACGCCCTTTACCAGTACTGTCTCTGGTAATTCAGTACTATCTGGCGTTCAGAGGTGATCCCTGTGGCAGTCGACCGGCTCGTGCCGACCGAAGAAGCGCGCGATCTGATTGCGCTTACCCGCGATGTAGCTGACAAAGTGCTCACTCCCCGCGCGGACCAGCACGAGAAGTCTGAAACCTACCCGGAGGGTGTATTCGCAACCCTCGGCGAAGCCGGACTGCTCAGCCTTCCCTATGCGGAGGAGTGGGGCGGCGGTGGCCAGCCATATGAGGTTTACCTGCAGGTGCTCGAAGAGCTCGGGGCAAGATGGGCGGCCGTCGCCGTTGCCGTCAGCGTGCATAGCCTGGCGTGCCACCCACTCAGCGTGTTCGGCACCGAAGACCAGAAAAAGAAGTGGCTTCCCGAGCTTCTCGGCGGCGGAGCCATCGGCGCGTACAGCCTGTCCGAACCCCAGGCCGGTTCTGATGCATCCGCACTCAGCTGCAAGGCCGCCAAGACTGATGGTGGGTACCTCATCAACGGTGCGAAAGCGTGGATCACACATGGCGGTATCGCGGACTACTACAACCTGTTCGCCCGCACCGGCGATGGCTCACGCGGCATCTCCTGTTTTCTCGTCCCCAAAGACACCCCCGGCCTGAGCTTCGGCAAACCCGAAGAGAAGATGGGCCTGCACGCCGTACCAACGACTGCAGCCCACTACGACAACGTGTTCCTCTCCGAGGAGCATCGCATCGGAGAGGAAGGCCAGGGCCTTCAAATCGCGTTCAGTGCCCTCGACTCGGGCCGCCTCGGGATCGCGGCTGTCGCAACTGGACTCGCTCAGGCTGCGCTCGACGAGGCGGTCACCTATGCGAAGGAACGGCACGCCTTCGGCAAACGCATCATCGACCACCAGGGTCTCGGCTTCCTGCTCGCCGACATGGCCGCCGCCGTCGACTCGGCCCGCGCCACCTACCTCGACGCCGCGCGCCGCCGCGACGCGGGAATCCCATACTCCCGCAATGCCTCCGTCGCCAAACTTGTCGCCACCGATGCCGCGATGAAGGTGACCACCGACGCCGTGCAGGTCTTCGGCGGCTACGGCTACACCCGTGAATACCGGGTTGAACGCTACATGCGCGAGGCAAAGATCATGCAGATCTTCGAGGGCACCAACCAGATTCAGCGACTGGTCATCGGCCGGTCGCTTGCACAGTAGAGACACCGTTCCGGGTACGAAGGAGACAATGTGGAGTTGAATGGTGCTGTGGCGGTTGTATCTGGCGGCGCATCTGGGTTAGGTCACGCGACCGCCACGGCGCTGCACAAGCGCGGAGCGCACGTGGTTCTGCTGGACCTGCCATCCTCCCGTGGCGCAGATGCCGCACGCGAGGCCGGCGAGGGCATGCATTTCGTCGCCGCTGACGTGACATCTGCCGAACAGGTGGCGTCTGCTATCGATCATGCTGCCCAACTTGGTGACATTCGCGTCGCTGTGAACTGCGCAGGTGTAGCCACCCCCGGCAAGGTGCTGGGACGCAGCGGTCCCCTCGCACTCGATGACTTCGAGCGAGTGGTCCGCATCAACCTCGTCGGAACCTTCAACGTCATCCGGCTCGCCGCCCAGAGGATGGCTGCCACCGAACCGATTGACGGCGAGCGTGGCGTCATTATCGACACTGCGTCCGTCGCGGCGTTCGACGGCCAGACCGGGCAAGCAGCGTATGCCGCATCTAAAGGTGGAGTTGCCGCGCTGACGTTGCCGGTAGCACGTGAACTCGCGCGCCACCTCATTCGTGTTGTCGCCATTGCCCCCGGCATCTTCGAGACGCCCATGCTTCTCGGCCTTCCCGTGGAAGCGCAGCAGTCGCTCGGCCAGCAGGTGCCCCACCCCTCACGGCTCGGGAAGCCGGAAGAGTACGCCTCCCTGGCTATGCACGTCGTCGACAACCCGATGCTCAACGGCGAGACCATTCGCCTTGACGGAGCTATTCGGATGGCAGCGAAGTAGGCAGGCCGCACAATGGATAAGTGGCTTCTCTCGCAAACCGCGCCGCCGCCCGGGTACTCGTCGGGGACGGCGGTCTAGCCACCGCGCTCGAAGCGCGCGGCCACGACCTCACTGGCGGGTTGTGGTCCGCGCGCTTACTTGCCGAAGCGCCCAGCGAGATCGCGGACGTCCACCGCGATTTTTTCCGGGCGGGCGCAGACATTGTGATCACGGCAAGCTACCAGGCGAGCTTTCGCGGATTCAGCGCATGCGGTATCGGCAGGCGCGGGGCGGAACAGTTGATGCGCCGCAGCGTCAGCATTGCAACCGCAGTGCGCGATGAGTTCGATGAGCGATTTGTCGCAGCATCGATCGGGCCCTATGGTGCAGTGCTCGCTGACGGCTCGGAGTATCGCGGCCGGTACGGACTCAGTGTCCGTGAACTGCGCGCCTGGCACAGGCCGCGCTTCGAGATTCTTGCGACCGCCGGGGCTGACATTCTCGCTCTGGAGACAATTCCGGACATCGACGAGGCGCACGCCCTTGTGGATCTCGCCACGGACGCTGGCACGCCCGCCTGGCTGACCTACACCACCAGCGGCACCCGCACTCGCGCGGGCCAGGCGCTCGCTGACGCATTTAGCGTCGCAGCGGACTCTGAGGCGGTCATCGCAGTTGGCGTGAACTGCTGCTCGCCCGAGGATGTCCTCCCGGCCATCGCAGCGGCGCGCTCATGCGGCAAACCAGTAATCGTCTATCCCAACAGTGGTGAACAGTGGGACACCGCGGCAGGCGCCTGGACAGGCACCAGTACATTCACGCCACAGCTTGCGCGCTCATGGATCGCCGCGGGCGCGAATATCGTGGGCGGTTGCTGCCGAGTCGATGCGGCCAGCATCGCGCAACTACCCGCCGTCATCGCCGAGTCCCGCGGAGGTGACGCCGGACGGGATGCCGAAAAACCGCTCGCATGAGCCGGTAGTCTTGACGAAGATATGAATCCGTCACCGAGTTCGGCAGATCAGGCCGATCACGCCCGGCTGCAGGAAACGCCTTCCCGGCAGGACCTGCGCGGCCTCCTCGGCACGCTGACGCTGCGCGACGCCCACCGGCTCGGGCAACGTCTGCGCCGTGCCCGCAACAGCGCCGACCGGGCGAAGATCGCCGCCGCCGCCAACCGCGCCCAACAGCATGTCAGCGCACGCGCGGCCGCGCTTCCGATCATTACCTATCCAGCGGAACTGCCGGTGACCCAACGGCGCGACGACATCGCCGCCGCGATTCGTGAGAACCAGGTTGTCATCGTCGCAGGGGAAACTGGCTCCGGAAAAACCACCCAGCTTCCGAAAATCTGCCTTGAACTCGGTCGCGGCATTCGCGGCATGATCGGCCACACCCAGCCCCGGAGGCTGGCAGCCCGTACCGTCGCGGAGCGCATCGCAGAGGAGGTGCGCTGCGAACTCGGGGAGGCAGTGGGGTACGCGGTTCGCTTCACCGATCACGTGTCTGACACAACGCTGGTGAAGCTGATGACCGACGGCATTCTGCTGAACGAAATCCAGCGTGACCGTATGCTGCGCAACTACGACACCCTCATCATCGATGAGGCACACGAACGCAGCCTCAATATCGACTTTCTGCTCGGGTATCTGAAGCAGCTGCTGCCGCGCCGCCCTGACCTGAAAGTGATCATCACCTCGGCAACGATCGATCCCGAACGATTCGCGCGCCACTTTGCGATTGACGGCGTATCAGCACCGATCGTTGAGGTATCCGGGCGAACATACCCGGTCGAAATACGGTACGAGCCGCTTGTCGCAGAGTTGCCGGGCCGCGATGAGGAAGCCGACACCGCCGCGAGTATGACCGTGGCAAAAGACCCAGTCGAAGCCGTCTGTGACGCGGTGAATGAACTGCTGCGTGAGGGCCCCGGCGACATCCTGGTCTTTCTATCGGGTGAACGTGAAATCCGGGACACTGCGGATGCGCTGCGCGACCGGAAACTGCCCGCATGGGTCGAGGTGCTGCCTTTGTACGCACGGCTGTCGGCCGCCGATCAGCATCGCGTGTTCGCACCCCACAGCGGCCGCCGGGTCGTCCTGTCGACGAACGTAGCGGAGACATCGCTGACAGTCCCCGGGATCCGGTACGTCATCGACCCCGGCTTCGCGCGAATCTCGCGTTATTCAGCTCGCACCAAGGTGCAGCGGCTGCCCATCGAACCGATATCCCAGGCGTCGGCACGGCAGCGCGCCGGCCGCTGCGGTCGTGTCTCGGACGGCATCTGCATCCGCTTGTACTCGGAGGAAGACTTTGAATCGAGGCCTGCTTTTACCGATCCGGAGATTCTCCGGACCGGTCTCGCCGCTGTGGTGCTGCAAATGGCGGCCCTCGATTTAGGTGATGTCGGCGAGTTTCCCTTCATCGATGCGCCCGATCCGCGCAGCATCCGCGACGGTGTGCGCCTGCTCGAAGAACTCGGAGCAATCGCGCCGCCCCACTCTGGAAAGGCCGTCCGGGCCTCTGCCACTAACACCGGAAAACCCGCGAAACCGCGACAACCTCACGTCCTCACAGAAACCGGCCGGCAGCTGGCGGCCCTGCCCATCGATCCCAGACTTGGCCGCATGCTCGTCGAAGCGCACCACACCGGGTGCCTGCGCGAGGTGCTGACAATCGTTTCTGGCCTCTCCATTCAGGATGTGCGAGAACGTCCCGCCGATCAGCAACAGAAAGCGGACGAGCTGCACCGCCGATTCACCGAAGGCGGTTCCGATTTTCTCGCCCATCTTGAACTGTGGGGTTATCTGCGTGAGCAGCGTGACGAGCGGTCTTCCAGCCAATTCCGCAAGATGTGCAGGGCTGAGTTCCTCCACTGGCAGCGCATCCGCGAATGGCAAGATCTGCGCGGCCAGCTCAAGCAAATCTGCACGGGCCTCAACTGGGAGCAAAATGACAGCCCAGCCGCGCCGGACACCGTGCATCAGGCGCTGCTCGCTGGTTTGTTGTCCCACATTGGAATGCGCGAAGCTGACTCCCGCGAATTCCTCGGTGCGCGTGGAGCCAGGTTCATGATCTTCCCTGGGTCCACGCTGGCGAAAAAGCCTCCCCAGTTTGTTATGGCTGCTGAACTTGTCGAAACGTCGCGGCTGTGGGCACGCACCGTGGCGAAAATCGAACCCGCGTGGGCGGAACGTCTAGCGGGAGACCTTGTTAAGCGCACGTATTCCGAGCCACACTGGTCGACCAGGCAAGGTGCGGTGCTCGCATACGAACGAGTGACCCTTTACGGTGTCACGCTTGCGGCGAAGCGGCGTGTGAATTTTGGCGCGATCGACGCGGAAACGGCGCGGGAACTCTTTATCAGGCACGCACTCGTGCAGGGCGAATGGGACTTTCGCCACGAGTTTTTCACGCGTAACCGTGAGCTGCTCGCCGATGTCGAGGATCTCGAGAATCGGGCGCGACGGCGCGACATACTCGTCGACGATGACGCCCTCTTCGACTTTTACGACGCGCGCATTCCGGCAGACATCGTCTCAGCCCGGCACTTCGACTCTTGGTGGAAGAAGAAGCAGCGCAGTGATCCGGACGCACTAACGTTCACGCCGGAAACAGTAGTCAACACCGACGCCGCCGCGGTACGTGCCCGCGACTTTCCAGACGCATGGAAGCAAGGCGAACTGCTGCTCGGATTGTCGTACGTCTTCGAGCCTGGGCATCCCTTCGATGGCGTCACGGTCCGCATCCCGTTAGCGCAACTGGAACGGGTCCGCCCTGTTGGTTTTGACTGGCTCGTGCCGGGGCTGCGCGACGAACTGGCCATCGCGCTGATAAAAACGCTGCCAAAGCAGTTGCGCCGCCAGGTAGTTCCCGCTCCTGATTTCGCAGCCGCGGCACTGCATGCAGTGAAGCCACGCACCGAGCCGCTCACCAACGCGTTCGCGCGCGAACTATCGCGTCTCGGCGGGTTGCGTATCGAGCCACACCATTTCGACGTCACGGCCCTGCCACCCCATTTGCGCATGACCTTCGCTGCGGTCGGGGACAACGGCGAGATCATCGACACCAGCAAAGACCTCGACCACCTGAAAGTTCTGCTGGCACATGCGGTAACGCGCGCCGTCGCGGAAGCGGGTTCGTCGGTGCAGCGGCCCCCACGATGGTCGTGGCCCGACCTGCCAGGCGGGCGGATTCCGGGCGTGGTCGATCAGCGGACCCAGGGCGCCGTGGTCCGCGGCTATCCGGCACTGGTTGCAGAGGAGTCCGGCATATCTGTCCAGGTGCTGAGCACCGCTGCCGCGCAGGCCCAATCAATGCGGCTTGCCATACGCGCGCTCATCGCACATGAAGCCGGACCGCTTCCGAAATCAACATTCAACGGTTTCCCTGCTGCACAGCGCCTGGTGCTGAATCACGCCGGGGCTGGAGGCCTCAGCCGAGTCGCTGGGGATTGCCGCAACTGTGCGATAGATGCCCTTATCGGTGCGCATGGCGGTCTGCCGTGGGACGCTCAGTCGTTCGCCGCGTTGTCGGCGAAGGTGCGCGCCGACCTGACGGCACGCACTCGCAGTATCCTCGCAGCGGTGCTTCCTGTGCTTGAAGAAGCGCACGCGGTGAGCGTTCTCGTAAGTTCGCGGAGCGATGAGGCGGGGCAGGATGTCAAAGAACAGCTTGACGAGTTAATTTATCCGGGTTTCGTTGCTGAATCGGGTGCTGACCGGCTCCCCCACCTAGCCCGTTACTTGCGAGCTGCGCGTAAGCGCGTGGAGTCTCTCCCTGGCAGCTCCACTCGCGACTCACGCGGAATGGCCACACTCGACCGGGTATACACGCATTTGAGCGAAACACTCGACCATCTGCCGCCGCAGGCGCGGGAGAGCGCTCGAGTCCACGAAGTACACTGGATGATTGAGGAATTGCGAGTTAGCCTGTTCGCCCAGTCGGTAGGCACGGCGTTCCCTGTTTCTGAGCAACGCGTGATGCAAGCTATTGACGCGCTCGCTGCGGAGCGATAACGCTGATGCCACTGCGCAGCCAGGTCGCGCGGGTGCCCGTCACTTACTCTGAAGGTGCGCGCGGTGCACTCGCAGGTTCTCAATCTCCTTCTCGAAGTCTTCCGCCGAGCTGAATGATCGATACACCGAGGCGAATCGGAGGTAGGCGACCTCATCAAGGTCGCGCAGCGGCCCAAGAATCGCAAGACCGATTTCGTGGCTCGGCACCTCCGCCACACCTGACGCGCGAACCGTGTCTTCGACTTGCTGAGCAAGCAGGTTCAGTGCATCGTCATCAACTTGCCGTCCCTGGCACGCTGAACGTACGCCGCGAACCACCTTCTCACGGCTGAACGGTTCGGTCACGCCACTGCGCTTTAGGACGGCGAGCACGGCGGTTTCGACTGTCGTGAATCTGCGTCCGCATTCCGTGCACGACCGGCGGCGGCGTATTGCTTGCCCCTCGTCTGCCTCCCGCGAGTCGACGACACGCGAACTCGCAGACTTGCAGAATGGACAACGCATACCTACTCCTCGCTCACGCCCGGCCGGACTGTCCAGCTTATGGGCACTGCCAGGAACACATGACGGGTGACCCTCCCCCATCCTCCCAGTAAGCGCACCCAGTCGCCAGCTTCCAGCTTCATTCGCACTGTACGACAGGTAGACGACACCGGCCCCCGCTGCGTGCTTTCCTGTCCGAACGTATTCGTTCGGATGCGTCGCCGCAAGTGCGGTCAAATCGGGCGCCACCGACACGGCCAGGACGGTTAGCGGCGACCTTCCGCCGACTGGCTGACCACTCATTGCCACGGCCCCAGGGAACAATCACCCGTGCAGGGAACGACTGGTGCGACAAGAGACTGACCGGGAACGACAAGCGAATTCTGCAATCCGTTAAGTTCGCGGATGTTCGCTACTGCCACGTCAATCGGCACCGCCGGAGCTACCCGCCGCGCAACATCGCTGAGTGACTCTCCCTCATTCACGGTGACGACTCCGACACTTGCTGGTGCGCTGCCGCCCGCCCCTTGAGGAGCAGGCGAGAACACTAGCCCCCACAGCGGCACCGCGCACATCGCAGCGATGACCGCCGCGAACAGCAGTCGCAATACGAGCGTGTCCTCTCTGCCTTCAGGGCGCCGCACTCGCCGCCGGGCAGGAGCACATCCTGGACGCCCGTGAATCTCTCGATACGCCGGACGTGGCCGAGAAGGCCGCCGCCACGCGTCACGGTTGGTTCTGCGCCGCTGCGGCGACTCGCCGGATCGGCGCGGCTCGACGCCGACCTGCCCTCTGCCGCAAGTGTGCCCGCTCCGGCCCCCTCCTCGCCGAGTCTCCGTTCTGCCTCCATCGCGGCGCAGAAGGGAAGGCACCGCGTTATGACTGCCGGCACCGCTTCCTTCAACGGCACGCCTGGGGAGGTGACGGCCAGGCACCACCGGCCGCAAGCATGGGGCAGGTGAGCCGAACCGAGCACTGCTGCTGACGTATCCGCCTTGCCTGGTTGGTGCAATCCGCACGCTCATATCAACCTCCACAGAAATCGGGTCCGAAGACCACGGTCGGTGCGCTCGAACATGCCGATGGTTCGAACATGCGTTTGACTCGATCGCACGTTCGATTGATATCACGCCGGTCTGACAAGTTTTGAACGAACACCCGAAACAGTCGAACAGATGTTTGGCAATTCGCCCCGGAATGGCTATTGTCAACATCAGCAACATGCGGCACAGCCACTCAGTGGACAGCCCTGAAGGAGCCCCCAATATGACCGCGCGCCGGAGCCAGCAGACCGCCGAGCCTCAACCTGAGACTGGGAATGAGAGCGCGCTGCCGCCGCTCACCGCGCGGCAGCGCGAAGTCCTCGACGTCATCCGCGCTTCCGTGAATGATCGCGGCTATCCGCCGAGCGTGCGTGAGATCGGCGAGGCCGTAGGGCTGACATCGACCTCGTCGGTGACACACCAGCTCCGCGCGCTGGAGCGCAAAGGCTACCTCCGCCGCGACCCACACCGGCCGCGCGCGGTTGACGTGCGCGGCGCTGATGACGACTCAACAAGCACCAGCACGCATGCGATCGGGGCTGCAGGCCGCGAACCACACGAAATCGGCGGTTACGCGGGGCATACCGCTGCGCCGGTATACGTCCCAGTGGTGGGCCGCATCGCCGCGGGCGGACCGATACTCGCTGAACAGCAGATCGATGATGTGTTTCCGCTGCCCTCCGAACTAGTCGGCCAGGGTTCCCATTTTTTGCTCAAGGTCGTGGGCGAATCGATGATCGACGCAGCGATTTGCGATGGCGACTGGGTGGTTGTACGGCAGCAAGAGGACGCGGTCAACGGAGACATCGTCGCCGCGATGATCGACGGCGAAGCGACCGTGAAGACGTTCAAGCGGGAAAAAAGCACGGTGTGGCTGCTGCCGCAGAACCCCGTTTTCGATCCGATACCTGGTGATGAGGCAACCGTACTTGGGAAAGTCGTATCGGTAATCCGCAAGCTCTGAATTATGCAGTCAGCCGCGCCGTCGCCACAAGACGGCGGTCGCGCCGCCTATGAGCACTGCTACACCCACGCCGACACCCAGCGCGATAGCACGGTCCCGGACAACCGCGAGCGGACCGTCGCTGGTTGCATTGTGATCGGCGGCCTTACTGTCACCGCTCGCAGCGTTGTTGTCTGGCTCGGACGGAAGTACATCCGGTTCGTCCTGGGCTTGTACGGACCACACATAATCTTCTACGCCCCGCAGGATCTGAATCGGCGGTAGCGGACTTGTGTCCTCCGGTGGCCTGTTGGGGTCACCCGTGATCGGGAATCCCAGTTCAGAGCCGCTCAGCAAGTCTCCAGTCGCGGTGAAAGCTATCGCCTCGCCCTGCGGTTCTCCCGGCAGCGGAATGATTATGGGAGCACGCTGCAGCGCTGTTACGAGATCGCCGCTCGCATCGGCATACAGGTGCACGTCGGTATACGTGCGTACCGCCGCGATGGTGCCCGCATCGTTGACAGCGCCCCCCGTAGGGAGAACGGAGCTGAACGCTCCGATCGGCCCTCCTGGCGTGTCCGTCATCTGGAATGTCAGGGTCGCGACCTGTTCGAGCGGTATCGGCCCAGGTGAGGGCAGTTCGTCGACTGTCATGTGGCCGCCCTCTGGCACGAATACCTCGCCGACACCGATGCCCTTGGACACAATGATGGGCATGCCCCGCCTGTCAAGCAGAATGGTCTCCGCGTCGCGCGCACGATCGGGATAGTGCATCCGGTGCAGCTGTGCCGCACCGGAGTCGGGGTCGACCCGGATGAGTGCAACGGTGTCACGCTGGGCGTTGTTGTCACCGATGTCCGCGACCCACAACGTGTCGCCGCGCGCAGTGAGATCTTCCGGGTCGTAGGGGTTGAGTTCGTTGCGGATCCAGCGGGTTACGCTGCAGTCACCTGCGAGGACATTCGCCATTTCGGCGACCGCGACACTGCTTCCACCGTCGGGCACCGCGTATACCGCGTCGCCCACCATCGCTAATCCGGATAGCTCCTCGAGTTCACGATCAACGGGCACACACAGCGGTTCTGGCACTGGTGCGGTGGGCGCAGGCTGCGCGACTGCATAAGCGGCGAAGCCCGCGCCGAGTATGCCCGAGGCTGCCGCGACAACGCAGGCGGCACTCACCTTTTGTGAGCGCCGCCTGCGTTGCGACGAGGGTGCCTGCATTACGCGTTACAGCGCGTATTCCTGCAGATTTGCAGCGAGCGCCGGAGGAACGTGCGCACGGATCCGAGTGCCCTGTTCTTCATGCGCCTCACTCGACACGGTGCCCTCGGCGTGGATGCGAGCAACCAGTTCACCACGCGAATAGGGCACCTCGACCAGTACCTCTACGTCCGTGCGGACGAGCAAGTCCGCCAGCCGCTCCCGAAGCGCCGGGATGCCGGCGCCGGTGTGCGCCGACACGAATACCGCGTCCGGCAGCGCTCGGCGCAGTTGGGCGAGTGCCATCGGGTCGGCTGCATCGGTTTTATTGATCACGAGGAGTTCAGGTGGCGCTTGCGTGCCCTGTTCCTCGACGACCTCGTTGATCACCTGTCGCACCGCATTGATCTGACCGAGCGGGAACTCGTCCGATCCGTCGACGACGTGCATCAAGACGTCGGCTTCGGTCACTTCTTCCAGCGTCGAGCGAAATGCCTCCACGAGCTGGGTCGGCAAATGCCGCACGAAACCGACGGTATCGGTGAGGACGTATTCACGCCCATCGTCAAGAGCGGCTCGTCGCGTAGTCGGGTCGAGAGTCGCGAACAGGGCGTTTTGTACCAGCACGCCTGCCCCTGTGAGGCTGTTGAGGAGACTCGACTTTCCCGCGTTCGTGTAGCCCACGATCGCTACTGCCGGGACCTGATTTCGCTGGCGCCGCGCACGCTTTGTGTCGCGTGCGCTCTTCATCGAGCGGATCTCCCGCTTCAACTTCGCCATGCGTTCGCGGATGCGGCGGCGATCCGTCTCGATCTTCGTTTCACCCGGGCCACGCAGACCCACGCCCCCGTTGCTTCCAGCGCGGCCACCGGCCTGCCGAGAGAGCGCTTCACCCCACCCGCGCAGCCGCGGCAGCATGTACTCCATCTGAGCGAGCGTGACTTGTGCCTTGCCTTCTCGTGACGTCGCGTGCTGGGCGAAAATATCGAGGATCAGCGCGGTTCGATCAATAACCTTCACCTTGACGACCTTTTCGAGCGCGGTGAGCTGTGCCGGTGTGAGTTCACCGTCGCAAATCACCGTGTCCGCACCACTTGAGAGCACGATCTCCCGAAGCTCGGCCGCCTTGCCCGATCCCAGGTAGGTCGCAGCGTCCGGCTTATCGCGGCGCTGAATCACTCCGTCGAGCACGACGGAACCGGCTGTCTCCGCTAATGCTGCCAGTTCTCGCAGGCTAGCGTCCGCCTGCGCGGCCGTGCCCTGCGTCCACACTCCGGCGAGCACGACTCGTTCGAGCCGCAACTGCCGGTATTCGACCTCGGTGATGTCCTCGAGTTCGGTCGACAGTCCCACCACACGCCGCAACGATGAACGGTCTTCAAGCTGGAGTTCACCGGTCGAAACATCCGCACCGCCGGGGCCGCCGTGTTCAGCCGAATCTCGAGCCGCTGCGAGCGGATCGCCGTGAAGTTCGATCGCACCGTCACCCGATGCGAGACCTTGTTGTTCTAAATAGTTCGCTGTTTGCCGCAAACGTGCGGTCACCTTCCCACTGTTCTGCTACGACTTTGCGTCGTCCTTGTCACCGATAATACGGAGGTTTCAGCCGCGTGGCGATCGAGTTATTTGTGCCCGCGCCTCTGCCTAGGCAGTGTGCAGGGCGGCCTCCCACCACTGCGTGGCGAGGACGCCAGCCGCGACGAGGACCGACGGACCCCGGAGATACGACGTCTGGCCGGTGATCGTCACCGCCACTTCGCCGCCCGGAATCCGGACATTCACCTCGCCGATGCCTGGACCAGCAGTAGCCAGCGCTGCCGCCGCAGCGGCGACTGTCCCGGTACCACAGGACCGGGTCTCACCGACGCCGCGCTCAAATACCCGCATATCCACCGAACCGTCACGCAGCGCGGTGACGATCTCGATGTTCACTCCTTCCGGGAAGAACTCCCGATCAAAAGTAGCCCTTGTGAGGTCCAAAGCCGCCAAGGCTTCTGCTGTGAGTTCCGGATCCACACAGGCTAGATGCGGATTGCCGACATCAATGCCAATCCCCGTGAAACTACGATCTGAGACAGTCGCGCTGCTCGATCCCAGTTGGCGCACAGGCCCCATTTCAACTGTGCACAGTGACGGGACGCGCGCCCGCGCGGCTGCCGACTGTGAACTCAGTGCGCTGTTC
>NZ_JAPEIQ010000014.1 GCF_026041215.1 Hoyosella sp. YIM 151337
TCCCGCTTCAGCCCGCACGATGGCCCCGTCAAGGGAATACGACGTGGTCGCGACGCGGACAACAACCGCTTCGGCGCCCTCATCCGCGATCACCAGGTTCGATCCACCTGCCAGGATCAACAGCGGAATCTGCTCTTGATCGAGCTTTCGAACGACGCCAGCAAGCATTTCCGTGGTTGTACAGGTGACAATCGCTGCCGCCGGACCGCCCAAGCGCAGTGTTGTATGCGCGGCGAGCGGTGTCCCGAATGTGACCGAGGCTCCGAACTCAGCAGCGAGCCGCGCCACGACATCAGTTGATTGGATGGCAGACACATGAGAACGGTAACCTGCCGGATATGGCTCGCCGCACTGAGTACCGCAAAGAGTTTCCGTTTCCCGCTGAGAAGGTCTACGAGGCGCTAGCGACACGGCAGTATTGGGAAGACCGGCTTACTGCTGTCGGTGGCACAAACGCCCGCGTTGTCGCTTTCGAAACGAATGACGGCGGCATCTCGGTGGAGCTGGAACAGACGATTCCGCGCTCGAAGCTGCCGTCCGTGGCGCATACCGTGATCAAACATGACATGGTGATTCAGCGCCGGGAATCGTGGTCCGCCCTCGACGGCGCAGCATCGAGTGCTTCCGGCGAACTATTCGCAGCGATGCCTGGCGGCCCGGGCGACGTCAAAGGCACCCGTAAGCTCGCAGCCGACGGCAGCGGATCGATTATCGAAGCCACCGTTGAATCCCGCGTATCCGTACCCATCGTGGGCGGCAAACTCGAGAAGGTCGTGCTTCAAAACCTCGTGCGCCTTTATGAGAAGGAAGATTCCTTCACCGAAGAATGGATCGGGAAGCACCTATAACGGGACCCGTAACGCGGGCCCCGAAAACGCCGCGAGCGCGTGAACAGTACCGTGCTGTCGGGCAGATCACGCGCGGAACAACAGGCGTTAACCGGCTGCGGCGCTCAGACCGCTGGCTTGTGAACGATCCTGACATTCAGCGGATTCTCGCGGAAGCGAAAGATCCGTTAGTGGTCGATCTCGGATACGGCGCACGGCCTACCACTACGTTCGAACTGGCGGCACGGTTGCGCAGCGCCGTCCCCGCCACCCGCGTGGTGGGCCTCGAAATCGACCCGTCACGCGTGGTGCCCGCACGTGACGGCGTGGAGTTCCGGCAGGGCGGGTTCGAACTGGCAGGCTTGAACCCTGTGCTCGTGCGAGCGTTCAACGTGCTGCGCCAATACAGCGAAGAAGATGTCGGCCACGCGTGGGCCACGATGCGTGCGCGACTCGCGCCACACGGCCGCATCATCGACGGCACCTGCGATGAACTGGGCCGTCGATGCGCATGGATCACACTCGACGAAACGGGCCCGCTAACCTTGACGCTTGCGTGGGATCCCCATGCAGTCGCATTGCCGTCCGATATCGCAGAGCGCTTACCCAAAGCGCTGATTCACCGAAACATCGCCGGCGAGCGGATTCATGACGTGCTGCGCCTTGCGGATTCATGCTGGGTTCGGTCGGCTGCTTATGCCTCCTACGGCCCGCGGCAGCGGTGGCGGGCGACGCTGTGCGCCATGCGCGAGGCAGGGCTTGCGGTGACGATTCCGCGCCGCAGGCTGCGTGATTGCGTCCTCACCCTCAGTTGGGAAACCGTCGCGCCGAAGTGAGTGGTGGGCGTCAGGCGATAAAGCCTTAGGGAAAACACAGTGTTCTCGCAGCACGATCTGCAGGCCCCTCGGGCACAATGGCTGTCGATGATGACGACGAACCCGAACAAACCCGGCCCGGCGAAGGGCAAACGCCGCGGGCGCAGCATCGCCCTGATCGTGGTGGCTGTCCTCTTCGTGGGCATCGCCGCGGTGGGGATCGGTAGCGAGTTTTACCTGCGCAATCGGGTTTCAGATTGCATGGCCCAGTCACTGAGCCAGTCGGTCGGGTCGGACGTCGCGGTGTCGATGAGCCGTAAACCGATGCTGATGCAAATGGTGGACGGCAAAACCCCGTGGGTCGAGGTGACCAGCATGGGCGACCGCCTCGGGGACGCCGACGGCATGCACATGGATTTGCGCCTCGAAGGGGTCCACTCCTTCGATGACGGCGAGATCGCGACCACTGTCGAGCGCTCCACCGCCGACATCACGTGGTCCGCGCCCGGGATCCTTGCGACACTGCAGCGCCAGGGTGTCCTGGCCGTCGTGACGGCGGTCGAGCCGCGACCAGCCGATCAGACGCTCGGCATCCAGATTGTGGGGGCGATCTTGAGTGTCACGGTGGCGCCGTCCGTGCAGAACGAGGCAATCAACTTGGAGGTGACGGACGCCAACTTGCTTGGGATCGGTATCCCGCGGGAGCTACCGCAAGCCATCATTCAGACCATCGGCGACGGGCTCTCCGAGTTTCCGCTCGACATGAAGCCGACCAATCTCACCGTCACAGGCGAGGGCATCGAACTGCGGCTCGAGGGCGGGTACACCGAAATGGAGCGTGCCGAGATGACCGGTGAAGAAGTGACCTGCTCGCTCTTCTGACGGCCGTTAACTGTCAGCGAAGCCAGCGAGCACGGCGCGAGTGCCAGAGAGGCCCAGCCGAGTCGCACCAGCCTGAATCATCTCTCGCGCGGCTTCCGCGGTGCGTATGCCGCCACTCGCCTTGACACCGAGTGCGCCGCCGACGGTTTTCGCCATCAGTTCGACCGCATGCACGGACGCGCCGCCAGCCGGATGAAAACCGGTCGACGTCTTCACGAAATCCGCCCCCGCCCTGCGTGCCGCCTCACAGACCGCCACGATCGCGCCGTCCGGCAGGGCTGCGGATTCGATGATCACTTTCAAAACTGCGCCGTCCGCAGCCTCTCGAACAATCAGGATGTCCTGGAGAACGGCATCGTAATCACCAGCTATGGCGCTGCCGACGTCGATGACCATGTCGACCTCGGCTGCGCCGTTTTCGACCGCCATGCGCGCCTCGAAACCCTTCACGAGGGAATGGTGCTTCCCAGAGGGGAAACCCGCGACCGTGGCTACGACGAGACCCTCAGCCCGAACGGGCAGCATTGACGGGGAGACGCAGATCGCGAGCACGCCCAACTCTTGTGCCTCCGCAATCAGCGCGTCAGCATCACCCCGTGTGGCCTCCGGCTTCAGCAGCGTGTGATCAACCATCTCAGCGACACGCGCGCGAGTGATACTGCGAAGAGGTTCCATTCTGGTGAGCTTGTCATACTTACCGGCATGGTATTGAACGCGGTCTCCGACGAACGTCGTTTCGTGTTGTCTCTCGGCTGTCCCGACGCGCTGGGCATCGTGGCGCGGTTGTCTGGCTTTCTGGCTGGCGCGGGTGCGTGGATTGTCGAGGCCGCGTATCACGCTGATCCGGACACAGGATGGTTCTTCACGCGGCAAGCGGTCACGGCATCCTCAGTTCGTATGAGTCTGGAGGAGTTCCGCGGACGCTTCGCCGAGATCGCAGCGACTTTCGGCAGGGAAGCTGAGTGGTCCGTCCATGACACCGGCGAGCGCAAACGCCTTGTCTTGCTTGTCAGCAAGGAGGGCCATTGTCTGCATGACTTACTCGGACGAGCTGCCACTGGCGAGCTGCCTGGTGAGATCTGCGCAGTGATCGGCAACCATCGCAACCTCGAAGGTGTCGCCGAGGCGCACGGCGTCCCATTTACCCACGTCCCGTTTCCGGCGGACCAAGAAGAACGCAAGTCAGCGTTCGAACAGGTTCGGGAACTCGTCGATGCCCACAACCCGCATGCGGTGGTGCTGGCGCGTTTCATGCAGGTGCTGCCACCCGAGTTGTGTGCACACTGGAAGGGCCGAGCGATCAACATTCATCACAGCTTCTTACCGTCATTTGTGGGCGCACGGCCATACCATCAAGCACATGACCGTGGCGTGAAGATCATCGGCGCCACCTGCCACTATGTGACAGCTGAACTCGACGCGGGCCCCATCATTGAACAAGATGTTGTACGCATCGATCACTCCTACACGATCCCCGACATGGTTCGGCAGGGCCGCGATATCGAGAAGATTGTGCTTGCTCGCGGTCTCCGCTGGCATCTGGAAGACCGCGTCCAGGTGCACGGTCGCAAGACCGTGATTTTCAGCTGACGCGTCAGCCCACGCGCCGATGCGCCGCGGGCAGCGCTGCGAGGCGCCGGATCTGTGAGATCACCGTCTCCGGTGCCTCGATTGGGCTCATGTGACCGATCTTGGGCACCTCGATGAACGACTCAAGATGCCCAGCCTGTTCGAGTCGCTCCTTGATCCGGTACGAATGCACCGGTGGTGTCAGCCGGTCCGCACTTCCCACCAGCACGCTCGTGGGCACGTGCAGGTTCTCAAGAGCATCTGCAATGTTCAGGCGCCCGAGCACAGTGCCCCACCTGCCGCGGACTCGCGGCGGGCACGCGTGCACGATGGCGCGGCAGAAGTCGCGCTGTTCTGGGGTCGATTCGCTGCCCATAGTCGCGTAGCGAAGCAGGTCAGACAGCATGAGCCCGGCGGGCACCGGCGCGGAGATCAGCGCATGTACCAGCTGAGGACGGCCCGGAACACCGCGCAGCAGTGACGGCACGACGAGTTCTTCAGCAGTCAGCGAGTCTGAGGCCGTGCTGAGCAGCAGCGCAGCCGACGCGTACCGTGCTACCTCTGATGGGTACCGCTCTGACCAGGACATGATCGTCATGCCGCCCATGCTGTGACCCGCCATCACGGCGCGTTCACCAGGCGCCAGCGTCGCTGTGGTGACCGCCGCAAAATCGTCAGCAAGCGTTTGGGGGCTGAGTTTGGCCCGCCCGAGTTCGCTGCGACCGTGTCCACGCTGATCGTAGGTGATCACCCGGAACTCGTCGGCGAGGGCGTTGATCTGCGGGCGCCAGAAATCGATGGAACAGGTCCAGCCGTGCGCGAGGACGATGGGCTGCGCACCTGGCCGCCCGAATACGCGGACGTTGAGTTTGGTGCCGTCCTTTGAGGCGACGTACCGCTCATCTGAGTGGGCACTAATCTCTGTGAAAAGCGAGGGACTGCTGAGCGCAGTGACAGGGCTCGCGCTCGAACCGCCATCGGCTTCGCCCCTGCTGAGCAATTTGCGAGCCGGTGCTGCAACACCGTCCAGCAGTGTCTCGCGAGCACGATCAAGCGGGCGCAGCGGATACGACATCGTCTGCGACAACGCACCGATCACCGGAAGTCTCACCAGTTCACCTCATTGTGTTCGTGGCACCGGCTCACGCCGGCAGGCGCTCCATTGCGCTTATCCCGATCCTTTTACAAAGTACGCTGATTTGCAAGCGATCGCGTGATTTTTGGTGCGAAAATTGCGCAGCTGCGAGGATCGCGCGTTACTGCGCGGACTCGTCCGACGCCGATTCCGGCTCGTTGCCGTTCAGCGCCGCGGCAGCGCGGTTGATGGCCTTGCTGATTTCAATCTCCATCACTTCACTAAAGAGGAGATCGACGACGCGGTTGGCCAGCGGCCGCAGTTTTTTGGACAGCTCAGCGAGTTCGGCTACGCGTTTTTCGTCAAGCGGTATACTCGCCCCGCCCTGAAGACCGTCGGGCAGGAATACCTCGGTGATCGTGGTGACGAATACGCGGGCGACGTCACGCAAATCATCACGGACAACTTTGCCTTGCTCGAGAATCCGATCCGGAGGTACTCCGAAATCGACAAGCGATTGCGCAACCTCACGCAAACGCGGATCGATGCCTAATAGGTCCTCAGCACGAAGCACGCTGAGTTCTTTGGCTCGCTCCGGGCCCGGAACCGGGGTTTGATCCCCAAATATTTTCCGCAGCTCCCCCAGAGTGCCTCTGGCTTTCGCCCGGAAGAACCCCAGGGGGCCGCGAAGGTCGTCCGTCTCAAGAATGTCCTCGACGCTCATCCCATACTGTGACGCCAGCAGGAGCTCGCTGATCGTGGCGAAGGTGTAACCGCGCTCCAGCATCCGGATGATCAGCCGCAGACGCGAGAGATGAGACTCGTTGTACCAGCCAGTACGCCCTTCCTTACGTGGCGGTGGCAGCAACCCCCGGTCTTGGTACACGCGGACATTGCGGACGCTGATGCCCGCCGCGCGTGCCAGATCGTCGATCCGGTATTCCTTCATCTCCCGCTTTCGCTCACCTCCGCGCCGAACGGAGGGATGATGGCTAGGCCGAGCAATCTGCTCTGTGAGCATCTGCGTGGAGTATACCGCGCCAAGACTTTCCGGGCTTTTCCGGGCTTTTGCGAGTTTCCCGGACATTACAGCCCGCCTGGGTAAAACAATCGTCAGATTATGTTCGCCCTGCGCAGCAGGATCTTCGACGGCCCGCCGATTAGTCCGACGCTGTCGAGGAACTCGATCGTTTTGCGCGAGCCTTCGCGGATCTTCCGCTGATAGTGCGGATTGTTGCGGGCCGCCTTCTTCGCCGCTTTAGGGTCAAGGCCGGCCGCGCGGTATACCTCTGGATTTACTAGTTCCGTCACAATGAAATAGGCCGTGATTCCCAGCAACAAGCGGGCACCTTCACGCTGGAACCAGTTCACCTCGCGCATTCGGCGAATCGTCTCCTCGCGAGCGAATCGGATATGCCGGGCCTCTTCCAGGACGTGAATCTGGCTCACCGCGCGCGTTACTGGCTGAACCCGTTCATCGCGCATGAAGTCACGCTGCATCATGTCGAGAATTTCCTCGGCAAACAGGGTACCGCCATAGGCGAGCGCGCCAGTCGCAACCGACTTGAATCCATTCGCAAGGTGCATGACCACCTTGCCCGGCCGATAAGACGGCACACCCATCTTGGTCGCCGCACGAGCGAACATCGTCGAATGCCGGCACTCGTCTGCGATTTCGGTGAGTCCGAACTGCACGTGCGAAGTCGACGCGTCCCGCCAGTAGATATCGCGGAGCAGCATCTGCATCAGAATCAGCTCAAACCAGATACCGGTGCCACTAATGCTCGCCGCTTCGTGGGTGGTGAGAGTAACCCGCTGCTCGGGCGTCATCTTGTCCCACATATCGGTCCCGTACAGACTCGACCACTCGGGCGTCATTCCATACAGATCCGGGTCGACCGGAGCATCCCAGTCGATCTCCGTTGCGGGATCATGAGACTTTCGTGCTGCGGATTCAAGCAGACGGCGGCCCGTTTCTTCGGCGCTGGACTCCATTGGCCGCGCCTGCAGGTAGGTCACTTCAGATGCGTCCGCCGCGCTGCCGACGCCAGCTTCACCCTGTCCACGGGCCCCTTCCGCAGGGGCAGTACGCCTCAGTTCATGGACGATCAACGTTGATCACTCCTCAAGGCACATCGGTTGTATGTCCGATCAAGCCTCCTCGTTGGGGCTTGATTAACACCGTACCATTGAGACAATGACCATTGTCAAGGTTTAACGCGCAACTTTCTCGCGGTGTTCACCAACGTGGGCCGCGCTGGATTTCATCCACCCTTGGGCGCACATCGGCCAGGTACACACCAATCGCGATGACTGCGACGAAGCCAAGCAGGCTCGGCAATTGAAACAGGAGAAGCACGACAGTCGAGACTGCGAGAATCCCCAGCCACACCGGTTTCGTTAGCTTATCGACCGCTGGAAACGCGTCAGAGCGCTGGCGAACGGCATGCAGAACGGCGAACGCTCCCGCACCTAGCGCGGCAAGAGTCAGCAGCAGAGAAACAAAAGCCTGGAGTTGCACCCTTACTACTGTAATTGGGTACTAATCCACGAGCTACATGACTGGGGCCACGCCCATCGATCAGGCACGGCCCCAGCTGTCTCAACTCACTGCTGCTCAGACTTGGCGGCGGTGGACTTTCGCCGTGACGCCGTGGTACCTGTTCGCTTCGTAGCGGTGCGGCGCGTCGGCGCCTTCTTCGTCTGGTCCGGCTTTGCTTCGGCCTTTACCTCTTCGGCCGCATCCTT
Organism: Hoyosella sp. YIM 151337; assembly: GCF_026041215.1. Lineage (GTDB taxonomy): Bacteria > Actinomycetota > Actinomycetes > Mycobacteriales > Mycobacteriaceae > Hoyosella. The sequence continues at coordinate 7,917 of NZ_JAPEIQ010000014.1, forward strand.
GACGTCAGCGACTGCGTCCTCCGTTGCGTCCGCAGCATCGTCCGCGGTCGAGGCGAGCGTCTCCCGAGTCTCGTCGGCAATGTCGGCGACGCGGTCAGCAACGGCGTCGCGCACCTCGGCAGCCTCGGCAACTGCCGCGTTCGCGGCACCACTGACTGCTTCGACAGCGCCTGTTGCCTGCGCCGTGACGGTGTCGACCGCTTTCTCTGAGCGTGCGGCGAGGCGGCCAACGGTGCGATTCGCGAACTCACGAACGAGCCGCGAACGCTTACCCAGCTCTTCGATCGCGTCTTCCGTCTTCTCTGCGGCATCACTAAGGCGCGCCTCGACGACAGGCTGCTTCCGAAGTGTCTCGATCCGGCTCTCCCCACGCTGCGCGAGGGCACCGTAGGTACCCGCAGCATTGTGCAGGTACGTTTCCGCTTGCTTACGGATATCGTCCGGGTTGATGCGTGCGCGCAGCTCGGTCAGATCTCCGGGCACCTGCGACGGCAGTGCCGCCAGCATCTCACGAGTACGGTGTGCGCGCGCTTGAGTGTCTGTGGCAGCGGTTGCCGCCCGGCCCCTGATGTCCTTCACGAACCCACCGACGGCCTCAACTGCGAGGTCTCCTGCACCGACAGCCGCGAACAGTGGCGTCTTTACAGAGTCGATTGTTTTTGCCATGTGTTGTTGCTCCCCATCAATGTCGACGTATGTGTGCACCAGGACAGCAGCCGAACGTGGGTGAGCGTACCCAGCGAGCAAGCCGCTCCCGCGCGTGCGTCTACTGCTGACCGGTTTCGTTCTCGCGACAGAACGAGTTGTAGATCTCGAGAATGACTTGCTTTTGGCGCTCGTTGAGCGTGGCATCCGCCAGGACCGCGTCCCGGACAGGACTCGACTCTCGCTGTTCCAAGATCCCTGCTCGCACATAAAGCGCCTCAGCCGACACCCTCAGACCTTTCGCGATCTGGCCGAGTACTTCAGCGGACGGTTTGCGTAGCCCACGTTCGATCTGACTGAGGTAGGGGTTGCTCACGCCCGCCCGCTCTGCGAGCTGGCGCAGTGACACCTGAGCCAGCTCCCGCTGCGCACGGATGAAGCTTCCAATATCCTGCGCCGCGTTACTCACAACGCGGACTGCCGCAGGCCCCCCACTCTGACGTGAAGCGTCAGAGAGACCCTCATGATCGGACGCATCCCCGACCTCATTGTCGGGCGCTACGGAGCGGTTGGGCGAGTTCTGCTCATCCTCAGCGTCCCGCGCTTCCTCCACCGCCTGGCTGCTTTCCTCAGCAACCAACTCGGGTTCAGATTGTGCGGTGTCGAACTCGCCGTCAGCCTGGGCCATCAACTCCACCTTCTGCTCCGGCTACGTGCGTGAGGGTACTCACGTGCGCTAACTGCTGCAAGCACTCACCTTAGTTGTGTCTGCACCATTATGTGATGCTTTTCACACTACCCACCGAAAAGCAAATGGGTAATGCTGTGGATCGACAGGCCCGCCAGCGCGCCAACGACCGTGCCGTTGATTCTGATGAACTGGAGATCCCGCCCAACCTGCAGTTCTATCTTTTCGCTTGCCTCATCAGCATCCCATTTAGCGACAGTGTCGCTGATGATGCTTGTGATCTCGTGGGCATAGTTGTCGATGATGTAACCCGCCGCATCCGTCAGCCACCGCTCAATCTTCTCCCGCAGCGCGGCATCGCGGTTCAGCCGCTCGCCGAAGCTGATCACCGACTCCCGGATTTTTCGCCGCAGCGTGCTGTCGGGATCATCCACCGACTCGAGAATCATCTTCTTCACCAGCCGCCAGGCGGCACTCGCGAGTCCGGTGACCTCCTTGCGATTCATCAACTCGGTCTTGACTCGCTCAGCCTTCGCGATGGTGGTCTCGTCATGCTGCAGATCATCAGCGAAATCGAAGAGGAATTTGTTAATCGCGACGCGGACCTCATGCTCCGGATCCGCGCGCACCTTCCACGCGAATTCGACGAGTTCACGGTGGATCTTCTCACCGACAAGCAGGTCGACAACCTTCGGTGACCACGTCGGTGAATCCCGCGTCACGATGCGGTCGATCGTTTCCTGCGACCCCAGCGCCCATTGATAGGCACGGTCGCAGAGCAGTTCGATGATCGGCAACTGCCGGTTTTCGTTCAGCAGCTCACTGAGGATTTTCCCCAGCGGCGGGCCCCACTGCGGTTCGGCGATGCGTTTGACGAGAGTGTGATCGATGACTTGCTGGACATCCTCGTCGCGGAGGACCATCACGAACGCACGCAGCATGGAGGAAGCCTCAGTGGCGACGCGGTCCGCGCGCGCGGGGTCGGCGAGCCATTCCCCTGCTTTCGCGGGCAGTTCCGCAGACCGCAATCGCTGAGTCACCACGTCCCTGGACAAGAAGTTCGATCCGACGAAGGTGCCGAGGTTCTCCCCAAGCTGATCCTTCTTTTTCTTGATCAGTGCGGTGTGCGGAATCGGTAATCCCATGGGCCGCTTGAACAGTGCGGTCACCGCGAACCAGTCAGCAAGACCGCCGACCACGCCAGCTTCAGAGGCCGCGCGCAGGAAGCTCACCCAGCCAGCCGTGTCTTCCTGGGATTCTAGGTAACGGCAATACAGATAGATCGATGCCGCCACAAACAGGCAGGCAAGCGAGAGCATCTTCATCTTGCGAAGATCACGGCGCTTGGCTTCGTCATTGAGGTCCATGAGCTGCACTGGACCATTGTCACTCACAATTGAACTTCCCCGCTCGGCCGCACCGGTGAGGAGGGCGCGCTCCGCCGCGCCTCTAGCCCTGCCCCGCGCGGCGCCGGATGCGCCGCGCTGCCGCGACGAGGTTTCGCAGCGACGGTTCGAGCTGCCATCCGTGGCGCGTCTTGAGGCCCCCATCGGGATTGGCCCACAACCGTTCCGGTTCGACGGCCTGGAGCGCCTTTGTAAGGAGCTCATCTACCTCATCGATGTCTGGGATCCGCGCGGAATGTGTCTCATATACACCTGGTCCGACACCTCGGGTGAGTCCAGCATCCTTCAGAGCGTCGAGCACCCAATAGAGGTTCCGGGTTGCCGACACGAGGTATGTGACGTCAGCGTCGAGGTCTTCGATCGCCTCCACGACGGCGGCGACACCTGAAAGGCCCATGTGGGTGTGGATCTGCGTTTCAGGTTTCACCCCGGCTGTCGCAAGACGGAACGCGCCGACGGCCCACTCCAGGTACTCCTCGCGGCCCGCCGGATGGCGCGGCAACAGCGTTCTGATCGCGGGCTCGTCAACTTGGATGATCGTGATCCCGGCAGCTTCGAGGTCCGTGACCTCGTCGCGGATCGCCAGGGCGAGCTGGACGACTGTCTCCTGCGGTGGCTGGTCATCACGAACGAAGGAGAACGCCAACATAGTGACAGGCCCAGTGAGGATGGCCTTTACCGGCTTGTCGGTGAGCGATTGCGCGTAGGTGATCCAGTCCACAGTCATCGCCTTTGGGCGCGAAACATCGCCGTAAAGGACAGGCGGACGCACACACCGCGATCCGTAAACCTGGACCCAGCCGTTGCGCGTCACCGCATATCCCTCGAGCAGTTCAGCGAAGTACTGAATCATGTCATTGCGTTCGATCTCGCCGTGCACGAGAACGTCGAGCCCGATGTCTTCCTGAAGCCGGATTACCTTCTCGATCTCACTCTTGACGACGGTGATGTACTCGTCGTACGAGATCCGATCGAGACCGAGGTCGTACCGCGCCTGCTTCACCGCAGCCGACTGCGGATACGACCCCAGGGTCGTGGTCGGCACCTTCGGCAGCGGCAAAGCTCGCTGCTGTGCATCGCGCCGCTCGCTATATGGGAGGCGCTGGCGGTCCGCGTCGGTAATCGCCGCGACGCGCTTGCGAACCGCGTCATTGGGGGCTACCTGCAGCTCACCTGACGTCGCTCGCCAGCGCTGCGGCGCACCGTCCTTCAGCGCCCGCGCCAGCGCGACGACCTCGCCTACCTTCTGTTTTGCGAAGGCCAGCCGGTCTGCCACATCACCGGGAAGGTCGAATTCAGAGAGGACATCGACGGGGACGTGCAGGAGGGTGCACGACGTCGAAACTACGATGTCGGGGATGACCTGTTGCAGTTGCTGCAAGTAGTCGAGCGTTTCGTATTTATCTGTCTTCCATACGTTGCGACCACTCACCACACCCGCATATAACCGCTTGCGGCGCAGCCCAGGGATAGCTGCCAGCTCCGCTGGAGTTTTCGGCGCTGCCACAAGATCAAGTCCGATGGCTTCGACGTTCGTCGAGGCAAGTATCGGGAGCGCTGGCCCAAAGTCTCCGTATTGGCCGGTGACCAAGAGCCTCGGGCGAAGCGGTGATCGGCTGAGTGTGTCATACGCCCGCTGAAACGCGTCGAGTTCCGCGCTTGTCCGTTCCATCGTGAAGTACGGCTCATCCAGCTGCACACAGGTGGTGCCCGCGCGGGCGAGGCGATCGAAAAGCTCTTCGTATTTGACCAGCAACCGGTCAAGGAGGTCCAGTGTCCGGAAGTCTGCTGGCGCATCCCCAGCGGCCTTGCTCATCAGCAACAGCGTGACAGGCCCAAGAACGACTGGGCGAAGCTCGATGCCCGCTGCAGCACCGCGCTTTATTTCGTCAATGACATGGTCCGCGCTCAGCGCGAACTCCATGTCCGGCTCCATTTCCGGCTGCCGGTAGTAGTAGTTGCTGCTGATGAACTTCACGAGCTCAAGGGGCGGAAAATCGGGCATACCGCGCGCCATCGTGAAGTACAGATCAAGCGGGTTCAGTTGCGCCTCGAGCGCCTTGAACCGTTGTGGAATCGCCCCGAACAGAAAGGCGGTGTCGAGGACGTGATCGTAGTACGAGAAGGTATTGCCCGGAACTTGTGACAGCCCGGTGGCCGCCAGTTCACTCCACGTCGCTTCCTGTAACTCTCTGCCCGTCTCAACCAGTTCCTGCTGCGAGATACCGCCACGCCAGTAGGCTTCGAGCGCGCGCTTGAGTTCCCTGCGAGGACCGATCCGCGGGTAGCCCAGAATGCTCGAGCGGTACTCACTCATGTGGGGGGAACTGGTCATTCCTGCCTTCACCTTTCCTGCGCCGCGTTCCGGCGTGGTGCCGAGAGCTGGCCAGTATGTGTGCTCGAGGCAACCCTACTGCGAGAAACGCTCCTAGCGACACGAAAGGGGCGCGGCCGTTCCGTGAAGAATGACCGCACCCCTTTCTGTTCGAGCACTCTATGAGCGGCTCAGCGAGCCGTGCCGGTTTCGCCCATCATTTTGCTGACGGACGGCCTGAGGCTGGGTACTGATAGAACCCGTGTCCAGCCTTTTTGCCGAGCCGGCCTGCCTCAACCATGCGCAGCAGCAGCGGCGGCGGCGAGTACAGCGGCTCCTTGAACTCCTCGTACATCGAGTCGGCGATCGCCTTGATCGTGTCGAGGCCGACGAGATCGCTGAGAGCCAGCGGCCCCATTGGATGGGCCAGACCGAGCACAATCGCCTTGTCGATGTCCTCCACCGTCGCAAACCCCGACTCCACCATCCGTATCGCGGAGAGGAGGTACGGGACGAGGAGGGCGTTGACCACGAAGCCCGAACGATCGGCGGACCGCACCACCTGCTTACCGAGAATGTCGCGAGCGAACGTTTCCGCACGCTCCGTCACCTCAGGACCGGTCATCAGGGTGGTCACAAGTTCCACGAGCGGGAGGACAGGCACCGGATTAAAGAAGTGCATGCCAACCACGCGGCTCGAGTTCTTCGTCGCCATCCCGAGCTTCATGATCGGGATGGACGAGGTGTTCGACGCCAGCACGGCTTTCGGGTCGGTGACGACCTCGTCAAGCTCACGGAAAATTTCCGTCTTGACTTTTTCGTCTTCGACCACTGCTTCCACGACAAGCTGACGATCGGCGAAATCACCGAGATCGGAGGTGAAACGCAGCCGCCATGCGGCTTGCTCACGCTCCCGCTCGGTGATCTTTCCGCTACTCACACCGCGGTCAAGTGACCGGAGGATCCGCGCACGGCCTGCTGCGGCGAGTTCACGGGACTGTTCGAACACCAGCACGTCGACGTGTGCGCGAGCGCACACCTCTGCGATACCAGCACCCATCTGCCCGGCGCCGATAACACCAACACGCGAGATCTTTTCTCCGGCACCTGCTTTCGCAGCGGGAGCGTCAGCTTGCCCGGTCATCAGTGGAACTGGCCTTCTTCAGTGGAGCCCTTGAGAGCAGCAGTGGAGGTGTTGGGGTCAACGGTGGTGGCGATCCGGTCGAAGTAGCCGGCGCCAACCTCACGCTGGTGCTTCGTGGCGGTGTAGCCGCGCTCTTCTGACGCGAACTCGCGCTCCTGCAGATCGACGTAGGCGGTCATACCCTCGCGAGCGTAGCCGTAGGCCAGATCGAACATGCTGTAGTTGAGCGCGTGGAAGCCGGCAAGCGTGATGAACTGGAATTTGAAGCCCATCGCGCCGAGTTCACGCTGGAACTTCGCGATCGTTGCGTCGTCGAGGTGCTTCTTCCAGTTGAAGGAAGGTGAGCAGTTGTACGACAGCAACTGGTCCGGGAAGTCAGCCTTGACTGCCTCGGCGAACTTGCGTGCGACCTGCAGGTCCGGCACGCCGGTCTCCATCCAGATCATGTCGGCGTACGGGGCGTATGCCTTAGCACGTGCGATGCAGGGCTCGATGCCGTTCTTCAGGTTGTAGAAGCCCTCTGCGGTCCGCTCACCGGTGATGAACGGCTTGTCGCGCTCGTCCACATCAGAGGTGATGAGGGTCGCGGCCTCAGCGTCGGTACGCGCGATCACGACGGTCGGCGTGTTCGAAACGTCGGCAGCGAGACGTGCCGAGGTCAGCGTGCGGACGTGCTGCTGGGTCGGAATGAGAACCTTGCCACCGAGGTGACCGCACTTCTTCTCCGACGCGAGCTGATCCTCCCAGTGGGTACCAGCGGCACCCGCTGCGATCATCGCCTTCTGCAGCTCGTACACGTTGAGTGCGCCACCGAAGCCGGCCTCACCGTCGGCGACGATCGGAACGAGCCAGTTGTCGACAGAGGTGTCGCCCTCGACGCGAGCGATTTCGTCAGCACGGAGCAGCGCGTTGTTGATGCGGCGAACAACGGCGGGAACCGAGTTGGCCGGGTAGAGGCTCTGGTCCGGGTAGGTGTGGCCCGAGAGGTTCGCGTCACCCGCGACCTGCCAGCCGGAGAGATAGATGGCCTTCAGGCCCGCGCGGACCTGCTGAACGGCCATGTTGCCGGTCAGTGCACCGAGCGCGTTGATGTAGCCGTCTCCGTTGACGCCTTCCCAGAGGATTTCGGCGCCACGACGAGCCAGCGTGTGCTCTTCTACAACACTGCCCTGGAGCTCAGCAACCTGCTCAGCAGAGTAATCGCGCGTGATTCCGTTCCAGCGGGGGTTGGTGTCCCAGTCCTGCTGAATCTCAGCAGCGGTACGTGGCTTACCGACGTTGGACATCGATTCTCCAGTTTCTTATTTGATTCTGACCCTTGAGGCGCAAGCCCGGTTCCCATGTAAACGGCCCGTTACCGGGCACTCACACAACGAACCGGTTTCACATCCGTTTACCTCAGCGGATCGGTTACTTAACCGACGATGCCATACCCTAAAGACGCTGGTCTACCCCTTGCAAGTGCCAATTCTGGCTAGGATTCACACACGTTTTGCAAATTTTGCGAAGAACCCGGAGGGTGATCTTCTGTGAAAACAGTACGGGCGTTACGTTAGCGCAGGTGAGATGGGGCACCCGGGCGCCAGCGTTCAGCCATCGCACTACCGCCGGTAAACATCCGCCATGGCCAGGAGGGGAGGTGGGTGTGATGATTTTCACATCGCACTGTCGTCCCGCACATCCTCTGGCGCTCTGGCACCTGGGAGATCGCAGAGCGCATTCCGTCCACCCCTTAGCGACATTGTGAGTCTGCGAGTGTCCCTACGTTGAGGCTCGCAGGTGGGCAGCGCACACACCCGCTTCACGAGCCTTGCGAAAATTGCCAATGCTGGCGTGAGAACACCCGCGCGCGCAGCTAGCCTGGACTACGTGGCCAAGACGTACGTCGGAGCGCGACTGCGACAACTGCGGGCCGAACGCGGCCTCACTCAGGTCGAGCTTGCGAAGATGCTCGACATTTCGCCGAGCTACCTCAACCAGATCGAGCACGACGTGCGTCCGCTAACCGTGCCGGTGTTGCTGCGCATTACCGAACTCTTCGGCGTCGACGCCACGTTCTTCGCGTCCCAAGACACCACTCGGCTGATCGCCGAGGTACGCGAGGTCCTCCTCGACTCCGACGTGGGCGCCGAAGCTGATCCCGAAGAGGTGGCCCAGCTCGTCCAGGCGCACCCGGCGATCGCCCGAGCCGTTGTCAACTTGCATCGCCGGTATCGCAATACGTCATCACAACTCGCGGCGGCGACCGAAGACCGATTCAACGACGGCAGTGGTTCCGGTGCGATCACGATGCCTCACGAGGAAGTGCGAGACTACGTTTACCAGCGGCAGAACTACTTTCACGAACTCGATACGGCGGCAGAGCAGCTCACCGTACAGATGCGGATGCACCATGCTGACCTTCGCAGGGAAATCACCCGGCGACTCGAACGCGTGCACGGCGTGCAGATCATCAAGCGCATCGACCTCGGGGATTCGGTTCTCCACCGTTACCACCCAGAAACGCGGGTGCTCGAGATTTCTTCGCACCTTTCGGCCGGACAGCAGGTTTTCAAGTTCGCCACCGAACTCGCCTATCTGGAATGCGGCGACCTGCTCGACCACCTTGTCGATGAAGGGAACTTCAGCTCAGATGCGGCGCACAAACTAGCGCGCGTGAGCCTGGCCAAATACTTCGCCGCCGCCACCATGCTCCCGTACCGCCAATTTCACGAGGTGGCGGAAGACTTCCGGTACGACGTAGAACGGCTCTCCGCGTTCTACGCGGTGAGCTACGAGTCGATCTGTCACCGGCTCTCCACTCTGCAGCGACCCAACCTGCGCGGTGTGCCATTCTCGTTCGTCCGGGTCGACCGGGCCGGCAATATGTCGAAGCGCCAATCCGCCACGGGCTTCCATTTCTCTTCGACGGGCGGCACCTGCCCCCTGTGGAACGTCTACGAAACGTTCGCCTATCCAGGCAAAATAATGCGGCAGATCGCGGAGATGCCGGACGGCCGCCGATATCTCTGGATCGCTCGCACTGTTGAGCGCCGCGCGTCCCGATACGGCGAACCCGGCAAGACTTTCGCGATCGGCCTCGGCTGTGAAGTGCGGCATGCCGGCCGGACGGTCTACGCCGACGGACTCGACCTGTCAGACACGGGCACCGCCACTCCGATCGGCGTGGGCTGCAGAATTTGTGAACGCGATACGTGCCCGCAGCGTGCATTTCCCGCGATCGGGAAAAACCTCGATCTCAATGAACACCGGAGCAGCGTGTCACCGTACCTCGTGCGCGAGGACGCCCGCGACAGAGTCAGGGAACGTATCCCCGACGAGGAACTCGCGCCGCACCTGTAAACGAATTGTCATTCATCTGATTTCGATCAGTGACTCGTTCGCCGGACCGGCGCGCGCGCTGTCCCTACGGTGAACAGAGGCGCGAAAACCCGCGCTACTGCGGTGTACCACGAAGGGGTTTACGCACATGTTCGGTTCAATTCTCGACACGCTCGCGGCCTTCGCGCTGTGGATCCGGGACAACGACGGCACCGGCGATTTCAGTAATTTCGACCTCGTATTTGGGCTGTTCGGAGAAATGGCAGGGTCGCTCGACGACTTCCTGGGGTCATAAAACAGCAGTTGCTCCACGCGTGCGGGTTCCCGGCTTCCCCGGGGGCCCGCACGCTTCGTTGTGCGGGTTGTGCAGATTTTCACGAAATGTGGTGCTGCCACCCATCCAGGACCGCGGTGGCACCGAAAACAGGGTGTAAGGCTTCGACAGCTACTGAATATGACGGAGATGCCATGCCTGCCACGACCGCACACATGCCAGCCCGCCGGCTCGCCCTTGGGGCTGCCGGTGCTCTCATCGCCGGTACCGCCACCCTTTTCACCGCACCCACCGCGTCCGCTGCGCCAGTCGAGTGCCCGGCAGTGCCGGGCACAGCTCAGATGTCGGATTCGGCAACCTCATCGTGCACTGCCAGCGCCGACGAAATGAGCGCTGCCGCCGCATACGGATTCGACGGTGACGCCGCAGCGGTGGCCGAGATGTTCGGCCTTTCTCTGGCAATCGCGGCGGACGGCGGCACGGCCATCAGCGCCGCATCGAACTTCTCCGGACCGGCCGCGATCGCTGTAGGCCCAGGAGCCACTGTCGAGACATGGGGTATCAACCCCGGCCTTTCGATCGGCATCGCCGGTCCAGGCGCCACCGTGACCGTATCTGGGACTAGTGCCCCCACGTGTGCGGGCGGCCCCGGCTTCGCGGGCGATTTCCAAACCGGTCAGGGCTGCTTCTCCGATGGCGCGATGACCGTCCCTCTCGGATAGTCCGGCGCACAACCACGCTTCGGGCGCCGTCCCACTGCCCGCCCCACCGGGGAGCCGGCGCCCGAGGGCCGTCGTATCGCCCGCATCCGTTCTTCCGTGTCCATCGTCGTCCGCGCGGAAGGCGGCTCGGCCGCAAGAATACGACGGCGCGGGCGGGCGCTGGCGCTTCACCCAGCGCCCGCCACCTCACCGAGAGCTATCGGCTCGCGCTGCTCCAAACGCACCTTTTGCGACTGTTTACCGTGCGGTAACAGTGATTCACCTCACCGTGACAACTGGTCACTTGACCGAAACAGGCACTCAATAGCGTTCCCCGGGACTGGCCTCGTCGCACCGTTGCGGCGAGGCACCCGATGAAAAGGAACGGAAGGTGTGCCGATGAGGTTGTCCAGGCGCATAGTCGCTGCCCCTACTGCATTGGTGGCGATCGGTTTACTCCTCACCGCGTGCGGCAGTCGCGCCGGCGATGAAGCAGCCGCCACCGCGGAATCGTGTGTAGACACCAGCGGCGACACCATCAAAGTGGGTTCTCTCAACTCGCTATCCGGCACGATGGCGATCAGCGAAGTCACCGTTCGCGACTCGATCCGCCTTGCCGTTGAAGAGATCAACGCCGACGGTGGCGTCCTCGGAAAGCAGATTCAGATCGTCGGTGAGGACGGCGCATCCGACCCAGCGACATTCGCCGAGAAGGCCGAAAAGTTGATCCGGCAGGATTGCGTCGCAGCCGTCTTTGGCGGCTGGACCTCCGCTAGCCGTAAGGCAATGTTGCCTGTCTTCGAGGACAACAATGCACTGCTGTACTACCCCGTGCAGTACGAGGGCCTCGAAGCGTCACCGAATATCTTCTACACCGGCGCTACCACCAACCAGCAGATCGTCCCTGCGCTCGATTACCTGAAAGAGCAGGGTGTTGAATCGATCTATCTCGTCGGCAGCGACTATGTCTTCCCGCGCACCGCGAACTCAGTGATCAAGGCATATGCCGAAGCGAACGACATCGAGATCCTCGGGGAGGACTACACACCGCTGGGTTCGACGGACTTCTCGACAATCGTCAACAAGGTGCGCACCGCCGGCGCGGACGCTGTGTTCAACACGCTCAACGGCGACTCTAACGTCGCGTTCTTCCGCGAATACTCAAACGCGGGCCTCAGCCCGGAAACCATGCCAGTCGTCTCGGTCTCCATCGCCGAGGAGGAAGTGGGCGGCATCGGTGTACAGAACATTGAGGGCCAGCTGACGGCATGGAACTACTACCAAACTGTCGACACCCCTGAGAACCAGGCGTTCGTTGCCGCGTACAAGGAACGGTACGGCGAGAACAAACCTACCTCGGATCCGATGGAAGCGGCGTACACCTCGGTGTATCTGTGGAAAGCCACCGTTGAAAAAGCTGAGTCCTTTGACGTCGCGGACGTTCAAGAAGCGGCGGATGGCGTGAGCTTCAGCGCCCCGGAAGGCGCCGTCACCATCAACGGCGACAACAACCACATCACCAAGACATCGCGCATCGGCGTGATCAACGGCGAAGGCCTCATCGACACCATCTGGGAGTCGGACGGCCCAATCGATCCGGACCCGTATCTCGAGTCCTATGAGTGGGCAGAGGGCCTGTCCGGCAACTGATCCAGTAGCTGGGCCAGTTCGGGGCTCGTGTCTCAGTCACGGCGCGAGCCCCGAGTTGCGCCCCGCATCAGATCTCTCACGAAAGGTTGGACGCCGTCGATGGACGTTCTCGCCAGCCAGCTCTTCACCGGCCTGAGTATCGGCTCGATCCTGCTGCTGATCGCGCTGGGCCTTTCCCTCACGTTCGGCCAGATGGGCGTCATCAACATGGCGCATGGGGAGTTCATCATGGCCGGTTCGTACACAGCATTCGTTGTCCAGCAAGTGATTTCGAGCGCAGGTGTGTCGCTGTTCGTTTCCCTTATCGTCGGTTTCTGCGTCGGTGGAATCATGGGCGTCATCCTTGAAGCAACCCTGCTCAAGCGCATGTACCACCGGCCGCTCGACACCCTGCTCGTCACCTTTGGAGTGGGCCTGATTCTGCAGCAGGTCGCACGCGACATCTTCGGTGCGCCCGCCGTCAATGTGGCTGCGCCACAATTCTTGCGCGGCAACATCGAAGTGTTCGGTGTGGTGATGACCAAGTCGAGGCTTTTCATCCTGATCCTCGCGCTCGTCTGTGTCGCTGCGCTCGCGGCCGCGCTCAAATACACGTCGATGGGACGCCGGATCCGGGCGGTGGTGCAGAACCGTGATCTCGCTGAAGTGAGCGGTATTTCCAGCCGGCGCACGGACATCACCACCTTCTTTATCGGTTCGGGGCTAGCGGGTGTGGCGGGGGTCGCGCTGACGCTGATCGGCTCCACTAGCCCGACAATCGGTCAGAGCTACATCGTTGACGCGTTTCTCGTCGTCATCGCGGGTGGCCTCGGCCAGATTCGCGGTGCCGTCATCGCCGCGTTCGCACTCGGTGTTTTGCATGCCGTCATCGAGTACTCGACCACAGCGAGTATCGCGAAGGTTCTCGTTTTCGTGGCGATCATCATCTTCTTGCAGGTTCGCCCGCAAGGCCTCGTCAGCGTCAAGACAAGGAGTCTCGCATGATTACCACTCTCGTGAAAGACTCCCCCGACGCGGAGAAGCCACGCCCGCGCAAGGCACCGGTGCGGTCGTTCTCTGATCGCTACGGCATCTGGCTCGCTTTCGGGATTGGCGCTCTACTGCTCTTTGTTGTCGCGCCAGCGACGCTGAGCGATTTCCGCCTGAATCTGCTCGGGAAGTTCTTGTGTTTCGCGATCGTCGCCGTTGGCATCGGCCTCGCATGGGGGCGCGGCGGAATGCTCACCCTAGGCCAGGGCGTTTTCTTTGGCCTCGGCGCATACATGATGGCTATGCACATGAAGCTCGCGGACGCCGAGTTGCGCGGCGGTCCCGGCGCACTTCCGGACTTCATGCAACTCGGCGGGCAGCGCGACTTGCCAGCCTTCTGGCTGCCATTCACCAGCCCGTTCGCGACATTACTGATGATCGTGCTGGTACCGGGGGTGCTCGCGCTGCTGCTCGGGCTCGGGATCTTTAAGCGCAGCGTGAAGGGTGCGTACTTCGCGATTCTGAGCCAGGCACTGGCCGCGGCCTTCGCCATTTTGCTCATCAGCCAGCAGAACACGCTCGGTGGATCAAACGGCATCAGCTACTTCCGCACCTGGTTCGGGTTCACGCTCAACGACCCCGTGAACAAGCGCATGCTGTTTTTCATCGCGGCGGGCACGCTGCTGGTGATCATGCTGATCACCCGCCAGCTGATGAACAGCCGCTACGGTGAGTTACTCGTTGCGGTTCGCGACCAAGAGGAACGTGTGCGGTTTCTCGGCTACGACCCCGCGAACATCAAACTCGTCGCGTACGTCGTTGCGGCGCTGTGGGCGTCGATCGCTGGTGCGCTCTTCGTACCTATCGTCGGCATCATCACCCCGCAGGACGTCGGGGTGCTTGCTTCGATCGCCTTCATCATCGGCGTCGCGATTGGTGGCCGGACCACGCTGCTCGGGCCCGTCCTCGGCGCCATTGCCGTGGCGTGGGCGCAAACGTCGCTCTCCGAACAGTTCCCGTCCGCGTGGACGTACGCGCAAGGCGCGTTGTTCATTCTTGTCGTCGGTTTCCTGCCCGGCGGCATCGCATCCCTGTTCCTCTTGCGCCGCCGCAAGAAGCGGAAGGAGGCCACCCCGTGACCACAGAAGCCGAGCACCAGCCCATTTACGGCGGCAACGCCGGGATGGGTTCGGAGTACCTCGAGATCACTGATCTCACTGTTGATTTCGACGGTTTCAAAGCCGTATCCGGCGTGAGCATGACGCTATTGCAGGGCGATCTGCGCTTTTTGATTGGGCCGAATGGGGCGGGCAAAACCACCCTTGTCGATGCGATCACCGGGCTGGTATCCGCCACAGGTTCGGTCACCAAGTCTGGCGTTGAGCTGATCGGCAAGCGTGCGCACAAGATTGCCCGGCTCGGGGTCGGCCGTACCTTCCAGACCGCGAGCGTGTTCGAAAACCTCACGGTGCTGCAGAACCTCGACATCGCAGCCGGCGCGCACCGCTCCCCCTTCGCCCTGCTGCGTTCGCGGCGCAGTATCGAGCCGGCCATCGAGGAAGCTCTTGAGGTGACCGGGCTGAGCACGCTGCGAGACGTGCCCGCTGGCGTGCTCGCGCACGGCCAGAAGCAGTGGCTCGAGATCGGGATGCTTCTGGTCCAGAACTCGACGGTGTTGCTCCTCGACGAACCCGTGGCAGGCATGAGCCACGAGGAACGCGAAGAGACCGGCAACCTGCTGCGCCGCATCGGTGGCGAACGCACTGTCGTCGTTGTCGAGCACGACATGGATTTCATGCGCGAGTTCGCAACCTCGGTGACAGTCCTGCACGGCGGCAAGGTCCTCAGCGAGGGCACCGTTGCGCAGGTGCAGGCAGACCCGAAGGTGCAGCAAGTGTATTTGGGCACCGCTGCGGCGGCGGGAACGGAACTCGAGGAGGGCGGCGATGCTTGAGCTGCGCGGTATCCGCACCGGGTACGGAAAGACGTCGGTCATTTATGACGCGTCGATAGAGGTACCGACTGATGGTGTCGTCGCGATCATGGGACACAACGGCGCCGGGAAAACGACCCTGCTGCGTGCCGCCGTCGGGTTACTGAAGGTGTCCCGTGGCAGCGTCTGGCTCGACGGTGAGGACGTGACGGCCTTGCGCCCGAGCGCACGCGTCAAGCGGGGCCTGGCTTATGTCCCACAGGGGCAGCAATCATTCGGGCAACTGACGACGATGGAGAACCTGCAAGTGGTCGCGGACGGCCGGTCGCGCGGCAAGGAGCTGGTCGCTGAGGCACTGGATCTTTTTCCGGCACTACAGCCCTTGCTGAACCGGCGAGCAGGTTTGCTGTCGGGCGGACAGCGCCAGCAGCTAGCGATCGCGCGGGCCCTGATTACTGAACCGCGAATGCTCATTCTGGACGAGCCGACAGAGGGTATCCAGCCATCGGTGGTTCAGGAAATCGAAGAGAAGATTCTCGCGCTCACCCAGCGCGGGGGTCTTGGTGTGCTGCTGGTGGAACAGCATATCGGATTCGCACTGCGTGCAGCGAGCACGTATTACGTACTGGAGTCGGGGCGGGTCACTGCCAGTGGCGCAGGCGGCACGGAGGCGGCCCGTGAGGTTCGGGCTGCCATGACGATTTAAGCCGCGCCCGCGAACTGTGGAATTCTGCCTCCGGAAAACGGAGGCAGAATTCCACTGGAAGCGGGTGCATTCTTCGGTCCACAATATCTATCAGTCGACAGAATTGGAGCCTGGCATGACCCCCACACCCGCCCAGCGTGTTCGGCGTTCCTACGCCCGGATCGCTGAAGCAGGCCGCCCGGACATATGGATACACCTGCGCCCCGTCGACGACGTCCTCCGCGAGGCTGAGACCGTGGATCCCGACCTTCCGCTTGCCGGGACCGTGTTCGCGGTCAAAGACAACATCGATGTCGCCGGGCTCCCCACCACAGCCGCGTGCCCCGAGTTCGCTTACACACCCGCCCAGTCCGCCACTAGTGTGCAGCGACTCATCGACGCAGGTGCAATCGTCATCGGCAAGACCAACATGGACCAATTCGCGACCGGCCTCGTCGGCACGCGGAGCCCCTATGGCGCATGCCGCAATGCGCATCACCCCGAGCGGATCGCCGGCGGCTCGAGTTCTGGTTCTGCGGTAGCCGTGGCGCTCGGGATCACCGACTTCGCGCTGGGCACTGACACCGCTGGATCGGGCCGGGTGCCAGCCGCACTGAACGCAATTTTCGGTATGAAAGCAACCGTGGGGCTCATTCCTGTCGACGGTGTTGTGCCTGCGTGTCCGTCCTACGACTGTGTCACGACATTCGCACCGGCGCTGTCCGACACGGTGCGGGTCATGCGCGCCATGGCCGGGCCGTCCCCGACGGATCCGGCGGCCCGCGAATGGCCGGCCAACGCACCACTAGCCGCGCCGCCCACACCGCGGATTGCGATCCCGGCACCCCACAACCTCGCAGCGCTCTCCCCCACCGCCCTCGCCGCGTTCGAAGTTGCCGTCAACCGCCTGGAGGCAGCCGGTGCGGCAATCACCGAACTCGATATCACCGAGTTCCTCGACGCCGCGAAGCTTCTGTACGAGGGCGCGCTCGTTGCCGAGCGCTATGCGTCGTTCGGTGATTTCGTGACGCGGGACAATGTCACCGCCGACCCTGCCGTGAAACGCATCGCCCGTTCCGCGAAGGCGGTTTCGGGCGCCGCACTCGTGCGTGACCAGCAGCGTCTGCGTGAGCTCAAACAGCGCACCCGGCTGCTTCTTGACGACACGGATGCGTTACTGGTTCCCACTGCCCCGGCACACCCCACATTGGCAGAGGTAGCGGCCGACCCACTTGGCGTCAACGCCATGATGGGCACCTTCACAAACTTCCTGAACCTCCTCGATATGGCAGCGGTTGCGGTTCCAGCCGGCACGGCCGATGGTGGCCTATTCGGCGTCTCCGTTGTTACGCGAGCCTTCGCCGATCAGGTTGCCATTGATATCGCGGCGATGCTCACCAGCACCCAGAGTGAACTTTTCGTAAGCTCCGGCACCGACGTAGCTGTGTTCGGGGCACACATGCGCGGCTTCCCTCTCAATCACGAAATCGTGCGTGCAGGCGGGCGATTCCGGGCGGACGTCAGCACTGCACCCTCGTACCGGATGTTCGCGCTACCGGGACCCGTACCTAAACCCGCCGTTGTCAGATCCGCCGGCGGCACCTCGCTCGCAGGCGAACTGTGGCGGCTGCCCGACGCCGGACTGGGCGCCTTTCTCGCAGCGCTGCCCCGGCCTATGACGCTCGGGAAAGTGGAGTTGCAGACTGGCGAGTGGGTGGTCGGCTTCGGCTGCAGCGACCCCGCCGGTGAAGACATTTCGAGCTACGGCGGCTGGGCCGCATACCGCGCGGCGCTCTCGCCTGCCACCTGACGCGAACACCGGTGACATGAGCAGCTGCCACGTATGGTGGTGGCGTGACGGGGCGACTAGATAAGAAACTCAGCGGGCGGCGCGTGCTCATTACGGGTCCGGCCCGCGGAATCGGAGCTGCGCTCGCGAAACGACTCGCCGCCCACGGCGCTCATGTCGGTCTCGCTGGACTGGAGCCTGACCTGCTGGAAGAAGTTTCTGCGCACTGCGGTGGCGCGCCATGGCGCGAGTGCAGCGTCACAGACCTGCCCGGTTTGCGCACCGCAGTGGAGGACATCGCAGGTGCGCTGGACGGCCTGGACATTGTTATCGCAAACGCGGGCATCGCCGCACAACTCCCACTCGTGGGTGGCGACCCGGAGATCTTCCGGCGGACGATGGAGGTCAATCTGGGCGGCGCCTACAACACCATCAACGCGGCGGCCCCACACGTCGCCCACAAGCGCGGATACTTCTTGCTCGTGTCCTCGCTCGCGGCGGTCATCAACCTCCCACTTGTCGGCGCCTACAGCGCTTCGAAAGCGGGCGTGGAAGCCCTCGGGAACACCCTCCGCGCCGAGCTTCGCCCTTACGGAGCCCGGGTCGGTGTGGCGTATTTCGGACGGATCGACACGGATATGACGAGTCGCGGCTTCGGTACTCAAGCCGCGCACACACTGACGTCATCCTCGCACCTGCCGGCAGTTGCGCCGCTGGGATCTGCGATCTCCGCGCTTGAAAAGGGAATCGCACGTCGCTCACGCGTCGTCGCCGCCCCCGGACACGCGCGGCCTCTACGCTACATAAAACCGGTCGCGCAACGCGTGGTCGACCTGGCGGTGCGACGCAACGTTCCCCAAGCACTGGAGGTCGCTCGCCGGGAGCATGCGTCCCTCACCACGCCCCAACCTGACTAAGGAGTCCTGTGCCGATGAAGCCCCGGATCACACCCGGCACCCTCGCCGAGCTAGGCCCGGCCAACTGGGGATTCAGCCGCCTCGCCGCCCGGGTTATGCGCGTCGACGATGTCCACTTGTTCAGCACGCTTGGCCAATCCAGGGGCCTTTTCCGGGCTTGGCTGATGTTTTCGGCGCGGCTGATGCCATTTGGGTCGCTGCCGCGATACGAGGTGGAGATGATGATCCTGCGGGTCTCGTATCTCCGTGGCTGCGAGTACGAATACGACCACCACGAACGGCTGGGCAAACGCGCCGGCCTCAGCGCCGCAATCATCGAGCGCATCGAGCAAGGACCCACAGCACCGGGATGGTCCGTGCGACATGCAGCGCTGTTGACTGCCGTCGACCAGCTTATCCAGACGAAGGACATCGACGACGAAACGTGGGCGCGCCTCTCCCGGTTCTTCAAGAACCGGGAGTTGATCGAGATCGTCATGCTCGTCGGGCAATATGACTCCCTTGCGACAACGATCAAGTCGCTCCGCATCGAACGTGACCGAAGGAAGAAGTAACGCTCAGAGACAGAAACGGGGATGTGGGGCCGTTACCTCGGTATCGGCTTGCCACATCCCCGCGTTCGCGGTCAGATGACTGCTAGAAGTTGATCATGTGCCCCGCGAGGCCGTGAATCGCTTCCTGCAGAGCTTCGCTGAGTGTGGGGTGTGTGTGCACGTTGCGCGCCAACTCGTTGACTGTGAGGTCCCACTTCTGCGCAAGAGTCAACTCGGGCAGCAACTCCGAAACGTCCGGGCCAATGAGGTGGCCGCCGAGGAGTTCCCCGTACTTCTTATCGGCAATTAGCTTGACAAAGCCGGTTGCGTCACCGAGGCCGTGAGCCTTGCCGTTGGCCATGAACGGGAAGGTGGCCACCTTAATGTCGTAGCCCTCGTCCTTGGCTTGTTGTTCGGTCAGCCCGAAGCTTGCCACCTGCGGCTGGCAGAAGGTAGCGCGCGGCATCATCCGGTAGTCGCCGAGTTCGAGCGTCTCAGCGTCACCGATCGTCTCAGCGGCGACCACTCCCATTGCTTCAGCCACGTGCGCGAGCATCAGCTTCGCGGTGACGTCACCGATTGCATAGATGTGGGGCACGCTGGTGCGCATGCGCTCGTCAATATCGATCGCGCCACGCTCAGTGAGCCGCACTCCGGTGTTTTCGAGACCGTAGCCCTTAACTCGCGGCGCGAAGCCAACGGCCTGCAGCACCTTGTCAACGGAGACGGTTTCGGTCTTCTCAGACTTGTTGTCTTTAATCGTGACAGTGACCGACGAACCGTCATCCTCGATGCTCTGCACCGAAGCGCCAGTCTTGATCGTGATTCCCAGCTTCTTGTAGGCCTTCGTAATTTCCTTCGAGACGTCCGCGTCCTCGTTGGGGAGTGCGCGATCGAGGAACTCCACAATGGTGACGTCCACACCGTAGTTGGCGAGCACGTAACCGAACTCCATGCCGATAGCTCCAGCGCCGACGATGACAATTGAGCCCGGCAGGTCGCGCGTCATGATCTGCTCTTCGTACGTGACAACGTTCTTGCTGAGTTCCGTACCCGGCAGCAGCTTTGTCTCGGTGCCCGTCGCGATGATCGCATTGTCGAAGGTGACCTCCTCGGTGCCGCCCTTCGAAAGTTCCACGGAGATCGTGCGATCGTCGGTGAAGGACCCACGCCCCTCATACTCCGTGATCTTGTTCTTCTTCATCAGGAAGTGGACACCCTTGACGCGGCCGTCAGCAACCTTCCGGCTACGATCGTAGGCAGCCCCGAAATCGAGCTTTGCCTCTCCCTCTATGCCAAAAAGTTTGGCTTCCTTGGTGATGATGTGAGCGAGTTCCGCGTTGCGCAGAAGCGCTTTCGAGGGAATACAGCCCACGTTGAGGCACACCCCGCCCCAGTACTTCTCTTCCACAATTGCGGTTTTCAGCCCGAGTTGAGCGCAGCGAATCGCCGCAACGTATCCGCCGGGCCCAGCTCCGAGAACAACAACGTCATAATGTGCAGCCACGATACAAAATCCTA
Source organism: Hoyosella sp. YIM 151337 (assembly GCF_026041215.1). Lineage (GTDB taxonomy): Bacteria > Actinomycetota > Actinomycetes > Mycobacteriales > Mycobacteriaceae > Hoyosella. The sequence continues at coordinate 28,407 of NZ_JAPEIQ010000014.1, forward strand.
GTCGGGTGCTTCGGAGCTGTCCTGCGATGGGTCGGATTGGAAATGTGGCGATCGAGAGTAGTGCGACAATTCAGGCAATCTCAGGTATCCCATTCCCCAGTGGTACATACTTGCCACAGTCTCAACAGTTGGCGTACCAGTACTCAACGCTGAGGAGCTGGGATGACGGAGCTTGCCGCACAAGGTGCCGCACGAGGCACACCAGAGGGCCGCGTGACCGACATGTCCGCGCGCGCACTTGCCCACGCCGTCGCGACGCGGCAACTGTCTGCCCGCCGCGTTGTCGAAGAGCACATCGAGCAACTGCAGCGTTACCGTCACCTGAACGCGATCGCGAGTGACCGCTTCAGCGAGGCCCTGCGCGAAGCCGACACCGTTGACACCACGTTGCGCACAGCGCGGCGGGGCGACCCGCTGCCGCCACTGCTCGGTGTCCCTTGCACGGTCAAAGAGTTCATCGCGGTGCGCGGCATGCCGAACAGTGCCGGGTTCCCCCATCGGCGCAAGCTGCGCGCAGACGAGGACGCGCCTGCCATCGCCCGGCTACGGTCCGCCGGAGCGATAATCCTCGGGGTCACGAATGCAGCCGGCCCGGTCTTCTGGATGGAGACTTACAACCCGCTTTACGGCCGCGTGAACAATCCTTACGATGTGCGACGCACCGCAGGGGGCTCGTCGGGCGGCGACGGAGCAGCCGTCGCCTGCGGCGGTTCCGCGCTGTCCGTCGGCTCGGACCTCGGCGGCTCGCTCCGTATCCCTGCTTTCTTCAATGGCGTGTTCGCGCACCTGCCCTCAGTCGGGCTTATTCCCACAACGGGACACTTTCCGATGGCGGTCGGCGACGTACGCCGCAGTTTGTATTTCGGTCCGGTGACACGTCATGCCGAGGATCTTCACGCCGCGCTCACCACACTCAGCGGACCGCACCCTAGTGACCCGGAAACCACGCTGCTCCCGCTGCGCGATCCTGCCTCCGTCTCTCTCGCGGGGCTGCCCGTACTTCTCGCAGTCGACGCGACACTGACAAAGCCGCGCGCTGACGTCGAAACGGCCAGGTACCTCGCCGCGCGCATCCTAGAAACCCAGGGCGCGGTCGTCACAGAGATGTCACTGCCCGCACTACGCTGGACTATCGCCCAAGCGCTCGCCGCGTTCACAGCGACGCTGGACGTGGCAGGCACAGTCGCCGGGATCCTCGGCCCCGCAGTCGCGCCGCCGTCATCGCTGCTGACCTCCGCGATCGCGGCACCAGTAGCACTGCTGAGGCTGGCTGAACGAGCGCCCGCCCGGCGGGTCAGGACCCTGGCGGCCCGGCGACTGATCAACAGCGCTCGGGAGTCCGCTGACCGGCTGCAGGAAGCACTGGGCGACGGAGCTCTGCTCTTTCCGCCGTTCCCAAGGCCTGCGCCGCGGCACTTCACAACATACGGACAGCCTTGGCTAGCCAGCAACACAGTCGTGTTCAATATTCTGGGACTTCCAGTCACCCAAGTCCCGACTGGAGTCAACAGCGCGGGGCTGCCACTGGGCGTCCAAGTTGCAGCTGCACCCGGAAACGATCACGTCGCGTTGCGTGTCGCCGAATCACTCGAAGCAGGGCTCGGCGGGTGGACTCCGCCGGATCGGTAGCTTCAGCCGTAACGCAGCTTTCATTGAAACGCACGACGCCCGGATCGAGAGATCCGGGCGTCGTGTCAGTCAACAGCTGAGCTCATTCAGCTACCGAAGTCGAAGCCACCACCGGCGCCGCCTTCACCACCGCCGCCGAAAAAGTCGAGGAAGTTGAAGAACGCATCAAACGCGCCGAAAAAAGCACCGAAAGCTTCCAGGCTTCCCATATTCACTCCTTGATTTCTTGGACTCATCGTCGACGCCCGCGAGCGTCTACGCTATTCCAGCATCTATAACCCGAATATGGAAGAGCAAACCCGAAACATACGCGTACCAATTTCAACTGCAGGTAAACATGTAGATCACAGAACTATCTCTAACCACATCTGACAATCCGTGACTTACAGCCACCCAGGCGTCGAGAAATAGTCACTTAGTGTAAGAAAGACGAATGTCAAGCGCATACTCGATGAGAAACGCGCTGTAGCGGGTAAATCCCCTAATACGAAGCAGGCCCCTATTCGAGCACAACAGGCCCGACTACCCAATCACTTATCTAACCGAACCAACGTTCGCAACGAATAGCACGTGAGGCACGGAGGCCACGCAATAAGGGGAGCACGAGGGGCTGGCCGATAATCTCGGCCGAATAGCGACCCTCAGACTGGGCGCAGTGCTAGTACATCTCGCCTAGCCATGAGGCAATCCGATCCGCAATCGCGGCGGGAGCCTTCATCCAGTCAAGATGGTTGCGGCGCTCAGGATTGCGCCAATTGGTTACCGTGGCCGCCTCGAGCTTCCCCACCAGGTGCTGCACAGAGGAAGACGGTGCCACGTCGTCTCGCGACAGCGAAATGGAGAGCACGGGTACTGTGATCTCCCGGAGCCGCTCTTCGTAGTCGATATCCGCACCCCCGGGCGCGAGGCGCCCGGTGCGTGCGAAACGGCTCCAATCGGAGATAAGCAGTCGCGGCTGACGGCCGAACCCCGCGATGTTCACCTTGTCACCCGGCCAATATCCGGCGATGCTCGCCGTGAGGGACATGGCCTTTCCCGCTACCAGAGGCCCCAGCGCGCGCGCCCCGGGAAACGTCTTGTAATAGGGCGATCCCGCCGCGATTAGCACTATGCCTGCGATCTCGTGCCCCACCCGTGCCGCATACAGCATGGCTAGCTGCCCACCGAACGAATGGCCGAGTACGTACGGGGCGCTATCAGGGAACCGTTCGTGCGCGACTTCGAACGCCGCGGGCATATCGACGGCGACCAGCTCGTGGTAGCCGAAGTTGCTTTCCCGGTCCGGGGTTGGCTCACTGGAACCTTGACCGCGGATCTCACTCACGACGACGTTGAAGCCATGGACAGTCAGCTCCACCGCCAACTTGTCGTAATACACGGCGGGCAGGCCGAGGCCTGGCCAGACAACGAAGACGGGCCGTCCGGCAACGCCGCTGAAAACCCTGATCGGAGTTACTGTTCCGTCGGGCATTTGTAGCGGGACGACCTCTGGCACGGCCGGCACGGCGTCAGATCCCATGTATCCACGATAGGCGATCACCGTCCGGGTGATTCCGGTGATCCCAGAACTGCCCGTGGTTTTTGTGTGGGTGTGACGTGAAAAAAGGGGGACCGTGGTGGTCCCCCTTTTTTTGTGGTTGGTGTCCGGCGGTGTCCTACTCTCCCGCACTCTTTCGTGTGCAGTACCAT
>NZ_JAPEIQ010000015.1 GCF_026041215.1 Hoyosella sp. YIM 151337
GCACGCGACCAATGTTCGGCACAGTGCATCCAGTTGGGTGGCGTCTGCCTCCAACCTCACCTGAACAATCTGCTTCACACCAGCACCGTAACCCTCGGGTACGACAAGTCCTCGTACCCACAATCTAGAATTGGTCTATGTCACCACGGTGGGAACCAGACGCCGATGTGCGCAGGGGCCGGTCGGTCGTCTATAACTTGCACGCCCATTTGGTCTTCACGCCGAAGTATCGGCGCGGCCCGTTCAATTCCCAGATTCTGGACCGATGCGAGCAGGTCATGGCCGAGGTGTGTGGCGAATTCGGTGCCGAGCTGCGTGAGTTCAACGGGGAGACCGACCACGTGCACCTGCTCGTGCACTACCCGCCGAAGGTCGCGCTATCCCGGTTGGTGAACAGCCTCAAAGGCGTCTCAGCCAGACGGATACGGCAGGAATTCCCAGGCCACATCCGCCAATACCTGTGGGGCGAGCATTTCTGGTCACCGTCATACTTCGCAGGCTCCTGCGGAGGTGCACCATTGTCGATCGTCGCCGAGTACATCGAGAACCAAAAACGCCCCCGGTGATCCGTTAACGCTGCGCGTCAACACAAAGGCCGGGATGCGATTCCTCCCGGCCGTGAACGACCGGAGTTCCTCGCAAAATGACACTGAAAAATCCTGCTCACAAGCGTCCTGAACGACAATATTGGTTGGGTTGGCGCCCTCTGCGAACCCACTTGTATAAGGGAGCACGAACTGGTCGTACCGCGTCATAATGTTGGTGTAGGTAATCCCTGGGACATAGACGCCTCCGTCGTGCAGCTTCTCCAGCAGCGCTGAACCGGGCAGGAACTGCTCGCAGGCTCCGCACAGTGACAGCAATGCGTCGAAGTCCCGATCCACCCCAAGTTGCTCCGAGACAGCGGCTATCCCATCAACCGGGATCTCCGAACCGTTCCACAGGGGGGCGAGTGACACGTACTTGTCGATCTTGTCCGCGCCACCGAGGTACTTGGCGTAGTAGCTGGGGACGATCGTTCCCTGCTAGCGACGGCGAGTGCAGCCCTACGGTGCACGTGCTCCCCTTTTTCGTCCGCTCGCGGAACCACTTCTCTACGAAGGTCATTGATCATGCTGGTGCGCGTTTGGCGTAACTTCGGGCGCGCGGAGTGAGTTCACAGTGCCCGCCGCAGTATCGAGTCGACGACCCGCACCGGTAGCCTGCTGGCGAGCGCTCGGGCCCGGTCTGGGCGCACTGAATAGCGGAGCTTCGGCGTGCTTTTCGTGGCTGCCTCGACTATTACGGCCGCGAGTACCCCAGGATCATGGGCTTTCTCGTGCTGGGCGGCCGCGAGCCGCCCGGCCTTTCTGACGCGCTCGGCGAATGGTGACCCGTCGATGGTTGCATCTGCGAATGCCGCTTCGATTGACGCTGTCATGCCGGTCCGAAACGGGCCAGGCTGGATGATGCTTACTGGCACGCCGAGCGGCGCAAGTTCACGCCGGAGCGCGTCGCCGTAGGCTTCGACCGCGTGTTTGCTGAGCGCGTAGGCTCCGTTGAACGGCATCGCGGGCTGCCAGCCCGTTTCTGAGCTTATGAGAATGATGCGGCCATTACCGGCGCTCAATAGCGGAAATGCCGCTCGAACGACCCGGTGGGTGCCCATGACATTGACGTCGATAACGCGCTGCAGCTTCGCGTCGTCCATTTCGGCGAGGGGCCCGACACCGAGGACGCCTGCAAGGGTGACGACGCATTGAAGCTCGCTCGTCCCGAGGCCTGCGATTGCTTGTTCGACCGACTTTGTCGCGGTGACATCCATTCGGACAGGTACGAGCCCGGCGGCAGCTGCTGGTGGTGTCAGGTCAGCCGCGTATACGGTCCATCCGCGACGTGCGAACGCGCTGGCGGCCGCGGCTCCGAGTCCCCCACCAGCCCCGGTGATAAGCACTGATTGGGCCACTACAACCAGTCATCCCCGCACGGCCACGTGAGGAACGATTCGAGTGATTCCCGCGCGGGTGCGGGCATGGTTCGGTCAGGGGCGGTTGACGTGTAGTTTCCGCGGTAGAACAGCAGCGGGGGTCCGGCCACTGGCTCACCAAGTTCGAGAACACGACCTACCACGATGTAGTGGTCGCCTGCGTCGTGGACAGTTTCCACCGCACAGTCGATCCATGCTAAAGCGCCGTCTAGGAGCGGTGATCCGGTCGATGACGGCCGCCAGCCGACGGCCTCGAACTTCTTGTCACCGGGGGCTCCGAAGATCGTGCTGATGTCACGCTGGTCGTCGCTCAACACATTCACGGCGAACTTCCCGGCCGTCTCGATGATGGGCCAGGACCGGGACTTCTTCGCGGGGCAGAAGAGGACGAGCGGCGGCTCGAGGGACAGCGCAGCGAACGATTGGCAGGCGAACCCGACTGGCCCAGTATCACCATGTGCCGTGATAACGGCAACCCCAGTGCAGAAGTGTCCCAGTGCTTTTCGAAACTGTCGCGACTCGACGGCCACCTCGGATGCGCCTGCCATCATTGCTCCCGGAAGCCGACACTGAAGTCGTGCCCCCATAGGCTTACCGCGGTGCTTTCACGGGCGATCCAGGAGTGGTCGTCGACGGTGCGGCCTTCACAGCCGTATTCGACGTCGAACCCGCCGGGTGTCTTCATGTAGAAGGAGAGCATCAAGTCATTGACGTGGCGGCCGAGAGTTGCGGACATCTTCACCTTGCGGCGTAGTGCCCGATCGAGGCAGAGGCCTACATCGTCGGAGTTCTCCACCTCGACCATCAAATGCACGATCCCACTCGGGGTCGGCATGGGCAGGAACGCAAGGCTGTGGTGGCGCGGATTGCACCCGAGGAATCGAAGCCAGGCCGGCGGATCGGTTTCGGTGCGCCCCACTGCCTGCGGCGGGAGCTTCATCGAGTCGCGCAAGGTGAACCCGAGAATGTCACGGTAGAAGCGCAATGACGCTTCGTCGTCGCTGGTGGAAAGCACAACGTGGCCGAGGCCTTGTTCTCCCGTCACGAATCTGTGCCCATACGGACTGACGACACGGCGGTGCTGTAATGCTATGCCGTGGAACACTTCCTGGGCGTTCCCCGCCGGATCGTCGAACGTGATGAGTTCGTCGACGCGGCGCTCAGCGAGCACCTCCGCCGAAGCCTCCTTGTATGGGATGCCGTGGGCATCGAGCCGGTTCCGGACATCCTGCAATTCCCGGGCGTTCGCAGCTTCCCAGCCGGTCTGCGCGAGGCGGTCCTTCTCCCCCGGAACGATGACGAGGCGTGCGGGGAAATCGTCCATCCGCAGATAGAGAGCTTCCGGGTTTGCGCCCTGCCCTTCGACCATACCGAGCACCTTGAGGCCGTACTCCCGCCAGGCCGCCATATCGGTGGCCTCGATGCGAAGGTAACCGAGGGACCGAATAGTCATCAGGTACCACTCCCTGAATCATCGCTGAGGAAATCTATTGCGAGGCGGTTGAATTCGTCGAACTTCTCGAGCTGTGCCCAGTGCCCACAGCGACCGAAAACATGCAGCTGTGCGCGTGGGATCGTCTTCAGCGCAACGAGCGCGCCATCGAGCGGATTGACGCGATCTTCCCGACCCCAGATGAGCAGCACACGCTGCCGCAGCTTGTAGGCTTCGCGCCACAGCATGCCCTTTTCGTAGGACTGCGGATCCGAAAACGACTTACCCATCGCCGCCATCGCTTTCAGTGACTCCGGTGTCCGGGCGGCTTCGAATCTCTCGTCGATCAGTTCGTCGGTGATGAGGGACTGGTCGTACACCATGACGCGCAGGAATCGCTCGAGCTTCTTGCGGTCCGGGCCGGGAGGTGCTGCGAAGGACGCCAGGTTTTTCACGCCCTCAGTGGGGTCCGGTGCGAAGACGTTGACACTCAGGCCGCCTGGCCCCATTAGCACGAGTCTGCCTGCACGGCTGGGATTATCGAGAGCGAAACGCACGGCGGTGCCACCGCCCAGCGAGTTTCCGATGAGGTGTGCTCGCTCAATCCCAAGTGTGTCCAGCAGTTTGAGAAGCGCACCCGAGCTATGAACAAAGTACTGCGGGTGGTCTGTCGGCTTATCGGACCGGCCGAACCCAGGCTGGTCTACGGCGATGACACGAAACCGTTTCGCGAACACAGGGAGGTTGCGGCCGAAGTTGCTCCACGCTGACGCGCCTGGCCCGCCCCCGTGCAGCATGACAACGGTGTCGTCGTGCTCGGCTCCGGCCTCGTGGTAGTGCAGGCGGAGGCCAGGAGCTACTTCTGCGTACGTACCTTCGGTCATACCATTGAATCCTTGACGCGCTCGCCGAATTCGAACGTGCCGAACATCTGATAGGCCCGCTCGGGGTCGTTCGCGGCGTGCACGCGGCCCGCGTGCGCGTCGCGCCAATACCGCTGGATCGGAGTGCCTGATCGCAGCGCCATGCCACCGGAATTCTCGAAGAGACGGTCGATCGCCCGGATGGCGCGTTCGGTGCCGCGGACCTGATCACGGCGTACGCGCACTCGCGTCGCGAAGGGGATCTTCTCACCCGCGCACGCGTAGCGGTACTCCTCATTGATGTTGTGCATCAGCTGCAGCCATGCCGCATCAATTTCGCTGGCGGCTTCTGCGACGCGCACCTTCGCGAAGGGGTCCTCTTTCGCCTTCTCGCCCGCATATGCGGCGCGCACCCGATTGCGCTGGTGCTCGACATGCGCGTCGTAGGCCCCTTGTGCCATACCGATGATCGGAGCGGTGATGGTCGTGGGGTGGACGGAACCAAAGGGCAGCCGGTACAGCGGGGATGTGTTGACTGCTTGCCCAGGGACCTCGCACTTGGACATCGGCAAGAAGCTCAGCGCTCGATGCTGCGGCACGAACACATCCTCGACGATGATGTCGTTACTCCCGGTTCCGCGGAGACCCACGGTGTTCCACACGTCGACGATTGAGTAATCGCTGAGGGGAAGCAGGTACGTGCAGAAGTCGACGGGTGCACCTTCAGCGTTGAAGGCGGGCCCGCCGAGCAGTACCCAGGTCGCATGGTCACAGCCCGAAGAAAAGCTCCATTTTCCGGAAAGCCGGTAACCGCCGTCGACTACTGTCGCTTTGCCCATCGGCGCATATGAGGACGAGATTCGCGTGTCGGTGTCGTCGCCCCATACCTCTTGCTGAGCCGTGTCGTCGAACAACGCGACGTGCCACGGGTGCACGCCGAGGATCGATGCAACCCAACCGGTTGAGCCGCAAGCGCTAGCAATCAATTTCACGGCGGTGTAGAACGTTTCCGGGTCAGCTTCAGCACCGCCGTAACGCCGTGGCTGCAGCAGCTTGAAGAAGCCGGTTTCCTGGAGCGCTTTGATCGACTCGTCTGGGATCCGGCGTGCGTCTTCCGCCTCCTGCGCTCGATCGCGCAGTACTGGTAGCAGCTCGCGGATGCCTTCTAAGACCTCATGCGAGGCGGGGGTGTCCGGCACAGTCATCAAGCCCTACTTCCCGTTGAACAAAAACCTATGCCTCACGCCGCTCCAGATGGGTACCCGACCGACTTTGAGGCGTACGGCCATTTCATCCGCACGGTGAAATACTAGAACATGTTATCGTTTCTGTCGAGATTACCGCTCCAGCCACCCGCAGATACCAACGTATCCACCCTCCAGCTCGCTTCAGACGCAGCGCTCTGAACTGGGGATACATTATTTCAACACGTTGTTCTTCTCTCATATTGGAACGTGTTATAGACTCGGGGGGCATTCGTCGCGTGAGGAGACCCATGCAGGAACACGATGCTGTAGCCGCGTCGCAGGCCGCGCAGAGTTACGACGTAGTCGTCGTAGGCAGCGGCGCCGCAGGCATGACAGCTGCACTTGTGGCCGCCCACCACGGGCTCTCGGCGATTATCGTCGAAAAAACCAGCCGATTCGGCGGCTCCACTGCCCGGTCTGGGGGTGGCGTGTGGATCCCCGGGAACGAAGCCCTAGAGCGAGCTGGCGTCAAGGAGTCCCCCGATGCCGCACGCGCGTACCTGCGCAGCATCATCGGGGACCACGTGCCGCCCGAGCGCATCGACAGTTACCTCGATCGCGGCCCCGAGGTCATCTCGTTCCTGCTCGACGCGACACCGCTCGAATTTCGCTGGGTTCCGAACTACTCCGATTACTACCCTGAAGCCCCCGGCGGCACTATCCACGGCAGGTCTGTGGAGCCAAAACCATTCGACGGCAAGCGGTTAGGCCCAGAGCTAGCGAACCTCGAGCCTGACTATGGCAAGGCACCACTGAACGTCGTCGTCACCCAGGCTGATTTCCGGTGGCTCAACCTGCTCGCACGGCATCCACGCGGAATTCTTCAGGTACTCCGCGTCGGTCTGCGGTGGCTCCGCGCCAAGGTGTTCCGGCAGCATCTGCTCGGCCGTGGGCAGGCGCTTGCCGCCGCACTGCGCGCCGGTCTGATCGACGCCGGGGTTCCGCTGCTGCTGAATACGCCGCTCACCCGACTCGAGGTACGTGACGGTCGTGTCATCGGTGTCGTCGTCCACACTGGCGGCAGCGAAAAAATGCTGCGCGCACGGCGCGGAGTGGTACTCGCATCCGGTGGATTCGAACACAATGAAGTTATGCGCAAGCAGTACCAGCGCGAGCCCATTGGCACCGAATGGACAGTCGGCGCCCGCGGAAACACCGGCGACGGCATCCGTGCGGGGCAAGACGCGGGTGCCGCGGTCGACTTCATGTCGGACGCATGGTGGGGACCGTCGATCCCACTCACCGGCGGACCCTGGTTCTGCCTGTCAGAACGATCGCTGCCTGGCAGCATCATGGTGAACGATCGCGGTCAGCGATTCGTCAACGAATCCGCTCCTTACGTCGAGGCAACGCACGCCATGTACGGCGGCGAGTTCGGGCAGGGGGACGGCCCTGGCGAAAACATCCCGGCGTGGATTCTCTTCGATCAGCGCTACCGCAACCGCTACATGTTCGCCGGCGTCGGTCCGCGCCAGAAGCTGCCCGGCCGATGGTCAAAAGCCGGGATCGTGCAGCAAGCCCAGACCATCGGTGAACTAGCCGCGAAAATCGGTGTTCCGGCCGCTTCGCTGGAAGCCACCGTCGAGCGTTTCAACGGCTTCGCGCGCACCGGCCGCGACGAAGACTTCCACCGCGGTGAAAGTGCCTATGACCATTACTACGCAGATCCGCGCAACAAACCAAACCCGAGCCTCGCAGCCCTCGATACCGCGCCGTTCTACGCGGCCAAAATCGTGCCCGGCGATCTGGGCACGAAGGGCGGCTTACGCACCGACGCGCATGCCAGAGTGCTTCGCGAGGACGGCAGCGCGATCGAAGGCCTCTACGCCGCAGGCAACGCGAGCGCTCCGGTCATGGGACACACGTATGCCGGTCCTGGTGCGACCATCGGCCCCGCGATGGTTTTCGCGTACCTGGCAGTCGAGAACATGACTAACAAGGCTGACGCGCAGCCCCCTGAACACACCCAGCAACAAGGAGTGTCATGACGGCCTATCGCACGATCGACGCTGGCACGATGCCCGCCCGCTACGCCAGGGGATGGCACTGCATCGGTCTCGCCGAAAGCTTCAAGGACGGTGAACCTCACGCGATAAAAGCGTTCGGCACCAAACTCGTGGTCTTTCAGAGCGAGGACGGAAAAATCAACGTCCTCGATGGGTACTGCCGGCACATGGGTGGCGACCTCACCGAAGGCACGATCAAAGGCAACGAGATAGCATGCCCGTTTCACGATTGGCGCTGGGGCGGTGACGGCAAATGCAAGTCGATCCCCTACGCCAAGCGAGTCCCGCTGCGTGCCCGCACACGTTCCTGGGTTACGTGTGAGCAGAACAAGCAATTGTTTATTTGGCATGACCCGGAAGGCCACCCGCCGCCAGAGGATGTCGCGATCCCGCGACTCGACGCAGCGTTCTCAGACGAGTGGAGCGACTGGACGTGGAACACCGTTCCCATTGACGGCGCGAACTGCCGCGAACTCATCGACAATGTCGTCGACATGGCGCACTTCTACTACGTGCACTTCGCGTTCCCTACGTACTTCAAGAACGTGTTCGAAGGACACATGGCGACGCAGTACATGCACTCGCACGGCCGACCGGACATGATGGCAAACACCAAGTATGAAAACGTTGACTCGCACCTGCGTTCCGAGGCGACATATTTTGGGCCCGCGTGGATGGTCAACTACCTCTACAACGACTACAGCGGCTTCAAAGTGGACGTGATCCTTATCAACTGCCACTACCCCATCACCGAAAACTCTTTCATGCTGCAGTACGGGGTCATCGCCAAGAAGGTCGACGGACTCACCGACGAGCAGAACGCCAAACTAGCGAAGAGCATGGCGCGCAACTTCGGTGAAGGGTTCTTGCAGGATGTTGCGATCTGGAAGACGAAAGCGCGCGTCGACAACCCCCTGCTGTGTGAAGAAGACGGCCCGGTGTATCAGCTTCGGCGCTGGTACGAACAGTTTTACGTCGACGTCGCCGATGTCACCGATGACATGACGCAGCGGTTCGAGTTCGAAGTCGACACCACCAAGGCAAACCAAGTGTGGGAGGCCGAGGTCGCTGAGAACCTTGCCCGCAAGAAGGCCGAATCCGGAGTCTGACCATGTCCCGCACCAATGGATCGCCCCGCGAATGGCGAACAAGTTTCGGCGCACCCGCGACGCGACCGGAATCCCTCGCGGATCGGGCTGAGTTTCTCACCGGCGGTCTGGTGCCCATCCAGTGCCATCGCTGCGGCACCGAGGTACTAGTGAAAAAGAACAGCCTCAAACATACGAGCATCCAGTGGACCACAAGCCCCGCCTCAACCTGCCCGATCTTCGCTGCACAAGCAGATAGCGGGAGCCGCACAGCGTTGCTCGACTCGTGCCCCGAGCTGACGGAGAGCATCGCGCGCGCGGTCGCTGACGGACAGATAAGGGTAGGTGCCGGTGACTGAAACCCTGCCCGAACCAGCGCTGCCGGAAGCAGAGTTCTGCCGTGTCCGGGTGGCGCGTGCGATCACCGAAACCAGCGACGCACGGTCCCTGGAACTCGACGTGCCCCAGGAACTGGCCGAACGCTTCACGTACCGCCCAGGCCAGTTTCTGACCCTGCGGGTGCCCAGCGATCGGACTGGCTCGGTAGGTCGCTGTTACTCGCTGTCGTCCGCACCACACGAGGGTGGCCCGCTGAAGGTTACGGTCAAACGCGTCCGCGACGGGTACGGGTCGAACTGGTTGTGTGACAATGCCCGCGAAGGAATGTCGCTTGATGTCCTGCCGCCGGCTGGCGTCTTCACACCCAAGTCATTCGACACTGATCTCTTGCTGTTCGCTGGAGGAAGTGGCATCACACCGGTGATGTCCATACTGAAATCGGTGCTGGCCCGTGGCTCGGGGACGGTGACACTCGTGTACGCGAACCGCGACGAGAAGTCCGTCATATTCGCGTCAGAGCTTGCGGCACTCGCGGCGGCGCATCCCGACAGGCTGACGGTTCTGCACTGGCTCGAAAGCGTGCAGGGCCTTCCCACCGTCGAGCAATTAACCGCACTCGCCCGGCCTTGGGCGCAGCGTGAGGTGTTCATCTGCGGCCCTGCCGCGTTCATGGATGCGGCCGCCGATGCCTTGAGCAGATTGCAGGTCGATCGCAAGAAGATACACATCGAGAAATTCATTTCGCTGTCCCGCAATCCCTTTGAGGTCGAAGACGCCACCGGCCCCGAGAGCGACGATTCGGGTGAACCTGCGTCGCTCACCGTGGAACTCGATGGCGAACAGCACTCCTTCAGCTGGCCCCGAACAAAGAAGCTGCTCGATTTCCTCCTCGAAAAGGGTCTCGACGCTCCCTATTCATGTCGCGAGGGCGCATGCAGTGCGTGTGCGTGCCGGATTGTTACCGGAGAGGTGAAGATGCTGCACAACGAAGTGCTCGAGCCGGAAGATCTGGACGACGGCATAGTTCTTGCGTGCCAGTCACTGCCTGTCACTGACGACGTTGCTGTCAGTTACGAGTAGGCCATGCAGCTCGGAATTGTTCTCTTCACCAGTGATCGTGGCATCACACCCGCGACAGCAGCGCAGACGGCGGAACAACTCGGATTCGATTCGTTCTATGTTCCCGAACACACGCACATGCCGGTGCAGCGCGAAGCATTGCACCCGTCAACTGGCACCACTGAACTGCCGGACGACCGCTACATGCGCACGCTCGATCCCTGGGTTGCGCTCGCGGCAGCGTCAGCGGTCACCGATCGCATCAGACTCGGCACCGCCGTAGCGCTGCCCGTCGAACATGATCCCATCGCCCTGGCCAAAACTATTGCGTCAGTCGACCACTTGTCAGGCGGCCGCGTGATGCTGGGTGTCGGCTTCGGGTGGAACATCGACGAGCTCACTGATCATGGCGTACCGCGCGGGCGGCGCCGCACCATGCTACGCGAGTATCTCGAAGCCATGTCTGCTTTATGGTGCGACGAAGTCGCAGCCTACGACGGGGAGTTCGTCGCATTCGGGCCGTCGTGGGCGTGGCCGAAACCGCTCCAGCAGATCGACGGCGACAAGCGGAAAATTCCGGTCCTCGTCGGTGCCGCGGGCACTGAGAAGAACTTCGCGTGGATCACCAGGTCTGCCCACGGATGGATCACGACCCCCACTGAAACGGATATCACTGAGTCCATCGCACGACTGCAGAAGATGTGGCAGGACGCCGGACGCGCAGGCCAGCCGCATATCACCGCACTTGCTGGTAAGCCCGACTCAACACAATTGGAGCGATGGCGCGATGCTGGGGTCAGTGAAGTGCTCTTCGGACTCCCCGACCGCTCGTCCGACGAGGTGATCGCGTACCTGCACCGACTCGCCGACAAGCTGAAACTTACTACCGCACAAGGAGCCTGACCGTGCCAATCGACCCTTCAGTTGCCGTGGGCGCCGACCTTGGGGAAACGTCCTTCGCATGGGAGTCAAGCGACGTGCTGCTCTACCACCTCGGGATCGGCGCGGGCCGCGACCCACTGGATCCACGTGAACTGCGCTACGCGTATGAGAAGGACTTGCGTGTGTTGCCGACCTTCGCGACGGTGGCGGCAACAATCCGCGCCACTGAGCCCCCAAAAGTGTCTTTCCCGGGCGTGGAAATCGATCTTACGAAAGTTGTCCACGGAAGCCAGGCTGTCATCGCGCACCGCCCACTTCCGCCGTCCGGTAAGGCAGTAGCGAAAAGCCGGATTTCGAATGTGTTCGACAAAGGCAAAGCTGCAGTGATCGTGCAGGAAACCGTGGTGACTGATTCAAATGGGGAACCGCTGTGGACGTCCTCATCGAAGATTTTCGCTCGCGGTGAGGGGGGCTTCGGTGGTGAGCGCGGGCCGTCAGAACGCGTAGAAATCCCCGACCGGGAACCGGACGTCACAGTCGAAACCCCGACGCTGCCCCAGCAGGCGTTGCTTTACCGGCTGTGCGGCGACCGCAACCCCCTGCATTGCGACCCCGGCTTCGCGCGTGCAGCCGGATTCGAGCAGCCCATCCTGCACGGCCTGTGCACCTACGGCGTCGTCGCCAAGGCCGTGACCGATGCGGTACTTGACGGCGACCCTACGGCCGTACGCTCATGGTCAGCCCGGTTTGCTGGCATCGTCCTGCCCGGCGAAATACTGCGCACGCGAATCTGGGACATCGGCGGCAGGTTCGTTGTCAGCACAGCGTCAGTGGAGCGTCGTGCGCCCGTCCTGGCTGATGCAGTGCTCGAACGAGTCTGATTCTGCGGGTGCCAGGCTGGGGTACCTATAACTGATCTGCCGGTTTAGCACTGTGCTAAACGCCGAGAACAGCAATACTGTACTCGGCGTTGCCGGGCCTCCCTCACGCGGCAGAACCCCTCCGCGCGAGCAGCAGCGCGACCACCCCGAGCGCTTGAATTACAGCAAGTACCACGATGGCTGCACGGAACCCGGTAACCCCGCCATCTGCCGCCGTCCACGCGAACGCTGCGATCGCCGGAGCGATGGTCGACGCCATCATGCGCGTCGTACCGCTGATACCCCCTGCAGTGCCAGCCGCACCGGAAGGGGCGGCGGACATGATTGCGGCGATCACGGGTGTGTTAAACAACCCGAAACCGACACCCATCAGCACGAGCTGCCACGCCAGATCAAACACCGTTGCACCGTCGCCCAAACTGAGCATGATGAGTGTCGCAGTCACCGTGATGGCTGCACCAGCCACAGCGATGAGCAACTCTCCGAACCTGTCAGCGAGCCACCCGGCGGCCGGCGACACCAGCGACATCGCTGCTATCTCAACAAGCAGCAGGAAGCCTACGACTTCGGGGCCAAGCTGGAGGACATCAGCAACAAAGTACGGGATGAGGAACACCATCAGTGCCGCGTTGAAGCCCAGCAGGAAGAGTCCCGCCATAGTGAATCCGAACGCGCGCATCCGCATCAGCTGAACCACCGCAGCGGAGGCGGGCTGACGCTTCCACAAGATAGCCAAGATCACCGCACCGGCCGCAAGAGCGGCCGCAAAAATGGGACTCTCGGGGCGTTCAGTGAGCTGATTGAACACGAGCAGCAGCGCGGTCACCGCACCCCCCAACAGAAGTGCCTCCATCAACAAGGGCCGACCCGGTGCGGGAAGCCCTTTATCGCTGCGGGGCAGCACACGCCAGGCAAGGATGAGCACAGCAATCAGCAGCGGCAGCTTGATCACGAACACCGAGCGCCAGCCGAACGCACCTGCCGCAACACCACCGATGGCAGCGCCAGCCATACCGCCGGCGGTCATGATCGTGACAATCACGGAAACCGCGCGTCCGCGGAATTCTTCACGGGAACTGGCGACGACGATCGGCATGTACACGACGAGGATCAGCCCGCCGAACAAACCCTGAACAAACCGCGCGAGCAAGAGCACCGACATGCTGGGCGCGAAAGCCGCCAGCACACTCGCGGCCCCCGTCCCGGCCATCGCGATCAGGAAAATCGTGCGTGGGTCGGCACGGTCGGCCCACCGCCCGGCGGGAATCGCGATCGCGCCCATCGGCAGCGCATACGCGAGCAGAACCCACGCGGTCGCTGCTGGTGTCACCCCCAGGTCGGCGCCCACCGCGGGCAGCGCCACCGCGGCGATGCTGATCTCTGAGGTCACAACGAGCATGGCCAGCGCGAGCACGATGACCGGCGCCCACTGTGTGCGCGGACTGGTAGCAATTCGGGAGGAGAGAGCTGAGGTCGTCATGACAGCGACGCTATTTTTCCGTGAACGCAGGCGAATCTGTCAGTTGACGGTGGCTCGCGCCCAGTGCTCGCTGACCTACCGAACCCAGTCATGTGACAGATGCCGTGCCGACCCAGGATCAATAGCGTCGAAGACACAGCAACGTCACACAAAGGAGTAGCGCAATGTCTGTTCTTCGGCTTGCAATCATAGTTGGAAGCACCCGCGACGGCCGCTTCTGCCCCACCGCCGCCCACTGGTTTGCACAACAGGCACGTTCACACAGTGATTTCGAGATTGATGTGGTGGATCTCGCTGACGTCCAGCTTCCAGCCGTCATGACGGATTTCGGTGCCCCCGAACCAGCCGAAGTCACGGCGCTCGCGCCGCGACTCGCCCAGGCCGACGCGTTTGTTGTCGTCACGCCTGAGTACAACCACAGTTACCCGGCTTCGCTCAAAGTTGCGATCGATTGGTATCGCGACGAGTGGCAGGCGAAGCCGGTTGGTTTCGTGTCGTATGGCGGCATGGGCGGCGGCCTGCGCGCAGTTGAACACCTGCGCACGGTGTTCGCGGAAGTCCACGCGATGACGGTGCGCGATACCATCAGCTTTCATGCGTTCTGGGAGAAGTTCGATGAGGACGGCCAGCCGCGTGACGGCGAATCCTGTTCGCGGGCAGCAAAAGGCATGCTAGATCAACTGTCCTGGTGGGCAGGCGCGCTGAAGGAGGCGCGAGCCCGTGAAGCGTACTGCGGATAACGCCATGCGTATCGAGTTTGTCTTCGACTACCCGTGCGTGTGGTCGTACTTCACGTTCAACCGGTTGCAGCGCAGGCTTTCGGAGTTCCGTCGCGCCGGAGGAACTGCTGAGTTAATCTTGCGCCCTTACCAATTGGCGCCTGACGCCACCGCCGCCGGGGAGCCAAAACGTGAGGTACTGCGCCGCTCGTTTGGCAGCGACACCGACGACGCGATCGCGGGCATCGAGTCGCTCGCGGCAGCGGAGGGACTCCATTTCCGGCACGCTCGTGCAGTGTGGTCGAACACCTTCGGGGCGCACCGTTTGACCTTCCTCGCCCAGCAGCAAGGGCTCGGTGCGAAGACCGCGGAGCGGCTTTTCCGTGCTCACCACACGGATGAACTGAATATCGCGGACCCCCGAGTGCTTTCTCAGCTTGCGGCGGAGATCGGCGTTCGCTGGCGTGACGTCAGCGACGCACACATCGCGAACGAACTTGAGAGCGTGCGGCAGGCGGGTCTTCGATCTGTTCCCGCCACCCGCTTCGGTGGCAGCGCGTGGATGATTGGTGCGCAGTCCGAAGCCGCGCTCAACGCGGCGCTGACGGGTTCCGCCTCTCCCGCTGCGTAAGGTGGAAACATGCTCGTGGGCCGAGATGAGGAATTTGCCGCGCTGCAAGCGTCCGTCGAGCAAGCCCGGCTGGGCCGCAGCTCAGTGACGGTACTGCGTGGCGAAGCGGGCATCGGCAAATCCATGCTGCTGGAGGCGCTCGCAACGGCGAATCCCGATGTACGAACAGTGCGAGTGTCATGCGGCGAGTCTGAGAACGCCCTGCCTTTCGCCGCACTGCACATGCTTGTCCACCCGTTGCGATCGCATCTTGACGCGCTGCCGGTCCCCCAGGCACAGGCGCTCGGCACTGTACTTGGGACAGTCCGGCAGGCTGACGCCGGTGGCACGAATACCGCGAGCGACCGGTTTCTTGTCGGCCTGGCGCTGCTCACCCTGTTGTCGGATGTTGCGGAGGAGCGACCGCTCCTGTGCATTGTCGATGATGCACACTGGCTCGATCACAGTTCCGCTGAAGCGCTGCTCTTCGCCGCGCGGCGGCTAAGTGCTGAACCGATCGCGCTCGTCTTTGGAGTTCGGGACGGCGATGCACCGGAGTTCCTCGCAGCCGACTTCGCGGAACTGGCGCTGCAGCCACTCTCAGACACAGCTGCGCACCAGCTGCTGGATCAGCGCGACTCACAGCTCACTCCCGAGCAGCGTGAAGGACTGATCGTGGATGCGCGCGGAAACCCACTGGCTCTTCTTGAACTGCCCGCGAGCGCGGAAGCGGAACCGACATCCCGATTTCTTCGGCTCAAATCCGCTTTCGCGCAGCGCATCCGCGCACTGCCAGCCCCCACACGGGCGGCGCTGACAATTGTGGCGGCGGATGATACGGGCCTTCCTTCCGTGATTGTCGCAGCGATCACAGAGGGGGGATTGTCAGCGAGCGATCTCACCCCCGCTGAAGCGGCTGATGTGATTCACGCGCGCGAAGACCGGATCGAGTTCCGGCACCCGTTCCTGCGCGCGGCAGCGTACTACGCTGCGCCACTCGTCACGCGAACTGAAAGTCACCAGGCGTTAGCGGCCGCTCACCACGCAATCGGCGATCAATGCCACTACGCGTGGCATCTCGCTGCCGCCGCTACCACACCGGATGACTTTGTCGCCAAGGTACTTGACGAGGCAGCACGACCAGGCGGGAGGCTGCACCACAACGCCGGGACCTCACTCATGCTCGAGCGTGCCGCAGAACTGACGATCGATACTCGACAGAAGGCAGAGCGGCTGCGGGTGAGTGCTGAAAGCGCATCGTGCGCCGGACAGTTCGAGCGTGCCGAGCAACTCGCGGAGCGTGCGGCCGACTATGCGCAGGATCCACTTCAGCTCGCCGAGATCGCTCTCGTTCGTGCTTCCGTCCTGGACGCTCAGGATCAGCCACGGCTGGCGTACCGTTTGCTCTCTGATACTGCAGTTTCCGTCGCGCGGCTGGACGAGAGTTTCGCGGGTCACCTCCTGTTCCGTGCGGCACGCTCGGCTACCAACTCCGGCGACCTCGACGCGCTCGCCCGAATCGCCGAACGTGGCACCGATATGGAACTGCCGAATGCCCACACGATTACCGCGCTCGCCCGGGCCTTCACGGCCCAGCACACGTTCGAGCCCTCCGAAGATGATCCGCTCGCCACAGTCGTCACCGCCCTAGAAGGCTGCGGCGAAACACCCGAATTGCTTGACATCGGCTGGTGGCAGCTACTTCGTGGCAATACTCAAGACGCGCACGATCTCGCTAAGACAATCGAGTCGCGAGCCCGGAGCGATGGGGCCGCAGGCATGCTGGCCGCGGCACTGCCGCTGTTGGCACGGACCCAGTTGATTCTCGGCCAGCTCGACGACGCACAGACTAGCGCTGAGGAAGCCGCGACGATTTCACGCGATATCGGCGCACGGCGCCACAGTCTTTACGTCTCGAATGTGCTGGGCCAGATCGCAGCGATTCGCGGTGACGCCGAAGCCTGTGTGCGCTACACGGAAGAACCTTTGCGCCGCAATATCGCGCCGGGAAACATGCATGCTCTGGCTGCTCGCAGCCTCCTCGATCTCGGGAACAGCCGACATGAGAGTGCGTTCACCACGCTTCAGTCGATGATGCGCGGCCCTGGCAGACAGGGAGCGATCGCCAGCCTTCCCGATCTCGTTGAGACGGCGATGCGGCTGGGTGACCGCGCCACTGCCATGGAGGCACGTGAGTGGTTCGGCCTTTGGGCACGCAACCTGAATAGGCCGTGGGCGACGTCAATTGCGATGCGGTGCCGCGCGCTCACGGCGAGTGACACCGAGGCCGGAAAGCTCTTCGCGGAAGCAATCGGGCTGCACGCGCACCCCGGGCCACCATTCGACTACGCGCGTACCAGCCTGCTGTACGGCGAGTGGCTCCGGCGTCAGCGCGAAACCACTGAGGCGAGGGTCCATCTGCGGCACGCGGCGGGAACATTCGAACGCATGCGGGCACACCCGTGGCTTGAACGTGCGAATGCCGAACTGCGCGCAGCTGGCGCGCGAATTGAGAATCAGCCGCTCGACGATAAGACCGGGACGCTCACTCCGCAAGAACGCCAGGTTGTGCGCCTTGCCGCCAGTGGACTAAGCAACCGCGATATTGCGTCCCAGTTGTTTCTGAGTCCGCGCACCGTCGGTTACCACCTGTACAAGGCCTACCCAAAGCTCGGTGTCACATCGCGCGGTGAGTTGGCTGCGGTGCCGGGCTTGACTTAGCCGAACCCAAGCCAGGACGTTCGCAACTGACTAGTTCCGCAGCACCAGACCACTCGTCGGCACACCGGTTCCGGCCGTCACGAGCACGTGCTGAACAGATTCGACCTGGTTGACGGCAGTACCCCGCAACTGCCGTACCCCTTCGGCGATTCCGTTCATGCCGTGGATGTAGGCCTCCCCGAGTTGGCCGCCGTGTGGGTTCAGCGGCAGTGAACCCTGCAGTTCCAGTGTGTCGCCCGCGATGAAACCCGGCGCTTCACCGCGGTTACAGAAGCCGAGTTCCTCCAGCTGCATCAGGACGTACGGCGTGAAGTGGTCGTACAGCACGGCGACGTCAACGTCACCCGGACTGATGCCGGACTGCCTCCAAAGCTGGCGTGCGACCACACCCATTTCAGGTAGTCCGCTGATTGCATCCCGGTAATAGCTGGTCATGATGTACTGGTCCGGCCCACTCCCTTGGGCCGCCGCCGCGACCTGCACCGGCACGTTACGCAGGTCCCTGGCACGTTCCGCGCTTGTCACCACAAGCGCGACCCCGCCGTCGGATTCCTGACAGCAGTCAAGCAGGTGCAATGGCTCGGCGACCCATCGCGACTCCTGGTGATCCTGAAGCGTGATGGGTTTGCCGTAAAACCAGGCATTCGGGTTCGTAGCCGCGTGTTTGCGGTCGATCACAGCTATCGTGCCGAAATCCTCACTAGTGGCGCCATATTCGTGCATGTACCGGCGGGCGCTCATCGCGACCGTTGCGGCGGGCGTGGCAATCCCCATCGGGTAGTGGAAACTGTTGTCCACCCCCGAGGTGTTTACCTGGCCTGCCGCTGCGGATGACACCTGACCAAAGCGGTACCCGGATCGCTCGTTGAAAGCGCGATACACGACAACAACGTTGGCGACCCCGGATGCAACGGCCATGGCGGCTTGCTGAATAGTCGCCGCAGCCGCGCCGCCCCCATAGTGAACGCGGCTGAAGAACGTGAGTTCGGGGATGCCGAGCTCACGTGCGACCGCGATCTCGGCGTTGCTGTCCATGGTGAAGGTGACGAGCCCGTCAACGTCGGCCGGCGATAGTCCCGCGTCGTCGAGTGCCGCGGTGATGCACTCGACGGCGAGCCGGAGTTCGCTGCGCCCAGAGTCCTTAGAGAATTCGGTCGCACCAATTCCGGCGATAGCGGCTTTGCCTGCAAGCGTCATCTACGCACTCCTCGTCGGGACGGTTATCTCCACGGATCCGCTCACATGGTCGCCGAGGCTGTCGCGGGCGCGCACGTCGATCATGAACCGGCGCTCCCCCGCGACGACGCGGTCACCGGATACTCGTCCGGAGAACGTCAAGGTGTCGTAGGCGTAGCACGGCACACCAAGCCGGATCTTGATGGAGCGGATCAGCGCCTCGGGCCCGGCCCATTCGGTGACGTAGCGCTGCACGAGCCCGTTATCGGTCAGGATATTCAGGAAGATGTCTGTGGAGCCCCGGGCTACAGCCGCGTCCCTGTCGTGGTGGACATCCTGAAAATCGCGGGTAGCGAGAGCGGTGCTGACGATGAAGGTTGGCGTCGCCTCGATCACCATCTCTGGCAGTTCGTCGCCCACGCAGATCTCTTGTGCGGTCCGGGTTTTCATGCCACCTCCCAAGCGGGCAGGGTCAGGTCATCGTCGATGCGCAAGAACACAGCGCGCACACTGAGACCGATTTTGACGTCCGACGGTTCGGTGCCGATGAGTTCACCGAGGACGCGCACGCCTTCATCTAATTCAACCAGCGCCACCACAAACGGCGTCTTCTTGCCAGGCACTTTCGGATGGTGGTGCACCACATAGCTGTACACGGTCCCCGTCCCGCGCGCCACGACATAGTCAGGCGTCACTGTGAGGTCGCCATTCGGGGAAGTTGCACCGGGTGGGTGGCGTAATTCTTTGCCCCACCGCTGAATTCGGAGCTCGCCCCGCTTCGTGCCTTCCCAGAAGAACTCCGTGTCACGGGAGACAACTGGCCGGAGCACGCTTGTCGCGTACTCGGATGCGTCGACGATGCGCGCAGCGGTTTTCGGCTTGAACTTCAGCACCCGGAACACCATTTCAGCGACGGGTTCGCCTGCCGCTGCCCACGTCGTCACGGTGGTGACAAACCATCCGTGGCCGAGTGCTGTGTCTTTCGGGCCGGTAACATCGGTGAGCCGTGTTGTCGCGGTGACATACTCGCCGGGACGCAGATAGCGGTGATAGGTCTGCTCGGAGTTCGTCGCAACGACCGAAGTGAAGCCCTCATCGTCGAGGGCGGCCATCATAGCGCCGAGCGGGTCGTCGTCGCTGCGAGTGCCGTGCAAACCTCGCATCGTCCACACTTGTGCCATCGCGGGTGGCGCAACGACCCCGCTATGGAGTGATTGATTCGCGAACTCTGGGTCGGTGTACACCGGGTTCGTGTCGCCGATAGCCTCCACCCAGTTGTTGATCATCGCCTGATTGACGGGATCGCGCGCCAGAACCGGGGCCGAGTCGCCCTGCGCAGCAATACGTTCAGCTATTCCCCGAATATCGCTCATCGGATCACCCGTGGCAGGCCAAGTCCCATCATCGCTATGAGCTCACGCTGGATTTCGTTCACGCCGCCTCCAAAGGTCAGCACGAGGTTCCGTTTTGCGGTGACGTCGAGCCACTCGGCAAGTTCCGCCGTCTCGGGGTCGTCAAGGCAACCGTATCGCGCGACGATCTGTTCAAGCTGCGCACCGATCTGCTGTATCTGCTCGGAGCCGAAGATCTTGGTGGCCGACGCGTCGGCTACATCGACCGGCTGTGCGGCATCGATCGCAGCGACCTGCCAGTTGAGGAGCTCATTTATACGCTGCGCTGCCTTAGTTTTCGCGAGCGTCACGCGCACGTCGCTGCGATCCAGAATGTCGTTGCTCGCCGCCCAGGCCTTCACTCTGTCGTACACCGCGCCGATCCGGCCGGCGGGCCCGAGCATCACGCGTTCGTGGTTCAGTTGGGTCGTGATAAGCCGCCAGCCTTCATTTTCGGTGCCGACAAGCATCGAGGCTGGCACGCGTACATCGTTGTAGTACGTGGCATTGACGTGATGAGCGCCGTCACACGTGATGATCGGTGTCCAGCTGAAACCGGGATCGCGAGTATCGACGATGAGGATCGAAATACCCTTGTGTTTAGGAGCTTTCGGGTCGGTCCGGACGGCCAGCCAGATGAAGTCGGCGTCATGCGCGCCAGTGGTGAATATTTTTTGCCCGTTGACGACGTACTCATCGCCGTCACGGACAGCGGTGGTACGCAGCGACGCGAGGTCGGTGCCAGCTTCTGGTTCGGTGTACCCGATCGCGAAGTGCACCTCGCCTGCCAGGATTTTGGGCAGGAATAACTGCTTCTGTTGGTCCGTCCCGTAAGACTGCAAGGTCGGCCCCACAGTCTGCAAAGTGACGGACGGCAACTGCACATCAGCGCGAGCGGCTTCGTCGGCAAATATGTGTTGTTCGATCGGTCCAAAGCCGCGGCCACCGAATTCCGTGAGCCAGCCCACACCCAGCCACCCGTCTTGGCCCATGCGCCGCACAATGGCCCGAAATATGGGACCGTGCCGTTCGACCCGCATTGCGGCGCGTTCGTCGGCCGTCACGAGGTTCGAGAAGTAGTCGCGCAGCGTGCGCTGTAATTCGCGCTGACTCTCCGTGAGATCAATGTGCACAGCTAGACCCCCAGTCCTTCAAGCTGATGTTCAGCACCCCCGAGCATGCGCGCCACGTCTTTGATGACCGAGTAGTGCCGGTGCAGCGGATACGTCACGTCCACCCCGATTCCACCGTGCAAATGGTGGCATGTGCGGACAGCGGGCAAACCGTGCTCTATCAGCCAGTACGCCGCGAGCGCGATGTCCTCGTCGGCGGCAAGCTTCTGAGCCAATCGCCAGGACGCCGCCTTGAGCGCGAGTTCCGTTGTCCGCGCGGCGATGTACACATCTGCTACTTGCTGGGCCACGGCCTGGAAGGTCGCTAGCGGTTTACCGAACTGTTCACGGGTGCGCAGGTGCTGTCGCGTCAGGTCGAGTGCCCCCGTCAGCGCCCCGCACCCGACGGCGACGGCCCCGATTGTGGCGCACCGCCGAAGGTACTCCACCGATTCGCCGGACGGCTGAGCGCCCAATGGGGCCGCCCGCACGCCGTCGAGCTGCACCACGTATTCGGGGTCTCCGGAGGACGTGGGCACGCGTGCCATCGATACGCCTGCCCCGCCGGGGTCGACGAGAAAAAGCCCCTGCCCGCTGTCAGTCTCAGCCGGAATCACTAAGCGATGGGCATGGTTCGCGTAAGGCACCACACTCGTGCGCCCGGTGAGTCGCCACTCGCCGCCCCGGGCCGCGGTGACCTCCCACGCTGCGCCGGGCAGCATCCCGGAAAGCACCGCGTTACCGGAACCAGCCTCTGGCAAGAGGCTATTCTGCTGTTGCGCTGTCCCAAAAGCCGCGATGGGCAGGGCACCGAGCGCCAGGGTTGCGAGAGCGGGTATGCGTGCGCCTTTGCGTGCGACCGCCTGGAGTACCACCACCAATTCAGGGATACCGAGTCCGTCTCCCCCGGCGCTGGCTGGGTTAGCCAGTGCGAGCAACCCGGCCTTGGCGAGGCCCGCCCAGAGTTCCTTATCGAACTCGCCGGACGCTCCTTCTGGATTGGCGTTCAGTACCGCCTGGGTGAGGCCACTGATCTCGCGCTGGGTGTCGTCAAGCTGAAAGTCCACGCAGCTACTCCGTTCCACAAGGCCAGTTACCGCAAAATTGTAACACGTTCTATTATATTGTTGAGCGAGACTAGCCACGCAAGAGGCAGCGGAGGAACACTCAGGATGCGCTCTCAACAACAGTCGCGACGCCGCAGCGGTTGGCGCCTTCTCGACCGCCGCGTCTCCGCACCGCCCACGACTGACCTGCCCGCGCCACAGCCGATACACCTGCCTGGACGTGGGGATACCGCGATCTTCGACACAGGACCGCGCGATGGCGAACCGCTCATCCTCCTGCATGCGCTCTCCTGCACCAGCCTCTTGACCTGGTACCCGTCCGTGTCCGCGCTAGCAGCGCGATACCGGGTCATCGGACTTGACCAGAGATGGCACGGAGCGGGGATAAAGTCCAACACGTTCTCGTTAGAGGATTGCGCCGATGACGTTGCGGCGCTCGCCACCGAACTCGGGATCGATGAGTTCGCGGTCGCGGGATACTCGATGGGATCGTTCGTGGGGCAGTTGGTCGCCCGACGGCACGCTGACCGGTTGCGCGGCCTGGTGCTGTGCGCGAGCACCCGGAGCATTCGGCGCAGGCAGCGGTATCGCACCGCGTTCGACACCTCGATTCGCCTGGCAGCCCGCCTGCCACCCCGAGCGCGCCGCCGCTTGAGCACCGCCGCACCCAACCCCGACCTTCCTGTTGATCATCGCTGGCTATTCGGTGAATTCCGCAAGACCACCGTGTCCGCAAACCTCGCCGCGATTAACGCGATCGCCAGCTTCAACTCGACCGCTTGGGTGCGAGAGATACGCACGCCAACAGCTGTGGTTGTGATGCAGCGTGACGGCGCTATCCCGCCGCGCGATCAGCGGGCAATCGCGAAGGCTATACCAGGTGCACGACACTTCGAGGTCGATGCCGGCCATGCCGGGTGTGTGTTCAATCCCGACAAGTTCGTGCCGGCGCTCGTTTCCGCGTGCGACTGGGTGCACGAGCAAGCTCGTCAATGAGCACCTGGAGCCGTGTCCGTGCACCGGACCAATTCCGCAAGCGCGTGTGGGATGGCGTCCGCGATCGGCCAGGCGTCTGGGACCAGATTCGCCGCCGCGATGATTCCAAAGTCGATCCGCCCCTCCCGTGAGATTGCGGTGATGTTCAGGCCGGCCCCGTGAAACACCGGGCCGAAGGGAAACATCCCCGTGATGCGCGAGCCAAGAAGGTAGAGCGGCATCGGCGGCCCCGGCACATTGGACATGACGAGGTTATGGATGACTGGATGACGCTCGGCGAGCCGCAACGACGAATACGCGCGCACCGCTAGCCCGAGTGTCCCGAACGATGCGAACTGTGCGACGTCCTGGAGCAAGTCCGCGGGCACCATCGCGTGATGTTCCTTCGCTTTGCGGTTCGCGTCTGCCAGATACCGGAGCCGGTCGGCCGGGTCCTGGAGGTGCGTGGGCAATGAGGAGAAAATCGACGACACCTTGTTGGAGCCTTGGTCGTCTCGCTGCGAGCGGCCGCGCACCGATACTGGGATCGTCGCTAGCAGCGGAGTCCGCGGTAACTCATGCCGATCGGCGAGGTACGTGCGCAACGCTCCGGTACACACGGCCAGAATAACGTCGTTGACAGTCAGTCCGAATGCGTTCTTCACCTTTTTGACGTCGTCGAGTTCAGCCTGACAATACGCAACGCTGCGTCGGCCGGTGATCGTCGCGTTGAAAGACGTTCGGGGCGCGGTGAAGGGGATCCGCATACCTTCCTTCCGCACCGCTTTCATCACGAAACGCGGTACCGGCGCCGCGATCTCGCGCAGCAGCCGGGCGGCAACCACCGGGCGGCTCGCGATTCCGCGGATACCGTGCGAGACGATGTCGATCGGGCCTGGCGCCCCGGGGTTTTTACGCTGGTGCTCGGGCAGGATAGGCAACGGCGCATCCGGTTCCGTCGAGGCGAGGTAGGCCATGAGGCTAGCACCACTCACTCCGTCGATCCCCGCGTGGTGCATCTTCGCGACAATCACGAGGCTGCCGTCGGCGGCCCCTTCGATGACATGGAACTCCCACAGGGGACGCCGCCGGGACATCGGCTGGGCGGCAATGTGTGCGCACAGCTCTGAAAGCTCTTCCCGGCCACCGGGCGGCGGAACAGCGACGTGATGCACGTGGTGCTCGATGTCGAATTCGTCATCCTCCACCCACACCGGGTGGTGCATGTTGAATGGTGGATTGTGTAGCTTGCGCCGGAAGACTGGCATGTTCTCGGTGCGCTCTTCCAGCGCGGCGCGCAGTTTTGGAAACGAGTATCCGCCGGGCACTGTCGATGGATCAAGCGTCATAAGCGCGCACACGTGCAGCAGCTGCGACGAAGTCTCAAAGTAAAGGAAGCTCGCGTCGAGCCCAGTGAGTCGCTGCATAACATTGCCTTCTTCCGGAGAGCAGCACAGGTTACAAGTTACCTGGGGAGGCCGAGCAATCGCTCGGCTGCGACATTTTTCAGTATCTCGGTGGTTCCCCCCGCGATGCTGAGGCAGCGGGTCAGCAGAAATTCGTGCTGAACCGAGCGCGCCTCCGCTGAATCCGCCAAGGCCCCCTCCGTGCCGAGCAACTCCAGTGCGGTCTCCGCGACCTCTTGCCGATGGGTTACCCCGATGAGTTTGCGAACACTCGACGCCGCACCCGGACCGTGCTGCCCCTCGCCTTCAATCTGGTTCAAGACCGAACGAAGGTCGAGCACCGCACCAGCAATACTGTCCGTAATGAGTGCACCTACCCGTGGTGCTGCCGCGGCCGTGCCGTCCAGCCCTTCGAGGAGGCGCTCAAGAAGCCCCCCGATGGTGTCGCCAGCGCTCATGGAAACACGCTCGTTGGCAAGCGTGGTGCGGGCGAGTTTCCAGCCGTCCCCTTCGGCACCCACGACACAGTCACAGGGCACGAATACGTCGTCGAGAAAGACTTCGTTGAATCTTTCTTCCCCGGTTATTTCGCGCAGCGGCCGAATGTCGATTCCGGCACTCCTCATATCGAGGAGAAAGTACGTGATGCCTTTGTGTTTGGGCACGTCGGGGTTGGTTCGCGCCAAACAGATCGCCCAGTCCGCCTCGTGTGCGAGCGACGTCCAAACCTTCGACCCGGTTAGCCGCCAGCCGCCGTCGGCGGGCACGGCGCGTGTCCGCAACGACGCAAGGTCCGAACCAGCCTCCGGCTCACTGAATAGCTGGCACCACGCGATGTCGCCGAGCAAGGTAGGCCGCAAGAACCTCGCGCGCTGCGTATCCGAGCCGTGTTCGAGGATGGTAGCGCCCGCCCAGCCACCGATAACGAGGCTCGGGCGGGTAATACCTGCCGCTTCGAGTTCTTCATCGATGATCAGCTGTTGGGCGGGCGTCGCGGCCAGGCCGTAAGGGGCTGGCCAATGTGGCATAAAGTAGCCCATTTCCACGAGTCGCTGCCGGTGCGCGGCGGTGGGCAATGCGGAGATCTCAGCAACGTCCGCGCGGACGCGTTCGATCCAGTCCGCGCTGACGGTACCGGGCGACACGTCGAGATGGAGCTGACGCCGGGCGCCGCGAGCGGCGAGGTCTGTGGTGGCACGCAGCCAATAGTCACTGCCGCCGAGCAGTTGACGCAGTGAGACCGCCCGCCTCAGGTACAAATGCGCGTCGTGTTCCCAAGTGAAGCCAATTCCGCCAAGGACTTGAATGCAGTCTTTTGCGTTGTCAACTGCCGCGTCGAGGCATGCTGCCGCTGCAGCCGCAGCGCTCAGACTGCCTTCGGAGGCCGATATCGCACAGGCGGCATCCCACGCGAGTGCCGCGGCCTTTTCCGCGCGGCACAGCATCGTGGCACACAGGTGCTTCACCGCCTGGAACGCCCCGATCTTTGCCCCGAATTGCTCGCGCGTCTTCGCGTACTCGGCGGCGGTTTTCAGCGACCATGCTGCGATGCCGGATGCTTCCGCTGATGCGAGCGTGGCGGCGAGATCGCGTACCGCTGCCGAGGTCAGGCCATGCACGACAGCGTCCGCGGCGAGCGGCGTGTTGTCGAAGCGGACGCGTCCGGCTGCTCCTCCGAGATCCACCAGCTCCCGCGGCTCGACTCGCATCCCGTCCTGACGGGGCGGGACGACGACCCACCGCTCGCCCGCGGCGAGCTGGACCGGTATGAGAAGATAGCCGTCTTCGGTGGCCCCGAAGACACACTCGAAGGATCCCGTCAGCACGAGTCCCGTGTTTCCAGTTTCACTCGCCTGAACCTCACCCGGCGTGAAAACAGCTACACCAGCGGCTGTCTGTCCAGTCACGAGTGTCGGCACGGTTTCCTTGGCGATCACGGCGTCGGGGTAGCGCGCGAGAATCGTCGCCGCGAGCACAGTCGGCAGTAGCGGGCCGGGCGCAAAGGCCTCCGCTGCCGCTTCCAGCCCCGCCGCAGCGTCGGCCACAGAACCACCTGCTCCGCCGAGCTCTTCCGGCACCGCCACACCGAAAACGCCGATCTCGGCAAGCTCGGTCCAGCCAGCCTGCGCATCTCCAGAGCGGACAGCCTGGCGCGGGTCAGCTCGCCGTGCCCACGCGTGTAACGCTCGGGCTAGTTCACGCTGTGTGTCGGTGCTTGCGATTGGCACGGGGCCTCCTCATCCTCGGAAACATTTCCATATTAGAACGCGTTCTAATATTCGTATAGTGGATTCAGACGCCTCGCGAGCCTTAGCCGCCTGCTGTAGGCTTTCGCATTGCCCTGAACATGTTCTCTACTGACGCCAGGAGCGCCAGATGCCACCAAGGACGCGAACGAACACCGCAACAGGCGGGGCAGCCGAGTCCGGTAACAGCTCCGGCTCCGCCGCTCAGCGCGAACGCCGCAACCGCATACTCGACGCGACGCTGACCCTCGCTTCCAAGGGCGGCTTCGAGGCCGTGCAGATGCGCGCGGTCGCAGAGAATGCAGGGGTTGCACTCGGTACCCTGTACCGCTATTTCCCCTCCAAAATTCACCTTCTCGTCGCAGCACTCGCCCAGGAGTTCCAGCGCGAAGGCGAGCGTTTAGAGCGCGTCAAGGTACCCGGGGACACCGCTGCCGAACGCCTGCTCCACGTCTTCGAGCGCAACACCACAGCGATGCAGCGCAACCCCAACCTCACGGAGGCGATGGTGCGCGCGTTTATGTTCGCTGACACCACCGTGGCAGTGGAAGTCGAGCAGGTCGGACGCCTTATGGAAGACATGTTCGCCAGGGCTGCCGGGATCGGCGAACCCACCGAGCAAGACCGCGCGATTTACCACCTCATCGCCGACATTTGGATGGCAAACCTCATCGCATGGGTAACGCATCGCGTATCGTCCGCAGATGTGCACCACCGCATCGAACTTGCGGTGCGACTGCTGCTGAATCGGGACTAGAGCGCGTTCTCGTGTAAACGCGCGGTAAAGGCCGCGCAACATCATTAATAACGCGACTCCCGCCATAGCTTTGACACGAGAACGTGTTCTACATAGTATGGCCTGCATCACAGCACTCAGGGGAGCGAGGCGATGAATACTGCCGCTGCGGTACCACTCAGAGCTGTCGGTGACTTTTTCGGATTTGTCGCTCAGACAGCGCGCGCGCTTTTTCAGCCGCCCTTCCAGACGCGGGAAGTCATCGACCAGTCATGGTTCGTGGCACGGGTGTCGCTCGTACCAACACTCTTGATGGCTGTTCCTTTCACCGTGCTTGTCACGTTCACACTGAATATCCTGCTGCACGAAATCGGCGCCGCAGACCTCAGCGGAGCAGGAGCTGCCTTCGGCGCTGTCACGCAGGTCGGGCCGATCGTGACAGTCCTCATTGTCAGCGGTGCGGGGGCGACCGCAATCTGCGCCGACATGGGTGCCCGCACGATCCGCGAAGAGATCGACGCCATGAAGGTGCTCGGCATCAGTCCCATCCAGCGACTCGTCGTTCCACGCGTCATCGCGTCGACGCTCGTCGCGCTGATGCTGAACGGACTGGTCTGCACCATCGGCATCCTCGGCAGTTATGTGTTTTCGGTATACCTCCAAGACGTCAACCCCGGCGCTTTCGTCGACGGCCTCACCTTGCTTACCGGGTTCGCCGAACTCATGATTTCAGAGCTGAAGGCAGGCATGTTCGGGATGATCGCGGGCCTGGTCGCGTGCTTCTTGGGGCTCAGCGTCAAGGGCGGACCGAAGAGCGTCGGCGCGGCGGTTAACCAGACGGTCGTGTTCGCGTTCATGGCGTTGTTCGTCGTCAACGTCGTCATTACAGCTATCGGCATCAAGATCACGGCGGTATAGGCCATGACGATTACCAACGACCCAGAAACACCGAAGGTCCAGGGGACCCCCGATAGTGACCCGGCAGTGACCGAGGCCGAAGTTTTCGCGGCGCGCTTCCCCAAGACCGCCCGGCGGGGCAGACGCATCACCGCAGCCGTCGACGCGGTTGGCGACCACGCTGTCTTCTATTTAAAGGCGCTAGCGTACGGACCTCGCGCTGTAATGCATTCACGACGGGAAACTGTCCGGCTCATCGCCGAAGTGGGCATGGGCACGGGTGCACTGGCGATCATTGGCGGCACGGTCGTCATCATGGGCTTTCTGACGATGTTTGCGGGCGGCACCATTGCGGTCCAGGGATTCAGCTCGCTCGGCAACATAGGAATCGAAGCGCTCACCGGCTTCTTTTCCGCTTTCATCAACGTCAGGATCGCCGGGCCTGTGATTGCGGGTGTGGGCCTGGCAGCGACCATCGGTGCCGGCTGCACCGCGGAACTCGGTGCGATGCGTGTATCCGAAGAGATCGATGCGCTTGAAACGATGGCGGTACCGTCACTCCCGTACCTGGTCAGCACTCGGGTAATCGCCGGAATGATTGTCATCATCCCGTTGTATTCCCTCGCGATCATGGCCTCATTCTTCGGCGGACGCTTCGTCACCGTGCAGCTATACGGCCAATCACCTGGCCTGTACGACCACTACTTCAGCACCTTCCTGCGCCCTGTCGACCTGATGTGGTCCTTCGTTC
This sequence comes from Hoyosella sp. YIM 151337, assembly GCF_026041215.1. Lineage (GTDB taxonomy): Bacteria > Actinomycetota > Actinomycetes > Mycobacteriales > Mycobacteriaceae > Hoyosella. The sequence continues at coordinate 29,051 of NZ_JAPEIQ010000015.1, forward strand.
AAGTGCTTGTGATGGCGGTCGTCGTCATGCTTATTCATTCGTACTACGGCTACTACGCGTCAGGCGGCCCGGTCGGGGTCGGTGTTGCCGTCGGCAAAGCCACACGCGCTTCCCTCGTCGCGGTTGTCACAGTGACACTGATCATCTCGCTCGCTGTGTACGGCTCGGCCCCAAGCCTGGACCTTACGGGGTAGCGGCATGGAGGACACATCAAGCAAGCACAAGCGGCTCGCGGCACTCGGGCTGGTCCTTCTGCTGGCCATCATTGCCGCGGTCACGTTCGCAATGTTCACTGGCCGGTTCACTGCTACTGCCCCGGTCACCGTCTTCTCAGCCCGTTCCGGCCTCGTCATGGCACCGGATGCGAAGGTGAAACTGCGCGGCGTTGACATCGGACTTGTACGGGCCGTAAACGAAGTACCCGGCGGTGCCGAGCTCGAACTCGACATCTATGCCGGGCAACTCGAACGGCTGCCGCGCAACGTGCAAGTGGAAATCAGCGCCACCACGATTTTCGGCGCGAAGTACGTGCACTTCATCGACCCTGAGGAGCCTGATCCGGCACCGTTGCCCGCAGGCGCCACCATCAACGCGGACGCGGTCACCGTCGAGATCAACACGGTATTCGAGAACCTCTCGGATCTGTTGCGCCGCATCGAACCCGACAAGCTCAACGCCACCCTCGGTGCCGTCTCCACCGCGTTACAGGGCCGGGGTGACGAGGTGGGCGCTCTCATCACACGAACCCACGGCTACCTCGAAGCGATGAATCCGAGCCTCCCGCAGCTGCGAAATACCAGCGCCGCCAGCGCAGACGTCACCAACCTCTACGCGGACGAAATCGATGCCTTCCTCGACGTGGTGCGGAACACCACCGCCGTCAGCGGCACCATTGTCGACGAGCAAACACAGCTGGACGCTCTGTTGCTCAGCGTCATCGGCCTGGGCGACACCGGCAACGAGGTCATCGCGGGCAGCGAGAACGACATCACCACCGCGCTCAGCCTGCTGCGGCCCACCACCCGGTTGCTGGACCGCTACGCACCCGCCATCAACTGCATCATTGTTGGGCTCGATAACGCACGCCCCATCGCAGAAGACATCTTCGGCGGCCTGCAGGAAGGCATCGCACTGAACACGGGCTTCATGTACGGCGCCGAGCCGTACACCTATCCGAATGACCTGCCGAAGGTGAACGCGACCGGCGGACCGAACTGCTTCGGGCTCCCGAACCCGGTGCCTGGAGCGATCCCCAATTACCTCGTCACCGACACCGCGAATGTGCCATTCGCCCCGAATACGAGGCTTCAGCAGGACGCGCCCCGCGTGTACCAGCTGATGTTCGCTGGCATCCCGGGGGTGGGTGAATGAAGACGCGGGGCGCCGGCATCAAGATGCTGATCTTCAGTATCACAATGGGACTTGTCTTCCTCGGTCTTGCGATCGTGTTCAGTGAAGTCCGCTTCTCCGCAACCGAGAATTACAAAGCCACCTTCACCAGTGTCTCTGGGCTCCAGCCTGGTGACAAAGTTCGTATCGCCGGTGTCCAGGTCGGTACCGTCCGCGGCGTTCGCGTCGAACCGGACAACCTTGCGCACGTCGATTTCCGCGTTGAGGCGAAGTACCCGCTGTTCGCCAGCACGAAAGCGACCGTGCGGTACGAGAACCTTGTCGGGGACAGGTATCTGGAGCTGCTGGAGGGGCCTGGTACGCCGGATCCACTCGAGCCCGGTGGAACCATTCCCGTTGCGCAAACGTCACCCGCGCTCGATCTCGATACGCTGCTCGGCGGATTCCGGCCACTGCTGCAGGCACTTGACCCGGACGACGTCAACGAACTGTCGCACGCCTTGCTCGGTGTGTTCCAGGGCCAGGGTGAGACGCTCGTTTCACTACTCGGGCGCTCGGGTTCCTTCACTCAAACACTCGCTGAGCAGGACGCGCTGATCGGCAGTGTCATCACCAACCTCACCGGCACCCTCGAGATGCTCGAGCAGCGCGACGATCAGTTCTCCCACACAATCGACAGACTGCAGCACCTAGTGTCCGACCTGTCTGCGGACCGTGATCCCATCGCAAGTGCGGTGCCTCGCCTGGCGAACGCCACTGGCTCTCTCGCGGAACTATTCGAGTACAACCGCCCGCCGATTCGGGAAGTCATCGCCGAAACGCAGCGCACCGCAACGCAACTCGACGCGGGGCGGGACGAGATCAACTGGGTACTGGAGAACATGCCCGAGACCTATCGCAAACTAACACGCATCGGGTCGTACGGCTCATTTCTTCAGCTTTACGTGTGCGCCACGCAGGCGAAGTTCACGGGTCCCGATGGACGCAACATCATGGTCCAGCTTCCCGGCACTCAGCTCACGGGGAGGTGCGCGCCATCATGAGTTATCGCAAGCCGATGTCATCCGAGATGAAAGGCATCATCGGAATCGTCGTGTCCGCGGTGGTCGTCCTCGCCGCGCTGCAGTACGACAACATTCCCTGGTTCGGGGGCGACTCACGCTACAGCGCGCACTTCGCGGACGCTGGTGGTCTGCTGCCCGGCGATCCGGTCGAGGTGGCGGGAGTCAAGGTCGGCGAGGTCGGTACCGTCGCGCTCGATGGCGATCGTGTTCGGGTGGAATTCACCGCTCAGCGCTCGCTGCAATTCGGTGACCGCACCGCCGCGGCGATCAAAACGAACACCATCCTCGGCCGCAAGGCACTGCATGTCCAGCCAGAGGGGCGCGGCGAACTAGGCCCTGACGATGTGATTCCGCTTGAGCGGACGACCTCACCGTACTCGCTCAACGACGCGCTCGGTGATCTGACAACGACTGTTCACGACCTTGATACCGAGCGGCTCGCGGCCACGTTCGACAGCATGTCGGACGCGATGACCGATACGCCGCCACACATCCGGGCGGCGCTCGACGGAGTCAGTCGCTTGTCGCGGAGCATCCACACCCGCAACGAGGAACTTCTGAACCTGCTGAGCGCCGCGAACAACGTCAGCGATGTCCTCGGTGACCGCGCCGACCAGATCAACAGCCTGCTGCTCGACGGCAACCAGTTGCTGTATGAACTCGACGTGCGCCGCGCAGCGATCAGTGAACTCGTCACCAACATCTCCGCGCTCTCCCAGCAGCTGAGCGGGCTGGTGCAGGACAACGAAGCCCAGATGGCGCCCACCCTGGAACGACTGAACTCGGTCCTCGACGTGCTTCGCCAGAACGACGACAACCTCAAACGCGCTCTCGAGGGGCTCGCGCCGTACGCGCTCGCACTGGGCGAGCAGGTCGGCAGCGGGCCATACTTCCAGGCCTTCGTCTCGAACTTCGGTTCCGGAAAGCTTCTGCAAGGCCTCGTCGACGCCCTCGTGTGGCCGGAAAACGTCCCCAACGACCTCCGCCACTACCTCCTGGAGCCGCCACCCTCGATCGAGATCCTGGACGGTGAATGATGCGAGTGATCCCCTTTGTGTCCCGGTTTCGCCGCCGAACCGCCATCATCGCCGGACTGATGGCCGGGGTGATCCTGATCGCCGCGGTGGCGATGCAGATCGCGCGGAGCGAACGAACCGAAATCACTGCGCTATTCACCTCGACCACCGGCCTCTACGCGGGCGATGACGTCCGGATTCTCGGCGTCAGAGTGGGAAGAATCGACCGGATCGAACCCCACGATGGCGCCACCGTCGTCACAATGTCACTTGATCCCGACGTGGAAGTGCCGGCGGACGCATACGCGGCAATTCTCGCACAATCTCTGGTGTCTGGCCGTTTCGTACAGCTCGGACCGGTTTATGCGGGCGGGCCGGCACTGCAGGACGGTGATGAGATCCCGTTGCAGCGCACGACCGTCCCCGTCGAGTGGGATGACATCAAGGTGGAGCTGAGCAATCTGGCGGACGCGCTGGGGCCCGTAGATGAGGACACCGACGGCAGTTTCAGCCGCCTGGTGACAACAGCTGCGGAAAACCTGGATGGCAACGGTGCCGAACTGAACCTGGCGTTGTCAGAGCTTTCCCACGCGATGTCGACGCTCGCGGATGGCCGTCACGATCTGTTCGGCAGTGTGCGTAACCTGCACCGCTTCACCAGCGCACTGTCAGGAGCAAATCAGCAGATCACCGAGTTCGGCGGGCATCTCGCATCCGTTTCCGACGTCCTCGCAGGCAGCTCGTCTGCCCTCGGGCAAGCACTCGACGAACTAGATATTGCGGTGGGTGAAGTACACCGATTCGTTGGCGACAACCGTGCTGCACTGGCGGAAAGCGTCGATCAGCTTGCGCATACGACTGCGACACTCGATTCGAAGCGGCCCGAAATCGAACGGGTCCTGCACAGTGGTCCGACGTCGCTGACAAACTTCTATCAGATCTACAATCCTGCGCAAGGCACGCTGACCGGTGCCATCGCGCTGAACAACTTCGCCAACCCGGTCAACTTCCTCTGCGGCTCAGTGGAAGGTCTCCAGGCGAACCAGTCCGACCACAGCGCGGACCTGTGCGTCCAGTACCTCGCGCCGATCCTCAACTCACTGGCGATCAATTACCCACCGCTGCTCTTGAACCCGGCTAGCGGTGTACACGCCTTCCCTGAGCAGCTCCAGTACAGCGACCCGTCACTCGCGGCACGCGTCCCCGCGCAGCCTGCGCCGCCGGCGGCACCTCAGACGCCGCCGCGTGATCTGGCATCACTTCTCCTTCCAGGGGGTGCGCGATGACGATGCGCCGCCGCCTCACTGCCCTGTCCATCGCCGCCGCGCTTGCGGTCACTGTCACTGGGTGCGAATGGCAGGGACTCAACTCGCTCGATTTGCCGGGTGCGCCCGGCATCGCGGGCGACTCGTACACCGTCCGCATCGAGATGCCGAACGTCACGACCCTCACGCGCAACTCCCCTGTCCGGGTCAACGATGTCGCAGTCGGCTCGATTACCGGAATCGAGGTGGACGGCTGGAACGCGCTTGTCACGGTATCGATTGAGCAGAACGTCATTCTTCCGGCTAACGCGACCGCAAAGGTAGGGCAAACGAGCTTGCTCGGCTCCACTCACCTCGAGCTCGCAGCACCCATTGATGAGCTGCCCGAGGGTACGCTGCGCGACGGTGACCTCATACCTATGGAGCGCGCCGGTGTGTACGCCACAACTGAGCAAACACTGTCGGCGCTCTCCGTGGTGCTCAATGGTGGCGGGCTCGCGCAGCTGCAGGACATCACACGTGAACTCAACCGGGCGCTGGGCGGAAACGAGCAGGAAGCCCGGGAACTGCTCGCTAATCTGGACGAATTATCAACCGGTCTCGACGATCAGCGCGGCGACATCATCGAGGCCATGGCGGGACTCGACCGGCTGAGTGCCTCACTCACTCCTGAATCGGAAACGATCTACGCGGCGCTCGACGAAATTCCGCCTGCCCTCGACGTTCTCATTGAAAACCGGCCTAACCTCACCCAGGCACTCGTGTCACTCAGCGAACTCGGTGACACAGCGACACGCATCACCGCGGAGTCGTCTGAAGATCTGCATGCCAATCTGCAAAGTCTCATCCCCGTGCTGGAAGCACTCGCCGATAGCGGAACACACCTCACCGACGTGATGAGCCTGCTTTTCACTTTCCCCTTCCCGATGAAGACAGTCGGCAATGCCGTCAAGGGTGACTACGCGAACCTGATGATGACACTCGATCTCACTGGACCCCGCATGGATTCGAACTTTCTCACGGGCACACCGCTCGGCGGCTCACTCGGCGGCGTTGAGGGCACCCGCGGCCAGGGTGCAGGTCAGGTGAATGGCCGATGATGCTCACGACGTTCGCGCGCGCGCAGCTCGCAATTCTCGCCTTGCTGTCTGTGATTGGTCTAGTCACCGTGTCGGCGGTGTACCTCAGCCTGCCCGCACTCGCCGGCGTCGGGCGGTACCAGGTGACCGTGGAATTCGATGCATCTGGCGGCCTGTACCAGCATGCGAATGTCGTGTATCGCGGCACCACCGTCGGCGAGGTCCGCTCCGTTGAGCTCACCCCCACGGGCGTCGCCGCACGGTTATCACTGAATAGCAGCTACAGCATACCGGCGGACGTGAGTGCGACAGTCCGGAGCGTCTCCGCTGTCGGTGAGCAGTACGTCGACCTGATCCCCCTCAGCACCGGCGGTGATCGGCTCGCGGGCGGTGACGTCATCCCGGCGTCCCGGACGACGCTTCCGCAAGACGTCGGGCCGCTCCTCGATCAACTTGACGCGATGATCGAAAACATTACCGGCACGGACCTTCAGCTCGTCGTCGACGAGGCGTTCGACGCCTTCGCGGGGGCCGACTCCGAGATACAGCGGCTGATCGACGCCGCAACGCTACTGCTTGATGAAGCTGAACTCAATACGTTCGAAACCCAGGAACTCATCGCGCAAGCGGGGCCGCTGCTCGACACGCAGGTGGCCGGTGCCGACGATATCCGGGCATGGACGCGCAACCTCTCGACGTTTACCCACCAGCTGCGGGAAAGCGATGAAGAGCTGCGTTCGCTGATCCGTCAGGGCCCTGGCGCCGCTGACGAGGCCACCGCACTGTTCCAGGATGTGCGCCCCACCCTGCCGATCTTGATGGCGAACATGGTGAGCTTCGGAGAAGTGGGCGTGACGTACCATCCCGGTATCGAACAGGTTCTCGTCACATTCCCGCCGCTTATTGCCGCACTGTACCGGGCTGCGACCGGTGGTCCGCGTGATCAGGGAGCGCTAGTCGACTTTCACCTCCAACTCAACGATCCACCTGCGTGCACCACCGGGTTCTTGCCGCCGAGCGAGCGCCGCTCGCCCGCTGACTTTTCCACTCCGGATACACCCCCGGGTCTGTTCTGCCAGGTCGCTCCCGAAGGTCCGGAAGCGGTGCGGGGTGCGCGCAACACGCCCTGCATGGAGTATCCCGGCCGGCGCGCGCCGACGCCCGAACAGTGCCGTACCGGGTACACACCGCTCGGAACGAATCCGCCAGTGGGCCCGCCTCAGCCCGTCGTCACACCAAGCAGCACAAACACCGGCGCAACCGCGCGGCAATACGACACGTCGACCGGCATCTTTACGGGGCCCGATGGCCGAACGTACAGTCAGCCAGGACTGATTGGAGGCGCCGGGGATTGGCAGTCAATGATGATCAACCAGCAGGGCCGATGAACGACACCGACCTCGAAAAACCCGCTACGGGCGCGAACACCAGCGACGTGAGCGCACCGCCACCGTCGCGGCTACGGCGCGTCACGCTGTGGTTCGCGGTAGTAGCGATAATTGCGCTCGCCGGCGCGGCGGTGTACCTCGTGCTCGAACTGCGGAATGCCGATGCGCGCGACACGGAACGGCAGCAGTATGTGCACGCTGCGCGGCAGACGATTCTCAACCTCACGAGCATCACACCAGAGACCGCGCGTGACGACATCGACCGTATTCTCAGCACCGCAACTGGTGAGTTCGAGCGTGAGTTCGACGGTCGGATCGATCCGTTTATCAGCGTCGTAGTCGAAGCGAATGTGGCGACCGAGGGGGAAATCATCGAGGCCGGTCTGGAAACGGAAACCGATAGCAGTGCAACCGTTCTCGTCGCTGCTCGCACCTTTGTGACGAACGCTGCGCTCGAAGAGCCCCAGCCGCGCGACTTCCGGATGCGTGTCACGATCGTCAACGAAGATGGGGTGCTGAAAACGTCGAACGTGGAGTTCGTCCCATGACCCGGGCCGCGAAAACTACCGCACTCCTCGCTGCGATTCTCGTTGCGCTGACCGTGACCGTTGGTTTCCTGGGTTACCGCGTCTGGGAGAACCAGCAAGCAGAGCGTGCGCGAAGCGAAGCGGTACACGCTGCAAGCGAACGGGCGGTCGCGATTCTTGCTTACGACCACAACACCGTTGAAGAGACCCTCCCTGCCGCCGCAGCCGGACTAACCGGGGATTTTCGCGAGGAGTACGAGACGCTGATCCGCGAAGCGATCATTCCTGGCGCACTGGAGGAGCAGTTGTGGGTCGACGTCTCGGTGACGGGGTCGTCTGTCGTGTCCGCGACCAAAGATTCTGCTGTGGTGCTGTTGTTCCTCAATCAGGTCACCACGAGCCGCGACAACCCACAGGCCGCCCTCACTGCCAGCCGCGTGCGTGCGCACATGGAGAAATCGGGTGATCAGTGGTTGATGGCGGGGCTCACCCCGATCTAAGCCCGCCCGCCCCACGCCGAATTCATCTACCGGTGTCAACGGAAACCGCGTTTTTAAGCCGGTTTTGGATGACTCATGCAGATGGATTCGGGGGCGGACGGGTGGCGCATGCAAAATAGTTGGATGCCCCAGACTCCCGGCCGCCTCTATTCCGGGCTTGATATGCAGCAGCGTGTCGATCGCCGCAGGGCCCAGCTCATGGATGCGGCGCTAAGCTTGTTGACTGGTGAGTACCCGGATGAACCCATCACCGTTCGGGCCGTGTGCAAACGCGCTAGCCTCGGACCACGGTATTTCTACGAGAGCTTCACAGACGTCGACAGCCTCGGCGCCGCGGTGTTCCAGGAGACGTTTGATCTCGTTGCACAGCGTGCCGCAGCGGGGTTCACTCGCGGCGGGCCCGGCTTGGCGGCTCGAATTGAGGGCGGGCTGCGCGCTATCGTCGACCTGATAATCGAGGATCCGCGCAAGGGACGATTGTTTTTTTCCCCGGTACTCGTCAGCCCCGTGCTGGCTACACGCCGCGAGGCTTCGGCGGACGCCTTTGCGGCGCTGATTTTGAAGCAGTGGTCGCCAGGCTCCGCACAGCCCGGACCGTCTCGCGCCGTCGCGGCTCGGTTCATCGTCGGTGGGCTAGCACAGGTACTTGCGGGTGTTGTGGATGGCAAGGACGAGCTCGACAGCGACCTTATCGTCGCGCAGTGCGCGCGCATTGTTTTTGCACTCTCGCGTGACGACGACCGAGACGTCGTGCACGAATCGGCCCGTAGCGGAAAACGTTAAGCGCGCGACTTCTCGTATTCTTCGAGTTCGGCGCGGATGGCGCGCTGCGCGGACTCAGGCAGCTCGTTGAGCAGATGCCGCACCCGCTCACGACGCCGGAGCTCACCCTGCCGTTCCGGCATGCCCGGAG
>NZ_JAPEIQ010000016.1 GCF_026041215.1 Hoyosella sp. YIM 151337
CAGGGTCCCCGGGGGTCAAAATTCAACTGCCGACAGGGGGTCAGTATTCACCTGCCGTCGACACCCGCCCCGTCGTCAGATCACTATATCTAGGTGGAAAGTCTAGGGAAGTATACGTGTTGCTGAACATCGTCCGGCCCGCGTCATCAGTCTCACTAGACCGAACCTTCAGCAAGCCATGACACCGACCATGCGATGGGCCCTACTGAACGACCATACATACGGGTCAGACTAAGGTCGTTGGTATGGGCTTAATATGGGGCTCCTGCTGGCAGAAGTGAGCCGGGAATGTGCAACTGTGAGCAGGCGAATGGTCCTCTTCGTTCTACGCATCCCCTTCGAGTTGAGGCGGTAGTTCGCTCCTTTGTAGCTGCATCCAGACTGCGTTCTGCTCTTCGGTGTGGTTACAGCGGACGGCGAGGTCGGGGCCGGTGTAGTTCTGTGGTGGTGTGCGCCAGCCGTGTTCGTCGCAGTGGGGGCAGTGTGCGCGCTGGCGGCGCTGTTCAGCTGCTTCGGCTTCGCGGGCGATGTCAGCGGCGGCGGGGCGGTCGTTGAGGTCGAGGGTTCTGAGAACTCTGCCGACAAGTCCGATGGGACGGTGTGGCTGGCTAGGCAGGTAATGGCCCAAGCCTTGCCAGTCGCGGAGGGCTTGGTTGAGATCTCGGCTGCACCAGCCGTATTTGGCTGGCTTGGCGAGCACGCGTGCCCACCCAAGGTCGGTGTGTTTGTGCGCCCAGCGTGGCGTAGAGGGGTCAGAAAGCCAGGTTCTGGCCAGGCGCAGCCCGTCGGGGTCCGCAGCGAGCCGGTTCTTGGTATTTGAGGGCGCCGCAGGCGCTCTTTTTTCCACAGGTTTGCCTGTAGGTATAACTCTCTCAACGTAACTATTTATCCCTACGGGACCCCTTCGGGGGTGGGTGGACATTCGATGTTGAGCTGAGTATTTCTTGGTTGAGTTATCCACAGGCACAAGTGGTTTGACATGGTGCAGTGCCCATACAGAAGCCCAACCACGGGACCTGTCACCACAGCGCCACGAGGCCATCCGTTCGCTGAGTGTGCGCTGGCGGCCGCGGAGTATCTCTGTGGCAAGACCAAGCTCCCGCAGTAGGTTTCGGGCGCGGGTGACGGTTTTGGTAGCACATTGGAGTTTCGCGGCAATGGTGGTGTTGTCGACACGGGAGTTGCGGCCAGTGGTGTGATCAGCTGCGTCCGCCATGACAGCTGCAACGCGCATCAGTGTTTTTAGGCTGACACCGGCGGTGAGGTTGCGCCGGGCCTGTTCGTAGTGCGAGCGGTATATGCGTTCTACATCGCTAAGCCATGTGTCTCGGCTGTACCAGCATGGAACACCTTGGTGTGCATCAGGATCGAGTTCGAGCGCGACTGGCCGGGTAGGGGATAGTGCCGCGACGATCTGCGTTGCGGTGCGCGCAGTTCCGCGTCTGCGACGAGTGTGGCTGCACCCCCGGTACTGCGACACGCAGGACTTTTTGGGTGAAATCGTTGAAGGGTCTTGAAGGTATGCGCTACCCTCAGAACTGCTAGCCAGCAATTCTGTTCCTTTCAGTTGGACCAGACCGAAACGAAGCGCCAACTTCGTTTCACCCCTGACGAGTTCAAACCCCCCTGCCCGGGGGTTTCGTCATTTCTGGGGTATGTGTCTGATCAGTGACGAATGCAGTTGTCCGATCGATGTGCTGGAGTACCTCCTTACTGCCGGAAGCTGGGTGCGGCTCTTACGGCCATACCCGATGGGGGAGCGATGCCGCGTCCCGCCAACGTTTAGGTGGATGGTCGGCGAATGTGGTTGAGTCAGTTGACGTACCGGCCTAACGCGACCAAACGGCTGAGCGTTGCGACGCGGCAACTGGGGGGCTTGATGCACGGTCAATGACCCGCTGAGCACGCCCGCGAGAGATTGAAGAACTCTGAACGGTGAGGTCATACGACAAATTTCCACGTGATGTTTATGGAACTTCGTGCGTGTTTCGCTCGTGCTCAGTTGAATGGTGTGAGGGTGCACGGTACCCTCAAAACTGCCGACAAGCAGTTTTGCTCCTCTCAAAGGGGCAGCACAGAATCAGAGAAAGCCTGGCTCTCTGGTTGGCTCTCGGAGGACCCCGGTGGCAGCCGGGGTCTTCTTGTCTCTGCAGGGCCTGTACCGCCGGTATGTACGAGTCCGCTCGTGTTTAGGCGGTCTTCTGCAGTGGCAGTACCTCCTGGTAGTCCACAAGATGCGTTCGGCCGGTGTGCTCAGCAATCAGCACAGCAATCAGGTCGTTCGCGGTGATTCCTCGGTCCTGAGCCGCCTTATGCAGGGCGGATTTCAACTCGGGGTGCATGCGCGCGAGAAAGGCTTCTCTCGGCCCCTTGCTCGGGCGACCAGGTTTGCGTAATCCAGCCATGGGCACAATCTTGCCGTTTTGGCTATCCGGTAACGGGGAGGACACGCCGGCGAGTTGCGGATAGCCAATTTCGAATCTCGTTGACGCCTAACAGCCATCAGCACATCGACTGCCCATGAGCGCTATTGAAGTGAAATGGGTACACCTGGGCACACCAAGTTTCGCGGTGTCCCTGATAGATGCGGCCAGCGTTCAACCGCTCGTCGTAGGGCAAGGAACTCGGCAGAATCTCGAAATGGGTGAGTCGTGATAGCTGGAATGGCGACGAGCGTGGGGCCAAAGTGTGACAAGGGCGTGGGCGTGAGTCCGAGGAGCTGCCCGCCTATCCTGCGTGGCGATGGGTCCTACCTGGCACTGTGGTGTGGCGAAGGTTGATGACTGGCCGATATGAGCCAGCCACGCCCCGCTCACGCGTCCGGCGCAGTCATCCTCACCTCCAGGGAAGCACTGAAACAGCGGCACTAGAGACACGAAACCACCTGACACGCCACACAAGTCCGAGCATCCACGACGACGGTCGTGGTTAGCGACCGAACGCCAGCTTCAGAAACACCGCGACCACCTATGTAGTGACCAGGCCGAAATCCGAGAACAATGAGGACACGACGGCGTCTCGTGCCCAGCCCTGTACGTCGAGCCTGCCATGACGTTCCAGTCTGAGCACTGGCTGGCCGCGCCCGTCGATCAGCATGCAAGCCAGTTCTGCCGGGGCGTGCCTGCACTGGTACCGCAGTCCCTGCGCGCCAGGGGTTGCGAGCAGTACACGCGTCGCGGTGATCCTGGACCAGGCGTAGTCCCTCCAGGTCGATGAGGCCAGTGATCCGTCCAGGCTGAGTCTGGTCAGGCTGTGATTGCCATGCAGGACGGCAACTCTGAGCGGGGCGAGCACGGAGATGAATGCCAGTGACTTACCTGCCAGCCAGATCGAGGGTACGCGCAGCGACTGCGGTATGTTCGCGTTGCGCAGGACGCCCTCTGCGACTGCCGCTGCCAGGCTCATGCCCACATAGAGCTGCCCGCCGAGTTCCTCTCCGCCGGGACAGATCTCCGGATCGTGCACCAGGTCGAACCTGCCCTGGGAGGAACTGGGAAGCTCAGCCTGTCTGTCATCGGCTAGCGGAGGGATGCCGCTGGTGTTGAACGACACTGGTGAGTAGGAAGAGCCGGTACGGTACACGCGCCAGAGGCTGGCGCCTGCAGGAATGACATCCGTGTCCGCAGGATTGCCGTTGTATTCGCGGCAATGCCTACATAGCTCTCTGTGCCCACAGAACCGCCGCGTCCACATGCTGCTCGGTGAGCCTGCCCGACTCCAGGAGAGTGAGCGGGGCTGCACCGTCTAGTGGCTCAGCCGGGGTCAGCCACCACGACGCTGCACCCCACGGATCGGATGCGGCACCGATCAGCTGATTCGCGTGTGCCACCACAGGATGAACCTGGTGTCTGGCCCGGTCGAACTGGAACACTGGGTAGACATAGTCCGGGCGCTGGCCCCGCGGCAGGCCGATGAGATCCCCGCTGTCGCGGAGTTTCTTTACCAGGGAGCGGCTATCCGACTCCGATCTGGGGGAGAGCAGCTTGTTAGCCTGCCCGGATTTAACCGTCTCGAGGGATTCCAGCAGCGAAAGGTTGCTTCGATGGACTGCATCGGCATATCCCTCCGGAAGCGGAGAACCGCCTGCCGGGCTATCCGGCAGGCCCACGCCGCGTTTACCAAGTACGTCCTCTACGATTCTGGCGATCCGGTGCTCATCAACAAGGACATGACCCTTCCCCTGACTCCAGACAGCCCGCTGTGTAAAGGCTCTCGGGGGAACGTGGACGCTGCTCCGGGCTGAGGTCAGGGTTCTGCTTCTCTTGAAGGCGACGGCCGACAGTCCCGGCTTGACATGGCTTCTAATGCCAGCCTTTCTGTGAGGAACACGAGACGCCATGACACCTCCTCCGTGTACGTTATGTACATTAGATTCTAACGTACACAGCTCGGGATGTGAGAGCGAGCAGGTATTGCGAGACGCTGGTGGCGCTGCGGTCCACGCCGAGTTCCCCAGCGACCGGCGGACACAGCTGCCGTGCGCTGGAGGCCTGAGATACGGTCAACCGGCCGAACCTGGCTAAAAGCATCCTGCCGAACGTTGGCACCGACGGAAAACCCTGAAGTGAGGCGTGGGAACCGATTCGTGGGCGAGTACCCTCCACTCCGAGAAGGTCATGCGGGGAAATCGCTCGCGAGACACGAAGCCAGAGCTCGCGGCAAGACGCCTTCTGCACGCCGCGGGACTACGCTACCGCGTCAGCGTTCGCCCTCTGCCGTCACTACGACGGACCGCCGACATCGCGGTCTTCATCGATGGCTTCTACTAACACGGATGCTCCGAGCACTACGTGGCGCTGGTGCTGACCAGACGCAGCAATCTTGAGGGAGATGGGTCCGTTCTATTTGCGTCGCCTGGTACGGAGTCGGCGCACGAGGTCGAGGATGATGCTTCGGTCTTCTTCGCTGAGTTCTCTTGCTGCGGCGGCTATTTCATCTGTGTCGTCTTTGGTGCGTGCATTGATGACGTCCTCTGCTGAGGGGTGCTGGTCAGGATCTAGTCGGTTGAGCTGCGTTTTGATTCGTTCGAACTCTTCTTCTGGGCCGAAGAAGTCGAGCGGTACTTCGAAGACGTCGCAGAGATGTTTCACCGTTTCGAATCCGGGATGCTGGCGTTTGCGGCTCAGTAGTTGAGACAGGTTCGCTTCTCCGATGGTTCCGCCGCGAGCCCGGACCATCCTGACTATCTCGGCCTGGCTGTAGGGCCCGCGGTCGGGAGGGTGCACGTTGCCGATCAGATACCGGAGCCTGTCTGCGAAGTCAGTGCCCATCCCAGACCTTCCCTTTGGTGAAGCTTCGAGTGTCCTTATCGCGGGCGCGCTATCACACTAATCTAGGGCAGCCTGTGTCTGAAGTGCGTTTAGCGCGCTGTTCGGCGCCGAGAACGTTTACCCGTACGCCGGAACGTGCCTCTATCAAGCGTTCACTGTTGCAAAGACGTTACCGGTGTGGTTTTATCCGCTTCGGGAGGTTTTACGGGGGTGAACGGAAGATGATCTGCGAGCCAGACGCTCATGAGCTGCATGCTTGCACCTGGGGGCCGGATACGAACAGTGTGATACGCGGGCCTGACGTGTCCTTTTCAATCTAAGTAATAGACCTCTCCGCCAGCAGTCATGTCGGCAAACAAGTATCTGCTGACGGGAGGTGTCATACGTACCCCGCCCTGCGGCCAAATGAGGCCCGTGGGCGCACATCAGTTCGCAGCGGAGTTCCTCTATTCTAGGCGCCCGGCTGTCGGACCTGTCGACAGCGAAGGAGGAACGCGCCGTTTTTGTGATCGCCGTGTGAGATTCCCGCGCTCCCGCTCGGATTGCCCACTTTCGCGTTGAGACTCGCTGTACGCGGCTGCAGGAAGGACTCTTGCGGGCGCGCTCTTCCTTCCCACCTCACCCGTTCTGCCCCTATTTGTAGGGGCACGTCATGCCATTTGAGAGGAAAACCCGTTGAGGAAGAACGTCATCCGTTCTGTGGCCGCAGTGTCTGCGGCCGCACTGTCCACACCCTTGTTTGGTGGAATCGCGTCTGCGAATCCGCAGCCCGGGCTGGCGTCTCCGCCATCAGGTGGGGGCCAGCCCGGATTGACTAGCCCTGATCCTGCACCTGCCCCGCAGCGTCAGGTGTGGATGGAAGTCCCGCAGCAGCAGCGCTATCAGAATGTGCAGTGGCGCCAGTATGACGCGCCCGCGCAGTACAGCGCTCCAGTTCAGAGCGCACCTGTTGCGGTACAGGAAGTTACACCGTCAGAGGCTGTTCCTCCCGCCGCTGTGATCGCCCCGATAGCTGCTCCCGAGGGGCGTCTGCGTATCGGTGACTTCATCACTGACAAGCCGGAGTGGATGAGCGAGGACGACCTCGAGAAGACGAACAACCAGTCCGCGCTGATCGAGGCGGATATCGCGAACGCGTGGGTGGATGCCGGGCTGGGTGACGCGGATCGTGCAGACAAGGTCGCGGCCGCAACGATGGCCGGCGGCGCTACGGGAGCGCTGCTCGCTGGAGGTGCGGGCGCTGTAGTTGGTGGTGCCGCTGGTGCAGCAATCGGTACGCCGATCGGGGCCGCAGGTGGCTCCGTGTTCGTTCCTGGTGTAGGCACGGTCGCCGGCGGAACGGCAGGCGCGGTCACTGGCGGCGCGGTCGGCGCGACCGCTGTCGGCATCCCGGCCGCGATCGCGGGCGGCGCGGCTGGCGCGTTCGCGGGTGCCGCGTTCGGTGCGGGCGACACCCTTCCGGACGAGGAAGCGCGTGAGCTTTTCCCCGAGCCTGAACCGCTCGTGATTGCTGGGGCAGCGAGCAATCCTGACCTAGAGGCATTTGTCTTGCCGCCCGCTCCAGCGCCGGTGTTCGCTGACGTTCTGCCGGAGCCGCGGTTCGTTGTCGACACCCCAGGTGGGGAAACGTCAGATCCCGTGCAGGAGATGGTGGATGCCTTCCTCCAAGGATGAGGAAAGCGGCCCTATCCAGCCTGATTCCGCAGGTGGCTCCTGGCAGGACTGGGCACAATTCTCGGCCGGGGCGGCACCAGGCGAGGGCACAGCTTGCGAAACACCACATCCGGCTGAGCATCTGGCGGACCCCGTTTCCCCGCGGGGCCCCACCCTTGTTGCGGCAGGAATCATCGCCGGGGGTTTCGTCATTGCTGGAGTCTTAGGCGGGACTATTGCGGGACTGCTGATGGCGTCTCGTGATGCTCCGGCTTCGAGCGACCCGATCGGATTGGCGAGCAACTCACCCGCAGTAACGGGCGCGGCGGCCATGAGTGAAGAACCGGAGCCAGAGGAGGAATCAGCACCCGCATGGTGTGAGTCCTCAGCGTCCGGGCAGAAAGTCACCGGTAACGGATCCGGCGATGATCAGACACTTCCGGGCGCGATTTTCGCGCTTCAGTATGCCTACTACGTCGACCGGGACGGAGAATCAGCAGCGCGTGTACTCGCGCCAGAGTCAGGCATCACCGCTGAGGGTGTGCAGGAGGGAATCAACTCGATCCCTGAGGGGACTCAGCACTGCGTCGAAATCATCCTGACAGGGGAATCCACTGCCGACGTGCTGGTGACGCAGATGGCACCAGGAGGTGCCGTCGATCTGTTCAGCTCCACGATCACGGCTCGCCAGACTGATGGCGGGGCGTGGCGTCTCACCTCGATCCGCAGCGGGGGATGACACGATGAGCCTTGTCAAACGTGTGACCGCGGCGGCGGCTGCTCTCCTGGTAGCCGCGGGCATCGCCGGTGTACCGTCCGCAGCCGCGCAACCGCGAACCAGTGATCTGGCCACGATCATCGACGGCCAGTGCCCCCGGCTGCTTGCGGTCGTCGTTCCTGGCACAGGCGAGGCGTCATGGGTAACTGATCCGTCGATGGATTCGGGAATGCTGACCCAGGTCACTGTGCCGGTCGCGACCACGACAGATACGACGGAGTTCAACCGGTACGTGGTTCCGTACGCGGGGGACTTCGGCTTTCAGGGCACTCCCTACGTTGAGTCAGTAGCAACTGGGGTCGCGGGCGCGATCAGTGTCCTCGAAGAGTTCCAGCAGCTGTGCGGCAGCGGGCAGGCTGGGCTGACCGGACCGGTCCCAGAGCCCGCGGCTTCTGCGCCTGCCACGACCGCCGCGAACGATCCGGCAGACCCCGGCGGCGAGAAGTCCCCAGAGGGCGGTGTCACCCCGTCGTGGCTGACCGCACCGTCGCAAACCAGCAGTGCCGGTGACGCTGTTTCCGGATCGTGGCTAAGCGCCCCTGACTCGAGTGACGGTGACGGCCTGGGAGCGGATGAGGGGCTCGGGCCGTCGTGGCTGTCGGGCGGGGATACCGCACCCGCGACAGGGTTTGAGGACAGCAGCGAGGGGACTGCCCCGGCTTCGCCGGCGCGGATGAGTGGCCGGGAGGCGTCGAAGGCCGCGGTTGTGGGTTTCTCGCAGGGCGCTCAGGTGGTGCGTGAGGTACTCGCGGCGATCGCCAACGGGGACAGCAGCGTTGACCCGGACTTCATTGCCGCGGCCGCGATGTTCTCCGATCCGGGCCGTGCGGCCGGAACTGGTTTCTTCCCTGGTAAACCCGTGGGAACGACGGCACCTGATCCGGTTCCGGGAACAGGCGGGGACGCGGTGACCTCGCTGCACACGATCGCGGTTGAGCCGGCACCGGGTGAGGGCATCGCCCCGATCGACAAGAGCGATTTCGGGGCGCTGACCGGCCGGGTGATGTCGCTGTGTATTGCCGGTGATTTGGCGTGCTCGGCACCGGATGCCCCTATTTCGCGGGTGGTGACCGGTGTCGCCGGGCGTCTCGACCTCAGCGTCGAAGACCCCGTGGGGGTGGCGTTCTCGGTGGCGGAAACGCTGTCGGGGATGACGCTTCGCACCGCGAGCGCGCTGGTCGCGGATGGTGCGCTGGAGAACCTGGCGTCGGGTAAGCCGCTTGGTGGTGAGCGCACGCTGGCGGATTACCTGGCCGATCAGGCGCAGGTCGGTGCTGAGGAGGAACACGATCCGTTCGCGGGCCTGGCTGAGCTGGGGCGTTTCGGGTTCGGTGCGGCGGTCACAGTCGCACAGAAGGTGCTCACACCGGAGGTGATTGGGCAGGTCGCGATGGCAGGGATCGCTGACCCTGCCGCAGCGCTTGCCGTGCTCGGCGCTCATGTGGTCAGCGCGGTGACCGAAGTGTTTCCGCCGGAGGCGGTGCTCAATTCGCTTGCCTCGACGGTGCGGCAGGAAGTGGAGAACGGGCTTACCGATAACGAAGAGCTGATCCGCGCGGCCACTGATGCGCGCTATCACCAGGGGATTGCCCTGCACGGTGCGTATCCGTCGTGGCCGATCGGGGAGTACGGGCAGACCAGCACGCAGTGGGTCGCGGACTGGCTCAAGGCCATCATCTCCGATCTGACCCCGGGAGCAGTGGTGACCGAGATTGACGCGGCCCGCTCCCTGGCCGCGCAGCAGTAAGGAAGGTCCACAGATGAATGACTCCGCTGAGCATGCTGAATCCCGCCGCTATTCCACACCCCGCTGGCCGCGGTCGCTGGCCGCTCGACACGCTGCAGAGGTGCGGACAGCCGTGTCCTCCTGCGCCCCGCATCCGCGCCCGTATGGAGCCGGTTCATGAGCACTGACGACGAGCCTGGCGTGCCAGAAACAGTGTGGCGCAGGCCTATCCCGGCCTATGGCCGGGAAGGCGCGGCGCACCCTGCTTTCTGGCTGCTCGGCGCTCATGGCGGGGCAGGAGTGTCCACGCTGACGCAGGTGATGCTGCCAGCGGGGGACTGCATGCGGAAGTGGCCGTCAGGGCATCCCAGCGAGTCACCGCTGGTGGTCATCGTGGCCCGTACTCATGGAACGGGCCTGAGTGCTGCGCACCGCCAGATTGCCCGGTACTTCCCGCAGGGAGCTGTGCCTGATGGGCTGGTTTTCGCCGGCCTGATCACCATTGCTGACGGTCCGGGAAAGCTGCCCTCTGCGATGCGGCACCACCTTTCGCTGGTTGCCGACGCGGCCCGCAAGGCCGGTGGTGAGCATTGGCATCTGCCGTGGGTCGAGCAATGGCGCACCTGCCCTCGTGAGGATCTGCCCCGCTGGCATCCCCGGGACCGGCCCATGCTCGGGCGGTCCCGGAGCGCGGCTGACCCTGGGGCGCAGCCTCCGGTGGAAGTGATCGAGGCAGGGCAGGCACTGCTGCGCAAAGCCCGCGACGTCATCGCGAACACCAACCCGCCCATCCCTGAAAGGAATGTCAGTTGACACCCGAACTCTTCCTCGCTGGAGGCGAAGCCGCCCAGTATCTCGCCCAGATCAATCCTGGCTCCCCGCAGGCGCCGCCCGGCGGTGATCGCATCCTGCTGGTGGTCCGCTGGATTCTGTGGGGCCTGGTCATTATGTGCATCGTCGGTGTCAGTGCTTCTGGGGCGATGCTGGCTCTCGGGCGCAGCGGCATGATGCAGATGACCGACACCGCCGAAGGACGGCTGCTCAAAGGCATCCTCGGTGCCGCGGTCTTCGGTATCGCAGGGACTCTCGTGAACACACTCGTCTTCTGATGAACCGGTTGCACACACTTGTGTCCGCGAGCGTGCTTCCCGGTAAGCCGCTTCCAGAGGACGTGACAGCGAATCTGGTGCGCGCGACGGGATGGCTGAGCTGGATTATCGCGATCACGCTGATCGCGAGTATTTCCGCGGCTGGAGCGCTGTGGTGGCGACAGCGAAACAGCGAAGACATCACCGAATCACCGATGGTGCGAGTGCTCATCAGGGCAGCGGTCATCAGCGCATTCCTCGCAGCGGGTGCGGCCGGGCTGAGAGAAATCCTGGCCTGAGCACGGCGAAGCGACAGCTGCGGCTGAACACAATCAAGGGAGACACGAAACTATGCGGAAAACACTCGCAGCAACGGGGGTGGCCTTCGCTGTTGTTTTCGCAGCTGCCTGTGGGAGCGCATCGCACGAACCTGCTGCTGAGGACGTGGCCGGGTCCCATCTTGCTGTGACCCCGGAGGTGACCTGGTCACCGCTGCGCGGTGTTGCGGTTCCTTCGGGACAGGATGGGCCGCGCTCCAGCACGGGAGCTGAGCGCACCGGCTACGCCCGCACCCCGCACGGTGCGCTGCTCGCGGCGCTGAACGCGGAAACAGCCGTGAACCTTGCCGGGGACCGCGAATGGGCGCGCGTGCTCACGTCGATGACCGTGCCGGGCCCGGGTCGCGATGAGTTCGCTGCGGCCCGCGCGCTGGTATCGGTCGCCGGGGAAGCCGGGGACACGGCACCGCGCTGGGCGGGCTACCGATGGATCAGCTGGGACGACAAGAAAGCAGTCCTCGAAGCGGTCACCGAAGCACCAGACGGTGCGCTGCACGCACGTGAACTCACCGTCCAATGGATGCTCAATCCCTCTGCCGCACCTGGAGAGGCGGACGGGGACTGGCGGCTGGTGCTCGAACCGTCGGGCCAGGCGCAGCCGCCCCGCCCGGTCGACAGCCTCGACAGTTACCGCCCGTTCTCCGCTGAAGGGAGCACGCAGTGAGTGACACCAATACGACAGGCACACCGCAGCCGCCGCGTATCACGTTCTCCGTCTCCTGGGCATTCGCGGCCGCGTTCATCGCCCTGATCGTCGTGATCGCCGTCGCGATCATGCTCAGCCGCGACAGCGGCCGTGACGACGCGAGGGAACCGGCTGCCGCGCCACCTGAAACCGGGGAAGCGGTCAGCGGCTTCTACTCCTCCTTCACCGACCTGTGGGGCAACGTCATTCTCCGGCCAGTCAATCCCGAAGGAGAACCACACGACCTCAACCCCAGCCGCGACTGGGAAGCAGGGCAGCCGATCACCGCCCCCGTGGGGATCGAATGGCAGCTCACCGCATACGGCTCCCTGCCCTTCTCTGGTGACGGCCCCTACCAAGTCGGGGACTGCCGCGCCAAGGGCTACTCCCGCACACCCCAAGGCGCAGCACTCGCGGCTGTTCAGCTGCGCGCACGCAGCAACTGGTGCGATTCCAGCAGCGGAGCGGGGCTCATTGACGAGCAGCTTGTCACTCTCGATCTGCGCAATCGTGTCCAGCCGGTAGAGGACTCTGTGCGAGCCCATGTGATTGCGGGGTGGCGTCAACACGCTGCCGAGCTTGACGCAGAGGGCGTAACCCGCAGTCAGGCCGCGCAATATGTGAACTATAAGTACGACGCGTTCCGCGTTGAACGCTTCGACAGAAACCGCGCCGCGATCGACGTTGCTGGCCGGCTTTCCGATCACCAGTGGCTGGTAGCCAGGTTGCACGTGGTGTGGCACGACGGCGACTGGAAATACATCCCGGACGCTGTCGAGAGGCTGCAAGACCTCAATGCCCTGGGTGAGGGATGGGTCCAGTGGTAGGGGACCGCACGCTCTATTCACGCGCGGTCGCGGGCACGCTTGCGCTGCTCACTGCGCTGTTGGTTGGAGCGGGGCCAGCCGCGCCGGGAGCCGATGCACAGATGCTTCCGGGGATGCCGTCCGTTCCTCTCGGTGCCGCCGAAAGTGCGGTATGCGGAACTCTCGACTTGTTCAGTGCTGTGGACCGCGAGGTGTGCCGCGATTTCGCTGCGAGTGTTCGTGATGCGGTGCCGAGTCCTGTGGACCGGTTGAGTGAGGGTGCGGGTGCTGCGCTGGATGCCACGCTCGACCGGATGACCGAGGGTGCGCTGGGGTCGGCGGCGGCGTCGGCGTGGTCGACGGCTGAGCGTGCGATGAAGATGATGCTGACGTGGTGGATCAGTATTGATACCCCGGTTCTGTATGAGACGGACGCGTCGGGGGAGCCGCTTCGCAACGAGTCCGGTGACCTGGTGATGTCGAGTCTGTTGTCGCTGGTAAATGATCACACGATCCGGCTGCAGATTTGGCTGGCGTTTATTTCGCTGTCGATTGTGTGCCTGCGCGCGGCGGTGTCGTGGAATACGCATCGTCCTGATGATGCGCAGAATGCGTTGTCCGCCGTGCTGCGCATGGCGATGGTGGCGACGTTGTTTTCCGGGCTGGTGGTGGTTGGCACGGCCGCGTCGGACTCGATCGCGGACTGGATCGTGCAGGGCGTGCTCGATCAGCAGATCGTGGATGAGCGGCTGGCCCTGATGTTTATGGGGTCTCTTCCGACGTTTGGTGATCAGGGCGCGTTCGGCATGATCATTGTGGGTGCGCTGCTGCTGATCAGTGGTTTTGTGAATGCTCTTTTCATTCTGGTGCGTAACGCGATGCTGATTCTCGCGGTCGCGGCGTGGCCGATCGCGGCGTCAGCGTCGGCGACTGAGCGCGGGAATGTGGCGTTTCAGCGGATCACCGGGTTCATTGTGGCGCTGTTGTTGTTTAAGCCGGTCGCGGCGCTGGTGTATCTGATCGCGTTTTCCGCGGTGGAGTACGGGCTTGATGACGCGGGGATGGCGATGGCCGGGCTGATGCTGCTGGCACTGAGTGTGTTCACGCTTCCGGCGCTGATGCGCCTGGTCGCTCCGGCTACCGGCAGTGCTGGCGGTGGCGGCGGTATGACCGGTGTGCTTGCCGGTGGTGCGATCGCGGCCGGGGCCATCGCGACTGGCGGTATTGGTGGCGGCGCGGCGTTGGCGTCGGGGGCGGGTGCCACGGCATCCCGCGCGGCCGGGGGCGCGGGTGGTGGCGAGATGGCTGGCGGCGCGGGGCATGGCGCGCTGAATTCGGCGGGTTCCCCGGGTTCTGGTGGCGCGTCTGGCGCCGCCCCCGCAGCAGCTGGCGCGGGAGCTGATGCTGGTGCGGGTCCGGCTGCCTCTGGCGCGCCGGGTGCGGGTGCTGGTGCGGTGCCGTCTGGTTCGGGTGAGCAGGCCGCGCGCGGCGGGGCCGGGCGGCCGCAGCCGGTGGGTGCCGGTCAGGGACCGTCGAGCGCGAGCAGCGGAGCGAGTGGTGCTTCCGGGGGCCGCGGCGGCGGGTATTCGGGCATGGCGCTGGGCCAGCAGTTAGGCGGGGGTTTGCGCGGGGTGGAGCGGACTGTGGAGGAGGCCGCGGACGGCAGCAAGGACGGAAGGCGATGACGACAACGGAGAAGGCGCGGCCGCGCTACGGTAACTTCTCGTATCCGCGTTCGGCGGGCTTTTTCGGGCTGACGTTCTGGCCGTCGATCATGCTGATCGTCAGTGTGATCGTTGCGCTGTTGACGTTTCTGATCGCGGGCCCGCTGCCGGGCCTGATTGTGATGGTGGTGTGCGCGGCCGCGATCGCGCCGCTGGCGCTGTCGTGGCAGGGCCGCACCGGCTACATGTGGGCGGTGCGCAAGATTCAGGCGGCGCAGATGCGCCGCCGCGGTGAGCATTTGTACCGGTCGGGGCCGTTTTCGCGGCTGCCTGGGTACACGTACCGGCTGCCGGGCGGGATGGCGTCGTCTCAGCTGTATGAGGGTGAGGATGCGTGGCAGTACCGGTTCGGGATGATCCGGCTGCCGCAAACGGGGGAGTGCACGGTGGTGCTGTCGTGCTCTCCGTCCGGGGATGAGCTGTTGTCACCGGATCAGATTGATCATTTCGTGGCGGCGTGGGGGTCGTGGCTGGCCAATCTTGGTCAGCATGACGATATCGGCGCGGCCACGGTCACTATCGAGACGCTGCCGGATACGGGTCAGCGGCTGCGCTCGGAGCAGCTGCGTCTTATTTCCCCGGGAGCGCCGCCGCTGGCCGCGCAGATCATGCGGGAGTCAGCGGAGATGGGCCGGGGCACGTGGCAGCTGGCCGCGCGCCTGGCGCTGACGTTTAAGGCGACCACGGGGGAGCGGCGCCGCTCCCCGGAAGCGCAGATGCTCGAAATCGCGGGCCGTCTGCCGGAGTTTTACCAGACCCTGGAGGCGTGCGGGGTCGCGGCGAACCCGATGACGGGTGCGCAGATCTGCGGGTTTGTGCGCCGCTCGTATGAGCCGTCAGCGCAGGAGATGATCGAGGACGCGCTGACCAGCGGGGACACCGCGACGCTGCGGTGGGACTCGGTGGGGCCCTCGATGCTGAAAGCGAGTTCCACGCTGCTAGAGCATGACGGGGCGTATTCGCATGTCACCGCGATGGAGGTCGCGCCGGAAGCGACGCTGACCGAGGACATTCTGCGGCGGCTGCTCTCCGCGCACCCGGAGATACCGCGCAAGCGGGTCGCGATCGTGTACCGGCCGATGACGATCGGGAAGTCATCGCGAGAGGTCGAGTCGGATTACCGGGACGCGCTCAACGCGCTGCGAACCTCGAACCGCACCAAGTCGGCGGATGCGCTGCTGCGGGAGCGCAAGCTGGCGAAGGTTCGCGATGACGAGGCGATGGGCCACATTCTGGTGCCGTTCTCGATGCTGATCACCGCGACGACGGAGGACCCGGAGCATGTTCCGCGGATGCGGTCGGTGCTTGATTCGCTGACCGCCTCGGCGCGGATTCAGACCCGGCCGTGTTACGACTATCAGTCAGCGGCGTTCGCGGCCGGTCTGGGTATCGGGTTCATTCTGCCGAACCACGTCACGATCCCGACCGCGCTGGGGGGCTGAGCGGTGGGACTGATCACATCGCTGTTCAGCAAAGAAATCGTGATTGACCCGGAGGCGGACATCCGGGCTGCGGTGCGGGAGCAAGAGCGCCGCAGACGCAAGGAAGAGCTCGCGCGGCTGCGCGGGGAGGCGCAGTCGCTGCGCAAGGACCCGTTCGCGACCCGCCCGAGCATGCTGCGGTCGCTGCTGGGGCGCCCGCAGGGCTGGTCTGGGCAGGATTCGGGCCGGTGGGGTGTGATTGACGCGCCGAAGGAGTGGCGCGGCACCTCGAACCAGGTATGTGGTTTGTGGCCGTGGGTGGTCGGTGCGGGCGCGCCGACGCTGGGCACGTATATCGGGGATCATCTTCTGACGGCCGCGCCGGTCTGTTTCGATCCGCTGACGTGGTTTCACGTCGGCAAGCTGATCAATAACCCGTCGGCGTTCGTGCTGGGCCTGCCGGGCTTGGGCAAGTCCTCGCTGGTGCGCAAGGTGGTTACGGGCGCGGTGGCGCAGGGCGTGACCCCGCTGGTGCTGGGGGATAAGAAACCCGATTACGGCGACCAGGTCCGCGCGTTCGGTGGTCAGGTCATCAATCTCTCGCGCGGTGAGGGGCATCTGAATCCGCTTGATCCCGGCGCGCTGGGCTCGATCATCCCGATCCTGGCCGCGCATGGGCTCGAGCGTGAAGCCACACGGGTGAAGGCGCGCATGCAGGCGCAGCGGGTGAATCTGGTGTCCGCGCTGCTGACGATCATCCGCCGGTCCCCGATCACTGAAACCGATGAAGCGATGCTGGTGCGGGCGATTGACATGCTCGACAGCGATCCGCGGTTCGCGGACCGGGCTCCGCTGTTGCAGGACCTGATTGACTTGCTGCACCGCGAGGATCACACGGATTTGTGGGATCTGGCCGAGGCGGAATCGAAAGAGGAGTTCTGGGCGGCGGTCAAGCCGCTGCGTTCCTCACTCAAGGCCCTTTTGCAGGGCGCGCTCGGTGATGTGTTCGCCCATCACACCACGCACCCGATCGACGTGGATTCCGTGGGTGTGTGCGTGGATGTGTCCGGCATCCCCGACACCGACAGCCGGTTGCTCGCGGCGGTGATGCTTGCGGTGTGGGCGTGTGGTTTCGATGCGGTCGAGGCCGCGCACACCCTCGCCGATAACGGTCTGGGCCCGCAGCGGCATTTCCTGGTGGTGATGGATGAGCTGTGGCAGGTTCTTGGCGCCGGGCCGGGCATGGTCGAAAAGGTTGACGCGCTGACCCGCCTCAACCGGACCCTGGGGTTGTCGCTGATGCTGATTTCGCACACTCCGAAAGACCTGGACGCGCTGCGTGATCCCGTGGATGTCGCGAAAGCGCTGGGGTTCATTGAGCGGGCCGGGGTGCTGATCTGCGGGGGCCTGCCGGACTCGGACCTCGAACGGCTCGAAGGGGTCGTGCACTTCACGAATGTGGAAAAGGGCATGGTGTCGGCGTGGTCGACCCCGCCGACCTGGGATGCCGACCGTGGTGTGGAGCGGCCACCGCCGGGGCGCGGCCGGTTCCTGCTGAAAATCGGTCACCGCCCCGGTATCCCGGTTGTCACGAAATTCACTGGCGCGGAGTTTAAGTCAGACATCCATAACACCAACAAGCGGTTCGATAATTTGCGCACAGGTGCCGATGCGTCATGACCCGGATGGTCACCGCCGCTGTTGCCGCCGGGGCAGCTCTTCTGCTGATGATCGTGATGCTGGTCGTCATCCTCGCCGAGGAAGAGCAGCGGCTCGATTGCGCCCCCGGCGGGGGCGGGGGGCTCGGTACCACGAGCATGCCGCCGGGCAGTGTGGTCAAACCGATGCGTGCGGGCACCTACGCGCACACGTCCCCGTATGGGATGCGGTGGGGCACGATGCACCGCGGTATTGACCTCGGCGCCGCCGATGGCACCCCGATTTACGCGTTCGCGGACGGTGTGGTCGCCGAAGCTGGGCCCGCGAGCGGGTTCGGCATGTGGATCGTGCTCGATCACAGCGTCGGCAGCGAGAAGATGAGCACGGTGTATGGGCACATGTGGCCCCACGGCGTGCACGTGAAAACCGGTGACACGGTGCGTGCTGGCCAGCACATCGGCGATGTCGGCAACAACGGGCAGTCCTACGGTGCGCACCTGCATTTCGAGGTGTGGATCGGTGGCCGGTTCGGCGGTCACGACGTCGACCCGCGCCCGTATTTCGATGCGGGCCTGGAGCCGGGCTCCGCGCCGCGCCCAGACTCCAGCGATCCTCCCGGCGGCGATGCGGAGGGCGGCGGTGATGATCCGGTTGATCTGGTGGCCGCGGTGACAGACACGCGCGGCACTCGTCTGGCTGCCACGCCTGCCGGGATCGGGTCGGAGGCCCGCATGCAGGTCAATGGGGTGCGCGGGATGCGGACAGTGGCAGCGAAGTTCCCCGAAGTCAGAGCCATCGGCGGGCACCGGCCGCATGATCCCTACCCGTATCACCCGGAGGGCCGCGCGATCGACGTGATGATCGACAACTATGCCGCCCCCGAGGGCAAGGCCGTCGGTGACGCGGTCGCGCAGTATTTCATTGATAACGCCGGGCACTATCAGGTCGCGGATGTGATCTGGCGGCAGCGTATCTGGCTGCCCGGCAGTGGCTGGTCGGTGATGCAGGACCGCGGCTCGGACACCGAAAACCACATGGATCACGTGCATGTGACGTTCGTGCCGTCGCCGATGGCTACCGGGGACGAGGAGTACACCGCCGGTTCCGGCGGCGGCAGGGCCGCTGATCCGTGTGCCGGTCTGGCCGGGCCGGGCGGGGATGTCGCACCCGGCAGTGTGCCCGGCGAGTATCTGCCGTGGCTGCGCAAGTCCGCTGAGCAGTGCGAGAGCATCACACCGTCGCTGCTGGCCGCGCAGATCGAGGCCGAGTCCGGTTTCCGGACGAACGCGGTCAGCTCGGCAGGAGCGCTGGGGCCCAGCCAGTTCATGCCCGCCACCTGGGCCGCGTACGGGATCGACGGTGACGGTGACGGCACGATCGACCCGTACAGCATCCCCGATGCGGTCATGACCCAGGGCCGGTACATGTGCGTGATCGCCGAAGAGATCGACGCCGCGATCGAGGACGGCCGGGTGCAGGCACCCAACGGCCGCGCTGAGCTGTACCTGGCCGGATACAACGCGGGCCCGCATTCAGTGATCCGGGAGGGCGGGTTCCCCACGGGGCATCCCGACTACCTCAACCAGACCCGCCCGTACGCCGACAAGATTCTCGCCCTCGAACCCTCATACCGGGTAACCAACAAGGACTAGCTAGGTGAGGTGAAATAGGTTGTCTAGAACTCATAGGGCAGGTGCGCGGGTCGCGGCCTCGGTGCTCGCCGCCGGGATAGGCGGTGCCGTCCTGATATCGGGCTGCGGCGCGAAGGACACGGCGCCGGTCGTGGCTCCTGTCTCTCCGTCGCCCGTGGTGCCGCGTGAAGACGGGGCACCGATGCACGGCGATTACGGCATCGAAACACCGCAGAACGCGACCGTGCAGCAAGTGACGGTCAACGCCCTGACCCAGATTTACACGTGGCAGCCTGCCATCGAGCCGAACCGGGGTGCGGCGCTGATCCGCGCAAAGGACTGGCTCGGCGGCCCGCTGCTCGCGGCCGCGGAAGCAGGGCTGAGCGAGTCCGGGGTGCGCCATGACGCGGACTGGGACAGGTGGGCCGCGAACGGGGAAATCGTGTCCGCGACGGTGCGTGTCAGAGAGGTGCAAGAGACCGGGCCCGGACTGGCCGAAGCGCGCACGTCGGTGACCCAGCGGGTGATGGGGCAGCGCAGCGGCGTGATCGCGGAGAAGACCTTCACCGTGCTCGCGGAACTCGAATACAGCGGCGGCGCGTGGGGCCTGACGGGCTACCGGGAAACCTACTAGGAGAAAAGCGATGGGTACACAGTCTGCGGTACGGCGCGCACCTTCCGGTGAGCCATTGCTGCCGCTGCTGCTGGTGCTGTTTCTGTTCGGCGCCGCGGCGGTGGTGTTTGCCGGGCTGGCGGCGGGCTGGCGGCTCGCCGGGGCGCCGATCGAATGGAATCCCGTGCAGGCCGGGATCGACCTCGCGATGGGGCAGCGGAGCTGGCCGGTGCAGGCGACAGTGCTCGCCCCCCTGTTTCTGGCCGTCTACATGTTCGCCATCCTGTTCGCCGTGGTGCACCGGGCGGGAGGCAGGAGCCACTCCGTCGATGCCGCGGCCCGCACGATGGCGCCGCAGCAGCAGCTGCGCAATGTCACCGGGAAACGGGCCGCGAAAACTGCCGCGCGGCTGGCACCGGCACTGACGGCCCGCGACGGGAAAAAAGCCCTCCCGGGCCTGCCGCTAGGGCACACCGTGGGCAAAGAGATGCCGCTGTGGATGGACTGGGAATCCATGGCAGTGTGTGTCGCCGGTCAGCGCACCGGCAAAACCACGTGTTACGCGATCCCTGCGCTGATGGACGCGCCCGGCGCGGTCATCGCGACCTCGAACAAGCGCGATCTGCACGACGCCACCCGGCTGCACCGCGAACAGACCGGCACCGTGTGGCTGATGGACCTGCAAGCCGTCACCGGCCGCGCGCACGTCACGTTCTGGTGGAACCCCCTCACCCTGGTGCGCACCGTGGAAGACGCCCGCAGCCTCGCCAGCTACTTCGCGGCCGCGTCCCGGCAGGACACCAGCCGAGTTGATTCCTACTTTGACGGCGGCGCGGAGGGCCTGCTGTGGCTGTACATGCTCGCGGCCGCCACGGCCGGGGGTGACCTCATCCACGTGTTCACCTGGCTGCACCACGATCAGGACGACACCCCGGCGGTGCTGCTCGACCACGCCGGGCACGCACTGCCCGCGATGCGGGTGCGGGTCGCGCAGGGCCTTAACGACCGGCAGCGCGACGGCCTGTTCGACATGGCCCGCAAGCTTCTCGAAGGTCTTCTCAGCACCGCTCAGGCTGACGTGATCACCCCGCCCTCGCGGGTGGACATCAAGGTTTCCGGCGGGCACCCGCTGATCCGGCATCTGCCTCCCGCCCATGAGCGGCCCGAGTTCGATCCCTCCGGGTTCGCGGCCTCCACCGACACTCTGTATGTGCTCTCCGTTGAGGGCGGGGACTCCGCTGACGCGCTCACCACCGCGCTTGTCGGCCAAGTCCTCGATTGCGCCCGGAAAACCTCGTCGGCCTGCCCCGGCGGGCGGTTGCCGATCCCGATGGTCGGTGTCCTCGATGAGGCCGCCAACATCGTCAAGATCCGGGACCTCCCGAAGTGGTACAGCCACTTCGGGTCCCGCGGGATTTTGCTGATGACGTTCATCCAGTCCCGCGATCAGGCCGAACTCGTCTGGGGCCGCGACGAGACGAAAGCCCTGATCAACGGTGCGATCAGTATCTACGGCGGCAACGTCCGCGACACCACCTATCTTGAGGACCTCTCGAGAAGGATCGGGGAGCACGACGTCGCGGTGTCCTCACGCAGCGTCAGCGCGCACGGCGGCGGCTGGCAGCAGTCCTGGAAGCGGGAACGCATCATGCCCATCGAAGAACTCGGCGCGCTGCCGCGTGACCGCGCGATCATCGAGCTGCCCGGCCACGCCCCGGTACTGGCAGCGAAAGTGTCATGGCAGCAGACCCAGCATAAAGACGCCATAGTGCAATCCCTGCGCGTATACGGCGAGACCGCGGCCAATGGAGGAGTGTCATGAGTGAACCGCCTGAATTCCTGTTCAGCACCCTTGAAGAATGGGTCAGCGAGTGGCTCGCCCGCGTCATCCAGCGCCGCCTCACCCAGCGGCCCGGCCACGGACTCGCCTGGGACCCGCAATGGTGGCGCCACGACGAAGTCGTCGCACGCCTGCACGCGCTCTGGCACGCATGGGAACACGCCCGGACCTCCGACGACCCCTCCGCCATGTCGTGGTGGTGGATCCAGCACTGCGACCCGCACCTGCGCGTCATCCTCGACGCCACCCACGGGCCTTTCTCCCAAATCAGCGGCACCACCGGAACCGTGCTGCCGCCGCTGACCTGCTACCCGGCCCCTCCGGGACACTTCGACCCATCAGCTGACACCGATTAGCCCGACCTCCAAACCAGCCCGACGAAAACGACTGGGAACAATTCACCGCCCGACCTCTACACGAAAGCCTGAGTAGGATGCGGTGTCCGCGATAACCGGGTTCAATCTGGCAGTTTGAGGCACTGCACACGGCGAGACGTGTTCACGCAAAATCGCGTGAAGCAAAACCGCGTCGTCTTTGGCGGGCTTACGGGATATTGACGTGACTGTTGATGCCGAAGAGGGGCTGGTGAGCCTAAAATCTACAACCGCAAACCGCGGGCCGGAGTCAGGCGCAATCCCGCGCTCACCAGAAGTTTTGGCGGTACTGGGTGAACAGCTCGTTGTACGCTGCGGCGGCTTTGCGCGCTCGGTCGAGGTCTCCACCGAATAGGCCCGCCTGCAGTGGCCCCCACCTCTGCTGCCTGTCCTCGATCTCGTTAATAACAGCTTGGACTGGGCTGATATAAGCATTTCGGGATCGCCAGGCGGAGCGGCCGAACCACATCGATCTGCCATGGAAATAGCTGCCGGGTCGCGCTTTGGCGGCCATAAACTGGTTGTCCTGGGAAAGCAGCCCGAGCATTATTTCGGTCTCGTCAAACTTTTCTGCGTACTCGTCGTCGCTGACGAACTGCTCGTCAAACGCTGGGCGTACGGCTCGAAACAGCCACTCGGCCACGGGCGTGTAATACCGCCTCGCTTTCTTCTCCATGTATGCCTTTGCCGCTGCCTCCGCGTCCTCCCCCTCAATAATTGTGCGGGCCAGGGTGCTCGCTGTATCGTTCGGCGTGTTTTGGAATGGCGTGAATGGGGAGACCGCGTCGAGTAGGGCTGTTTTCTCAGTTGATGAAGAATACTTCAGAACTGCGACGTCTACGAGCAGCGTTCTCAGGTTGTCCCACCTTTCCTGGCCAAGGGCGGCGAGCGCGGCGACGAACACGCTGGCGACAATCGGGACAGCGCGAAGGTCAGCCAGCGCGTCCGATCCCGGCTGAATCACAATGGACTGGCTGTGGAGGGCCTTCATGGCGTTCGCCCAGGGTTTTAGCGTCTGCGCATCCGGGGCCCATCGTGCTGCGACCTGCAACGACCAACAGTAGGGCTCGGTGAGCTTCCAGTACCGCTGGGCGGTCTCGACCGACTGCACCAAGCGGTCATGTTCGGTGATCCCCTGTGGCAACGTCATGGGGAACTGCGTCTCGTCCTTCATGGCCTTGACGATCCGTGATGCCTCTTGCGAGACGATTCCGTCAATCTCGATCCGCTTCTCCTCGACAGGAACCAACTCTTTGGTCAGCCTCCGTAGCAGCGTCGGCCGCTCCGCGTCGGCGGCCTCGTTGATCGCTGTCCGTACCGTGGCTGAGTCTGCAGCCGGGCCACCCATCATCTCCAGGATCTTTGTTATTAGCCGCGCGATGTTCGCAGTGTATTGGTCGCCAAAGAGGTCCACGAAGTTGAGGTCGCTGAGCGTTCTGCCTGCGCCGAGGTCCCATTCGGGCACCTTCACGTCATGTAGACGGACCGGGATGAGCCACGTCTCGCCTGGCGCGAGCTTGCGGAACTCACCCACGGCCTCGGTGATCTCCTCGTTCATGTAGGACTTTTGTCTCGTCGCGGTGTTGCTTGAGAAGCAGGCGAGGAAGATCAGTGCCTTCGACCGGATAGCCTCTCGAATTCTCGTCTTCCAGGCATCTCCGGGTTCGAGGTTTTTGAGGTCTCTCCAGTAGGGGATGTTAACTGCATCGAACACCGTGCACAGCTTGTCGACCTCGTCCTTGTCCTCTCGAACGTAGGAGATGAACACATGCTTTCCGCCAGCGGCCGTCATGGCGGCCAAGCGTAGCCGAACCAAATACAAATTGGCCCGCGATAGTGCTTGCGCATGTTGTAGGTGACTGCGCTCTCGGGACCGGTCATCGGCGTCCTTATCTTAGAATTCCCGTCCGAGGTGGCGGATGTGTTCAGGGTTAACGCCCGCCCCTGATGCCGGGAACTGCCCCTGGGTGCGGCGCAGCTCGTCGCGGATCTGTTGTTCGTGGACACGCTGCTCTGGCGCAAGGCTGTCGCGGCGCTGTTGTTCGCGGCGCAGTGCTTGCTTGCGTTGTTGTTGCTGGTTTTTCCAGTGCTGGTGCCGCTGGGCTGACGGCGCGCTGCGGTTGGCTTTGTGTGCCGTGTAGTCGCGGTCGCGCTGGGCCTGGACAAGGTCGTCGCGGTGCGGGCGCGGCTGGGCTGGGCGCATCCTGGCGGTATCTTGTTCAAGTTGCTTCGCGGCGTTATGCGCAGTGGTGTATTTGTTGCGGAGCTGTTCGATCCGTGCGTCGAGTTCGGCGCGGCCCCTGGAGAGTCTGCCCATCTGTGAGCGCTGCTGTTGTGCCTGGGCGAGTTCGTGGCGCAGCGCGTCGCGGTGCGCCGCGGCGGGTGTGACTCGCTGCGTGGCGTGGTGGAATGCCTCCCATTGCTGGTCGAGGCGCACCAGCGAGTCGTAGCGCTGCGCGGCCGCGCGGGCGGCTTGTTCGATTCCGCTGGGGTTGCTGCGCGGCAGCGCGGTCGGGTCGGCGTCGATGGGGCGGGCGAGAAAGGCTGCGAGTTCGCCGTCGGTGTAGAGACGTTCGCGGTGGGTGAGCAGACTGTCGCGCACGGCGCGGTCGTCCTGGCTGATCGTGGTGTGGGCGTGAAGGGTGTCGTACCGGTCGGAGAGGACGGCGGCGTACTCGGCGAGGGCGATGTCGGCGCCGGGGTGCCGCGGCGGCAACGGAGCTAGCCCGTCTTCTGGTGTGGTGCGGTCGCTGCCGGTGAGGGTGGTGATGCGGTGGGTGAGAACCGCGGCGGGCTGGGCGGCGGTGAGGAGTTCACGCTGGTTGACCGCGTCGGTGAGCACGCGTTCGGGGTGCTGGCGTGCGTCGTGGATCGTGGCGAGTGTGGCGCGCAGCTGGAGGTATCCGGTGGGGTCGTCTTCGCGCATGGTGGCGACCACGGTGGAGGGCAGGGACCGGTCGATGAGGTGGTCGAGGTAGGCGTCGCGGAGGATGACTCGTGCGGCGTCGTAGCCGCGCCGCGCGGTCTCGGGGCTGTCCGCTTCGGCGAGGGCGGTGCGCAGCTGTTCGGTGGCGGAGAGTTCGGATGCGTCGGTGGCGAGGATGCGGCGCATGCCCGCGACCGCGGGGCTAACGTCGTCGCTTGTGGTGTAGCCCCAGGCGTGGCGCTGCTGCAGGTCGCGTTCGGTGTCGGGCGCGTGGTGGATGTGCTGGCCCTCGGTCGCAAGATCGAGGGGCTGATCGGTGATGACGTAGGCGATGTTGTGGGCGCGGCCGCGGGTGAGGCCGACGTAGGCGGACTGGCGCGGCGCCGAGCCTGGGGTGGTGAGGTAGTGTCCGGCATCGACGGTGAGGCCCTGCGCGCGGTGCACAGTGGAGGCGTAGCCGAGTTCCACGGATTGCTGGACGTACTCGGCGGGCAGTCTCACTGAGCCGCGGTGGTCGGCGTGGCGCACGGTCAGTGATCCGTCGCTGTGGACCTGCTCAACCGTCCACAGGTCACCGTTCATGACGCGGGAGCCGGGCCGGGTGCCGCCTTTGGCACGAAGGTTCTTGTTGTTGTCGCGGGTGACGATTTGGTCGCCGCGCCCGGCGTCTAGCTCGTCGGCGAGCGTGACAGTGGTGGTGGCGTCCGCGCGTCCGGTGCCGCGGTGGTGATCCTGGATGCGTTCGTTGAGTTGCTTGGTGACCGCGACGGTGTCGGTCATGACGATGGACGAGCGGCCGCGAGCGGTGTCCGCAAGATGCGCTTGCACCACGTTTTCGGTGAGGGTGTCGCGGTCACCACCGTGCAGCCAGCCGCGCTGGTCGAACATGTCGATCGCGGCGGGGTCGCCGTCGCGCAGCAGCAGTGAATTGCGGGCTTGCAGCTCGTCTTTCCCGAACCGCACCACGGTGCTCAGTTCGGGCGCGTTGGTGTGGTCAGCGAGCAGGCGCAGGGTGCCGCTGGTCTCGACGGCGTCGAGCTGGGCGGGGTCACCGAGCATGCGCACGACCGCGCCGGTTTCGGTGGCGATCGCGCGCAGCGCGTCAAGATCGTGCAGCGATGTCATCGCCGCTTCGTCCACGAGGATCATCGTGCCGGGCGCAATATCGCGGGTCAGTGTTCCGGCCGGGACGCCGGGGATGCGGCCGCGCCACGGGTAGGTCAGCGAGGCGACGGTGCTGGCGTCGGTGCCGACTTCTTCACCGAGTTTCTCGGCAGCGGCGGCGGAGGGGGCGAGGGCGATGACGTCACGCCCGGACGCCTGCCACGCGTCGGCGACGGCTTTCATCGCGGTGGTTTTCCCGGCTCCGGCGGCGCCGGTCGCGACCGCGACGCGGGCACCGGAGAGGCAGAAGTGCGCGGCGAGCGCGCGCTGTCCTTCGTTGGGTTCGCGGTCCAGTGCCTGGATCGCGGTGTCGAGCTGCGCGCGGGTGGTGAACGCGGTGGTCGGTTCGGTGCATGCGGTGAGCAGGCGTGCTTCCGCGTCGAGCACCGCGGTGGAGGTGTGCAGCTGCTCGCCATGCCGGGTCAGTTGTGAGGCGCCGTCGCTGCGTTGCAGCGCTTCGGGGACGGGTTCGGTTTCGGGTGGCTCAAGGGTGACCGATTCACGCGTGAGCGCGCGGTCGGTGACCGTGTCGATCGCGGTGCGCCGCTGCTGCGGCGTGGGGAACTCGACCGCTGCCAGCCGTGCTTCGGCCGCTGCGGCGAGGTGCGGGCGCGCCCACGTTGCGCGTTTCTCGGACACCTCGGCGATGACGGCTTTCGCTTCGGCTTCCACACCCTGAAACACCCGCGCACCACTGCGCTGCTGCGGGCGCAGCGCAGTGGTGATCATCGTGTCGATCCGGGTGCTGCTGCCGAGGACCTTCGCGGCCTGCGCGCGCCACTCGGCGCGATGCTGGGCGAGTGATTTCGCCTCGTTCTTGCCCGTCCTGGTGTCGAGGTTGGCTTGCTGCAGCAGCCGGAACTCGGTCTCTGTGGAGGGGGAGTAGCCATGCTTCGCGCGGTACTCAGCAACCAGTTCATCGCGGCGCTGGCGGATCATGTCCGAGCGTTTCGACCAGCTGCGGCACAACCGTTCATCGATCCCAGCGATCTCAATCACCGGCTGCTTACCGCGACCGGTGGCGCGCTCGACCGTGTCGACACCGAGGCTGCGGCGCAGGTTATCGACCACCTGCGCGTTGTAGCGCTGCGACGCGGCGACACCATGCTTGAACACCGCGGTGCCGTCGATGGAGCGCCATTTCCCGTCGGCGCCCTGCACCTTGTTGCTGACCGCGCAGTGGGTATGCAGGTTCGGATCGCCCGCGCGGGTGTCGTAGTGATCGTAGGCGGCGATGATCAGGCCCTTGGTGTTGATCTGCCGCTCGCCGCTGTCCCCGGTGCGGGTGAACGCGGCGTTGTGTTCGAGCCATTCGATCGTGTCCGCGACCGCGCCGCGGTGCGCTGCCTCAACAGCCTGCCGCACCTCGTCATCACCGAGGGCCCACAGCACCGACACACTTTTCGCGGGCGTGAACGTCAGGTCGAAACCCGCCACCGGGTAGCGGTGGTGCCGCGCGGTCTCGGTCGCCACCCACGAGGACAGCTCCCGCTCCGATTGCGGCGCCCGCCCGTTCGCATCTTCGAAGATCGGGCGCGCGGCCGTCAGGTGCAGTTCCCGGCGTTCCACCGTGGTGGGCGGGCGACCATGGTCGTCGGCGAACGCGCGGTCCGCGGCTTCGAGAGTGTCCCGCAGGCGGGACTCGTTCTTAAACGCCGGGAACTTTCTGCCCAGCTTCGTCTGGTGGAGGACCTCGTTACCTGCGCGCTGCAGCGCCCGCGGTGTCGTGGCCGCGGCGTAGACCCCGCGGCTGATGGCGTCGGCGTTGGGATGCAGGCCCTCACCGAACAGCGCCTTCATCTGCGCTTCGGTGACCGTGCCGGACACCACCCGCTCGGCACGCACTTGACCGCGGTACTCGGCGAGCCCGGCGACACCGGACCCCATCCACCGCCCCGGTGGTGTCCCGTTGGCGTGGTAGTAGCCCGCCAGCGACTGGCCCGCCTCACGCTGCACATCCTGCGACGCCACCGAACGCGATAGATACGAATACCCATCACCCGCGTGGAGGACATGCACCGTCATCACGCGAGCGATCCTACGGGCGGTTCCCCAAAAGTCAGAACTTCTGCAAGAGGTGTGTACATTGCGAGTGAGCAGCGTCACATAGACGGGAGGGACTGGCGCGCAACGACGTCGGCAACAGTTCGGGAACGCTGACAGGATTTGCGAAGGCAGTGCCTTGCTGAGGCACGGTGAGGCGCGGTGAGGCGCGGTGAAGGACTCGTGTTGCTGGTGGTGTTAGCCTCGGTGTGCCGATCGGAAACTCGCACTCGCGGCGTGGTCGCGTTAGCTCTCGACCGTTCACGCGAGAGCTAACGCCTTTGTGTTGTTGTTGACGGTTGCGGAGATGTGTTGCTCCGGTGGGATTGTCAGCGGTCGTTCGTATGATGCTGTGCATGACATCAAACGTGAAGGTTTCCGCTCGGTCGCAGGCGCGCAAGCGGACTCAGGAAGCGCTCGCCGAACGGCGGCGCCGGGACCGGGAAAACGCTGAGGCGCTCGATTCGTTTTTCGAGTCGGTCGAGACGGAGTCACAGATTGACGATGAGATCGAACGGGAGATCGCCAAGGTGAAGGCTCGCGCCGAGGACAAGAAGTCCCGCCTCGAAGAGGCCAAGCGGGCGGCACTGGAAGCGCTTCAGCGTAACGGGGAAACGATCGGGTCGATCGCGGAGCTTACCGGTCTGTCCACCAAGGACGTGCGGACTGTGCTGGGCACGAAACGCAGCACGAAGAAGAACAGCGCCGCGGACGCGGCGGATTCGAGCGAGGAGCCCGCGGCGGAGAGCGCGGCCTGATGGCGCCGCCGCGGCCGCTGGAAGTGGATACGGACCGCGACGCCCGGGGGGTGTCGCGGTTCTGGTCTTCGGTGGTTCGCGGTCCCGGCGTCGATGACTGCTGGGTATGGATTGGTGCGATCGGTGATGACGGGTACGGGCGGTTCTGGATCAAACGCGACGGGCGTCAGCGCGCGGTGCGCCCGCACCGGTACGCGCTCATTCTGGCGAACGGCGGTGCGCCACTGCCGGTGGAGTGGGTGAGCCTGCACCTGTGTGATGTGCCGCTGTGCGTGCGCGCGGGCACGCACGTCGTGGCAGGCACACCGCGCGAGAACTCGCGGGATATGGCGGAGAAGGGCCGGGTGCGCGGCCGCTGGAACCGGTGGCTGCCCCGAACGGGTGAGGACCGGGCGCAGCGCTCACGCGCGGTGCGGGATGCGGTGCGCGGCGGGTGGGATGCGGCACGGTTGCAGGACGCGCTGCACGGCACCGATCACCCGATGCTGTTCTGAGGTTCTGCGACCGTGTGGTGTGGCTGGCGTTTGTTCGCGTGCATCATGGTGATGACATCCCGCAGCCGCCAGGTGGCGTGTTCGGGTCGCCGCAGTGTCCCGTCTGCGCGGACACGGCAGACGATGTGGTGGACACTTGCGCCGTCGGTCAGCGCGATCCATGGCCATCCGGTGTAGCGCTGTGTGCGTTCCATCAGATCCGCGAGCATGGTGCACTGGCGGCGAGTGAGCGTGCCAGTCTCTGGGGTGATGTGGCAGTGCCAGATCGGTGATTTCGTGTCCCGGACATGTTGCAGTCGCGCGAATTCACGCACCCACGTGTCACAGTGTATGGTGCCTGCGACGGCGGTGAGCTTCTCGGCGCTGAGTTCGCTGCTGAGCAGTCTGATGTCCTGGATGCGGCGTATCCAGCCTCGCACGGGTAAGTGTTCCTTCCTGCCAGAGTGCGCGCTGTGAGGCCGGGGACCTCGATGGTCCCCGGCGTCAATCCCGCGGTCACGCTAAACGCTGTGTCGCGGTGGCGTCGCGTTCGCACACGTCAAGTGTGGCGCCGGTCCAGTCGTGGCCGGTGGCGCGTTCGGTTGTCTTCGGCTTCTTCCGCTGTCTCTGCGCGGATGGTGAAGGTGTGGATGAAGGTTTCGTGCATGCGCACGGAGTAGGTGTTCATGGTGTTCGCTTTCTCGGCTGAGTCGTTGCGGTCATGGCGCGGTAGGCGTAGATCGCGCGGGTGATGGTGTCGCGGTCGCGGATCTCGTCTTCGGTGACGGGAGTGCCGCCGGGGCGCAGCATCGGGCCGAACGCGGTGACGCATGCCGTGCAGGCGTCACCGAACTGGGTGACGGGGCGGGTGCATCCGGGCAGTACACAGTCCGGGAACAATGACGTGTCACTCCCGGTCATGCTGGGGTCCCCTGTGTGATCAGGTCTCGGGCTTCGCTGATGGCACTTTGCCAGGTGTCGTGCTCGCCACCGAGCATGGTCACATCGGGGTGGCCGGTGAACTGCACGAGCACGCTGACGGTCCAAAAGCCGTAGTGCACGTGGGCGCCAGTCCAGAACTTGGTGCGCCGGATTGTGGGTTTGTCGATCACTCGGTACGTGCGCATGGTGAGTCCGTCTTTCGCCGGGCGGCCGTGCCGGGGCGTGCTGTCCCCGGCACGGTGCGGTGTAGCTAGTGGGTGCGGGTTCCCTCGAATACGGTGGCGAGTTCACTGATCAGGTCGGCACGCATGTTCGTCTTTGGTCGGGGGCCGTAGGGGTCAGCGAACGCGCACGCTAGTTCCTCGTAGTCGATGCGCGGGTTCGCGCGGGTGACGTCCTTTGAGCTGGGCCTGGATCTGGTCGAGTGTGATAGACAATGTGTGCCCTTCCGGTTTCGTGAGAGTTTCCGTGGGGTGGTCCCGTACCGGGGTGAGCGTCCTGGTACGGGACTGTCTGTTAGTGCACGAGCGCGAGCGCCGGGCGTGGTGTGGTGATGACGATGACGGCGCCGTGGATGTCGGTGTCGAAGCCTTTGCCGCGGGCGATGGTGGTGGCTTCGGTGTTGAGGGTGTGTGCGTGGTGCGGGTCGTCGCTGATCCACATGTCGGTGGTGTCGGTGAGGGTGAGCATGTCCCACGCGGCGCCGATGTGGGCGTGCATGGTGTCGTGGCTGCTGTCGGGCAGCTGCCGGTACACCCCGTCGGTGGTGATGAGTGTTGCGATCATTCCTTCGGCCCTTTCGCCGGTGTTAGTGGTGACTGCTGGGGGTGTTGGCGAGGTCGATGAGGTGGTGAGCCTGGGCGATGCTCAGTCCGGTGGTATCGCCGTCGCTGGTGAATCCGGTGAGCATCGCTGGCCCGTAGTAGGACTGGTGGAGGTGGCCGAATCGCTGCGCGATGCGTGTCGCGGCGAGGTTGATGTCGGCGGTGTAGATGCCTTCGTCGTCTACCCACATGTCGAGCTGGCTGGTGAGCTGGACGACGTCGACGGTGCCGCCGCTGGCGCAGTAGTGCCGGAGTGTGGCGAGTCTGTTTCCTTTCTCGGTGAGGTCGATAACCTTGGCGGTGCCGTCGGTGCCGATGAGCAGACCGTGCACAGTGGTTTCCTTCCGTTTCGGTGGGTGGTTAGGCGGTGCGGGCAAGGTCGTTGCGGACCTGCGCGGCGATGCGCTGCGCTTGCTCGCGGGTCATTGCGTCCCGGATCAGGGCGACGGGTCCGCGCAGCCCGAGGGCGGGC
>NZ_JAPEIQ010000017.1 GCF_026041215.1 Hoyosella sp. YIM 151337
GGGGAGTCGGTGCTCACCCGGCATGGGGAAACCCGCTACACCACCCTCAGTGTCCTGCGCGCCGAGCAGGCGCTGCTGGACGCGACCAGCACCCCCACCACGCATTTCGCCAGCCATGCGCAGCTGCGCGCGACAGGCGCCGCGGTCAAGAAGACCACGGGGCGGGGGCTTAATGGGGGGCAGTGGGAAATCGCGCGGCATTTCTGCCTCTCCGGGGCGCAGGTCGCGGTCGCGACCGGCCCCGCCGGGGCGGGGAAAACCACCGCCATGAAACTGGTCGCCGACACCTGGACACACTCCGGGCGCGACGTGATCGCGCTCGCCCCCTCCGCCGTCGCGGCGGACACCCTCGGCAGCGAGATCGGCGCCCCTGCCGCCACGCTGGCGTCGCTGACCTACCCCTACCGCGGCCGCCTCGACGGCATCCCCGCGGGAACCATCCCCCGACAAATCCAGCCGGGGACGATGCTGCTCGTCGACGAGGCCGCGATGGCCTCTTTGCCGGACCTGACCGCGCTCCAGGAAATCGCGCAGCGCACGGGTGCGGTGATCCGGCTGCTCGGTGACCCCGCCCAGCTCGACGCCGTCGAAACCGGCGGGACACTAAGGTTGCTCGCGGATCACACCCGCGCGCCCGAGCTCGACACCGTGGTGCGGTTCGGGGACGACCACGCGCAGGCGGCCGCGTCACTGCAGCTGCGCACCGGGAACCCCCAGGGGCTGGCGCTGTATGCGCAGCGTGGCTGGATCCACGACGGCACCCGCGACGACCTCCTCGAACAGGCCACGACCGCGTACCTCACCGACCGCAACGCAGGCCGCAGCAGCATCGTGCTCGCCGCCACCCGCGACGACGCCCGCGCCCTCAACGAACTCCTCCAGGCCGCCACCCACACCACGACCACCAGTGCCAGCACCGCGGCCACAACCGGCGCAGCGGCAGACGGCACTAACAACGGCGGCAGTGCTGGTGGTGGTGGCAGGGTGGTGGGGTTGTGTGACGGCACCACCGCGCGGGTCGGGGACACGATCGTCACCCGCCACAACGACCCGACTGTGCGCGTGAAAGCGGGGTCCCGTCCCGGTGAGCGGGTCCGTAACGGGGACCTGTGGACCATCACCACCATTGGTGAGGACGGCAGCATCGGCGCCCGCAACCTCGCCAGCCGCGGCACCGTCACCCTGCCCGCCGGGTATGTCACCGCGCATGTGGAGCTCGGGTACGCCTGCACCATCCACCGCGCGCAGGGCGTCACCGTGGACACCACCCACGCGCTGATCACCGGGCACACCAGCCGCGCCGGACTCTACGTCGCCGCCACCCGCGGGCGCAGCGAAAACCACCTCTACGTCCCCACCGACACGCTGGATATCGACACCGAACCCGTCCACCTCTCCCCCAGCCGTAGCGAGGGTGAGCCGATGACGGTGCTGGAGCGGCTGACAACCGTGCTCGAGCGGGATCAGGGACAGCGCTCGGCCACCGAAACCCTGCGCGGCGTGCTGCGGGAAGCCGAGAACCCGCAGCGCCTGCACGACGCATACACCACCGCCCGCGACGCGCTGACCCGCGACTATCTGGACTGGCTCATCGACCGGTCCCTGCCCGCCGCCATCACCGAAACCATGCGCGCACACGAGGACACGCACGCGGCGCTGTATGCCCGGCTCACCGCCCTCACCCACCACGGACACGACACCACACGCCTGCTCACCCACGCGATCCACACCCACGACCTCACCACCACACCCG
The DNA here is from genome assembly GCF_026041215.1 of Hoyosella sp. YIM 151337. GTDB lineage: Bacteria > Actinomycetota > Actinomycetes > Mycobacteriales > Mycobacteriaceae > Hoyosella. The sequence goes on from NZ_JAPEIQ010000017.1 coordinate 1,754, forward strand.
ATGTGAACACGCTGCTGCTGCAGCACCTCCCCCACCCCGCACCGGACACCCCCGCCGCAGCGAGCACACCCCAGACACCCGGGACACCGGGAACCTCCGGCGCAGAGACACCGGCAGCCCCGGCGTCCCGAGACAGTACCAAAGCGGGCCCGGTGCTGGGGGTGTTGCCGCCGCGGCATCCCGGCATGGACCACCAGCTCGCCGACTACGCCCGCACCGCCCACCACGAACTCACCCAGCACACAGCAGCCACCCCCGCACCTGGCCAGCGGGTGGATGCGGTGGTGGCGGCGGAGCTGCGCGGTAACCCGGTGCGGCAGCTGTCCGACCAGCAGTTGCGCCGCATCGCCAGCGGCCACGACCCCCAGCGGGGCACGGACGCCACCATCGTGATGGCCGGGCACAGCGCACTCACCGCAACCGAACACGACCACACGCGCGCCCGCGACGACCTCGCCCGCCTCACCCAGCAGCACACGGCATGGCAGAACTACACCCGCGCCGCCCAGCACGCCGACAGCCTGAACACCCAGCGCCACGACATCACCCGCGAGATCCGCAGACTGGAAACCGAACGCGGCCACCTAGGCATGTTTGCCCGCGCCCGCCGCCGCGAACTCGACACCACCCTCGCCAAACTCACCGCCACCCACAGCGACCTCGACAACCAGGCAAAGGTGGCGTGGCAGCACGCCCACCAGCTGAAACCCTCAGGACCACCCGTCACCGCCGAGCAGATCACCCACGCCGAGAACCACGTCACCGCAACCGCCGCGCAGACGGCCACCGCCCGCGCCAGCCACATCCGCCGCGCCGAGCAGCTCCACCGCGAGCAACACCACCGCCAGGCGGCAGCGCAACAGGAACTCCACCGCCGCAACAAGCTCACCCCCGAACATCACGCCCAGGAACAACGCCTCCGCGCAGACCTCACCCGCCAGAAACGCCAAACACGGCCCACACCGGCGCTCGACCACGAACCCAGCCGCAGCCCCGGCCGCAGCCTGGGCGGCCACGGCATCGGGGACTAGAGCTTCACCCGGAGATCCGATCAAACAGTGCTGATATTGATGCGCTGAGATGCTCTAGGCAGCGAGCACCGGCCCCCTTCCCCGCGCAGTGGTGGATGGGTTCGAAGCGCCGCCAGGGAGGCGGCGGGCCATTTGGCCGAGGGGGATTTTCACGAGAGGGTGGCTAGGCAGTGGCCGATCACGCACACTGGATTCCATGACAGAGGAACCCGTCGCTGACGTGGACGCGCTTGCTGCGTGGTCTGCCATCGCTGCGCGGGTAGAGCATGGCGAGTCCGTTCCTTTTATCGCGCACGGCAAGCAGGTCGGCTACATCGTCCCCGTCGGGGAACTCGAGCGTTTGCAGGAGACCATCGCTGTGCTCTCCGACCCGGACACCATTGCTGATCTGCGTGACCACACCAGCGAAGACCAGCTCTCCGGCGTGGAGGCACTGCACGATCTCCTCGCCGCGCGCCAGGCCGCGGGCAAACGCTAAAGCATCTGCACGCCTGTCTGATTCACTGGCAGACATGAGCACGCCAGAACACGACGACGAGCAGCGCCAGCCGTACACGCTCACGCTCCGCCGTCCTGCTCGCCGTGCCCTGGCTGAGGAACTGCCCCTAGAAGCAGCCATGGCTGTGGGAGAACTACTCTCAGGGGCTCTGCTCACCAGTCCCCGCCGCGTCGGTAAACGTCTCTACCCGCCCCTTGACCACCTGTACTCCGCACGCCGGGGCGATACCGCATCCTCTACGAAATCAACGACCACACACGAACCGTCACCGTGGCCTCCATCCGCCACCGCCGCGACGCCTACCACACATAAAACTCAGGCACCTCACCACTCACCGAAACCAGCACGGCCGCAGGGGACCACGATTCCCGACTGGCTCCATTGGCGTGAGCGTTAGAAGCACGCCAACAGACAGACGTGTCCCAAGAAGCGTGCGCCTGCAATCACCGCTTGCGCGGTGGTTTGGGCTCGGTTACTGGTTCCAGCGCTCCCACGCGGCTTGTTTTCTGGTGCCCGCGGCCTCCCCGATAGTGGCCTACGAGGCACGTGAGTCCCAGCGGGCGCGGTGCCACCGCATTGCCCCCTGACGACGACCGATCGATGCCGTGCTCGTCCCTTGAGCGCCTGGCTGCTGCGCTGAATCCGAGCATATTTCGGAGCCCGCGCCACCAGCCAAAACGTTGCCTGGCAGCAACTGCAGATGCAGAAACAGTTGATCCAGTAATTGCAGAAATACGGCGATACGCCGTTGCGGAACTGCGACGAAGCGTAATCACGCCGTTACATGTCTACGGCAATACGGCGAATCGTATTGCCGTAGATTTATTTTCACGACGCCGTACGAATGCAACTGAGGAGCGGCATGATTATCGGACTTGTCAACCAGAAGGGCGGAGTTGGCAAAACCACGCTGTCCGTCAACGTCTCGGGCGTACTCGCCTCACAAGGGGGCCGGGTGCTGCTGATCGACGCGGACCCACAAGGGAGCGCCCTGGACTGGGCTGCGGCACGAAAGGAATCGCCGTCATTTCAGGTAGTCGGACTGCCCCGCCCCACTATTCACCGCGAGGTTGCAGAGCTGGCCCGCAACTACGATCACGTCATCATTGACGGCCCTCCTCGCGTAACAGACCTGGCCCGGAGCGTGATCATGGCCGCCGATATCGTCGTCATTCCGGTTCAGCCCTCACCGTACGACGTGTGGGCGGCAGCGGAGATCGTCAAGCTCATTGACGAAGCCCGCGTGTATAAGGAAGACCTCAAAGCCGTTTTTGCGGTGAATCGCAGAATCGTAAATACGGCGATTGGGCGAGACGTGCGTGCCGCGCTCGACTCCTACGGCATTCCCGCACTCAAATCCACTGTCGCGCAGCGAGTCATCCTGGCGGAGTCAGCTGCCCAGGGCTTGACGGTGTTGGAGACCGATCCGGCTTCTGTGGCCGCAGAAGAAGTCACCGAACTCACCCAGGAGCTGATGAACCAGTGAGCAAGCGTGTCAGCATCGCGGCAAAACAATCCAAGCCAGTGCCGTCGCCAGACGCCTGGGTAAGCGCGGCAAGCGAGCCAGCCGCGTCAGCGGATTCAGAACAGCCCCAGCCGCCGATGAAAAGGCTCACCATCGACATACCCGAAGATCTGCACCGGGCACTGAAAGTCGGTTGCGCCCAGCGCGACATCAAAATGGCCGACGAGGTACGTCGCCTGATCCGCAGCGAGTACGGCCACAACCTCAACACCTGAAAATCGCAAACACGCTAAAACGTAGTTCCGTAATCACGACGAATCGTGATTACGGAACTGCGTCTTGTAGAACCACAGAAACGCGGCGGCAGGAATAAGAACGTCCTGATCAAGAGCCCCATCGGTCATCTTCGCCACCAAGCTGCGGAGCCTGACGGCTTGCAAAGGAACCGGCAAGGATTAGCCGGCGTGTCCTCACCTGCAGATCGGGATATGGGTACCAGTATTTAAGGTATGGCTGTGATGTCATCGCGCAAACCGGGTCGACCCAGCAAGGGCCACCGTGTTCAGTACAAGGTCCGGCTGCCTCTCATGCTGAAAGAAGCTGCTGCAGAGGCTGCCCGGGCTCATGGCATGACCGAGACGGATTACGTGGCGGCCCTGATCGCCGCGAACACCGGCTTAGAACACCTAGCTCCGAGTCTGAACCAGGAGGTGTTGCCGCTGCAGAAGTCTGCCTGACCTGAGCATAATTTCATTGGGCGGCTGACGCAGAAAGCAGAAAACCCCGGCCCGGCAGCCAGGGTCTTCTTTCAAGTGTGTGATCAGCGAGCGGTAACTCCCTGATCAGGCCGCCCCTCACTGAGAGGAACGGAATTGCTTAGCGGCACTTCCGAGGGTAGCGGCTACCCGTTTAACGGCACAACTGAACACGAGGATTCGGCGCAAGAATTTCTGTCTGCAGAATCCTGCAGGCCTGTTCACGGAGCGTCACCCCGTAGGAGAAACGCCTTCCGTGTGGGGCTGTTCGTGCTGCCGCTGCGCAGGCCGCTTCCCGAGGGCGCGTATCGCGGCCGCGACCGGGCGCAGTGCTGGTGGGGCCGCGAGAAGTGGCTGCTGCACTGCTCCGTGCTGTACTGCCTGCACTATCGGCGGCTCCGCGACGAGGGGCGAACCGAACCAGTTGCCCGTGAGACGTTTCTGATGGTCATGGCGGGGATGTCGCATGGCGCGGACAACGAAACCGGCCGCGATTGCCGGGTGCCGGTCGGCAAGCTGCATCGTGATGGGGCCCGTTCCGGCCTGGTCAATCACGCCGGTGTCTGCCGACGGCAGGTGCAGCGGGCCAGACATCTCGCCAGGGAACTCGGAGTGGTCACCGACATACAGGCAGGCCGTCTCCGAACCCTCGCTGAGCGCCTCGAATCGTGGAAACGCGGCGATAGAGCCCGCGGCTGGTGCACAGTGTCCGTGCTGCACGAATCCCGCCGATTCAGCAGACTCCCTGTGGATAACCCAAACGGCTCTCACCTGCCAAATTACATGGATGTCACCCCTCTGATACGTAGTATCGGAAGAAGAGAAAATCCCCGTAAGGGGGTAGTTACTCAGGGCACTACGTGCCGACAAAAACAGCTCACTACCAACTCAGGTCGTGCGCAGGCCGATCCTGCCGCCCTCCAGCTGGCCCGAGACTGCCTGAACCACCCCAAGATGCCACCCTGGATTCGCCGGCACGGAAAATACGCCTGGGCCAGAATGCTCACCCCTTTCGCGGCCGCCCAGTGGGACGCCGACGACATCGCAGAAGCACTGCGGGACTACGCCATCGGGCACCACATCCTGTCCAGCCCGCACAACGCGCTGGGATACCTCCGGTCAATCCTGAACCAGTTCGACCTGCAAGACCGCCCCGCCGCACTTATCCGCGCCGAAGCAGCAGCCCGCGACACCGAACGCAGAGCCAAACAAGAACAGCTGCGCACCGAATGGGCCGCCCGCAACGCCAGCTCAGCAAGCGAAAATTCACCAGGCAGACAAGCCGCGCGGCAAGTCATGAAGGAAATCAGCAAGCGGCGCAAACGGTGGCGCTAAAGATGCGGCATCCTGCTTTCATCATGCGTGTCAAAAGATCGGGAGCATGACGTCAGTCACACAGGAATGAAGCCGCTTCAGCTGCTCTCATGAAACGCACGGAGGCCGCGGAGGACGGCAAGTAGTTTTCGTAGGTAATGTCAGTGATCGTTTACCTTGAGGTGAGATGTCAGAAGTCGCTACAGGACTGTTCTCAGGAGTCGAGATCAGCCGCGGGGAAGTCGTTATCGGGCTAGTCGGTGCGATTGGTACTCGTCTCCAGGACGTGGAGGTCAGGCTCATGCGAGCGTTGATGGGGGTCGGGTACTCAACAGAGACGGTCCGAGTCAGTGCTCTCATTGCAGAAGCGACTCAGGCTCGCGCTAGTGACTTGCCGGAGAATCCGACTACGGAACTCGACGGACTAATGGATCGAGGCGACTTTCTGCGAGAGAGGATTGGGCACGGGGGTGCTGCAGCAGCCCTTGCAGTCACAGAGATTGCTGCTCAACGCAATGGAGATCGAAGCGGTGATGACCGCGCGTCTGAACGTGTTGGTGTTGCCACGATCATTCGGCAGCTTAAGCATCCAGAGGAGGTTCGACTACTTAGGTCCGTTTACGGCCCCCGTTTCATTCTGGTTGGAGCATGGTCACCAGTCAGCGAGCGTCGTAAGGCGATGCTCGAATTTCTTCGAGAACGCGAGCCGGGGCACAACGACGGGTGGTATAACGACAACGCTGATCAGCTAATCAATCGTGATGAAAAGGACTCTGCAAAGAAGCTCGGGCAACGTGTCCGACATACATTCGAGCTTGCGGATGCTTTTGTCGCTTTGTTGCCTGGCCAAGATACTGATCAGCAGATCTCGCGAATCGTGGACCTTCTGTTTGGAAGCCCTTTCGTCACCCCGACTCAGGACGAAATCGCTATGGCTCACGCCTCAGCGGCGAGCTTGAGGTCATCGGATGCGGGACGACAAGTCGGAGCGGTCGTTATGGATGCACAGGGAGAAGTCCTTGTCACGGGCGTCAACGAAGTTCCGAAACCGGGAGGGGGCCAGTACTGGCCAGGGGACACTCCCGATCACCGGGATTTCCAGTCAGGATATGACGTAAACGAACGACTGAAACTCGTCCTCATCACAGACATACTTGCGAAGTTGAGGGAGGACGGGAGCTGGCTATCGCCTGAATGCGAATCTGAAGATCTCGGCCAGCTGGCACATCGAGCTATCTTCAACGGCCCGCTTTCCGATAGTCGAGTGGGTGATTTGTTGGAGTTCGGTCGTGTAGCCCACGCCGAGATGGCGGCCATTTGCACCGCGGCGCGAAGGGGTACTCCGATAGGAGGCCAGACGATGTACTCGACCACCTACCCATGCCATGAATGTGCTCGGCTAATCATCGCTTGTGGGATTAGGCGGGTTGTCTACATCGACCCCTACCCGAAGTCTCAAGTGCCCGAGATGTACCGCCATCAAGTTACTGAGGGCAGCAGCGGCGTCGCCTGCGGTTCGGGCACCGTGGTGTTCGAACCCTTCCGGGGGATAGCCCCCCGTCTCTACCGATCAGTCTTCGCGATGGCGGATCGCGGCAGAGAAGAGATGACTGGTCAGTACGCTCAATGGAACGCATCAACCGCGCCGCCGCGCCTCGTTGCTGACGCCGAGGCTATTCCTCCACTGCAGGAGATGGAAGATAGTGTGATCAACAGGATGCGCGAAGCGATGATTCGGGAAGGCTTCATTGCAGATCCCACAGATGAAGAAGTCACACAAGAAGCCAAGGAAGCGGCAGAATCACATAGCGACGCACCACCCAGAGGGGGCGATCGCTAATGTCAGTGTCCTGTGGTGTGATGGACTTGCCGCGAGGTATTCCAAGGACTGGGAGTGAAGGATGAGCGAATCACGCATGATGGCTGAGTTTGCTCGCGCCGCGTCGCGTGCGAGTCGGGTTCCTTCTGCATCTCGACCGATCGTGACGACCTCGACGAACGTGACGCGCGCCAGCACCTTGAAGGGCACGTCACGATCTGCGAGTCCGCAATCCGGAACTAAGGCCGCGCGCTGAGATCGCGTAAGGCTCGGCGTCAAGCGAGTTACCCGGGCCAGATTCGATCATCACCTGATAGGTGAGATAGTGGCCTTACTCAATGAGCCGCCTCAGGATAGCCTCGGCTGAGGGATGTCATATGCTCGGCCGAAGGGCCGAGTCAGTTTGACGGGGTATCCATTACTGATTTCCGCACCGTGTGTGGGCGGTTCGGGACAGTGACTGATGATCACCTACTGCGCATTGATACAACCCGTGCGTTCGATGTTCTGATGTGGCGGACAAGGAACCAATCGGAAGGTCAGCATGCGCTCAGCAACCTTCTCATGAGTACACAAGGGCGCTTCATGAAGTGAAGAAAGTCTGGTATCGCTTGTTTAGGCAGAGTGCCAGCCGAACAGAGCCTGGTACAATTCCGCACGCTCAGGCAGTTCCGGTACAGCTTTTCCAGGCTGTGCTTGGATACACCCGAGGATGGGACTGGTTGCCGTTACGGAATTTTGTGGCTTGTTCAGCAAAATGAGCTTGGTAAATTCTTCAACGAGCGCCACCCCGGCCCCCATGAGTGTGAACCCTGCTGTCGCTAAGTCGGCAACTGTCGCTGGATCGCCGCCGACTACAGCTCGGGGATGGGTCCGCCACACGCCAAGTGAGTCGTAGTGTTCCGGGGTCATCCTCTCATCGGCTTCTGGCATGAGTTCTGGCATTGCATCGACGTTCAGTGCAATGCTCACCCTGTTGCCGTAGCCGCGCCCAGGGTAATGATCGATGGGGAGAATTCCGTGGTGAATGTGGTTGCGCAGCACCTTACACACCCCCGCGTACACATGTAGTCGCTTCACACCGGCGAGGGTCTCGGAGTCGTACTGCTTCTCCAAGTGCCCCTTGATGTAGCCCTTGCCATCGAGCGAATGGCGAAAATTGCGCGGGTTGCGGGCGGGGTCAATCAGCAGTGGATACCGCCGCCCAAAGATGTCGAAGGCAGCGGCGAGATAGAGCAACTGACGGTCAAACGCCTCGGCGGCAGTCTCGACGACGTCGAGCCGACGTTTACCTCTTACTGGGTTGGATAGCGCAGCGAGCATATCGTCGAGCGCACGTGCTGCACGCATCAGCCTGACGTGGATCGACTCGACCGCAGTCACCGTTTCGACGTCGCCCTGGCTGGCGGCAATCATCGGAAGACAGTCGAAGTACGTCATACCTGACACCACACCCCACGCGTAAAAGTTCTCGATGGTGGCCGCTGACTCGGTCATCTCAAACGTTCCACCGCCGACAAGCGATCCACGTTGTACATCAATATCCGGGTTTGCGGTCATTCTCAGGTAATGTCCGATAAGTGCCACCGCACCGTCTGGCGTTACGCTCGCGACGAGGTCGTTGTCCGCCACGTCCGAGCGCCCTGCTGTCGGTGCTGTCGTCACGATGGCGTCAATGCCGACCGCGGCGGCTGCAGCAGCGTACGCGGCGGCACGGTGGCGTTGGCTGATAGTCAGTGGCGCAGGGTTCGGCGGCGCAGCTCGTTCGTCCAGATGCTGGTACCCATCGAAGAATCGGACGTTAGTGCGGCGTGACTTCTGTTTGCCCGTCGTGGTCACGCCGAACTGCACGGTGTCGAGCCATCGCTTGGCGGTTTCGATCGAGGTGAATCCGATCTGGTGAATCAGCGGATCGCCGATCGCTTCTATCCACGCAGCAGGTGCAGAGTCGTCAGGTGAAACCATGAGGTGTACATCGATCTCCTCGCGTCCGAGGAACCTCGATACGAGGCCATCTTGAGGAGTGGGCATCGTGGTGACGTCAATCCCCAGACGTAGACCCCGCGTAGCCGGACGAAGGGGGAACAGTGGCGGCGCCTCCTCGCTAACTTTGACCGGCGGGCGCACGTAGCCCATAAAGCGATAGTTGGGCTGGCGGCTTGGAATGCTGATGGACATGGCGGAAATGATTTCACCTACGACTGACATCACGGGTTGCTGTCCTGCTGCAACTGCAACCCAAAAGGAAGCCACCTAGATGCAGGCGGGTTCTTCGTTCTTCGCCAGCTTTCCACGTTTGACCAAGATCCTTTTACAAGGAAACGGAATGTCACAAGTGCAGGGAACGTTCGGGAATGGGCCGTCTGCCGAACACGAAACACTGCCGCGGTCCGGCACGGCGATTCCGCAGGAAGCGGCGTTCGGAAACCCGTTCATTTTCGAGTAGTGTCCCACCTGGTTGTGGAACACGTTTACCGAACGCTCGGAGGTCCCCGGAATGGCGCTTGTCGGTCTTGTACGGGTGAGCACGAGTAAACAGGAAACTCAGCGCCAGCACGATGATCTCGATCCGATCTGTGTGAAGGTGTTCGAGGAAAAAGTCAGCGGTGCACTGAAGGTCGCGGACCGGCCTGGTTTGCGGGCCGCGCTTGAGTACATGCGCCCCGGTGACATGCTCACCGTTCAGGAGGCAGACCGTCTCGGCCGTAACCTGCTCGAGGGTTTGATCGTGCTGAACGCTCTGTTTGAGCAAGGTGTGGCGGTGAAGATTCTGGCGGGGATCGCGGCGGGTGAGCATGTCGAGCGCAATCTGATTCTCGACCTGGCGCTCGCGCTGGCAGAAGACCGCCGCCGTGACATTGCCCGCAAGACCCGTAACGGTCTGGAGTCCGCGGCGCGGCGCGGACGCAAAGGAGGCCGGCCACGGGTGGTCGATGAGGACAAACGTCGCGCCATCCTCGCCCGCCGTGCAGAGGGTCAGTCCCTGCGCGAGATCGCCCGCGGTGTCGGCGTCAGCCTCGCAATAGTCCACAGGGAAGTGAAAGCCGCCGAGCAACCGGCGGCAGAAGTACCGTAACCGGCTTGCCCCCAAGAGGTTGTGGGGGATCTATCCCCAAACGGGGAGCTGTCCTTTCTCTAAAAGCTGGGATCTCCGTGTTGTTATCGCCAACTGTAGAACGTCATACTGCTTGAATGGCAGATAGTGAGAAGGATTTTATTAGCGAGCAGGTGCACCGCTTGCAGAGGAGGCGCTTGGTAATAAGTGTGGCAGTCTTCGTCATCACTGTTGTGTTTGTCATCGGACTTGCACTGATTTGACGGTGAGCGTCCGTAGGCTTTTGAAGGTTCCTCTTAGATATCCTGGTGTGGGTGCCGCGCCGGACCCATAGCGCAGAATAATAGTGACAACGCTCCGTCGTGAATTTTCGGATTCACGCTGCTAAACGGAAGGATTGGTAGTGGCGGCTCCTGACGCAGAAAATGACGCAAATGGGAACGGAAGAAAGATTCTTGCTGTGGGCGCAGGAGCGGTGATTGTAGGTGCTCTTTGTCTGGTTCTCGGATGGGTGATCTTCGGTGCATCCTTGCTTATTGTCGGCGGAATTTTGATGCATGTGGGGAATGAGAAGCTGGCACGGTAGCGTATCAGAATGAAAGCAAGGGGTTCGCCGAATCATTTTAAAGCTGAGGGTGCCAGCTCGTTATATCTACTTTTGTCAACGAACCGGCCGGGGTTTCGCCGAGTTTTGTATCGAGGCAGAGAGGCTGCAGGTTGTTGGATTTGATCGGTACCATACTGATATCTGTTGGTGTTCTTGCTTTTGTGGTCGCGGCTGTCGGACTTATCAAGCTGCCGGACCTTTACTCGAGAATTAGTGCAGTGACTACTGCTTCTGGTCTGGGGCTATCGCTGGTAATTTCGGGCGTATTTCTTCATCAGCCCACGCTCGGTAATGGATTGAAGTCTGGACTGGCGATAGTAATTAATTTGTCAACCGCAGCAGTCGGCGGGCATGCGATCGCACGAGCTGGCTACCTCACGGGCGCGCCACGCGCACGGATACAGTACGACGACTTAACTGCAGATAGCGAAGACTGACAAGAGTGATCGAGCTTTCGCGGAAGATCCTTATAGAGACTTTTCGCGATTAAGCACTCCTGGCCTCCATGACTTTCATGGTGTGGGTCTTTATCTCCTCCGCTCGCTCTTTCATGTATACAAGCAAGGGGGCGGCGAAGAACGGTGATGAATATGTGCCGACTACAACGCCAACTAGCTGGACGAGAGCGAGATCTTTCAGGGTCCCTACGCCGAGCATCCATACTGCTACCAGTAATAGTGAAATAATGGGAAGCGCGCTGGTCAGGGATGTGTTAATAGATCTCATCAAGGTCTGATTTACACCCAGGTTTGCCAGTTCAGCATACGTGTGTTTGGTTTGTTTAGCGACGTTTCTGGTGTTCTCCTGAATTTTATCGAAAACCACGACTGTATCGTAAAGAGAGTATCCCATGATAGTAAGGAGACCGATCACTGTGGCAGGGCTTACTTCGAAGCCGACGAGCGCATAGACTCCAGAAGTTACTGCTAGATCGACTATTACAGCAGCGATTGCCGCGAGCGCCATGTGCCACTCGAAACGGAGGCTGATATAGGCGAAAACGAGTACTAAGAATACTGCAAGTGCAAGTACCGCTTTTTCGGTAACCCTGCCACCCCAGGTTTCACTTACAGCAGATACGCTCACCTGGTGCTGGGCAGAAGTATCCGATGATTCGTTAAGAGACGTATGGAATGCCAGCTCAACTGCACGTATCTGGCCCTCATCGAGCGATTCTGACCGGATCTGTATCGAAGAGGCTGCGCCTGTACCCACAACTTGCACTGTGGCGGGGGAAACCCCGGAACTTTCGCTGAATACTCGTTCAGCTTCGTCAGGACTGATGTGTGCGGCTGGCAATTCGACGCGAGTGCCGCCTGTAAAATCAATACCGAATGTGAATCCGCGGAATATTATTCCGGAAAGTGATATTACGAGCAAGATGGCTGTGATGGTGAAGAAAAGACGCTTGCGTCCAATAATGTTGAAGGCACCAGTTCCGGTGTATAGCCGCTTCAGAAGTGAGGCTGTCGCAGGTCTCTGATGTGTGGCGGAGCCGGGCGGTGTCATCTCGCTGCTATCTCCTAACAGAACAGTGCTAGTGGCCGCTAGCCTTTAACGGGGCGTCTGATGTTAAAGCTCGTAGGGGGTTTTCGCTAAAAGTATTGGTGATGGGCTACGTGCCAGCACGTTGGAGGTGACACTGCCGAGTGCCCATCTGGTTACTCCGCGGTTTCGGCTCGTTAGGACTGTCAGCGTTCCTGGCATCTGGGTCTGTAGGGTCTGGATCCCTTCGGCTGGGTCACTGTGGGTGATGTGTGCGTGCTCTGCGCGTAAGCCGGAGTCTCTGACTTTTGCTGCTAGGGCGGCTAGCGTGGCCTCGAATATCTGGGGTTCATCAGGTTTTCTGGGTGAGTCGATGTGCACGAGGTGCAGAGTCAGGTCTAGCTGGCGTGCCCATTGTTGTGCGGTGTGCAGGGCCGCGTCATCCCGGTCGCTGCCGTCGAGGCAGACGATACAGTCGTGGTACTGATCAGGTTCGAACGCGGGCTGGTATCCCGGGCCGACTATCATTACGGGAGTGGGAGATTCGCGGATAACGTGTTCGGTCACGCTGCCGGTGACCAATCGGGAGAACTGGTCTCTGCTGTGAGTGGCCAGACAGATCACCGCGCCGGGGTCCTCACTGGCCATGTGTACCAGGTGATCTCCCGCCCAGCCCGTGCTGACGCAGACCACCTCGACGTTGTTGTATCCCGTATCAGCTGCGACTGAATCAATGTCCATTGCCCATCGGCCCCGGACTGGGTCATGGACGGTGAACAGCTCTACTGTCGCGTTGAGCTGGCGGGCAATCTTGATCGCGGGCGTGATAGCTGTTTCCGCCTCATCGGTCCCGTCGAGCGGGACGATCAGCGTCGTGATTGGCGGGGAAGGCTTCTTTTTTCGCCGCCGCGGCAGAGCTGGGGGCACTTCAGCCACCGGTAAGCTCCTTTCTGTCGTCCGCTCAACAGCATCCAGAGGATTATGAGTATTCAACTCCCCGCCGACCGCTGGGTCCTTGCAGCTGCCCTGCTGCTCATCGCTGCGATCCTGGCCTCCGGCTTGGCTCAGCGTATCCGGATGCCGGGGCTGTTGCTGTTTTTGGGACTGGGCATGGTCATTTCCGATGACGGACTTGGCATATTTTCGCTGGATGATCCAGAGATAGCGCAGGTTGTCGGGACTGTAGCGCTGCTTCTGATCCTTTACGAGGGCGGGCTGACCACCAAGCCCAGCGATGTGCGCAGAGCCGCCGCGCCGGGTTTGTTACTGGCCACGGTGGCGGTGGTGATCACTGCTGCTGTGCTGGGTGGGGCGACGTACCTGATTCTTAATGTCGATATTCTGACTGCCTTGCTGATCGGTGCGGTTGTGGCGTCAACCGATGCCGCTGCGGTGTTCGCGATGCTGCGCCGCGCGCCGCTGCCCCGCAAAATGTCTGCTCTGCTTGAGGTGGAGTCCGGCGCGAACGACCCGATGGCCATCATGCTCACTGTCGGGCTGATCGCCACCTGGACTGAGTCACCACCTGCAGGGGACTGGATTTCCTTCGCAGTTACCCAGCTAGGCGGCGGATTGCTCATCGGTGGGCTAGTCGGTCTTGCGGGCAGCAGACTGATGCTGGTGACAACGCTGGGACCTGCGGGCGTGTACCCCGTGCTGGCGCTGGGTGTCGCTGGCATGTCGTATGGTCTTGCCGCTGCGGGGGGTGCTTCAGGCTTTCTGGCCGTGTACGTAACCGGCCTGATTGTGGGCGCGCGTGTTCCTCTGCACCGCCGTGGAATCCGCACCTTTCATGAAGGCCTCGCCAACACCGCGGAGGTCGGGCTCTTCCTCATGCTCGGCATGCTGGTCTTCCCCTCCAACCTCATCGGCGTTGCTCTCCCAGGACTGGCTATTGCGGCTGTCCTGATCCTCGTGGCCCGCCCCGTCGCGGTTCTGGCCTGCCTTATCTGGTTCAACTTCAACTGGCGAGAATTGACATTCGCTAGCTGGGTTGGCCTTCGTGGCGCTGTCCCGATTTTCCTCGCCACGTTCCCCGCCGTCGCCGGATATCCCGACGGAGATCTTATCTTCAACATGGTCTTCTTCGTCGTCCTGATCTCCGCTGTGGTTCAGGGGATGAGCATCCGCACCGTCGCGGGATGGCTGAATCTGACCCGCGAAGGCGATGTCTGGAGCCCCGTCGCGGAAGGTATCCCCATCGGAGATCTCAACGCCGAACTCGTCGAAGTGCGCGTCACTCCCAACCTGCCGATAGCAGGTAAATACCTCGGCGAGGTCATGCCTCCAGTCGGCCTGATCACCACCATCACCCGTGGGCCTAGGCTGTTAATACCCACTCCGCGCACGAAGCTCAAAGAAGGTGACCTCGTGATCGTCGCGATGCCGCGCCGACCCGACGCGAACAAAATCGTCACTGCATGGGCCAAAGGCGAAGAACTACCCGACAGCAACACCGAGCAGACCTAGTGAACAGCCTTCCACCCGTGGGCTACAGAAGATAAACCGAATGTGCTGACGATGACAGCACACTTATGCGGGGCAGATCCTGGCAGTATCGCACTCACCTATGCGGGGCGATCGTGTCTGCAGGCACTATTTCTGAGAATGCGTGAAGATTTCGGATGGTTGTGGGCTGGCTCGCATATGCGGCAGCTGTGCCCGCATAACATCCATCGGATGATCTCTCAGTATGCGTACGGGCCAGACTGGCTTGATCCGGTCACCATTATTGAATGGTTTGGCGCGTTCGGTTTCCTCGCGGTTCTCGCGATCGTGTTTATCGAGTCGGGCTTGCTCGTAGGCTTCTTCCTGCCGGGAGACTCACTGCTGTTTACCGCTGGGCTGCTCTCGGCGACACATCCGGATACATTTGCCCCGCTCTGGCTGCTGCTCGTATGTGTTCCGGTAGCGGCAATACTGGGCGACCAGCTTGGCTTTGCGATCGGCTGCAAGGCAGGGCCAACCATTTTCGCCAAACCCGACTCACGGTTCTTTCGCCGGGAGCACGCCGAAAAGGCGCAGGCATTCTTCGCCAAACACGGTCCAAAGACCGTGGTGCTGGCCCGGTTCATTCCCATCGTGCGTACGTTCGTTCCCGTCATCGCGGGGGTTTCCCGCATGAACTATCGCGTATTCACCGCATATAACATCGCTGGAGCCATCCTCTGGGGAACAGGACTTACCACGCTCGGATATGTCCTAGGTGACCGCATCCCCTGGGTGCACAACAACCTTGACTTAGTCATCATGCTGATCGTCTTCTTCTCACTGATGCCGATGCTTCTCGAAATTGCCCGCAGCCGCCGCACAGCAGCACCACGCCCCAGTATCGAATAACCCGTGCGACTAGAGTTTCGGCGGCTCCGCACTCGACAGCGCACGCCGGATCTTGTCCGACCGGCCCTGAACTCGCGGGCGAGCCCCGCCCCGAATACCCCTGCGGATCTTTGGGGCGACAACTCCCACACGACTTACCCATCCGGCCTCGTGCTCACGAGCGGCATGATCAACGCGGATAAGGTGCCCCCACTGCCGCAGGAGTGACCGTTGGTATTTCGGTCCATTCGGCGATGGTGGCGTGCTTCACCGTTGTTGATGAGGACTGGTTGTGTGAGGCGCCGTGTTTCGTTTCGCTGAGAGTGTGTTTTCGCGTTCGGCTGCCTTCTCCCGCAGCCGTGTGATCTCACGTTCGGTGTCTTGATCGGTCACCGTTTCGTGTTCGTGTTCGGTGGTGATGAAGAACTTTTCGAGGTGTTTCGCGTTGAGTTTCGTCGCGTTGGCGGCGGCTGCGTGAGCGCGTGCGGTGTGCGCTGGCGGGCCTGGGTGCGCATCGTTACTTGTTTCTGCTTGCTTGCCATGACCCAGGAGCGCAGAAACCCCTGTCCCGCAGCGGATCGTCCACTCTAGAACCGGTACCGCCAGGCACCCAGCACCCGAATCTTTCTTCGCGTGACCTCTGCCACTTAGCTGCTACACACCATTTGCACTCTGAGTGGTTTTGGGGTGTGGTCTGTTTGAATGTGGGCCGTGATGACGCTGCACGTGCTGCACGCGGGTGATGGGTATGCGTATCTGACTCGTCAGGTCGCGTCGANCTGGCGAGTTATTACACCGAGCATGGCACTCCGCCGGGGGTGTGGCTCGGCTCCGGGCTCGCCTCACTCGCCGTGCGCGGCCCTGATCTGGATGCGGCTGCGG
>NZ_JAPEIQ010000018.1 GCF_026041215.1 Hoyosella sp. YIM 151337
CGATCAACTGCAGGTGCACCGTGATCATCGTGGGTGCTCCCCGCGGATGCGGGGATGAGCCCCGTGCAGCCGACCGTGGAGTGTGAGTGATGCCGTGCTCCCCGCGGATGCGGGGATGAGCCCCGCTGCTTGATCTGGAGCCGTGGGAGCTTGCTGTGCTCCCCGCGGATGCGGGGATGAGCCCTCGACGGTGAGGAGGTCGGGGGCGTGTTTGGTGTGCTCCCCGCGGATGCGGGGATGAGCCCCCAGAGACTGGCAAAACGAAGCCTGGGAATACGTGCTCCCCGCGGATGCGGGGATGAGCCCGGGCTGGCGCTGCTGAATACGCCGCTGCGGGCGTGCTCCCCGCGGATGCGGGGATGAGCCCTGCCGCAGCCACGCGGTGTGGCAGCCCATGCAGTGCTCCCCGCGGATGCGGGGATGAGCCCCTTGAACGGTTCAACGCGTCACCCGGACCTACGTGCTCCCCGCGGATGCGGGGATGAGCCCGAACATGGTCATTGCGGGTTCTCCTCAGAGGCGTGCTCCCCGCGGATGCGGGGATGAGCCCCCGGCAGACACCGAAGGGAGAGTCACCCTCATGTGCTCCCCGCGGATGCGGGGATGAGCCCACCCATTGGCGTTTGAAAGGCCCACCCCATGCGTGCTCCCCGCGGATGCGGGGATGAGCCCGCCGCGCTGCGGGACTACGCACACACATGGCGGTGCTCCCCGCGGATGCGGGGATGAGCCCACCCACCATATGCAGGGGAAACACCCGAAACCGTGCTCCCCGCGGATGCGGGGATGAGCCCGCCGAGAAGAGGCCGCCCGGTGGATGTGTTGACTGGCTCGGTCGTGCGCTGCAGCGCGGCAGTCGTGTTTGTGACGAAGTGTTCCCTGTCGCTCTCATGCTGAAGGTGGGCAATGACAGCGTCTCGTGACACGATTCCCCGTTCATGAGATCTCAGCGCACAGCAGCGCGCGGCGAGGTAGACTTCTTCACCTGATCGGTGCTCCACGGACCGGAAGTTTTGTTGGCATCAGCGACGAGGGTACTTCCAGTGCAGATCACCTTTCTCGGTTGACGTCACTGTATCGGCCCGAGTTTCGGTGATACCGGCGTGTTTGGGGTGTGGGGCGAGTAGGCGTCTCAACTGGCGTTTAACGGGGTTATCGGCGATGGAGGCTCCCGTGGATGCGAAAGAGATGCCAGTTGCCCGGGCTGGGGCCGGTTGCTGTGGGCGGTCAGATCCTGGTGTGGTTGTGGCCAGGAGGAGCTTTGCTGGCCGGGGTCTGGTCCGCGCGCGCGGCACCACTGTGGCGCTAGCGTTGTGCGCCGCTGTCTTGCTTGTGGTGTCGTGTTCTGGTGGGCCCGGTCCTGTCACCGCTGGTGAGGGTGTCGGCCCGCAGCCCAGTACACCAGCGGTTTCGTCATCTGCCGCTTCTGAACCTGATGCCGTGACCTCCGTGGTTGAAGGTGTGACCGTTGAGGTTCAGTTGACCGGAGCTGCCGATCACGGCAGAAGCCTCGCGGTGAGTGAAAGCAGCTTCTCGCCGGAACACCCTCCCGCGCACATTGCTTCGACCACGCCGGTCAGTGTGCGCCTCGATGACGGTGATGGTCAGCCCACCGCGCCAATTCAGCTGGCTTTCGACCTCTCCGATCGGCCTGATCTCGTAGCGGCGTTCAATGACGGTGCGGTGCCTGTCGTGGAATCGGTATCCGGGGACGGTGCGGGCGTTCGTGACATGTTCCTGGCGCGCTGGGAGCCAACAACACAAACGGTCACCAGCGAAGTAACCCACTTAAGCAACTTTTGGGTCAGCGCGTTCAACGTCGTGAAGGTGGTGACCGACGATATCGGCAAACTCGTGACCGGCTTTTCCGACCGCTTCGAGGCATCACTGCGGTGTCGTGAGTCCAGTACCGTGACCTTCGACAACAGTGAATACGTCCTCACACCGGCGCACCCTGGTCAGGTGTCAGGCTGTCTCGTCAACGCCAACGGCAGGCTGGCTGTCGATTTCCAGAACGCCACAGGATCCTTCTACGCCATTCGAGTCGACCCGGACGAGGTCGGCGGCAGCTGGGCTCACGGAGATGCCTTGACCATGACCAGTTCCGCTGGAGCGCTGGCCACGTTGATGACGGTCGGCAGCAAGGGCACGCTGGTCGGGCGCTCCACGGGCAGACTGACATTCAGCGATACCGCCGACGTGATACACATCCGGCTGATCCCACAAGAGCACGGGATCCTTGCGCAGAGTCTGGTGACCGGGATAAACATGCTCGGCATCGACCTAGAGCGAATCCGTTTGATCCCGGGCGCGTGGGATTGTTTCGCGCTATTGCATAATGCACCCGGAACCCTCAGCGATCTCTCGCCTGCCAGTCTGTACTCGATGATTGGCGAGGTCAGTCAATGCCTGATCACACTCGCAGAAGGCCAGGGTGGGGATCAGGCCCGCATGGCCGAACTCCACCGATTGAGCGTCGCGGTCGCCGCGTTCATCCAGCTCCCACAACGATTATGGGACCACGTGGTCGGAGGGTTCCGCGCGATCGGCAACGATTCCGTCAAATACTTCGACATTCGCCGCACAGCAGACACCCCAGCGAGCACCACCCCAGCCACATCGCCTGCCGCGCCGACCGCGGAAGTCGCGAGAGCAATCGCCGACAGGATTACGGTAGACACGTGGGCATACGACCGCGTGGCGGAAGATACCTACACCGCCGCAAACAACAACACAAAGACGGTGTACGTCCATGTCGCGTCGTTCGCCGGGGACCAGGAAGTCTCAGGCGGCCGTTGCAGCACCACTGAATCGCCCCGGCTTTAGTGGAGGGCGGGTTCTCCCAGCGCCGGCTGGTACTGGGAGGTGTT
>NZ_JAPEIQ010000019.1 GCF_026041215.1 Hoyosella sp. YIM 151337
AACACCTCCCAGTACCAGCCGGCGCTGGGAGAACCCGCCCTCCACTAAAGCCGGGGCGATTCACCAGGCTGGGTCACCGACCCCGCTCACGGCCTCACCGACAACCAGCAGCTCAACGCCCTCGGCAACGGTGTGCTGCCGCTGCAAGCAGCAGCCGCGATCAAAGCGTTGGCCGCCGGATCGGGCTAGGGGCGCCGTCGGATGTTCTGGGGGCCTTGCTCGTCCGCCGGAAGGCTTCAGTGGCGGGTCTTACGGGCAACGATCAGATCGCGGTCGATGGCGTGGTCGACGCGGTGACGGAAGCCGTGGAGGTGCTCGCTTTCCACCACTTCGAGGCCCTCCCTGGCGAGGATGGATTCGAGCTGCGAACGTGTCGTCTGACGGGTGTTCCATGCGAGGCCGATTGCACCTCCCGTTCGGAGAACGGTTGCCCAGCCCGTCGTCGCCTCTTCAAGCAACGCAGAGGGGTCTCGCGAGAGTCCGGAGCGGGAGCTGGTTGCGCCGTGATGAATCCCGTAGGGCGCGTCGGTCACGATCAGGTCGAAGGCTCTACCGCTCACCACGTCGGCGGTGTGCAGCGTGTCGGCCGTGATGACGTCGAGCGATTGCACGGCTCCCGCCCTGTATGCCGTCTTGGACTCGGCGAACTGAGCAGAGAAGCGGCGACCCAGAGTCTTGCCTTCTCGGCGCACTCGCGACTCGTGAAGGGCGTGCTTGAACCGTTTGTCCTTCAGCCACCGGCTGATGAACGCCGCATAGGTGTCGATGTCCCCGCGGTCGATGTCAATGCCGCAGGCGTCCCACCCGTACATGATCGCCTGGTTCAGTGTGGTACCACGACCGCACAGCGGGTCGAGGACGCGAAGCTGTCGTTTGAGGTACGCGTCAGCTGAGTTCAAAGTCGCGGCTGTGACGTTCATGAGGAGCTTCGTGAACTGCTCGTTGGTCTTGCCCCGATACTTCAGGATCGAGAGCAGGTCGTGGTCGTAACGATCCAAGGGTCTGCCGGCGACGGGCATCAGCATTTCGTCGTGAACGGCGAACAACACGTAGGCCGATGACAGGTTCGCAAGGCAGTCCAGGTCACGTTCGGTCAGGCCTTCGGTGGAGAACCGCAGGCACTGAGCGGCCCCGACCGTGCTGACGCGAACGTTCCCGATGGCACCGTCGATCAGGAACTCATCGAACACGCCTATCTCGGCGCGGAGCATGTTGACGGCGTTCTCGGAGTACACGCGATTCGCCGAGGGCTCGAGAAGGATGGCGAACTCCTGCTCACGTGCCGCGCTCAATACTCGTTCGTAGGAACTCGCGCGTCGTGCATCGGTCATACTTCTCATCCCTCCCCTCGCTCTGGATCAAATTGATGGGTCAGACGGACCGCTGCGATCGCGGATCGCTCGGCGTGATGAGTTTGTCGAGCGTCCGCAGGCACAGGGTGAGGGCTTCGTGTTTCGTCGCCCTGCGGGTGGCTGTCATCGACCACGCCGCGTCGAGAAAGTGCCAGAGCAGGATGTGTATCCATTCGGGAGACAGAGTGGGGTCGATCGTGCCGTCCGCGTGCCCTCGCTCCACGAGTGCGAGCAAGTCGGCGTCCATGTCGTCCAGGGTTTCGAGGTCATCGCCCTGAGTGAAGTCGCCGTAGGCCACCGCGATCAGCTCGTCCAGCTCGAAGTACTCCTGGCACACCCTCATCAGGGCCTCGTTGCCGGTGCCTTCTTCCGGACGGGCGCGTTCTGTGGCTCTGGTGACCTGCTCGTCAGCCAGCTCCTGCAACGCCTCAATCAAGTCGGAACGTTCGGGGAAGTAGCGGTGCAGCGTGCTGCGCGCGGTGCCGGCGGCATCGGCAATCGCCGCCATCGAGGCCGCGGGGTCACGGCGAAGCATCTCCACCGCGGCGTCGAGGATCGCTTGGCGGGTGCGGGCCATCGACTGGCTGCGGTCACGCCTGATCGGTTCCTGCATGCGATTCATGGACAACAGTGTAGTCCACAGCGACAGTGTGATCTATCATAGGACAGAGTGACCTACGAGAGGTTGCCGTACTGCACGACTTGAGAGGTCTCATCTATGACGAAGGCGCAGGCCACGTCTCGCGGCGAGCGCAGGCAGTATCCTGCCGTGCTCTCGCCTTCCGGGAGTGACGGTTACGTCGGCGGCTTGACTGGCGCCGCCGAGCCCGCGACGGCCGTTGTCCCGCGGCTGCCGATGCTGCGTGTGGAGCGCCGAGCCGTTTGGTGGTGGATGCTGCGTGCCGCGGTCCGGTGGGGAGCGCTGTTGGCGGCGCTGGTCGTCGCAGCCGTCCTGTGGGACGACGGCCGGCCTTGGCTGATCGCCCCGATCGTGGCCGCGGGAGCCGTCCTGCTCGCCAAGATGCTCGTTGAGCCGTGGTGGCGTTATCGCGTCCACCGCTGGGAGGTCGCCGAGCACGCCACCTATGCCACCAACGGCTGGCTGGTCGTGGAGTGGCGGGTCGCTCCGACCTCGCGCATTCAGACCGTGGACGCGGTGCGTGGGCCGATCGAGCAGTTGCTGGGCCTGTCGACGCTGCGAGTGACGACAGCCTCGTCTTACGGCTCGATCGACATCAACGGACTGGACCAGCGGACGGCGCAGGAAGCCGTCACTCGTCTGTCTGCGGTGGCGGAACTGACGCCGGGAGACGCGACATGAGCGTTCTTGCATCCCCGGCTCACCCCCAGCGCTTGCCGCGCAACGACGTGCAGTGGCGACGACTGAGCGTCCGCGTCATCTGGGTCGACCTCGTCCAGGCTGTGCTGTCTCTGACCCCTGGGGCCATCGCGGTCTGGATCGTCGGCGTGACGCCTTCTGTGGGCAACCTCTGGCCGCTCGCATTGATCGCTCTGCTCGGGCTCGTCGGAGCCGTCGGCGACGCCATGCGGTGGTTCTTCACGACCTATCGCCTCACCGACAACGAGGTTCAACGCCGCACCGGAGTCTTCGTCCGCCGCTCGCGTGCCGTCCGACGTGACCGCATCCGCAGCGTCGATGCCCACGCCAAACTGCGCCACCGCCTCGCGGGACTGCGGGTGGTGACGATCGGCGCAGGCCAGCAAACCAGCGCACGAGAGGCAGCATTCAGGCTGGACGCCTTGACGCGAGCCGATGCCGAGAAGCTGCGCGAAGAACTGCTCGGCACAGAACGCGCCCCCGCTGGCACGGGCGGCACCCACGGGACCGATCCCGTCGCCGGTCCACATGTGTTCGCGCGCCTTCGCCCCTGGTGGGTCGTCTACAACATGTTCACGATCTGGGCTTACCTCATGGCCGCAGGACTGCTGTGGGGCGTGTTCTGGCTCGCGTCCACTTTCGGGGTCAATCTCTTGTCCTTCGCGAGCGATACCGCATCGAACCAAGGACTGGGCCTGGTGACGACGATCGCCATCATCGTGATAGGAGCCGGCGCACTCGGCGTGATCGGACTGGGAGTCAACTTCTTCACGGCCAACTGGAACTTCGAGCTCGCGCGAGTTCACTCCGGCAACAGCACCTTCCTGCGAACGCGTCGCGGCCTGTTCAGCACCCGAGAGGTCAACCGCGACGAATCCCGGATGCGTGGTCTCACCATTGACGAGCCGTTGCTGTGGCGGTGGATGGGGATGGCAGACACCAACCTCATCACCACCGGCCTGGGGCTGTGGTCTGCTGAGCAACCCACCGCGCTCGTGCCACGAGGTCCGATCTCGGTCGCACGACACGTCGCCGTTCGCGTGCTCGGGGAGCCCTGCCCGCTGATGGTGGCTTTGCCCCGTCACCCACCGGCGGCACTGCGGCGGCGTCTCTGGTGGGCGACCGGAGTGACGATAGGAGGCCTCGGCTTTATCGCCTGGCCGGTCTGGGCTGGCGTCGCGCCAATCTGGACGGTCTGGATCGTTCTGTCGCTCTGGCCGGTCTCCATGGCGTGCGCCGTCGTCGCCTACAGGGCGCTCGGGCACGCGATCGACGGCGACTACGTCATCACGCGCTCTGGCCTGCTCAGCCGCTCGACATCCGCGCTACGGCGTGACGCCGTCAGCACGATTGCGGTACGCCAGTCGATCCTGCAACGCCGACTCGAGCTGAGCACGGTATCGGCCATGACAGCAGCAGGGTGGGGCATCTACGAGACACCAGATGTCGACGCCAACGAAGCGTTCCGCTTTGCGGCTCAGGCGGCACCAGGACTGCTCGATCCTTTCATCGAGTCGGGACGATGAGTGGCCCCCTGAATCACCGGTGCTGCCGGCCTTGCTCTCCTGCGCGAACAAGAGCAACTGAAGGAGCAACGATCGGGACACCGCGGGTGGCTGAGAGGTCGCCGCGTGACCGAGCCGTTTAGGGCAGGCGGCTGTGACGTCTGGACCGCGGGATCAGGAAGGACGGGACTTCAGTCCGTTGCTCGCCCGTACCAGCAGCGTGCATTGTCCGGTGGGGCCCATCGCCTATGACTGCGTGAAACTGATCTTCGTCCGCCACGGTTCGGCGATTCTGCTCAGCGAGTTCGGCGAGAAACCCGTCGCGGTCGGCGATGTCGTCATCCTCGGCGCGAATACCTTGTGTGGGAGCGAACCTGAAGGTTCGATCACGGTCACGACCCTCTATCTGGATCGTGACTATGTGATCGATCAGGTGTTCTGGCAGCACGCCGCCCTGCTGTCCGACCGTCTCGACGCCCAGGACTTCGCCGCCGAGCTGTACTCCGAACCCGCGCAGATACTCCACCTCGGCGAGGACCGTGCCGGAATGCTCATGCCGTGGCTCGACGAACTCGTCGCCCTCAGCCTCAACGGCATCTCGTCGGATCGGTTCTACCGGATGCAAGCGCTACTGTTCGCGGTGCTCGACGTGATCACGCCCTACGTGAGGACGACCGCGGTGCGCCGATCAGTGACCCAGTGCCGGGTAGCGCATCCGAGTCCTCCGCGCCGTCGTGAGTTCGCGCCATTGCGAGCCGAGGCACGGCAGGCCGTCGAACTCTTGCGTCACGAGCCCGCCGAGCGATGGACGCTCCAGAGCATCGCCGATGCCGTGCATCTATCGCCCTCACAACTCGGCCGCGTGTTCGTAGATGCCTATGGCAAGTCCCCGATGACGTACCTGGTGACCATCCGCGCGGAGCATCTCGCTCGGTTGTTGCGTGAGACCGAGCTGCCGATCGAGGAGGCGATGCGACGGGTCGGCTGGTACAGCCGAGGTCACGCCGCTCGGATGTTCCGCCAGGCCGTGGGCGTCACCCCGACGCGCTACCGGGAACTGAGCCGACAGAAGACTGCCGCCTGAGCAGGGCCAGGACGGCGGCGATACAGATCGCCGCAACCCCGATACGAGTATCCGCATCATCGCCGGCCTCGGCGCCCGGGACTGCTGAGGGGCTGATAGTCCGGTACGGACTCGTCGGGTTCACCACACGCCTGACGGTCACATCGTCCGTTGTCCGTCTCGTCATTGCTGGTGATCCCGGCGCACCTGATGGTCACCGAGGCCCAGTTCGGCCCGGTGCTCAGGGTATCGGGAGGACACGACGATGGCCACGACACGGGAGCAAGACAAAGCCGCGCGAGAGGCGAAGCTCCACGAGCTCCACGAGCGCCTCGCCTCTGCGGTCGAACAGCTCGTCTCCGGTGAGGACTGGACTCGCGCGCTCGCGTTCGCGGCACAGTTCAGGACCAGATCGTTCTCCAACACGCTGCTGATCTGGGAGCAGCACCAGGCAGCGTTCGAGGCCGGCCTAGTGCCCGCGCCGTTGCCGTCGTATGTGGCCGGCTACAAGCAGTGGCAGAGCCTCGGCCGACAGGTGCAGAAGGGACAACCGGGGTATCAGATACTCGCACCGGTCACCGGCCGCTTCGCCACCGCCACCCCGGCCGATGCGGAGTCGTGGCGACGCCTGAGCAAGGGCGAGAAGCCCCGTGCCGGTGAGGTCGTGCGCACGCGGATGGTCGGCGTCCGCCCGGCCTACGTGTGGGACGCCTCCCAGACCGCCGGCGACCAGATCCCCGAACCACCCGCACCGAAGCTGCTGGAAGGCCAGGCCCCAGCCGGGCTGTGGGACGGGCTCACGGCGCAGGTTGAGGCGGCCGGGTTCACGGTGCTGCGGGTGCCGCACGAGGGCATGATCCACGGCGCCAACGGGATGACCGACTACACCGCGAACACCGTCGCGGTGCGGGAGAACATGGACCCGGCCGCGCAGGTCAAGACCCTCGCCCACGAGCTCGGCCACGTCCTCCTGCATGGCCCCGACGCCGAGGAAGCCCGGCAGCATCGCGGCATCGGCGAGGTCGAAGCCGAGTCCGTCGCGCTGATGATCGGCGCCGCCCACGGGATGGACACCTCCGGTTACACGATCCCGTACGTCTCCACCTGGGCGGCCCGCGTCGACGGCAAAGAGCCGGTGGAAGTCGTCAAGGCCACCGGTGAGCGGGTCCGCAAGACCGCGCTGGCGATCCTGGACCAGCTCGACACCGCGCAGGTCGGTGACGGCACCCCGCCAGGTCTGGACCGTGACGCCGCCCAGCGCGACGCACCCGCACAAGCGCAAGCGTCGCCGACCGTGGAGCCGGCATCGCCGCGGCAGGCGACTCCATCGCTTGAACCGGCCGCCAGACCCGTACCGGTGCCGGCGGTCGAGGGGCGGATGCTGTGATGGCCGAGCACGGCGCCGTCTCGTCGGTCCTGCTGCGGATGAATGCGGCGTGGCCGCTGTCGGCCGCCGCACGAGAGCTCGCGTGCGCGGGGGTGCCGGTCTTCCCCTGCGCACCGTGGGGGAAGCGGCCGGCCACCGAGCACGGGTTCCACGACGCCACCACGGACCTGGATCAGATCGAGGCGTGGTGGCGGCAGTCACCGGGCGCGAACATCGGCGTCCCGACCGGCGCCGCCTCGGGCGCGGTCGTGGTGGACGTCGATGTGCACGGGCCGGTCGACGGGCGGACCGGTTTCGACCGCGCCACCCGCGCCGGGCTGGTGGACGGCTGGGAGCTGCTGGTGGGCACTCCCACCGGCGGGATGCACGCCTACTACCCGGCCACACCCGGCACGGAGCAGCGGTCGTGGCAGGCGGCCCGCGCGGGGATCGACTTCCGCGGCGACGGTGGCTACATCATCGTCCCGCCCTCGGCCCGCTCCATCGAGGGCACCACAGTCGGCTACCAGGTCGAGGAGGTCAACGCCGGCCCCGCCAGCGTGTTGGATGCGGGACGGCTGCGGTACTTCCTCGACCCCCGCCCCACACCCCGGCACGCGCCAGGAAGTCTGGATCGGGGTGTCGATGTCGATGTGTCCCGGCTCGCGGCGTGGGTCGCTGCCCGTGGCGAGGGCGAGCGGAACCGCGGCCTGTTCTGGGCAGCGTGTCGACTCGCGGAGAACGGGCTCCCGGCCTCGGATGCGCTCGATGTGCTCACCACCGCCGCCGGTCACGCCGGGCTCGCCGAGCGCGAGATCACCGCCACGGTGCGCTCCGCCTACCGCACCGTCCGCCGCACCCCCGCCCGACGCGGCGCACGCGATGGGTCATCGCCGGTGCGGGGCGCCTCGCCGCTGGCCGCGACCGCCTGGTTCGACCGCAACAACAGCACCCGCCCGTCAACCGAGTCGTCAAGGGTGCGGGGGCTGTGATGACCACCCCGATCACGAGCAGCACGGTCGCGAGCAGGACCGCCGGGCGCCGGTGGGCGGTGGTGACGGCGGTATCCGGGACGGTGTTCATCGCCGCCGGCGCCTTCTGGCTGTCTTTCACCGCGCTGGCAGACCTCGCGGCCCGAAGCGGTGTCGGTGCCGGGCAGGCGTGGGCGTGGCCGCTGATCGTGGACGGCATCATCGTCGTGGCCACCGTCGCCGTCGTCGCCCTCGCAGGCCAAAGGTCGGCGTGGTATCCGTGGGCGCTGCTGATCGGCGGCGCCGCGGTCTCGGTGACCGCCAACGCCCTCCATGCCGTGGTCGCCGCCGATGCCGATGTGCCCGGGGTGCTGGCCGCCGCAGTGGCGGCGGTGCCGCCGGTGGTGCTGCTGGCGATCACCCACCTGACCGTCATCCTCACCCGACCACTCCCACCAGCCACCGACCCCCTGACTGACACGTGCATGGTCGCCCGTGACCGGGTCGCGCCGGTGGAGCTGCCGACGCAGTCGTCCGTGCCCGTCGAAGCGCCTGAACCGAGTCTGCTCCCGGCGACGCCAGCGCCGGTGGAGGACGCCGCTGATGGGAACAGCGCGCCAGATGCCCCACCGCCGGTGGTCGAGAGCCCCCGGCACACGCGGGCCGGCGGCACGCGCTCGGACCGGCGTGAGCGCGCCGCGAGGTTGCGTGAGCAGGGGTGGTCGAACAAACGCATCGCCCGCGAACTCGGCGTGCACCCGTCCACGGTCGGCCGCTGGTTCACGCCCGCGCACCTTCCCGACAAGCAGACCGTCGAGGAGGCGAAGACACCATGACCACCCCCACCGACCACTCCCGTCAACGGTACGAGCGCCGGCAGAACCCACCCGAGCCGACCAAGGAACACTCGGTTCAAGAGGGCCCGGAGAAGGCGGGGACGCCGGAGGCGGTGCAGGCCGCAAAGGTCGCCGCGCGCAACCGCGGCATGAACACGAAGAGCGTGGACGATGCGCGGCGGGTGCGGGGTGTGGAGTGGGTGCGGCCCACCGATCTGCTCGCCCGCCAGTCCGCGACGGTGGCGGGTCGGGGTATCGACTTCGAGGTCGAACTCGCTCGCCGCACCCGCAACCTCACCGGCCACATCACGCAGACCAGCGGCCGCGGTCTCGGTAAGGCCGCGCAGACGATCAGTGAGCGGGCGCGGCGGCTGCCGGATGTCTCGGAGTTCGGCCGCGGCAGCCGGCACCAGTCGTGGGTGAGCCGTTCGGGGATCGGGTTGGGGTGACCTGACATGCGCACCCCCATCATCACGTCGCCGTCGCCGTCCCTGACGGTGGTGTGGGGACGCGCGTGCACCTACCTGTCAGGAGGTGCCAGACCATGACCACGACAACACCCACCCACTCGCACATCGCTGACGGCGAGGGTGCTGAGGACTTCACTACCAGCGACGGGTTGCGGACGCTGCTGCACCGGCTCCACGCCGCGGGAGCGGGCTCGTGGAGCCATGATCCGGTGGCCGCGGAGCTGATGGCCCACACCGCGGCCAAGTACGAACCCCTCGCCCGCAAGCACGGCCTGGACCCGTGGGAGGCCGCGTCGGCGGCGTTCAAGGTGATGATCACCCGCGCCGCCCGTGAGGCACGCGACCCGTGGGCGGTGATCACGCACGCGGTGCGGATCACCTGCATTTTCGAAGAACGCGCCCAAGGACTGCTCTGCTCGGTCCACCAAGCGAGGCGCCCGCACGTCTCGGCGTTTCATGACCCGGAGCGGTTCTCCGACCGGGAGAACGCGCTGACCGACTATCACCCGGCTTTCCACATCACCGACACCCACAACCACGACGACGGCGCCGACGCGGAGACGGACGCTGCCGGGGCAGGCTTCGATGATGGTGGGCACGGCTCGGATCGGGCGTGCATGTCCGCGGGGTCGGCGGCCGAGGACGCGATCGCGCTGTTCACGCTGTTGGGCTGGGACCCGGCCACCACCAGGGCTGGGGTGGAGCATGTCTGCGGGGCGCTGACAAAGACCGGCACCCGCCAGGCCGCCTACGAGGCGCTGCGGCGGGACAAGCACGCCCGCGCGCTGCTGGACATCCCGCGTTCCTCGTGGGCGGCGCTGCTGCGCGCCTTGTTGGGCAACCCGCACCCCGCCTACGCCGCCACGACCGCGGGGCGGGGTGTGCTGCTGCGGCTGCTGATCGGCGAGACCGTGCCGGTGCTGCTGCGCGATGACGACCTCATCCTGACCATCTCCCTGGCCGCACCCGGCCAGCACGAGCCTGGTGGTGATCGGTCGTGACCGCACCGGCCGGGTACATCGAGCTGGAACGCACCGTTGACTCGATCCGGGTCGGGCGCCGGCACCGCACCGCGTTCGGGGACATCGACGAACTCGCCGCCTCCATCGACCGCGACGGGCTGTTGCAGCCGATCACCATCACCCCCGACGGGGCGCTCGTGTGCGGAGCCAGGAGGCTGGCGGCGATCAAGCAGCTCGGCTGGCGCAAGGTCAACGTCTGGGTCCGCAGCGGGATCTCCGACCGCCTCGGGCACCTGCTGGCCGAGCAGGACGACAACGTGCTCCACAAGCCCCTGACCCAGACCGAGGCCGCCGCCCTGTATCGGGAGTTGAAGACCCTCATGGCCGAGGATGCCGAGCGTCGCGACGCAGCGACCCGGTTCACTAGCGAATATCAGCCCGGAGTTAACGGGGGTGGAAAATTTCCACCCCCGTTAGGCGGGCCGCGCGGGAAGTCCCGCGAGCAGGCGGCGGCCATGATTCCTGGCGGCGCCTCGTATAAGACGCTGGAGAAGATCGGCTACCTCGAACAGATCGCCGAGGACCCCGCCCAACCCGCTGCACTCCGGGCACAGGTGGTCGAGGAGCTGGAGCGGATCGACTCCGGTGCTGCGGTCGATCCGATCTACCGGCACATCCGCGGCCTCGCCGAGGCCGCCCAGGAGCAGCGTGAGACCGACTTGCATCAGCTCGCTGCCGACGCCCTCGCCCGCGCGAAGGAGATGAAGACCGGCAAGCGAGCAGCACGACCTCGGCCGGTGCCCGACAACGACGGTGAGCCAGTCCGGTATCCGGTGCGGGCGTTCGTGCTCACCTGGGGCGAGCTCGCTGACTGGTGGACCCACTACGACGCCGAACACCTCGCCACCGAGCTGAGCGATGAGCAGATCGAGTCGTTCCTGACCACCGCCGAGGGCACCAGCCGATTCGCCGAGGAACTGCGCACCCTGCGCGACCGCGACACTGCCGACGACGAGCCAGTGTCCGCGCGCGCCCATCTGCGCGCCCTCTGACGGCCACCCCGCCCTGCCCCTGCCTGGGTTGGTGGCGGGAGCGCACCTGGTGGGCATGAAGACTCCCGACCTCTCCGAACCACGGACCCGCCGCCGAGTCATCGCCGCCCTCACCGCGGCGGTCATCGTGCTCGTGCTCTCCGGTATGGGCGTCTACGGCCTCCTGGCCGGACCACCCAACCCGGACCGGGACGATGACGGTGGCCGCCCTGAGCCGAGTATCACCACGCCCTCCGGTCCGGTGCCCACCACGACACCGCGGCTGCCGGTCGTGCGGGCCTCGGATGATCCGGAGACCTTCGCCCGCAACGTCGCCACCGCGCTGTTCGAGTGGGACACCGCCAGCGGGTTCATGCCCTTGGACTACACCAGCGTGGTCCTCGACGTCGGCGACCCCACCGGCACCGAGCAGGCCGGGCTCGCTTCCGACATCGCCGCCTACCTCCCGTCCCGCGATGCCTGGCTGGAGCTGCGGCAGTACGCCACCGCCCAGCACATCTCCATCGACAACGCCTATATCCCCGACTCCTGGGCGACCGCGGTCGAGCAGGCGCAGCCGGGGCAGCTCGCCGAGGGCACGGTCGCGGTCACGATCGAGGGCACCCGCCACCGCACCGGGCTGTGGAACGACGAGCAGGTGACCTCCGAGCACGCGGTGGCGTTCACGGTGTTCGTGGTCTGCGGCCCGACCTACGAGACCTGTCATCTGCTGCGGCTGTCCCAGCTCGACAACCCCCTCCGATAGGTCGGTGACATGTCGTGTTGAAGAAGCTCGCCATCGCCGCCCTCGCCCTGGTCTTCCTCGCCCCCTCACTGGTGCTGATCGGGATCGGCGTGGTGATGAACCCCGCCCTGAGCGCCACGGGCTCCTGCACCATCCCCGGCGGCTCGAACGTCACGGTCGGCGACGTCCCCGACGAGCTGGAGGTCACCGCGGCGAATGGTGAGACGTTCACGCTGAACCGGACCCAGCTCACCCATGCCGCGACGATCATCGAGACCGGCAACAGCATCGAGGGGATCACCCGCGATGGGCTGGTGATCGCGTTGATGGCTGCACTGACCGAGTCCACGCTGCGGATGCTGTCGAACACGAGCGCCTATCCCGAGTCGGCGGACTACCCCAACGACGGGGACGGCTCCGACCACGACTCCCTGGGCCTGTTTCAGATGCGCCCCCAATCGGGCTGGGGCACGGTCGCGGAGCTGATGGACCCCGTCTACCAGGCCGAGGCGTTCTTCGGCGGACCCACCGGCCCCAACCACCCCTCACCGCGGGGGTTGTTGGACATTCCCGGGTGGGAGGACATGGACAAGGGCGAGGCCGCCCAAGCCGTCGAGGTCAGCGCGTATCCGGACCGGTACCGGAACTACGAGCCCGTCGCCGAATCCATCCTGACCACCCTCACCACTACAACAACGGCCGGCACGGACGCGTCTGGCGGCGATGCTGTGGTCCCGGCTGCGCAGACGACAACGGCGGGCACGTCGCGGGTGGTGTTCCCGATGCCCGAGGGCACCTGGGTGCTCACCAGCGAGTACGGGCCGCGGGTGCATCCGATCACCGGCGAGGACTCCTTCCACACCGGCACCGACTTCGCCGCCCCCGACGGCACACCCCTCTTGGCTGCCGCGGACGGGACCGTGACGGTCGCGGAGTTCTCCGGCGGCTACGGCGGCCTCATCGTCATCGAGCATCAGATCGATGGCGCCACGATGGCCACGGCGTATGCGCACATGTGGGAGCACGGCATCCACGTCCAGGTCGGCGACCAGGTGACGGGCGGGCAGCACATCGGCGACACCGGCAGCTCCGGCAACAGCACGGGGCCGCATCTGCATTTCGAGGTCCGCCTCGGCGGCACCGACGGTGAGCACACCGACCCCGCCGCCTGGCTCAACGCCCACGACGCCGCGGACCTCCCCGAGCCCGAGACCGGCGCACCCGACGGCGACTGCGAACCCAGCAACGGCACACCGGGTGGTGAGCCGGACCCCTTCGACGGCGACCCCGACAGGATGGTGGACGATCCGACCTCGGATGGGCAGATCACCGCGCGGATGCTGCACCTCTACACCCAGACCGTCGCCGCGTTCCCAGACACGAGCTGGTCCTGCTACTCACCCCGCCCCGGCACCGTCTCCGAACACCCACTCGGCCGAGCCTGTGATGGGACGTTCGGCAACGCCATCGGCGAGCGCCCGACCCCGGAGCAGCGCGAACTCGGGTGGGAGGTGACGAACTGGATGAAGGACCACGCCGAGACGCTGGGGGTGGAGTATCTGATCTGGGACGGCCTCATCTGGTCGGCCGCCCGCGACGCTGAGGGCTGGCGACCCTACGACGGCGGCGGCATGCACGATCCCGACAGCATCACGGGCTCGCACGCCGACCACCTCCATGTCACCGTCCGGGCTGGGAGCTGATCGGGCATGGACGTGTTCCCCGACTTCGACGGCCTGGGAGGGATCGGTGACCTGCGGGAGGTCATCGGCGCGCTGCTGACCTTCGTGCTCATCATCGCGGTGCTGATGCTGATCGTCTGCGCGATCGTGTGGGCGCTGTCGACCGCGAACGGCCACCACGCCGCCGCTACCAAATCAAGGATCGGCGCCTGGACCGCCCTGGGCACCGCGGTCCTGGCCGGCGGCGGGGTGGCGTGGCTGAACTGGCTGATCGACCTCGGCCAGCAACTCTGAATCACGCCCCACCAGCCGACCCCTCATCGGCTCCGCCCGTGTGGGGCGGGCGGTGCACCTGATCGACGAGAACGCTCATCTCGCCGACGCCCCGAAGGAGCACCCCGCTATGACCGTCCTGAGCCTGATCACCGAAACCACCGCCGTGGCCGCCACCGCACTGCCGGCCGTGCTGCCGATGGACATCAACATCGACCCCAACGACTCCGGCCTGCCTGGCATCAGCCAGCTCCGCACCATCGTCGGCGCGGTCATGACGATCGGCCTCATCCTCTCCGTCCTGGCCTTGATCATCTCGGCGATCGTGTGGGGCTTCGGCGCCAACTCCTCCAACCCTCACCTGGCGGGCAGGGGGAAGATCGGCGTCCTCGTGAGCTGCGGCGCCGCCGTGATCTGCGGGGCGTCGGTGACGCTCATCAACTTCTTCTGGGACGTCGGCCAACAGGTCTGACCCCACCCACTCGACTCTGCTCGTTTAAGGAGTGATCTGCGGTGGGTGTGTGCGATATCCCCCTCGTCTCGACCGTCTGCGACACCGCCGGCGAAGCCGCCGCTAGCCTGGTCTCCGCCCCGTTCGACTGGCTCGCCGGCGCGATGGGCGCCGCCGCTGGCTGGTTATTCGAGGCCGTCTGGTCCGTCTTCGACACCACCACCCTCGTGGATGTCACCAGCGACGAGTACGTGGCGGTCTACAACATCCTGTTCGGCATCGCCGTGTTCGTGATGCTGCTGTTCTTCTGCCTCCAGCTCATCACCGGCCTGATCCGCCGCGACCCCACCGCACTGTCCCGCGCGGCACTCGGCCTCGCGAAGTCGGTGCTGGGGTCGTTCGTGGTCATCACCCTGACGGCTCTGTTGTTGGAGATCGTCGATCAGCTCTGCATCGGGATCATCCAAGCCGCCGGCGAGACCACCGAGTCGATGGGCGACAAGATCACCCTGCTCGCCGCGGGCCTGGTGGGGATCAACATCGCCGCACCCGGCGTCGGCGCGATCATCACGATCTTCCTCGCCGGGCTGGCGATATCGGCCGCGGCGATCGTCTGGCTCAGTCTTCTGGTGCGGAAGGCGCTGCTGCTGGTCGCGATCGTCCTGGCACCTTTGGCGTTCTCGGGGGCGTCGTGGGATGCCACGAAGGGGTGGATCAGCAAGTGGGCGATGTTCGTCATCGCCCTCATCGTCTCCAAGCTCGTCCTGGTGGTGATGTTCCTCGTCGCCATCACGCAGGTCTCCGCACCGATTGACGGGGACCTGGCCTCGGTGGCTGACCCGATCGCGGGGATCGTGCTCATGGCGATGGCCGCCTTCGCGCCGTACATGACTTACAAGTTCCTGAACTTCGTCGGGTTCGACATGTACCACGCCATCGGCTCGGAGCAGGACGCCAAGAACGCCCTCAACCGGCCCTTCCCCACCCCCTCGAAGCCGCAGGGCGGGAATGAGCCGAAGAAGGTCCTCGACGACAGCAGTGGGGACAAGGGCGACAACGGTGGTGGTGGGAAGAAGCCACCGGAGCCGAAGAACCCGAAACCGCAGGCATCCAGCGGTGGTGGGTCACCGGGGGCCGGTGGTGGGAAGGCGGCCGCTAGCAGCGGCGCCGGGGCAAGCGGTGGAGCAGGCGCCGGTGCCGGTGCTGGCGCTGGTGCTGCGGCGGCGGGGCCTGCGGCAGCGGCCGTGGTCGCGGCGAAGGTCGCCAAGGACGCGGCGACCGCCGGACCCAAGGCCGGCGCGGCCCTCGGTGGGCATGGCGAGGCCGCCGCCGACTCCGCGGGCCAGGCCGGCAGCACCCCACCACCGTCCGCGCAGGCGCCCCCGCCATCGACGCTTCAGCCCAAGGCGCCCACGGGCGGGTCGTCAGGGGCGAAGGCGCGGCCGCCGAAGCAGCCCCCGCCGCCGGCCCTGAAGTCGACCGGGAAGGAGTGAACCCGCCATGCCTACCAAGCAGAACGAGTCCGCCTCGTCGTCATCGGAGTTGGTGCCGGTGAAGTTCTCCCGCCTCACCCGCCGCGGGGTGTTGTTGGGTCTGTCCCTGTCGCAGCTCATCACCCTCGCCACCGGCGTCCTCTCGGTGGTCGGGGCGCTGTATGCCGGTGGCGGCGTCCTGCTCGCCTACACCGCCCCCGTCTGGGTACTCGCCGCCGCTTTGACGTGGATACCGATTACCGGACGGCCCGCGGTGGAGTGGCTGCCGGTCGCGTTCTGGTGGCTCTGGCGTTCGACCGGCGGACAACTGGCCTACCGGCGCCGAGTCGCCACACCTCGCCCCGTGGGCACGCTTGCGTTGCCGGGTGACATGGCGCGACTGCGGGAGTACACCGACCCCGAAACGAACGCCGGGATGATCCATGACCCCCACGCCCAGACCCTCACCGTGGTCTGCGAGGTGTCGCATCCGGCGTTCGTGCTCCTCGACCCGGGCGAGCAGGAACGCCGGGTCACCTCCTGGGGCCGCGTCCTGGCCACCGTCTGCCGCTCCGGACGCATCGCCACCCTCCAAGTCCTCGAACGCACCCTGCCGGACTCGGGCACCGGTCTCGTGGAGTGGTGGGAAGCCCACGGCACCGCCGACGACACCTGGGCCGCGACCACGTACGCCGAGTTGATCGACCGCGCCGGACCCGCCGGCGAACGGCACGCCACCACCCTGTCGCTGTCGTTGGACATGAAGAACGCGGCACGGCAGATCAGAACCGCTGGTGGCGGCATCCGCGGCGCCGCCGCCGTCCTGCGCCAAGAGATGAGCACGCTCGTGGCCGCTCTGCGGTCGGCCGACCTGACACCTTCGGGCTGGCTGAGCCCGGGTGAGATCGCCGTGATCCTGCGCTCGGCCTATGACCCGGCGATCGCCGCCACGTTGGAGCGCCACGGCGAACTCGGCCAATCCCTCGCCACCGCCGGACCCGTCGCGGTCAACGAAACCTGGACCCGCCTGCGCACCGACTCCGCCCACCACGCCGTGCTCTGGGTCTCCGAATGGCCCCGCTCGATGGTCTACCCCGGCTTCCTGTCGCCGGTACTCCTCTCGACCGGCATCCAACGGAGCTTTTCGCTGATCTGCACCCCAATGCGCTCCGACCAAGCCGCACGCGACATCCGCAAGAAGAAGGTCGAGCACATCTCCGATGCCGCGCAGCGGGCGAAGATCGGGCAGATCGAAGACGCCTCCCAGACTGCGGAGTATCAGGACGTGCTCCAGCAGGAAGCCGACCTGACCGCCGGCCACGGCATCCTGCGATACACCGGCCTCATCTCCGTATCCGCACCCACCGTCGAGGAACTCGAAACCGGAGTGGCAGCGATCGAACAGGCTGCCATCCAAGCCTCCTGCGAAACAAGGTTGTTGGTCGGCCAGCAGGCGGCGGCGTTCACCTCCGCCGCGCTGCCACTGTGCCGTCGCGTCTGACCGTGCACGGGCGCCGGCCCCCGGCCCAGTCATGGCGGTGGCGTGGTGCGTGCACCTGAGGGGTGAGCCCGAACCACGGGCTCGCCCCTCTCTGTTCGCCCACCGTCTTGGAGACTGTGATGCCCACGTTCCACGACCCGCTCGCCGATGCGGCCGAAGCCTCCGAAGCACTGCCGGGCCTGGCCCACGCATCCCGCGTGTTCGATGACCCGGCGGACACCTACCGGGTGTTCGGTGACCTCGTGGCGGGGGTGCGGTCGCTGCGCCAAGTCCTCGACCAGCTCGCCGCTACCCACCTGAACGCGCGGGATCGTGCGTTCGACGATGACGGCAACCCGGCCGCGGGCGCGGCGTCCGCGCTGGCCGCGGCCGATGAGCTGCACCAGGCCGGCACGCTG
The DNA here is from genome assembly GCF_026041215.1 of Hoyosella sp. YIM 151337. Lineage (GTDB taxonomy): Bacteria > Actinomycetota > Actinomycetes > Mycobacteriales > Mycobacteriaceae > Hoyosella. The sequence goes on from NZ_JAPEIQ010000019.1 coordinate 17,418, forward strand.
CTCGATCAGGCCTACGACCGGCTCGACGCGGCGTTCTCCCACTCCGGGAGGATCGCCTGGCACCCCGAACCGGTCATCGATCGAGAAGCCGCGCGGGAACGGCTGGCCGCCCGGCTCGGCGGCGACCCCGAGACCACGACCGTGCAGGCAGGGACGCTCACGTTGACGGTGTGGCCCGATGCACCGGTGGGTGAACACCAGCGCTACGCCTACCGGATCGCCGACACCACCACCGGGCAGGAGCTGGAGGGCCGGGACCTGTTCACCGGCGCCGGCACCCCCGTCGACCCCCACCACGCCATCCGAGACCTCGCGACCTTCCTCAGCGCCGCCGGTCAGGCCCGCCAGTACGCGCTCGACCACCCTGGGAGCAGCCCGGAGCACGAGGGCCTGTTCCCGGCGTGGGTGGCCGAGGCCGCCCGCACCAACACGGACGCCCTGGCCGAGCTGAGCGAGCACACCGGCTCCGAGCCCGAACAGGCGGTGGGGCGGCGCTGGCTCAACGTGGCCTTCCTCCAGGGCGAGGAGGCCGATGCGGTACTCGATCTGATCGACCGCGACGGCGCCGAAGCGGCCATCGCGCACCTGAGCGGGTACGACTATGGCGAGGAGACCACCCAGGCGGCCTTGGAGAACGGGTACGTCTACGACGACAAGCCACCCACCGGCAGCACCGATCGGACCGTGACCACCGAGGGATACGCGCTGACCTACAACCACGGCCTTGGGCATGTGGGCCTGTACCGGGAGTTCGACACCCCACCAGACCCCGCATTGCACGAGGTCCAGCGGCCGGCCTCGGCGGTCGTCAACGAGCAGCCACACCACGCGCCCGCACCGGCTCGGGAGGCGCCGGCTGCCCAGCGCGCCGCCCTCGGCGCGGACCGGGACTGGTACGCCAGCCCAGCCGGCACCATCAGCCAGTCCGGGCGAGGACTGTCACTATGACCGGCGAAGGAGACGAGCGGGAGCGGCTGCACACTTCGGTCCTCGTCGCCCCCGCCAAGGAGCGCCGCCGGCTGCGCAAGCAGCGCCGGAAGGCCGCGGCGAGGCTCCAAGCCGAACAGCACGCCGCCGAGAAGGCCGCCGCACGCGCGAAGGTCGAGGCTGAGCGGGCCGAACGCCGCGCCGCCCGCTACCTGCCCGCCGCCGGTGAACCCGGCCCCGCCGCGCTCAGATCGCCGGGGAGGTTTCGCCTCCCGCGCCACCAGGACACCTCGGCGACCCTCGCCGGGGCGTATCCGTTCGTCGCCGAAGGCGGCCTGGGCTCCGACGGGGTGTTCGTCGGCCAAGACCTCTACTCCGGCGGGTCGTTCGTCTACGACCCGTGGGTCTTGTATGCCCGCGGGATCATCACCGCGCCCAACGTCGTGCTGGCCGGGATCGTCGGCTCCGGCAAGTCGAGCCTCGCCAAGAGCCTCTACACGCGCAGTCTGCCGTTCGGTCGCCGCGTCTACGTCCCCGGTGACCCGAAAGGCGAGCACACCGCGGTCGCCGAGGCCGTCGGCGGGCGGGCGATCGTCCTCGGCCACGGACTGAACACCCGCCTCAACCCTCTCGACGAAGGCCACCGACCGGGCGGGCTCAGCGATGAGCAGTGGACGACGACCGTGGCCTCGCGGCGTCGTGACCTGATCGGTGCTCTGGCCGAGACGGTGCTGGCGCGGGGGTTGACGCCGTTGGAGCACACCGCCATCGACCTCGCCCTCACCACCACGGTGCGGGACAACGACGTGCCGATCCTGCCGATGGTCGTCGACCATATCCTCAACCCCAACAGCTCACATACGGACGCTGACGGCAGGTTGGCCGAGGACGGCCGGCTCGTCGGTCACGCCCTCCGCAGGCTCGTTGCCGGTGACCTCCAGGGGCTCTTCGATGGCCCCTCGACGGTGGCCTTCGACCCGTCGCTGCCGATGATCAGCCTCGACCTGTCCCGCGTCACCGAGAACAGCACCCTCATCAGCGTGCTGATGACGTGCTCCAGCGCGTGGATGGAGTCCGCGCTACTGGACCCAGCCGGCGGTCAGCGGTGGGTGATCTACGACGAGGCCTGGCGGCTCATGTCTCACCCGGCGCTGTTGAAGCGGATGGATGCGCACTGGCGGCTCGCTCGTCATTACGGGATCGCGAACATGCTGATCTTCCACAAGCTCTCCGACCTCGACAACGTCGGCGACCAGGGCTCAGCCATGCGCTCCCTCGCCAACAGCCTGCTGGCCAACGCGGAGACCCGGATTGTCTACCGGCAGGAATCCGACCAGCTCGGACCCACCGCGAACGCGCTCGGACTGACCGGCACCGAGCAGAAGTTGCTTCCGTCGCTGGGGGTCGGGCAGGGGTTGTGGCGGATCAAGGATCGCTCCTTTGTGACCCAGCATCAGCTCCACCCCGCCGAGTTGGGACTGTTCGACACCAGCTCTCGGCTCACGCAGGGGGTCATGTGATGGCGTCGACGAAGCCACGCCGCACCACGTGGCAGGACCCCGCCGAGTCCCCGGTGCTGCTGCCGCACGTCGTCGTCACGGTTGCTGAGAGCGGAACGTTGGACGTCGCCGTCGACGGCGCACCGTTCCCGCCACCACAGCAGGATTACGCGTGGACGCGCAGCACCTTCGGCGAGCTGATGGATGCCGTCACCGCCGACCGCACCATCACTGTGCGGATCGAGGTCCGAGAGAGCGACGGGTCGGTGTTCACTGACCTCATCCGCGCCCGCAAACCCAAGCCACCGGAGCCGCCGGGCGCCTCGTCTCCGGAGCCCGACGGCAGGCACTCCAAGAATCGCCGGAAGGCGCCGGAGCTGGTTGAGGTCACCGGTGAGGGGTTCGTGCCCGGTGAGGACATCGCGGTCGCCGTCGTCGTCGCTCACACCGACGCCACCGGCACCGGCCACGCCCGCGCCCTGATCGACATCGACCACCTCGCTCCTGTCCTAGCCGGCGGCACCGGTGAGGTCGTGCTGCTGGGCCGGGTCTCGGGCACCCTGCACATCCGGCGAGTTCCACAATGAGCGGGCAGCGGCAGACCGGGAGCATGGGCGAGGAGCTGACCAACGCCGCCATCGTCGCCCTGATCGGCGCCTTCGGCTTCGCGTTCGTCCTGCGCGCCGCAGGATCGGTGGCCGCGTTCCTGACCGGAACGCCTCAACCCGCCACCGGTCCCACATCCGGGCTCGGAGTGCTGTTCAACCCCACCGACCCCGCGACGGCGTTGGATGCCGAAGGGCTGAGCCCGGTCGCGTACTGGATCACCACCGCCCTCCTCCTCTCCGGGCTCGGTTTCGCCGGGTCGTGGGTGTGGGTGCGGCTGCGTCGCCACTCGCGCAAGGTCGAGACCGACCCGCGGCGCCTGGCCGGCACTGCCACCGCCCACGAGGTCAACCAGACCGCCTCGGCCAAGGCGCTCTTGAAGCGCGCTTCGACACTGCGTCCCTCGCTGACCGACCCGGCACCCTCCGATGTCGGCTACCTGCTGGGCCGCTCACGCGGCAGACAGGTGTGGGCGAGCGTGGAGGACTCGATCCTGCTCATCGGCCCACCTCGCTCCGGCAAAGGCCTGCACGTGGTCATCAACGCCATCCTCGACGCCCCCGGCGCCGTGGTCACCACGAGCACACGGCCGGACAACCTCACCGCCACCCTGCGCGCTCGGGAACGTGACGGGCGGCCGGTGGCGGTGTTCGACCCCCAACACCTCGCCGAGCGCATCCCCGCCGGGATGCGCTGGTCACCCATCCGCGGCTGCGAGGACCCGTTGACGGCGATGATCCGCGCCACCGGACTCGCATCGGCCACCGGACTCTCCGCCGGTGGGGTGGAGTCCGGCGGGTTCTGGGAAGGCAAGACCCGCACCGCCCTACAAGCCCTGCTGCACGCTGCCGCGTTGGAGCACAGGCCACCGAGTGAGTTGTTCCGGTGGACCCTGGACCCCACCGCAGCAGCCGAAGCCGTCGCCATCCTCACCAACACCACCCAAGCCGCCACCGGGTGGGCGGACTCGCTCGGGGCGATGATCGATTCGGACCCCAAGACCCGCGACTCCATCTGGCAAGGCGTCGCACTCGCCCTCGGTGCCCTGGCCGACCCCCGCGTGCTCGATGCTGTTTCACCGCGGGCGGGTGAGGACTTCGACCCGGAGACCTTCATCCAAGAGAGCGGCACCCTCTACCTGCTCGCTACCGGGGCTGGAGCCGGCGCCTCCGCCGCTCTGGTGGCGGCGTTCGTCGAAGACCTCATCGAGACCGCCCGCCGGATCGCCGCACGCTCACCCGGCGCCCGCCTCGATCCACCGCTGCTGCTGGCTTTGGATGAGATCGGCAACCTCGCCCCCTTGCCATCCCTGCCGACGCTGATGGCGGAGGGCGGTGGCACCGGAATCACGACCCTGCCGGTGTTGCAGTCGTTGGCTCAGGCGCGGGAGAAGTGGTCCGACAACGCCGCCGGCGCGATCTGGGACGCCTCCATCGTCAAGATCATCCTCGGCGGCGCGTCCAACTCCCGTGACCTCCAAGACCTGTCCACGCTCATTGGTGAGCGGGACGAGTACACCGACTCGGTGACCCTGGGCGATCACGGCACCAGGTCGAACCAACGCTCGATCCGCCGGGTGCCGATCCTGCCCCCAGATCGGATCAGAACGCTGCCTTTCGGCACCGGCGTGACTCTGCTGCGCTCAGCACCCCCGATCGTCACCGACCTGCGCCCCTGGCCGTCGCGTCCAGACAGCGGCCAGTTGAAGTCCGACCGCGCTGAGGTCGAAGCGTTGCTCCGGCGCTGAGCCCGCCGCCTTCGGTCGTCGTGGTGCGCGCGTGCACCTACCTGTCCCAGCGGTCACCGCTCCGGAGGCTGCGTGAGCAGGAGCACGTGCGATGAGTACCGATTCGACGACTGGGCTGGAGATGAAGGACAGCATCTACGCCTTCGTGGCTTCCAAGCCGCAACTGACCTACACCGAGAACGGCGATGCCCGCCTGTACTTCAAGGCCGGCCAACGCCACCGCCACTACGACCCCGAGGCCGGATGGCAGAACCAGCCGACCACCTTCCACGACGTCGTTGCATTCAAGGGGGCTGCCCAGTTCGGCATCGAGCACCTGCGCGAGAAGGACCGGTTCATAGCCCAAGGCTCGCTGCGCGAGTACACCAACAAGCACACCGGCGAGCCCGAGGAGCAGTTCGAGGCCACCCGGTTCCTGCCCGCAACTCCGCCGTCGAAGAACACCGCCGGGCGCGCCCCTCGCAGGACTCTCGAACGCCGGTCCCAGAGCCGGGAGGCCGCCAGCGCGGAGGCGTCGCAGATCGAACAGACCCCGCGGCGAGCACCGCAGTCCCAGCACGCCACGCCACACATCGGCCTGTGAGCCAAGAGGAGACACGAGCATGAACGACGAGACTCCGAACGAGCACACGTCCGATGAGGACTTCCACGACGCCGAGAACAGGGCGGACGCAGACGAGACGCCGGACACCGATGACGTGCACGGCTTCGACGACGCCGACACGCCAGCCGTGCCGCATCCGGTGAACTGGAACCTGCTGAGCGCCGACGACCTGGAAGCCGAGTGGCTGGCACTCAACGACTGGGTCGCGTGGCTGCGCCGCACTTACGGGCTGCCCGTCAGCGTGCTGCCGCCGTACTGGCACCGCCATCCCGAGCTGGTGTGGGAGCTGTCAGCGCTGCATCTGCACTGGCTGGGCGCCTACGACCCCGAGCAGAACGCCTCGGCCGCGATCGGCTGGCACCGTGACTTCGCCGATGCTCGTACTCGGCTGCGCGACTGGGTGGCCGCCTCGGGCACCCGCCTGGATCATGACCGGCCCACCCGGCAGGCGGTCTGGCCCGGCGAGGAGCCCGCACCCGCGATCGAGGACATCACGATCACCGACCGTGGCGAGGATTTCCTGCAGTACGTGTTCGAGCAGGTTCAGGCCCGCCGTGAAGCCGAGGACGCGTTCTTCGCCGGACTCGACCTCGACACCGGAGAGCTGCCATGACCACCGGAGCCGAAAGCCCGAGTGCTCCGCCGGAGCGGATGCGCGACTACCGCGTCGAGGCCGAGCTGCGTCCCAGCCCCGACCTGCACAAGCTCGCCCAGGTGTTCATCGGGATGGCCCAGGCCCGCGCCCGCCAAGAACACCAGGAGAATCACGGCCAGGAGAGTCCTCCTGAGCCGACTGATGGCCAGGGCGTAGAATCGTAAGCGTACGCATGCCAGCGGCCACCCGGGTGGTCGTGGTGTGGCGTCTTGTTCATTAGCCCTTCGTGGCCTACCCAGCCCGTCCGTAAGCGGACGGCACGGGTCGTGTTTGTTTTCTACGTCGCACCGCACGAGCAGTCCCGCGCTCTCGTGTTGGCCCCACCTGTTGGGGAAGGAAACACGACCCATGAGCACCACACACCCTCCGCTGGCAACGGCGCCCGAGCAGATCGGTGCGACCACGACGCTGGCGGTGACCTACCTGCGCGTCTCGACCAAGGAGCAGGCCTCCAAGGGCGGCCGGGACGAAGGGTTCTCCATCCCGGCTCAACGTCAGGCGAACCTGCGCAAGGCCCAGGAGGTCAACGCGGTCATCGTCGAGGAGTTCGTCGACGCCGGTGAGTCCGCCCGCCAGGCAGACCGGCCCGCGCTGATGCAGATGATCGAGTACGTCAAGACCCACCCGGTGGCCTACTGCATCGTCCACAAGGTCGACCGGCTCGCGCGCAACCGCGCTGACGACGTCGCCATCCACCTCGCGCTCAAAGACGCAGGAGTCCTGCTGGTCTCGGCGACCGAGAATATCGACGAGACGCCCTCGGGGATGCTGTTGCACGGGATCATGTCCACCATCGCGGAGTTCTACTCCCGCAACCTCGCCAACGAGGTCTCCAAGGGCATGAACCAGAAGGCCGTCACCGGTGGCACCAACGGCAAGGCCCCGATGGGCTACCTCAACGTCACCCGGCGTGACGAACTCGGTCGCGAGGTCCGCACCATCGACATCGACCCGCACCGCGGCCCGATCATCCGGTGGGCCTTCGAGGCCTACGCCACCGGGAACTACTCGGTGGCGACGCTGCGCGATGAACTCATCGACCGCGGTCTGACCACCGTGGCGACACCGAAGCGGCCCGCCAAGGCCCCCGCGCTGTCCTCGATCCACCGGATGCTGGCCAGCCCGTACTACAAGGGCAACGTGCAGTTCAAAGGCGCGACCTACGACGGCCTGCACGAACCCCTGGTCGCCCCCGAGGTCTGGTACCGGGTCCAGACCGTGCTCGCCGCCCACCAGGCCTCCGGCGAGAAGACCCAAGCCCACGAGCACTACCTCAAAGGCACCGTGTTCTGCGGCACCTGCGGCTCCCGCCTGATCCTGTCCAACGCCCGGAGCCGCAGCGGAGTGATCTACCCCTACTTCATCTGCGCCGGCCGACACTCCAAGCGCACCAACTGCGACCGCAAGTCCATGTTCGTGCCCGACGTCGAGGCCGCGGTCGAGGACCACTACCGCCGCGTGCAGATACCCGCCCACATCGTCACCGCGCTGCGCGAGCTGATCACCAGCGAATTCGACCGGCTCTTCGCCACCGCCAAGACCGAACGCACAGCACAGGTCGCCGAACGCGACCGCCTCTACGACGAGCGCACCAAACTGCTCCAAGCACACTACGCCGGAGCCGTGCCACTGGACCTGCTCAAGACCGAACAGGACCGCATCGCCCGACAGATCGCGTTCCTCGACTCACGCATCGAGGCCAGCGAGATCGAGTACGACCAGGCCCGCGCCCACCTCGATGACTGCCTGGCCCTGGCAGGCAACGCCCACGCGATCTACATGAGCATCGACGACTCGCTCCGTCGGATCGCCAACCAGGCCTTCTTCGAACGCCTCACCGTCACCGACGACGACGCCATCGACGCCGAACCAGGCGTGCCCTTCGACACCCTGTTCAACCCCGACGTGCAGGCCACCGCCCTCGCCCGCCAGACAGCAGGCGGAAACGGGACGGATCAAACCGGGAACGTCGCTGGTTTGAACAACGACGCTCTGGTGCCCCCGGCAGGACTCGAACCTGCGACCTAGGGATTAGAAGGCCCTTGCTCTATCCACCTGAGCTACGGAGGCGTGGCACTCAACCGCCGCCTGAGAGTGTAGCGGAGGCAGCGGTGCGGGTGCGGACGCCCGTGGTGTTACTCGGGGGAGCTAGCTTCGTTGCTTACCTGCACTTCTGGTGTTGCCGTCGGAGTTGTTGCCTCCGTCGTCGTTTCCGCGACCGTTGGCTCTAGTGTGACGGCCGCGGAGGGAGGCACAGTCGATGGGATCGCCGGTTCTATGGGGGTGGCGACCGGTTCAGCAGTCGGCTCGGGGCCGGCTGTGGTTTCCGTGGGGAGTGGCGTGACGGGGGTTGCTGGGGCGTGCGGCAATGCAAACGTCCATCCCGGCGTGCCCTTTGGCTGGAACACGAGCGGAGCGGACGTGTCACGGACGTCCAGGACAATCCAGCCGCTGTAGGAACGGGATGGCTCCATCGCCGCGGGTACGGCCGGTGCGGTTCCGGTGCACGAGCCGGGTGACGAAGTGAATCGTGCAAGGGTGCCGTCCCCGCTGAGCACACCGAAACTGGCTGGCGTGATCCCGGAGAGGCGGTCGGCACTGGTGTCAGCAGACGTCGTCACACTGAGCCGTATCGCCACCGGGGTACCTGCTGCGACGATGGCGCATTCGCCGGGGTACGTGACGCCTTCAACCCTTGCTGTACCGAGTTCGTTGCCGTCCAGGGACCGCAATATGAAGGTATCGCCCACCGCGACGAGGGAGGGGCCGACTGGGATGGGTGCAGGCGCAGGTTGCGGTTCGCTGGGGGCGGTGTCACCGGTGCTCGCCGCGCTGGAGTCGTCGAGACTGTCGCCAAATCCCGCTGCCGGGCTCGCGTCAGGCGATTCATGTGACTCGCTGGTCCCCGGTTCCTCGCCGTCTGTCGTCGTATCTGTGTCTGTTGTGCTTCCGCTGATCTCTTCGCCGTGGGCGAAGCGCCCGGCGTTCGCGAGAACTGGTTGTGAGAGAGCGCTCATCGCGGCGAACGGTGATGGCCCACCGAGGTTGCATTCAGCGTCGACGAGTGTGATGTCGATGACGCCGTTAACTAACAGTGCGAATCGCACATCGAGCCGAATATGGAGGTAGGACCGCGCACCATTCGATGACGTTTGAACAGTCCGCGTTATGTCTGCGGCGATCCGCGGCCGAAGAAGTGTTTCCGTCTGGAGGTAGCTCGTCGTCCCGTTAGACGTGGGAATCGGAATATTGAGGCTTCCGACGGACAGATTGTTGCCGGCGGGCGCGACAGCAGTGGGGCTGCCGTTGTCACACCGGGCGGCGCCGGTAATAGTCCCCGAAGTTTGGATGACGGTGTACAGCCCCACAAGTCCAGCGAGATTCACTCGTCCGGTGAGGTTGCTGAAACTGGTTGATGCGTCGGCATCGTGTGGGGTGGGTGCCGGGTTGCAGTCATCGGCAGGGTTCGACGCTCCGGTCAGGTAAGCGCCGCAGGCGCTGGCGTTGCGGGAGCTGACCTGGAAGAAGAGGATCGTCGCACTGCCCAGCGATGGCGCGTGTGTCGTCTTACCAGGTGCCGTTTCATTACGCTGCGCGGATGCGCCAGGTATCGGTTGCTGAGTCCCGATGATCAGAAGATTATCGGTGACCACACCGGTGCCCGCGGAGGAACGGCCGTACCCGGAGGTGGGCCACTCGCCGGCGCCCACCGACGCCCGGGTCCACACAGCGTCGTTGAACGCTGCCTCGGTGGCGTGCGTTAACCCCATACCGGGATGCAGGGCTGCAGCAACGAAGGCCAGCAGGCCGACGCTAGCCGCGGTGATCCTCTTGCGGCGACTGAGTTTCATGGGGCAGTTCCGGAGTTAACGTTAGCGGGCGCGGATTGTTCGTCGTCATCTTCCCGGCGCGGCCAGAATGCCCAGCCAACGAGCAGCGCGGCGCCAAGGGTGATGCCAGCCATCACGCGCGGATCGGAGAGCTTGACGACGGCCTTCGCCAGCTCAGGCACGTGCCACAGGACGGTACGGACGGTGCGTACCTGGTAGGGAGCTGGATCAGGGTTGGGGTTCGCGTCTCCCTGCATCTCGATGAAGGTCGATCCGCCGGGGCCAGGTGTTACGGCGATGACGCGGTGCGTCACCGGCAGGAGTCCCGGTTCGCGGTCGATTGTGACGATGTCTCCAACTTCCACCGTCTCGGCGGGCACTTCTTGCACGACGGCGAGTGACCCCGCTGGGATAGTCGGGTGCATGGATCCGGTGCGGAACATGATCAGCGTGATGTTGAATGCGAATGCACAGATGACGGCGATGATGCAGACCACACCGAGCAGCGCGAGGACGTTCATCACGAGACCGCTGAGAAAAGCGCCAGCGGAACGCAATGGTCGTCTGCGCTGCGTGTATGGAGCCGGTGTAGTCATGGGTCCTTCTACGTTGTGGATTGGGCCGCGAACTTCCAGTTCACGGTTAACTGCGCACCAGGAATCCCCGGCGTGGTCCAGTTCGCGGCGGTGTTCGGCAGGCTGAGTTCAAAACAAAAAGTCTTGTGCGCTCCGGGGTTTCCAGCGGCGCCTGCGGGGAGCGAAATTATGTTCTGTGCGGACGAGGCGTTGAGCGGCTGCGCACTGCTGGGAGAACCAACAATGAAGGTCCCCGATGTGAATGAAGGCGCTCCGCAGGTTGCGGACTCGATGACGCGGTAGCGCAGCGCGCTGTAGAACTGGCCCGAGCCGGACGCACCTTCGAGTGTCACGCTGGCTGCGAGCGAATCCGCTCCGACTCGCACCGAAATCGGGGCATATGCCGCGTCGCCAGGACGCATGGACTGCACCGCGACGGGAAACGGGAGTTCCGCCGCGTTGCCGGCATCCGGGTAACGCTGCCATCCCGACCCGATGTCGCCTTCCACGCTGAACGGTGCAGTGCCAAACCCAGCTGCCACGAAAAGTGACTCGGTCCAGCCGGCGAGGACGAGCGCAGCGCCCGTCCCCACAACGAGTCCGGCAGCGGCGAGGGCCCGAACTTTTCGGGCCCTCGTCCTGCTAGTGCGTGCGGTCATCACACGGACTCAGCGTCGAACTTCCACTGAACCGAACCAGTCAGCTGCTGGCCGCCGGTATATGGGCCGGAGTTCAGCGGGAGGTGCACGGCGAAGCAGAGATCGTACTGGGTGCCGCTGCCTGAAACGGTGATGGGCGTGGTGCCGGCCGCGGTGAGCGGCGAGTTGCTCGGCCAGCCTGGCAGCGTGGTCCCGGCGTTTCCGTCTGCACAAGCTGTTGGGCTCGCGCCGGACACCGTCAGGCGGAGGTCGTTCGAGAAGTCGCCGGGGGTTTGGACGATTGCGCTGTTGAGCACGACTGACGCGTCCAGCGTTGAGGGATCAGGCCCGACACGCAGCGCGAACGGCGCGTACACGGTATCGCCGGGAACCATAGCGAGGTTGTCGAGTGTGAACTGGAGCTGACCCGCGGTGCCAGCGGTCGCGTATTCGTCCCAGGTGCTGCCACCGTCAACCGAGCCCTGCACATTCCAGGCTTCGGTGGCGAACTCGCCTTCAGCCCACACGGAATCGTTCCACGCAGCGAGGGTAACGACGGCACCAATTCCGAGCACGATGCCGCCAGCGAGGACGGCGCGGGCCTTGCGGCGGTTGCGGTTGGTGCGTGGGGAGGTCGTGTGTGACGACACGGCAGCCTCTTTCAAACTCGGTGTGATTTAACACTCCACTAAGTGTTATGAGAAGTATCACTGAACAGATCTTGTTTGTTACAGGCCTTTGATAATTCGTTTACAGGGACTTTGGTCCCTTCTGTCTACGCGCGGTTCGCGATCGTGATGGGTGCCGCCGTACCCTGACAGCCATGGCCAACGCTGAATCCACCGCCTCGTCCCCGCATGCCGGAAGCGGAACGGCTGGCGTCCAGCGTCACTCCGAAGGAGCAGGATTTCGCGGAACGGTCGTCCCCGTGGCGGCCATGGGGGCACTGATCGCGGCGCTCGTCGCGGCTTCGCTCGTGAGTCTGTCTGCGACCGATGCCCTAGTGTTGTTGGGCATCCCAGACCCGGGTGTGGTGACGCGCTACGGACTGCCGATGGTGAAAGCCGCGGGATACATCGCCGCGGTGATCGCAGCGGGGTGTGCGCTATTGGCCGCGTTCTTGGCCCCGCCACAACCGAGTGGTGTGCTTGATGCGGGTGGCTACCGGGCGTTGCGCGTGTGTAGTGTCGCGGCCGCCATATGGGCCGTGTGCGCTTTCCTTATGGTCCCGCTCACCTTGTCCGACGTTTCCGGCGCAGGATTCGCCGAAGCGGTCCGTCCGGAGAATCTGTGGCCCGCACTGCCTCGGGTCGATACAGCCGTAGCCTGGGCCTGGACTGGTATTTTCGCCGCTGCGCTGGCCATGGCGTCGCGTGCGGTGCTGCGCTGGTCATGGACACCGGTGGTCTTCGCGCTGTCGCTGCTGACACTCATGCCGCTTGTGCTTACCGGCCATTCCGCGTCAGGCGGCAGCCACGACGTCGCTACGAACAGCCTGTTTTGGCATCTCATCGGTGCAACACTATGGATCGGCGGACTCTTCGCAGTGCTGATGCATGCGTGGTATCGGAGCGAGCACCTCGCGCTCGTGGTGCGCCGGTACTCGCTCGTAGCCACCGTGGCTTTTGTGGCGGTCGCCGTAAGCGGCGTCATCAACGCGTTTGTGCGAATCCAGCTCAGCGATCTCTTTGCTGATCCTTACGGTCGTCTGGTCCTCGCGAAGCTTATTGCTCTCGCCGTCCTCGGCATCTTCGGGTGGACGCAGCGGCGCCGGGTCGTGGCGGCCCTGCAGCGGAATGGTCAGGCGAAGACGCCATTCGTCAGATTAGCGATCGTCGAGTTTTTCGTTCTCGCCGCGACCTTCGGTCTTGCGGTGGCACTAGGCCGCACCCCTCCGCCAGCTCCTGCCTCTGTCCCGTCCCTGATGGAGGTGGAACTCGGCTATGAACTCACGGGCCCTCCCACCTTCGGCAGACTGATGCTTGATTGGCGATTCGATCTGATTTTCGGGACGGCCGCGATCGTGCTTGCAGTGCTGTACGTCAAGGGGGTGCGGGTCCTCCGCGCGCGGGGCGATGCATGGCCGGTTGGCCGCGTTGTCGCATGGCTTAGCGGTTGCGTGGTGCTGCTGGTGGCAACCTCATCTGGGATCGGTAAGTACGCCCACGCGATGTTCAGCGTCCACATGGGGTCGCACATGCTGCTCTCGATGCTGGTGCCGATTCTGCTTGTCCTCGGCGGTCCCGTGACACTTGCGCTACGTGCGCTCAAACCCGCTGGGCGCGGCGGAGTGCCCGGGCCGCGGGAATGGCTGCTGGCCGCTGTGAACAGTCCTGTTTCGAAGTTTTTGACACAGCCGGTGATTGCCGCGGTGCTGTTCGTCGCCGGGTTCTACGGGCTGTACTTCGGGGGAATTTTCGACGCTTACGTCGGGAGCCACACGGCGCACATCTTGATGAATCTGCATTTCCTCCTGAGCGGCTACCTCTTCTATTGGGTCGTCATTGGTGTGGATCCATCGCCGCATCCGCTTCAGCCCCTTGCCAAGCTGGGACTGCTGTGGGCGACTCTGCCGTTTCACGCCTTCTTCGGCATTGCCTTGATGAATATGGAAACAGTGATGGGTGGCTGGTTCTACCAGCAGCTCAACCTGCCGTGGGTCCGCGATCTCCTCGAAGACCAGCGAGTCGGGGGCGGTCTCGCGTGGGGGACTGGTGAGATGCCACTCATCGTGGTGATGCTCGCGCTGCTCGTGCAATGGTCCAGAAGCGATCGGCGAGTAGCCCGCCGGTATGACCGTGTGGCCGATAAAGACGACGACGCCGCACTTGCCGCGCACAATGCAATGTTCGCTGAGCTCGCTCGCAAGGATGCTGAAGACCGGTGGAGGTAGGACCGTTGCCTAGCATCCCGGTCCGACAGTTTTCCTTCTTCCTCCACAGGTCAGTGAGTTATCCACATTCGCGGGATTGTCCCTCGCCGTAGCGCCGCAGCCCAGCCATCGTAGGTATAACGGCGCTGATCGCAACGTGGAGCGCGTCCAGCGGATCCGTGTAAGCGAAGGGGGAAGACGATGTACGAGAGTTATACGACGATCGTGGGGAATGTGGCGAGTAACCTCACTCGCCGCACAGTTGGCCAGAACGGTGACGAAGTTCTGCGCTTCACGGTGGCGTCCACGACACGACTGTTTGACAGAGGGACCGGCACGTGGCGCGACGGAAACACGCTGTTCGTCCGGGTGAGCTGCTGGAATCGGGCCGTGCATCGGGTGATTGCGAGTCTGGCAAAGGGCGATCCGGTGATCGTTCACGGTGATCTGCATACAAATGAATACACGGATGGCGATGGCAATCCCCGCATGTCTCTCGAGTTGCGTGCGCGGGCAGTGGGACCTGACGTCACACGGTGTATCGCTGAGATCGACCGGCGCGCGCGCTTGAAAGCCGAAACCCCGGAGGTGGCTGGAGGAAGCTCGATGGATTCCGCCGGCGTAAGTACGCCACTCAGTGACGACCAGGTCGCTGCCGCGGAAGAAGCCGATGCGGATGACCTGCTTTTCGCGGATGATGGCGATGACGCCCAGGACCGGGATTCGGGGCTCGTCGCAGTAGCGTAGGAGGCGATGCACGGTTGAAGGTGGGTGAGAGCGGCCAACTGCGCTAACCTGCAACACGGTACTTTGGGTGACGGGGCGCTGGTCCGACGATGCCGGGCGTCCAATGTTGCTCAAGTAAGTATGTGATGGCAGCACGGCTAGTGGCCGTTCCGCTCTGGAGCAGGACAATTTCGAGAGGTAATAGTGGCTGAGTTCATCTACACCATGAAGCGCGTGCGGAAGGCGCACGGTGACAAAGTTATCCTCGACGACGTCACCCTCGCGTTCCTCCCCGGCGCAAAGATTGGTGTCGTCGGGCCGAATGGTGCGGGCAAGTCCAGTGTTCTGAAGATCATGGCTGGTCTTGATCAGCCCAGCAACGGCGATGCCTTTCTGGCAGGCGGCAAGTCGGTGGGCATCCTCCAGCAGGAACCTCCGCTCAATGAGTCGAAAACAGTACGCCAGAACGTTGAAGAAGGCATGGGCGACATCAAGGTAAAGCTCGACCGATTCAACGAAATCGCGGAGCTGATGGCGACCGACTACTCCGACGAGCTGATGGAGGAAATGGGCAAGCTCCAGGAGGAACTTGACCACGCTGACGCCTGGGATCTCGAGTCTCAGCTGGAACAAGCGATGGACGCGCTGCGCTGCCCGCCTCCCGATGAGCCGGTCACGACCCTGTCGGGTGGCGAGCGCCGGCGTGTCGCCCTGTGCAAACTTCTGCTCAGCAAACCCGACTTGCTTCTCCTGGACGAGCCGACCAACCACCTTGACGCAGAGAGTGTGCTGTGGCTCGAACAGCATCTTGCGCAGTATCCCGGCGCGGTTCTCGCGGTTACTCACGACCGCTACTTCCTCGACCATGTGGCGGAGTGGATTCTCGAACTCGACCGCGGCAAGGCTTATCCCTACGAAGGCAACTACTCCACTTACCTGGAGAAGAAGGCCGAGCGCCTCGAGGTGCAGGGCAAGAAGGATGCCAAGCTGCAAAAGCGGCTGAAGGACGAGCTTGCCTGGGTCCGCTCAGGGGCGAAAGCCCGCCAGGCCAAGAGCAAGGCGCGTCTGCAGCGGTACGAGGAGATGGCTGCTGAGGCTGAGAAGACGCGAAAGCTCGATATGGAGGAAATTCAGATCCCGGCTGGCCCGCGGCTTGGCAGTGTTGTCGTGGAGGTTAATCACCTCGACAAGGGCTTTGGTGACCGCATGCTCATCAAGGATTTGTCCTTCACGCTTCCTCGTAACGGCATCGTCGGTGTGATCGGTCCCAACGGCGTCGGTAAGACCACGCTGTTCAAGACAATCGTGGGCCTTGAGGAACCAGATTCGGGCACCGTCAAGATTGGTGAGACGGTCAAACTCAGCTACGTCGACCAGCATCGCGGCGGCATCGACCCGAAAAAGACGGTGTGGGAAATCGTGTCCGAAGGCCTCGATTACATCGAGGTCGGTAACACCGAAATGCCGTCACGCGCGTATGTCAGTGCCTTCGGTTTCAAGGGTCCGGACCAGCAGAAGCCAGCGGGGGTGCTGTCCGGTGGCGAGCGTAACCGGCTGAACCTTGCGCTCACGCTGAAGCAGGGCGGCAACCTGATCCTTCTCGACGAACCGACAAACGACCTCGACGTCGAGACGCTCAGTTCGCTGGAGAACGCGCTGGAGAACTTCCCCGGCTGCGCCGTCGTTATCTCCCACGACCGCTGGTTCCTGGACCGGACCTGTACCCACATCCTCGCGTGGGAAGGGGACGACAGCAATCCCGCGAAATGGTTCTGGTTCGAAGGCAACTTCGAGGCGTACGAAGCCAACAAGATCGAGCGCCTCGGTCAAGAAGCGGCACGCCCGCACCGCGTCACCTATCGTCGCCTCACCCGGGACTGAGCGCGTGTCAGACGTCTACAAATGCCAGGTTGAGGTGCGCTGGGGTGACTCAGACATGCTCGGCCACGTAAACAACACGAAGTTCATCGAATACGCGCAAGAAGCTCGCGTTCGGTTTATCGCGGAGAACTTCGGGCAAGGAATGTCTGGGGACAGTGCCGTCGTCGTCCGCCACCTCGAGGCGGACTTCGACCGGCCACTGTTCACAACGTCCGGTCCGCTGACGATCGAACTGGAAGTCCTCAAGGTCGGGACGCGCTCGTTCACGATCGGGCACACAATGTACGACAATGCTGGTAACCGTGCAGGCTCAGTCGTCGCTGTGCTGGTGGCGTTTTCGATGTCGGCGAATACGTCACGCGTGCTTAGCGACGAGGAGCGCGAGGTATTGCGAGCGTATGCAGTCACGGAAGAGTAACGGGTACGCCACCATCAATCTTCCGCAACTACACCCGCCAGCAGGTAATCGCGAATAGCCTCGTGAGCGTCGGTATTGCGTCCAGGAGGAATAGCGATGACGGATTCTCAGGTTCACTCCACTGCCGGGTCCTCTGCGCGGACGGCGTCGCCAAACGAGCGCGCAACGGAAGCTCTCGATATCGCGACGCGCCTCGAAGAGGACTCCGCCGGAGGGCGGGACTTAACCAGTCTTTATCGCACGTATTACCGGCAAGACGCGGTGCCTGCGGACGTTGGCGGCGCGGCCCAGCCGCTTGAGCGACGCCCTGACGGCGACGAATATCAGCGCCGTGCGTTTGAACTGCTCAAGCGTCACCGTGAACTAGCAGCCCGGAGACAACCCGGTACGCCAGAGGTGTCAATATCTGCTGACGACTTCCGTGCCAATGAGGCGTCTCCCACGGACGCATCTGTTCTGCAAATCGTCACCGACGACGTGCCGTACCTGGTCGAGTCGGTGACCGCGCTGCTCGGCAGTATCGGAATCAGTGTGGAACAGATCGTGCATCCGGTGCTGATCGTTCGCCGGGATAGTGACGGCAATCTTGTTGACGTTCTCACCGAACATACGACGTTCGATAAACCTGACGACTCGATCGCGGAATCCTGGATGCACCTCGAACTCACGGGGACACCAACAGAGTTGCGACAGCAACTCACGGACCGCGTGATCAAACTGCTCAAAGATGTTCGCCAGGTTGTATCCGACACCTCGATGATGCGGAGCACACTTGCCGACATCGCCACCGAACTAGAGTCGGGGCGCGGTATCGGTGACGCGAGCTCCGCCGAAGCAAACGAATCAGCGGGGCTGTTGCGCTGGCTCGCATCCGGCAACTTCCGGGTGCTCGGCTATCGCCGCTACGTGGCGGCCGGTGAGACACCTTCCGGACCCGATCTTCGCGTCGAGGAAGCAAGCGGACTGGGAGTGCTTCGCTCGCCCGAGATGACGGATCTGCGTTTCCGCCTGTACAGCGACGCCGCAGAAGCACGCCGCCTGCTCGTGTTCGCACAGGGACAGGCGCCCGCCATGTCGTTGCGCGTCGTGTACCCGTTCTTCGTTTGTGTCCGCATCTTTGGTGAGGACCGCAAACTAGTCGGCGAACACCGATTCCTTGGAATCTTCACGGTCGCTGGCCTGCACGAGAACGTGCTCGAAGTTCCCGTGCTAGCGGGCCGAGCACAAGAGGTTCTGCGCATGGCAGGGCACTCACCAGATTCGTTCTCCGGTCAGTCCATGCTCGAAGTCATCCAGTCGTACCCGCGAACCGAACTCTTCACCGCGGACGTGCAAACCCTATACCGCACCGTGAGCGAAGTCATCGCAATAGGAGTGACTCGCGAGCTGAGACTGTTTCTGCGCGCGGACCCGAACGGCAAATTCGTCTCGGCGATGGTGTACATGCCGCGAGACCGATACCGCACCGGTGTTCGACTAGAGATGCAGTCAATCCTACTGGGCGAATTCGGCGGCAACACGATTGATTACACGGCTAAGGTGACCGAATCCGTCGTGGCGCAGGTGCATTTCATCATCCGCATCTCGGGTGGCTGGACTGAGGACAACGCGCCAGATGTGTCAGAGCAAGCACGACAGCGGTTACAGCGAACCCTCAGCGAGGCGACCCGCAGCTGGGAAGACCTGCTTGCCGACGAAGTCGCCCGCAGCGAACCAACAGCGCATGCAGGACGCGCAAACCGGTACGCCGGAACCTTCCCCCAGTCATACAAGGCAGACTTCGAACCGGTACGCGCCATTTCGGACCTCAAACGGATCGACCGTCTCGACGAGGGAGAAATCGACACCGCGCTGTACCGAAAAGAGGGTGCCGCACCGGGATGCTGGCAGCTCAGTCTCTACCTGCGTGGTGAGAGCGTCTCGCTGAGTCATGTGCTGCCCGTAATGCAGTCGATGGGTGTGGAGGTCCTCGACGAACGTCCCTACCGCCTGACTCGAACAGATGGTGCAGAATGCTGGATCTACGACTTCAGTATGGTCGTGGACCAGGAAACACTGAAAACGCCCGAAGTGGCCGACTTGGACGCGGAACTCCCGTCGGTTCCCCGTTTCCTCGAGGAGGGCGGACGGGCGAACGATCTCGAGCGCAGGTTTGCTGACGCCTTCAACGCGTTGTGGAACGGCCTTGCCGAGGCTGACCGTTTCAACGAACTGATCATGCGTGCCGGCGTGGACTGGCGGGAAGCCACGATGCTTCGCGCATACGCCCGGTACCTGCGTCAACTCGGTTTTCAGTACAGCCAGGCGCACATTGAGGAAGTGCTCATCGCACACTCGGAAAGCACCGCGGCGCTGGTCGATCTGTTCGAGGCGACATTCGACCCAGTCAGCCATTCCCGGCAGCGCGCCGAGGAACTTGTCTCGCAGATCAACAAGCACCTCGACAAGGTCGTGAGTCTCGACGCCGATCGGATCCTGCGGGCATACCGGCGGCTCATACGGGCGACACTGCGCACCAACTACTTCGTGGGTGCACGCGCTGATCTCGATGTACCTGCGGGGAAGAGTCGCTACCGCGGAGTGCTCTCGTTTAAGTTTGACCCGCGCGACGTCCCGGAGATCCCCAAGCCCCGACCGCGATTCGAGATCTTCGTGTACTCGCCGCGCATCGAAGGTGTGCATCTGCGGTTCGGTGCAGTCGCACGCGGCGGGCTGCGCTGGTCGGATCGCCGGGAAGACTTTCGCACCGAGATTTTGGGTCTGGCAAAAGCGCAGGCCGTCAAGAACGCCGTTATCGTGCCTGTCGGCGCGAAAGGCGGGTTCGTTGTCAAGAAGCCGCCCACCCCCACCGGCGACCCTGCAGCAGACCGGGATGCGCTTCGTGCGGAAGGCGTTAATTGCTACCGGCTCTTCATCTCTGGGTTGCTTGACCTGACCGACAACCTCGACCAGACCACAGAAGCGGTCATACCTCCCGCCGACGTGGTGCGGCAGGACGGCGATGACACCTACTTGGTTGTGGCAGCGGACAAAGGCACTGCAACGTTCTCCGATATTGCTAACGAGGTAGCTGGCCTGTACAACTTCTGGCTTGGTGACGCGTTTGCGTCCGGCGGGTCCGCAGGGTACGACCACAAAGCGATGGGTATCACTGCCAGAGGCGCATGGGAGAGCGTCAAGCGGCACTTCCGCGAAGAGGGCGTCGATACGCAGACGCAAGATTTCACGGTCGTCGGCGTGGGTGACATGAGCGGCGACGTTTTCGGTAACGGCATGCTGCTCAGCGAACATATCCGGCTCGTCGCTGCGTTCGATCACCGGCACGTTTTCATCGACCCGACACCGGACGCAGCGAGTTCATTTCGCGAACGTGAGCGGATGTTCGAACTGCCGCGCTCGTCGTGGGCGGATTACGACACCTCGCTTATCAGTGAAGGCGGTGGAGTGTGGCCACGGACGGTGAAGGCCATCCCAATTAGCCCGCAAATGCGTGAGGTCCTGGGGCTGCCGTCCGGGATTGATGAAATGTCACCACCGGAACTGATCAAGTCGATACTGCTGGCGCCGGTGGACCTGCTCTGGAACGGTGGCATCGGCACGTACGTGAAGTCCGTGACTGAGACGCATGCCGAGTGCGGAGACAAAGCGAACGATGCGGTTCGCGTCAATGGTGATGAGCTTAGGGTGAAAGTCGTCGGTGAAGGCGGCAACCTTGGTCTCACCCAGAAAGGCCGGATCGAGTTCGCGCGGCGCGGCGGCAAGGTCAACTCTGACGCCCTCGATAATTCCGCAGGAGTGGACTGCTCTGACCACGAGGTGAACATAAAGATTCTCCTCGAGTCACTCGTCAGCTCCGGCGACCTGACGCCCGCGTCACGCAACGAACTGCTCGCCTCCATGACCGAAGAAGTGGCTGAACTCGTCCTCGACGACAACCGAATGCAAAACGAACTGATGGGCACCAGCCGTGCCAACGCGGCATCACTGTTGCCGGTGCACACAAGGCAGATCGCGGACCTAGCTGCGAACCGCGGGATGGATCGTGAGATTGAAGCCCTGCCGGATGAGGAAGAAATCGGGTTGCGCGAAAAACGCGGCGAAGGACTGGCCTCGCCAGAACTCGCGACACTGCTCGCGCACGTCAAGCTCGCAATAAAGTCTGACCTGCTGGCGAGTGATCTTCCTGATCACGACGTGTTCGCCTCCAGGCTGCCGGAGTACTTCCCGAAGCCCCTCCAGGAGCGCTACGCCGACACGATCAAGCATCACCCGCTGAAACGGCAGATCGTGACCACGATGATCGCCAACCAGGCGATCGACAACGGAGGTATCACCTACACATTCCGGCTGTCGGAAGACGCGGGAGCAACAACCACCGACGCCATCCGTGCGTTCGCTGCGACGAACACGATCTTCGGGCTGACTGAACTGTGGACGAAGATTCGCACCACGGAGATGCCGACCGAAGCCTCGGACACGATGATGCTGGGAACGCGGCGGCTGCTGGACCGGGCGTCACGGTGGCTGCTCGCGAACCGCCCACAGCCGCTCGCAGTCGGTGCAGAAATCAATCGTTTCGCCGCGACCGTTCAGGCGCTGGGCCCGCAAGTACCGAGCTGGCTGCACGGCAACGACCTGAAGTACCTCAAATCACGCACCGCCGACGCGGTAGCCATCGGCGCGCCTGAAGACATCGCTACCCGGGTGTACGGGTTGCCGCACGAATACTGTCTGCTCGATATTGCGGAGGTCGCAGACCTCACCGAACGTGACGCCGTTGAAGTGGCAGAGCTGTACTTCACACTGACAGCACACCTAGGCATAGACATGCTGCAAGGCGCGGTCTCGCGACTTGAGCGCGGGGACCGCTGGCACGCCCTCGCGCGCCTGGCGCTGCGCGACGACCTGTATGGTTCCACGAGGGCGCTTTGCCTTGACGTGCTCGAGTACGCCGAGCCAGGGGAGAGTGCTGAGGAGAAGATCGCGGAGTGGGAACTGTCGAACTCGTCACGGCTCGAGCGTGCGCGGACAGCCCTCTCACAGATCGCAAGCTCCGGCACTCTTGATCTCGCGACTCTCTCCGTTGCGGCACGTCAAGTGCGGAGCATGGTGTATTCACGCAGCGTGAGGTCGGAGGCTAACAGGTGACACAGGCGGGGGAGCGGCAGCACATCGCGCCACGTTCAGCGAGCGGCACCCCCGCGTCGCCCAACGGTGACCGGACGTATCGGGTGTCGGTGCCGGTGCGCTGGTCGGATATGGACGTCTTCCACCACATCAACCACGCACGGATGGTGACCCTCTTAGAAGAGGCGCGCATTCCTTGGCTCCTCAGTCCCGAGCGGCCCACCGCTGCCCTCGGGGCCGGAGCGGTCGTGGTGGAGATGAATGTGAAATACCGGGGACAGCTCCGCCATGCCGACGGGCCACTGCAAATCGACATGTGGGTTCAGCGTCTTCGCAGCGCGGACTGGACGATCGGATACGAAGTTCGTGCGAATGGCTCCGCACCAAGTGCTGCGCCTGCAGTAACCGCGTCTGTCCAGTTAGCCGCCTTCGATATCGACAGTCAACGGTTGCGACGGCTCACCGGCGAGGAACGTTCGTTCCTCGCGCAGTTCCTCCACGCCGGCGACGCTCCAGTCACGTGAGCGGGCTGTCCGACACAGGTGGCGAGCGCCACCTCGCGTTACGCGGAATGTCGTCACGCGCTGACCTCGGAGTATTCCTCACCCGGGCACTGCGCCTCGATGACGCTGCGGTGGTGCGTCTGCGCAACCGCAGTGACACACAACTGACCGTTTGGGTCAACACTGGGCTCGACGTTCTTGCAACGCGGACAGTCGAAGCTCAAGTGACGCCCAACGAGGTGATCGCTGCCGCCGACCATCTTCTCCAGGGCCTGCGGAACACCCGCACCGGACTAATCGACACTGGGTACAGTCTCGATTCCGCGTGGCGGGGCGCGTTACCACCCGAAACGGGCTACAGCCACGTAGACGACATCCCGGCCGCCGCCTTGGCCGACCTTGCGAACCGCGGCGCTGAGGTCGCGCGCGAGCACAGCACACCCCAAGGCATGCCGGGTTCATTGCTCGACCAGGAAGTCATGACGGTCAGCGGTGACGCGGGCACCGTCACGGTTCCGATGCGGGCAGTGTTCGCGCTGACCGGTATGGGTTTCATACCGAAACAGGCTGATGCGGAGATGGTCCGAGTGCGAATGCGCGGCGGCTGGGTCAGAATCGACGCGCGGTTCGGGTCCGTCGTGCTCAACCGCACAAAGATGCCGCTTTTCGTGCGGTAACCAGCTCAGAACGGCGAATTCACCAGTGAGTTCGCCGCCATCTCCATGTAGTCGAGAAGCTCCTTGCGGCGCTGATCATCTAGCGTGTCCGCGTCAATCGACGCGATCGCGATTCGCATACACCGCAGCCATGCGTCGCGCTGCAGCGGGCCAACCTGAAACGGCACGTGACGCATGCGCAGCCGCGGATGTCCACGCTCTTCCGAATACGTGCGCGGCCCGCCCCAGTATTGTTCCAGGAACATGCGGAGCCGCCGCTCCGCAGGCCCTAAATCCTCTTCTGGATAGAGAGGGCGCAAGATCTCATCTTTCGCCACCTCCTCGTAAAAGCGCGCCACAATCCGGTGGAAGGTTTCGGCGCCGCCCACCGCATCAAAAAACGTCTGAAACTGTTGCTCGTTGGCCATCACTGTCCATCATGCCTGTCTGTGTGGCTCAATCGGTACCCGGCTGGCCACACGCATCACTTGTTCGTCTCAGTCGGTGCGGACTGCGCTGCGGGCAAGCCCGCTGGATCGCTTTCGGTGGTGCTTCCGGCGTCGTGCGTCACGATATCGGCTTCAGCGAGGTCGGCAAGGATTCGCTGGGTGAGGTAACGCTGCACTGCCCACTGGGAGCCCGCACGCACCTTGACGGTTGCCCGAATCGTCACCGTGTACGCCGTCGTGGAGTCGACACCGAGCATCGTCGGAGCCTCAAGCACGCTGTTTCGCATAGCTTCGTCCTGTGCTGCTTCAGAAACCGATCGTTCCGTAATGCGGGTCGCGCGGGTGACGTTGACAGGCCGGGCGAGCGCGACGTCGACGACTGCGACCGCGTAACCCTGACTGTGGTTGCCGACGCGCAAAACCTCCCCATTGCGGACGTACCACACGGTTCCGTTCAGCGCGCGCAGTGTCGTTACCCGAAGCCCGACGTGTTCGACAGTTCCGACCGCCTCGCCGAAGTCGACTACGTCGCCGACACCGTACTGATCTTCGAGCAGCATGAAGACCCCTGACAAAAAGTCGCGCACCAGGCTTTGCGCGCCCCAGCCCAGAGCGATACCCACGACCCCTGCCGAGGCAATGAAGGGGGCTACGTTAATGCCGATGATCGTGAGGATCGTCAGGATCACCCATGTCACCAGTATGAGCGTGACGACCGACTTGAACACCGACGCGATGGTTTCGCGACGCTGACTGCTGCGCGCCTGACGGCGTTCGTCGTCAGTGTTGTTGTCGGTGTTCTTGCGAACAGCGGCCGGGATCAGCGTTTTTCCGGTGCGCCGGGTTGCCCGATCAATCAGTTTGTGTGCGACCCATCGCAGGATGAGTGCGACGACGATGTAGGAAGCCGCCTCGAGTGGCTTAGCGATGAGCCACTCACGACTCGTCTCGGTCCATTCGATTGCTTCTTGTAAGTCTGTCAGCACGCCGCCCATCGTACGTACGGCCGCAGGGGATAAGCCAAGCGCCGAACAGCGACTTCAGTCACGAGGCACTCGCTGGCAACGGGGCGAAGTCACTGCTGCAGTATGGCCTCGATATCGTCGAGAACGGCCATTCCGCCAAGCGGGCCTACACCTGCAATCCAGTACGATTGGTCGACCAGTTGCAGCCGGGGAAATAAGTCGCGACTGTTCGCGACAGCGTCCGGCATGGTCGCAGGATTGCCGGGATCGGCACTCGTGACGACGACGAGGTCCGCCTGCGCCTCGCCAACGAGTTCAGTGGAGATGTCGACTGAGATTTCTCCGTTCCACGCGCGCGGGGGTGTGGTGAAGCCCGCGCACTCAAGCGTGCTTCCTGCGAATGATGACGGACCGTACAGTGTGAGTATCCCGTCGCGCGGGCGGATGAGTTGCGCGGTCTTGCCGACAGTGCCGTAGGTGTCGGCGATCTCCTCGCAGCGCTCCTGATACGCGGCGAGCAGACGCTGTGCCTCCTCCGGTTTGTTCAGTGCGGTCGAGACGAACTGCACGCTTTGCTGCCACGGATCTGATTGGGATGCCATGAACGCTGTCGCAGCGATCGCGGAAAGCTGGTCGTACAGGTCGCCGTGGCGGGTTTCGGTGCCAAGGATGAGATCGGGCTGAAGCGCGGCGATCTCCTCGATATTCGGTTCGGCGACCGGTCCGACCGACTCGATCGCGGCTGCGTCTGCGCCAAGATAGGCGGGAGCACCCGTCGCGCCCGCGAACGTTGTCGACCCGACCGGGATGACGCCGAGAGCCACTGCCGTGTCGAGTTGCACCGGCTCAAGGACAACGACCCGCTCGGGGGCAGTGGGCACCTCGGTAACTCCGCGCGCATGCTCCACAACGTGTTCCGGCTGAGCACTCTGGCCGGTCTCTTCCGGGCCGCCGGTCTCGGTCGCGCAGCTGGCCGCTGCGAGCGTCACCACAAGTCCGGCTGCCACCGAGAGCGCCAGTTTGACGCAGCGCGGATCGCGCTTGCTGCCATTCAGTCTGTCCATAGAAGCAGGGTAGCCTACCCTTATTGGTTCCCGGCTTGCGGGTCAGCTTGCGGCTGACCTGCGGCGTCACCAAGAATTCACACACTCTTCCCAGGTGTTATGCAAGAAATCTGCTGCGCAGACGGGGCCGGACAGTGTTCACTTGGTGCAATATCGTGGAGCATTGGAGGCTCGCATGGCGAAAAGGAGCTCGAACAAGACGCACCACCGACAACTCGTGCCCGGCGGCAGCCAGAGCGATTGGGTGCCGCGGGCCATTCACGGTGACCAGTCCGCGGCGGCACACGCGTCACCCAGTTCTTCCGTCACCCCACGCAAAGGGCTGGCTGCACGCCGCGTCTTGCTCCTCAATGCCAGTTATGAGCCACTCACCACAGTCGCGGTCCGGCGTGCCATCGTCCTGATGTTGCGGAATCGCGCCGAGATGCTGCACTCCGACCCTGCGGGCACGGTCGTGCATTCGGCGGGCCGACAGGTGTACGTGCCATCGGTCATCCGGCTCACGACCTATGTGCATGTGCCTTACGTCGCTCGTGTGCCGTTAACGCGTTCCGCGCTCATGCAGCGGGATCGTCATCGTTGCGGGTACTGCGGCGCGAAGGCCGACACGATCGATCACGTCGTACCTCGCAGCCGGGGCGGCGAACATGTCTGGGAGAACTGCGTGGCCTGCTGTGCACGCTGCAATCACAAAAAGGCAGACCGGTTGCTCAGTGAACTCGGGTGGACGCTCCGGACGATTCTGCGGCCGCCAGCAGGCAGGCATTGGTATCTGATATCCAAGATCGATACGTTCGATCCGGTGTGGGGTGACTACGTTCCTGCGCTCGAGAGCGCGTAATTGCGACTTTCTGCCGGCCCGGCGACACATTCGTGATGCGCTTCGATTAACGTCTTATGTGTGAGCATCATGGAGACCGTCCTTTTGTTCGTTGTCATACCGGCAGTGATATACATCCTGCTGGCAGTGCCACCAATGCTGAAGAAACCGATCCGGCCTGAGCCGTACACGCTCGGTGATCCGTGGCCTTACGGCCCGGTCTGGTGGAGCGCGGTTGACGAGCATGGCCATGGGGGTCATGGCGGTCACGGCCACCGTGACGAGTCAACGCAGCCGATTGGAGGATCCGCAAGTGCAACGTGGTGAGATTCTGGTCCCGACCGCGCCGGTCATCGAGAACCTGCCCGTTGGTTCCGTGCAAACGGCCAGCGGTCGGATTTCGGCTGTGCGATTCCTCGATGAGCCCGTCGAAAGGTTCCCCTTCGACAAGGACGACCTGATCCGGCTCGATGACGCGTTGACCTTCGGAACCCGCGCCACCGGCGTAAAGTTCACCATTTACCTCGGTGAACTGGGGGAGCGCTCGAACGATCGCGCGTTCGAACTCCTTGACAGCCTCGACGATCCGGATCACACCGCACTCATCGCGGTGGCGCCCGGCGAACGCAAGATTGAAATCGTTTCGGGCGCGGCGGTCGTTGGCAAGGTTGGTGACCGGGTGTGCCAACTCGGGGTGACCGCAGCACTTCCAGCTTTCCGCGAAGGCAAGCTCATCGACGGTCTCGTCGCGGCGGTCAAAGTCATGGCCGCGGCAGCTCGCCCGGTCAGTAGCTGACCGAAGTCACGCGCTCCCTGGCAGTTCGTCTTCGATCCAGAAGACGAACTGCCAGGGAGCTGGCGTTTAGAGCCTATTTCGCGTCGAACTCGCGCGCTTTGAGCGCACGTTCCACAACGGCCCGGCCTTCGATCACCATGCGGCGCAATGAGGGCGGATGATCGCCGGCCAGGAAGGCATCAGCCTTGCTGAGTCCGTCCTGGCTGATCGCCCACGATGGATATAGGCCGACCACAATCGTTTGGGCGACTTCGCTGGTGCGGTTCTTCCAGATGTCGTCGATTACCTCGAAGTAGCGATCGACGAACGGGCCAAGCAGTTCGCTCTGGCCTGGTTGTGAGAAGCCCGCGATCATGGCCCGGGTAATCGTGTGGGAAAGGGATGGGTCGCTGACGACCCGGGACCATACGAATGCCTTCACAGCCTCCTGTGGGCGCATCGCAGCAGCCTGCGCGCCTTGCCGGGCCCCAGCCGCAGTCGCGTCGCGAGCGATCTCTTCATCGATGGTCGGTGATTCGGGCCCGTCGCCGTCGACAACGCCAGCTGCTGCGAGGGCCTGAATAACACGCCACCGCAAGTCCGTATCCACATCGAGTCCCCGCAAGCCCTGCGATTCGGGTGCTTCGCTGAGCAGGGTGGCGAGCACTTGGGTGTGCTGCGGTGACAGCTTCGCGGTCGTCAGCGCGTTGACGAACGCGAGTTGGTGATCTGAGCCAGCCTCGGCGGTGCGAGCAAGATCGAGCAGCCGGTCCGCGAAATCTGGCCAGCCCGATTCTGCTGCCCATCCTGGCTCTGCGTAAGACCCGATTGCAGTTGCGGCTTGCAGCAGCAGACGCTGAACCACTCCGACTTCGGTTTCTGCGCCGATACCCCGCTGGACGAGCGCGACGAAGTCGCGGGCGCGCATTTCGGCGTTGCGGGTCATTTCCCAGGCGGCCGACCACGCAAGCGTGCGGGGCAGCGGATCCGCGATATCGGCGATGCGGGCGATAAGCGTGGAAAGGGATTCTTCATCCAGGCGCACCGAGCAGTAAGTGAGGTCGTCGTCGTTGACGAGGATGAACTTCCCGCGCTGGGCACCGACCAGGTCAGGGACATTCGTGGACTCGCCCTCGATGTCGAGTTCGGCCCTGTTCACGCGGATCAGTTTTCCTGAGCCGTCATCGTCGTAGATGCCGACGGCCAGCCGGTGGATGCGGGTTTCGCCGGCACCCGGTTCAGCCCCTGATTGGGTGATGCTGAACGATGTGAAAGCGCCTTCGTCATCCACAGTGAATTCTGGCCGCAGGGTGTTCAGCCCCGTGGTTTTCAGCCACTGGGCTCCCCATCCCGACAGATCCCGGCCGGACGCTGTTTCCAGCGCGCGGAGTAGATCGGCAAAAGTCGCGTTCTTGTAAGCGTGTTCGCGGAAGTAGGACCGCAATCCCTCCAGGAAACTGTCGAGCCCGACGTAGGCGACTAGCTGCTTCAGAACGCTCGCACCTTTTGCGTACGTGATCCCGTCGAAGTTCACCTCCACCGCTGCGATATCGGGGATGTCCGCGGCGACCGGATGGGTGGAAGGCAGCTGATCCTGCCGGTATGCCCACGATTTCTCAACGGTCGCGAATGTGGTCCACGCGTTCGTGTATTCCGTTGCCTCGGCCTGGCATAGGACCGAGGCGAAGGTTGCGAACGACTCGTTCAGCCACAGGTCGTCCCACCACTGCATTGTGACGAGGTCACCGAACCACATGTGCGCCATCTCGTGGAGCACGGTCTCCGCGCGTCGTTCGTACAGGTAGCGGGTGACACGGCTGCGAAACACGTAGTCTTCGAGATAGGTGACGGCCCCGGCGTTCTCCATGGCGCCCGCGTTGAACTCCGGTACGAAGAGCTGATCGTACTTTCCGAACGGATACGGCAGGCCGAAGTTCTGGTGGTAGAAGCCAAAGCCCTGCTTCGTTTCGGTGAACAGACGGTCCGCATCCATGTGTTCAGCGAGCGAACTCCGGCAATAGATGCCGAGCGGTATGACTCCGTGGTCGTCTGAGTACGAGTCTGACCATTTCGCGTAAGGCCCAGCGATGAGGGCCACGAGGTAAGTGCTCATGCGGGGGGTCGTAGCGAAGGTGCGACGCTGACCGTCCCTGCTGAGTTCCGCTCCGTTCGACACCACTTCCCAGTGCTCGGGCGCAGTGACGGTGACATCGAAAGTTGCCTTCAGGTCGGGCTGATCGAAACAAGCGAACATACGCTTGGCGTCTGCTGTCTCGAACTGCGAATACAGGTAGACCTCGTCATCGGCAGGGTCGACGAAGCGGTGCAGCCCTTCACCAGTGTGTGAATATTCGAAGTCAGCGTCTATCACCAGGGTGTTTGTGTCGGCGAGACCTTCAAGCTGAAGTCCTCGGGACTCTTCGTAATCCGAAATATCGAGGTTGCGCCCGTTGAGGATTGCGCTGTGGATGCTCGGTGAAATGAGATCGATGAAGGTCGACGAGCCGGACTCGGCCGAGAACAGGACGGTAGTTTCCGTCCGGAATGTTTTTTCGCCGGGTGCGCCTGAGCCGTTCGTGAGGTCGATTTTCAGGGAGTAGTTTTCGACCGAGATAAGCCCGGCGCGGGTGTGCGCCTGTTCGCGGGTCAGGTTAGGTGCAGCCACGTGGAGTGCCTTCTCTTGTTGGGGGCGGTAATCGCAATGCTCATCCCATCATGCTCCGCAGCCCGGCCTGTAGCACGCCGATGGTGCGGGCGTGGCGTCCCGCGCGCCCTGAGACCCTAAACGGTGATCGTTTTCGGTAAGGTTAGTGGAGTGAGTGCCCCAGACCTTGCCAAGACGTTCAATGCTGCAGGTGCGGACTTCGAGCGCGTAACTCCGCTCGTGTGGGGCCCTGCCGCGCAGGTTCTCGTCCACCAGCTGGCAGTGCAGCCCGGCGACCACGTGCTCGACGTATGCGCGGGGACCGGCGCTTCAGCGCTGGCCGCAGCGCTCGCGGCGGGCCCGTCCGGTGGTGTGCGCGCGCTCGATCTTGCGCGTGAACTGCTCGCTGTGGGCCAGGGGATCGCTGAAACGCGCGGCCTCCGCAATGTTGTCTTCGAAGAAGCTGACGTCACGTCGTGGCAGCCGTCGCGGGCAGCGTACGACGCATTGGCCTGCTCCTACGGAGTCTTCTTCCTCCCCGACATGGACGAGCAGGTAGAACGTCTGCTCGGATTCCTTCGCCCGGACGGCCGGGCAGGCTTCACAGTGTGGTTGCACGGCGCGCTGGAAGACTATGCCGTCGCGTTTGGCGATGCGCTGAAACATGTCACCGGTGCGGAAGGCCCCGCGCGCAGGCCGGTCTGGGAGGACAATATCGTTCGCATCAACCAGCGAGAAAGCCTCACAGCGTGGCTGCACGAGCGGGGTCTCGTGGATGTTTCGGTGACGGTGCTTTCCAGCCACATTCCGGTCACCGAGACGTTCGCGTGGGACTTCGTGCGCGGTAGCGGAATGCGCGGCGCTCTGCTGGCGCTCCAGCCCGAAGTGGTGACCGCCGTGCGGGAAGAGTTCCTCGCCATGCTCGGGCGCCGGGGCATCACCATGGTCGACGCGTCGACGCTTGTGGCCACCGGGCGGCGTCCCTCGTGCCGTGGATGAGCAAATCAGGAACACCCCGCCCAATCGGGCAAAATCGCACGGAAACGGTGAATCTGCTCACTGGACGGCGGTTTAACTGCGAAACTGGTAACGATTCGCTATGGACGGGCGAATAACTGCTAGGAGCGCACCGCGTGGCGATCCACCGCGACCGAGGGGTGTCTACATCCCGTATGTAGCCGGCGGTGATCGTGCAGTGGCTAGCGCTGCCCTTGCCGGGCGGCGCGGGGGCCATGACCTGGTGCGAGGCGGGCTAGACGGTTGCGGGATCTCCCAGTGAGGTCCCGCAACCGTTATAGAGGCAAGATCAGCGCACGACCTCCTCCGGCGCGAGCATCGTATTCAGGGTCTGGTGCGACTCTTTGTGCAAAACGTCCCAGTCGCCGTGCCACCCGAGCGCCCGAACGATCGAGTTTGCGGTGCGAAACGGTTCGTTTCGCGCGCCACGACCGTCCCAGCGCATGTTCACGAGCGTCTCGACGAGTCGCAGCGGCAGATCCTCATCGGCCGCTGCTGCGGCCGTGGTCTCTGCACCACTCGCCATGACAACGTCGGCTGCCCAGGTCCGGTACACGTCGCGCAACTCTTCGCGGCTCTCGATGAATGGTGCGAAGCGTTCAGCGCGCAATTCGGGCAGCAGGTACAGCGCTCCGATATTCCATCGGCTGTTCCACAGCTGGATCCCGTCAAACCACGCGAGCGCGTGCAAGCGTGTGGCGGGGTCGTCTACCGCACGGCGAACCGCGGCGGCAGCTTCAAGCGTTCCAGTCACGGTACCGCTCAGCAGCGCCTCGAGGATGTCGTCCTTCGTCCCGAAATAGTGGTAGATCGTCGCCTGCCGGACCCCCACCGCGTTGGCGATGGTGCGCGTGGATGTCGATGCGTAGCCCTGGGTGGTGAATAGTTCCGCGGACGCATCGAGAATTTCTTCGCGCGCCGTCTCACCAGGGCGCCGTCGCTGGGACGAACGGGGACGCCCTGCTCCTTGCGTTGTCACCTCACCATCTTGTCAGGTGTCGCGCGATGGAGCAGGACTCCGTGGTGTCTGCGTCTGCGCCGCGCAGGAGTTCTTGATGGGGCCCTGGCCAGGTGCCGCCCGGTATTCCGGCGTTTGCGGAGCTTCGCGGCCTCGCAGCGAGCCTCTTCCGGTCAGTTTCGGCCGGTCATACAGCCGGCCCAGACCTCACTCGCGGAAGGACTGGTTCCAGACCCGCGACCCAGGGCTGGACCCCGATCCCTCACCACTGGACCACACTCGTTGACGCGCGACTCAGAGGTGACCCACGGGCACGACTGATCCGGCACGCACCGTGGGGTGGTGGCAGTCGCGAGAATTGCGGCTGGGGTGTCTTTTTTTCCCCTTAGGGTTGGTGTCGCGAATTTCGCCCATAACGGATTCTTGAGGCACAGCAAGCAAACAGCATCACTCGAATCCAGGGAGACCTGCCACATGCCATCATCTGCTATGAAACGTGTCGCCGCGGCCGCCTCAATCGCGGCCGCAACAGGGCTCGCGGTCGCCGCTGGACCAGCAACGGGAAACGCTGCCGTGATCGACGGATACGCCACCACCAGCGTGGACGGGTACACGATCACGATCACGTTCCACAATGTTCATGGGTACACCACAGACGGCGACCAGGTCACATTGTCCAACAACATCGCGTGCGGCACCTTTGTCAACCCGACAAGCGGGAGCGCGTTCAGTCTGGGAACCACAAACATCGATTTCGCCACCATGAGCGGAGCCACGTCGTTCACCGGCCAGCCCGGCATCACCTATTACTTCACCGCGGCTTGCACCGATGGTGACGGCAACCTCTCCATCCCGGTCGACCCGAATCCTGTCGCTCTGGCTGCAGAAGCTGAGTACGAGGACAATTACCACGACGACTATCAGGATGCGGAAAATCACGACGATTACGTCAATGACGACGCAGGCCACGGCAAGAAAAAACGCCACGGCTGGGGCCAGTGGACCAACGACCGGGAAGACTCTAAAGGAACCTCTTACGCTCGATCAGTTCTCGACCGGATCTTCGGTTAACCGGCTGCTCGCGCGCGGTGCGCTGCGCGCCCTTCGGCTGCACCCGGCGCTGTCGGATGAGCTGGCGTCGCTGCGGTTTGGTCCCCTCGCCCGCGCTTCGGCAACGCGCTCCAGCAACGGCACCGGGCACGGACGCACACCCTGGGTCCTGCGAAGGTGCTCGCTCGCAATACCTTGCCAGTACACCCGGCCTGCACCCAGCTGCGCCCACCGCCACCGCCACCGCCAGCGCGGCCGCCACCTGAGCGGGAACGAAACCTAACCACCTGAGGACCTGGATCTCCAGAAACCGCGCAGGAGATCCAGGTCCTCAGGTTTCTTCGGCGGTTGGACCGGAGACCGTCTGCGCCGCTTAGACCCGGACCGGCTCGGGGCGCTGCACTGCGTGCGGTGCGGGCAGCGTGGTCATGGTGCGCGATGCACCAGCGACCGCAACATAGGCGATGAGCGAGACGAGTGCTGCGAGGAACGTTGACCACCCATCCATCGCTTCTGGGACCAGGTTGTTCGGTATGAACAGCAGAGTGTTCTCTACGCCGTAGACGGTCGGCGTGGTGATGAAGAAGAACACGCGAACGGCGACGCCGCTGATTATCGCTGCGAGCGCTGCGGCCGTGCCCCCGCGTGACCAGTAGAGCCCCAAGATGAACGGGACGACGAGTCCGGCCAGGAGCAAGTCAAACGTCAGCGTCAGCAGGATGCCCGTCTGGGGGATCCGCAACGCAAAGAACGCACCCAGCAGCGCCATCGGCACCATGGCGAGCCGGGTCGCGTTCATCGAACTCGCCGTACGCTCGTCGAGCCGGAGAATGTTCTTGACGATCACCGTCGCGGTGCTGAGCAGCACGCCGCTTGCAGTGGTCAGTGAGGCCGCTACCAGGCCCGACAGCACGAGTATCGCCAGCCAGGTCGGAGCGTAGTCGCCGAGCAGGGCGAAAAGGACCGGTCCTTGGGATTCTGGGCCGATGATCGAGACCGCGGCCAATGCTACGAGCGAGAACGGTATGCACAGCGCGAGAATCAGCGCGGCGCCCCCGAAGCACGCCCGCTGGGCGGTGCGTGGGCAGCGGGCGGAGAAAATGCGCTGCATCAGGTCGATGGCTACGAGATTGCCGAGCGCTAGAGCGGTGATCGTGGCCCAGTTGAGGACGGCACCTTCCTCCGCATTGGTGAGCTGACCGAGTGCGAGCGGGCCCATGCCTTCCGGCGCGGAAAAACCGTGTGTGAAGGTCATCCACGTCATCAGGGCGATGACTCCGAAGATGTTGAGAATGATCATCCCGACACCGACGTATGTGCTGGAGAACATGCCGCCCGCGATCGTGTAGGCGAGCACGAACGGCACAGCGATCAGAATGGACGTGGAGTACGGAATCCCAGCGAAACGGTCGAGCAGGAACCCGATCGCGACGAGATTTCCGGCAAGCAAGATGCCGAAAGCAGACACGGTGAGGGCCGACGCGGGAAGCTCAACGCTGCGGCCAAATCGTCTCTCGAAGTACTCAGGCAGGGTGACGACGCGGATTTCGCGCATCCGCTTAGCAAAGAACAGGCCAGCGATGATGAGGCAAGCGGCGAGGCCGATGGGCAGAGCGGCGCCGGCCCAGAATCCGAAGTCAGCGGTGAGGTCAGTGTTGCCGAGGGTGCCGTTGGAATCGATGGCTTGCGAAGCGAGAACGATCGCGACGAGCGGAATGGAAAGCGACCGTCCAGCGAGAAGGTAGTTTGCGCTCTGGCCGTGCACGCGCTTCGCGGCGTAGAGACCTGCCGCAAGCAGTGCGAGCACGCTCAGCGTGACGCCGAAGAGAATCATGTGAAGCCTCCACGGAGGTAGATGTCGGGAGCGTGGGGCGGGCGGCGATGCCCCAGGTGCAGGCGAATCACGCACTACCTGTCACTTGACAGGAACCTACGACTGGCGGCGCCGCGAATGGTTTCGGAACCGTTAACCTTCCGTAAAGCGGATCCCTCAAACGAGAAACAAAACCGCAGCTCATGACCGGTGCGGGGTGCGAAACGAACTGGCAACACCTGTCATGCAGCGTTAACACCGACGGCCCTGCGAGTTACGCGACCGTCACCTCCCGTACTGCAGAATCAGGAAACCTATCAACTGACAGATATTTGCTGAGGTTTCTTAACGGGAGGACCCATGACAGCAGCCACTGCGACAACGAAAGCGGCGCGCGCGCATGCGCGAGCCCAGGCTGGCGCGGTCACTGACTCGATGCCATACGTCCCGGCGAGCACCTGGCCGGCGCCGCCAGCCGGCGTGCACGATCTCGTGTGGGCCGAAACGGTGGCTGGCGGCCGGTACACGTCAAAGGTGCTCGCGCGCGGGACCCGTGTGCGCTTTACTGACGTCGCCGGCAACGCATGCGCACACCTGCTGCTGTTCAGCGCAGACCAGCCCTGGGAGCGGCTCAATGCCGCAGACACTGTGAAGGTGCCGTGGCAGGCGTACCTGCGCACTGGGCACCCACTGCTGACGGATCAGGGCCGAATTATGGCGACGGTCATGGAAGACACGTCGGGCAAGCACGACCTGCTCTGCGGGACAACGACCCTGGCTTCCAACACCGAGAAGTACGGGGACGGTTCACTGCACGGCCCCGCGCCCGCTGGCTTTGAGATGTTTACCGTAGCCGCGGCGAAGCACGGACTCACCGTGCGCGATCTGCCACCGTCGATCTCGCTCTTCCACGGCATTCACGTCGCCGAGGATGGCGCCCTCGTCAGCGACGGTACGGCGGGGCCGGGTGCGTCGGTCGACCTCCTGCTTCACATGTCCGCGACCGTGCTCGTCGCCAACACCGCGCATCGGCTTGACCCCGCTCCCGACTTCACAACAACGGCGCTGAACGTGCTCGCGTGGGACTCGCGCGAGGCACTCGATGAACCCAGCCTGCTTCCGTGCACCGATCCCGAGTACCTGCGGGCCATCGCCAACACCGAGGACTACATCGCCGCGCGCGGCAAGAAATAAGGAGCCCGGCATGACCGCCACATTCCGCATGGACCCGTCGATTCTCGATGAGCACGTGCCCGCGCGATCCCCCTGGTCCGCGATCATTCGCGCCGGAGACACACTCACGATCACCGACCTCGAGGGGAACCAGGCCGTCGACTGCATCCTTTACAACGCGCACGACACCGCCGAACGCTACAGCGCACCCGAAACCATCGCCGCCCAGCGCAATGCGTACCTGACCGCGGGCAGCGTCTTGCGCGCAAACACAGGCGCACCGCTGATGACCGTTACGTTCGACAACTGTGGACGGCACGACACCCTCGGTGGAGCCTGCTCACAAGAGTCGAACACGCTCCGGTACGGGCACCACACCAAGCATCAGCACGCATGCGTGGAGAACTTCCTTATCGAAGGAGCCAAGTGGGGGCTCGGCAAACGCGATCTCGTGTCGAACATCAACTGGTTCATGAACGTTCCCGTCGACCCGGACGGAACACTTGGCATTGTCGATGGAATCTCCGGCGCGGGAAAGCAGGTCGCATTGCGCGCGGAACGCGACACACTCGTCCTCATCTCTAACTGCCCGCAGATAAACAATCCCTGCAACGGCTTCAATCCGACACCCGTGCGCATGACAGTTACAAGCCCTGCCTGAGGTTTTGCACCCACCCATGGAAGGTCTCCCATGCCTGCTTTCGACACGCTCCTCGTCGCCAATCGGGGCGAAATCGCGTGCCGCATCATCCGGACAGCCCGCGAGATGGGGCTTCGCACCGTCGCCGTGTTCTCTGATGCGGATCGCGGCGCCGCACACGTTCGTCTCGCCGACGACGCGGTACACATCGGACCGACGCCGCCGAGAGAGTCGTACCTGAACGCCACGGCGATACTCGATGCCGCCCGCACCGCGGAAGCAGGCGCGATTCACCCGGGCTACGGTTTCCTTTCCGAGGACGCTTCATTTGCTGAGCGCGTCGAGGCAGCGGGGCTGGTATTCGTTGGACCGACACCCGGCCAACTGCGGACCTTCGGGACAAAACACACCGCCCGTGACGCAGCAAAAGCTGCGGGGGTCCCCATGATCGCAGGCACCGATCTGCTCAGCGGTCTCGACGATGCGCTCGCAGCAGCAGACCGCATCGGCTATCCGGTCATGCTCAAAGCAACAGGCGGTGGCGGTGGCATCGGAATGCAGGTGTGCCGCAGCGCGGCCGAACTCGACCGCGCGTACGATGTCGTCGCACGGCTCGCCGCCAAGAGTTTCTCGGCGACCGGCGTTTTTCTAGAGCGATACGTGGAAAACGCGCGGCACATCGAGGTTCAGGTTTTCGGCGACGGCAAGGGCAAAGTAGCGACGCTAGGGGACCGGGACTGCTCGCTGCAGCGGCGCAACCAGAAAGTCGTGGAAGAAGCACCGGCCCCAGGCTTGAACGACAATGTGCGCCGCATCCTTCACGACACGTCACGGCGCTTAGCCTCGTCGGTGCAGTACCGAAGCGCGGGCACTGTCGAATTTGTTTACGACCCGGAGCGCGGCGAAGCGTCGTTCCTCGAGGTGAACGCCCGGCTGCAAGTCGAGCATCCGGTGACCGAGCTAGTGACCGGAGTCGACCTCGTCCGCATGATGCTGGAACTCGCCCTCGGCACCACGCCCCAGTTGCCCCAGTCGATCCCCGTCCGAGGCCATGCCGTCGAGGCCCGCGTGTACGCCGAAGACCCCAGTCGCGATTTCGCTCCGTCAGCTGGAGTGCTCACACGCGTCGTGCTGCCGGATGATGTCCGTGTCGATAGCTGGGCCGAAACCGGCACCGAGGTGACCACGGCCTACGACCCGATGCTTGCGAAGGTAATCGTCGGCGCGGATAGCCGCGCTGACGCGTTTTCCGCGATGCGCAGCGCGCTCCAGCGAACCCGCGTAGACGGTATCGAAACGAACCTCGGACTGCTCCGCGCCATCACAATGGATCCCCGCGTGCGCGCAGGTACGCACAGCACCGCCACCATCGCGAGTATTAACGACTCCGAACCGCGGATTACCGTGCAGCGCCCGGGGATGCTCACGACCGTCCAAGATTGGCCGGGGCGAGCTGGGCTATGGCAGGTAGGCGTGCCGCCTAGCGGGCCGATGGACGACCTTTCCTTCAGGCTGGGCAATTGCGCCCTCGGTAATGACGAGGGAGCGCCCGGGCTGGAATGCACTGCGGCGGGGCCAGCTTTGACTTTCAGTCACGCCACCACCGTCTGTGTGACAGGCGCTAATGCCAGCGTGACTATTGACGGCGCTGCCACACCAATGTGGCAGCCGGTCACCGTCCCAGCGGGGGCAACTCTCGATGTCGGTTCAGCTGACGGTCCTGGATTGCGGACCTACATCCTGTTCGCGGGCGGGCTCGACGTGCCTGAATACCTGGGCAGCACGTCGACATTCACACTCGGGCAGTTCGGCGGGCACGGTGGACGCGCGCTGCGCACCGGAGATGTGTTGCGCGCCGCCGGCTCCACAGTGGCTGGCACAGCGATCAGTGATCGCCCGGAATTCACGTCGTCGTGGACACTCGCAGTCACCGAAGGTCCGCACGGCGCACCAGAATTCTTCACCCGCGCGGACATGGATACCCTGTACAGCGCCGAGTACACGGTGCATTTCAACTCCGCCCGCACCGGTGTGCGGTTGACGGGGCCGAAGCCGGAATGGGCGCGGCGCGACGGCGGTGAGGCTGGGCTGCACCCATCGAACATCCACGACAACGCGTACTCAGTAGGCGCTCTGGATTTCACCGGTGATACCCCTATCCTTCTCGGGCCAGATGGGCCGAGTCTCGGCGGCTTTGTCTGCCCAGTGACGGTTGTGTCGGCGCAGCGCTGGAAGCTAGGTCAGCTCAAGCCGGGCGATACCGTGCGGTTCACACCGATCCAGGCGGCGAAAGCGCCGTCGCGCCGTTCGCTCGATCACACTCGATGGGTCGTACCAGCGGCGAATCGCGACAACGACAACGGTGTGCTCGCCCGCCACAGCGCAGGGGCAGGCGTGCCGTCGCGGACGTACCGCCGCTCCGGTGACGACAACGTCCTCGTCGAGTATGGGGATATCACGCTGGACCTAGAGTTGCGCGCACGAGTCCATGCGCTGCACCTGAAGCTGGAGGCGGAGAATCTTGACGGAGTCCTTGACCTGACTCCGGGAATCCGCTCTCTGCAAGTCCACGTCGACCCCGATGTCCTGCCTGTGCCGAAACTCCTCAACCTCCTTGAGGAAGCTGAGGAGGACATCCCGCCCGCGGCAGAACTCGTCGTGCCCAGCCGGACGGTGCGACTGCCGCTGTCGTGGGATGACCCGGCGACGCGAGAAGCGATCGAGCGCTACATGTCTGGAGTCCGTAGTGATGCTCCGTGGTGCCCCTGGAACATCGAGTTCATCCGCCGCATCAATGGGCTCGCTTCCGTGGACGACGTCTATCGTACGGTCTTTGAGGCGGACTACCTCGTTCTCGGACTCGGTGACGTGTACCTCGGAGCGCCGGTCGCGACGCCGCTCGACCCACGTCATCGGCTGATCACAACAAAGTACAACCCCGCGCGGACGTGGACACCGGAGAACGCAGTCGGTATTGGCGGCGCCTACCTGTGTGTTTACGGAATGGAGGGGCCCGGCGGATACCAATTCGTAGGCCGTACGACGCAGGTGTGGAACCGTTACGGCGCCGGTGAAAAACCGTGGCTGCTCAACTTCTTCGACCGAATCCAGTGGTACCCCGTTAGTCCCGAGGAACTGGCCGAGCTCCGCGCTGAGATGGCGGCCGGACGTGGCCACGTGGACATCACAGAGGGTGAGTTTGCGCTAGCGGACCATCAGCGCTTCCTGCAGGAGAACGCGGCGCCGATCGGTGAATTCCGGGCCCGCCAGGCAGCTGCGTTCGCGGCGGAACGCGACATCTGGGAGGCGGCGGGAGAGTTCGACCGTCAGGAGGTGGTCGCGCAGTCGAACGATGCCGTGGCGGCCACTCCTGGTGACGTTGCGGTGCCTGTTGGCGGGGCGCTCGTGAAAGCGCCGTTCGTCGCCAACATCTGGAAGGTGATGGTGGCGCCAGGGGAGATTGTCGAAGCGGGCCAGCCCTTGTTCGCGCTTGAGGCAATGAAGATGGAAACCGTCATCAGTGCACCTCAGGCGGGAGTCGTTAGAACCGTTCTGGGTGCGGCCGGTGAGCAGGTGGCCGCGGGCGAAGGCGTGGTGATTCTCGCGCCACGCTGACGGGTTGGGCTCCTCGGTGCGGCGGCGCGCGGCGGGCCACAAGCGTGTACTTTTGAAGCTCGTATGGGCCGACTGGGGAGGGGCAGCGCGCTGCGACGGCGCCTGCGCAGATCACTGCTTCTGGCAGCGCTATTGCTGGTCGCGTTCACTGCGACGCCAGGTGCGAGTTCGCCGCGCAGCAGCGAGCACTACGTAGCACTGGGGGACTCGCGTGCCGCCGGGCCCTCAACTCTGCGGTTTCTCAACGACGGTTGCGGCCGCACCGCCGCATCGTATCCACGGCTCCTCGAGGAGTGGCTGCAGCCAGAGTTCTTCACGTTCGCTGCCTGCAGCGGAGCGAAGATCGAGAACATGATCGACATTCCGCAAGAAGCTCGGGACGGCAGCGCCAGGCCCTTGCAGATAGACGCGGTGACTCCAGAAACCACCTTGATCACGATCAGCATCGGCGGCAACGACGTGCGATGGTATGACATCGCGCGCGCGTGCTTCACGAAAGAGCCGAACGAAGACCGCAACTGCCGGAGCAACCCAGAAACTCGGCTAGCCGCAATGGAATCACTACAACCTCTGCGACCCCGGCTCGACAGGCTGCTCGGCACACTCCAGGCCCGCGCCCCAAAGGCGCTGATTTTCTTGGCCGGACACGGCGGCACTGTCGGGGACGAGGGTTGCTTCCCCGTGATCCCGGCCAGCGACGAGGATGCGAAGTTCATCGCCGAGTATCAGGACGAGATGAACAAGATCATCAGAGCGGCAGCGAAGTACGCGGGCGTCACTTATGTCGACCTTGCTGCAGCGAGCGTTGGCCACGATGCGTGTCAGCCGCGCGGCGTCAAATGGTACGAAGGCAACGTCACCACCTCGACGTCACTGAGCATGCACCCCAACAACACTGGCAACCGCGCGTTCTCAAGGCTCTTCCAGAAGGAAATCAAAGAAGAGTTCCGCAAGCGCATCAGATAACCCGATGTGTAATTCATCACATGACCGGACAATCGGAACAGCCCACCCATGCTGCGTGTTCTTGGAAAAGAATGCAGATTTAGCCCGGGTAGGAGCAGCAGTGACTGAAGGAAAGCGTGACCGCGTGGATTTCTGGTTCGACCCAGCGTGCCCGTGGTGCTGGATCACGTCCCGCTGGATACTCGAAGCGGAAAAGGTCCGCGATATTGAGGTCCACTTCCACGTCATGAGCCTGTACGTACTCAACGAGCATAAGGACATCAGCCCGGACTACCGGGAGAAAATCGACAGCACCCTAGGGCCTGTCCGCGTTCTGATCGCGGCTGCTGAGAAACACGGCGACAGCATCCTGCGCGACCTTTACACCGCGATGGGAACTCGCATCCACAACGAGGGCATGGATGACCGCGGAACGGTGATCAAAGAAGCGCTCAGCGAACTCGACCTCGATCTCGAGCTGGCAGGCGCCGCGGAGAGTGAAAAATATGACGACGCCCTCCGCGCGAGCCACCATGCGGGAATGAGCAAGGTTGGAGACGACGTCGGGACGCCGACGATCCACATCAACGGTACGGCGTTTTTCGGCCCGGTGCTCTCCCGCATCCCGCGCGGTGCAGATGCCGGCACAGTGTGGGACGGCGCTGTCGCGCTCGCGAGCTACCCGCACTTCTTCGAACTCAAGCGCACTCGCAGCGAATCGCCTGACTTCACCTAAACGAACGGAATGGGCCGAGTCGGTGCGTGCACGGAGCGGCGAGCCTGACAGAATGGCGCCATGCGCGTTTACCTTGGTGCCGACCACGCCGGCTTCGAACTAAAGAACGAGATCAAAGAACACCTTGCCGCTCTCGGCCACGAGCCCATCGACTGCGGGGCATTCGAATACGATGCGGTCGATGACTATCCGGCCTTCTGCATTGACGCCGCCCGGAAGGTGGTTGCCGACCCCGGAAGCCTGGGGATCGTCCTCGGTGGCTCAGGCAACGGAGAACAAATCGCGGCCAACAAGGTGCCTGGTGCTCGCTGTGCGCTTGCATGGAGCGTTGAGACCGCCCAGCTTGCGCGGCAACACAACAATGCGCAGCTCATCGGCTTAGGCGGCCGCATGCACACCAAAGAGGAAGCGTTCGCGATAGTGGAAGCGTTCCTCAGCACCCCATGGTCGGATGAGGCGCGCCACCAGCGCCGCATCGACATCCTCGCTGACTACGAGAAG
This sequence comes from Hoyosella sp. YIM 151337, assembly GCF_026041215.1. Lineage (GTDB taxonomy): Bacteria > Actinomycetota > Actinomycetes > Mycobacteriales > Mycobacteriaceae > Hoyosella. The sequence goes on from NZ_JAPEIQ010000019.1 coordinate 59,847, forward strand.
ACCGGCCAGGCGCCAGCCGTCCCCGGAGCATAACCGGAGCGCGGAGTGCCCGAGGGCCACACTCTGCACCGGCTCGCGCGAAGGCACAATGAATGCTTCGCGGGCCACCAGGTCCGTGTGAGCAGTCCGCAAGGCCGGTTCACCGAGGGCGCCCGGCAGGTGAGCGGCCGGGTCTTCACAGGCGCAGAAGCATGGGGAAAGCACCTGCTGCACCACTACGACGGTGGCGCGATCGTCCACATTCACCTCGGGCTGTATGGAGCTTTCACCGAGCACGCCGCGCCCATGCCTGCGCCAGTAGGCGAAGTCCGGATGCGCATAGCGGGGCAGGACTGGGGCACCGACCTGCGCGGTCCGGCCCGCTGCGCCGTAATTACTCAGTATGAGGCTGGCCAGTTGTTTTCCAGGCTGGGCCCCGACCCGCTCCGCGCGGACGCTGACGCTGACGCCGAGCGTGCGGCGGCTCGCGTACTGCGCTCGCGGGCAGCCATCGGCGGACTCCTCCTCAACCAGGAGGTCATTGCGGGTGTTGGCAACGTCTACCGGGCGGAGGTGCTTTTCCGGCAAGGTCTCAACCCATTCCGCACGGGTACATCGCTTGTGCGCGACGACTGGGATCGTCTCTGGCAAGACCTCATCGAGTTGATGCCAGTTGGCGTCCGTGAAGGCAAGATGATCACGGTGCGCCCGCAGCACGATAGCGGCGAACCGGCCTACGCACCGGGCCGGCCCCGCACGTACGTGTACCGGCGAGCAGGGGAGAAGTGCCGCGTCTGCGGCACCGTCATCCTGCAGAGCGAACTGCAGGCACGCAAGATCTTCTGGTGCCCCTCATGTCAGCCTGCATGATTGAGGCGCCTAGCGCGGCACTAGAAGTCGAAGCCACCCATGTCGAAACCGCCCCCGTCGGCATCGCCGCCACCGAAGTCGCCGTAGTCGCCTTGATCTCCGTAGTCTCCCGCGCCCGCGTCACCGCCACCACCGGCGTCCGCGCCAGCACCGCTTTCGAACGCGGCCGCGTCATAGTTCACACCGGACATTCCCGCGAAGAGAGCGCTGAAGAGGAACACTGACCCTATGCCCCATGCGCCCGCTACGAGCGCCGGCTTCCACCAGGGTTCCGAATACCAGCCGGCCGGGACCGGTCGGCCCGCGACCGTACCGCCCGGGTAGTAGTTCGGCGTGCGGTCCGATGGCCGCGGGGAGGCGCTGACATCCCTGCCCTCGACTTGCACGGTCCGTTCTTCACTCACCTGACCGGCACGCGACTGCCCGTCAAGTCCGGGCAGAGGCGGGCCAGGGTCCATTCCCATTGCTTCGCGCGCGGCGCGCACGTAGTAGAGTCCCTCCATCGCTGTCTCCTGCGCCAGTTGAGCCTGCCTCGGCGTCTGTGCGCTCTCGATCTGGCCGCCCGCCGCTGTGTAGCGTTCGGATGCGTCGGCAAGCGCCTGCTTGGAAGCATCATCAGACCCGGTGAGGTTCAGAACTTGGCCGCCGAGCCGGTCGATCCAGCGGCGCGCTTCCGCCTGCGCGTCCTCAATCGGGACCCCCGCCGTGCCACTGCGTGCTGAGTTTGCGCGAACCACGAAGACGATGATCAGAATCACCAGGGCTATAAGGAGTAGTTCCATCACGCCACTTCCGTCGGAGAACTGAACCACTGCGAGTATTTAGTTCCACCGTACCGATCGCACACGCCGCCGTCGTCAGGCAGAGTCGGAGGTATGCCCCACTTCAGCGAACAGCGTGGATTCGGTGCCTGGCTGCGGCTGTGGCCGGTCGCGCTCCTGGCACTCGCGGTAGTGGGTCTCGCTGCGGCCGAGGTTATCCCCACCTGGTCGGGCCTTGTCTACTTGGTGGGAATACCACCGCTGGACATGTTCGCCGATATGCGGTTGCTCCTTGTGATCGCGCCCACGTGGCCGGCATTCATCGGTTTGGTGGTTGTACTGGCCGCGGTGCGGATCGCGGTGCTGGCGTACTTGCTCGGGGGTTTGGACTGGCGGCGCCTGCGTTTCGCGGGTGCGTTCTATGCGATCGCGGCTGGGCCCGCACTGATTTCCGCGCAAGCAAGCTACATGGGCTACGCGGTGCTGTACGTGCGCATCTTCTGGATTTCAATTGCAATAACCGTTCTCACGTTCATCGTCCTTGCTGCAGCGCCATGGGACGGGAGCCTGCGATTACGCAGCGCGGTTGCGAACGGGGTACGCAGCTACAAACGGATTGCTGCACTCGCGGGTTATCTCTTTATCGTCGCCGCACTTGGGGGAGTGGCGGAAGCGATTCCGGCGCTCACGTTCGGCCTCGTCATCCTCACAGCCGCCGTGACCTGCATCGTGATCGTGGTGCTCCCGCGGATCGGGTCTCAGCGTTCCCTGCTGTGGCCGCTGCCGGTGGTGCTGGCTGGAGCCTTGGTCTTCATGACCGTATGGGGTGTGGACCGGTTGCTTGTGCGTGAACCAGAGCCGCCGACACGTGAGGGGAGCCTGATGGTGATGTCAGGAATCAACTCCTCATCGGGGAATGGTGCGGCGTTCCGGCTCGATCCCACAACCTTCGGATTCACCTGCGAGCAGATGTACTACTACTCCTACGCCGGGCCGGGCGACGGCGCACCGGACGCGGACGCCGTCTGCGAGATCCGGACCGGAGCGCCGTTCGAAGGCAGCGACACCCATCAGCCGATCGATCAGCTAGCGGAGAATCTGGCGTTGCAGGTCGAAGGTGTGCCCCGGCCACTGACTGTGGTCGGACACTCGCATTCTGCGTGGATAGCCTGGCTGACCGCGTCGACCAGGGAAAATCTCCCGGTTGACAATGTCATCGTCTTTAGTGCGTTCCCAGAGAGCGGCCATGGTTACGTGGATGCGCACGAGGAGGCGCCCGGCCGGATCGCGAGCGACTTGCTGCGCATCATCGCGCCTATCGCGATCGAACTGGGGATGGTACTCGCGATCGAGTCACCCGCTTTGGAGCGGATGTTAGGCGACCCGGATGGGCCGTCGGAAATCATGCGCGCGCCCCTGGTTGATCACATTCGCGGCCTGAGTATCGTCGCGGCGACAGACTTGGTCCTGATGCCGGGTGGCTGGAAAATCGGCGCAGACGTCAATGCGTGCCCCAAATGGGTCTCTCATCCGACGCTGCCGAACGCTCCCGAGGTGGCGCACGAGGTAAACCGCTTTCTTGATGGCGGCGCGGCGTCCGAGTGCCGCCCGGTCGTCGCATCGGTTCTTTCAGCGGTCAGCCGTCCGTTTGGTGTTCCTCGTCACGATCAAATCGAAAGGGTTTTCTCCCGCGAGAATTCCGGCGAAGCTTAGGAGCCAGGGAACACGAGGAGGGTCGATGAACGTTGAACCAGATATGACTGCATCGGTTGAACACGACGTCATCGGCCAGCGTTTTCGCCTTCTTGTAGACGGTCGTCGTGTGGGTTTTGCGGACTACGTCGTAAAGGACCATGTCCGTGTTTTCAATCACACCGTGGTTAATCCGGAAGACCAAGGAAATGGATTCGCTGGCGCGATAATCAAAGCTGCCCTCGACGACAGCAGAAACTTGGGCCTGCACGTAGTACCGGCGTGCTCGTTCGTGCGCCATTTCATCGCCAAGAATCCTGAGTACGCCAGCCTCATCGCGCGCGAAAACTGAGGGACGAGAGCGTGGACCCAGTTCGCTTGCCGTACGCGCCGCCCGCGCTCAGCGGAGGAACAGCCGGGCGGGCGCGTGACGGCCGTTATCTGGGGCGGATCCGGGACGTCTCGACCCGGCGCTGGGACGGGAGCGGACCCTTCTCGGCGCGGCGTACGCAGCGTAAAGGCTGGTTCTATGCGGCGGCATTCACCCCGCGGTATCTCTTGGGGTTCGCGATCGTGGACGCGGGCTACCTCGGGACCGCGTTTGTCTATCTCAAGGATCGGCAAACGGGGAAGTTCCGCGAACACAAGGCGGCGTTGCCGCTGGCTTTCCCCGCTGATTTCGCGCCAAGCCTTGATGCCGAGTGGAATGTGGCACGCGGCCGCCGCCGCTGGAACATCACACCGGGCGACTCCGGCTGGGCGGTGCGCTTCACCGGCCCTGCGCTCGACGCGGAATTACTGATAATCGACGATCAGCCGGGACTCACGGCAATCAGTTCTGCTCCGGGCCGGCCATTCCACCATACGTATAAGGCGTGCTCGCTGAATTGTCAGCTGACGGTTACTGCCGACGGTGTGCCGGTGCGTGCGGATGGGCGAGCATCAATTGATTTCTCACTGGGCTATCCGCCCCGCGATACTCGCTGGAATTGGGCCAGCCTCAGCGGTGTCACGGCGGACGGTGCGCCGGTGGCGATCAACCTGGTTGCACATTTTATGAATGGCCTCGAAAACGCTGTGTGGCTAGATGGCGAACTGCACCCCGTGGGACAGGCGGTCTTCGAGTACCAGCCGCGGAACACCCTCGCTGAGTGGCGCGTGCACACCGTGGACGATGCGGTGCACATCACCTTGCGGCCCGACGGTGAGCGCTCCGAGAATCTGCGCGCGGGCGTGCTGTCGAGTGTCTTCACACAGCCCTTCGGCGCCTTTGAGGGAACACTGCGCTGCGGTAAACGAGGTTCGGTGGTCATCCACGGCTACGGGGTAACTGAGCAGCACCGCGCGCGCTGGTGAGTGCGTCCACCAGGCTAGATGTCAGGTCTGAGTGAGGCAGGTCATGGATCTTTTGCGGAGCGTCTCGGCGGGCTGCCGGGGGTGGGGAAAGATCAACAATTGTGAGTGAAGTGACTGCGCGTGCTGTGGCGTTTCGGGCCGTGGGGTTTGCTGTGGCCGGGGTTGTTGCGGGGCCGTTTCTGGTTCAGGCGGTCTATCTCGTGCAGGTGTTCACGTGGAGGCTGCCGGGGTTGGGCTGGGTGATGGGCCCGGTTTTCAGCCTGTTGTTCCCGCTCGCCGTTGCAGTTGCTGCGGCCGTGGTTGCGTACTGGAAGTCCAGGCGGCTGTGGCTGCGGGTTTTCGTGTGGGCGATGGCTGTCAGCGCGTCAGTGTTCCACTTGTGGTTCACCTTCTTCGTGCTTGCGCGGATGAGCATTGGTCATTACTGACGTGCGCAGGGGTGGGGCCGCTGCAGCAGGAGCTTGCGCCACCATCTGCGGGCTGATTCGGTGGTGTCTTCTGGGCTTTCCGGGCGTGTTTAGGTGCCGCGGCTGTATCGGGCCCTGGGGTTGCCGTAACGGAAGAATGCTGCGCGCTGATTGTGAAGGATTCGGGCGCTGATAGCGCCCTGATCCTTCCAGATTGCGCGGCGGGGACGGACAGCTAAGCCAACTGAGCCGGTGTCTTCGCAGATTCCCCCGCGTGCTGTCACGCCGCCAGCACACCCGATGCGCCCGAGAACGGCAAAGCCGAACCCACCTGGGTTCGGCTTTGGGGGATTTCTCGAGAGCGGGCGACGGGAATCGAACCCGCACCATCAGCTTGGAAGGCTGAGGTTCTACCATTGAACTACGCCCGCATGGACACGATCGACGTGTTGCGGGAGTGACTGTACCGAACCTGCTTTGGAAACGCCAAGCTCTCCACGTAGGATCATCGCGACGGCGAGAAAATCGTTGCTTCGGCGTCTCCGTGACAACCCCGTGAATGCTGCGGTGACGCTCGGGGTACGCTGTCCTGCGGCAGTCTTCTCGCGCGACGAATAGTGACGTGAGTCGCTGGTGCCGCTAGTCTCTCCGGAGGCTAGTTGACGCAGAGGGTGCCGACACGGGGTGTAGCGCAGCTTGGTAGCGCATCCGCTTTGGGAGCGGAGGGTCGCAGGTTCAAATCCTGTCACCCCGACGGTGGTGTGGCCGGGTACTCACGTACCCGGCAGGCGCCACATCACGACAAGGCCATACCGTCACTGTCGGTGGCCCGCACAGGCAATCACATATTGACGAGAAATCAGGCAGGAGTATGTCCGTGAAGAGCACCGTCGAGCAGCTGAGCCCGACGCGAGTACGTATCAGTGTCGAGGTGCCGTTCGAGGAGCTGAAGGCGGATTTTGACCGCGCCTACAAGGCGCTCGCGCAGCAGGTTCGTGTTCCTGGATTCCGGCCCGGCAAAGTTCCGGCACGCATCATCGACGCCCGAGTGGGCCGGGGTGCTGTCCTCGAGCAGGTCATCAACGAGACACTTCCGGGACGTTATTCGGAGGCGGTCAGCTCGTCTGACGTTAAGGCGATCGGCCAGCCCGAAATCGAGGTCACCAAGATCGAAGACGGTGATCACTTCGCGTTCACCGCCGAGGTTGACGTCCGTCCGGATATTGCGCTGCCTGATTTCGATTCGATCGAGGTTGAGGTCGAGAAGTCGGAGGTCACCGACGCTGATGTGGAGGAGCAGCTCGAGGAGCTGCGCAAGCGCTTCGGCACGCTTACTCCGGTCGAGCGCGGTATCGAGAACGGCGATTTCGTGACTCTCGACTTGTCCGCGACCGTCAATGGCGAGGAAGTCGACGACGCAACCGCGTCGGGGCTGTCGCACGAGGTCGGTTCCGGTCAGCTGATCGAGGGCCTCGACGAGGCGATCCTCGGTCTCAGCGCGGGCGAGCAAACGGAGTTCACCACCAAGCTGCTCGCCGGTGACCATGCGGGTGAGGAAGCGCTTGTGTCGGTCACCGTCGGAACGGTGAAAACACGTGAATTGCCCGAGGTCGACGATGATTTCGCGTCGCTCGCTAGCGAATTCGACACGGTCGAGGAACTTCGCGAAGACCTCCGCCAGAAGGCTGAACAGTCGAAGAAGTCGCAGCTGGGCAATGACATTCGCGACAAGGTGATCGAGGCTCTGCTCGACGCTGTGGACATCCCGGTGCCGGAAAACGTGGTCCAATCGCAGGTCGATGAGCAGCTGCACAATGCGGTCCACGCTCTCGACCATGACGAAGAAACCCTGAACCGTCTGCTTGAGGCCCAGGGCAAGACCCGGGAAGAGTTCGATAGCGACTCGCGAGAGGCGGCTGAGAAGGTCATCCGCACGCAGTTGCTGCTTGATGCGATTGCCGACTCCACTGAGGTGTCGGTGGGCCAGCAGGAACTGTTCGAGCGCATCTTCTTCGAGGCGCAGCGTTACGGCATGGAGCCGCAGCAGTTCATCCAGGAGCTTCAGAAGCAGCCGAACGGCATCGCTTCGATTTTCGCCGATGCTCGCCGCACGAAATCCCTGGTTGAGGTGATCCGCAAGGCAACCGTGAAGGATGCGGACGGCAACGTCATCGACACGAGCGACATTTTCGGCTCTGAAGACGCTGAAGAGGTCGCGGAGAGTGCCGAGGGTGCCGTAGAGGACACGGCGTCCGATGATGACGCCGAGGCTACTGCGGAAGAAGCGGAAGCAGCGGAGAAGTAAGTCAATCTTGACGCTTACAGCGAACGTGGGCGGTGCCGGGACTCCGGCGCCGCCCACGTTCGTTACTGTCGACGTCAGTAAGTTGTAGCTGGGCCATATCGGGGGCGCGCCGTCCGCGCAGTCCGCTGGTATGTTCCTCGCTTAACCTTCGTCATACCCGGAAGGCAGGCCCCGTGACCGTGCATATTCCCACGCAGAACCCAGTGATGCGTACCGGCACATACGGAATGAACCTCACCGACTCGGTATTCGAGCGGCTGTTGCAGGAGCGCATCATCTTCCTTGGGACGCAGGTGGATGACGAAATCGCGAACAAGCTGTGCGCGCAGATCCTGCTGCTTTCCGCAGAAGACCCCAGCCGGGATATCTCGCTGTACATCAACTCACCTGGCGGTTCAGTCACATCCGGCATGGCGATTTTCGACACCATGCAGTACGCCGAATGCGACATCGCCACCTACGCCATGGGCCTTGCGGCGTCAATGGGCCAGTTCTTGCTCTCGGCGGGAACAAAGGGGAAGCGGTACGCGCTGCCGCACGCTCGCATCATGATGCACCAGCCGTCGGCAGGTATTGGTGGTACCGCAGCCGACATCGCGATTCAGGCGGAGCAGTTCGCACACACCAAGCGCGAGATGGCGGAACTGATTGCTGAGCACACTGGCCAGCCAGTGGAACAGATCATCGAAGACTCAGACCGCGACCGCTGGTTCACCGCGAAGGAAGCACTCGAATACGGCTTCGTGGACCACGTCATTTCCCGTGCTGCGCAGTCTGGCGGGGTTGGCCGCTGATCTCCGGCGGCAAACTGGGCGCACCCAGCAAGCAAGAACTCCGTCTACCTCGACACTTGTGGAGAAGTCATGACTTTTAACCCGAACATGCTGCCTCAGACCCCGCCGTCGATGCTCGGCCCGCAGTCGCGCTACATCCTGCCGTCATTCATCGAACACTCGAGCTACGGTGTCAAAGAGTCGAACCCGTACAACAAGCTGTTCGAGGAGCGCATCATCTTCCTCGGCGTGCAGGTCGACGACGCTTCCGCGAACGACGTGATGGCACAGCTACTGGTGCTTGAATCGCAGGATCCTGACCGTGACATCACGATGTACATCAACTCGCCCGGCGGGTCGTTCACGTCACTGATGGCGATTTACGACACGATGCAGTACGTCCGCGCTGATATCACCACCGTGTGTCTCGGCCAAGCAGCGTCCGCGGCGGCGGTGTTGCTTGCTGCCGGGTCACCCGGCAAGCGATTGGCTCTGCCGAATGCGCGCGTGCTCATCCACCAGCCGTCGGCGGGCGGGATGCAGGGGCAGGTCTCAGACCTCGAGATTCAGGCCAAAGAGATCGAGCGTATGCGCCGTCTCATGGAGACCACGCTGGCACGCCACACCGGCAAGGACGCCGAGCAGATCCGCAAAGACAGTGACCGCGACCTCATCCTTACAGCTGAGGACGCGAAGGATTACGGGATTATCGACAACGTCCTTGAGTACCGGAAGCTGTCCCTCACTGGCCAGTGACTCTCGCGGGCCAATTTTCCTGTGGCGGCGGTTATACGGATGCCCGCGGGCGCCCCGCACGCTATCCTGGGACGACACGCCGGACCGCTCTAGATACCGCATGGCGGGGCCAGGAGCGGCGAGGCTGAAGGCCCAGGGTGGCACCCGCAAGGCGCGGGCGACCACACTGTGAACACGTCGAGCGGATGGCACAAACCTAGACCAGCTATGCCTGTGGCGAGTACGGTCAGGAGTGCCGGACAACACCGCTGCGTTAATTGCGGCCCGCGCTTCGGGGTTGCACGGGCGAGACTAGGGAAGTAGGGAGCACGGTTATGGCGCGCATCGGCGACGGGGGCGATCTGCTGAAGTGCTCGTTCTGTGGAAAGAGCCAGAAGCAGGTTAAGAAGCTCATCGCTGGCCCCGGCGTGTACATCTGCGATGAGTGCATCGACTTGTGCAACGAGATCATCGAAGAGGAGCTCGCGGAAGCGAGTGACGTCAAGCTCGATGAACTACCCAAGCCCGTGGAAATCCACGAATTCCTCGAACAGTACGTAATTGGTCAGGACACGGCGAAGCGCACCCTGGCTGTCGCCGTGTACAACCATTACAAGCGGGTTCAGGCAGGCGAGAAGACACGTGATTCGCGCAATGAGTCCGTGGAACTCCAGAAGTCCAACATTTTGATGCTCGGACCGACGGGCTGCGGCAAGACGTATCTGGCGCAGACTCTCGCGAAGATGCTGAATGTGCCGTTCGCCATTGCCGACGCGACCGCGCTCACTGAGGCTGGCTACGTCGGCGAGGACGTTGAAAACATCCTGCTGAAGCTCATTCAGGCTGCTGACTACGACGTGAAGCGCGCAGAGACCGGAATCATCTATATCGACGAGGTCGACAAGATCGCGCGCAAGAGCGAGAATCCGTCGATCACGCGTGATGTTTCGGGTGAGGGCGTGCAGCAGGCTTTGCTGAAGATCCTTGAGGGCACGCAGGCGAGTGTTCCGCCTCAGGGCGGACGTAAGCACCCGCACCAGGAGTTCATTCAGATCGACACGAGCAACGTCCTGTTTATCGTCGCGGGGGCGTTCGCGGGGCTGGAAAAGATCGTCTCCGACCGTGTGGGCAAGCGGGGTCTCGGCTTTGGTGCAGAGGTTCGCTCGAAGGCGGATGTCGACACCATTGATCACTTCGCTGATGTTATGCCGGAAGATCTCATCAAGTTCGGCTTGATTCCTGAGTTCATCGGCCGTCTGCCCGTAGTTGCTTCGGTGACGAACCTTGACAAGCACTCGCTGGTGCAGATCCTCTCGGAGCCCAAGAACGCTCTGGTCAAGCAGTACACACGCTTATTCGAGATGGACTCCGTGGAGTTGGAGTTCACCCAGGATGCGCTGGAGGCGATTGCAGATCAGGCGATTCTGCGGGGCACCGGTGCTCGCGGGCTGCGCGCCATTCTGGAGGAAGTGCTGCTTCCCGTTATGTACGACATACCCAGCCGTGACGATGTCGCAAAGGTCGTCGTCACTGGGGCCACGGTGCGCGAGAACGTGAACCCGACGATCGTGCCACGTCGTGCGGAGGCACCGGAGCGCCGGGACAAGTCCGCGTAACGATGACCGAAAGTGCAGCGAATGGTGCCGTGAATAACGGCACCATTGTCGTTCTCAATGGACCGAACCTGAACCTGCTGGGTAAACGACAGCCGGAGATATACGGTAGCGCCACGCTAGAGGATGTCGAACGGCTGTGCCGTGAAACTGCGTCGCCGCACGGCTTCACCATCGACGCGCGGCAGAGTAACCACGAAGGCCAGCTCATTGACTGGATCCACGAGGTGCGCGAGTCGTGCGCGGGTCTCATCATCAACCCGGGCGGGTTCACCCATACCTCGGTGGCACTGCGGGATGCTCTCGTTACCGTTGATGCCCCCGTCGTAGAGGTACACATCAGCAACATTCACAAACGTGAAGAGTTCCGTCATCGTTCGTTCGTGTCGGGGATCGCTTCGGGTGTGGTCTGCGGTCTCGGTGTTTACGGCTATGTGGCGGCAGTCGGATACGTGACGACACAGGCGTGAGCCCGACAATTCAGCTGGCCGGTATCGTCCTCGCAGGGGGCGCATCGTCGAGGATGGGACGCGATAAGGCGACACTGCAGTGGGGTGACAAATCGTTCCTGGCGCGCATAGTGGAGAGCCTGCGGCCCGTGTGCGCAGAAGTGTTTGTCGTGATTGCTCCCAAGCAGAAATGCCCCGAGGTTTCCGCGACTCTCGTGCGGGATCCGATCGCTCACCGTGGACCCCTGTATGGCCTGCTCACCGGGCTGGACGCAGCGCGGCAGGCCGGACATCATTGGGCATTCGTGTGTGCGACTGATATGCCGCTGGTCAGTGCGAGACTGGTGCGCGAACTCGCACCGCACTGCGTGGGCGAGGCTCTCGACGTGGTGCTGGCCCACGACGGCACGCGAGCACAGCCGCTCGCGTCGATATACCGAACCGCCGCGGCTGTGACGATGCGTGCCCATGCAGATGCTGGCGGACGCAGCATGTACGGTGCGCTCTCCGAGCTGCGCACCAGCACCGTCGACGTCACGCGATGCGCGAATGAATTGATCAACGTGAACACCCCAGACGAACTAACCGCGCTGAGGCCGCCCCAGGCAGCGCGAGAGGAGTAACCCGTGCCCATCGAGCCCGCAGCGCGTGGTAACAACAATCCTGTGACTCATGCCGCCGTAACACCGTTCCACGCCTTGGATGAATACCTGAGCCTGCCGCGGGTGTCGGGGCTCGCGCTTTCGCCGGACGGGCGGCGGCTCGTCACACGTGTGGAAAAGGTCAGCGAGGATGGCTCTAAATTCACTGGAAACCTCTGGGAGGTAGATCCCAGCGGCAATCGGGAACCTCAGCAGGTGACGTACGGCCCGAAAGGGGACTCCGCACCCGCTTTTACGGCCGCGGGTGACCTCGTTTTCGTTTCTGCGCGCGGTAGTAGCGATGACGCGCCGCCATCGTTGTGGTGTTTGCCTGCGCGTGGAGGTGAGGCTTATGAGCTCGCGAAGCCGCCCGGCGGGGTAAGCAGCGTGCTCGCCGCCCGGCGTGCAGATCGGCTTATTCTGACGACGTCCACCTATCCGCATGTGACGACGGATGCGGACGAAGAGAAGGTCCGTAAGCTACGCAAGGATGGGAAGATCACCGCGATCATCCACACGAGTTACCCGGTGCGCTACTGGGACCATGACTTGGGGCCGGAGGTGCCTGGGCTGCGGGCCGGCACGGGCAGCGGTGACTTCGCGCGCCTTGCTGCCGACGGTGCGATGCGTGAGGCTCACTCGGACATCAGTGCGGACGGTTCATTCCTGGTGTCCACGTGGCAGGTACCGGGACCGCTGGCTAGGCGGCGGGCACAGCTCGTGCGCGTCGACACAACCTCCGGTGCGGTAACGGTGGTCAAGGACGATCCCGAGGCGGACTTCGGCTTGCCTGCGATCTCGCCGGACGGAAGCCGGGTGGCATACGTGCGCGAAGCCCACGGAGATCCTGACACTGCGCCGCGCATCACGCTGCACGTGCACGACCTCGCGTCTGGGCAGACTGTTGAGGTAGCGGCCGACTGGGACCGTCGTGCCATATCAATCAGGTGGCTTCCTGACGGTTCGGCGCTGGCCGTCACAGCCGACCACTACAGCCGGTGCCCCATCTTTCTTCTCCCGGTTACGGACACAGCTGATGTGCGGCAACTGACAAACGACGACGCGGCGTACAGTGACGTCGTCATCGATCCAGAAGGTCACGTGGCATACGCGTTGCGCTCCGGGATCAGCAGGCCGCCGCACCCAGTTCGGATTGATCTCACTTCGGGCGACGTGACGGATCTCTTGGGGCCTGCGAGTGCACCAGAAATACCTGGTTCCGTGACCGAGGTGATGACGACAGCAACGGATGGCACACCACTGCGCGCCTGGCTCGCTGAACCGCTCGATGCCTCCGCCGACAATCCTGCACCTCTGCTTGTGTGGATCCACGGTGGGCCGCTCAACTCGTGGAACTCGTGGCAGTGGCGCTGGAATCCCTGGCTGATGGTGGCCCGGGGTTATGCCGTCCTGCTTCCAGATCCCGCGCTTTCCACCGGCTTCGGGGATGAGTTCATCCAGCGCGGCTGGGGCAGGTGGGGTAAAGAACCGTACGCCGACATCATGGCTCTGACGGACGTGGCTGAGCAGCGGCCGGAGATCGACGCGTCACGGACAGCCGCAATGGGCGGCTCGTTCGGTGGATACATGGCGAACTGGATCGCCGGACATACTGATCGCTTCAAAGCAATCGTCACGCACGCCAGTTTGTGGGCGCTCGACCAGTTTGGCCCCACCACAGATGCCGCCTGGTATTGGGCGCGCGAGATGACGCCCGAAATGGCCGTTGAGAACTCACCGCATCTGTATGTCGCAGACATCCGAACGCCAGTGCTCGTCATCCATGGTGACAAGGACTATCGCGTACCGATCGGTGAGGCGCTGCGTCTGTGGTACGAACTCAATGCGGAATCGGCGTTGCCCGCGGACGATCAGGGGATTTCCGATCATCAGTTCCTGTACTTTCCGTCTGAGAACCACTGGGTGCTCAGTCCGCCGCACGCGAAGATCTGGTATCTGACTGTCTACGCTTTCCTCGCGAAGAACGTGCTGGGCAAAACAGAGCCGTGGCCAGAGGAGCTGGCGGCTGGCGAGTACCCGCCAGCCGCTGACGAAGACTGAGATGGAGTTGAGCGCCCCGCGTTAGCTACGCGGGGCGCTTTCGCATACCGCGGCAATTATTGAAAACAATTGTCGTTACTATATACTCCCACCTTGTTATGCGTCTCCGATCGTGAAGGATGACGGCGCCCACAGCGCGCTCATCCTTCACGATCTGCGCGGTGAACAGCCGCGCCCATCCAAACTGGGGGAAGGACCTGTAGTGACGACTCGTTCAATTGGCGCATCGCGGATGAGGGCCGGTGCTGTGGTCATAGTGGCTGCAGCCCTGGCCCTCACCGGATGCAGCTCGTCCAGTCAGCCGGCTAGCGCGGCCGAGGGCGCAGCGGCTGCGCAGGACATCAACCCGCACGATATCTCCGAGCTGCAAGACGGTGGGGACCTGCGGATTCCAGTCGACGCGCTGCCCACCAATTACAACCCCATCCAGATAAACGGTGCCCGGTTGGTTACGTGGCAGCTTGCTGAGGCGATCTTCCCAAGTGTCCACCTCGATGGTGCAGACGGCGGACACGAGCTGAACACCGCCTTCTTCGACTCCGCAGCGCTGACGTCCGAAAACCCGCAGGTCATCACCTACAGAATCAACGATGATGCAGTGTGGAGTAATGGGCGCCCGCTCACCTGGGAAGACCTAGCCTCTCAGGTGGCTGCGCTGAGCGGTGACGATGAGGCATTCGAGGGCTACAGCACTGTCGGTTACAGCGACGTGGCATCCGTCGAGCGTGGGGACAGCGACAAGGAAGCAGTTCTCACGTTCGACAACACCTTCGCGGAGTGGGAGGGGCTCTTCAATCTCCTGCTTCCCATGGAACTCACGAGTGATGCCGAGGCGTTCAACAGCGGGTGGATGAACGAGCCAGAGATTACCTCCGGACCGTTCAAGGTGCAGAGCATCGACGAGACGGCCAAGGCGATTGTGCTCGACCGCAATCCCGACTGGTGGGCGGATACTCCGCCACTGGATCGCGTCATTTTCCGGGTGCTCGATCCGTCCGCACGAGCGGATGAGCTCGCGAATGGCGGCATAGACATCTATCCCATCGGCGGCAACGTCGATCTGTTCGAACGAGCGCAGACCATGAGTGGCGTCGAGATCCGGACGGCACCAGAACGGCGCGCCGGGCAGTTGACACTCAACGGATCCGAAGGTGCGATCCTCAGCGACCTGGAACTGCGTCAGGCGATCGCACAAGCTATCGACCCGCAAGGCGTGACGGACGTCGTCCTCGGCACAATCGCGCCAGGTGCGCAGGCAGTGGGGAACCACATCCTGCCGCCCACCGACCCGGGCTACGAAGACAACTCTGACGTGCTGCCTTACGATGCTGACGCGGCCCGCGCGAACCTCGAAGAACTCGGCTGGGAATTCGATGGAAATGTCCGCACAAAAGAAGGTGAGCGTCTGACCCTGAGGCTCATCGCACAGTCAACCCCAGTCTTCGACACCGTCGCCGGGGTAATCCGAAACCAGTTGAACGACGTGGGCGTCGATGTTGACGTGGTATCGGTTCCGAGCGACCAGTTCTATGACGGGTACCTGCTGCCGGGCGCGTTCGACCTAGCCGTTTTCGAGTGGACCAAGTCGGCATCGCCATTCGCGCATGACCGGCCGGTCTTCCAGACTCCCGAAGGTGATACGTTCGGTTCCAACTTCGGCCGTGTTGTTGTGCCGGGTATCGAAGACTTGTACGACGAGGGACTCGCTGAGCTCGACGCCGATCGGCGCAACGAGATCGCTAACGAGATCGACCGCCTCGCCTGGGAGTATGCGCACCACATCCCGCTTTACGCCGAATCCGGCGCTTACGCTGTTCGTGAGAATCTCGCGAACTATGGTGCACGCGGGCTGGCGCACTACGGGTTCGCGAAGGCCGGCTGGGTGCAGTGACAGCGGTGAAAGTCGGCGTTCGCGCCGACTCTCCGGCATCAACTAGCGACTCCGGCACTGCCCAGTCAGTGCCGGGGCGCACCGGTCGTCACCTCGTCCGCTACCTGGCCGGGCGGCTGACAGGCCGCATAATGCTATGCCTGGCGGCGACTTTCTTTGCGTTCACGCTGGCTTCGCTGACGTTCGACCCGATGGCTGAGCTTCAGATGCGGCAGCCGCCGCCTGCGCAGGCCGTCATCGACGCGCAAGCGGCGCGACTGGCTCTCGATCTGCCCATTCCATTGCGGTTCGTGGATTGGATATCCGGAATGCCCGTCGGCGATTTCGGAACGACCGTCAGCGGCCGTCCGATCGCCGACGAACTCTGGACACGCGCTGGCACGAGCATGCGGCTGTTCTTCGCAGGCAGCATCGTCGCGATCATCGCGGGTGTCGCGGTAGGCGTGCGCAGCGCGCTCAACTCTCGGCGCATCAGCGATCACGTCACCATGTTCTGGACCCTCGCGTTGCTCGCAATCCCAGTGTTTGTGCTGGGGACCCTGCTGAAACTGCTCTGGCTCCCCGTCAACGAAGCCGCGGGCACACAGATCCTGTACTTCTCCGGAGAACGGACGGTGGGCGGTAACTACACCGGCTGGGAGGCCGTCCTCGACCGAGTCAGGCACATGGTGCTGCCTACCCTTGCGATCGCGCTGCCGCAGATCGCGTACTTCAGCCGGTATCAGCGAGCCGCCATGCTGGAGGTTCTGAACAGTGAGTTTCTGCGTGCCGCGCGGGCGAAAGGACTGCGCTGGCGTCAAGCGGTGCGACGGCACGCGCTGCGTGTGGCGCTGATCCCGATGGTGTCGCTGTTTGCGTTCAGTTTCGGTCTGCACATCATCGGCGGGGTCTTCACCGAACGAATCTTCGGATGGCACGGGATGGGGGACTGGCTGCTTACGGGCATCCATGATCACGACGCGCGCATCGTGGGAATCGTCACGCTTTTCATAGGCGTCGTGATCGTTATCGCGGGCTGGGTGTCCGACATCGTCCTTGTCTTGCTGGATCCACGGATCCGGGCGGGGGCCGAAGAATGAAACACCCTCTCACCGTGTTTGGGTCGGCTGTTCTGCTGACGATCGTCGGTATCGCGTTTATCGGGCCCTGGCTGTATCCGCAAGACCATGTCACGCAGAACCATGGAGCCATTCTGCAGCCACCCTCGTGGGAACACTGGCTTGGAACGTCCAGGCTGGGGGAGGACTTGTTCGCCCAGACCATGCAAGGGCTGCAGAAATCACTTCTCATCGGCTTGGCTGTCGCGGTTCTGTCGACACTCGTCGCAGCAGTCGTCGGGACGTTGGCCGGCTACTACGGGGGGCGCGTTGATCGTGGCCTGATGTGGTTCGTTGACGTAATGCTGATCCTGCCCACGTTCCTCGTGGTCGCCGTGATGTCACCGGTCTTGCGTGGCCAGTCGTGGCTGCTGCTCATCATTGTCATTGCCATGTTTCAGTGGACGCTAGCGTCGCGCATCGTCCGCGCCCGCGCGATGAGCTTGCGGGAACGCGGGTTCGTGCGGGCCGCGGAATATATGGGTGCGCGAGGGCCGCGCGTCATACGCACGCACCTGATACCCAATATGGCCCCGCTCCTGATCATCGACTGCACGATCAACGTGGGCGTCGCGGTGATCGCCGAGGCTGGCTTGAGCTACTTCGGTTTCGGGGTGCGGCCGCCGGACGTTTCGCTGGGCACGCTGATCGGCATTGGCAGCAGTTCAGCGATCACGTACCCCTGGCTGTTTCTCGTTCCGGTGGCGTTCCTGATCGCGATTGTCATGGCGGTTGGCTTAGTCGGCGAGGGCTTGCGGCGGACGATCGACCGTGATGCAGACAAGGCGGAGTTGGTATGACGGTTGTGCTTGAAGTGAGCGAGCTGACAGTCAAGACACGTTCCCGCACACTTGTGGAAGGTGTGAACTTCGCGGTGCGTGAGGGCCGTACGCTGGCACTGGTCGGCGCATCCGGCTCGGGAAAGTCACTGTCGGCGTTCGCTGTCATGGGGCTGCTAGGGCACGGCCTTAGTGCGTCGGGCTCGGTGCGGTTGCGCGGTGCGGAGCTGCTCGGACTCAGTGACCGGCAGCTGTCGCGTTTGCGGGGCACTCGTGTAGCGCTGGTGTCGCAAGATCCGCTCGCCGCACTCACCCCCGTGCACACCGTAGGTGCGCAGGTCGCGGAGGCGGTGCGTATCCATCAGCGAGTATCGCGGTCGGAGGCATGGAGTAACGCCGTACAGATGCTCGAAAAGGTGGGCATTGAGAACGCGGCGCAACGGGCCAGGAACTATCCCCACGAATTCTCCGGGGGCATGCGGCAGCGCGTCGCAATCGCGATGGCAATGATCAACAGTCCCGATGTTCTGATCGCGGACGAGCCCACTAGTGCACTCGACCCGACGATAGCCGCGCAAATAATGGACCTGTTCGGCGAACTGCAGCGCGAAACCAGAACCGCGATTGTGTTCATCACCCACGATATTTCGCTCGTCGAGCGGTACTGCGACGACGTGGTACTGCTCGAGAAGGGCCGGGTGGTGGAATCTGGACGCGTCGAGGACGTGATGGCTGCGCCGCGCAGCGCGGAGCTGCGCGCGATGGTGGCCGCGATGCCACGCTGGACGCCTGTCGATCGGCAACCTGCCGCGGGGCCCGAAGCCATCTCCGTGCTAGGCCTTACCCGAACATTCAGCGGCCGCAGGTTCAGGCAGGAAACCATTACTGCCGTGGATCGGGTGACCTTCACGGTGCGTAAAGGCGAAGCGTTCGCCGTCGTCGGCGAATCCGGAGCGGGAAAGTCGACACTACTGCGCGAAATACTGCATGCGGAGCACGCACCGCAGGGCACCGTCGCCCTCTTCGGCCACGATTTCTCGGGAGCATCCCGGGCTGAGCGGCGGGGCCTCCGGCGTGACGTCCAAATCGTCCTGCAAGACCCTGGTGATTCGCTCGATCCGCTGATGAGTGTGGCATCGATTGTCGCAGAACCCATGCGGATCCACCGCTCCGCGGATGCGGAGACTCGAGTGCCGACTCTGCTGCAGCTGGTCGGGTTGGCACCGGAGTTTGAGAAGCGCAGGCCCAGTCAGCTCTCCGGTGGGCAGCGCCAGCGTGTTGCGATCGCCCGTGCGCTCGCGCTGGAGCCGAAAATACTGCTTCTTGATGAGCCCGTGTCGGCTCTCGACATGTCGCTGCGGGCAGAGGTCATGGAGCTGCTTGATTCGCTGCGCAAGCAGCTAGGGCTGACCTATGTGATGGTGTCGCACGACCTGCCGCTGGTGCATCGATATGCGGATCGGGTCGCGGTCATGAGACATGGCCGGATTGTGGAGCAGGGTGCTGTTAACAAGGTGCTGGGCGCTCCGCAGCACCCCTATACGCAGCAACTCATCGCCGCGGTGCGGCCAGCGTCTGCGACGGCGTGACCCGAGATCGGTATGGTGTTTGTCGGATCAGTGCGTTGCGTTGCGAATGGGGAATTGTGTCGGCCTCTCGGAGGTTAAGTCAGCAGGAGCGGCGGGATGCGACACAAGCCGCGCTGCTCCAAGCGACTCTCGACTGTTTGATTGAGGACGGCTACGTTCTCACCACAACGCGGCTGGTCGCGAAGCGAGCTGGCGTCAGCCAGGGCGCACTTCAGTATCACTATTCCACTCGGTCGGAACTCATTGTTGCGGCAATCCAGCATCTTGCGCATCAGCTTGCCGAGTTGGGGAAGGCCGAGTTCCCAGCTACGCACGAAACCGGCAGCGAACGCGATCAGTGTGAGCACTACTTAGATTTCCTCTGGGAAGTGCATAATTTGCCAATCGCCGGTGCGGTTCAGGAGTTGTTTGTTGCTGCGCGGACCGACGCTGATGTTGCCGCACGGATGGGTCAGGTACTCGCGGAGGCGGTGGATCTGGTTGTGGAGGGGGCCCGCCGCGCGGCTCCCACGCTCTCCGCCAACCCGCGGTTCCGCGAGTGGCTGCTCCTCTCGGTTGCAACGATGCGGGGCGCCGTCACAGTCTCGGCACTGAGCGCAAGCACTGCGCACGTCGGTGACTGGGCGGTTCTCCGCAGGCACCTCATGACTGTGCTGGATTTCCTCGAACAATAACTACGGCCCCACCGCATTTTCGAGGTCCTGTAGTGCGGACTCGAGGTGGATGAGAAGACGCTGAAGATGGGGGACAGATCGCCTGCAGCCGACCAGGCCGAAATCGATGTTTTCCGCGTTGCTCGTGAGGGTGATATTAAGCGCGAGGCCGTCCATGACAATTGACGCGGGGTAGATCCCGTCGAGCCGGGCACCGTTCCAGTAGAGAGGCTGAGTCGGTCCGGGCACGTTGGAGATAACGACATTGAACGTCGGCGGCACCGCCTGTGATGCACCTGTGATGCTCGAGATCGCAAAAGGGCTGACGAAAGCGGCGGAGAGGGCGAGTGCCTGGAGTTGGCTCAGTCCACCCATCATGTCCTTGGCAAGGGCGATTGTCCGGGTGATTTCGTGCATCCTGTCGAGCGGATCGGGTTTGTGTGTCCCGAGGCTCGCGAGGACGGCACCCACCGCGTTACTGCCATTCGCGCCCTTCTGACGTAAGGAGACAGGCACAAGCGAGATCAACGGCTTGTCAGGCAGGGCGTCTTGTTCGAGCAGATAGGAGCGCAGAGCTCCGGAGCACATGCCGAGTACAACGTCGTTGAGTGTGCAATCGAGTGCAGTACTGAGTGCCTTGAGTCGTTCGATGCGCCACGACTGTCCAGCGAACCGCCGTGCACCGCCAATCGGAACGTTGAACATGCTCCGAGGCGCGCGCAACGGAAGGGGAACCTGATCAGCGAGCGCCGCTTTCAGGCCAATTCTGCCAGCATGCGGAATGATGGCAGCGGTATCAAGTGAGAGCTTCGCAGCACTTCGCAGAGCTGACAAAGTGGACCTTGACGCCGTGCGGTCGCTGCGACTGCGCGGGGCGAATGGACTCGGGACGCGGAGGTCATGGGGATCCGTGACGAGAGTGTTTTGGAGTAGCTTGAGCGCTGAGACGCCATCGGCGAGCGCGTGGTGGATTTTCGTGTACACCGCAAAACGCCCGTCCTCGAGTCCTTCGACGATATTTATCTCCCACAGCGGCCGGTGCCGGTCTAGCAGCGAACTATGCCACAGCGACACGGTTTCGAGCAGCTCCCTAATGCGCCCCGGCCGGGGCAGCGCTGATAGCCGGACGTGGTAGCTCAGGTCAACGTCACTGTCATCGGTCCACGTAAGTGCGCGCGGCGTCGTCGTAGCGCTGCCGACACGGCGCCGGAACATCCCCGCCACCTCAGGCTCCGCGAGGAGGCGCTCGTAAAGGTTGCGCGCGAAATCCGGACCAGCGCCGGCAGGCGGCGTGAAGAGTTCCAGGCCACCCACGTGCATCGGGTGCTCTCGCGATTCCATCGCCAAGAACATGTAGTCGGGGGGAGCAATCAGATTCATCAGAACCTTTCACAGCCAACGCGAGACTTACAAGTCAGATGAATGGTATCTTACCGTGTGTTATCCATCACAGGTGCGGCAGCGCAAATGTGCAGGGCAGGGAGTGAGGTCAGGCCCGGTGAGTCACCACCCATCCGAGGGGCTCTTGAGGAGTGTTACGGCGAATGCGCCGGTGGCGCCCAAAGCCGGCCCATGTGCTGTTCCAGTTCGTCGCTACCCGGCCGTGAGTGCGCGAGGACAGCTCGTCGCCGCGGCTCTGCGCGCCACAGTCAAGCCACTGCTCTCGATCTGGGCTCGATGGCCCGAGCTCCCGTGGCCGTACGACCTTGTCGATCATGCCGGACGGCTCCTGACCGTCGCGCCGGGTCAGTACCGGGAGAGGGTGGAGCTAAATCAGTGCACCGCCGAATGGGTGCGCCCGGTTGAGGTGAGCGGAAATCGCGCAATTCTGTACCTGCACGGTGGCGGCTTTTACGTGGGACACCAGCATCTGCACCGGCAGATGGTGTCCCGCATCTGCAGAGACGTCTCGATGCCGGTGCTGACGGTCAACTATCGGATGCTTCCCCAGAACTCTGTTGAAGACGCGGTAGCCGACTGCGTCGACGCCTATCGATACCTGCTCCAGTCCGGAATAAGGCCAGAGCAGGTGGTTTTCATGGGCGATTCCGCCGGCGGCTACCTGGTCTTTATGACGGCAATCTGCGCGCTCGAGGCGGGCCTGCCCGCCCCCGGAGCGATCGTCGCGCTGTCGCCACTCACGAACTGGGATCACGAGCCCAAGCTGTCCGCACCCACCGCTGACGTGTGCTCGTTGTTTCCCCGAAGTGCTATCCGCGCCCTCACCGCCCAGGCGACAGCCGCGCGCCCAGGACCCGTCGCGCCATCGCACCACCGAGCACCGCGGTCTCCGGTAAGCGAAAACCTTTCTGGCCTCCCTCCAGTTCTCATTCAAGCAAGCACCACCGAGATGCTGAGCCCCGACGCTCGCATGATGGCTGGCCGGCTTATGCACTACCGCGTGCCGTGCACACTGCAGTTCTGGGATAAACAGGTCCACGTATTCCAGGCGGCGGCAGGCTTTGTTCCTGAGGCGCGTCAGGCTATCGAACTTGTTGCTGATTTCATCCATGAATGTGTTGCGGCGCAAGCTCGTGACGAGGCAACCGGGTGACGGCGAGCGTACGTTTTACGGCCACTTCCGCTAACTAGGTAAAACCATTCGGGTTGAAGGTGACAATGAAAATGCAAGTCGAGCGCGATGGCGATGGCTCAATGAATAAACGCCGCAAGTGGCAAGGACGGCTCATCGCGAAAATCCTCACCCTCGCCGTGGTACTCACATTGTCGCCGCTGCTTGCGGGTGGAAGCGCTGGCGCAGAGCCGCCGCCACCACCAGATGCCTTCTATGACCGACCGGATGGACTCGCGTCGTTTGCGCGCGGGGAAATCATCCGATCGCGCGAAGTCACAGTCAACGCGATGCAGTTGCTTCCGATCAACGTGCAAGCATGGCAGCTGCTTTACCGCACATCTGATGCCGATGGCGCACCTGATGCCGCGGTGACGACGGTAATGGTGCCGAGGGGCGTATCACAGCCCCGTGCGCTTCTGTCGTATCAGGCGGCGACCGATTCGACCCTCCGCGTCTGTGGGCCGTCATATTCCCTGGTGCACGGAGCTCCGATAGACGTCACGGATCCAGTTGGGCCTGTCACCCTCGGCGCGCCCGCGGCGGAGGTTCTGCTCGCAGCTGCAGGTCTCGCGGAAGGGTGGGCGGTCGCGATGCCGGACCACGGCTCGCTTGATGATCGGTTCCTCACGCCACACCAGCCTGGGTACGCGGTACTCGACGGAATCCGTGCAGTCACGAACTTCGAGCCTATTGGCCTGGCTGGACCGACGACACCGACCGCCTTGTGGGGCTACTCGGGCGGTGCCATCGCGTCGAGCTGGGCGATCGAGGAGCACCCCACTTACGCCCCGGAGCTCAATATTCGCGGCGCAGCGTTCGGCGCGCCAGAGCGTGATCTCGAAGCATCCCTCAGATCATCAAATCGCTCGCTGCTTGCGGGACTGATTCCAATTGCACTCGCTAGCATTGGCAAAGATTCGCCTGAATTTATGGCCGAGATGAATTCATACCTCACTCCGCAAGGCAGAGATATCGTAGCCCGCACGCGAAACCATTGTGCTGCGCAGAACGTGCTCAACAACCTCTGGTTCGACTATGACCTGCACCTGAATACTCCGATCGATGAGATTCTCGCGAACCCGGTGATCCGGCGCGAAATAGATGCCCGCGGAATCACTGGCCGGGCGCCAACCGTGCCGACATATATTCACAATGGTGTTAGCGAGGAAGTGGCACCCATTGTCGGCACCGACAAACTTGTCGAAAGCTACTGCCGAGGCGGCGCCCCAGTGACATATCGCCGGGAAGACTTTCCGCAAAACCCGCCACGTGAAATCTTTACTACTCACGGATTCATCGCGGTGAGCGGAAGTCCGGGAGCCTTCAGATGGCTCAAGCAACGTCTCACGGACCCATCGGCAGCGTCGCTCGCGGGGTGTGACATTCAGACCTTGCCGAGTACCCTCATCGAGCCGGGTGTCGCAGAGACTGTCGTGCCCTCCTTTGTCGACAACATCCTCGCAATCGTCGGTGGACAGGCCATCGGCGCTGGAGGCTGACTTCCTCCGCCGTCCGGCATGACCGTTGTTAACGTCATGTCGTGTGGTGCGCGACGAATCCCTGACTTTCTGTTGCTAATTTTCGGGTTAGGCCTCTCAAGTGCTGCTGGGCCGGCAAAATCGGTACAGGAGGACCACGGCGGAGGACCAGACATGTGCACACGGGCGTTATGGACAGCGAGCGGACACGGTGTACAGGTGGGCCGCAACATGGACTGGCGCGAGGAGATGGACACCAACCTGTGGGTTTCACCGCGAGGCATACAGCGAGTCGGCCATGGTGCGGATGCGAACCCGCTGACATGGACCGCTGACTACGGCAGTGTTGTCGCAACGGTGTGGGACATGGCCACATCGGACGGCGTCAACGAGGTGGGGCTCGCGGCGCATCTGTTGTGGCTCGCGGAGTCGGACTATGGCGAGCGTGAGATGTCACGGCCCGCGCTGGCAGTGTCGCTGTGGGCGCAACTGTTCCTCGATACCTGCGCGACTGTCGCAGACTGCCTGAAACTCATGGAGGAGCGCAACTTTCAGATTTGTTCACTTATCGAGC
Organism: Hoyosella sp. YIM 151337; assembly: GCF_026041215.1. Classification (GTDB taxonomy): domain Bacteria; phylum Actinomycetota; class Actinomycetes; order Mycobacteriales; family Mycobacteriaceae; genus Hoyosella. The sequence continues at coordinate 84,125 of NZ_JAPEIQ010000019.1, forward strand.
CACGGTCACAGCGGGAAGCCACGGTGCATCTAGCACTCGATGATCGAAGTGGTGACTCCGCGATTATCCAATACGTTGACGGCACCGCGCACGTGTATCACGACCGCGCGTACACCGTCATGACGAACTCTCCGACGTTCGACGAACAGTTGGAGTTAAGGCAGCGGTACGAAGGATTTGGCGGTACCGAGCCGCTGCCAGGGACAACCGAAGCTGCGGACCGGTTCGTACGCGCGAGCTACTATCTTGACCGGCTGCCGCCAGCGGAAACGCGGCCCCGTGCGTATGCGGCGCTGCTCAGTGTGATGCGGAACGCCGCGCAACCGTTTGGCGAGCCAGACCCATTGCGGCCCAACATATCGGCGACAATCTGGCGCACACTTGCCGACCTGACCGCCGGTGTTTACCTATTCGAGTCGTCCTTCAGCCCGAACATCGTATGGACGAACCTCGAAGAAATCGACTTTGGCCGCTGGCAGAAGCTCGATCTATCGAGCGAGGGGTTAATCGGCAACGTTACGCCTGCATTCGTGCGGGTGGATGCGCTGCAGTTCACCACAAGTTAGGCCGAAAGTGCCCGAAAAATTTCAACGAAAGTGGATTGCTGATGATTGAAATGTCCGTCGGTGTCTCAGCTGAGGCAGGGAGTACCTTCAGTCTCGACGCGTCACGCTTCAATCGGCACACATTTTGGTGCGGGCAGAGCGGCTCGGGAAAGACATACGCGCTGGGAGTCGTCCTTGAGCGACTCATGCTGCAGACAGCTCTTCCGATGCTCATCTTCGATCCCAACGCCGACTTCGTCTCTTTCGGTAAGCCCCGCGCCGACGCTCCACCTGAGGTCTCGGCGCGACTTGGCGAAGCGGACGTTCGGGTCTTCCGTCCACGGGGGGAGGCAGACCAGCGCCTGACGGTGCGATTCGTCGATATGGATCTCGCGTCCCGCGCTGCAGTTCTGCGGCTGGACCCCATTCTCGACGCCGAAGAGTACAACGTGCTTGTCCGGATGGAGAGCGAGGCCGGGGCTGCCGGTGTCGATGCGCTCATTGAACGGCTCCGGGACGCGCCGGCACCCGGTGCCCGGAAACTGTTGTTGCGCCTGGAGAACCTCCGGGTGCTCCAATGGGACGTTTGGGCGTACGGAGGGCGCGGCGTAGAGGATGTTATCGATCAGCGGCCAGACGCGACGGTACTGGACCTAGGCGGGTTCAAGACCACAGACGAGTTTGCCGCTGCGGCTCTCGCAGTGCTCGATCAGCTTTGGGCGAAGCGTGAGGAACGCCGTCCGGTTCTGATGGTGATAGACGAAGCGCACAACCTATGTCCACAGAATCCTGTTTCACCCGCACAGCGGGCGCTCTGCGAGAGGATCATTCAGATCGCGGCGGAGGGCCGGAAGTTCGGTCTGTGGCTACTCCTCTCCACCCAACGGCCCTCGAAGATTCACACTCAGGTTCTGTCGCAATGCGACAACCTTTGCTTGATGAAGCTGAACAGCCGTAATGACCTCGCTGAAATCGCGGACTTCTTCGGTACGGTTCCGGAAGTGTTACTCGGGCAGGCCCCCAATCTGCGGAAGGGGCAGGCGATCCTCGCCGGCGGGTTCGCGCCCGAACCTGCGATCGTGCAAGTCGCTAGTAGGTTCACACTTGAAGGTGGTACCGACGTGTCGGTGCCGCTGCGCCATGACGGCGCCAGTGTTGAGAGCCTGGCTTAGAAGCTGCCGATTCCTTTGCCAATCACAACTGCGCCGAGTGTCACGAGGAGGATAGCCATCACTGTTGCGTTGTTTTCCACAAGCCAACTGCGCGCGCTGTTGAGCGCTCTTTCTGCGCGCTGCGGCGCAGCAATATAGGCAGGACCCAGCCGCAGAGGAAACTGGTGCCGGTCGCGTGCGCTCGCGGCGACATCAGCATGAGTGTCGCGGCAATCATTGGAACAGGGCTTATTGCGATTCCGAGAGCCAGCGGAAGCGTGTCTCGGAGAAGTTCTGTCAAGGCGAGACTTTCACTATTGGTGGTAGCTCGTACGTTCCGCCGAGTATTTCTGGCCCTGGGACGTATAACCGCATCATGGGCCGGAAATCGCCAGCAGGCGCGGGAAGCCAGTTGGCCCGGCGTTTCGCATCATCTGGTTCTTCGTTCTGGATGGTGATGATCAAGCTGCCATCTGGTTCATTCATCAAACCCGGTGTGCGGTCGCCGATAGAGTAGCGGTCGAGTTTATTCCGGACGAGGTAATAGTCCGGCATGTCATACATCGTGAGTGACCAGAATGCGTTGACTGGCGGCAGGTCTCGCAGGCGCAGCTCGTACCGGTGTGCGCCGTTGAGGGGCCGCCCGGAGTCATCTACGTAAGTGGCGGGATAAAGCGCTTCATACGCATGATTTCCCCAGAGGCCGATTCTGGCTGCAATCGCGCGCACCGTGTACGCTTCCGCGCGGTCACTTATACGCCATTCGGGCGCTTGCAGCGTACCTACCTCAAAAAAGTCCAGATTGTAGTTGAACAGGCTGCGATTCATCTGCCACGCAGAAAGATCCTCCGTAGACGAACTCATCGCGTGTGCTTCAAAGTCGCGCTTGGCTTTTGCGAGTTGCTCGGTCAGTTCGCGCATCAGCGCTGGTTCGGGATCAACGTAAGGGCTAGCCTCGTCGAGCAGTCCGAGCGCCCTGAACTGTTGCAGGTACTCAATGTCAGCAGGGGCTGGCGGGAATGCCTGCGACCACACTCGGAGCTGTTCCCAGAACATTAGTTCAGCGGGAACATCTTGATGGGGTTGCGGAATCCCCGAAAGTGAACCGTTTGGGGTGACGGGACGGATCTGAAAGCCGTGCTGCAGCCGCAGCACATTGCCAATATCCCCAGGCCCGTCACAGGCTATTCTGCCGACGATCGAGACGATGTGCGTAGGAGCGGCTATCACCGTCCGGTCTGCTGAGTCCGTTTCATCAGAATCCGGGGGAACGATGCGGAAGCTGCCCGCGCGGTTCCCTGTCGCTCTGGTTCCGATGTAGGCGAAGTTATTTGTCCAGGCGTCGACAAATTGAAGGACGTAGTACCGGTCACCGGTGTCCGGCACGTCCACGTCCAGTGCCCCGCCGGACAAGTCGAGTTGCGCGATCGCGTAGAGGGTGTCGTTGTTAACACTCACGAAGTCCGTGTTCGGGTCAGCCAGCTCATCCGCGAACGCGTAGGTATTGAACGGTGTAGGGGGCAGCCCCCCGAACCCGCGGGCGAGGAAGAGTCCGACCGTCGATATGTTGTAAACCAGCGGATAACCAAATTCGAACGCGCGCTGGACAAGCTCAGGACTAGTCGTTGGCGTCATGGGATTTCGCCCCCTAGCATTCGAGTCCGGCGCGAAGTTCCTGCTCGGCGCGCTCGACACCAGCGATTTCCTCCTGCAGCGAGGCGATTGCCTCCGGCACCGTGGCCTCCGGCTCAACGTCGGCGACTGCCGCATCAAACTGCGCCCAGGCCTCTTCGAGTGCGCGCACCCGGTCGTTTGTCACGTCCGTGAGCGCGTCGGCGACCTCCGCATAACTCACCTGGAGCTCGGCCCGCATGTCCCGGATCTCGCCGACCGTCGGGGATGACGCGAGGAGAGAGCGCGCTTCCCCCACGTCGACCGAGAAGTTGGCGATCGCTTCGCATGCGTGCGCTTCATGCTCTTCCGGGTCTGAGCCACAGGCCGCGAGCAGTCCTGCCGCGAGCGTGCAGGTGATCGTAAGCGTGAGACGAGGAGCGGTTCTGCGCATAGTGGACCTCCGGTGAGTGTTGATTCGTGCTGTCAACGGGGAATAGTGGCCTGTTGTAGTTATTCAACCAACGCCGCATTCGTCGGGGGCGTGAATGCGCAAACCGGGCTGTTGCTGTGGGCAAGACGCTGGACGATGCCGCCTCCCAGCAACACGGTGCTGCGCAGCGATCGCGGGAATACTGTGGCCGTCTTCGTTGTCTATACCCCCAGGGGTATAGTGACACTGATCGAATCCGCGATCATTAAGGAGGCGCAATGCTGCTCGAGAGGATTTACGACCACGACTTGGCTCAAGCCAGCTACTTCGTTGGGTGTCAGGCAAAAGGCGAAGCGGTTGTTGTCGATGCCCGCCGCGATATCGGTGAGTACCTAGACCTCGCGCAAGAGCACGGCATGCAGATCGTCGCCGTGACGGAAACTCACATCCACGCCGACTACCTGTCGGGCACCCGCGAGCTGGCTGCCGCTACCGGGGCGCAGGTGTATGTCTCCGGTGAGGGCGGCGATGACTGGCAATACGGCTTCGATGCATCCCGGTTGTTCGATGGTGACGCCATCTCGATCGGCAACATCACAATCGCGGCCCGGCACACTCCCGGACATACGCCGGAACACCTGTCGTTCCTGATCACCGACGGTGCGTTCAGTGATGCGCCGGGCTATCTGCTCTCCGGCGATTTCGTCTTCGCCGGGGACCTCGGCCGCCCGGACTTGCTCGATGAAGCAGCCGGGGGAGTCGACACACGCTTCGCCGGCGCCAGGCAGGTATACGCGAGCCTCCGCCAGGTGTTCTTGACTCTTCCCGACTATGTGCAGGTGTACCCGGGGCACGGTTCCGGCAGTGCCTGCGGTAAAGCGCTCGGTGCACTGCCAGCGACAACGGTGGGATACGAACGACTGAACGCGTGGTGGGCGCCGTATGTGCGGGATGGTGACGAGCAGGGGTTCGTTGACCAGCTCCTCAACGGTCAGCCCGACGCGCACGCGTACTTCGCGCGCATGAAGCGGCAGAACAAGGAAGGCCCCGCAGTGCTGGGTGCAATGCCTCCACTCAAGCAGCTGGCCAACGACTCAGTCGCGCGTTCACTCGACGCTGGTGAAGCCGTTTTTGTCGACTCCCGACCGCACACCGACGTCCACAACGGAACTGTGGCTGGGTCGCTGAACATTCCAGGCCCGGCGAAGGCCGCGACCTACGGCGCGTGGGCGTACGACCCTGAAACAGACGGGCAGCCGCTGGTGCTCCTCGCTCCAGATCAGATGACCGCGCAGCAGATGCGAAATCACCTGGTACGCGTCGGCATTGACCGGTTCGCAGGCTTCACCACTCATCTCGCTGGTTTGCCAACCACGAAGCCTGCGACGATTGCGCCCGCAGCACTCGACACCAGCGACATCAAACTGCTCCTCGACGTGCGCAACAAGACCGAACACGCGGATGGACACATCCCCGGTTCTCACCAGCTCAGTGCCGGTCGCGTCCTCTGGCATCTCGACCAACTGCCCGCAGACGGCACGATCGTCACGTACTGCCAGTCGGGCGTGCGCAACTCAGTCGCCGCGAGCGCACTGCGCCGCAAGGGGTACCACGTCGTCGAACTGGCCGGAAGCTATGCCGGATGGTCGGAATGGAACGACGGCCGGCAGTAGGTCCGCACCGCTCGGCAGAAAGGGCCTCAGGCGATGGAAATAACGGTGATCGTGGTCGTCATTCTCGCTGTTGCAGTAGGACTTTCGCTGGGGCTGCTCGGCGGCGGCGGCTCCATCCTTATGGTCCCGCTGCTCGCTTACGTCGCGGGCATGGACGCTAAGGAAGCGATCGCTGCCTCGTTGTTCGCAGTCGGTGTCACCTCGCTGATCAGCCTGATAATGCACGCGAAACGAGGTAACGTTCGCTGGCGCACGGGCCTGATCTTCGGGTCCGCTGGCATGGCAGGGGCGTTCCTTGGCGGTCTCCTGGGCGGCCAACTGCCCGGCACCGTTTTAATGATCGCGTTCTCGATCATGATGATCGCCACCGCCGCCGCCATGATCCGCGGCCGCAGAAAGGCAGCCGCGAAGCCGCACGGCCAGGCTGGGGAACTGCCAGTGCTGCGGATTCTGGTTGACGGCCTCATCGTCGGGCTTGTTACCGGGCTGGTGGGTGCGGGCGGCGGATTTCTCGTGGTGCCAGCACTGGCCCTCCTCGGTGGTTTGCCCATGTCAATCGCGGTGGGGACGTCACTGCTCGTGATATCGATGAAATCCTTCGCTGGCCTCGCGGGGTATCTCACGACCGTATCTCTCGACTGGGGTGTCGTCGCTGCCGTCACGGCAGCTGCGGTCATCGGCGCTTTAGTGGGTGCGCGCCTCACCGCGCGCATCCGGGAAGAGTCGTTGCGGAAGGGCTTCGGGTACTTCGTGCTGGCAATGGGCGCTGTCGTGCTCTCGCAGGAACTGCCCGGGCCAGTCGGCGCCGCGCTCGTCGCAGGCGTCGCAGTGGTGGGACTAACTGCAGCAGTATGCCGGCTCGCTGACAAGACCTGCTTGATCAGGTGGCGGCCGCAGGGGGTGTAGGGGTGGCGGGGTGGGCGTTTCGCTAGGGCCCGCCCGGGCCGTGTGCAGCCTTTAGCTGACGGCCAACCCCGCATTCGTGGGGAGAAGCGCACCGTAGCCTTTGGGGTGCGTGTTCAACACGGGGCTCATCCCTGCGTACGCGGGGAACGCATGAATCTACCATCTGAGGCAAACAACTGTGTAACGGATTCAATCCGCATAGAATCCGTACATATACGACACGGTAATCAATCGGCTTGTTCCTCGGTAGGGGGCGAACGCGATTGTTGAGCAAGCAGGTTCTAAGCGCATGGGGCAAATACCGGAGGCCCGATGACGAATGGATGCCGCTGGTTCGGCATTGCGAGGATGCGGCCGCTGTCGCGGAGAAACTCTGGGCATCCTGGTTACCCGAGGCAACGCGGAGTTTTCTCAGTCAGGACATGACGCCATCGGAAGCGCATGCTCTCGCGTGCTGGCTGGCATCGATACACGACGTGGGAAAGCTGAGTCCCGCCTTCGCTTCGCAGGTTCCGCAGCTGGCGGATCGGATGAGGGATGCGGGGCTTCAGATGAAGCTAATTGTCGAGCGAAGGCAGGACACGCCTCATTCGCTGGTGAGTCATAAGGCGATAGACGGTTATCTGCAGGGCAGGGGCTGGTCGCGCCGTGCCGCCAAGTCGTACGCGATCGTCGCGGGCGGCCACCACGGGGTGCCGCCGACGGAGTCCAATATCAGAGTCGCAGCAGACCGCGATAACTACGGCGGCGCGGAGTGGACGGCGGCGCGCAACGAACTTCTCGACCACCTGACGCGACTTACCGGTGCCGAAACGTTTCTCGATCGATGGGCAGATTGTCCTTTGTCTCCCCAGCGTCAGGTGTTGTGGACGGCCATCGTGATCATGGCGGACTGGATAGCGAGCAGTGATCGTTTCCCACTTGGCCCGAGGAACCAGTCTCTCCTTACCGCCGAGGCGGCCTGGGCTGACCTGGCTTTACCCGAGAGGTGGAATGCAGCAACGCCGCCACCACTGGAGAATCTTTTCCGATCCAGGTTCAGGCTGAGTGCCGGCGCACGCCCTAATGCTGTGCAGCGGGCAGTGTGGGACGCTGCACATTCGATGCGCGAGCCCGGTGCCCTGATCATCGAGGCACCTATGGGCATTGGGAAGACGGAGGCCGCTCTCGCGGCGGCAGAGGTGTTCGCGGCGCGATTCGGCAGCGGCGGTGTTTTTGTTGCACTCCCAACTATGGCGACGTCGAACGCGATGTTTGCGCGAGTCCTCCAGTGGATCGACGGCCTTGACTCAGTAGATATCGCTAGTGCCGTGCTCGCCCACGGCAAGGCGGAGTTGAACGACGACTATCGGGGCTTACTGTCGGACTTCGCGATTGCGGACATCGGCCGGGACAGTTTCGTTGAAAACGCGCACGTGATTGCTCATAGCTGGCTGCACGGCAGGAAGCGCGGACTCCTCGCAGATTTCGCCGTAGGAACGATCGATCAGTTGCTGTTCGCGAGTTTGAAGGCGCGTCATCTCGCGCTCCGCCACCTTGCCCTCGCGAACAAGGTCGTGATCGTTGACGAGGTGCACGCTGCGGATGCCTATATGACGCAGTACCTCGAAAGGACTCTCGAATGGCTGGGTTCCTATCACGTCCCCGTGATCTTGATGTCCGCGACTCTGCCGGAAGCACACAGGGAGCGGCTTCTCGGCGCCTACGAGTCGGGGAGAGGATGGGCTTCATCGGCGGGCGGCGTTCCGGCCGGTAGCTACCCACGCATAACGGTCTCCGACGGTGCGCGGCGAACGACCGCTGCTGAGATTTCCACCCAGACTCAGGTCACTGTCGAGCGCATGAACGATGACATAGCGGCGCTGCTGTCGAGGATTACTCGCGCCCTTGCCGACGGGGGCTGTGCGGCCATCGTGTGCAACACCGTCGGGCGTGCACAAATGGTCGCCCGGGAGCTTGACCACCGCTTTCCTGGTGAGGTCGTGCTGTTGCATTCGAGGTTCGTGGCTCGGCACCGCGCGGACATCGAATCACGCCTCGTCGACGATCTAGGACGCAGTGGAGACCGACCGCATCGGCGAATCGTCGTAGGTACGCAGGTGATCGAGCAGTCACTGGATCTCGACTTCGACTTAATGATCAGTGACGTTGCTCCGGTAGACCTGATCCTCCAGCGACTGGGACGGTTGCACCGGCACCAGCGAACGCGCCCAGCGAAACTGTCGGTGCCGCGCATCGTCCTCACCGGCGTCGAGGATTGGTCAGCACAACCGCCAGCACCAGTTCGCGAGTCTCGGTACGTCTACCCAGACCTCCACTTGTTGCGCGCCATCGCTGTGTTCCAAGAGCGGAACACACTGGAATTGCCGCAGGACATCTCTGAAGTGGTACGCATCGCGTACGCCGACGAGTTTCCGATGCCCGAAGCCTGGAAGGCGCAGGAGCAGGACGCACGCAAGCGTTTCGCCAAACAGGTCAAAGACTTGGAGAAAGCAGCTGATACCTGGCGCATTTGGCCACCGGCCGCGAGCCCGACTCTTGCTAGCTGGCTGGCAGAGAACATCGGTGAAGTCGATGGTCCACGCGGGCAGGCGAAAGTCCGCGACACGGAAGAGGGAATTGACGTCATCCTTACTCGCCGCGTCGGGAACGGGGTGGCACTGCTCAAACAGTGCGGAGGTGACGAGATCGTCACCGAGTTTCGGCCCAATGACGCCATCGCACGGCGGGCCCTCGGCGGAAGCGTGCGGCTTCCCCGGTCGCTCACTCACCCCAAGGTCGGGGACGCGGTGATCGAGGCCCTTGAAGAACGCATGTACATCGGTTGGCAGGAATCGAACTGGCTCAAGGGAGAGCTTGTCCTCGAGCTGGATTCCGATCTCCGGACTCGACTGCTGAACTACGAAATTCGCTACGACGGCGTGGAAGGACTCATCGTGGAGAAGGAGGATTCCGAGTGACGACGACTAGCAACACACACTTCAACCTGATCGACGAGCCGTGGATAATCATCCGTCCGCGAAACGGTCCCCCACGTGAGGCCTCGATCCGCGAAACACTCGTCGAAGCGGAGGATACTCGAACAATCTTGGGGGACATCCCAACACAGGCTTTCGCGATTGCCCGCGTTCTGCTGGCTATCTGTCGCCGTGCCATCGAATGGGGGGCAGATCCTGTTGGCACCTGGGAAGAAGTCTGGAACCGAGGGTCGCTGCCAATGGATCAGATCGACCAGTATCTCAACCGAGTTCATAGCAGGTTCGATCTGTTCGCCCCGGCGGCGCCGTTCTACCAAGTCACCGGCTTTCAGACGGCAGCAGGCACGTTCCGGCCCGTAGACCTGCTCATCTCGGATATCCCCGCGGGGTCAAAGTACTTCACGACCCGTGCGGGCGCTCGCGCCGAGCGGCTGGCCTTTTCGGAAGCAGCACGATGGGTGGTGCACTGTCAGGCATTCGATTCGTCTGGCATCAAGTCCGGAGACCCCAGGGACCCGCGCACGAAAAACGGTAAGGGATACCCGATCGGGGTTGCCTGGTGCGGACAGCTCGGTGGTGTCTTGTTCGAGGGCAGGAACCTGTTTGAGACGTTGATGTTTAACACCGTGCTGCAGCATCATCGCCGGTCGACGCTATCGGCGGGTGATCTTCCCGCGTGGGAACGTGATGATCCGGGTGTGGGCTGCCGCGAGGACCTCACGCCGACTGGACCTACCGACATCTTGACGTGGCAGAGCCGACGAATCTGTCTACAACGAGAGGGTGACGTCGTCACTGGCGTTCTGGTGGGGAACGGCGATCCAATCGACCCGTACAACCAGCACACGGTCGAGTCTATGACTCGCTGGCGTTACAGCGAGAACCAATCGAAGAAGGCGGGGGAGCCGCGCTATTATCCCAGCCAGTTAGATCCTGGCCGGGCATTATGGCGCGGAATCGAGTCGCTGCTCGCCGATTTGCCCGCACCGGAGGGCAAGCCCTCTCCAGGGTTTGCGCCGGGCGTCGTCGGCTGGATCGACCAGTTGGTCAACGACGGTATTCTCGAGGCATCTCTGCCAGTACGTCCACATGCTCTGGGGCTGCAATACATCAACCAGGCGAGTTTCGTCGGCGCAAGTATCGACGATGAACTTCTTGTCCACGCGTTGCTCCTCGATCACGAAAGCGAGGCGCGCGTATTCGTCACCCGGGCTGTGCAGTGCGCAGACGATGCGGTCTCGGCACTCGCAGCGCTCGCGGGAAACCTCGCGGAGGCGGCGGGTGGCGACCCGGCTGGCGCTCGGTCGACTTCACGCGCTCAGGGCTTCTTTGCCATTGATGCGCCTTTCCGCCGCTGGGTCGCGAACATCCTCCCTGACACGGACTACACAGCAGCTGCACGCGATTGGCAGGTGGAGGTCCGCAATATTGTTGCCGGGCAAGCATATGAGCTGATCGGCAGCGCGGGTAGACCCGCATGGAAAGGGCGCCTCGTCCGTGATCGGTGGCTGGATTCCGCACTCGCCGAGCGCTACTTCTGGGCGGCGCTGCGCAAGGCGCTCCCGAGTGCATTCGAACAGGTCGAAAACAAGGTAGGTGCGCAATGACCGAATCGGTTCTGGTTCCGTTAGAAGAGCGTTCGGCTCAGCCGCCAGATGCTCAGCTACGTGTTGCAGTTGCTGGCTTCGTCTCGTCGCTTCAGGAGCGATACGTCGCGGCGGATGGGGCGGAGGCGGGGGCGACCCTCGCGAAACTTCGCAGAGCTGTCACCGCGGAACCTGGCAGCGTACCCGAAGTATGGGCAGAAACTTTGGGAGCGCTCCCAGAAGCGTTGTGCGCGAGGTTATCCCACCCCGAGATGCCAACGTTGTTTGAACGTGCTGCGCATTCGGCGATCACGTTGTACGCCCTCCATCAGCAATCGCATCGAGCGAGGCGGATGCACAAGCATGGAGTATCGCTAGGAACTGCAGCGCGGATGCTCTCGGCGGCTACCGGGCGCGAGAATGCGGTGCGCAGCCGGTTCCAGGCTGTTGCGCTTGCACAGACATCCAACGGAATCACCTACCATCTTCGGGCCCTGATCTCGATGCTGCGTTCCGAGGAGATCGCACTCGACTACGGACAGATCGCAGTCGACCTGCGTCACCTCTACGGCGGGCGGCGAGCGAACAGTGTGCGTCTTCGGTGGGGACGCGACTACCACCGTGTCAGAGAAACACCCGTAGATCTCGAAAGCGAGATTCGAAAGAATTGAGGAGCAATGGCATTCATCGATGTCCACATCCTGCAGGCCGTTCCGCCCAGCAACATCAACCGTGACGACACGGGCAGTCCCAAGACAGCGGTCTTCGGCGGTGTGCGCCGCGCGCGTGTATCGAGTCAAGCCTGGAAGCGAGCGACGCGCAGGCGTTTCAATGCGACCCTGAACAGATCAGACATCGGATACCGCACCAAGCAGATCGTTGAGCTTCTGGTGGACGAGATCCGCTCGATCGACACGTCGATCGAGTTGCCTGACGCGGAGCTCGCCGCTTCGAATGCTTTCGGATCGGCGGGGATCAAGGTAACGAAACCGAGGCCAGCAAAGAACGCGCCAGAAGACGATGTTGGCATGTCCGAAGCCGGCTACCTCGTGTTCTTGAGCACGAACCAGTTCCACAAATTGGCGGAACTCGCGATCGCTGCCCACAGGGCAGGCGCAAAAATTGGCTCGAAGGAAGCTAAAGCGGCAATCAATTCGGATCACAGCTTCGATGTGGCGCTCTTCGGCCGGATGGTTGCTGACGACGCCGAACTGAGTGTTGACGCGGCGGCTCAGGTGGCCCACGCAATTAGCGTGCACGCAGTTGAACCGGAATTCGATTACTACACGGCTATCGACGACTTGAAAGAGGAAGATAAGGAAACCGGCGCCGGGATGATCGGAACTGTCGAGTTCAACTCCTCGACCTTGTACCGCTATGCGACGGTGAGCGTTCACGGTTTGCGCGCGAACCTTGGAGACGATGCCGCAACTGCCCGCGCAACCGCTGCCTTTGTGGAGTCACTAGCGCTGTCTATGCCGACGGGTAAGCAGAACTCTTTCGCAAACAGGACCGTGCCCGATGCGATTCTCGTCTCGGTACGAGCAGATCAGCCAGTGAATCTCGTCGGCGCATTCGAAAACCCAGTTCAGTTGGGCGCTGAGACCAGTACCGTCCGCACAGCCGTGCGCGAACTGGTGAAGCGCGATAAAGAAGTAGCGTCGGCCTACGGAGCCCCCAGCTACCGCTGGTACGTCAGCGTCGGCGATGCTGTCGAGCCCCTGGAGGGGCACGGTGACCGTGTCAGCGTCTCTGAACTGGTTGACCAGCTTGAGACGCACGTGCTCGGACTCCTTGGTGAATCACTATGACTACCTTGATTATCCGCTTGGCAGCGCCACTGCAAGCGTGGGGAGCAGCGAGTCGATATACCCGTAGGGACACGCGCCACGAGCCGACCAAGAGTGGGATCATCGGATTGCTGGCCGCCGCGCAGGGGTGTCGTCGTACCGATGACATCTCACATCTAGCGGGTTTGCGGTTCGGTGTGCGCGTCGACCAGCAGGGAACTCTGATCCGAGACTTCCAGGTGGCCCGAAGTCTCGACGGTTCGAAAACACTGCCGCTGTCGTACCGCTACTACCTGGCGGACGCCGCTTTTATCGCGGGTGTTGAAGGCGGCCAGGAACTGATCTCGGGTCTTTCCGAGGCCTTGATCAACCCGACCTTCCCTTTGTACCTCGGCAGGCGGTCGTGCCCGCCTTCCGAGCCGCTCCTCATGGAAGTCACCGACGAACCACTATTGGCAGCGCTGCAAGACCAACCCTGGCGGGCCGCGGAGTGGTACCAGAGAAAGCAACCTGATCGACTGCGTCTGAGGATCGTTATAGATAGCGACGGTGACGACTCCGCGGAACTGGTCCGCGATCAACCGAGGAGCTTCGACCCCCGGTACCGAAGCTATGACTGGCGTGCCGTCTCCGAGCATTTCCTCGATATCGACAACCCTTTGGGGACCACCGGCCATGAGCCACTTGCTGCGCTGGGAGGTGTGTGAATTGTACTTGACCAGAATGCCTCTCAACACGCGACGGCGTGGTGCGATGAAACTGCTCACCTCTCCCCAGTCCATGCATGCAGCGGTGCAGTCGGCTTTCCCTCCCAGTTCGCTTGAGCGAGCAGGCGGACGGTCGCTGTGGCGGGTAGACCAGACAAGCGATTCGTTGACGGCGCTCTATTTGGTGAGTCCGATCGAACCTGACCTGAGTCATGTGGCAGAACAGGCAGGCTGGCAGGTCGGTGATATGTGGCAAACCCGTGACTATCGCCCCCTGCTGGACAGGCTGGCGAAGGGCCAGATGTGGGGATTCAAGCTCCGCGCGAACCCGGTATTTCACGGTACGAAAGCGGACAAAGGCTGGGCTGATACCAAGCCGTTAGCGCATGTCACCGTGAGACAACAGGAAGAGTGGCTTGTCCGTCGTGCGGAGACGTGCGGATTTGCGCTGACAAGTTCGGAGGGAACGCACGCGACTTCACGAGTTACGAACCGATCGACGCTGCGCTTCCTCAAAAGCGGGCACCGAGTTGTCATCGCAACGGCAACATACGACGGTGTGCTCACAGTCCAAGATCCCCAAGCACTGAGGCGCACGCTGACAGAAGGCCTGGGGCGGGCGAAGGCGTACGGCTGTGGACTGCTCACACTTGCACCCTTACCGATTGGCGCACCGGGATGAAGGGCAATCCTGGTGCATCTCCGACCCGCCCACGTGAACTAGTACGCGCCACCGACCGCATATCGTTCATTTACCTCGAACGATGCACGATCCATCGAGATGGCAACGCGCTCACAGCAACGGATGACCGTGGCGTGGTTCATATCCCTACAGCGGCCGTCGGAGCAGTCCTGCTCGGACCGGGCACACGCGTCACACATCAAGCAATGCTGCTTATTGGTGAGTCAGGTGCCACAACTGTCTGGGTTGGGGAACATGGTGTTCGCTACTACGCCCACGGACGGCCACTCGGAAGGTCAAGCCGCCTCCTTGATGCGCAAGCCAGAGCCTTCGCATCCCGTGACGGTCGGCTCGCGGTTGCCCGCGCCATGTACGCGATACGCTTCCCAGGAGAAGACACGTCGAAGCTGACAATGCAGCAGTTACGTGGACGTGAGGGTGCACGTGTCCGCCGATGTTACCGAGAGCACGCTTCGCGAACTGGTGTGGAGTGGTCCCGACGCGACTACGACCCGAACGATTTCGCAGCGAGTGACGATGTCAATCAGGCGCTCTCGGCGGCAACTACCTGCCTGTACGGTGTTGCGCACGCTGTGATCGCCGCGCTTGGGTGCTCGCCGGGACTCGGGTTCATCCACACCGGTCACGATCGTTCGTTCGTCTACGATGTCGCGGATCTGTACAAAGCGGAAGTCGCCATACCGGCAGCGTTCGACATAGCTGCAGCAGGGTCCGGTGACATTGCAGGAGACACGAGGCGGCTGGTTCGGGATGCCGTTGTGCGCGAGAAACTCCTCACGCGCTGTGCACAGGACATTAAGTCGCTTCTGTTGCCCGACGCTGGCCCCGAAGAACCTGAGTGGGAGGGAGACGTCGTTTACCTGTGGGACGATCAAGGCCCACCCCTTGCGAGTGGCCAGTCCTACGCGGAACTTGACGAGGATCCGCCGTGGTAGTTCTCGTCATCACCGCGTGTCCTGTGGGACTCCGGGGCCAGGTCACCCGCTGGCTCCTAGAAATAAGTCCCGGCGTATTCGTCGGTGTTCTTTCGCGCCGCGTGCGAGAGCTTTTATGGGAGCGTGTCTGTGAGCTCGTCAAAGACGGTCGGGCGATCATGGTGTATCCGGCGAAAAACGAGCAGAAGCTCGATTTCATGATCCACCGATACGACTGGGAACCCATCGATTTGGACGGTGTGAACCTCGTACGGCGTCCACACACAGGCCAGGCGCTTCAATCGGCGGCGAAACCAAGGGCTGGTTGGAGCAAGGCGAGTCGCTATAGGAAAGTGCACCGTAGGCGGGGAGGATAGCTGGATGAACTGAATGAAAACTCGAAGTCGAACCGAAATTTGCACAGGTCAGCAAGTGTGCTCCCCGCGGATGCGGGGATGAGCCCCGAAGCCGGAGCCGACCGTAGCAGCCGCGCAAGTGCTCCCCGCGGATGCGGGGATGAGCCCGATCGGCGGCGGACACTGCGACCCAGGTGTCGGTGCTCCCCGCGGATGCGGGGATGAGCCCCGACGGCGGCGCCCCCACCGGGCCGCCGCCACGTGCTCCCCGCGGATGCGGGGATGAGCCCCGTCATATCTCGCTACCAGAAGTTCTGCGCTGGTGCTCCCCGCGGATGCGGGGATGAGCCCGCGCATCTCCGCACTCTCCGTGACATCCCCTTGTGCTCCCCGCGGATGCGGGGATGAGCCCCCGTTCATCCTCTCTTCAAGCGCATCCAGCACGTGCTCCCCGCGGATGCGGGGATGAGCCCGTCAGGCATCGGTTACTCCTCGGGTGCGACCGGTGCTCCCCGCGGATGCGGGGATGAGCCCGCCTGCTGCACCTGTGACGCATCAGCGGTGATGTGCTCCCCGCGGATGCGGGGATGAGCCCTGGAAATTCTAAATGCTGGGTCGATCGAGGCTGTGCTCCCCGCGGATGCGGGGATGAGCCCTGAGCCTGATGCTTCGGGTCACGCATATCCCAGTGCTCCCCGCGGATGCGGGGATGAGCCCTCCGGTGGTTCATCAGCCTCCACAGTCACCTGGTGCTCCCCGCGGATGCGGGGATGAGCCCACCGCACGGTTAGCGGCATACATCAGCGCGGGGTGCTCCCCGCGGATGCGGGGATGAGCCCCCTTTCGCGTGGCACGCCCCAGTGTCGGTGGGGGTGCTCCCCGCGGATGCGGGGATGAGCCCTTCCGCCACCCCCACACCACCAGGAGAAGACGGTGCTCCCCGCGGATGCGGGGATGAGCCCACCCACGACGGGAACCACTTCCGCTCACCCCGCGTGCTCCCCGCGGATGCGGGGATGAGCCCCACGTCCACCACCTGATGCCGCACCTGCTCCAGTGCTCCCCGCGGATGCGGGGATGAGCCCTCGCTGCTGGCAGGGTCGGTGGGGGTCCACCAGTGCTCCCCGCGGATGCGGGGATGAGCCCACCCCACCCCCCGGCGCCACACGCACCGAACTGTGCTCCCCGCGGATGCGGGGATGAGCCCCACGTGGACCGCGACTGCATCGTGCTCGTCAGGTGCTCCCCGCGGATGCGGGGATGAGCCCCGGATCATCAGCGGCAGCCGGGGGCTGGGGATGTGCTCCCCGCGGATGCGGGGATGAGCCCGGCGCGCTCGACGCTTCGCTGCCTGAATCGGGGTGCTCCCCGCGGATGCGGGGATGAGCCCACCGGTCGTTTAAGCACCGCGCGGTCAACCCGGTGCTCCCCGCGGATGCGGGGATGAGCCACAACAGCCGAAGCGGTAAAAACGTTTAAAACGCGTGCTCCCCGCGGATGCGGGGATGAGCCCGTTATCGCCCTGTTTCGGCAGGTTCTCCACAAGTGCTCCCCGCGGATGCGGGGATGAGCCCCCTCAAGCCCGATCGGGTCGGGGGGGAAACCGGTGCTCCCCGCGGATGCGGGGATGAGCCCCTCGCCGGATGACGGTCGTGACCCTCTGCTGCGTGCTCCCCGCGGATGCGGGGATGAGCCCCGGGTGACACGCTGAATGTCCGGTATCAGTCGGTGCTCCCCGCGGATGCGGGGATGAGCCCTCACGTGGACACGAATAGTGTCCACTCTGGACGTGCTCCCCGCGGATGCGGGGATGAGCCTGGTCTTCTCCACGGCACGCGGCTCGGCGTACCGTGCTCCCCGCGGATGCGGGGATGAGCCCGATCACTGAAATGATCACTATCACTGGGAAAACTGCTCCCCGCGGATGCGGGGATGAGCCCCGGGCTGTGATCCGGGAGCGGTGGGAGAATGAGTGCTCCCCGCGGATGCGGGGATGAGCCCTGCTGATTCCTCGGGGACACCAAACATAGAAAGTGCTCCCCGCGGATGCGGGGATGAGCCCGCGCGGGGCTACTGCGGGATCGTCAACTACCGGTGCTCCCCGCGGATGCGGGGATGAGCCCGGCACCTACCGGCTCGTGGAAATGATCTGCACGTGCTCCCCGCGGATGCGGGGATGAGCCCGGCACCTACCGGCTCG
>NZ_JAPEIQ010000002.1 GCF_026041215.1 Hoyosella sp. YIM 151337
TAACCCGTGGGGGGTAGCCGTAGCGAAAGCGAGTCTGAATAGGGCGCGTGTAGTGGCATGTTCTAGGCCCGAAGCGGAGTGATCTACCCATGGCCAGGGTGAAGCGTCGGTAAGACGTCGTGGAGGCCCGAACCCACTTAGGTTGAAAACTGAGGGGATGAGTTGTGGGTAGGGGTGAAAGGCCAATCAAACTCCGTGATAGCTGGTTCTCCCCGAAATGCATTTAGGTGCAGCGTCGCGTGTTTCTTGCCGGAGGTAGNGGTTACTGACGTCAGCCAAACTCCGAATGCCGGTAAGTGAGAGCGCGGCAGTGAGACTGCGGGCGATAAGGTTCGCTGGTCGAGAGGGAAACAGCCCAGATCGCCGGCTAAGGCCCCTAAGCGTGTGCTAAGTGGGAAAGGATGTGGGACCGCTCAGACAGCCAGGAGGTTGGCTTAGAAGCAGCCACCCTTGAAAGAGTGCGTAATAGCTCACTGGTCTAGTGGTCCTGCGCCGACAATGTAGCGGGGCTCAAGCACACCGCCGAAGCCGCGGCGCTCCAGCAGTAACATCCACACACA
>NZ_JAPEIQ010000020.1 GCF_026041215.1 Hoyosella sp. YIM 151337
CCCTCGCCGCCGTCCAAGAAGCCAGCCGCCTCCGCACCGCGGTGGGTCCGTCGCTCACCTGGTACGAGGAGATGGTTCGCTACGAGGAACTGTTCGGTCCGGCGTCGGACGGTTCACTGTCGCGCCGCTTCGCAGTGCTGATCTTGTTCTTCTGCATCGTGATCTCCGCTGTCACATTGATCCGCAAGGGCGGCCTTCCCGGTGTGCCGACAGGGCCCGCGGCACGGCTTCTCGGCGTGACCGTGGGTTCGCTGCTCTTTCTCACGCTCACCCCGACGAAGTGGACGCATCATTTCGGGGCGTTCGCGGGCGTCGGCGCAGCTGTCGCGGCCCTCGCGGCACTTGCGATGGCCCCGGCTGTTTTACGGTCCGCGAGGAACCGGTTGCTGGCCTTATCAGTGTTGATGGCTTTGGTAGCGTTCGCTCTGACCGGCACGAACCGCTTCTGGCACGTTTCGAACTATGGGGTGCCGTTCGATGACCGGCCACCCCTTTTCCTGGGCCGCGGTGTCGCCAACTGGCTGCTCGCACTCACCCTGCTGCTCCTGATTGCAGCAGCGCTGTTCCACTACCTCGAATTGCGAAAAGACCGGACAACTGAGCCGCCGCTGCTCGTGCGGATGATCACCACCACACCAGTAATGGTTGTGGCGTTCGCCCTTGTGCTGTGGCAGCTCGCATCCATGACGCTCGGCGCGCTCAGCCAGTACCCCGCGTACTCAGTTGCTCGATCAAATTTTGATGCGGTCCGGGGTGAACCTTGTGGCCTCGCCCGCGACGTCCTCGTCGAAACCGACCCGAATGCGGCTTTCCTCACGCCAGCGGACGGCCTCGCTCCCGCTGCCGCGATCGGTGCTGGCGAAAACAACGGCTTCACCCCTAACGGTGTCGCACGCGACCTCACACCTGAATCGCTTGAGGACGATGCGGCTGCTTCGACTCCCGTTGCGCTCGGCGAGAGTGATGCTGGTGAAGAGCAGACCACGATCGATCCCACGGGGACGGGCACCGAAGGCACGCTTGCCGAACCGGGCATCAACGAAAGCACTGTCCCGCTGCCATATGGTCTTGACCCGCAGCAAGTGCCACTGCTCGGCAGTCACCGCCCTGGCGGGGGTCGTGCCGCACTGACGTCTGGGTGGTACGAACTGCCGGAGAGAAGTGACGCCGCACCTCTGCTCGTCATTACGGCGGCGGGCCGGGTCGCCTCAACTGACCCGTTCGGCCGACCTATCCGCGGCGCGGACGTCATGGTGGAGTACGGAGTACAGACTGCCCCCGGCACTGATGAGATCCTCGGAAGCGTCCGCCCGCTCGATATCGGGCCGATCCCCGCATGGCGGAACCTGCGTGTACCCCTCGCCGACATCCCCGCCGAAGCCAATGTGGTGCGCATCGTGGTGCGCGACGACGACTTCGACGAGCAGAGTTGGGTTGCTGTGACACCACCGCGTGTACCGATGATGAGCACGCTGAACGAGGTTGTCGGCCAGGACACCCCGGTGCTTATCGACTGGTCGGTGGGACTGGCGTTCCCGTGCCAGCGCCCGTTTGACCACCGGTACGGCGTACTCGAGATGCCTGAGTACCGAATCACGGGGGATTTCGAACTCAAAGCCGGCACGGACATCGCGCAGGGCAGCTTCGGCGGCGGTCCAGTGGGAGTCACCGCTCTCGTCGGCTCGCCCATCGCAGTACCCGCGTACCTGAGCGACGACTGGGACCGCGACTGGGGTTCACTGCTGGTTTTCGAACCGTTCGACGAGAACGCTGTCGCCGCGGAACTCGATCTCGACACGGTCACGAGATCAGGCAGGTGGAACCCCGGGCCGATCAGGTGAATAACAGTCCGATGAATAACGCCATAAAGTCAGCACAAGCGTTACATGAGTGAGTTTGTAATCACTCTAAGGCTGAGAATCCGGTCCCTCAGTCAGGAAATCGGACGGGGTGCGAATACCATCGTGACTTGTGCCTGTCGGAATGGTGTCTGGGGAAACGGGTGATTCGGTGACTGACAGCGGTGTGAGGACTGCGCGAATTGTTGCGCTGCTGACTGGTCTTGCCGNTCTTGCCGGGTTTCTGCTCGCGGTAGCCACCCCGCTGCTGCCGGTTAACCAGACCACCGCCACGGTCAGCTGGCCCCAAGACGGCCAGACCACC
>NZ_JAPEIQ010000021.1 GCF_026041215.1 Hoyosella sp. YIM 151337
ACACCTCCCAGTACCAGCCGGCGCTGGGAGAACCCGCCCTCCACTAAAGCCGGGGCGATTCACGGTGGTGTATTCCCCCCGATCATATGCCCGCAGCCAGGGCCGCACAGTCGACTCATCCAGCCGGAACTCACGCAGCAGCCGGGTCTTCGCGCCACGCTCGGTGCAATCCTGCCAGCGGCGCACAAAATCCAACCGGAACGCCAGCGAAAAACTGCGCTTCCCAGTCAGAGACCGGCCAATCTCAACATCACTCATCACGGGAATCCAATCCCCGCCCCACCCATCAAAACGGTGTCTCACCACCACCCTGACAAATAGGGCATGACGCGGGCAAATTCCCAACGGGCGGGCGTACTTAGTCCAGGACCCTCGCTAATCCGACTGCAGCCCAATCGCTATCGCTTCGCCACGGGTCGACACACCCAGCTTCTTCAAGATCCGTCCCACATGGAACTTCACGGTGCTTTCACTGATTTGGAGTTCATCCGCGATCGCCTTGTTCCGCTTTCCGCTGGAAAGCTGGGCCAGTACTTCACGTTCGCGGGCGTTCAGCTCGGCGAGCAGCGGTTCGTGGGACCGGGCGGCGGGTGGGTCTAGCGGAAACGCGATTGTGAGGCTGCTTCCCCAGTTCGGCAACACCTCGATCGACACGTCGGCACTGAGGGTCCGCGCGCGCGGATCCAGCTGGCGGCGCAACGTATCGCTGTCGAGTGTTCCCGGACCTTGATCTCGGATGTCTACCGTGAGACTGACACCGTCGCAGTACCAGCCGATCCGTATGCGGGAGGAGCCCGATTGGGCGGCGAACGCAAGTGTCCCCGTGGCGGTCATCGCTCTCGCGGCGTACGCGATCTCGCCCGGAATAGGCCGTCCACTGGCTGGTGGCGATATGTACTCGAGGTCGACATTGCGGTCACGCAGCAAACTGTCGATCTCGCGACGCAGCAGCTTGAAAGCGTGGGGCGGCGCTTCTTCAGAGAGATCGCGGTCATGGGTTTGTGTCGAGCGCAGCGCGAGCAACGCTGCCGTGGCGGATTCGCGCGCGGTGACGCGCGCGCGGGCGTCGTCGAGTGCGCGCGAGCGCAGCGCCGAGAGGATCGCGGCCAGGCTGGCTTCGTGTGCCGCGGTCAGTTCGGCGATCGTGCGTGCACGCTCGGCTGAGGCGGCTCGCGATTCCGCCAGATAATCTGGGCTCGCTTGCTCCACCTGCTGCCGGATGGACGTCGCGACCAGCCCGAAAATGGACGCGAGTTCCTCGTCGTAGGGCGCGGGTGTGCCCGGCGTCCGTGGCACCAGCACCAGCAGGGTATCTGTTGTGTCACGAGCAACCCAGATCCAGCGCGCCTGCCCCCCGAGTTGCTTGGTGCCAGAATAGCCGCCAGCGGGCCGCGCGTCGTTCTTGATCGCTTCGAGTTCGCTGATTGTCACGGCTTCGACGATTCCAGTGTCACCCGCCACTTTGCGCGGGCGCCCAGTGCATTCCCGCGTGAAAATCACGAGCGCACTGTGCGGCCACCGGGGCTGCAAGAACTGCGACAGCCGGTGCGCGATCTCGAAAAGTGGACCTGCTATGACCTGCCGCAATGCCCGCAGTTGGTCCGCACTGAAGGGTGGCTGAGTCGACATCTGGTTCCTGCCTGCTGACGCGTTGGTCGTCTATCCCAAAGTCTAATGAGAACTGATCGTACGGATAGACGTCTGCGCTGCGACAGACCGGTAGCTTCAGTAGTCAGATGCGCAATCGTGCATTTAAGTACAGCCCCGCACATGGCGTTTTAAGGAGTGACTGTTCATGCCGCAGCAGGTTCGAGGGGTTATCGCCCGGAAAAAGGGCGCTCCCGTTGAGTTGACCGACATTGTCATCCCCGATCCCGGCCCGGGCGAAGTCGTTGTCGACATCGCTGCGTGCGGGGTCTGCCACACCGACCTCACCTATCGGGAAGGCGGCATCAACGACGAATTCCCGTTCCTGCTTGGTCACGAAGCTGCGGGCATCGTCGAGAGTGTCGGGCCCGGCGTCGATTCGGTTGAGGTCGGCGATTTCGTAGTGCTGAACTGGCGAGCAGTGTGCGGGCAGTGCCGCGCCTGTAAACGCGGTCGTCCGCACCTCTGTTTCAGCACGTTCAACGCGTCGCAGAAGATGACGCTCACCGACGGTACCGAACTCTCGCCGGCGCTCGGAATCGGCGCGTTCGCGGAGAAGACACTCGTCCATGCCGGCCAGTGCACCAAGGTTGACTCGACCGCCGATCCGGCCGTCGTAGGTTTGCTCGGCTGCGGCGTGATGGCCGGGCTCGGCGCCGCCGTCAACACCGGCAACGTCGGGCGTGACGACACCGTCGCCGTCATCGGCTGCGGCGGTGTGGGTGACGCAGCGATCATGGGGGCCTCGCTCGTTGGCGCGCGGAAGATCATTGCGATCGACCGGGACGACAAGAAGCTCGAGTGGGCGAAACAGCTCGGCGCTACCCACACCGTCAACGCAGCTCAAGCGGATTCCGTGGAAGCGGTACAGGAGCTCACGGACGGTTTCGGTGCGGACGTCGTGATCGACGCCGTCGGACGGCCGGAAACCTGGAAGCAGGCCTTCTACGCTCGTGACCTTGCCGGGACCGTGGTGCTCGTCGGCGTTCCCACACCAGACATGAAACTCGAGATGCCCCTGCTTGATTTCTTCTCTCATGGTGGCGCGCTGAAATCCTCGTGGTACGGCGACTGCCTGCCCGAGCGCGATTTCCCCACGCTCGTCGACCTGTACTTGCAGGGCCGCTTGCCACTCGAGAAGTTCGTCACTGAACGAATCACCATCGATGACGTCGAAAAGGCATTCGACACGATGCACGGCGGCAACGTGCTCCGATCGGTGGTGGTCCTGTGAGCGGGAAGCTGCGCATCGACCACGTCCTCACCGCCGGGGTATTCGAACTCGACGGCGGCTCCTGGGACGTCGACAACAACATCTGGCTGATCGGTGACGACGATGACGTCATCATCGTCGACGCGGCACACAACGCGAAACCGATCATCGCTGGTGTGGGCAACCGGCATGTCACCGCGGTCATCTGTACCCACGGCCACAACGACCACGTCACGGTTGCACCCCAACTCGCCGCCGAGCTGCACGCCCCCGTGCTGCTGCACCCCGGAGACGAGCAGCTGTGGGAAATGACTCATCCCGAAGAGAAGCACTGGAACCTCAGCGACGATCAGCGCATCGCCATCGCCGGTACCGAAATCGAGGTCATACACACGCCCGGACACTCGCCGGGATCCGTGTGCCTGTACGTGCCGGAAGCCAAAGCCCTATTCTCGGGTGACACGCTGTTCTCCGGCGGCCCAGGCGCGACCGGCCGGTCATTCTCCGACTTCCCCACAATTATCGGATCGATCCGTGACCGGCTGTTCACCCTTCCTGAGGACACCCGTGTGTATACCGGTCACGGTGACGGCACCACGATCGGCAGCGAAGCGCCTTATCTCGAGGAATGGATCCGGCGCGGGTATTGAGTTCTCGTCTTGACACAACGCTAAACCCCGTAGCGAGCACCACCTCGCTGCGGGGTTTTCGCGTGCTTAATGGCATTCTTGAGAGAGGCCCGGCGTCCCCGGCAGGGCAGTGAGGATTCCGCAATGGCGCGCACACAGCAGAAGGCTCCGTCCGTCGCGATCGTCGGTGCTGGCTTCGGCGGGATCGGCATGGCCATCAAGCTCAAAGAAGCCGGTTTCTCAGACATAACCCTCTTTGAGAAAGCCGATGACCTTGGCGGAACCTGGCGTGAAAACACCTACCCCGGCGCGGCATGCGACGTTCCTTCGCACCTTTACTCATTCTCGTTCGAACTCAAACCAGACTGGGGTCGCCGGTACGCAGGGCAAAGCGAAATACTCGGCTACCTCCGCCACTGCACGGACAAGTACGACGTCAAACGGCACATCCGATTCGGCACCGAGGTAGCTGCCGCAAAGTTCAGCGAAGACGCGGGGACCTGGGCGCTCACCCTTAAGGACGGGAGCACGCACACGGCGAACGTTCTGATCTCGGCGTGCGGGCAGTTGAGCCGCCCGGCGTATCCGCGTATCCCGGGCCTTGCGTCGTTCGGGGGCGAACTGTTCCATTCGGCCACATGGAATCACGAGTATGACCTGACGGGTAAACGGGTCGCTGTTATCGGCACGGGGGCCTCGGCGATCCAGTTCGTGCCGGCTATCGCTGCGCAGACCGAACGGCTGACTGTATTTCAGCGCAGCGCTCCGCACGTCATACCCAAAACGGACTTCGCGTATCCGCCGATACTGCAGACGGCGTTCCGGCGAGTCCCCGGCGCGCTGCGCGCAAGCCGATGGGCTACCTACGGTGAACTCGAGCCGCGAGCCCTGATGTTCACCAAGTTTCCGCAAGTCTCAGCGGTGTACGAACGCAAATTCTTGCGGAACCTTCGTCGTGAGATCCCCGATGAAGCGCTGCGCGAAAAACTGATACCTAGCGACCCGATCGGGTGTAAACGCGTGCTGCTATCCAACGATTGGTATGCCGTATTGCGCCGCCCGAATGTCCACGTGGAAACCGCCCCTATCAGCGAAATCACATCGTCCGCGGTGATCACCGCGGAGGGTGTCGCGCACGATGCTGACGCAATCATCCTTGGCACCGGATTCAAAGCCAACGACTTCCTCGCCCCGATGCGGATAACTGGGCGGAACGGCGCAGAACTCAATACCGTGTGGCGCGACGGCGCTGAAGCCTACCTCGGGATCACCGTCGCTGGCTTCCCGAACATGTTCCTGCTTTACGGGCCAAACACCAACCTCGGGCACAATTCCATCATTCTGATGCTTGAAGCACAGATTCAGTACATCCTCGACGCCGTCCGCCACCTCCGCGACGAGCAGCTCACGTGGCTCGACGTGCGACCTGAGATCCAGAACGCGTTCAACAAGACAGTGCAAGAGCGCATGGCGTCGACGATCTGGGACCGTGAGTGTACGAGCTGGTACAAAAACGCAGCCGGTAAGAACACCAATAACTGGCCGGGTTTCACCTTCGCTTACTACGCGGCGACGCGGAAACTGAATCCCGCCGATTATCGGTTCGCGCGCAACCGCGCACCCAAGATCGATTCCAGCACACGTCAGTAGTACGCACCCAGACGAATACCGGGTTCCGGCTCAGAACTCTTCGTACACCCGCGGGTCCTGACCATTCACACGCCAGCCTGTCTCAAGCCCAGCAATCGCGGTGAGATCGCCCTCGTCCAGTTCGAAATCGAACACATCGAGGTTCTGCGCCAGCCGCTCCTGTGACGATGCTTTGGGGAAAGTCACTATGCCTTGCTGGATGTGCCATCGCAACACTATCTGCGCAGGTGAACGTCCATGCTTCTGCGCGACGGTCAACAGCGCGGGCTCGTGTAACAGGTCACCCGCATTACCCAGCGGTGACCACGCCTGTGTCACGATGCCGCGCCGCGCGTTGTCGGCGCGCTGGAACTGCTGTTGCTCACGCGGGTGCAGTTCAATCTGGTTAACGGCCGGGGTGGTCGACGAGTGTTGCGCCAATCGGTCGAGGTGTTCCGCCATGAAGTTCGACACCCCGATAGCGCGCGCCTTACCCGCTGCAAGAAGCTCTTCCATCGCATTCCATGACTCGATGTACTTCCCCACCCTCGGCAGCGGCCAGTGGATCAGGTACAGATCGACGTATTCGAGGCCGAGCCGCTCCAGACTCGCATCGAGAGCCTTCTTAGCGGCATCGAGTCCCTGTTCGCTTCCCCGCAATTTGGTGGAGATAAAGACGTCCGCCCGAGCGAGTCCAGAGTCGCGGAAACCGCGTCCGACACCAACTTCGTTTTCGTAACTCGCTGCGGTGTCAATGAAGCGGTATCCGAGCTCGAACGCCGTGCGCACAAGCTTCTGGGTTTCGTCAACACCGATCCGGGCCGTGCCTAGCCCGATCTGCGGAATCGCCACCGGCTCAATCGTTCCGTTGCGCAAGGTGATCTGCGGAACTGCGGGGAAACTCACGAGGTCTGCTCCTCAACAAAAACGATGCCGAGTTCACGGCGAATCGTGTCCATTACCGACATGGTGGCGATTGAATCCGCGAGCGGCCGAAGGGCGCTTTCCGTTCGGCCATCAGCGATGGCCCGTGCTACGGCGGCGGCCTGAAAGTGTAAGCCCTCGTGGCCGATTGCCGGTTCGGTGTAGTCGAGGCGGCGGCCATCCGGCGCTGTGACATGAAAGTCGCCTGGGATCATGAACGGACCGTCGATCGTGAGCACACCTTCGGTACCGGCGATTACCGCGGTACTCGGAGTGAACGCGAAAAGCGTGGTGTGCACCGTAGCGAGCGTGTCATTCTGCCCTTCAATCACCGCAGCGATCTGGCCATTGACCCCGGTCGGCGCAGGTGTCCCGAATGCCTTGACCGCGGTCGGCGCACCAAGAACTGAGGTTGTGAGCGCGATCGGATACGTGCCGAGATCAAGCAGCGGCCCGCCAGCTAAATCCTGCCGGAAGATGCGGTGCCCGGGGGCGAAGTACTCGCCATAATCGGCGTCCACGGAGCGGATTTCACCCAGCACGCCATCAGCGAGTATCTGCCGGATCACATCGAACTTCGGCAGAAAAAACGTCCACAGCGCCTCCATGCAGAAAACACCCTGCGCTGCCGCGATTTCCGCGATCTCCCTGGCCTGCCCAGCGTTGAGCGCGATCGGTTTCTCAATCAGTGTGTGCTTGCGGGCCTTGAGGGCGAGCATCGCGCAGGCGTGATGGTGATTGTGGGGTGTCGCGACATATACGACGTCAACATCGGTGTCACCAACAAGCTCGTCGTATGAACCGTGGGCCCTTTCGATCCCGAACCGCTCGGCGAACGTCGCGGCGCTCTCTGCGGTGCGGGAACCGACGGCAACCACCCGCTGACTGCTGTGTTTGTGCAGTGAGTCGACGAATCGTTGCGCGATCCAGCCGGTGCCGAGAATTCCCCAATTTAGTGCCGGAGCTTGGCGCGGGTCCGGGGTGCGTGGTGTGGGGAGGGTCGCAGGAAACATTAGATCTCCGGAACTGTAACGGCGACGGTTTTCCCGCCACCGTTCATGGACGTGATGACAGCGTCAGCAACAGCGCTGGCTGCGAGGCCGTCGCGGGCAGACGCGAGCGGTGTGGCGGTTCCGCTGATAATTGCGCCGACCCAGGCTTGCAGCTCACGGCGGTAGGAATCCGCGAAGCGGGGGCGCCAATCCGCCGGATAGCCAGTGCCGCGACGGCCAGCAGCGTCAATAACTGTGCGGTCCGGTTTCGTCACCTGTACGGCACCCGTCTCGCACACGACTTCACAGCGGACGTCGTAGCCATATGCGGCGTTGATGAACGTTTCTGCGGTCGTCAGCACACCATCAGCGGTACGGAGCAACATGATTTGCGGATCCTGCAGTTTCTCAGACACTCGGCTCGACCGCTTGGGCGCATGCCAGCTCACTTCGACAATCGGAGAGCCGAGAAGCCATGGCACCGTATCGAATTCATGCACTGCCGAGCCGGTGATCGAAAAAGCCGAATCGGCGCCCGGGTACGACGCCACATTGCGGTGGCTGAAATGCACGAGCAGAGGGTTACCCAGATCGCCCGACCGAATCGTGGAACGGAGCTCAGCGAAGGCGGGATCAAATCGCCGGTTGAACCCCAAGGAGATCAGCCCTGCACCGTTCTCTGCCGCAACGACCGCCGCGGCCTCCTTTGTCGTTGGCGCCAAGGGCTTTTCGCAGAGCACCGGCTTGCCCGCCTTGACACACGCCATCGTAAGCGCAGCGTGTGTCGAGTCATGTGAAGCGATAAGGACGGCATCGACTTCGTCATCGTTGATAAGAGCGATGCCATCCGTGGAGACAGCTGCCGAGGTGATCTCAGCGCTGAGCTGAGCGGAGCGCTCGGTGTCGATATCGGTGACTCGCGTGACGACGGCACTGGCAACCGACCTGTGCAGGGTGCGTGCATGATCGGCGCCCATCACGCCCAGGCCAATGATCCCAACTCGTACAGCCATCACATGCTCCCTAGCGCTTTGGCGGGTGTTTCCACAGGCACGAACTCGCCTCCAGACTGCATCGACCTGATAGCCGCATCGGCGACAGCGCTCGCGACGAGACCGTCATGCGCGCCCGCCAGCGGCGAAGGGAGCCCGCCACTCACCGAATCTACCCAAACCTGCAGCTGCAACCGGTACGCGTCCGCGAAGCGGGGCCGCCAGTCCGCCGCGTACTGCATGGCACTCCGCAGATCAGCGTCAACGACCGTCCGCGCCGGTTCAGCGAGACGCACTGCACGTGTTTCACACACCACCTCGCAGCGAATGTCGTAGCCGTAGCGCGCGTTGAGATAAGTCTCGACTGTGCTGAGCACCCCGTCTTCGGTCCGCACGAGCATCACCTGCGGGTCCTGAAGACCCGTGACACGAGGTGATTGCCTTCCGGCGTGCCAACTGACTTCAGCAACCGGGGAGTCCAGCAGCCACGCGATGGTGTCGAAGTCATGGATTGCGGAGCCCGTGATCGACATCGCGGAGTCCACTTCCGGGCAAGATTGAACGCCCCGGCTGCGAGTGTGGACTACCAGTGGTTTCTCGATCGCCGCCTTCAGTTCGGCGTATCCGGGATCGAAGCGACGCATGAACCCCAGGGAGATCAGACCGCGTCCGCGTTCGTGGGCAACAACGTCAGCGGCATCCTTCACGGTAGGCGCGAGCGGCTTCTCGCACAGAACCGGCTTCCCCGCCTCGAGACAAGCGATGGTCAGGGGTGCGTGCGTGGAGTCATGCGAAGCGATCACTACCGCGTCGACGTCCGGGGCGGCGATAAGTTCCAATCCGTCCGATGCAGCGGTAGCGGAGGGTACTTGCGCCGTGATCTCCGCCGCGCGTTCCGAATTGATGTCAGCGACGCGTGTGACGGTCGCGCCTGACACGAACCGGTGCAATGTCCGGGTGTGGTCGGTGCCCATGTTGCCGAGACCGATCACACCAATCCCGATACTCATGAAACTCCTGTCCCTCTCAGTGGGTCAGCTTGCGCGCGGCTTGCGCGTGCAGAGCGTCTTGGAAAACAGCCCGCGGCCATCCCTCGCTGAGCGCGCGCCACACCAGCTCAGCTTGTGTTTCAGGGTTCAGCGACCCGACGGGCTGGTCACGGTCGAGATTCGTCGGAAACGGGTACGCCTCAGCCGATGCGAAGATGACGTTGCGCAGCAGAGCATCTGGAACACCCGCTTGACGGTATTTCAGCAACGTTGGGTAGATCGCCGCGCTGATGCGAGTCCGGTCGACGGAACCGAGCGCGCGCCCGAAGGCTGAGGAGATCTGCAACAGGTTCGCCATGCGGGCAACGTCCGCCGAGTGATTTGAGCCAGCACCGTGGAAAAGCGCCGGGTTGAAGAAGACAGCATCTGCCTTCGACAGCGGCAGTTGAACGTAGTTGTTGTCGAAGTACTCACGAAACTCGGGGAGCGCCGTTGCCAGGTATCCGGGGACATAACGCTGCGAGTATGGCAAGTACATCGTTGGCCCCGTCTCTACGGGCATGTCGCAGTGCGCGACGGCGCCCTGCAACGTCATGAGCGGCGACAACTGATGGACATGCGCCGGGAACCGGCCCGCGAGGTCCTGTTCCATGAAGCCGAGGTGGTAGTCACGGTGCGGTGACTGTGCCTTGCCCCCGGGATTCACAACGTTGAGGTCAGCGACAACCTGGTAGTTCGGTCCCAGCCACGCTGTGGCAACAAGGGGGATGATGTCGTTGGCGAAGTAGTCGGCGAACACGTTCGGATAGCGCACCGCAAGTTTTTCGAGTGCGCCCCATAGCCGGTCGTTCGCGCCCGGTGCGGCGAAATGATCGCCCTGCTTGACACCGGCTGCGCGTTGCTCGTCAAGCAACTGGTTGAACGCGTCAGTCGCGCGGTCGATCACCGTGGTGTCCTCCCAGGCCCGCTCGAAAACGACAACCCCTGGACCTTCGAGCAGTGCGTGCGCAAGCTCCGCCTGTACGGCTTCGGTGCGCCCAGCGACAATCGCCGCGCGCATTGCCGTGTTGTAGATGGGGACGTTGCGCTCGATGCGGTCCGCGAACGGGTACTCAGCGGCATCGGTGGTTTGTTCGACGAGCGCGCGGAACGCGACGAGCGAACAATCGCCTGTCGTGAGCCATCCGGCCCGGACAGTGACAGCAGGGGCGGGCAGAGCGAGGCTCATCGGTGTTACTCCTTCCACAGCAACAGCGCGTTGAGATCTATTCTTGAAGGACTGCATCCCTCACACAACGGCTGAAAACCGTCAAAAACCTGTCAGGAATCGCATGCCGCATCCGTTCCGCATTCGCGAGATAGCCGAGCAATCTGGACTCAGTGAATCGACAGTCGACCGTGTCCTCAACGAGCGCGGCAACGTCCGCGAAAGCACTGTTGAACAGGTGCGGATCGCGATAGCTGACCTCGAGCGTCAGCGCGCCCAACTGCGCATCGGCGGCCGGACATTCTTGATCGATGTCGTTGTCGATTCGCCACCGCAGTTCGCGGCGATGGTTCGAACCGCACTCGAAGCCGAGTTATCCTCCCTGCAGCCCGCAATCATCCGGGCGCGATTCCATTTCACTGAGGATGCATCGCCACCGGCGGTGAGTTCAATGCTCGCGAAGATCCGCCAGCGGAAAACTCACGGCATCATCCTGAAAGCACCCGACTCGCCCGCAGTCGCGGAGGCGATCGACGCCGTGGGCGCGCCGGTCGTCACCCTCGTCACCGACGTCCCGGCCAGCAGGCGAGTCGACTACGTGGGGCTTGACAACCGAGCGGCGGGAGCGACCGCTGCCTATCTAATGACACAGTGGTTCGGCGAACGGCCGGGCGATGTGCTCGCGGTACGCGGCAGTGGCTTGTTCCGCGGTGATGACGAGCGGGAGATGGGTTTTCGCTCGATTCTCCGCGCTAGCGAGCCGCAACGCCGTCAGTTCGACGTTCTCGATCCCGGCGGCTCTCCCGAGCGGCTCTACCGGGATGTACGCGGACTCCTAGAACGAGAACCGGATATACGCGGTGTGTACGCGATGTACTCGATGGGGCACACCGCGATCATCCGAGCGTTCGCAGACACCGGAATCCGCTACCGCGCCTACATCACGCACGACGTCAACGACGAAACGCGCGCACTCCTGCACCGCGGCAGCATCTCAGCGGTGCTGCATCACGACCTGCGCGAAGATCTTCGCCGCGCGTGCCGGACCATTCTGCAGGCGCAGCGCGCTCTTCCCGGCCCGATCGTGTCCGCGCCATCCCCAGTCCATGTTGTGACACCCCACAACATCCCGTACGCGTTGCGCTGACGCGCGCCGCTACATCGTCATCGCCGGCATCTCGGGTGTGAAGACTTCAAGCAGGTGTGGCTGCGCAAGCACCACCACCCCGAAGAGCGCCACAGCAGTGCCCACCACGCGGGTGAACCACGCGTCACGTGAGAGATGCTTCTCCACCAGGAAGATCAGCGCGATCCCGGCCATCCATACCAGATTCATGAGGCCAACGACGAAGAGCACAGCCATGAGCGCCCAGCAGCAGCCAAGGCAGTACAGCCCATGGGAAGCGCCCGCCCGGAACGCGCCGCTGAGACTGGCGCCGAAATTATGGGTAGCCAGGAACGTGAGCGGTGTCCTGCACGCGTGCAGGCATGTCTGCTTCCACGGCGTGAATTGGTAGAGGCCCGCGATCACAAGCACTATCCCAGCTGCTGTAGCAATCCACGCTGTTCCGTGCGCGACGTCACGGAAGGCCACGAGCATAACCAGCGGCACAAGCCCGGTCACTGCCCAAATCGTCAGATAACCCGCCCCGAACACCACAGTGGCGCTGACCCCATGCCCTGCCCGGCGCATCACCATCCGGTGCAGCAGAACTATCGGCGCGACCGTGGGAAACATCATCGCAACCATCATCGTGGTCCACATGCCGAGGAAGACGAAAACACCCATATCGAAGGGCATGGCGGCGCCAACCGCGGCCAGTCCCATCGTCATACCATCCATGCCTGGAGCGAGCGCGATAATGCGCCACCATGCGATCGCGGCCAAGAGAAGCAGGGCCGCTGCTATGGCGATGGTTGCCCGGCGTTCCAGCACCGAATATGCGGTACGCGGCGTATCGCGGCGAGTTACCTCAACCATGAGTTAAGGTTGCGCAGCTGGCGCCATGCGGTTCTCGCTCGACCATTCGACGTGCGAATAGTAGGCGTTGTTGCCCGCGTGATCGAACGTCACACCGTCCGCGTCGAGTATCAGGGTCGATGTAGTTCCAATCTGCCCGTCCTTGAAAATGAACCCATCTTTGAGCACCATATGTGGTTCGTGCTTTTCACCAGTGACTGGGTTTTTGAAGCTTTCCATCTGAATTACGAGCTTGTCGCCCACTTGTACACGCGAATCAGTGTCCCGGTCGTCGATTTCGATAGATTCGAAGAACGGCCCGTGCACTTCGCTCACGGTCGCCGCGAGGATCTCCCATGGCAGGCCAGGGTCTTCTGCTGTGAGTATCGGCAGCAGCGCCTGCTGTTGTTCTTCGGTCGCGTCGATAAACAACGCCATCACACCGTTGCCTTCGTGAATCGCACCTGGCCATTTAACTGCGGCGGCGACCTTCGCGTCCTTTAGGTCGACGCCATCGCGCTCCCCTTCCGTGACGTAAAACCCGACGGTGCCTTCGCAGAATCCGTGGGTGGGGAAGCCGCTCATGTTGCATGGACACCCCAGCGCGCAATTGCACGCTTCGTAGTAGTTCGCTTTGATCCTCCAGGACATGTGCCCACCTCCTCATGCGAGGTCAGAGCTGCGCGCAGCCGCGCATATTGATCGTCTCACCAGCAGATACCACGTGCAATCCCCGAAACGGGATACGCTCTGCGCATGGCACTCGTCACGATCGGCGACGTCCGGAGGGCCGCGACCCGGATCTCAGAGCATGTCGTCAGAACACCACTCATTCCGTGCGCACGGCTATCTGACGCACTCGGATTGCGCGTGCTCATCAAGCCTGAGAACCTTCAGAACACAGCGAGCTTCAAGGTTCGCGGCGCGCTCAACACCATGCTGACGTGGCAAGAGAACGGCACCTTGCCCGAAGGTGTCGTGGGTTATTCCGCAGGAAATCATGCTGCGGCGGTTGCCTACGCTGGCCAGCGGCTCGGCGTCAAGGTCATCATCGCGATGCCGTCCAACGCGGTCGAGTCCAAAGTCATCAATGTGCGCCGGTACGGCGGCGAAATTGTGTTTACCGATGATCTTTTGGGGACGTGCGAGGAGCTAGCTGCGCGTCACGGATTTCCGGCGCTGCTTCCGTTCAACCTGCCCGAGGTGATCGCCGGGCAGGGGACCGTCGGATTAGAGATAGCGGAAGACCACCCGGGGGTCGACGCTGTGATCGTTCCGGTAGGCGGCGGTGGACTGATTAGTGGCATTGGCGCAGCGGTCACGGCCCTTTCGCCAGCTACCCGCGTGATAGGTGTCGAACCCGAGATATCGAATGCGCTTGCGCTTGCGCTGCGCCATGGCGAAGTGCGGAACCTCGATCCGGTGCGGCCGACGATCGCGGACGGATTGGCTGCCCCACGGGCTGGTGAACACACGCTGGAGAACGCTCTGCGCTATGTCGACGAAATGGCGACGGTCAGCGAGGACGCGATCACTGCGGCCTGGGCGGACATGGCGGACGCGACGAAACTGATTGTGGAACCAGCAGCAGTGGTGGGCCTCGCCGCGCTGCAAACCGGTGCAGTGACATTTCCGCCCGGATCGACAGTTGTCCTCGTTGCCTCCGGCGGGAACGCCGATCTCGTGAAACTCTCCCAGGTGCCGCGATCCACTTCCGGCTAGCCCCCAGCGGTAGTGGTTTCAGTGGAGCACGCTCGGGTAGCGCTACCGTATGGCTGAATATCGGATCATCAACTCGAAGCAGGAAGTCGTCGAGAGCACGAAGCTGCACGATGCGACGGAAGCCGTCGAGTGGTTCCGCAAGAACCTCCCGGAGGACTCGCTCGGCTATCGGCTGCAGGTCCTCACGGATGATGGCGATTGGGAGATGCTCGACGAGACGGAGAGCAGGTAGGCCTGCCGGAACCTCCCACGTGTAACGTCGTATAGGTGGGACGGTCGGTTGAGGAATCCAATCGGCGCATGCTCCGGGCGCGCGACATGATCGACCGCGCCTTCGCCGAGGAACTGGACGTGTGCGCCCTTGCGCGGACCGCGCACGCGTCGGAAGCGCATTTCATCCGCACGTTCAAAGAGACGTTCGGTGAAACACCGCACCGGTATCTCCAGCGGCGGCGTATAGAGCGGTCGATGTTCCTGCTGCGTGAAACCAGCCGCAGCGTCACCGACATCTGCTTCGCTGTCGGCTTTTCCAGTCTCGGCACGTTCAGCCGGACGTTTCGCGCAATCATGGGCGAATCCCCCACGGAATACCGGCGTCACGCAGTCGGCCTGCCGCCCGCACCGACATGTTTCGTCATGGGGTGGAGCCGGCCCAGCACCGAGCTCACACCGCCCGCAGAGTGAGCAGTTTTGGAGAAGCGGCCACGTTGATGTGCTCCGTAATGTCACGGACATGGCAGATCAATTAGTAACTGGAACAACCCATTCACAGCTGTTCGTTCTCGATCAGGATGAGGCGCTGGACTTCTACGTCGGCAAACTCGGCCTTGAAGTGCAGTCCGATGCGGATATGGGCTTCATGCGCTGGCTCACCGTAGCGGTGCCTGGCAACGAGCGTCACGAGATCCTCCTCATCAAACCGGGCCCTCCGAACCATGATGAGGCCACGGCGGAACTCGTTCGCGAACTACTCACGAAGGGCGCCTTGGGTACGGTCATTTTCGGGACGGATGACTGCCACAAGACCTTCGACGAACTCACCAAGAAGGGTGTCGAGTTCACGCAAGAGCCGGTTAAGCGTTTCTACGGCATCGATTGCGCGTTGCGGGACCCGTTCGGCAATCACGTACGAATTACTCAGCGTGCCTCAGAACCTGTCCAGGTGCCCACCAATCCGCGGTTCTGACGCGTACCACCGGCTACGCTCCGAGTATGGCCAAGGCCGCTTCGGAAGCACCGGTGGAACTCGAGATCGGCGATCGCGTCGTCACGCTGTCCAGTCCTGACCGCGTGTATTTTTCGCTTCGCGGCGAGACGAAACTGGACCTCGCGAAGTACTACATGTCCGTCGGGGACGGCATAGTCCGCGCGTTGAGGGAGCGTCCGTGCATGTTGCACCGCTTCCCCGACGGCGTCGACGGGCAGAAAGTGCATCAGAAGCGGCTCCCGCGCGGCGCACCGCCGTGGGTCGAGACGGTGCGCTTGCATTTCCCCCGCTACAACCGCACCGCCGATGAACTGTGCGTTACCGAACTCGGCAGCGTCATCTGGGCCGTCCAGATGTCGACTGTCGAGTTTCACCCGTGGAACTCAAGGCGAGCCGACACCGAGAAGCCTGACGAGTGGCGGATCGACTTAGACCCGATGCCGGAATGTCCGTTCTCACGAGTCCGCCGGGCTGCGGAAGTAAGCCATGAGATACTCGACGAACTCGGTGCGGCCGGCTGGCCGAAAACCTCGGGCGGCCACGGACTTCATATCTACGTTCGCATCAAGCCAGAGCATGGATTCACTGAGGTGCGGCGCGCGGCTTTGGCTTTCGCGCGTGAAGTGGAGCGCCGGCTCCCGGATGACGTCACCACCGCATGGTGGCGACGCGACCGCGCTCCGACGGATCTTTTCGTCGACTACAACCAGAACGCTCGCGACCACACGATGGCTGCAGCCTATTCGGTGCGAGGCAACCCGCGCGGAACGGTATCGGCGCCGTTGCGCTGGAACGAAATCCCCGACGCCGAGCCTAATGACTTCACCATCGCGACTATGCCGG
The DNA here is from genome assembly GCF_026041215.1 of Hoyosella sp. YIM 151337. GTDB lineage: Bacteria > Actinomycetota > Actinomycetes > Mycobacteriales > Mycobacteriaceae > Hoyosella. The sequence goes on from NZ_JAPEIQ010000021.1 coordinate 15,955, forward strand.
AACGATTCGCCGCCCTCGGCGACCTCCACGAAGGTATTGACGACGCGGTGTTTGACATCGCGCCACTGCTGGAATGGGCAGACCGCGACGACCACGAGGAAGAGTGATACGAGCTGCCCCTGCTACTGTCATAGCTGCCATGGTGCTCGGGAAATCGGTGTGAAACCGGTGCGGCCCTCGCCACTGTGATCGGGAGTGATTGTTCGTTCCGTGCTGAATATGGCACGGAGTCACTGCGGCCCATCGCCGCGGGAAGGCAGAACAGTCGCGCACGTCCCGTCAGCCAGGAGACCGGCCACGGCCAGCGTTACCCGATTCCACGAGGACCTGGAAGGCGGTCACTATGACCAACTCTGCTTTGGCGTACCTGCGTACCAGTGCGCTACTCACAACCGCAGCCATTGCGCTGAGCGCATGCGGGACCACCGAGCCTGAGCCCGCCGCGCACACCGGCGCGGGCGACAGCCGTGACAACTGCGGGCTTGACATCGCCGTCGACGAACCGCCACAGCGTATCTACGCGGCGTACCAGCCAGCAATCGAAGTGGCACACGCGCTCGGCGTCGGAGACCGATTGATTGGCACTGCGTTTCTCGACTCAGCAGTGCTGCCCGAGTACGAGTCCGCACAGGCGGGTGCACCCTACGTGGAGAGCTTGCCGAGCCGGGACGAACTGCTCGCGCTCAGCCCTGATTTCGTCCTTTCCGGGTTCAATGGCGTGTCCGCCGAGTCGTCCCAAAGCAGTGTCGGGACGCGCGGCAGCCTCCACGACCTTGGTATCGACACGTGGATACTCAGCCCCCTCTGCCCGAGCGCAGACGGTCTCGCGGACGAGGCGATCGATCCGGCCACAGTCCGGTTCGACAACATCTACGCTGACCTGCGCGATCTCGGTGCGCTCTGGGGGGTGGAAGAGCAAGCGGAGACCGTGATCGCCGACCTCGAAGCGCGGATCTCAGCAGTTCGTGAGGCCGTCGACGGCGCGGACCGGCCAACCGTCGCTGTGGTGACTCCACGCGCTGATGGGACCTTCAGCGCGGCTAGCGGCATCGATTTCGTCTCCCAGATCATTGAGGCCGCTGGCGGTGAAAACGTGTTCGGCGACCTCACAGAGCGGCGCAACATTCCGATCGGTGCTGAAGAGCTCATTCAGCGCAATCCCGACATCATCCTGACCAGTACGTGCTGCGATGCCGCCTACACTCGCGATGACGCGTTGCCCGACGTCGAAAAGATCGTTACCAACCCGGCTTTCGCAAACTTGAGTGCCGTGCGGAACGAGACGGTGTTTCCGTTTCTGTTCGCTGATCGCGCCGCGAGCGTTCGGGCCGCCCACTCGACAGAATTGGTGGCCCAACTGATCCATCCTGATCTGTTCGGGGAGTAACCGTGGTCGGTGTGGCGCCCTCGCCGCAGCGCAATGCGCGAACGCAACGACATGCCGCGGGCGTCGCGAAGCGAGGGTTCACGCGCAGCGCGGGCCTGCTGGTCGCGGCGTCATTACTCGCTGCGACCTGCGTGGCATCGATCCTGATCGGCAATCACCCACTCAGCCTGGAGGAGGCTGTGCGGGCCTTCACTGATTTCCAGGGATCTGACACCGACCGGGTCGTTCGGTACATCCGGTTGCCGCGTACGCTAGCGGGCCTGCTCGCCGGTATCGCGCTGGGTCTCGCCGGGGCAGTTATGCAGGGTCTCACGCGCAACCCGCTTGCGGGCCCAGGAATCCTCGGTATCAACGCGGGCGCCGCCTTCGCCGTTGTCATCGCCTTGAGCGCGCTTGGGGTCACCGCGCTAACCGGCTACATCTGGTTCGCGTTCCTGGGCGCGGCCGTCGCGGCGGTGTTCGTGTACTTCTTGGGATCGCTCGGCTATGGCGGCACGACACCCGTGAAGCTGGCGCTGGCCGGTGCGGCATTTGCCGCGCTGGTCGGCTCACTGACGACCGCCATCACCCTGCTCAACCGGGGCACGTTTGACGACTACCGCTTTTGGGTGGTCGGGTCGCTGACCCGCGCTGACCTCGCCTCGATATCCGCTGTCGCCCCGTTCATGCTGGCGGGTGCGCTGCTGGCGTTCGCGGTAGCGCGCACCCTCAATTCGATCGCGCTCGGTGATGACATGGCCCGTACCCTGGGCTCGCGCCTGATCCTGGTGCGAGTTTGTGGAGCTCTGAGCGTTGTCCTCCTCGCTGGCGCTGCAACGGCAATCGCCGGCCCCATCGGGTTCATCGGTCTCGTGGTGCCACATATTGCGCGCGCCCTGAGTGGTCCGGATTACCGCTGGATTCTCGCGTGGGGCGTCGTCCTTGCACCGACGGTCTTGTTGATCGCCGACATCGCCGGCCGGATCGCCGTGGCACCCCAGGAAGTGCAGGTGGGGATCGTGACCGCACTCGTGGGGGCGCCGTTCTTCCTCTACCTGGTCCGTAACAGGAAGGTGGCCAAGCTATGACCGCGCTGCCCACAGGCACCATTCTCATACGCACCCACGACCACCGAATAGTGTTCCGTGCGCACCGCCGGTCGATGGTCGTCACCGCGACGCTGACAGTGCTCACGACGGCGGTCGCACTCTGGTCACTGACGGTCGGTCATTTCCCGCTGACCGCAGCGGACGTGATGCGGGTACTCACCGGCGGCGGCACTGTGATCGAAAACAACGTGCTCTTCAGCGATCGGATGCCGCGCGTCACGGTTGCACTGCTCACCGGTGCAGCGTTCGCGTTGTCTGGTGCGATTCTGCAGCGGATCGCCTCGAATCCACTCGTCAGCCCGGACGTCATCGGTATCAACGCGGGCGCGGCGTTCGGTGCACTGATCGTCATTACCGTGATCGGCGGCGCCGGCCTCAGCATCGTGGCCGGCGCACTGACAGGCGCACTGCTGACCATCGGTCTGATCCTGGCGATCGCTAACAAGAATGGGCTCACGGGCTACCGGCTCGTGCTCGTCGGCATCGGGGTCACCGCGATGCTGTCGTCGATGATTGCCCTGGTCCTCACTCGGGCGAACATTTACCAGGCACACACGGCCGCGATGTGGCTGACCGGCAGCCTTGCAAACCGCGCCTGGACGCACGCGCTGATAATCGGGGTTGCGTGCGGCGTGCTCGTGCCCGCTTTGCTCCTGCTGTCCCGGTCGCTGCAGCTGCTCGAACTGGGTGACGAACTCGCTCACACACTGTCCGGGCAACGAGGCGGGAACCGCGTCCCGCTGGTGATCGTCGCCGTTGGATTGGCTGCGATGGCCACGGCAGCTGCCGGGCCCATCGGATTCGTCGCGCTTGTCGCCCCACAGATCGTGCGCCGACTGCTCAAAGAGCGCAGCCCCGGGCTTGTTCCTGCCGCGGCGGCTGGGGCAGCGCTCGTCGTCAGCGCTGACCTTGCTGCCCGCACTCTCTTCCCGGCTGAACTGCCGGTCGGTGTGGTGACCGCGATCATCGGGGCGCCTGTGCTCGTCTACCTCCTCGCCCGCGCAACCAGAATCGGACACGCAGGATGACATCCCAGCTAGCAACCACGAACCTCAGCCTTGGCTACGGTAGCGACCGCACAGTCACTGACGTCAGTGTGGTCTTCCCGCCGGAGCAGACGACGGTCGTCGTCGGGCCCAACGGATGCGGCAAGTCAACGCTGCTGCGCGGCCTCGCCCGTCTGCTGAAACCACAGTACGGTGCGGTTCTCCTCGACGGCGTCAACATCAAGGACCTGCCCGCACGCACCTTCGCGCAGCGGTTAGGAATGCTCCCTCAGCAGCCAATCGCCCCCGACGGCATCACCGTCGCTGACCTCGTCGCGCGCGGGCGCCACCCGCATCAGCGATGGTTCCGGCAATGGAGCGACGACGATAACCTCGCCGTAAAGCGTGCGATGGATGCGACGGGTGTCACGGGGCTGTCCGAACGAAGTATTGACGAGCTGTCGGGCGGCCAGAAGCAACGCGTGTGGATTGCTCTCGCCCTCGCTCAGGGACCAAGCATCATGTTGCTCGACGAGCCGACCACCTTTCTCGATCTCGCACATCAAATAGACGTGCTCGACCTGCTCCGCGGCCTTGAAGACCGCACGATCGTCGCTGTTCTGCATGACCTCAATCAGGCCGCGCGATACGCGGACCACCTCATTGCCATGAAGGACGGCCGAGTCGTCGCGCAGGGCGCGCCCGCCGAAGTCGTGCGCCCCGAGATAGTCGAGGAGGTTTTTGGCCTGTCGTGCGTTGTGATCAGCGACCCGCTTACTGGCACTCCCCTCGTAGTGCCAGCCAGCCGGAAGGTCAAGGCGCAATGAGAAGCATCATCCTGGTGGCGCGTCCCACCCCGTCCGGAGTCGACATCCCCTCGGTCGCACGGCTAGCGGAACGCGTGGGTGCGGATTACGCACTTCTGGACCACGAGGAACCGTCCATTCACACCAAACTCGATGAGGCGGCGAAGCGCGGGAGCGCGGTCACACTGGTGCCGCTGGGGATACCCCGTGATCGCTATCTGGAGACGTGGATAGCCCGTGCGGTAGCGAATTGGCGTGAGACGAGGGACTTACCTCTTGAGATCACGCTGACGAAAGGAGTCGACACCACGGAGGCTTTCGCCGCCCTCGTAGCCCGGCACGTTGAGGACGGCGGGGAGCCGATCACCGCGAGCCCGGGCGCTTTCCGCAGCCCTGCCTGGTCCGAGATACCGCAGCACGACAAACATATGCTGGTCTGCCGCGGCCCGCGCTGCACCGTCTATGGTGCCGGTGCTGTGCACCGCTCGTTGAAGCGCGCATTCCCAGACGCACTGATTACCCCAACCGGTTGCCTGACACCCTGCAACTTGGGGCCACTGGTGATCACCTATCCGGACGGTGAGTGGCATTGCAGGGTGAGCCCGTTTGACGAAATCGACACAAAATAATTACAACAATCCGCTATAAATAATGCGTACTTGCTCAAATTAATCAGAATAAGTCATAAAATTCAAATTGCATAAGCAGCCCGCTATTCTGGTAGTAGGCAAACACTTGCCTGGTCGGGGCGAGAGATCACCTTACATATACAGGAGGCGATCATGTCACTCTCGGCAAAGTCACGCACCAGCCTCATCGCGGCAGCCGCGGCAACCGCATTAGTGCTAAGCCCCGCGGCGGCCAGCGCGTGGTCATTCGGCCTGGGCGGCAGCGCCGGCGGCGGCGGATCAGTCAGTTGCTGCAAGAGCGGCGGCGGTTCAGTCGGCGGCGATGTCAACGTCGGCGGCAGTCTAGGAAAGTGGTCAGCGGGCGGCGGCGGCAGCGCCTCGCTCAATTTCGGCTGGGGCTGATACAACACCGCTAATTGCGGCCAGTGACAGTCTGGCCGCAATTAGTCATGCATGTGAAATGGTTTCCCGGCAAGCGCCATAAACGCTTCCCCCAGGGCTTCACTTTGGGTCGGGTGTGCGTGAATGACCTGCGCGGCCTGGCGCACCCCGCAACCGAGGCCAAGTAAAGCCTGAGCCTCTCCGATGAGTTCACTAACCCGCTCGCCAACAAGGTGGACGCCAAGAATCTCACCCGCTGCTGAGCCGACGAGTTTCACGCCACCGCTGGTGCCGAGGATTTGGCTTTTGCCGTTGCCAGCGAGATCGTAGGTCACGGTGCGAACGTCCGGATACCGCTGTTTCGCTTGTGCTTCAGTGAGGCCAACCGCCGCCGTTTCCGGCCGGGAGTAGCTCACTCGCGGCATCTTGGCATCATCGATTGGTTCGGGTTTCAGCCCAGCGATGTCTTCCGCAACAAAAATGCCGTGCTGATAGCCCCGGTGCGCGAGCTGCGGGCCGGTAACGATATCGCCTGCGGCGTAGACACCTGGCATATTAGTTCGCAGCCGCTCATCGGTCGCTACGAAACCGTGTTCAAGGGTGATCCCCGTCGTCTCAAGTCCCTCGGTACTGGGACCACGCCCCACGGCGACCAACAGCACTTCGGCTTCAAGCTTTTCCCCGGACTCGAGGGTGACCGTGACCCAATCGTCGTGCTCTGCGACGTCCGCCACCACTGCCCGTGTCTTACCGGTAATACCGCGCCGGCGGAATGCACGCGCAACATATTTCGATACAAACTCGTCTTCGCCCGGAAGCAGCCGGTCCATCGCCTCTACCACCGTGACGCTGACACCAAGCGACGCCCAGGCGCTCGCGAACTCACACCCGATCACGCCGCCGCCAAGAACGATCGCGTCGTCGGGAAGATAACCGAGATCGAGCGCGCCATCACTGGTCATCACCCGGTCACCAAGCTGAGTACCAGCGGGAACCTTCGGATACGACCCGGTGGCCAGAACAAGATGGCTGCCGGTCACTATACGGCCGTCTACCGTCACCTCGCGGGGCCCAGTCACTTGTCCCTCGCCCTCTATCACTGTGATGCCGTGCGCGGTGATGAGTCCTCGCAGTCCACTAAACAGCCTGTCCACGACCGCATCCCGGTACTTCCGCACTCCGCCCATATCGACGTCGGGAGTCGCGCCCTTAATCCCGAATGTCGCGGCGTCACGCACGACATCGGCCGTCTCGGCGGCATGCAACAACGCTTTCGTGGGGATGCAGCCCTTGTGTAAACAGGTGCCGCCGATTTTCCCTGATTCGATCAGCGTGACGGGCATGCTCAATCCGGCGGCGCGAAGCGCGGTGGCGTACCCAGCGGATCCACCACCGAGAATGACAACATCGCTGGTCATAGCTGCTCCTTAGTGAGAAGAGAAAGCGCGTCCCGAGCCTGCGCGTATAGCCGGCCCGCACGGTACGACGAACGAACAAGCGGACCGGACATCACGCCAAGAAACCCAATCGCGCTCGCCGCATCCGCCAGTTCGGCGAACTCTTCTGGCGGAACCCAGCGTTGCACCGGGAAATGGCGCGGCGACGGCCGCAAGTACTGCGTAATAGTGATCAGATGACAGCCCGCGGCATGCAGGTCACGCAGCGCCTCCTCAACCTCATGACGCTTCTCACCGAGTCCGAGAATGAGATTGGACTTTGTGACAAGACCGCGGTCCGCGGCGGCAGTGAGCACATCAAGTGAACGCTGATAGGTGAACGCCGGACGGATGCGCCGGAACAGCCGGGGAACTGTTTCGACATTGTGCGCGAGCACCTGCGGGCCGGCATCGAAAACATACCCGACGAGTTCTGGAACGCCGCTGAAGTCGGGAATCAGCAACTCGACGGACGTTTCTGGGCTGTGCGCACGGACCTGACGTACCGTTTCGGCGTATAGCCAGGCCCCCTGATCAGGCAGATCGTCACGAGCCACGCCCGTGATTGTGGCGTAGCGCAACCCCATCGAGGCGATGGACTCGGCGACGCGGCGCGGCTCATCACGGTCCAGGCCAGCGGGCTTTCCGGTATCGATCTGGCAGAAGTCGCAGCGGCGCGTGCACTGGTCACCGCCAATGAGAAAGGTCGCTTCGCGGTCCTCCCAGCACTCGAAGATGTTCGGGCACGCGGCTTCCTGACAGACCGTATGCAGGCCTTCGCGTTCCACAAGGGCGTGGAGAGACCGATACTCCGGACCCGTGCGCATTCTGGTGCGTATCCACGGAGGTTTCGCCTCGATCGGTGTTTGCGCGTTACGTACCTCGAGTCGCAGCAGGCGGCGCCCTTCCGGTGTGGCAGTCATAGCGGCGAAGGTAGAACGTGACGTGTACCACGCTCAACATCGTCTCGGCCCCCGGCGCAATCAGTGCTGGTGAGCGCCGCCTGCAACCCCGCGCAACGCGCAGAACTGCCGCGCAACCGCAGTCATCCGAAGTGAAAAGACCCACTTACTCAGCAGTAACCTCAGATCACCGGACATACTGGGTGCCACGCCGGTCCATCCGGGTTGCACCCGCGTAATCGACGCATCGCCGCGCGCGCACCGACTCCCCTCGCAAGGAAGGCGCTATGAGCGATCGTCAGCGAACCCTGTACATGACCGTTTTGATGACCCCAGATTCCGCCAACTTCAGCGGCAACGTCCACGGCGGAACGATTCTGAAGCACCTCGACGAGGTGGCGTACGCGTGCGCAAGCCGCTACGCGGGCACGTACGTGGTGACCCTCTCGGTCGATCAGGTTGTGTTCCGGCAGCCGGTGCACGTCGGCGAGCTCGTCACATTCTCCGCCTCAATCAACTGCACCGGCCGGACCTCGATGGAGGTCGGCATCCGAGTAGAAACACAGAACATCCGCACCGGAAAGATACGGCACACCAACAGCTCGTACTTCACGATGGTCGCGGTCGACGACTTCGGCAAACCCACTCCGGTGCCACAGTTCGAGCCGCAAACCAGTCTGGAGCGGCAGCGATTTGAGGCTGCCAAGCGGCGCCGTGCTGCCCGCAAAGCGGAAGCCTCCGCCCCGTCTCCAAATCCATCTGTGCTGGTCACCGGCAACTAGCTAATTTCGGGCGTTTCAGATGACGCCCGTAGATGGATCCTGGCCGGGGGTGCAGGGGCTGCAACCCCCTGCAACTCTGTCAGCTGTATCTCACGTCACATAGAACGGACTCCAGCGCCCAGCACAACGCTGCGCGGGAAGGAGTCCTGATGAGCACCATTCACGGCAAAGTCGCCCTGGTGACAGGGGGCGGGCGCGGCATCGGCCGAGCAATCGCGCTGCGCCTCGCCGATGACGGAGCGGACATCGCGCTCGTCGACACCAACGAACGAAACATCGAAGCCGTCGCTGCCGAAATCCGCGAGCGCGGCAAGAAAGCCACCACGGTCGTGGCCGACGTCAGTTCACGTCAGCAACTTTATGACGCCGTCGACCACGCTGAGTCGGCGCTCGGCGGCTTCGACATTATGGTCAACAACGCCGGGATCGCCCAGGTGCAGCCACTCTCTGCCGTCACCGAAGCGGAAGTACGCACCATCCTCGGCGTCAACCTCGAAGGCGTGCTGTGGGGCATTCAAGCCGCAGCGAAGAAGTTCAAGGAACGCAACCAGCCCGGCAAAATCATCAACGCGTCCTCGATCGCCGGCCACGATGGCTTCGCCATGCTCGGTGTCTATTCAGCGACAAAATTCGCGGTCCGCGCGCTCACTCAAGCAGCCGCCAAGGAATACGCCGCCGACGGAATCACCGTCAACTCGTACTGCCCCGGCATCGTCGGCACCGACATGTGGGTGGAGATCGACGAGCGGTTCGCCGAACTCACCGGCGCACTGAAAGGCGCGACTTACAAGCAGTACGTGGAAGGCATCGCCCTCGGCCGGGCGGAAACACCAGACGACGTCGCCGGCTTCGTGTCCTACCTCGCGAGTCCAGACGCTGACTACATGACGGGGCAGAGTCCCATCATCGACGGCGGCCTGATCTACCGCTGAGCCATGCAACCCCTCGCAACCCCCTTCCCCGTGTCCTGGGTCACATAGAAAAGAAGTGTGAGAATGCACGAGCAGCCCGTTGTCCCTGGCAGCGCGATCGGCATCATCCCCAACCCGATGTCGGGACGCGACATTCGCAGACTCATCGCTCAGGCCTCGGTGTTCCCCAACACCGAAAAGTCCTCGATGGTGCTGCGTATCATCCGCGCGGCCGGGGCGCTCGGCGTCGAAAAGGTGATGATGTCGACGGATAAGTTCGGCATCGCTGCCGGTGTGCTGCGCGAAATTGAACGTCTGAAGAACGCGGCCCGCTCACAGCACATCCGCTGGCCGTACGTCGAATTTCTCACACTCGATGCCGTCACCGAAACAGCCCGAGACACAACCAGATACACCGAGAAGATTGCAGCCGAATGCGCGGCCGCAGTCGTTCTCCTCGGCGGCGACGGCACCATGCGTGCGGCGGCGCCAGCACTCGGGAACACGCCGATGCTCGCGCTTAGTACGGGGACGAACAACGCGTTTCCCGTCATGATCGAAGCCACTGTCGCCGGTATGGCGGCGGGGCTCATCGCAACTGGTCAGGCTCCCGCACCAGCGACGCGCAGCAAGCTGCTGCATGTCACGGTCACACGCACCAACGGAACCTCCGTGCGTGAAGTCGCGCTCGTCGACGTGTGCGTGAACTCGCTGAGCGATATTGGTTCACGCGCGCTGTGGAAGCCGGACACCCTCCGTGAGCTCTACTGCACTTTCGCAGAACCCCACGCGATCGGGTTGTCCGCAATCGCCGGGCAGCTCCACCCGGTCGGTCGTCATGCCCACAACGGAGTGGGGGTGACGCTCTCCCGTGAAGGCGACACGATCCTTGCACCGATCGCGCCCGGTCTACTCGAGCCGGTCACCGTCAGCCGCGCATACCCACTGGCACCCGGCGTACCGCATCTCGTCGCCGCGGGCAGCGGCACTATCGCGCTCGACGGTGAGCGCGAGATCGAATTCGGGCCAGCCGATCACGTCACCGTGACGCTCGAGCACGACGGGCCGTACGTCATCGACGTGGCCGCCACCCTTTCCCACAACAGTCGGCCAGAAACGGCCCCACACCAAGTCCCCGAAGAAGTCACAGCAGGGAGGTCCTGATGACGCAAACACTGTCTTCGCTGGGTCCAGATGCATCCGGTGCAACTGGGCTCAGCGAATCCCAACTTCTCGACGCCTACCGGACGATGCGGACTATCCGCGCGTTCGAGGACCGCGTGCACGACGAATTCGCCACTGGCGACATCCCTGGGTTCGTTCACCTGTATGCCGGTGAGGAAGCGTCGGCGACGGGTGTCTGCGCGCACCTCGAACCCGGCCGCGACACCATTGCGTCGACCCATCGCGGCCACGGGCACTGCATCGCGAAAGGCGTTGACGTCAAACCGATGATGGCCGAGATCTTCGGCAAAAGAACCGGCTCTTGCCACGGCAAAGGCGGCTCGATGCATATCGCCGATCTGTCAAAAGGCATGCTCGGCGCGAATGGCATCGTCGGCGGCGGCCCGCCGCTGATCTGCGGTACCGCGCTCGCTGCAAAGCTCAAGGGCGACGGTGGCGTTGGTGTCGCGTTCTTCGGTGATGGCGCCTCTAACCAGGGCACGACGCTCGAAGCGATGAACCTCGCATCCGTCTGGAACCTCCCTGCAATCTTTGTCGCCGAAAACAACGGGTATGCCGAGGCAACGAGCTCAACCTGGTCAGTTTCCGCCGATAACATCGCGGACCGAGCCGCCGGATTCGGGATGCCCGGGGTGATCGTGGATGGCTTCGACTTCTTCGCCGTGTACGAGGCCGCGGGTGAAGCGATCGCACGGGCACGAGAGGGCGGCGGCCCCACTCTCATCGAAGTGAAGTTCACTCGCTACTACGGCCACTTCGAAGGTGACCAGCAGACTTACCGCGCGAAGGACGAAGTCGCCAACGCGAAAGAAAACCTCGACTGCCTGAAGCGGTTCCGCCGCCGTGTCACTGAAACCGGCCGCCTCAGCAATGAGCAGCTCGACCTCGTCGACTCCCAGGTCGCGCAGCTCATCGATGAGTCCGTCGAAGAAGCCAAAGCCGCACCTGTGCCCACCCCCGAGGACGTACTCACCGACGTCTACGTCAAATACTGACCTGCCTGAGTGAGAGGAACCACAGAAATGGCTAGCCGTAAGCTCAGCTACCGTGAGGCGATCAACGAGGCGCTCCGCCAGGAGATGGAGCGCGACGAATCCGTCGTCGTCATGGGTGAGGACAATGCGGGCGGTGCTGGTGCACCTGGCGAGGACGACGCGTGGGGCGGTGTCCTCGGTGTCACCAAAGGTCTGTACGAGAAGTTCCCCGGCCGCGTCCTGGACACCCCGATTACCGAGTCCGCCTTTATCGGCGCCGCCGTGGGTGCAGCCACGCGTGGCATGCGTCCCGTCGCGGAACTGATGTTCATCGACTTCGCCGGGGTCTGCCTGGACCAGATCATGAATCAGGCCGCGAAGTTCCGGTACATGTTCGGTGGCAAGGCTGTCACCCCCGTGACGATCCGCGCCATGTACGGAGCCGGATTGCGCGCAGCGGCCCAACACTCGCAGGCGCTCTACCCCATCTTCACGCACCTGCCAGGGCTGAAGGTGGTGTTGCCGTCGAGTCCCTACGAAGCGAAGGGGCTGTTGATTCAATCGATCCGGGACAACGACCCGGTAATCTTCCTCGAGCACAAAGCCATGTACGACAGCACCGGCGAGGTACCGGAGGAGTCGTACACCATCCCGTTCGGTGAAGCGAACGTCGCCCGGGAAGGCGACGACGTCACGATCGTTGCGCTCGGCCGCATGGTCGGCTTCGCGCTCGACGCCGCGAAAGACCTCGAAGGTTCGGGAGTCAGCGCTGAAGTCATCGACCCGCGCACAGTAAGCCCGCTCGACCTTGACACCATCCTCGAGTCCGTGGAGAACACCGGACGCCTCGTTGTGGTTGATGAAGCGAGCCCGCGCTGCAACATCGCGACAGACATCTCGGCGCAAGTGGTTCAAGAGGCTTTCGGTGATCTCAAGGCGCCCATCAAGATGGTGAGCCCGCCGCATACTCCGGTGCCGTTTGCTGAGTCGCTCGAGGACGCATACATCCCGTCCGTACAGGACATCGTGAATGCGGCGAAATCCGTCGCTGATTGGAGCAAATAGATGAGCGACATCCAGCGCGTCACCATGCCAAAGTGGGGACTGTCGATGGAGTCGGGCAAGGTCACGGAATGGCTGGTCAAACCAGGCGATACGATCGCCGAGGGCGACCCGATCTGCGAGATCGACACCGACAAGATCGCCGGTGAACTCGAATCCACGTGGGAGGGCACAGTTCGCGCCCTCGTCGTGGAGGTGAACGAAGACGTGCCGGTTGGCGGCACAATCGCGGTCGTCGCTCCCACCGAGGTGTCCGACGATGAGATCAATGCCGTTGTGGCGGAAGCTCGAGAGCAACTCGCTGCCGGTGGCATCGAGGACGATTCTGGGCCGAAGCTCGCGACCGTCACCGTCCATGACCGGCAGATCTCCTACGCATCGCTCGGCGAAGGCGATGGCACGCCGATTGTGTTTGTCCACGGCTACGGTGGTGACAAGAACTCCTGGCTGTTCGTGCAGGAACCGCTTTCTGCTGATCGCGTGACGTACGCGCTTGACTTGCCTGGCCATGGTGCATCGTCGAAAGATGTGGGTGATGGCTCCCTGGAGGGCCTCGCGAAGTCGGTACTCGGTTTCCTCGATGAACTCGGCCTGGACAAGGCCCATCTCGTCGCACATTCGATGGGCGGCGCGGTGGCCGTAATCGCGGCCGGCCATGCACCCGACCGCGTTGCTTCGCTGACGCTGATCTCCCCCGCCGGTCTGGGGCCCGAGATCAACACCTCGTACATCGAGGGCTTCGCGTCTGCCGAGACGCGGCGAGAACTGAAGCCGCATTTGCAGCAGCTGTTCGCGGATGCGGGTCTGGTGAACCGCCAGTTAATCGATGACCTGCTGAAATACAAACGCCTCGACGGTGTCGACGAAGCGCTGTCGAAGCTCTCGACCACACTGACGAGCGGAAATGTCAGCGTCGCGGACGAGCTGACCCGCTTCAGCGGACAGGTCGTGGTGGTGTGGGGTGCCGCGGACAAGATCGTGCCAATCTCGAATGCGGCCGGTCTGAGCGACGTTCGCCAAATCGAGGAAGTCGGACACATGGCACACATGGAGTCCCCAACCTCAGTTGTCAGCGCTATTCGCGACGCACTTACGGTGTGATGTGGGGCACAATGAGAGGTGATGACCGATACGATGCCTGAACCGGCAGTAGCGGCGGGGGAAGATCCCCGCCGCTATGCACAACTGCTTTCTAGCGTCTACGACGCGGTGATGACGGGCGCCCGTCCACCGGCCCGTCCGCGCGAGATTGTCGCGGATTCCTGGCGGCGCCTGCAGCGCATCGGGATCAACCCCGACCATGGCGCAACGGCCCGGCCCGTGAGCGGCGACGAACTGGACGAGCTGCGGAAAGCGTCCGGGCTAGCGGAAGTGTACGACGGCATTTCACATGCGCTGGAAAGCATCACGGCCGACACCGAGAACATACTCGTGGTTGCCGACCGCGCGGGCCGAGTCCTGTGGCGAGCGGGCCCGAGCCCGGTACTCACGCATGCGGACCGGCTCGGCTTCATTCTCGGGGCAAACTGGTCAGAATCTACTGTCGGCACCAATGCGATCGGTACGGCGCTCGTGTCCCGCCGTTCGGTTCAGATCTTCTCCGCCGAGCATTACGTGCGCACGCATCATGCGTGGACGTGTGCGGGCGCACCCGTCCGTGATCCCCGCGACGGGCGGGTGCTCGGCGCCATAGATGTGAGTGGGCCAGCGCGGACGGTGCATCCCACAACGATCGCACTGGTCGATGCTGTGGCGAAGCTGACGGAATCGCAGCTGCGCGAGGTTCATAGAAAGTCCCTTGACCGGCTGCGCGCCGTGGCCGCCCCGGTGCTCGCCAAGTCGGGCGGGCCTGCGCTGGCAATTGACGCGCACGGCTGGGTCGCAGCAGTGGAAGGCATCGCACCGCAAAACCGGCTCGCGCTGCCCGACCAGCTCACGGCCGGGCAAACCTGGCTGCCGGCGCTCGGGTTGTGTGTCTGCGAGCCGATCCCCGGTGGCTGGCTCGTCCGCCCCGCCCGGGAGGGGGCGCAGGACATTCAGCCAACGTCGGTCGACATCGACCTGCGGACGAACTCGCCGCAACTCACCGTCGCGGGACCTTGCGGCAACTGGACCACCACACTGACTCCGCGCCACGCTGAAATTCTCTACATACTCGCCACGCATCGCGCGGGCTGCACCGCGCGTCAGCTCGCGGAACACCTCTTCGGTGATCCGAGCCGTGCGGTGACCGTGCGGGCTGAACTGCTGCGGCTGCGCCGCCACCTCGGCGCGGTTGTTCTGGGGCAGCCGTACCGCTTCGATCCGGGTGCGCACGTGGCCGTGCAGATTCCGGACGATCCGGCACAACTGCTGCCCGCCTCGATCGCACCCGCTGTAGTGCTGGCGAAAACGGAACTCACCCCCGCAGGCTAAGAAATCATCCAGGGGTGGCGAAGCGCCGTTTACATGATTGCGCTGGCAGCAGTTGGCCTGCGAGAGTCAGAGTGGTTCGCAGCAAAGAGAGCGGAGTACTGATGACACAACCTGCCACACAGAAGCGCGGTCGCCGGATCGCGATGACGAAAGAGGAACTAGACGCGTTCCTCGCAGAGGAGCGCACCTGCCGGGTCGCGACCGTTAGCCCTTCAGGACCGCACGTCACCCCGTTGTGGTTTGTGTGGGACGGTGATTTTCTCTGGATCTACTCGCTGACCAAAAGTCAGCGCTGGACGGACGCTGTGCGTGACCCCCGCGTCGCGGTCGCCGTTGACGCAGGCATCGAATACATGGAGCTTCGCGGCGTTGAGATCGTCGGGGAAGTCGAGGTGGTGGGTGAAGCGCCGCGCAAGGGAGCCGACGTCCCGGAGCTGACGCAACCGGAATCGCTGTTCGCAAAGAAGTACTTCGGCATCGAGGACATGCCACACGATGGACGCCACGGCTGGCTTCGCCTGCGTCCTGCAACGATCCGCAGCTGGGACTTCAGGAAGCTGTGATCCGGGCAGCCAGGTCCTGTATCCGTGCGTCAAGCTCAGCGGGTGACACCTTGCACTCAGCGGCAAGGCGGCGCCGCAACAGCGCATAGCCGACCATAAGCGCAACCAGCAGGGCATACAGTGCTGCAGGGTCAAAGTCGGCACGTAGTCGCCCCAATTGTTGTTCACGCTCGAAGGTGCGCTGTATGGCGCCCGCGCTGAACAGCAGCGCGCCCGGTGGCTGCCCGTCCAGCAGCAGCAGAGCCAATGCTCGGAAGGCATCGTGTCGCCCGGCCGCCGCTTTCAGCATCTGGGTGGTCAGGGCCGCCACCGTGGTCTGCGGGACGAGGCTTGGCACCAGATTCGAATCGACGTACTGGTTGAGAGCCTCGCTGATCAGGCTTCGGCCGGTCCCAAAATAGTGGTACACGAGCCCCCGATTCACACCGGCAGCTTCAGCGATCTTCCGGATGCTGAATCCCTGCAAGGGACCCTCGCGCAGCACAACGGCCGCGGCTGCCTGTTCGAGAAGTTCGGCTGTCTTGTCCTGGACAAATGCTGGTCCTGCGCCCCGCCACATAGCAATCCCCCCTGTTGGCTCGGGGCCATTATGCGTCAGAGGTCGGACAAAAACGGCGGCCCGGCAGTCCCGGCACCTCACCGAGCGGTTTAGCACATCGCTAAACCAGCAGATGCGGTATTGGGTTCCTGCCGCCCGCGCCTGAGACCCCTGTTTAATCCGGCGGTTTAGCACATCGCTAAAGGGCGTGCAGCGACTAGGCTTGGCATGTCACACACCCCGCCACAAGGAGGTTGCCATGGGGTTTTACGGTGACCATGTTCTGCCGCGCATTATCAACGTCGCGTGCGGCATGAAAATGAGCGACCCCCAGCGGCGCCGCGTGTGCGCGGACCTGTCGGGCGACGTCGTTGAGATTGGGTTTGGCTCCGGACTCAACGTTCCGTTCTATCCATCGAACCTCCGTAAGGTTGCTGCGATCGAGCCTGCCGATGTTGGTTGGAAGCTCGCACAGAAACGAGTGCGGAATTCGCCCGTCAAAATTGAACGTTCCGGGCTCGACGGGCAGGCCCTCCCGCTGCCCGACAGCAGTTTCGACACAGCACTGTCAACGTGGACGCTCTGCACGATCCCGGATGTCGTGACCGCTCTCAAAGAGGTCCGGCGGGTACTCAAACCTGGCGGCACCTTGCACTTCGTCGAACACGGAAAGGCGCCGGACGCGGACGTCCGGAAATGGCAAGACCGATTGAACCCGATTCAGCAGCGGCTATTCGGCGGCTGCAACTTGAATAGGCCGATCGTCAGCCTTATCGAGGAAGCGGGTTTCACGATCAAAGAAGTCGACCAGTTCTATGAAGATGGCGCGCCCAAATTCATGGGCGCACTATCACTCGGCACCGCGACAGCGTCCTGACACATCCGAAAGGCGCTGCGCTGCTGAACGTTTCCAGATGTGTCAGGACTCCAAACCGGGGACTGGGCAGGCGTCAGCGACGTCGATGACGATCTGCCCAGGCTCCGCTGGCCCCGGTCGTGCGCCAGATTTCCAGCTAGCACCGTCCAGCACCGACTGACCGGCTAGCGTGTCGAGTTCTTCCACTGTGAACGCTCGTCCCCTGCTCAAGAAACGCACACCTTCGGGCGCTTCGAGGCTAAATCCGGACCCGCGACCAGGTACAACGTCAAGGACGAGCTGGGTGTGCTTCCATGCCTCGAACTGTGTACCCGAGATAAAAACGGGAACCCCGTCCGGTACGTCACCGAGTTCGAGCACGCCTAAAAGCACGTCACGCTCCCCGACGATGAAGTCCCCGACGGGGTAGCACATCGGCGCTGAACCGTCACAGCACCCACCAGATTGATGGAGCATTAACGGGCCGTGGCGGCCCGTGAGCTGCCGAAGCAGATCACGAGCCGCCACTGTCATCACCACTCGGTGCATCAGAAGAATCCCTGTGCGCCCGGTGCGTAGGACACCAGCAGATTCTTGGTCTGCTGGTAGTGATCGAGCATCATGGCGTGGTTCTCACGCCCGATGCCTGACTGCTTGTATCCACCGAATGCGGCGTGCGCCGGGTACTGGTGGTAGGTGTTGGTCCAGACACGTCCGGCCTGGATCGCGCGGCCGGCGCGGTAGGCGGTGTCACCGGTTCGCGACCACACACCGGCGCCGAGCCCGTAGAGGGTGTCGTTGGCGATCGAGATCGCGTCATCGAAGTCCTTGAAGGACGTCACCGACACAACGGGACCGAAGATTTCTTCCTGGAAGATGCGCATCTTGTTGTTTCCAGTGAAGATCGTGGGCTGCACGTAGTAGCCGCCCGAAAGGTCGCCACCGAGGTCGGCACGCTCACCACCAGTGAGAAGCTTCGCGCCTTCGCTCTTGCCGATCTCGATGTAGGAGAGGATCTTCTCAAGCTGGTCATTGGATGCCTGCGCGCCGATCATCGTGTCGGTGTCGAGCGGGTTGCCCTGCCGTACCGCTTTGGTGCGGATGGCGGCGAGTTCGAGGAACTCGTCGTAGATGTCCTCCTGAATGAGGGCACGCGACGGGCAGGTGCACACTTCACCCTGGTTCAGCGCGAACATGGTGAAGCCTTCGAGCGCCTTGTCCTGGTACGCGTCGTTTTGCGCCATGACGTCGGAGAAGAAGATGTTGGGGCTCTTGCCGCCGAGCTCCAGCGTCACGGGAATCAGGTTCTCGGACGCGTACTGCATGATGAGACGGCCCGTGGTGGTTTCACCGGTGAAGGCGATCTTCCGGATCCGGTTGCTCGATGCGAGCGGTTTGCCTGCTTCGACACCAAACCCGTTGACGATGTTGACGACACCAGGCGGCAGCAGGTCACCGATCACCGAGATCAGGTACATGATCGATGCTGGTGTCTGCTCAGCGGGCTTCAGCACGACAGCGTTACCTGCCGCGAGGGCGGGAGCGAGCTTCCATACCGCCATGAGGATCGGGAAGTTCCACGGAATGATCTGGCCGACTACACCGAGCGGCTCATGGAAGTGGTAGGCGACGGTGTCATCGTTCAGTTCTGACAGCGAGCCTTCCTGAGCGCGGATCGCGCCTGCGAAGTACCGGAAGTGATCAATCGCCAGCGGAATGTCGGCGTTGAGGGTTTCGCGGATGGGCTTGCCGTTGTCCCATGCTTCCGCGAGCGCGATGGATTCGAGGTTTTCCTCCATGCGGTCAGCGATTTTGTTGAGAATGTTGGCCCGTACGGTAGCTGACGTCTTGCCCCATTTGGGTGCGGCAGCGTGTGCGGCGTCGAGGGCCTTTTCGATGTCGTCAGCGGTGGAGCGAGCTATCTCGATGAATGGCTGGCCGGTCACTGGGGTGACGTTCTCGAAGTACTCGCCCTTCGCGGGCGCTACCCATTCGCCACCGATCCAGTTGTCGTACCGCGACGGGTACGACATCAGCGCGTCGGGTGAACCGGGACGGGAATACTCGGTCATGGACTCCTCCAGTGTTTGTGGGTTGTGATCCACGACACTAGGTGCCATAACGTTGCAACTCAGTTGCACGAACGGGAGCTACCGCGAAAGTTCGCGATCCAGCCGTTCAATCCGGGCCTTGACCTGGCAGAACATTGGGGCAGCCGGATCCAGCGA
Organism: Hoyosella sp. YIM 151337; assembly: GCF_026041215.1. Taxonomy (GTDB): domain Bacteria; phylum Actinomycetota; class Actinomycetes; order Mycobacteriales; family Mycobacteriaceae; genus Hoyosella. Next base: position 35,084 of record NZ_JAPEIQ010000021.1, read on the forward strand.
ACTCATGTACGCAGTGAGCGCAGTGATGTCGTCGCGGCCGTGAACCGAGGACGTCCAGCGTGCGAGGAGCTCCGGATCGCCCGCGCGCAACAGCGATGCCTGGACGCGCACATGCAGTTCCTCGCGCAGATCGACGATGCCCGGCGCGTAGGACTCTGGCAGCGCTGGCCCGGTGTAGGCGCGCAACGCGGCACGAACATCGCCGCGGTCGAGCGCTGAACGCACTTCCGCCACGTCTGTGCGCAGATCACATTGCAGGCGATATGGCCGCGACCCCAGCCGGTCCGCACCGATCACCTTCCGCAAGCGTGACAGTTCCGCACGCACCGTGACGTCGTCTAGTTCTTCCTCGTCGAGCAGAACCGCGAGCCGCTGCGACGTCAGCCCTTCGGGGTGCTCCGCGAGCAAGAGCAGGATCTCAGCGTGGCGTCGGGAGAGTTTGTGATGATCGGTCCCCTCATGCAGCACGGGGCGCGCCGCACCCAGCGTCTCCAGCCTGGGCACGGCCTCGGAGAGCCCCTGCGGCGAACGCATCAGGTGCAACCGCAACTCCGTCTCCGCTGCCATGACGGTAGCCCTGACCAGCTGCAGCACTTCAGGCGCCGCGACACGCGGACCGCCCGTGATATCGATAGCGCCGATGATCCGGCCGGACAGCGGATCATGGACCGGCGCAGCGGAGCAACTCCACTCGTGCACAGATCGGTTGAAGTGCTCGGTTCCAAAAATCTGCACCGAGTGGTCGAGCGCGAGCGCAGTGCCCGGCGCGTTTGTGCCGACCCGCTCCTCACTCCAGTCGGCGCCCTCGACGAAACTCATTGACGTTGCGCGTTCACGAGCGCGGCGATCACCCTCCACCCAGAGCAACCTGCCCCGCTCGTCCGACATGGCGACGAGAAGTTCGCTGTCGGCGGCATCTTCGACGAGCAGCTTCCGCACAACCGGACGGATAAGTGACATCGGATGCGCTGCCCGGTATGCGTTGAGCTCGGCGTCGACGAGCAGGTCGGTCTGATTGACCGTCTCGGGAGATATACCCCGCTGCTTCGCGCGCAGCCACGACTCACGAACCACCTGGCGCACCGATGCGGGCGCAGCGCCGTTCGGCGTGGCAAGGAACTCTTGCCACGCCTCCGACAGTTCTCGCGCGAGTTGTGTGACATCGCCGCCCGGCGGCAGCGCGAGCCACGGATTGGCGGCGGACCGCGGTTGCGTCATGAAATTGGGTGCCTCCTCCTCTCCGAGAGTAACCTACGTCACTCCTCTGTAGGGGAGGCCATTCATAAAGCTGGGTCTATCAGGACTTTCATCTTCTTCCCCGCGTGCAGCGCGTGGAAGCCCTCATCGATGACCTGTTCGATCGGAATTGTCGTGACCCAGCCTGTGGTGTCGTAATGCCCTTGCGCCATGAGGCCGATCACGGCTCGGTAGTCATCGCCCGTATAGCAGAGCGACCCCTGGATGCGGGACTCGTTCATCACCAAGTTGAGGAGCGGAGTTTCGAGCGGCTTTTCGTATATCGCGACGCTGACGAGTGCCTTGTGCGCGCCGATGCACTGCAGTGCTGTCGCCACGGCGGGCTGCACACCGGCCGCGTCGTACGCAGCAGCGACACCGTTTCCGCCCGTGTGGTCCCGGATGAACTCCGGTATATCCGTCGCTGCCGGGTCCAGCGTGCGGGCCCCGAGGTTCTCGATCGACGCCCGCCGCACCGGGGAGGGCTCGACCACATACACATCGTCGAGTCCCAGACCCTTCAGCGCGAACCACACGCCGATGCCAATTGGCCCAGCGCCCATCACCAGCGCGGAATCGCCGGGACGAACAGCACCGAGTCTCGCCGCGTGATACGCCACTGACATAGGCTCGACCAGAGCTCCCATCTGCAGTGACACCGACTCTGGGAGTTTGTGCAGCATATTTTGCGGAACGATCGTGGCCTCCGCCATGCCACCGTCGGCCATGAGGCCGTGGAATCCGATCGACTGGCAAATGTTGTAACGCCCAGATTGGCACGGGCCGCACCTGCCGCACCGATAGATCGGCTCGATTGCGACGCGGTCGCCTTCCGCGAAACCCTCCACGCCAGCACCAAGTTCGGTGATGGTTCCGGAGAACTCGTGCCCAAGCACCAGCGGTGCCTGCTTTCCCGTGAGCGCATGCGGCTCGGTAGGGATGAAGATTGGGCCCGCGAAGAATTCGTGAAGATCGGTCCCGCAGATTCCATTGAATCCCACACGGACCTTGACCTCACCTTCTCCCGGCGCCGGTTCCGGGATGTCATCGATGGTGACTTTGTTCGGTCCGTAGTACACAGCAGCGCGCATCAGCGTGTCCTTTCCTCGCGTCGGCTGATTAACTACGTCTATATGAGCTGGATCACACCCCGGGAGAGTTGCACGGAGTTGCAGTTCGCTTGCGGGCCAGTTGCGCACACCTGCAACAATCAGAACACCGTGCGCCGACTGCGAAGGAGCAACGTGAACACCTGGCCGGCAAAGTGGCCGCACCCGCGCACCCGTAAACGCGATGTGGCGGTCCTTGCGATTCTCGCGGCGGCGGTGCCAGGCTCGGTCGTCGTGGGGGTCATCGGACTCAGTGACGGCCGGCCGCAGGTTCTCGCCTTCGGAATTCTCATCGCGGTGCTGTTCGCGCTCGCTTTTGTGTATCACCTCCTGCATTCAGCTCGTCCCCAGCGGTGCCTCGGGGACATCAGCGTGACGAGGAACCGGGACGGCGAAGCCGTTACACGAATTCGGCGGTCACCGGTGCTTTTTCACCTGCGCACAGCCCTGATGGCTGGGCTGACGGTGCTGTTCACGGCGTCAGCGGTCGACCACTACTTCGCTGAAGAAGGCACTGCGGCCGTCCTGGGAACGCTTATTTATATCCTCATCGCCGTCTTCTTCGGCTCCTACCTGCTCGCGGTGGCAACACGCGGCCTCGCTCCTGGCTATGTAGATCTCTCACCCCACGGAATCGTTAACCGCGGCTGGAGTTTTGAAGCGCACATGCCGTGGCGAAACGTCCTTACTGTGCAGGCTGAGCACGATAGGAACCACCCGCAGGTGCTCGTCATAGGCGATCCAGAACGGGCGTGGAAGCACGACTACACCGTGCGGTTGTGGCGTATCGACCGGCTCACCGTCGTCCCGATGCTGGACATCGACACACGCAAGTTCCGGATACCTCCTGAAGTGCTGTACCAGGCGCTTTCGCACTACTTCGACAGCGCGGATTCCCGCCGTGAGCTCGGTACCCAAGCCTCAGTGGACCGCTTCAGCCGCTGGTGGCCGGTCCCCGTCTCCTAGCAGCTCAATTTACCTGCGGGTGTCATCTAAAACGTCCAGTTTCGACCGGTTTTGGGTCACACCCACAGATAGATTTGGGAGGCCGGGTGTTCAGCGGTGCGCGGCCCGGCGCGCTAACGACCACCATGCGAGGACGAGGTCGTGAGTGCTCGCCCGGATGTCGAGGCCAGTGATTTCACGGAACCGACCCAGCCGGTAGCGGACGGTGTTCCGGTGCACGTGCAGTTTTTCCGCCGCTACATCGACATTCTGATCGCACTCGAGCAGCGTCCACACCGTCTGTTCGATCTCACGATTGGCCTCGTTGTCGCTATCCAGGTAGCGGAAGTGCTGCTGCTCAACCGCGATGGCGAGCTCGTCAGCCATGAGCGCGAGGGGCAACGGCCCAAGCTGATCGAGGGTTACCACGCCTGTCCGGCCGAATGCCGCAGCAGCGTCCAGCGCGACACTCGCCGAACGGAACGCGTCGGCGACATCACGCAAGTACACTGCGGGCCCGACAGCCGCCAGAGCCCCGTCGGGAAGGGCAGGAACCTGCGGGACCAGGCCAACAAGGTCGTCTTCAAGGACCGCTAGCATAGGGCGGTGATGCGTGGTGCTGCCCGTCCGGCGGATCGCGACCGAAAGCCGTTCTTCGTCTCTCGCGCCGTCTGGATGTGCACGCAGCGGGTGGTAGCGCACGGCTGGATCGAGGCCGAACAAGCGGGCCTCAGTAGCAAGCCTGGCTGATGCCAATGTGCCATGCAGCGCGGCTCGAAGGAAGTCGGCACGACGGCCGCTCTCACGCAGCCCCGCGTCGACGGCGATCTCGCGCTGGATCTCGGCGATTACCCCAGTCGCGTCGGTCACGAACTGCCACGCGAAGTCGTGCACTCGCAGCATCGTCGCTGCGTCAAGGTGGAGGTCTGCGGCAATCGCGTCGGCCTCATGGAGCAGATACCGTGCGGCTAGCTGAATGCTGCGAGTAAGCGCACCGAACGGGAAGCCCTGCTCGGCGCGGCGCCGCGCCAAGTCCGCCAGCGGCTCCAGCCGACTCGCGTCGACCTGCAATGACACCACGTGGGTGATGACGTCGCGCATGAGCGCCACGGTCGCACCGCGCACATCCTCTTCCGGCAGCACGTCGTATTCCGGTATTTCCCGGCGCAGCAGCGACACCACCGCGTCGGTTCGTTCATCGAGGTGGGTGAGCAGGGCGTCAGCCAGGTTTGGGAGCGCTGGGTGAGCTGGCTCTGGCGACGCGGTCATGGCGCGATACTAGCCAGCTCACCACTGTGCTCATTGGTCTTCCCGCCAAATCAGGGACTGGCGAGTGCAAGTGCGTCTGTCTGACCAGCGACTCCCGCCTCTTCCCTGACCTTCGCCACGTGCCGGCGATGGGCAAGGTACTGAGCCAGCAGCCCGATCACGGTAATACCGAGCATCGTCGCAACCGCTGACGCGAAGCCGGGGCTGCCGTTGAACGCCGCGATCAGGCCATCACGGGTGTACGACATCGGCGCGATCGGGTGCAGTGCCCGCAATGGCCCGGGGATCGTTTCGAGCATCCAGACACCACCGAACGAGAACACTTGCAGCATCCACGCCGCGAGGGTGACGAGAGTGCCTGCCGCATAGCCGAAGATGCGGAACGCAGCGCCCGTGAGTGAGACGGACATCAAGGTCGCCAAGGCGACGACAACCATCACCTGGCTCAGGCTGGCCGGCGCGGGCGCCGGAGTCACGACGGACCACACCACTGTTCCGAGCACTGCCATCGCCGCGAGGCTGACCCCGGCTACGGCGAACAGTCGCCGAACGGGGCGCTTGGGGTGCGCACCGCCGGAAAACGCCGCGCCCCTTTCTTCACCCGACGCCCGGAACGACATCCACACCAGCAGCGCCACGAGAGCGGAAGACACCGATAGCAGCACCGGAACCGCGCCCGGCCCCAGCTTCGATGTTCCCGGAACGGTCTTGTCGGCGACATTGTTCGTGTCTAGCGCGACGGGTGTACTCACCAGCGATGCCAGTTGGGCGCGTGCTGATTCGTCACCCAGGTCAGGTACGCGTTGCGCACCCGCGCCGAGGCCGTCCGCGAGTTGTCCAGCGCCGTCATCGAGCTGGCGAGCGCCGTCCTGCAACCGGGGAAGGTTCGATGAGAGTTCGCCAACGCCCGCCTCGATGCGTCCCAGACCATTAGAGAGGGTCCTCGCGCCCGTGGCGAGTTCCGCACCGCCCGCAGTGAGCGTCTCGACCCCCGACCGGTACTGCGCCGTGGGATCGTTGAGCTGCCGCGCAAGCTCCGCGCCACCGGCGTTGAGCTGAGCTATGCCGTCAAGCAGCTGCTCTACCTTGCCGAGCACGGCAGCACCTTCGCTGCCCACCGGGTCGGGAAGCACCGCAAGCTGGCCCTGCAACGCACGCACTCGCCCAGCGAGCGTGCCGTCGGGGTCGACGGTGCCAGCAAGCGTGTTCAGTCCATCGGAGAGACGCTGTGCGCCATCGCCTAGCTCCCCGGTGCCGGTACGCAGCCGGACGAGCCCGTCAGCGAGCTGCTCGGCACCATCGGCCAAACGAGCACCACCGGCCGCAGCCTCGCTGACGCCGGGAGCGAGCTGGCCCGTTACCCCAGACGCAAGCTGGTCAACACCCCCTGATAGCTGACCAGTTCCGTCGGCGAGGCGGTCAGCCCCGTCCGCAGCGTCACGGATGCCACCGCCCAGATCGTTCATGCCGGTCAAGACAGTGCCGACGGTGCGGCTCGACGTCGACTTCAAGACAGCAGCGTTCAGTGTCGCCATCACGCGAGTACCTACGGTTGACGCCATCGTCGTGTTGTTGTCGTTGTATGTGACTTTGATTGCCGCAGGTTCGGTGACCCCGCTCGACAGGCCCGCGAGAGTGCTGCTGAAGTTCTCCGGAATCTCGACGATGAAGTAATAGTCTGCCGCTCTCAGTCCCTCAGCTGCCCGTTCCGCGTCGACAACTTGCCAATCCAGCGCACCGCCGTCGAGCAACGTGTGGACGATGTCAGCGCCAGCGTGGATGGTGTTGTCACCAGTGCCTGCGGGCTGGTCGGCGTTGACGAGCGCGACCGGCAGATCTTTCAGCTTCTCGGTCGGGTTGTACATTGCCCACATGAAGAGGGCGGCGAACGCCAGCGGCAAGGTGATGCAGAGCGAAAGCGCAATTCGCATTAGCCGCGAGCGCTGCCAGCGCGAGACGGGTCGGGACGAGTGCATGAAACTACTCCAGTTGGTGGGGTCGGTGACCCTGCCCAGAGCCGACGGACTGTGACATGGGCGCATACCACCGCAGCGGCATGATTCGGGTCATACAAAGCTTTCGCCCGAATGCCGCAAAAGACCATGGATGGCGTGCCAAACACGTACGCACCGAATTGTTGGGGATGACAAATAGCGACTAACAACGAGTAAACATGCTCGGTGTGAATGACCTGATGACGCGCGACGACCGACCACAGCGCAGCGTCGCCCGATGCAGACAGTGCGTCGCGACGTGCCGATCTGCTTGAGCGATCTAGAAATGCTTATCGCCGGTACGGGCCGACGACGAACCTGCCGGTCACCTTCGCGGCACACTCAGCGATGGCGCCACGCGAGAGGAACTCGCCGAAGCATCGCGCAGGCGGCATTCGACGAGTTCAAAGCCTATGCCCCAGGAACTTAGCCGCGAGGATCCTGGAGGTCAGGATCATCGTCAGCGGGAGGTTCGGGGTCTCGCCACTCTTCGACGCGTGACGACTGATCGCCCTGCCCCTGGATCAGTGATTGTTCTTCATGCTTCAGCTCTTCATCGACGCGTGGGCTGTGTTTTCCCTGTCCGCGTTCCATTTGACATCACCCCTTACCTCGTTGCTGGTCTTGGGGTACCTTGCCCGCGACGGCATTAAACGACGCAGTGCGGTTCAGCGGCAGCGAACGTCCGCAGCGGGACGCGTGACACGCTAGGTTGAATCGCGGGACCCGGGCGTGTCCAGTCCGGGGGCCGGGACCAGCCGAAGCGAGGTACACAATGTCAGCACCTGATGCTGCCTCTCAGCCCGACACTGCGTTCTCGCACCCGACTCGGATGTCGGCGCAGCAAATCGCAACCGCCATCCGCAGCGGCGATCTCACTGCCCGCGCGGTCGTCGAGGCACACATCGAAGTTTTGAAACGGCACCGGGCACTCAATGCGGTCGCGAAACCCCGCTTCGACGCAGCGCGGCGCGAAGCTGACGAAGCAGACCAGGCAGTCGCGCAGGCGACGGCTACTGACACTCTCCCGCCACTGCTGGGCGTTCCAGTGACCGTCAAAGAACTGATCGCCGTCGCCGGTATGCCGAACACGGGGGGGCTTTCCGCACCGTCGGCGAGTCCGGCCACGCGCCGACGCACCCGCAGTCGCGCGCTTACGCGAAGCCGGGGCAATCATCGTCGCAATCACCAACGCGGCCGGCCCCCTGTACTGGATCGAAACCAACAACCCCCTCTACGGCCGGGTGAACAATCCGTACGATCCGCGTCGCACCGCCGGGGGCTCATCGGGGGGTGATGGCGCTGCAGTATCGATCGGTGGCGCGCCGGTGGCGCTTGGTTCGGACCTCGGCGGCTCACTGCGCGTACCGGCGTTCTTCAACGGGGTCTTCGCACATCTCCCATCCGTGGGCCTGGTGCCCAATACGGGTCACTTCCCGATGACGGCCGGTGGCGTGCGCCGCTCGCTGTATCTCGGCCCGATCGCCCGCCATGCCGAGGATCTGCACCCCGTCTTACAGGCGATGGCCGGTCCGCACGAATCCGACCCCAATAGCGCTCTGCTGGAACTGGGTGACCCAGCAACGGTGCCGCTCGAGGGGATGCGGGTCTATTTGTCGACGGCATCCTCGCTCTCACAGCCACGCCGGGAGGTTGCGGAAGCACGTGAGCGCGCTGCCGCGTCCCTCGAGCGCGCTGGCGCTCATGTCACAGATCTGCCGCTGCCTGAGCTTCGCTGGGCGATGGGCTACGCGCTCGCGACCATCGCCGGGGAGATGGACTTCGCCGCCACCGTGGAGGAAGTACTGGGAACCGCGATCCCGCGGCGATACTCATTGCGGCGTATCCCGCGCAATGCCGTTCTCACGCTCGCAAGCGCACCTGTTGCCGCACTGCGGCTCGCGGAGACAGCGCCGGCGCGCACCGTTCGCACTCGCGCGGTACGGAGGCTGGTGAGCGCGGCGCGCCGGGCGTCGGAGCAGATCACGACCACTATCGGCGATGGTGTTTTGCTGCATCCGCCGTTCCCGCGTCTCGCGCCGCGTCACTACACCACGTACGGCCAGCCGTGGCTGCTCGCAAATACGGCAGCGTTCAATTTCCTTGGCTTGCCAGCGACACAGGTTCCCATGGGCATCAGCCCGAGTGGCCTGCCTACCGGCGTTCAGGTCAGCGCAGCACCTGGTAATGATCATGTCGCGATCCGCGTCGCGCAGCATTTGGAGCGCGTCACGGGCGGGTGGACGCCACCCCCGTCGCTCGACAGTTAGCACAGGAAAACATCGCGAAATTAGCGATTCCTGCAAAATTCGGTGAATAGTATTTTGCACGTTCGAGCGGCGCACGGGTTTACTACTCGTCAGTAAGGTGTCACGTTTGGTGCTGACGCCGGCCGCCACTTCGTAAAAAAGGCGGCCCAGCATCCCTCGCTCCTTACCCGCCGGTAATTTACCCGCAGGTACACGTTTGAATCAGCGCAGGTAGGCGCTACTTCCCGGTAACAAAACAATCGTGACGAAAGTGTGATTTGATTCACGTATTCACCCATGTGTACTGCATAACAGCGCATTCCGTCCGAAACCTGGGTGAACCGCATGAAAAGCCCCGTTGATCCCATTTGGTTACATGTGACAATCTGTTCGCCATGTTGCATGATTGTGGTGCCGGACGGCCGGTATCGAATTCGATACCGATGATGCACTCAAGGTTGATTGCAGCCGCGCCACTATGCGGTCTGCCGGCAGCGCGCGTGGCGCGCAAAACCTTTGGCAGCGTTGCATTTCAAGCATCACTATCGTGCGCCCCGATCCGCCCCGCCGGCGATCGGGCAGAGCGGCTGCGCGCCGACGGTAACCTCCGTGCGCGCGGCACTTCCCTCAGCGAAGAGCGCGGCACGCCGTAGCGGCCCACCACACCCGCAGGCAGCAGCTACACGCGCCGCTCGCGGCCACACCAGGCACAGGCTTACCGGACGACGGCGTCCAGATATACGGCTCAACAAACGTCGTCACTAGGTTCCACAAGAAACGGGGCAGGGATGTTCAAACGGATAGCGATAGTCAACCGCGGTGAAGCCGCAGTTCGACTCATCAGGGCAGTACGCGAACTCAACGCCGAGCACAACTACGGCATCAGGGTTATCGCGCTCCACACCGAAGCCGAGCGCGGCGCACTGTTTGCGCGCCAGGCCGACGAAGGTGTCACCCTTCGTCCGTCAGCCACAGCGGCAACCCCGTATCTCGACCACGCAGAACTCGAACGTGCACTCACCGAAGCAAAGGCGGACGCCGTTTGGGTCGGCTGGGGGTTTGTCGCTGAAGATCCTGCATTCGCAGAAGTATGTGCGCGCCTCGGCATTACCTTCATCGGACCCAGCGCTGACGCGATGCGTCTGCTCGGCGACAAAGTTGAGGCAAAACTCCTCGCCGAAAAGGTCGGCGTCCCCGTCGCGCCGTGGAGTGGTGGACCAGTCTCCACACGCGCCGACGCCCGGCGCCATGCGCAGGCAATCGGCTACCCCCTGATCATCAAGGCGCGCAGCGGTGGTGGCGGCCGCGGCATCCGCAAGGTGTACGCCGAAGACGAACTCGAACTGGCTCTCGAGCGCACGCAGGGCGAAGCACAGCGCTCCTTCGGTGACCCCGTGGTGTTTATCGAGCGGCTCGTCACCGAAGCCCGTCACGTCGAGGTGCAGTGCATCGCCGACGCGCACGGCAACGTGTGGGCCCCGGGCGTGCGCGACTGCTCCATTCAGCGCAAGAACCAGAAGGTCATCGAGGAGTCGGCGTCGCCACTGCTGACCAAGGAGCAGGCCGACCATCTGCGGCAGGTCTCCGCTGAACTCGTGCGTGCGGCAGGTTACTGCGGTGCAGCCACGGTCGAGTACCTTTACCAGCCAGAGCAGAAGATCTTCACATTCCTCGAAGTCAACACCCGGCTGCAGGTCGAGCACCCGATCACCGAAGCCACCACTGGCCTCGACCTCGTGAAACTGCAGATCCACGTTGCGAACGGTGGCGAACTGGCTGGCGAATGCCCGCCGGAGTTCGGTCACGCTGTGGAAGCACGCCTGAACGCTGAGGACGCCGACAACGGCTTCGCCCCAGCCCCTGGCTCGGTGCAACTGCTCAAGTTCCCGCTGGGTTCGGGACTGCGCGTCGACACCGGGATCGCGCAGGGCGACGTCATCCCGCCGGACTACGACTCAATGGTCGCCAAGATCATCGCGTGGGGCCACGACCGCTCGGAAGCGCTCGCGCGGCTGCGCACCGCCCTTCGCGAAACGACCGTTGTTCTGCACGGCGGCACAACGACGAAGTCCTTCCTGCTCGACCTGCTCGACCGCGACGAAGTGATTTCGGCTTCGGCGGACACCGGCTGGCTCGACCGCACTGGCGTGGGCACATCCAGCGACCAGACTGCCGTGCCGTCAAATACAGCCGCATCAGCCCTGCTGGCGACGGCTATCGAGGTGTACGACGCGGAGGAAGCCGTTGAACGCGGTGCATTCCGGGCCTCTGCGCGTGGCGGCCGGCCACGCGCGAGTCACGCCATCGGCCGGAAGGTCGAACTAAGCTACAAGAACCACGCATACAGCCTTTTCGTGACGCAAATCGGGCCGGGACGGTACCGCGTCGAGGGTGATGCAGGCGATCTAGAGGTCGACCTCGAGCGCCTCAGCGAGTTTGAAAGCCGCCTTACCGTCGCTGGCACACGCCACCATGTCGTCGCGGTCAAGGGGCCCGCTCACTACCTGGTCGAGGTCGACGGTGTGAGCCACCAGATCAGCCAGGACGAAGCCGGCGTGGTGCGTGCACCAGCCCCAGCTGTTGTGGTCGCTGTACCGGTCGCTGAAGGCGATGAAGTCGATACCGGGGACACCCTCGTTGTACTCGAATCCATGAAAATGGAGACGGCTGTACGCGCCCAGGTAGCGGGCCGCGTTCGCGAGGTATTCGCGGTCGTGAACTCACAGGTCGACGCGGGCGCGCCGCTCATCCGGGTTGATGCGCACAGCGAAGCGGCAGAGACTGTGGAGACGGTTAGCGTGGAGTTCCCAGCGCCGGCCGAGGCCCAATGTGATGCGCTGGATCTGCTGGATCAGCTCGGCGCGCTCATCACCGGCTACGACGTCGATGCGACGCGCGCGCGCTCGCTGCTTGCACGTTACGAACGACTGCGCAGCGCACAAACGCAGCATCCGGACTCTGACGGTGCCGTTGTGCACGCGGAACTCGCTCTGCTGTCGACCTTCGCGGATATCTGCGAGATCTCGCGTAACCGCCCAATCAATGGCGACTTCGAATCGGATGAACGCGTCCACAGCCCCCGAGAGCACTTCCACACATACCTGAAGTCATTCGACGCTGACATCGAGGGCCTCCCTGAGTCGTTCAAGGCACGACTCAGCCGCGCGCTGCGCCACTACGGTGTTGTCGACCTGACGCCAACCCCGGAACTCGCCGAGGCGGTCTACCGGCTCTTCCTCGCGCTGCAGCGCATGGAGAACCAGATCCCTGTCATCTCGGCATTGCTCGAGCGCTGGCTCACCACCACCTCGACGACACTTCCGCAGGAACTCGAAGAAGTACTCGACCGGCTGATTGTTGCCACCCAGCTGCGGTACCCGCTCGTCGGTGACCTCGCCCGTAACGTACGTTTCCGCATCTTCGACGAGCCGGTGATCAGCAAGGCGCGCAGCGAAGTCGCCGACCGTGTTCGCGGTGCACTCGAATACCTCGCGGAGAACCCGGACGCCAGTGACTACACGCAGCGTGTCCGGGAGCTGACTCGTACGCCGGAACCACTGATCGACCTCCTCGCAGGCCGCATCGAACGGCCCGGGCCTTTGCTCGAAGTCATCACGCGGGCGTACTACAAGATTCGCGAGCTCGAAGACGTCAAGGCGTTTGAGCGTGACGGCCAGCAGTTCGTCACCGGAAGTTTCCAGCTCTTGGAAGACCGGATCAGCCTGGTGTCGACCGTTGGCGACTACGAACGGCTCACCGAAGCGCTGCAGGCTATCGACGCGGTCGCGCCCGCTGACCGTTCGAACCTCGTGGTCGACCTCTACCTGTCGTGGACGGGTGCGCCCGCCGATTCTGATCAGATCGCTGCGACGCTGCTCGAAAAGCTCACCGGCACACTGACGGTGCGCCGCTTCACTGTCACTGTGTTCGGCGACGGCAGCGCAAGCCGCCAGTTCACCTTCCGGCCAGAAAATGGGGGCCTGCGCGAAGACCGCATCATTCGCGACATGCACCCGCTCACGGGCCAGCGCCTCGACCTGTGGCGTTTGAAGAACTTCGACGGAGTTCGCGTGCCCAGCGCACCCGACACCTTCTTGTTCCACCTGAAGGCCAAGGAAAACCCGGCTGACGAGCGGCTCATTGCGCTCGCTGAGGTGCGCGACGCCACGCTGCTGCGTGACGAATCCGGTCGCGTGGTCTCGATGCCCTCCTTCGAACGCGCACTCGCGGCGTGCCTCGACGGTGTTCGCCGGGCACAGGCGAAGCGGGGCAACAAGCGCCGCCTCGACGCCAACCGCGTGATGATGTACTACTGGCCCACACTCGACATCAGCCTCGACGAGGTACGCACCGTCGCCAGCAACCTCACCCCGCTGACGGTGGGCGCAGGCCTCGAAGAGATCACCGTCATTGTGTGGATGCCGGGCGAAGGCAACGAACTGGTGAAGCGCGCGCTGCGCTTCTCCTACCGCACCGGTGACGGGGTCGTTCTCAACATCACCGAGCCGCCCACCGAGCCGCTGCAGCCGATGGACGCCTACACGCAGAAGGTCCGCAGCTCGCGAGCACGCGGCACGGTCTACCCGTACGAGCTCATCCCGCTGCTCGCCGGCCCGGAAGGCAGCTTCGTCGAATACGACTTCGACGAGACCGGTACGCTCGTCCCGGTCGAGCGGCCATACGGCGCAAACACGGCCGGCCTCATCGTGGGTAAGGTCACGACGCCGACGCCGCGCTACCCCGAGGGCATGACCCGCATCGCCCTCTTCGGCGATCCCACCAAGGCGCTCGGCACTGTGGCCGAAGGCGAGTGCTCACGCCTCGTTGCCGCAGTCGACCTCGCTGAGGAACTGGGTGTGCCGGTCGAATGGTTTGCGCTTTCTTCTGGCGCGACGATCTCGATGGACAGCGGTACCGAGAACATGGACTGGGTGTCGCGTGGTTTGCGCAGGCTGATCACCTTCACGCAGAAGGGTGGCGAGGTCAACGTCATCGTCACCGGTATCAACGTGGGCGCGCAGCCGTACTGGAACGCTGAAGCCACAATGCTCATGCACACCAAGGGCATTCTGGTGATGACGCCAGACAGCGCGATGGTACTTACCGGTAAGAACTCGCTTGACTACTCCGGTGGTGTCTCCGCTGAAGACAACTTCGGCATCGGTGGTTACGACCGCGTCATGGGACCGAACGGTGAAGCCCAGTACTGGGCCCCCAACCTCACCGCGGCGTGCGAAATTTTGTTCGCACACTACGATCACGCATACACGCTGCCCGGTGAGCAGTTCCCGCGCCGTGCAGCCACTACCGACCCGATCGAGCGCGACGTCCGCACCTACCCGCACGTCCACCCGGGCAGCGACTTCACGACAGTCGGTGACATCTTCTCGTCCGAGAAGAACCCGGAGCGCAAGAAGCCGTTCGACATTCGGACCGTCATGCGGGCTGTTGTCGACCAGGACCACGGTGTGCTGGAACGGTGGGCGGACATGGCCGACGCGGACACGTCCGTGGTCTTCGACGCGCACCTCGGTGGACAGCCGGTGACGGTCATCGGTATCGAGTCCCGCGCCATCTCCCGCAAGGGCTGGTTCCCGGCCGACGGGCCTGACCAGTGGACGTCTGGCACGCTGTTCCCAGCATCGTCGAAGAAGACAGCACGAGCGATCAACGCGGCATCCGGTAGCCGGCCGCTGGTCGTGCTCGCAAACCTGTCTGGTTTCGATGGTTCTCCGGAATCGCTACGCAACATCCAGCTCGAGTACGGCGCCGAGATCGGCCGGGCGATCGTCAACTTCGACGGCCCGATCGTCTTCTGCGTGGTCTCCCGCTACCACGGTGGTGCGTTCGTGGTGTTCTCGAAGGCATTGAACGACAACATGGAAGTTCTTGCCGTCGAAGGATCCTTCGCCTCGGTTATCGGTGGTGCACCAGCTGCCGCAGTGGTGTTCTCACGTGAGGTGAACAACCGCACATCCGCCGACCCAACTGTCCAGGATCTGGAAGCGAAGCTGGCTGCCGCAGAGGACCAGGCCGACAAGGCGCACCTCCGGGTGCAGCTGGCCGCGCAGCGTTCTGCGGTGCGGTCTGAGAAGCTCGGTGAGGTCGCCGCTGAGTTCGAGGCGATCCACAACATCCAGCGCGCCCAGCGCGTCGGGTCGGTGGACGCGATCATTCCGGCAGCCGAACTGCGCCCGCACATCATTGGTGCGGTCCAGCGCGGCATGGCCCGGGCCCTGAAGGGATAACTTCCCACAGAAACGAACACCACCCCTTTGTGCACGCACAAAGGGGTGGTGTTTTCTTTCCCGTCGACGTCGAGGCCCCCCGACCGAGAGACGTGCGGATCGTTCGGGGTCAATCGGTGAATCGGTACCCCATCCCGGGCTCGGTAAGCAGGTTCTTGGGGCGCGACGGATCGGCTTCGAGCTTGCGGCGCAACTGCGCCATATACACGCGAAGGTAGTGAGTTTCGTTGTTGTACGACGGCCCCCACACTTCGCGCAGGATCTGTTTCTGCGTCACCAGCCGACCCTTGTTACGCACGAGCAGCCCAAGTATCGACCACTCCGTTGGTGTCAAATGCACGTCCTCGCCATTCTTTTTCACAAGGCGCGCACCCAGGTCGATGGAGAGGTCGCCAGCTGTGACGACGGCCTCCTGCTGCGGTGCCGAGTTCTGGCCCCGCCGCACGGCAGCGCGCAGGCGGGCCAGGAACTCGTCCATACCAAAAGGCTTGGTGACGTAGTCGTCTGCACCTGCGTCGAGTGCGGCAACCTTGTCTCCAGAGTCGGTACGGGCGGAAAGCACAACAATCGGCACGGACGACCACCCGCGAATCCCGTGAATGACCTCTGTTCCATCGATATCGGGCAGACCGAGATCAAGGATCACCACGTCTGGCTTCTCTGACGCAACGGCGCGCAGTGCCGCTGAACCGTCGGACGCGGTCTTCACGGCGTAGCCGTGCGCAGCCAGACTGATGCGCAGTGCGCGAAGAATCTGGCGCTCATCGTCAACGACGAGGACGGTCGTCATTCCGCCACCGCTTCCCGATAGTCGACGGCGGGAAGCACACACGTCACCGTGAGACCTCCGCCTGGTGTCTGCGAGGCACTGATCGTGCCATTCATTGCTTCAATGAACCCCTTCGCCACCGACATTCCCAGGCCGATGCCAGTCGTCACGTTGCGGTCACCTAGACGCTGAAAAGGTGCGAATGCCGCCTGTTCGGTGCCCTGCACCAAGCCTGGCCCGTGATCGACCACGTCCAGCACCAGAGTCCCTGCCTGTTCCCGAGCCTGGAGGGTGACGTCAGCACTTCCGTGCCGCAGGGCGTTGTCGACCAGATTCGCGATAACCCGTTCAAGCAGACCGCCATCCGCTCGAACCTCCGGCAACCCCTCGGGAATAGCCACCTTCACATCGTCGCTGCCCGGCACGCTGCGCAATGCGCGCGCCACTGAATCTTCTATGTCAATAGCGCCGATGTTCGGCCGCACAGCACCAGTGACCAGACGCGATGAGTCGAGAAGATTGTCCACCAAGCCGCTGAGCAGAGAGATGGACTCGTCAGCAACGCTGAGGAGTTCACTCTTGTCGTCGGCGGACAATGTCAGCTGTTCGTCCCTGAGCGATCCCACCGCTGTCCTCAGCGAGGTCAAAGGGGTTCGCAGGTCGTGCCCGAGCGCTGACAGAAGCCCGTTGCGCAGTGCAGCGGCGTCAGCCTGGCGCTCCGCCTCTGCAGCAGTGGCCGCCATCCGCTGATGGCGCAGGGCCAGTACCGCCTGAAATCCTGCGGTCTCCAAGACTGCCCACTCGTCGCCAGCGAGCTCGCGGCCGCGCAGTATCAGTCGCACCCCGTCGCTCACCTGTACTGCCTGCACATCAACGGTCTTCGTGATCGCACTCGCTGGCCCCAGCGCGACAGCGGTCGTCTGCCAGCCGTGCTGACCGGCCTCTTCCAGCGCGACCTTTTCCAGCCCAAAGCTCTCGGCGATCTTTGCGAGCAGGCGATTCGCAGGATTGTCCTCGAACAAGATGGTCCGTGCGAACGAGAAGAGCAGCGCGGCTTCTGTTCGCGCGCGTTCCGCTTCGGCGGCGCGAACAGCGGATCTGTTGACGACGACGGCGACGAGCACTGCTACCGCCACCATGACGCTCAGGGTGATGATGTTGGCTGCGTCAGCGATGAAGGGGGTGTGAAACGGCTCGGTGAAGAAGAAATTGAGTAGCGCGGCACTGATCGCCACGGTCGCCAGAGCTGGCAGCAGGCCGCCAACCAGTGCAGCGACCACGATGCCGAGGAGAAAAGTCATTGCGATGTTCGCGAACGCCACATGCTCTTTAAGCGGTATGAACGCCAGCGTGAGCACAGCGGGCAGTACGACCGCCGCGAACCAGCCGCTGCGGCGCCGGAAATTCGACAGGGCGGATTGGCCCGTCCTCACTGGTCGCATCAGAACACTGCCTGGCTCATCAACGGCTGCCATCCCTCTAGCTTCGCAGCATCAACCCACGATCGGACGTTCCTCTGGCAGTTCATATCGGCGCGGCCGTTCCTGCAACGCGAGCGCGGAGGCCAGCATGATCGGACCCACCCGTCCGAGCAGCATCAGGACTACTAGGACGAGATGCCCTGCCGCAGGCAGGTCAGCAGTGATTCCCATGGACAGCCCGACGGTTCCGAATGCGGAGATCGCCTCGAACAGAACGAGATCAACCTCGTGGTCGCTGAGTGCAAGCAGCGCGACGGTCGATCCGATGACAGCGGCAACTCCCAACAGCGCTACGGTGAGCGCCTGCCGCTGCACGGATTCAGCGATCTTGCGCCCCATGACGTGGACTGTGGGCTGCCCGCGCAGTTCAGCATAAATGACGAAGCCAAGCAGGGCGAAGGTCGTAACCTTGATACCGCCTGCCGTGCCGGCACTCCCACCTCCGATGAACATCAGCGCATCGGTAATCAGGATCGTCTCCGGACTCATGTCACCGACTTCGAGGGAATTGAAGCCCACCGTGCGCGGGGCCAGCCCCTGGAAGGCTCCCGCCAGGATCTTCTCACCGATGTTGAGTGGCCCCATTGTCGCTGGGTTCGTCCACTCGAAACCCATGACCGCGACAATTCCCACCAGTGCGAGTACCGCGTGGGTGAGCACGGTGATCTTGGTGTGCACGGTCCAGCGCCGATTGGCTGACGCATGGTGCGAACGTGCTTCCCTCACCATCTGCCGGACGTACTTGCCGACCTCGAAGAGCACTGGGAAACCCAGCGCACCCAGCGTAAACGCAACCATCAGCGGCACCATGATGACGGGATCCCCAACAAACTGCATGACGCTATCGGCTTGGAGCGCGAAACCTGCGTTGTTGAACGCTGAAATGGCATGGAACAAAGCGAAACCCACGGCCGAGGGCAGAGAATCGGTATACATCGTGTAGTACCGCACGCCGAGGATCAATGCGGCGGCAAGCTCGATCAGCACACTCAGCCGTACGATACCGATGACTACGCGGCGAACCTCGCCCAGCCGCAGATTCTTCGTCTCGGTATGGGCAATGAGCTGCATTCGCATGCCCATGCGGCGCGCAACCAGTAGTCCCAGCAGCGACGCGAACGTCATGATGCCCAGGCCGCCGAGCTGGAAGAGACCCGCAATCACGGCCTGACCGAACACCGACCAGTAGGTTCCAGTATCGACGACGATCAATCCTGTGACACACACCGCGGAAGTAGCGGTGAACAGGGCTGAGACAGGATCCGTCCATTCACCCGAAGCCGATGATACGGGCAGCATCAGCAGCACGGTTCCGACGAGGATCGCTCCCGTGAAGCCACCGACGACAACTCGCGCTGGATACTTTCCGAACGTCTTAACAGTTCGGCCGGCTACTCCGCGCGTCCTGTTGTAGAACACCGTTTGATCCGCCCCAAATTCTCGCCGCAGTCTTTCCTGGGCAGGCCCGTGTTCACCGGAGCCCGCAGGAGAAAGCTTGCCGCAGCGCTCATCTTTCGCAGCCATCTGAAGGGCGGAATTGACGGGTTGTTGACGGCTGACGCTGGGGTTTTTACGCGTCCTTAGCGCCAGCGCAGCGGTGTGCAGCACGCCTTTACGGACGCAAATCCCGGTCATCGAGGCAGCTAATGCCTATACTTCCCCCAACCACGGAGGAGTGATGAGGGGTGGATTTGCGCGATGCACGCACACGTCCACGACCCGCCCGCTCGCCTTCCACTGACGGCCGCCCAGCACGCGATCTGGGTGGCACAATCTCTCAGCCCTTCCGTACCGTTCTCCGTCGCAGTCTGGGCTGACCTTTCCGGCCCGATCGACCCGGTCCGGCTCCGCGCAGCAACACTAGCGGCGCTGCGCAGCGCCGAGTCGCCGCTGCAGGTAATTCAGCCCGGTGACGAAGGCGTGTGGCAGGTCCCCGTTGCCTTCTTAGAAGACACCTTTGTCCAGCTCGATTTCGGCGGCGTCTCTGATCCAGGAGCGGCGGCGCGGGCTTGGATGCATAGGGACCTGAACACCCCGGTTGATGTGACCGCGGACGGACTCTGCAGGGTTGCGCTCGCTACAGTCGGCCCGGACCGGCACTTCTGGTACGCAAGATTCCATCACATCCTGCTCGACGGCCACGGAGCCGCTCAGATCCTGCGCCACATAGCCGCCCGCTATAACGGCGAACACCCACCTGCGATGACGCCGCTGCACGGCATCGTCACGTCGGACGCCGCGTATTCCGCGAGCACGCGACATGAGCGTGACCGTGCGTTCTGGGCACGATATGTGGAGTCATTTCCCGAGCCGCTCACCCTCGGGTCCCCCGCAGCGCAGTGCAGCGCTGTGAACCACACCGCCGCAGCGCCGCTGCCTCCGGGCATATCCTCACACACCACCGCACTGGCCGCACTCACCGCTTACCTGGGGCGGGTGACCGGTCGCCAGGACGTCGTCGTTGGCTTGCCAGTATCCGCTCGGACCTCAGCCGTGCTGCGCAACGGGGCCGGGATGGTCGCGAATGTTGTACCCCTGCGCGTCGCCGTCGACCCGGCGTCTGCGCTTACGGAACACAGCAGGGTGCTGCACTCGGAACTGGGTCGTGTACTGCGACATCACCGATTCCCGCAAGCCGAGATCCACAGTCTGCTCGCGCGGCCCGAATACGGCAGAATGTTCGGTCCCGCCGTCAACCTACTGCGTACCGGGGACGTGGTGACACTTGGGCAGGCCCGCGGAAGCGCCCACATCCTCTCGACCGGACCCGTCGACGATGTCGCGATCAACCTGTGTCTGACGCCCGCTGGAGTGCGGGCGGAGTGGGAAACGAACCCGTACCGGCACTCTCAATCGGACACCGATGCGTGGTGTGCCGATTTCGCAGACTTCGCCGGGTTCTATGCAACACACGGACGCGGCCGCACGCTCGGCACTGTCAGCCGAATCAGCGGGCGTCGCGCCGCGGCTCTGGCCAGGAGCGGACTCGGCGCGCCCGCCCGTCATGACACGACAGCGGACGTGATCGCTCAAATCGGACAGGTAGATCCAACGGCAATCGCCGTTGAGACGACACACGGCACACTCACCTACGGCCAGCTGCGCGATCACGCCAGGAAACTCGCAGACCGACTCGGACAAAACGGCGCGGGCCCCGGCGCCGTGGTCGCTTTGCACTTGCCCCGTTCACCCGAGTGGATTATCGCCATGCTCGCGGCATGGACTGCCGGGGCTGGCTACCTGTCGCTCAGCCCCGACGATGCGCCTGAATACACCGCGACAGTCGCGCGCGCAGCGGGCGTACACGTGACCGTCGGCCCCGGCCTTACGATCGGCACAGCGGTGCACACGCCGACGGCCGTGTCCCCCGCCGGCATCGCATGGGTGGTGACGACGTCCGGGACATCGGGACAACCCAAAACGGTCCGGGTGCCGCAGGCCGCCGCCATCAACACCGTCACGTGGTACCGCGACGAAGTGGGAATCACCGGGGCAGATCGGGTTTTGGTCGCCAGCGCACCGACCTTTGACCTTACACAGAAAAACATCTGGGCAGCACTCACCTGTGGTGCCACGCTCCTGCTCGCGGCTCCCGCGTTCGACCCCGCCGAGGTTGTGCGGCTGGCGGCAGCAAAGGCAGCGACGGTTCTGAACCTTGCCCCCTCAGCGCTGCGGGTCGTGCAGGAGGCCGATACTAGCCGCACGCTGCACCGGCTGCGCGTACTTATACTGGGCGGCGAGGCTCTGCATCTCGCTGAGGTTGCGCCGCTTCGCGCTTCCGGTGTGCGCGTTATCAATTCGTACGGCCCATCGGAGGCCGCGGACGTCGTGTGCGCTGCTGATGCCCCCATGAGCTGCTCTCCGCGCCCGCAGGCGAGCGTCCCCATCGGCCGTCCACTGCCTGGGGTGCGGCTCCACGTCCTCGATTCAGCGTTGCACCCAGTGGGGTCCGGCCAGACCGGCGAACTGTATATCGGCGGTGTCTGTCTGGCCCATGGCTACACCGACGCGCCTCTCACCGCGCAGCGTTTCATCGCGAACCCGTTCGGCAGTGGTGAACGTTTGTACCGCACTGGGGATTTGGCACGGTGGGGCGCGGATGGCCAGCTGGAGTTCCGTGGGCGCACTGATCTCCAGCTCAAGGTGCGCGGCGTGCGCGTCGATCCGGAAGCCATCGAATCATTGTTGCGCGGACAACCTGGTGTGGAAGACGCGGTAGTCGTCGTTCGTCCCCGCACTGCCGCCGTGGTTGCCTATGTGACTACAGGAGCCACCGCCGTAAATACCGATGCTCCCCAAAACCTGCTGGCCGATCAGCTTATTCGAACACTCTCGACTCAACTGCCGCGCCATATGGTTCCCTCGATAGTGGTACCGATGCGTGAATTTCCGCTGACACGCAGCGGAAAGATCGATCGCGCAGCACTTCCCGCACCGCCGTCAGCGCCCGCGCGGGCTCCTGAGACGCGCGCTGAACGTGTCCTCTGCGAGGCCGCAGCGGACGTGCTTGGACTCCAATCCGTGAACCCAGGGGACGCCTTCTTCGTCCTCGGTGGCGACAGCATCCTCGCGCTGCAGTTAGTGGCGCGCGCCCGCTCCCTTGGCATCCTCATCACGACGCGGGACGTTTTCGAGCAGCGCACGCTGGCGCGTATCGCGAGCGTATCCAGCTGCGTTGCGCCCGTACCCGGGCTCGCCGAGCTCCCAGGTGCTGGGACCGGATGGGCTCCCCTCACCCCGATCATGAAGTGGCTGTTTGAGCGTGGCGGGCAAGCCGACCGCTGCACGCAGGCCGTACTGCTGCACGCGCCCTCCGAGTTGACCGCGACGACGCTCACGGCAGCGCTACGGACACTGCTCGATCATCACGACATCCTGCGGGCGACCATCACTGCGAACGGCATCCACATTCCTCCCTCCGGCACGCTGAGCGCGAAAAGCCTCGTCAAGGTAGTCGACTCCCACGCCCCTGGTACACCATTCTCGACCTGCGTCCACAGCGAATTGCATGACGCCGCGGCACGGCTGAACACGGAACGTGGCGTATTGCTGCAGGCCGTGTTGTTCACGAACGGCGAGCGAGACGGCGACAGCCACGTGTTGCTTGTCCTCCATCATTTCGCCGTCGATGGAGTGTCGTGGCGCATCCTGATCCCGGATCTCGCTGCGGCCTGGCTAAGTACACAACATGCTGCGCCACCGCAGTTGCCACCAGCTGGCACCTCCTTCCGCCGCTGGGCACACGGTCTCGCACAAGGCGTGTCACATCGGCGCAGCGAAATCAGCGATTGGCGGTCAGTGATCAGCGATGACGGCTGGCACATCGGTCGTCGCCCTCTCGACCCCCGGATCGACACCTGTGACACGGTGGCACGACTGGAATTCACGCTCCCCCCGGAACTCACAGACCTCGCGCTGCGGGTAGCAGCCGAGTCGGTACACGGCACCGCTGAGGACGTCCTCATTGCCAGCCTGGCAATCGCGATCCTCTCCTGGCGGCGGCGCGGGCGCATCACAGTGATGGCTGAACGGCACGGACGTGACGAAAACGCGGTGCCCGGCGCTGATCTCAGCCGTACCGTTGGGTGGTTCACCTCGCTCGTCCCGGTAGTCGTCGAACTTGGTGCTATCGATGTCCGCGATGCCCTTCGGGGCGGCGAGGCCGCGGGTACCGCGCTCAAGCGGGTGAAAGAGCAGTTACGTGCGCACCACGGCACCGGTATCGGCTACGGCATGCTGCGCTACCTGGCGGACGATACGGCGCTGGACGCGCCGCCGCCGCAGATACTCGTGAATCACCTCGGTCAACTCGGCCCGTTCACCCCCGGTGACTGGGCGCCTTCTTCCGCGGCGGGCGTTCTGCTCGCGACCACAGACCCCGCGAGTGCGGCGCCAGCCGCACTCGAAGTGACATCATATGTGGCTGTAGAACACTCGTTGCGGCAGTTGGTAATTCAGCTCGGCTATGTCACCACGCTGCTTAGCAGTGACGATGCTGAGCAGCTCGCGGCACACTGGCGATCCGCCCTTCACGGTATCGCGCTCTACGCCCAATCACCGGAGGCAGGCGGGCTTACGCCATCCGATGTCCTTGCCACCGTTACACAGACCGAACTAGACACCCTCTGCTCGGAATACCCTGGAACAGAAGATATCTGGCCGCTCACCCCGCTCCAGGAGGGCTTGCTCTTCCAAGCGCAGCTCGCCGGTGAGGAAGCTGACCCGTACGTCGTACAGGTCATCCTCGAGATCGGGGCCACCCCCGATCCCCTGCATCTCGAACGAGCATTCACCGTGTTGCTCGAAAGGCACCCCCAACTCGGGGTATCGTTCGCGACAACCGCCAGCGGGCACCCTGTTCAAATCATCGCTGGCGGGGCTCGCGTTCCAGTACACGTGGTGGATCTGGCGGCCGGACATGATGCCGCCGAGCCTGAGACAGCATTACGACGGGCTATTGATGCAGATAGAGCCACTCCGTTCAATCTGGCTAAGGGCCCGCCCATCAGAGTGACTTTGATCCGGTCCGGCAGCCGCACGGGCGGTCAGGACCGTCACTGTCTGGTTCTGACCCACCATCACATCATCTTGGACGGGTGGTCGACACCGCTATACCTGCGGGAGGTGTTCGCTGCGTGCCACGCGGGGCGCAACACCACCGTGCCGCCGCTACGGAGATACCTCGAGTGGCTGGATACGCGCGACCGCGAAACCTCACTCCGGGCCTGGCGCGGGGCGCTCCGGGACATCGAATCACCAACGTTGCTCGCTGCTGAGCCGGCGACGGCGACGCGCAGCGAGCTGCGACACACCTTCGATGCCACCACCACGGCTGCGGTGAGTGCCCTCGCGCGGCGGTGCTGCGTCACCGTAAGTACGGTTGTACAGGCCGCCTGGGCCTTCGCACTGGCAGCCGAAACTGGTGAGCAGACTGTCGTTTTCGGTACGGCTGTGTCAGGCCGGCCACCGTCAGTGAGTGGCGTTGAGGAGATGATCGGACTTCTTATCAACACTGTTCCCGTTGCGCTGCGCATCCATCCGGGCGAGACGTTCGCCGAGCTGCTCACTCGCTTTCAGAAAGAACAAGCAAACCTGCTCGAGCACCACCACACCAGCCTTGCCGAAATCCACTCGATTGCGCCTGCCGCACGGTTCGATTCGCTGCTCGTGTTCGAGTCGTACCCCGTTGAACCGGCGCAGCCCTTCGCCGCAGCGCCGTGGCGCGTCAACTCGGCGGATGTGCGCGACGGATCGCACTACCCGTTCACGCTCGTGACCTTCACTGGTCAGCAGTTGGCGCTGGAGGCCCGCTTCGATGAGGGATCCGTGACCCGCGCGCGAGCCCAGCGACTGGTGCAGCGCGTCGCCCGGCTGCTGGAAAGCGCTGACAACCTCGACGATCAGCTCGTGGGTGCCTTCGATGTTTGTTCCACCGAAACGGCTCATCTCAAGCCAGTTCGCGGCGCTGACGGTACGCCGCCCGTACCGTTAGCGCACCTATTCGGTGCGGCCGTCGCACAGCACGCGGACCGCATCGCGATCGTCGACGGCGCCCGAACACTGACGTACCAGGAACTCGACGAGTGGTCGACGCGACTCGCGCGCTGCCTGCAGGCCCGCGGTGCCG
Source organism: Hoyosella sp. YIM 151337 (assembly GCF_026041215.1). Classification (GTDB taxonomy): domain Bacteria; phylum Actinomycetota; class Actinomycetes; order Mycobacteriales; family Mycobacteriaceae; genus Hoyosella. Next base: position 60,011 of record NZ_JAPEIQ010000021.1, read on the forward strand.
GTCCAGAAGTGGTTGTAGCCATTGCCGTACCGCGCTCCGCCGAGTACGTGGCCGCGATGCTCGCGGTCACGAAGACCGGCGCGGCGTTCCTGCCGGTTGACCCTCACTACCCCCAGGCTCGGATCACGATGCTGCTCGAGGACTCTGGCGCCGCACTGGGCATCACCATGGCCGCGCAGCACACGCTACTTGTGGGCCGCGCCGAGTGGATGGTGCTTGATTCACCCGTCGTCGAGCACGAGTCACAGGATCAGAACACCGGCGCGCTGCCCGTCGCTACCCACCCCGATAGTGCGGCATACGTCATCTACACATCCGGATCGACAGGCACTCCGAAAGGCGTTGTTGTCACGCACCGCGGGCTGGCGAGCTTCACACAAGAACAGTTCGAACGCTACGACATGCAGAGCGACTCCCGGATCCTGCATTTCGCGTCACCGAGTTTCGACGCGTCCATCCTGGAATTTCTGCTGGCATTAGGAGCTGGCGCGACGCTGGTGATCGCGCCCGAAGGTATCGCTGGTGGCGCGGAGCTCACACAACTCCTGCTAGCTCAGCGCGTCACACATGCGTTTCTCACGCCGGGAGTCCTTGAGACACTCGGCGGGTCTGAAGCGAGCGCAGACCTCTCGTCTCTTCAGACACTCATCGCTGGCGGCGAGCCCGTTCCAGCACAGATAGTGACCGACTGGTCCTGCGGGCGCCGGTTCTTCAACGGTTACGGACCCACCGAAACCACGATCATGGCAACAATTTCGGATGCGCTGTGGGTCAGCGGTGTGCCCGTGATCGGCCCACCAGTACGCGGCGCGTCCGTCGCTGTACTGGACTCAGCACTGCGACCGGTACCGGAAGGGGTCCCGGGTGAGCTCTACATCATGGGGGCAGGCCTAGCACGGGGTTACCACGCCCGATCCGGCCTCACCGCCACCCGTTTCATCGCAAGTACCTGTGGACAGCCAGGCGAGCGCATGTACCGAACCGGCGATCGGGGCATCTGGCTGCGTGATTCGGACGGACAGCTGACGTTGCAGCACATCGGCCGCACCGATGCTCAGGTGAAGCTGCGTGGCTTCCGTATCGAACTCGGTGAAGTGGATGGCCATTTGCGGGAACACCCGGCGGTTCGCTCCGCGGCGACAGTGCTCGCCACCGGTCCTGACGGCACGGACTTTCTCGCGTCCTATGTCGTCACGAGCGACAGCCGCTGCGACGCGGAAGTCCTCAGGCGTTTCCTCCGCCAACGTGTACCGTCCCACCTCGTACCCGCCGCTATCAGCATTCTCGACGAACTGCCCCTCACCGCGAACGGCAAGGTCGACCGCCAGCGGCTGCCCAGCCCTGCTGCCGAAAAACCGGCAGGCGGCGCGACCGCGCCACGCAATGCGGCTGAGGCGGCCGTGGCCAACGCGTTCGAAAGAGTCCTTCTGCGCGCCGTGCCGGGCGTCGAATGTGAATTTTTTGACCTCGGCGGTAATTCGCTGTCTGCCACAAGGGTCATCGCGCAGGTAAATGACGCCCTTCGGGTCCAGCTCGGCGTCCGCGACGTTTTCGACAATCCCACCGTCGCGGCGCTTGCCGCGCGAGCCACTGCCAGCCAGACGGGCACCCCGAACGCCGACACTTCGGGCGGCGGTGGTCCCGAAAACACACGCCCCGCCCATATTCCGCTCGCACCGTCACAGCAGCGCATCTGGTTCGCTAACCGGCTCGACGCGAACTCCCCGGCTTACAACGTGGCGTTCACGCTGACACTGACCGGTGACGCAGACAGTCTTGACCTCGCCGCGCTCCACACTGCTCTCACGGATCTCTGTGCCCGGCACGATGTGCTGCGCACCATCTACCCGGACACGCCCAGCGGACCCACACAGCACGTTCTTCCGCCCACACCACCGCGCCTTGAAGTCGTCACCGTGGGGACTGCCGAGCTCGAAGAGCTTCGCGACTCGGCCGTAAACCGCGGCTTCGATATCAGCCGTGCCGCGCCCTTCCGGGCGGTCCTGTTTGACACGGGAGATCCGGGAGTATGGGTATTGCTGATTGTGGGCCATCACATCGCCATCGACGGCGCGTCGCTTGCGCCGCTGGCCCGCGACCTCATCACTGCCTACGTGGCACGCCGAGCGGGGAAGGAGCCCGCTTTCCCAACGCTGCCACGACAATTCATCGACTACGCGCTGTGGCACCGCCGCATGCTGGGTTCACCCGCTGATCCGAGCAGCCTCGCTGCTCGCCAACTCGCCTTCTGGACGCGCACCCTCGACGGATACACACCACGACCGTTGCTCCCCGAAACTGCCACCGGGGCATCCACACGCGCCGAAATCGTCGAATTCGCCATCGGTGCAGCCGTGTGTGACAACATCTCAGCACTTGCACGCGCAACGGGTACCTCGCCGTTCATGGTGCTGCACGCGACGCTCGCCCTTCTGCTCGCCCGGGTCAGCGGCCAGCACGACATTGTCATCGCCACTCCTGTGCACGGGCGTGGCGGCCCCGAGTTCGACGACCTAGCAGGGATGTTCGTCAACACGGTCGCGCTCCGCAGCCGTATAGCCCCCTCGGGCACATTCCGTGATGTCCTGAGTGACACACGAGCGGCCGCGCTAGCCGCGTTCGACAACGCGGACGTCCCGTTTGACACCGTGGTGAAGGAATGCAGACTGTCCCAAACTCGGTTCGCTGACGTCATGCTGACTCTGAACAACACCGGACCAGTGGACATATCGCTGCCGGGGCTCACCGTGACTGCGCAGCCTGCGGCAGTCGCGGCGGTGAAGAATGGTGTGACGATCGAGGTGACTGAAGAGCATTCGGCCACGGGTGACGTCCGCGCTCTCGCGGTGCGCGTAATTTACGACGCTTCCCGATTCCACGCGGCTGCGATGGCGCGCTTCGCGCAACGTTACCAGCGGATGCTGCGAACGGTGGCCGCAGAGGCTGGCTCAGCGGGATAGCCGACTCTCGATTGCTTCCATCCGGGCATTCATGCTGCGCAACAGGTCGAGCATTTCCTCGCGCTCCTCGTGCGCGATCTTGTCTGCTTTCGCACGTTCGGTGCGCTGTTCCATTTCGTGCACCTCTTGTGTCGCACTGACGATGATGGCGATGAAGAGGTTCAGCACCATGAAACTCGAAATCAGAATGAAGGGCACGAAATAGACCCACGCGTACGGGAACTCTGTCATCACCGGTCGCGCGATACCCATGGACCAGCTTTCCAGGGTCATCACTTGGAAAAGGCTGTAGATGCTGCGCCCAAGCGTGCCGAACCACTCGGGGAATCGCTCACCGAACAGCTCCGTGCCCATCACGCCGAAGATGTAGAACATCATGAGCAGCAACGCGGCGGACCAGCCGATTCCCGGCATCGCCTGCATCAGCGATTCCACCAGCATGCGCAGTCGTTTTACCGTCGACAGCAAGCGCAGCACACGCAAAATGCGCAGTGTGCGGAGGATAGCGAGCGGCCCGGACGCGGGAATCAGCGATATCGCGATGATGAGAAAGTCGAAGATGTTCCAGCCGGATTTGAAGAATCGCGGACCGAACGCCACGAGCTTAATGAGTATCTCGATGACGAAAACAGCAAGGATCGACTGGTTGAGTGCCATGAGAATAGACCCGGCCGCCTCGCGTGCCGAGTCCGAGGTTTCGATCCCCAAGATGACAGCATTGATAAGAATCAGGGCAGTAATAATTCGCCGGGCTGTCTGGGACTCGATGCCCTCACCGAGTCGGACGCGCCACCCGGGTCCACCAGGCTGCATCACTGTCCGGTTCTCCGTCTGTACTGCCATGTGTGTCGACCACCCCTTGTTTCCCTGCGCGCGGAGCTTAGCGGAAAATCCGGCGCCAGGGCATTTGGGCCGTGCACAGCCGCTAGCATCGGGGGCGTGGACCGCACAGCGTTACGCGAGGAAGTCAGTACCCGATGGCGCGCTGCCGTGCCCAGTCTTGAAGAGTTCGTGCGGATCCCCGCGCTCTCTCCGGCTTTCGACGCGAACTGGGAGACGACCGGGCATCTCGACGCTGCAATCGCGCACCTCAAAGGGTGGATCACTGCCCGTAAGGTGACGGGCGCTGTGCTAACAATTGAGCGGTTACCTGGACGCACTCCACTCCTCGTTGTCGACATACCGGCGAGCGCGAACGCTTCGTCAGCAACGACCACGCTGTTGTACGGTCACCTCGACAAACAGCCCGCGCTCGAGGGCTGGGCGGAGGGCCTCAGCGCGTGGGAGCCAGTTCGGCGCGATGGCAGGCTGTTCGGGCGCGGCTCCGTCGACGATGGCTACGCCGGGTTCGCCGCAATCACCGCTGTTGAATCCGTCATCACTGCTGGCGGTCAGCACGGCCGCTGCGTCGTACTGCTCGAAACGAGTGAGGAGTCTGGCAGTCCTGACTTGCCGGCTTACCTTGACCATCTTGCTGACCGTCTGGGCACCGTTGGGCTCGTCATCTGCCTCGACTCAGGCGCCGCCGACTATCAGCGGTTGTGGCTCACCACGTCGTTGCGCGGCCTCGCGTCCGTGAACGTCACCGTGTCGCTGCTGCGGTCCGGTGTGCATTCCGGCATGGCCGGCGGTCCGGTCGCCAGCTCCTTCCGCGTGCTTCGGCAACTCCTCGATCGCCTGGAGGACGCTGATACCGGGGCGATCCGGCTCCGCGAACTCAACGCCGAAATTCCACCAGAGCGCGTGAGCGAAACACGCGGCGCAGCCGAAACCATCCCCGGTGCCTGGCGCGCGATGCTCCCGCTGCAGGCCGGGGTTCGCCTGGACAGCGACGACGAACTCGAATTACACCTGCGCAACACATGGCGGCCGGCGCTCGAAGTGATTGGCGCGGCCGGACTGCCCGACCCGAGCGCAGCAGGCAACGTGCTGCGGCCATCAACGACGCTGCGCTTGAGTTTCCGGCTTCCGCCGACCGTGAACGCGCAGAAGGCACTCGCCGCCATCACTCGCGCGCTGACCACGGATGTGCCATGCGGCGCGCACGTTGAGGTCACAGACGCAGAAGCCGCGAACGGCTGGAACGCACCCACCCTCGCACCATGGCTCGAGCAGGCACTTGAGACCGTCAGCGATCAGGTTTTCGGCGCGCCCTGGCGCGCACTCGGGGTCGGGGGATCCATCCCATTTATGGGACTGCTGCATGAGGCGCATCCCGAAGCCCAGTTTGTCGTCACCGGTGCGCTAGGGCCAGACAGCAACGCACATGTCCCGAACGAATCACTGAACCTCGCGTATGCGGAAAAGGTGACAGAGGCGGTCGCGATAATCCTCGACCGCGCCGCGCAAGCGAGCTAATTATCCAACTGTGTGTGAATTAGCTCGCCATGTTTCGCTCGCGCAACACAAACGTCATCACAAATCGGCAGAATCAGCACGAAATGAAACGCACGGCAATGATCTAAGCAAGGAGCACCGCGGGCGATGACCACCTCGAAAACGCAGGCCAAGCGCGCCCCGGGCGCTTTCGACAAGTTCTTCCATATCACCGAACAAGGCACGACGTTCCGCACTGAAGTGGTGGCGGGCACAACGACGTTCCTGGCGATGGCGTACATCCTGTTCGTCAACCCGCAGATCCTCGGCTCAGCCGGGATGGACATACCGGCAGTATTCGTCGCGACAGCGGTAGCAGCCGCGATCGGTTCCCTGGTAATGGGCCTGTGGGCGCGCTACCCGATTGCGCAAGCGCCCGGCATGGGCCTGAACGCGTTCTTCGCGTTCACTGTCGTGATCGGCATGGGCATTCCATGGGAAACCGCACTAGCCGGCACACTCGTCTCCGGTGTCCTGTTCTTCATCCTCGCGGTGACGGGGGTGCGCGGCGCAATCATCCGAGCGATTCCGCTGAACCTGAAGTTCGCCACTGGAGCGGGCATCGGCTTGTTCATCGCCTTCATCGGGCTGCGGAACGCGGAGATCGTTGTTCCGGATGACGCCACCACTGTCGCGCTCGGCGACCTTTCACGACCCGAAACCTTACTCGCGCTCTTCGGAGTGGTTGTCACAGCGATATTCCTCATCCGTGGCTTCAAAGGTGGCGTGTTCTACGGCATGATCCTCACCGCCGCAGCGGGCATGCTCACCGGCCTCATTTCGCCGCCGGATACGGTCGTTGCGCCAGTTCCGAGCCTGGCGCCGACGTTCGGCGCCGCGTTCGGGAACTTCGGCGATCTCTTCACCACGCAAATGCTGATCGTGGTCTTCACGATGCTGTTCGTCGACTTCTTCGACACGTCGGGCACGCTCATCGCGGTAGCGAATCAGGCCGGTTTCCTGAAGAACGGTGAACTCCCGCGAGCGAACAGGGCGCTCGTCGCTGACTCAGTCGCCACCATGGGCGGGGCGGTGCTCGGTACGTCCACCACCACGTCGTACATCGAATCGTCAGCGGGCGTGAGCGCTGGAGGCCGCACCGGCCTGACGTCTGTCGTCACGTCCGCGTACTTCTTGCTTGCGCTATTCTTCTCCCCACTTCTTGCGGTGGTCACACCGGAAGTCACCGCCCCCGCGCTGATCATCGTGGGTGTCTTCATGGCGAAAGCACTCGGCGATATCGAATGGAACAAACTCGAGTTCGCGATACCCGCGTTCGCGACCGTCGTGGCAATGCCGCTGACGTATTCAATCGCCAACGGCATCGCATTCGGGTTGCTTCTGTACCCGCTGCTCATGGTGGCCAAAGGCAGATGGCGCGACGTGCACCCGATCACCTACGCGCTATTTGTGGTCGTAGTCGCGCACTTCATTTGGCTGGTGTGAACGCGGACGCGGTGGGCTAGTCCCCTTTGGGATGCTCAATCTGGCAATCTGTCCCTGGGTAGACGATGGACTCATGGCCATCATCGAACCGCACCCGGTACGGAGGTTCTCCGTCGGGCCCCTGTACTTCAAGGATTTCAGCCTCATGTTCGGGTTGTCCCACGTGGCCGCTCTTGAAGTGGATACGGTCACCAGCTACAGCATGCATAGGTACCTCCCCTAGTGAGTGACTAGCGTCACTTACCATTCTGTTCGCGGCAGGACAGGTTAGCAATGCGTTTCGCCACAGTTGCTGGCGCGGCGAGCGTTTCGCAGGCACACTCGCGGGGGATGAGACGCGCCCTGGCCACCATGACAGTTCTCGCGGGAGCCGCAGCCCTCGCGGTGAGCTGCGGCGGCTTCGCGCAGTCCCCTGACTACTACCCCCGGACTGCATCGTCCGGCTTCAATGAAGAGTTCCAGCTGTGGATCGCACAGTCCGCAGATCAGTGCGACGCCATCACTCCAGCAATTCTCGCCGCCCAAATCGAAGCAGAAAGCAGTTTTCGCACGGACGCGCTGAGTCCGCGCGGCGCGATGGGTCCGGCCCAGTTCATACCCGAAACGTGGGAAATCTGGGGCGTCGACGCAGATGGTGACGGCGTCGCTGACCCCTACAGCATTCCTGACGCCGTGATGTCGCAGGGTGCCTTCATGTGTGACAACCACCGGCGTGCCGTCGAAGGCATCGACGCTGGAGTGCTTCAGGGCGATCCGCTCGACCTCGCGCTCGCTGCGTACAACGCAGGCTTCGGAGCGGTTCAGCGGGCCGGAGGAATGCCCGCCGGCGGCGAGTACACCAGCGAGACGCGGCCATATGTTGACCGCATCCGGGACCGGGAAGCGGTCTATCTCAGTCTTGGATGAGGACCAGCCCGCCGATTCGCCTCACGGCGAGTGGCGCAACGCGGCTCCAGCCGAACGGTATTCCGCGAAGGCAATTTTGTTTGAGCCCGGGGGATACAGCGGGCTGATCCGGTAGTTGCAACAACGCCTCCGGCGAACCTATTCCGCTGGCACGAAAATCGGCTCTCACCACGCGGCGCCTGCACGGTCATGCTCTGTGACGTGCAGTCTGCCCCCATACAACCGGTAGCGCGTCATCTGCGTGAGCGACGGCTCGTAGACGTGCACACTCACCGCCGGGACGTCATCGACGTTTCCCACATCATGGATATGGGACTTTCCGAAAGGGCGAACGGCTCCGGCGCAATAGTGAGCTACCCGCAACCGCGGCGAGTCAAGCGAACCGTGTGCGACAGTCTCTTGCAGTGATCCCGCCGCGATCGCGAACGCGCCCGCGCTCCCACCGTGGTCATGAATCCCAGTACGCTGCCCGGGCAGCCATGTGAGCAGCCACACCTCGCAGTTACCATCCACCGGCAAGCGGCCGTACCACCGGCGCTCCGCATCGAACCGCACGTAAGGCTCCCACAAGTCCCGATTATTCGCTATGCGCCGGGCAAGTGTCGTCGCTGTTGTGTCACGCCGAGCGGTCAGCGTGTTTGACGCAAGACTCATTGGCGTATTGCACACCCGGCACACTCACCGGCGCGACGGTTAGGATCGCCGTGACGCTAATTCTCCTGTCTCAGCGCATGACCGAAAAGCCGGTCGGCGTTGATCTGCCAGGCTGCTGCATCCAGCGGTGCGGGCAGCGTGGCTGCAGCCGCATACGGAGCGTCAGAGCCCGCCAGTATCCGATCTGCGCCAATCGCCTCAGTTATTGCCGCAACCGCCCGCGGCCCATACGAGGATGTTTCGACATGCAGCTGCGCTGATGACGGGGCCGGTCCGCCGCGCGCGGATGCTCGTTCGCTGTGGAGCGGTGCGAGACCCGCCAGCATTGCGAACACAACGGGCAGGTCCGGGAAATCTCGCGCCGCGCACGCAAGCCAGAGGTGATACGCGGCATGCATCTGCCCGACGTAATCCACCACGGGCGCCCACCATCCCGGTTGCCCGGAACCTCCCGCTGCCGGCCCGGGGTGAATGAAAAGTGGTTTGCCGCTCCAGGCGACCTCGTCGAGCAGGGCGCGCAGCCGCTCGTACTGACCAGGTGAACCGAAGCTGGTAGCCGGAAGCTGCAGCCCCACCCATGGGCCAGCGAGCAGCTCCCGGACATGGCCGGGGTCAGGTTCGCTGACGCACGTTGCGGCCCAGCCAAAGAAATGGCTAGGTAGCGTGGCGATTCCGGCATGGTAGGCGTCCAGCAGGGGCCTGCTCTCCGCCACAGGCAGATCTTCAATACCAAGCGGGCTTGACAGCGCAACGAACGCGCGATCGCACCCTGCCCGCTCGTTCGCGACACGCCGCGATTCAGCATCGTGGGCTGCGGGTGCCACTCGGTAAACCGGCTCCCCGCTCAGGTGCAAGTCCCAGCCGTTCAACCGCGGTGGCCGTGACCGGCACCGCAGCGCATCGACGAAGATGGGGTCCCATAGATGCTGGTGCACGTCGACCCGCGGCAGTGTCATTTCAGCGCCAGAACCACCTTGCCGGTAGCTTTGCGTTCGTCGAGCAACCGCAGCGCATCCGCTGCCTGCTGCAGCGGGATAACGTCACCCACCACGGGCGCCAGCGCACCCGAAACGAAGTGAGGTTCAAGCTCGCGCCACTGAACTTGGAGGTATCCGGGGCTGCTCATCCAGAACGCTCCCCAGCCGACGCCGACAAGGTCGATGTTGTTGAGGAGCAGCCTGTTCACGCGGACAGTGGGGATCTCCCCCGCGGTGAACCCTATGACCAGATGCCGCCCTTCCGGCCGGAGGCAGCGCAGCGAGTCGGTCATGCGGTCACCGCCCACGGGGTCCACCACGATATCCACGCCGTGCGGAACGAGGCTCTTCACCGCATCCTTGAAACCCTGGGCACGCACGACGTGGTCAGCTCCAGCGTCACGCGCCACCGTCTCTTTCGAGTCTGACGACACGACCGCCACCACGGTTGCACCGAACGCTTTCGCCACCTGAATCGCGGCGGTGCCTATGCCGCCTGCGGCACCATGTACAAGCACCGTCTCTCCCGACTGCAAGCGCCCACGGCGCAGCAGCGCGAAGTGCACCGTGAGGTAGTTCATCGGGATACCCGCCGCAACCTCGAACGAGATGGTGTCCGGCAACGGGAACACGACTGCGGGGTCGGCGGCCACGCGCTCCGCGAATCCCCCGAGTCCTGGGAAAGCGGCAACCCGGTCGCCGGCCTTGACGTGTGCCGCTTCTGGCGCCGCCACCACGACGCCCGCTATCTCGGAGCCCGGCGTGAACGGCAGCGGCGGTTTGAGCTGATAGAGGCCGCGTGTTTGGAGGACGTCCGGAAATGTCACGCCGGCCGCGTGCACCTCGATCAGGATCTGATTCTCGGCGGCTTTAGCGTCAGCCACGTCCACGATATCGATCGCGTCTGGGCCGTCGAGGGTTGTTACGTGAACAGCTCGCATGGTCCACATCTACCAGTAGCGCGAACCGCGCCATGTCCCGGCTCCGCAACCTGCCCATTCGGATAGGCAGCAGGCCTGTACTAAGCGATGCCTCACTCCACCCTAAAGAAAGGCGTGACCAGCGCAGATTCAGCGTTCACTGGAGTTACGGAGTGAGGAGGATCACATGTACTCCCTTCAGATGAACAAGCTGGCAAGCCCTGACCGGGGCGGCATCGAACTCAGTCATCGCGAATATCGTCTGTTGCGCCTCGTTGCAGCGGGACGGGCGACCATGAGTTACAGCTGTGAGCCCGATCTGTACATCGATGGCCGGTGCGTCTGCGATCAGTTCGCAGCACATCGCCTCTCAAGCGCCGGACTTATCCAGGCTGCCCGAGCTGGGGCGCGCCACGAGATCGTTCCAGCACAACTCACTCCGAGCGGCTGGGCACATCTGCACGGGAACGTTGCGTACACGATGCCGCCCGCCGCGTGAACCACCTATCCGTTCGGATAGTGACAGCCCCCTCCCCTGGGCCGTATCCGGATATCCAACCGAGTGGTTCTGGACGAAACCCATTCCCGGGCCTGTGATCGGCGTCATACGTTCACATCGCCCGATCCGGCAGCCGCCAAATGAATACCCCGCATCAGCAGCAAACTTGGAGAAAGGTTCGAAACCATGCAGGTCGATGAACTCATCAAGCCGTTTCCCATCAAGGAATTCCATCCCTTCCCGCGGGCGCTCCTCGGCCCCGGGGCGCACGAAATCATCGGCCCCGAAGCCCTCAAGCTTGGCTTCAAGAAAGTCCTCGTAATGACGAGTGGCCTGCGCGGCACGAATATCGTCCCGAAGATCGTGGGGTCGCTGGAGTACCACGGACTCGAGGTCGTTCTGTACGACAAGGTCGAGTCGAACCCGAAAGACTACAACTCCATGGAGGGCGCTGCTCTTTACCAGGAGCACGGTTGCGACAGCTTTGTGTCCATCGGTGGCGGGTCCTCACACGACGCATGCAAGGGCGCGCGCATCTCGGTCGCGCATGACGGCCGCAACGTCAACGAGTTCGAGGGCTTCAACAAGTCGGAGAACCCCAAGAACCCGCCGCACATCGCCGTCTCCACCACTGCTGGCACAGGTTCCGAAACCTCGTGGGCATACGTCATCACAGACACCACAACCGACCCTGACAATCCACACAAGTACGTCGCCTTCGACGACGCCTGCGTTCCCACGCTCGCGATCGACGACCCGGTGCTCTACTACGACTGCCCAACTGACTACACCGCCCAGTGTGGTTTCGACGTCCTTGCGCACGGTTCCGAACCGTTCGTTTCCCGGCTGAACTTCACGCCCTCGATGGGTAGCGCCCTGTACTCCATCAAGCTGGTTGCCGAGAATCTGCGGCTCGCAACCTGGAACCCGCAGGAGCTCGAGGGCCGCCAGAACATGATGTACGCGCAGTACATCGCCGGTCAGGCCTTCAACTCCGGGGGCCTGGGCATCGTTCACTCGATTTCACACGCCGTATCCGCGTTCTATGACACGCACCATGGCCTGAACAACGCAATCGCGCTACCGCGCGTGTGGGCCTTCAACATGCCTGTCGCATACAAGAAGTACGCGCAGATCGCCGGCGCGATGGGTGTCGATACCTACGGCATGACAGACGTCCAGGCAGCTGACGCAGCACTCGCGGCAGCGATCCGACTGCTCCGCGACGTGGGCATCCCCGAGAAGTTCACCGATGTCACGCAGGACACGTATTCGAAGAACCGCCTAGGCAAGGGTCCCACGAAGTTCTACGAGAACGCCAGTGTCATCAAAGGCAACGACGAGGACATCGATCGCATTACCCGCCACGTCCTCGGCGACGCATGCACACCGGGCAACCCGAAGGAATGCACGTTCGAGACGGTTCGCCCAGTTGTCGAGCACAGCATGAACGGCGATCTGGACGACCTGCTCAGCTGATCCCAGACCGGGCTGCGGGCGGATGCTGACTCCCCGCCCGCAGCCCCTCCACCATCGACTCTCGCTGAATTGAGGACGCCCGCATGAGTTTCGACGAATCAGCCCTCGCCACGGTTGACGAGGTGACCACCGCGCTCGAATCGACTGGTTACATTGCGGACAAGCAGCTCTCGACAACACTATTCCTGCTGATGCGGCTGGGTAAGCCGCTTCTCATCGAAGGGCCTGCGGGCGTTGGCAAAACAGAGCTGGCGAAGTCGCTCGCCTCGATCACCGAGCGCCGGCTTGTGCGGCTCCAATGCTACGAAGGGCAAGACGAGACCAAGGCGCTGTACGAATGGGACTACGGTAAGCAGTTGCTGTACACGCAGATCCTTCGGGACAAGATCGGCGAGATTATTGCCGATGCTGAGGATCTCGAAAGCGCGGTCGATCGGATTAGCGCCCAAGACAGTGTCTTCTTCTCGACTCGCTTCCTGAGTTCTCGACCGATCCTCGAAGCGGTTCAGTCCGACGATCCCGTCGTCCTGCTGATTGACGAGGTTGATCGTGCTGATGAGGCTCTCGAAGCTGTACTGCTGGAAATGCTTGGTGAATACCAGATTTCGATCCCCGAGATCGGAACCCTGCGCGCTAAGCACCCTCCCCTGGTCATTTTGACCTCCAACAACACGCGTGACCTTGCCGAAGCGCTCAAGCGGCGCTGCCTGCACTTGTTCGCGGACTACCCCACCGCTGACCGTGAACTCGAGATCCTGCGTACCAAGGAAACGGGCCTCGACGACGCGCTTGCCGAACAACTCGTGGGCATTGTGCGAGGGCTCCGCAACCTCGACCTTCGAAAAGCACCGAGCATCTCCGAAACCGTCGATTGGGCGAGGACGCTCGCTGTTCTCGGTGCATCCGCTCTGACGGAGGATTTGCTCCACGAGACGATGTCTGTCGTCGTGAAGTACGAGAAGGACCTGAAGGCTGCGCGCACAGCGTTGCCGCATCTCCTCAATCCCGACGTCCACCCGGTGCCGAGGACCGCGCCGGACGACAGTCTGACTGACATTGCTGATTTTGAGGACGGGCGCAATATCCGGGCACTCAAGGATCAGCCCGGGAGATTCACGCATGGGTACTACGGGACACCGTCTGCGGTGAAGGCCCCGTTACCCGCGTCGGTGAGCAGCAGTCAGGGGTCGCGCTCGTTCGCGCGGCACCGCGGAAGCAAGTGAGCACCGCATGGATGCCGCTGTCCAGGCGTTCGCATCGATACTGCGCTCACACGGAATGCGCGTGTCGGTGCCGGACGTGCTCGACGCGATCCGATGTGTGAAACAGCCGGGCATGCTTGTCGACCGAACGACCTTGAAATGCGCGCTGCGCGCTGCGCTACTCAAACAGCAGCGCGACTCAGCCGAGTTCGACCACCTCTTCGACGCGTTCTTCACCTTGTCGGATTCCGGCAGTGAATCCGCACGCACCGACACGCTGACGCTCAGTGACGAGGTCGCCGACGGGGAAGCACCGCCAGACACCGTCGCGAGCGCACACGCCCCCTTCGTGCTGTCCGATGATGCTTCAGCGAGCCCGCTCGCTGAAGGCCCAGCACCCGAGGATGTTCACGACTTTTTCGACACTGACAACCTTGCGTCCCGCCACAATCTCACCGAAGACGAAGGGATGATCGACCTTTCTTCGCCTAGCGATGAGATGGCGTTCTCGCAGGGCAATCAAGCGACCGGTGAAGCGGGTTTCCGGATCCAGCTTGATACCGACCGCCTCCACACGTCCGGGGCAGCCGGGCAACTCGCGACCAGCGAAGGCACCTCCGTCAGCACCGGACTGAGCGCTGACGAGACAGATGCCCTGCTTGACTGGCTTGGCCCCCAAAGCGATTCGGCGGGCGGCGAGTCTGCGGATATTCGCGGCAATCTTTCCGCTGCGCTGAAGCGTCACGCCGAGGCGCTACTCGCGCTGCAGCGGCCGCGCGATGAATGGCGGCGCAGCGCGGTCGAGCCGGTCGATGAACAGCAACAGCGGGAATTAGGCGAGACTCTGCGGCGTCTTGCCCAGACAATACGCGGCGCACCCACGCACCGCCGCACGGTCTCTGCCCGCGGCCGGATCCATGCTGCCCGCACCATGCGGCGCAGCATGCGATACGGCGGCGTACCGTTCACCCCGGTCACGGTTTCCCGCCGTGACGATCGCGCCCACCTCGTGGTGGTGGCCGATATCAGTTTGTCGGTCCGCGCTACCACCCGTTTCACCCTTAATGTGCTGCATGGTCTATCCGACCTGTTCCGGCAGGTGCGGTCGTTCGTCTTCGTAGCGGACGTCACCGAAACCACGGAGCTATTCGCGGATTACCGGGATGCGGCGCTTGAGTTCATCCTGGGGGGTGACGTGCTCGATCTGGATGCGAACTCGGACTACGGCCATGTATTTCGGACGATGCTGTCCGAGCATTCGTCAGCGATCAATCGAAAGACGACGCTGCTGGTGCTGGGCGACGGGCGGAGCAACGGAAACGATCCCGGCATCAGCGAGTTCGCGGAGCTAGCACGGCGGGCTCGCGAAACTATTTGGCTATCACCAGAGCCGCGATACAGCTGGCGTCTCGGGAACTCCGCGATGTCGCAGTACGAAGAGCTGTGCGATCGGGTTCGTGTCGTGCGCAACCTTCAGCAGTTGGAGCACGCGGCTATCGAGTTCAGCGGGAGAGAAGGCCGGGCATGACTATTTCACTGGACGACACCACACACATCGATCCGCTCGCGGCTCAACAACCATTCGAGTACGACGATGGGGTTATCCGGGTTTGTCAGCTGGAACAACGCTGGGGACGGCAAGACTGCGCACCAATGATCGCGCGGACCCCCCATTTCCATGTGTGCACCGTGGGCGGACGGCTGGAGATTCGGCACTGGCTGCGGCCGGACCAGATTGACAACGACCTCACCGGCATTGTGCTCGGTGAGCTGTTTGCACCTGGCCTGCTCAGCGGAAACGGCATGTTCGAGCGCGTCTTCACCGGCATAATCCGCTCCACCGTGCCCGAGCCGATTCGCGCGTGGAGCGCGTTCTACGCCAACACGCTGCGGCGCGTTCGCGCCTGCTGGCATCACACAGATGCAGACATGCGGCCAGGCTCCCAGATCACGGAGATGGCACCGGTGTACAGCCGGGCACTGCGCCTCGTACCGCCGGGCCGGGTACTCGATCTCGGGTCGTGCTTCGGTTTCGTGCCCCTTCTGCTCGCGGAAACGCGACAGCACACCGTGACGGCATCCGACGTCGTGGCTGGAAGTATGGATTTGCTTGGTGCGGTGGCCCGTGAACGTGGCGCGCCGCTCACCACGCTGGTGTGTGACGCGGCGGCGGTTCCGCTGCCGGATAACTCATTCGACACGGTGACGGCGCTGCACCTGATCGAGCATCTTCCCGCCGATCACGCACGGGCAGTGTTGCATGAAGCGGTGCGGCTAGCTTCAAAATGGGTGGTCGTGGCCGTGCCCTTTGAGGACGAGCCCAATCCGGCGTACGGACACGTGCAGGCCTTTGATGCGCGCGAACTTCGCGCCCTGGGCCACGAGGTTGGACGGCCGTTCACCGTGTCGGAGTACCACGGCGGCTGGCTGCTTCTCGACACCGAATGAGAACGCCGAATCCGCTGCAGCACCCGTGCTGCAGCGGATTCAGGTCTGCCTGCGTGTCAGCTGTAGTCGTAGAAGCCCCGGCCGGTCTTACGGCCCAGGCGTCCGGCCTCGACCATGCGGCGAAGCAAAGGCGGCGGAACCAGGTGCGGCTCACCAAACTCCTCGTACAGCGACTGCGCCGCGGCGAGGGTGACGTCTAGACCGACCAGGTCGATCAGGGTCAGCGGGCCCATGGAGTAGCCGGCACCAGCCTTCATCGCGGCGTCGATGTCTTCCTTGCTGGCGTAACCGGATTCGAGCATTCGCACCGCGGATGTCAGGTACGGGATGAGAAGTGCGTTGACGATGAATCCCGCGCGGTCGCCAACTCGCACCACGGTCTTGTTGAGCACGTCCTTGGCGTAGTCAAAAACGGCATTCGCGGTCGCGTCGTCCGTGCTGAGCGCCTCTACGATCTCGACGAGCGGCATCAAGGGCACGGGGTTGAAGAAGTGCATGCCAACAACCTGGCCGGGGCGCTGCGTCGCCTGTGCCATCTTGATCACCGGAATTGACGATGTATTCGTCGCGAGAATGCCTTCCGGCTTCACGATTTTGTCGAGCTTCGCGAAGATCTCTGTTTTCAGCGACTCGATTTCCGGGGCCGCCTCGATGACGAGGTCCCGGTCCGAGAACTGTTCGGCGTCGAGTGTCACCCCGACACGACTCAGCGCGGCGTCAGCGTCTTCTTGGCTGCGCTTACCCGATTTCACGGCACGTGCGAGTGACTTCTCCACCCGCGCGGTGGCGGCATCGGCGAACTCCTGTTTGGTTTCGAGGATGAGCACCTCGCTGCCTGCTGCCGCGCACACTTCCGCGATACCGGCGCCCATCGTCCCGCCGCCGACTACTCCGATTTTCTTCAAGGAAGGCTCCTGCTACTTGGTTGGGGCTGACTGCTCGTCACGCGCTCGCATAATCGCACAGGAAACGGGACACATTCACAGGTACGTGTCGTGAATCTGTCCCGTTGATCGTGAACCTGTGTCAGCGGAGCAGTGCGCGCGACATGACTACGCGCTGAATCTGGTTGGTGCCCTCGTAGATTTGCGTGATCTTGGCGTCGCGCATCATCCGCTCGACCGGGAAATCGGTGGTGAATCCCGCACCACCGAACAGTTGCACCGCGTCGGTCGTTACCTCCATCGCCACATCAGACGCGAAGCACTTGCTGGCGGCAGAGATGAAGCCTAGATTTCCTTCACCGCGCTCCGCACGCGCGGCAGCGCTGTAGACCATAAGTCGCGCGGCCTCGACCTTCATCGCCATGTCGGCGAGCATGAACTGCACGCCCTGGAAGCTGCTGATCGAGGTGCCGAACTGTTTGCGATCCTTGGTGTATTCGATAGCGGCATCGAGCGCGCCCTGAGCAATGCCTACTGCCTGCGCACCGATCGTGGGCCGGGTGTGGTCGAGGGTTTGCAGTGCGGTTTTGAAGCCGGTACCCGGTTGCCCGATGATCCGGTCACCGGGGATGCGACAGTTCTCGAAATACAGTTCCGCGGTCGGCGAGCCCTTGATGCCGAGCTTCTTTTCCTTCGGACCGACGATGAACCCGTCATCGTCTTTGTGCACCATAAACGCCGAGATTCCGTTGGCACCTTTGTCCGCATCCGTCACCGCCATCACGGTGTACCAGCTGGATTTGCCACCGTTGGTGATCCAGCACTTCGAACCGTTCAGAATCCAGTCATCGCCGTCCTGCTTCGCGCGGGTGCGCATGGACGCGGCATCTGACCCCGCCTCACGCTCCGACAGCGCGTACGACGCCATCGCCTCACCGGAAGCCAGCTGCGGAAGTACCTGCTTCTTCAGCTCCTCCGAGCCCTGCAGAATCAAACCCATCGTGCCGAGTTTGTTGACCGCGGGAATGAGGGACGACGATCCACATACTCGCGCCACTTCCTCGATGACGATGCACGTAGCAACTGAGTCCGCGCCCTGACCGCCGTACTCCTCGGGGACGTGCACCGCGTTAAATCCCGAGGCTGTCAGCGCGGATAGCGCCTCCTCAGGGAAACGGGACTGCTCGTCGACGTCTTTGGCGTAAGGAGCGATCTCCTTTTCGGAGAGCGCACGGATTGCGGCGCGCAGCTCATCGTGTTCTTCATTGAGCTTGAACAGGTCAAAGTCAGGGTTGCCAGCCATGGGGCGGTTCACTCCTCAAGTGCGGCACTCAGTGCCAGCTATAGACGACACCACCCAGTGAAACATGGCACTTAGTGCCAGTCAAGAGGTGAGCTGTCCGGGGTCGACCTGGTTTCGCACGGCGTTCGCGATTACCTCAGCGGGAGTGCCCGCCGGGTACTTCACCACCAGGATTTCCGCGCCGGCCGCCTTGCTGGGTGCGACACGGTACGTTGTGCGCACACCCGCTAGCGCGTCCTCTAGCGCGTCAACCGTCGCCATGCTGTCGCCGCGGATCATCGCGCGGAGGAGGTAATTGTGGCACGCAGTGACAGCCGCTGCGTATCCGACGATCGTGAGCACCTCGACGTCTGGCTGCGCCGCTCGAAGATAGTCCACGAAAATGCGCTCGTAGCTGTGCGTTGTGACGAGTTCACGGTCACGCAATGCGGGAACCCGCTGAACCACGCGGTATCGGCGCAGTGAAAGGTCGCGATTGTCGCGGAAGTGTAGGAACACGATCTTCGCGGCCTCGCAGATGGCCGCCCACGGATCTGCGTCCGCCGCGTTCAGGTACTGCTCGACGTCATTGAGCAACTGTTCATGGTCGGCGAAGATCACACCTTCCTTTGAGCGGAACTGCCGGAAGAACGTCCGCCGCGAGATCCCCGCCGCAGCAGCGATCTCATCGACGGACGTCGCTTCGTAACCACCTTCAGCGAAAAGGTCGATCGCCTTCGCGACCACACGCACCCGGAAGTCCGAGTCTCCTTCGCCAAGCTCAGTCATGTCCGCAAGTATCACATTGCGTCGTCGCCGACGCCTCAGTGCGATTCCGTATGCACAGGAAGCCCCGCATCCGCCCGCATGAACATATAGTGCAGCGCAGCTCCGATCGCTGCACCGATCAGCCAGGCGAAACCAGTGAGTTCTTCAAGGTCAGGCACCCATACGGTCGAGATTGAAAACACAGCGCCCACGCCGAATGAAGCGAGCGCCCGTACGTTCCACCCCTTAGTGAAGTAATAGGTGCCGTCAGCAGCCGTCGAGTACAAATGCTGGACACGCAGCCGCTGACGGCGGATCAGGTAATAGTCGACCACCATAATTCCGTACAGCGGCGCCAGCACGGCGCCGAGAGTGTCGACGAATCGCGCAACGCCCATGTCCGCGATGAACCCTATCCACAGCGCACCAATGACGAAGGCGATGGCCGCGGTGATCATGCCTCCCGCCCGGAAACTGATCTTCGAGGGAATCATGTTCGCGAGATCATAAGCGGGCGGGATGAAGTTGGCCACTAGATTGATGCCCACGGTGGCCGCGAAGAAGGTGAGGGCAGCGACGATCGTCAGCCAGCTGTTGTCAACCCGCTCGACGATGTCCGCAGGATTAGTCAGAGCCTCCCCGTACAACACTCCTGTACCTGCGGTAATGACGAGCGCAATGAACGAGAAGAACGCGAGACTGACCGGAAGACCCAGTAGGTTGCCGAGTTTCATGCCACGTTCCGTTTTCACGAACCGAGAGAAGTCACCGTAGTTGATGATCACGGCAGCGAAGTACGCCACCATCGTGCCGACGACCGCACTGAAAGCGCTGAGACCTCCGGCGCCTTCCGCGCCGGTGAAGACATCGCCGAGGCTGCCGAGCAGTCCGCTGCCCGCCTGCACCCAGATCGCGATCATGAGCACGATCATGACGATGTAGACCATCGGTGCAGCCCAGTTGAGATAGCGGGTTATCCACGTGATACCGCGAACAAAGAGCAGCACCTGAAACGCCGCGACGATCATGTAGGAAAGCCAGCCGATCGGTGACATACCGAGAAAGGTGGCTGTGCCCTCGTACCCTGTCACCGCAGTGATCAACAGCGCGACCGCAGTGGAGGCGAAGTATGTCTGCGCGCCATACCAGAAGATCGCAACAATGCCGCGCACCAGCGCAGGGAACTGCGCGCCGTGCACGCCCATACTGGCACGCGCCATCACTGGATACGGAATTCCATATTTGACACTGGGTTTACCAGTGAGATTGACGAGCCCCATCACGATGAAGCCGGCAAGAATAATTCCGGCCATCACCCACCATCCGTTCAGGCCCGAGGTGATAAATAGCGAAGCCGCCAGCGTATACCCGAAAAGACTTTGAATGTCGTTCGACCATACATTGAAGATCTCGAACCCGCCCCACGTGCGCTTCCTGTGCGGGAGCGGAGCCAGATCATCGTTGTACAGCTGGGGACTGCCGTGAGCGATCACCAGCGGATCGGCTGATGGGGCCGCCGCAGTCGCAGTAGAGCGATGATTGAGGTGTTCCACCCAGATGAAGCTACAGCGCGACTGTTGCCGGTGAATTGCCCTAAGAATATATTCTTAGGGGAAACCAACCCTCGTCACAGCCAGGCCAAAATCTCCCTGTGCAAGTCAACACAAAACGCAAAAATCGGGCAGTTTACGCTGACCGCCGCAGGTAAAGATCAGTTTGTGTTACGCCAGGTAAGGCTATGTGAATTACGTGTAACAGTGGTCGGTCGCAGCAATCCTCAACAACGCACAACTAATTCCGCTGCAGTAGCGTAACTCCAGCCTGGTTACGGCAAACAATCCTGATTTCACTAATGAGGCGCCATGTCCGAGAATCGCACTACAGCGGTCGACGCACCCGAAGAGGGCGCGACCACCGCCAAGAAGTCTTTTCAGCTACCCCACATTTACATAATTCTCCTCGGCTTCATCGGCCTAGCTTCGCTCGCGACGTATCTCGTGCCCGGCGGCAGCTACGAACGTGTCGACGGCCCCGACGGACGTACGACAATCGATCCCGGCTCTTTCCAGTTCATCGACGCGAACCCGATCGGCTTCACCGACTTCATGGTGGCCATTCCGCAGGGCCTGATGAGCGCTGGTGAGGTTGTTTTCTTCACCCTGATGATCGGCGGCGTGTTCATGGTGCTGCGAGCGACCGGACTCATTGAACTTGCCGTCGACAAACTGACGCGCCGGTTCGCCAGCCGCAGCCTCGTGATGATCGCGCTGTTGATGATGACGTTCAGCGTCATCGCTACTTTGATTGGCACGCAGGAGCTTTCGCTGGTCTATGTGCCGGTCATCCTGCCTTTGATCATCGCCCTGCGGTACGACTCGGTAGTCGCCGCCGCGGTCGCGCTGTGCGCAACTACCGCCGGGTTCTCCGCGGGGGTTCTCAACCCCATCAACACTGGCCTCGGCCAGCAACTCTCAGGACTGCCGCTGTACTCAGGGTGGGCACTGCGCGCCACGGTTCTGGTGGCCATTCTCAGCACGGCGATCTTCTTCGTCGTCCGCTACGCGCGGAAGGTCCAGCGGGACCCGGCACTCAGCCTCCTGGCGGGCGACGCCTATGAAGCGAGCAAGCGCGAAGAGTTCCAGCATGCACTCACCGAACAGACCCCGGCCGCGACGACCCGGCAGAAGCTCGCTTCGATCGCGACCCTGGGCTTTCTCGCGCTGCTGGTCTTCGGCGTTCTCCAGCAGGGCTGGTTCATGCTGGAAATGGCAGGTCTCTTCATCCTGATGGGCGCTGTGGTCGGCCTTATCGCGGGACTATCTGGCACTGAGATTTGTGATGCCTTCAACAAGGGTTTCCGTGAGGTCCTCGTCGGAGCGCTGATCGCGGGCGTCGCGCGCGGAGTAGCCGTGGTTCTGGAAAACGGACAGATCCTCGACACGATCGTTCACGGCCTCGGCAATCTGGTCGGCGGACTGCCCGTCGTACTCGCCGCGGTGGGTATGTTCTTCGCGCAACTGATGTTCAACTTCATCGTTCCGTCGGGCAGCGGTCAGGCGCTTGTCACGATGCCGATCATGGCGCCGTTATCGGATGTCCTGGACGTGACGCGGCAGACCGCAGTCCTTGCCTACCAGCTTGGTGACGGCTTCGGAAACATCTTGTTCCCGACGTCCGGCTACTTCATGGCGACGCTCGCGCTAGCAGGCGTGCCATGGCAGAAATGGATTCGATTCTTCTTTCCCCTGTTTCTGGCATGGGTGTCAATCGCGCTTGCGTTCTTGATCTTCGCCCAGGTAACTGGCTGGTCCTAGATCAGCCCGAGCTTGCTCGCCTCGTACACGGCCTCAGCCCGGCTTGACGCACCTAGCTTGCGCATGATGTTGCGCACGTGGAACTTCACCGTGGTTTCTGAGATATACAGCGCACCACCGATATCCCGGTTGCTTTTGCCGTGTGCGAGGTGTTCGAGCACCCGCTGCTCCCGGTCGGTCAGCGTAGGTTCCGACGATGCGGTCCGAATCGACCGGACCATCACAGAGGCAGACCTGGCATCGAATGCGCTCTCGTTGCGAGAGACCGCCCTGATCGACGTGACAAGTTCAGTGGTGTCGACGTCCTTGAGTACATAGCCTTTCGCGCCGCGATGGATCGCCTCGAGCACGAGTGCATCATCGAGAAACGTGGTGAGCACGAGGACACCGGTTTCCGGGTAGCGGGCTACCAGGTCGGAACACACTTCAAGGCCTTCCGTGTCTGACCCTGTGGACAGCTTCAGGTCGAGCAGGACGATATCGGGACGGTGCCGTTCGACTACGGCCATCGCCTCCGCGGCCGTCGCCGCTTCAGCCACGACGCGCATGTCGGCTTCACGCTCAAGTATGAACCGCAGACCCTGGCGCACGATCGCGTGGTCATCAACGAGGACGATCTTCAAAACGGCGGTCCCCCCGTCTTGGGGACGTTCATGGCGTTGTGTCGCGTGCATGGTCATGTCCTCTCGTCCATCGCGAATGCCTCCAGCGGCAGCGGGAGGTCGAGGCGCACGGTAATTCCGCCAAGCGGGGACCGGCGGATAGCGAGAGTGCCGCCAAGATCTTGCGCGCGGGCCAGCATGTTCGCCAGCCCACGGTGCGCCCCGGCAAGATCGGTCGTCTCCGCCAGGCGCAACATCCGCCGCAGGTTCACAGGGTCGCCGTTGCCATCGTCAGATACCGTCAGCGTGAGCCTGTCTGGACGGTAGTTCAGCCTCACCACTGCCTGAGTTGCGTTGGTGTGCGCGACGGTGTTGAACAATGCTTCACCGGTAATCCGCAGGATTCCGTGTTCCGCTTCCCCTGGGAGCGATATCGGCGCGCCGCGAACCACGACCCGGACCTTCACGTCACTGGGCAAGTGCACAGTTGACAAGCGCTCCAGCATGTCGGGGAGGGTGCCGAGGCAATCGTCGGGCCCGTGATGCAGCGCATAAATGGCGGCCCTCAGCCGCTCGACCGCCTTGCGTGTGAGACCTTTTGCCGCGGTGAGACGTTCGATCAGGCCGCTCGTGTCAGACTCGTCATCCATCAACTGCGCCCGGCACAGTTCAATCGTCATCCCTGCGGACAAAACATCTTGCGTGACGCTGTCGTGCAGTTCGCGCGCGATGCGATGCCGCTCGTAGTCCAGCGCCTGTGCCTGCATGGCTTCGATCAGCCGCCGATGCGTTTCGGCGAGTTCCGCATCCCGCGCTGCGAGATCTCGCTCCTTCTGAGCCGCGGCTTCCGACAGTTGCTCCGTACGGCCCCGCAGCTTCGTGGTGGCGTGCAGTAGATAGGAGTTGTGCATGGCAACAGCCGCGTGGTTCGCGAGAACGCGCAGAATGGCCAAGTCTGTTTCCGACACGAGGACGTGGCCCGACGGCAAACCAGCAATACCGCCGACATACTCGCCGTCGAGAGTCATGCCGACACGAACAACTCCATCCGCGCCCGTGTAATCTTCTGCCTCCCAGGGACGGGCACTGAGTACCTCAACGTGGGCAGCCGCGATGGGGCGGTCGATTTCCTCCTTGATCTCCCCGTCCGACAGCACCAGCTGACGCGGCCGAGCTGCTTTCAGCGCACCGTCGGCGAGCACGACGACGACCCAGTCGGCCTGTAAATGCTCGCTGGCCGCGATCAGGATCGCTTCGATCAGCGCCCGCGGGCCCTCTGTGGTTCGGACGAGTGCGCGCGAAATACTGTCGAGGGCCCGCACGGCGTTTTCAAGTCGCTCGGCAGAGCGCAGGTACTCCGGATAGAAAGAGCGCTTGCCTGACCGAACACCGGTGAGGGCGCCAAGATCCGCCTCGGAACGTCCGTAACCCTGAGGGCCTGCAATTGTCATAGCCGTGGCCTTCCTTACAGGGCATCGCGGAAGAGGGCAGCCACGAGCGCCTCGTCGGCTTCGCGGGGATTCGTGGCGAGACATGCATCGTGCAATGTGGTTCTCGCAAGGATGGGGATGTCAGACTCTCGAACGCCTAGCGCTCCAAGCCCTTTCGGCACCCCGACATCGTCAGCAAGCTGGCGGACACGGTCTGCAAGCAAGTCCGCGACACTGCCCGCTGACTTACCTGCTGTATTGATTCCTACGGCCTTCGCGAGCGGGACGAAGCGGTCAGGGTCGGCTGCGGCGTTGAACCGTATGCCATGCGGCAGCAGAATTCCGTTCACCACGCCGTGCGGTGCGTCGAGCAGACCGCCAACCTGGTGACTCATCGCGTGGACGATGCCCAGGATCGCGTTGGTGAACGCCATACCTGCCTCGAGTGCTCCCTGCGCCATTGCGATTCGTGGCTCCGCACGGCGCCGGTGCACCATGGTCTCGCCCAGGTTCTGCGTAATCAGCCGAGCTGCGTGCAGCGCGTGAAGGTCCGTCAGCCTGTTGTGAGCACGAGAGGTAAACGCTTCGATCGCGTGCGTGAGGGCATCAAGACCGGTGGCAGCGTTGAGTTCGTCCGGCATTGTTGTCAGCAGTCGCGGGTCGATCACGGTGATGTCCGGGACGAGTGTGCGGCTGATGATCGTGACCTTGATGTGTTCAGTGGTGTCAGTGATGACCGCGAACTGCGACACGTCGGCCCCGGTCCCGGACGTCGACGGCGCCATCACCAACGGAGGTATCGGGTTCACGACCCGATCCACACCCGCATATCCGAGAATATTGCCACCGTTACGGGCGAGAATCGCTACCGCTTTCGCGGCGTCGATGCACGAACCGCCCCCGACCGCGACAATCACGTCGCAACCGCTTTCTTCGTAGTGGTGAAAGGCTTTGTCGACTTCATAGTCCTTCGGATTCGGAGTGATCCCCGTCCACAACGTTGGGCGCAGCCCAGCACGCTCGAGATAATCCAGCGCCTCTTCAACCCAGCCAGCCTTCTCAATGCCCGGATCTGAGACAAGGAACGGACGCCGGGCGCCAACCCGAAGTGCGCTATGCCCGAGCTCGGCGAGCGCGCCCGGGCCGAAAACGATTTCGGGTGTGTGAAACTTGGCGAGCTGCGACGTGCCCGACTCGGCATAAAGTTCGCCTGGGCCAGGCAAATCGCCCTCGTCACGCGGCTCAAGGTCCACAAGATCAGTGAAGATCTGGGCGTTTTCCGCCCACCGCCGCGTGGCCGCGAGCGCGGAATCAGGCGTTAGTCTCACGAGGCTCCTCCACCGATTCGATCGTCCACCGCACTCCAGCGTAGCCCCATTGTGACGCCGAACACACCGACTACTGGGTGGGGCCCTACCTATCCGATCGGGCAGGTATCCGCTGCCCCTGCGCCACACGAGCAGTCCCGCCACCCTGCCCGAACGGATAGTTTCACGCGAGCGATCGGACGGTTCTGGCGAAAGCCCCTTCCAGCCTGCGTGCCGCCGCACCTACCGTCAACAGCGTCAGTGATCCACATCACCGTTTCCCGAAGGAGCCACCCATGGCTGCATCAGCGCATGTCCCCGCGGACAACGACTCCACCTGCGAAAGCACCACCGACGAGTTGCTGGTCGAGGAGGTGTCGATCGATGGCATGTGTGGCGTCTACTGAGCAACCCGCGAAGTTCGATCCAGCAGGGCGCTACACGCTGTCACCCTCGGTTTCCGTCCGGCCGGAGCCATTTGGCGCGCTGCTGTACGACTTCCACACGCGCCGGCTCGCGTTCTTGAAGTCCCCGGAGCTAGCCACACTCGTTCAAACGTTGCATACGCACTCCTCAGCCCAGGGTGCGGTAGCGGCAGCGGGTGTTCCGGCAGAAGAACACGGCACGTACCTGCGCGCTCTTGCTGGCCTTGTGGCCACCGGAACGCTCACACCGAAGGACACATAAGGATGAGACTCGTCGAGCATTTCAAAGAGGGGCTCAACGCTCCAATCTGCCTAACGTGGGAACTGACATACGCGTGCAACCTTTCGTGCACGCACTGCCTGTCAGCATCGGGCAAACGCGACCCGCGTGAACTCACAACCGCGGAATGCAAGGCGGTGATCGATGAACTCGAACGCATGCAGGTCTTCTACGTCAACATCGGCGGTGGTGAACCCACGGTCCGCCCGGACTTCTGGGAGCTGCTTGACTACGCTATCGATCACCATGTCGGAGTGAAGTTCTCGACGAATGGTGTGCGCATCACGCCCAGCCGCGCCAGGCAACTCGCGGCCACAGATTACGTCGATATTCAGATCTCCATCGATGGTGCGACGGCCGACGTCAACGACGCGGTCCGCGGCCCCGGCTCGTTCGATACGGCCATGCGGGCCATGCAGAATCTCGCTGACGCCGGGTTCAACGGATTCAAAATTTCGGTGGTGATGACCCGCCACAACGTTGCCCAGCTCGACGATTTCAAAGCGATAGCGGATCGCTTTGGTGCCCAGCTGCGCATCACACGGCTCCGTCCATCTGGTCGCGGCGCGGACGTGTGGGACGATCTGCACCCGACGTCCGCGCAACAGCTGAAGATCTACGAATGGCTGCTCGACCACGGTGCGGATGTCTTGACTGGCGACTCGTTCTTCCACCTCAACGCGCTGGGCTCGAGCCCCCTTCCTGGGCTCAACCTGTGTGGTGCGGGACGAGTGGTGTGCCTCATCGACCCTGTCGGCGACGTCTATGCCTGCCCATTCGCGATTCACTCTGAATTTCATGCGGGCAACGTCCGCACAGAAGGCGGTTTCGCGGCAGTTTGGCAGACTGCACCGCTTTTCCAGACGCTGCGCCAGCCTCAGACAGGCGGTGCATGTGCATCATGTCCCGCATTCGATTCCTGCCAGGGCGGATGCATGGCTGCGAAGTTTTTCACCGGGCTGCCGCTAGATGGGCCGGATCCGGAATGCGTGCGCGGCAATGGCGAGCGCGCCCTGGCCGCAGCGGGCACCCGGGCCTTGCCTAAGCCGGACAAAGATCACACGCACACCGCACGGCGGCTGGGGGTTCAGCTCGGCATGCCCGCCACGGCCAGGCGGCGTTCCGCGCCCGACCGTCCCTGCAACACAAGTCCGCTCGCTGGCCTGTCGTAGCCCGCGACAACCCGCAATCTCATAATTCTCGGAAGGAACACCATGGCCAGCAGCAACGAATGGTTCGAAACGATCGCTGAAGCCCAGCAGCGAGCCAAGAAGCAAGTACCCAAGTCCGTTTACCTCGCGCTTCTCGCTGGGTCGGAGAAGGGTGTCACCTTACGAGACAACGTCGATGCCTTCGGTGAGCTCGGTTTCCGGCCGCACATTGCAGATCTGCCCCAGGTTCGCGATCAGGCAACGAGCGTTCTCGGACAGGACGTGTCGCTGCCGGTACTCATCTCTCCGACCGGCGTCCAGGCAATTCACCCCGATGGTGAGGTCGCGGTTGCCCGGGCGGCAGCTGCGGCGGGGACCGCGATGGGCCTGAGTTCGTTCGCTAGCAAGCCTGTTGAAGACGTGGTGAACGCGAACCCGAAGACGTTCTATCAGGCGTACTGGATGGGTGGACGGGATGCGATCAGCGCTCGGCTCGACCGTGCGAAACGCGCAGGTGCGCAGGGCCTTATCGTCACACTTGACTGGACGTTCGCCACTGGACGCGATTGGGGCAGCCCGGCCCTTCCAGAGCGGCTCGACTTCAAGACGATGATGCGGTTTGCTCCGCAGGCTGTTCGGCGGCCGCGCTGGCTATCCCGCTTCGTGCGCAGCGGCTCACTCCCGGACCTTACCGCGCCGAATCTCGCGGAGCCCGGGGAACCTGGCCCAACCTTCTTTGGCGCGTATTACGAATGGATGCAGACACCCTCACCCACGTGGGAGGACCTTGCCTGGCTGCGTGAGCAGTGGGACGGCCCCCTGATGATCAAGGGCATCATGCATCCTGATGACGCGCGCCGCGCCGTCGATGTCGGCGCGAATGCGATTTCTGTGTCTAATCACGGCGGAAATAACCTCGACAGCACTCCGGCTGCAATCCGTGCGCTGCCGGGTATCGCGGCTGCAGTGGGCGACGACATTGAGGTCGTCCTGGACGGTGGGATTCGGCGCGGCAGTGATGTCGTGAAAGCGATCGCACTTGGTGCGCGCGCGGTCATGATCGGCCGGGCCTATCTGTGGGGCATGGCGGCAAATGGCGAGAAGGGGGTGACCAACGTGATCGAGATCTTGCGCTCCGGCATCGACTCTGCGCTGCTCGGACTCGGGAAGTCCTCCATCCACGACGTCACTCCCGAAGATCTCGTCATCCCCGCAGATTTCACCCGCGGAATGTGACCATATCGAGGTTTACTCCGAAGCGCCGCAGCCTGTCACGTAACATGTACGGCTAGCCGTTTCGGCTAACAGTCTAGCGACCCGGAGGAAACATGCCCCCCATCATGGTTTTCGACCTATCAACACTGGGACAGGAGCAGCTGGGTTTCCCGCCGGCTGACCTTTACACCGCCATCATCGACGGCCTCATCGCCGTTTCAGCCTTCGTCAACGAAGTAACTGGCGGAGTATTCGGATTACCTGTTTTCTAGCACGCGGCACAAAACGATGCGGCGCCGGTTGGACTAACCGGCGCCGCATCTCGGGACACGACGGGCGCCGAGCGCTGGGAGGACCCGCCGTTTGTTACGTTACTGACTCGGTTCGGGCAACTGGCACTCCGCGACCTCCGGGTTGACACCGAAGTAATTCAACGGTCCCGCGATGATTGTCACCACGAGTGTGCTTACGCCGGGGCAGTCAGGTGGCGTGTCTGTGTACAAGCCACGCTGCCCTGCTGCGATTGCACCGACAATCAGCCAGATGAGCGCGATCGTGACGAGCAAGCCTCCGATACGCATGGTTGGTCACCTCAATACCAGTAGCGGCGTCCTGCCACTGGCCTGCCAACGGCTCCGAGAAGCGCGAGAATGGCACCGATAACCAGCAGCGCGATACCAATCGTCCACAGGATCTGGATACCGGCAAGCCAGCCGATAACCAGCAGAATCAAACCCAGTACGATCATCACTCATTTCCTTTCAGGGCATCTTTCGCATCCTTGAAGGCATCGGTGACCTTGTCTTTTGCCTGCTTTGCCTTGGCCGCCGTTTTATCCTTCCTACCCTCGGCCTGCAGATCTTCGTCGTGCGTGCGTTCACCGATCTTCTGCTTAGCGTCACCAGTGACCTCTTGAGTCTTGGGCTTCATACGATCCGCAAAGCCAGCCATCAGATCTCTCCTTTGAACTCATTCCGCACGCCGACCGCCCAGGGGCGTCGCTAAGTGCGACAATAGGTACATTCCCCGTCGGACGCGCTTTTATACATCACTCTTGTTTTTAAGCATCGAGAGGTCCTCTGCCCTCTGTCGACGTTTGCCGATCGTGAGTGTCTGGCAGGGCTTCAGCTTTCCTGGCTGCGTTCTTTCGCCACAGCACGCCGCCAAGCACGAGCAGAACGACACCGGCAATCGCGGCTGCGACTGCTCCACCGGTGACACCGCCCGCTGCCGCAACAATTGCCAGTGCGATTGCAACTACGGCTGCACCAATCAGCAGATATGCGGCGTTTCCGAATGGGGCGCTAGGGCTGCGCTCACTCATTTTCGCTCCTTTCCAGTCTCCACCTGCAAGAAGTACCCGCGGCCCAGTTCCGGCATACCTGGTGAGTTATCCCTGGTCTTTGATTTGCGTGCGGAGTGTGCGCAGAGCTTTGTCAATTAGCCGCGAGACGTGCACCTGCGAAATTTGCAGGCGCTGGGCGATCTGGCTCTGTGTCTGCTGCTCAAGAAAGCGCAACCGCATGATCACCCGTTCCCGTTCAGGAAGTTCTGCTATCGCGGGCAACAGCATTTGCTGATCGTCAACTCCCTGCAGCCGCTCATCGCTGTCGCCAATCCGGTCCCAGCGGCCCGGTGCGCCGTCACTCGTGCCATTATCCGGAGCGTCGAGCGATACCACGTGGCAGGCGGCGCCGGCGGCGATTGCCTCGGCCACGTCATCGAATGACTCGCCCAATTCGGCGGCTATTTCGCTCGTGGTGACCGAACGGCCGAGTCGCTGCGTCAGATCTGGCGTGGCAGTGGCGATCTGTACTTGCAGTTCCTGCAGCCTGCGTGGCACCCGGATTGCGCCGGAATAGTCACGAAAATAGCGCCGCACCTCGCCCATTATCGTGGGAACAGCAAACGAGAGGAACTCCGAACTGCGCTCCGCGTCGAAACGCTCTACCGCTTTCACTAAGCCAAGCCGCGCGACTTGAATCAAATCCTCTGGTTCTGCGCCACGTCCGTAGAAACGACGGGCGATGTTCCGAGCGAGGGGCAAACACCGAACAATGATCTTTTCCCGCAGCCGTTCATACTCTGGATTAGCGTCGGGAATTGTCGCGAGCTGCCTCAACAGCGGTACGATATCACTGTAATCGTCACTCGTCACGGCGCGGTGCCGCCCTTACGCTTGCGAAGCTCAATTATCGACGTCCGGGCTCCGTTGGCGCCACCTGGGCTGCGCACCACCGCGGAGTCAGTGAGCGCTTCAATGATGTGCCAGCCGAGGCCTGATTGCTGGACTTCAACATCACTGCCGTGCGCGCTCGCTACGGTGATTATCACGCCGTCGATCGTTGACGTGAACGTGCATCGTATCTCTGCCCCTTCCGGCGCACGCGCTATCAGTTGCGTGCACGCCTCGTCCATCGCCATCCGCAGATCCTCGACTGAATCGCCGTCAAAATCCGCGCGCGACATAATCGCGACGGTGACAAGGCGGGCAAGCGAAAGCTGACTCAGCGTCGCCGGAAAGCTCAGCTCCACTCGTTCCTCAGCTTTGTGGTCTAGCGCAGCGCGGTCCATCATCGTTAGCTCCAGGCTGATCGGTTATCGTGCGTCGCGAGCCGTCATTGCTGGGAGAGTACCCACCTAGCCCGAACTCATACGCCCGGAATTAAGCCGTTTGTTGAGCCGACTCTCAAGTGACGGGTAACATCAAGATTGGTTGAGCACACAGCCGCTGCGGGATGCGTGAAGATTCGGCACCGGGCTGTGTGCGTGAGCTAGTGCGTGGTTTCACGCTCCCATCGTCGCAATAGATGGGAGGAACCTCCGCGATGAAGACGCATCTGATACCAACTCATGGCGGCGTCAACGCTCACGTATCTGTCGAGCGCACGTTCAGCGGTGTCGTTATTGTCCGGTTATCCGGGGAAATCGACGCTGCCAACTCGCAGGATGTGTGGAGCGCACTCGCCTCTCACCTCGGCCCGGGGGGTCCACGGATCTTCGACCTGACGGGTGTCACATTTCTTGGCGTGAGTGGCGCGGAAGTTCTTTTACGTGCCGTAGAACTGCTTGCGCAGCATGACACCCGGTTCGCCACCGTGGGCGGCCGGTCAGTCCGCCATGTGTTGTGTGCGGCTAACCTCGATGTTCAGCTCAACCTCGAGCGGAGTGTGAGCGACGCGGTTCTGGCGCTGGCTCAGCAACCCCCGGTACCAGTTTTGGACCAAAACTGATATCTATGGATTCCGCGCTGCCGTATTCCTGCAGCGCAGACATCGTTGGTTCTGCTCGAAGGAGTTCCGATGACGGAATCGCAGACACCTACTGGTATCGCTGCGCTGATGGCCGAGGCAGCAGTCTCGATGCAGACCGAACCGGACTATGACGCAACCCTCGAGGCAATCGTGCGCGAGGCGCAGAAGAGCATCCCGGGCACGGATGAAGCCGGGCTTTCACTGTTAAGCAGCGGAAAGATCACCACTGCAGCGCCGTCATCCCCACTCGTCGAGAAAATCGATTGCTTCCAGTACGAGTTCGAAGAAGGCCCCTGCGTCGACGCGATACTCGAGGCCGACTACTTCCGAACGAATGACATGGCAGCAGAATCGCGCTGGCCACGGTTCTCAGAGGCCGCGTTTTCGGCGGGCGTGCAGTCGATGCTGGCTTTCCGCCTTTTCATCGATGGGCAGACGCTCGGCGCACTCAACCTGTATTCCCGCCACCGTGATGCGTTCGACGATGAAGCGGTGATCACCGGGCGTCCTTTCGCAGCCCACGCGGCTATCGCGCTGGCACACTCGCGGGAGAAACTCCAGTTGCTTGACGCCCTGGACTCTCGCGATGTCATTGGCATGGCCAAAGGCATCTTGATGCAGAGGTTCCAGATCGACGACGAACGTGCTTTCCAGTTGCTCGTGAGCATCTCGCAGCGGAGTCAAGACAAACTACGCGCAGTCGCATCGAAGATCGTGACCGAAGCCCGGTCCGCCGCGCGCTAGCATCCGCACAGGCACACAATGCGCTGAAGACGTATGAAACCGGGCGAATCGGGTTAACCTTCTCACGATTGGTCCCACTTCGGTTCAAAGGAGCATTCGTGAACACTCGTTTCGTGAAGAAATCGCTGGCTGCGGCTGCAATCGTGGCGCTCGCTACGGTGCTTCCCGCCTGTGGCAACGGGGACACCGAGACTGAGACAGAGCAGACACCCACTAACGCGGTGGGTGGCGCGGTCGACGCGATAGTCGATTTGGCGTTCGTCACGGCACTGCGCACGCAGTATCCGGATGTGGCCGCCGATATGACGGACGAGGAGATCCTCTCTGCCGCCGAGGACGTGTGCGACGACATCCGGGATGGCGATGACCGATCAGACCTCATCGATTCCGTACGCGACTCGTTCGAGCGGGACGGCGAAGAACTCGACGACGCACGGGCCGAGCAGATTCTGAATTTGCTGCAAACGTCAGGCTGCTAGGCAATCGGTACGTTGCTTGTCCCAGAGGGCAAGCAACGCCCCCCCGCTCTTGCATATACGTATACTTCTACTTATAGTTATCCTGTGCCCAACAAGACCATCTACGTCTCCGATGACGACCTTCCGCTATTCACGCGCGCCCAGGAACTCATCGGAGGGAACCTCTCCGGTGCAATCGTCGCCGCGCTGCGCAGGTTCATCGAACTCGAAGAAGGCCGGCGCGAGGGCTACGAAGAGGTCGTACTCCGGGTAGGCCACAACGGCGTGCGACAGGTGCGCTTTTCCGGCACCCTCCTCGGCGAGTGGCGCGACCTCAACGACCGCCGCATCGAGCACATCCGCGTGTATCGCAGCTTAAAAGGCAAATTCGTGCTACACGCGCAATACTCCAATTGGTCGGAGTATCCCACGGAAGCGAACTGGCTCAAAGACCTGAAGAACTGGCGACGGTTACTGAGCGTGGGCGACCAGGACTGGGGCGACTTCACGTTAACGATCGCCGACGAAATTACCGAGTTTCGCGACAAACTGCCGGCGAAATTCTACGAACGTGTCGCAAGCGTCGCCGACCTGCCCAATATCGAAGACCTCGACATCTAGCAGGGGGCGAGAGCCCCGCAGGCTCCACAACCGAATACCCTCCGCGTTTGCCCCACAGGGCCAACGCGTCGATAACTCATGCACTAATGCGCATTTCTGAATGAAAGAAGGCTGACGATGAGCGCTCCTCTAGCGATCTTCGCGCGCGGACTAACCAAGCACTACGGCGAGAATGCAGTGCTGAACGGCATCGACATAGCGATTCCGAAGGGGACGGTGTTTGCGCTACTTGGCCCTAACGGCGCCGGAAAGACGACAACCGTCCGCATCCTGACAACGCTGACAAAGCCGGACGGTGGGACAGCGGTAATCGCGAGTGCGGATATCGCAGACGACCCTGACGGTGTGCGCAGGCGCATCGGCGTAACAGGCCAGTTTTCTGCGGTGGATGAACTCCTCACCGCTAGGGAAAACCTGCTGCTGATGAGCGACCTCCTCCACTTGCCTCGTCGCGCAGGCAAGAACCGTGCACAGGAGTTACTCGAACAGTTTGATCTGCTCGACGCTGCCGACAGAACCAGCAGCACATTTTCAGGCGGCATGCTGCGCCGGCTGGATCTGGCGATGACACTCATGGGAAATCCAGAAATACTCTTCCTCGATGAACCTACGACTGGACTCGATCCGCGCAGCCGTCGCGCGATGTGGGACATCATCAGAATGCTTGTCACACAGGGGACGACGGTGTTTCTTACGACGCAGTACCTCGAAGAGGCGGACCAGCTCGCGAACCAGATCGCTGTGCTCGATAACGGACGCATCGTGGCGGCAGGAACACCCAGCGAATTAAAGCGCCTTGTTCCTGGCGGTCATATCAAACTCGAGTTCTCCAGTTCCAGCGATCTTGAGGCCGCTGCCGTTAGCTTCAGCAGAGCTGTGCGCGATGAGGAAGCCCTAACCCTGTCCGTAGCCAGCGACGGCGGTGTAGCTTCCCTCCGCAACGTTCTCGATCAACTGTCTGACGCAGGTGTCGAACCCGACGGTATCTCGGTACACACACCCGATCTCGATGACGTCTTTCTTACCCTCACTGGCCATACCGCAGAAAAGGAAACCACCCGATGAGCACTCTTACCTACGCCATCGCGGACAACGTAACGATGGTGCGCCGCAGCCTGTTACACGCCAAACGGTACCCAAGCATGACCTTCAGCATCATCATCATGCCAATAATCCTGCTTGCCGTGTTCAACTATGTGTTCGGCGGCGCACTGGGCCCGGCACTGGGGCAAAACGGCGGGAACTACATCGACTATCTTGCCCCTGGGATGATGCTACTCCTCCCGGCGTACGTCACTGTCGGCGTGGCAGTTTCGGTTGCCACGGATATGTCCAAAGGAGTGATCAACCGCTTTCGGGCAATGTCGATCAACCAAGCTTCGGTTCTCACGGGGCACGTCGTTGGCGCACTTCTCCAAGGACTCCTCGGCATCGCGGCAATGACGGGCGTAGCGATGCTCATGGGGTTCCGGCCTTCGGCATCACCGATTGAATGGCTCGCGCTCACCGGGCTACTGGTCTTTCTGACCGTAGCTCTGCTTTGGCTGGCCGTAGCGATGGGGCTAGTCGCGGCGAACCCTGAAGGGGCATCCAACATGCTCATGCCCGTACTGATGCTTCCTTTCCTAGGGTCTGGTTTGGTACCGACTGACACGATGCCCGCGGGGCTGCGCCACTTCGCTGAGTTGCAGCCCTTCACGCCGCTGACTGAAACGGTGCGCGGCCTGCTGATGGGAACTGAAATTAGCTCGAACGGAATCATCGCGCTGGCATGGTGCGCGGGCATCGCTGCAGCCGGATACACCTGGTCAGTTGTTGCTTACCGTCGGCGCTACACCTGATTATGACGCGCTCCAGCCACCATCCATGGTGAAGCTCGCTCCGCTCACAGATCCAGCCTGAGCGGAAGCGAGCCAAGCCACCAGCGCCGCGACTTCCTCTGGTTCCACCAGTTGCTTCACCGCGCTGCGCGCGAGCAAGACATCGGCAACCACGGCGGAGTGGTCCAGCCCGTGTAAACGTGCCTGGTCAGCAATCTGGTTCTCGACGAGCGGTGTCCGCACGTAGCCGGGGCTCACGCAATTGCTCGTCACGCCGCGAGAGCCGCCCTCAAGGGCTACCACTTTCGATAGCCCTTCCAGGGCGTGTTTCGCGGATACGTAGGCGCTTTTGTAAGCCGACGCACGTGTGCCATGGATGGACGAGATATTGATGATCCGCCCGAATCCTCGTTCGTACATACTTGGTAGCGCCGCACGCATCAGCAGGAATGGTGCCTCAACCATGAGCCGGTGCATCCTCCGGAACGTTTCTGGCGGAAAAGACTCGACAGGAGCCACGTTCTGCACGCCGGCGCAGTTCACCAGAATGTCGGCGTCGAGCCGCAACTTTTCGAGCACAGTGACGTCGGCTAAGTCAACCTCCCACGCATCGCCGCCGATCTCGTTCGCGACCGACTTAGCGGCTACACCATCTCGGTCAGCCACCACTACAGCTGCCGCATACTGCTCTGCGAGAGCACGTGCACACGCGGCCCCTATTCCGCTCGCGCCACCAGTGACCAGCGCTTTCACCGCGATACCTCCACCGCAAGACGCTGCCGGTCCGCCTCGTCCACGTCGTGGAGTGACACCCCCTGGGTCTCGCGGAGTTTGATCGCCGCGAAGAGCGTGACGGCACATGCAGCAGCGAGGTAGACGCTGATGGGCACGGCTGAGCCGAACGCGCGCAGCAATGCCACGGCGATTATCGGTGCGAGTGAACCCGCCACAATCGAGGTCACCTGATATCCGAGAGAAACCCCTGAGTAGCGCATGCGAGTCGGGAAAATCTCGGCCATGAGAGCAGGCTGCCCGGCGTACATCAGTGCGTGAACCAGAAGCCCGAGCGTCACCGCCATCAGGATTACGTAATCGTTTCGCGTGTCGAACATCGGGAAAGCGATGAAGCCCCACGTCATTCCCAGCATCGCACCTGCTGCCACCACGGGGCGGCGACCGAACCGATCTGTCAGTCGGCCGACGTACGGAATCACCACTGCGTGCGCGATATGCGCGAAGAACAACAGCAACAGAATCGTGCTCGTATCCGCTCCAAGGTGCGTGCTCAGGTAGGTGATTGAGAACGTGACCACGAGGTAGTACATGATGTTTTCACCGAACCGGATACCCATGGCGCCGAAAACACCGCGTGGATAGCGGCGGAAGACCTCGCCGACGCCGAACGCCTGGGCTTTCGACTCTTTCACTTCGTTCTGCACTTGCTGGAAGATCGGCGCATCGGTGATCCGCGTTCGGATGTAGTAGCCGATGATGACAATGACAGCAGAGAGCCAGAAGCCGATGCGCCAGCCCCAGGACAGGAATTGTTCGTCGGGAAGCAAAGCCGCCGATGCCAGCAGGACTGACGTCGCCAGCAGGTTGCCGATTGGCACCGCTGCCTGTGGCCAGCTCGACCAGAAGCCACGCTGGTTGCTCGGGGAGTGCTCAGCGACGAGCAACACTGCCCCGCCCCACTCGCCGCCCACTGCGAAGCCCTGGATGAACCGCAGCAGCACTAGCATCAGCGCAGCGGTGTAGCCCACCTGTTCGTAGGTTGGCAGACATCCCATCAGGAATGTGGCAACACCCACCATCACGATCGAAACCTGCAATAGGTGCTTGCGGCCGTACTTGTCGCCGAAATGGCCGAAAACGATGCCACCGAGCGGCCTCGCAATGAAGCCGACGGCGTAAATCATGAAGGCTTTAAGTATGCCGTCGAGCGGATTGCCACTATCGACAAAAAAGATTTGTCCGAAGACCAACGTCGCGGCAGTCGCGAAGAGGAAAAACTCGTACCATTCGACGACGGTACCGGCCATCGACGCCGCGACGACCCTGCGCAATCCTCTGGTCGATGTCCGCTCGGCATTGTGTGTTGGCGCCGGCGTGCTATCAGGTGGCATATGACACTCCTCGAATTCACTGTGATGCACACCATGCGTGCCCATCACTGATGATTCTGCTTGCGAAAAATGCACATTCAATAGCCACATGTGCAGAGTAGATGTGCAAAAATGCAGAAATGTCGTCTGAGATGCCCGGAGATCAGGGCCGCAGCGGTCCGCGCCGCGTCAGTCCGGATGACCTGCTCGTCTTTCTCGCTGTGGCACAGACAGGACGATTCACCAGCGCCGCGGAGCGTCTGGGCATCAACCACACCACCGTGTCACGCCGCATCACAGCGCTGGAACGGGCGGCCGGCGGCAAGGTGCTCGCGAAATCGGAAGGCGGCTGGGAGACCACCGATCTGGGTAATGAACTGCTCGCTGCTGCGGAAACCGTGGAGGCGGCGCTCGCTAAGCTCAACACCGAACGGGGCGGTACGCACGCCTTGTCGGGGGTGATCCGCATGATCACGCCAGATGCGTTCGGCGGGCTCATCGTCGGAGCCGCGATGGCACAGTTACGCACTCGCCACCCAGGCCTGCAGGTCGAAATGATTAATGTCGCTCGCCGCGCACAACAGCACCGGGTGGGCGTCGACCTCGAAGTCGTCGTCGGCAAGCCTGAAGTGCACCGCGCGCAGGCATTTCACCTAGCCGATTACCGCCTCGGGCTTTACGCGGCGCATTCACTGCTCGAGCGAGATGGCCGCCCACGCGTGCTCGCCGATCTCTCGCAGTACCCGTTGATTTACTTCATCGACTCGATGCTCGACGTCGACGACCTCGATCTCGCCCGCAGCATCA
This sequence comes from Hoyosella sp. YIM 151337, assembly GCF_026041215.1. Classification (GTDB taxonomy): domain Bacteria; phylum Actinomycetota; class Actinomycetes; order Mycobacteriales; family Mycobacteriaceae; genus Hoyosella. The sequence continues at coordinate 98,345 of NZ_JAPEIQ010000021.1, forward strand.
CGCCGTCAATGCGCCAAAACATCGGGGCCACAAATGTATTCGTGCACCTCGAAACAGCCCGGGCTGGCGCGGGCGTCGCCATCCTGCCGTGCTACCTTGCGAACCGCTATCCCGATCTCACCAGGCTTTTCCCTCGCGACGTCGACCACAACGTCAGCTACTGGATGGTGGCGCGGCCGGAAGCGCTCCGGCGGCCGGTCGTCGCAGAGTTCGTGCGTGCGGTCGCCGCAGAGGCAGCCGCTCGGCGCGGTGAGATGGGCGGTCGCACCCGCTGACGCTGAGTTTCACTCGCTCCCCTGGCGCCGGAACTGCTGATACCACTGCAGTAGCTGGGGCTGGTCGATGGAGTTGGCGTCAACCGTTTTTTCAGGATCCGCACCCTGGAGGATTCGTTTGAGTGGGACTTCCAGTTTCTTTCCGGTGCGGGTATGCGGGATTCCCGGCGCAGCGATAATTTCGTCGGGCACGTGCCGCGGCGATAGGTCAGTCCGGATCGCTCCCACTATCTCAGCTTTCAGATAGTCGGTTAGTTCGCTCTCGCCGACATCGACGAACAAGGGCATCCAATAGCCGCCGTCAGGGAGGTCGATCCCCAGGATGAGCGCCTCCCGGACCGGCCCGAGTTGCTCGACCACCTGATAGATGTCGGCGCTGCCCATGCGTATGCCGTGCCGGTTCAGCGTTGAGTCGCTGCGACCGTGCATTTCAACCGTGCCGCGCTCGGTGATGGTGATCCAGTCTCCGTGGCGCCACACCCCCGGATACTCGCTGAAGTAGGCCTCCCGGTAGCGCTCACCGGTGGGATCGTTCCAGAACGACACCGGCATCGACGGCAACGGTTTAGTGATCACGAGTTCGCCGACGGCGCCTCGCACTGGACGGTCATCGGCACCAAATGCCTCCACCGCGGCGCCCAAGCACGGCCTGCTGATTTCGCCTGCCCACACCGGCACGGTTCGCGCTGGGCCGACGAAAGCCGAGACGACGTCAGTCCCGCCACTGATCGAGCAGATCTGTTTGTCCGGGCCGACATTCGTCACAAGCCACTCCGCGGACGACGAGGGGAGTGTTGCACCCGTAATGCCGATGGACCGTAACGCGCTGAGATCATACGAATCACTCGGGTGAACGCCATCCTTGATACACCCCAACACATACCCAGGGCTAGTGCCGAGGAACGTTGTTTTCGACTCGGCGGCGAGCTGCCATAATCCACCGGCAGAGGGGTGCGCTGGGCTGCCGTCATACGTCACGATCGTCGACCCCGTCATCATTCCGGCGACGAGGAAGTTCCACATCATCCAGCTCGGGCTCGTAAACCAAAAGAACGTGTCACCGCGGCCAAGGTCCAGGTGCAGAGCGGCTTGTTTGAGATGCTCGAGCACCACTCCTCCGTGCCCGTGCACGATACCTTTCGGCAAACCTGTTGTGCCGGAGGAAAAAACGATCCAGAGCGGATGCGAGAAAGGCACTGAGGCGATGGCGTGACTGGCGGGCTGACTAGTTGCGCTCTCCCAGGCATCCATGTGTTCGGGAACTTCCAGCCCAAGCCGCTGTACGACAAGCACATACTTCACGGACGGCAGCGCGGCGGCGAGTTCCGCCACCGCACCCAGCTTCTGATGGTCCTTTCCGCCGTAGACGTAACCGTCGGCGGAAATCAGCACCTTTGGCTCCAGCTGCCCGAGCCGGGAAACAGCCGCAGACGGCGCGTAGTCCTGTCCGCACGCTGCCCAGATCGCTCCGATACTGGCAGTTGCGAGAAGCGCGATCACAGCCTCCGGAATGTTCGGAAGGTAGCCGGCGACGCGGTCGCCCTGCCGCACCCCCATCTCCCGCAGCGTCTGCGCCAGCGAGGCAACCTCGAACCGGACACGTTCCCACGTCACGTCCCGGGGCGCGCGCCCTTCTGCAAGGTCACGAATCGCAGGCCGGTTGTCGTCCGCGGACCGCAATACCACCTCGGCGTAGTTGAGTGCAGCGCCGGGAAACCACTGCGCGCCAGGCATTTCTGCATCTGCGAGAACTGGCCCTTCGTACTGGCCGAGATCAAAATACGCCCACACCGCGGCCCAGAAACGGGACACGTCTGCCACCGACCACGCCCACAGTTGATCGTAATCGCCAGCGGGGGCACCGAACCGTGTGGCGAAACGCGCGAACTCCGTGATTCTTGCGGTTTCGATGTCATTGCGGGTCGGCTCCCACAACGGGTCGGTGGCACTCATTCCGCTATTCCTCCCCCGCTGACTCCGATGATTCAGCGCGCGCAAGCACCGCTTCCGCGTGCCTTAATACTGGGGCATCAACCATCCGGCCCTCGAATGCGAAAACGCCACGTTCCTGTTTGGCCTGCTCGAGCACGCGCCCAGCCCATTCCACCTCGCTGGGCGCCGGAGCGAAGGCCGACCGCACCACCGCGACCTGGGAGGGATGGATGCAGACCTTCGCGTCAAAACCAGTTGCGACGGCATCGACAGCTTCGTTGCCCAAGCCATCGAGGTCGCGGATGTCGATATACACAGCGTCGAGCGCGAGGCGGCCGAACGCTGAGGCCGCGAGCAGAACTGATGACCGCACATGCCGGGCGACGTCCCGATACGTGCCGTCAGACCGCCTGCTCGACTGCCCGCCCATAGCTGCGATGAGATCTTCCGCTCCCCACATAAGGCCGCGGACGTTTGGTTCCTGCGCGATGTCACTTGCCCGCACGGCGCCGAGTGGCGTTTCGATGAGACCGAAGACGTCGTAATTCGCGAGATCCCGAACGTGACCCGCACCTTCACATTTCGCGAGCATCACGGCGGTGTACTTCGTTTGCGCGAGTGCTTCGCAGTCCAGCGCATGTTCTTCAGTGTCAGAAGGATTGATCCGGACCACCGTGCGAGCGGGATCAAGCGGCGTATGGATAAGCGCCTCCCGCGCAGCGGGTTTATCCGCGGCCGCCACACCATCTTCGAGATCGAGTATGACGACGTCGGCAACGAGTGCCGCCTTCACGAAACGCTCAGGACGATCTGCTGGGCAGAACAACCACGCCGGGCCGTAATTCACTGACGCCATCACGCCTCCTCACCGTATGAGAACACGTTAGCCGGTAGCCCGATGACAACGGTGGCACCGGGCTGCCTGTGCCAGTGACGGGAGCGGACATTTGCGCTGGCGTCAGAGGTTAATCTAGGACGCAATGAGAAGCAGATCACGGTCATTGTCGGACTTTCTATGGTGAATGTGAGACAACATCAGATTCGGGCGATCCCTTACCGGCCGCCGGCAGGTCCGGCGCAACATGGTATTGAGATCGTCACCCTGCGGGCATTGCGCGCCAAAGCTGGCATCAGCGAGTTTTCTGACCCGCAGTGTCCGCGGTTTCATTTGCTTTCGTACGTGACGAGCGGAACTGGCACGCACACTATCGATTTCACCTCCTATCAGCTGCAGCCCGGCACAGTGTGGTGGGTTCGTCCGGGCCAGGTGCAGCAGTGGGGAGATGTTGGCAGCTACGAGGCAACCATGGTGCTCTTCGAGGAACGAGCGCTCGGTTCCGCCGCCGCATACTTCCCAGCCGAGCAGCGGCGATACCGGTCCCTTTGGCCCCAGCCGGCGACGGAACCCCCGCCAATCAGGGAGTTGTTTGAGCACATGCGGTGGGTGTTCGAGCACTCGAACCCAAAACTGCCCGACCTCACCGCCGCGACCCTCCGAAGCGCGCTCGCGGCGACTGTGCTCACCCTAGCCGGAATCGAGCCGGAATCACCGCGCACTGTCGGTGGCGCACGGGATGCGCTGGTAGAAGCTTTTACATCGCTAGTGGAAGCCAACTTCGCGGAGACGCGCGCGGTCACTGACTATGCGCGGCTGCTCGGATATTCAGAGAAGACGCTGACACGGGCCATACGTGGGGCCACGGGGCTCACCCCGAAGAGCTATATCGCTGAGCGCGTCACCCTCGAGGCGAAGCGTCTGCTCGCGTACACCGAACTCACCGCGACACGCATCGCAGTCGAACTCGGCTTCAGCGACACCTCCAACTTCACAAAGTTCTTCGCGTCTCGCACGGGGACGTCTCCCGCAGAATTCCGCGCAACCCTCACCCGCACGGGAACCGCTCGGACTCCGGCCGTCAGTTAGCTGACGGCGTCATCCGAACGAGTGTCTTCCGCACGGCTTTCGCGATCACGTCACCGTGCTGATTGCGGCCCGTGTGCTCGAATGTGATGACACCCTCCCCCAGTCGGCTCTTCGATTCCCGCTTGTCGAGTATCAGCGTTTCCGCGTACATGGTGTCGCCGTGAAAGACCGGCTTCGGGAAGCTGATCTCGGAGAAACCGAGGTTGGCCACGATAGTTCCCTGGGTCAGTTGAGCAACCGACAACCCCACGAGCGTGGAGAGCGTGAACATCGAGTTGACAAGCCGCTGTTCGAAAGGCTTCTGTGTCTCGCTCCAGGCGGCGTCAAGGTGCAGCGCTTGGGTATTCATCGTGAGGGTCGTGAAGAGAACATTATCCGCCTCGGTGATCGTCCGGCCAGGCCGATGTTCGTAAATCGCACCGGTCTCGAACTCCTCGTACCACAACCCGCGCTGCACGATGCGGCGCGGGGTTTCGCTCGTGCTCATAGTCCGAGCTCCCGCGCGATCAGCATGAGCTGGACCTCCGTAGTACCCTCGCCGACCTCGAGGATCTTGCTGTCACGGTAGTGGCGGGCCACCAGGTACTCATTCATGTAGCCGTACCCACCGAACACCTGGGTCGCGTCACGTGCGTTGTCCATTGCCGCTTCGCTGGACACGATCTTCGCGATGGCCGCCGCCTTCTTGAAGGGCTTTCCAGAAAGCATCAGCGCCGCCGCGTCGTAGTAGGCGGCACGGGAGGTAGCGGCGCGCGCCTCCATCCGCGCTATTTTGAAAGCGATGGCTTGATTCTGGCCGATTGGTTTCCCGAAGGCACTTCGCTCTTTCGCGTATCGGACGCATTCGTCAACGCAGCCCTGCGCGACACCCGTGCCGAGCGCGGCGATGGCAATGCGGCCTTCGTCGAGGATACGCAGGAAGTTTGCGTAGCCGCGGCCCCGCTCACCGAGCAAGTTCTCCTCGGGCACACGTACGTCGTCAAAGGAGAGCGGATGGGTGTCGGACGCGTTCCAGCCGACCTTCGAATACGCTGGCTGCGCCACGAAGCCTGGGGTCTCGGCGGGCACGATGATTGTTGAGATTTCCTTCTTGCCCGCCGCACTCGTTCCGGTGACGGCCGTGACGGTGACAAGACGCGTGATGTCGGTGCCGGAGTTGGTGATGAACTGCTTGCTGCCGTTGATCACCCACTCACCGTTCTCCAGACGGGCAGTCGTCTTGGTGCCGCCAGCATCGCTACCGGCACCTGCCTCGGTGAGCCCGAATGCGCCCAGCGCCTTCCCGCTCGCGAGCAGCGGCAGCCACTTCTGTTTTTGTTCTTCGGTACCGAAGCGGTAGATCGGCATCGCGCCCAGCGACACACCCGCCTCAAGGGTGATTGCGACGGACTGATCGACCTTGCCAAGTTCTTCGAGAGCGAGGCACAGTGCGAAGTAGTCTCCACCCATTCCCCCATACTCCTCAGGGAAAGGCAGCCCGAACAGACCCATGTCCGCCATGCCCGACACGACCTCGTACGGGAAGGTCTTTTTTTCGTCATGCTCAGCGGCGACAGGAGCTACGACAGTCGTCGCGAAGTCGGCTACCGAACGGCGCAGCTGTTCGTATTCGTCCGGCAACTGAGCGGTGGAAAGAAAACTGGTCATTTCTCGAATGCTCCTTATTCGGAAGGCGTCTCGGACGCGGTGACACTGGCGAGAAGCTGATCGACTGACACTTGATCGCCGGGTGCGGAGTGGATGACAACTTTGCCGTCGACGGGAGAGGTGAGGGTGTGTTCCATCTTCATCGCCTCGACGACCACGACGGGGGTACCGGCAGCAACGTCATCGCCGGACGCGACATGGATCGCGATGACTGTTCCCGGCATGGGGCTGAGAATTTCCGCGTCCCCGCGATGCGCTTCGTGCTGACGCACGCTGGCTTCGCGAACCACCTGCAGCGACCAGGCGCCTTCACCGTTGGCGAACCACAGATGATGGTGGTCTTCAGCGACATGCAGTTTGTGCCGGCGCCCAGCTGCCGTAAGGAGCAGCAGATCACCCTCAGTCTCCGCGGAGATACTGATGGGGTCGCCGTCTCCGATTACAGCAACACCGAATTCTGGTGTGCCAGTAAGTTTCACAACCTCGGTTCGATCACCGGCCGTCAGCCGGACACGGTATGGCGCAGCCGCCCCAGCCCGCCAGCCCGACGGCACGTCCCATAAGCTTCCTGGCCGCTCCGGCCAGTGGCGCAGCCAGCGCGCTGCCGCGGCCGCAACGAAGGCGAGGTCCGGCGCCGGCTCAGCAGCAAAATCAGGTAAGCGGCGATCGAGCAGCGCGGTATCGAGGCGTCCGGCCTGAACGTCTATGTCAGCGAGGAGAAAGCGCAAGAATTCGATATTGGTGCCTACACCGAGCACAGCGGTCGTTGCGAGTGCTTGGTCAAGCCGGTGCAGCGCGGTCTCCCGGTCGGGCCCGTACGCGATGACTTTGGACAGCATCGGGTCGTAGTCACTGCCGACGACAGTGCCCACGCGCAGTCCCGAATCCACGCGGACGCTGCTTGGCTCGTTCAGGCCCAGTACCTTCCCGCCGGTGGGAAGGAAACCCCGGGCTGGGTCTTCGGCGTAGACGCGCGCTTCCACCGCGTGGCCGGTGAGCGTGATGTCATCCTGCTTCAGAGTGAGTTCCGCGCCCGCGGCGATGCGCACCTGCCACTCGACGAGGTCCACGCCCGTTACCATTTCGGTGACGGGGTGCTCGACCTGAAGTCGCGTGTTCATCTCCATGAAGAAGAACTCGTCTGGCTTGTCCGCAGACACAATGAACTCGACTGTTCCCGCGCCGGTGTAGTCAACGCTGCGTGCCGTGTTGCATGCGGCTTCACCGATGCGCGCACGCGTTTTTTCGTCGAGCAGCGGAGACGGGGCTTCTTCTATGACTTTCTGGTGCCGGCGCTGCAGTGAACACTCACGCTCACCGAGGTGGATGATATGCCCATGCGTGTCTGCGAGCACCTGCACCTCGATGTGCCGCGGACGTGTGACGAAGCGTTCCAGGAACAGCGTGTCGTCGCCGAAAGCAGAGGCGGCTTCTCTGCGCGCAGAACGCAACGCATCCGGCAAGTCCTTCGGATCCTCGACTCGGCGCATGCCCTTTCCTCCGCCACCGGCGGACGGCTTGACGAGGACCGGGTAACCAACGTCTGCTGCCGCGGCGATGAGTTCGTCATCGGTCAGCCCTGGCTTGGCGATACCCGGCACCACCGGCACCCCGAACTCGACCACCGCGTTCTTGGCGGTGATCTTGTCTCCCATCACCTCGATAGCGCGAGCAGACGGCCCGAGAAACGCGATGCCATGCTCCGCACAAGCTGCCGCGAATGCGGTGTTTTCTGACAGGAATCCATAGCCAGGGTGAATAGCCTGCGCGCCCGTAGCTTTGGCGGCTCCGATGATCTTGTCGATACTGAGGTAGCTCTCGCGCGCGGGCGCCGGGCCAATGTGCACTGCGGTATCCGCCTCGCGCACGTGGCGGGCATCGCAGTCCGCGTCGCTGTACACGGCGACGGATCGAATGCCGAGCGCACGCAGCGTGCGCATCACGCGTACCGCGATCTCGCCGCGGTTGGCAACGAGGATGGTGCTGAAGAGAGCCGATTCGCCCATGCCACACTCCGAACTGAGTTAACTCCGAATCACTCATTTTAGGTTAATCGCGATTCACTGAGTTGTCCAGATCACTACCGAGAAAACCCCCGCATAATTAGCCACTCGCCTTTGTTGCACAGTGTCACGCCAGCTTTACTAAGATCATGCACGGCAGTCGGCTCCGGAAAGGGAACGCCCGTGCAGCAGTGTTCACCCCGCTCATGGCGCAGAGCATGGGCAGTCGGCCCGGTTGCCCTTGCCATGGCCGTTACCACGCTCGTCGGTGCCCCGGCCGCCAGCGCCGAGGTTGACATCACTTCGCAAGATCTCGGCCTCGGTGACGCCATTACGTTCTTCGGTGATCGAGATACCTCGACGCTCACGCTCGCGGTTCCTCCGGGGACGGCGCCGGAGGCCATGCTCGCGCGCGTCGAGACTCCCCCCGATGCCGCTGGCGGCTGGATCGACGTGCACAGCGCGGGCCGGTTACTCAGTCGCACCGAGTTCAGCGCGCCGGCACCCGCGGACGACGCACCACCAGAAATCCTCACCCCGGTCGTTCTTCCTCTTTCCGGCGCGGAGCTTGGTAACGGAGAGGCGACGGTCGAACTCCGGACCACGGTTGTGCCTGCTGAGACGGAGTGCTTCACTTTTTGGGACCGGCCGACCGCGACGCTGCGCGACATCATCGTGCGTTATAGCGGAGACGAGGCACAGCCCCCCGGTATCAGCGAGTTCCTGCCACCCGCGCTGAGGCAACTCACGATCGCACTGCCTGCTGAGCCGAGTGAATCCGAGGTGAGCGCCGCGATAGCGATCGCAGCCGCGGTGACGCACCGCTACCGTGCTCACAACGTTCGCGTCGACGTTCAGCCGCTGGCAGACCGCCGAGACATACCCGATTTGCCGATTGAGCTTCTCAGCCGGCGCGTGATCGTTACAGAGGCTGCCGAAACAGAACTCGAGTTGCTCCCACTCGACAATCAGGTCGCGACGCTTCGAGTGGCCGGAAGCGGGCCAGAACTCGCGAATCAAGCACGGCTGCTATCGAACAACCTGCTCGCGCTGGCCACCGGAACCAGCCTCGCGATCAGCGGTGACGTCACTGTGCCACGCATCGCGCCCCGCGCAACGACTTTGTCGGAACTTGGCCTATCGGGGCTCACCGCAACCGGTGTTGGACGTGTTGCCGTTTCTATCCCACTCGATCAGACACGCATTGGCTTTGATGCTGCCGAGGCACGCGTCGGTGTGAAAGGCGCATATACGCCGCTGCCGACCGTCATGAACGGGCGGATCACCGCGCGCATCGGAGATCGCGAGGTCGGCTCCTGGCCCATGACCGCCGACGGCCGGATTGACGAACAGATAACGATCCCGCGGTCCTTGCTGACTCGATTCAGCACACTCACGATGACGGCAGAGATTGCTGGCGAATCACTGGCGTGCGGACGGCAGCAACCCGTCACACTGACGATCGATTCAGCGTCCACCATCGAATTCGACGAGGCGACTCCGCCACCGCCCATCTTCGATTCCCTGCCGCAGGCGTTCATCCCGACTGTTCACGCGGCCCTGCCGGAACTGAGTTTCGGGAACGCCGACCGGCTCATCTCCATCGTGACCGGCCTGCAGCGCCAATCAGCGACTCCTTTCCACACAGAGATAACGACGGCTGGTGTACAGACTGGGCTGCCCTCGATCCTGATCGTGGACGAGAACACTGCCGTACCGCTGCCACTGCCCCTTGAGACGAGCGGCACCGCGTTTCTCGCCGAATCCGCGGACGGGGTCGTTACCCTCGACCTCGGTACCGGCGAAGCACCACCCTATGGGGCGCTGCAAGTGGCCCAGAACGGGAACGCTCTCGCGCTCGTAGCTTCCGGCGACAACACCCTCCTCGATACGCTCATCACCTGGCTCGATGACGATCCCGCGCGATGGGCGGGGCTGAACGGCAATGTCGTGGTCCAACTCCCCCAGGGTGAACCGCAGGTCTTGTCCATTGGTGCCACGGAGGCTACGGCTGCTGATGGTGATACAGAAACGACGATGCGCCTGGTGGTCACCGGGGCGCTTGTGGCGCTCGCGGCAGGCATCGTGACGGCTGCAGTGATCGGATTGCGCCGCCGCGGCACTGCGAAACCACAGCACCGGCCCGAGGGCTGACACGATGGCTCGGAGTTACGTGTGGCGCTGGGCGATTATCCTGACCGCCACCGTGGTGGCGTTTTGGCAGACGTGGGCGAACGTCATCGCCGAGGCCCGCGCGGGCGCCGCCGTAGGCTACTACGGGATCGTGATCGTACTGGCCGTTGTCGCCGCCGCCGGCCTTGCCCGCAAGCCACATCGACAACTGCAGATCTTCGACAAGCAGGCAGATGCCATCACCGGCGTCCTCGCCCTCGTCATCTCGATCCTCATCAAAGCGCTCGTCGTACCGCGGTACTCGGAGCAGTACCAGGTCCTCCACCTCGATGTCCTCGCCGCCGGCGTGTTCCTGGCCGGCTGCACGGCCTTGATGTTCGGGTTACGCCCATTCGGCCGGTTCTGGCCCGCGTGGGCCCTGCTCCTCGCGTGCGGGCCACTCACCTACCGGTCGCTAGTCGTGATCTTCGGGGGCACAAGCTGGTCTGCAGGCGTTGTCGTCACTTTGTTTTCTGCGGCGGCTGTCACGATAGCCTTCGCACTCACCGTGCGCGAAGCAGCTGTTATCGGTGCGACAGTCGTCGTGCTTGGAGGATTCACGGTCCTCCTATTGTCGTGGCTCGCGCCAGGTGCACCACTTATCGTGAGCCAGGCGGTCCCATCAGTCACGGCATCTGTCGCCACCATTCTCCTTGTCCGAGCGCATCGCCGCCGACAGGGAGCTAACCGCTATACCAGGGGGCCGGCCCTGGTACCGAGCGTGACGTGGCGGACGGCAGTCACCTGCATAGTGGCCGGAGTACTCGTTGGCCTTGTCTCACTGCCCGAACGGTCACCAGCCATCGTGGCCGCTGGCCCGCCGCTGACTGGAAGTCCCGCGCTCGAGGTGCCCGCTGGATGGTTCGAGACAGCTCGCACAGACTATCCGTGGGTGCGGCGCTACTTCGGGCCGACCGCGACGCTGACCCGCCAATACCTTTCTGCGCAACCCTCGAACGAGGCGGTGGGTGCTTTCGCGGATTCGGTGCTGGCGGAACCAGGGGTGCTGGGATTCCTGTCAGGACAGAGTGTCGAACCACCGCACACTGCGCGCACCATCGTGATCGATACCTTCACAGATCCGCATCCAGCCCAGCTCGATGTCTACCCCGACGCGACCCTTTATGACATGCACAAGGCGCGGCGCAGTGAACCCCGCATAGTGAGCCTCGGCCACGGCGTCATCGGTACGCTGTCCACACTTATCGACGAAACCGCCTATCTGACCGAGACCATGCTTGTTTTCTCTTGGCAGCGCGGCGACGAAGCACAACGGGTAGTCATCATCGCGGTGGATAACCCTGAACCGGACGCCATGTTTCCGGAACCTCAGCCGTCCATGGCATCCAACATGCGAACGCTGATCGAAGTACTCTTTCGCGGCAATACCGCGATCGCCGACATCACACCCGAGTTCAAGGATGCTGGGCTTGTCACGACGGCCGGACGACAGATCGTCGCAGCACAGTTCGGGGAGGAGCCATGAGCGCACCTCGCGACCAAGACGCGCTCCTTGACCATGCGATTCACGGGCTCAGCCGGCTCGACCCCCTCGCGTCCGCACAGAAGGCATTCGTCCCGTGGCAGCGGAATGCACTCATCGGGCTGGCTGCCGTCGCAATCGTCTTGCTTGCGCTGTGGCCACTTCCGGCCCTTACTGTCGCGGTCGCCTTCTGTACCTTCGGATACGTTGTCACCATCACCGATCGCATCCTGATTTTCAGCCGGGGGCTGCGCGGTGACGCCATCCTCCAGATCTCCGACGAGGAAGCGCTCGCACTGCCGGCCGAGGACCTGCCCGCGTATACGATTCTGGTTCCGGCATATAAAGAGCCGGAAGTTGTCGCTCTCCTGCTCAGCGCAGTTGGCGGCCTCGATTATCCGCGAGAGAAATTGCAAGTGCTGTTGCTGCTCGAAGCAGATGATGCGGAGACCATTCGAGCCGCGCGCGAAGCGCACCTCAGCGAGACCGTCACGATCATCGAAGTTCCGCCAGCCGAGCCAAGAACCAAACCGAAGGCATGCAACTACGGCCTACATTTCGCTACTGGTGAGCTCGTCACCATCTATGACGCTGAGGACCACCCCGAACCGTTGCAGCTGCGGCGGGCCGTTGCGGCGTTCCGGAAACTCGGCGATGACGTGGCCTGCATTCAAGCAAAACTCAGCTTTCACAACGGCACCCAGAACGTGCTCACGGGCTGGTTCACAGCCGAGTACGGCCTATGGTTCAGTTTCCTGCTGCCCGGCCTGATGCAGAGCCGGTCTCCCATTCCGCTCGGCGGCACGTCAAACCACCTAAAGCGCGAGGCGTTGGAGCAGCTCGGGGCATGGGACGCATTCAACGTCACCGAAGACGCTGATCTCGGCGTTCGCCTTGCAATCGCCGGCTACCGCACCGCAGTACTTGATTCGGTCACGATGGAAGAGGCCAACAGCGACGCAATCAACTGGATACGGCAGCGGTCACGCTGGTACAAGGGATATCTGCAGTCCTGGCTGGTGCACATGCGACGGCCGCTTGCGACCTGGCGGAGCCTGGGCACCGTAGCGACGATACGCATGACGATTTTCCTCGCGGGCACCCCCACGATCGCTGCGCTGAACTCGGTTTTCTGGCTGATGACGCTCAGCTGGCTGCTCGGGCAGCCAACGCAGGTTGGGGAGCTCTTCCCGTCTTACGTCTATTACCCGGCCGTTGTCTCCCTCGTGTTCGGCAATGCGGCAACCATCTACATGGGGCTCATCAGTATCCGCGAGAACCGCCAGAGCGAGCTTTTGATCCCCGTCCTCACTGTGCCGCTGTATTGGGTCATGATGAGTATCGCGTCGATCAAAGGGTGCTGGCAGCTGTTTCGCAACCCCTCGTTCTGGGAGAAAACCGCACACGGCCTGCCGGGCGCAGGGACGGGCCCGTGAAAACACTGACGCGCCCGCTAACGCTCGTGTGGCTTTCAGCATCGCTCGCCTATCTGGCCATCGGCGGGGCACTCAGCCTGCGCTACGGATATCTGATGGGTGACGCGCTCGCGCGGGTGTCCTCCGTGGAATCAGTGCTCTACAGCCGGGATCCTCATCTCGCCGCGCTCGGGTTTATTTTCACTCCGCTGACGGCGCTGCTGCAGCTTCCCCTCGTAGCGCTCTCTCCCCTAGTCCCCGAAATCACTCGGTGGGGGCTCTCGGGCGTCATCATCTCCGCGGTGTTCATGGGCGCCGCGGTCGCGCAAATCTGGGGAATAGCGACCGACCGTGGCGTTCCGCGCGGGGTGTGTTTCGCGGTCGCCGTGCTTGTAGCCCTCAACCCCATGATTGTTTTCTACGGCGCGAACGGAATGAGCGAGGCCCCGTTCCTCTTCTTCGTACTGTGGGCGACCCGGCGCCTGCTGCGGTGGCTCTACACCGATGACGTCGACGACCTAGTCGTAGCCGGAATCGCACTCGCCGGTGCATATTTGACGCGTTACGACGCGATCGTGGTGGTCGGGGCGGCCGTCGGAATCATGAGCGTGATTTGTGTGCGCCGGGGAAGCTCAGGCTGGCGCGTTCGCGGCGCGGTTCTCGACATCGTGATCCTCGCGCTTCCATTCATCGTCGCCTTAGTCCTGTGGGCGGGAGCTAGCTGGATACTGACGGGTGAGGCGTTCGCGCAGTTCAGCTCGCAGTACGGTAACACGGCCATCCTAGAAGCCGCCGGCGTAGTGGATATCGATCCAGTCGAAGGCCTCATGTTTTCCGTCACCGAGATCGTGCTCCTCAGCGCGGCGCTACCCGCGCTGCTCCCGGTTTCGATCGCGCTGGCGATCCGGCGCCGTGAACTCGACGTTGCGCTTCCGCTCGCCCTCTGCGGCTCCGTCCTGGCGTTCCAGACATTCGCCTACTCGAACGGCATGACATTTCCCTTCCTCCGGTTTTACATCTGCGCGGTGCCACTCGCTGCCCTGCTTGCACTCCACTTGTGGCGGCGAACTGTCGTTCCGGAAGCACGGCGGCCCGGAGAGTTTCCCGCAACCCCGGCTGTCGTTTCCCCAACACCCCGTTTCGGTGGTGCACGGCTGTGGGGTGTGGCCGCGCTCGCCGCAAGCCTGCCAATCACCGCGGCGGGCATGCTGCACCCAACGCTTTCCAGTCAGCAATTTGGGTTGATCTCAATCCTTCCGGTGCCGGTCGGCGCCACAGCGCAGGCCCAGGTGGATGCGGACGCGATCGCCCGCTCATTCAGCACCGAACGCCGGCTCGCGGACTACCTCGACGCCCAGGACTTGCCCGACGGATCGGTGCTCACCGACACCGTGTACGGTTTCGCGGTGGTAGTGGCGTCCAGCCGCCCGCGCCAGTTCGTCATCCCCTCAGACGGTGATTTCGTGACGATCCTCAACGATCCAGTCTCGCACGGCGTGCGCTACCTCCTCGCTGTACCCAACGACGGCCGCGGCGCAACGGACGCGCTGAATCGCCGCTACCCGACGCTGTACGAGAACGGTGCACAAATCGCCACCCTCGAACTCGAGGTTCCCAACGACGGCTTCCAGCAACCCCCGTGGCGGCTGTACCGGGTGTCACCCGAGGTCGAATAGCACACCTCACCACAGCGATTCGAGCATGTCCCACACGGGACCGTCCGGGCCAATGTCCATGGTGCACGCGTCACGGCGTGGGTCAGGAACGTACGCCCATAACAGCGCACCAGCGGTGCCCGCTTCCCGCTGGCCCCGAATCTTGTTGGCGAACGCGTCAGCGCGTCGCTCCAGCGGCAGACATGTGCCTGCTGGTATGCCAATCTCACCCACGAGCAGCGGCTTACCAAGATTCCTCGACTGGGTTATCCGCGCGGCCAGGCCGTCGAATTCGTCCCCGGGCAGTACTTCGTCGTCTGCGCCGTAATCGTGGTACTGGGTGATGTCCACGTACGGAGATTCGTTGACGTACTCGAAATCAGCGCCGGCAGTGCCGCATTGACCGCCGCCGACGAGTCCCAGTGTGATGGGGTGGCTGGGCGACGCGCCGCGCAGTAAGGCGCCCGCTTCGTCGACAAACTGCCGCAGAACCACTGCGGAATCGTCCGGACATGTGCGGAGTTCAAGCGTGCAATCGAACCCCGCGCATACTGAGGTTTCGGGTTCGCCTATCAGCTCCCAGGCGGCGATCGCCGACGAACCGTCCCAGCGCTCCGCGAGCATCACCACCCATTCAGCAAAAGGCACCGCGGGCTGCATCGAGTTGCGCCACCCAGAGACATACCAGTCGCGCTGTTTGAAAATGTTGTTCTCGCACGCCCCCTCTTGCCCGGTCAGGACTGGAATAACCAGCTGTTCGTGTTTCTGCGCCGCTGCGATGACAGCGTCCAGCGCAGCGAAGTTAAACTCGCCGGTATTTCGGTCGATCGCCAGTGTCTGGTAGGCATTGAATCGGGTAAGCGAACGTGGTGCGAGCGAAGCGAAGAACTCCTCCGCGTCAACTTCGGCGCCACAACCGATATTGATGTCCCAGTCGGTCCCGAGCTGGTAGGCGTTGACTCCAGTGGGCCACCAATTCTCGCCATCGAGGGTGATCTGGCCATGCTGGACCGCTACCCGCGGCGAGCCACTGAGCACGTGCGGTGACTCATCGGCCGCGCACCCCGACACTGCCACTGCGAACAGCGCCGTAAGTGCTGCGGCCACGTATCGGTTCATACACGGCCGGTGAGGTCGGCGACCGAATCGACGACATAGCTCGGGCGGAACGGGAACTTCCCGACATCGCCGCGAGCGGTCGAGCCGGTAAGAACCAGGAAGGTCGTGAGCCCAGCTTCCATTCCGGCGATGATGTCGGTATCCATGCGGTCCCCGACCATCGCGGTTGTTTCCGAATGGGCGCCGATGCGGTTGAGCGCGGACCGAAACATCATGGGGTTGGGTTTGCCGACGAAATACGGCTCGCGTCCGGTGGCGGCAGTGATCAGTGCTGCGACCGCCCCTGTGGCGGGGAGCGGACCTTCGGCGCTGGGGCCAGTGGTATCCGGGTTTGTACAGATGAAGCGAGCGCCGCCTTTGATCAGTCGTATCGCCTTCGTGATGGCCTCGAAAGAGTAGGTTCGCGTCTCCCCTAGTACCACGTACTCAGGGTCCCTGTCGGTCATCGTGTAACCCGCCTCGTAGAGTGCCGTGGTCAATCCCGCCTCACCCACAGCGAAGGCACTCCCATTCGCTACCTGGTCACTCAGGAAGCGCGCGGTCGCAAGTGCTGATGTCCAGATCGATGTCTCGTCGACTTCGATACCAGAGTTCGCGAGCCGTGCCCGAAGGTCGCGGGGAGTGTAGATCGAGTTGTTGGTCAGCAGCAGAAACGGTGTCCCCTTGTCGCGCAGAGCGCCGATGAACTCGTTGGCACCCGGGATCGCTTTCTCTTCGTGCACCAGCACGCCATCCATGTCTGTAAGCCACGCCTCGATCTTCCGCTCACCCGGCATTGCTTCTCCTTTGTAGGCACCCTTCCCGCTTATGTTCTCACCCTCGAGACCTACACGAGGTACCCAGCGATGCCCGCGTACAACCCTCCAGCGAGAAAACTGCCCGCGATCGGTCCAGCTATCGGCACCCATGAGTACGCCCAATCCGCACTCCCCTTCCCGCGAATGGGTAACAACGCATAGGCCAGCCTCGGGCCGAGGTCTCGGGCGGGGTTGATCGCGTATCCAGTCGGCCCGCCAAGACTCGCACCGAGGCCGAGAACGACGAACGCCACTGCGGCATAACCGAGGCTGTTCCCCGCAGGGTCCGAAGCCGCAAGAAGAATCCACAGCACGAGCACGAACGTGCCAATTACTTCGGTGACGGTGTTCCACCCGTAACTGCGGACGACCGGACTCGTCGAAAAGATCCCAAGAGTCTTACCGGGTTCTGGTTCGACATCGAAGTTCTTCTTGAACGCGAGCCAGCACAGCGCCGCACCGATGAAGGCACCGACTAGCTGCGCACCAATGTAATAGGGCACCAGGCTCCAGTCCGTCCGTCCCGATACAGCGAGGCCAATCGTGACCGCTGGATTAATGTGCGCTCCCGATCTCCAGGCGACAGAGGCACCGGCGAAAACTGCCATTGCCCACCCGAGGTTGATGAGGAGCCAGCCGCCGCCCGCACCCTTGGAGTGTTTCAGCACTACGGTGGCGACGACGCCAGTGCCGAGTAGCACCAGCAAGCCAGTACCGAGCGCTTCGAATACGAGAATCTGCGGAATCGTTAGGTTGTCCATCACATTCGTCCTTCACAAAACCTTTGCGCCGGCTCGCGCACCAGCACGGACGTCCGGGGCACCCAGCCGGGCCGCGTCCGCAGTGTGGTCATCAGCCTGAAGCTGCGAGTCAATTTCGGCGTCTACACGTGCGTGGTAATGCTCGATCTCTCGCTGCACGGCTGCCGTATCCCAGCCAAGGTACGGTTTGACTAATTCGGCAGCGGCCAGCGCCGCCACTTTTCCGCGGTCGCGGGTTTCGATCGACACGCGCGTGCGCCGCGCGAGGATGTCATCAAGGTGGAGCGCTCCCTCGTGCGTGACGGCGTAGACGATTTCTGCCTTGAGGTACCGCTCTCCGCCGGGAAGCGGCGCTGCCAGCTGTGGGGCGCCGGCGATGAGTTCCAGCACTTCCGTGACCGCGGAGCCATACCGGTGCAGCAGATGTTCCAGACGTCCCACAGTCAGACCAGAAGTCGCTGCGAGCCGCGCACGTGCAGACCACATTTCCTCGTACTCGCGGGCGCCTACGAGTGGAGTCGTCTCGGTACGCGAGGGTTCGAAAGTGCCGCCGACGTCGCGAAGTGCAGCGTCGATGGCGTCTTTGGCCATCACGCGGTACGTCGTGTACTTGCCGCCGGCCACGAGGGTCAGGCCGGGTGCCGGGCTCACGACGGCGTGTTCGCGCGAGAGTGTGCTCGAATCGTCGGCTTCCCCCGCGAGCAGTGGCCGCAGCCCGGCGAAGACGCCGACGATATCGTCGCGGGTGAGCGGCTTTGCCAGCAGCGCATTGACTTGGCCGAGTATGTATTCGATATCCCGGCTGGTGGCAGCTGGATGGGCAAGGTCGAGATTCCAAGTGGTGTCGGTGGTGCCAATTACCCAGAAGTCATCGCTCCACGGGCACGGAATAATGAAGAGGAGACTTTTTTCCGTTTCCGTGATGAGCCCCGTCGCGGCGTCGATCCGGTCCCGCGGAACAACGATGTGAACGCCTTTGGAGGCGTGCACCTTCAGCTGCCCCCGGTTGCCGAGCATCGCCTGGATCTCATCGGTCCACACCCCTGCCGCGTTGACGACGTGGCGGGCGCGAATGTCGATGAGGTCGCCTGTTTCCAGGTCACACACCTGCGCCCCGGCCACCCGATCGCCGTCGCGGAGGAATCCCATCACCCGCGTGCTGTTCGCACACTGTGCGCCAAATGATGCAGCGGTGCGGGAGAGCATCAGGGTGTGGCGGGCATCATCGAGTTGCCCCTCGTAGAAGAGGATTCCGCCTTTGATTGCTTGTTTCTTACCGCCGGGAAAAAGCGTCAGAGCTTTCCGGCGACCGAGGTGGCGGTGGTGGCCTGGAACGCCTTTGCCAGCGCCGAGGACGTCGTAAACGCCGATCCCCGCACCCGCCCACACGCGGTCGATGACGCTCTTCTGCAACGGGAACAGGAAGGGCACAGGCCGCGCGAGGTGCGGAGCCAGCGTGTGCAGGATCAAAGCACGTTCACGCAGCGCCTCGAACACTAGCGGGAATTCGAGCTGCTTGAGATACCGCAAACCACCGTGCACGAGTTTTGAGGAGCGGCTTGAGGTTCCGGAGGCGTAGTCGCGCGCCTCCACGAGCCCCACACGTAGTCCGCGTGAAGCCGCGTCGAGAGCCGCACCGGCCCCGACGACGCCGGCCCCAATAACGAGGACGTCGAGTTCGGTGCCCGCCATCTCTTTGAGTGCCTGCGTGCGGTTAGCCGGGCTGAGAGAAACAGGGGTGAGCATGTGAGATCACATCGCTTTCACAGGTGAGAAGTTTGGAGGGGAGTTTCTAGGCGACGTCAATCCAGTCGAATGTCCGCTCGACCGCCTTCTGCCAGCGGCGGTACCCTGACTCACGCTGACCGTCGTCCCACTGGGGCTCCCAGCGGGCGTGCTCGTTCCAGTTGTGCCGCAGTTCATCGGTGTCCTTCCAGAACCCAACGGCGAGGCCAGCCGCGTACGCCGCGCCCAATGCGGTCGTTTCTGCGACGACGGGACGACTGACCGGAACACCGAGAACGTCCGCCTGAATTTGCATGCACAGCGAGTTGGCAGTGACCCCGCCGTCGACCTTGAGAACTTCCAGGCTGACACCCGAATCTTTCGCCATCGCGTCGGCAACATCACGGCTCTGGTAGCAGATCGATTCAAGCGTCGCCCGCGCGATGTGTGCGTTGCTGTTGAACCGGGACAAACCGACGATCGCGCCGCGCGCATCGGAACGCCAGTAAGGCGCGAACAGTCCGGAGAATGCTGGCACGAAGTACACGCCACCGTTGTCTGCAACTTCGCGAGCGAGCGTTTCACTCTGCGCGGCGCCCTGAATGATGCCAAGCTGGTCCCGCAGCCACTGCACTGCCGAGCCTGTGACGGCGATCGACCCTTCGAGTGCATAGCGCGGCGCCTCCGAACCAAACTGGTAGCAGACCGTGGTGAGCAAGCCGTTGTCCGAGCGAACGAGTTCGGTGCCGGTGTTGAGCAGCAGGAAGTTGCCGGTGCCGTAGGTATTCTTGGCTTCGCCGGGTGCGAAGCACACTTGGCCGACCATAGCTGCATGCTGATCGCCGAGCGCGGCGGTGAGCGGCACTTGGCCAGCGAGCGGTCCCTGCTCGGTCGTGGTTCCGTACGCGTCGGGCGCCGATGACGGCCGGATCTGCGGCAACATCGACCGGGGCACAGTAAAGAACCCGAGGAGTTCGTCGTCCCATTCAAGAGTTTCGAGGTTCATCAGCATTGTCCGGCTGGCATTCGTGACATCAGTGACGTGCAGGCCGCCGTGTGGACCGCCAGTCAGGTTCCACACCAGCCAGCTGTCGATCGTGCCGAAAAGCGCTTCGCCACGCTCCGCCGCCGCGCGGACTCCTTCAACGTTCTCAAGAATCCACTGCACTTTGCCGCCGGCGAAATAGGTAGCGGGCGGCAATCCCGCTTTGCGGCGGATGATGTCGCCCTTGCCCGAGCGTTCGAGTGCGGCAGCGATGCGGTCCGTTCGGGTGTCCTGCCACACGATGGCGTTGTAATACGGGCGGCCGGTCTTCCGGTTCCAGACAACGGTTGTCTCACGCTGGTTGGTGATGCCCAGGGCGGCGAGGTCGTTGTAACACAATCCGGCCCGTCCGAGCGCGGTCTGCATGACCGCAGAGGTACGTTCCCAAATCTCGACGGGATTGTGCTCGACCCAGCCCGGCCGCGGCATGATCTGCTCGTGCTCTAGCTGGTGACGCGCCACTTCGTTCCCGTCGTGGTCAAAAACCATGAATCTGGTACTGGTCGTTCCCTGATCGACTGCGCCGACGTAATTCGCCATGATGATCTCGATTCCCTAGATGACTGTGATGCGTGTCTCAGCGGTGAAATGCAATGTAGAGACGCCACACACGGAAAAGAACTGATGCCATTCGGCATTGTCGAACGCAATTACGTTCGACAATGCCGAATGGAACGCGAGACTGTGACATGCCGTCAAGCGGTAGCCTTCAGTGCATGCCAGGGATGGTGCAGTCTGTCGAACGCGCTGCAGCGCTGCTGCGTCTGCTCGCTGCCGAGCGGGAACCCGCGACGCTAGGCCAAATATGCAGTGCGCTCGGTATCGCCAAAGCCACCGCCCACGGCCTGCTCAAGACCCTCATCCACGTGGGGTTCGTCGAACAAGACCGCGACACCGGCCGCTACCAGCTCGCACCTGACCCGCTGACACCTGAATCTGTGCTGTGGGACGTGAACGAAATCCGGTCACGAGCGATGAACTGGGCTGACGCTCTCGCCGCGCGGACCGGGCAGGCGACGCGCCTCGGGGCATTCAGGGACGGCAGTCTGCTCGTCGTTCATCATGTTTTCCGGGCCGACTCGACTCCTCAAACGAGCACGACTGGGAGTCGGCTGCCGCTGCATGCCACCGCGCTCGGCAAGGTTCTGCTGGCACACGATACCCGCGCAGCACGCGGCCTTGGTGCCGGGCCGTTGCCCGCGATCGCCTTTCGGACAATCACCGATCGTGGCGAACTGGCACGTGAACTGGCACGGGTGCGCGACGCCGGCTGGGCGTCAGCGGTGCAGGAACTCACCACGGAGACCGCGGCGATCGCCGTTCCCATTAGAGACGAAGGCGGCGCTGTCATCGCTGCGATCGGCATCGAGGGCCCGCTCGACGATATCTGCACGAGCCGCGGCGCTCCCCGTCCCGAACTCATCGAACAAGTGCGGCACGCCGGACACAACATCTCCCACGAATTCGGCCACGGACGGTCCCTATGACGGAACGCTATGTCGCTGCCCTCGACCAGGGGACGACGTCGACTCGATGCATGATCTTCGATCGCCACGGCCGACTCGTATCAATGGCTCAGCGCGAGCACCATCAGTTCTTCTCCCATCCGGGATGGGTGGAACATGACGCGGCGGAAATCTGGGCCATCGTTTCGCGCATCATTCCAGATGCGCTGCGAAAAGCCGGAATAGACCCGGCCCAGATCGCTGCGCTCGGTATCGCTAATCAGCGTGAAACCACAGTCGTCTGGGACCGCATTACCGGCAAACCGCTGCACCGAGCGATTGTCTGGCAGGACACCCGCACGTCACACCTGGTTGCGGAACTGGCGGCTACCGTAGACCACGCCGACGTCATGCACCGCGCAGGCGCACCGCTTGCGAATTACTTCTCGGGTCCACGGCTGAAGTGGCTCCTCGATTCCAGTCCGGCGCTGCGCGCACGTGCAGAAGACGGCACGGCGTTATTCGGGACCATGGACAGCTGGCTGGTGTGGAACCTGACGGGAGGTCCCGAAGGTGGCATTCACATCACCGACGCCACCAACGCGAGCCGCACCATGCTGATGAATCTTGAGACGTTGTGCTGGGATCCTGTGCTGTTGGACACCTTCGGGGTGCCGCGCACGATGCTCCCAGAGATTCGCCCGTCGATGGGCGATTTCGGCAGCACCGTGGCCCCGGTGGCGGGTATACCGATCCGCGGTGTGATCGGCGATCAACAAGCGGCACTCATCGGCCAAACGGCGCTGCGTGCGGGGGATGCCAAGTGCACCTTTGGCACCGGGAGCTTTCTCGTGCTGAACACCGGGACCGATCTGGTGCGTTCACAGCGCGGACTCATTAGCACCGTCGCGTACACGGCCACCGGTGAAAATCCCGTCTATGCCCTCGAGGGTGCGAATCCTGCTGCCGGCGCGCTTGTCGACTGGTTCCGGAAAAACATAGGCGGGCTGCGCAGTTCAGCCGAAATCGAAACCCTCGCCTCAGCTGTGAGTGACTGCGGCGGCTGCTATGTCGTCCCCGCGTTCTCCGGTCTGCTCGCACCGCACTGGGTTACCACTGCCCAGGGAGTCGTGGTGGGGCTGACGTCATACGTCACCCGTGAGCATCTTGCCCGCGCGGTCTTGCAGGCCACCGCGTTTCAGACCCGCGATCTCGTTGAAGCGATGAATGCGGACGCACGAGATGCCGGCACGCTTGCGCAAGCACGTTTCCTCGCGGTTGACGGTGCAATGACTGCGAACAATCTACTGATGCAGATGGTCGCCGACCTCACCGACATTCCAGTGGTACGACCGATGATGGCGGAAACCGTAGCACTCGGCGCCGCGTATAGCGCCGGCCTTGCGTCCGGGTACTGGGCGGACAAAGCTGTCCTCCACCGAAACTGGAAGAAGGCAGCAGAGTGGCAACCGCAGCTCGATGGTCTGCGCCGCGGCGAGGAGCTCACACGCTGGGGACAGGCGGTGCGGCTGGCCGCCGAATGGGGAAGACTCACCGCGGACTAGACGGAATGCTGCGCCGCCGCAGCTCGCGCGGCTTTCAGATCGGCGACGAGACCCTCAAGCGCCTCATCGCGATGGTCGCTCGGGCCGCGCAGCACCGCGGACGGGTGAATGGTGACGACGATCGCCGGATCAGCGCCGCGGAGCTCTTTGAGAAGGATCTCGTCGTCGAGCTGCAGCACCTCACCCCGATGCTGGGTGAGCCGAAAGGAGCCACCAAACAAAGACTGCGCGGCGGTGGCCCCCAGGCACACGACGAGGTTTGGCCGCACCGCGACCAACTCGGCCACAAGCCAGGGCCGGCATGCGACAACTTCTGAACGACTGGGCTTCTTGTGGATTCTTCTCTTCCCGCGCTGCGCCATGCCGAATTTGAAATGCTTGACGGCATTGGTGACATAGGCATCCGACCGTCTGATTCCAGCCTGTTCCAGCGCACTCTCAAGCAGCCGTCCAGCGGGCCCGACGAATGGCTCACCGGCGCGGTCTTCCTGATCGCCCGGCTGCTCTCCGATGAGCATGATGCGCGCGGACGAACGCCCCGCACCGAATACCGCTTGGGTGGCCGCCTCAAACAACCCGCAGCCTCGGCACTGGGCAGCAGCGTCCGCAAGCTCTGCCAAATCGTGTGTCTCAGGAACGAACTCTTCTGCACCGGACATCTCGCATCACGCTTCCCTGCCTCTGCACCTCGGCGAGGGGTGCCCCCAAACTGGGGCATCGAAACTCAGGTGCTACATGCGGAACACTCCGTACGATACTGGCGCCAACGGTGCGTTTGCGCATGCGCTGAGCGCCAAGCCAACGACGGTGCGGGTATCGGCAGGATCAATAATGCCGTCATCCCAGAGACGTGCGGTCGAATAGTACGGGTTGCCCTGCCGCTCGTACTGATCGCGGATAGGCGCTTTGAAATCGGCCTCTTCGTCAGCGGACCACTCTTGGCCCTGTGCCTCGAACTGGTCGCGACGAACAGTGGCGAGCACCGAAGCGGCTTGCTCCCCGCCCATGACGGAGATACGGGCATTAGGCCACATCCAGAGGAATCGCGGGCTGTAGGCCCGGCCGCACATGGAGTAATTTCCGGCGCCGTACGAACCGCCCATCACAACGGTGAGCTTCGGCACGCGGGCACACGCAACAGCCGTCACCATTTTCGCCCCGTTCTTGGCGATACCGCCGGCCTCATAATCCCGGCCCACCATGAAGCCAGTGATGTTCTGCAAGAACAACAACGGGATCTTGCGTTTGTCACAAAGCTCGATGAAATGCGCGCCCTTCAGCGCAGACTCACTGAAGAGCACCCCGTTGTTCGCGATGATGCCCACCGGGTGGCCGTGGACACGGGCGAACACGGTGACCAGGGTCTTGCCGTACTCAGCTTTGAACTCCTGATACTTGCCGCCGTCGACAAGAACTTCAATCGCGTCGCGAACGTCGTAAGGGATCCGCGCATCCGTGGGGACGACGTCGTAGAGGTCGGTTTGATCTCGTTCCGGCCCGGCTGGCGGGCTGATCTCCCACGGGGAGTCAGTGCGCGGACCGAGCGTCGCAACGATGTTTCGTACGATGCGCAGCGCATCCTGGTCATCTTCCGCCAAGTGGTCTGTGACTCCGGAAACCTTGGAGTGCAGATCGCCACCGCCAAGATCTTCCGCTGACACCACCTCACCGGTAGCGGCCTTAACGAGCGGCGGACCGCCCAGAAAGATTGTGCCCTGGTTCCGGACAATCACAGCTTCGTCGCTCATAGCCGGGACGTAAGCGCCGCCGGCGGTGCAGGAACCCATAACCGCTGCGATTTGCGGTATCCCCCGTGCACTCATATTCGCCTGGTTGTAGAAGATCCGGCCGAAGTGTTCCCGATCAGGGAACACGTCATCCTGCTGTGGCAGGAACGCCCCGCCAGAGTCAACGAGGTAGATGCACGGCAACTCGTTCTGCAGCGCGACCTCCTGTGCGCGCAGGTGCTTCTTTACCGTCATCGGGTAGTACGTGCCGCCCTTGACGGTGGCATCGTTCGCGACGATCACGCATTCACGGCCGGAGACCCGCCCGATTCCGCTGATGACCCCAGCGCCCGGCGCTGCGTCGTCGTACATGCCGTTAGCCGCAAGCGGCGCGAGCTCGAGGAAGGGGCTCCCGTGGTCGAGCAGCCGGTTGACGCGCTCACGGGGAAGCAGCTTGCCGCGGGCGACGTGCCGTTCCCGCGCCTTCTCGCTCCCGCCGAGCGCTGTTTGCGCGAGAGTCTCACGAAGTTCAGTGACGAGCCGCTGATGCTCTGCACGGTTGGCTGCACGGTCGAAGGCCATCTCCACACTCCGAACTGAGTTAATGATGAATAACTGAGTTCGAGAGTAGCTGGCGCTGCAGCCGTTGTCCAGGTCACACAGCCAGTCACACCCGCCGCAACCGGTGGCCTAGATCACAACGGCGCTAGGTGGATGCCGCGCCGCAGCCACACCTCCCAGTAGCGCCCGACGCACGCGTCGATCGTTCGAACGACGCGAAATTGCAGGCAGAATGCCGTTTTGAAACCCCGGAAATACGCAACCTCTAGTTATTAACAGCCTGACACGTGAATGTTTGCGGTTATGGCATGAAACATCACAGAGGGGTCACGGAGTCACTGTTTAAGTCACCCTGAGCGTTGTAAAAGGATTAGCTGAGAGAACCCTGTAACGTTCGCCGTTCAACCGTCGATTAGCCAGATATCGGTGTGCAGAGCCGGAGACCAAACCTCCCGCTAATAAGTACCAGCACACTGAGTACAACAGATCTCACGTTATTCACAGGAGGATCACAGTGGGACGTCTCCACAAGCTCGCAATTGCATCAGTAGCTTCCGCGGCACTGCTCGTTCCGTTCGCCGGCACGGCTGCAGCGCAGCCAGCGATCGGCGGCGAGGGTGGCCTGAACCTTGACCTCGGCAGTGCCAACATCGGTGGCGACCTCGGCGCACTCTTCGGCCTCGGTGGCGGCGAAGGCGGCTTCAACATCGGCGGTGACCTCGGCTTCGGCGGCTTCCAGCTGGGCGCCCAAGGTGACGCGGCCGCAGAATGGGAAGCCTTTGTCGCGTGGGTCGAGCGCGAATGGCAGCTGTGGCTCGAAGCGAACTTCGGCGCACAGGGCGGCACCGGCGGCGGCGGAGCTCAGGGCGAATTCAACGCGGAGGCCGCGTGGGCCCAGTTCGTTGCGGACGTCGAAGCTGCCTACAACGCCTGGCTTGAGGCGCAGGGCGGCGGCAACGTTCAGTTCCAGTTCCAGGCTCCCGAACTCCCTGAGTTCAACTTCGGCCTCGGTGCTGACGGTGGCGTGAACATCGGCGAACTCCTCGGCCTCAACCTCGACCTCGGCGCCAACTTCGGTTCCTGATTTCGCTGCAGGAATTACGCATCACGGCTGCTGTTTTAGCCTGCGAAAGGGCCGGACAATCGTCCGGCCCTTTCCGTTATTCACGCTCTCAGAATCCGCCGCACGAAACCCGCAGGTCGCCCCTAAAACGTACGCGTTATATCTCCCGGGGTGACGCCTTTCACGTTCACTACTTCTCGCTCAGCAGGACGGCTGCGGACCGCGACTATCTCCGCCGCAATGGCAACGGAAACCTCTGAGGGCGACCGTCCGCCTAATGCAAGCCCGGCAGGCATTGAGACACGAGATATCTGGCTTTTGCTGAAACCTTTGCGGGCGAGCGCGGCCTTACGCGCCGCAACAGTTGCTGCCGATCCCAAAGCACCGATATAAGCGATGCCGCGCGGCGCACGGAGAGCTGCGGTCAACACACCGACATCGAATCGCTCCATATGCGTCATCGCGAGGATGACCGTGCGCATATCGGTACGCCCCGCTTCCAGCTCCGCACGCAGGTATTCCCCGGGGTTAGCGGCCACAATCTCCGTCGCTGCCGGAAAACGCGAACGATCGAGGAATGCACGTCGCGCGTCACACACCGTAACCGCGTACCCCAGGAACGCTCCGAGCGCACACATCTCCGTCACGAAGGGCGAGCTGCCAAAGAGCAACATGCGCGGGCGGGACGCGATCACCGTCACAAACTGGCCTGCCACCACGGCGGCCGAGTCGGCACTGAAATCCGCAGTAAAACCCACCGGCAGGCGGGCCCCACACTGTAAGCCATCGATCGTCCAGGCACTCTCCCGGCCGCCGCTGCGGCCCACATGCGGAATTGCCACCGCCCTCGCTACGGAACGGTCGGCCAGAACCGCACCGGCAGCTCGCCAGAAGCGCTCCAGTTCCACACCGGCGACGCGTTCTATGAGCACACTCATCACTCCGCCGCACGTCAGCGCAACCGCTGCTGGATCACCTGAAGGGTGGTAACGAACGTACTGCGCCTGACCGGTGGCACGCACCACTTCCGCCCGCGCGCAGATATCGGAATCAACACACCCGCCGGATACGCCCCCCACTATCGGGCCGCTATCCGCGATCGCCATCGAACTTCCTGGCGGCATAGGGACGGAACCCCTGGTCGAAACCACTGTCGCGAGGGTGAACGGAGCCGCTTCCGAAAGACCGGCGAGCCACCGCAACACGTTTCGCATCGCAGCCTCCTCGGACGGAACCCACCTGACAGTTGTGCTACCGACGGTAGCCCTCGGCGAGGTGACCCGCACATCGACAGCTGACAGCCGCTACCCAAATCAGTTAATCTCGATTCACCTGGACAAAGCGGCAATGGTTCTAGAATAGCGAGGTGGCACCGGTGGCGATGCAAGCAGCCGCAGAAGAACCGGCACCGACCCGGCGCAGCCAGATGAAGGCTGATCGGCGCAAACAACTCCTCACCGCCGCCGCAAAACTCATCGCGGAACGCGGGTATAACGGCGTGCGCCTCGAAGATATAGGCGCAGAAGCTGGTATCAGCGGACCAGCCATCTACCGCCACTTCCCCAACAAAGAGGCACTCCTCGTCGAGCTGCTGACGGGGGTAAGCGATCACCTCTTCTACGGCGGTTCCGAGGTCGCTGACCGAGCAGCTAACGCTGAAGAAGCCCTCGCTGGGCTCATCGAGTTTCATTTGGACTTCGCGCTGAACCAGTCCGACCTCATCCGCGTGCAGGATCGGGACCTGCATAGCCTGCCCGCCCAGGCACAGCACCAAGTGCGGATGTTGCAGCGGCGCTATGTCGAACGCTGGGTGCAAGTTCTCATGGAACTCACCCCCAGCCTCGACGCAGTATCAGCGCGCACCAAAGCACACGCAGTCTTCGGACTCATCAATTCCACACCGCACAGCGCGCGGGCATCAGCAGCTCGCACCCGCGAGATTCTGCGAAACATGGCGCGCGCGGCCCTCGCTTCGTGAGATAGCTGCGCGCCCACCGATGAACATCCCCGCGGGCGGCGGTCAGTAAGGGAGACACCCAACTCACCGCTCCCAAGGAGTCGACATGTTCACCGAACCCACACGCGCGCAGCGCATCACCGGCTGGATCCTCACTGGGCTTGTGGGCCTATTCCTGTTGTTCGACAGCGCCATCAAGATCTTCGCGGTCGAATCGGCAATGGAGGGGTCCGAATCACTCGGCTGGACCATCGAGCAGATGCCGGCTGTCGGCTGGATACTGCTGGTGTGCCTCGTCCTTTACCTGATACCGCGGACCGCGTTGGTGGGGGCGATTCTTCTGACCGGCTACCTCGGCGGTGCTATAGCGACGCACCTGCGCGTCGACTCTCCGCTTTTGAGCCACACTCTCTTCCCGATTTACGTGGCAGTTGTGATCTGGGCTGGGCTCATGCTGCGTAGTAGCGCAGCACGTCGCGTCCTATCTGCGGGAACGAGTGCGGCCCAAGAACGGTCAGGACGCGTGCGCGAGGGCACGCGAGTTTCGTAGCTGAGCAGGAGCGTGTCAGTCGGCACGTACCGATCACGAAGGGACCGGTACGTGCCGTGCAAGAAAGGCCAATTGGTCGGCCACGTTTCGTTCGAAATCATCGCCGACGTAAATATCGAAATGCCCGGCTGCGGTGAGCGTCACCTCGCCGCGGGGTGCTTGGGCAGCGTACTTCCGGGTCGGGCCCGCGGGCGCGACCGTATCGGATTCACAAATCACGAAGAGGATCGGGCACTGCACCTTCCGGGCGTAGCGGCCTGGGAAATGACGGACGATCTGCAGCGCAAAACGGGCCGCGACCTCACTGGGGACTTGCACGCCTGCAGGCGTGATGGCCCTAATCCCTGGTTCAGCGTCCGGGGCGGACATGAGCGCGGTGGAGCCCGGCGGCCCATAGGTTGCCACTCGCACCGGGTCAGCACCCCTCAGAGCGGCCACGTGATCACGCACTGCCAGTGCGGTCAGCTTCGCCGTCGTCAGCGCAGGGATTGCGCGAGTGGAAGCGAGGCCATCCGTGAACGGGCACTGCACGATCGCGGCCGCGATACGGTGGTCGCGGGCCGCTGTGATGATGGCATGGCCACCACCAAATGACGTGCCCCACACGACGACACGGGCCGAGTCGATCCCGTCGATAGTGCGCGCGTGCGCCACAGCCGCCGTCCAATCTTCGAGCTGACGGCCAATGTCCAGCAGTTGACGGGGCTCGCCGCTACTGGCGCCAAAATGCCGGTAGTCGAAGACTAGGCAGGCGTAGCCTGCCGCCTGGAACCGCTCGGCAAAGGCGTCGAGTCGCATTTCTCTGACGCCGCCCAAGCCATGCGCCATGACGATAATCGGCTGCTTGCCCGCCGAGTGCGCGCTGCTTGCCTGGTACAACCAGGCAGCGCAGGTTCCGTCCCCAGCGGGGAAGGTTACGTCGGTACGCGCCATGACACCTCTCTGTGCAATCGCCTCGGTTCTGGAACTTAGTCCACAACGCGGGTTTAGTGTCGATATTGCCGTCGATACCGCATCGACCGGAACCCCGTCACCCGCGGCAGCAGCGCGTGCGGAGAGCTTTGCGTCAAGGCACCTGTCCACACACCGGTGCCATACGCAAGATCATCGAGCCTGCGCGCAGCCAGGAAGCGCAGCGGATCCAGGTTCGGCGCGGTGCGCCGGTAATCCGTGAGGCCGTCGGTCACCGCGGCCAGCAATAGTGCGCGCCGCGCGCGCCACGAGAAGCACGCCGCCAGCACTGCCACCGGCCACCAGTGCCGCACGAGCAGCGCACTCATCTGCGTTGCACTTCCCGTGAGCAGCCGGAAGGCCAGCCTGATTCCAATACGTGTCCGCGTAGCGGCCTCTGCTTCCACGAGGCGGCTCGCCCGGTATCCGGTGACGGCGAGGAGAACCGACAACACCGCTATCGACCATTTGCGCTGGATGAGCAGCAATACACTGACGGCGCCAAGCCACGGTGTCAGCACCGCCGGCGCGACAGCGGAACCGTGCCGCGCAGCAAGCGGGGCAGCACTCGTCCCGTAGAACTTCTTGCGAGCAAGCCACGGACGCAGCTCGTCGCGGTGTTCATGGAGCGCGTGCACGGACGGGTCGTACCGAATCCGCCACTTCTCCGCCAGCCGCCACATTAGGTCGACGTCCTCGCCGGAGCGCAGTTGCTCGTCGAATCCGGCCTCGAGCGCTGAGACCCGAGCAATGAAACATGCGCTCGGAACCCATGCGACGCGGCCGCCCGGTTTCACCAGCGCGGGCTCGGGTCCGAGATCCAGCGATGAACACGCCGCCTCGTACCGTGTGATCCAGTTACTGCCCTCGTGGCCCACTACGCGCGGCGCTGCTACTGCCACCCGCTCATCGGTGAAGTGGCGCAACAACAGGGCTAGCGACTCAGGAGCGACAGCGACGTCCGAGTCGGCGAAAGCCACGAACGGCGTCGTCACCGCCCTCAATCCCGCGTTGCGAGCGGCCGCCGGTCCCTGGTTAATGGGCAGTGCAACCAGCCGTGCACCGTGCTGCGCAGCCACCCGTGCAATGGCGCTGGGATCGTCAGAGCCGTCGTCGACGACAACGACAGCCACCCCGCTAGTGAGGGCGGTCAGCGCGCGGTCGAGTTCATCGCTGCGGTCTTTCACCGGAACGACGACGGTCACATCCGTGAGGCTTGCTTCCGGAAGTGTGTTTGTCACAGAGGATGCGAGGCCTGCATCTATAAGCCGTCCAGCAAGCGCCCGGCTCAGTGCATCGTTAACCTTGATCGAGCGGCCCATGAGGCGGTCACTTACCTTCGCTTTCACACGAAGCACACGGAGCGGTTCGCCGCCCATGAGGACGCTCCCACCCTCGTACGTGCGTACATCGCGGTGCAGGGCTACCCGTGTGCCGTCCGGCAGCGGTTGTTCCGCTGTCACGGCCGGAACCCACCGTCCGCGCTCACAACGGAGCCGTTCAGCGCCGCTCCCTCACGTGAGCAGCACAGCGCAATCACCCCAGCCAGATCTTCCGGCGCGAGGATCCGCCGGATCAGGGCTGACTTACCAAGGTCTTCTGACGTGGTGAGACCGTACAGCCGCGCAGTACCTTCGAGCATGTCGGTTTGCGTAGCACCTGGTGCCACGGCGGCAGCGGTCACTCCGCTTCCGGCCAGGTCGGCGGCAAGTCCCTTGACCAGCCCGACCACCGCATGTTTGGCAGCACTGTAAGCGGCGAGGTGATAAAGGCCGTGGGTGCCCGCAGCCGAGGACACCGCGACAAAGCGGCACCGCGAGGGATCGGGACCGGCCAGCATGTGCGGGACGCAGGCCGCTGCGGTGTTCCACACCCCAACCAGGTTGGTATCCCACATTTCGTGCAGTTGAGCGTTCGCTGTCTCCCACAGCGGCTGTCCGCCGGCGATCACACCAGCAGCGGCGACCGCAACGTCGAGACGGCCGAAGGCGGTGACGGCAGCTTCGGCGGCATGCCGCATCGCGATGCGGTCACGCACATCTGCGATGTGAGCCTGCACCTGCTCGTCGTCATACTTCTCAGCAACCGCCATGAGATCACTGGCCGATGCGAGCGCGTACTTCACTTCAAGGGGCCGTTCCGCGCTATCGCCTGCACAGCTATCAACGGCAAGGACGCGATATCCCTGAGCAGCGAGCGCATGAACGGTCGCTGCTCCCATGCCTCGCGCCGCTCCGGTAACAAGTGCAACTGTTCCATCGTTCACACCCGGCTCCGATCCGGCATGGTCAGAAACCCTTTGTCATCCGGGTGACCACATTCGATACGCGCGACCACGTCATCGATCATCTCAGCAAGCACGCGAGCGCCTTCCTCAGCCGTTGCGCCAGCGGGGTCGCCGAGGACACCGTTGGGCGATACCGCCGCTACTCCGCCCGTGATGATCTGAGACAGCAGTTCCGTTACCGGCGCGGTGTTGCCCGCTTCTGCTCGCGCTAGGTTAACGCTATCGGGCTCCAGGTGCAGCATCAGGGATGTTTCGGTGTAACCGGCGTGTGCATCGACGCTCTCGGTCGCGCATGCCGCCCACACGACGTCATGTTTTTCGTACCGCATCTGGTGAACGGCCGCAGCAAGCGCCTGCACATTTCCGCCATGCGCGTTGACGATGACGACCTGACCCGCCCAGTGCGACAGTGAGCGGACAAGCTCAACCAGCATCATCTTGAGGGCGTCCTGGCCGATCGACAGAGTCCCCGGAAACGACTGATGCTCACCGCTGGATCCGTAGTAGAGCGGCGGCGCGACGAATGCTCCGTTTCCCAGCCGGTGCGCGGCCCCGCGGGCCACCGCAACGGCGATCGCGGTGTCGGTATGCAATGGCAGGTGCGGGCCGTGCTGCTCAACCGAGCCAAGCGGCAACAGCACAGGTGGTCGCTGCTGGATACTCGGCCAACTCACCCGGCTGAGCTCGGTCACGGCATTCTCCTTACGCCCGTGCTGGCACCCCGAGTTCACGAATGAACCCGGGTGGTATCACCACGTCATCAGCGGTCAGGTCGTGTATTGACGAGTGACCGAGCCCGAGCAGAGCCGAGTCGATACCACCACGCAGAATGTCGAGCACATTCTCGACACCGGCTTGCCCGTTCGCTGCAAGGCCCCACAGATATGCCCGGCCGATCATCACCGCGCGCGCGCCGAGCGCCAGCGCTTTTACGACGTCGCTGCCGCGCCGCACACCGCCGTCGAGCAGCACCTCCACGTCGTCACCGACTGCCTTGACGATCGATGGGAGCATCCGGATCGGCGCCGGTGTGGTGTCGAGGTTGTTTCCGCCATGGTTGGACACGGAGATCGCGCTGACACCGATGTCCGCGGCGCGAAGCGCATCGTCGACGCGTGAAATGCCCTTCAGCATGAAGGGCCCGTCCCACTGCTGCCGCATCCAGGCGATGTCTTCCCACGTTGGCGGCGGGGTCTGCATCCATTGTCCGTACGCGCCGAAGAACGTGGGCGCCGGTACGCCAGCTTCTGGATCATCGAGGTTCGGGGCTGTCAGATCCGGGATGTTGCCGGACCTGGCGTACTCGATCAGCCAGCTCGGCCGCACGACTACCTCGGGCGCGAGCCGCAACATCGCCTTGAGGTCCATCTTCTCCGGGATCGTCGGGCTGCCCCAATCACGGCCCATCGAAAATGACCAGTCAAGAGTGACGATGATGCCTTTTGCACCTCCGTTCTTGGCCCGTTCAATGCGCCGGACCGTGTACTCGCGATCCCCCATCCAGTACATCTGGAAAAACGTCTGCGGGTTCGCTTCGACGACATCTTCGAGCGTGCGTGAAGCGAACGACGAGAGACCCATCGCTGTGCCGCGGGCGGCTGCGGCGCGAGCGACCGCCACCTCGCCTTCCGGGTGTACCGCCTGCACACCGGTGGGCGAAATGAGGACCGGGAGCGAAATGTCCTGCCCCATCACCGTCGTGGACATTTCGCGCTTCGCGGAGAGTCCCGCGACGTGTGGCGCGAAGCCGAGTTCCGAGAATGCTGACAGGTTGTCGACGTAGCTCACGCCCTTCTCTGAACCGGCGATGAGCGCTTTGTACACGGACTTGGGGAGTCGCTTCTTCGCGCGCTGCTGCGCGATGGCGACAGTCTCGAACCAGGTGTTGCGAGCCATCATGAGCCTTTCTGATGAGGGTCAAACCCCGCGAGCGGATTTTCCGCGCACGCACGCACGGGCGGCGCGGGTTTACCAAGCGAGAGCAAAACCGGCTCCGGCTTCTTCTTGGGAGGCCGGGGTTTGGCGCTGTGCGAGTGGTCCTGGCTGGGCTTGGGAACTGCGCCGCGTGTTGCGAGCGCGCTCTCCCCGTAGCCCTGAACGCATTCGGGGTCAGGTCCGTCGAGTGGCAGGCCGGTGAAGAATTTCGCGGCCATGCAGCCGCCCCGGCATTTGTCGAACGCGTGACACGACGTGCACGCGCCGGAAGTCTGCGGTGACCGCAAGTCACAGAACAGGTCCGAGGTGCGCCATACGTTTCCAAAGCCCCCGTCAGCAAGAACGTTGCCGGCAAGGAACTGGTCGTGGATGGCGAACGGGCAGGCGTACACGTCGCCGATGGGGTCGATCAGGCAAACGACACGCCCCGCGCCGCACAAGTTCAGCCCGGGCAGCGTCTCACCGAATCCCGCAAGGTGAAAGAAGGAGTCGCCAGTCAGCACGTTTTCCCCGGCGCGCAGAAGCCATTCGTACAGTTCCCGCTGCTGCTCAGCGGTGGGGTGCAATTCATCCCAGACGTCGGCGCCGCGGCCGGAGGGGCGCAGCCGGGTGAGTCGCAGCGTCGCACCGTAACGGTCAGCGAGTGCTTTGAACTCGTCGAGCTGTCCGACGTTCTGCCGGGTGACGACAACGGAGATTTTTGCGTCTTTGAAGCCGGCTTGGGCGAGGTTTTCCAGCGCCCGGATCGCCATGTCGAATGAGCCTGGTCCACGGACGTGGTCGTTGACTTCTGCGGTGGCACCATCGAGTGAGATCTGCACGTCGACGTAATCGGTGGAAGCCAGGAACCGCGCCTTATCAGGGGTGATGCGCACGCCGTTTGTCGAGAACTTCACGCCGACGTTGTGGCTGACGGCGTACTCGAGCAGGTGCCAGAAGTCTGAACGTACGGTCGGTTCGCCACCACCGATGTTGACGTAAAAGACCTGCATGCGCTGCAGCTCATCAATAACGGCTTCGCATTGTTCAGTGGAGAGTTCGCGGGGGTCGCGGCGGCCTGATGAGGACAGGCAGTGCACGCAGGCGAGATTGCAGGCGTACGTTAGCTCCCAGGTCAGACAGATCGGCGCGTCGAGGCCGTATTCGAACTGCTCGACGAGTGATCCGCCGACGGGTCGCTGCTCAACGGTCGTCATGATGCGGCTCCTGTCGCTGCTGAGGACGTGGCTTGGGGACGGATCATGTCGGCCGCGGCGAGGCCACGCAGTGCTTTGAGGTAGGCCGGCCATTCTCCGGCCGGGATCTCCGCGGCGCCAAGCGCGCCGCGGATCGAGTCACTTGCGGAGAGCGCGCGCACTAGTTCGACAAGTTCGGGGCGCTTCAGGAAGGTCAGCCGCCGGTTGCCGAAATGGTACGCGAGCGCGCCGAACGGTTCAGGACGAAGCGCCACCGACGGTGATAACGCCCAGCCCTCACCCAGGAACGCTTCGTCGCTGAAAGTGGACATGTCGCTCTCGGCTCTCAGTACACGCCGCACATGCCGTCGATGGAGACTTCCTCGACGAGATCATCACTGGCAAGCACTTCCGGCGACGTTTCGGTGACTGTGCCGTCCGGGCTGTTCATAGGTCACTCCTCACGTGTTTAGATTTTTGTGATGGGTGACACACTAATGGCACTCAGGGCCAAAACTCAACCCCAGCGGTACACCTGCGTCTTGTGACGGTTATCACTGAATAACACTCTGGACACGACGACTTGTGGGTGGCCCGGGCGCTGCGTTGGTAGCTTTCTTGAGGTGACAACTCGCTCCAGCCCTGCACGTCAGGGCCGCCCCTCGGCCACGAGCCACGCATGGATCGAGCGCGTCGCGTTCGAGCTGTTCGCAGCCAAAGGTTTCGAAGCGACGACAGTCGGCGACATCGCCCGCGCCGCGGGTATTGGCCGCCGCACCTTCTTCCGCTACTTCGAGTCAAAGAACGACATCCCCTGGGGGCAGTTCGACGACAGCCTGGCATCCTTCCGGAAAACTCTGCGCGACATGCCAGACGACCTCCCCGTCCACGTCGCCGTACACCAAGGCGTACTGGCCTTCAACACGTATCCGCCAGAGGCAGTCCTCCAGCATCGCCAGCGCATGGCGCTTATCCTTAAAACCCCAGCACTGCAAGCACACTCAGTGCTCCGATACGAGGAGTGGCGCCTCGTTATCGCGGAATACGTCGCGGCACGCATGGGCCTCATGCCCGGCGATTTGCTGCCTCGCACAATCGGGCACATCAGCCTCGCTCTTGCCGTCACCGCCTACGAGCATTGGCTCGAGAACGAAACTCAAGACTTGCTGGCAATCCTCGATCGTGCAATGACCGAACTGCAGACGTATTTCGCAACCCCCGCCACTCCCAACCTGTCCGAAAGCTGACAAGCAGCCGCCCAACGGTGAGACCCTCGTGGAAGCCGATCTACGAATCTTCCAGTTAACCTTGATTCACTGAGTTGAGTGGATCACACTGGTAGGTACCCACGACGACAACAACCCGGAGCGGTGATGATCAGCTACGCATCTGGCATTTCCGATACACCTTTAATCGGTGACACCATCGGCGACACGTTTGACAAGACCGTTGCGGCGCACGGTGACCGAGAGGCACTCGTCGACCGCCCCACCGGTCGGCGATGGACGTACTCGGCGCTTGCCGACGAGGTGAATACCGTTGCTGCGGGTCTCATCGGACTAGGGGTGAGGAAGGGAGACCGCGTCGGCATCTGGGCTCCAAACTGCGCGGAATGGGTTCTCACCCAGTTCGCCACAGCGAAGATCGGCGCCATTCTCGTCAACATCAACCCCGCCTACCGCACACAGGAACTCGAATATGTGCTCAACCAGGCCGGAATCAAGGTTCTGATCGCGGCGCCCACCTTCAAAACGTCGGACTACCAGGCAATGGTTGCCGAGGTCCGGCCGAAGACGTCCCGCCTGGAACAGGCGATCTTCCTCGGGTCTCCCGAGTGGCACAGCATCTTCACATCGGGTGCCGACTCGCTCGCCTCCGACGCGGGCATCGTGCGGCAGGCACAGTCGAGACTGAGCGCCGACGACCCAATCAACATCCAGTACACGTCGGGCACAACGGGATTCCCCAAGGGCGCAACGCTCAGCCACCACAACATCCTGAACAACGGCTTCTTCGTCGGCGAACTACTCAGCTACACCGAGGAAGACCGCGTGTGCATCCCGGTGCCCTTCTACCACTGCTTCGGCATGGTGATGGGCAACCTAGCGTGCGTCAGCCACGGCTCGACGATGGTGATTCCGGCGCCGTCATTCGAGCCGAAAGCAACCCTGCAAGCAGTATCCGAAGAGGGCTGTACGTCGCTGTACGGCGTTCCGACGATGTTTATCGCCGAGCTCAACGAGCCTGATTTCGAGACGTATGACTTTTCCAGCCTCCGCACCGGCGTCATGGCAGGCTCGCCATGTCCCGTTGAGATCATGAAGCAGGTCATTGAGCGGATGGGTATGGCCGAGGTGTCGATCTGTTACGGGATGACGGAGACCTCGCCGGTATCCACACAGACACGCAAGGACGACTCGGTGGAGCATCGCGTGTCAACGGTGGGCCAGGTGGGTCCGCACCTCGAGATCAAAATTGTTGACCCGGCCTCCGGGCAAACCGTGCCGCGCGGCACCCCAGGGGAGTTCTGCACGCGCGGCTACTCCGTCATGCTCGGGTACTGGGATCAGCCTGATAAGACCGCCGAAGCCATCGACGCGGCCCGCTGGATGCACACGGGCGACATCGCGGTCATGGACGACGAGGGATATGTCAGTATCACCGGCCGCATCAAAGACATGGTGATCCGTGGCGGAGAGAACGTCTATCCGCGTGAGATCGAAGAGTTCCTCTATACGCACCCGGATATCCTCGACGCCCAGGTCATCGGAGTACCGGACGAGAAGTATGGCGAAGAGCTTATGGCGTGGATACAACTGCGCGAAGGGTCGGAGCCGCTCACGGTGGAATCACTGCGCGAATTCTGCACCGGCAAGCTCGCGCACTACAAGATTCCACGGTACGTCCACATCGTCGATGAGTTCCCGATGACAATCACCGGAAAAATCCGGAAAGTCGAAATGCGGGAGATGGCGAAGAAGCTGATAGCCGACGGGGGCTCAGCGAAACAGTGAGTCGAGCTGCGGCGAGTATCGTGTCCGCCATGGAGGCAATCGACTCGATTGACCAGAGTCTGCTGCGGCTGCTCCAGGCGGACGGCCGCGCTACCTACTCAGAACTCGCAGGACAAGTCGGACTCTCGGTAGCGGCCACTAAACGCCGCATCGATCGCTTGTGCGCCAACGGAATCATCACGGGTTTCACCGCCGTGGTTGATCAGGCCAAACTTGGGTGGACAGTAGAGGCTTTTACCGAAGTCCGATACGTCGGCACCACCACCCCTGACGACATGCTGCGCGCGATGTCGGAAATTCCTGAAGTGGATGCCGCCTACACCATCGCGGGCGATCCGGACATGCTCGTTAAACTGCGGGCGCGCGACAACAGCCACCTTCAAGATGTCATCAAACGGCTGCGCAAGGGGCGCGCGACCGGCACGAAGTCGATGATTGTCCTGGGCACCTACCGCCGCGAGGGCTGACAGCTTCACCGGACTCTCACGCAAAGAATCTCCGCAAAACTCAGCATTCTCCCGCCTTTGTTGCGTCTGCGTCGCCGAATCATTCGAAACAGTTGTGACGCAGAGCACGCCGATGCTCGTATAAATCAGCCGGCCAGTTCCGGCGCTCTCGATGTCAGCCACACGCGTCGCAGAGCTACTGATGTGCGCCCACATGGCCACAAGCCGTCTGGGCGAAGGAGAGTCAACCGACAACCAACCAGGCGTGTCATCCGGGTTACATCCGGATGCGCCCGCACAAGGAGTGGTCGTGCCACAAACAGGCATGCAACACACGCGAACAGTGGAGCAACCGGGACGTGAGGCCTGGAGCTGCCGCTCAGTTTTTATTCTGGCGGCAATCGGATCCGCCGTCGGCCTGGGAAACATCTGGCGGTTTCCCTATGTCGCCTACGAAAACGGCGCCGGCGCATTCATCATCCCTTATCTCTTCGCGCTGCTCACCGCAGGAATCCCACTTTTATTTCTTGACTATGCGATCGGGCACAAGTTCCGCGCATCAGCCCCACTCGCATTTCGCCGCCTCCATAAACGCGCTGAATTCATCGGATGGTGGCAGGTCGGCATCTGCTTCGTTATCGCCGCCTACTACGCGGTGATCGTCGCGTGGGCCGTGCGATATACGTTCTTCTCGGTTACCACCGCGTGGGGAGATGACCCGGAAGGCTTCCTCTTCACAAACTTCCTCCGGCAACAAGACGGCGCCGAGGTTGGCGCCACCCTAGTGCCCGGCGTGGCGATACCGCTCCTCTTCGTGTGGCTGGCGGTCCTGTTCGCGCTCGCGCTGGGTATTCAGCGGGGAATCGGGCGAGCGAACAAGATTTTCGTTCCGCTGCTCATCGCCGCTTTTCTGGCGCTCGTCATTCGCTCGTTGTTCTTGCCCGGCTCGCTCGAAGGCGTGAGCGCTTTCTTCACTCCGGACTGGAATGTTCTCCGTGAACCAACGGTGTGGATCGCAGCGTACGGCCACATCTTCTTCTCAGTGTCGGTGGCGTTCGGCATCATGGTGACCTACTCGTCATACCTGAAGCGAAAGAGCAATCTGACTGGATCCGGACTCGTTGTGGGGTTCGCGAACAGCGGCTTTGAAATCCTCGCGGGTGTCGGCGTATTCGCTGCTCTCGGCTATATGGCGATGGTCGCGTCCGTTCCGGTTGATGAAGTCGTTTCCGGCGGAATCGGATTGGCGTTCATCGCCTTTCCGCAGATCATCTCGGCAATGCCCGGTGGGGCACTCTTCGGTGTGCTCTTCTTTGGGTGTCTGGTGTTCGCGGGCTACACGTCACTCATCAGCCTCGTGCAAGTTGTGATCGCTGCCGTGCAAGAAAAGCTCGGTATCTCTCGGGTCGCTGCAGTGGTGGGGGTAGGCACGCCGATGGCGCTTGTCTCACTCGCACTCTTCCCGACCACAACGGGGGTGAATGTTCTCGATGTGGTCGATAAGTTCACCAACCATCTCGGAATCGTCGGGGTGGCATTAGTTTCCGTCGTCACGCTGAGCTGGGTGTTACGGCGGCTGCCTGAACTCCAGGCGCACCTGAACTCGGTGTCGACGGTTCAGCTCGGCAAACCGTGGATCATCTGCGTCAGTGTGATCACCCCAGCCGTTATCGGCACGATGCTGGTTACCGAACTGCACTCACTGCTCAAAGATGGCTACAGCGGGCTGCCGACGTTGTTCGTGGGAACATTCGGCTGGGCACTGCAAGCGGCGCTCATCATCTTTGCCCTCGTCGCCGCGACACTCCCGTGGCGCGCACCACGAAACGAATTTCTCCCGGCAGCAGCTTCTCAGATCGAGGTACGAACATGAACACCTCCGCAATCATCATGATGATCCTGTCGTTCGGCATAACGCTCGGCGGCCTCGCAGCGGCACTCCGTCACCTTCAGCTGCATCCCGACGAAGCTGACGACGAGTAACCCCTCAACGCCGCGAGCAAATGTAGCGGCTGGGGCCACCCAATCAGCACATTCGCTCGCGGCGTCACTCGCTTGCCGGCCGCGGCCATTGGGTCGCACCTAACTCACGTGACACCGTCCGGGCCGCGGAGCGCACCGCTTCGGCGACAGCATCACCCACTGGCCATTCAGTAGTAGGCACCACAACGCCGATCGCACCGACAAGCTGGTGGGAATCAAAGACCGCGCCAGCGATTCCCGACTCGCCGAGCACGGCCTCGTCACATTCTTCGGCGATACCCGTCTGCCGCACTTGCGCGAGGACCCCTTGGAGTTCAGTGGGATCAGTAAGCGTCTCACCTGTCATTCCGCGCAGCGGCGTACCCACGGGATCCGCGACAGTCGGCAGAAAAGCGAGCATGGCTTTGCCGAGGGCACTCGCGTGCGCAGGGATGACGATCCCCACCTCTGGCATGTACCTTCCACCGTCCAGGCGGGGCTGATGGTAGATGATCACGACGTCACCCAGTGCTTCACCGGGCAGAAGTACACCCACGCGCACCGCGAAGCCCGTCCTCCGCCCGAGTTCTTCCGCCCACGTGATCGCCCTTGAGCGCAGGTCCAGCGTGTCGAGGTAGACGTTTCCCAAGCGCAGCGTCGCTGGCCCCAATTGGTAGCGGCCGGTTGCCCGGTCCTGAACCACGAGTCCATGTGACACGAGCGTGCGCACGATCCCGTGCACCGTCGGGGGACGCAAATCCAGGTGCGCGGATAACTCCGACAGACTCATGCGGCGGGCACCCTGCAGCGCTGTAAGGATGCGGATCGCCCGGTCAACCGACTGAATCACGTGAGCCCTCAGATCTCTGACAGAAAGCTATTGCGAACAGCCTAACGGGCGGCGTAGTGTGACGTACATCATTCGATAATGTCGAATGTCATTCGACCAAAGTCAAGGACTTGGGGACGAGCGGCACTCGGCAGGAGCTATCACCGGCTGGCAAATCGGAGACACCAATGGACGTTCACCTCCCTCCAAGCACCCCACAAAAACTCGTCGCCGAGGCACTGGGAACCGGGTTTCTCGTGTTCATCGGCGTCGGCGCAGTACCTGCGACGCTGATCATCAACGGTAATGCCCCGTTCACGATGGCCGACCTCGGAATAATCTCGCTCGCATTCGGCACGATCGTCGTCGCGACCGTGTACGCCTTCGGACACGTGTCCGGCAATCACATCAATCCAGCCGTCACCCTGGCGCTCGCAGTCACTCGGCAGTTTCCGTGGCGGCGTGTCCCCGAGTACCTCGCGGCGCAGGTCGTGGGCGCGACGCTCGGCGCACTCGCAATCATTGGGGTACTCGGCAGGCAAGCCAACGACGTAGGACTCGGTGTTGCCGCCTACGGTGACGGTGTAGGCGCCGGGCAGGCGTTCACTGGCGAGTTCATCGGCACATTCATCCTCATTCTCACCGTGCTGATGGTCATTCATCGCGCTGCGACACCGGGCTTCGCTGGTCTCGCCATCGGCCTCGTGGTGTTCGCGGTGATCATCCCGCTCGCGCCAGCCACCGGCGCGTCAATCAATCCCGCTCGGACTCTGGGTCCCATGATTATTCACCAGCTGTACGGGGGCGACGTAGCGTGGAGTCAGGCACCCGTGTACCTCGCTGCTGAACTCTCCGCCGGAGTCGCCGCCGCGCTGGTGTACCTGCTGCTCACCAGCACGCGACGAGTTTCAGAACCCTTAACCGGCAACGCTGTTCGGACAGCAACCGCACCATCTGTATAGCGAGGAACCCCATGAAGAAACTCATCAACGACCCCGCCGATGTCGTAAGCGAAGCGCTCACCGGACTTGCGGCGGCACACCCCGAATTGCGTGTCGACCTAAACAACAAGATCGTGTACCGCGCGGACGCGCCAGTGCCCGGAAAAGTGGGCCTCATCTCCGGTGGCGGATCCGGTCACGAGCCGATGCACAGCGGGTTCGTCGGAATGGGCATGCTCGACGCGGCCTGCGCCGGTGAAGTGTTCACCTCCCCAGTCCCCGACCAAATGCTCGAAGCTACGAAAACCGTCGATTCTGGCGCGGGCGTGCTGCACATCGTGAAGAACTACACCGGTGACGTGATGAATTTCGAGATGGCCGCTGAACTCGCGGCCGCAGAAACCGGAGTGGACGTTATTCAGGTCGTCACCAACGATGACGTCGCGGTGAAGGACAGCCTGTATACCGCTGGGCGGCGCGGGGTGGGCGTCACCGTCCTCGTCGAGAAACTCGCCGGAGCTGCCGCCGAGCAAGGAAGACCCCTGAAGGAAGTCGCCGACGTCGCCCAGCACGTCAACGACAACGGGCGCAGCATGGGCATCGCGCTAACACCATGCACGGTGCCGGCCGCTGGCAAACCAACATTCACCCTCGCGGAGAACGAGATGGAAGTCGGCGTCGGAATACACGGCGAGCCCGGCCGCGCTACCGTCAGCCTTGCGCCTGCCAGGCAGGTGGCGGAAATGCTGATGGAACCAATTCTTTCCGACCTTCCGTTCACAAAGGGCGACAGTGTCATCGCATTCGTCAACGGCATGGGCGGCACACCACTGCTGGAGCTATACCTGATGTTCGGTGAAGTGGCGCGCATACTCAACGGCCACGGCATCGAGATCGCGCGTTCCTTGACTGGTTCCTACATCACCTCGCTTGAGATGGCTGGCTGCTCCGTCACGCTCCTCAAGGCAGACGACGATCTTGTCAGGCTCTGGGACGCACCTGTCAACACACCCGCGCTGCGATGGGGGATCTGACGATGACGATTACAGTTGGCCAACTCCACTCCTGGCTCCGTATCTTCGCAGACCTCATCAGCGAGCACACTGATGAACTCACGCAACTCGATTCGGCGATCGGCGACGCTGACCACGGCACCAACATGCAGCGCGGCACCGCGGCCGTCCTCGCTGCGCTCGACGACAATCCGCCAGAGGATGCGGCTGCGCTGTTCAAGCAAGCCGGCATGGCGCTCGTCAGCAAGGTCGGCGGCGCAAGCGGTCCGCTGTACGGCACGTTTTTCATCAGAGCTGCGGCCTCCGCCGGCCCGGTGGCGGAGCTCGAGCCCCACGACTTCGCGAAGCTGCTCCGCGCCGGCCTTGAAGGCGTGGTGGCCAGGGGTAAACCAGATCCTGGAGACAAGACCATGTTCGATGCGCTGTCGCCTGCCGTCGAAGCGGCCGATCAGACACTCGATGGCGGCGCGTCACTCACCGACGCACTCGCTGCCGCCGAAGCAGCAGCGAACTCCGGCCGCGACGCGACCATCCCGATGCTGGCGCGCAAAGGACGTGCCTCCTACCTCGGTGAGCGCAGCATCGGGCACCAAGATCCGGGTGCGACGAGCGCTGCGCTGCTGATCACAGCTGCGGCGAGAGCGCTCGGGTGACGCGCATGGTTGGTCTAGTTGTGGTCTCTCACAGCCGCCAGCTTGCCGATGCGGCTGTCGCGCTCGCGTCCGAAATGGCGCATGGACGCGCGCTCCAGATCGCGGTGGCGGCGGGACTCGATGAGCGAACTTTCGGAACCGACGCGATCGAGGTGCAGTCGG
Organism: Hoyosella sp. YIM 151337; assembly: GCF_026041215.1. GTDB lineage: Bacteria > Actinomycetota > Actinomycetes > Mycobacteriales > Mycobacteriaceae > Hoyosella. The sequence goes on from NZ_JAPEIQ010000021.1 coordinate 142,534, forward strand.
CCATCGAGAAAGTCTCTGGCGCTGACGGTGTGCTGGTCTTGATGGACCTCGGTTCGGCAGTGCTTTCTGCCGAACTTGCGCTCGACTTGCTCGATCCTGATATCGCCGCGAACGTGCGGTTGTGCGCTGCGCCGCTCGTTGAAGGCCTCGTCGCTGCGACCGTCGCGGCCGCGGGCGGGGCGACCCTGGCGGAAGTCGAGGCCGAAGCCGTCAGCGGCCTCGCCGGAAAGCAAGCGCACCTCGAACCAGCCGCGATAGCGGAAGATTCCGCGACGGACATGCGCGACGGACTCACAGCCACGTTTGTCGTGGAAAACGCGCATGGCTTGCATGCTCGTCCCGCTGCGCGGCTCGCCGCTGAAGTGCGGGCTCTCGATGCAGACGTGCACGTGCGCAACGTCACTACCGGCTCCGCGTTTGTGCCAGCCGCGAGCCTCACCCGCCTTGCCACACTCGGCGCCCTCGCCGGCCATTCCCTGGAAGTGTCGGCCGTCGGAAAGCAAGCGAAAGAAGCTGTTGAGCACGTTCTTTCGCTCGCGGCCGAGCATTTTGGCGAAGACGCACACCTCGAACGCCCGACTCCCACTGTGTCCTCGCCGGGTCCGCAGCCGGCATCACCCGGAATCGGAATCGGCCCGGCGTGGTTTGCGGAGGCATGCGAAATCGACCTGTCAGACGTCAGCGCAAGCGCTGCTGATCCTGCCGCGGAGTGGCGCCGCGTCCGCAACGCCGTGGCCGATGCCCGGCGCATTATCTCCCGCACTCGCGCCACCACCGCGCGCCAGGCCGGGGAAGCTGAGGCGGGGGTTTTCGATGCTCATCTGATGCTCCTCGACGACGCGGAACTCATTGATGCCGTGCGCGAAAGAATTGATGCCGGCACGTCCGCGCCGCACGCAGTGGCGGTCGTATTCGGTGGCGCAGCAGCCGATTTCGAGAGTCTCGACGACGACTACCAGCGTGCACGCGCCACGGATGTGCGGGCTGTGCGTGATCAGGTCCTCGGCGCCATGCTGGGGATATCCCACGAATTCGCCGCGCAAACTGGCATCCTGATCGCCGCAGATCTCACGCCCGCGCAAACAGCACACCTCGACCGCGAGGCAGTGCGCGGAATTGTCCTTGCGCAAGGAAGTCCGACGTCACACGCGGCGATCCTCGCACGTTCGCTAGGCATTCCCGCCATCACTGGAGCGGGACCGGGAGTGCTCGCTGTGCGGGCCGGCACCACCGTCGCGATTGACGGCACCGCGGGGACGATACACATCGAGCCCAATGACGAGTTGCTGGCTGACCTCCGCGCCCAGGCTGCAGAACAACAGCGGCAGTTCGCGGACGCACTCAGCCATGCTGCGGCGCCTGCGCTCACGCACGACGGCGTCACCGTGCACGTCGCGGCGAACGTGGGGAACCGTGACGACGCCGCAACAGCAGTGGCGAACGGCGCGGACCTGGCGGGCCTGATCCGCACCGAGTTCCTCTTCCTCGGCCGCGAGACCGCACCGACGGAGGACGAGCAGTTCGCAGCGTATCGTGAGATCGCCGCAGCGCTCGACGGACGCCGGGCGATATTCCGCACCCTCGACATAGGCGGCGACAAGCCCCTGCCGTACGCCACCCAGCCGCACGAAGAGAACCCCTTTCTTGGGGTCAGAGGGATTCGGCTCGCACTCGGGCAGCCAGGGCTATTCGAGCCTCAGCTAGCGGCGCTGCGGCGGGTGGCGGTTGAATTTCCCGTCAGCGTGATGTTCCCGATGGTGAGCACCGTTGACGAACTCGTCGAGGCGAAACAACTGCTCGCGTGTGCGAACCTGCCTGCGGGTATCGAGATCGGGATGATGATCGAGGTGCCCGCCGCAGCGCTGAAAGCCGCAGCATTCGCGCCGCACGTTGACTTCTTCAGCATCGGCACGAACGATCTGACGCAGTACGCGCTCGCTGCGGAGCGGGGCAATGCCCGCCTGGGAGCGCTTGCGGACCCGCTCGACCCGGGCGTTCTGCGCCTGATTGCCGAGGTGTGTGCCGCCGCAGACGGACAAGCCCGAGTCGCGGTGTGCGGCGAAGTCGCCGCCGACCCTATCGCAGCCCCGCTACTCATAGGGCTGGGCGTCGACGAACTAAGTGTCACACCACACTCGGTGCCGACCGTAAAACAGACTGTGCGCGGCCTCAGCGTGGCGGAGTGCCGAGACCTGGCACAGCGCGCGGTGCACCAGGCCCGAGCCAGTGACGTGCGTGACCTACTGCGCTGAGTCCGTCTATGGGTGTCAGCGAAAACGGGCATCGAACGCCTGTTTTCGCTGACGCGCGCAGGGGGATTCACGACGGCGCGGCGGCTCGAGGCAGACCGTACGACTCGAGACACACAACGTAGTACAGCGTCCAGAGCACCATCCAGTTCATCCAGCCGAGGGCGTTGCCGTGCAGTGCACCGGCAACGACTGGCTCGTGCAGAACGGTCCCCGCAATCACGTAGTAGTACAGGAGGAATGTCACTACGCCCAGGGGCAGAGTGATGGCGACGCGCACGATCCAATTGAGTGCCTCGTTTGGGCCGTTCGGATAATTCGTGAACGCGTTGGACCACAGAATCATCCAGAACACCCAGCACACCCCGAGTTGAGCCGCGAAACCCGTGACACTTGAGCCAATGCTCGCTACTGCGTCACCGCCGATGAGGGCTTTTCCAGCGGTGAGAAACAGAAAGTAGATCCCGGTCCCCACGACGAGGTTGCCGACCACGGAAACGGCGGCAACGCGGCCCGGGGAACCGGCAAGGCGCCACGGCCAGTTGTCCGTGATGAGCCCCGTGAGCACCACGGCAACGATGACTGAGTAGAACCAGCCGATCAGCGTGTCGGTACTGAACCAGGCTGTCGCTGGCTCAGCCCACACCGCCAGGCCAGGAAGGCCAAGGACGGCATAGACCAGCAGCGTAGGAACCATCAGAAGCCCGATTTGGCCGAGACCGGTCCACGGCTGGTGTGACGCTGCGCGCGAGAACGGCCAGTGCTGCCAATTCACCACGCCCGTCACGAAGAAAAAGAAGCCGAACAGAACAAACAGTGCGCCGGTCAGATAGCCGGCGCCGTCAGCGCGATCGGCCGCGAAACTGGGGTCGATCCGGCCCCAGCCGTAAGCGAGCAGATAGGTAACTCCGGCACCGAGGACGAGCGAAGTGCCTATCACGGCGAGGCCGCGGGCAGGCTGCCGCAGTCGGTCGAAACCAGTGAACTCCAGATTGAAACCTATCCACACGACGGCGAGGACGGTCCAGAAGAGCAACGCCAGGAAGGGTTGCGGGTAGAGGCCGAGCACGCTCCATTCCGGGTCGATGAGGATATACCAGAAGATCAGCGCGAGCGCGCTAACGATCACCAGGTTTGCGGCACCGAACGCGAACCATGGGATTGTGCGCTCGGGTCGCACTCCGGTGGTCGTGCGGGGGTCGTCGGACAGGGACACGTGGGACATACGAATACCTCGTTCACAACGAACGGAAATCGTGGCCGGCAGCACGGTGTGAGGATCGGACATGATGCCCGAGTGTGATCTGCGTCTCGTGGACTACCAATTGATACACGCCTCCCGAATCCGGCAGTAAGCGTTGCAGAGGGTTGCAAGCGCAACCGGTACCCAAAGTCCATCTACGGGTGTCACGTCAAACCCCCCGGAATTTGGGCGATTATGTTGACACCTGTAGATGAATCCAGGGAGCGACGGGATGGGTAATGAGAGCAATGCTGGGTCTCGGGGAGGTTCGGAAAGCTGTTGCGGCGTTTTTGCTCAGCCCTCCGGTCTCGCTGCGCGCAGCCATCGGCGCGGCCCTGCCCAGGCCCGGCCGTCCGTTGGATGGCAAGAAGGTGCTGATTACAGGGGCGTCCTCAGGAGTGGGAGCTGCGGCTGCCGAGCTTTTTGCTTCCGAGGGAGCGACCGTACTGCTCGTTGCCCGTAACTCGGAGCGTCTCGCGACCATCGCGGCCGCGATCGAACGCGCCGCAGGTATCTGCGAGGCGTATTCCTGTGACGTCACGGACGAGGCTGCCGTCGGGAAACTGGTCACAGACATTCATCACCGGCACGGCCACGTCGATGTCCTCATCAACAACGCTGGGCGATCCATCCGGCGCAGCGCCATCGACTCTGTTTCCCGGTTCCACGATTACGAACGCACGATGGCCCTCAACTACTTCGGCGCCGCACGTCTCACCCTCGCGCTGCTGCCCGCCATGCTCGGCGCGGGCGGTGGCCACATCATCAATGTCGCGACGTGGGGTGTTCATGCCGATTCGATGCCCATGTTCACCGCGTACCACGCGTCCAAGGCCGCAATCGCAGCGTTTGGCCGCAGCCTGGCCGCAGAGTGCAGGGGCTCCGGTGTCCACGTGACGACGGTTGAGTTCCCGCTCATCCGCACCCCGATGATCGCTCCCACCAAGAAATACGACACCATGCCAGCACTCACGCCGCAGCAAGCAGCCGGGTGGCTTCTCAGGGCCGCCAAGACGCGACCAATCGAGATCTACCCGCGTTACGCCGCCATCCTCAGGCACATCAACACAGTCGCCCCGGCGGTGACTGACGCACTGATACGCCGGGCGGGGATCTAGGTGGCCATTCGAGTAAGGACCGTTTTCACCGCGGTGTTACAGCGAACAGTTCCGTTTCATTATCGACCCCTTTGAAGGGGAACGCACCAAGAGACGTCATTACGAATCGATCGGCGTCCAGCCTGGACACAACGTCGCGCGTCACCACCACTTGCCTCGCGTCCGCGACCGACAGCGCACGGCTAGCCAAGTTGATGGGTCGTCCATACCAGTCACCCGATCGAGGTACGGCTTTTCCGAACGTCACAGAGGCACGCAGCGGCGGGAGACCGTGGTGCTGGGCCTGCTCGCAAAGATCCAGCGCCACCGCAACGATAGCGTCGACATTCGGTGACATCAGCATGACCGCGTCGCCGATTGTTTTGAACACCCGCACGGGCGGGTCAACGAGTGCGGTCGCCAGCGCAGACAGTTCATCTGCAACGCCGCCTAACACCTCGGCTGGCAGTTGCTCGCCCAGCTTTGTGAAGCCAACAAGGTCCGCGAAACAGATCGCGACGTCCTGCGCACCGCCGATCCGGATGTTCTGTTTGTCCGCCGCGCTCACTGCTTCAGACCGAATACGCTGAGCCAGCGTCGTCCCGAGGATGTGCGCGAGGATTTGTGACTCCACCTCAGCGAAGCGGCGAACCTCGAGGGCGTAGCGGAGAATGATGTCGGGATTGCCGTCCGCACGCGACATGCCGTGCTCGATGAGTTCAGACAGGCCGTCGATAAAACTGCCCAAATTGCGCCCCCATACTCGTGCGAGCGCGTGTAACTGCTCGAATTCGAAGCCCAGCGCGAGATATTCACCAAGACGGAGCGCAATGAGAACGTCATCATTGCTATAGGCTGCGATATCGCTTCCTGGGACCCCTCGTCCGAGAGCTCGGAACCACGACCGCAGCATCGTTTCGTCAACCGAGGACTTCTCTGCCAAGTCCCCGATCGTTAGCGTCGCCGGGGGCTCCAGAGCATGTTCGAGGATCATCAGCGGCAGTCGGCCCTCAACCGTGGCGGCTCGCAAATCATCGACACTTACGCCCTCGTACAGTAGGGCGTTCAGTGCCATCACACGCAGCGCACGTGAATCACCCTCGACGCCGTCGAGCAGACCTGCGGCAGCGAAGAACTCTGCACTTTCATGGCCATTAGGCAGATCCTCACCGGCACTGGACACATGGGTGATCTTAGTTGCTGACGTTATAGGAGGGTGCAGGATTTGGCGCGGGCCGGCGCAATGAACGGGGACGGCAGAGCACCAAAGCCAGCAGGGGGATCACCGCCATTGCGGCGACGGCGAACCTCGCGGTAGTGAGATCCGCAGTGAAACCGGTGAGCAGCGCGCCTGCGGGCCGCGTGCCAGTAAATGCGAGCAGCCACAATGCCATGATTCGACCACGGAGATACGGCGGTATTCGTAGCTGAATTCCGGTGCCGATGGCGGTGACGGCGAGACTGAAACCTACACCTATCACACCGAAACCCACGAGTGCAGACACCACGATCGTGGACACAGCAGTCAGCAGTGCGCCGAGCACCATCACCGCGAGTCCAGAGCCGACAAACACTTCAGTGGATAGCCGCCTCGTGAATACAGCCAGGATGCCGATGCCCACTAGTGCGCCAACGCCGAAGGAAAAAGTCAGGGCACCGACGAGTTCCGAGCCACCACCGAGTTCTTCCGCCAGGGCGGGCGCGAGGGTAATCGTGGGCTCAGAAGCGAACCCGACAGTGGCTATCGCGATAAGGAGGTACAGCAGTGGACGGTCGGTCCATACATGCCTTAATGCGGCACGGACCCGATAGTCGACCTCTTCCGCTGGAATCTGCCGCGGCGGAATCTTGATGAGCAGCACTGCGGCAATGCAAAGAATATGACCGAAGGTGGCGCATGCGAAACCAGCGACAGGGCCGGAAACCGTGACGATAAAGGCGCCCAGTGCGGGGCCGACCAGTCGCGCGGCCGTCATGGGAGCCGTGTTCAGGGTCATTGCCGCTGGCAGTTCTTCCCGCGTCACGAGTGCCGGCGTCACAGCTTGCATCGCCGGGCCACCGATCACAAAGCCGATGCCAACAAGGCACGAGCACGCAAGAATGGCCCATGCGACGGACCAGCCTTGCAGATTTCCGAATGCGTAGACCAGTGCTGCGCCGCCCGCGCCAGTTGCACACACCAGCCGGCCCAAAAGTATCTGCCGCTTCACGTCCCCGTGATCAGCCCACTTACCGCTCAGCGGCGTGAGCAACTGCGGCCCGAACTGGACTGCGGTGATCAATCCCACCGCGAGGGCCGAGCCGGTGGCGGAGTAGATAGCGATCGCTGCGACTACACCGTGCACCCACACCGCTGTCGTCGAAAAGAACTTACCCCAGGTGAGCAGGCCGAAATTACGGTCGACGAGGAGCCTGAAGGTGGAGCGTGGCGAATCCGCGGCTTCAGCGCGCACCATACGCAGCCTCGATGTGGTCATAGCCCTCAAGCAGTCGCGCCAGGAGCGCACTTAGAGTTCGGCATTCCTCGTCAGTCCAGTCCGCGGTGATCTCGGCCAGTAGGGCGGAACGGTTTCGCGTTGCCTTGCGAAGTGCGCTGACGCCCTCATCGGTCAGATGCAGTCGGGTACGCCGCTGATCGTTCACACAGGTGGTCTTGGTGAGGAGTCCGCGCGCAATCACGGCGTTCACCGCGCGGCTTGCCGTTGATTGCTCGACTTCAAGCTCCGCGGCGACCAGCCCGATCGACGGACTCACACCCTGTGCCTCGTGCCGTTCGACAGACCGTAAAATGCGCAGGTCACCGACACCTGGAATCTCCGGCACCCCGTCGAGCACGCGACTGCGGAACCCCGGCCGCCGCAGCGCGCGAAAGAGACGGAGGACTTGTTCATCGAGGAGGGACAATGTCGCGTCCGAAGTGCGCATAGATATATGCATAGCACATGCATCTTCTCTTTGGCCAGGAGCAAACGCTCAGGTCCCAGCAGTGAAAACGGTCACAAAAGGCAATTCTGAATCGTTCAACTTCTGCAAATTCGCCCCGGCGGGGCAGTTGTGTGACCCAGCCGATACCTATTTCGAAAAATTCACCGGTACCTTCTATTCACGTAACTCACTGTTCAACGCCGAACGTGAGAAAGCCAGAGAAAGCCAGAGAATTACCATGCCTGAATCGGTCGCCTACGTCGCCACGGACCGCGCTGAGCGCTACCTCAAGCAGCTCGCACGCCACTTTGGGCACCAGGTCCCCGTTGTCCAGGAGGGGCCGCATGCAGAATTCAGTTTTGATATGGGGGCAGGTATCGCTGACGCGAGCCGCGGATATCTGGTGCTGAAGGCGCACGCGCGGTCCGACGGTGACCTTTCGGCAATCCAGGACGTGCTGGCTACCCACCTCGAACAGGTCGGCGAGCTGGATGGCCTCTCGGTTTCGTGGTCACCCGCCGTGGCTGCGTGACTGCAAACCTCAGTGCGGCGCGGTGACTTCGTGAGCTGGGTAAGCGTGAATGACCGCCGTTCTTATTCGCGGTAGCACGTCTTTCAGCCGGTGTTCTGCGGCATGGGCGATTTCGTGGGCCTGCCGGAGCGTGTAGTCGGGTGCAATATCGAGTTCGCTCTCCGCGTGCAATTCGTGCCCAATCCATCGAATACGCAGCGATCGGACAGCAGCGACGTCCGGCACTGAGTGAAGCGCTTTCGAGGCGGCGTCGTATATCGAGGGGTCGATGCCGTCAAGAAGCCGCCGCAACACTTCACGCCCCGACGCGATGAGTATGGCAAGTATCGCGACCGTAATGGCCAGACCAACGACGGGGTCCGCCAGGTCGTATCCTAGTGCCGCACCCGCTGCGCCGAGGACGACCGCAAGCGACGTAAACCCGTCTGTTCGCGCGTGATAGCCGTCGGCGACGAGCGCGGCGGAGCCGATCTGGCGCCCCACACGGATGCGGTACATCGCAACGAGTTCGTTGCCGATAAAACCGATAACTCCCGCCGCAGCGACCCACCCGATGTGCGAGATCGCGACCGGGTTGATCAATCGCCGTATCGATTCGAATCCGGCAACCAGCGCCGACAGCGCGATCGTCCCGACGATGAACAGCCCTGCTAGATCCTCCGCACGTCCATAGCCATAGGTGAATCGTCGCGTGGCCGCGCGGCGGCCAATGAGAAACGCGATCCACAGCGGCACCGACGTCAGAGCGTCCGCAAAGTTGTGGACAGTGTCCGCGAAAAGTGCCACCGACCCCGAGACAACAACAATCACCAACTGCAGCGCCGCGGTAATGCCGAGCGCGACGAGGCTGATCTTGACCGCGCGGATACCGATCCGGCTTGACGTTAGGGCATCATCGACCCGCTCAGCGTGGTCATGACTGTGCGGCACAAAGAACTCGCGAAGAGCAGCACCAACTCCCCCGTGCCCATGCGCATGCCCGTGTCCTCGGTGCGTCACGCCTGCTCCGCCTCGTTGAACGGGTGAAGCAGCTTGACCTCACCTGCTGACCGATGATGCGGCGGAACACCAGGGCCCGCATGTTCGGCGTTGAAGACCGCGTCGGTGACGAGTTGCTGAACATGCTCGTTTTCGATGCGGTAGAAGACCTGCGTGCCCTCGCGGCGCGTTTTCACCAGGCGCGCCATCCGTAACTTGGCGAGGTGCTGAGAGACGGATGGGCCTGGCTTTTCGACGATGGCAGCCAGTTCGTTGACTGACAATTCGCGCTCGACAAGCGCCCACAGGATGGTGATCCGGGTCGGGTCGGCGAGCATCCGGAAGATCTCGACCATCAGGTTGACTTCGTCCTCTTGCAGACGACGGCGACAAACCTTCTTATCTGCATTCATACGCAGATAATAGCGTACATCGCGGCTGCTGGCTCACCGCTGCTACGCCTGCCTTCCGGTAATACGCACCGCGACGATGTGCTCCATATTCTCGTATCCCCACTCGCTGAGCGGCTCGAGAGCTTTGTTCAGCGATTCACCGAGCGGTGTGAGCGTGTATTCCACTCTCGGTGGCACCTGGTGGTAGACCTCGCGATGCACCAGCCCGTCGGATTCCATCTCCCGGAGCTGCTGGATCAGCATCTTCTCACTCACGCCCTCCACCAGCCTTTTCAGCTGACCGAATCGGCACGGCGAGTATGTGTCCAGCGCCCACAGGATCAGCGCTTTCCATTTGCCGCCAACCACATCCATTGCGGCGTCAAGCCCGCAACTGTAAGAAATTCGCTTCATGCTTACTTACCTTTTGGTAGGTATCTGACTAATTAGTAGGTACTTGAAGATTGTATACGCGGTGACGATGCTGATTGTTGTTAGTTCTTCACGCCAACAACAACGGAGAGTATCTGTGTCACAAGCTAACTCAGCAGCAGAAACGTCGGCCGCGGTGCTCGGCCTGGGTCCGATGGGAGCGGCAATTGCCCGGGCCCTCATCGACACCGGCGGCAAGGTCAGCGTGTGGAACCGCTCGGCAGCGAAGACCGCGCCACTCTCTGAAGCGGGCGCGATCGCAGCGGCAACGGCCACTGAAGCGGTGACCGCACACCCCATTGTCATCGTCTGTGTCGCCGACTACGCTGCGGCACGCTCAGTCGTGGAGCCGGCGACGACTGCACTTGCGGAAAAGACGCTCGTCAACCTCACCAATGGCACACCGCAGCAGGCACGCGAACTGAGCGCGTGGGCGGCAGCCCACAACATCGATTACCTCGACGGGGGAATCATGGCGGTTCCCACTGGGGTCGGCCAGCCAGGATCATTTGTCTTGTACAGCGGTGATGAACGCGCGTTCGCCGGTGCCAGGCGCACGCTTACGGCACTGGGGAATGCCGTCTACGTTGGGCCGGATGCGGGGGCGGCAGCGAACTACGACCTCGCGCTGCTGAGCGCAATGTACGGGATGTTCGCCGGCACCCGGCATGCGGTTGAGCTGGTGGGCGAAGACGGCGCACCGCAGTTCATCGAGCAGTTGCTCGTACCGTTCCTCACAGCCATGGCCGGTGCGGTGACCACAGACGCCAGCGACTCACCGCTCAGTATGCAGGCCACCGCGCTGGCGAACATTGTCGCCGCCAGTGAAGGCGTCCACGCCGCCTCGCAGAGCCACCTCATCGGCCCGATGCATGAGATCTACGCGGCAGGCGCGGGGGCACAGTTGCCGCAAATAGTCAGAAAGCTCGCTGCAGGGCTTGGCTGAGACTGTCGGTGGTAGAGGCGCGGGCCGCTGTGAGAGCAGCCGGCGTTGTGGGTGACAATCGACGCATGCGCAACACAGAGTGGAATGCTCGCTACGACGCCGACAGCGAGCCGTGGGGCGCGAACCCAGCGCAGCTTCTGCCCAGCCTCCTGGACGCCACGCCACCGTCAGGTGCGGCGCTCGACGTCGCATGCGGATCAGGGCGAAATGCGAGATGGCTGGCTACCCTCGGCTGGGCGGTGACAGCCGTCGACTTTTCCGAAAGCGCGATCCGAAAGGGGCAAGAAAGCGACCCCGGCGACCGGATCACCTGGGCGGTCGCAGATGTCACTCAGTGGAGTCCCGCTGGCACCTTCGATCTCGTGTTGTTCAGCTACCTTCATTTACCGCACGACATTCTCCGCGCCGTACTCCAGCGAGCCTTCACCTGGCTCACTCCCGCAGGCATGCTGTTGTACTTGGGCCACGCGCGCGAAAACGTGGACCGCGGTACGGGCGGGCCGCAGGACCCGTCCGTCCTTCCCGATATCGGTTTGCTCGCCGAAGCGGCGTCGGGATACCAGGTAGCTGACCTTCGCCATGCCGTACGAGCGACGCCAAACGGCCAAGCGATTGATGTGGTCTTGAAGGCTCGCCCCTGGGCCGAGAGCGCGGGGGTGTAAAGCCCGAACCGGCCTGGCGGAAGCGCGTCCGCCAGGCCGGTTAACAGGGGTCATTCGATGCGTTCACCAGTTTCTGGGTGGAAGAGGTGTACCGAACCGCTGCCCTTGCGCAGCGTGACGGAGTCGGCCAGGCGAGCAGGTGTTCGGCTCAACGAGCGTGCGACGAGTTGCTGGTCGGTGCCGTCAATGTGGGTGTAGACATACGATTCGCTGCCCAGTGCTTCCACCAGATCGACGACCGCATCGATCCCACCGCTTTCGGTGGTGAGTTCGAGATGTTCCGGCCGAATACCCACTGTGACGGTGTCGATGTCTTCGCGGTGGAGCGCGGTCATCTGGCCGCGCTCTAATTCGAGCACCGAATTTCCGATGCGAACGCCGTCGGCGACGATCGGCACTGTCATGAGGTTCATCGCGGGTGAGCCGATGAACCCGGCGACGAACGCGTTCGCGGGCCGGTCATACAGTTCGGTGGGAGACGCGAATTGCTGAAGTTGCCCGAGTTTGAGGACGGCGACGCGGTCACCCATTGTCATTGCCTCAACCTGGTCATGAGTGACGTACACGGTGGTCGTTCCCAGGCGGCGCTGCAGTGCGGCGATCTGGGTGCGGGTCTGTACACGCAATTTTGCATCAAGATTGGACAGGGGCTCGTCCATGCAGAAGACCTGAGGTTCACGCACAATCGCGCGTCCCATTGCGACCCGCTGCCGCTGCCCGCCCGACAGTTTCGCCGGCTTGCGATCGAGAAACTGGGTGAGGTCGAGCAGTTTGGCGGCGTCTTCGACCTTCTTCTTACGCACGTCGGCAGGAACCCCGCGCATCTTCAGCGCGAAGGCCATATTCTCGCCGACAGTCTTGTTCGGGTAGAGAGCGTAGTTCTGGAAGACCATCGCGATGTCGCGGTCTTTCGACGGGACACCGACCATGTCTTGGCCGCCGATGCGGATGTGGCCTTCGTCGATGTCTTCCAGCCCGGCGAGCATCCTGAGTGCGGTGGATTTCCCGGAGCCGGATGGCCCGACCAGGACGATGAACTCGCCGTCTTCGATGTCCAGGTTGAGGCGGTCGACTGCGAGCGAGTCGGAGTTCTCGTAGATGCAGGAGGCGTTTTCGTAGGTGATTGTTGCCATGTCAGTTCCTTGAGTGAGAAGCCTGGTTGAGTTACTTGATGGCGCCGAAGGACAGGCCACGCACGAGCTTGTTCTGTGCGAGCCAGCCAGCGAGGATGACGGGAAGGGCCGCGAGAGTCGCTGCCGCTGAAAGCTGCGCCCAGAAGAGTCCTTCACCGGTGATGAAGCCGACCATGTAGACCGGGATCGTCTGCGCCTGAACAGCTGTCAGGTTGACGGCGAAGAAAAACTCATTCCACGAGAAGATCACACAGATCAGGGCGGTCGCGGCGATACCGGGGGACACGAGCGGCAAGATCACTTCCCGTACGGACGTCCACAAGCTCGCGCCGTCCATGCTGGCAGCTTCGAGGAGCTCGCCTGGGACTTCGAGGAAGAATGACCGCATCATCCAGATCGCAATCGGCAGGTTCATCGCGGTGTAAAGGACAACGAGCGCCCAGATGTTGTCGAGCAGCCCAATGTTGCTGACGATCACATACAGCGGAATGATCGCAGCCACGATGGGGAGCATCTTCGTGCTGATGAAGAAGAACAGTGCGTCCTGGGTGCGTTTGACGGGGCGCAGCGACAGCGCGAAGGCCGCGGGCACACCGAGCAGCAGCACCAGGATCGTCGAGACGATCGTCGCGAACGCCGAGTTCATCAGGGCGATACCGGCACCGGCTTCGAACACACCACGGAATTGCTCGAGCGTAGGCGTGAAGAACAGCTTGGGCGGATCCGCGTAGGCGTCGGCCTCTTGCTTAAACGCGGTGAGCACCATCCAGAACACGGGGAAGAAGAAGCCGAGCGCGGCGATCCACGCGAGCAATCCCCAGATGCTTGGCTTGCGGGTCTTTTTGACGTGCCGGCGGCTGTCGCGGACTGTGCCCGCTGGCTGAACGGTGGAATCGGTTCGGGTGCTCATCACGCCGCCTCCTCTTTCCCAGTGAAGGTCTTGAAGATCAGGCGCAATGCCAGGGTGGCAACGATGATCGTCGCGATGACGGTAACGACGCCCATCGCGGCGGCCTGACCGATGTCGAATCCGAGGAAGGCGCGCTGATAGATATAGAACGGAAGGTTCGAACTCGCGGTGCCGGGCCCGCCCTGGGTCATCATGTAGATCGAGTCGAACGTGTTGACGAGGTAGATCGCACCGAGTACCGCACCGAGTTCGATGAAGCGGCGCAGGTGCGGCAGGGTCAGTTCACGGAACAGGGAAAATGCGCTAGCCCCGTCAACTCGCCCGGCTTCGAGGATGTCGCGCGGCATGGACTGCAGGCCAGCCAGGATCAGCAGCATCATGAATGGGGTCCACTGCCAGACCAGGTTCGCCATCACCGCGGCGAGCGGGAATCGGCTGACCCAGTCGATCTGTTCCACCCCGAACGGGGAGAGCACAAAGTTGATGATGCCGAAGACTGGGTCGAGCATCGCGGTCTTCCAGATCAGTGCGCCCGCTACTGGCGTGACCAGGAACGGCGTGATCAGCAGCGTCCGCACGATACCGCGGCCAAGAAATGCCCGATCGAGCAACAGTGCGAGCAGCAGTCCGAGGAAGACGGAGATCAGCACGGTTCCCACAATAAGAAGAACAGTGTTGACCGCGGCCTCGCGGAACACGCTGTCGCGGAATACATCAGCGTAGTTCTGGAACCCGACGAAAGTTCGCGAGCCGGGTCGCACCAGGTTCCAGGACTGCGTTGAGTAGTACAGCGTGAAGACGAACGGGATTTGGGTGACCACGATCATGAAGATCAGTGCGGGCAGCAGCGGGCCGCGCCGGCGCCACCCCTCGGCACGAGAAATGCTGTCGTGCTTAGCTTTTTTAACGGCGCGGACATGTTCCGCGCTGCTGGGAGCGGTGTCTTTCACCGCGACGGATGTCATTGGTTCTCCCTGTAACTCGCGCCGACAGCCTCGGCATACAGCTGTGCTTGTTCAAGCGCTTCCGATACGGACTTCTGACCAGCGATCGCGGCGCTGATCTGCTGACTGACTCGCGTCCCGAGATCTTGAAACTCCGGGATCGCAATAAACTGCACACCCGTGTAGGGCACCGGCTGCACCGTGGGCTGCAACGGGTCCGCGTTTGCCATCGACTCGAGGGTGAGTGGCCCATAAGCTGCCGAAACCTCGGCGTACTCCGGGATCTCGTACGTGGAGTTGCGGCTGCCCGGCGGCACGCGGTCCCAGCCGAGTGTCTCGCCCACCAGTCGCATGTATTCCGGGCTTGTCATCCAGGAAATGAAGCGCCATGCAGCTTCTTTGTTGGTGCTGGTCTCTGGGATACCGAGCGACCACGTGTATAGCCAGCCCGCGTGCTCTTTCTCTTCGACGGGTGCCAGCGCGTAACCGATTTGCCCAACGACATTGCTCGATGACGGATCCTCGAGCACAGATACCGCAGCCGTGGAGTCATACCACATCGCGACGCGACCCTGCGCGAGCTGTGTCGCGCACTCACTAAATCCGCTGGTGGCTGCGCCTGGCTGGCCATGCTCGCGCACCAGGTCGACGTAGAACTGCACGGCCCGCTGCACCTCGGGGCTGGTGAGCTGGGGGTTCCAGTCCTCATCGAACCAGCGGCCCCCGAAGGTGTTGATCACCGTGTTCAGCGGTGCGAGCACCTCACCCCACCCGGGCTTGCCGCGGAGGCAAATGCCAGGCAGGCCGGGCCGGTCGAGTTGCTCCGCAGCCTGGGCCACTTCCGTCCAAGTCGGCGGATTCGACAGCTCAATTCCGGCTTCGTCGAACAGGTCCTGGCGGTACATCAGGAAGGACGACTCGCCGTAGAACGGCACCGAATACATGTCGCCTTCGTACGAGAGCGAGTCCTTCAGTGACGGGATGAAATCGTCCTCGTCGTACCCCTCGGTCTCGCGTGCGAACTCCGATAGGTTGGTCAGCCAGCCGTGCTCCGCCCACTGCGGGGTTTCGTAGTTACTGATCATGACGACGTCGAATTCGCCACCGCCCATTGCAGTCGATGCGGTGATCTTCGCGCGCGCCTCGTTCTCTGAAAGCGTCACGAACCGCAGATCGACGTCTGGGTTCTCGGCCCGGAACTGGGCCGACAATGCTCTGGCATCCTGCATCTGAGAGTTGGAGACCATCGCTATTGTCACGGTCTGGTCGGACGTGCCGAGTGAGCCCGCTCCGGCACATCCGCTGAGCGCAAACACGAGCGCGCCAGCGCCAGCGATGCACTTGAATGCTGGTTGTTTACGTAATTTCACTGGTTCACCTCTGGTTGAGAAGCCATTGCGCGCACTCGAGGTCGCAGACGAGCATCTTTGCCAATCCGCCTCGAACGGCACCAAGCACCGCTTCGTGTTTCGCATGTCCGCCGGTCACGAGAATCGAACCGGGACAAGCCCGGACATCGTCGAGATTGATCGACATCGTGCGGTTGTTGAGCGGGCCGTCGACGGCGCTGCCGTCCTGGTCATAGAACTGTCCGCCGATCTCCCCGACTGCGCCGAGACGCGTGAGAATGCCGAGGGTATCGGCGTCGATAAAACTTCCTTCGAACAGCGTGCCGGCTGTTGAGACGGCACCGACACCGAAGATCATCATGCTGGCCTCGCGGCCCTTCTTCAGTGCTGCAGAGATCACGGAATCTGCCTTCATCGCAGTGACCGTGTCCACGTCCGCGTACAGCGGAGCGGGCAGACGCACGGTCATGGCCTTGAGCTGTGCCGCGCACCGGCCGAGAATGTACTCGACTCCCGTCTGGTAGTTGATCGCACTCATCGAACCGTCGAGCTGAACGATCTCGCGCGCTGTGGCGGTATTCGCAGGGAGCGCCTGCGCCACCGCGACTGTCTCCGGGCCCCATGTGAAGCCGAGTGTGTCGCCGGGACGGACGCGCCGCGTGAGAAGGCCCGCGGCCGCTCGTCCTACACTGGTGAAACTGCCGTCAAGGCTGTCGACGTTGTCGGTGACAACGATCGCTTCAGTCAGCCCGAACTTTTCCTCAAGGGCGCGCTCTTCCTCACTGTGCAAGTCGTCGCGGAGATGCTTCGGAATGTGCACATCAATGGTGACGAGCCCTTCGGCCCGCGCCCTCGCAACGAGGCGGCCGACGGTGGGCCGCGAAACTCCTAGTCGCGACGCGACGTCAGCCTGCGTAAGCCCGTCGAGGTAGTAGAGCGTGGCGGCCCGCAGGCACACACGCAAGTCCTCCGCGCTTGACGCCTGCTCCGGTGAACCGGAGGTGTGTGAAACGACCAACCCGCCCTCCCAATCTTGAGCAAATGTTCATGGTGCGATCTTCTGCTCACTACGCTAACATAGTCGATGTGACACAGACAACAACTTCTTCACAAAGCCAACGCGGTCACACTGGTGAGCCGATTCCCCCAACAATGCGCGCGAGCGTTTTGCTCGAGAAAGGGCGGATCGAGATGCAGCAGCGCCCGGTGCCCGCACCGGGCCCTGGGGATGTACTGATCAAAGTCAGCTCAGTCGGGATCTGCGGGTCAGATACTCACTACCTCCGCGAGGGGCGAATCGGGCACTATGTCGTCAGCGCCCCGCTCATCCTCGGCCACGAAGCAGCGGGCACCATCGTCGCTGTCGGTGAGGGCGTACAAAAAGCCCGCATCGGGGAACGGGTATCGATCGAGCCGCAGCGCCCCGACCCCACCACGGCTGAGTCACGGCGCGGTGCCTACAACCTGTGCCCGCACATGCGTTTCTACGGAACCCCGCCGATAGACGGCGCGCTCTGCGAATACGTGACGATCGGCGCGGACTTCGCGCACCGCGTGCCCGACTCGTTGTCAGATGACGCGGCCGCGCTCTGCGAGCCCCTGTCGGTAGCTATTGCGGCGGCGCGCAAAGGCGGAATAACGGCGGGATCGCACGTGCTGATTGCCGGTGCTGGACCGATTGGAATCGCGACGATCCAGGTAGCACATGCCTTCGGAGCAACATCGATCATTGTGACCGACCTCGACGAAACGCGCCGCACACTCGCCACGAAATTCGGCGCCACCCAAGCGCTCGACCCACGAAAGACCGACCTCAGCGAACTCGCTGCCGATGTCTTCATCGATGCCTCGGGCGCACCTGCCGCTATCAATTCGGGAATCGACGCTGTTCGCCCCGGCGGCACCGTCGTCCTTGTCGGCATGGGCGCGGAAACCATGGAGCTGCCAGTCCAAACAATCCAGAATCGCGAACTCGTTCTGACGGGAGTCTTTCGCTACGCGCACACGTGGCCGACCGCCATCGAACTTGCCGCGAGCGGACGCGTCGACCTCGACCGCATGGTCACCGCCACTTTTCCCCTCGAAGCGGCCGAAGCCGCACTCAACGCTGACCGCACCGCCGGCACAATCAAAGCTGTCGTACGCCTCTAACTTTCAGGAGTAACGCCCCATGAATGCCCCCGTCACACTCGCCGCCGCGACTCTTGGAAGCCTGCCCGCTCACGTCACCGTGCCCACCTACGATCGCAGCGAAATCACCACCGGCATCGTCCATTTCGGCGTCGGCGGGTTTCATCGCGCCCACCAGGCGATGTACGTCGACACGCTCCTCAATACAGGTAAGGCGCGCGAGTGGGGAATATGCGGTGTCGGTGTCATGCCCGGTGACAAGCGCATGAAAGGCGCACTCGATGCCCAAGATGGCCTGTACACGCTGGTTTCGCGACACTCGGACGGCACGTGGGACGCACGGATCATTGGCTCGATCGTCGAATACCTCTACGCCCCCGATGATCCGGAGGCAGTGATCGAAAAGATGGCAGCGCCGGGCACCCGCATTGTCTCCCTTACCGTGACCGAAGGCGGCTATAACCTGCGGCATGACACCGGTGAGTTCGATGCCTCGCATCCCGCGGTACAGCACGACCTCACGAGCGGTGCCCCAACCACAACGTTTGGCCTGGTCATTGCGGCGCTAGCACGGCGCCGCGAGCGGGGACTCCCGTCTTTCACCGTGATGTCCTGCGACAACATCGAGGGCAACGGTCATGTGGCACGTAAGGTCTTCACCGCGTTTGCGGAGCTCAAGGACCCCGGCCTTGCGGAATGGATGCGTGCAAACACTACGTTTCCGAACTCGATGGTTGACCGAATCACCCCCGTCACTACACCCGAAGTAACGGCTGCCATCACCGAGCGCCTTGGCATCGACGACCGCTGGCCCGTTGTGGCGGAACCGTTTACGTCGTGGGTGCTCGAAGATGAGTTCGCCGATGGGCGACCCGAGTTCGATGCGGCAGGGGTCCATCTCGTTACGGATGTGGCTCCGTACGAATTGATGAAGCTTCGTCTGCTCAACGCCAGCCACCAGGGTCTGTGCTACTTCGCGTACCTAGCGGGCTACCGGCTTGTCCATGACGCCGCTTCGGACCCGCTGTTCTCGGCCTTCCTGCTGGACTACATGAATCGCGAAGCCACACCAACCCTGAAGCCAGTGCCCGGAGTCAACCTCGATGAGTACAAGAAGACACTGATCGAGCGGTTCTCCAACCCCGAGATCGCGGACACCATAGCGCGGCTGTGCGCGGAATCGTCCGACCGCATCCCCAAGTGGTTGCTGCCGGTGATTCGGGAGAACCTTGCGAAGGACGGTGACATCCGGCTTTCCGCAGCGATCGTCGCGAGTTGGGCACGTTACGCCGAAGGAGTCGATGAGCACGGCCAGCCGATCGAGGTCGTCGACCAGTTGCGAAACACATTGGTGCCGCTCGCGCAGCGTCAGCGTGACGAGCCGCTGGTCTTCGTGAAGAACACGTCGGTTTTCGGCGCACTGGCTGACGAACCGCGCTTCACCGAGGCGTACACCTGGGCGCTGGACTCCCTGCACCGCGACGGGGCGCGTGCGACTCTCGAGAAACTAGTCAGCGCGCCTGTCCGCTGACCTGCGGTTTGAATCCATCTGCACCCGTCAATCGAAACGCCGCTTTTGGATGGGTTATGACTGACGGGCGTAGAGGGATTTTGGGGGGTCGCGGAACCTATGACATTGCGAGCACAGTCTTCACCCAGCCCTCGTCCCTGCGGTCAAAGCGCTCGTATGCGTCTAGAACATTCTCTGGGCCACGAAGTTGGGTGATGAAGGGTGTGAGATCGATATCGCCCCGGGCCACCATCGAGAGGAGTTTCGGAACGTACCTGCGGTGGTTACAGTTCCCGCCCTGGATCGTGAGATTACGGTTCATCGCCTCGCCGATCGGGAACGCATCGAATGTCGGTGGGTACACCCCAATGATGCCGATGGTTCCCGCTTTAGCAACAGCCTTCGTCGCCCAGCGCAATGCCAGGCTTGGAGCGTCGCCTGGCACCCAAGTATCGCCCTGCGGCTTCGCCCCGGGCGCGGCGTTGCGCTGCTCATCGTCGAAGTCAGATTCCGACAACGGCAATTCGTCAGCAGCAGGCCCCTTCGCCGGCCGTTCTGCGTCGACACCGACAGCTTCGATGACCCGGTCAACACCGATACCGCCGGTGAGTTCATGCACCATCGCTACCGGGTCTTCGGTGTTGAAGTTGATGACTTCCGCGTTCTGCCGTCGCGCCATTTGGAGCCTGGATGCGATTCCGTCGACAACCAAGACGCGTGAGGCACCCTGCCGCTTTGCTGACGCGATCGCACACTGACCAACCACTCCCGCGCCGAGGACCAGCACAGTGTCACCGGTGCTCACCTGTGCGAGACGGGACCCGAACCACGCTGTCGGGAGAATGTCCGAAACCAGGATGGCTTCCTCGTCGCTCACCGAGTCCGGAACCTTCACGAGCGTCGTAGCCGCAAACGGGATGCGGGCGAACTCTGCCTGTAGTCCGTCCACTGGTCCTGTGGCTTCGGGACCTCCGAAGAAGGACGTGCCGGCGAGCGGTCCGTTTGGGTTGGCCTTATCGCACTGCGCGTAGTAGCCGGCGCGACAGTAGGAGCATGTGCCGCAGCCGATAGTCGAGCAGACGACGACCCTGTCGCCTTTAGTGAAACCGCGGACGGCGCTTCCAGTTGTCTCGACAATGCCGATCGCCTCATGGCCAAGGATCGTGCCGTCTTGCATGCCCGGCATTGTGCCTCTGACGAGGTGCAAATCGGTGCCGCATATTGCGCTGGTCGTGATGCGGATGATCGCGTCCGTGGGTTCTTTGATCTGCGGCTCAGCGACGTCCTCGAGGCGAATGTCTCCCACTCCGCACCACACAACTGCCTTCACGATGACCTCCTCGTCGCGGTGCCCCGCGATTACTGATCGGCACTGCGGTCTCTTGCGGGCGACCGCTGAGAGGAGGGTGCCCGGGACACAGCGCCGAAAACGCGACGGAAGAAACGCGTGTCAGAAAGGCGTCGCCATGGGTGTTGTTACTCTGTCCCCTCGGTGAGGTTGCGTACCTCGGCATACCGTTCCCGGATGCTCGGCACGGACTCAGCCTCATAGGTCCCGAACGGTGGGTGTTCCCAGCGGGGCGGTTCCGCCGTGCCAGCGAGGGTCCAGGCGGCTTGCCGCGCGGCGCCTGTCGCCACATACTCTCCAGGCTGGGGCACAGCCACGGGCGCACCGAACACGCTGGGCGCGATCGCACAAAGCGCCTCTGATTTCGCCCCGCCTCCGACGAGCAGGATGCGGCGGACGTTTACTCCTTGCGCGACGAGATGATCGATGCCTTCCGCGAGCCCGCACAGCAGTCCTTCGACCGCGGCCCGCGCGAAGTGGGCTGGCGTCGAGTTAGCGAGCCGCAGCCCGTGAATCGCCCCTGTGGCGAGGGGACGGTTCGGCGTGCGCTCCCCTTCCAGATAGGGAACCATCACGAGGCCATCCGCACCTGGCGGGCATGAAAGCGCCAGTCGCGACAGTTCGGCGTAGTCCACGTTCAGCATCGACGCCGCGGCGTCAAGAACGCGAGCACCATTCAGTGTGCACACCAGCGGGAGGTGCCGGCCCGTCGCGTCCGCGAAGCCGGCAACAAAACCACGTGGATCGTGCGGAGCTACAGCCGACACGGCGGACACCACGCCCGAAGTCCCGATCGATACAACGACGTCGCCATCGCCCACATCGAGCGCGATGGCAGCGCCAGCATTGTCCCCCGCGCCGGGACCAATCGTGGCGCCCCACGACGTCTCTCCCAGCGCGCCGTTGGGACGAGCCACCTGTGGCAGCACATAGTCACGATCACGGCTGGCCAGCGCCAGCAGGTCACGCCGATACTCGCCTGTCGCTGCGGAGAAGTAACCTGTCCCGCTAGCGTCGCTGCGGTCAGTGCCCAGATCGACGATGTCCCCACTGGTGCTGAGCTTCCAGCTCAGCCAGTCGTGCGGCAGGCAGACAGCAGCAGTGCGGTCCGCGTTCGCCGGCTCGGTGTCGGCGAGCCAGCGCAGTTTGCTCACTGTGATCGCCGCGAGCGGCACTACCCCGACGGCGTCCGCCCATGCTGCCGCACCACCGAACTCGTCTACTAGTTGAGCCGCGGCGCTCGCCGATCGAATGTCATTCCACAGCAGCGCCGGGCGCACAACGCGACCAGCTTCGTCGAGGCACACCATGCCGTGCTGCTGGGCGCCAACAGAGACCGCCGCGACATCATCGAGGCCACCGGCATCAGTGATCGATTCGGCAAGCGCGCGTTCCCACAATGCGGGGTCAACCTCCGTGCCGGGCGGGTGTTTGGCGCGCCCTTCCCGCACGATTCGCCCGGTCTCAGCGTCACAAACCAGGACTTTGCAGGACTGCGTAGACGAATCGATTCCGGCAACAAGTGTCACTCGGCCGATCCTACCGGCGTTTGGAGTTGACCTGAACTCTCAGCGACAGCGGACCGCTAACCCAAGTGGGGACCACCACATTGATCTGATTATGCACTCTGTCATAGATTCTTCGTTATGACACGGCAAAAGACAGATCTTTCCCAGCTCACCGGACTCGAGCTGCTGCGCATGATGACCGCCCTACCCGAACAGCCGCCGAACATCGGGAAACTCCTCGGCATGGAAGTCGGAGCTGTCGAGTACGGAACGGTGGAATTCAGCACGGTGTCGCGGCCAGACTTCGCTAACCCGCTCGGCAACGTGCACGGCGGCATCTGCGCGACGCTCCTCGACTCGGTGATGGGGTGCGCCGTGCACACCACCCTGGAACCGGCGACCGGTTACAGCACACTCGAGCTCAAAGTGAACTATTTGCGTACTGTCCCGACCAGTGGCGTACGGCTGACAGCTCACGGCACGATCATTCACACCGGGCGATCGACCGCCACAGCAGAAGGCAAAGTGTTCGATGACCAGGGACGGCTTGTCGCACACGGAACGACTACCTGCCTGATTCACCGCTGAGCGGCGACTCCTCGCCCACCAGTTGCCGCATCGCATCCGCCGTCTGCGCATTCGCGGGCAAGAACGTCTCGATACTCAGCTCGGCGAGTGTCAGATCGTGCGCGGTGCCGAAAGTGCTCACCATGCTGACAAACTCAAGCTCAGCGCCGCCGTCCGTCCGCAAAATAAGCGGGATTGCGACGCCCTCGATCGATTCCGCGTCAAGCCCACCGGGATACTCCATCAATTCGTCGAACAGGTCCCGGAGTTGCGCAGAGTTGCTCGTGGCTGCCTCGCGCCCTAAGCGTCCAAGCACATGGGCACGCCACTGCGACAGATTCACGATGCGAGATGACAGTCCCAGCGGGTGCAGGCTCAGGCGCAACACATTGATCGGCGGATACAGCAATCGCGCGGGCGCATCCTCGGGGATCTGCGACAGCAGCACCCCGACACCGCGATTGGCACGCATCAAGTTCCAGGACCGGTCTACCACCAAGCAGGGGTACGGGTCGTGGCTGGAAAGAACCAGATCGATCCCCGCACTGAAAGGCGCGAGATCAGGGTCGTCGAGTGAGCGCTCGCCGAACTCCGGCGCGAAGCCAGCCGCGATCAACAGCTGGTTTTGCTCGCGCATCGGCACATCCAGCGTCTGCGCCAGCCGCAATACCAATTCGCGGCTGGGCCTGGACCGGCCCGTCTCGATAAAGCTGAGGTGGCGAGCAGAAATGTCCGCTTCAATCGACAGGTCCAGCTGGCTCAGCCGACGCCGGCTGCGCCACTCGCGCAATAAGGGGCCGATCGCGCTCTTTACCGCCGTTCGCTGTGGCATGCCATCACTAAACAGCACAAGACGCGGTCAGGCTATTACCGCACGGGTAATCGTCAGACGTCGCTGAACGCGCGCCACATCGCGCGACCGTAAAGCTCTCCCAGTTCTGCTGGCTGCCACTCGCCAGCCACCCCGAGCAGAGAGCGCAGCGACGCCTCACATGAGGATATGAAGAGTTCGACGAGCACGGGCAGTTTACGGTCGAGGTCGCGCGTCCCCCGCGCATCGAGCACTGGTCGCAGTTGCGCCGACACATGCTCCGCAACCACCGCGCGCGCTTTGGCGAATCGATCCGACACGGCCGGGTCCGGCTGTGCGAAGAACAGCAGACGCCACGAGTCCGGTTGCTCGGCCACCACTTTCAGCAAAGCTTGATAGCCGTGCACAAACGCGGTCTCGAGATCGTCCCCGCGTGCAGAGCGCAACGCCAGCAACGTGTTCGCAAGCAGCGCCTCCGATTCCCGCGTGAGCAGCTCATCGATCAGCTCAACACGGTCGTTGAAGCAGGAGTAAACGACTGGGCGCGTCACCTCCAGGCGCTGCGCGACCGCACCGATGGTGACTGCGCCCACGCCGTCCGCCACCGCTATCTCGAGTGCGGCATTGAGGATCTGCGGGCGGCGGCGCTCTGGTCCGAGGTGAGCAGCGCGCGTCTTGCTCCGAGAGGCACGTGGCACATCGACAGGGTACGGCACCTTCTGTGGCATTCGGTTTTCCGCCTATACCGCAGCACCCGAGCGCTCGCGGCGTGTACCCGTTGCTGAGTACCGCGCTTTGGCCTCGCTGGGCGTCACAGTTTCTTCACGCACCGGCGCAGCGGTCGTGCGATGCTGACGGAGAACCTCGCCCGTCATCGGTGCGTACTCCGCCAGCACGCGGTCAGCCACGGCAGGAATCCCGCCGATCCGAACCAGTAATTTCGTCATTGGAACGACGGCTCTGTCAATGGCTGAAGGCTGGTCGAAGCCGCCGACCGTCCGCATCCACCGCGGGAGCGTGGCTACGGTGGCGGGAGCGAGGATTCTGCTGCCTGCCCACAACGTCAAACCTCTGCTCTTGGGCGTCCGCAGCAGGTAGTGCATTCCCTCGTAAGCACGCTCGGACACACACAAAGACGGCCGAACGCGTTCAAAATACTCGTGCACCTGCTCCCTCGACGCGGGAACATCAGCGGCATCACATGTTTGCAGGCTCGCGGCGACCGCGCATTCGGCCCAGTATCGCCGCTCCTCCTCTGCAGTGAGCTTGCCTGGGCCGTACATCTCGTAGCACTTGAGCACGGAGTGCCAGCCGGTGACGTGGATCCACAGCTGCGATTCGGGGTTGTTCGCGCTGTAGCGCCGGCCAGTTATCGGTTCTGTGCCGGTGGCTCGCGCGTGAACCTTCATCAAGTGTTCGGAAACGCGGATTGCCGTCCTGCTGTCCGCAGTAGCTACCGTCAAGAAGTACGCCAAGGTTCGGTCGAGGCGACCGCGCGGATCGCTGTAGATGCCGGACATGTCAGCGACCGCGGCGGCGAGGAACGGATCAAAGTGTTCGAGCGACACGGAGCGCTGGAATCCGATCAGCGCGGTGGGGTGCGTCCACACCTTCCAGGTCGGTGACTCCGGACCGAAAAACCCGTAGTCGGTCACACGCAGAGCGGTCATACGAATGCTCCTTTGCATCGGGCCGATATCTACAGCCTTGTAGATATTCCTTCCTCAATGTAGCAAAAATATTCACTAGTGTAGTAATGTTCCGGCGCGACGTGCACTGCACACCCGAAAGGACACACATGGCCTCCTCCTCAGAGACCCTGTTTAACCCGAAATCCACGAACTTCACCCAGTTCGACGCAAAGACACAGGAGCTGTTCCGCGCAACAATCGAGTTCTTCGAATCCCGCGGCAAACAGTGGCTCAAGCAGCAGGATCGCGAGCGTGTCTGGTACGCCGACTTCCTCGACTTCGTCAAGAAGGAGCGGATCTTCGCCCTCTTCCTGACAACGTCGAGTGACGCCAACGGTGACCCCGATAAGCGCTGGGACACCGCCCGCAACGCGATGTACTCCCAAATCCTGGGCTTTTACGGTATGCAGTACTGGTACGTCTGGCAGGTCACAATTCTCGGGCTCGGGCCGATCTGGCAGTCCAAGAACACCACAGCACGCAGGAGAGCCGCGGAACTTCTCGAAGCCGGGGAGATCTTCGCTTTCGGCCTATCAGAGCAGGATCACGGTGCGGACGTCTATTCGACCGACATGGTCCTTCAGCCGCAGCAAAACGCGCCGGGAAGCTACACCGCGAGTGGCGGCAAGTATTACATCGGCAACGGGAACCAGGCCGCCATGGTATCGGTATTCGGGCGGCGCTCCGACAAGCCGATCATCGACAGTTCCGACATCGAGCGCCACCGCCCCGAAGAAGATTTCGAAGGGTACGTGTTTTTCGCCGCAGACAGTCAGCATGAGAACTACAAGCTGCGCAAGAACGTGGTCGACGCCCAAATGTACGTTGCGGCTTTTGATTTGGAGCAGTACCCCGTCGCTGCGGACGATATCCTGCACGCCGGAAAAAGCGCATTCCACGCCGCGATCAACACCGTCAACATCGGAAAGTTCAACCTCGGGTTCGGCGCAATCGGCACGTGCGAGCACGCGATGTTCGAAGCGATGACCCACGCGGAGAACCGCGTCCTCTTCGGCCAGCGCGTCACAGAATTCCCCCAGATCCGCCGGATGACGGCAGAAGCCTACGCGCGCCTGGTCGGCATGAAACTCTACAGCGAGCGCGCAATCGACTACATGCGCTCCGCGACCCCGAGTGACCGACGTTACCTGCTGTTCAACGCGATCGAGAAGATGAACGTCACGCGCGAAGGTGAAAAGATCGTCACGCTGCTGGCCGACACCATTGCGGCGCGGGCGTTCGAGAACGACATGTACTTCACGATGGCGCTGTTGGGCGTGAGTGGCCTGCCCCGCCTCGAAGGCACCGTCCACGTCAACATGGCACTCTCACTGAAGTTCATGCAGAACTTCATGTTCCGGCCCGCCGATGCCGGGCTCGTCGCGCTGCGCGTGCTTCCTGCTGGCAGCGCACCACGCGGCGTAGTGAGGACGCTTTCGACGAGCTTGCGCGGCACCAGCGCAGCGCTCGCGACGCTACCGAAGGTTCGTGCCGTCCTATCGACAGCCGATCTTCCAGACGTCCCGACACGACGGGACGCCAGCAACGACGATTTCCTTTTTGAGCAGGGCGCGAGCGCTGGCCTGAGCAAAGTCCAGTTCGCCGACTGGCGGCCCGTCTTCGCGAAGTTCCGGCACATCCCGAATGTCCAGGTGTTCCTCTCGCAGGCCGAGGCGCTGCAGACACTGCTGGTGGCGGCCAGCCCAACTCCGCAGCAGCAGAAAGACGTCGACTTTCTGTTCAGCCTTGGTGAACTATTCACCCTCGTCCCGTACGCTCAGCTGATCCTGGAGCAGGCAAACATCGAGAACACCAGCGAGGACCTGCTCGATCACCTCTTCGAAGTACTCGTCACTGACTTCTCCGGCCATGCAATCAAGCTGCACTGCAAGACCACGGCGACTCGGGCGCAGAAACGGCGCGCGCTCGATCTGGTGCGAGAGCCGGTGGCGGCCCCGGTGCGCTTCGACAACGTGGTCTCGGCTGCGCGGCGCATCGCAGGAACCTACGAGATGGGACGATGATCGACCGCTCAGTGACCTGATTACCTGCCAGGTAATCGACGCCCCTACCCGCAAGGGTGGATGCTCCGAGCATGAAAACTCAGACTAGAAGTACCGCACCACTCTCAATGCGCGCGACGCTGCAGCTCGACGCGGTGGTCACCGGCCTCAACGGTCTCGCCTACGTCGCCGGTGCCACCGTTCTCGACGAACTGATCGGCCCCGCCGCACCGACCCTGGTTGCTATCGGCCTGTTCCTCACCGGTTACGCGATACTCGTGGGCTGGGCGGGCACACGCAGCCCGGTGAACCGCCGGATGGCAATCGTGATCGCGGAGGTCAACGCCGCGTGGGTTGCCGCTTCCCTCGTGGTGGCTGCAACGGGTGCGCTCTCGCTGACAACCGTGGGGCGGGTCTGGGTGGTCGTTCAGGCCCTTGTAGTAACCGGTTTCGTGATTCTGCAGGTCAAAGCAGCACGCGGGTGAACGGCGCTTCCTGACGAAAACTCAGGCAACCGCGCGTAATGACCGACAGAATGACAGCGTGCCTCCTGTTCCCCCCGGTAAACCTGAGCTCACGCTCGGTCCGCTGCTCCGATACGTTGACTCGCATTCAGCGACAGTATGGGTCCAGACGGATCGAGCGTGTCGGGTGACAGTTCGGTGTGACGCGATAGTCGCGGAAGAGTCCACCTGGGCTGTCCACGGCAGACACTTCGCGCTGCTCGTGCTCACCGGACTCGCCTCAGACAGTGAACTCCCCTACACGGTCGAGTTGAATGCCGAGCAGGCATGGCCGCCAGGGACGGAAGCAGGCCATGCGGTGTGGCCGCGTAACGTGATTCGGACGCAGCCCAGCAAAGAGCTCCCGACTCGCCGCACGCGAATCGCATTCGGCTCCTGCTACCGTGCTGGCGACCTTTCTCCTGGGGTATCTAGAGAACTGGGCGCGGACTCACTCGTCGCTCTCTCGCGTTTCATGACGAGCATCGATCGTTCAGAGTGGCCGGACGTCCTCTGCCTCCTCGGTGACCAGGTGTACGCCGACAACGGCCCAGAGTCGCTGGCCGCGCATCTCTCACGCGAAGACGACGGGCAGCTGCACGCGGTGGATTTCGGTCAATACGCTGTCCTCTACGAAGCAGCGTGGGCACAGCCGGATGTGCGGTGGCTGCTCTCAACCGTCCCCACCTGCATGATCCTCGATGACCACGACCTGCGTGATGATTGGAACACCTCGCTCGCGTGGCGCCGCGAGGCGGCTGGCAACCCCAACTGGAAGCGCATCGTCGAAGGCGCGCTCTCCTCGTACTTCGTCTACCAGCACCTCGGCAACTTATCGCCAGCGCAGCTTGCTGAGGACGCGGTCTTCGACGTGTTGCGCAATGCTCATGACGACACAGGGCGGGAGGATTATCTGAGAGAGTTTGCGCTGGACGCCGACCAGCAGCCAGAGCAGGCACGATGGAGTTTTGTGCGAGATTTCGGTCGAGCACGCCTCGTGATGGTCGATACCAGGTGTTCAAGAGTTCTCGCTGAAACCGGCCGTCGGCTTCTCGATAATCACGAGTGGCGGTGGGTGCGTGAGCAGGTACTTGAATCAGACGCTCCGCACATTCTGATCGGCACGTCCCTTCCGGTACTCATGCTTCCCGGTATCCACCAGCTCGAAGGCTGGAATGAGGCGGTATGCGCGGGCAGCTGGGGACGACGATGGGCACATGCCGGTGAGCGAATACGTCGCGCCCTCGACCTAGAGCACTGGGGTGCGTTCCGTGCGTCGTTTCTCGACATGGTGACGCTCATCCGCGACGTCGCCGCCAAACCGAAGCCGCCCCACACGGTCACCTGGCTCTCGGGAGATGTCCACAGTTCCTACATCGCCTCCGGGACCCTCGACGAACTGGCGCACTCGCGCATGGCGATTACCCAGCTGACGATGTCGCCGTTTCGGAATCCCCTGCCGAAGGCCGTGCGCCAAGCGAAGAAATTGCTAGGCGCACGAACCGTCGCATCAGCATTCAGGTGGCTCGCGCACCGCGCGAAGGTCGACGACACGGGTCTCGATTGGACCATCCCGCACGGTCCGTGGTTCCGCAATGGGGTGATGACACTTGATCTCACGGACTCGTCCGCGGTGGCACACGTTGACCATGCGATCATCGCCGATGACGGCTGCCACCGGTTGCACCGCACAGCAACCGTCACGCTAGGGCACGATCACTGCACCGGTTAGCCGTCAGAGATTCCGCTCAGCCCAGGTCACAAGCGCATCGCGGACGAAGACCGCACCACCGTCACCCGCGGATGCCTCATAGTTCGCGGCGAAGCGCGGATCGTCAACATACATCTGCGCAAGTCCCGTCAGATGTTCTTTGACGGGCGCTTTGCCCTGGTATGCAGCCGTGAGCCACTTGTAATGACGTTCGGCGACTCGTTGCGCCTCGTCGCCGTCCGGGCTGTACCCGGCCGCATAGGCGCGCTGCCACTCGTCGTTGAGCGACTTCACCTCGGTCATGAAAGCGGCCTTGTCATCGGAGCTAAGCCCGCGCCACCAGCGGTCACCGTCGGCATAGGCTTGTTTGCCCCACCGCTGCTCCACTTCCTCCTTGTATTGCGTGTGATCGAATCCGTCCAGCATGTGCTCGGCCATCGGTGTTTCCCCTCGTTCCTTCGTTTCAATGGTGTGCTGCACCGCACGGATCTGCCGGCCAAGACGTTCCTTTTCCGACTCAAGCCAGACGAGGTGGCCACGCAAAGCTGTGACGTCGTCCTTCTCCCCGTCGAGCACATCGCCGATAGTCGGCAGCGTGAGCCCAAGATCGCGAAGCATAAGGATGCGCTGGAGCCGGGTGAGCGAGTCCGCGTCGTAGTAACGCAGCCCGCCCGCCCCCGTGCGGGTTGGTGCGAGAAGCCCAATGTGGTCATAGTGACGCAGCGTTCGCGTCGTTACTCCCGCAAGCCGGGCTACCTCTTGGATTGGCCAGTCCATGCGAGAACCGTACGCATTGACGTTGCGTCAACCGCAAGTGGTAAACGAGAGGCGCCACAAGTGCGCACAGAAATGCGCCATGGCAGCGGGAAATCTGCGCTTATTTGCGCAGATGTGGAGAGAGCTGATACAGACTCCTGCTTGTCGGCTGGCTAACCGCGGGACCGTATCCCGTGTACCTCATCACAAAACTCGCGCTCGGGGCCAGTCGCTGATCAGCGAGCCGGCTCACAGCTTCTATGCGCACCATGGTTTGATTCCGGTGCGAAACCACCCGATCGCACAGCTGGCGCGCATGTCTACCTCAGCCAGGGTGCCAGCGCACCTCGCATACCACGCGGGCACCCCGGTCAGGATGACGTCCTAATCGATCCATAACCGCAGCAGCCGTCACTGTCCGGGCGCGCCCACTGCAATGAGTCCTGACTCATACGCATAGATCACCGCCTGTGTGCGATCACGCGCGCCGAGTTTCGCGAGTATCGATCCCACATGCGTCTTCACGGTCTCAGTCGAGAGAAAGAGTTCCGCGCCGATTTCCGCGTTGGTCAGGCCGCGAGCGAGCGCCTTGAGCACTTCCGTTTCGCGAGCCGTCAGTTTTGCGTGCTGCGACGTAGATCCGCGGGGTGGTGACTGCTGGCGAACGAGTCGCCGCAATGCTTCGGGGAAGAGAAGCGCATCGGTCGTCGCGAGCATCCGGATCGCAGTGAGCAGGAGCTCCGGCTCGGCCCGTTTCAGCAGGAACCCAGCTGCACCGGCATGCAGCGCCTCATAGACGTACGAGTCGTTCTCGAACGTCGTAAGCACAAGGACCCTAGGCGTGCCAGTTTGCCCGCGGCCCGAGATTCGCCGTGTCGCTTCGATCCCGTCGATGTTGGGCATCCGGACGTCCATCAGCACAACATCTGGTGACGTATCCCGGACGAGGGCTGGCACGTCGACGCCGTCACCCGCCTCGCCGGCCACGTGAAGCCCTGGCTCGGTGCCGATGATTGCCGCAAGTGCGGTACGCACCAATGGGTCATCGTCGACGATCGCAACTCTGATCATGCTGGCCTCCGTGCCACAGGCAGCAGTGCGCGCAGCACCCATTCGCCGGAGTGTTCGCCAGCGTCCAGCTCGCCACCCAAAAGCAGGAGCCGCTCTCGAATACCGTTGAGCCCGTGCCCGTCACGCGCCACCGGATCGCGTGCACGAATTGTGTTTCGCACGGTGACGGTGAGCTCTTCCGGCGTCGCCACGAGCCTAACCCGGACTGTACCCGCGCCGTAACGGGCAGCGTTTGTCACGCCCTCCTGCACAATCCGATACGCCTCGGCCGAGACGCGCGGCGGCAGGGATCTGGCGTCTCCTTCTTCAGTCACTTCGACGGGGACAGGCGCGTTGCCAGCCAGACTGTGCACATCGGCAAGGGTACGTGTCTGCCCTGCGTCCGCGGGTGCGTCACGGAGCAGACCGAGCATGCGATCGAGCTCGCCGAGCGCTGCGCGCCCTGTGTACTCGATCGCGGCCAGGGAGTCGCGCACCGCCGCGTCCGCTCCACCCCGCGTATCGGCGATTCGCCCGGCCGCCGTGGCTTGCATCAACATGGCAGTCAGCGCGTGGCCGACAGAATCATGGAGCTCGCGCGCTAACTCATTCCGTGCCGCGAGCTCAAGCTCCCGTGACTGCGCAAGCGCCAGCCGATCAGCAGGTGTCGGCCCCAAGAAGGCCGGCGCGGCGCGCCGCAATACTGCCCCAGTTCCCACCAAGAACGCGATTGTCGCCGCCCCGACAAACACCCCGACTGGCACTGCCCACGCTGCGGACCAGCCGCCGCCCGCCTCGATGACCGCATCTTGTGCGGTGCCGTAACGCAGGCGGGCGCCGTCAAGGAACGGGAACGCGAAGAGACCCGCCGCCATCGGCACACCGGTGATCAGCACAAGCGCCGCCATACTGCCGGCCACCGTGTTCAGCACAAACCAGCCGAGTCCCCGCAGCCTCGAATCCCACGAACGAGGATGGCGAACGTCCGGCACCTCCGCCCCGAGCAAGAGCCGTGCGGCTGCCACTTCGAGCTGACGCACGGGTGGTGCTGTCAGCACCGCGACCGCCAGACCAGCGGTGACGACCGCCAGCAGAATGAGAAGCACGGCGTTGGTGCTGTCGGCCATCCGCATCGACGAAGCGAAGGCCCACCCCAGCGCAATAAAGGGCAAGGCCAGCGCAGCACCCAGGAACACGTGGATGGTGCTGGTGACGGTGCGGCCGCGCATACAGCTCATCTTGTCAGGGTGGCGCAGCCGCCGAAATCCCCCGTGCGAGGGAGGTGAACAATACGAGCGAGGGATCCCTGGCGGGCGTGACGCGACCAACGTTGATGACATGTCTGACTACACGAATCCGTCCCGTCTACGCTGGGCGCTGTCCCTCACAGCTCTCGCGGCAACTGTCCCTTATCTTGCGCTGAAAGGCCACTGGATCTTCGGAGGAAGAACCGGTCTGACCGACCCTGACTTCGGCACCAGCCCGGTGATGGCCGGTTTCAACGCGGCCACCGCAGCTATGGAAGCTGCGGCGATCGTGCTGGCCCTGGCGTTTGTCATGCCGTGGGGGCGGCGCGTGCCTGCGCTCGTGATCGTGGCACCGATGTGGGTTGCGACCGGCCTTCTTGGACAGATTCTGCTCACACTCCCGATCCAGCTGGCACTAATGACCCTCGCCGGGTCACCGCTGTCCGACCCCGGCCCGGGCCCAATCGAGGCGTGGGTGTTCACGATGGTCTACGGAGGTTTTGCGGTGCTCGGGGTGTGCCTGATCTCCGGGTTCATCATGTACGCGCGGAGCCGCTGGTCCGATGCACAGCGGTGGCAGGCGCAGCTCAGCACTGTCGGCCGTCCGCACTTCGCAGCCGCGGCGGCGTTGCTTCTGTTAGCCGCCCTCATCGTCGCCGCGAGCACGGACCTGCTTAACGCAACTGCTGCGGCTGCTGCCCTACCCGCCGGGGAGATCACGATTTACGGGATCGGTGTGTGCTCAGTCTTGATGATCGCCACCGGGAAGCCGCGCAGCGTGCGTCGCTGGATGCCCATCTTCGGTGCGTTCCTCGCGTCCGGTGCGCTAACCGCCTGGGGCAGCTACCTGCTCATAGTGATGCTGATCCCGAATGACCTGATGGCCGAGGCTGACGTGACAACTGCAGCGCTCGCTATCGCCGCGGCCAAGGTCCTCAGCGGTGTCGTGTGTGCGATTGTGTTGTGGAGATTCACCGGCGCGGCCACACGTGCCGTAGCTCATACTGGCTGGAGCGCGCAATCACGTACCGCCGCTGCGACTAACAGTTGAGCTACAGGTGTGAGGAGTTCCAGTTGGCGCGATCCGCTCAGCGCAGTGATGCACAGTACAAGGCAGCGCGACGAGCGGTCGCCCGGAAGCACCACCCCGACCTGGGCGGGGATCCAGAGGCTTATTTGCAGGCCCTGGAGGAGCTTGCGCAGCAGTACCAACTGCGCGCTGGGAGCCACTCCACCAGCGAAAGTGCTGTGGTGGCCCGGATTGGAGTGTGGCGACAGGGGGCGCGAGCCCTGAAGCGCGCGATACGCAGACGGGCGCGCAGGCGATGGATCGAGATCTAAAAGAACTGTGATCTGGTTTCAGGCCCCGCCGGAGCGGGTATGCGAAATTACGCGCGGGGCCGATGGCTATCGTGCAGGCTCCGCTGGTTAAGCAGGAGCCAGCGGAGCTCAACTCAATCTTGTCCGAGTTCGCCGTGGCGGTTGACGATTGTCTGCGCGATCTCGATCAGCTTGACGTTCATGTGCTGGGAGGTCTCTTTCAGCACATTGAACGCTGCATCGGCGCTGCAGCCTTGCCGACTCATGAGGATGCCTTTCGCTTGCCCGATCACGTCACGGCTTTCGATTGCTTGCTTGAGATGGTGTTCCCGGAGCTGACGGTAGGTGACAGCGTCAGTGTGTGCGAGCGCAAGTGAGGCGTACGAGGACAGCACCAGAGCAGTGGTCATGTCCTCTTCGGAAATTCCAGCCCTCCGGGTGGAATAGACGTTCAGTGCGCCGGGCGGGTGCACGCTGCGGGGGCCCGGCTCAAGCGTTACAGAGAGCAGTGCAGCGATACCAAGCCGCGCAGCGGGTGGCCCGAAACGCGGCCAGCGCGCGTCTGCGCCTATTTCCGAGCTGTGGATGTATCCAGGGCCGTTTTCGCGGGCGCATTCGACGCACGGTCCTTCGCCAGTGGAGTACTGAACGTGATCGAGTTCGGCACAGACATCACTGGTTGCGACCGGGGTGTAGTACTTACCTTCGCTGTCACGCAATGTGACGCTGACGAAATCTGCGCCGTCAATAAGCAGCTTCGCGTTGGCAATGACATGCTCGGCTACGTCGGCCGCTGTGTCTGCCTGTTTGAGCAGCGCCTGGGTCAAGCTGCTGTACATCGCTTGAAGCTCCTCGAACCGCTCCACTCGCTGACCTCACTTCGCTGTTCGACGTTAGGGTTCCGCATTCCACCACGGCGCCTGGCGTGAACGGTTCGCTCCGAGTCTAGTCGTTTGGTGCTTCTGTGTGATCCCAGCAGCGCGAGCCCGGCAAAATGATTACCCGGCGTGCATTGTGACAATGACCGTTGTAATATTCTGTCGAGCATAGGCCCGACTCAACGAGGAGTACGCGTCGTCATGGCTACACCCGATGCAACGATGAAGTTGCTTACCAGTGACGTCCCTGTCAGCGACAATGTCGCGCTGCACGCCCGCAAGGTCAGCTTCGACTTGAGCGATCTGCCCCTGCACTACGTTCCGCACGACGCATTCGCGACACACGTGCTGAACGTCCTCAATCTTCTCCTTCCCGCAGGTGAAGAGTGGTTCGTCGAAACCTTCAAAGAGGCTCTGCCGCTGATTCAGGACGAGAAGCTTCGAGAAGACGTCATCGGCTTCATGGGCCAAGAAGCGATGCACGCACACGCGCACTCCGGGATCCGCCACCTCCTCCGCCGCAAGGGTATCGATACCGCGCCGTTCCTCGACCAGGCGCACTGGATTTTCGAGAGCGTACTCGGGGAGCGCCCGGTCAGCGGGCTGCGGCAGCGAAACTACCTGGTCGAGAAACTCGCCATCATCGCGGCGCTCGAACATGTTTTCGCGTTCCTTGGCGATTGGGTTCTTAACGCCGACGGTCTCGACCGGGCGGGTGTCCACCCCACGATTCTCGACCTGTTGCGATGGCACGGCGCCGAAGAGGTCGAGCACCGCATGGTGGCGCACGAAACCCTGCACTACTTCGACAGCAGCTACTTCCGACGCGCACGCGCCCAGCTCATCGCCGGCCCGGTCCTGATCTTCCTCTTCTGGCGGGGTACGCGATTTCTCATGAATGCTGACCCCGAGCTGGTGGCTATGCCCGAGAACGAGAAAAGAATTTTCTGGCGCAACTTCGTCAAGGCAACCAAGCGCGGTGTGCTGCCCTCGATGCCACACCTGATCACGCGCATGGCCCAGTACTTCGCACCGAAATACAGCCCCGGAAACGTGGGCGATACCGCACAGGCTGTTGCCTATCTCGCGTCGTCCCCCGCAGCGAAAGCGGCGGAACAATGAAACTGCTGCACCGCCCGCCGGGCGCGGTGCCGCGTGCCCTGTCGAGAGCGCGAACTGACCGTGTCCTCTCCGCGTTCGGATTTGCGGCCGAAACGCTGTGGCTGCGCCGCGTCACGGCATCCGATTACCGCGCGAAGCGGAAAGCTGCACCACTTGACCATGTGCTCCACCTTCAGCTCATCGGCCGTACCGTGGTCGCGCACGACGAAGACGTCGTCCAATTGACGTTCGCTGCCCCCGACGGCAGCCCCCTCCCCTTGTGGCAGCCTGGATGCCACCTCGACGTGCATCTGCCGTCCGGGCGCCGGCGTCAGTACTCGCTATGCGGCGACCCGCAAGATAACCACAACTACCGTATTGCTGTCCGGAAGATCCCGGACGGTGGTGGCGGTTCACTCGAGATGCATGCGCTGCCGCTCGGGGCCACCGTGGAGCTTCGCGGCCCGAAAAACGGGTTTCCGTTCGTCCCGCGTGATCGAATGCTCTTCGTCGCTGGCGGTATCGGGATCACCCCGATTCTGCCGATGGTGCGGGCAGCACAGCGGCTCGGCATCGACTGGCAGTTCGTGTACTGCGGACGGACGTTGCAAACGATCCCGTTCCTCGGCGAAATCGAGTCGTGGGACCAGGCCCGGGTGATGATTCGGCTCGACGAGGAGCACGGCACCCCATCAGCAGCCGGTCTTCTCGCTGTGGCTCCTGAGGCCGACGCCGTCTATGTGTGCGGGCCCCCGCCCATGATCGACATGCTGCGGGCCGCAACCGTGGACTCCACAGTGTCGTTCCACGCGGAACGTTTCAGCGCCCCGGCGGTTCGTAACGGCCGCCCATTCGAGGTGCAGCTCGCGAGTACGGGCGAGGTGCTGGCCGTACCAGCCGACGCTTCCGCACTCGCAGTGATCCGGCAGCGCCAGCCTGATGTCGCGTACTCATGTCAGCAGGGATTTTGCGGTTCCTGCAAGGTCCGCGTGTTAAGCGGCACTCCAGAGCACCTGGACACACGCCTCACCGACGACGAGCGCAGCGACTCGATGCTTATTTGTGTGTCACGCGCACAAACTGCCCGCCTCGTGCTGGACATTTAGAACTTCACCTCAATGCACCGGCCAAAGCTGGAACCATGGGGGCATGGACCCTGTCGACGCGCTGCGTGAGGTCGCGTTCTGGCTCGAACGGTCACGCGCTGAAACCCATCGAGTCCGGGCTTTTCGGCGCGCCGCGGACGTGGTCGCTGCCCTGCCAGAAGCAGAGCGCGAGAAGCGGCGCCGCGCCGATTCGTGGACCGGGCTTTCTGGTGTCGGGCCGAAAACCGCACAAGTAGTCAAAGAATCATTCGACGGCATTCCCGCCTATCTGCGCGACCTTCGCGACGCCGCAGAACCTATCGGGCTGGGTGGTCACGAGCTGCGTGCTGCCCTGAAAGGCGACCTGCATACCCATTCCAACTGGTCTGACGGCGGCAGCCCGATCGAGGAAATGATGCGTCGCGCAAAGTTGCTCGGGCACGAGTACTGCGCATTGACAGACCACTCCCCGCGCCTCACCATCGCAAACGGCCTCTCCGCGGAACGGCTGCGCACCCAGCTGACGATAGTTCGCGAACTCAACGAAACTCTGGCGCCGTTCCGGATTCTCACCGGCATTGAGGTCGACATCCTTGATGACGGCGCACTCGACCAGGATGAGGACTTGCTCGCCGAACTCGATATCGTGGTTGCGAGCGTGCATTCAAACTTACGAGCCGAGCGCGGCGCGATGACACGACGCATGGTGCGTGCGGTCCAGAATCCGAACGTCGATGTGCTGGGTCACTGCACTGGCCGCCTCGTTGAAGGGGGCCGTGGCACCCGCCCGGAATCGAAGTTTGACGCGGAGAAGGTGTTCACGGCGTGCCGGGAATATGGGACGGCAGTAGAGATCAACTCGCGGCCTGAGCGCCGGGACCCGCCGAGACGGCTTATTGATCTTGCCCTGGACATCGGGTGCTTGTTCAGCATAGACACCGACGCCCACGCGCCCGGGCAGCTCGACTGGCTGGGTTACGGATGTGAGCGTGCCGCCGAGCGAGGCGTCACGTCAGAACAGGTCATCAACACGTGGCCGCGAGAGAAACTGCTCGAATGGGCTCGTTGAATTCGCGCTAGCAGCCAGCACACCGCAGAATAGGTTAATGCCGGACCGCGGATTCACTCCTACGCAGCTCGCGGCGCGAGCCGCCTATCTGCTGCGCGGCAACGACCTGGGCACAATGACCAGCGCCGCCCCGCGCCTCTACCCGCACATGTGGAGCTGGGACGCCGCGTTCGTCGCGATTGGCCTCGCACCGCTCAGCGTGGAGCGCGCGGTGGTAGAACTCGACACGCTGCTCTCCGCGCAGTGGCGCAACGGGATGATCCCGCACATCGTCTTCGCCAATGGGGTCGATGGCTATTTCCCGGGCCCGGCGCGGTGGGCGTGCCGCGACTTAGCAGCACATGCACCACTGGGTATGCAGACGTCCGGAATCACCCAGCCGCCTGTCCACGCCATCGCGGTGCAGAAGATTCTCGACCACTCACGCCGGCACGGACGCACCACTCGCGCGATCGCCGAAGAGTTCCTCGACCGCCGCTGGCCTGATCTGATGCGGTGGCACCGCTGGCTTGCCAACGCCCGCGATACCGGCGGGAACGGCCGCATCACGCTCTTCCACGGCTGGGAATCCGGAATGGATAACTCGCCGCGCTGGGATTCCACGTACGCGCGAGTAGTGGCTGGGGTGGTACCTGCCTACACCCGGGAAGATCTTGTGCACGTGGCCGATGCATCACATCGTCCCAGCAACCGCGAATACGACCGCTACCTGTGGCTCCTGGAGGAAATGAAAGCGGCGCGATACGAGGATGCCGAACTCGCCCAATCAATGAGCTTCGCGGTCGAAGATGTGTTCGTCAGCGCGATTTTCGCCATGGCATGCGAGGTCCTCGCCATCATCGGTGAGGACCACTCAAAACCCCACTCTGATGTGCGCGAGTTGCACCATTGGGCGGAGCGGTTCCGCAAGGGCGTGGCACAAACCGCCGACGCCCGTAGCGGAGCCGCGCGCGATTATGACTTGCGCAACGATTCGTGGATTCAGACCGAAACCCTCGCGATGTTCGCGCCACTTATCTGCGGCGGTCTTGACCGCGAGACGGAACGCGCGCTTCTGCGGACATTCGAGGGGCCGAAGTTTTGCGGTCATCCCGATCTGCGTTATGCAGTTCCTCCGTCGACGTCTCCAGTTTCGCGTGACTTCCGTCCGCTGGAATACTGGCGCGGACCGGTGTGGCCAGTAATGACGTGGCTTTTCTCGTGGGCTTTCGGCCGCCGCGGATGGGCTGAGCGCGCATACCTGCTGCGGGCCGAAGGATTGCGCCAAGCCAGTGACGGCAGCTTCGCCGAGTACTACCAGCCGTTCACGGGGGCCCCGCTTGGCAGCATGCAGCAGTCCTGGACAGCCGCCGCTGTGCTCGACTGGCTGGGGTAATTTGTCAATCGCGTTGTAGCATCGGGGATGTGACCCGCGCCACCGCTGCACAAGACCCCTCGGCATCTGCGCTTGCGCTGCGCGTCCTCGTTTACAGCGATGACGCCAACACGCGGGAACAGGTTAAGGTGGCGCTCGGACGGCGTCCACACCCTGATCTTCCGCAACTCGAGTTCCTCGACGTCGCTACGGCGCCCGTCGTCATCAAGAATCTCGATGCGGGCGGCATAGACCTGATGATCCTTGACGGCGAGGCGGTTCCGTACGGTGGAATGGGCCTCGCAAAGCAGTTGAAAGACGAGATTGATCCCTGCCCACCAGTAGTTGTCATTACCGGACGCCGGGACGACAAGTGGCTCGCAAAATGGTCACGCGCCGAAGCGGCGGTCCCGCACCCGATCGATCCGGTGGAACTGACCGAGACGGTGACGCGACTACTGCGCGAGCGTCACCGACCTCCGGAGATGTAGCTTTCGAGCTGCTCACGGTCGTCTTCGAGTTCGTTGATTCGGCTCTTCACCACGTCACCGATGCTGACAATGCCGATCAGCTCACCCTCAAGCACAACAGGCATGTGCCGCACGCGGCGCTCCGTCATGATTTCCGCGAGGCTGTTGACGTGGTCGCTGGGTACGCAACTGACCACGTCGGTCGTCATGATCGCAGATACTGGTGCGTTCAGCACCGCCGCTCCGTTCTTGTGGAGCTTTCTGACGATGTCGCGCTCGGAGACAATCCCGATGACGCGCCCCTCCTCAACGACGACCATGGCGCCGACGTTGTGTTGCGCGAGGGCACCGATCAGCTCTGACACTGTCGTCTTCGGGTCCGCCGTCGCGACGTTCGACCCTTTGTTCCGAAGCAAGTCCGAGATCCGCATCTGAGTCACCTCTTGTTCTCGCCCGCTTTGCCTGCTATTCAGGCTAGCGACGTTCGAGGGTATCCGGGAACGGGACACGCAAAACAGTCCGTTTAAGTCCAGGTGAGCACCGGCTGGATGACCCGCCCGGCGCGCATGTCGGCAACAGCTTCGTTGATCGCAGTGAACGGATACTTCACGATTAGCTTGTCGATGGGGAACCGGCCCCGCCCATGTTCGCGGAGCAG
This sequence comes from Hoyosella sp. YIM 151337, assembly GCF_026041215.1. Taxonomy (GTDB): domain Bacteria; phylum Actinomycetota; class Actinomycetes; order Mycobacteriales; family Mycobacteriaceae; genus Hoyosella. The sequence continues at coordinate 183,096 of NZ_JAPEIQ010000021.1, forward strand.
TTGCGGAACGAATTCCTGCGGTAGTGCATCACCTTCCGTGCACCCTCGGAGCGTTTTGCCTGCGAGCATGACCTCGCTGACGTTGATCAATGCGTGCGTGTCACCAAGCCCGACGACCACCAACGTTCCACGTGAATCAAGAGCGGAAAGGGCGTCCGCTACGACACTGCTTTTCCCCGTGGTGTCGAGGGCACAACCGGCGCCACCAGCAGTTGCCTCATGGACGCGGCTTACGATGTGGGGGCCCGGCTCGAAGACCGCAGTCGCCCCGAGCTCACGCGCGAGTTGCCGTCGGGACGGCACGGGATCGACCGCGATGAGTGTCTTAGTACCGCGCATCCTGGCTGCCAACAGTGCAGACAACCCCACTGCCCCGGCACCGAAGATCACGAGTGAATCGTCCGGAGCAAGCTTCAACACGTTGAGCACCGCTCCAGCCCCGGTCTGGAAGCCGCACCCCAGGGGAGCTGCGATCGCCAGGTCAGGCACGTTTTTTGCGACAACCACGTTGTTCTGTGAGGTGATGACGTGCTGCGCGAAGCTGGACTGGCCAAAGAACGCGCCGTACAGCGGTGAGCCGTCGCGGGTGAGCGTTGGACTGCCGTCCGCCCGGAATCCAGATGCATTGATCTGCTGCATCTTCGAGCAGTATCCCGGCACTGCCGCGCGGCAGTGCCGACAAGAGCCGCAGTAGCCGAAGCTCAAGAGAACCCGATCTCCCGGACGGACGTGGGACACCTTGGCGCCAGTGCGTTCAACAATTCCCGCACCCTCATGTCCATACACCGCGGGCGCGGGAACTTTCGCTTTGAACGTGAGATCCGTATGACAGATCCCGGCTGCAACAATCCGGACTAGCAATTCGTCCGGCCGGATCTCATCGAGTTCGACCGGCGTAAGGGTGAACGGCGCGTCAGGTGCCGTCGACAGTGCCGCGAGCGTCTTCATCCGACGCGGGAGAGGGCGAAGTAGAAGTGCTGGCCGCCGGGAGTCACGTTCTTCCCGTTCATGATTCCGAAAAGCGTGTGCTCATCAATCCGTTTGAAATGGTCGAATACGGGCATCGAGTCATAAACCATCGTGGCGGTCACCTCGCCGCGGAATTCGACATTCCACAAGCTGGCCTCGCCCTTCATCGTGGTCGTGTTGGAGTAGAGCGTCCCGTCCTCGCGGCGGCAGATGAGTGGCTTGGCGTCGAGCAGCGAGAGAAACGACTTTCCGTACCAGCGGATCTTGTTGAGCTGCCCGCACAGTGGGTGACCGGTCGCGAACTCGCTGCCTTTCCATTCACCCAGGATTTCCTCCGCGCGCACTCTCGGCAGCGCAGTCCAGATGGTGTCCAGCTCGGCCGGATCGACGGCGCCCTTTAGGCGGAGCAACTCGTCAAAGCGGCCCCGGGCTGCGGCCACATTCATCGCATACTCCCTTCCCGAACCTTTTGGTTCGGATTCGGGTGCAACGCTACGCCGAACCAAACGGTTCGGCAAGAGTAGAGTGACCGTGTGCGAGCAGCAGGAGAAGCGACCCGAGAACGGATACTTGCCGCCGCGGTCGGTGAATTCGCCGAATACGGCTTCGCGGGTGCACGAATCAATCGCATCGCTGCCCAAGCGCGAGCTAGCAAGGATCGGCTTTACGCCTACTTCGAAAGCAAAGATGATCTCTACGCTGCTGTCACCGCACGCTGGGTCGCGGAAACCGTCGGCGAAGCCGCACTCAGCGCTGCAGACTTGCCCGGATACGCCGGACGGCTATTCGACAGCTTCCTCACCCACCCGCGCAACCTGCAACTGCAAATGTGGATCGAGCTTGAGTCACCAGATGTCCTGCACCGCCCCGGTCACTATCGAGACGCGTGGGAAAACAAGCTCACCGAAATCCGGCGCGGACAGGCAGAAGGCGTGATCGACCCCTCTTGGCACGCATCCGACTTACTTCTCATCCTCACGGATGTCCCGCGGACGCTCGCCAGTGCAGTGCTGCTCGCGGAAAAACGAGCAGGCGAAAACCTGGCTGCGCTGCGTGCGTCCCGCCGCGCGGCAGCTGTGGAAGCCGCGCGGCGGCTGACCACCAACGCCGCCGCGCTCTCACAGACCCGGAGGTGACCAATGAACCACCTTCATCGCGGTCATCTCGTCGAGTAATTCCGGTCCGAATCCGTAACCGCTGCCGCTGGCTTTCCGCGGCTCGGATGCACCACCGGGCGCGCCGCCGAACACCGCGTTGATTTTCACTGTGCCCACGGGGAGCGTGTGCCACGCCTCCTGCGCATGCGCCATGTCCGCAGTCAGTACCGAGGCAGCAAGCCCATAGCGGTCGTCCGCGGCCTCAATAAGGGCGGTGGAAAAGTCCGGCACGGCGCGAACAGGCGCGACCGGACCGAACGTCTCCTCCCGGAACAGGAGCATCTGTGGCGCGCAGTCGGCGACTACCGTCGGCGGATAGAAGGTTCCGGGCCCGGGCTTGGGCTCACCGCCGGCGAGAATTCTCGCACCGCCCTCGACTGCATCCATGACGTGATGGTGCACGTGGTCACGCTGTCGCTCGTCCACCAGCGGACCAATCTTGAGGCCCCACTCGCCCGCTTCACGGGCCAGCGCATCAGTGAACTCACTGGCCACCGACTCCACCACATAGATCCGCTCCACCGAGACGCAGATCTGGCCCGCATTCGCGTACGCACCGAGAGCTGCCTGTCCCGCAGCCCACTCCGGATCTACATCGCCATCAACGATCAGCGCATCGTTGCCCCCGTTTTCTAGGAGCGCCTTCGCACCTCGACGCGCACACTCCGCTGCGATGGCGCGGCCGGTAACGCTGCTGCCCACGTGCGCCACTACATCAATCTGCGGCGCAGCTGCCAGCCGGGCACCAGTCAGGCCGTCACCATCCAGAATTTCGAGCGCGCCAGCGGGCAGGTTCTCCGCGAGCAACTGGGCAAAGCTGCGCCCGGTTCGGGGGCAGCGCTCACTCGGCTTGTGGACAACGGTATTTCCCGTGACCAATGCAGCACCTAGGAGACCAGCAGCCACGGCAATGGGGTCATTCCAGGGCGTGAGCACCGCAACGACGCCCCGCGGCTGGGGCACCATCACGTCGATCGCGGACCAGCCGCCCTGCAGACTGCGTCCGCGGTGCAGCGGCCCGAGTTCAGCGTATTGCCTGAGCGTGCCAATGCCGGCGTGAACGCCCCCCCAGCGAATCCTCCCGAGACTTGCCGGTCTCACACGCGTTGACTTCAGCTAGTTCGCCAGCGACGGCTTCTACCGCCGCCGCGGCCTGCCGGATGGATTCAGCACGCTCAGCAGCAGGGGTACGCGACCAGTGGGCGAATGCGGAATGCGCGCGATCAACCGCCGCATCACACGCATTCGCGTCGGCAGTGGCCACCTGTGTCACCACGTCACCGGTGCGGGGATCGAGGACAGTGAGCTCCGTAGTCGTCATTTCGTGCCTGTACCCGCCCACGTCCTTCTCAAATCTAACTGCGGAAGACAACCAGAACCGTCCCGTTTGTCTAGTTTTACTTGACCCGTGTAGATGGATTGCCGGAGGGAAGATAACTTGGCTCGCTAAAGATCACGCGAACCACGTCACACTCCCGGTAGGCTGAGAGCCAGCTCACACGAGTCCGCCGAAACACGTTCGGCTTCAAGGGATGGAGTGATCGCCAGCCCACCACACGCGGTCACCTGTCACCGGAGCGGCTGCACGACGAGACTGCCTACAGGCGGCTGATGAGGACAGCGAGGAGGGGGAGCTCAGACGCATGAACGTCTACGTGCCGATCCTTGTTCTTGGGGTGATCGCGGTCGTGTTCGCGGTGTTCTCCGTGTTCATCGCGTCAGCGGTTGGACCCCAGCGCTACAACCGCGCGAAACTCGACGCGTACGAATGCGGAATCGAACCCACCCCGCAGCCGTCGGGAGGCGGGCGCTTCCCAGTGAAGTATTACCTCACCGCGATGCTCTTCATCATTTTCGGCATCGAGATCGTGTTCCTGTATCCGTGGGCCATCCACTTCGATGCGCTTGGCCTCTTCGGGCTCGCCGCCATGGCGCTTTTCATATTCAACGTTTCGGTTGCGTACGCATACGAGTGGCGGCGCGGCGGACTCAGCTGGGATTAGCACGGGGGTCACTGATGGGTCTCGAAGAGAAGGTACCAAGCGGGTTTCTACTCACCACGGTCGAGCAACTCGCGGGATACATGCGCAAAGGTTCCCTGTGGCCCGCGACGTTCGGGCTCGCGTGCTGCGCGATCGAAATGATGGCGACAAGCGGGGGCCGTTTCGACATCTCACGTTTCGGCATGGAAGCGTTCCGCGCTTCACCACGCCAGGCAGACCTGATGATCGTTGCCGGGCGGGTCAGCCAGAAGATGGGCCCCGTGCTGCGGCAAATCTACGACCAGATGGTTGAGCCAAAGTGGGTTCTTTCCATGGGCGTCTGCGCGTCATCGGGCGGCATGTTCAACAATTACGCCGTGGTACAGGGCGTTGACCATGTCGTTCCTGTCGACATTTACCTTCCAGGGTGCCCGCCTCGTCCGGAAATGCTGCTTTACGCGATTCTCAAGCTCCACGACAAGATCCAGGAAATGCCCCTCGGCGTGAACCGGGAGGAAGCGGTGCGTGCGGCCGAGCAGGCAGCGCTCGCGGCCCGGCCCACCATCGAACTGAAGGGGTTGCTTCGTTGACCGACTCGAACGATAAGAGCGTCCAGCCGGAACATCCTGAAGAAGCGACCGCGGGCCCTGAAGGCACCCTTCCAGAGCAACAACCAAAATCTGAGGTCATCGACGTCCGCAAAGGCATGTTCGGAATTCGCGGCACGGGTGACACCTCCGGTTACGGCGGGCTGGTCCGGGAGGTGCGTTTGCCGGGCAGCACCCCGCGGCCCTACGGCGGCTACTTCGACGACGTCGCAGATGCGCTCGCGGCCGCACTCGATGCGACCGGCGTCAGTTTCAGTGACGCGATAGAAAGAGTTGTCGTTTTTCGAGGTGAACTCACTTTTCACGTCCAGCGGGAACACCTCGTCACGGTAGCGTCCTTGCTGCGTGACGAGCCGCTGCTGCGCTTTGAACTGTGTCTCGGCGTCAGCGGAGTGCACTATCCCGCGGACGTGGACCGGGAATTGCATGCTGTGTACCCGCTGATGTCGATCACCCGGAACCGCCGCATTCGGCTCGAAGCGGCAGCACCGGACAGCGATCCTCATATCCCGTCGCTCTACAGCGTCTACCCGACGAATGACTGGCATGAGCGCGAAACCTATGACTTCTTCGGCATCATTTTCGACGGCCATCCATCGCTGACCCGCATCGAGATGCCTGATGACTGGGAGGGCCACCCCCAGCGCAAGGACTACCCACTTGGGGGCGTACCTGTCGAGTACAAAGGCGCTGTCGTACCGCCGCCCGACGAGCGGAGAGGCTACAACTGATGAGCGATCACACCACTGACAAAGAATCGGTGTACACGGTTTCGGGTCAGGACTGGGAGAGCATCACCGAGGCCCTGAAGGAAGCCGAAGACGAGCGGATCGTCGTCAACATGGGTCCGCAGCATCCGTCCACGCACGGCGTGCTCCGGCTGATTCTCGAAATCGAAGGCGAAACCGTCACCGAAGCCCGGTGCGGGATCGGCTACCTGCATACCGGCATCGAGAAAAACCTGGAGTTCAGATACTGGACGCAGGGCGTAACTTTCGTTACCCGCATGGACTACCTCGCACCGTTCTTCAACGAGACGGCATACTGCCTCGGGGTCGAGAAACTGCTGGACATCACCGATGACATCCCTGAGCGGGCGACTGTCATACGGGTGATGCTGATGGAACTCAACCGCATCTCGTCCCACCTTGTCGCGCTCGGGACGGGTGCACTGGAACTCGGTGCCAGCACCCCAATGTTGTTCGGATTCCGGGAGCGCGAGATGGTTCTCGATGTATTCGAAGCGATCACCGGACTCCGCATGAACCACGGATACATCCGGCCGGGCGGTCTCGTTCAGGACCTCCCGGAGGAGGGCATCAAGAAAGCGCAAGAGTTGCTGAAATTGATGCCCAAGCGCCTGCGCGACCTGGAGTTGCTGCTCAACGAAAACCCCATCTGGAAGGCACGCACCAAAGGTATTGGTTACCTCGACCTCACGGGCTGCATCGCCCTCGGCATCACCGGACCCGTTTTGCGATCGACCGGGCTGCCGCACGACCTTCGCAAAGCGCAGCCGTACTGCGGTTACGAAAATTACGAGTTCGACGTGATCACCGATACCGGCTGCGACTGCTACGGCCGCTACCTCATTCGTGTCCGCGAAATGATGGAATCTCTCAAGATTGTCGAGCAGTGCCTGGATCGGCTGAAACCGGGTCCTGTGATGGTAGCGGACAAGAAGATCGCGTGGCCGGCGCAGCTCGCGCTCGGTCCCGACGGCCTTGGAAACTCACTCGAGCACATCCGCAAGATCATGGGCACCTCGATGGAAGCGCTGATCCATCATTTCAAGCTCGTCACCGAAGGATTCCGCGTACCGGCCGGGCAGGTCTACATCCCGGTCGAATCACCGCGCGGCGAACTCGGCGTCCACATGGTCAGTGACGGCGGCACCCGGCCGTACCGCGTGCACTACCGTGACCCGTCGTTCGCGAACTTGCAGGCGGTTGCCGCCATGTGTGAAGGCGGCATGGTCGCTGACGTGATCGCCGCGGTCGCAAGCATCGACCCTGTGATGGGGGGAGTGGACCGATGACAACACCTGAGCCCGTCTTCCTTCAGCTCGGCCCCAAACCAGACGAGAAGGGCCTCATCGTCCGCGAAGGTGTGCGCACCACGTACCCAGACGAGGTGCGCGAACGGTTGACGCAAGATGCGGACCACATCATCGCCCGCTACCCCCAAGCCCGGTCAGCACTGCTCCCGCTGCTGCACCTCGTGCAAGCCGAAGACGGCTGCATCACCCCCGCTGGCGTTGACTTCTGCGCGGACCAGTTGCAGCTCACCGGTGCGGAAGTCACCGCTGTCGCAACGTTCTATTCGATGTACCGGCGTACCCCCACAGGCGACTATCACGTCGGCGTGTGCACCAACACGTTGTGCGCGGTGATGGGCGGTGACGCGATCTTCGCTGAGCTGAAGAAGCACCTCGGCATCGGAAATGGCGAAACCACAGCGGACGGCACAGTCACGCTCGAACACATCGAATGCAACGCAGCGTGCGATTTTGCGCCAGTGGTCATGGTGAACTGGGAGTTCTTCGACAATCAGACCCCGGAATCCGCTACCCGGATTGTTGACGACTTGCGCGCCGGAAAACAAGTGACTCCCACCCGTGGCGCACCGTTGTGCACATTTAGGGAGACGGCGCGCATCCTCGCGGGATTCCCGGATGAACGCCCTGGCGCGATCGCCACTGAACCCGGAGATGCAACGCTGGCCGGCCTCCGCATCGCACAGGAGCGCGGCATGCACGCGCCACCCGCACCCACGGCGGCAGCGGAGCCCACCAGCGAAAAGGAGGCATGACATGCCCCTTGTGCCGTACCTCAGCCGCTACTGGGACGCTCCGGACACCTGGACGCTTGACACCTACCTGCAGCATGACGGCTACCAGGCGGCCCGCAACGCGTTGCGCATGCATCCAGATGTCGTGATACAGACAGTCAAGGACGCTGGGCTGCGCGGGCGCGGTGGTGCTGGGTTCCCCACCGGGATGAAGTGGGGCTTCATCCCGCAGGGCGATGACAAGCCGCATTATCTCGTCGTCAACGCGGACGAGTCCGAGCCGGGCACCTGCAAAGACATCCCCCTGATGCTCGCCACGCCGCACGTGCTCGTCGAGGGCATCATCATCGCGGCGTACGCGATCCGTGCCAGCCATGCATTCATCTACCTCCGCGGCGAGGTCGTGCCAGTTTTGCGCCGGGTCCAGCAGGCAGTCGCCGAAGCGTATACGGCCGGGTATCTCGGCCGGGATGTCTTCGGCTCCGGCTACGACCTCGAACTGATCGTGCACGCGGGTGCAGGCGCATACATCTGTGGGGAGGAAACTGCACTGCTCGACTCACTTGAGGGACGCCGCGGACAGCCGCGCTTGCGCCCCCCATTCCCGGCCGTCGCAGGCCTGTACGCCTGTCCGACGGTGGTGAACAACGTGGAATCGATCGCAAGCGTGCCCTCGATCATCCTCAACGGCATCGACTGGTTCCGCTCCATGGGCAGTGAGAAATCCCCCGGTTTCACGCTGTACTCACTCTCTGGCCACGTAACCCGGCCCGGCCAGTACGAAGCGCCGCTCGGGATTACGTTGCGCGAACTCCTCGACTACGCGGGCGGTATTCGGGCGGGACACAAACTGAAGTTCTGGACGCCGGGCGGGTCGTCTACCCCTATCTTCACCGCCGAGCATCTCGATGTGCCCCTCGACTACGAGGGATGTGCTGCGAACGGTTCGATGCTCGGCACCAAGGCACTGCAAATTTTTGATGACACGACGTGCGTCGTTCGGGCTGTGCTGCGCTGGACGGAGTTCTACGCACACGAGTCGTGCGGCAAGTGCACTCCGTGCCGGGAGGGGACTTACTGGCTCGTCCAGATCTTGGAGCGTCTCGAAAACGGTCTGGGCACGGAGGACGACCTCGAGAAGCTCCTCGACGTGTCCGACAACATTTTGGGGAAGTCGTTCTGTGCCCTAGGTGACGGAGCGGCCAGCCCCATCATCTCGTCGATCAAGTTCTTCCGCGACGAGTACCTGGCGCACCTCCCGGACGGCTGCCCCTTCGACCCCTATCAGTCGACGCTGATGGCATCCACACCCGGGGGAACTGGCCACCCAGCACAGGAGGGGGCGCAATGACTGTGACGAGCAGTTCGAACTCCAGTCAGACAACACCGGCCGAGATGGTCACACTCACCATCGACGGCGTCGAAGTGACTGTCCCCAAGGGGACGCTGGTGATCCGCGCGGCCGAACTCATCGGCATCCAGATACCTCGCTTTTGTGACCACCCACTGCTCGACCCCGCCGGCGCCTGCAGGCAGTGCATCGTTGAAGTCGAGGGGCAGCGCAAACCACTCGCCTCCTGCACCATCACCGTCACGGAAGGCATGGTCGTCAAGACCCAGCTCACGTCCACTGTCGCGGATAAGGCACAGAAGGGCGTAATGGAGTTGCTGCTCATCAACCACCCCCTCGACTGCCCAGTGTGCGACAAAGGCGGGGAATGTCCGCTGCAGAACCAGGCGATGTCCAACGGCCGGGCCGAGTCGCGGTTTGAGGACGTCAAACGGACGTTTCCCAAGCCGATCAGCATCTCAGCGCAGGTGCTCCTCGACCGGGAACGGTGCGTGCTGTGTGCCCGTTGCACGCGTTTCTCGCAGCAAGTTGCGGGTGACCCGTTCATCGAACTGATGGAACGCGGCGCGCTCCAGCAGGTCGGGATCTACGCGAATGAACCGTTCGAATCGTACTTTTCCGGCAATACGGTGCAGATCTGCCCTGTCGGGGCGCTCACCGGCACCGCGTACCGTTTCCGCGCCCGCCCGTTCGACCTCGTATCGAGCCCCGGTGTCTGCGAACACTGCGCCAGCGGGTGCGCACAGCGCACCGACCACCGGCGCGGAAAGGTGTTACGCCGCCTCGCTGGGGACGATCCCGAAGTCAACGAAGAATGGAACTGCGACAAAGGCAGGTGGGCATTTACCTATGCCACCGAGAGTGACCGCATCACCGCCCCGCTGGTGCGCGGTGAAAACGGCTCACTAGAGCCAGCATCGTGGTCAGAAGCTCTCGGCGCGGCCGCGCGCGGGCTCGGTGCGGCACGAGGTCGCACCGGCGTGCTCACGGGTGGGCGCGTTACCTGTGAAGATGCGTACGCCTACGCGAAGTTCGCGCGCCTCGTGCTGGACACAAATGACGTCGACTTCCGCGCGCGCGTCCACTCGGCGGAAGAGGAGGAGTTCCTGGCCGCGCATGTCGCTGGACGCGGCACAGCCACCTATACGGACCTCGAAAACGCACCGACCGTTCTGCTCGCCGGGTTCGAACCTGAAGAAGAGTCACCCATCGTTTTCCTGCGCCTGCGCAAAGGCGTGCGGAAAAGGAATGTGCGCGTGTACTCGCTCGCACCGTTCGCGACGCGCGGTCTGCAGAAACTGTCCGGCACCCTTCTCAGCTCAGTTCCCGGAGCTGAAGCGCATACGCTTGATCACCTGCCCGAAGACATCAGCGAGCAGCTGAGCCGCCCCGGGGCGGTGATCTTGGCGGGCGAACGCCTCGCAGGATCCGCCGGTGCGTTCACAGCCTTGACCCGTCTCGCTGCCGCTACCGGCGCACGTCTCGCATGGATACCGCGACGGGCCGGTGAACGCGGCGCGGTGGAAGTTGGTGCGCTCCCCACGCTCCTGCCGGGCGGCCGCGCCGTCAGTGACGCGGCCGCGCGTCGCGAAGTCGCCGACTTCTGGGGTGTGCCGGAGCTGCCCAGTCAGCCTGGCCGGGACACCTCGACGATCCTTGCTGATGCAGCACAGAGCAACCTGGGCGCATTGCTGATCGGCGGCGTCGAGCCTGCAGACCTGCCCGACCCCGAAGCGGCGCTCGCCGCGGTAGACGGTGCTGGCTTCGTCGTCAGCCTCGAACTGCGCCGCAGCGTCATCACCGATCGGGCCGATGTTGTCTTCCCGATCGCACCGGTCGTGGAGAAGGCGGGAACGTTCCTTAACTGGGAGGGACGCGAACGCGGTTTCGCGCCGGCGCTGCGCGACACCGGCGCGGTCGCTGACCACCGTGTCTTGCACGCGCTCGCCAGCGAGATGGGTGTGCAGCTAGCGCTTCCGGATGCAGCCGCCGCGCGCGCGGAGCTTGTCCGGCTCGGCGCATGGCAGGGGGAACGCCCCCCGAACCCCGATGCTGAAACGGGTGCACAGCCCGAGCCGGCAGCTGGAGAAGCTGTTCTCGCCACCTGGCGGATGCTCCTGGATTCGGGGCGGCTGCAAGACGGCGAGCCCCACCTCGCGGGCACGGCACGCCGACCGGTAGCCAGGCTGTCCGCCGCGACCGCGGCTGAAATCGGCGCCGAAGATGGCACCGAGGTGACGGTGCGGTCCGTGCGCGGTGAAGTCACCCTCCCCCTCGCCGTCACCGACATGGCCGACCGCGTGGTGTGGGTGCCGCAGAATTCTCCCGGGTCCGCCGTCAACACGATGCTCGCCGCACCGGCCGGCAGCATCGTGCAGATCATCGCTGCGGAGGCACCGTGATGGGTAGCCACACTCTCGCCGTTGGGTACGCGGACCTGTCCATGTTCGGCCAGGATCCGTTGTGGCTGGTGATCCTGAAAGCGGTCGGGGTCTTCGGCTTCCTCGTCGTCACGGTGCTAGTCGCTATCCTGCTCGAGCGCAAAATCATGGCGTGGATGCAGATGCGGGTCGGGCCGAACCGTGTCGGCCCGTGGGGTATCTTGCAAAGCCTCGCGGACGGCGTGAAACTGGCGCTCAAAGAGGGCATCATCCCTAAAGGCGTCGACAAGCCGATCTACCTGCTAGCCCCCATCATCGCCGTAGTACCTGCGATTCTGGCGTTCGCGGTCATCCCCTTCGGGCCGCAGGTATCGATCTTCGGTACCCAGACTCCATTGCAATTGACCGACCTGCCCGTAGCGGTGCTCTACATCCTCGCGGTCACCTCGGTGGGCGTGTATGGCATCGTGCTCGCCGGCTGGTCGTCCGGCTCAACATATCCCCTGCTCGGCGGATTGCGGTCCACTGCACAGGTCATCTCGTACGAGATCGCGATGGCACTTTCGTTCGTCGGCGTGTTCCTCTTCGCGGGCACGATGGCGACGTCCGGGATCGTCACTGCCCAAGAAGGCACCTGGTACATCTTCCTGCTTTTGCCGTCCTTCCTCATCTACATCACCTCGATGGTGGGCGAAACGAACCGGGCACCGTTTGATTTGCCGGAAGCCGAGGGCGAACTCGTCGGCGGGTTCCACACGGAGTACTCGTCGCTGCGATTCGCGATGTTCATGCTTGCTGAATACATCAACATGGTGACGGTGTCGGCGCTGGCAACCACACTGTTTTTGGGCGGCTGGCGCGCCCCATTCCCCTTCAATCTCTGGGAGGGCGCCAACAGCGGCTGGTGGCCGCTGCTGTGGTTCGTCCTCAAAGTGTGGCTGTTCCTGTTCGTATTCATCTGGCTGCGAGCGACGCTGCCCCGCTTCCGTTACGACCAGTTCATGAACCTCGGGTGGAAGATCCTGATCCCGATCTCACTGGTGTGGGTGATGGTGATCGCCACGGTGCGCGGTTTCTACAACGCTGGTTACGACGTCCAAACGATCGTCCTGGTCTGCGCGGGGGTGCTGCTTGCGGCGATCGTCGCGATCGCGGTGTGGCTGCGCGCGCGACGCCCGCAACCGACCACCGGACCCCCGGCTCATTTCGATCCGATGGCGGGCGGTTTCCCGGTGCCCCCACTGCCCGGCCAGGATGCCGCACCCGCTGAGGAGGCTCGACATGGCTAAAACACCGAAGTTCTTGGAACCGCTCGCTGGTTTCGGTGTCACGTTCTCGACAATGTTCAAGAAGCCGATCACGGAGCAGTACCCCGAAGAGAAGGTGCCCACCAACCCTCGATACCACGGTCGACACCAGCTCAACCGGCACCCCGACGGGCTTGAGAAGTGCATCGGGTGCGAACTGTGCGCGTGGGCGTGCCCAGCTGACGCAATCTACGTCGAGGGTGCTGACAATACGGAGACCGAACGCTACTCGCCCGGGGAGCGCTACGGCCGCGTCTATCAGATCAACTATTTGCGCTGCATCGGTTGTGGTCTGTGTATCGAGGCATGCCCGACCCGAGCACTCACGATGACGAACAACTACGAGATGGCGGATGACAACCGCGCCGGTCTCATCTACGAAAAGGACCGGCTGCTCGCGCCCCTCAAGTCCGGCATGGTTCCCCCACCGCATGACATGTACCCGGGCACCACTGAAGACGACTACTACCGCGGCGACGTCACAGAGGCGTCACCTGAGCAGGGTGAAATCGCCGGAAAGGAGGGGTGATGCTGCTGGAGCTGGCTGAACCCATCACCCGGACATCCACCGGTGAGGCCGTGCAGTTCTGGATTCTCGCGACCATCGCCGTGATTGGCGCCCTCGGCGTGGTTGCCTCTAAAAAAGCGGTGTATTCGGCGGTATGCCTCGCCACCACAATGATCATTCTGGCAATCTTCTACATCGCACAAGGCGCAATGTTCCTCGGCGTTGTGCAGATCGTCGTTTACACCGGCGCGGTCATGATGCTTTTTCTGTTCGTGGTGATGCTCATTGGAATCGAGTCCAAAGATTCGCTGGTGGAGACGCTGCGCGGTCATCGCATAGCGGCGGTCGCGGCGGGGCTCGGGTTCGGTTTGCTGCTCGCCAGCGGGATCGCGAGGACCGCCCTACCAGCCTTCGCGGGATTCGGCGAGGACGGCGAGACGTACCCGGGCGGCAGCGTCCCCGCGCTCGCGGAGCTCATTTTCATTCGCTACGTGTGGGCGTTCGAACTGACGGGTGTGCTGCTGATTATCGCAACGCTGGGTGCGATGATCCTCGCGCACCGGGAAAAGTTCACCCACCGCAGATCGCAGATGCAGATGTCGCAGGAGCGTTTCCGCGCCTGGCAGCGCGGCGAGGATGTCCACGTCACCCCACTCCCCAGCCCGGGTGTGTACGCCCGCCACAACGCTGTTGACCAGCCGGCCCGGCTCCCGGATGGCACCTACTCTGAACTGTCCGTCAGCGAGGTTCTGCGCAGGCGCGCCCCTCAGCGTCCAGCGATCGAATCTGCTGATGACGACCGGGAGGAGGGCAGCGCCCGGTGAGTCCCGAAAACTACCTGTTTCTCTCAGCCCTGCTTTTCACTATCGGTGCGGCAGGGTTTCTTCTCCGCCGAAACGCCATCGTCGTTTTCATGTGCATTGAACTCATGCTGAACGCCACCAATCTCGCTTTCGTGGCGTTTGCGCGCATGCACGGCAACCTCGACGGCCAGGTGTTCGCGTTCTTCACCATGGTCGTTGCCGCGGCCGAAGTTGTGGTGGGCCTCGCGATCATCATGGCGATCTACCGTTCCCGCCGTTCGGCCTCGGTCGACGAAGCCAGCCTGCTGAAGAACTGAGGTGACGGTATTGGATTCGCTTACCGCAATGCTCTGGCTTCTGCCTGGCCTTCCGCTCGCAGGCGCAGCAATTCTGCTGCTCGCGGGCCGGCGCAGCGACCCATGGGGCCACCTGCTCGGATGCGCGGCGGCGCTGGGTTCCTTCGTGCTGGGTCTGTTGCTGTTCGTCGAGATGATTGGCCGCGCCGACACCGATCGTGTCTTGCATCAAGCACTGTTCAGCTGGGTGCCTGTAGCCGACCTGCAGGTCGACTTCGGGCTGCAGCTCGACCCCTTATCGATGTGCTTCGTCCTGCTCATCACCGGTGTGGGATCGCTCATTCACATCTATTCCATCGGGTACATGGACCATGACCCGGAGCGGCGCAAGTTCTTCGCGTACCTCAACCTGTTCCTTGCCGCGATGCTGTTGCTCGTACTCGCGGACAACTACCTCGGACTGTACGTCGGCTGGGAGGGCGTGGGTCTCGCGTCGTATCTGCTGATCGGGTTCTGGCAGCACAAACCGACGGCGGCGACGGCGGCGAAGAAGGCTTTCGTCGTCAACCGGGTAGGTGACATGGGGCTCGCCATCGCGATGATGCTCATGTTCGTGACGTTCGGGACGGTGACGTTCAGCGAGGTTTTCGGCGCCGTCGATGGCGCGGGCGACGGGGTCCTCACCGCGCTGGGCCTGCTGCTCTTGCTCGGGGCGTGCGGCAAGTCGGCGCAAGTTCCCCTGCAGTCCTGGTTGCTCGACGCGATGGAAGGTCCCACGCCCGTTTCCGCGCTGATCCACGCGGCGACGATGGTAACCGCGGGCGTGTACTTGATCGCCCGTTCCAACCCGATATACGACCTCTCCCCCACCGCGCAGTTGGCGGTAGTGATCGTGGGTGCCGTCACCTTGCTTTTCGGGGCAATCATCGGCTGCGCCAAGGACGACATCAAGAAGGCGCTCGCGGCGTCGACGATGAGCCAGATCGGTTACATGGTGCTCGCTGCAGGTCTCGGCCCGGCGGGATACGCGTTCGCGATCATGCATCTCCTCACGCACGGCTTCTTCAAAGCGGGGCTCTTTCTTGGCGCGGGTTCAGTGATGCATGGCATGAACGACGAGGTGAACATGCGCCATTTCGGCGGCTTGCGAACTGTCATGCCGATCACGTTCGTCACGTTCGGGCTCGGCTACCTCGCCATCATCGGCGTCCCGCCATTCGCCGGCTTCTTCTCGAAGGAAGGAATCATCGAGGCGGCCTTTGATGCTGGCGGCATCAAAGGCTGGGTGCTGGGCGGCGCCGCACTGCTCGGCGCGGGAATCACCGCTTACTACATGACGCGCGTGATGATTCTGACGTTCTTCGGCAAGCGTCGCTGGGATCCGGCAGTCAAACCGCACGAATCACCGGGCGTGATGACAGCACCGATGATCCTGATCGCCATAGGTTCAGTCGCGTCGGGTGCAGTGCTCGCGGTCGGTGATAGGTTGCCATACTTCCTCGAACCCGTCGTCGGGAGCCACCATGGGGAACACGTTGTGCCCGTCTGGGTGGTTACGACGCTGGCCTTGGGCGTTGTCGTGGTGGGTGTCGGTGTGGCCGTGCGGCAGTACGCCGGGAAGGACGTGCCCGTGGAGGCCCCCGCCGATGTCTCGCCAGTGACGGTCGCGGCACGGCGTGACCTCTACGGTGACGCCGTCAATGAAGCGGTCCTCATGCGTCCGGGGCAGCAGTTCACCAGCGCGGCAGCTGTGGTTGACGACAAAGTGGTCGACGGGGCAGTCGGGGGTGTTTCTGCGTTGGTCGGCGCGGTCTCTAGTCAGGTCAGGCGAATACAGACCGGTTTCACGCGTTCGTACGCGCTGTACATGCTCGTGGGTGCGGCATTGTTGATCGCCGCGCTGCTGCTGGGAGGGGTGCTATGACGAACTTCCCCTGGCTCACGGCGCTGTGGCTGGCACCGGTGGCTGGTGCCATCGTGGTGATGCTGCTGCCCGCGCAGGCACGCCAGGCCGCTAAGGGTGTCGCGCTAGCGGCATCACTGGTGGTCTTCGGCATCAGCCTGATTCTCGTCGCGGGTTTCGAACCTGGCGGCGAGCAGTACCAGTTCGTCGAGTCACGGACGTGGATACCTGCGCTGGGCGCCGGATACACCCTTGGTCTCGACGGCATCGGCATGATACTTGTGCTGCTCACTGGTGCGCTTACACCGCTGCTGCTCATCGCAGCGTGGCGCGACGACGAAAAAGGCTTCCCCGGCAGGCGCCGCCCCGCGCACACCTATGTTGCCCTCATCTTGCTCGTCGAAGCGATGGTACTGGTGACGTTCACGTCACTGGACATTCTGCTTTTCTACATCTTCTTCGAAGCGATGCTCATCCCGATGTACTTCCTCATCGGAGGTTTCGGAGGCCCGGACCGCGCGGCAGCCGCAGTGAAGTTCCTGCTGTACAACCTGTTCGGCGGGCTGATTATGCTCGCCGCGGTGATCGGTTTGTTCGTTGTCACCGCTGACATCGGCGAGAATGACCGGGGCACATTCGATTTCCGGACTGTCGTCGCGGCTGTGTCAACTGGTGAGCTCGGCATTGACCCCGCCATCGCGAAACTGTTGTTCCTGGGCTTCACCTTCGCCTTTGCGGTGAAGGCACCACTCTGGCCGTTCCACACGTGGCTGCCGAACGCGGCAGTACAGGCGACACCCGCCAGCGCGGTGCTGATGATGGCGATCGTCGACAAGGTCGGGACTTTCGCGATGCTGCGTTACAGTTTGCAACTGTTTCCCGACGCCGCCCAGACCTTCGCGCCACTGATCATCACACTCGCGGTCGTCGGTATCATCTACGGCGCCGTGCTCGCGATCGCGCAAACAGATGTGATGAAACTTATTGCCTACACATCGATTTCGCACTTCGGCTTCATTATCCTCGGCATTTTCGCGATGACGAGCCAAAGCCACGCCGGGTCGGCGCTATATATGGTGAACCATGGCGTGGCGACAGCCGCGCTGTTCCTTGTCGCGGGCTTCCTGGTTTCGCGCCGCGGCACACGAGCGATCGCGGATTACGGTGGAGTGCAAAAGGTTGCGCCAGTTCTCGCAGGTTCGTTCCTCATAGCGGGTCTGGCAACTCTGTCGCTGCCCGGCTTGGCACCCTTCATCAGCGAATTCCTGGTGCTTATCGGCACGTTCGGCCGCTACCCGGTGGCGGCGGTATTCGCGACAGTGACGTTTGTGCTCGCCGCGATCTACATTTTGTGGACGTATCAGCGGATGATGGGCGGGCCGGTCACCGCTGGAAACGAGAAGATTCGGGACCTGCACCTGCGAGAGGTGGCGGTGGCGGGGCCCCTCATCGTGGTACTCATCTTCCTCGGCCTGTACCCGAAGCCCGCGCTCGATGTGATCAGTCCCGCTGTGGAACACACGCTCACCACCATCCACGTCGCGGATCCAGCTCCCGAGGTAGCTGGTGGCCAGTCGAACGGAGGTGGTGACCAGTGACTCCCGATATTGCCTACAGTCAGCTCGCACCGATGTTGATTGTGTTCAGCGTCGCGATCGTGAGCGTTCTCGTCGAGGCGTTTCTGCCCGCACGTCACCGCTACGTGACGCAGATGGCCCTCAGCATCGCAGGGCTTGTGGCTGCTTTTATCGTCGTACTCACGCTCGCCGGCACCAGCGCGGTCACTGCAGTGGGCTCAGTCGCGGTCGATGGCCCAGCCTTGTTCCTGCAGGGTGTGATCCTGTTGGTGGCACTGGTGTCGATGCTGCTCCTCGGCGAGCGATCCCGTGAAAGTGTCGTGGTTCTGGAGGGTTTCGCGCCACAAGCATCCGCGGTGCCGGGCGGTGTCACAGAGCGGGAGGCGACCAAAGCCGGGGTGATGCAGACAGAGGTTTTCCCGCTGGCCTTGTTTGCCGTGGGTGGCCTGATGTTGTTCCCCGCCTCGAACGACTTGCTGACCATGTTCATCGCGTTAGAAGTGCTATCGCTGCCGCTTTATGTGCTGTGTGGCATGGCTCGGCGCCGCCGGCTGCTCTCCCAAGAGGCAGCCCTGAAGTATTTCCTCCTCGGCGCGTTTTCCTCCGCGTTCTTCCTCTACGGGGTCGCGCTCATCTACGGTTACGCGGGCACTGTGGAGTTCGCGGGAATCGCTGCCGCGGTAGACGAGCAGGGTGCCAACCCGCTTATTTTAATCGGCATCGCGATGCTCTCCGTGGGCCTGCTGTTCAAAGTAGGTGCGGTGCCGTTCCACATGTGGACACCTGACGTGTATCAGGGAGCCCCCACGGCCGTCACAGGATTCATGGCGGCTGCCACGAAGATCGCCGCATTCGGCGCGATGCTTCGCGTCTTCTATGTCGCTCTCCCGGAACTCGCTGTCGACTGGCGGCCGATTTTGTGGGCGGTTTCCGCGCTGACAATGCTCGCGGGCACCATCATCGCGGTGACTCAGACCGATGTAAAGCGCATGCTTGCGTATTCCTCTGTGGCGCACGCCGGTTTTCTCTTGACGGGGATCGTTGCCGCTAACGATGCTGGCGTTCCCGGTGTGACGTTCTACCTCGTGGCATACGGTTTCAGCACCCTCGGGGCCTTCGCGGTCGTGAGTCTCGTGCGTGACCAGGGCGGCATCGAGGCCGGCGACATGAACTCATGGGCTGGGCTGGGCAGGCAATCGCCCCTGATCGCCGGGTCATTTGCGCTGTTTCTGCTAGCACTCGCCGGTGTCCCACTGACAAGCGGATTTATCAGCAAATTTGCCGTGTTCTCGGCGGCGCTCGAGGGTGGTGCGGCAGGGCTCGTAATCATCGGTGTCCTCAGTAGCGCCATCGCGGCGTATTTCTACATCCGCGTGATCGTCTTGATGTTCTTCACCGACCCGGTAGCAGACAGCGCGGTTGTGGCACCGAAAGCTATGACGACTGCAGTGGTCGTAACCGGTGCGATCGTCACAGTTGTTCTCGGTGTGCTGCCGCAAGGTGTCTTGGATCTTGCGGAGCGTGCGTCGGCCTTCGCGTGGTGAGCAAGAACTACCTCAGCAGTTTGTGAACGCGCTCCGACTCGCTGAAGTCTTTGAACTGCCTGCGAATGAAGTCCTCAAGCATTCCGTTTTCCTGTAACACCGCGATGACCCTCGGCGCGAAGCGCAAGGCCTCTTCAATCATGTCCTCGCGTGTCACGCCGATCTCGTCGAGCAAATCCGCGAGCGTGTGCTGCCCGTATTTGGCGAAGAACACCCCGACGCCTTCTTCAATCGCCGTCCGGATCGAGCGCGTGCCCCGAAACTCGCGCCAGAATTCGAAGCCGAGTGTCAAGAAATCTTCGATATCGTCCGCGCTGATCACCGCGTTGATCGCGCTGAAGGAATCAGTCTTGTGCTGCTCGAACATCTCCATCGCAGCCGAGATGATGGGGTCGCGTGCATCGCTGATGTTCGGAGTGTCGACGTGCGAAATGACACCCTGCACGATGCGTTCCGTGAATTCACGCGCGAACTTGTCAAGCGTGTCCGGAACTCCGGGGGCGACGCGCGCTCCAATGGACTCGGTGACGCGGACTAACATTCCGAGCCCGGGCAACCGTTCCGCGTAAGTGCGATTACGCTGCAGCACATCCACGGCCATCCGGTACAGGAACCACGCGACGGAACTGCGCACCACAGGGCTGTGATAGAGCAGGTCGACCACGCGCTGGAACGCGGGATTCGACATGAATTTCTCGGCGATCGCTTCGAAACTCTGTTCCGAGACGAAGTCGACCTCTTCGTCCTCCGCAGTAAAGGTACGTTCGTGAATCCGGGCAGCAATATCACCGACAAGCTCCGGGATGGTGCCTTCAATTCGCCATTCAAGCGCGTACTTGATGGCTGCCCCACTCACTTGCTGTGGCGTCACCACGTCACTGAGCGTGATCCGCTGAGCTCCAACGAGCGCATTGCCGACCTCTACGTGCACCCATTTGATGAACGCGTCACCACTCAATTGCTCGAGGATGTAGTCGGTGAGCGCATCGAGAAGTTCGGTGGAGCCTGTGCTGCCGTTGCTGTCGTCCGCCACGGTCTCAGGATAGAGGTGATCTACTCCGCATGGGGCCACGCGAGACGCGTGAGCTTATTGCGTCCCCGCAATTTAACAAGCTCACCCGTTTGCCATCTGCCTTGCTCGCTGTCAGCAGCAAAACTCACCGAATACGCCGACGCCAGAATCGAGCCTGGCTGCTTCTTGGCGAGTTCGGTGAGCCTCGCCGCCTCGTTGACCGGGTCGCCAATTACGGTGTATTCGAAGCGGTCGGCAGAGCCGACATTACCGGCGAGGACGGTGCCTGCTGAGACGCCGATGCCCACGCGGATGCCAGGTACGTCGCTGAGTTCCCGCGCGAGTTCACGAGCGGTCACCAGTGCACCAGTCACAGCATCCGCGCGGTACGCCGGCGCACCGAAAACGACCAGCGCCTCGTCACCGACAAACTTGTTCACGAAACCGCCATGCCGCTCGACGACGGCAACGACCACTTCGAAGAACCGGTTGAGCATGGCCACAACATCACCCGGCCGCTGTGTGGACACCGCATGCGTCGACCCAACGAGATCGACAAAAAGCACGGCGACAAATCTCGTCTCCCCGCCGATCGCCGCGCTGCTCGCAACGGCCTGACTCGCTACGTCGCGGCCAATGTGCTGCGCAAGGAGTTGCTGCAAGCGGACGTTCTCCTGCTCGAGTTCCTCGATGCGGGCATGCAACTCAGCGGTCTTCGCGGCCGGTCGCGGCATGTCGGAACTCCCCCTCGATACTTCTTTACCATCATGTAAGCGCACGCTTGTGCCACTATTGTAGGGCGTCAAGACTTCCGGAGTAGGCTGATTTTTGCACTTCACAGCGATCTAACTCAGGCTTTCCTTGCTGAGTGAGTGTACACGCGTTTACTATTCGTTCGCAGCACTCGCGTCCGGCACTACGAGGAGACCATGACTGAAATTGCTCTCATTGCGGTCGCATTGATTGCCGTCGCAGCAGCGGTGGTGCTGAGCGTGCTTTTGGTACGCACCCGCCGCGAGCTGGCAGCCCTGCAGCGCGAGGCAGAAACCTCAGCCACACAGCGCCTTCTCTCCGGCGGCCGGGAAGCAGTCCGGACGGTCTGGAACACCGCCGACCTGGTGCGCAAGAAGGGCTTTGGCGCGATGGTCCGTACGTCAATCGAAGACCTAGCAAGTTGGGCGGAAGTCGAGCGTCCCGACCTCGCACGCCTCACCCCCGACGGAACAGTGGTCATCTTTTTCTCCGACATCGAAGGCTCCACCGCGCTCAACGAACAACTCGGCGACCGTGCGTGGGTACGCCTGCTTGAGCGACACGACAAACTCATCCGGCGTTCCATCAAGAACCAGCAGGGGCACGTCATCAAAACCCAGGGTGACGGCTTTATGGTTGCCTTCGCCGATGCCGGGCAGGCCGTTCTCGCGGCGATGGACATACAAAAAGAGCTCGGCGAGGCGAGTTGGGCGCGCAGACACGACGTGCGCGTTCGGATTGGCATACACATGGGTAAATCAGTGCGCCGGGGGGATGACCTCTTCGGACGCAACGTCGCGCTCGCGGCGCGGGTGGCAGATCAGGCACACGGCGGTGAAACGCTGGTGACCCGGCGCGTGCGCAATGGGATCGGCGACGACACGAAAGTTCGATTCAGTGATCCACGTGAAGTTGAATTGAAAGGCTTCGATACTGCCCACGCTGTTTACCCCGCTGCGCCTGCGCCTGAGGCTGATTGACGAAGCTAATGCGGCTCAAGGCCCGCCGCTTCCGCTGCGCCGTCCGCCAGAGCGATCCCTGCACCGGCATAAAGGTGGAAGACATCATCCGCACCGTGGTCGCGGATCGACTCGATTTCGTCTCGATGCTGGACTACCGCGGCGACTTCGCCGTCGTAGTGCAGCTTTCGTAGCTGGTCGAGCGCCACCACGTTGGGATCATGATGAGGGAGCGCCAGAATAACAATGTCGACTGTCTCAGCGATCGTCAGCTTCTCCCAGAAATCCGGGTCAGTGGCGTCCGCCTCAATCACGTTGTACCCACGATCCGACAGTGCCGCGACCCGCTCATCATCAGTATCGATGCCTTGCACATGTAGCCCGTATGCCCCTGTGAGCCGATCGTAGGCGCCCCGGCCGACGCGCCCCATGCCCAGGACTACAGCTTCCGCGTCACCAACGTGGATCGGGCGGTCGATCGAGTTGAGGCGTTCGGGGTCTTGCGCAGGCAGGATGTCGACCATTTTTTCGTACATTGCAGTCGAGCGCCGGTTAAGAATCGCAGACACACCGAAACTCAATGCAACCGCGATCGAAAGGGTCACAAGCCAGTCATCCGTCAGCCAGCCATTAGCGCCAGCCAGTACAGCCACGATAAGGCCGAATTCGGAATAATTTGTTAGCGCGAGAGCTCCCAGAAATGACGTGCGGCGACGCAACCGGAAACGATTGAAAAAGGCGTAAAACAGCGCGCCTTTCGCGAAGATCAGGAGTACGAGCAGCGCGGCGACACCTGCGGTACTCCACGTCGGAAGATCCGCGAGACCGATCGAGACGAAAAATCCTACGAGGAAGAGCTCCTTCATGTTGAACAGCGCACGAGACATCCCGGCGGCCGAGGGGTGCGTTGCCAGGAGCATGCCGATGATGAGCGCCCCCAGGTCTCCCTTGATACCCACGAACTCGAAAAGCGCATACCCAAGGCCCAACGCGAGCACGACACCATAGAGCACCTGCATTTCACCGTGTCCGACGCGCTCCAGCAGGCCGCGCAGAAGTGGGGCGAGTGGGATGAGGGCGAGCAGGCCTAACGCCCAGGGGCTTGGCAGTTCGCCCGTTGACGCAGTGATAAAGACCACCGCGAATATGTCCTGCATGATCAGGATTCCGATTGCGAGACGGCCGTAGAGAGCGCGAGTCTCACCGCGCTCTTCAAGAATCTTCACCACAAAAACAGTGCTCGAAAACGAAAGCGCAAAGCCGAGGATTGCGAGCACCCTGACGTCCGCGTCAGCCAGCGCCGCGAATCCCACGAGCTTGAGCAGAGCGAGCACGCCGATCAAAAAACCGGTGGAACAGACCATATGCGCGGTGGCGGTCCCCCATACTTCCTTGCGCAGGAGCGTACGCACATTGAGCTTGAGCCCGATCGTGAAGAGCAGCAACGTCACACCTAGATCGGCGATCGTGCGCAGCATCTCGGTTTCCTCGTAGCCGAGAGCGTTGAGCACGAAGCCCGCGACCAAAAAGCCGACGAGCGGCGGCAACCGCAACCCCATAGCGATAAGTCTGCCGACAATCGGCGCGACAAGATACGCGGCATTCACGAATTAGATATCCATATAAGCCCGATTAGCGGTCCCAGTAAGAGGTTACCGACGCACGGGACAGGCGCTCGACCCAGCGACTCGAAGCTGTGATGCAGTTCATATCTGGACGTGTCCGATTCTGTCGTCACATTGTGAGCCCCAGATAATTCGCCCGACAAGCCCGCCGATGTGATTTTGAATTTCCAATACCATCAGGGTGACTGAACTCATAAACAATCACCCATGCACTTTTCTCATGGGGCGCTTCTTGTTCCCTAGACTCACCCACAGGAGATTCACAGCCAGGTCTCATTGTGGAGATCGTGGCACTCCTCATTGGTGTGAAAGATCAACGTTGCTCTTTCCCCCGCGGCCCCGGACCGACCCCCAGCTGGTCTGGGGCCGCGCAACTTCTGCAACCATCGGTGTGTGCCACCATCTGAGGTGCCCGCACGGCACAATAGGGGAATGGCACCCGATCTCGAGCCGATTGCTGATGACGGCCTGCTGGAACGAGAGGCCCGCGCGTCAATCGAAGCTGTAGACGATCTCGACGGGTGGGCGCGCCGTTTCGATTTACTCTCCGACGCCAACCGTCTCGGGATACTCCTCGCCATTCACCGCGCGCCCGGCATCACGGTGGGTGGCCTCGCCTCTGCGATGGGCATGTCGAACAGCGCTGTCTCGCACGCACTGCGACTGCTGCGTCACCATGATTGGGTGCGTGTACAGCGAGATGGGCGAAACATGCGGTATTACCTGGATGACGCTGTAGTGCACGCAATCTTGCACGGCATCGGCGGCACACACGCGGCACTGTAAGTATGCTCTGAAAGGACAAACTGGGTGGTTCATCCAGATCGCCTGTCTGACCAGGTGCTCAACCGGACGCTGCTTCAGCGGCAACACCTTTTGCGCCGTGCTCCACTGTCACCGCAGGATCTGGCAGCCCATCTTGTTGGCCTGCAGGCCCAGGACTCACTGCCGCCCTACATCGGCATGTTCAGCCGTATCAGTGGCTTTGATCCAGCCGCGCTGTCCCGCACCCTCGAATCGCGCGAGCTCGTGCGGGTAACCCTCATGCGGGGCACCATTCATCTCGTCACTGCCGAGGACGCGGCGCGGATGCGGCCTATTTTTCAGCCGGAGTTCGAGAAGGCTATCGACCGCCCCGGATTCTTCTTCGGAGCTCTCGACGGGCTTGCCCCCGAGACGATCCGGCGACAGGGCGAAGCTGTGTTCGGTGATACACCGCTCAGCGCCGCGGACGTCCGTGCCGCAGCGAAACGGGCTTTCCCCGACCGCGATCCCAGCGCGATCGCGCAAGCGTGGTACTACCAGCTTCCCGTGCTCCAGGTACCGCCCCGCGGATTGTGGCGCACGTCGGGCCCTCCCACCTGGGCACGCATCGAAGACTGGCTTGGCCGTGACCTGGCCCGCGACTACCCGCCGTCCGAAGTCGTGGCGCGCTACCTTGCCGCATTCGGTCCCGCGACGACGCAAGACATCGCAGCGTGGTCGCGCCTGCCCGGGGTGGCGGAACTCATCAGCAACCTGGGCCCGCGGATACGGCCCTACCTCAACACCAGCGGTCAGACCCTGTACGACGTGGAGGACGGCGCACTGGCCGACCCGGACAGCGAAGCACCAGTACGGTTCCTGGGCTGGTACGACAACGTGTACTTGAGCCACAAGGATCGTGCGCGCATCGTCGCTAGTGACATCTCCGCACAGCTCTGGAACGGCGAGACACGCAACATTTCACCCATTCTCGTCGATGGGTTCATCCAGGGCGGCTACCGCATTCTTACAGGCAAGAAGGGCGACCCGGTGGAGATGCGGATCCGCATGGTCGCGACCACCAGCGCCGAATCGCTGGAGTACGTGGAGAAAGAAGCGGTCCGGCTCCTTGAATTCCTCGAGCCGGACCGCCCCGCGGTGATCGCATTCGTAACGCGGTTATGACGCGGCCGCTGTTATGCGACGAGTCTCCGTGTTCAGCACGGCACTCAGCGCCCGGGCACCTTGCGCACCGACAACCACAAAGGCGGTTGCTGGCACCGCCGCAAAGGCAATGATCGCGCTGAGTTCCGGCAGCACCGACCAAACAACTGGCAGCAGGCTCTCCGCATTGACGAGCAGCGAGGCGACGAATCCCGCAGCGCCCACGGCGATCAGGACGAGCGGCACGAGCCACAGCGCGCGCCGCTCCTTATCAGTAGCTGCTCCCCACATCGACACGCTGGCGCACAGCGCGAGAACCCCGGCAGCCACAAACAGAATCATCGGATCTGCCTGCGCCCACACATCCGTGACTACTCCGACACTGTTAACCACAGCCTGACCCCCCGACGAGTACTTTTTTTTACCAGGTAGAAACTAGTTTCTGCCTACGGCCAACTCATCGGGCCCACGTCTGATCTTGTTACGGTTCGGCTACGACCTTGAGATGACAATCACTGCCCGCGCATCAACCCTAGGGTGGATTCGGCGACAGATGTCGCGCAATGCGGGACAGGACCGCGGTGATCACGGACGATAGGAACGGACATCCACCCGACGCGAACGCAGGGAAACACTTCACATGGCATCGAATGACGACATCGTGAACGCGAACGCGCCGACCGAGCCGCTCTTCATCGTGCCGCGGCGCACGAAAAGCGGAATGGAGCACACGGAACCGCGTCCGCTGATCATGCGGCTCATCCAGGCGGAGGTCGAGAAAAGCCTGCTCGGCGAGGCACGCAGGTATACGCGTGCGCAGGTTGCGGAACGAGCGGGCGTCACTGCGGAGTACGCGCGCACGCTGTGGCGGGCTCTTGGATTTGCCAGTCCTGAACATGAACAAGCTGTGCTGTTCACTGAGAGTGACGTTGATGCGCTCAGAACAGTGGCGAACCTGGAGAATGCTGGCCTGCTCAATCACGATCTTGCGGTGGGTCTGACTCGTGCTTTGGGGCAAATGTATTCCCGCACTGCGGAATGGCAGCTGCCCCTCCTCAACGAACTGGTGGTTGACCTCGTAAGGGAACGCATGGAAGTCAATCCGCCGATCTCACCTGTTGAAATACTCGATGATGCGGCAGACCTCGTTGAAGAATGGGTTCCGGTTGCTCACTCCCTCCAGACTTACGTATGGCGCCGGCATCTCGCAGCTCGTGCCGCCAGGTACCTCGCTGGCCCCGGTGAGGACACTTCCAGCCAATCTCTCGTGGTCGGCTTCGCCGACATGGTCGGGTTCACCGACCTCACTCGTCTCAACAATGTGACTGGGCTCGCTGAACTCCTCGAATCGTTCGAGTCAACCGTCACATCGATCATTGCCAACCACAGTGGGTCCGTGATCAAGAACGTCGGCGACGAGATCATGTTCTCTGTCGAGCAGCCTGCCTCCGCCGCGCGGATCGCGCTCGAACTCCACGAAGCCACCGAAGCGGACGAATCTCTGCCCCTGCTCCACGTAGGGCTGGCCTACGGCGAGGCGCTGGCTCGCTACGGCGACCTGTACGGCTCGGTTGTGAACACCGCAGCCCGGCTGACCAGCGCAGCGCGCGGCGGCGACACGCTGGTCGACGGGAACCTCGCGGAGATTCTGGGCAGCCATCCTGCTTTCACGATCAAAGCGGTGAAATCTGCGCGGCTGCGGCGTTTCATGAAGTACAGACCACATTCGCTGCGCTGGGCGAAAAAGTGAATTCTCGCCCCTAATAGCGGCCCGCCATTCCGGCATAGGCGACACCGGAAAGGTCCGCGAGCTCTTTCTTCCACGCCACGAGGTCGTCTGCGCTGAACTCGCTGACATGGCTATGACCGCAAGCACGGGCCATCACCTGCATCAGTTCAACCGAAGCTGACAGGAACCGTGCCAGACGATGCGCAGCCTCGTCGACCGGCAATCGCGTCCGCAGCAGGGGATCCTGAGTCGCGATTCCCACCGGGCACTTGTTGGTGTGGCAAGCGCGCATGCCAAGACACCCGATTGCTTGCATCGCGGAGTTGGCGATAGCGATCGCATCCGCCCCCAGAGCGAGCGCTTTGACGAAATCTGAGGGTGTGCGCAGCCCACCGGTGATGATGAGGGTGACGCCGTCTGCACCGAGCATGTCAAGATGGCGGCGAGCACGGGCCAGCGCGGGAATCGTCGGCACCGAGATGTTATTGCGGAACAGCAGCGGTGCCGCGCCGGTTCCTCCACCGCGCCCATCGAGGATGATGTAATCGACGCCAGCGTCAACGGCCGCATCGATATCGCGTTCGACGTGTTGCGCCGAGAGTTTCACTCCGATGGGTATCCCCTCGGTCAACTCGCGGATCGCCGTCGCGGCTTCCCTGAAGTCGGCGACCGTCGTCAAATCCTTAAAGCGCGCGGGCGATATCGCGGAAACACCCTCTTCTAGGCCGCGAACAGCAGCAATCTTGCCCTTCACCTTGTGCCCGGGCAGGTGCCCACCCGTACCGGTCTTCGCTGCCTGGCCAAGTTTGAAGTGAAAAGCCTGACTCGTCTTGACGAGTTCTTCCGAGTAACCGAACCTGGCGGAAGCAAGTTCGTAGAAGTACCTGGTGTTTTCTGCTTTCTCCTCCGGCAGCACGCCCCCTTCTCCGGAGCAGATTCCCGTACCGGCGAGTTCCGCTCCCCGAGCAAGGGCGGTCTTCGCTTCCTCGGAAAGCGCGCCGAAACTCATGTCGGACACGAAGATCGGGATATCAAGCCGCAGCGGCCGGGCCGCGCCGGGACCGACGACTACTCCGGTCCCCACGGGATCGTCGTCCAGCAGCGGTGGCTTCGCCAGCTGAGCGGTAAGGATCTGCAAGTCGTCCCAGGACGGCAGTTCCGTGCGGGGAACCCCCATCGCCTCGACCTGACCGTGGTGCCCCACCTTTGTCAGCCCGTGCGCAGCCAAATCCCGTATCTCGCGGTTGTACGGTTCCTCCGGAGCGCCTGTGAAGTCAGCGTATAAGCCCTGGTAACCGTTGCGCTTGTACTTCTGTGGGTTGCTGCGCTCCCAACGCACCACATCATCCGAATTCACCCACACACCGCCATCTTCGACCCAGGCATCGAAAGCCTTCAGATCGGCACCCTTGAAGTGGATGTTGATTCCACTCTTGGAGTCATACGTCGACCCGTGCAGGCCGCATGTCAAACGCCCATTCCGCACAGTGGCGTCCGAGAGCAGTGCCCCACGGTGCTGGCAGCGGCCATACAGGACGGAGACCGCGTCATCGTGATGTCTGATAACCACTAGGTCGACATTCGCGACAAGTGCATACGTCGGTTGTTCAGGCTGCAGATCCGCCCAGTGGGCGACCTTTGTGGCGCTCATCAGCGGCACTTCTCCTTGCTTCGTTGCGAAGTATCCAGCTCACGTCAGACTCTGATGGGCTGTGAGAATCTGCGCGGCACTGACACGGTACAGCAGCAGCGGAAAAACGCCGTGGATCAGCGGGTGTACAACTGGCTGAGCTCGGCGCCAATTCTGGCTAGCTCGGCCTGCACTGACGCGGGTTCGAGCACCTCGACCATCGCGCCCCAGCCAGCGAGATTGCGCGCGATGTCGAGTGCTGTCGGTGCGGCGACACGAACTCGGCTGCGCCCGCCGTCAAGATCGGCGTCGACGCGGCAGTGCCTGCCGAAGTGATCGCGCAGAATTGCGACGTAGCCGGTCTCGATGAGCACCGTTGCCCAGGTTCGGGACCGCTTCACTTCCACTGCTTCGACTACCTCATTCCAAGCCTGGTCGAGAGCGAAGTCCTCGGGGCGTTCCGCTCTCTCCCCGGTCACCTCGGCCGCAACGATGCGGCTGACCCGGAAAGTGCGCTGCCCGCGCTCACTGCCAGCGACGAGGTACCAGATGCCGTTCTTGTCGACGAGCCCCCATGGGTCGACGAGACGCACGGATGGCTCTCGCCTGGCGTTGGTGTAGGTGAGCCGGACCTGGCGCCGCCGCACGACCGCGCTTTGCAGCAGACTGACGAGGCCGGGACGTGGCCGGTCGAGACCGCTCCATCCGGTGGGGTCGTTCAGGCTCGTGCTTGCTGCCGCTTCGGCGTCGGCGCGGAAGGTGTGCGGGAGCGCGCGAACGAGCTTGCGGAAGGCCGTTCTTGCCTCCGCTGAGATGGCAGCAGCCGGGCCTACTAGCAGGAACAGCGCTTGCGTTTCGGCCGCCGACAATCCGCTGAGGTCAGTGCGCGCGCCGCCGAGGAGCGACCATCCGCCGCCGCGCCCTGACTGCGGATAGACCGGAATGCCCGCCACCGAGAGTGCTTCCAGATCGCGGCGAGCCGTCGCCACCGACACCTCAAGTTCCTCGGCGAGTTCGGCGGCGGTCACCCGCCCTCGGTGCTGGAGGAACAGCAGGGCCGCGACGAGCCGGTCTGCGCGCATAGCGTCGAGTATCCCTCAGAAAAGTGATCAGTTGATGAGCACTTTCACTGAGAAAGTTGGTGTACCGAACAGAAACCAGAAAGGAATACCCCCATGCTGCGAGGGCTCACCACCACCAATTTCGTCGTCGACGATCTCCGCTCCGCCGTTGACTGGTACACCGAACTACTTGGAGTGGAGCCCTACTTCATCCACGACATTGACGGGACCCCGGCCTACATCGAGTTCCGCATCGGCGACTTCCAGCACGAACTAGGGTTCATCGCGAGCCGGTTCGCACCGCCCAGCCGACTCGGCCCGGAAACCGGCAAGACGCTGACCTACTGGGCGGTTGACGACGTTGAGGCTACGCACAAGCGGCTGCTATCAATGGGAGCCACCACCCACGAGGACGTCACGAAACGCGGCCCCGGATTTGTCACCGCGTCGGTCATCGACCCATTCGGCAACGTACTCGGCGTCATGTACAACCAGCACTACCTCGACATCGTTGCGTCCGCGAAAGGTGCGTGACATGGACGTTCTCGCAAGCAGCGCCGAAGCGTGGCGCGCCTGGCTACGGACTCACGGCGGCTCCGAGACTGAAGTCTGGCTGGTGATCCACCACAAGGACAGCGTGATGCCTAGCCTGCGTTACGGCGCGGCAGTCGAACACGCGCTATGTTACGGCTGGATCGACGGACTGCACCGAAAGCACGGCGCCGACAGTTCGCGGTTGCGGTTCACTCCCCGGCGGCCGCAGAGCACGTGGAGTGCGGTGAACCGCGAGCGCGCCTCCCGCATGATCGCTCAAGGTCTCATGACTGCAGCAGGGCAGGCCGCCATCGACCTCGCGAAGAACCATGGCACGTGGCAGCCAACACCCAACGGAATACCCTCGGAGCTGCAGGAACTCCTCGACAAAGACAGTGTCGCCAGGGCCAACTTAGTCGCGTTCCCGACGTCGTCGCAACGCCTGATCCGGGAATGGATCGCTGCAGCCAAGCGACCGCAGACACGAAAGCGGCGAGTGGCACGCACTGTCGAACTCGCGGCCACGAACCGTCGCGCCAACCATCCGGATCCTCACAAAAAAATATCCGCTGTCGCCACCGCCTGTTGTCGAAAATTCGGCGGCGGCTCCGTCCCTGGAGTAAGAGTGGCCACGAGGGCCGCGCTACTACAGAGGAGAGCCGCCATGAAGTATCTGCTGCTAAAGCACTACCGGGGAGCGCCAGCGCCGGTCGTTGACGTGCCGATGGACCAGTGGACACCAGAAGAGGTTGATGCGCACGTGCAGTTCATGCGCGATTTCGCCGCTCGCTTAGAGGAGACAGGTGAGTTCGTCGACGCCCAGGCCCTCGCGCCCGAGGGGGCCTTCGTGCGTTATGACGGCGCGGGACGACCGCCGGTGACCGATGGCCCTTTCCCTGAAACCAAGGATCTCATCGCCGGCTGGATGGTGATCGACGTTGAGTCGTGGGACCGTGCCGTCGAACTGGCTGGGGAACTGTCCGCCGCCCCTGGGGCGGGCGGCAAAGCAATCCACGAGTGGCTTGAGGTGCGGCCGTTTCTCAACGAGATTCCAATGGTGACTGAATGAATGAGACGCTGCTGCGGGAACTCGTGCCTGCGGTGATCGGTGTCCTCGTCCGGCGCGGCGCTGATTTCGCGTCGGCCGAGGATGCGGTGCAAGACGCGCTGATCCGGGCCCTGCAAACCTGGCCGGCCGAGCCGCCGCGAGACCCCAAAGCGTGGCTTGTTGCGGTGGCATGGCGCAGGTTTATCGATACTGCGCGCGCGGAGGCGTCGCGGCGGGACCGTGAGCTGGCCGTAGGCGCGGAGCCGCGACCGGGTCCGGTGTCCGCGGCAGATGACACGCTGTGGTTGTATTTCGTGTGCGCGCACCCCCAGCTGCCAGCAAGCGCAGCGGTCGCGCTGACGCTGCGCGCTGTCGGTGGCCTCACCACGCGGCAGATCGCCCGCGCCTACCTCGTGCCGGAAGCGACCATGGGGCAACGGATTAGCCGGGCAAAGCGGCGCATTGCGGACCTCCCGCTGGATCAGCCCGGCGATCTTCAGACTGTTCTTCGCGTGCTTTACCTCGTTTTCAACGAAGGGTACGGCGGGCACGTGGATTTGGTTGCCGAGGCCATCCGGCTCACCCGCCAGCTCGCTGCGCTCAGTTCCGAGCCAGAGGTTGCTGGACTTCTGGCGCTGATGCTGCTGCACCATGCCCGCCGGGCATCGCGTACCGGCCCGGACGGTCGCCTGGTGCCCCTGCGTGAGCAAGACCGCACACTGTGGGACACCACGATGATTGCTGAGGGCGTGACCATCTTGCAGAGCGCGCTGGCACGCGACCGGCTCGGCGAATACCAGGCACAGGCTGCGATCGCGGCGCTGCACGCGGATGCTCGCAGCACCGCCGAAACTGATTGGGTTCAGATCGTGGAGTGGTACGACGAACTGCTGCGCCTCACGGCAAGCCCGATAGTGCAGCTGAACCGGGCAGTCGCGGTCGGTGCGGCTGACGGGCCGCAAGCGGGACTGGCTGCGCTGGCTGAGGTGGAGCCGAGTCTCCCCCGCTACACCGCCGCGGCCGCGTACCTGCATGAAAGCGCTGGCGACCTCGAGCGTGCAGCCGATCTGTACGCTGAGGCCGCCCGCACAGCGAATAGTGTGCCCGAACGTGACCACCTCATTCGCGAGGCCGCGCGGGTGCGGCACCTGCTCAGCTAGCCCGCGCTGCCGTCACCCGCGCCAATCCACCTACGGAGGTCACACGAAACGGCCGATTTCAGGCCGTTCTGGTTGACTCCCGCAGTTGGATTTGTGACCGGGATGCACGCGACAGCAGTCGTTCAAGTGGACCCTGGCTGAAGAACAGCGACCATGTCCATGCCACGATCAGTGGCACCGCGAGAAACAGCGCGAACTGGAATCCGCTCAAGGACAGTGTTCCGGTAATCGTCAGCAGCCACAGTGCGACGATGTGCCCCGCGTAGACGGTCAAGGGCATGCGTCCGAGCGCGCTCAACGGCGCTACCAACAACCGCGGTGCGAAGCGAGCGAACGCGATCGAAGCGGCGATCACTATGATCGCGACACCGGTGCTGCCGAGGATGTCGAAGGGTGTGCCTGCGTGCGGGAAAGCGATGAACAGCCATCGCCAGTCATGTGTACTGACCGTCCCCATCATTCCGTGCTGTGCGAAGAACGTGAAGAGTTCATTACCCGCCCCCGGCTGAAGATCATCGAGCCCCTGGACGAGGGCGGCTTTCATTCCGAAGGCGTGCAACGCGAGATAAGACCCCCCGTAACCCGCCGCAGCCAGCAGACTGCCCGCTCCCAGCAGCGCGGGCCACGCACCATTCCGGCCAGTTCCCCACCGGCCAACAGCCAAACCAGCCAGCACAAATGGGATCCATGTGAGCACGGGGTACATTCCGTCGATCAACAGTATGCGCAACGAAGCCAATACACCGTCGAGTGACATGAATGCGTCAAGCGTGACTGTCCCGCCAAGGGTGTCGGTGGGCGGCAGCACCCGCCCGCGCACGAGGAAAGAAACAACGGGTGCGACGAGCGCCGTTACCGCAGCGAGTAAAGCCACACGTTGCCACGACCACGCCAACAACGGGGTGACCACCCAGAACAGCACGGCATACGTCGCGAGGATCACCACCACCGGCGTCCCGAGGAGCATCAGCGCAATACCCAGCACGAACAGAAGCGCGCCGCGGATGACAATACCGCGCCGATCGCTGCGCAGCTTATCGCCCCGATGCACTTCCGCACCGCCGCTCAGGAGTGCGAGAGACACACCTGCGAGCACGGCGAAAAGAACTGATGCCCGGCCGGTGAAGGGGGCGAGATACTGCGGCGCAAGGACACCCATGCCGGTATGCACGGTGATCATTCCGAGCACAGCAAGTGCTCGCGCGACGTCAATACCAGCGATGCGCTCGCTGCGAACCGAGTTGGGTTCGAAAGTGGTAGCGGCGGTGGCCACGGCAACTCCAATTCTGAGTGGATGCGGTGGCCTTGACGCTATTGGGGGAACGCACCGAATTCGCCGGCCTAGAGACCGATTTCGGTGTCATACCACGGGACGACTGCCGCCCCTCTGCAATCCAACTACGGGAGTCAACGGAAACGACCGGAAAACCGGACTTTCAGGTGACTCCCGTAGATGGATTCGGAGGCAGGGGGCGAGGGCAGGTATTAGCCGCTGATTGCTGTGAGTGCCGCCTCGAAGGTCTTGCTCGGGCGCATCACGGCGCTGAGTTTTTCGCTGTCGGGCTGGTAGTACCCGCCGATGTCAACCTGCTGCCCTTGGACCTCAGAGAGTTCCCCAAGGATGGCTTCTTCGTTTTCAGCGAGTGTGTTCGCCAGCGTCCCGAATTGCTTCTGCAGTTCCGGATCTTCGGTCTGGGCGGCCAGCTCTTGCGCCCAGTACATGGCGAGGTAGAACTGGCTGCCACGGTTGTCGAGCTCACCAGTCTTGCGGGACGGACTCTTGTTCGTTTCGAGCAGCTTCCCAGTCGCCGAATCAAGGGTCTTGGCAAGGATTTCCGCCTGCTTGTTCCCGGCCTTCTTCCCCACATCCTCGAGGCTCACAGCGAGTGCAAGGAACTCCCCGAGCGAGTCCCAGCGCAGGTGGTTCTCCTCGACAAGCTGCTTGACGTGGCGCGGCGCAGAGCCTCCCGCCCCTGTCTCGTACAGACCTCCGCCAGCCATGAGCGGAACGATCGACAGCATCTTGGCGCTGGTGCCGAGTTCCAGAATGGGGAAAAGGTCGGTCAGGTAGTCGCGCAGGATGTTGCCTGTGGCCGCGATCGTGTCCAGCCCACGGATGAGACGCTCCAAGGTGTACCGCATCGAGCGCACCTGGGACATGATCTGAATGTCGAGGCCTTCAGTGTCGTGATCCTTCAGGTACGTCTGGACCTTTTTGATCAGTTCGTTCTCGTGCGGGCGATACGGATCGAGCCAGAACAGGACGGGCATCCCCGAATCACGTGCCCGGGTTACAGCAAGCTTTACCCAGTCGCGGATAGGCCCGTCCTTTACCGTGCACATGCGCCAGATGTCACCAGCTTCAACCGTCTGAGACAGCAGGACTTCACCCGTCTCGAGGTCGACGATGTTGGCTTCGCCGCCTTCTGGCATTTCGAACGTCTTGTCGTGCGAGCCGTACTCCTCGGCCTTCTGCGCCATCAAACCGACGTTGGGCACGGTGCCCATCGTCGTGGGATCAAACGCACCGTTGGTCTTGCAGAAGTTGATGATCTCCTGATAGATCCGGGCGAACGTCGACTCCGGCATCACAGCCTTGGTGTCCTTTGGCCGTCCGTCCGGGCCGTACATTTTGCCACCGGCGCGGATCATCGCCGGCATCGAAGCGTCGACGATCACGTCACTCGGCGAGTGGAAGTTGGAGATGCCCCGCGCTGAATCCACCATCGCAAGTTCAGGACGGTGCTCGTGGCAACGGTGCAGGTCTTTGATGATTTCGTCGCGCTGCGACGCAGGAAGTGTGTCGATCTTGTCGTACAGATCGCCCATGCCGTTGTTGACGTTGATACCCAGCTCGTCGAACAGTTCCTGATGCTTCTCGAAGGCTTCCTTGTAGAAGATGCGCACCGCATGGCCGAAGACGATGGGGTGCGAGACCTTCATCATCGTTGCCTTCACGTGCAGTGAGAACAGCAGCCCCGTTTTCCGCGCATCCTCCATCTGAGCCTCGTAGAAGTCCAGCAGAGCCTTCTTGCTCATAAACATGCTGTCGATGACTTCGCCGTCCTGCAGCGCAACCTTGGGCTTGAGGACGATCTTCTCGCCACTCGTGGTGACCAGCTCCATCTTGACGTCGCGGGCCCGGTCGAGTGTTATCGACTTCTCCCCGTGGTAAAAGTCGCCCTCGCGCATGTGTGCGACGTGGGTGCGTGACGCCATCGACCACTCACCCATGCTGTGCGGGTGCTTGCGCGCGAACTCCTTCACAGCCTTGGGCGCCCGACGGTCTGAATTGCCTTCGCGCAGAACGGGGTTCACGGCGCTGCCCAGACACTTCGCGTACCGCTTACGGATTTCCTTTTCCTCGTCCGTCTTAGGGTCCTGCGGAAAGTCCGGCAGCTCATACCCCTTGCCGCGCAATTCCTTGATCGCCGCCAGGAGCTGCGGCACTGAGGCACTGATGTTCGGCAGCTTGATGATGTTTGTATCGGGCAGTTGGGTCAAACGACCGAGTTCACCGAGATTGTCCGGCACGCGCTGCTCTTCGGTCAGGTAATCGGGAAACTCCGCAAGGATCCGCGCGGCGACAGAAATGTCGCTGGTCTGGACGTTGATTCCGGCCGCCCCGGCGAACGTGCGCACGATCGGCAGAAAGGCGGCGGTCGCGAGCAAAGGCGCTTCGTCAGTCAGCGTGTAGATGATGGTGGGCTGCTCAGTACTCATGGTCCTTCTTCCCGCTTTAGCGCTTATCCGTGTCTAGGCATTGTGTGCCAAGTGCGGCAACCATGTTACGGCAGCGAGATATGGCCCACCTAACAAAGGGTGAGCTGATGGGAGTGCTCACACAATTGGCGAATGCGCTGTGAAACGGGCGTAACACTGCGCTAAAAAACGCGCCCAGCGTCGGCACGCGAGCTACTTCGTCAGCCCAAACTCAGCGAGTTCGACGAGCCCGTCAAGCGCGTCAGCAAACACCTGTACCCGAGCGTGCATACCGGGCGCAGCAAGCAGTGCGTACCTGTCGGCATCCCCAAGCGGCACGCGGTCGGCCAGCGAGTACAAATGAAGAGCTGGATCCTCAGGCAGACCGCCGAGTTCAGGTACGCGCGGTGACGGGACATGCTGTTTCCCAGCGAGGCGAGCGAGCAGGCTGTATAGCTCGGCGATGCGCGCGCTGAAATGCTGGAAGTCAGCGGCGGTGAAGTCACGGTCCTCATCAGGCCATTCCTCGACCTCGGCTCGCGGATACGGGTCGTCGGGGAGCCATCGTCGTATCCTGATCCGTGAACGGCCCCGGCAGTCGAGTGCGATGCGCCCACCGCCGAGATCAACGTGCGCCACGATCTCAGCTTTAGTGCCGATGTCGTTGCGCAGATCGCCTCCGCCAACCTCGGCACCACGGGCAATAAGTACCTCACCGAAAAACGGCCCGCCCGGGGCGGCGAGGCAGTCCCGAACCAGTTCCTGGTAACGCGGCTCGAAGACATGCAACGGCAGGCGTCCGCCGGGCAACAAAGCCATACCAAGCGGAAACATCGGCGAAACCGTCATTGCACCAGCATCCCTCACTTGCCGTGTTCCGGCATTCAGTCTGATTGACTTCGCAGATATCGGCCGAAATGCGGAACAGTGAACCCGATCGAACCACGCTCAGCGGAGTAGATCAGGCCCTTCTTGATCAATCCGTCCCGGGACGGGGAGAGCGAGGCGGGGCGCCGGCCGAGATGCTTCGCGATTTCCGCGGTGAGCACAGGGCCGTCGTCGCCAGCGAGATCCGCCATCGCCCGCATGTATTCCCGTTCTGCGGGTGTCGCGCGCTCATACCTGGAACCGAAGAATCCAACTGCGAGTTCTTCCTCTGCGTCGGGCGCGGCGACCCGCACATCGTTGGCAGTGATCGGCGACTGCGCCGCCATGTCCCAGGTCGCTTTGCCGTACGCCTGCACAAAGTAGGGATACCCGTCCGCGGCCGCGTACAGCGCGTCGAGCGCGTCAGGCTCGAAGGTCACGTCTTCACGTTCGGCAGGCGCCAGCAGCGCGAGGTCGAACGCGTCCCGGTCGAGCCGGTCAATACGGTGGTACGCGAAGAGTCGTTCGGAATAGCTTTTCGATGCGGACAACACAGCCGGAACATGTGGCAGCCCAGCACCAACCACGATGAGCGGTGCGCCCAGTTGGCTGAGTTCGTGGCAAGCGGCGCACAGGGCAGAGACGTCCGCGGCGCCGAGGTCCTGAATTTCATCGATAAAGATCGCAATCCCGACGCCCACATCCTGCGCCAGCGATGCCGCGTCGACGAGCAACTCCAAAAGGTCGATTTCGATATCGCCGGAATCTGCGCGTCCCTTAGCGACAGGAACGTCGATTCCGGGCTGCCACTTCTCACGCATACCCTTGTCGGCTGACGCCCGAAGTGCGAACGCTTTGAGTACGCCGAGGAACTCATCGACCCGCTCTGGGTCACGGTGCGCTGCAGCGATTTCCCGGATCGCCATGTGCAGAGCTGACGAAAAGGGCCGACGCAGTTCTTGATCGGGCCGGGCTTCAATCTTTCCCGTCCCCCAGCCGCGGCTGATCGCCGCGGACCGCATCTGGTTGAGCAGCACCGTTTTTCCGACACCGCGCAGGCCGGTCAGCATGACGCTGCGTTCGGGACGGCCACGCGCTATGCGCTCGAGAACAACGTCGAACGCAGTCAGTTGCCGTGTCCGACCGGCAAGTTCGGGTGGCTTTTGCCCGGCCCCTGGAGCGTAGGGGTTGCGCACTGGGTCCATGGCGCCACCGTATCGCCGGCGCTACGAATATCTACGACTTTCTATGGTGTGTTCTAGAGATAGTGAGATTTCTGTGATCAGTCCGGGATAAGACCTTCCACAGCGCTGATCAACTCACCCCCGACGAGCATGTGCGGGTCGTTATGTCCCACGCCTGGCAGAACGACGGTGCTGTTGAGGTTCTTTGCCGCATCCGCCACCTTTGCGCTCATCTCAGCGGGAACGATGTCGTCAGACGTGCCGTACACCACGACGATGGGCACCGTGATCTTCCGTACCGCATCAACGACGCGGAACCGGTCGCGCAAGAAGAACTGGACCGGCAGCCGTGGGTAATGCAGCTTTCCGACCTCTACCAAATCTGTGAACGGTGATCGGAGGACTACGCCGCCGGGCGGGTAGCGCAGTGCCAGTTCCGCGACTACACCGCATCCGAGGCTCTCACCGAAATAGATCATCCGTTCGGGCTCGACGCCACGGTTTTTCCGGAGGTACCAATACGCAGCGCGAACATCGAGGGCGAGGCCCTGCTCGGACGGCTGGCCTGGGTTGCCTCCGTAGCCGCGGTAGTCGAGCAGCAGCGTTGCGATTCCGCGACGCGCGAGTTTCGCCGCGAGCGGCGCGCGGTCCGCCCGGCTACCAGCGTTGCCATGCGCCATCAGCACCGTG
Source organism: Hoyosella sp. YIM 151337 (assembly GCF_026041215.1). Taxonomy (GTDB): domain Bacteria; phylum Actinomycetota; class Actinomycetes; order Mycobacteriales; family Mycobacteriaceae; genus Hoyosella. Next base: position 222,134 of record NZ_JAPEIQ010000021.1, read on the forward strand.
ACGTTGCGGTCTGCGGCTCCACTAGACGGCCGCACATACCAGGCACGCAGAGTCAGACCGTCGTCGGTGGTGAATTGAACATCTTCAGCACTGCTCACAACGCTGGCTGCTGGCGGGATCGGCAGCGCATCGGGATAGTAGATGAGCCTGCGCTGCATCGACCACGCCGCTGAACCTGCAAAAGCGAGACCCAGACCGCCAAAAGCGGCGCCGCGCCGCCATATTCCCCCAGTACCAGCCATGTCGAGCTGCCTCTCTGACCAAGCGGAGGCAGCGTTGCCCCCGGCGCTCATCGTCCTCAGATCATCCACTATGCCGGGTTAGCGCGGTTACACGGGAGCCGGGCGGGTCTGTGTCACCGCAACGCCCGGCCCCAGGGCACGCGCCTCAGCCTGGCACTGCGACACCGAACTGAGCGTAGATCTTGTTCCGCTTGCGGGGATCGACGTTAACTTTGGTGATGTCGCCGTGGTAGTGCGCCAAAACCCGCTTGTCCATTACCCTCCGCCACAGTGGTGGCACGACCGCGAGAAGAATCATGGTCGCGTAACCGGCTGGGAGTTCGGGGGATTCCTGCATCGTCCGCAATGCCTGGTATCGCCGCGTCGGATTCGCGTGATGATCGCTATGGCGCTGCAGATGGTAAAGGAAGAGGTTGGTACAGATACGGTCGCTATTCCAGCTGTGTGCCGGATTGCACCGCTCATACCGCCCGTTTGCGTCCTTCTGCCGGAGCAGCCCGTAATGCTCAAGGTAGTTCACCGCTTCGAGCAGTAAGAACCCGAAGACGGCCTGGATAACGAGGTAAGGAAGGACAGTCCAGATGGTGTAGCTCTCAATCACACTTGTCCAGCTGAGCACCTGCAGTGCGATCAGCGCAGCAGCCCACATGCCGATGCTCATTGCCCACGCATTGAGGACGTCGTTCTTAAGGGTCCAATGCGAGCGTCCTGATCTCGCGAAACGCTGCTGCTCAAGCTTCCAGCCAGATCGCACACTGCCGACGACGGTGCGCGGAAAGAATGCGTAGAGTGACTCACCAAAGCGCGCGGTTGCGGGATCCTCCGGCGTCGCGACCCGAACGTGATGCCCGCGATTGTGCTCAATATAGAAGTGACCGTATCCGCATTGGGCCAGGACGATACGGGAGAGCCAGCGCTCGAGGTTTTCTTTTTTATGGCCAAGTTCGTGCGCGACTGTGATACCGATACCTGCTGTCGACCCGACCGTCAGGGCCAGACCCACGCTATCGAGCACGCTCAAGTTGCCGCTCGCCCACAGCCACAATGCCAGAACGAACCCAGCGTATTGAAGCGGGAGATAAAGATACGTCACCCACCGGTACCACCGATCGTTTTCGAGTTCGGCTATGAACTCAGCTGGCGGGTTCTGGCCATCGTTGCCCAGTGCCACATCGATGACGGGGATCAGTACAAACACTACGATCGGGCCTGCCCACCACGCTAGCGAGTTGCCAGTAAGGGAGTACAAGCCCGCGGCAAGCAGGGGCGCCGTTGCGGGGATTAACGAAAAGAGCCAAAGATATCGCTTCCTGTCGCGCCAGCGCTCGAGATCTGCAGCCGCGCGGCCACGTCGCGTCACAGCGGTCATGACAGAGACCTGCCTTCAGTCATGCGCCGGACTCCATTGTCCGGCGGCTAGGGCGTTAACTGTAGGCGGCAGTTCGTCAGGGAGATAGACATCAGAGCAATGGCTGTCGAAAGTGTGGACTAAGGTCCCTAGTTTTTGCGTTTAACATCACAGATTCAAAGCCGAGGGTCTGCTCAACAACCTCCGACAGGATCGAAAAGCGACTAATTCGAGCGCAAATTGAGGGATCCTCATAAGCTTGGCAGGTTCAGGCTCGCGAGTACGGCTTTCGCCGCTCGCTCGCCAGACGTGGCTGCGTCGGCGAGCGACGGTAGATCAAGCTGGTAGTCGCCGGCAAGGTAGATCGTTCCGAGCGGATCGCGCAACGTCGGTAGTGAGTTCCTGCGTCCGGGAGCCCAGAAAGGCACGACGCGGCGGTGGCGCCGTACGATGCCCTCGCCCAGCTTTCCTTCCAGCTCGGGAAACACTGCGAGCAGGTCCTTCGTGAATCGCGACACGATCTCCTCGTCGGACAGGTCGAACAACGCGTCGGCCGCAGCGCCGCCAGCGAAACAGGCCAGCGCTCCACCCGGCTTACGGTCGTCACCACTGCGCATCGCCGCGGCGTGGTTGAACATCGCCTGGAACGACAGCTGCGGCGTCGAGACGGCGAAGTAGTCGTCCCAGCGCTGCGGGCCGGTTTCGTCGGTGAAGAATCCGACAATCACGTACCGGCCGTAAGTGATGTCGCTGAAAGCGTTCCGGTGCTGCTGCGGGAGGTCCGGGATGATCCGTTCGGCGATGTCGGCGGGCGCGGTCACGATCGCGCGCTTGGCTCGCAGCCGCACCGGCCGGTTCCCGTCGAGGTACTCGACGGTGACGCCGTCCCCGTCCTGCCGCACCGATTGCACAGCCGAGTTCAGCCGGATCCGGCCACCGAGATCCTCGGCCAGAACGTCGGTCAATGTCTGGTTGCCCCCCACCGGGAGCGAGAAGTTCGGGACTTTCGCAGGGTCAGCGAGCGCGATGCCCACCGATGTAACGAACTGGGTAGCGGCCGTCTCTTCCAACTCGCATCCCATCCACTGCGCCGAAAACGCGCGAACGACGTCGGCGGCTAGCCTCGACCGGACGCCCTTGAGTAGGTACGAGGCCAGCTTGGTGTCGAGCTTGGCACGGACCCGCTGTGCGATACGGCTTTGCGACTCCAGAAATGGCGTGACCGCGAGGATGCGTGCACCGACAGCGGCCATGCCGATACGGTCCAGCGCGGTCATCCGCGTGCGGAACATCAGCGCAACGGGATTCGCGGTGTCGACTATCCCGCCGTTCAGGTAAAGCGCAACGCTTTTCCCTGCGAGCGATCCCCTCTCGATGCCGTGCCGGTCGAGGGCTTCGATGAGTGTGCCTGTGCCCTCGGTGAACTGAGTGCCGACATTGATCCAGTAGTCGCCCTGCCGGACGGTCTCGACTCGCCCGCCCGTGCGGTTGTCGGCTTCGAGTACAACCACGTCGGTCTCCGGTGACAGCGTGGTCGCCGCCATTAACCCCGCCATACCGGCGCCGACGACGACCACGTCGGTGGTCTCTTCCTTTATTTCCCGTGTTGGCATTGGAGCTCCTTGAGCTGCGCGGGCAGCGTGCGGGTGATGATCTGCTGAGCTTCGGTGAGTATCGATTCCACGACTTCCTTGCAGCTACCGATGTCGTCGATCAGGCCTTGCGCCTGGCTGGCCCACCACATACCACCGTCGACGTCACCGTTGCCGTACACCTGCTCGCGGCCGCGGGCACCGCTGGCCAGGTGCGCGACATCGTCGAACGTCGCACCCGGCCGCCGGGCGAGGGCAGCGATTTCTTCAGAGACCGCATTGCGGGCCACACGGGCGGTGTTGCGGAACTCGCGGAACACGACGACCGTGTCGCGTTCGGTGTTGCCCACGATCTGTTGTTTCACGTTGTCGTGGATGGGCGCTTCCGTGGTCGCCATGAAACGCGTGCCCATGTTGACCGCGGAAGCACCGAGCGCGAGGGCGGCAACCAGACCGGCGCCGGTGGCGATTCCGCCGCTGGCGATGATCGGAATGGACAGCGCCTTGGCGGCAGCGGGGATCAGCACAAGGCCCGGGACGTCGTCATCGCCCGGGTGCCCGGCACATTCGAAACCGTCGATGCTGACAGCGTCGACACCGAGTTGTTCGGCCTTGACGGCGTGCCGGACCGAAACCGCCTTGTGAATGACCTTCACCCCGGCGGCCTTGAAAGTCGGCAGGTGCGGCCGCGGGTTCCCCCCGGCGGTTTCGACGATGGTGATGCCACTGTCGACGATGGCGTCACGGTATTCGTCGTAGGGCACCGGCTGAATGGTCGGCAGAATTGTGAGGTTGACCCCGAACGGCTTGTCGGTCAGATCCCGGCAGCGGGCGATCTCCTTCACCAGGGCCTCGGGGGTGGGCTGGGTCAGGGCGGTGAGAAAACCGAGCGCCCCCGTATTGGCCACGGCGCCAATCAGATCCGCGGTACCAACGGCGGTCATGCCGCCACAGACGATCGGGTGCTCGATCCCGAACGTCTCGGTGAAAGTATTACTGAACATGTGCATCCTAGTTCTGGTGACCGCTCCACAGCGGGACCGCAATGGTCATACGTCTAAGTCATATGACTATTATGGTCGAGGACGGCCGACACTTTGTCAACGACTGAGGTTTGCCCGGTCGGCCTGACTACTCAAATCTTTCGACCCGACGCAAGGACAACTATGACTGTTCCTACCCTCTGGCTCGACGACATCAGCGTCGGTGACCGCTTCCGCACCGAGACCTACGAACTTGGCGCAGAGGCGATCATAGACTTCGCCAACGCATGGGACCCCCAACCGTTCCACCTCAGCGAAGACCTCGCACGGGACACCTTCTTCCAAGGTCTCGCGGCCAGCGGCTGGCACACCGCCGCGATCACCATGCGACTGCTCGTCACCAGTGGGTTGCCTTTGGCCACCGGCATCATCGGCGCCTCAATCGATCTGGCTTGGCCGACGCCCACTCGCCCCGGTGACCGGCTCCACGTGGACCTCGAGGTCACCGATGTCCGAGCCTCCCGATCCGATCCGAGCCGCGGATTCATCACCGCCGTCTACGACACTGTTAACCAGCACGGTGAGATCCGCCAGCACACCACCGCACGGCTGCTGGCGTTCTCCCGGCCCTGAACGCCGTCGTCTCACACAGCCGACGATCGGCCGAGTCACATCCCGTGATTCCGTGCTAGCAGGGCCACGACTCACACTGTCGCCGGCACGCTAGCCGCCTTGGCGGCGTCGACGCGCTTGTTGTAGGCGTCGAATGCCCGGTACGCGCGGTAGTAGGCGAACATCTGCAAGCCCCACGTGGTCAGTGCGAGGGTGTAGAAGATCGTGCGCTCGGCGTCGTCGCCCGGGATGTCAACGAAGTCATAGGTCGCGGCGATGAGGAAGCCGCAAGCGGTGGCAATGCCGGCCCACACAGCGTGTCGGCGCTCGCCGATGTCCCACAGACGTTTCACGAAGTAGATCAGGAAGATCGTGGTGAGCACGTTGGCGACCACGTAGAAGATCTTGCCGGAGAGACCGATCTCCTCGGCGTACCGACTGAGGATGAAGCCCGCGAAAGCAGCGAGGGCGAACACGCCGATATCGATAGCCGCGGATGGCTTGTACCGGTGGGTGACCTTCATTAGCCCGAGAACCAGGATCAGGGTGATGCCGATAGACCGAGAGAAGGCGTCCAGGAAGTACGCCATGGAGTACATCGGACTGTCTTGGCCAGCCTGGAGGAGGGCGTAGATAAGGAAGTTTGTTCCCGAAGTCGCAACGATGATCCATTCGAGTCCGAGCAGGTAATTTCTGAAGTTCCGGATGAATAGGACGCCGTATATGAAGCCGACGGCGATCATCCAAATGTCCGCGACCATGAAGAGTAGTTCCCAGATGGCCATGATCTTCTCCTTGGGGGTGACACCAGCCGACCAGCGGCGTGGTCATTTCGTGAGGGTTGCCAAACGGTCGGAGGCGCGGTCCGCCAGCCAGCCCGCGTACAGCGCGGGGCCCCTGACGAGACTGGGCCAGAAGCGCTTGCGGCCGTGCCAGATTGCCGCCAGGTCGTCGTGCATCGGCGCACCGCCGATCCGGTCGGCCAGCAGATGGCCCACGTACTGCGCCTGGGCGAACCCGTGGCCATTGCAGGCGAGCGAGTAGAGCACATTGTCGGAGGCCTCCCCGGCGACGGGAAGCCACGTGGAGCTCATGCCGATCCAGCCGCCCCATGCCTGCTGCGGCTTGACGTCGCGCAAGCCCGGGAAGCGCTCGCGGAATCCGCGGACGAGGTCATCGGCAACGTTTTGCGCGGGAGTGCGGTCCGGCAGTGGGTTTCGCCCGGTCTGAATACGGCGGGTGCCGAACACGATGGTGCCCCGTGGGGTGACGCGGTAGCTTTCGATGATCATGTGCAGAGTGACCATCGGGGCGCGGCTGGTCCAGCCGATTTCGTCGAGTCGCTCGGGTGCCACCGGCTCGGTCTCGACCAGGGAGGTCCAGACGGGGGTCGCGAGGTTCTTCGGCGCGATGGAAAGGTCCGCGCTGTAAGCGTTGGTGGTCAGAATCGCCTTGCGGGCCCGAACCTTGCCGCCGGGGGTTTCGACGATGACCCCTCCGGCGGTGTCGGTGACGTCGCGGGCGGGGGTGTGCTCGTAGACGCGCACACCGGCCCCGATCGTCGCGGCCCGCAGGCCGAGGACGAACTCACCCGGATTGAGCGTGCCACCGACCCCCTCGCGCACTCCGCCCAGGAATCCGTCCGGAAGCCCCGCCGCACGCCCCTCGACGAACTCGGCCGCCGATCCGGCCTCAGTCATGGCCTTTGCGTTGCGGCGCGCCCTCCGCAGTTGCCCTTTGGAGACGGCGGCCATCACAATCCCGGCCCGCTGGTAGCCGCACTCGATTCCGTGATGGGTGATGGCATCCTCGGCGAAGTGCACCGCGTTCTCCGCGTACCGGTACAGGTTGCGCAGCCGCTCGGGTTTAAGCAGGAGTGCGAGCATCTGCGGATCGGCGGCGATCGAGTTCGTGATGTATCCGGCGTTGCGGGAGGTGGCGCCCCAGCCGAGTGTCTGCGCCTCGAGGAGCACCACGTCGACGCCCTTCTCGGCGAGGCGGAGCGCCGCCGACATGCCGCCCCCGCCACCGCCGATCACGACCACGTCGCAGTCGATGTCAGCGCTAAGGGGCTGTTCGATGATCGCGGGGGGCTTGGCCCAACCGGTCTCGTGGATCAGCTTCATCGCCGCTACTCCGCATCCTCTGTAGGGATGACCGCGGTGCCACGAGCGCGCACCGCGACCAGTGGTGTTTCAAGAGTTCGCGACCGGCCGGAGTCGTCTGCTGCACGGCAGATCACGCGGAGCTCGAAGTCGACTGTCCGGCTCCGATTGCCCTTCCTCACCAAACGGGCCTCGGCCTCAACGACATCGCCTCCGCGCACCGGGGCGAGGAATTCGACGGATGAGTAGCCGGCGAACAGCCCCTCGTGACCGTCGGTCTCGATCGAAAGGTTCGTGCCGACGTCACCAAAGAGTTTCAGGGCGTAGGCGCCGTCGACCAGGTTGCCGGCATAGTGCGCGTCGGAGAAGGCGACATAGCGCCGGTGGACTGCCTTGCTCATGAGATTTCCTTATGGATGGGGCCGAGGTTGCGGGACTGCGCTTCGCCGTCGATCTCGACGCCGGGGTAACCCCGCTTGGCGATCTCGGTGCACATGCGGCGGTATTTGCCCACTCCGCCTACGTAGCCCAAGAAGGTATTTGGCTTGCCCTCGACGTTCGAGCCGCGGTACCAGGAGTCGGTGGTGGCGTACAGGGTGCCGGCGACGGTCTCCTCGGTGATGTCCACCCAGTCGTTCTGGCCCTCGGCGGTGGCCTCGACGAGCGTCGCACCGGAGTCGCGGGCGTGCTCGATGAGGTCGGCGATCCAGTCCACCGCCTGCTCGATAGTCATCACCACGTTGCTGGCGAGAGCGGGGCTCTGCGGGCCCCCCACCATGAAGAAGTTGGGGAAATCCGCGGTCATGAGCCCGAGGTAGGTGCGGACGCCGTTGTGCCAAGCGTCCTGCAGCTTCTTGCCGGACGCGCCGGTGATATTGAGCCCGTACAACGGACCGGTGAAGGCATCGAAACCGATGGCGAGTACCACGGCGTCCACCCCGTACGTTCCCTTCGATGTGACGATCGCGTTCGCGGTCATCGTCTCGATCGGCTCGTCGCGCAGTGACACCAGCGATACGTTTGGCCGATTGAAGGTCTCGTAGTAGTCCGTTCCGAAGCAGCTGCGCTTCGCGCCCATCGGGTGGTACTTGGGTACAAGCAGCTCGGCTGTAGCCGGATCCTTGACGATCTCGCGAATCTTGTTGTGGATGAATTCCGACGCGGTCCGGTTTGCCTCGGCGTCAGTGAGCAGATCGACGAACTCGGCACCGACACCATTAAAGCCACTACGTTTGTAGGCCTCCTCATAACGCCGCTGACGCTCCTCATCCGACACGTCGAAGGCCTTATCGGCCACGGGACGCTCGGGGATGCCGCCGAGAGAGTGACGGCACTCCTCACGGATTGCCGGATAGTCGTCCTTGATGCACTGGATCTGCTCCGGGGGAAGCTCGGAGTTGCGCGCTGGCATCACGTAGTTCGGGGTGCGCTGGAAAACGGTGAGCTCATCGGCGACCTCCGCGATCAGCGGGATAGCTTGCACGCCTGACGATCCTGTGCCGATCACGGCGACGCGCTTGCCAGCGAGGTCGTCAAGCGCGATATTCCAGCGGCTCGTCGACACCTGCAAGCCGGTGAAGTTCGCGAGGCCCGGCACGTCGAAGTCTTTGGGGGTGGACAGGCCGCCGGCACCGGAGATCAGGTAACGGGAGCGACGCGTCTCACCATTGTCGAGTCGCACCTCCCACAGCCGATCGGCCGCGTTCCACGTCGCACCGACCACTCGGGTATTCAAGGTGAAGTACTTGCGCAGATCGAAGCGGTCAGCGACGTGGTTGATGTAACTGAGGATTTCGGCCTGCGGCGCAAATCGCTCGCTCCACGTCCATTCCTGCTGAAGTGCGTCGTCGAACGAGTACGAGTAGTAGATGCTCTCGACGTCGCAGCGGGCGCCCGGATAAGTGTTCCAGAACCACGTGCCGCCGACGCTCGGCCCGGCCTCGAAGCCCGCGAAGGTCCACCCCGCGGTTGTGAGCCGGTGTGCGAGGTAGAGACCGGAGAAGCCGGCGCCGACGCCGATGACATCGACGACTTCGGCAGCTGAGGTGGAGGGAGAGCTCATGATGGTGTCGCTTTCGTTAAGTGGATCATACGACTGGATCATTTGACTTACTTTAAGTACAGCAGTGGTGCTGATCACAGTCAAGGGGTGGCGCGGAAGTAGTCGCTGTCGCTACATGGGAAGGTCGGGGGAATCGATGCCGACGACGCGGTCGCCGCAGAAGACCCGGACGGACTCGCCGGGGGCGTGACCGCCGATTCCAGAAGTGCCCCAGAAACTCTGTGCGGAACCATCCGCAAGATCGGCGACCTTGGCACCGTTGACGCGCACCTCGCCCGACAGCACCCGGGATCCGACCTCGATGGCGCGGTCAAGGTCGCTGCCGAACACGTACGCATCCAGACCTGACGGGTGCGCGTTGGCCACGCGCAGGGCGTCCTCATCGGACTCCACCGCGTGCAGGCTGACGATTGGACCGAACAGCTCGGCGGTCGCCACCGCCGCGTCGGCTCCCGCGGCAACGGTGGGCGACAGGAAGAATCCGTCGAGTGCGGGAAGCTTTGCGGGCTGATGGATCGTCGCGCCGTCGGTCCACAGTCTGTCGATTCGGCTCTGCAGCGTGGCGAAATGCGGTGCGTTCGAGATGGGCCCCAGCTGCGAATTCTCGTCGAGCGAGTGCCCGATCTCGATGCGGGCAATGCGATCCAGGAGGGCCTCCAGGAGCGGCTCGACGAGGCTCTTGTGCGCCAGCACCTTTCCGGGCCCCTCACACCACTGACCGTTCAGTTTGGTCATTCCTTCGAGGATCCCGTCGGCCGCCACGTCGATGTCCGCGTCGTCCAGTACGAGGGCCGGGTTGTTGCCGCCGAGCTCGAGTTGGAGCACCTTGAAGTCCTCCGCGGCCGCACGGGCGATCGCTCGCCCGGCGTTGGGGCCCCCGGTGAACGAAACGATTTTTACGCGGTGATCACCGGTGATCGCGGCGCCCACGTCACCCGCGCCGTGGACGAGTTGGAGCGCACCGTCGGGCAGCCCGGCCTTGACGAAGCACTCGACAATGATCTGTGCGCTGCTCGGTGCGTGCTCTGACGGTTTCAGAATGACGGGGCAACCGGCGGCAAGCGCGCTCGCCATCTTCGCGGCGGGGATGAAACTGGGGCCGTTCCACGGAGTCAGGATCGCGGCAGGACCCCACGGAACCTTGTACAGCCGCACGTCTCGGCCACCAGCCGCCAACGCTGTGCGCCGCGGAATGGCGCGCACCTCGGCCGCCGAGGAGCGAAGTCGGTGCGGGAGGAACTGCGCGATCATTCGCGCCTTCGCGATCGGAACGCCGCTGGTGAGGGCGTCAGTGAAGGCGATGTCCTCGATCCGGGACTCGATGATGTCGGCGGCACGCTCGATGATCGCTGCGCGTTCCTCGCTCGCAGCGTCGTCCCAGCGGTCGAAGCCGTAGGACCGCTCGGCATGGCGCAGGGCACGCTCCACATCGTCGGGACTGGTGGTGACGGCTCGGTGAACGGGTTGGCCCGTGTTGGGGTCGAGATTCCACGCGTCCGGGATCGTCCGGCACTCGGACCACTCGTCAGCGATGTAGTTGATCGGCTGGGGAAGTTGCGGACTCGGCATCTGGAGCCTCCTTCGATGCTCAGGTATAGATGGATTTGGTGTGATCACACGGTGAGGTCGGCGACGATGCGGGTCACCTCGCCTGACTTCATCGCCTCGAAACCCTCGTTGACCTCGCGGAACGGGATCACGTCGCTGACCATCTCGTCGAGCAGCAGCCGGCCCTGGAGGTAAAGGCGCGCGAACTGGGTGATGTCCTCGTGCGCTTGGCCCGAGCCCATGTAGGAGCCGATGAGGCGCTTCTCGCCGAAGAAGAAGTCCGACGCTGGGAGAGAAAGCTCGGTGCCGTCGGGTGCGATGCCGACCAGGCACGCGGTACCCTTAGCACGCAGGACGGACATCGCGGTAGCCGCGGTACGCGCGGAACCGACGGCCTCGAACGAGTAGTCCACGCCGTCACCGAGCATCTCCCGGATCTCGGCAGCGACATCGGCCGCGCCATTCACGACGTGGGTGGCACCGTACTTGCGGGCCGCCGCGAGCCGGGCATCGTCGAGATCGACGGCAACGATTGCCGAGGCACCTGCGAGCCGCGCTCCTTGAATGATGGCCGATCCCACTCCGCCGCAGCCGATTACGGCCACGGTGGCCCCGGGACGTACGTGCGCGCCGCGGAACACGGCCCCGACGCCGGTGATAATGCAGCACGAGAGCAGGCACCCGACGTGCAGACCCACCTCTTCGGGCATCTTCACCAGCGAGTTCTCACGCATCAAGGTGTGGCGGGAAAACGCGCCGACGTCGCCGAGCCGCTCAACGGACTCGCCTCCGGGCAGCTGGAAAGCAGGGCGCGGCCGCTGCCGGATCTGCGAGACGCGCTGGCACTGCGTCGAGTGTCCGGCCTGGCAGTTGCGGCACAACCCGCACGACGGTGTGAGGGCGCCGACGACGCGGTCACCCGGGCGCAACGAGGTCACGGCGGAGCCGACTGACTCGACGATCCCGGCCAATTCATGCCCGACCACCACGGGCAGGCCGGCCTGCACGGTGCCGGTCATATAGTGCAGGTCGCTGTGGCAGAGGCCCACGTTGGACACCGCGATGCGGACCTCGCTGGGCTCGGGGTTGTCGACCTGGATCTCGGTGAACTCGAGCGGCTCGTTCAGCGTGGTGAGAAGTGCTGCTTCGGTGGTGATCATCATCGTCTCCGATCTCAGTTGCATTGCACGGGCGCTGACGGCGCCACGTTCTTCGCTGCAGTGTCTTTCGAGGTCAAGAAGCCCTCGACGCCCTCGGTGAAGGCGCCGGACTCCCACGCCTGGCGGGCGGCGTGATCTTCGCGGGCGAACGCGGCCTCGATGTCGTCGGAGCGCGGCCGCAGCAGACCTAGATGCAGCGCGGTGATTCGGGGATCGGAGTTCCACTGTCTGACCACTTCGACCGCACGGTCCACCAGTGCTTCCGGGGCCACGACCTCGTCGAGCAGTCCGATTCGCAGAGCCTCATGCGCGCCGATCCGCTCGGAGCCCAGGATGATTCGCATCGCGTGATTCCGTACCAGGCGGCCCATCAGGAAGCTCGAGGCGTTGGAGATGATGATCCCGCGGTGGTTCTCCGGCTGGTAGTACTCGGCAGCGGGGGTACCGATCCGCGAGTCGCAGCACAGTGTGATCTCGGAGGCGCCGCCGACTGCGATCCCATTCAGGGCAGCGATCACCGGGACCTTCGTCTCGAGAATGGCTCGGGTGATGTCGTGGAAGGTGGCGAAGGCCTCGCAAATCTCGTCGTACGTGGTCGGTACCGTCTGCAGGTCCTCTCCGGCGGAGAAGGCGCGACCCGTGCCCGTAAGCACGATTCCGCGGACGAGATCGCCTGTCCCGAAGCGGCGGATGGTTTGAGCGAGTAGCACCCGCGTGGCCACGTTCATCACGTTCAGCTTCGCGGGGCGGTTCAGCGTGAGTACTGCGACATCGTTGTCGACGTGCACGTTTAGGTAGTTGTCGGTCATCTCAGGTTCCTCAGCCTCGTGGCGGTTGCAGGTCGTGGGTGATGCCGGGATGCTCGGCGGCGCGGGCCTTGAGTGCCGGCTTTGACACACGCTCGGACGGGGTTCTCGGGAAGTCGGCGACGAACTCCACGTAGCGCGGAACCTTGAAGCGCGCCAGCTGTTTTCCCGCGCCGGTGATGATTCGGGCCGCGGTGGCGCGGCTCTCCTCGACCCCAGGAGCCAGCTGAAGGAAGGCCTTGACCTCCTCACCGAACAGCTCGTCCGGGACACCGACCACTGCCGCCGCGACGACGGTGTCGTCGCGCTCGAGAACTCGTTCAACCTCGGCGCTCGCGATGTTCTCCCCGCCGCGACGGACCATGTCCTTGAGTCGCCCTACCAAGCGGTAGCTGCCTGCGTCGCGGACCGCGACATCGCCGGTATGCAGCCAGCCGTCGCGCAGGACCTGGGCGGTGTCTTCAGGCCGGTTCCAGTAGCCGAGCATCATCGGGCTGCCCGAAGTGATCAGCTCGCCGGACTCTCCCTCGGCGACTTCCCGCCCTTGCGGATCAACCACCCGGACCTTCTTGGTGGGAACCGGCTGCCCCAGCCGGCCGCTGCCGACGTCGGCCATGTTCGCAGGGAGGCTGACCAGGTCGACCCCGCTTTCGGTCATCCCGAAGATCTCCCGCCACGGCGCACCCCAGCGCTGTTCGAGCTGCGCATGCAGCGCGGCGGGGATCGCCGAGCAGAGCACGAGGCGCAGGTCGTTGTCGCGGTCCTGCTCAGTCGGCGGCTGCTTGTACAGCAGCGTCGGCATTGAGCCGAGCACATAGCAAAACGTGGCGCGATGCCGCCGGACGTCCGCCATGAATCCCGACGCGGAGAACCGGGGCAGCACCACCAGCGGCGCGCCGATCGTCAGGCACAGTGACGTGTTCCATTGCGGGTCCATGTAGGAAAACGGCTGCGAGGTCAAGACCACGTCGTCAGCTCCGAGACCCGCCGCGCCCGCACAGATCCACCCCAGCCTTACCCAATAGTCGTGTGTCAGCATGCACGCCTTCGGGAATCCGGTGGTCCCCGAGGTGTACTGAAGGTTCGCGAGTGTGTCGCCGGAGATGGCAACCTCCGGCCGGTCCGCCGGATAGTGCGCGAGCGCGCGACGCGACGCGACTTCCACGATCCGGATACCGGCGAGATCGCCGTTCGCGGTGCGCACCTCGTCGACAAGCCGGGTATGAGCGGCGTCCGTAAAGATCACCCGGGCACCGGAGTCACGGAGCACAAATTCAAGGTCCGCACACTGATATGACGAGTTCACCGGCACCGCGACACCGCCTGCCTTGAGGATCGCGAGCCACGCGATCGGCCACTGCACCACGTTGGGCAGCATGATCGCGACCCGGTCACCGGCGCGGACCCCATCCTCTCCGACCAGACGGTGCGCCAGGCGTGAGGTCCATTCGTCGACCTCACCGAACGTCCATGACCCTTCGGCGAACCGGAGGAACTCGCGCCCAGGGTTGCTGACGGCCTGTCTCGCCAGCAGGCCAACGAGAGTGTCGATCGGCGGGTCCATAGCCACGTGATCAAATGCGATCACGCCTTCCTGGCGAACTTCTTCGACTTCGGTCATGTCTTCCTCTACGAGGTGTCTGGGGCCCGTACGCAGCGCCGCGCAGCAGGAGCGCAGCCAAAGAACCGGACTTTGCATGTGATTGCGGTCATAACGCTAGCACTTTCTTGGTCATTTGCTCAAGACATATGACTAAGATAGTGCAGTGAAACCTAGAGGACTGACCGTTCTCACCTCTCGGGCAGGCTGATACGATCAACATTGACTTGATCAACTGTCTGTCAATGGTTCGACTGGAGGACGCCCATGGCGCGCATACCCGCTGCCGAACGCCGCGCCGAGCTTGTGGCGGCGGCTGTGCGCGTGATCGCCGTCCATGGCGTGGACGGCGCCACCACTCGCCGTATCGCCCAGGAGGCCAATGCTCCGCTCGCCACCCTGCACTACTGTTTCGCCGCGAAGGAGGAGCTGTTTGCAGAGGTTTTCGAGTACGTTTCTGGCCAGTATCGAGAAGTGTTGACGCGCAATGCCGTCCACAGCGACGTGTCAACCAGTGCGCGCGCGCTGTTACGAGGGTTGCTTGAGTGGTACCTCGAAAACCGGGACTTCGGGGCGAGCATCATCGAGTTGGTCAGCTGGGCCCAGCGTCAGGAGGGCGCGCAGGCCGAAATGGTCTACAACGAGGCCTTCGCGACTATGCGGACGATACTTGAGACCGCCAAAACCGCTGCGGACCGGTCACTCGACTCAGACACAATCGACGCACTGACCTACATCGTGTCCGCGTTGTCGGACGGATTCGCGCTTAACTGGCTGGTGTTTACTGACCGGGCAGCCGCGGAACGACAGATCGAGCTGACTGTCGGAGTGCTCGACGCTTGGATGGCCGCAAACCTCGGCACCGTTGCCGCCCCTGCGGCCGATTCTGCTCCTCACGCCCCTGAATCCCCGGAAGCTTCGTCCGAGCGAAACCTGCGATCTCTCGTCTCCTGGGTGGGCGTCGACTAATACCGTGCTGCCCCATAAGTAACTGTAGGCCGCCACCCTTCGGTGCGCGGCCTACCGTCTTTCCCGGTCAGATCAGTCAGATCAGCCGACTGGCCTCGGTAACGATCCAGCTCAACGTCGGATCGTCGCGCTCCATCCACTCAGGATGCCACTGGACACCGAGCACCGGGGACCCCGGCAGCTCGACTGCTTCGACGACGCCGTCGGCCGCGCGCCCGGTAACCACCAGGCCCGTGCCACAGCGGTCGACTGCCTGGTGGTGCCACGAGTTGGTAACCGTGCTTGCGCCGAAGAGGCGTTCCGCGATCGAACCGGGCTCAAAAGCCACCTTGTGGTCGTCGGCACCGTCGGTGAGCGGCGGTGCCGCCGACAGGTGCTCGACGGAGCCAGGCGGCAGGTCTGGCACCAGCGTGCCGCCCAGCGCGACGTTCAAGACCTGCAGGCCCCGGCACACCCCCAGCACCGGAATGTTCCGGTCGAGCGCAGCCCGCACGAGTGCAATCTCGAACGCGTCTCGCTCGGTGTCGTGGACCATCGGATCATCCCGCGGGTCCACATCACGGACCACCGACGTCTCGCCACCCCAGCACGCGGGATGGACATCCTGACCGCCAGTGATGACCACGCCGGACAGCCAGTGGCACAACGCGTCAGGGTCGGCGTCGTAAGGCAGGTTCACCGGAACGCCACCGGCCCGTGCGATCCGCTCCGAAAAGTCGGACATGAAGGTGTCAGCGAATAGATGCCCGTAGCGTTTGTCCAGACCATCGACGAGCCCCAGCCGGACCCGGCGGCCAGTTGTGCCGATCAGCGGCCGGACGGTGCCCGGCGTCACGTTGCCCGCGGTCACGGGAACTCGAAGTATCGGGCCGACTCCCACTCGGAGAGCTCGGCGAACGGATCGCCGCCGGTGGTGTGGAACTGCATCCACTCCCAGCGCCGGGTGCCGACCCAGTAGTCGACGAACTCATCGCCGAGCTGCTCGCGCAGGATCAGGTCCGTCTCGAGCGCGGTGGCTGCCTTGGTGATCGTATCCGGCAGCCGCTCGAGGTCGGGCACACACCACGCCAGGTCGCTGACTGGCTCGGGTGGCTCGATTTCGCCGTCGAGGCCGGCGATCACACCGGCGAGAATCGCCGCTACCGCGAGGTACAGGTTCGCGTCGGCGCCGGGAACGCGGTACTCGAGGCGTGAGTACGCCGGGTGCCCGCACACTGCACGCACCGCGGTGCTCTTGTTGCTGATGCCCCACGTGACGGTGGTCGGCGGGCCGCTCAAATCGACCAGGCGGCGGTACGAAGTGATCTGCGGAAGCACGATCGACGTCGCGCCGCGCATCGTCGCGAGCAGCCCACCGACCGCATGCCGCATCGCATCTGATGGCCCGTCAGGGGCGTAGAACGCGTTGACCCCGTCGCGCTGCAGGGACAGATTGACGTGCGAGGCCTGTCCGTACCCTGCCGTCGGCTTCGCCATGAAGGTGACGGTGTGTCCGCGCTCGAAGGCTACCTCGCGCATCACCTGCCGGGCGCGAGCCCATGCATCGCACACCGAGATCGGGTCCGCAGGGACCAGGTTGAGTTCAACCTGTCCTGCCGCGTCTTCGTCGCTCCACGCCTCCCATTCGATGCCGATCTCGTCGAGCCGACGCGCGACCGCCGACATGTAGTCGTTCCAGTCCTTCGACTTAGCAAGGTGATAGGCGGTGCCTGCGGAACCACCAAGCGGCGTCAGGTCACGATATCCCTTGGCCCGGGCCTCGTGAATCGACTCCTGAAATAAGGTCGCCTCGATCTCGACTGCGACAGTGGCTGTGTAACCGCGTGATGCGAGTCGATCGACCAGCTTCCGGGCAAGGTTGCGGGGACAGGTCCCCACCGGGGTGCCGTCCGCCTGCCAGTAGTCACCGATCACCGACTGCAGCCCCGGTTCCCACTGCACCAGCGTCGACATGTCGGGCCGGAACTGCAGATCCGCGAGGTGGCCACGCCAGTCGGGGTAGGCGAATCCAAAGGTCGGCGCGTTCCCGAGGTCGAGGCCGAACAGCAGATCAGCGAAGGCGAAGCCCGAGCCAGCGCTCGCGGCGAATTTTTTGGGAGCGACGTTCTTTCCGAGGAAGCAGCCCTCGTGATTAGTGGCCTCGAGCCGGACCGTGTGGATGGCGGTCTCGAAATCCGTTGTAGTAGTGCTATTTTCAAACATCGTAGCGAGCCTTCCAGGATGCAGCGACCAGCACCGACAGCTGCGAGAGTGTGCCCCGCACTCCGACCTGACCGGTGGACAGGGCAGCGATCAGGTCGTCGGTGCCCGTGAAGATTCCGGCCAACAGGTCCGGTGGGCCGGCGATCACATAGTGCGTCTCGCCGTCGCCGATCACCTGCTGGGCCAACCCGTCGGGGCCGTCTGCAATTGCAACGAGCACGTCGGGAACTCCCGGTATCGTGCGAGCTGCGGCCCAGAATCTTTCCGCAGCGACCTGCCAGTCTGGCAGCGGCGGTGACAGCAGAGCCAGCACCGCTGTGGCGAGATGATCAGCACCAGCGCCGACTGGCTCCCCGACGAGGGCGAGCCGACCGTTCAGGTCGACGGTCAGGGTGAGGTCGGGCTCTACAAATACACCGCTCGACACCGCGATAACACCGTTCGCGATGCTAATTGTCGCAGCTTGCGGGGTGTCGTGGGAGCGGACAGCGACGGTTCCTTCCACTCCCTCCAGGCCGGAGTCTGCACTGTTCGCGCGGACGGAGTCCCGAATCGTCCGGCCGAGCAGCCGGACGATTGGACTCGCATCGTCCTCGATCCGAACGCCGACCCCGCCGGGCGCGTCAGCCTCGCATGTCGCGGGACCGATCGTCGTTTCGGTCATCCTTCTATCCTTTCGATTTCGGCGAGATCGTGTGCGCGGTACACCGTGAGCAGATCCCGGAATGGAACGGGAATTATGTGGTCATTCGTCTTGGTCATGTGACTATGATGGTGAGGCACAGATCACTTCTTGTCAACGACTCGTGAGGTCCTGAGATGAACGACGACGCTCCCGCTTGGCGAAACCTGCTGGACGACAACGCGAAAGCCGTGGCCCAGATGATCAACCGGGTTCTGCGGAAACCCATACACGAGTTGGGGGCCGAGCAGGCTCGCGCACTCCTGAACACAGGCACGACCACCGAACCCATCACCCCGCTGGACCATGTCGAACAACTGACCGTGCCGACCCGGGCTGGCTCGATCCCGGCTCGCCTCTACCGCGCGGACGGCGCCCGCGCCGACAGCGTCAGTCCTTGTCTCGTCTACCTGCATGGTGGTGGTTTCGTCCTGGGCACCCTGGACGGAGCCGACGAGCTGTGCCGAGCGATCGCCGCTGGATCCGGCTGGACGGTCGTGTCCCTGGACTACCGTCTTGCTCCTGAGAACCCCTACCCGGCAGCACTGGAAGACTGCCTCGACGCCTACGCTTGGCTGCTCAGGACTGCACAGACGCTCGGGATCGATCCCGCACAGATCGCAGTTGGGGGCGACTCCGCAGGTGGCAATCTCGCCGCCGCCCTGTGCCTGCACCGGCGCGACGAAGACAGCCCCCTGCCTGTGACGCAGGTGCTCGCCTACCCCGCCGTCGACGGAACGTTCGTCGCGCGCTCATGGTCGGAATTCGCCGACGCGCCGCTGCTGAGCACTGCGGATGCGCGCTGGCTCTGGGATCAATATGTTGGCCCAGGGCACCGCACGGACGATCACCTCGCGGCGCCCATGCGCGCCGAGTCGCTGCGCGGCCTGCCGCCTGCCCTGATTCTGACGGCGGCGGTCGATCCCATCCGAGACGACGCCGAGGCGTACGCGGCACGCCTGCGGCACGACGGCGTCGACGTCTCGCTGACCAGGTACGCCGGCGTCTTCCACGGCTTCCTCACCGAGGTCGGTGTATTCGCGCAGACGAAGCAGGCGATCGACGAGGTGTGCGCGCATCTGCGTGCGGTGGCGAATGCTTAACGACCGTTCAATCCCGGCGACTCTGCCAGTGGCGTTCGGCTCGACCTGCTTTGAAAGTAGAATCGAGCATGACCGCCCGTGATCGGGAGAAAGAGACTCGCCGCGGCCTGCAGGATGGCGGTGATGACATGACGCTGCGCAGCCCCCGGGGTGGCTACTCGCCATCAACTGCGACTCGCCGCAAACTCGGGCCGCCGACTGCCACGACGAAGTTCCGGCCGCCGACAGCGCGCCGGACTCTTGTCGACCGCAGCAGGCTTCTTCACAGTCCCGGCGACCAGTGGCGCCGGCTCATCCTGATCCATGCGCCCGCCGGCTTCGGCAAGACCACGCTGGCAACCCAGTGGTGCCGCACCCTCGAAGCCCGGGGCGCTGTATGGACCTGGTTAAGCGTCGATCCGGATGACAACAATCCTGTGTGGTTCCTCGCCCACCTGATTGAAGCCATACAGAAGGTGAAGCCGGCGCTGGCGATCGGCCTGGCAGAAATCCTCGAGGAGAACGGCGAAGAGGCCGAGCGGTACGTTCTGACTTCCCTCATCAACCAGATCCACGAGAACGGTGAACACCTCGCTGTCGTCCTCGACGACTGGCACGCGGTGACCTCGCCGCAGACAGTCTCCGCTGTCGAGTATCTCCTCGATTACGGTTGTCACCATCTGACGCTGATCGTGACGAGCCGGTCCCGGTCTGGTCTTCCACTTGGACGCATGCGCATGCACGACGAACTCATCGAGATCAGCGCCAGCGAGCTCCGTTTCAGTGTGGACGAAACTCAGAAGTTCCTGGCGGCCGCGGGTGCTGCGGAGTTGTCCGATAGGGACGCTGAGTCCCTATGTTCCACCACTGATGGCTGGGTTGCTGCGCTACAGCTCGCGTCGCTTTCACTGCGCGATAAGGGCGACGCCGCAGAGTTGATCAGCCATCTTTCGGGTCACCATCGCGCGATCGCGGGCTACCTGACTGAGAACGTACTCAGCAACCTAGATCGCCGCATTCTCGATTTCATGCTGGCGATTTCGATCACAGACCGGATTTGCGGCTCCCTCGCAGGAGCGTTGAGCGGCATCGCACACGGTCAGCTTTTGCTGGAGGACCTCGAGCGGAAAGATTTGTTTTTGTACGCCCTCGATGAGGAGCGGCGCTGGTTCCGCTTCCATCATCTTTTCGCGGATTTCTTGCGGCGACGCCTTGAGCGTGACTATCCAGGACGAACCACTGAATTGCATCGGCGGGCCCAGGCGTGGTTTTCGGAGAATGGGATGCTCCGTGAGGCTGTCCACCACGCACTCGCTGCAGGCGATGAAAACCACGCCGTTTCACTGGTGGAGCGATTCGGGACGGACATCATCGAACATTCACAAATGGCGACTTTACTCGGCCTTGTAAACAAGCTTCCGGCAGGTCCCGTTGCAGCGAGCCCGCGGTTGCAAATCGACCTCGCGTGGGCACACGTGCTTTTGCACCACCCCATTAAGCCGCTGGGCTCCGTATTTGACACCTTTGACGCAGCTCTTGCAAACCAACCCCTATCGAACGACGAACGGGAGGCCCTCAGCCTCGAAGCTGCGCTCGTGAAAGACATCGAAGCGGCATTCGCCGACCGCATGCCGGAGCTTGGTGAGAGTGCCGAGCGCTGCCTGGAAAAGGCAGAAAAGCTGCGGCCGTTTGTTGTCGCTGCAGCCGCAAATGTCGCGACGTTCAGAGCCTTCTACAGGTGTGACTTCACTGGCGCACGCAAGTGGCAGGATTGGGTGCAGCCGTATTTCCGGCAGATGACGGGACCATTTAGTGAGGTGTACGGGCATTGCCTCGCCGGGATGGCCGCGCAGGAACAACTCGATATCAACGCGGCTGAGTGGCATTTCCGGACCGCGCTGCGGGTTGCGCTACAGGGTCAAGGCGGCGCGACTTCCCACGCGGCGCGACTTGCGGGTGCGGTTCTTGGGGACCTTCTCTATGAGAAGGGCGAGATCGAAGAAGCCGAGAAGCTGCTCGATGACAGCTACAAGCTCGGCCCAGAAGGCGGCCTTGTGCATTTCATGCTTGCGACGTACGGCACCGGGGCGCGTATCAAGCTGCTGCACAACGATGTTGATGCTGCGCAGCGTTGCCTCGACGAGGGCGCACGGATTGCGCAAACGCTGTCCCTGCCGAGGTTAGCGGCGCGTATTGAGAACGAGGAAGTTCGGGCGCGTCTGCATGTGGGGGAGTTGCCCGCGCCAGCTGATGGTAGTGCGAATGACTCCGAGATCGCCGTTCTCACCGGGGAACTCGCACTCGACTCGGCACTCCGGAAAGCCATACAGGTGGGCTCACCTGAACAACGCGACGCGGCGTGCCGACGGGCTGCAGCGCTGGTCCGCGAACTCGAGAAAGCGCAGCGTCCACGCGCACTTCTCAAAGCTCAGCTTCTGCACGCGACATGCCTGCAGGCAGTCGGCCAGACCGCCGAAGCTGACGCTGTACTAGCTCCCGCTGCTCGGCAGTGCACTGAATTGGGGCTTGTACAGCTCCTTAGGGACGACGGGCCACCGAGCTAATAGTTCCGGCTCACTGACAGCGCCGGAAACGCTCCAGCAACAGCCCGATCTCAGCCTTCCGGCGCTAAATGCAACGATCCGTATTGGCGCTCGGCGTCACATCAACGGTCTTAGCGGGACACCTTGCGAGTACACCATTCGGTCTACTATGCTCCAGTAAACCAACCGGTATACCTGGAGGCTCGTATGGCACAGCGCCGTGCTGACACCAATTCCACCACCGCGAGCGTCGCCGTACTCGGCCACTCGCTGAGCGACCCGCTCCCGCTGCCATGTGGCCAAGTACTCTCCAACCGGCTGATGAAAGCCGCTCTCAGCGAAGGGCTGGCCAATTCGGCACACGATCCCGACCCTCGCCTCGAGCGTCTATACACCCGCTGGGGCACAGGCGGTTTCGGTCTTCTTGTCACCGGAAACGTCATGGTTGACCGCGCCCAATTGGGTGAACCTGGAAACGTCGTTGTCGACAGCCGAACCGACATTGACGCGCTCGCCCGGTGGGCGAAATCCGCACAAGATGGCGGCACTACGGTGTGGATGCAGATTAATCATCCCGGCCGCCAGGCTAATCCCCTTGCCTCGAACAGCCGCCCTGTGGCACCGTCGGCAATCGCACCAAACTTGCCAGGCGTACCGGTACCCCGCGCTTTGACGCACACTGAAATTGAAGACATCATCGAACGCTTCGCGCGCGTGGCACACATAGCCGAAACCGCCGGTTTCAACGGCGTCCAGATACACGGTGCACACGGATACCTCGTGTCCCAGTTCCTGTCGCCGCTGGCCAACCAGCGCGACGACGAGTGGGGCGGTGACACCACGCGGCGCATGCGCTTCGCGCTTGAGATTGTCCGGCATATCCGGGCCGCGGTCAGCCCGGGATTTGCTGTCGGGATCAAGCTGAATTCCGCAGATTTTCAGCGCGGCGGGTTCACCGAAGAGGAATCGAGGCTCGTCACCGAGCGGCTCGCCGCCGAAGGTACCGACCTGATCGAGATCAGCGGTGGCAGTTACGAATCCCCCGCGATGATGGGACGCCCGAGGACCGTCGCTGAAAGCACGCGGGCACGCGAAGCATACTTCCTGGAATACGCGCGCACAGTTCGCGATGTGACCGTTGGTGTGCCACTTGCCGTCACGGGCGGCTTCCGGACATTCGCGGGCATGAACGCGGCAATCAGCAGCGGAGACTGCGACGTCGTGGGCATCGGCCGTCCCGCCGCGGTCCTGCCTGACGCTGCTGCGCTTCTGCTGGAGCAGCGCAGCGACCGCCTCGACTCCCCACAAGTCACGCTTGGTGTACCCCGACGGCTCGCAACAGGGCCGTTGAAGGCTCTCGATGGCGCACTCGATCTCCAGTGGCACACCGATCAGTTACACCGACTCGGCGCGGGCTCGGATAGCGATCCGAACCGCGCAAAGTGGCGCACGGTCGTGACAATGGTGCAGCGCAATGGACTCGACGCGTTCCGTTCACGGCGTTCTGCAGCTCCGGTTGGGACCGCACGAGATAAGACGCTGCGCAAATTCAAGTTCGAGCGTGCCGTCGGGCGATACGTGGCAAACCCCGCCGTCCGCGTACTCAACAACCTCGGACTGCGTACCTCATTGGCCACCGAGATTGAAACTACTGGCCGAAAAACTGGCGCGCTACGCCGAGTGCCCGTCTCCGCAGTCTTCGATAGGGACGGGGCATGGGTCATCTCTCAGCACGGAAAGCGCTCGGGGTGGGGGCTCAACATCACGGCGAATCCAGCGGTCCGAATTCGGCAAGGCAACCGGTGGCGCACCGGCGTCGCAAAATTCCAGCCAGATGATGACGTCCGTGCGCGCGCACGAACATTCGGGCCTAAAGCGCTCGCGAACATTACGGCCGCTGGTTTTCAGGCGCTGCAGAGCACACCGATCTCGGTACGAATCACGTTTACTGATTAGCGGGCAGTTGCTGCTCGATCAGCGTGGCGATCTGACGGCTGGTGCGCTCAAGCGGTGCTGTCGATTGTGCGGCGAGCGACATTATGACCGCCCCCTCAACCGCCGCGATGATCGTGGTGGCGAGTGCCTGTGCGTCCGCGTTCGGCACGCCTTCCTGCTCCAGGCGGGTGGTGAGGATTTCCTCCCACTCGTGAAAGGCGTCCCCCGCCGCGTCCGCCGCGGCGGGGGCTTCCGAGCGGCCAAGTGTCGCGGCCACGATAGGGCAGCCCGCCGTGAACCCGCTTTCTGACAGCACGTGTTTCCAGGTGTCGATGAAGGCACCGAACGCCTCGTCGACAGTGCGCTTGCCGACGAAAGATCTGATGAGGTCAGCTGTCGCGGCACCCGCAGAACCGACTGCGTTCGTGACGAGTTCCGCCTTCCCACCGGGAAAGTTGAGGTAGATCGTACGCCGCGATCGGCCGCTGTGCTCGATGAGTTCCGCAAGCCCGGTCCCCGCGACGCCGTGGCGGCGCACCAGGTCGATGGCGGCGGCGATAAGGCTTTCACGTGCCTGCACTTGATCTCCTTCCGCCCGATCACAGCTGACCGACACGTCAAGTATACCGATCGTTCTACTATCTGTGCACTCAGCCTTCGCTCACGCTCTCGCACCATGGCGCACCCGTGTGCGAAACTGTGCCGATAGGTAGTGGAGGTGTGATCCGATGTCGGCAATTAAGGATGTGCTTGCCCGGTACAACGTGGGTTTGACGGAGCAAGTTTTTGGCGGGCGAGCTGGACGCAGCGCTGCGCTCGCTTCAGCATCCTGGCTCCGCGCCGCTCTCCGCTCACGAACTGGACTACCTCAGCAAGCAAGCTGGTGCGGGTACCGATGAGGTGCTGGCGCAATGGGATCCCGTGGACGAGCAGCATCGGCACACCGTCGCCGTCGCCAGCTCTATTAAGGATCTCGTTGCCAGTTCCCTGAGCCGGACGCAGGCAGCGCAGCAGCTAGGGGTCGACCCGTCGGGGATTTCACGCCGCATCCACGAGGATGCCCTGTGGTCGTTCAAAGTGGGTTCACGGCTCCGCATTCCAAGTTGGCAGTTCGCTGGGAACGCCTTACTTCCAGGGCTGGCTGAGATCGTTGCGGCGATCCCGGATGATGCGCACCCCCTCGATATCGCCGCGATGATGACCAGCCCGCACGAATTTATCGATGGCCACACGCCAGCGCAGTGGCTTGCTGCTGGCCGCGACCCGGGCGCCATCGTCAGCATGATTGAAGACTTCGATCGGTGGTAAAACCGAAGGTTCCTCGTGAACCGAATACGCCGCTCGCCCGCAACGACGGTGACATCGTCGAGTACGCCGATCCAGTGTGGAGAATCCACCGAACCCGCGGTGCACATGTCCTGCTGTGGAACATGTTTCGCGCATTCGGTCCGGTAGCGAGCTCGCGCTACGATCCGCACCCGCCGCAACGCGGAATTCACCCTGGTTTCGGCATCATGTACACCGCATGCAGTGTGCGCACCGCGGTGGCGGAGGTATTTCAGACCACCCGCAGGGTCAACACCATGACCGGTGCGCCCTGCTTGACTTCGTGGACGCCGGTCCGGCCGCTGAAGCTACTTGATACGCGCTCACGGCGGCCCTGCGGTCGACTTGCCGGGCTTGGTCTCGTGCCATTCACCAACAGTGGGAAGACCTTGATGGACTGTGGGCGCCGTCCACAATGACAGGTGAGTCGATGCCGGTGCTGTACGACGGGACCGCAGCAGCGATCCCGTCCGCATCTGATTTTCGAGGCCTCTGTCGCATCCGCTGGTGTGGTCACTGATTGAACGAGCCGCCAAAACACTCGGCTACGGTGCGTACTAAGCGATAACGCCGCGTCCCATCACCGTCACTCCACCGTGACCGGAAACCGCGCCAGCAGCTCCTGAATGCGCACGATTTCAGCTGCGATTCGCTCCTCGAACTCGGCACCGGCGATGAAGTCACCAGTCCACATCGTCTCACTGACCAGTGCGTTCCAATAGTCGGCACCGTTGAGTGCTGAAAACATATCCACGAGTGCCGCGCGCTGAGTTTCCGAGATACGCGGTGCCATAAGCCCGCGCCAGTTGTGAAATTCGACGTCGTAGCCGTGCTCGCGGAGTGTTGAGGCGTCAAGACCAGGGAGGCGCTCCGCACCCGTCACCGCAAGGATATGCACCTCGCCGGCCCGGATCTCGTAGAGGTGCTCGGCTACACCGGTGAACGCGACATCCACCTCACCTGACACCAGCGCACCGAGCATGTCGCCGCCGCCCTCGTAAGCACGGTATTTGACATGCGCCGTGTCCATCCCGATGGCGTCCAGGAAAAGCATCGCAGCGAGATAGTCGGGGCCGCCTGGCTGTGAGCCGCCCCCGATATCGAGAGCTTCCGGGTTATCGCGGAGCGCTCCGGCGAGTTCGTCGATCGTCTGATAATCCGAGTCACGGCGAACGAGAATCGCGCCGGGTTCTTCAACAAGCTGCGCGATAGGGGTGAGCTTCTCGAGGAGGTCTTCCTGACCAGCAACCACGATATTCGAAATGGTGGCGAGGCCGGCTTGCAGGAGCATCGATGCGTCTCCCTCCGCCAGGCGAACTCGGTGGATCGCCGCAAGCCCGCCATCCCCGGGGATGTTGATCACCGAAGCCTGCTCCGCTAATTTCTCCTGCTCAAGTCCAATGGCGGTCAGCCTGGCCGTCTGGTCGAAGCCGCCGCCGGGCGGAGTGGGCACGACGAACCGCAGCGACGACGGCTCCGTCCCGCCGCCGACGGCGCAGCCAGCGATGAGGGTCGTCAGCGCGACCATCATGATGACTAGCTGCCCTGGCAGGGAACGGAGCCGTCTTCCCACGTGCGTCAGATCCTTTCAGACACCTTTACTTCCGTATTCTCCCCTTCGAGCTCGTCCTGGTGGCTGCGGCGCTTGCGGAAGGCGCCAATCACCGCCGGGAGGAGTGACATTACCGCGAGAGCCAGCAAGATCGCGGGGATGGGCTTCGTTGCGAATACTGTCCAGTCACCGCCAGAGATCTGCAAAGCCTGGCGCATCGACCGCTCCATCAGGCCACCGAGAATGAGCCCGAGGATCAGCGGTGCTGCCGGGAAGCCGTTCGCGCGCATCAAGAAACCGATGGCACCGAAGGCGATGAGCAGCCACAGGTCGAACGTAGAGAAGCTCAGTCCGTACACGCCGACGACGCAGAAAACCACGACCAGTGGAAGCAACAGCGTTTTCGGAGTGTCCAGGATTTTTGCGAACAGCGGGATCAGCGGCAGGTTGAGCACGAGCAGCACGACGGTGCCGATGTACATGCTCGCGATCACGCCCCAGAACACCTCTGGGCGGTCTGTCATCATCATCGGACCGGGCTGAACATCCAAAACAAGCAGCGCGCCCAGCAGGATTGCGGTGGTCCCGGATCCGGGGACGCCCAGCGTCATCATGGGGACGAAGGAGCCTACCGCTGCGGCGTTGTTCGCCGCCTCGGGTGCCGCGACACCTTTGACGTTTCCTTTGCCGAATGTCTTGCCGTCTTTCGCGATCTTCTTCTCAAATGAATACGAAAGGAAGGACGCGACCGTCGCCCCCGCACCGGGGAGAACACCCGTGAAAAAGCCGAGTACGGAGCTGCGCGCAACCGGCGGCGTGATCGCTTTCGCTTCCTTACGGGTAAGGCGCAGTGACGTGACTTTACGCGATTCGCCTTCTTTGCCCCGTTTGGTAAGTAGCACGAGAACTTCAGCGAGAGCGAATATTCCGAGTGCGACGATGAGGAAGTCGATCCCCTCGAGCAGGTCAGGAAGCCCAAAAGTGAAGCGCTGGTTTGCGGTTTGAGTGTCGATGCCGACTAGCGCGATCATCACGCCCACGACCGCCGCAATTAAGCCCTTGGTGATGTTCTTGCCCGCGAGCGTAACGACTGCGGTGAGGCCGAGAACCATTAGTGCGAAGTACTCCGCGGGACCGAAGCTGACAGCGACACTGGCCAGTGCTGGCGCGATCGCCATCAGTCCGATAATGCCGATTGTGCCACCAACGAATGAGGAGATCGCAGCAATCGCCAGCGCCTTCCCCGCTTTCCCTTGCTTCGCCATCGGGTAGCCATCGAACGATGTCGCCACGGTGCCCGCGACGCCTGGCGCGTTCAGCAAGATCGACGACGTTGAGCCACCGAATATCGCGCCATAGTAGACGCCCGCGAGCATGATGATGGCGGTGGTCGGCTCCATACCGAACGCCACCGGGATCATCAGTGCAATCGCACTCATCGGCCCCAGTCCGGGCAGCGTGCCGATAATCGTGCCGGCGAGGACGCCGATGAACACAAACAGCAGGTTTTGCGGGGTGAAAGCGACGCTGAACCCCTGCATCAACAGGTCGAACGTATCCATGAGTATGTCCTGTTCTCAGAAGGGCAGCGGAATAAGCCCGTTTGGCAGCGCCACCCCTAGACCCGCGGTGATGCTGAAGTAGAGAATGAGCGGAACCGTGATGCTCACGATCGCGGTGACGAGGTGCCGCTTGTAGCCGAGATACCAGGTGACACCGAAGATATATGCGGCGGTCGCGAGGATAAATCCCAGCCGTTCGAACGCGAACGCGTACACGCACATTGACGCGACGAAGATGGCGACCTCGTAAGCGGGGTTCCCGGTGCGACCGAGCCGCGGACTCTGTGGGTCCTCAGCCTCGGCGGCGACCGCTTGGGTTGCCGCTACTCGAGCGTCCACGACCGCGGGGACTGCGGCCTGGGCGAGCGATTTTGGTTCACCGCGCTGGAAGAACAGGACTACCGCGAGGAGCAGCAGTACGAGCCCAAGGCCTTTCGGCAGCGTCGCTGGCTGAACTGGCACGTCCACTGCCGTGAACTCGGAGATCTGGGTGGCGAGGAAAAGATAGATCAGCGCAACCACACCGATCGCGATGCCGAGGGTGCGCTGGCCGAACGTGAACGTTTTCATGATGTCGCACTCCCCCGGGCCAAGCCGACCTCCTCGAGAATTTCCGCGAATTCCGCGTTGGTTTCGTCGAGGAACGCCTGAAAGTCCTCGGCACCGAGATATGAGTCAACCCAGCCGAGGCGCGCCGACTCGGTCTGCCACGATTCGAGTTCGACAAGCTGGCTGAACAGGTTTTCGTAGTAGTCGACCTGGCTGTCCGTGAGGTCACCGGGCGCCATCACCCCGCGCCAAATATCGAATGTGAAGTCGTAGCCCAGCTCAGTGAGCGTAGGTACATCAGGCATCGACTCGATCCGCTCCGGAGCAGATACCGCAAGCGCCTTGACCTTGCCGCTTTCGATCAGTCCCGTTGCTTCGCCGCCACCGGTGACCGCCATCGAAACGTGCCCGCCAAGCAGCGCAGTCATCGCCTCGCCACCACCGTCGAACGCGACATAGTTGAGATCTGACGGCTCCGCCCCCACTGCGAGCGCGGCGCCAGCAACCGCGACGTGGTCCATGCTGCCCGGCGATGATCCACCAGCTACAGGAAATGACCCCGGCCGGGTGCGCAACTGCTCGGCCACCTCTTCGAATGACTCGATCGGCGAGTTTCCGGGGACGACGTACACCATGTAGTCCGTCGCGAGTCGCGCGATCGGCGTGAATTCTGTGTAGTCGTTCTGCGCCTGCCCAGTCATCGGGACGAGCAGCATCGGCGGGCTTGTCACGAAGAGCTTGTGCGGGTCACCGGAGTTGGCGGCGATGTATGCCCAGCCGATCGCCCCGCCCGCGCCAGGTTTGTTGATGACCCGGAACTGCTTGTCATTGAGCCCGGCTTCGTCAAGCAGCCGGGTACTGGTTCGCGCCAGCGTGTCCCAGCCTCCGCCCGTCGCAGCGGGAGCGATCATCTCGATCGGGCGCGAAGGCGACCATGCCCCGTCTTCGGCCACATCCGTCCCTGTGCATGCTGTCGCCGAGAATCCTGTGATCAGCGCGAATGCAGCTATCGCACATTTGGGAAAGGCCAGGCGTGTCTTCATCTCGAACTCCCAACATTTCTTGTGATGTGCTTCACAGGAAATCGCAGTGATGGGCATCACGTGAATGTTGTGTAAGTAGTTCAGGACACTGTTCGTAACGAAAATTGTGGTCGTATTGTTCACGCGAGATGCTCGCCTGCGACAGCTGAAGTGTGAGACTCTCGGCTCGTGCGCCCCAGGCTTACGCTCGCCGGGCAGTTCCTCGCCCTCCAGCTGACGATCATCGTGATCGTGCTGATCGTTGTCACTGGGGTCGCGCTCGCACAGTTCGACGCTGCGTTCCGGCACACGGAATCCCAGCGGATGAGTGCGATAGCGGAGACCGGCGCCGCGACCGAAACCATCCGGATCGGCCTCAGCGACCCTGGTCAGCGCGGTCTGCTTGCGCCCGCTGGGGAGAGTCTCCGCAGCCTCTCGGGAGCGGACTTCGTCATCATCGCAGACCGCGGGTTGCGCATCTTTGCATCGCCCGATCCGAGCGACCTCGAGCGCGAGCTCAGCGTCGGGCCAAGTCCAGTGCTGTCTGGTCGCTCCTGGTCCGGACCGATCGAACACAACGGCGCTCCGTACATCGCCGCACACGTGCCGGTAATTGCGAACGGCACTGTCGTGGGGCTGGTCGCTGCCGGGCGGGCGCTGCCCACGGTGGGGCAGCGACTGCTCGCCGCGGCACCCGGCATCCTGACTTACCTTGCTATCGCCGCAGCAATTGGGCTTGCCGGTTCGCTGCTGCTCGCTCGCCGGGTGAAACGTCAGACGCTCGGCCTCGAACCCGACGCGATCACCCGCCTCGTCAGACACCGCGAAGCCATGCTCCATGGAATCAAAGAGGGCGTACTGGGGCTTGACGCGTCCGGGCGCGTGACACTCATCAGCGAGTCCGCGCAGGCGTTACTCGGGCTTCCCGCAGATGCGACGGGACGCCACCTCGCAGAACTTGGGCTCGACGCGGACCTGCTTGCTGCACTCACGTCCGACAACGCGCATGGCGAACAGGTCGTCGCCGTGCGTGACCGGGTAATCATCCTGAATCAGATGCCGCTCAGTCAGACACGCGCCGCCGCGGGCTCGGTGACAACGATGCGTGACCGCACCGACCTGCTCGCGCTGCAAAGCGAACTCGCGGTATCGAAGACAACAACGGATGCATTGCGCGCCCAGGCACACGAGTTCAGCAATCAGCTCCACGTCATTTCGGGCCTCCTCGAACTCGAGGAGTACGACGAACTCGGATCCTACGTACGCCAGGTGGGCGGCACCCGCGCCCAGCTGACCGAAAGTATCCGCACGCTCATTGCGGATCCGGCAGTTGCGGCCCTACTCATTGCGAAGACAAGTCTCGCGACTGAGCAGGGAAGCACGTTGCGGGTGTCAGAGGCGTCCAGGCTGGCGCACCTTCCCGACCGCCTCACCGCGGATGTGGTGACGGTCGTTGGCAATCTCATCGACAATGCGCTCGAAGCGCTCGCACAGCTCAGCACGACCGGTTCCCCGCAAACTCCCGAGTCCAGCCAGCAAGCTAGCATCGTCGAGGTCACTCTCGTGGAGGACTCCGGAGTCGTGGTGATTCAGGTGCGCGACACCGGCCCGGGCGTGCCTGAACATGAGCGCGCACGAATATTTGAGCGCGGATACTCCACGAAAGACCCGCATGGCCGCTCACGCGGGTATGGTCTCGCGCTGACACAGGTGATTTGCGCGCGCCGCGGAGGCACCGTCCATGTTCGCAGCGGTCCGGAGAAATGGGGCGCCGAGTTCGTCGCGACCCTGCCCCGTATCGCCGACGACGACCGCCCAGCCCTACCGGAGGATGGTGACAGCGCGTGATCCGCGTTCTCGTTGTGGACGACGATTTCATGGTGGCGCGGGTGCACCGCGGAATGGTGGAGCGCGTTCCGGGCTTCAGCGTGGTGGGCGTGGCCCACACCGGCACCGCTGCGCTTTCCATGGTGGACGAGCTCAAGCCCGACCTCGTCCTGCTCGATGTGTACATGCCAGACCTCAGCGGAATCGAGGTATTGCGGCGCCTCCGCGGCGGTGATAATCCGGTCGACGTATTGCTGATAACTGCCGCCCGCGACGCTGAAACCATTCGTACTGCCTTGCGCGGCGGGGTGGCGCACTACATCATCAAGCCCTTCGAGTGGTCGACCCTGCGCGAGCGTCTGCTGCATTATCAGCAACAGCACAAGGATTTGCAGCACATCGGGACGGCAGACCAGGCGGACATCGACCGGGTTTTCGGCGCTCCCAGCGCGCCCGACGCGGTGCCGAAAGGCATGAGTGTGCAGACCGCTGAGCTGGTGCGTGACGCGCTGCGAACCGCCGATGACGGCCTGTCTGCAACTGATTGCGCGGAAAGCACTGGACTTTCCCGCGTGAGCGCGCGGCGGTATCTCGAGTATTTCGCGGAGACAGGTGCCGCCGAAGTCCGCTTGAAATACGGCACCGCGGGCCGGCCCGAGCGGCGCTACCACTGGATCAGCGATTGATTCACCGGCGTTTTCGCGGGGTCACTAGTGTGGAGGGCGGACCGTCAATGAAAGGTGGACCGGCATGCAACGTGTGGTTATCGCTGGAGGCCACGGTCAGATCGCTCTGCATTTGACCCGAATCCTGCACGCTCGCGGAATCAGTGCGGTCGGGCTTATCCGAAACCCTGACCACGCTGATGACGTACGTGAAGCGGGTGGTGAACCAGTCGTGGCAGATCTCGAATCTGCGGCCGTTGAGGAAATTGCGAGTGTACTGCGCGGAGCGGACGCAGCGGTCTTCGCTGCGGGCGCGGGCCCAGGCAGCGGAGTCGCCCGGAAAGAAACCGTTGACCACGCAGCGTCTGTGCTAATGGCTGACGCTGCGGAATCTGCGGGTGTCAGGCGGTTTATCCAGATCTCCTCGTTCGGTGCTGGCGAGCCCATTCCAGATGGCATGGACGAGGTGTTCGCGGCCTACTTGCGCGCGAAATCAGCAGCAGAAGCCGACCTGGTCCGCCGTGATCTCGATTGGACGATCGTGCGGCCCGGTCGCCTCACAAATAACCCTGCAACGGGCCTGGTGCGGCTTGAAGAGCCGACCATGCCCAAAGGTGATGTGACACGTGAAGACGTGGCCGCGGTGATCGCCGCGCTGCTGCCCGCCGCCGGGACCGCGCACACAGTGCTGCTACTGACCGAGGGGGACACCGCGGTGTCCGACGCCGTGGCGCGCGTTAATCATTGATCTGTGGAAGCCTAGAGCCATGGCGCTTGACTTCCGTGTGTTCACCGAGCCCCAGCAGGGCGCTTCGTACGATGATCTACTCGCAGTCGCAAAGGCCGCAGAGGACCTGGGCTACGACGCATTTTTCCGTTCTGATCACTATCTGAAAATGGGCGGCGCGTCGGGCCTGCCCGGCCCGACCGATGCGTGGACCACACTCGCCGGCCTGGCGCGAGAAACGTCGCGAATTCGTCTTGGCACGCTCGTGACATCTGCGACGTTTCGGCATCCCAGTGTCCTTGGGATTCAGGTCGCGCAGGTGGACCAGATGTCTGGGGGCCGGGTCGAGCTTGGGATCGGTACGGGATGGTTTGCGGATGAACACCGGGCATTCGGAATACCGTTCCCGGCGAAGCGTTTTGGCATTCTGGAAGAACAGCTCGCGCTGATTACGGGGATGTGGGAAACCCCGGTTGGTGAAACGTTCACCTTCCGGGGCGAGCACTACGAACTCGAGAATTGTCCCGCGTTGCCGAAGCCGGTGCAGTCACAGATCCCGGTGATTGTCGGCGGCACCGGCCCGAAGCGGACACCAGCGCTGGCGGCGCAATTCGCGCACGAGTTCAATGCCGCTTTCCCTGCGCTGGACAGCATCCGGCACCGATTCACCGTGGTCCGAGACGCGTGCGAGACGCTCGGCCGCAGCCCTGACGATCTCGTGTACTCGGCGGCGTTGGTCGTGTGCGTCGGTCGTGACGAGGCGGAATTCCGCCGCCGCGCCGAGGCAATCGGCCGGGAGCCTGACGAGTTGCGGGAGCACGGGGTCGCCGGGACGCCAGATGAGGCAGCGGATGTTCTCGGCCGGGTGGCAGCGCAGGGATGTGACCGGGTGTATCTGCAGGTCCTCGACCTCGCCGACCTCGACCACCTGGACGTAGTCGCGAAAGACGTTATCGGCCAGCTCTGACCATCCCCCGGATGCAACTGTGGGTGTCAACTGAAACCCGGGAGAATCCGGGTTTTTGGTTGACACCCACAGATGGATTTGGGCTGGGCCGTCAGGGGTTGCGCGTAAGCGACGAGAGCACCCAGTTGTGGAATTCAGCAAGGTGGTGTTCGCTCGGCACGAGCACGCCACCCTCGGCGTACACCCGCGAGTTAGTCGCAGCTTGGCAGCGCTCGCAGGCGTCGAAGTCTTGCTGGTTGACCCGATGGAACAGTTCGACTGACTTCGAAAGATCCTTACCGCTTGCGATGACCTCTGGCAGGTAGAGCCAGTCACACTCGACGATGGTGTGGTCAGGGGCGAGCGGGAACATGCGGTGGATGATCACGTGGTCCGGCACGAGGTTGATGAAGACCTGGGGACGAACCGTGACGGCATAGTAGCGGCGGTCCTGCTCCTCCGACACTCCCGGGATCCGGTCAAGCCCTTCCGATCCGTCGACGGTGAAGCCCTTGACTTCCTCCCCGAAGAGCGCGCCGTGGCCGACGAAATACTGCGCGGCGAACCCGTCAGCGAATTCTGGCAGGACTTCGGTGAGCTCCGGGTGAATGGTCGCGCAGTGGTAGCACTCCAGGAAGTTCTCAATGATGAGTTTCCAGTTTGCCTTCACGTCATACGTGATGCGCTTGCCCAACTCGAGATTTTCCACTCCGTAGTGCTCGACTGCTTCCACGTCTCCGAGCCGGTTGCGCACGTCGCTGATGACGGTGTCCTCGAATGACGGTGGTTCATCTGCGAGGCACACCCACACGTAACCAAGCCATTCGCGCACATGCACCTTCCGGAGCCCGTACTCGGTCCGGTCAACGTCGGGCATCTTGGTCAGGTTCGGCGCGGCGATGAGCTTGCCCTCAAAGTCGTAGGTCCACGCGTGGTACGGACACTGGAACGAACGCTTCGCTTCGCCGGATTCCTCGGTGCACAGTTTCGCCCCGCGGTGGCGACAGATGTTGAAGAACGCGCGGGGCTCGCCGCGGCGCGAGCGGGTGATCAGGATGCTTTCGCGGCCCACCTGCACGGTGCGGAAAGCGCCTGGCTTCGCTATGTCGGCTGAGCTGACAGCGCAGAACCACATCTGCTCAAAGATGTGCGCCTGCTCTTGGGCAAACAGCTCGGGGTCGGAGTAGGCAGAGCCCGGGAGGGTCGGGAGCAGGCTCTGCGGCAGGGTCTTGTTATCGGTGACAGTCATGCTATTGCTCCTTGCGGAAGTTACACGGACAGGGCTGAGGCAAATACGGGTTCGCTGGCAGCTGCTCGTTCAGCCGACTCGACGACGTTTGTTAGCAGCATCGCTCGCGTCATCGGTCCCACCCCACCAGGCATCGGCGCGATAAAACCAGCCACCTGGCCAGCGTCGGGGTGTACGTCGCCCTCCAGGCCGTTGGCCGTCCGTGTGATACCCACGTCGAGCACAGCAGCTCCCGGCTTGATCATGTCGGGCGTGATCATGTGGCGACGGCCCGCCGCCGCGACGACGATATCGGCACCCCGCACTTCGCTCTCTAGGTCGGTGGTGCCGGTGTGACACAGGGTGACGGTCGCGTTCTCGCTCCGTCTGGTCAGAAGCAGACCAAGTGGTCTGCCGACTGTCACACCCCGGCCGATGACGCATACCCGCGCACCGGCAATTCGAACTCCATAGCGGCGGAGCAGTTCGACGATGCCCCGTGGCGTGCAGGGAAGTGGGCCGGGCATGCCGAGAGCCAGCCGTCCGAGGCTGACCGGGGCCAGGCCGTCGGCATCCTTCGGCGCCGAAATATGCTCCAGCACTTCGTTGCCGTCTAGCCCCCCAGGCAGTGGAAGCTGCACGATGAATCCGTGGCAGCTCGGATCCTCGTTCATGCTGGCGACGGCCGCAAGCACATCCTCGCGGGTGGCGTCCGCCGGAAGGTCAGCACGCAGGGACGCGATACCGACGTCGGCGCAGTCACGGTGTTTTCCCGTGACGTAGGCGGTGCTGCCTGGGTCATTGCCGACCAGCACCGTCCCTAACCCCGGGCGAACCCCGCGCTCGACAAGTGCAGCCACGCGTAGCTTTAAGTCTTCGCGTATGGCTTCTGCGGTCGCCTTGCCGTCGAGGAGCTGGGCCATAGCTCTCCCTCTCATGATCGTGGTCGGACTGATCGAGTGTCAGCCGCGGAGGCGGGTCATCTTCGGATCAAAGAGCGGCTCTGCAGTCACGACAGCGGAGATGCGCTTGCCGAAGTAGCCGATCTCAACTTCGGTGCCGGGCGAGGCGACCTCAAGCGGTAGCCAGGCGTATGCGATGCCCTTACCGATCGTGTAGCCGTATGCGGCGCTGGTGACGTAACCGACCGCGCGGTCACCGGCGAAGACCGGTTCTTTGCCCGCCACGACATCTTCCGGGTTGTCGATCGTCAGGCAGGCGAGCGTGCGAGTCTGGTTCTCCTTGCGGCGAAGCAGCGCGTCGCGGCCGATGAAGTCACCTTTGTCAAGCTTCACCGCGAAGCCCACACCGGCCTCGTACGGGTCGTGCTCAAATGTCATGTCCGTGCCGAAGGAGCGGTAACCCTTCTCCAGGCGAAGGCTATTGAACGCTCCGCGGCCCGCAGCGATGATGCCGTGGTCCTGGCCCGCCTGCCAAATGGTGTCCCACAGGCGCAGACCCAGGTCGGCTGTGGTGTAGAGCTCCCAGCCAAGCTCACCAACGTAGGACAGACGCATCGCGGTGACCGGTACGTTGCCGACGTTGATCTCGGCGGCGCGGAAATACTTCAGCCCGGTGTTGGTGAGGTCGGCGTCTGTAAGCTGGCTAAGTACCTCGCGGGCCTTCGGGCCCCACAGGCCGATGCAGCAGGTGCCCGGCGTGATGTCGGTGACCGCGACCGACCCGTCCTGCGGCAGGAAGCGCTCGAACCAGTCGGTGTCGAGGGCACCGTTGGCACCAACCTGGTACCGGTTCTTGCCGAGACGCGCGATGGTGACATCACTGCGGATACCACCGTCGGCGTTAAGCAGCAGGGTGTACGTGACCGAACCGATGGATTTGTCGATGTTGCCGGTCGTCAGTCGCTGGAGGAACGCGGTAGCGCCAGAGCCCGTGACCATGAGACGTTTCAGCGCGGTCATGTCGTACATGGCGACACCCTCGCGGGTCGCCTGCGCCTCGGCACCGGCTATCGGCGACCAGTACCGCGCGGCCCAGTCGTTCGGCTGCGGAACCTGGTAATGCTCCAGCAGGCCCTTGTTCGCGTCGTACCAGTGCGGGCGCTCCCAGCCGGTAGCCGGCAGGAAGAATGCGTCGAGTTCCTGCTGACGCAGGTAGAACGGCGAGGTGCGGATCGCGCGCGGCGAATCCATCGGCTGGAGCGGGTGGAGAATGTCGTAGACCTCGACGAAGTTCTGGCAATCGCGCTCAAGCACATACTCGGGGACGAGCTGGAAGTCCTCGAAGCGGTTCACGTCGCACTCGTGCAGGTCGAAGCTCTCGCAGTAGCCGTTGGCCAGCCACTCCGCCATAGCGCGTCCGACACCCGCTGAGTGCGTCACCCACACGGCCTCGGCAACCCAGAAGCCTGAGACGTCCTTCGACTCGCCAAGCAATGGCATACCGTCGGTCGTGAAGGAGAAGACGCCGTTGATGCCTTCCTCAATCTTCGCCTCCGCGGTCTGCGGGAGCAGCAGATTCGTCTCCTCCCAAGCTGGCTCGAAGTCCTCGGGGGTGAACTCGAGCACGGACGGCATCACCTCGGCCTCCTCAACGGGGAGCAGGTCGTGTGCATCGATCGGCATCGGACGGTGGCCGTAGTAACCGACGGCGAGCTGATCGTAACGATCGCGGTAGTAGAGGTCCGCGTCCTGGTGACGCAGGACTGGGCGCACCGCTTCCTCGGTTTGACCGGCCAGCGCCGGGACGGTTCCCGTCCATGCCAACTGGTGTGCAAGCGGGGTGAGGGGCAGGTACACGCCGGCTAGCGCCGCGACCTTGGGCCCCCAGATACCGGCGCAGCAAACAACGATGTCTGCGGGAATCTCACCGTGGTTGGTGACGACTCCGACGACCTTTCCATCCTCAACCGTGATGTCGGTGACCTCGTGCCGCGGAAGCAGTCGCACTCCGCGGCTCTTCGCGCGCTCAATCTGGGCTTCGACGGCCGCGAGGGCCTTAGCCAGGCCGTCGGTCGGGCAGTGGAGCCCGCCCAGAATCCGGTCGCGGTCGAGCAGCGGGTGCAGTTCGACGCACCGGTCAGCGTCCACTACCTCGGCCTCAACACCCCACGAGGTGAGCCAGCCGTGGCGGCGATGGACCTCCGCCATGCGCTCCGGTGTCGTAGCGACCTCGAGACCGCCAACCTGGATGAAGCACGATTCGCCCTGGTGCTCGAGCGCGACGAACTTCTCGACGGTGTACCGCGCGAGGTCAGTCATCGCCTTAGAGCCGTTGGCCTGGAACACCACGCCTGGAGCGTGGGAGGTGGATCCACCAGTGGCAGGGAAGTCACCCTGATCCACAACAACGATGTCCGTCCAGCCCAGGGCCGACAGCTCATCAGCGATTGCTGCCCCCACGACTCCGGCGCCGATTATTACTGTCCGTCGCCCCACCATTGCAGTCCTCCTGTTGCGCATATTGCACGTCGTTGCGTTAACGGCAACAATGCCGTGTCTTAGAGTTCGGCGTCAAGAGGAAAATCGGGGATTTCCGAAGAGTTCTCGAACGACACCGCAGCGAGCCCTTTACGGGCTCAGATCTGTACTTTCGGCAGACGGCGCCGGCGCTGGCACCACCCGCATCGCATCGCCGACCGTGACCACAGATCCGGTGACGAGAACGAGGGCACTTTGCACGCAACCATGGCGGGCTGGTGCGGCAAACCTCTTCGCCAGCCCTATCGCCGTCTCCACGGTCGGTGCCAGATGGACACGCTGCGCCCCGAAGACCTGCCGCGCGAACCACGCGAGGTCTGCGGGGGAAAGGCTCCGCGGGCTTGAGTTGCGGGTACACACGATGACGTCGACAGCGGGCTCGAGCGCTCGCAGCATTCCCTCCACGTGCTTATCAGCCATGGCAGCGACGACAGCGAACGTCCGGCACGGCGAACCTTCACGAAGCGTCGCGGCCAATGCACGGGCGCCGTGCGGGTTATGTGCCGCGTCCAGAATCACGGTGGGGGTACCAGGACGCACGTCAAATCTGCCCGGCGATGTCACGCGCGCAAGCGCGGACCTGACCGCGTGGGTATCGAGCGCGTGACCCAGCACAAGCTCGGCTGCGGCGACCGCGCATGCCGCATTCTCGGCCTGGTGCTGGCCACGCAATGTCAGCAGCACATCGCTGTAAGTATCGTGCAGTCCGCGAACGGTGATGCGCTGGCCATTATCGACAACCTGACGCTCGTGCAGGAAAAAATCCTCTTCCGCGACGAAAATCCTGGCGCCGACCGCGGCAGCGCGGGCTTTGAGCACACGTGCTACCTCCGGGGACTGGCGCGCGCTCACCGCCACTCCGCCAGGTTTGATGATGCCTGCCTTCTCGCTGGCGATAGCAGCGGTCGTCGTGCCGAGGTACTCGGTGTGGTCAAGTGCGACGGGAAGTATGAGAGCAACATCGGCGTCGATGACGTTAGTCGCGTCCCATTGTCCACCCATGCCGACCTCGACAACAGCAACGTCAATGGCGGCCTCCCGGAATGCTTGGTAGGCCATCGCGACTGTCATTTCGAAAAACGAAAGTTTATCCGGTAATGCCGCATCTAGTTGCCGAGCCGACTCCGTTACCGCGGTGTACGCGGACACAAAACCGGGCACATCGATGACCTGTTCACCGATGGTTATGCGCTCCGTGATACTCGTCAGATGCGGGCTTGTGAACCGTCCCGTGTGCGCACCTGATTCGGCCAGGATCGCCTCGACCAGCCGTGCTGTGCTCGTCTTGCCGTTGGTGCCGGTGAGATGCACACAGCGGTAATCGCGCTGCGGCACTCCTAAGAGTTCCATCGCCTTAGTAATGCGGTCCAGCGATGGTTCCGCTGCCACGTGCGGCCCTCGGGCGAAAAGCTGCCGCTCGACGTACGCGATAGAGAGAACGTCGTTGGCTGCCCGCTGGTTGCTCATACCGTGTCCAAACCTGGAGTTGAGTTACTGAAACCGCGCGCATGGCGGTCGTCGTCGTGACGCCCCAGTTGGGCGAGCTGGTCGCGGCGCCAGCACTCAGTTTCTGCCACTTGATTGAAGGTGAATAAGTGCAGACCACTGACTCCTGCATCCGAGCGCCCGATCGTCGCGGCGGTGCGGCCCAGGAAACGTATCGGATCGTACGCTCCAGGCGTCGCGATGCGGGCGAAAAGGCCACCGTTTTTCGTGAGGAAGCTGGCTGACTCACCCACACCGATTTTCGCGGCCATTCCGGCGAGTTTCGCGCGCGAGACCGCACCTGGCAGACCGATCAGTATCGGAAGGTGGATACCGCGGTTGCGGACACGGTTCACCCAGGCAGCCAGTACGCGTGGATCGAACGTCATGTTGCTCACGATCTGGGTGGCATACCTGCGCTTATCCCACATCGCCTGAATCGTCATGTCGTCGTGAATACTCGGATGCGACTCTGGATAGCCAGTGATTCCAACCTCGGAAAACGGATGGCCCGACAGCGCAAGGTCTTCGAGTAGCTGCAGAGCGCTGTGGTAGACACCGGTCTGCGAGGCGGCATCGCCCGCCGGTACGAACACCTTCTCAATGCCCGCACAGTGCAGCCGTGCGGTGATGTCCGCCAGTTCAGCCGGGTGTGCGATCATGCGCGCCGCAAGATGAGGAATGACGTCGAAACCCCGCGCAGCGAGTTGCTCGGATACGCGGAACGTTGCTTCGAGACCTTTTTTCGGTGACGCGGTCACCGTGACGGTGGCTCCAGCCGGCAAGCTAGCCGCCACTTCGTCGACCACCGCAGCGGCCGGATAGATCTCATAGCGGACGTGACTGAGGAGTGTCCGAACCACGTCAGAGCGCGACCGCCGGCGCATCATCGGCCCCCGTCGGCGTGCAGGCGCTCGGCCACACGAACGGCGGCGGCGGCGGGCGCTACCGCGTGCACGCGCACACCCCAGGCACCCGCCGCGGCGGCGAGTGCAGCGACCGCGTTCGAGGCCTCGTCGCGGTCAATCGGGCTGGCCGGATTACGTGCGCCGTAATCGACACATTCAGCCAAGAATCGCTTGCGAGACGCCCCAATAAGGAGGGGAAACCCCAATCGGCGCAGGTCCGGCAGGGCGGCAAGCAGCGACCAGCTCTGCTCAGCTGTCTTCGCGAATCCCAGGCCCGGATCCAGCACGATGTTCTCAGCCAGCACTCCGGCCGCGAGTGCTGCGTCAACACGTCTCGCAAGTTCATCGCACACATCCGCGACGACGTCGTCATACACGGCATGCCGCTGCATGACCGCCGCATGGGCACGCCAGTGCATCAACACACAGGTGGTCCCCGAATCCGCGAGGAGCGGCAGCATGGAGGGGTCTGCAAGCCCGCCCGAAACGTCGTTGACGATGTCGGCACCAGCTTCAAGTGCACTTGCGGCGACGTCCGCACGCATGGTGTCCACGGAGACCGTAATACCGGCCTCGCTGAGCGCACCGATCACCGGGATCACCCGGCGCATCTCCTCCTCTGCATCTACCCGAACAGCGCCAGGACGGGTGGACTCGCCACCCACGTCGATGACGTCAGCACCCTGCCTGGCGAGCCCGAGGCCCTTTGCGATCGCTGCGTCACTTGCCACGCACCAGCCACCGTCGGAGAACGAATCTGGTGTCACGTTAAGAATGCCGAGCACCTTGCACCGGCTCAGCCCAGGGGATATGTGAGGCGGGGCCGTGTACCCGACAAGCGGGGCCGTCAACGGAGGACCTCGCCTAATGCGACCGGGCTTCGGTGCGCACCGTCTGAAGCGGGAATCGCCGCGGCGGCCGCCGGCCGGCTCGACTCAGCGATTTCAACGATGTTTGTCAGCAACATGGCGCGCGTCATGGGGCCTACACCACCAGTTGCGGGGCTCACCTTGCCTGCTACTGCGTCGACCTCAGGGTGAACGTCACCGAGAATTCCCTCGATGGTGCGTGTAACCCCCACCGAAAGCACCGTTGCACCAGGCCGGACCCAGCCCGGCTTGACGAGATGCGCGACTCCTGCCGCGGCGACGACGACATCCGAGGCCAGAGTGTGCGCTGCAATGTCGACGGTGGCCTCGTGGCACAGCGTGACTGTGGCGTGCTCGGTTGGACGGGTGAGCATGAGCCCAAGCGGCCGCCCCACCGTTAGGCCACAGCCGATCACGCAGAACCGCTGGCCAGTTATCGCGACGTCGTGCTGGCGAAGGAGTTCGATGATGCCGCGCGGCGTGCACGGGAGCGGGCCGGGGATGCCCAGGACAAGCTTCCCGAGGTTGGCAGGGTGCAGACCGTCGGCATCTTTCGCGGGGTCTACCAGTTGCAGTACCCGGTGCGTATCGATGTGCGCAGGCAGCGGCAGCTGAACGATGAAGCCCGTGCACGCCGGGTCTTCGTTGAGGTAGCGGACAGCGGCCTCAATCTCAGCCTGCGAAGCCGACGCGGGGAGCTCGAGGCGCTTCGACTCAATACCCACGGCTGCGCAGTCACGATGCTTACCAGCGACGTAAGAGCGGCTGCCTGGGTCGTCTCCGACCAGGATCGTGCCCAGACCGGGCCGTATACCTTCAGCTTTCAGGGCCGCAACACGGCCGGCAAGCTGCGCCTTGAGGTCAGCGGCGACCTTACGTCCATCAATCCTGTTAGCGGTGGCCATCGGTTCGCCTTTCCACAACGTGAGGGGCCCGAATCAGGCGTGTGCGGTCGAGTTGAGCTGTCGGCGCCACCGTCCGAAGGCACGTGCCTGGTTCAGGCCTACGACGCCAACGGGGGCGTCACCGCGCCGGTACACAGCCAGCAGATTGCGGTCCTCAAACGAGCCCTGCTCGATGGTCACCGAATCGGCTTCTGCGGCGTGGCCGGCGAACTGTATCCGGACTCCGTATTGGTCTGACCAGAAGTACGGGACATTGACCCGGCGGTCTTCCTCGTTCACGGTTCCGTGGTCGCCACCGCGCAAGAGGGCTGCGACAGCGATCGCGGGGCGCTCCATTGCTCCTGACCAATGCTCCACGCGGTGCGCTCGCCCGAGGCGAAGGTCGTACCACGCGGCACAATCGCCGACCGCGACAACGCCTGGGACGCTGGAACGTCCCTGGTGGTCACATAAGACGCCATTTCCCAGCGCCACGCCGGAGCCTGATAGCCATTCGGTATTCGGAATGGCGCCAATACCCGCAACGACGACGTCAGCGGGCAGCAGCGTGCCGTCGGCGAGTTCCACACCTTCGACGCGCTCATGTCCGGTGAGCCGGTTCACGCCCGCAGAGCAGCGGAGTGACACGCCGTGTGCGCGGTGCAGTTCGCTGACGATGGCACCAATCTCGCACCCAAGTGGACCCGAAAGGGGTGAGGCCATCGCCTCGACGACGGTCACGTCGAGGCCGAGCGCTTTCGCCGTTGCAGCGACCTCCCCGCCGATGAACCCCGC
This sequence comes from Hoyosella sp. YIM 151337, assembly GCF_026041215.1. GTDB lineage: Bacteria > Actinomycetota > Actinomycetes > Mycobacteriales > Mycobacteriaceae > Hoyosella. The sequence continues at coordinate 265,390 of NZ_JAPEIQ010000021.1, forward strand.
ACCGATGATGACGAGCTTGGCCCCGGGGAGCAGGTCCGCGCGCAGCGCGATGGCGTCGTCAATTGTGCGCAGCACATGGACTCCAGCCATCCCCGCGTTCGCGGCGGGGGCGGGAAGTTTGCGTGCGCGAGCCCCGGTCGCGATGACGATGCCATCGCTGACAACCCGTGTCCCGTCGGCGAGGACAATCTCACGTGCGCTGGTATCCAGCGAAACCGCTGGCGAACCGAGCAGCCATCGTGCCTGAAGGTCGTCCTCAGCGGACTCGAGGTGAAGGACGTCGTCGCCGATTTTCCCGGAAAGAAACTCCTTCGACAGTGGCGGCCGGTCGTACGGCCCGCGCAGCTCGTCACCGATCACGGTGAGCTCGCCGTCAAATCCCTGCGCACGAAGCGCCTGAGCAGCGTAAAGCCCCGCAAGCGAGGCACCGACAATCGTGACCGACTTCATGAGTTCGGCCCAAAGGTAACGCCGGGCGGGAGGTTGGGCTCTGCTTGCGACAATTCGACCCAGATGTGGTCGTCGTCGATGCGCACGGTGTGGGTGCGAACCGGGAGCTTGGCTGGCGGCGCGTCGACCTTACCAGTGCGAAGGTCGAACTTCGAGGCGTGCAGCGGGCACTCGATTTCGCAGCCCTCGAGCCAGCCATCGGCGAGCGATGCGTCCTGGTGCGTGCATGTGTCATCGAGGGCGAAGATTTCACCGCCCTCGGTGTGAAAGACCGCGATGGGTGGCTCCACGTCAACGCGGAGTGCTTCTCCTGGTGGGAGTGCGGACAGGGGACAGACTCGAATCATGGATGCCACCTTGGTGCGTATGACACAACAGCAATCGTATTGCGCAACAGTTTGCGCAGCGGCAGCCCGCCGTGTCAAGAGGTGGGGGCTCAACGGCTTTCGCCACGCCGCAGGACGGCACTCAAGGACGCCAACAGGTACCGTTGCGTCATGGGCAACGAGGCGCAAGAAATCACAGGCAGGGCGGGCAAACGGGCCGCCGACAGCCCGGGAGGGGTGCAATCCGTCGACCGGGCGATCGGAATTCTCGAGATCCTCGCCCGTGAAGGCGAGGCGGGAGTGACCGAGGTTGCCAACGAAATCGGCGTGCACAAATCAACGGCATTTCGGCTGCTCGCCGCACTCGAGGAGCGCGACCTGGTGGAACAGGGCGCGGACCGGGGCAAATACCGCCTCGCGTTCGGCATCCTCCGGTTAGCGAGCGCGATCCCCAACCGCATCGACATGGCACAGCAGTCGCAGGCGATCGTCGAGGCGCTCGCGGCTCAGCTCGACGAGACAATCAACCTCGCGGTAGTCCGGGAACACTATGCGGTTAACGTGCAGCAAGCACGCAGCTCCGCAGCGGTCGCCAGTCAGAACTGGGTCGGCCAGCTCACACCACTGCACGCGACCTCGAGCGGAAAAATTCTTCTCGCATACATGAGCGCCGAGCAGCGGGACTCGATTCTCGACAAAACCGGACTTCCTTCGCTGACCAAGCACACCACGACCTCACGGCAAGCCCTCCTCGAGGAGCTGGCTCTCGTGCGGAAATCAGGCTTCGCCACAGCACTAGAGGAGCTCGAGGCCGGGCTTAACGCTGCGGCAGTGCCCGTTCGGGATCACACCGGCGCCGTGGTCGGCGCTTTGAGCGCGTCCGGGCCTGCATTCCGCTTCGACATGGAGCGGATCTCGGCCACGGAAGCGGACCTGCGCCTCGCAGGCGAGCGAATCAGCCACCGCATGGGCTGGTTAGGCAGCGCCGCACCCACCGGCGATGGCCTGACGGGCGAGGCGACGATGTAAACGCGCCAAGTCGCAATTGTTTCATTTAGCGCATTCTGTTGCGGATTGCGCAACATAGCTCTACGGTCGAAGAACCCTGGCACGTGAAACCACTGAAGGGATTCTTCTTAATGACGACCACCCCGGAGAAACCGCAGCGTTTGGACCGGCTGGAACGCTGGACTGAGGCGCCCATTGTGGACGACGCTGGCGTTTCGGAACCTCCCGCGGACGAGCCGGACTTCCTGCAGGAACCGCCCCCGCGCCCGCCGTTCGGCAGGCTGATACCGGCACCGCGCGTCTTCTATCCGTCGGCCGGCCTACTGATATTTTTCGTCGCAATCACCGCGTTCTTCCCCGAGCAGGTGGGCGATCTGATCGGGCGCGCGAACACCAATGTGGTCCAGGAACTTGCCTGGTGGTACATCGCCGTGGTTGCGGGGTTTATCTTCTTCTGCATCTGGATCGCCGCCTCGCATATGGGCAGCATTGTTCTCGGTAAGGACGGCGATGCGCCGGAGTTCTCCCGGGTCTCCTGGTTCGCGATGCTCTTCGCCGCTGGTATGGGAATTGGCCTCGTGTTCTGGGGCGTTGCCGAGCCACTGAGCCACTTCGCCGCTACCCCACCCGGCATGCCCAGTGCAGATGCCGCCGATCGCGCCCGGTCCGCAATGAACACCACCTTCCTCCATTGGGGTCTGCACGCCTGGGCTATTTACGCCGTGGTTGGCCTTGCTGTTGCCTACTCGGTGCACCGTTGCGGCAACCCGATATCGCTGCGCTGGACGCTGCGGCCACTCCTTGGCGATCGAGTTAAGGGCTTCTGGGGTGATGTCATCGACGTCATCGCTGTTCTCGGCACGCTGTTCGGTATCGCCACGTCGCTCGGACTCGGCGTCAGCCAGATCGGCGCCGGACTCGGCTATCTCCGAGTGATCGACCAGCCCACCACCTGGCTGCTGGCTGTGCTCATCATCTGCATCACCGCCATCGCTGTCGTCTCCGTCGTGACCGGCATCGACAAGGGGATGAAGTGGCTGTCAAACATCAACATGGGGCTGGCAGCCGTCCTCCTCTCCATCATCCTGGTGCTCGGGCCAACAGTCTTCATCCTGAGCGACCTGACCACCCAGATCGGCTCCTACGTCCAGAACTTCTTCCAGCTTTCGTTCAACGGGATGCCGTTTGAGCAAGACGGCAAGGAGTGGCTGGGCTGGTGGACAACGTTCTATTGGGGATGGTGGATGAGCTGGGCACCCTTCGTTGGCGTCTTCATCGCCCGGATCTCCAAGGGCCGCACGGTCCGGGAGTTCATCGTGGGCGTCCTTCTCGTGCCTACCCTGCTGACGTTCACCTGGTTCTCTGTGCTCGGTGGCACGGCCCTTTATCAGGAGACCTTCGGCAACGGAGGCCTGATCACCGCAGACGGCTCAGTTGACCCGTCGACCGCACTCTTCGAGCTACTCAGCATCGCCGCTCCTTCGATCGCCGTGCTGCTGAGTGTTGTGGCCATTGCTCTCGTCGTGATCTTCTTCGTCACCAGCGCAGATTCTGGTTCGCTGGTGGTCGCGATGCTCGCCTCTGGAGGTGATCCCAATCCTCCGGCCTGGGTGCGCGCCTTCTGGGCGTCACTCATGGGCGCCATCGCTGCCGCACTCCTGATCGCCGGCTCTGCCGTCGCTGGCGACGGCAATCCACTCGCCGCACTTCAGACGATGGCTATTCTCCTCGCGCTCCCCTTCAGCATCGTGATGGTGCTGATGTGCGCCGCCACCGCCAAGACACTGCTGTCCGAGGACCGCTACCGGCTGCGCAAGCAACGCGCATGGCTCGCCGAACAGGTCGCGCAGGAAATCGACAACAGCCGGGGCTGACGCCCCCTTCACCTCAGTTGGAGATCTGCCGTGTCCGTCTACGAAAAGGATCCGGGGGAATACCTGCATACCGTCGGGTTACGGGAGCGCCGAACCCTCGCAGACATCCTTCGAACCGAAACTGTCGGTGGCTTCGCACTGCTTTTCGCAGCCACTGTTGCGTTACTGCTGGCGAATAGTCCCCTCACCGACGTTTACGCCGCGATCAGGGACTTCCACTTCGGCCCTGAGTTCTTGCACCTCCACCTATCGGCCGCGGACTGGGCGAAGGATGGTCTGCTGACTATCTTCTTCTTCGTAGCGGGCGTCGAGCTGAAGCGTGAGTTCGTCGATGGCGAACTGCGCGACCCGAAGGCGGCGGCACTGCCGATCGCCGCCGCGGTGGGCGGAATGGTCGTGCCCGCCCTCATTTACGTGGGCTTCAATGCGGGCGGGCGCGGCGACCTCGGCGGCTGGGCAATCCCGATGGCTACCGATATCGCGTTCGCACTCGGAGTGCTCGCGGTGCTTGGCACCGCTCTGCCCACTGCACTGCGGGCGTTCCTGCTCACATTGGCGGTGGTCGACGACCTGCTCGCGATCATCATCATCGCGATCTTCTACACGTCGTCGCTCAACTTGTGGGCACTTGCTGGGGCGATCGCGGGGCTCGCGCTATTCCGCTACCTGCTGCGCCGCGGCATCACCGGCTGGTACATCTACGTACCGCTTGCGGCGATCATCTGGGCGCTGGCGCATACCAGCGGAATACACGCAACTATCGCCGGAGTAGCGATGGGTCTTCTGCTGCGCTGCAAGAGACTGCCGGGCGAGAGGCATTCCCAGGGCGAGCACGTCGAGCACCTCGTACGCCCGATATCGGCCGGATTGGCAGCACCATTGTTTGCGTTCTTTGCGGCCGGTGTGGCGGTCTCTGGTGAAGCGCTCCGCGACATCTCCACACGGCCGGAGACACTCGGCGTGGTGCTGGGCCTGTTCGCGGGCAAGGCGATCGGCGTCTTTCTGGGCGCCTGGCTCACCGTCAAACTGACGAAGGCAGAGCTGAGTCCGGAACTGAAGTGGCCCGACGTGTTCGCGGTCGCAGCACTTGCGGGCATTGGCTTCACCGTGTCGCTGCTCATCGGCGAGCTTTCGTTTGCCGGTAACGAACTCGCGGAGCCAGTAAAGGCGTCCGTGCTGGTAGGTACCGCCATAGCGATGCTGTTCTCCGCGATGCTGCTTCGAATGCGTTCTCGACACTACCGGCAGGTCTACACCGGAGAAACGGCCGACCTCGACCAGGACGGCATTCCCGATATCTTCGAGAAGAACGACCCCGCCTACCACCTGCACATGGCCGAGATTTACGAGCGCAAGGCGGTCGAACACCGCACTCGTGCCACGCAAATCCTCAGCACCACGAGGGTGCGCGACTCGGCTGAGCCGCCGCCCGCGGGACCCGGCCAATAGCCGAAGCCGCCCGGGACTATTGCCGAGACACGATGTCTCACCTATGTTGGTGAGACAACACGGATCGCACCAACGGAGACTGCGATGACCAACTATCTCGTCACGGGCGGCACCGGCTTCATCGGGCGCAGGCTAATCGCGCGGCTGCTCGACCGGCCGAATGCCCACGTCCACGTCCTCGTCCGCGGCCATTCCGTCGATCGCCTCACCGAGCTGCGCGCGCATTGGCCGCAGTCCGGCCACATCACCCCCGTACTGGGCGATCTCACGAACCCGGGGCTCGGGGTCGAGCATCCCGAGAAACTGCCCCGGTTCGACCACGTCTTTCACCTCGGCGCTGTGTACGACATGACCGCACCGGAGGAGAGGAACCGCGCAGCGAACGTCGATGGGACGCGGCACGCACTCGCTTTTGCCAAACTCAACAACACTCGGTGCTTCCACCACGTCTCGTCGATCGCGGTTGCGGGTGACCACCAGGGCACCTTCCGGGAAAGCGATTTCGAGGTCGGCCAATCGTTTCCCTCGTCCTACCATGCGACGAAGTTCGAATCCGAGCGACTTGTTCGCGGGCAAACTTCGGTACCCTACCGCGTGTACCGGCCAGCTGTCGTCGTGGGTGACTCGCGTACCGGCGAGATGGACAAGATTGACGGCCCGTATTACCTCTTCCCCATCTTCGCGCGGCTCGCCCGGCTGCCCGCCATCCTCCCCATCGCAGCACCACGGGTCGGTGTCACCAGCGTTGTCCCCGTCGACTATGTCGCGTCCGCAATCGATCACCTCGCCCACCTTGACGATGCCGCCGGAACCACATATCACCTAGGTGCGAGGCATCCGCAATCAACCACCGAGGTCTTCAACGCGTTCGCGAAAGCCGCTGGAGCACCACGCATTCGGCTGGGTGCGCCGGGGCCGGTGAACAACGCCGCTGCCCGTGTGCTGCGCAACACCAGCAAGCGTCTCGCACGTTCGGGCCGGCATTCCCGCAGCAGCGAACTCCTTACAACGGTCTTGACGGAAATCGGAGTGCCGCCAGAAGTCGTTCCCCATCTGTTTTCGAACGTCCGGTTCGACACCAAAGCCACGCGCGAACGGCTCAGGGGCAGGGGAGTTGTCGCACCAGATCTGTACACCTATGCACCGGCGCTCTACGCGTACTGGGCAGCGAATCTCGACCCTGACCGCGCCCGCGCCCGCCACCGCGACCGGCTTGCGGGACGAACGATCTTGATCACGGGCGCTTCTTCCGGCATCGGGCGGGCGACCGCGCTCCGTGCCGCACGCCGAGGTGCCACTGTCGTCCTGGTCGCGCGCCGGGCCGACGAACTGGAGGCACTGCGCCACACCATCGAGGCTGAGGGCGGCGCGGCCGCCGCATACCCCTGTGATCTTACTGACGGTGACGCGATCGAAGACCTCGCCAAACAGGTACTGCACGAGCACGGCGCTATCGACATGCTGGTGAACAACGCGGGCCGTTCGATCCGCCGTTCCGTCCAGTTGTCGACCGATCGTTTTCACGACTACGAGCGCACGATGGCGCTGAACTACTTTGCGGCCGTCCGGCTCACGCTGGCGCTGCTGCCCGCCATGATCGAACGGCGATTCGGGCGCATCGTCAACGTGACAACGCAAGGGCTAGAGGGACATCCACCGCGGTACTCGGCCTATCTCGCGTCGAAAGCCGCGCTGGAAGAATTCGGGCGGATCGCGGGCAGAGATCTTCTCGCGGACGGCATCAGCTTCACTTCGGTGCGGATGCCGCTGGTGGCCACCGACATGATCGCGCCCAGCGAAGCGGCGAACCGGCAGATCCCCCGGCTCGCTCCTGAACAGGCCGCAAGCCTCATTGTGCGCGCGCTGGAAAAGGGCGGCGATACCATTAGCGTCCCCGCCGGGCAGCTACTGCAGTTCGCCCAGTCGATCGCACCACGCACCAGCCTCGCAGTCAGCCACCTGGCGTCCTTTCAGGCGACACCGGAAACCGCACCCGAGGCCAGCGATAGGCTTCCGCAGCACGACCCGCTGCGGTCTGTCACAGGCGCAATGACCCGGCTTGTGTGGCGAGCGCTCTAGCGCCCGCCCACCTGGCCAGCATTCGAGAGCCGGAGGTTCGACGTTACCGTGGCATCAGTTCTGCTCCTCACCCTAGGCGCACTGTCCCTTGTGCTGGCGGTCAATTCGTACTGGCCGCGCACCACCGGCCGGGGAATCGCGGTGAGCTGGCCGCTCGCGTGGCTCGTCACCGAACTCGCGCTTCACTTTGCGAGCGTGTTCGTGATAGCCGGTGCGCTACTCGTGTGGAACGGCGCACTAGGCTCTCCCACTGGTTTGGCGGGCGCGCTCCTGCTTGTCGCCGGGACGGCGCTGATTCTCATCCCGGGCATTCGCGCAATCATCATGCCCGTCACAGTGGTTCCACCCCTGCCAGGGCGATTCGTCGAAGAGCGCCACCGTTATCCACGGTCCCATGTGCTTCTGCCATTCCTTGCCTGGTGGCGACGTGACCTCGTCCGGCACCACGGCATCACCTATCACCGCGCCGGAAAGCTGCGGCTGAAGCTCGACGTCACCATGCCAAAGAAGGAATACGCTGCGCCACGGCCCGCGATCATCAACGTCCACGGCGGCGGCTGGACCACAGGGTCACGCAAAGAGCAAGGGATGCCGCTGCTCGGGCACCTCGCTGCGAACGGGTGGGTCGGCGTCAACATCGACTACCGCCTCAGCCCGCGAGCCACCTGGCCCGACCACATCGTCGATGTGAAACGCGCGATCGCCTATATCCGGGACCACGCAGCCGACTTTGGCATCGACCCAGAATTCATCGCCATCACTGGCGGTTCCGCTGGCGGGCACCTCAGCGCCCTCGCCGCCCTCACTGCGAACGATCCCGCTCTGCAGCCAGGATTCGAAGACGCCGATACGTCCATCGCGGCCTGCGTTCCCTTCTACGGCGTCTACGACTTCATCGACGACGAACGCGTGCTGTCCCGCGGCGTCCGCTGGCTCGTGCAGCGGATCGTTTTCAAGAAGCGGCGGTCAGCGGATCCAGAGCCATTCCGGGCAGCGTCGCCAGTCCACCGGATCACAACCGGTGCCCCACCGTTTTTCGTTGTGCACGGCGTGAACGACTCCCTCATCACCGTGGACGAAGCCCGCCGGTTCGTCCGTAAACTCAGCACTACCTCCACACAGCCGGTGTACTACGCGGAACTGCCCGGCGGACAGCATGCTTTCGACATGATTCCGTCGGTGCGCACGATCCGGATCCTCGACTCAGTGCATCTGTTCCTCGACAACCTGTGGCGCATTCACGTGGAGAACAGGGACCACCGCGCGGCATAGTTTGCCTGGCCCACGTCTCCGTGGTGTGATCACGTGGTTCACGCGAGGGAGGAAAAGGAGGGCGCGTGCCGTATTTGGTGCTGATCGTGACCGCTGTGTGGATCATTTGCCTGATAGACGTGATCACCACCGACGACTATCGGGTACGCAACATGCCGAAACCGGCCTGGATTCTCCTCGTGGCGATCCTGCCACTCGCAGGCGGTGTCGCCTGGCTGCTTGCGGGACGACCGACACGCGACCGGTGAAAGCCGCCCTGCACTACGATGAGCCTATGACGCTGGACCTGCGCCGTGTCGCGGCATTTGTTGCAATTGCCAAGGAGCTCAACGTAACTCGGGCCGCTGAGCGTCTGCACGTTACTCAGCAGGCGCTCAGCGCATCACTCAATGAACTCGAACGTCACCTCGGCGTCCGCCTCATCGATCGCACGCCGAGGCAGCTTCGGCTGACACCTGCTGGCGCGGTGCTCCTTGCGGAGGCGGTGCCACTCCTGGCGTCGGCCGCGGCCGTCGAGCGCAAAGTCGCGACGGCTGGCAGCGATGCGAGCGGCAGACTCGTCCTCGCCCATTCCCCGGCGATCGCCGCCGAAGAGATTTACCGGCTGCTCGCGGATTTCCGCACAGCCCAACCAGACGCGACGGTTGTCCTGGAGAAGTTCTATCCGCGCGAACTCAGCAGCATCCTCACGAGCGGCCGCGCCAACATCGCACTTGTGCGGGTAGCTCCCCGCCTGGGTGGCGATACCGCTGCGTTCGCTACGACGCCTGTCAGTTTTGATCGCCTTCGTGTGGCTGTGAACGCCGAACATCCTCTTGCATCAAAGAGTTACATAGCCCTGCCCGATCTGGCCCAGTACGAGATCGTCGTGTGGGCAAGCCCTGGCACCTCCGGATACACGTCGTTTCTGACGTCGCTGTGCCGGTCATCCGGGTTCGAACCGAACGTCGCTGTGTCGCCGAACCAGGGCCTGCCACCGGTGACGTCCGTAGCGGGCAATAAGCGCGTCGCTTTCGTCACAGATCCCGCCGGGATGGCCCTCGATGGTGCGGTCCGCGTCATCACTCTCGAGCCACCGGTGTACGCGCCCCTCGAGGCGGTGTGGCTGCGCGCGGGCCTTTCTCAGTGGGCCCAGCGATTTCTTGACACCGTACGCACCGCCCGCCACGAATAGCCTGGCCTATCGCGTGGTGTAACCACCGTTGGCGAAAATAGTCTGGCCGGTGATCCACCACCCGTCCGTTGCGAGGAAACGGATTATCGGCACGATGTCTTCGATGTGGGTGAGTTGGTTGCCCATAGCCTGTGACTTGTGGAAAGCCACACGTTCGGGGGTCTCCTGACCGTAGAAGAACGGTGTGTCCATAGGCCCAGGGGCCACATTCACCACAGAGATGCCCTGCGGTGCAAACTCTTTTGCGGCTGCTCGGCAGAAGTGCTCGACCGGGGCCTTCCCGCCGGCGTACGTCGAGTAGCCATCGGTGAATGCCGCCAACAGCGACGTCAAGACTGTGATGATCTTGCCACCCTCGCTGAGCCTCGAACCAGCTTCCTTAATAAAGAAGAACGCCGACTTCGAATTGACATCGAACATCGAGTCGTATTCGGCCTCAGTCGTTTCCGCGATCGGTTTACGCAGAACGCGGCCGACCGTGTTCACCGCGATGTCCACACCGCCGAAGGTTTCGATCGCCTCGTCGAAAAGCTTCGTGACATTCGCTGGCCGAGTCAGATCGCCCGCCACGAGCAGTGACTTCGCCCCTGCCGCCTCTACCTGCGCCGCCGTCTCAGCGGCGGCGTCGGCGGTTTCAGCGTTGTGATGATGGATGACAACGGCTCGCGCACCATCGTTCGCGAAGGTCGTGCTCACCAGTCGCCCCAGGTTTTTCGCGCCACCTGCAACGAGAACAACTTTTCCTTCCGCTGTAGTCACAGCATCCCCTCTCTCCTTGCTTCCAGGATCAGCTCAACCGTACGAGCGGTGCGGTAACCTGCGGAAACAGAAAGTTTTTGTTGCGGTACAAGCGGCCTCAGCAGTGCCAGACGCTAGATTCTTCTCAGAACAACGACGGCTTGTGGCACTACGGAGGCCCTTACATGAAATCACCGCGTATCGACCCGGTCGGGCTAGCCGGTGGTGTGGTGCTGCCGCTGCTCGCGAGCGGACTGATACTCGCCTTAGCGGCAGTGTGGGAGCCGCGCCTCCCAGACCCGATCGCGCAGCATTGGGGTGTGGGCGGCGCACCCAACCAGTTCGGTGACTTGTGGCCGAACACGTGGAGGATGGCGGTGCTGGTTGTCGCGGTCGGTGGCGGCTGTGGCTTCGTCGCGATGCTGTCACGATCGCTGCTTATGCTGCGGCAGATCTTGCTCGTCATCGGACTGACCATGACTGGTGCCCTCGCTGCACTGTGGATCAGCGCCCTCGCCGCGCAGCTGGACCTCACCGATGCCGCCGATACGCGGCTGGCCGAGTGGCCGCCGGCACTGTTCGGCGTCCTGGGGTTCGTGACGGGCTTTGTCCTCGCGCGGCGGCTCACAGATGGCCGGTTGCGCACCGCCGCCACCGAACGTCCGCCCGCGAATCTGCCCCGGCGAGCGGTGGTACCTCTTTCGGAAACGGTGACCTCCCCGATGTGGCTGCAGATCGTGCTCGTTGTCCCGCTCGCCGCGCTGGCGGTGCTACTGACGGTTGCGAGCCGGACGGCATGGCCGCTGCTGCTCATCGGGTCTGTGGGGCTCTTGGTGTTCACCATGCTGCGCGCGCGGATCGACGTTGACGGCACCGGACTGCGCGCAACAGTCACCGGCATGACCGCGTTCGCCCTCACGATCACTGAGATTGCCAAAGCGGAGGTGACGACGGTGTCGCCCGGCAAACAGTACGGCGGATACGGGCTACGCATGCGCGGAAAGGGGCATTACGGCCTCATTCTTCGCCGCGGCCCCGCGGTTGCCGTGACAACCGCCGCGGGCCAGGTATTCACGCTCACGACGCCACGCGCGGAGGAAATCGCCGGGGTGCTGAACACGGCCGCGGATCAATCACGTCCTTGAGCTAAGTCGCGAGCGCGTACCGCAACGCAGGTGACGACGAAAGGGGTTGCTAACTGTTACGGATCGAGTGGTCGATAGTGGTCTTTAACGCGCTTGAGCGATCAAATTTGTCAGTGGTGTGCGGTACAACCGAACACATGAACTTAGCGACGTGGGCACAGCGCAACAGTGTTGCGCGTGTGACCGCGTACCGCTGGTTTCACTCCGGCTCGCTCCCCGTCCCGGCCCGCAAGGTCCGCGGCCTGATCCTGGTCGACGATCCCACCACCAATACGCAATCGCATGGCCGGACAGCGGTGTATGCGCGGGTATCGTCAGCGGATCAAAAGGCCGGCCTCGATCGTCAGGTCGCACGAATCATCGCCGGGGCTGCGAGTGGGCAGATCGGTGTCGACAAGGTCGTCATTGAGGTCGGATCAGCGCTGAACGGGCACCGCCGAAAGTTCCTCGCCTTGCTGCGCGACCCGACTGTCACGCGGATCGTGGTCGAACACCGCGACCGGTTCTGCCGGTTCGGATCGGAGTACGTCCAAGCCGCGCTCGCAGCGAACGGCCGCGAGCTGGTCGTGGTCGATTCGTCCGAGGTTGACGACGACCTTGTGCGGGATATGACCGAAATTCTGACGTCGATGTGCGCTCGCCTGTACGGCAAACGCGCTGCCGCTCACCGCGCCAAGCGTGCGGTCGCGGCGACTGCTGACGACACTTCCCGACGGGTGGCGTGATGGCGGAGAAGTTCGAGGTTCCCGAAGGGTGGGTGTTGCAGGCGTATCAGTACGCGCTCGACCCAACCGATGCGCAGGCCGCTGCGTTGGAGTCACACGCCGGTGGGGCCAGGTTCGCGTACAACACGATGCTGCGAGCAGTGAAAGCGAACCTGTCCCAACGTGAGGCGGAGAAGTCGTACGGGATCACCGACGCTGATCTGACCCCGAGCATGGTGTGGTCGTTCCAGTCGCTGCGCAACGACTTCAACCGCCGCAAACACCGGGTAGCGGTCCGCGAGGACGGCACCCCGTGGTGGGCAGAGAACTCGAAGGAGGCATACGCCAACGCGTGCAAGAACCTCGCGGAAGCGCTGAAGAACTGGGACGAGTCCCGCAAAGGCACCCGTAAAGGCCCGAGGGCTGGGTTCCCGTCCTTCAAGTCGAAGCGTTCGACCAGGGCTTTCGCGTTCACCACCGGCACGATCCGCGTCGAACCGGACCGGCATCACGTAACACTGCCGAGGCTCGGGACGCTGCGGGTGCACGAGTCGACCCGTAAACTCGCCCGCCGCCTCGAACACCGCACAGCCCGGATCTTGAAAGCTACGGTGCGGTTCGAACGTGGGCGGTGGCTGGTGAGTTTCGCCTGCGTGGTTGAGCGTGCCGCCAGCCGTCCGGCTCACGTCAAACGCCTGGCACCGGTGGTCGGGGTCGATGTTGGTGTGAAAGACCTGATCGTCGTGGCCACACCAGACGGGCGGGAGGTTCTACGTGTGCAGGCTCCGAAAGAGTTCACACACGCGTCCCGGAAACTGCGGGCGTTGCAACGAAAAGCAGCGCGCCAACAAGGCCTGTGGGACGCGGTAACCGAAACCAGGCGGGAGCCGTCGAACGCCTGGCGACGCACACAGCAGGCGATCGCGGACCAGCATGTGCGGGTGGTGAACCTGCGCCGGGACCGCCTCCACAAACTGACCACGCTGCTGGCGCAGTCGTTCGACGTGATCGGCACCGAGACGCTCGCGGTGAAGAACATGATGGCCGCCGGTGGTGCCCGCAAGAAAGGCTTAAATCGTTCGATCGCTGACGCGGGTCTGGGTGCGTTCTCCCGCCAGCTCGACTACAAAACCACCTGGTACAGCTCGGCACTAGTCAAGGCGGACCGGTGGTATCCCAGCTCGAAGACGTGTTCTGGTTGCGGTTCAGTGAAAGCCAAACTGAGCTTGTCAGACCGTTTGTACGTCTGCGACAACGAGCACTGCGGGTTGAACATCACCGGTATCGACCGTGATCTTAACGCCGCGATCAACCTCGCGCGGTATGCGCGGGCGGAGCAGAGTGCCTGCTTCGACAATGGTGGAGCCGACCGTAAGCCGACCGCTTCGGCGGCGCTGGTGGCTGTGAAACCTGAATCCAGCGATGGAAGCGCCTCACCCAAAAGCGACGAGATGCTGAATACAGAGGCGGTGCACGATCTCGCGCAATGCCTCAGCAAGGCTGGATCGGCGGCGGATTCGGTACTGCGCGCGGCGAGTTCACTTGCGGGCGTATCGTTTAGCGCACGCGTTGCGCTCGTGCGTGATGCACTAGTCTCGGATCTCCCTGCCAGATTCCCAGAGTTCCGCGCGGTCATCGAAGGTGCACTGGCGGAGCCCGAATTTACTGGCTGGATGATCATGCCGGTGACCGAAGCGGTCGCGGTCGCCGGCGAGGATGAGTTCGAGTCCGCGCTTGACCTGCTCGCCGCCCTCACTCCCAGGCTCACAGCCGAAACGGCGGTTCGCCGGTTCCTCAATGCCGACCTAGAGCGCGCCCTCGCAGTCATGCGCGGGTGGACGCAGCATCCCGATGAGCATGTGCGGCGTCTCGCGAGCGAGGGCACCCGGCCAAGGCTGCCGTGGGCGCCGCGAATCCCCGCCCTCGTCGCAGATCCCCGGCCCGCTCTCGGGATACTCGATGCGCTCTACCGTGACAGCTCCGAGTACGTCCGGCGGTCTGTGGCGAATCACCTCAACGATGTCAGCAAAGACAACCCTGACGTGGCGGTGCAGGTGGCCAAGCGCTGGTTTGCCCAGCCTGAGGCCACCACTCGGACCGTCGTGCGGCACGCGTTGCGCACTCTCGTCAAAGCCGGTAACGGCGATGCGCTCGAACTGCTCGGATACTCGCCGCACACACCTCTGACAGTCAGCAATCTCTCCGTGAGCACTCCCGCTGTCACATTCGGTGGCGCCCTCGATTTCGCCTTCAGCATCACGAACGACAGCACCGGGCCCGCGTCAATCGCGGTTGACTACGTCATCCATCACGTAAAAAACAACGGAGCACGCACCCCCAAAGTGTTCAAGCTCGCGACACGCACGCTAGCACCAGCGGAAACATGGCACGTCAGCCGCACTCATTCGATCCGCCCCATTTCGACCCGCCGGTACTACCCAGGCGTGCACCTCATCGAAATCCAAGTCAACGGGGTGTCACGGGGCTCGCGCGCGTTCATCCTCCGTATGTGAGCGGGCTACCCCCCGCAGCACCCACCGCCGCAGCAGCCACCACCCGGGGATGGTGCCGCTGCAACTGGAGCCGAGCTTTGGCCGGCGCGTGTCGTTGCGAACGTCGACAACAGTTTGACGGTGTCGTCGTGACCGGCCGGGCAAGCTGCGTCGTCGGAGGCGTCCGCCATCGGCCGGTTCACTTCAAACGTCGTGCCGCATTCGCGGCACCGAAAGTCGTAGCGTGGCACGGCTACAAGCATATGTGTTTCTATCGCGGTCTTGAAATACAGCTAGAAGTCCGAATACTCCCCTCGTTCAGCAGCCACTGACTTCAGTGCCCGCAATTTGGCGGACCTCAGCGCATGACGAATGCGCGTCAGACATCATGAGTGTCATGACTCAGCTCCCGGACTCGGCGGTCCCACCGTCGCACCCGGAACCGCAGCCACCAGCAGCGGAACCGAAGCGCCGTCGCGGCACCACAATCCTGGTCTCCGCGGTGGTTGCGATCCTCGCTGGGATCCTGCTCAGCCAAACCGTGACGACGGTGGCAACACCTGACGGAGGCGCAGCCGCAGAGGCAGGCCGCTGGTGGTCGCTGCTTCCGCCCCTTTTGGCTATTGGGCTAGCACTGGTGACGCGACAGATACTGCCCGCACTCTTCGTTGGAATCTGGCTTGGCGCCTGGCTTGTCCAGGGGCTGACCGCGCCGGCGATTGCGACCTCGCTACTGGACTCGGCGGGTGTGTACGTCGTCGACGCGATCGCTGAACCCGACCATGTCATGATCATTACGTTCACGCTGATGATCGGCGGACTGGTCGGCATCCTCCGCAAGAATGGCGGCACGGATGGCATCGTGCGAATTGTGACGAGGTGGGCGTCCACACCGCGTCGCGGACAGGTCGCAACGAGCACACTCGGCGTCGCAGTGTTCTTCGACGATTACGCGAACACCCTGGTCGTCGGTAACACGATGCGCCCGATTACAGACCGTCTGCGTGTCTCCCGCGAGAAGCTCGCGTACCTCGTGGACTCCACTGCGGCACCGATAGCGACGCTCGCCTTGCTCTCCACGTGGATTGGTTTCCAGGTCGTGCTGATCGACGATGCGATCGCAGACACTGACCTCACCGTCAACGGCTTCGCGGTGTTCGTCGAGTCGCTCAAGTACGCGTTCTATCCACTGCTTGCTATTGGGCTCGTCTTCGCGGTTTCACTTACTGGACGCGACTTCGGGCCGATGCTGCATGCGGAACGCCGCGCTCGTACGACGGGCGAGGTTTCCCGGAAGGACGCTGCGGTAGGCCTTCGCCCAGTGGAAGACGAGCTGACACCGCCCGATGCGGCGCCGCGCCGCTTGCTCAATGCCGTGGTGCCGATTGTCGTGCTGGTTGCGGTGACCATCGGCGGACTGTTCGCGACCGGCGAGGGCAATTCACCGATCGAGATTGTCGGCGATGCCGACCCATTCTCGTCGCTGCTGTGGGGAGCACTGCTGGCGATCATCGTCGCGGCGGTGATGAGCGTGGGCCAGGGAATTCTGACACTCGACGAGGTGATCATGGCGTGGTTCGCGGGCGTAAAATCCGTGCTCTACGTGATCATCATCCTCACTCTCGCCTGGGCTCTTTCGCAGCTGACCAGCGAGTTGGGGACCGCCGAGTTCGTCGCGGGCGCGCTGGGCGACACCATGCCGCTGTTCCTCCTGCCCGCGGTCCTCTTCGTGATCGCGGCGGCGATTTCCTTCTCGACCGGCACGAGCTGGGGCACGATGGGCATTCTCACACCGCTGGCAGTTCCGGTGGCGTGGGCAGTGCTTGACGCTCAGGGCCTGGCCGCGGCCGAGGGACACCCGATTCTCTTCGCGTCAGTCTCGACGATCCTCGCAGGTGCGGTGTGGGGCGACCATTGCTCGCCGATCTCTGACACGACGGTGATTTCCTCGCTAGCGTCCCAATGTGACGTGATTGACCATGTGCGGACGCAGCTGCCGTACGCACTGTTCGCCGGCGGAGTGGCGCTCGTTTCTGGCCTGCTCCCCGTCGGCCTCGGGCTGCCGTGGTGGGCAGCCTTGCTCCTCAGCGCGATTGTTGTGGTAGCTGGGCTGATCGTCGTGGGACGGCGCTCAGACGTGGCGCGGCCGGAACCGTCAGCGGCCACCGAATATTCGCGATAGGAGGGTGCCCCGCTCGGACGCTTCTTTGGGATGCCCGCTGCATCGCTGCGCGGCGGGCACGTTCCGCATCACGTCGTCGACATGCATGCCGCACCCTGACCACGTCGTTTTGCCGCAGCTGCGGCACTCAACTGGATAGCACATAGCCAACTCCCTTCGCGATAATACCCCCTGGGGTATATGCGGAGTCTACGCGACTCCGGCGCGCTGCGCCATCCCCTTCACATACGCCGCCTGCCCGAGGTGCTGCAGGCAGTCACCCTCAACGCTCACGAGCCGCACTGCAACGGTCACGGGCGGATCCCACGAACGGTCGACAACTCGTTCGAGTTCACCGGCCGTGAGCGTGTCCAGGTACGCAATCGTTGCCGCGTGCACTGCTGCGTGATAGTCAGCAAGCATCCGCGCACCAGCCCTCACCTTGCCGACGTCGGTGCTGGTCTGCCCATAGCCGATGTCGCCAGGATCGAAAGGCAGGTCAAATTTCTCTGCCCACCCCTCGCTGACGTATCGCTGTGGCGCGTCCGCTAGTCCCGCGATGTGATCATCCTGGACACGCGAGAGGTGCCACAGCAGCCAGGAAATCGAGTTAGCCTGCGCATCTGGCCGGTAGGTGGCCACCGCGTCACTGAGATCACTGGTCACATCCTCAACCAATTCCCGAATGCGGCCGAAAGCATCTGTCAGGAGAGTGCGCACCGCTGCTGCGTCTGACGTCATCGGATTCTCCACCTTTCTACAGATATCTAGTGAAATGCCAATACTGGCGAATAATTCGGTGAGGAAGGCTGCACGACCATCGTCGCACTACATTTGGACGCAAGCAGCCACTTGCCGCATCGCCAGCCGGACAAGGAGACACCATGAGCGCCGACACGTTCACCGTGACCCGGACAACCACCGTCAGCGCGCCACCCAACGCGGTTTACGCACTGCTCGCCGATTTCAGAGAATGGCCCAAATGGTCGCCCTGGGAGGAACTCGACCCTAATATGCAGCGCGAATACGCTGGCGCTGATTCCGGTGAGGGCGCGGAATACGCGTGGTCCGGCAACAAGAAGGCGGGAAAAGGACACATGCGAATCGTCGAAGCGACCGAGCCTGCAACTGTTCGCATCCTCCTGACGTTTGAGAAGCCCTTCAAGGCGGAGAACACGACAAACTTTACGATCAGCGAGCACCCCAGCGGCAGCCATGTCGACTGGACCATGACTGGAAACAAAACCATCTTTACTAAGGTCATGGCACTTTTCGGGGGCATGGACAAGATGATCGGCAAGGACTTCGAAAAGGGTCTCGCCAAGCTCAAAGCGACGGCCGAGCAGGAACACCTCGGCTAACCCACGTTCAGTCCACTTTCTCCGCTGTGCCCGCTTCTTCCGCGAGCGCAGGAATCAGGCCACCCGCGAGAATCCCATCCACTTGCCGCTTCGACAATCGGTGCCGCACAGAGATCTCCACCTCTTCGCCGCTCGCTTTTTCGACCCGAACCGAGAGTTCCCGCCCGTCCTTCAATGCGCCGCGTAAATCGTCGATGACAACGACATCATCCGCCTCGATCCGCGAATAATCGTCCGCGTCCGCGAATTCCAGCGGCACGATCCCGAAGTTCGCAAGATTCTGCCAGTGAATGCGCGCAAACGACTGTGCGATTACCGCGCGCAAACCGAGATGCCGCGGTGTGATTGCCGCGTGCTCGCGAGACGAGCCCTGTCCATAGTTGTCGCCACCGACAATGACATGCCCCTCCTCGCCAGCGGTTTCCGCAGCCCGCTGTGGATAGGACTCGTCCACCTGAGTAAACGTGAACTCAGCCAGTTTGGGGATGTTCGAACGAAACGGCAGTGCTCGCGCACCTGCAGGCGAGATCTCGTCCGTTGAGATGTTGTCGCCCACTTTAAGGAGCACCGGCGCGCGTAACCGCTCGGGAAGCGCCGGGAAATCTGGGAGCGCGCTGATGTTCTTTCCTCGTACGGGTGTTACCTTCAGCGCCTCTTCGAGTTCGAGCGGCGCCACGAGCATCTCGGTGTTCACTGCGGCCCGTTCGGGCAAATCGAGCTTCGGGTAGTCCATCTCGGCTTCCCGCGCCCAGTCACGTGGATCGGTGATCTTGCCGCTCAGCGCAGAAGCCGCGGCAGTTTCCGGCGAGCAAAGCCACACCGAATCTTCTTTGGTTCCGGAGCGCCCCGGAAAATTGCGCGGAAACGTACGCAGCGAGTTGCGTCCGACAGCCGGTGCCTGGCCCATTCCAATGCAGCCCATACACCCTGACTGGTGAATACGGGCACCAGCGATGATCAGTTCGGCGGTCGCCCCCATTCGCGTCAGATCAGTGAGAATCTCTCGCGACGACGGGTTGATGTCGAAACTGACCGCTGCGTCGATCTGGCGGCCCGCCACCATCG
The DNA here is from genome assembly GCF_026041215.1 of Hoyosella sp. YIM 151337. Taxonomy (GTDB): domain Bacteria; phylum Actinomycetota; class Actinomycetes; order Mycobacteriales; family Mycobacteriaceae; genus Hoyosella. The sequence goes on from NZ_JAPEIQ010000021.1 coordinate 284,688, forward strand.
CCGCGGCGATCGCGAAGTCACGCAAACCGGGATTGGCCGAGGAACCGATGACAACCTGGCTTACCGGTTCACCTGCGACTTCCCGTACGGAAACGACATTGCCGGGCGACGAAGGCTTCGCGATGAGCGGCTCTATCGTCGTCAGGTCGATGTGCTCGTGCACGTCATACGTCGCGCCCTCGTCGGGCAGCAACTCCACATAGTCGGACTCCCGGTCTTCCATCCGAAGAAACTCACGAACGGCCTCATCCGCCGGGAAAACAGTCGTTGTGGCACCAAGTTCCGCGCCCATGTTGGCGATGACGTGCCGGTCCATCGCGCTGAGGCTGGCCAAGCCCGGGCCGTAATACTCAATGATGCGATTGAGGCCGCCTTTGACGCTGTGCCGGCGCAGCATCTCGAGGATCACATCTTTCGCCGAGCACCAGGGCGGCAGTTCTCCGGTTAGTTCGACGCCCCAAATTTCGGGCATACGCAGATACAGCGGCTCACCCGCGATAGCGAGCGCCACTTCGAGGCCGCCCACGCCGATGGCCAACATGCCCAGCGACCCGGCCGCGGGTGTATGCGAATCGGACCCGACGAGGGTTTTACCCGGCACGCCAAAGCGCTGCATGTGCGTTGGGTGTGAGACGCCATTGCCCGCCTTCGAGAACCACAAACCAAAACGCTGCGCGGACGTGCGCAGAAATTCGTGGTCTTCAGCGTTTTTCTCGTCCGCCTGGATGAGGTTGTGGTCGACGTATTGAACGCTCACCTCGGTTCGCGCACGCTCCAGGCTAAGCGCCTCGAGTTCCTGCATCACGAGCGTGCCGGTAGCGTCCTGCGTGAGCGTCTGATCGATGTGCAGCGCTATTTCCGCGCCCGGCTCCATCTCGCCCGATACGAGGTGATCCGCGATCAATTTGTGAGCCACATTGCGTGGACCATTAGCCGACATGGGTGCCTCCTCCGGCGGCACGCAGCCACCGCGCTCATTCTGGCCACTGTTTGCCGCTGCGTACCCGCCGGGCGGAGATCTAATCCAGTTTTAGTAGTTCGGCCGCACTTCGCACGCGATGCCGTCGTTGTCACGGTCTAGGTGCGGCGCGTATCCCGGTTCACCGCGCCGAATCGGTGCAACGCCTGCATCCCACGCCTCCTTGCAGTTCTGGAACTGGACATTCCGCGGCGGCGCAGGCGAGTTCTGCGGTGCGGGCGGGGCTGGCGCAAACCAGGCAGTCCACTCTTCAGGGATCACGAAGGCTGGCGGCTGCGCAGGTGGCGGGGGCAAGAGCGGGATCACCGCATCAGCCGATCCACTCGGAATCATCGCGGCAATTTCGGCGGGCAGGTAATCAAACGCGGTGTAGGCGTTCGCGACTGCCGGTGCAGCAGTGAGCGAGAACGCTGCAGCGAGCAGAACCGCAGTCACTCGGCGCGGATACATGGAACCTCCAAAAGGCTGGCACCCGAATGGGCACCCACGGTGGGAAGAAGCCCACTGAGCCTAGACCTCTCACCCTGGAGATCCGACCCTTTTGTCACTGGCGGTAGCGAATCCGCCTACACCAGATTGTGGAGAATATGGGCGCTCTCACCGCCCTGATCCTTCACGATTAGGCGCGCGCCGGCTTCTTCGCTGACTGCACTCCGCGCACGCGGGGATGCAACTCGAAAAGGAAGTCCATACGTGCAGCGGTGAGCACCCTGTGCGCACTGAGCGCGAGGAGGACGACCGCGACTGTCACCGCTATCGGCAGAACAGCTCCTACGCCCGGCAGTGCTGTGAATGCGGGTACCTGCAGGAGGACATACACGACAATTGCGATCAGTATGTCCATCATGACGTACACGGGCAGGGTGCGGGTCCCGACGCTTTGGAATGCCCTGCCCGCGAACGTGCCAGCCAGCCACGCCGCGACAAGCACTCCAAGCCCAAGCCCCACCGTGGTCACCAACAGGCGCAGCTCACGCATTTCGAACACTGAGAACTTCACGATTGGCAAGTACACAGCGAGGTAAGCGCCGACTGCAGCGAGCACCCGCCAGCCGTTGCTGAGGCGGCTGAACGCGATGACGAGTTCCTTCACATGCAGAGCCAGCAGGAAGTACACGAAGTACATTGCCATGTTGCGCCAGCCGAACCCGAGATCGGCGAAGAATCCGTACCGGCCATACGCAGCCACCGACAGAGCGACAGCCAGGCCAAACTGTACGGAGACAGGCAGCCGGGAGATCAGCTTCGCGACGATCGCAAAAACCGCCAGGCCGTAAATGAACCACAGAGCACTGCTCGGCAGGTAGGTGCCCCGGATAACTGCCTCGAATTTCGCATACCCGCCGTGGCGGACCTCTGCGGGCAATACATTGTGGACCGCAAAGAAGACCAGCAGCCACACCATGTACAGGTAGAACAAGTGGGCGACGCGGCTTCGCAGCATGCGCTGCCACGTCATGGCGATCATGCCTTGCGCAAATAGTCCCGACGCGGCGAAGAAGAGTGGCATGCGAATGGGCTGCAGAAACGCGTTGATATCGCGCCAGAATTCGGGCGTCAGGTCTTTGCGGACGAGCATTCCGACGGCGTGCAGGAGCACCACCAGCGTGATGGTGAGGCCTTTAGCGAGATCGACCCAGTCCACACGCGCACTGGCGACCTTGGTAACGGGGGCAGGAGTTGCATCGGCTGATGCGCGCACCGACGGTGCAGGCAGCGAAACCTGCTGCGGCATTGACGCTTGCATCCGACACTCCTTTAACCGGCAATTGCTATAAGAATTCCCTTAGAAAGTTATGTTCCGGTAAAGGGTTTTTGAAGAAGTTTGCAAGCTACGTCACACTGCGGCGCTCGTCACCTCCGTAACGCATCACAAAGCGTCGTAGGCATCGTCGAGAGAGCGAACAATCGTTGGAGCCGCCGCCCCAGCCGGAACGTGCTCACGAAATACCTCGTCGGGGTCCACCACCGCGACAGGAACATCGTCGTCTTCACGCAGACGGCGAACGACGTCACCGAGGAGGCGCTGAGACACGTCACTGAACCCGGTGACACTGAGCAGATCGAAGACAACCGGCAGTTCCGCTTGGTCACGGTTTTCGACCTCGCGCGCTAAGGCCTCCACACCTGCGAATTGCACCGCACCCTGCAATTCGTAGTAGTGAGCGCCGTCCCTTATTTCGGCCCGGCGGAACAACGATTGACCAAAGGGTGGGGTTTCCATCAGGTGCAGCCCCATATCCCGGGAGAGGTGCTCGAACAATTCGACGCCGCGAACGCTATTCCCCCTGCTATCGACACGAGGCGAGAAAACCGCGATACCGACCTGCCCGGGCAAAACACCCATAATCCCCCCTGAGATGCCACTTTTCGCGGGGATTCCGACTGAGGTCATCCAGTCACCCGCAGCGTCATACATCCCGCACGTAGCCATGACGCTGAGCACGTGGCGCACGGACGAGGGCTCGAGCAGGTGAGCACCGGTCACGGGATGAATCCCCCGATTCGCGAATACCGAAGCCATGATCGAGACGTCACGGGTGGTTACCGCAAGCGCGCATTGCCGTGTGTAACCGCGAACCACGTCTTCCGGGTCGTCGTCGATCATGTCGACAGTGCGCAGCATGTGTCCGATCGCGAGATTGCGATGGGGAGGTTCCGCGGCTGCTTCTTCGAATTCAAGATCGTGGTCCGCGAGCTCACTGAAGTGCCCACGGATCCGTTCAGCCCGCTCATCACATCCATCACCGTCAACAAGGCAGTGGGCCGCTATCGCACCGGCGTTGATCATTGCGTTAAAGGGTCGGCCCGTTGACGATTCGAGCGAGATCTCGTTGAACGCGTCACCAGAGGGTTCAACCCCAATTTTCTCGTGGACGGCGTCGGTACCCACGTCATGCATCGCGAGCGCATAGGTGAACGGTTTGGACATCGATTCGATGGGAAAGCGCTCGTCGGCGTCACCTGCCGAGTAGGTGACGCCGTCCACGCTGGTGATGGCGATGGCCAGACAGTCCGCATCGGCATCGGGTAGTTCGCTATTCAGTTCACCGCTTGTGTCGGAGCGGTATGTGTCGAGAATTTCGTCCAGGTAATCGGGCACTGGTGACTTCATACGTCGGGGCTACCCGACCGCGGGGAGTTCACACGACACCAGTTACTTGTCGCACAATTAGATCGTGCACAATCTAATTGTGCGCTATTCTCTAGCGATGAACGCTCCTGCTTCGCCGGATCCACTCGCCCTCGAACGGCAGGTGTGCTTCGCCCTTGCGGTCGCGAACCGTGGCATTCTCGGGCTGTACCGGCCACTTCTCGAGCCAATGGGGCTCACACATCCGCAATACCTCGTCATGCTCGCCCTTTGGGAACGATCTCCCCGATCGGTCAAAAGCATCGGGCAAGCGCTCCAGCTCGATTCGACTACGCTCTCACCGCTGCTCAAACGCCTCGAATCCGCGGCACTGATTACCCGCCAGCGCAGCACCGAAGATGAGCGGCAACTTGAAGTGAACCTGACGCAGAAGGGCCGGGAGTTACGCGCTGATGCGGAAAAAATTCCCCCGACAATACTGGCTCGCCTCGGCGTTCCCGAGTCGGAACTCGAGGAACTGCACGCAGCACTTACCAGGGTTAATACTGCAGCACTACAAGCAGGAGCGTTGACGCAATGACGCGAGCACAGATGCCGAGTTACCGGCCCGGGCCCCTTCAATGGATCGGCTACAGCTTCGGCCGCACCTTGCCGCCATCGATGCGTGAGTGGGTCCGCAACGACCTCACCGGCGACCGTGCCGTTCCCCGGCACCTCATTCGCAGCATGGTGCCGTTCGTGCCACTCTTCGCGGCGGGCTTCCTGCTCCCCGGGCCAATCGCGCTTCGTGGTGCCGTGGTGCTGCTCGGCGTGCTGCTCGCGCTGTTCTACTCAGCCGCGTACATGGAACCTAATCGCAAACGCCGCCTTGAGCGCCACGGCTTACCCACGGACCTTCAGAACCCGCGCCAGCAGGCCAGATTCTCGGCCGAGAAGGCCCGCTACGAGCGTATTTACCGCCGAGGCGAGCCGTAGGCCACACTAACCGCGCATGGCCTTCAGCCACGAAATCCGGGATCCCGTCGTCAGCACGGTGCGCTGGTAAATCCGCGCCGCCAGCAGCGACGCCCCAAGGCATGCCAGCACCATGAGTGCGATCGACCCGGCGATCTCCCACGGCGCCGTGACACCCGCGGCGGTACGTACCGGCATCACGAATGCCGAAAACGGCGGAACCCAGGCGAGAATGTTGCTGAGCGTGCCTTCCGGGTTGAAGATCGCGGGGATACTCACGCCGAAACACGCCATCAGCACGATCATGAGCGGTGACGCGGCTTGCTGCATTTCTTCCTGTCGCGACACCAGCGATCCCGCTACCGCGTAGAGGGTTGCGAAAAAGATGAAGCCCAGAACGATCCACACAATGGTGGCGGCGAACACGGACAACGCTGTGGATGTGACTGTGAGCAGACCGAGGGCCTGTGCGGTTACGATTCCAGCCACGCCGTACACCAGGACGCTCAGCATACCTACCGCGCCGATTCCCAAGATCTTGCCCCACAGCAGGTGCACCGGTTTGATCGTCGCAAGCAACAATTCGACGATCCGGCTGGACTTTTCTTCCGTCACCCCCATTGCGACGTACATCCCGTACCCCATGACGGTGCCGAAGAGCAGATACAGCGCGACCCACGACATCACGATCCGCTCGCCACGTTCCTGATCAGGTTCCGCAAGCGTCTGCACCGCGATCGCGGACGATTCGGCTGCGTCCTGGAGCGATGCCGGATCAACGCCCTGCTCAGCGAGCGCGTAATCGAATGCTTGCGCGGCGACTGCACTCTCCAGCACGGCACGGAGGCCCTGCGACGGTTCCTCGTCGCTCAGCAACGTGTGCGTGCCATCTGGATTCGTGACCAGCGCCGCATCGATGGTGCCCGCTTCGACAGCGCTGCGCAGGTCCTCCTCACTTTGCGCGGGCAGAACATCCACCGGTACGCCCATCGACGTTCCCGTGCTTTCGACAAGCTGGGCAAGCTGTGCGTCATCTGCGGAGAAAGCGATGCGCGCCGCGTCCGGGTCGTCACCGCTCCGGAAAAACGAAAACGCGACAAGTGCGCCGATGATGATGGCCACGGTGACGAGGTTGCCGACGGCGAAAGATTTTGTCCGGACCTGGGCCAAGAATTCACGCCGGATCACGAGCCAGACGACCTTGCGGGACGAACCCGTGGGACTCATTCGGATACAACCTCTCGGAACAGTTCGGTCAGGGTAGGGCGGTGCGCGGCGAAATGCCGCACCGAACCGCTTGCCAATGCTTTTTGCAGCACAACCTGGTCGTCGACGTGGTCATCGAGTTCTAGCAAGGTTCCCCCGTGGCCGTTTGGTGACAGCACCCGGACACCGGCTATTTCATCCGCCCACCCCGCCGGGGCGCCCTCGGCAGTGACGGCGAGCTGGCGTTTGCCGCGTGACCGCAGTTCGCCAACCGCGCCGACCGCACGCATCTCGCCGCGCACAATAATGCCCACGCGATCGCAGAGCCGCTCGACGAGATCGAGCTGATGGCTCGAGAAGATCACTGGCACCCCGCTGTCGGCCTTTTCTCGGAGCACCTCACTCATGACGTCGACTGCCACCGGATCGAGTCCGGAGAAAGGTTCGTCGAGCACGAGAACAACAGGGTCGTGTACGAGCGCGGCAGCGAGCTGAACCCGCTGCTGATTACCCAGGCTCAGCTCTTGAACCTCACGCGAACGCTTGTCATCGAGGCCCAGACGCTTCGTCCACCGCTCCATACTCGCCGTGGCATCCGCACGGCTCATGCCATGCAGCTCCGCAAGGAAGACAAGCTGGTCCGCGACCTTCATCTTGGGATAAAGGCCACGCGCTTCCGGCATATACCCCACCGTTTTGCGGGTCGCGAAATCGATTGGCCGCCCGTTCAGCCGCGCTTCCCCCGCATCCGCGCTGAGGACACCCAGAACGATTCGCATCGTCGTGGACTTACCGGCGCCGTTGCTGCCAACGAAACCGAAGATCTCCCCCGCACGGACGGTGAAAGTGACATCGCGAAGGGCCACCACCTCGCCGTAGTTCTTCCACAGACCGTCAATTTCTAGCATGCCGCCTATCTTTTCAAGATGGTGTCACGAAAGCACGTCGGCAGTATGGCGCGTTCGCCTACGGCGCTCAATTCGCCAGCGATATGCCGCATAAACGGCAACCGTCAGCGTGGTGGACAAGAGATGCTGCCAATCGAAGTCCCGTTGGTACAAGACGAGGACGACCGTCAACCCGCCGAGCAGCGCGCCAACAGCCGCGAACCTGATTCGCCGCCACGGGAGAGTACAGAGCGTCACAGCAAGCAGCGCGTACGCACCGGAAGACAGCCCGACGTCGCGGTCCGACAACACAGCTGCGTCGAATCGACCGAGCGCAACCATAACTCGTTCAGTGACGAGCCACGGAAGCGTGCCGAGCAGGTCACCGCCGACGAAAACGATCGGCACAAGGCGGGAGCCGAGCCGCCACTCCGCGAGAGGAAAGATGACGAGCAACACTGCGTTTGACCAGGGAAACCCGGGCACGGCCTGGACGAACAGATCCGTGACCAACCGCCAGGCCTGCCCGGATACAAGATCGTTCCAGGACAAGCCGAACACCCGCACCAGGGCTTCATGCAGACGCGGGTCGATCGCGGTGGCGAGCATCAGCCACAACTGGACTGCGATGATCGCTGACGAAACGGGGAACCGCTTAACCAGCGACACAATGCGCCTATACCACGTGTGCGAATCCGGCAACTCACCGATGCGGGCCACCCCGAGCGCCGCTTTAGGCAGCGACGCCTCGTTCGCGTAAACGAGATATCGAGGCTCCCAGCGTGGTTGCCACTTGTCTTTGAACGCGCGCAAGCCACCGTAGTTGAAGAATCGATCGCCGCGCTCATAAATGAGGCGCAGGACCCGGTCAGCGACGCTCGGAGCGTTATCGTCCTGCGCGGGATCCCCTACCCCCGCCAGCGGCGCCAGGCCCAAGTTCATACCGCGCTTACCGGCCTGCTTGAACCTGCCAATCAGCGCGACGAATAAGAAGTCCATCACCCCGTTTGCGGAACCAGGCCTGCGGCGCATGAGGTCGAACGATCCGTCCTCGCTCTGGTAGGACGGCAGCACATTCGCGAACGCCTGAATGGTGTCGTCGTCATCCACAACCACCACCACGGGTGTAGTCCGCAGATAGTCCGGATCGAAGCGGCCAAGCGTGAATGTACGCTCGCGGTGGCCGCCGTCGTCGAGCCACGCGTCAGACACCTCTCGCAGCCGGGCGAGGTCACGCTCGGTCACCGGGTGCGGCAGAATAGCGACCCGGTACCCCGCCCGTTCACAGCGGCGCAACGCCGAACGCAAGCTTTTATACGAACGGCCGTCGGATGACCATGACTGCACGTCAATGATCGCTTCCTCGCCGATTTTCAGGCGTTTCAGCCCCAGCGCCGCCAGCAGGTCGGCCCCCTCCGGCGTGGCTTGGTGGAAGACGGGCGTCCAGCCGTTGCGGTCACACAAATCGAGAAAGGCACGTGCCGCCGCCAACGCTGATTCCCGCTCGCCAACCGGCTCACCCAGCGCCACCGCTGTCGTTCCGGTAACCGCGTAGCCGACGAACGCGTCACCGTCCGGGCTGAAAACCCAGTTCTTGTCATCGAGCAGATGAAAGTGGGCTAGTCCAGTCTTCCCATGCTTCGCGAGCACAGCCGACACTCGTTCGAGGTCCGCGCTGCGACCAGGCCGGCCCACCACGGCTGCCGCCAACAGTGCCACGCCCGCTACCACAACGACGAGCACACCGATTCGGGCCGAGTCGATGATGAAGACCCCATGGTGGGTGACCGGTTCCGCGCCAGGAGGCAACAGCAGCAGCAGCGCGATAGCATCCGAAACCGAATCGAACACTGTTCCTTCGTCACGGAACGCACCCCGCGCGGCTCGTATGCCCACCAGCGCGTACATAAACACCGCGAGCAGTCCCGTTGCGAGCACAGCGAGACCGCGGCGAAACGAACGCGGCGCGCTCGACGCAGCGAAACCCCGCGGGTAAACCAGCAGCCCCAGCAGCGCGGCGGCCGCGAGGGCAAAACCCAGCGGGCCTGACTCGTTCGCGAAATGTGCCGCCACTGCGATCACACAGGCAGCCACCGCTGACAGCCACGCCGCTCGCCGGCCGAAAAGCAAGCCGCGTACCGAAAGCAGCGCCACGATCCCGGCGGCGAGCAGCCCATACCGGGCGCCGAATACCGCCTCCCACGCGATCTCCGCGGCAAGCGGAGCGGTGCCGCGCGGATGCGGCGCAGCCGCAGCCACGACGTTCACGACACCGAAAAGAGCCACGACGAAGGCCGCTGACCGCCGGGCGATGCGGCGCCGGCGACGCAGAGTCGGATGCGGCTGCGCCGTCAGTGTCTCCGTCATGCCAATACCTCGGTGTCAGCGCGACGGTCTCGGACGCGCAGCGCCCACCCCGTCAGCAGGCCAGTGACGAGAGGCAGCCAGTACTCCCAGACACGAAATATCAGGACGGCCGCGGCTGCGAGGCCGATAGGGACGCCGAATGCGGCGAGCACTGCGGTCGCGCCAACCTCCGTCACCCCCAAACCACCAGGGATCAGCCCGATCGAAGCGAAAATTACCGACATCACGTAAGCGACAACCGCCACCAGAAAATGCTCTCCGCCGCCCACCGCCGCGAGCGCAGCCCACAGCATCGCGATACCCACAACGTCGATCCCTACCGCAAAAGCAAACGCCGGCGCGGCGGCAACGGGGCGCCGCCTGATCAGTTGCGCCACGTCGTACACCTCGTCAACCACAGCCGATTCCCCGACCGGACGCGGTGACCGGCGCCGCACCCGGTCCCAGAGCTGGAAGGGCAGCGCGTGCAGGCGCCTTAAAAAGTCCTTGTTGCGGAAAGCCGCAACCAAGAGCGCGGCCCGAACAAGAATCAGGGCCGTGAACACGGCAACTGCAACGGCTTCGGGCCACGGCAGCTTCCGATCGTGAACGGCAACGACCACTGCCGCCGCGATCGGGACGATAAATGCGAAATCCACGAATGCAACGGACAACAGATATGCAGAGTTGACCCGGGTTGCGGGCAGGTTCCGCCGCCGGGCGTCGGCGCTGAAAAACACGATGCCCGCGAGGTTGCTGGACTTCACAACGAGGTTCAGCGCGATCGCAGCGGACGTGAGCGGCACCATCCGCCCGAACTCGTGATATCCGCCTGCACCCACTGCGCGGCGGCACGCCACTTGAAGCAGGGTCCACATGCTCAGCCAGACCAGGAAAAGCCCGGTACCGACAGCGAGCCACACATGACTCGACCGCTCAACCGCTCGCTCGATATCCGGCAGATCGTGGCGGTTGAGGTAAACGACGAGGACCAGCGCGAGAACCAGCGCCGCGCCGACGACGAGGCGAACGAACCGCGAGGCGTTCACGTTTGAATTATGGGCCGCTCGGTGTGAATGCGGGCCGTTTCGAGACATGCCTGCACTATCGGCGGCTACTTGAGGAGTGTCCGACACCGTTGCCAGTAAGACGTTCATGTTGACGCCGGTCCCGCTTTGCACGAGTTCCGTCCCGACTGCTGCCACACAGTCCTCTGAAACCAGACCTACCCCCACCCGGGCGCGTACGCTCAAGACTCAGAAGGGAACGCCACGAATCGCGCTCCCGGGAGACGTTATGCGGTGGTTGGATCACAACAGGCACTGGTCAGTGCGGGAAAGCGATGGCGGGCTGCTCTTGCTGACGCTGCATCTCCGTGATCAACTGGGCTTTGATACCCAGATCTCTGACCCTGCAATTCCGCGCCTGCGTCCTCCTGTTGATGCACAGCATGCTGAAGTGGACCCCGATGCTGCCGGACAGTTCTTTTCGTACTGGATTCAGCGGGCAATTAGTGAGATTGGCAAAGAGCTTCAGATCGAGCGTAACGAAGCCGTTTACTGGCACAACAACCTAAGCCAACTAGGCATCCCGGTCGATGCTCTGCGATGCGCGCAGACTTGGCGAGAATGCCGAGAGGACGAGGTACCCTCAGGCACCACCGGTGGACGTCTGGCGCGGGAGAGCCCACCAACCTTCCGGCTGTGATCGAGAAGCTACTGCAGTCACGCAGACTGTCATCCTTCCACATCACACTCATCACGCTGCCGCTGGAAGAAGATTGGCATTATCGATCCGCTCAGGCGCTCTTTCTCTCCCGATCACTCCGCAATAGCGAGATCAGAATGGAGCAACTGCTCGAATTATTTCCGAGCCCGTGAGCTCCGGATGTTTCTCAACAGCGTGCCCCGAGCGTGCAAAAGCAGACGCTGCACGAACAGAGTAAGTCGGGAACTGAGAGCAGTGGGCAGCATCATATCCAGCACCGCCCAAGCCACGAACCAGAGTCCGCGCAATCAGTCAGCACCTGTAGCGGTTGGATCACTGGTCGCGGGTGGGCTGGCGCGCTCGTGTGGTTGAGCAAGGCACGATGTACCAGCCTTCTCGGACAACGTCCACTCAAACCCGTCTAGGCGGTGGCGTTAATTATCGGTTATTGCCCTCCCCTATCTGCCACGCCGAAGGTGGAACAGAAAGGCTGCACCCGCGCCAATGATCGCGCAAGTCAAAACTGTGTAGTAGATCCAATGCCCGGGCTCATCATTGATTGAAGAGATAAGAATTAATGAACCGAATACTATTATTGAAAGCCACGCAAAGGAAGGGTTGCTGAAAGATTGTCGACGGCAGGTGAATACTGACCCCCTGTCGGCAGTTGAATTTTGACCCCCGGGGACCCTG
>NZ_JAPEIQ010000022.1 GCF_026041215.1 Hoyosella sp. YIM 151337
GAGTCCAGCGGCGTGCAAATAGTGCGCGAAGACCCGCACCCCGTTGCCGCACATCTCGGCGATCGAACCGTCCGCATTGCGATAGTCCATGAACCAATCGCCGGCCGCGACACCTTCCGGAAGTGTCTGCAGGACGCCAGCGGCCATCAGCGCGGCCGCTTTCGCCACCCGCAGAACACCATCGGCACCGATTCCCCGCTGCCGGTCACACAGTGCAGCAACGCGGCTTTCCGTGAGCTCAAGCGCGCTGTCCGTGTCAGCGAAGATGAGGAAATCATTTTCGGTACCGTGCCCCTTGCTGAAGGGAATACCGCCGCTCACTTCGCTCATCCTCGTCCTTCCGGAAAACACCTCTTCGTTAGACTCCGCCATGCAATGTTATGCCGTTGCCCGGGAACCATCCGCGGCACCGCTCAATCGAACAGTGGTGTGCCACGCATTATTCCCGGGCCATGCGCATTGCCCAGCCCAGACTTAGCCCAGACGGCGACCTGTCTCCGCCGAGAACGTGTGGATCTCGTCTGGCCGGATCCGCATACGCAGCCGGTCCCCTTTTGCAGGTGGTGTCCGCGCGTCGACTCGCGCGATGATGTCCCCATCAGCATCGCCATGACTGAGTAGGGATGCGTAGCAGAACGCCTCCGAACCAAGTTCCTCGACAACATTGACCTGCACGTCGAAACCGCCGTCGCTCGCACCTGCTCGTTCGAATGATTCTGGCCGGAAGCCGACTGTCACCGAGTCTGCCCCTTCCGCCACGGCCGCCGCACGCACCGCAGGTGTCAAAGGGAGCAACTCAGAACCCAGACGCACGCCGTCTCCCTCTATAGGCAGCGTTTTCAGATTCATCGCGGGCGAGCCGATGAACCCCGCGACGAACGCGTTCTTGGGCCGATCGTAGAGCGCCCGCGGCGTGTCACATTGTTGCAGGACCCCATCTTTCAGGACCGCAACACGGTCACCCATGGTCATCGCTTCCACCTGATCGTGAGTGACGTACACCGTTGTGACGCCGAGGCGCCGCTGTAGCGCGGCGATCTGCGTGCGCGTCGACACACGCAGTTTGGCATCAAGGTTCGACAATGGCTCGTCCATGAGGAACACCTTCGGCTCGCGCACAATCGCCCGGCCCATCGCCACCCGCTGCCGCTGGCCGCCAGACAGCGCTTTGGGCTTGCGCTCGAGGAATTGCTCGAGATCAAGCAACTTGGCCGCCTCTGCCACGCGGCGGCGGATCTCGTCCTTCGGCTTCTTCGCGATCTTCAGCGCAAAGCCCATGTTGTCCGCAACGGTCATGTGCGGGTAGAGCGCGTAGTTCTGGAAGACCATGGCGATGTCACGCTCTTTTGGAGCGATGTGCGTGACGTCGCGGTCACCGATGTGGATCGACCCCGAGGTCGCTTCCTCCAACCCAGCCAGCATGCGTAATGTCGTCGACTTCCCGCAGCCTGACGGGCCGACGAGCACAAGGAACTCGCCATCGTTGATCTCAAGATCGAGGTCGTTGACCGAGGGGCGCTCCGCACCGGGGTAGAACAGAGTTGTCTGGTTGTAGGTCACAGTTGCCATTGCTGATCCTCAGTGCTGGTTTGGGTTGTTAGCGGTGGAGACGAGTCCACCGTCGCGGATAATCACAGGAATAGGGTCGGTGAGTTCGCCGATGAACCTGTCGTTCTCGGTGTCGCGGAATCCGATAAGCTGCCATCCGCTGCCGGTCTCGACAAGCCGGGCTGCGTACAGACTGTTGTGCTTGAACGGCGTTGCCAAACCGATGTCGAACGGTCCGGTGATGCTGTCTGCCGGCACCGCCCACATGGATCCGGCTGGCTTCGGTTCGCGCAAGCGAGGCGCGAGCTGTGGTGGGTGGCAGCAAAAGATCAGCAGGGGCTGGCCGTCGATGACCGCCACTTGCGGCACTTCAAGCTGTCCGAAACCGTCAGGTTTGCTGAGTGGCGGCTGCACTTCCCATGTGCGCAGATCGGCACTGCGCGCGTGGCCTATCACGCCGCGTTCTTCCGGGGCACCCTCCCGCGCACGAGCGGTGATAAGCATGTGCCAGCCGTCGCCATCGGGGTCTGCGAAAACAAACGGGTCACGCCATGCTTCGTCGAACCATGCTGTGCCGTCATATTTTTCGTACCAGCGGGCGTCGGCCTCAACGAGCGGCGTGTCACCCTGCCGGTGCCACGTTATGAGGTCGTCAGAAGTGGCGAGGCCGATCCGCTGAATGAGCCCATTCTCGGCACGGCTAATTCCCGTGTAGAACATGTGCCAGGTCCCGTTGGCCGCTTTGATGACCGAGCCGGTCCATGTCGCCATGTCGTCCCACGCTGGCGCATCGGCATGGACGAGCGCGTCGGGCTGGAGCGTCCACGTGTGAAGATCTGCTGATGTCGCGTGACCGATACTGGCACGCAAATGGCGACGTTCCGGATCGATAAGCGCCCGTGAGGCACGGAGAAAGAACGCATGGTGCTGGTTGCCATCGTGGGCGTACCAGCTGTCCCACACCCAGTGGTCAGGTAGTCGAAGCATGGTCAGCCTTTCATGCCTGTGGAGGCGATCGAGTTGACGAACGCGCGCTGGAAGCAAAGGAAGAGAATCAGCACCGGAAGTGTGATGAGCGAGGTATACGCCATGATTTCGCCCCACGCGGTGTCAAGCTGGAAGAAGTACTGCATCCCCACCATCACTGGGCGCAGTTCCTCTTGCTGTGCCACCATCAGCGGCCAGAGATATGCGTTCCAGGCGCCGGGCGAGCTAACGAAGGTGAGAATGGCGGCGGTGGCGAATACCGGACCGGACAGCGGCACGATGAGCTTCCAATAAATCTGGAACCAGCTTGCGCCGTCAACCCGGGCAGCTTCATCGAGCTCGCGCGGTATGGATTTGAAGTACTGCGCAAAAAGGAAGATGAAGAACGCGTTCGCGACGAACGGCAGAATCTGCACATGATACGTGTTGAGCCAGCCCTGACTATAGGTCGGCATGAGCCCGTTGAACTCGACAGACGGGAGCTTCGCGACCCAATACACGAGTGGGATGGCGACCGTTTCGAACGGCACAATCAGCGTGGCGATGATGATGGAGAACACGATCTTCTGTCCGCGCCACTTCATTCGGGAGAGGGCGAACCCGCACATGCTGTTGACGATTAGACCGAGTCCGACAATGGCCGTCGTGATGAAGATCGAGTTGAAGAGGAACCGGATCACCGGCACGCGGTCGAAGACGCCTGCGAAGTTGGCGAATGTGAGTTCACCGATGGGGAGGAAGGCGCGCAGCGAACGCAGATCCGCGAAGATTGCAGCGTCGGTTTTGAAAGCCGACACAAACATGAACACGATCGGGAACATGAAGAACAGCGCGAGCAGAGCCATTGGTATGTAACGCGGCCATGTGCGGCGGACCAGACGCTTCTCGTCAGTGTCGGGTTTGATTGCGATTGTCATCGGTCAGTCCTCGTCTCGAGTCATATAGCGCTGGATCAGTGAGACCGCGAGAACCAGCACGAAAAAGATCAGCGAAATCGCAGCGCCGTAACCCATTTCCTGCTCGCGGTAGCCCTTGCGGACCGCGTAGAAGACGAGGGTGCTCGTAGAGTCAAGGGGCCCGCCCTGCGTCATGACGTCGATCTGCACGAATAGCGCGAACGCCGCGATGGTGATTGTCACCAGGACGAAGACCATGGTGGGTTTGAGGCCCGGCATCGTGACGTAGCGGAAGCGCTGCCATCGGTTGGTGCCGTCGAGTTCGGCAGCCTCATAGAGGTATTGGGGAATCGTCTGCAGGCCTGCCAGCCAGATGACCATGTGGAAACCCACGCCCTGCCACACCGAGAGCACCATGATCGCGGGCATCGCGGTCGCGGGGTTGCTCAGCCAGGCTGTACCTTCGACAGCTCCGCCGGTAAGCGTGCTGAGCATCGAGTTGATCAGCCCGTCTTCCTGGTACATGAAGCGCCACAGGATGGAAACCACCACCATCGACGTCACGACCGGGATGAAATAAATGGTCCGGAAGATATTGCGGCCCTTAAGCTTCTGGTTCACCAGCAGCGCAAGAATGAGCCCCAGGCCAGCCTGCACGGGGACGACCACCGCCGCGAAGTAAAAGGTGTTCAGCAGCGACGCCCGAAAGACCTCGTCTTCGATCAAGGCGCGGATGAAATTGTCTAGCCCGACGAACCTGGGCGGGTTGGGCGAAATCAGGCGCATATTCGTGAAGGCAATTGTGAACGCCAGAATCACCGGGATGATCAGGAAGAGACTGAGCAAGACCATGGCCGGTGCAGCCAGTCCCAAGGCCGCCCGCTGGTCCGGATGCCGCCCTGCGCGGCGCCTGGGCTTCGATTCGGGTTGTTTGTCGTGGGCGCCCGGAGCGGGCGCGAAATCCGTTGTAGCCATGTCAGAATCCGTAACCGTCGTTGGACCTGATGTTGGCGTCGATGTCGCGTACCGCCCGATCGAGCGCGGTTTGCACGTCGGCACCATGCATGATGTCCTTCAGTGTTTTCTCAAAGACACTTGAAACCACCTGGTATGCAGGTGTTTCTGGCCGCACGACCGCCAGCTCGCGGGCGAAATCGACTGTCGGCCGCAGGAGTCCGTCATCGCCGAATTCCTCCGACAGCTCGGTCGCAGCCTCGCTCGCCGGGATAACACCGAGTGCGTTGCTGAATTGAGCAATGAACTCCGGCTGAAGGCTGAACTCGAGGTACTCAAACGCACCTTCGGGGTGTTCGCAGGACGTGGACACTCCCCACTGCCAACTCGCACCGCCGACGACGGGTCCACTACCGAAATCCGGGGGCGGCAGTAGAAGCATGTCATCGCCCCATTCGTCGTACGCGTTGAGCGCTTCCCAACTGCCCTGCCAGCTCAGCGCGACGGTGCCCTGCAGAAACTCGGGCCGCGCCGGATTACCTTCCCGGCTCACGAGACCGCGATCAAAGAGGGACTGAAACCACTCGCCGAACGCGACCGCTTCAGGACCGTTGAGAGCTCCCTCTGCAGAGCGGAAGGTACTGCGGTCGATCTGGTCCCCACCGAAGCTCTGCAGGAAGGGCGAATACGCATACGACCACCATTCGCCATCGGCTATACCGGTCCCGAGGTCCAGCGGATACCTGAAATCACCGCTCGCGGCGAGTGTTTCGAGCGCCGCATCGAACTCCTCACCCGACCATGGCTGCTCCAGAGTCGGGATTCGGATGCCGTACTGCTCGAGGACCGACTTGCGGGCGTGAATACCCAGCGCAACGTCGTAGTACCCGACCGAGTAGGTCTCACCCTGATATTCGCCCACTGCGGAGGGAAGCAGTTGCCCCAGCAGGTCTTCGGGGAGGTCTAGCGGCCGGAGCAGTCCAGCCCACGCCCAGTTCGGCACGATTGGGCCGTCAATATCAACGATGCACGGCAGATCGTTGGTGAGGGCGGCCGCAGTGATGGCATCGCCGTACACGAGCTGCGGGAACGCTTCTTGACGCACGACGTACGTGTCCTGGGACGCATTGAAAGCATCGATCACTGCAGTGATCGTGGCGAGCTCTTCGGGGTTACCCGCGGCATGGTTCCACATGTGGATCTCGATACGATCCTCCGCCGCGTTTGCGGTGGAGCATCCGCTGAGAACCAGCGCAGATGCGGCAGAGACAGCCAGCAACCTCAACGCACGAGGTACTCGCCGTGAGGTGCCCGAAGGACTGCGCCGCCGAAAGCGGTGACGCATCACGGTTCCTTTCCTCACCCTGTAAACGAGGGTGTTGGTGTGTATGAAGCCGACCGCGCTAGCCGCGCGGCGGCGCTATGGAGTGACGCCGTATCAACGGACATGGCATCAAATGACGTTGTGGCACAACGGGTGCAGTTGATGTGATCTGGTGCAGCAACGTCTCAACCGCCCACACGCCCATGTCGTAATGCGGCAGTGCTGCGGTGGTCAGCCCGGGCGCGATCGCGTCGGATATGAGCTGCTGATCGTCGTATCCCGCGATGGAGAGGTCCTGCGGTATCCGCAACCCGTGCTCGGCGGCGGCCCGGTACGCCCCCATCGCCATCCGGTCGTTGTAACAGAAGATCGCAGTCGGCGGGTTTGCAGCGTTTAGCAGCACTTGGGCGGCGCGATACCCACCGTGCGAACTCGGTTCGTCTGCTGCAACAAGACTGTCACCGGCAGGAAGATCGTTGCTGAGCAGGCAATGCCGATACGCATCGAGCCTGAGGCCTTTGGCGATTGGCCAGTCCCGATCAGTAATGTGCCCAATTCGGCGGTGTCCTGCGGTGATCAGTTCGCTGACCACCGCCACAGCCCCGCCGAACTCGTCCGGCACGACGGACGACACCGCACCGCTCACCGGTTCGGCATCTAGCGCCACGTGCGGAATGCCTGCTAGCTCCTCTGGAATCTCGATACGCTGGTGGTACATCGTGGCGACGATGGCGCCGTCAATCTGCCGCTGCACCAGCGCTCGCGCAGCGAGGTGCTGCTCTTCAACATCACCGCCCGTGTTCAGCATCAGCAGGAGATACCCGACCTTGTGGGCCGCGTCGTGTGCTCCCTGAATCATCTGGCCTGCGAACGGCGTCGTGGCAATCTCATCGCTGATGAAACCGATCATGTGAGTCCGCTGCGTGCGCAGGCCGCGTGCCACGGTGTTCGGCTGGTAGCCGAGTTCCCGCGCCGCAGCCTTAATGCGCTCTCTCGTTTCGGGCGCAACGCGGGCACCTTCGACGTTGTTTAGCACAAAGGAGACAGAGGCCACGGAAACGCCGGCGCGCTCGGCGACATCTTTGATCCGCACTTTCCGGGCCATCGAACACTCCTGGTTAATCGGTTTGGCAAAACGTTTAACCAAGTATGTGATCCGCAACACGTGATGTCAAGGGGGTCGCCGGAAATTCGTGTGCGCGCAGCCTGACCGCTGGCGCGAAGACCTCGCGAGACCGCCGACCGCCCCGCGAGCGTTTGTTAGGTTCTCTGCGCGGAGATCGCTACAAACGCTCGCGGTGTGGCGGGCGGCGAGTGCCCTTACCTTCTGAGTCAGGTGAGTCGTCGTAGTCCGGTCCGCATGGGTGCGAGCAGCCCGGTTATGACTAGCACCAGCAGTCCTGCCTCGGTGAGCTGGAAGCGCCAGAACTGTGAATTCGCGTGGTAGCGGATCTCGTAGCGGTCCGCGCCGTGCCCGCGGAAGCATGCAGCCAGGTACTCGTGGTAGTCATTCTGGGTGATGCGGTGAAGCTCTTCGTATTCCGCTTGCCGCGTCGCGAACTGTGCACTCGGCTCCCCGGCCCGTGGCTCGGGCGGCATCGGCCAGTCCCCGTGCCATGGACACGCGGCCCAAAGGCTGGGCAGTGCTCGCCCCTCGGCTGTCACGTAGTCGTAGCTGAGCGTCCAAGCATCGTGAGTGCCTCTGTCAGCATCTCCCAACGGATACTGCCCATCCCTCACGGCGGCTTCTACACTCATGACGTGCACGGAAGGCGCAGCGTAGTGCGGCCGCAGGTACGAGGCAATCGCAGTACCGAACACGAGGAGCACGATCATCGTGACCGCGCTGGCGGCAAGCTGGCTTCGCACCCAGAGCGCTATCGTTGCCCCAGCAAGCAGGGCCGTGAACGTGGTAAGGGACGCGATCAGCGGAGTCGTAGTGAAATGCTCGAAGGCGAAACGCCCTTCCCTCGCTCCCACATATGCTGGCTGTTCCCGCGCCGCCAGAGCCAGCAGGACGGATGCTGCGGTGACCGGTATAAAAACGACAACGATCTTGGCGCCGCACCACTTCCGCCTCGGCACGCTTTGGGTAAACGCGAGCGTGGTTGTCCCGTGTTCACTCTCACGCGCGACAACGCCGGCGCCGACGAACGCGCCGAGCAGGAGCGGAAGCAGCCCGGCGCCCAGCTGCGCGGCCTGCAAAGCCAGCCCGGTGATGCGCACCCACCAAGGTTCACGGCCTGACCCAACAGGCCCCGGCGAATGCGCATACAGCTGTTCTAAGACGGTGAGTGTCACCGCAGCCGCTAGCATCACGACAACAACGACTGCGATCAGCGTCCTGTGCTGACGCCACGTCACACGCAAAACCCGTGTGCGGCAGCGCTGCTGGCTTCCGCTAGCGGTCTCGCTTTTTACGGTGGGCACAACTGCACCTCGTTTACACTCGCTTGAGCTGCCAGCGTGCTGGCAGCAGAAGGATCAATCCGGTCAAGACCAGAAGACCTGTCTCGCGCAGCTGGATGGCCCAGAAACTCTCATCTGGATGGAAGTAGACGACGGTGGTGACCGCGCCGTGCTGGCGCAGACAGCCAACCATTTCCTGCTCGCTGGTCATACGCTTCGTCACGGGCTCCCGGTCACCGCGTTCGACCGTCCACCAGCGCGGGCAGAGCTCATGCTGGTTTACTGGCTGCCCGGTCGCGTCAACTGGGCCACTCGAGAGCAGCCAGTCGTGATAGCGCGCAAACACTTCCGGGCCGTCGGGTGTGCCGACCCCCGTCCACACCGTGCCCAGCGGTTCTTCTCGCACGTGAGCCTCAGCGAGGTGCGGGCGCATCGCACTGCCCAGAACGACGATCCCCAAAAACGCCAGTACGACGGCGATCGGGACCGCAAAACTGTTCTTTACGAGCAAACCGAGCACACTGCCCAGCATCAGAGCGGCAAACATCCAAGCCGCCGTCACCGGACCCCACGTCAGGTAGACGATTTGGGTGAACCTGCCTTGAAAAAGATTGCCAGCGGGCACCCGGATCGAGGCGAGGGCGGCACCGAGAACACCCGCGGCAGCCGACACGGGCACGAAAATGACGAGCACTCGTGCGCCGTACCAGGAAAATCTGCTCGCCGACTGGGTGAAGGCCAGCACATACGTCCGGGTTTCGAGTTCACGCACTGTCACGACAGCACCGATCACCGCACCGACAACAACGATGCTCAGCACCACGATCCCACTGATCCAGCCGATCGCGGACCCCGCGTAGCACTCGATGGAGGTACAGACCCCGGGTGTGTACTGCGGGTCCGGCCCCGGGTTTTCAGCGCGATAAGCCCGCAAAATGACGCCGCTGGCCACCACTGCTGCCGTCACGAGGGCGTACGCTGTGAACAGCAGCATCAGCATCCGGCGGTGCTGCCGCCACACAGTGGCAATCATGGGGCGACTTCCTCGGCCCGCAAGTACCCAATGACGACGTCGTCGAGAGTCGCCGCGCCAACATTCCACCGCTCCGATGAGGATGGTGCGTGACCGCAAATCAGATAGCTGTGCATCCCGCGTGTCCCCCGTTCCTCGACAATCACTCCGAAGTTCTGCGCCTCTGAACGCGTCCCCGCACCCGTGAGAACGAAATGCTGGCTCAGCACCTCGTCTATCGGCCCTTCAAGCCGCACCTGACCATTCCCGAGCAGAATCATTGCGTCAGCAAGGTCGGCGACCTCACTAAGGACGTGTGAGGACAACAACAACGTGGTCCCGCGCTCAGCAACATCCGCCATCAGGATCTGCGCGACCGTTCGGCGCGCAAGCGGGTCAAGATCTGCCATTGGCTCGTCAAGCATCAGCAAGTCGGGCCGGCGCCCGAGAACAAGCGCGACCGCGACAATCGTGCGCTGCCCCGGAGACAGATGCTTGACCCTCGCACGAAGACCAATCCCGGTGCTAGTCGCGATTTCCCGGGCATAGTCCGCATCCCAATCCGGGTTGGTGTCGGCACCGAAATCAAGCATCTCAGCAACGCTCAGCGACGGGTACAGCGGCTTGTGCTGGGCAAGGTAAGAAACACCATCGAGAATGTGGTCGTATCGCGGCGCTTGCCCCAGCACACTAATTGTTCCGGAGTCAGGCCGGAGCAAACCAGCCACCATCGACATCAGGGTCGTCTTGCCGGCACCATTAGCGCCAATCAGAGCTGTGATCGACCCAGTCGCGACATCTGCGGTGCACCCAGTGAGCGCGTGACGCTTCCCGAACTTCTTACGCACATCACGCAAGGCCAGAGCGACGTCAGTGGCCGTAGATGTCATTCGGAATCTCCTGCCTTATCGAAGTAGATGTCGAGTACATCCGACACGAGCGCCTCCAGATCTTCTCGCCCAAGCCCCGCATCCTGGCCCTCACGGATCCAGCCATCCAGCTGGATCCGGAGGGTTTCCGTCTCCGCCATCCCCGGCTTCGCGAGCGACTTCGTGACAAAGGTTCCGAGACCCGCCCGCGGCTCCACAAGCCCTTCAGATTCAAGTTCGCGGTACGCCTTCAACACCGTGTTCGGGTTGATCGCCAGTTCGTTGACCACCTCTTTTGCCGTCGGCAGCCGGTCGCCCGGAACCAGATAGCCAAGCCTGAGAGCCCGCTTGGTTTGCATCACAAGCTGCACGTACGCGGGGACCCCTGACCCTCGGTCGATTCGGTAGAGGACCACGACGACCTACCTCATTTCACTAATGTAATAGCACATTGATGCTTACACGATGCTGGAAGCGTGTCAACATGAGTGCTGCCCTTGCCCCGCCGGGTGACGCAGGAACCTATCTGCGAGCGATCCGCAGCGCCGTTGTGACCATCGCAGGGTCAGATCCGTCGATCCAGTGAATGCGATCGTCACGCCTGAACCAGGAACGCTGGCGCCGCACATACCTTTTCGTGCCCTGAAGGGTGAGTTCGTACGCCTGCTCCAGGCTGTGCTCGCCGTCAAGGGCCGCAAGCGTCTGGGCGTAACCGATTGCCCGGGAGGCTGTTACACCGTCACGCAGACCCTGACCGATGAGCCGCGTGACTTCGTCAACAAGCCCAGTCCGAAACATTAATTCGGTCCGCATGACGATGCGATCGTCGAGTTCTGCGGTGTCCCGGTCGACACCGAGAATCACTGTGTCCCATTGCGGTTTCCCACGGTGTGGCTGTGACGCGGCGAATGGCTTCCCGGTGAGTTCAATGACCTCGAGCGCGCGGACGGTGCGCCGGGGATCAGTAGGCAGGATGATTCTCGCGGCGTCAGGGTCTTGGCGGGCAAGTTCGGTGTGCAGAGCTTGCACTCCGATTTCCTCCAGGCGAGCTTCCCACCTGGCGCGCACGGCGGGGTCTGTCGCCGGAAACTGCCAATCGTCGATCAGCGCCTGGATGTACATCATTGAGCCGCCAACGATCACTGGGATGGTTCCGCGATCAAGGAGACGCTCGATGTCGAAAGTCGCCGCTGCCTTGTAGTTGGCGACGGTAGCCAGTTCAGTGACGCGCAGCGTATCGATCTGGTGATGAGGAATACCCCGGCGTTCTTCCACAGTCAGCTTGGCGGTGCCGATGTCCATGCCGACGTACTGCTGCATGGCGTCGATGTTGACGACTTCCCCTCCGAGCCGTTCCGCGATTTCGAGACCGAGGGCTGATTTCCCCGACGCTGTCGGCCCGATGATAGCGATTGGGCGTGTCACGGCAGCCACACCCCGGTGTGGTACCCCACCCCGTACGGCGCACAGTCGAACCGGCGTTCAACGGCTGCCACACCATCGTGGAACAGAGCCCCGAGCACCTGCCATGCGGCTCGCGTACAGGCACCGAGTGCGGTGCACAGCCGTTCATCCAGAGCAGCCAACCACTTGACATCGCCAGTGTCGAGAGCTTGTGCGAGCGCGTCCTCGAAATCGGCCGCTCGTTCGTCGTACGCTTTCGGCGCGCGCTCAGTAAGGGCACTGGCTCCGTCGGCAACGATGAGCACACCGACGCGTTCACCGGCCGCGTCGAGTTGCGTACGCAGCCGGCGTCCGATCGCGGCCGCCACTTCGGCTGACGCGTCGGCTGGCACGTATTCGACCTCGCAGCGGCACTCGGGTGCCGCAGCGCCCCGCACCCAGCCAGCAATCAACGCGGGCAGGGGCATGTTTCGGTCCGGGGCTGGCAGTTTCGGGTTACTGGCCGAAACTGCCGGCGGCGCGAGCGTCACCCGCACATCCACGCCGAACCCTCGGAAAGTCCCGATCGCGTCCGCACCGGTGTGGACCGGCACCTGGCCCGGCCGCTCGTCGACGCCGATGACGACCCAGCGCTCGCTGCGCAGCCCCAGTTCTCCCGCCACGTCGAGCACGGCCCGCCTGAGATCAGCTGACTCGGCGGCAGCCGCATTGGCCAGCTCAGGAACGAGCAGCGGCGGGCCCGGAATGAACGCGGCAGCAGTGAACACAACAGAAAACGGTACCCGTGCACGAGAAACGAGCCACACCGGAGCGGGGTGAGCCGCTCGAAGGGCGTGCGTTGAGGGTTTCAGCTCGAACACACTAAGTGAACACTTCAGAAGGTTTTCGTAGCCATATCGCGTTCCGCGCGGTTGAATGGAGCGTGTGCCGGGATTCACGTTCGGCACCGTACGCACGCTTGGACAGGTTCCGCGCCTGTGCGAGCACGGCAGCCGTGACGCGCGGCAGAGATGAGGAACGATGACCGACAGCACGCCACAACCGCACGCCCACCAGGCTTCCACGTCGAAGTCCATCACCCCCGGAGACGCCGCGAGCGCGCATAGTGCTCACCACCCGCACCCAGTCCACCCGGTCGCCCACACCTCCAACGATCCTCACAAGTTCGGCCGTATCGACGATGACGGCACGGTCTGGCTGATCACCTCCGACGGCGAGCGCTCGATTGGCTCGTGGCATGCAGGAGATCGCGAAGAAGGTCTTGCGCATTTCGGACGCAGATTCGATGATCTGGTCACCGAAGCCGAGCTGCTCGAGGCGCGGCTTCAAACCGGCGCCGGCGATCCCAGAAAGACACGCGAAGCGGCCGAACACCTCGCTGAGACTCTTGCGACTGCAGCGGTCATTGGTGATGTCGCCTCTCTCGCACAGCGAATTGGCGCGGTGATCACTGGCGCGGACGCCGCGGCAGCACATGCCCGGCACGCAAAAGAGGCCGAACGCGCGAAGCAGATCCAGCGCAAGGAAGCTCTCTGCGCCGAGGCGGAGCAAATCTCCGCGGAGTCGACGCAATGGAAGGCCGCTGGTGATCGGCTGCGGGAAATCTTCGACGAATGGAAGACCATTCGAGGTGTCGACCGCAAGACAGATGACGCCCTGTGGAAGCGTTTCTCGAAGGCGCGCGACGCTTTCAATCGCCGCCGCGGCTCACACTTCGCTGAACTCGACCGCGAACGCGCCGCCGCTAAATCACGCAAAGAAGAACTCGTTGCGCGCGCGGAAGAACTCGCCACCTCCACTGACTGGGGCCCCACCGCGGGGACTTTCCGCGACCTGATGAGTGAGTGGAAAGCCAGTGGCCGGGCTCCCAAAGAGGCCGACGATGCGCTGTGGAAGCGCTTCAAGGGCGCGCAGGACACGTTTTTCGCAGCCCGCAACGCAGCCGCCTCAGAACGGGACGCGGAATACGTCGAGAATGCGGCAGCAAAAGAGGCCCTTCTCACCGCCGCGGAGGCGCTCGACCCCGCGAAAGACCTGGAGGCTGCACGCGCCGAACTGCGCACACTCCAGGAACGCTGGGAAGCTATAGGTCGTGTTCCTCGTGAGCGCGTGCAGGAACTTGAGGGTCGTTTCCGTTCAATCGAGAACCGGATACGCGACGCTGTCGATTCGCAGTGGCGCCGCACCGACCCCGAAGCTGAGGCGCGCGCCGCACAGTTCCGCGAGCGTGTACACCAGTTCGAAGAGCAGGCAGCGAAAGCGGAAGCCGCAGGCAGGACCAAGGACGCGCAGAAGGCGCGTGAGCAGGCTCGTCAATGGGCCGAGTGGGCGGCGGCTGCGGAAGGCGCGCTTTCGTCACGCTGACGTGGTGTTGCAACGACAAACAGAGCGGGGCGGCGCCATCAGGCACCGCCCCGCTCGACATTCATCACTATCGCCTACCGGGTGATTCCAGTGGGCTGTGGCTCAGCGCAATTCCCAGCCAGGTCAAGAACAGCACGATGACCGTGATGAGACCCAGAACCAGGCCCGGCCCGGGCCCTCCCCCGGCCTCAAGCGCGCCGAGCGTCTGACGCGACCAGACTGCCAGCACACCGAGCACTGAGCCAACAAAGCACCCGCCCGCGGCGAACAGCGAAAACACCCAGCGCCGGGTGGTCAGCGCGAGCACAGAAAAACCAATGCCGAACACCGCTGCGAACCACACGAACAACTGCGATGTCACCTTGATTGATTCGCCGATCGCGGCGTCGGAGCGAACAAGCACATCCCAGCCGTTCGCCCCGCCGGTGTGCGGCAACGTAAAGGACAGCAGCAGCGCCAGCACGAGAACCGCCGCGAAAACGGCCTTCTTCCCGGGGTCTATCTCGCCAGCAATCCGGCGCTCAGCCGCTTCGAAGTCACGCCGGAAAGCGTCGGCAGGGTCAGGAATTCGAGGTTCGTACGAGGACATATTCAGCAGCATCCTGAGGTTTGCGGTTGTGGGGCGGGTACACCAAGCCGGGGCATTCCAAGTCCGACACCTGCGCCGCCCAGGCTTCCGGAGTCAACCGGGGCTGTTTTGGGTGTCAAGCCTTGCGCGGCGGCGTCCCCGGCTCGTGTGCGGCGGTGAGCGAGGAGGGAGTCATCCGCGATCAGGTGATGCGGAGCTGCTGACGTGATCACCGTGGTCACGATATCGCCGGGACGGATGTCGCCGTCTGCCGCACCTTCAGGCCGGAAATGCACAAGACGGCCATCCCGCGCCCGGCCAGACATCCGTTGGGTGGCGGAATCCTTGCGGCCCTCACCGACGGCCACGAGCAGCTCAGCCTGGGATCCGATCAGCTTCTCGTTCTCCTCCAAGCTGATCTTCTCCTGCACTGCGATCAAACGGTCGTACCGCTCGCGCACCACGGCTTTGGGAATCTGGGATTCCATTTCCGCCGCGGGCGTACCTGGACGCTTTGAGTATTGGAAGGTAAAGGCACTTGAGAACCTCGCTCGCCGTACCACGTCAAGGGTGTGCTCAAAGTCTTCGTCGGTCTCACCGGGAAATCCCACAATTATGTCCGTGGTGATGGCGGCGTGCGGCATGGCTGCCCGAACACGGTCGATAATGCCGAGGAACCGGTCTTTACGATAGGAACGCCGCATCGCCCGCAGTACGCGGTCAGATCCGGATTGCAGCGGCATGTGCAGTTGTGGGCACACGTTGGGGGTCTCGGCCATCGCCGCGATCACGTCGTCGGTGAACTCAGCAGGATGCGGTGACGTAAAACGCACGCGTTCGAGGCCCTCGATGTCACCGCATGCGCGCAGCAACTGTGCGAACGCACCGCGGTCCCGCGGAATCGACGGATCCGCGAACGAACGCCCATACGAGTTGACGTTCTGCCCGAGGAGTGTGACTTCAAGCACTCCTTCAGCGACGAGCGCCTGCACCTCGGCCAGGATATCTCCGGGGCGGCGATCGACTTCTTTGCCGCGCAGCGCGGGGACGATACAGAACGTGCACGTGTTATTGCAGCCGACCGAGATCGAAACCCACCCTGAATAGGCTGAATCCCGTTTCGCGGGCAGCGCTGACGGAAAAACCTCCAGCGAGTCGAGGATCTCGATCTCAGCCTGAGCGTTGTGACGGGCGCGTTCGAGCAGTGCAGGCAGGGAGCCCAAATTGTGAGTGCCGAACACCACATCGACCCAGGGCGCTTTCTTGACGACAACGTCACGGTCCTTCTGGGCCAGGCAGCCACCGACCGCTATCTGCATGTCGGGGTTGGCGTCCTTCCATGGACGGAGATGCCCGAGGTTGCCGTATAGCTTGTTATCGGCATTCTCACGGACCGCACAGGTATTGAAAACGACGAGGTCAGGCGCGTCATCGCGATCAGCCCGGACGTATCCTGCGTCCTCCAGCAGCCCGGCAAGGCGCTCGGAATCGTGGACATTCATCTGGCACCCGTAGGTACGGATCTGGAACGTCTTTGAACGGTGGTGCGTACTGCTCACGGCTCCTGAGTCTACCGGTGCGGCGAGGTGCTACTCACGCGGCGAATCGTTGGCCAGTACCTCAAGGAGCTCACCAACGAGCCGTTCATGCTCGAGTTCGTGCCGCAAAGGCTTGTCAGGGTTGATGAGGTAATTGTTCCGCCGGCCGACGCGCGTGCGGGTGACGTAACCCTCGTTGATCAGATCCGCGAGGATACTTTGCGCCGCTCTCTCGGTGATCCCGACAGCCTGGGCGATGTCCCGCATCCGCATACCGGAGTCCCGAGCGATGCAGACAAGGACATGGGCGTGGTTCGTGAGGAACGTCCATTGTCGCGGCACTTCCGCCATGTCTACCTCCACTCTGGTCTCGCTCGAACGTAACCTATCCGACTTTCCGCGTGACAAAACGAAACGAGCGAACTATATTACCGGAAGTTGCATTCACGTATTGGACGACAGGAAAACGCCGTGCCGGTCGAAGTACTCTCCGCGAACCTCGCGTCACCTGCGCTGGGCTTTTTCGCCCTCGGGGTGATCGCCACGCGAATCCGATCTGACCTCTCCTTCCCTGAGCAGGCCGCGAAAGCGATGTCGATTTACCTGCTCATTGCTATCGGCTTCAAAGGTGGCGTGAAGCTTCGAGCCGAGGGACTGAGCACCGAACTCCTTCTCGGAGTCACCGCCGGCCTTTTTCTTGCGATCACGCTCCCACTCGTGGCGTACGGTCTCTTGCGCTGGTTCACACCCGTCAACCGGATTGATGCCGCGGCCGTGGCTGCACACTACGGTTCCGTCAGCGTCGTGACCTTCGTTGCCGCCACCGCATTCCTCAGCGCGATGGGCGAATCGAGCGAAGGCTTCATGATCACCCTGCTCGCGATCATGGAAATTCCGGCCATTCTCATCGGGATCTATCTCGCCCGCCGAGGCGGCGCCGCGACCGGCAACCACCGGTTCATCGACAGCTTCACGCACGGGCCCGTAGTGCTCCTCATCGGCGCAGCCGTCGTGGGGGCCGCCACCGGTGAAACAGGAATGGCCCAGCTCGAAGGCTTCCTTGTCGCTCCATTTCTCGGTGTGCTCGCGATCTTCCTGCTCGATATGGGAATCGTCGCAGCACGCCGCATCGGTGAGCTGAAGAAGGCCGGGTTCCGGCTCCTCGCGTTCGGCATTCTTATGCCGCTCATCGGCGGGTCCCTCGGTGTGCTCACCGGCACCGCAATCGGGCTCTCTGTCGGCGGCGCCACTCTGCTCGGGGTGCTCGCTGCGAGCGCTTCCTACGTCGCCGCGCCTGCAGCCATCCGCGATGCCGTACCGGAGGCGAACCCGGCACTCTCGCTTGGGCTTTCGCTTGGTGTCACATTCCCCTTCAATCTGATTGTTGGAATCCCGCTGATCTACACAGCCGCGCAGTTCCTCGGATGACGCGCCGAGAGCACGTAACAGGGAGCGTCATCAGTTTGTTACGCAATCCGGACATCACATGCTGGCCAGCCTCCCCAGGGCCTGCGCTAAGTTTATGACTTAGAACACACAGGACCGAGCCCCTGGCGTGCCCGGCGCACTTCATCTGCGTGGGCGTGTGACGAACTGCCGATCCGGAGAGGGTAAGACAATGAGAACTCCGCACCGTAAAGGCGGGCGATTCCGTGGCCGCGCAGCCGCAGCAATACTGGCTGCAGGTGCTCTCGCACTGTCGGCGTGTGCTGCCGACAGCCCCGGCGATCTGACACTGGCGACAGGATCGACCGGCGGCACCTACTATCCGCTCGGTGGTGAGATCGCGAGCGTATGGAGCAGCGAAATCGAGGGGATCAGCGTCACGGCCACCGTGGGCGGCGCTTCGGTCGAGAACCTTCGCGCGCTCGACCAGGGTGAAGTCGACCTCATCATGTCCGTTAACGCCACCGCTGCTGATGCGGTCGACGGCACCGGCGATTTCGCCGATCAGCCGCTCGCAAACCCGCAGAACATCCGCGTACTCGGCAATATTTACCCCGAAATCGTGCAGATTGTGACCACCGCTCAGTCTGGCATCGAATCGATAGAAGACCTCCGCGGTAAGCGTGTCGAGATGGGGCCCCCGGGTAGCGCAACCTACGTCATGGCGGAGCAAATCCTGCGAGCCTACGGCATCGATCCGCAGACGGACCTCGCCGCGACACTCGACAGCGGATTCGGCGACGCAGCGACGAACCTCGGCGACGGTGTCGTCGACGCCGCCTTCGGCATCCTCGCTGCGCCCACCGGCAGCATCGAACAACTCGCGACGTCGCACGATGTGGTGCTGCTTGATATCTCCGGCCCGGAACTCGAGGCGATACTGGCGGAGAATGAGTTGCTGAGTGCTCATGAAATCCCGGCGGGCACTTATTCCGGTGTCGACGAACCCAACGCAACGATCACCTCGTGGGCAACGCTGTACACCACCGCGGATCTCGACGAAGAAACCGCCTATGAACTGGTCCGCGTGATGTATGAGCATGGCGATCGGGTCCAGCACTCCGCAGCGGAGGACATGGTTCTCGAGAACGCGGTAGATGGTCTCGGGCCGATCGAAATGCACCCTGGCGCGGTGCGCTACTACGAAGAACAGGGCGTCACTATTCCGTGACGTACCCGCACGTCGCAAACCCCCGAAAGCAGCGGGGCGTCCGGAAACTTCGGACGCCCCGCTGCTCGCGCGCAACAGTCCTCGCCGTAGTGCTGGCAACGGGCTGTGTGCAGCACACCGATGCTCTCGAATTCCAGATAGCGGACGCGCAGGGTGTTGTTCTGTACTCTTACCCGATCGAGCCTGGCGAGCTCGTAACGATGGAACATGTGCATTCAGTGCACAAACGGCCGGTGCGTGAGGTGTTCTCCGTGAGCCCTGACGGGCAACTCACGATGGAAGAGATGATCTTCGACCGCATGGGCGCCAACCTGCCTTTTGGCCCGGAGACGGTGAACGGTGTCACCACGACGTTTATCGAGGAAGATGGGCACTATCGGGTAGTGCATCACAGTCGCCCTCTCGGTGTCGTGGAGTTGATTACCGGTGGTCCCGCAGTCAACCACATACTCACGATGCCGGACGGCACCGTCGTCCGGCTGCTCGATCTGACTCGTCCGCAGGCCCGCGTCGCGCTGCGAACACACGGGTCAGCGTAAGACTTCTCCGTCAACGAGAGGTGGGGAAATGTCAACCACTCCGGCACCATCACCTGCGGACGGCACTGCACCGTCTCCTGCGACTGTCAAGGAACTCGAGCACGACCTGATTGAGCTTGAGGAGCACAGTTTCACTGAGACCGGCGCGGCGACGCGGGTAGACCGACAGCCCGTGTGGCGCTGGGTGGTGTTCTTCATCGCCCTGGCGTTCGCGCTGTTCCATATCATCACCTCACCAGTGTTCGAAGGCTCGCTGCCCGCACGTCAGCAGGGGCCCTTCCATCTCTCACTCGGCCTGTGCCTGATCTTTCTCCTGTATCCCGTCAAGCCGCGCCTTACCAAACGCCAGCAGTACTTTGGATGGTTCCTCACCGCGTCCGGGCTCATAGTGCTCGTAGCTATCGCGGTTCAGGGGATTGCCGGCTGGTACGTGGTCCTGCCTGCGCTCGGGGTTCTCGCGCTGGTGCAGGCGGCGCGGTACGTACCGCTGCGGCTGGGAGGCATTCCGTTCGCGGACCTCGTACTCGCGGGACTCAGCGTCTTCACCGGTTACTACGTCTTCTCGAACTACGAGACGATCATCCGCACCGCTGGCATCCTTACCCCGGCGAACGTGGCAGTCGGCACGGTCGCGCTGCTGCTGATTCTTGTCGCCGCACAGCGTGTTCTCGGTAGCGCGCTCGTTATTCTCGCCACGATCATGCTCGCGTACGCCTATTACGGGCCCGTGCTGCCCGGCTTTCTCCGCCACCCGGGTTACAGCGTGGACCGCATTGTGAATACGTCTTTCTTCACGGACGAGGCAGTATTCGGCACACCGATCAGGGTTTCGGCTACCGTAATATTCCTTTTTCTTATCTTCGCCGCGATGCTGCAGCGCACGGGCATGGAACGGTTTTTCACCGACGCCGCACTCGGTGCAACCGGCTGGTCGACTGGCGGCACCGCAAAGGTCGCGGTCGCAACGAGCGCCTTCTCAGGCACGATCACTGGCTCGTCGGTCGCGAACACGGTGAGCAACGGTGCATTCACAATCCCGATGATGAAGAAGTCTGGATACAAGCCGAATTACTCCGGCGCTGTGGAGGCAGCATCGTCGACGGGCGGACAGATCGCGCCGCCCATCATGGGTGCCGGTGCTTTCATCATGATGGAAATCACGCGTATCCCCTACGCGGAGATTCTGAAAGCTGCGATCATTCCTGCCATTCTCTTCTTCACCGCCCAATTCGTGGTGATTCACTTTGATTCGAAGCGGCTTCATATTGGTGGCATACCGAAGGCGCTGCTACCCAGCGTTCGGCAGCTTATGGCGGCGCGCGGCTATTTGTTGATCCCCATCGTGGCGATATTCATTCTGCTGTCGATGGGGTTCAGTCCCGGGTTTGCGGCGATGGCGTCGATAGGTATCGCGATCGGGATTAACATTCTGATTCAGCTGTTCGCTCCCGCCGTGGTCGCGCTCAGTCCAGCACGCGGAGAGTTGAAACCGCCGCCACCGCCAGTGTCGAGTCGGCTTGTGGGAAGTGCGCAGCTTCTTGCCTTCACCGCGCTCGCGTTCGGTGTGGCGTGGGTGCTGTACCTCGGTGTGGCTGCCGTGGCGCCGGGAATGACACGCCTGAACCGTATGACGGTTGTGGCGCTCGTGCTCGGTGTGCTCGTCGCTGTGATCGCGCAGCTCATTGCACGGTGGCGCGGGTTTGAGGGCGACACGGACCTGACAGAGCCGCTCAGAGCGGTCGCTGTCCGCACGATTCAGGTGATGGTGCCGTTCGTGGCGACTATTGCTGCACTGTGGGGGGTTCGCTGGCTCGTCGAAACAGCGTTCCCTGATGCTGGACGCGCGTGGTCGGTCGTCGCGCTCGCCTTCGCGTATGCCGCCGCGACGACACTGCTAGTCGTTACGTTCTCAAAGTGGCGAACGTTTTCCGACGATAAACTGTCGCTCGCGTCGCTCACGGATGGCCTGGTCAGCGCCACTCGCATCGCACTGCCGATCATCGTGGCGTGTGCGACTGCCGGAATCCTTGCCGGGATGATCACGCTCACAGGACTCGGTCACAAACTGGCTGACGGATTGATTAGCCTCGGCGGCGGGCATTTGATTCCTGTGCTCGCGCTTTCGATGCTGGCTTGCCTGATCTTGGGCATCGGTCTGCCCACAACTGCGAACTACGTCGTTACGGCAACGCTCGCCGCACCCGCAATCATTGTTTTGCTGCAGGGCGATCTGGCGGCACCTACGGTCGCGATGGTGCTTTCGGCACACTTGTTCGTGTACTACTTCGGAGTGATGGCGGACATCACCCCGCCGGTGTGCCTTGCAGCGTACGCCGCATGCGGCATATCGGGTGGCGATCCCATCCGCACCGGTGGGCATGCTGTGCGCATCGCGATTTCTGGGTTTGTCGTGCCGTTCATGTTCGTTATCAGCCCGCAGTTGCTGTTGCAGAATGTCACGTGGCTGGAGGGCATCCATGCAGCGGTGACGTCGCTAGCTGGGGTATTTTTCCTGGGTATCGCCATGGTGGGGTTCTTCCAGTCGCGCATCTCCTGGCCTGAACGAATTGCGCTGGCGGTTGCGGGTGTTCTGCTCCTCCACTTTGGTGTGCTCACAGATGTGATCGGTCTGGTGGTCGGTCTCGTCATTACCCTTCTGCATTACCGGATTGGTAAGGCACGCGAGGCAGCGAAGGTCGCGGGGATCCCAGTGGCTGCGGGCACGTCAGATGTCTGACTCGCTGGTTTCTTCGCCGGGCAATTCGATGTCAGCTCCGGCAGATTCAGCTACCACCTGCTTTACGACGCTATATGCGAGGCTGGGCGCGTATCCTCGCCGGGCTAGCATCCCGACGAGCTTGCGTGTTGCGCTCTGTCTCTCCGCCGGGACCGCCCAGTTGGTGCGACCGGAACGTTCGAGTTTTTGCGCCGTGAGTGCGTATGCACGTGACCGTTCATCATCATCGGTGATGGACGAGAGAGCTTGAGCCGCGTCGGGATCGGATACTCCCTTGCGGCGAAGTTCCATGGCAAGCGCTTTTCGGCCGCGCCCATTATGGGTGTGACGGGAGCGCACCCACGTCGCCGCGAACTCCGCGTCGTCGATAAGTTTGGCGTTTACGAGTCGCTCGAGGACGCTGTTCGCGACGGTCTCGGGTATGCCTTTGCGGATGAGTTTTTCGCGCAGTTCTGCTCTGGTGTGAGACCGGGCTCCTAGCCAGCGCAGACTCAGGGTTCGCGCATGGTTATGCCATTCTTCCGGGGAGCGAGCAGGCCTGCCGCTCCCCGGATTGTCGTCGTCTGTCACCGGTTAGAACTCCACCGGAGTGGCTTCCGCCTCGGCTGCAACGGATGCACCGATGCCGAGCTTTTCGAGGATTTTCTTTTCGACCTCGTTTGCGATGTCTGGATTTTCCAGCAGGTACCGGCGAGCATTCTCCTTGCCCTGGCCGAGCTGGTCACCGTCATAGGTGAACCAGGAGCCCGACTTCCGGATGAAGCCATGCTCCACTCCCATATCGATGAGCGAACCTTCACGACTGATGCCTTTGCCGTAAAGAATGTCGAACTCGGCCTGTTTGAAGGGCGGTGACACCTTGTTCTTGACAACCTTCACGCGGGTGCGGTTACCGACCGCGTCACCACCATCTTTGAGCGTTTCGATCCGGCGAACGTCGAGGCGCACTGATGCATAAAACTTCAGCGCCTTGCCACCGGTGGTGGTTTCCGGCGAGCCGAACATGACACCGATCTTCTCTCGCAGCTGGTTGATGAAGATCGCGGTTGTCCCCGCACTGTTCAGTGCTGATGTCATTTTCCGCAATGCTTGGCTCATCAAACGTGCCTGCAGGCCGACGTGGCTATCGCCCATTTCACCTTCGATCTCGGCTCGCGGCACGAGCGCGGCAACAGAGTCGATGACGATGATGTCGAGCGCCCCCGATCGAATCAGCATGTCGGCAATCTCGAGTGCCTGCTCGCCCGTGTCTGGCTGTGAAACAAGCAGTGCATCGGTATCCACTCCGAGTGCCTTTGCGTACTCAGGATCGAGCGCATGCTCGGCATCAATGAAGGCGGCGATACCACCGGCGCGCTGCGCATTCGCAACCGCATGAAGAGCGACAGTCGTCTTGCCCGATGATTCGGGGCCGTAGATCTCAATGACCCTGCCCTTGGGCAAACCACCGATTCCTAGCGCAACATCAAGAGCCACTGACCCCGTCGGTATCACTGAAATCGGGGGCCGGACCTCATCCCCCAAACGCATAACCGACCCTTTGCCGAAGGACTTCTCCACCTGCGCGAGCGCGAGTTCAAGTGCCTTATCCCGGTCATATGCAGGTGCCATAGTTGCTGCTCTCCCTTTCTCGCGCCGATTCCGCTGCCTCAGCGCCACGTGGTCTTGCCGGAGTTACCGCTACAGTACGACCGGGCACTGACAATTTTTGTCTCCCGCGCCCGCGTTGTGGATAAGTCGCTTCCGCGGCCCGTCCTGTGGACAACGTGCGCAACTCACACAGCCACTATACCGAACGTTTGTTCGATGAGGGAACGCAACACGCAAAACACGCCGACGTGGGCTACCACCGTTCACACGGGACGTCAAAGTCCTCGCAAATCGCTCGCCAAATGTCGCGAAGGTTCGAACCCCGCGCCACAGCCGCCGATGCAGTCACGCCCCCCATCGCAGTGAGAACGTGATCGCGCAGCACCGATTGTCCAAACACTGGGCCAAACTCTGCGTGCACACGCTCGTGAAACTCCGTCAACCGCACTCCACCAAGCTAGCGCCTCAGCAAGTCTCGGCACCACCGCTATAGCGGCCATAAAGTGACCTAAAGGTTTTTTACTCTCACAGCTATGACAGACAGCAACGCAATTGCGCCGTATCAGATCGCCATCCCACAGCATGAAATTGATGAGCTTCACGACCGCATTGCACGTACGCGCTGGCCAGATGACTTGCCCGAGGCTGGCTGGGAGTACGGGGTACCGGTCAGCTACGCAAAAAAGCTCGCCGATTACTGGCGCACCTCATACGACTGGCGCGGCTGGGAGGCGAAGCTCAACGCATATCCGCACTATGTCACCGTTATCGACGGCCAGACACTGCACTTCCTCCATATCCGTTCCCCGCGCAAGGGCGCTCAGCCGCTGCTGCTCATCCATGGCTGGCCCAGTTCTGTTGTCGACTTCATCGAGATGATCGGTCCCCTTAATGATCCCGGATCATACGGCGGTGACCCGAGTGACGCTTTCGATCTGGTCATTCCCTCGCTGCCCGGCTTTGGCTTCTCCGGCCCTACACAGCAGCGTGGCGCCGCATCCGTACAGAATTACGCAGCTGTACTGGCAGAACTCATGAGCAGACTCGGCTACCGCGCATACGGTGTGCACGGCGGAGACCTGGGCTCGCTAGTGGCCCCCGAACTTGGTCGCGCCGACGCCCGCCATGTAGTCGGAGTGCATATGAACGGCCCGATTACGATCCCGCCGTGGGACGCCGATCCGGCGTCATTCCCGGACGACGAACAGGAGGTGCTCCAGCAGCTGGCGAATTGGTCAGAGGGCGAAGGTACGGGTTACGCCGCTATCCAAGGCGATCGGCCGCAGAACATCGCCTACGGCTTGACGGATTCACCTGTCGCTCAGCTCGCGTGGATTGTCGAACACTTCAAGGGCCTGACAGATCCCGCGAAAGAACTTCCGGAAGACGCAGTTGATCTCGATCAGATGCTCACGAATATCGGGATCTATTGGTTCACCCGGACGGCGGGGTCATCAGCACGCATTTACAAGGAGTCCGCGGACTGGGGAGCTCCAAAGGAAAGTTCTGGTGTGCCCACGGGGGCGGCGGTTTTTCCAGGAGACTTCACGCTCCGGAGCGTGCTCGAGAAGGAAAACAACCTCACGTGGTGGACACGCTACGACCGGGGCGGGCACTTTGCGGCGATGGAAGCTCCAGACCTCCTGACAGCGGACATCCAGGACTTCTTCAGGTCCATCCGCTAAAGGCTGTTCAGCCCCGCAGTTTCGACACCACATCGCGACACAAGCGCACGACGTCGTCCGCACGGGAAGCCGATTGTGCTGCCCGGCTAGCGGCTCTCGCATATGCCGGATCACTGGTGACGAGATCAATCGCTGCGGCAATCTGTGTGGGGTCGGGAGTACCGTCGGCCTGTGGCCACACTGCGACACCAGCGCCTAGCCGGGTCACGCGGCCGGCGAGCTCTCGCTGGTCCCCACCGCCGGGCACCAGCACCAGTGGCAGGCCGGCGAGCAGTCCGCGCGCGATGATGCCGTGTCCAGCACCGCACACAAGTA
Source organism: Hoyosella sp. YIM 151337 (assembly GCF_026041215.1). Lineage (GTDB taxonomy): Bacteria > Actinomycetota > Actinomycetes > Mycobacteriales > Mycobacteriaceae > Hoyosella. Next base: position 25,357 of record NZ_JAPEIQ010000022.1, read on the forward strand.
CGCTGGCCTGCTGAAGCAGAATGTCTTGGCGGCCGGGTCCTGCGGCTGCCCACGAGGGAAGATTCGCAGGCGGCTCCTTCAGCATCGTTGCTGCAACACGGAAACTCGGCGGGCCACCGCGGCCGAGGCCGGCTACCACAGCTTCGAGCACGCCCTCCGCGCCGCCTTGCGACGCCGTTGACGGTGACACCGCAACAACGGGGGCATCACCCACCGGAAGCGGAAGCTCCGCGCTGCCCGGTTCCCATATGAGCGGCCCGATGATGAAGGCTTCCGCTGGCCAGTCGGGACGAGGCACCTCAAGCCCGGGCAGCGTGGCTATAAGCCGTGCCCGCGGCCCCGGTTCGCGTACCGGAAGGCCGATGGTCGACCGCACCCGCGCGCGCTGGCGCTGCCCCTTGCGCAAGTCGCGCGCGACTGCGGCCCGCAAGACCGTGTCTCTCGCACGGCCCAGCACACCTTTGCCAGGCTCCAGGCCGCTGCCGATCGGCGGCAGCCCCCGTGACGGCAGATAAAGCGGGTGCGGCGAGAGTTCTGCCCAGGGAATTCCCAGCCGCTCCGCGGCGAACGCCCCGGCAACTGTGATGACATCGGACACAACGAGATCCGGCATCATCTGGTTGAGGTCTTGCAGCATCAAGGTGGACATAACGGCCGCCCGTTCGTGGATCCGGCGGCCCACATCGTCGTCGCGGGTGCCCGGTTGCATCAGCAGGCCGGGCAGCTCATGTGCTTCGATACCGCGATCGGCCGCGTGCTCCAGCCACCTTGACCCAGTTATCAACGCCGCGCTGTCACCAGCGGCCTGCAAGCGGCGGCACAATGCCATCGCCGGGAACGCATGACCGGGATCAGGGCCCGCGACGACAGCGACGTGCATTCTATGCTCGGCCTACTTCCGCTTTCGTCGAACATGTAGCAGAACCGGTACTGTCAGCGATACCCCGGCGGATCAGTACGGCCCGACGACGTCGTTCTTCTTCTCGTCCTTTGAGAACGCCTTGTACAAGAAATACACGATCGCGCCAACCACCGCGACTGTTGCGATCGTCGACAGCGTCGAGAAGAAGGCTCCGACAAGCCATCCGAGCAGGGCGAGCCCTAGCCAGATGACGACGATCGCACCGATGATCTTCAGAACCATTACTACCTCCGGTATGTTCAGCGTTGGTTGCGCGCGCTGTGCGGCATACCTCTAGCTTTCACCGCGGCGCGGGCTATGTCAGCCCTGAAGCGCGAAGATCAGGGGAAGTTCGGGGACCTCCCCCATCTGCGATTCTCGGCCAGGCCACGGACTGCGCTGAACCGTGATCTGTGGCCGTGCCGCCATGTGGGAGGCGGCGAAGCTCGTGCAGCGCGATGGTAAGCCCCGCCACCCGGTCGGTGACGTCGCGCAGTTGTTCGCGCTGCTGATCTATCACGGTGTACGCGGTAGGGCGAGGCACGCCGAGTGCCGCATCGGTCATTTGCGCGGCGACTGACGCGAGGTCTTCGATTTCCTCGACACCGGCGGTGACATAGTCCGTCAGCACCCGGATTGGCTCGATCAGCTCCGTGCTGGTGCCGGTGTGCGAACGTGCCTGGCGCATCTTTGCGCGCGCCAATTCCATGCCGACAACGTCTTTCGCAGCACCTTCAAGCGAGTCCCCGGCAATCATCGCCGCACGCAAAATCCCCTCAGCTTCGCCGGGCGGGAGCGCCTGCGACCGGTCGAGCACAAGGACCAGGCGGTAGAGACTGTGTTCCGCCGCACCAAGCCGAGTCATTGGTGCGTGCACGGCCGACGCATGGTGCGGCTGAAAGCGGCGTGCGGGCTGCGGCGGCGGGAGCGGTTCTGAGCGATACTTCCGGAACTTGCCCCATGCTGCGACAGCGGGCATCGCGAACAATGCAGTCATGCTGCCGCCCACGACGACTGTCCATTCGGGCGCAGACGCCAGCGCGAGCGCGCCCGTCCCTGCGCCCGATACCAGTGATATTCCGCCGTACCGCGTTGTCCGGCGCCGGGCCCGCCGCACCTTGCGAAGCTGCTTTTCGCGCGGGTCAGTCCATTTCCGGGCGACGTCACTGACGCGGCCCTGGATGTCAGACCACCATTGCCGAGCATCCCCCGGCAGCGGAATCGGAGACATCACAGGACCACGGATCCTTAGCTTCCACTACGAACGTCAGTTCGGGTTCTGTTCGGTTTCGCCCTGAGCCGACGCTGGTTTCTCGGCGACTTGTGGCTTCTCAGCTGGTGCTCCAGCCCCGAGCTGACTGCCCTTCATAGATGCGCGGATCTGTTCGAGCCTGCTGTGCCCAGCCATCTGTACGGTGGCCTGCTGGACCTCCATCATGCGGCCCTGCACAGAGTTCTTCGCCAGCTCTGAGGCGCCAAGCGCGTTGGCGTAACGGCGCTCGATCTTCTCGCGAACCGAGTCGAGACTCGGTGTGTTCGTCGGTGCCGCCAGCTCCGTCATCGACCGCAGCGAGTTACTGACCTGTTCCTGCATCTTCGCTTGTTCAAGTTGGCTGAGCAGCTTGGTGCGCTCCGCGATCTTCTGTTGCAGCATCATCGCGTTTTGCTCAACGGCGCGCTTCGCCTGTTTCGCGGCCTCGACGGACTGGTCGTGCAGAGCTTTCAGATCTTCGATATTGGCTTCCGCAGTAACAAGTTGCGCCGCAAATGCTTCGGCAGCGTTCTCGTACTCCTGCGCCTTCGCCGCGTCACCATTAGCAGCTGCCTGCTCCGACATCTGCAGAGCCTGCCGGGTACTGGCCTGGAGCTTCTCGACTTCAGCGATCTGACGGTTGAGCCGCATCTCCAACTGACGCTGGTTGCCAATCACGGCTGCGGCCTGCTGTGAAAGGGCCTGGTGCTGACGCTGTGCCTCTTCGATAGCCTGCTGAATCTGGATTTTGGGATCGGCGTTTTCGTCGATGGAAGCATTCATCTTGGCTTTCATGTAGTTCCACCATTTGACAAAAGGATTCGCCATCTCCCCTACCTCCGTGTCGCTTTTCGTCGCGGCCATCGCGACGTCATGTCGGCCCAGACCCCTGCGGGCATGTCAATGCAGACCCGAAGGCCATGTCTGTGAATCTATCCGCTTATTCGGCCCGGCGCATCAGGGATCGCCCGTAAGACCGCGTGAAGTTCTGTTTCCTCACGCCGCAACGAGAGCGCCCGCCGGTGCCGTTTCTTCCGAGCCCGAGCCAGCACGGTCAGAAGTGCTGGAATCCTGCGGGATGACAACTCGGGAGCGCGTGTCATTTCGCACGCCTGCTTCCGCCGCATCACCGGAGTGGCGCGGCCCGTTGCTTCGCCCCGCAACTTCGTCGGCCAGCAGCGAACTTACGTCGAACAGCACATCGGCGAGTTCGACGTCGAGTGCACCGCAGATAGAGGCGAGCAGTTCGCTAGACGCTTCCTTCCGCCCGCGCTCGACCTCTGATAAATAACCAAGGCTCACCCGTGCCAGGCTCGACACCTCACGTAGCGTCCGGCTTTGAGACACACGGACGCGCCGCAAGCTGTCACCTAGTGCCTCACGCAGCAGCAGCGCCATGTCGCTCCTCCATCCAGTCCCTGCACACCCAGCCCAGACATCCGTCACCAGACTGCGCGCTTCTTGCCATACAACGTCCCAGAATCACCTTTGGTTCCCAGCCACGATCATTTCAGGCCAAAGTGTCAACCACGCTGTGGGCCCGAAGCACGTCCGGCGCGCTTGGTACTGACTCTAGTCGGCACCGCGATTGAGATCGACGAGCACCTCTCCGAACGCGCGGGCGACAGCCCGGATCCGTATGTCCCAACGGCTGCCGGACAGTGCGATCTTCGCGCAGCGCGGTCCGTCCGGCCCGCAGATTCCGACATACACCGTGCCGGGAAGCACGCCTTCCTGCGGATCAGGCCCGGCAACGCCAGTCAACGACAGCCCCCACGTGGTCCCGAGCTTCTCCCGAACGCCGGATGCGAGCAACTCCGCAGTGGGGCCCGAGACTGCGCCGTCATTCTCTAATACATCGCCTGGGACATCGCCAAGCAGTCGCTTGACGTCCGTTGCATAGACGACAATCCCGCCGCGCAGTGCCGCGCTGACGCCAGGCACCCCGCCGAGAGCCGCGCTAGCAAGCCCCGCCGTGAGCGACTCAGCGCACGCAATGGTCTCCTCGCGGCGAAGTAGCGCAGCAACCACTTTGTCCGCCCCGGTCGCCTCGACGAGCACGTCGTAAGCAATCATCGGAGTGCATGCCTCCGCCCGTGACGGCGCAATCGAATGGCCTGAACCACGTAGTCGAGTCCGGTCACAACGGTGATGATGACTGCCAGCCCCATCAGCGTCAAACTGACCGGTGAGACCCAGTCTGGCAGCGGGAACAGGTAGAAACCTATCGCGACTGTCTGCACCAAAGTTTTGAGCTTGCCGCCGCGACTGGCCGGAATCACGCCATGACGAATGACCCAGAACCTGAGCAGCGTGATCCCGAGTTCACGGAACAAAATGATGCCCGTAATCCACCAGCTCAGTTCACCGAGCAGGGACAGGCCGATGAGCGCACCACCGATCAGGGCTTTGTCTGCAATTGGGTCGGCAAGCTTGCCGAAGTCGGTCACGAGGCCGTACTTGCGCGCCACCTGCCCATCGATGCGGTCCGTCACTGCAGCGATGACGAAGAGCATCCCAGCAGTGACCCGCCAGATGGTTGATTCTCCGTCAGCGGCGAGTAGGGCGACGAGAAACAGCGGGACGATGAGAATCCTGATGACTGTCAGGACGTTCGCAGCATTCAGCACGGGCACGACGTCATGTTCGGCGGGCGGATGCGGCAGGCTGTGGGTTCCGCCGCCGCTTGCATGCCTCATGCCGGGCTGCACAGAAGGTCCCGAATCGTCACTGATGGCCACCTGCTCAGCGTATCTGGCACGTTTGCGGCTAGTCTTGCCGACATGGAAAATTACGGCGGCGGGAGGCCCGAGTCGCCTCGGCCGGCGAGATACGCAGTCCGCCGCGCCCGCACCGCTGATGTGCCGAAAATAAAGCAGCTTATTGACATCTACGCCCCTAAAATCCTGCTCGAGAAGAACCTCGTCACGCTGTATGAATCGGTACAGGAATTCTGGGTTGCAGAGGCCGGCGAGTCCATCATCTCGTGTGGCGCGCTGCACGTCTTGTGGGCTGACCTGGGAGAGGTTCGCACCGTCGCTGTTGATCCCGCGTACAAAGGCTGTGGCGCAGGACGGGCAGTCGTGTCCCAGCTGATTGATACCGCACGCGAACTCGGACTCAGTCGGGTCTTCGTGCTGACTTTCGAAGTCACGTTCTTCTCACAACTCGGCTTCGCAGAGATCGATGGCACGCCTGTAACCGCGGACGTCTTCGCCGAGATGCGGCGCTCGTATGACACGGGCGTCGCCGAGTTCCTGGATTTGAGTTACGTGAAGCCGAATACTCTCGGAAACACCCGAATGTTGCTCAAACTCTGATCGGAGGCACCCATGCGGATGTTCGCGGTGGAGTACACCTATTCAAGCGAAGATGCCGAGGCCCGCTTGCGAGCCCGGCCAGCGCACCGATCGTGGCTCTCCGGACTCGTTTCGGCGGGCGTTGTTGTATCGGCTGGAGCGTTCGCGGACGGCACCGGAGCACTGATACTCGTAGCTGCCGACAAGGTCGGCGACAAAGAATCCGTGCGCAAACTGCTCGCTGATGATCCTTATGAGACTGGTGGCTTCATCCAGAAGATGCGAATCAGGGAGTGGTCGCCCGTACTCGGCACACTAGCTGAGTAGTTGCGCTGCGGATTGCACCTCGCGCAGGCGACGCCGGAGAAGCACACACACAGCCTCATTCGACACGCTGCTGAGCGCCTCTTCATATGCCCGCACCGCTTCCGGATAGCGGGCCGCACGCCGAAGCAGGTCCGCTTGGGCGACGGCGAAGCTTGGCAGCCTCGCGAGACGCTTGTCATCGCGCAAGGTCGCGAGCTCGCGCAGTCCCGCGTCTGGCCCATCCCGGAAACCCAGCGCAATCGCGCGGTTCAGGTGTACTACCGGTGAGTCGTGCAGCCCGGCCAGCCGGTCGTACGCGGCGACAATTGTCGTCCATGCCGTCGCTGCGAATGTGGGGGCGACTGCGTGTGCACCAGCGATGACGGCTTGATAGAAGTAGGGGCCGCGCGTATCGCGGTCGTGCGCTGCGGCTGCGGATAGATGAGTGAGGCCAGCATCAATCATCTGCCGATCCCACAGGCATCGGTCTTGCTCTTCCAGCGGTACCGCACCACCTCTGGTCTCAATGCCGTCGGCACCGTCGCGGGCGAAGGCTAGCCGCGCGTCACGCCTGCTGTGCTGGAAGAGAAACAGCGCCAACAGCGACTGCACCTCACCTGCCTCAGGAACTAGTCCGTGCACCAGCTGCGTGAGGCGAATTGCTTCGGTGCACAGATCGCCGCGTATGGCGTCGTCCCCAGCCACCGGCGCGTACCCTTCGGTGAACGTGAGATAGAGACACGACAGCACCGTCGGCACGCGTTCTCCGAACAGTTCGGGCGGCGGGACGCGCAGCGGAATCCGGGCGGTACGGATCTTCGCCTTCGCCCGCGTGAGCCGCTGCGCAACGGTTGGCTCGGGTTCAAGGAAGAGCCGTGCGATTTCGCGCGCGCTCAGGCCGAAAACGAAACGCAGGCTCAGGGCGATGCGAGCGGTCTCAGAGAGTGCCGGATGGCAGCAGGTGAAGAGAAGCTGCAGTTCTTCATCAACGCCGCCAGACGGCCCGTGCGAAGCCACTTGTGAGACGGCGACTACCTCCGACTGTCTTTCGCGTTCGGGCCGTTGCGCCTCTCGCCGCAGTTTGTCGATCGCCCGGTTCTTCGCCGCCGTCGTGATCCAGGCGCCCGGGCGGTCGGGAACGCCGCTGCGCGGCCATGCGCGCAGCGCATCCGCGAACGCCTCCTGAACGGCCTCCTCAGCGAGGTCCAGGCTTTGTGTCATTGCTGCAACCGCCGCGCGCGCCCGGCCCCCCTCGATCCGGAAAAGCGATTCGATCAGGGCAGGATCCGGGATGCGCGCGGTGTCAGCCGGTGTAGTCACAAGATCACATTGACACAATTGGGCGCATTTCGACGCCGCCTTCCGCGCCAACGGGCAGGTGGAGAGCTACCTCACGCGCCGTATCCTCGTCGCACTCGAACAGGTACAGTCCATTCACCACTTCGGCTGCCTCCGCGTATGGCCCATCAGTCAGCAGCAACTGACCGCCGCGGACTCGTACCGTCGTGGCAGCCGATGCCGGGTGCAGTGCACCACCGCCACGGATAACGGAGCCATATGCGGCCCCAAACTCTGAATGTGCCTTCGCACCGTCCGCCCAGTCCGGCGTGCCGGGAGTCGGCGTGTCTCGCGCAGGCTCTCGGAGAAGCGCGACCCAGTTCTCCGTGTAACTGGGGTCCTGAAGTTGCCATTCAGCCAGTGGCCACAGCTCGATCGCGCCATCGCTGGCCGCGGGTATCCGCCGGGCAAGCTCGGTGGCAGCGTCGAGATCCTCCGCGGTGAGGACATACAGTCCGCCAGTGACTTCGGCAGCTTCCGTGAAAGGGCCGTCCGTGATGACACCGCCCCGTACGGCGAATCCTTGCTTGACGGGATGCAGTGCGGCGCCCCATGCCACCGCATCACCAGCAAAGCGATCGAACTCGTCGTAACCTGCGATCGCCGCGTCAAATTCCGGTGTGCCCGGAACCTCGTATTCGTTCTCAGCACCGATAAGTACAGCAAGGTAGCGCATGAGATCTCCTTCATCGATCTTTCTCGGTCACCTATGCGACGGACGAGAAGACAGGATTTCGACAACCTCCGCACCAATTTTCGTCGAAAATCAGCTGAGCTCGCGCACCTTCTCGTGACGAGTCTTCACCAGACTCGCAATCGTGACTGTGGCGAGCACCGCCACGATGAAGACCATCGACACACCAGTAGTGACTTCGGGTACGTGGACTGGCTGACCGCTGTTAATGAAGGGAAGGTCGTTTTCGTGAAGCGCATGCAGCACCAGCTTTACTCCGATGAAGCCGAGAATGATCGACAATCCGTGTGAGAGGTACACAAGGCGTTCGAGCAAGCCACCGATCAGGAAGTACAACTGGCGCAAGCCGAGCAGCGCGAAAGCATTGGCGGTAAAGACGATGTACGGCTCGCGTGTCAGCCCGTAGATAGCCGGGATGGAGTCAAGGGCAAACAGCAAGTCTGTGAAGCCAATCACCACGAGGGCGAGCGCCAGTGGCGTGAAGAGTCGCTTCCCGTCTACTTTCGTGACGAGTTTGTCGCCGTCGTACTCTTCGGTGGTTGGCAGGAAACGCCGGGCGAACCGCACGACTTTCGAATCACGCTCTTCGGTAACTTCTTCTTCGTGGCCCGCTTCCTTCATCAGCTTGAACGCCGTGTAGAGCAGGAACGCACCAAAGATGTAGAAAACCCAGCTGAAGCTGTTGATCGCCGCGGCACCTACCGCGATGAACCCGGCACGCATCACCAGCGCCATCCCGATACCGATGAGGAGCACCTTCTGCTGATACTCACGCGGTATTGCGAACGTCGCCATGATGATGACGAAGACAAAAAGGTTGTCTACGGAGAGGGCTTTTTCGGTGATGTAGCCCGCAAAGTACTCGCCGCCGTACCGAGTGCCCCAGATCCCCATCACGACGAACCCAAAGAGTATGGCGAGAGTGATGTAGAACGCCGACCATAGGCCCGATTCCCGCAGCGAAGGCGCGTGAGGGGTCTTGACGTGCGCGTAAAAGTCGAAAACAAAAAATCCAACAATGGCGGCGATGGTCACAGCCCATGCCCACAATGGCACATTCATCTACGGAGCCCTCCGGTGCACACAACTGAACTCCGGAGGTCTCTCCCGCCAGTTGGGCTGACCGATGGCGCCGGATCTTTCGATCGTGATGACGACACCATCGCGTGAGGGATACTCCCCTTCGGTTGCTCTATTGAACCATCCCCGGCGGAGTTTTGCCGCCGGGGATGAAACAAATCACGCCTGTGCCTCGTCTCCTACGTCACCGCCACCGCTCAGCGCGGCTAGCACAGAGTCCAGCTCGTCCGGTTTCACGAGCACTTCTCGCGCTTTTGACCCCTCGCTTGGCCCCACGATGCCGCGGGTTTCCATCAAGTCCATCAAGCGGCCCGCTTTGGCGAAGCCAACTCGAAGTTTTCGCTGCAGCATCGAGGTAGATCCGAACTGGCTCGAGACGACGAGCTCAACGGCCTGCAGCAGGTGGTCGAGGTCATCCCCGATGTCGGAATCGATGTCTTTTTTGTCGCCGGGCTTTGCGGTCGTGACGCCCTCTTGGTAATCCGGATCCGCCTGGGTTTTCGAGAAGTCAACGAGCGCGTGGATCTCTTCGTCGGTGACAAACGCGCCCTGCAGGCGAACTGGCTTCCCTGCGCCCATTGGCAGGAAGAGGCCGTCACCCATACCGATCAGTTTCTCCGCCCCTGGCTGGTCCAGGATGACGCGGGAGTCGGTCAGTGATGACGTCGCAAATGCCAGCCGCGACGGCACGTTTGTCTTGATCAGCCCCGTAACAACGTCGACAGACGGCCGCTGCGTCGCAAGAACGAGGTGGATGCCCGCCGCACGTGCCTTCTGTGTGATCCGGACAATCGCATCCTCGACATCGCGCGGCGCGGTCATCATGAGGTCGGCAAGCTCGTCGACGATCGCGAGGATGTACGGGTATGGACGGTACTCGCGTTCGCTGCCGAGTGGTGTCGTGATTTCGCCCGAGCGAACCTTTGCGTTGAAGTCGTCAATATGCCGCACCCGGCTGGCCTGCATATCCTGATACCGCTGTTCCATCTCCTCGACCAGCCAAGCCAGCGCCGCAGCGGCTTTCTTGGGCTGCGTGATGATCGGCGTGATGAGATGCGGAATACCCTCGTACGGAGTGAGCTCCACCATCTTGGGGTCGATCAGGATCATCCGTACCTCGTCCGGCGTCGCGCGGGCGAGCAGCGAGACGAGCATGGAGTTGACGAAGCTCGACTTACCAGACCCGGTCGAGCCCGCTACGAGCAAGTGCGGCATCTTCGAGAGATTCGCAGACACGAATTCACCCTCGATGTCCTTGCCGAGGCCAATGACGAGCGGATGGTGGTCCTTGCGCGTGGACGGCGCGGCAAGGACGTCTGCGAGGCGCACCATCTCACGATCAGTATTCGGCACCTCGATGCCCACCGCGGATTTGCCCGGGATCGGCGCGAGCAGCCGGACGTTGTCGGTGGCGACAGCGTAGGCGATGTTGCGTGCGAGCTGCGTGATCTTCTCGACCTTGACCCCCGGGCCGAGCTCGACTTCGTACCGGGTAACTGTCGGGCCGCGGGTGTATCCGGTAACGGCAGCATCGATCTTGAACTGCTCGAGCACCCCAGTGATAGCTTCGATCATCGCATCGTTTGCGGTGCTGCGAAGCTTCGGCGGATCGCCCTTGATAAGCAGCTTCCCAGGAGGGAGCTTGTAGTCGCCCTCAGGCTTGCGGTCGACGATCTTCCCGAAGCCTTTATTCTTCGCCGAATCTTTTGGTGCCGGTTCTGCCTCGCCCTCGGCCGAGCCCTTCATCGGGATTGGCAGCTTCAGCGGGCGGCGCTTGGGTTCCGGGACCGGCGGCGGCAGAACTCCCGCCGCACCACCCGAATTGCCGGTGGGCGGATCGGCCATCGCATCGTCGAGGGTGGGCTGGTGGACGGTTCCACCGTCATCGTCAGCACCGGCACCCTGACGGCGGCGCGATGGGCGGCGCAGCCGCTGAACCGGGGCATCATCGCCGATAGCGTCCGGCCCGTAGTCGTCGTGTTCGTGTCCCTCGTGCCCGGGGAACACTCGCTCTTTCAGGCGGCCGAGTAAGGCGGGGATTTCACGCATTGTCGTGCCGGTTAGCAGCAGCGTTCCGAAGACGACAGCCAGGATGAGTATCGGCGTCGAGAGCCACACGGTGAGACCCTCGCTCAGCGGACCGCCGGCGATGAAGCCGAGGAAGCCTCCGGCACCGCGCCGCAGGTCAGCGTCCTCAGGCAGTCCGGAAAGGACGTGCCATAGGCCGAGCATCCCGGCGCCGAGCATTACCGCTCCCAGCACAAGTCGCGGGCGCGTCTCGGGGTGCGGTTCGGTGCGCATCACGGTGACACCGATGCCCAGGAGCACGATCGGAAGCAGCCATGTCGGTGAGCCGAAGAGGGATCTCAGGCCGAGGTTGACCCACTCCCCCACCGGTCCGCCCGCTGAGAGCCACACGCTCGTTGCAATAATGAGTCCTAGCGCCATCAGCGCGAGACCGGCTCCGTCACGGCGGTGACCGGCTTCAATATCGCCCGCCCGCCCCACGGTGCGGGCCGTGGCTCCAACTCCGCGTGCGAGCACCGTCCAGCCGGATCCTATTCCGCGGCCCACGACGCGTATCGCTGACATACCGCCACCTCCGCGGGGCCGGCTATTGCGGCGTTGTGAACCCCGCACCGCTGGCTTGCGGGGGGACTGACGGTTTGCGCGCTGCGTTTTCTTCGCTGTGGATCGCTGGCCCCCTGATGATGCAGACCTACGGGCAGGGCTTCCTGACGCACGCGCCGACGATCCGCGTGACGCGGATTGCGAGCGCGTGGTGCGTGTCTGAGTCCTGGCTGGCATGTGTGTCAGGTTAGTCGCAATGACACCATCCTGACCATCCACCTCAGGCGTCACAACCAAGTCGTAATCCTGGCTGTGTTGGGGATCACCGCCCATCCGGCGTTTTGTGCGGAAACTCCGCAACCGCTACGACCGGTCGCCGTGGTAGCCACCAACACCCTCGTCGTCGACCCCGTCCCAGAGTGAGTCGTCGTACGGAGTGTCAGGCACCACGATCCGCTCCGCTTGGGGAGCAGGCTGGGTGACCGGGGCAGGCCGTGATTGTTCGAAATCGTCGATATCGATACTCATACGCTCAAGATCGTTGACGAGGCGGCGCACGCTGGGTGCATCTCCGTACTTCATCATCAGCGTCCGCACGGACTGACGTAGCTGCCCAATGCCCCTGCGCAGTTCAGATGTCTCTGTCACCATGTCGGCACCTCCATGCCCGCTCAGCGCTGAGCGCTACCTAAGTGCCCGCCAAACCGGCTGCCCGACGGGCGTACGTTCGAATCTGCCCTCACCCCCACTATGTGTCAAGCATCACATTTCTGGTGGTTTAATCAGACATCGATTCGGTATCAGCTCGGCACGTCGGGGGAAGATGATGATTCGCCGTGACGGTGAGGCCCACAACAGCGGGCACTCGGCAGGTCCCGCTGAGGTTCACCACGTGGCGCACCGCATTGCGACTGTCGCGTGGCTGGCGATCGCCCTGGGACTGACAGTCCAAATACTCGTGCTCGCGGCCCAGCTTGCGGGCGGTGCCACGTTCTCGGGCCCAAGATTTCTCGCGGCGGTCACCCAGGGCGTTTCCTGGTCCGTGATTGTCTGCATCGGGATTGCAGCGGGAACCATCCTCATGCGTGCATCCGTCACGTTCGCCGGTGTCATCGGCTTCGTGTGCGCCCCCGTCGCACTTGGCGTGGCTCGCGGGACGCAGCGGGGCGTGAGCGAACTCCTTGGCCTGCCGGCCGAGGGCATTACCACAACGCTTGTCGCAGTAGCAGCTCTCAAAGCACTTCAGTACGGGTTCCTGGGCTTCATGCTTGCCCGCCTCGTTCAGCATGGGACCGAGCGGCTGCGACCTTACGTGGTCCTCGGGGTCGCCACCGCTGCGACATTTGGCGGTGTCATCGTCGTTGTCACCGCTATGATTGCGCGCAGCGCTGGCACACCCGTCACCACATCTGGTCTGGCTGGCCTCATGGTGAACGAACTCGTCTTCCCGCTTGGCTGTGTTCTCGTGGTCTTCACCGTGCAAACCGTCGCACGACTGCAGCCACGGCCTCCTGGCGGTAGCTGACGGCGTCAACTCAGGTGGTGCACGTCCTGAAGTCCGTACACCGGCGTGGGGATGCCCTCGTAACGCGCCTTGAGCTGCAAGGCAAGATACAGCGAATAGTGACGTGACTGATGCAGATTGCCGCCGTGGAACCACAGCCCTTTTTGCTGAGTCGGCTTCCACATGTTGCGCTGCTCGCCCTCCCACGGACCCGGATCTTTGGTCGTGTCAGAACCGAGGCCCCACACTTTCCCCACTTTGTCCGCGACGTCCTGTCCGATGAGGTCAGCTGCCCAGCCGTTCATCGACCCATATCCGGTGGCGTACACAACCACGTCGGCCTCCAGCTCGGTGTCGTCGTCGAGGATCACGCTGTTCTTCGTGAGTTCCCGGACGTTGCCGTGTGCGAGCTTGATCTCACCGTCCGCAACGAGTTCTGCGGCACCGACGTCGATGTAATAGCCGGAACCGCGCCGCAGGTATTTCATAAAGAGACCTGACCCGTCATCGCCCCAATCGTGCCGGAACCCGGCCTTCTCGAGCCGATCGTAGAAGTCAGCGTCCCGCTCCCGGATCTTTTCGTAGATGGGAATCTGGAACTCGTGCATGATGCGGTACGGGATGGACGCAAACGTGAGGTCCGCCTTTTGTGTCGTCATCCCCGCTTTGAGCGCGCGCTCGGAGTAAAGATCTCCGAGGCCGAGTTCCATCAGCGAGTCGGATTTGACGATGTGCGTTGAGGAGCGCTGCACCATTGTGACGTCAGCATCCGCCTCCCACAGAGCGGCGCAGATGTCGTGCGCCGAGTTGTTGGCGCCGATCACCACAGCCTTCTTCCCGCTGTACCGGTCCGGCCCCGGATGCTGGCTGGAATGGTGCTGATCTCCCGCAAACTTGTCTTGCCCGGGGAAGACGGGGATGTTCGGTTTCCCTGACATGCCGGTCGCGAGCACGAGCTGCTTCGGCCGAAGGATGAGATCCTCACCGTCACGGTTGACTCGGACCTTCCACTCCCCCGACGCTTCGTCGAACGACGCGGACGTGCACGTCGTCGAACTCCAGTAAGGCACCTCCATGACCTTCGTGTACATCTCGAGCCAATCACCGATCTTGTCCTTCGGCGTGAACACCGGCCAGTTGTCCGGGAAAGGCAGGTACGGGAGGTGGTCGTACCACACCGGGTCGTGCAGGCAGAGCGACTTGTATCGCTTTCGCCACTGATCCCCGGGTCGTTCGTGCTTGTCGATGACGATTGCAGGCACGCCGAGTTGCCGCATACGCGCGCCGAGTGCGATACCGCCCTGTCCCCCGCCGATGATCAGTACGTAGGGCTGGCGCGTGTAGCCCAGTTCCTGCGCTTCGCGAGCACGATGATCAGCCCAGGTGACGCGTTTCTTGTTCGCGCCGTGCACTACGCCCTTGGGGCGGCGCTCGCCCCGATTCTCCTCGTGGCCCTTCAATTCCTGCAGGGCGGTGAGCAACGTCCATGCGCCCTCCTCCTTCAGGCGGAGGTGGCCGGATCCGCGCCCGGTAGCGGTGTCGAAGCTGATCCACGCGCTGATCACCCCGTCGGCTTCAGTTGGCGGTTCGGTGGTGCGGAAGCCCGAAGGATCGGTCATCTCCAGTTGCGCGGTGAGGAGTTCCGCGATGCCGGCGCGTCCCTCGACAGTCTTCAGATTCCAGGTAAACGCGACAAGATCACGCCAGAAGCTGTCGGTGGCGAAGAATCCTGCAGCCCTCTCGATATCGCGCTCGGCAAGTGCGTACTCAAACTCCGCTAGCCACGCATCGACGCGCTGCTGCGGCGTGAGTTCCAGCTCGGGCAACTGCGCTAACTCTTCGTGGGGGACAAGCATGTCGGTCATCGGGACTCCTTCATAAACGGGCCTGTGACCTAGAGCACACCTCCAACGGGAGGTGTGCGGCAAGGGTTGCGGAGGGTTGCACCGCGAGGGCACCCGCGATACGTGTGCACAAAAGCGCACCCTCAGGCGCGGGAGGCGGCGCGTATCTGCACACGTATGGCGCTGGTCACGCGCCGGGCACCGAGGTGCTCGACCGCACGACGAACTGCGTTTCGACTGTGATGCTGTCCGCGGGCATCGATCCCGCGCCGGACGCAAGGTGATCCAGCAGCATCCGCACGGCCTGCATGCCCTGTCGCGCAGGGAATTGCGCGACTGTAGTGAGACCCACCGTCTCGCCCAGTGGGTTCCCGTCGACGCCGATAACAGAGAGATCCGCGGGCACCCTGAAGCCCAAGTCACGCGCCGCGAGGATCGCACCGACCGCCATCTCGTCGGATGAACAGAACAGCGCCGTCGGCCGCCTGCCTGGGCTGGCCAGCAACTGCTTCGCTTTCTTGTAACCATCGCCAACCGTGTAGTCGGCCGCGATGTCCCATTGCGGGACCGGTTCAACACCCGCCTCACGCAGCGCCAATCGGTAACCCTCGCGACGATCCGATGACATGGGAAAGTAATCCCGGCTCGTTTCGTCCAAACCACCGAGGTGCGCGATCTCGCGGTGTCCCAGCCCGATGAGGTGCTCAGTGGCAAACCGGGCAATCTTGTGCTCGTCGAGATGCAGACTCGGCACGCCCGGCACCAAGCCGCCGATTTCGACGATCGGTTTGTCTACATCCAGAAGTTGCTGGAGCTCTGACTCGTCGAGCCGCAGCGCGACCGCCACCACGGCATCGAGACGTTTTCTGAGCAAGAAGTCGGCAAGTACCCGCTCCCGCTGCCCCTCCTGCTCAAAACTGTAGAGCGAGAGATCATATCCCGCACTCATTAGCTGGGCGGTTGCGCCATCGAGCAGTTCAGCAAAGAACCACCTGTTGATGTAGGGCATGATGACGCCGATTGTCCGGCTGCGCCCGGACGCGAGACTCGATGCCGCATAGGACATCACGTAGCCAAGCTCCTTTGCGGCAGCAAGGACGCGGTCGCGCGCTGCGGGCGACACATGCCCGCGGCCGCTGAGCGCGCGTGAGGCGGTGGCCGTGGAAACCCCGGCTCGTTCCGCGACGTCCTTGATCCCGGCCACTGCCCCTCTTCGGTTCGCTGTCACATGAGTCTTACCCAGACACCGTGTCCTGGCCGCAGGCAGCCATCCGCCACCGCACCCGCCGCGCTGGTGAGCAACACCTCCGAGCGCGGCAAGCGCACGTCCGTGTCACCCATGTTCACCATTACCAGGACATCGCGGTTCACAAACGCGAGGCACGCCGTGTCATCGTAATCGGAAAGCCAGCTTAGCGACCCATGTCCGAGGTCCTTCTTTCGCCGCAGTTCCAGCGCAGCGGTATACAACGACAGGGTTGAGGATGCGTCGTGGCGCTGACGGTCCCGCGCGAACTCGTCCCAGCCAGCAGGCTGGGGCAGCCATGTGGTTCCGCTCCGGCTGAATCCTGCCGCGGCAGCGGCGC
Source organism: Hoyosella sp. YIM 151337 (assembly GCF_026041215.1). Taxonomy (GTDB): domain Bacteria; phylum Actinomycetota; class Actinomycetes; order Mycobacteriales; family Mycobacteriaceae; genus Hoyosella. Next base: position 41,732 of record NZ_JAPEIQ010000022.1, read on the forward strand.
TATTCCACGGCAGCGGCACTCTGCTGCCGTCACGCCCGAGCCGGGCGCCGGCCGTGCGCCGGTACGTCGGGTCCTGGCGGAACGAATGCGGCATCATCGTGTGGTCCGGGAGGCCGAGTTCCTCACCCTGGTACAGGTACACGACGCCCGGCAGCCCGAGCATCATCAGCGAGGCCGCGCGTGCTCGCACCTGGCCGAGTTGCAGATTTGGCTGCTGGTCTTCCGGCCCGAGGCCGTCACCGGGCCGCGCTGGCACGCCTTCTACGCCGAGTCGTGTTGCATGGCGCGGAACGTCATGGTTGGAGAGCACCCACGTGGTTGGTGCCCCCACCGAATCGAATGCGCGCAGCGACTCCTCAATCACGGTGCGGTATTTCGCCGCGTCCCACGGGCAGGAAAGAAACGCGAAGTTGAAGGTCTGATGCATCTGGTCCGGACGCACCCAGTTCACGAGCCGGTCCAGCGGATCGATACTGGCCTCCGCGCACAGGACGCGGTCCTCACCGTACTCAGCGAGCACTTCACGCCATCTGCGATAGATGTCGTGAAGGGCGGGCTGCCCGAACATGGGGGCGAGATGACCTGGATAGTCCTCGGTGCCAACGCCGTCCGGGCGGCCATGCCAGTCTGGAAGCCCATCCTTCTTCACCAGCGAGTGCGCGACATCGACGCGGAAGCCAGCGACACCGCGGTCCAGCCAGAACCGGAGGATTCGCTCAAACTCCTCGTGGACCGCCGGATTATCCCAGTTGAAGTCGGGCTGCGACGAATCGAATAGGTGCAGGTACCACTGCCCCGGCGTACCATCCGGCTCCACCACCCTGGTCCAAGCGGGTCCGCCGAAATGTGATTGCCAGTTATTCGGGGGCTCGGCGCCGTCCGCGCCTTTCCCATCCCGAAAGACAAACAGCGCGCGTTCAGGGCTGCCCGGGCCCGCCGCCAGCGCCGCCCGGAACAGCGAGTGCTCCTCCGAACAGTGGTTGGGCACGAGATCGACAATCACCCGGATGCCCAGCTCACGAGCACGTTCCACCACGTGGTCGAAGGTGTTCAGGGTTCCGAATATCGGGTCGACATCGCAATAGTCACTGACGTCATAGCCACCGTCACGCTGAGGTGAGGGATAGAACGGCGACAGCCACACGGCGTCCACACCTAGCTCGGCGAGCTGATCCAGTTCCGCGGCAACACCCGCGAGGTCGCCGTTTCCGTCGCCGTCGAAGTCACGAAACGAGCGCGGATACACCTGGTAAATCACCGAGGAACGCCACCATTGCGCGACGCCCTCCGCGGTGTCCGCGGGGTGGATTGCGGTCAGCTCGGCGGGTGCGACCGGATCTGACTGAATATCGGAAGGAAGCGCTGACATGAGATCGATGATACGCCGTGTGGAATCGCTTGCATAGATGTTTACAAGGCGTTATGTGCTTTTCCATGATGTTCTAGACAATGCTTCTGGAATCGCTTACTCTTGTGATTCACTTCACCTCTTCGAGTTCGCGCGTATCCGATCACACGGAGTTTTTGATGAAAAGACGTACCCGCCACGCCGCGTCAGCGGCTGCGGCACTGACGGTATCGACGGCACTGCTCGCATCGTGCGCATCCAGCGACGGGCAGGGCGAGGCGGTCCAGCAGCTACTCGGCCAGACCGGAGGTGCTATCACGATCTGGGCGGGCGAGGACACTATCCGCGGCTTGAGTGACATTGTCGAGGAGTACGAGTCCGACACAGGGATTCCCATCCGCTTCGTCCAGCGTGACGCCAGCGCCCGCACAATGAGCGAGTTCATCACGCAATCCCCCATGGGCCAGGGCCCCGACATCATCGTGTCGCCACACGACAACCTCGGACAGCTCGTGGCGAATGGCTTGCTCGCACCGATCGAACTCGGCGATTACGAGGATGAATTTCTTGAGGTGGCAGTCCAGGCACTCACCTATGACGGCGTTGTCTACGGGGTGCCGTTCGCGGTCGAGAACATCGCGGTGCTCCGCAACAACGCGCTGACCACCCACGAACCCGGTACCTTCGGCGAACTCATCGCTGACGGCCAGCGGCTCGTAGACGCGGGTGAAGCCAGTTTCCCAGTGTCGATTCCTCAATCCCCAGATGCTGGCGACCCCTATCACCTATACCCCCTTCAAACCTCCTTCGGCGCACCGGTTTTCGAAACCGATGAAGATGGTGCGTATACCGCTGACCTCGGTATGTCCGGACCAGAGGGTGAAGCGTTCGCGCAATACCTCAGCGAACTGGGCCGATCGGGTGTCCTCAACACCTCGATGACACCCGATATCGGCAAAGAAGCGTTCATCAACGGCCGCTCGCCATACATCTTGTCGGGGCCCTGGAATGTCAACGACTTCGAGGAAGCCGGACTCGATCTCACGCTGCTTCCTGTGCCTCCGGCTGGGGAGCACCCCGCCCAGCCTTTCGTGGGAATTCAGGCATTCTTCGTGAACGCCAACTCGCAGAACTCGCTGCCCGCCAACGACTTCTTGCTCAATTACGTCACTCGCCCGGATGTGCAGCTCTCCCTGTTCGAAGCCATGGGCAGACCGCCCGCGATCGAAGCCGCCATCGATTCTATTAACGACAGACCGCTCCTTGCCGCGTACGCCGATGTCGCCGCCGACGGCGCGCCCATGCCCGCCATCCCGGAGATGCGAACAGTGTGGATGTTCTGGGGCACCACACAAAACGGCATCGTCGACGGACACCCCGACCCCGTCACGCTCTGGCGCCGCATGATCACCAGCATTGAGAACTAAGGACTCACCATGACGTCACAGATCACCGCGCCCCCACCGGAACCGCAAGTGTCGGAGGCGAACTCAGGGGTGCGACGGCGCCGGCGCGCCCACAGCCATGGCTTCAGCGGCGGCTTCGTCGTGAAGCTTGTGCTGATGGCTCTCATCAATGCCTTCGGGCTTTATGGGGTTCTCGCGTCCTGGGCTGTCGGCAATACCGGAATACTCGTCTTCCTGCTCGTCACGCTTGTCGCCGTCAACGCCGTATACTTCACACCAACCCGGCGTTTACTGCCCGCGAAATACTTCGCACCGGGGCTGGTCTTCCTTCTTATCTTCCAGATCTTCGTGGTGCTCTACACAGCGAGCGTCGCGTTCACCAATTACGGTGACGGCCACAATTCGTCGAAAGAAGACGCGATCCGTGCGCTCACGCAGCAGCATGAGCAGCGGGTGCCGGGCACTCCGGCGTTACCGCTGACGGTGGTGCAATCACCCGATGGCGCTCTCGGTTTCGCGACGGTCGACGCGACGGGCACAGTATTCGCGGGCACCGGCGACGAACCTTCCGCACCGGTGCGTGACGCCGAGGTTGGTGCCAATAACACCGTTGTATCGCTCCCTGGTTACGAGATCCTCGACTTTTCCACAGTGATCGCCCGGCAAGAATCCGTACTGAACCTTCGGGTGCCGGTCGACGGCGGGGGCTTCCTGCGCACCAATGACGGCCGCGTTGCCTTCACCTATGAGCCGGGACTTGTCTACGACGAAGCCAGTGACACGATGACAGCCGCGGACGGAACCGTCTACACCGCAACGGAAGACGGACTCTTCGTCGCCGCTGACGGGACTGCCCTTGCGCCCGGCTGGACTGCGGGTGTCGGTTTCGCCAACTTTGCCGCAATCTTCGACAAAGACGTGCTCGGCGGCCCGTTCCTCTCAGTGACACTGTGGACCTTCGCGTTCGCAGCGCTCTCGGTGGCGACAACCTTCTTTCTGGGCCTGTTCATCGCGATGCTGTTCAATGACGCCTCCATGCGCGGACGGAGTATTTACCGCGCAATCATCATCCTGCCCTACGCATTTCCGGGCTTCCTCGCAATTCTTATCTGGGCTGGCTTGCTGAACCGCGATTTCGGCTTCATCAACGAGGTGCTTTTGCGGGGGGCGGTGGTTCCATGGCTCAGCGATCCGTGGCTCGCGAAACTCAGCATCATCCTGGTGAATCTCTGGCTTGGGTTCCCCTACATGTTCCTCATCGCAACCGGTGCGCTGCAGTCAATTCCGGGTGAACTGTATGAGTCAGCCCGCATGGACGGAGCCGGCCGCTGGCGCGCGTTCAAGTTCGTCACATTACCGCTGCTCCTCGTTGCGGTGGGACCGCTGCTGATCGCGAGCTTCGCGATGAACTTCAACAACTTCAACATCATCTATCTGCTCACTCAGGGCGGACCGCGGAATCTGGATTCCGCAACGGGCGTCGGCGCCACCGACATTCTCATCACATTCGTGTACAAGATTGCGTTCGAAAGCGGCGCAAACCAATACGGACTCGCGAGCGCCATGTCGATCCTCATTTTCATCATGGTCGCGGTGGTGTCCGCGATCGCCTTCCGGCGGAGCAAAGCACTCGAGGAGATCAGCTGACATGTCCACACTCACTCGCTCCGAGCTTCCGGTGGCACCACGCAAACGTTCAGCGCTGCAGATGTTCCGGCAGAGCGGCTGGCGTCACGCGGTAGCCGCACTCATCGTAATCTACGCGGTGTTCCCGCTGCTCTATGCATTCTCCGCGGCCTTCGGAGAAGGCGGCACGCTGCTCGGCTCGAACCGGCTGTTCTCGACGCTATCGCTGAACAACTTCCGCGAGCTGCTCTCCGACCCGCAGAATCCGTTTGTCACCTGGTTCCTGAATTCAATGTTCATCTCCTCGGTGACCGCCGTCGGTACCGTACTGATGGGCGCGGCAGCGGCATACGCTTTCTCGCGCTTCCGTTTCCGTGGCCGGAAAACTGGGCTGATGAGCCTGCTCATCATTCAGATGTTCCCCCAGCTACTCGCTTTCGTCGCGATCTTCCTGCTGCTTGCCTCCCTTTCTGAGGTGTACCCGTTCCTCGGCCTTAATACCCAGCTCGGCTTGATCATGGTGTATCTCGGTGGCGCGCTCGGCGCCAACACGTTCCTCATGTACGGCGTCTTCAACACGGTGCCAAAGGAACTCGACGAGGCTGCACGCATCGACGGCGCGACCCACGCACAGATCTACTGGACGATCATCCTGCGCCTGATCACACCGATCCTCGTAGTCGTTGGACTTCTTGCGTTCATCGCGTCCTTCTCCGACTTCCTGCTCGCCCGGATCGTCCTGCAGGACCCTGACCGGTGGACCGTCGCCGTCGGCCTCTACCAGTTCGTTTCTGTCGAATTCGGTGAGAAGTGGGGTGTATTCACCGCCGGTGCGGTGCTTTCCGCCATCCCCGTCGTCCTGCTGTTCCTGTTCCTGCAGCGCTACATCGTGTCCGGTCTCACCGGCGGCGCTGTCAAGGGCTAGCTCACCTCGTTCATTCACGACAAAGGATCACTCATCATGGCACCCATCACCTTCGACAACACCACTCGGCTCTATCCCGGGACAGAACAGCCCGCAGTCGACCGGCTCAACTTGCACATCGAGGACGGCGAGTTCCTCGTGCTCGTCGGCCCATCGGGATGCGGCAAATCAACATCGCTGCGCATGCTCGCCGGACTCGAGGAAGTCAACGCTGGCCGCATCCTGGTCGGCGGGCGCGACGTCACCCACGTCGACCCGAAGGACCGCGACATCGCGATGGTTTTTCAGAACTACGCGCTCTACCCACACATGTCGGTTGCCGAGAACATGGGGTTCGCGCTGAAGCTCGCGAAGACACCCAAAGCAGAGATCGCCAAGCGGGTTAAGGAAGCGGCGGCGCTTCTCGATCTCACTACCTACCTCGACCGCAGACCCAAAGCCCTCTCGGGCGGGCAGCGTCAGCGCGTCGCGATGGGACGCGCGATCGTCCGCGATCCACAGGTCTTCTTGATGGACGAACCACTATCGAACCTCGACGCGAAACTGCGCGTGCAGACTCGCACCCAGATTGCCCAATTGCAGCGCCGGCTCGGAACAACCACCGTGTACGTGACGCACGACCAGGTAGAGGCGATGACCATGGGCGATCGCGTCGCTGTCCTCAAAGGAGGTGTGCTGCAGCAGTGCGCGCCACCGCGTGAGCTGTACCGCTCACCCAAGAACGTGTTCGTCGCGGGATTCATGGGCTCACCCGCGATGAACCTGATGACCCTGCCGCTCAGCGACCGGGGAGTAGTGCTGGGCGAGCAGATCGTCCCCGTGCCGCGCGCCACACTGTCGTCCGTTGACAGCTCGGAAGTCACCTTCGGCATCCGTCCGGAACATGTCGAACTCAGCGATTCGGGATTACCGCTCGAGGTCGACGTCGTCGAAGAACTCGGTTCTGAGGCTTTTATTTTCGGCCGGGCATACATCAACGGAGCACAGCAACAACTCGTCGCGCGGGTGGATTGGCGCAATCCCCCCGCGAAGGGCGAGATGATCCATGTCCGGATCGATGAGACTCACGCACACCTCTTCGACACCACTGACGCGGGCGATCGGCTCGCGGTCTAATCGACCTTCGAGGAGCAGAATGCAAAACTGGTGGAAATCCGCGGTCGTCTATCAGGTGTACATCCGCAGCTTTGCTGACGCCAACGGGGATGGCGCAGGCGACCTCAACGGTCTGCGATCGAAGCTGCCCTACCTTTCCAGCCTCGGCGTGGACGCAATCTGGATTACGCCCTGGTACCCGTCCCCGATGGCCGACGGCGGCTATGACGTTGCCGACTTCCGCGACATCGAACCCGCGTACGGCACGCTCAGTGACGCTGACGCGCTAATAGCCGAGGCACATGAGCGCGACCTCAAGGTCATTATCGACATCGTGCCTAACCACACGTCTTCCGAGCATCCGTGGTTTAAGGCACTACTGAGCGGCGATCCGGCAGCCCGGAAGAAGTTCGTCGTGCGCACCGGCAGCGGACCACGCGGGGAATCGCCGCCCAACGACTGGACCAGTGCTTTCGGTGGCCCAGCATGGTCCCAACTGCCAACCGGTGAGTGGTACCTGCATCTCTACGCACCTGAGCAGCCCGATCTGAACTGGGACAACCCCGAAGTGCGCGCCGAATTCGAAGACATCCTTCGGTTCTGGTTCGACCGCGGGATCGACGGATTCCGGATCGACGTCGCGCACGGCCTCATCAAACACCCTGATCTGCCCGATGCAGGCCCGCGGCCCGACGATTGGCGGACACAGCCGCACCCGGCTCGGGACCAAGACGGCGTGCACGAGATCTATCGGGCCTGGCGCAAGATCGCGCAATCCTACTCACCCGAACGTATTTTCGTCGCAGAAGCGGTGGTTCCCACAAACAACCGCCTAGCCCGGTACCTCAGGCCCGACGAACTGCACACCGCATTCCAGTTCGACTTCACCCGAGCGCCGTGGCGCGCTGAAGCGCTGCGCAACGTCATTGACGACGCACTCATTCAGGCCGACATCGTGGAAGCGCCCGCAACCTGGGTACTCGCGAGCCACGATATTCCGCGACCCGTCACGCGTTACGCGCGCACGCAACCGAGCTTCGACGTCCAGCCGGAATGGGACCGGGCGCGCTGGGCGGCAGAACAGCCCGACCACGTGACCGGCCGCCGTCGTGCCCGCGCTGCCGCGCTCCTGCAGCTCGCCCTCCCCGGTACTGCGTACATCTACCAGGGCGATGAGCTTGGTCTCGAAGAGGTCGAGGATCTGCCCGCCGATTCTCGCCAAGACCCAACATGGCAGCAATCCGGGTACACCGATGTCGGCCGGGACGGGTGCCGGGTACCGCTGCCCTGGTCGGGCACAAGTCCGCCCTTCGGGTTCTCCCCCGGTGAGGAACAGCCGTGGCTGCCGCAGCCCGCGCATTGGGGTGACCTGACCGCCGCCGCTCAGCAGGCAGATGCGGCATCGTGTCTGCAGCTTTACCGATCAGCAGTCGGCCTGCGCAAGGCATTGCTGCCACCGGCTACGCCACTGCAGTGGGTTACAGGGATCCCCAAGGACGTTGTCGCGTTCGCGCGTGACGGCTTCCAGTGCTGGGTCAACGCGGGGCGGAACCCGGTGCGACTGCCGTACGGATGGAAAGTAGTGCTCGGCTCGATACCGGACATTGACGTTGTGCTGCCGCCGGATTCGGCCGCGTGGCTGACGCGAAAGGCGTGACAGAGAGCGCACGCGTTTAGCTGCGCGTACCCGGAACGTCGTGCGGCAGGCTGGTGCGGGTGGCGCGAAGAAACGCGTACGGAGTGTGTTTGCCGAAATTCGACACGCGCGACGTGTAGACGTCCGCGAACTTCTCCACCTGCCGCGCAAACAAGCTCTTGTCGTTGCCCGCCCGCATCAACGGTCCCCACACTGGATTACCGAGCGTGCCTGCAGCCTGCGCCAGGGGTGCGATTTCTTGGTCGAGTTCACGGATGTTCTCGTAGAGCGCATTGATGTCCGTGTCATCGGAATCGGTGGCGTTCCCCCGCGCGGCAGCCTGGGCACGGCGCAGCCGAGCGCGAGAGAGCTGATCTTCGATTCGTTCCTTGTTCGTCATCAGCGTGCGCAAACGCATCTCGTCGTCCGCGAACTTCGCTGCGTCCGCTATTTCGGCTTCGAGCTCGCTCATAATCAGCGCTGTCCGCCACCGCAGCACTGATTTCGACACGTGAACGTCACCGAATAGGTGGTCGCCGACGTACAGAATCTGCGCACCATCGAGCTGCAGACTGCGTTCGACAAGTCTGGCGCAGCCCCCGTAATACACGCCGCCCGGCTCGAGCAGTCCGATGTGCGGCTCGAGCAGATTGCGCTGCTGATCGACAACGCGAAACGCCGGCGGACTTTCGGAAAAGAAACGCGGCTTGGCGGCAGCGACCACCACAATGTCAAAGAGGTCGCGCCAGTTGCCGCTCGGCATGTGCCGGTCGAAGGCGTAGCTCATCATCGCACGGGTGTACGTCCATTCGCTGTTGGTGATGAGGAGCAGTTTCTTTCCCGCGAGTCTCTGGTCCATTAGCGTTTCCGCGGTCTCCGGGTCGAGATCACAGAACCGATCCGGGTCGGCGGTGATCTCAGCTTTGAGCTCACCCATGGTGTGGGACATGTCCAGGGCCGAAGACACCAGGCCGTACAGCTCGTCGTAGCCCACGGGGCCTTTTATTTCCTCGGCATCGAGCAGGTCAACGAGATGCGCGTAAAGGGCCGCTTCCGACATGGAGAACAGGGTGTTGAGGAACCGGAAGCGCGGCTCCGCCAAGTCGATAAACACCCCGTTATACGAGCGCCGGAGTTCGCTGAAAGTGAGCCGCTGGGTGCCATGCTGGGCCTGGATCACGTACCCGAACCGGGTCGCTTTAACGAGGTTGCCCAGTTCGAGGTCGATAACCAGCCCCTGCAGGTACTTGTCTGGCTCGAAGACGAGATCCTGCACGGGATAACCGCGGCTCGCGAGAACCCGCTTTGCGTGTTCGAACGCAGCCCCCTCCCACTCAGCGGTGCGGTAATGCAGGAGGGTGTAATCCATGTCGTAGCCGATTGCCTCCACAGAACGGAGGTTGAGCGTTCGGTTGGCGTAGACACGACGAGCCGGTTCCGTCACGCCTTGAGCCTACTTGCTTCGGTCCCGCCTCCAAATCCATACGCGCTGGTCAACAGAAACCATCGATTTTCGGGGGTTTTTGTTGACCAGCGCTGATGGATTCGGGTGATGGGGGCGCCTCGTCAGCGAACGGCGGCTTCCATCTGGGAGTACTCCTCCTGTATTTCGTCGTCATGTGCGGGCTTCATCAGTGACACTGCAACCGCGGCGATGGCACAGGCGACGAACCCTGGGACGATCTCGTACATCGTGGCTGAAAGGTCTCCTACGTTGCCCCAGATTCCCACCACTGCAGCACCGGTGACCATTCCCGCGAGAGCCCCAGCGGCTGTGAGCTTGCGCCAGAACAGCGACAGCAGAATGATCGGCCCGAATGCGGCGCCGAATCCCGCCCAGGCGAATCCGACTAGTTCAAGGATCGTGCCGCCCGGATCAATAGCGATCAGCATCGCTATGACGGCCACGGTAAGAACCGCGAGACGGCCGAGCAGAACAAGCCGCTTACTGCTCACCTCTTTGCCAAAGACGCGGTAGATATCCTCGACAAGAGCGGACGAACACACAATCAGCTGCGACGAAATCGTCGACATGATCGCGGCCAGCACTGCGGCAAGCACTAGGCCCGCGATGAACGGGTGGAAGAGAATCTGCGACAGGCGCAGGAACACTGTTTCCGGATTCGCGAGTGTCGCATCTTCCGTGAAGAAGTAACCAACACCGATCAGCCCGGTCACGATCGCCCCGATTGAGGTGATCACCATCCAGCTGATCCCGATTCGGCGCCCGGCCTTCGCGTCAGCGGATGACCGCAGCGCCATAAAACGGACAATAATGTGCGGCTGGCCAAAATAGCCGAGCCCCCACGCAGCGGCCGAGATTATCGCGAGCACACTCCCGCCGAAAAGCAATGAGGTGCGGTTCAGTTCATCATCCGGATTCACCGCGTTGTGTGCGGCGTCCGCGGCGTCGATCGCGCCGATAACATCACCCCAGCCGCCCATCACGATGAACGTTGTGACCGGGACGGCGATGAGTGCAGCGAGCATCAGCAGACCTTGGGCCACATCCGTGAGCGATGCGCCCAAGAAGCCGCCGAAAAGGGTGTACGTGAGCGTGATCCCGGCGACGAGGAACATGCCAAAGAGGTAAGTGGAATCAAAGGAGGATTCAAAGAAGATTCCACCGGCAACCATTCCCGACGAGACGTAAAACGTGAAGAACACGAGAATGATCAGGCCAGCGACTATGCGAAGCAGACGCGTGCGGTCTTTGAACCGGTTTTCCAGAAAGCTCGGAATGGTGATGGAATTGTTCGCGACCTCGGTATACGACCGCAGCCGTGGTGCGACGAATTTCCAGTTCAGGTAAGCACCGATTGTCAGGCCAATCGCGATCCAGGCCTCCACGAGACCCGCGACATAGATCGCGCCGGGCAGACCCATCAGCAGCCAGCCCGACATATCCGAGGCGCCCGCGGAGAGGGCCGCGACGCCGGGTTTCAGCTTGCGCCCAGCAAGCATGTAATCGTTGATATCGGTTGTCTGCCGGTAGGCGTAATAACCGATGGCAAGCATCGCGGCGAAGTAAATCCCGATCGCGATCAATTGGAACGTTTGATCAGACATGAATCCTCGATTTCTGAGTGGCCTCGCTGAAGTTGCCAGTCGAGGCCTATCGGCAGAGAGGCAGAACACGCTCATCGGGTCGTCGCGCGCAGATTGCGTAGAAATTACCAGAGACTTGCAAGATCGTGCGCGGTTTCTTCCAAAGCATGCCGAATTGCGCGTACCGCCGGGTGCCCGCCACTCGATGACCGGATCGCCGTGAAGATCGTCCGTCTGGGCAGTCCTTCGAGTTCGATGAGGCGAGCGTTCGCGGTGCGCCCGACCCACACGAGATCAGGCAGAAAGGCGACCGCGTTGCCGGATTCGACCAACCGCACGTGGGCCTGCAGATCTGCAGTCTCGAATCGTACATCCGGCTCGAATCCGGCCTGTCGGCAAGCTTGTTCGGCCCAGTGGCGGGACGCCGCGCCCGCGGGTTCCATCACCCAGGGCAGGTTCGCTGCAGCGGAGAGTGCGTCTGCGGCGCCAAATTCCCCCGGCGCGGCATCGAACGGCGGCAGCGCGAGCCTAATCGCATCGCCGGCGAGAAACTGCCGGTCAAGCCCAGCATAGTGCGGTGCCGCATGCCCCGGATACTGCTCGGCTACTACGAGGTCGAAGTCCCGGGCCCACGTCTCGTGAAGGGCGGTTTCCGGCTCATGCTGCACCATCTCGACGCGGACATCGGGATGCCGGTCCCGCAGGGCGCGAAGCGCCTGCGGGATAAGGGCGAGCGCGGCGGTTTGGAAGACAGCGAGCCGAAAGGTACCGGTGACCGCGGTATTTGACGCAGCAAGCGCCGCTTCGGCGCGCTCAAGCGTATCGAGCAATTCCGTCGCGTGTGCCACGAGCAGCAACGCCTGCGGTGTTAGCTGCAGCGTTCGGCCAGTCTTCCGCAGCAGAGTCACCCCTGCCTCGCGTTCCAGTATCGAGAGCTGTTGCGATATCGATGACGGGCTGTAGCTGAGGGCCGCGGCGACCTCGGAAATGGTGCCGCGCAGGCTGAGTTCACGCAACAGGCGCAGTCGATGCACGTCCAGCACGCCGGCCTCCTCAACGTTCCGAATTCGTTCGGTTTTCCTTAACGATACCCTTCGGAAAACGTCGCTATACCCGAAGGTATGGCCAGCGCCATACTCAGAAGACACAACTGAAACGCGCAGATTCGTCAGGCACCCCGCACGGGTCAGGGGTGCGTTTATATGCATCAACCGGCTAGCCGGTCGACCGCGAGGAGGAGGTTCCGCGGTGAGCACCATCAAGGACAACACCCATACCCCAGTTCAGCCGCAGGAACTTACCGGCGAGGCGATAGAGCTGGTCAGACGCTGGCTTATCGAAGGGGCGACCTACCCCGTCGACCGTTCAGCCGCTCAACTCGCTGGCGTGCTGAACGACCAAAACGGTCTGGAGTTCACCGTTGGCTTCGTCGATGGCGTGATTCGCCCTGAGGACACGCGCGTTGCGGCCCAGAACCTGCGGGCACTCGCGCCGAAGACACCGGCGTTCTTGCCCTGGTACATGAAACTGGCCGTGACTCTCGGCGGCATCCTCGCCGTCTTGATGCCGCGGCTCGTGATTCCCGTAACGCGGCGAGTATTGCGCCACATGGTGGGTCACCTCATTGTCGACGCCACGGACGCAAAGCTCGGCAAGACAATCAAAAAGATCAAAAAGGAGGGCATCAACCTCAACATCAACCTGCTCGGGGAAGCGATCCTCGGTGAGGCTGAGGCGACGCGCCGCCTCGAAGGAACGCGTCGGCTGCTGGCCCGCGACGACGTCGACTATGTGTCGATCAAAGTGTCGTCAACCGTTGCGCCGCACAACCACTGGGCGTTCGATGAAGCTGTAGCGCACGTCGTCGAGAACCTCACACCCCTCTACCGTCAGGCCGCGAGCGCCTCACCCAAACGTAAGTTCATCAACCTCGACATGGAGGAATACAAGGATCTCGACCTGACGATTGCGGTCTTTACCGAGATTCTCAACAAACCCGAGTTCCACAGCCTCGAAGCAGGAATCGTGCTGCAGGCGTATCTCCCAGACGCGCTCGCTGCAATGATGCACCTGCAGGACTGGGCTGCACAGCGCACCGCCCGCGGCGGGGCCCCGGTCAAGGTCCGTGTGGTTAAAGGCGCAAACCTGCCCATGGAGATCGTTGACGCGGAACTGCACGGATGGCCGCTCGCCACGTGGCACAGCAAACAGCAGAGCGACACCTCCTACAAGGCGGTGCTGGACTACGCGCTGCGGCCAGAGCACATTCAGAACGTCCGCATCGGCGTGGCAGGCCACAACTTGTTCGACATCGCCCTCGCGTGGCTGCTCGCCCAGAAGCGAAATGTCACTGCCGGAATCGATTTCGAGATGCTTCTTGGCATGGCCACCGGTCAGGCTGAAGCCGTCCGCAAAGATGTCGGCACCCTGCTGCTGTACACACCCGTCGTACATCCGCAGGAGTTCGACGTCGCGATCGCCTACCTGATTCGCAGGCTCGAGGAAGGCGCATCGAAAGAAAACTTCATGTCGGCACTCTTCGAACTCGACAAGAACGAGGCACTCTTCGAGCGAGAGAAGCAGCGTTTCCTCGCCTCAGTCGACACTCTCACAGACGCGGTTCCAGCGCCCCACCGCGTCCAGGACCGGCGGCAGCCGCAAGCACCCGGGCTGCGGGAAGGTTTCCGCAATACCCCTGATACCGACCCCGATCTGCCTGGCAACCGGGCCTGGGGCCGTGCAATCGTCCAGCAGATGCAGTCGTCCCAACTCGGCAATGAGACAGTGGCGGACAGTTGGATCGAGACAGCCGAGCAGCTCGACGACGTCATGGCCCGCGGTGTTGCGGCCGCAGGGCGGTGGCAGGCATTGAGCGCTGCGGAAAGAGCCGCGATTCTGCACCGCGCCGGAGATGTCCTCGAAGCCAACCGTGCCCAACTGCTCGAAGTCATGGGGTCGGAGTGCGGTAAAACGCTCGACCAGGGCGACCCTGAGGTGTCCGAAGCGATTGACTTCGCGCATTACTATGCGGAACTCGGCAAAGCACTCGAGTACGTGGACGGGGCCACCTTCGTGCCGTCGTCGCTGACCGTTGTCACGCCGCCATGGAACTTCCCCACGGCCATTCCCGCCGGGTCAACCCTGTCGGCACTTGCCGCCGGTTCCGCTGTGGTCATCAAGCCTGCGCATCAGGCCAAGCGCACCGGTGCAGTTATGGTGGAAGCCTTGTGGGAAGCAGGCGTGCCGCGCGATGTCCTCCAATACGTGCAGTTAGGCGAGAAAGAACTTGGCGCGGAGTTCGTCGCGCATCCTTCCGTGGATCGGCTCATCCTGACTGGCGCCTACGACACTGCGAAGCTCTTTCGCTCGTTCCGCCCGGACCTGCCGTTGCTCGCGGAAACCTCAGGGAAGAACGCGATTATCGTCACGCCATCCGCTGATTACGACCTCGCCGCCAAAGACGTCGCTTACTCGGCATTTGGCCATGCTGGACAGAAATGCTCGGCGGCATCGCTGGTCATTCTCGTCGGTACAGTCGCATCCTCAAAGCGGTTCCGCAACCAGCTTCTCGATGCCGTGCGATCCATGAAGGCTGGTTACCCGTGGGACCCGACAACCCAGATCGGGCCGCTCATCGAGCCTGCCGCTGGCAAACTGCGCCGCGGACTCACAACCCTCGGACCGGGCGAGTCGTGGGTCGTTGAGCCGCAGCAACTTGACGAGAGCGGCAAGCTTTGGCGCCCGGGTGTGCGCGAAGGGGTTAAACGCGGCTCCGAGTACCATATGACGGAGTACTTCGGCCCGATCCTCGGCATCATGACAGCTGAGACGCTCGCCGAGGCGATCAGCGTTGTCAACGAGATCGAGTACGGCCTCACTTCGGGCCTGCATTCACTGAACCGCGACGAGGTCGCGTTCTGGCTCGATCGCGTGCAGGCGGGAAACCTGTACGTCAATCGCGGCATCACCGGCGCGATCGTGCAACGGCAGCCGTTCGGCGGCTGGAAGAAGTCGGCCATCGGCGCCGGCACCAAGGCGGGCGGGCCGAACTATCTGGTCGGGATGGGGAGCTGGCTCGACGCCCCAGTGGCGGAGTCGCACCCGATCGAGGAAAAGCCAGCTCAGCTGATTGCCGCCGTAGAGCCGGAACTCGCACCGGAGGATGCCCATTGGCTGCGCGGCGCGCTAAGCAGTGACGGCCACATGTGGGCGACAGAATTTGGAATCGCTCAGGATCGCACCGGATTGCAGGGTGAACGAAATGTGCTGCGCTACCGGCCGGTACCGGTCACCGTGCGATTCGAAGCCCCCACGTCCGGCCACGGCACAGCCGAGGTAGTGCGCGTGGCAGCGGCGGGGCTGCGTGCCGCGGCGTCAGTGACTGTAAGCACCAGTGTCTCGTTGCCCGAGACCATCTCGAATGCTTTGGTCGCGTGCGGTGTCAAGGTGCTCCGCGAGGATGCGGAACAGTGGAAGGCGCATGTCGCACGGCTTGCCGCGCGGACGGGACCGCACTCAGGCACCCGTATTCGCCTCGTCGGCGGCGACTACTCGGCGACCGCGCTCGCCGCGGACGGCAAGCCGGATGTGGCAATCTACGGGTCGCCGGTGGTGGCCGCCGGCCGCGTCGAACTGCTGCCGTTCCTGCATGAACAGGCGGTTTCGATCACCGCGCACCGGTACGGCACACCGAATCACCTTACCGAGGGCCTTCTCTGACACACTCGCCGGACAAAATTCTCGGCGGGCACAGGTGAATATGGGGCATAGTGGCGCACATCACGATGTAATTGGTGAGACTGAAGTGGTGCCTGTTTCACTGCCGGACAGATGGGCACCAGTTCACCAGAAGTGATTGGAGTGTCATGCCCCCACAGGACGCGCCGCAGCCCTCCCGGACCGCACACACGATGTCTGAAGCCGAATCCTCCAAAGTAGGATTCGGCTCAGCCGTGCCGCAAGCACCGGCTTCGCCCGGGCGGCTATGGACAGGCCGAGTTCTCGGGCCCGTTCTCGGCGTCCTCGCGTATTTCGCTCTCCCTGCCCACGAGCAGCTGACCATCGAGGGGCGCACCGCAGCCGCCATCGCGATCGTGATGGCGGTGTGGTGGATGACCGAGGCTATCCCGCTAGCCGCCACGGCGCTCCTCCCGATCGTCGCTTTCCCCCTGCTTGATGTCGTTCCGATCGCCGACGCGACCGCGCCGTACGCTTCCCCCACAATCTTCCTGTTCATGGGCGGTTTCATGATCGCCCTCGCCATGCAGAAGTGGGGTCTGCATAAGCGAATTGCTCTGCACACCGTCCGCATCGTCGGCACGCATCCGAAACAGATCGTGCTCGGAATGATGATCGCGACCGCGTTCCTCAGCATGTGGGTGAGCAACACGGCCACGACCCTCATGATGCTGCCGATCGCGATAAGCGTGCTCGCGCTCGTCACGAGCGGCACCGATCCAGGCGAGGAAAAGAACGTCCGCAACTTCGCGGTGTGCCTCATGCTCGCGATCGCCTACGCCGCGTCTGTCGGTGGCCTCGCGACCATCATCGGCAGTCCGCCTAACGCGATCATGGTGGGGTTCGTCGACGAAAACTACGGCATCACGATCAGTTTCGCTGAATGGATGCGGATCGGTGTTCCCATTGCGGTGGTCTTCCTGATTATCGTCTGGCTGCTGCTGACGTACGTCATCTATCCCACCAAGATCAAGCAGATCATGGGCGGCAAGGAGATGATCCACGACAGGATCCACGAACTCGGCCCCATGTCCCGCGGTGAGTGGAACGTTCTCGTCGTTTTCGTGGTGACGGCGCTGCTCTGGGTGTTCCGTGATCTTCTCGCTGACTTCGACGCACTCACCACGGTGTTGCCATTTATGGCAAACCTCTCCGATGCTGGCATCGCAATCGCTGCAGCGGTGGTTCTGTTCCTGCTGCCTGCACGTGATACCCGTACGCCCGAAAACAGCGCAGCGGATTCGGCCACCGCGGATGGCGGTGACGACAGGCGAAAATTCCACCACGGCACGCTTGATTGGCACACTGTGCAGAGCGGCCTGCCTTGGGGTGTCCTCATTTTGTTCGGAGGCGGGCTGAGTCTCGCTGGGGCCGTGCAAGACACAGGTCTCGATGAGTACATCGGCACGCAGGTCGGCGGGCTCGGCGCACTGCCGATCGTCTTCCTGGTCGCCGGAACGTGTGCGATTGTGCTCCTTCTGACTGAGTTGACATCCAACACCGCGACGGCGGCAACATTCCTCCCTGTCCTCGGCGGCGTTGCTCTCGGCCTTGGGATGGATCCGATGTTGCTCCTGCTGCCCGCTGTGCTCGCCGCGTCATGTGCCTTCATGCTCCCGGTCGCCACTCCACCCAACGCCATTGTCTTCGGTTCTGGCCAAGTCACGATCGGCCAGATGATCCGTGCGGGTATCTGGCTCAATATCGTGGGCGTCATGCTGATTACCGTCGCTGTTTTCGCACTGGGATCGTGGGCGATGGGGATTAGTTTCTGACGCCCGCAATTGCAGCCCCGCAATTGCGCGCTACAGGCCCATTTTCCGGAGTTCCGTCTCTACTGTCACCACGAGCGTCTCAAGCCCGGACAGATCAATGCCCGGTATGACGGGGAGTTCGATCGACGAGGCACCGGGTCCGCTCGGTAACTGGCGAGGCGGCAGCGGCCAGCTCGCATCGGGCACCATCGGCGGACACGGCTGTCCTGGCAGTGCTGCGAGCTCGAAATGCCACCATTCATTTTCGTACGTGCGGCACAGCCCGTACCGATTGCCATTCCGTGCGAGCCACTGTGCGCCTGCAGCCGGGCCGACATCGATAGCATGCCCACTTACGTGCGCGGATTCGTGCGGTGGCAGCACCCATCTGCGTGCTGCTTCAGGGCTGCCGTGGGTGCGGATTCCGTTCTCCCACATCTGCTGCTGCTCCGCGTGGCTGCGCTTCCCTGAGGTGATCCACATGTCGACGCCATCGCGGCGTGCGTCCGTTTGGGCTTGCCGGAACGCGGCAGCGAGCGCCGGGTCTAAACCAGCAGTGCTGTCACTGGCTGCAAGGATGATTGGCGGCGACAGTCGTGGTCCGGCGTCCGCCGCCGGAAGGAACCACGCGCCTGCAGCCATCACACTGAGCGTCGCACCCGCGACAGCAGCACACTTCAGACCCATGCCGACACTATGCCAACGCAAAGAGATCTGTCCGAGCACTTTCTGTGAGCTGGAATACCCCTGTGACCCTTGATGTTACTGGTGGTACCGCCTAGAGGAAGGAGGAGCACGATGCGCCAGATCCAGCCCGACCTCTGGGAGACCGAACCAGAGTTCCCGGCGCCCGGCCTGAGCACGCATGCGTACCTATGGACGCCGCCATCCGGCAATGTTCTCTTCTACAACACCACACACGCGCACGAACTCGATCACATCGCCGACCTCGGCGGCGTCGCGCACCACTATTTGAGTCACCAGGACGAGATCGCGCCTTCATTGGGGGACGTTCGCGAGCGTTTCGGCGCTCAGTTACACATTCACGCGTCCGAAGCGCATCTCGCGAGCGAGCAGGCGCCAGTCGGGGATGCATTCGCTGAGCGGCACACCGTAGATGGGCTCGAGGTGATACCTGCCCCGGGCCACACCCCAGGCAGTAGCTGCTACCTTGCTGCCGGCACCAGCGGAAAGTATCTTTTCACCGGCGACACGGTGTACCGCAGCGCAAGCGGGCGCTGGTTGGCCGGTTACATCGCCGGCTACAGCGACGCGGACTCGTTGCTCACGACACTGTCTCTACTTGGCACCCTCGCGCCCGACATTGTGGTCTCAAGCGCATTCGCGGGTGATTCGGGAGTAACCGCAGTGGACAGCACCGACTGGGAGGACATCATGGCGGACGTGCGCGACCGCCTGCAGCGGCACCTCCATCAAGCGCGCACCAGCCCGAACAGTTAGTACTGGTTAATCGCGGTCGTGAGTAACACCGCGGAGTCCTCCAGTGCATCGAGGCTGTGCCGCTCGTGCGGCACGATGAGGAAGTCGCCTTCACCCATCTCCGCCGCGGCGCCTTCAGTATTCAGCTGCACCTTGCCGATGATGACGAAGAGTGTTGCCTCCCCAGGGTTTTCGTGTTCGCTCAACTCCTGCCCCGCGGTGAGCGCAATGACCATCTGGCGCAGCGTGTGGCCGCTGCCACCGTGCAAGATTTCAGTGGTGCGGCCATGCGGCGACTCCGCCGCGCGATCGATCAGTTCCCGGGCGAGTTCCGCAACAGACGCTGTTTTCACGTGCACCCCTATCGGCGGGCTGGAAGCTTCAGCTGGCTCCCCGATCATCACACACCGCGCCGCGGCAGGCGCCCGAAGTGGCAGCAACCACCTGCAACACGTAAGGGACTCGGAACCGCAGGAGCGAACACCGCCGCCAGTACCGCGGTCGCGTTTCGTACGGAACCCAGTCGGCGCAGGCTGAGCACGGCGGCCGCAGCGAAGTCTTCAGGAGCGGCCTGGGGCCCACGGCCGTTGTTTTGCTCCGCTAAGGAGGCAGATCATGACGCCTGACGAGTGCAGAGATCTGATCCGCAGAACAATGGACGAACTCGGGAACAAGGGCAACCTCGACGTCTGTGACCAGCTGTATGCCGAGCATTGCTCGTTCCACCGGCCTTCCTTCCCAATCAACGGTGTTGGCGGGCTCCGCGACCTTGTTTCCGACCTCCGGACCGCTCAGCCCGACTTACACATCGACGTCCACGACATCCACGACGTCCACGACGTCCACGACATCCTCGTCGAAGGTGACATGACGGCGATCCGATACACAATGGCCGGCACCGCGCGCGGTGAGTTCAGGGGACTGCCCGGGACCTGCAAGTCCTACGTAATGCCCGGAATCACCATCGCGAAGTGGGACGAGGGCCGAGTCGTCGAAGACTGGAATAGTTACGACATGCTCGAAGCCCTGCAGCAAATTGGCCTGGTGCCCGAACTGGCTCAACCAGGCCCCCAGTAGGAATACCCAGTGCAGCTTCCATCCCTGCCAGATGGAAACTGCCCGTGTTTGCTGGTTGGCCAACTAGGGGGTGAAGTTCCGGGCCGTTGCGAAAACCCGCCCTTAGGTACTCGCGCAACGAGATGCGGCGGGCGGGCGGAAGTTGGTCGCACTGAACTCGTCAAAGAACCTTCCAGCGAAGGCCCATCCGCGATAAGTTTGTGATCACGATCACATTGGGAGGCGCTGTGGACGGATTAGGCATCGACCTTGGGACCGCTAACACGGTCGTCGGAAGCCCCTCGCAGGGAATCATCCTCAATGAGCCATCAGTGATGCTCGTACGCAACAAGGATCCGCACCGTGCGATTCTTGTCGGCTCTGAAGCGCGCCAGCTGGTGGGCCGCACACCTGATGGCATGTCGACGGTGCGACCGATGCGCGATGGTGTCATCGTCGACCTCGACTCCGCGCGTGCGTATTTAAAGGCGATTATCCGCAAGGTCGTGCCGCGGTGGCAACTGGCGGTGCGGCCGCGCGGAGTGATCGCAGTTCCAGCAGGCGCCACGCCGCTGGAGCGGCGCGCGCTGCTCGAAGTCGGCCAGGAGGCCGGGCTTCGGAAGGTGGCGCTGATCCCTGAGCCAGTGGCGGGCGCATTCGGCGCCGGCGTGAACCCGCTGGAGCCACGTGTTCACCTCGTCGTCGACATCGGTGGCGGCACCGCTGAGATGACGGCATTCTGCTTCGGTGGAATCCTCGCCCACCAAAGCTGCAAGCTCGCAGGTGACGAACTCACCAGCGCGCTCTACCACTATCTGAGAGCTGAGCACAGCGTCGTCGTCGGAGAGTTGACCGCCGAGAACGCTAAGATCCACATGCACGACAGCGGTGGCCACTCGCTGGTGATTGAAGGCCGGGACGCCTCTACCGGCCGCGCGCGCATCGTCACCCTTGCGCCGGAAGAGGTAGCAGATGCGCTGCGCCCGACAACGACCGAGATCGTTCATGCGCTTGCCGCGTGTCAGGAAGAACTCCCCGCCCAGGCAGTGTGCGATGTACTCGCTGAAGGACTCATCGTCATCGGGGGTGGTGCGCTTCTTGGTGGACTTACACAACTGCTCGAGGAAGCGTCGGGTTTTCCCGTCAAAGTTGCGGAACGACCACTCACGTGCGTTGCTGAAGGGGCGACAAGTTGCCTCTCGCACCAGGAGGTGCTGTCAGCGTTTGCGGCCTGATACCTGCTATGGCGTGCCCGGAACCGGACCGAGACGGTGATCGGTGTAGTACTCGAGGAGATCCTTTACAACCGGGCCCGCTGCAGCGGAACCGAAACCGCCGCCGCGGACGTACACGGCAACAACAATCTCCGGGTCTTCGTAGGGAGCCACTGCCGAGAACCACGCATTGGTGCCCTTCCCCGGTGCTGACGGGTCTTCCGCTGTTCCGGTTTTCGCAGCGGACGAAATTCGCAGGTCGGCGAGTTGACCTCCCGTACCGCCCGTAACAGCGGCCCGCATTCCTTCGCGCACCGGTCCGAGCTGGTCAGCGAACGGCAGTGGCGCTGCCGGTTCACGGTTGAGTTGCACGAACTCTTCCGTCCCGTACGCGTCGCCGAGCTGAGGTGTGACTACCCGTCCCGTTGCGATGCCCGCTGTCCAGCGCGCCACCTGCAGCGGTGTGACGTTAACGGTGCCCTGCCCGATGCCCATGAGAACTGTGGAGCCGCCGTACCAGGTCCCGCCGATGTTCGCTACGGTCTCAGGCGTTCCCAGGAAGCCCGGAATCTCGCCGGGGAGGTCGATCCCGGAAAGTTTGCCCACTCCAAGCGCCTGAGCCACCTCTGCCATACGTTCAGGACCCAGCAACAGACCCAGCCGATAGAAGTAAACGTTGTCTGACCATTGAAGAGCCTGCACCATGTTGTGGGGCCCCATTGGCTGCCAGTTGCGGAAGGTGTGCCCGCCGTAAGAGAATGCCGCGCCAGTGGGCATCACGTATGCAGGGGACAAGGTCTGAAACTGCGCGTTCGCGGCGGCCACCACGATCTTGAAGGTGGACCCGGGCGGACCCGCAATCTGAGTGACTTTGTTGAGCAGGGGGTGCCCGGGTGCCTGGGCGAGCTGCTGGATCGCGTCGACATTCGCTGGCGGACTATAAATGTTGTTGTCGTAGCCGGGGACACTCGCCATCGCCAGCACGGCACCCGTCCTCGCGTCCATGACAAAGGCCGCGCCCAGATCCCCACCACTCTCGTGGAGTGTGTCGGTCAGCGATGATGTTGCCCGGCGCTGCATCTCGAGGTCCACGCTTAAACGAAGGTCGTGGCCGTGCACTGGGTCGATGCGCTCGCCTGCGGCCACGGGGTGTCCCGCGGGACTGACAAAGACACACTGCTTCCCGTCGATGCCACGCAGCACAGCGTCGTACTGACGCTCAATCCCCGTGGCCCCCACCACTGAGCCGAGAGCGAGGCCGGGCCACCTCTGCATATCGTCGGTGCTGCCGACCCTCACAAAGCCGAGGATGTGTCCTAGCACGTCCCCGTGCGGATAGTGCCGATGCCCGGAAGGCAACACCAAGACGCCGGGAAGTGCAGCTCCGACAACCGCACGCGCCTGGTCAGCTTCGACGTCGCCGAGTCGCACGCTGATCTCTTCGCCGCGCCGATCGATGCGGGCGGCGAGCTCATGCTCGTCGCGGCCGAGCAGCTGCGCGAGTGCGGCAGTGTCGCTTGCACGGAACATGCCAGGGACCAATTCGATTGCATACTCGGTTGAGTTGGCCGCGAGCGGCACCCCGTGACGGTCGACAATGTTCCCGCGCTCCGCGGGAATCCGGATGCAGCGCGTCATCTGTGCGTCGCTCAGCGCCAGCAATTCCTCGCCGCGGTTGTTCTGCACCTCCCAAATGAAGCCGGACATCGCGACAAGGAGCGCGCTCACCGCGAGTGCGCCCACACGAGCACCGCGCGGTCTCTGATGGACTGAACCAGGCACCGTCCACAATGGCCGGTTTTCGCCGTCGCGCCGGACGGCGAGAACAAGTCCCAGCGCGGCCAGATGGACCGTCATGACGGTACCGCCGTAACTGAACAGCGGGATCGGTAAACCAGTATGTGGGAGCAGCGACAAGTTGGCAGCGATCGAGACGACGCCATGCACCGCGAACAACACCGCCACACCTGAAGCGATCAGCGCGCCCTGCGGTGTACGCGCTATGCGTGCCGCCAGCGTGCACCGCCATACGATGATGAGCAGCGCGATCACAACCGCGAGACCCGCGAGCAGCCCCCAGGCGTACACCAGACTGACGAAAGCCAGGTCATGCTCGCGTTCCGGAACATAACTCGCACGCAACGGATACAGCGGATCGGTCGCAATCCCGAACAGCCCGCCCGCGCCAACCGCGATCTCCGCTTGTACGGCTGCCCAGCCCGACCCGGCGGGGTCGTGGTCACCCGAGAGAAAGACCTGAATCCGCTCGAGCTGGTAGGGGCGCAACGCGAGCACAGCGATCGGGACCGCGGCAAGCGCTGCCCCGAAGAGCGGGAGCAGTGGCAGCAGCGGGACCCTGCCCAGGATCAATAGCATCACCGCAGTGGCTGTCAGCACCAGGGCAGTGGACAGGTCCGGCTGCAGGGCGACAAGTCCAATCGGCAGCGCGGCAAGCGCCAGCGCCGCTAGCAGTCGCAACGGACGGTATCCGCTGCCGAGCACTGAAGCCATGGCCAGCACAATCGCGAGCTTGCCAAGGTCCGCGGGCTGAATACTGATGGGCCCGAGCGCGAGCCAGCGCTGCGCTCCTTTCACGGTGACACCCGCAATCGGTACCGCGAGCAGCAGCGCCATTGCCACGGCGTACACCAGCCAGGCTAGTGGGCGAAGATCAGAGAGCTTGAGCCGCGACAGGACGAAAAGCAGCGCGAACCCAGCAACCGCGAAGGCCGCGTGCCGCAGCGCCGCGCCTGTCATATTGAGTGTCAGAAGGTTGAGCAGCCCGAAAAGGACAAGGACGAGAGCCGCACCGATCAGCAGGAAATCAGTGGTGGGCTTGTGCTCGTCGCTCATCATCCCGGCCCCTCACCCCTTCAGCATGCGCCACCATCGGCGGGGACAAGGATGGGTTCGGACGCGGCTTGCGCTGGCGCGATTGTCATCGCGATTATCGCCATCGCGGGGCTGCTCTCCAGTGGGATCTCGCTGACTCCGTACGACTGTCTGCTGCCTTCTTGGACGGGCATGGCGAGTCCCGGGTGCTCCACTACCTCGCCGGTGCAACGGTCAGCGACGTGCAAGGTCCAGCTGCTGACCTCGGGGACGGCCCCCGCCGCAAACTGTACGTCTACCCGCACGTTGCACGGGCGTCCTGGCACGCACTGGCCGTCAGCGAGCGACGCTGAGATCCGCGCGACCTCACCGGCCGACGCTGGCGCTAGCTCAGGGATTGGTTCCAATGGCAGCCCGGCATCTTGCTCCTCCGGCGGGGAGACCGGCGCGAGCTGCTGGTCGGGCGGTTGCGGGTTCATCAGGGTGTCCCATGTACCCTGCAGGTCGGCCACGACACGCGGGATCGTGACGACTCCAGCGCCCGCAAGCGCGACCACCAGCACTGTGAGCACGATCAGTCGGCGTGAGGGAACACGGAACTTTCGGTGCCACACTTTGTCTCTGCGCCAGAACGGAACTCGCTGGGGTTTGTAAACCAGCCCGCTCTGTTCGGCCTCTTGCGGCCCTGGCGTCCGGCTCACAGTGCTCACGGCAGCTTCGTGCGTCTCGTGTACATCGTTAGCTGGCAGCTCAGCCGGCGCCACGGGAAAGGCACGGTGAGCGGCCTGGGCTATCGTTGCGAGTTCAGCACGGACCGCACGCGGATCAGTGACACCGAGTTTCGTGTGCGCCAGCGTAAGAATACGGTCCCCGGCACCCGGAGCTGACTGGAGGACGCTACCAAGTTCTGCATCGAGCGCGTCTGCGGCGGCCGCGTAACTCGGCGAGTCGCGGGTGCTATCGACGAGGCGCCGCGCGATCCCAGCCACCGCGGGAGGAACTTCGCGGTGGCCGTTACCCTGCGAGTCCGCGGGCGCGTACACCAGCCCCCGAACGGTGCGGGCTGCACCGTTCACGCCGTTCACGCCGTTGACGCCGCGCTGACCAGCGGAAGCTTGTGCGCTCGCTGGCTCAAGCTGTGGCTGGCGGTTCCCTGCGGCATCACGGTTCCCCTGCTCCGGACGCGCGAACGGCCCGATAAGCGAACCGTCAAGCGACAGGCGGATCGAACGTAGGCTCGGCTCCTTTTCTGCGTGGCCATTACCGGCTTCTGCTAGGAGATCACTAATGAGGAGCGCGGCCTGACCAGGCGTGAGCGTCGCCACGGAAAGCACCCGAGCCAGCGTGGGCGCAGCGGGCTGCTCTGTGCCTGAGCTTGCCCGGGAGTCGTCTGCGCCCGGTCCCCCACCCATCACAACCCCCTAACACCGACCTAAGCACTCGTACTTTGTGACTTACGTCATACCCTCCACGCTAGCCGACAAACGATCATGGCGGTAGCAGTCTTGGCGCACATGGGCCGTTGGGTGCAGATTGTGACAGCACGACTGAAATCATCTGAGCGCCTTCAACACCCCATCTAGGCGACATCCGCCAACCTCCCGCAAGCCGGGCCCACGTTGTGATCACCAGCACCGCTTCGGCTGACACAACCCAGCCTTTGCTGCCTCGCACGATCTGACGGTGTGAACCAAAGGATTGCGGTGTGATCTCTGGCATATCTCTGGACATCGCGAACTTGAGGTTCATACCAGTGCATCGCGGCGCTGACGTGCGGTTCCCGCACTGAAGACCGCAACAGCGCACCACCCGGTCCGTTACGCAACCGTTATGAAACGGGCCACAACTTGTGGAAATGCCGGGCTGAGCATTGGAGAGTCGTTTTCGTTATGAACTCACCAGCTCTAGTCCTGACGTCCGCCATCACTGCTATCGCCGCCGCTATCACAATCAGCAACGCGGTTCCCACCGAGCCCGCCGCCACTGCCGAAGTGGACCGAGCCGCCGAAGCGGTCGCAAGCGCCGCCGCTGACGAAATCGCAGAGCCTGATGAACCCCCCGCACCCCCGCCCGTGCCGAAACCCGTTCCCGCTGAGTTCACCGAGTGGATCTTCAAGGCCAGCGCCGAATGTGGTGAAGTGACCCCGGGCCACCTTGCGGCCCAGATTTACGCGGAAAGCGGTTTTAACGTCAATGCGGTGAGTTACGCGAATGCCCAGGGGCCCGCCCAGTTCACGCCGGGGACATGGGAGACCTGGGGAGTCGACGCCGACGGCGACGGGACTCGCGATCCCTTCAGCATTCCCGACGCGCTGACCGCGCAAGCCCGGTACATGTGTCACAACCTCGAGATGACCCATGACGCGATCGCCAGCGGCAGGGTAGCGGGGGACCCGATCGAGCTCGCCCTGGCCGCTTATAACGCGGGCTTCGGTGCAGTTCTGCGTTTCGGCGGGATGCCTGCGGGCGGCGAATACTCCACCCAGACCCAGCCATATGTCGAGAAGATCCGCGCCCTCGAGCATGCCTACAGCGAGTTCCTCGCTTACCTGACGTGACCGTCGCGGACCCATCGTCCTGCCGAGACATTTAGCACTTCGCTAACCACGCGCTCGACGAGTGCCACGACAGCGGTCGTCACCGCCGGGTTGTTACTTGCCGCTGACCTCGAGAATGGTCGGGACGATCATCGGCCGGCGGCGGTACGTTTCCGCAACCCATCTGCCCACTGTCCGCCGAACGGCCTGGGCGATGCGGTGCGAATCAGTTACACCCTCAGCCTCAAGGCGTGCAAGCTCGTCTTCCACACGCTCGACCGCGCTCTTGAGCGCCGCTGGATCATCGGAGAAGCCGCGTCCAGCAACCTCTGGGGTACTCACCGCCTTGCCCGTCTCCACGTCGATCGCGACCGTGATAGCGATGAAGCCGCCTTCGCCGAGGATGAGCCGGTCCGACAGGGTCGAGTCTCCCACGTCGCCAACGGAAAGCCCGTCGACGTACACGTGACCGACGGGGTAACGGCCGGTGATGCGCGCCGTTCCCTCCACCATGTCGACGACGACGCCGTCCTCGGCCAGCATGATGCGCTCCGGCGGCACCCCGGTGGCCTCGGCGAGCGCAGCATTGGCTCGCAGGTGCCGCCACTCTCCGTGCACGGGCATCACGTTGCGCGGACGGACCGCGTTGTAGATGAAAAGCAACTCCCCCGCCGACGCATGCCCTGAGACATGGATCTTCGCGTGCGCCTGCGTCACGACCGTGGCCCCACGCTTCGCCAGACCGTTCACCACGGCGAAGACAGAGTTCTCATTTCCGGGAATCAGCGAGGACGCGAGCACGACGAGATCGTTGGCGCGAATGTTGATCTGGTTGTGTTCGCCGCGCGCCATTCGCGAGAGCGCGGAAAGCGGCTCGCCCTGCGAGCCGGTCGATACGAGTACTAATTTGTCGTCAGGGAGCTTCGCGGCCGTATCGAGATCGACTTCCACACCCTCGGGCATCGTGAGGTAGCCGAGGTCCTGCGCGATTTTCATGTTGCGCACCATCGACCGGCCGACGAAGGTCACTTTGCGGCCGTATCGCTGAGCGACGTCAACCACCTGCTGGATCCGGTGCACATGGCTAGCAAAGGACGCCACGATCACGCGCTGACTGGCCTTACCGATGACGGTGTCGAGCGCCGTCCCGATCTGGCGTTCCGGCATCACAAAGCCAGGGACTTCGGCGTTGGTCGAATCGACGAGGAGGATATCCACGCCTTCATCACCGAGCCGGGAGAACCCGGCGAGGTCCGTGAGCCGGCCGTCGAGCGGGAGCTGGTCGAGCTTGATGTCGCCGGTGTGGAGGACAGTGCCCGCGGACGTACGCACAGCGATCGCGAGCGCGTCGGGAATGGAGTGGTTGACCGCGAAGAACTCAAGGTCAAACGGGCCGTACTCCGCACGCTCACCTTCGGTGACCTCGATGAGGTTTGGTTTGAGGTGGTGCTCGCGTGCCTTCGCGGACACGAGCGCGAGAGTGAAGCGCGAACCGACCACGGGGATGTCTGGGCGCAGCCGGAGTAAGAACGGAACCGCACCGATGTGGTCTTCATGGCCATGCGTCAGGACCACGGCCACGACGTCGTCGATGCGGTCCTCGATCGGACGGAAGTCCGGAAGGATCAGGTCGACTCCCGGCTGCTGATCCTCGGGAAAGAGGACACCGCAATCGATGATGAGCATCTGGCCGGCGTGTTCGAACACCGTCATATTGCGGCCGATTTCGCTGATGCCGCCGAGGGCGTAGATCCGCAGTCCGTCATCCGGTGCGGGAGGTGGAGCGCCAAGCTTGGCCGTCGGATCGAATGCGGGTGCGACAGTTGCTGGCACGCTGGTGTTCCTTTCCGGCGCCGCTGCAGGCTGTGGTGGCCCTGAGGACCGTGTGGCGCGACGTCCGCGCTGCTGCCGGGAATCGCTCATTGCAGTACCCCAGCCGCACGCAGTTCCGCGGCGAGCGCCTGAACCTGTTCGACTGTCGGTGCAACCTGCGGAAGCCGCGGATCGCCCGCTTCGACTTTAAGCAGGCGCAGGCCGGCTTTGCAGGCGGATACACCGCCCAGCGCCGCGATTGCGCGGAATAGCGGGAACATCGATGCATTGAGGCGGCGGGCCCGCGCGTAATCGCCGATGGTCGCTGCATCAAGCATCTTACGCAGACGCCCCGCGACGAAGTGTCCGGCGACACTGACGAATCCAACCGCTCCCACAGAAAGCCAGGGCAAATTCAGCGGATCGTCACCTGAGTAGTATTCCAGTCCGGTCGTCGCAATGATCTCGGCGCCAAGATTGAGATCCCCCTTCGCATCCTTGACCGCGATAATGCGCGGGTGCTCGGAGAGCGCGAAAAGCGTGTCCCGCGCGATCGGGACGATTGAGCGCGGCGGAATGTCGTACAGCATCACTGGCAGATCGGTCGCGTCTGCGACAGCGCGGAAATGCGCCAGCAGGCCAGGCTGCGGCGGACGCGAGTAGTAGGGGGTGACCACAAGCAAGCCGTGTGCGCCCGCCTGCGCCGAGGCACGGGCCAACTCAATGCTGTGCGAGGTGTCGTAGCTGCCCGCGCCGGCAATGATGCGGGCCCGATCACCGACCGCGTCGACCACGGCACGCAGCAGTACCGCTTTCTCGTCGTCCGTTGTCGTCGGCGACTCACCGGTGGTGCCCCCGAGGACAAGGCCGTCACAGCCCTCAGTGACGAGGTGGTCAGCGAGCTTCACACCTGCGTCCACATCGAGTTTCCCGTCAGGGGTGAACGGCGTGACCATCGCGGTCACAACGGTGCCGAACGCACGTGCTGCGTTCGACGACGGAACACCAGTGGTCATGGTGCTTACGCTACCTTTCAGTTCGCCAGTTACCGAATAGCCGAGGCCGTGGCATCGGTAAGTGCTGCTTGTCTCGCTTATCCTTCGGTGACGAACGGGCTCGTCGCAACTTCGCTGCCGTCGGACAGTGTTCCGATATCGAAATCTCCAAAAACGTTGGGGGCTACCTTTTGTAGCTGACGGAGGCATTCGATCGCGAGTTCCCGGATTTCCACATCCGCGTGCTCTGTCGCCCGCATGGCGATGAAATGCCGCCACGCGCGATAGTTGCCGGTGACGACAATCCGTGTCTCAGTTGCATTCGGGAGCACGGAACGCGCCGCCTGGCGCGCCTGTTTGCGGCGCAGAAGCGCGTTAGGCATGTCCGCGAACTTGTGCTGCAATGCTTCGAGCAGTTCGGTGTACGCCTCGCGCGTCACTTCCGCCGCCTTGCTGAGCAGCGCCTCGAGCTCCGGATCTCCGGCGATCGCCGGCGGCGCCACAATGTTCGCATCGTGCTCAGGCACGAAACGCTGCGACAGCTGAGAGTACGAGAAATGCCGGTGCCGGATGAGTTCATGGGTGCAGGACCGTGAAATTCCCGAGATATAGAAACTGACCGACCCGTGTTCAAGCAGTGAGAGGTGACCGACCTCGAGGATGTGGCGAAGATAACCCGCGTTCGATGCGGTGCGCGGATTCGGTTTACTCCAGCTCTGATAGCACGCACGACCCGCGAATTCGGCAAGCGCTTCCCCACCGTCAGCGTCGGTCTCCCACGGGACATCACTCGGCGGCACAAACTCCGTCTTCGCGATGAGCTGTACCTTCAGCGGCACGATCTCCGGCACAGATATCCTCCTACACGTGGCTTCACTCGCGGATGCGGTGAAGCACATCGATTATCTCTCACTAGGTGACGAGTCAGGAGTGCGGGCATATGGCAGTTAGCGGATCGATCGAGTTTGACGTCCAGGCACCACCCGAGAAGGTGATGGAGGTGATCGCGGATGTCGAATCGCTCCCACTGTGGTCGTCATCGCATCGCAAAGTCGAGGTGCGGTCTCGTCACGACGACGGCCGTCCGGCCCGAGTCTGGATGGCGATCTCCACCATGGGCGTGAGCGATGAGCAGCTCGTCGATTACACATTCGAGGACAACGTAGTGCGCTGGGAACTCGTCGAGCCGAGCAACCAGCAGAAGACACAGACGGGGTCGTACGTCCTCAAGCCTTCCGCGAAGGGCACCTCCGTCACCTTCGATCTTGCGGTGGATCTGAAAATTCCGATGCCTGGTTTCCTGGTGAAGCGCGGCCAAAAGATGGCGCTGGAAACAGCGTCCAAAGGGCTGAAGAAGTTCATCGAAGACGCCAACTGAACCACCGCGGTGCCGCAAGGGAAACGAAGAGTGACGCCATCATGACACCAAGCTGACATCACAATGGCGCCACTTTTCCTTGACGGCAGCAGATTGTGGCGTCATTGTGGTGTCATGGATCTTTCCCAATACACCCAGCGATTCCATGACGACCTCGTGGCTGCGGCAGCACTCGGCGATGAGCGGACTCAGCAGCTTGCCTCAGCACTCGCGAAGGCGGCAGACCCCGCGCTGCGTCTCGTTTTGATGTCCGCTCTCAGCGAGCTCGCTGCGCAGATCTCCCAGGAACTCGAAGACCGAACGGTTGACGTCCGTGTCGCGGGAGACAACATCAGCGTCGTCGTAATTCACGATGCCGAAACGGTCGGTGGCCCGGAGCTCGGGGCATCGGCGCAAGATGCTTTATCCGACTTCGAACAGGCTCTCGACGAACTTGGCGGCAACATCTCTCGCGTCACGCTGCGCTTGGTTGACGGTATCAAAGCGCGTGCCGAGGAAGCCGCTAGCGCCAACGGGGTTTCGCTCAACTCCTGGGTGTCGCAGGCAGTCCGTGGTGCGCTGCGCGACCAGGGCAAATGGTCGTGGGAGCCGCCACACTCCCGGACGCGCACGTCGTCCGCGCCCGTCCAGGACGACGCCGCACCGGATGCGAGCCACTCAGCGGCCACTCCTGAGGAAACGGCACCGGCCAGCGAGAGCGATACTTCAAGCGACGCACCGCGCAACGAACAGTAGGCAATTGTGCGTCGAGCGTGTCCGTGGTCACGCCATCAGCTGAGCGGCCACTGAAGCGCCCAATTCCCAGCAGGTCTCGAGATCGGTCTTGGCTGGTTTGCCCATCACCACGACCGACTCAGCGGCCTTGACCCAGCCCAGCCCCGTCGTTACGCGCTCGACGCTGTGCTCCGCACCCTCAGTGCCCTCGTTTCCATGGATGAAGAGGCCGTATGGCCGTCCGCGCGTCGAGTCGAGGCAGAGGTAATAGCACACGTCGAACGCGTGCTTGAGCGCGCCCGACATGTACCCCAAGTTGGCAGGGGTGCCGAGCAGGTACCCATCAGCTTCGAGCATCTCCGCAGGTGCAACAGTCAATGCGGGGCGACGCACGACGTCAACGCCCTCGATCTCTGGATCCGTCGCACCAGAAACCACCGCCTCGAACATGGCCTGCATGTGCGGGGACGGCGTGTGATGGACGATCAGCAATCTCGGCACGCGCCTGAGCGTACCGCCACGTGCGTCATTCGTTCACGTTCTGGCGCCGCTTCTCTCGTTCGAGTTCCACCGCCCGGCTCATCGCTTCACGTGCCCGTCTGCGGTCCCCTGCTATGTCATACGCACGTGCGACGCGATACCAGTGCCGCCAGTCATCAGGGTGCTGATCGAGGTCCGCCTTCACCGTGAGGAAGAACGCGTCCGCCGCCTCACGCTCGAATCGCCCGGAAGGACGCCTGGGCAGTCCTGAAGTGTCCAGTTCAAGGCCGTCGGCAGCGATAAGCTGGGAAAGCCGGGAATGCTGGAATCCGGCGCGCAGCGTAGTGAATCCCACGTACGCTCCCAAAAACGGCAGCACGAGGATGGCAACTCCCAGCACCACGGTTTCGGTGGTGCCATTACCGATCAGCATGATCGCTTGACGGCCCATCAGGATCAGATAAAACCCAAGCCCGACAGTGATGAATACGATCGCGAGTTTAGTTTTCACAGGTCCATCAGGGGGTCGATACCGATAGTCAGGCCCGGGCGCTGAGCGATCCCGCGAACGCCGAGCAACACTCCAGGCGCGAACGACGATCGGTCGATCGAGTCGTGCCGGATCGTCAGTGTCTCGCCCTGCGTCCCGAGCAGGACCTCCTGGTGCGCAACCAATCCGGCGAGGCGAACAGAATGCACATGCACACCCGCCACCGATGCTCCGCGCGCGCCGTACAGCGCGGTAGATGTCGCATCAGGCATGGGTGCGCAACCTGCCCGGTCGCGCGCCGCCCCGACAAGCTCCGCGGTCCGGGCTGCGGTACCCGACGGAGCGTCTGCTTTGTTGGGATGGTGCAGCTCCACGATCTCGACGGAGTCGAAGAACCGCGCGGCCTGCTCCGCAAACTTCATGCACAGCACAGCACCAATCGCGAAGTTGGGCGCGATGAGAACGCCCACGTCAGGCTTCTGCGATAGCCACTCGCGGACTTGGGCCAGCCGTGCCTCGTCGAAGCCGGTGGTCCCGACGACCGCGTGGATGCCATTCTCGATCAGAAACTCGAGATTTCCCATGACCACATCCGGATGGGTGAAATCGACGACAACGTCGGCTTTGCTGGCTGTGAGGTCGGCCAGCGAATCGTCACGATCGACCCGTGCGGCAAGTGCCAGGTCTGTAGCGGTCTCCACTGCGTCACAGATGGCCTTGCCCACTTTTCCTTTGGCACCCAAGACACCGACCCGGATCGCACCCGCGTTAGTCATCGCGCTCCTCACTCGTCGAACTCAACACGCCTAG
Source organism: Hoyosella sp. YIM 151337 (assembly GCF_026041215.1). Lineage (GTDB taxonomy): Bacteria > Actinomycetota > Actinomycetes > Mycobacteriales > Mycobacteriaceae > Hoyosella. Next base: position 75,065 of record NZ_JAPEIQ010000022.1, read on the forward strand.
CGTACGCGGGCGTTTCGGCATAGCTTTTTCAGCTGCGGCGGCAACTCCCCCACAGCGCCGTATGGGCCGACCACTGCCGCACCGAACGGCCGCCGCAGCAGATCATTCGCCACCGCGGCCACGTCACTCGGAGTCACGCGGACGATTCTGTCGACCGTATCGGTGACCGACAAGTGATTGCCGTAGCTCAGCTCGCTGCGGCCGATCCGGTGCATCCGGGACGACGAGTCTTCCAGCCCGAGCACCAGTTGCCCGCGCAGGTTGCCCTGGGCGCGCCGGCACTCAGCTTCGCTGATCCCGCGCTCGGCAACATCGCCAAGCACCTCTCCCACGAGCGTGATTACGTCGCTGAGGCATTCCGGCTGGCACCCTGCATACACGGAGAACGCTCCAGTGTCAGCGAATGTGTCGACCCCTGAATAGACAGAGTATGCGAGGCCCCGTTTTTCCCGTATCTCCTGGAACAGCCTAGAACTCATGCCGCCGCCGATTGCGGTGTTGAGCACTGACAGCGCCCAGCGGCGCGGATCGTGTCGTCCATAAGCCCGAACCCCGAGCGAGACGTGCGCCTGTTCGCTGTCACGGTCGAGGAAGGCCACCCTCGGTGCCCGCCGCAGCTCGAGATGACCTTCTCTGCGCTGCACCGGCTGCTGCCCATCCGCGAGCGCGTCACCAAAGAATTTACCGACGAGCCCCACCACCTCCGCGTGACGAATGTTACCCGCGGCCGCGACAACCATTCGCTCGGGGCGGTAGCGCCGGATGTGGAAGCTGTGCAGTTGTCGACGCGTCATCGCCTCCACAGACTCTGGCGAGCCGATGATAGGCCGCCCGATCGGATGACCCGCGTAAAGGGCGTGCAGAAACGCATCCCCCAGCAGATCCTCCGGATCGTCGTCACGCATCGCGATTTCTTCGAGCACGACGCTGCGCTCGATTTCGACATCGTCACCACGGCAGCGCCCCCGCAGCACGACGTCCGAGACGAGGTCAAGAGCGAGCGGCAAGTCGTCGTCAAGGACGTGCGCATAGAAGCAGGTGTGCTCACGCGCGGTGAACGCGTTGAACTCGCCGCCAACTGCGTCCATCGACTCCGCGATATCGAGCGCGGAACGTGTCGGCGTCGCTTTGAACAGTAAGTGTTCGAGAAAATGCGCCGCGCCGGCGTGGCCTGGATGCTCGTCACGGGAGCCTACGCCGATCCAGAGCCCTACCGATGCGGAGCGGACCCCTGGCAGGTACTGGGATACAACGCGCAACCCGCCGGGAAGGACGGATCGCTCGACCGGCCCGGGCTCCCCGTCCGGGAAAAGCAGGTGGCCAGGACCCTCTCCTGAGTCCTGTGCCGCCTGCACCCGATAATCGTTACCCCGGAAACTGGTACCCCGGGAACTGTTATTCAGTGGCGTTCCGCTACTCGGAAGTACCGGATTCGCTGCCACCTGATTCACTCTGACCATCAGTGGTGGATTCTGCCGTCTCTCCAGCCTGAGCGTCGGACTCATCGTCGACGGGTACCAGACTGATCTTGCCGCGGTTGTCGATGTCGGTGATCTCGACACGCAGCTTCGTGCCGACGTTCACCACGTCCTCCACTTTAGCGATGCGTTTGCCCCCGCCGAGCTTCGAGATGTGGACGAGGCCATCGCGACCTGGCAGAAGCGATACGAAAGCGCCGAAGGCGGTGGTCTTGACCACGGTGCCGAGGAATCTGTCGCCTATCTGCGGCTGCTGCGGGTTCGCGATTTCATTGATGCGGTCAATCGCGGCCTGCGCGGACGGCCCATCGGTGGCGCCGATGAAGATCGTGCCGTCGTCCTCGATGGAGATGGAGGCGCCAGTTTCCTCGGTGATCTGGTTGATGACCTTGCCCTTGGGTCCGATCACCTCACCGATCTTGTCGACCGGCACCTTGATGGTCGTAATCCGCGGCGCATATGGACTCATCTCATCGGGACGGTCGATCGCCTCAGCCATCACGTCGAGAATTGTCAGTCGCGCGTCACGGGCCTGGCTCAGCGCGCCCGCGAGAACCTTCGACGGGATGCCATCAAGTTTGGTGTCGAGCTGCAGCGCGGTAACGAAGTCCTTCGTCCCGGCCACCTTGAAGTCCATGTCACCGAACGCGTCCTCTGCCCCGAGGATGTCGGTCAGCGCGACGTACTTCATCTCGCCGTCGACCTCTTCGGACACGAGGCCCATTGCGATGCCCGCGACGGGAGCCTTCAGCGGAACACCGGCGTTGAGCATCGACAGTGTCGACGCACAGACCGAACCCATTGATGTCGAACCATTGGACCCGAGCGCTTCCGATACCTGACGGATCGCATAAGGGAACTCTTCGACAGTGGGCAAGACCGGAACGAGAGCACGCTCTGCGAGCGCACCGTGACCGATCTCGCGGCGCTTCGGCGTACCCACGCGGCCGGTTTCGCCGGTGGAGTAAGGCGGGAAGTTGTAGTGATGCATGTACCGCTTGGACGTCTCGGGCCCGAGCGAGTCGACTTGCTGCGCCATCTTGACCATGTCAAGCGTGGTGACACCAAGAATTTGAGTTTCCCCGCGCTCGAACAGCGCGCTGCCATGCGCACGCGGGACCACCGCGACCTCCGCGGCCAGCGAGCGGATATCTGTGATGCCGCGACCGTCGATACGGAAGTGGTCTGAGATGATCCGGCGGCGAACCTGCTGCTTGGTCAGCGAACGGAAAGCGGCCCCGATTTCCTTCTCGCGACCCTCGAAAGTGGGAGCAAGCTGCTCGAGAACTTCGCCCTTGATTTCGTCGAGCCGGTTCTCGCGCTCCTGCTTGCCCGCAATGCTCAGCGCGTCAGCGAGTGGCGTCCCAGCGATCTTGTCGACTGCTTCGAAAACGTCGGGCTCGTACGGCGGGTACAGCGGGAAGTCACCGGTGGCCTTCGCAGCACCGCGTGCGAGCGCCTGCTGCGCCTCACACAGTTTCGCGATAGACGGCTTCGCCGCCTCAAGACCCTCCGCCACGATCTCTTCAGTGGGAGCCTGTGCACCACCATCAATCAGCGCAATGACATTCTCGGTGGCCTCTGCTTCCACCATCATGATCGCGACGTCAGCGTTCTCGCCGCTTCCCGACACGATGCGGCCCGCCACCACCATGTCGAAGACTGCATCTTCGAGCTGCTTGACAGTTGGGAAGGCCACCCACTGCCCTTCGATAAGCGCGACCCGCACTGCGCCCACCGGACCTGAGAACGGTAGCCCAGCAAGCTGCGTCGATGCCGACGCACCATTGATTGCGACCACGTCGTAAAGGTGGTCTGGGTCCAAGCTCATTACGGTGACGACGACCTGCACCTCATTGCGGAGCCCGTCCACGAAGGAGGGGCGCAGTGGCCGGTCAATCAGCCGGCAGGTGAGGATGGCGTCGGTGGACGGCCGGCCTTCGCGCCGGAAGAACGATCCCGGGATGCGGCCCGCAGCGTACATACGCTCCTCGACATCAACTGTCAGCGGGAAGAAGTCAAAGTGCTCCTTCGGCTGCTTCGACGAGGTTGTTGCGGAGAGCACCATCGTTTCTTCGTCGAGGTACGCGACCACGGCACCGGCGGCCTGGCGCGCGAGGTGACCGGTCTCGAACCGGATCGTGCGCTTGCCGAAACTGCCGTTATCGAGCACAACCGAGCTCTCGAAAATGCGCGGTTCGTGATCGTTTTGTTCAGTCATTCAGTGTTTCTCACTCTCGATTTGTCTTTCGCGCCCAGCAGGGCGCCGGCCTGGCGCAGCCATACGCGGTACGGCGCGCTCATCCGCCTCAGCCAGACAAGAGAGCACAGCAATGTGTGCTGCGCACGAAGGTCGTGCAGCTCACCTCCGCTACCGCGGCCATCGATCGAAGCAGCCGGATGATCGTCATCCGGCGGCCACTACCGAGGACCGACGTGTGGAGGTAACTCCGCCAGGCAGAGCGTCGTTCACTGCTGGCAGTGAACCACCCGCAGAGTACCAGTCAGTACCGGCACTGTCGGGCAAGATCGCCAGCGTGGTGCTGGCAGTAACCGCAATGGGCCCGGTCACAGCCCCGTAGGGCAAGTGACCGGGCCCATCAGATTCCGTCGTCGCGACAGAAACCAGATCAGCGGCGCAGGCCAAGGCGCTCGATCAGCGAACGATAGCGCTGAATGTCGACCTGCTGAAGGTACTTCAGCAGACGACGGCGACGGCCGACGAGCAGAAGCAGACCGCGACGCGAGTGGTGATCATGCTTGTGCTGCTTGAGGTGCTCCGTAAGGCCGATGATGCGCGTGGTCAGCAGAGCGACCTGCGCTTCGGGCGATCCGGTGTCCGTCTCGTGGAGGCCATACTCCTTGAGAACGTCCTTTTTGGTCTGGGTATCCAGTGCCACGGAAAATCTCCTGGGTCACGTCCGCGTGATGATCATTTTGCGGTGCTCATGCACCGCATTGGTGCAGCCACCGCGAACCGCAGCCGCACCAGCGCATTAGCATAACAGACATGAGCGGCGGACCGATTCGGGCAATTACCTGCGCGGTCATTCCCCCCGCGGAAGACACTAAGCCTCGCCGCCGCCGTGCCGCTCGTGGTTCTTACGCTCGCAGGTGCAGTGAGCGCCGCGCTGGGCAGCTGGTTGCTGCACCGGGCTGACTCACAGCGACCCCGGGTGGTTTCGAAGCGATTCTAATAGTCGCGCACCAGCGGCGGGATGGCCGTGGATGATGGAGTGCGAATCAGTAATCGTCAGCACTGACAGTGAGGGTGAACCACCTGATGCCTGCGTTCCGCCCAGCCAACGCCATCATGTACATCGATGCGGGATACCTGTGGCTTACGCTGCAGGAATTGACCGGAAAAGCCAACCGGCAGCAACTCGGCATCGACCAGGTCGCGCTGATCAGGCTGATCGGTGAGCTTGCTCAGCGCCACCACCCGGAAGTTCGTGTCCTTCGCCAAATGTGGTACGACGCGGAGCCGGACAACGGCACACCCATCATGCACCACCAGCTCATCCGGGACACGCCTGGCGCATGTCTGCGCACGGGGACACTGTATTTCGTAGACGGCTTGCCGCGGCAGAAAGGCGTTGATACGCGACTCGTCGCCGACATTGTGACCGCGGCCCTCAAAGGTGCCGCGGCAGAGGTGATCCTCTTCGCCGGAGATGCGGACCTCATACCTGCCCTCGAAGCGGCAGGTACAGAAGGGGTACGGACCGGACTGTGGTACCTCGATGGCGGCGACACTGTGTCGCGAAGACTCAAAGGCGCCGCCGACCACGTCCTCGCGCTCGACCCACAGATCTTCCTGGACCTGCAGTACCGCGGGCGTCCCGCGGAAGGCGCAGCGATCGACTTCTCGGTAAGCGAGCACCCCCCGGGTGATCATGCCGAGCACACCCCGGCCCCGAACGCCACTCGCGCCGTGCACCACGCAGCAGCTGCCACGGAACGGCCTGATGAGACCGTGGAATCCGCCGAACCAGCACCGGAGGTGCAGCCGGAAGAAGCAAACTCCGCGGCGCATCACACAGCACCCGCCTCGCCGCCGGGCCAGGCACCGGCCGATGCCGAAGCGGAAGCTGTTTCGAGCCCTATCCCGTCACCGGTGGCAATGCCACGCTTCATTCCCCGCAAACGCGCCGTTAAAGAGACGGATCTCATTCCGCTGTCGGTGCTGAGCCGGGTGGGTGCTCAACTCGTGGTCGATACGCAGGGTGAGGCACGCCGGATCGGCGAACGGTACGCGCAGCGCTGGTGGGACGCGTCATCGAAAGAGCAGCGCGCCCGAATCATCCAGTTCCTTGCCGGAACGCCGCAAGTCCCGCAACGAGTTGATTCAGATATGCTCCACCTGGCCTGCGCCGCGATGGACGTTGAGTTCGTCCCTGAGGAGGCGCGGATCGCGCTCCGCGACGGCTTCCTCGCAGAGATGAAGATGCGCGTCAGACAGTCCTGAGCACGGATTCTGTTTCGGCTACGTCGTTATTCATTGCCTGAATAAGTTCCTCGACTGAGCCGAACCGGCGCATGCCCCGGAGTCGCTTGACGAAATCTACAGCGACATGCTGCCCGTAGAGATCGGCGTCGACACCGAGCGCATATGCCTCGACTGTCCTGGCGGTGCCAGAGAAGGTGGGGTTGGTACCCACCGAGATAGCAGCCATGCCGCGCTCGCCCGGCGCGATCGAGCCGCTTACCGCGCCTGGCCCGACAACAGTGAACCAGCCTGCATACACGCCGTCAGCGGGTATCGCAGTGTACATCGGCGGGGCGACGTTGGCCGTGGGAAAACCAAGTGTTTTGCCGCGTCCATCACCCCGAACGACGACGCCCTCAATTCGGTGCGGGCGGCCGAGCGCCTCGGTTGCCGCATCCATGTCACCTGCGTCTACGCAAGCACGGATATAGGTCGAGGAGTAGGTGACGTCGTGCTCGGTGAGCAGTCCCACGCCATGCACGTTGAACCCGAATCTGTGGCCCAGCGCCTCTAGGGTTTCGACTGTGCCGGCCGCCTTCCTGCCGAAGGTGAAGTTGTCGCCGACGACAACTTCGGCGACGTGCAAACGCTCCACCAGAACCTCGTGCACGAATGCTTCCGGGGAGAGTCGCGATAGCTCGACCGTAAAAGGCATCACACAAAAAACATCGATGCCGAGTTCCTCGACGAGTTCAGCGCGGCGCGTGAGAGTCGATAGCTGAGCGGGATGTGAGCCGGGGCGCACCACTTCCGAGGGGTGCGGGTCGAACGTCATCAGGACGCTGGGCACGCCGAGACGCTTCGCCTCCTGCACGGCTTTGGTGATGAGCCTGGCGTGCCCCCGGTGCACTCCATCGAATACGCCGATGGTGAGCACGCATCGCCCCCAGTCCGCGGGGATAGAGGCCAAGCCCCGCCAGCGCTGTCCACCCTGAGCATCCGAAGACCACTTCTGCTGCACGGTGAAAAGCCTACGACGGCAGCGGCTCACAAGCACACGCGGTCCGCAGCTCGCACAATCCGGCGTCACGCCACGCTCGGCAAGAGTTGCGAAAAAGCACCCTAGTGCTGGACATTGTCCGGATCGAGGAGTATAAGTTTCGGTATGGCGAACTCTTCTCTTCGTGTATGGAAACCAGGAGTTTTGAGCGTGCTTATCGCTCTGGCAGTAGCGCTCACCGCCTGCAGTTCCCCCACCGCCTCGGGAAGTGAAGACGATCGCCCTCTCGTGCTCACGACCTTCACGGTGCTAGCTGACATGGCCCAGAACGTCGCTGGCGACCATCTGCGCGTCGAGTCGATCACCAAGCCTGGTGCGGAGATCCATGGATACGAACCAACCCCGTCCGACCTGCGCACCGCCGAAGGCGCCGCGCTTATCCTCGACAACGGTCTCGGGCTGGAGAGCTGGTTCGAACGGTTCGTTACCACAATCAACGCCCCGCACGCGGTCGTCTCCGAAGGAATCGAGCCGATCGCTATCCGCGGCGGTGAATACACTGGTCGCGCTAACCCGCACGCCTGGATGTCCCCGGTCGAGGCGCAGGTTTATGTCGACAACATTGCAGCCGCGTTCGCCGACCTGGACCCTGCCAACAGCGGCGAGTATCTCAGCAACGCGGAGGCGTACAAGCAGGAAATCGCCGCGATCGGTGACGAACTGACCACCGCGCTCGCACAGTTGCCAGAAGGCCAGCGCGTGCTCGCCACCTGCGAGGGAGCATTTTCCTACCTGACGCGTGATACCGGACTCCGCGAGGGGTATCTCTGGGCAGTGAACCAGGAGCAAGAAGGCACTCCACGGCAGGTCGCTGACCTCGTGGCATTCGTCCGCGAACACAACGTCCCCGCACTGTTCTGCGAGTCGACTGTCTCGGACCGTGCACAACGCCAGGTTGCGCGCGAGACAGGTGCACAGTTCGCCGGCGTCTTGTACGTGGACTCGCTGTCTGACGCGGACGGACCCGTACCGACCTATCTGGATCTGCTGCGTCACACCGCTGACGTCATCGTGGAAGGACTGACGGGATGACTGCACACACCGACCGGCCTCCTGCCATCGAGGTCCGTGACCTTACGGTCGCCTACCGCTCACTGATCGCTCTGCAGTCAGCGTCACTCATAGTGCCCTGGGGTCAGGTATATGGGCTGATCGGCACCAACGGATCGGGCAAATCAACGCTCTTCAAAGCCATTATGGGCATGCTGCGCCCACGCAGCGGGTCCATTTGCATCGATGGCGGCTCCGCGGCCACGGCACGGCGGCGCAGTGTGATCAGTTATGTTCCGCAGAGCGAAGACGTTGACTGGTCATTTCCGCTGAGTGTCCGTGACGTCGTCACCATGGGCAGATACGGCGCAATGAACTGGCTTCGCATACCGCGCCGCAGGGACCGGACTCTCGTTGACAAGGCGCTTGCCCAAGTTGGCATGGCCGAATTCGCTGACAGGCAGATTGGTCAGCTCTCTGGTGGGCAGCGCAAGCGCGTCTTTCTCGCACGCGCGCTCGCGCAGCAGGCTTCCATCATCCTGCTCGACGAACCCTTCACCGGGGTCGACAAGAACAGTGAAGCGACCATTTCCGCATTGCTTCGCGACCTCGCGCGTGAGGGGAACACCGTCCTCGTTTCCACACACGATCTCAACTCCCTGCCCCAGCTGTGCGACGCGGCCGCGCTGATCAACAGGACGGTGCTGCTCGAAGGCACGCCTGCCGACGTGCTCGAGCCTGAGAACCTTGCGCTGGCTTTCGGTTCGGCGCCCGCCCCCCTAGCACGCCCGCAGAAGCCGTCTCTCTCCGTTGTGGGTCTGCCATGAGCGTGCTCGACCTCATCCTCGACCCGCTGAACTTCGAATTCATGCGCCGCGCCATCATCGTCGCGACTGTCGCCTCGGTGGTGTGCGCGCTGCTCAGCTGCTGGTTGGTACTCATCGGCTGGTCGCTGATGGGTGACGCGATATCACATGCGGTCCTCCCGGGGGTCGCGCTCGCGTACCTCTTCGGCGTGCCGTTCGCAATCGGCGCACTGGTCTTCGCCATGGGTGCGGTCGCACTGATCGGCACGATCCGCAACACCAGCCGGGTCAAGGAAGACGCCGCGATGGGCATCGTTTTCACGGCGCTTTTCGCGCTAGGTCTCGTGCTGATCTCCCGCAATCCCGCGCAAGTCGACCTCATGCACATTTTGTTCGGGAATCTCCTCGGCATTCCGTCCGCCGATCTGTGGCAGGTCGTGATCCTCGGTGCGGTGACCGTGTTGGTTCTCATCGCAAAACGCCGAGACCTGACGCTGTACGCATTCGACAAGACCCACGCTCAGGCCATAGGTATCTCAGCGAGCCGACTTGGCGCGCTGCTGCTTGCGCTACTCGCTGTGACCATCGTCGTCGCCCTGCAGGCGGTTGGTGTCATCCTGGTGGTCGCGCTGCTAATCACCCCCGGCGCGACGGCGTACTTGCTGACCGACCGGTTTTCCCGGATGCTCGTGCTCGCACCGTCAATAGCGGTCACCTGTTCAGTCATCGGCATTTACGCGTCGTACTACTACGACGCATCGACAGGCGGCATGATCGTGCTTGCGCAATCCGCCGCCTTCGCGCTCGCCTACCTGTTCAGCCCGAGCCAGGGCCTTGTGACAGGCCTGTTCCAGCACCGCAACGCCGCACCACACCGCGACAACACCGCTGCAGTACCCAGCAGCAGCCAGCACACCACCTAAAATCAAAGCGACGCCGAAGCCGGTCTCGAGAGGCAGCCGCACCCATGAGCAGGGGCAGAACTCCATCTCAGCAGTACCGGTACTTCGCTCAGACTGGCGCCGCGGCGTCGCCGCTCTACGAGCACGTCAGCATTGCATTCAGCGAATCCAGTGCGGCGCTGCGGGCCATCGAAGCAGCACCAGCCCGCAGGCGGCAGCCCGCTCTGATACTCGCCGCACTGCATGACCTTGCTCTCGCAGGTCATGCGCCCGCGCTGGCCGAAGCCTACGCCAACGCGGACAGCGAAGCCGCCGCGGCCGCGGCGATCGCCACGCTGCTGCACATGGGCGACTCAGTCGCCGCCATCGCCGCGCGCAGGCGCATGCAAACAATTGCGTTCGAGCACTGTGCCGTGCTGTATCCGGCTATCACCGCTGCAGCACAGTGGGCGGGTGCCGACTCGATAGGCTTGATCGACGCCGGGTGCTCCGCCGGCGTCAATCTCACTGCAGATCTCGCCGAAATTACCTACAGTGGCGTGCTATCACTGGGAGACCCAGCATCACCGCTAAAGGTCCGATCATCGATTAAGGGCGCGCACCCGGTACCCGCGCGATCCGCGCCTGCGGTCACCGTCCGGATCGGCATTGTGCCTGATCCGATTGACGTGACCGATGCGGACGATGCCCGATGGTTGCGAGCCTGCATCCCACCGGATCAGCCGGAGCGGGCGGCTCAGCTCGAAGCGATGCGAACGCTTGCGGCAGCGGCGCACGCGGAGCACCTCCGGGGCGACCCTGTCAGCGTGCTCGCCAGCGCTTTCGCCCACGTGCCAGCGGGTGCCTTGCCCGTCGTGCTCACCACCTGGTCGCTCTCTCAACTGCCGCACGAAAGCCGCCTGCGTTTTGTGCACCAACTCCGCGACGCGGCCCGCGACCGGCCGGTGGCGTGGGTATCGGCGGAAGGTGTTGGAGTCGCGCCCACAGTGCCAACGCTCGGTGACCGTCGCGCTTCTGGGCATAGCATCATCGGCGTAGCATTCGCCGAGAACTCGGACTTCAGCGCCGAGGCGGTGGGCCGCTGCTGGTCGAGGGGCAGAATTGTTGAGTGGCTGGCCGGGCCCTAACCGCGCTCGGCTTTATCGAGCCATTGATATATACCCTCGACGTTCATAGCGGGCGGCAACAGGCGGTCAAACTTCTCCTCGACACTCGGTGCGGCGTGGAGCCGCGCGTACCGCTGCCTGGTCGCCTCCATCACCATCGCCACCGCGTGGTCGACGCTCTGCTGCTCGGCGTGCGCACGGCGCGCGACCTCCACCCAAATCTGCAGCTCCTCTGCGGCGACAGCGAGCTTGTCCGCCACACCGTCAGCCGGACCGAAATGCGTGTACAGAAGCCGCTGCGGACGGAGCGAAACGAGCAGGCGGAGCGACTCCAGCGCGCTGTCGAGATCGAAATCCGATGGCGGAGTGGCCGGCTTCAGCAGGTCGATCTCGGGAATGTAGATTCCCGCCGCGTCGCCGGCGAACACGTCACCGGTCAGCGAATCCTGCAAGCCGAGGTGATGCTTCGCATGGCCAGGCGTGTGGTGCCCCGTGAGATACCGACCACCGCCAAGATCCACCTTCTCACCGTCTCCGAGCACATGGACACGGGTGTGATCGGCCGGGCGCATAAATCCGAAGACCCGCGCAAGCACGTCGCCGTACACGTGCTGCGCCCCCACCATCAGCCTGCTGGGGTCCGCAAGGTGCCGTGCCCCGCGCTCGTGCACCCAGATCTGGGCGTTCGGGAACTGCTCAGCCAGATGGCCCACCGCACCCGCATGGTCGAGATGAATGTGCGTGACAACAATTGCCGCAAGATCAGCACGGCCAACACCGAGCGCTGCTAGCCCGTCGCGCACCGTATCGGCGGTGAGGCTGGTTCCCGTTTCCACCAGGCAGGGCGCCTCACTCAGGATCGCGTAAGCCGCGTTGATGCCCGGAAGTCCCGCCATCAGCGTGTCAATGAGATAAACGTCGTTGCCTAGGTGTACCGGCGTGTTCGTGTGTGCCATCCGTGAATCCTGTCCTCACTGTGCCCATGACCACAGTAGCTGCACTCAGCACAGCGTTTCGAATGCCGCATTCCGGAACACCGGTCGACTGGCAGCAGCTAGGTCAACACCCTGGCGGCACGCATGACGTACAGAGTTGGATTGCCTAAGCTCGAAGGCGTGCCCCAAGACAGAACGCGAATCGCCAGATCGGGCTCGCCCGGCCATGCGATCTCCAGTGCCCTGCCCTCACTGACTCCCGTGGCACAGGACTATTTGAAGACAATCTGGTCATTCTGCGAATGGTCGGATGAACGTGTCAGTACCAAGATGCTTGCGGAAAAAATCGGTGTCTCCGCATCCACCGTGTCCGAAGCGATCAAGAAACTCGCCGAACAGGGGCTCGTCGACCACGCCCGATACGGGTCAATTGCGCTGACCGAGAAGGGCAAAGCGGTTGCGCTCTCCATGGTTCGCCGCCACCGGCTGATCGAAACGTATTTGGTGCGGGAACTCGGCTACAGCTGGGATGAGGTCCACGACGAGGCCGAGGTGCTCGAACACGCGGTTTCGGAACGGCTCGTTTCACGCATGGACGCCAAGCTGGGGCACCCGGAGCGCGATCCGCACGGCGATCCGATTCCGACCGCTGACGGCGCACTGCTCGCTCCGGACGCGCGCCCGCTCAGCATGTACCAAAACGGGGAAGGCGGCAGAGTCGCACGCATCTCGGACGACGATCCGCAGATGCTCCGTTACTTCGATTCGGTAGGCATCAGTCTGGACAGCTTCATCGAAATCGTCGAGCGCCGGGACTACGCGGGCACAGTCGCTGTTCGCGTCAATCAGGCAAGTTCGACGCTTGAACTGGGGAGCATCGCAACCGACGCGATCTGGCTCACTGCACCACACCACGACACCACAACCCGTGAGGCGACCGCCTCCTAGTCACAGCAACCCGGCGGGACGGATCACGAAAACGGGACTTGCCCGGCGCCCTTTCTCCTCAAGCAGTGCTATCGCGCGCCCGTCGGGGTCGATCGCGGCATACGGTCCCGTCAAACCCACAGGTTCGAGCCATCGGCCGTTGGTGAGGATTGCTGCTTCCGGCCCCGTCACGTTGCGAACCGGGAACAGCCGTGCGGCAGCCTCATCGAGCGAGAGACTGAGATGCGCAGCCTCAGCGAGACTCTCTAGCGTCACCGCGTCCGCGAGCGTCAACTCCCCCACGCGGGTGCGGCGCAGTCGCGTCAGATGTCCGCCTGTCCCCAGCGCCGATCCGAGATCACGCGCGAGCGCGCGGACATATGTCCCACTTGAGCATTCCACCGACACATCGAGGTCCAGAAACTGGCCTTCGCGCCGTTCGCCCTCGACGGTGAACGAACTGACCGTCACTTCGCGGGCAGCGAGCTGCACCTCGGCGCCGGAACGCACGATTTCGTAGGCGCGTTTGCCCGCCACCTTGATCGCGCTCACCGACGATGGCACCTGGCTGATCGTCCCCGTCAGTGCCTCCAGTGCCGGAGCGTACTCCCGTGCACCGACTTGCGACGCGTCCGACGTCGCGGTGATGTCACCCTCAGCATCGTCGGTCGTGGTCGACGCGCCCAGCCGGATGGTCGCCGCATAGGCCTTCGTTGTGAGACTGAGCAAACCCAGCATCTTCGTCGCACGGTTGACGCCGAGGACGAGCACGCCCGTAGCCATTGGATCGAGGGTTCCGGCATGACCTATCCGCCGGGTGCGGAATATGCGCCGGCATCGGCCAACAACGTCATGGCTCGTCACACCGCCGGGCTTGTCGACGACCACCAGACCGCCCAGGGCGTCCGTGTCCTCACTCACGCGGAACCACAATCGACGCGAGAACGAGTCCCTCACTAATCAGCCACTTGCCATGCAGTTGCGTGACGGGTGTGCCGGAGATAGCGGCCCCGTCGATAAGGATGGTCGCGGTGAAGTCACCTGAAGCACAGCCGGTCTGTGCGTCACTGACACCGAACGTAATGTGCGCGTCCTCGAAGCCGAGCCAGCGCTTCGTAATGGGGAACCACGCTTTGTAGGTGGTCTCTTTCGCGCAGAAAAGCAGCTTGTCTAAGTGCAGACCCGGCCCGTACTCACGCACAGCGGAGGCAAGCCAGTTCCGTTCCTCCGCAAGACTGACGCTCGGCAGCACACCGGAGGGCAACTCGCTGTGCGGTTCCGCATCGATACCCGCGGAACGGACCTCCGAGGTGTACCCGACGACCGCACCGCGATATCCGCTGCAATGCGTCAAGCTGCCGATAACGCCGCCCGGCCACACTGGGGCTCCGCGATCCCCCTTCAGAATCGGGACCCGAGCCGCGCCCGGTACCCCCAGCTGCACCATCGCTCGCCGCGCGAGGTGACGAACGGTGAAAAACTCTCTCTGACGGGTCGGCACCGCTCGAGCCACTGCGGCCCGCTCTGATTCGGGGATGAACGCGCTGTCATGATCGGTGAACGCCTCAGCAGTGACAAGTGGAGCGGCAACGATCTGGTCGATCACAGGGTCTCCTCACGCCGGAAAGTCGCGGGCAGCATCAAGGGCGGAGGCGGGTTCTGCGGTGCTGGCAGAATCTGGCGGAGAAGCGGTTTCGGCATGCCGCGTCGCTTCCACTCCGGTGGATAACCCACAGAAACCTCCTCGAAGCGAACACCATCGTAGAACGTCCGGCGCGGAATATGCAGGTGCCCGTATACCACGCACGCAGCGTTGTACCGTATGTGCCAGTCCGCGGTGAGGTCGGTCCCGCACCAGAGCGCGAACTCTGGGTACATCAGCAGGCGGGTGGCAGCACGCAGCAGTGGCCAGTGGTTGACGAGCACCGTCGGCATATCCCGGGGGATGTCGTCGAGCCGGCGCTGCGTGTACGCGACGCGTGCCGCGCACCACGCGTCACGCGTCAGGTACGGTTCCGGGCTTAGGAGGAACTCGTCGGTCGCCATGACGCCCCGGTCTCGGGCGACGCTGAGCGCAGCGCTGCGGGTGAACGTTCCTTCGGGGCGCCACGTGTAGTCGTAGAGCAGGAACATAGGGGCGATGGTGATCGGTCCACCGTCGCCTTCCCACACTGGAAAAGGGTCTTCCGGGGTGAGGACGCCGAGTTCGCGACACATGCGCACCAGATAGTTGTATCGGGCAACGCCTTTCAGCTGGCTTGGGTCACGGGCGGTCGTCCACAGTTCGTGGTTGCCGGGCACCCAAATCACGTGAGCGAAGCGCTTCCGGATCGTAGCTAGCGCTTGCCGGATGTCGTCGGTGCGCTCTGCGACGTCCCCGGCGACGATAATCCAGTCCGCACTGGTTTCCGGCCTGATCTCGTCCAGCACATGCGTGTTACCGCGATGGCCGACATGGATGTCGCTCACCGCGAAGACCTTCGCCACCAGCTGCCCTCCTCTCGATGACTGCCCCGAGCCTGGGGTGACCCTAACCGGCCTCGTCCGGCCACACACTGTTTGCTTGCGCCACGCGCTGGTGGCGCGATCATGCGGCGCGGCGCTCCGCACCCACAAGCGCCCACTTCGCCGACCGTGTCCGCCAGACGACCGCACCCGCGCGCAGCACTATGAACGCGGCGAGCCCCGACCAGATTCCCGGCAGTCCCCAGCCAGCCAGCAGGGAGAGCCAGATCAGCGGCAGAAAGCCGACCAGTGCAGCGAGCAGCGTTGCGGTCCGCAGAAACGCGGCATCACCGGAGCCGAGCAGCACACCATCAAGGGCAAACACAACACCTGCAATCGGAATCATCAGCACAAAGAACCACCAGATTTCACGCATGTGCCCCAGTACGGCAACGTCAGTGGTGAGGATCCCCGGTATCACCGCCGCGCCACCCGCGAACAGTGCTGCGAGCGCCACCGCGAAACCGATCGACCAGCGCATGATGCGCCACGCGCCTGCTGTCGCGGCGGCGCGCAGCCCAGACCCCAGCAGTGCGCCGATAATGGCTTGAGCGGCGATCGCAAGTGAGTCGAGCGTCAGGGCAACCAGGTTCCACAGATGCAGGACAGCCTGATGAGCACCGACTGCCGCAGCACCGAAGCGGGCAGCGACCGCGGCCGCGGAGAGGAAGCATGCCTGGAAAGCAAGGCTGCGCAGAATGAGATCCCTGCCGAGTACGGCCTGGGCGCGAATCACGCGAGCATCCGGCCGAACTGAGGTCGCCGCTGGCGCCCGGCGGCGTTCACTGGCCAGCGCTGCGACGAAGAACATCGCCGTCACGGATTGTCCGATCACGTTCGCGAGCGCCGAGCCTGGTAAGCCCAATTCGGGGAAACCCGCAAGGCCGTACACGAGTGCGGGGCACAAAACAGCGGATGTGACGAGACCTGCAAGAACGAAACGCAGCGGACGCATAGTGTCGTGGATGCCGCGGAGCCAGCCGTTGCCCGCCATCGCGATCAGAATGAGGGGTGCGCCGAATATCGCGATGTACAGCCACGAGGCAGCGGCCGCAGCGATATCAGAGTCACCGGTGAGCACGCCGAGGACGGGACGCGCGAGCAGGTACGTGAGCGCGACAACAACAGTGCCCGCCACAATCGCAAGCCACGTCGCTTGAATACCTTCCCTGACTGCTGCCGGCCGGTCCCCCGCTCCGTGATGGCGCGCTGCCCGCGCCGTCGTTCCGTACGTGAGAAAGGTGAGCTGTGTGGTCACCTGGGCCAGGATGAGTCCTCCGACTGCGAGCCCCGCGAGCGCCAGCCCACCAAGTCTGCCAACCACCGCGAAGTCGTACAAAAGGTACAACGGTTCAGCAGCGAGTACTGGAAGGGCCGGGAGCGCGAGTCGCATCACCGCGCGCGGCGATGCCTCCAGCGCGGCGCTATCCGAGTTCACGGACGATAGCGGCGACGATCGCATCGGCGGAGTCGTCGGCAGTGAAACCGGCGGACCGGGCATGGCCGCCACCACCGAGCGCTTTCGCGACGCGAGCGACGTCGACAGATTGCTTTGACCGCAGCGAAACCGACCAGCGGCCAGGCCCCAGCTGTTTCAGCACCGCGGCCACCTCGGCCTCCCCGGTGGTTCGCACAATGTCGACGACAGTCTCACGCTCATCTTCAGGGAGGCCGTCCATGTCCTCGACGCGGACAGTCGTGTACACAAGGCCCTGACCGCCAGCGGCGTCAGGCAGCAACTGTGCGTCCCCCAGGACTGCCGAAAGCATCGCTAGCCGGCCGAATGGATGCGTATCGAGAAGGTCCCGCGTGATTACGGGCGCGTTTATGCCGGTGCCGATCAGCCGCGCGGCGAGCAGATGCGCAGCGGGCCCGCACCAGCGGAACGAGCCCGTGTCGGTGACGAGGCCCGCGTACAGGCAATGCGCGACATCTTCGTCGATGGTTTCGCCGAGACAGTCATAAAGCCTGGCGATGAGCATGCTGGTCGAATCCGCCGACGGGTCAATGTAGTTGACGGTGCCGAAGCGTGTGTTCGAACGATGGTGGTCGATAACGATCGACGCGCGAGCAGCGGCCAGCCGGTCGGCGAGGGCGCCAAGCCTGTCCGCACTGCCGCAATCCACGGCGATCACGATGTCCGTGTCCGCGGCTACCTCATCCGGCGAGACGATCATGCTGGAGTGCGGCAGTCCCGCGAACACATCGGGAAGCGTCAGCGGTTCAGCAAACGAAACCTGGACAGGAACGCCCCATCTCGAGAGCGCTATTGCCACCGCGAGGCCACTGCCCAATGTGTCAGCATCCGGGAAAACATGGCACAGAACCGTCGCCGATTCCGCACTGCGAAGCAGTGCGGCGACGTGTTCCAGTTCCTCCTGCCCGTCCGTTATGCACTGGGCATGGCTTCCGACCGCCGCCTCTGCCACTTAAGCCTGCCGTTCTCCACCGGCGCCATCGCCTGGTGAGTCGTCACCATACTCTTCTGCTTCGTCATCCCCGGAGCCGTCTTCAAGCGTCTTGTAGGGATCGGGATCGCCGGCGTAAGTGGCGTTCTCCCGGACGCGGGCGAGTTCCGCGTCCGCGGCACGCGCCTTCGCGAGCAGGTCCTCCATGTGCCGCGCGGCATCCGGGATCGAGTCGAGTTCGAAGGCGAGAGACGGGGTGAAGCGCACACCCGTTCCCGCACCTACTCGGGTCCGGAGCTGCCCGCGTGCTCGCTCAAGCGCTATTGCTGCGCCTTCAAGGTCAGGTTCAGCGTCGATACGCGGACCGCGCACCGTGTAGTACACCGTCGCCTCGCGCAAATCGTTCGTCACTCGCGCATCAGTGATGGTGACGAACTCTAAACGTGGATCTTTGACTTCGTGCTCGATAGCGGTGGCGACGATGGCCATAATCCGCTTCGCGAGACGGCGCGCACGGGCTGGGTCAGCCATGGCGTCCATCCTTCCTTGCTTCATCGGGACCTGACGCGCCACTGCTGGTGAGCATCGGCGCGAGATGTGGTTCAGTCCTCCGGTCCGAGGATACGACGACGGACCGACAACAGTTCAAGTTCGGGTTTGCCTGCAACGTGACGCTCGCAACGGTTCAGCACTTCGTGTACATGGCCGATTTCGCCGCTCACCGCAGCGACCCCGAACAGCGCACGGCGCAGCCGGTCGGCATCGCCGACCTCGCTCACCGCTACGCCAAACTTCTTCAGCTCGGCGACAATGGGTTTGACGTAAGAGCGCTTCTCTTTGAGGGATCGGATGTCGCCGAAAAGCACATCGATCTCCAATGCACCGACGTACATATGTCCCCTATCACACTCTCCGTGAGGTGCGAGAGGGGGCGCCAGCGGCGCCCCCTCAACGGTGTGCATCAATCGCGCGGCTTCTCCCGCATCTCGTAGACCTCGATGACATCGTCGACTTTGATGTCCGCGTAGGAAACGGTAAGACCGCACTCGAAGCCCTCACGGACTTCAGTGACATCGTCCTTCTCCCGGCGCAGCGTCTGGACGGTCATCGACTCGGTAACCACCGCGTTGTCACGCAGCAAACGCGCCTTGGCATTGCGGCGCACGATGCCCGACTGGACCATACAGCCCGCGATGAGACCAACCTTCGAGGACTTGAAGATCGCCCGGATCTCTGCGCGGCCGAGCTCGACTTCCTCGTAGACCGGCTTGAGCATGCCCTTGAGGGCCTTCTCGATCTCGTCGATCGCCTGGTAGATAACCGAGTAGTACCGGATCTCCACGCCTTCGCGGTTGGCGAGTTCGGTCGCTTTGCCTTCCGCGCGAACGTTGAACCCGATGATGATCGCGTTCGACGCCGAAGCGAGGTTCACGTTCGTTTCGGTCACACCACCGACACCACGGTCAATCACCCGCAGTTCGACTTCGTCACCGACATCGATGCCCAGCAGCGCCTCTTCCAGCGCCTCCACTGTTCCCGAGTTGTCGCCCTTGAGGATGAGGTTGAGCTGGTGGGTCTCTTTCAGAGCCGAGTCGAGATCTTCCAGGCTGATCCGCTTGCGGGTCTTCGCTGCGAGCGCATTGCGTTTACGCGCGTTGCGCCGGTCCGCGATCTGACGTGCGATCCGGTCTTCGTCAACAACCAGCAAGTTGTCACCAGCACCAGGCACCGAGGTGAACCCGATGACCTGGACGGGCCGCGACGGCAGTGCCTCATCGACATCGTGCCCGTTCTCATCGAGCATCCGGCGCACACGGCCATACGCGTCCCCAGCGACGATCGAGTCGCCGACGCGGAGGGTACCGCGCTGAATGAGCACAGTTGCCACGGGGCCGCGGCCCCGGTCGAGGTGTGCCTCGATAGCGACACCCTGCGCAGGCATGTCGGGATTCGCGCGGAGGTCCAGCGTCGCGTCCGCGGTCAACAGGACGGCCTCAAGCAACGATTCGATGTTGATGCCCTGCTTCGCAGAGATCTCAACGAACATCGTCTCGCCGCCGTACTCCTCAGCCACCAGATTGTATTCGGTCAGCTGCTGACGAATCTTGTCCGGATTGGCACCTTCGACGTCAATCTTGTTGACTGCCACGACAATCGGCACGTCCGCTGCTTGCGCGTGGTTAATGGCCTCGACAGTCTGGGGCATCACGCCATCGTCCGCAGCGACGACCAGAATCGCGATGTCGGTCGCCTTCGCACCACGGGCACGCATCGCGGTAAACGCTTCGTGACCAGGGGTATCGATGAAGGTGATGAGTCGTTCAACACCCTCGAGCTCGGTCGGCACCTGATACGCACCGATGTGCTGGGTGATGCCGCCGGCCTCGCCCTCCCGGACGTTCGTCTTGCGAATCGTGTCCAGCAACCGCGTCTTACCGTGGTCGACGTGACCCATGACGGTGACCACCGGTGGACGCTGCTCGAGGTCTTCCTCCTCGCCTTCGTCCTCGCCGTAGGAGAGGTCGAACGACTCGAGGAGTTCACGGTCCT
Source organism: Hoyosella sp. YIM 151337 (assembly GCF_026041215.1). Classification (GTDB taxonomy): domain Bacteria; phylum Actinomycetota; class Actinomycetes; order Mycobacteriales; family Mycobacteriaceae; genus Hoyosella. The sequence goes on from NZ_JAPEIQ010000022.1 coordinate 95,161, forward strand.
CGTCTTCCGGGCTGACGACCTGAACGTTGTAGTTCATTTCGCTGCCGAGCAGCTCGAGGATCTCGTCGCTCACTGACTGCGTGGCAGTCACCATCTCACCGAGGTGGAAGAGCGCCTGAACCAGTGCTGACGGGTTCGCGTCGATCTTCTCGGCGAAGTCGGCGAGCGATGCGCCACGCGCCAGGCGAATGGTCTCGCCGCCGCCGCGCGGCAGGCGAACACCGCCAACCGAAGGGGCCTGCATCGAATCGTATTCTTGGCGCTTCTGGCGCTTCGACTTACGGCCCTTACGGGGAGCTCCGCCTGGACGCCCGAACGCGCCAGCAGCGCCGCCGCGACCGCGGCCACCACCGCCGGGGCGTCCCCGGAAGCCACCACCGGGAGCGCCGCCTGGAGCACCACCGGGTGCACCACCCGGTGCTCCAGCTGGTGCGCCGCCGCCACGGAAACCGCCGCGGCCACCGCCACCGCCACTGCCGCCGCCCGGACGTCCGGGACGGGCCCCGCCGCCCGGCCCGCCACCGGGGCGCGGCGCACGGGAAGGCATCTGGCCCGGCGTCGGGCGGGGTGGCATCGATCCTGGGCTTGGGCGTGAAGACATCTGGCCGGGCGACGGACGCGGTCCGCCCTGTCCGGCCGGTGCACGGCCAGTTCCGGCGCCACCGCCCTGGCGGGGACCGCCGGGCGCAGGACGGGAACCTGGACGCGGCGGCATCTGGCCGGGCGTGGGCCGTGGGCCGCCCTGTCCGGGCGCGGGCCGAGGGGCACCGTGAGCACCGCCACCTGGGCGCTCAGTGCCTGGCGCAGGCCGGCCAGGCCGGGGTGCCGGACGCGGAGCTGGTGCCTCACTTGGTGCACTGAATGGATTGTTGCCGACGCGGGGCGACCGCTGACCGCCAGGCTTCGGCGCTGCTGGACGCGGCGCGTCAGCTGCGGGAGCGGCTGGGGTACCGGCATCAGCGCTCGCGGCTGGCGCGACGGGGCCCGGTGCTGCCGGACGGCGCTGAGCTGGCCGGGGAGCTCCCGGCTTCGGTGCGGGTCGATCTGCTGCGGGCTTGGCTGTTTCTGCCGCCTCCGGGGCAGGTCGCGGCGCGGCCGGCCGGGGCGAGGGTGGCGCTGCGGGAGCGCTGGGCGCGTCGCCGGGCCGTGGCCCAGGCCGGGCAGACGGCGCAGCCGGCTTTGCAGCGCGGCTTGGCGCAGCAGATGGTGCGCCGCTGTCTTTCGCGGCACCGCCCGTTGAGTACGCTTCACGCAACCGGCGCGCTACTGGGGCTTCGACGGTTGACGACGCGGACTTGACGAATTCGCCTTGCTCTTTAAGTTTGGCCAGAAGTTCTTTGCTTGTGACCGTTCGTCCTGATGTGCTGAGCTCTTTTGCAAGCTCGTGCACGCGGATCTTGCCTGGCACTGCTCTCCTCACTAGTGAGGTCGAGCGGCGTCAGGCCCGCACGACCTCGGGTTATCGCGGATGGATGCTCATCGCGGGTACTTCATGGTCTGCTCATAAGTGCTCGTGCCTACCCTTCTCGCAGGTCATGCTTACAGTGGTTTCGCGCGACAGCCCGGCTGCACTGATAGCCCAGACAGCCTAACTCATGCGCACCCCGTGGGCATTCCCGCTCGTGCCTTATCGCCACCAGCCGAGACGATGCTAGCTACCGCACTCGCATCTACCTCACCCGACACCCGCAGTGCCCTCGCGAACGCTCGCCGTTTCTCTGCTTGAGCCAAACAGGCTGGATCACGGTGCAGCCACGCACCCCGGCCCGGCATCCGCCGGCGCGGATCGGGAAGGAGAGTGATGCGCGACGAATCGCTCTGCTGCGCCACGACCCTTAGCAGATCAGCGGCTAACGCTCGGCGCCGACACCCCACACAAGTCCGGACCGGCGCAGCCGGCTGCGGATTCGATTTGGAAATCGAGCGGAAACTCACGTTGAACCACCAAACACTCTACCGCGAATTCACACCTGGCGTTAACTGGCCTGGTCGCGGCGCGCCAGGGAAACTCTGAACTGCGATGGCGTGCCGCGTCCCGGTTACCGCTGCGCCCCCGCTGAGGTCGAGGAATCGCTCGCGTCGCTGCGAATATCGATTCGCCACCCGGTAAGCCGTGCCGCGAGTCGCGCGTTCTGGCCTTCCTTGCCAATAGCGAGCGAAAGCTGAAAGTCCGGAACGACTACCCGGGCCGCGCGAGCCGCAAGATCGACGATTGACACCGATACCACGCGCGACGGCGACAGCGCATTCGCCACAAACTTGGCCGGGTCCTCGTCGTAATCAATGATGTCGATCTTCTCACCCGCAAGCTCACTCATCACGTTGCGGACGCGCTGTCCCATCGGCCCAATACACGCCCCCTTCGCATTGAGCCCCGAAACATGGGAGCGAACTGCGATCTTCGACCGGTGACCGGCCTCCCGAGCCACCGCCACTATCTCCACCGAACCGTCCGCGATCTCCGGCACCTCAAGAGCGAAAAGCTTGCGTACCAGGTTGGGATGGGTGCGAGACAGCGTGATTTGCGTGCCCCGCGGCGTCCGCGAAACCCCCACCACATAGCACTTGAGGCGGTCGCCGTGCTCGTAGCTTTCGCCCGGCACCTGCTCGGCAGAGGGAATCACCCCTTCGGTGGTGCTCACTTCGCTTCCGATTCGCACCACCACGAGACCGCGTGCGTTAGCGCGCGCGTCGCGCTGCACAACACCGCCCACAATTTCGCCCTCATGCGTGGCAACCTCGCCGTAGGTACGGTCATTTTCAGCGTCCCGCAAGCGCTGCAAGATGACCTGGCGAGCCGTGGTCGCCGCGATCCGCCCGAAACCCTCTGGAGTGTCATCCCACTCGGCGACCAGGTTGCCATCGTCGTCAAATTCGCATGCGACCACAGTGACGACACCGGTTTTTCGGTCGATGTCGATGCGCGCGTGCGGCTGGTGCCCTGCAGTGTGCCGATAGGCCGTCAGCAGCGCCGACTGGATTGCCTCGATCACTGTGTCAACAGGGATGCCCTTGTCGTCCTCGATCGCGCGCAGAGCCGAGATATCAATGTTCACTTGTACTGCTCCTTATGTCCGCCGCCAGCCCCGCCTGCGTCCCGCGTCCCGCGCGCGAGAGCGACTTCCCTGGGATCTGGCTCCGAGAACTCTACCTGCACCACGGCTTTCGCAATGTCCGCCAGCGGGATCTGCTTGACTTCCGGGCCGGGTTTACCAGGCACAACAACCTCAACGGCGTGCGGATCAGCGTCAGGAATGAGAGCACCGACACGTCCGCGCATCGCCTCGCCGCCGACTGTCATCAACACCTTCCGGCCCCTGGCACGCCGCCAGTGGCGCGGTGCGGTCAGCGGCCGATCGACGCCCGGCGACGTCACCTCCAGAACGTACGGGGCCTGGCCGAACGTGTTCGCCGAGTCCAGCACTTCGGAGAGCTCGTGGCTGAGAGTCGCAAGCGCATCAATATCCGGCGCCGGGTCCGCGTCCACAACCACCGCGATCAGGCTTCGCTTCCCAGCCGGAGCGACTCGCACCTCTTCAAGATCGAACCCGCGCCGCTCCACGTATGGCGCCACGATTCCGGCCAGGTCTTCCCGGGACGGCACTGGCATGAATGCACCCTTCGCGTCTGTTTTCGTGTTCCTTGTGTTCGCTATGTCACTAACAGCGACCCGTCGTACCGTTGGTGAACAAGCTTAACGTGCCACTGATGGCAGGATGATCGTGTGCGTGTCCCGAATCAATCCCCCGCCGTCTCTCGGCGCCGGGTTTTCCAGCTCGCGGCGCTGACCGCCCTGAGCACAGCGCTGCCAGGAATATCGGGATGCACGGTGGCCAGGACCGAGGAGTCCACTCCGGACCCACTGATCAAGCTTCGCGACCTCGCCGCGCGTGACGCGCAAAGCGCGCTCGCGGCGATTCCGGGACACCCGGAAGACGCTGCGCTGCTTACTGCCATCGCAGCTCAGCGCGGCGCGCATGCGCGTGCCCTCGACGCGGAAGTTCAGCGAGTAGCCGGCCCCGACGCAACGGCGACGGCCGAAGAACCGGCTGCAGACACCAGCGACCCTCGCGGCACGCTACAGCCAGCCCCGGTGAGCGTCACCGTTCTGGCATCCGAACTCAGCGAAAGCGCAGAAGCGAGCGCCAGCGCCACTGCCGTCCTGTCCGGCTACCGCGCCGGACTCCTCGCCGCAATCAGCGCGAATTGCGCCACCCACGTCGCGCTCCTCACCGAGACTCCACCGCCGCCGGTTCGCGCACCGGCCGGCGCCGCCGAAACCAGCGACGCAGACGTCGCCGCGCTGGCCGCAGCACTTGAACGCGAGCACGCCGCCATCTTCAGCTACGGCGTTACCACCGCCTTCAGCCTGCCTGAACGCCGCGCGTTCGCCGCGGCTGGAGCGGAGGAGCACCGTTTCCGTCGCGACCTGCTAATCACGCTTCTCACCGCGGCGGGCGGCCCGGCGCCAGTCGCCGCTGCGGCATACACGCTGCCGCTCACTGTCGATTCGCCAGCCACTGCAGCTGAGCTCGCCCTGGTTGCGGAGGGCGAATGCTCGGCAGCATGGAGGTCAGTCGCTGAACGCGCCGAGTCGCCAGCACTGCGTGAACTCGCGGTAGCCGCGCTCGCTGAGTGCACGCTCCGAATCGCCGGGTGGCGCGACGTGTTGAGCATTACGCCACGTGTCGACGTGTTCCCGGGTCAGCCCGACTGAGCCGGACATCGGTTATTCGGTGACCACCGCAAGCGCGAACCCGTCCCACCCTTTAGACCCGACAGTTTGCAGCGCTGTCGCCTGCAGCCGCGGATGCGCTCCAATCGCTTCCAGTCCGCTCCGCACCCCGCGCGCAGCGTCATCCTGGGGATCGAGGATCGCGCCGTGCCACACGGCGTTGTCCAGGACAATTACCGTGCCCGGCCGGGCCAGCGTGACCGCCGCGTCAACGTATACGCCGATGTTCTCCTTGTCCGCATCGATGAACACGAGGTCGAAGGGTTCAACTCCCGATTCCGTCAACTCTGCGAGGAGTTCACTCGCGGGGCCGACACACACTTCGACCCGATTCGCTACACCCGCTGCGGCAATGCTCTCGCGTGCCACTTCCGCGTGCCTTGGATCGAGTTCGAGTGAAACCACCTTCCCGCCCGCTTCGATGCCGCGCGCCAGCCAGATCGTGCTGTAGCCACCGAGAGTTCCGATTTCGAGAACCCGGCGCGCGCCCTTGAGCTGAGCGAGCAATTGCAGGAATTTGCCGTGATTCGGCATCACCTCGATCCTGGGGAGACCCGCCGCATCAGCTCGCTCGATGACGCCCCGCATGTCGGCACCCCGGCACGAGCGTGGCGGTAAGAAACTCCTCGACTGCGTCGAACTCCGCTGGCGTGCCCGGGGGATGATCGTTTCTGGCCATATACCGATCATGCCCCGAATCGGCGGTGGGCGGTGGGCTCTCTGGCTCAGCGGCTCTGCGTCAGCGCAGACACCACGTCGTCTGCCGACACTTCGCGGCTCTCGCCGGCGTTTCGGTCCCGCAACTCGACCACACCGTTCGCCCATCCTCGGCCGACGACTGCGATGCGGGGAATACCGAGCAGTTCGGCGTCTTTGAACTTCACGCCCGGTGAGGCTTTGCGGTCATCCAGGATTACGCGCAACCCCGCCGAATCGAGTTCGGCAGCGATTTTCTCAGCGCCCTCCCACGCCGCGGCGTCTTTGTTCGCGATCACAACGTGCACGTCCGCAGGCGCCGCTTCCCGTGGCCACCGAAGACCTTTGTCGTCATGCATTTGCTCAGCTAGCACCGCGACGAGGCGAGACACGCCGATGCCGTACGACCCCATGGTGACCCTTGCGGGTTTCCCGTTCTCGTCGAGGACATCGAGATCGAACGCGTTGGTGTACTTACGCCCGAGCTGGAAGATATGGCCGATCTCAATTCCGCGCGCCGACACGAGCTCGCCCTTGCCATCCGGGGATGGATCACCGTCGCGGACCTCTGCGGCCTCGATCGTGCCGTCAGCGGTGAAATCACGCCCCATGACGAGATCGACGATGTGTTTGCCGTGCTCGTCCGCGCCCGTGATCCAGCGCGTGCCTGTCACGATGCGCGGGTCGACGAGATACCGCACCTTGTTCGCGATCAGAGCCCTCGGCCCGATGTACCCCTTTACCAAGAAGGGGTAGGCGGCGAAATCATCGAGGACCTCGAATTCTGCCGGTGCGATCGCAGCCTCGAGTCGTTTCTCGTCAACCGCGCGGTCACCCGGGACACCGATCGCGAGCAACTCCCACTTACCGCCCGGCTCCCGCACGCGCACCATGACGTTCTTCAGCGTATCGGCGGCAGTGGCGGCACGACCGAGCCGCTCCGTCACCTCGGGCTGGCCGTTAGCCCACTCAACGAGCGTGGCGATAGTCGGCGTGCCGGGCGTATCGAATACCTTCGCCGCCGGAACATCGCCAAAAGGCTGCGCCGATGGTGGCGGTGTGGTGACGGCTTCCACGTTGGCCGCGTAGCCGGATTCCAAACAGCGCACAAAAGTGTCTTCGCCCACTGGACTCTCCGCGAGAAACTCCTCGGAAGCGCTCCCGCCCATCGCACCTGACGTTGCCGCGACGATAACGTACTTCAGCCCGAGCCGGTCGAAGATCCGCTGGTAGGCGGCGCGATGCCGCGCATAGGACTCAGCGAGGCCCGCATCGGTCACATCGAACGAGTACGAATCCTTCATCACGAATTCCCGGCCGCGAAGGATGCCGGCGCGGGGACGTTCTTCGTCGCGGTACTTCGTCTGGATCTGGTAGAGGATGACAGGCAAATCCTTGTACGACGAGTACTCCCCTTTGACCGTGAGAGCGAAAATCTCTTCGTGCGTCGGGCCGAGCAGATAATCGGTCTTTTTCCGGTCCTTGAGCCTAAACAGTGCGTCACCGTACTCGGTCCACCGGTTCGTCGCCTCATACGGCTCGCGCGGCAGCAGTGCGGGCAGCGAGATTTCCTGCCCGCCCATCGCGTCCATTTCCTCACGCACCACACGCTCGACTTCGCGCAGCACGCGCAAGCCAAGCGGGAGCCACGAATACACACCCGGCGCGACGCGCCGGATATACCCGGCGCGTACGAGCAACTTGTGACTTGGCACCTCGGCGTCGGCAGGGTCGTCGCGGAGCGTGCGGAGGAACAGCTGAGACAAACGGGTGATCACGGGGAGCAAGACTATCGTGTTTGCCCGTTGAAACACGACTGGCCACGACTGCAGCGCAAAGAACGCTAAGCTGGTTCGCCGTGCTGATCCTGCTGCCTCCCTCCGAAACCAAAGCAACTGGTGGTGATGGTCCACCCCTTCGGCTCGACCATCTGTTCCTGCCGTCCCTTACGAGAGTGCGTGAGATGGTGCTCGACGCGCTGATGTCAGTGTCCGCATCGCCCCAGGCTGCGGCTGCCGCTCTCAAGCTAGGCCCGAAGCAGCTCGGCGAGGCGGAACGCAACGTCGTTCTGCGCACTGCCCCCACCATGCCCGCGCTAGACCGCTACACCGGCGTGTTGTATGACGCGCTCGACGCGGGAGCTATGACGCTCTCCCAGCGCGGACGCGCGGACGAGCGCATCGCAATCGGCTCAGCACTGTTTGGGGTTGTTGGTGCCGACGACCTCATCCCCTGCTATCGCCTGTCAGCGGGGTCGAAGCTACCTGGGCTCGGATCTCTGCGCTCGATGTGGCGACCGCTTCTCAGCGACGCGCTGCACGGCGCGGATTCCGGACTTGTCGTTGATCTGCGCTCAGGCGGGTACTCCGCACTCGGCCCAGTCGACGGAGCGATCACAGCCACCGTCCTGACCGAGCAAGCCGATGGTACGCGCAAGGTTGTCAGTCACTTCAACAAACATCACAAGGGCTTGCTCGCCCGCGCGCTCGCGACTACCCGCGCAGAACCGCAGAACCTCACAGCGGTGGCTCGGGTCGCGTCACGCGCCGGGCTCAAAGTGGAAATCGCTAGCGACCGGGAACTGCTCATCCTCACGGGGTGAGGCTTAGGCGGCTGCGTCGTTGTGTGCGGAATCTTGCGCGACGCGTCCTTGCGCCACTTGCGCCGGCGTAAAGCGCATCCAGACCGCGACAATGACGGCAAGCAACACGGCAAGCATCGCGGCAACGAACAGCGCGAACATGTATCCCTGTCCGAGGGCCTGCAGCTCGGCGCTGTTCATCGCACTCGCGGGGCCTGTCGACCCACCCAGTGACAGCGTGCGTGCTGTCGCCAGCGCGCCCACCGCACCGAGGCCGAGCGCACCGCCAAGCGTTTGCGCCACAAGTGCAATCGCGGTGAGCGGGCCGATTTCGCTTGATCGCACGCCCGCAACCGCGCAAAGCGTCAGTGGGACGACGCTCATGCCGATGCCGGACCCGACGACGAGAATCGGGATAAACAGATCCGGGAAGTACGTGGACGATTCCGTCATCGTCGAGGCATAGCCGAGGCCGGCGGCGACGAGCAGACCGCCCGTTGCGATGAGCCAGCGGGGCTGATAGCGCACGGCAAGTTTCGACGCGATCTGCGCACTGATCCCCAGCGCAAACGCGAACGGCACAAAAGACAGCCCTGCCTGCAGCGGGCTGAACAGAAGCACATCTTGCACGAACAGCGCAATGAACACAGCCATGCACATCGTGATCGCACCGGCAATCATGATCGCGGCAAAGGTCGCCACCCGGTCACGGTTGCGGAACAAGATGAACGGGAGCAGCGGATTCTTGGCATTTCGTTCCGCAAACAAGAACGCGACGAGCAACACGGCACCCAGTGCGAGAGCCACAGTGACCGCGACGGAATCCCAGCCCGACTCGGCGCCGTGCTGCAGTCCGTACACCACTGCCGTGCAGCCCGCCGTCGCCAGAATCGCGCCCGGCACATCGAGGCTGCGCCGCGGCCCCTGTGATTCCGGCAGCGCGGTCCGCGCCTTGTACACAATGAGCAGGCCAACCGGGATATTGACAAGGAAGATCCAGCGCCAGGAGATCTCAGTAAGCGCCCCGCCGAGCAGCAATCCTGATACCGACCCCAGACCGGTCATCATGGCGAAAATCGCGAACGCCTGGTTGCGGACCGGCCCGGGCGCGAATGACGTTGCCACGAGTGCGAAAGCCGTCGGTGAGGCGACTGCTGCGCCAGCGCCTTGCAGAACACGAGCGGCGATCAGCGTGAGGTCAGTCGTCGCGAGGCCGGCGATGAGCGAGGCGAATGTGAAGACCGCGACGCCGAAGATGAACATCCGTTTGCGGCCGAAGGTGTCGCCGAGGCGGCCGCCGAGGAGCATCAGGCCGCCGAAGGCCAGGGCATAGCTCGTTACTACCCAGGTACGGCCACTGTCCGAAAGCCCGAGGTCGTCCTGAAGCCGGGCGAGTGCGAGATTCACGACAGTGCCATCGAGGACAACCATCAGCTGCAATGCGCTGAGCACGATGATTGCCCAGCCCAAGACTTGAGTCGCAGCAGCCTTCTGAACCACTAGGTCACTGCCTCCGCCCACGCTGGCCTCCGCCGGATCAGTCCCCAGAGTAGCCGAACCCGAAGGCCCGGAGCGATCCGCGGGACCCGACCCATCACGCCCGTCATGCCGATACTTCGCTTCGGTGGAAGCATCCACGCTTCGGGCTCCTTCGTGTTGGTAAACGGCTTCTCCTTGACCAATCGTTCATTGAACCGTAATTCGTTTCAGTTTTCGGGTGCGAGGCCCGCCACAGGACCGATCACCGTGATCGCGGGCGGCCGTATATCCGCGTGTTTGACCGCATCGGCGACACGATCAAGCACCGTTCGCACAACTCGCTGGCCGCGGGTCGTGCCCTCCTGCACAACAGTTACCGGGGTGTCCTGGGCACGCCCCCCTGCCATCAGGGCGGCCGCGAACTGCTCGATACGCTCCACCCCCATCAGGAGCACGATGGTGCCTTTCAGCCGTCCGAGAGCGTCCCAGTCCGTCAGCGATTGGGGATGGCCCGGCGGGACGTGGCCGCTGACGACGATGAACTCATGTGAAACCCCGCGGTGCGTCACCGGCACACCAGCAGCGGCGGGCACCGCGATGGCGCTGGTGACCCCCGGCACTACGGTGACGGGGATCCCTGCTTCGGCGCAGGCGAGAAGCTCTTCGAAGCCGCGGCCGAACACATAGGGGTCTCCACCCTTCAGGCGCACCACGAACTTCCCCGCTTGTGCCCGGGAAATGAGTGTTTCGTTGATCGCTTCCTGCGCCATCGCCCGCCCGTACGGGATCTTTGACGCGTCAATTACCTCGACGTGCGGCCCGAGCTCAGCGAGGAGTTCTGGGGGTGCGAGTCGGTCAGCGACTACAACGTCTGCGTGCGCGAGCAGCCTGCGGCCCCGCACCGTGATGAGGTCAGGATCCCCCGGTCCGCCGCCCACCAGCGCGACCCCGATCGGACGCTGGTCCGGGTCGTCGTCGCGGACCGCCCCCGACTGCAGGGCTTCGAGAATCGCCGAGCGCACGTTCGCGGACCGCCGGTGGTCACCGCCCGCGACGACACCGACGGTGAGCCCTTCGTATGTTGTGGAGGCAGGTGTGACAGCCGTGCCGTCGCGCGCGCTGTCCGCACGGACGCAGAAGATTCTGTTGCGGTCCGCCTCCGCGACGACTGCGGCGTTGACTTCCGGGTCGTTCGTACAGGCAATCGCGTACCACGCATCCGAAAGGTCACCCGGTTCGTACGCGCGCATTGTCAGCTTCAGGTGACCTGCCGTCGCCATGCCTTCAACTGCTGCGGTCGCCTGCGGCGTGATGACCTCGACGTGGGCCCCAGCTGACACGAGCAACGGCACCCGGCGCTGGGCGACGGAGCCACCACCTACGACAACGACCCGCCGACCGGCGAGCCCAAGGCCCGCTAGATACACAGGATTGTCTCCGGTCATGCGTGCGCTCCTTCAATGTCCGCCCCACTGGCCGCCTATAGACAGTAATCGGGCGGTCACCGTCAGGCTCGGCCAGCCTCACTCAAAGCCTTAGCCGGGGCCGTCCGCGCGCCACGTCGCGACCGCGACGGCTCCGGTAACCAAATTGCCGATAATTTTGGGTACTCGTACGTGCACGCAAAAATGCGCCGCTGCTCGTGCACCGGTTCGCTCAGACGTCCGCACCGCTGTCTCAGAACCGCTGGTCGTGCGCTGCCCCGCATGCGCCCATGGTGAATCCCAGCATCGTTCCCGCTGGCATTCAGCGCCAAGAACAAACGGCGTGTGCGCTACTGTTTCGGCGCAGCGCAGCGCAGCGAGCACCGCGGCGGCCTCAGCTACGCTCGCGGTTCCCACGAGAGACGCAATCCGCTCGCTCCCCCCTGGCAGTGCGATGTCATCGAGTTCCGCCGCTGAGAATCCCTGGACAGCGGTCAGCCCGAAGCTCTGGACTCCTTGGCTGAGCGCATGCAGGTGCAGCCTCTGATCGAGTGTCGCTACCGCGTCGAATGTCACAACTCCGGACCGCCCGGCGAGCTCGCGCAGCATCGCTGTGATATCCGCCGCTCGCGCCCGCGCCGACAGCCCGAGGCCTGCCGCTGCGATAACGGCCGGCACGTTCATCGCGCTGCCGCGTTCCCTGATTCGGTCGCGCGTGCCGCCGCAGCACGTGCGGCAGCCACGAAACGTCCGACGGATTCAGGGAATCCCGCCGGATGCAGGTGGAGGTACGACGCGTGAATCGACTCGCTGAGGAAGCCCTCCCGCGTCATGTCCCCGCCGTGACCGCGCCAGCCCCACGCGGGCGCTGCCGGGATCTCCCGGAGATACGTGCGGTGAAACTCATGCCCGGTGACGCGTTCCCCTGCGCGGAAGATCAGGGAGTCAGCCAGCGCGACGGCATCGCGATACCCAAGTACCAGCCGCTTTCCGAACACAGCCGTACAGTCGATGACGCCCGCCATCTGATAATCCTCGACCATCCTGGACAGGTAAAGCAATCCCGCGCATTCGGCAATGATCGGAATACCAGCCGCGGCCGCGCTGCGCACCTGCCGCAGCAAAGGGGCGTTTGCGGCGAGTGCGTCCGCGTACAACTCGGGGAAACCGCCCGGCATGATGATCCCGGCAGTGCCGCGGGGCAACTCGTCGGTCAGCGGGTCGAAAACCTCGATATCACCGCCTGCTGTGCGGAGCAGTTCGTCGTGTTCGGCGTAGCGAAAGGTGAAAGCTGGACCGCCCGCGACCGCGATCAAAGGACGCAAGCCGCCCGTATGGTATCCGCCCGCAAGAGCTGTCTCAGGCTCCCACGGCTGAGCGGACACCGAGGACCGGGCGAGCCGACACACTGCACCCAGATCGATACAGCGCTGCGCGAGCGCACTCATGGCAGCTACCGCCGCGTCCGCACGCCCCCCGTGCTCAGTGGCTGTGACGAGCCCGAGATGACGCGACGGCAGCGAAACGTCGTCGCTGCGCGGGACCACCCCGAGAACCACCATTCCGGCCCGGTCACATGCTTCGCGCAGAACCTGCTCATGCCGGTCGCTTCCGACTTGGTTCAGGATCACGCCGGCGATTCGGACGCGGTTATCGAATGTCGCGAATCCGTGCAGCAGCGCCGCGAGAGACTGACTGTGGCCCCGGACATCGACGATCAGCACGACCGGCGCACCGAGCAGCGCTGCGATCTGGGCGGTCGACCCCTCGGCGAGGTCACCCGACCCGATCCGCCCGTCGAAGAGCCCCATCACACCCTCAATGACCGCGATGTCACACTCGTGTGCACCGTGCCGAAAGAGAGGTCCGATGAGGTCCGGGCTGGTGAGCACCGGATCGAGGTTCCGCCCAGGCCTGCCGGTGGCCGCGGAATGGTACCCAGGATCGATGTAGTCGGGCCCCACTTTGAAGGGGGCCACCTGGTAGCCGCTGTCGCGCAGCGCGGCCATGATCCCGGTTGTGAGCGTCGTCTTGCCGCTCCCGGAGGCGGGGGCAGCAAAAACGACTGCGGGAGGAGTTACCACTCGATGCCCCGCTGGCCTTTGCGCCCGGCATCCATGGGGTGTTTGATTTTCGTCATTTCGGTGACGAGGTCGGCGGCGTCAATGAGTTCTTGCGGCGCGTCACGGCCCGTGATGATGACATGCTGTTTGCCGGGGCGGTCGTGCAGTGTGGAGACGACTTCAGCGGTGTCGATCCAGCCCCATTTGAGCGGATAGGTGAACTCATCGAGTACGTAGAACCGGTGGGTTTCGGCGCCGAGCCTGCGCTGGATCTCGCGCCACCCTTCCTGGGCCGCGCTGGCGTGGTCGATCTCATCGCCGTGTTTCCGGATCCACGACCAGCCTTCACCCATTTTGTGCCACTCGACGGGGCCACCCTGGCCTGTCGTCTGGTGCACGTCACCTAGCGCGCGCAACGCAGCTTCCTCACCTACGCGCCATTTCGCACTTTTGACGAACTGGAAGACGCCCACGCTGAATCCCTGATTCCAGGCGCGCAGCGCCATCCCGAAAGCAGCGGTGGACTTGCCCTTGCCGGGACCGGTGTGGACGGCGAGCACGGGCAGGTTGCGTCGTTCGCGAGTGGTGAGCCCGTCGTCAGGGATCGTGCCGGCTTCAGGCATCCCCTTCGGCATCAGCGTCCTTTCATCAGCGTCGTCCAGCTGGATTACCTGCGGGCGCTACGCGGCCGCACGGACCACGCCTGTGACCGCATCGGCAGAAAGTTCCGTGAGTCGCACGTAACCACCCCGGAGATGACCCGCAAGTTCGCTCGCGAGCCCCAATCGGATCATGCCATGCTCGCAATCCACCGTCACCGACGCGATTCCTGCCCGCGCGAGCACACTCGCTGCCTGCTGGGCGCGGCGCACAGGGTCCGTCCCGGCTGTGGCGCGCCCGTCGGTGAGCAGCACGATGAGTGCCCGGCGCTGCGGATCACGGATACGTTCGCGCCGCACGACCTCCCATGCCTTGAGCAGGCCTTCCGCGAGGGGGGTGCGGCCACCGGTTCGCAAGGATCCTAGGCGGCGCACGGCGATGTCGACCGACGACGTCGGCGGCAATACGAGTTCTGCCGCCTGCCCACGCAGAGTGATCACGGCTACCTTGTCGCGCCGCTGGTACGCGTCGCGCAGCAGGGACACAACAGCGCCTGTCACGGCAGCCAGGCGGTCACGTGCGGCCATAGAGCCTGATGCGTCGACGGCGAAAATCACAAGGTTGCCTTCGCGCCCCTCATGCTCCGCCCCTCGGAGGTCTGACGGGCGCACGGCGAAACCACCACGCGCCGGAAGTTTCGCCGCCGCCTCGAGGACGGTGGCGGGCAGGTGCAGCGAACTCCCCGCGAACGGGGTTGCCCGGACGATGCGGCCTCGCTGTGCGCGGGCACGCGATCTGCGGCCCGGGGCGCCCTCACCTGTGCCTGGCACCTCGAGCAGCCGAGCGCGAAACGCCGACGCCGGCGGTGCCGCGTCGCGCTCACGGGACGGCCCCTGCGCGGCGGGAGAATCTGTGGCACCGCTGTCCTCTTCCGAGCCAGTGGTGTGTTCCAAACCAGGCTCGGTGCCGTGGTCGTGGCTACCACCCGGCGGCGGATCGTCAGGATCCGGGTCGTCGTCGCCGGCTTCCGCTGCGGCGTTCGTCATCGCCTCGTCGAGCTGTTCCTGATCCAGGCCTGGTTCATCGAAGGGATCCCGGCGGCGCCGGTGCGGCAGCGCCAGTTCGGCAGCCGCGCGAACGTCTTCTTCGGTGACCTCACGATCACCGCGCCACGCCGCGTGCGCCATGGCGGTTCGTGCCATAACCAGGTCGGCACGCATGCCGTCGACACCGAACGCCGCGCACAGTGACGCGATCCGCCGAACCTCGCGGTCGGGCAATTCCACCTGGTGGAGTGCGTTTTTTGCGGCTGCAATGCGTTCTGCGAGCGCGATGTCTTCTGAGTCGAAACGCACAGCGAACGCATCGGGGTCACGCTCGTAGTCGAGGCGCCGCCGGATCACTTCAGCGCGCACGCCGACATCACGGGACGCAGCGACGTCGACGGTGAGCCCGAATCGGTCGAGGAGTTGCGGCCGGAGTTCGCCTTCTTCCGGATTCATCGTTCCCACGAGGACGAAGCGCGCCTCGTGCGTGTGCGAGAAGCCGTCGCGCTCGACGTGGACGCGGCCCATCGCAGCCGCGTCGAGCAGGACGTCAACGAGGTGATCATGCAGCAGATTCACTTCATCGACGTAGAGGACACCTTCATGGGCCTGCGCTAATAGACCTGGCTGAAAAGCGCGTTCACCGTCACGCAGAACCCGTTCAAGGTCGATCGATCCGACAACCCGGTCTTCCGTGGCACCCACCGGCAGTTCGACGAGCGTTGCCCGCCGCATTCCCTGTGGACCCGCGACGGGCGGCAACAGTCTCGCGAGGGCCCGCACCACGGTCGATTTCGCAGTCCCCTTTTCACCTCGGACGAGCACTCCACCGATACCGGGATGCACAGCGCACAGTATGAGAGCGAGCCGCAACTCATCCTGGCCGACGACCGCGCTGAACGGAAAACCTGGAGGCTCGGCCAGCGCGGTGTGAGTGAGGGGTTCGCTGCTCATAGCGCAGGCTCGGACTCCTCCGGGGCCTCTGGGATGTCGTCCTCCTGCACGGTGAGCTTGAGCACCTTGTTGCTGTAGTCCCAGACTTCCTTGTACAGGTCCGGGTGTTCATTCAGGGAGCGGCCCAGCGACGGGATAGCACCTTGGAGGTCTTGCTCCCATTTCGCGTAGCGGTCAGCGAAGCACCGCTCCAAAACCTCGAGCATTGCCGAAACACAGGTCGACGCGCCAGGTGAAGCGCCGAGCAAACCTGCGATAGTCCCGTCCTCAGCCGCAACGATCGCCGTGCCCAGTTCGAGGGTGCCCTTCGTTTCTTTACCCGGCCGGATCATCTGCACGCGCTGTCCGGCGGTGATGAGTTCCCAGTCATCCGAGTCTGCTTGCGGCAGGAACTCGGCTAGTGCACCGGTGCGCGCATCTTCAGATTGCAGGACCTGCTGCACGAGGTACTTGGTGAGTCCCATCTCGTGAATACCCACACTCATCATCTGGAAGACATTGTTCGGCTTTACTGATGTGAAGAGGTCAGTGAGATGACCCTCCTTCAGGAACTTCGGGGTCCAGCCTGCGTATGGGCCGAACAGCAGGCCGCGCTCGCCGCTGATAACGCGGGTATCAAGGTGAGGCACAGACATGGGCGGCGCGCCCGCCGGCGCCTTGCCGTACACCTTCGCATTGTGGCCGGCAATCAGGTCGGGGTTGACGCACCGCAGGAATTGTCCGCTCACCGGGAACCCACCGAAGCCGCGGATCTCCTTGATCCCAGACTTCTGCAGCAACGGAAGGGCACCGCCACCAGCTCCTACGAAGACGAAGCGGGCTCGCACGATGCGCTTGTCGCCGGTGCGGACATTAACGAGCGACAGCTTCCAGCGCCCGTCGCTTTCCTTCGTCAGATCGCGGACCTCATGCCCGAACCGGATGTCGCAGCCCGCAGACCCCAGGTAGGTAAGGAGCTGGCGTGTGAGGGCACCGAAGTCGACGTCGGTGCCGAGGTCAAATCTGTTGAGCGCCACCGGATCGCTGTAGTCGCGGCCCTTCGCCATCAGCGGCACCCACTGTGCGAATTCATCCTTGTCTTCGGTGTATTCCATCCCCTCGAAAAGGGTCTGGCTCGCCAGCGCGTCGTACCGCGCGCGAAGATACTTCACGTTGTCTTCGCCGTGCACAAAGCTCATGTGCGGGATCGGGTTGATGAAGTCTTTCGGCTTGCCCAGGATCCCCTTGTCCACCGCGTACGCCCAGTACTGGCGGGACACCTGGAAGCGCTCGTTGATATCGATGGCTTTTTCGACGGATACACTGCCGTCTGGCTGCTGGGGAGTGTAGTTAAGCTCGCACAGGGCGGAATGTCCGGTACCGGCGTTGTTCCAGGGATCGCTGCTCTCCGCGGCGGCCGCGTTGAGTCGCTCAAACAAAGATATCGACCAGCTGGGTTCGAGCTCGCTCAGAAGAGCGCCTAGCGTGGCGCTCATAATTCCAGCACCGATCAGCGCGACGTCCACCGATTGCTCGGTCCCGTTCGCTGCGCGACCTGTAGAGTCGTCGCGCTTCCGCCCGTCATGTTTTGCCACTGGACTCAACTTTCTTGTCCGGTCGTTCGGTGCCCGTCGGCCCCTGCCCTGACATTGTGTACTACCGCAGAGTAACCCCTCGCAGCCATACCATCCTGCCCCGGATGTTCCCCTGAAGTATGCGCGATAGGGTGTGGGAGTGACGACATGGCGTGCTGATGTCCTTGGGGATTCTTTCGAACAGCACACGATCGACCTTGGGTCCGACCCGGACGGCGAAGGTGACATCGTAGCGACGCTGGTTCGGTACAAACCGCCCACCGGGAGCGTTCCCGCACCTCACGGCGCTGCACTATATGTTCACGGCTATTCGGACTATTTCTTCCAGCGCCACCTCGCCGCAGCATTCGCAGCGCGGGGGTATCAATTCTATGCGCTCGATCTGCGCAAGTGTGGTCGGTCACAACGGGCGGGGCTGACCCCGCACTTTGTGACTGATCTCGCGTTTTACGACGAAGAACTGAACGAGGCGCTGCGCATCATTCGCAAGGAGTCACCCGGCCGGGCAGGCGAACGCATTGTGTTGTCTGCGCACTCGACGGGCGGTCTGATCGTGCCGCTGTGGCTCGACCGGCTCAACAGGCAGCCGGGCGGGGTGGTGGGCGCGGGCGTGCGCGGCTTGGCGCTCAACAGTCCCTGGTTCGATATGCAGGGTTCGTGGTGGTTGCGCAGCATCGGCACGGCCGCGATCGAAGCCGTGGGGCGGGTGCAGCCAATGCGAATCGCGCAGGACGCGAAATTCGACGGATACGGTACGAGCCTGCATGCTGACCGCAGCGGCGAGTGGGAGTACAACCTCGACTGGAAGCCGCTCGGCGGCTACGCGGCCCGGTTCGGGTGGCTGCGCGCAATTAGGCGCGGTCATTTCACGCTGCAGCGCGGGCTCGATACGGGAGTGCCGTCACTGGTTCTGCGATCCGCCAGAACGTGGTTCTCACCGCATTATGTGCCGGAGATCGACGCGGCCGACTGCGTACTCGACGTGAAACAGATCGCGCGGTGGTCAGGCTGCCTGGGCAACCGCACAGTGATCGTGCCGATTCCTGAGGCCCGGCACGACGTCTTCTTGTCGAAGACCGCCCCGCGAGATGCAGCCCTGCGGGAACTCGACCTTTTCTTGGCATGGCTTTCCAGCGACGAACCCGCTGCCGTAACCGTGTCCTGACACCGAGAACCCCGCGGCCCCAGATAGGAGGTTGGCATGGAGCACCATCGCAGCAACTTCGATATCGCCATCATCGGCGCTGGCTCGGGAAACATGATCGCGAACCGCAAATTCTCCGGCAAGTCGGTCGCGATCATCGAGTCCGGCAAGTTTGGCGGGACATGCCTCAACGTCGGGTGCGTGCCGACAAAGATGTTCACTTACACGGCTGACATTGCAGCCGCGATTCAGGACGCCGCGCGCTTCGGTATCGAGGCCGAGATGCGCGGAGCGGACTGGCCCGCGATCGTGAAGCGCGTTTTCACCCGTATCGACAGCAATTCCGAAGCTGCCGAGCAGTTTCGCCGCGACAACTCCAACGTCACGGTTTTTTCGGAGCGCGCCCGATTCACCGGACCGAAGGCGCTCGAACTGGACAGCGGTCACCGGATCACCGCGGATCAGATCGTCATCGCCACGGGCGCGCGGCCCGTCGTGCCGGAAGTGTTCGCTGGTGATCACATCTACACATCGGACACCATCATGCGGGCCGAGCGGTTTCCGCAACGGCTTGTCATCGTCGGTGGTGGATTCATCGCCGCCGAGTTTGCACACATTTTCTCCGCGCTCGGCAGTTCAGTCACGATGATCGCGCGGGGTGAGCGCCTGCTGCGTCATCACGATTCCGCGATCTCCCAGCTGTTTACCGAGGTGGCGCAGAAAAGCTGGGACGTGCGGCTGAACACCACTGTCCATGCCGTCTGCCCGCCAGAAAACGACAGTAACGCGGTGGATGTCGTGCTTGATAGCGGGGACACCGTCGCGGCGGATGCCGTCCTCGTCGCACTCGGCCGCCGGCCGAACTCGGACAACCTTGGTCTCGACGACGCAGGTATCTCGACCCATCTTGATGGCCGGATCGTGGTGGATGACTATCAGCAGACGTCAGTGCGCGGCGTCTGGGCACTGGGTGACGTGTGCGCGTCACTGCAGTTGAAACATCTCGCGAACTACGAGGCCCGCGTCGTGTCCCACAATGTGCTCAATCCGGACTCTCCCATGTCGGCGGAACACCGCTTCATTCCCTCGGGCGTTTTCACGCGACCGCAGATCGCAACTGTCGGCCTGACCACGGAGCAAGCCTCGGAGGCCGGTATCGATGTCGTTGAATCAGTTTTCCATTACAAGGACACGGCTTTCGGCTGGGCGACAGAGGATGCACCGGGTTTCTGCAAGGTGCTCGCTGATCGCGCCACTGGACGCCTGGTTGGTGCGCACCTCATTGGTACGCACGCGACAACTGCGATTCAGCCACTGATCCAGGGCATGGTTTTTGGTACCCCGCCGCGCGAGATCGCGCGGAAGCAACTGTGGATTCACCCCGCGATCGCTGAGGTCGTGGAGAACGCGCTGCTAGGGCTGCGCCTATAGCAATCGAGGGCGGTGCTGTGACGACGCTGTGGATGCTTGAGGATCTCGAGCCGTTCCCGGACGTTCCCAGTGTGGGAGACGTGTGCGAACCAGCGACGTACTGGGCGACTCCCACCATGATGGATCTGCCTGCAGACATCGTGTGCGAGATCGGGGCTCGAGTCGAGGAAACAACGATCGCTGGACAGCAAGAACGAATCGCACACCTCGCCGATGGATTCCAAACGATGATCCCGCCATACGTCGATGTGATCGGGGAAACGACCCTGACGGGATGCCTGGTGTGGGATCGGTACTTGTGGATGGACTATCGCTCGACGCCCGTCGGCCGGGCCTTAGTACTCGAGCGCGCGACGCTGTACCGCCGCATAGAAGCACCCATGCCTGAGAGGGGATGGAGTGTCATGGATTACCAAGGTCCGACGATGCTGCTGAGAGACGCCCCACCGTCGTCGGGCACACATGGCATTGTCTGGAACGCACTGCGGGTAACACTGCAGAGCTCGGCGTGATTTTCTTTATTCGAAGGGGATCACGTTTCTCAGGTGACGCGATCGATGCCGATGCAGAATTCTGCGAGATCACATTCGGCGAGATGTAAGAGTGCGGATCCGTCGCGCAAGTAAGACCAGTTCAGAAGACTAATTCCGTGGAGAGATTATGGCTGAGAGTATTGTTCAGGAAGACTCCGGCGACCCCTGGGGATGTTTTACGATAATGGACAGACCCAGCGGTCCGCCATTGTTTCCTATTCTCCCAGATGACTGCATCGAGCCCGCTGCCGATGGGAAAATAATCTTTGTCTGCACCGGGGCCCAGAACGGTTTAGTTTCGATTCGAGCAGAAACCCTCACCGGCGAACCCGCTCCCTGCAGTGAAGGCTGGGACGAGGTCTTTGATACGTATGTTTCTTCTGTGACCGGTGAGCTTTACCTCTGGACAGGAACCGCAGATTTGCTACCCGGCATCACCCAGCCACTTTGCCCCCGCCCTGGTACGTACCACGTCAGGATCCACATCAAGGGCCGCTTAGCCAATCGCGGCTGGGCAGAGAACGTCACCGATGAGTCGTATTTGGTCCAGATCTGGGAATCTAAATAGCATTGGTCTGACCACTTGACCCCTAGCCACCTGATGGCTAAGCTCACCGTATGTTTGAGGCAATCTCCCGGACTTCAGCGTCAACGGCGGTGTTTGACCAAATCTCGGCGCGAGTCTTGAGTGGGGAGCTCGCGCCGGGTGATGATCTGCCGAGCGAACGGCGCCTTGCCGAGGCGTTCGGGGTCTCTCGCCCGGCAATCCGCGAGGCCATTCAGAAGCTCTCCCAGGCGGGGCTTGTCGAAGTTCGCCAGGGTGATGCGACGTCTGTTCGTGACTATCGCGCACATGCGGGGCCAGAGTTGTTGCCGCAGCTCCTTCTTGGTGCGGGCGAGTCCGGATTGCCCCAGGTATCCGTGGCGCTCAGCGTGGTTGAGGCACGGCAACTCGTGGGCACCGAGGTCGCAGCTCTCGCTGCGGCGCGCACGACCGGGCAACAGGCTGCACGGGTACGCGCCGCAGCCGATGCATTGGCGGCAGATTCGGCAGATGCGGTGGAGCTGCAGTACCGCGCACTGCACTTCTGGGATGCGGTGGTCGATACCGCCGACTCCATCGCATTCCGGCTCATTTTCAACAGCCTGCGCCGGGCGTATGAGCCGATGATCACAGTCCTCGCCGCTGCACTCGAGGCGGAGGTCAGCAATAGCCAGGCCTACCTCGATCTTGCCGAAGCAATTGCGAACGCGGACGCAGAGCAGGCCCGTGAGCGGGCCCGGAGCCTTCTTATGGCTGGCACCACATCCCTTACCGCCGTACTCAATTCGATCAAGGATGCTCGATGAAAGCACAGAAACCTCAGCAGCGGCCGTTCGATGCGGTTAACGGACCGGCACGCTCACTTCTTTCGCTCCCCGCCGCGGCGCGTGCCTTCTGGCGGCAGCCCACACCGTGGATGCTCGCGGCGATGATCGTTGTGACGGCCGCGGCCCGACTGCTCGCTGGCGACTGGCGACTCAGCGACGCGCTGGTCCCGGTAGCGGTGCTTGCGGTTTTTCCCTTCGTGGAATGGGTGATCCACGTCTGCGTACTGCATTGGCGCCCCCGCAGCGTCCGCGGCGTGACGCTTGATTCGCGGCTCGCCCGAAGCCATCGGGCACATCACGCGGACCCGAAAAACGTTGCGCTGATTTTTATCCCATGGCAGACGCTGAGCATGGTCATACCGGCACTTGCAGTGCTTTCGCTGCTAGCGTTCCCTCGCTTGGGACTCGCACTGACGTTCCTGCTCACCATGAGCATCATTGGACTTGTGTACGAGTGGATGCACTACCTGATTCACAGCAATTACCGGCCGCGGTCACGCGTCTACCGGGCCATCTGGCGCAATCACCGCAACCATCATTTCAAAAACGAGCACTACTGGTTCACGGTGACAACATCCGGGACTGCCGACCGCGTCCTTGGAACATTTCCCGACCCGAAGTCCGTTCAGACCTCCCCGACGGCGAAGAACTTGCACCTCACCACGGGTTAGAACGCAGAACTACCTCGGTGGCAACAATCGCAGATGCGTCGTTGCCACCATTTGCGTTTGCCGAAACAATCCGGAGATCGCCGCGAACGAACGGGCCGCTTGCCTTGGCCTGGGTGAGTTCCGCGGCATCGGTCGCGATAATCGTCGTCCCCACCTCGACGGCAGGGCAATCCGTGTCAGATGCCGGTGCATGCGCGGTTGCAGCCGCTGGATGGCCACCGCCCAGCACAACGAGGCTTGAGACCCGATTGAAGTGACGGGCAGCGAATTGCCAGGCGACTTCCGCACCCTCTTTGTGGCCAGCTACGTGGACCCACGCAGCTTTCGCGGCGTCGACTGCGGCGAGCGCCGCTTTATAGTCCATACCTGGCCGGTACGGAAGAGTGATGGTGCGAAGGCCTGAGTTGTGCAGGCGCGCGCAGAGGTCGCCATACTCCTCCGCGGCTGTCCCCGCCGATCCGATGATCAGCACGGCACCACTTCGGTGATCCCCATCGCACCGCACCTCATACTCCGCATCTCCGACTGAGACCGAGACGAGTTCCATGCAGTGAACGTTACGCGACTTGCCCTCGCTCTACCTGCGCAGTTGTGCGATATCACGAAGATTGGCCGCTAGGACGCAGCACACAGCCCCAGTTTGGTTGCCGAATGGGCGCATCTCTTCTATGGTTAGTTACATGAGTAATGAACCACTGAAGCGGTCAACCAGTTCTCCAGCATGAGGCGGGCGCATGGATGACGGACGTCCGCTCTTCGTCCAGATTGCCGAGATCATCGAGAACTCGATCATTGACGGCACTCTCGAGGAGGAAGCACAGGCACCCTCGACGAACGAGCTCGCCGCGTTTCATCGAATCAACCCCGCAACCGCGGCAAAAGGGCTCAACCAGCTCGTTTCTGACGGAGTGCTCTACAAGAGACGGGGAATTGGCATGTTCGTCGCGCCGGGGGCGCGTGCGGAGCTGCGCCGTCGGCGGCAGGAGCGATTCGCGCGTCAGTACATCGAGCCCCTTGTCGCCGAGGCAGACAAACTCGGCATTTCCCTGACCGACTTGAAAAGAATGCTCGACCAGCAGGAGGTACAACGATGACCGCAGTCGCTGCCGCGCGCTGCCAGGGCGTCACAAAGAAGTTCGGCTCGGTGCTCGCGCTCGACGATGTGAGTTTCGAGCTCAAGCCCAACACGATTCACGGGCTGCTGGGCCGCAACGGTGCCGGCAAGACCACGCTCATGCGCGTAATGACCGGCCAAGAGTTCGCAACGAGCGGCACGATCAACATTCTGGGGGAACCGCCCCTCGAGAATGCGAAAGTCCTCTCGCAGGTGAGCTTCATCCGGGAAAGTCAGAAGTATCCCGACGATTACCTGGTCAAGCACGTCTTGTCGACTGCAGGCCACCTGCTCCCCCATTGGCACGCCGATCTCGCCGAGGAACTCCTCGCCGATTTTCAGCTCCCGCTCAAGCGCAAGGTAAAGAAACTCTCACGCGGCATGCTGTCCGCCCTCGGCGTGATCGTAGGCCTCGCATCCCGCGCTCCGCTCACTTTTTTCGACGAGCCGTACCTGGGCCTTGACGCGGTGGCCAGGCAGATGTTCTACGATCGGCTGCTCGCTGACTATGGCGAACATCCCCGCACGATCGTCCTGTCGACCCACCTTATCGACGAAGTCAGCAACCTCATCGAGCATGTGCTCGTGATCGATAAGGGCCGCATCTTGCTCGACGATTCAGCCGATAGTCTCCGCTCTCGCGCGTCTGTGATTACGGGTGAAGCCGCCACAGTCGACAGCTTCGTCGGGGCCGCACCCGTGCTCGCACGCGAGACGCTCGGCAGTCAGGCTCGTGTGACCGCAGAGCTGCCATATAGCGAACTCCGCAAGGCTGACGCGCAGCGCGGCGGCCTGACTGTCGAACCAGTCTCCCTGCAGCAGCTTGTCGTCCACACGACAACGAGGGGCGCCGCGTGAGTGGCGGCCCGGCCAGTCGTACGAACGACCCGTTCTCTCGTGAGGAATTAGTGATGACATCGGTGATGACACGGCCATCGGCCGCCACGCACACTCTGAGCGCGATGCGGCTGCATACCGCCACGCTGCCACAAATGCTGGCCTGGATCGCAGCCATTCTCGCCGCGATCTTCGCCGTTCAGTTCGCGATCATTCTTGCGATCTCCGGCACTAGTGAGCAGATGAACAGCTCATCCCCCATCGTGCTCGCCATTTTCCTTTTTGTATTCGGCGTGCAGTCCTTCGCCCAGACGCTGCCCTTTGCCCTCAGTCTGGGCCTCACGCGACGCGCCTTTTTCGCGAGCACCATGCTGTACGGGGCAGCGCTGGCGTTCGGCCTTTCGCTGGCCGCAGGGGTATTCGCGCTGATCGAGGAGGCGACAGGAGGCTGGGGCGTGGATTTCATATTCTTCCGGGTGACCACCCAGATCCCTGCAGCACCGGTAGCGCAGTGGGCGATGTGGCCGCTAGTGATATTCGCCGGCTGCGTCCTCGGCGCTTTCTACGGTGCCGTATATCAGCGCTGGGGCACGACAGGCGTGTGGAGTGTCATTCTCACGCTGCTCATCGTGCTCGGCTCAGTCACAGTAGTGAACATCTGGCAGGGCTGGTGGCCGGCCATCTGGGACGCGATTACCGAACTCCCGCTCGAACTGATCATCCTGGGTGCGCCTGCGCTGCTCGCGCTCGGCGCGGGCCTCACCGCGTTCGTGGTGGCGCGCCGCTCCCCCGTCTGACCGCCGGGCGGGAATAATGCGGCTGATCGATGGATTATTTACCCCGGGGGGTATATTCCATCGATCAGCCGCAAGGAGCAACCCATGGCAACAGTCAGCCTCACAAGCAAGAACTTCAGCGACGTAGCCAGCCAGCAAGGCATCGTCCTCATCGACTTCTGGGCCTCATGGTGCGGACCATGCCGAATGTTTGGCCCGATTTTCGAGCGGGTCTCCGCGAAGCATCCCGACATCGTCTTCGCCAAGGTCGACACCGAGGCGGAGCAGGAACTCGCCCGCTCATTCCAGATCCGCTCGATCCCGACCCTGATGGCCGTCCGTGACGGTGTCGTTCTGTACTCGCAGCCAGGAGCATTGCCCGAGCCCCTGCTCGAGCAGCTCATCGCCAAGGTGCGCGAGGCCGATATGAGCGAGGCTGTTCACTGAACGACACGCAATGCGCCAGGGCGCACGGTCGCTGTCACGGGAAGCGGAGCGAGCCAGTCGCCGTCACCGTACGCGTCGACTTCCCCGGCACACTCGACGGTCACCTCCCTCCCCCGCACCCAGATGACCTCGGGACGCGCCAGATGTGTGCCTTTGTACACGGTGGGCATCGCAGCGATCAGCCGCCAGCGCGACGACGCTGCGATCATCACCACGTCGAGCAGTCCATCAGCCGGATCGGCTTCAGGCGCCACGTGCATGCCGCTGCCGTAGAAACCCGAATTCGCGACCACGACAGTACAGCCCGTGAAGCGGTGGCGATTGCCGTCGACCGTCACGACGTAGTTCTGCGGCGGAAAAGCGGCAAGCGCCCGCACAGCGGCGTATGGGTATTGCAACGCCTTCGGGAGCCAGTGCGCCTTGTCAACGAGCGCTGAAGCGAGCGAATCAACACCCGCATACACGCTGCCGACGACGGTGACGCCTGCCGCTTCGATCACGTCGACTGGACGCGGCACACCGTCCAAAAGCACTTTGGCGACGCTGTCGGCATCCTTTGACAGTCCCAGTTGACGCGCGAAGTCGTTGCCGCGCCCGGTGGGCACGATGCCAAGCGTCCCGCCTGCGTTCGCGACCGCACCCGCAACCGAACCGACCATCCCGTCACCCCCGACCGCGACGATAATCTCGCCTCGGGCTACTGAATCCGGGATCATTTCCTGCGACCGAAGTTTGCCCGTGCTGTAGGTGATCGTGACGTTCGCACCAGCATCGCGAAGCCGCTGCGCCACTGGCTTCACGGCTTCGATCGCGCTTCCACCGCCAGAAGCAGGGTTCACCAGCAGGTGGAATGATCTCATGGGATCAGCACTCCCGGGTTCATGATGCCGTTAGGGTCTATGCGTTCTTTGACCGCACGGAGAATCTCGACCCCAACCGGACCGATTTCCTGAGCGAACCACGGTTTGTGGTCGCGCCCCACGGCATGGTGATGCGTGATCGTCGCGCCCGAGCTGATCATCGCATCCGAGGCGGCTTTCTTTGCCGCATCCCACTGCGCGATCGGATCCTCAAGCTGTCGCGCAGCTACTGTGAAATACAGTGACGCGCCCGTCTCGTACACATGGGAAATGTGGCAGAGAACGATCGCGGGTGTGTCCTGCTCCGCGAGTGCGGACTCAAGGGCGTGCTTCACGCTCGAGTACAGTTCGCCGACGTTTGACCAGAACGTCGCCGTCTCCAGCGTCTCGACGAGAACACCGTGGTCAAGAAGGATGTCTCGCAGGTAGGGACCGTGAAACCGGCCTTCAGCCCACTGCTCTCCGTCCTCAGCCCCGAGACAATCGCCTCCGGCGGCGCTCAGGGCGCCTGTGACGGCAGTGCGTGTCCGGCTGTTCTGCGCCACCTCGCCCTCATAGCCGGTGACCATGAGGCAGCCACCACCTGACCTGCCGCCGACATCCGACGGCTTAGCCAGGTTGATCGCAGTTTCCGCTTCGTCGGACAGCCGCAGGACAGTCGGGCGCAGTCCTGCCTGAACGAGTGCCCGCATCGCATCACGCCCCGCAGTGAACGTGGGGAACCGCCACGTTTCATAAATTCGTTCCTCCGGCAGCGGCCGCACCCGGAGCGCAACTTCAGTGATGACACCGAAAGCGCCCTCAGACCCAAGAACGAGCTCGCGCAAGTCCGGGCCCGCCGCGCTCGACGGCGACGAACCGAGGGTGAGGGTGCCGACGGGTGTTGCCACCGTGAGCCCGACAACCATCGCGTCGAAACGCCCATACCCGGATGACGCCTGACCGCTCGAGCGAGTCGCGGCGAAACCGCCGATGCTGGCGTACTCGAAGGATTGCGGGAAATGCCCGAGCGTGTAGCCGTGCTCAGCGAGCAGGGCTTCTGCCTGCGGACCCAAGAGTCCAGCACCGAGCGTCGCCACGCCGGAGACCGTGTCGAGGTCGGCGAGAGCGTTAAGACCTGCCATATCGAGCGCGACGACCCCCGCATAGCCGTCCCTCCGTGCCGCGAGGCCGCCCACGACCGACGTCCCGCCGCCGTACGGCACCACTGCGACGCGATGTTCGGAGCACAGTTCGAGGAGCTTTACAACGTCACTGTGACTCCGCGGGCGCAGAACCGCGTCCGGCGCGTCAGACACGTCCCCGCTGCGGATTCGAAGCAGGTCAGGCGTGGACTTGCCGCGGGTGTGCTGGATGCGCGCATCACGGTCCACGCTGACGCCGTCCGGACCAAGCACTCCGCGGAACGCATCGAGCACCGCAAGATTCAGCGCGGGCGCGGCGACCCGCACTTCGCTGAGTGCTACGCCGGGTGTGTCTTGCCGTGGCCCAAACGCGAATTCAAGCAGCTTCCAGGCGGACTCGGGAAGGTCGGCGCGGTGGTCTGGATTGCCCCACCGGGCCCAGTGCATTTGTTCAGCCATGTGTTACAGTGTTACATATGGCGCCTGAACGTCACAAGACAATTGATGAAGATGCCGTCCTTGATGCAGCGCGAGACTGCGTCATCGCGGTCGGGTGGCGCCGCACCACCCTCACCGACGTCGCGCGACGCGCGGGCATTTCGAGGATGTCTATCTACCGCAAATGGCAAGACATGACGAAGCTGATGAGCGACGTCATGGCCCGCGAATGGTCGTCACTCGCCGGGATGCACGCACTCGCGCCGAGCGATCCAGCCGTGATCACACCAGGCACCGTCAGCACCGCGGTCCTCGACGTAGCCGCCGCGGTGCGCGACAACCTTCTCTTCCAGAAGGTCGTTGAAGTCGATCCCGAACTGCTGCTCCCCTACATCCTGCGCCGGCGCGGCCGCGCCCAGAATTCACTGCTGGCCGTACTAGAGCTCGCGCTAAAGACCGGTCAGGAAGCTGGCGGCATTCGCCCCGGCGATCCACGCGTCATCGCTCGCACAATCCTCACAGCGATGCAGGGATACGTTTTCTCCGGCACAACAATGACCGACTCACTCGCACCGCACGAGCTTTGCGCCCAGTACCAAGAACTCATCGAGAGGTACCTCACGCCATGACTATCCTCGACAGCGCTCTGTCCGCGCACCGGAGAGAAAGGGAACTCGCAGAGGCCACCGACGGCCGCGTCTGCGATGTTCTCATTATCGGCCTCGGCGTGACCGGGGCAGGCGCCGCTCTCGACGCAGCAGCGCGAGGCCTGAATGTCGTAGCAGTCGACGCGTTCGATTTCGCGTGGGGCACGTCGCGGTGGAGTTCCAAGCTCATCCACGGCGGCTTGCGCTACCTCGCGAAAGGCCAAGTCGGTGTCGCGTACGAAAGTGCGCTCGAGCGTGGCATTCTCATGACGCGCACTGCTCCTCATCTGGTGCGGCCGCTACCCATGCTGCTGCCCTTGCTGCCAACAGTGGCGCGGTCACAGGGCACTCTTGCCGGAACCGGCTTCATGGCGGGCGACGTCCTGCGCCGCGCCGCGCGAACGCCATCGGCCGTGCTTCCCCCACCCCGGCGGCTCTCCCCTGCTCAAACCGCCGCATTCGCACCCGGAATCGAGCGAACCGGCCTGCGTGGCGGCCTGCTGTCCTGGGATGGCCAGCTTGAGGATGACGCGCGGCTCGTCGTGGGGCTGGCCCGCACTGCGGCAGCACTGGGTGCACGCATCCTCACCCGCACGCGTGTCCTGAACGCGAGCGGCGACGGCGCCGAGGTTCGTGACGAACTCACAGGCACGCGGCACAGCATCAAGGCGCGCACCGTCATCAACGCGACCGG
Source organism: Hoyosella sp. YIM 151337 (assembly GCF_026041215.1). Taxonomy (GTDB): domain Bacteria; phylum Actinomycetota; class Actinomycetes; order Mycobacteriales; family Mycobacteriaceae; genus Hoyosella. The sequence goes on from NZ_JAPEIQ010000022.1 coordinate 124,400, forward strand.
CGTGTGGGCGAGCACCATCGACCCGGACGTCTCGCTCCGTCCGTCCCGCGGAACCCACATCGTGCTGCGCGGCGAAACACTCGGTTATCCCACCGCCGCGATCACTATGCCCGTACCGGGCGAAACCAATCGCTTCGTCTTCGCCCTGCCACAGCCGGATGGACTCGTGTACGTGGGGCTTACTGATGAACCAGCTGACGGCGCCGTGCCGGACGTTCCTGAGGCGCCAGCTGCGGACATCGATTTCCTTCTTGATGTGATCGGCCCCGCGTTCGCGGCACGGCCCGACCGCGCGGATGTCGTCGGCGCGTTCGCCGGGCTGCGGCCTCTGCTTGCCTCTGGCGGCCGCACCGCCGACCTTTCGCGCAGGCACGCAATCCTTGTCTCCCGGGCGGGCATCATCACCGTCGTGGGCGGGAAACTCACCACATACCGGCAGATGGCCGAAGATGCCGTCGATGCCGCAGCTGCACACGGCAGCCTGAGCGCCGGGCCCTGCGAAACCCATCATTTGCCCATCGTGGGCGCGGCGACCCGGCATGCGCTCGCTCAATCCACCGCACCGCGGCGGCTCGTCCGCCGTTACGGGCGGGAAGCACCGCTCTTAGCCCGCAACCCGGAACTTCTGCAGCCCATCAGCACAAGTGTGCCCGTCACCATGGCTGAACTCGTCTTCGGGGTGACGCATGAGGGCGCCCTAGACGTGAGCGACCTCCTTGATCGGCGAACCCGGATCGGCCTGGTTGCGCAGGACCGATCGGAGGCGGAATCTGCCGCCGCGCGTGCTTTCGAACTCGCCGAGGATTCAGCCGCGCAAGTGTGACTCGAGGCGCGGCTGCGCATTCGGGACGCCACCTTCGAGCAACCCGGACACGCGGTCCACGTCAAGGTGGTGCTCAAGCGCGTCCGCTATCAGGTCGAGCTGTGCGGTGCGCTCAGCCGCGACGCTGACATCATCGGCGACAGCGAACCCTCTTGCTCCTGCACACTGCGCGACCTCAGCCAGAAACGCGCGGCGGTACCCGTCGTTTTCGAGCAAACCGTGCCAGTGCGTACCGTATAGACCTGCCTTGTAAGCACCCTCTGGGCGGCCTCCGGACAACAGCAGTGGCTCCTCCGCGCTGCGGACAACCTGCCCATGGTGAATCTCGTAGCCCCCGACCGGAATCGCATCAGCGAACCCCGTTCCCGTCCCGGCTGGCACCGTCAGGGTCTTCGCTGGTGAGAAGGCGATGTCGAGGTCGAAAACGCCGAGCCCATCGATGCACCCCTGCTTCGATTCGACACCATCAGTGATCGACTTACCGAGCATCTGAAACCCGCCACACACCGCTAGAAGCGGGCGGCCCGCCCGGGCGCGCGCCTGCAGCACGTCCGACAGGCCCGTCCGGCGCAACCACGTAAGGTCGGCCACCGTCGACTTGGAGCCAGGCAGCACCACGAGATCGGCGTCGTGCACCGAACCGGGATCATCCACCCAGCGCACTATCACGCCCGGCTCGCAGGCGAGCGCCTCAACATCCGTCGCATTCGACACGCGCGGCAACCGGATCGCAGCCACCCTGAGCCACTGAGCACCGCGTGGCGCCTTCGGCTTTCCGACCACTCTGCCCACCGCACTCGACAGTGAATCTTCGGCGTCAATCCACAGGCTGTCCAAGTACGGGATTGTGCCCAGTACTGGTCTGCCCGTGCGTGCGCTGATCTCATCGAGACCCGGCTGGAGCAAGGCGGGGTCGCCGCGGAACTTATTGATGAGAAAACCACAGATGAGCCCTTGGTCTTCCGGCGAAAGCACCGCGAGCGTGCCAAAAAGGTGTGCGAGCACACCACCACGATCGATGTCGCCAACTACGACCACGGGCAGCCGGGCGGCGGACGCGAGACCCAGGTTAGCGACGTCAGAGGAACGCAAATTGATTTCAGCCGGTGACCCCGCACCCTCGCACAGCACGACGTCGAACTCGTCGCGGAGTTCATTGAGCGTGCTCAGAGCTACGTCACGCAGTGCGGTCCGATTCGTCTGGTAATCACCCGCGTGCAGTGAGCCCTGAACCTTGCCGCGCACAACAAGTTGTGAAGTGCGGTCGCTGCCCGGTTTCAAGAGAATCGGGTTGAAGCGCACACTCGGCGCCAGACCGCACGCCTCAGCCTGCAGTGCTTGCGCACGGCCAATCTCACCGCCGTCGAGTGTGACCGCCGAGTTGTTCGACATGTTCTGCGCCTTGAACGGCGCAACACGCACGCCTTGCCGCGCCAGCAGCCGGCACAGGCCGGCCACAACGAAGCTCTTGCCAGCATCCGATGTGGTGCCCGCGACGAGCAACGCCCCCTTCATCCCCGGTCCTGTACCGGGTCAGGGCAGGGTGAGGACTTCAGCACCCGTCTCCGTGACAACGAGGGAGTGCTCGAACTGGGCCGACCAGCTGCGATCCTTGGTCACTACCGTCCAGCCATCGTCCCAAATCTCGTAGTCGATGCCGCCGAGGTTGATCATCGGTTCGATCGTGAACGTCATGCCGGGCTCGATCACCGTGTCAACATCCGGATCGTCATAGTGCAGAATGACCAGCCCGTTGTGAAAGGTCGGACCCACGCCGTGACCAGTGAAAGCCCGGACCGTGCCGTATCCGAAGCGGTTGGCGTAGGACTCGATCACACGGCCGATCACGTTGAGTTGCCTGCCCGGCCGCACAGCCTTGATTGCGCGGTCGAGTGCGGCCTTAGTGCGTTCGACCAGCAGCTGGTGCTCTTCGGACACGTTGCCAGCACCGAACGTGACACACGTGTCACCGTGCACGCCACCGATATAGGCGGTGACGTCGATCTTGACGATGTCACCGTCCTCGATCACCGTTGAATCCGGAATTCCATGACAAATCACTTCGTTGAGCGATGTGCAGCACGACTTTGGGAAGCCCTTGTAGCCGAGCGTCGACGGATAAGCGCCGTGATCCAGCAGATACTCATGGACAATGGCGTCGAGGTGATCCGTTGTGACCCCCGGTTCGACAGCCTTACCCGCCTCCTGAATGGCCCGCGCGGCGATGCCGCCCGCGACGCGCATCGCCTCGATGGTTTCCGGCGTCTGCACCCACGGCTCGCTGCCCTCTTTCGCCGTCTTCTTCCATGCGTATTCGGGATGCTCTATCGATGCAGGAACACTGCGCGCAGGCGACACGACACCGGGACTCAACAACGAACGCGTAGGCATGAATACGAGAGTAATGGGCGGAAAGGCGCAGCGCTAAAACGCCTCAGTCCACAAGGACGGTCGCGAATGTCGCCACCTGGCTGAAACCGACCTTGTCGTACATGGTGCGCGCTGCAACGTTGTAGCTGTTGACGTACAGGCTTGGCAGCCGGCCTGCCCGGGAAATTGACTCAGCGATCGTCGCCGTCCCGCCGGCACCGATGCCGCAGCCCCGAAACTCAGGAGCCACCCAAACTCCGTGGATTTGCCCAACCCGGCTCGACATCGAGCCGACCTCAGCTTTGAACGCAACCTTTCCATCCTCGAACCGCGCCCACGCGCGCCCCGATTCGATAAGACTGCGCACCCGGTACCGGTACGAACGCCCACCGTCGTGCGCACACGGATCGACGCCAACCTCTTCGATGAACATCTTGACTGCAGCGTCCACGTACATCTCGAACTCATCGATCCGCACGCGACGCGTCAGCGGATCCGGTTTGCACGCCGATGGACCCCGCAAAACGAGCATGGGCTGCTCCGCACGCACTTCCCGGGGCGGCCCCCAGTCAGCCGCCAGCAAGTCCCACAACGGCAGCACCAGCTCCGCCCGCCCCACCAGCGACGAGCACAGTCGTGGGCTGCGACACGCCCGGTCAGCAAAGGAACGCAAATCGTCGTCCCCACCCCGCAGCGGGATGAGATTGACCCCGGAAAAACACAGTGACTCCGCTGGCTTACCGCGGCTCCACAACTCGCCCCGCAGAAATCGCGGGTCCACACCGAATTCCTCGACGCGTGAAACGACCATGCATGCAGCCACTGGATCCGTGTCCAGAGCGCGCAGTACCGCTGGGGTATCCCGCAGCCCCAGCGACCTCGCACCCAGCAACTTCAGCACTACACCAGATTGCCACGCGCCGCCCGAGAAGCGGTAGCCCTCCGTATTGCACGTCTCAACCCGTACGTAATTTCTTCACGGCTGAACCCGTGAAGAAATACTGCATTCGGCGCGAAACCGACCCGCAGCAACCTGAGGCGGCCTCAGCTGACAGTGACGACCGGGGCGCCGGCGCCCTCCCCGTCCGACTCCATCTCGTCTGCGATGCGCATGGCTTCCTCGATCAGCGTTTCCACAATCTTCGCTTCGGGCACTGTCTTGATGACCTTGCCCTTCACGAAAATCTGCCCCTTACCGTTGCCGGACGCGACACCGAGGTCTGCCTCGCGCGCCTCACCTGGGCCATTGACGACGCAGCCCATCACAGCGACGCGCAACGGCACCTCCATGCCTTCGAGACCTGCGGTCACCTCGTTCGCCAGCGTGTAAACATCCACCTGGGCGCGGCCGCACGACGGGCACGACACGATCTCAAGTTTGCGCGGCCTCAGGTTAAGCGACTGAAGTATCTGGTGGCCGACCTTCACTTCCTCCGCGGGCGGCGCGGAGAGCGAGACACGAATTGTGTCACCGATTCCCTTCGCCAGCAGCGCACCAAACGCGACGGCTGATTTGATTGTGCCCTGAAACGCCGGGCCTGCCTCGGTCACACCCAGATGCAGCGGATAGTCGCACTGCTCTGCGAGCATCTCGTAGGCTCGGACCATCACCACGGGATCGTTGTGCTTAACAGATATCTTGAAGTCACCGAACCCGTGTTCCTCGAAGAGACTGGCTTCCCACAGCGCTGACTCGACGAGCGCCTCGGCGGTGGGCTTGCCATATTTGGCGAGCAACCTGGGGTCGAGCGAACCGGCGTTAACCCCAATGCGGATCGGCGTGTTCGCGTCTGCCGCCGCCTTCGCGACCTCTTGCACTCTGCCGTCGAATTCTTTGATGTTGCCCGGGTTCACGCGCACCGCAGCACAGCCAGCCTCGATCGCAGCGAAGATGTAACGCGGCTGGAAATGGATGTCCGCGATCACGGGAATCTGGCTCTTCTTAGCGATCGTGGCGAGCGCGTCGGCGTCTTCCTGTCTAGGGCACGCGACGCGCACAATGTCGCAACCGGAAGCTGTGAGTTCAGCGATCTGCTGCAGGGTCGCGTTGACGTCGTGCGTCTTCGTTGTGGTCATCGACTGGACGGACACCGGATAGTCACTTCCGACGCCAACATCGCCGACCATCAGCTGACGCGTTTTGCGGCGCGGCGCGAGGGTCGGCGCTGGACCTGCCGGCATCCCCAGGCCCACGGATCCAGTTGACGGGACAGTGGGGGTTGTCTGCTCGGCGGAGCTTGGGCCAGTCACGGAAACCTTCCTTGTTGCGGACTCACACGATGCGCTGTCAACGCGCCGTGGGCGAGCGCCTGCTCACCGGAACGTAATCGGATTGACGATGTCAGCGGTGATAGTCAACAGCATAATCCCGGCGCCAATGACCATCACAACGAACGTGACGGGCATCAACTTGGTGTAATCCACCGGCGGGCCGTTCGGCTTCCCCATCAAACGGCGCAGACGGTTACGGATCGCCTCATAAATCGTCACAGCCATGTGGCCGCCGTCTAGCGGAAGCAGTGGCAACAGATTGAACAGTCCGACGAACAGATTGAGGACCGCAAGCAGGAGAATAAACACCTCCCACAGGCCCATGTCGGCGACCTCACCACCGAGCCGGCTGGCCCCCACCACGCTGATTGGGGTGTCCGGGTCGCGGTCTTCACCGACGATCGAACGTGCGACCGCAGGGAGGCGCTCCGGGAACCGCAGCAGCGCTTCCCAGGTTTGGACCGTCAGATCGCCCATAAACCCGAACGTGGCTGGAACTGCAGCAAGAACCCCGTACTCGGTGACGTTCGGGGCGCTCGTCACACCGATCGCACCGACCGTCGCTTCTCGCGGATCGTCAACCGGCGACTGCACCACGTACCGCTGAACGCGTTCCACAGGAACAGTGATTTCAATCCGCTCACCAGCCCGGTCGAGCGTAAGCGCGACGCTGGTCGTCGCGGGCTGAACTTCCTGGACAACGTCGCTGAACGTTTCCGTCTCCACGCCGTTGACGGCAACGATGACGTCACCCGCCCGGACACCAGCCGCCTCTGCCGGGCCAACTCCAGAACATTCAGCAAGTTCGCCACCGGTGAGCAGACCATCTGCACCGCGCTCGACGGGCGCCTGGGTAGCCGGAACACAGGTCGTTTGCCCCACAACCGCGTCTGCGGCAAGCCGCGGCAACCCCCACCCGACAGCGAGCACGAATACGAGGGCAAGGGCGATGATCGCATGGCTGATCGGCCCACCAAGCATCACAAGCAGGCGCTTCCACGTTGCCTGCTTGTACATGGCACGGTCGTGCTCGTCCGGTTCAAGTTCATCAAGGGCCGTCATGCCGGCAATGTCGCAAAAGCCACCTGCGGGGATCGCTTTGAGCCCGTACTCGGTCTCGCCCCGTTTGAAGGAGAAGATCCGCGGCCCGAAGCCGATGTAATAGCGGCGGACTTTCATCCCGAACGCCTTCGCCATCGCGAGGTGGCCGTATTCGTGAATTGCGATAGAGATCCCGATGCCGAGCGCGAAGAGGATCACACCAACGGTGAACATCATGAGCGGGGTGCGTCCTCCTGTTTGACAAGCTCACGGGCACGCGCACGCGCCCAGCCCTCAGCGGCGAGTACGTCGTCCACGGTACCCGGCACGGCTGACCATTCGTCCGCGCTGGAAAGAACCGCTTCCACAATACGGACGATGCTAGGGAAAGGTATGGCTCGCCGCAGAAAGGCGGCTGCCGCCTCCTCATTCGCTGCGTTGTACGCGGCGGGCAGACACCCGCCGCCCGTGCCGGCGGCACGGGCTAGCTGGACTGCGGGAAACACTTCGTCGTCAAGCGGTTCGAAGTCCCAGCGCATCGCTTGGGTGAAGTCGAGTGCTTGCGCGGCCCCCGCGACCCGATCGGGCCAGTCAAGGGCTAGCGCAATTGGCAGTCGCATATCCGGCGGACTGGCCTGCGCGATCGTGGATCCATCGGTGAAGGTCACCATCGAATGGACGATCGACTGCGGATGCACCACCACGTCGATCTGATCGTACGGGACACCGAAGAGCAGATGTGTCTCGATCAGTTCAAGTCCCTTGTTGACGAGCGTCGCGGAGTTAAGTGTGTTCATCGGTCCCATTGACCAGGTGGGATGAGCACCCGCCTGCTCGGGTGTCACCGCTTCGAGATCGCCTGATTTCCAGCCGCGAAAGGGCCCGCCGGACGCAGTGAGGACGAGCCGCGCTACCTCGCTCGCCCGCCCTGAACGCAAGCATTGCGCGAGCGCTGAGTGCTCTGAGTCAACAGGGACGATCTGTCCTGGCTGCGCCGCTGCGGTGACGAGGGGCCCGCCTGCAACAAGGGACTCTTTGTTGGCCAGCGCCAGCCGTGCACCGGTCTTCAAGGCAGCCAGCGTCGGCTGCAAGCCGAGCGATCCAACGAGCGCATTGAGAACAACGTCAGCTTCGCACGATTCGACTAGTGCGCTAGCTGCATCCCCGCCGCTTCGGACACCGGGCATGTTTAACCGGGCGGCACCGCTGGGATCAGCGACCGCGATGGCGTCGGCGGATAGGCCCGTCTGCGCGATCTGCGCTTCCAGCAGGCTGACGTTCGCTCCGCCGGCTGCGAGCCCAGCAACGGTAAATTTGTCTGGGTTCGCGCGGATGACCTCGAGCGCCTGGGTCCCGATTGAACCTGTGCTGCCGAGTATGAGAACGCGCTGCGGAGTGGTCGTCACCGGGACATTGTCACTGATGTCCCGGCCGGCATCACGCAAGGGTGGTGCAGACAACCGCGCGCCGGACACAAACGGGCCGTCCGACACTCAACACGAACCCAAGTGCGCCCGGTGGCGGTCAGTATGACAGGATGAGCGCAGTGAACTGCGTGTGGCGCGGGAATCTGGTTCACCAGCAGCCTGCGCAGAGGCATATTTGAACTGATCAGGAGGGATCACAGTGGCCGACACGAATGTGGATCCAGGTTTGCACCGTGCTATCGCGCGCTCGAAGGTCGACCCTGCTGACGAGCCTTCAGTGGGATGGGGCTGGCATGGTGAGGCCCCCGCTGTTTTCCAGGCAGCAGGCTGGTTTTTCACGGTCCTGGTGTTCGCCTATCTGATCGGTAACCACGAGGGCAATGTCGAGAACCTCTGGATTCTGGGCATCGGACTGACCTTGGTCTTCCTTCTCGTCAGATACAACATCGACACTCGTAAAGAGCGTAAACGCCGGATCTGACGTTCGTTTACCGGCGTGGCCGAGCAAGGCTCGCCGCGCCGGCGTAACGTACCTGCTAGTTCTCCGCCGCGAGCTGCCCACAGGCAGCCGCGATCTCCTGGCCGCGGGTATCCCGCACTGTGCACGGCACTCCTTGTTCCTGGACGCGGCGCACAAACTCTGCCTCGACCGCCTTCGGACTCGCGTCCCACTTGCTGCCCGGGGTGGGATTAAGCGGGATCACGTTGACGTGAACGAGGTGGCCGAGGGCCTTGCGCAGCTTTTTTCCGAGCATATCCGCACGCCAGCCCTGATCATTGATGTCGCGAATCAGCGCGTACTCGATCGACACCCTGCGGCCAGACGTGTCAGCGTAATATCGGGCAGCTTGAAGAACCTCCGCGACAGGCCAGCGGTTGTTGACCGGAACTAGCGTGTCACGCAGCTCATCGTCCGGCGTGTGCAGCGACACTGCGAGTGTGACGTTCAGTTTCTCGTCGGCAAGCTTGCGGATGGCTGGCGCGAGGCCCACGGTTGAAACCGTGACGCTGCGCTGCGAGAGCCCAAGCCCGTCCGGGGCTGGATCAGTGATCCTTCGCACAGCAGCAACGACGCGTTTATAGTTCGCGAGCGGCTCCCCCATCCCCATGAATACAACGTTGGAGAGGCGGCCAGGTTCACCGCCTACTTCCCCGTCACGCATCGCGGCCGCGGCAGCCCGCACCTGGTCGACGATTTCTGCGGTCGACAGATTCCGCGTCAAACCAGCCTGACCGGTCGCGCAAAACGGGCATGCCATACCGCAGCCAGCCTGGCTCGAAATGCACACCGTGGCGCGATCGGCATAACGCATCAGCACGCTTTCGAGCAGAGTCCCGTCGTGGGCCTTCCACAGCGTCTTTCTCGTCTCCCCCGCGTCACACGCAAGATGCCGGACGGGAGTGAGTAGCGCAGGAAACAGCGCCCCCGCCACCTGCGCGCGAATACCTGCGGGGAGGTCCGTCATTGCTGCGGCATCCGCTTCGAGCCTGCCGTAGTAGTGGCGCGCAATCTGGTCGGCTCGAAACGGCTTAATGCCCAGTTCGACAACGGCTTCGCGACGCTCCTCACGCGTGAGATCAGCGAAGTGCCGCGGCGGCATCCCGCGTTTCGGCGCGGTGAAAACAAGAGGGAGATCGACAGTCATGGTGCAACCAGTCTCCCACGGATACTCCACATTCAAGAATCCGTGCGCATACGGGCGGAATGCGTCATGATCGTTTCATGGCATCGAAAGCGGACGAGCCGGAGAAGAAGGCGGAAGCCGACCTACCAGTCACAGGTGACTACGACGCGGCTTCCGAGGGCTCACTTGAGCCCGCAGGCGCCACCCAGGTCCCTGTTTCCAGTACGCCTGCTCCGGCGGGAAAAGGCAAAGCCACCGCGACAAGCTTGCCGCATACCCGCGCTGGAGGGTGGTGGACAGCGCTGATTGCCGGGGCGCTGCTCCTCGTTCTGCTGCTCATTTTCATCATCCAGAACCAGGACACAACACGGATTCTGGTGTTGTTCTGGGAATGGAATATCCCGCTCGGTGTCGCACTGCTCGCGGCAGCAATCCTCGGCATCCTGATCGCTGCCTGTATCGGGGGTGTGCGCATTCTGCAACTGCGCCGAGCCGCACGCAAAGGCCTGCAGTAGACAAACTGCGCAAGCTGGCACGGGGCCGGGTCACAGTGCAGCTATTTCGCGGCGCAGCGAGTGAATCCGATAGCGCACAGTGATGCTCAATCCGGAGGTTTCCCCGCGTGCCCGGGCCGCGATGCGCGGACTGAATTCAATCCCGAGAACCGCGTCAAGATCTTCGCGCCGCTCGAACACCCACTCGGTGTCAGCCCGCTGTAATGCGAAGCCTTGTTTGCGGAAGAACTCCTCAACCACGTCGGGCCGATATTTCGGCAGGTCGGCGCGCATCCACGCGCCGTAAGGGTGCGCAGTCGCATCGAGATCCACGATGACGAGTGTGCCCCCCGGACGCAGCACCCGGAGCGATTCGCGGATCCCAGGCTCGCAGCCAGGACCGAAGAAGTACGCGGTGCGGGCGTGGACGATGTCCGCGGAAGCTGCCTCCAAAGGCAAGTGGCCGGCGCTACCTTTCATCACCATCACATTGTCGAGGGAGGTCACTCGCGCACGCGCTCGCTCAGCTAGCGGTTCGTGCGGCTCCACCCCAATTACCGACCGGGCTTCGTGGGCGAACTTCGGTAAATGGAACCCTGCCCCGCAGCCGACATCCACAACGTCGCTGCCAGACCAGGGCGCAACACCTTCGATCACGCGCCAGACAGCGTCGTGCGCATCCTGCGCATGATTCTCGATCTCGTAGACGTCAGGCCAATTCCAGATGTTCGGGCTGGCGATGACCGGACCGCCACGCGCCCGATTACCAGGCCTACCGCGCCACCAGCCCAATTGTCAGACCGTCACCTGATACCCGAACAACGCGATGATGCTCCACATCACGACCGCAGATATCAGCAGCGAGTCCAGCCGGTCCATCAGGCCACCGTGCCCGGGAAGCAGCGTACCCATGTCCTTCAGGCTGAGGTCACGCTTGAACTGGGATTCAATGAGATCACCAAGCGTTCCCGAGATCACGAGCGCGGCACCAATGAAAATACCGAGGACTGGTGACGCGTCTAGTGTAATCCACACGGTGATGACACAGCCGACGATGCCGGCGAGCATCGAGCCCGCCAGGCCTTCCCACGACTTCTTCGGGCTGATCTGCGGCACCATCGGGTGCTTCCCGAAAAGGACGCCAGCGGTGTATCCACCGATGTCTGAACACACGACCGTGATCATGAGCACCCAGAGCGGACCGGCACCCTGATCAGTGAGTACGAGCAAGGCACCGATGCCGCCGAACAGTATGACCCAGGTGGCTATGAAGATGGTGATCGCGATGTCGCGAACAAAGTTTTCCGGCTTACCGCCGAGACCGTTATGAAGGAGGCGCCACACCATCGAAACCACAGCCGTGACGGCGTAGCCGGTAAGTACGCCGCGTACACCAAAGGGCAGCGCCGACAGCGTCGTCAGCGGCGCACCGATTATGAGCGGGATGAGCGGCAGCCAGTAGCCTTCTTGACGAAGCCTCTTGTAAAGCTCCCAAATTGCGAGCGTAAGTGCGGCCGCAACGAGAAACACCCAACCACGCGCGTCGATGATGAGGATCGCAATAATCAGCGCGCCAAGGCCGACGCCGACACCAATCGCCGCGGGCAGATTGCGGCCAGCGCGGGAAGTCTTCGGCTGATCCGGGGCTGTATTTCCGGGTTGGCCTGAGCCTGTCATCGATTGACTAGGTTCCCGGTCCTCAGCCACAGTTACTCCCCTCAAGCACACATTTGTTAACGGACTTTACTCGCGAATGAGGCTAGACCTCCATGAGTTCCGTTTCTTTGTGTTTCACCAGTTCGTCCACTTGTGCCGTGTACTTCGCGGTGAGCTTGTCGATCTCCTTTTCCGCGCGCCCAACCTCGTCCTCGCCCGCTTCACCGTCCTTCTGGATTCGGGAGAGTTCGTCCATCGCCTTGCGACGCACATTGCGCACCGCGACTTTCGCGTCTTCCCCTTTTGAGCGAGCCTGCTTGGCCAGCTCGCGGCGGCGTTCCTCAGTCAATTGAGGAACTGCGATACGGATCAGAGTTCCATCATTGTTGGGGTTCACGCCGAGATCCGAATTACGGATCGCGGTTTCGATGGCAGGAAGTTGTGATGCTTCATATGGCTTGATCACCACAAGCCTCGCTTCGGGCACATTGATACTTGCGAGCTGCGTGATCGGAGTCATCGAACCGTAGTATTCGATTGCGATGCGCGAGAACATTCCGGGGTTTGCCCGGCCGGTGCGAATGGAACCGAGTTCGTCCTTCGCTACCGATACGGCTTTTTCCATCTTCTCTTCGGCGTCGAAGAGCGCTTCATCAATCACGGCACCTTCTCCTGGTCCTTTGCGTCTATCCACTATCTCATCACGCCGGAACTACTAACCTACCCGGCGTGATCATGGCGCGGCCTGCTAGGGCCTGACGAGCGTACCGACGTGCTCACCCGATACGGCACGAGCGATATTGCCGTGCTTGAGGAGATTGAACACGATGATCGGCATGTTGTTGTCCATGCACAAACTGAATGCAGTAGCGTCAGCGACTTTGAGGCCCTGTTCCAGGGCCTCCCGATGAGTCAGCTCGTCGAACATGGTGGCAGTGGGGTCGAGCTTGGGGTCCGCTGTGTACACACCGTCAACCGCTTTCGCCATCAGGACCACCTCAGCGCCGATCTCGAGAGCCCGCTGAGCGGCTGTCGTGTCCGTAGAGAAGTACGGCATTCCCATGCCGGCGCCAAAGATGACTACGCGTCCCTTTTCGAGGTGCCGGATCGCGCGCAGCGGGATGTACGGCTCTGCCACCTGGCCCATCGTGATAGCCGTCTGCACGCGTGTGTCAACACCCACCTGCTGGAGGAAATCCTGCAGCGCGAGGCAGTTCATCACAGTGCCGAGCATGCCCATGTAGTCGGCACGCGATCGGTCGAGACCTCGCTGCTGCAGTTCAGCACCGCGAAAGAAGTTGCCGCCACCGATAACGATGGCAACCTCGACACCGCCGCGAACGACCTCACCGACCTGTTCTGCGACCATGTGGACGACATCCGGGTCGACACCGATCTTGCCGCCACCAAACATCTCGCCACCGAGCTTGAGCAAGACCCGCTTGTATTTGCGCCGATCCGAGGGTGTGTCTTCCGCCATTTCTCTCCTTGCTCGTCGCCACGTTCACTATTGCGCTATACAGGCAAATGCGGGGCTGTCTGATGGTGCTTCGCCATCAAACAACCCCGCATTATTTTGCCTCATCGTTCATTCGTAGACGGAAGAGGCACTCCGGTCAGGACTGGCCGACTTCGAACCGCGCGAAGCGCGTGATCGTGGCACCGGCCTCCTCGAGGAGCGACTTGATTGTCTTCTTGTTGTCTTTCACGTACGCCTGCTCGACGAGCACCGTGTCCTTGAAGAAGCCGTTAACGCGACCCTCGGTGATCTTGGGGAGCGCCTGCTCAGGCTTACCTTCTTCACGCGCGGTCTGCTCAGCGATGCGCCGCTCGTTTTCGACGACGTCAGCGGGGACATCGTCACGCGTGACATATCGTGCCTTTAGCGCAGCAACCTGCATTGCCGCCTCGCGTGCGGCATTGGCAGCGGCTTCACCCTCGCCGGTGTATTCGACAAGCACGCCGACACCGGGAGGCAGGTCTCCGCTTCGCTTGTGCAGGTAGGTAGCAACCTGGCCGTCGAACGCCACGACGCGGCGCAGTTCGAGCTTCTCACCGATCCGGGCGGCGAGTTCCTGAACCGCAGCGTCAACCGTGCGGCCATTTAGGTCGAGAGCCTTGAGACCTTCGAGGTCTGCGGGCTGTGTAGCTGCAGCGGCAGCAGCGATCTCGTCGGCGAGTGCCTGGAAATCTGCGTTCTTCGCCACGAAGTCCGTCTCGCTGTTGAGCTCGATCATCACGCCGCCCTGGGCCGCGACGAGTCCTTCAGCGGTAGCACGCTCAGCACGCTTGCCAACATCCTTCGCACCCTTGATGCGAAGGATCTCGACGGCCTTGTCGAAGTCACCGTCAGTCTCGGCGAGAGCGTTCTTGCAGTCGAGCATTCCGGAGCCGGTGAGCTCCCGCAGCCGCTTGACATCTGCGGCGGTGAAATTCGCCATGGTGGGGCGAGCCTCCTCTAGTTGCTTCTCACGTTGATGCGAGTGGAAAGCCCCGGGGATCATCCGGGGCTTTCGTGACGTTCAGTTCTCGGTAGCCGCTTCGGCAGCAGGGGCTTCCGCGCCTTCTGCAGCGGGTGACGCCGATTCGAGAAGCTCCTTCTCCCAGTCGGCGAGCGGCTCCCCTTCGCCCTTCTCGTCGCCGGAGGTGTTCAGCCCGGCACGCGCCTGAAGGCCGTCAGCAACCGATGCCGCGATGACGCGGGTCAGCAGTGCAGCTGAGCGAATTGCGTCGTCGTTGCCCGGAATCGGGTAATCGACGAGGTCAGGGTCGCAGTTGGTGTCAAGGATCGCCACAACGGGAATGTTGAGTTTCCGCGCCTCACCAACGGCGATGTGCTCCTTGTTGGTGTCGACAATCCATACCGCGCTCGGGACCTTGGCCATGTCGCGGATACCGCCGAGTGTGCGCTCGAGCTTGGTCTTCTCACGGGTGAGCATCAAGATTTCCTTCTTGGTGCGTCCCTCGAAGCCGCCGGTCTGCTCCATGTTCTCGAGTTCCTTGAGGCGCTGGAGGCGCTTGTGAACGGTCGAGAAGTTGGTCAGCATGCCGCCGAGCCAGCGCTGATTCACGTAGGGCATACCCACGCGCGTGGCTTCAGCCGCGATCGATTCCTGAGCCTGCTTCTTGGTTCCCACGAACAGGATCGTGCCGCCGTGTGCGACCGTCTCCTTGACGAACTCGTACGCCTTGTCGATGTACGACAGGGTCTGACGCAGGTCGATGATATAGATGCCATTGCGGTCGGTGAAGATGAAACGCTTCATCTTGGGGTTCCACCGACGGGTCTGGTGTCCGAAGTGCACGCCGCTGTCAAGCAGCTGCTTCATGGTTACTACAGCCATAGCGATTGTCGGCCCGTTCTGTGGGGCCTTCGCTCCTCACTCTGTGTTCCGGTTGCTGCGATGAGCCTCGTGGCCCTCGCCCTGGTCCCCGCCAGAAGACCCAACCCTCCGAACTCGGAAGGACCGAAGGGCTCCTGGCCGTCACACTCGGCTCGAGCACCGCCAGAACCGGGAGCTTGGCACACGATCCTGACCGCACCCTATGCGCAATGATGACCGCATGCGGGAACGCGAATTGCTGGTGTGTACACAACACACCGCCAAGCAGTGTACGCCGAGATCGGCGTAACTGGGTAACCGGGGCATACCGCACCAACAAACTCCGCGCACGACCCTGTGGATAGCGTCAGCGCGCCCCGCGCGTTTTCCACAATTGACGCTTGCACGTCCGCCGCAGTCCATACATGCGGCACTGTCGCTGTATGCCCGCTACCCGACAGACTCGGCTCACGCTCGCGGTCCTGTGTGTGCTCATGCTATTCGCTGGTCCTCTGAGCTTGCAGGCGGCCAGCGCGCAGAGTGGCACAGCGCGACTGAGCGAAAACTCCCGCCATCATGATTGGCCGCTGCAGCCACCGCCCCCGATCACCCGGACCTTCGAGCGCCCACCCCATCCCTACGGGCCGGGCCACCGCGGTATCGACCTCGGTGCGGCGCCCGGCGCGGAGATTCTGGCGTCCCACGACGGTGTCGTCGCATTCGCGGGGCAGGTAGCGGACCGGGGGGTCATGTCGATCGATCACGCCAATGGCGTGCGAACGACGTACGAACCGGTGCGGCCACTCGTCATGCGCGGCGACCGCGTCCTCAAGGGCACGCCGATCGCCGTGATCGACGGAGCGCACCGAGGCTGCCGCGATGCCGCTTGCCTGCATTGGGGCGCACGACGCGGCAAAGAGTACATCGATCCACGGTTACTGCTGGGCCTTTTGCGGATCGTGCTGAAGCCGGTGACCGCGGAGCACCTAGCCGGTTGAGTTACCGGCTAGGCCCGTGGGTGTGCTTGTTCGTGCACTGCTCGCAGCCGCCCGATTGAAACGTGGGTGTAGAGCTGCGTTGTGGCGAGGCTCGCGTGCCCGAGCAGTTCCTGGACCACGCGCAGATCAGCGCCACCTTCAAGCAGGTGCGTCGCGGCGGAGTGCCGCAAACCGTGCGGCCCCATGTCGGGCAGATCAGCGACTGCCTGCAGCACTCGGTGCACAGCCTGGCGGGCCTGCCTCGGGTTGAGGCGACGGCCTCGTTTCCCGAGCAGCAGGGCCTCGCCCGAGCCGGAGTCTGCGAGTGATGGCCGACCCGAGCGCAGCCACTGTTGCAGCGCTTCCCGAGCGGGCCCTCCATACGGGACAACTCGTTCCTTGTTTCCTTTACCGAGCACCCGGAGCACCTGGTTGTGCTGGTCGATGTGGGACGTGTTCAGTCCGCACAGCTCACTCACACGGATGCCGCACGAGTACAGCAGTTCGACGATCAGCCGATCGCGAAGCTCAATTGGGTCCTGCCCGGCCTGATCGCCGTGCCCCGTGCTTTCGGTGCGCTGCTTGGCGCCGTCGAGCGCTAGAGCAGCTTGCTCCTGGCGCAACACTGCCGGGAGCTTTCTGTGCGGACGCGGGCTTTGCAGCCGAACCGCAGGGTCGTTCGCCATAAGTCCCCGCCGCTGAGCCCACGCTGTGAATGTCTTCACTGACGAGGCGCGGCGCGCAAGGGTGGAACGCGCAAGTCCGTTAGCCGATTGTTTCGCTTGCCACGAGCGCAGAGTGCGCAAGTCCAAGTCATCGAGGTGCCGTGCGCCGTGCTCGGCCAGGTGAGTGAGCAGTGATTCAATGTCGGTGCGGTACGCCCGCACAGTGTGCTCGGACCGGCCTTGCTGCAGCCGTAAGAAGTCCGTGAAGGTGGACAGCGCCCGCGCGAATTGGTCTGGGAGCTGCGTGGTCTCATCCTGGGCAGCCACACGACCAGACTGCCCAGGACCAGCGCGGGGCGCAAGCAAAGTCACCAATCAGTGACCGCACAGCAACGGTTCACCGGCCGGCGCGCGACTCTCGCAGCTTCTTTCGCCTCCAACCCCCGTCCGTTCGTATCGCGAATCCGCTCATTTCGAGCACCGCGATCGCCGCTCGTACGGTAGTCGGCGGCAAGCCCGCGCATCCGGCGATGGAGGAAACGTCCGCTCCTCCGCTCAGTGGCAAGCTGTCGAAGACTTGCAGTTGTGGCGGCGTGAGTCCGTCTGTTGTGCGCTCGGCGCTCGAGTCTGTTTCGTCAGCCGCCACAAGTGCTCGCTGCAGGTCCCGTTCGCGCAACCCCGAATCAGTGAGGACGTCAGCAGCGCTGGTGGCGATCACAGCCTCGTCGAGGCGGATCATTTGATGGCATCCCACAGAACTCACTGATGTGATAGGACCGGGCACGGCGAACACGCGGCGACCGTACAGCCTGCCCCACTTCGCAGTGTTGCGCGCGCCGCTGCGCTTGCCAGCCTCCACCACGACGACCGCATCCGAAAATGCGGCCACAAGGCGATTCCTTGCGAGAAACCGAAATCGTGCTGGTGACGTTCCTGGCGGATACTCCGTCACCACGGCTGATCGCCGTGCGATCTCGTTAATCAGGGCGGCGTGCGTGCTCGGGTAGGGCATGTCGATTCCGCATGCGAGCACGGCGACTGTCGGGGCATCCCTTGAGAGCGCGGCGCGGTGGGCGCATCCATCGATACCGTGTGCGGCTCCCGAGATGATGGTGCATCCTGCGGCAGCGAGGTCCGCGGACAGTGTCAGTGCGCTGTGTTCGCCGTAGCTGCTCGGTGCTCTTGTCCCGACGACGCTCACCGCTGTGGATGTCAGCTCGTCCAGCGGTAGCGGGCCTCGCTTCCACAGCGCTATCGGCGGCGCCGCACTTGCCACCTCGCGGCACTGTGGCTGGTCCAGGGCCAGCATTCGCCAATGTGGCCACTCACTGCTATCCGGCGTCACGAGGGTTCCGCCTAGTTCGCGCAGTATTTCGAGATCGCGGGCCGAGTTGTCGTGCTGGCGGCGGGCGGCAGTCTGCCGATCGAGGACCTCCGGCAGGGCAGCGGTGCGCACGGCTGCTGCCGCGTCCTCGGGACCGATTTGAGCGATAAGCGCGCTGAGTGCGTACGACGGCCCCTCGACGACACGCGACAGGTACGCCCATGCGCGCAGCCGCGGGTCTCGTGAGTCTTGTCGATTTGTCATGACTGAGTTCCTTCTGGGGTCAGGGTCACAAGTGGCGCGGCAGGCGAAACAGGAGCGCCGCCTCTGTCTCGGTTTGTCCGGGCGCGGATTTTCCGTCGAGGTCTGCGATCGTCCACGCAACCCGCAGTGCTCGATCTGCACCACGCGCACTGATCGAGCCCCGCTCCATCGCCTTATTCACCGGCTGCAGCGCCGCAGCCCCTGGCCCTAAGGTGGTGCGTATGACCGGGCCTGGTACCTCACCGTTCGTGCCGAACCCGAGGGCACCCCACCGGGCGTGGGCTGCCTGCCGCGCTTCCAGAACACGTTTCCTAACGATTCTTGTGGTCTCGGGACGGCGGCCGGACGCGCCGATCGCCGCATACTCTGCCCGCATTTCGACGTTGAGGTCGACTCGATCGACAAGCGGCCTAGATAACCTCGTGCGGTAGTGACGGCGGGTCGGTGGCAGACACTCGCAGTCCACTTCACGGCGTGCAGCGCAGGGGCAGGGGTTTGTCGCGAGGACCATCAGGAATCGCGCCGGGTACGTCGCCACGCCGCATTTGCGGCTAATTCTCACCTCGCCTTCCTCAATCGGCGTCCGCAGCGCGTTCAGTACGCGCGGCTGCATCTCGGTGCACTCGTCGAGGAACAGCACTCCCCTATGCGCCAGGCTCACCGCACCCGGCTTGGCGTAGCCTGAGCCACCGCCGATGAGGGACACCGCAGTCGCAGAGTGATGCGGCGCAACGAAAGGCGGATCAACGATGAGCGGTGTGTCGCGCGGCAGTTGCCCGGAGATCGAGTGAATCGCTGTCACCTCGAGAGATTCACGTTCGGTGAGCGGCGGCAACAAACCAGGAAGACGATGTGCGAGCATGGTTTTGCCGATACCCGGCGGCCCCTTCAGCAACAGATGGTGGGCCCCGGCGGCTGCGATTTCAACCGCCTGGCGTGCCTCCTCTTGCCCTTCCACATCGCGCAGATCCGGCAGCGTGCGCGGCGAGGGGGTGGGAAAAACAACAGGCGCTGCGAGTTCTGCTGCCCCATTGAGCCAGTCGGTGAGCTCTTGCAGAGATCGGGCGCCGTGCACTGATACGCCAGTGACCAGTGCGGCTTCAGCCAGATTCTCGACCGGGACCGCGACGTCAGTGAAACCCTGTTCGCGCGCCGCAAGCACTGCGGGAAGCACGCCGTTTACCGCGCGCAGCCGCCCATCGAGAGCGAGCTCGCCGAGCAGTACAGTCTCGCGCACCCGTTCGCCACGGATGAGTCTGCCCGCGTTGAGTACGGCACAGGCCAGCCCAGCGTCATAAAGCGAACCCACTTTGGGCAGGCTCGCGGGTGACAGCGATAGTGTCGTCCGCCCCGTCGGCCACGTAAAACCCGAATTCACAACAGCCGCACGCACCCTGTCGCGTGCTTCCTGCAGCGTTGTATCGGGCAGCCCGACAAGATGAACACCAGGCAGTCCGCGGCCGACATCCGCCTCGATCTCGACTATCGCCCCCGTGATGCCCGTTACGGCTACTGCGTACGCGCGTCCGAGCGGCATCACAGTACTCGCTCGACATGCTCAATGAGTGGTCCGTCCGGTTTCCACAACACGCCGACGACATCAAACCGGACATCCGCGACGAAATATGAGCACTGACTGAGGTATTCGGCCGCAACGAGGCGCATTCGGTGCAATTTTCGGCGCGTGACCGCCTCGACAGGCTCACCAAAACCGAGGCCGCGGCGCGTCTTCACTTCCACGAATACCATCACGTCCGTGGGGTCGCGACATACCAGATCAACCTCACCGTGGCGGCAACGCCAATTCTGGGCAACCACGGTGTACCCCTTGGCACACAGGAACTCTGCTGCGGCCCGTTCACCACACCGGCCGAGCTCAATACGCACGCTGATGACGTCCTCCGCATGTAACAGCCGCGATCACGCTAATCGCGTCGACACCATCAACAATGCGGATTCAGAGAGCGATCAAACAGCCTCAAATCGGCGAATGTGGATAACTGAGCATCCTGTGGAAAGCGCACTTATGCTCTGGGCTTGCGGCAGATGCCACCCGTGAAGTCAGCCATTGTCCGAACGGTTCTGCCTGCTTTTTTCCTGCGCAGCACGCGGCGCTTGCGGGACAGCAGGCGCCGCCCAGTTCATGCTGATCGTACTTAGCCCCCGTCGGCCACCCAGAGACACTCGCAGATCAACCAGACCAAGAATTCTTCGCCGAAAGTTCATTAGGTCACCCGAATTGTCCGCCGCCGGGCGGCAGGTTGAGATCCGGTTTCTCGAGTTCCTCAATGTTCACGTCTTTAAAGGTGAAGACGCGAACATGACTGACAAACCGGGCGGGGCGGTACATGTCCCACACCCAGGCGTCGGACATTCGCACCTCGAAATAGACTTCGCCTTCCGCGTTGCGGGGGAGCAATTCCACCGCGTTGGCCAGATAGAAGCGCCGCTCAGTTTCCACCACGTACGCGAACTGCCCCACAACGTCGCGGTATTCCCGATAAAGCGACAGCTCCATCTCGGTGTCGTACTTCTCGAGATCCTCGGCACTCATGGGGAAGTCCTTCCTTTCTAATCTGCGATCCGGCTCAGCTGAGCAGAACCGCATCACGCGCGTCCCGCTTCGCGGCGACGCAAGCGACATTCGCAAACGAAAAGCGATGTTCGGCGCAAGGGCCGAGCACAGCAAGCGCGTCCGTATGGGCCGTCGTGGAGTAGCCCTTGTGAACAGCAAATCCGTACCCCGGTAATTGTGCATCGAGTTCGACCATGAAGCGGTCACGCGTTACTTTGGCCAAGATGCTCGCTGCAGCGATACATGCGGCTGATGCATCCCCGCCGATGACTGGCAGCGAGGGACACGGCATCCCGGGGACACGAAAACCGTCCGTGAGAACATATCCCGGGCGGCGACGCAGCCCGGCAACCGACCGCCGCATTCCTTCGATGTTCGCGACGTGGACGCCTCGGGCATCAACTTCACCTGCAGGGATCGCAATCACAGCGTAATCCTCTGCGTACTGGAGGATCAGCGCGTACAACTCTTCGCGGGCACGCGGTGTCAACCGCTTGGAATCGTCGAGCCCGGCGAGACTGCGATGAGGTTTAGACCCGAGAACACATGATGCGACGACAAGCGGACCCGCACATGCGCCACGACCCGCCTCGTCGACCCCGGCGACAGGTCCCAGCCCTCGGCGGTTAAGTGCTGATTCAAGCGCGCGCAATCCAGTATCACGCCGGATTAGCGCTCGCGGCGGCCATTGCATCATTCTCGAGAAGCTGCCTGCTGCTGGATCTCCGGCGCTGGGATCGATCCCCATCGTGACGGCGGAAGAATGATCCATCGCGCTTTCCCGACAACGTTTTCGACGGGCACTGCTCCGTCGCTTTCATCACCAACGTACCAGCGTGAATCCTTCGACTGATTGCGGTTGTCCCCCATCATCCACAAATGTTCTTCCGGGATTCGGACGGGACCGAAGCAGCGGCCGGACCGAACGTCGGTGTCGCAGTCAATCTGCCCGGGAACGAACGGAAAGTCTGATCGGATGTAGGGCTCGTCGAGCGGGCGCCCGTCGACGACAACCTGGCCCTCTTCGTCACAGCACTCGACTGTCTGCCCGCCCACCGCAATGACACGCTTGACAAGATCGTTCTCATCCGGGGGGACAATTCCGACGGCAGAACCCAATTCCTGGAGTCCTCTGACCACTACGTTGTCCGAGCGTGTCGAGACGAAGTCTTCAGCCCACGGACCGGTGCCGCGGAATACGAGCACATCACCTGGCCGCGGATCAGTGAACCGGTAGCTCAGTTTCTCGACAAGAATGCGATCCCCGGTACATCCAGGGCAGCCGTGAAGTGTGGGCTGCATGGATTCGGAAGGAATCAGGTAGACGCGGGCAATGAACGTCTGGATGACGAAACTGAGAACTAGCGCAACAAGAATGAGGATCGGCAGTTCGCGCCAGAAGGAACCACTGTCTTTCTTTCCGGATTCCTTCGCGGCCGCGTCCTGCCGATCCGTCATATCTGTGTTTGCGGGCTCGTCGCCATGGCTTTCAGTTGCCCCTTGCGGATCGGTCACGAGACTAGGTTAGTCACGTTGCGACGCAAAGCGCGGTAGCCCTCAGCGCTTTTCTTTGATCTTTGCTGCCTTGCCGCGGAGATCGCGCAGGTAGTAGAGCTTCGCACGCCGAACATCGCCGCGCGTCACAATTTCAACCTTCGCGACGTTCGGGCTGTGGACGGGGAAGGTGCGCTCGACACCGACGCCGAACGACACCTTGCGAACGGTGAAGGTCTCGCGGATGCCACCGTTCTGGCGACGGATAACCACGCCTTTGAACTGCTGGATACGTTCTTTCTGGCCTTCGATAACCTTCACGTGCACGTTCACCGTGTCACCGGGACGGAACTCAGGGATGTCGTCGCGGAGTGACTTGGCGTCAAGTGCGTCCAGGGTGTTCATTGCTGTTAATTCCTCGCGTTTTGCGTGTCGAGCAGAGGAACCGAGTGGTCACGCGGACTCGTCTGGTTCGTACTCCTTTGGCTGCACCCGCGACCCATTATGGCGCAGGCAACCCTGCCATCATGCCAGATCACAGGGCGTGAAAGAAATCGGGGAGCTAGCGCGTGTAGCCCGCGCGGCGCAATGCTTCCGCAATCGAACCCGTCGTTTCGCGCGTTCCCTGCTTTCCGTGCCGGTCTCGCCGGCCCTGCTTGCTTTTTTGGCCAGCACCTTGTCCGCCGCGTCCCCCGCGCTGCTCGTGCCCCTGTCCTTTCGGTTTACGGTCCTCGGGCCGCGGCGCGCTTTGGCCACGAGTGGTGGTGTCGTCATCTAGGCGCAGCGTGAGACCGATCCGTTTCCGGTCTGCGTCGACACTTGTCACCTTCACTTTGACAATGTCACCGCTCTTGACGACGTCACGCGGGTCAGAAACGAAACGCGACGACATCGCGGAGACGTGCACGAGCCCGTCCTGGTGCACACCGATGTCGACGAACGCACCGAACGCCGCAACATTGGTGACCACACCCTCGAGCACCATGCCCGGTTTGAGGTCACTGATACTGTCCACGCCCTCCGCGAACGTTGCGGCTTTGAACTCGGGGCGCGGGTCACGGCCTGGCTTATCGAGTTCGTTGAGAATATCTGTCACGGTCGGCACACCGAACTTCTCGTCGGTGAAGTCACTCGGACGCAGGGTGCGTAGTGCGTCAGAATTGCCGATAAGCTCTCGGACCGGCATTCCACATGTACTCACGATCCGACGCACAACGGGGTACGCCTCGGGATGTACCGCGCTGGCGTCTAGCGGATCGTCCCCGTCCGTGATCCGGAGGAACCCGGCGCACTGCTCGTACGCTTTAGGCCCCAGCCTGGGGACATCTTTTAGAGCTGAACGTGACGCGAAACGGCCACAGCTGTCGCGATGGCTGACGATGTTCTCCGCAATGGAGGGAGAGATGCCGGACACCCGCACTAGCAGCGGCACTGAGGCAGTGTTCACGTCGACACCTACCGCGTTCACCGCGTCCTCGACGATCGCGTCCAGCGACCGGGCGAGCAGGCCTTCGGAAACGTCATGCTGATACTGGCCGACACCCAGTGATTTCGGGTCGATCTTCACCAGTTCCGCAAGGGGGTCCTGCAGACGCCGGGCGATTGACACCGCCCCGCGCAGCGACACGTCAAGCTGAGGCAGTTCGCGGGCAGCGTATTCCGATGCCGAGTACACGGACGCGCCAGCTTCGGAGACGACAAGCTTCGTCAGCTTCGTGTCCGGCATGCGTTTGATGAGGTCCGCCGCGAGGGCATCGGTTTCCCGCGACGCCGTCCCGTTACCTATCGCGATGAGATCAACGCTGTGACGGCCTACGAGTTCGCCAAGCACAGCCAGAGCCGCATCCCACCGTGACTGCGGTTTGTGCGGGTACACGGTGGTGGTTTCGAGTAGTTTTCCGGTGCCGTCAACGACGGCGACCTTTACGCCAGTGCGGTAGGCCGGATCTAAGCCCATAGTGATCCGCTGCCCCGCTGGCGCGGAAAGCAGCAAGTCACGCACGTTGCGCGCGAACACCTCGACTGCGTCGGCTTCGGCAGCGTGGCGCAGCCGGGAGCGCACATCGATGCTCGAACTGACCTGCAGTTTGGTTTTCCACGCCCAGCGAACCGTATCGAGCAGCCATCTATCACCCGGCCGTCCTTCATTCCGGACTCCCAGTGCGCCAGCGATTCGCTGTTCATACACCGACTGCCCCTCCGTGCCGCCGTCCGGATCTGGCTCCGGATCGAACGTGAGGGACAGGCATTCTTCTTTCTCGCCACGCAATAACGCAAGAATCCGGTGTGAGGGCAGAGAAGTGAATGCCTCCGAGAATCCGAAGTAATCGGCGAACTTCGCTGCCTCAGCGTCTTTGCCTGGGCGTGCTGCGGCAGTGAGACGCCCGCGCTGCCACATGAGTTCACGAACCTCACCTACGAGATCCGCGTCTTCAGACACGCGTTCGATCACGATCGCGCGGGCACCATCGAGCGCTGCTGCGACGTCAGCGACGCCCTTTTCCGTGTCGACAAATGCGGCAGCGACAGATGATGGGTCTTGCGAGGGATCGGACAATAACCGATGCGCCAACGGCTCGAGCCCAGCTTCCCGCGCGATCTGCGCTTTCGTGCGGCGGCGCGGCTTGTACGGCAGATAAATGTCTTCGAGGCGTGCCTTCGTTTCAGCGCTCAGGAGCTGCGTTTCGAGTGCCTCGTCAAGCTTTCCCTGCTGCCGGATCGAGTCCATAATCGCCGCGCGCCGCTCGTCGAGTTCCCGCAAGTACCGCAAGCGTTCCTCGAGCTGACGCAGCGCCGTGTCATCCAGACCACCCGTCGCTTCCTTCCGGTATCGCGCAACAAACGGCACTGTGGCACCGCCGTCGAGCAGCGCTATGGCGGCATCAACCTGCCACGGGGCGACATTCAGCTCTGCAGCGATGCGATCGGTTACGGACTTCACAGCGATACTCACGGCGGGCAGCGTACTCCCTCCCACCGACACAATCACGCGCGGCGTCCGTTAGCCGCCGAATTGATTTCCGGCGTCGCAGTCGTCCAGTTCTTCCTCACCAGAAATGGCTGCGATAACCGACCGGTCCGCGCTGGAAAGGTCCGTACGCGCGAGCAGATCCGGCCTGCGCTTGGCAGTGCGGCGCAGAGCCTGATCACGACGCCACCGTGCAATCTTGGCGTGGTCACCGGAGAGAAGGACCGGCGGCACATCGATGCCGCGCCACGACGCGGGGCGGGTGTAAGACGGGCCCTCCAGCAAACCGTCAGAAA
The DNA here is from genome assembly GCF_026041215.1 of Hoyosella sp. YIM 151337. GTDB lineage: Bacteria > Actinomycetota > Actinomycetes > Mycobacteriales > Mycobacteriaceae > Hoyosella. The sequence goes on from NZ_JAPEIQ010000022.1 coordinate 149,993, forward strand.
AGGAATCCTCCTGGTGGGACTGCTGGTTGCCCAGCACCCCAGGTAACAGCCGCACAACTGCTTCCGCCATGACGAGCACGGCGACCTCACCGCCGATGAGTACGTAGTCGCCCAGCGATACTTCTTCGACCCGGACCCGCCGACTGGCATCATCGATCACGCGCTGATCGATACCCTCGTACCGCCCACACGCGAAGACGAGGTGCGACTCCCGGGACCAGCGCTCAGCAGTTCGCTGGGTGAATGGCGCGCCACTTGGCGCCGGAAAGACCAGCAGTGCGTCATCGGGACACACGTCGTCGAGAGCTGGACCCCACACCGCGGGTTTCATCACCATTCCGGGTCCACCCCCGTAGGGCGTGTCGTCAACCGATCGATGGACGTCGTGCGTCCAGTTTCGCAGGTCGTGGACCCCCACTTCGATGAGGTTCCGTTCGCGGGCTTTGCCTAGCAGCGAGACCCGCAGCGGCTCGAGGTACTCAGGGAAGATGGTGATGACATCGATCCGCACCGGTGTCTTCAGAGCTCCAGCAGACCGTCTGGCAGGGTCACCTCGATGACGCCGCCCGTCACATCAACGACTGGTACGAACTCCATGACAAAAGGAATCAGTACTTCCCGGCCTTCTGGGGTGGCAATCGAAAGCGTTTCACCGGCGGCGGTGTGGAGGACTTCACGGACCACACCGAGATTCTCTCCTGCCGCGCCGCGCACCTGGAGGCCTTCGAGTTCGTGATCGTAGAACTCGTCAGCACCGCTCTCAGGAAGATCCGATGAGTCAACGACGAAGAGCATTCCGCGCAGCGCATCGGCCGCTTCGCGAGTGTTTACTCCGGCCAAACGCACAAGGAGCCGCCCGGAGTGCTCCCGGGCGGCGTCGATTGTGTGGTGAGTAAGTGCTGACGAGCGCGGCGCACGCGCATGCAGCACGGTACCGGCCGCGAATCGCTCCTCGGGCTCATCGGTGCGGACTTCGACGACGATTTCGCCGCGCACGCCATGTGACTTCGCGACACGGCCGATCACGAGTTCCATGCGAACACCCCGATGTGATCAGTGATCAGTGTCGACGACGTCAACACGAATGCCGCGGCCACCGATGCCCGAGACGAGTGTCCGCAGCGCGGTCGCGGTGCGGCCGCCACGCCCGATGACCTTGCCGAGATCATCGGGGTGGACGTGAACCTCGATTGTGCGCCCCCGGCGCGTGGTGATCATGCCGACCCGCACATCATCCGGGTTCGACACAATGCCGCGGACGAGGTGCTCGACCGCATCAATGAGTACAGAACTCACTGCTGTGCAGCCTCATCCGACTGCGCTGCTGTGGCGGGCGCTTCTTCAGCCTCGTCCTGCTTGGCAGCTTTCTTCTTCGCCGCGGGCGCCGGTGCAGCAGATCCAGCGCCGTCAGCTTCTGCGAGAGCAGCCTGGAACAGTTCAAGCTTCGTCGGCTTAGGAGGTGCGGTCTTGAGGGTGCCTTCAGCACCGGGGAGACCCTTGAACTTCTGCCAGTCACCGGTGATCTTCATGAGCGCGAGCACAGGTTCGGTGGGCTGAGCACCAACGCCAAGCCAGTACTGAGCACGCTCCGAGTCGAGTTCGATGAAGCTCGGCTCTTCCTTCGGGCGGTACTTGCCAATGGTTTCGATGGCGCGGCCATCGCGACGGGTGCGTGAATCAGCGACGACGATACGGTACTGAGGGTTGCGGATCTTGCCGAGCCGCTGAAGGCGAATCTTGACAGCCACGGGTGTAGCGCTCCTTGTTCTTGGTCACGGTGCAATTCAGCGATGCACACGGATTAGTGCACCCGGTTTTGCGGTTTCGTGGTTCGCGATGCAGCGCGAAGCGACGCACCAACGGGGTCGCAGTGCGCTACGGCGAACAGCGCATCATTCTGCCAGATAACTACGCTCATGGGGAAATCCCCGCGGAAGCCGTCACGTAATGAGTTCGGGCATGAGCAGCACACCCAATGCGGGCAGCGTGTTGTTGACAACGTGCGCGACAGTGGCGCTGAACGCCGACCCGGTGTAGAGCCGTGCGAGGCCGAACATCGAACCCGCGAACAGGAGAATCGGCAGGCGCCAGAACTCCGCGTGCACGAGGGCGAAGACCACTGTGGTGATGCCGAGGATGGCCCAATTGGTGCTGAGGTAGCGCACCACGCGTCCACGCTGACGAAAGAACCGGTAGCGCTCGAGGGCGCCCCAAAGCATGCCGCGGAAGATGATCTCCTCCGCGAACGGCGCCCCGATCCATACCCACATCGCTAGCGCGATTCGCGCGTTCAGCGACAGTCCGGCCGCCTCTTCCAGCACCGAGTCGGGAATCTCGTCAATCATCTGGAAAAGAATGAGCGCCAGGATGATTCCACCGATGACCGCGGCGGAGCCACAGGCTAGCCCGACCCCGGCCTGGCGCAGGAGTTCGCGCATCGTGGCTGGCAGACCGAAGTCGATGACCGGGCCGTTGCCTCGCAGCCACGAGATCGCGAACGCCGCGGTGGCTGCGAGAAGTGTTGGCAGGATAATGGCCGGCACGAGCAGCGGCGAGGCCGTATCCTCCACCAGAACTGCCGCGGCGGCGAACCCGAAGAAGTTGATGGCCAGAACGAGCGCGAACGCCCCCATGCCCCAGCGCTGTCCGGGCTGACGCCGCACGGCGGCCTCCTCGGAGCGCCACCAGACGCTCCGGCTTCGGCTGGCGCTGAGGTCACGCCGCTCAGGTGGCTCGTTTCCGAAGGCCGGCTCAGCCCCGTACGGGGAGATATGCGGTGTTTGCGCGCCCTCGCGCGGTGACCCGCCAATACCCGTCGGGTACCACCAATCGGGAGGCGGGTCAGCGTCGTCCCGGCTACTGCCACCGCCGGGACTCGCAGGTGTCATGCAATCACCCTGCCGTCGCACACCACACGCGCGGGTGCGCGGAGCGTGTCAAGGTTGCGCCGCGGATCCTCGCTGTACACCGTGAAGTCCGCACGGTCCCCCGGTGCATAGCGCTGCGGAACGCCCAGCCACTCACGCGCCTCCCACGAACCAGCGCCCAGCGCGTCCGCTGGTGTCATTCCGACACGCAGCAGCGACACAATCTCGTCGACGACCCGGCCATGCTTGATCATTCCGCCCGCATCGGTCCCTGTGTACACGGGGACGCCGGCCTCAATCGCCGAGCGGACCGTCGCGTCGCCGCGGGCGTGAAGGTCGCGCATGTGCTGCGCATATCGCGGAAAGCGGGTCGCGTTTTCCGCGATACCGGGAAAGTTCTCGATATTGATCAGCGTCGGAACTAGTGCGACCTGATTTCGTGCCATGCAGTCGATGGTGTCCGCGGTGAGCCCCGTGCCGTGCTCGATGCAATCGATTCCGGCTTCGAGCAGCCCGGGCAGCGCATCTTCTCCGAAGACATGCGCGGTAACCCGGGCACCCTCGTCGTGGGCGGCTGTGATGGCTTCTTTCAGCACTCCGTCGCTCCACAGCGGCGTGAGGTCACCAGCATCCCGGTCGATCCAGTCCGCGACGATTTTGACCCAGCCGTCCCCCGCACGCGCTTGCCTGCGTACCTCGGCTGGCAAGTCAGCCTCATTGTCCAGGTCGATACCGAGGTCGCGGATATACCGTTTAGGAGCGGCGATGTGGCGTCCAGCCCGGATGATGCGGGGCATGCCGCGCTCATTGTCCAGGAATCGTGTGGGCACGGGGGCGCCAGCGTCACGTGCGAGCAGCACGCCCGTCTTGGCCTCCAGGACCGCTTGGCGGCGCGCGCCGTCTGAATCCTCATGCCCGCCGCCATACCGGATTCCAACATGGCAGTGCGCATCGACGAGGCCTGGCAAGATCCAGCCGTTTACGCTGACTGTTTCAGCGCCAGCGATCGGACCGTCGTGAAAGACGCCCTCACTCACCCAGAGGTCCCTGGTCTGTTCAGAAGGCAGAAGCACACCGCGGACATGGATGGGCTGGTTCGCGTTCATCTGATCAGCCGCAGTCGTTAGTTGTTCTTGCCCTGCTTCGGCAGGTTCAGCTGCGACAAGTCGATCCCCTCAAGGCCGGGAGGCAGCTGATCGAGCCCCTTCGGCATGCCCGCGAGGTCGGGGAAACCGGCGGGCATTCCGCCACGCACCTTGGGCGGTGTCGGACCACGGCCGCGTCCCTTGCCCTTCTTGCCCTTCTTGGTGCGACGGCGCTGCGAGCCCGGCAAGCCCATGCGTCCCGCCATCGCGGACATCATCTTCCGGGCTTCGAAGAATCGGTCGACGAGCTGGTTGACGTCTGACACTTTGACGCCCGAACCGTTGGCGATGCGCAGACGCCGTGACGCGTTGATGATCTTCGGATTGTCACGTTCCGCTGGCGTCATGCCCCGGATGATCGCCTGGATGCGGTCGAGCTGCTTCTCGTCGACCTGCTCGAGAGCATCCTTCATCTGACCGGCGCCCGGCAGCATACCCATGAGGTTGGCGAGCGGACCCATCTTGCGGATGGCCATCAGCTGATCAAGAAAGTCTTCAAGGGTGAGTTCACCCGAACCGATCTTCTGTGCAGTTGCCTCCGCCTGCTGGGCATCGAAAACCTGCTCAGCCTGCTCGATGAGGGTCAGCAGATCGCCCATCCCGAGAATCCGGCTGGCCATCCGGTCAGGATGGAAGACATCGAAGTCTTCGAGCTTTTCGCCGTTTGAGGCGAACATGATCGGGCGGCCAGTCACCTGCCGAACGCTCAGCGCGGCACCGCCGCGCGCGTCGCCGTCGAGCTTGGTAAGCACAACGCCGGTGAAGCCGACACCTTCAGCGAACGCATTCGCGGTACTCACGGCATCCTGGCCGACCATCGCGTCGAGGACGAAGAGCGTCTCGTCCGGTACGACCGCGTCCCGGATGTTCGCTGCCTGTCGCATCAGCTCTTCGTCGATGCCGAGGCGGCCCGCGGTATCGACGATCACGACGTCGTATTGCTTTGCGCGTGCTTCGCTCACACCGTCACGCGCCACATTGACCGGGTCAGAGGCGGTGATACCAAGCAGATTCGCGCCGCCACCGATCGACGTGCCCGGGTGCGGCGCGAAGACCGGCACGCCAGCTTTCTCGCCGACGATCTGCAGCTGCGTCACCGCACCAGGGCGCTGCAAGTCACACGCTACGAGCAGCGGTGTGTGGCCCTGCCCTTTCAGGTACTTCGCGAGTTTTCCCGCCAGCGTGGTCTTACCCGAGCCCTGCAAACCCGCGAGCATGATCACGGTCGGGGGTGTCTTAGCAAACGTAAGCCGCCGCGTCTCGCCGCCGAGAATCCCGACAAGCTCCTCATTAACAATCTTGATGACCTGCTGTGCCGGATTGAGGGCCGCGTGGACCTCGGCACCCTTCGCCCGCGTCTTTATCTGCTTGATAAACTCGCGAACCACCGGCAGCGCGACGTCGGCTTCGAGCAGCGCGAGCCGGATTTCCCGGCACGTGACGTCGATGTCCGCATCAGTCAGCCGACCCTTTCCGCGCAGGCCTTTCAGCGCGCTGTTCAGTCTGTCAGAAAGGGAATCGAACACCGAGTGCACTCCTTCAACGCGGTTCTCGCCGAACGTCTGTCAGCGATGCTGTGCCATCAGCATGCCAACGACCTGTACCAGGGTAGCGGCAGTTCCGGCCCGGCCCGCAACGCGCCAGGCCGGAACTGCACACTTCGGGCTAGTTCTCCCCCACCCCGGGCGTGGGCGGTTTCGGTGGCGCGGGCTTCGGCAGCACCATCCGCACCGCTGCGTCCGCACGCGCGCGCCCCTCGTTCCCGGCCCCGCGTGCGAACCGCACGCAGAACACGTCGTCGACGTACGCCCCCATCGTAGCCACCTTCGCCCATGTGATGTCGGCCCCGGCGCCCTCCAGCGCCAGCGCCACCCGGCACAGCAAACCCAGCCGGTCAGCAGAGCGGACTTCGAGGATGCCCTCGTCCTCGCGCGAGCCTGGAAGCCACCGGACAATCGGTGGCGCGTCCGGATACTGAATCGGCACCGCCGCAGGCAACGTGCCCAGGACCGTCGAACCGGGAACCGTGACTCCTGACGCCGCCGGATCTGCCGCAAGTTCATCCGCAAGCACACGCACGGCGAGATCCTGGCGTTCGTCGAGCATCCTGATCACGTCAATGCTTCCGCTGATGGCCCGGACGAGTTCTTGCCGCAGAAACCCGGGATCAGGCGGTGACCCGAACCTGGGGGACACCATGAACACGTTGAGGACCGCGCCCTCGACCCCGGATACGGACGCCGCGTGAACTCGCAGCGAGTGCAGTGACAGCAGGCCCGCGGCCTTCGCGAGCAAACCCGGCTTGTCGGGCCCGCTGATAGTCAGTTCGTACATGTGGTGGCCATCAGCAGGCACAAGCCGTACGCGCACCGGGATCTCACCCCCGGCGCCGGGTTTCAGGTGCGGCAGCAGCTCTGCGGGCACCGGATCCTGTTGCGGCAGGTCCTCCCCCGCCATGACGAGTTCACACCGGCTGACGAGCTCCGCGATCAACGTGGCTTTCCATTCACCCCACACGCCCGGGCCGGTCGCGTGGGAATCCGCTTCGGCGAGGGCGTGCAACAGCTCAAGCAGTACCCGCGAGCCGCCGAGCCTGGCGACCACATCGTGAACGACATCAGGGTTTTCGATGTCCCGCCGCGTCGCGGTGTGCGGCAGCAGAAGATGATGCCGTACAACATCGCTCAGGGTCTCGGTATCTTCCGCCGATAGTCCCATGCGGCGCCCGATCTGGACGGCGAGTTCGGCGCCGACGACGCTGTGATCGCCACCGCGGCCCTTTCCGATGTCGTGCAGAAGCGCCCCGAGTAGTAGCAGGTCGGGCCGGGACACCCGCGTGCTCAGCGCGACCGCATACGCGACCGTCTCTACGAGGTGCCGATCCACCGTCCACGTATGAATGGCGTCCCGCGGCGGCAGGTCACGCACCGCTCCCCATTCAGGGAGAATGCGGCCCCACAGCCCGGTACGGTCAAGAGCTTCGACGACGGGTATAAGTTGCCTGCCAGACCCGAGCAACACGAGCAGATCGTGAACGGCTTCACGCGGCCACGGCGCTTTCAGCTCGGGCGCAGTGTCGGCAAGTTTCCCCAGTGTCCCCGCGCTCATCGGCAGTCCACTGACGGCCGCCGCGGCCGCAGCGCGGACGACGAGCGCTGGATCACGCTGCGGACGCGCGTCACGTGCCAGCACCACTTCTCCGCCCTGCTCGACAACACCCTCATCGAGGGGACGGCGCGCAGGCAGCTTGCGAAGGCTGCCGAGGATTCCGCGCGGCAGCGCGTTGCGAGCGGTCCGAACACCGACTTCAACCGAAAAGCTGATGGTTCGTGCGCAGTCACTCAGTGTGCGCGCCAGGTCGAAACGGTCACCGATATGCAGCGCCGCTGCGACCTCGTCCGCGTCCTGAGCGCGCAACTGGTCGCGAGCACGTCCTGCAACACGGTGCTGCTGAGTGCGGATGTCGAGGAGCCGGCGGTGCGCCGCCTGCAGCCGCCCTGAGTTGCCGTCGCTTCGGAAACCCGGGGCCGGATCCGTAAGCTGCGCGACGGCAAGCGCATTGAGCAACTGTATGTCGCGGAGACCGCCGCGACCGTTTTTCAGATCCGGCTCGGAACGATGCGCGATCTCGCCGTTTCGTTCCCAGCGCTGCTCCGCCTGCTGCACCAGTTCCGTAAACCGGTCTCTGATCGAATCGCGCCATCCTTGCCGGACACCGCTCAGCAGCTGCGCTGATAGTTCACTGTCACCGACGATGTGGCGCGCTTCCAGCATGCCCAATGCCGCTGTCATATCACCGGCAGCTACGTCGAGCGCCTGTCGCACTGTCCGCACGCTGTGGTCAAGCTTGATGTGAGCGTCCCACAGCGGATACCACAGACTATCGGCGATGTGCGACAGCATCTTGGGGTTCGCGTCGTCGTGAAGCAGGATGAGATCGAGATCAGAGTAGGGCAGCATCTCCCGGCGGCCCAGTCCGCCGACCGCGACGATCGCGAATCCGCTGTCCGGTTTGATGCCGAGTTCGGCGCCTTTAGTGTGCAGCCACACCTCGAATAGATCGACGAGGACATCGCGTAACGCGGGCGCGTCGAGTCTCGTGCCTGCCGCGAGCAACTGCTGTCGTGCTCGTGCGAGGTCAGCCGCTCCGGTCGATACCCCTGAAGGGCCTGCGGAAGGGCGTGGCCCCGCACCTGCGGCTGGTGCCGCTGGTACAGGGCCACCCCTGAACTTCGATCTGGCTGGGTCAGATGGCATCCGTGCCACGTTCTCCTGTCCGCACCCGGATGACCGAGTCGACAGCCGTTACCCAGACCTTTCCATCACCAATCTTGCCGGTGCGGGACGCCTCGAGGATCACCTCGACGACCTTGTCGACAGCTGCGTCGTCAACAACGACCTCGACCTTGACCTTCGGGACAAAATCCACCGAGTACTCCGCTCCCCGGTAGACTTCGGTGTGGCCCTTCTGGCGGCCATAACCCTGAACTTCACTGACCGTCATGCCGAGCACGCCCGCCTGCTCGAGTCCCGACTTGACGTCTTCTAAGGTGAACGGCTTAACAATTGCCGTAACCAGCTTCATGTTCTTTTCCTCCGGGCGGTTTGTGGCGAGTAGTTCGTGTGACACTGACAGGCATCCCGGCTCCGCGGACTCGCGGAGCCATGTGCCGGATGCCTGTCAGCCATAGTTCGATTCCACCAGATAGTCAATCAGACGAGGTCGTATGCCGTTTCAGCGTGTTCGGCCTCATCAATGCCACCGTGCTCTTCCTCCGTGGTGACACGCCAGCCGAATGGCTTCAGGATGAGCGCGATGATGACCGTAACCACTGCGGTGAACACTACTGCCACAAGCGCGATGAGGGTCTGAACGACGAGCTGTCCGATGCCACCGCCGTAGAGGAAGCCGGTTTCCGTCGCGAGCGCACCGATCGCGACCGTGCCCCAGAGACCAGCGACGAGGTGCACACCCACAACATCGAGTGAGTCGTCGTAACCGAGCTTGAACTTGAGGCCCACAGCCCACGCGGAGAGCGCACCGGCGATAGCGCCGAGCGCGATTGCACCGACCGGGCTAATCGAGCCCGCTGCGGGGGTCACAGCGACGAGACCAGCGACGATACCGGAGGCCGCACCGAGGCTGGTGGCTTTGCCGTCGCGGATACGTTCAACCACGAGCCAGCCCAGGATCGCGGCAGCGGTTGCCGTGCTTGTGTTCACCCAGGCGAGACCTGTGAGGCCATCGGCAGAATACGCGGAGCCTGCGTTGAAGCCGAACCAGCCGAACCACAGCAGCGCGGCACCGAGCATGACGAACGGGAGGTTATGCGGCCGGAACGCTGTCTTGCCGAAGCCCTGCCGCTTGCCAATAATCAGTGCAAGAACAAGCGCGGCAACACCGGCGTTGATGTGTACAACTGTGCCACCAGCGAAGTCGATGGGGGCAATACCGTCGAACATCTCGGCAAACGGGCCATCGTCGCCGAGGAGACCGCCACCCCACACCATGTGCGCCATGGGGTAGAAGGCAAACGTTGCCCACAGGATGGAGAACGCTACCCAGGTACCGAACTTTACGCGTTCTGCGAGTGCACCGCTGATGAGCGCGACGGTGATGATCGCGAAGGTTGCCTGGAAGCCGACGTCAACGATGATCGGCAGACCATCGGCGACCAGGAACTCGCCGTTCCCGTCGTAAATCGCGTTTTGGAGGCCGAACTGCTCGAACGGGTTACCGAAGATGCCGCCGATGCTCTGGTCCGCATACGACATCGACCAGCCCCACAGCACGTAAGTCACGCCGATGACGCCCATCGCGCTGAACGACATCATCATCATGTTCAGCACTGACTTCTGCCGTGACATGCCACCGTAGAACAACGCGAGGCCAGGTGTCATCAGCAAGACAAGAGACGCGGACATCAGCATCCACGCCGTCAAGCCGTAATTAACCTCTTCCACTTAAATCCTCCTCCCGGCGCGCGCCGGTCCGCTCGCCGCTTTGAGGAAAGACTGCTAATCGGATGTTTCAGTGGTGACGCTCCAGTGTTTCGACAGCGTGAACGAAAGCCCGAAATGTGTTACTTCGACATTGCACCTGTGGGTATTCGTCCGGATTAATGGGCATCGTCAACACTCACATCACTCAGAATTGTGTGATTCGCGTCAATCGTCAGATCTCCCGCCGGGTTCTCAGCGGCTCCATTTTCCGCGTCGTCCGCCGCGGCACCGGACGTGGGCTCCCCGGGCAGGTTGTCCGGAACGGCCTCAGGAACACCCTCAGGATCCGGTGTGAATACCGGCGAACCGATCCCGAGCCACGCGGGGACGCTGCGACTTTCACCGTCTGGGCTGATTCCCGGGCTGCACACGGCCTCCGCAAGCTCTGGGCACGCGCCCGCAGGCGCGACACCGTCGGCAACGCCCTGTCCAGCCCAATGAACACCGCTGCCACGGTGGACAACGAGCGCCGATGACCCACCGCTGTCGAGCTGGACAGCCATCGTGGCGCCGAGTCCCCGGAACAGATCACCGAGTTCCGCTTGCGTTAGCCCGGACTCGGCGTCCATATTCGAGCCCGCCTGCACGAGGTACAGCCGATCGTACTTCGGGCTGTAACCGATCGCGCTGCGGCCGGTGCGTGCGTCGTCGGGGATGTCCACATCCCCTGACGGGTGCAGAAGCGACAGACCAGCGAACGCGACGAAGGCCCGGCCTTGCTCTTCAAGCTCGTCAAGACGCTGTTCCGCAGCGGGGTTCTCGAACGGCCGGGGAGCCACCAGCATGTCGATCGTGCTCTCGCCCGTACCATCCCCGCTGATGATGAAGGTAGCCAGGCGACCCCAGCCGTTTTCTAGCTCGCCCGTGAGCCCCATAGGCCCTTGATAGAAACGGCCTGTCCCGTCCGAACGCACGCCCTCGCTGAGCCGTTCCCGTCCCGGATCACCGTAGTTGTCGTAATACACCCCGAACGGCGTGCTGCAGTTGGTGTCACGCCAGCCGTACCCGCCGAGTTGTGGCCGGACATCAAAGAAATTGGTATTGATGAGAATCGCCGGGCGCTCCAGCGCTTCCCACGCCTCGCGTGCGCTGAACAGCGCCGACTGTTGCGGTGTGCCGTCTGCCGTGCGCGCATTGGGATTGTCAGCGCAGCGCGCGGCGCCGCCGTGTGCGTCGAGGAGCAGTCGTCCCGTGATCGACTGTGAGGCGTTCGGTATCACCACGATCCGAACGTCACGCTGCGTCGAGTACCACTCGAGGCTGACGGATTGCATTGGCGCGGGGTAGTCCGTGCCCGCCTGATATGCGACGACGTGTCCCCCGGCCGCGTCGAGAGCTTCGGCGAACAACGCGCGCGCGTCAGGTGGTGCCGCGAGCCCAAGCGCGGGGCTCATCGCCGCACACGACGCTACTGCGAGGCATACCAGAAAACGACGAAACCGGATGCGCATGGCCAGCCTCCTGGTGGGGCGAGTCGAGGTTCCTGACGGTGCCTCTTATCGCACCAGGTGCCGCCGCGTGTGCCATTGCACGACGCCGCACGCATCCGGTTCGTCCTCTTATTGTGATCGGTCCTTCATCTAAAACGCTGCGCTCACAGCAAGGCGTCGACAAACGCGCCAGGCTCGAAAGGTGCCAAATGGTCCGCGCCTTCGCCCAGCCCGACGAGTTTCACCGGAACTCCGAGTTCGTGCTGCACCTGGAACACGATGCCGCCCTTCGCGGTGCCATCAAGTTTCGTCAGCACGACGCCGGTGATGTCGACCACTTCTGCGAACACGCGCGCTTGCGCTAGTCCGTTCTGGCCGATCGTCGCGTCGAGGACAAGCAGCACCTCGTCCACTGGTGCCTTCTTTTCCACAACTCGCTTCACTTTGCCCAACTCATCCATCAGGCCGGTTTTGGTGTGGAGGCGGCCAGCGGTGTCGATCAAGACGCAATCGACCCCTGTCTCGATGCCCCGGCTGACGGCGTCGAACGCAACCGAGGCTGGGTCGGCCCCTTCACGGCCGCGAACCACTTCGGCGCCCACGCGCTCTGCCCACGTCTGCAGCTGATCCGCCGCCGCGGCACGGAAGGTGTCTGCAGCACCGAGCAGTACGCGGCGGCCATCAGCGACGAGCACGCGGGCAAGCTTGCCGGTGGTGGTCGTCTTGCCTGTGCCGTTGACACCAACGACTAGTGCGACCGAGGGCCGGTCGCCGTGCGGGAGCACCCGGATCGAGCGATCCAGGTCTGGACGCAGCGCCGCGACGAGGACGTCTTTGAGGACCCCACGCGCCTGCTCTTCGTTACGGACGGTGCGGCTCGCCATCTCTTCGCGCAAGCGATCCACGATCGCGGTGGTGGTCGCGGCGCCCAAATCAGCGATCAGCAGCGTGTCTTCGACTTCTTCCCACGAATCTTCGTCGAGGTCGCCTCCGCCGAGCAGGCCGAGCAGGCTCTTGCCGACGGCGTTCTGTGATCGCGAAAGCCGTCCGCGCAGCCGGTTGAGACGTCCCTCGGTGGGTGCGATTTCCTCGATCTCGGGCACGGCTTCTACGGGTGCGGGTGCTTCGGCGGTCGCGGCTGTTTCGGGGGGGACCGTTTCCGGCTCGCGCTCGACAGGCACTTCGGGAGCTACCGGTTCGGCTTCGGCCTCAGCAGGCGCTTCGGGAGCTACCGGTTCGGCTTCTTCTACCACCGACGGTTCGGCGGTGACACGCGGTGTCGGCGCTTCCGGAATGGGAACGTCACGTATCGGACGTTTCGGCGCATCTCGAGGAATCGCCGCATCGTCACCGACGTGCGGCTGACCTTCAGTATCGGTTCGTTCGATAGTGGGCGGCGTGGTGTCACGCGGCGGTTCTGCCGGGGTCTCAGGTGGCGGCTTCAGCGCGGTCGATCCGGAGGGCCCTTGCGCGAAGCTGAACCCTCCTGCCGCCTGATAACCGCCGGATTTGTCCTTCTCGACCTCCGGCGGCTTCGTCAGCGTGATCTGCCGGCGCCGGTACAGAATGGCACCAGCAACCAGCGCGATGAGAATAAGGGCGGCTACTACCGCGACGACAATCCAGAGTTCGGTGGTCACCCGGGAGAGTATTCCAAACCTGCGGCAGGTCTGTCGCATGCGTTGCAAACCCACCGCAAGGCCGGTGTCCCCTCCGCAAACTCCCCTTGGCCCGGGACATCCGACTCTGTTGGCCGGGACACGCCCACACATAAGTTTCTCGCCAGCGCCTGAGCCGGAGTCTTGGCCCAGTCCACCTAACCGACACACAACGCAGGAGCGACCGTGACGACTATTCGGGAATTCAGTTCCCCTTACGCCCCCGATGCCACCACAATTTCAGCGCGGCCCAGCGGTCGTGGCTGGCAGTTCGCCGGGCTCGCAGCAGGCGTGGCGGGTACCGTCAGCATCGGCACCAGCATGAAAATTGATGCCGTGTACGCCGCCGATGACACGAGAGACGTCGCTGCCCAGCTTCACAGCCAGATCCCGGCCCTGCTTACCTTTCATACCGCGACGGTTATAGCGGCTGTCTCGATCATCGTGTTCGCGGCTGGCCTGTCTCAGCGGCTCCGCAGCCGCGGGTTGACCGACAGCATTCTGCCGCAAGTTTCTGCGTACGGGCTCATACTTGTCGCTACCGCGCTGCTGCTGGGCAGCGGACTCAACACGGAGTTCATTTTTGGCGCTTTGGCATCGGCCGATCCGGGTGCGGGCCAGCTAGTCCCGGAGGCTGGTGTCTTTTACGCGCATTGGATCGCCACAATTCCGTGGCTGTGGCTCGGCGCTGGCGTGAGCGCGATTACACTAGCCATCGCTGCGCTGAAACATGGCGCAGCTCCTCGCTGGATCGGGTGGGCCAGCGCGCTGCTGGGCGGTGTCACGCTGTTGTTCGGCCTATCGCCGTTGCAGTACATGGCCGGATTCACTGGCCCGGTGTGGCTTGTGCTCGCCGCGCTCGGACTCTGGCTCAGTAGCGGCACGCGCACGAGTGCAAGACCCTCGTGACTCTCTTAACCCAGGAGTTGTGAATGGCCGGTGACGCGGCGCGGAGACGCTGGGCGGCAGGGGTTGGACTCGCGGCCTGGGGGCTGTCAGCCGTCGCTGTCGTCACCTTGCTCGCGGCCCGACCAGCCGTGACGCAAGACCTCTGGTTCTTCCTGGTGGACATTACTGTCGCGTGTGTCTACGGAACGGTGAGCGCGGTCATACTCCAGCGCAAAACGCACCCAGTACCCGTCATCCTCGCACTCACCGCACTTGGCGGCGGCCTCGCCGCCCTGGGGTTCGCCTATGGCTCGCTGGGCGAACGGACTGGACCGCTGCCGTCTTACGACGCGGTCGTCATGCTGAGCTCGACGGCCTGGGTTCCCGGCACGCTGGCGCTCTTCCTCGTGGTGCCGTGGCTCGTGCGAAACTCGCCTCTGACGTCAGCTGCGCTCGCTGGTGCAGGCATTGGCGGCACAGTCGCTGTTGTTTTCACAGTTGTGTCGGTTTTCGATCTGCCGATGCGGATGACGGCACTCGCAGCAAGCGCTGTCGCCTTCGGAGCGCTGACCACGGCCGACGTGATCCGCCGCTGGATGCGCGGGCCGATCGCCGAGCGCGCAGGCCTCGGCTGGCTGGCCATCGGAACCGCGACCATGACAGGTTCATTCGTACCACTCGCCTTGCCAGCGGGTGCTGAGCTGCCAATCTGGGTGATCCCGGCACTGCATCTCACCGCCCAGGCGTTCTACCCGGCGGCAATACTCGTCTCGGTGTTGCGGCAGCGCATGTGGGGCCTCAATCTCGCGATCAGTCGGGGGACGGTGGCTGCCGTGCTCACCTTTTTTCTGGTGTTTGTCTACGTGGCCGTCACCGTAGTTGTTACGAGGTTTGTGCCTGGTGAGGGGTACGCACAAATACTCGCGGCAGCTGTAGTAGCGGTCGCGGTCCAGCCGTCACGCCTCTGGGTGCAGCGCCGGGTGCACCGGCTAGTGTATGGCTACTCCGGCGAGCCTGGGCTGGCGGCGCGAGCCATCGGGCGCGGGCTCTCGCTAGGTGACGGACACATTGACACGCTCAGGGGGCTGGTCGCGACGCTTGCTTCAGCGCTGCGGCTTCGCTTCGTGGAGGTCTCCGCACACGGCCTCCCAACGGTGAGTTTCGGAGTGCGCAGCGAACTGAATTCGCTCACTCTCGAGCTCAGCCATGCCGGGAGCACCATCGGACAGATACAGGTCGCGCCACCCCCAGGTGAGTCGCTCGACACCCGATCGCGTGCGCTGCTCGACGAGTTGTCGGCCGTAGTTGCCGCAGCGGTGGCACTGGCTCGCGCGCAGCGGGAACTCAGCCAGTCGCGCAATCGGCTGACAGCAGCCCGGCTCCACGAGCGCCGCGTCATCCGCCGGGAGATCCATGATGGGCTTGGGCCTTCACTCGCGGGTATACGATTGGCTCTGCACGCGCTCCGGTCCCACATCAGCAACAACCCGGAGGCCGCCGCAGAACTCGCGAACTCACTCGTCCAGGAGGTTGATCGCCTCGCGGAGGATGCTCGCACGTTGTCGAGAAGTCTGCTGCCGCCGATCCTGGAGGACCTTGGACTCGCCGCTGCGCTCGATGATCTTGCCGAGCGCCAGCAGCAACCGGGACTCACGATCGCTGTCGTTGTCGACGGCGTACTTGCGGGTGACCAGCTTCCGGACGCCACTGCGAGCGCTATTTACGGGATTTGCGCGGAGGCGCTGCACAATGTGTCGCGGCATAGCGGTGCTGATCGGTGTGAAATCGCAGTGACCTTCGACGACAGACCAGGCAGCCACGTGCTCGTCACCGTGACCGATAACGGTGCCGGGATTGCAGGCGACCAGCCGCGCGGAGTCGGGCTCCGCACAATGCGCGAGCGTGCGGAAGAACAGGGCGGCATGCTGGTCATAGAATCGGCTGAACCCGGCACGCGGGTGACCGCCCGCTTACCGATCGGAGTGTTCGCATGATCCGGATTGTCGTTGTGGATGACCACCCGGTCTTCCGTCTCGGCATGACGGCACTGTTGCGGACCATGGACGACATCGACGTCGTCGGTGAAGCTGACAGCCCCGAGTCCGCCACAATTATCGACGGCACTGTCGACGTGGTGCTCATGGACCTGCATCTCGGTTCCGCGTCCGGTATCGCGCTCACACGCGATTTGACTACGCGTTATCCGAACCTGCGCGTGCTCGTGATCACGATGCTTGAGGACGAGGATTCCATCGTCGCGGCGGTTCGCGCCGGTGCGCGCGGCTACGTGCTCAAAGGGGCAAGCCCCGCCGAAATCGAGCGTGCGATCCGGACAGTCGCTAACGGCGACTTGATCCTTAGCGCACGGGTCGCGGCTCGAGCTCTCTCGACGCTGAGCCGGGCACCATCTGTGCCCGCGGTTTTCCCTGACCTGACCGACCGCGAGCGCGAGGTGCTCGACCTTGTCGCAAGAGGACTCGACAACACCAGCATCTCGCGCCGGCTTGGGCTGAGTCCCAAAACGGTCCGCAACAACGTCTCCACTGTGCTCGCGAAACTGCGGTTGCCGGACCGCTCAGCTGCGATCGTTCATGCACGCGAATACGGGCTGGGACGATAACGAGCCCTGGTTACCCAGACTTTCCCAGCACCGCCCCGAGCCGCTGCTCCAGTTCAGCGAGCTGATCCCGCGAACCCATCTCTTGGTCGAGCGTGTGAATTCGCACCTCCGCATCGTCGAGACCAACGCTGAGCGTTCCAGGCATCAAACTGCAGAGAACCACGAGCGCAACCCGGCCTAACCCATCCGGTAGGCCGGTACGGTAGGTGAAGACAGACGGATCCAGATCCACAGGCCGTCGCAACGCCCGAACGGCTACATCAGCACCACCGCGGACGGACTGCCACAGAAACCAGCCGAGCAGTCCAATAACGGATGCCGTGCGCCTCATCACCGCGCCACGGCGCTCCCGTGGTGGCAGGAGCCACAGCGACAGGGCTGCCGAAATGGGGACAACGAGCAGCGCATAGTGGAGCACGCCCCACTCTCCCTCGGTGATCACCCACCACAGAAGACCGAACAGCACTATCCGCAGCGCCACCGCTCTCCACCGTGTCATGTGAGGATCACCACCGCGATCAGCGTGCCCAGCGCCAGCGCGCCGGCACACACAAGTGTGACGGCACCAGAGCCCACCCACCCGGCAAGACGGTGCTCGAGACGTTCCACGCGGCGCGCTCCCCGCGCCGTCCGGTGCAGCGCCGCCTGAGCTTTGCTCAGCGACGCCGCACGCTGGTCGCTCAGTGCGTTCGCTCCGCGCTGAAGCGCGACCCCGGTCCGGTGCGCCATGCGTTCTTCCGGTATCAGCAAGTCTCCGGCAGGCACCGTGTGACTCCAGAAGGATCGGACGATGCTGCTTGTTCGTTCGGACCGTGACAGCAGCACTCCCGCACCGGCCAGCAACAGCCCCGTGAGAATCGGCCACGCCGCGTCCCACATCGGCGCAGGCGCTAGACCTGGAACGCTGAGGAGCGGAGACCATTGGAATGCCAGCAGCCACGTCAGGACAGTCCCACCGATAATCAGAATGGACCAGCTCACGATCGCGCCGTCAACGCCCCACGCGTGGTCGCGAGGACCGCTGAGCAGCAGCCAGCCAGCGCGCAGTAACAGCAGCGTGGAAATCGTGCCTACGAGCGGCAATAAGTCCGCGAGTTCCACTCCGAGGAATCCAGCCGGTGCGATGGCTTCTTTCGCGGCGTACTTCGCAACGGCCCCTGAGCCGAATGGCGCTCCCGCCACGGCGAGCGCAAGCAGGCAAAGTCCGCCGATCACCCAATATCGGATCCAGCCGTCACCGTGGGTGCGCCACACCGTCACTCCGAGGAACAGTCCGCCCTTCGCCATGCCGTGATGTACCGCGTACACGACAGCGGCGAGCACACATGCCGGCGCCAAGACTGGTTCGGCGAGCGCGGCCCCGACCAGCACGGTGAGGAATCCCATCTGGCTGATGCTGCTGTACGCGAGCGCCACCTTTGCATTGTCCTGCATGACGCCCGGTATCAATGCGGCAAACGCTCCCACTAACGCGACGATGACGAGCACTGTTCCCCACACGGGCATAGCAATCTCGCCTAGTGGAAGGAACCGCAGCCAGCCAACGAGGCCCGCTTTGATCATCGTTCCGCTGAGCACGGCACTCGCTGGAGGTGGAGCCGCGGGGTGCGCCAGTGGAAGCCACACGTGCAGCGGAACGGTTCCGGCTTTAACGCCGAATCCGATGAGCAGAAGCAAGACGATCGGTTCGGCATGGCCGGACTCGGCGACCGCCGCTGGCGCGTCGGCCAGCATCAATCCGCCTGCGCTGACGATCATCAGGAGTGCGGCGAGCGTCGCCATCTCCCCCACGAGCGTCAGGACGATATAGACGCGGCCAGCGCGGATTGCCGTGCCGGTGCGCTCGTGAATGACAAGCCCATAGGCAGCCAGACTCATCGCAGCGAAGCCGAGATAGAAGGTGACGGCATCCGCGGCGACGAACACCAGCGCATTGCCCACGAAGCTCACCAGCAAGAAGGACGACAGCACGTGCGCCCGCTCGGTTCGTGAGCTGTAGGTTGCGATGAGTGCTGCCGCGTAGAGGAGCACAGCGACGAGCAGAAGTGGACGTGCTATGTCGTCCACCGCAACGTTGGTGCCGAGTAGCAGCCACGGC
The DNA here is from genome assembly GCF_026041215.1 of Hoyosella sp. YIM 151337. Taxonomy (GTDB): domain Bacteria; phylum Actinomycetota; class Actinomycetes; order Mycobacteriales; family Mycobacteriaceae; genus Hoyosella. The sequence continues at coordinate 168,702 of NZ_JAPEIQ010000022.1, forward strand.
AACTCGGCGGTTCCAGCCGCGGGGCCTTGCACTGCGAGAATCCCGCCGGGGATAAGTGTGGCGGCGGCGTATTTGGTGATCGTGTCCCTGAGGCGCAGCGCCCATCCGCCCAAATCGGCGACATGCGTAATACCGAGGCCAGCCACCGCCAGCGTAGGCAACAGGAACGCGGATATCCACAGCAGGTTAGCGAGAGTCATGGGCCGTAGAACCCTTCCGCAATGACACGCGCCAGTTCCACGGTCGAGATGTCAAGTCCAGCGAACACACCGACACCGAGCGCAAGGACAGCAGTGATCACTGTGGGGACGAGCAGGGCGGGAGGGGCCTCCATTCTGATGCGCACTTTGCTTGGGTGGACGTTCCATTCGGTGCCTGGCTCTGGTTCCCGCCACCACATCGCATACACCGCGGGAAGGAAGTAGGCGGCGTTAAGGAGGCTGCTGGTCACAAGGATCGCGAGTATCCACGCCTGGTCCGCGTCGAGGGCCCCTAAGCCGAGGTACCACTTCGATACGAATCCCGCGACCGGCGGAATACCGATCATGCCGAGCGCACCGATCGTGAAAGCTGTGCAGGTGAGCGGGAGGCGCCGTCCCACCCCGGCGAGTTCACTCACCTTCTTGATGCCCAGCGTTTCTGCGAGCACACCGACGCAGAAGAATAGCGTGATCTTCATCAGACCCTGGTTGACGATATGCGCAACCGCCCCCGTTGCCGCGAGCACCGCGGGAATCGACAACCCGAGCGCGATGTATGAGAGTTGACTCACCGTTGAATACGCGAGCCGGGCTTTCAAACCGTCCTGCCGGAGCGCCTGTACCGAACCGTAGATAATCGTGACGCACGCTAAAGCCAGCAGCGGAGTGAGCACCCCAAGCTCGCTCGCGATGTCGATCCCGTACACACCGTTGACAACCAGCGCGATCCCGAAGACGCCCGCCTTCACCACCGCGACCGCATGCAGCAGCGCACTCACCGGCGTGGGCGCCACCATTGCCTTTGGCAGCCACGTGTGCAGCGGAACGATCGCCGCTTTTACCGCGAGTCCCGCGATCAGCAATCCGAAGATCACCATGGCGGTCCGAGGCCGTGTTTGTGCGAGTTCGGCAACCTCGGCGCTGCCTCCGGCAGTGAACTCCACGGGCCCGACGAGGGCAGTCAGCCACACAGTGCCCAGGAGCAGGACAACGCCGCCCGCAAGCGTGAAACGCAGGTACGTGCGGGCGCCGTCAAGCGCGTCAGGAGTTTGCCGATGCGCCACGAGCGGATAGGTAGCGATCGTCAAAAGCTCGTAGAACACCAGGAATGTCACCAGATTGCCTGACAGCGCGATTCCTGAGGTAGCCGTGACACACAAGCTGAAGAACGCGAAGAATCTGCTGTTATGCGGCGCATTCTCCAAATACCCAATCGCGTAGATCGTCGTCAGCAGCCATAGCACGGACGAGAGCGCCAGAAAGTAAAGTGCGAATGGATCGACACGTAGTACGAAATCAATGCCCGGGACAAACGGAGCGCGCCACTCCAGCCGGTCCCCCGCCACCACCGGCGCGATCAAAGCGAGAACGACACCCACCTTCAGCGCGGCACCAGTCAAGTTGACGGTAGTCCGAGTGCGATGCTGGTCGTCCCGAAGAAAGAAGATCACCATAGCGGGCACGAGCGACAGGCTGAGGATCAGCAGCGGCATCCAGGCAACACTCATGTCAGTGCACCACCGCTACGATCTGCAGCAGCTCCGTGAGTTCCACGGAGCGAAGCCCCAGCAGGATGGTCAGCACAGCGAGCGCGAGGGCCGAGTACTGCATCCGCGGCGGAATCGCGCGCTGATCACCGCGGACCCGCGGAAACTTACCCTGTTCTGCCCGGACAGGGTGCGCAGCTCCGTCGCTATTGTCGAGCAGAATCGCAAGCACCCGGGCGGTGTAGGCGAAGGTCAGCAATCCGCCGAGCAGCAGCACCGGCAGCCACCACCATTGTCCAGCTGCAAGGGACGCGTGCAGAAGCTGCCACTTGCCGACGAAAGCGAGCGTCGGGGGCAGACCGGCCAGGCTCACTCCCGCGATCGCCAGGGAGGTTGAGGCCACCGGCATCCGCGTGGCTGTGCCCCGAAGCCGGTCGAGCTCGTCTGAACCGTGCGCATGTGCAAAACTGCCCGCTGCCATGAACATCGCAGCTTTCGCCAGGCCGTGCGCGAAGAGGAACAACAGCGCGCCCTCCCACGCCAGTGCGGCTGCGTCCTCTCCGCCCGCGACAACCAGTGGGAACAACAGGAAGAAGTAGCCCACTTGCGCGACGGTCGAATACGCGACCACACGCTTGAGTTTCTTCTGGCGCAACGCGAGCACGCCGCCCCACACCGTTGCGATTGCGCCCACGATTCCCAGCGCGTACGCGAGCACAACTGGTGCTGCGTCACCCGAAAGCATCGTCCAGATCCGAACGAGGATGAAAAACGCGGCTTTGATCACTAAGGCCGACATCAACGGACTGACCGCCGCTGGGGCGCCGGCATGGGCTGGCGGCAGCCACGCGTGCAACGGAAACAGCGCGGCCTTGATCGCCAGGCCAAGCGTCATTGCCCCCACGGCAATGAGCATCACCGTGCCGCCAGCCGTTTCGCGGGCGGCACCAGCCGTTTCTAGAGTCCCGGTCTCGGCGTACAGGAATGCGACACCGAGCAGAAAGAGGAACGAACCGAGGACCGCGATGAGCAAGTACCGCAGTGCGGGAAGCAGTGCGTCACGCCCCCCAAGCGCTACCATCGCAACCGCGGCGACGGTAAGCAACTCGAGCGCCACATACGTGTTGAACAGGTCCCCTGATACGTAGACAGCGTTCAGCCCGGCGAGCAGAAACAGCCAGAGTGGCCAGAACCACGGGCCACCAGTGACATTCTCGGAACCACCGGCGTAAACGCATACCGCGAACCCCACCGCCGCCGTCAGCACAAGCATGACGGCGCTGAAACCATCACTGACGAGCGCGATTGCTACGGGAGTCTCCCAGCCGCCAAGTGGATACACGAGGGTACCGCCAGCCCACACGCCGTACGCCACAGCTGCGGCACCAATCATCAGAACTGCTGTCACTACTGTGCCCAGCCGCGCTGACCAGGCGGCGGACGCGCGCGTGGTGAGCGCTGTCAGTACCGCGCCAGCGAGCGGCAGCAGCACAAGCGCTGGGAGTAGGTTAGACATCGGACTCCCGTGCAGGGTCAGGAGTCCCGTCGGTAGCCGCGTCATCAGCGTCCGCGGCTCTTTCGATGCGTCGCACGAGAACAAGCGCGAATCCGGTGACGCTCACCGTGATGACGATCCCAGTGAGCACGAGTGCGTGGACTACTGGGTCCGGGTTGTGTTCATCGAGCACAGTCGCCAGCGCCATGAGGATGAGCAGGACGCCCGCTCCAGCGACGTTGAGGGCGATGACGCGGCGCAGCAAATCCGCGGTGACAAGTACACGCGCTGCCCCGAACACAAACAGCGCGGCACCCACCAGGATGAACCATTCAGCCTTAGTCACCTCGCCTCCGCTCTGGCCCGCCGGCGATGAACAGCGCGGCTAGTCCTGCACCGATGCTGATCGCGAGGGCACCCTCGATCACAACCACGACGCTGCCGCCCCAGCCTTGGGCGAAGTCCAGCCATTCGCGTCCCGCTGCGAATGTCGCGGCACCGGCGGCGATGAACAGCGCAAGACCCGCAAGTGCGGCTGGCACGGCCCAGCGTCCGGTGATCATCGCTCGTGTCTGCCCGGAAAGATAGAGGAGCAGCAAACCGCCCGTGAGGACCGCTCCTGCCTGAAAGGCGCCACCCGGCTGTGTGGAGCCCGCCACAAGAATCCAGCCGGCGAGCATGACAACGATCGGGGCGACCACTTTAGCGAACCCGATGACCACTGGACTTGTTTCGCGCGTCCATTCCACGCTCCGCAGCGTGCTGTCCGTCAGTAGTGAGAGCGCAGCCACAACGGCTGCAGCGAGCACTGCGATCTCGAGCAACGTGTCGTAGGCGCGGAAATCGAGCAGCACCGCAGTGATCGGGTGTTCCACCACCGCGTCGCTGAGCGCCTCCCCGGCCTGAAATTGCAGCGGTTCGCTGGGCACCGTACGCGCTGCCACAACCGCAACCCACCCAACGAGGACCAATGTGGTGAGCGCGATCCCCCCTTCGAGCGCGGCCAGGGTCAGCCGCGCCCGGCCTGAACTGCCACGCGACGCTGGTTCCGAATGCTCGGTCGCGGCCGCCAGAAGCAGCGCCCCGGTCACGCCTGATGCGATGGCCGCCTCCGCGATTGCAATGTCGGGTGCACCCAGGCGGGCCCACAGCAGCATCAACAGGAGTCCGAGTACCAGAAATGACATGATCGCGACGACCCGGCGCCCGGCATAGAGCGCCGCGGCCGCACCCGCGAGCACCACCACCCCGAGCAGGGTGTCAAACCCTGTCATCATTGAGCCGGCTCCTCGCCGGTGTTGCGGCGCGCGAGAAGGAACGCGCTTGTGCCTGCAGCCGCAAGCGCGAGAAACCAGATCACAACCAGTTTTAGGGCGGTCGCGACGGAATCAGATTGCACGATTAACCCGAGAACAATCAGCCCGAGCCCTAGATTGTCTGCTTTCGCTAGGGCATGCACGCGGGTCCGCAAGTCAGGAAAGCGCAGGAGTCCGATCGTCCCTGCTGTGAAGAAAACACAGCCGGCTCCGATGAGGAGAACGGACGCGATGTCGAGGATCATGTGCGCGCACGCTCTCCGACGATGCGGACGATCACAATCAGCGCTGCAAGCGCCACGAGCGCGAGGGCGGCGTCCCGCAGCGCGGGCATAGCTGTCGCCTGGGCCAGCAGAATGAGTACCGCCGTCCCTGAGGTCGATAACAGAAGGAGGCCGGTGAGGCGGTTTCGGGCGTCCGGCCCCAGCCCGATGCGCAGTGACGCGACAGCGATGTTCAGCAGTAGGACGATCGCCGCCGCGATCAGAACCTTGTCGATCTAGGTTCACCCCCTAGGCCGTGCGCCTGCCGCCAGTCTCACTTTGAACCTACCGTAGGCGGCATCGCTGTCCGATGCCGCCTACGGTGCTCAATGTCGCCGCGTTCGTGCGGGCTAATGCGCGGACTGGCTTCGCGGCGTATCGCTCGGCTCGCTGTGGTAGCCGTCTGGCCGGTTCGGCATCAGCACTGCAACAACGACGACCAGCACACCAAGAACTGCACCGACGCCGAACGCCCACTGATATCCACCGACCGCAGCATCGTGCGCATCCATTCCGGAATCAGTAAGTGTGGCAGACCGTGCAGCGAGCACGGTTATCACAATGGCAGTCCCCATCGCGGCTGCAACCTGCTGCAATGTCGCCAGCAGTGAGCTGCCGTGCGAGTAGAGCTCGCGCGGCACGGCGCTGAGGCCGAGCGTAAACACCGGGGTGAACACGCACGCGAGGCCCACCATGACCACAATGTGGGCCGCAAGCAACACCCACATGGGCATAATCAGGCTTACCCGGGTCAGAATGATCAGCGCACCCAGCACCCCGATAGCACCCGGTATCACGAGCAATCGGCCGCCGTAACGATCGAAGCACTTGCCGACCGTCGGACCGAGCAAGCCCATAGCCAGCCCGCCCGGCATCATCAGCATCCCGGCTTGGAGCGCAGACAGGTCGCGGACGTTCTGCAGGTACAGCGGGAACAGCACCATTGCACCCATCATCGCCATGAATCCCACAGCCATCAGCACCAAAGCGAGCGCGTACGTCCGATGCCTCAGAGTGCGGAGGTCAAGCAGCGGTCCTTTGCCGCGCTGCAGCCACCGCTGCCGCAGCACGAACGCCGCAACGCCAAAAGCGCCGAGGGCGATCGTGAAGACCGGTGACACGATGGGGGCAGGCGCACCGATCTCGCTAAGCCCATATACGAGCACGCCGAAACCGAGCGCAGCGAGCACCACGCTGAGTACGTCAAGAGGGGCTCCGCCCGTTTCACCGACGTTGGTGAGGAAGCGCAAGCCCACCCCGGTTATCGCCACCGCGAAGGGTAGCACCGCGATGAACACGAGGCGCCACGAGCCGAGTTCGAGGAGAAGGCCGGACACCGCGGGCCCCATCGCCGGAGCGACCGAGATCGCGAGCATCACGTTGCCCATCACACGTCCGCGGTGCCTTTCGTCGACTAGCGTCATCAGCGTCGTCATCAGCAGCGGCAGCATGACGGCGGTACCAACAGCCTGAATGATGCGGCCCGCGAGCAGAATTCCGAAGGTAGGTGCCGCCGCAGCGACCAGTGTGCCGAGGCAGAACACAGACATCGAGGCACCGAAGGCCGCGCGGGTCGTGACGCGCTGCAGGAACCAGCCTGTGGTCGGAATAACCACGGCCATGGTGAGCATGAAGGCCGTCGACAGCCACTGTGCGGTGCGCTCTGTGATGGCGAAGGCCTCCATGAGCGTCGGCAGCGCGTTAACCAGGATTGTCTCGTTGAGGATAACGATGAATGTGGCTGCCACCAGCCAGTGCAGTACTCGCGGCGTACGGGTCAGCGCGGCGGCAGGGGGAGCGTATGTCTCCACAGTCGAATTGCGCACGCGGCGACCTTTCGTTGATGGCGGGATTCACGCGATCGCCCCGGCAGAAATACTGTGCCGGGGCGGCGTGTACCGCACAAAAGTACGCCCGGTGCGCGACCTCCGCAACGCATTTTTCACGCAGTGTGCGTTATGCGAATATGGCGTGATCTCGAGACCGCCCGCAGCACACGGGAAGCATTCAGCCTATGACGCGAGCCATGCGTCAGGACCAAAAACTTCGTAGTGCACGCGGTCCGCAGGAATGTGACGTGCACGCAGCTCAGCACGAACTGCCTGCATGAATGGCAGCGGTCCGCACAGATACACGTGTGCGTCAGCGGGAATGGCCACAGTACTGAGATCAACAAATCCGGCCCGGATCATGTCAGTTTCGTTCCGGTGTCCGAGGTCTTCGTACCACCGATACAAAGCCGCTGTAGGCATGCGGTCAACAGCGGTCTTGAGCTCATTCCGGAAAGCGTGCGCAGCCTTGTTCCGGTCGGCGTGCACGACGGTAACCTGCCGCTCTGAACCCGACTCAACGAGATGTCCCAGCATGCTCATCACGGGGGTGCAGCCGATGCCCGCGGTGATGAAGACGAGCGGATCAGTGCCCGCACCAGGCAGCGTGATGTCGCCGAATGGCAGTGAAACCTGCAGCCGATCACCCTCGAAGATGTTGTCGTACAGATAGTTCGACACCTCCCCGGCAGGCTGGCTCACTCCATCGTTTGCCAGTTCGGTGATCCGTTTGACCGTGATGCGCCAGCGATCCGTGCGCGGTGCGGCGGAAAGGCTGTACTGGCGAATTTGCCGCGCACCGTCGGGCAAATGCACACCAACCGAGATGTACTGGCCGGGGCGGAACTGTGGAAGCGCCGCGCCCCCAGCGGCAGCGAGCACGAAGGAAACCGCGTCCCCTGATTCGTGGCGCCGACCCACGACCTCGACTGTGCGCCACACATCGCCATCCTCGACCCCGGCAGCGTTATAGAGCCCGCGCTCCGCTTCGATGAGCGTATTAGCCATGTCCCAATACACTTCCGTCCAGGCCCGCGCGACCTCGGGCGTCGCGGCAGCACCAAGGACTTCAGCGATTGCCGCGAATAGGTGCTCGTAGACGATCAGGTACTGCTCCGCCGTCACACCAAGTGACGCGTGTTTGTGCGCGATCCGGCTGATCAGTTCCCGAGGCTGAGGAGCTCCTGGAGTGACGAGCAGCGTTGCGTACGTGGCGATCGAACCTGCGAGCGCTTTCTGCTGCTCGCCGCTGGCTTGGTTGCCGCGGTTGAATAGGTCGCGCTCGAGCTCCGGGTGGGCTGCGAACATCTTCTTGTAGAAGAGCGGAGTGATGTCTCCGATCGCGGCGCCAACGGCCGGCAGCGTCGCGCGCACGACTTCTGTTGCTTTGTGTGACAGCACGGTTCCTCCTGAGTGTGGTGAGGCGCTAGCCGTGTGGCCAGCTAATGCAGCGCGAGTAGCACCGTCTTGATGGGTGCGGTAGTAACGTCGCTGACGGTCATCGCGTCAAGTGAGCTGTAGAACGCGTCTTGCGCTTTACGCAGGGCGCCGCGGAGGCGGCAGTTGTGCCGCAACGGACACGGATGGTCGCCTTCGCAGGTGACTATTTCCCCGTCCCCTTCGAGTTGCCGGGCCAGCCACCCAATGGAGACGCCCCGCCCCCGATCCGTGATCGACAGCCCTCCCCCTTTGCCCCGGCGCGCATCCACGACGCCGAGTTCGCGAAGGCGGGTCACGACCTTCGACATGTGCGTGTACGACACGGCCACCTGGTCCGCTAGCGCAGCGGTAGTGATCGTCTCGTCTGCAGCCGCGACAGCCAGCCGCATGACCGCGCGTAACCCCAGGTCAGTGAACTGCGTGAGCTGCATACGGGGAGCGTAAGTTAATTGGAATCCACAATGCGGATTATGTGCGCTGGCTCACCGGAACGGGTGACCAAAGACCTTACCGAGGGACCAAAGTCCCTGGGGACCAGGGCATTTCGCTCCTATTCCCACACGATTCGGCGCTCCAGCGCGCGCAACTTGCCGAGCCTGCGCGGATTCGACTCGCCAACCCAGGCAATGCGGCCGCGAACGTACTCACGAAAGTGCGGCAGGCCATCACGGTTCTGAGATGCGGCGCCATAACGGATGCAGTTGAATAGCAGCGCTTTGAGGGAGTCGAAATCCATGCGGCTCGCTTGTGGCTGCTGGTTGACGATCAGCCCGGTGAGTCGCTGCTGCCGGTGCTCCCGCATCACTTTCGTTTTCGAGTGATGCACAAAGAAGCCCTCGTCACGCACGATCTCACGCACCGTCCACAGCAGTTGCTCAACGTTTACCCAGTCCCCCGAAAATGCAAGGTCGTCGGCGTAGCGCGAGTAGTGCAGCCCGCGCGAACGTGACAGAGCAGCGAGGCGGCGATCCAGGTTCCGCGCAGCTAGATTCGCCAGTGCAGGCGAGGTCGGCGCGCCCTGCGGTAAGTGTCGCGCACGCAGAAACGACGCCTGTTCGTATGGCATGCCCCGCACTACCGCGACTGGAGTAGCCGTGGTGCACAACCCCGTGAGCAATGCAGACACGGTCGGCGGATACCCGAACGAACTGAAAAGCGCACGAACACGCGAGGCGCCGATCGTGCTGAAGAACCAGCGCAAATCCATTTTCACTACGATGGCAGCGCCTGCGTGCCCACTCGCGAACGTATACACACTGCGACCCCGCGTGAAACCATGCGCCGCGCTGTGCACGGGCACCTTGCCGAGGACATTGTGGAGGATGCGCCGCTGAATCTCCCGCAACCGTTGCTTTGGCGCCTCAATCAGTCGCGGGCCGTTGCGGTACCGGTAGTGGTGCAAGGGTCCTGGCTTATTGCGCAGCCTCCCCTGCACATCGGCGAACCATTCGAGTTCGGGCATCGTGAGAGTGAATGTGTGACAGAGTGCGGCCGGGGTCTGCCAGCGCGGAACTCCGAATCTCCACACGGTTGACTCGGTGACGCTGACGTCGACATCAGCTTTAGGCAGGTGCGGAAGCTCCGCGAGCATGTTGCGGACCGAGGTTTCCCCACCTATGGGCTCGCTTGGCATGAGGTCAAGAACGCGGCGCGCGAGCAGTTCCGCGTCGGCAGCACCCGCGTTACTGAACCGCTCGGCAAGTCCACTCAAGGTCCACGAACCAGCGATAGCGGCGGCGGCGAGGCTGTCTGCCTGTTCTTGTGTCACCGCGCGGGGCGGCCGAGCATCTTTCCTCATCGGGATCCAGCGAGTGGGGTGCGAGGCGCGGCGCGACCAGAACCTTTTGTCAGCGGCGCGCTGTCGCACGCGGAGCATGCCGTGGTGCGCCGGACGGTGTGCCCAACTCGAAATTCACAGCCCGGGGTTGCCCCGGACATGGACAGGGCTCTCGCCCATCCACTCTCGCGCCAGCGCACTCGCACACGTCACAGGTTGCCACAATTGTGCGAGAAGATCATTTTGGCGCAGCGACTGTCGGGGTTGCCCGCCTGTTGAGAATCTGCCCGGTCCGTGGCGAGGGCGAATTCCCAGCGTCCGGGCAAACAGAGAGAATTACCCGGCCCGAACCGGTCTAAACTCGCAAGTTACATATATCTCAATTGGTTGACCCGCGTCACAGCGAGCCATACATTGTGATGACCCTCACCGGAAGGGGGAGTCGGGACCCCCGATTCACCGAGGGAAGTCCCAGATCGACGAGGAACCGCGCACACAGTCGATTTTCGGGCGCGGGGGTGAGGCTGCAGAGCGAGCGCCCTCCCAGGCACGCCAGACAGGCTCACCCCCGCCATTTTCCCATCAGCGCATGAAGCGCCACTTGCGCGGGTAGCGGGCGACAACGTTGCCCATCCCTGCAGACCCCGTCACCCGGATCGTCGCCTCGGCCGGTGAGGCCGCATAACCGAGCTTGTTTTTGACCGAGCCCATGGATGTTTTCACCTCATCGGTACTAACCGTGACACCTTCCGGGACGATTAGCACAATGTCACCCATATTTGCCGACGCTTCGACCAGCACTTGGCCGTAGGGAAACTCAGCCTCGGTGAAATCGAGTTTGAGGGTGCCCATCGCAGTGCTCGCGACAATATGGTTCGGCACCTTCCAGAACCCATCACGTTTGATGTCGGAAAACCCTGCGTTCAGCCGCAGCGGCTGCGCCGACGACGGCGCAGGCACCGCGCCAGGCATCCTCGGCACCGGCAAGTCTGCTACCACAACGTCAAGATCCGCATACGTCACTGCAGCGTACGCCGCCGCCAAGCGTTCATCGAGCTCACTCAGCGTGATGCGCCCCTCCGAGTGCGCCTGATTGAGAATTTTCACCGCAACTTCGCGGTCGCTGTCCGACGCGCGCATGCTTCGCCGATCCGGTTGGGTCATACGTACATGGTACGAAATGATCTTGCGCAGGTCAGTTTAGGGACTTTGGCCTACTCACCTGTGTACTTACGCCTCCCGATATGCACGCCAAAGCTCGATACGTTCCGTGTGTTCACACAAAACGCTGGGAGGAAAGACATGGACTGGCCAACTGCCCTCGTGATTATCGCCGCGATCATCTCAGCCATGATCGTCCTGACGACCTACATTGGCTCCCGGGCCAGCAAGAAGTAGCGGGACATAGCAATGTCTGCCGTCACCGCTCCGGCGCAGACGCATGTGGCTTCGCGCCGATTTGGTTATGGTGTCGCCGCGCTGATCAACGGGCTTCTGATGGTGCTGATCAATGTGAGGCCCGGGTGGGAGGCAGTACCGTTCCTCACCGAAGCCACCCCGCAGGTGCTGGGACCGGTTAACACGACGTTGGCAGCTTCCCTCGTCGCGAACGTACTGTACATCGCCTACAGTCCACGCTGGATTACCGCGTTTGGTGGTGTAATAACCACGGCGGTGGGGCTTGTCGCGGCAATACGGATGTGGCAGGTCTTCCCCTTCGATTTTCGGGAAAGCACCATCGACTGGAGCATCATCGCGCACGGCGTGCTCGCCGTGGCAGTCGCAGGAAGCGCGATAGCGGTGCTCGTTCAATTAGGAATGCTTTTGCGAGCCATCGTCGCAAGACAGTGAGGGCGAATGGAAAAGGTCGACTTCAAGAAGACGCTCGACACGTATCAGGCACCGCGTGGCCAGTTCCGTATCACCGACGTACCCACCATGCGGTATCTGATGACCGACGGCCACGGCGACCCCAACACCTCCGCAGAGTTCGCTGATGCCATCGAAGCCCTATATCCGGTGGCGTACAAGCTGAAGTTTGCGAGCAAACGGGACGCCGGGCGCGACTATGTGGTGCCACCGCTGGAGGGCCTGTGGTGGGCAGCGGATATGGAGACGTTCACGGCTGCCCGAGACAAGTCGCAATGGGACTGGACCCTGATGCTGATGGTCCCGGAATGGATCACCCCCGCTGCGGTCGCCGACGCCATGGACAAGGTCCGGGTGAAGAATGCGCCAGCACGTTTCGACGAGGTGTACCTCCAGAGCCTGTCGGAAGGGCTCTGTGTGCAGACACTCCATGTCGGCGCGTTTGACGACGAAACAGCGGTGCTCGAGCGCCTGCACAATGAATTCATTCCGTCGCAGGGACTGAGGATGACCGGTAAGCACCACGAGATCTACTTCAGTGATTTCCGCAAGGTCCCACCCGAGAAACAACGCACGATCCTGCGGCAGCCCGTGGCTAGGGTGTCACCCGGCTAACCCGACAAGTATCGTGATCGGGGTGGCAATGCGAGAACTCGTCTACTACGTCGCCGTCAGTCTCGACGGCTACATTGCAGATCCGGATGGCGGATTCGACGCGTTCCTCATCGAAGGCGACCACGCCTCTGTGGTCTTCGGGGAGTACGCTGACGCGCTCCCCGTGCACGCGCGCACCGCACTCGGCATCGACCGGCCGCAGTCTCGATTCGACACCGTGATCATGGGGTGGAACACGCTCACTCCCGCGCTCGACATCGGCATCACCAGCCCCTACCCGCATCTTCGACAAATCGTCGCGAGCCGGCGCCCGCGCGACCTCGACCCGGATATCACACCCACCAGCGACCCCCTGACCACCGTTCGCGACTTGAAGAAGCAAAAAGGCTTAGACATTTGGCTCTGCGGCGGAGGCCACCTCGCCGGTGCGTTGTTGCCTGAGATCGACCGTCTCGTCCTGAAGCGGAATCCGGTCGCTTTCGGCTCAGGCATCCCGCTTTTCGGTGATGCGCCATACGAACCCCGGGCGTTCACTCTGACGAAGGCACGCACCTTCGAGTCGGGCGTGATCGTCGAGGAGTACCTTTCCCGTGGTTCACGCTGAAGGCGATCGGGGCTATCGTTTGCGTGCGAACGACGTTGCTACCGCGACCCACGACAACACGACCGTCAACCCGGCTTTCAGTGACTGCACGCCGCCGAAGACGCGCGGTTCGCGCAGCGCCCTAGGCTCAATTGTCGCGTCCTGCTTCAGCGCTTTCGCTGACGTGCCCTCCTCGAGCGCACCGAGCCGCTCAATAGTGATGTTGCGCACCGTGTCCGGTTCCACACCGAACTGACTCGACAGCAAATGCAGCAGCGTTGCCACATTAGAGACGTCAGTACCTTCCACAACGACGAGTTCACCGGACTCGGTGGTGCACTGCTCCCAGCTCACAGCGACTTTTCTCTGCTTCGGCATTTGTGCCCCTCCCACCCCACTCTGTTGGACGCACACGGCCACCACTTAGCAACAGTATGTAACCAACATTGGAAATACCCGAAGAGTGGCGTTCTATACCTCCTAGCCGGGGCGAGGTGTCACAGCGGAGGCGCTAGTGGCTCACCCGCTCGGGATCCGAAACTCGCTGACCTTGCCGTCAGCGACCGTGACGTATGCGTGGCTCGACCCATTGAATCGGTTGCTGCGCCACTCGAATTGGATTTCGGTGACGTTGCCCGCTGTAGTGGCATTCGTTATCTGAATACTGGCGTTCTGCCCAATGGCATCCGTATCCGCCCAGCTGGCGACGCCGTCGGCGCCATTCAGAACTCGGCCCCAGTCGTTGACCACACCGTCGGCCGTAAACGCGGCGACAAATGCCTCTTTGTCACCATTGTTGATGGCGTCGACCAGGGACTGGATAGGTGCGGGAAGTTCACTCATAGATTCACTCTCCAACGACGTTGAACTGAAGGAATCACCCTGGCCTGGCGCGACACGCCAGCGTCAGCGCTGCCGCAACCCGCGGCAGCGGCGGCAGCCGAGCTGCCACCGGGTCTCGAATGAGACCTTCCCAATAGGCAGGCTACCCCGAAACCTGCGATCATTGCGGCGCCTGCCCTGGGTGTACGGGTGAGGAACGCCGGCTGGCGAGGTATGCGCCACCCACTGCGACAAGTCCGGCGGGCAGAATGTTGACCAGCAGGATAGGCAACTCTTCAGCGAGGCTGTAGCCATGACTGAGACCGAGGCCCAGGTTCGCGATCATCGCAACAGTCCACAGCGCAATGAAAGCAATCGCTGCTCCCCGCGAACCTAATCGACTCCGCTTCCCCATTGCGAGTGCAACCAGCGCAAGCAGGATTCCGGCGGAGATAATAATGAGTGTCCGCATGTGCAGCCAGGCCTCCTGTGTTGATGCCTGAGCGTCGACTGCTCAGCGCGTGGATGGTTACTGATAACGCTCATGACGGCGCGGCGCGTGCGGTGATTGCTCGTCGAGTGACCGCCGGTACCGCACGCACCCTTCCATGAAATCGGGCCATGGCGGGATCACAGGAACAGGATCGGTGACTTCTGGGAGCAGGCCCCACAGCGCCGGATGGTGCCAGCAAAGGCCGTGGCCGCTCGCATCGCGGTGCTCCCGGATTCCCCGACGCAGCTGCCGGATCTCAGCGATTAGTTCTTCGCGGGTCATTTCCGTGAGATCATCGTCCACACCCACGATGCTCGCAGCGAGGATCGATCCCGACACGCCCCTACTTTCAGGGGCATCGCTGCGTGGGGTGGTCAGACACCATCGATCCGTTTCGGTGACCCAGTAGGGCTGTGATGGCGCAGCCTGTCGCCACAGCCCGGGCAGTAGTCGCGAAGGTGTTCGTGAGGCTCGGAGATTGCCATGGTTTGCGTCTCTCTGGAGTAGGTTCCCGGTCTGGTTGACAGACTTTCCAGCCATACCCGACGTCTCAGACGGTTTGTGTTCACCGTGTTCGCAAGGGACACCATCTGCGATACATAACCAGGTCAGTGGCTATTTTTGCGCCAAACTGGAGTTGAATCGGCGTCTCGGTTTCACACCCTCAGTTTGGGTGTACCGCTCCGGAGTTTTGGCTCCCCACGGGCACTCACGGAGCCGCTTCATCGCTTTGTACGCTGTGGATTGCGACCTACAGATGCCGCGCTCCTCCGCGAACTTCGCGATCTGTGAGTGTGTGAGGCCGGTCTCCGGCGCGGCCTCCGCAATGAGACGGCCCTGCCGGAGCCAGGCGGCTCGCTCGTCCGCCGACCAGGTCAGAACTGTTCCGTGAGAAGACTGTCGACCAGTTCGCGGGCCGCGGGAAGTGCTCGATCATCGCCGAGGCGCAGGCCGGTATTGGCCGCACCAACAACGGCATCCAACTCGAACGCGACCGCGTACGGATCACGCCCGGGCAGAGCCCCATCGCGTTCCTGCGCCCGCCGGATCACCGTGCAGAGCAGGTCGAGCAGATCCGCCCGATCCTTCGAGAGTGCATCGCGCACCGGCCCTGGACGGCTGTCGAACTCGGTGAGCACGGCACACCGGAAACATCCGCCAGGGAACGGCGACTCGGCGATATAGCCGAACCACCGGTCGACCAGCGCTCGCAAGCGAGGAATACCCGCCGGTTCGCGTAGCGCGGGCCGCACCACCCTTTCGAGAAATACCTCGCGAGCACTGGACACCGCAGCGAGTTGTAGTTTCTCCTTACTCCCGAACAGGGTGGCCACACCGCTCTTGCTGATACCGAGATCGGCGGCCAGTCGGCCGAGACTGAGCCCGGTCAACCCCTCGATCGACGCCACTTCCGCGGCGCGCCGGGCGATCTCGGCACGCGCCCGTGCACCCTTGAGCAGTCGCTGGTCGGTGGTGCCTCTCGCACCCGGCATGTCCATCATCTCGGAATCCATCCTTGCATAAACGAACGACCGATCGTACTGTCTAAAGTGTACGACCGATCGTTCGTTTTGTTTCGATCCCTGCAGAAAGCACTTCCATGACCGATATGCCCCCTTAGCCGGCCGCAACAAGGGCGTCGCGGAACACCCGCCCCACCCTGCTCATCGCCTGCGGTGCAGCCTTCATTGCCTTTCTCGATCTGTCCGTTGTCAATATCGCCTTCCCCGCCCTCGGTCGCGACCTCACCACACCACGGCCAGCACGCTCATCCGGGTGGTCAGCGGCCGCATTCCACATTCTCTTCGCCGCCTGCGCGGCGATCGCCACCGTCGCTGCCGCTGTTCTGGCGGCATCCACCTCAACCAGGGAGACAGTCCGATGACCGATGTCAGCACCACCCACCACCCCATTGACACCACCGAATCCACCGATCGGATGGTCCTTTCCGCCGAGAAGGCCGCGCACGTGCTGGCCGCGACGCCGTGGCGACGGTTCGCCGTCGTCGGCGATTCGATCGCCGAAGGTAACGGCGATACGCGCGACGGCTACGCTGACCTCGGCTGGGCCGATCGGCTCGCCGGGTGGCTGCGCGCGGCACACCCGGACGTGACGTACCTCAATACCGGCCGGACGAACGCCACCATCGAGCAGGTGCGCGACAACCAGCTGCCGAAGATCCAGGCCTTTCATCCCGACCTGGTTCACGTGAGCTGTGGCAGCAACGACCTCTGGCTCGCCGGGGCGGACCTGGACACCATCGAACACCGTCTGGACACCCTGCTCACCGAAGTCCGCGCCGACGGCGCACAACTGTCGCTGTTCACCCTCGCCGACGCCTTCACCGGCCGGCTCGCCCCACTGCGCGACCAGTTCGCCGCGTTCAACGACCTCGTCCGCACCCTGGCGGCCCGGCATGACGCCATCCTGGTCGACCTCTGGGAGCACCCGGCGCGGCTGCGCCCGGACTGGCTCAGCGCCGACCGAGTGCACCTCACCACGGCGGGGCACGCAGTCGTGGCCACCGAACTCGCCAAGGCGTATGGACGATTCGATCCCGACCACTGACACTACGGAGCCGGTGGACGAGTCCAGATCGAGCGGCGCGGCGACCGCGCTGAAGATGCCCGTTATCGGCTTGCGGAGCCCGTACGTGACTTGTTCGGTTTGCGTTCGGTCAAACGTTTCCCCACCTGGCGTTTCGCGTCCCCTGACAACTGCCCCTAAACAGCACAAAACCCCAAGTGAAACAGTGTCTCACCTGGGGTTTCCTGTGTCGGGCTGACAGGATTTGAACCTGCGACCACTTGACCCCCAGTCAAGTGCGCTACCAAGCTGCGCCACAGCCCGCCGCTGCCCTCGGGCGCCGGGGCGCCGTTGTCAGCTCAGCTAGATTACAACAGGCGCCGCGCCTGTTGCCAATCGCCCACGCGGTCAGCGCCGGGGTTTGCCGCGCTTCTCGCGGACTCGCACGCCGACGCGGATGGGTGTGCCTTCGAATCCGAACGTTTCCCGCAGCCGCCGTTCGAGGAAGCGCCGGTATCCGGCTTCGAGGAACGCAGTGGTGAACAGGATGAACGTCGGCGGCCGGGTCGCTGCCTGGGTGGCGAACAGGATGCGTGGCAGCCGCCCGCCGCGCATCGGCGGTGGCGTCGCGGCGACGGTTTCGCGCAGCCACGTGTTGAGCCGTCCCGTGGGCACGCGTGTGTCCCACGATTCGAGCGCGGTTTCCATTGCGGGTACGAGTTTCTGCACGGCCCGGCCAGTGTGGGCGGAGATGTTGACGCGCTGCGCCCACCGCACCCGAACGAGTTCCCGGTCGATTTCCTTGTCGAGCTGCAGTCGCCGGTCTTCGTCGACGAGGTCCCACTTGTTGAATGCGATGACTAGCGCCCGCCCGGCTTCCTCGACGGAGGTGATGATGCGCAGGTCTTGTTCGCTGAGGGGTTCGGAGGCGTCGATCAGCAGGACCACCACTTCCGCGGCTTCGATCGCGGAGCGGGTGCGCAGGGAGGCGTAGTATTCGGCTCCGCTTGCGGTGATGACGCGTTTACGCAGGCCCGCGGTGTCAACGAAGCGCCACGTTTTGCCGCCGAGTTCGACGAGCGAATCGACGGGGTCGACAGTGGTGCCGGCGACGTTGTGGACAACGGACCGCTCATCGCCCGCGAGCTTGTTGAGCAGGCTCGATTTGCCGACGTTTGGCTTACCCACCAGCGCGACGCGACGAGGCCCGCCCGCGGTCGCAGCGAGCACCTCGCGTGGCGTTTCGGGCAGCACTTCGAGGATTTTGTCGAGCAGGTCACCTGTGCCGCGGCCATGTGTGGCGCTGACAGCGAACGGTTCGCCGAGCCCCAGCGACCACAGCGCCGCTGCTTCAGCCTCGATCTTCTGATCATCGACCTTGTTCGCCACGAGGATCACGGGTGTTTTAGATCGCCGCAGCACACGCGCGACTGCTTCGTCAGTGGCCGTGGCACCTACTGTGGCATCGACAACGACGACGATGGCGTCCGCGGTTTGCATGGCAAGTTCGGCCTGCCGCGCGACGGACTGCTGCAAACCTTTCGCGGAGGGTTCCCAGCCGCCAGTGTCCTGAATGGTGAAGCGGCGCCCGACCCATTCGGCGTCATACGAGACGCGGTCACGGGTGACTCCGGGAACGTCTTCGACGACAGCCTCGCGCCGACCGATGATGCGGTTGACGAGCGTTGATTTGCCGACGTTGGGACGGCCGACCACGGCAACGACGGGCACGGGGACGAATTCGTCGGCAATGTCACCTTCGAGTTCGCTGAGTTCCCAGTCAGTTTCGTCGCTCCAGGTGCCGTCACCCGACCAGCCAGTGCTGATTTCGCTGTCTGTCACTTGAGTGCTCCGATCCGCTCTTCTATGAGCGAGAGAAGGTGCTCGACAACGCCTTCGAGGGTCAGGTCGCTGGTGTCCACGATCAGCGCATCCTCAGCTGGCCGGAGCGGCGAGACTGGGCGGTTCGAGTCGAGTTCGTCGCGCCGTATGACGCCCGCGAGTACGGTCTCGTAGTCGTCACCGCGGCCTTCGGCGATGTTTTGGTCATTGCGCCGTTTCGCGCGGGCTTCAGGTGTCGCAGTGAGGAAGATCTTCACTGTCGCGTCAGGAAGAACCACGGAGCCGATGTCGCGTCCTTCCACGACGATGCGGTCTGCGGCTGCGGCGAGGCTGCGCTGCAGTTGCACCATGTGTTCGCGAACTTGTGGGACGGCGGACACCGCGGACACGTTGGCGGTCACATCCGCACTCCGGATGTCGTCGGCCACGTCCGCGCCGTCGAGAAGAACCTGTTCGCTCTGCGGATCAGACCCAATGGAGAATGGCAGGTTCGCGGTGATCGCGGCGAGCGCAACAGGGTCGTTTACGTCCACGCCGTTGCGCAGCGCGTGCAGGGTCGCGATGCGGTACATCGCGCCGGTGTCGAGGTAGCGGGCCGCGAGCTTCTGAGCAACGCGTCGCGACACACTCGATTTTCCAGTTCCTGCTGGTCCATCGATCGCGATCGTAAATGTGCTCACAGCCCGACCTCCTTGTACAGGGCACCGACTTCTTGCCGGTTCAAAACCCTGATTGTTCCAGGTCGCTGATCGCCAAGGTGTACAGAGCCGATCTGGGTGCGCACAAGCTTGGTCACGGGGTGTCCGACGTGCTCAAGCAAACGCCGCACGATGTGTTTGCGGCCTTCGTGCAGAACAACCTTGACCAGTGTGGTTTTCGCCGACGCATCGACGACTGCGAACTCGTCCACCTCGACTGGCCCGTCGTCGAGTTCGACACCTTTCAGAAGGCTCCGGTCGACGGTGCGGCGCACAACACCATCGACTTCCGCGAGGTAGGTCTTCTTCACTCTGTATGACGGGTGCATGAGCCGATGCGCGAGTTCACCGTCATTGGTGAGCAGAAGCAGCCCCTCGGTTTCGGCGTCGAGTCGTCCGACGTGAAAGAGGCGCTGGCCCGCTTCCACGCGGTTGGCGACAAGATCGCCGACGCACGGCCTGCCAAGCTCGTCGGCCATGGTGGACTGCCAGCCGCGCGGTTTGTTCAGGGCGAGGTGCACGAGGTCTTCGGTGATCATGACGCGCATGCCGTCGACCTTCACGATTGCGGTACGCGGGTCGATGCGCATCCCCTGAGTCGTGACGACTTTCCCGTTCACTTCGACGCGGCGCTGATCGATCATCTGCTCACACACGCGCCGCGACGCGACACCAGCCTGGGCGAGGACTTTCTGCAACCGCACCCCTTCGGTGCCGTATGCACTGGTGTCGGGCAGCGCTGCGCCTTTAAGCGGCGCGCCTTCTGGGGCGGGGCGGGCGTTGCTGATGCGCGGGGCGGACGATTGGCTTTTCTTCTGGAACGCGGGACGGCCGCTGCCGGTAGTGCGCGATCCCGATTTCGATGAGCGCGTCTGCTGCGTGCGGGGTGCTTGGCCGCGCCGCGCGCTCTGCGCGGGCTTTTTGTTTCGGTCCGGTGTGCCATCTCGGCGAGCGGGTTTCTTCATTTCTCATTCCTGTTGTTCAGCTGTTCGCCCGCCAGCACTGCTGACGGGCCGTGCGCGGCTTTTCGCCACGCGGGCATCGAGGTCGTCTTCGAATTCCATGCCCAGTTCGTCGATGATGTCCACGTCCGGCAGCAGCGGCGCGAGCGGCGGCAGTTCGGCAAGTGACGCGATCCCGAGCCGCTCGAGGAACAACTCGGTTGTCACATATCGTGTCGCACCTGACTCAGGGTCAGGCACGGTTTCGGCGATCAGCCCCCGCGCGAGCAGAGTCCGCACCACACCATCGACGTTGACACCGCGCACCGCGCTGACGCGGGCACGGCTGACCGGCTGGCGGTACGCGATCACGGCCAGTGTTTCCAGGGCTGCCCTGGTGAGCTTTGACCGCGCGCCGTCCCGTATCAGACGTTCAACGTACCCAGAGTATTCGCTGCGCGTGTACATACGCCAACCGTCGCCTGCGTAACGGAGGTCGATGCCGCTGCGACGGGACTCGTACCCGGCGGCTAAACGCACCAGCGCGCGCCGGACCCGCTCGGTGGGCAGCTCGAGCGCAGCGGCGAGCGATTCGGGGCTGGCGGGGGTGTCAACGACAAGCAAAAGGGCTTCGAGCGCGGCTTCGAGGCGCTGTTCAGTCCACTCTTCAGGGTCGAACGGGTGATCATCCTGCATAGTCTTCTCCCGTCCAGGATAGCTGGGGCTCGATCCCGGTCCAGCTCACGTGCAGCGCGCCGAGGGCTTCGGGCTGGCTGATGTCCAGCGCCTTCTCCCGGTACAGCTCAAGCATGCTCAGGAAGCGCGCAACGATCCGCATCACCGATTCACAATCAGCAACCAGCGCTGGGAAGGGCATCCACTCCCCCGCGCCTTTGGTTCGCAACGCGTCGAGCAGCTTTTTCGCCTCGGCAGGCACTGACACGTAGTCGGCGTGCATGTGACCGACGCTCACTTCAGGCACGGGCCGCGGCCGGAACGCGGCTGCCGCGATTTCAGCGAAACGCTCCGGCGTCACACCTAGGACGACGTCCGGGAGCAGGCTCGTAAATCGCTCGTCAAGCGACACAGCGCGCGCGTAGCGGTGTTGCGCGCGCCCTTCCATTTCGGCGAACACTTGCGCGAGTTGCATGAACGCGCGGTACTGCAGCAGCCGAGCGAACAGCAGGTCACGTGCGTCGAGCAGCGCGAGGTCGTCGCTGTCCTCCACTTCCGCGGCGGGGAGCAGCCGGGCTGCTTTGAGGTCGAGCAACGTGGCGGCGACAACGAGGAATTCGGTGGTCTCATCGAGGCCGAGCTGATCCCCCAGCCGCCGTGTGTAAGCGATGAAATCATCGGTGACCTTGTGCAGCGCCACTTCCGTCACGTCCAGGCGCTGCTGTGAGATCAGCGAAAGCAAAAGATCGAATGGGCCTTCGAAGTTGCGCAGCGTCACCCTGAACGTGTCCCCGGCGTCTTCCGGGGGACTACTAGCTGGGACGTCTGGGGTGCGCTGCTCTCTCACCGGCCCCGGCCAAAGCCCGCTATGACTTCCCGCGCGAGCGCACGATAGGCATCGGCGCCGGCCGATTTAGGTGCCCAGCTCGTGATCGGTTCACCCGCGACACTGGTCTCCGGGAACCGGACCGTCCGATTGATCGTCGTGTGGTAGACAAGGTCGCCGAACACTTCGACGACACGCGTCATCACGTCGCGCGCGTGCAGCGTGCGTGAGTCGAACATCGTCACCAGGATGCCCGCCATTGAGAGTTTCGGATTGAGCCGGTCCCGCACCTTCCCCACCGTGTCATTGAGCAGCGCCAGGCCGCGCAGACTGAAGTACTCGCACTCCATCGGGATCATCACGCCGTCCGAGCAAGCCAGCGCGTTAACCGTCAGGAGACCCAGGGATGGCTGGCAGTCGATCAGCACATAGTCATACCGGTCGAGCACCGGATGAAGCGCGCGGTGCAGCGTCTGCTCGCGGCCGACTTCGTTGACGAGCTGAATTTCCGCAGCGGAAAGGTCGATGTTGCTCGGCAGCAGATCCATGTTGTCGACGCGGGTGCGCATCAGAACCTGCTCAATCGACACGCGTGGCTCAACGAGGAGGTTGTACACGGTGCTGTCGAGTTCATGATGCGCGACACCGAGCCCGGCTGAGAGGGCTCCTTGCGGATCGAGGTCAACGAGCAACACCCGGCGGCCGAATTCGGCGAGCGCGGCACCCAGATTGATGGTCGACGTCGTCTTGCCAACGCCGCCTTTCTGGTTGCACATCGATATGACGCGCGCGGGGCCGTGGCTGTGCAGTGGCTCCGGTTCCGGAATCAGCGGGACGGGGCGCCCCGTTGGCCCAATTGGCTCACCGGGTTCACTCCCGAGAGCACCTGCCGCGTCGTCCCCACCAGCGACACCGCTCGGCGCGGCTGCTCGCTCGGACTCCGCTGCGAATTGCTGCGGTGTCTTCACGGTTCCTGGTACTCCTTCTCTGGGTGTTACCGCCCACAGACATTCCCGTGACGGTGCTGTGACTGTGCTAACGCTACCGTTTGCTGCTGTTATCGGTGTTCACGACACGAAGCACTCGACGATTTAGCGGGCGCGCGGGTGCGCTTCCGCCCAAACTTCGCGTAATGCGGTCACCGTGACCGCTGTGTACACCTGGGTTGTCGTCACTGACGCATGACCGAGCAACTCCTGCAGCACCCGTACGTCGGCACCGCCTTCGAGCAGATGCGTCGCGAATGAGTGACGCAGTGTGTGCGGCGAGACCGCCGCAGTCACCCCGGCACGCTTCGCTGCGTCTTGGAGTACCTGCCAGGCACTTTGCCGGGACAGACGGCCGCCGCGGTTGTTGAGGAACACCGCCGGCATCGCCCGCCGCACCAACGCTGGTCGTCCCCGCACCATATAGGCTTCGAGCGCGCCGATCGCCGGCCGGCCCAGCGGGACGAGCCGCTGCTTGCCGCCCTTACCGCGCAGCAGCACCGCTCGCGCTGCGAGATCGATGTCGTCGACGTCAAGGCTGATAGCCTCGCTGATTCGTGCGCCACTCGAATAGAGAAGTTCGAGCAGAGCGCGGTCGCGCAGCCCGCGCGGGCCCTCCGCTTCCGTCCCGACGGCTTCAAGTATCGCGAGGACATCATCTAGTGGCAGAGCTTTGGGCAGTCTTTTTCCGGGGCTCGGCGGTTTGACGTTGCGGGCCGCGTCAAAGCTCGCCATCCCTTCTGCGTGTGCGAATCGGTGCAGCCCGCGCGCCGCAATGAGTGCACGTGCAACAGAACTCGCCGACAGGGCGGGCAGCTTCTTATCCGGTTCGCCCTTCCGCAGCGTCAGGACGAACTCTTCCACGTCCCGCTCGGATACCTCCGCGAGATCAGCGACGGACCGGCTCTGCAAGTGAGCAGCGTAGCGCCGCAAATCGCGCCGGTAAGAACTCAGCGTGTTGCGCGATGCGCCGCGTTCGACGGCGAGGTGGTCGAGGTACGCGGTGATTTGCCCGCTCAGTGGCTCGGGTGCGATGCCATCATCTGCCATCGCCATGCCGCCGCTGCGCTAGTGCGGCCGGCTGGTTGGGCCACGGCGCTCCGGCTGGCCGGAGTTCGGTGCCGTCAGACCGGGCAGCGGACAAAGCCAGCACGCCGGCTACCGCCGTGGCGTTGGTGATCTCACCGCGGAGTGCTTTGACTACTGCCTCCGCCAGGGAAATGCGGATGACCTTCATGTCGGCCTCCTCGTGCTCCGCTTCGGGGCGCTCAGTCACTTCGAGCCCCTCAGCGAGGAACACCCGCACGGATTCATCCGTCATTCCGGGTGACACGGCGACATCGACAAGCAGATGCCATGTAGCTGCGGTGACTCCCGCTTCCTCCACCAGCTCACGCTGCGCCGCTTCGAGCGGCGATTCGCCGGGCTCGTCGAGCAACCCGGCAGGCAGTTCGAGCAGCCGCGCCCCAACGGGATGCCGGTACTGCTCGACGAACACGATCCGGTCGTCGTCATCGACAGCAACGATCGCGACGGCGCCATAGTGCTCGACCACCTCGCGCACTGCGGTCCGGCCGCCGGGCATCACCACGTCGTCGACGCGCAGCGCGATGACTGCTCCGTCGTAAGCGACACGTGACGCTGACGTTCGGAACTCGTGGCTGCCCGGTTCGGTCATTTCGATTCAGCCTCACTCGCGACTAATCCCGACTTGCCGCCGTTGTTGTCACTGTTTTCAGTGCTGTCGGCAGTGCCATCGAGATCTACGGGCAGGCGCTGCTCAGCGGAGTACCGCATTGCCGCCTTAATGAAAGCGGCGAACAGCGGGTGCGGCCGCGTGGGCCGGCTCTTCAGCTCTGGGTGCGCCTGCGTTGCGACGAAGAACGGGTGCTGCTTGCGCGGGTACTCGACAAACTCGACAAGCCTTCCGTCCGGTGATGTACCGCTGAACTGGAGCCCACTCTTCGCAATCCTGTCGCGATAGGCGTTGTTGACTTCGTAGCGGTGGCGGTGCCGTTCCGAGATTTGCGTCGCACCGTACGCGGACGCCACCACGGAACCCTTAGTCAGGGCTGCCGGATACGCTCCCAGACGCATCGTGCCGCCCATGTCGGCGTTGCCCGCGACGATGTCTCGCTGGTCAGCCATCGTCGAAATGACAGGGTGCGGTGTATCCGCCTCGAACTCGGACGAGTTCGCTTCCTCGAGACCAACTGAACGAGCCGCTTCGATGACGACACATTGCAGACCCAGGCATAACCCCAGCAGCGGTATCTTGCGTGTGCGGGCGAAGCGGATGGCACCGAGTTTGCCTTCGATGCCGCGTATTCCGAACCCACCTGGAATGAGTATCCCGTCAGCCTCACCGAGCGCCGCCTGTGCACCGTGTTCGGTCGCGCACTCGTCCGAGGGCACCCAATCGATTTTCACCTTCGCCCGGTGGTGAAAGCCGCCAGCGCGCAGCGCTTCGGTGACTGACAGATAAGCGTCGGGCAGATCGACGTACTTGCCGACAAGTGCGATACGGACGGTTTCGCGCGAATTGTGCACGCGCTCGAGAAGGTCACCCCACACCGTCCAATCCACATCCCGGAACGGGAGCCCAAGTTTGCGCACCACGTAGGCATCAAGTCCCTCCCGGTGGAGCACCTTGGGAATGTCGTAAATCGACGGGGCATCCGCGGTGGAAATCACACCCTCAACCTCAACGT
Organism: Hoyosella sp. YIM 151337; assembly: GCF_026041215.1. Lineage (GTDB taxonomy): Bacteria > Actinomycetota > Actinomycetes > Mycobacteriales > Mycobacteriaceae > Hoyosella. The sequence continues at coordinate 194,096 of NZ_JAPEIQ010000022.1, forward strand.
CGCACATGAGTGCGATCTTGTTTTTGAGGCCTTCCGGTACGTCACGGTCAGCGCGCAGAATCAGCGCATCCGGCTGGATACCGATGTTACGCAGCGCCGCCACGGAGTGCTGCGTCGGCTTGGTTTTCAGTTCACCTGAGGGCGCTAGGAATGGAACGAGCGAAACGTGCAGGAAGAAGACGTTTTCGCGGCCGACGTCGTGACGAACCTGGCGGGCCGCCTCAAGGAACGGCTGCGACTCGATGTCGCCGACCGTGCCGCCGATCTCGGTGATCACCACGTCCGGCACGTGCCCCTGCAGGTCAGGGCCAGACATTGCGAGGATGCGCGCCTTTATTTCGTCGGTGATGTGCGGAATGACCTGCACGGTATCCCCGAGATACTCACCGCGGCGTTCCTTCGCGATCACCGACGAATAGATCTGGCCGGTGGTGACGTTGGCGGAGCCGGGGAGGTCGCGGTCGAGGAAACGCTCGTAATGACCGATGTCAAGGTCGGTTTCAGCGCCGTCCTCGGTGACAAACACCTCGCCGTGCTGGAACGGGTTCATCGTTCCGGGGTCAACGTTCAGATAAGGGTCGAGCTTCTGCATCGTGACACGCAAACCGCGTGCGGTGAGAAGCTGCCCGAGGCTCGAGGCTGTTAACCCCTTGCCGAGCGACGAGGCAACGCCTCCGCTGACGAAGATGTGCTTCGTCTCGGTCTTCGCGTGATGACGTGAGAATGGCAAAGAGACTCCCGTGACAACTCGAGCAGACGAACTACGACCAACTGTGGTGCCTGCTGACCCACGGGACTTCACGGTAACACTTTTGTGCGCGCACTGACGCACCGACGCAGCGGAATGCAGCGAAAAACACCTTGTTTCACGCTCCCCTCGTCGGCGCGGAGGCCTTGGGGCCCATCCCGTAGTGGCCGACTGTCCCGCGCACACGTTCCGCGAGTGCGAGCGCCACGGTGATTCGCCCAGCGGCAGCGTCCGCGTTATCGACAGTGCTGACAGCACTAGTAAGCGAGTTCTCCGCACGGATTACAGCGACTGCGCTATTTCCTTCGGCGGTGCCCGCCTCCCCCGCGGCGACGACTGCCCCGTGACCAGCAAGACCGGCAGCGAAGCGGGCGACGAACGCGCCGTCGTTGCCGTCACTGTCTGGTACCACGCTCGTGACGACGACTGCGGAGACGGCCGGACTGAGGCTACCTTCGACGGAGAGGAACCCCCCGGTGCTCAGCACGTCCACGATCACGTTGCGCTCATCATCGTTGCCGAGAGCCTCTTCGCCCGGTGCATGTAGGAACGCAGCGCCCAGCAGGTCACCTGTCATGCTGCCCTGATCGGTGGCACCGGTGTTTAGTTCGGCACCTGCGGGCAGCGAGTTGGTGATGAGGCCCCGGAGGCGCTCCGCTTCGCTGACATCGGTGAAGGCGGGAGTCAGACTGACTGTTCCGTGCACGGGTGCGCCCGCACGCGCGAGCGTGTCGCGCACTCCGGCGACAATCTCGGGGTTCGCACCGGGTGCTGCCATGACAATCACGGGCTGTTCGCGCAGCTCCCCGGCGAGGATTTGATCTGCATGCACATCGGCGAGGGCCTCGAGTGCGTCGAGGTCTTGCTGCACGCTGTCACGCTCGGCGGCAAGCGCCTTGGCCTGGCCGGAGAGTTCTGAACTATCTGAGCGCAGGTTGGAGACCACTCGATCAGCTAGCGCCGTTGACCCCAGCACCAGCCCTAACGCGAGAGCCAGGAACACCGCGACCAGCGACACTGCGTGGTAACGCAGCGGAATCACGCATCAGCCCCTGAGATCTTGGATGAGGCCCTGTACCCAGAGCGCAAACCTGTTCCAGGTATCAATTGCCCAGCCCAGCGGATCCTCGACGCCGTTCACGATGAGCAGAACTACCAGCGCCGCCGCCATCAGCGCAAGTACGAACATCGCGATCGCAGTGATCGAGACGCGGCTACGGTACAGCGTGGCGAGGGCACGTCCATCGACGAGACGCTCACCCACTCGGAGCCGGGTGAGGAACATCGACGGTGCCGACTCTGTCTTGTCCCGGTCGAAGAACTCATTGAGCGACGCGCTCACACCCACTGTCGCGATCAGCGACGCTCCATGGTGATACGCGAGCAGCAGGGCAAGATCGGCAGGTGTGCCGGCGGCCGGGAATGTCATGGCACCGACACCGAGGTCCTGAATCCGCTCAAGGCCGCGGGCGTGCCCATCCGGATCAGCGGGCAGAACCACCTGCGCGCCGCAGCGGAGAGTTTCGGAGCTCATCGCTTCGGGGTCACCAACGATGAGATCAGGCTTGAATCCTGCCTTGAACAGAGCATCCGCACCACCGTTCACACCGATCAGGATCGGCTGATACTCCTTGATGAACGGCTTGACGTGCTTGAGATCCTTTTTGTTGTCCGGCCCATCACCGACCACGAGCACCTGACGGTCAGAGAGGTCGACATCGATATCTGGAATGCCGATGCCATCAATCAGGAGCGGGCTCTCGGTGCGAATGAACTCGACCGTGTTCCCGGAAAAGGCTTCGAGATGGTCGGCCAGCGACTGTTTCGCAGTGGTGAGGAGGTCACGGATCTCCTCCTCGAACAGCTGCAGACCCTGCGCGACGCGCTTCTCACCGAGGAATACTTCGCCCTCGTAGAGGCGCACCTTCGCACCGTCTTTGACTTCACTGAAAACGTCGGTTCCGACTTCGTCGACGAGAATGATGCCCGCATCAACCAGCTGCTGCGGACCAAGGTTCGGATAGCGGCCAGATATCGACGGCGAGGCGTTCACCACGGCGAGCACCTGCGCCCGTATCAGCGCATCAGCGGTCTTGCGATCGATATCGATCTCGTCGAGGATCACGACATCGCCCCGTCCGGCGCGGCGAAGGACCTTCGCGGTATCCCGATCGATCCGGGCGGTGCCACTGATACCTGGTAGCGACGTGCTATTGCGCGACAGCAGGGACGGCATCTTCATGTCCCGATGATGAACCTATTGACACCGCAAGCGCGGGAGGCGCGCCGATATCAAATAGTTACGGAATGCTGAGAATGCGCTAGGCAGCGAGCGATTGACGTTCCTGCTCCGCGACCGCAAGCAGTTCCTCCGCGTGCGCGCGGCCCGTATCCGAATCTCCCATGCCAGCTAGCATGCGGGCAAGTTCCGCAACTCGGTCATCCGGACTGAGCGTTCGCACGCCACTGACGATCGAACCCCCCGGTTGATCTGTCTTGTCAACCACAAGATGCGTGTCCGCGAAGGCTGCGACCTGCGGCAAATGTGTGACCACTATGACTTGGTGCGTGCGGGCGAGCCGCGCCAGCCGTCGCCCGATCTCAATCGCGGCGCGTCCGCCCACCCCGGCGTCGACCTCATCAAACACCATGGTGGCGGCACCGTCGCCGCCTGCCAGGACAACCTCGAGGGCAAGCATGACACGCGAAAGCTCGCCGCCTGACGCGCTTTTCGCCAGCGGCATCGGCTCCGCGCCCGGGTGCGCTGCGAGCCGGAACTCGACGTCGTCGATACCGTACGGCCCCGGCACATACCAGCCGCTCTCGATCTCGATCGCACCCTCAGCCTGCGGATCCGCAGCCACCGCGCCGACGGAAACATCGAGTTTCGCGCGCCCCATGGCGAGTCCCGCGAGTTCCGCAGAGACCGCCTTGCTCAGCGCGACGGCGGCCCGCCGACGGGCAGCAGACAGTTTCACTGAGCGTTCCGCGAGTTCCCCCGCCGCTGTCGTCACCGCGCGTCCGAGCTCAGTCAGTGCCTCCGCGGAAACATCGATGCTGTCAAGCCGCTCACGTGCATTGCGCGCCCACTCGATGACACCGTCCACGTCGGCGGCGTACTTGCGGGTCAGAAGCTTCAGGTCAGCCTGCCGGTTCAGCAGGCCTTCAAGCGCGCCCGGATCAGAAGGCAAGTCATCCAGATAGGCGCTCAGTTCGGCGCCGAGATCCCCCACAAGCGCGAGCGCATCGCGCAGGCGCGGGCCGAGTTCACGCAACACCGGGTCTTCGGCACCTTCAAGACTGTTGCGTGCGCGACCCAGCAGTTCTAGCGCGCTCGCCGGACCTTCCGTGCCGCCCGACAGCTCATCTGTACCCGCCACCGCCGCAAGAGCCTCGATCGCGGCGCCGCGCAACGAGTCAAGGTCGCTCAAACGGCGAACCTCCGCCGCGATCGCCTCATCCTCAGCGGGCTGCGGGTCGACGGCGTCAATCTCATTGAGCCCGAACTTCAGCCTGTCGACTTCCTGAGCCAATTCGCGGGAGCGAGTTGTTCGCTCATACAGTTCTTGCGACAGGCGGCGCCACTCCGCCCGCGCGTTCCGGTATGCGGCCAGGAGCGGCGTGATCGAATCACCTGCGAAACGGTCGAGCGCGGCCCGCTGCTGGTCAGACTTCAGTAGACGAAGCTGATCGTTCTGGCCGTGAACGGTGAGTAAAGACCCAGTGAAGCGCCCGAGCACGCCGGCTGGCACACTTCGCCCGCCCAGATACGCGCGCGAGCGGCCGTCCCGCGCCACCGTGCGCACGGCGATCACGGACCCATCGGAGTCTTCCTCGGCGCCACTGGTTTCCAGCAGCTCGGTGACTTCGCTGCGAAGGCTGTCTGACGCACCGTCGAAGCTGAAGCGGCCTTCGACAGTGGCGCGTTCCGTGCCCGCACGTACCCTTTTCGCGTCCGCGCGCGCGCCACCAAGCAAATGGAGGCTAGTGACCACCATCGTTTTTCCGGCGCCTGTCTCACCGGTGAGCACCGTGAAACCCGGATCGAGCTCTGCACTTGCCTCGTCGATGACACCCAATCCACTGATGCGCAACTCGGCTAGCATCGCTACTCCTCCCCGATTCCAGTGACGGGCCTGCCTCGCCATCCTTGCACTGGAAGCTCGAATTTCCGCACAAGCCGGTCCGTGAACGGCGCGGAATTGAGGCGTGCCCACAGGACAGGGGTGGCTCCCCGGCGGAATTCGATCCGGCCCCCCGCGGGCACCGGCACGATTCGGCGGCCGTCACAGAACACCAGCGCGTCATGCCCGGCGGGGTCTATCTCCACTGCGACGACGGATTCCGGGCTGGTCACCATCGGGCGTGCGAAGAGCGCATGCGCATTACTCGGCACAACCAGCAGCGCTTCCAGTTCAGGCCACACGATCGGCCCGCCCGCCGAAAACGCGTATGCCGTTGAGCCAGTGGGGGTTGCGACGAGAACCCCGTCGCAACCGAACGCCGACACGGGACGACCGTCCACTTCCAGCACCACTTCGAGCACACCCAGGCGCGGTGCTTTCTCTATGCTGGCTTCGTTCAGCGCCCAGCCGCGCGCCAGAGATTCTCCCGCCGACCACATTTCCATGTCGATGGTCATGCGGTTTTCGATCCGGTACTCGCGCCTCACGACTTGACCGAGCGCATCCTCAAGGTGTTCGGCCTCGGTTTCAGCGAGGAACCCGATCCGTCCCAAGTTGATGCCTAGCACTGGGATCGCGGCGGCACGCGCCAAGTCTGCGGCGCGCAACATCGAACCGTCACCGCCGAGGACCAGTACGAGTTCACATCCCATCGCCGCGTCGGGACCGGCTTCGATCACTGTTTCGTAGGTTGACAGCGCACCATCGGTTGCGTGGGTGCTCGCGGCTTCGTGCGCCAATACGCGGAGGGCGATCCCGTGATGCCGGAGAATATGCGATACCTGCGTGACCGTGCGCACGATCTCAGCACGGCCGGTATGAGCGACGAGAAGTATCTCGCGGTTCTGCCCTGTTGGGGCTGACGGAAGGCCTTGCGCCCCAGGCTGCTCGGGACGGCGGGTTTGCGTCACTGTGGCCCCTCTTCAACCGCACGGGTGATCATCGCAGCAAGCTCACTCTGCGGCTGCCCCTGACCATCGGCTTTGAGCCACAGGAAGTACTCGACGTTGCCCGACGGCCCTGGCAATGGGCTCGCGACTGCGCCGACGGTGCGCAACCCAAGAGTGTGCGCGAATTCTGCGACCTCACGCACCGCTTCCGCGCGAAGTTCTGGATCCCGGACTACCCCGCCCGAGCCGAGGCGTTCCTTGCCTACCTCAAATTGCGGCTTCACCATCGGCACAATGTCGGCACCCGGGTGCGTGCACGCCATAAGGGCAGGCAGGACCAGCCGCAACGAGATGAACGACAGGTCTGATACCACGAGGTCGACAGGTCCGCCGGTTTGCTCAGGCGTCAAGTGCCTAACGTTCGTGCGGTCAAGCACTGTCACGCGGGGGTCGTTCTGCAATCGCCAGACCAGCTGGCCATACCCGACGTCGGCCGCGACGACCTCACGTGCACCTTCACGCAGCAACACGTCAGTGAAACCGCCCGTTGACGCACCCGCGTCCAGACAGCGGCGTCCTTCGATAGAAAGGCCATCCGCACCGAAGCGTGTCAGTGCGCCGAGCAGCTTATGAGCGCCGCGGGAGGCCCATTCGTCATCAGCGGTGCTCTCGATAACGTGCAGCGGCGCTGCACGTTCGATCGCTGTCGCAGGTTTCGCGATCGTGGCACCGGCTGACTGCACACGGCCGGCGGCAATCAATTCCACTGCATGTTCGCGCGATCGCGCGAGACCACGCCGCACGAGTTCCGCATCTGCGCGGGCGCGAGGGCGCGCCATCAGACAGTATCCACCGATTCAAGCGCCCTAAGCAGCGCGGCGTGGGCGGACTCGAAGAGTCCGACCGCGGTCTGCGAGGCGAGGTCTTCCGGCTCCAGCTTCTCAAGAGTGCCGATAATCGCGCTCACGGCCGCGCGTACCTCATTCGGTACCTGTTGAAGCGTCGCGTCTGACCCGCGCGGGCCTGGAAGCGGTACTGAATTAGTCATCGAACTCAACGCTAACTGACGGTGACGCCCCTTCACCACGTGAAACACCGACATGCCCAGGCCATGTCTGCAACACATGGTGGGCAGCGGTACCCCGAATGACGAGCTTCTTCCAGTCAGGCTCAGCCTGAATCCACACTTCCGCGGCAATAGCGCGCAGCGCGCCAATCTCACATGCGGTGTTCGCCAGGGCTTCCACGGTCACGGTCGTCAGCGTTCGCGTCACTTTCCAGTCCGCTTGCGGCCGGGGTCGCAGTTCGGCCGCTGACTGCGCCAAACAGCGCAAGTCTTCGGCGAGAAAATCTGGCCGCTGCGCTGGGGCAGCGAGGAGCACGTCCAGTGGCTGGGACACACCCGTCATCACGTAAAGGCTGGGCAGGCCCGCGGCGTGAGCACCCGCGATATCGGTGTCGAGGCGGTCACCCACTACCAGCGGGGCACTGAGCCCCGCTCGCGTGACCGCACTGTGAAAGATTTGCGCGCCCGGCTTACCAGCGACGTGGGGTGTGCGGTCGGTTGCCGTGCGCAGTGCAGCCACCATTGAGCCGTTACCCGGCAGCAAACCGCGCTCGGTCGGCAGTGTAGCGTCCAAGTTCGCCGCTACCCAGACCGCGCCAGCACGAATTGCCAGCGCCGCTTCCGCGAGCACCGACCAGTCCGTATACGGCGAATGGCCTTGCACTACAGCCTCTGGCGCGTCGGTAACCTCCCGCACTGGCTTCAGACCCGCGTCCGTAATTTCGGCAGCTAAGGCTTCGGTCCCGACGACAAGAACGCGGGCTCCTGCTGGCACCAACTCCGCCACGAGTGCGGCCGCGGCTTGAGCGCTCGTGACCACATTGGCCGGGCACACTGGGAAACCGAGTTCGGAGAGGTGCTCGGCAACGTCACTCACACTCCGGCTCGCGTTGTTGGTGATGTAGAGGGGGCGCGTCTTTGGCGCATTGCGGATTGATTCAACGGCATGCGGCACCGCATCGCGACCGCGGTATAGCGTTCCGTCCAGGTCGAGAAGCAGTCCGTCGTATTCGTCCCGCAGCGCCGTCATTAGTCCGTGTGTGCCTCGGAAAGTTCGATGGCTCGCTCTTCAGCGTCTGTCGCTTCCGGATCTGCTTGTGAAGACCGGAAGAACCATTCCAGCGCTTCGTCACGGCGGCCAGCCGCCAACAGCGCTTCTGCATACGCGTAGCACAGGCGCGCCGCGGCGTCGCCTTCCCGTGCATTATCGAGGTCTGGTCCTTGCAGGGTCACGACGGCCGCGTCGAACTGCTCGAGGTCCATGCGTGCGCCCGCAGCGACGATACGCAGTTCTATGGCTGCTTCACCTGTCAGCGCGCGCGCTTCCGCTGAACGTGCCATTTCAAGCGCCTTTTCGGGTCGCCCTAATCCGCGTTCGCAGTCTGCCATGACTGCGATCATTCCTGGACCGCCGCCGATACGCCGGGCGGTGCGCAGTTCATTGAGGGCTTCGGCCCATTCACCGGCGTAATACGCTGCGATTCCCCCTGTTTCACGAACGACTGCGATTCGTGACGCGCGCCTGCGTGCTGCTCGCGCGTGCTCGAGCGCGAGCATCGGGTCCTCATCGAGGAGCTGGGTCGCCATGACCAGATGCCGGGCCACCAGATCTGAGGATGTTTTGTCGAGCGCTAGCAGGTCCCGGCGCGCCTCGTCAGGGAGGTCGGTTGGTTCAACTTCGTCGGGAAGCCGCGGATCACGCGGGCGATCGTCTGCTGCATCACGGTCACGCGGTGGCCGGCGGTCCTGAAAGCGGGGCTGACCGCCACGATCCCGTCGCGCACTATCAGTACCGGGGCGCTCAGAACGACCTTCTCGCGAGAAACGCCGCTGGCCATCCCGCTGCCCGGAACCACCCGCCGGGCGTTTGCGAAACGGGCGGTCGTCACGTGCATGGCCTCTCGATTGATTCTCTCGTTCGCCACGATCAGTCACGTGATCAACCTTTCCTTGTTTATTTACGCCGAAAAAGGGGGACCGTGGTGGTCCCCCTTTTTTTTGTGGTTGGTGTCCGGCGGTGTCCTACTCTCCCGCACTC
>NZ_JAPEIQ010000023.1 GCF_026041215.1 Hoyosella sp. YIM 151337
TGCGTTCCTCACCTACAAAGCAGCCCGAGCTGGTGTTCCGATGATCGAAGTCGATCCCCGGAACACCAGCCGCCGTTGCACCGCGTGTGGACATATCGATAAACGGAATCGGACCAGCCAAGCCGGATTCGTGTGTCGGGACTGCGGATACATCGCAGAACACGCAGACATCCTCGGTAGCGACAACATCGCCTACCGGGCCGCAAGCTCCTGGGCCCAGTCAACGGCCCCTGGCGCGGCGTAAACCTGACAGCCAGTCAGGGACAACAGCTGCAAACCTGCCCCTTCACGGGCGGGTGGTTGACGGTAAGTGAGAAGGTGTGGCTGACGAGGCAGGGGAGATCGGTCGGTTGTATCGATTGGAGCGGTTTCAGCCCGCGGTAGCCGCGCTCGCTATCGCCGCTCTATCGGCGTGCGGAACGCCAGACACGCACGAACGGCCCGGCGATACGCCGCCAGCCGCGACTCCCACCCCCGTTGTCTCGCCGCCGCCGGGGACGATCTGCCGCACTGAAACAGAACTGGTCGTGGAGGTCACCTCAGGCGGTGTCTCTTGCCGCGACGCTGTCGGGCTGATCGAAACGTACCTGGCGCTGCCGATTACAGGGGAGTACGGCCAGGCGAATATTCGGCCCGTCGGCGACTGGGATTGTGCGCTGACAATCGCGATCTCCATGCAGGAAGAACTCGGATATGTTGCCCGGTGTACGCGTGGAGAACTCGAGGTCAGGGTGCCAGTTTGGTAGTGGCTTCCACCTTCGAGGATGGTTTCGCGGCGCAGTGACTGCGCGACTGCGCTTCGTCGTGGGATGATTTGGCTTGTGGTAGTCAGAACCGCCGATGATGAGCGCCTGCGCGATCTCGCGCTGCTCCGGCGCGTCCGTGATCGGATCGACCGCGAGTATGCTCAACCGCTCAACGTCGAGGCACTCGCCCGTGGCATCAATATGTCGGCCGGCCACCTGAGCCGAGAGTTCCGGCGCGCTTACGGCGAATCCCCTTACTCCTACCTCATGACGCGGCGCATCGAACGGGCGATGGCGCTGCTGCGTCGCGGCGATCTCAGTGTCACCGAGGTGTGTTTCGCTGTGGGCTGCTCCTCGCTCGGCACGTTCAGTACGCGCTTTACCGAACTCGTGGGAATGCCGCCGAGCGTGTACAAGCGAGAGGCGGTCAACGATGCGGCGGGGATACCCCCGTGCGTCGCAAAGCAAGTCACCAGACCGATCAGGAATCAAGAAGCGCGCGTCATCGCACCTCATTAACGTGGTCGGCATGGACATCACCATCAACGCCAGTTTTCTCCCACACACAGATGCCGAAGCCTCACTCACGTTCTATCGCGATGCGCTTGGCTTCGAGGTGCGCAAGGACGTCGGATATGACGGAATGCGCTGGATTACAGTCGGTCCTGAGGGGCGCCCCGATATGAACATCGTGCTCACCCCGCCGGGTGCAGACCCGGGTATCACCGATGAAGAGCGTCGCACGATCGCCGAGATGATGGCGAAAGGAACCTTTGCCGCCATCATGCTTGCCTCGAACAATGTCGACGCTACGTTCGAGCGTGTGCAGGCCAGCGGCGCGGAAGTTATGCAGGAACCTACGGACCAGCCTTGGGGCGCACGTGATTGCGCTTTCCGCGACCCTGCGGGCAATACCGTCCGCATCCAGGAAATTCGCTGACGTAACCGTCGAGATGGAGACACAATGAGCATTGCCACTGAAGCCGGGCCGGCGGTCTTGCACACTGCCGACAGTCACGACATGATCCGCGTGCATGGCGCGCGCGAGAACAATCTGCAAGATGTCAGCGTCGAAATCCCCAAACGGCGCCTGACCGTCTTCACCGGTGTCTCCGGTTCTGGCAAAAGCTCATTGGTGTTCAGCACGATCGCCGCCGAGTCACAGCGGCTGATCAACGAAACGTACAGCGCGTTCGTGCAAGGTTTCATGCCCACGGTCTCGCGCCCTGATGTAGACGTCCTGGACGGGCTCACGACCGCAATCGTCGTTGACCAGGAACGCATCGGCGCGAATCCACGCTCCACAGTGGGCACCGTCACTGACGCGAACGCCATGCTGCGCATCCTGTTCAGCCGCCTCGGCGAACCGCATATCGGTCCACCGAGCGCCTACTCGTTCAACACGGCGTCGGTTCATGCCAGCGGTGCGATCACTGTTGAACGCGGCGATCGAACAATCGCGGAAAAAGCCACCTTCACGCGGACAGGTGGCATGTGTCCGCGGTGCGAAGGTCTGGGCCGTACTTCCGATTTCGACCTCACCCAGCTATACGACGCCGAGAAGTCCCTGAACGAGGGGGCGCTCACCATCCCCAACTATTCGTCCGACGGATGGTACGGCCGGATATTCCGCGGTTGCGGCTTCTTCGACCCAGATAAGCCGATCAAGAAGTTCACGAAGCGCGAGCTCCACGACTTGCTATACAAAGAGCCGACCAGAATCAAGGTCGAGGGCATCAACGTGACCTTCGAGGGACTCATTCCGCGAATCCAGAAATCGATGCTTTCGAAAGACCGGGAAGCGATGCAACCGCATATCCGTGCATTCGTCGACCGGGCAATCACGTTTACGACCTGCCCTGACTGTGACGGCACGCGGCTCAGCGAAGCGGCGCGGTCCTCGAAGATCAACGGGGTGAGCATCGCGGATGCGTGTGCGATGGAAATCCGGGACCTGGCACGCTGGATCCGCGGCCTCGACGAGCCATCCGTCGCGCCACTGCTCACCGCCTTGCGGCACACGCTTGACTCGTTCGGTGACATTGGCCTCGGTTATCTGAGTCTCGAGCGGCCATCAGGAACCCTGTCGGGAGGAGAAGCGCAGCGCACCAAAATGATTCGTCACCTCGGATCCTCGCTCACGGATGTGACGTATGTTTTCGATGAACCTACGATCGGTCTGCATCCGCACGACATACAGCGTATGAATAGGCTCCTTCTCCAACTTCGCGACAAGGGCAACACGGTGCTCGTCGTTGAGCACAAGCCGGAAGCTATCGCTATTGCCGATCACGTCATCGACCTCGGTCCCGGCGCCGGTACAGAGGGCGGCACTGTCTGTTTCGAGGGGAGCCTTGAGGGCCTGCGGTCTAGTGACACGATCACTGGCCGTCACCTTGATGACCGGGCGAGGCTGAAGGACGGGGTACGTAAACCGGCGGGCACGGTGGAGGTTCGCGGTGCGACGGCCAACAATCTTCGCAACGTCGACGTTGACATTCCGCTCGGCGTGCTCTGCGTAGTTACTGGTGTGGCCGGCTCCGGGAAGAGCTCGCTCATCCACGGATCGATCCCTGCACATGCTGGTGTCGTCTCGGTCGACCAGGGTGCGATCAAAGGTTCGCGACGCAGCAATCCCGCAACGTATACGGGACTTCTCGATCCGATCCGCAAGGCATTCGCGAAGGCGAACGGCGTCAAACCAGCACTGTTCAGTGCCAACTCCGAGGGCGCGTGCCCCGCATGCAACGGCGCCGGCGTCATCTACACCGACTTGGGGATGATGCAGGGTGTCAGCACCACGTGTGAAGAATGCGAGGGGAAACGGTTCCAGGCGGCCGTGCTCGAATACACGCTCGGCACTAATGGCGACGGCAAAAACATTAGCGACGTACTCGCGATGTCCGTAGCTGAAGCCGAAAAGTTCTTTGGTGCAGGGGATGCGCGCACACCCGCCGCGCACAAGATCTTGCAACGGCTCGACGACGTCGGTCTCGGTTACCTTCGACTCGGGCAGCCGCTCACGACGCTGTCCGGCGGCGAGCGCCAGCGCCTCAAACTCGCTACCCACATGGCTGACAAGGGCGGCATTTATGTCCTCGACGAGCCGACCACAGGATTGCATCTTGCTGATGTTGAACAATTGCTGGCACTGCTGGACCGGCTGGTGGAATCGGGGAAGTCTGTCATCGTTATCGAGCATCATCAAGCGGTGATGGCGCATGCGGACTGGATCATCGACCTGGGGCCAGGTGCTGGCCACGATGGTGGCCAGATCGTGTTCGAGGGCACTCCGCGGGAACTCGTGGACGCGCGCTCAACGCTCACCGCTGAGCATCTTGCCGACTATGTGGGGGCCTAACCGTATTTCCGCCAATCCTGATGTGCGGCAGCTCCGAATCAATGACAGACACGTGCTCTGCCAACCAAAGGGGACTGCCAAATGTCTTTCCGCACACTCCGCACCGCGGTTGCGATCGCAGCAACGCTGATGCTCGGCGCACCCGCGCTAGCCAACGCGCAAGAGGGGAGTATCGCGCCCGCGCTGCTCCAGCCGGTCGACTACCTCGACGTTGAGCGGTACACCGGCACGTGGTACCAGGTCGCGGCGATCCCGCAGCCGTTCAGCCTTGACTGCGCCCGGAACACGACCGCTAACTACGAGCTCATCGATGAGCGGAACGTTCGTGTGCGGAACTCGTGTGACACCTTCACAGGTGGGCAGAATCGGATCGAGGGCAACGCGAGAGTCAACGACCCACAGACCCAGGCCCAACTGCACGTAAGCTTCCCCAGCGTTCCATTCCAGGATTCGCTCGATGGGCCGACGAACTACGTCGTCACCTATATCGCAGACGACTACTCCTGGGCGCTCGTTGGCGACCCATTCCGAACGTCGGGCTTCGTGCTCGCTCGCTCCGGCGAGGTGTCACCTGAACAGTGGCAGGTGATTCGCAGTGTTGTGACGAGCCGTGGTTACAACGATTGCTTCTTCCTGACTAGCCCCGTTGACGACGGAGTGAACGAGATCCGGCCACTCTGCCTGATGTGACTTGCGGCTACGTGTCCGCCCGCCACGGACGTTCGAACGGGAGGCGCCACGTGCGGGGTTCGATGAGCTCGTTTATCACGGCCGGCCCCCACGAACCTGCTTCGTAGGTGTGCAGCGGCGGGGGATTGTCGAGGAGCGGTGCTGATAACTCCCACAGCCGCTCAATCCCCTGAGCGGTGGTGAACAACGTGCGGTCGCCGTGCATTGCGTCCAGTATCAGCCGCTCGTACGCTTCGAGCACGTCATCGGCATCAGCCGTGTCTTTCAAACCGAATTGCATACTCTGCTTGTCGAGAAGCATGCCCGGCCCAGGCCGCTTGCCGTAGAACGACATGGACATTTTCGAGTCATCGGCCAAGTCGAACGTCAAGTGGTCCGGGCCGCGGGTGCCAACGCCGCAGTCCGAGGGAAACATGCTGCGCGGCGGGTCCCGAAACGCGATCGATATGATTCGCTGGCCCTCAGCCATGCTCTTGCCGGTGCGAAGGTAGAACGGCACACCCGCCCACCGCCAATTGTCGATTTCGCATTTCAGGGCGATGAACGTTTCTGTTTCTGATTCTGCTGACACACCTGGTTCGCTGCGGTACCCCTGGTACTGGGCGCGAACCACATTGTCAGGGTTCAGCGGGAGCATTGACCGGAAGACTTTGGTTTTTTCTTCGCTGATGGGCCCTGGTGCCAGTGCCGTCGGAGGTTCCATCGCAACGAACGCCAGCACCTGGAAAAGGTGCGTGACCACCATGTCACGGAAAGCGCCAGTCGGCTCGTAGAACGCCGCCCGTCCTTCGATGGACAGTCGCTCCGGGACATCGATCTGCACGTGATCTATGAAAGTCCGGTTCCAGATAGGTTCGATGAACCCGTTTGCAAAGCGGAACGCGAGGATATTCATCGCAGGTTCTTTGCCGAGGAAATGGTCGATTCGGAAGATCTGGGATTCCGTGAAGGCGGTGTGGATGGTCGCGTTCAGCTTCTGGGCGCTCTCAAGGTCAGTTCCGAAGGGTTTTTCCATGATCACGCGAGACTCTTTGACGAGTCCGGCAGTTTCGAGCATCCGTATCACGGCGGATGCCGCAGCTGGGGGAACACTCAAGTAGTGCAGCAGCCGGGCAGGTCCCTGCAACGTGGCAGACGCCGCTTGCACTGCCGAAGACAGTGCGCCTGCGCCCTTGTTTTGCGGCACGTAACTGACTAGCTGGGCAAAGCGCTCATGCTGTTCGCTAGACGCTGGTCGTCGCGAAAATTTCCGGCACGCCTCAATCACGAGTTCGCGAAAGCGATCATCATCAATGTCATCCAGTGAGGTACCGATGATCCGCATGTCGGGCGCAAGCCGCGAAATCGCCAGATGAAACAGGCCAGGCAGCAGCTTCCGCCTCGCAAGGTCGCCCGTCGCACCGAACAGGACGACAACATGCGGTTGCACACCGGGTCGCTTGTCATCAGGTGTCACGAAGTAATCGTCGCACTTCGGAGTGAGAAGCCGCGGGGTACCGCGCGAAATGTTTGAATACTGCCATGGATGCGCCGGGGATCATCGCTGCGCTGGAGGCGAGCAAGTCATCAGCGGAACTCGCGAACGTCCGTAAGAGGCTGCAGGAAGGCGAGGACGCTTTCGGCGTCCGGATGCGAGTGTTGTTCGATCTCGCGAAAGCGAACGCTACTGTACCGCTCACCGAGGTGGAGCGGTTGCTTGAACACCCCGCGTACGAGCCGCGGATGGCGGCCTTCTGCATCCTCGACTTCAAAGCCCGGGACCGCAAGTGCAGTCGCGCGGAGCGTCAAGAGCTTTACGACTGCTACATCACCCATCATGATCGGATCACCACGTGGGACATGGTTGACCGGTCGGCCCCCAGGGTGGTGGGAGGTTACCTAGCGGGGGGCGATCTCGGCGCGCTCGACGTATTGGCCCGCGCGGACGATCCGCTGCGCCGGCGCACCGCGATCACCGCGCCCCTGTTCTTCGTTCACGCGGGTTCTGATGCGGACGTTGCGGGCGGTTTTGCCATAGCCGGAATGCTTGCCGCGGACGCACACCCGTTCGTGCACAAGGCTGTAGGGATATTCCTTAAGCATGCCGGCGAACGCGATCGACGGACCCTGCACGACTTCCTCGAGAAGTACGCAACGTCGATGCCGCGCGCTGCTCTCCGGCTGGCCACCGAAAAGCTCGGGCCGGACGAACGTCAGCGGTATCTGGTTACCAGCTAAGGCGACGACCCCTTGGAGGCGACCTAGTGGCCCGCCGCAACGAGAGCGTCGGCCGCCTCATCACCTTGCGCAACGTCTCGCGCCGAGCAGCACAGCAAGTCGACACCCGCGGCGACGGCGCTGACGGCCCGGTTCCCCATGCTCCCGTACCGTTCCAGCGCCCCGGCTTCGAGTGCGTCGGTGACAATCAGGCCCCGGAACCCGAGACGCTCGCGCAGGCGGCCCTGGAGGATCGCTCGTGACATCCCGGACGGATGCGCCGGATCCAGCGCAGGGTAGAGCCCCCAGGAAGGCATCACCATGTGCACCCCCGCCGATATTGCAGCGCGGTACGGGTATTCGTCGACATCAGTCAAGGTTTGCTCGGAGAGACTGATCGTGACGGGCGTCAGGTCCGTGTTGGCTTCGGCAGCGGCTGCGCCGAGCCCGGGGAAGTGCTTCGCGCACGCACTGACCCCAAGCCCCTGCGAAGACCGGATAAAAGCGGCTCCTGCCCGCGAGACAGTGTCCTTGTTCATGCTGAAGCTGCGTCCGTACTGGTCAAGAAAGTCGCCCGCGGCCCGGTAAACCCCGAGCACCGGCGCGAGGTTCACGTTCATCCCCGCTGCCCGCAGCGCCATTGCCGCTTCCGAGCCCTGCATCATGCCGGCGATATCCGGATCCGGCTGGCTGCCGGTCTGCTTCGCTGACATCGACGGGCCGCCGGGTAGGCGTTTGACCAGGCCTCCTTCTTGGTCAACAAACAGCCGCAACAGATATCCCGATTCGAGTGCGGTGAGCGTCAGTTGCTGTGTCACGCCGGCGATCTGTTCTGACGACGTGATGTTTTCTCCAAAGGAGATGACTCCGCCGATACCCGCGCGAATACGGCTGAACAGTTCCGGCGGCGGCGCAGTACCGGGGTAGGAGTAGATCACCCGGCGACGTCCGGAAAGGCGTCCTGGTCCGAGGGAACCCAGCGGTTGTGCTACCGCTAGACCGCTTGCTGACAAGGCACCGGCAGCGCCGGTGAGCGCCGCTGTTTTGAGAAAAACTCGCCTATCCATATCGCCACCTCGGTGCGCGAATGCGGCTTATACAACCTCGAAGCTATTCTTCACCCATTCGCGCGGCGGAGGAACACGTGAGCCGTTATCTTGTCGTTATAAATGCACGTATTCAGCGTCTCGTGGGCTCTTCGTAGAGCGCCGCACCAGCGGTTACGCCCGCACCCGCCGTGACGACGAGCGTTCGTGTTCCCGCAGATGGGCGAGGCCCGCTTGCTTCCAATGCGGCGACCAGCGCGGCGGTGTGCGTCCACTCCTCCGCACCGACCGTGATGCGCGCGGGCTCGAGTCCGAGCTTTTCGGCAAGCACTGCCCGGAATCGGGGCCGGGCTGGTGCGGCAACGATGCGATCGATGTCTGCCAATCCGAGCGCTGCATCGCTCAGACATGACGCCACCGCCGTTGCAGCTGTCTCTGCGTACTGCGTGTCAAGCGCAGCCGACTCCTCAATATGCAACACGTTGCGCTTCCTCTCGTGCTGGATACGGGCGCGCAGCGCATCCCCGTCCCGGTTCGCAGCCCAGGACGCAGCGCCCATACCGCCCGGACCATCAGCCCAGCTGCACAGCAATGCACCGCCAGTCGCAGAGAACGGAAAATTATCACTCATGCCGTGGCCAGGGTCGGCATCACTAGCAACGATGATCGCATGCTTGATGGCGCCCGAGCGCAGGAATCCATCAGCGATCTGCAAAGCTGTCAGGACGCCGCACGTACCGTTCGCCACGTCGAACGAGAAGGTGCCATGCGTGTCCACGTGCGGGTCTTCCGGGTGTGCGCCGATGTCCTCCTGGATTAGGGCGGCGAGCGCGGGCTCGCCAAGATTGCGATCCCGGTAGAGACCTGCGTTCAGAACCAAATCAAGATCGTTCGCACTGCGGCCCGCTCTGTCGAGGCACGTTTTCGCGGCCGATACAGCAAGCCGCAGTGCGCTGTGCCGTGACCGCCATGCCCCCTGCACAACGGCAGTCTGTTCAATGATCGTGCCCATAGCGAGCTACCAATTCCTCATCGACGTCGATTAGCAAGATCCCGATTTCCAGCCCGGACGCGAGCGAGATCAGAGCGATAGTCTCACCAGGCTTGATCCGGCCCGCCTCCAGTTCTTCGACGAGTGCCACTGTGTGCGTCGTGGAAGCGGTGTTGCCGTATCGGTCGACGGTAATGACGGCATCGTGGCGTGGTGTATCGCCGAACGATGCCTTAACTTCCGCCATGCCTTTGCGTATAGCCCGTGCGGACGTCTGATGAGTGATCACGTGATCGATGTCGTGTATCGACAGGCCGACTGTGTCGAGCACTTCGTGAAGCAGCAGGGGCGTGACCGCAATCGCCGCCTTCTGGATTGCACGCGAATTCGTAAACATTCTGCCGCCCGGGTCGCCACCCTTCGGATACGCCAAGCACAACCGACTGTAATCGGAAACCGTGGTGAAGCCGGCGAATCGGATTCCGCTCGCACCCTTCGGGGTACGCTCCAGCACCAGTGCCGCCCCGGCGTCGCCTAGGGTCAGCGACGCCAGCTCTTTGCTCATGATGCTGTGGATGTGTTGCGCTGCATTCTGGCCGAGCTGAGATATGTACTCACCGCTCACGATGAGAGCCCGCTCGATGATGCCCTGACGGATCCAGTTGTTGGCTACGGTGACTGCCGTCAGCATTCCGGCGCAGGCGTTCGCAATGTCAAACGTCATCGCGCGGCTCGCACCGATGGCCTGGGCGACAGCACCGCTCATGGTTGGCTCCAGCCAGTGCGTGAGCCCATCGCGGAACTTGGTGATACTGCAACTGATCACCACGTCGAGAGACGCTGCTGTTCTGTCGCATCTTCGCAGCGCATCCTCGGCCGCAGCCACTGCGAGCGTGTAAGAGTCTTCGTCGCCTACTGAGACGCGGCGTTCATGGATGCCGGTCAGCCTCTCCAGGTCGATGTGAGTGCGGTGGCGCGTGGTCGCCATGAGGTCGCCAGTAGTCAGCCGTGTGCACGGCAGGTGCCGTCCAGCCCCCGCCACCCGCGTGCTGTACAGCGCGCGGGTGCCGCCGTCATCTGTGTCCCTCACCAGCCAGTGCTTTGCCATAGCAACCGCCACCTCCATTGAGCTAAACGATGGCGCAACAGGAGCCGTGCGCAGTAGGGCACTACGTCCCTTGCCGAGAGGTCTGGGTAGGGCCCTAAGGCCCTACCCACATATGTCCATGACACAGAAATCTGAGTCAGTAAGGGAAGGAGTGTGCTATGCGCGCGCGGCACATCATGAGCAGCCCGGTCACTACGGTGGACCAATCCGCGAGCCTGGACGAATGCCTCAGCATTCTCGAACAACGGGGCTATACGGTACTGCCTGTCGTGAACGACGAGGAGCGCCTCGTCGGCATCGTCTCCGAGGGCGATTTGCTCCGCGAGAAGTTTCGCGCAGACGTTCAGGGAAAGACTTCTGCAGAGGACGCGATGACGCGGCCAGTAGTCACGATGGGCCCAGATGCCGATGTCAGCGCGCTAGCGTCAGCAATGTTGCGGTCCCGCCTCCGCGGCATACCGATTGTGGCTAACAACAACGTCATTGGAATCGTGACGCGCCGCGACCTCCTAGCGCTGCTTACAAGAAGCGACACCCGGATTGCCAGTGAGATTCAGCATCGCCTTGACGTGTACGCCGGTTCACCAGAGAAGTGGCGAGTGGAGTCGAAGGACGGAACGGTCCTCATCACGGGCCTCAGCCCGGACGACCCTGAACGAGAGGTCGTTGCCGCCCTTGCCGAGACAGTTCCGGGTGTTGAGGCAGTGCGATTTGCGCCGGCGTAAATTTCCTCGCGGAAGATGACGTTAGAGCGGCGAATCGATGCTGCCGAATGCTGTTCCAAGCGCGAGGAACGCTGCCACTATGAGTCTGGGCAGATCTTGCGTGAGATACACCGGCAAGTATTCAGCGATTTCGATAGATCCCATTAGGGGCTCCTCCAGTAAGACGCATCACGGGTAGTTGGGATTGTTGAATTCGGGAATTTCAATACTGATAGGCTTTAGTTCTGACATGTAGAGAAGAACGAACTGCCGCAGGAACTCGTCGAACGTCCAATACGCCTCGTCGGTGTTCGGCAAGGTGAGCAAGCCTTCGCGCACCTGAATAAACGGTCCCCACGCTACATCGAGCAACGGCCCCCACACGGGTTCCCTGGGTATCAGCAGCCAGTCGGCGATCTGGTCGCCGAGGATAAACCGTGTGAACGCGCCGAGGATGGGCCTGGTGAGCAGTGTGAGATCAATCTGCTTGCCGAGATCGAGCAGCATGTCGGCAAGCTTTATTCCCTCCGGCGTGGGCTTGAGAATGGGGTCGAGCACCTGCTGCGCCTGCGATTCAGCGGCGTCCCAGGACGCCGGGATGTACTGGTCTTCCACGCCGAGCATGTGGGCGCTCACCTGCCACGAATGCAGGAACGCGCGGGACTCGTTTTCGGGTATCGGCACCTTCCAGGAGTTCAGCGTGCGCATCACAGTGGTGGGCAGGCTGTGCCACGTGACCATGATGTCGTGCTGACTGATGGGGATGGTCTCCGGTGCGGAGTTATTCCAGTGCGGCGATCGTGGCAGCAGGTTGCGGACGCCAGCGTGCGCCAGGCGTGTCTTCACTGAGGTGACAGCCATCTCGCCGTCGGGCGTATAGGCGTTCCTCGAACCTATGTCGTAACCGAACTTCGCGGTTCTCGAGATGCGGCCCTTCATGTTCGCGCCGCCCTTGGAGTAATAGACCGCGCGCGCCTCCTGGGGGATAACGGTGGCTAGCATGCCGCTCGCAAAACCGTAGAGAACGCCGAGATAGGTGCCTCGCTTTTCATTGAACGCAACTGCTGTTTCGAGCATGCTCTGATCAGCCCACGAGGGCAGCTGACGGGCACGCTCGATGAAGTCCCGGACATCTGCAGGAAGGCCGTCCGGGAGAGGCTGCCCATTCGTCTTCCACGTACGCAGCAAACTGTTGACCCGACCGACCTCACCGCGCTCGAGGAGGTCAGCGACAAGGGGATCCGCCTCCGCGTCCCACACGTTCATAGGATCCGTGCCGCTGCCGCTGCCAATCATTGAATCGGCTGGTGACCACTTCCAGGGCGGGCGAGCAGCGGCGGGCGCGGCGACACTAAAGGCGCCGACTGCGCCCAGCGCACCGCCGATTCGCAATAACGAACGCCTATTAAGTTTGTCCATTCCGTGGCTGACCTTTCGTGAAGGGGAGAATGCGCGTGCATGAAACTATGAAACATACAGCGTATCTAAGTATCACCACACTGTAGTGTCGATCACAAGTACCTGTGGCCAACTCGAGTTATCGAGGGCCCTCTCGCTACGGGGCATCTCAACCTAGGACGGCGTCGCCTAGGATCGGCCGTAGGAGGAACCAGCGTGGAGAACATGTCACCGTTAACGACAGCATCGGCGAAAGCTCCGTCCCTTGTGCAACGCGCATATGCCGATGCAGTGGAGAACGCAGAGGAGTCCGACGAGACACGTGCCCGGCTCCTTGATGCCGCCTATGACTTGTTCAGCCGTATCGGCATTCAACGCACGTCGATGGAAGATGTCGCCAAGCGCGCTGGCCTCTCGCGCATCACGGTCTACCGCAAGTTCGAGTCGAAGCCCGCACTGGTCGATCAGGTCATTCTCCGTGAGTTCCGCCGATATTTCACGACCTTCTTCAGTGACATCAGGGGAGCGGAATCAGTCGCTGATCGTGTTGTCATTGGCTTCGTGAGCGCCCTGCGCACCAGCTGGAACAACCCACTGATAAGCGAACTCGTCAACACCGAACCGACACTCGCCGCAGGATCCATCACCGGAGCAGACGGGAAGGTCTTCGCAGCAGTGCAGCAGTTTGTCGCGAGCCAGCTTCGCCAGGCACAGCGCAAAGGGGGTCTTAGCGATAACGTCGACATCGAACTTGTCGCCGAGATGATGGTAAGGGTTGCCGTATCGTTCCTCACCATTCCCAGTCCCACTGTCGACCTCAGCGATGATGCACAGTTGGCAGCCGTCGCACGCAAATATCTAGTCCCGATGCTCACAACGTAACCGCGAAAGGACAGTCTTGACCGCAGTCACACTTGTTGTAGGTGCCGTACTCACGATCGCCGGGGTCATTGGTTACGCGGTAACCGGAGCTGAGAGTGTTACCGCCCTCATCCCGAGTTTCGTCGGGCTCTTGATGCTCATCGCAGGCATCATCGCGCGCAACGTGAATGCCCGGCGGCACGCCATTCACGCCGCACTCGCCATTGCACTGCTCGGAGCGCTCGGTTCACTGCGCAACGTGGCCGCTATCGGAGATGTCTTCGACGGCACCGCGGAACGCCCAGCCGCGATCATCCTCAGCACACTGATGTTCGTGGTGCTGATCGGTTATCTGGTTCTCGGCATCAGGTCGTTCATCCAGGCCAGACGCGATCGGCAGGGTAAATCGCCCGCATAGCGAGGTCAACTCCTCAACGTCGTCACGGAGCTGGCCAGCGTTACGTGCGGATTCGAAGCGCCGCGGGTGGTGCGCTGATTGATTGAACGAGACGGCATGTCTCGCAAGTGCTGTCTCGGCGCAGCTATGGAGAGGGCAGAACGTGGAACCGAGTGGCAAACACCTTGCAATGGTCAGCATTCCGGCGCCAGGACACGTGAATCCCAGTCTCGAGGTCATCCGTGAACTTGTCGCGCGGCCATCGCGTCACTTACGCGAATGACCCTTCGATGGGCGATCTCATCGCCGCAACCGGTGCTGAACTCAAGCCGTATCGTTCGACGCTGCCGAAGACCAACTCGGAGGGGGCAGATCAATCGGGTGACGCTGAAAAGTCATGGGCGGGCGATGCCATCGACCAATTGACGCTCTTCCAAGACGATTATGAATCGATGCTGCCGCAGTTGCGTGCGCTCTACGAAGATGACAAGCCAGATCTGTTTCTGTACGACATCGCGGGCGGCCCCGCACGAATCCTGGCGCACCAGTGGAACATTCCCTCGCTGCAGCTTTCGCCCACGTATGTGGCGTGGAACGGCTACGAGGATGAAATGAAGCCAATGATGGACGAAATGCGTCGAGATCCCCGTGGCGCCGCGGGTGTGGCAGTACGAGTCGACAGTGCCACGGTTTCGGCCGAGGAACTGCGGCAAGCCCTACAGACGATTGATGGACACCAAATCCGCAGGCGCAGTGCTGAACTGGCGCACGAACTGAAAGGCGCCGGTGGTGCCGCATGGGCTGCGGATATCGCCGAGGACAGGATGACACGTGTTCGCGAGCGCTAAGAACGCAGAATGACTAAGCGCTGCGTCGCGCGGGTCATCGCGACATAGCGGTCGACGGCTCCCTTAATACCCGAGCCGAACAAATCCGTGTCAATGAGGACAACGAGGTCGAACTCAAGTCCCTTCGCCAGTTCTGGTGTGAGCCAGCGGATTTGGGAGACCGCCGGAAAGGGATTGTCGACAGCATCGTTCGTTGTGATGATGCATGCGGTTCCGTCAGCGTGTCTGGCGAGCCAGGCGCTCAGCATCGTGCGCATATCCGACACAGACCCAAAACCAACCGGGACACCGTTGCTGCGGACGGACACCGGGACATTGGCGTCCGGAAGCACCGCGCGAATAACAGGTTCTGCCTCCTTCATGATTTCTTCCGGCGTTCGGTAGTTAATACTTAGCGAAGCGTGGTTGATATTCGCGATTCCGGCGCGCTTGAGTCGTTGCTCCCATGATTCAGTGAACCCGTGCCGCGCTTGGGCGCGGTCCCCGACGATGGTGAAGCTGCGTGCGGGGCACCGGCGCACAAGCATCAGCCACTCAGCGTCTGTGAGCTCCTGCGCCTCGTCAACGACGACGTGCGCAAAGGGACCAGCAAGCCGGTCCGGAGCTGTACTCGGCAGGGCCGACTCGTTGATTAACGCGTCACGCAAATCGTCTCCGTACAGCATCGTCATGAGACCTTCGCCGTCGTCGTACTCGTGGGATGCGATGAGTTCCTCGACCACCCGGTCCAACTGTGCGCGTTCCGCGGCACGAGCAGCCTTGCGGCGCCGGGCAGCGCGGGCTGCTTCGCGATCGCCGAGCCGCTGGCGTGCGGCGTCAAGCAAAGGCAGGTCTGCCACCGTCCATGCCAGCGGGGCAGGGCGTTGCAGCTTTCGAACCTCACTGGGAGTGAGCCACGGGGCACACTTTCGCAGGTACGCCGGCACAGACCACAAATCTCCGACGAGGTCAGCCGCATCGAGCAGGGGCCACGCTCTCGTGAAAGTGCTGGTGAGCTTGTCATTCCGTAGGAGCGACGTACGGAGTTCGTCACGCGTGACGTCGCGTTCGTCATGCTTGTCAATAAGGGTCGATAGAAGGGCATCCCACACGTCGTAGCGGGCCTCGTTGTGCGGAGTTCCCGGTTCCGGAGCCTCGAACGCCTCAGCCCAGTCCGCGGTGGTAAGCCAGACGTCAGCCCAGTCTGTTTCGACCAGCAGATCTTCTGACGGCGGCTTCTCAAAGAACCGGATGGCCGACTCGATCGCAGTTACCATCCCGGCCGACGATTTCAGCGCCGCTATGTTCGGGTCCGCCTCAGGAGTTGCGTCAGCTCCCTCGGCGACCAGGTCTCGCACAGTACATGTCTGCACGCCTTCCTCGCCGAGGCTGGGCAGGACATCGGCAACGTAGGACAGGTACGGCTGATGCGGACCGATAAACAGCACGCCGCCGCGACCGCTCCCCAGACGGGGATCCGCGTACAAGAGATACGCGGCACGGTGTAACGCAACGACGGTCTTTCCGGTGCCGGGGCCCCCATCGACAACGAGAGCTCCCCGGGAACTCGCGCGGATGATTGCATCCTGGTCCGCCGCAATAGTGCCCAGCACATCCCGCATTCGTGTGGAACGGCTGCTTCCAAGGCTGGCGATGAACGCGGACTGGTCGTCAAGGGCGGCACACCGCGCATCCCCGGAGTCCAGCTCTTCTGGGGCAAACACCTCATCCCAGTAGTCGCTGATCCGGCCTCGGGTCCAGCGGTACCTCCGGCGGCTCGTGAGCCCCATAGGATGAGCATGGGTGGCTCCGAAGAATGGTGCGGCCGCGGGGGAGCGCCAGTCGAGCAGCAGGGAATCGCCGGCGCTGTCCGCCAGGCCAATCCGCCCCACGTACACGGGTTCGGAACCATCCGCGCTCTCCATGCGTCCGAGGCAAAGATCGAGGCCGAAGCGCCGAAGCACACGCAGCCGAGAGCTAAGCCGGCGAATCTCGAAGTCGCGGTCCATCGCGTCACGGCCCGTACCGCCCGGCTCCCTGCGCGCTGCATCAAGCCGGTCTGACAGCTCAGCGATCTGTCGGCTGAAATTATTGGCAATCGCCGCGAAGTGCCGCTCGTCGTCCGAGATCAATGCTGGATTGGCCTTGCCCGAGAGGCGATCAGGAAGGTCGAAAACGCTGGTGCTCAGAGGATCCACGCTTGTCACTCCAGATTCAATTCGGCGTGGCTTCTTGCCACGACCAGCGATTATTGGGCATTACCCGGGGCTTGCCGCAAGACCCCCACTGCGCTATATCTTGAAAGGGGCGAGGGGAGTTCCTCGCGTGATCGGTATCGTCCGCCGCATAGCGACAGCATCGTCGGCGCCATCCGGGTCGCGGCCGTTCTCAATTTCGTGACATCACCGCGCGTGGATGCGGGCTCACATCCAGGCCTTGCACCTGACGCGACGTGAGGTCTTAGCGTTGTTCCGGCGGTGCAACTCAGTAAGGAGAAGGATCGGGGTGTGGAAGGTTGGGGACTTGGCTTCCCGGACAGGGTTGTCTCCGATTTACCCTGGGCACACCGGCCACGGGTCTCAGCCTGTCGTGACTGCGTCCCGGCGATGGAACCTATTTGGTGCCGAAGATCCGGTCTCCAGCGTCCCCGAGCCCGGGCCTGATATAGCCGTGATCATCGAGCTCGCGGTCAATCGCAGCGGTATATATCGGCACGTCCGGGTGCGCACGGTCAAGTGCGTTGATGCCTTCGGGACAGGTAAGCAGGCAGGCGAATTTGATGGACTTGGGTTCGAATTCTTTGAGCCGTTCCACCGCAGCGCGTGCAGTGTTCCCGGTTGCCAGCATCGGATCCACGACCACGACATCACGCTCGTGGAGATCCTCAGGCATCTTGAAGTAGTACTCCACCGCAACAAGCGTTTTCGGGTGACGGTATAAGCCAATGTGGCCCACTCGCGCACCAGGAACGACGCGCAGCATCCCGTCAAGAATGCCCGTGCCAGCCCGCAGGATTGACACAAACACAACTTTCTTGCCGTCGATGGCCTTGCCGGTCATCTGCTCCAGAGGAGTCTGGATGTCGACATCGTGCATGGGGAAATCACGCAACACCTCGTACGCCATCAGCATCGAAACCTCGTCGAGCAGCTGACGGAAGTTCTTGGTGGACGTTTCCTTTCGGCGCATAAGCGTCAGCTTGTGCTGCACAAGCGGATGATCGATGACGTGCACTTCGCCCATGTGTCACCACCCTAGAAGACGGAGCCGTCACTGTTGATCGTCAGTGGAGGCAGTCCGCCACGGAGTTCCTGCGCGAGCGCCCGCCCGGCTGCCCACGTACCGCCTTCGAGGACGCACGCTAGCGGCATATGCGCGCGCGTCACGCCAAGCCGGTTGCGTACCAGCGGGGCGAGCTCGTCGAGTAGCGCGACAGTGAGAGCGCGCCACTCTACGACGAGTTCATCACTCACATCCCAGCTTCGATTGGTGACAGCCGGATCGCGTAGCCGGAGTACGCCCGAGTCGATCAGCAGCCCGCCGTTTCGGTACTCAGGCAGCCCGGTCAGTTCGTCGAGACCAGGCACCGCCGACCCCGTCACCTCGAAGGGCTCGATTAGCGAGTAAGTCAGCCATTGCGACAGCTTGTGGAGCGGCACCCAGCCAGCGGTCAGGCCTGCCCCTGTCACCGCTTCATGGCGCCAGCAATCGCCCAGAGGCTCCGAACCGATAGCGTTGCCTGACAACCAAATACCCGAAAGTGTCGCCAGCAGGCGCTCCAGTATGCCGTGTGCGCTCGGCCGTGCCACGTCCTGAAACAGACCGGCAGGACGCCCGAAGGGTGCAAGCGCTTCACCGAGACGGTGCAGCAGTCGCACTCTGCCATCGAGGCCCACAAGCGGGTTGTCGGGAGTCACCTGGAATGCTCGGGCGAGGTCTGCAACCGTCAGACTTCGTAGGCCTTCGGCGTCCGCTTGCAGCGGGCGTGCGGCATCACTGGAGAATACGCCTGCCTGGAAAGCGTGCCAGCTCGCTACGGCCAGTCCCTCGGAGCGGGAGAAGACCTGACCGCTCGACTGTTCAGAGAACTTCCAGTCTGGCCCGGCACCAGCGTCAAGCAGAACGCTAACGACCGCAAGGTCAATCATTGTCGCGACACGTGACTCTGCATTGAATTCCGATGTAAGCTCGTGGAATTCGGACATCCGCGCCACGCCGCCCGCTTCGAAGTGCCGCCACCGGCTGTGATAGGGAATCTGCAAGGAGGGATAGCGGTCGCGAGTAACCGCGGCCACTGTAGCCGCGGTCATGTCGAGTGCATCGTCATCGATGCTGAACCACATCGACCGTCCAGCTCGTGCGCGGTCGAGCAGCTGGCCCGCGCGTTCCCGTACCGCGAAGGTCGATCGCAGCGCGGTGGCTGCCGCAACCGGCGTATTCGTCATCCGTCGAGCCCCCTGCCTTTGGCCTTCTTCAGCTCGTCAGCATCTGGAATGGGGCCGGGTGTGAAGTAGCCTGCAGCCATCTTCGCGTCGATCTCAACCCGAGCGTCCGGCGGAATCAGATAGTCCGGAATATTCACGCGCTCAACGACGTCAATCCCTGAAGCGGTGATGGCGTCGTATTTCATGTTGCTCATCGAAACGAGACGGTCAATCTTGCTGATCCCAAGCCAGTGCAGGACGTCGGGCATAAGCTCCTGGAAGCGCATGTCCTGCACACCGGCCACACACTCAGTGCGAGTGAAGTACTGGTCGGCAGTGTCACCGCCCAGCTGGCGTTTGCGCGCGTTGTAAACGAGGAACTTAGTTACTTCGCCAAGCGCGCGCCCCTCCTTGCGGGAATACGCGACCACTCCTGCGCCGCCGCGCTGAGCGCCTTTGATGCACTCTTCGATCGCATGCGTCAGGTAAGGGCGACACGTACAAATATCCGAACCGAAGACATCAGACCCATTGCATTCGTCGTGAACCCGTGCGGTCAGTTCAACGGCAGGATCCGCCAGGTCGGCAGCGTTTCCGAAGATATACACCGTTTGCCCGCCGATCGGCGGGAGGAAGACCTCCAGATCTGGGCGAGTAACGAGTTCCGGGAACATACCGCCGGTCTCTTCGAACAGCACCCGGCGCAATTCCGCCTCGGTGCATCCGAATCGCTGCGCGATTCCGGGCAGAAACCACACAGGTTCCACCGCCACTTTGGTTACCACCGCGGCACCACTCGCCAGCAACAGACGGCC
The DNA here is from genome assembly GCF_026041215.1 of Hoyosella sp. YIM 151337. Classification (GTDB taxonomy): domain Bacteria; phylum Actinomycetota; class Actinomycetes; order Mycobacteriales; family Mycobacteriaceae; genus Hoyosella. The sequence continues at coordinate 19,565 of NZ_JAPEIQ010000023.1, forward strand.
GTCCGGAATGAGGCGGCCACGGATGATTGCATCAGATATTTCAGGCAGCGAGACGTGCGCCTTCGTGACCGCAATGGTGGGGCGAATATCCAAGCCAGACAGCAGCTCTGCAGCAAATACCTCGGCGACCATCGCACCCCACGGGTCCATGCTCACGATGGCTTCCGGGTTACTCCACTGTGGGTACGGGCCGATCGAATCGGTTGGTGCGGTATTCGTGAGATCCGCGCGGTGCTCGCGCGAGAGCGCGCCGGCTGCGACCGCGAGGGCGCGGTACACACTGTACGAACCGCTGTGCGTACCGATCACGTTCCGTTGCGCCCGCGAGGTAGTTGTACCAATCACTGGGCCACGCTCCGCCGGCGTCGCGGCTCCCCACATGATTACCGGAGTTCCGGAACTTCCGACGTGTGAGGTCAGACGTATATGACCCGCCGTGCTCGCGCCACCCGGTTGCGGGGTACCACCTGATTCAGCGGACATCTCGATCCCCTGCATTCGTCCGGGTGCCTCGGTTATGGCTCCTGGAACGGAAACCACAAGGATACTGGGTAGCGGCGGGCCGCGCTCAGTGAAGACAACTACGCAGGCGGAGCAGTGCATGGAATTTGAACGCAACGTGGTCGTGAATGCGCCAATAGAAAAGGTGTGGGCGCGAGTGGTCAGCCCAGACGGCATCAACGACGAGATGCGTCCGTGGCTCACGATGAGTTTCCCGCGCGATGCAGGGGCGACGACCACGATCGAAGACGTGCCGCTCGGTGAACAACTTGGCCGGGTGTGGTTGCGACTGTTCGGTGTGGTGCCATTCGACTATGACCACCTTATGATCGCGGAGCTAGAGCCCGGCGCCCGGTTCCGCGAGGAGTCGACCATGCTCAGCATGAAGCGCTGGGCACACGAACGGATTCTCACCTCGCTGCCGGATGGCCGATCCGAGGTAAGGGACCGGATCGCGTTCGAACCCCGGGTTCTCCTGCGGCCGGCAAGCTTCGTCCTGGCCCGCTTGCTGCCGGCACTATTCGAGCACCGTCACCGTAAACTGCAGCGGTATTTCGGTTAGTTCAGACCAAGGGTGCGGCATTGTCAGTCCGCCTTCGGGAAATGTGCGATATCGCAAGCGGCGAGAGCACGCCGGCGAGGACAGCCACGATCAGGATGAGCGTGTGGCTGACAGCGGTCGCTTCAGGCAGCCCCGCGGGCGGAAAGAAACCGACCACGACAGCAGCCACGGAGAAGCTGATACCAATCCCGCACACGAGCCGGATACCCCACGTGCCGCCAGGTATCGTGAACGAGCGCGCCAGCTTCGGGTTCTTGCGGCGCAGCTTCAGCGCGGACGCAAACATCATCGCGTACATGATCACGTAGAGCTGCACGAGAAGAGCGCTGAGCAGCCAAAACATACTGGCAACGCTAGGCTGGAAAATGAACAGCAAGCTGATGAGCGAGCCGATCACTGCCTGGCCGAGCAATATTGGTTTCGCGGCGCGCCGCGACGTCTGCCGCGCAAACCGCGGGGGGAGGTGCCCGTCGCGCGCCGCGGTCGACATCGCGGAAGGGGTTGACGCCATCCAGCCAGCGATCTCACCGATCGCGTCCACGTAGATGGCCAGCGCCATCAGCGGTACTATCCAGCCGATGTGCCACACATGATCGACGCCGACATTCATTGCTTGCACAATTCCCGCAGTAATGCTGATCTCATCACTCGGGACCAATACGGCAATCGCGAGAGTCGCGGGCACAAGAAGCGCCGCGATCATTAAAACCGAAATCAATGTCGCTAGCGGGTAGGTGCGAGCAGGGTTCCGCATGTCACCGATCCTGGCGGCCATTACCTCGATGCCCGCGAAGATGAGAATCGCCGAAATCCCGAACGTGATGTTGCTCGGATTCGTGAGATCGGGGATAAGCCGTGCCGATTCGCCGGTGATGTTCGTGTCGCCGTCCCTCAGGAGGTACGCGACGGCGAAGGCGATCAGCACCAATCCCGGGATGATGGTGCCGACGATCGAGCCGAACGTTCCGAGCATTCCGGAACTGCGCAATCCGAGCAGGCTCAGCCAGGTGACCAGCCAAATCGTGCCGACCACGACGACGGCAGCATAGAGCTTATTCTCGGCGCCAGCCTCCCACCGCACCGAGAGAGCGAACATAGCGGCGGCACCTGTCAGGACCACCGTCCAGAATATTATGTTCTGGAACCATTGCAGCCAGGTCGCGACAAACCCGGCACGTGCACCGAAGGCCTCGCTCACCCACACATAGACGCCGCCGTCGCGCTGGCAGCGTGTGCCGAGTTCCGCCGCGACCAGAGCGGCAGGAATAAGGAACAACACGATCGCCACGCCGAGGTAGAAGACCGCTCCCAGCCCGTAGGTGGCGAGCGCGGCCATTCCATTCAAGCTCGTGATGATGCCGAACATCAGCATGACCACGAGGAACAGCCCGAGGGGCCGCTGCGAGATTTGCGCACCGTTGGAGCGACCACGCGGCCCCACACCGGAGAATGGGCTCACTCGCGCAGCCTACGCTTGAGCGCTGGTCACTATGCCCGGTTTGGGGCCGGTTCTCGCAGAGTTTCGTCAATCAGATTCGCATTCCTCGCGCAGAAGTATCGGGCTTTACAGCGGCCAGGTTCGCGTCCACGCTGCACCACACTTCTCGACCTGCCATTCGCCGAAAAGCGCGGTTCCACGACGACGCGCTTTCCCGGGATATGAAAAACTGAATCGTTAAACGACGTGGTGTGATGCGTCGCACAAATATCGAAACGGAAAACAAATCACCAGCTAAACCGCACACCGGTGAGGGCACCGAAGCGCGCGTGCGCCGCGCACACGACATTGCCGACATTACGGGAATGTAGCCTAATACACCTGTCCACCTAGGGAGTTTCTTCATGATTGTTGGTGTCCTGCGGGAGGTTGGTCCCGGCGAGACGCGTGTGGCGGCGACGCCTGCGACTGTGGGGCAGCTGATGAAGCTCGGGTACGACGTGGTTGTCGAGCCTGGTGCGGGTGAGCTGTCGAATTTCGCTGATGTGGCGTATGCGGACGCTGGGGCGTCGATCGGTTCGGTTGCTGAGGCTGATGTGGTGCTGGGTGTGAACGCGCCGTCTGCAGAGCAGCTGGGCGGGTTGAAGCCTGGTGTGACGCTGATCAGTGTTCTGAACGCGCGGTTTGACGAGGGTCTGGTGGCGGATTTGTCGCAGCGGCCGATCACGGCGCTGGCGATGGATGCGGTGCCGCGGATCAGCCGGGCGCAGTCGCTGGATGTGTTGTCGTCGATGGCAAACATCGCGGGCTATCGCGCGGTGGTCGAGGCGGCGCACGAGTTCGGCCGGTTTTTCACGGGCCAGGTGACCGCGGCGGGCAAGGTACCGCCAGCCAGGGTCCTGGTGGTGGGTGCGGGTGTCGCGGGTCTGGCAGCGATCGGTGCGGCCGGTTCGATGGGCGCGGTGGTGCGTGCGACGGATCCGCGCCCGGAGGTGGCTGATCAGGTGGCGTCACTCGGTGGCGAATACCTCGCGATTGAGAACCCTGAAGCGGAAGTCTCCGCGACCGGGTACGCGAAAGAGATGGGTGATGACTACAAGGCCCGGGAAGCGCAGCTGTATACGGCGCAGTCCCGTGAGGCGGACATCATCATCACTACGGCGCTGATTCCGGGTCGCCCGGCACCGCGGATCATCACCGCGGAGATGGTCGCATCGATGAAGCCGGGTTCGGTGATCGTGGATATGGCCGCTGCCAATGGCGGCAACGTCGAGGGCACCGTGCCGGGGGAGAAGGTCATCACCGATAACGGGGTGATCATTCTCGGGTATACGGATCTGCCCGGCCGCTTGCCGGCGCAGGCGTCACAGCTGTACGGGCAGAACTTGGTGAACCTGTTGAAGCTGATGACCCCGGGCAAAGACGGGCAGCTCGTCGTCGATTTCGATGACGTGGTGATCCGGTCGATGACCGTGGTCAAAGACGGTGAGTGCACCTGGCCGCCACCACCGGTCCAGGTGTCCGCGACACCCACCCCCGCTGCGGCGGCGGCGCCGGTGACCGCACCGGTGGTGAAGGAACCGATGTCGCAGGGCAAGCGGATCGCTCTGGTCGCAGCGGGTGCGGCGGTGCTGTTCGCGCTGATCGCGGCGGCCCCGGCCGCTTTGCAGGGCCATTTGATCGTGTTCGCTTTGGCGATCGTGGTCGGGTTTTATGTGATTGGGCATGTGCATCACGCGCTGCACACCCCGCTGATGTCGGTGACGAACGCGATCTCGAGCATCATCATCGTCGGTGCGCTGCTGCAGGTCGGATCGTCTAACGCGGTCGTGACCACGCTCGCGCTTGCGGCGATTCTTCTGGCCAGCATCAACATTTTCGGTGGCTTCGCGGTGACGCGCCGCATGCTCGCCATGTTCTCGAGGAGCTGATTCGCGTGCTCACCTTATCTACTGCCGCTGCGGCGGCGTATGTGATCGCGGCCTTGCTGTTCATTCTCGCGCTGGCCGGATTGTCGAAGCATGAGACCGCGAAAGCGGGCAACACGTTCGGTGCGCTCGGTATGGCTGTCGCGGTGGTCGCGACGCTCGCGCTAGTTTTCGATGACGGTATCAGTGTGACTGCACTGGTGCTGCTGGTGACGGTGGTGCTGATCGGCGGGGCGATCGGGTTGTGGCGCGCCCGGGTAGTGCAGATGACCGGGATGCCGGAACTGATCGCGCTGCTGCACAGCTTCGTCGGTTTGGCGGCGGTGTTTGTAGGCTGGAACCGGTACTTCAAGGTTGAGGCCGACCCCACCGGGCCCTACGCGGCCGAGCTGGGCGAACTGGATCTGCTGGGTATTCACGCCGCTGAGGTCACGATCAGTGTGTTCATCGGTGCGGTCACCTTGACCGGGTCGATCGTGGCGTTCTTGAAGCTGTCGGCGCGGATGAAGTCGACACCGCTGATGCTGCCGGGCAAGAACTACCTGAACCTGGGTGCCCTCGCTGCGTTCGTCGTGCTGACGGCGTGGTTCGTGATCGACCCGCAGCTGTGGATTCTGATCACGATCACCGTGCTCGCACTGCTGCTGGGGTGGCATTTGGTCGCCTCGATCGGTGGCGGGGACATGCCGGTGGTGGTGTCGATGCTCAACAGCTACTCCGGGTGGGCCGCTGCCGCGCTGGGGTTCTTGCTGCGCAACGACCTGCTCATCATCGTCGGTGCGCTGGTCGGTGCGTCGGGTGCGTATCTTTCGTACATCATGTGCAAGGGCATGAACCGCTCGTTCCTCTCCGTTATCGCGGGTGGTTACGGCATCGAGGCTGGCCCGTCGTCAGACACTGATTACGGCGAGCACCGGGAAGTGACTGCGGATCAGGCCGCGGAAATCCTCGCCGCCGCCCGCAGCGTAGTCATCACCCCCGGCTACGGCATGGCGGTCGCGCAGGCACAGTACGCGGTCGCGGAACTGACCCGGAAACTCCGTGCGCATGGCGTGGAGGTGCGGTTCGGTATTCACCCGGTCGCGGGTCGGCTGCCCGGGCACATGAACGTGCTGCTCGCCGAGGCGAAAGTGCCGTACGACATCGTGCTCGAGATGGATGAGATCAATGACGACTTCGGTGACACCGATGTGGTCCTGGTCATCGGCGCGAACGACACCGTCAACCCGGCTGCGGCGGAAGATCCGTCCAGCCCGATCGCGGGCATGCCGGTGCTGAACGTGTGGAACGCGCGCAACGTCATCGTGTTCAAACGCTCCATGGCCTCCGGCTACGCAGGCGTGCAGAACCCGCTGTTCTTCCGGGAGAACACCGCCATGCTCTTCGGTGACGCCAAAGACAAAGTCGAACACATCCACCACGAACTCGACCAGGTAGCCCACGCCACCCACTAACGGGGAACAGCGGGTACATTCTGAGCCCGGCAGCACACGTGCTGCCGGGCTCAGTCGTGTCCGGGGCGACAGAAGACGCGTTCGTCGCTATTCCCACGCCGCAGCGCGAACCTTGTATGGCGAGTCCACGCAGCCGGCTCCGCTGACAATATTCGCGGTCCCGATCTCCCAGGCCGTAGTTATGCCGGAACCGCCGCGGTGGATCTCGACGAGCCGCGCCGCGTGGCCGCCCTCCAGCACCGATTCCACCGAACACAGGCGCACCGACTGCCACGCCTCACCATCCACCATCGGGTGGAGCACCGCCAGCGGCAGGACAAGATAAGCGCTCACCGCGAGAATGGCGGTATTGGCCAGCCTCACCCGGCGATCAGGCGGCACAGGTTGCTGACCGTTCCGTACGCGAACTACGTTCCGCAGCAAGTGAAGCTCCTTCGGCAGGCGGTACGCCAGCGTCGCGAGCGCCGTGGCCATCGCCCACCAGGGACCAAACAGTGCAAGGGCCCACAGAAAGCCGATGACGGGCCGCACGAGGTCGTTGAAAACGTCCGCGAACCGGTATTGCTGTTTCTTTGCCGCTGTGTGCTGGGTGAGCATGCGGCGGGAAGCCTCACCAAGAAACTCGAAAACACGCGAATTACTGATGAGGACGAACAATATGAGAAACAGCAGCGGATATCGCAGTACGTTGTCGATCAGCACATTCACCCATCCGGCGGGTCCGTGCAGCCGGATGATCTCGCCGGTGAGGGCGGGACTTTCGGTGACGTACAGGATCTTCAAGAATGGGAAGCTCAGCACCAGGGCGATGATCACGAGCTGGGCTAGCTGAGCCCGCGAAACCTCACCTTCGCCGACGAAGCCAGGGGCACAATCGGCCTGGTCGGAGGCGTCTGAAGTGTCAGAGTAGCTGTCGCTGTGCCTGCCGGAGCGATTCATTGTCCGAGTTAATCACGGCACCGTACGCGAGGATTCGTTCCCGGTGAAGCTGTGCGGTTCGGCGTTGCTGCACTAAGTTACGATCCTGCGTGGTGCGTGCTGACCTCGTCGACAAATCGCGCGATCTCGTCGAGGGCATCAGATGCGGCCCGCGACACCCTGTGCGCGATCTGAAACACATGTATCTTCCGGTGGTACAGACTCAGCCGTCCGTTCCCGCCAACCGCGTTGAGCTTCTCGACGTAGTGCTCAGCATCCCCGGTCAACAACTCGGCATCGCTCGCTTGCACAAGCACCGGCGGCATGACAGTCAGGTCGTCGTTCGTCAGCAGAAGTTCGGGGTCGGACGGTGCGACACCGCGCCAGTGGGGTTCCATCAACGCCCGCCCGGCATCGGTAAAGTGCACCGGTGCTTTCGGGTGCTTGCTGGTGAGCCAGCGTTTGCTCATCGACATGGTGGGGTCGACCACGGGCGACAGCGCGACAACACCCGCAGGAACGGGCAAGCCAGCCCGGTCAGCTCGGGGTGGCAGACCCAGCGCGAGGTGACCTCCGGCAGAGTCTCCGCACACAACGATGTCTTCGGCGCTGACACCAGAGTCGAGGAGCCAGGCGTAGGCGCGCAGCACGTCGTCGACAGCAGCAGGGTAGGGGTACTCGGGAGCCCTGCGGTAATCCAGCGAGAAAACGGGACGCTTCGTACGGGCTGACAGTTCACTGGTCAGTCCGCGGTGCGACCGCGGCGATCCCACCACGAACCCGCCGCCATGGACGTACAGCAGCACCGCAGCATCGCGCGGACCAGACCCAGGGCGCTCCACCCACTCGCCACGCACCTGACCGTCCCGGAAGCGCACGCGGACTTGCTCAACGCGCGTAGCCGGATCGGCCCGCAGGTTGGGCCGGGTCATGTAACGCTCAAGCATGAGGCGCATGGCACGAACCTCTGCCATCGTGATCGTGCCGCGCGTACCGAGTCGCCGCGCATACCGCCCGGCCGCGCTCCGGCCGCTGGTCATGGCAGCGCGGCGAAAGTGATCCAGCCTAATTACGGTTGGGCGCATAGCTCGATAGTGCCACAGGCCGGTTTTCCCGGACGCTCGTACTGCTCGGCCGGCGGCGACGCCTGGTCTATCAGGGCGCTGAGCGTGCCGACCACGCTGTCCACCCGGCTGGCTCGATGATGATCGCGGGACCGGCAGGCGGATCCTCGCTGTACTGCGAGTACTTGCCCGCCAGTGCGTCGAGGGCGCGCGCCCGTTCTTGGCCGTCCTCAGCGATCCGCCCACGGCCGTCAACCCGTACCCACCACAGTCGCGTCCAATCGTCGTCGTAATGGTCGACAATGAGGCTCACCGCCGGGTTGGTGCGCAGATTGCGGAGGCGCTGAAGGTTGTTCGTCCGTTTGGGTTTCGAGTCGATCGCGGTGACGACCTCTTCATCTGCCACCGCGAAGGTAATGGGTACGACGTGGGGCGTCCCGTCCGGACGAACCGTCGCAAGCCTGGCCACTTTCGCAGCGGCAAATCGCTGACGCGGGGAATCGGGAGGCAAACCCGCACCGGTGGTGGTAGGCATATTTCCAGTGTGCTCGACTCAGAGAGAAGGTGCAGCATGCAGGTCGGAATCGGACTTCCCAACGCAGTACCAGGCGCAACTGGCCGCGGCCTGATCGAATGGGCGCGCCGCGCAGACCAGGCTGGGTTCAGCTCACTCGGCTCCATCGGCGCGGTGTCGTATCCCAGTTATGAAGAGCTCACGGTCTTTGCTGCGGCGGGCGCGGTGACCGAGCGAATCCGCTTCTTCACAAACGTACTGATCGCCCCGCCGCGAAGCGCTGCCGAGCTAGCGAAGCAGGCTGCGACGGTCGACCAACTCACGAACGGCAGGCTCACCCTCGGATTGGGTGTGGGCTGGCGCGAGTCTGACTTTTTGCTCACCGGCCGAGACTTTGACGGCCGCGGTGCGGCCTTCGACGAAATGTTGCCGGCCTTGTACCGCTCGTGGCGTGGCGAAGCGCTCGACCCGGCGGCACGCCCAGCATCCCCGCCCCCTGTGCAGTCACCGATTCCAGTCATGATCGGCGGCACGACCCAGGCAGCGATCAGGCGCGTCGTCGACCATGGGGCTGGCTGGACTGCGGGCGGGCTGCCGCCCGATGCGGTCAGTGAATTCGCCACGAAGGTGCGAACAGCATGGCAGGCTGCCGGGCGCGACGGTGAACCGTACATCACAGCGCTTGTTTACTTCGGTCTCGGCGACACTGAGCAACAGTCTCGCGAAAGCGTGCTCGACTACTACAAACCGATGGGTGACGACGTTGCTCAGATGATCGCGGGGAGTGTGCTGCGCAGTGCCGAAGCCATTCAAGGCGCGATACAGGCGTATGAGGCGACAGGCGCGCACGAGCTGATCTTCGCGCCAACGGTGTCCGCAGTCGACCAGGTTGATCTGCTTGCGAACGTCGTGTTCGGATAAAAGCAAACGCAAGTAGCGTCGGAACCCTCGCTTTGACCTGACCCCTCCTTCTGGTGATAGCGGTCAAATACTGTCCTATGTGTCTGGCACAGTGAGCGGAGCAGATCAGGAATTGTTGAAGGGTAAGGACGGCGGCTATGTCCCACGAGATCCAGGTGACGTTCGACTGCGGTGACCCGGCGGCGCTCGCGAGGTTCTGGGCTGACGCCCTTGGATATCAGATTCAGGAGCCTCCGCCGGGCTTCGACAGTTGGGACGCGGCGCTGGCGGCCATGGGCATCCCGCCTGAACGCCGCAACGACGCGTCTGCACTCATCGATCCAGAAGGACGCGGTCCGCGGATCTTTTTCCAGCGCGTGCCTGAGGGGAAGGCTGCGAAGAACCGGGTACATCTCGACGTTCGCGCAGCACCGGGATTAACCGGCGACGAGCGTATGGCAGCACTTGAAGAATCGTGCGCTCGACTCGCTGAACTCGGGGCGACCCGGATCGCACGATACGAGCCTGCCCCGCCGCTTCAGGCGGGGCACATCGTGTGCACCGACCCGGAAGGCAATGAGTTCTGCCTAGATTGAGAGTAGGTGACAATCGAGACGGGGAGACAGTTGTGCCGGATCATCTCGAAGTGCTGGTTGCGTTGTGTCTCGGGCCACGCGTCCCCATCAGTGGCACGATACGGGCCTGGCGCGACGTCGAAGAAGGAATGCACTTGTACTACGGGAGCTATTTCGGCGAACAACCTCTCGTGCTCTCCCTTTTGACTCCCGACGGAAATCTTCGCGTCACGCGATCGGGAGCCAAAGTCCGAATCGACACCGCCGATGGCACGCCACTGTTTCGATCAGACGGTCACTCTGCGTGGCACTTTCGCAACGACCGCTCCGACCCGCGAGTGACGTCTCCTGCCCGGGTGCGGTTCCTCGGCCCTGGCCGCGAACTCGCCCTGTCGAGCGAGGAGGATCGGTGGGCGAACGAGCGGTGGATCAGACCGGTGGGGCCGGTCGAAGGGGTTGAGTTCCTGGGGAGGCCATGCTGGGAATTCAACCTTGCTCCGCCGCGCCCCTCGCCACGGTCACGGATGCTGGGCGAGTCCGATTCCGTGCGAACGATCCGGCTGGACGTTCACACGCGAGCTGTGGTGGCGCAGTACGATCACAATGGTGACTCCGGCGCCGAGTTCGTGAGCTTCCACGTCGATGAGCAACTCCCTGATGCGGTGTTCACATGGCAGGGGACGGCAGTAACCGACGACGAAGAGATGGCTTTCCACCAGCGAAAAGCCGAAGACGACCGTCGGCTCGCGGACGAGGCCAACGATTGGTTCCGCAGCAACATCCTCCAAGGTGATGTCAATCTTCCCGTATTCAAGAGCTTTTCCCTCAAATCCACTCACGTCAACGAGAAAATCGGAGAGGTCAGCGCGGGCCTTTCTTGCTATAGCGATTGCTTGACGATCCGGCGAAGGCCACGTTCGAACATGCCCTGGACGCTCCCGCCTATGCGGGACGACTATGCAGGGGTACACGAGGAAAGCCGTTACGTATGGTCTGCAGGAGCTTTCGATTGGTTGCTGTCGGTGACGCGCGGAGAACTTAGCGCTTCGTCAATCGCTCACCTGCAGCGGTTACTCCACTCGTCCGAGCAACCGGAGCCGGGGCCCCCGCTTGAACGAATGCACTCGGGCGGGATTGTGGCTATTTCTGCCAATAGCCCGCGCGCAGGGTCCTAAGCCCCTCAGCTTGAGCTGCTTAGAACGAGTATGGCCTTCGCGCCGTGACAAGGAGCAGAATCCAGAGTTAGGCGACCAGCAGCCGGAAGGAGCCGTCGATGGAGGACTGGCGGAAGGTCATGCGGGTGGTGTTCGCGCGGCACAGCAATCCGTGGAGCATGTGGACGAGGTGGGCGAGCACACCGCTGATGCTTGTCCCGTTGTGGCGACGCAGCCAGCGCGACGCCGCGCTGGTGGGCCTATGGATGGCAGTCAACCCGGTGGTGTTCAGCAAGCCCGCGCACGACCGGGCATGGTCGACCCGGGCGGCGCTTGGTGAGGAGCAGTGGCTCGCCAAGCGGCCGATAGACACCGCGATGGCGGTCAACGTGGGCGCGACCGCCGCCTTGCTGGTCGCGATGGTCGCCGCCCATCAGCGCCGCGCAGTACCGGCCGCGGCTGCGACAGCACTGGAGATGGGACTGCTGATGGCGTACTGGGAACTGATGGCCCGCTACTACGAACGCAACTGTGGCGAGAGCCGAACATCCCGATCATGATCTTGGAGGTGGACCGCCTAAGACGATCCAAGGCGCCGCACCGAACCCGGCGAGCGTCCCATCGTCTTGGTGAAAGCCCGGCTGAACGACGCCTCGGATTGGTACCCGAGCTTCGCGGCAACCGTTGCCACCGTTGAGCCGTCCTCCTGCAAAAGGGCTTCAGCGGCCTCCATGCGACTGCGCGTTACATACTGCATCGGCGGAGCACCGACAATCTCGGTGAACCGTGCTGCGAAGGCGGATCTCGACATCGCGGCTGTACGCGCGAGCGAATCGACTGTCCACGGTGCGCCCGGGGAGCGGTGAATCGCGGCGATCACGGGGCCGAGTTGTGGATCGTTCAGCGCGCCCAGCCATCCAGGATGGTTGCTGGTATCGGTCGCGAGCCAGCAGCGAATCGCTTCGATGACGAGGATGTCAGCGAGTCTGGTGGTGACGGCTTCGCCGCCGGGCCGCAGGTGCCGAAGCTCCGACGCCATCAAATCGAGAACGTCCCGGACACGTGATCCTCGCTCGTGTGCGGAGTCGATGTGGATCACGGGTGGGAGAACCGCCAGCAACCGGTTGACGGTGGGCTGGTGAAAACTGACGACTCCGCAGATCAGCGTGGTGCGCGCGCCGCCGCCACCGCAGCGCAGAATCGAATAGTGATCGCTCACCATTTGCTGGGGAAGCTGGTCCACCCGCCCGGAGACGGGGGCGTCCGGCTGATTGCACAGGAGATGTCCCCGGCCGTGGGGGACAAGTGCGAGATCGCCAGCGCGGAGATATTCGGTGGCTTCTGCGATCTCGAGCCAGCAGCCGCCTTCTGTGACGACATGAAAACTCAGGCAGCCAGCGAAGGGCGGCATCTCTAAGGCCCATGGTGCTGTGGCCTCCGTGTGCGAATAGAACACGCCTCGCATCCGCAGCAGGTAGAGCGCCTCGGCGAGCGCATCCTGAGGCGTCCAGGGCACCACTGCTGCTGGACGAATAGACATAGATTCCAGACTACTCGCGATAGATCCTCCACAGAACCACGGATAGCGTGGACGTATCGAACAACGGTCGATGTGAACGCCGTAAAGACTATGGAGGAAGATCATCATGAACATTCTGGTAGCTGGTGCCACCGGCGGCTCAGGACGTGCGGTCGTGGCTGAATTGCTGGCACGGGGCCATTCGGTCACTGCACTTGCTCGGCACGCTAGCGATCTCACTGCTGCGGGCTCCAATGGCGCATTTCGGGCGGTCGATGGCGACGTTACTGATTCAGCGTTTGTGCGTGACGCGGTGAAGGGTCAGGACGCGGTTGTCGTTACCTTAGGGATTAGCGAGAACCCGATGAGAGTGCGTTTACTCGGCCCGAAACACTCTGTGCTGGAAGTACGCTCGATCGGGACACGCAATCTGATCGAGGCGATGCGCGCTCATGGCGTTTCTAAACTGATTGTGCAGAGCTCATACGGGGTGGGAGATACGGCGCGAAAGCTGCGCTGGCTCGATCGGCTCTTCTTCGCCCTGCTCATCAAGCCGCAGATCGCGGACCATGAGAAACAGGAGGCAATGGTGCGATCGAGTGGGCTCGACTGGGTTGTCGTCCAGCCCGTCCACCTGAACGATAACCCATCGAGCGGGGCTCCCCACGTTTCCTCCTCCGGCGAGGTGGCGTCATGGTCAGTACCCCGGGCAACCGTCGCCTCTGCCATCGCCGCGGCTGCGGAAAGCGCTGACTACGTTGGCAATTCAGTGGCGGTGTCAGCTTAGGCTGAGCCGCATCAGCACGCGGGGAAAGCCGCTCAGGACGGAGTCCGTGTCGGCGACGTGGGTGAATCCCGCGGCCTCGAAGTTCTTTCGGAGTCCGGGATACGCCATCGTCAGGTCTACCTTCTCGCCTCGATTGTCCAGTGGATATGCTTCGATTGCCGGCGCGCCGCTCTGACGAGCGTAATCTGCTGCGCCGGCAATCAGCGCGTGTGAAACGCCGTGCCCGCGGTGGCCCGGCCGGACGCGGATGCACCAGAGCGACCACACGGGCAAGTCATCTACGTGCGGAATCTTCCGATTGCGGGCGAATGCGGTGTCGGCGCGCGGAGCGACCGCTGCCCAGCCCACGGGGGTGTCGCCGTCGTAGGCGAGGACGCCCGGGGGAGGACCATTGCGCATGAGTCCCTCGACGTACGCTCCGCGCGCCGGTCCGCGCAGCTCGTTGTTGAGCTTCGAGGGCACTCGGTAACTCAGGCACCAGCACACATTCGCGTCGGGACGTTTTGGCCCGACAAGTGCACGCACATCATCGAAGACAACAGCTGGACGAACGTCGAACGCCTTAGACATCAGGTATTTTCAGGGACGAACTGGTTGGCGCCGAACACCGCTCCAGCGGGGTCTCGCAACACCGACATCCGCACCCAGGGGGCGTCGGTGGGCGGCAGGATGATTGTGCCGCCGAGCTCGACGGCCTTCGCTGCCGTAGCGTCGGCGTCAGCGACGCCGAAGGTGATTCCCCAGTGTGGTTGCGTGTCAGCGTCATCAGCAGCGATGGCGGTCAAGCTGGCGACCACATTTTGGAACCCCGCGGGCGCGCCCATCTCCGCCATCGCCGCGTTTGTGCCGGGATTGAGCAGTTCGAGGTGATCTCCATAGCCCGGGAGGCTCCACATCTGACCGCCGGGGCCGAGGTCAAGAACATCCCATCCGAAGACTGCTCCGTAGAACTGCTTCGCCTTCTCAGGGTCGCGGGTGTAGAGATCGTTGAAGTTCACGCTGCCTGGCTCATTCACGACGGCAGAACCACGGTGCGCGCGAGGCTCCCACACCATGAACGTCGCACCTTCAGGGTCGGCGCATACTGCCATGCGGCCCTGATCGAGGACATCCCACGGGCCCATCAAGACGGTGCCACCGCTGTCTTTCACCTTGGCCGCGGTCGCGTCGGCGCTCTCGACCCAGACATACGTATTCCACACAGGCTTTTTCAAGCCGTCGTCCGGGAACCCCGTGATCGCTGCAACATCACCGCCGCTCAGGCGACCGATGAGGTACGTCGATTCAGCGTCAGGCGGCATCACGTCCTCGCATTGCCAACCGAATAGCTTGCTGTAAAATTGGGCCGCGGCGGCAGGATCTGGCTGATTCGTATCGGCCCAGCACGGCACTCCAGGAATGTAACGATCAGGCGCACTCATTCTCAAAACCTTCCTCGTTGATGAACTGCTGATCTCATCCTGCCCCCTGTAGCGGACAGGTTACGTCCTGAATTCGCACATATTCGGAAAATGTTGGCGCCTGCAGTTTTGCCGTGGGTAACCGCGCCACGTGCGACCATGGATTCTGTGCCAGTCGGATGAATCGAGTTCAGCATGCACGCGTCTCACACCGGCAACCGGCGGACTCTCGCAGCCACTGTGGGGGCGGCCGGGATCGCGCAGCTCCCCACCGCAGCAATCGTGGTCGCCCTCGCTTCGATACACAACGAATTCGGCACTTCGCTCGAAGCACTGCAATGGACGGTCACCGCGTTCCTCATTCCCTACGCCGCATTGATGATTGTTTCAGGACGCGTGGCCGATGTATTCGGGCGCAGAAAGGTACTCATTGCCGGCACTGGGGCGTTCGTCGGCGGTTCCGCGCTGGCCGCGATTTCGGTGGACGCACCAATGCTCATCGCGTGCATCGCGATATCCGGAGCAGGTGCCGCCGCCATGATCCCGTCGTCGATGTCCGTCATCACCGACGTCTTTTTTGACGCCGAACGTGCACTTGCGATCGGCATGTGGGGCGGGGCTACGGAGCTTGTGTCGGGAGTGGGCATTCTGATCGGCGGGGTGCTGATCGAACTGCTCGGGTGGCGGGCAATCTTCGTGGTCTGCATCCTCATTGGAACCGCGATCCTCGTCACCGTCATCATTGCGACCCCAGAGTCGCGGGATCCAGATGCGCCGCGACGTATCGACTATTTCGGGGCGGCAATATCAGTGTTCATGCTGTCCGTGCTGAGTCTGGCTCTCATTCAGGGACCAAGCTGGGGGTTTGGGGCGCCCTCGACTGTGGCGCTGTTCGTGCTTTCCGCTGTGGCAGCGGGACTATTCGTCTTTGTCGAACTTCGCGTTCCGTTTCCGGTCATCGATTTCAGCCTTCTGAGGCGGCGGAACTTCACAGGTTCGCTGGTCGTCATTTTCGCGCTCGACTTCTCGCTCGGTGCGCTGCTGTTCTTCTTGCCGTTGTTTTTCCAGCAAATGGTCGGTTACTCGGCGATCTTCACCGGCGTCGTGCTTCTGCCCCTGACAGGGCTGATGGTGCTCGGTTCACCGCTCGGCGGGAAGATCGCCGCGAAAGTCGGTCCACGCCCGCCGATCGTTGTGGGTCTTGGTCTGATGTCCCTGGGGATCTTCCTGATGACACGGTTGACCACCGAGACGACGGTGTCGCAGCTGTGGTTGCCGACGGCGATCATCGGTTTTGGCACGGGCCTGGCATTGACGCCGATGAACCTGGCCGCCATGAATGCTGTGAACCCCGAACGTGCGGGTGCGGCTTCCGGACTGCTCGTCACCCTCAGCGGGCTCGGCGCGACGATGGGCGTCGCGATCACCGGTGCGCTGTTCAACGAGTTGCAGGCAAACCGGGTGGTTTCGCTGTTAGCTGGTCACGGGGTGACTGTCACCGAGGCGCAGGCGCGTAATCTCACGGGACTGCTGGCCGATACGCCGCGTGCGCGAGCAGAACTCGCGCGAACTGTCGGTGTCAATGAGGCAGAAGCGATCGAAGTTGTGCGAGAGGCGTTCGTCGCGGCTTTGAGCAGCAGCCTGTTTATCTCGGTGGCGCTTGTCGGTGTCAGCATGCTTCTCACCATCGCGGTGATGCGAAAGGAACCTGCCGCGCCTGCTGGCGCGCGCGAACCGGCGGGCGTACCGCCGTTTCGCCCAGCGCAGCCGTAATGCCCGGACCCCCTCCGAATCCATCTGCGCAGGTCACACAAAACGGCCCAAAATCAGGGGTTCTGTGTGACCTGCGCAGATGGATTCGGGCGTGCGGTAGCTCGCGCGGCATACTGAGGCGTGACCATTCAGCAGCAGCCTGCCGATCTCGTCGAACACCGGCGCAGGCAGATCCGACGGTTCGCGAACCTGATGGACTCGCGGTTCCGGATTCCCGGCACGAAACAAACGTTCGGTGTCGACCCGATACTCGGCTTGGTACCTGGCGGCGGAGACGCGGTCGCCATGGTGATCAGCGCGGGCATCGTTATCCAGGCGGTGCGCTTCGGAGCGCGCGGCTCGACACTCGCGCTGATGCTGTTCAACGTCGCGGTCGACGCCATTTTTGGTGCGGTCCCCATACTGGGGTCGGTTTTCGACGTGTGGTTCAAGGCGAACAATCGGAATATCGCGCTTCTTGACCGGCATGTGACAGACCCACAATTGACGCGAGCTCAGATCCGGCGGAGAGTGTTCTGGCTGATCGTGCTCGTCATCGCGTTCACGGTGGCGCTACTCGCCCTTCTGACGGTGGGCATCGTCGCGCTGATCGCGTGGCTCATCTGAGCTGGCGCGCATCCGCTGTGCCGCCTCGCGGTTTTCGGCCTGTGAGCGGTAGATGGTGTCGCCACTGCTGCGGACGATGAAGTACGCGACCGCGACAGCAGCCATCGCCGGGGCAAGAATCGTGATTCCACCCGTCATTTCTGCGACCATGAGCATGACGGCGAGCGGTACTCGGCCAATCGAGCCGAAGCAGGCCATCATGCCGACGATCACGAACGGTGCGGGGCTGTCCGGCACTCCGGGTGCGATTGGTTCGAGCAGCCGCCACAACGCGGCCCCGGTAAACGCACCAATCACGAGACCCGGCCCGAATACTCCACCGGAACCGCCGGTACCGACGGTCAGCGACGTCGCGACGATCTTCGCTACCGGAAGCACCAGCACAATCCACAGTGGGAGGGCGAGGAGAGCCTCCCGGGACAGACCCTGCTGCACCCAGCCGTACCCGCTGCCGAGGACTTGCGGGATCGCAATGGCCATAAGGCCGACCAGCACACCCCCGACGGCTGGTCTGAGTGCTCGTGCGCCAGGCAGCCGCTTCGTCACTGCCACCGTGAAGTAGAAGCTGCGAGCGTAGAGGATGCCGAGAAGCCCCGCGAACACACCTATCAGCGCGTACCAGATGAGGTGCAGTGGATCATCCAATCGATACTCGGCACCCACATACCCGAATAAGGGTTCAAACCCGAAAAAGGTCCCGTATACGGCGTAGCTCACAATCGAAGCGAACAGGCCCGGCACGATCGCGTCGAATTCGAAATCATTCTTGTAGACGATCGCTCCGCAGAGAACCGCCCCGCCCAGTGGGGCACCGAAGATCGCACCGATGCCAGACCCAATACCGATGGCGACTGCAATCCGCCCGTCGGCGGGCGAAAGATCGAGCCGACGGGCCAGCAGCGAGCCAAAACCTGCGGAGATCTGGGCGGTTGGGCCCTCGCGGCCTGCGGATCCGCCAGACCCAATGGTGATCGCGGAGGCGATCAGCTTTATCACCACGACACGGCCGCGAATCATGCGCGGATCCTTGTTCACCGCTTCGATGGCGGCGTCGGTGCCGTGGCCTTCAGCTTCGGGAGCCCAGCGGTACACGATAAACCCGGCGACAAGCCCGCCGAGTCCGACGATAAGCGGCAAAGCCCAGGGACGAGTCACACCGGTCCCCGCACCACCGCCTTCCCCCGCAGCACTCGGAGGCGAATAGCCGCCGATCGTCTCGAGCAGCAAATGAGACGCCCCCATCAGCATCGTCAGAAAAAGCGCAGCACCGAGGCCAGCGATCATACCGATCGCAGTGCCCAGCACAATCCACTTCTTGAGGTAGGACGTGGACCGAACCCAGTTGACGAACCAGCCCGCTGAAGACCGCACGCCGCCACCTCCCGGTGTGTGCACTAAGAAGACGGTACGCCCACCAGGGATGGCGGGGTGTCACATTTCCGGCTATCGAGGTGTCTTCATGACGAGAACCCAAAAAGGAGGCGTCATGACAACGACACGGCAGATCAACATCGTCATACTCGGAGCCGGCTACGCCGGCGTCTTCGCGGCGAACCGCATTTCGAAGAAGGCTCCGAAGAACGTGCGGGTCACCGTCATCAATCCGCGAGACCAGTTCGTCGAACGCGTGCGACTGCACCAACTTGCGGCGGGAACGCACCAAGCCAGTGTGCCTCTCAAGACCGTCCTGCACAGGCGCGCAGAGGTTATGGTCGCTGAGGCTCGCTCAATCGAGGGCCATACCGTGGTGTGCAGCGACGGCAGAGAGGTGCCATTCGACTACCTGATGTTCGCTGTCGGATCGCGTGCTGCCCGAAACATTCCTGGCAGCGAGCACGCCTTTGCGGTCAGCGAGTTCGACAGCGCGTCCAGCCTGCAGCGGAAATTGGCGAGTCTGCAGCCGGCCGAGCGCGTCAACGTCATCGGCGGCGGCCTCACTGCGATCGAGACTGTTACCGAAATCGCCGAGGCCCATAAGGCGCTGAACGTGCATCTCTACTCAGACGAACCGGTTGCGTCGCCGTACCCGGCGGCAAGCCGTGAGTACATCAACCACACGATGCGCCGCCTCGGCGTCACAATCCACGAGGGGCATCGTGTCCGGCGTATCCATCCGGGCAGCCTGGAGGCTGGTGACGGCGACGAAAGGGTGCCCAGCGCGGTGACCGTCCTCGCCGCCGGATTCCGTGCGCCTGAACTCGCACAGCGCAGCGGCTTCACAGTCGATCACCTCGGCCGGATACGTACTGACGAATACCTTCGGTCCCTCGACGACCCCGCGGTTTTCGCGATCGGGGATGCGGGGATCCCGCCAGCGGAGGTGTCTGAACACTTGCGCATGGCATGTGCGACTGCGAACCCAATGGGTGCCCACAGTGCGAACAATGTTCTCGCTGTCATCAATGGTGCAGAGCCGAAACCATTTTCGCTCGGATACGTGGGGCACTGCGTCAGCATTGGCAGCAAGGCCGGAATTCTGCAGTTCGTCAACCGCGACGACACGGCCAAGGACTTCGCACTCAAAGGCCGCACCGCGGCAACTCTGAAGAAGTCGATAAACAATGGTCTGACGTCGGGCCTCAGACTGGCGCCAGCCGTCTGGCGGCATGGGCCGAAGAATGCGCACGAAGCTGCAGGGGATACGGTCGCGATGCGATGACCAGCGGTCACTCGTGACCTGCTCCGAATGCCTCACCCAGATCGACGAGTGGCGGTGGCTGCATGCTCGCGTCTGGCAGCCGCCGTAATCCGCGTGCCACGAGCCAGACCTGACCGTCAGCGGTGGCAGTGAGCCGCGGACACGGATGATGGACAGGCACAGTGATTTCCGGGAGCAGCGTATGCGGATTCAGCCGTGTAAGCAGCCAATACTGGGGGCTTCTCGGGTAGTCAGGATCGGGGCGCAGCGGCCACCAGCCGCCGCGCCCCCTCCCATCGGGTGGGTGGCACACGATCCAGATACTGCCGGCGGATTGCTGGCCTGAAAGTAACCGTCCGCCGAGCATCTGCTCCGCACTGACGGTGAGGTCGGGTGTGATGGCGAAGACGTTGGGGGAGTCGATCACTCGGGGTGGATCGGTCGTGATGAAGGGAAAGTGGCTCACGAAACGGTTCTCGAGTGGCGGGCCGGGGAGCATGCCGTCCGTCACGCTGATCCGCACGATGCGGCCGGTTCCGCGGAAACCGCGCGTTCCCGAATGCTCGCGAAAAAGGAGCAAGAATTCACCGTGACGGGTTGCGGCCATCGACTCCAGCCGCCCGGGCGGGCACTCCGCAGTGAGCAGCACCGACGAATCAGGTCCGGCCAGCATGATCGTTCCCGCATCGTTCTGCGACGTCACAACACAAAGAATGTCACCTGCGACTTCCCCTGCGACGACGTACTCAGACGACACCTGCGAGGCCGGGCTGTTTTGCTGACACCTGAAGAGGCCATCTGGACCACCAGTCCAGCATCCATCGGAAACAGCCCACACATATCGGGAGGGCTCGGTGAGGATTTGCCCGGGGAAGGTGCGGTTGCGCAGCCGCCCCGGACCCGCGCGGTGCACGAGGAGCGGGAGCTTCGCATCGACTATCCAGAGGCTGTCCCCGCAGGCGGACACGTCGCCGGGCACGATCGCGGGCCGTGCCGACCGGTGCGGAACATTGTTGAGGTCGACGTCAACGAGAACGCCGTCCTCCCTGACGAGCTCAGTACCGACGGCGGCATCTGCTGCGGCGCTGCGAAAGTCGGCGTTGAACCACCGCGGGGAGCTTTTAATGTCAGCGTAGCTTTCAGTGCCGCTTACGGGCTCCCACCTGGCGTCTGAGATCAGCCGGTACGTCATGGCAGCCGAACGTACCCGGGTGACTCTGCCATGGACTTCACCGACGGATTCGTACTTAAGCACGCCATGGAAGCGGCCATTGAGGACGACGTTTCCGACCACTGGGCGCGGCGAATGCCATACCGCAGTCCACCTGGGCCCCCGCAGCAAGATAGTCCATTTCGACCGGTCATCACCGCCGGATTGTGTGCCCTGCAGCGTTGGCCGGCCCGAGTGAAGTGGTTCGGCTACCGCGCGTACACGCACGCAAGCAGCGTCAGCACCGTCTGGATCTTCGGTGAAAATCAGCGGAAACGTCGCCAGTTCACCCCGCTGCGGGGGAGTGATCTGGCCGTCTTCGATGGCCAGCTCCGTGACGAGCACCGGCAGAACGCCGGGTGCCGCTTCGTCGCGCTCGGTTGCCACCTTCCGAGGATTGCACACCCGTCGCTGCTTGACCTTGACACACTGACAAGGTTTTGACTGGCACAGAGGAGGTGGCCGCCATGAACACGACTCGCCACAGCACAACGGAGACGCGCATCAGCGCTGCGCTGGCACATTCACAGCCATCGACACGCCTGCAGGCGGCACTCGCCGCTGGTTCGAATCCTGAACCAGAGTTTGTCGAACAGCTTGTCGAGCGGTGCGCGATCGAACCGGACTTCTTCGTCCGAGACATGCTGACCTGGGCGCTGACACGGCAGCCCCGCGAGATCACCGTGCCAAGGCTCATCGCGGAGCTCAGATCCGAGCTCGCTCAGGCTCGGAGCCAGGCTCTGCATAGCCTCTCGAAAATTGGTGACCAAGGCTCGTTCGCAGCGATATCCTCGGACCTGATGCACGATTCCGACGATGAGGTTGCTCGCAGCGCGTGGCGTGCCGCCGTCGCTCTGGTGCCGCGGGGACGGGAAGCCGCGCTGGCGGCTGAACTTGCCACGGAACTGGGCCGCGGCGATCGGGACACGCAGCTTAGTCTTAGTCGTGCGCTTATTGCGCTGGGGGAGACGGTGCCCTCGATCCTGAATGCCGCGGCAGCGCACCATAACCCCCGAGTACGCGCACACGCGATCGCCACCGAGCGGCTGTTGCGCGATCCCGATGGCGAGTTCGCCGTCGCGATCAAACACGCCACGCGCATCGCTATTGGCCCGCCGCCAGTCGGGGATGCAGGATGCTGATCGGGGAAGTGTCGCGGCGCTCCGGGGTGAGCGCCCGGATGCTGCGACACTACGACAAACTTGGGCTTGTGCAGCCAACTGGCCGCACCTCGGGTGGCTATCGAGAGTACTCTCCCGATGATATCCAGCGGATATTCCACGTTGAAAGCCTTCGGTCGCTGGGCTTGTCGCTCCCGCAAATCCGCCGCGCGCTAGACGATCCCGATTTCACTCCGGCAGCTCTCGTCGGCACACTCATCCACCAGACTCAGGAGCGCATCGAGCGCGACAACGAATTGCTCGTACAACTGCAGAGAGTCAATTCGTCCGCACCCACCGACTGGCGCGATGTACTGCGCATCGTCCGGATGCTGCATGCACTCGATTCAGAACACGCCGCACTGCGGCTGCGAGCTGCGCTGTCGGACGACGCGACACTTCCAGCCGACGTGTTGGCGGACGCGATGCTCGCTGAAAATGATCCCAATGTGGCCAGTGCACTGCAATGGGCCCTGGCCCGAGCCGGGAGCGACACTGTGGCATTCGTCGCGCGGGGATTAGCGGCGCCCGACGCTGAGGTACGGCTGCGTGCGATAGCGTCAATTGCTGCGGTGGACGGACCCGAAACGACAGCTCTGCTGACCGGCGCACTCAAAGATCCGGATACGTCCGTGCGCGGGCGCGCGGCTTTGGCCCTCGCCGCCCGCGGCGAGCGGGCAGCTGCTTCGACGCTGATCGACATGGTCGCCGACGGGGTTCGCGATGTCGAGGCCGCTGAAGCCCTGGGGCGGCTCGCGCACATTCCTGAAACGTCCGCGCGGGTCGTAGCGGAACTTGTTGAACGGCTCGGCTCGGACTCCGACCCTCGGATCCGGCTGAGGCTGGCGCAGGCGTTAGCGGAGATTCCGGGGGTTGCAGCAGTGCAGGCTCTTTCAGTACTGACGCACGATGCGGATCCGCCCGTCGCGCGCACTGCACAAGCGATACTGCGTAACCTGGGATAGTTAGTGCGACCATCGCGCGGGAGTCACGAATATGCTCAAATGATCCAGATATCTAGAGGGGTCGCGTGATGGTTGACGTGCCAGAGGTTCGCTCGTTACTTGCCCGGGCGTTTTTCCACGATCCCATGTTCGCCTGGATGTTTCCTCAGGAAGCGATTCGGCTCGATTCGAGCGCTCTATTCTTCGGTTTGCTCACGGAGTTTTATTCGGAGTTTGGGAGCGTCGAAACGGTAGCGTCAGCGGAGGATCCGGACTCCCTCGCTGGTGTGGCGCTGACGCGCGTGTCCGCACGTGATGAGCCGTATCCGCGCGCGCAGACACTTCCATCACTACGGGGATATTTGGCTACGGTCCTCGGCAGCGACCGAGCTGACGCCGTCTTCGGAGGTTTGGCAAGTGTTGACGAGCTTGCCCCAGCGGGTGAACGTTACGTGTACCTCAATACCCTTGGTGTTGAGCCACAGTCTCACGGGCACGGCTACGGTTCCTCGCTCCTCACACGCATCGGTGAGACGGCGAACGCTTCGCAACTGCCAGTGCACCTCGAGACGACGAACCCAGATAACGTCGGGTGGTACGAGAAATACGGCTTCGCAGTCCGGGGGACCATGCAACTTGGCGACGGACCTAACCTGTGGGCGATGACGCGTCAGCCCGTACGGTGATGACAATTGAACTCAGCATGGCCGAGTTGCGGGAAGTCACCGCGTACGCGCTGACCTGCGCGGAGCCCGCACTCGCGATTTTTGACCGCGATGTTCCGGGCGACCGGCGACCGTCTGCCGTGCTCGCTGAGGCACGCATGTCTGCCTCCGGAGGTAAGCGAACACAGCGCCTCCGGGCGGCTGCGCTCGGCGCACACCGGGCGGCGCGGGCCGCGAACGAGATGGGCCTCGACGTGGCCGGCGAAGCGGCTCGCGCCGCTGGTCACGCGGGCGGTGCGGCGTTTCTCCACCCGCTTGCGCGACCTACTCAAGTCATCCACATCCTCGGCTCGGCAGCGTACGCAGCTCACGCTTGTGAACTGGATTCGGGTGGCGACTGGATGGTGGGCGCTGCCTTCGTTCGAGAGGCAACATCGTGGGCGAGCCCCACAGTCGCGAGAGTGCTCTCCCGGTATCCGCAAGCTCCTCCCGGCGGTCGGCGCGCTGGGGAACTCGTGCGGCAGTTAGATACCGCGTTGCGCATGCTGGCCTGAGCGCACTAATCGTTGAGAACGCCCATCTCCATGGCGTGCGGTCAAGTAACGTCGATTTCGCCAGCAGACACCGAAATCACCCTGGGGGACATATGAGTTTGGCCCGCGTCTCTGTCATTGCCGGCGTGGTCGCGATGGCGTCGTTGACCGCAAGCACCGCCATCGCCACCGCGGAACCACCTGCTGCCTCCGGGACTGACGTCACCACACTTCAGATACCGGCCCACGGATTCGTTGTTTCCGGGCTCGTTGTACCCGGCGTCAGCGCTGTTCGCGTGACTGCGACAAGCAATGAACCTGGAGTCGTCACCTTCGCCGCACCAACCAGGCCGGAAGTCTGTGCGACAACGATGGCCGGCAGCCTGGTGCGCATCGACTACCTCAACCTCGCCACCGGTGGCGCGGGATCCGTGATGGTGAAGCCGTGCGAGAACTTCCTGGAAGCGACACCAGTGGAGGCCACGGCGAACATCGGTACAGGGCCGGTTGTGTTCGCCGTGAGTATCACGGGATCCGCATATAGCCCAACTGCCGGGCAGCCCTCGATACCGGGCATCGGAGCTTTCGCGGCGCCGTAGTCATTTAAGGTTGGTGCATGCGGCGACTACCGGCGGTGGTGCTTCTCCTCGTTCTCGGTATTGTCAGCCTGCCGCTCACGGCGTACTTCGCCGATGGGGAGCGGTCGGAGAACTGGATCGTCCCGGTTCAGCTAGTGGCGATGGCGATCGTCGGTGCGCTCGTGGGTGCGCTACTGCCCCTCGCGGGGCCCGGCGCTTCCACTATCCGGCGGATCGGCATTGGCGTGCTAGCCGGTGTCACCATGGCCGTGGTCGGTATTGGGGTCTTCTGGCTGCTCCTCAATGGGATCAGGGGTGCATAACGAACCTCGGGTGCGCGGTTACACCGGTTATGAGGCGCTGGCGACGCACCAATCGAGCGGTAGCGTGAGAGGTATGGTTCAGGCGAACAGCGGGCGGAAACGGCGCTCGCGTCCGGCAGCAGGTCTGCCAGCGATAACATCAGCCCTGATTGTCGACGCAGCATGCACATTAACGGCGGAGACTGGTGTCGAGGACTGGACGCTTCGCCAGCTTGCCGCGGTACTGAACGCTTATCCGGCGGTTATCTACCACCATGTGGGCGACCGTGAAGCCGTCGTGGCGGAAGTACTCGAACGCGTTGTCGCGCAGGTTCACGTTCCCAGCGACGATCTAGCATGGCGCGCGTGGTTCGCGGAACTGCTCACCGACATGCGCAGGGTATTGCGGAGGTATCCGGGAGTCGCGCGCAGGCTCGCGGTGCACGGGCCGACCGTGCCCTCAGCGCTGGCCATCATCGATCAAGGCGTCAGTAAGCTGCGCGCGGGAGGCTTTGGGGATCACAGCGTCCTCGTCTACAACCACCTGCTGACTCAGGTCTGCCTCTTCATTGCGCATCAGGATGACCGCGATGCCGCCGCGGAAGTCCGGTTGCGCAGCAGCGAGGTTTTCAGCTCGTACCGGGACCGCGCGGATCTTCCCGGTCTAGCGGAAATGGGCCGCCTGGTGCATGAAATCGGACAGCAGCCAGACGGCGCCTCGCGGTACTTCGACGAGTTCTTCACGTTTACGCTCGAGCGTGCACTCGATGGTGTGGCGCCGCTTTCAACGTAGCGTCCTCGCATCTGCCTCGCCATGCGTAATCCGCCAGCCAGCGGCGTCGCGCCGCTGCTGCCAAAGCCGCCGATAGAGATCGTTGCGTTCGAGCAGAGCCTCGTGGGAACCAGCATCGAGTACCTCACCACGCTCCAGCACGATGATCTGGTCGGCCGCCATTATCGTCGGGAGCCGGTGCGCGATAACGACGACAGTACGTTCGCGTGCCAGTTCGGCCAGCGCCGCTGTGACTGCCGCCTCGTTGTCGGCATCGAGCGCCGCCGTCGCCTCGTCTAGCAGGACGATAGGAGTGTTCTTCAACAGTGCGCGCGCGATCGACACGCGCTGTCGCTCACCACCCGATAAGCGTGAACCACCCTCTCCCACACGGGTATCTAACCCATCTGGCAGGCGTTGGACCACCTCATCAAGGCGGGCCCGGGTCACCACAGCAGCGATGTCCGCGTCAGATGCGGTGGGGTTGCCCATGCGAATGTTGTCCGTGATCGTGCCATCAAAGAGATACACGTCCTGAAAAACCATGGCGATCTGCCGCATCAACGTCTCGGCTGGTATGTCGCGAACGTCATGGCCCCCAACAGCGACAGACCCATCGGAAACGTCCCAGAAACGGGCAATCAACCGAAGCACCGTCGATTTGCCAGATCCAGACGGGCCGATGAGCGCCGTGAGGCCTCCGGGTTCACACGTGAAAGAAACATTGCGCAGGACCAGGGTGGCGTCATAACCAAAGCTGACGTCGCGGAACTCGATACTTCCGTCACTGGGCTGCTGCGGACGATGGGGCTCGGGCAGCGGTTTCGCATCCAGTATTTCGCTGACTTCGTCGAGCGCGGCACGTGCGAGCTGAATGCCGTTGCCGTAGGCGGCGACGTGTGTCAGGGGCTCGGTAAACCGGACAGCAAGAAGAAGAGCACCAACAGTCTCCGCAACACCGATTTGTCCGCCGAGAACGAGGTATACCGCCAACATGACAACGACGGCTAATCCGGCTTCGATCAGCAGCATGTAATCCGCGAGCGGGCGCTGGGCTCGATTGAGACTGCGGCGCGTGGCCGCCCGGTCGGCGTCAAGTTCACGCGCGAGTGTCGTCCAGCCTTCTTCGGTGCGTCCTGAGGCTCGCAGTACAGCTTGTGCCTGCGCGAACTCAACGATGCGCGCGGTGACAGTTGCGTGGGCGGCACCTTCCGCAGCATGCTCCGGCGCTGTGCGGCGCTGAACCCGCCGATACAGTAGCCACGCCAGCGGGCCGACAGCTGCCATCGCCAGAGAAAGACGCCAGTCAACGAAAAGTAGCACTAAAACGACTGTTACGGGTGTCGTGACTGCGATCACTAGTTGCTGCAAGAACGCCACGGGAACGTTCATGGCGTTTTGCAGCGACGTCGACATTACGGATGAGAGTTCTCCGGCGCGGCGGGCATTGAACCAGCCTAGGGGGAGTTGCACGACATGATTGGCGATGCGGCGCATCAAGGCATCGGTCACGCGTTCGATCCCGACGTAATAGCCTTTGTGCGAGGTCACCATGAGCGCGATACCGGACACGACCGCGCCGCCCGCAGCGAACGCGAACCACGACCAGGCACGTCCAGTTTGGCCGTCGATCAGTGCGCCGAGAAGGGGGATGAGCGCAGCGAACACGATGCCCTGCGCGACACCCGCGATGGCGTAACCCGCAACCTGCCCCCGTAAGCCAGTGGACCCACCCAAGATTCGTTCCGTCTGGCCGATCATGCTGGTACACCTTCTTCCTGTGCGCGCCACAGGTGCGCGTAAAGTCCATCAGCTCGCAGCAAGTCGACGTGGGTGCCCGATTCAGTGACGGTGCCGTCATGCAGCACCACGATCTGGTCGGCCTCACTGATCGTGCGCAGCCGGTGCGCGATCACGAGGACGGTGCGGCCGCGTGCCAGCACGGAAAGTGCTTCCTGGATCTTGGTTTCGTTTTCGGGGTCGGCGTGTGCAGTGGCCTCATCGAGGATGACGATCGGGGCGTCTTGCAGTAACGCACGAGCTATCGTCAGCCGTTGCTTCTCGCCGCCTGAAAGCACGGCCTGATCTCCGAGGAGGGTGTCATACGCTCCGGGCAGTTCAATGATGCGCTCATGGATGTTCGCAGCTCGTGCCGCGGCTTCGACCTCAGCATGGCTAGCCGATGGCCGTCCGAGCCGGATGTTGTCTCTGATCGTTTCGCGCAGAAGAACGACGTCCTGGAAAACCGTCGCTATCTTGGCGAGAAGCTCAGCCGGAGCGATTTCGCGAATGTCGTTCCCGCCGATGCGAATTGCGCCCGCTGTGACGTCCCAGAACCGCGGAATCAGCGCGGCAACAGTCGATTTCCCAGAACCGGACGGCCCAACAAGCGCGGTGACCGTCCCCGGTTCCAACCGTAAGCTGATATTCCGGAGTACGGTGGCACCTTCGTCGTACCCGAACGTCACGTCGTCGAAGTGAACGCCGTATCCACTGAGCAGTTTCGGGTTAGCGGCCACAGGCAGTGACGGTTCAGAAAGCACGCGGTCGACGCTTGTCGCGGCAACCTTGGCCGTCCGGATTGCCCCCAAGAGCTGGCCGAGCAGCAGTATTCCGGTCGGTAAACCAACACCGACGGCGAGGAACGGGAGCACGTCGGCGACGCTCATCCAGCCCATCGATACGAATGTCATACCCACGGCGGTGATCCAGACGATGAGCATCGCTGGGGAGAAGAGGAAGTTCATCGCGTTGATGCCACGTCCGGTTGCCGACATCCACAGCAGTCCGATTGTGGTGAGCTGGTCAGCGGCTCGGTCGAATCGCTTCATCCCATGGCTGCGTTCACCGTATGTCTTAACGACCTCAATGCCGTCGGCGAGTTCGACTGTCGCATCTGCGAGTTCGGAAAGCGCCCGGTCGTAATCGTCCATGTAGAGTGCGTAGACGCGTTGCATCATGGGCATCACGGCCAGAAAGACGGCGATCACATAGCCGACGACCAGGAGCGTGAAACGCCAGTCGATGATCGCCATGTAGACCACTGCAGTGAGTGGGGCTATGACCGCGGAGGTCACGTCACCAATGGTGTGCGCGATAATCACGTGCATTCGTTTGACGTCCTGCGAGACCGCCTTCGCGACGGTCGCGGAACCGTTTCTGCGGAACCAGCCGAGCGGCAGCGCTCCCAGGTGTCGTGACAGCCGCGCCCGCGTCACATAACGGAACTCAGCGTCCGCGTAGTGACACATCTGCGTCGCGGTCCCGTATAAGAGCAGCCGGGCTAACGCTGCTGCGACACCGACTATTGCCCACGCCCACACTGCACTGGCGTCCTGGATGCCGTGCGTGATCAGCGCTCGTCCAATTTCGGCAACCGCGATGAACGGGATCATCGATGCAACGGCAGATAGCGCAGCCAGAACGCCGCCCGCGATGAGCGAGCGCCGGACCGGGTGCATCAACTTGGCTAGCGCTCCGGGTGTGATGACACTCGACCCAGAGCGATTCCCAGAATCAGGCATGGTGAGCTTCTCCTAGGTAGGGGTACTTGGCGTGGCCTCGAGTCTCAAGTCCCTGCACGCCGGAGCGCGCCAAGCTGAGCGTGTCAGCGAGACCCCAAATGACCGTGTTCCCGTCCGTGAACATCCGGTCTTGCACCATGTTCCAGTGACGCTGGCGCTCAGCGTCGTCCGTGGCCGCCATCGCGGCCGCCAGCGCGTCACAGTATTCAGCGTCGTCGAAGGCCATCGCGGGATCATGCGCATTGAGGCGGCCATATAACACGGCGAGAGGCGCGGAGGGCGCGGAGAATGCAACACCATTCGCCGCCGCAAGGCCCTCCGACTCGTAGAACTCAGCGAGCCCCACGATTTGAGGCCGTGCCTCCAGCCCGATCTCCCGCCATTGTTCACAGGCGAGTTCGCTACTCGCATTAAAGCCGCTTTCCCATTCAGCGGTGCGAATAGTCACCGGTGCGTTCGCGGCGCCGGCCGCACGCACGAGTTTGCGCGCCTCGTCGAGATTGCGAGGCAGCGGGTCCCGGTCCGAGAAGTACGGGGCACCAGCGCTCACGAGGTCGTTGCCGGGTATGCCGTAGCCCAGGAAGACTGTGTCGACGAGCGTTTGTCTATCGAGGGCAAGTTTTGCGGCCCGGCGCACACGGGGGTCGTCAAAGGGGGGACGCGTGGTGTTGAGCACAAACCCCATGGACGTTCTGTGGCGGGATCCTGCAGTGTCGAGCTCGATATCGGCCGCCGAGATGCCAGCTCGCGCAGTTGTATACGGTATGTCACTGGTGTAGTCGGCCTGTCCCGAAATGATCGAATTGACCTTCGCTTGCGGGTCGGTGACACTCAGGATGCGGAGTTCTTGGCTTGGCGCGGAACCGCCCCAGTATTCGTCAAAACGGGTAAGCACTGTTTCCCTGCCCGCAGCAAAGGCCGTCACGCGGAACGGTCCCGTTCCAATCGCAGTTTCTGTGGTGAATGCGCCGGAGCCGTCTTTCACCATCTTCGCGGGAAACGCAGCAAGCATCGTCGCGGGATCGCCGAGGGGCTGCAATGTGGGTACCCACACGCTGTGTTCGCTGCGGATCTCGATGCCCGCCATATCGAAGTAAGCCTGGAGTTCGCTGGGGTACAGACGCTCAGGGGAACTCATGTACTCGAAGCTGTATTTGACGTCTGCCGCCGTGAACGCACTTCCGTCATGCCAGCGAACATCGTCGCGGAGATTGAGGATGAAGCCACGCGCGCCGGGACTGACGACGACATCACGCGCCAGGCCGGGCAGCGTTTCGCCCTCGCCAAGAAAAAACAGATTCTCGTATACGACGTCGTTGCGGACGAAGTCGGCAGGTGCTGCCGTGGCGTAGGGATCGAGGGTTTCGCCGGCTCCGCCGCCCGTGAAAACCGCACGGAATGCTCCGCGGGTTGCCTCGGACGCATCGTTTGGGCCCCGCCCATTGCCCGCAGACGGTGACGCTCCGCATGCGGTGAGGAGCGCCGTCGTGCCAGCAGCACCGAGCGTCAGCCCGGCGAGCCTCAGCGCATCACGTCTTTTCATGACCATTCGCCATCCTTAGTAGGGTACCCTAATGACTTGAACATAGTTCAAGCTAGACCGCAAGTGCTTCGCGGCCTACACTGAACGCCACTCTATTGGAAACCGTTGTCACTTTGAAGTAGGTGGCTACGCATCTAGGACGGTCCCATGATTTGTCTCCTGCTGCTGCGGCGTGCCGCGCTCAATCTTGGCCTTTTGGCAATGTTGAGCATCGCGGTGTTCGCGGGCGTGCATGCCCTGCCCGGAGACCCGGTTGTGGCAAGACTGGGGCCAACCGCCTCCGCCGAGCAGATTGACGCGGCAAGATCAGCACTGGGCCTCGATCAGCCTGTTCTCGTCAGGTATGGCGAGTGGGCGTATGGCTTGGCCCAAGGCAACCTGGGCCATTCGATTACCGGTACCGCGGTTACCGACATCATTGCCGATCGCATTGGTAACTCGCTCCTGCTGGCTGGTCTGGCGATGCTGCTGCTTATGCCGACGTCCCTGGCGCTAGGCGTGCTCGCCGCCCGGCACCGAAACTCCGGCGCGGACCGCGGTATCTCAGCCTCCGCCCTCGTGCTGGTTTCACTGCCTGAGTTTCTGATCGCTACAGGACTCATCGTGGTGTTCGCTATCGCATGGCCGCTGTTTCCGCCGGTCTCGCTCATCCCGGCGGGCAGTTCGCCGATGCAGCACCCCGCGGCGCTGGTACTGCCCGTTGCCACGCTGTTCCTTGTGGGTCTGGCCTACGCGACGCGCGTGATCAGGGGAAACTCGGTGGCCGCGTACCAGTCACGCAGTGTCGAATACATGAGACTGTGTGGTGCGCGCGAGTGGCGAATCCTCCGCAGTGGAGTGCTTCCTGCTGTGCTGCCCACCGCCATTCAGGTCTGGCTTCTTACTGGAGTGGCGCTCGTGGGCGGCGCGGTCCTCGTTGAGCGTGTGTTCAGCTACCCAGGTGTCGGTGACACGCTCGTGCACGCGACAGTGACGGGTGACCTGCCAGTTGTGCAGGGGCTGACACTGATCCTCGCCGCCGTAATGCTCGCCGCCCTCACACTGGGTGATATCGCGGTCGTCCTCATGACACCGCGTCTTCGAACGGAACTCGCCACGTGAAAGCTCGATATGTTGCATTGGCACTAGTCACTGCGGGTTCGCTGTTTATTCTCGCAGGCCCTATGCTGGCGCCGCACGCGCCGGACGTCACCGTAGGGCCCGCATACAGCCCGCCGGGCGAGGCCGGACTTCTCGGAACCGACCATCTCGGGCGTGATATCACCTCTCGAATGTTGCACGGCGGATCGTCGGTGATAGCGACCAGTGTCCTTGCCGCCCTCGGGGGAACTGTCACGGGGGCTGCCATTGGACTGACCGCCGCGCTGTCGCTGACTGGGCGGCGGTGGCTCGAGGCATTCCTCATGCGCCCGGTTGACGCAGTGGCCGCAGTACCGCCGATAGTCCTGTTGCTGCTCGTGCTGACCGCGATGCCGGATCGGGCGGGTCTGATACTCGCGGTCGTCGTTATCACGGCACCATTGTCAGCCCGTGTGATCCGCGCGGCCGCGGTCCAGACTGCGGGACGCACCCACGTCGAGAGCGCGGTCGCGCGGGGGGAGAAGTGGTACTGGCTGGCGGGGCGTGAAGTCTTGCCGCTTATCGCCGGCACCGTGGCGGCTGATCTTGGCATCCGCTTTGTGGCAGCCATCTATGTTGTCACTGCTGCCGGGTTCCTGGGAGTAACTGCCGGGCCCGACAATTGGGGCAGGCTCATCGCAGATACGCTGCCAGGCGCTGCGCTTCAGCCGTGGGCTCTCATCGCACCAGTCAGCGCTATAGCGGTGATCACCGTAGCGGTCAATCTGATCGCTGACCGAGTGTTACACGACGCTCGGGGCGTGCTCGCATGAGCCACATCATAGAGCTGCGGGGCCTGACCATCACGTCATCTGATGGGCCGATCATCAGCGACGTCACCTTTGCTGTCGGTCCGGGCGAATGCGTGGCACTCACGGGGCCATCCGGTTCGGGGAAGTCCACTATTGCGCTTGCGACGCTCGGACACACGTCTCCAGGCCTGCGTGTAAGCGGCGGACGCGTGTTGGTCCGCGGTGCGGATGTACTGCCGGAACCGCCAAGCTGGCTGCGCGGCAGAACTGTTGGGTACGTGCCACAGGACCCGGGCCCGGCACTGAATCCGTACGTTCGTGTGCGCACCACCCTCCTGGAGGCGCTGCGTCACCGTCCGCCGCGTCGCAAACGAAAGCAATCCGTAGCGTCCATGCTCGACAGGGTCGGCTTGCCGACCGAATTAGCCCGCAGGTATCCACACCAATTGTCAGGCGGCCAGCAGCAGCGCATCCTCATCGCTGCCGCACTCGCCGCCGAACCTGAGGTTCTCGTGCTGGACGAGCCGCTCACCGCACTCGATCCCGCGACAACGCGAGGCATACTCAACCTCCTACGGGAGGTACGCGACTCTGGGGTCGCGCTGGTTCTCATCAGCCATGACCACGACGCCGTGAACCTGATTGCCGACCGTCGATATCAGGTCTGCGCAGGCAGGGTCAGCGCAAGTCGGGGCCCACTACCTCGGTCGGTGCCGGCCCCGCCCCCAAGGGACGGGCACCAACCCGTCGTACTGACAGTTAGCGGTATATCGGCGCGCCATCAGCGCGGTGAGCCACTCTTCGCGCGGCAATCAATTTCCGTCAGAAAGGGCGAGAGCGTCGCGCTTCTCGGCCGTTCAGGCAGCGGTAAGACAACGTTTGCGCGGTGCATCGCAGGCTTCCATGTGCCCTTCGAGGGCGTCTTGAGGTTGTCCGATGGCGAACCCGTTCCGTGGCGCATCCAGGATCGGGACCGGGATCACAAGGTTGCGATACAGATGGTTTCGCAGAGTCCCGCCGAGGCACTTCACCCACACCAAAGCGTGCGGACAGCACTCGCCCGGCCGCTGTGGACACTGCACCGCGTTCGGGCGACAGAAGAACACATCACCCGGCTTCTCGGCGCTGTTGCTTTGCCGGGCTCATTCGGGAATCGGCTACCGGGCGAATTATCCGGGGGGCAGCGGCAACGAGTCGTCCTCGCTC
Source organism: Hoyosella sp. YIM 151337 (assembly GCF_026041215.1). GTDB lineage: Bacteria > Actinomycetota > Actinomycetes > Mycobacteriales > Mycobacteriaceae > Hoyosella. Next base: position 53,604 of record NZ_JAPEIQ010000023.1, read on the forward strand.
GCGCGCTCGCCGCCAGGCCCAGCGTTTTGATTTGTGACGAGGTGACCGCCGCGCTCGACACTGACACTCGTGCAGAAGTACTCGCCCTCATTGGCGATTTGCAAGCGCGCGAGAACCTGGCCGTAATCCACATCACTCACGATGAATCCGTCGCATCCCATTCCCAGCGAACGCTCACTCTTGCTGACGGCGCGTTCGCAGCGTCGCCACACTCAGGGGCCCGCCTCGCATACGCAGGGAGAAATCTGTTATGACACCCACATTCCGTCGGCTATTGATCGTACTGCTCGCCGGTTTCACGGCGCATCAGATGTTGGTTCCGCTCGTTGCACCGCTCGCGCGTGCGCTGGTTCTCACTGAGACCCAGATGGGCCTTGTAGTGTCGGTCTCGGCCCTCTCGCTCGCCGCATCTAGCCCGCTCTGGGGCCGTGCGCTCGACGCATCCGGACCGACGGCCGTACTTGTGAGCGGATTATCCTGCGCCACAATCGGGCTGGCGGGTTTCGCGGCCGCTGTGTACGCGGGTCTCCACCAGGGTCTTGAGCCTACGATGGTGCTGACCATCATGCTCGTCACGCGGAGCGTGCTATTCGGGGCCGGAATCGCCGCACTGCCAGTGGTCGCCATCGCGGCTGCCACTGCGTCCGCACGGGATCAGGTCCAGCGGACCAAGTCCATTGGCTACGTCGGTGCCGCGCAGGGTCTCTCGCTAGTTCTGGGGCCTGCGGCGGGCGGCGCGCTCGCTGTGGCTACGTTGATGGCACCGCTTATCGTTTCACCAATCGTCCTTGCGCTGCTCGGTGTGTGGGTGGCGGGCCGCGTGCGCCCAGACGTACGCGCCGGACAGGCCGATACAGTGCCACGCGAGCGTCTCCGGCCCTGGGACACGAGAGTGTCCGCCGCACTAAGTATCGCGTTTCTCTTATACCTGTCCCTAGCTCTGATCCAGGTAGTTATCGGCTTTCTGATTGCCGATCGCCTCCAACTTGGCCCGGAACAGACCGCTGGCGCGGTGGGAATCGCGCTCTTCCTGACGGGTGTCGTGCTCGTCGCCACGCAGGGTGCGCTTGTACCGCGGTTAAGCTGGCCCGCGTTGCGGCTCGTTCACGTCGGGACACCGATCGTGGTCGCGTCGTTCATGCTGCTGCTGGCAGCCGGGCAACTATGGTCTATCACTGCAGCCTTCATGTTTCTCGCGCTCGGCCTCGGGCTCGCTATTCCGGGTTTCACGGTGCTGCCAACGCTAGCGGTCGGCGAACGCCAGGCAGGCGCTGTAGCTGGCTTGATCACTGCGACGACCGGGCTCACCTTTGTTATCGGCCCGGTCGCGGGCACAGCGCTGTACGAAGTGAGCGAGTATGCGCCTATTGCGGCATCAGTCGGTGCGGCAACGGCGGCTGGCATCATTGCCTTTTCGTCCCCCGCGCTGCGTGAGGCTAAAGGATCGAATGGTGGCGAAAGCCCCGCCCCGCGTGAAGCCTCAATGCGCCAGAACGGGAAGGGGACCCGGTTCGAACAGGATTGACAGTCGTCCCTTGACCTCGTCGACCACAACTTCGGCGCAGACGTTGTAGACGGCGGCGATCAACTCAGACGTCAGGACGTCGGCGGGCTTGCCGCCGGCGACAACTCGCCCATCCTTGAGCACGACCACATGGTCACAGAACATGGCCGCAAGGTTGAGGTCGTGCAGCGCAATGACGCTCGTGACGGGCAGCCGACTGACGAGCGCGAGCAACTCCAATTGATGGTGGATGTCGAGGTGGTTAGTCGGCTCGTCCAATAACAGCTCACGCGGGTTCTGCGCGAGAGCACGGGCGATCTGAACCCGCTGCTTCTCACCGCCGGACAGCGTGTGCCACAACCGATCCGCCTTCGCAGTGAGGCCCGTGTGCCCAAGTGCGGCGCTCACAGCAGCGTCGTCGCTAGCCGGGTTACCACCGAACGTTCCGCGGTGCGGGATTCGTCCAAGACGCACAACATCGCGGACCGCAATGTCGACTTCCGTGTCCACTTGCTGACTCACCACTGCGACCGCACGGGCAATGTCTTTGCGCCGCAACGTCGCTAGGTCGTTGCCGTCGAGTGTCACGACTCCGGTGGTTGGGCTAACGACGCCGTTGAGGAGACGCAGGAGTGAGGACTTGCCGGACCCATTGGGTCCGAGCAGGCCTACTGACGCACCTTGTGCCGGCGTGACTGTCACGCCGTCGACAACCAGAGACCCGCCACGATTCCAGGTGACATTTTCGGCGTGCAGTGTCACTGGGCCCTCCTCCGCCGGGACAAGATGACGATAAACACAGGGACGCCCACGAGGGCGGTTCCAACACCCACGGGCAGCGGCGTGGGCGCGAACGCCACACGGGAGATGGCGTCCACCCACACCATGAAGACAGCCCCCATCACAATCGTTGCGGGAATCAGCCGACTGTGCCGGGAGCCGACCAGAAATCGAGCCGCGTGCGGGAGTACGAGCCCCACGAAGCCAATGGCACCGGCGACGCTGACAAGCGTCGCGGTGATGAGCGCGGTAACCACGAGAAGCAGCAGCCGGATCTTCGTGACCGAAATACCAAGAGATGCAGCGACGTCATCACCGAACGCAAAGGCGTCGAGAACATACGCGTAGTGCAAGCACACGGCGGTGCCCAGCACGACGATCACGGAACACAGCACCACGTCGTTCCAGCGCACACCCTCGAGCGAACCGAGGAGCCAGAACATCACGCCCCGGGTCTCGTCGGAGTCGGCGAACGCGAAGATGACGAACGACGTGAGTGCCGAGAACAGTTGGGTACTGGCCACCCCCGCGAGAATGACGCGATCGTTGCTGCCGCCCGAGAGGCGCGCAAGCAGCAACACCAGCCCGAACGCGACGAGCGAACCGACAAAAGCGCCGCCGGACAAGCCGAGTGCAATCCCGCCCACGCCGAGCACGCCAACGACGACAGCACCCGTGGACGCGCCGGAGGAGATCCCCAGGATGAACGGGTCGGCAAGCGGATTCCGGAGGAGGGACTGCATGATGACACCGCACAAACCCAGTCCAGCGCCGCATGCTGCGGCGACTAGGGCGCGGGGGAGCCGTTCCTCCCACACGATCGCGTCCTTGGCGGGTCGCACTGGGATCTCCATTAGCCCTGCGTGATTAAGCAGGATGTCGCGGACATTGACCATCGAAACCTCCGCTGGCCCGAGCGTGATCGCGGCAAGGATCGAAATCACGAGCGCGAGCAACCCCGCGCACGTGCTCAGCGCCACGAGCGCCCACCGCCGCCTAACCAGTGCGCGCCCACCGGTTTCCGCGGGCCTGAGCGTCACGGTCAAGAGGTGACCTTCAATTCGCGCAGGCCCGCGGCCAGTTTCTCGAGGCCGTCAACTGTGCGAATCGAGGGGTTCATTTCTGCCCCATGGAGCGCGATGTAGTGCCCGTTGCGCACCGCATCGAGGTTCTTCGTGAGGGGGTCTGACTCGAGAAAGGCGGTCTTCTCGGCTAGAAGATCCCCGGGGAATCGGTTACGCAACAGGTCACCGAGCACGAGCACATCCGGGTTACGTTCGACCACCGATTCCCAGCCGACGGCCGCCCAGTCGTCATTGATGTCCGCGAACGAGTTTTCCGCACCGACCTGCGTGACGAGCAGGTTCGCGGAACCGAGACCACCAGCCATATAAGGGCTCCTCGTATCGGCAAACCAGAACGCCATCGAAACATCTGCGGACCCGATACTCGCCAGGGCGGCCGCTTCACGGTCCTGCAACTCGTCGATCAGCTCCTCGCCTCGCCGACTGACGTCGAACACGGCCGCGAGTTCGCGGATCTCCTGATAGAGCGCGTCCATCGTCAGTGGGTTCGTGCGCTTGCCACCTCCATTGATGCTTACGCCGTTATCGCAGTCGGTTGGGGAAAGGTAGGTTTCCATCCCGGTTTCCGCGAAGCGGGCGCGTTCAGCCACGCCCCCCTGCTTGAAGTGCCGTCCGAACGACGCGGTGACGAAGTCGGGATCGGATCCGAGTACAACCTCAAACGTCGGAGCGTTGTCGGCAAGCCTCGGGACCGAAGCGTTGGCATCCGCGAGGTTGTCGCGGATGGGGTCCGTCCACGATGCAGTGCCAACCACCCGATCGGCCAGGCCAAGGGATAGCAAGATCTCGGTCGACCCCTGGTCCAGCGACACCACTCGCTGTGGTGCTTCATCGACGGTGACCTGCTCGCCGCAGTTTTCGAGGACAAGCGGGTAGCTCGTTGCCCCCTCTCCGCCCAGGGCGGTACCGCCGTTATCTATAGCTTCGGATTGCCCACACGCGACGAGTACGCTCGCTAATACAGTGGTGAGAGCAAGGATGCCCACGCGGCTCACGGAAGTTCTCATGCTCGTTAGTGCCTTCTGATTGTCCATTATCGGTCCGCTACTCGAGCGCGAGTAGAGCCAGCGATCAGAAGACGCGCGCGAGGAAGCGCGAGAACATTATCACAAAGCTAACCCTAACCTAACTAATGGGCCGGCGATCGTGGTGCCCGGTACGCCGCCGCGACGACTACCTTCACCGAAACGGCAAGGGTGCCAGAAGAACACCCTAGGGTTGGTTATTCTCTGAGCCTCTTCAGCCTGAAGATTGTGGCACCAATATCCACTCCACTTAAGGGGTTCACCATGAGGTTAAAGATGCAAGCAATCATCCTCGCCACTGCCGCGTTTGCAGCCGCACTCGCGGGCGGCATTGGCACGGCTTCCGCCGCGAGCTCAGGGATCAGCAGTAGCTGTCCGGGTCACGTCCAGATTCATTGCCGCTGAGTGGCGCGTGTGATGGTTTCAGCAGGGCGCACGTGCTCGACTGTGACATGATGCAGCGCGGTTAGCCGCTGGGCGATCAGCGAGCGGTGACAGGCTTCGGGATCGCGCTCGACGCAGAGGAGCGCCGCGGTGCCGTGGTTCGGAAGTACGGCCGCGATAGCCGCGAGGTCCACGTGATCGAGGATCTCGCGGGTATATCGGTGGATGTAGGCGGCCGCGAGTTCGCGGCGCGAGCGCTTGCCTACCCTTTGCCGGGCATCCTCGGCATACTGCAGGTGGCGCAGTTCGGTGGTGGGGGCAAGTTCTGGGTGGTGGGCGTAGGCGATCCCGGCGGCTGCGAGGGCGGCTTGCAGCCGGAGTGAGTTCGCCCAGCAATACTCGGGTCCGCGGACACCGCGGCGCTGACGGACGTCGAGCAGCAAGTGCACGTCTGCGCGCCGCAGCCGCTGCAAGAAGGAATCGGCATCGAAGCCGTAGACACCGATTGTCACCAAAGTCGACAAGACAATCTCCCACCTTTGAGCGCCCTGCCCCTCCGGCCGAAGTGTCGGAGGGGCAGGGTGTCAGTCACGCGACAGCGGTACCCTCAAGCTCAACCATCAGTCCCGGCACTGCCAGCCGTGTCACCCCGAGCATCGTGGTCGTGGGCGCTACCCCGGCAGCGCCTAACCGTGCGGCCACCACGTCATAGTGCTGAAAAAGCACATCTACGTCGGTGGTGTAGACGTTGAGGCGCACCAGGTTCGCCAGAGACATGTCCGCCTCTTTGAGCACCGCTTCCAGGTTGTCGAGGCTCAGCGCCAGCTGTGCAGCCATGTCATCAGAATGCTGGGGCTTTCCGTCGTCACTCATTGCAGTCTGGCCGGAGCAGTACAGGGTCCGGTCGTGCCCCGTCACGAGTTCACCCTGGTTGAAACCCAACCCTGTCGACCACATCACCGGGTTGACTGCCGTACGCACCATCGTCACATCAGCTCCATTCGTTTGAAGACGGCTTTCTGACACCGTGTGGGGGAGCCTGCCAACAAATCACGACACCCTGTGTCATGTTTTGTAGAGTTTCTGTATGCGCGCCGACCGGTTGGTGTCACTGGTGCTATTGCTGCGCCAGCGTGGGAGGCTCACCGCGAGCGAACTGGCGCGTGAACTCGAGGTCTCCCCGCGCACCGTGTTGCGTGACATCGATGCACTGTCCGCGGCCGGTGTACCCGTTTACACCGAACGCGGCCGGCACGGCGGATTCGCACTGTTGCCAGGCTTCCGGACGGAACTCACCGGGCTGACCCACGATGAGGCTCTTGCCCTGCTGATCACTGGATCACGGCGCGGAGCACAGACGTTCGGTCTCGGATCCGCGCTCGCGTCGGCCATGCTCAAGGTTGTTGACGCGTTACCCGACAGCTATCGGAACACCGCAGCCGACGTCGCCGAGCGCTTGCTAGTCGACCCCGACACCGACCTTCTCGCACGTAAGCTTGACAAGGAGGAGATTCCGGACAGTGTTCTGGCGGAAGTTCGGCGTGCGGTGTTCGCTGGGAACAAGCTGCGCATCCGTTACTTCGCAGCCAATGATTCCGCCCCAGACTGGCGCACCGTGGACCCGATTGGGCTCGTCACCGTGCGGGATCGGGGATATTTGCTCGCCGCCCGGTCCGGCGCCGAGCGCACCTATCGGCTGTCACGCGTGCTGGATGCGGAGGTACTGCCCGAACCAGCTGAGCGCTCGGATCGCGTCGACCTCTATCGGGCCTGGCAGGAGCGCAGCGCGCGCTTCCGCCACGGTGGCGACCGCCTTGACGTGCTGGTGAGGGTGCGGCCGGCGCGACGGGAGAACCTGGTGAGTACCGCGCTGGCTGTCTGCAGCGAAGAGATCGAAGCAGGTGGCTGGCTGCGTCTGGAAGTCGTGTTCCAAGACGCACGACATGCTGAGTGGGCACTGTGGCAGCTCACCGCGGACGCAGAAGTCCTGACACCGAAATCGCTGCGCAACTCATTCCGTGACCGAGCCGAGGCGATTGCTCACCGATACCGGGGAAGCGGGTGACTGGTGGCTGGCGAGTGCGTCAAAATCCTCGAGTCACGCACATTGCCTCGGGATACACACGATTGCCTTAAGAAGTTTTTTGAGGCAATCAGCAGTTTCTTGAGGAAATGTGCCGCGGCTCAGCGAATGGCATAAATCGTCAGTAACTTGTCCTTGCCGCCACCTGGCCGCCTCGGCCACGATAAATGGGTGCCCACCAAAGACGGTTTCCGCGAGGTCGTGGTTGTGGTGTTTGACGGCTGCACCCTCCTCGACCTCGCCGGCCCGACAGACGTGTTTCGGACCGCATCACTGCTTGGTGCGAGCCCTGCGTACCGCGTCACCCTGGCCTCGCCGGACGGGCAGCCGGTGCGCGCGGAAAGCGGCATCACCATCGGTGTCGATTCCTCGCTCGAAGCCAGTGCGCGGCAGTCCGAAATCGACACCCTGCTTGTCATCGGGGGACTGGGTGTGTACGGGTTCGCGGAGAAGTACCCAGCCGCGGTTGATGACCTTCGGCGCATCTCGGGCTTCGCGCGCCGCACCACCTCGGTGTGTACGGGTGCGGAGATCGTCGCTCACGCAGGCCTTCTCGACGGCTACCGAGCAACAACGCACTGGGCCACCTGCGGGCAACTGCAAAGTGCCCACCCGGGCGTGAAGGTTGAGGCCGACGCCATCTACGTCCAGGACCGGGACCGATGGACATCAGCGGGCGTCACCGCAGGTATCGACCTGGCGCTGGCACTAGTCGAGGACGACTGCGGCACTGAGATCGCGCACCACGTGGCCAGTTGGCTCGTGGTCTTCCTCCGCCGCCCAGGCGGGCAGTCACAGTTCAGCGTGCACATGCGCAACCCACCGGCCCGGACGCCCGCACTAGTGGAACTGCAGCGTTGGCTGCCGGATCATCTGGGCGAGGACCTCTCCGTCGAAACCCTCGCGGCGCGCGTGGGCATGAGCCCGCGGAACTTTTCCCGCGTGTTCCGCAAGGAAGTCGGCGTCACCCCAGCGGCCCTCGTCGAGTCGCTGCGGGTCGAGGCCGCGAAAGTGCTACTCGAAACGACCAGCCTGCTTATCCCCGCAATCGCGACCCAAGTAGGTTTCGGGCGCCCGGAGACTCTGCACCGGGCATTCTTCCGGCGCGCAGCAACAACACCTGGCCGGTACCGCGAGCATTTCCAGACCACACCTAGAGTTTCGTAAGGGAGCAAGATGCAGATCGCGATCGTCGTTTACCCAGGTATGACCGCCTTAGACATCGTGGGGCCGTACGAAGTATTGCGATTCATTCCCGGAGCGGAGCTACGTTTCGTCTGGACCGAGCCGGGGCCGGTGATCGCTGACAGCGGCGTATTCATGATGGCAGCCACGCATTCGTTCGATGAGACGCCCACTCCGGACGTTGTTCTGATCGGCGGCTCCGGGACTGCAAGCGGCACAATCGCAAAGAACCAGCAGCTTCTCGAATGGCTGCGGCGAGTGCACGAAAACGCCCAATGGACCACGTCAGTGTGCACAGGTTCGGTCGTGCTCGCGGCCGCGGGTCTGCTTGACGATCAGCCTGCCACGACGCATTGGTCCGAGATGTCCGTACTCGAAGGCCTTGGCGCGCAGCCCAAGAGCAATGAGCGAGTGGTGCACACCGGCAAGATCGTCACCGGCGCCGGAGTATCAGCGGGAATCGATCTGGCGTTGTGGCTCGTCGGGCGAATTGCCGGGGATGACGTTGCTCGCGCCGCACAGCTCGCGATCGAGTACGACCCGCAGCCACCGTACGACAGCGGCAGCCTGCAGAAAGCGAGCGCAGAAACGAAACGGGCTGTTGCTGCCCTCGTGCGCCGAGAGACCGTCAAGCTCGCAGCGAACGAGCCGTCGGCGTTCCTGCGTGAAGCCGCCGCGCTGTCAGAACTCGCTTGGCGGATCGCGGTGCGCAAAGCCCGCACACGCCGCTCGGTGCTTCGCCGTGCCAAACCTGCGCGCCTCCAATCGAAAGCGTTGTTAAGCCAGTGAGTTGCTGCAATTGAGGAAGCGCGTGGGCCGGGGCTGGTTCGCAAACTAGCCCCGGCCCACGCCCGTCCTAACGCACTAGAGTCCCGCGTGGGCGGCTTCGCCGCAGCTGCCTCCTCGGTTGTGGACGAGCACCCTGTGCTCGCCGTCTGGACCACTAAGCACAGTGGTGTCGTCGCTTGTCTCGGCCGACCACCCCTCGGCGCTGAGCAGTCCCACAAGGCCTCCCGGCCCTAGGTTCACGCGTTCACCGTTGCGGTAGAGCACTCGTTCATTGACGCCCTCGGTTTTCGCGCTCGTGCATGCCAGGTGAGCACCTTCACCGGGACCGGAAGGTGTGTTGGCCATTGCCACCGCGCCAGCGCCACCCGCGAGCGCGACGGCGCCCACCAGTCCTGCTGCGACTTTCCGCGAAAGAACCCGCATCGTTGTTCACTTCCCTTCGGTTGCTTGCGAACCCGCTGCCTTCGGGCGACGGGTTGTGGCCGCAGATAGCCACAACCCCATGGAACTCCGCTGCGCGTTTGGTCTGCGAGAGGTGAGCGTTTCACACAAGAGCCGTCCACCTAACACCAACCGAACAGGCGCACACGCATGATTGACTCATGCGAGTGCTTGTTGTCGAGGATGAACAGTTACTAGCCGAGACGATTGCCGAGGGGCTGCGCCGCGAGGCGTTCGCGGTCGACGTCGCCTACGACGGCGACCGGGCACTCGAGAACGCGGCGGTTAATAGCTACGACGTCCTCGTGTTAGACCGCGACATCCCGAAGGTTCCGGGTGACGAGGTCTGCGCCTGGGTGGTCAGCGCCTGCCCGCAAACTCGGATCATTATGCTCACCGCAGCTGCCGGCGTTCCGGATCGTGTCGGGGGATTGCAGCTCGGTGCAGACGACTACCTCACCAAGCCCTTCGCGTTCAGTGAACTGGTCGCGCGTGTCCACGCGCTCGGGCGGCGCTCACGTGCCAGCGTGCCACCGGTACTGGAACGTGCTGGCATCCGTCTGGACAGCCATACGTTGACGGTCACCTTTGAGGGCCGCGCCGCAGCGTTGTCTCGCAAGGAGTTCGGCGTGCTCCAGGAACTCTTGCGGGCGGAAGGTGGTGTCGTACCTTCCGAACATTTGCTGGAGAAAGTGTGGGATGAGTTTGCTGATCCGTTTTCGACGGTTGTTCGCTACACGATCATGAACCTGCGACGAAAACTCGGGGGAGCACGGATTATTGAGACGATCCCCGGCGCAGGGTACCGGATTCCATGAGCCCGATGCGACGCTTCAGACTGACGGTACGCGCCCGCTTGACGATTCTTTACGCCGGCATGTTCTTTCTTGCCGGAGTCATCTTAGTTGCACTGGTTAACGTGGCGCTCCGGCAGGAGCTCGCACGGCAATCGAACCGGCGCGCTGGAATGCTGCGAACTGTCAGAGACGACCTGGACGCTGATGACCTGACACGAGTGGTGTCGCCCGCGGACAACCCCTTGCAACCGCTGGTCGTTCAACTCGATGAAGAGACGGCCACCGTGACTAACACGGTTCTGCTGTGGTCGATAGTCGCACTCGTCCTCCTCGGTTTGGCGGCCTTCGCGATAGGCTGGATCCTCGCGGGCCGAGTCCTTTCACCGCTGCATACAATTACAAATACCGCTCGCCGCATCGCCGACCGGAATCTGCACGAACGGATCGCGCTTGAGGGACCTCCCGACGAAATCAAAGAGCTCGCCGACACCTTCGACGCAATGTTAGCGCGCCTCGACCACGCATTCGACGGCCAGAAACTGTTCATCGGCAACGCATCACATGAGCTGCGCACCCCCCTTACTGTCGCTCGGACACTTATCGAGGTCTCAATGGGTGACCCGGACGCGACACCGGAGTTCAAGCGGCTCGGACGGACGCTCCTCGACCTAAACGAACGCCACACGCACCTCATCGACGGCCTGCTCATGCTGGCGATGAGTCAGCGCGGTACTTCCGTGCGGCAGCGGGTTGACTTCGCGGAGATCGTTGCGCGGGCCGCCTCCGATGCGCAGGACGAGTCGATCGAGATGCGACTGAGCCTGAAATCGGTGATCGTCGATGGGGATCCAGTCCTTCTCGAACGCCTGGCGTTCAACCTGGTCGACAACGCTGTCCGCTATAACATCGCCCACGTCGGCTGGGTGAGTATTGCCGTCGAGCGTGCTGGCGCGGACGCCGTCCTCACAGTCGCCAATTCCGGACCCGAGATGTTCGCGCACGAGATCCCGGCGCTGTTCGAGCCCTTCCGCCGGCAAGCAACAGCACAGCGGCATGCGCATGTGCCTGGGTCGCGGATCCGGGGCGCGGGTCTGGGACTGTCCATCGTGCGCTCGGTTGTACACGCCCACGCCGGGGAGGTGGCTGCCGAGCCCCGGACCGGTGGCGGGTTGATCGTGTATGTCACCTTGCCGTGCGTGGGCGAGCAGGAGACGAAACAATAAGGTGCGGTGTTAGTTTCCCGCCCGACTGAGTACATCGCTTTCGGCGGTCGCGCTCAGATCTATTGTGGGCCACGTGCTCAAGTCCCGAAGCAGCTGACGGTCGTGGGACGAGAGCACGACGGCTGCTTGCGTTGCTCCGAGTGCGTCGGTGAGTTCGCCGACAAGCGCGATGGAGAGGTGGTTCGTGGGTTCGTCGAGGAGAAGGACGTGCGGGCGAGTCGCGAGCACCAGCGCTAGGTCGAGGCGGCGTTGCTGGCCGATCGATAGTTCGCCCACACGTTTGCTCGTCTCACGTGGCCGCAACAGACCTAGTTGCGATAGTCCGACGACCTCCGACTCTGGCACCACGCCCGCGGCAACGAGCGCGCTGACGCGCGTGGCGAACAGCTCGCTCGCCCGCCAATCTTCTGGCAGCGCAGATTCCTGACGGAGGAAGCCCAGTCTGGTGCCTTGCGAGATCCGCGCAGCACCCGTATCTGGCGGCAGGTCGCAGGCGGCAACGTTGAGGAGAGTCGATTTACCAGTACCGTTTTGCCCAGTCACGACTAGCCGGTCACCATGCGAAAGGACGAACGACACCGGCCGGGTCAGCTTTCCGATGACACTGACCTGGTCGACCCGCAGCAGGACCGCGCCAGTTCGAGTTGGCAGGCCAGGAAACCGGAGCTCCTGCGGCGGTTCCGGCACTGTCACCGCGTGCGCCGAGAGTGCCTCCTGACGCCGGTGCACGCTCTGGACGAGGCCGCCCGTACGTGTGGCTCGGCCGTGCTTGTTGGTGCCCTTATCCGGCCGCCATCCCGTAATGAGGCGGTTCTGTGCGGCACTGAGACTCGTCTCGAGTCTGGTGAGCTCCGCTTGCTGCCGTTCGTAGTCTTGCGTCCAGCGCTCCCGTTCGGCCAGTCGGCCCTCCTGGTAACCGGAATATCCACCACCGTAGACGCGAGGGCGACCGTCCGATGTCGGGTCCAGATCGATGAACGTCTCCGCGACATCGGCGAGTAGTGCTCGATCATGGCTGACTATGGTGACGCCGCCGCTTCGGTTCCGCAGCTCAGCCGTCAAGAAATCGAGTCCGCCGCGGTCAAGATGATTCGTGGGTTCATCAAGGAGCAGAAAGTCATCGTCGGCGCCAAGGAGACACGCCAAACGGACTCGGTACCGCTGTCCTACTGAGAGGTCGCTGAGCCGTCGTGACATGTCGTGTTCCGCGTCGAGCGCGGCCAGCGCTATCTGCACGCGCCGCTCGGCGTCCCACGCGCCGAGCGTTTCGGCCAGTTCGAGTGCAGCGCCGTACTCCTCAACCGCACCGTCTCTGCCATCAGCTAGCGCGACGGTGGCGGCGTCGAGAGCCGCAAGGGCAGCGAGTGGCTCAGCGATCGCGTCCGCGACCGTATCGCCAACTGTTCTGCTGTTGTCAGCCGGCATTTCCTGGCCGGCGACACCGAGCGTGCCAATGCGCTGCACGGAACCGCGGTCCGGTTCCAGGTTTCCAGCGAGCACATGCAGGAGCGTTGACTTCCCGCGCCCGTTCTCGCCGACGATCGCCACCCTTGATGACGGCGTGACGGCGAGGTCGACGTGGTTGAGAACGATGGTGGCTCCGCGTATCACGGAGACGCCTGATGCGATGAGCTGGGCGCGCTCGCGCGCCGGAAAACGAGAGGCAGGGGAGAGCATTTCAGTCCTTCGAGACATTGCACCACTAGCCGCGAGACCAATGGATGAGCAATTGACGACGACCCCGACAGGGGGCATTAACAGCGCGGCCACCGGATCTCGGAGTCACTCAACGAGCGCCGTGGGCCCACTCAGTCGTCACAGGAAGTACAAATGCATGATTCCACGATAACCGACCGCCGGTGCGCGCACGATCCCAATTTCGGTGAAACGGGACACTCTTGCGCTGGAGTGCACTCCAGCTTCTATCGTCATGGCCATGACCGGGATTCTGGGAATTGCTGAGGTGTCGCGGCGTACAGGACTGAGCAAGGACACGTTGCGCTGGTATGAATCCGAGGGTCTCATACCACTGGTTCCGCGCGGCAGCGACGGACGGCGGCGCTACAGCGAACCAACCGTACGCATGATCGAACTGCTTGTGCGCCTGAGACGAACCGGCATGCCGGTCAAACAAATGCGCGCATTCGTAGCGATGCTCGCGGAAGCCGAAAGCACCCACGGCCGCCGTATGGCCCTGCTCGAGGAGCACCGCGAAGAAGTGCTTTCGCGCATACGTGAATTGCTTACAGATCTCGACGCAATCGAGGAAAAGATCACGCACTACGCGCGGCTTATCCAGGATGGCCGGGACTGCGCTGAAGAACCGATCACCGACCCCGCCATCCGTGCGGAGCAGAGGAGAAAAGAATGATCGTCCCGCGCATAGAACTCGCTCCAGGCCTGACCGTCAGCAAAATGGGCTTCGGTGGCATGGCGCTGACCGGAGTCTACGGACAAACAGATCCTGACGAAGCCCTCGCCACGCTGCACGCCACAGTTGACGCGGGAGTGCGGTTCATCGACACAGCGGATGTATACGGGACACCACGGCCCGGTACCGACGGGCCAGCCGGTACCAACGAGGAATTGATCGCACAGCTGCTCGGTGTTCGGCGGGATGAGGTGCAGATCGCTACCAAGTTCGGCATCACAGGCGAAGTCGGTGAGCGCAACAGCACTCGAGGTGATCGAGCGTATGTCAAGCAGGCGTGTGAGGCGTCGCTGCGTCGGCTTGGCACAGACGTCATCGACCTGTACTACATGCACCGGCGTGAACTGACGCGGCCGATCGCAGAGACGGTCGCGGCGATGGCCGAACTCGTCACAGAAGGCAAGGTGCGCCACCTTGGGCTCAGTGAGGTGACCGCGGCAGAGCTACGGGACGCCGCAGCGGTGCATCCGATCGCGGCAGTGCAAAGTGAGTGGAGCATCTGGAGTCGTGACGTCGAGGCAAGTGTGGTTCCTGCCGCGCGGGAAGTGGGCGCAGGGTTCGTTCCGTATTCCCCGCTTGGCCGGGGATTCCTCACCGGCACGCTGCGGCGCGACAATCTGCGGTCGACCATGCTCGCCGGACAGCCACGGTTCGACGAGCACTTCGACGCGAATGTCCGTGTCGTGGAGATGATCCGGAGCGTCGCCCAGGAAATGGACGCAACACCTGCTCAGATTGCGCTCGCATGGCTCTACGCCAAGGGAACTGAACTCGGCATCCCCGTCGTCCCCATCCCCGGTACCCGGTCGGCGGCACGGGTGAAAGAGAACGCGGTCGCCGCCACCCTCACGCTCACCGCGGGGCAGGTCGCCCAGCTCGACAGTGCGGCCGCGCTTGTGCAGGGCGGGCGCAACCTGACGTTCAACGGCGCTGACTGGATCTCCGCGGGAAGGGAGTAGCGCCGCACTGCGGCCACCGACCGCTTCGGCTGTGAGTCCAGTACTGCCGGGGGGTTGCTGGAGAGGTAATTCGTGTTCTGCACACCTCTCAGCGCGGCTCCTGGCAAGCAGGCCGCTGGTGAGGATGGAGACGCCGTCAGCGCCTGTGGACCCGGCGACAGCCCCGGCGGTGAGGGGATGATGACTTGCCCGAGCCTGTTTCCGGTCAGGCGCAGGGAGAGGGCGGATGCGCGGTTAGGGGAGGATGGGGATGATGGCGACGGGCAGCGCGGAGTACAGTGAGCCGGAGTTGAGCAGCCATTTCCGGGGTACCACTGCGAGGAGCTGCGCGAGGAATAGTCGCGAGACGATCGCTGTTAGCGCGCGTGCGGTGATGATGGTTGTGACGGTGAGAGCTGAGAAGCCGTGTTGCTCACCAAGAACGGGCAGGTAGGCGGCCGTCAGATCCATTGAGGTCACCACAATCAGGCTGCTGAACACGGCCGGGCGCATCCCCGGGTGGTCAGCATCGAGAAGGCCGACTCCAGGGCCGGGGTTTCTTGTCGTGTGCGGGCCGCGCGGATGACGATGCTCGCGAAGGATGGATCCGCAGCGCAGCACGGCGGCGGCGTGAAACCCATCGACGGCCCGGCCGATCGGGATGGCCGCGAGCATTCACACCTGACCAAAGTCGCGGAACGGTTGAAGCGACTCGCACCTGCCAAGTCGCAGGCCCTGGACCCATCACGGATACCCTGCGGCGCCACGTCATCGGATACAGCCCAGCCATGACTGCCACGACCGGCCAACCGCCGAGAAAGGTGGAACCCGACCACACAGAAAAGCCATCGATCGACGCGCAGGGTGCACGTCGGTGCCGCAGGGGAGAACTCCCCACCCCGCGCACGGGAGTTGAGCCGTGCCTGATCCACTGTCACCGCCAGGCTGCGGTCGGCAGCACTGGGCGGTGGTGCAGTTGCGTCTCGTGCGCCGGGGAGCCCGTGGCGGGTTGCCGTTTTCGGCATGACTACCTGCCCCAAGCGGATGTTAGCGCTCACTCAGTCGTCATGCAGTTTCAACATCAACACAACATAATGCGTGATCAGGGGTTGACACATTTCGTGTTAGCGCTAACACTGGGAACAGCGCACAGCAGAGTGGCTCAACTCACAGTTTCAGATATCCGTGCTACCGCACGGTCCCGCAGAAGGAGGGGCCCGATCCGATCGGGGATCTGCAGCGCCGACCAGGTCGCCGGACGCAGAGAGGACCAGATATGGCAGACAATCGACTAGCCCAACCGGCTGAAGAATCCATCGCCCTTACGTACCTGAACGATGCGGAGGCGCGAACGGTCGAGGTGATCGCCGAACGGATCATCCCCGACGGAGGCGATGGGGCCGGGGCGACACAGGCCGGCGTGGTCTACTACATCGACAGGGCCCTGAGTGGCGTGAGCCAGAACCTCCAGCACGTGTATCGCACCGGTCTCCGGGCGCTGGCGAAGTACTGCGCCGCTGCGCACGCGGCCGAGTTCGCCGACCTGCCCGTCGACATCCAGGACGAGGTGATCCAGCGCTTCCTGGGCCCGGCCGTGCTCGAGGAGGGCTCGACACCGATCATGCACGGCGACGAGGCCGGGGAGCACGGAGAGAGTGCCGACCTGCCCACGCTGCGCCGCCTGTTCGCCGTGGTCCGCGAGCATGCCATTGAGGGTTTCTTCTGCGATCCGGCATACGGCGGGAATCGCAACGCCGTGGGCTGGAAGCTGGTTGGGTTCCCGGGCGCGTACTGGGGCTATACAGCCGAGCAGATGGGCCGGGGCTTCGACGGGCGCAGCCTGCCGATCATGACCCTGTCCGACCTGAGGACCCAGCTGAGGACCAAGAACCTGCCCGACAACGCAACCTTCTACCGCAACGAGGAGAACTGAAAATGGGTGGAGAAAAGATCGATGTCATCGTGGTCGGTGCGGGCGCTTCGGGAGCCGTCATCGCGTCCGAGCTTGCGAAGGCCAACTTGAAAGTCGTCTGTCTCGATAAGGGGCCGAAGCACACCACTGAAGACTTCCGCCTGAAGCAGGACGAGATCCGCTACTACGCTCGCGGATCGCTCGTGCCCAGCATGGACACTGATCCCATAACGTGGCGCGAAACCAGCGCTGATGGAGACGGAGAACTCGCGCCGTGGGCAGCCGGTCCCCTGGGGACCGCGAACCCGCTCCACCTGCCGCCCTCCCTGGGGGCCGGTGGTGGAACCATCCACTGGGGCGGTGCGTGCTGGCGCTTCCGGGAGACCGAGTTCCGCATGAAGACCGAGATCGAGGACCGTCTGGGCAAGAACGCCCTCCCGGAGGGCAACACTCTCGTCGACTGGCCCATCAGCTACGCCGACCTCGAGCCCTACTACAACAAAACGGAGTGGGAACTCGGTATCTCAGGCCGAGGCAGCAACGTGGCTGGGCGCCCCGATCTCAATGAGAACCCGTGGGAGGCGCCGCGCCAGCGGGACTATCCCATGCCGCCACTGCGCCAGAGCGCCGCGGACATCGATTTCGGCCAGGCCTGCGAGCGGCTGGGCTACCATCCTTTCCGCACCGCCGCGGCGATCGCTTCCGAGCCGTTCAAGGGGCGGTCCGGATGCACCTACTGCGGCTTCTGCCACGGCTACCCGTGCCATGTGGACGCCAAGACGTCCACTCACGTCGCGGCCCTGCCCTACGGCGAGGCCAGCGGGAACCTGGAGGTGCGTGACTACTGCCGCGTCTACCGGCTCAACCGCTCCAATGACGGCAAGCGCGTAACCGGGGTCTCGTACTTCGACGCAGACGGCCGGTCCGTCGACCTCGAGGCCGACAGGGTCGTGCTCGCGTGCTACGCACTTGAGAACGCCCGGCTGCTTCTGGCCTCCGGCATCAATGCCAACGGGCAGGTCGGCAAGCACATGATGACCCACGCCTTCGGCTTCTTCATGGGGCTTACCAAGGAACCGTCGAACCCGTACATGGGCACGCTCGTCGCCTCCACCTCGATCGAGGACTTCAGCGGCGAACTCGTGCACGAGTACGATCCCACCGTCCTGTGGGGCGCTCCCATCATCAGCTGGCCCGGCGACTACCAGCCGATCGAGATTGCGCATGCCATGCCGCCCGGTGCACCACGCTGGGGTGCCGGATTCCGCGACTGGATGCGCGACAACTACGCGCACGTGTGGTCCATGTACTCCCAGACCGCCAACATCCCCACCCACGAGACCTATGTCGACCTCGACCCCCGCCGCAAGGACCCGTGGGGCCAGCCGGCACTTCGCATGACGCACGGGTGGGGCGAGTGGGACCAGCACATGGTCGACTTCCTGCTCGGCATCAAGCGCAAGATCGCCCGGGAGATGGGCCTGACGTACTGGTGGGAGGAGACGACGAAGCCCGACTACCACCTCTCCACGCACGAGGTCGGCACCCACCGCATGGGCGAGGACCCGGCGACCTCCGTCGTCGATATCTACGGCCGGTCCCACGAGTGCGACAACTTGTTCGTCGTCGGCGGGGGGCAGTTCCCCAGCTACCACGGTTACAACCCCACGGAAACCATCTGGGCCATGGCCTACATGACCGCCGACCACATCATCGGCCGCTCGGCACCGATACCTGCCCAGGCCCACGCCGCTCACACCCACTAGGAGAACAGCACATGGAGAAGCGTCCGCTCGGCAGCACAGGTCTGTCCGTCACCCCGATCTGTGAGGGAACCAGTCCGCTGGGCAACTTCCCGGCACAGTACGGCTACGAAGTCGGTGAAAAGCAGGCGGTGGACACCATCCTGCGGATCCTCGAGGGCCCTTTGAACTTCATCGACACCTCCAACAACTACTTTGATGCGGAGCGCCGGATCGGCATCGCACTGCGGGAACGCGGGGGTCTGCCCGAGGACTTCGTGCTCGCCACGAAGGTCGATCCCAAGCCCGGGAGCAGCGACCTTTCTGGCGCCCGCGCCCGGGACTCGGTCGAGGAGAGCCTGGAGCGCCTCGGTCTGGACCGCCTGCAGCTCGTCTTCATCCACGACCCCGAACTCCACGACTTCGATGCGGTCACCGGGCCTGGGGGCGCCGTCGAGGCGATGGTCGCCATGCAGCAGGAGGGCCTCATCGACCACATCGGCGTCGCCGGCGGACCCATCGACCTCATGCTGCGCTATGTCGACCTCGGGGTCTTCCAAGCAGTCATCAGCCACAACCGCTACACCCTGGTTGACCAGTCCGCCCGACCCTTGATCGACGCAACGGAAAACCGGGAGATGGCGTTCATCAACGGCGCGCCGTACGGCGGAGGGATGCTCGTCAAGGGTCCAGACCAGCACCCGAACTACTGCTACAGCCCGGCAAGCGAAGCCACGAAAGATCGGGTACGACGGATGCAGGACGCCTGTCGGCAGTTCGGCGTGCCCCTCGCAGCGGCAGCTCTGCGGTTCTCCCTCCGCGAGCCGGCCATCGCCTCGACCATCGTCGGCATGTCCAGTCCGGAGCGCCTGGACCAGACGCTGGGCTTGGCTGAAACACGCATCCCGGACGAACTCTGGTCCGTCCTCGATGACCTTGCACGAGTGGGCCGCAACGGTGTTGAAGAACCCGTTTTGCAAACACCGTCATGATAGCGCTAACACACATTCCGGTATTAGCTGCCATTTCTGGCCGGAATGCGTCTGAGTAAGCAGGTGATGAAAATGGCTGATAGCTCGACTGGCCCAGCGTTGCGTGTCTCGGGTTTGACGAAGCACTACCCAGGCGTGACTGCTCTCGCTGGGGTTGATCTCGAGGTCCAGCCCGGGCAGGTTCTCTCTCTTTCGGGGGCCAACGGTGCGGGCAAATCAACCCTGGTGAAGATCCTTTCCGGCGCAGAACAACCGGATACCGGCCGTATCTGGATTGACGGGAAGGAAGTGAAGCTGGAGAACCCACACGCTGCTCGTGAGGCCGGTATCTACACGATCTATCAGGAGATGAGTCTCATACCGGCAATGTCGGTAGTCGAAAACATCTTCCTCGATGAGTTCGCAGCTGGCGGGTTGTTCCGCCGCTCGAAGATGGAGAGGCAGGCGCGTGAGCTCATGGACCGCCTTGGCCTTAGCGTGAATGTCAACGACCCCGTGGGGTCGCTTCCGCTCGGCAAGCAGCAGTTCGTTGAAATCGCCAAGGCACTGAAGTCTCAACCCCGAGTGTTACTGCTGGACGAACCGACGACCACCCTCCCGCCGCGTGATGTGAGTGCTCTGCTCGAGCTGATGCGGGAATTGGCGGAGTCCGGCGTTGGCCTGATCTTCATTTCACACCGCCTGGATGAGGTGACGGAGGTCTGCGATGCCGTCGATGTGCTGCGTGACGGTCGGCGCGTCGCGCACTTTGATCTCGTGCCGGACCACCACGAGATCGTCAAGGCGATGATGGGCGACCGCTACGAGAACTCCTTGGCCGCGGCAGCAGCCGAGAACGCTGAGGGATATCTGGGTGGAATAGCTGGTGACGAGGTCGTCCTCGATGTTCGGGGGCTCACCGACGGGAACCGTGTGGCACCTGCCACCTTCGACCTGCGGCGCGGTGAGGTGCTGGGTATCACTGGGCTCCTGGGCGCTGGTCAGACAGAGCTCGCGGAATGCTTGTTCGGTATCCGGGAGGCCACGGGCGGCACCATCAGCGTGGACGGTCGACCGGTCCGGGTCCGATCGCCGCGTGAGGCGATCGCGGCTGGGCTGGGCCTGATCCCTGAAGACCGGAAGTCGCAGGGTCTGGTTCTGGGCATGAGCGCCAACAAGAACATGACCCTGGCATCGCTGACGTCTTTCACCCACATAGGAGTTCTGGACCACCGCAAGGAGGTGCAGCACGGGCGCGGTCAGGTGCGAGAACTCAACATCAAATGCAGCTCGGTCCATCAAACCGTCGGCACTATGAGCGGCGGCAACCAGCAGAAAGTTCTCCTGGCGCGCTGGCTTACCAAGAACAGCAAGGTACTGATCCTGGCCGAACCGACCAGGGGCGTCGACGTCGCTGCGAAGGAGGAGATCTACCGTCTCGTTCGCGCTTACCTCCGTGATGGCGGGGCAGCCATCATCATCACGTCCGAGGTCGCCGAGGCCGCACATTGCGACCGAGTGCTAGTCCTCTCCGCCGGCAGGGTCGTCGCGAAGGCCACCCACGACGAGATCCGCTCTCAACAACAGAATCTCCTGACCCATCTTCGTTGACAACTATGGCCGACCCACTGGAGGAACCCATGTCGGTAACTACACTTAGCACCCCACCCGCAGATACACCGAAGAAATGGCTCGGCGGCGTAAAGGGCAAATTACCTGCGCTATCGCGGTTCAAGATTGGCCCGCCCGGCTATCTGATCATCGTCTTCGTGCTGGTGGCGATCGTTGGCTCGCTGGTGTCACCACACTTCCTGACCGTGCGAAATCTCGAGAACATCGCCGTCGCGGCATCCGTCGTCGCGGTGCTCGGTGTCGCACAGTTTATCGTTATCGTCACACGAGGCATCGACCTTTCGGTGGGATCGGTGGCGGCGCTGGCCACGGTTATCGCAGCAGTGCTGCTGCAACAAGGCCACGGGTTCTTCATCGCGATCATAGTCACGATCACCGCTTGCGCTCTGGCGGGACTGATCAACGGGATCCTCGTGGTCTACGCGCGGATCGCGCCATTCGTTGCAACGCTGGCGATGATGAGCATTGCCCGTGGTGTGGCGTTCCTCGTGCAGGTCGGCACGCTGATCGTCATCAGCGACCGGACCTTCCTGAACATCTTCGGCGGCAGCACCGGTGCGATTCCCAACGTCGTGATCATCGCCCTGGCGGTTACGCTCGTCGCGGCATTCGTCATGCGGTACACATCTGTGGGCCGACGGCTCTACGCTCTCGGGGGGAACCCGGAAGCCGCGCGGCTTTCGGGTCTGCCAGTCAAGCGTGACCAGGTGATGGCTTACACGACGAGCGGCGCCCTGGCCGGCCTGGCCGGTCTCATGCTGGCGGGACGGCTGTCCCAGGGAAGCTCCCTCGTCGGCCAGGGCTATGAACTGGATTCAATCGCGGCCGCCGTCGTCGGCGGTACCTCGCTCTTTGGCGGCACGGGCGACCCGATCAGCACGGTTCTCGGTGCTCTGATCATCGGCATGATCGGCAACATTATGAACCTCGCGGGGATCCAGTCCGAGCCCCAGATGGTCATCCTCGGAATCGTCATACTCGTCGCGGTTTTCCTCACATCCGGAGGAGGCGTCCAGCGGATCCGCGCGGCGCTGTCAAAACTGCGCCCGAAGCGAAACGAGGTCTCCGACAGCACACCTGGCTCGACATCCGAGGATGTACCGATTTCGCGTCGGCCCGATCTCGCAGAGGGCGTCGACTCCCCGGGACCCAATCGTCAGTCCACCAACACGGAAGGAAACCCATGATGCGTGCTACCACAGGCATAGCCACTGTCGCCGCACTTACCGCCAGCCTCGCGCTCACCGCATGCGGCTCAGAAGGCGGCACAACGGACGGCACCACGGCCTCCGGAGCCGACGGTGAGTCGATCACAATCGGATTCTCCCAGCGACGCCTAGCCGGCAGCGACTGGTGGGCCACGCTTCTGCAAGGCGCCGAGGACAAGGCCGCGGAACTCGGTGCGGAAATCATCGTCACCGACGCAGGCGGCGACACCGTCAAGCAAAATTCCGATGTGCAGACTCTTCTCACCCGCGGGGTCGATGCCATCATCCTCAACCCGCATGATCCCACCGGCGTCGCCGGCGCGGTCACGTCCACGGTCCGGGACGATGTGCCTCTCGTGGTCGTCAACGGCAGCCTCTCCGACGAGCTGGCTCCACATCAATTCTGTTACGTCGCCGAGGATCAGGTTGCGGTTGCCGCTCGGCTCGGCGCGGCAATCGCCGAGAAGGCCACAGAGCGCTGGGGTGACAGGCCAGTCACCGCTGTGGTGATCGGGGGGTACAGCGGTGAGACGATCACTAACCTGCGGCACAAGGGTGTGATCGAGGGATACGAGAGCGTCGAGGACGCGCCTGAGATCACCTACCTGCCCATCCGGTACGGCGAATGGCTGCCCGACAGGGCCCTCACACCCATGCGAGATGTCGCCACCGCGAATCCCGACATCGACATCGTGTTCAGCCTGAGCGACGTCATGCTCCCTGGCATCGAGCGAGGGCTTCAGGACGCCGGTGTTCTCGACCAGGTGCTCATCGGCACCTACGACGGCCAGATGGCCGTGCTCAGGAAGATGATGGAAAACCCCGATGGCCCGGTACAGGTCAACGCCTCCAACGAACCCTAC
Organism: Hoyosella sp. YIM 151337; assembly: GCF_026041215.1. GTDB lineage: Bacteria > Actinomycetota > Actinomycetes > Mycobacteriales > Mycobacteriaceae > Hoyosella. The sequence continues at coordinate 76,597 of NZ_JAPEIQ010000023.1, forward strand.
AAGCAGGGGGAGACGGCCGTCGAGATGGCGGTGGCTGCGGCCCGGGGTGAGTCCCAGGAGGAGGTGTGCCCCGGCGGCGAGTTCTTCATCGAGACGTTCCTGGCGACGCCCGAAAACGCCGAGGAGCACCACGACCCGCACCGGCAGTTCTAACCCCCAACTCACCAGCGGCGTTCACGCGAACATGCCGTGGACACCATCAACCCGTAAACCAAGCAAAAGAAACTGTGAGCGGGACCCCAGCTCACACGATCGAAGGAGATCACAGTGATCGAGCCCTTTTCCGTCGTCGCACTCTCGCCCCGGACGTTCCAGCTCAAGGAACGCGAGGACGGGATCAAAAACGTCAAGCGGATCAACGAGTTTATGGACACTGCCGTCATGGTTGGCGCATGGGAGGGCGCCCCGGTCCGTCTCGTCGTCATTCCCGAGATGGCCATTCAGGGCATGATCGCGAACATCCCGGGCAACCGCGAGAAGGAAGCACACTTCGCGGTCACGATCCCCGGTCCTGAGACCGACGAACTCGCCAAGAAAGCGCGGCAGCACAACACCTACATCGCCGCCGAACTCTACATGGTCAAAGACGACGACTTCCCCGACCGCTACTTCAATGTCGCGTTCATCATCGATCCAAACGGGGAAGTCGTCTACAAGCGGTACAAGGCGACTAGCGATGCCTACGAAGGCGGGATGCTCGGCAATATGAACCCGCACGACGTGTGGGACGAGTGGATCGCCAAGAAGGGAAACGGGAACGTGATGGACGCGATCTTCCCGGTCGCCCGCACCGAAATCGGCAACATCGGCATCGCGATCTGCCACGAGGGCGTGTACCCCGAGGTCGTGCGCGGTCTCGCGATGAACGGTGCTGAAATCATCATCCGGCCCACTCTTATCGAGCCGGCTGTGATGACCGGCATGTGGGAGATCCAGAACCGGGCGCACGCACTGTTCAACTCCGCCTACGTTGTCGCCCCCAACCTCGGTCCCGAGATCAGGGAGGATGGCGGCATCCAAGATCTCTTCGGCGGCCAGTCAATGATCGTCAACCCTCGAGGGCAGATCGTCGCCCAGCAGAACGGCTGGACCTCCGGGGACTCCTTCGTCTGCACGACCATCGACATCGAGGCGCTGCGGCGGGCCAGGGTCGCCAACGGACTGTACAACCAGTTCAAGGACATGCGCACCGAGCAATACCGCGCCATCTACGACCAGCCCATCTACCCCAAGAACCAGTACCTCGATGCACCGCCCACGGAGGACTGGCTCGCCCGCGAGGAGGCCACCCGGGCACGCAACATCCAGACGCTCATCAAGCGGGGTGTGATCACACCTCCCACCGGTTACCAGCCGAACGGGTCCGCAAAGGAGTCCTCGGTGATCGAGGCGAGGTCTGAGGTCAGCGGCTCCTAATGCTGATGGGATCGGTGCGCGGCAGGCACATCACAGTCTGCTGCGCACCCATCGTCCCAATGCCGCTCACCATAGTCGGCCAAGTCCGGATTCTGAAACATAGAGGAGGTAAATGATGAGTCCCATCAGGGTGCTGGTTCTCGGCATGGGCCGGTGGGGAAACCGATGGCTGGAGGCATTGGCAGACATCCCGGGAGTTGCACTCGCAGGCACCGCTGGAGGAAGGGTGCGGGTCGCGGCCGACAAGCTGCCCAAGACGAACTCCTACTGTCATTACCGCAGTTTCTCAGAGGCCTTGGATCGCTGCCTGGCCGACGCCGTGATAGTAACGCTTCCTGTCCGCCTTCATGCCGAGGCCATCACACGGGCAATTGAGGCCGGAATGCACGTTCTCGTCGAGAAGCCCCTCGTGGGCACACGACAAGATCTCGCTGCTGTCCTGTCAGCCCGGTCTGGGCGCCCCGACATCCAGGTCGTCGTGTCGCAGAACTACCGGTACCGGCCATGGGCGCGGCGAGCCCGACAGCAAATCACAAGCGGTATCCTCGGAGAAGTCCGGCATATCTCCATAAGATTCAGCAAGGCGGAGTTCCTTGAAGGTGGGCGAGACCAGCTGCAAGCTCCTCTCCTGGAAGATATGTGCATCCATCATCTCGACCTCGTGCGCTATCTCACCGGCCGCGAAGCTGTCGAAGTGTTCGCCATCCAGCACCGCGCGCCGTGGAGCCGCTACTCCGGAATGCCGGGCCTCGAAGCTCTCATCACACTCGATGACGGCACGGTGGTTAACTACTCCGGTACATGGGCTGGGAGAGGGCCAGAAACCTCCTGGGACGGTGAGTTCGTCTTCCACGGCGAGCACGGCGTGCTCGAGGTCGCCGAGGACAAGGTCGCGCTCAACGGCGACCCGACCGCCGCCCTGATACCACAACGAATTCCCAACGAAACCGACGACCTCCGCGCTGTGTTCCAGAGCTTCCAACAGGCTGTTGACGGGCACAAGGTTGCAGAAACCGACGTGGTCGACAATCGCTGGACCGTCGAATTGCTGTTTGCTGTTGAAGAATCGCTCAAATCGCGCCGCCCCGCGCCAGTGCGGGCTTGAGGGAGCAGAGAGGACGGAGGCATGCGAGACAAGGTAAACGGATCTGCGCAGGCACCACGGATGATCGATGTCGCACGATTGGCTGGCGTCTCGCAGCAGACCGTCTCTCGCGTACTCAACGGCAATGTATACGTGTCGAGGGAGCTACGGGAGCGAGTTGAACAGGCTGTTCGGCACCTAGGCTATCGCCGGAACAAGTCGGCTCGTGCGCTCGTCACCAACGAGACTATGCATCTGGGCGTCATTACAGTCGGAACGGCGCAATACGGGCCGTCCCGCGCTTTGTTCGGCGTTGCACTGCAAGCCCGGAGCCGAGGTTATGCCACCAGTTTGGTGAGCCTCGATGACGCCAACCGTGCGAACATGCGGCAGGCGCTTGACCATCTCCTCGCTGACGGGGTCGACGGGATCATCATCCTCGCGCCGACCGCGGCGGCCGCCGATGCGTCCGAGTCTCTGGACGCTCGGGTGCCCTTGGTGATGTTCCAGCCAGGTGCGGTGGACGGTCTCCACACCGTCTCCCACGACGAGATGCTCGGTGCATGCATCGCAACCCAGCATCTTGTGGATCTCGGCCATCCCACCGTGCACCATCTCGCCGGTCCCACTGGCTGGCTCGCATCCGAGGCGCGGATCGAGGGTTGGCGCACCACGCTCGGTGCCGCGGGGAAGGTGGCCGTTGAGCCTCGGCGGGGAGACTGGAGCGCAGCCTCCGGCTACACAGTGGGCCTCGGTCTTCTGCAGCAGGACAAACCCACCGCCGTCTTCGTGGCCAACGATCAGATGGCCCTTGGCCTGCTGAAAGCAGCAGCAGAACTTGGGATTCGTGTGCCGGAGGCGCTGAGCGTCGTCGGCTTCGACGATATCCCTGAGTCGCAGTACTTCTGTCCCTCCCTCACAACCATGCGCCTGGACTTCGACGAGGTCGGCCGACGTTGCGTGGACCGGGTGATCAACCTTATCCGGCACGGCGAGTACTTCAGCCAGCCCGTCGTCGCCCCGTACCTTATCCCGCGGGCGAGCACGGCCCGGCACGAAAAGACGTGATTTTCCGACCCAACACAAGAAATGGGCCAGCTCCCGTCTGCGCTCATTTTTTTGACAATCTATGTTAGCGCTCTCATACCTAAGGAATACTTAATAAGTGAAAGGTGAGTGATGGGAATGGCCCATCAGGGATCAGCTGTCGTTGTGGGAGTCGACTACGGAACGCTCTCCGGCCGGGCTGTCGTGGTGAGGGTTCACGACGGCGCGGAACTGGGCAGCGCGATGCACGAGTACAAGCACGCCGTGATGGACCGGACGCTCGACGCCCACGCCGGTGAGGTGCTGCCTCCAGACTGGGCGTTGCAGGTGCCCGCCGACTATATCGACGTGCTGAAGAATGCGGTGCCGGCGGCAATAACGGCTGCGGGTGTAGACCGTGCCGATGTCATCGGGATCGCGACCGACTTCACGGCGTGCACTATGGTGCCTACCACCGCTGAGGGGACGCCGTTGTGCGAGCTGAAGCAGTTCGCCGACCGTCCACACGCCTACGTGAAGCTGTGGAAACACCACGCGGCTCAGGGACAGGCGGACCGGATTAATGCTCTGGCTCACGAGCGGGGGGAGATGTGGATCAACCGATATGGAGGGTTCATCTCCTCGGAGTGGGAGTTCGCCAAGGGGCTGCAGCTGCTCGAGGAGGACCCCGAGATCTACGCGGCGATGGACCACTGGGTCGAAGCAGCCGATTGGATCGTGTGGCAGCTGACCGGCCGGTACGTCCGTAACGCCTGCACCGCTGGGTACAAGGGCATCTACCAGGACGGCGCCTATCCTTCAGAGGAATTCCTTGCCGCCCTGAACCCCGACTTCGCCGGGTTTGTGCGGGAGAAGCTGGAGCACGAGATCGGCCAACTCGGCCACCGCGCTGGCGCCTTGTCGGCAGAGGCCGCTGCCTGGACCGGCCTGAACAAGGGCATCGCGGTCGCCGTGGGCAACGTCGATGCTCACGTGAGCGCTCCGGCGGCGAACGCGCTCGAGCCCGGGCAGATGATGGCGATCATGGGAACGTCAACCTGCCACGTGATGAACGGGGAAACCCTGGCCGAGGTCCCCGGCATGTGTGGCGTCGTCCACGGCGGGATCGTCGAAGGTTCGTGGGGCTACGAGGCCGGTCAGTCCGGTGTCGGTGACATCTTTGCGTGGTACGTGGCTAACCAGGTACCTGGTGAATACACGGAGGAGGCTCATCGGCGGGGAATCTCTGTCCACGAGCTGCTCACGGAGCGGGCCGCGAACCAGCAGGTCGGCGAGCACGGTCTGATCGCGCTGGACTGGCACTCGGGCAACCGTTCGGTACTCGTGGACCACGAGCTCTCTGGACTGGTCGTCGGGCAGACACTAGCGACACGCCCTGAGGACGTCTACCGGGCGCTCCTGGAGGCAACCGCCTTCGGGACCCGCGCCATTGTGGAAGCCTTCGATGATGCAGGGGTGCCCGTCACTGAACTGGTAGTGGCCGGTGGCCTGCTCAAGAACGCCTTCCTTATGCAGACGTATGCCGACGTCACTCATCTGCCGCTGTCCGTCATCGCCTCCGAACAAGGCCCGGCGCTCGGCTCGGCCATCCACGCCGCAGTCGCCGCGGGGGCCTACCCCGATGTGCGGACCGCCGCCCAGGCGATGGGCCGCCGTGTCGTCGGCGCCTACACCCCTGATGAGATCGCCGCTCAACGGTATGACGCGCTCTACGCCGAGTACAAAGTGCTGCACGACTACTTCGGCAAGGGAGTCAACAACGTCATGCACCAGCTCAGGAGGATCCGGCGGGAGGCCCTGACCACGCAGCGCAAGCCGGTGCCGCCCGAGCCGACCGCCAATGAGACCGACGGGGCTGCAACCCCGCTTCACGCAGCGGAGGTCCTGACGTGAATATTGCGCTGACTGAGTTGCCCCCTGCAGTGCAGGCCTCCGTCGCTAAAACCCGAGAACGGGTGGCAGCCCTGCACGCGGAGCTTACTCGATACGAACTAGTGGTGTGGACGGCCGGGAACGTTTCCGAACGCGTGCCCGATTCTGGCCTGTTTGTCATCAAGCCCTCTGGCGTCTCCTACGACGCCCTCAGCGCCGAGATGATTGTCGTCTGCACGCTCGACGGGAAGAAGATCGACGATGGGACCCCGGCCCACCTCCAGCCCTCGTCGGACACAGCTGCCCACGCCTACGTCTACCAGCACATGTCCGACGTCGGCGGGGTCGTGCACACCCACTCCACCTACGCCACGGCTTGGGCCGCTCGCGGCGAACCTGTCCCGTGCGCGCTCACAATGATGGCCGACGAATTCGGAGGCGTCATCCCCGTGGGGCCATTCGCCCTCATCGGTGACGATTCCATCGGCCGCGGCATCGTGGAGACCCTGCGGGGATCCCGGTCGCCGGCAGTGCTCATGCGCAACCACGGCCCCTTCACTATCGGCAAGGACGCGCGGGCAGCCGTTAAGGCCGCTGTGATGTGCGAAGAAGTCGCCCGGACCGTCCACATCTCCCGCCAGCTCGGCGAGCCGGGCCGTATCCCGCAATCAGACATCGATCGTCTCTACGACCGCTACCAGAACGTCTATGGCCAACGCACCACGCAGCAGGAAGAGCACCACTGATGAAGAACCCCTTTGACGGCAAGGAAATCTGGTTCCTAACAGGCAGCCAGGACCTCTACGGCGAGGCCACGCTGCGGCAGGTGGCTGAGCAATCGCGGACCATCGCCGCTACGCTCAACGACGCCTCCGGTATCCCTGTCCGCGTGGTTTGGAAGCCGGTCCTCAAGGACCGCGAGGCCATTCGCCGGGCCGCCCTGGAGGCCAACGCCGACGACAAGTGCCTGGGCGTTATTACGTGGATGCACACCTTCTCACCGGCGAAGATGTGGATCGTGGGCCTTGACGCCCTGACCAAGCCGATGCTGCACCTTCACACCCAGGCCAATGTCGCATTGCCGTGGGGCGAGATCGACATGGACTTCATGAACCTCAACCAGGCTGCCCACGGCGACCGAGAGTTCGGCTACATCGCCACCCGTCTCGGGGTTACACGAAAGACCGTGGTGGGGCACGCGAGCGATGCTGTCGTCCAGGCTAAGGTCGGTACGTGGGCACGCGCCGCGGTCGGCTGGGCGGCCATGCACGAGCTGCGGCTGGCGCGTTTCGGTGACAACATGCGCAACGTCGCCGTCACCGAAGGCGATAAGACGGAAGCGGAGATCCGTCTCGGTGTGTCGGTTAACACCTGGGGTGTCAATGATCTCGTCCAGGCAGTGGATGCCGCCACCAGCTCGGATGTCGACAACCTTGTGGCCGAGTACCAGGAGGCCTACGCGGTCACCCAGGAGCTCCGTCCCGGCGGGAACCGCCACGAGTCGTTGCGCTACGGCGCCCGTATCGAGCTCGGTCTGCGCAGGTTCCTCGAGGACGGCGGGTTCGCTGCCTTCACTACGAATTTCGAGGACCTCGGTGGCCTGCGCCAGCTGCCTGGACTTGCGGTCCAACGGCTAATGGCGGACGGGTACGGTTTTGGCGCCGAGGGTGATTGGAAGACTGCAGTTCTGGTTCGGGCGGCAAAGGTCATGGGCTACGGGCTGCCTGGTGGAGCGTCACTCATGGAGGACTACACCTACGAGCTGACACCTGGGAGGGAAAAGATCCTCGGTGCCCACATGCTTGAGATCTGCCCGACCCTGACTACCGGCCGGCCGCGGCTGGAGATCCACCCGCTGGGGATCGGCGGGCGCGAGGACCCTGTCCGGCTCGTCTTCGACACGGACCCTGGGGAAGGCGTCGTCGTGTCGATGTCCGATCTGCGCGAGAGATTCCGGCTCACAGCCAATGTCGTCGACGTTGTTCCCCCAGACGAGCCACTGCCCAACTTGCCCGTCGCCCGAGCCGTCTGGCGGCCGCAACCAGATCTCCCTACCTCGGCCGAGTGCTGGCTCACGGCCGGCGCGGCTCACCACACCGTCCTCACCACCGCCGTGGGTCTGGAGGTATTCGAGGACCTCGCGGACATCGCAGGGATAGAGCTGGCGGTCATCGACGAGACGACGACAACCCGGCAGTTCAGCCGGGACCTCAGGCTGAACCACGCCTACTACAGACTGGCTCAGGGCCTTTGAGCGCCATCGGCGCCCAGCGCAGCCGCGGGGGAGAGGTGGGCTGTCCGTGTGCGGACACGTACAACGCCGCGAACGGTACGGTTCACACTCTGGTCGCCGGTGACTACCGCGCGACGGTCTTTTCCTCGGGTGCGGCGCTGGGGCGGCTAATCTGGCGCGGACACGACATCGTCGTCCCAGTCACAGCGTCGGAGATCCCCATCGCATATGAGGGGAAGACGCTCGTGCCCTGGCCGAACCGCATCGCGGACGGCCGGTACTCCTTCCGTGACAGAACACACGAGCTACCCATCAACGAGCACGCCACGAACAGCGCCTTACACGGATTCGGCTGCTGGGTGAACTGGGAGGCGCTCGAGCTGACCTCCTGCGAGGCCAGATTCCGACTGCACTGCCTGCCGCGATACGGGTACCCGTTCCACCTGATAACTGAGGTCACCTATCGCCTCACCGCCGACCGTGGGCTATCTACCGAGATCACCTCCACCAACATCGGGGCGTCCCCCGCCCCGTACGGCGCGTCGTCCCATCCGTACCTAACTTGCGGCCTGGCGCCTGTCGACGAGTGCATACTCACTCTTCCAGCCGGGCGCGTCATGACGGTGGACGATCGGCTGCTGCCAATGGGAACGGTCCCGGTTGGGGAAGTGGATCTCGACTTCCGTGGGTCCCGGGCGGTAGGTCCCCTCCAGGTCGACCACGCCTTCGGAGGTCTGCCCCATGACGAATGGGAGGTGGTGCTCCGTCACCCCGACTCGGGGCTATCCGCCCGGGTGACGGCGACGGCACCATGGCTGCAGATCTACACCGGCGACAGGCTTGGCCGCCGTGGCATGGCTGTCGAACCCATGACATGTCCACCGGATGCATTTAATTCCAAGGACGATCTCATCGTGCTTGACCCAGGAGAGCACCACACCCTCCGGTTCAGGATTGAGGGTGTCTTTTTGCCTAACATGTGAGACCAACAGTGAAGTGGAGTCGAACAGGCAGCCATTGCCAGGCTCACCTCGGCGCTGGCGTGCCCGAGCAACCATCAGCGCTTGCAGCGAAACGCCCAGGCTGACCAGCGCGTACGCATGGGCGTTTCGCAGCTGGCGGGAGGTGACACGGCCGAGGCCCGCTGTGGGGCAACATGGTTGAGCTCGCGGCGCACACCCTGCCTGCGCCGGGGTTGGTGAACAGGAACTGCGCGGGGCGCCGGTAGCGCGGGTGTGGCATCCGGCGTGTGTGGGAGTTGGGCGTACGAGAGTGGCCCGTGGCGTGAGCCGTCCTGAGGAAGGCTCACGCCACGGTGTGTCTAGCCGAGGAGTCCGGTGAGTGTGTAGGTGGCGACCATGTAGGGGGCGCCGGTGGTGACGTTGCTGTTGATGCCGAGGTGTGCGGTGTTGTCGCCGTCGATGCGGGTGGCTTGGGTGTCGGTTTGTGCGCCGGGGTAGTTGTTGGCGAAGAATGAATCGCCCCGGCTTTAGTGGAGGGCGGGTTCTCCC
>NZ_JAPEIQ010000024.1 GCF_026041215.1 Hoyosella sp. YIM 151337
AGCGCCGCAGTGTCGTGCGGGTGATCCCGGCTTGCCGGGAGAGTTCGAGTTCGCTGCAGCGGGCGCTGCGGGCGATGAGGCCGCCTGCGAGCGCAGCGAACGCTTCGGCTTCGGCGCGCTGTGCGGCATGGCGGACGGCCGCGAGCTGCTCGATGGTGACGTTTCCTCTGTCGACCTCTGTGATGGCACGGATGGCGAGAGCGCGCAGCTCCGGGTCGTGTGGCCAGCGAACGTGCAGCTGGTCGAGAGCATGCTCACGCGCCCTAATGATCCGGTGCACCTCGGCCCGTACTTCCTCAGCCTGCACCGCGTCCAGGGGGGCGAGTGTCGCGGCATCAATGGCCTCGTGCCAGACACTTGCCGAGAACACGGTACCTTCGTCAGCGTCACAGCTCGACAGTGCGGAGATTCCGGCTTGAGCGAGGAGTTTGATGTCTTTTGCGGGCTGGAGTGCCGCGATGCTGGCATCGATGGCTTCGCGTCGTGTCACTGGTTTCTCCCGGCCCATTGGCGGATGCGTTTCATTCTGTTCTCGTGGCTGCGGTGCGCGCGGCCGAGCGTGAGCAGCAGCGGGAAAAGCTCAGCTTCGGCGGCACTCTCTGCGGCCTGCCGCAGCTGGCTGGCCGCGGAGTAGTACGCGCGCCGGTGGGCTTCCGAAGCGATGACGTACACGAGTTGTGACAGATGCAGCGGGTCAGCACCGCCGGTTGCAGCGCGTGTCAGAAGGCGGATGAGGCTGCGTCTGTCATCGCCTGCGATCTGTTCCCCGGCACTGAGGTGCGCGAGCACGCTGGGCGCCCGGTGGTCGCTGCCCGCGCATGCCAGACCAGCAATGATGGAAAACATTTGCCCATGCAACGGGCGATAGAAATCGGCTTCTTCCAGCATCCCGGCAGCAGTAGCCGCGTCACGCGGCGGCGCCCACAGCAGTGCACTGAGCAGCTGGAGTTCCGGGTTCAGATCTGGATTGTCATCGTCTGTGAAGTCACTGCCATAGATGTCGCTGGTTCCGCTCAACAGGCCCCTTGATTCTTCCCTGTCATAGTCTGTACACCAGTATACAGAAACATATCTCATCTGACTACCAGTCAGTAGCCTCTGTGATGCCAGTACGTAGGTTGCTGCACTAGTGGTCTGCTATTTCAAGCTGTGGCATCCACTCTCGTGCTCTTAAGGTGTCTGCGCAGACACGCGATCGAGCGAAGCCACTACGAATTAAGAACCGTGAGTCGCAATAGGGTGGCATTTTAAGGTGCGTTTGAGTAGCACCGTGAGTACGCACAGGGGGAGTGGATGCATGAAGACTCGGGACACCGAAACGATCCACGCGGAAGTCACGAAACTCCCCGCCCACAGCGTGGCGCAACGGCTAATCGATGCTCTGGGTCCGGCACTCGTGGCGCTGCTAGCTGAGGTCCGGGACCGTAAGCTTCCCTACCGCTGGGCAAAGCCGGTACGCACCGCCGCCCGCATGCAACAGGAACGGCTGCTCATCGCGCTCCGCGCCTGGGAAGCGATCACACAAGCGGACGGCCCCGACACCGCACGAGCCTGGTTCATCGGCGCCAACCCCCGGCTGGATGAGCAATCACCGGCCATCGCGATCCGCGACGGACGCTACCTCGACGTCATCGGAACGTCTGTCCAGCACTTGAGCGTCACCCGAGGCCGATGCTGTCAGACTGCGGTGGGATCGCCGTGGTCGAGTTTCTCGGCGATCCAGACCTTGATGAGCGCCTTGCGAGTGACTCCGAGGCGTGTCGCCCCTCGGTCGACGCTCGCCGCTTTGCTTAGCCAATTGATCTCCAGTAAACCTGCTTCCGTGAAGGGTTCGGTGTTGTTACACCTCTCGCACATCACCGTCACCTGCGCCGTTTGCGCAGCCTCCGCTCTGGTGACTGGGAGTGTCGCATGAGTCCGCCGCAGCGCGACGTCGAACCCGCGGCTTACACAGAGTTGCTCGAACAGATCAAAACGGAGGTGCGGGGAGCGCGGATTCAGACAGCACGCAAGATCACTACGGAGATGATCGTGCTGTACTGGCGGATCGGCCGCACAATCCTGGAGCGCCAGAACGAACAAGGCTGGGGCAGCAAAGTCATCTCCCGCCTGGCGAACGACCTCGCGGCCGAGTTCCCGCACACTCGCGGGTTCTCCCGCCGCAACCTCGAATACATGCGCAGACTTGCTGCCACGTTTCCCGGACCAATTGCGCAGCAAACTGCTGCGCAATTAGCGTGGGGACACCTCATGGTGCTCCTTGAGCAAGTTGCTGAACCAGCCGCACAGCACTGGTACATCACCGTGGTTCCTGAGGAGGCTCATAAACGGTTTCGGTACGGTCTCAGCACCTCGCGGTGATCGAGGAGTGCCTGGTTGAACCTATCGGCCCCGCCCAGGTAGTGGGCCCACGCCCGGTGACGATTCCTCTCCATTGCTTTCCGGAATTCGACCTCAACGGCCGGAACCGGGGAATCATCCCAGGACCAGGAACGCTCACTAACGCACTCTCCGGCGAGAGCTCGGTATGCGCCGGGGACATCCTGTTGTGACTGCTGGATGAGGCCGAGGCGGTACTCGAAGCCGTGGAACGCCTGCGCGTAGTCCTGCTTCAGGGAAATCAGATCTTCAAACGCGGCACGGACGTCGGCTTTCAGGAGGTGGCTGGCAGGGTAGTGCCACTTGGTCTCGTTCCAGTGCGGCATGGCATTCACCCACGAATCGTTCGGCTAAGCATGTCTGTGGCTGCAATCTTCTGAGATCACCCGGAAGCGCTGGCTGATATCGCAATCCACCGGCGAGGGTTGGTGGGGTAGCGATAATGACGCGCGAAGCGGTTAGACACTTCCGAGACGGAAACGGCGGCGTTCAAGTGAGGTCGAGCGCGTTGTCGCGGGCAATCACCTTCGCTGTGTCGATGAGAACGTTGATCATACTCCGCGCGCTTGCGCTCAGTGATCGATCGGAAGGCATCGTGAGGCCGATCGATCGCGGCACGGTGGCGATGACGGTGGACAGCATCGCGAGCTGGTCATCCCACGCACCGATGAGCATCGGAAGGGGTGCGATGGCATCGGTGCTGATCAGGATCGGACGAAGAGTCAGGATTGTCGAACACTCGATAATGTTCCGGGGAAGGCTCAACCCTTCACGGGCGAACAGTTCGTCCAGTTCGTGCCTGAGTTGGGTGGGCCGGGCCCCGGCGAGGGGACCAGACGCCTAACCGTGCTCCCCGGTGGCAATGCCGACACCAACCGGAAGGACACTCGATGACCACAACCACCGGCCCGGTCGATCCGATCGGCGCCGACCTGATCGCGATCCTCAAAACCCTCAACTCGGAGCACTGAAAGACACCCTGCCGCAACGTTTAGTGCTGGCCCGCCAGCATCGGCTCAGTCACCTCGCCTTCCTGGAACTGCTGTTGGCCGACGAAGTATCACGCCGCGAATCACGCTCGGCAGCACTGCGTTCGGCCAAGGCCGGGCTGGATCCGAACATGCGAATCGACACCTGGAACGCTCTCGAGGACCTGCACTACGACCGGGCACTGCTGTCGGACCTGGTCTCGCTGCGGTTCGCCGAGGCCGGCCACGGTGTGCTGGTCCTTGGCGCCGTTGGTGTCGGCAAAACACACCTGGCCACCGCATTGGGCCACATCGCGATCCGGCAACGGCACAGCGTGCTCTGCGCCCGCGCCGACAAACTGTTCGCCCGGCTCCGCGCCGCCCGTCTCGACAATTCCCTCGACGCGGAGATGCGGCGGATAACCGCCGTCGATGTGCTGATCCTCGACGACTTTGCGTTGCGGCCGCTCGATGCAACCGAAACCAACGACTTCTACGAGCTTGTGGTCGAGCGCCATAAACGCAAGTCGACGATCGTCAGTTCGAATCGTGAGCCCTCGGAGTGGCTGTCGATGACCACCGATGCGCTACTGGCTCAATCCGCCGTCGACCGGCTCACATCCGCGGCGCACACCCTCGTCATCGAGGGCCCGTCCTACCGGCAACGCACCCGCCCCGGACACACCACAGTTGACAGCGCAGAAAGCGAGGCCGATGCTCAATGAACACTCACGGGTGGTCCCATGCTCGTGGCAACGAGGTGGTCCCATCACCCTGGCAAGCGACACTCAACCATCGTCGGCGGGAAATCAGATCTCACATCGAGACCCTGGTAAACGATGTGACGCTCGAGCATTCCGCCATTCCGCGTACCACCCGACCTCGACCTCAGCTGCTGGGGCGGCGCAATGAGATTCCTCGGCAGTCAGGAAGGAAGAAGGGACAGACAAGGACCACAGGTGGACCTCTCTGTGTATGGAATGCTGAGGCGTAGGAGACAGAGCAGCTGGCGCGCGCGGTCGCCTTTGTACAGCAGGCAGCTCCTCGCTCCGAACTGCTTTCGGAGCTCTTCGCACAGATCGCTGAACAGATCCATTATGACGCAGAGGAAGTAGAGCGTGAAGCTCAGACCATGCGCGGGGAAACCCGGAGACGAAAAGAGGGAGACCGCGATTGCGTTCCGAAGAAGGAGCCGCCCGCACGCTGCGGGAGGAAGCTCAGCGCTGGATAAAAGTAGCGCGAGCATTTGCGGATGCACCCTCGGACCGAGATCTAGATCCCCACAACTTCGCTTGTGTCAAGATCGGCCCGAGGCATAAAGTCGAAGCTCGCCTAGTTAGCAATGAGGATTTACGCACACGCGATTGCTACGGAGAAGCCATCTTGTAGCGGTGCCACGGGCCTCCGAGATGCTCGATCGTCAGTCGGTCACCACGGGCCGTCGGCATTCCACCAGGGGAGTACAGCCAGCCTTGCTCGGTGTTGAACATCGTCTCGCGGCGGTCGGCAAAGTAGACAGTTCCATCGGGAGCATCGTCAGCACGAAGGATGTCGAACCGCCCGATCTTCAAGTCGTACATGGCGGTAGGGCCAGGAGTTGCGAGAAGCTGCTCGGCGACCTCCTCAAACTCCGGGCGAGCATCCTCAAACTCGGGACGAACGAGGAAGGCGAAGGTTACACCTAGCACAGTGACGAGCGGCCAGGCTAGCATCCACCAGACAATTTGACGGCGCCGTGACAGGACGATGATCGAACCGAACATCCACACCACACCCGCAGCCACCACTAGCAACACCCCCAGCGCAGCGGTCAGGTACCAACTGTTTCCGGACGGCCACCAGTGTCCCCACGCCAGAACCAGCAGCGCCAGGCCCACTCCAGTCGCGGCACTGATGGCTACCTTTTGCAGAGATATGCCCGTCATCCGTGTCCGCGCCTTCTCGACCGCTTTTCCCATAACCCCACCCTAGTTACGTTTGTGTCTAAACAGTCGGGCGCTCACATGGCCTGGGGGCTCGCAAACATTTGTTGGGAGCCCCCAGGTCTTGTTTTAGATGCTGCTGTCTAAAATCGCAGCCTTGGCGAAACCACAATGGAAATGCTGGCCCTACTCGTGAATGAAGACTAGGTCATTCTTGTACACGTTCGTGCCCACATCTGTAACCGACGAGACTTGACGCGCCTCCCGTCCGTACTCCCGACAGGTGATTTCGATCCCAGTCTCACTGTGCTCCTCACGGAGTCCCACATGAACGCCGGTTTCGTTGTTGTACTCGTCCATCGCCGCAGCGAGAGGTGCGTTTGGAGTCGCTAGTTCGTGAGCATTCCCCATACGCCTCGCGAAGTCCTCATCGGCGCGCTGCGTCATGTAAGCGAGCCAAGCACAATGCCTCACTGCGTCGACCCTATTATCCTGCTCGCCACGCGTGCGCCAGTCGGGGTACTCCCTATAAGAAACCTGCTGAGCATCGGAAGCAGCATTTCGGACGTTCCAGCATTCTGGAAGGTCGTCCCGGCATACCTGTCGCTCTTGCGGGCTAAGGTTCTCGTAGCCTGCTGGAGCGGGATACGGCAAGTCTGCCGTGCGGAGGAACGAACGAATCGGCAGTGAAGGCGAGGACCCGAGGTTGACACTCACCTGATTTCCTTGAAGGCTCGTGAACGTGCTGACTTCCTGTCCGCTGCCGTCGAACGACATCGGAAGGGTGATTTTGCCAACGAGCGTTCCGCCTGGAGATTTTACACTTATGTCATAGGCATCGATTGTGGCGGAATATCCTGCGGGTAGTCCGACTAGCAGCTTGAATTCTGACGGTGCTTGGGAAGTGGTCCGAAGGTAGTCGATATTTAAGTTTCCTCCTGAGTTCTTCTGGAACGTCATCTCGAACCCAGCGCCGCTGAATCTCACCCCATCTGGGAGCGCGGCGGCTGACATCGGCCCGGCCGAGGGGACACCGAGTGTCAGAGACACCCCCGATTGGCCGACAGGGAAGCTGACACCCGGCGTGTAGATCTTGCTGTTTTGAAACTGCTGCTCCGCAGCGATACCTTCCAAGTTCATCTGGTCGGCAGTCGGGTATCCGAACTGGCTGGCCTCGTAACCGGCAGAGGCCCATTGGGCGAAAATTGGTCCGGAAACAGGGTGCGCTCCGTGTTGGGGATGCCAGTAGATAGATCCGTTAAGGTTTGTCAGGTGGTTCTTGAACGTGTTGAACCTCCCGACACCGTCAGGTGGAGTGAGTTCGTCACTTGTGGGGTAGCCGAGGAATCCTCCTGGGCCGCCTGCCGCATCGTATTTGGCGCGGATTGCACCCCCGACAGCGTAAACTCCGGCGGGCTGGGACCAGAACAGGCCCGCGCCCTGGAACTCTTGCTGGGATCCGAGAGGACCGTGGCCTATTTCGCTGGCAGTGGGGTAGCCGAGCCAGCCCGTCTCCCAGCCAAACTGTTCCCACTTGGTCATATACAGGATTGATACTGGGTGCGCCCCGGTCGACGGAGACCAGTAGATCGAACCGTTGAGGAATTGACTACGCGCCCCGATGCCATCGGGATTCACGTACTCAGGAGAATTCGGCCACGACAGCCAGGACCCAGGACCGCCCATCGCGTTGTACTTGTCTTTGATCGCCCCGCACACGAGATGCGGCGACGGCCAATACACCTGGCAACCAGGGCCTGACCCGGTGGCCTGAATCCCGGACGGAGATCTCGGGGTCTCATCGATCGCCGCGAGCTCGAGTTCGAGCCGCTCCGCGCGGTCCGCCTCGGCTTTGCTGAACCCACCCGGGATCTCCTGAATTTCCGACCGTGGTTTCTGTCCGCGTGGTAAGGAGCGCAAACGCTCGGTCGGAATATTCTCCAGGGCGCGCTCCCGCCCCTTTTCCGGAGCACTATCAGGCTCATGTTCGATCTTGCTCGCGAGGGTATTGTCCTGGCGCTGGGGGAAGGCCATGCCCTGCGACGCGACCACCGACGGCGGGACCTGCCCTTTGTCGCTCGTGTCAGGCTCGGGCTCGGTGGGCACAGCAGGTGTACTAGGAGTGGCTGGTGCTTCTGGAACCTGGATCGTTGGCTGGACAGGTCCAGGCTCCACGGGGTCCGCTCCAGCGGCAACACTTCCCGCCGCGATCACCACGCACATCAATGCCGCCACTTGCGCAATTCGCGTCTTGCTCCGCCTGGCCCGGTTCCTCACCGCCACAACCTCATTCCCCCTGCTTAGTCCGCGCATGGCGCAGATGATGACTGAACAGCACCACTTAATCGGGCCAATCCCATACCGTTGCGAACACGCGCGAGCATGATGCGAAACCGAGACAAATCGCACCTGGAATTCGGTGGAATCAAAACCAGAACACGTTTATAGATCCGCTGACTCTTAGTTCCTGGCGCATGAGCCGACCCGTAAGCCAGATCAGCGCCCGGCCACTCACCAACCAATCGCTGCCTTGCGGCTCAGGCCAAGCTTCGGGAGCTAACGGGTCGTCTACGGTACTTCTGTCCTCGTTTGCTCGGTGGCTTTCACTTCGCTGTGGACTACTGCGAGGCTGACGCCGACGCCGCGGGCGATCTCGCGCAGCGACTGCCCCTCCGCGCGGCGGGCCAGGATGGCGCGGCGTTTGTCCTCATCGACCACCCGTGGCCGGCCCCCTTTGCGTCCGCGCCGTGCCGCGGACTCCAGGCCGTTGCGGGTTTTGCGGGCAATATCGCGGCGGCGGTCTTCTGCCAGCGCGAGCGCCAGGTCGAGAATCAGACTGCGCTCGACATGCTCACCCGCAGCGATCCCCGCCAGGATCTTCACCGCCACACCCTGCTCAAACAGATCGTTCAGCACGATCAAACCCTCAAGCAGGTTACGGCCAAGCCGGTCGGCCTCCTGAACGGTGAGCATGTCACCGGGGCGCATGTACTCAAGCGCGGCCCGCAAACCCGGCCGGTCCGCGATTTTCAGTGCGCCGCTGATCTTTTCCTCGAACACCTTCACACAGATCGGGTCGAGATCATCGTGCTGGCGCTGAGTTTCCTGTTTGCTCGTGCTCACCCGCACCAGACCAACCAGCGCCACCCCAGAGCCCCTTCGATCGTTCAGTAAACGTGTTCCACAACTCGTTGGGACACTACTCGAAAATGAACGGGTTTCCGAACACCGCTTCCTGGGGAAACGCCGTGTCGGGTGCGGGCAGTGTTTGGGTGTTCGGTAGACGGCCCATTCCCGAACAGCAGCAAACCTGCCTCAGCTGGAACTAGTTAGTAAGGTGTGTGATTATATTCTTTTGCAAGCATATAACTGCATGGTTATACTACTTAGGTGGAATCTGTCTTCGAGGTGATTGCTGAACCACGGCGCCGCGAGATCCTTGATGTCCTGCGGACTGGGGAGAGGCCCGTGTCGGAGGTCGTCGATACGCTCGACATCAGTCAGCCGTCGGCATCGAAGCACTTGAGGGTACTCAGGGATGCCGGTCTCGTCGCTGTGCGGCAAGTCGCCCAGCGGCGGCTGTATCGGCTTACACCAGGTCCGCTCGCCGAACTCGACTCGTGGCTCGTGCCTTATCGCCGTCTCTGGGAAGCGCACCTCGACAAGCTTGAGCAGCATCTTGACGCGATGCCTGATGGCGAAGGATATGACCATGACCACTGAGTGGGCAACTCTGGACACTGCCAGCGGCAAGGCCGTTCTCACCTTCACTCGCCACCTTGACCAGCCGGTTGAGAAGGTCTGGCGTGCAATCACAGACCCCGATCACCTTGAGCGGTGGTTCCCTGCGCGCGTTAGCGACGCCCTCACGCCGGGCGAGCCACTGAGGTTCACCATGGACGGTGAGGATGCGGGTACCGGGCATGTCATCGTGTTCGACCAGCTCAGGGTGTTTGCCTTCAGCTGGGACGGCGACGTTCTCCGGTTTGAACTGATCGAACATCCCCACGGATGCACGCTCACCCTCATACACACGATCAACGCCGCACACGGCGGTGTTAGAGCTGCCGCGCGCAACGCCGCCGGTTGGGACACCTGCCTCGACGCCCTCGTGACAATCGCTAATGGCGAGCAACCCGCACCTGCCGGCGAGATGCTCACCGTGATCGAGTCCTACATCGAGCGATTTGGGCTCGGATACGGCACTGTCACAGAATCTGCTGATGGCCATAGTTCCACGATCGTGTTCGACCGTGACCTCGTGTGGCGACCGATCGAATCAGCGTGGGAGTTGCTCACGGGCGCGCAGAACATCACGGAGGGTGACATCGCGCCAGCCAGGGCAGTCTGTCACGATCTGACGCCAGGGCGAGTGATAGCGGCGACCGCGCCCCTCATCCTGGAGTTAGATTGCCCCGGTGCTGACACAGTTCGCTGGAAATTCACTGCAGAAGCCGATGAAGGGCATCGCGTCATTCTCACCCATATGGTGCACGACACTCGCTTGCTCCCTGACCTTCTTGCCGCCTGGCACATCCACCTCGACCACTTCTTCACAGAACTGCTGGACGGCACCCAGAACTCGCGCGATGCACAGGCGGGGAAGCTCCGCGAGGAATACACGGCGCGGTTGGCTGGCGCGACAATCAGCAGATGAATTCATCCGGGCTAACAGTCGCGCTCAGCCAGCACCCATAGGCGCTGGGCTCCACATCCTCGACGGCTCTGCACACGGTTGCGACTCGTTGCAGCCGAACGGGCTCACCGGCCTGGGCTGGGCCAGTGGCTGCGCACGCTCCTTGCCGAGCCGGGCGCGCATGTCCAGACAAGATTGTTCAGGCGAGCATCTCCCTCTAAAGCACTGGATGGCACAGAACGCGCATTATCTGCGGATTGATGTGGCATGCCCGTCCCTGCGCTCCGCCGATGGTTATCCGGTCTACACGGTATTCAGGTATGCGGGCACCCAGAGTCCGGTGTCTTGCGCAGACTGTGGGTACGGAAATCGCTGGACACACATAACAGCACAGTCACAAGTGGAACTGTCCGAATATTTTGGCTGTCATCGGTTATCCGGCTCTGCGGCTGACGTCCGGCTGCGTAGTTGGTCCAGTCGGGCGGGCGGAGTATTGCTGCCACGTCTATGGCGGCTCACACAAGGGCCCTCATGGCGGTCCGCGCCCATTTTCGGAGCAGACCCCGCGCAGCCGCATCTGTTTAGGTCGGCTTTACGAATGCACGCGGCACTGTTTGCGTAGTCTCTCCGCGACTCACCAATCCGCGGTGCTGCCGGTCGCGAATCAACAGTGAAGGTGCTGTTTCGACGGAAGGATTCATCATGCGCCGAACTGTTGGATATCATTTGACGGCGTTTGCGGTGGCTGGGTTGCTGTCGGCGGGCGGCCTGGCTGTCGTGGGGTCTGCCGGGCTGAGTCAGCATTCGGGTCCGCCCGGGATTGTGCTTACGCAGAATTCGCAGGTTAACGCGGAAGAGCTGCGCATCATCCTGGAACGTCAGCTTGGTCAGCACGCGCTGCTTGCTGTTGAGGCGATGCGCGCGGGTGTCACTGGTCAGGAACACTTCGATGCGGCGGCAGTGTCGCTGAATCAGAATACAGAGGACCTCACTGAATCGATCAGGCTCGTTTACGGGGATGAGGGCGCTGAGAGGTTTAATCAGCTGTGGAGTGACCACATCGACTTCTTCGTGCAGTACACCGTCGGTGTGGCAGAAGATGATCAGCAAGCCCAGGATGAGGCCTTGCAGCGTCTCGATCAGTACCGTGCCGATTTCGGTGGGTTCCTTGAATCGGCAACTGAGGGACAACTCCCTGCTAACGACGTCGCAGAACTGTTGCAGATGCACGTCAACCAGCTCATTACGCAAATTGATGCGTATGCCGCCCAGGACTGGACTACAGCGGCCTCCCAGACTCGTGAGGCCTACGCGCACATGTTCGGCACTGCGCGCGGGCTCGCTGGCGCAATAGTGGCGACTCAGCCCGGTATCGATGGGCCCCTCGAGAACTCAGCAATTGGTCTGCGATCACAGCTGGGCCAGCAACTGGGCGAGCATGCCCAGCTGGCCGTGCAGGCTATGCGGTCCGGAGTGAGCGGGCAGCCTGATTTCGAGGCTCTCGCAGGAGCGCTGAATGCCAACACGCAAGACTTGACCGCATCCATCGTAAGCGTGTTCGGTGAAGAAGGCGGCCAGGCGTTCATGGAGATGTGGGCTGATCACATCGACTTCTTCGTCCAGTACACGGTGGCGCTCGCCGAAGGCGATGAACAGGGCCAGCAGGACGCGCAAGCACGTCTTGAGCAATACCGCCAGGACTTCTCCCAGTTCCTTGACACCGCATCGAACGGCAACCTGCCCGCCGATGACGTCGCTGCAGCGTTGCAGGAGCACGTCAACGACCTGATCACGCAGGTTGACGCGTTCCATGCCGGCAACTACAGCGAGGCGTTCTCCAACGCGTACAACGCCTACAACCACATGTACATGACCGCAGAGGTGCTCGCCGCGGGCATCGTTGCGCACATGGGAGAGACCATGCCCGAAGGTGGCGTGGAAACCGGTGGCGGCGGAACCGCCGGGTAAGAACCACTAGATCGTCACGCGGGCCCGGATGCGGTTACCACTCCTTCACGCCCGGGCCCGCGTGGCTCACCTGCCTATTAGGGGAAGCGGTAGATCGTGTTCCGGAATGTCATTCTGATTGTGGCAGCTTTGATGCTGCTTGTGGGATGCGGAAGCGTTGCTGAACCAAACGGCGCAGCTCCTGCGGCGGGCGAAACCAGCGTTGAACTGCACCGACCGTCCCTGAGGCTCGATGGGGTTCGTGAGTTCCGGTCCACCCGGGATCAGCGTGCCGCGGAACCGCCTGAACGAGTCTCAATTCCGCGTATCGGCATTGAAAGCAGCCTTACCCGCACAGGACTCAACCAGGATCGGACACTTGAGGTACCGAATTATGGCGACATCAGCTGGTTCGAACAGGGAACCGTGCCAGGTAACCCAGGACCGGCCGCCCTGTTAGGTCATGTCGATTCCGAAACCGGGCCCGATGTCTTTCACCGCTTGCATGAGCTAAACGCTGGCGACGAAATCTACGTCACCACACAGTCGGGCGAGCGCCTGACATTTCGGGTAACCCGCATCGAGCAACACCCGAAGAACCAATTTCCCACCCATGAGGTATGGATGCCGGCCGGGAAACCGGAGTTACGGCTCATCACCTGTGGCGGCGATTTTAATCACCAGCAGCGTAGCTACCGCGACAACATCATCGCGTTCGCGGAACTCGCCACATAGAAAACGCGACAGCACATGAACATTCACCACAGAGCCCTGCCCGCTCTCATGCTCACAACCGCGCTTGCCGCGACCGCATGCGGCGGGCACAACGAGACGCCGTCCCCACCTGCAGACACCGCGGCCAGTCCGGAAATCGACCGCGAGAGCGGTCAATCACCCTCACCGGGCGCGCAAAAGCAGGCACAGGGAAGCCCCAAGACCCCGGTTGCGCGCCAGGTCACCATCGAGATCGACGCGTTCGCCTTCAGCCCAGATACATTGACGGTGCCTTCAGGCACCGCTGTTACGTGGGTGCAGCGGGAAAATTCCCTCCACACCGTTGACTTCACCGATGGCATCAAATCTGGCGACTTACGATCCGGAGACACCTACTCGCGGACGTTCACCGAGAAAGGCACGTACGGTTATGTCTGCTTTTATCACCCAAGAATGACGGGAACAATCATCGTTGAGTAGTTAGAAAAGACACACAAAAGCCGCTGAAAGAGAGAGTCAGAAGTAAGCTCGTCGCGGCTTATCATAGACGGAGTTTAAAACCTCCGAAGGAACTTACCACTGCTTAAAAAGCAGTCTTTTGGCCAGAATTTCGGATAATGCCACAAAGGTTTTGGTTTTTACTTTCCGCATGAAAGTTGATGACAGGAGAAGAAAATGATGAACAGCAGCCCACGTACCTCTATGATCGCGACACCTCTTCAGGCAGGCGCTCTCATAATCGGCGCCGTGTTCTTGCTTGTTGGCGTGCTCGGCTTCATACCGGGCGTGACGGCCAATTTTGATGCGATTACCTTCGCCGGGCATGAATCCGGGGCGATGTTGCTGGGGGTCTTCCAGGTTTCCGTGCTGCACAATCTCGTACATCTGCTGTTTGGTGTCGCTGGTGTAGTGATGGCGCGAGCCATCACCCCAGCGAAACTCTTCCTCATCGGCGGCGGCGCCGTGTACCTCCTCCTCTGGATTTACGGACTTCTTATTGACCACACAAGTGATGCCAACTTCATACCAGTCAATGACGCAGACAATTGGTTGCACCTCGGGCTCGGGCTAGGGATGATCGCGCTTGGCTTCCTCCTTCCCGCCCGCCGCCGGGTCACGTCCAAGAAAACGTCTTAAACAGTAGCCAGCAACGACCGCGGGGCAGACACTCGGGCGATGCAGTCGAGCGTGTAGGCGATGAGATTGTTCTGCGAACCGTCAACAGCACCACCGGATCGACACGATGATCGCCACCGCTGCCCCGGATCTCACCAGTGACCGGGCCGCGTGGGCCTAGCGCAACCCTGCGCCACTCCGCGTCCGCGGATTGTTCTCCTATGAGTTCTACCGAGCGCGACGCTGGCCAGGACCGCGTGAACGCTGAAATCTTCTACGCAACCACGCGGTGCAAACCCGCTGGCCCGGCATGCTCGTACTTCACCGGAGGACGAAGGCAAAGTTCTTCGGTGACACGCTGTGTGCCGAGGACAAGCTGTCTCGGGGCTACCTCGACGTGACCGGCCGGAACCAACGATTCGTACGAAATTTGGAAAACGGACCCGAACCTGTACTCGAGCCCACTGTTTTCTTACGCGGTCGTGTGCCTCTTGCAGTACGGTGACAGAAGGATCCGGAGAAAGGTGAGGTTGGGGGAGCGGACGATTCCAGGCATCGGGCTGCTTCGGCGAGTATCAGCTCTGCGGCAACAGTCGCACGAGCAACGACACCCGGAGACCAGATCATATCATGGAGGCCAGAACGAGACCAACCCTCGCCCGATGGTCAAACTTTCGTGTTGTCAGTCTTGGGGTGGCATGAGCACGGTGTCTATCACGAAGACGGTGGCGTTTGCGGTAGGAATGTTTCCGCATAGCACGCGCGCATCGTTGACGGTGAGTTGGTCACCGGAGCCCTCGATGGTCAGGGTTTCGCCCTGGATTGTTTCGAGCTCGCCGGCGTCGATGATCGCGTCACGATCGTGGCGTTCGGGGATTACGTGGTAGGTCAGGATCGATGTTAGCTGTTCCTGATCTGCGAGAACGGCGTTGAGGGTATCTTCGCCGAGTGCGTCGAATGCGTCGTTGGTTGGCGCGAAGACGGTGTATTCAGCTGACGTGTCGTTCAGCGTGTCGACGAGTCCAGCTTCTGTGACAGCGGTGACGAGGGTCTGAAGCAGCGGGTTGTTACTCGCCGCGGTAGCCACAGGATCTGCGACCATTCCATCAAGAGAACCGGGATCTGATGGGTCTTGCGGGATAGCGCCGCACGCCTCGCCGAAGACATCGTCGACAGTGGTGACACCCGCTTGTGTCTGTTGGGCATCGTGCCCGTCGGTGGTCATGCCGTTGTGAGCGTCACCGCCGCAGGCCGAAACGGTGAGTGCAACGGCAGCAGAGGCAGACAGAAAGGCAAGGTTTCGTTTGACGCGCATGTTTCATTCACTCCTTCATCAGTGGCGCGGAACTTTCGCGCCTCACTTCTGATTCGGAGCGCCACTAGGAGAGGATTGCCCGGACGAAGAAAATTTCTGAACCCGGTATCAGTCGGTGGCGCTGAAGGCGACGGTGTGCCAGCCGGTGGCTCCGTCGGGAATCGGGGGCACGCGTTCTTCGGTCTGGGTGTATCCGTTGCGGTCGGTCGCGCGGCATTCGATGCGGTGGTCACCCGGTGGCAGGTCGAGTTCGATACGCCACATGCGCCAGGTATCAACGTTGACTTCACGGCTTAGATCGGCGTCACGCCAGGGGCCGCCGTCGACTCGGACTTCCACGCGATCGATGCCGGTGTGCTGTGCCCAGGCTATTCCAGCGGCGGTGTAGCGGCCCCGCGGCACACGCGCGAAGGATCGTGGTCTGTCAATGCGAGACATAGTTTTAACTGGCGCGCGCTCTGCCCAATCTCGCCGAACCCAGTAGGGGGTGAATGCGGCGAAAGTGGTGACCTCCATATCGACAAGCCACTTCGTCGCTGACACGTATCCGTATAGCCCCGGTACCACCATCCGGACGGGGAAGCCATGAGCGATTGGTAGTGGTTCGCCATTCATTCCTATCGCAATCAGTGCGTTGCTGCCGTCGGCCATCACGGTTTCTACGGGTGTGCCACACGTCCAGCCATCTGAACTCGTCGTCGCAAGCTGGTCAGCCCGGGGGTCTAACCCGGCCTCGCGCAGGATTCCTGCCAGCTGGACACCAATAAAGTTCGCCGTGGAAATGTACGGTCCACCGACCTCATTGGAGACGCATACAAGAGTGATCGTCTTCTCGATGAGTTCACGGGCGAGCAGATCGTCGTAGGTCAGCGTAATTTCCCTCTCGACCATCCCATGAATTCGCAGGCGCCACGTGTCTGCACGCAGTTGCGGCAGCGTCAGGGCCGTATCGACGCGATAGAAGTCACTGTTCGCAGTGATGAAGGGTGGCGTGCCGTCAGTTAGGAAATCTGCATTTGCGGGGATAGGCGGTGCGGGTCTGTCCGGGGCAATTTTCAGTGCTGCGCGTTCATTCTGCACACCAGCCCGCTGCTCGGCTAGCCGTCCACCGACCCCTGCGGCACCCGCGCTCACTGCGATGATCGCCGAAGAGACGAGAAATGTTCGTCGCCCGACACCGGGAATATCCCACGTCTTGCGCGTGAGTGCTTGTTCTCTGCGGGGCGGCACGGTGACGACGACCGCAGTTCGGTGAAGCCACCAGAATGCTGCGACACCAGCGATGATGCTGATCGCTGTGGGTGTCAGCCAGACCGGCGTGAACGTTGGGCGAGAAACTACGGCAATGCTGCTGAGACTGCCGAGAGCGACGATAAGGAGCATCCCGGGCAGCATGCTTCTGCGTGCCGCGATTCCGGCGAACGCGGCGAGCAGCACCAGCAGGGCGCCGATCGCTGAGAGGAGCACAACTTTGTCGTCTTCTCCGAACTGCCGTATCGCGAATTCTTTCAGAGGTGCTGGAGTGACATCGATGACCGCACTACCCACAGCGAGAAGGGGAGATGCGTGCGGCTCAATGATTCCGGCCGCAAGGTGACCGAAGCCCACTGCGGCTCCGACCGCGACCACACACGCGAACGCGGTATGCACGGGCTTCCGGTCAAACTGGTGCTCTGGTTCCATCGGACTTGGTCCTCTCACCCCGCTATGTACCTGAGGTATTCGCAGCGCCAGCTACACCAGATTGGTGAGGTACCAAGGCTGGGACGGTACGGGAACCCAGTCAGTCAACCGGCAATACGACTACCGGATCCGTGGTGCCCTCCGGTGAACCACCGGCCGGCTCGATGGTGACGGCCAGCTGACTGTTGCGGTCCACTCCCTGCGCCAGTATCGCGCCTTCAGCCTCTACGACACCGGGAGAATGTGTGCCGTCGGGGCCTATTACCCAAAGCTGGTAATCAAGTTCCTCGGGCAGCGGGGGAAGCTCATGCGTGACGAAAAGCGCAGCGTTGTGACTGTGGGCCACTACTGCCGTAACACGGCCGCCACTAACCATCGTGCTTGTGACCAGCCGCGCATCGTCAGCCGTAACCAGTTCGGCGAAATCATGATAACGCTGCGCTAGTACCTCCCGGGCTTGCCGCTCTTCCATGAGCTGCGCAGTGGTTTGACTAAGCTGAATCCCGAGCATCGCGGCGATGATCAAACTCGCTGCTGCCGCAATTCCGGTAATTGCTGGGATCAAGTTTCGGTGCCGGAGTCGTGGAGTGACTTGTGGCGGCTGCTGCCGTGTCTGTGCCACCGCGTCGAGCACGCGTTCGCGCAAATGCTTCGGCGGCGTGGCCGCTGAGGCGCTCCCCACGCGGCCAATGGTCTGCTGGAGCTCTGCGACCTCCTCCTTGCAGGTAGGACAATTCTTGAGATGCGCTTCGAATCGGTCATGTTCGAGCGGTGGCAGCGAATTCAGTACGTACGCGCCGGTCAGGGAATGGTAGTCAACCTTCACCGCGACACCCCCAAGCAATCGCGCAACCGGATCAAGCCGTCCCTCATTCTGGTTTTGATCGTCCCTAACGGCGCCTTCAGCAGAGCAGCGACTTCTGGATAGGTGTAACCCTGATAGAACGCAAGCATGACGGATTCACGCTGCAATGCAGTCAGCGATTCCAAACAGCGCTGCACCTGATGACGCTCCATATTCGCGTTGGCCTGCTCGCTAACCTCGTCAAAACCGCGCCCTTCGGTGACGTAACTCGCCTTCCGCTCGCGGTCTGCTGAAGCTTGCGCCGAGCGAACGCGATCAACCGCTCGCCGATGCGTAAGAGTAAGAACCCACGTCATTGCACTGCCGCGATCCGGGTCATAACGCGGAGCGGTGCGCCAAAGTTCAATCAGAACGTCTTGGGTCACTTCCTCTGACTGCGCATAATCCCGTACGATCCGGCGGACAAGACCGAAAACCGCGGGGGCAATGAGGTCGTACAGCTGCGCGAACGCCTCTTCATCTCCAAGGCCAGACCGCGCGAGAAGCACGTCCGCCGGTCTCTGTTCCATATCGCCGGCCGGGACAACTGCCCGAACGTGTTTATGCTCCGGCATCGCCCACATCCTTCTCATCAAGGCTGAAAAGCGCCAAGGCTGGCGAACTGCTCAGCTTCCGGGCGTCGTTCACGTCTATGATTCGAAGCAGCCTACAGATCAGATTGGCCGGACTGCCGGGCATTATTGGGGTTGAGGATAGGCAGCACACCTGAGCGCGGTCTCGATTCGTACAGCAGTTCGGTGAGCGAACAGAAGTTCGGTGAGCGACCGGCACCCAAGGCCGGGCGGCCCGAATGGAACGCCTGCCTGGATGCTCTGCGTCCTGGCGCCACCATCTGGAAGATCGACCGACTCGGCCGCAACCTGCGCGACCTCATCGACAAGTGACCACCCTGCAGGCCGGGGCGTCGGGGTGCGCTCGCTGACCAATGGGATTGTCGACACCATCATCGCGCACGGCAAATTCGGCATGTTCGCCCTGATGGCCGAATACAAGGCTGCACTGATCAAGGAACGCACCGGCAGGGTTGGCTGCTGCGCGTGCCCGCGGACGTAAGGGCGGGCGCAAGCCAAATGATCCCACGCTGATCGGAAAAACCCAGCGCATGTACGACGCCAGGCCAGTTCACCATGGCCGAGATCGCCCAAACCTGCGGCGTCACCACCGCTAGCCCTAAAAGCTGCGGGATCATCCTCAAGCCCGATTATGCAACCAGCGCCGGAAGCGGCCGGGCACTGAACCGTCTGGACGGGATTGGCAGCGTAAGCGGCCGTCATCTCTGGTTTGAGGCTTCCTGCTCAATAGCAGTGCGTGCACACGGTACCGAATCAGCTTTGAGATCCAGGGAGCGCGGATTCGGTGCATGATGCATCTCCAGTTCGGAGAGACCGCCGCTAGGCCCGGACCGGCGCGTAGCACAGAATCACGAGCCCATTTTCATGCACCTCGGTGCCGTTGAGTGAGAACGCCGTCTGGTCCATATCGCGATAGAGAAGATCTTCGGCAGATGCTGCGCCCGAGAGAACAGGATGCAGCCAGATCCGAAGTTCGTCGAGCAGACCGTTGTCGAGCAGCAGCCGGGTAACGGGCCCGAAGCCGTACTGGAGGAGCTGCTGTCCCGGTTTGTTCTTCAGTTGCCGGAGCCTCGCCACGACGTCCTGACTGATCACAGTGGTGTTAGGCCACTCGGGGTCGGTAAGTGTGGTGGACACGACGTACTTCTCGATCGAGTTCATCCGGTCGGAGAAGTCGTCAGCACCTGCGCGGGACATCCACGCGGGGGCGAAACCCTCGTATGTCTTCCGCCCCATAATGAGGGCGTCGCTGTCGAATAGCTGTTCCCGGGTGGCGGCTGCGGCCTTGTCGCTGAAATAGCTAAAATGCCAGTTCTGCATGTTGGTGATGTCACCATCGAGAGTCATATACGTGGCGTTGACGATCGTGCGCATAAGCATTTCCTTTATTTGTTCAGCTGCGAATGAAAACGAAAATCCGCCTGGCCAGCTGGCCCAGGTCTTCGTTCAGGCAGTAGCCGCCGCGCAGCCTGATCAGGCTGGCCCCCGAGCCACTTGCCCATCCGATTCCTCCCGCGCTGATGATTGCAGTGATTGCGGTCCATCTGTTTGGACCAGGCCCACAGGCGGAACTCATCGGGACACCTTCGTCAGCCTGGCGCCAGGAAGGGACTCATCAAGGCCTGCGGCAGCGCAAGCGTCCCGAAAGCGTGTCCTCCGCTTGCCGGAAACCCGCCGGATCGATCCGCAGACATGAAGACGTTCCATCCCGGTCGGGGTTCTGGGACGACATTGACATGCGGGTCCAGTGACGAGAAAGTCGCGCTAAGGCGTTACCGCAGACAATGGCCTATTTATCTGCGGTAATCTCTCTGCCCCCTACGCACACCACCTAATGGGAAACTGATTGGTGAAGCGTCACGGGGTTGATTGCTTGTAATAGTGGGCCGTCACCTCGCGCGCAGACACAACGTCATCTGGCGCCACTTGCTGCCTGATCAGCCGTTGCGGGTGAATCGGCCGCTCACGTTCTGCTTCACCTCCCGTAGGGCTGGATGTGTTCCCAAGATCAGCAGGGTCAGGCCGCGTTTATTGTGGGTATACCGCCTCACGCCCGCTCGAGGATCTTGGGTGCGACCCGTCGAACAATCCCGGCGACAGCCTGATCGGCGCACAGCCTGCAGCTGTGCGATCGGCCGCATCGTGGGCAGGCTGATGCTGCCCGGATCAGCCCCGGAGTTCCGCCAGTTGCTGACGGCCTCTTCTGCTCGTCACCAACCCGTGGCGGCAGTATGCGGTGGGCCTGGTTATGGGCGTATCCTGGCGGTCCTGTCCGGTTTGACCTCTGTTGGTGCCGGTGGTGTGAATGTGGCGGGTTGTGACTGTCTGAAATGGCTGCTCGCGGTGATGGAGGATGCCAGCTGCCGACGGTGGCTGGCAGTTGCAGCCTGGCTGCGGCTTGATGACGCGAACCCTGACGTTGCGCCCAGCCGGGGGCTTGACCCGGAGCGGATAGCTGCCGGGTGCGCGTGCCTGGAGGAACACGGGTACCTGCGCAGGCGGGAAGAAACCCAGCTGGAGATCGTGTATGAGTTCGCCCTCCCGGGGGACGAGAATCGTGACACACACGGCTAGCACAGACCTGGCCAGGTCGTGCTTCTGCGCCCGCACCTGCTTGGCTGGTTCAGAACTGGTGCGGGCACCCCACGCTGCAGAAGCTTGACGGCTGGCGTCTGGATGGAAGTATAGGTTCACGCCAGCCCCTGCGTTCCCTCTCAGACATTGCCGCGGGGGAACGCAGGCGGCTATATCGTTTGACCGCGGGGTTCTTCGATGATTCCGGCAGAGGCCACCACTGATTGCCGCCGGGGCTGGCGCGAGTTGAGGACAGGAACAGGCATTGGAGCGGTTTGAGGACCTGTTTGAGGTGTTCAGCGGTTTGACGCAGGCGCTGCTGAAGCAGTCGGACACGGCTGCAGAGGTCATTGAGCACGTCACGTTCGCCGCGAAACTGCTGGTCGCGGGTGCAGATTTCGTGAGTGTCACCCTGCGCGATGAAAAAGGGAACTATTTCACTCCCGTCGCGACGAGTGATGTGTGCGCCGAGCTGGACCAGGTGCAGTACCGGTATGGCGAGGGACCGTGCGTGGAATGTGCCCGCGAGCCGGGGCCGGGGTTTGCCTATAGCGCCCGGCTCAGCACCGATGACCGGTGGCCGCGGTTCGGCCCCGTCGCGGCACGCCTGGGTGTGCAGTCGCTGCTCGCGGTGACACTGACACCGGACCGGCGCAGCGTGTCACCACCGGGCGCGCTTAACGTGTACTCCACGCAGCCGGATGGCCTGTCCGAAGACGACAGGTACCAGGTGCTGATCCTCGCTGCGCACGCCGCGCTCGCGCTCGCCCATACCAGCGCCGTGACGTATCACCAGCTGCGTGAGCGGCAGCTCCAGCAGGCACTCGCCAGCCGTGACGTGATCGGGCAGGCGAAAGGGATTCTGATGTACCGCCAGGGCATCAGTGCCAGCGATGCATTCGACCTGCTCAAGCGTACTTCTCAGGACATGAACATCAAACTCATCGAGATCGCGAAAACCATCACCAGCCGGCGCTCAGACACGTAAACAACCGGGCATGCACGACAGCCGTGTTCACCGCGCCGTCTTCTGGGGTTGGCCCCACTTCGGGCGGCTTTGCTGGCTGACTGCTTAACCAGCAAAGCCTAGTGCACCGCCTCTAGCAATGCACTGCTCTTTTCCTACCCACAGTGCCTCGCTGGTAACCACCCAAGCCCTCTCCCCAGACAGCAGCACGCGTGGATGCGGACCCCGGACAGGCCCTCGAGGGGCTTCCTCCTGCCCAGGACCTTGCCTGGACCATTAAGGGACGTCCACCCGGGACGCCCGGGTCATCCACAATGGCCAGTTTCTTGGCGGAGGTTTTGAGAGACTGGCGTGTATGCAGCTGTCACTGGGCGATAGGGTCCGCAAGTACCCGAGGCAGGGGCGCTCGAGGGACACGGTGAGCGTGCTGCTCGAAGCTGCGGCGCAAATGTTTAACCGTGAAGGGCTGACCGCGACGACCAACCGGATCGCCGAGCGTGCCGGGGTGTCCATCGGCACGCTATACCAGTATTTCCCGAACAAGCACGCGATGCTTCGTGAGCTGGCCGTGCGGCACCTCGTGACAGGCGGGGAGCAACTCGGCCACGTGTTCGCGACGCTCCGTGAAACCAGGCCACCGTTCGAGGAAACGATGCGCGCGATCGTCGAGGTGATTGTCGATCTGCATAGCCAGCGGCCCGCTTTGCATGCCCTCTTGCACCGGGTCGCCGCGCGCCTGCCTCAGGACCTCGCCGTGATGCGCGCATTCGAGGACTATCTCGTTGACGAGATCGGGTATCACCTCGAGCGCTGCGGCCGCGGCGGCGCCGATGTGTCCCTGACCGCTCGGACACTGGTCCATGCCGTAGACGCGCAGGTGCACCGGGTTCCAGCGCGGCACCCGATCACAGCCGAGCAGGTAATGTCACTCATCCGGAAACTCACCTAGGAATACTGCTCACTTCGCCGGGCCGGGCAGTGTCGCGAGCAGCGACCGCAAGGTAGCCGCGAGCTGGGACAAGCCCGGCTCCTCGATCGGGAAGTGACCGCAGTTGCCGAGCAGAACCAATTGTGTGCGATCGGGGATCCGTTCAAGGAACCGGATGCTCAGTTCAGCCGGTGTCCAGCGATCCATCGCTGGATGTACCAGTGTCAGCGGTGCGGCACAAAATGTTTCCGGGGGCGTGTGCCGGAACCCGAGAAAACTGTTGAGGAAGCCGATTGGCACTGACACGCCCCCGCCCTTGGGGTCGGTGGCGCATGCTTGCGACAAAGCGGGGTTAAGGCTCATGTTTTTCATGTCCACCGCCCAGCGGATTGGTATCCGGACACGGCCAAGCAACGGTTCGATCACACGCAGCACGCCCGGCGCGGCCCGCCCCATAAACGGCCAGCGCGCGGCCGCGCCGCGGGCAGCGGGATCCTCGGGGTCGAGAAGACACGTCGCGACCACATGGGCGACAGCGCCAGTCCGGGCAGCAACCTCGTAGGCCAGCATCCCGCCCATACTGGCGCCGAACACAACCAGCGGCCGGTCATCGGATGCCTTTTCCGCGAGCACGAAGTCACACAACAGGTCGATCCAATCAGGGTATCTCACCGATCCCGGATCCGGATCGGCGGTGTCGCCGTAGAGCGGCAAATCCACGGCCATCACCTCTACACCCTCCCGCGCGGCGAGCGCGGCGAATGGCCACAACAAACCTGAGTGGCCGCCCGCCCCGTGGATGGCCAGCACCCGCACGTCCGCGTCCGGGCAGTCAGCGCGGGCGACGTGAACACGTTTGCCGCGCCACGACCACCACGTCGGTACCGGAGCGATCAGCGATTCACGGCGGTACTCGCCGGGAAGGAACTCCGCATATCCGAGGTAATCCATACGTTGATCATCGACGCCTCCGATCACCTCGCACAACTCGCATTCAGCACCCACTCAACGCATACGTAAACATCATCTCACCTGCAAAAACTCATCACCTGACGCTGCCTGCCCCTGGCCTGCTCGCATTACGCGTGCCCGATCTTCACAACGACCGGGCCTCATGATCAGAAACCTTGCAGGAGCCGTGAAACCATCACGGCCCAGGGCGAGAACGCGCCTGCCGTTGACAAGCCTGCCGGGGGTAAAATTCTGACGCGCACGGTGTCGCTGCGGGCGTGCGCCCACGGAAAGGGCATCGCATGGCCGTATGTGCTCTGCGCCCCATGCCCGGGCTGCTGTTGTTACCGGCGCAACCGTGTGCCTGCTGGCAACCGCATCCGCTCTCGCCGCTGCGGAACTCACCGGGCCCGGAACAATCGCCGTCACCGGCCATACCGGGACAGTCACTCTCGAGAACGTGCAATCCGGCATCACCGCCCCGCCCTACACGGCCCCGAGCTCCCGAACGTGTCCAAGGGCGACAAGTAGCGGCGACGGCTGTTTTACGGGTTGGTAGCTGCCCGCTGGATGATGCGGTAGACGGTGGAGCGGGCGACGCCGAAGAGTTCGGCCAGCTCGGTGGTGGTGTGCTGGCCGGCGGCGTGTAGCTCGATCAGGTGTGTTTCCTGCTTGGGTTTGAGTTTGGGCTGTTTACCGCGCAGCCGCCCTTTTGCTTTGGCGACTCTCATGCCTTCGCGGGTGCGCATGCGGATGAGGTCGGCTTCGAACTCGGCGATCATGGCTAGGACATTGAACAGCTCCCGATTGGGGCGGCGGGGTCGTGCAGGGAGCCGCCGATGTTGAGTTTGATGCCTCGGTTGGTGAGGTCGGCGACGATGTCGCGGGCGTCGGGCAGGGATCGGGCGAGTCGGTCGAGCTTGGTGACGACGAGGGTGTCGCCGTCGCGGCAGGCGGCGAGTGCTTCCCGTAGGCCGGGGCGGTCACGGTTGCTGCCGGTCAGGCCGTGGTCAACATAGATGCGCTCATCGGGAACGCCCATGGCGGTCAGCGCATCTCGTTGGGCGGCGAGGTCTTGTTCGTCGGTGAACACTCGGGCATAGCCGATCAGCACACCGGTGACTGTAGCGTTTGCCATCCCTTGACCGGGCGATTTATCGGGCGGGTCTTACGGGACGGGCCGCAGGCTGGGTGAGCGGGGAATATCGGGCGGAAATGTCCCGTTCTGGAGCGTCCGGTGGCCGAACCTCTAACGGGACGCGTTCATGCCAGGTCTACGACGAGTGGTGTCCCACCTTCGAGCCAGGCCCGATGGAGCTCGATGATCTTTGTTCGGGTGGGAAAACCTTTGCGATGGAACATGTTCTCTGGGTAGTCGAACGGGTGCGTCTGGCAGAACGCTCGCCGAATGGCCTCGAGCTCTTCTTCATCATGTGGGTCGCGAGCGATTCCCGTGAACGCGGTTCGTCCGAATCGGAGGGTGACGGTTGGGTTTGCCCGGATGTTCTTGAGCCACAATGCATGGTCGCCTGTGATCGAGACCAGGTATGCCTTCTCGCCGTCCCGGTAGGCGCGAATGAACGTCGAGCGGGCCATCCCTGATCTGCGCCCGGTGGTCGTGAGTTCAGCGACGCCTACCGGCATCCACACCGCAAACCACGGTCGGTGGATCGACCGAAGCGCTCGCGCAAACCGTCGGACCGATCGCGCGGGAATCGTCGCAATCGACGCTCCACCGAACCGTTCGAATGCGTATTGACCGTCGCGGTAGCGAAGAGATTCGGGGACGGTGATCGGTTTGTCCTGCTCCATCACTGCTCCTGGCCTGGTTGCAGACAACCCTAATCCCGTTCGCGGTCCGCTCGGGGCGAAAAGACGGCCCGCCAGCGCAGGTTAGAGCACTGGCTCTGCCTGCATGGTGAGGTCTAAGCGGGTGGCCATGTCGAGCCGGAACCGCCCGTAGGGGTTGATGTTGGACCAGAACAGCGGGGTGAGTGCCCGCTGTTCGTGCTCGCCGATCAGGTCATGGAACTGGGGTATCTCCAGGACGGTTTGCAGCAGGAGCGTGTTGATGTGGACCAGCGCCGATTGCAGCAGGTGTAGGGCGAGCATGGAGACTTCGGCGTGCTCACGATCGGGGCCGGTGAGGTCGCCGTCTTTGCCGTAGAAGATGACGGTGTTGCCGGAGTTCCACTGCTCGACGACCTGCAGCCCGCCGTGAATTTCCCGCCGCAACGCTGGCGAAGCGAGATAGTCGCAGGCAAAGATCGTCCTGACTGCACGGCCAAGTTCCTCTAACGCCTGATAGGTGGGGTGCTTCGGGCCGCCTCGGGTGAACCGTCGCAAGATCGACTCGCTCTCGGCGGTGCCCAGGCGCAGCGCGGTGGCGTATTTGATCATCTGGTCGTACTGCTGGGTGATCAGCTCCCAGCGGATGGGCCGGGTCAACACAGGACCGAGCTGCGGGGTGTAGGCGGTGGTGTCGTCGGGGCGGTACAAGCGGATCGCGCCGATGTTCTTCAACCGAGGTAGCAGCCGGAAGCCGAGCAGCTCGGTGAACGCGAACCCCACGACCGAGGCACCGTGGGTGTCCACATAGTTGGTTTCAACGTCGGCGTCGGTGCAGTGCCGCAACAGCCCTTCGATCATCGCCGCCACCTCGCTGGAAGAGCAGGATTTGAGCTGGCTGTAGATGCAGGTGGAGCGGCGTTCGACGTGCCAGTAGATCATCACCCCGGGTCCGCCGTAGCGTTGATGCCATTCAGTCATCAGGTTCGACTCAGGACCCGAACTTCTTCGAATCCGATGCACACGCGGTTCCGGTGCCCCACCAGCGCGGGTCCCGCGCGCCGAACGTCGCGTTGACGACTTTCGCGATCGCGCGGCGCAGGTTGTCGCGGGTGATGAAATGCCGCCTGACGTGCCGCAACGCGGCCTCCGTATCGTCGTGTTCGCCGGTGGCGACGATCGCCCGGATACCCATGTTCGTACCCAACGCGAACAGGCACAGCAGCAGGCGTCGTCGCAGGGTGTCGCGATCGATGACTTCGCGGGAGGCGACGGAGGTGAACTCGCTGGTGAACTCCGCGAGGTAGTCGCTGTCTTTGAGGACATTAAGCAGGTCAAGAGTGCCCCAGCGGCGGATGACCTCGGCCTTGATCTTGCCGAGGTTTTCCGGCTCGGGCAGCGCTTCCAGCCTGGGGACGGTGATCCATGGTTCGCCGCGGCGGCTGGTGATCGTGACACCGGAACTGCCGTCGGTCAGGGCTTGGTCCAGGCGTTGCAGCGCCTCGCTCATGCGCCGACGGAGGTCGCTGACGAATGCGGCCGGGTCCAAGGGTTGGCGCAGCACCGAGTAATGGACCTCGCGGGCGGTGTCGAAATCACCGGGCAGGTCATCGTCGGGGTTACGCCACCGGTTGCCGCCATGGACGTAGATCTCCCTGCGCCGCAACCCATCCCGCAAAGCGATGAGCACGCATAGTTCGTACGGGATGCGTTCGACGCGGCCGCGTTCGTCGATGACGGCATCGCGCCACGCTTTGGGCACCACACCATCGAGCGGAACCCGCTCGGTGTCAGCGCAGAAACGGTGTTTGCCGTCCGTACTGGCGTATCGCGCGAGGAGATCGACCGCGTCCATGACCGGGCGGTAGGCGGTGTTGGAGCACCGGAATTCGAGTGCGGCCAGCAGTGGTGGCAGCATCCGCCGGTAATAGGTGGAGTACGAACTGCGCAACACCGTGCGCACCCGGGCCTGAAACGCCTGCTGATTCGCCTTGGCCTCGCGGACCAGTTCCTGCAGCGTCTTCTCACCGACCACCGGGAACAGCGCCTCACGCACCGTCTCGTCGGGGTGCGCGACCGCCGCCTCCGCCAGGCGGAACAGGATCGCCTCCTTGCCCCGGACCCGGCGCAGGTCGTCGGTCAATTCCTGCTCTACCCGGCGGTCGGCGCGGGTGTTGATTTTGTGGACCAGTCCGATCAACAGGTCCACGAGTGCATCGGTCATCTCACCCGAGCGGGTCCAGCACAGCGCCGCCAGCAGCGTTAACCGCACCGGTCGCGTCATCGCCCGCAAATCCGACGGATAGGAGCGGGTCGCGCGTGCCCGCCACGCTTGCACCAGCTTGTCCGACGCATCGGCGAACAAGCCCGGCGGCAGCCCCAGTCCACTGATCGCGGTGAGTTTGCCGATCTCCTTGAGCAGTGATTCCAGGCTGACCTGACCGGGATCGGCCTTCAGCTCGACCAGCAGGTCATCGTCGGCGAGGTCTTCGAGCCGCTGGGCAGGCATTTCGCCGAGCCGGGCGACGGTGCTGTCGCAAAATGCCTGCTCAAAGGCAGTGCGGGCGGTACCGATGATCGGTCCACCCTGCCGGGCGGTTCCAGCCGCTCGGCTCGGCAGCGCACCAGCAGCGCCTGACGCAACTGGTCATCACGTAGCTCAACCGGGCATACCTCACGAGTGAGCCAGCCCGCAAGCTTGTCCTCGTCCGCTCGGGTGAACATCCGGAACCCGAACGCGGCACGGATCTGCATCCGATGCCGTTCGATTGCCCGGCCATCCCAGTCGTAGCGATCGAATTCCTCGGGATCGACTCCGCCCTGCCGGGCAACATAGACGACAGCTTCGGAAGGAACTTCATTCTTGACCTGCGGAAACCTGGATTCGATTTCGAAGAACTTCAACAACAGGGCGAATCCAAGCCGCGTAAGCCCGGCCTTATTTCCGACCAGCTCCCAGTCCTCGCCAACCAGCGTCCACGAGGCGATCAGATCTTCAGTCGACCATTCATGCTGCACACCCCGCGAGTGTATTTGCCTCCAACATCACCAGAGGCCAATTCACCTCCCGCTTACTTGTCGCCCTGGGACACGTTCGGGAGTTTCGGGCCAACACGTGCGGCGGTTTCCTCACCAAAGACGGCGAGCCGTTCGGCCACATCCACCTACCAATCGGGGCGGACGGCCGCGCGGGGTCGCCGAGTTCACCGATATCCCCGGCGGGACCTACAGCGCATTCGGCGGATGTCTTGAGGATGACCACGACCTGGACAGTTTCGTCTACCTCGCCGGACCGACTGAGATCACCGTCCCCGGCCCTGCCGATCCGATTACGGTGCTGCTAGAGCAGTTGAGAATTTCTTTGAGTCCCTGTCCTGACTGGTACTTATCGGGCTGACAACCGCATTTTTGTGACGAGGGGGCGTTGCGCCGGAAACGAAGACACGTCAGCGGGGTTGCGTGGCAGCTGCCGCGACCCGGGTGCTTTGGCCCGGGGGCACGCGGTCATTGGGCTGCGTTCACGCGGGGCTGGGCGCGGTGGCCTGTCGCGGAAGGCTGAGGGTGGCGGTGGTTCCGGCTGGAGTGCTGGTAATGCGGAGTTGTCCGTTGTGGGCGCGGGCTATTTCGCTGACCACGGCGAGGCCGAGTCCGGCGGAATCGTGGTGCGGCGGGCGTGGCCCGCGCACATAAGGCTCAGTGATGTCGCGGAGAAGTGCGGGCGGTATTCCGGGTCCGTTGTCGGTGACTATGAACTGCACGACATGAGCATCTGCGTGGGCGGTGAGGGTGATTGAGGTGCCGTCGGGGGTGTGGATCGCGGCGTTGCGCAGCAGGTTGAGGATCGCCTGGCTCAGCCGGGTGGGGTCGGCGATGATAGTGAGTCCGGGAGGCGGGAGGATGTTCACTCCGGTCAGCTGAAGTCCTGCCGTTCGGGTGGTGAGGTCGCCGAAGAACTGGGGCAGCGCGACGGGTTCGGGAGCGATGAAGTTCGGCTGATCAGCGCGGGCGAGGGCGAACAGGTCCTCGACGAGCCCGGCGATCCGGTCGATTTCTTCGCGCACGATAGCGGCAGTGTGCTGGATCCTGCGAGGATCGGTGGTGGGACTGTACTCGAGGGTTTCGGTGTGCCCGCGCGCGATCGTGATGGGTGTGCGCAGCTCGTGGGAGACGTGTGCCATGAAGTCGGTTTGTGCCTGCGCCGCGCCCTGCAGACGGTCAAGCATGCGGTTGAATTCCTCGGCGAGGATGCCGATCTCGTCGTGGCGGGTGGGTTGCGGCACGCGTGCGTTAAGGTCGTGGAGCTGGCCGGTTTGCTGCGCGGTCGCGGCGAGATCACGCAGCGGTGCGAGGGTCCGGGCGATCACGATTGACAGGGCGGTCCCGCCGGTCACCAGACTGATCGCGGCGACGATCACCAGCCAGACCAGCGACTGGGAAGTTTGGTTAGAGATCGGATCGAGGGCACCGACCACTTGCGCGGATCCGGCAGTCTCACCGTTGACGGTGATGGGTGCCTGCACAGCTCGCAGTGTCCCGGCCTGGCTGTCGAGTGTTTCGAATCCGGTGCCCGCGTTGGGGGGTATCGCGAGCCGGTCACTGAGGTCAGCCAGTTTAGCGGGCGGCGCGGGGGACACGAACACTGAGTTACCGAGCCGGACGACGGTGAGGTAAGTATCGCTGCCGGGGTTGAGCCGGTAGTAGTCATTGACAGCGCTGCGCAGCGTCTCCGCCGAGATCACCCCGTCTGGTTCGCGGTGTTCTCCGGAGTATTCGGTGAGCGCGAGCGTGAAGCGGTTGAGTTCGCGCTGCAGCGCCTGATCGAGATCACGCTGACCGACCAGGCTGAGCAGCTGGTAGGCGAGCAGCACCGCAAGCGCGAGACTGCTGGCGAGGATCGCGGCCGCGATCAGCGGCAACCGGATGCGCAGTGAGTTCACGCGCTGCGGTCCACGAACCGGTAGCCACCGCCGCGGACTGTTTCGATGGTGTCCGCGCCGACCTTTTTGCGCAGGTAGCTGATGTAAACCTCGACGATATTGGAGCCGGGGTCGTGCGCGTACCCCCACGCCAGGTCAAGCAGCTGCGCATGGGAGAGCACGTGCCCGGGATGGCGCATAAACACTTCCAGCAACCGGAACTCACGGTTCGTCAGCTCGACGGAGCGGTCCCCGGTCCAGCAGCGCCGCCGGGCCAGATCAATCCGGATCCTGCCCACAGTCAGCACTGTCGGGTCCGTGGCGGCGGGTGCGGAGCGCAGTCGTGCCCGGATGCGGGCGAGCAGTTCCGCGAAGCTGAACGGTTTGACCAGGTAGTCATCGGCTCCGGCGTTGAGAGTGGTGACACGGTCAAGGACGGCGTCTTTCGCTGTCAGCACCACCACCGGCACGGTTGAGCCCCCTGCGCGCAGCCGGTGCAGCACTTCCTCACCGCTGACGCGCGGCAGCATCAGGTCCAGCACGATCACATCGAAACCGGCCGATTCGGCCAGGCACAGCCCATCGGCGCCGTTATCGGCCACCTCGACGGTGAAGCCTTCCGCGGTTAAACCGAACTCGATGAACGACGCAATGCGCGGTTCGTCCTCGATCACCAGTGCCCGCATCACGGGCTCGTCTCAGCGCAGCGGGCTTGTGTAGGTGCGATCAACCTCAAGGCGCCCATCATCGACTTCCGCGTCGAACTCCACGGTCTGTCCTGTTGCGCTGTTACGCAGATCAATTTCAACCTCACCCTCGCGCAGTTCCTCCTCATCCACGCTGGCAACCCACCCGTCCGCAACATCGACGCTGATCAGTGATACAAACCCCGCACGCACGTCGATGGTGACGCTACCGGCCCCTTCCAGCGGATAGGTGCGTTCCCCGTCCGTGGCCGGGGTTTTCGTGTCGACCTCGATGTCAAGACGGCCGTCATCAATCTCGATTTCCACCTCCACCGTGTCCGCGCCGCGCACGAAATCCACCTCGATCTCCCCTGGGTCCTGCTCCAGTTTGACTTGCTCCCAGCCTGGTTCCGGCACCACATCGATCAGCGTGAGCACGTCCCCATCAAGACGTACAAGAACCGCACCCGCCTCCCCCGCGGAGACCACCACATCACCGTCGGCACCCGGACCAGGCGTCTCAGCACCGCCCTCACGCCCCTCACCCGCAGGGCTGGACTGCATCAGCCCCGGCACCCCCGGGGAATTCTCCAGATGCGCCCCCTCCACCGGCGGCGCCTGCGTCCCGCACCCCGCCAGCACCACCGCCGCCATGACCACGGCAGCACCGGAACCGGCGGTACGGACGCTACCGGCGAGCCGTGTCCTATTCACTGATTTTGCCGCCCCACCTTGTGTTTTCATCCGTGCGAACCTCATCGCTATGTTTCCTTTCCCATCAGGTGATGTGCCGTCCTTCCACTCTCACCCCCAGCGATGGGACCCCGATTAACCCAGCATTAGAGACTTCTCATCCTTGGCGCACCCCGCCAAGCAGCCACCCCGGTACGCGGCGGGGGAACCCGGGAGAGCCACTCCACTCACATAGGTCAGCCCCCGCAAGCACAGTGGCCCGCACGCCGCCGCTTGACAGGGGCGCAAGATCCGGTCCTGCGGCGTTCGCAGCACTGGGCCGGGCCGCCCGGTATGCCCGTATAAGCTGCCCGGCTCAGCCCAGCGGTGTGGGCCTGTTCCGGCCGAAGGTCCCAATGCTGCGCCCGGGATAAATGCGGGCAGCATCACGGATCTACGGAGACAAACTGGTGCGGGACGAGGGGACTGCTGTGGTCGTTTATAGTCGGGGTGTGGATGATCCTGGTGACAGACCCTGCCCGTTGCTGCTGATGTGCGTGGAGGCGCCGCGGTGGTAACGGAGTGGCTTCTGGTTTTGCTTGTTATCGTTCTGATTTCTGCGAATGCCTTGTTCGTCGCGGCCGAGTTCGCCCTGGTCACAGTCGACCGGCCCACTGTGCGAGTCGCCGCGTCGGGCGGAGACAAACGCGCTCGCTCGGTACAGAAGGCGCTGCAAACATTATCGACCCAGCTTTCAGGTGCGCAGCTCGGGATCACCGCGACCAGTCTGCTGGTCGGTTTTATCGCCGAACCCTCGATCGCCGCGCTGCTGCGCGGCCCGATCGCATGGACTGGGGTGCCCGAGCAGGCCAGTCTCGGTGTGGCCCTGGGTGCGGCCTTCATAATCGCCACAGTGACCCAGATGGTGTTCGGTGAACTGGTCCCGAAGAACTGGGCGATCTCCGAGCCGTGGCGGGTCTCCCGCGCCGTGGCCGGGGCTCAGCGTGGTTTCACCGCCGTCACGAAACCGTTGATCATGGTTCTTAACGGCATCTCGAACCGGATCGTGCGCGCGCTGGGCATCGAGCCGCGTGAGGAACTCGCCTCGGCCCGCTCCGCTCAGGAACTTGGCGCCCTTGCTGTGCGCTCAGCGCAGCAAGGGCTGCTCGACCAGGCGGTCGCCCGGCGTGTGGAAGAGGCCTCGGCTTTCGCGCGGCGCACTGCCGCCGATGTGATGACCCCGCGCCCGCGGGTCAGTTTCATCGATACCACCACACCGGTGCACGACATCCTGGCAATGGTGACCGCGACCGGTCACGCGCGGTTCCCCGTCCAGCGCCGCTCGGTCGACGACATCGCCGGTGTCGTGCATTTCAAATCCGCGCTCGCCGTGCCCCCGCAGCAGCGGTCGCGCGTCACTGCCGCCGACATCATGACCGGTGTCCGCGCGGTCCCCGCCTCGATGGGGCTCGGCGGTGTGCTCGAGGAATTACGCAGCGGACTGCAACTCGCTGTGGTCATCGACGAATACGGCGGAACCGCAGGCATCGTTACCCTCGAAGACCTCGTCGAAGAAGTCCTCGGAGAAATCGACGACGAGCAAGACCGCCCCAGCGGGCGGCCCCGCCGCCTCGCGGACGGTTCATGGTCGCTTCCCGGCCTGATCCGCCCCGACGAGGCCGCCGACATCACCGGCATAGAGCTTCCCGAAGCTGAGCACAGTGACACCCTAGGCGGTCTGATCACCGAACAACTCGCCCGGTTCGCCCAACCCGGTGACACCGTCGACCTCAGCGCGGCCGATCTCACCGAACGCGACAGCGACGGCATGCCCACCCCCATCACAGCGCGGATTCGCGTAACCCAGACAGACGGGCGGCGGATCGCCCGCGTCCGTCTCAGCCGGATACACACCGCTGCTACGCACCCCACAACACACGGCTCGCGGGCGGAGAACCAGCATGGTTGATATCACCGGAATGGTCATCGGTATCGCTCTGCTGCTGGGGAACGCCTTTTTCGTCGGAGCCGAGTTCGCGCTCATCGCCGCGCGGCGCACCCAGATCGAGCCCCGCGCCGCCGCGGGCAGCCGCCGCGCACGGATCACCCTGCGCGCCCTCGAACGCGTGTCACTCATGATGGCCGGTGCGCAACTCGGCATCACCATGTGCTCACTCGGTCTCGGTGCCGTCGCAGAACCCGCTGTCGCCTACGCCCTCGAAGTCCCCCTCGAAGCGCTCGGTGTCCCCTCCGCACTGCTGCACCCCATCGCGCTCGCGATCGCGCTGACCATCGTGCTGTCACTGCACATGACAATCGGGGAAATGGTGCCCAAAAACATCGCGATCGCCGGTCCTGAACGATCAGCACTGCTGCTCGGCCCACCTCTATACGCGATCGTGCTGTTATTCAAACCACTGCTCATCGTCATCAACTCGATCGCGAACCTCGTCCTGCGCCTGCTCCGCGTCACACCCCGCGAAGAAGTCGCGTCCGCCTTCACCGCCGACGAAGTCGCCGGAATCATCGACGAAGCCAAACGCGAAGGACTGCTCGACCCAAGCACCCATACCCTGCTAGCAGGGTCAGTCGCGATCGCAGAGGACACCGTCACCTCAATCATGGTTCCCCTCAACAGTCTCGTCACCACCCCCATCGATACCCGCATCGGCGAGCTGCAGCAAACCTGCATCACCACCGGCTACTCCCGCATCCCCACCACCGACAGCACCGGAACCATCACCGGATACGTCCACATCAAAGACATCCTCGACCTCGACACCCACACCGTCCTGCCCGCAGAACACATCCGGCAGATCACCCGCGTAACCGCGACCACCAGTCTCGACGACGTCCTCAGCGATATGCAATCACTCGGCACCCACGTCGCGCTCGTCACCAGCAACGACACCACCGACACAATCGGTGCGGCCATGCTCGAAGACGTTATCGAAAAACTCGTGGGAGAAATCGCCGACACCGCCACCAAAGTCACCTAACCCGCACCGCTTTCCACACAAAGCGCGCTCGCCAAGGCACTACTCACTGCGCTAGCCCTGGCATGGAAATGGCGCCAGTCTCTGCTTGGGTATTGACCCCACACGCCGAACGCTGCGGCAAAACCCCGGTATGGCCTGGCGCAGGCATACCGGCTCCGCACCCTTCGATCTTGGCGCGGCGTCGTGATGGATACCGGAAAAGCAGGGTGCCGCGTCGTTAGCGCCACCGTTTCGGTCGCTTGTGGATCTCCTTAATGACCTGCCGTGCGGCCAGTCTGCCTGGTGAATTTTCGTCGGCCGCGCTGGCTCTGCGAGCGGCCCATTCGGCGCGCAGTTGTTCCTGTTTGGCTCTGCGTTCGGCGTCGCGGGCGGCGGCTTCGGCGCGGATGATCGCGGCGGGGCGGTCTGGCAGCTCGAACGTGTTGAGAATGCTTCGGAGGTATCCCAGCGCGTTACGTGGGCTGGACAGCACGTGGTGCCCGATGGCGTAGTCGCGCAGTGCTTCGGCGATGTCGTCGGCGTCCCACTGCGCGGCCGCGAACGGAGCGAGCACTCTGGCCCAGGCGTATTTTCCGTGACGGCGAATCCAGGGA
Source organism: Hoyosella sp. YIM 151337 (assembly GCF_026041215.1). GTDB lineage: Bacteria > Actinomycetota > Actinomycetes > Mycobacteriales > Mycobacteriaceae > Hoyosella. The sequence continues at coordinate 35,192 of NZ_JAPEIQ010000024.1, forward strand.
GGCATCTTCGGGTGGTTCAGGCAGCCTCGGGCCAGCTGGAGGGCGCCAGGATCGGCCTGAGCGCGGCCCCGGCTCGTATTGAGCTGCTTTTGTCGGCACGAAGTGCCCTGAGTAACCACCCCCTTACGGGGATTTACTCTCCTTCCGATACTACTATCAGAGGGGTGACATCCATGTAATTCGGCAGGTGAGAGCTATTTCGGTTATCCACAGGGAGTCTGCTGAATCGGCGGGATTCGTGCAGCACTGACACGGTGCACCCAGCCGCGGGCCCGGTCGCCGCGTTTCCACGATTCCAGGCGCTCGGCGAGGGTTCTGAGCCGGCCCTGCTGTATGTCGGTGTTCGACGTCATGACGCGCCTCCTTCTTCTTTCCGGAGGCCGCAGTAGAAAGCCCGGTGCAGAACGCTGCGCAACCTCTGCATCCATTAGATCACCGAGCTACGACAAAGTGGATGTGACCTGCATGCGCGTCATCTCCAGTCGCGTTTTGCCCGTGTGCTATCTGCTGCAAAGACACCGGAGCGTCATTCAGTCGGCCCCAACGACACCTGCCGCCTGAACGGTTTCACCGGTATAGCGCACGGCCACGAGCTGCTGGCGCTGACCTCTCCGCACGTCTCACATCAGCTTGTAGTGGGGGTTAGTGGCGGCGGCGTGGCGGGTGATGGTACCGGCGGCTTCGGTGTAGCGCTGGGTTGTGGCGATGGATTCGTGGCCGAGCATTTTCGCCAGCGTATGCACGGTGATGGTGGGGTTGCGGGCCATGGTGGTGGCGAAGGTGTGCCGCAGGGCGTGGGTGAGGGCACCGGCGGTGCGTTCGGCTTCGATGCCGGCGCGGCGGTAGGCGCGCTGCACCCGGTACTGCAGCGTTCCCTGGGTCAGGCGTTGTCCGGTGAGGTTCACAAACATCGGATCACCGGCCTTGAACCGCGCCCACACGGGCGCATCGGCTGAGGCTCTGCGGGTGGTGCCGACCCTAATGGTGCGGGTGGTGAGGTAGTCCTCGAGGAGCGCGGTGAGTGGGGGAGAGGTGTGCACGATCCGGTCTTTGCGGCCTTTGCCGCGCACATGGATCCGCAACTCACCCACAGCGTCTGGATGTATTTGGTGGTCGCGGATGTCGAGCGCGAGCAGTTCGGCGGAGCGCAGCCCGCACAGCAGGGTGAGGGCGATGATCGCGAAGTCGCGTTCGGGCCAGTCATCCGCGCGGGCCTGCGTGCTTTCCGCGAGCGTGGACACGAGGCGGGCAACCGCCTCGTCGGGGAGGGACCGCGGCAGGGTCTTCGCGGTCTTCGGGCGGTTCACGGCCTGCATCGGGTTGCCCGGGATCACGTTCTCGGTGAGCAGGAAGCCGCAGAACCGGTTCCACGCCGACCATGTCCGCCGCACCGTCGCCGCGGACCGCCGCACGGCGTAGGCGGCGAACGCGCCGCGCAGCGCCGTCACGGTAATCGCATCAACACCGACAAGGTCAGGCTGACAGTGGGTTTCGGCGGCGAGCAGCTCGATAATCGTGTCCAGGTCGCGCTGGTACGCGACGAGGGTGTGCGGGGAGGGCTTGCCGGAGGCGATGCTGTCGAGGAACCGCCGCGCCCACCCTCGCAGCGACACCTGGTGTGCGGGCGGGGAAGCGGGCTCGGCCATGCTCGCCACCCTACCAATTAATCATGAATAATCACCGTTATCCACGAAAAATCGAATTATGTTGTGCTGAAACAGTATTCGAATAGCCCTTCACGGATACTAACGCACATTTTGCGCCGGGTCACTACTGTTCTGCTGCGCAGCGCCGACGATTCAGGTCACGTTGCGTGACGTTGTCGCGGGCGGGCGCCTCAGGACGATCCATCAGCTGCGTGCCTGGTTGCCGTCTTCTGGTGGCGGTTCACCCGTGCTGCGGCTTCGTGCGCCTGCGCGCGGTCACGCATGTACGGCGCAGTGAACGGGGCAAGACCGTGACCTGCGGGATGGATCAGCCCGGGGTCGATCAGCCGGGCACGGTAGACATTTACCCACGTTCTCGTCTTCGCCAGCCGTCCGGCCATGCCACCCGTAGTCAGGCGCTAGTTTCTGCTTGACGAATCTGACCCCGCCGGTCCAAGCGGTCCCCGGCCTCCGGGAAGCCCCGGTGACCGGCTAGTGCGGCGAGGGCTGTCTTGTCTCTGGCCGGTTTCGGCGCGAAAGCTGGCTGAGGAACAGGATCTGCACTCGGCGGCCAGGGCGGTAACTGCGGCGCATTGGACCGGTGGGGTGCGCTCCTCCCCCGCTTGCTGTACGCACGCCCGCATTCCTGGCTTGCTTCCCTAATCAGCACTCGCGCTCCAGGCGATGCGCACCTCGCGCAACGCCTGTGCTGCCGTTATTTCCAGTTGTGTTTGCTGACTCAGCTGTGTTTGCCACTCATCCTCACTGGGAGCGGTCTCGAATCGCCATGGGGCTGGCAGCGTGTTTGTCGGCCCATAGCTCCGGAAAAGATGAGCAGCCTCTCTGTCTATGGCACCCATCCTGTTGAGTGCCCACAGATCCCAGAGATCACGCGGTGCGCGGCGGTCACACCATGCGACTGTTTTCCACGCGGCGAAAGCCGCGCGCGTGGGCACACGCAGCTGAGCGGATGGAGCATTGGTGTAGCGCTGGTGCAGTTGCCGTTGTTCCGTCGGCCAGTCCGCAATACCCGTGCGGCTCAGAAGCTGGACCCGCACGCCGACTGTGGTGCCTGTTGCCTGGAGCCTGGCCACTTGCGTGTCGCGCACGTCTGCGGGACCTGGTGACCATTGCGTCGAGCCGTAGGCCCGCCGCAGTGCGCGCGGAAGCGTGCGCTGAATCTGCTGAGCGAGTTGACCGCGATTCCCCAGTGCGACCAGATCAACGTCCTCGCTCAGCCGGCCCTGCGGGAGATGCGTGCGTGATAGGGCCGTACCGCCAATGAAAAGCAGGCTGTCTGCGTACATGTCGCTGAGATGAGCAAGAATCAGCGAGATCAGATAGTCACGTTCCACCTGGCTATCGGCTACCCCAAACTGTGCCGCGACCTGCGCCAGCTCGTCACGGCGCAGCATGCACAGACCCCTGAGACGCCATCTGCTCCGCCCGCGTAAGAGCCGCTTTCAGGCGCTGGCTGGCAGCTATCTCGTCGAGCGTGTGCGGGTCGCTGCGTTGCCAGAGAAAACGGATCGCTGCTGGCACGTCATGTGTTGCTTCACCGAGTCCTGGCCGGTGCGCGAGGTCAAGCAGGGTCTGCTCGGCCGTGGTAGCAAGAACTGGGCCCAGCTCCGTACGCATCAGCTCTGCATCGAGCTTCTCCGTGTCCCGCGCCACGAACCGGATAACAGCCCTCCGGTCCATCAATCGAATTGATTTGTGCTGCCGCGGGACAGCCACCACGGCGGTGGCCAGCGCCCTCGGTATCGCACCATGCAGGCGTGCCGCGGAAACACCCATCAGAACCGGGACACCCTCACCGAACTGTGCGGTGGCGATCCCTGCTGCAACAGCCTCCAACTCGGGGTGCCACGCTGTGTCCACCCTGTCGCGCGGTACCACCACATAGAACCCCCGGGCAGGCTGATACAGATCACCGTTACGGACAAGACGCGCCACTTGCGGCCGCGGATGCGCGTACACGGATGCCGCGTCCTGCGGACGCATTGTGCTCAGCGGAAACCTCGCCAGCTCCGCCGGAAGACCATGCCGTCGCTCCGCCACCACACCTCACCCCCAGTATCACTACGCCAATCGTACTCTATAAGAGTACGAAATCCTTAGTAACCCATTCGCCGATGAGGCAGCGGCCGCTCTCCCATACTCGGCACCGCAAACCGCCCTCGAAATACCGCTTCCTTAACAGGTCCTGCAAGGAACGGAGGTAACGAGCCGCACCCTTCCCTCAGAAGTCGCAGGCACCACGCTTCGACTAGGGCAATCACTTCCACTCAAGCGCGGCAGGGAGCTTATCTAGCAACCCTCCGGCCGGTAATCGCCTTAACAGAAGCAACCCGCCGGCCGCAGACATCGGTCCAGATGCAGGGTGGTGCGGAGTTGTCAGCTCGCGTGTACCCACACGTTTGAAAGCCCTATGCGAGTTACGCCTTCCACAGCAATTTGGATGCAACCCATAGACAGCTTGTATACAAGCAGTCTACGATTGCGGTAGTGATGCAGAACACGAAGGACCGAGGCCCCTGTATCCCTTCGTGGCTGATCAGGAAGGACTTCCTGTGATCGCTCATCACTTCACCATTGCGAAGGAGAAGATCGCTCATGGGTACTTGGCTTGAGTTCAACAACTTGGCGGTGACTGCACGATGACGATGAATCGCTCAGACACCATTTCAGAAGGCGTTCTGGAGGACGACCGGCTGATCGAGCGGGGCCCCGGGCCACGCGAGAGCATCCGCTCGCTGCGCAGGAGCCTGAGCATTTCCAGCGTAGGCGCCGGGATCGTTTCGGCGGTGTTCGGCTGTACCGGTCCTGCGTTGATCATTGTCGATGGTGCTGATAGTGCAGGGCTAACGCCAGGCCAGACAGTCGCCTGGGTTTCCGCAGTTTATGTGGTTGGCGGTTTGATCTCCTTCATCATGGGGCTCTACTACAAGCAACCGATCGTGGGTGCGTGGTCCATCCCCGCGGCCGCTCTGGTGGTCTCTAGCCTGGATTCCTATTCCCTGGCGGAGATGATCGGGGCGTATCTGGTGGCCAGTGTGCTGGTGCTCGTGCTCGGGCTGACGGGGTGGGTTCGGACGTTGGTGGCCTGGATACCGATGCCGATCCTCATGGCGATGATCGGCGGGGTGCTGATCCGCTACGCCGTCAACGTGGTCGATGCCACGGCATCTGCGCCAATCGTGGTCGCGGCTGCGCTGATCGGTTACGTCGTGCTGAGCCGCTTTGTCCGGCAGGTGCCCGGCGTGGTGGGAGCGCTGGTCTTCGGAGTGGCGGCGGTGCTGATCACCGGCGGCATGGACGCCGGTGGTACGGGCGCTGTGTGGGTAACCCCGGAGCTGACCGCGCCGGAATGGAACTTGTTCGTCATGCTGGGAGTAGGGATCCCGCTCGCTCTGGTGATTCAGGCGGAGAACATCCAGTCCATGGGGGTTCTCATCGCTGAAGGCTACCGCCCGCCGGTCAATAGCATCACCGTCATCAGCGGTACCGCGAGTCTCGCGGTGGCCTGGCTCGGGGGGCACAACGCGTCCATTGCGGGACCGATGACGGCGATCTGCGGCTCGCCGGAGGCCGGGCGCCGACGTGAAGACCGGTACGCCTCAGTCTTGGTCAACGGATCAATCTTCGTCACCTTCGGCCTGTTCGCCTCTGTTGCGGTGACGATGGTGACCACGTTGCCCAGTGCCCTCATTACTGCCCTGGCGGGCCTGGCAATGCTGGGAGTGCTGCTCACGGCCTTCCGCGGAGCATTCGCGACAACGACGTTCCGGCTCGGCGCCCTGGTGGCCATGATCATCGGGCTGGCCAACGTCACCATCCTGGGCATATCGGCTCCATTCTGGGCGCTGCTTGGAGGCTTGCTGGTATCGCTGCTTCTCGAGTTCGACGACTTCGGGCGCTCGCGCGCCGCACGAGAAGGGAAAGAGCAATGAGAATCGCTGCCGCGCAGGTACTCAGCACTGGGGACCCCCAGCGGAACTTGGACTTGATCTCCGCGTATACCGCCCGAGCGGCGGACCAAGACGCCGCCGTCGTAGTCTTCCCCGAGGCGATGCAGTGCGCGTTCGGGAACCCGCTGGCACCCATCGCCGAGTCTCCCCAAGGCCCGTGGGCCCAGCAGGTACGTGAGATCGCGGAATACCACGGAGTGCTGATCATTGCCGGGATGTTCACCCCCGCACGCGCCTCAGCCTCCAGCCGACCCAGAGTCCGCAACACCCTGCTGGCCGTGGGGCGCGGAGTGGACAGCTCCTACGACAAGATCCACCTCTATGACGCCTTCGGCTTCCGCGAGTCGGACACGGTGGAGCCGGGATCGAAACCGCAGATGGTGGAGTGCGACGGCATCCGGCTCGGGCTCGCGACCTGCTATGACCTGCGATTTCCAACGCTGTTTCAGTACTACGCCAGGGAAGGTGCCACAACGGTCGTTATCCCGGCGTCCTGGGGCGCAGGCCCTGACAAAGCCCGCCAGTGGTCGACGCTCGTCCGTGCGCGCGCCCTCGACTCCACATGTCACGTGGTGGCCTGCGACCAGCCAGATCCGCTGACCGTCGGGCAGGACCCAGTCTCGGGCGCACCCACAGGCATCGGACTTTCCGCGATCGTCGATCCCGCGGGCCTCGATCTGGCCACCGCAGGGACCGGCAACGAGTTGCTCATCGCTGACATCGATGCTGCGCGCGTGGACACAGTGCGCCAGACGCTCCCCGTGCTGAAAAACTGCGCACACTGGGAGAAGGCGCAGCCGTGACCTGCCGACACGAATTCAGAGGGGTTCCGCGACGAGGCGGAAGGAGCAGAGAATAACCCCAGCTCACGGCAGCAGCAGCATCGCCGCGCCCCATGTGATGACCGGCCACCAAAAGGCGACGCCTCTCAGGCGTTGCCCCAACCCAACGAAGGGCAAAGATCATGTCGACACTCAAGTCCGCTGGAGCGACCGCACCTGAACTCGCTTACGAGTGGCTCAAGAACACGATCATCACCTTGCCCCGCGAGGAGGAACTTTTCCTTTCCGAAGCCCAGGTAGCCGCGTCATCAGGGTTCTCACGCACCCCAGTTCGTGAAGCCCTGATGCGACTCGAAGCGGAAGGGTTCGTTCGCCGTATCCCCTACAAAGGTGCATACATCCCGGCGCTGACGGACAGCGATGTCCGGGCCGTGATGCAGGCACGGCAGGTGGTGGAGGAATGGTCGGTCAGCCAAGTGACACCCGATCCTGGAATGGTGCCGGAGAAGCTGTTTCATCTGCTCGAGGAACAGGAACAAGATATCGACCCAGTCGATTTCATCGCTCTCGATCTTGAATTTCACACCACTATCATCCGTGCCGCCGGGAACCCGCTGATGACTGACTTCTACAGCTCGCTGCGTGATCGGCAGATGCGCATGGGTGTGCGCATCATCCTCGGTGACAAAGCACGCAAACAGCAGGTCCTCGTTGAGCATCGCGCTATCGCGGAAGCGATCCGCACGCAAGACCCGCAGCGCGCAGCCGAGGCTGTGCGTCAGCACTTGACCACCACACTGCGGTCCATGACCCAGCAGCAAATCTGACCTCACGGAGAACCGCGATGAAGATCGCACTAGTCCAGCTATCCAGCCCGGACACCGAAACCCCGGCACATCGAGTCGAGCGTGTCCGCACAACGCTTAGCGAGATGGATTCGCACGCCGACCTTATTGTCCTGCCCGAACTGTGGACAGTCGGATTTCATCATTTCGGCCAGTACCGCAGCGCCGCAGAAACATTCGACGGCCCCACGATCCAGACGCTAAGAAGGATTGCTTCTGCCCGCGAAGCTTATATCCACGCGGGCAGCATCATCGAAGATACCGGCCATGGCACGCTGCGCAACACAGCGGTGCTGATAGATCCACGCGGGCAGATCGTCCATTTCTATAGCAAAACCCACTCATTCGGCTTCAACACACTCGAAGCCCGGATCCTCGACTCAGGACTTCCGCTCCACACCGCAGCAAGGCCCATGGGTGAAGTTGCAGCCACAATGCGCGCTGACCTTCGCTCGCCAGATCTATGGCCCGAGCTCGTCAACGCCGGAGCAGAACTCGTGATCGTCCCCGCGGCGTGGCCCGCAGCGCGGCGTGAGCAGTGGCGTTTGCTGACATCCGCCCACGCTCTCAATAACCAGGTTTTCGTCATCGCTTGTAACGCCTCAGGTACCCACGGCCGGGTCGAACTCGCCGGGAACAGCCGGGTCCTCGACCCCAGCGGCAACGTGGTCGCCGAAGCCGGCCCCGAGGAATCCGTCCTGATCACCGAAATCGACCCCTCACTCATCGACCGCTCACACGCCGAACTTCCGGTACTCGAAGACAGCTTCCCTGACAGCACCATTCTCAATGCACGAAAGGTCCCCGCATGACACAAACAACCATCAGTACACTCAGTCTGGGAGTAGTGACTCTCGACGGCCCGGTCAAGCTGCACGACGCACACGCGCTGATCGCTGGCTACACCGGGCGAGACGAAGCAGCCGTGCAGCATCACATCGATGAACTAGCCGCGATCGGCGTCGCTCCACCGGATCAGGTGCCGATGTTTTACCCCGTCTCCGCCCAATCAGTGACCACCGCTTCACATGTACCGATCGGCGAGCCGAACACCTCGGGCGAAGTCGAGCCGGTGATCATCCGCGCCGGCGGAAGCTTCTATCTGGGTGTGGGATCTGACCACACCGACCGTCAGCTCGAAACGATCGACATCGGCGATTCGAAGCGTGCCTGTCCCAAACCACTCGGCCGCGCAATCATAAATATCGAAGATTGGAACACCTTTGATTGGGATGCGTGCCGGGCACGCAGCTGGGTCGACGGCACGCTCTACCAGGACGGCACACTCGCCGGACTGCGCAGCCCACAAGATCTGCTGCAGCTCCGCGAGGCCCGCGTCGGAGACGACGGTGAGGATTTCATCCTGTTCGCCGGAACTCTGCCACTACTTAACGGCAAGTTCACCCCAGGGCGCCGCTGGGATCTCGAGATCGCACTCCCTGACGGCCGCACCATCAGCCACTCATACATCACCGAAGGAGAATGACATGCGCACCGGATCCGATTACACAGAGGCCCTGAATGACGGGCGGGTAGTACTCATCGACGGCGAGAAAGTCGACAACGTCAGCACCCACCCCGCCTTCGCGCCGGTGATCAAAACGATCGCCGAACTTTACGACATCGCCGCGGACCCGGCGAACTGTATGCAATACACCGCTCCAGAAACAGGGGAGACCGCAAACAAGGTGTTTAGCATCCCGCGCTCACTCGACGAGCTGCGCGAGCGGCGTGAAGCGATCGAAAAATGGGCCCGGCATACGCACGGCTGGGTGGGCCGCAGCCCCGACCATGTCGGCACGTTCCTCGCATCGTTTGCCGCGCACCCCGAGGTATTCGCCGGGGGCGAGCGTGACTTCTCTGCCAACATGGTCAACTTCCACCAGCGAATCCTGCGGGAAGACCTGTACGTGTCATACGCCATCATCCCGCCCCAGGTGTCCCGTGCGACGACCGCGTCCGGCTGGGAAGGCGACTACCTGCAAGTCGGCGTGGTCCGTGAAACGGACGAAGGCATCATCGTGCGCGGCTCACAGATGCTCGCCACGGGCGGAGCGATCGCCGACGAAATCTTCGTGTCCTGCATCAAGCCACTCGGCCCCGACGACCGTGACTTCGCGATCTCCTTCGTGGTCAAGCCTGCAGCCGAGGGAGTAAAACTGTACTGCCGACGTCCGTACGCCCCAGCAGCGACCAGCTCGTTCGACTACCCGCTTACCACGCGATACGACGAGCCAGACGCCCTCGTGGTCTTTGATGACGTCCTCATCCCGTGGGAGCGGGTGTTCGTCAACCGAGACACCGACGGGGTTCGCCGCCAGTTCTTCGACACTGGTGGTCACGTCCTGGGTAACTGGCAGGCGCAAATCCGCTTCGCTACCAAGCTCAAGTTCATCGCAGGAGTGGCCCGTCGCGTAACCCAGGTCAACGGGGTCGACAAGATCCCCAGCGTTCAGGAAAAACTTGGTGAACTCGCCGCGCTCGTCGCCGGCGTCGAATCCGCCGTGCTCGCTGCGGAATACATGGCGGAACCCGACAGCGCCGGACAATGGTTGCCAGGTAAGCGGGCCCTTTACGGCTCTATGGGTTTGCAGTCGGAGATTTACCCCCGTGTCATCGCGATACTCCGCGACCTCGTCGGTGGTGGCGTATTGCAGCTACCGGCCAGTGTCAAAGATCTGCAAAGCCCGCTCACCTCAACTGATATCGCGCGCTATGTTCAATCGCCCGGTGTTGCGTCTGAAGAGCGAGTCAAACTCTTCAAGCTCGCCTGGGACATCATCGGCTCTGAGTTCGCCGGACGCCATCAGCAGTACGAAATGTTCTATGCCGGAGCCCCATTCGTCGTCAAAGGCGCATACAGCTACCGAAACTTCGGCTACGAAGGCCCGCTACAGGACGTCGAAGACTTCCTCAACTCGTACAAGCCCGAAACCGTCTGAACCTAACAACACCCGAAAGGATTACTAATGGCTAAACCTGAATACGAATTCTTCCCCGTCACAGACATCGAGTACACCGTTTGCCCCGGTGACGACCCAAAGATCACCGAACGCATCCTTTCGAAGGACCCCGAAAGTGGCGTCGCCACCCGGATCCTGCGCTACGAACCAGGCGCAGACTCCACCCCCATGGGCGTCCAGAAACACGACTTCTGGGAAGAGGTCTACATCCTGGAGGGTTCGTTCGTCGATCTCACCCTCGGAAAGACCTTCAGGGCAGGTGAGTATGCCTGCCGCCCACCAGGGATGCCCCACGGACCCTGGCGCTCCGACGAAGGCGTCGTTACCTTCGAAGTCCGCTACCACAGCAAGTAGGCCATCATGGCAAACCCACAATTCGCTGCACCCACACCGATGGACTTGCGCAGCAGCATGGGCCGATTCACCACCGGCGTAGCCGTAGTCAGCGCTGACGACGGCACCGGTGAACCGTGCGGAATGACGATCAGCTCGCTCGGATCGATCAGCCTCGACCCGCCGATCTTGCTGATCTCACTCACGCATGGCAGCCGCACCACGGATGCAGTTGAGCATGCAGGTGCCTTCAGTGTCTCTGTTCTCAGCTCCCGCCAAGAAGCGATAGCTCGCCGATTCGCTACCCGCGGCGGTGCACGCTTCGAGGGCATGCCCTTCGTAACTAGCCCCTCTGGACTGCCTGTCATCAAAGACGCGCTCGCGATTTTCGACTGCGTCGTGCACAGCGCACACGACATCGGAGACCACCGTGTCTTCTACGGCTCGATCATCGACCTCCAGTGGCGCGACGGCACCGGACTCGCGTTCTATGCCGGGAAGTTCGGCGACTTCCACGACTTCGGGCACGACGAGATGCCCTGGCTGTTCTAAACCCCGCTCTTCAGGCCAAGGCCGGTTAGCGCGAATTTCTCCCGCACTACTGTGAGGCAGCGACGGCAATTGAAGTTCACCCGGGGATTCATTCTGCTACCAGATGGCGAGTTGCTGAGAGTTAGTCTTCGGCCGGGTCTGGGAAGCTTGTGAACGCTTGCCTGAAGCGCAGTGTGTGCGGCCACAAGCGGCACTGATCGCTTGCTCCGGTATGCCGCAGGCTCTCGCTTGGGCGAGATCCGCTGACGAATTCACCCCAGCGAGTTTTGCGATGGCAATCCTCGCCAGGAGATGCCTTCTGCGGCTACGTAATCCATCCTCCGTATTGCGGTGGCGCCATTGCGCATACCACTCTTCGCTGCCCGGTGTGGGATTACCTGTTACCCGGGCAGCAAGACGGTCCAGTGTCCTGTCCACAACATCACTCAGCATCTCACTGGCAGACCCGAGCGTCTCATCCGGAATTTCCTCGACGCGCATAACCAGCTATTTGTGGCTGATTTTGAGGTAGCGGCGCAGGGCTTCTTCCACGAGTGCGCTGCGGCTGCCCGCTCCCCACTCGGCCGCGAGGGTGTCGAGTTGGCGGAGGTCTTCGGGGATGATCCCGGCCAGCGGTATCCGCGCCGGAGAACTCGCGTGCCGGCGCCGCCGCGGCTGGGACGGGTCAACCCGCCGGAACAACCGGCTCGCAGCCGGGGCCGCTGTGGTTTCCCGCCAGTGCGAGGCGAGATCCTCTGCGTGGGCCTCGACCGCGTCGAGGACAACCTGACCGTAGGAGCGTGCCCGGTCCGGTTTTTCCTGGCGTTCCCGCATGGTCAGCTTCCGCAGTGTCTGATACACCTCAGGCGCCACCACCGCTTCCGGCGGCGCAGACCGTGCCGACCGGACCGCCGGTACCGGTGGTGCACTCACGCCCGTCGGTGCAGGATCATCCGGTGCCGGGCCGGGCTGCACGGGCCGTATCGGTGTCGGCCGCGGCGGACTCTGCGGCAGCAGCGAATCAATATCCCCGCCAAGCGCATTCGGATCAAACGCGCCACGCCGTTTAGTGCTGCTCATGACACACCACCCGGAACCGCAGCGGTTTCCCGCTCCGCGATCCGCTGCAAGATCTCCCGAGTCAGCAACTGATAATCAGACGCCAAACCAGACGGATCACGAGACCACATGCGCCGCTCCCCCGCAATCTTCGTGCGCAACTGCTGAATCCGGGTGCGCTGATGCTCCTCGGCGGCAGCAACCAGCTCCGACGGCGTCAGATGCCTGGTCCGCAGATCCACCGCAGCAGCACGATCCGAGCGGATCATCGTCTGGAACGGCTCCGCATTACTTCCCTCCAGAAGATCCTCAATCTGGCTCATCGCGTCCCTGTTGCGCACCGTCGCCCGCGGATTCACATCAAACAGCACCACACCGAGCAGCTCGATCGCCGCACCGTCCCGCCGCGCCCGCAAATAGCGACGGGCCAGCAACTCCACACCAGACAGACTGGCATCATCATCCTTAGTGGGCACCACCAGATACGTACAGCTGCCCAGCAGCGCATCCAGCAACGGCGCATCCCCCGGACCCGAGTCAACCAGCACCAGGTCATAGCTCTCTCGCTCCTGCAGAGCCGACATCACCTGAAGGAGGTTGGCGCGCATATCGATACCCGAATGCGCCGCCGTGTTCGCCGCAGCACCAACAAGCGCGAGCGCGGTCCCACCCGCAATCAGATCCAGATTAGGCCGCACATCCTTCAGCGGCGTCAACGGATGGGCGTATTGCAGCGCCATACTCAGCGCTCCCCCACCATCACCTTCCACGCCCAGGTCGGAGACAGTGGCGTTGGCCTGCTGATCAGCATCGACAATAAGGACGCGGCGTCCAGTCGCAGCCACCATACTCGCCACCGAAGTGACGATGGAGGTCTTCCCAACGCCACCTTTCTGGTTCGCTACAAGGACACTGCGCAAGGGCTGTGTGGTCATACCTTGGAGGCTACTGCTCGCGGGTTTAGATATCGTCGTGTGACACGGTTCTGATGCTGTCCTGCAAGGTATTTGAAATCTGCGGCAGTAGCGGTCGTAGGATGGTATCGCCAGGTGACCCGTTTTAGGGGCATGTCCGGCCCCGGTGTACATCTTCGCCGTGGGCGCATCAAATGGTCCTTGCTAATCCCACTCGCATGGGTATACGTATGGTCTTACTAGGCCCGTTGTTCCGCCCCTGCACCGACTCAGTTACACCGCCTTGTTTAACGCCTGCTACCCACTATGACCTTTTGCGTTACTACGTCTTTGTGCCTGGTCGTTCCCACGACCATTCACGCGGCGCGTTATAGACCTTTTCTACGCCCTTCTCCAGGCTCGTTGTACGCACCGGTGACGCACCGTTTTAATCGTCTCGCCTACGTCCTTTGGGAAAGTATGACGCATTTCCTTTTTTGCGCCGCGACAGAACCCCTACCTAGACGAAGTACCTATTACCCTGTACCGACCCAATTATCGGTGGATTGCTAGCGACGTACGCCAGCCCGTGGCAGGGCGTCTTGCTCAAACGTATCCAGCGACGGCATATGGCCAAAACAGCTGGCTTAGCTAATGTCTGTCAGCTGGCCGCAAAAGGGCGTACTACATGTGCTTTTCCATCGCTCTAGCAGTGCCTTGTCTCTGACGATAATTGCGGTCGGTGACATGGCGGGTTGACGAGAGCGTTTCCAGGGCGTGCTTCGACACGGCACATTGGTCACACAGCCGACGGGCGCAGTACCAGGTTGATGCCCGTGCATGTGCCTCTTGGGTTAACGATTACCGCAGGTAGCGAGTGGCGTTGTCGGTGAGGTTGGCGGTGGTATGGATGTAGCGGTCGAGCATTTCGTAGGACGCGTGGCCGGTCTGCTGACGGATGAGTCTGACAGGGACGCCCTTCATCGCCGCGGTGGTAACGAATCCTGAGCGCAGCGAGTGGGCGCTATAAGTGCTGGTGTCTTCACCGATCGCGTGGACTGCGTTTTTGACAATGTGAGTGATGGTAGCGGGGGAGAGGCGGGCAGCACGGTTACCGTTCCGGCTTCCACCGATATTCGTAAACAAGGGTCCCGGCCGCTGGCCGCGTATTTGCAGCCACTGTTTCACCGCCATGACGGGGCACGTGTCACTGGCTTGGTAGTTAATGGGAATATACCTGCCGCAGCCCTTCTGGTCCGTCTTGGATGCGCGGAGGTGAAGGATCATCCCGTCGTCGTGGTCGTCATCGAAGGTCACGTCGGCAAGATCAATGCTGATGAGTTCGGAGCGGCGGAACGCGCCGTAGAACCCCGTGAGCAGGATGGCTTTGTTGCGCCGGCCCAGGGGAGTGGCGGGTAACGCGCGCGCGGCGGCGTCGAGTTTTTTGAGGGAGAGTGCTCGTGCACGCACTGGCGTGGCCTTCTGTGCGCGGGCGATGTAGTCGAGCGTGTAGGCGATGAGATTGTCTTCACCGCTGCGGTATTGGGGCCAGGGTTGCATGGTCGCAGCGTGCCAGGCTTTCAGGCCCGAGATTCGGCGGGCGAGTGTTACTGGGCTCAACAGCACGTCGTCGCAGTGACGAGTTACGGCCGGATCGCCCCAATACAGAAGGTAGCCGATCAGGGTTTGCTCTCCGGCGGGCAGCGCGGTTATTCCTCGTTCTTCGCACCAGGTCTCGAAGTGCATGCGGTCGGAGTTGTAGGCGCGGTGGGTGTTTGGGGCACGCAGCGCCTGCCGCATGCGCGCCCCGTATTCAGCACGGAAGGTCGCTTCATCCGACAGGACATCAGGCGCTGCGCCGCCTGCTGGCGGCCGGTCGAGTGTAGTCACGAGCAGGCCCGGCACCCTCTCTGGCAGTAGGGGATTATCTTGCCTGACTGTAGCTTTCGACTCTGACAATCGACCGACCCAGCAGAGCCTTATCCGTCACGTGACGTATTAGCACTGGAGTAATCAGTCGTCACCGTGAAAGATTAACCAGTGCACGGGAATTGATGATAAATCCGCATTATCATCAATTCTCAGACTCAAGAGCCTTGAATAGAAGCGGGGGAGATGCTTTTCACCAGCTGGCCTGCAGGTTTTCTGGGCAGCAGAGGTGCGTTTTCCAGGCAGTCTCTTTGTGCGTGTTGAATCGATATCCCGCGCACGGCATCCGCGAATACCAGCAAGCACGCACCTTCATATGCGGTCCAGGGCGAGTGCGCGATGTTCGATTTCGCCGCTCTGCATCCACGGCGTCATCACTATGAAACCACCCACCCTGCAGCGCGATGACCATCCTCAGTCCCACACTAGAACGGACAGACCCTCGTTCTACTGTTCTGGACCTACCTCGACCAGCGGGCCTCGGCAAGCTTCCGGGATACGCACAACCGTACCCAGCGACTTTATCTCGTGGTGCGGTTCTCGTGCGTCGACGCTACCTTCGCACATGCTCTCGCACCATAGCGCACTTGTGTGCGATACTGTGCGTAGAAGTTAGTTGGAGGTGCGATCCGATGTCGGCAATTAAGGATGTGCTTGACCGGTACAACGTGGGTTTGACGGAGCAAGACTTGGCGGGCGAGCTCGACGCAGCACTGCGATCGCTTCAGCATCCCGGCTCCGCGCCGCTCTCCGCTCACGAACTGGAATATCTCACCCAGCATGCTGGTGAGGGCACCAATGAGGTGCTCGCGCAATGGGATCCCGTACACGAACAGCATCGGCACGCCGTCGCCGTCGCCAGCTCTGTTAAGGATCTCGTTGCCAGTTCCCTGAGCCGGACGCAGGCAGCGCAGCAGCTAGGGGTCGACCCGTCGGGGATTTCACGCCGCATCCACGAGGATGCCCTGTGGTCGTTCAAAGTGGGTTCACGGCTCCGCATTCCAAGTTGGCAGTTCGCTGGGAACGCCTTACTTCCAGGGCTGGCTGAGATCGTTGCGGCGATCCCGGATGATGCGCACCCCCTCGATATCGCCGCGATGATGACCAGCCCGCACGAATTTATCGATGGCCACACGCCAGCGCAGTGGCTTGCTGCTGGCCGCGACCCGAGCGTCATCGTCAGCATGATTGAAGACTTGAATCGGTGGTAAAACCGAAGGTTCCTCGCGAACCGCATACGCCGCTAGTCCGCAACGACGGTGACATCATCGAGTACGCCGACCCAGTGTGGAGAATCCACCGAACCCGCGGAGCCCATGTCCTGCCGTGGAACATGTTTCGCGAATTCGGTCCAGTAGTGACCTCGCGCTATGACCCGCACCCGCCGCAACGCGGAATCCACCCTGGTTTCGGCATCATGTACACCGCATGCAGTGTGCGCACCGCGGTCGCGGAGGTGTTTCAGACCACCCGCAGGGTCAACACCATGACCGGTGCGCCCTACCTGACTTCGTGGACGCCGGTCCGGCCGCTGAAGTTACTTGATCTCACGCAGAGCTGGGCAGTCAGAAACAACGCCGCATACGCGCTCACGGCGGCCCCGCGGCCGACCTGCCGGGCTTGGTCTCGTGCCATTCACCAACAGTGGGACGACCTCGATGGGCTGTGGGCGCCGTCCACGATGACAGGTGAATCCATGCCGGTGCTGTACGACCGGGCCGCAGCAGCGATACCGTCTGCACCTGATTTTTCGAGGCCTCTGTCTCATCCGCTGGTGTGGTCACTGATTGAACGAGCCGCCGAAACGCTCGGCTACAGCACGTACTGACCGGGAGGGGCACACGCCGCTGTCAACGGCGGCTGAATCTTGACCCCTTTTCGGCAACTGAAAATTGACCCCCTCGGTTGGTT
>NZ_JAPEIQ010000025.1 GCF_026041215.1 Hoyosella sp. YIM 151337
AGGACACATCGACACCGGCATCCCGGTCCTCAACAAACTTGAAGGACACATCGACACCGCCCTCCCCGTCCTCGGCAAGCTCGAAACCCACATCGACACCGCCCTCCCCGTCCTCAACAAACTCGAAGGACACATCGACACCGGCATCCCGGTCCTCGGCAAGCTCGAAGAACACATCGACACCGCCCTGCCTGTGCTAGCAGACATCGAACCGGTGCTGCGCGAGGGTGTGGGTCTCCTCGGCCCGCTTGAGGGAGCAATCGACCGTCTCGGGTCGATTGCTGACCGGCTTCCACGCCGCATCAGAGGCAACGCAAACCGGAAGGACAGGGGTGCCGATCAATCAGCCAGTGCTAATGGGTTGCGGTAATGACGACGCTCGCTAAGAACTGCTACCCCACTGCAGACTGCCAATCAGCGAGCCAAGATCAATCCGGATGCTGCCAGTCGGCGGCTCCGGGTCCGCGCACCCCGTCACCGTGGTCTCGTAGAAGGTGCCCGGACCGCGATCCTGGGCACTAGGCCCGAGGATCATCCGGTACCGGATGAGATACGAGTCCGCTCCCACGTTGGGCCGGTCTTCGACCTCGCGCAGGTCGACGGTGACGGTCGAAACTTCGGTCGGACGGTTTCGCACGTATCCGGGCGGCCCGAGCGGTTCCTGGGCTGCCGAGTTGAGCACCCGCCGGCCCGTGGGCCCGGTGCCGAAATCGGGGCCGGTGGGTTGTTCGTCGTCGATGAGATAGTCGATCGTGTAGAACCGGCTATTCGTGTCATTTTCAATGGTGAAGGTGACTTCACATTGATCGTTGCCCACCGCGCTGAAGCGGACGGGACCGTCAGTTTTCTGGGCGAGACTGGCGTATGACATCGCGAGGACCGACGCTGCACACGTCGCTGTCACCACTATGCCTCGCGCACCGTTGCGCAGCATATTCATGCGAATCCCTAACCTTGCGCCGTCCGCTCCGGGACGGGTCGGCCTTCTGCGCTGGCAAGTATTCCAGATCACGAGACCCGCTATGTTACTTTCCGCTCAACAGCCGCCTGCCAGCGATCACCGCGGCTATGACGCCCGCGCGATCTCCCGCTGTGGCACACCCACATATTCGCTGAGCGGCCGGATCAGTGCGTTCGCCTCGCCCTGTTCGATGATGTGTGCGGTCCATCCGACGATCCGGCTCATCACGAAGATGGGCGTGAACATGTCGATGTCGAAGCCCATCAGGTAATAGGCGGGGCCAGTCGGGAAATCCAGATTCGGTTTGATCCCGGTGGCCTGGTTCATCTCGTCTTCGAGTTCCTCGTAGATGCCCAGCCATTTCGCACCATCAGTCGCCGCAGCGACGTTCAGGAACGCGTCTTTCATGGTCGGTACCCGCGAATCCCCCTGCTTGTAGACGCGGTGCCCGAACCCCATGACTTTCGCATTGTCAGCGAGCTTTGCGCGCAGCCACTCCCTTGCCCGTTCCGGTTCACCGATGTCAAGCATGTCGCGCATGACAGCCTCGTTGGCGCCGCCGTGCAGGCGTCCTTTCAGCGCCCCGATCGCTGCGGTGACGGCGCTGTAGATGTCCGACAGTGTGGAGGTGACTACGCGGGCGGCGAAGGTGGACGCGTTGAAGCTGTGTTCCGCGTAGAGAATCAGCGACACTTCGAACGCCTTGACGATCTCCGCGCCGGGCACGTCACCGAAGCACATGTTGAGGAAGTTCGCGGCGAAGCCGAGATCGTCGCGCGGCGCGATCGGTTCGTCGCCGTGACGGCGCCGGAAGTCCGCAGCGACAATCGTGGGCAGCACCGCCATCATGCGCAGCGCTTTAGCGCGGTTCGCCGCAGCCGAATTATCCTCCTCCCCTGGGTCTTCCGCACCGAGATAGCTGATCGCGGTGCGGACGACGTCCATGGGGTGGCAGGTATCGGGCAGCTTGGTCACCAGACTGAGCAAAGAACGCCCAGCTAGCCGTTGCGCGCGCTCCCGCTGCTGGAACGCCGCGAGTTGCTCCGGCGCTGGCAGATCGTCATGCCACAGCAGGTAAGCGACCTCTTCGAAGCTGCAATTGGCGGCGAGATCCTGCACGGCGTAGCCGCGGTAGGTCAGTGAATTTGTTTCTGGAACCACTTTGGAAATGGCGGTGGTATCGACGACCACGCCCGCAAGCCCTTTATGGATCATCGTGCACTCCCGTTATGAGCTGCGATGCTGAAGTTGAAGATCGACGTGTCGAATTCGTTGTAGCGCTCGTAGCCGATCAGATCGTAGAGCCGCGACCGGTGCTGCATCTGGCCGAGCAGCGCGGATTGTGTTCCGGTCTCAGCGATTTCGCGCAGGCCTTGCTCGACCGCGAACATCGCGAGGCGCAGCGTTGTCACAGGGTAGATCACCGCGTTGTAGCCGATTTCTTGCAGCGCGCCTGCCGAAATGAGTTCGGACTTCCCGAATTCGGTCATGTTGGCGAGCAGTGGCGTGTCAACCGCGGCACGAAAAGTCGCAAACTCCGATTCGTCTTGCAGCGCTTCGGTGAAGATGAGGTCCGCACCAGCGTCGGCATAGGCTTTGGCACGGTCAACGGCGGCGTCGAGACCTTCGAGGGCACGCGCATCGGTGCGGGCGCAGATCACAAAGTCCGGGTCGCGCCGGGCCGCTACGGCGGCACGGATCCGGCGAACCATCTCACCGGTGGAGACGACGGCTTTGCCGTCGAGGTGGCCGCACCGCTTGGGATTCACCTGATCCTCGAAGTGACACCCCGCGATGCCGGCGTCTTCGAGCACCGTCACAGTGCGCGCGGCGCTCATCGGTTCGCCGAAGCCGGTGTCCGCGTCGAGGAGCACCGGCAGATCAGTGACGCGGGCGATCTGCTGGCCGCGCTCAGACACCTCGGTGAGCGTGGTCAATCCGATGTCGGGCAGGCCGAGGTCCGCTGCCAGCACGGCCCCCGAAACATAGACCCCTTCGAAACCGATTTCCTGAACCAGCTTCGCAGTCAGCGGATTGAACGCGCCCGGCAGGCGCTGAATGGTGCCTGAGTTCAGGCCGGCCCGGAACGCACGGCGCTTGTCGGCAGGCAGCGCTTCCGCCGCGATGATCCCAGCCGCCATCAGAACAGGCCCTTCGGTGACTTCGGTGCGCGATCGAGCACTTCAGGGGACACGGTGAAGTTCAGCTGCCCGAGATCACCGGCGCCGAGTTCGGGGGCACGCTGCACAGCGTCGAGGAACCGATCTTGCTCCGCACAGTCGATCACGCCGTCCGCGAGGGTGCGGAACTTGTGAATGTAGTGTTCGCGTGCGAACGGACGGGCGCCCAGCGGGTGCGCATCAGCGACCGCGAGTTCGTCTTCGATGACCTCGCCGCTGCGCAACGTGATTACCGCACGCGCGCCGAATGCTCTCTCGCTGGGGTCAGACGAGTGGTAGCGCCGCGTCCACTCCGGGTCTTCAGCGGTGCTGATCTTCCGCCACAGTTCGATGGTGTCGGGCCGCTGCGCGCGTTCCGGTGCGTAGGAGTGTTCGTGGTGCCACATCCCGTCCTGCAATGCGACTGCGAAGATGTACATCACCGAGTGGTCGAGAGTCTCGCGGCTGGCCGTTGGATCGAACTTCTGGGGATCGTTTGAGCCGGTTCCGATGACGTAGTGCGTGTGGTGGCTGGTGTGCAGGACGATGGACGCGATCTGCGAAATGTCACCGATCTTGTCGCGCATCGTGCGGGCGAGGTCGATCACAGCCTGGCTTTGGTACTCCGCGGAATGTTCTTTGGTATAGCTGTCGAGGATTGCGCGTTTGGCTTCCCCAGGTCCGGGCAGTGGCACCTGGTATTCAGTGTTTGGCCCACCGAGGAGCCACGCGATCACACCGTCTTCGCCTTCCCAGATGGGTGACGGGGCACCTTCACCGCGCATCGCCCGGTCGACGGCTTCAACGGCCATCTTCCCGGCGAACGCGGGCGCATACGCTTTCCAGCTCGAGATTTCGCCTTTGCGTGACTGGCGGGTTGCCGTGGTGGTGTGCAGGGCCTGTCCGATCGCCTGGTAAATCGTCTCTGTGTCGAGCCCGAGCAGCGTTCCAATTCCCGCGGCGGCGGACGGCCCGAGATGCGCGACGTGGTCGATTTTGTGTTCGTGCAGGCAGATGGCGCGCACGAGGTCGATCTGGATTTCGTATCCCGTGGCGAGGCCGCGAATCAGGTCTTTGCCGGAGCGGCGGGCGTGCTGAGCGACGGCGAGGATCGGGGGGATGTTGTCGCCGGGGTGCGAGTAGTCCGCCGCGAGAAACGTGTCGTGGAAGTCGAGTTCCCGCACCGCGGTGCCGTTCGCCCACGCGGCCCATTCCGGGGAGTACGTGCCGCGCACACCGAACACCGTTGCGCCCGGGTCGTAGGGATGCGCGAGTGCCTGCGCCCGTGCGTTCGCCACCGGCCGCCGTGTCAGCGATGCGGCCGCGACCGCTGCGTTGTCGATGATCCGATTGATCACCATGTCTTCCGTCTCTGCAGGAACATCGACGGGATCGGTGGCGACCTCCGCGATCTTCCACGCGAGGTGTTCCTCACGCGGAAAGTTCTCTGCGGAACGACGGGTGCGCACGAGATGCGATTTCACAAGGTCCTCCGGTAGGGGGCGTCACAACAACAACAGCGATGTTTGCAGAGTATGCATGCTGGTCGTGCCCGTAAAGGCACTGAATATGCGTAGTTTTGCGGCGTGAGTCGCGCCGAGTTGCGAACCTTGCGATAGCGCTTCGATAGGCTTGGACGATGAGCGGGGCGCACAAAATCTATGGTGGCGCACGGTTGCGCCGTCTGCGTGAAGAACGGGGGCTGACGCAGCTGGCGCTCGCGCGCGTTCTCGATCTGTCGGCGAGTTACGTCAACCAGCTCGAGAACGACCAGCGGCCATTGACGGTACCGGTGCTGCTGAAACTCAATTCAACGTTTGAGCTAGACGCCCAGTTTTTCGCCGCGGACGAGGATGCGCGGCTGGCCGCCGACCTCCACGACGTACTGACTGACACGACGTCCACAGTGCCACCGGTGTCTGTCATCGATGATCTCGTTGCGCGAAGCCCAGAAATTGGGCGGGTGCTCGTGTCACTGCACCGGAAGCTCGCGGCCGCGACGGAACAGCTCGAGCAGTATGGAGCACAATATTCCGCGCCGCTGACGGCGGAAACCGGCACCAGCCAGCCGATGCCGTTTGAGGAAGTGCGGGACTTCTTCTACGACCACCGCAACCACATTCCCGATCTCGATGCGGCGGCGGAGGACATGTTTCATAGCCACTACCTGCACGTCGGATCGCTGGATCAGCAGCTGACGCAGATGCTCGCGTCGAAACATGGTGTGCTGGTGCGGTTGCGCAACGACCCGCCCGACAAGCCTGGGCCCAAGCGAATTTACGATGCCGACTCGCAGCTGATCACTCTGTCGCGGCTGCTGTCCCCTGGGCAGCGCGCCTTCCAGCTTGCGACACAGCTTGCTTTTCTGACGCAGGGCAGCACCATCGAGCGGCACGTCGCGAGCGCGCCCGCGCTCAGCGACAGCGCCCGCCAGCTCGCACGAATCGGTCTCGCGCACTACTTCGCTGGCGCACTCCTGCTGCCCTACACACAGTTTCTCCGGGCCGCGGAAGAGCTGCGCTACGACATCGAGCTCCTGTCGCTGAAATTCGAAGTGGGCTTCGAGACGGTGTGCCATCGGCTTTCGACGTTGCAGCGCCCGGCGAACCGGGGGGTGCCCTTCTTCTTCGTCCGCATCGATCGCGCCGGGAACATCTCTAAACGCCAGTCCGCCACGGCTTTTCACTTTTCACGGGTAGGTGGCAGCTGCCCGCTCTGGGTTGTTCATGACGCGTTTGCGAGCCCCGGCCGGATACTCACGCAGGTCGCGCAGATGCCGGACGGGCGAACCTACCTATGGATCGCCCGCACGACAACTGAACATCACCGGGCCTACGGCACACCTGAGCGCACCTTCGCGATTGGCCTGGGGTGTGACATCACGCATGCGCACCGGCTGGTGTATTCACAGGGCCTTCGCCTGGAAGCTCCCGAGCCGGTGCCCATTGGGCCGGGATGCAAGGTGTGTGAACGCCCCGATTGCGCGCAGCGGGCGTTCCCACAGCTCGGCCGCCGCATTGTTGCCGATCCGGACCGCAGCATGCGGCAGCCTTATCCGGCCGAGCATACGTAAGAGACTCAGATCGGCTGGCCGGACACCATCGCGAAGAAGGTCTCGACGAAGGACGGGATCACTGTTTCCGCGACGCCGGGCTCGACGAGCGTGCTCGGCACGTCCTGGATATCGCAACCCGAGGCCGGCGCCGGGGCACCAGGTGTGAGGCGCTGCTTGAGCCAGTGGAAAGCGCCAGGGCTTCCGCTGACCGCGATGACGCCGTGCGTGGTGATGAGCTGCGGCGGCGGGTCATGAGGTATTGCCTCACGCCGGTAGGTGACCGGCGTGCCGCCCGCGCAGTAGCTGTTGACAAGCCTGTCCGTGCCCACGATGGGGGCGACTTCCTCGCTGATCCCGTTGTGTACGTAGGTGGGGACGGTTGGTGCCCTGCCGGTAACACCGCGCGCGTCGATCTCCCGGCGAATCACTGGGTTGGCGAGAACCTCTTCGACGGGTGTGTTCAGGTGCTGTTCGTAGTCAAACCAGAGGTTGTTCAGCACGTTCTGACTCGCGCAGTGATTCCGCGCCTGCGCCACGATGTTTCGGCCCTGCGGGGTGAGGTACTGATCGAGCTCGGTGGCGAACTCGGGCGAGTCCTTCCCTATCGCCGCGAGCGCGATCGGGATAAGTCCGCCGAGCAGCGCGCGGTTCGCTGACTTGAGTGACGCTTCCAGGTCGCGTTCCGGGGCACCGAACGCGGCGCCCTGAATGTTGAGCTCGGGAGCGTACGACGGGTGCTCCTCGATAGCCCAGCTCGACGCGATAGCGCCACCGGAGTACCCCCACAGCGCGGTCGGAGTGCTGGGACCCTGAAGTCCCGCGGGCTCGAAGTTTGTGACGGCGCGGATGCCGTCGAGGACGGCGTAGCCGGGCTGATGCGGAGTGAGGAATCGGTCCGCGAGCGAACCGTGGTCGGGCATTGCGACCGCCCAGCCTTCGGCGAGGCCGGCCGCGGCGAGCGCCAGCTCTGCGGCGGGGAGGGTGAGGGTGACCGGGCCGACAGGGTTAGTGAAGTCGATTGGCGCCCCGTGAACCAGCGAGTAGGACGGCCCACACACGCGCAGCGTCGAGTCCGTCGCGGCCTGGTAGGAAAGCAGCGGTCGTGGCTCGCTGCCGCCGCGCGGCACCATGATCGTGGTGACGGCTGCGTCGGGATTACCGTCGGCGTCGGTAGTCCGGTACATCACATGCCAGGCGGCGACGTTCACCGGAAACAGTTGCAGGGCACGCACGTCGACCGGGCGGCTGCGGATGACGTCACCAGGGCTGTATGCGGAAAGCCCCGCAGGCCGGTCGTAGAAGGAGTCCGGTGGCGGCGGCGGTTCAGCCGCGGCCACAGTGGGGTGCAGCAGGACCGCCAGTATGAGCGTCAAGAGTGCCCCGGTTGCGCGGCGAAGAGTTTGAGACATCACGTACCTCGTTGGAATCAGCCAGTTAGCGCGAGGCGCTCGCTGCGTTCGGCGAGCGCTCACTGAGGTGGCCCGCGATGGTGTGATGAGCCACGCATGCGGGAACGAGCTGTGGCTGATCCCACTCGATGCAAAGATGTATAAGTGATACCGTTGCGTCTCACATTTTGTCAATGGTTGATTCTGTGTCTGTGTTGCACGGTGGTAGTTGTGAGACGGAATAGGCTCAAAGTGGCTATCGTCCGGCGGCGCGTACACGACATTCACCGATAAGGGCCCGCATCGCGGGTACAAATAGACGCATGCAGGCTCAGCGTGAAAGCACGCCACCTCCAGCCGGCCGCCGCTATGGCGGCCGGGCGGTTGCCGACCGCCGGGCGGAGCGGCGGCTGCGTTTTATCGAGTCCGCGATCGCCGTCTTCGGCTCTCGCACGTACCGCGCATCGACGCTTGCCGACGTGTGCAGCCACGCGAAGCTGTCACGGCGCCAGTTTTACGAGGAGTTCGAGTCACGAGAAGACTTGCTCACTGCGGCGTACACGCGCATCCAGGACGACGCGCGCTCGGCCGTGCTGCAAGCAATCGATCAAGCGGGAGATGCGTCAGTGCAGGACACCATCGCCGAAGTGATGGCGGCCTATGTCGAAGCGGTCGCGGCCGACCCGCGCCGCGCGCAGCTGGCATTCGTCGAGGTAGTGGGCGTCAGCGCCGACCTCGAAACGCGGCGGCGGCAGCAGCGTTTGGCATGGGGCAAACTCCTCGAGTCTGCATTCCGGGCCCGGCTCGGTGACAGTTACCAGCCGCCCGGCGGCTACACGCTGGCCGGGCAGGCCTTCGTTGGTGCCGTGAACAACGTGGCCCATGAATGGAGCCTCGCTGATCCGCGCCCCCCGCGCCATGAGCTGACAGCGCTGTTCACCGCACTGTTGACGCCACTCGCTTCACAAGGTTCGGAAGAGTCGAGGGCTTAGCGCTGGCGCAGGATGAAGCGCTGCACCTTCCCGCTCGGGGTCTTCGGCAGGTTCGGGACGAAGTGCACGGTCCGCGGGTAGGCGTGCGCCGCGAACTTCCGCTTGACGAGTTGCTGCAGTTCCTTTTCTAGCTCCGCCGTCGCCTCGGTACCGTCGCGCAGCACAACGAACGCTTCGAGCACTTCGCCGCGGAGTTCATCGGGCATGCCGACCACAGCGGCTTCAACCACGTCATCATGCATCACCAGCACGCTTTCGACGTCGAACGGCCCGATGCGGTAGCCAGCCATGATGATCACGTCATCATCGCGGGCGGAGAAGAAAAAGAACCCGTTCTCATCGGTTTGCCCGGCATCTCCCGTCACATACCAGCGGCCGTCTGAGGTGAAGCGCTGCGCCGTCTTCTCTGGCGCATCGACGTAACCGCTGAACCACAGCAATGGGCTGTGGTGGGTGTCGATCGCGACGCGCCCCGGCACACCAGGTCCGGCCACCTGATCAGAAGCGTCCTCAAGCACCGCACACGACCAGCCGGGCAGCGGTTTGCCCATCGAACCAGCTGGCACGTCTTCCCGCAGGCCGTCCGCCCACGCGTTGACGATGAACATTCCGTGCTCGGTTTGCCCGTACTGGTCGCGCACAACGGCACCGAGCGTCTGCTCAGACCACGCGATGACGTCAGGGGTCAGCGGCTCCCCCGCCGACGAGGCGCGACGCAGCGACACCGACTCTGGCACGGGCGTTGTGTCAGCGCGGAGGCTGCGGTACACGGTGGGTGCGGCTGCAAAATTGGTGACGCCGAACTTCTCCATCACCTGCCAGGTAAGCGGTGCTGAGAACCCGGCGTGCAGCAGCAGGCTGCGCACTCCTGCGGCCATCGGTGCTAACAGCGCGTAATACAGCCCGTATGCCCACCCTGGGTCGGCCGCGTTCCAGAAAACATCGTCATCACGCACGTCGAGGCCGAATTCGAGGTATGCGTGGAAGGACGCGAGCGCCCGCACCGGAACCGGTACACCCTTCGGAGTCCCGGTGGTGCCTGACGTGAAGAGCTGCACGAGACCACCGTCCGCACCCACAGCGACTGGCGCGCCCCGCGGATTGTCCGCATCGTGTGACGCGAGCAGCTTGCTGAAGCTCAGCTCCGTTGACGTGTCGGCACCAGCGACGACGACCTGCCACGGCACGTCGGCCGGAATGTCCTCGCCCGGAGCGAGTTTGGCAACCTGGTCGGCATCAGCAACCACTACCTTCGCTCCGCTTGCCTGAAGCCGGAACCCGATCGCCGGTGGCGCGAACGCGGTAAACAGCGGTACGTGCACCGCGCCGCGACGCCAAATGCCCAGCAGTGCAACAACGAGGTCAGCGGACTTCCCCATCAGTGTGGCGACATGGTCACCCGGTTCGACGCCGAGTTCAGCCAGGGCGGCCGCGAAACGGGTGGACTGCTCGCGCAGGTAACCGAAGGTGAGGTCGGTGGAACTGAGATCCGCTTCGATCACCGTGAACGCAACCGCATCCGCGGGATGACCGTCACACAGCAATTGCGCGGCGCACGCGTCAGGGGTGTCGTAGCGGTCTAATAACTCCTGAACCCGCACGTCTTCAGCAGTGCGGCCACGAATGGCGGTCTCGGCTTCCATGCGAACAGTCCTCCTACGCATCATCAGACAGCTGATGTCACCTCTCCCGACAGTGTCCAAACAGACAGCGGGCGCCGGTACCCCCGAATGGGGGCATCGGCGCCCGCGTGGTTAACTCCGGGGCCTCACGCCAGCGCGCGCGTCTTCAGACGCTGGAACTCCTCGTCGGTGATGGTTCCCGCGTCCAGCAGGACCTTTGCGTCGGCTATCTGCTGAGCGGGTGAAGTGCCCGCCACACCCTTGATGTACGCGTCCTGGGCTTGCTGCAACTGGGTCGCGACTTCATGCGAACGACGGTTCATGCCGTCCCCACGGAAAATGAGGTAAGCGAGTGCCGTGAGGAACGGCAGAAAAATGAGGAACAGCGCCCAGATCGCTTTCACCCAGCCCGATGTTTCACGGTCCCGTATCAGGTCCGTAATTATCGAGAACAACATAATCAGATATGCGATAAACACAAAGCTGACGACAATGAGACGGAAAAAATCCCAGAATGTTTCCATGTTCAGGTCCTTTCAGAGGCGGCTCGGACTACACAGAACCGGTAACAGATCTCTACAGGGCGCAGGGCTGGTGCAAGTATTACTTACAGTTCGTCGGCAAGTCTGCGGAAGTAGATTCTTGCGCTACACCGACGACGCATTCCGCCATCAAATCGTTATGCGGCGCCGACCGGTGCCCCCCATCTAGCCGGCAGTGCCGACATGTCGTTAACCACATCGGAGCGGCGAGGCTGTGCCACACTAGTGCGATAAGAAAATGGCGCGTGCGCTGAATTGCTGTCACCTGCGTGCGGAAATTCGGGCGAGTGCGGGAGATCGAAATGATTCTTATTTCTCGAGCACTGGGTGTGCTCACGGGAACGGCCCGGGCGGTGCTGCGCCTGATAGTTCGCGAAGCTATTGCGGCCGTCTTCGACGAGGCTGACCTGACCGCCCTTATTAGTGACCACATCGACCTTGACCGTATCGCCACGGGCATCGACGTCGACGCAATCGTCGCGCGCGCCGACCTGAACCGGATCGTCGATCGCCTTGACCTCGGCGCGATTATCGCGGGAGTCGACCTCGAGCCCATTGTTGATCGGGTGCTCAGCGAGATCGACCTGCCCGGATTGATACGAGAGTCGACCGGTTCGCTCTCGTCAGGTGCGGTGTGGGAAGTCCGGAGCCAGGGCGTGCGCGCCGACGACGCGGTTGCCGGGTTTATCGGACGGCTGCTTGGACGGGAGGCACGCCAGCCGCCTCAGCATGCGATCGCCGACGAGGACCGGTCGTGAACCAGTTCGGGCCGCACCGTCCCGCGGGGCTTGTCACACGCACGCTTTCCGCGCTCCTTGACCTCGGCGTGGTGATCATCATGATGTGGGCGATGTACGCGGGATGGGCGTTCGCGCTCCTGTTGTTCGCACCCACAGGATTTGCGATGCCGAACCCCGACCCTGTTCTGTCAACCGGCACCGCGATCGGAATCGCTGTCGCCTACCTCACCCTGTGTGCCGCGATCACCGGGCGCACTGTTGGGAAGGTCGTGATGGGTCTCCGGATTGTTCTGCCTCACGGCCGTGTGCGGCGCTGGCCGATCGCGTTCGCACGAGCAGTGTTGTGCGTGCTGTTCCCCGCGGGCCTGATGTGGGCGGCAGTCGATGCCCGCCGCCGCTCCGCCCAGGACGTGGTGCTCCGCACCCGGGTGGAGTACGACTGGTCGCACGCGCCCGCGCTGCCCGAAAGCTAACTCCGGGGCCGGAAGCCGGCGAGCTCCGCAATCACCTCTGGCCGCACTCCGTCCCCCGCGTCCGGGTTGTGCACTATACCGTCGGGGTCGACGAGGGTAACCCGCTTCCCGTCGTCGAGGGTCAGCCGTCGCACCGCTTCGAGGAACATGCGGCGTGCGACGTCGCTGACGCCATGCACGCGTGAGACGTCGAAGATGACATCGTCGCCGGAGATATCAGCATCGGCGACCTGACGCACTACCGCTTCCGCCCCCGCGAAACGGATCGATCCCTGCAGCCCAAAGAGGTGCGCATCGCCATGCATCGTGTGCCCGCGCAGCACCGACCTGCCGACCGGTGGCACCTCCATCAGATGCAGGCCCATGTCGTCAGTCAAGCGTTCGAATAGCTTCACTCCGCGCGTGGAGTTACCGTGCGCGTCGAGGCGCGGCGAAAACACCGCAATGCCAACCTGCCCCGGCAGCACACCGATAATGCCGCCCGCGACACCCGATTTCGCGGGGATGCCGACTGCCGTCATCCAGTCGCCCGCAGCGTCGTACATGCCGCATGTCATCATCACGCTCAGTACTTGGCGCACAGCCCGATCACCGGAGAGACGGCGGCCCGTGACCGGCTGGACACCGCCGTTCGCGAGTGTCGCAGCCATCATGGAGAGGTCCCGTGTCGTTACACTCAGCGCGCACTGCCGAATGTAGCCGCGCACCACATCGTCGGGGTCGCTCTCGAGAATGCCGTGGGTGCGCAGCATGTAGCCGATGGCAAGGTTGCGGTATGCGGTGTCGAGTTCGGACGTGAACACCGACTCGTCGAAACTGAGTTCCCGGTTGGCGGCGAGGCTCATGCGTTCCCGGAACCGTTCCGCCCGTTCGTCGGCGTTGCTGCCCTGCATGAGGGAATGGGTGGCGATCGCCCCCGCGTTGATCATCGGGTTGCGCGGGCGGCCAGTTCCTACTTCCAGGGAAATCTCGTTGAACGCCTCGCCTGAGGGCTCAACTCCGATCTTCCCCAAGACCGTGTCGAAACCACTGTCCAGCAACGCGATGCCGTACGCGAAGGGTTTCGAAATGGACTGAATCGAGAACGCTACATCAGCGTCGCCAGCGCAGTAACTGACACCGTCCGGTGTGGTGAGCGCGATCGCGATGCGATCGGGATTCGCCCGGGCAAGGTCGGGAATGTAGTCGGCGACAGCACCGCCGTCAGCGAGCCGGCAATCTTCGAGGACTTCTTGCAGGTAATCGGGAATCGGCGAGCGCATGCGCGCCAGCGTACTTGCTGGCTTGAGTGTTTGGAGTCAGCTGGTGAGCTTCGCGTACGTGTTGTCTCCGCCGCTCGTACGCCGCCAGCGGGCTTCAATCTCGTGTCCATTGTTCAAGTGTGCTTCCCACCTGTACGTCGTCGGCCACCGCCGGAATACCGGCAGCAGCGTCGTCACGACGCGCATGAGGGGTGGAAGTCTGCGGGGCCGCCAGCCCTGCGTCACGGTGAAGACGAGGGAAACTGCCGTGCCCTCAGCGGTAGTGCATGACCACTCCCCAGCAACGACATCAGCACGGTCTCCAATCGAGAGCGACCATCGCCCGGCACCGGGCGAGGGTGCCGCCGGCGGCGGCGGTTCGGGCGTGACGTGCAGCTCGGCCCGCGCTGCTCCCGGACCCTGGGCGCGGCGCTCATTGACTGCGGCGGGATTGACGTCCACGATCCACAAGTCGGCGGCATACTTGATCAGGTGCCGCCGGTGCAGGCGTGATCCGGGGAGGTTGCCCAGTGTGACAGCTTCTCCGTCGATACGGACGGTCGGCCGAAATCGGGTGCGGCGAACGAGATCGAACTGCCGCATCCACACCAGCATCAGCGCGGTGGGGTGCTCGATCGCGGAACCCACGGGGGCGAGGAATTCCGCGCGGCGGCGGCGTCTTCCATTCCGGTCGTCGACCTGGATCTCGATGCGCCGCCCTGCTGCGTCGTACAGTGCGACATCAGCGTGCACGCCCGTTTCTGTAATCTCCAGGACGGCCGGTTCGATCGCAGTGACGTGCCAGTCACCGAGGCCCGCAGCGATTCCGTATCCGCTGCGGTCAATGGTCAGCCCTTCCTGCTGGTACACGTCAACCTTGCGGGTATCGGTGCGGTTCATCAGCACGAGCACCCCGGTACCGTGCTTGTCGTCGTCAAAGTATTGAACTTCCATCCCCTGGTACACGGGGTGGTGATGGATTTCGAAGTTGAGCATCGCGGCGATCGTGTCGAGCTGCACGGATATCGGCCACCGTGAAGCTGAGGCGTCAGCGCTGAGACATTCCATGCCTCTAGCGTGCGCTGTTGCGGCGCGCAGCGGACAGAGGCTTTGGCCCCCGCACGGGCCCCTGCAGCTTTGAGGCACTCCGCCGCGCCAGCGGGGACTTAGGTCCCTTTAGCGTGACTGATGCGCCCCGTACGTTCACGATATGACCGCAGCGATAGCCCTTGCTGGCCTGACCAAAACATTCGGAACTGTGCGTGCGCTCGATGCGCTCGACCTCGAGGTTCGCACAGGTGAGGTCCACGGCTTTCTCGGACCGAACGGTGCCGGAAAGTCCACGACACTGCGCATTCTGCTTGGTCTGCTGCGCGCTGACAGTGGCTCTGCCCGCGTGCTCGGGCTTGATCCGTGGCGTGACGCAGTCGCGCTGCACCGTCGCCTCGCGTACGTGCCTGGCGACGTCACGCTGTGGCCTAACCTCACCGGCGGTGAAATCATCGACGTGCTCGCGCGCTTCCGCGGCGACACTGACCGCAAACGGAGTGACGAACTGTGCCAGCGGTTTGGTCTTGACCCGACGAAGAAGGCACGCACCTATTCGAAGGGCAATCGGCAGAAGGTGGCGCTGGTGTCGGCCCTGTCCAGCGATGCTGAACTTCTTCTGCTCGACGAACCCACGAGTGGCCTTGACCCGTTGATGGAGGCCGTTTTTCAGGATCTCATTCGCGAGGTCCGTGACGCCGGGCGCACGGTTCTGTTGTCCAGCCACATTCTCGCGCAGGTCGAAGTTCTCGCGGACCACATGTCGATCATCCGCGAAGGCCGTGTGGTTGAGACAGGCACGCTCACCGACATGCGTCACCTCACCCGCACCACGGTGGTCGCTCGCACGGAACTTCCCGCTACCGATATTGCGATGCTGCCGGGTGTTCACGATCTGCATGCTGTCGACGGCCGGATCGAGTTCGAGGTCGACCGGAACCAGCTGCAAGAGACGATTCGCTACCTGACTGATCTGGGTTTGCGGTCACTGCAGGCGCACCCGCCAACGCTTGAGCAGCTCCTCCTCCGCCATTACGCCGACACGATCGAACCGGCCGGAGTTTCCTCATGAGCACAGTTGCGTTAGCGCGACAGCGTGACACCGCGGGCGGCGCCTTCACCGGTACAGGTCAGCTCATCCGGTTCATGCTCCGGCGTGACCGGATACGGTTGCCGGTCTGGATCGCGTCGCTGACTGCATTCGTGGTGGGTTTCGCCGCGACTCTCCCCGGCGTGTACGCCAGCTTCGAAGAGCAGCAGCTTCGCGCGGCGCTGATCGGCAACCCAGGCACACGTGCCATGACGGGCCCCGGCTACGGGCTTGACCATTACACCTTCGGTGCGATGATTGGACTCGAATTCCTCAGCTGGACAGCAGTCTTCCTTGCCATCATGAGCATCCTCATGGTGGTGCGCCACACGCGTGCCGAGGAGGAATCGGGGACCGCGGAGCTGCTCCGTTCGACCGTGGTGGGACGGCACGCGGTGCTGAGCGCCGCGGTCCTCGTCACTGTTGGCGCGAACCTCGCGATCGGTCTTGTTATCGGGGCGGGGCTCGGCGCGCTGGGAATCGAGAGCGTCACCTGGGCAGGCTCGCTGCTGTTCGGCCTCGCCCTCGCATCGATTGGCATCGTGTTTGCCGCGGTCGCGGCCGTGACGTCGCAGATCGCGGAGAGCGCGCGGGCTGCCTCAGGTCTTGCCGGCGCGGTGTTCGCGGTCGCATATCTGCTGCGCGCGGCGGGTGACATGAGCCAGGTCGGCGGGAACGCACTGTCGTGGCTGTCGCCGATCGGATGGGCACAGCAGACTCGCATGTACGTTGACGACCGGTGGTGGCCGCTGCTCCTCTCCGTCGCCGTAACAGTGGCGCTCGTAGGTGCCGCCTTCTGGCTCAGCACTCGCCGGGACGTGGCGGCGGGTCTACGCCGGCCGAAGCCCGGGCGTCCGCGCGCTCGCGGGGTGCTAACCACCCCAGCGGGTTTTGTGTGGCGCATGCAGTGTTGGCCAATTCTGTGGTGGGCGTTCGGTCTCACCGCGTTTGGCCTCTTCTACGGTTCACTCGCGGGCGAACTGGAGGATTTCGTCAGCGGCCTCAGCACCATCGAGGAGTGGATCGGCGCGGTCGGTGGCGCTGTGATCATCGAGTCGTTCCTCTCCATGATCGTGATGATGCTTGCAATAGCCGTGGCCGCGTTCTCGGTCCTGTCGATGCGCCGCTTGCGAACCGACGAAACGTCCGGGATGAGTGAGCAGATCCTTGCGACCGGTGTCTCACGGCAGCGGTGGGCGCTGAGCCATCTGTCGGTGACGCTGGGGGCGGGCGCAGTGCTGATGGTGCTCGCTGGGGGCGGGTTGGGTGTGACCGCGGCGCTGAGCGCCGGCGAACCCTCGCTCTTTCCGAAGCTGCTCCTCGCCGGGCTCGTCCATGTTCCCGCGGTGTGGCTGGTGGCGGCGATCGCTATGGCGCTGATCGGTGCCGCTCCACGGTTCAGCGCGCTCGCATGGATCATCGTCGCCTACGCGATCATCGTGAGTTCGTTCGGTGAATTGCTGGGACTGCCCGAGTGGGCGGGACGATTATCGCCATTCGGCTGGGTGCCGCTGATGCCGGCTGAGCCGTTCACAGCGGGACCGGTTTTCGTCCTGATCGCGGCGGCAGTGGCGCTCGCAGGTGTGGGCGTTGGTGCCTGGGATCGGCGAGATATCGGCGCGTAGGACACTGCGGGAATATGTTGAATCTTCAACTAGTTGAGGTAGGGTGAGAGCCACGAGAGGAGCACCCGATGCCTGCCGTTACCGCCGACACCTTGACCCTGCCCCGCATCACCGAGCCACACGCCGCCGACACTGAGCGCACCGTCAAGTCGGTCACCACAGGTCCCCGCGGCTACGAGGGAGAAGGCTTCCCGGTCACCCGCGCGTTCGCCGGGGTACACCCCACCGATCTCGACCCGTTCATCCACATGGATCAGATGGGCGAGGTCGAGTATGCCCCCGGCGAGCCGCGCGGCACCGACTGGCACCCGCACCGCGGATTCGAGACGGTCACGTACATGATCGACGGACGCTTCCAGCACCAAGACTCCCACGGCGGCGGTGGCCTCATCGAGAACGGCGCCACCCAGTGGATGACCGCTGGCTCCGGCATCCTGCACATCGAAACGCCGCCAGCGGAACTCGTCGAATCCGGCGGCACCTTCCACGGCGTCCAGCTATGGGTCAACCTCCCCCGCAAAGACAAGTTCCTGAAGCCGAGATACCAGAACCTCGAAGGTGAGCAAGTCACACTGCTGTCCTCGCACGACGGCGGCACACTGGTGCGCGTCATCGCGGGTGAGATCGATGGCCACGGCGGGCCTGGATCAACCTTTACGCCAATTACGTTCGCACACGCCACAATCCAGCCCGGCGCCCAGCTGTCAACCCCGTGGAACCCGGGCTTCAACGCGCTGGTGTACGTCCTTTCCGGCAGCGGCACAGTGGGCGCCGAAAGCCGGCCTATCAAGCAAGGACAACTCGCGGTACTCGGCCGCGGTGACCGTATTACCGTCACAGCAGCCAATGCGCAGGAAAGCCATCGTCCTGCACTGGAAGTGCTTCTGCTAGGAGGAAAGCCGATCCGCGAGCCACTCTTCCAGTACGGCCCATTCGTCATGAACACGAAGCAGGAGATCATCGAGGCGATCGAGGACTTCCAGTCCGGGGCGTTCGGGCAGATCCCCGCCGACGGCCTTCGCCCACACCACGGCCGGTGAACCATGGAGGTCACGATCCAGCGTGCTGACGAGCGCACCACCGTCAACTTGGGGTGGCTCGTCAGCAAGCATTCCTTCCCGTTCGCAGGCAACTTCGACCTGCACCGCAATGGCCATGGCGTACTGCTCGTCAACAACGACGACGTCATGTCACCCGGCGAGAGCTTCGACATGCACCAGCACAAGGACATGGAAATCATCACCTGGGTGATGAGTGGCGAAGTGGTGCATGAAGACTCGGCAGGCAACACGATCCGGATCCCGGCCGGATCCGCGCAGCGCATGACAGCCGGAACCGGCATCCGGCACGCGGAGCGCAGCCTCGCACGCGATGGTGACGACGTACACGTCATTCAAATGTGGGTGGCACCCGATACGAACGGCCTCCCACCCAGCTACAGTCAGGCCGACTTCACCGAGAAAATCAGGTCCGGCGAACTGTTCGTGGTCGCCTCGGGCCTCCATAAGCACCGCAACGACCCCGGAATCGGGATCAGCAACAAGTACGCGGCCCTCTACGCCGCGCGGATCGCCGCCGGTGCCAGCATCACGGTGCCGCGCGGCAAGTTCGTCCACGTCTTCGTCGCCGCGGGTGCCGCAACGTTAGCGGGCACTGGCGAACTGCGACAGGGAGATTCGGTGCGAATCACCGCCGGCGGCGGCCAAACCCTGACAGCATCAGAAGAGTCTGAGATTCTCATCTGGGAAATGTACGCGCACTTTTAGCCCGAAAGGATCGACAATGACGAGTGAAATCCAGCCTGAAGTCCGCCACAACACGGAGCAAACCCGTTTCGAAATTTGGGTCGGCGACGAGATGGCGGGCTTCACTGAGTACCGCCCCCGTCCTGACCTGCGTGCATTCGTCCACACCGAGATTCAGGACAAGTTCGGCGGTCGCGGCCTCGCAATGCGGGTAATCCGCGAAGCCCTCGACACTACAAAGGCGGACGGCCTTGGGCTGCTCCCCTACTGCCCCGCGGTCCGGAAGTTCCTGACGAAAAACCCAGAGTACGTCGAGCTGGTTCCCGTCGAGCGGCGCAGCGAGTTCGAACTCTAACCCGTTAGGACTTTTCGGCCGGGACCTGGTTCTCACCGGGCACAGCTGGCTGGGTTGCTCTGATTCGCCCGAAGACCATCAAGGTGAGCCCTTCAAGCAGCGTCTGGACACCAAGCAGGATGCCGAGCAGCGTGAATGACGCCTCAGCGAGGTTGAACAGCACGATAAGCCCGAGCGCGATGGAGATGATGCCGCTGACGATGAGCGGCCACCCAAAGCCGCGCATTTGCGCTCCGATGAACACCCGGGCGGCACCACTGCTCAAAAACAGCGCACCCGCGAGGAGCGTGAGCGACACGGCACCGACCACGGGGTGGCGGAGGATGAACAAACCGAGAACGGCGAGCATCGCGCCACCCAGGGCACCCGACCAGAACCCGCCCGACTTGATCGTAAAGAACGCGCCGACGAATACCGCGACTCCGGACAGCAGCGCGAACCAGCCGAGGAAATAGACTGAAACCACTGTTGCCACAACTGCATTGCCCAGAACGATGACTCCAAGGATGACGAGAAGCACGCCAAACACGACGTCGCCCCAGGTTCTCCTTCGTTCAAGAGTTTCTCCGACCATGGCCCGACCACCCTCTGGCGATGTGAGACGCGAATTCCCCGTGTCCGAGAGCACATCCCCTAAGCAACAGTGTATGAGAAATCAGGTCAGTACACGTCCCGAACGTACCTTTTTTCGGTCGCGAGACGCTTCTTGAACGCGAGCGCATCAGCCTCGGAGAGGTTGCCGTGGCTGCGCGCGATGGTCAGCAACGTGTCATCGACGTCCTTCGCCATACGTGCCGCGTCACCGCACACATAAAGGTGCGCGCCCTCGCTGAGCCACCGCCACAACTCCGCGCCGTGTTCCAGCATGCGGTCTTGAACATAGATCTTCTGCCGCTGATCACGCGAGAACGCGAGATCGAGGCGGGTAAGGAACCCATCGCGGAACATGTCCTGCAACTCGTCGCGATAGTAGAAATCAGTCGCTGACTTTTGTTCACCGAAGAACAGCCAGTTCTTTCCCGTGTGCCCGTCCGCGCGACGGTCCTGCAGGAACGCGCGGAACGGTGCGATACCCGTCCCTGGGCCGATCATGATCATCGGTGTGTCTGGATCTGACGGCGGCCGGAAGTGCGCTGACCGCTGCAGGTAGAGCGGAACGGTGGTTTCGCCGCAGCGGTCGGCGAGAAATGTCGAGCACACGCCACCGCGCGCACTTCCCCGTTCGTTTTCATACCGCACCACGGAGACAGTCAACTGGACTTCGTCGGGGCTGACCTTCGGGCTCGATGAGATCGAATACAGGCGGGGCTGCAGCCGCTTCAGCACGCTCATCCATTCGATAACGTCGGCGCGGACCGGGAACTCACGGATGACATCGACGGCCTGCTTGCCCCACAGGAACCGATCGAGTTCGACCCGGTTGCCTGGCCGAGTCACCTTGGCGAGCACTGGATCACCGTTTCGTTCGGTGAGGAAGCGGAGCAGGTCATTGGTCACGCGGCTAATGTCAAGATGCTGGCGCAACGCCTCGTGCAGCGGCATGTCGTGGTCATCGACGGTGACGGCGTGGTTACCCGTCAGGCCCGTCACGTCAAGCCACTCCTGAATCAGCGCATCACTGTTGCGGCTGACAACACCGAGCGCATCGCCAGCCTGATATGGCGCGCCGTTCAGCGCGACCGCGGTGTCGGCGAGACTGAACCCGAACTGGCGTACCTCTTTTTCCGAGCCGGACCGGCTCAGGAGGGTATTCGTGACGAGCGGCGCGGGGGTCGGGTTTTCCCGGGTGAAAGGCTGGGCAGCTACCGGAACTGCCATCGGCGCAACCGGTTTCACCGGAGCGGCCGTTGGCGGGGCCGTGCTCGTCAGCGCCGCCAGAACGGAGTCCAGCCACTGGGTCGCGGGTTCGTGGTACTCCGGTTCGCAATCAACGCGGTTCAGAATCGGCGCCGCGCCGAGTTGCGCGAGCCGGGTGTCGATATTGCGGCCATGTCCGCAGAAGTTGTCGTAATTGGAGTCTCCCATCGCGAGCACGGCATACTCGAGACCGTCGAGCCGCGGAGCGTCCTCGCTCTGGAGTTCATCCCAGAAGCTGCTGCCATTGTCCGGGGGGTCACCATCACCAAAGGTGCTGGTGATGACTAACAGCCGGTCGACATTGTCGAGGTCCGAGGACGAGAACTCGTCCATGCTGACAGTGTGGGCGGGCACGCCGTTCTTTTCCAGTTCGGTGGCGCACACGGACGCAAAGTCTTCGGCGTTGCCCGTTTGCGACGCCCACAGGATGGTGACGGGTTTCGGGCCGCTCTCCGCCACTGTGCGAGAGTCTTCCCCGACGGCACCGGGCGTCGCCGCGCGTGAGTATGTCCCGGCGAGCAGACCGTCGATCCACAGTCGCACTGGCTCCGACACGGGTGCGGCAGCGGGCAGGACAGGAACGGTACCTGCAGCGATAGGGGCGGAACTGAGTGCCGTCAGGAATCCGGCGATATAGGTTTTCTCCGCAGCTGTGGGGACCGGCGGCGCTACGGCGGCGACGCCTGCGAGTTCGTCGAGACGGCCCGGCGCAGCGGGAGGCTCTACCAGGCTGTCTGTCTGCTGGTCTTGCCCCGCGGCACTGACCCGGCGCAGGTTCACCGCACAGAACTTAAGTTCCGGCTGCATGGACGCCTCATCGACGGCGTCGCTGGTGAGCGCGTTGACGGTGACGTATTCGCCGTGCTCGTCGTTCCAGTGGAACGGCGCGAAACACGTCCCCGGATGCACCCGGTCGCTGAGCACGGCGGGCAGCACCACGCGACCGCGCCGTGAGGTCGCCTCGACCTTGTCGCCTGCGGCGATCCCGTGCGCCTGCGCGTCGTCAGGGTGGATTTCGATGAACGGCCCGGGGTTGAGCTTGTTCAGCTTGGTGACCTTGCCGGTT
This sequence comes from Hoyosella sp. YIM 151337, assembly GCF_026041215.1. GTDB lineage: Bacteria > Actinomycetota > Actinomycetes > Mycobacteriales > Mycobacteriaceae > Hoyosella. The sequence goes on from NZ_JAPEIQ010000025.1 coordinate 21,959, forward strand.
TTCGTCATGGTGTGCCACTGGTGCTGCAGCCGGCCCGTGTTGAGGATCCACGGGTAGTCGTCGTCGGGCATTTCGGCGGGATCCATGTGTGGACGCGCAAAAAAGTTTGCTTTCCGCGACGGGGTGGGGAACGCGAGGGCGGGCCGGTGGCCGTCCGGTGTGGTGTGCAGCGACTGACTCACACCGTCGTTGAGGTAACGGATCGGGTGGCGTGCTTCTGCACCGCCAGGTTCACCGACCGGTGGGCACGGCCACTGCACCGTGCCGTCTTGCAATCGTGCGTAGGTAACACCACGCAGGTCGTAGCCGGTTTGGGGGTTCCAGAACTCTCGAATCTCATCGAAGATTTCTTCGCTCGATGAGTAACAGAACCCCTCGCTGAACCCCATCGCCTGGGCGACGCGACAGATGAGCTGCCAGTCGGGCAGCGCGTCGCCGGGCGGATCGATCGCCTTCTGAACCAGAGTGAGGTTGCGCTCAGAGTTCACCATCACCCCGTCGGCTTCCACCCACAGCGCGGCGGGCAGCAGGATGTCGGCGTAGGAGTTGGTGGCGTTCTCGGCGTACACGTCTTGCGCGATGACGAGTTCCGCTTTTTCCAGCCCGGCGATCACTGTCTTGCGGTTAGCGATTGACGCGACTGGGTTCGTGCAGATCACCCACACCGCTTTGATCGTGCCGTCGGCGAGCTGCTGGAACATGTCGACCGTGCCTGCGCCCGCCTCGGCCCGGATCGTTCCAGGCTCGAGACCCCACTTCTCTTCGACGTACGCGCGGTCGGGGGGGCTGAGGACTGCGCGCTGACCGGGCAGGCCGGGGCCCATGTACCCCATCTCGCGCCCGCCCATGGCGTTTGGCTGACCTGTGAGACTGAACGGCCCGCTGCCTGTCTTGCAGATGGCACCGGTCGCAAGATGGAGGTTGCAGATCGCGTTGGTGTTCCAGGTGCCGTGGGTCGACTGGTTGAGCCCCATCGTCCACAGCGTCATCCAGTTTCCGGCTGCACCGATCCAGGACGCGGCGGTGCGAATGTCGGCTTCCGGGAGCCCGGTGATTTCCGCGACGCGCTCCGGGGTGTACTCGGCGAGGAACTCCGGCATCGGGTCCCAGCCTTGCGTGTGTTCGGCAATAAAGTCTTCGTCGATATCCCCGCTGACGACGAGCAGGTGCAGCAGTCCGTTCAGCAGCGCCAGGTCGGTCCCCGGTTTGAGCTGCAGATACAGGTCGGCGTTCTTCGCAGTGGCGGTTTTGCGGGGGTCCGCGACGATGAGCTTCGCTCCCCGCTTGAGGCGATCAGCCATGCGCAGATACAGGATCGGGTGGCAGTCCGCCATGTTCGACCCGATGACGAAGAACAGATCCGCATGGTCAAAGTCATCGTAGGAACCGGGCGGCCCGTCGGCGCCGAGTGACTGCTTGTATCCGGTGCCCGCGCTCGCCATGCACAGCCGCGAGTTGGACTCGATGTGCTGGGTGCGCAGGTAACCTTTCGCCAGTTTGTTCGCGAGATACTGGGCTTCCAGCGACATCTGTCCCGACACGTACAGCGCTACAGCGTCCGGCCCGTGCGCGTCGATCAGGTCGCGCAGCCGGGCTGCAGCCTCAGTGATAGCCGCGTCAAGTGCTGTGGGAACGAGCGCCTCGCCCCGAGATGGCCGAAGGTACGCGGATGTCATCCTTCCGGTGGCCGCCATCATGTCCGCGTGGGTCGACCCCTTGGTACACAGCCGGCCGAAGTTCGCGGGATGCTGCTTATCGCCAGCGACCTTCGTGATGGTCAGTCCTTTGCGTGCCGGATCAGCTTCGGTGGTGACGGTGACCCCGCATCCCACGCCACAGTACGAGCAAACGGCGGTGGACTGTCCAGCTTTCACTGCGACAGCCGCGTCTCCGAAGGCTTTACTGTTCATGCCCTCGATGATCCCTGCCCCACACTGCGAGCAGTTTTTCGGAGTGTTTCGGGAAGATGTCGTGTGCTGCACCCAGCTGGGCATGAACCAGTGAGAATCCGCTCCCTACGGTGGCGTAGACGCGGAGTTCACCAAATGTCGGTTACTAGTCAGGTTGCGGTCGTACGATCGAGCCGCCAGCGGCGTTTCGCCATATCACGCGACGGAGGCAGGTTACCCCGTGGATTCGACGTCTCTCCTGTTCAACCCCCATAAGTACGATCCTGCGCACCTGGATGCGGAGACACGCGAACTTCTGCGGGCGACGATCGAATGGTTCGAGACGCGCGGCTTGCGGAAGCTCACCGAGGACTTTCACCGGAAGGTCTTCTATCAAGAGTTTCTGGACTTCGTTGCGGAGAAGCAGCTGTTTGCGAAGTTCCTCACACCCGAGGGTGAGCCAGGGTCCGCGGCTGGTGCCCGGTGGGATACGAGCCGCAACGCTGTCATGTCGGAGGTCTTGGGCTTCTACGGGCTGAACTACTGGTACCCGTGGCAGGTTGCTGTTCTCGGACTCGGCCCCGTGTGGCAGTCGCAAAATCCGAGCGCGCGGAAGAAAGCAGCGGAAGCACTCGCGACCGGTGAGGTCGCGGCATTCGGCTTGTCGGAGAAAGAACACGGCGCTGACGTCTACTCGACGAGCATGCGGCTCACCCCGTCCGGGGACGGGTATGTTGCGAACGGCGGCAAGTACTACATCGGCAACGGCAACTGCGCGCGCATCGTGTCTGTCTTCGGCCGGATCGACAATCCCGGCGGCGATGGTGAGTACGTGTTCTTCCGCGCCGACTCCGAACACCCGAGTTTCGAGTTGCTGAAGAACGTCGTCGCTTCCCAGATGTATGTCGCGGAGTTCCGCCTCAACGATTATCCCGTGAGCGAGGACGACATCCTGCACCGCGGCGACGACGCGTTCTCCGCTGCGATGAACACGGTGAACGTCGGCAAGTTCAACCTCTGCTTCGGCGGTATCGGGTTGTGCACGCACGCGTTCTATGAGGCGATCACACACGCGAGCAACCGGGTTCTGTACGGCAAGACGGTGACGTCCATGCCCCATGTGCGAGCACAGTTCATCGACTCGTACGCCCGCCTGCTCGGTATGCGCTTGTTCTCCGACCGCGCGATCGACTACTTCCGCACCGCACACGCGGACGACCGCCGCTACCTGCTGTACAACGCGATCACCAAGATGAAAGTCACCTCGGAAGCGGAAACCGTGATGGCGGGGCTCGCGGAGATTGTCGCCGCGAAAGGCTTCGAGAAGGACAACTACTTGACGATCGCGGTCAGTGACGTGCGCGGCTTGCCGAAACTCGAGGGCACTGTCGCGGTGAACCTCGCGCTGATCAACAAGTTCATGCCCGCGTACTTGTTCTCGCCCGCCGATCTTGCGGACGTGCCCGCGCAGCAGGCACCGGGCAACGATGACTTCCTGTTCCATCAAGGCCCGGCCCGCGGACTGGGTAAGGTGCGCTTCCATGACTGGCGGCCCGCCTACAAGTCAGCAGCCCACATTCCGAATGTCGCGGTGTTGTCGGAGCAAATCGAGGCATTCACGTCGATGCTGACAGAAGCAACGCCTTCACAGGAACAGATCGGCGACATGGATTTCATGCTCGCCGTGGGGCAGTTGTTCACCCTCGTCGTGTACGGCCACTTGATACTGGAGCAGGCCCGCATCGCCGGTCTCAGCGATGACGTAGTCGACCACATCTTCAGCACACTCGTGCGTGACTTCTCGTCGGGTGCGCTCGGCGTTTACTCTAAGCGCCTCGCAAGCGGCGAACAGCAGAAACACATGATCGCTGCGATTCGCCGCCCGGCATCTGTCGACGACACCTCACTCTGGAACGAGATCGCCGGACTGTCCGGCGTGTACGCGATGCGCCCCTGACACCGTTTGCGGGTTGAGCATCACCATCGTGCGCCGCCGCGCATCGAGAGCCTTGCGCAGCGCGTCACTCGCCCAGTCACGCTGCGCAAAGTCCGCAGCGCGGCGCTTCGCCTCCTTCTTGCTGTCTGAGAACAGGCGAGTCAGGGCGCCCGCGTGGTGCAGCAGAGCGACCAGGGCGGTAATCCGATCGTCCGGAGACTGTTCGTCAAGCACGGCACGTTCGACGGCTGCGCGCAGTTGCCCGTACGCGGTGGGATCCACAATTCGCCAGCGTTCACTGAACGCGAGCCGGCTAACCCTCCGCGGCTCGTAACGCACAATGCCCAGGTGACTTAACTGGTTGCAGGCGGCCCGCCGCCACAAGTACCCGTACCGGTACATGATTTCGCGGATCGTTCGCGGGCGCCCGACGAGGTTGCGCAGCGCGGCATCGTTGACCGGGTCACCGACGGGCCGCATACTCGCGACCCGGACGGTCCAGCTTCGCGCGAGACGGCCTTTGGCTGCGACGACGATGCGGCGCTGTGCTTCAAGGTCGCGCAACACTGCGGCGCTCGTGACGAAGTCGCACCTGGCGTTGTCGACGACGGGACGCCCTGACTTGGCGTCAATGAGCATCAGGTTGATCTCGGCCGCGAGCGACTCCACCGTCTAAGCGTAAGCACGTCCGGATCGCCGTGGGCGATACCCACGGAATTCGGTTCATTCAGAGAGTTCGCGTTCAAGGGCCGTCGACATCTCCGCGGTCGTGAGAATGAGGGCAACGATGAAGTCGACGAGGTGTTTCTCGCTGGCAGGCAGGTCACCGCGCAGCCACATCGTCGCGATTTCCAGCCCCCCACTGACCAGGGCAAGCGCCGCGAGCTCGGCATCAGCGTGGGGCAGCCGATGCTCGTCGAGCAAGACGAGCGACTCACTCGACATAATCTGCGCGAGTGACCGGATGAGTTCGTCACGCCGGGGCCGCAACGCCTCTGATGTTTGGGCCGCGATGAGGAGTTTCGCGCGGCGCTCGTCGTCGGAAACGAAACGAAACGCCGCCTCTACCGCGGCGCGGACTTTTGCGCGCAGTTCCGGCGCCGCAGCGCCGACCGCGGTGACGAGCTGTTCGACACCTGCGCTCATTTCCTGTTCGAGGGCGCGGATCAGCAATTCGTCACAGTCACGGAAGTTCTCGTAGAAGTAGCGATCGTTCAGGCGGGCAGTGCTGCACACCCCACGCACGGTCAGCCGCGCCGCGCCACCGTCCGCGACAATATCTAGCGCCGCGCTAATGAGCCGGGCCCGCCGCTGCGCTTTGCGCTGGGCAGCCGTTTCGCCGCCGTACTTTCCGCCTGGAGTGTCCACGTCGCCTTCCTGCATTCGTATCGCTGTCGCAGATTACCCGTTTGGAGCTGTGTGAGCCTTGGTCGGGCTGGCTAGCCGAGGAGGTTGGTCAGTGTGTAGGTGGCGACCATGTAGGGGGCGCCGGTGGTGACGTTGCTGTTGATGCCGAGGTGGGCGGTGTTGT
>NZ_JAPEIQ010000026.1 GCF_026041215.1 Hoyosella sp. YIM 151337
CGGCTCAATAGCGCTGCGGCATCGGTGAAGACCGTCTTGACGCTTGTGGCGAACTCGATCTTTTGGTCGAGTACGTCAACCATTTTGCGCTGTCTATCGGTGAAGTGGTGAGCGACGGCGCGTCCAAGGGGAGATTGCCGAAGCCTTGTACTGCGCCTGCTCGAAGAAGGTTCTGCTGAACCTGCCCGAGCTCGTCAAAGCAACGACCACACGATTCGGCAGCTTTGTCCAGCGCGTCACGTGTGAGTGTCAGGTCACCAGACTGAAATTGCCTGTAATACCGCATTCAAAAGCGGAAACGCCTGCATTCGGGCTTCTTCGCGCATGGTCATCTGTTTTCTCCTTACGTTATCGTCGTCAACTTAGCGGCTGAGGCAAAAAGTTCTAGGTCCGCGGCGTGTGAAATCACGCGCGAACACACCGTTTCGCCTGCAGGAAACCCCCCGTCGCGAAGAATCGACACTTCGATCGAGGCCATGCCGGGATGCCTGCTGAATGCAATCTTGCATCGGGCTCCCTCCCTGTCGTCGACTGGCTTGTGATCCCGGAGCACTTGCTGACAGTGGCCGAATACGTGCAGATCGCAGAACTGGAACCGGGCTACAGCGAACTTGGTAAGCGCCGGGTCGCGATGTCGCCGAGCCCAGTTCCCGGCACAACAACTCGTCGCTGATGTTGGCGGTCCAGTTGCTATTTGTGAGCGCTGCGGTGGCTCCGTTGCGGCTGTCACAGTAACTCCTCACGAAGCGAACGCCCCCTGCGTTTCCATGCTGATGTTCTACGGGGCGGTACTGACAAACGCCGGCACCGAAGGTTCCGCAATGGTGCGGGGGTCTACCGAGAAATGAATGTGAATTCCGACAGTCGTCAGATTGAGCCGCCACGAGCAGAAGATCACATAACGTGTCTGCATGAGCGGATATCTCCTGATCATCGCGGACCGAGAACCGCTGGGCTGGATTCTGTCTGAGCGGCGCACAGCGTTCCCGCACAAACGCGCTACTGAAGCGCGTTCGCTCAGGCCGGGTGATTCGCTGTTTCTGTACACTACGCGAGGCTGCTATCGGAATCCCGGCAGAGACCGCGGGCGCATCATCGCCGAAGCGCACGTCGCGACAACCGTCGCCGAGCTTGATGAGCCGGTCCGGTTCGGGGACCACGAGTACCCGGTGGGCTGTGACCTGTCGATCGAGAAGATCACACCGTTCGGCTCAGGACCGGAGCTTGCGCACCTCGTCGGTGATCTCCAGACATTCGCACCGATGGGCGGGGCCTGGTCGATTAAGCTGCGGCGGGCGCTCACGCCGCTTACAGATTCTGACTGCCAGACGATCAGGCAGCACCTTGCTCCCCTGACTGAACCGGTTGATGGGGTTATTCAGCCGTACCTGCGGTGGTGGAGCAAGAGGTGATGAACTTGCGGATCGCAGGCAGTGATGCCTCGCGCGACAGCTTTATGTGCGTTTTGGGCCTTGATGAGGTCAGCGGCTGCGAGTTTCAGGTTTTGCGCGGCATCGAGGGCATCACCGCGAAGTCCAGTTTGAACGCCTCCCTCCGGCGATTCCTCGCGGCTCTGCGCCCGATGGGGACCGACATTGCCAGCCGGAGATGTGGCTGTGCTGCGGTTACCCCGTGTGCGACGGTACCGGTGGATCCGCCAACGCGGGTCACCTCGACTACGCATGCCACGACGCCGAATTGCCGGATGGATGAGGCCAGCCCGGCATTCATAGGAGATCGCAATAAGCTGGCGTGTTTGCGCGAGTTCCTCGATGACGCGCACGAAACGATCCACTTCGACGGGTCGTGGCCTGGATTGGCTCATCGTAAAGCTCACCCTGGCTCATCACGCCGAGCGCACCGGCGGGGAGCATCATCAACGTCTGCTTCGAGAACGAACATCAGATTTGCTAGATCGAATCAGGATCGAACGGCGCGTCTGCGACCGCTCCAGGTGCGAAATCGTCTTGGTCTTCGTCGGCTCGGCGCCGGACACTTAGAACTGGACCATGCGTATGGATCGCATTGTTGGAGGTCAGGAGCGCTACATACCAAACATCTGAGAAGGACATGTTCCGATGATTGTCGTCGTCTACCGGCAGGGCATGACGTTCGCTTAGCGTGCCGATCACCAAGTCAGAGTTGAGCTGTCGGAGCCTGTCGGTGAGCCAGTCCGCATCGACCAGAAGCACATCCTGGTGGTTTTCCCCGTCGGGGACCTCAATAGCTCGTGCAACTACCTTTCCGCCACAGGCCCACTCAGCGCGGCCTCCTACCCAACGCGCAGAACCGAGGAGTTCCGGGGTGGGAGTGTAGAAGTCGACAGACTCGTCGATGGAACAGTCGAGTGTGCTGCCTTCCCACAAGTACTGCTCCACCGCGGGCCGAGGCCGAAGGCCGATGTCACGCAGGTCGCGCGGGATGTCGTAATCGCTCAGTTCCACTTCGGCGGTCGACACGATGGGTGCCGACGCTGCTTCTCCGAGGTATTGGTGGTGCATGCGTTTTGCTTCCGGCATTCCCCGACCGGACAAGCCCTCTTTCTGGATGAATTCGTAAACTCGAGTTCCCTGGCCCTGCGGAATCAACCACGAGAACTGCAGGAAGAAGATATCCCGTTCCCGCTTCGACATCCCGGTGCGCTGTGCGTTGTCGCGGTCCCAAGTTGAGTAGCGTTGGATCGCGACCCACTGTCGGCCGGCAGGGTCGGTGCAGCAGAACATCGATTCGGCAGTCGGCAGGTCGTCTGTCTTCGCAACCCAATCATCTGGCCTGGCATTGATGTCCATTTCTGGGGCGCGGAGAGTTGCCCACATGGCGGTTGCGTCACGAGCAACGCGGCAGACGTGGGACTCACCCTCCACGACACTCGGTGGAAGAGTCGGGTCGAAGTCGCGTCCGTACCAGACCCAAGGCCCTTCGTATCGGTTTTGGGTTTCGCTCCAGGTCTCGTATGAAGGGTGGTAGTTGTCGGCAAGCCGGGCCAGTAGCTCCCTGTGGGCGATCCACTGGTACTTCTTGCCAAAACGCTCAGCCTTGTGTCCCTCTCGCCCACGCCTAAGGTTGTGATTACGTTCAAATACCTCGAAGCGCTCTGTAGTCCAGCCGAGGGAGATTGCACGGTTCGCGATCCACCGCCCTGCCCAGTTGACATCAACTACATCGAGCGGGTTCTTACGGTCTTTTGCGGTTGGGGCCGGGCCAGATAGCGGGTGCCAACTGAAGAACTCCACGTCGCTCTTCACCACGTACTTATTGAAGTCTCCGTACCAATCGAGGCACGAGTGCAGGATCGACGACGCGCGCCAGTCTTTGTAGTTGCCAGCGGAATCCTTGATTGGACCGTATGAGGCTTCGAGGTCTTCACGCGTCGGAGGCTCATCAGGCGGTGTTGCTCCGTACGGCGGTTCGAAATTCGAAAAGGACTCGTCGGCCTGCAAGCCTCGATCTGCGTACCACGCGGCAATACCTCGGACAGCGTCACGCGCTAGGACGTCGACTGGAAGGCCGGATTTGGCCCACGAGGTGACTTCTTCGAGCACCGAACGAGCGGCGTCCAGGTCGCCGTCTCCGCCAACGAGAACAGCGCCGTAGGAGCAGGTCAGAACTCGCTCTTGAACGTAGGGGTCGTTGACGTGCCGCGCCTTCGCGATGAGGGATGCAGCGAGTCTCAGCCGACGAGCCAAAAGGGTGACCAAAGTCTTCGATGCGCGATCGCGCAGAAACCTGTTGGGAGACGTGAGCAGCCACATTAGTGCTATCGCTGCAAGGCGGGCTTCCTCCTCGTTTGCTGCGCCTGAGAGGCGCTCAGCCCAACGAGTCAGTCGATGAAACGCCTCGGAGCTCTGATCGAACTGGAAGGTCGCGATTGACCATTTAGCGTCTCTGTCAGCCATGCTCAGATCGACAAGTTGTGCGTGGAGCCAGTCAGCGTTTCCGGGATGGCCATCACGCGGAGCTAGCGCGAGAATGGTCTCAGCGTCGTGCGGTTCTTCGAGGAAACGCTGACGAAGCAGTTCCAATGCGCGCGTGCCGAAGGCTGCGGCGTGGCGGTCGGTCAAGCTCTCACGTAGGGCTTCTTGCAGTCGAAGATCGTCTGTCTTCGCCGACAGAATGTCGACGAGTTCGATGCCCTCCTTCTCGGGGAGCGTCACCGCCAGCGATCGCCAAGACCACGGAGCGTCAGCGATGCGCGTCGCCAGCACTCGCCGTCTCGATGCTGACCGCATGAAAGGTAGGAACCGGTGCATCCGAGAACTCGACTCTGCATCGACTGCGACCAAAAGCCGGTTTGCGAGGAGGTGCTCGGAGTAGGCCTGAAATGGAAACGCGACGGACTCTGTCCCGTCATACGAGGGGCGGAGCTCTATTAGCCCTTCACTCGCCAACTGCTGGAAGAGTGTGTTCGGCCAAGCCCGACCCGGGAGGAACCCCTCCACCTCCTGCTCGATCTGATGACGCGGAATGGGCCGACCACCGTTTTGCAGAAGGCGATCAGAAATGTGCGTCAGTGCATCCGCGACGACCCTGCTGGTCGGTGGCAATGCAAGCTTTCTCGTTACCTTCTTGCCGACTACCTCGGCGTAGCGATCGAAGAGGTTAGAGCGTGTGGGAGCGTCAACAACTCCTTTAGGATCTGCTGCCATCACCTGGCAGTACATGCGCAGGAAGAGCGGGCTACTGAAGCCAGGCTCGTAAAGGCCATGGGACGGAACTGGAATGCCGAACAGATTGCAGTATGCCGCGAGTCCCTCCGCCTCCATTCCCGTGAGTCCTGGGTGCTGGACCTTGAGGAGGGAGTCTGGTGGACCGATCACTTCGCGGTAGTCCGTTCTAAAGGACACGATCAAAGCAAGGTGGTGATACTTGCTGAATTGCGCAACCATGGCGGGGAGTTCGTCCCGCCATCTCTTAGGCGATTGTGACTCGTTGATCGCGTCGATCACCACGAGAGCGCGACAACTTCGAGCTTCAGCCAAAGAGTCGAGCGCTTGGAGGAACGTGTCGCTGTCGGCGGCGATGCCGCCGAGTGTGTCTGAAGCTGCTGGCCACCAGTTTTTGTCGCTGAGTCGTTGGCCGAGTATCGCGAGGGCAGGCACACCACGTTTCAGACACCCTTCAACGGCACGCATTAAGGCGTGTGTTTTGCCTTGTCCTGCTGGGCCGATCAGCGCAAACGCTCGATTTGTAAGGGCCGCAGCGGCGACGCCTGTAGCGAGAGAATGAAGGGCATGGAGAGCCGAGATCGCGGCATCAAGATTTCGGTGCTCATACCATGGCAAGTTTCCCAGCTCGCGGTACGCGAGATCGAGAAGTTTGCTCGTAAGCGCTTCGATTCTCGCCAGATCTGGAGCGTCATGTGGAATGACATCGTCACCGCTGTCGGTCGCACCAAAGTATGCTGCGCGGACGTCGTCGAGTTTGGTAATCAACTGCTTCGCAGATGCAGTCGAGGTGCCCCACATACCAGTGTCCTGCCGTAAGGCAGCAAGAGTGTGTTTGATGTCTGCGTGGAGACCGGCAAGGAACACCGGACCGCTCACTGCTGCATCTATAACGTCGTTTATGGAGGACGGGGAGTCGGCTTCGGGAGTGTAACGCTCGCCGGCCACCTGCTTCGACTCCGTGAACCTGTCTTCGAACCACTTGTCAGTAAGCTCTAGACCACCGAACCAGTACTCGCGGCGGCCGGCGTGCTCGTTCAATGTCAGCTTGGCTGTGATGTCTCCGGCTCGAATAGTAGCGAACTCGATCTGTGCTGCGCCCGGGATGTCGCTGCGCCACCGTTTTACGGCCGTGTCCCAGCGATCTTGGTCTGTTGTGTTGCTCGCTGTTCCCGAGTCCGTGAAGTCGTAGGGAACCACGAAGGTCAACTTCGTAAGGTTCGGGCGTTTAGCGCAAACCGCTTCGACGGAGTCACGCATGCCGCTCAATGCGTCCGCGAGGGTGGCGTGGAACTTCGCCTGAAAGCCCTCCTGGTGCCCGTCGTCGTAGATCTCGTACCACTCGACACCGGCGTCCGGAGCGCGGGTCTTGCGTGTCTCGACGTGGCTATCGCCCACGGGCGGGCGCAGCTGGTAGACGAGTTCTTCCCATGCACGCGCTTGGCTTCCCTCATGCGCTCGAATATCGCGCAGACGGATCTCGCTGGGTCGGGCGATCATGCGACGCCGTTTGGGGCGGCGGCATCCCCATGTCGTTCACCTTCTCGGATATACGTCACGCCAAAGGCCTTGACCTGACGGTACTGCTGAAGCTTAACCGCAAGGTCAAAGGCGTCGTTCGCGACGAACTGGAAGATGTCGAGCCCCCGCCCGAGATTGATTCGCCATCCGGAGTTGGCGACGATTGAGCGGTCGTGGATGGTGCCGTCGAACTTGACGTCCAGTTTGATGCCCGCGACTGCAGCCGCTTGCTTTACGCGGAGCAGAAATTCCAGCTGCTTCTGCAGCTTCTCCGGACCGTCCCTATTCTCGCTGGTGACTAATACTATCTTCACTTCGTCGGCTGGATCCTTAACGGCCGCAAGCGCTTCGATAAGTTCCATCAGGTTCCGGGCTTGGTGAAACTGCCGAATGTAGGGGTCGACGATGGTGATCTCCGTTGCACCGCGAAGGTACGGGAGCAAGAGTTTCTCGTACGAAACTCCGCGCTGGTTCTCTTGGAACTCGCGGTGGCCCTCGAACAATGGTTCCGGCTTTGAAGTCTTCTCATACCGCACAGACTTGGTGTCTGCTCGCTCCGTGGACTCCGTCGGCTGACCGTGCGGCTCCCCTTCGTCCGTCCGGCGCTTGTGGTAGTAGTCCGGGTACTCGTCCTCTTCGAGCGTAGTAACCCCGTGCCAGTCGCCTGCTTTATCGAGATACCCGAACTTCACATCCGCCATCGTCGTGTCGATGCGAAGAATTTGGTCTTTGACACGTTTGCGTCCTTCGATGGCGAATCGGAGGATCTCTTCGATCTCTTCCTTCGACGCTTCCCCATTCGGATAGAGGATCTTCATTAGTCCGGAGAAGGTCTTGTGGATTCCGTCGCGGTCGCGGGTGGAGATATCAGAACCAAGTGTGAAGTGCTGCTGGTAGCGATCGGAGTAGTCCGTGTTGCGCATGGACTTGAGCACTTCGGCGATGTAGTCGACGACGAAGCCGTAGCCGTCGGAGAACATCTCGCCTCGGATAATGTCGACTTCCCAGCCCGGAATGTAGAAGTGCAGACGGTCGAGATAGGCCGGGTCATGGTAACTTTCGGGCAACTCGTCGAACAGGTCCGAGTGTTTAAGCATGTAGGGCACGTTGTGTGAGGTGTTGCCAACGAACACCATCGATGCCTCAGCGCCCAATGTCTCTACGCCGCGGGAGAACGACTTGTTCGCCATGTAGTTCTTCATGATGTCGACAAGCGCCTTGTCGGTGCGCTTCTTCTTGCCAGCGAACTCGTCGAACGCAACGACATCCCAGTAACCAACGAGGCCGATTCGACCGTTGGAGTTGTTGACGAAAAGCTTGGGAACGGTGACCTCACCACCGGAGATGAGCATGCCGTGCGGCGAGAACTCCGAGTAGATGTGTGACTTGCCCGTTCCTTTGGGGCCGAGCTCGACGAGGTTGTAGTTGCGTTCAACGAACGGGATGAGGCGCACGAGCTGAATGAGCTTTGCTCGTCGGCCGAACACCTCGGGGTTGAAGCCAATTGACTGGATTAACAGATCGATCCACTCGTCAGTGGTGAACTTCTGTCGTGCTTCGACGTATACATCGAAGTCGAAGTTGGACAGCTGGATCGGCTTGATCGATCCAAGGATCCACGGCACGACGCGTGCGTTGTCACTGTGGAAGTATTCGATGTCGCAGATGCACCACACGCCGCCGACCAACAGCTTGGGGTGCGCGGTGATAGTGGTCGACTCGACGAGTACCTGCTTGATGCCGAGGTTTGTAAACGTGGCCTCGTAAACGTCGTCCTTGTCGTTGAGCGTGACGATTACCTTGTCGATGATCTTGTATCGACCGCGCTCACGAATGGTCGACTTCACTAGCTCCGACTGGTTCCGGTGGACGTAATGGTCAGCGAGAATCTTGCGGACCGCGTCAATGCCAGCCTGAATGGTGGCTTCGTCGTCGGAGGCTGCGTACTGGCCGAGAAGGTATTCCAGTACGTACGAGGGCACAATCGCATTGCCCTTAACTGCCTTGACGAGGTCCTTGCGAACGACGAGGCCAGCGAAGTGCTCGTTGATCTTGCGATCGAGGGCACCTGCCGTGAGTGAGTTCGAGGAAGTCAAGTCCTTGATGTCTGTCATGCGTCGTCCCCTGAATTCGAATAGCCGCTCGGCGAACTCTCTTCCTCTGCGATTTGCTGCCAGTCGCGAGCTACGGCGTCCCAGTTAGTCGGCCGGTTGACGGTATTACCATGGGCGTCTGAGCCGGTCCACACATACCAGTAGTCGGGGTCATCGGATCTCGGGCGATGATCGGCGGGTAGATCGAGCATTTCGACGGTGATTGGTAACTCCGACGCCCAACCCAGGAGAATAGCGTTCTTTGACGGCAAAGACGGTAGGTCGCGAAGGAGGCTCCGAAGGTTGTCAGGAACGAGCCTCTGTACGAGGTCTTGATCTGTGTGGTTGCTAAGGCGGTGCAGGAGGAACGTGTTGCACTGCGACAGTACAGTTGGAGAAAGCTCGCTCGGACGTTGCGATGACAACACTAACCCGAGCCCAAACTTCCGCCCTTCCCTCGCAATTCGTTCAAATGTATGAGAACAGATTTCCTGGGTGGATCTGGATTCGGAGTCGGAGGCGTACCGCTTAATGAAGGTGTGCGCCTCCTCCATGACGAGGACCGTCGGAAGAGTGTCACCGTCATTAACTTTGCGGTAGCGCTGAAGCGCCTCCAAGGCCATGCGCCCGATTACCGCGGTAAGAATGTGGACAGCGTCGGCTGGAACCAACGACAGATCGATCACAGTAATATTGGCTGCCCCAGGATCTTCACCGAAGAGGCTGGAGAGCCACCCCAATAACGATAATTCTCCATCGTCCCCGCAAACAGTTCGCAAGCGCGAGTCGGCGAGAAGTGTCCGAATCCGCATCAGCATCGGCTCGACATGCTCGGCAACATTCAAAACCTCAGCGTTTGCTTCGACGCTGCGAAGGAATTGTTCACTGTTAAACTTTCGGGGTACGTCAGCATCCAGCGGTAGCGCTTCGGCCAGAGTCCCGCCAAAGGCTGCGTGAGCGACTGAAGCGAACTCGAGTAGCTGCTTTACCTCGCTTTTGCTGAACTCCCACGTTGGGTGGTTACCACTCCGTGCACCGATCAACTGATTTGCATGATTGTGCAGACTCTGTAACGCTGCATTCTCTTTATCCGAAAAGTCTGCGTCTGGCTCGAAGTCGACTACGAGCTTCCTGAGCCTCTCGCAAAAGCCCTTGGGTTTTGGAAACGCGCCCCATGGAGATCCGGATCGATACTCCATCTGTATTACCGAAACGACCGTCCTGAGGAACCGTCGCATGTCATCGCGTCGAGACGACGAGGGGTCGAAGGATCCGTCGCGCACTGCACGCAACGAGTGGACGAGTGTAGGCCGTTGTGTACGTGGACTCGCTTGGGTGATCGCGGACCACTCGTCACTGTTCCACAGCCAGAGTGGGACCCGGAGTTGCCCTGCTTCCTCACTTGCCTCAACTGCGTAGACCTGGGCACCGAGATCTAAAAAAGCCTTCCCGTATTCGCCATTAGGATCAAGGATGATGAACCGTGCGTTCGGAGTTTTTTCCGAATGCCCTTGCTCTCGGAAGCGCTGGCGCGCTGACTCAAGTGACCAGCGGATGAGGCCTGCGACCGAGCAAGACTTTCCGCTTCCCGTATTCCCTAGGATGGCAAGGTGACGACCGAACAACCGATCTGGGTCGATCTTGACTTCAGCATCAGCGGCGAGCGGACTTGTGCCTATCAATACGCGCCGGTTTGCGCCTGACTCGACAATCGACCTCAACTGTTCGGTAGTCGGCAGTAACACCGGATCCCCGACCGTCGGAAAGGCCTGGATTCCTCTGATGAACGTGTAGTTAACCTCGCCATCGCTCTGGGTCGCCAGCAGCGATAGTTGTCCAACGGGATTCAAGCTCATCTTCCGAAGCGGGTACGGAACGTCGATCAGCCCAAAGTCCTGCATCCCTTTACGCTTTGGATACTGAGACCGCTCGACCGTGATCCATTCAACCTGCCCCACCGCAAACGCGCCGTCACTTGGGACCAGTACGTACCCGTTGACACGTGGAAAAGCGCGTGGTGATCCGGCATTTAGGGCAACCGTGTCGGGTGCCTCAATGTCGAGAAGCACTTCGATCTTGTCCGGGGAGACAAACTCAACGCTGCCGACTCGTAGGGAGTCAGCGTGGGCCATCGGTGTATACGTCATGAACCGTCCTCAGGCTTCGGACTGCTGTCGCCACTGGAGGATTGATTGATGTGGTTGTCCTCGCCGTAGCGATGCCGCAGCAAGTCAGCCATTCGTCGCGATGTCGCATCGATTGACGGCTTGGGCAAGTACTGAGAAGTCAAGTTGGAGATGTTGCCAAGTTCAGGCCCCACAAGTAGGGACACTTGGGACCTTCGTCCCCACTCTTCGAGCACTTGCTGAATTCTTCCAAGCTTGTCGTCAAACGAAATGATTACCAGGTGAGTTGAAGGGATCGTCAACGCATCGCGGATTACCCGATTGATGTGGTCGTCCCCGAAACTGTATCCGTAGGTCACGATCGTGCTATTCGGCCTTGCTATCGCTGCAGCGAAGTCCCGAAACAGTTCAACGTAGGGGTACTCAGCGGTTTCGCGGTCTTTAGCGGCATTAGGAAAGATCATGAGACTATTCGCGGAGACCCCGTTGAGCCCAGGAGCTTCCAAGTACGGGTTAATAATCTTCGCACCGTAGGGAATGCCCACTCGACGAATGGCTTGTCCCTTCGAGATCCAATCGATTGAGCCATGTAACTTCGTGAAGCGGACTACACCTTCAACGAATCGGGGTTCGCCTCGAATACCTGGTGGATTGTAATGCAGATCCAAATCAAGACGGGAAGATCGGAACATAGGGGTGACAGAGCCAACAAACCGGTCGAGGAGATGCAACCCCGCGAGCTCAGCGCCAACCTCTATTAACCGGTCGTAATTTGTCGTGAAGATATTGAGCCGGTCTCGGTTTCCGGTTCGGCTTGCGAAACTCATGAGGAACGACACCAAGGTTGCGAACGCGTGGGTGCGCTTCGACGGCTCAGCCTCCATAAGCTCCCGCTCTGCGCACAGAATCGAATCTGCGAACTGCTTGAGCATTTGGCTAAGTTCGTCGCGCAGATCATTTGCACGAGCGTCCCCTAGAATCTCCAATCCGCGCAGAAGCTGTGTCGCCACGCGGATCCGATCTTCGATGTTGGGCTGATCCCGCCCAGCCAGTAGCGCCGAACTTTTGCTCGCGTCGGAAAGTTCCTGTCCACATGTCTGGAATTCTCCGCCCTCCATGTTTGCCGCGTTGGCGCCTGACAAGCGTGCTACGCCGGTCGGGAGCCCCGAGCCGACTAAGAGCGACAAATGGTCGGATTGAAACAGCGATGTCAGCCATGGCTCAATCCTCCGACGTAAGGCTACTTGGTCGAATGAGTTACCAGCCCAAGGTGGAAGCTCGCCGCCAACTGCTTCAAACTCCCCAGAAGGGCTCTGACTGAAGCGAAAAGCCTTAACGTCGTCGCGAACTTTGAGCGAGTTTGTTGGGCTCGACGCATCTGAGACTTCCGCCGGAGAGTCCCCGTCACCGTTCTTCACACCACCCGCAGCTGAACTGGAAATCTCTCCTCCTTAGAAGTCGAAGTCCGAAGCGAAGGAACGCTTAAGCGTGTACATCGCTTTCTGGTAGACGCGCCACTGGTTGGTGTTGGGTATGTGTTCTTCGAGCCGGAATTCGACGGCACGGTTGTTGTAGTCGTTGGCGTCTTGGGTGAGCAGCATCTGAGCGTTTTGGTATCGGTCCCGTTTGTCTGTCGATTCTTGGTCGAACGTCAATTCGACCTGGTTTGAGATCAGCGTCTCACCGACATATAGTCCTGCGCGTACTTTGCGTGGCTGCACCTTTTCGCTCACGGGTTCAGACTGGAAGAGGCGGACGACAACCTGCCCGGTTGTGATCTTGTCGGATTCTGGCCACACTTCGACGTTAACCAATCGGGTGTCGCTCTTGCGCTTCTTGTTGACAGCGAGCACGGGTATGACGACTTCCTGCAGGGTCGCGCCTCCGTGCACGAAGCGCGAACCACCCCCAGCCAGTTTGAGGCGGTGGATCGATTTGGGGATCTGTACCTCAAGATCACCGTCGAGTTTGAGTTGCACCGAATTGAACGTGGTAAAGGCGTAATCGACTTTGAGGCCGTGGCCGAGCACGTAGCGACGGTTAGTGACTTTGATGTCGTCGCCTTGTGGCTGGGTCGAGAGGAAGAATGAGTCGGCGAGGGCGTCGTCTTGGAATAGGAACCCGTGGTCGGCGGTGATGAAGACGTTGGTGGCATTCGCGTTGGCGAGTTTCTTCACGAGGTCGACGATGTCGCGAAGGGTGTCGCTGACTGCCTCGAACACCTGACGTTCGGTGCCTGGCTTGTCACCGGTTGCGTCGATGCGGTTGTGGTAGACGTAGAGGACACGATTTGCCTTATAGATTCCGCGACGCTCGTCCTGAGTGAGCGCTTTGAAATCTTCAGCCTGGATTGCAGCGCCTCCGACAGTTTCAAGTATCTTGCTGCGGAACGCGGTGTTGTTTGTCGGCTGATCGTCAGCGAGTACGGTTTTCGCGTCAGGCGAATGTTTCAGAGTCCGGTGTGGAAGCAGCGCTGCCATGCCAAGCTGGGTGTAGCTCGGTAGGACTCCGAGCATGGCGTCGAGGCTGGCGTCGAATCGGTCCTCCTGCCGAATGCGGGCGCGAAGTTCCTCGGCCACTTCGTATCGGAGGGCATCCGAAACAATGACGACCGCTTTCTTGCCGTCGCGGACGAGGGGGTCGACGTACTCTCGGTAGAACGCCGTTTGCGGGCGAAGCAGGGACGAAGACCATTCGCTGGACTCGTCGACCTTCTTCTGCCACGTTCTACCTAGTTCGTAGACGAAGGCGTTTGTATACAGCTTCTCGACCTTTTCACGCAGCGGACCGAGCGGGCTGGGCCCCTCGTATGTGCGGAGGGCGAATGTGAAGTGCCGGTACAGCTGGTCAACGCGGAACCAGTCACGGCGGTAACGATCCAACGCATCGTCGAACGACGACATCGTGAAATAAATTGCTGCCAGCTCTGAGAGCAACTCGGCTGCACTAGCAATAGCGGTGTAAAGCTGCTTGTACTCGTCTATCCACACGCTGCTTTGGCGAGCGCGAACGACCTCGGATACTTCACGGGACGTGACGGTTTGATCCGTAACAGCTTGCGCCAGGTCATGGATGATCTTCTTTTCTGTCTCTTCGAAGAAATCGACGGAGACGAGGTCGCGGAAGCTCACGTCTTCAATGGCCGAGGCATAGTCGAGGTCACGCGCAGCACGCTTCGCCAAGGTTGTGAGGGCTTCCTGGCTGCGCCGGTCGTTGCGAAGGCTCGCGAGATCGCGCTGGACGTTCTGGAGCCCACCAGGCCGTTCCGATGCGAAGCCCTCGCTCGCCCTGCGAAAGATCCACAACACAAAGTCGTCGATACTCGGTGATGTGGTTTTGTATCCGTAGATCGATGCAACGCCAGTCCAGTAGAAGTCGTCGAGCCCGTGGTCGACCAACGCGTCATACTTGGCAGTTCGGCCTTTAGCGTTCTCCACTAGTAGTGTTCGGGTGATCTCCAGGAGGGTGTGCTCGGCTTGCCCCAACACCACGGCGGTCATTTTCGCCCGGAGCCTCGCGGCATCATCATTCTGGTTCAGGAGAGCTTTCAGGCTCTGGACGCGTTTGGTGGCGTTGAAGAATTTCTCGTGTGCCTGGACGACCTCTTCGATACCTTCGGCAGCAAGTCCGAGATCCTGGGAGACAAGGGATGCGCGGTCCGCAGTGAAGACTCCATACGCCAGCTCGAGGTCGAGAAGCCAGTTCCCAACGCCGGAAGGAACAATACCGGACCGGTACACGAGGAACTTGCTTGTGGGCTCGTCATGCAGAAGCCGATTTTTAATGGCGTACTCGTCGTTTGAGACGCGGATAATCTCCACACCCGGCAGGTCAAGACTGTCCAGGTCCGCGGCGTATTGCCCTTCCGGGTCGTGCCAGAACACAACCCGGAAGGTGTCGAACCGCCGCTCGAGATGCGGCCGGACTGTGGCGACTTGGCTCATTCCGCAGCCTCCAGACCTGGAATCTTCTTCAAAGCTGCACCGAACTTCGGGTAATTCGCTTTCACACCGTCGTCCAGGTCGATCTCGATCTGCTGGGACGCCAGCGGATACAGAACATCGTGCTCATACTCATCCAGTTCGAGCAGAACCTTGCGGAGCCGGTCTGCTTCCTTCTGGGCTGCCGCCTGCTGACGTGCCGTCCCACCGCCCGCAGCAAGACGTTCCTGATGCTCCAGGCTCGATCCAAGTTTGGCTTTGAACTCGCGCAAGTAGTCGTTGAGCACCGTCGACACCGTTGACGACGTATACCGGTGCATATAGATGAGCGCATTAAACGAGCCCTTAGGGCTTGAGAACAACCAGTAGATCGGGCGCTTCTTATAGCGCTTAACGTGATCCTTGTAGAACGACTTGACGAAGTAGTCGCGGAGGTTCTTCACTCCCAACGACTCGGTCACGAATCGAAGGTTTTCCTCGAAGTGCTGCTCACCAAACGCAACACGCAGGAACTCCCGGAACCGCGAGACAATGTCATCTTCAAACCAGTCACCATCGACGATCGGAATTACATTGTTTGCGTCTGGCATAAACCTCGGCGACGGAACCTTCGCCATGTAGTCCTGGATTGTCGCACCCTGGTCGGCCAGTACGAGGCCCGGTTTGTTGAGGCTGTAGCGGCCAAACATGCAACCAACGAAGTACGACAGCATGTCCTCCACCGCTGTGCGCACAAAGTCACTTCCGTCCGCACGTGCCGCGTCCAGAGTGATGTCATTTGTCACGACGCTGATGTCCTGCACGTCAAGAAGGCCATAAGCCTCCAGAGCCCCCTTGTTGAGGGTCTGCTCCAAATCACGCATGCGGGACACTAATGCCTGACACGAGAATATATGCTGCGCCAAGCGATCGCTTATCTTTCCTTCGGCGGCCGACTGAACAAGAGGCGAGCGCACAAACCCCCACGCCGTCTCACGCTGATCCCAATCATTCCGAGCGAGACTGACGCACTCCTCTGCCCAGTCAGCGAACTCTGCAGGGAGCGCATCCAGGAACGGGATGCTCATGACGTGCCCGAGGTTGAAGTCCAGCGTCGGAGCTAGCATCCGCATGAAGCGCACCGCAACGGCGCTATTGAGCAGCCCCTGGAGCAGGCGGAGCTCATTCGCTTTAATAGCAAATCCCATTGGGCCCTTCGTGTCGAACATGAATCCGTTGGGTACATCGCGTACTGCGAACCCGTTACCTGAGATTCCCGACCACGTAAATCCCTCACGGAATGCGAACTCGCCGTTGAAGTTGTGAGCCCGCACCCGTCCGGTTGTGGAATCGACGTTCGATTTGACTTCCGATCCGTCGTTGTACCAGTTCACCACGAACTCATAGTTGCCCGCCCATCGCCGATACTCCCCCCCTTTAACGTACGGGAACCATCGACGAGTCGAAGGTTTGGCCGAACTAGCCTCAAAGTCGATTGACGACAGCGACACCTCGTGCCACCGACGCAGGAACGAATTGTTGTCGCCGGTGATGAGACCAACACGAGTCTCGATATGGTCGCCAACGGATTCAGCGGTCTCGAACAACTCAAAGTCGCGATCCGTAGCCCAGTATACGATCGCCTTGCCCGGTATCCGAGTGAGATGGACGAGATCAATTAGGTAGTAATCCTCGGCACCCCCCGCGGCAATCTCCTTTAGCCGCTGAGCCTTTACTGCTTCCGATCGACCCTCAACGAGGCGCATGAAAGCTCCGCGGACTCCCGGAGCAGCAGCTTGTCTCGCAATTACGAATGCAGTCGTTCCAACGACTTCGCCACCAATGCTGTCGAATGCACGCGCTCCGAGATGTGCCATTGAGACCAAGCGTTGATTGCCGACAATCTCGGCTCTGAGCCGCTCAAAGTAGCGGAGTGACATCCAACCCTGCATTGTTACCATCGCCACGAGTCCGCGCGACTTAGCCAGGAGGAGAGCGCGCTCGATGAACATAGCGTAAAGGTCAGTTTTGGTAAGAGGGTAAGCCGTCTTGGCCCACTCGGAAAGGCTGCCGCACAACTTTCCCAGTCCGGCGTATGGTGGATTCGCGACGACGACCGCGTACAGCGGGGACAGGTAATGAGTCTGCTCGACGACCCGGTTAGCCCACGAGATCGCGTCGGCCTTCAGCATGTCTCCACCATCGTCGAGTGTGTCCAAGTGGGTCGCCAGTCTGACCGTTAAGCCAGGTTCCGGCTGGATAAGCGCACCCCGAGTATCAGCCTCAGCGAACTGGTTCCAGAATGCGATCTCTTCGTCCCGGTCACCGTCAGCAGTCAGCAGGTAATCGAGCTCCTGCGGTGTGAAACGGATCGGAACTAGAACACAGATATTAGGCTCAACCTGCTTGCCGAAGAACGTCCGCTGCTTCGCTCGCGCCTTCATCGTCAACGCAAACGCCGCAAGAGCCCCTGCCCGAGGATCAATCTCGGTGCCATACAGATTATTGGCGAGGATCAGCCCAGGAATCTCTGAAGGGGCGTAGCCCTCCTCCTCATATATCGCATACAAAAGGTCGAAGGCATAGGTCAGCATGTGGCCGGACCCGCAAGCCGGATCGATGATCTTCAGTTCCTCTGGCGTGTTGATCTTGAGGAAATCGGTCTCCTCGTCTACCGGGGCGATGTAATACTCCATCTGGTCAACCAGCCGGGACAACGGACGGTTGAGCATCCACAACCGGCCCAGTGAGTTCTCCACCAAATAGCGGACAATCCAGTGCGGCGTGAATAGCTGTGTCGCAGCGGGAATTTCCGCAGCCCCGGCCTTCTTGTTCTTCTTGAACCCGGCGAAGACCTCGTCTTTACGCTCCGAAATGTAGAACTGGTACAGCCAGCCAATAACCTCAACGTCCTTGCAGACATCCTCAGTTAGGACCTTGACGGCCCGGTTGAGCACAGAGTCATCAGCCAGGAGGTTAGAAGGGATCAGTAACTCGGTGAAGTCGCCCTCACGCTCGAACATGAACGGCATGGTCCGGTTCCAGTGGCGACAATACGCCGTTAGCAAGAGTGCGTAAGCCTCCCCCTGCGGATCATCACTGCGACGAGTCCCATTCAGAAGCCCCGTCACAGCCTCGCGTATCCGCGGAGTCACTACATCGGCATCAATAACACCGCGTTTCGCCTCAGCAAGAACCTCCGGCTGACCACCCTCCACCCCAGCGTGAGGCGAAACCACACCGATGCCCGTGTAGCCGTTGGCATCCATGAAACGCAAAGCGATAATCCGGTTGAACCACGTATACGCAACTCGGTCCGCTACCGCCGCACGGCCTTTGCCACCACCCCCTGCTGCGGTGACTGCTTTCTCCAGATCGGCAACGATTTTCGGCTGCTCAACCCGCTCAGCGGAAGCCGGCGCTAGCACCGCGGCAACACGCGCAGTCACATCACGAATCAGCGCAGAACGCGCCCACGTAGCAAACGATTTCAGTGGTGCGGTTTCCATCAGAGTGAGATTCGCTTTCCATCGTTCAAGGTCTGAATGAGTACAGCGCGGAGCGCATCTAGATATTTGTCGACGTCATCCTCGGTTTCGAGTACACCACTGGCTCCCGCCACGGTGACGGTCTTCACCGAGACAGTTTGCTTCACCGGAGCCGTACCCTGACCGCTGTCTTCCTGGCCCGCTGCGAGCTGATCGAGCAGTGACGGATAAACGTTGGCCTCAAAGTCGTTCCCGATCTGCAAGATCATTGCAATCTGGTTTTCAGCTACAAGCCTTGCGAGCGTCCTATCGATCGTCTGGCTCACGCTGCGTTGTGCTGCGGACGTGGCCTTCGCGTAGTAGGCGCTGGCGACAAGTTCTGCCTTGCGGACTTCGATCGACTCGGTGGCGGTCGCTCGGTGATCGGCTACCACACTGTCCAGCTGGCCGCGGAGTTCGCCAGTGGCCTGCTTCAGTTGTGCCATCCTGTTGCCCCGGAAGGCATTTCGGTCGGTAAGTGCTGTTCTGACAGCGTCGTCACTGCCGTCGGGCAGATAGCCAAGGTTGCTGCTGTGGGAGGTCAGGAGTGCTGCCGCCTCGTCGTAGATTGTTCGCTGGTTACCGTTGAGGAATGACTGGATCGGATCGATCAGATCCTCTTTAGCGTCGATAAGTTCGTCGGCGAGGCTGAAGTCATTGAGGTACCACTCATCGGACTTGCCCACCACCTGCTCTAGCAGCCCGATAGGGCCTGCGAGTTGCTCAACGAACGGGTACTTCGATCCTGTGATGGTGGCCTTCAGCTCGTCAAGTTTGCCCTTGAGTTTGTCTGCACCATGTCGACCCAGTTCGAGTGGGTCCTTCGGCGCGTCGGACTCATCGAAGAACTCGATACAGAATTTGCGGAAGCCACTTACCTTCTTCTGATCGAATGTTTTCTGCGGAGCAACCACCGCGTGGGAGTGCTTCTGCGTATTGCGCAGCGCCGTCGCTATCTCGCTGCGCTTGAGAGTATTGCCGTCCACGGTGAGCGTTACCTTAGACGCCCCGATCAAGAACGCGATGATCACTTCAATCGAGGCAAGATCCCAGCCGTAGGGCTTGGCCTGGAATGTTTCGACGATCGTTTTGACGGTGACCTGCTCACCGAGTCCCTGCTTACGGAGAATGAATGACAGCACCTCATCGCCGGGCGCAGCGAACTTTGACGACGATTCTGGGTCGAAAAGTCCGCTCTCTGGGTTGGCGGCGTCAGCAACCTGTTTTTCGCTGTAGGTAACCCCTCCCAACAACTTGAGCTGGGTGTATGTCCGGCTGACGAGCTGCTGGAACCCATCAGTCACCCGCGTGAGCGCATCGTGTGAACTCGACGTCACGTCCGACGCGTTGATGATGAGCAGTGCGTTGCCCACAGCGCGGCTCAGGCGCGCAGTTAGTTCCTTCTCGCGGTCGACGTTCTGAAGGGCCTTCGAACCAAGGATCTGGTCCTCGATCGCTGACAACGATGTGGTGCGCTTCCGTTTGGTGTACTTTTCAGTTTTTATCAGAAGGCGCAGGTCTGCGAGGACGCGCTCGTCCGGTTCGAGGATGACACGGAGTTCGTCCTTTCCCGCGCTGTGCATACGTACCTCATCGAGCGTGTGCGGGTATTCCGGGGTGATGAAGTGGATGGCGAGCTCGTGCTGTTTACCGTGGACTTGATCGTCGAGTTTGAAACCGAATGGGAAATCCTGTCCATTCGTGGTGTAGCGAATCTTGTTGGTCTTGATGACCTCGCTAGAGAGGATCTTGAAGAGTCGGCTGCTGATCTCAGCGGCGTCAATGTCGACGTTCTTGATCTCTTCTTCGATGACCTGCTCTTCATTAGTTAGGTATTCGTAGACATTGCCGTTGCGCTGAACGTAGGTCTGCATCTCCAGCAGAGTCAGCGCCTCCTTGACTTCGCTCGACAGTGCAGGCAGGTCCAGTCCAAAGCGGTCGTAAACGAGGACGGTGAGGTTGCGTGGTGTGGCCTGGAAGCCTTCCACGTACTTGACGAGAAACAGCGCTTTGAGCAGACGGATCGCGAGCGGGTTATCTAGGTTGCGCTCAGCGACGTCGATGGAACGCTGAGCGGCGGACTTCAGCGCAGCCCGGATTCCGGCGAACATGTGGTCAAATGTCGCCAGGCGGCCGAGTTCCACGTTGCCAATGTCCTTGGCGACTTGCTGAACGACGCCAAGCATCGACCTTTCACCAACTGAGCTGTTACGGCCCTCGAAAACGTTGTGGTCGGAGATCCCTTCGATCGCTGCCTGGAATAGTGGGAACTGGTAGCTTACGAACGGGTATGTGCCCACAAAGTGATCTTCGCCGGTGTAATTGCGATAGGACTTCGCACCGTCCACGAAATCGAACAATGTTTTAAAGTTCGCGGATTGTTCTTCATAGATCTCACGGAGAGCAGCCGCACCAGCCTCATTCTTGTCTAGCAGGCGCTTTCGGATAACCTCCTCGACGTCGGCGCTCGTCAGCTTCACGCGAGTCTTGAAGCGGGCCTGAATCTTGGAGAAGTCGCTGCCCTGCTGCTTTGTGCGGTCTCCAACAACCTTGTCCATGTCTTCTTGCGAGGTCACAAACACCCATGCGCGGCCCTTACACTTCGTGTTGAGGCTCTCAGCGATCGTCTGGAGATTGAGCATGAGATGGGTGTTCGAACCGATAAACTGGCCGACCTCGTCGACGAAAAAGTTGAGTCGGAAACCCTTGGGCTGCTTATCAAGCCAGCCTTTCACTTCGTCAGCGAAGTCTTCGATTGAAACTGAATACGTCGACTGGTAGGTCGACAATATGTCCGGAGAACCGTCTGCGTTGATACCCGAAGCCTCGGCGTACGCCTTGTTGACTTGTTCGCGAACAGACGGGAGACCGAAACTAGCTCGCCGCGCCTCCCAAGCACGCCCTGAAATCGCCTTGAACGATTCCTTGAAAGCGCCGTACAGTCCCTCTTCGTCCAGCTGGCTCTCGAACCGGGCGATGTGTCCTTGGTCGCCGTAATAGCCGCGGCTCTCGTTGAAGACCTTGACGAACACCTTCAGCAGGGCGTCAGTCTGGTCTTTGGTGATCAATGAAGCTTTCTGGTCAATGTTGAACAGCAGACTCTTAGCGTGAATACGCTCCGACTTCGTCAATAAAGCGGGAAGGAACGCACCAGACGCCTTGGAGCGGAAGCTCTCTGTGACCTGAGCTCGGTCGAAATCCTGACCTTCGACGTCACCAAGTAGGTGGGCGAGCATCTTCAGTAAATGCGACTTACCGGAGCCGAAGAACCCCGAGATCCAGACGCCGTTAGCGTTGGTGTAATTCGTGTAGGTCTCCAGCAGCAGCTCCAGCCCTTTAGCCGCCTCGTTTGTAAGGACGTATTCCTCGACCTCAGTGCCCAGATGCGCTGAGTCGTCCGCTTTGATGACGCCCTCGATCGGACGTTGGACGTCTTTGTTAAAAATTTCATTCAACAGCATCTGAGTCACGCTTCCTGTTCCAAGATGTTCTTGGCTCGGTAGTACTGGTCGTCCTTAAGCCGCCCGAAAAGAACGAGCGACGAGCCGAGAGTGTCGGACTGCTCGTAGCGGCCTGGAAAAAACATGAGCATCGGCTTGCCAGTCACAACGCTCTGAAGGTTATTGAGCACGTTGTGCGAACGGATATAGGGGAATACCTCACCGATTCCGGTGAGAAAAAGGACATCGAAATCCCCGTCTTCGATCTTCGAATAGATCGCTGGCCCAACATGCACCTCAGGGTTAAGCATCGACTGCAGCATCTCAGTGAACTCGGTTTTATCAATGCTGGGCTCAACCTCGATCACCTCATCCCAGTCACCCTGGCGCTTAAGAATCTCCACGGAAAGGTCATAAAGGTTGATCTCGCGGACGCTGACGCCCTTCTGGCTGAGTTTGTTCTTGATCCGCTTCTTCGCCTGCGCGACGGCCAGAGCATCCTCGGGCGCAAACGGGTAGATGAAAAAAGGGACCTCGTTGCTAAGACCCTCCATCTGAAGGAACCTCTTACTGCTGAGCACAGCAAAGACGTGCTCCTCGTCCTTAGTTAAGTCAGCACGGTTCATTGCACAGCACCCCCAGTTGGGAAGAAACGAATATCGCTCGGCGTGCGAGCCGATAAGAGTTCGAAGACGCGGGCTGACAGCACTGCCGGAAGGATGCGTCCCTCTCTGGACAACAGCCCTGCCTCGATAAGCATGCGAAACACGTTCGACCGGAGCTTGCGCAACGTGGACTCCTTCAGGTTCGCGACCTCCTCGTGCCAGAGCTGCTTAGCCCGAACAAAGGCGTCAAAGTCGTTGTGGCCGAGCATCTCCCCCATCAAAAGGAAGCGCTCACGAACCACCTCCTCGGCAAACTCACCGATGAACACATAACGCCGACAGGCAGCTGCCCACAACAAATGCCCACGCTCAGACACCGTAGAGTCGACCAACAACTCAAGCTCATCACCGCTTAGCACTGAGAGACGCTGAACAACCTCACGCGCTAGACGCTTTCCCGAAGCAACAGTGCGGGATTGAAGCAGATTGTCTTGATCGATCAGTTCACGAACCTTGGCCCAGTCGTGCTCGCGAAGGTAAATCGGCGCCGCGACGAGGGCTTCACGCAGCAGGATGGCACCGCTGGTGAACGACAACGCGTAGCGAACCGTGCCTGAAGTGTCCGCCATCATGTGCGCCTCCTTCCATCGATGAGCAAAGTTGATCAGAATAGCACCGCGGTCAGACAGTTTCGGATTGCCAGCCCCGGTGTGGGGATCAGTCGGATCTGTCGGCCTCGCTCGACCCCGCGGCCCCGCCGTTCCGAACCCACTGGTCAATCTCACTCGCCTGGAACTTCCAGAGGCGCCCAATCTTGTGGGCAGGCATCGCCTTGCCGGCGATCCACGAATAGACCGTGTCCTTCGTGACACCCAAGTGGGCGGCGATATCGTCAGCTGAGAGCCAAGGCTCGGACATGCGACGCAGACCTTCCGGTTCGAGAAGACCCAATCTTTCTGGGTATTACCGAGCCTAGACGAGGATTTGCCGATTTGTACGCGTTCAGCCCTGGTGTACTCGAATTGATGTACTACTGCTTCGCGCGTCTCATGCCTTGTTGCAAAACTTTCACAAATGGAGAATCTGGATAGCGCCCGGCGGATGCAGGAGGCAGCTGATTCCAGTAGACGCGAGCGTTGTGGTCGACCTCTGGTTGGCTGGAGCGGCAACGACCGCTCGCTCCCCGCTTTCCCTCTCCGAAGGAATTGCACCTCGGGACCCTCAACAAAAGCCCATCGCTATCGCTCAGGATCACGCGCATTGGAATTGGTCCGGGTTCAATTCCTGCCTTCGCAGACGGCCTCCGTCAACGATGTTTTTGACGGATCTTTACCCGGAATCACCGCCCATCGATCAGCCGATCGGCCATGCGCCAACGCCTACGTTGGATAACGTAGGCGTACGGGAGCGCTTCCGCACACCATCGCCATGCTTGCCTTCACGTTCGCGGCCGGGATTGCGTGCGAGGCGCCCGACTGCGCCTCGACCGCAAACCATGGGAGGAATCGTGGGTTTCCAGGCCCCGCTGCATCAGCTGAGCGATTATCTGGCATGGACGACGAGCGGACGCATCCAGCTCCCGGATTTCCAGCGCGGATACAAGTGGGAGGATGAGCGGATCCGACAGCTGCTTATCACCATTCTGCGTGGCCATCCGCTCGGTGTGGTGATGCTGTTGCAGACAGGCAATGATCAGATCCGCTTCAAGCCCCGCCCAATCGAAGGTGTTACCCTCCCACCCGGTTCCACACCCGATTACCTTCTGCTTGATGGGCAGCAGCGCCTCACGTCGCTGACACAAGCCCTTACCGGTGACGGCGTTGTTGCTACGGAGGACAGCCGCGGCAAGAAGATGGACCGCACCTACTACATCCACATCGACACCGCGCTCGCAGGTGAGGACCGTATCGACGACGCTGTCATCTCGGTACGCTCCGACCGAACACTCCGCTCCAATTTCGATAAGGTCATCGACCTGGATCTCAGGACGGACGACAAGGAGCGTTCATCAGGTTATTTTCCCGTAAGGCTTCTCTTCACGGACGAGGGCTTCTCGTGGCTGATGCAGCTCGAAAACCGCGAACAGTCCATCGCATTTCAGTCCCAGATCCTGCAGACCGCGCGAACTTATAAGATCCCGGCTATCCAGTTGGACACCTCAACCAGCAAGGCAGCCGTTGCCACGGTCTTCGAGAAGGTGAACACGGGCGGGTTGCCCCTGAATGTGTTCGAGTTGCTTACTGCAACCTTCGCCGGGGATCGCGAGTATTACGACACTTACGGGTCAGACTTCCGGCTCAACGATGACTGGCGCGAAACGCAGCAGAAGCTCGCCCCATACTCTGTCCTGTCTGCAGTGGAGAACACTGATTTCCTTCAAGCCGTCACTATGCTCACTACGCTGCGGCGCAACCGGGATGATCATTCAGGCCGACCGCCGGCAGTTTCCGCGAAACGCGAGGACGTTCTCAAGCTCGAACTGAATGACTACCTCACCTATCGCGATCCCCTCCGCGAAGCCTTCATCTGGGCATCCACGTTCCTGGCTGATCAGTACATCTTCGACACCAAGTTCCTTCCGTACCCCAAACAGCTTGTTCCGCTGGCTGCGATCAAAGTGGTACTCGGCAAGGACGCCGATCTGATCAGTGTTCGGGACCGGCTCGCGCAGTGGTTCTGGTGCGGCATTCTGGGCGAGCTGTACGGTAGCGCGATCGAGTCACGTTTTGTTCGCGACCTTGAACAGGTTCCGGCATGGGCACTTGGAAAGACTGGCTCGATTCCCAAAACGGTGCAGGACGCAAGTTTCGTGGAGTCCCGTCTGCATTCGCTGCGTACACGCAACGCCGCCGCGTACAAGGGCGTGTACGCGCTACTACTCGCTCACGGAGCGCGGGACTGGATGAACGACCAGGCATTCAACAAGGTTCAGTACGTTGATCTATCGGTCGATATTCACCACATTTTTCCGCAACGCTGGTGCAACACCAACAATATCGATGACGAGCGACGAGAAAGCATCGTCAACAAGACCCCGTTATCCGCCGTGACCAACCGGACTATTGGGGGCGTCGCGCCCTCGTCCTATCTCAAAGTGATCGAACGTAAGGCGCAAATCAGCCCTGACCGTCTCAACACGCTGCTCGCAACCCATCTGGCCGACGCTGGCGCCATGCGCGAGGACAACTTTGACCATTTCTTCATCCTTCGCCGTAACGCGCTTGTCGGAGTCATCGAGAAGGCCCTCGGCAAATCGGTTCAGCGTGACGTCGATTCAGGAACTCTCAGTGAATCGCTGAATCAGTTCGATCCGGAGAACACAGCAGTAGCCGCTGATCAGGACGACTGGGAGGAACGCTAGCATGCAGACCGCACCTGGCGTCACTTCCTGTACCGCACTTTCAGCACAACCCAGCCGTGTGTCGTCACTGGAAACTTTGAAAGCGCACGTAGGCAATCGTATTTCGGCAACCTGGTATCAATGTTCCCCCGCCGACTCCCGAATCAGAGGTCGACTCGGCTCGTCCACTGTCGTGACCGACGACCCCGCCTTACCACCGAAGCCGACAACAGGCTCCCTGCCCCCTGCAGCCAGGCTCGGCGCCAATCATCAACTGTATCGGCGGCGGCCGGAAACTGGACCGGAATTGATTCGGTGGGTTCCGGCCCAAAAAAGGACCATCCTTTGCGCAACGTCCGCATCACATTCGGTATGTATCAACGGGCCCAGTACTGAGGGCAGCGGTACCCGACCGCATGTGTGAATCTCAACGACGCTTATGGGCACTCTGCGTACGCAGAACTGGACGATGGTCAGCAGAGCCGCACCTTCGCTGGGTGCGCAGACGAGGAAGTGGGTGAAGATAATGGCCGACCTGCATCTCATTTACACCACACACGGGAAAGACGGCGATTGGTCGCTTACTTCTCCCCAATGCCCAGGTTATCTGGTCCGGCGGGACACGATCGATCAGCTGCTGAGCGACACGCCCCGGATTGTTGACACGTGGGGAGTTCCTCCGCATCGCCACGTTTGGCACCATGAGCAGCATGGCTACGTGGACCCAGAGGGCAGCGGATACCTGATCCGATTCGTTGCCGACCCCGGTTATTCGAACGAGGAGCGCCATGACACGGCTGGACGACTGAAGGCCTCGATTGAGACTGGATTCGATTCGGCATTTAAGTTGCATCAACCTTTGTTAGCGTCCGGCGAGCGGTTGTTAATTGCGGTTCATAGTGCGGACACCATCGGCTGGTGCTTGGATCAGCTCGCGACGGGTAACGGGGCAATGCTCTCCGAACACCGTGGAGAGGGCGCGATGTACAACCTTCCCATCCTCGAGGACGGCGACTTCGGAGAGAGTCGCTGGAGCATCGAGACGCTAGGCCTAACCCGCGTGAACTCCTTCGCAGAGCTCTTTGACCGCGTCATGGCGCAGGAAGCTGCTGAACTTGACTACTCGCCGGGTGGCAGAGGCCGTGTTCGAATGAGGCTGTGACGTCGTGGGTCTTGTGTCTAGAAGTACCGTGATCCGGCTCCACCAGTAACAGCACTGGCTTGGCATATGCGAAAAGTAGCGAAATCGGACGGACCACTCCGTTAAGACAAGGAAATACGTTCCCATCTACCCGCCCGCACACGACACCTGGACGCGTACACCCGATACCGAAATGAAACGAGCGTTCCCGCCGATACTGCACATAGCAGTGCAAAACTAGTTGCTTGCGTGAGTGGATCATTTAGTCGGATCGATCCTGCTCTCAAGCCGCCGCCACGTACCTGTGAACTAAACCGCCGCACTGCGGAGAGCCAAACGAGGAGTGCTGGGAGAAATGGAATCTACAGTCCCTCTGCGAGATGACTCGAGACTCTCGTTCGGTTACCACCCAGAGTGTGCGGACGTCGACGTTCCCCTGAAGTTTGGTCGATTCACGCGGGCGCTGATCGTCGGTCTGCCAGTGCAGGGTCTGTACGGACGAACACCCGAATGCCGCTTTATGTGGAAAGCCGACGACAACGTGGCGGAAGGCCTCTATTGGTTTCGCGGAATCGAGCATGGCTCCTTGCTCGTCCAGGTCGGCGGCGCGGATCTTCCCGCAGACGCTGTGGTCGTCGAGGAGCCCGATCTTGACGAGAATCACCCACTCGCTGCCATTTGGAATTGGGCTGAAGACCAATGGCTACAGGCAGAGCCGGTGCCAGCACCCCTGTTTGAACTTCACGAAGCAGCGATCACGAGTGGCGGCCTCGATGTAGTGATTCAGAGCAGGAGGTTTCTCCGCGAGTGGTCTTACACGGTGCTGGTGGAAGGTCGGCGGGAAGAGGTCTTCGAATCGCGCCTGAAGCCTCGGCCGCAGATAGATGATCCGACGACGTGGGTTGTTGGCGAGCCGGTGCCAGCTACACGGTTCGGTGCGACGCTGACGCGCGCGAAGCTTCGAGGAAGGTTTGCGAACACACTATTTTCGTTCCGAGCTACCCGGACCACCTTCCGTCCATATCAGTTCAAGCCGGTGCTGAAGCTCCTGCAGACCGGGAAGGCGCGACTGCTCATCGCCGATGAAGTCGGACTCGGCAAGACAATCGAGGCGGGATTGATTTGGACCGAACTCGAAGCGCGGCAAGAGGCTGATCGGGTGCTCGTCGTGTGCCCGTCGAGCCTGCTCGGGAAATGGCAGGGAGAGATGGAGGAACGCTTCGGGTTTGAGCTGCTCGTGCTCGACCGCAATGAGCTGAAGAAGTTCCATAACCGCCACAGTCAGAACAGGCTGCCGAAACGGCAGGCATACATCGCGAGCCTAGAGACCCTCCGAACATGGTCGGCGCTTGAAGAAGTGGCTAAAGTGCCACCGGAATTCGACCTGATCATCCTGGATGAGGCTCACTCCATGCGGAACAAGGAGACCAAGAGCTACGCATTAGGAACGGAGCTGGCCGACTGGGCAGACAACCTTGTTTTCCTCTCCGCCACACCAATCAACCTGGGCTTAGACGATCTGCAGAACCTCCTTCAATTGCTAGCACCGGAGGACTGTGGCGACATCGAAGACTTGAAGCTTCGCCTCGAACCGAACCGGATCATCAACTCCGTTACTGCCCAGCTCGGGCTAAAAGGAGTCAGCGGGCGCGCGCTCAACGCTGAACTCAGAACACTCGCCACCGTAGCTCTGGGCGACTCGATCATGCAGCGCCCCGAGTACAAGCTACTCACCGATCTCCTTAACAAGGACAAGCTCAGCCCAGGTGACGTCGTCGAGGCAAAACGCTACGTAGCCGATCTCAACATGCTGTCGACCCTGATCACTCGCACAAGGAAGGTTGAGGTCGACGACCGTAAAGCTGCTCGGAGAGAGTCGCGAATCGAGGTTCACTGGAAACCTGCAGAGGAGAAGTTTTACAGCGAATACCTCAAATGGTGCATCGACCGCGCTCGCGAAGCTAACGGGCCGTTGTACTACGCCATGCAAATGCCGTTACGGCTCGCCAGCGCCTGTCTGCCTATGGCTCGAAAGGCTGTTCTCGACCCATCTGCATTCGGCCGGATCACGGACGCCGACGCGGAAGCAAGTTCCGAAAGACTCGAACCCCACCCAGAGTTAGTACGTGCAGCGCACGATCTGCCCGAAAGTCTAGACTCTAAATTCGACGAGTTGACTGGCATATTGCGCGAGCTGCACCAAGAGCGTAAACAAGCGCTCCTGTTCACCCATTCACGGCCTACACTGAGCTACCTGCACAAACGGCTAGCAGGTGACTACCGAGTCGCAGTGATGCATGGCGGCGTCAGCCGCGACCAGCGGGCGCAGATCATGGGCGACTTCAGGGCGGGAATATATGACTTCGTCCTGGCCAACCGTGTCGCCAGCGAAGGCCTCGACTTCGAGTTTTGTTCGGCCGTCATTAACTACGACCTGCCTTGGAACCCCATGGAAGTCGAGCAGCGCATTGGACGTATCGACCGTATCGGCCAAATGGAGGAGACCATTATGGTGGTTAACTTCATCAATGAGAGCACCATCGATGAGCGCATTCTGTCTCGGCTGCTCGCCCGCATCGAAATCTTCAAATCTTCAATCGGCGCACTTGAGCCGATCATCGCTGTCGAAGCCAAAAAGGCACTTGATGCGGGACTGGATTTCACGCTCAGCCCCGAGGAGCGTGAACAGAAGATACACGAGGCGCTCACAGCGGTAGAAGAGCAACGGCGTGGCCTGGAGGAGGTGTCAGATGCTTCGAGCGCGCTGTTGGTCAGCAATGATGTTGACGTCGCAGGACTCGAAGAAGAACTAATGCGCACCGGTCGCTACATCGGCCAACGCGAACTCGCACAACTTCTGGATGACTGGGCGCAGGTCGACGGAGCACAGGGAGTGACCTACCTGCGCGGTGGACAGTCAATCGAGTTCCGGGGGAACGCCGCCATGGCCGCTCGGGTCGACGAGTTGACCCAAAAGCTGCGACGCACCCGTGCCGAAACGAATGCGCTGGCGGCGAAGCTCAGGGAAGAAATGCCGATCCCGATGGTCCTCGACCAGGAACTTGCACGAACGCGTGGGGCGCAGCTGCTGACTGCTACCAGCCCGCTCGTGATGGCCGCCACCGATATGCCGAGCCACCGACACGCACGATACGCATCCCTGCAAGTTTCTGCAGACGGGAAAGATGTCGTATCCGGGCTCTACATTGTCGTCATGGCAAAAGCAGTGTCAGCATCGCGAGGAGGCGATGAGATCTGGGGGGCAGCGGTAACTCACCGTGGTACACCCGCCGGCGAAGGGCCGCCGAATGCTCTGCTCGCTGCGCTCGCCCAAGGTGCGCTGTGGGATGAGCCGCTGCCCCAGATTCAGCATCTGCCGAAGCTCGCAGAGCGAGCGCTCAACCAGCTCATGTCCCGCCACCAGACTGAACAGGAGAAGCGGGACCGCGAGTTCGACGCGCTCCAGCAGACTCGGCTTGTAACCGTTGGTGCACAGTACGAACGGAAGATCCAAGCGATTGAGCAAAGAATCCAGTCTGCGAGGTCCGCTGGCCGTGACGAGAGCGTCATCGGATTGTTTGAAAGCCAGAAGCGGCGCGCCAAGCAGCGGTTTGACCGCATTCTCGCGGAGCTTCGCGATACTGCCCGGCCCGAGATTCGCCTTGAGCCGTTGGCCGCGTGTGTTCTCAGAGTCACTGCACGAGAAGGGCAGTGATGGACTCCGAGAACCAACGAATCGTCGCTAGTGAACGCGCCATTGAGAAGCGCTACGCGGAACAGTTGGCTGAGAAGGCGCGCGCACTCACAGCCAACGTCGCGGGTCCGCGAAACAACCGGTGGACAGGCGACGGTCAGCCACGTAAGCGTGAGCTTCCTATCGGACGCTTAATCGGCCGTGTAGCGCTGGGCGCTCCTGATGAAGAGTGTCTCGATGGACGTGCCGACTTCTACGTTGGCGTAGGGTACGCCGAGTTCGATGGAATCGAAGTCTTCAACTGGACAACGCCGTTTGCACTTAGCTTCTTTCGAGCTCCAGGTGATACTGGGACTTGCGACAACGCCGCAGTGATTCGCACCTTCCAGCACCAACGGGACCAAATCGTCGATTTCGTAGACGAACGGTTGCGGGAGGACGCTCCGACAGACCCATTTCCAGCGCGTGAGTTGAAGGCTCCGAAGTCCCGAGTGCGGCGCCCGCTACGTGCGACGCAGTCTGGCAGCAGGCGCAGCCCGGAGCGCTCTGAATCCGCGGCACCGCCACCGCGAACGAAACCCGATCCAGCCGCCCCCCGGAACGCTGGAGTCCGCGCGGAACCCCTGTTGAAAGCTGCGCTCGCAGCGCCTCGGACGAAAGGCCTGTCCCCCGTACTAGCAACTTTGCAGCCGGACCAGTTCGACCTCGTGACGCTACCGGCAATGGAGAGCGTCATCATCGAAGGGCAGCCCGGTACCGGGAAAACAATCATCGCGTCGCACCGTGCCGCATACCTAGTCGACAAGGCCACTCCCCCCGAAAACACGCTTGACGGTGGGGTACTCCTCGTTGGGCCTACGCCGGCCTATTCAGCTCACGTGCGCGGCGTGATCGAAGGGCTGTCTGCAGGTTCGGAAAGAATCAAGGTTCTATCGACAGCAGAGTTTCTGGCGCGGATTCTCGACGCAAGAGAGTTGCCGGTCGGCGAAGTCACGGTGGTGCCGGAAGATGGAGACGCGGTCCTTGGCCAGCTAGCAGGCTGGGCCGTCGAAGCGTATCGGGCTCGCAAAAGGACTACTCCCACCAGTAAGGACGCTTACGAATTTCTCCGTGCGCATGGTGCAGCTGTGGCGAGAGACGCTGCGTGGGAAGCCTACATTCACAGACTCCCACCGTACCCACAGGCGATGAACCAGCGACGACATATCCTGCTTCTGGCGGCGATACGCTGGCAGGTCGCTAGACCGCCGTCTCTCACTGGAATTGAACACATCATTGTCGACGAGGCTCAAGACCTCACGCCCTTAGAATGGTTTCTGCTCCAAGCAATCAACGAAGCTGGACAGTGGACAATTCTGGGCGATCTCAATCAGCGGCGGTCCAGTCACACACTCTCGAGCTGGGACCAAATCCTTGACATCATCGTGCCAGCGGGAGAAGCACCTGTACGGAGGCTGGAGCGAGCCTACCGTTCGACAAGGCCGATCCTTGAATACGCGAACAAACTGCTCCCG
Organism: Hoyosella sp. YIM 151337; assembly: GCF_026041215.1. Lineage (GTDB taxonomy): Bacteria > Actinomycetota > Actinomycetes > Mycobacteriales > Mycobacteriaceae > Hoyosella. Next base: position 31,586 of record NZ_JAPEIQ010000026.1, read on the forward strand.
CGCGACCAACGGGCCCTGACACCGTTTCAGGAGAATGGACCAGATCCTGTCGTGGTCCGCTCTAACGCCGACCTGTTAGGGCAGAGTATCGTCAGCCAGCTTCAGCGCCTGCTTCGAAAATACCCGGACGGCACACTCGCAATCATCAGCGCGAATCCAGACGTAGTCCGCAAGGAGCTACGCCAAGCGCGGTGGGTTGGCGACGGCGGAAAAGGACAGGCCTGGACGAGTCACGATCGCGAGATCCTCGCATTGCACCACGACGAGGCGCGCGGACTCGAATTTGATGCGGTGATCGTTGTCGAGCCATCAGCTTTTCCCAAGTACTTCGCTAAATTCGGGCCGCTGTACACAGCATTGACTCGCGCGAATCGCGAACTGGTCATCGTGCACTGCAAACCTCTGCCGGACAAACTTAAACGCACTGGATCACGCACACAGAACTCGGTCACGTCTGGAAAGCAGCAGACAACGACTTCGGTTGCCCGCGAGGTAGCTTCGCAGCCTGACAGCAGGTACCCCACGTGTGCACAGGAAAAGCATATCCGTCGACTTTGCTCTCAGGTTGGCTACGACGCCGACGAGTTGATTGCACGACTGCGGTCGCGGAACTACCACCACGCAGTCAGCTACGCGATCGATTGTCTTGAGCACGGCAGGAGGCCGTGAGGGACCAGTCCGCACTCATACGGTCCGCTCATGAATCTCCCGATGTGGAGACGAGTCTATACGCGCGAAGGTCTTGCGCATCCGCTCAACCTCCCTTCGTGCGGGCAGCTGCGCTGCATATCGGCGTACCCCGGTCCCTAGGATGTTCGCTATCTCGTATTGGTCGCTTTTAGCTAGATACTCGAAGCTAAGGCCCGGATGCCGTTGGAGCGCATTGTCACCAGAGAGAGGGAAAAGCAATCGAAGCGCTCCTGCCGGGACGGAAAACTCAGCCGACTCATTGTTAAACCGCAAATTAACGGACGGCGAAAGCACAAAGGCTTGCGCTATCCCACGTGTCTGCGCGATCCACGAGTCAACGTCCTTCCGAAAGCCAGGAAGGTCGACCTCCTGGTGTTGCGGCATGCCCACAACAATGAGCGGCACATGACGTTCGCTGTCCACGAGTACCTTCCTGAAGGACGGATACTGCTGGTCGGAGACCAGTTGCGCAGAGCCACGGAATTCAACTGGCCCGTCATAGAGGTCCAGACAGTCCAGAAGATAGTGAGCAATCCGTGGGACATTAACAAAGTGCCCTTTGGAATTGGTCACCTCGACAGAAAGCCAGTCACCTGGACCCCGGCGATCATGCGCCATGAGCTCAGTCGTCCACGTGCCTATGTCCGTAGTCTCCTCGAGAGTCATCCGGAAGCAGACTCCCTCCCGCGACTCCCGATGCCGGATCGAAAGACACTCTCGCGGACGTTCGAATTCGCCGTCACGACCAACCGTGACGTCCCATCCCTTCTCCCGGAGCCAGGTGGCAATCTGCGCCTGCATTTCCGGAAACCAACCATCTACGTTTTCGCACTGCATAAAGGCCCGGTAGTTAAGGTCACCGTCGCCTGCGATGTCCACGCCAGCTCACCTGCCTCGTCAGCGTTCGGCCGATAGAGAACTCGAGCATACGGTGGCACGGCTCCTTACTGCGGTAGGACGACGCAGCAAGTACGGTCGTCTCCCCTTCGAAATAGAATCCCGCTGGCCGAGGTGGTGAGATTGCGGAGTCGGCCAACCCCTTCCCAAGGCACAATAACCCCAGATGTCCAGACTGATTCTCCTCACTGCACTGCTGGTGGTCGCGACGCTCCTGCCACCACTCGCGCATGCCAACACCCCACTGACGTGGGGTCCGTGTCCCTCCGAGGCGCGGGCACCTGATGCCGAGTGCGCCGAGGTCACCGTCCCTTTTGCTCACAACGCGCCTGCGCGCGGCTCCATCACGGTCACGGTCTCGCGGATCCGCGCCACGGGTGAGCGCCGCGGCGTGCTATTCGGCAATCCCGGCGGTCCCGGCACGGATGCACTCGGCATGTTCTCTGCTGTACGTGACGTATCGTTCCCCGTCGGGCTGCGCGAGCATTTCGACCTCGTGGCGATGCAGCCGCGCGGCCTGCGCTGGTCAACCCCGCTCGAGTGCGACACCCCCGTCGGCGCATTCGCGATCGGTGCGCTTCTGTGGCAAGCCTGTGATCCGCAGTATGTCGACACGATCACCACCGAAAACACCGCACGCGACCTCGACGTCGTCCGGCAAGCTCTCGGCGAGGACACCGTCAACCTCTACGGCCTCTCTTACGGCGCCGCACTTATGGCTGACTACGCCACACTATTTCCCCACCGTGTCGACAAGCTGGTATTCGATTCCGGCGTTGCCCCCGATTCACGCTGGCTGAGGCTCTACACCGACCGCGTCCCCGCACGCACGCAGCGGCTACATGATCTCTTCGACTGGATCGCCCAGCGCGACGACATCTACGGACTGGGCGCCACACCCCGCGCGGTGTACGAGAGGTGGTCAGACCGGATTAGGCAGGAAAGCGGCGCACCCGCACCCGTTCCCCCACCACCCGCTCAGCCTGGGGACACACCACCTGAACTCGCACCCTGGACCAACGAGTACCTAGCCATCGACGACGCACTCACCGAACCTCTATGGCGCACTACCCAATACGCCTACCCCGGCGTAAGACCCTCGCGCCTCTACGACCTCACCATCTTCGTCGGCCTCTACCGCAGCTCCTCATGGCCCGAAATCGCCGACGCCATCCGCCACGGCATGCCCGACGAGGCCACCGTGCCTGTCCCGCTATCCATGCAATACGTCATAACCGCAATCACCTGCAACGAAAACGCCAACCCGCCAGCCACACACACCATCCCGAACACCGCCTGGGACTATTTGACCGGCGGCAACCGCATCGTCGCCGAAGCTAACGTCTTCGGATCCGGACTAATCTGCGCAGGATGGCAACCAATCACCACCCCCGTACCGTGGTCAGGCGAACAACTCCGCCACCCTCCCCTCGTCCTGCACCAGACAGGTGACGCCGCCGCACCCTACACCGGAGGCCAGGCACTAGCGGCCACATTCGACGCACAAATCATCACCGTCGACGGCGGCGACCACGGCGTCGCCATCCACGACCTACCAGACACCGACCGCGCAGTCGTGAATTACCTGCTTCACGACGACTGATTCGGCGCAGCACAGGAGTAACGGCTCACCGAGCAAGCATCCGTCTCGTCAGATCGCCGCCGACCCACCGTCAACAGGAAGCATCACCCCTGTGATCATGCGCCTTCTTCCTTTTCCGCGCACACCAGTCCCAGCGTGACGCCCCTGAGCCCGGCGTCGAATACACGCAGGCCGTTTCGCGCTTATTGGCTCGAGGGATCTTGCAGCCATCGAATATCAGCGATACCGCCCGGTCACTGCGCGCTGATTTCTTTCATCCGGTCTACAAGGCGACGCAGTTCCGCCGCCCGCTGCTTATCAGCACGACCGTCATTCGCGTGATCGGTGTAGGCCGCGGAAAGCGCACTGTACCACCAGAGCTGATCCTCCACACCAGCATTGAATCGGTCCCACATTGAAGGGCCATCAGTCTCAAGATCGTTGACAGTCGAGCGCGCGTTATGGACTTTGTCGGCCAGGGAGACGCGCACTGTCGCTAGGTCGCGGGTAGCGGTCAGGTGATCGAGGTAGCTCTGCTTGCGAGTCCGAAAATCCGGGATCTCCTCCTTCTTTGCACCGGAGCAGCCGATAACGATGTCGCGTACCCGCAGACCGAATCTTTGCTCGAGTTCATCGGCCCCATCTTCATCGACATCCTCGATGTAATCGTGCAGCAAGCCCGCAATGGCCTCATCAGTGTCACCGCCGTCTTCGATCACCATTCCGCACACTGCCATCAAGTGACTGATATACGGAATTCGCGGCCGCCTATCCCCTTTGGCGCGCTTACGGGTCTGGTCACTGTGCTTGTCGGCGGCGAATGCGACCGCCTCGGCCAATCTCACCGGATCGATCTTCATGGTCTGCTCGGTCATAATCATCACCTTTCTCTGCGATGGTTCGATGTCGAGAAGAACGAGATCGAGCAATGCTGCGCGAGACCTTCTGCACGCACACGTACCCCACCAAAATCGTATGTGCCCTTTTGGCATCGGGTTGGCGATCGCTCGATTCGCACGTCGCTAGACGCATCACCGGCGGGACAAGAAGCGCTATCGATCCCCCAGCAGCTCCGCCACCACCCCACACCAATGCCGCACCTCGCTCGCCGTGGGCGCCAATTCATACGCGTGGTGGTGGCAGGCGTGGCTGAGATCGTTCCACGCGGACGCTGCTTTCTCGCCTGCTTCTCGATCATCTAACTCCCGCAGGATGATCAGCCGCGACCTCATCGACGCCCGTTCGAGGTTAAGCCCGAGTCCACGGCAGCGTTCGAGAACGATTTCCTCTAGCGCCTGCCTCACCAAGAAAGCAGCAGCGCGAGAAGCGCGAGCGCGTTCGACGGCCACCGTGCCGTCGAGGACCTGTTCTGCATACCGCAGAAGTGCTGCCGTGGTGTTCATTTCAGCTGCAGAACGTCGTCGACGGTTCGCCGCAGGTCATGTGCCGCGTCTTTGGGGTCACCTCGCAATCCGCGGTGCACTCCCCCTGCAGCGATTCCGACCGCGATCTTCCGGTACGGAGCTCGGTCCTTCCAGAAGGAAATGTCACCGGCTGGATCACCGGTTAACGCTAATGCGAGGCTGGCTGACGCTGTTTTCGCTCGAGACCACGCGGCTTCGGTGTCCTCTCGCGACTCGCCTGCTCGCAGCCGCTTTGCGTAGAAGATTTGCCGGGCAGCCGCCTCGATCGCCAGACGGCTTAACCCGGGAAATATGCGGTTCTTAATCTCGCTGGGCACGTTCTCGTCGTTGGCGAGCGCCAGCGCGTCCTCGACATACCGCTGAGCGGGGTTCATTGCACTCGTCACGCTGACGGCCGACTGTGCTCCGCGAGTGACTTCGAGCAGCTGCGCTGTCACGCCGAGCTGCCGAATCGTGGTCGCAAGCCGGTCGTCGTGCGAGAAGACAATCACCTGCCGAGTTCGTGCGAGATCCTCGATCACCCTCAAGAACCCTTCGATTTTCGACGGGTCCATCGCCTGAATCGGATCGTCGAGGATGATGAACCGTAACGGGCTGTCCGGTGACGACGCTCGAGGCAGAAACAGCGCGAGCGCTAACGCATGCAGTTCACCCTGGCTCATCACCCCAAGCGCTCCCGCCGGTGCGCCATCGACTTCTGCTTCAAGGACGACGCGTCGACGCGTACCCGTGCCTTCCAGCTTTACTGATCCGAGGTCGACATTGCTTTCTTGCCGCAGCTCACCCCATATTCGAGCGGCTTGCTCCGCAATCGGCTGCAGGCGCTGGTTACGAAGCGTCGCGGCGTTGTTCTTGACCCAGCTGCGTGCGGAATCGAGAGCTTTGATGATCGGATCAGCCTTGCGGGCCTCACGCTCGCGCGTCACCCACGCGATGAGATCAGCCGCAAGCGGAGCCCATCGATCTTCCCTCACGGCGAGCTCCCGCTCTGCCTCGGCCTGAACATTCGTGAGCGTCGTGGCCAGCTTCGAGTACCTACGGTCCACATGCTCTGCGAGTTCTGCATCCGATGCAGGCACCTCGACCCACACTTTGCGCGCTGAACGGTATGCGTCAAGTGATGCGAGAGCAACATCCATCACCTCGGGCGCTGTGCCCGCCTGATTGATCAGCCCGATCAACGCACCACGAGCGGAGCGGAGTTCGTTCGCGGCCCGGCGATGCTTCGCCAGCTGTTCGTTCTGCTGAGCCAGTTCTGATTCGACGCGAATTCTCCAGTCCTCATTCAGCTCTCCCTCACCACACACGGGACACGCGACCGCACCGTGCTGGTGCTGAAAACTCAGCGCCAAATCAAGCAACTCATTCCGTTTCTGCGCTATCTCCAACACGTCGTCCGCTACTTCCGCGACGCGAGCGAGTTTCTGCCGGAACGTAGACGCGGCAGCGGTCACGGCCTCATGCGTCGGGATGGAAAGCGACACGATGGCCCGCAGCTGGGTGAGCAAACCGTCACCGGAACCCACGCGAGCACCCGTGACCAGCTGTATTAGGGCATCAAGATCCGGTGCCCGTTTCTTGACCTCCTTAAGCGCTGCGACCGCGCGTTCATCCTCCGACTCGGCAAGGGCCGCCTTCAGTGCCTTACCGAGCGTGTTCGCCTCCGCGCGGGGCTTCTTCTGCAACGTGTGTTGATCTACAAGCCGCTTCTCCGCATCCGAAATCTGCTCCAGACCAAGCACCTTCGCCAACGCGTCATACAAGACGGATGGGCCCTCATCGAAGAGACCGCCCAACTCGTCATACGACAGAATCGGGCGGTACAGCTCCACGGAAGCCTGCCATCCCAATGGGTCAAGGCCACTCGTCCGCTTCTGTCCAGGCCGCGTGCGAGGAGGTTCTAGCGTTGAGTGAACCCTACGTACGCCGGATAGTGGTGACTATCCTCCACCGGCCTAGCCGCTAGAAGCCGCGAGGGTTACGCCGCGACAAGAGGTACCCGCGGCGGGCGCAGAGCGATTGCCAAGCCTCTTCGTCCACTGCCTTTGAATTCCGGCCACGAACTTGGCAAATACGCTTCCAGCCCTCGCTACCAACGAGGTCCTCCGCGTCGACCGACCCCGTATTGATCGCCTGCACGATCACCCGGTCAGATGCATTCCTGATACTCATGTCTGCTCCCGATCACTGCGGAGACTTCCCCTTTTTACACCTCCGACGGAAGGTGCCCCATCACAGCGGGTCAGGCGCGGGAGCACCGCCTCTACCCGTGCTAGCACGCACAGTCAGCGAGTGTCAACGGCTAGTTTGATGTCCCCGTTTTTGGCGTTAAAAGGCCGGCCGCAATGCAAAAGTCCGGGCGGAACCCGTTGAGCAGCCCGTCCGCGCCGGTCAGATCCTCACCGCGAGCCCGGGCTGCCTTGTCCAGCTCCCGGACCTCGACCTGGTCGGCCTCGCTGCGCGAGGTCGTCTTCCCAGCTTTCTTCTGCATCGAGCTCACGCTCATGATCTTCGGGTTATCAGGTGGCCTTTCCCGTCACGAGTCTTATGACCCGAACACGGGAGGCTGCGGTCTGGCCGGTTCAGCGGCGTTGAGGGCAAGTGTTTCGTTGAGTTCGAGAGGGTCTTCTACTCGTGCGTCATCGTGGCAGGACGTCTGGACCCGGTAGGTGCCCGGGGGCAGGAACGGGTGCGTCAGTGTATAGGCCAGCGGGCTTCTGCCTTCATGTGCGGGTGCGGCACCGAGCTGCACACCTTCCTCGTCAAATAAGGTGAATCGGCACCACACGTAGCCACCCGGTTCGCTCGTTACGGTGAAATGAGATTCGATCCGGTCCTTGTTGACGACGTGCTCGATGGTTCCGTTGAACTGTTTGCACTCTGCAAGGTACGGGCGTTCGATGCAGTATCCGCGTTCCCATGGTTCTAGGTACTGACCTTGGACCGGCGTGCCATCGCCGGGTAGATGCAGGTGCGCGCCGTAGCTCACTTCGATGTCCCTAACGCGGTCGGGCATGTTTTCGAAGCACCGGACTTCGGCAAGGACGTCAGCTACAGTTAATTGATGCATTTCGAGCCAGTCCTGCGTCTGCGTGGCTGATATCCGGCCGTCAGCATCACCGTCATCGTCGTCGAATACGATCTCGGTGGTCGTTGAACCATCGATCGTGAAGAAGCAGTAAAAGTCTTCACCGGTGCGGTCACTTTCGGCCATGAAGGTTGCCGTGACTGTACCGTCAGGGTTCGGGGAAAAGGTCGCTTCCATCGCCGGAGCTGCGAAACTCGTACCCGCACCCACACATAACGCGGCTGCAGTAAAACACGCCGCGGCCACCACCCTTGCAGCTGACTTAAGGTACACGGCGCAAGCATTACAGCTGCACACCGGCCGGTGCTGTCTAACTGCACGCGCGACATGAATGTTCACTGAACTGTTCTATTCGCGTGTCCCTGGTGTTGCCGACATCCCGACCACTGAACCGGATGTCAACGACTTATCGCGCAACCTACGAAAGATGATGACCGACGATCCGGATACAAAAGACCGCCACATCGCACGGGCCCAAGCGATCACTACAGCGACCAAGGCATTGCGCGGCGCGTCCTCGCCCGGGCTTCACATCCGAATGCACACCCATGAACGCCGCACACTGGGCTCTGCCCACCTAGATCGCCGTCGCCACAGACGATACCGCCAAAGCGAACGACGCCGAGTCACGCCTCACCCGACAACCGACCCGAACACCGCCGCGAATGACGCACAGACCTCACCTCGGAAGGTTTGACATACGATGAGATTGCAGACCGTCTCTTCCTGAGCAAACACCCTGTCGAACATCACATCAGCAGCATCTTCCGGAAGCTCGGGGTCTCCTCGCGGGCCGAAGCGATCGCGAACTCCTCCCGGGTGGGACTTTCGAGGTCGGGCCGGAACAGCCGGTACACAGGGTCGTTCTGGATCATGTCGGTGTTGCAGTTCGTCGGCGCGACGACGTTGACTCGTATCGAGTGCGGCGCGAGTTCCATGGTCAGGGTTCGCATCAGGCCGATGACTGCGTGCTTGGATGCGACGTAGTGTCCGAATCGAGCGAAACCTTTGACACCTGCGTCGGAAGAGGTGATCACGATGCTGCCGCCTCGGCCCCCTGCTAGGACGTTGTGCTGAGGATTCATGGGTTGCCTCCTTTTCCGACTCATCTGGATCGTCATCCGATCACGACGGTTGTCGAACCTAAGTGTTGGATGCCCGCACTGTCCGTGGACGTGTCACCGTCGAAGCAGCAGGGGGAGAACCCATGTGTGCCTGCGGGAAGCGCGAGTTGCACCTCTCCCGCCATCCCGGGCGGTGCGGGCTCGGTTACGGCTCACCGAGCATGCACCCACGCATCCTCCTCGTCAGATCGCCGCCGACCCACCGTCAACAGGCAGCGTCACTCCTGTGATCATGCGGCCTTCGTCAGACGCTAAGAAGACGACAGCGTTGGAGACGTCCGCGGGTTCAACCCAGGGTTGCGGCAGGGCCAGCAGCGTGGACGATGCCTCAGCGAACTCCTCCGGGGTGGGACTTTCGAGGTCGGGCCGGAACAGCCGGTACACGGCGTCGTTCTGGATCATGTCGGTGTTGCAGTTCGTCGGCGCGACCACGTTGACCCGTATCGAGTGCGGCGCGAGTTCCATGGTCAGGGTTCGCATCAGGCCGATGACTGCGTGCTTGGATGCGACGTAGTGTCCGAATCGAGCGAAACCTTTGACACCTGCGTCGGAAGACGTGATCACGATGCTCCCGCCCCGGCCCCCTGCGATCACATAGGGGATCGCGGCTTTGCAGGTGTGGAACACTCCCCCCGTGAGGTTCGAGCGCGGCATATCCGGTGCGCGACTCGCTGTGATCCGTGGATGCGGCCATGTCAGCAGTCTCGAACGTCCAGATGAATTCACGCGTCTTGTGCGCGAGTTCTGTCGCGAACGCTGATGTAAACCGATACAACACACCACGCAGCGCGACCCCAATCTAAGCCGCTTGGTCAAAGAGCGCGGCGAGCCACGAGTCAATCGTGGGATCTGCGGCCAGGGTCACAAAGTCGATGTGCGCGAACCCGGCTTCTCGCCATTTTTCGACGAGCGCCATGGTTCGGAGCGAATCCATCCCGGCGTCTGATAGGTTCACGCCTTCGGCCAGGTCGTCTGGTGATACTCCCAGGACGCCCGCGATGTCATTGCGCGCGTCCTGCTTGTTGTATTCGTGGGCAACTGTCATCGGTGGCTCCCTCAATGAGTGGTGGTTTAGTCGTGGTCGTCGAAGTCAGAGACGCCACGTTTCCAGTAACCGGTGATCAGGTGGTCTCCGCGTGCGGACTTTGCTTCGGCACGCACCCATCGACGCAGGGGCTTGATGGAGCCTGCTTCACCGGAGATCCAGATGTAGACGCGTTCCCCAGCCGGTAAGTCGATAGCTCGCACGGCAACCTCAAGTAAGTCGGTGGTTCCGGGCGCCGCGTCACCGCGATGCAGCCATTGCACGACCACACCTTCTGGAGCATCGAGTGGCACTTCTTCGCTGTCGTTGGCGACCTCAATGATCGCCCAGCCGCGGGCGCTTCTTGGGAGCGTTTCCAGCCACCGCGCGATGGCGGGCAACGCAGTGATATCGCCCGCGAGGAGGTAGCGGTCATAGCTGTCGGGCACTACGACGCCGCCGGGGGGACCAGCGATGTGAATGCGCTCACCAGGCCGTACTGCGGCTGCCCACTCGGACGCCAGCCCTCCAGGGTGGAGCACGAACTCAATGTCGAGTTCGTTGGCGTCGCGGTCGAAACGCCGAACAGAGTATTCGCGAGAGATGGGTCTTGGTGCCGTCCACCGCAGTGAGAGTCCGTCACGTTCTGGAAGGTTCAGCACGCCAGTGTCATCGGGGAAAATGAGCCGCAGGTGCTCATCGGGCACGTGGGAGACGAATCCTTCTAGTTCTGAACCGCCAAAGGTGATCCGGACGAGCCCGGATCCCACCGGAGTCTTTCGCACTACTTCGAGTTCGCGTAATCCGATGGGATAGGGCACCTTGTCTGAGTGTGTGCCGCCAAGTACCTCGGCGAGGCGCTCGTGATATGTCGCTAGGTTCATTCTTGAGTGCTCCTGCTGTGTGATGCCGATACTGTCTCGCCGCCGGTGAGCGCGCCGACTGCGCGTAAACTGCGCATCGACACGAGTAGGGCCATCCCCAGAACCCAACCGAAAAGACCGTAGACGAGCAGCGCAGTCCCTGGTGCGAACACCGTTCCGAGTGATCCTGCGACGAGGGAGCCAGCGGCAGCACCAGCCACGCCTTGAACCATGAGGAGGCTGGACACGCGTCCACGCATTTCTTCGGCTGCGTTCCGCTGGAATACCGCATATTGCAAGATCTCTTGGATCGCGCTCGCAAGACCGTATGCAGCTAGCCCAAGGAACGCAACCACTGCGGTTTTAGCGAAGCCGAACACAAAGACACCAAAAGGCATCGCCGCGACCGCGACGAGCAACCATAGTCCCGCACGTTGGGTGCGCCCGGTCCAGCCGCTGAGCAGAGACCCGAGCACAGCTCCCACGGCTGGTGCCGCGTAGAGGACGCCGAGCACTCGCGGTCCCGCCTCCAACTCGATGTCAACGAATGCGGGGAGCAATACCAGCGGACCACTGATTACCATCGCGAGAAGTCCAGTGAGAAGCACAGCACGCAGAATCTTGTGTTGCGCTGCGTAGTGCAGCGCCTCGCGCAGTGCCTGCAGTGGTTGCGTCGCTCCGCCACCGGGCGGTGGTGCCGGGCCTACGCCTTGGAACAGCAGCACTGTTAGTCCTGTCGCTGCAGCAGCAGCGAAGTACGTGGTGGCGACGCCACTTTCCGCGATCACAATTCCCGCAATCGCGGGGGTGATCATGAGGCCTAAATCAGTAGTGAGCGCAACGAGGGCGCCAGCTGCGGCCAAACGGTCGCGCCCCACGAGCGATGGCATGAGTGCCATCAGCGCGGAACCGCTCACCCCACCTGCGGCCCCGTCAACCACGGCAACGATATAGATCACCCACAGCTGGGGTTCGGGCATGAGCGCGTTGACACCCAACACCACGAACCCCAGACCAGCGACCGCGCGAGCCCACTGAACAGTGCGGCTCCGATCAGCCCGGTCGGCAATCAGTCCTCCGCTTAGGCTGCCGATACACAGCGCCACCGCCAACGTTGCTGATACTGCTGCAACGTGGAGGCTTGACCCCGTGAGCTGATAGACCTGCATCGGCAGTGCTACGAGGAGCAAACCAATTCCGAGCAGCGACACGAGCCGCGCGGTGAAGGCGTACCGGAATGGGCGGCTATCCCGCAGCGGGGACAGATCGACGAACAGGCGGCGGATCATCCGAACTGCGCCTCAACGATGTCAAGAGTATCCATGGCGAGACGGAAGTCAGGCCGGAAACTTGTTGCGGGCAGGTCGTATACGTTGCCGTTCTGGAACGCAGGCAAGCGTGCGTAGACTGGGTCAGCTGCGAGTTCCTCAGCGGTGCGACCACCATCAAGGGCGATAACGAAGACGACCGGTGCGTCCACAGCTTGTTCGAGGCGTTCCAGGCTGAACTGGAAGCTGTCCCCCGTGCCGTATAGTTCTGGGTTTCCTGCTTTGTCCCATACGTCCGCGTCTGCTTCGAAACCGATTTCGTTCATCATTTCCGGCAGTGCCGCAGTAGCCGAAATCATTGTCACTGTGCTCGGATCAGACGTGGTGAGAATGTACGCAACCTGGCCCTCGGGTGGTGTGATGGCGGATGCGACTTCGCTGATCCGGTCACGGTAGCTGTCCATGATGGTGTCGACCTGGTCAGACCGGCCCACTGCGCTGGCCACAAATTCCAGTTGGTCTTGCCAGTCAGCAGCCGAGTTGGGAACGAGGACGGTGGGCGCGATTTCTGCGAGTTGGTCGTACGCCTCCACTGAGAGGACGCCCGTGAATCCCTGTCCGCCACCGATGATCAAGTCGGGATCGTAGCTCGCCACAACTTCGACCGGAATTTCGGAAGCGGCCGGAAGGACCTCGGTGCCTTGTTCGGTGGCTGAATCGTCAAGTGATGGCGGGAATTCGTCGCCGTCGGTGTTCACACCGATCATGCGGGTATCTGCCGCGACTATGGGAACGTCGAGGTCGAACAGGTAGCCTGCGAGACTGGCGTTGAGAACGACGACGCGCTGCGGATCGGCTGGGACCGTGATGGTTCCCTGGTCGGTTTCGACGGCGAGTGTCTCTGCCGAGTTTGCGCCCGCTTCTGCATCACTGTCGGCGCCACATGCGGCGCCGGTGAATAGAACCGCGAGGGCGGCCGCAGCGACCGCGGTCTCCCGCAACGGACGCCGCACTCGGCTCCTAACGGTGGTTTTCATGCCGTGATTCCTCTTTCTTCGGAAGGCAGGTGCTGTTCCAGCGCCTGTTGTTGTGCACCGCCATCGAGGTGAGCTGCTAGTTCAGCAGCCGATGGGTGTGCAAGCACTGTTCGGACGTCAACCAGTCCGCATTCTCGGTTTAACTCGCCAACGAGTCGCATCAGCGCCAATGAGTCGCCGCCGACTTCGAAGAAACCGTCGTCGGGGTCCAGACCGACCGTGTCGAGTACACGTTCAAATATCGCCAGCACATGTTGCTCAGTGGCGGACCGGGGTGAGCGCGTCGGCACCACCGCCGGTGGTGCTGGTAACGATGCACGATCGAGTTTTCCGTTGACTGTCAGTGGTATTGACGCCACTTCGACAAGCACCGAGGGAACCAGTTGCGCCGGTAGTTCACTTCGCAACTGTGCACGAACAGTCGCGGGATCATAACCAGTGCTTGTGACCACATAACCAACCAATGTGGTTACCCCAGAGTCACTCCGGCGCACATCCACCGCTGCACGTTGGACGCCGGGGCTGGCCACTAGTGCGGCTTCAATTTCGCCGAGTTCGATGCGAATACCACGGATCTTCACCTGCCGGTCAGCACGCCCAAGGTATTGCAACTCACCGTCGTGCCGACGGAGTACCAGATCGCCCGTGCGATACATACGAGAACCGGAGTTGTACGGATCAGCAACAAACGCAGCAGCCGTCAATCCTGGTCGGCCGAGGTATCCGTGGGCGATGCCGTCACCGGCAAGGTAGAGCTCACCGGCTGCACCAACGGGCACTTCGCGCAATCCGCTGTCGAGAACCCGGGCGGTCGCGTTCCGAACTGGACGGCCGAGGCACGGGGTTTCGCTTCGGTGCACCGCAGATCCCAGCGCGTTGATGGTGAACTCGGTTGGCCCGTAGAGGTCGTAGCCGTCTACCCCGTTGTGATCTCGGAGCCGGCTCCACAGAGACTGCGGCACGCTTTCCCCGCCGAGCATCACTAGTGCGGGGTGCCGTTCGCCGTCGAGGAGGCCTGCTGTGAGCAGTTCTGCCGCGTAGGTCGGGGTCACGTTCACCACGTCGATGCCGACTTCACGGTAGTGCTGCACGAGCGCGACTGGATCTAGCCTGGCGTCCTCGTCGATGACATGGACTTCATGCCCGGCGAGCATCCACAGCAACTCTTCCCACGACATGTCGAACGAGAACGACACGGTATGGGCAATGCGCAGCGGTGACCGTGCAGCGGTCCTGACCGTGGGGACGAATATTTCGTCGCGGTGGTTGTGGTACATCGCGGTCAGTCCCCGGTGACCCACGACGACTCCCTTGGGACGACCGGTCGTGCCGGACGTGTAGATCACGTAGGCCGGCTGATCCGGGTAGGTGGGCCCGCTCACGGCGTGATCGTCCACGGCGGGTGCAGGCACGGTGCCATTCAGGACTTGGGTGATCTCCGGAGCATCGATGTCGATACGAAGCTGAGGCGCGGCAGCACCGCCTGTGAACAACGGTGCTCGAGTTCCACTTTCGATCAAGCACCGCGCCCCGCTATCGGCCACGAGGTCGCGCCGCCGGGCGACCGGGTGTGCCGGGTCGAGTGGCAGATACGCCGCACCGGTTCGCAGAACCGCAAAGATGGCAACCACATGATCTGCGGTGCGAGGCAAGCTGATTGCCACAACGTCGCCGCAGCCGATACCGCCAGAGGCGAGCACCCGCGCCAACCGGTCAACTCTGGTGTCGAGTTGAGCTGCCGTCAGCCGGATTTCACCGAACACGAGCGCCAATTGGTCTGGCGTACTCGCCGCGCGTTCACGCAGCAGTGCATCAACGCTACCCTCTGGCTCCCCTGGTTCTGGCACCGGCACGCGGTCCAGGTCTGCCGATACGATCGCAGCCCCGGTATCGGCGACCACAGTAATTCCGCGTGCTGTCGCAGGCTCAGCGAATCGTTCTAGGGTATCGGCGAGATGTGAACACAGATGCGCCACAGTGGCTGCGGGTACGAGGTCGTCTCGATGTTCGACCAGCACGTGAAGCGGCCTGTCATTGTCACCAGGGTCGACGTCAATGGTTATGGCGTAGTGCGTGGCATCAGCCGACGCGGTGGCGGTTACACCGCTTGTCGCGAACGCCGACAACCTGCCTTCCTCATCGCGCGGCAGATTCCGGAAAACATACAGGGTGTCGAACAGCGTTGAATAACCGGCTGATCGCTGGATGTGTCCGAGGCCCAAGTGCTGGTGTGATGTCAGTGCGCCTTGCTCCTGGAACACGCGTCGCAGGAGGTCGGTAAGCCGTTCGCCTGGTTGGGTTTTCACCCGGATGGGGAGGGTGTTAAGCAACAACCCAATCATCCGGTCGGAGCCTTCGACGTCTGCTGGTCTGCCTGACACGGTTGCACCGAACACGACGTCATCACTGCCTGTCAGCGTGCGCAAGGTCAACGCCCACGCCGTGGCCACGACGGTCGATAATGTGGTCCCGCACGTGCTTGCGAGACGACGTAACTGAGCTGTCGTGTCCGCCGATACGGCTACAGGGGATTCGGAGAGCCGGCTCTCGCTCACCTCGCTGCCGGGGGCCCTTGCGCCGGCAAGCAAAGTCGGAGCAGCTAAGTCTGACAGGTAGTTTCGCCACGCGAATTCGGCGGCAGCACGGTTGGCGCTGGCAGTCCACCTCAGGTAGTCACGGAAGTCGGCTGGCTCAGGCAGTACGCGGTCAAGCGCCTCGGGTTCCACACCATCGCGAGCACGTTCATACAGCGCGAACAATTCAGCGAAGAGCAGTCCGTGCGACCATCCATCCGCGAGGAGGTGGTGATGGGTAACGATAAGTTCCGAACGCCCATCGGTTCCACGAACCACCGCAAGCCTGAGAAGAGGTGGATCAGCGAGATCAAAGGGTGCCGCGTGCTCCACCGCAGCGACTTCTGCTGCGCACCTGTCAAACTCTTCGTTTAATCCGCCATCTGCCCGAACCTCCACTTCGCGGCACGGCACTGTCGCGTGGCGGGGCACGAACTGAACCGGTTGGCCACCAGCGTGATTGGTGAAACCTGCCCGCAGGTTCGGGTGACGTTGGAGCAGAACCTGCGCAGCTGCCCGTACTGCGTCGCCTGAGACCGGTTGGTCGCTGGCAAAGGTGAATCGGTGTTGCACGTGGTAGGCATCGGCCGCGGCGTCGACGACTGACTGGTAGTACATGCCTTCCTGCAACGGCCCCAGCGGGAGCGCCTCGACCCACCCCGGACTCAATGCGTCGAGGTGCCGCCGCATGGTGTCATCCACAGTAATGAGGGGGTCGTCAACTATGTGTGGGACGGGTACCTCAGTGGATGACACAGGCACGGCGGCGGATGCGAGATCGGCCAGGGTTGCCCGTTCAAACACCTCGGCGACGGACAATTGCAGTCCCCGCTGCCGTGCGGCGGTCACGAATCTGATCGACGAGATGCTGTCGCCGCCGAGAGCGAAAAAGTTGTCGTCTGGGCCCGCGCCCTGGCTGCCGACGACGGAATCCGTGATCTCGCACATGAGTCGCTCGGACTCCGTTGCCGCTCGTCTCCCGGAACCGGCTGGGCCCGGTTCGGGCAACGCCGACCTGTCAACTTTGCCGTTGAGTGTTGTCGGCAATGCGTCCAGCACGGTGATGACCGTGGGCACCATGTATTCGGGAAGCGCTGCGGCAACGGCTGCCCGCACTCCCTCGGGTGCTAGCGCGGAACCAGATTCTGGAACCACGTAGCCCAGCAGCTGGCCCGCACCGCGCGCATCGGTGCGCACGGTTGCCACTGCCCTAGCGACGCCGGGCGCGGCAGCGAGTGTCGACTCGACCTCCCCCAATTCAATCCTGAACCCGCGTACCTTGACCTGATCGTCGGCACGGCGCACGAAGTGCAGTTGCCCATCGCGGACGCGGACGAGATCACCCGTGCGATACAACCGCTCACCAGGCACCGTGGGGTCGGCGACAAACCGGCTCGCAGTTAATCCGAATCGGCCGCCGTAGCCGCGAGCAACTTGGTCACCGCCGAGATACAGCTCACCGACCGCTCCTTCTGGAACATCGCGCAGGTCGGCATCGAGTACGTGAGCGTGGACGCCCTCCCAGGTCTGACCGATCGTGACAGGTGCACCGCTGGCCAGCATCGTCGTGGTGGCCCAGACAGTGACTTCGGTTGGGCCATAGACGTTGCGCGCGCTGACGCAGTGCGCTGCGAGTTGGGAAGCAAGATCGCTGGGGACGGCTTCACCACCAACGAGTGCGCGCACACCTCCCAGTTCGCCGTGAGCGCTGTGCTCGATCAATCCACGCCACAACGACGGGGTGGCCTGCACAACCGTCGCCCGCTCCGTTGCGATGAGCGCTAGCAGACGTTCCGGGTCTCGAACCGTTGTGCGATCCGCGAGCACCACAGTCGCACCGATTGTCAACGGGCACAGCAACTCTAGAACGGCGATATCGAAGGACACCGTGGTGACCGCGACAATCCTGTCGTCTGAACGAATCCACCCATCACCTGTGACCGTGGCAGCGAACGCTTCTAGGTTCGCTGTTGTGATCTGGACGCCTTTGGGACGGCCGGTAGATCCTGAGGTGTGGATGACGTAGGCAAGTTCGTTACCGGGCGCGGGCGGCTCCGGGAGAACACTTAGTTTCGGCATATCGCCATCGACGAAGACCAGTTGTTCGCCATCGCCGGACGGCAACCGATCAGCGTGCTCCCTGGTGGTGAGAACACACACGGGTTTGGTGTCCTCGATCATGAATGCCAAGCGTTGCTGCGGGTAGTCGGTATCGAGGGGAAGGTACGCAGCTCCGACTCGGAGAACAGCAAGAACACCGGCGATCAGGTCGGTAGACCGCGGGAGTGCCACCGCTACAACGCGTTCCGGTCCAGACCCAGCGTGTTGCAGCAGCGTCGCAAGCTGATCAACCCGTCGTTTCAGCTCGGCGTAGGTTGTGGTGGTGGTTCCGTACCGGATGGCTGTGGCGTTGGGAGTGAGCTCGGCCTGGCGGACGAAGTGTGCGATCACGCCGTCGCCGCGCTTACGTGCCGCTGACGGCGTGGCCGCAGGTTCCCCCAGTGTGATCTCGGCGATCGAGCGCGCTGGCGCGTGAACCATCTGGCCGAGCATGCGCTCGACACCGTGGACGAGGTTCACAACCGTTCCGTGGTCAAACAGATCGGCGTCAGCGACGATACGCAGATGCGCAGCAGGCTCGGAAGAATCGGTTGACTCGGGTGAATCCGCAAGCCACACAGCAACATCGAACCGCGACGCCGCTACCGGCGGCACTACGGGTTCAGCGGCCAGTCCATTAAGTGGCAATGCCGGTTCGGGTTGTTCATGCGCAACCAGTGTTTGGAACAGCGGATGCCGTGCGAGCGAGCGTGGTGGCGAAATCGCCTCGACGACTTGCTCAAACGGGACGTCTTGGTTTGCCAGGGCACCTAATGCCGCTGATCTCACCCGGTGCAACAGCTCGGCCACCGATGGTCGCCCGGCGAGGTTACAGCGCACCACAAGAGTGTTGACGAAGTAACCTACTGTGCGCGTGAAGTCAGGCCCGATGAAATCGGGGCCAGCGCCGTGATGCAATCCGCCAGAACGGTGTTCAACCAAACTGCCCAGCGGGATATCTGAGCCCGCGCCGAAGGCCTGCCACGTGGCCGCGACCGCTGCCTGGAGCACCATCAGCGGCGTTACCGCGTACTCGCCGCACAGCGTGCCGATTGCGGCACGGGTTTGACCTGACAGTGGGATAGAAACCGCTGTACCCCGGTACCGAGGACGAGCCGGGCGCGGCCGGACTAAGGGCAGATCCAGTTCGGCGGGAAGCCCTGCCAACGTGGTGCGCCAGTACTCGAGCTGAGCACTATACGAGCCTGCCACAACCCTGGCTTGTTCACGTGCCGCATAGCGGCGATAGTCGGGCGCAACGGCGGACCATTGTGGCGCCTCACCAGCAGTCCTGGCGTTGTAGGCTGCGGCCAGATCTGTGCACAGGGTTGCGATCGATCCAGCATCGACAGCGATGTGATGCACCACAATCACAAGGACGTGATCGTCAGGGTTGGTAGCGAGAAGCGTCGCACGCGCGGGCACCTCACGTGACAGATCGACAGCTTGCGACAGGCACGAAGCTATCGCAGCGTCTACAGTTTCGGCATCGGATTCGACGTGCCGGATTCGCAACGCGGGCACGCTGTTTGTTTCGACCGTTGCCAGTGTCGGTGCACCGGTTTCGTCTTCGGGGTAGATCGTGCGCAGCATGGAGTGCTGGTTGAGCACATCACGCCACGCGGCGGCCAGTGCTGCAACATCAAGATGGCCAGACAGTCGCCACAGGACGGGAATGTCGTAGGTCGTTGACGTCCCCTCCAGCCTGTGCAGGAACCACAGTCTTTCCTGCGCTGGCGAGAGAACGTCGCGCGCCTCGACGGAGTCCGCCATGAAGTGTTCTGGCAGCGGCGACGTGAGTGGAGCTGCTCCGCTCATTCGCCGGGCGAGTTGCCGCGGCGACGGAGCTTCGAAAACGTCGTCCACCACAGCGGTGTGCCCGGCACGGCGCAGTGCTCCAATGAGCCGGACCGCGGTGAGGGAATGCCCGCCCATGGCGAAGAAATCGTCGTCGGCACCGACGTGTGCAGCGTTGAGCACCTCCGCCATCGCTGTGCAGACAGCCGCAATCGCTGGCTCGTCTCCGAGGCCAACTTCAGCGGGTGTGTACGGCACGTGTGCAGGTACAGGCAATGCCGAGCGGTCGATCTTTCCGCTCACCGTCAGCGGCATTGAATCGAGGATCATCACAGTGGACGGCACCATGAACTCGGGCAGCGTCGCGCGCACACGATCACGGAGGTACTCACTGCTCGTGGACATTCCGGCCTGCAGCACCACGTACGCGACGAGTCGCTGGTCCCCCGGCACATCCTCCCGCGGAACGACGACAGATTGTGCGACAGCCGCATCGGCGAGAAGTGCTAGTTCGATTTCCGCGGGTTCGATGCGCTGTCCGCGGAGCTTGATCTGAAAGTCAGCGCGTCCAACATATTCGAGTTCGCCACCGGCGTTCCACTTCACCCGGTCGCCTGTGCGATACATGCGCTTGCCTCGTTCAAAAGGATCAGCGACAAACCGCTCGGCTGTGGTGGCGGAGCGTGCCACATAGCCGCGTGCCAGCTGATTCCCAGAAAGGTACAGCTCACCGGGAACACCAGGGGTTACCTGCCGGAGCGTGTCATCGAGCACGTACATTCTCATGCCTGGGGCGGGCAACCCAAGCGGCACCACAGTCGTATCCTGATCTGATACTTCGCGGCACGTGACGTCAACGGCGGCCTCGGTGGGGCCATAGGTGTTGAAGACTCGAGCTCCAGTTGTGGCGGCAGCGCGCTGTGCGAGTGCCGGTGATAGCGCCTCGCCCCCCGAGTACACGCGCCGGAGTGACGGCACACTGCCCGACTCGATCTCTTCGGAGAACAGCGCCAGCATCGACGGTACGAACTCTGCGGTGGTAATGCTATGAGTGCGGATAAGGTCCACGAGCGCACCGGGATCCCAGTGTGCGCCGTCACGGGCAATCACAAGTTTCGCGCCCGCAAGTAATGCTCCGAAGATCTCCGCGATGACGACGTCGAAGTTCAGCGCCGACTTGAACAGTACTGTGTCTTCGGCTGTGTAGAGGCCAGCGCGCTGCACCCATCGCATACGCTGCACGATCGCCTCATGGGACACCGCAACACCCTTCGGCTCGCCCGTGGAGCCTGAGGTGAACATGACGTACGCCGTATTTGAGGGACGGAGCGGCGCTTGACGTTCGCTGTCGGTGATCGGGGCAGCCGAGTACTCGCCGAGTTCGACGTTGTCGAGTTCAGCTGCCGTCAACACCACCGGTGGCTCGGTGACTGCGAGCATGGCGTCGATTCGTTGCGTCGGCAGCTGCGGGTCGAGGGGCAAGAACGCTGCCCCCGTCTTGCTAATCGCACACACCGCAATGACAAAGTGAGTGCTGCGGCCCACCACAATGGGGACCACAGATTCTGGCCCGACCCCCCGCTTGATCAGCCAGCGGGCCAAACGATTAGCGCGCTCATTCAGTTCGCGGTAACTAAGGGCCTCGTCATCGTAGGCGAGAGCAGGGCGGTCTGCGTGCTGTGCAGCGACGGTTTCCATCCAGCCAGCAACAGTGTCCCCACCAGCAGCAGTGATGTCGTCTAGGTGGATCAGTTCCCTAGGCGTCACCGCCGGGTTTGCCGACAGGGCAGTCAAGATCGCTGCCAGCCTGCTAGCGAAGCGTTGCGCCAGCCCCTCGGGCATGCGTTCGGTGTCATAGGCCAGCAGCAATTCCAAGTGATCTGCTGGGGGCGCGACCAGTGTCACCGGGTAGTGCGTGACGCTTCGGTTGACGAACCGACTGACACGGAGTTCATGCGATTCTGGCTGACGCACACCGGCGCCGGGAAAATTCTCAAAAACCATGAGGGTGTCAAACAGTTGCCCGAGACCGGCCGACCGCTCGATCTCAGCCAGGCTCACATGCTCGTGTTCCTGCTGTTCCAGTCGGGTGCGTTGCAGTGTCGCCAACTGCTCACGCAGCGGCACACCCAACTCCAGGTGAACACGAACGGGTACTGCATTGCTGAACAAGCCGACAGTGCTTTCGACACCACGCAGGTCTGCTGGCCGGCCGGAAACGATGGCGCCAAACACAACGTCGTCAGAGCCCACGTGTTCGGCCAGCACCATTGCCCAAGCGCCCTGGACGATCGTGTTTTGGGTGAGCCCTGCTGACTTTCCGAGCGCTTCGAGACTGCGGACGGTGTTCGGCGGCAACTCGACTCGTTGCTCCGCGGTGGAACCCGCCCCGGCCCGGCGTCCAACCATGGTGGGCCCTTTGAGCCCAGCGAGCCGTGTGCGCCACGATGCCAGAGCTACTTCAAGGTCTTGCTCAGCGCGCCACGCAAGGTAGTCGCCGTAATACCCCGGCGTCACCAAAACGGCCTCGTCACCGTGGTAAAAGGCAAGCAGTTCACGAAGAACAATGGGGGTAGACCAGCCGTCCGTAAGCAGGTGATGCGCATTCAGAATGAGTCGGTGTTGACGCTGATTCCCACTATCGGGCGTACGAATCAGCAAGGCACGCAACATCGGTGATGTTTCGACGTCAAAGACGTGGGCAGCTGCTTCCGCCTCAAGCCGTGCTGCAACGCGCTCGGCAACTGATGGGGGCAGCGCGGAAACATCTTCATGCCGCCACGGCACCTGCACGGTGCGCGGGACCACCTGCACGGGATAAGGCAACTCTGCGTAGTGGAACGCCGCCCCGAGGTTACGGTGCCTCGCTACTACTCGATCAAAAGCGGCCGTAAGTCTGTCTTTGTCGAGCGGACCAGTGAGGTCAAGGCGAGCGGTCAGCGTATAAGCATCGTCCTCGCCGTCGCGGAGGGCGTGATAGAGCAGTCCTTCTTGCAGCGGCGAAAGCGGCAATACATCAGCTAACGGCCCATGAGTGGCTTCGAATATGTCGATGGTGCGTTGATCAAGGGTCACCAGTGGGCAATCGCTTGGCGTGAGTCCACCGGGTGCGAGACATGCGTGTGCGGCCAGCGCTTCGAGAGCGTTCTGCCAGTGCTGCTGCAACGCGGCACGTGCGCTGTCGTCCACGATCCTGCTCGCGACAGTCCACTCGACCGCAAGCTGCGGGTTACCGCCTTGTTCGCGGATGAAAGCGTTGAGTGCCAGTACTTCTGTGAGCGTTTTCCCGGCGGGTTCTATGACCGCGAATGGGTCCTCGCTGGGAAGGTGCCAGCCCTGCCCTGGAGCATCGGCGAACCTCCCCAGATAGTTGATCAGCACTTCAGGTTCAGGCAAGGCGTCGAGTACGGGTGCCGCTTCCTGGTCGAGCCATCGGAGCACACCAAAACCGGCACCTGAACCGGGCACGCGTCGGCGCGCTTCTTTCACGGCACGGAGCAACTGTCCCGCTGCGTTCCCTCCAGCGAGAGCATCATCGAGCGCCTGCCGATTGTTAATCGCGTGCATCGGAAGGTGGACGGGGAACTCGCTTGTGAACCACCCGATGGTTCGCGTGAGATCGAGTCCTGTCTCGTCCATTTCGCGTCCGTGGCCTTCGACGGTGACGGCGCAATACTCAGGCGCCTGCTCCGGTAACCACGACCGCAGGGTCAGCAGCCAGGCGGCAAGCAGCACCTCGTCGGCCCGCACGCGGTACCCATCAGCCAGGGTGGTCAGCAGTGCTGACGTCACACCCGCTGAGGCAATGGTCGTGCTGCGGTGCGCTGTGGCAACGGTATCTATGTGGGGATCGAGGTGACGCGATCCGAGCAGCGGCGTTGCTGCGTCGAGAGTGGATGTCCAGTACGGCAACTCCCTGCGCCGTGCGCCTGTCTGGCCCTGTTCATTGAGTACCTGTGCGTGGCGCCGCCACGACGCGGGGACCGGATCTAGCCGTGGCGTCTGCCCCTGTTGCGCAGCCTCACAAGCGTGATAGAGGTCTGACAGCAGGATCCGCCAGGAGACACCATCAATGATGAGGTGATGGGCGACGATCACAATGTGACTGCACTCATCGTGCTTCACCAACACTGCGCGCAATAGCGGGCCGCCTACGACATCGAGCAATGCTGCTTCGTCTGCCGCAATCTGGGCGATGTCGTCATGCAGGTTTCGTTCCGTCACAGCGACGACAGCGGCTGACGATTCCGGAATGACTAAAGAACTGTCGGTCTTAACTAGGCGCAGGGCATCATGATGCTGCACAACTGCAGTCAGACCCGCCCTTAAGACGTCAGCAGAAATTCCACCGTCTACGCGCAGAGACGTCCACTGGACGTACCCGGCGATAGCGGCCACGTCATCGTTGCGGCGCAACAAGGCCTGCACGATGGGAGGTTCCGGGACTTCTCCCGTGCCATCTCTGGCTGCCGTCACCGCATCTGTACGATCGGTTGCTTTCAGGGTCGCAGCGATGGTGCCGAGCGGCCGCTGTGTGAGCAACTGCTTCGGCTGCACCACATACCCGCGTGAGCGGAGGCGACTGCTCACCGTGATCGCGCTGATGCTGTCCCCACCCGCGGAGAAAAAGTCATCGTCTAACCCGACAGCGCCGGAATTGAGCACTTCCGCGATTACCTCGCATAACGCTCGTTCCGCGGGGGTGCTCGCCTTCGGTCCAGTAGCGCCGACGAGAGGAGCAGGCAGCGCTGAGCGGTCGAGCTTCCCGTTGTCGGTCATCGGTAGTTGATCGATCACCACCAGCGACGAGGGCACCAGGTGGTCTGGCACTGTTTCCGCGAGCATCGCCCGCAACCGGACGGTGTCGGTCAGGTCTTCACCTGGGCGTGGCACAAGATAGCCGACGAGGATCTGTGGTTCGTTACGGACAGTGGCGGCAGCAGCATGAACTCCGGGCAGACGTGTGAGCGCGGCCTCGACTTCGCCAAGTTCGATGCGGTAGCCCCGGATCTTGACTTGTTGATCAGCACGACCGAGATACTCGTATCCTTCGCCCGGAATCCACCGGGCGAGATCGCCGGTGCGGTACATCCGGGAACCGGGCTTACCGAACGGGTCTGCGGTGAACCTGGCTGCGCTCAGCGCCGCGCGCCCGAGGTAACCACGTGCAATGCCTGGTCCGGCGAGATACAACTCCCCAGTCTGGCCATCCGGAACGAGGGTTAGATCAGCATCGAGGAGGTACGCACCAGTGCCTGGCAGCGGATAACCAATGCGTGGCTCGGCACCTGGCCGCAGCGAGCCGATCGCGTCGACCGTGGCCTCTGTTGGTCCGTACAGGTCAGCGACCGGAATTTTGGCATCGAGGAGGCTCTGCCACAGTCCTGGTGACGAGGCTTCACCACCGAGGATGAGTAGTGCTGGCGGCCTGTCAGCTAGGCCGCACTCCATAAGAGCACCCGCCATCGACGGGGTGGTGTCGATGACGTCGATGCTGTCGTCGCGGAACGCGGCAATGAGTGCGGCGGCGTCGCGCTGCAGTTCAGGGCCGTATATGTGGACGTGGTGACCATCGAACAGCCACAGCAATTGATCTATCGAAGCGTCGAAAGCGAATGATGCGGTGTGTGCGGTCCGCAATGGTCGTCCGCCGCAGCGTTGCTTCGTCTCGGCGTACAGCCCACCTCGATGCCCAGCCAGCAACGTGGCAAGGCCCCCGTGATGCCCCAGTACACCCTTCGGTTTACCCGTCGATCCTGATGTGTAGATGACGTACGCCAGCTGATCACTGGCCAGGCCCCACTCGTCGCCTTCCGGCACGCTGCTTGGCATTTCGGACACAGCCCTGCGTGTGTCTGGTGCGTCAACGTCCACCAGCACGACGGTGTCCGCGAGATCGGCGGTATCCAGGTCAGCGAGTCCGCTGCTGGTGAGAATGACTGATGGCCGCGCATCATCGATCATGTCGCGTAATCGCGCAGTTGGGTGCTCAGGATCTAGCGGCAGATACGCTCCGCCTGCACGAAGCACCGCCAGCACGGCGATGACGAGGTCAGCGCTCCGAGGCAGGGCAATGCCCACGATCGTTTCGCGTCTGACACCCTGACTTCTCAGGTACCGGGCCCACCGATATACCCGCGCGCCGAGTTCTGCCGCACTGAATTGTTCGGCGCCACACGACAGGAGGGCGCGCTGTGGGTGCTGTGCAACTAATTGGTCGAACACGTCAGGAAGCAACTCGGCTGAGCGTGATGCTGGTGTGCTCGCACGTGCTTGAAGCAGCCGTTCCTTTTCCTCGTCCGACATCAGCGGTAGCGCACCCACTTTGGTTTCGCTAGCAGTGAGCGTCCGGACGATCTGAGTGAGTGCGTTCATTCGCCACTGCACGTGAACCGCATCGTTGGTGCGGGCATCGGCCTCAAACCCCAACTGGATTGTCCGATCGGCACCTGGAGTAACGGTAAGTCCGAAGTCTTCTGGAGGCCCACCCGCTACGTTGCGGAGAACCCCCCGGGCCCCCGCGAAGTCCAGCGCCATGTCGAATGCCTTGAGGTTGACGCCCACTCCGTGGAGCAAGGCGCCGCACCCTGGGAACTCGCGGATGAGGTCCTCACCCCGATATCGCTGATGCGTCCTCATGTCACGCAGCGCCCCCGCCACACGTTGGGCGACATCCCCAAGTTCGTCGTCACTGCGCACGGTGACCCGCAAAGGCAGCACATTCACCACCATCGCCGGAGTGGTGAGCGCGAGCCGGCCTGACCTCGCCATGAGAGGCAGGGCGATGACGACGTCGGAGATCCCCAACAGTCGATGGAGGAACGCGGCGTACCCGGCGATGAGCATGTCCGCCCACGTCACACCCAGGTGTTGCGCTTGCTCACGGAGGGCGTCGAGGAACTCACCTGGAAGGATTGTGCTCGCTTGCACGGTGGCCTCGACGTGGCCGCCCAGCGGGACAGTTCGTCTTTCCAATGGCGGCAGCGGTGTGAGTACGTTGCGCCAGTACTCGCGATCGCGCTGGAATTGTTCACTTGCACGGTAGGTTTCGTCGTCCGCTACGAGCTCAGCAATAGCACCGAAAGGTGCAGGCGGCACTGGTGTGTTGCGAACCAAACCGGTGTAGTGGGCAGCCACCCGGCGCGACAGCAAGGCTGCGCTATATCCGTCGACAATGAGGTGATGGTAGAGCTGGACGCACCATACTTCGCAGTCGGAAAGCCGGATGAGTAAATACGAATAGAGTTGTCGGTCCACCATGTGGCGGCAGTGTTCAGCAGCGCTGCGCCGATGGTTCTCCACCTCTGTGTGGGCGCTCGCTACGGGGTCTGACTCTGATCGAAGGTCGATGAGCCCCGCGATCGTGCCTATGTCGGCGGTAACTACCTGACGCGGACCGTCATCGGTATCGACGAAGCGAAGTCGCATCGTTTCGGCCTCAGCGACGGTGCGCTGAATTGCCGTGGAGAGTAACGTGACATCAATCGGCTCTGATCCGGTGATTTCGAGGACTTCGCCGACGAGATACCGGTCAGACTCCGGGTCAAGGTGTTGCGCATGCCAAATTCCGAGTTGCGCACCAGTGAGCGGCCGTAAGGTCGGGTCGTCTACTGCGGCACTTTCGACATCATTGTTTAGTGTGGCGGTGACCGAACCGACTGCAGTACTCGTCATCAGCTAAGAACCCCAATTGTTTCTGAT
The DNA here is from genome assembly GCF_026041215.1 of Hoyosella sp. YIM 151337. Classification (GTDB taxonomy): domain Bacteria; phylum Actinomycetota; class Actinomycetes; order Mycobacteriales; family Mycobacteriaceae; genus Hoyosella. The sequence continues at coordinate 58,754 of NZ_JAPEIQ010000026.1, forward strand.
CGCATCCGTCTGGCAGCACAGTCGGGTACACCACCTGGTGGCCGGTATCGCGGAGAGACTCTTCGGGGAATCCAACGCATATCCGGTTGTCGCGACGGTCGGGGGATCGCCCGGAATGACGACGCTGCCATTTTGTGCTTCGAATGTTCTAGCCTCAGTGCGGCAGTTCCGAGGACCAGCAGAGGCACGGCGGCGATGACCTTCAGCGTCATTGCGTGCATGAACTCGCCTCCCCTGGTACGTCGAATCGCCAATTACTTTGGTTAGCCTTGCCAAAGTTAACACTCTTGCGCCACTTCTCGGTCACCTAGCCCTGTGATCTACAACGCACAGCGAGGTGACACGCTGGCCAGCCAGCTGCATCGCTTCCTTCGCAGCTGGAGCCTCGGGCTGATCGGCCACGCCTGGCTCAACGCCCGGCGGTGTGGCCAAGATCGCATTCCGCTGCAGCGTCCAAGTACGAATAGCCCAGTGGCCTTTCCGGAATTTGCGCAATGTCCTGGACTTACATGACAGCAGTCACGATGTTCACAATGTGCGCAACCGGCTTCCCCTATGCCACTTTGTATTTCGCAAATCGGCCCAATCGGTCGTCCCGCCAGAGGTACTTGACCACAGGTTAGGCTAACCATATATCTTCGGGAATGTTGCGGGAAAACCTGCAGTGTCACGACAAGAACCAGGAGGTATGTGCGACATGCAGACGCAGGTGGCCATGCAGACGCACCACAACCTCCCGGCGAACGGGATCCCCTTCTTACTTTCGCGTCCACACGGCACGGTGTTCACAGAAGGCGTTGCGGACCAATACAGTTCCGCACACACAGCGCTCGAGCACCTGCGCAGTGGCGCAATCAGCGCTGTCGCCGGAGCTCTCCCTTTCAGCCTCGAAGAACCGGCTGCTCTCATTGCGCCTGAACGACTCGTGTGCGACGCCGCGCCGCCCACCGCCGAGCCTGCCTTGCTTCCGCCCATGGCAGTCACCGGGTATGTGCCGGCTGCGTCAGAGCACACGTCGCGGATCGAAGCCGCCATTTCACGCATGAGCGCGAGCGCTCTAGAGAAGGTGGTTCTCGCGCGAGCCGTCACAATCACAGCAAGCGAAGCCATCGCCCCTTCAGCGCTGCTGTCCCGGCTCGTCGAGCGCGACCCCCACGGAAACGGATACGCCGTCGACCTCAGCGCCGCAGGCGGAACGTGGGCCGGGCGCCACCTCATCGGCGCAAGCCCCGAAGTTCTCGTCTGCCGCACTGGACGCATCGTCACCTGCCACCCGCTGGCTGGGTCAGCACCACGCGATCTCGACCCCGAAATCGACCGCACCCACGCCGCGCAACTTCTCTCGTCCGCGAAAAACCTCGCCGAACACGCTTTTGTGGTCGACCACATCCGCGCAACGCTCATGCCGCACTGCCGGGAATTACGTCTGCGAAATACACCCACTCTCACCAAAACTCGGGAACTCTGGCACCTTGGCACCCCCATCCGCGGTGAATTACGCCGTACCGACACCACCGCACTTGACCTCGCTCTAGCCCTGCACCCCACACCAGCCGTGTGTGGCACTCCTACCGCCGCTGCCCGCGACGTCATCGCCAAAGCCGAAGGCAGCAGGGGTTTTTACGCCGGAGCAGTGGGCTGGACTGACAAGAACGGTGACGGCGAATGGATGGTCACCATTCGCTGCGCCATTCTCGATGCCGATCAGACGACACTCACGGCTTACGCAGGCGGCGGTATCGTGGCCGATTCCAACCCGGCTGACGAACTCGCCGAAACCAGCGCCAAACTCCGTACCGTTTTCGACGCGTTCGAGGTGAAGCGTTGAACGGCGCCACTCTGGTCGTAGGGGCTAGCCACGGCATCGGCAAGGCAACCGCCGCGGCGCTCGTCCGAGCAGGGCGACGCGTCGTCATTTCAGACCTCGATGGTGCGGCACTCGCCACAACGGCACAGCTCATAGGCGACGCACCCTATTTTCCGCTAGATGTGCGGGACAAAGCCGAAGTCCAACGCACCATCGCACGTATCGAATCGGAGCACGGCCCCATCGACAGCCTCGCGCACGTCGCCGGAGTGCTGGAAACCGGATCGATCCTCGACACCACACCCGCTGCCTGGCATCAGGTTTTTGACGTTAACGTCTACGGGCTAGTCAGCGTCCTCCGCGCAGTAGGAACACGCATGCGCAATAGGCAACGCGGATCAATCGTGGTCGTCGGATCCAACGCAGCCGGAGTCCCCCGCGTTGGAATGGGTGCTTACGGTGCCTCCAAGTCGGCCGCAGAAATGATCGTTCGAGTACTAGGCCTCGAACTTGCTGAGTTCGGTATCCGCGCAAACATTGTGGCGCCCGGATCGACCGATACCGCCATGCAGCGCTCACTGTGGACCGACGAAGATAACGGACGGCACGCCGTCATCAACGGCAATCTCGGATCCTACAAAGTAGGCATCCCGCTAAAACGGATCGCCGAACCCACCGATATCGCCCACGCTGTGGAGTTTCTCCTTTCCGATCGAGCACGTCACATCACCATGCAAACCCTCTACGTAGACGGAGGTGCGACTCTTCGTGCCTGACATCGGCCTGCACACCCAGTACCCCGACGAATTCGCTGCGCGCTACCGCGCCGCCGGGTACTGGACGGACGAAACATTTCAACAGTTCCTGCCTCATCGGGCCGAACAGTTCCCCGACAACATCGCCGTTATAGGCCATGACGCAACTGGGGCGAAGCGAAGCCTGACGTACACCGAACTTTCCGCGTCAGCTGAGCGGATCGCGGGAGGGTTCACCCAACTCGGCATCCGACATGGTGATCGTGTGGTCCTCCACATGCCCAACATCATCGAATACACCGAGGTGCTTTTCGGGCTCTTCAGGCTTGGCGCCCTTCCAGTCTTTGCGCTCCCAGCGCACCGTAGCTCCGACATTGCGCACTTCATAAACTGCACCGATGCTGCGGCATACGTCATCGCCGACTCGCACAGTGGTTTCGACTACCGCGACATCGCCCGCACAGTGGCAGCGCGCAGTGTCACTGTGGTCGCGGGCGACGCTGAAGAATTCGTGGCACTTACCGACCTGCCTGCGGCAGCACCACAAACGCCAACGCCTGTTGATCCCAGCCATGTTGCTTTCCTGCAACTGTCGGGCGGCACCACCGGTACTCCCAAGCTCATCCCCCGCACCCACGCCGACTACCTCTACTCTGTTCGTGAATCCGCGTCGATTTGCGGCGTCACTGCAGACACACGGATGCTCGTCGTGCTGCCTGTCTCCCACAACTTTCCGATGAGTTCGCCCGGAATCCTCGGCGTCCTCCACGCGGGCGGCACCGTAGTTCTTGCACCCGATCCCAGCCCGGCGACCGCGTTTTCCCTCATCGAACAGCACCGCATCACCACGTCAGCGCTCGTGCCGCCCCTTGCGCTGGCATGGCTCTCCGCGGCAAAAAACACCACGTGCGATCTGACATCACTGGAGATACTGCAAGTCGGTGGCGCGAAATTCACCGAAGAAGCCGCCCGACGCATCGGCCCCGAACTCGGCTGCACACTCCAGCAGGTCTTCGGCATGGCAGAAGGCCTCGTTAATTACACACGCCTCGACGACCCGTACGACATCATCGTGACCACCCAGGGCAGACCCATCAGCCCCGCCGATGAGATTCGGGTGGTCGACGACAACGACCACGAGGTGCCCCACGGAGAAAAGGGGCACCTGCTTACCCGCGGCCCTTACACCATCCGCGGCTACTTCAATGCCGCCGCACACAACGCAACAGCTTTCACCCACGACGGCTTCTACCGCACCGGCGACGTCGTCCGCGTTACGCCCGACGGCTACATCGTCGTCGAAGGGCGCAGCAAAGACCAGATCAACCGCGGCGGGGAGAAAATCGCACCCGAGGAAGTAGAAAACCACCTCATCGCGCACCCCAACGTTCTTGACGCCGCCGTCGTTTCCGTCCCTGACACCTACCTCGGTGAACGCACCTGCGCCTTCATAGTCGCCGACGGCATCCCACCGAATCCGTTGGTACTGAAATCATTCCTCCGCAGCCGCGGCATTGCAGGCTTCAAGGTACCCGACCTCATCCACTTCCTTCCCGAGTTCCCCGCCACCGGAGTTGGCAAGACCAGCAGGTCAGAGCTGCGCCGCGCACTCGCCAGCACCTGGGAGAAAGCGACCTCCCGATGACATCCACACTGCCCAAGGCGATCTCCTACGCACTGCCTCATGTCGAGGTCCGCAACGTTGCCGACTGGTCGATCGACCCAGATCGAGCAGTCTTACTGCTGCACGACATGCAGGAGTACTTTGTCCGATCCTTCGAGCGCAATGCCGAACCGCTAGCAACGGTGATCCCCAACATCGCCCAGATCCGCGCAAACGCCAAGCGCGCCGGAACCCCCGTCGTCTACACAGCGCAACCAGGAAACCAAGACCCCGAGGACCGGGCGCTGCTGTCAGACTTCTGGGGCCCAGGCCTCAGCAACGACCCCCGCGACACAGCAATAGTCAGTGACCTCGCACCAGAGGACTCCGACTTCCTGCTCACCAAGTGGCGCTACAGCGCATTTATCCGCACCAACCTCCGTGCCCTCATGCACGAATGGGGCCGCGACCAACTCGTCATTACCGGTGTGTACGCCCACATCGGATGCCTCACCACCACACTCGACGGCTTCATGCAAGACGTCCAGGTCTTCCTCGTATCCGACGCTGTTGCAGACTTCTCCGCACGCGAACACCGTGAGGCTCTCATGTACGCCGCAGCTCGCTGCGCTGTCGTCCTTCCTACCGCCGACGCTGACGCGGCCTTGCGCGCCGCTCGTGTCTAACCTGCCGCCCCTCGACACTAAGGAACACAATGAGCGTCCAGGCCCCCGCTGAATACGACCTCGCCGGAATTGGTTTCGGCCCGTCCAACCTGGCGCTGGCCATAGCGATCGAGGAACACAACCACACCGCCGCCGAACCGTTGCGTGCCGTGTTCTTCGAACGGCAACAGCGCTTTGGCTGGCACCGCGGAATGCTGCTCGACGGCACAACAATGCAGGTTGCGTTTCCCAAAGACCTCGCGACGTTCCGCAACCCCACCAGCGCCTTCACGTTCTTTTCCTACTTGCACGATCGAAATCGGCTCGCCGACTTCGTCAACCACCAAACCTTCTTCCCGTCCCGCAAGGAATTTCACAACTACCTGGAATGGGCGGCAGGAAAGGTCGACGCGGACGTCCGTTATGGCACTGCCGTCAATCGAGTCACCCCGACATCGGACGGAACCGCACTTCGCATCGACACAGACGGCACACCCGTGATTGCCCGCAACGTCGTCGCGGCGCTGGGCCTGCGTGAACGCCTGCCCGAAAACGTCACCGCCTCCCGACGCTGCTTCCACAATCACCAATTCCTCCACCACATCGAACGGATGCCGCAGCCGCAGCACCAGCGATTCGTCGTGGTCGGCGCAGGCCAAAGCGCCGCAGAAATCGTCGATTACCTACACGGCCGGTACCCAACAGCGGCGGTGCACAGTGTGTTCTCTCGATTTGGATACAGCCCGGCCGACGACTCCCCCTATGCAAACAGGATCTTTGACCCCTCCGTCGTCGACGAATTCCACCACGCACCCCCTGATGTGCGAAACCGCCTTCTTGAACTGCACCGCGGCGTGAACTATTCCGTCGTCGATCCCGACCTCATCGCCCACCTCTACGAGACCGAATACCAGGAACGCGTCGGCGGCCAGCGCAGACTATTCATGCACCGGGCATCGAAACTGGTCGGGGTGGCTGAATCAGCAACCGGCGTTTCGGCGACAGTCCGCTGCGAACTAAGTGAGCTAGAGGAAACCCTCGAATGCGACGCCGTGGTGTTTGCCACGGGCTTCACTCCGACACCGTTGCGTCCATTGCTCGCTGACATCGTCAGTGAACCACCCGCCGTTGCACGCGACTACCGCATCATCACCGACCCCCGCATCCAGGCCGGGATCTACCTGCAAGGGGGCGTGGAACACACCCACGGCATAAGCTCATCGCTGCTATCCAACGTCGCGGTTCGGGCTGGAGAAATACTGACTTCCATCATTCAACGGCGCATCAACGCGAGAGTTCTTGGAGGTACGCAAGCCAATCAGCATGAGGTGTGGGCTACTGCACAGTGATCAACGTGGCTTGCCGCAGTCCACTGTCACATCCACTCCTACTTTTCCGCGCACACCACGAGTCCGAGCAGCGGCGCATGCAGGCGCCCATTCGTTTCCCACTCCCCCAGAGCGTTTCGCGCACGCTCACGGATGCGCTGGTAGGCCTGTTCGCTGATTCGCGAGTACAGCGGTGATCCTTCAATTTCCGTTTTCACGAGGGCGTCAACGGAGGGAAAAGATGCGGTCCCTGGATGCTCTTTCACCGTTGCGACCCTTAGCCCGGCGCTGTTCAGCGCCGAGGTAAGTTCGTCCGCATCCCCGCATGACCAGTAGGTGCTGAGCAGTGCTGCACCTTCGGGGCCAGCCTCGTCCGCGACGATGTCGGTGAGCCTGGAATACGCAGGCTGGTTTTCGATCTTCGACGGCACAACCACGCCGACTTTCCCATCGTCTGTCACCACTCTCGCCATCTCCGAGAGCGCGGCGACCCGGTCGTCGACGAACATCAGGCCCATTTGGCAGATCACCACGTCAAACGACTTGTCCGGGTACGGCAGGTGCTGCGCGTCGGCCTGCTGCCAGGTGAGGTCGGGACGGACACGCCGTGCCACAGTGAGCATCGATTCGTTGAGGTCAGTACCGACTACCGTGCCGTTCGCGCCGAGCGCGTCGGCGGCTGTCCGCGCAGCGATTCCGGTTCCGCAGGCCACGTCCAGTACGGCCTGCCCTGGTGAGACGCCGGTGGCTTCGACGATCAGCGGCGCCCACTCCGCGAAGATGCCCGGAACGAAAAAGTCCTCGTACGCTTCGGCGGCCTCAAGGGATACCTGGAACTTCTCTATTGCAGTCATAGTGCCAGGCTGCCGTGACGCGCGAGCCCATACATCGGTGCACGCACCCATCTCAGCACCTACACGGATTACGCATTCCGGGCAGTCCCACCTGGTAGTAAGGAACTGTGCACGCAGAGACTGCAGAGCAGCTCGAGCAGGGCAAGCGGGCGCTCGCGAACGGAGATTGGAAGACCGCACACGAGATGCTCAGCCGCGCGGTGACCGGTACCGACGACCCGGACGTCCGGTTCCACTATGCCCGCGCTGCCGAGTGGGCTGGCGACTTCCGTGAGGCACTCAAATACTACGAACGTGCCTTCACCGGCTACAGCGAGAAAGGCCGGTTTCGGGAGGCCGCGTACATCGCCGGACGCGAGCTGAGTTTCCTGCATGCCGCTGTGTACGGCAACACCCCTGTAGCCGAAGGGTGGCTGCAGCGTGCACTCGATCTGGCGCACGAGATCGGTGATTGCACGGAGGCCGGGTGGGTGGAACTCGCTGCCGCGACGATGACCGACGACCCGGATACGAAAGACCGCCACATCGCACGGGCCGAAGCAATCACAGAGGTAACCCGGGACGTGAACCTCCGGTTCTGCACGATGGCGCACGCCGGTGTCGCACGAGTCATTCGCGGTCAGATAGTCGAAGGAATTCGCCTGCTCGACACGTCCGCGACCGCGGTGATCAGCGGTGAAGTCACCGATTACGTGGTGGCCGGAGAGATTTTCTGCCACATGCTGTTCAGCTGCGAAGCAGCGCAGGACGTGGTGCGAGCAGATAAATGGCTCACTGCAGCCACCGAGTACGGGGCACGCACCCACGCGGACTGGATCCCAGCGATCTGCCGAACCCACTACGGCGGAATCCTCACCGCAGCTGGACGTTTGACCGACGCCGAAGAGCAACTCTCCAGTGCGCTGACGCTGTACGACGCAAGCTACGAGGCACTGCGCTCGTCTGCGATGGTTCGCCTCGCCGACCTGCGAGTGCGGCAGGGGCGGTTCGACGAGGCCGCGCGGATGCTGGCCGGTTTCGAATTCGATTCCATCGCTGTCCGGCCGCTCGCACGGTTGCACTTCGCCCGCGGCGACCTGGGCATGGCGCGACGCGTCCTCGCCCGTGCGCTTACGAACGAATGCACACCCATGAACGCCGCACACTGGGCACTGCTCGCCGAGATCGCCGTTGTCGCAGACGATATCGCCACAGCGAACGACGCAGAGTCACGCCTCACCCAACTCTCACAGCAATGTGAACTCCCCAGCATCCACGCGTACTCCGAATACGCTTCCGGACTGGTCCGCGAAGCGGCAGGCAACAATGACGAGGCACTGGCTGCCTACGATCAGGCATTGAAACACTTCAGCGCTGCTGCGCTGCCGCTCGAAGCAGCCCGAACCCGCTTCTCGATTGCCCACCTCACAGCAACCACCGACCCGAAAACCGCGGCGAATGAAGCACAGACCGCGTTGGGTGTGTTCGACACAATGGCGGCGCAGTTCGAGGCCGACCAGACCGCCAGCCTGCTCCGACAGCTCGGCCAGCCGGGGCGCCGCTCACCGAGAACACCAGGGCCGCTGACAAAGCGAGAAGACGAGGTGCTGCGCCTGGTCTCGGAAGGATGGACCAACGACGAGATTGCGGCCCGCCTATTCCTCAGCAAACGAACCGTCGAACACCACGTGAGCAGCATCTTCCGGAAACTCGGTGTGTCCTCGCGGGCCGAAGCAATCGCAGTGGCTTTGCGTGGGGAGGAGGGATAATCCGAGACGAGTGCTCAATACTCTCCGCGTAAGCACGAATTCCCCGGCACAATGCATCTACACCGACCGCGTCCCCGCAACGCATGCAGCGGCTACATGACCTCTTCGACTGGATCACCCAACGCAACGACAACCACGGACTGGGTGCCGCGCCCCGCGCGGTCTACGAAAGGTGGTCAGACCGGACCAGGCAGGAACCGGTGCGCCCGCACCCCACCACCAGCCCAGCCCGGCGACACATCACCCGAACTCACCCCCTGGACCAACCGGTTCCTCGCCCGCGACGACGCACTCACCGAACCCGTATGGCGCACATCCCAATACACGCACCGTGGCGCACGGCCCTCGCGGCTTTACGACTTCACCGTTTTCGTTGGCCTATACCGCAGCGCATCATGGCCCGGCATCGCCGACGCCATCTGCCACGGTATGCCCGACGAGGCTACCGAGCCGGTTCCGCTGTCCATGCAGTACGTCATCACCGCGATCACCTGCAATGAAAACGCGAATCCCCCAGCCATCCATAACATCCCGCACACCCCTTGGGTTACCTGACCGGCGGTAACCGGATCGTCGCGGAAGCTAGCGTTTTCGGATCCGGACTCCTCTGCGCGGGATGGGAACCAGTCACCAGCCCCGTACCGTGGTCAGACGAACAACTGCGCAACCCACCGCTCGTCCTGCACCAGACAGGTGACGCCGGCGCACCCCTACGCCAGAGGCCAAGCACTAGCAGCCACATTCGAAGCACAACTGATCACCGTCGACGGTGGTGACCATGGCGTCGCCATCCACGACCTGCCGGAAACTGAACACGCGATCATGAGATATCTGCTTCACGGTGACTGATAGTCGTTGGCTGTCCCTCCGCCTATAGGGACATGCTGCTGCCGCGCCGTCGACACCGCAGCAACGCTGCCACCGCACCACACCAGTGTCGCAACCCCATTCGCCGTGGGCGTCCAGATTCTCGCCGCCGCGATGAAGAGAGTATTCAAACGAGTGAAGAAGCTGCGCGTCTGCCGCAGCACGATTGTTCAATGGGAGCGCTTCCTCTCCCCAGGAGTCTGAACTGGTCCGAGCCGCCATCGATGCTCGCGGACTAGCTTTGGATGTACTGCAAATAACGTTCAGCGACTGGCATGACCTCCTCGCTTGAAAGAGCGTGAGCTTGATTGTCGTGCAGTCATGAAAGGTGCAACGCTGCCCTAGCTTCCGTCCAGAACGCGCGCGGGCCCAAACGTCGCAACAGGGGACTCAGGGCAATCCGTGCCTCCAAGAACTCGCGGGCGGGCCACTCCCGGTCAACTCGAGATAGTGCCCAACGACGACGATTGAAGGACAACGTCCCCTTCATTGCCTCGCTAACCGAGTGGACAGACAACTGGATTAGCGTTATTAACCATCTGGCAAAATCGGACCTTATCGGCGATTCGCACACGAAGCTCGAGTGATGATCTGCAACGATATCTGTGTGAGCGCGGGGGATCTCAACGAGCGAACAATGGATGCTCTCCGATGCCTGGAGACCGAGAACCACCTGTCGGTCCTCCTCGGTGCCGGTGCTTCCGTGGGGGCAGGATTGCCTGACTGGAATACGTTTGCGGTCAACTTGCTTGTCCTCAGCCGAGCCATCCAGGATGAGGAAACTGCCAAGGCGTTCTTGATAGGGCAGGATCCTGCTATCGCCGCTGAAGCAGCCAAGAACGCGGCTGGTTCCGATTGGCCCAATGTCCTCTCCGATGCCCTCTACGGGGGCACCGGCGCATCTCCGGCGCCTTTGCACACCGCAACCGCATCACTTGTTGAATACAGAGAAGCGTCTTCACTCAGCTTCTTCACACTGAACTACGACGATTTACTCGAAACAGCAGTTCAGCAGGTCCTCGATGAACTCGAACTGGAAGCACGAGTGCTTAGCCGCGCAGGCGATCAAAGCAGGGCGAAGATGGGTCACGACTTCGAAGTTCACCACTTGCACGGGCTACTTCGCGCTGGGGATAAGACTGCGGAGACCTTAATTCTCACGCTCTCCGACTACAACAAGCTTGGAAAGGACCCCCATCCATGGCAGGTTTCTTCCCTACAGGAGGCTCTTCGCCGCGGTGCGCTCATCCTGGCGGGTACCTCATACCGGGATCCTGATATCCGACAGTGGATCCACGACCTGACAGAAAACAAGCCAACGGGGAATGTCGCAGTATTTCTTGCGCGTGAAAGCCTCGCCCTCGATCGAATGCAATTCAGCCACGTAAATGAAGCTTTAATCAATCAGTGGTTAGCACTCGGGGTCAATGTTATCCCGGTACAAGACCATGCAGATGCAGCACAAGCACTTCGTGAGCTTCCTCATCTCGGTAATCCAAACTATTTGCCGCCCGCAACGAGATTAGGGCAGTTGTGGCAACACCACAAGGAGGATTTCTCGCAACTTCAAGCGGAGCATTCTGAGAAACTCGCCGCAAACCTAGAAACACTTCAGGGGACGTTGCCCTCTTTCCGCAATCTTACGCTCTGGCTGGGGGACGGCGAAGGCGGCCTTGTGAGGTGGGCAGCGAATGATCGCATTTACCGCGACCCGGCACATCTGCGTTCTGAACGCCCCGGGTTTGATAGCCCGTGGATAGCAGGCCAGGCCCTTGGCCGAAACAACCTGATGGTCCACACCCTTGAAAATGCGTCGGCTACCTCGCGATGGCGCTCAGTCTGGGCCGCCCCCATCGTCGCTGATTTGCCCGGTGGGCCGGAAATGCCATGCGGTGTTGTCAGCGCTGCATCCGTGGAGGAACTCAACCACGATGACGTTCAGGATGAACTGCAGTTGTTTGGTGAGCTATCAATGGAGTGGGGTGCCGAGTTTGAACGCTTGCAAGGGTCGCCACAGTGAGAGCCCAGGTACGCTAAGCTGAAGGCCTTAGAGGAGGTAGACAGCATGACTGCAAAGGACAAACCGGTTGTACGCAAGGTGTCCAAGGACACCTTCCTGGTTTCGAGTGCGTCGACCAGAAGCGCCCGCACCGGCAAGTTCGTCACCTCTGAGAAGGTGAATCGCTTCGCATCGAAGCCTTCAAGAACGCCTCACCGCGCAAGCTAACTGCTTCGCAGTGCTCAATGTGGCGCCGGGCCGCCTTCATCTGACAATGGAGCGTTACGGCGCGGCACGGACGGGCTCTTTACCTGGCATGCCACCCTCGGTTTCACCTATTTTTCTCCTCACATGCTGCTCATAAGTGAAGAATCGAAGCACTCGTAAAAGGGTCAACCACATATTCCCGCCTGCCTTCAAGCTGGCGCACCGGCTAACACATATGAGGGAGCTCTTCTGAAGAGATTCGGTGACCAATGGGAAGCGTCAGCATGTCAGAAGGATTTCAGGAAGCTCGAAATGACGTGAATCATTGTCAGGTTTAAATGCGATACATCAGAACGTGCACAATGGCAGATTTACAATTCGCGCTAGCCTGATTGTTTCCCTCACAAACGAGTTCACGGAAAGCATAAGGGTGATCGAAAGGCTACTGAAGATTAGTTGTGCTAATGGCAGCGTTTTAGAAAGGTATAGGGGATCGGTAGGCAGGATACAACAAACCTGACGACGGACTGCGGAAAATGGTATCGGGACGCGAATAGTTGGTAGCAAAACTACAAACAACTGGCACTAAACCGCCCCGAAGCACAGCTGATAGCCTGCCAATTAAGCCTTGCCGGGCGCCCGTTCCCCTCATGCCGGACCAACGGCCGCGCCAAGCGAGCTTCACCTACACCAATTGCCGACCGTTATTGTGAACTGCCAGCGACCCGTCAACCACCTTCTTCATTTGATCCTGTGGCTTTTAATTCTTTTAGTAGTTCAGGCACGAACTCCCAAGCCCCTCAGAACGGCACCGCTACACCGAGCAGTCCGTCGCTACTCACCCTGCCCGAGAGGATTCGGCAGTACTCGACCGCGTCGATCGTAATTTCCTCCGCGTCCGCGCCGGGGTTTTCGAACACTCCCCCTGCTGGGCCGGTCAGTGTCAGGACAAACGGCTTTCCATGCCGCCGAGCCCATTCGGCAACAATGTCGGCGATGATCCGCCCGTCATGCTTGGCATCGAGGACGGGACTCGCGCCGATGGCACGGCAGAGATCGATGCGATGCAACCAGGTATCCCGGGTAAGAATGATGTCTACCAGGTAGCCGAGCGACCACGTTTCGTCAATCTGATCGCCGATCGTCACCGGGAACCGCGCAAAACGCCGTGCCGCTGCGGGTATCCGGGAACGCCCCCGCGCGGCCTTAGGCGCAAGTTCTGCGCAGAGCGAGACGAGCTCGTCCGTCGGCAGGTGGGCTGTGCGTTCAACCTGAACGGCGGTCATGTGGTCGACCTCGTCGCCACCGTGCTTCTTAGCACGGCGCTTGACTTCCCACTGTTCCCGGATCATCTGCCGCGCGGACGCTGCGGACTGCATGGCCCCCGCGAGGTGCCCGGCTAGGTCACGCACGCCCCACGCGGCGCAATCTGTCTGGTTGCTCCACTGGTCTGGCTGCACCTGCCGCAGCACTGCCGCGAAACGCTCGTATGCCTCGAGCGCGAGGTCATGTGCTTCGCTATGGCTGATGGGCGGGATCGTCGAGACGGTCACTGGTGTCGCCGACATGGTCATGATTCCTCCGGTTCAAAGTCCTATGTGATCGCAGTACAGGTCTACGAGTTCGTCGAGCAGGCGACCCCAACGGTCACCGCCGGGGTCGTTGGACAGCTGCTGGCTGACCAACCCAGTGAGCATCGCCGTCCACATGTCGACGGCGCGTGGATCGGTGACGCCGCAGTCATTCATGAACTGGACGAATTCACCGAGATTCTGTTCAGCGAGTTTGTACGACTCGGGTGATGGCTCGAACTCGGGAATGGTCCGCTGGAACAACAGCAGGTACCGGACAGGATCCCTGACACAGAAGTCGAAGAAGCTGTGGGCGGCACCGCGAACCACATCCCGCGAGCTGCCCATTCTCGGCGTCTCAGCGACCTGGTCCGCGAACTCCTGCTGTCCTTGCGCGAACATCGCGTCGTAGATCGCTTCTTTAGACGGGAAGTAGCTATACAGGCTCGGCGCCCGCATTCCGACGCGCCGGGCAAGATCCCGCAACGACAGGCGCGCGAGCCCGTCCTCCCGCGCCGCAGCCCACGCCGCGGAAAGGATCTCCTGACGGGTCTGTAACCGGCGCCGTTCTCGAACAGTATCCATGCAAACTCCTAACGCTGTTCAGTATTTCGAACAGTGTTAGGTCGGTCAAGCCTTGAGCGTTCAGCACCATTGAGGATTCCTGTGCTACGTCAATCGACCGTCGAGAGTGCGCGGCAGCGCCAGCCGTGCGAATAATGCTCGACACGTGCCGGGGAGCCGGGTTCGCGGGACTATTTTCGTCGGGAACAAATGCCTCCGTCGTGCTCGCCCGGCGGTCCTGATAACTCATCTCTCAGCCATCACCAGCTACGCGGAGTATCGAAGACTCCGGCGGCCGAACGTCATATCCGCCCAGCTGCCTTCTCTCGTTTCAACACATGGGTCGCTGGATCGAGATCGAGTATCGGTGTCAGCAACCAGGGGTACACGTTGTCCATCACAGCTTCCTCAGCCCACCCGGTCTCGCTGGGAAAGCGGGTCAGTCGGATAACACCGGTAGATCCCCGCTCGCCCGCTCGATAGGCAACTTCGGCGACAACAATCGGCAAGCCGGATCCTTTTGCGCGTTTACCGCCTTCGAACTCAAACTCGGTCTGCTCATGCCAGGCGATGCCGATGATAAATCGGCCCGGTTCGTCCTTCTCCGGAATGACCTTGTTAGCCGGGTGGAATTCGCCAGCGTTGATGTGGTCAGCCAGCGCCGTATGGAGCCGATTGGGCGGGATAGTGGTGTGGAATTCCAGTCCGTTGACGTAGCTGTCCATTTTGCTCTTCTCACGGGCCCTGCCTGCGGCCTTGAAGGGAGCCGACATCAACTTCGACAGCCCGACGACGACGCCACCCATTACCAGGTCGACGACCCAGAGAGCGGCGAATACCAGCACAACAAAGACGATGAGTAGAACTACTCCGTCCATTGCAAGTCACCTGATTTCATCTAGTTAAGAGATTGGGATGCGGTGAACGGCCTTTCTCGTTCGTGTTCGTCGACCAAGGTCGCCCTTGCTTGCGGATCCATGGACTGGACGAGTGCGACGAGGTTCTCCCGCAAAGCATTGAAGTGGCGGACTGCTTTACGCATTGCCATGCCGCTTTCTGCCCACTGCAGCATGGCGTGCTCGCACATTGTCTGATTGTCGCTCTCCCTTATCACGACGATCGCTGACAGAATGCATTCGTCCCAATTGATGCGCAATCCGTAGTTCCCGTCCTGGGTGCTCTCCAGCTCGCCAGCTATGTAGAGTGACTCTTCGAACTTTGGCTTGCCGTAGGGCAGCGGCAGGCGAAAGGTGATCTCGTTCCAGAGCTCGGCTGAGTTCACGCTGGTGCGGATCCGTAGCGCGGCTGCACCGAGATCATTGGTGGCCTGGCGTTCTCGCCCGTAGACGGCTTTGTCGGCTAGATCGAGTGCTTTGTCCTCAGCGGAATCGGTGAGGATATTCCAGAACCACCCGAAAACGAAAAGGGCGAGAAGCAAACCGACTGCGATAAGGGTTTCCATTTTCTTACTCGCTTCGAAACAGAAAATAATAAAGCAGAACAGATTCCTGATGCCACGCATTTGACTGGGATGGCACGTCGGGGAAAGATCCTTGGAGTTCTATTCCCGGATCAGTACTTCGCGGCGCTATTTCATTAACTATATGGTGTCATCGGTTTTCTCGGTATCCACGAATTGCGTGCCCCTAGCACTGGGGGCATCCGCAGAGGAGAACACACATCACCCACGCTCACTGAGTCAGCCACTGCTTGGATTCCTCCGCCTCAGCCTCGATGCGCGCGATCGCTTGTCTGACTTTTTCGAGTCGTTGGTCGAGTTCTTTCGACGTGATTTCACCCGACGGACGTGAGAGGGCGAGGAGGTTCGAGGTAAACGAGATCGCCGCTGCGTTCCACTCTCGTTCGTCTCCCGTTTTGAACGGGTCCGCAGTGAAGGTGCGTACGAGATCTGGGAGCCCAGCGCGCCCGTCGTAAACAGTCAGGCTGCGCAGAACCATACCTTCCATCAGCGCCGAGCTGACTGCCGCGAGGTACCGGAAGTCGATACCTGGAATAGTTTCGAATCCCAAGGCTAGCGCCATCGCGTCGTAGAACTCAGCCATACCGTCGACGTAAGATGAACTCGCTTGATTGATCGCGTCTTGCAGTTCTTTTCGATACTCCTCGGGGTACGAGAGGACCGTCGCGGACAACGCCATGTGGGTCTGCCAGGTGTTCCGTTGGCGAATGTCTTCGAAGTTAGTGATGGCACCGATTCGACAGACTTCGATGAGGATTCTGCGTCTGCTTTCTGGTGTCGTCAGCCCATCCCGCAGTTCAATTAGCGCGTTGAGTGCCATCTGCAATGTGGGCGGATCGTACACGACCGGTGATGCTTGTGGGCTCGCTGCCAACTGGAGAAGGAGGTCGTTAATAAACTCCTCGCGACGAGGCCAAACCCGGTATGCAGCACTCCGAGCGACACCCGACGCGGCGACGATAGCGTCCATTGAGATGTGGTCGAGGCTGACAGTGAGACCATGTTCGTAGACCATCTCCAACGCCGTCCCCAGCATGGCATCGCGCACCTCAGTACCGCTCATCCGCTTGCGCCTGGATGTGCTGAGTGGGTTCGGCGGTCCTGAGTGTGGTGTCACCGCGCCTCGCTCGCGTTCCCTCGCTGCCGTCGGGGTACTGGCAGCCAACCGTCCTCGAGCGCGCGTTTGTACAGGTCCATTTTGGTGGGTGCGGGTCTGCCGATTTCCGCGTATTTGCGGCGGATTCTCGTGATGTAGTCGTTGACGGTGTCGACTGAGAGGTTCATTCGCCGCGCGACGGTTGCTGCCTTCTCCCCCGCGGCATACAGCGCAAGGACTTGCTGCTGACGTTCCGGGAGCCGTACTTCTCCATGAGTGACGTCGGTGTCAAGTTCGGAGTCGCATACCCCGTCGACGCTCATAAGCGGATTGTTCGCGGCCGCTAACCGGATCGCGTCCAGCGCCACCTCAGGGGTGTCAGATTTGAATATCACCCCGTGCGCACCCCAGCGGACTGCTGACCTGATCAGGTATCGGTCGTCTTCGCACGTCAGAATGACCACCTTGATCGAACGCTGACGTAATGCGGCGAAGTCTGCCCGCAGCGCCGATGCGTCCGCGAACCGCAGGTCCACAATTACGAGATCCAGAGCATTGTTCTGTTCGAGGAGGGAAAGAACCGTCGGGGCGATCACGTCGAGGTTCAGGTCTGGCTCGTTCTCGAACAGGACTGACAGCCCGATGGCGTATATCTGTTGATCCTCGACCAACCCGATCCGGTACACGCGATTATGCGAGGAGGCACTGTGCGGCGACGCTGTTAGAGACTCTCGAGGCTGGGTGTCGATCATGGGGGTGTCTCCCGGGCATGACAGAGGAAGAGCGCTACGGAGGTTAGGCGGCCGCTCGAAAGCTTTGGCCACACGACGATTCCACCAGCGTGCAAGTCCGCGTTTTGCCGTACTGCAAGGCGCGCATGGCGAATCCTTCAGCGAGCGAGGTGGTTTCCCCGTTGCGGGGCAACCTGGGGTTAATCTCGTCTACTATCCTCGCACCATGCTGAAGGATTCACAATAGCTGTCTTGAAACTTTGAGATACTCTGTCCCAAACTTGTTACCCCGCCACGATCTCGAACGGCAACGATCCCGTCGCCTCACTCCCGTCGGGACCTGTAACCGTTGTTGTGATCGTGTAGATGCCCGGCGTACTCACCAGGAGATCTCCGCGCATACGGCCGGAGCACGAGGCACTGCGGTCGGTGTGCAAATAGTCGCCGGGCCCGGTGACCTTCGAGATCACAGTGCACTTCTCCCCCGTCACCTTGCCTGATTCACCCGATGACTCCCAGCGAAACAGCACCCGCGCCGTCCCATACGTGGTGGCTTGGTACATGTCTGGCCCGATCTTGTGTCCTCCCGCGCGCTCGGTGGTGATCACTACTCGCGTCACCGCGGGCGCCGGTGACTCCCGCACTGGTTCTGTCGTCGTAGTGGCGGGTTCATCGGTGACTTCGATGGCGGCGACCGGCGGCGGAGCCTGGCGTGGTTGCACCGGCTCGGGTATCACGACCGGCACGCGGGTCACTTCGGTGACGACAACCGGCACGCGCGTCACCTCGGGCATCACGGTGACTTCAGGGATCATCACCGGCACGCGCGTTTCCTCCGGGATAACCACGGGTGATCCAGTGAGTTCAGGAATGACAACAGGCGACGCCGTCACGTCCGGCACAACAACTGGCACCCGGGTCACCTCAGGCACGACGACAGGCACACGATTCTCCACGGGCTCGTGCGCAGGCGGGGCCAGGGGTACGGCAGGCGGGACGAGTTCCGGCGCGAGTGACAGTCGCGCTTCCTCCGCTTGGACTTGGTCAGCATCGTTATCGGGGATAGAGAACAGGAAAGCGATCAGCCCGATTCCTGCAACCACCGTCACGACGAGTAGCCATGCAGTCTTAGTCATCTGAACCCTCCATGCGTAACAGCGACGCAGTACGTTCCCGCCGCAACTCGAGATCGTGATAAAGCAGCACCACCACCGCGACGTAGAACGCCCACGCCACCCCGATCAGGAACAGGCCGACACCAAACGTGACGGCGTAGCCGACAATGAGCGCACACCACATCAGCGCCAAGGCAACAACTTGTATGCCTAACGCGCGCCACCACGACCCGCGAATCAGCTGGTCGGATCGTCGCATGGCGTCGATCGTCGTCGCCCCCTCAACGAGAATGATCGGGATTGCGAGTGAGTACCGCACGAGCAGCCAGACCGTGCAGGCCCATACCGCTGGAACGAACACCAGCAGTATCGGGGCGAGCGCCAGGATCGCGGCACCTGCGAAGTACGGTGCCAGCGAAAGCACGCCGTGCACCACCATGTACGCCGCTAGCCGGGGTGTCGACGCGATGATCTGAGCACGCACAGTCGCAGCGTCAATCGCCTGACCGCGGATCGGCGGCTCAGCGACGACGACAACGGCGGTCGCTATCACCGCGAACGCGGCGAGCTCGACCGCGAAGATCAGGAGGAACAGCGTGACGATCGTCGTGATGAAACTCGCCGCGCCCGCATCAATGCTGTCAAGGACGCGTCCTCCAAGCATGCGCGCGATACCGAACCACACCAGCACCATCACAACCGAAACGGCCGCGGGGAATCCTACGAGCCACCCTGGTTTAGCTGATACGAGACGCACCGCCCCAGAGATGATGTCTTCGAGGCGCAACAGCCGCGCTGGGATTATCTCGCGCGGTCCCGCCGCGGCTGCGCCTGCCGCGGGACGTGCGGTCGGCGCGACAATCGCCGTATGAGTCCGCTTCGTGCGTGACACGCGCACCTGCTCGGTCCACGCCACGCCATTCCAGAATCGCTCTTGGCCTCGCTGGCCGGATGGATCCGGATACCAGCCGGGGCGAGCCGCGCTGAATGCAGACACCTGCCACTCCCCTCAGTCCGTCGTTGATTGAGTCTGTGAATCAGCGTGGTTTTCGGAGTCGCCGACACTTTCCAGCCAGGCGATCAGCTCGCCGTAGGCAGCTGGATTCGACGCAACCGCGGGACGCAGGTCGGGACGCGACCGGGCGATGCGCGCGAGATCGCGGCGAGACGTTCGCGGGTCCGATGCCGCGGCGAGATCCGCATCAGCGCCGGACTGCGGAAAAGCGCGCGCCGACGCTGACGCCGGGAACAATGGCATGCCCGCGTACAGGTCCCGGACCGGAGGTGCGAACAGAAGCACACCGGCGACCGCCACAACGAGACCAAGCGCCACATAGTCCATCGTGAGGATACGTCCTGCCCCGCCGACCGCATCGGCGACGAGGATTCTGCCCACCGTCATCACCACGACACCCGCAGCGCACACGAGCGCGAAGTGACGAGGCGGGCGCGGATCTTCGCCCGATGAGTAGCGAAGCTGAAGACTGGCCATGCCGACGACCGCAAGCAACCCGGTCGCAACTCCGAAAGCCGCCAACACTATTGATTGCGGCAGGCTCAGAACACCCGGACCGAGCAGATACCCGACGTCCAGAGCTTCGAGCAGCACGAACAGAACCGCCCTGCCAAAACTCCAGACTCCCACTAGTGCGAACAGGTAGCGGCACGCCGCCAGCCACGTATACCCGCGATGGCCCCCACCTACGGCTCTGGGTGCCCTCGCCAAGACAGCGACCGCCATCGCTCCCGCGGCCGCCCACAGCGGCATCGCGTAGTACGAGCCGCTGTGGAAATACTCAATCCCCTGCGAACCTGAGAACGCCCGCAGCAGTCCAGCGAGCAGCACAGCACCGCAAACACCCGCCAGAGTGAGGCACCAGGGCCCTGGATCCCAGCGGACTCCGATTACGGCCATCAGCACGAGAATGATCGCGGGCAGCGAGACGGCGACGACACCAGCTATCGCGTGCAACGAGTCCGCCGCAAGCGGGCCGACCGCCACCATCCCGACGCTCGATCCGAGCACAATCGACGTCACAGCAAACAACACCGCCAACCCACCCAGCACGAGTGCGCTCGTCATCACCGTGTGTAACGGAGCTAAGGCTCCCTTGGCATTTCGCGACGCGACGTCTTGGGGCTGACGCCAGTAGAGCGCAAGCAATCCGCCTGTCAGCGCGAACCACACTCCCGGCCCCACACCCCTGCTCCACGCAGGGGTGTCGACTAAAACGAGGAGCGAGCGCACAACGTCGGTGACGATAACCACCACTGCAGTGATGAGGTACGCGGAAACACCAATCGTCCTGAACCACGAGTGCCAGGGAGAACTGTCAGCCGAATGCGCCTGTGCCAGATAGGGCCACGCCACCCCAACGATGGCGAGCACAGTGGTGACGCCGATAACGGCGGCGAGGTCCGGCGCAACACTGAGCCGGGCCCTCGCCACGTCGTGATTCCACGGCAGCCACAACGCCACCAGCATCAGCGCGATCGCGGCGCCATCGCACAGCACGTGCGCCCGGGGCCCGCGTGCAATCTCGGTCTTCAGTACCGTCGCTTTGGCGCGCAGAACCGCAACATCTGGCCAAGGTGGAGCGCCGCCTACGTCTAGTCGACCAGATACGAGGCCTGGTCGTTCGGAGGGCCGCATAATATCTGAACGCGTTCCCCCTGAATCAATGGATATTGTTTCCGCCCGCGGTGGCGCCCAACTCGAAGACACTTCGATAAAGCTCATCCCCTTGTCGCTCCGCTGTCCACTGCGTGTCTCACACCATCGTGTCGTCGACGGCGAAGCCGCGAGCACGAGGGTCAAAATCGGAAACAGAAGCGTGACGATGGTGAAGATTCCGGTGGAAACCATCGCGTTTTGGACAAGCGGACCAAACTCAATTGCCGGGTCAAGAATGGCGCTAACCGAGCCCAAAAGCGCCGCCGTAGCAGCCATCGCGGCTATCTGCGCGACGATCACGAGGAGACATCCGATCACGATCCATGTCTGACCTGATCGCTTCTTCTTCAACAAGGCAACTGCACCCGATATCAACAACACCGCTGTCACAGCGTTCGCGAGCTGACTAGCCGCGAGGTATGGCCCCCACCAGCCCAGCTCGGAAAGGGTAACTCCCGCAAGCAAGAAAGCCCGATCGAATCCACCCTCAACGATCATCAAGACAAACGCTGCGATCCCGAGCACTGCCGCACATCCCCCCAGCAACGCCAGCACCGCCGCCGCAATCGCGGTCGCCCCGCTCGGCTGTGGCCCAGCTTCAGAAGCCCTCGAAACCATCGCTCAGCCCTCTTTCGGCTTGCGCTAGCGATAACGCGTCGTGCCAGCTGATCCGCGGTGTGCGCTGATCAGTTTGGCGTAGCAGTGTTCCGTCTCGACGCCGCGTTCGTGGCACCATCCGATTGCCGGGCCGGAGTCATCGAAGGTCAGCCCGGCGACCGTCACCCACCATCCTTTGAGGTCGAAGACGGGCCACTCATCGGTGTAGAGAAGCCGAACCTCGGGGTAGCGGATCCGCAGTTCAAGGTGCTGGCGGAGGATCTCCTGCGCGCTCCAGTGAACCATCGTGCCATCGATGTCCGTGGCGTCGAGCTCGTACCGCTTCGATGAAACCTGCGGCACCCATTTACCTTCCAGACTTTCTAAGATGTACGGCCGGTCGGCGTTGGCGATGGCGCGCAGCGCGTCGATCGCTGTCTGTTCGCTGTCGATTCCCGGCGGCTCGGCAGCACGGGCGGCCGCAATCTTCAGCGCATCACTGGACGGCTCCACCGTGACTTCGCCTGACGCCGGTCCGTGGCTCGTCCCCTCATCGAGGCACTCGACCGACTGCCTGTACGTAGCTCGCGACGAATCAACCCCAGTGGAATCCCCCACCATGATCGGCAGCCGCCAAAACGACCGGATGGGGAACGCGAACTCTCTGACGATGGCAGCGTCCGAAGCTGTTCCAGCCGTGCTTGACGATCCGTTCGTCGGCGGCAAATACATCGGCACCGAAGAGAAGTCGAACACTCCTGCCGCGACAGCAGCACCCTCATCGAACACGGATACCCGCAGCGCATCCGTCGACACGATGTCGCCGCCACCACATGCCGACACAATCCGCATGGTCACGATCAGTTCGTTTCCATTGGTCCGGAAGTCCAGTGGTGTCATCTCAGGCGCCTGGTCGCATTGCGTGACCACCAACTGATCCGGCTGCGATCCAGAACCGTAGTCTGGCGCGGTCACCGCGTTACGCGGCGCGCTTGCTGGACCGCCGGTCCGTGGGTAGAACGCGAGTTCCCGCTCGGTGACGACTACGAAACCCGTACCGGCTGGCTTCAGGACTGCCCATCCCTCGACGCTTCGCGTTTGCCACTCCTGCGCGCCGGTGCGCAGGTTGTACGCCGAGTAGATTCCCGTGGAAGCGCTGGTCGGCTCATAGCCGATGACGCGCTGGCCGTCAGTGGCGGCGGGCACGAACATGCGCGAGACGCCTGTGCGCCACAACAGCTCTCCGGTGTGCAGCGAGTAGCCCAACATGTGGTCCGCTATCCCAACTGGGTCCGGGCTGGCCAGCACCACATCACCGACGATGGTGTGCAGCGTGACGCTGCCGTCGACCGACCAGAGAAGCTCACCGGTCGCGAACTCATAAGCGTCGTGTCCGAGCACCAACGGGCCAACATCAGCGGGATCCGGAGCCAGAACGGACGCAGGCCGCAGGCCTGGACCGAACACGATGCTCGTGTCGCCTCCGGCGGCCGCGACGATGTGCATGCGCGGATCGAAAATTCCCTGATCCCAATGACATTCAGTCCCAACGATTCCCTGGTGTGGGTAGAGATACGGATCGTCGAGCGGCTCCACGGACAGCGGTTCACCATTCTCAACCTCCACCGAAACTCCGTGATGGCCACCCCAGTACCAGGCGATACCCCCCGCTACCGAGAAACCACTGCCACCGCCTGGCCGGCACTTCCCCATCCGGAACTCTTGCCGCCAGTCTTCGGTGACATCAGCGACAGCTCCCTTCGCGATCCACATCGTTTCTGTCGTCGACCCAGCGATGTACACATCGCCGTCGTAGACGTCGACGTTTCGCGCGTCCGGAACAGGCTGGGTGCGCACCACCTGACCGTCAGACAAGCGATAGAACCGCACCTCCGATACGTCCGGCCCCTCCCCAGGCGCACGTGCTGGCGCGACGCACGGAACCAGTCCGTCGATCGATGTGGTCGCGCACTCATGCACCAGAAAACTGACATCATTCACGCGCCACCGCACAGCGCCAGTTGCCGCGTCGATCGCCACCAAAGCTCTGGATCGATACTCGTAATCCTGCAAGGTGACCAGAAGTATGCCCCCGAGATCGCGCGCGTCAGGTCCAGTCATCCCGACACCACCGAAGGTCACCCCGGGCTCGAGATCGCCCGCCCACAGTGTCCATGCCCGGGCCGGTTCCGACGGAAAGGTTCCGCGCAGCTGCGCTGCCGCGTACTCGTCCGTCCCGCTTCCGAGACCGTCGCGCACAACCACAATCGCGCCTGCGCCCACGACAACCGCGACCACGCACAATGCGAGCACCAGCCACGGCATGCGCGGCCATGGCGCTGAGGGCGGCGGAGGTGTCGGCCACGCCGGTCCGTGTCCCGACTGCATGAAGGCGAACCTACGACAGCGTTGTGACCTGCACAATCGCCTAAACAAACGACCAAAACACTCTGTCCCTTACGCTGGTCCCCCAGCTCTGGGGGCACCAAAGTTGCGGGTTTCCGAGGGCCGGATGGCGCTCTAGCGTGTGAGTCAGCAGTCGCACCCTCGCCCCTTCGGCGGCAGAGACAAGAACCTCCCCGGCGCCTTCGAACTGCACCGTGCGGCTGCTCTCACTCTCACTCATCAAAGGGGTCCACCATGAAATCGATCGTCCGCACCGGCGCCGTATCCGCACTCCTTGCGTCCTCCATGCTCATGACGGTGCCCATGGCGAGCGCTGACCCTCTGGAACTGTCCGCGACGCTGTCGATCGGCAGCATGGAGATGATCTCGAACCTGCCGTACTACGGCTACTACGGGTACTACCCCTACTACTGGGGCTATGGGAACGTTCCCGGGTTAGCTATCACCCAGGGCGCCGACATCGCAAACAACGCGATTGACACTATTCCGAAGATTCTCGGCAGCGTCTTCCCCTGGTGATCGAATCCTGTCTGCGTGGGTGCCTGTGAGGCCCACCTGCGGCCTCACAGGTCAGGCAGCCAGAGGCTTCTAACCGGAGATAAGCTCCTTACTCGCCGTGACCCCGCCTGTGGTGTCTACCTCGATCCGCTGCATCTCTTCGTGATCCAAGAGAATTGTGGCGAGCACGTCTCGTCCGGGTGGATGGACACGCGCAGTAACCCTGGCGGCGGGTCCAGCTCGGTCGAGCACCATACAGAGCTCAGCCCGGACGATGGCGGCGAAACGTTTGGGTTGTCCTTCAAGGCCTCCGTCGTCGAGCAGCGTCACTTGTACTCCCCGCTTGCGCGCCGCAGTAGCCAACTTCACCACATGTTCGTCAACCAACGTGCTGCCTCGAATCCTGTCCCGAAGCTGAGCGTCGAGCAGAAGGCACTCGGCTCGTTCGTTGGAGGTCAATTCAGTCCCGGACGCCATTCTTTCCAGCATCGGGCGAACCAAGGCATCCACCTCTCTTAACGCACGGTGCCGTTCTTCGCTGGCCGCGAGAGCCGCCGCCTGCTGGGCTGCACGCTGGTTAGCCTCGGCGCGCAGCGCGAAGATTGCCCTCGCGACCGGACGGACTCGGTATGCGAAGAACGTTGCCATTAACAGTGGCGGTACGTTCACCGGAGTCCACATCAGCCCGACTCCGATTCCTTGCCCCGTCACCATCGCCCAGTAGATAACTACGGCGATCTGCGTGAGCATCCCGATCCAGGCGAGAACCACCGCGCCGCGCACACACATGAAAACGAGGGGCGCAAGCATTATCACGTTGAACCAAAGTTGAGAAGATCCAGTCGGCAACTCCGGGAGCTGGAGGATCACGAGAGCTGAGCCAATTGGTGCGCACAATGCGATTGGGAGCGCAAACTTGAATTTCAAGGGATCTCCCGGCAAAAGGACAACACCCATCACCGCCAACGAAAGGACGATCCACGCGACAATGGCGAACGCAGGACGGTGAAGTTCACTCAAACTGTCGGCTATTTGCGGGAGATGAGCCAAGCAGAAGAGACTGGCGAGTGCGATGCCCCCTCGGCGACGCATTCCTACCACGTCACGAATATCCCAGGATGCGGATCCGCCCGGTTCGTTCATGGTGTCCAACTCATCGTCACTCTGGTCCCTCGACCGGGTTCGGAGTGAACGACCGCCCGAGCGCCTTCTAACTGGGCGAACCGATCCAGAATGCTGGCTCGTACGCCCAGTCGGAATTCGGACGCAGACTCGGTGTCGAATCCGACACCGTTATCTACGACATCGATGCGAACCTCGGTCCCAAGGAAAACCTGGACTTCACATACTGCACACACCCCAGCATGGCGCTGAACGTTGCGAAGCGCTTCAGCCATACCAGCGCAAAATGCGCGACCCACAGTCACGGGGATGGACGCCGAACACTCCTGCGAGGAGGCGGCAACTAGGAGCCTCGCGCTTTCCTTGATCTCAACAATCGTTGCCCTGAGGTTACCAAGAAACTGTGTTGCACTGACTTCTTCGTTGCCAATTTCCTCTTCGGATGCTCGGTCGAGTTCCGCGAGCGTAGTTGCCGCTTGACGGGCAAGTTCCGCGCTCGTGAGGTTGCGTGCCCCCGCGATCAGCGTCGACATAACACCGTCATGCACGAACGCGTTCACACGGCGCTGCTCGGCGGTTCGGGCTTTAGCGACGGACGTCTGTACAACCTGTAGCCGTGTCGCCACAGCCGTCTCATCGAGAATGCGTCCGGCGCGCGCCAACGCGAATACGGTTACGGCGAACAAGAGCACTTGGAGAGTCGTGCTCAACAGTGGCGCTGCGAGGCCGGTCTCTGAGGACCGGGCGACATAACCTGTATATACCCCGGTGGGCACAACAACAGCGACGTACGCAGCAGTGAAACTAAGCCTCCAAATGATCGCACCTGCTACGGCTGCCAGGCCTGGAAAGTAGCTGAACCAAGTACCGGCGTTTGAAGGCAAGGTTTCGCCAGTCCAGGTGAGCAACCAGCTCGTCGACGTGAGGACATTCGCCACCGCAAAAGCGTTAATCGTGACTCGCAGCGCCTTTAAGCTGCCCCACAAGCTTATGGGAATCAGGGCGATAGCAGTGCCAAAAGTCAGAACCGCAAATAACGGTGTCCACCACCAAGGGTTGAGCGCCACCTGTGACGCCACATGAGGCGCCGTCATGATCGCGAAAAACACTGCGCCCCATCCAATGAACTGTGCGAATGTGCGCGCTAACTTCTCAGCTGCACCAGCCTCGAATTTCTTGTGCACGGCTAGCGTCCGTCATGTGAGCGCGTGCGGTGCCTTCGCGGGAGCGGTAGCCATCCATCTTCGACAGCCCGTTTATAGAGATCCATCTTTGTCGGTGCGGGCCTGCCGACCTCCGCGTATTTGCGGCGGATCCGACCAAGATAGTCGTTGACGGTCTCCACCGAAAGGTTCGTTTTTCGCGCAACTGTCACTGCTTTCTCGCCCGACGCGTACAACGCCAGCACCTCACGTTGGCGTTCGGTCAGTTGGACTTCGCACAACTTCGGGTCGCTGTCGATCGCTGCCGCCCAATCGATACTCATCACCGGGCGTCCCGCCGCAGCCTCGCGGATCGCATCAAGCGCAACCAAGGGCGGTTCGGACTTGAGCACGACACCAAGCACCCCGCCGCGCGCCGCAGACCGAATGAGGTAGCGGTCGTCGCCTGAAGTCAGAACGAGCACATCCAGACCGTGTTCGTGGAGTAGAGCGACGTTAGCGCGCGGCGATGAACCGTCGGCAAGGCGCAAATCGAGGACCACAAGGTCGAGCTCAATACTCGACGCGAGAAGCTGATCGACCGTCGGGGCAACCGCGACAAGCTCGAGATCCGGCTCATGTTCGAATAGCGTGGCCATTCCGATCGCGTAGGTTTGGTGATCGTCTACGAAGCCGATTCTCCGGACCTTCTTTGGAGTACCTTCAGTGTCACCGCACTGAGGCTCGGGGTGTTCGGAAACTCCCATATATGTATTTAACACGCGGTGGCACCAGCGGCGGAGGCTATTTGCTGTCCCTGAAGCTGACACCATCTCCACCGGGAACATGAGTAGGACGGACGTACATCACGCCTGGCTCTGCTGACTGCGTCCGGATACGTCTGTGGGCCTAGTCGAGGAAACGGCTAACCGAGAAAAAATCCTCGCCCACAACCCCCTCCGCCACCACGCTGCCCATCAAGTCCACCTCGATGCGATTCTCACGCTCGCCGTCGCGCGCCAGAACCGTCGCTAGGATTGGACGCCCGGGCGGGAGCACGCGCGCCGCGACGCTGCCCGACTGTGCCGCGTCGAGCATCGCACAGAGTTGCGATCGGACGATTCCGGCGAGGACTTCGTTCCCGGCGTCGAGCCCACCGTCGTCGAGCAGGGTCACGCACACTCCTCGCTGTCGGGCTGCGCGTGCTGCGGCGATCACGTGGTGGTCGACGAGTGAGCTTCCCCGGATGCCGTCGCGCAACTCCGCGTCGAGCAGGAGGCACTCTTCTCTATCCGCAGCTGTCAGCGGTGTTCCTGATGCGATGTGTTCGAGCATCGTGCGCACCAAAGCGTCGACGTCTGCGAGTCGGCGGTCCCGTTCGTCGCTCGCGGCGAGGGCGGCCGCCTGTTGGGCTGCTCGCTGGTTCGCTTCGTAGCGCAACGCGGATATTGTCCGTGCGACTGGCCGCACCTTGTAGGTGAACACCGTCGCCATGAGCAGTGGCGGCAGGTTCGGCAGCGTCCACACCAGACCTGTCACGAAACCTTGATCGGTTACACCGGTCCACACCACGACGACGATGCTCGCAGTGATGATGCCTAGCCATGCGCATCCCACTGCTCCGCGCACGCACATGAATACGAGGTACGCAATCATCATCATGTGAAACCACAGCTGGCCCGCATTGGCGGGCGGCACCGGCAGTTGCGACACCACGAGCACGGCTGAGACGGGTGCAGCCAACGTGAGTGGTAGCGCGAACCGTGTTGGCAGTGGGTCACCGGGCAGCCACACCACACCCGCCACGGCTGCCGCCAAGATCACCCATGCTGCGACCACTACAGCCATGTGACGTACTCCGGCGGGGTTGCTCAGCGCAGAACCCAAACCGGCCAGACAGAATGCGGCCGAAAGCCCAACACCGAACGCGGTGCGTATTCCGATGAGGTCGCGGATGTCCCGCGTCCACCTCGTTAGTTCCGGGATGCTCATTGCGGTGCCCATCTCATCGATACAGTGGCACCGCACCCAGGCTTTGACGCGATCGCGGCGAAGCCGCCGGGAAGGTGGTCGAATCGGCCGAGAATGCTGCCGCGCAGACCGAGTTTGGAATCGGGAATTCGCGACGGGTCGAAGCCCGATCCGTTATCGGTGACGTCTATACGAACGTCGTGTCCGACCGCTACCCGCACTTCAGCCTGTGCGTCCGCACCGGCGTGACGCCGCACATTTCGGAGCGCCTCAGCCACTCCTGCGCACAGGGCGTCCTTCACGTACCCCGGTATCCGCTGCGCTGGCTGGCGGGGCTCGGCACTGACTGAGAAGTGCGCGTCATCGTGGATGTCGGAAACTGTCGCACGGATGCTGCTGGCGAGCTCGTCTGCGCTGACGTGCTCAGGTTCGGGGGCGCTGCTTCGCGCGAGTTCGAGTTCATCGATGGTGGCCGAGGCGTGACGAGCGACTGCGGAGCTGTTTCCTGAGCGGGCCGCCGCGATGAGTGTGGCCATCACAGCGTCATGCACGAGTGCGTTGACGCGCCGCCGTTCAGCCGTGCACGCCTCGGTTGCTGACGTTTGGATTGCCTGCGTGCGGGCGGCCAGCGCGGTGGCGTCCAGGATCCGGCCGGTGCGGACGAGCCCGAACACCGCACACGCGAACAACGTCGAGAACAATAGGGTGCCCACCAAGGCTGTGAGCAGCGGTTCGAGGGTGTCCTGCCAACGCACCACATGTCCGGCATAGACACCAATCGAATTCGCCGTAACTAAATACACGAGCAGAAACGTGAAGCGCCAGATAATCGCGCCCGCAACCGCTGCCAGCCCAGGCAGGTAGCTGTGCCACGTGCCCGTTTCTGTGGGCAGCTTCTCCCCCGTCCACGTGACCAGCCATGTCACAGGCACCAGGACATTGACGAACGCATACGCATTGATGGTTCGCCGCAGGGCCGTGAAGGTCCCCCACCGGCCCACTGGGATCAGCGCGATAGCGGTTCCGAAGAGCAGCACCGCAAAGAGCGGCGTCCACCACCATGGCGTGAGGGTGCGCTGCGAAATGACGAGTGGAGCGACCACACATCCGTAGAACACCGCACCCCACCCGATGAATTGGGCGAAGCTGCGGCTGAGCCGCTCCGCTCCTTCGTCAGTTGGCGCCCCGACCGTCTGACGTGCTGGAACGGCCACGCCCATCATGCCTCCTCGGCAATGGCAGCCACCCGTCCTCGAGGGCACGCTTGTATAGGTCCATCTTTGTCGGCGCCGGTCGTCCGGCTTCCGCGTACTTCCTGCGAATCCGGCCGACATAGTCGTTGACGGTTTCAACGGACAGATTCGTCCGGCGTGCCACGCTCGATGCCTTCTCCCCGGCGGCGTACAGGGCGAGGACCTCACGCTGCCTGTCTGTCAGCTGCACCTCTGACAATCCTGGATCGCTGTCGATCGCTGCGGCCCAGTCCATCGTCGCGACCGTTCGACCGGCTGCGGCCTCCCGGATGGCGTCAAGCGCCACCGATGGCGCTTCGGACTTGAGGACCACCCCAAGCACGCCGCCACGTGCCGCCGAGCGTATGAGGTAGGTGTCGTCCCCGGAGGTCAGGACAAGCACATTGATGCCGTGCTCGTGCAGAGCGACGACGTTCGCGCGCGGAGATGAACCGTCGGCAAGCCGTAAATCAAGCACCACCAAGTCGAGATCGGTGCAATTTTCAATTAATTCGTTGGCAGTCTGCGCAATCGCAACAAGCTCAAGGTCGGGTTCATTGGACAAAAGCGCGGCCAATCCAAGCGCATATGTCGAATGATCCTCGACCAGCCCAATACGAAATATACCGCGGGCTTGGGAGGCCACGGGTCGACCACCTCCACTGGTTCCAGATGACGCGGAGAGTCCGATATACGTATTTAACACCGCTAGTGCCCCTTATGTTGTGGGTTACAGCGTTCCGATGCTTACGTCGTTGTCGCCGGCAGGCGGCGCGCCGGAATTGCCCCTTCCGGGCGAAACTTATCGGAAGCTGTGCGCCGAGTGAAGTCGTCAAACGAACGACATCAGCGAGTGTCGCCACGAGTTCCCAGGTCAGCCGATCGCGCACCACCCTCCCGCGTGAATGGCCTTTGTATGGAGATCTCAAAAGCACTGGTGACCAGCAGTTTCACTCGGAAGGATGACGGTATTCAGACGACGCCGTTCAGCTCGTTTCGACCGGGCAAGCAGAGGAGATGACAGTGCCCATGATTCAGCGGAACCGTCCCGAGAGCGACGCCAGGCGGCTAACCTACACCCACGCGGGCAGGGACAATCACCGGGTCGCGCCTACCCTGTCAAACCGGGAAATCGAAGTGCTGCGCGCCTGGTTCATGTGCAACTCAAAATCAGAGACCGCAAGCCAACTCCACATCGCACTCGGCACCCTCAATACCCATTTGGCGCGCATTCGCGCCAAATACCACGCCGTCGGGCGCCCCGCTCAGACAAAAGCAGCCTTGGTCGCGCGTGCCGTTCAGGACGGAATCGTTAATCTCGACGAGCTGTGACCAATCTAGTAATTCCTCACTTATTTCTGGGCCGTCTGAGTTATCTGTTTTGATGATGTCCGGCACGCTTAATATGTCCGGTTGTGACAACAGACGCGAACCATGGGGGCGCCGACCTCACCCAGGTCGAAAACCGGCTCGATCTCGGCGCCGCGCTCAGCGCGCGCCGTGAGCATCTCGGCCTCACGGTCCGCGACGCTGCGACGAAAGCAGGAGTGCCGCTCGGCACCGTTTCGAGCTGGTTTTCCGGACACCACGTGCCGACGCCAGCATTGAAAGACGCGTTCCTCGCGCTGCTAGCCGTGCTTGAGGTCGAGGACGTGGATGCCCAGCAAGAGTGGTGGAACGCTGTTCAGCGTGCACGCCGCACCCCTGGACGGCGAAAGGCCGACAACGCCCAGCCGTACAAAGGGCTGGACAGCTTCAGCGCCGAAGACGCGCAGTGGTTCTTCGGGCGTGACGATCTCGTCAGCGCTGCGCTCCAGAGGATGAAGGAACAGCCGCGAGTCCCGTTAGTGGTGATCGGGCCGTCCGGTTCCGGCAAGTCCTCACTACTGCGGGCGGGCATCGTCGCCGCAGTTCAGGCCGGGCGCGGTGGACTCAACCAGCTCAGCACTGAGCTGATAACCCCTGGCACCACGCCTGCTGACACTCTGTCGTCGCTCTCGGTGTCCCCCGAGACACTGCTGTGTATCGACCAGTTCGAGGAACTGTGGACCCAGTGCAAAGAGGAACGCCAGCGGCAAGACTTCCTCGAAATCCTTGAAGAATACGCTGCGGCGTGCCGGGTCGTGATCGCGCTGCGGGCTGACTTCTACGGCACAGCGGTCACCCACCGCATCCTGCTTGCTGCTTTGCGGGACAACTCGCTGGTGGTCGGGCCGCTTTCGGCGCAGCAGTTGCACGCCTGCATCACCGAACCCGCCCGGAAGGCGGGCTACATCATCGAGGACGACCTCGTCCGCATCATCACTGATGATCTAGCACCGCGCGACTCAGCTGACACCCACGATGCTGGTTCCCTGCCGCTGCTGTCACATGCCCTGCTCAACACGTGTCTGCTAGCGAAGCGCAAGCGGATGACCGTTTCCGACTATCTCGCGACGGGCGGGATCCGCGGGGCGCTGCAACAAACCGCTGAAACCGCGTACGCGAACCTGAGCGACGATCAGCAAGTCGCCGCTCGGCGGGTGTTTCAGCGTCTCATCACGGTCGACGGCCCGACAGAGACCCGTCGGCGTGCGCCGCTCGCCGAACTGTTTGACGTTGACGACAGCGATGACGTCCGCACGGTGATCAATGCGTTCGCCGATCAGCGCATGCTCACGCTCGCGCGGGATTCGGTGGAGATCACCCACGAGGTACTGCTGCGCGAGTGGTCGCGGCTGCGCGGCTGGGTGCAGGACAACAAAGACAGTCTTGTTGTTCATCGCCGGATCACGCTCGCCGCACAACTGTGGGAGGACGCGGGACGCGACGACAGCGCACTGCTCGGCGCCGGGCGTCTCGAAGTGTTCAGCCAGTGGGCGCGGGTAGACAATCATGAGTCTGAACTGAACAATCTCGAACGCGAGTACCTCGCGGCGAGTGCTTCGCACCATCAAGCTCTTGCGGACGCGGAACGCCGGCGCCAGCAGAAGCTGCGCAAGCTGAACGTCACCCTCGCGTTGATCGCGGTTATCGCCGTGGTCGCGGCGCTCGGAGCGGTGGGTGCGGGTGTGTACGCGAATGTGCAGCGTCAAGGTGCTGAACTGGCGCGAAACGAGGCGCTTTCCCGCGAACTCGCGCTGGAATCACGGCTGATCCGGGCCGACCAGCCGGAGCTTGCCGCGCAACTCGCGCTCGCCGCCTACCGGATCCACCCGACGGTCCAGGCGAACACCGCGCTCCTCGACGCCACCTCTGTACCCACACCAACCCGCTTCCGCCATGAGCCAGGTTCGATGGCTCTCGCCGTCAGTCCTGACGGTTCGCGGTTCGTTACGTCAACGAGTGACGGTATCGCGCGGGTCTACCCGCTCGGCAATCCTGCTCCCGAGCCGGGACCGCTGGCAGAGTTCCCGGCGCTCGATGACGGCTCCCCCGCCGCCTATGCTGCGGCGTTCTCCCCGGACGGATCGATCGTCGCGCTCGGGGGCAATGGACTCGCCCTCTGGAACGTGGCTGGTACGAGCCCCGAAAGCATCGCACAAATCGACGTTCAGGATGAATCAATCCAGGCCGTCACCTTCAGTCCCGATGGGTCCGTCTTGTCCGCGGGGACACCCGATGGTGGCGTGCTGAACTGGGATATCACCAACCCGGCGTCACCGGAGCCGCTGCCTCCCATCACAGTCGAAGAACCGCTCGCCGTCACAGCCGCCGCGGTCGCGTACAACCCGGACGGCACGATGCTGGCGACCTCGGCTGGTGGCAACCTCGTCAAACTTTGGGACGTCACGGACGCTGCTGCCGGAGCAACCGAGATCCACAGCTTGCCGCTGCACGGCGACGCCAACGTCACCGCCCTCGGTGTCGCGTTCAGCCCCGACGGCCAATTCCTCGCCGCCCCCACCAACGCGACGGACGTGCGGCGCTGGGATGTCAGCAACCGGGAGGGCCCCCAGGAACTCGAGCCGTTCGACGGGTTCGACAGCTGGGTCAACGACGTGGCGTTCAGTTCCGACGGACAGCACCTCGCTGTGGGCAGCAGCGATCAGACGGCACAAATCCGTGATTGGGACGACGGCTCGGTGGTTGCGCGCTTCCCAACCCCGGCGCTGGTCACGTCGGTCGCGTACACACCCGACGGTGCTCGCCTGATCGCCGCGGCGGACGACGGCACGGCGCGCGTGTGGGACATGCCCGGTCCAGTGCTCTCGGGAATCACCGGTGTCGTGTTCCAGATGCGCTACAACCAGACTCGCGACCAAGTGATCGTCACCGCCGGCCGTGGCGACCGGGCAGTACATGTCGTGGACGTCAGCGACGCCGACGACCCGCAGCGACTCGCACGCGTCGACGTGCCCGAGCACAGCGCCGCCGGTGCCGTCAGCGCGGATGGACAGTTCCTCGCCGCTGGGACACTCGAGGGAGAGGTCTTACTCTTCGATCTCAGGGCAACCGAGGATGCGCGAGAAGTCGGCAGGGTACGGAACGACGATGGCACGCTGATCCCCTCGCTGGCCGTCTCGCCCGATGGTTCGCTCGTGGCCGCACCGTCCTACTTCGACGCGCGCGTGCACGTGTGGGATGTGCGCGACCCCGGATCCCCACGGCCACTTCCCCCGCTCGACCTCGGATTGGGTACCGGTGAGCTGATCGACTTCAGCCCCTCTGGCCACTATCTGGCGGCCGGATCATCGGCCAGCGAGTTCAAACTGTGGCGGGTGGGCGAGGACATGACGTTCGAGGAGATGAACGCCGACGCCGGCGAGTTCCTGGGCTCGGTCCCAGCGGTGCGGTTCAGCCACGACGAGGAACTGCTCGCCGCAGCGGGCGGCGGTGGCGACAATCGCGTGCGGATCTATGAACTCCGCGGCGGCGACGTCGAGATCCTCAGCACCCTCGTGGGGCCGCGGGCGGAAATAACGTCGCTCGATTTCAGCCCGGACCGTTCACTGCTGTCCGCCACCACGGGTGAGGAACTCTGGATCTGGGACATCTCCGATCCGTCCGGGCCAGATCTTGTCGCGACGCCCGCGTCGTACGACGGTCGTGTCAACGACGCGGTATTTCTCGGCGACGGCAGTCGTATCGCTGGCGCCGGGTGGGCGATGGACGTGCGCTTCTGGCACACCCGTCCTGACAGCGCCGCGGAACATATCTGTCGGCACCGCGGCACCCCGATTACCGCTGACGAATGGACGCAGTACGTTCCGGGTGTCGAGCAGTTTGAGATCTGCAGCTAGATGTCACATTTTCTGCGGCTGCCCAAACAGGCTGCCCAGCGATCCGAAGTCAAAGAACCCCGCAAACATGTCCATCGGTGACTGCTGCTGGTACGGCGCTTTGTCGTTGTGGCTCGGTTCCGCGGATGCTATCGCCGGTGCAGCAATAAGCGCAGCTGCGGCGAGCGTTGCGGCGGCAGCAGGACGGGCAAGTTTGGTGAGATTACGCATGGGGCTTCGCCTTTCGGTTTCGGAAACTCCCGCTGTGGGAGTGATATGACTATCGCCCGCAGATGCGCATCGTCACCACCGGCCCTAGGGGTGGTCTCTCGCCACCCCGCGCGGCTAGGTATACCTCGCACACTGGTTTAGCGAAGTGCTAAACCGTTGGCCGGTTACGACGCGGCGGCACTGAACCCTCGTTCAGGGACGCGCTTCGAGCACCATGAACGTGGGTGTCTCGGCGGCACGGCGGAACCTCGTGAAGCCTGCCTCGGTGACGACACGTCGCAGCGCATCCTGACCCGCTTGCGCACCGAGCGCCTCGGGCCCGTCCTGGGACAGTGCGCTGGGGGTGCATACGAATGTGGACACCGAGTAGAAGGTTCGGGCGCGGACGGATGTGACGAGCTCGTCATCCGTGCGCGGTTCGGTGAACATCCATATCCCATCTGGCGCCAATGCGTGACGAATGATGCGCGCAGCCGAGACCGGGTCGCCCCATTCGTGCAGGGCATTGAATACGCAGATGAGGTCGAATCCCCTGCCGGGAAAGTCACTCGCGGTGGCCGTCTCGAAGGACACCCGGTTGTCTACCGCCGCCTCGGCGGCCAGTTTGCGGGCCGCCTCCACCGATTCAGCGTGGGCGTCATAACCCACGAACGTCGACTTGGGGAACGCCTGCGCCAGCAGGATCAGCGCGGCGCCGTGGCCGCATCCGATGTCAGCTGCGTGAGCGCCCGCCTCCAGCCGCTCTTGCATACCGTCGAGCGCCGGAATCCAGTGCTCCACGAGATTCGCCCGATACGCGGGTTCGAAGAACCTTCGTGTCCCCTCGAACAGATCGGGATGGTGTTCGCCCCAGTCGAGACCGCCACCAGCGGTGAACGCCGCCATGACGCGTTCGGCATCCTGGTGGACCGAGTTCACGACCAGAGCACCGCCAACCACGAAAGTTGGACTCTCAGGATCGGCGAGGCAGGCAGCCTGCTCCGCCGTGAGCCAGTACCGCTGCTGGGTGGCGTCATACTGGCAGTACGCACTCGCGACCTGCGCGTTGGCCCATTCGCGCACGAGACGCGGGTGGCAGCCGGTGGTTTCCGCGAGTTCTTCGGCAGTGGCCGCGCCCAGCTCAAACATCGCTTTGTACAAACCCAGCTTGTCACCGATCACGACGGTGGCCGCATGCATCGCGGCGGCCTGGTCCGCTCCGAAGCGGTTCAGGAAGTCCTGCAGCCGATCCGGGTCGAGGGCCGCGCGCGAGGTCTCCGGTGCCGCGCTGCCATTTTTGCTGGATCGATGTGCAGGGAGCTGGCTTCCCGGCAAGCCGACGGCCTGTTCCTCAAAAACCTGGAAGTAACGCTGGGTGCTGGAGGGCTCAAGTGCCGGGTCGATGTAGCTGCGCAACTCGTCGATTGAGTGGACTTCCCATAAGCATGCGGCTTCTGTATGGTCCAGCGCCGTGACGAACTGGTGACGACACATAGTGTCCGGCGCCGGAGGCATCCGGCTGACCTTCTCACTGAACAGTTCTTGGTCGTGGATCTCGTGGTGGACAGACACGAACATGGTTCGCCTCCCTTGAAAATACCCCCGCATTTCCGGATGGGTTTCGAATGTCATCTCTCTTTCAGCCTGGCAGACTGGAAAGCACGTTCAAGTCTGATTTCTGGACCTTCACGCGCAGGGAGGTGCTGGTGAAGAGCTATAACCAGTACTGCCCGATCGCGCGCGGGGCAGAGGTGTTTGCTACCCGCTGGACACCAGTGATCATCCGCAACCTGTTGCTCGGGTGCCGCACCTACACAGAACTGCGTGACGGCGCTCCGGGCATTTCGCGTTCGCTGCTGTCCGAACGCCTGGATCAGCTCGAGCGTCTGCGTATCATCGAGCGCCAACCGAACCCGAGCGGCCGCGGATGGCTGTACGCGCTGACACAGGCGGGCAGAGACCTAAAACCGGTGTGCGAAGCCCTCGGCGCATGGGGCTCAGCCTGGGTTGAACTCGGACCCCAGCACCTAGATCCGTACGCCTCACTGTGGGCGATGGCACGGGGCCTTCGAAGCGTCACCCTGCCCGCTCACCGGATTAACTGCCGCTTCGAATTTCCCTCCATGCCATCGAACAAGCGGCATTTCTGGTTGCTCGTGCAGAAGCCTGAGCCGGAGATCTGCGTCAAACACCCTGGCTGCCAAGAGGATCTGGTGGTGACCGCCGACCCCGAGTGGTTAGCACGCTGGGTGCTGGGTCAAATCTCGCTGGCGCAGGGACTCAAATATGGATCCGTTGAGACCTCCGGCCCGGATCGACTCGTCCGCACCCTGGGGCGCCTGGGTGAGCAGAGCGCCTCGGCGCTGCAGCGGTGGGGGGAACCGATCGCCCCGGCGTAACCACCAGCGCGCTGCTCTGGAAGAGGAGCGCCTCCATACTGTGTCCTCCTCATCGGTTTAGCGAAGTGCTAAACCGCCTGCACAGCTACACGGGTCCGAGGCAGGTGAGCGCCCGGGCGCCCGGGAACATTCGAGTACAGTTTCCTCATGGACGTTGAGCTGGCAGCCGAGCGGCTGGCTCATATTGGCCGCTCACACCCGTCTGTCGACCTTCTGATGCTTTATGGATCACGCGCACGCGGCGACGCGCACGCCGGATCTGACTGGGACTTAGGATATCTCGCTCGCACCACCGTCGATCACCTTGGGATGCTGAGTGAAGCCACTTGCGCACTTGGGACCGACAACGTCGACCTTGTTGATCTGCGGAGAATGCGGACGCCCTTGAGCCGATGTCCGATGCGACCGACGCAGTAATTCTCCATCTATGGCAGGCCGTAAACTTCATCCGGACTGTGAGATTCTTGAATCGTGAGTGAGGCTTCGCTACTCAACCAGACCGTCGAAGCGCTGCGCGAAGCGGGCGCGCGCTTCGCTCTGATCTTCGGAAGTCGCGCGCGTGGCGATGATCGGCCGGATTCCGATTACGACGTCGCGGCATGGTGGGATCATGACCCGCCGCAAGCGTTCGACGTCCTGGTACCGCCCCGGGTGGACCTCGTCGTTGTGAACACCGCCCCTCTCGAACTGCGTGGCCGGATCGCCGTGGACGGCAAAGTCCTCTTCGAGGACTCGCCCGAGGACCGGGTTCACTGGGTGGCGACTACTCGGAAGATCTACTTCGACGAACTTCCGCGAATCGAACGCGCCCACCGCGACTTCGCGCAGGGAGTGCTCGATGGTCGATGAGAAACGTATTCTTCGGCTGTTGCGCTCAGTAACTGACGACATTTCCGTGCTTCAGGCTGAAGCCGCTGCCGATTCACACAGACGCAGCGACGCCCTGTGGCTACGAGGCATCAAGTACACGTTCATTACCGCAATCGAGGCGTGTGTCGATGCAGGCCAGCACATTTGCGCATCAGAAGGCTGGGGCCCGCCCGCGGACAATGGCGATGTAATGCGACTGCTACACACGCATGGGGTGCTCGCGGAACCCACCGCGCGAGCGATGAGGATGGCGGTTGGCTTTCGGAACGTGCTGGTACACGAGTATGTCGAGGTGGACGACGAGATTGTGCTGCGCCGCCTTACCGACCTGGGGGATCTCCGGCGGTTTGTCGAGGAGATCATTCAGTGCGTGACGTAGGAGCCGCACCCCAGCCCTGCTGTCTGTCCACCTCGCCGACCGTTTAGCAAAGTGCTAAACCCTCTGCGAGGGTTTAGGAACACCCCGGTCACCTGCAACTAGTCGGTGCCGGAACACCCCGGAACCGTGCGTCGAGGTAGTCGAGCGCCTCAACGAATCCCGCGGCTGCGGGAATCATGTGCTCCGCCACTTCGTGTGTGACGAAGTGCAACGTAGCGCCAGCGTCACAGTAGCGCCGGGCAACCTGCGCGACGGGTTCGTACGGGGTGAGTGGGTCGAGCCGCCCGTGCCACATATGCACAGGCATTGTCGGAATCCCATCGAAGTGAACGAGGCTGTTCTCCCGCATGACAGACCTGGCCGCTTCGCTGTGAAACCAGTCGGGCGAATTCGTCAGGTCGTTGGCACTGCGAAACGCGCCATGGAACAGAATGCTGCGCCGGCATTCGTTGCTGAGGAAGTCACGCAGCCAGAGGCCGTGGTGGTTCAGCTCTTTTTCCATCTCGAAGCGGTCGGGGTATTCGCGTTCGAGACCAATTGCGGCGGCAAACGCGAGGCCGAATCCGGGATGGTGTTGCTGGCCGATGATCTCGGCCATCGCTTCAAGGTCAGCTGGCACACCACCCTGCACCGCACCGGCGATGTCGAGGTCGGGCGCATACTCGCCAGCCATGGCGGCTGCCCACGCGGTCGCCATGCCGCCGCCGCTGTAACCGGCAAGCCCCACGCGGCTGTCGGTGAGGCCAAGTTCCGGCAGTTGACGCAGCGCACGAATACTGTCCAGCGTGATCATGCCCGCCAGCGGACCAGCACCGTAGGCCCCGTGCTGACCCGTGTGATCGGGGAGGTTCAGGGCCCATCCCCGATCAAGGGGCAGCAGGTAGCCCGGCGCTTCGGCTTGCTCCAGGTTGAACAGGGCTCGTGATGGCGCGCACCGCGCGCCGAGCGCATTGACAATCGGCTGGTAGGAAAGTACGGGTATACCTGCGCGCGCTCCAGGTGGCAGGAGCAGTGTAGTGACGGCAAGTATCGGCTCACCGTGTGAATTCGTCGAGCGGAACGCGATATTCCACCCCGAGGCACCGGCGTAAATCGATGCGTCGGTCGGCCGGAAGCGCACGACGTCGCCCGGACTGTATCTATCCAAATCCTCCGGAGCCCGGTAGAACGGGTCCGGGTCGGCCACGGGATACGCCGGCCGCGCGGCGGCCTCATTCGGGCCCGCCATGTGCGCGGTCACCCCCAGGCACGCGAGCGTCGCAAGCGAGAGCGCGAGTGTTCTGCGCCAATGGCGTGACGCAGACGCGCCAACCTTATTCCACATTGTTCCCCCCGAATCCAGCGAATCCACCACGATGCCGAAACACCGTGTGTCACTTACCCCCGTGCGTCCCAGGCGCTTGAAAGCTGACTGCCGTGGTCGCGCGAGTCACATTACACCCGCTACTGCGTTCGCCACCACACCAAAGGCGATCTTCCCTGGATACATACCCCTGTCAGACCCCTCCTATACAATCGAACATGTGTTCCCATCGCATCAGGCATCGCTCTTCGACGTATGCACCGCCGAACCCTCTATCGGCGATCTCGCAGGTATCCAGCGCACCGCGCTAACCGACGGCGCCTGGGTTGATAGATGCCCGAACTGGATCACCGGCTCGGAAGTTCTATTCGACGATCTCGTCGCGCACGTACCGTGGCGGGTTGAGCGGCGCCGAATGTACGAGCGTGTCGTCAACGTACCCCGGCTCGTGTACTTCTACGAAGAGGGCGTACCGCTGCCGAATCCGCTGCTGACGCGGATCCGTGAGGCACTGGACCGCTACTACGCGCGCGAACTCGGCGAACCGTTCGTCACTGCCGGAATGTGCTACTACCGCGACGGTTCCGACAGCGTCGCCTGGCACGGGGACCGCATCGGCCGCAGCAGCACCGAAGACACCATGGTGGCGATCCTGTCGCTGGGCGACGCGCGGCCCCTCATGCTCAGGCCGCGCGGCGGCGGGCAGTCGCTGCGATTCTCGGTCGGCCACGGTGACCTCCTCGTCATGGGCGGTTCATGCCAGCGGACGTGGGAGCATTGCGTCCCCAAGACCTCACGCCCGGTCGGGCCGCGGGTCAGCATCCAGTTCCGGCCCCACAACGTGCGATGAATGCATCGTTACGAACGGCTGTTATGGTGCGCCTGACCGAGAGTGAGAACGAAATCAAGTTTGTTTGCGTCCTCAGTGCCGGGCGCGGCAGTGTAAACGACCATTCGCAAGTCGTTTCCCGGCAGGACAAGAATGTCGCAGTCCAGCCGGATAACACCCGCCTCCGGGTGACGCAGTGTCTTTGTTTCGGCCAGATGCTCGACGGCCACTCCTGCGCGCCACCAAGAGTCAAATGTGTCGCTCGCCAGCTTGAGTTCGGCGATGAGGCTCTTCACCGCAGCATCATTCGGATACCGGGTCTGGGCAGCTCTCAGGTCCGAGACAAGTGCCTGCTCAAAATGCTCGCGTTCCGGCCCGCTGAGTTCGATCACATCACCGAGGAGTCCATGGAAGTGCAGCCACACAAGATTCGAATGGGGAGGACGTACCGCCGAGAAGTCACCAAACAGACACCGCCATGCGAGATTTCCGGTCACATAGGTCCACGCCGCATCAAAAACCGCGGCCGGCAGTCCAGTCATGCGGTTAAGGATGCGCACACCGCCCGGCGAGAGAGTCCGCGGCACAACACCGGAAGGCTCTGGCAGTTGCCCGGCGGCGAGAAACAGCTGGCTGCGTTCAGCACGAGTGAGTTGCAGTGCACGCGAAAGCGACTCGAGAACTTCCGGGCTCGGATGCGTCGCACGCCCCTGTTCGAGCCGATCGATGTAGTCAACCGACACGTTTGCGAGCACCGAGACTTCGGAACGCCGCAGACCGGTAATTCGCCTGTTGCTCCCGGCAGGCAGTCCGGCGTCCTCGGGCGTCATCCGGCGCCGCCATGATGTGAGCAGCTCAGCGAGCTGACCGCTGTCGTTGTGCATAGTTCAGTATCGCCGCACGTCCGCGCTCGTGGGTGGTACTCACATTCCTACCGGTGCACGAACGATCAGCCGGATTCTGAGAAGCATGCACACGAGAACGCGAACTGAGCACCTCCCTGTCACTGTGGAATCACCGTGCACTGCCCCACCAAATCACACCTTCAGTGTCATCGCACCGATCGAACTTCCGCAGATTTTCAAGGCGTGGGGGCCGTTGCCCGGTGTCACCGGCGTGAGCGGGCAAAACGGCGCATGGGATCAGGCTGGGCGCAGCCGTGTGGTCCGATTCACCGACGGCGGTACAGCGCGAGAAAGCCTCGTCGAATACACGCCACCGCACAGCTTCGCGTACGAGATCACCGAATTCACAAACACGTTGCGGCACGCTGTCCAGTCGATCAGGGGCGAGTGGACGATAACGCCCAATGGGCGGCACAGCACCGTGCGCTGGACGTACGGTTTCCGTCCTGTCCCCCGCCGGGCATGGCTGCTCCGCACCACGGTTGTTCCGCTGTGGCGACGCTACGCCCACCGCGCGTTAGCCCTCGCTGTCCACGCGGCAGAAACACCCCAACCGCCCCGGCCGACTAACGACGGAGCTCAAATACTCCGTTGACGGGAGTCTGTGAC
The DNA here is from genome assembly GCF_026041215.1 of Hoyosella sp. YIM 151337. Lineage (GTDB taxonomy): Bacteria > Actinomycetota > Actinomycetes > Mycobacteriales > Mycobacteriaceae > Hoyosella. The sequence continues at coordinate 101,491 of NZ_JAPEIQ010000026.1, forward strand.
ACGAGACGACACGTCGAGAAACCAGCCGATGCCGCGAGACGCGTCACCGCTTTCGGCCCGGCCTGCGCGCCGAGAGCTGCCGCGCCCGGCTGCGAGAGCGAAGCTGGCACACATTGAAACGTCGAGCCGGTGTAACTGAGCGCTGCCATCGGATTCGCAATGTTGGCTGCGAAGTCATCCTCCGCATGTGGTTCGACAACCAGGACGGCACCGTTCGGTGCGAGTACACGCCGCGCATGTACTAGAGCCGCCTCTGGGTCACCCAGGTCATGCAGCGTGTCAAGCAGGCATATCAGGGTGTACCCGTCAGCTGGATAATCCGCCGCCCCAGCGACTTCGAACCGCACTCGGTCACTCACCCCGGCTTCCGCCGCGCGTTTCCGCGCGACGCCGATAGATTCCGGATGGAAGTCGAAGCCGCGTACCTCAGCTTCCGGGAAGGCCTGGGCAAGCAGCACGCTTGCCGCGCCATGCCCGCACCCGATGTCCGCAATCACCGCCCCCGCAAGGTTTTCGGCGATACCGCTCAAAGCCGGAATCCAGTCACTCGTCAGACTCGCGGCATAGCCAGTTCGGAAGAACCGCTCGGTTCCCTCGAACACGGCCGGATGCTGCATGTGCCACGGGATGCCCTCACCGGTGCGGAATGCGGTCACAAGCTGGTCGATGCCAGCGAACCAGCCATGTGCGAGCGTCGCGCTGCCCGCCATGAACACGGGTGACTCTGGGTCGGCAAGAACCGCAGCCACTTCATCGCTGAGCGCGAATCTTTGTGTCTGCGGCCGGTATTCGACGAAACCGGCCGCGGCCTGCTGCGAAAGCCACTCACGCACATAACGTTCGGCGGTCCCGGTACGCGCTGCAAGTTCAGCGGGTGTCGCTGGTCCTGCGGCGAGCCCGCGATAGAGGCCGAGACGGTCGCCGACCACGATCATTGCGGTGGTCGCCGCGCCCGTCACCGCGGTGAGTAACTGCTGTGCGAATTGGTCGATCTTTTCGGGGTTCACTATTGATCTCCTGGTCACTGACTGTCGGCTGGTTCGAGCGTGGCGAGCAGAGCCTCAAGTTCGGCTTGGGTGGTACCTGGTGCGGGTGGTGCATCGGGTGCTGCTGCGAGGTTCGCGAGCATCGCTTCCGTGTGCCCATGCGCCGGTGGAAGATGTGAGCTGAGAATCGCCGTGGGTTCGAGCCGCCGGATCTTGTCCAGGCTGCGGGCGAAAATGTTCGTGTCGACGCTGGTCACCCACGGGCTATCCACTGCCGCCCAACTCATCTGTCCCTGCGTCAGCGTGAGAGGATCGATCTCCGCTATCGACGTCACTGCGGCCTCGTCGAGGCTTGGCAGTGGCGCGCCGAAGCAGTCTGAACTGAAAAGAACACCCGAGCTGTTGTCGAGAATCCCTGTCGTACTTGGGCTGTCGAATAGCGGTGGTCGTATCGCTGTGAGGTCGCGATCCCCCACGCTTATCCGGTCGCCTTCCGTGACGACGTGCAGGCGGTCCAGCGGAAACGACTGTTCCGGCCCGAGCCGGCCGATGGCAAAGAAATCCGCGATGACCCGTGCGTTCGGGGCGAGTTCGAGCAGCCGGTTGAGGCTGCCCGTGTGGTCGCGGTCTTCATGAGTGAGCCAGATCCAACGTATTTCGTCGAGTCTGATGATTGACGCGAGGGCGTCGAGGAACTGTGGCGAAAGCAGGCCCGCCCCCGTGTCGACCAGTACCGGCTCTGCCGCGTGGAGCAGGAATGCGTTCATAGGCAAGTACCCGACATTCGGGATTGGCCACAGCGTCGGGATGACGTGGACCTCACGGGTTGCGGAGAAGGGTTCCGCGACGACAGGTTGCATTGGTGTCTCCTCGTTTAGTGTGACGCGGTTTGTCCGGACACAACGTTCCTCGCAACTCCAGCGCTGCGACCCGGTGCCGCACCCCCACTTAGCTCTGCACGTCACCCAGCTAAGGGTGCGGTCTTGAACGAATGTCACCGGGCCCGGCATGCTCAAGCAGTGACACTGCTGCTGTCGCCTGAGTTGGTTGGGCGTGAAACCGAATCGGCCGGTCTTGAACGTGCGATCGATTCTGCGCGCAACGGTGCGGGCGGCGCTTTCGTGCTCATCGGTGAACCCGGTATCGGGAAATCACGACTGCGCCGTCACGCCGAGGCGTACGCACAGGCGCGCGGGCTACTGGTCTTGTCGGGACGGTCGGTGGACGGCTCCTTCGCGACCCCGCTGCGCCCCTTTGCGGAGGCGCTGAGCAGCGGTTTCCGCGAGGCGGGCATGCCACGTGAGGCCGCGCTCACCCCCATCTTGCCCACGCTTGCGCATCTCGTGCCGCACTGGTCCTCGAAGCAAGCGCCCGAGATCTCGGCGCTCACTGTTGCGGAAGCACTGCTGCGTCTCCTTGAGGTCAGCGGCCGTGGCCGGGGCGCGATGCTTGTGCTGGAAGATCTTCACTGGGCCGATCAGGACACGCTCGCTGTCGTTGAGTACCTGGTAGACAACGTGGCGAGCCACGGCGCGCTCTGCCTCCTCACCATGCGGCCGGAGCCACCGGCGGCGTCACAATTCGCGCGCCGGGCCGCCGATCGCCGCGCGGCAGCCGTGCTGGATCTGCGTCCACTCACTCCCCGTCAGGTTGACGCGATGACGCTCGCCTGCCTCGGACAGGACGCCGTGTCCGCTGACCTTCTTGCCTTTGTACGGGCCCACGCGGATGGCGTCCCCTTCTTCGTTGAGGAACTGCTCGCCGGCCTGGTCCGCACGGGAAAACTCACCGCCACTGACGGCGAATGGGCGGTTTCGGGCCCCTTGACTGCGGAGGTTCCGACAACTTTCGCCGAATCCGTCACCCGCCGCGTCGCTGGCCTCCTGTCAGAGGATCGCACCATCGTTTTTGCTGCCGCGCTGCTGGGACGTGACTTCGACTGGTCGGCGTTGTCAGCGATAACAGGTCTCGCAGACCGCACGATTATGGAAGGCCTGCGCAACGCTACTGCGGTGATGATTCTCGAGAACGCGGGCGGCGTGGTGCGGTTCCGTCACGCGCTCACACGTGAGGCGATCCTGGCGTCAATGCTGCCGCCCGAGCGAGTTGAGCTAGCGACACGTGCCCTCGCCGCCGGGACAATCCATGACCCCGGTGTGGTGGCAGAGCTTGCGATCCATGCTGACCTGCCAGGCCGAGCCGCTGCTGCGTTGCTCGAGGCGGCCGAACAAGCGCGTGATCGGGGTGCACTTGCAACTGCTGCCGCTCGACTCAAACTCGCGTCGACGTTCGATCCAGCGTATGCCGACCGCCTGCTCATGTCGGAAAGGCTCGCTGACGTTCATGCGCTTGCCGGCAACACTGATGCGGCTATCGCGTTGGCTGAAACCGCGCTCGCGGAACGTGTTGTGTCGGGCTCGGATACCGGGCGGCGCATCGACCTCGAACTTGTCCTGGCGCGGGCCCTGCTCACCAGCGGGTTGTACGCCAAGGCGCAGGAGCACGCTGACCACGCCTATCAGAGCGCCCTAGCTGAGGGTGATACCGCTCGGCAGGCACGAGCAAGTGTCGTTGCCGCGCAGATCGCAGCGGAGGCTGGTGACGTCTCGGTCGCGGAGCATCTCGCGCGAGAAACCCTCGGCTCGATAGGAACAATGCAGCCCGAGGTGCGCTGCGAGGCTCTGGAAGTACTCGGACGATGCGTCCGCCTACGAGATGTCGCTGACGCAGAGCGAATCTTCGAATCGGCACTCGAGGTCGCGGAGCAGCACGAACTCAGCTTGTGGCGGGCGCGGGCGCTGCACGAACTCGGGACAATCGATCTGCTTGACCGCATGGCGACCGATCGGCTCATTGCGGCGAGACGCGCCGCGGTGCAAGCCGGGGCACCAGCACTGGCCGCGGTTGCCGATTTCCATCTCGCGTCGGCGCTGATCTCACGCAACAGCATCACCGACGGACGGGTCGCGGCCCAGCGAGCTGTGGGTCTCGCGGAACGCCTGAAGCTGTCAGTGCTCGCTCCGGCCCTCACAATTCTGGCCCGCTCCTACGCGCACGAAAGAAATCATCAGGCGGTTGCCGAGGTTGTCGCGCGCATCCAGACCGCCGCGCCCGGTGATCCGGCAGTCGCGGCGGGGGTTCGGAGCCACGTGTACGCGATGCTGGCCCTGCACGAGGCAGATCGGGAAGCAGCCCGCACCGCACTCAGTGAAGCAGCAGAGTTGCTGCGCCAGCGCCCGGGCACACACGACCCGCACCGGGGACTGTGGGCTTTGCTCTGCACGCTCGACGGGGATGGACGTGCCGAGCGGACAGAGGCTGCCGAGGCGGCGGGAGCGGATACGCGATTCAATCGCGCCATGCTCCGCGCGGCGGATGCGGTGGCAGCCGGCCGCGACGGAAACACAGCCACGGCTGAGGCGCTGTTCACGTCAGCGGTGGCGGATCTTCGCGGATATCAGGGTGCGGAATGGATGGTGCAGCTCACCAGCTGGCTCATCGCTCCCGCAGCGCTTGCGGATGGGTGGGGCGAACCGGCGGCCATGCTGCAGACAGCAGTCCGCTGGTTCGCCAGCCACCATTACGAGCCGCTCGCGGCGTCATGCCGGATCATGCTGCGTAACTCCGGCGCGCCGGTGCCGCGTGCCGGGCGAGGCGTGTCCGCGGTGCCCGACCAGTTGCGCAAACTCGGTATCACCAGTCGCGAGATGGACGTCATGCAGCTGGTCCTGGCCGGATTGACGAACCGCGAAATCGCGGATCGTCTTGTGCTGTCACCAAAGACCGTGGAGAAGCACGTCGCGAGTGTCCTGCATAAGACCGGCAACGATGACCGCACGCAGCTGCGCGGGCAATTCGGTTCCAGGGTCTGAAGCCCCCGGTCCTATACGCGGATCATCTCGCCCTGCGACTGCAGGATTCGGTGCGCCACGACGGTCAGTTCGCCGGTCGCCATGTTGGCGCGGCCGGTGTGGACGACAGCCATGCTGTTCAGGTGTCCGAACTCAGCGGCAGCGGTTTCGAAGGTCGCGAGTGCCTCGATCGTGAATGCTGCGTCAGGCCACGTGAAGTCAGGGGCGGTCAGCGCGGCAAGCGAAGGAAACTCCATGTCCGCAGGCGGCAGCACGTAGCCAGTGACGTGTACCGCGATCACCTCGTCTTTGTAGTGGATCATTTCACGAGCGTCGACGACGCCAACACCGTCGGCCCGGATCCGGAAGAAGTCAATCCCGGTCATCTGCGCTCCCGCGAGTGCACCGTCAGTGATTGTGCCCGCGAATTCGTTGTCCATCCGGAGACCGTCGGCGACCAGTCCGATGGAGCCGAGCTTCGTGAACCCGCCCTCGAGCCGGTAAAAGAAGTTGTCGCTGCTCATGTCGCGCCTTTCGTATCGGTTGTGGCGCCGGAGTTGTCGCGGCGCCCCGAGTCAAGAGTCCGCGATTCACGTGTTCTGGTCGCGGGTGGCGGCTCCCCAGTTAGCGCCACGCCAAACCCAGTTAAGTCACTCAGTAAGGCACTTCGCAACGCAAGGAGACATGCCTCGACATGAGTAGGCCGCATTAGCACTCTGCTAAACACGCAAACAACAGTGTCATCCGAGGCGCACAACCTCTGCCCCTACCCGGCCCGCAGCCCGATTCAGCATCGCGCGCACCACAAGCGCATGGAACGGACGGATCAACGCGAAATACGCACGCCCCCGCCGATTGTGCAACTGAACCGTGGTGGTGAGCAGAGTGCTCTCCGCGTCGCGCCGTATTGAGGCACGGAAGTTCAGATGACGAGCGTCAGAACCAAGAACGACCTCATTATCGTCGCGAGCGATGACCGCGAACGTCTCGGGCGTGCTGCGTTCAATCCCTGCGACCTGAACCAGACGATCACGCAGACCCATTAGGCCCGTCACCCATGCTGGCGGGTCGTTGAACACCGCGTCTGCCCAGGCTTGCGGATCATCAGAGACGTTTCGGCGCCGCTCGATCGCAAACGCATCAGCGTAGTCGACGCGGTCGAGCGCCCCGGAAAGCAGAGCACTGCGCGCTGGCTCAACCTTCCGGGCACGCGGACGCTCGATACGGCGCAGGACGCGCGCATACACCGATGGTGCTGCTGGACGTTCCGGAGGCGCACCAAGCTCAGCCTGAAGACGATCCAGCACACACTCGAGTACGGCGTCGTGCGACGAGCGGATCACCGCCTGCCACCCGAGCCACGCCACCACAGTGGCGTCGGCGTCGACCTCGTGACGCACAAGCGACTCGCTCGGCCCGAGCTGGCGAACCGTGAAGGTGTGCGTGCCGGTGATACCCATACCGCCCGGGAATGTGAACTCCAGGAGACACCCCGGTTCGTAGGCACTGATCGTTCCGTGGGTTCCCGTAGCACCGATAGCGACAGGCCCGTCCAAGCGCATCGGCTGCCACTGCGGCGGGTAGAGCACATCGCCTGGCTGACCAAGGCTTGCTAGTAATGGCGCGATGTCGTCGGGGGTGCCACTGACGACGCGCTCGTGGACATTGTGAATCTTCATACAACCGCCTCCGTACGGTACCGTATGGTCACTAACCATACGGTACCGTACGGGAATGACATCGCGAAAGCGCCTGTCGGCTGAAGACTGGACCGCCGCCGCTCTCCGCGCCCTCAGCGAGGGTGGGCTTGCTGCTGTGGCGGTGGAACCGCTCGCTGCCCGGCTAGGTGCAACAAAGGGCAGTTTCTATTGGCATTTCTCCGGCCGTGACGCACTCATCGAAGCCGCCCTAGAGCTATGGGAGCGCACCGGCACCGAAGACGCCATCACCGCGATCGAGGCCGAGCAGGCGGGACTGCCCCGGCTCCGCGCCCTCATAGTGGGTGCCGTCGTGGAGCACACCGGCGAGGCGGCCCGCGTAGAGCTGGCGCTGCAAGCTACCGCGGCACACCCATTGGTTGCGCCCGTGCTCGCACGCGTCACGCGGCGGCGCCTCAGCTACCTCGCCGGCCAGTTCGAAGAACTCGGCTTTCCGCCCGGTGAGGCCGCACGCCGCGCCCAGCTCGCCTACACGAGCTACCTCGGGATTTCACAGCTCGCCCACGCAACCCCCGGGGAAACCGATCTGTCGCCCGCCTACCTCGACACAATGGTCACAACCCTCACCGCATACCCGTAATTTCGGGCCCGGTTCTGCCCGAGCGAGTACGTTGTGGGGATGGCGAAGTGGCTGTCCCCGCTCGACGCGATGTTCCTGTACATGGAGTCCCCCGATTCGATGATGCACGTCGGAGGGCTCGTCGAAATCGAAGTCACCGACGGCACAAGCGGTGACATGAGCAGACGGATCCGCGACGAACTCGAGGAAATGACATCTGCGCAGGCGCCGTGGAACCTCAAACTCGCCACCCCGAAGTTCCTCAAGAATCCCGCGCACCGCTGGATCGAGGACCCCGAGTTCGACGCGATGTACCACGTGCGCCGCTCCGCGCTCCCCAGCCCGGGTGGCGAGCGTGAACTCGGTGTGCTCGTTTCGCGGCTGCACAGCCGGCCATTGGACTTCCGCCGCCCGCCGTGGGAGTGCTACATCATCGAGGGCCACGAATCGGGCAACTTGATGATGTACGCGAAGGTTCATCATTCCCTCGTCGACGGCTACACCGCCGTGAAGATGTTCATGCGCTCGTTCTCCGACTCCCCCGACGCACCCGATGAGCCGCTGTTCTTCCAGATTCCGCCCGCGGAAAGGCGGCCGAAGCGGAAGAAAAGAGCAGAGCGTGAAGCCGACTCCCCTGCCGACCAGGGTTCCTTCGTCAGCGCGGTAGCAGGTCACATGACGTCCGTGCGTGACATCGGCAAAGGCCTGGGCCGCCTCTCGCGGTCCCGGTTCCGCAAGGATGACCCGATCGTCACCATCCTGCAGGCGCCGCGGAGCATCCTCAACGGGCGGATCGGCCGCAACCGGCGCTTCGCGACCCAGCAGTACGACATCGGCCGGATGCGCAGAATTGCCGACGCAGCCGGTTGCACTCTGAACGATGTTGTCCTCGCCGTGTGCGGGGGCGGTCTGCGCGACTATATGCAAAGCATCGGCGCGCTCCCAGCGAAGCCTCTGATCGCGTTCGTGCCCGTCAACATCCGCCCGAAGGACGATCCCGGCGGCGGCAACATGGTGGGCGGAATGCTCGCCTCGCTCGGCACCGATGTCGAGAGCGCGGAAGAGCGGCTCAAAGCTGTCGTCGCGTCGACAACCGCCGCGAAAAAGCAGATGGAGAAGATGAACCGTGCCGCCATCATCGGGTACACGATGTACGTCGGCTCGCCGCTGCTCGTCCAGACCGGCCTCGCCCAGTTCGGGCTCGGCAAAGTCTTCCCGCCCAGCTTCAACGTCGTAATTTCCAACGTGCCCGGCCCAACGAAGCCGCTCTACTTCCGCGGTAACCGCCTCGCCTCGGTATACCCCGTATCGTTCCTGATGCATGGCGGGCCACTGAACATCACGTGCGAGAGCTACGGTGACACCCTCAATTTCGGGTTCGTGGGATGCCGCGACACCCTGCCGCGTTTGCAGCGTCTCGCGCTCGCGTGCGGTGACGCCGTTGACGAACTCGAAAAAGCGTTCGTCGCCGATGAACACCATGGTGCCCACATCTAGCAGGGGTGTTTAGCACTCTGCTAAACACGGGAAACGACATTGTGTTAGGGGGCAGACACCCCGTCAGCCCGCGATTTGCCCTAGCGGCCTTTCGCCCAGCTCCGCCATGTCGCTGAACGCCTTCTGCAGCAACTCCCGATATCGCTGGGGCTCGCGCAGCGCCCCCGCCCCTCCAGACAGGGAAACCATAAGTTGCCCTTCGAGGTTGGTGACCTGGTGCGACAGCGGCGCGCCCTTGTTCAGCGCCGACACGATATGCGTGCGCACACAGCGGGCGTCACCGAGGTACAGCGGGTCTGCTCCGCGGAACACGTTCGTGACGACGGCATTCGCCCGTCGTCCCTCCACCGTGTCGCGACGGTGACCGCGTGCGGCGAGTGGCGCGAACAACGTCAGCGCAGCCTGCTCCACGGCGATTTGCGGGCCACCCGCGATGCGGGTCTTCACGTCGGCGATGGAGTCGTGCGTACGGCGCAGCCGTTCAGCATCGTCCTCAATGCACGTCCACAGCGGAACCGTTCCGCGGGTGATGTGGTTGCCCTCGGTCCGTCCCGACGCCGCGGGCACGGCGATGGGAACGAAGCACCGCAGCGGCTCGCCGGGCAGTTCGCCAATCTCGTCGAGGTAATGGCGCAACGCGGTCGCGACTGCCGCTACCACCACATCGTTGACTGTCGCTCCTGGCGCCGCCGCGCGTGCCCGCTTGATCTTGGCCAGCGGCACCGTGAAGAACTCGTTGACGCGTGCAGGCTCATCCGGGTCGGTGTCGATCGCTGACACCACCCACGTTTCCTCAGGAGCCTTTTCCGTTTCCTTCCCGATCCGCCGCGCCTCGCCCGCCAGCCGCACGAACGTGACGATCCGCGTGAACAGCAGCATCAGTGCGGTGAGGAAGATCAGCAATCGGGACGGGATGGCCGTGTCAGCAGGCTTCACCATGGGCGCTTGCCGTGGCCAGCTTGCTGGTTCCGCAGTGAATAGCTGCCGTTCGATGGCGGCGCGAGCTGTCCCGTCCATCGCGGCGTGGTCGGTGCGCAATGCCACGACGATCGCGCCTTCGGGCAGCTGCGGATGGGCACGCACGCCTTCGAGCAGGATGACTTCTAGCGGGACGGCGCACGCATCCGGTTCCGCCGCGATGCCGGCGAGCGTCGCGAGAGTGTCCTCCCACGTGCCTGCGCCCCGCACGGTTCGCGCTGAGACCCGCGCAGCCCCGGGTTTCTCCGTGTCGGCCACCCACACGGGGTTGTCGAGGTTCAGCGGTGTGGGGACGAGTCTGCGATGCAGCAGCGGCTGATCGCCGATGCGCGCCAGCACATAGGTGGACAGCTCCTCGAGCGTCGTGGGCACTGAGCTGGAGCCTTGAGCATCGAACGCGTACATCGCCACGACTGCGCGGCGGTGCGGTTCCTCGAACAGGTAGTACAGCATGGCCCCGACACCATCGATACGATCCACTGAGGCTCCCTCCGCCTGGCAGCGGTGACGTGCCGGTGCTGCTGCACCGTCAGAGAGTGAGTGTAGCTACACTTGCTGAGTCTCAAATCACAGACTGTGTTTAAGTGAGGTCCCCGTGACATTGTGGTCACGTTTTCCCGCGCGGTCAGCTATTTTCGCGCCCATTGTGGCGCTGGCTGCGGTCACCATCCCGGTAACTTCCGCGACCGCCTCGCCACCGCCTGCCGCCGTTGCGCAGGTGGATCAGGTCTCGCCCACGCGGACCGACCTCATGGTTGATTCCCCGGCAATGCAGCGCACAATTCGCGTGCATGTCCTGCACCCCGCGCACTCGTCACCGCGTCCGACGTTCTATCTGCTCGACGGCAACGAAGCGACGTACGAGCAAAGCGACTGGATCGCGAAGACCGACATCACCGAGTTCGCTGCGACGAAGGACGTCAACATCGTTCTGCCGGCGGGTGGTGAGGGCAGCTACTACACCGACTGGCAGCAGCCCGACCCGGAGTTCGGCGTGTACAAGTGGGAAACGTTCCTCACTGAGGAACTTCCGCCGATTGTCGACAGCTATTTCCGCGGCAACGGCCGCAACGCGATCGGCGGCATCTCCATGGGCGGGCAGGCGGCGTTTACCCTCACTGCGCGCCATCCCGATCTGTATCGGGGGGTGGTTGCGATCAGTTCCTGCCCGCTCGTCGCGCCGGAGCCTTACCAGGACTCGGTGCGCGCCGGTATCGCGTACCGGGGCGGCGACGCGGACAACATGTGGGGGCCGAGGAACGCGGCTGGCTGGTTCGAGCACGACCCGGCACAGAATCTGGACGGGCTCCGCGGCAAACCGCTCTACCTTTATGCCGGGAGTGGCGCACCAGGCCGTCATGAACAGCATTTCGATGACGACACCCGCGCGACCATCGTGGTTGGCGGCCCGATCGAGGCGGCAGCACTGGCGTGTTCCACTGATTTCGCGGCACGCCTCGCGGCTGGCGGGATCACACCGACGCTGGATTTCCGTCCGTCGGGAACGCATTCGTGGCCGTACTGGCAGGACGCGATCCGTTCCGCGTGGCCTACCGTCGAAGCTGCTGTGGAGCAGTGACGAGTTCTTCCAGCACGTCCGCAGCCCTGCCCGCTCCCCCGGCTGCGCGAAATGATTGGCCGATGCGGGCAGCTGCCGCTAGGTAACCTGCGGCGGGGTCGAGCACAGCATCGATCCCGCCGATGATGTGCTCGGCAGTTGCGCGACGGAAGCGCAGCCGCACCCCAGCCCCGGCGTCGGCGACGTGCTGTGCCACCACCGGCTGATCGTCGCGGATCGGCGCTGTGACCAGCGGGACGCCGTTCCACAGCGCCTCGCACACGGTGTTGTGCCCCGCGTGGCACACCACCGCATCAATGAACGGCAGGAGCGCACGCTGCGGTACGAAGGGGCGTACAAGAACGTTCGCTGGTACCTCACCCACCGCGCTATCGGGGTCGACGAGGACCGCACGGAACCGGTCTGCGTTCGCTCCGATCGCAGCTGCGGCTTTACGCAGGAACTCCGCACCGGTTGTGCCGTTTACAGTCCCCATGCTGATCAGCACAGTGTGCGCGCCGGTATCGAGAAACTCCCACGGGAAGTCAGTCTCAATGCTGTCGCGTAGCGCGGGGCCGACCATCCAAACCCGTTCGGCAGCGATGGCTGGCCGCCCGGCGAGGTCCTCCGTGGTAAACGCGAGAATGCCGTGTGGGGAGAAACGCGGGTCGCTGTCGCCGGCTGGATCCCCGATTTCGCTTCGCAGCCCTGCCAGCACCGAGTCGATCCAAGCTTTGACTTTCGGCATGCCTCCGAGCGGGTCGGACAGCTCCGTCGACGTCGTCGCGGACGTCACCCACGGGATTCCCTCCCGCTCCGCCACCAGGCCGCCAGCGAATGCTTGCTGGTCCGCAACCACGACGTCCGGCGAGAACTCTCGCACCGCTTTCGTAACGAAAGGTTCCATGGCCCGCGCGAGCGGCACCAGGAACCGTTCGATCAGAAACTGCAGCGCCGCAGGTCCCGTGAGGTCCCCGCGCTCGCCGGACGGTTCAGCGTCGTAATCGAAAACACGTGCTTGCTGATCGCCAAGCGCCCGGATCAAACGTTCAGGCCCCGACCACGCGACGTCGTGTCCGCGCTCGCGCAGTTCCGCGGCGACCGTGAGCGCCGGGTTGATGTGCCCGACGAGCGGCGGCACGACGAACAGAAACCGGCTCACTCAGGCGCCGATCTTGCCCGCGTCACGCAGCGTCGCCTGATGCCCGCCGAACAGCCAGTCCGCAACCATCGTCCGGGTCAGCGCGGGCTTTTCGACGAGCACTGAATGCCCCATGCCGTCGAGGATCTGCACGTCAAACGCAGGGAGCTTCGCGCGAAGCAGGTCAACCTGGTACGACAGCCCCGTCTGGGTGCCGAAAACGCCGAGCACGGGACACGTGACGTCAGCGAGGTCTTCGCTGATCAGAGCACTGCTGGGGATGTCGTCGACGATCGTGGTCGACTGCAGGATCTTGTACGCCGCTTTGGACAGCCGCGCGGGGTGTGACCCATACGTTTCGGCGATGTAGTCGAACGCGTCAGGCTTGCCGAGCCGCTGCACCGCATCGGTGAGGCCTTCACGGATGTGGATCGCCCATTGGCGGACGGGCGGTTCCGCTTCCATGAACAGAATGCTCGCGGTCCGCTCCGGGTGAGCGGCAGCGAAACCGAAGGCGATCGTGCCGCCGAACGAGTTGCCGACCAGGTGGACCGGGTGGTTGATGCCAAGTTCGTCGAGCATTCCGCGCAGATCGTCCACGAACTGTTCGAGTTTGTAACCACTCGCGGGCCGTGAGCTGCGCCCATGCCCGCGAAGGTCGTACATCACCACGTCGATGCCAAGTTCGGCGAGCGCCGGGCCGACCGTGAAGTAGTAGCTCGCGAGGCTGTCATATAGCAGACCGTGCAGCAGCACGACCGTCATGGAGGCGTCAGCGGGCCCCATGCGCTGCACGTGGACGTCGAGGTCACCAACTTTAAGCGTGGTCATGGTTGTTCCCCGACGGCCGGGGCCGGGGCGTTGAGGCTGTCGACGACGAAGTCCACGAGCTGCCCTACGGTGACGTGCATGATCTGCTCGAGTTCCATCCCCGCGATGAACTGCGCGAAGTTCACTTGCTCGCCCCACCGTTCGCGCAACTGCCCGGAGAGCGCCACGAGGTCGATGCTTTCCATTTCCAGGTCGTCGTGGAACTCCGTGCCGCGGGTGATCTCGTTCGGGTCGACGTCGAACACCTCAAGCATGTCGGCCAGCATCGACGTAATCGCGTCGAACACCTCGGATTCATCGACGGTGCCGGAGTCGTTGCGCACCGGGTTTTCGCTCATCAGTTCTCTGTCTCCTCGTCGGTGTGGCCCGTCCAGGCCACAACATACCTGCGTGACGGCAGCGAAGGCGGGTTCTCGGTGACGACCGTCGAGACCTCGAATACGTCGCCAGCGGCTGCCACGGACAGTCGCGCGCCGCTACCGGCACCAGGATGGACCGCCACGATCTCGAATCGTTTCGGTTCACCTTGCAGCCCAGTGCCCAGCCGCTTTGCTACCGCTTCCTTCGCGGTCCACAGCCGCGTGAACCACAGGGCACGCTCGCCGGACAAATCATCAAGCAGAGTCTTTTCGGCCGCGGTGAGTGCGGCGAGCTCGGCGGCGGCGTCTCTGACGCGAATCTCTTCGGCGTCGATTCCGCACGCGCCGTCGCGAGCGATCGCCACTCCGATTTCGGCACAGTGCGCGAGAGACACAGTGAGGTGCGGCAGCACTCGTCGATGGCGTCCGCGAACGAAGGGCACACCCGAGGCGGCGTTACCGATTTCGAGTTCCTGCGGATAAATGCCGCCCGGCTGGGTCTGCCAGAGATACTGCCGGACAGCGTCTTTCGCGGCGATGCGGCCCAGCAGCCATTGGCGCCGGCGCCGCGGCGGGATCGCGGCGTACTGTTCCCTTTCACTGCGGCCGAGCATTTTCCGCGCGACGAGTTCGCGGGTGGCGAGGTCTGGCCACATCTCTGTCACCTCCGCCCACCCTTCGGGCCGCAGCGTCGAGAGCGCGTGCTCCTCAGGTGCGCAGTCGGTGGCCCTGATGACCGGGTTGGAATCGAAGCGGCGATCCTGCCAGCCCGTTATTTGTGCCCACACCTGGCCGTGGACAGCGAGTTGCACGTCCGCGGTGATGAACTGGTCGTTGAGTTCGCGGATGACGACGGTGCAGTCCACCGCGGTGCCAGGAGTGGGATGGTCGCCGAAGAACTCGATGCGTCCCATCCCCACGGGAAACACAGTGGACCGCTCGGTGACGGTCGACTGGACCCAGTAGCCAAGGAGTTGGCCCGCGTTGTCGAGCAGTGCGCCCGGTGCGGCCGGGGTGGTGAGCACCCCGCGGACGTGCCGGGCACCGATCGCGGTGAGTTCGGTGACGCCCTGGAATTGGGGTCCGTGGAACATCCACCGCCGCGAATACAGTTCGGAGGCTTTGTCTTTAGGCACGTGCTCACGCTCGAACCGCCAGGACGCGGGCCGCCGCACGGGATAGGCCGGAGCGACGGTGACACGGGCACGCGCGTGGCCCTGAATCGTCACAGCCACAGTGCCGTCAGCCGACGGGACGGCCGTGACGGGCACCGTGACGGACGGGATGACTGGCAGCCACTTGTCGAAGCGAACATCAGTGAGCGTCATCGCGACTCGGCCTGGGGCCGCCTGCCGAGCGAACCCCGTCATGTGGTCAACGAGCGTGGTGGCTGGGACCACTGGCCACCGTTCTTCATGATCCGGCCAGTCCGGCGGAAGTTTGAAGAAGCTGTGGTCGATCAGATACGGCATCGCCCGCAGCGACACATCGAGTGACGTCTCGAGCGACGTGATCGGTGCGATTATGGGTGTGCTGGACCGTGGCGCGGCCGCTGCCGCCATCAGTTCCCGCGCGGCACGCTGCGTGTCCTCCACGAGCGCGGCGAACTCAGTGCCCCACGCGGTTGTGGGCATCTCCTGCGCAGCAGCGGTTTTCACCACCACCCGCTGATCCTGTGGGATGCTGATGAGCGAACCACTGAGATCGATGCGCACCTGCTGTCCCGCACGCACTGGAGCACCGCCTGACTGGTAGCCCTCAACCCACAGCGCGGCGCGGACGCGATCGAGTTGCTCCGCCGCCCCGGCTTTGGGGGCGTGCGCAGGAATCGCGAGATGGTCGCGGCCCTGCAGAATGTCGCCAATCAAGGCACTGACTTGTCCGGTGCCCATTTGGATGAACGCCGCGAACCCCGCGCCGTGCATGTTCGTGATCAGTTCGCGGAACCGCACCGTTTCGACGAGGTGCCGGATGTAGATCCGTCGGATCGTGGCGGGGTCCGCAGGGAAAGGCGCCATCGTGGTCGCTGACCAGACAGGTGTTTTCGCCGGATGCACGCTGAGTGATTCGAAGTCCCGGACGATCGGGCCGAGGAACGGGGCGAGCATCGGCGTGTGGAATCCAGACTGGAACGGCAGCACCTGGCTGATCACCCCGTCAGCCCGGAACCGCTCCACTACGGTGGCGATCGCGTCAGCCGGACCGCAGACGATGGACTGATTCGGTGCATTGTCGTGCGAGAGCACTACCTCCGGCCATTCGGTAATCGCTTGTGCCACATGGGGTGCGGATGCGCCGATCACAGCGAACTCCACGCCCGGCACCGTGACGGAACTCGGGTCGAACTGGTCAAGGAACGCGTCGATCTCAGTGTGGCTGAAAATCCCGCCCTCGGTCATGGCGGACCATTCACCGACGCTGTGCCCAGCGAACCCGTCTGCCCGCACACCCAAACGGGTCAGCGCGCGGTGCAAGATGCGGCCCAGCTGGAAAACCGCTGCGCCGTGGCTGCCGACGTGACCGGCGCCGACAGCCAAGTCACTGACACTCGAGATGCCCAGTTCGGTTGCGAGCGAACCGATATCAGGCGCGAATTCCGCTTCGAGACCGGGAAATACCATCGCGATTTTGCCGCCACCAGGTTCAAGCAGCGGCGTGGGCGTGAACCACATGTTCGACCTGCCGCGCCACGGAACACCACGCGCGACGGCCTTGCGCGCCAGCGCAAGGCGCTTGGGTGTGGGGTCGGCTATGGCAATGCGCACCCTGCCGTCGCCGATGTCATGCTGACGAAGGAGCGAATCCGGTTGGGCGAGAAGCTCCGCCAGGTCGCTCACCGTGCCGGCGGCGAGGCGAACGAGCGCGGCGGGCTCAGTGACCGTGATCGGCGCGGCGCGAATGAGCGACTCTTCGAGGATCACGTGCGCGTTGATGCCACCGAACCCGAATGCGTTCACCCCGGCGCGCCGTGCTGACTGGCCACCTGCCAGTTCCCATGGTTGTGCCGATTCGATTGGAGCGAAACGTGTTTCGCTCAGCGTTGGATGCGGTTCGGCGCAATGCAGGGTCGGGAGCAGGGTCCGGTGGTGGACTGCCAGCGCCGCCTTGATGAGGCCTGCCGCCCCGGCTGCGGGCATGGTGTGGCCGATCATCGATTTGACGGTGCCGATGACGGGGCGTGCCTCGTCGGGGCGGTGCGGACCGAACACTTCAAGCAGGGTTTTCAGTTCGGCCCCATCGCCCGCGACAGTGCCGGTGCCGTGGGCTTCGAGAAGACCAATCGACCCGGGTGCACGCGGATCGAGCCCCGCGGCTGACCACGCTTGCGACACCGCCTGGACCTGACCCGACGGGTCGGGATTGAACAGACTGGCGGTCCGTCCGTCGCTGGCGACACCGGTGCCCGCGATAACCGCGTACACCCGGTCGCCGGCACGTTCAGCGTCGGCGAGCCGCTTGAGGACGACAATCCCCGTACCCTCCCCGATCAGCACCCCATCGGCGCGGCGGTCAAACGGCCGGATCTGCTGAGACGCGGAGAGCGCACCGAGCTGGCTGAAGACACTCCACAGGGTGACGTCGTGACAGTGATGCACCCCGCCGGCGAGCATGAGGTCGCAGCGTCCGCTGAGCAGCGCCGATACCGCCTGATCGACGGCGACGAGCGAGGACGCGCACGCCGCGTCGACCGTGTAGGCGGGGCCGCGCAAATCCAGCCGATTCGCGATCCGTGACGCTGACAGGTTCGGTACCAGGCCGATCGCGCCGTCCGCGTTGGGTGGCCGCAACTGCGCCTGAAACGCGTCCTTCACCTGCTCTAGTACGCCGGGATCAATGCCGGGAACCACTTCGGTGAGCGTGCGCACCAACTGGGTCGCGGTGCGCACCTGCTGGTCTAGCCGGGCGAGACCGGGCGTCAAGTATCCGCCACGTCCCAGGACCACACCGATGCGTGCGCGATCCGCCGGCAACACCGCTGAGCCGCCCGCATCGTCAATCGCTTCCGCCGCGACCTTCAGCGCGATCAGCTGGTCGGGGTCAATGTCGCCGACCGAGTTCGGCATGATGCCGAACCGGGCGGGATCGATGTCGGCTTCGACGAATCCGCCGCGGCGGCAGTAGAACTTGTCGGCTCGCTTCTGGGTGCGGGCCGCCGGATCGTAGAACTCTCCGTCCCAGCGGTGCGCAGGCACATCCGTCACACTGTCGACCCCCTCCGACAGGTTCTTCCAATACTCGTCGAGGTTGTTCGCACCAGGGAAAAGCGCACCCATCCCCACGATCGCGACTTTGTCACCGCCGCGGTCGCGCCCTGTCGCGGACGCGGTCACCACCCGGACGCCGTGTACACGACCGCGTTCGCTGACTCGTCACCCCAGGCGAGTTCCCGAAGCAGACTGGCCGTTCCCTCCTCAGGATCGATCAGCGCGACCCCGCGCTTCGCGTACGACCGCATGAGTTCGGGGGTGACCATGCCGTTGTTCTCCCCCGTCGGCGCCCACGGGCCCCAATGCACGGTGAGTCCGCGACGCTTCCCCGCGACCGACCAGTTGCGGCCGAGTGCTTCGAGTTCGTCGTTCGCAGCGGCGTAGTCGGCCTGCCCGCGGTTGCCCAGCACAGCGGCGATACTGCCGAAGAACACCATGAAGCGCGGGCCGTTCGAAAGGCCCTCGGCGGTGGCGATGAGATGCCGGGCACCGGCGACCTTGGTCGTGTACACCCGGGCGAACGATTCCGGCGCTTTCTCCGCGATCAGTTTGTCCTCGATCACGCCCGCGGCGTACACGATGCCATCGAGGCGGCCATGTTCAGCATGCAAACTGTGCACAAGGTTCGTGACTGACTCAGGGTCGCGGATGTCGGCTGACCGGTATCGCACAGTGGCACCGAGTTCACGGAGGCGCTCTAGTGTGCCCCGCACTTCACGCTCAGCCAGCGTGCGGCTGACAGCGGACTCGATTTCGGCGGGTGTGCGCAACCCCATCTCGATCAGCGCGGCCCGGATATCAGACGCTGACGACGCGGCCGCGATCCGCGGATCCTCCGCCTCCAGCGACAGTGGCGTACGTCCGACGAGTTCGATGTGGCACCGGCTCGCACCAGCCAGTGTTGCGGCGAAACGCGCCGTGATGCCACGCGCGCCGCCAACCATTAAGACGACCGAATCCTGGTCGAGACCGAGCGCAGCGGCTTCTGCCATGCCGACGCCACTCGGCCCCGCGCCGGCCATCGCGGCGGCGCCGAGATCCGCTGACTCCAACGCCAGCCCGGACCGTTCACCGTTGTCGAGCAGCACGACCGGTTCGCCCGGCGCAGCTGCTGTTTCCGCGGCCAGCGCGGCCGCGAACCGGTGCACATCGAGATCGTTCGATTCAACGACGCTGGCATGCAAGTCCGGGTATTCGCGGCTCACTGTGCGGAAGAAGCCGCGCAATCCTTCGCCGGGGCCTGCGGCGAGGAGCCAGCGTGGTGACGCGGCGATCAGTTCACGCAGAATCGGGAACGCGTCCGGAAGCGACGGCGCGTCATCGCGGTCTTGACTACCGAGGTAGAACACCCCGTCAGCGTGCACGTCCATGGCGGCCCGGATGGCGGTGAAACTGGGCGCGGCGATGATTGGTGTCGCGTCGAGCGCGTGCAGCTGGTTCTTCAGCGCTTCGGCGAGCGGTCCGCCACCGATGACGAGAACCCGCAACCCAGCGAGCTGCGGTGCCGACTCGATGGGCGTTATCGGGACGGGGCGCATGAGAAGCCGCTGCGGCGCGATGACGGTGGCCGCGTCAGAAGCAGGGCTGGCGGGGTCACTGATCACTGCCGGTGTCGCCGCCGCCCCGAGCTTGCTCGCGAGCAGTTCCGCGATCGCTGCTGCGGTGCGCGCCTTCGACACTTCCTCGATCTCGCTGTCGTCAGCGGTGTCGAGCCCCAGTTCGGCCGCCAGTTCGCCGGCGATCTCAGCGCGTTTGATCGAGTCGACGCTGAGGTCCGCTTCGAGGTCGAGGTCGGGTTCGATCATGTCGACCGGGTAGCCGGTGCGGCGGCCAATCACCTCGTATACCCGCGACAACACCGACTTTTCGGTGTGCGCAGGGTGCTGCGTTTCGGCGGGTTCCCCAGTTTCGGCGGGCTCCGGCTCGAATGTCACCTGCGCAGGTTGCGGTGCGTTGATGATCGGCGCAGACGAAGGAACGTTCGCGCCCGCGCCGAGGTAGCCGAGCAGAACGTCGCGCTGTGCCGCCACCATTTCGCGACTGGTGCGCAAGAACTCACTGATCAGCGCTTCCGCGCCCGGCGAAGGTGGTGGGGTCGTACTCATGGCAGGCGTCAATCTCACTTGGGTCGCAGGTGCAAGCGCACCCTGGGGGATGGAACCATCAGCAGTCCGGACGAGATGACCATCAACTGTCCAGCCGGGCCGCTTGATTGTGACAGCTGGATCAGGGATCACCGCGTCCCGGCCGTCGAACAGCCAGCTCGTGCGCTGATCGACACCCGCCGCGGCAAGCTGAGCCAGCGCGGTCAACAGCCCCGCAAGGCCAGACGACCGCCCGTCATCGAGTGCCACAGCCGCGTGCTGCTTGCCGGCGAGGATCGAGTTCGTCAGCTTGGTGAGCACCGCTCCCGGCCCGACTTCGATAAACACGCGGGCGCCCGCGTCATACATGGCGCTCACTTGTTCACGGAAGCGGACCGGAGCGCTGATTTGCTGGGCCAGACCGTCACGTACCGCGGAACGGCTGTCGGGATAAACGGCGGCAGTGGTGTTCGAGTAGACGGGCAGTTCAGCCGGATACAGCGGGGTTTCCGCGAGCCGCTGCGCGAACAGTTCGGTGGCTGCAGCGACGACGGGGCTGTGGAACGCGCATGCGACGTTGATGCGTTTCACGGACAGGCCTGCCGCTTTAAGCGCATCAGCGGCGGCCGCGACAGCCGGGGTAGGTCCGGAAATCACGTTCTGCTTCGGCGCGTTCTCGTTCGCGATGACGACGTCGCGGCCGAGTCCTGCCGCATTCAGGACGTCGGATATGCCCTGCGTCGTTGCGGACACTGCCGCCATCGCACCCTGGTCGGTGAGGTCACCGGCGGCACGGACGATCGCCTCGGCGCGGGCGGCACTGAGTTCGAGCAGTGTGTCGGGATCGAGCACGCCGGCAGCGGCGAGGGCGGCGAGTTCCCCGTAACTGTGGCCGCCGACCATGTCGGGAACGATCCCCGCGTCACGCAGCAGATCATGAAACGCCATTTCGACGATCCCCAGCGCGGGCTGGGCCACCCTGGTGTCGGTGATCGCGGCGCGATGACGTTCTGCTGCCGCTTTGCTGAACGCGGCGGCTGGATAGAGGGCGTGCGCATACGCCGCACCGCGCTGCACATGGTGCTGCACGTGCGGGAATGCGACAAGCAGACCGGCGCCCATCCGCGGGCGCTGACTACCCTGGCCCGGGAACAAGAACGCGACTTTCCCGCCGCCTTCGGCCACGGCGTCGCGCACGAACACACCCTTCACCGCGTCCTGGGTCTCCGACGTGATCGACGTCAATATGTCGCGAAGCTCATCGGTGTGCATGGCGACGAACGCGATCCACACCGGCTCGCCACGGCTCGCCGCAGCATCGGAGGTGCGGGCCGCCGCGTACGCCCAATCGCGCAGCGTCCACCCGCCACCGGTGGTAGCGGCGAGGCCGATCCGGCTGAGGAACTCCCGTGCCTCACCCAGCGCGGCGTTTTCTGTCGCACCACGGAACGTGAATAGCTCAACCGGCCAGTCGTTGAAAGTGTGTGCGGGCGGCAGCGTCGCGTCGTGGCCGCTCAGCACGGCATGGAAGTTCGTGCCGCCAAAACCGAACGCGCTGACGCCTGCGATTCGTTCCCCAGGCGCCTTCTCCCAGGGCAGTGGCTCAGCTGTGAAGGCGAACGGATTGTGGTCTTCCTGCCACGCCGGATTGGGCGTGCGGACATGCAGTGTCGGTGGCTTCACACCCGTGTAGATCGACAGGGCAACCTTGATGAGCCCGGCTAGTCCCGCAGCGCATTTCGTATGTCCGATTTGGGATTTCACTGATCCAAGCGTGACTTGGCCAGCACGCACGCCCGCGTCAGAAAACAGTGCTGTCAGGGTGGCCAGTTCGGTGCGGTCGCCAACGACCGTGCCGGTGCCGTGTGCCTCGACGACACCCACCGCGGCGGGCGAAAGGTTCGCGTTGCGGTAGGCGCGTTCAAGGGCGGCGCGCTGGCCTTCGGGCCGTGGCGCAGTCAGCCCGAGCGACTTTCCGTCGCTGGCGCTCCCCACCCCCTTGATGACCGCGTACACCCGGTCGCCGTCACGCTCCGCGTCGGAAAGCCTCTTTAGCACCACGCAACCCGCGCCCTCACCGAGCGCGATGCCGTCGGCGGCACTGTCGAACGTCGCGGAACGGCCCGTGGGTGAGAGCGCGTGCACGGACGCGAACATCAGGTAATCATTGATGCCGTTGTGCAAGTCGATGCCGCCGCACAGCACCATCTCCGCCGATCCGGACACCAGTTCCTTGCACGCCGCGTCAAGCGCGGCCAGCGACGATGCGCACGCTGCGTCAACCGTGTAGTTGGCGCCGCCGAGGTTCAGGCGGTTCGCGATGCGGCCGCTAATGACGTTCGCGAGCACCCCGGGAAATGAATCCTCGGTGAGCTTCGGCAATTGCGCGTCGAGTTCAGTGGGCAGTTCACCGAGGTATGAGGGAAGAACGTTGCGCAGCACCCCGGCGTTGGAGAGGTCGCTGCCCGACTCAGCACCGAAAATCACGGCGGTGCGCTGCCGGTCGAAGGGGCGATCGTCATATCCGGCGTCACGCAGTGCGCGGTCGGCGATTTCGAGAGCGAGCAGCTGGGTCGGTTCGATGCTGGCGAGCGAAGCGGGCGGAATGCCGAAGCGCAGCGGGTCAAACGGAATTGGCGGGAGGAAACCGCCCCACTTGGACGGTGTCTTGCCCGCCTCGCTGCCGGGGCTGTAGTACAGCTCCGGATCCCACCGGTCAGCAGGCACCTCGGTCACCGCGTCAACACCGGCGAGGATGTTGGACCAGAACGCGGACAGCGTCGGTGCCTGCGGGAACATTGCCGCCATCCCGACGATCGCGATGTCGAGCGGCGCGGGCTGCGGCTCCTCGGCAGGGCGCAACCCGAGTGCATGGGTCAGATCGCTGCTTCGGTCGTGGTACCACTGCGCTGCTCCGGTCGTCATGGCGTCGTGGACATCCGCGATACTGACGACACGGTCTCGAAGCAGCGCCACGTCACCGGCCATGTACATGCCATCGCGACGCTGCCGGTCCGCACCTACCGTGACGAGGGCGTCACCGTCGCGGTCGAGACCTTTGCTCGCCACTCGAAGACGGCCGATGTTGAACTGTTCGAGGGTCTCCCACCGCTCGCGGTCGGGCACCCCTTGAGTCGTGAGTTTGTCACGCAGGCCGGCGAACTGCTGCGCGAACTCACTGTCGACGCAGCGTGTCGCGTGGCCGGGAGCAGTTTCCAGCAGCACCGTGTGCGTCGCAGCCACAACCTGCTGCTGAAAACCCGGCACGATCGCGCCACAGGTGACAGCTTCCGCGGTGAAAAGGTACGCCGTACCAGCAAGCAAACCAGTTTTCACGCCCGCAGCGGTGAGTGGATGCGCGAGCGCTGCGACCATCGCCGCAGAACGCTCGTCGTGAATACCCCCGGCGAAAAACACCTGCAGCTCCGCGGCGGCGGACGGATTGTTCTGCAGGAATGACTGCAACTCATCGAGCTGTGCCTGCCACAGCGGGAAACTGTGCCGCGGGCCAACATGACCACCACATTCCGCACCTTCGAAAATGAACTTGCGCGCACCCGCCCCAAGGAACTGGCGCAACAACCCCGGCGACGGAACGTGCAGGAACGTGCTGATGCCTTCGGCTTCTAACCGTGATGCTTGCGCGGGCCGGCCGCCAGCAATAATCGCGTGCGTCGGACGTGTCGCGAGCACCGCCTCGAGTTGTTCCTCCCGCAGCTGCGGGTCCGCGAAACCGAGGATTCCGACACCCCACGGCCGGTCCCCCGCCAGCTGCTTCGTCTCGTCGAGGATTTCACGCGAACGCGCCCCCGAGTTCACGGCGAGCGCGATAAAGGGCACCGCACCTGCGGCGGCGACCGCATGCGCGAACTGTGGCTGATCACTGACCCGCGTCATCGGCCCCTGCGCGAGCGGCAGCGCCGTGCCCAGCGCATCAGCAAGCGGAGATGCTGCCGCAAGCATGCTTGCGGCCGCGCCGGGTGCCGTGACGGAGGAGGTGATCGCGTCGCGCACTGCCCGGACCGCGGCCGCCACAGAACCGAAGCGGGTTTCGAAGGTGCGGGCGAGGTAACCGTCCTCACCGACCGGAAGCTCCACGCGGCCGCCGCGTGCCATCCGGCCGACTGTCCGCCGCCCGCCCTCGACGGCCGATTCCGAGCCGTCAATACCCGCAAGGATGGCGCGCACATCCCCCGGCACCACAGATTCCTGGAGCAGTGCGAGTTGAACGTCGAGGACGACTCCACGCGCACCGCCGATGACCGCTGCCGCGGCGGTGTCCGGCCCGATTCCACCGGCAAGCCACACCGGCCGCGTCCAGGTTTCGTCTGCCGCAAGCTGCTGCAGCAAGACGAAACTACTGAGATCTCCGACGGTCCCGCCGGACTCGCATCCGCGCACGATAACGCCGTCGGCACCGGCGTCGCGTGCAGCACGTGCCTGCTCCTGTGACGTCACTTCGGCCAGAATCCTGCGTCCGCGAAACTCGCTGGCACGGCTGATCGCGTCGACGGTAAGGACAACGAAGGTCGCTTCGCTGGGAAGTTCAGACACACCGATCGCGCAGTCAGCGCTGAGGCGAACACCAAACCCGCTGGATGCCATTCGCGCCGCGCGGGCGAGTTCGCGCCGGGCACCAGAACGCCCGTCAGCGAGGTCGAGAACACCCTGCGCACCGCTATGGGTTGCGGCTGCGACCAACTTTGCGTTCGGGTACCCCAGCGGCCCTACGGCCAGAACGAGGTCGCGGACGGCGTCGGCGATTTGCATACATGGCCTTCAGGATCGTGGGTCTGGGCGCCCAGAGTGACTGTGGAACGACAAGAGCTTAGCCAAGAGTACGTTACAAATTGGGGTTGTTGGCCAAGTACATTTTGAACATTTGGTTGACATCGTTTCGCTTTGTCACTTTGCTCCCAAACTGGGCAAAATACCGAGGTCAGCGCGGTTTATTCGGGCGTGTGAGCGCCATTTGCGAGCGCGGGTTAAGGTCACTCAGATTTAACAGGAGTGTGCTCGTGTCACTGCCAGGTCTGGTCATGTTGTTTTGGGTGTTTAGCACTGTGCTAAACACCCAAAACAACCACACCACTACTTGTCGACCCGGTCTTCCGTGTCCGACCGCACTGCCGACACAAGCAGCCGCGCGACAAGCACCGCAGCGAGCAAAACCACAACAACGACACCAACATCTCCGCTCGGTATTTCGCGGAACGGCAGCGAGGCGAGCGCAGCGAGCGCAAATCCTAGCGTCACGCGTCCCAGCACGTCACTGCTCACCCACCGCACCGGCGGTGTAGCTCCGCCAAGGAACGTCGCCGCGATTAAGAGCAGAAGTGACGACGCCTGCCACATCGACGCGACGGCCACAAAGGAAAGATCGAAGAACTCGATCATCATCTCCGTGTCGCCCAGTGTTGCCGCAACCAGGGCGAGAACGGCCAGCCGGTTTGCGGTCCGCTTCCCCTTTGCCTGGGCAAACCACACGATCGGCGCGAACGCCAGGCCCACGAATTGGACCACAACGGCGAGGAAACCCATCAGCCCGATGAGGGAGTCGACTTCGCCGTCGGCGTCACCGAGGATTTCGTCGATATCCCACAGCACGCCGAGCGCGAGCGCACACCCCGTGATAGCAATCAGATCCATACCCGCAGGGACGAGTTGTGAAGCCACCGGCTTCAACGCTAGCCCGACGATGCCGAGCACGGTAAAGATCGTGGCCAGGTTAAACGAGACCGCAGACACCCAGTCCGGTGAATCGACCCATCTTTCGGCATCGAACGCGATCACCATGTTGCCAAGGCCATTAAGCAACTGCCCCAGCGCGATGAGCTGCCACGGCGCGCGCGCTCCGGGAGTGAGCGACTGCGATGCAAAAGCACAGGCCATAGCCGCGGCAAGCCCTGACCCAACGAGCAGCCAGCCGATGGTCGCCTCGGCGGCGAAACCGACGACGAGCACAATCACGCTCACCGTTATGGCAGTCGCCTGCCGCGTCATCTGCAACCTCGCTTAGTTCGTTTTCCGCGGCACGTCTGCGCGCAGTCCGTCCGTCAGGTTATCGGGAGTGCGCGCGCGGCAGAAACTCACATGGTGTTCGCTAAGTCCGGATCAGGCCCTTGACTTCCTGCCCACATGCGCTAATCTACAACCAAATGGTTGTACATAATGATCCACGCGCTATCGAGCTATCCGACGACGAGGTTGACCGAATCTTCCGGGCACTCGCCGACGCGACCCGCCGGGACATCCTGCACCGCACGCTCACCAGTGACGCATCGGTCTCCCAGCTGGCCGCCCTGTATGACATGTCCTTCGCGGCAGTGCAAAAGCACGTCGCCGTGCTGGAGGGAGCCGGACTCGTGACGAAACATCCCCACGGTCGCGAGCGCCAAGTCCGCGGCAACCCCGAAATGATCCGGCGAGCACAAGCCTTGCTGGACCGCTACGAGCAAATCTGGCGCGGCCGCATCGACCGGCTCGATGCGCTCCTCGCCGAAGACGACCACTGAACTACTGGAAAGGGCCACTGCAATGCCAGTCACGTCTGTCACCCGCGATACCGAGAAACTCACCATGACCGTCGTCGCTGAATTCACCGCGCCTGTCGAACGGCTCTGGAACGCTTACCTCGACCCGCGCCAGCTCGAGCGGTTCTGGGGGCCACCCACCTACCCCGCGCAATTCGTTCGCCACGACGCCGCACCCGGCGGCCGGTCCGTCTATTCGATGACCGGACCCGAGGGCGACACTCACCACGGCTACTGGGAATGGCTCACCGTCCATCCACTGCACAGCTTCGAAGTCCGTGACGGTTTCGCCGCGTCCGACGGCACACCGAACGCGGACATGCCGTCAATGCGCATGGTGTACACCTTCGAGCCGACCGGCAACGGCTCGCGCGTCACCACTGTCACCCACTTCAACTCGCTCGACGACCTAGAGAAACTCCTCGACATGGGCATGGAGGAAGGCCTGCAGGAAGCGATGGGCCAGATGGACGAGGTTCTCGCCGACCTCACGTCCTTCGCCAGGGAGTTGCCCACCTCAGCCCAGATTCTCAGCGACACGCAGGTTCGCATCAGCCGCGTGATTCGCGGCACCACCGAGGACGTGTGGCGTGCCCACAACGACGCGGATCTGCTCCGTCGCTGGCTGCTCGGACCCGACGGCTGGACCATGCCGGTCTGTGAGGTGGCCGCCAATGTCGGCGACTCCTACCGTTACGAGTGGGAGCAAGCCGACACCAGCGAAGGCCGATTCGGCTTCGAAGGCGAACTCCTCGAGTCCGTCCCGCCCTACCGCGCTGTCACCACGGAGCGCATGATCGGCATGGAAGGCGAAGGCACGATCAACGAAATGACCCTGACCCCGGTCGACGGGGGAACGTTGCTCACCATCGTGATCACGTACCCGAGCGCAGAAGTGCGCGACATCGTCCTCGGGACCGGTATGACCGACGGCATGGAAACCAGCTATCAGCGACTCGAGCGGGAGGTGCTTGCCGCCGCTCACGCGTGACTTACTCGCGCGGGTCGTCATCCGGGTCGACATATGTCAGCGTCCAGGGGCCGATTGTGCTGAGCTGCAGCACCGTCTCGCCTTCGGCCTCGACATAATGTGCGTGCCCCGGCGGAATGGTGAGGTAGCTGCCCGTCGGCAGTGACGTTGTCGTCTCCCAGTCAGCTTCCTCACCATGCCCGAAGCTGAGCGTGCCTGCAATGACTGTCACCCGCTCCACCCCTCCGTGATGGTGCGGCGGAATCTGATACCCGTCCGGCAGCTTCAGGCGCAGCAGGAAAAAGCCTTCCGCTGCAGGATCTCCTTCGAGGACAGCGAATTCGGAACCTTCAGGCAGCGACCCGGGGCCCGGCTGGTAGTCGATTGTGTCAGGCGTGAAGTACTGGTGCGCTTCATTACTCGCTGGCTCGATCGTTGTGCCGCAACCCGCAATGAGGGCGGCAGCGGCCAGCATTGTGAGGGAACGTCGCATGGTCTTCTCTCCTTCATTTCTTGACAGCGCACAGCGAAATGCTCTTCACACCCCATTTGCGGGTCGCGTTTACTGCGCTGTCGGACAGGAAGCGGTACTCGTCATTCACCCGTTCAGCGGTGACGCTGAAACCTGCTTCTTCGATCGCTTTCCGGTAGTCATCAATAGGCATGGCACCGCCGATGCACGCCGCCCACAGCGCGGCATCGCACGTGACGCCGTCAGGGAGCTGACGATCTGTGACAATGTCGGCGAGAGCCAGGCGCCCGCCCGGCTTGAGGAGCCGTGACGCTTCAGCGAAAACTGCCGGCTTGTCGGGCGCGAGGTTAATGACGCCGTTGGATATCGCCACGTCAAAGGTTCGGTCAGGTACGGGAATTGCTTCGATAAACGCCTTCCGGAAGCCGACGTTCGCAATCCCCGCCGTGTACGCGAGACGGCTCGCTTTGCCGAGCTGCTCATCTGTCATGTCGACCCCGATGACGCGGTGGGCGTGCAGACCTGCGAGGAAAGAGTCCATGCCAGATCCGCTGCCCAAATCGACCACAGTGTCGCTCGATGCGATGTCGGCGAAGTCAAGGAAGTACCCGACGCCCGCGAAGGACTCGATAGCCCCCGCAGGAATCGCGTCGAGGTCGCGCGCGGGGTAGCCGAGCCGTTCAGCCAGCAGGCGGCCGGTCTCAAAGTGGAAATTGTGTTCGGGGTGCTCAGCGACTTCCCGGTACATCGCCTGTACACGGTGAGTGAGGTCGGGCCTGTTGAGTTCATGCGCCACAGTCATGGAAGGTCCCTTCGATTGTTCTTCTGTCCCCCTCAAGACGTCGATCGATTTGCCGGAATTGCGTTTTTCCGTCAATGCAATAACTCCGCTCGTGGGGACGTCCAAGATGGAGAGGAGGAGTCTGCGAGTGCTGACAAAGCGGAAGGCCGATGCTGTGCCGGAACACCAGTCGAAAGACGCGTTCCAGCAGCTCGCACGCGCGCAACTGCCCCGACTCGTTTCCCTTGCACGTGCCCTGACACGAGACGATGCTGAGGATCTCGTCCAGGACGCGCTGCTTCGCGGCTTTCAGGCGTTCGGCGAGCTGCGCGAGCCTGAGGCGGCAGGAAAATGGCTGCGGGTCATCCTGATCAATACGTTTCGTGATCGGCTGCGCAGACAGTCACACATGAACGAGATTCCGGTGGCTGATCCCGACGACTTTTCACTCTTCCGGACGATCACCGACGAAGACCCGTTTCCCTATTCAGATTCCCTGCACCTCGACTTCCTATGCGCCTTCGGCAAGGAGGATGTCCGCCAGGTGCTGTTGCGGCTGCCAGAGAGGTACCGGGTGCCACTCATCCTGTGTCATATGGAAGGTTTCGCGACGAAGGAAATCGCGAAGATGTTCAATGCGCCGCTCGGTACCGTCCTCGCCCGCCTGCATCGGGGACGAAAAGCGTTCGAGCGGGAGATGTGGAGTTACGCCGAGGAAAACGGCTTGCTCAAGGAAGGGGGACGCAATGAGTGACCATCTCATCCCCTGCCGTGAAGCGGTTCGGCAATTGTGGGATTACCTCGAGGGCGCCATATCTGACGCAAGCCGCGCGCAGATCGAGGCGCACGTCGCATTCTGCCGTCGCTGCTGCGGCGAACTCGAGTTCGTCGAACGCCTCCGCAGCCTATTGGAATCTCAGACCACCTCAGATGGCCCGCCGGAAACGATGAGCCGCCTCGAGCATTTCATCGACGAGCTATAGGGAGACCGCCATGAGCGACGACCTGCTTCACCAGGACGACATCAAAGCTGCCGTGCGCAGCGCGTACACCGCCATCCCGACGGGCGGCGGGGAAGCCGTCACGCGCCGCTCATACCGCCCCCAGGAGCTGGAAATGCTGCCGAACGGTGCGATCAGCTGGGCGCTCGGCGTGGGGAACCCGTTTCCGTACGCGGAGATTCAGCCGGGCGAAATGGTTCTCGACATTGGCAGCGGCGCCGGCATCGACACCATCATCGCTGCGAAGCTAGCCGGCCCGGACGGTCGCGCACTGGGGCTGGACATGCTCGACGAAATGATCGACCGTGCCCGTGCGCACGCGCAGGAAGCTGGCGTCGACGCGGAGTTCATTCAGGGCGAGATGGAGGCCATTCCGCTGCCCGACGCGACTATCGACGTCGTCATCTCAAATGGAGTGATCAACTTGTCGCCACGCAAGAGCCGCGTCCTCGCCGAGATATTTCGCGTGCTGAAACCAGGCGGCCGGATGTGCATCGTCGACCTCACCGTTGACGAGGACCTTCCGGCGCCTGTACTCACCTCACCCGCCGCGTGGGCAGGTTGCGTGTCGGGCGCACTCTCTGAGCAAGTGTTCCGGCGCAAACTCGACAAGGTGGGCTTCGCCGACGTCTGGATCGGAAACCCCGTCGCATTTGGCCTGCGCGAAGCCGCGCTGTACCCGCTGTTCACTCCGGTGCTGCTGGATGAGATGCGGCAGCAGTTGCCCGCTGATCGGCACGATGATGTTGCGACGAGTGTCATTGTGAAGGCTGCGAAGCGGTTGTGAGGTTCGGCGGCTGAACCAGTTGTCTCTTCACACGGTTTAGCACTGTGCTAAACACCCTGCACAAGCAGTCTGTGGTCGGAGACCCCTCACATATCAACGAAAATGTCCCCTACCAGTGGCTCCGCGCCACCGTACGTGGAGAAGTCGGTGATCCCGCGCCGGGCCAGTACCTCGACGTCGAGAAACGTCTGCCCGGTCTCGGTGCCAGCAGGCTGACTGAGAATGTCTATCGCCGCGTCGGCCATGATCTCCGGCGACCTCGAGTGCCGAAGACCTTCCTCGCCCCCGATGAGGTTGCCCACGGCGGCGGTTGCGATCATCGTTTGCGGCCATAGACAGTTACTGGAAATGCCGTCGTTCGCATATTCGGCGGCAATGCCCAGCGCTGCCAGCGTCATACCATATTTGGCCATCATGTAACCGGGATGCGCACCGAGCCACCGTTCTGACATGTTGAGCGGTGGCGACAAGGTCAGCACGTGCGCGTGCGAAGACTTCCGCAGGTACGGAAGACTTTTCCGTGTCAGCGCGAACGTGCCGCGGACGTTGACCTGCTGCATCAGGTCAAAGCGTTTCAGCGACAATTCCTCGGTCGCAGATAAATCGAGAACACTCGCGTTATTGACGATAATGTCGACTCCGCCGAATTCGCCGACGGCGGCGTCAACAGCTCGCTCGATATCAGCGTCGACACGCACATCACCGACAACGCCGAGCGCGTGCCCTCCGAGTTCCTCCAGCTCCCCCACCGCAGTGTGTATGGTGCCCGGCAACCGTGGGTCTGGGGTGTCCGTTTTGGCGAGCAGAACAATATTGCCGCCACGGGCGGCCAACGCGCGCGCGAGCGCGAGCCCGATACCTCGGCTGCCGCCCGACATCACCGTAGTTGTTCCATGGATGGGATTGTCGTGCATTCGATTGCCCTTTGCGTGCGGTGTGAGGAGTTCACCAACCGTAGGTGCGTGTGGTGGGCGGCCGCATCGTCCTGCGAGCACGAGAGCCCACCCAAGCCTTGTCGCGCGGAGACAAATTCACGCAAGCACCGCTGAGCGATACCAATGGCACAGCAGCAACGCGATCTCGACGTCGAGCCTGTCGTCAGCGATTGGCCGCCCCCGGCGGTCGATCGCGCGGCTCACCCGGTATTTCACCGAGTTGAAATGCAGGTTCAGCTTCTCCGCCGCGGCCTTGAAGCTGGAGCCGCAACCCAGGAAAACCCGCAGCGTGTCGCGCAGACGCTCATCATTCTCGTTATCGGAAGCTAGTGGGCCGAGCGTCTCCAGCACCCACACCCGCATGTGATCGATGTTGCCGGCGCTGAGCGCAGCCGCGGCCAATCCGGGATCGCTACTTGCCGCGAATCTGAGATCCTCGGAATCCGCTGCGATGACGACGGCGCGTGCCGCCAGCGCTTGCTGATGTGACCGCCGAAACCCGTCGAGTCCAGCAAGCGGCTGCCCGACAGCAAGGTACGGTGCATCCGTGCGGCTCCGCGCGAAACCGCGGGCACGAGTCTCAGCAAGCGTGGCCGTGCTGCTCTCGACTGGGATCCAGGCCCAGCCAGTCAGCTTGTCCTCCGCCATGAAGAGTGGGGGTGCGCACGCTCCAACGGCCTCGCCGAGGTCGCGAATGAAGCGCTCCATCGGGCCGAGTTCCTCGCTGCTTTCTGTGTGTAAACGCCACACGACAACGGCGAGATGGAACCGCTTAAGCGGATACCGAATCGCCGCCGTCATCGCATCTACATCGATTGATCCCGACGACAGTACCTCCCGGATCCGTAAGGCACGCAGCCGGTTACGATGCTCGACCCAGTGGTCGCGTTCCCGCTGGTAGGTGAGAATCACCTGTTCCGAAATCCAGTCGATGTAGCCGAACGTCACAGCCGTCATCTGCTCGAAGACGTCGAGCCGGAGCTCAGGCGATAGCCCCGAGGTACGGACTTCGTCGAGAACAATCCGCAGTAACGCCTGCTGGCCCACGCGATACGCGCGTACAAGAGCGTTAGGAGAAACCTCGCGCTGCGCGAGTCGGCGTGCGTACTCGAGCGCAGCCGTTGGGGGCTCAACTTGCTCGATCGGAATACCATGCTGGATGGCCGAAAGGATCGTGGTGATATTTCCTTCGACGCTGTCGCGAAGAAGCTCGATCAACTGCGCGTCGCCGCGCAGCTCCGAGACCGCCTCAACGATGTGCTTCTGAACAGTCGCGGTGACCCCGCTGACCCGCGTATCCAAGCGACTGATGATCGCCGCGGCAGCTTCCGCGACGACGGCGGCGTCGCGCTCTTTGTCCAATTCCGCCACACGCTGACTGTAGACCCGCTGCACCGTTACATGTCCCGCATAGCGGGGAAGTTTGTTGTCCGGAGACAAAAGCGTTCGCGAAGTTCATCTCGCCGCGACGGTGTGATCCCCACCACAACGTTCGTACCTTGAGGTTCACCATCACGAACCTTCACTGCGAGGACCTCATGCATCTTTCCGAAATCCCCGACTATCGCGCTCGGCGATATCCCGCGGAGCCTGCCATCGCCGACGACCTCATCGCGCGGGACAACGCCGCGTTCCTCGCCGCCGTGCAGCGCGCATCGGCAGTACTGAACAGGCGTGGTGTTTCGGAAGCAGACGTAGTGGCCGTCATGCTCCCAAACACGGCCGACCTGGTTATTACTCTGTTCGCGGCATGGCGCCTCGGCGCAGCCGTCACGCCGATCAATCCCGCATTAGCGCCCGCTGAGGTGGCGTATCAGGCAAAAGACTCGTCCGCGAAGGTGCTCGTCACCGACCAGCCGATCGACGCGGGCGGGCTGGCCGAAACTGTCACGCCGATCGAGTTCAACGAGTACGGCGCACCGTACGACACGGCGCCGGTGCAGAGTTCTGACGACGCCCTCGCCCTGATCATCTATACGAGCGGCACTACCGGGCGCCCGAAGGGTGTGATGCTCACACACCGCAACCTGAATGCCATGTGCAGCATGATCATTGATGCGTTCACGCTGACCAGCTCGGACCGCAGCCTGCTGGTTCTGCCACTTTTTCACGTCAACGGGATCGTCGTCGGTACGCTCTCACCGCTCATCGTGGGCGGCAGCGTCGCGGTTGCTGGCCGATTCAGTCCGAAAACCTTCTTCGGCCGGATTGAAGAGAGCCGCGCCACATACTTTTCCGCTGTCCCCACGATCTACACGATGCTCGCCAATCTGCCCGACGACATGCGCCCGGACACCTCGTCGGTCCGCTTCGGTGTTTGCGGTGCGGCCCCAGCTAGCGTCGAACTGCTCAACAAGTTTGAATCTCGCTACGGAATTCCGATCGTGGAGGGTTACGGACTTTCCGAGGGGACGTGCGCGAGCACCGTCAATCCCCTCGACGGGGTCCGCAAACCTGGCACGGTGGGAATCGCACTGCCAGGCCAGAAGATTCGCATCGTCGGCCCCGATGGTGTAGATGCCGCGCCTGGCGGGACGGGCGAGGTGTACATCTCAGGTCCGAATCTCATGAGCGGCTATCTGAATCGCCCAGACGCCACTGCGGAAACCATCGTCGACGGATGGCTCCGCACAGGTGATATCGGACGCCTGGACGACGACGGCTACCTCGTGCTCGTCGACCGCGCCAAAGACATGATCATCCGTGGCGGAGAGAACATCTACCCCAAGGAGATCGAAGCCACCACCTACCAGCTGCCCGGCATCGCAGAAGCCGCCGTGGTTGGCCGTCCCAGCGATGTTTACGGCGAGGAGCCAATTCTGTTCGCCGCGCTCAGCCCAGGTGCAGACGTCACCGAAGAAGCGATCCTCGCTCACCTTCACAGGAACCTCGCCACGTACAAGCTGCCAGTTGAGGTCACCATCCTCGATGAGCTTCCCAAGAACGCCGTCGGAAAACTCGACAAACCCACCCTGCGGCGGTCCCTCGCCGTCACTGCCGCCCGCTAACCCCCCAATAGGAGCTATCACCATGGGATTCACTAAACCGCATTTGCCTGCGGTCGACCCAGACACGTTCCTCACAAAGCCGCTGATGGAGCGGATGAGGATCCTGGCCCTTGACTGGGCCGAAAACGGCTTCGGCTCACCGAAAATGGTGCACACGATCTACATCCTCAAAGTTTTTGTGTTCTTTGCGATCGGCGGCCTCACCATCGCAACGTTGACCTCGGACCTGCCCCCGTTCTGGCACGTGTCCGAGTGGTGGAACGAGCCGATCGTGTACCAGAAAGTCATTCTTTGGGTGGTGCTGCTGGAAAGCCTGAACGTGGCTGGCTCTTGGGGGCCGCTCGCAGGCAAGGTCAAGCCGATGACCGGCGGCTTCCACTTCTGGGCGCGTCCCGGCACTATCCGGCTGCGACCGTGGAAGTGGGTGCCACTGACCGCTGGCAACCGGCGCACGTGGGGGGACGTCGCACTCTACATCGCGCTGCTCGGAAGCCTCGCGGTGGCGCTGCTGTCGCCAGGCGTCCCGAGCGCGTCACTGTCAGCGGCCCTGCCTGACAACACAACCGGGCTTGTGAGCCCGTACCTCCTGATAGCGCCGATCGCGTTGCTGATCATCCTGGGCTTACGTGACAAGACGATCTTCCTTGCCGCACGCGGTGAGCAATATCTTCCGGCGCTGCTGTTCTTCGCGATTCTTCCATTCGCCGACATGATCATCGCGCTGAAGATGCTCATCGTGGTCGTGTGGGTTGGCGCGGGGTTCTCGAAGTTCGGTAAACACTTCGCCAGCGTCATTCCGCCGATGGTCAGCAATAGCCCCGGCATGCCATTCAAGTCGGTCAAACGAGCCCATTACCGGGACTTCCCGCGTGACATGAAGCCGTCGCGCCTCGCCAACTTCATGGCCCACGTCAACGGAACTGCAGTCGAGATCGTTGCGCCACTGATCCTGTTGTTCTCCACCAACAAGTGGGTGACCCTCGGCGCGGCACTGCTCATGATCGCATTCCACCTTTTCATCGTGTCGACGTTTCCGCTGGCGGTGCCGCTGGAGTGGAACGTCGTCTTCGCGTTCGCGACCGCGTTCCTTTTCCTCGGTTTCCCCAATTGGGAGGGCTACGCTGTGACTGACATGTCGTCGCTCTGGCTGATCGCACTGATTGCTGCTGGGCTGCTCTTTTTCCCAGTGCTCGGTAATCTGCGGCCCGACAAAGTGTCGTTCCTTCCTTCGATGCGGCAGTACGCGGGCAACTGGGCGTCTGCCCTCTGGGCGTTTACACCGGGCGCGGAAGAGAAACTGAACCGCGTTACTCGTTCGGCTGGCAACCAGATCGATCAGTTCATCGAGTTCGGTTACGAACCGAAATGGGCGGAAGTCACGTTGCAGAAGACCATCGCGTGGCGCTCGATGCACAGCCAGGCGCGCGGCTTGTTCTCACTCCTCATCTCGCGGCTGCCCGATGCCGACCAAAGGACCGTCCGGGAAGCCGAGTTCCTCTGCAACTCCGTGATCGGCTTCAATTTCGGCGACGGGCACCTGCACAACGAAGATTTCATTCACGCCGTACAAGATGAAGCCCAGTTCGAACCCGGTGAGGCGGTGATCGCATGGGTCGAATCGGAAGCGTTTGGCAGTGGTGTGCAGCATTACAAGCTGATCGACGCAGCGCTCGGAGTCATTGAGGAAGGCACCTGGAAAGTTGCCGACGCGGTCGCTGAACAGCCCTGGCTGCCCAACGGGCCAATCCCGCTTCGCCGATCCTGGACGCTCCCCCAGCAGGCCTCACATCAGACTGTTGTGCAGAGCACTCCGAGCAGTGAGGGATCGCCGGCATGAGCACGGCAGTCGTCGTCGGCAGCGGCCCGAACGGTCTGGCCGCTGCCGTCTCCCTCGCCGCCGAGGGTGTACAGGTCACGGTGCTGGAAGCCGCCGACGAGATCGGCGGCGGCACCCGCACCAGCGAAGGAATCGTGCCAGGTCTGCTCCATGACCACTGCGCAGCCATCCACCCGATGGCCGCAAGCTCTCGATTCATCACGGAGATGGGGCTGAGCCGCTACGGTTTGCGCTGGCGCCGACCGGAAATTGACTGCGTGCATCCGCTCGACGACGGCAGCGCGGGAGTACTCCACCGGTCGGTGTCAGACACCGCCGCAGGTCTCGGCGGTGATGGCCGTCGATGGACGATGCTCTTCGAACGGCCCGTCGCGAACTTCGCCGCGATCTCCGACAGCATTATGCAGCCGGTGCTGCGCGTGCCGGACCACCCGCTCGCTATGGCGCGGTTCGGGGCCCCAACAGCCCTGCCAGCCTCAGCACTCGCGAGGGTCTTCCGCACCGAGCAGGGCCGGGCCTTGTTCGGCGGGGTTGCCGCCCACGCGTTCCGCCCGCTGCACTATCCGCTGACATCGGCAATCGGGATGGGCATCCTCACCGCCGGGCATTACAACGGGTGGGTGGTTGCCGAGGGCGGGACCCAAACGATCACGAACGCGATGGCCCGGCTTCTCGAAGATCTGGGGGGCAAGATCGAAACGGGAGTACGGGTCGACTCACTCTCGCAACTGCCGAAAACCAGCATCACCATGTTCGATCTCGCTCCAGACGCTATCGCCCGCATCGTCGGAGATCGTCTGCCGCAGCGAATTTCTCGGGCTTTCACCCGCTTTCGCCGCGGCCCAGGTGCGTTCAAAGTCGATTTCGCCATCGAGGGCGGGGTTCCCTGGAGGAATCCAGACGCCCACCGCGCCGGGACCGTCCACTTGGCAGGCACCTATAAGGAACTCGCGGCGACCGAGCGGGACATCCATGCAGGACGTATGCCCGCGCAGCCTTTCGTTCTGGTTGGTCAACAGTATTTGGCTGACCCGCAGCGTTCAGCCGGCACTATTCATCCGCTATGGACGTACGCCCACGTGCCCCACGGCTATACCGGCGACGCCACTGAGGCGATCATCGCGCAGATTGAGCGTTTCGCGCCCGGCTTCCGCGATCGTATCGCTGGATTCGCGGTCCGCTCGGCGACCGAGATGGCGAGGTACAACCCGAACTTCACCGGCGGAGACATCCTCACCGGCGCCAAAGATATCCGCCAGCTGATGTTCGGGCCGCGCGGCACACTGAAGCCGTACTCGATAGGCGTGCCAGGAATGTACGTCTGTTCAGCAGCTACGCCGCCCGGCCCCGGCGCCCACGGAATGTGCGGCTACAACGCGGCCCGTGCCGCGCTCGCGCACGTATTGAGAACGGATCCACGAACGACGTCGCTTCCCGGGGCGTAAAATAACCCGGGACGACAACGTCCTGCGGGGAGAATGCCATGGGCACAGTAGCGAACCAACTCGCGATGATTCAGGACATGCTGGACACCATGTCGTATGTGCTCGACATTTGGTTCGAGCAGCAGTACGACTTTCTCCTCGGAGTCATCGAAGACCCATTCAGTGCGGGCACAGGATCCGGCTCAGGTTCCGGTTCGCTGAGCTAGGCTTCAGCGGCCGCCAGTTCCCGCTTCCACACCCGGAACGATTCTTCCGTGCGCCCACGCCTCCAGTAACCGGAGATCGATGCCCACTCGGCGGTTACACCGCGTTCCTTGCGCACGTAGCGTCGCAGATTGTGCATAACAGCCTGTGCCTCGCCGTGGATAAACACATGGACGTTGCCTGCCAGCCAAGGGAGCGCGCGGACCGCGTCGATAATGGGAGCGTTATCGCCAGCCTGGTCGTCGGCTACTTCGTTCGATGCGGCACCACGGTGCACCCACTGCACCGTGAGGTCAGCTTCGGTGGCGAACTCGATTTCATCGTCACTCCCGGCGATCTCGATCACCGCCAGCGCTTTCGCGCCCGCAGGCAGCGCTTGAATAGCCGCGCCGATCGCTGGCAGCGCCGACTCGTCACCGGCAAGGAGATGCCAATCGGCGTCCGCGCGGGGGCTGTATGCACCACTGGGGCCGTAGAGCCGGACGCGCGTGCCTGGTTCGACGCTCGCAGCCCATGGCCCCGCGATGCCTTCATCGCCGTGCACCACGAAGTCGATCGCGATCTCGCGGTTCACGGGGTCGACCGCGCGAACGGTGTATGTGCGCAATGTCGGGTCATGCTCGGCACCGAAGTGAAGTTTGACGTAGGAATCGGTGTACTCGCTGGGCTCGAACTCGTCGAAGTCCGGATCTCCCAGGTAGACCCGCACGAGGTGTGGAGTCAGCTGTTCTTTTCTCGATACGTGAAGCGTCGTTATGCGTCTAGCCATGAGACAAGCCTAACCTAACTACGATTCGGCGGGTGTGACGTGGTAGCGCTCGATGTCATCGAGAATCAGCCCGAGGCCGACAATATCCGCGCTGTTCCAGACCCCCGAGCTGACGAAGTGCACGTTCCCGCTCCGCACCGCGTTGAGGGTGGGCCACAGCGGCGAAGATTCGACGGCATCTCGCTCACCCTTCGCATTGTCGTCGACGTACACAAAAAGCGTGTCCGCAGAGTTCAGAAGGGTGAGATTCTCCGGGCTCAGATCAATCCGGAAGTCTTCAGGGTTCCGCTGCCCGTCAGGCTGAGCGATCCCCAGCGCCCGCAGCGCGATACTCTCCGACGTGCCAACCCTGATGGAGTAGTCCCCATCCATGCTGAGCCGAACCACTGACACGGGCTTATCTGTAAGCCCGGCTGCCACAACTCGTTCCCGCAGCGCCGCGATCCTCGCGTCGAGTTCAGCGATAAGTGCCCGCGCCTCTGTTTCCTTCCGCAGCGGCTTCGCAACCTCGTTGAGATTCGTGTGAATGTGCTCGAGGTACACGTAGTTGTACATGTAGCCATACGTCGCCATGGCCGCTTGAGCACGTCGATAGTTGTTCTCGTTCCACGGGTCGTCCTCGGAACCCACGTACGTGATGAACAGGTCCGGGTCTAGCGCGAGCGCCTTTTCGATATCGAACCCGTCCGCGGCGGTGATGTTCGCGATGCCCTGCATCTGACTACCAAGGTGGTGAGGCAATGAGTTTACGTTTACCGCTGCGCCAACGGGTTTCACACCAAGGGCGAGCATGCTGCCGAGCGTGGCATCGTCGCCAGCAATAACGCGCTCCGGACTGTCTGGAATAGTGATCGGACCGAAGTAGTCTTCGACCACCCGCCCATCCTGGGCAGAGGCACGGTCGCTCGAGCAGCCCGCAAGCACCCAGGCTGCGGTGAGCGCGCTAGAACCCCAAAGGAAATCTCGACGGGTGACGTTACGAACATCGAGCAGCGCTGACATAGACATCCTTCACGGCAGCCTGGATTAGGTCAGCATAACCTAATCCAATTGCAGGCCGCGCCACAAGTGTGGGGTTCCTCAAAATCCATCTACACAGGTCAACAGCAAACCCCGAAAACCGGGCGTTGTGGTTGACCTGCGCAGATGGATTTGAGGGGCGGACGGCGGGCGCTATCCGTCGAGCGTGGGCGGGGCGCTGCGGTACTGCGGGGGCGTCGCCGACATCTCAATAGGATTCGCGATCTGCGGGGTGCGCGATCCCGGGACAGCGACGGTCGGTGTGAGCCCGAGCGACTCGGCGAAGCGGATCGCTTCCGCAACATCGTTGATCGGCCCTGCGGGCACTCCAGCCCCGGTGAGAGTTTTGAACCAGTAGTCCGCACCGTGGGGTGCGAGCGCGTCGCTGAGCAGCGTGAACAATTCGTCGCGGTTCTTCACGCGTTGCGGATTGGTCGCGAACCGCGAATCGCCCGCAAGCCCGCTAGCCCCCAGAGCACTGCAGAGCGCTCCGAATTGCTTATCGTTGCCGACCGCGATCGCTATCGGCCTGTCGGCCGTCGGAAACACCTCGTACGGCACGATCGACGGGTGCCGGTTCCCCAGGATGCCGGGCACCACGCCCGCGCCGAGATAGCCTGACGCTTGATTGACCAGCGAAGACAGCAGCGCTGACAGCAGATTAATGTCGATGCGCTGCCCTTCTCCTGTGCGCTGCCGGTGGAACAGTGCCGCCTGGATGCCTGCGAGTGCATGCAACCCCGTCAGCACATCGACCACCGCGACGCCGACCTTTGCCGGTGCGCCAGGTTCCGGTCCTGTGATACTCATCAGGCCGCCGACGGCCTGCACGAGCAAGTCGTATCCAGCGAGCGCAGCGCCTTCCGCGCGCCCGAAACCCGTGATCGCGCAGTAGATGACGTCGTCTTTCACGGCACGCAGATCGTCGTATCCGAGGCCGAGGCGTTCCATGGTGCCCGCACGGAAGTTCTCCACGACGACGTCAGCTCCCGCTACGATCTCCCGCGCACGCGCACGGCCGGACTCTGTGGTCAGATCGAGTACCACAGAGGTCTTGTTGCGGTTCACCGAGTTGAAGTACGTCGCTGTGCCGTCCGCGTCGAAGGGCGGGCCCCACGCACGTGTGTCATCGCCGGTGCCTGGCCGCTCGATCTTGATCACCTCGGCGCCGAGATCGCCGAGCAGCATCGTCGCGTAGGGTCCGGCGAGGACACGGCTGAAGTCCGCGACTACCACACCGTCTAGTGCAGCTCTGGTGCTCATAGCTTCGCCTCTCCTCCGCGCAGGTAGACGGTGGTGGTGTGCGTGAAAAACTCGCGCGCCGCCTGTCCTTGCTCCTTCGGACCATAACCGCTCTTCTTAGCGCCGCCGAACGGCACGTGGGGGTCCGCGCCTGCGGTTTCCGAGTTCACATGCAGGATTCCTACATCGAGGGCATCCATGGCCTCCATTGTGCGCGTCAGATCCTGGGTGAAGATCGCCGCGGACAAACCGAACTCACTGTCGTTTGCGAGGTCGAACGCCTCGTCGACCGTGTTCGCCCTGCGCACCGCCAGGACTGGGCCGAACAGTTCCTCCCGCCACACGTGTGGCTCCCCTGACGACAGTTCGAGGATCGTCGGCGCGACGAAGTACCCGGACGCGAGCGCACCATCGGTGTATGTCTGGCCACACATCCGCTGGGCACCGTCCGCTAGTGCCTGCTCGATGCCGGCGGTGATCGACTCCCGTGCGCTCGCATCGATCACCGGCCCCATCTCGATACCGTCATCAAGTGGGTCGCCGACATTCATCGTTGCGGCTCGTTTCACGAGCTCAGCAATAAAGTCGTCCGCGATATCGGCCGTCACGATCAGCCGTGAGGTGGCCGTACATTTCTGCCCCGAGGAGCGGAACGCGCCGAGCATTACCTGCTCAGCGGCGAGTTCGAGGTCAGCGTCACCGAGGACGATCGCCGCGTTCTTCCCACCCATTTCTGCCTGGATGGGAACCCCGCGCACGGCGGCGGCCGCGGCAAGTTTGCGCCCGACCCCCGTGGAGCCGGTGAAAGTGATCGCGTCGATCCCGTCGTGCGACAGCATCGCGTTACCGACGGCGCTGCCACCGAGTACCAAGTTGAGCACCCCGCCCGGCAGACCGGCCTCCGCCAGTGCCGCCGCGAGACGCATCGCGAGCAACGGGACCGTGCTAGCCGGTTTCCACACCACTGTGTTGCCGTACGCGAGCGCGGGCACGATCTTCCATGCCGGGATCGCGATCGGAAAGTTGAACGGCGTGATGACGCCAACCACACCAACGGGTTTGCGTGTGACGAGGATACGCTCCCCGCGGCGCGGCGACGAAAACATCTCTCCTGCTTGCCGGTCCGCGTCGTTGCCGTAGTAGCGCAGAATTTGCGCGGCGCGCTTCACCTCCCCGACACCCTCGGCT
The DNA here is from genome assembly GCF_026041215.1 of Hoyosella sp. YIM 151337. Classification (GTDB taxonomy): domain Bacteria; phylum Actinomycetota; class Actinomycetes; order Mycobacteriales; family Mycobacteriaceae; genus Hoyosella. Next base: position 143,453 of record NZ_JAPEIQ010000026.1, read on the forward strand.
GCGGTTTTGCCTTCCTCACGCGCGAGTTCGCGCCCCCACTGCGCGGCAGCGCCGTCGACGATCGCCGCGGCGCGCACAAGAATGGCGCCGCGCTCATGCGCGGGTGTGGCAGCCCAAGTCTGCTTCGCGCGCCGAGCCGCATCGATCGCGGACTCAGCTTGGGCGATATCAGCCTGTCGGCCTGCCGCGACAACCTCCGCGGGCCGCGCTGGATTCCGGCTCTCAATGGCATCGCCGGCGCCTTGCGCCCACTCGCCGTCTATGAAGCTGTACAACTGAATCGGGCTGCTCATGTCACCCCTCACCTCCACGAAACAATGATCAGCGGAACGCGGCCTGGCCCGTCAGCGCCTTGCCGATCGAAAGCAGATGCATCTCGCTCGTGCCCTCATACGTCAGGACGGATTCGAGGTTGTTCGCGTGACGCAGCGGCGAGTATTCCAGCGTGATTCCGCTGCCCCCGAGAATCGTGCGGCATTCCCGGGCGATGGCGATCGCTTCACGAACGTTGTTCAGTTTTCCGAGACTAATCTGCTCCGGACGCACACCGTCCTCGTCCTTCATGCGCCCGAGTTGCAGCGCGAGCAGCATCCCCTTGCCGAGTTCGAGCGTCATGTTCGCCAGCTTCTCCTGCGTCAGCTGGAAACTCGACAGCGGACGATCAAACACCTCACGCGTCCGCGCATAATCGATTGCGGTTTCCAGGCTGTCCCGTGCCGCGCCGAGCGCACCGAACACGATTCCGAACCGCGCCTCATTAAGGCACGACAGCGGCGCACTCAGCCCGCGCGCCAGCGGCAGCTCCGCCGACGCCGGTAACCGCACATTGTCCAAAACCAGCTCGGAGGTTATAGAGGCACGCAGCGACAACTTCTTATGAATGTTGTTGGCAGTGAATCCCTTTGTTGACGTCGGCACGACGAACCCGCGGACGCCTTCGTCAGTCTGCGCCCACACCGTCGCGACGTCGGCGAGCCCACCATTGGTGATCCACATTTTCGTCCCGTTGAGCACCCAATCGCTGCCGTCGCGCCGGGCCCGCGTACGCATACCGCCCGGGTTGGAGCCGAAGTCCGGCTCGGTCAAACCGAAACACCCGATCGCGTCGCCGGCAGCCAGGCGTGGCAGCCACTCCTGCTTCTGCTCCTCCGACCCGTAGCGATAGATCGAGAACATCGACAGCGAACCCTGCACGGAAACGAAACTGCGGAAACCACTGTCGCCCGCTTCGAGTTCAAGACACGCGAGACCGTAACTCACCGCGTTCGTCCCCGCGCACCCGTAACCCTGCAGGTGCATGCCCAGCAAGCCGAGCTGGCCGAATTCCTTGGCGAGTTCCTTTGGCAGGGTCGCGGATTCGAACCAGTCTTCAACGTTCGGCTTCAGGCGCGTCTCGACGAGCTTGCGAACGGTCCCGGCGATGTCACGCTCATCCTCGCTGAGAAGACGATCGACACCGAAGAGTTCGAGCGGGCGTATTGTTCCGGCCTTCGGAGGCGCGGTGACAGTCATTGCAATCCTTTCAGAACGAACGAGTGATTCAGAGGGCGGCAAACGCCTCGCGAATAACGCCAAAGGCTTCCGCGAGCAAAGCGTCTGAGATCGACAGCGGCGGAAGGAAACGCAGGACGTTGCCGTATGTCCCGGCAGTCAGGGTGAGCACCCCGTTCATCAGGCAGTGTCGGGTAATCGCGGCGACGGCTTCACGATTCGGTGTCCGGGACCCCGGTACGACGAGTTCGGCGGCGATCATCGCTCCGCGTCCCCGAATATCTCCAATAACGGACGTGCCACCAGCGATATCACGGAGTTCGCGCATCATGAAATCGCCGATCTCCTGGGCGCGGATCAGCAGACCCTCCGCCTCGATTGTCTCGAAAACGCCCAGCGCTGCTTCACACGCCGCGGGATTGCCGCTGTACGTGCCGCCGATACCGCCAGCATGTGCGGCGTCCATGACGTCCGCACGGCCGGTGACAGCTGCCAGCGGCATTCCGCCCGCAAGCCCCTTGGCGGTGGTAATCAGGTCCGGAACGATGCCTTCGTGGTCGCACGCGAACCACGCTCCGGTGCGGGCGATTCCGGTTTGGACCTCGTCAGCAACGAGCAGGATGCCGCGGTCGCGGCAGAAATCAGCGGTCTTTCGGAGGAACCCGTCGGCGGGAACGATGAAGCCGCCTTCCCCCTGAATCGGTTCCACCACAACGCACGCGACGTTGTCCGCCCCGATCTGAGCGTCCACCAACAGCTCGAACTGCGTGAACGCCTCATCAGCGGCGTGCTCGGCGCCGCTGGGCCAGCGGTACGGATAGGCCATCGGCGCGCGGTACACCTCGGGCGCGAACGGCCCGAAGGTTGCTTTGTATGGCTGGTTCTTCGCCGTCATCGACATTGTGAGCAGCGTGCGTCCGTGGAACGCATGGTCGAACGTGACCACCGCGGGCCGTCCGGTCGCTGCGCGCGCGTATTTCACCGCGTTTTCCAAGGCCTCACTGCCGGTGTTGAACAGCGCGGTGCGCTTCTCGTGCGTGCCGGGGGTGAGCCGATTCAGCGCTTCTGCAACCTCGATGTACGGCTCGTAGGGCGTCGCCAGGAAGCAGGTGTGCGTGAACTTCTCTAGCTGACGAGAGGCCCGCTCAACGACGCGGGGCGCGGCGTTGCCCACCGTCGTCACCGCGATGCCGCTGCCGAGGTCTATAAACGAGTTGCCGTCGACGTCGACAAGCACACCCCCGCCCGCCGCGGCGGTGTACACGGGGGCCGCGCTCGCGAGTCCCGCGGGCAGCGCGGCGTTCCTACGAGCAGCGAGCTCACGAGAGCGCGGCCCGGGCACTTCGGTGACGACGCGGCGTACCTGCTCGAGTTGCGGGCCGCCTGCGAGTGTCTGCACAGCAGTCATGGTCTTGTCCCTCCAGTCGGGTTAGCGAAACTCTATGCCCGCCCGAGCCGCCCGTGGTATGTCCGCACCGTATATATGGTGAGCGCTCTTTCGACACTCTGGACAATGCACTTCGCTCTGTGACGACTGACACTTAGTGCACCGAATTCAAAGGGAGATCACGCATGAGAACGCACCCGCGGGCGGCCCTGGCAGAAGACCGGGAAGCAGGGGTCAACGGACATCCCCCCGTCTCACCACAGATGACGTTTCTCGCGCCGTCGAGCAAGCAACAGCCAGCACAAATTGCGGCACTCGTGTCGTGGCCAGATGGCGCGCCGCTGCTCGCCGAGATCACCGCGACGTTCGAAAGGTTCGGCCTCCGGGTCGCCGATCGTGAACATCTGCCACCGCGTGATGGCGCCCCTCCCAAGGCCGAGCTCCACCAATTCTGGTTTCGGGCGGAACACGCCACCACAGCTCACGCCCTGGATAGAGTCGCGCACGCGTTCACAGCGGCGCATACCGGTCACTTCGAAGTCGACAATTACGCGGTACTCATCGCGGCAGAAGATCTCTCCTGGCGTGACGTCGTCCTCATCCGTGCCGGCATGAGATTCCTGCGGCAAGCCGGTCTCGGTTTCTCACACACCTATATCATCGCAACGCTGCTGCGTCATCGGGGATTCGCCCGCGCGCTCGTCACGTATTTCGCGGCGCGCTTCGACCCCGCCAGCCCGAACCGGACCAGCGCGACGGAGACGGCAAAAACAACGCTGACCGACATGATCGAGCAGTCCGTGACAGTCGACGACGACCGGATACTGCGGGCCCTGACCTCGTTCGTATCGGCATGCCTGCGGACCAACTGGTATCAACTGAGCGAATCCGGCGCGACCAAGACCTACGCGTCGTTCATGCTGGAGCCCGCACAGTTGGATGCGATCCCAGCGTCCGCACCCATGCCGTCACGAGAGATTTTCGTTCACTCTCCCGAGGTCGAAGGCGTCCACGTCCGAAGCGGACTCGTCGCGCGCGGCGGACTGCGCCTGTCTGACCGGACCGAGGACTTCCGCACCGAGGTTCTCGGTCTTCTCAAGACACAGATCGTGAAGAACTCTCCGATTGTTCCCGTCGGGGCTAAAGGCGCGTTCGTGCGCCGTACGGCCTCGGCAAGTCCCGCTCACGCTTACACGACGTTCATTCGGGGCCTGCTGGACGTGATGGACAACGTGGTGGAGGGTGCTGTCGTCGCCCCGCCTCACACCGTCACGTACGGCGGGCCCGACGCGTATCTCGTGGTCGCTGCCGACAAAGGGACTGCGCGGTTTTCTGACCTCGCGAATTCGGTCGCGATCGAGAAGGGTTTCTGGCTGGGCGACGCGTTCGCGTCCGGAGGTTCAGCAGGCTACGACCACAAAGCGATGGGCATTACCGCACGGGGTGCGTGGGTCTGCGTCCAACAGCATTTCAAAACGCTAGGAATTGACGTTGAACGTGACACAATTCGTGTGGTGGGCATCGGTGACATGTCCGGTGACGTGTTCGGCAACGGGATGCTGCTTTCCCGGTCGCTGAAGCTGGTGGCTGCCTTCGATCACCGGCACATCGTCATCGACCCTGACCCGGACCCTGAGCGCTCCTACCAGGAGCGGGCGCGCCTCTTCGCGCAACCGGGGTCAACCTGGGGCGATTACGATCGGGACGCACTGTCTGCGGGTGGGTGCATCTGGCCCCGCTCCGTGAAGCGCATCCCGCTTTCGCCGACCGCACGTGCCGCTCTCGGTGTTGATACCCATGAGTTGACCCCGGGCGAACTGATCAAAGCGATTCTTGCGGCCCCAGTTGACCTGTTGTGGAACGGGGGCGTGGGCACCTATGTCAAGTCGTCCGCCGAGACGCACGCGGACGCGGCGGATCCCGCGAACGACGCGGTGCGGATCGACGCGTCACAGTTGCGCTGCCGCGCCGTGGGAGAGGGCGGCAACCTTGGCGTGACCCAAGCGGCCCGCATCGAGTACGCGCTGCGCGGCGGCCGGATCAACGCTGACTTCATCGACAACGCCGCCGGAGTTGCGACGTCAGATCGGGAAGTCAACCTGAAGATCGCGCTCGGCGCGGCAGTGCAGCGCAAAGCCATTGACTTGAGGACCAGGGATCGGCTTCTCTATGACGCCCGGGCAACCATCGCCGCGGACGTGCTCGAAACCAACAGCAAGCAGGATCGTGCAATCAGTCTTGCGGAGTCACACGCGCCAGCTCTCGTGCACCGGCATGAGCGGTTGATAAGCCACCTGGAAGGCACGATTGGGCTCGACCGGGCCGCCGAATCCCTGCCTGCGCGGCGCGAACTCGCATCCCGTGCACAGCGTGGGCGGGGCCTCACACGACCGGAAATCGCGGTGCTGCTCGCCCACTCGAAGAATGTTGTCAAAGCCGACATTCTTGCGTCCCCGGTGCCCGACGACACTGCCTTCCGTGACGCTCTATTCAGCTACTTCCCGCCTCCGATACGGGCGGCCGCCCGCGCCGAAATCGAGAATCATCACCTCGCGCGTGACATCATCGCGACGCGCCTCGCGGACGATCTCATCAACCACGTCGGCCCTGGCCTGATTTACCGGCTCGAGGACCGCTTGGCCGTCAAGACCCCTGCCGTAGCGCGAGCGTACGCAGTTGTACGAGCAGTGTTCGGCGTCGACACGCTGTGGACGGCAGCACAACGGTTCGGTGAGCCCGCGCTCCACGCGCTACAGCGGTTTATCGAACACGCGGCGTCGTGGCTGCTGTGCAATCGCGCGGCAGACTTCCAAGTAACCGCGGAGAGCGAACGGTATACCGCCGCTGTCGCCGCACTGACGCGTGAGCACCCCTTGCCGAACGTGAGCACAGCATTCGTGTCCTGGCTGGAATTCATGGTGGACGCTTTCGCGTTCCACGAAACCGCACTGGCGTGCTCTCACCCCGTCGCAGCGGTGGCTGAGGCGTTTCATCACATTGGCACGACCCTCGGTCTTGACTGGGTGGCGGCGGAGATTCGCACGCATCACCCCGTGGACTGGTGGGAGTCCATGGGGCTGGCCTCAATCTGGGACGCGCTCATCGCGCGTCAGCATGAGCTCACGGGCATGGTTGTGGCCTTGCCCGGAGACGCGGTGAACCGCTGGCAATGCGTCGCGGCTGACCCGATCGCGCGGTTCACGCGGCTTTCCACTGAAATGCAGCGGGACAACACCGTCGACGCTGCCCGTGCGTCAACACTGAACGCAGAACTCGCGCTGCTGATCCGGAGCACCCGAGCATGCATCACCACTAAGGAGGGCTGACATGAGTAGCAGCGGAGCAAGCCTGGTCCGCGTCCTCGGCCGATGGGACGTCCTGGCTGTTGCCTTCGGCGCCATGATCGGTTTCGGCTGGATCGTGCTCACCGGAGGATTTCTGGAAGACGCGGGGACGCTCGGTGCCGCGCTGGCCTTCGTCATCGGAGGCGTCATCGTCGCACTCGTCGGACTCACCTACGCTGAACTCGTCTCGGCGATGCCGGAGGCTGGCGGTGAACACAACTACGTGCTGCGCGGGCTCGGTTCGCGCGCGGCGTTCTTGACGTCCTGGACGCTGGTGCTCGGCTATATCGCGGTCTGCGCGTTCGAGGCAGTGGCGTTGCCCCACAGCCTGAAATACCTGATCCCCCAGCTTGATACGGGATACTTGTGGACGATCGCCGACTACGACGTGTATGCGGTGTGGGCGGCAGTCGGTATCGGCGGCGGCATCGTCATGGCCGTCCTCAACTACGTCGGCGTGCGACCAGCGGCAATCTTCCAGACAATCGCGGTGGTTTTCCTGGCAGCAGTTGGGCTGACCCTTGTTGTGGGGTCATTCGTCGGAGGCGAGACCGAACACATGCAGCCGCTGTTCGCCACCGGGTTCTCCGGCATCCTTATCGTGCTGATCGCTGTGCCGTTCCTGTTCGTCGGATTCGACATCATTCCGCAGTCCGCCGGCGAGATCAAACTGCCCTTCAAGATGATTGGCACGCTGCTGATCGTCTCAGTGGCCCTCGCGTCTGCGTGGTACATCCTGATCATCCTCACGGTCGGATCATCCATGCCCGCAGCGGAACTCGCTGGCGCGGATCTTGCTGCGGCCGATGGAATGTCAGCCCTGTGGAACAGCCAAACGATGGGTAACATCCTCGTACTCGGTGGAGTCGCCGGCATTCTCACCAGCTGGAATGGCTTCCTCATCGGTGGCAGTCGGCTCATTTACGCGATGGGTGAATCCGGCATGCTGCCTCGATGGTTCGCCAAAGTTCACCCCCGCTTCCACTCACCAAGCAATGCGATCCTCTTCATCACAGCGCTGAGTGTCATCGCACCGCTGTTCGGACGGCAGACACTGATATGGCTCGTCGGTGCAGGCGGGTTCGCCATCGTCGTCGCGTACATCATGGTCGCGATCACCTTCTTGGTGCTGCGGCGCCGCGAGCCGGGTATGGAACGCCCATTCCGCGTCGGGCCGGGCCGGACCGTCGGTGTTCTCGCCGTGGTGCTCGCGCTCGCTTTGCTGGTGCTGTTCCTGCCGGGCATGCCGGGCGGGCTGTCGGCACCTGAGTGGGTGGTGCTGGCTATTTGGGGGGTGCTCGGGCTGATTCTGCTGACACGCGTTCCGCGCATCACGCCGGGACCCGACGCGGAAGAGCGCATCAGGGCCGCGACCGGTGGGCGCCACCGCTCAACTGCCCCTCAGCGCTGACACCATGCGGCTGGCCTGAAGTGCGAGCCACAGGTCCGCACGCACGTAGGCCGAATCAGGGTCCCGTCCGATCAATTCCGTGATCTTGTGCAGGCGGTTGCGCATCGTGTGTCGATGCACACCAAGCACCGACGCCGCCACCTCAATGTGCCCGTTGCTTTCGAGGTACGCCGCAAGGGTGTCGACGAGTGACGAGCGGTGTTTCCGATCGTGTGTGTGCAGCGCTCCGAGGGCTGTCGCGGCGAGGGCTTCGAGTTCATCGCGGCTGCGGCTGCCGAGAAGCAGACTAAAGGTGCTGGACGTGGCGCAGTCGACGAACCGGCCCGGCTGAAACCGTCCGGTCCGTGCGGCAGCCACCGCTTGCCGCACGGATGTGGCGGTCTCGCTGATCGGCACAAGGAGGCCCGCACCACCGCTGATCTTCCGTTCAAGCTGAGCGCTGATACTGTCTCGCAGCCTCGGCGCCGCCGAACTCGCCGCCGCGGGAAGAATAATCACGATCTCTGTGTCCATGGCACCCATGAGGTACGGGGTGGCTTCCGCTTGCAGCACCTCAGCGGCCCGCCGAAGCGCCGTCAGTATCGGGCCAACGTCAGCGAGGGCAACAGCACCCACCTGGTCATTGCTGTCAAAACCGAAATAGCGCAGCACCGCGTCACTCACCTGGGCCGGTGCTGTGACAAGCGCAGCGGTGACAGCGTTCCGCAGCCGTTCCTCCGCGTCTGCGACCGCGGCTGGTTTGCCGAGCTCAATCGCGACGAGCGACACCGCATGCGCAGTGAGTAGCCGGTCTGGCGGACTCAGCTGCCCAGCAGTGAGCACCCCGAGATACCCGTGATGCTGTTGTGCCGCCACACTCTGGACCGTGCACACACCTGTGGCGCCCTCGACCACGCGGCTCATGCGCTGCCTTTTCTTCGTTCCGTGGCGGGCGATGGCGTGACGCATCAGCTCAGCGAGGCTTTCCGTATTCGCACCAGCCTCGGCGAGCACGCGGTTTTCGTTATCCACCACCATGACTGACGCGGTGAGCGCACGCGACAGCGACGACACAACTGCAGGAATACCGCCACGCAAAGTGGCCCGCACGAGGTTCTCCTGCTGATCGACGACCCGCTGCACCGCACGCACCTGGTCAGCGGTGAGTTCGTCGATCACCGCCCGGGTGATCGCGATGAACGGCGTTTCCGCCGGCACAGCCAGAATCGGAAAACCCAGCGCATCACCGGCGGCCCGGATGCCTTCCGGCACCGCTGAGTACGTGGTGCCCGTGTCGAATGCGAGCGCGACGGTGCCCGCATGAGCAAGCGCGGACACATAGCGAAACTGCTCGTCTGCGCTGCCGCCGATTTTGATGCCGGTGGTCATGACGAGTTCACCGCCGGAAAGCCAGGGTGCAGGGTCAGCTAGCTCGATCGCGTGCGCCCAGTCGATGACACGATCAGCCCCATCGCGGCCAGCAACAAGCGTTAAACCAAGCTCGGGCCGCTGCGTCAGACGGCGGACAGTGATCGCCACGGCTACGATCCTAACGGCCGATGTGGGCCAGAATGTCGTCCTGGAAAACGAGATAGAGGTTCGCGACAACCTGTGCGGATGTTATCGAGCCACCGACGAGATGTTCCACGTTGCGGAGACGGTAGCGCACCGTATTCGGGTGTATGAAGAGCAGCTCTGCCGTGCGCTTGACGTCCTGGTCGTTCGCCAGATACGTCACGATTGTCTCGACCAGATCAGGTGCGGACAGCAGCGCGCCGAACGTGCGATCGAGCCGTGCAGCCACCTGCGCATCGTCGCGGCGGATCAGCAGCCACGCCGCGAAGTCGACTTCGTCGAGACGGACAATCGTCGTGTCGGCGCTACGTTCCCGCCTTCGCTGCACCAGTTTCCACGCAGTGTCAGCCTCATTGAAGTATTGGGGTGCGACAGTAAGGTCGCTGAACGGTCCACTGACGCCCACGAGATGTGTGCGCCCCAGCTCCTCGAGCCAGGCCGTTGCGACTGCGCCCTCGGCGACGACAGCGGTGACTCCGATCGTGGGGTTTTCAGCGTCCTCCGTATCCGACATGACGATCGGAAGATTCTCGAGCTGCGCATCCTCAAGCAGCTGAGCTGTGTCAACTGGATCGCTCCGACCCGGCAGCGGGCTCGCCACGACCACCCGCAACCCGGTGCCCACACGAAAACGAAACGGGCGCAGGCGATCCCAAGTCTGCCTGATCTGCGAGGTGGTAATCCCCTGGCGCAGTGCCGAAATGACTCGGACCGCCTCCGCTCGTTCCTGACTCATGACCAGCGACCGCACCGCGTTCGCTGCCGCAAGAATGCGTTCCGCGGTTTCGAGAAGATCCGGCCCCAAGTCGCCGATCACGGTGCTGCTCCGCGATGCGATCGCGAGCCAGAACGACGTTCCGCGCAGGAAGAGCGGTCGTGTTGTCACCGCCCATTGCCCCACCGAGAAGCGCTGCGGAGAGGTGTCTCGGGCAGCAATCTCTTCCCACATCAGGAGGAGCGGCCCATGCCCAGTTGACGCGGCGATCCGTCCTGAACCTTCGTAGAGCACCGCCGTACCCCGGCACAGCGCACCGAGGCGCGCCACCAGTGAACTCACTGGGTCGGCTGCGGACAGCGACTGCAGAAGATCGTTCTGCAGCCAGACCGTCCGTTTGAGCAGGTACGTCTCCGCAGCCAGGACGCCACGGTTAACGAAATCCTCGATAGTTGCGAATGGAGTATCCGCGGCGACCGTGAGCAGCGGGAACTGCCGGGCCCGTGCCGCGTCCCGGAGTCCCTGCGGGACCTCCGCGAAGTGCACACCGATCCCGAAAAGCAGGGCGACGACACCGGCATCCTGGAGTTCGGTAATGAGTCGTTCCTGCGGCCGTGTGTCATGTGGCTTGTCAGCGAACCGCAGTCCGGTCGTCAGCATCAGTGAGCCCGGGCTCAGCCAGCGTGCTGCATCTTCAATCTCGATGGAATGCGCCGACCTGATCACTTCTGATCCGCCGCCGGACTGAACCACACCGAGTCGCAGACTCGGCTCGTCGATGAGCTGGCGCAGTGTCAGTGGCGTTGTGCGCTCGCTCATCGACCTCACTTTTTCGGACAAGCAAATCGATTTGTTCAATTGAACAAGACTAATTGGCTTCGACTGTAAATCTGACAGTGACATAGAACACGCCACCATGCAACTATCGTCCGCATACCGCAGCCGGCGCGGTGCCCCTCGCCCCATCCGAGCAGCCTGAGGAGGCCCTCACATGCCGAAGCACCGAGTAGCCGTCGACGTCGGCGGCACATTCACAGATGTCTGCGTATTCGACGAAGACGCTAGAGATATCCGGGTCACAAAGGTCCCGTCCACGCCAGACGATCCGATGCGCGCAGTCCTGCGCGGCGTCCAGCGCAGCGGTGTGAACCTCTCCGACGTCTCTCTGTTCTCGCATGGCACGACCGTCGCCACCAATGCGCTCATCACGCGCAACTTCGGCCCTGCCGCGATGGTAACGACAACCGGATTCCGCGACGTCATCGAGATCCGCGACGGGACGAAGGATGATCTGTGGGATGCATACAACGACGTTGCGCCACCATATATCCGCCGCCGGGACCGGTTCGAAGTCACTGAACGAATGGACTACGCAGGTCATGTCGTCACGCCTCTCGACGAGGTGGAAGCACACCGAGTCGCAGCGCTACTGCGTAAGCGCGGCGCCCAAACCGTCGCCGTGTGCTTCATCAACTCGTACGTCAATCCCGCGCACGAGATTCGGATGCGCGAGATCCTCGAGGAAGAACTGCCCGGCGTCGCGATCTCCACCAGCGCTGAGATCCTCCCCGAGATCTTCGAGCACGACCGCTTCAACACCACCGTCGCGAACGCCGTCCTCGCACCGAAGGTCAGCGGGTACGTCAACCGCCTCGCCGACGAACTCCAGGCGGGCGGCTACCGCGGGGACCTCCTTCTGCTGCATTCCGGTGGCGGATCGATGACACCCCGCATGGTCGAGCGGTATCCCGTTCGACTCGCTGCGTCGGGAATCGCGGCGGGCGCGATAGCCGCTCGTCACGTCGCTGCACAGTGCGGCTTCCCGAACGCCATCGGCCTCGACATGGGCGGTACCAGCACCGATATCGCCATGGTCCACGGCGGTGAATTGCGCGTCACCAAAGAATGGTCGGTCGAGTACGGATACCCGATCATCTTCCCGTCCATCGAGGTCCTGACGATCGGCGCCGGTGGCGGCTCGATCGCGCACATCGACAACGCAGGTTCGCTCCGCAACGGGCCGCAATCAGCGGGCGCTGATCCGGGGCCGGCCTGTTACGGCACTGGCGGTACGCTCCCCACGAACTCGGACGCCAACCTCGTCCTCAACCGTCTCGGAACGTCTCTAGCTGGCGGCGCCAAAACGCTCGCACCTGAACTTGCTGAGAAGGCACTGCTCGAGTATGTCGCACAACCCCTCAGCCTCGATCTTGATGACGCCGCAAGTGCAGTTCTGCAGGTCGCGAACGCGAACATGGCAGATGCGGTACGTCTCATCTCGATCCGCCGCGGCTACGACCCGCGGGAGTTCGCCCTGATCGCGTTCGGCGGTGCCGGTGCCCTGCACGGCGCGGAAGTCGCCCGCGAACTCAACATCCCGACAGTGATCGTGCCAGCAAACCCGGGCGTCACCTCTGCGCTCGGCTGTCTGCTCGTTGACATCCGTCACGACCTGTCCGCGATGTTCGACGCCGTCGCCGACGAAGCCGATCCCGACGAGTTCGACAGTGCATTCGCTGGGCTGGAAGCTGAGGCCACAACGCGGCTCCAGCATGAGGGCGTGGAGGGCGAGGACGCGCTGCTGCAGCGCACCGTTTCCATGCGCTACCTGGGCCAATGGCGATCGCTCACCGTCAACTGCGGAAGCGGCCCAGACGGTTTGGCGGAAGCGATCGAACGCTTCCATGAACAGCACGAACGCGAATATTCGTTCCGGCGTGACGAAGTGCCCGTCCAGATCTACCAGCTGGGGCTCACCGCGATTGGTGTGACGCCGAAGCCAACATTCGTGCCGCACGACGCGACCGCGACACCCGCGCCCGCGCCACGCGAAACACGCGAGGTCTACTTCGACGGGCACAAATGGCTCGACACCCCTATCTACGACCGGACATCGCTGCCTGCGGGCACCCAGCTTTCTGGTCCGGCCGTCATCGACCAGTTGGACTCAACAACCGTCGTACCGCCGGAGGCGCGTGCGGAAATCGACGAGTGGCTCAACATCCGCATTCACCTGACCGCCGATTTCACGACGGAGGCCTGATCATGACGACAACACTTCCCGAAAAGACCACGCCGCTGACGCCCGCAGGGCTTGACCCGGTGACGTTCGAAGTGCTTAAGAACGCCTTCGTCACCGCCGTCGACTTGATGAGCGAGCAGATTATGCGCACCTGCTACTCGTTCGTCATCTACGCCCGCGACTTCTCATCCGCGCTCTGCGACGCCGAAGGCAACACGGTGATGCAGGGCAGCGCTGACATCGCCGTGCACGTCGGCACGCTGCACTTCCAGTGCAAGGCAGTAATCGAGGAATTCGGCAACGACATCAATCCGGGGGACGTCTTCGCCATCAACGATCCCTACCGCGGCGGAACGCATTTCAACGACGTCAGCTTCATTCGCCCGATCTTCGTGGGCAACGAGATTATTGGATTCGCGCAAAACAAAGGCCACTGGGCCGATGTCGGCGGCAACGTGCCCGGCTCGTTCGACGTCAACGCGAAGGAGCACTTCAGCGAGGGGCTCCGGATCACTCCCGTCCGGCTCTGGCACCGCGGCAAGCAATTACGCGACGTCGCGCAGCTGCTCGTCTCGAACACGCGCTCCCCGTACAGCTGCATGGGTGACCTCAACGCGCAAGCCGAAGCCACCGCGGTGTGCGAGCGTGAAATACTGCGGCTCGTCGACCGGTACGGCAAAGATACGGTCGTCGCAGCAATGGGCGGCGCACAGGACTACGTCGAGCGCATGGTGCGGCACAAGCTCACCGAACTCCCGCAGGGTGAGTGGCACACCGTCGACTACCTCGATTCCGATCCCAGCAAGCCCGAGGGCCTCATCCCCATCTCGGTGAAGATGCGGATCGACGATGACGGCATCCACTACGACCTCACCGGCAGTGCGCCCGCTGTCGCAACTTTCCTCAACTCTGGTTACGGCACAACGCATTCGGCGCTGTATGCAGGCACGAAGACCTTCTTCCCTGACGTGCCGCTGAACTCTGGCCTCTATCGCGTGGTCCACGCCGATATCGGCCCTGAAGGCACAGTCGTCAACGCTTCGTGGCCCACTGCGGTTACCGGATTCTGTTCTGGCCCATACGAGAAGCTCATGAACGCGCTCTTCGAGATCTGGTCGCAGGTCATTCCGGAACGGGCGATGGCATGCGCGTTCAACCTTGAGTACCTCCTCGTGGGCGGCAAGGACGGCCGGACCAAGGAGCGGCCGTACTTCATGTGGTACGACTGGATGGCCGGCGGCTGGGGCGGGCGGGCCAGCAAAGACGGATCTGGTGCTACCGCACCAGTTTTCGGCCCCGGCCTCGCGGTCCAGCCGGTCGAGGGGCAGGAACGACTCTCGCCTGTCCTCACCAGCGGGCACGCCATCGTCACCGACTCGGGTGGTCCCGGGGAGTTCCGCGGAGGCTGTGGGCTCGAGAAAGGTGGCATCCTGACCGATTGTGAGAGCACGGTGATGTCGTACTGCTGCGACCGCGCCCGCTCCGTCACCTGGGGCATCAACGGCGGACTGCCATCGATCCCCCATGGCGTGTGGCTCAACAAAGGCACACCGGACGAGCGCTTCCTCGGCGCGACATTTTCCAACGTAGGCATCGAACCGGGTGACTCGTTTACTCGGCCGTCCGCAGGTGGTGGCGGGCATGGGGATCCGCTCAAGCGCGACCCGCAGGCCGTCGCTGAGGACGTGATCGATGGCTACGTCTCACTCGCCCGCGCCGCACAAGACTATGGCGTTGTCATCGTCGCCGTGGATCCTGAACTCGACGTTTACGAAGTCGATCTGGCTGCCACTGCCGACCTGCGGGCCACGATCGCGGGTGAGCGCAGCACCTGGTTGCATGCGGACCCACATGACATCGCCCGCAGGTACCGCGACGGCGAACTCGACATGTTCGATCTGGTCCGCCGCTACGGCGTCATCGTCGACTGGGGAACCGGGCAGCTTTTCGAAAGCACCACCCGCCAGTACCGCGAACTGCTTACCAAACGGGCCGCTGCCTACTGGGCACAGCCCGCCTGACCCCCTAACCAACCAGCGTGTCTGGCTGCTCGACAGCCAGACACGCCGGTGAAACCTGCCTTCACCAGATCCTCATTCCCCATGGGCGGAGACCTATGAAAACTTCACAGCAGCTTCAGACACTGCGCACCAGCACCACCGACGACCCCCGCGTACTCGCCGCAGCCGCGACAGAGGACTACTCACTGCACGTCGCCCCACCTACCTGGCGCATGCACCGAGCATCGCTGACCATGGCGTGGTATTCACTGGTCAGCGCGATGTTTTTTCTCTACATCGCGGCGAGCCTCGCGTCCGCGTACGGCACTGTTAACGCGCTCATCGGCTTAGGTTTAGCCGTAGCGGTGTACGGCAGCATCAACGCGGTGATCTCACGCTTCGCGGCGCGGACAGGGCTGACGGTGGCGCTGTTTTCCCGCGCTGTGCTCGGGCGCGCGGGCGCCACCCTCGCAACACTGGTTTTCGCAGCCACCGCGATCTACTACGCCGTCTTCGAGGGCAGCATCATCGGTGTCGCGCTGCACGCGTACTTCGGCGGCAACCTCTCGCTCTGGTATCTCGTCGTCGTACTGTACTCAGTGCCACTCGTCATTGGGGGCGTGCGCCGCTGGCTCGACAAACTCAATGGGGTTCTGTTGCCCATCTACTGGACTGGCTTGATCGCCGCGGTCGTGTGGGCCACGGCAGCGAACGGTATCCCCGAGGGTTTGTTCTCGAACTCTCACGCTGGTGAAGTGGCAATCAGCGCGGGGGGACCCGCCTGGCTGGCCTGCTTCAGCGCCTACATGGGCGTGTTCGTCCTCATGATGTACACAATGGACTTCGCCCGGCTGGCAAGACCTGAAGATGCCCGCTACCACGCCATTGTCACCTTCGGCTGGGTCTACTACTTGCTCGCATTCGGTGCTAACGGCGTGATCGGGATCTATCTGGTCCACGCGACAGGCAGTGACAGCACTGAGGGCGGCGTCGCAGTGGGAATCGTCGGCCTGATGGGCCTTTTTGGTGTGATCCTCGTGTGGGTTTCGCAGACCCGGATCAACACCGCGAACTACTATCTCGCTTCGAGCAACCTCGAAGCCTTCTCCGCACGGGCCCTGCATCTGCACCTTCCCCGCTGGCTGTGGACCACGATTGCGGGCGCCATTATTTATGCGCTGATGCTGACGCCCGTTCTTGAGTATTTGCTCGTCGCGCTGGCGTGGCAGGGCGCCCTCGTAACCGGCTGGGTGGCCATCACGCTGGTTCACATTGCCTTGGACCGGCGCCAGGGCATCGCCCCGGAGTCGGTCGAATTCCGGCCCGGCCGGGTACGTGCGCTCTGGTCGCCTGGACTCGCCGCGTGGGGTGGTTCCGCTGTCACCGGTATAGCCATGATCGAATCCGGCGTGCCCTGGGCAGCCACCTGGAGCTCGATTGTCACCTTCCTGCTGGCGGGTGGAGTTTACGCCGCCCTCCGCACTCGGTCCGGACAGCCTTCGGCCGCTATCGCGCGGCCCCACGATCCCCGTGACGAGGTGAAGGACCCGTGGGAAGTTCGAGTTGAATGCGGCACGTGCGGACTGAGTTACATCGCTCATGAGACCGATCGCGACGTAACTTCAGCTGACCACGCGCCCATTTGCGCCGACTGCGCGAGCAGTCACACCCAGTTCCTTCGGGCTGCGAGCAAACAAGGTTCGCCGCACATGGTTTAGCAGAGTGCTAAACATCCGGAACAGCATCAGTGTGGGGCCAGCCCGGGCCGTCAGCTTTGCCGCGCTGTACTTGTGGAGCTGACCGGACTTGCAGCCGGAATTCATCGGTTACGCCGCACCGGCTGGCAAAAGTGCCCGCACGGCGTCGATGGTGTCCGCTTCGGCTGCGGTTTTGTCGGGCCGGTATCGCAGCACACGCGCGAAACGCAGGGTTACACCGCCTGGGTAGACTCTGCTGACTTGTACACCGTCGAAGGCGATTTCGACAACAATTTCCGGACGCAGGTACACAGCGCGTTCATCCCGGGCCCGCTCGTGACGCGGGAACTCACTTGTCTGCCATTGCAGCAGCGCGTCGGTGAGCCCTTTGAATGTCTTCCCCAGCATGATCGGCGCACCACCGTTGGGGTCCCGCGCTCCCAGATGCAGGTTCGACAAGTACCCTGTGCGCCGTCCGTAGCCCCATTCCGCGCCAAGCACAATCAGGTCCAGCGTATGCACTGGCTTCACTTTCATCCACGCGCTGCCGCGCCGTCCAGCAGCGTACGGCGAGTCCAGTGCCTTCACCATGACGCCTTCATGTCCAGCACCGAGCGAGGACTCAAGCAGCGCGTGGGCTTCCCCGGCCTCAGGCCTGGTAACACCGGGGATGCGGTGTTGCGGCGCGACGTGTTCCAGCGCACCGAGGCGTTCCTCAAGTGAAAGGTCGAGCAGATCGGCACCGTCGACATGCAGGCAATCAAAAAAGAACGGCTGCAGCAGGAGTTCGCTGGCGTCGGCGCCGAATCTGCTCATGGTCTCCTGGAATGGCCGTGGTCGGCCATCGTCGTTCAGCGCGAGTGTTTCACCATCGAGAACCACGCTGCGGCATGGTAACTCGCGCACTAGCGAGACTAGTTCGGGCACGCCCGAAGTGACGTCACGCAAGCTCCGCGTGAAGATCCGCACGTCCCGGCCGTCGCGGTGCACCTGGATCCGTGCGCCGTCGAATTTGTATTCGACCACAATGTGCTGGCCGAGGTCGCGCAGTGCGCCTTCCAGTGATTTCGCCGGCGATGCCAGCATCGGACGCACCGGCCGGCCAACTTCGAGACGCATCGCTTCGAGACCCGATTGCCCGTCGCGCAGCGCTGCGGCGGCGGTAACGGGCAGCCGTCCCGACAACATGAAGGCTCTGCGGACCGCGTCGTGCGGAACGTCGGCTGCGGCAGCTATCGCTTCCGTCATGACGCCTTCCAGCGCGCCTTGGCGCAGCTCGCCGGAGATCAACTGCACCAAAAACTCTTGCTCCGCTACGGTTGCGGCACTGAACAGCTCCGTAAGCAGTTCGCGACGGCGAGCCACAGAACCGCTGCCTGCTTCCGCCGCCACACCGGCAAGAGCCTGATCCACACCGGAGATAGTCAGCGTCGGCGTTGCAGCTGGCTCGGTGCGAGCATCCGCGAGTGCGCGCCACCCAACGCCAATCCGGCCAGCAGTGAGCTCCCCCGCAAGCCAGGCAACCACTATTTCCACCTCACCCGGCTCCGCCGCACTGAGCAGTTCGCTGAGCACACCAATCTTCGACCGGCGAGAGCGCGTTGCGGCGACCGCGTGAGACGCAGCAACCACCGTAGAAAGCAGCATGGTTCGACGGTAGGCGCTACGGACGGTCGTGTCGCGCGAACGAGCCCAGCGCGCGCGCCTCATCCCCGAACAGCACGGTCATCGGCACGGGTGACTTGTGGATCCGCCGTGCGAACTCCTGCGATGGCAGCGGACTGTCACTGACCGCGACCACGACGTTCCCCTGACGCCGACCGCGCAGAACCGCGGCTTCACCGACAACCGCAAGCGTCGCGAATGAGCCGCCTAATGTTGCGATCTCGTCCCGCCAGCCTCGGGGGTCATCGAGGCTGCCCGAGTTCACGGCGAACACTCCACCCGGCTTGAGTATTCGCTTGACGTGGGCGGCAAACTCTACAGTTGTCAGCGCGTAGGGGGTCGCATCGCCAGCGAACACGTCCCGCACAACCAGATCCCGGCTCGCGGGATGCAACTCCTCGGCAACTTGCCGCGCCTCCCCTGCCCGGATACGCAGTAGTGGCGCTTTCGGCAGATCAAACCACTCGCGCACCAGCGTCGCGAGCCGTGCGTCAACCTCGACTGCCACGTGGCGCGAGGCCGGGAACGTCGCAGCAAGATAGCGCGGCAGCGTACACGCCCCCGCGCCGAGATGCAGCATCTTCAGCGGCTCGGGTGTGCTCCAGCGTGTCTCGGCGAGTGCTGCGATCCAGCGCATGTAGCCGAAATCGAGCTGATGGGGATTCGCAAGATTGATGCTCGAACTGGGCACACCATTAATCAGCACGGTCCAGCGATCGCCATCCTGGACAAGTTCGCATGTTCCGGTGTCGATCGTGTGTACGCCGACGGGCGGGACGCGCCTAGCGGATCCGCGGTTAGCCACCGTGCCGCTACAGGTAGAGGCCAGTGCCGTGGTCGGTGCGTTCACTCGCGACGGCATGCAGATCGCGTTCCCTGATCACGTAATACGCCTGCGTCTGGATCTCGACCTCAAATTGGTCATCCGCGCTGAAGAGCACCTTGTCACCGACATTGACGGATCGGACATGCGTGCCCACTCCGCACACTTCGCCCCACGTCAGGCGCTTTGCAACTTGAGCTGTCGCGGGGATGAGGATGCCCCCACCGCTGCGCCGCTCGCCGGATTCGGGCAGCCCCCGAACCATCACCCTGTCGTGCAGCATCTGAATTTCGAGTTTTGGTTCGGACACCGCAATATTCTATCGGCACCCAAAACGCACAGATCTGCACCCCGGTGCAACAGCAAGGCCGCACCGGACGAACTCAGCGCATCAGTAGTGGAACAAGATGTATGGCGTGTTGAGGAACCCGATACAGTTCACGCGCCACTGCCCTGCGCGGACATGATCGATCAGGCCCTGCACGCATTCTTGCTGCGTGTTGTAAACGTGAAATCCGATCCCGGTGTGTGCTGAAGCTGCGGGCGCCGCAACGACTCCTGCACCGGCCATCATCGCTGCTGATGCGGCAATTACCGCGATTCTCCGCCTCATTGCTACTCCTCGAGAATCAACCTTGATCATCTGACTGTATGCCTCTGCGTTGTACGCGTTTCACCGGGGTGGCAGTTACGGGGCTCCCCCATAGATAGCGGGTCGACGTCCATGTGCAATCAGTACAAATTGCTGCACAAAATGGTGTGTCTGTACACGGTGCTCGATCAGGGTACTAGGGGTGGCGGTCCGGGGCTGACGTCTCTGGCATACGGGCAGACCGACGGCTGTCGGCCGGGATCTCATGACGCCGCACCCCGCTCGCCGACAGTCTCAGCACCGTCGCCAGTGCCGGGCGCCCCGGCGGCAGAATCCTTGCCGTGACCGTGGTGTCGGCTGTCGCGTGGTCGAGTTCCGCATGCAGAGCGTTCGCGATACGCGTTTTCGCCGCGTCACGTTCCGCGTCACTGAGCCCATCTAGCCCGCCATCGTCAAGCAGCACGACCGTCGCGCCCCGGGCGCGCGCTTCACGAGCGGCCTCGAGCAGACTTTCAGAGGCGAGACCGCGGGCGCGGATTCGATCACGCAGTTGCGCTTCGGCGAGCGCGATTTCGGTGATATCAGCGTCGCTGAGCGTTTCGGCTTCGATGATTTTGTCGAGCAGCGGCCGCGCCGTCGCATTGAGATACACGAGTTGCCGATCGCGTTCAGCCGTGCGAGCTTCCGCGAGGGCTTGATCGACGCCCACTGACGCTGTGGTTTCGCGGAGTTCGTTGATGACGTTGACTTGATACCGCATCGCAAGCCCGAGCACCGTGCAGGTGCCAAGGAAGCTGATGTTCCACCAGCCTTCGCGCCACGCCTCGGTGACAAGTGTTTCAGCAGGTGCGCGGTACCACCACCACAACATGACCAGGCAGAGAAGGAATTCACCGAGCCACGCCAGTATCGGCCTGCCCCGCAGGACGAGGAAGCACATGATGATAGTTCCGGTCGGCCAGGTCCAGGCCGCGTACAAGCCGAATCCCCCAGGGTCACCGAGCATCATGACGTTCGCGAGCGCAGCGAGCGTCGGCAGCAGCGCTATCAGCCATGACGCACGCAGCGGAACGGGATCAGACTTTGCCCGCAAGAGCAGTCCCGAAGCAATGACAATGAGCGCGAAGGACAGCGCCCACCAGCCTGGCTGCCGAATCGCTGCACCTGTGACTGCGGCGCGCAGCGCTTCGGTCAAAGTCCACGCCGCTGCGATCGCGATTGCACCTCCTGTCCGCAGCCCCGCAAGGGTGGTCGTATCAGCGGGTGGCGGCGGTGCGAGTCTGTCAGGCATGCTGCCACCTCACCGTCACGGTGGTGCCGCGGCCGATCTCGCTGTCGATCGCGATTGACGCCCCCGCCACGTGCGCGACTCGGCCCCTCATCCCGGTGTTGATGCCCAGCCGCAGCGGTGGTACCGAGTCGGGGTCGAAGCCCGTCCCCGCATCGGAAAGCCGCACTTCGACGCGTTCCGGCAGCAACTCTGCCTGCAGCGCGCACTGGGCGCCGGGGCCTGCGTGCCGGAGGCTGTTGCGCGCCGCTTCCGCGATGACTTCCTGAAACATGCGCGCTACGTCGATCGGGTACTTCACCATCGGCGCTGGAATGTGAAAGTCAGCAGTGATGTCGTCACTGATATCGGTGACAACCTGCCGCAGTCGTGCGGAGAACTCCCGAGCGTCAACCGAGCGGTCCACATCGTCGACGTCAGCGAGCCTGTCGAGCGTGTCGCGGCTATGCCTGGCTGATTCGCGGACCGACTCGAGCGGTGCGCGACTGCAGGCGGAAACGAACGTCGATACCACGGTGTCGTGGACGAGCGCGTCGACACGTTCCCGTTCTTGCCAGATCGCAGCTGTTCGCGCGCGTTTGAGTGCCGCTTCCCGCAGGGCGCGCATCGCCTCATCGATGTTGCGTGCATTGTTCTGGACGCTGCGCACGACAGCCGCGAAGATGACGCCGATCATCGCGATCGAGACCCCTTCGCGCAGCGCCCAGGCGTAGGTCATGTCGAACTGGGCCCAGTACGTCGCAACGGAATGGATCCCCGAATAAAACAGTGCGAGCACGAGGACGGAACGCATGGGGAGGACGAACGACGCCGCGATGATCGTCCCCGAACCCACCAGCAGTGGCCACGGGTTATGCATGGGCGGGAGGTCGCGGTACGGGAAGGCCAGTGGAATGGTGAGCGCAACGGGAACGAAGCACAGTGGGTACACCGCGCAGATGGTCCGTACACCGCGCGCTGATCGCCACAGCGCCGCAGCGATCATGCCGCAGTACATTCCGGGTACGACGAGCACCGCGGGTACGAGCCACCACAGCGGATTACCGGACCATTGGGCGAGCACAGATCGATACTCGATGCCGACGAATGCGATGCCCGCGATTCCCAGCGCTAGCCCAAGCACCACGGTGGTGCGGTCGACTGCGCTGGTCTCTCGAGTCCGGCGCTGCAGATTCGGCATGGGAATGCACTTTATGGGACGGACCGCTATCGGCAAATTTATGTAACCATAAGCATTACCCGGGCGGCTAGGGGCGGCTGTAGTCGATGCTGCCGTCCGGATTCCACACCGCCACCGCGCCACTGTGCCCGGCGATCACCGTCTGCCACATGAGCGCACCCGCGCCCGCAACGAGCACCACCGACACAACGATCGCAAGTATCCCCCGGAACACTGACCTCCCAGGTATCGACAGGAGGTACGCGAGCACCGCGACAACCGCGTACGCGAGCGAGTAGTAAAACAGCCGGTCACCGTGTTCCTCATGCGCAACTGCGGCGGCCATTTCCTCCGGGGACGCAGTCGCGCTGATGGCGACCAGCAGGGCCTGCCCACTTTCGCGCGACACGTGCGCGACGGCCGCTCCGGCAAGCGCGACGATCAGCATCGGCAGCCGCGCCCACGCCCGAGTTTTAGGGATAACGAAGAGCACGCCAAGCAGACCGGCAAGGGGTATCAGGAAGACGGCCGCATGCACGATCAGCGGGTGCAACGGCAGGTCGAGCACTTGGTCGAACACAGCACCTCCCGCATGTCCGGTTTGTGACACCAACGTACCTTGCGGAAGTGCACTCACAGGAGCGAATCAGCGCGTGGCATTGTGGATGCCATGACGCACCCTCACCGCAGCCGCGCGGCCGCTCTGCGGCTCGCTGGTCTACTCATCGTCGCGGGCAGCCTTCATTTTGTGGTTCCCCGGTTCTTTGACGCGATCGTGCCGAGGTACCTGCCGGGCGATGTCCGGACCTACACGTACGCCTCAGGGGCTGCCGAGCTTGCGATCGGCGTGTCACTCGTTAACCCGGCGACCCGCCGACTCGGCGCCACCCTGGCGATGCTGCTCTTTATCGCAGTGTTTCCCGCAAATGTCCAGATGGCGGTCGACTGGTTGCGCAACGACCAGATCCCTGCTGCTGGCAAGGCTGGCGTGGTGGCACGTTTGCCGCTGCAAATCCCGCTCATCCTCGAAGCCCGGAAGGCTCGTGGGTAACCCAGGCCCTACAGAACGCCGTAGCCGACAATTCCGGAGTGGGCGGTGTTCACGTTCCGCGCCGCGACCGTTCCATAGAAGAACTCGTTGCCGCCCACCGTCGTGAGCTTGCCGTCGTCATTGCGGACGACGATCGCGGTGTGCTGCGTGAACTTGCTGCGGTTCGAGTACAGCACCACGTCGCCGGGCTTCGGGGCGTACCCGGAATCGCTGGCCCGGAAGCGCCCTTCAGCGCGGAAGTATTCTTCCAGCGTGTACACGCCCGGGATGCGCCACGACCCAGAGTTCGGGTTTGTGAATGGCATCCCGGCCTCACGCATCACCCAGCTCACGAAGTTCGCACACCACGCTTCGTCACTGCCTTCCGAATACTTCTCCCCCGGCGGATTGGCATCGAATTCGGCGCGCAGCACATCAATTACCGCCGTCTGCCGTTCATCGAGCTGCGCGGTTTCCACTTCCGGGAAACTCCGCGGCCCGATCATGTTCCACAGGTTGAAGTAGCTGAACAGGGAAAGGAGGATCGCCAGCGTGAGCAGCAGCGCAGCGGCGAATGTTAGTTTCCGGCCCTGACTGCGTCGCTGGGATGATGCTGAGTAATCCGCTGATGCTGCCCGCACGTCGCCAAGATTAGCCGAAAATCGGGCACATCAGCCGCTCATCTCGGCTCTGGCGGCCTCACTCAACTGGATAATTTGCACATAGTTGCCGTCCGGGTCGATCGCGGTGGCAAAGAAGCTGCCGTCGCGATCCTCTAGTTCGGAGAGCCATTCGGCACCCGCCGCCGTCAACTGGTCTGCCACAGCGCGTGCGTCATCCACATCGAAGTTGATAATCATGCGTCCCGGCTCCGGGTTCTTCGTGCCGACGTCGTCGCGGGAGTCGATCAGTACGTAGAAGCCGCCGAAGTCGAGTACTTGATACCCGCCGTCCGGCGGACACCTCCGCGGACACGCCGAATGCTTTCGAATAGAAGTCGCGCAGACGCTCCGGATCGCTGCTGGCAAGGAGCATGCTGTCGAGTTTTGGGGTTCCCATGTGTCGCCTCCGTACAGGATTGGATCAGTTCACCCGTACTGACCCGCAGCGAGCCGGAATATCATCGCTGCGGCCTCCCGCCTATGCAATCCATCTATGAAGGTCAACGAAAACGTCCGATTTGGGCCCGTTTCTGTTGACCTCCGCAGATGGATTGGCGGGCCGAGCGCCTAGCGGGCGGGGTAGAGCTCACCCATGATGGCCCTCGCGAG
Organism: Hoyosella sp. YIM 151337; assembly: GCF_026041215.1. GTDB lineage: Bacteria > Actinomycetota > Actinomycetes > Mycobacteriales > Mycobacteriaceae > Hoyosella. Next base: position 167,902 of record NZ_JAPEIQ010000026.1, read on the forward strand.
CTCGTTGGCGGTGCCGCCCTGCCCTTCGGGCCCATCCTGCAGATTGCACAGGACGATGAGGGTGATCTGGTTATCGGGGTCGTAGCCCATGAACGACTGGAATCCCGGCAGCGAGCCATCGTGTCCGAGCATGTGGCTGAACTGCGCCAGAGCCAGTCCGTAGCCCGGGCTGGCCGGATTGTCCGGGTCGACTGGCTCTATACTGGCGAGCCGCTCCGACTGCAGCCCAGGCGTCAGAAAGGTGTCACTTCCAACGAGCGCCTCCACGTAGTCTGCGAGGTCCTGGGCGGTCGAGATGCCCGCGCCAGCTGCCCAGCCCCACGACGGGTTCATGTCGGTGACGTCGTTAGGCAGCAACTCCCCCGCCTGAGCCGCAGCGATCTCGTCGTCAGTGAGCCTTGGGGATTCAAGCGTCGACACGTTAGTGCCGAAAAGGTAGCCGCGCGGATGTGGGTCCGGGATGGACACGTCGGTTATCGCAGGGAACCGCGTATCCGCGAGATCGAGTTCGCTGAAGATTCGTTCCTCGAGTACTTCCTCGAGTGGCTGCTCCGTTATTTGCTCGACGATAAGACCAGCGAGCACGGTATTCGTATTGGAGTAGTGGTAGCCCTCTCCTGGTGGGAAATAGGGGTCTTCAGCGAGTCCCAGGGCGAGGAGTTCCTCCGGGTCCCAGACCCGGGCAGGATCGTCATCTAGCGTCTGATTGAAGGACTCGAGTTCGCTGTAGCTGTAAAGCCCGCTGCGCATGTCGAGGATCTGGCGAATGGTGATGTTTTCGCCGTTCGGCACATCGTCCCGGTAATCCGAGACGGGATCATCCAGACCAATCTCCCCTTCGTCGACGAGCTGGAGCACCACTGTTCCGGTCATGGTTTTCGTGTTCGAGCCGATCCGGAAATGATCGTCCACCGTCACCGGGTCATCTTCGCCAGCTACTCTCGTGCCGAACGCCTCGATCCATTCGGTGCCGGGCCCGCGGACGAGCACGACAGCCCCGGGCGTCAGCATGTCGTCCATCGTGGATTCGATGACGGGGGTCAATGCGGCGCCAATATCGTCGGGCAGCTCGACGGTTTCGTCCGGTGCTTCCGTTTCCGTTGGGGTGGCGGGATCTGCGGTTGCGATGGTTTCCGGTGCCTCCGGTTCATCGGTGTCCTGCGCTGCGCATCCACTGACGACGAGCGCGAGAGCTGACAGGGTGATGGCTGCGCGGCGGATGGACCTCATGGCGCCTCAATTCATCAGAAGGTGTCAGGAAGTATCTTCCTCCTGAGCCGAGGGCGATGTATCCGGTTTTGCTCAATTACGGACGATGCGGAACCATACGTTCGTCGCGTGCGCCGCGAGGGACACATCGGTCCGCTCGAGCCGCACGTTCGTACCACCGGTGAGGTCGAGCAACCGGACCCCGTCGCCAAGGAGTACGGGCGCGATGCACACCAGCACCTCGTCAAGTTCTCCGCACTGCAAACATTGACGCGCGATCGACGCACCCAGCACATTCACGTACTTCTCACCCGCGGCGCGCCGGGACGCCGCAATCGCCTCAGCCAGGTCGTTCATGAACACCGTGCCTGGTGGGGAACTCGGCGGCGGCCGGTGTGTGACCACGAACTGCGATCCGCTCCATCCGCCGCCGAAAGCCTCGCCCTCGCCCTTGGTGCCTTTGTACGGATCATCGCCGCCGAAGGTGCGCCGCCCAACGAGAAGCGCCCCGACATCGTTAATCAGATTGTCGATAATCGGGTTCGGCCCAAGGTACGGCGCCAGCCACGACATGTCTCCGTCCGGCCCAGCGATGTATCCGTCGAGCGACATTGTCGCGGAGTAAAGCAGCCTGGCCATCGCCGACCTCCCGCCTCAGCGGCTGTGCACAGCGTACTCTTGGGACATTTCTTTTCGATCTTGACGATTCTCGCACGATTCGCAGGCAGGTGACAGATGGCGAGCACGCTGGCAGCTGCGACAGCTACCGGCGTCCTGCATGTTCTTCTCGCTGCGCTGATCTTCGCACCGGCGATGTGGCTCACCGCGCGGGCACGCGGGCAGCGCACGCTGGATCCGGGTGGCGTCCGCTTGCTGGGCGTGGCTGGCCTCATCTACCTCGTGAGCATTATTGTTCTGCACCTGCCGCGCATTGGAGTGTTCGCGCACCTCATGTGGAACTGGCAGAACAAACTCCTCCTCTTCGCCCTGTTGTTGCTGCTCGTGAGCCTGTGGCCCCAGTTGTGGGACCGTGCTGGCTTTACGCGACCGGCGCCGCACTGGTGGTTTCCTGTCCTATCAATCACGCTCGGCGCGCTGGGCGTCCAACTTGTTGCAGGCCCAGTCGCGCATATCCCAGTGACGACCGAAACGTTCCTCTTCCAGGCAATCGTGCCGGGGCTCGATGAAGAATTGCTGTTCCGGGGCGTCCTGTTCGGACTCATTGTGGCGGCGCTGCCGCAACGCGACAACCGTTGGGGTCCCGGTCCCGTGTGGGCGGTAGCGATTACCACCGTCCTGTTCGGGCTGGCGCACGGCATTCAGATGGATCCCTCCTTTACGCTTACTGTCGAACCTCGCGCGATCCTGTACACAGCTGTTACGGGTGCCGTTCTCGGCTGGATCCGGGTGCACACGGGCAGTCTGTGGCCAGCGATTCTGGTGCACAATGGAATCAATACAAGCCTTGTCGTCGCGGCGGCACTCACGTCCGTCTCGCTGGCGTGACGCTCGGGCGCTGGGCAGGCCGTGTCCCGATCACCCTCGTGAGCCGCCATATCGCTATTGCCGCTAGCACGTGCCACACGCCATGGCCCTGGAACCACGACTCCGGATTACACAGCGGCATTCCAGTCCGCGACAGTGTGCCAATAAGCGCTCCCGCACCCAGCACGAGGGCCGCGATGAGTATGGTTCGCCGTGCTGCAGGCCGCTTTACACTGCGCCACAGTGACAAGCCGATGGCCACCGCGCTGATAGCCGTTTGCGCGGCAATCCGCGCAGGTTCGCTGACCTCACTCACCACTAGCACGACGAGCGACGGCAGCACCCACCACGCCCACGAGAGTTCGCGGCGCCGCAGGTCTGACGCGGCATCCACCGCGACGAATGCCAGTAGCGCGATGAGCGGCGCGTCATGCGCAATCCCGCCCCACCAGGGTGAAGGCCCATGTTCGATGAAGGAACCGACGCCCGTGGCGACGGCGAGCACCCCGTAGGTGAAGTGTCCCCGCTCCTGCCGTGACGCCCAGCGCATAAGGATGAAGACACCCGCGAACACCAGCGCCAGACTCGTGACCGTGTTAACGGGCTGGCCCCAGAACCCCCCGATGTACAGCTCACAATCGGGGCTGACCGGCGCGAGCTCGCCGTGCGGCTGAGCTAGTAGGGACACTCCTCCACCGTACCCACCAGCTAGTCCATAGCGAAGAAGGTAATTCGACGGGCCCATGGCACGAATGGCGGCGAACCACCCCACCGGACAGGCCCAGATATGTTCCCAGTCACATGCCCGCCAGGACGCTTGGGTATCGTTAGTCCTGCTCCTGAATCCGCGACAAGGCAGGTTCGAGATGGCGATAATGGTTGTAGTTACTGATACCGACGAGGGCGTGTACGCGCTGTCGACGGCGATTCGTGAGGCGCGGGAATCGCAAGCCCCGCTCATTGTCCTGAATTTGACTAGCAGAAGTGTTGATGTGTCGTCGGTCGGTCCGGGCGTTTCGACCCGCACGATAACGCGCAACGACCCCGCTGATCGCGACCACGCGACCGTGATACTTGAGGAGGTCGGCAAGGCGCCAGATGTCACTAAGCTCGTACTCGGTGTTAGGCGCCGCAGCCCCGTCGGCAAAGCGACGCTTGGCAACGTCGGACAGCGAGTACTGCTCGAAGCGCCTGTTCCGGTGTTGGCGGTAAAAGTTCCGGAGTAGCTGGTTTAGCCCCGCACTGCTTCAACGATTGACGCGGGGCCCACCGTCGCGACTACGCGGGTAAGTGCGAGCCCGGCTTCGCTGAACAGCTCGTCGTATTCCCGCTCGGTGCGTTCCCGTCCGGTTGCTTGCACAAGCATCTCCAGGTCCAGCCATTTACTGAAGTGCGGCGAGTTTCCCTCGGGCACAACAGTCTCCACGAGCAGAACCTTGCTGTCCCGGTGCATGGCGTTGCATACGTTGCGCAGTATGCGCGCTGCGGTTTCGTCGTCCCAGTCGTGCACGATGTTCTTCAGGACGTAGGCGTCACCGTTTTCGGGTACGGACTCGAAAAATGAGCCTGCCACCACGGTGCAGCGGTCGGCGACGCCAGCGTCACCAAGTACCTGGTCCGCGCCCGCTACGACGGCTTCGAGGTCGAAAAGGACCCCGCGGCTTTTCGGTGCGCGCTGCAGGATTCCGGCGAGCAGCTGGCCGTGCCCCCCACCGATGTCCACTATGCGATCGAATTGTGTGAAGTCGTAGCCCGCGAGCACCGGCAGTGTGGCCATTTTGGATGTGGATGTCATGGCGTCGTTGAAGATGGCACCGAACTCGGGGTTCTTCTCCGTGAATTCGAACAGCGGCATGCCGCGAAGCTTCTCGAGAGCAGGCTTTCCCGTTTCTACGGAGTACCCGAGATTGCTCCAGTGTTCCCAGTGCACGGGATGGCCGAACATCAGAATGAGACCGCAAACAGTGTCTGGGGAGTCCTTACGTAAGGGATCTCCCGTTGGCCCGATGCTGAAACGTCCCTCTTTGTCCTCGGAGAAGACTCCGTACGTGGCCAGCGCCCGCATGAGCCGATACGTCGCATCCGGGTTCGTCCCGACTAGCCGCGCAACCTGCTTCGCTGTCCGCGGCTCCTCCGCTACAGCTTCAGCCAGCTCATACTTCGCTGCCACATACAATGCTTGCGCGACCCAGCCGCCGGTTGCCATTTCCAGCAGGGTGACGGGTGCGGGCACCATCCGCTGCGTGATGTGCTGCAGTGCAGTTCGTGCCTTGTTCACCGCGCCGACGAGGCGCTTCGGCGGAATCCAGCGGTCGCTATCGGGCATGATGCCTCCTGAGCCGATCGTGTGCGCGTCGCACTACCGCGACATGCTGTCACGGTACTTGGAGATCGGATACCCGTTGCGGGGATACGCGATACCCGTGCCTAGCCTTTTCTTGCTGGCACGACCCGGCCCGCGACTTCGCCGAATCCGATGCGCGCGCCCCCGGGCCCTGGTGCAGTCGCAGTAATGATGATCTCGTCGCCGTCTTCGAGAAACGTGCGTTTTTCACCGTTGACGGTGACAGGTTCTTTTCCACCGCACGTCAACTCGATGAAAGCCCCGCACTGGTCGCGCTCAGGGCCCGAGATAGTGCCGGAACCGAACAAGTCACCGGTGCGCGTGGCGGCCCCATTGACGGTCGTGTGCGCGAGCATTTGCGCCGGTGACCAGTACATCGGCGCGTATGGTGGGTGCGACACGGCCTGACCGTTCCATTCGATCTCGAGTTGGATGTCCAGACCCCACGCCTCTTCGCCGCGCAAGTACGGCAGCGGTTCAGGGTCCTGGACCGGAGTGGGCACGCGCGCATCCTCGAGTGCCGCTAGCGGCACAACCCACGCCGAGATCGACGTAGCGAAGCTCTTACCCAAGTTCGGGCCGAGCGGCACGTACTCCCACGCCTGGATGTCGCGAGCTGACCAGTCGTTGAGGATCACTGCGCCGAAGCAGTGCTGGGCGAACTCGTCCGGGGCGATCGCCTCCCCCATGCGTGAGCCGACTCCGACGATGAAGCCAAGTTCCGCTTCGACATCGAGACGGACCGTGGGGCCGAACACCGGGGCCGGGTCGTTCGGGCCTTTGCGCTGGCCGTTGGGCCGAATAATGTCAGTGCCAGACACCACGACGGTCGACGATCGCCCGTGATAGCCCACGGGCAGGTGTTTCCAATTCGGCAGCAAGGGATCCGATTCAGGCCGGAAAAGCCGTCCGAGGTTGGACGCGTGGTGTTCGGAGGCATAAAAATCGACGTAGTCAGCCACCTCGATGGGCAGATGCATGGTCACATCGCCGATTGCGAACACAGTGCCCTCGGCGAGGTCTCCCGTCACGAGCTCTCTGATTCGGGCGCGCGTCTTGTCCCATGACGTTGCGCCTTGCGCCATGAAGGGGTTCAGCGACGGCTGTGCGAATACGTCGTCACCGAGACCAGCAGCCAGGTCGACGACGTAGTCAGCAACGCGCACGCCGACGCGCGGGAGGGTGTTATCCCTGGTCGCGAACACACCGTACGGCAGGTTCTCGACCCCGAACAGGGAATCAGCGGGAATGTCGATGCGGGTCATACGCGGGTTTCCTGGCTTTCTTGGCGCAGAAGGCGAGCGGGTACAAGTCCAAGTGCGATCAGATCGGCGAGTGGTTCTGCGATGCTGCATGTTCCGAAGCCAGCGAATGTTGCGCGGATCGCTTGCACGCGGGTGTCATCGAGTTCGGTGATGCGCGCAGCGATGGCGTGTTCGTCACGCAGTGCGAGTTCTGACGCCACTTCGCTGACCGTCTTGCCCCGCAGCGCAGCGTCAACCGCCAGCATGACGTTGAGGAAACCGTGCTGCTCGAAGCCGGTGGCTGGCGCGGTATTACGAACAGCGTGATGCAGGCCAGCGGTGGCCTTGAACGGCAGGCCAGCTCCCACGACCGCCGTAATTGCCAGCGCGAGTTCCGCTTCGTCTGGATGCATGTCAGCTCTGACACCGCCGGTGCGGAACTTCGCCTTGTAGGGCGTCCGCGCGAGCATCTCGAGTATTGGCTGACGCCGGTCGTCACGCGGCACCTCAACGAAGACATCGTGGTCCGTCGCTGTTAGCACGGAAGCGAGGTCCGCGAAAAACTCGTCAGCCGCCCCCGGAACAGCAACCTCGATTGTCTTCACATCAACCGGAAGTTCCGGTACCTGCTTCAGGACCGCAGACAACTGGTGCGGGCCTTTCGGCGCGGTGACCGCGAGCGGAAGCGTGACTGTGCGGTCAGCGAGCAGCGCTGGCAGCTCCGGAACCACGTCAGCACTGACGATGAACGCGCCCACCATGTCGGAGTATGGGGCTCGTTCGTGCTCAGCGTGCGCGGGCACAGCCTGATCGAGTGGCATCAGACCGGGCGGAAAGATCGCGGCGTTGTCGCAAAGGCGCTGCAGCAGCGCAGGAATCACGGATGTCACGTGCCGAGTCCTCTTCCCCAGCTCCAGGCGTACTCGGGGTCTTCGCATGCGAGCCCGCCTTCACCGAGTTCGAGTGGGCGGAACGTGTCCACCATGACGGCGAGTTCGTCGAAGTATTCGACACCGATGCTGCGCTCGACCGCGCCAGGCTGAGGGCCGTGGGCGTGCCCGCCCGGATGCACCGAGATCGAGCCCTGGGAGATCCCCGACCCCTTGCGCGCTTCGTAGTCACCGCCGCAGTAAAACATGACCTCGTCGGAGTCCACGTTCGAGTGGTAGTACGGCACCGGGATCGACTGCGGGTGATAGTCGACCTTGCGGGGCACGAAGTTGCAGATCACGAAGTTGTGGCCCGCGAACACCTGATGCACCGGTGGGGGTTGGTGGATGCGGCCGGTGAGGGGCTCGAAGTCGTGGATGCTGAACGTGTAGGGGTAGAGGCATCCGTCCCATCCGACGACGTCAAACGGATGGTGCGGCACCACATAGCGGGTACCAACGATGCCTTTTGTGGTGCGATGCTTAATCAGCACCTCGACGTCAGTTTCATCAACGAGCAGTGGCTCGGAGGGCGCGTGCAGGTCGCGTTCGCAGTATGGCGAGTGTTCGAGGAACTGGCCGAACCGCGAAAGGTAGCGTTTGGGCGGCACGATGTGGCTGTTCGCTTCGATTGTGTAGGCCCGCAGCGGCTCATCACCTCCCGGGACCCAGCGATGTGTGGTCGCCATGGGAAGCAGGACATAATCACCAGGCTTGGCGGCAAGCTTTCCGAAGACGGTTTCGACTGTGGCGCTGCCGGATTCGACGTACACGATTTCATCACCGACGACGTTGCGATATAGCGGCGAAGGCGTCGTCGATACGGCGTATGAGATGCGCACGTCCGCATTGCCCAGGATGAGCCGGCGGCCCGTAACTACGTCGGTGCTCCCCCAGACATCCGCGAGGAACAGGTCGTGAAGCTTGAGGTGACGCAGCTTCAAGGGGTGGTTCGGTTGTGTGACCTGGCTTGGCAGTTCCCACTCGGTGGCGTCACTGATCGCAGACGGAATACTGCGGTGGTACAGCAGCGAAGAATCCGAAGAGAAGCCCTCCTCACCCATCAGCTCCTCGTAGTAGAGATGGCCCTCCTCATTCCGATGCTGTGTATGGCGCTTCGGCGGAACTGTCCCGACTGAGCGATAGAACGCCATGACCGCCTCCTCAGCGGACCAATTAGTTCACTCATGAATTATCTACATCCCAGGTTAGCTCATGCATGAACCATTGGAAACGGTGAGATGCTAGCTTTTGCCGCGCGCACCGAAGTCGTGGCTGCCCGCGATCAGCTTATTGAGAAGCATCAGCAGAAGCTGCTGTTCGACCTCAGTCAGCGCTGCCGCCCAGGCAGCTTCACGCTGGTTATGTTCGGCGAATACCTCGCGCATTTCTTGTTCGCCCGCCACCGTCAGCGAAAGGAGCGCGGATCGTCCGTCACTGTCTCCGCGCGAACGATGCACCACACCTTCCCCGACGAGCATCTTCACCAGATTCGAGACAGCAGCCCTGGTCATGCCCGACAATGCCGCCACGCGCCGCGGTTCCGCCGGGCCGACGATCCAGATAGTGAGCATCAACCGGAAAGCCGCCCACGATCGGCCGCGCGGGCGGTGAATCACCGATTCGAGGTCATATGTCACCACACTTGACGCACGATTAAGCGTCATCAGCAATTCAGTGGCCTGCGGATGCCCGAAGCCGAACTCCTCCCCGAGCCGCCGCTTCGCCAGCGCGATGTACGACCAGAAATCGAGTTCCTGCGTCTCTGCCGACGACATCCACGCTCCTCCGAAAGTAATTTACACACTAACTATATCCGTTGACTGGCTGAGCGGGCCATGACGGCAGCAGTCAGCGATCGAGCTTGCCTGCAGGGCGCTTAGTCACCTGCCACATCTTCCACATACCCCACCAGCCAGCTGCGGCGATTATCGGCGCGGTAATCATCCCCGGGAAGTAGCCGTAAGGTTCCGGCGTGAGCAATGGAAATACGAAGTGCCACAGCTCAATAACGCCGAATCCAGCAAACACGCTCCACGCCCCGAACTGACCCAGCGGGTGCCCGTAACGCAGCAAGAGCGGACTCAGCATCCACGCCAGAGACAGAACTACCAGTATCAGCGATCCGATTGAAAGAACGTCCACGGCTTCACGGCCCGCCACTTCCTCGATAGCCGGGACGAAGTCCGACACTTCCTCATCGATCCGGTGCACCGCGAACGCACCGAGCGCGACAAGGTAGGGAACCTTGATATCCGAAAAAGCAGCGCGCGCAGGACGCCCCAGCCACCGCGCAAGGCCTACAGCGAACCCCGTCACGTGCACGAATCCAACTAGCGGTGACACTGCGAATGTGAACGCCGCGACCAGTGCCGCAAGGAACAGAACTGCTGTTGCCACATCTCCGAATCGCTTGTCCCGCGTTCGCGTATCCGAGTAGGACATGACGGCCTCCAATTGCATCGGCGTCGGTACCGAATATGGTAGTTTACCTTCGCGACGGTAAGCAACCTTCGCGTAGGTTAATGACTAAAGAGGCATTGATGTCGACTCGACCTGACCGCCGCGACGGTCGCACTACGGACACCCGCGACCGCATCGTTGACGTCGCTCTCGAACTCTTCACACGAAAGGGCTTCGCTGCGACAACGATGCAGGACATTGCGGACGAGCTGGGGCTGACAAAAGCTGCGGTCTACCACTACCACCGCACAAAGGAAGACCTCATCCGAAGCCTCGTTGAACCAGCGATTGAGGACGTTGACGGCTTCTTCCGGCGTGCCGCGGCCGAGAGCTTCGACCGCGGCACGTTTCTCGCGGAGTTTTTCGACGTGAACTACCGAAACCGGCGCATCTTCACCGCACTGACGACCGACCCGACCGGGCTTGCTGTTGCCGACGCGCACGGCTGGGTCACGAGCATGGCCGCTCAGGCTCAGGAGCGTCTCGTTGGCGAGGACGCCACTGCGGATCAGCGAATTCGCGCACTAATGGCGGTGAATGGACTCAGCCGGTGCGCAACGTTGCTCACCCACATCCCCCGCGACCAACTGCGCGCCCAAACCGTTCGTGCCGCTCTCGAGTTGATCGAGAGCGCTGACCGGTCCAGCGAAATCTGACAGCTGCGAACAGTACGGTTGTCATCATGCCGACCTCATACCGCCACATCGTCGCGCTTGGGAGCAGCTTCGCCTCCGGCCTCGGTATTCAGCCGTATGCGGATAAGGCTGCCAAGCGTTCGCGGCTCAATTACCCGTCGATCTTGGCGGATCTCCTCCGAGCTCGGCTCACGGATCGCTCTGTCGCCGGAGCGACAACCGGCCATATCTTGCACCAGCGTCAGCGGACGGGGCTTCGTACCCACCCGCCGCAGATCGAGCACTTCCCCGCCGACGCTGATCTCGTCACCCTCACCGCTGGCGGGAACGACCTTGGCTACATCGGCTCCATGATCAGGCTGGCCTGCGCGGGCCGCCTGACGAACCCACTGGTCCGCCCGATCGCGCACTATCTGGAGACGCTCGACGCGTCCCGCCCGTCCGAAGCTGACGTCGCGCGCGTCTCCGAGTCACTCGCCTGTATCGTCGACACGGTCCGGGAGGCGGCCCCCCGCGCGGAGGTGGTGCTGGTCGAGTACTTGACTCTCGCTGGTTCTGAAACTCAGAGGGACTCTCGATGTCCCGCTGTCCGCGGCACAGCTTGGGGACGTTCGCTTCTACGCGGACTGCCTGAGTCGCGCGTTTCACGATGCCGCAACACTGACCGGGGCTACGCTTGTGCCAATGAGTGCTCTCAGTGCGGCCCACGCGCTTGGCACTGACGAGCCGTGGGTAACGGGTATGCCGGCGAATCTCACAGACCTCCTACGCTATCCCCCATTTCACCCGAACGCCGCGGGCATGAAAGCGACCGCGGTGGCTGTTGCAGAGCATCTCGCCAAGCACTGAAGCGCGCCCCGCTACACAATCGTTGGCGGCGCTAATCTGGTTACTCGCAAGAGGTGCGCATCGACCCAAGGAGGCTCCGCTGCGGTGCAAGCACATCACGACGATGACGCGATAGCAGAACTGGGCCAGGAGTTCGTGCGCTTCTGGCGACAGGGCCGCGCGGAAATGCGCCGAAGTGCCCGCGAGGTACACCCCCGGCTTGAGCCTCCTGGCTACCAACTGATGAACTTGTTGCACGCGGCCGACGCGGTCCCGACGTCTGAGTTGCTCTGTGAGATGGGGGCGGAAAAGTCCACCTTGTCGCGGCAGCTCGCGGCGCTCGAGCGCCTGGGTCTAGCCGAACGCACACCCGACCCGAACGATTCGCGGGCCCGGCTCGTCGCGTTAACAGCCCAGGGACGCACCCTTATCGACCGGCAGCGCGAACGCAATGCGGAACGCTGGCGAGCGAAGTTCGCGACGTGGGACGAGTCAGATATCCGCACGCTGACGGCGCTGCTGCGGCGTTCGCTGGGTGACTAATGCCACGCTCAAACTAGTTGCATATTGCAACTTTAGAGATATCCTTAATTGCAGATAGTTGATAGTTGCAACCTTTTAGGTTCATCTGCTTTAAGGACACGAATGGCCCCGATTACGCCCTCACCGGCCGCGCACGCGGCAATCCCCGTGGAACCCATGACACTGCGTCAGCGCCACGAAGCACTCGCCGCGATCCTGCTTGGCATGTTTGTCGCGTTCCTCTCGTCCACAATCGTTTCCAACGCGCTGCCCACGATCATTCGTGACCTGCACGGCAGCCAGGACCAGTACACCTGGATCGTTGTAGCCACTCTCCTCGCGTCCACGGCGACGACACCCATCTGGGGGAAGCTCGCGGACCGGATGAGCAAGAAGCTGCTCGTGCAGCTTTCTCTTGTCATCTTCACCGTGGGTTCGGTGCTCGCCGGCTTGGCGCAGAACGTACCCGAACTCATCGGGGCACGGGCGGTGCAGGGCCTCGGCCTTGGCGGCATCCAGGCGCTTGCCATCATCGTTATCGCTGCGATGTTCAGCCCGCGCGAACGCGGCCGCTACCAGGGACCCATGGCGATCGTGATGTCCGTTGCCACGATCGCAGGGCCGCTCATCGGCGGCATCATCGTCGACACCTCGTGGCTGGGCTGGCGCTGGACGTTCTTCATCGGGGTGCCGCTCGCACTGGTCGCGTTGATCGTCGTGCAGCGCACACTCAACCTTCCCGTCATCCGGCAACTTCACGGCCACATCGACTACCTTGGAGCCGCCCTCATCACCGCCGGAGTCTCAGCGCTTCTCATCTGGGTGACGCTGGCCGGTAAGCAGTTCGCATGGTCATCGGTGACGTCGTATGGTCTCGTCGCAGCAGGGACGGTGCTGCTCGTCATCGCGCTCCTTGTGGAGCTAAAGAGCCCCGATCCGATCATTCCCCTCCACCTCTTCCGTGACCGCACAATCACGCTCGCGACGATTGCCAGCATCGCGGTGGGTGTCGCACTCTTTGGCGGTTCGGTCTTTCTTGGCCAGTACTTCCAGATCGCCCGCGGCTACTCACCCACCGCCGCTGGCCTCCTCACCCTCCCGATGATGGCCGGCGCGATGCTGTCCGCGACGATCTCTGGCCAGCTCATCACACGTTTCGGACGGTGGAAGCGCTACCTCGTCGCTGGCGCGGCGCTGATGACCGCCGGGTTCGCACTGCTCGCGACACTCGACCACGCGACCGACATGCGTGCCGTCGGTGTGTATCTGTTCGTGCTCGGGGTGGGCATGGGAATGACGATGCAGAACCTCGTCCTCGCCGTCCAGAACTCCGTCAACCCCCGCGAACTCGGTACGGCGAGCGCTACCGTCACGTTCTTCCGGTCACTCGGCGGCGCGGCAGGAGTGTCAGTCCTCGGCGCGGTACTCTCCACCCAGGTCACCAGTTTTACCAACTCGGGCCTGCGTGCAGTCGGTGTGAACGTCCCCGTCGGCGCGGACGCCACTATCGGAAATCTGAACGAGTTGCCCCCGCCCATCGCGGAGGTAGTGCGCGGCGCGTACGGAGACGGCACTGCCAAAATATTCTTCATCGCTGCGATCCTGGCGCTGATAAGCCTCGTCGCGATCGGGTTCATCCGAGAAACTGTCCTCCGCACGCAATCCTGTGATGAGCAGCTGCGTGACGAACTGGCACCTGAGATGCTGCCAGCGGTTGTGCCTGCGCGCTGACGTTGCGGCATGCTGGACTCACCATGCCCACACTCACCGAACGCGTCCGCAATCCGATTGGCACGCACGTCCTCACTGGAAAAGGCCTGGCTGAGGGCGCGTACCAGAATGCCTGCAAGGTGGGGGCTGAGACCATTCAGGTCTTCTGTGGCAACCCACGCGGCTGGGCACTTTCCGCCGGCGATCCCCGGGACGACAGACGCTTCCGCGAGTTGTGTGCCGAAGCACAGATGCGGGTGTTCATTCACACGCCATACCTGGTGAATCTGGGTTCACCGGATCCCGTCTGCTATCAGAACTCGGTGGCCCTCGTTGCGCACAATCTAAAACGAGCTGCCCAGATCGGCGCGGAAGGGGTGGTCGTGCACACAGGCTCGTCGGTACAGCCGGGCTTGTATGACGCGGCGTTGCGTCAGGTCCGCAAGGCGCTGTTGCCAATGCTCGACGTGCTTGACGACAACAGCCCGTGGCTGCTTCTCGAACCGACCGCAGGGCAAGGGCAAAGCCTCTGCTCCCGTGTGGAGGAACTCGCACCGTATCTTGAGGCACTCAACTTCCATCCGCGCGCCGGTATCTGCTTCGATACCTGTCATTTCTTTGCTGCCGGTGAGCCACTCGACGAGCCCGGCGGCACTACTCGGGCGCTTGACCGCATCGTTGAGATCGGCGGTCCTGACCGCCTGCGCCTGGTGCACGCGAACGACTCGATGGATGTCCGTGGCGCTCGCCGCGACCGCCACGAGAAGATCGGTGCAGGCCATGTCGGGGTGGGCGCGTTCAAAGAACTGTTCGCACATCAAGCACTAGCGGGCGTGCCCTTCATTCTGGAGACACCCGGTTCACGAACGCCGGGCGATCCGAGTACCGCACTGCTGCGCGCACTGCGGAGCTCAAGTGCAGACCCTATGTAGAAGTGGATCAGGCGGTTTAGCGTTGTGCTAAACCGCCTGATGTGGGTGTGGGGTGGGGTGGGGTGTTTAGGGTTTGGCGTGGGCGTAGGTTGCTTCCAGTTTGTCCATGTCTTCGAGTTCGACGCCTTTGGTTTCGCGGATGAATTTGACGACGAAAATGATGGCCAGGAATGCGCAGAGGGTGTAGAAGCCATAGGCGACAGCGAGTCCGATGTCGGCGAGGGCGGGGAAGGTCATCGAGATGATGAAGTTGGCGGCCCACTGTGCGGCGGCTGCGACGGAGATGGCCATGGCCCGGATTTTGTTGTCGAACATTTCCCCGAGCATCACCCACACGACTGGGCCCCAGGAGATGCCGAAGAACACGACGAACAGGTTGGCCGCGATCAGGGCTATGGGCGCGGTGGCGCCGAGGTCGGGCACGCCATCGACCACCGGTGCCATGCCGAAGAGCACAGCGAGGGTGCCGAGGCAGACGAACTGTCCGGTGGCGCCGATCAGCAGCAGGGGTTTGCGGCCGATCTTGTCGATGAGCAGGATCGCGCCGATGGTGGTGACGATGTTGGTGACCGAGGTGATGACGGTGATCGCAAGCGCGTGTTGTTCGGTGAAGCCCACGGCCTGCCACAGCACGGTGGAGTAGTAGAAGATCACGTTGATGCCGGTGAATTGCTGGAACACCGATAAGAAGATGCCGACCCACACGATCGGGGCCAGGCCCACCGCGGCCCCGCGGATCACTTTCAGGCTCGGGCGTTCGGGTTTACCTGCGAGTGTTTTGCGGATCTGCTCGATTTTGGCGTTGACGTCACCGCCGACGAACCTGCGCAGCACCTCGGCTGCCTGTTTGAAGTCTTGTTTCGCGACCAGGAACCGTGGTGATTCGGGAATGGTCAGCGCGAGCGCCCCGTAGAGCAGGGCAGGAACGAGTTCGGCGAGGAACATCCATCGCCACGTTTCGAGCCCGAACATGACATTCGCCGCACCCCCGGAGAACGCGACCAGCGAATAGTTACTCAGTAGTGCCACGAAAATACCGACGACGATCGCCATCTGCTGCAGCGAACCGAGCCGGCCGCGCAGATGCGCGGGCGCGATTTCGGCGATATACGCCGGCGCGATGACTGAGGCGGCACCCACACCGAGACCACCGACCACCCGCCACAACACGAGGTCATACAGCGAAAACGCCAGGCCGCAGCCCAGCGCGCTGATCACAAACAGCGCCGACGCAATCAGCATCACCCGGATCCGGCCATACCGGTCCGCGATCCGGCCCGCGTTCCACGCACCAATCGCACAGCCGATCAGCGCCGACGCTACCGAGAACCCCAGCACCAGGCCCGATGCCTCGAACTGCTCCCCGATGGCCCGCACAGCGCCGTTAATCACTGCTGTGTCAAAACCAAACAGAAACCCAGCCAAAGCCGCCGTCGCAGCGACCAGCACAGTCCGGATAGTCCGTGGCCCCTCCGGCCCCCCAGCCCCCGGCTGCCCCCGCACAGGATCCCTACTCGGCGTCACTGACACAACAGCCTCCTCACGCCGGATGTCGCGGCACGCCAACCCATCGCTGACGTACGTGACCGCTCACCCAAACCCTGATTGAGTGTGAGTGAGAGCACAGCTATTGTCAATACTTGAACACATCCACGAGAACGGTCACAAAAACAATCAATCTCGTGAACATGAAGAGACCGGCGAGGCTTACCCGGACTATGGGAAACACAGCCTGACATACTAAGTAACGCCACACGAATACTCGGTGAGAGAAATCGCGAGGAATACATGGACGACACGATGGGCGCAGGGGGGCCTGGTTCGCAGAGCTCGCTTCGCGAAGCAAACCGGCGCAGGGTCCTCAGTCTCCTGCAGTCGGCCGGCGAATTGACCCAGGCTGAAATTTCAAGGCGGACGGGTCTTTCTCCGGCGACCGTGTCGAACATCGCTAAGGAACTCACTGGTGACAATGTCCTCGTAGCCTCTGAAGGTACTGGGCGCCGACGGGTACTCCGTTTGTCCTCGTCCGCTGGACTCGTCGCAGGCATCGACTTCGGCCATACGCATGTAACTGTCGCCGTCGCTGATCGGGCCCACCAGATCCTTGCGTCGCGGCAGGCAGCCCTCGACACGGATATCTCCGCGGAGAGCAGCATTAGTTTTGCAGCTGCGCTCCTCGATAAGGCCGTCCGCGAATCAGGCCATGACCGGGGCGCGATCCTCGCGGCTGGAATGGGGCTGCCAGCGCCCATAGACAGCACCACCGGGGTCGTCGGCGCACCATCCATTCTCCCTGGCTGGGTGGGAATCCCAGCGAACCAAGTGATGTCCGCGGAGCTTGATCTGCCTGTCTATGTGGACAATGACGCGAATCTCGGGGCGCTGGCTGAGCATGCGTGGGGCGCGGGTCGCGGCGCCAACAATGTTGCATACCTGAAGCTTTCGCAGGGTGTCGGTTGCGGATTGATAATCAACGGCGAACTGTTCCGCGGTCCTGATGGCACCGCTGGCGAGGTCGGCCACACAAGCATGGACGAGTTCGGCGCCGTATGCCGTTGCGGCAACCGCGGCTGCCTGGAAACCATCGTTGCGTCGAAAGCGGTTGTCCGGCTGCTGGAACCAAGCCGCGGACCGCTCACCATCGACGACGTGATTCGCAAAGCGAGCGAAGGGGACGTGGCGTGTTCCCGCGTGCTAACTGACACCGGGAGACAGGTCGGAGCGGCCGTCGCGAACCTGTGTAACCTCTTCAATCCCGAACGCATCCTCATCGGCGGCGACCTGGGCCGCGCGGGCGAAATCGTCCTCGAACCCATCCGCAGCGTCGTACAGCGTTCCGGCATCCCAAGCGCCGCACGGCGGCTCAAAGTAATCCCTTCCGAACTGGGTTCACAGGCACAGGTTCTCGGCGCTATTGCCCTCGCGCTGCAGCGTATCCCGAACATCGGCTAACACGAGGCCACGTTCATACGTTGAACACGGCCTGAACACCGTCGCACAATCGTCCTTCGCCCGGGCCACCGCGTCCTTCAGCCAAAGCACCCAACATGCGGTACCGAGTTGTTAACGTTCCAGTCAATACGCCCGCTGTCAGGGAGGCGGACGCATGGCGGTATTCGGATTCGAAGCCCAGGTGTTTGAGAACGCATCGTTCCGCGCCGAGCTTTCGATTCCGCCTGCCATTTTCGCGGCGCTCGTGTACAACCGTGTTCCGCTCGTGCAAATGCTCCGGATCGAGAACGTCGGCGATACCCCGCTTTCCGCTGTCACGGTCACGCTGGGCATCCACGGGCCGTCCGGCACGCTGACGGGGCCGTGGGTGCAAACAGTGCCCGTGCTGACGCGGGGCTCAGCGAGGACGTGGGACACTGTCCACGATCTGCGGCTGCGTGCGCCGGACGAGGTGCTGCGGGCCAGCGCGGCGTTCCCTGTCACTTACATTGCCGAGGTCTCCGCGCCTGGTGCGGAGACGTTGCACATCACTGTTGACTCGTGCGTCCTCGCCTGCAACGAATGGACCGCGTCGCCCAGTGTGTACGAGGCAATCTGCGCGTTCGTGCATCCGAAAGCAGCCGCGGTCGCGTTGGTGCTGCGCCGCGCAGCGAACATACTCCGCGCTGAGACAGGCTCCGAAGCGCTCGACGGTTATCAATTAGGCCCGCGGCGGGCCGCCCTGATCGGCGCCGCGATCTACGAAGCGCTCCGCATGAGTCAGTTGAGCTACGAGCAGTCTGCACCGCTCGACAACAATGCACACCGGATACGCACGGCGCCTGAAGCTCTCGATGAGCGGACCGGGACCGGCCTCGATCTTGTCGTCACCTACAGCGCGTGCCTCGACTCGGCAGGTCTGCGATCACTGATCTTCTTCTCCGGCGGAGAAGCTTTCGGCGGATTTCACCTCCACGACGAGCGACTCAGTGACGTCACGACAACCGACACCAACAGCATCATGTCGCTGATCCAGGCTGGCCGCGTCGTTCCGGTTGACCTGAAAGGCGTGACGATGGGCGGCGCGTCAGCGACGTTCGCCGTTGCGCACCAAGCCGCCGCGCAACGTCTCAATGACCCGCTTCAGATCCGCGGGCTTGTCGACGTGGCGTACGCGCACCGCATGGGGATCCGTCCGCTGCCCGGCACGGACAGCGATCTAACTCCCGCAGCGTCAACCGAATCAACGGGTGATGCCGCCGGTCTTCTTTCGCTTCCGACTGATCTGGCAGCCGTGCTCCGCGAAGCGGAGGACACCGAGAATCTGCAGCGGCGGGCGACAAGCGAGGACAATGCGCCGGACCGGATACTCGCGTGGCGGCGCTCCCTGCTTGACCTTAGTTTGCGCAATCCGCTGTTGAAGCTCCCTTCCTGGCGGGGTGTCGATTGCGCTATCCCCGACGGCTTACTGGCGCTGTTAGATGACGTGGTCCACGACGGCGAACGCCTCGACCTGCTCCCCCACGATCAGCTGACGCGAGCACAAAAGCGGACGGGTGCACGCACTGTCGACGATGTCGAACCCGCGATCCGGGCGGAGGAATTGCGCCGCCACCGCGCCCTGCGTCTCCGGCTGCCGGAGTCGTCCTGCCGCAACAGGATCCGATATCTCAGGTACGAATCCGAGCGGGCACAACAGGAAACCGGTGCGAACTATCTCTATCTCACTCTCGGCTCGCTTGTGCATCCCACCGCGACCGGAGACGCGCACGCGCCACTCTTTCTCCTTCCCATACGCATTCAGGGCGGCGCCGGTAACCGCGCGTACAGCATCGTGATGGATGGCGATGAGATCGCGGCTCCCAACCATTGCCTCGTGCAATGGCTTCGCGTGCGTCACAACGTGCGGATTAGCGCACTGGACGATCCTCCCACCGATGATGCCGGTATCGATATCACGGCATCACTGCGCGCGATCCGGGAGGCACTGGTCCACTATCAACTCGGTTTCCGGGTCGAGGAAACCGCGAGCATCCGGATCCTTCAGTTTTCGACGTTCCAGATGTGGCGCGACCTCGTGGACAATTGGCGCCAGTTCATGCGGAACCCAGTTGTGCGCCACCTTGTCGAGCGTCCAGGCGAGTCCTTTTCCGACCCTGCCGGGCCCGGCGCCGACGTCACCGTCAATGAATCCGCCCTGCAGCTGCCGATCCCAGCCGACGGCTCCCAGATGCGCGCGATCGAGCTTGCTGTCAGAGGCCGTTCGTTTGTGCTGGAGGGACCCCCCGGTACAGGAAAGTCCCAGACCATCGCGAACCTGATCGCACACGCCATGCAGCAGGGCAAGACCATTCTTTTCGTGGCGGAGAAGCAAGCTGCCCTCGACGTTGTGAAGCGACGCCTCGACGACGCTGGCCTCGCCGATTTCTACCTCGACCTCCACGGACGACAGCAATCACTCCCTGCGATTCGTGAACAACTGCAGTCGGCGCTCAACCACCGTCCTGCCGGAGACACAGGTCGTCTCGCCGCAACACAGGCCCAGTATCGCGCTCGGCTCGCAAACCTCTCCGCCTACCCGCTGCGGGTACATGGCCGAAACCCGGCGGAGTTGTCACTCTGGTCTGCGTACGAGCAGCGCAGCGGCCTCGGCACCGGTGCAACCGCGACCGTACCGGCGCGCTACTTCTCGCTCAGCACCACGCAACTACGGACCGTGCAGGACGCGGTGGCTGCGCTGGGCCCGGCGGCTGAATCGGCACAGCTGCGCCCCCACCACCGCTGGCGACTCAGTGCTCTCCGCACGCTTACCCCCAATTCAAACGTCTCAGGGTTTCTCGATGCTGCAGCGAGTCTTGAAGAGGCGCGGCGGATCTTCGATGATCTCCCGGCCGACGTCGCACAGGCACTCCGTAGCGTCACGTCCCCGACGCAGCTGGCGCTCAGTGCGGAATGCGCCACATACGCTGCCGCAGGACTGCTTCCCGATCCGGACCACACCATTCCAGCCGAAGCAATCACAGCGGTGGAACAATTCCACAGTCGCCACACGCCCACGTTGCGGTACTTTTCGGAGCAACTTTTTGTGGATCCGGATTTCGACGCACTGGCTGCCGCGGCGGAAAACGCTACACGGGGCATAATCGGCAAGAAGCGGCGCCGCCGCCACCTCGCCGCGCGGCTCAATTTGTACGTCCCCGGCGGCCATAAGCTCGACGAATCGACGGTGCTTGGTGCGATCGCCGCCGCGGTCCGTGCGCGCGAGGACGCTCAGGAACTCGCGTACCACACTCTGCACGTGCCGGTCGGATGGTTCCCCGCAAACACCAACGCGGTCACCGAACTCGACGCGGCGCGGCGTCGTGCCGAAGCTTCAGCCGTGCTGCACCGGGAACTGCCTGACGTATGGTCATGGCTGCGCGCGACCGGCAAGGGCACGCTCGCCGCGCAGATTCAGCAGATCGGCCGCGCGTGGACACAGTGGATTGACCTTCTGAACACCGATGACGAGAGCGTCAAAGCGTGGCGTGGCGATGCGCATTGGGCTGACGCATGGGACCGCGACGGGGCGTGCTGGCTCGGCGACCTCCACGAGCACGGCGTTCTCGCGTTGCAGCGCTGGGGCCAGCTGCTCACGCTCGCCGACATTCTGGCCGGCAACGGCCTAACTGAGTTTGCGACAGATCTTCTCGGCGGCCGGTTCGCGCCTCATGAGATCGAATTGGCGTTCCTGCGCGGTGTCACGGCCGCCGCTGTTGTGGAGCGCACGGCCGCAGGACGGCTCGAATTCTTCGATCACCACGCTCACGCGGCCGAAATCGAAACGTACCATTCCCTGGCAGCTGACTTGCGTGCCGGTCTGCCGAACACGATCGGCGCGAACGTCATTCAGCACCGGCCACACATCAGCCGCGACTCGGGCGGGGGGTTGGTGCGGCAGTTGCAGCGCAAACGTGGCGGCCTGCGGTTTCGCGAACTCCTCGCGACGTACCCCAGCGAGATCCTGGGCCTCACACCCTGCTTCCTCATGAGCCCCGCATCCGTGGCGAACTTCGTTGACCCCGCTGCCGTGACATTCGACCTCGTCGTGTTCGACGAGGCGTCGCAGATTCGCGTGCAGGAAGCGATCGGCGCGATGGGCCGGGGCAGCGCCGTCGTTGTTGTCGGTGATTCGCGGCAAATGCCCCCGACTAGTGTCATGCATGCGAGCACCACTAGTGATGCTGATGCGGACGACGTCACCGCCCCGGTGCCGGAGGACCTGGACAGCATTCTTGCCGAATGTGTGGAATCCGGTCTGCACCAGGAGTGGCTCACATGGCACTACCGTAGCGCCGATGAAGCGCTCATCGCGTTCTCGAACGCCCACTATTATGACGGGCGCCTCGCATCGCTCCCTTCCCCTGGTCGTGGCCGTGACACCGGCCTTGAGGTCCGGTGCGTCGCCGGTACCTTTGACCGCGGCGCGCGCGGCACTCGTACCAACCGTGCCGAGGCTGACGCGATCGTCGCAGAAGTCACAGCGCTCGCGGCAGCCACTCCCCAGTCGATTGGTGTTGTGACTTTCAATGTGCAGCAACGCGATCTGCTACTGAACCTGCTCGACGACAGCGACGACCCACATATTCAGCAAGCGCTCACCCGCACCGACGGGGAATCGCTCTTCGTGAAGAACCTCGAGAACGTGCAGGGCGACGAGCGCGACATCATCTTGTTTTCGCTCGGCTATTCCCGCGATCCCGAAACTGGAACGCTGCCATTGAATTTCGGGCCGCTCACGCACTCGGGCGGTGAACGCCGCCTCAATGTCGCCATTACACGTGCCCGGCGCAGAATAGTGCTCTTCAGTTCTTTCAGCGCTCGCGATATCGACCTGCGCCGCACAAATTCGGTTGGATTGCAGCACCTTCGCGCGTATCTTGACTACGCATCCGGCGACTCCCCACCGAGCAACGGCAACAGCAGCGGGACTGACGATATCTCCACGATGGGCCGTGCGATCGCATCGCGCCTGCGGGACCGCGGCCTCGAGGTCTGCCATAACCACGGCCTCTCGACCTTCACAGTGGATATGGCGGTGCGGCGCGCGGGATCCCCTCGCTGGGAGGCCGCTGTCCTCCTCGACAGTCCCCGCTGGGCAGGGTGGCCCACGGTCGCCGACCGTGACGGCGCACCCAGGCTGTTGAGCACGATCATGGAATGGCCGCACGTGATTCGTGTGTGGCTGCCTGAATGGCTGATCGACCCAGATGGCTTGATCGACCGCATTGCGGCGGCGCTCCCGCGACACGACGGACACAGCGCTGAGGACGATGATCCTGGGATCAAGAGCACAGCGGTCAGGCGAGATTAGTGAACCTAGGTTTGCGGCGCCGCGAAAAACTCGAGCGCGTTTCCGTCCGGGTCTCGGAAAGAAAGGCCCGAGCCGTACGGGGCATCCACAACTCCACCGTTCTCGACTCCCATTCCGTCGAGCCTTACCTTCCACCCTTCGAGTTCGCTCCGGCTCTCGCAGTGGAAGGACACGTGGTCCAGACCGACGCGGAGTTCGTCGAACCTATCGTCTTTCGGCGTCCCTGGATGCTCATGAATCCCGAGCAAGCCACCGCCAGGCAACGCCCACACCACGTGATACCAGGGGCCAGTGTTCTCATCTATGAGGGGCGACGTGCCAAACAAAGCTTCATACCAGGGACGGCTTACGTCACAGCTCTTCACGGTGAGAGCCACATGACCTAAAGGCGGAAACTCAGACATGGCCGCGCTCCCTTCCGAAACGCTCCCATTGGGCTGGCCCGTATTTTACTCCGTGCACCTCCGTGCGAATAGCAACACCGTACGGCACGTATTCTCCGATCGTGACCGAAAGCGCGGGGATCCTGCTGTACCGGACAAACCAGAGCGAGCCCGAAGTCTTCATCGCACATATGGGCGGCCCATTCTGGGCGCGAAAAACCGCCGGTGCGTGGACGGTACCGAAAGGCGAGTTCTCGCCGGGCGAAGACAAGCTCGCGTGCGCGCGCCGGGAGTTCGCTGAGGAAATCGGAACCGTGCCCCCGGACACCGCGTTTCAGGCGCTGGGGGCGTTCCGCTACAGCTCCGGCAAAGTGGTCCACGTGTTCGCGGGCGAAGCGCCCAGCTTCACCGTCTCGAAGGTCACGAGCAACACGTTTGAGCTTGAATGGCCTCCGCGTTCGGGCCGCCGTCAAGCATTCCCTGAGGTTGATGACGCGCAGTGGGTGCCGTTGAGCGAAGCACGGGGGCTGCTCGTCGCAGGCCAGCGGCCAGCGCTCGATGCGCTGGAGAACCTCATTGCGCCCCGTTGAGCTCCCCCAGTGGCAGCGATTCCCCCGCGAGGTGCACGTCGACCCCATTCTCGGTCACCTCGACGCTTTCCGCCCGCAACCCGTTCGGCAGTGCGGCGACAGATTCCTGCGTGCCGCCGCGGACCGCGGAAAAGATCTCGTCCGGAATCGCGAATCCAAGCACTTCTCCCCCGTCAGTTTCGGTGACGACCTCACCGTTGACGACGAGCGGCGTCACGAAGACGGATGCGACTCCGCCGCCGAGAACCACTTCCAGAGCGCCGCGATCGGGCCTGGCGCGCACGTCATCGATAGTGAGCACCACCCCCAGCGGCAATTGGACACCGCCGCCGCCCTGTGCCTCGATCGCGTTGAAGATCGTGCGGTTGCTGACGCTTACGGTGACGTTCACCCGCTGCGCGACGGGGTTCGAGCGGTCCTTGATGTCGACGTTGTCTAGCGTGGCGGTTACGGAGGACCCGCTCAGGCTGCCAGCTTGAATGGTGTCCGATTCGATCGACATTTCGCCGACCCGGTCGTCAAACAGAGCCGGGAGCAAAAGCTGAGTACCGAACGACGACGAAACTGGGGTCTGCCAGTTTGCCGCCAGCGGCTCGGTCACTTCCCGTCCGACGAAGTAACGTGCCCCCGCCTCGCCGGCCGCCACTGCGACTACCGCGAGTATAAGCAGCCCAACGACAAGTCTGATCAAAGTTCGCATTCCCCGCCCTCTCACAACATTTCGCAACCGGTCCTCCTTAAGGACCGGCCCCGACAATAGGCGGGAATTCGGAGCCCATCAATCAGCCGGGCAGTTGGCAGGCCTGAACTCAACGCTCAACAGGCAACTTTCCGGATTTCACAGCGTCTACGAGTGCCTGGTGATCTTCTTCGGTCTGGTCGGCATAGGCACGTGCGAACGTGGTGAGCGCGTCATCGACCTTGTCACTCTTGCCGACATACCCCGCGATCATCGATGCACCGCTCGTGCGCGCATGTCCTTTGGCGAGAAGATGCCCGCAAATGCGGGCATAATCCGCTAGCGCTTCCGCATCAATCCCCTCGATATCGATGGCGCCCTTCATATTCCGGAACTGC
Organism: Hoyosella sp. YIM 151337; assembly: GCF_026041215.1. Taxonomy (GTDB): domain Bacteria; phylum Actinomycetota; class Actinomycetes; order Mycobacteriales; family Mycobacteriaceae; genus Hoyosella. The sequence goes on from NZ_JAPEIQ010000026.1 coordinate 192,537, forward strand.
CGGACGTAGAACTGGAAGCCGTCGACAGAGGTCCAGCCCAGCAGCGGATCACTCGCCGTCTGCAGCGCATGCTGATACTCCACGACGCGCTGGCCCTGATGAGCGTGCCACGCAGAGTCACCGTGCACGTACCGGGCGATCACCGAGCGTCGCGCTTGTTTCAACTGCAGGAACAACACATCGTCTGGGCTGCTGCCTTCGCAGAAGACAACATAGGCTCGCAGGCCGACGCTGCCCACACCGACAACTTTGTGGGCGACATCGCGCACCGTGTACCCAGCCAGCACCCGTCGCCACTGTGAGGGCAGCGATGCGAGGTAATCGTCGAGGGCAGCCGTGAGGCGGCTCGCTTCGCCGGGCGAGAGACTCGTGATGAGTGGCGGCTCCTCGACTATGCGCCGTTCGCCATCGCGTTCCTCGGTAAATCGGGGCAGAGCGCGGTCGCTGGTGCGTTTACGGGCGCGCTTCGCTGACCGTTCGATGATTTTGCTCAACCCCGACTTCCCCGCGTTTTCCTGAAGACGCTCAACGTCGAGCCCTTCGAAAGCGCGCTGGAGCAATGGCATGTCGGCAAGCCGGCGGATCTGTTCGCGATAGGCGGCTACGCAGGAGCGCGCCGCGCTGCCACAGTGCTCCTCGGACGCGCTGTTCTGGCGGCCCGCCACCCAGATGCTCGCAACGAGTCTGCGAAGATCCCACTCCCAGCCGCCCGGGTGAGCTTCGTCAAAGTCATTGAGATCGAATACCAATGATCGCTCTGGCGAGGCGTAGAAGCCGAAGTTCCCCATATGCGAATCACCGCAAATGACCGGCATGATTCCGGTAGAGGGAAGGGTCGTCACGTCCGCCGCCATGAGGCCCGCGGTACCGCGAAGAAATCCGTAGGGTGACGCGATCATCCGGCCGACGCGGACCGGAATCAGCGAGTCGAGCCGCCCTTGATGGGAAAGGTTGACCTGATCCACCGGATCAGCACGGTTGTCTGGCTTCTTCCAGTCGGCAAACGACGTGCGGGGGACGTTCTCGCGCAGTGACTTCCCCAGCGCATACCGCTCTTCCCTGGACACTGGCTGTCCGCGCATTGACGCGTATGCGCTGTTGTCTTTTGCGGCGAGCACGCGGTGCATGAAGGCCTCCGTCGACGGTTGACTGCTCTGATCCTAAACCGGAACGAGCCCGCTTATCCCCGAGCCTTGGGCGTAACCGCGTGCTCTAGCGGCTCACCGCGCAAGAAACGGCCCACTTCAGCAGCGCAGATCTTCGCGGCGTTGTGTGCCGTCTGCTTACTCGCCCCCGCCAGGTGCGGGGTCATCACAATGCCGGGTGTGGTGAGCAGTCGTGAACCCGCGGGAATCGGCTCCTCCGGGAACACGTCGAGCGCCGCCGCGAACACATGCCCGGAATCCAGGGCATCGCACACCGCGCCATAGTCCAGCAGCCCGCCCCGTGCACAGTTGACGATGACGCTGCCCGGCGGCATCGCCGCGATCTCCTTCGCTCCGATCATGCCGGCGTTTTCCTTCGTCAGGCGAGCATGCAGTGACACTATCTGTGAGCGGCGCAGCAGTTCATCCAGTTCCACGAGCTCATCGACATCAGTGACGCTGTCCGCCGAAACATAGGGGTCATACACCAGGACGGTGGCGCCGAATCCTTTCAGAATCCGCGCGACGCGACGCCCGATCGCGCCGTACCCGACGAGTCCGACACACGCAGCACCGACTTCGATGCCCACCTCGTCGTACTGATAGTAGTCGCCCCGCCAGGTCCCGCCTTTAAGCTCAGCGTGAGTGTGCGGGATGCGGCGCGCAGCCGCCATCATCATCGCGACGGTGTGCTCAGATGTCGCGACAGCGTTACGGCCCGGGGCGCACGTCACTGTCACGCCGTGACGAGCGGCAGCTTCACTGTTCGCGTTGACGGGCCCGCCGCGGCCGACCGCGAAGAGCTCGAGTTCTGGGCATGCCTGCAGGATCCGTTCGCTGAGCGGCGCCATCTGGGTCACACAGATTCGCACGCCCTGCAGGGCCTCGATCATCTGTTCCTCGCTGCCGGATGCTTCGTCTACCTCAGCAATCCGCCCGAAAGGCTCGACCGGCCACGGCAGTTCGAGCGAGTGGACCGCGATGCCGTCACCGAGTTCACGGCGCAATTCTGCCGAAAACAATTCGGCACGAACGAATTTGTCACCTGCGGCGAGAATGCGGACAGTCATGGGGTGGTGTCCTTTCCAGGATCGTATGCGGGGAAGTCAATGGGGGTGTTGTATTCGATCAGCGCAGCCGGGCCGTTGCCGTCCCAGCGAATCGTCGTGACACCGCAGTTACGAATGAGCGGGAACATGGTGCGGTAGTGGCGCAGCGGGATGCCGAGCAGTGAGCACAGCACCAGACGTTTCACCGTGCCATGCCCAACTATCAAGACACGTCCCGAAAGATGTTTACGGGCAATGTCTCTCAGACAGCCGAGGGCGCGCTCGGCAGCCCGGATCGGGTCTTCCCCGCCGGGCAAATGGTGGGCAACCGGATCGCGTTCGAATGCGTGGCGCGAGTCTCGGAAGCGCGTGAGCATCTCGGTGCTCGTAAGTCCCTCGCCGTCCCCGAAGTCGAGTTCGGTGAGGCGTTCGTCAACGGACGCAGTGAGACCCGTTGCACGTTCGCTGGGGGCAGCGGTGTCGCGTGCCCGGACCATCGGGGAGACCCAGATGGCGTCGAGGTGGGCTTGTTTCGCCCACGCGGCGAGTTGCTCGGCCTGGTGGCGGCCCCGCTCCGTCAGTTCGATGTCAGTGGTTCCGGTGTAGCGGTTGTCCGCGTGCCACACGGTTTCTCCGTGCCGCACCAGCGTCAGATCAGTCACCGGTTGCTCCTTTCCTGAGCGTGGCGAGCCAGCGATTCAGGCAGCCAGCCCCGTGCGTGTAGCTCAGCGATCAGCGACGCGTAACCGTCGTCGTGGAATGCCGCCTCAGCGGTGCTGGGCTCGAAAGTCCGGGCGGGACGGCGGAAACCGTGCACGGCTTCAGTAAGTGAACCCGTCCCGGCGCGGGCAAGTATTGCCATCCCCACAGCAGCGTCGGCATTCTCGGGGACGACGACGCGGCGCTGCAAAACATCCGAACGAAGCTGATTCCAGTAGTTGCTGCGCGCACCACCACCCGTGAGGCTGAGCGTGCCGCCGACTGGCGCACCGAGCAGGTCAAGGTAGTCGAAACACAACCTCTCGACGTATGCGACGCCGCGCAGCAGCGACGCAAAGTAACCGACGTCGTCACGAGCATCGCCGATGGTAAATCGCTGCGCCTCAGGCGCAACGAACGGGAACCTCTCCCCCTGCGACACAATCGGATACGTCACCGCGACGGTTCTGCGCTGTGCGGCGCGAGCGCTCAGCGCATCGAGGTCGGCGTGTGGAAATTCCGCCGAGAGCACACCCGCACCCGAACTAGATGCACCACCCGGCAGCCAGTTGCCGTCAGGCAGGCGATGGCTGTACACGACACCAAGTGGATCGCGCAGCCGCTGCGATGTAACGCCCTTCAGAACCAGGGTCGTACCCAGCACTGCGTTCCACGACCCGGCGGTCAGCGTGCCCGACCCGAGCAGTGCCGCGCAACCATCGGTCATGCCGCCGCAGATGGGCGTGCCCGCCGGAATTCCCGTGTATTCCGCCGCGGATGTGCTCACCACGCCGAGGTGTGTCCCGGGACGCACCACTTCGGGCAGGACCTCCGCGGGGATGCCTAGCGCCTCGAACACGTCCACGGGCCACTTCTCGTTATCGAGGTCATATCCGGTCTTCAGCGCGTGGCTCGAATCTGCCGCTGTCGGTTCACCGACCAGCAGACCGGTGAGGTAGTCCGCTTGGTGCCGCAGCACCGCACCCGCACCGAAACTGGCATTGCGCTGCAGCCACAGCAGCTTCGGCAGTGCCCACGACGCCTGTGGCCGGTAACCGAGAGTGTGCCAGAGTTCGTGCCCCGCCGTCTCCACAGCGCGCACTTCCTCTGCGCCGCGAGTGTCGTCATACATGAGGCCAGCAGTGAGGGGCCTCCCAGTCCGGTCAGTGAGAACGATCGTCCCGGACGTCGCATCCAATGCGACGCCCCGCACCTCGACACGAGCTGTCGCGAGAGCCGCGCGGCATGCTCCCGCTAACGCCTCCCACCACGAGTTCGGTTCTTGTTCATGGCGATTCCCGTCCCGAGTACTCGTCAGCGGCTGCGAACCGCTCCCGACGATGTGCCCCTCGGCGTTCACCGCGACGCACCGCACACTTTGTGTGCCAACGTCGATACCGAGCCACGCTTCGTCAGACATGGGACTCTCCCTTCCGTGCGGCCTGGATGGTCCAGCCGTCGCGCGCTACATCCCGCAAACGCCGGAAATCGCTGTACAGGCGTGTATACATGGCCGCGAGGTGAGGATCCGGATCACAAGACGCGCACGTGCGCACGTACCGAGTCACAGCGGCTTCGAGATCGGGCTGACGACCGGTCGCAACCAGCCCAGAAAGAAACGCCCCTTTCGCGCCGACTTCACTGTCTGCAGATCGGAGCACCCTGACGCCCACGACGTCGGCGATCAACTGACACCACAATGTGTTCGCCGCGCCACCGCCGCAAACTCGCAACTCTTCAGTGTGCGCGCCAGAGGCTTCGAGGCAGTCCCGGATCACCAGGGTCAGGCCTTCAAGAACTGCCCGCGCGAAATCCGCGCGTTGATGTTCGAGACTCAGGCCCCAGAAGGTGCCGCGGGCGCGAGTGTCGAGGAACGGGGCACGCTCCCCGGCCGGAGAGAGGTATGGCAGGAAGACGAGACCGTGCGCGCCGGGCCTAGATTCGCCAGCGAGCGTGATGACATCGCGCGGGTGCGGCACGCCCAGCAGGTTCGCCGCCCACACGAGCACTTCCGCTCCGGCAAGCGTCGGAAAGGCACGCAGCACGCCGCGATCCGAACCGAACGCGATGGTAAGTCCTGCTGGCTCCCCGGAAGTGTCGACGGTGTCGCGCACCACCTCAGTGCAGATTGTGGTGCCGAGAATCGTGCAGGCCCGCCCGGGTGACGTCGCGCCCACCCCAATTGACGTTGACACAATGTCGTAGGGCGCGAGCACAACAGGCAGACCCGCCGTTAGGCCGAGTTCAGCCGCCGCCGCCGGGGTGAGCTTGCCTGCCCGCTCCCCGTCAGCCCGAATCTCCGGCAGCAGGTGCTGCGCCCAGTCCAGCCCGAACAACGACCGGATTTCCTGGGAGTAGGCGCGGGACGCGAGATCGAGGAACGGCGCGGACGCATCGGACTCGTCCGCGACACGTTCTCCGGTGCAGCGGAGAAACAACCAGCCGCCTGCATACAGTGCCGTCGAGGACCGTTGGAGACGTTCCGGATCGTTTTCCGCAAGCCAGGTGAGAATCGCATTGGGGAGCCCTGGGAATGTCAGCGAGCCACTGAACCGGAACGCTTTCTCCAGCAGACCGTCATGTCGCCAGGAATCGACGATCTCCGCGGCACGGCCGTCCGACCACAGAATCGCCGGGCCAGTCGGCGCCCCAGCCTCATCGACAAGCCAGCAACCGTCACCCTGCGCGGTGATCGACACAAAGTCGACCGGTTCTGTGGCTCGCGGGAGCACGCTGCGGATCGTGAAGACAACGGCGTTCCACACGGCCTCCATGTCTTGCTCAGCCCACCCCGCATGCGGGCGCTGGACCTCGGTGGCCTGCCGAGAGACCACGACTTCATTTCCCTCTGCGTCGTACAGCACCGTTTTGATCATCGAGGTGCCGACGTCCACGGCGAGTGCTGTCATCGTGATCTCCTTAGACCTTCTCCGATGGCGCGAACGGAATTGAGCTGGGAGGCATAGGCTCCCGGCCTGCGAAGCGCTCCAGCACGAGCGGCAGTCCGGTCAGCGAGCTGATCACTGCGTCCGGTTCAGATAGCTGACGTTCGGTCGGTGCGGGCGGCGCCTCACCACGGAGCATCCAGACCGCACGCATTCCGAGCGACTGGGCCGGCCGGATATCGGCGTCGAGCCGGTTTCCGACGTACACCGCACGATCGGCGGGGACACCAGCCAGCGCGAGCGCATGCTGGAAGATGCGGCGCTCGGGCTTTTCGGCTCCCACATGTTCAGCGAGCGCTGTCACCGTGAAGAGGTCACGCAGGCCGTCGCGCTCCAGCGCGTCGAGTACGTTGTCGCGGCTGTTAGCAATGATGCCGAGTGTGTACTGCTGGGCGAGGGCCGTCAGGACCGGCTTGACGTCCGGGTACAGCGCCTTTTCTGGATACTCCCAATGCACTCGGGCACGCTGGACGAGTTCGGCACGTCGGCCTGCGGTGAATCGCTCCGCAATTGTGCTCCGCAGCGACCCCTTAGCGTACTGCCGGTGCGCGTCGTAGGCGGCCCAGAACTCGGCATCGAGGACGTCGGGGTTCATCTCGTGCACGCCTTTGAGTAATGCCTGCGCGAAGCAGTCGTCATCGTAAATCGTTCCGCCGATGTCGAAGAAGATCGCGTCGACACGGTCTTCTGGGCTCGGACGGCGCAGCATGATCGGGTGACCAAGGACGCTGCCGCCCGCCATCGATGCCAGGTGACCAACTGGGCTGCCATCGGTTTCCGCACGAGCGGACTCCTCACCTGGAAGTTTCAGGAAGAGAACCAAGATGGCGCTGACGACGTACAGCCCAGCGAAGATCAGCATGACGCCTTGCACGCCGATTAGGCCGAGGAATAGTCCCGCGATAGCCGGTCCGACCATGACGCTGGCGCCAGCACCGAGGTTGAGCGCGGCCATCGCCTGCCCCTTGTGTTGCGGCGCGAGCGAGGGCATGAGCGCGGAAAGCGGAACGTAACCGGCGAGTGTTGCACCGTAGAGACCTGCGACGAGCAGCGCCAGTGCGTAGTTGGCACCTGCGGCAACTGGAACGTAGTAGAGCAGCAGGATGCTGATCGCGGACCCAATTCCGCCGAACCAGCAGACCGTGGTGCGCCAGCCGACTTTATCGCCAACGACGCCGAAGATGAGATTGAAGATGATGTTCACGGCGAACATCACGGTGAGTAGCCTGAGCCATTCACTGAGCGTGAAGCCTATTGTCTCGGTGAAGAAGGTCGGCAGGAACACGAGGAACCCGAATTGTGGTGCCGTGTTGATTGTGCGGACAATTGCACCGGCGCCGATGCGCGGGTTGCGCCATAGGATCGACACGCTGCCAAGCAGAGTTTTGACTGGGTGCTCCCCTGTAGGTGCAAGCCGGTGGAAGCCAGTTCGCTCGCGCACAGCGAGCAGTGCGAGCAAACCGCCGACGATGATGAGAATGAGGGCAAACCACAGGGTCTCGTACTCGCCGACGAGCGGAATCATGCCTGCCGCGACGAGGGCACCGAGCGTCGGCAGACCACCAGTAAACGCGAACCAGAACCACCCGACCGCGGTACCGAGGCGCCGCTGCGGAGTAGCCGCCGCAATCCATACGAGGAAGCCGTACGCGAAGAGCGGGTATCCGAAGCCGCGAAGGCCAAACGCGATGAGAATGAGTGTGAAGTTCATCGTCGGAATCGCGACAGCAAGGAGCAACACCTGTAGCGCTGCCCAGATACCGAGGCCCAGCCACATCACCTTGCGCGGCCCCCACAAGTCCGATAACGCGCCGGACAGCCAGGCCGCGATACCCACGGTGACGCCGTAAAGTGTCCACATCAGTGCGACCTGCTCTCCAGACAGGCCGCGCTCCATCATGAACGGTGACAAGTACCCGGCTTCGACACCGTCACCAATCATAAAGATCAGAAGTCCGACGTAGCCCCAAAGTAGAGCTCTTGGCATCCCGAACCGGTCTGCCCATGAGTGGCGGGGCTCAGTGTCTGGGCCCGGCAGACCAACTGAAGTAGTCATGTCTCTCTCCATTTCCTCGCCTCCAAGCCGGTTGTGTCCGGCCGGGAAGGGCTACTGATAGGAGACATCTCTGACTGTGACCCAGCCAACAGATCTGCGAAAGCAAACGTGAAGTTAGGTGCCTGTGATGTGAAAAACGCGATGCGTTATCGCAGCATGCTGGCAATTAACTAGTCCAATGCTGTGATGACCGAGTTAAAATAACGTGATGATGCCGAGGGCCGAATGAACGACGAAGAAGCCAGTGCGGGACAGGGGCAGCGCCGGGACCGCATCCGCGAACGCGTCATAGGCGAAGGTTTCGTACGTGCCCGCGACCTGGCGGGCGAGTTCGGCGTCAGCATCATGACGATTCACCGCGATCTCGACACCCTGCAGGCCCAGGGCTGGCTCCGCAAAGTCCGTGGCGGCGCAACATCATTGCCCTCCAGCGTTTTTCACGGCAACGTGAGCGAGCGCATGGCGGCGAAATCGGAGATCAAGCAGGCGCTTGCGAAGGCCGCGCTTGACCTCGTTGTCCCTGGGCAAACCATCATGGTGGACGAGAGCACAACGTGTCTTCATCTCGCACAGCATCTCCCCGAACGGACGCCGCTCACGCTGATCACCAATTTCCAGCCCCTGATCACCATGCATGCCGGCACCCCCGGCATCACGCTGATCGCTCTGGGTGGCGAATACTTCCCCGCGTACGAGGCGTTTCTCGGCCTCTACACTGCCGAGGGGGTTGCCAAGGTACGTGCCGATACGTTGTTCATGTCGACGACTGCAATCTCGCGCGGCCGCTGCTACCACCAGTCCCAAGAAACTGTGCAGGTCAAGCGCGCGATGCTGCAGTCTGCCTCGCGCAGGGTACTGCTAGTCGATCACACGAAGTTTCGCCGGGAAGGCCTCTACGCACTCACCGCACTCACGGATTTTGACCTCGTGATCGGTGACGACCGCATCCCGATGGCCGAGCAGCGCGCGATACGCGACGCCGGGGCCGAACTGAAGATTGTCCGCACCACGAGCACATAACGCCCGTCCCCTACACTCGCGCGGGCTGCAGACTGCGTACGGTGAGGATCTGGCTGGCGTATCCGACCTGCCCGTCAACGTCAAATAGACCAGCTGTCGTCGTACCGTGCCCGCTGGCACCGAACACAACTGTCGTCTCCAGGCCGACCCATCGTCCGCGTGGCTGCCGGAATAGATGAATGGTCAGGTCAAGATTGGGGAACATCCACTCCTGTGGCGACTCGCGCACCGAAATACCGTTCGCCGTGTCAACAAAGCCAATGAATTGTGCGAGGGTACTTGCGGATTCATTACCGACGAGCGGAACGTCGCTTGTTACCCACGCCGTCGTTCGGCCAGGTACCGGTGGCGCGGCAGCTCGCACGTCGAGCGAGCCGATGAAGCCACCGGGCCACACGTCAGCCATCCGCCACGATGGCATGGCTTCGGGCGTGGCGGGCGCTTGCTCTGCCCCGCCGGCCACTGTGCTGGTGTCCTGCGCAGAGAGTCGCCAGAAGCGCGCACGCACAGCGGCGCGCCCTCCAGCCACGACCGTCGCCTCGAGCAGTTCAATCGTGCGCCCCGCTCGAACAATGTCGACAGAGATCTCGAAGTCCTCAATGGGCAGCACCCCGAGGATATCGGCACTGATGCGCGCAATGTGGAGGTCGTCAGGTGCACGCTGCGCAAGGAAGCGTTCGACGGCGTGAACCATCAGACCGATGACCGGACTGATGTGCTGCTCGCTCGTCGACCAGGCACCGCTCGTCAGCTCAGTTGGCCGGTAGCGGTGATCGTCTAGCCGAAGAAAGTAACAGTTCTTGCTCGCACCCTCGTTTCGCACACCTCGACGTTACGACCGCTCATTCTGTTTTTCAACCCTAGAGTCGAAAAATCATCTGGAGGGATTCAGCCGTGGTAAGTTCGCACCAATTGCCAGCGCCGCAGCCGAGGAGAAATCTGGTGAGCCCACATCCGGGTCTTGGCAGTCCCGCCGCGACGGAGCAGAGCCAATCCCGACTGTCGCGCCGCCGTGAGCGCCGCAAATCGGAAATTGTCAACGCCGCGATCGCCCTGCTGGCTACCAACGGCTACCAAGGAATGAGCCTTGATGATGTCGCCGAACGTGCGGACATCGCGAAGCCAACCCTCTACCACTATTTCGCCAGTAAGGACGAGCTAGTTTCCGCCGCGCTGGAGGCACTGACCACTGGCGTTCTCACGTGCCTGACCAGCGTCCTCGACGCTACGTCCACTGCTTCACACCACGAGCGGTTGCGCGCTCTCATGACAGAACAGCTCAGGCTCCTGACTGACCAGTTCCCCGAAGTCGGCACTATTTTCTCCTGGCAAACATCCTGGCCGGCTATGCACGACGAAGCTCGCAAATCGATGCGCCGCCGCCATGACGCCGTATTTCGTGACGTCGTCAGCGCTGGCGTCAACGCTGGAGAACTCGACTGCGAGAATATCGACGCTGCCCTCCAGTGCCTGCACGGCACCATCAATCACGCCTCGATTTGGCTGTCGCACATGCGAGACCCGCACCAGGCGGAACGTTCGAAAACTGACCTCCTGAACGCCCTGATGCGGGTCTTCACCTCATCCGCGGCCTAAATCACCACGTCGTCCAGCACGGTGCGCGCCGCCTGGCTGATTCTGCGTACCCGAAGGCGGCGCCGCAGGTGGTCGCTTGGATGCGTCTGGATCAAGTTCAGCCGCCCGCTCAAATTCGCGGCGAACCTCCTCGCGCTCCCGATTCACTTCCGAAACGTCGTCAGTAGCTTTCTGGCGCAAACGCGCGGCCTCCGCTGCCCTCGCATCAGCTTCGGCCTTCGCTTGCTGCGCCCTTGCTTGCGCCGCCTCGGCCGCTGCCTCTCGTTCTGCGAGATCATGTTTATGTTCTACGGCCTCGCGCCGAAGCTTCTGCGCTTTCTGCCGCCGCCGATCTGAGCGAGTCCGCATAAAAACCGCAATGAGAGCGGCAATGACAAGGACTGCGACAATGGCGATGACAATAACTGCGATCGTGGTGTTATCCATTCCGGTTCCTCACACTCGCGCGGCTTGCGCCCGACCCGATGCGTGTACCCCGAAATCTCGTTTCTTACTCATTTATTTTCGCCGAGTCTTTCAGCGCGGGTGCGCAGCATTGCACGCTCCTGCTCGTTCGCCGTCATTTGCGCCGCCCGCAGCAGTTCAGCTTCAGCCTCATCGGTGCGTCCCAGCGCCGCCAGAAAATCAGCCCGAACAGCAGGCAGCAGATGGTATCCACGTAACGCAGGCGCATCACCGATCCGGTCGAGCACGGCCAGGCCCGCCTGCGGACCATGCGCGCGCGCTACAGCCACTGCTCGATTCAGCTCGACTATCGGCGAAGGTGACACCCGGCCCAGTTGTTCGTACAACACAGCGATCGCTGCCCAGTCGGTCTCTCCGGCTGACGCTGACCGCGCATGGTGCGCGGCGATCGCAGCCTGCAGCACGTACGCACCAGGGTTTCCGCCAGCAGCCGCTTGATCGAGCGCCGCGAGGCCGCGCCTGATGTGCGCGTAGTCCCACGTCGACCGATCCTGCTCGTCGAGCAAAATCGGCGTGCCGTCAGGACGGGTTCGTGCCTGCAGCCGCGACGACTGAAACTCCATTAAAGCCGTCAGCCCAAACACCTCCGGTTCACCAGGGGAGACGGCGGTCAGGATCCGCCCGAGCCGCAGCGCCTCCTTGCATAGCAACGGCCGCGTCCACATGTCTCCAGCCGTCGCTGAGTATCCCTCGTTGAAGAGCAGGTACACCGCAGCGAGCACGGCGGTCAGCCGTTCTTCCCGCTCCGCACCTTTCGGCTCTTCCAGCGCCGCGCCCGCCGCCGTCAGGGTGCGTTTGGCGCGAACCAGACGCTGCGCGATAGTGGACTCTGATGTGAGGTACGCACGCGCAATCTCGCGCGACGAGAGCCCAGCAATCATCTTGAGCGTGAGCGTCGTTTGCGCCTCGGGCGTCAAAGCCGGGTGACAACAAATGAACATCAAGCGCAGGACGTCGTCCTCGACCCGATCGACCGCGTCCGTCATGTCGACATCCAGATGCATCGGGATCGAACGACCAACAGTTGCGTAAATCTGCTGACGCCGCTCACTGCGCCGGAACATGTCGAGCGCCCGCCGTTTCGCGACCGTCATCAGCCACGCTCCCGGATTCGGCGGTACACCTTCGTGTGGCCATTGGTCCAGCGCAGCCAGTAACGCGTCTTGTGCAAGGTCCTCCGCGATCGCCAGATCGCGGACAACGCCCACGAGCCCGGCGATAAGACGCGTCGATTCCAGTCGCCAGACGGCTTCGACGGCAGCCCGCGTGGTCTGATCCGTCATCGTTGAATCAGACCACGCGGTAACAGCTCGCGACAACCGGATGCCGTCACGTACGCGGCGCTGAGCACCCGTCCACAGGGCCCTCGGGTTCATACACCTGACGTACCTCGCAGGTCCCTTCCCAGCCTGGCCACGCGTCTTTGTGCACCTGCAGGAATCGGCGGGCCACCTCGACCGCCTCCTCCCGGGAGCGGACATCGACAATGGCGTACCCGCCGATCACCTCTTTCGCTTCGGCGTAAGGGCCGTCGACCGCACTGATCTTGCCGCCAGCAAGCGTGACAATCGCCGCTTCCTCCCCCGGATACAAGCCCCCGTCGTCGACAAGCGTGCCGCTGGCTCGTTCTTCACGCGCAAGCTTGTCCATCGCCTCGAAAAGCTCCGGTGGCGGAGGTCCCGGCAGGTTTGCTTCATTTGCCCGGACTATTGACATGAATCGCATCGCGTTCTCCACTCTCTGTTCGCGGACACCCCATGGTGCGCCGTCACCAACGCATCGAATGCGCGCTCTGATTCTCGACACAGCTCCGAAAAAAATCTTTCCGGGCGCTCGCTGCGCGTGTCCACTACTCTGACGGTCTACCAGTTTCGGGAGGTCTCGCATGTACGCCGTGGTCCGGCTTAACCATTTCGACACCGACAAACTCACATCAAGCGCGGCCGATGTCGCTGAATTTGACCGCATCCACGGCGAACAACCCGGCTTCATCGGCAGCCTCATCGTGGACGTCGGCGACGGCAAACAGGCGACAGTCAACTTGTGGGATTCTGCGGAAAGTGCACAAGCGGCACTTCCGCGGATCGGTCCAGTAGTAGCGCGGTTACTTAGCCCGCTGATGAAAGCTGATTCCCAATTGCTCGGCACGGGAACCGTTATCAAAGGGGCCGACCTCATCAAGCAGTAAATGCCCACAGTTCTGGGGGCATGCCAATAACGGCTGGGTAACATATGTCGCGGCGCCGCAACATTGTTCACCGTTCGGGAGATTTCACGAGTGGAACACCGTCGTATCCACACGTGAGGACTATCTATGCGCTTCTCCAGTCGGCGAGCAGTCACGTTCGCGGCATGCCTACTCGCATTCGGCACCGTTGCGTGCACGACCGGCACCGATGAATTGGCCAGCGCGGACGCCACAACCACTACGGCGCACGCGCCCGAATCTACCGTCGAAGCGACCGCTGATGCCCCCGAACCCCAGGCTCCCGAACCCCACGCTCCCGAACCCCAGGCTCCGGAACCCGAGGTCCCGGTGCCGCCTGCGAACAGTGCCGCTCAATCGGGAACAGTAATCGTCGAGTCCAAAACGCTGACCGGAGCACCAGTGCCGGGTATGCCCGTCACGATCAGGCGTGCGTCCGCATGCAACCCTGAATCGCGCGACATCCCGCTCGACATCACGTACACGCACACCTTCGAGGGCGTCACGGATCACCGTGGCCAAGCATCATTTACGGGGATACCGATCGGCTGCTACGGCGCGCAGGCAACCCCGCCCGAAGGGAGCTACCCAGTGCCTGAGGGGATGCACTCCGTCTTCCTCACGAAGGAGTCGCCCGCGGACACCGTGTGGTTCCGCTTCTATGACGAAGACCCGGGCATCAACTGAGCGTTCCGCTTTTTCCAAGCCCGCACCTCGTCGTCCGGAGCACACTCAGCTTATGAACACGTCAACAGAAGCTCCGGTGATGACAGTCTGGCCGTGTCTGCAGGCGCGTCATGCACGCAGCCTCATCGACTGGCTTGTCACCACCTTCGGCTTTGAAGAAACTGCCGTCTACACCGAGGGCGATACCGTCATTCATGCGCAGCTCGACTGGCCACAAGGCGGCGGAATCATGCTGGGCGACAACGAGCCCACGGACGATTACGCCCGCCCTGCTGGCGCCGCGAGCTGTTACATCGTCACCGTGAACGTGGACGCGCTCTACGAGCGGGCCAAAACCGGAGGTGCTCGGATTGTCCGTGAACTGCGTGATGAAGACTATGGCAATCGCGCTTTCGTCGCGGCCGACCCCGAGGGAAACCTGTGGTCCTTCGGCACCTACCGGGGTGAGCCCCGCCGCTCCTGACGGGCGAGCTTGTGTGCACACATGTGATGGTTCAGTCGCGTTGCCTGCCGAACCAGCGGCGAATCCGGCCGGGCGTATCCGTCGCGGCATGGGTCGTTGCACGCAGAGCCGACATCGCTTCGTCAACAGCTGCCCGGATAGCCGCGCTGACCACAGCACCCGTGATGACCTTGTGGGCTGCCATCGCCGCGACCGGGCGAACACCAGCGGTGACAACATCAGCGACTGACCGGGCGACCGCGTCACGAAGCAATTGCTCGATCTCGATGCGGCGCTTGCCATTTGATTCGATGATCTCCCCCAGAGTTACGACGACAGAGTGCGTCATCGCAACGGGGATCTCGACGATCACCTCACCGGTGACTGTACGCACGATGTCACCGCGTGCCTGTTCCGCCGCACGGCGGAGAATCGGGGCAACCACCACAGCACCCGCCCGCCGGGCGGTCAGCGCCACCGCTTTCGCCACAAACCTCTGTGCCCCCGTCGTTAATCGATTGCCGGTCGCGAAACTGACCGCATCCGTGACGGATTCATGCCCGCGCCCGACCGTTGAAGCACCGTGCAGTGCACCGGCTTTCACTGCCTCGAAAGCCGCGTTGATACCGGCTTCCACAAGCATAGGTACGGCGACATCGACCGTCGCATCAAGCGCGGCATCGACAACCACGCCCAGAGCGGCGTGTGTCGCGTCGTTGACGAGCGCGCCGCCGATAGTCTCTTTCGCTGCCCGGTCGACGCGGCGCGCGATGGGGCTCGCTGCCACAATGCCCGCGACGTCCTTCGCTGCACGGCCCACGGGGGTGCCGGAAGCGAAAAACGCTGCCTTCGTGGCGGTTCGGCCGACGGGACTCGCGATGGTCAGCGCTGCCGCACGTACCGACGCCGCGAAGACAGGACTATCGATCACGAGGCCCGCAACGTCATCTGCGATGAACCCCGCTGTATCCGAAACTGCTTGTGCCGCAGCGTTTTCAGCTGCGTGACGGACGGGTTCGAACGCGCGGTCAATGGCGCGCCCTATGGCTTCCCGGCCAGGTGAGGGTGGCTCAGGCAGCGGCTCAGGCTTTCGCCATCTCAATGGGGCACCACCATCGGCGTTGGGCAGCGCTCCTGCGCGCTCTTCATGATCGGATGATAATCGGTGGAGCGCGAGCGTTGACAACCGTTTGCGGAATTGACCCGCACGCTTCGGGCGTACGGTGGCACCATGAGCGACCACACATCGACAAGTTTCGGCCAGGCAGCGGCGCTGTACGACCAGTCGCGGCCGTCGTATCCGCCAGAGTTGCTCAACCGTGTTCTTGAGACGGCGGACGGTCCGGTCGTTGACTGCGGCGCCGGTACCGGCCTGCTGACCCGCGTGCTCCTCGGGCTAGGGCACGAGGTCGTCGCCGTCGAGCCTGATCCGTTGATGCGGCAGCAGTTGCGGCGAGCATCACCGCAACTGACGGTGTTAGAGGGCAGCGCTGAATCAATGCCGCTTCCTGATGCGTCGGCACGCGCCGTGGTGTTCGGCCAGGCATGGCATTGGGTGGACGTGACCGCCGCATCGCGCGAAGCCGATCGCATACTCACCAGCGGCGGCTGTTTAATTCTCGTGTGGAACATTCGCAACGAGGGGGCCGGATGGGTGCGCGCGCTCACGGAAGTCATGGGCCGCAGCCCAGCTGAGAGTCTTATCCTGGGGCCGGGCCCTGCCGTCGCGGCGCCTTTTCGTCTGGACCGGCTCGAAACGGCCGATTGGGATCGGGTCGTCACACCAGAAACCATTCGGGGGCTCGTGAGAAGCCGCAGCCCTTACCTGAACGCAATACCCGCCGAGCAGCGCCGAGTGGACGCAGCAGTCGACCGCCTGCTCGCCGAGCACCCTGCCATTCAGGGGAAGGTGCAGTTCGCACTGCCGTATCGGACGTACGCGTTTCGCTACACCCGCTAGTTGTGCACCGGGAGATCACTGCAAATTTCGGGCAGCGCCACGACCTGCGCCGCGTACGACAACCCAGCACCGAAGGCAATCAGCAGCGCGATCCCGCCGGCCCGTGCCTCACCCCCGCGGATCAGTGTGTCTATCGCCAGTGGCACCGAGGCGGCTGATGTGTTGCCAGCCTCGGTGATGTCCCGTGCGATAGCGACGTGGGCCGGGATCTTGAGGCTGCGCGCCATCGCCTCCGTGATCCGCATGTTCGCCTGGTGCGGGATAAACGCGTCGAGCTGATCGATCGTGACACCGGCTTTGTCGAGTGCTTTGCGGGCGACCGGAGCCATCGTGAAGGGCGCCCACCGGAACACTGCGGTTCCTTCCATACGGACGGCGGGGCGCTCGATTGTGGGATCGCTGCGGAATTCGCCCCAGCTCGGCTCCTGGCGTATCGCGTGGCTTTGTGAGCCGTCAGACCCCCAGACGACGGGCCCGATCTTCGGAGTACGTGACGGGCCAACAACCACAGCGCCCGCACCGTCCGCGAAGATGAACGCGGTTGACCGGTCAGTCGGGTCCATGTTGTCGCTGAGCTTCTCCGCGCCAATGACAAGTACATGGCCCGCACTGCCTGCCCGCACCATGTCGGCGGCGAGCGCGAGCGCATGGCAGAACCCGGCACATCCAGCTGAGACATCGAACGCAGCCGCTCCCCGGATGTTCAATTGGTGAGCAACTTGTGGTGCGGCCGCAGGCGTTTGATACAGGTGAGTCGAGGTCGCCATGATCACGCAGTCGATGTCGCCCACGCCGATCCCGCTCGCACTAATAGCCCGCTGGCCTGCGCTTACACCCATTGTGATCACGTTTTCCGCGGCTTCGGCGAAGCGCCGCTGACGGATGCCAGACCGGGTCTGGATCCACTCGTCAGAAGAGTCGATCGCACTGGTCAGATCGACGTTGGGTACGACGCGTCGCGGGCGGCAAACCCCCAGGCCAAGCATCTGCGCATGCGCCGCGCCGGTGATGGCGGCAATGTCCGCTGACATTCTTCCCCTCTCCCACTGTGTGCCGCTATTGTCCCGGTTGGCGAGTGAGAACCCCGGGATTGTCGGCACGGCGGGTCCGAAGTGTCTACGCGCCCGAAACTTACTGTGGCGTCGGTTCCGGCGGATCGGCGTATGTCGGCACGAGGGCCGACGCGAAACATCATTTCTGAGTGTGTCAGTTCGCCAGATTTCTGCATGGCCTGAAATTCAGGCAGCGTCACCGGCCCGGATCCTGGGCCAACGATCACCCAATCAGGTTCGGCGAAGGTCGCGCACCTATGCTGACGATGAACGTCATGTGACGCGACGGCAGCCCTCTATGAAAGTCCCGGTGGGTACCCCGCCCTGCGGTATCCGAGGTACGAATCGACGAGCCCGCGTGCGCCCACCATGTCGAGCAGTGGCACGCCGTCTTGAGAACCCCGGGACGCAAACACCAGTATATTTCTGACTTGGACAATGCGACGCACATACGGTTGCAGTTTGTCCGCCACCGTTCACCGGATATGTTTATTAGTCGACGCAACAGGGGCGAAGGAGCCGGGATCAATGGTCAGCATTGCCTCCACAAGAGGCCACCAGAACGTATCGATGCTCGGAATTGGCGCATACCGGCCAAAGCGCCTCATCAGCAACGACGAGCTATGTGAGGTACTCGACTCCTCTGACGAGTGGATCTATGAACGCAGCGGCATCCGCAACCGCCGGTGGATCAGCGGTGACGAGTCATCGCGCCAGATGGCTGTCGCGGCGTCCGAGCGGGCTATCCAGAGCAGTGGTATCGACCGCGCTGAGATCGGCGCCGTGATCCTCGCGACGTCGACGTGGAAGACACTCGTTCCGCACGGCGCCCCGATTGTTGCTCATGACCTCGGCATGAATGGGGTGGCCGCGTTCGATATTACGGCCGGCTGCGCTGGGTTCGGCTACGGCCTGTCCGTCGCGGCAGATCACATCCGCGCGGGATCAGCGAAGTACGTGCTCGTGATCGGCGTGGAGACCATGTCGCTCGGCCTCGACCCCACCGACCGCGGCACTGGTTTCATCTTCGGCGATGGCGCGGGAGCCGTCGTTGTCGGCCCGAGCGAGGAGAACGGAATTTCTCCGACTGTGTGGGGCAGTGACGGTGAGAATTCGACGGCGATCTCGCAGGAGTACGACCTCGTTGAATACATGGATCGCGCGGAACGGCTGCAAGGCACCGGATCGACGGACGAGAAAGTCGGACGGCTCGTGATCCGGATGGACGGGCAGCGAGTATTCCGCTGGGCTGCAATTACTCTTCCGAAGGCGCTGCGCAGCGTCATCGAGAGCTCAGGTGTTTCCGCCGAGGATATCGACGTTTTCATCCCGCACCAGGCGAACGGCCGCATCAATGACCTCATGAAGAAGAACCTCGGGCTTGGCGAGGGCGTACCCGTCGCGAACGACATCGAAAACACGGGCAACACCTCCGCCGCGTCTATCCCCCTCGCAATCGAAGAGATGCTGGTAACAGGCAAGGCGAAGGGCGGCCAGATCGCGCTGCTACTCGGCTTCGGAGCCGGCCTCAGCTATGCCGGGCAGGTTGTGAAACTCCCTCCCGCCCCGGTCGAGCCGAGCTTCTGACTCAGCACCTCAGCCCGCCGTCAGACCGGCTTTGACGGCGGGCGTGGCACCCGCGTGAGTGCGATTGTGGCGCGCCCTTCATCGTCCAGGTAACCCGGCGTACAGAGGCCCTCGATGATGATCTGGCGGGCTTGATAAAGGCAGTCTTCCACGGCGTCGCGGGGAAAACGGAACGCTTCGCCCTGCAGACTCAGCGCGACAACTCCGTTCCAGGATCCCAACAGGAACCGGGCGAAGTACGCGCTATTGACTGGTTTCGCCTGTCCAGCTGCTATCGCCGCGTCAATCCTGCTTTCTAGGTAGTCAAGCAGCGCGGTTATCCGCTCTCGCATTTTTTCACCGACCGAGTCCTCCCCTTGCGCCATGGAACCCGACGCAATGAAGCGGACTAAGAATGGATGGTCGAGCAGCAGATTGAGGTAGGCGCTACCGGTAGCCACCACCTGCTCGATCGGCAGATCGCTCACCGCGTAGGCCATCGCAAGGTAGTCCTGAATGCGGTCGAATATCCGGTCGGCGGTCGCGACAACCAGGCCCTCTTTGTTGCCGAAGTGCGTGTAAATCGAACCTACCGAGACATCTGCGGCGTCGGCGATCTGTTCAACGCGTACCGCTTCGGCCCCCTCTGCAGTGAGTAGTCGCTCCGCCACATTGAGTATGGCTTCGCGGTTGCGCGCCCGGCGCCGACTGACTCGCCGACTCTGTGGTGCCGCACCTCCGGCCTGCTTGTGCTGGGCGTCTGCAGTCATCCCCACAGGTGCCACTCTGAACCGGGAACCCAACGGCGCGCAGCCCAGCCAACGGCGGCAGGAGTAATCCATGAAGAACAGACGGGTCCGCACTGGCATGTGGATCGGAGTGGCGGTCCTTTGCGTCGTCTACGGCCCGATGGCGATCGAATACACGCTGCGCTTCTTCAGCCCGCACGCACCGGCACTGTGGGATACGACATTCGCGTCCGTTGTCGGCGACAGAATCGTCTACGGTGAGGGGTCCGTGCATCGCGATCAGCGCGCAGCATACGAGAACAGCCTCGGATGGCTGCTCGTGCACACGATCGGCGGCGGATTAGCGATCTTGCTGGGCATCACACAGTTCTCGCAGCGCTTCCGTACGCGGTACCCCCACATCCACCGGCGGGTCGGGCGGACCCAAGTGGGCATCGTCATCATCTCGATGATTGCTGCAATTGCCTACCTCATTCGCACTGGACCCGAGGGCACCTTCTCCGGTCCAGCCTTTTATCTGCAGCTCTGGGCCCTGGCCCTCGGGACCTTAGCAACGTCAATTCTGGCTGTGGTCGCTATCATGCGAGGCCAAGTACGTGTTCACCAGGCATTGATGACGGCCAACTTCGCACTGCTGTTATCCGCGCCACTGCTGCGCATTGGCTATCTGGTTTTCGGGCTCGCTTGGCCCGACACCACCCACGATGTCATCAACGTGGCGAGCGCCGAGGCGGTACCACTTGTGCTCTTGCTCGGCGCGTTCGTGGCAATCAGGGCCTCGGACACGCGCCGGATTTCACGAGCCAACCAGCCAATCACCGTACCAATGTGGGTCAGCGCGACGATTTACCTGTCCTCGCTGCTCGCGCTCATTCTTCTCGTCGTAGCCGTTCGCTCGCACATCGGCGCGGTTGACCGTCTGCTGGCCACGCACCTCGTGACCTACGTCATCGCGCTGGCAGTGGTCGCTGTAATGCGGCACCAGGCTCAGCGCGACGGCGATCTCATCGGGGCCGGCGAGTGCAGAGTGACTCATCTGGGTCTCGTCGCCGCCCCGGCTGCTTTCGCCGCGCTGTGGGCAATCTATGCGGTGCCGTTCACGGTCTCGGAGGCCTTCTACGGCGCCACTCTGACCGGCGCAGCAGTCACGTTCTTTGCCGCCTACGGTGTGGTCACGTGGAACCGCCGAACAGTCACGCGCGCAGGTACGGGTTCCGCTGCCCGACAGCCTGCGACGCCGTCGTAAGCGCTGCCGGATAGCTGTGGGCCCGGGCGCGCGCCTCGTAAAGACTAGCGATGAGCTCCCGTTCGAGGGCCGCGAAGTCCGCGCCGATCGCCCCGCGCGCCTGGCGGTCGTAGAGAATCGCAAGTTCTGTGACGACGGCGTGATAGGACCTCACACCTTTGGCCGCCTCCGCTCCCTGGCGCTGCCTGATCGCGGCGCGCCACCGGCCACGACTCGTCAGGCAGGCCAGCGGCGCCACCTCGCCCGGATGAATGAGCCGCGCGGCTACCATTCGCGGCAGTTGCTGGGCGACCACGCGCTGAAGCCGCTTGCGCTGCCACACCACCAGCGCGATCGCACCCAGGAACACCGGCACCATGATGATGACGTAGACGATGAGGAATCCCGCACCGTCCATCACGAGGATCGAGCCGTTCCACAGGCCATGCAGAAGCATCGCGGTAATCAGCCCGAGGGCGGGGGCGATGATCTTCACCCAACTGCGCGATGACTGCACTGCGAGACCCAAACCCACGCCGAACATGATGGTGAACAGCGGGTGCGCAAACGGGCTGAACACGCAGCGGAGCACAAACACGACCAACCCGCCTGCAAGGCCATCTTCTTCCAGCGCGGCACCCAGGTAGAAGATGTTTTCCATAAACGCGAAGCCGAGCCCCACCAGTCCGGCATACACGATCCCATCCACTACCCCATCGATCTCGCGACGCCGGAACCAGAACAGCCACAACAAGAAGAGACCTTTACTGATCTCCTCCACAACGGGGGCTGTAACGGCCAAGCCGAACGCGTAAGTACTGTCCGCGGCGAGCAAGCGAGACCACGTGAGGTTGAGGGCCACGCTGCCGAGCAGTGCGGTGGCGACTGCGATGCTCGCTCCCCACAGGAACGCCGCAAGCAATAGCCGTCCGGGTTCCGGCTCCCAGCGGTCCACCCACAGGAAGAGCATGGCGATCGGAATCACCGGCATCAGTGCGAGGATCGTCGCGGTACCACCTACCGCGATTCCGGCCTGCAGCCCAAATACAGCGATAAGGAAGACCGCGACAACGGCCATGATGACCAGCACCACAATCGGAATGAGCGCACGCCGATTGTGCTCGACCGACCACGGTACGTGGTGCGGACTGTGCGGACCGGCTGGCTGGTTCATCGCATCGCCTCTCAGTGTTGACCCGACGGGAGCACAGTACTAGGCCCGCTGCGGTAGCGTACGGTGGTGGCTTCGTCCGGTGATTTCCTTACCCACCTTCGCGGACGTCTGGGCAGCGCCTTCGACGTTGGGCGCCGGATGGTTCAACGGTCCCTGCGCAACCTTGCGGAGCCCCGCGGAGGCTTCGATAGTGGGCATCACTGGTTCCTGACGAGCAGGGAACGCGGCAACCCAGCGACGAGTTTGTCACCCTGGACCTCCGGGAACACTGTGATACCGCACCCGCATGGCCACTCGTACTTCGCGCGGCTCGCCGCGGCGCTGAACGCCGCGGGCAGCGGTGATCTGGTGCTTTTCACGGATTGGCGCGGCGACCCTGAACAACTTCTCACCGATGACGGTCTGACGATCGTCGAGGCGTTCGTGTGTGCGGCGCAGCGCGGTGCGATCGTCCGCGGCCTGATGTGGCGTTCCCATATTGAAACGATGGGCTTTCACGGGCCCAAGAACCGTGAACTCGCCACGAAAATCAACGATGCTGGCGGCGAGGTCATCCTGGACCAGCGGGTGCTCGCGCTCGGCAGTCATCACCAGAAATTCGTCGTCATTCGCTACCAGTCACCGCGCATCGATGATGTCGCTTTCGTCGGCGGAATCGACCTCGCGCGCAGCCGCCGTGACGACGCCACACACGCGGGTGACCCCGTCGCGCGCCCCTTCCCAGCCGAGTACGGCCACACCCCGCCGTGGCACGATGTGCAAGTTGAAATGCACGGTCCGGCGGTCGCCGACGTCGAGCAGATTTTCCGGGAACGCTGGGAAGATCCCGCTGCGCTGTCCCGGCTCCCCTGGCACGCGATCCCCGACATTATCCACCCGCGAATTCCCCGCGAACCGTCCGCGATTCCGCGTTTCACGGAGGCCCCCGTGCGGCGCGGCACGTGCGACGTTCAACTGCTGCGCACCTATCCGCGACGCAAGCCCGCGTACCCATTCGCGCCACAGGGGGAACGCAGCATCGCGCGTGCATACGCAAAAGCGCTGCACCGCGCCCGTTCCCTCATCTACATCGAGGATCAGTACCTGTGGTCGCTCGACGTCGCGCGCGTGTTCTCCCACGCGCTGCGCACACATCCTGATCTGTACATGGTCGTAGTGGTGCCGAAATACCTCGACGAGGAAGGCGCGCTCACGATACCGTCAGCCCTATTGGGGCACGCCGAAGCGATGAACGAGTTGCAGGCGGCCGGGCCGGACCGCGTTGCGGTCTACAACGTCGAGAACCATGCTGCCGTACCGGTATACGTGCACGCGAAGGTGTGCGTCGTCGACGATGTATGGGTGACTGTGGGCAGTGACAACTTCAACCGCCGCTCGTGGACGCATGATTCAGAACTCACCGCGGCAATCATCGACAAGGAACGGGATCAGCGAGCGCCGTTCGATCCCGCCGGGCTCGGCGATGGCGCCCGGGTGTTTGCCCGAAACCTGAGACTCACGCTGGCGCGCGAGCATCTCGATCGCGCCGACGGCGACGACTCGGATTTGCTGCACCCCGCCGAGTTCTTCGCCGCCATGCAAGCCAGCGCCGACAAGCTTGAGGACTGGCACCTGAGTGGCCGGCGGGGGCCGCGCCCACCTGGGCGGCTGCGCCCGCACGCCGTGGCGCGCTCACCCAGGTGGCAGCGTGTCATCGCGGCCCCTATCTACCGCAACGTCGTGGATCCGGACGGGCGGCCACTGCGGATGCGGCTGACGAAGCGGTTTTAGCGGCTTCGGTGCTTCGCGACCGCTTTCTGGACTTCCTCCTGCACAAGGTCGGCGTTGATCTGGGCACCCGCGGCAGCACCCGCAGCCGCGGCAGCACCAACTTGGGCGGAGAGATCCGTGACATTGCCTGCCGCCCAGACCCCCTGCACCTCAGTACGCCCAGTCGGGTCGACGGGGATGTACTCGCCCATCCCAGATGGATGCGCTTCCGACCGCAGCCCCAACGATTCGAGGAAGCTCGCGCGTGCCACCATCCGCGTCGCCACCACCACGGCCTGCCGTTTGATCACCGTCCCCTCGTCGAGTCGAATGCCCACGATGGCATCGTCGGCGATCTCCAGCGCCCGCACTCTTTCGGGCACGGTGCTCACGCCAAGCGCGGCGAGCTGCTCGGACTCCTGATCGGTCAGTTCGGTGCCGTTGAGAAAGTACACAATGTCGTCACTCAGCTGCCGAAACAACAGCGTCTGGTGCATAGACATCGGACCAGTAGCCAGGATGCCGATCGCCTGGTCACGCACTTCCCAACCATGACAGTACGGGCAGTGAATGACGTCGCGTCCCCAGCGTTCCCCGATGCCCGCTATGTCGGGCAGTTCGTCGGTGAGCCCAGTCGTGACGAGGACGCGTCTGGCACGCACTGATCGTCCGTCTGACAGGCTGATCGTGAAGCCGTCGCCGTCGCGTGCGATACGCGCGACCGTCGCCGTGACAATTTCGCCACCGTAGTGCTGGACCTCGGCGCGGCCCCGCGTGAGCAGGTCCCCCGGCGGGATCCCCTCTCTGCCGAGTAAGCCGTGGACTCCGCTGGCAGGCGCGTTGCGCGGCTCCCCAGCGTCGAAGACGACAACCGAACGGCGGGCGCGCGCCAGCATTAGCGCACCGTTAAGCCCCGCGGCGCCGCCACCGATGACCGCGACGTCGAACACTGTTTCTTGTTCAAGATCCATCATTACCTCCCAGGAACGTATGCCACGATGGTGCAGGCCCCGCTCGTGATTTGGCAAGAATGTTTGCCGAGATGGCAAAATTGCCACTATGGACGCTGATTTTGGTGGGGCTCTCGACCAGGTCGGCGCACACTTGCGCGCGCTGCGGCTGCAACGCGAGATCACGCTTGCCGAGCTTTCGGCAGTGACAGGAATTTCGGTGAGTACCTTGTCGCGCCTTGAATCAGGGAGCCGCCGGCCCGCGCTGGAACTGCTACTCCCCCTTGCCCGGGCGTACGGCGTCACTTTGGACGAGCTGGTGGGTGCACCGGCAACTGGCGATCCGCACATCCATCTGCGGCCGATCACCTCCCATGGCATGACGATGATTCCGCTGACCCGCAGAGCCGGGGGCATACAGGCGTACAAACTGGTGTTTCCGCCGGCGAAAACCGAACGTGAACCCGTGCTGCAAACGCACGAAGGATACGAGTGGATGTACGTGCTGAACGGTAAGCTGCGCGTCCTCCTCGGTGCGCATGACGTCGTGCTGTCGCCCGGCGAGGCTGCGGAGTTCGACACCCGAGTGCCCCACTGGTTCGGCGCGGCGGGGGCCGAACCAGTGGAGATTCTCAGCCTTTTCGGTAAACAGGGCGAGCGCGCCCATCTGCGCACCCGCCCTGCTGACTAGACCAACCCCAACCCCTTGGGGTGCTGGTTTCGAAGGACGACGGGGCGGTGCGGATTCGTCGGGACGCTACCGCGCTCCACCCCCTGTCACGTTGATGATCTCGAGAGCACCCCGCAGGCCCGACTCTATCGCACCGTCAACATAGCCGGGGTGGTCGTTCGCGGTCTCGGTACCAGCGCAGTGGATATGCCCTACCGGCTGGTGCAGGAACGGCAGCTCGCTGGTCGACTCAGGTCTCGTCAGGGCGAGGTAGCCGCCGCCCTCGCTTTCGTCGAGGTGCCACGACTGTGCTTCTTCCGGCGGTCTGCTGGATCGAGCTCGTCGAGTGCACGCGAGGCCGGGCCGGCGACAAGAAACACCAGGTGGCCCGGCCCACCGGGTGAACCGCTATCGAAGACAGCGCGGCCCGGATCGTCGAGGACAATGAAGTCTCCGCCCGCCGTGCGTCGCCAGAACGGAGTGCCGTAAACGGCGATTCCCTAGTAGACCGCTCCACCGTCGAGTCCTGCCATCCGCGTGGCACAGAGATCCGGGTCAGCACTTCGATACCGGCAAGCGCACCCACGCGCGGGGTGAACTGCCTAATCCGAACGGCGCAGCCCCGCGACCGGCCGAGGATCCGCGAATTGAACGAGCATGTCGATTCCGCGCTCGAGATCCCGGCTGGCACGGCTTGGATCAGGATTCGTCACGTACTGGATGATCAGACCATCCATCAGCGCGAGCCACCTGTTCGCAGAATTCGCTGACGAGCACCGTGTACCGGTCGTATTGCAGCCGGGCCAGACCTTCCCGCACGGACTGAATACATGGCGAGTTCGTACTGCATGATGTGCAGTCCTTCGTCTGCCTCAACCGTGGCATCCCAGAATTTGGTGACGCCGTGGCGAAGAGCGTGCTCCACCCCCCAGATCGACCTCCAGCCCGGCACGCACCGTGTCGAGTGCGGTATCGATAATTGCCGCTATCACCGCGCGCAGCAGCTGATCCTTGGATGGGAAGACGTAGTGCGGCGTTCCCAGTGGAATGCCAGCTTCGGCCGCGACAAGGCGCAAGGTCGTGGCAGGGGCCCCCACGGAGCTGAAGACCCGAATCGCCGCGGCGACGATTTGCTCCTCTCGCTCGGCTGCTGTGACGTACGCCACAGCTCCAACCTGCAAAATGTCGGGACAACCGACTAAAAACCCGGCCAAATCGGTGTTGCGATTTTTGTCAGTAGGCGCGTGTAGTATCGCTCATATGTTCGATTTGCTGGTGGGGGCGCTCGACGACGCGGGCGTGGCAGGGTTTGACGAGCTTGACGATGCGGGAGTGATTGAACTGGCCTCTGTGTGGCATCGCCTGGAGTCCGTGGTTGCTGAGCGCAAATATGCGGCTGCAGCGGAACTGTTCCGTCGGTACCGCGA
Source organism: Hoyosella sp. YIM 151337 (assembly GCF_026041215.1). GTDB lineage: Bacteria > Actinomycetota > Actinomycetes > Mycobacteriales > Mycobacteriaceae > Hoyosella. The sequence goes on from NZ_JAPEIQ010000026.1 coordinate 219,369, forward strand.
ACGCGATGACGCAGATGGCGGCTGGGTTGTGGACGCTTACGACCAGGCCGAAGCTGAAATTGGTGTTGCGCTTGGCATCTCCCGCCGCGCCGCGGGCGATGTCGTGGGCTTCGGGGATACCCTGGCGACGCGTCTGCCCAGGTTTCGCGAAGCTATCGCCGGCGGCCTGCTCTCGGTGTACCAGGCTCGCCAGGTTGAGAGCGCAACCCGCAACGTCTCGGAGGCGATGATCGCCCCGGTGGAAGAGCAAATCCTCGCGCGGATGCTCGCCCGGGGCGGCACGGCGACGGGACGGCGACTACGCGACATCGCCAATCGCGTGATTACAGCACACGACCCGGATGGCATTCGGGCACGTCGGCAGTGCGCGCAGGATGAACGCTACGTCGAGATATCCACCGCCGAGGACGGTATGGTCAACGTGCTGGCCAGCCTCCGCTGCGATGACGGGCGCTTCCTCGACGCACGAGTCACGGAAATGGCGAAAGAGGTGTGCGCCGACGATCCCCGTACATTCATGGCCCGGCGCGCCGATGCCCTCATCGCGCTGGCCCATGGCGAACCACGCCTGGTCTGCCAGTGCGGCACTGCCGACTGTACCCAGCGTGCCGAACTGCCCGCCCGCCGCAAACCTGTCGTGCACGTCATTCTGACCGACACCGCATTATCCGGCCGCGACCAGAACGCCCCCGCCTACCTCGACGGGCACGGCATCATCGACGGCGCACTCGCTCGCGAGATCGCGGCTCAGGCTGTGGTCCGCCCCCTCAACCCCCAAGCTTCCAGCAGTTCAGCAGACCAGCTACCATGTGGGCCTGAAACGGCTGCGTCAGATGACCACGACGCGACACTGATGTACCGGCCGAGCCAGCAGGTCTCCGACCAGTCCCGCGCCGAGCATGGCACCTGCCAGTGGCCGCACTGCGACCGCGCGGCTTGGGAATGCGACCTCGACCATAACGAAGCCTTCAACCACGCCAACCCTAAAGCGGGCGGCCGCACGATCGCAGCGAACCTCGGCCCATTCTGCCGCGGACACCACCGCGTCAAGACTTTCTGCGGCTGGAGCTTCACCCCGGGACCGCGCGGCACCACGCTCCTGCACACACCGAGCGGGCGCCACTACACCCTCTACACCAGCGGACCTGTCGAACTTCTCACCGGAAGGCCGTCCCCAATCACTCTCACAGAATCAACCCTCGCACCGAGGGTAAAGAAATCACGTACCCGGGCCCAGACCCGCGCCTCGCGCGTCCGCGCCGAACGTCGCATTAACCAGGGCATACGTTGCCGCAACAACAACACCGCCGGCGCGGCCCCACCCTTCTAACAGCCACGCACGCAGCACCCGGCAGGACACCTGCCGGGGGCACACTCATGCCCGGAAACTCCGAACTACTGCGGGGTTAGGCCGAGTCCCGCTTGGCTCGGCTTGGGGAAACCCGCGGCGGTTCGTTGGGCATCTTCGGGTAGACGGGCGGCCACGGCGCATCCATCAGTCCGCTCGCCATGTCACGTTCGGACATGTCGAGCAGCGGCTCAAGCGATTGCGGGGTATCCGCCTTGCGGGACCATGGATCGCCCTGCGCTGCGACAAGCTCGGGCACGGTCGCGAGAGTGAGCGCATCCGGTTCGACCGTCTCCAGTTCAGCCCAGCTAATCGGTGTCGACACCTGCGCCCCCACTCTGGGACGCACGCACCACGCACCGAAGACAGTCTTGTGCGGCGCATTCTGGTTGAAGTCGACGAACACTCGTGGACCGCGTTCTTCCTTCCACCACTGCGCGGTTATCAGGGCAGGGTGACGCCTTTCGAGTTCCCGGGCAAGGGCGACCGCGGCCGCGCGAACCTGATAACCGTCCCACCGAGGCTCGGCGTGCACATAAACATGCAGCCCGCGTGAGCCGGACGTTTTGATGTGGGACTCAATTCCCAACTCAGTGAGGAGGTCACGCACGCAGATCGCTGCGTCCTTCACCTGCGTGAAGCTCACTCCCGGTGACGGGTCGAGGTCGATCCGAAGCTCGTCGGTAGCCTCCGGACTGTGCGCATGGTACGGCCAGGCGTGAAAACCAATGCAGCCCAAATTCACTGCCCACAAAATGTGTGCCAGGTCCTTCGCGACAAGCGCATCCGACGTTGTGCCGTTGGGTGTCGAAACGACAGTGGTCGTTAGCCATGCGGGAGCATTCTTCGGAACACGCTTCTGAAAGAACGACTTGCCGCCCGCGCCCTCTGGATAGCGCTCCATCAGCAGCGGCCGCCCACCCAAGGCTGCGAGCAGTGGTTCGGCAACACTTTCGTAGTAGCGCGCGAGGTCCAGTTTCGTCCAGCCGTGTTTGGCGAAGTAGACCTTATCGGGATTCGACAAGGCGACTTCTGCACCTGCGGCTTCGATGATCATGACGGGACCGCGAATATCTCAGTCAGCTCGGCTGGGGCAACCTCGTCGAGTTGGGCATAAGTGCACGATTGGGGTGTGCGATCCGGCCTGAATCTTACGAGCCTGCCGCCGTGCCGGAACCGGCCACTCTGCACGTGTTCATAACGCACTTCAGCCACGAGTTCGACACGCAACGGCTCCCACGTCAAATCCTTGCCTGCGCTCCATCGGCTCTGCCCGCCCGGCATTCGCCCTGTCATCGCGGCTGCCTCATCTGCCCAGGAACGCCACGGGTGGTTCTCGAGGGCATTCTCGCGCCATGGGGCTAGTTCACCCACCAGTGATCGCCGCTTGGCCGCGGTGAAACTGCTTGCGACGCCGACATGGTGCAAGATCCCAGCATCGTCGAACAATCCGAGCAGAAGTGACCCCACCCCCTCGCCGTCCTTATGCCAGCGGAACCCTGCGACAACACAGTCCGCGGTGCGTTCATGCTTGACCTTGATCATGGTGCGCTTGTTCTGCTCGTACGGCAGAGAGGCACTTTTCACCATGACGCCGTCGAACCCAGCCCCCTCGAAACGGGTAAACCAGTCCTCCGCCACCGCGGCGTCAGCGGTAATCGGCGTCAAGTGAACGTAGGGCCCGGTTGTGAGCGCAGCCGTAAGGTGCCGGCGGCGCGTTTCGAAGGGCGCCGTCAGCAGGCTTTCGTCTCCAAGCGCGAGCATGTCGAACGCAACGAACGACGCGGGTGTCGCCTCCGCGAGCTTCCGGACGCGTGACGCGGCTGGATGAAGGCGCAGCTGGAGCAGATCAAAATCGAGGCCGCGCTCTGTGACGATGACGATCTCACCGTCGATGACGCATCGATTAGGTACAGCGTCGCGCAGGACGTCGACGAGTTCCGGGAAGTAGCGTGTGAGCGGCCGGTCGTTGCGCGAACCGAGCTCGATGTTGTCGCCATCGCGAAAGACGATGCAGCGGAAACCATCCCACTTCGGTTCATATCGCAGCCCGTCAGCGCGCGGCAGGTCGGAGGCGGCCTTGGCCAGCATAGGCCGCACCGGCGGCATCACAGGTAGCTGCACACACCGATCGTAGGTCAGGCCGCTCGGCGCCGGTGCGATCTCAGGCGAGTTTTTGCTTCACTGCTGCGGCTACCCGAGAACCATCTGCGCGTCCAGCCACCTCCGCTGACGCGACCTTCATAACCTGACCCATCTGCCGCATACCGGGGCGTTCGCCCATCTCTTTCTCCACTGCGGCAAGCGCGTTCGTCACGACGGCGTCGAGTTCCTCATCCGACAGCTGCCGGGGCAAGTACCGCGCGATAATGTCGCCTTCAGCACGTTCTTTCGACGCGAGCTCTTCGCGACCGGCCTCTGAATACACGGTGGCCGATTCGGCGCGCTTTTTCGCTTCTTTGGTGAGCACCTTGATGACTTCCGCATCCGTCAGCTCTCGCGCTGCGGCGCCAGACACTTCTTCGGTGCGGATCGCCGCAATCAGCATGCGCAGCGTCGCGGTGGTCGCAGAATCCTTTGCTTTCATCGATGCCGTCAGGTCTTCGCGCAGCTTCGCTTTCAATTCAGACATAGTGCAACCCACATTACGCTGCGAGCGCGAAGGCGCGCGTCGTCCGTAGGGTTGAACTCAGTAGGGTCGAACAAGGACCGCAACACTATCGAACCCAAGGAGGTCTGAATGGGACTCGGCGACATCGTTAACAAGGCAAAGAATCTCGCACAGAAAAGCCCCGACAAAGCACGCGAGGCTATTGACCGCGTTGAAGACACGCTCGATAAGAAGACCGGTGAAAAGTACGGAGACCAGATCCGCAAGGGCGGTGACGCAGTCGAACAGAACCTCGGCATAGCCGAAGCAGCCCAGGCGGCGGGCGAGTCACCAGAGCCGGGCACGGGCACGGCCCCGCAGCAGGGCACCGAGAACGAGAATGAAAACCCAACCTAGAAGTTAACGAAGATTCAGAAAACGTCCTTCGGCGTTACGTGATCGTGATAATTTCCCTAAATGGGGGAATCCACACGGTCACAGGCCCGGTACTTCCTGCGCGTCGGAGCGTCGGTGTGTGCACTGGCACTCGCCGCTACAGGTGCTCCGGCTAGCGCCGACCCCGTCGAGAATTTCCTTGAGGTGCACCGGACAGCCGTAGAACGTGCGGACTGCGGGCCTGGCTCAGCCCCCGAAACCGGCCTGCAAGGCCAGGTCCCCGGCCCGGACCGCGATAGCGGGCGCAGCGCACAGGGTTACAGCTGTAACCTCAGCCTCATCGGTCAGCACCAAGGTCCAGGAGCCGGAATCGTTAGCGCGACGTACGACCACTGCTCCTACACTGGGTCGAATATCCCCATCCCTGAGGCGGCAGGCAGTCCAGGCACCGGCGTGCAGGTTATTGACGCCTCCGACCCCGCCAATCCGAAACACGTGAGGTCCCTGCAAGAGCCACCGATGCTCGCGGGCACGTGGGAGTCGCTCGATGTTCACGAGGGCCGCGGCCTGCTAGCGGGGACTGGAGTAGGCATTCTCGTCGGCGCGGGCGGGTTTTCGATCTACGACATATCCGAAGACTGCACCAATCCCCGATTGCTGAACCACCGGGACGGCACGCAGCTGTCCATGCCGCTGCCCATCACCACTCACGAAGGAGCATTCTCCCCCGACGGCAGAACCTACTGGGCCGCAGGCACCGTCGGCGGGCAGCTTTCGGCGATTGATGTGAGCGACCCAGCCAACCCCAGAGTTGTGTGGACCGGAATCACGGGCATCTCCAACCATGGCTTCGGGATCACCGCTGACGGAAACCGCATGTACATCTCAACCCTCGCCGGTATCACCGTCCTCGACATCAGCGCGGTGCAGCGGCGCGACCCCTTCCCCGTTGTGCCGCATGTGGGCCGCCTATTCTGGTCTGACGGGCAGCTCACTCAGCACACCATCCCGGTTACCGTGGACGGCGCGCCGGTGCTTTTCACGGTCGACGAGGGCGGGTCCGGCGGAGTGAAAATCATCGATTCGCGCGACGATCAGAACCTCAGACTGATCAACACGATTAAGCTTGAGGTGAATCTGCCCGAGAATCTTGGATTATGGGCACAAGACAATTCGGGGAACGGCGCGTTCGGTTACGACGCGCATTACTGCACCGTCGACCGCAAGATCGATCCCACTGCCCTTGCGTGCGGCTGGATTCAGTCAGGCATCCGGGTCTTCGATGTTCGCGACCTTCACAACATCAGGGAGATCGCGTACTTCAATCCGCCCGCGCAACTCGGCAAAGCCGGGCAGCTTGTGAACTCGACGCATGCAACGCTAGGCGCGATCGTGGGTCTCCCCCTCATTGGCTCGATCGCGGTGGCTCGTGCGATCGCCGACGGCGACATTGAGCTTCACGATATTGAGAGCCCCCGCGCCCGTCTGCTCGGTATAGACATGTCGGCGGACTGGTGCATGTCACCGCCAGCCTTCCATGGTGATCAGCTTTGGGTGACGTGCATGGATAACGGCTTCATGGCACTGCAGTTTGAGAACGGTGCGTACCCGCTGTCATGAAGTCACGCCTGGCTGCACTGTGTGTGGCATTGCTTCTGCTGGGTGGCGGGTTTGCGGCAGGCTATTTCGTTCCGCGGGAGAATCACGCTACTGCCGAACCACCGGAATTCGGGCCGGTAGAGGTCGGGTTCGCGCAGGACATGGCAACCCACCATGTGCAGGCGATCGAGCTGTGCCACGCGCTGAGTGCCGACGTCGACGAGATGCTGACGGCACTGTGCACGCAGATCCAGACCAGCCAGACGCAGGAAATCGGCATCCTGACTGGGTGGCTCGAGTTGCTCGATCAACCTCTCGCATCGCGTGCGCCGATGGCATGGATGCATGATCATCACGACTCGGCCCATAGCCACACCGGGTCGTCGTCACCGATGCCCGGCATGGCGAGCTGGCTGGAAGTCGACGCGCTGCGCCAATCGAATGGAAACGAAGCCGAAGTCCAGTTTCTGCAGCTGATGCTCCGGCACCATCAGGGTGGCATCGACATGGCTGGTTACGCGGCGCAACATGCGACCGTCCCAGTCGTTGCGCGGCTTGCCACCATCATGATCAAGGAACAAAGCCAAGAGACCGCGGTGATGGAACAGCTGCTGCGCCGCCGCGGCGGGGAACCGCTTCCCTATCCGTAATAGCGGAATTCACAGCTTCGTCAGTGCGATGGGCAGCCCGTCGGTGGGGAACGGCAGCGAACTCGTATCCCAATGCACTTCATAACGGGGCTTGAGCTCAAGCCGGTACGTGCGCAGAAGGTGATGCAGAATCGTCTTTACCTCAAGCATGCCGAAGCGCATTCCGATGCACCGGTGCGCGCCGCCGCCGAACGGAACGAACAAGAATGGATGCTGCTTGTCCTCGCGCCGATGCGGCGCGAAGCGCTCGGGGTCGAAGTTTTCCGGCTCTGTCCAGAATTCAGGCAGCAAATGGTTTACCCAGGGATCAACGAGCAAGAACGTGCCTTTGGGCACATAGAAACCGAGAATGTCGGTATCCTTCACCGTTTCCCGGATAAACGCCGGAACTGGAGCCACCAAACGAAGCGATTCGCTGATGACGTTCTCGAGAGTCGTCAGCCCGTCGAGGTACGCCGGGGAAACCGGTTCTTCGTGCCCGCTGACCTCGGCGCGGACTTTCTCCTGCCACGCTGGATACTTCGCCAGATGGTACGCGGTGGCGGTCGTGGTGATAGTCGCTGTGTCGTGCGCCGCCATCATCAAGAAGATCATGTGATTTACCACGTCGTCATCGCTGAACGTCTCGCCGTCTTCTGACGTCGCATGACAGAGCGCCGCAAAGAGGTCACGCGAGTTTTCGCGCCGCTTCGCCGGAAGGTGAGAGCGAAAATAAGCCTCGAGCAGTCGACGGCCGCGCAGTCCTCGCGACCACCGGCCACCTGGCACTGGGTAGCGCACGAGCGCCGTACCGCCCCGCACTGTTGCGATAAAAGCGTCGTTCAGCTTGGTGACAAGTGCATCGCTCTCGTCACCGGCATCCATGAATACGCGGGTAGCAACTCCGAGGGTGAGTTGTTTCAGCGTTGGGTAGAGTTCGATGCTTCCCCCACGGGTGAGGTTACGCACGTGAGCGCTGATAACCTCGTCGGCTACGGCGGTATATCCCTCGAGACGCTCACGGGTGAACGCAGCCTGCATGATTCGGCGGTGATAGCGATGCTCATCCGCATCGAGCAACATCAAACCGCGATGGAAGAACGCGTCGATCAAATACCGCCAGCCGCCTTGGGAATACGTGTTGTCGCGGTTTACCAGCACGGCCTGCGTTGCTTCCGGGCCAGCGATCGCGACCCCGCGGCGGCCGAAAACGTTCGCCCACGAAACCGGCCCGAACTGATGGTATCTGCGCATTTGATACGCCGGACCGAGCCGCATCATTTCAAAAGTGTGGCCGAGCAGCGGAAGACCAGGATCCCCAAGCACCGGTTTGAGACCGCTGCCCGCAGGTGGGGTGGCGAACGGTTCTGTTCGCCAATTATGGTGCTCAAGCCGGTCGGCGATGAGACGCGTGCCCGGAAGAGTCGCGATTGTTGGCTTGTGCCGGACCACCGCGTTTTTCAAGTTCTTCGGATGCATTACCGTGCTCATCGGAAAGCCTCCCACCGCGTCTTCATTGACGTCCGTTGCCCCTAATGTACGCCTGGACAGCGGCGAAAGAAATGTAAAATCTGCTTTTTGTTACAAGATGTGGGAATCAGTGGGAGTCGCTGTGTTGCTATCGAATTCCACACAGGGCCGTAACTTCATCTTTTGCTAATTGATCTGTAACGGCGACGCTCGCAGCGGGCAACAATCCAGTCGTAGCGTAGGCGGTGGGTCAGGCCGGAAACCAATCGCCGGAGCTCACTGCGCCCCGAGGAGGTAGCAAATGGTATTAGCGAGCTTGCTGGACAAGGCAAAAAGCCTTGCACAGAAAAGCCCTGACAAGGTTCGCACCGTGATCGATCGCGTCGAAGAAACCCTCGACAAGACCACCGGCGGCAAGTACACCGAAAAGATCCACAAAGTCTCCGATACTGTCGAGCAGCAGCTGGGACTTAGTGCTGAGCCGGACACGGAAGAGGCGGCAGAGGACGCTCCCCTGGATGTGGCCGAGGAGACTTCCGCAGACGACACCGAAGCGAAGTAGTCTCACCACCCGTGATGGCATGACGGCCGCATTACGCTGAGCGCGATCTAGGTGGCGAAACCGCGGCGCCAGGCTCACATTTGGTATCAGGGGCTCACGGCGCCCGCTGAGCCTCGACCGCGCACCAGTGAGGCCGTCATGCCATCTGATCTTTTCGCCGAGCCCTCCGAGCCCAGTAAGCGCGCCCTCGATGCGTACTCACAGGTGGTGGTGGCCGTCGCACACGCCCTCACACCCCACGTTGCGAGCATCAGACACCGGCGCGGCAGCGGCTCAGCCGTGGCGTTCACCGATGATGGCTTCCTTCTCACCAACGCGCATGTCGTGGGACGAGAAACGAGCGGCACGGCAGTTGCGGCGGACGGCACCGAGTCGCGATTCGATCTTGTCGGCTCTGACCGGCTCTCCGATCTCGCAGTTATTCGCGCGCGCGGCGACGGGCCACCCGCCGCGACTCTTGGCACTGCTGACGCACTCTTTGTCGGCGAACTCGTCGTTGCCGTCGGGAGTCCGCTCGGGCTTTCCGGCTCTGTGACCGCGGGCGTGGTCAGCGCGCTAGGCCGGTCCCTCCCCGCGCGGGACGGGCGGACAACCCGGCTGATCGAAGATGTCATTCAAACCGATGCCGCGCTGAACCCTGGCAACTCGGGCGGCGCGCTCGCGAACTCGGCGGGCGAGGTCGTCGGCATCAACACGGCGGTCGCCGGTATCGGCCTGGGGCTCGCGGTGCCGATTAATCCAACCACTCAGCGGATTATTAGCACTCTTCTTGGCGAAGGCCGGGTGCGCCGGGCTTACCTGGGCATTGTGGGCGCACCTGCCCCCGTGCCGGCCCCGCTCGCGCAACGGACCGGGCGGCAGGCGGCGCTGCGGCTGGCAGAAGTCATTTCCGGTGGCCCCGCAGACGCCGCCGGACTCAAACCTGGAGATCTGTTGCTGAGTATCGCGCGCACGCCCGTGAGTACCGCCCAAGACATTCAGCGGCAACTCTTCGGCGAGGTGATCGGGGTGGCGCTGCCTGTCACCGTGCTACGCAACGGCGCGATGGTGGACGTCATCGCGGTGCCTGCCGAGCTGACGACGTAACCCTAGATTGGGTGCTAAGTAATCGCCGCCTTCGCGTCCGCGAGGTTGTCGGCGGCGATGACTAGCCGGTTGTTCGTGGCCAGATACGCAAGAGTGATATTCACCTTGGCACTGCCGAGTTTACGAGCCACTTCACCGAGCATCCCTGGCTTGTCTTCCATACGGACAACCACGACCTCCTGTTCGGAGGTGACCTCGATACAGCCGGCTTTCAGCGCGCTAAAAGCGGCCTCGGGATCCGCAACGAGGACGTGAATTTCCGACCGCCCGCCACCGCTTTGCACGGCGCAGAAGCCTTCAATATTCACCCCGCCCGTGCCGAGAACCTCACCCACGTGGGCGAGTTCGCCTGGATGGTCATCGACAAGGATGGTGAGGTCCGTAGCCATAATCGACACCTCCGTTGTGAGTTCGAGGGCCTCAGGACGCGTGGGCGCGCGCTGCCTCCTTCACTGCTTCTGCAACCGCTGGCGCGACCGCAGTGTCGAAGACACTCGGCACGATGAACGATGCATTGAGCCTGTCGCCGACGACATCGGCGATAGCGTCGGCTGCGGCAAGCATCATCGCCTCGTCGATATCCGTCGCGTGGGCGTCCAGAAGGCCCCTGAAAACTCCCGGGAAGGCGAGCACGTTGTTGATCTGGTTCGGATAGTCGCTGCGGCCGGTGGCAACGACTGCCGCATGTTTGTGCGCCTCGACGGGGTCGATCTCTGGGTCTGGGTTGGCAAGCGCGAACACAATCGCGTCGTTCGACATGGTGGCGATATGTTCAGCAGTAAGCAGATTGGGGGCCGACACACCGATGAAAACGTCCGCGCCGGCGATTGCGTCCTGCAATGACCCGGTCATGCGCGTCTTGTTTGTGTGCTCCGCGAGCCAGCGCAGATTGTCGTCCATTGTTTCGCGTCCCGGATGCACAATTCCTTCGATATCTGCCGCGATAATGTCGGCAGGTTTCTGCGGCAGAAGCAGCCGGATGATCGCGGAACCTGCGGCACCGGCGCCGCTCACGACAATTTTGCAGTCCGCCACCTCTTTACCGACGACACGCAGTGCGTTGCGCAACGCCGCGGACACGCAAATTGCGGTGCCATGCTGATCATCGTGGAAGACCGGGATGTCGAGCAGTTGACGCAGCCGCGCTTCGATCTCGAAGCACCGGGGCGCTGCGATGTCCTCGAGGTTGATTCCCGCGTAGACGGGCGCCAGCAGTTGCACCGTCCTGATGATCTCTTCAGTGTCTTGCGTATCAAGGCAGACTGGCCAGGCATCGACGTCCGCAAACTTCTTGAAGAGGGCCGCTTTGCCTTCCATCACAGGAAGGGCCGCTGCCGGACCTATATTGCCCAGTCCGAGCACCGCTGAACCATCGGTGACCACTGCTACGGTATTGCGCTTGATAGTGAGCCGGCGCGCGTCTTCGGGGTTCTTCGCGATCGCCATGCACACCCGCGCAACGCCGGGAGTGTAAGCGCGCGACAGATCGTCACGGTTGCGGAGACTTACCTTCGGTGCCACCTCCAGTTTGCCGCCCAAGTGAACCAGGAACGTCCGGTCCGAGACTTTGCGCACATGGACGTCGGGAAGCGTGTTCAGCGCCGCTGTGACGTCCTCCGCGTGACCCGCAGACAAGACATTGACAGTGATATCGATGACCATCGCATCCGCCTTCGAATCAACGATGTCGAATGCGGTGAGCACGCCTCCAGCCCGTCCCACCACTGTGGTGAGGTCCCCCGCGGCGCTCACGGATGGTGGGACGTCAAGCCGGACAGTGATGGAATAGCCAGGACCCGGAACGGGCATCAAACACCCCCAGCACTTGTTGTGAGTTAGATCACATCAACGATATCGTGTGTGGGGTTCGGTGTCCCGCACTTCACAGACCCGACTGGCTGCGCGCCCGCAGGAGCACAGCGTCGATCATCGCGGGGGTGAGCCGCCCCGTGAATGTGTTGTGCTGACTCGGGTGATAGCAGCCTAGGAGGGTCAGGAGGCGTCCATCCGGGTGCGAAACGGCACTTTCCGCACCATGCCCGAACTTTGGCCGTGGCCGGGGCAGCTCCCAGCCCGCACCAGCCAGTGTCGCGAGCAGCGCCTGCCACCCGAACGCGCCCAGCACAACGGCCACACGCAATGAGGGGCTGAGCAATTCGAGTTCACGCGCGAGATACGGCGCGCAGCGGTCCCTCTCTTCCGGCGTCGGCTTGTTCTCCGGCGGCGCGCAATGGACCGGCGCGACCAGACGCACACCATGCAGTATCAGCCCGTCGTGTTTGCTAACCGACGCAGGCTGATTCGAAAAGCCCGTGCGATACAGCGCCGCGTACAGCACATCACCACTCTGATCACCAGTGAACATCCGGCCCGTGCGGTTACCGCCATGCGCCGCAGGGGCCAGCCCCACTATCACTACGCGGGCCGAAGAGTCTCCGAAGCTCGGGACGCCGCGCGCCCAGTACGTGGCGCCGGCGAAACTCCGGCGTTTCACACGGCCGACATGCTCCCGCCATGCGACAAGTCGCGGGCACGCGCGGCAATCCGCCACCAGCGCATCAACGTCCTTGAGCGTTGCCGCATCTCGGGCACGGGCCGGCCAGTCCATGCAACCCGATGGTAGGCCGCCTGGGGAGGCCGCGGCGGGATTCCGGCAGTCCTCCCCAGGCACTACGTCAGTGCGACGCTAGCTCAGCAGCGCGCGGCCAGAATCCTGAGCCGCCCGAGCGCACCGCGTCAGCCATCCGGCGCTCCGCGATCCGGTCCGCAGCCTTCGCGGCCGGGACGCCTTCCGCGGCCGCCAGAGTGAACACCTCTTTCGTAGTCTCAAAGATCCGGCTGACCTTTCGCTTCGTACGCTCGAAGTCGAAGCCGTGCAGTTCATCCTCCACCATGACAACCCCGCCAGCATTCACGAGATAGTCCGGCGCATAAAGGATTCCGCGTTCGGCGAGGACGTCTTCGATACCGTCGTGGGCGAGCTGGTTGTTCGCGGCTCCGCACACAATCTTCGCGGTGAGCACTGGGACCGTTTCGTCGTTCAGCGCACCACCGAGCGCACACGGCGCGTACACGTCGATGCCACATGCGATGAGCGCAGTCGCATCGGGGACAACCGTCACTTCTGGGTGAGCGTGCTTCACCCGTGCGACGGCTTCCTCACTGACATCAGTGACCGTCACCGAAGCACCCTCGCTGAGCAGATGCCCGACGAGCAACGTCCCGACTTTGCCGACACCAGCGACGCCCACACTGCGTCCGCGAAGCGAGGCGCTGCCCCACAGGAACTCCGCACTTGCGCGCATCCCCTGGTATACGCCGTAAGCAGTCATCACCGATGAATCGCCCGAGCCACCGTGCTGAGGTGATCGGCCCGTCACAAACCGGGTCTCTTCCCCGATCACATCCATGTCGCCCACGTACGTGCCGACGTCGCACGCGGTGATGTAGCGGCCACCAAGCGACTCGACGAAGCGGCCATACGCGCGCAGCAGGTCGTCAGTCTTGAGTAGCCGCGGATCGCCGATGATCACCGCCTTGCCGCCGCCGAGAGGGAGACCGGCCAGCGCATTTTTGTAGGCCATGCCCCGTGAAAGATTGAGCACATCGGTGAGTGCGTCAGCCTCGGATGCATAAGGGTAGAACCTCGTGCCACCCAGGGCCGGTCCGAGTGCGGTGGAATAGATACCGATGATCGCCTTCAAACCGGTCGCGGCGTCATGACAGAAAACAACCTGCTCATGACCGGTTTGGCGTTCGAAAACACCTCGAGTCACTGTAGTGCCTCCACTTAGTCGTGGCGACCGCACGCTTGTGGCAGCGGCCGCACATTCTTGTATGACGGCCTCACCTTTAATGATCCGCCTTTTCTAGTGTGACAGCTATCACCGCGGAAATCTCGCCTTGACTTTGCGCCGGGACTAGGCGTGTCGCTCTCTTATCGCACTCGAAGGGGCGAGCACGGCGGTGTTCACCTCGATTCGGACCCAGTCCCCTGGACTCAATCCCGGCGGTGCGTAAGCGCGGCACTGCACTCCCGCCGTTTCCACCACGTACACCACGTCGCGTCCCTGAAACAACGCATTGGCGACGATGCCCGTCAATGCGTCTCCTATCTCAGCAGGCGCGATGCTCACGCACTCCGGGCGCAGCGGGTAGACACCCTGCTGCCGGAACGCTATCGCCACGTCGCTGCCGTCCCACACAACCGCTCCCCGCCCCGCGGCCGGGCGAAACGCCGCGCCCGCCCAGTCTCCGGGTATGAGTGCAGCATTGCCGAGAAACTCCGCGACGAAGGGCGACGCTGGCTTCCTGTAGATGTCCGCAGGCGCTCCGATCTGCTCGATCTGCCCGTCGCGCATAACTGCGACCCGGTTCGCCATTGCCAGCGCCTCCGACTGGTCGTGCGTGACATACATAATCGACGCGCCGGTGCGCCGGTGGAGATTCTGGATCTCCCTGCGCATGTCATCACGCAACGCGGCGTCGAGCGCCGAAAGCGGCTCGTCCATCAGAAGTCGCCGTGGATCCGCCGCGATCGCCCGCGCGAGCGCGACACGCTGACGCTGGCCGCCGGAGAGCTCATGCGGCCGGCGACTCGCGAGTTTCTGCAGGCCCGTTAATTCGAGAACCTCGCGTACGCGCGCTTCTGGCCGCGCCCGGAGGCTTTCCGGCAGCCCGCGCTGATGACGCAGCGGGAACCGGACGTGCTCCGCCACATCTAGATGCGGCCACAGTGCGAACGATTGAAAGACCATCCCGAGGTGTCGCCGTTCCGGTGGGAGCACGCGACGCTCGTTCGCCACGGTGTGCCCGTCGAACGCGATCGTGCCAGCAGTTGGCGCCAGAAAACCCGCCAGCAGCCGCAGCAGCGTGGTCTTGCCGCACCCGGAGGGGCCGAGAATGGCAAGGAACTCACCGTCGTCAACGGTCAGTGAAACGTCGTTCAGCGCCGTATGCCCACTGAACGTTTTTGTCAGGCCCACAACGTCAGTGGCCACGTGACCTCCCTGGGTTCAGATACCGCGCACAGATAAGCACCAGCAAACCCATGACGCCGTATGCGATGAGCAAAAGAGTCGACAGCGCCGCGGCCAGTGGTGCACTGCCCGCGCGCTCGAAGCCCATCACGACGACTCCGACAGTTTGCGAACCGGCTGAATAGAGTATCGCCGACACCGTTAACTCACTCATCGCGTTCACCGCAATGAGGAAGGCACCAGCGAGCAGACTTCCTGACAGCAGCGGAAGCACCACCCGCCGCCAGGCTGTACCCGCACCTGCGCCACACGCGCGCGCCGCCTCAATCGTCGCCGGGTCCAGCGCCGCGAGCCCGGCAGCACTCGCGCGCACCTGGAAGTACGCGAAGCGCGTCACATACGCGACCAGAAGGATGAGCCAGGTGCCGTAGATGCCCGGGTAAACCCCGGGGAACGGTTGCACCCACGCGAAAATTGCGGCAAGAGCAACCACCACTCCGGGCAGCGCAAACGGTACAGCCACCGCGACATCGACGATCTTGGTGAGTGGTGACGGGTATCGCAGACGAGTGTATGCAACGAACGTTCCAAGAACGAGACAGACGGCCACTGTCAGCACGGTTAACCGCGCGCTTACGGCCAGCGCGGTTCGGACGCTGCTGCTGTGGAGCAGGAACTCATAATGACGAAGCGTCAGGGTGTCCCAGGTCGCCGTGACACCCACGGCGCTTGACAACGAGCTGCGCACCATCGCGTACAGCGGCACGAAGCTCAGCACGGCCGCACCGCCGCCTACAGCGACCGCGACGGCGCTGCGGGCGCGTCCCAAGAAGACCCGTGGTGGCGCGTCCATTCGTACGTCGACATTGACTCCGCCCCGGCGCAACAGAAACCACTGCAGCGCGGTGCCCGCTAATGCGATTGCTCCGAGAAGGAGTGCGAGCACTGCGGCTCGGGTGAAGGCGGCCGGACCGAAGCCAATCACCTGCTGATAAATTGCCGTGCTGAGTACCTGAATATTCGCCGGTGTGCCCAGGAATGCGGGCACACCGAAGTTGTCCAGGCATGATAGGAACGCCAACAAGCCGCCGCCGGCGATCCCGGGCAGCGCGGCGGGCAGCGTCACGCGCACCGCCGCCGCGACCGGTCCCGCGCCACTTGCGCGCGCTGCGTGCTCGATCTCCGAAGGTATCGAGCGCAGCACGGCCACAACCAGCAGGTATACGATCGGCGCCGTCGTCAGCGCGAGGACGAACACAATACCGGCTCGGGTGTAGAGGTTGACGTCCAGGAAGCCGAGCGGGCCGTTTCGCCCGAATGTCCGCACCCATGCGAGCGCAACAACGTAGGACGGCAGCACAAAGGGCAACAGGATGAGGATCTGAATCGCGCGTTTGCCCGGCACATCGGTGTACGCGATGAGCCACGCGAGCGCGACGCCCGCCACCGTGGCGATCGCCGTCGCGGCACCCGCGATGCCGAGTGTCGTACGCACGACCTCCCACGTCGTACGCGAAGCCAGTACCTCGCTGTACGCGCCGAACGCGATACCCTCCGTACCGGCGCTCAAGCGCAAGAGCCGCCAGATCGGCAGCACGAAGAACCACGCGATGACCACCAGGAGAATCGTGCGCGCGACACTCGATCGCGAGCGGGCAATTACCCCGTGGCGCGGGTGCAATCCCAGTGCAGGCAAGTCAGTCTCAGCTGGTTTCGTATATCGCCGCGAACCGCTCCTTAGCCTGTTCAATCCGGGCGGCTAGTGCAGCGGAATCCCCCTGGAGCACAGTGAGTTGTCCGGCGCTACGCAGCCCTCCCGGCGGTTGTGTCTCAGGGTGCAGCGGTACATAACCGAGATCGGCAGCCACTTGTTGCCCCGCAGGGCTGAGAACGAAGTCGATGAACACACGCGCGGCGTCGCTGTCAGCACCCGATGCTGATAGCGCGATTGGTTCCGTGATGACGGGAACACCCTCATCGGGGTACGCGAAAGCCACCGGCGAGCCCTCAGCCGCGGCACGGATAGCCATGAAGTCGACTATCAGCCCATACTCGGCGTCTCCCGACGCGACGGATTCCAGAACCGCGCCGTTACCCTGTACGACCGTTGTCCGCGGTGCCAAATCTTCCCAGAATGTCCACCCGAACGCAGGGTCCTCGGACATGAGTGTCACGTTGTAAGCGGCGGCACCCGAATACAGCGGACTCGGCATCACGACCGACTCGGCCTCCGCCAGTTCAAACCACGAGGCTGGCTCGGCCGCAACACTATCGGTGTTCACGACGAGCCCTGTGCTGATCAGTTTCGTGCCCGTGAAGTAACCGTCTGGATCCGCAAACTCGTGTGGCAGTTCGGCGGCCGCGGGACTCTGATACGGCGACAGCAGGCCGTCGCCCCGCAGCGCCTGCATACTCACTTCGTCTGCTATGAGGAACACGTCACCGCCGAGTGCGTTGTTGGAATGCTCAGCGCGAGCGCGACCCAGTATTTCTTCCGTGCCCGACCGGAAAACGTCAACTGTCACGTCCGGATGTGCGGCGGTGAACGCGTCTACCAGCGCGGCGATGTCCTGATCCGGCTGCGACGTGTACACGGTGACAGTCTGGGAGTTCCCCGCCCCCGAAGCACCGGCAGACATCGGATCGCTGCCCGGATCCCCGCAGCCGGCTGCGGTAAGAATGACACCAAATGTGCACAAGGAAACAAGAGTTCGAACTCTGCGTGTAGTCACGCCCCGAAGCTAGGCGCTCAGTGCCAAGGGAACATGAACTCGGAGTGACTGCGGCGGGAACGCTCAGGTGATCGCGTCAGACATCTATCGCACAGCCGCTTCGACAATCGACGCGGGACCGATGGTCGGCAGTACCCGAGTCACCTCAAGACCGGCGGCGTGCAAAAGGTCCGCGTATTGCGCGGCGGTGCGCTCGCGGCCGCCGGTCTGAATGAGCATTTCGAGATTCAGCCATTTACTGACATGCGGGGAGTTCCCCTCCGGGACAACGGCTTCGATCACCAGCACGCGGCTTTGCTTGCCCATCACCGCGCGTACGTTGCGGAGAATATCCAGCGCCTGGGCTTCGGGCCAGTCGTGAATGATGTTCTTCAAAATGTAGAGCTCCCCACCCTGCGGGACAGCGTCGAAAAACGACCCCGCGACGGCCGTCGCCCGGTCCGCGACACCAGCCTCGACTAGATAATCACGCCCGCCCGGAAGCACTGATTCTAGATCGAACAGAACGCCGCGCGTGTCCGGCGCCTTCTGCAAGATGGCGGCGAGCAACCGCCCGTGGCCGCCGCCGACATCGACGATGCTTCGGTACGGCGTGAAATCGTAAGCCGCAAGGACCGGTCCGATCACCATCTCGGACGTTACCGTCATCGCGTCATTGAAAACCTCCGCGACCTCCTCGTTCTCTTCGAAGAATTCGAACGCACTGACGCCCCGCAGATGCTCGAGACTCGGCTTGCCGGATTGCACCGCGTAGAGCAGATCCCCCCAATGCTCCCAGTGCACGGGATGGCCAATCATCAGGACGAGAGCACGTACCGAGTTCGGCGTGTCCGACCGCAACGGCTGGCCAAGCGAGGTCAACTCGAACCGGCCGTCGCGGCGCTCACGGAATACCGATTTTGCTGAAAGCGCTCGGAGCAGCCGCAAAGTCGCGTCGGCATCCGCGCCCACTTTTTCCGCGACGCGCTGGGCGTCGATCGGGCCGCCCGCTACCGCATCGGGAATGCCGAGCTTCGTCGCGGTGTAGACCGCCTGGGTGACCCAGCTTCCGGTGGCGAGTTCCAGCACGTTGACCGGAGCGGGCGCCAGCCAGTGCGTGAGCTTGATCAAGGCCCCCCGAACTCCTTCGACGGCGCGCACAATTCCGATGGGAGGGAGTCTCGGGAGTCCCAGTCCGATCACGCGCGTCTCCTCACCGTCGGTTTGCTCCCCATTATGGGTTGCTGGGCATGCCGCTCGGTGAATGTTGCCCGAACCAGCCGCCCTCAATCGCGATTGTTACGTGACCTAGCGGGGCGTGCGATCTGCTTCGTGTGGGCTGCGGCACGCCACCAGATCTGCAGAACGATCAGCAGGAGGGCAGTTACGAGGCCCGTTCCTGCCATCACCATGAACGCGCCGGTGAAACCCCAGACCTCTGCCGCTGTGAGCACGATTAGCGGTGCAGCCGCGCCACCGAGATGGCCCACTCCATCGGTGACCGCGATGCCAGTGGCGCGGAACTGGTGCGGGAAATGCTCGGCTGTGTACGTGTATAGCAGCGGGACCAGAAAGCCGATTGTCGACGACGCAATGAACCCGAAAAACATGACGGATGCGGCACCATGAATAACGCCGATCGCGAGTAGCGCCCCCGCCCACACCAGGGCACCCAGTGCCGTGGTGATACGCCGGTCATACCGATCCGCGAGGACCGTCGCGACTACGGCGCCCACCACAAATCCGGTACCGGTTACTACCAAGAAGGTCAGACTCGAGGTGAGGCTGAACCCGTGATTCGTCAGCAGGGTGGGGGCAAGTGTGAGCCACCCATAATTACCGAGGTAATACACCATCCAAATAAGGGTGAACAACGCGGTCAGCCACACGTAGGGAGGACGCAGCAGACTCGCTTGGCTGCCTGGATCCGCTGGTATCGGCGCCACCGGGGCAGGCAGTTCGCGCCCAGTGATCACGCGCGCCCGGGCCTCTGCCTGACTTATCACACGTTCCGCATCGGCGGTGTGACCGCGCGCCAGCAGCCAGCGCGCTGAGGCGGGCATGTCGCGGCGCAGCACCGCGATGGTAAGCCCGCCTGCCGCACCGATGACAAACAGCACGCGCCAGCCCGCGTCGAACGCGGGGATCAAAAACCTGCCGACCAGCGGAACCGCAGCAAAACCAGCGAAGGCCATGACACCGACGATGCAGGTGACCCGGCCGCGCAACTTCTCCGGCGCGAGCTCCCCCACATACGTAGTGACAGCGGCGATCTCAGCGCCAATCCCCATTCCCGCGATAAACCGGAACACGATCAGCCAGACGATCCCCGGGCTTGCCGCGGCAGCGAGCGTTCCCGCAGTGAACACGCACACCGAAATCATCATGCTGAGCCGGCGCCCGCGTGTGTCGGCGATCCGGCTGTCGATGAACGCGCCGACGATGTAGCCGGCCAAGCTGCTCGTGACAGCGAGAGCCGCCACCTTGCTCGAGACCCCGAACTGGTCCGTAATGACCGGAAGTGCAAGGCCGATCGTCACAACATCGAAGTAGGCGAAAAAATACCCGGCCCCGATCACGACCAGCAATCGGTTGCCATAGGGCCATACAGGAATGCGGTCAAGCCGGGCGATCAGCGCCGCGCTGTCCCGCTCCGAGGCGGTCATGCGATTACGCTACGCCTCCCGCAGGTGACCCGTGGCAGAGTCGCCCACATTCAGGCGCGGGCGACCTGAGTGACAGCCATTGCGACGGCGGGAGCGACGCGCGGGTCGAGCGGACTTGGCACGATCCGGTCCGGCGTCAACTCATCAGCCACGACATCAGCGATCGCATCCGCGGCCGCAAGCTTCATCTCCTCGGTGATCATCCGGGCACCGGCATCGAGTGCTCCCTTGAACACACCAGGGAACGCGAGAACGTTGTTGATCTGGTTCGGAAAGTCACTGCGTCCTGTCGCAACGATCGCGGCATACTTGCGCGCGATCTCTGGGTGGACTTCCGGGTCGGGGTTCGACATCGCGAACACGATCGATTGCGGCGCCATCGACGAAATGAGAGCCTCTGGCATTGTCCCGGCGGAAACGCCGATGAAGACATCCGCGCCGGTGAGCGCCTCGGCTGATCCGCCGCTCATTGCACGTGGATTCGTCCGGGCCGCCAGGTCCGTTTTCACCGGCGTGAGATCCGCGCGTGCTTGTGAAACGATGCCTTTCGAATCCAGCACGATCACATCAGAAACGCCCGCCGCCAGGAGGATGTTCGTGCACGCCACCCCTGCCGCACCAGCGCCTGAGATCACGACTTTCAGCGAAGTGAGTGGACGCCCCTGCTGGCGCGCCGCATTCTTCAGGGCCGCGAGCGTCACAATCGCGGTGCCGTGCTGATCGTCGTGCATCACGGGACAGTCCAGCGCTTCGATGAGCCGCTGCTCGATTTCGAAACAGCGCGGGGCCGAGATGTCCTCGAGGTTCACCGCACCGAAACTCGGACGCACACGGACGATAGTCTCCACAATTTCGTCGACGTCCTGAGTGTCGAGCACGAGCGGGATGGAATCGAGACCAGCAAACTTCTTGAAGAGCGCGGACTTCCCTTCCATCACCGGCAACGACGCGCGCGCCCCGATATTGCCGAGCCCCAGAACTGCCGATCCGTCACTCACGACTGCGACAAGCCGTTTGGTCCAGGTGTAGCGGTCGGCAAGCGTCTCGTCGGTGGCGATCGCGCGGCTGACCTGCGCGACGCCGGGCGTATAGGCGATCGAGAGGTCGCGCTGTGAAGCAAGCGCACTTGTCAGCGACACTTCCAGCTTTCCGCCGACGTGGCTGGCAAAAATTTCTTCCGTGGTGATCTCCGGCGTGCTCGATGTTTTCGAGACCTCAGGAGCTTCAGTCATTGCGACAACCCTTCCGTGCCCAGCGCGCGAGACGCGCGCCTCCAAAGACCATGGCTGCACGCCACAGTGTTAGTAGCTCCGCACCGAGTAACTTGCGGCGGCAGCGCCGCACACCATGAGGCGTATGTGTGAGATGGCTCAGCCGTGAGCCGAACGAATATGTTCCAAGATGAGCTGGTTTACCTCGCCCGGTCGCTCCGCGCTGGCGAGGTGCGCTCCCGGGCTCACAATAGCAAGCCTGCCCTGCTGGACAGTTTCGGCGATGAGCTTTCCGTGGTAAGGCGGCGTCGCGGGATCCTCCGCACCAGCAATAACGAGCGTGGGTGTGGGAATTGTCTCAAGCCGATCGAGGATGTCCATCTGCTCAATCGCCGTGCAACACGACGCATATCCTTCCGCCGGTATTGCCGCCACCATCTCGCGGAAAAAAGTGATGCGGCCTGGATTCGCTTCCGCCCAGCCTGGGGTGAACCACCGGCTCACCACCGCTTCGGCGACCGCCTGCGTGCCTTGCTTTCGCACCAGCGCCGCACGCTCGGCCCATCCAGATGCCGGTCCAAGGTCGGCTGACGTGCAACACAACGTGAGCGTCGAAAGGCGTTCCGGTGAGTTTTCGGCGAGCCACATGCCGACCATGCCGCCGAGCGACAGTCCAGCGAAATGAACACGGCGCGCGTTGAGCAGGTTGAGCAGTTCGAGCACGTCACCGCCCAAATCGTCCAGCGAGTACGGGCCGCGCGGCACCGGCGAACCGCCGTGGCCACGGTGGTCATAGCGGATAACCCGGTAGCCGGCGTCAGTCAGCGCCGTCACCTGTGGCTCCCACATGCGGACGTCACTTCCCAGCGAGCCGCTGAAGAGGACGATGGCACCGTCGTCCGGGCCGTCGCTGACCCAGTTCACGCGCACTGCCACGCTCATGCCTCCAACACCACCGCCAGGCCTTGCCCAACGCCAATGCACAGCGCGGCCAGGCCCCACTTTCCGCCACTGCGGCGAAGCTGACGTGCGAGCTGATTGATCACCCGCGCACCCGATGCGCCCAGCGGATGGCCGAGCGCGATTGCTCCGCCATTCACGTTGACGATAGCTGGGTCGAGATCAGGCCAGCTGCGCAGGCACGCCAGCGACTGCGCGGCAAACGCTTCATTCAATTCGACCGCGCTGAGGTCGCTCCACGTGATGCCAGCACGTTTGAGCGCGATGTCGGCTGCACGTACGGGTCCGATGCCGAAAATATCTGGGTCAACGCCAGCGGCTCCGCGGCCTGCGATGCGCGCCAGCGGCGTGACATTGAGCGTTTTCGCGGTCGCCTCGTCTGCGAGCAGCAGCGCGGACGCGCCATCAGTAAGCGGTGACGCGTTTCCCGCCGTGACGGTGCCGGCTCGCCGGAAAGACGGGCGGAGTTTCGCGAGCTTCTCGGCGGTCGTGCCGGGACGCAGTGGTTCGTCCCGTGTGAGTTCCGTGTCCGGAACTGCTGCGACGTGGTCGTCGTAGAACCCGTTGTCCCACGCGTGCGCGGCTTTCCGGTGGCTGCTCGCGGCGAACTCGTCTTGCTCATCACGATCGATGCCGTACTGCTCGGCAAGGCGCTCAGTGCTTTCGCCGAGGGAGATGGTCCACTCGACCGGCATTTCCGGGTTGACGAGCCGCCAGCCCAGCGTTGTCGAATACAGCGTTTCGCTGTCGGCCGGGTAGGCCTTCTCGGGCTTCGCGAGCACCCAGGGCGCGCGGCTCATCGACTCCACGCCACCGGCGACGACAACCGACGCGTCGCCCGTTTCGAGCATCCGGGAGGCGTGCATCATCGCGTCCATGCTTGATCCGCAAAGCCGGTTCACCGTGGTGCCGGTGACAGTGGCCGGCCAGCCAGCCAGCAGCGCCGACATGCGAGCGACATTACGGTTGTCTTCCCCCGCCTGGTTGGCGGCGCCGAACACCACGTCATCGACGAGAGCAGGATCGAAGCCGGTGCGCTCACACAGCGCAGCCAGCACGTGGGCACCGAGGTCATCTGGTCGGACGCCGCTCAGCGCACCGCCATACCTGCCGAAGGGAGTGCGGACGCCGTCTAGAAGAAACGATGCGGTCATGCTGCTGCTTTCAGGGCTCGGAGTTCGTTCAGCTCGGCGGTGGTGGGCGCGGGGGTGGTATCAACGGAGTCTGCGACCTTCAGATCCCAGCCGGTTGCCTCCTTCACCTGCTCAACCGTGACGCCAGGATGTACCGCAACGAGGATCAGCTCTCCGGCGGAATCGGGACGCATGACGCCCAAGTCGGTGATGACGAGGGTGGGACCGTTGCCCCGGAGGCCGAGTGCCGCACGCTCGCCATGGCCGCGTCCGTGACCGAGCGACGTAATGAAGTCGACCTTATCGACGAACGACCGCCGACTCTGTCGCACCACGACGAACACCTCACCACACGAGGCTGCGATCTCAGGCGCGCCGCCGGCACCGGGCAGCCGCACTTTGGGGTCGTGGTAGTCCGGACCAATAACGGTGGTGTTGATATTGCCGTACTTGTCGAGCTGCGCGGCGCCGAGAAAGCCCACGTCGATGCGGCCGGGCTGCAGCCAATAGTTGAACACCTCGGGCACGCTGATCACCGCGTCGGCTGTTTCCGCGAGAATGCCGTCGCCGATCGAGGCCGGCAGGTGATTCGGCTTCGACCCAAGCGTCCCTGATTCGTAGATGAGGACAAGGTCGTGAGCGTGCGTGCGGCGGGCCAGGTTCGCAGCGGTGGACGGCAGACCGATACCCACAAAGCAGCGTTTACCGCTAGTGAGTGCGCGGGCCGCGGCGACGGTCATCATCTCGTCGGCGGTGTAGGTGGTGGACTGCTTGACGGCTTGTGCGGTTACTGCAATTGCTGAGGTCATGCGATGCTCCCGGAGTTCTGATAGACCTTTTCGTCGAGCCAGTCGGCGAACGCGTCCCTATCGCGGCCAATCGGATCCCACGCCGCGTAATAGGCGTTGTCACGCTCGGAGTAGCCCTGTGCGTAGGAGGGGTGGGCACCGCCGGGGACTTCCGCAACCCGTGTCACAACCCAGCTGGGCAGCACAATGCCGCCGGGTACTGGCTCAAGTGTGTCGACAACTTCTTCGACCGTCACGATCGAGCGCTTAGCGGCGAGCACCGCTTCCTTCTGGACGCCGAGCAGACCCCAAAGCTGGACGTTGCCCTGCCGGTCAGCGCGCTGTGCGTGAACTACCGTGACGTCTGGGTTGATCGCCGGCACAGCCGTCAGCGTCTCGCCCGTGAACGGGCAGACGATGGGCTTGATGGTATCGGTGACCGTTGGCAAGTCGGTGCCGCGATAGCCACGCAGCACCGCGAACGGCAGACCTGAAGCCCCAGCAACGTATCGGTTGGCCATTCCGGCGTGACTATGCTCCTCGATTTCAAGGGGAACTGGCCACGCGTTCTGCACGGCGTCGCGGAAGCGGTGCAGCGAACCGACACCAGGGTTGCCGCCCCACGAGAACACCAGTTTGCGGGCACAACCGGCACCGATGAGCTGGTCGTAAATGATGTCTGGAGTCATCCGCACGAGCGTCAGATCGCGCTTGCGCTGCCTAATGATTTCCCGTCCCGCCGCCACCGGGATCAGATGAGTGAACCCTTCAAGCGCGACCATGTCGCCGTCGTTGATCAGCTCTGCGACGGCGTCAGCTAGCGAGGTTATCGTCGCCACATGTACTCCAATGTTCGTATTTCGCACGATTGTTCTTATTATGAACACTGCTACGGCCTGGGTCAATGGCGGGCGATCTGGGTTGTACGCTTGGCCCGTGACGGCGACACACGACGACAGCGACCGGGGCGCACACTTTGTGCAGTCCCTCGAGCGCGGCCTCGCCGTAATCAGATGCTTTGGCGCCGAGCACCCTCGACTCACACTGTCCGAAGTGGCGCACGAAACTGGACTGACCCGCGCCGCGGCCAGGCGGTTCCTGCTCACGCTCGCGGACCTTGGATACGTGCGTTCGGATGGGCGGTACTTCAGCCTCACCGCGCGTGTGCTTGAACTAGGGTTTTCGTACCTATCGAGCCTGACACTGCCCGAAGTGGCGAACCCGCACCTCGAACGGCTCTCAGCGGCGGTGCACGAATCCTGTTCTGTATCAGTGCTCGACGCTGGAGAAGTCGTTTACGTTGCGCGAGTCGCGGCGTCACGAATCATGACGGTGAGCATTAACGTAGGCACGCGCTTCCCCGCCTACGCGACATCAATGGGGCATGTTTTGCTCGCGGGTCTCACGCCTGAAGCCCTTGACGATTACCTTGCCGCAACGACGTTCACCCCATTCACCGATCGTACGATCACGGATGAGTATTCGCTTCGCCAGGAGCTAGAACGTGTTCGCAGACAGGGCTTTTCGATCGTCGATCAAGAGCTCGAAGAAGGGTTGCGCTCCATCGCAGCGCCCATTCGAGACCCCGGCGGGACGGTGATCGCTGCAGTGAATATTTCCGCGCACACCTCCCGCCGCACGATCAGCGCGATGAGGAGCGAACTGCTGCCGCCGCTGCTCACGGCAGCGGAGAATATCCAGGCCGATTTGGCGCGCGGCGGCGTGCGCGCCCGCTAAGCGACCTTCAACTCGGCGAGGTATCCGATCAGCAGCGCGGTCAGGTCGTCAGGGCGCGCGAGCGCGGACAGGTGGCCGCTGTCGATGACATCAGGTTCGATACCGAGCCGTTCACGACTGAGCCCCTGCATGAAACCGAGCGGGAACAAGCGGTCATAACGGCCTGCGATGACTCGGGTAGGCACTGCGGGCCAGTCCGGCCCATCCCAGCCCGCCGCGAACGGTGTTTCCGACTGATCCCGGACGTGCGCGGCACTATCAGTGACGACCTCGCGGGATACGTCGTGCAGAAAGAGTTCCAGCGGGTCGAAGGGTGCGTCGGGGTCGCGGCCCTGCGCATTCGCGTACTCCCGAGCCGCATCCGGCTGGCGAGTACTGGCCCACCATTCGCCGCCGGATTCGCCGGGCCGCGGAATCATTGGACACGTCAGCACAAGTAACGCAGCGGACACCCGCTCACACGTCCGCACCGCGGTGTAAGCACCCATCGATTGCCCGACAACAACGAGCGGCTGCATCACAGGATCCGGCAGCGCGGCGACAGCTGTATCGGTGTACTCGGCGAAGCCCGCGGTGTCATCGTCAACCGGCAGATCCGGTGTGATGACGGTATGACCGTACTGCTCGAGCAGTGGCGCGACGCGGTGCCAGTACCATGGGCCGGCACCGGCGCCAGGTATGAGCAGGAATGTTGCCATGGCTGTCCCTTCCGTCAACCGAGAGTGAAATCCGCGAAATCGAACTCAGGGCTCACGACGCACGTCACCAGCACATCTCCGATCGCGCGAGCAGACTGCCGCGCACCAGCGGGGACCACCGCGTGCATCGGTCCGCCAACTGCGATCGGGCGCAGCCGTTCTGTGTGGTCATCGATCCGTAAATCCAGGTCGCCGGGGCCGTGGACGATCCACATTTCGTCGGATGTCACAGCGTGCGGCTGGGACACCTGCGTCTCGGCGAGGAAGTACAGGATCGCGCTGGCGGTAGCACGGTCGCCGCGTTCGGACCTGACGCGGTGCGAACTCGTCCAGATGCGCCGGAACCAGCCGCCCTCTGGATGCGGCAGCAGGTCCTGCGCCTCAGCGATGGCTGGCCGTTCCTCGAAGGCGAGGAAACGCCCCCCGAGCTCGCGCCGCGCGTACAGCACTTCCCGGACGGCACTCACCTCGATCGGGCCGTAGACGTGGGGGAACACGAGATCCGGCCCGAGCCCAGGCGCAACGCCGACGGGCGCCTCGTACCGGATTTCCGCTGTGATCGCATCCGGGTCGAGCACGAGCACGACAAAGGCACCGGGGTCGTCACGGTAGAAATGGTTCGCAACTTTCACGAGCGTTTCGGTGTCGTCCGTGCAGTGCACGAATCCCTCCTGCTCGAGCGACGGCGGGGCGATCCAGCGCTCAGCGGCACGCCAGTGCGCGAGGGGCAGCAAATGCAGCATATGGGGAGGTCCTTAATGCTCGGCCACGTTCGCTGCACTCCGGCGGCGGCGCAGGATCAGCAGAGTGACGATCGCGGCGATCACGAGTAAGGCGGCAACCGCCAGAAACGGTGATTCAACGAATATCGAGAGCCACGCGGTCATCACCGCCAGGCCGCCGAAGGTGTAGATCGCTGCCCACATCAGACAGCCCAGGAACATGGCTACCAGATAGCGGAAGAAGTGCATGCGCATCGCCCCTGCCGCCAGGTTGATCGCGGTCTGCACTCCAATGGTCAGGAATGACACCGTCACCGCGGGCGGACCGTATCGGTTGATCGCCGCCTCGGCCCGATCCAGTTTGCTGCCCAGCCGTGCACCGAACCGGGAACGATGAACGCCAGCACCCAATGCCCGCCCCACCCAGTAGGTGGCCTGGGCACGCAGAAAAACAATCCCGAGGAGCGAGAAGTACACGACCACGACCGATCGGCCCTCGAGGAACGTGTACTCCATGCGCGCCCCTTAACCCGCTCCTGCCCCATGACCGCGCGGACGCTGCCCCTCTCGAGCAGCGTCCACATCACGACGCTACAGGAGCGGAGTCCGGATGGGCGGCTCCGGCGCTTCAGTAACGCCCACCGTCCCCGTGCGCAGATACTCGATCACCGCGGCGTCGACCGTCGAGTTACCTTTGCCGAACGCGCCATGGTCCCCGCCACCCACGGTGATGAGGTGGGCACCCATCCGGTCGCGCAGGCGCAGACCACCGTCGTACGGTGTTTGCGGATCCTCCCGGGACTGCACCAGCAGCGGCTGAACCTCAAGGCCAGCGTTCTGAACGTTCACTGGCGTGGTGACGGGTGGCGCGCCCGCACACGCGGCACCAGAGCTGAACGTGTATCCGATGAGTTCAAAGATGTCACCGCTGATGAAATTGTGCACGAGGAACGCCGGGTAATCCCACGGCCGCGGCGCCACCTGATTCTCGTTGCACATGATCACATTCTGCATGGCCTGGAACTGCAGGAGTTCGTTCATCAGATCGTCGGAGAGTTCGAAACCGCCGGGATCGACGCCACCGTTGCGGATGGACTGGGCAACGAACGGCCACATGTCCCGCTGCGGCGCCGCGTCGCGTGTGAGCCCGTAGACCGTCGACATCAGCTGGGAGGGTGTGAGAATGTTCGAGAGCCAGCCTTCGAACTGTGCCCGTGCGCCCTCGGTCAGATTGATGCCCGCGATGTATTGCTCGGCAAAATCCCGAAGAGCGGGTGGCACATCCCCGACCTGCGCCGGCGGCGGGGCGAGCGTCGGAGACGCGCCTGCTTCAGCTGCCACCACACCCGCCCAGCGCTGATACACCTGCAGCGGGGTATCGCCAAGGTCGTATACGTCGTCGTTGTCCGCGATCCATTGCATCATCGCGTACACACGCTGCTTGTATCCATCGTTCTGTTGCCACAGGACTTCGTTCCATGCCCAGTCAGGATCCATCGCGGAATCAAGGACGAGGCGGTCGACGTGCTGCGGAAATAGCGTGGCGTACGTCGAGCCGAGGAACGTGCCATAGGAAAGGCCGTAGATGCTGATTCTGTCTTCGCCGAGCTGTCGGCGTACTTCCTCCCAGTCACGAGCTGTGGTTTCAGTCGTGATCGTTGCCGTGTAGCCGGGATTCGCAGCGTCACACATCGCACGAGTCGCGCCACCATAGTTGACCGTGGCCGTTACGATGTCGAGCGGCGGCACGCACTCCACTGGCGTGCCGAAAGGCAAACCGCGCGGCTGGACGCCGATGAGATCCCATTCGTTGCGCAACTCCTGCGGGAACGTGAAGAGCTCGTTGTCTTCGAACATCGGCAGTGCGCTCCCGCCGGGACCGCCCGGATTACCGAAGAGAACACCGCGCTTGTTACCGTGCGCCGGTAGCTTGCTAACCGTGAGAGTGATTGTCGGCCCATCCGGATTCGCGTAGTCACGGGGCACGTCGACCTCCGCGCACTGCGCCGCTTGGACATAGCTTCCCTCTGGGCACGGCCCCCAGCGAAGGGTCTCTGGCTGCGCGAGAGCCTGTGCAGGTAAAGCCACCACCCCACTAGCGATCACAACCGAACTTACTACCGCAGCGCTCCCCCTGCGAACTACGCGCACGCTTCACCCTTCCATGATCACCGACTGTTGCTAAAGGGACTCTAATGGGCTCAGGTCACCCGCGCAGGACCAAGATCCTTACTGCGCAGAACATCCCAATTCGCACGTTGCAGATTCCTGTGGGAGGCGAGCGAAGCCGATGGAACCGATGAGCCACGCGCCGCGTCATCTATGGGTGGATGCAGAAACAAGCATCTACGGGGAAGCGGATGCGCTGCGGTGTGTGGAAGGAGAGGGCCACTGCCGCAGCACATTCGTCCGGTTCAGCAATACCCGTGATAACGACCGAACTGTGCTTGCATCCCGCATACACTCAAAAATCTGATGCATGGATCGTCCCAGCTCGGGGAAAGGACCCCACATGCGGCTCATGGCTCCGAACGATTTCGTCTTCCTGGGTCTCGAAACCCGCGAGCATCCCATGCATGTTGGTGGCCTCGAACTGTTTACGCCACCGGAGGGAGCCGGGGAAGACTTCGCCCGCAACCTCTACAACGAGCTAATATCTGCTCCGGAGGTATCCTCCACATTTCGCCGCCGCCCCGGCACTCCACTCAATACGCTGCGGAATCTCACGTGGCGCGAGGATGCGGAGATAGACCTCGAATACCACGTGCGGCTATCCGCCCTGCCGCGGCCGGGCCGCATCCGTGAACTCCTCGAAACCGTGTCGCTGTGGCACTCGTCGCTGCTCGACCGGCATCGACCGCTGTGGGAAATGCACGTTGTCGAGGGGTTATCCGACGGCCGCCTCGCTGTGTACACCAAGATCCACCACGCACTCGTCGATGGTGTCACCGCACTGCGTCTCCTGCAGAAAAGCCTCACCGACGATGCCTCGGAAACCAGCCTGCCGGCACCGTTCGCACCGCGTCAGCCGAGAACCGCACGGGGCTCGCGGGGATTCAATCCGCTCGGCCTCGCCAAAACCGGACTAAGCCTCACTGGCGACGTCGCAGGCTCGGTGCCAGCGGCGTATCGGATAGGGCGGCAGATCATGCGCGAGCGTGACATCCCGCTTCCGCTGCGGGCGCCGAAATCGATGTTCAACGTCCCGATCGGTGGGGCCCGGCGGTTCGCGGCACAATCATGGTCCCTGGATCGGCTGCGCCGCGTCGCGAAAGCAGCCGGCTCCACACTCAACGACGTCGTGCTGTGCATGTGTGGCGGGGCGTTGCGTGAATACCTCCTCACACAGAATGCGCTGCCGGAGAAGCCGCTCATCGCCTTCGTGCCCGTCTCCTTGCACTCACTAACTGGGGAGGCCGAAGCGGGTAACGCTGTCACCGTGGTGATGGCCAGTTTGGGGACTGACGAGGATGATCCGCTCGCCCGTATGAAAGCAATCAGGCGGTCAATGGGCCAAGCCAAAGAGATGATGGCAGGCTTGTCTCCGCTCCAGTCGATCGCACTCGGCGCGACTCTCGCCGGGCCGTTCGCCCTGACCAGCGCCGCCGGGCTCTCTAGCTTCACGCCACCGACATTTAACGTGATCATCTCGAATGTCCCCGGCCCAAAAAAGCCGCTGTACTGGAATGGCGCGAAACTCGATGGCATCTATCCGGCGTCGATCGTCATGGACGGTCTCGCGTTGAATATCACGCTGGCGAGCAACGTCGATTCCCTCGACTTTGGCGTCATCGGCTGCCGCCAGTCCGTGCCGCACCTCCAGCATCTGCTGCGACACCTCGAAGACTCGCTTGCGAGTCTTGAAAAAGCAGCTGGACTTTAGCGGCGGTTGGGGGGCGCCAGGAACCGCATGGCAGCCCGCAGCGCTGGCGCGGGGATGTGGTCTTTGGCGTTCAGAGCCGCCGCACCAATGCGGGTGCGCAGCGGTGTGCCGCGGCCGAGCTGACGGTTCAGCTGTCCGCCATCCACCGGAAGGTCATAGTGCAGCGGGGTGCCCACAGCGGCCCCCAGTGAGCGGCCGATGACCATCCGCTGGATTTCACTGGTGCCTTCGAAAATCGTGTAAAGCTTCGCGTCCCGATACCACTTTTCGACCGGGTTGTCCGTAATGTAGCCCCAGCCTCCGCACGTCTGAATGGCCTGCTCAGTTGCCCGAACTGCGACCTCACTTGCGGCCAGTTTCGACATCGATCCCTCTGCGTGCCGGAACGGAACGTTGTTCGCCGCCATCCACGACGCCCGCCAGGTGAGCAGACGCGCGGCGTCGAGCTGGGTAGCAATATCCGCCAGCGGAAAGGACACACCCTGGTTATCGATGATCGGGGCGCCAAACGCCTCCCGCTCGTTCGCGTACCCGGCCGCGAATTCGAGCGCCGCGCGCGCGATCCCCAGTGCTTGGGCCGCAACCATCGGCCGAGTCTGCTCAAACGTGCCGAGTGTCGCGGAGCGGCGGCCAGGGGCCGCGGCACCCTCCGCTTCAGCGCGCGCTCGCTCGCGCCGTCTATTCAGTTTGTCGTCCCCACCGAGCAGATGATCCGCTGGTATGCGACAGTCGTGGAAGCGCAGCTCAGCCGTGTGTGACGCGCGGCAGCCGAGTTTATCGAGCTTCCTCACCAATTCGATCCCCGGTGTGTCACCGGGAACGATGAACAACGCTTGTCCGCGGTGCCCGAGATCAGGGTCGACGGTGGCATTGACGACGTGCACGTCCGCGATCCCACCATTACCGATCCACATCTTGTGACCCTCGATGATCCAGTGGTCACCCTCGCGCGTCGCGGTCGTGCGCAGGTTGCGCACGTCGCTGCCGCCTTCCGGTTCAGACACACACAGCGCAGCAAGTTTGAGGTCGCCCGGCGAGCCGAAGCACTCGGGTGCCCAGCGCAGCATCTGTTCAGGAGTGGCCGACTGCCCAATGGATGACAAAGCGAGCGCGGGCATCACGATCGCCAGTCCGATACCAGCGCAGCCCCAGAACAGTTCTTCCATGAACAGGGGCAGGGACAAACCCGTCGGGTCGCCTATTAGATCCCGGTAGAAAAGCGGCGAGTAAAAGCCCTCTTCTGCAGCCTTTTCGAGGACCTCCCAGGGAAATTCCTGAGCTTTGTCGTACTTGGCCGCCACCGGGCGGATGACGTCCTCCGCGAACGCGTGCGTACGTTCGACGAGATCCTGCTGGGCTCCCGTTAGTGATAGGTCGAAACTCATCGGCGCCTCCTTGATCGACCGGGGCATACCCGCGCAAGGCCATTTCTATACGTCTGTTTTCTTTTTCGACGGGCAGCCGAAATCGCCGTCAACTCCGACTACGCTGTGGGAATGAAGCCTGCCTTCCACGTCTCTTCCGTGGACCGGTACCTCGTCGAGCGAACCGCCCGCTGGGGCCCCTCCGTCGTGGACCGCATCATGGCTGCACTGAGCCGGGCTGCGAACCGGGGGATGCTGTGGATCGGGATTTCGTCGATTCTTTACGGGATTGGGGGGAAGTCCCGCCGCGCTGCGGTCCGCGGTGTGCTGTCGCTAGCGCTCAGTAGCCTCATCGCCAACGCCGCGCTCAAGTGGGTGTTTCCGCGACATCGGCCGCCCGCGGACGCGGTGCCGCTCGCACGGCGGACATTTGACGTGCCGCGCTCGTCGTCGTTTCCTTCTGGCCACTCTGCCCTGGCGGCGGCCTACGCGACAGGGATCCTGCTCGAGTCCCGGCCCGTTGGTGCGGCGGTAGCACCAGTCGCCGCAGCGGTCGCGTACTCGCGCGTCCACACCGGCGTCCACTGGCCATCGGACGTTATCGCTGGAGCAGCGGTAGGTTCCATGACAGCACTGGCCACCCGTCGCTGGTGGGCCACTGTCACCGATGAACCTGCGCTGCCCGCCGAGACCGCCCCGGCGCCCGCGCTGCCGCGCGGTGAGGGGCTTCTCGTGTTCACGAACCCGCGCTCAGGGTCTCCGGCGGTAATAGAGACGCTGCACGAGTTACTGCCGGCCGCGAAGTTTGAAACACCGGCGTTCGAAGATTCGCTGTCAGCGACACACGACGCCCTCGTTGCCACCATCCGCGCAGCGAATCCAGCGGCTGTGGGGGTTTGCGGCGGTGACGGGACCGTGCGCACTCTCGCTGCCGCGGCGATGGCGTGTGAGTTGCCGCTCGCGGTTTTCCCCGGCGGAACGCTCAATCATTTCGCGGCCGACACCGGTGTGTGTGACGTCAGCGCTGTAGTGGGCGCTATCGAGAGAGGATCTGCTTATTGCCTCGATACAGCTGAGGTACGGGTGGATAGCGGCGAACCGATCACCTTCATCAACACCGCCAGCATTGGCGGTTACCCCTCCGCCCTCCAAACTCGCAAGAAGTGGCAGCGAGTTGCCGGGAAATGGATACCCCTCGTCACCGCCATGGCTCGCGAGATTGCCGCCTCAACGCCGTTGCCCGCCACCATGAACGGTGAGCGCACCGCGCTTCGCTTGCTGTTCGTTGGCAACGGGCACTATGCGCCAGTCGACCGCATTCCAGTAGGCCGGACCAGCCTTGCCGAGGGCAAACTCGACGTCAGGTACATGCGCGCTGACGCTCGCCTGTCCTATCTGCGCGCCCTATACGCGGTTTTCACGGGGACCCTGCGCGGCTCACACGTGCACCGGCGAGAACAGCTGGAATCGCTCGATATCGAAATCACGAACGGACCGGTTCCGCTCGCCCTCGACGGCGACCCGCTGGCCACCGGCACACATTTCGAGTTTCGTTCGCGACATTGCTCGCTGACCCTGTACGCATCCGGGGGTTCGTGAAAATCCGGGCGATCCCCACCATTCAGCGCGCACATACGTTCAGCTAGTGGCAAGATCAGGTTGATAGCTTCCCGAACGTTCAGGGCAGGAGAAGCATCATGCTGAAGAAGTTTCATGACCTATTCGGCCTGCGCACCGATCCCATAATCTTCTTTGTGTCGGCGGCCATCATGATCGGGTTCGTGTTCGTCGCGATCGCGTTCACCGACACCGTCGATTCCGTTTTCGAAACGGTGAAGGACTGGCTGCTCGCCAACCTCGGCTGGTTCTACATTCTCGGCGTCACGTCATTCCTGCTCTTCCTCATTTGGATCGCGGTGAGCCGATACGGGCATGTCCGGCTCGGTGGCGACGAAGAGCAGCCTGAGTACAACACGGCAACATGGTTCGCCATGCTGTTCGCGGCGGGCATCGGCACCATCCTCATGTTCTGGGGTGTGGCCGAACCGATCAGTCACTACGCGAACCCGCCGCGCGCAGATGTCGAACCGCAATCTATTGCCGCGCAAGAAGAAGCCATGGCGTTCACCCTCTACCACTTCGGGCTACACACATGGACGATCTTCTGTTTGCCTGCACTGGCATTCGCCTACTTCGTGTATAAACGCGGCTTGCCGATGCGGGTGAGTTCCATCTTCCAGCCGATGCTCGGCGAGAAAATCCACGGGCCGATCGGAAAGTCGATCGACATCCTCGCAGTCCTCGGCACGCTGTTCGGTGTCGCAACGTCGATCGGGCTCGGCACGCTGCAGATCAACGCCGGCCTCAACTCCCTGTTCGGGATTCCGCAGAACAAGTTCGTTCAGGTCGTGCTGATCACCGTCATCACGATGATCGCGATCGCCTCGGTGGTAGCAGGTCTCGATAAGGGCATCAAACGGCTATCGAATATCAACATCACGATGGCGATCGGTTTGCTCGTCTTCGTATTTATCGCAGGGTCCACGCTCTACCTGGCTAAAGGCATCATCGAGACCACCGGCACTTATCTGAAGTGGATCGTTCCCCTGGCGTTCTGGACTGACGCCGCGGACGTCAACCCGGGCTGGCAGGGCAGCTGGACGGTGTTCTATTGGGCATGGACGATCACCTGGGCCCCGTTTGTGGGAATCTTCATCGCGCGAATCTCACGCGGCCGCACCATCCGCGAGTTCGTCGGCGGCGTCCTTGGACTGCCCACGGCGTTCACAATTATCTGGTTCAGCGTCTTCGGGCTGTCGTCGTTCGATATTGAGCGCAACCGCGACGGCAACCTGGTCGAGGAGGTCGTCGAACAAGGTGATATCCCCGGCGCGCTCTTCAGTTTCCTGGAGAACTTCCCAGCCACCACGTTTGTCGCCGCAATTTCTGTCCTGATTGTCGTCATCTTCTTCACCACCTCTTCCGATTCCGCTTCCCTTGTCGTCGATATGCTCTGCACCGGCGATGTCGCTGCGGGCCCCACCCGTCAGCGAGTGTTCTGGGCGGCCGCGGAAGGTCTGATCGCGGCGACACTGCTCGCGGCGGCCGCAGGCACCGGGGGGCTCGATGCGCTGCAACAGGTCATCACGGTGGTGGGCTTGCCGTTCTTCCTCGTCGGGTTCTTTACGATGTTCAACCTTGTCAAGGCGCTGCAAGAGGACCACGTCGCGACCGGACGCCCGATTCGCGAACGAAAGCACGCACGGTTGCGGCTGCAGCACCGCTCGAGCGAGGAGAAAAGGAGCGAGAAGCCTCCAGCAGAGTGACGCCGCCAGAACTTGAACTTGAAGTTGGATTCAAGTATACCTGGTGGGGACACCCCTGCACGCAGCGCGATTCCCAGACTCGCCTGCCGCTCGCACAGGAGCTACACATGGAAATCTTCGAACTCTCCGGCCGCGCGGAAGCGTACAGAAGAGACTTGCTCAGCTTCATGGACGAGCACGTTTACCCCGCCGAGGCCGTTTACCACGAGCAGATGACGGAGTCCGGAGATCCCCACTTCCATCCACCCATCCTCGAAGAACTCAAGAAAGCGGCCCGCGCCCGCGGTCTCTGGAATCTCTTCCACCCTCACCCCGAATGGGGGCCCGGTCTGAGCAACCTCGAATACGCGTTTCTCGCAGAGATCATGGGCCGCAGCGAAATCGCTTCCGAGGCCTGCAACTGCAGCGCACCGGACACCGGCAACATGGAGGTTCTCACACTATTCGGCACCGACGAGCACAAAGAGAAATACCTCAAACCCCTGCTTGACGGTGAAATCCGCTCGGCGTTCGCGATGACGGAGCCAGCGGTCGCCAGCTCCGACGCGACCAACATCGAACTCCGTATGGAGCGCACCGGCGATCATTACATTCTGAACGGCCGCAAATGGTTTGCGTCGAACGCGATGCACAAGAACTGTCGGGTGCTCATCGTCATGGGAAAAACTGACCCCGCCGCCGAACAGCACCGGCAGCAGTCGATGATGGTCGTGCCTATTGATGCCGAAGGCGTCACCGTGCTTCGCAATCTCCCCGTCTTCGGATACCACGACCGGGAAGGCCACGCCGAGGTCGACTTCAAAGACGTCAGAGTGCCCGTCAAAGACGTGCTCAAGGGTGAGGGCGAGGGATTCGCGATCAGCCAGGCCCGGCTCGGTCCCGGCCGCATCCATCATTGCATGCGCACCATCGGTATGGCCGAACGCGCCCTCGAGCTCATGTGCCAGCGAGCTGAATCGCGTGTGACATTCGGCCAGAAACTCAGTGAGCGTGCGAACATCCAAGACTGGATCGCCGAAGCACGCATTGAGATCGAAATGACCCGGCTGCTTACACTCAAAGCTGCCTGGATGATGGACACCGTCGGCAATAAGGCGGCACGTACGGAAATAGCGGCAATCAAGGTCGCAGCACCGAAGATGGCGCTGAAGATTGTCGACCGAGCCATCCAGGTACATGGCGGTGCCGGAGTGACCGACGATTTTCCCCTCGCCAGCGCCTACGCGCACCTTCGGACGCTGCGTCTCGCTGACGGCCCCGACGAAGTGCACAAGCGCACCATCGCCAGGCAGGAGCTCCGCAAGTACCGCACTGTGAACTAGAGAATCGTGGAGTTTCACCTCCGGAAAGCGGAGGTGAAACTCCACGATTATGCAGCGGATTCTATACCGCAGGCAGATCCGAGAGCTCCGCGAGCCGCCTGCGGTGCGCACCGGGAGTGCCCAAACCGAGCTGGCTGGCTTTGGCACGCTTGAGGTGGAGATGCGCGGGATGCTCCCACGTCATGCCAATCCCACCGTGCAACTGGATGCATTCCTCGGCAGCGAACACGGCGACCTCCGAGCAGTACGCCTGGGCGAGCGACGCAGCGAGCGCACTGTCCGGATCGCCTGCGGCCACCGCGGCTGCCGCGTAACGGGCTGCCGCGCGGGCAGACTCGACCATCACGTAGAGATCCGCGAGGC
Source organism: Hoyosella sp. YIM 151337 (assembly GCF_026041215.1). Lineage (GTDB taxonomy): Bacteria > Actinomycetota > Actinomycetes > Mycobacteriales > Mycobacteriaceae > Hoyosella. Next base: position 256,912 of record NZ_JAPEIQ010000026.1, read on the forward strand.
GGTGCTTCAGAGCCTGGAACCCGCCCACGACGCGGCCGAACTGTTTGCGCACGCCGAGGTATTCGACTGTCGACGTAAGACACCACTCGGCGACACCGAGCTGCTCAGACGCAAGGAGCGCCGCCCCCACTTCCAGGCCGGCCTGCACTGCGTCACTTGCGGCAGCACCGCGCGCGAGCGGCATTCCCGTGGCCCCCGTCAGCTCGACATCAGCTATCTGCCGCGTCATGTCGAGTGACGTAACAGGTGTGATCCGCACTGAAGCTGCGGCCACCAGCACAAGTTCCAGTTCCGCCCCGCGCATAGCCGGGACGATGAGCACGTCAGCGGAAATCGCGCCGGCGACGCTCGTCACGGTTCCGGTCAGCTCCCCCGACTCCGACGCTAAGACTGCGGTAGTGAATCCCGCGGCCGAAGCGGTGAATGGCAGCGCTAATGCAGCGGTCTTTTCGCCGCTTGCGAGTTCTCCGAGCAGTTCCACCGCATTCAGCTGCGCGGCGACCGTCGTCGCGATGACAGCGCTGGTTAGAAATGGCACCGGCGCCACAAATCGGCCGAGCTCTTCCAGGACGACGGCGGCTTCGCGCGCGCTTGCGCCGGCACCACCGTTGTCCTCACTGATGAGCAGTGCCGCGAGGCCAAGCTCACCACCGAGTAGCCGCCACAACCCAGCGTCGGTGGTGTTCCCCGAGTCGTACACGCCGGTAACCGTGTCTGGCGTGCAGCGCTTGGTCAGGACACTGCGCACGCTCTCGCGCAGCGCCTCTTCGACGTCGGTGTACAGCAGATCGAGTTCGGCGCTCATCGTGGCAGTTCCTTCCACGGAATCTTCTTGTCCGAGCGTGGCTCGGGTGGCAGTTTCAGGACGCGTTCAGACACGATATTGCGCAGTACTTCTGACGTGCCGCCCTCGATGGAGTTGCCCTTGGCGCGTAAGTACCGGTAACCAGCATCGCGGCCGGTCATGCTGACCCGTTCGGGCCTTCGCATCGTCCAGTCGTCGTACCGAAGGCCCTCTTCACCGAGCATCTCGACCTCGAGACCGCTGATCTGCTGGTTGAGACGGGCGAACGTGAGTTTCATCGCGGAACCTTCCGGGCCTGGCTGGCCGGCAATCAGTTTCTGCCGCAGGCGGTTGCCGGCGAGCCGTGCAACCTCTGCCTCCACCCAGAGCCGGAGCAGCCGATCGTGCATCTCCGGCGCTCGAAGCTCGGGCCGCTGCCGCCACAGTTCCGAGACAATGCCGATCATGCCGCCTTCGCGGGGGCGTGCGTAGCCGCCGATCGCAACGCGCTCATTCATCAGCGTCGCGTTGGCGACTTCCCATCCCTGCCCGACCGCGCCGAGACGGTGCGCGTCGGGGATACGCACGTCGGTGAGGAAGACCTCGTTGAATTCCGCTTCGCCAGTGATCTGGCGAAGCGGGCGCACCTCAACCCCGGGGACCGTCATGTCGCACAGAAAGTACGTCAGGCCCGCATGTTTCGGGGCCGACGGATCTGTTCGAGCAACCAGAATGGCCCACTGTGCAAGGTGCGCGCTCGAGGTCCACACCTTCTGGCCATTGACCACCCAGTCGTCGCCGTCACGCACCGCTCTGGTCGCCAGTCCCGCGAGATCAGACCCCGCGCCGGGTTCGCTGAAGAGCTGACACCATAAGTCTTCACCAGTCCACAGTGGACGAAGAAAACGCTCCTTCTGCTCTTCGGTGCCGTATGCCAGAATTGTGGGCGCAGCCATCCCGATACCGATGGCGTTACGCGCCGGGTCACTGCCCACCGCCCCACCGGCCATGAGCAGGTCGTCGACGTATGCCTGATAGGAACGGGGCAAATCCAAGCCGCCCAGGCCATCAGGGAAATGTACCCAGGCCAAGCCCTCGTCGAACCGCGCCCGCAGATAATCCAATTCACCTACGCCGTCGGGGTGCGCACGTGAAAGCAGTTTCTCGACCCGGGCGGAAAGGTCGCGCCGAATATCGTCTGACATCGTTGTCCCTCGTCTCTACTGGTTGTCACGTGCTGCGAGTCCAGCGGCAGAGTCTTCGGTAGGCCGCGCTGTCAAGGCACGACAACCGCCAGGGTTTCCGCCACGCACGCGGGCTTGTCTGAACCGTCCAGTTCGATCGTCACGCGGGTACTCACCTGCGCACCCGCGTTCGTTTGCGTGACTGCGAGCAACTCCACACCGGCCCGGACCCGGCTGTTTACCGGCACCGCGGCGGGAAAACGCACCTTGTTGACGCCGTAGTTGATCCCCATCTTGACGCCTTCAATGGTGTAAACCTGCCACACGAGTTTCGGTATGAGTGACAGCGTGAGATATCCGTGGGCGATGGTTGTCCCGAATGGCCCTTTCGCAGCCTTGTCCGCATCGACGTGGATCCACTGGTGGTCCCCTGTCGCGTCTGCGAAGAGGTTGATCTGCTCCTGGGTGATGGTGTGCCAGTCGCTATACCCGACGTGGGTGCCCGCTGCCGCTTCAAGCTCGGCGATCCCGGTGAAAACCTTCATCGTGACTCCCGCGTTCTAGTTGGTCGGCCCGCCGGCTACGTACAGCACTTGACCGGAGACGTATCCGGCCGCGTCACTGACGAAGAAGGAAACTGCATTGGCGATGTCGTCAGGCTTTCCGGTCCGTGCGACGGGAATTTGTGCCGTCACCGACTTTTTGAAGTCCTCGAAGGACACGCCGACGCGCTCCGCAGTTGCGGCAGTCATGTCGGTCTCAATGAAACCAGGTGCGATCGCATTCGCGGTGACGCCGAACTTGCCCAGCTCGATCGCGAGGGTCTTGGTGAATCCCTGCATACCAGCTTTCGCTGCTGAGTAGTTGGCCTGCCCGCGGTTGCCGAGCGCCGACGTGCTCGACAGGTTGACGATGCGGCCCCATTTCGCTTCCGTCATGTGCTTCTGAACCGCACGCGTCATCAGGAAGGCGCCACGCAGGTGCACGTTCATCACCGCGTCCCAATCCGATGTGGACATTTTGAAAAGCATGTTGTCGCGGATAATTCCAGCGTTGTTCACTAGTACGGTGGGCGCGCCGAGCTCCGCTGCGACACGCGCCACCGCCTGATTCACTGCTTCTTCGTCAGAGACGTCGGCGCCTACCGCTAGCGCGCGGCCGCCCGCCGCTTCGATGTCACTGACGACCTGCTTGCATGCCGTCTCATCCAGGTCGAGGACGGCTACCGCGAAACCGTCATTAGCCAGGCGTTTCGCGGTAGCCGCCCCGATGCCGCGGGCGGCCCCGGTGACGATGGCGGTGCGGAGCTGAGTAGTCATCTGTGTGTACCCCTTCGTTGGTGAGTAGTGATGTTACGAGTGTGGCTGTTCATTCGATCCCCCGGCTAGCACCTGTCACGATCGCCGATATGCCCGCGAATCGGCACATCAGGACATCCTTTCCAGAATCATGGCCATCCCCTGTCCCCCGCCGACACACATGGTTTCGAGGCCGAACTGCTTGTCGTGAAACTGAAGTGAGTTGATGAGCGTGCTCGTGATGCGGGCGCCAGTCATGCCGAACGGGTGGCCAACCGCGATCGCGCCACCGTTGACGTTGACCGTATCGAGGTCAGCGCCAAGCTCGCGATACGACGGGATGACCTGTGCTGCGAACGCCTCGTTGATCTCGACGAGGTCGATGTCATTGATCGCCATGCCAGCACGGCGCAGCGCCTGCCTGGACGCTTCAACCGGGCCGAGTCCCATAATCTCAGGCGACAATCCCGAGACGCCCGTCGCGACGATCCGGGCGAGCGGAGTGATACCGAGTTCTGCCGCTTTTGTGTCCGACATGATGACGACCGCGGCAGCACCGTCATTAAGCGGACAGCAGTTACCGGCGGTGACTGTCCCGTCGGGGCGGAAAACCGGCTTGAGTTCCTGGACTTTTTCCAGGGTCACACCTGGCCGTGGTCCATCATCAGCGGCGACGACCGAACCGTCGGGAAGCGTGACGGGCGTGATGTCCCGCTCCCAGAACCCATTGGCGATCGCCTGCTGAGCGAGGTTCTGGCTGCGAACGCCGAGTTCGTCTTGCTCCGCGCGGGTCACGCCCTTGAACTGCGCGACATTCTCTGCGGTCTGCCCCATCGCGATGTACAAATCCGGAAGCTTGCCGTCCATGCGCGGATCGGACCATTGCAGGCCACCTGCAGTGAACTGCTCCGTACGCTGCTGCGCGTCCGCAAAGCACGGGTTTTGCGTGCCCGGCACATCCGCGAGGCCCTGGGTGTAGCGGCTTACTGTCTCGACGCCTGCGGAGACGAACACGTCACCCTCGCCGGCTTTGATCGCGTGCAGCGCCATTCGGGTCGTCTGCAAGCTTGACGAGCAGTACCTGTTGACCGTCGTACCGGGCACGTGGTCGAGACCCGCGAGAACAGCCACCGCACGGCCGAGATTGTGACCCTGCTCCCCGGCGGGCTGGCCGCATCCGAGGATGACGTCCTCGATCTCAGCCGGATCCAAGGCTGGAACCTTCGCGAGCGCGGCTTTGACCATCTGGACCGTGAGGTCATCGGGGCGCATCTCTTTCAGCGATCCTTTGTGTGCTCGCCCTATCGGTGAGCGGGCTACAGCGACGATTACCGCTTCAGGCACGACGACCTCCATCAATTACTAAGCGCTTGCTTATTGCACCTCCACGTTCGCTGGGAGCCGAGTCACTGTCAAGACCCAAACAACGAAAGAGGAATGTGACCTGAGCCACACCCCTCTCTGCTTGCTAAACATTACAGCTCGCTGCGCTACGGATTTAACCGCAGCGCATTGGTCCAGATCTGATTCAAAGTTGTCAGCAGCACCTCGAACGGCGCGATCTCTGCCTCGTGTTCCAGCACGAACGCGGTGTAAGCCGTTTTGCTGACCATCGCCGAGAGCGCCAAAGCGGTCACCCGAGGATCGAGCTGCGGATCGGCGAGACCCTGCTCTTGCAGACGCGCGATCATACGGGCATTACGCTCCGCAAAAGCCCGTGAGCGCTCCCGGCGCAGTGTGCGAAACGTGTCGTCAATGTGCGCAACCTGCTCGAACAGCGCCATCAGCCGGGCGTTGCGGCGGTATGACTCCAAATAGTCCCTGTTCGCTGCCTCGATAAGGAGTCGCGGATCAGTCACACCGGTGCGTTCGCGCACATGCGGGTGGAGCATTTCCTCTTGGACCCGCTCCACCACTGCGGCGAAGATTTCTTCTTTGCTGTCGAAATACGTGTAAAAAGACCCAGAAGCGACGTTCGCTTCCTTTGAAATGTCCGTGATTCTGGCCTCGAGGAAACCGTCTCGCTCAAAGACCGCGCGCGCAGCTGCGACCAGCGCGTTTCGCGTCCGCATGCCCCGCTTGCTCTTCGGCGCGAAACCCGGCGTAGACACAGTCAAGTACCCTAGCAGCCACGTTTGCTGTGCCCTGCGTGCGTCATACCGGGAACACAATGAACGCGATGAGAACCGCACCCCCGGCCGCCGCGGCGTAACACAGCACACTGATGACCGGCGCCAGCGGCCGCAACCGGAAACCGTCGATCATGACGTGGCGGAACCGGTGCGCCCAGTGAAAGAGCGATAAAGTCAGCACGCCGAAAAGGACAAGTTTGATCAGCGGATTCCTCAGCACCGCGTAGAGGTGGTCGTACTCCGGGGAAGCCGCGCCGAGGGGGACTAGCACACCGAACACCAGCACCAGAACGGGCAGGAACAGTGCGGCCGACATCCCGCCCGCACTGAACAGCAGCCACGCGATCGGTTCCCAGCGCGCGCGCTTGCGCACATGCGGAGCAGTCATCACACGATCACCCACAGAACTAGAAGCGAAACCGCCAGCCAGGCACCGAAATGCGCGGCAACCACCGCGCCCGGCGGCACCGGCTGATCACCCGCTCGCACCACCATCGCCTTGGGGGCGAGCTGGAACCACGTCACCGCATGCACGACCACAAACGCCAGTGCAAGGACGTTGATCGCAAGCACCCATGGCCGCCCGGCGAGTTCGAGGAACTCCGCATAGCGCAGCGGCCCCTGCCCGACTGCGTGCACAAACACCAGCATGTACGCGACAAACCAGGCCACGAAAATGCACGAAAGCTCCCGCAGCGCGAAAATCAGATACGAGCGGCGCCGCGTCCACCACAAGAGCCCGAGCGGTGCGCGATACTGCTTGCTGCCTCCCGAATCACTGAGTGAGTAGTTCGCCGGACGTGTCATCTTCCGCCCGCCTTACGCCTCGCGTCCTTCTGGCTCCACGGCATCAGCAGGTCTTTGACGGACTGCGTCGCAGCCGTCAGTTTGTAGCGCTGAATTGCCCCGGCAGGGTCGACCCCTTTCGGACACGCAACGCTGCATTCACCAACAAATGTGCACGCCCACGCACCCTGTGCAGACGCGAGCACGTCGCGACGGTCGTCGGCACCTTCATCCCGGGAATCGAGGTTGTAGCGCTGACCGAGCGCGATCGCCGCAGGCCCGATGAACTCCGGGTCGAGCGCATACACCGGGCACGCCGAGTAGCACAGCATGCAGTTGATGCACATGCTGTACTTCTTGTATTCGTCGAGTTCAGCTGGGGTTTGGAGGTACTCGAAGTCGTCCGGAGCGTCGTCCGCATGCCGCACAAGCCAGGGTTTGACCTCGGGCAGCTTGGCCATGAAGTCTTCGATGTTGACGACAAGGTCCCGGATGACGGGGAAGTTGTGCAGCGGCTCAACACGCACCGGGCCCGGCGCGTAATCCACCAGGAAAGCTGAACACGAGAGCTTCGGCTCCCCATTGACAGTCATTCCGCAGCTGCCGCAAATACCCATCCGGCAAGACCACCGGTACGAGACCGTGCCGTCGATGTTGTCCTTGATGTGGTTGAGGGCGTCGAGCACCGCCCACTCTTTACGCAGCGGGACCTCGAAACTGTCGAACACAGGAGTTTCCTCCTGCTCTGGCCGGTAGCGGAAGACCTCCAGGGTGATGGTGTCCGCCACGGTTCATCACCTCCCGTACACTCGCTCCGCCGGAGGCCAGCGAGTTATCGTCACTGGCTGATAAGTCACACGCGGGACGTCGCCGTCAAGGTGGACAACGGAGTGCGCAAGATACAGCGCGTCGTCGCGCTTCGGGAAATCCGTGCGCTGGTGAGCACCTCGTGACTCTTCTCGGCGCAGCGCCGAGGCCACGATGCATTCCGCGACATCCAGCATGCCGGCGAGTTCAAGACTGGTCGTCAGGTCCGTGTTGAACGTCCGGCTGTGATCGTCGATCACAGCGCACGAAAATCGTTCCCGGAGTTCAGCCAGCTTACTGGCAGCAGTTTGCATTGATTGCGCATCCCGATAGATGCCGGCTCCCGCCTCCATCGTTTCCTGCATTTCGACGCGAATGTCGGCCACACGGTCTGGCCCACGCTCTTGCCGTCCCGCCAGCTCGCGTTCGAGGCGCCGCTGCTCATCACGGCCCTGTGCTTCCGCTGCGGACGACCGACGTGAACTGCCCGCCGAACGCGCAAATTCAGCCGCGGCAGCACCCGCGCGCGCACCGAATACCAACAGCTCCGGCAAGGAATTGGAGCCAAGCCGATTCGCTCCGTTGATGCTGACGCATGCCGCCTCGCCCGCGGCGAAGAGCCCCGGCAACCCAGTTGCGCCGTTTATATCAGTGTGGACGCCACCCATCATGTAATGGACGACCGGCCGCACCGGGATTAGTTCGTGAACAGGGTCAATATTCTGGTAATTCGTGCATAACTCACGTACAAACGGCAGCTTCGTGTTGATGACGTCTGCACCGAGATGACGCAAGTCGAGATGCACTATCGGGCCGGCTGGGGTGTCGATGGTTCGGCCCTTGTCGAGTTCATGCACGAACGCTTGCGAGAGGCGGTCGCGCGGCCCGAGTTCCATACTGCGCAGAACCGGCTCAGGCGTCGGCGTGCCGAGGTCGTAGTCCTGCAGATACCGGTACCCGTCTTTGTTGAGCAGCCAGCCTCCCTCAGCACGTGTTGCTTCGGTGATCAGAATGCCCGTGAAAGGCAGGCCCGTCGGGTGGTACTGCACAAACTCCATATCTTTCAGCGCCGCCCCCGCGCGGTACGCGAGCGCCATGCCGTCACCCGTCTTGATGGAGGCGTTAGTGGTGAACGGAAACACGCGTCCGCAGCCGCCGGTGCAGATAATGACTGAGTTTGCGAGAAGCGTTTCAATGCGGCCAGTTGCCAGTTCGATCGCGACGACGCCGCGCACACAGCCGTCATCGACAAGCAGTTTCGTCACGAACCACTCGTCGTATCGCACGAGTTCGGAATACGACAGCGCGGTTTGAAACAGTGTGTGCAGGAGGTGAAACCCCGTTTTGTCAGCTGCGAACCAGGTGCGCTTCTTCTTCATCCCGCCAAACGCGCGCACGGCGATTCGGCCGTCCGGCCGACGGCTCCAAGGACACCCCCAGTGCTCCAGCTGCAACATCTCGCGCCGGGCTTCGAGCACGAAGGCTTCGACAGCATCCTGGTCACACAGCCAGTCGCTCCCCGACACCGTGTCGTAGGCGTGCTCATCGAATGAATCGTCATCCCCCGCAACCGCAGCCGCGCCGCCCTCGGCCGACACGGTATGGCTGCGCATCGGGTACACCTTTGACACCACTGCGATATTGAGCGACGGATCCGCTTCCGCTATTGCGATAGCCGCGCGCAGTCCAGCACCGCCGCCTCCCACGATGATGACATCGTGCACTGCCGCCATTCAGTCACCTCCGAACCCGAAGTGGCCCGGCTGTTGAGCACTCACCTAACCGGTAGTGATCCAGTTCACATTACTGTATGGGATAGAGGGGTTGGTGATCTAGGTCTGGATCAGATCTCATGGGACCAAACAGTCGTAGTGACTCACGTCACATTCTCTCGCGGAACCAGATTGCCATCTCGCGCATCCATCCTTGTACACCCAAATCGTGGGTCCGATTCAAGGAGTGCGAATGCAGCCACATACCCCGCCTGGACAGCCAAGCAGCACAATCGAGTTGCGGGGTGCCCACACCCACTATCTACTCACTGCCGTTCCCGTGTTGCTGTTGCTTGGAACGATGGCGGTGCCCGCGGCGGCGACGCTCAAAGCGGGCGGCTCACTTTCCATCACGGGGTGGACGGCACTGGCAATCACTCCCGCGACACTTCTAGTCGCGCAGGCAGTCTGGCTGTACACACGCACCTCCCGGATTGTCCTCACCGCTGATCAGTTCGGCGTCGCCCGGTACGGGAGGACACCGCGGTGGATACGGCGTGACGCAGTCGCGGCGGTTCGCTACCACGAGTATCTCGCGATAGGGCTTTCCACCTGGAACGCGGTGGGCCGTCATACCGCCAAGAAGGGTCCCGCACTGCACGTCATCGACCATTCGGGGCGAGTGATCCTGAAACTGCACGAACAGGTCTGGGGGCGGCAGACACTCGAATGCTTCCAAAGGATGCTGATCCCCGGCTCCGCGCGTGCGGCTAGCGCCGCGTCACACCCACGTGATCGAGCCGGAAGTAGATACGGTGGACACGCAGCCTGATCGTGGTGCGGAAGGAGTGGCGGCACAATGCTGTATCTCCATCGCGCGGAGTCCACAGCGCAACTCGCTGAAGAACTAGCGAGGGTGCTGTCGCGGCCGCTCGCTGATCCCTTCATGCCCGAGGTCATCGCGGTCCCGGCCAAAGGTGTAGAGCGCTGGCTTTGTCAGCGTTTGTCGAGCGTGCTCGGTGCTCATACGCCCGCCGCGACTGATGGGATCGCAGCAAACATCGCATTTCCCTCACCGGCGAGGCTTGTATCGGACACCATCCAAGCCGTGGAGCCGACTACCGACGGCACCGACCCCTGGGATGCTGAGAGCGTCGTGTGGAAATTGCTTGACGTTCTCGACGCCTCGCTAGACGAGCCCTGGTGCCGAGTTCTTGCCCGGCATTTCGGCTACCGCCCCGGAGCGCCGCCCGACTTCCGGGTGGGCCGGCGCTACGCCACCGCCGCACACCTCACCCAGCTTTTTCGCCACTACAGCGCGGAACGGCCAGGACTGCTCGCCGATTGGCTAGCCGGCAGAAACAGCGACGGCGCGGGAGGCCGGCTCGACCCTGATCTCACCTGGCAGCCACACCTCTGGCGCGCGTTGCGCAGCCAGGTCGGACACCCCAGTCTCGCTGAGAGACTGGACTCGATGTGCGAAGTCCTACGCGGCGATCCTGGGACCGTGCCACTCCCCGAACGTGTCTCGCTATTCGGGCCCACTCGCCTCACGACCGAACAACTCCAGGTGATCAGCGCCGTGGCAGCGCACCGCGAGGTGCACATCTGGGTTCCGCATCCAAGCCCGGCCATGTGGTCGCGGCTCGAAAACTGTTCCGTCCCGGGCCGCCGGTCCAGCGACACCACAGTCCGTCAGGTCAGCAACCCGCTGCTCGCCAGCCTTTCCCGAGATATCCGAGAATTCCAGCTCCGCGTCGCCCCGCTCTGCGACGAGGTGCACCACCACGAAACCCACACGGAATCACGATCGCTGCTGGACCATCTCAAATCCACTATCCGGCACGATCAGCCGCCGCAGCCGGGCGTTCGGAGGGACGCATCAATACAAGTTCACTCGTGTCATGGGATTTCACGGCAAGTGGAGGCGCTGCGCGAGAGTTTGCTGCACCTCTTCAGCGAGATTCCCGATCTAGAACCGCGGGATGTCCTCGTCATGTGCCCGGATATCGAGACGGTGGCGCCGCATATTCGCGCGGCATTCGGTCAGGACATCGCGACCCATCCAGGTCAGCAGCTGCGGGTGCGCCTCGCTGACCGAAACTTGCGCCAGACAAACCCGCTGCTCAGCGTCGTATCATCGCTGTTGATGCTCGCTGGAGGACGCGTCACCGCGTCCGAACTCCTCGATTTCGCCGCAGCCGGGCCGGTACGTCGTGCGTTCCGGTTTAGTGACGACGACGTCGAACGTCTGCGTGAGTGGACAGCAACGTCCGGTGCGCGCTGGGGGCTCGGTGAACTGCAGCGAGCGCGCTTCCGTCTCCGCGGATTCCCGCAGAACACATTCGAAACAGGCCTTGATCGCATCTTGCTTGGAGTGGCGGCCGACGAGTCTGATTCAACGTGGATCGACAAAGCACTCCCCCTCGACGACATCGGCAGCGGCGATATCGACCTCGCCGGGCGCTTCGCCGAGTTCATCGAGCGGCTCGAGTCCGTGCTTGGCGGGTTGCAGGGGGCGCGTCCCGCCCGCGAGTGGTCGCAGCAGCTCGTCGACGCGCTGGACCTGCTCACCGACGTCGCACCCGCAGATGCCTGGCAGGCTGGCGAGGCGCACGCCGCACTCGGTGACGCCACACGGTTCAGCGGCGACGTGACTGTGCGTCTATCCGACGTCCGCGCCCTGCTCGACAGAGTGCTGGCGGGCCGGCCGACGCGCGCGAACTTTCGCACTGGAGAACTCACCGTGTGCACGATGGTTCCCATGCGGTCGGTGCCCCATCGTGTCATCGTGCTCCTCGGCCTCGACGACGACAGATTCCCGCGCGGTACGACTACGAACGGCGACGATGTCCTCAACCGCGACCCGTGCATCGGGGAACGTGACCCGCGCAGCGAGGACCGGCAGCTGCTGCTCGACGCGATCATGGCCGCACAGGACCGGCTGTTGCTGTTCTACACGGGTTGCGACCCTGTCACCGGCACTCGCCGGCCGCCTGCGGTGCCGCTCGGGGAACTAATCGATGCGCTCACAGCCATGACTGGGGGTTCGCCGATCGTCACCCATCCCCTGCAGCCGTTCGACGCACGCAACTTCGATCCTGCGGATCCCCGCAGTTTCGATGTACACGCGCTTGCCGGAGCGCAGGCCAACCAACAGCCACCAGTCCCGCTGCCACCGTTCCTTGCAGCGCCGCTGCCCGTGCGCCCCTCGGATATTGACCTCGCTGAACTGGTCGCTTTCTTCACTCACCCCGTGCAAGGTTTCCTCCGTCAGCGGCTTGGCGTCGTTTTGCCGGCCGACGATGAAGAAATCGAGGATACCTTCAGCGCGCAGATCGACGGGCTCACAAAGTGGGACATCGGCGACCGAATGCTTCAAGCCGTGCTTTCTGGCCGCACCATCGGAGATTTCCGCGCCGCGGAAATGCGGCGCGGCACACTCCCCCCGTTCACTCTAGGGATGCAGATCCTCGACGACATCAGCGAAACAGTTGACATCCTCGCGACGACCTCCCGAGCCCTCCATCAGGGGCCGTCCGCGACCTTTGACATAGCAGCTGACCTCGGTGATGGGCGCAGAGTAGTCGGCACCGTCAGCGGTATCCACGGCGAGACGATTGCGCGAACCCTATACTCCCGGCTCAGCCCAAAGCACCGTTTGCAGGCGTGGCTGCAACTCGTCGCCTTAGCAAGTAGCGTGCCCGGGCAGTGGCGCGCCGTCACCACAGGACGCGGCCAGCGGCACCGGCCAGCGTGGCGCTCGGTACTCGTGGCCCCGGAAAACCCCATCGAAATCCTCCGTCATGCCGCGGACCTTCGCGACCGTGGTCTCGCAGAGCCGTTGCCCTTCGCCGCGACCGCCTCCGCTGACTACGCCACACGCAGGCATTCCGGCAGCACAGTCAAGGATGCGATGGAAGGCGCGAGCTCGACATTCAACGACAAGTACGGAGATTGTACCGACGAGCACTATGCGTTTGTGTTCGGAAATGACGCGCCGTTCGAACAGATGACGGCGCTGCTCCCGCGAGTGGACGAGACCACGTGGTATCCGGAGCCCACCCGCTTCGGAGTGCTGGCCTGCAGGGCATGGACACCACTGCTCGACCATGAGTCGCTAGGGGAACCGTGAACTTCAACCTCACCGGCCCGCTCCCAGAGGGAACCACCGTCCTCGAAGCCAGTGCTGGCACGGGCAAGACATACGCGATCGTCGGGCTGGCCACCCGTTACGTCGCCGAGGGTTACGCCGAGCTTTCACAGCTGCTTCTTGTGACATTCAGCCGTGCCGCCACTCAAGAGCTTCGCGAACGGACACGTGAACGCCTTGCCTACACAGCCGCCGCCCTGGCTGACGTCAGCACGGCGATACGACACCGTGACCCGCTCGTCCGGTATCTGGCAGCTAGCGGCCCCGAAGAAACCACGCTCCGACACGACCGCCTCGTACACGCCCTGTCAGACTTCGACGCAGCAACAATCGCAACCACCCACGGGTTTTGCCAGCGCATGCTCGACAGTCTCGGGCTCGCTGGCGAACATGAGCCACACGCCGCATTTACCGAGTCCATCGATGATCTCGCGGCTGAGGCGATCGACGACCTGTATTTGCGGCGATACGCCGGTACCGCCGCCCCCGCTATCTCCCCCGCGAACGCGCGTGGTGCCGCACTCGCCGCGATCCAGGACCGGCAGGCGGAACTCGCACCCCGCAACGCCGCCGAAGACAGCGAATCCTGGCACCTCGTCACATTCGCGGAAGCTGTTCGGACCGAGGTTGAGCGCCGCAAACGCATGGCTGGCCTGCGCACGTACGACGACCTGCTGGTGCTGTTGCGCGACATCCTGGCCGACGAGACACAGGGCGAAACCGCATGCGCCCGAATCCGGCGGCAGTACCGAGTCGCACTCATCGACGAGTTTCAGGACACCGATCCTGTGCAGTGGGAGATCCTTTCGCGCGTTTTTCACGGGCACACCACTCTCGTGCTCGTCGGCGACCCAAAACAGGCGATCTACGCGTTTCGCGGGGCGGAGGTCCTCAGCTATCTCGACGCGGCCCGGCAAGCGGAAAGCTATCAGCAGCTCGGCACGAACTGGCGCAGCGATGCAGGTCTTGTCGATGCGCTCCAGCATCTCTACGGGGGCGCCGCGCTGGGACACGCGGACATCACCGTGAGCCCCGTGGCAGCGCACCACACCGTGCCGCGCCTGGCTGGGACGGTGCCGCTGCGCCTGCGTTACCTGGGCAGGACCGGACATGGACCGCTTAACAAATCCGGCTTCCCCAGTGTAGGGCGTCTGCGCAGCCATATCGCGCGCGACCTCGCAGTCAACATTGCGAGCCTGCTGCGCAGCGAGCGCACGGTGACCATCGATGGCGCAGACCGCCCGGTCGCGCCCAGCGACATTGCAATTCTCGTGCGGAAATGGACGACGATCCCGGCAATACGTGCCGAACTGGACCGCCTCGGTGTGCCTTCGGTTCTCGCGGGCGGTGCCAGCGTGTTCACCACCCCGAGCGCCCGCCATTGGCTGTGGCTGCTGCATGCACTGGAACAGCCACACCGGCCGGGTCGCGTCCGTCTCGCCGCGCTCACTCCGCTGCTGGGATACCGGCCGAACGAACTCGATGATGACGAGATGGCGGCGCTCAGCGGAAATCTGCGTTCGTGGGCTGAACTGTTCGCCACCGCTGGATTCGCCGCGGCGGCTGAACGCATCGCCGTCCACACCGAACTCGACGCACGGCTCCTGCGGCACGAATCCGGCGAGCGTGAACTCACCGACCTTCGGCATCTCGCCCAGCTCCTCAATGCGGCAGCATTGGAGAACGCGTTCGGTATCACCGCCCTCGTACGCTGGCTCGCCCGGCGCATACAGGAGCCGAACACGGTGGGCAGTTCTGACCGGAGTCAGCGACTTGACAGTGAAGCAGCGGCCGTACAGATAGCGACAATCCATAGCAGCAAAGGACTGCAGTTCCCAGTCGTGTACGTTCCACACGCCTGGGATGGTGCGAAAGACCGCTTTCCCGCATCGTTGTTGCTGCATGACGACCACGGCACCCGCATTCTGGACATCGGTCGCAGCAGCGGCCCCGATTACTACCGGCACCGTACCCTCTCTCACCGTGAAGACGCCGGTGAGGAGTTGCGCCTGCTGTACGTTGCGCTGACGCGGGCGCAATGCCATGTGGTCGTGTGGTGGGCTCCCGGATTTGGAACGGATGCCTCTCCGCTCCAGCGCTTGCTGATGGGACGTGCGGCTGGCCAGCCTGGCGCGGCGGCGGAACCAGCGCTGCCGGCGAAAGTAGCGGATGACAACCGGGTCGCAGAGTATCTCCACCAGTGGGCCGCGCAGATGCCGGACCTCATCTCCGTCGAGCCTGCCGCACTCGACAGCGAAACAGCTCTCGTCTGGGAGAGGCCAGAGGAACCCGTGGAGGAACTCGCGGCGGCGCGCTTTCACCGTTCGCTGGACGCACGCTGGCGCAGAACGTCGTACTCGGCCCTCATCGCTGCCGGACACAACACTGCAGGGGTGAGCAGTGAACCGGAAGAGCCCACGATCACCGACGAACCGGACGCGGAAGCATTCCACACGACGAGCGCAAGCGGAGCGCCTTCGCTGATGAATGAGCTTCCCGCGGGCGCGGTCTTCGGCACACTCGTGCACGAAATTCTCGAAACCGTGGACACGTCAGGGGACCTCGCCACGGAGTTGCGCCAACAGTGCGCGGAAGCTATTGCACGGCGCCACTCAGACGCCGATGCGGAGGTCCTCGCATCCGCGCTGCACGCCGTCATGACCACACCAATCGGCGGGCACGGCACTCTGGGGGACATCGCGCCCGGAGATCGGCTACCGGAGCTGGATTTCGAGTTTCCCCTCGCCGGTGGTGACTCGCCAGTCTCGAGTCTTGTCACCGTTTCTGACATCGCACGCCTGCTGGCGAAACACGTGCCCGCCGACGACCCGCTGGCGTCATACCACCGCCGCCTCGTGACGGTGCAGCCGCCGCCGCTGCGCGGGTATCTGACGGGGAGTATCGACGCGGTGTTGCGCGTGCCCGGCCCCCGATATCTCGTCGTTGACTACAAAACGAATCGGCTCGCGCGCGGTGACCTGACCGTCGGGCATTACTCTCCCGGCGCGATGGCGGACGAGATGATGCACGCCCATTACCCCTTACAAGCACTGCTTTACTGTGTAGCGCTGCACCGGTATCTGCGCTGGCGGCAACCCGGCTACGCACCGGAGAGACACCTTGCCGGCGTGCAGTACCACTTCGTGCGCGGAATGATTGGACCGAGTACGCCTGAAGGTCATGGTGTGTTCGAGTGGCACCCACCGGCAGCGCTGATCAGCGAGCTTTCCGACCTCCTCGCCGCACGAGACGGGACCCAGCCATGACAGTCCAATCGGTGCTCAGGGCCAGCGGAATCCTTCGGGAGTTCAGCGAAGCAGGTGTCCTCGCACCCGCTGACGTGCACGTGGCGGTGCGTCTGCAGAAACTTGCTGGTCAACAACCCGACAGTGTTCTCCTCGCTACCGCGCTCGCGACCCGGGCAGTCCGGCTCGGATCGGTATGCGTCGACCTGCACCGACTGGCGGAAGTGACGGTGGAATCCGGCACCGACCTCGACGCCCTCCCCTGGCCCAGTGCAGAGACCGTCGTCGCGGATTTGCGCCGAAGCACTCTCGTCACCGGCGGTGAATTTCCGCTTCGTCCGCTGCGCCTCGTCGACACCACCGAGGGCGAACTGCTATACCTCGACAGGTACTACCGGCAGGAACAGTCGATCCGCCGGATACTCGATGACCGCGCACAAAGCGCGCCCAGTGTCGACGACGGCCAAATCCGCGCCGCGCTCGACCGTCTGTTCCACGACTCGGAGGGTCACCCTGCCCCGCCGCCGGATCGGCAGCGCGTCGCCGCAGCACTGGCCGCCACCCAGTGGACCACCCTGATAGCAGGCGGGCCAGGTACGGGGAAGACGCATACCGTGGCGAGGATCCTTGCCCTCCTATACACCATGCATGGTGCAGGCCTGCGGGCTGGTCTTGCCGCCCCTACCGGCAAGGCTGCCGCGCGGCTCGAAGAGTCGATCAATGAGCAATCGGCCAATTTGGCGCTGCCACCGGGATTGTCGGCGATGACTCTGCACCGGCTCCTTGGCTGGCGGCCGGGCAGCCGTAATCGGTTCCGGCATGACGCGCACAACCGGCTGCCCTACGACGTGATTGTGCTCGACGAGACGTCCATGGTGTCGCTGACGATGATGTGCCGGTTACTTGAAGCGGTCCGTCCAGATGCACGTCTCGTCCTGGTCGGCGACCCTGACCAGCTCACATCTGTCGAGGCGGGCGCTGTGCTCGCCGACTTGGTCGCGCGGCCTGAGACAGCGCCGACGACGCCGAGCCCTGTGCTAAATCGCGTCATCGAGAGAGATATCAATGCGCGAGATGACCCCAGCGAATCCCGGCTGAGCGAATTCGAGGAGCGGCGCCTGCACCGCGGTGTGATCCGGCTCAGCCGCGGGCGGCGATTCGGCGGTAACATCGCCCGGCTAGCCAGCGCGGTCCGGGATGGCCAGGCCGATGATGCACTCGGCATTCTGCACAGCAACTGCGACGACGTCTCGTTGTGCTTGCCCGATGACCTCGACGCTCTGCGCGCGGACACGGTTGATGCCGCGCGCGCCGTCACTGACTGCGCACGCGCTGGCGATATCGGTGGTGCGCTTGCGCAATTGGAGGGTCATCGGCTGCTTTGCGCGCATCGTGACGGTCCGTTCGGAGTGCAGCTTTGGGCGCAGCAGGCCATGGACTGGGTGAGCGAGGCGTCCGGGGAGCGCATCGACCCGTACCACTGGTACCCGGGTCAGCCTCTACTCGTCACAGAGAACGATCACGATGCGAAGGTGTACAACGGCGATACCGGGGTTGTTGTGGCACGCGGCAGCGCCCTGGTGGCGGCCTTTCAGCGTGGCGCTGAGCCATTGCTGCTGCACCCCAACCAGCTCGCCTCCGTTCAGACTGTGTACGCGATGACAATTCACCGCAGCCAGGGCAGTCAGTACGACACCGTGAGCGTCCTTCTGCCGGAAAGTGATTCGCTACTACTGACTCGTGAACTGCTGTACACAGCGATCACGCGTGCCCGGCGGCACGTCCGCATCGTCGGCACGGAAGACTCGGTGTGTGCCGGGATTGCGAGACAGGTGCAGCGGGCAAGTGGGCTGCGCCGCGTGTTCACGTGATGAGAGCCGCCGCCGTCAAAAAATAGATCAGGACAGACAGAACGTCTTGCACCACGGTCGAAAGGGGTCCGGAACCGTACGCGGGGTCAGCGCCAAATTTGCTGAAAACTACGGGCAGAATCATGGCAACCAGCGTCGCGATGGAACTCGCGGCGAGAATCGCGACTCCGACGGCCAGCGCGAGATCCGCATGGCCCCAGCCCCACCAGATCAGGGGCAGCGCGAGAGCCGCGAGGAGCAGTCCAAGTGCTATCCCCGTCACGGCTTCGCGCCCGGCTACACGCGCAATGCTGACACCCACAGAGAGCCCGCGGATCATCAAAGCCTCCGTTTGCGTACCGACCGCGTCCGCGATGTACACCACTCCTGGCACGAATAGCGCGATCAAGACCTGGCGTTCCAGTTGTTGCTCGAACTGGCCCACGATCAGTGCCGAGACCATCGCTCCTGCTAAGCCGACGATCAGCCACGGCACTCGGTGCCAAAGCCGCCGCATGACTGGTTCGGATAACGCGTGGCGCGCGGAACGGGTGGACGCGAGATAACCGGCCAGCCGTGCCACGTCTTCGTCGTGTTCCTCCAACAGCACGCCAATGAGACGCTGCGGCGGAATCAGTCCCACGAAGTTGCCGGCTTCGCTGACAACAGCGAGCCCCGGCTCGCCATGCTGCACCGCGGTCCAAGCCGCATGTTCCTGATCGGCTCCGGGACTGATTGTGGGCGGGTCCGGATCCATCACGCTGCTGATCTCCGCCTGCGGATGCGCAGCGAGCAACCGCTCGAGGGTTACCAGCCCCGTTAGCCGCGGCCCGTCGCAGACGGCGATGACGTCCGCGCAGTCGAAGCTTCTTCCGGGAAGCGTCCCCAGCACGTCCGCTACCTGGTCGCCTGGCCGGGCGATCGGCACCCGCGATGATGCATGCTGAGCCGCCGTCCCAAGTGCATTGCCCGAAAGCCGCGCGTTATCTGCCACCCCGCCGCCCACCTTCTCGCACGAGCCGTTCTTGAATTACCGGCTCCGTCATAGAATTCAACACCTGTCAGCACACTCCCGGCAGAAGAAGGGACCTTGTTGAGCAAAGCCCGCCTGTATTTCATCCGCGCGATCAATGTCGGAGGTGCGAGCCTGCCGATGGCCGAGCTGCGTTCCATCGCAGTGACCCTTGGCGCAACCGGCGTGCAAACGTACATAGCGTCAGGCAATCTGCTGTGTGTACCGCCAGATGACGCGGATGCGTTCGAGCGACAACTCGAGCGCGCCATCAAGGATCAGTTCGGGTTCTTCCGTGAGGTGATCTCGCGGTCACGGCCGGAAGTTCAAGCAGCCCTCGCGGCCTACCCGTTCAACGTCCTCAACCCGAAATTCTCGTACATCACGTTCCTCCAATCGCAGCCCACTCCGGATGCGGTCGCACGAGCGCGCACGTTCGACACCGGCGCCGACCAGTGGGAGGTGATCGGCCGCGAGATGCACATCAGGTACGAAGACGGGGCGGGAAGACCGCAGATGAAAGACGCGTCCATCATGCGCGCCCTTGCAGTCGCGGGAACGGCACGCAATCTCAATACAGTGCGGAAACTGCTCAGCATCAGCGAATAAGAACGCACAACGATAACCTGTTCTAATGAAGCTAGGATTACAGCTCGGGTATTGGGGTGCTCTGCCACCAACTGACACGCTAGAACTTGTTACTGCCGCGGAGGACGAAGGATTCAATGCGGTCTTCGCTGCCGAGTCATGGGGCTCGGACGCCTTCACTCCCCTGGCGTGGTGGGGCTCACGAACGCAGCACGTCCGGCTCGGAACATCCGTCGCCCAGATCTCGGCGCGCACGCCGACGAACTGCGCGATGCATGCGCTGACCCTCGACCATCTCAGCGGCGGCCGCCATATCCTGGGGCTTGGCGTTTCCGGGCCGCAAGTTGTCGAGGGCTGGTACGGACAGCCCTTCGCCAAGCCACTCGCGCGAACCCGTGAGTATGTGTCAGTCGTGCGTCAGGTACTCGCGCGTGAGCATGCGGTTTCCAGCGAGGGGCCACATTATCCGCTGCCCTATAAAGGGGCGGACGCAACCGGGCTCGGCAAGACCCTCAAGCCCATCACACACCCGCTGCGCGCCGACCTCCCGATCTGGCTGGGCGCGGAAGGCCCCAAGAACGTCGCGCTTACCGCCGAGATAGCCGACGGGTGGCTTGCCATCTATTTCTCTCCGCGCCTCGCCCCCATGTACAACGAGTGGCTCGACGAAGGATTTGCGCGCGCAGGAGCGCGGTGCACCCGTGAGTCATTCGAGGTGGCCGCGACCTGCCAGGTCATCGTCACTGCCGATCGTGCGGCCGAAATCGCGAAGCTGAAGCCCATAACCGCCCTCTATGTCGGCGGAATGGGGGCACCCGAACTCAACTTCCACGCTCAGGTGTACCGGCGGATGGGCTATGGCGACGTTGTCGACGAAGTCACTGCACTGTTCCGGTCCGGCAAGAAGTCCGAGGCCGCCGGTGCGATTCCGGATGAAATGGTTACTGAAACGCTGATCATCGGGGACGCCAGCGAGGTGCGGGCCGGAGTGCGGCGATGGCAGGAGGCCGGCGTAACGATGCTCATCGTGACCTGTCCGGACGTTATGCATGTGAAGCAACTCGCAGCAGCCGTGCAGGAGTAGAAAATCAACCCTTGCGCGAATCGAACATTTGTTCGATACTGAGTAGGTGCTGGGGGGAAACATCACAGACTCCGCTGGGCTGTACCGGCTGGCGGACGCCGATCTGGTCGGCTGCTTACAAGAGTCCGAGCGGCAGTTACAGCGTGCAGCTGGATTGCAGGCAGCGGTGATCGCTGAGATAAGCGCACGCGGCACTATGGCTACGTTCGGCTACGCGAACGCCGCCGGGCTGCTGAAGGACGTCCTCAACCTCGACGCGGCCGATGCCCGCCGCCGCGCGCGACGCTCTGAGGTTCTCGCAGGTCAGCCCACAACAGCAGGTGGAGAGAGGATTCCGGTTCTTCCCCTTGCAGCAGCTGCGTTCGCTGCCGCGGAAATTTCCGCGGCGCATGTCGATGCGATCGATGACGTGCTGAGCCAGTTCCCCGCGGCTACCCCACCGGATGCACGGTCCGAGGGTGAAGACATACTCGCGACCCTAGCGAAAACGAACCCGCCTGCCGTGATTCGCAAGGTCGGCCGGGAGATTCTCGCACGGCTCGACCAAGACGGTGTGGAACCTCCCGAGACCGATCTCGCGAAGCCCAAGCGGGAGTTGCGCCTGCGCTGGTCTTCCCGCGGAGATCACCTCAAACTGTCAGGTTTTCTCGACAAGGAGGCCGGCGCGCGACTCGAATCGCTGCTCTCACCGCTCGCGAAACCGCGACCGGACAACGAAACTGGCGCACCGGACGTCCGAACAGTCGACGAGCGGTGCGGCGATGCAGTCGCCGAACTGCTCGAACGCACGGAACGAGCCGCCGACCTGCCAGCGCAGGGTGGTGAGCCGCCCCACGTGATCGTCACAATGACGCTCGACCAGCTGACTAACACCAGCGATATACCACTCGTACTCCTCAACCGCGATCACCTGATCTCGGCCGCACTCGCTCGACAGATCGCGTGCGATGCAAAGATCATCCCCGCGATCCTCGGAAGCAATAGCGAAGTCCTCGACTTGGGGCGAGCAGAAAGAACTGTGAGCGTCGCCCTGCGCCGGGCCCTCGTCATGCGGGACAAGGGATGCATTTTCCCAGGCTGTGACAAGCCTGCCCCGTGGACGCAGGCGCACCACATTCGCGAGTGGCAGGACGGCGGTCCCACGGACCTGAGCAACCTGTGTCTCCTGTGCAGTTACCATCACCGTCTGATCCACCACAGCGACTGGACCGTCCGCATGGGCAGTGACGGACACCCCGACGTGATCCCGCCTGTCTGGCTCGATGCCCAACAAACACCACGGCGCAACACTTTCCATCAACGGTGCCGCACACCAGGACCGCGCCGGTCCGCAGCGAGGAGCTATCATCGCCATCAGGTGTGTCAGCCAGCGTCGCGCCAGCGTAGTTCCCGCGCCGGCACGATGACTACGGGCTCTACTTCTTCTCTTCCTGACCCGTGAGCGCGTCACTCGGCTGCAGTGTTGCGCTCAGCTCGCTTCGCGAAGTGTCTTTCAGGTCGACGCCTGAACGGCCGAGTTCACGCGCGCCGCGGATAAGACTCCTGACGATCCGGGCCGCTTCCATATACCCGAGACCGTCGGGAGGGTGAATGTTCGAAATGCAGTTTCGCTCCGAATCTGCGCACCCCGGCCGCGGCTGGTACGTGAGATAGATCCCGAGGCTGTCCGCCACCGACAGCCCCGGCCGTTCCCCAATGATGACGACCAGGATTTCAGCACCTAACGCGAAACCGATGTGATCTCCGAGAGCAACCCGCGCGGACGTCGCTATCACCGGCGGCGCAAACGAATACGCATCCCCAATAGTTTGAATGATCGCACTCAGGAGGCTGGCACCATGATCATGGAGCGCGCGCGGCGACAACCCGTCGGCGAGCACCACCGCGACATCGGCTGCAGGATGCGCCAGGTCCATCTCGCCCGGCTCGCGGCCAAGGTCCGGGCGCCGCAGATACTCCCCGCGCGTCGAGACCTTACTGCGCACCACCGAAGGAGCGCCGAGACCCAGACGTTCGATTTCTTCAGCGAACGAATCCACGTCGAGCGGTTGGTGCACAGCATCGCGCGCTGCGGCGTGTGCCGCGCGGAATTCGAGGACGCTTTTCGTCGGCAGCCCATCGCCCGCACGGCCCAGTCCGATTCGCGCCTGCGTGGTTGCCCGAAGCGGCGACCAGAAATCGGTCATGTTACTCCCCCTGCCAGTGCACGCAGCGGCGACCGCAAAGGATCTACCGGAAGGATGCGGCCGGCGCCATCAGCCATCCCCAGGCCGGTGAGCCACTCCTCGAACTCCGGGGCGGCCCGCAAGCCGAGAGTCCTCCTGACGAAGAGCGCGTCGTGAAACGACAGACTCTGGTAGCCGAGCATGACATCGTCCGCACCCGGAACCGTGATGACGAACGCGACACCTGCCGCGCCGAGCAGCGTAAGCAGGTTATCCATGTCATCCTGGTCGGCCTCGGCGTGATTCGTGTAGCAGACATCCACGCCCATCGGAAGCCCCAGCATCTTTCCGCAGAAGTGATCCTCGAGGCCCGCGCGGATGATCTGCTTCCCGTCGTACAGGTATTCCGGACCGATAAAGCCAACCACGGTGTTCACAAGCAACGGTTCCAGGTGACGGGCCACGGCATACGCGCGGGCCTCAAGCGTCTGCTGATCCACCGGCTGACCACCGGTCCCGATATGCGCGTTCGCACTCAGTGCCGAGCCCTGGCCAGTCTCGAGGTACATCACGTTGTCACCGACGGTTCCGCGCCCCAGCGACCGTCCCGCTTCATTCGCCTCTGCCAGAAGGTCGAGCGTCACACCAAATCCCTTGTTCGCGCCCTCGGTTCCCGCAATCGACTGGAACACCAAGTCGACCGGGGCGCCCGCCTCGATGAGCCCGACAGTGGTCGTGACATGCGACAAGACACACGACTGCACCGGGATGGCGAAACGCTGCCGCAAATCGTCAAGCAGGTGCAACAAGTCCGCCGTGGCCTGCGGCGAGTCCGTCGCCGGATTGATGCCGATCACCGCATCACCGCACCCCATCAACAGACCGTCCAATGTGGCAGCCGCGATGCCGCGCGGGTTATCGGTGGGATGGTTCGGCTGCAGCCGGGTAGCGATCCGCCCCGGCAGTCCGATCGTCGTGCGGAACGCCGCGGTCACCTCGATCGCCCTCGACACTGCGATGAGATCCTGGTTGCGCATCAGTTTGCTCACTGCGGCCACCATTTCAGGGGTCAGTCCGGGCGAGACCCCACGGAGTGCCACAGCACTATCGGCACCTGTAATCGAGTCGAGCAGCCAATCCCGCAGCCCGCCAACAGTCAGATGCGACACGGCCGCGAACGCATCACGATCATGACTATCGATGATCAGCCGTGTGACCTCGTCGGTCTCATACGGTACGACTTGGTCGTTGAGAAACGTCTCGAGCGGCACATCTGCCAGCGCCCACTGCGCTGCCGCACGTTCCTCATCGGTGTGGGCCGCGCAGCCCGCAAGTTCGTCCCCGGAACGCAACGGGGTCGCCTTCGCAAGCACATCGATAAGGCCATCGAACTGATACGTGGTCCCGCCGAGTTGCTGCGTGTAGCGGGTCATTTCAGTTCAGCCTCCGCGTGTGCGAGCGCAGCGAACTCCTCATCCGGCGAGTTTGCAACAAGGCGGTGGCGGCTGTAGAACCCGAAGTACGCCATGAACCCGCCGAACACAACCAGAGCCAGGAAGGCTGCCAGCGGATCAACAAGGAACGTTGCAATCACCGCGCCGACCGCAATAACCAAGGCAAATGTGGTGGTCGCGATACCACCTGGCGTCCGGTACGGCCGGTGCATCTTGGGTTCGCGGACGCGGAGCACAATGTGGCTCACCATCATCAAAACGTAGCTCAGCGCAGCGCCGAACACCGCCACATTCAGCAGCGTCGCCCCTTCGCCCGTCAAGGAAAGGAGGAAACCGATTACCCCAGGAATAATGAGCGCGAGCACAGGTGCTTTCCGCCGATTGGTGACCGAAAGACTTGTTGGCAGGTAGCCGGCCCGCGACAACGCGAAGGTCTGGCGCGAATACGCGTAGATGATCGCGAAAAAGCTCGCGATCAGGCCTGCGAGGCCAATGTAGTTCACGAGCTTCGCGCCGCCGCCGTCACCGAGCGCGTGAACCAGTGGGTTGTCCGAGTTCGCGAGTGACTCAGCGCCAATCGCACCCGTCGCCAGGAAGAGCACAGTCGCGCATGTCACCAACAGCACCAGCATGCTCGCGATGATGCCGCGCGGAACGTTCTTCTCTGGCTCGGTTGCTTCCTCGGCCGCAAGCGGAACACCTTCAATCGCGAGGAAGAACCAGATGGCGAACGGAATGGCCGCCCAGATGCCAAGCACACCGAAAGGCAGGAACTCCGACGCACCCGCAGCGGTATCAGAGACCGGGATGTCGGTAAGATTCGCCGCATCGAAGCGGCTAATCGCCGCGATCGCGAAAACGATGAGGCCGACTATCGCCACCGCGGTGATGATGAACATCGTCTTCAGCGCCTCTCCGGCGCCGCTGAGATGGATACCGATGAAGACCGCGTAGACGCCCAGATATACCCACCAGCCGTCGGTGATTCCAAAGAGGTTGAGCGATTCAACGTAGGCGCCAATGAAGGTCGCGATCGCTGCGGGTGCAATCGCGTACTCGATCAGAATCGCGGTGCCGGTGGCAAAGCCGCCCCACGGCCCTAAAGCCCGGCGCGCAAAGGTGTAGCCGCCACCGGCGGCAGGCAGTGCCGACGACATTTCCGCCATGCCAAGAACCATCGCGAAGTACATGCACGCGACGATCACTGCAGCAATGAGGAGCCCGCCGAATCCGCCCTCACCCAGTCCATAGTTCCAGCCGGCGTAGTCGCCAGAGATAACAAAGCTGACGCCCAGACCGGCTAACAGAATCCACCCCGCCGTACCTTTGCGAAGGGAACGTTTAGCGAGATAGTCCTTGCTCTCGGTGTGGAAATCCGCGCCGTCGTGGTGCCCCTGCGCGGTTGCGATCTTGTCAGACATATACGTCCTTTGGATGCTAGGGCGGCGGTCACCGCCCACGGTGGCTTTACGCTGAAAGTAGCGGGCTGAAAAGCCCGTAAGAGGATCAGAAACACGCCGTAAACGACTGTTTACATGGCCTCATCGTCAGCCACCGCGGCACTCGACCAGCCGCCCCATACATCCATGTGCTGCGCTCTCATAACTCATCGCCCACGCCTTCCGAAAGTGCGGATTACTGTGAGCTGAGACACTAGAAAGAGCAGCGTTGCAACCCCGTTGCAACGCTTGTGTGCTGCACTTTCACCGGCCTTTGAACTCCGGGTCGCGCTTCTCGAAAACGGCACCGATCGCCTCGGTGAGGTCATGGGAGGGAAGGAAAGCGGCATTCCAGGCGGCGACATAGCGCAGGCCGTCGTCGACTGTTGCGGCTCGCTCGCGGTTGAGGACGTCCTTGACGCCCTGCACGACGAGCGGTGGATTCGCGGCTATCTCGCGAGCCGTAGCGTGGGCTGCAGCAAGCGCAGCCTCCGGGTCCGCGAACACGTCGTTGACGAGCCCGATCTTCTCCGCACGCTGCGCGTCGATGTCCTTCGCTGTGAGCGCGAGCTCACGCAGATGCCCCTCACCGATTATCGGTGGCAGCCTATGCAAGGAGCCGATATCAGCCACGATGGCGACTTTCGCTTCCCGAATGCTGAATTTCGCATCCTCGGATGCGTATCGGATGTCGGCCGCAGCGATCAGATCGACACCGCCGCCGATGCACCAGCCTTGCACAGCGGCCACAACCGGCTTACGGCAGTCCGCGACCGCTGATAACGCGCCTTGCAGCCTGCGGATCTCGCGGTGAAAGTTGGTTCGCGGCTCGGCCAGCGCCCCCGGTTCCATGAGCGGGCCGAACAGCGGCGCCATCGCCGGCAGATCAAGCCCGAAGCTGAAGTGCTTGCCAGATGCTGCGAGCACCACTGCCCGCGTCTCTGGGTCCGCGTCCAGCGCTTGAAAGATACGGGGAAGCTCAGCGAAGAAGTCGGGGCCCATTGCATTGCCTTTACCCGGCCCAGCGAGCGTTACTTGCGTGACGTGGTCGCGCTTCTCCAGTGTGAACGCTTTGTAATCGGTCATTCCTGCACTCTAGCCAGGGCCGTTCTCCAACTAACCGGGACAGGGCGTATCGTCATTCGCAGCGACGTTCAAGGGGGACTTCATGCGGATCGGGTTGTCCATCAACTACTCCGGCGAGTTCAGTGAGGCTGCAGCCGAAATCGCCGACCTCGAGCGTGCTGGCCTTGATATCGCCTTCGTAGCTGAGGCGTACAGCTTCGATGCTGTCAGCGCACTTGGCTATCTCGCTGCGAAAACGCAACACATCCAGCTTGCGTCAGGAATCTTGCAGCTCTACACGCGAACGCCGACGCTGACTGCGATGACTGCGGCGGGTCTGGACTACGTGTCGAATGGTCGCTTCACGCTGGGTCTCGGCGCTTCCGGCCCCCAGGTGATCGAGGGTTTCCACGGTGTCCGGTACGACGCCCCGATAGGCCGCACCCGGGAGATCATCGAGATCTGCCGCATGGTGTGGCGCAGGGAGAAGGTCGTGTACAACGGTCGGTACTACACTCTTCCACTGCCTGAAGCGGAGGGAACGGGGCTCGGCAAGCCACTCAAGCTGATCAACCATCCAGTGCGGGAACGTATCCCAATCTTGCTCGCTGCGCTGGGCCCGAAGAACGTGGAACTAGCCGCGGAACTCGCTGAGGGCTGGCAGCCGATCTTCTTTTATCCAGAGAAAAGCAAAGACGTGTGGGGGCAAGCGCTTTCGAGGGGTTTCGCCAAGCGCGATCCCGCACTCGGAGAACTCGATATCTATGCCGGCCCCCCACTCGCGATTGGCGACGACACGGAGGGCCTGCTGGAGTTGGTGAAACCGCACCTTGCCCTCTACATCGGCGGTATGGGCGCGAAAGGCAAGAACTTCTACCACAATCTCGCCACACAATACGGTTATGGCGCAGAAGCCGATCAGATTCAAGAACTTTATCTTGACGGGAAGAAAGACGACGCCGCGGCGCTCGTCCCCACCGAACTTGTCCGGGCAGTATCACTGATCGGGCCCGAGGGGTTCGTGAAGGAACGCATCGCCGCGTTCCGCGAAGCGGGAGTGACAACCCTCAACGTGACGCCACTAGCGTTCGAGCGCGACGCGCGCGTGCGGCTCATCGAGAAACTCAGGACGCTCATCGGGTGAGCGGAAACAAAACGGGCGGTGACCGCGTCAGCAGACGCAAATCACCGCCCGTGTTGCCCAGGTTTAGCTGGCCTCGCGCATTTCCATCCCGCCGAGCATGATGACGTGCTCGCCGGTAGCCTCATCGAAGATCACGCTGAAGGTCGTGGGGTAGTACCCGGTCCGCTGGTACGCTTCGGGCTGCTTGATCTCTGCCTCGTACGATTCCTTAGACAGCAGGAATTCACGTGTGACCATCGGCTCCATGAACGTGTACTCGCCGTCCCAGGTGCCGTTGATGAAGACGACCTCGAACTCATATTCGCCGGGGACGAGCCCGCCTTCGGCGTCGATCCAGTGAACGCCCATGTTCGGCACCGCCTGTTCAGCGAGCGGCGCATCTGGGAGCGTGGTGAAATCCTGCGGAATGTACTGTGGTTCAGGGACGTTTTCGGCCTTCGCGGCGAAGTCCGGATCCTCAGGGTCGATCGCGGCGACATCCTCAGGCTCGATCATGTAGAAGTGAATGTCGAAGTGCGGCACGTCGAACAGTCCGGGGGGTTCGTGCCCATGGCTTGCCCAGTCGAGCGATACAAACCTGAAGACGGCGTCATCCGCCTCATCCGGCAGCTGCAGCTCCCAGAATTCCGGCGGGCCCTGAGGGGCATCTGGCAAACCGTCGAGCGCAGCCTCAGAGAGCCGCACGCCAATCTCGGTGGGGTTGCCGTCATCGTCTAGCACGACGAAAGTGCGGGCGGAACCTTCGCCCACTTCAACGTCGTCACCGAAGAATGTGCCTTCCGGAGGCTCCGCGACTTCCGCTGTGTCCTCCGCCGGCTCCGCGGGCGTTGCCGTGACGGCCGGTGTGGTGTCATCAGTGGTGTCGTCCGCGGTGTCGGCACCGCAGGCCGAGACCAGCGCGAGAACGAGCCCAGCGGCTGATGCGGCGCCGAGGAGGCGCCTGGAACGAGACCTCATCTTCCCTCGATTCATGGGGCGGAAACTCCGCATTTCGGTTATATGACGTAGTTTGCTCCCGTTTCTCTGCGACGTGGCAGCTTTGGCGAAATCACTCCAAGTGCCGCCGGCGCCCGCTGGTGCTAGCGTGCGGATATGAAGCGGTTCGTTTTTGTGGCAGTGTGTTTCCTTTCGCTTCTCGTTCCAGCACCCGCGCTGGCGCAGTCAACGGATGCGTTCACATTCAGCAACTTCGAAGCCGACTACTACCTCTCGCAGGACGATGACGGACGCGCCGAGTTGCGGGTCGTCGAGCATTTAACGGCAGAATTCCCCACCTACGATCAGAACAAGGGAATCGTCCGCGAGATACCGCGTTACTTCGACGGTCACCACGTCTCGCTGCAGGTGGAATCAGTCACCCGGAACGGGGCAAGCGAACCGATCTACGACCAGTACTCAAGTGGCGACTTCACTGTGGTGGAAACGGGCACCGATGACTATGTTCACGGCACGCAGACCTACGAAATCGCGTACACGATGCGCGATGTCATCCTCGATAGTGGTGATTACCAGGAGTTTTACTGGAACACTAATGGGACGGGCTGGAACCAGCCGTTCGAGAAACTGACCGCGCGCATCCATCTAGACGCCGCTGTCCGCGAAGCGTTCACAGGCGACATCAGGTGCTTCATCGGCGCATACGGCGCATCCGAGGAGTGTGCTGGCCGCGATGATGGGGAGGTCATCACCTTTCAGGCACCACGGCCGCTCGCCCCCGAAGAAAATGTCACAGTGGCGGCTATGTTCGAACCGGCCACGTTCGAGCCGTTCGATGCCGGTCCCGTCGCTCTCGCTGCACGCTTCGCCATGTTCGGATCGGCGATAACCGCGTTTGGCGCGCTGCTCTTCGCCGCCCGGTTTCGTGTGCGACACGGGCGAAGTGCCCCTCGCAACGCACCTGTATCGCAACAATATGTGCCACCGCAAGATCTGTCCCTCATTGAAGCCGCCGCTATCAAGGGAGCGTCAGGGCCGGTGATCCCGGCACAGATTCTCGACCTCGCAGTGCGCGGAAATCTTCGGATCATAGAAACGGAGAAAACCGGTTTCTTGGCATCGGGCACGGAGTACTCAGCAGAACTCGTGAATACCGAAGGTTTGCGGCATTACGAGCGAAGCCTCATCGATATCCTTTTTCCGCGCGGAGAAGTCGGCGAACGGTATGCCTTTGCCGAGCACAAAAGTGACGTGTCGAAGCAACTGCAAGAACTACAGGCGCAGGCACGCCGGGATGCCGTGGAATTCGGTTACCGCAAGCAGATAAGCGTCGGCTGGCCATTATTCGCTATCGCGGGGGCCGCACTCGTGGTCAGTGGAATCGCCGCGGTGCTCCTGATCAATCAGCCCCCGGACTGGCGCTATGGCCTGCTTGCCGCCTCTATCGGATTCGCGATCATCGCTGTCGTCACGGCAATCGACATCAAGCCGCTCACACCTAAAGGCAGAGAACTCGTCGATCACATCGATGGCCTCAAAATGTATATCGAGGCTGGCGAAGCGGACCGCATCAACGCGACTCAATCCCCCGGCGCTGCGCCGACCGCCCCGGTGAGCGCCTTCAGCGCGGACCAGGCGGTGCACATTCACGAACGCTTACTCCCCTACGCCGTTCTGTTTGGCCACGCCAAAAAGTGGGTTCGCGAACTCACCGCGCGTTACGAAGAACATGGCCGCACCTTCTATCCGGTGTGGTACTACGGCACTCAACCGTTCAGCAGCGCATCGTTCGGCGAATCGATGAACAGCTTCGTGAGCTCGCCGGGTGGACCAAGTGGCAGCAGTGGTTTCTCCAGTAGCGGCGGCTTTTCGGGCGGCGGTGGTGGTGGCGGTGGTGGCGGTGGTCGCTGAGCTGGTCTACTGAGTCTTGCCTATCCGCAGGAGTTCGCGCACTTCATCCTCAATACGGCCGCTGTCGGCGGGAAACGCTTCGATCCGGCGCTTTCCCAATTCCGACCGGACCAGATACCGGCCGTCGCCCACCACGTCAATCCAGCAGAACCCACGGTCCGTGGTAAGCGCTCGTGCACCACGGTCAACTCCGGTTGTGGCTGTGATTTCCCCTGTAGCACAACGTTCTTTCGCGAAGAACGCACGGGCACCGCGCTGCTGTGGCAGTGCCGCCGCTTCAGCAACCGTGCCGACCACTCCACGGGTCCGGCCAGGTTCTGAGGCGGGCAGCGTTCTGGCTACTTGTGCTGGGATATCGTTGTGCGCTATGCGACGCAAGGTAATGTCGCCGCCGGACTGTTCGGATTCACCCGGCTGCTGAACAACGACAATCGCCCTGCTGCCGCGCAACGCCGCCAGCGCGCGCAGCTTCCGGACCCGGCCGCCAACCGACACAAATGTGACTGACTGGATCTGCAGTTGCGGCGCGACCAAACACGCCACCGCCTCCTCGAAGTCGTGGCAAAGCGTCTGCTGCACGACCTGCCGAGCGCGCGCAAACATCGCATCACGATCGGCGGGCATCATCTCCGGTGCAACGTACTGCAAGGGATAAGGCAGCCGCTCTCGCCCCACACTGTGCATGAGCACCGAGAACTCGGCGCCGGTAAACGTCCAGGTCATGCTTACTCCCTCCCAGCAGAATCAGACGCACCACACGTGCGTACGGTTCCCGCTGAGGGAAGAATTGCCGGAGTGTTCAGCGAACGAGCTGGAGGTTTGGCCCGAACCCGCGCAGTGCACCGATATGGGTGAAATCGGCAGCAGTGATAAATTGCTCCATAAATGCCATAAATCGGGCATGGTGAGATTCGATGTCAGCCTGAGAGTAAAGCCTCGGATTGCCTTCGAATTCCACTACCAGGGCGTCGCTGACATCCGACCGCAGCGTGACTTTGATGTCGTTCACGAGTCCCCCGGCCAGTTCATGCACCTCGTATGTGGTACCCGAAATTTCTACGGTCGAATCATTGAGGGCGAAATTCAGCACGGGACCGAAATCACCGGCGGCATCACTGACGATTCCAAGTTCGCGAATGATGTCCTCGCGCCGATAGCGCTGGTGGCTAAGCGCCCCGATCGTGGCTTCCGCGACTGCCCGGATGGCGCTGCGCACCGGCGTCGAGGCAGCGATGCCGCTTCGCACCGGCACCATGTTCGAGAGCACACCCGGGGACCTTCGAAGCAGGAGTGTCGGCCGCGCCGCGACTTGTAGCGTCACCAGCGGGTCATCCGCACCGGTAGCGCGCAGATGATACGAGCTGAACGCGGCAGCAACGACAATTGCGATGGTGGTGCCGAGTTGCTCAGATCGGTAGGCAATGCGGTTGTTCACAGCAGCGGGCACCGTCGATCGGGTACGGACCGTGGTCAGGCACGGTTCGGCCGATCTGTGCGCCAGGCTGACCGGTTCGTGCGCACCGTGCAGACGCTCAGCCCAATAGGCGGAATCGCGGACATAATGCGCCGACCCACAATAGTCGTACTCAGCGTCGACCGCGTTGTGCGCGCCAGACCAGACTGAGGCAATAGGATCGACACCGTGCTGCGCGGCGGAGTAGATCTCCCCTGTTCGGCGCATCAGGGCTGCTACCACGAACGTGTCAGCGACAAGGTGATGCACTCGCAAGTACCAAATCACGTGGTCATCGCTCACACGAAGCAGCGCTGCGGTCACCAGATCATCGTTGGCAATGTCTACTGGACGGCTGCGGTCGGCCCACGTCCACCGCTGCGCCGCAGCGTGCGGATCAGGAAGCTGACGCAAGTCAACCAGGTGGACGGGAACTTCATCAGATGTGCGCTCAACCTGATAGGGCCAGCCTTCGCTCTCGACAAAACTCACGGTGGATACGCCCGTTTCCCGGGCAGCCACTCGCACCGCCTGCGCAAACTCCGGCTCATCGAGATTTCCGCGGACGTCCACGACATATGCCAGGTTGTCCGGAACTTCAGGGTGCATGCGCTGCGAAAACCAGACCGCAACCTGGGCTGCAGTCAGTGGCATGCGTGCGCCTGGACCATTAGCGTCACCGTTGACTCGGTTCACGCTTGGTATATCCATCCTCACCCCTCGACCGTTACACCCTGATAGTTAGTCCGACTGTGACACTTGCTTCTTGTCACTGTCCTACCGTCGGCGCTCACGAGATAGACACCTTAGGGTGGTATTCAATCCACCCCGCCCCTCCCCTTCCCTATGTGACGCATAGGCAACCACAAACGATATCGCTGCCCACAAATTGCCGGTATAGCCCGAACACGCGACAGCAATTCTGGCGTCATTCATTCGAGCCACAAATATCGGTCCCTCAATACCTCCACCTCGGTCCAATCTTACGGAGATCGAGTCGCTCAGGAGCAAATTCGGAAAACTTGCGCCGGTTTTGTTTCCCGCTTCCGGCCTGCTGACTGAACAGTCAACGATCTGTGACCGCGGTCACGCTATCTGCTTCCGCGCGCGTGGAACCGCGGCAGGTTTTCCTGCGTCCTTACTCCTCAGATGCCCTGGACAGAAGGAGCGACACCGTGAACGACGTCCTTGTGGACCCAGCTCAACTGCGCGCAACCGCAGACACTCTCAGGTGCACAGCAGACCGGATGACGCACGCACTGCGCGAATTGCAGGATGCGGACATGGCCTGCCTCGGGAGCGACCGGCTCGCCGCATGCGCGCGGCGGCTGCAGTCCCAATGGGAATCAGGCTTGCGCACCCTCGTGGATACCACCGGGACGATGGCCACGGGCCTGGATCGAACAGCCGAACTTTACCGGACGGCCGAAACGTCCAACGCGCTGCGGCTCGGTGACGCACAGTGAACAGTTTCGTGTACACCGCCCTCGGCTTCGACCCCGCTCCCGGTGATGTCGCCGGAATAGAAAGCTACGCAGCAAGTCTCGCAGCAGGCTCCGCGCAAATGAGGGAGGCGTCCCACACACTCGCGACAATCACCCTGGGCCAGCAGCTGTGGAACGGACCGGCAGCAACGGAGTTCTCACGCGCGATCGCTCGCTGCGTGCCGCTCCTGCATGATGCCACCACCGCACTGCACAATTCCGCGTCAGCACTGCACTCGTGGTCGATGCGGCTGACGGAACTGCAGCACCGCGCTCGCGAACTCGAAATAGCGGCTCGCAGCACGGATCAGCGCATCACTGCCCTTCGTGCCCACCCGATCCTTGGACCCGGCGCCGTCATCACGTACGAGAACCAGCTGAATGCTCAGCTGGCACATCGGGAGTTGCAGGCTGCCCTGGACGATCTGGAGCACCTCAGGTGGCGTGCCCGCGAACTGCGCGAGACGCACGCCCGAGAGGCGGCTCAGACGGCACATCTGCTCGACGCAGCTGCCGCACTGGCGCCGGAGGGTGCCGGGTTCTTTGAACGCCTCGGTGCAGAGTTCGGCCGCATCCTCGACATGCTGGTTCATGCACCTGCCTTCGCCTGGGAATTCGTGCAGGAGAACGCCGAGACCATCGCAGAGATCTCCACCATCGCATCGGATGTGAGTACAGCTCTTGGTCTTGCTGGCGGAGCTCTTGCGCTTGTTCCGGGAGCGCAGCCGGTTGCGGGCGCGCTCGGCACCGGAGCTGTGGCACTGAGTGTCGCCGCACTGGCGGGCCACTCGCTCGCGAAAGCCGCGGGCGCGGATGTGAGCTGGCAGACGATCACACTCGATGCCGCAGGGGTGATCCCTGCCGGCAAAATCGCAGCCAGCAGCCTTGGGCGCCTCTCCGACGCATCTGACGTCCTCCAGCGACAAGTAGGCGGCGTGGCGGATCTGCGCCACAACTATCTACTTTCCCTTACTGGCAGTTCGTGGGCCGAACACTGGCAACCGCGGTCACCAAGCGAGGCAGCGCTCGCCATCTTTCACAGCGACAAGTACGCAGTCACTCGGGCGCGCGAGTTCGTGAGCGGCGCGTAGCACCGTGTATGTCATCAAGTTGCCCCCGGGGGCGGTCCAGTTTCCGGCACAAGCGTCGGCGGAAGCGAGAATGCGTGCAGCTGAAGTAGCTCTTGCGCCGACTGGAGCCTACTCCGAAGATCAGGCACGACGCCTTGCAGACCTCGGTCATTTGATTCGCGGCGCTGGCGTCTCACTCGCCAGCGTGCTCCCCGCGCCGCATGCTGGCCCGGACGTCTCGGCCATCTTGACGGTGACGCAATGGGAACATGATTCTTCGACAGCACTACGCGTAGACGAGTTGGCCGCCGCGCACCGGCGCGGAAACACGGCTGCTGCAGTCGAAATCGTCACGTTACGGACGGGACCGGCAGTCCGCGCGGTTCAGGAACACGCACGTACCACCGAATGCGACCATACCGAGCTTGTTGCCCGTGGCGTGACATACATCGTGCCGGGACACCGCGGTGGTCTAACGATCTGTGTGAGCACATGCCACCTTGCGCACTGGGAGTTTTTCGCCCGCCAGGCCACGCTGGTAGCCGAGACAGCTTACTGGAAATCACTGCGGCTATGACGCCATCTCCACACAAAACTGCTGTGTCGAAGCCCACTGAGGCACCCCCCTTGGGCAATTTATGTGAGACAATGCAGACTGGCGACAAGCAAGGGAGCACAATGAGCCTTCGCAAGAACATACCGGCGGCCGCGCGCAATGCGTGGAGCATGACGTTCGGCCCTGATCTTGAGCCCCCGCAGCCAACGCCGTCAACCGTGCTCTACGACGAGCCGCACCGAACGCTGCGCCGCTTCGAGCGACCCGGCTGCGAACCTGGCGATGCTCCGGTACTTATGGTGCCACCACTCGCCGCACCCGCTACCTGTTTCGACCTGCGCCCAGGACAGAGCCTGGCCGAGCATCTGCTGAAAACGGGCCGCACACCGTACGTCATCGATTACGGCACTATCGACTTTGCCGACCGTCACCTCGGTTTCGAGGAATGGATCGACCACATCATCCCGGCCGCGATCCGCCGCGTCTCCGCTGAACACGGCGGCAAGCCGATCGACGTCGTGTGCTGGTGCCTCGGCGGAACGATGACCCTGCTCTCGGCGTCAGCGCATCCTGACTTGCCGATCCGCTCGATCGCCACGGTCGCCACCCCCATCGACTACTCGAAGCTGCCGAGTATCTACCCGCTGCGCACGATCGCACGCATCACCGGCGGCCGGATAACCACGCTCGGCACGAAACTACTCGGCGGCGTTCCCGCACCACTCGTGCGACTTACATTCCGCGCGACGGCCTTCGAGCGTGAGCTGAAAAAGCCAGCGTTCATCGCAAGGAACCTCACGAACACCGAAACCCTCGCACGCATGGAGGCAATCGAACGGTTCATGGGACAGATGCCTGCTTACCCCGGAAAGCTCTACGTTCAGCTGTGGAACCGGATTATGCTCCGCAACGACCTGGCTCACGGCGGGCTGAAGCTTGGCTCTCGGTTCATCGAGTTCAAGCACCTCAAGGTGCCAGTCCTGGCCATTGCGGGCACCGGCGATGCCATCACAACAGTCCCCGCTGCCCGGCATCTGCTTAGCGTGCTCACCGGCTCGCCGATGGTGCGGTTCGAGACTGAGCCAGGCAGCCACCTTGGCGTGCTGGCGGGCCCAGGCGCCAGGGAAACCACCTGGCCGCACATCGATACCTTCCTCACTGAACAGCAGGCCGCCGAACTCATCTCTCATTAATTTCGCAGACGCGTGGCAATTGCGGCCGAAAAGTGTCCGCAATTCTTCATACAGTGGTGTCACCAGGAACGATGAAAGGTGAAGCCAATGCCCGCAGCCCAGCAAACTGTCGTCAGCTCACGCCTCGAAGCCGAACGAGCAGAACTCCTCGAAGCCCTAGCCATGCAGCGTCACTTTCTCCGCTACACCGTCCGGGACCTCACCGACGATCAAGCCCGGCAGCGCACTACGGTCAGCGAATTATGCCTTGGCGGTCTGGTAAAGCATGTGGCGGCGACGGAGCGCGGCTGGGTGGATTTCATCCTGCAGGGGCCATCCGCACTCGGCAACGCAGACGAAGTTGACTACGAAGCACGCGCGAACGAGTTCAGACTGCTAGACGGTGAGACTCTCGAGGGCATCTTGAACGAATATGACGAGGTGGCGGCGCGCACTGCGGCTGTCATTGCGGAGCTTCCGAATCTCGATGTGTCACATCCACTTCCGGACGCACCGTGGTTTCCGCCGGGAGTGACGTGGTCAGCGCGCCGCGTCCTCGTCCATATCCTCGCTGAGACAGCCCAGCACGCTGGCCACGCCGATATTCTGCGTGAATCGCTGGACGGCTCCAAGACTATGGGCTAGATCTGGAAGCGCTCTCGGCCCCAGTCCCCACACTGGCGCCGAGAGCACGCTCCTCACTCAGCCGTGACGGTCGGTAGCCGCTCCGGCCGACATCATCATCGGATTGTGCAGGTCATAGTAGGTGACCTTGCCCATGATGCGCTCTTCTTCCTGCAACATATCGCGCAGGTCGTCAGGCATCTCCATCTTCTCGTGCTCGCGCGCCTCAGCTTCGGAGCGGAAATATACCGCCTCGACATAGCCATCTTCACCATACGTGCCGAGCGTTGCTCCCATAATCTCTGGCCGCAACTCGTGCATGCGAGACTCGGTCTGCCGCAGCAATTCTCGCATTCGATGAGCATCCGGAGTGTGGCCTTCGAGAATCTGGACGAACCCGGCCTCATCGGATCCGCCGTCAAGCCAGAGCGTGACATCCGCGCAGTCCATGAATGCCACTGGCCCGTCGAAACACCGTTCGCACTCGGCCCACCATTCACCCTGCTCTGGGCGATCGCTGTTACGGCGAGCGGCCTCCTCAGACTCGAACCGAACCAGACACACGAACGTCCCGTCGTCACTCATACCGCAAGTGCTGCCAAGATAACCGTGCGCACCCGGTTGTAGTTCTTCCGACCAGCGGTCCATGCAGCGGCGCAGTCCGTCCTCGTCCGCTACTTTGCCCTGAAATACCTGGAGAAACATCGTTCCCTCCTCACGCGCAGACACCGGCCCGCCGCAGTCCACTGCCGGAATCCCCGGTCAGCCATACGATCGCGGCCACTGCACGGATAATCATTCGCTTCACGCGCGCGCAGCGCAAGGGCCGAATTGCCGTGGCATACTGCCGTCATGCGGCCTGACGAACGCTTCACGCTCGCGAGCGAACGCACGTTCCTGGCCTGGATGCGCACCGCTCTGGGGCTCATGGTGGCGGGCATCGCGATCATTCATGTGGTTCCGGACTTCAGCACCCAAACATTCCGCAGCATCATCGGTTTCGCGTTCGTTGCCCTCGCCTGCGTCGCGGCAGTTGAAGGGTTGCGGCGCTGGCGGCAAGTGAGCAACGCCTTGGCGACCGGCTCCGACATGCCTGGTCCGCGTGCTTTGACTGTCATCACGATCGGCGTCACTGTGGTCGGAGTCGGTACCCTCCTCGCCATCGCGATAGATTTCGCCACCTGACCGGTCCAAGATTCGCCTTGCCGAAGAATTCTTTGCCTTCAGTCACAGAAAAAACGCAGGCCAGCGCGATTTAGGTAGCTCGCGCAGACACGGTAACGTCGCCCCCGAAACGTCGGATGAAAGGGAGTGCAGTGACCCCGGAGAGCCAGCCGGAGCCTATTGAGCGTTACAGCGCGGGCAACCGGCCGCCGCCGACCGCGAAAGATATCCGCCGCTGGCGCCGCTACCTCGCAAACGAGCGAGCTGAGGCCGCCGTCTACCGTGATCTGGCTGATCGGCGCACCGGCGAAGAGCGAGAAATTCTGCTCGCGCTCGCCCACGCTGAAGGGCGGCACGAGGAACACTGGCGACAGCTGCTCGGCAATCAGGTGGGTATGCCTCTTCGTGGTGACGTGCGCACCCGAATGCTCGGTTTCCTGGCGCGCCGGTTCGGTTCCGTGTTTGTACTGGCCCTGGTGCAGCGGGCGGAAAAACGTTCACCGTACGCGTCGGATCGCGACGCCACTGACGCGATGAGCGCGGACGAGCATATTCACGAAGAAGTCGTACGGGCGCTCGCGACCCGGGGCCGCAACAGATTGTCGGGCACCTTCCGGGCCGCGGTGTTCGGCGCCAACGACGGTCTCGTGAGCAATTTGGCGCTGATACTGGGATTCGCTGGCAGCGGGGTCGACAACGAGGTCGTATTGCTGGCGGGCGTCGCGGGTTTGCTGTCGGGAGCGCTCTCGATGGGAGCGGGTGAGTATGTTTCGGTTCGTTCGCAGCGTGAATTGCTAGAGGCATCAACACCGAGCGCTGAGACACGCCACGCGGTGCCGAAGCTGGACGTCAATGCGAATGAACTTGCGCTGGTGTACCGCGCACGCGGCATGTCGGCTACCGATGCCGAGCATCGGGCTGCTCAGATCCTCAGGAACTCCGAGCACACCGAGCACGAATCCGGTCCCGCGCAAAGCGAGACACAGGAAGCGGTGGGCACTGGGATCCGGGCCGCTGGCGCGAGCTTTCTTTTCTTCGCATCTGGCGCGCTGATTCCGGTGCTGCCGTACCTCGCAGGATTGCAGGGACTCGCCGCGATGGTGACGTCAATCTTGCTGGTCGGCGCGGCGCTCATGGTGACAGGCGTGACGGTAGGGCTGTTATCCGGTGGCCCCCCGCTGAAGCGGGCGCTACGCCAGCTCGCTATCGGCTACGGCGCCGCGGCGGCGACGTACATGCTTGGCCTCGCGTTCGGCACGGCGCTCGGCTAGCTAGTACCGCTCTCGTCCTCCTCGGGCCGGTCACGATCAAGATCTTCGTCGTTGCCGGGGCCGCCCGCCTCGAGTTCGCTAATCATCTCAGCCAGCGAATTCGCGGCAGTCGTCGCGGCAAACGCGAATGGCTCGAGCACGATATCCGCCCCCGAACGCTGCAACTCATATGCGTCGTGCATCGTGTGCGCCGTCAGTGCGACACAGCCGCGATAGTCGTGGTGACGCAGACCGTGCAGCAGCGCCTTGTTGGTGTCGAGCACTGGCACCGTACTGACCACGTAGCGCGCGCGAGAGAGCGGCAGCGTCTCCAGGAAATGAACATCCTCGGCGCTGCCGAAGACCGCGGAGACGTTTGTCCGATCGTTCTTGTCCACCTTGTGCGGATCGAAATCGACTGCCAGCACCTTCCAGCCAGACTGCCCGAGCCGGTCCGCCACATGACCGCCGAAGCGGCCGAGGCCATACAAGATGACGTCGGTATCTTGTGGTGGATCGCTGAGCGACACTGTGCGGCCTTGCGTCCGGTCAAAGATTCGCTCGAGCCACGGCCCGATCTTCGCGTAGATCTGGTGCGAATACAGAATGAGATACGTTGATCCGCCGATGGTGATCAGGCCAACCACCGTAATGAGGCTTACGGTCGCGTTGCTGATATGTCCGAGACTTAGCCCCAATGCCGCAAGAATCAGCGAGAACTCGGAAATCTGTGCGACTGTGAGGCCCGCGAGGAATCCCACTCGTACCGGATAGCGCATCAGGGACATGATGATCACGACGATCAGCGGGTTTCCGATCAGCACGAACAGCGAGAAGATGACAGCCGCGGTCAGCTGGGCCGCGGCGTCAGTGAACTCGAGCTGCGCGCCGAGGGCAAGAAAGAAGAACAACAGGAGGAAATCGCGGAGACTTACCAGCCGTGCGCCCAGCGCATCCCGGTACGGTGTGGACGCAAGCGAGACGCCGGCTAAGAACGCTCCTACCTCGGAGCTGAAGCCTAGCCAGTCGCTGAAGGCAGCTACCGCGACCGCGTACGCTACGCCGAAAAGAACCAGGAGCTCCTGCGACTGCGCTATATAGCGAATGAGGTGCGGAATGACCCACTTCATCAGCGCCGCGATACCAGCGAGCAGCCCCAGGCCCTTGAGCAGGACTTCGCCAACCCCGAGCGCGATGTTGTCGGTTGCCTCCTGCCCGAACGCGGTGAGGCCGATCATCACCAGCACCACGACGATGTCCTGCACGATGAGGAACCCCACCGCGATCCGGCCGTGCAACTGTTCGAGTTCTCGTTTATCGGAAAGAAGCTTGACGATGATGATCGTTGAGGAGAACGTCAGTGCGACCG
Source organism: Hoyosella sp. YIM 151337 (assembly GCF_026041215.1). Taxonomy (GTDB): domain Bacteria; phylum Actinomycetota; class Actinomycetes; order Mycobacteriales; family Mycobacteriaceae; genus Hoyosella. Next base: position 297,803 of record NZ_JAPEIQ010000026.1, read on the forward strand.
CGACATAGATTGCCGTCACCGTATCCATGCCGAGCGCTATGGCAATGAAGTAACCGACTACCGACGTAAAGACAACCTGCCCCAGCCCGGTGGCAAGCGCAATTGGCCCGGTGGTCCTGATGAGATGCAAATCGAGCTTTAGGCCCACGAGGAACAGGAGGATCGCGATACCAAGATGCGCGAGAAGTTCAACAGTTCCTTCGGCGGTGACCCAGCCCAGACCCACAGGTCCCACGAAAATACCCACGCCGATGAACGCAACGATGAGCGGCTGCTTCAAGCGCACCGCAAGCAGCGCTACCACCGCGGCGATCGCGAGCACAGCCGCGATGAGCGAAAAAGCATGCAGTTCCATTGCCCCCCGATCAGCCAGCCGAGTGCTACTCCTACCTTCGCACACTCACGCACGTAAAGTTAAAGGGGACGTAAGGCAGCCCGACTCACACGCGGAAACCGTTGTGTACCAGTACGTCGGGTGCCAAGATCACAGCATGTCACGAGACCAGCGACGAAGCGGGGCGGCCGGTGCCTGACCACAGATCCTCTCCAGTGTCAGAAGTTGCACAGGCGGCTGGGCTCACCGGCGCGGCTCAGGACTCCCCCGCCGAACCGCAGCGTCCCCGCCACCGCGGCGATTTCATCGGTGCCGGCGGGCGCTGGGTCGCCACGTGGAGCCTGCGGCTCATCCTGTTCGCCGCGGCGGCGTACATCGTAGGCTGGGTCGTCGGCAAGATGTGGGTGATCGCTCTGCCGGTCGCCCTGGCGATCATTATTTCAACCGTGTTGTGGCCGATCGCCGGCTGGCTGCACCGGCATCACCTTCCGGCCGCGCTTGCGTCCATGCTGAGCCTGCTGCTCGCGTTCGGCATATTCGGAGGCTTGATCGCGTCGATCGTGCCGTCCGTCGCTGAAGACGCCCCGGCGCTCGCCGAACAGGCAGAGCAGGGAATCATCAGCATCCAGGAATGGATTTCCGGACCGCCGCTGAACATCGAGCCCGAACAGCTCAACGAATACGTTCAGGCAGTCGGAGGCGTCCTTCAAGAGAGTGCTGACCGCATTGCCTCAGGAGTGTTCGTCGGCATCGGTGCCGCCACGTCCATCATCATCACACTCGTCCTGTCGCTGGTTCTGACGTTCTTCTTCCTCAAGGACGGGCTGCGGTTTCTCCCGTGGTTTTTGCGCTCCACAGGCGGCCCCGGAGCGCACCACGTCGCCGAGGTTCTGCGACGCCAGTGGAAGACTCTCGCCGGTTTCATTCGGGCCCAGGCCATCGTGAGCTTCGTCGATGCGTTCTTCATCTGGATCGGTCTCATCGTGATGGGTGTGCCGCTCGCGAATGCCCTCGCGATCATCACCTTCATCGCCGGGTTCGTCCCGATCGTCGGTGCGTTCGTCGCCGGTGCGCTCGCTGTGCTCGTCGCGCTCGTAGCCAATGGCTTGGTGAACGCGCTGATCGTTCTCGGCATTATCGTTGCAGTGCAGCAACTCGAGAGCAATATTCTGCAGCCGATTCTTCAAAGCCGGTCCATGAACCTGCACCCGGTGGTCGTCCTGCTCTCGGTGACTGCCGGTGCCAGGTTGTTCGGTATCGTGGGCGCCTTCCTCGCGGTTCCCGTCGCGGCGATGGTCGCCGTCGCGGTCCGCTACGTCGGTGAGGTCCTGGACGAGCGGACCGAGGCCGAGCAGCAAGCCCTCGACAAGAAGCCGCAAGCGCCACCCCCCGGGCGTACTAATGAGGCTGACAAGGAAGCACCGCTGCAGGAAAGCGAGCTCCCAGATCGGTCGCCGTGAATCTGGAAAATCCCCACCGGGTATCGGACGGCCTTCCGTAGGCTGGTGCCGACATTGGTACGGCAACGGCGATAGGTGAGTTCGAATGACAGGGCTGTCAGGTCCAACTGGGGTGGTGGGCCCAATCGGCGTCCACGGCGGGCGGCTGCTCGCGCGGACCGCTGACGCCGTGCTCGACGGCACCGTGGTGGGCGGCTTCTCACGACTGGGCATTGTCGCGCGGCGCGCACTACCCGCGTGGCCTGCAGATCCCGAGCCGGAAAGCCTCCGGGACCGGACAGCACTTGTGACGGGTGCTGGTTCCGGGATCGGACTGGCAGCGGCAGCCGGGCTCGCCGCACTCGGCGCCCGCGTGCTCCTTGGCGTGCGTTCCCAGGAGAAAGGCGCGGCCGCTGAGCAGCGGATCCGAGTGACGGTGCCGAACGCCAATCTCGCGATCGTCATGAATGACGTCGCCGACCTGGGATCGGTGCGCAGTACCGCACGCGACATCATTTCGAATGAGCCGCGCCTCGACATCATCGTCCACAACGCGGGCGTCCTGCCTCACGAGCGGGAAGAGACCGCAGACGGGCACGAGGTTACTTTCGCGACCCACGTCCTCGGGCCCATTCTGTTGACTGAACTCGCACGCCCGGCACTGCGCGCCTCCGGCAAGAGCCGGGTGATCTTCGTGTCGTCCGGAGGCATGTACACGCAGCGACTGCCTGTCGACGACCCCGAATACCGCGCCGGGGGCTACAAAGGCGCGACTGCCTACGCGCGGACTAAACGCATGCAGGTTGCGCTAACGCCGTTGCTGGCTCAGCGCTGGGGCTCGGAAGGAGTCGATGTGCATGCGATGCATCCCGGCTGGGCTGATACGCCTGGTGTGGTTGACGCTCTGCCTGGCTTTCACAGGGTGATGAAGCCATTGCTGCGCGATGCGAAGGCTGCCGCCGACACGATCGTGTGGCTCGCGGCTGCGCAGCCGCCACCACCGGTCGGGCGATTCTGGCATGACCGGCGATCGCGCGCTGTGCACCGGCTGCCTGGCACCCGCCAATCATCCGAGGATGTTTTGCGAATCTGGCGGTATTGCGCTCATGCACTTGGGATTTCGCCGGTGCATCCCGCGGGACCGTCCTGACAGACCCTAGGCGCGCCGCGCGAGGGATTTGCGCAGCCCGTCCTTCCATGACGCGGCCAGTGCGGCAACGCCGAGCGCTTCGTGAATCTCGCCGGCTGCGACGGGCCCAGGCTGACAGAGCATCGCGAACATTGTGGCGACCGTCGGCGCCGAACTGCGCTCCACCAGTAGCATTCCGCCCCGCACTGGCACTTCCCCTGGCTGCAGTACCCGGGCGTACCAGCCGCACCGGCCGGAGTCAACCATATCGGCGATGATCGCTTTAGTGCCGGTACGCATACCGAGTTTGAAGCAGGGCTGGCGGGGCTGAGAAACCTGGACGAGTGCCTCACCCCATTGCCAGACGTCTCCAATGCGCACCGTGCTTTCCAGCGCGCCGCGCAGCGAGACGTTCTCACCGACCTGGCCCGGCTCGAGACTGTAGCCCTCGGCCGCCCAGTCAGAGTAGTGTTCCGCCGGGTACAGGTACACCGCTTTGTCGGCGCCTCCGTGGTTGATGAGATCTGCCTGCCCGTCCCCATCGAGGTTCGTCGCCCGCAGCGCGACTCGCTCGCTCGTGACAGGGTGCTTCACGATCGCGCTTTGCACACGCTCACGGCCGAACATGCCTAAATCAGCAGGCTGCCCGACGAACACGCCGTCAACGATGAGTTTCTTCGGATGATCGCTCAGGGTGCTCGCCACGCACCCCAGCGTAACGGCGCTACACCGGCCACGCGATGATCCGGCCGCCACGGCGCGGGGTGAGGGTGATGTTGCGCGGCGTCGGAGGTTCGGGGGCAGCCCGGTCGGCGGTGAAGGTGTAGTGACTCAGCGCGGCACGCAGCACCTCAACACCTTCCATCTGCGCGAACCCGGCACCAAGGCAGCGCCGGATGCCGCCGCCGAAAGGAATCCACGTGTTGGGCGCTGGGCTGCTGCCAAGGAAACGCTCGGGCCGGAACGCTTCTGGATCCTCGTGATTCTTCGCATCGGACTGAACAACTCCGATGATGGGCATCACCGTGTAACCGGCCGGAATGCGGTATCCGCCGATCTCTATGTCTTCCGTGAGCTTGCGCGCGACTTCGTAAATCACCGGCCGTAAGCGCAGCGCTTCCTTGAAGATCGCTTCGAGGTATTTGTCGTCGCCGGATAGCGCCGCTTCGCGGCCGAGTCGCTGACGCTCGGGATCGCGCGCGAGTTCATGGAAACACCACGACAGTGCGGTTGCTGTGGTTTCGTGTCCGGCGAGCAAGAGTGTGATCAACTGGTCGCGCAGTTCCTCGTCGGTGAGGCGGTCACCATCATCGTCAACCGAGATCATCTGTGAGAGCACGTCTTTACGATCAGCAAGATCCGGCACACGGCGCCGTTCACGGATCTCGGCGGCAAGCAGTGTGTCGATCTCGCGCTGCATCGCGACGGTTTTCCGCCACGGCGGGAGCCGGCGCAACCGCGGGCTCTGCAGCCCCAGGAACGTCAGCATGGTGGAGCTAACGAGTTTCCCGAGCAGCGTGCGCAATGCATCGAGGCGGGGTCCTTCTGCGACGCCGAACACGACTCGCATGATGATCTCGAGGGTGAGTGCCTGCATCCGCTCGTGCGTCTCGAATCGAGTGCCAATCGGCCACTGCGCGATCTCCTGCAGGGCGAGCCGCTCCACCATCGTGCGATAGCCGCGCAGCGCAGACCCGTGAAACGCCGGCATCAGCAGCGTACGCAGCCTTTTGTGGACGTTTTCATCCGTCGTGAGGACGGAACGCTCCCCCATGATCGGCGCGAGGATCATGTTCCCTTCGCCCGCGTGAAAACGGCTTGCCGGTCCGCTGAATACGGTGCGTATGTCCTCAGGGTTCGCGAGCTGAACGAGGTTGCGGTCGGGATATATATCGAGGGTGAAGACGTCACCGTACCGTTCGCGCAGGGCCGGGAGCCATTCATGGCGGTGCCGCCCAAACCGCCAGGTTTGAATGGCCATCGGGAGTTTCGGCCCGGGCGGAGTCTCGGTGGGCAGTGCCCGAGGCTGTGTGTGCGGTTCGTGTGTGGCGGTCATCGTGGTCCCCTCCCCGGCGAGGCTACTCAGCACTTCCCTTATTTATACATACGTATAGAACGTTCGTATAGATTGTGTCCTAAACTCGCTTACATGGGCCACCGAGAAGACCTGCTCGCGGCGGCGAGGAAGCTGATCAGCGAAAAGGGGTATGCGCGGATCACAGCACGCGACCTCGTTGCGGAGTCTGGGACCAATCTCGCGTCCATCGGCTATCACTTCGGCTCGAAAGAGTCGCTGCTGAACTCCGCGATCTTCGATGCCTTCAGCGAGTGGACAACCTACCTGGCCGAAACCGCCATGCAGGCCGACGTCGAGGCCCCGCATGAGCGGGCGATCATCACCTGGGCCGCGATGCTCGACGGTTTTCGCGCGCAGCAGCCACTCCTCATTGCGTTCGCCGAGGCGCTCGCGCAAGCCGAACGCACCCCCGCGCTGCGCGCGCAGTTCGCCGAGCAGTACCGCACCATGCGGGCACGAGTGGCCGGCTACGTCGCTGAAGCTATCGGTCCGCTCACACCACAGGACCCGCGCGCCAGCGCGATTGCGAGTTTCATGATCGCGGTGTGCGACGGCTTCGCCGCACAATGGCTGATCGATGCCGACAACGCGCCGTCCGCCGCAGACCTCACCGGCGCGCTCTCCCTACTCTTCGGCATGACGCGCGACAGCTAGACCTCGTTCCCGAGGACCCGGAGCAGCACATCAGGCCGGTCGGTGACGAGACCGTCGACACCCATGTCGAGCAACTCCCGCATCTCCGCTTCCTCGTCGATCACCCACACATGAACCTCGGCGCCGATCGAATGCACGGCACGGATGAACCGCTCGTCCACCAGTGTGAGGCCCCGATACGTGCGCGGCACTTGCGCCATGCCGCCCCACGCGACGCGCCTGCTCAGCCGGCCAGGGGTCCGGCCCAGCCGGCTCGCGGACCACAGCGCCAGCACTGCGGCAGGAGTCATTGCCGCGATCGGGACGCGGCCGCCGCGCGCGGTGAACATCGCCCGCATCGCGTGCATCCGGCGTGTCGAGAACGATGCGATGGCCACCCGATCATGCGTCTTCGTCCGCGCGACCACATCAACGAATGGTTCCACCGCCGCTTGACATTTGACGTCGATGTTGAATTTCGTGTCGGGCAGCTCTTCGAGCACTTCCACGAGCCGGCTGACAGGTTCACGGCCCGCCACCAGCGCCGTGCTGAGTGTCTCCCACGACAGCTCGCCGATATGGCCCTTCAAACTGGTCACACGGTCCAGAGTGGGGTCGTGGTGCACCACCACGACCCCATCCGCGGTGACTTGCACGTCGATCTCCAGATACTCGTATCCCCGCTTTACGGCCTCCCGCAGCGCGGCGAGAGTGTTTTCGAGCCCGTCGAACTCCCCGGTGTGCCAGCCACGGTGCGCGAAGGCGCGCGGCGCGGGCGATGCGAGGTATGGATGCGGCGTCATACTGCCAGTGTGCCTACTGACTCTGAGATTTCCTCTCAGAAATCGGGCATGTCCGATTCTGGGAGCGCGTAAAGCGCCGCGTCCGTATACATTTCTCCAATGCCGAACTTTGAGAAGATCCTGGGCGACCTGAGCTCGTTCGTCTGGGGCCCGTGGCTGCTGATTCCCCTGCTCCTGGGGACGGGCTTATACCTGACGATCCGGCTGGGCGGAATCCAGTTCAGAAAACTGGTCCCCGCATTGCGGCTCGCGCTTATCGAACGCCGCGACGACGGCGGTAAAGGTGACATCAGCCAATACCAGGCCTTGACGACAGCGCTGGCGGCGACGGTCGGCGTGGGAAACATTGTCGGTGTGGCTGCCGCGATTGGACTGGGCGGCCCTGGCGCGCTTTTCTGGATGTGGGTAACAGCGCTCGTCGGCATGGCGAGCAAATACTCTGAGGCATTCCTCGGGGTGCGATTCCGGGTTACCGACGCTAAGGGGGAACAGTCGGGCGGTCCACAGTATTACTTGTACCGCGGAATCCAGAACAATTGGGGCCTCGTTCTCAGCATTCTGTTCGCCGTCTTCGCTGTCCTCGCCAGTTTTGGCATCGGCAACATGACGCAGAGCAACGCGGTCGCCGCCCAAATGGAAAACACCTTTGGCGTCGCACCTGCAGTGACCGGGCTGATTCTCTTCACGTTCACGGGGCTCGTGCTGATCGGCGGGATCAAGTGGATCGGCAGGGTTACCGCGGCGTTCGTGCCCTTCATGATCGTGCTCTACCTCATGGGCGGCACCTACATCCTTATCGCAAACGCCGCCGAAATTCCGGGCGCATTCGGTCTCATCTTCTCGGAAGCGTTCACCGGACAATCCGCAGCGGGCGGCCTGCTTGGCTCCGCGTTCCTGTATGCGCTGCAAATGGGCGTCGCGCGCGGCATCTTTTCGAACGAGTCGGGTATGGGCTCGGCTGCTATCGCAGCGGCGGCCGCGAAGACCACGCACCCTGTGCGGCAAGGCCTCGTCTCTATGACACAAACGTTCATCGACACCATCATCGTGGTGTCCTTTACTGGCCTCGTGCTGATCACGACCGGTGTGTGGGATGTGGACCGTGCAGCCTCCGGCACGATGACCGCAAATGCGTTCACGATAGGACTGCCCGGCGAGTGGGGCCATTACATCGTTTCGCTCAGCGTGATGTTCTTCGCGTTCTCGACGATTCTGGGCTGGTCCTACTATGGCGAACGGTGCGTCGAGCGACTGGTGGGCCGCCGTGGGGTCACCCCGTACCGGGTCTTTTTCACCTGCGTTGTTTTCGTCGGTGCTGTTTCACAATTGACGATTGTCTGGACGATCGCCGATATCCTGAACGGGCTAATGGCGCTGCCTAACCTCATTGGTTTGCTTGTGCTTTCCGGGCTCATTGCCCGCGAAACCAAGCACTATCTCGCACATGACCCTGAGTTGCGGGCATCTGCGCGACAGGTACGTGAATTCATGGCGACACTGCCGAGATAGCACCAGGTATTCGCCGCACCGGGTGAGAATGAACGCGTAGCTGCGTCGGCAACAATTTCATCCGGTGCGGTGGGATTCATCACCCTAGGGTGCCCATTCGCATTTCTCTGCCGTAGTTTTGTCGTTCGTGACACAGCAGGGATCGCAGGGCAGCGAGCACGAAAGTCAGTGGGGCACGCACGAGCCACCGACAGCACCTGATGTACCCGCGCCAGGCTCGGGCGCGTGGGATGCACCCCGTTATCCGCCGTACTTTGCGCAGCCGGGCGCCCCATTCGGGTACGACCCAACCACCGGGGCGCCCTACTCACCGAAAAGCCGGCTAGCCGCGGGACTGCTCAATATCCTCATTGCGGGCGTCGGCCGCATGTACGCGGGTCAAGTCGGCCTGGGCATCGCGCAACTCCTTGTTGCCATCGTCACATGCGGCGTGGGATGGATCTGGAGTCTCATCGACGGCATTCTCATTCTCGTCAACGGCGGACGGGACGAACAGGGCCGACCGCTCCGGCCGTAGCGCTGGTAGCGTGACGCCATGACGGACACGCAGCTGCCGGATCCTATACCGGTACCCAAGGTGCCCAGTTCGTGCCTGGTCACCGGGGCCACCGGCTACATCGGCGGGCGTCTCGCGCCACGCCTGCTGGAGGCAGGTCACAAGGTTCGCGTCCTCGCACGCACTCCCAGCAAACTTCGCGATACCCCCTGGGCTGCCGATGCGGACATTGTCGCCGGTGACCTGACCGACCCGGCCAGCCTTCGCAGCGCCTGCGAAGGCATCGACGTCGTCTACTACCTTGTGCACTCGATGGGCGGGTCCGGCAAGTTCGCAGACGTCGAACGAGACTCCGCGCGCAACTTCGTCGCGGCGGCAGAGGCCGCCGGCGTCAAGCGAATCGTCTATCTCGGCGGTTTGCACCCCTCGGGTGGGGACCTCTCACCCCATCTGCGCTCACGGGCCGACGTGGGCGACATCCTCCTGGCGTCGTCGATCCCGACAGTCGTGCTGCAGGCCGGCGTGGTCATCGGATCGGGTTCCGCATCATTCGAGATGATCCGGCACCTCACAGACCGGCTGCCCGTGATGGTGACCCCGAAATGGGTGAAGAACCGTATTCAGCCGATCGCTGTTCGTGACGCGCTGTACTACTTGCTCTCGTTCGCCGACCTCACCGTCGCAGAAGGCGTGAACCGTTCCTTCGACATCGGTGGACCGGATGTGATGGAGTACGGCGAGATGATGCGCACCTATGGCGACGTCGCTGGCCTGCCGAAACGCCGCATGTTGGTGGTTCCTGTATTGACGCCGCGGCTGGCCGGGCACTGGATCAACCTGGTGACCCCAGTGCCGAAGGCGCTCGCCATGCCGCTCATCGAGTCGCTCCAATGTGAAGCAATCACGCACGAGAACGACATCGACAGCTACGTCCCGCAGCCCGAAGCCGGGCTGACCCCCTACCGCCGCGCGGTGGATCTCGCGCTCAACCGGATCGAAGCGGGACAGGTCGAAACACGGTGGTCGAACGCGGCCGTGCCGGACGCGCCCGCGGATCTGCTGCCATCCGACCCAGACTGGGCGGGTGAAACCGTGTACACGGATATTCGCACGCGCACATCGTCGGCGTCTCCTGACACATTGTGGGACCTCGTGGAAGGGATCGGCGGCGAACACGGCTGGTACTCGTTTCCGCTCGCCTGGACGATCCGGGGCTGGATGGACCGGATAGTTGGCGGTGTGGGTCTCCGGCGCGGACGGCGTGATCCCCACCGGCTCTACAAAGGTGAGGCGCTCGATTTCTGGCGGGTCGAAGAAATCGAGCGCGGCTCATTGCTCCGCCTGCGTGCTGAAATGAAAGTGCCGGGCGGCGCGTGGCTGGAAATGCGGGTACGCGCGCACCCAGACGGATCGGAATTGCACCAGCGTGCGGTCTTCTTTCCGCGCGGACTGCTCGGGCGTCTCTACTGGTTTTCGATCCTGCCGTTCCACGGCATCATCTTCCAGGGCATGGTTCGCAATATCACGCTCGCCGCCGAGCGAGCGAAATAGCGTCACACCAGTCACAGCTGTCGCTGGCACCTACTACCCCTGTCCAGCGGGCGTGTACAAAATGCCTAATTCGTGCACGCGATTGCACAAATATGACGTGGTCGCTGCGAACAGTATGGAGGGGGACGGACTAGACCTGAGGTGCCGCTGCCCCGGCGAACTGGCTCATGTACAGCCGGTGGTAAGCGCCCCGTGAGGCGATCAGCTCGTCATGCGAGCCCTGCTCGACAATCCGGCCGTCTTCCATCACAAGAATGACATCAGCGTCACGGATCGTGGAGAGGCGGTGCGCTATGACGAACGCCGTGCGGTCTGCGCGCAACCGAGCCATCGCCTTCTGAATTAACAACTCCGTGCGTGTGTCCACCGAGGACGTCGCCTCATCGAGGATGAGGATCTGCGGTTCCGCCGCGAACGCGCGCGCGATGGTAATGAGCTGCTGCTCCCCCACGCTGACGCTGCCGGACTCTTCGTCGAGAACCGTGTCATACCCGTCAGGCAATGTACGGGCGAATCGGTCGACGTAACTGTCCTTCGCCGCCGCGACTATCTCGCTATCGCCAGCATGTTCAGCTCCGTACCGGATGTTGTCTTTGATCGATGCGCCGAGCAGCCACGTGTCTTGCAGCACCATCCCGATGCGTGAACGCAGCTCAGCTCGGGTCATTCGCCGCGTGTCGATGCCGTCGACCAGAATCGCGCCGGAATCGATCTCGTAGAACCGCATCAGCACATTCACCAGAGTTGTTTTGCCCGCTCCTGTGGGCCCGACGATAGCGACCATCTGCCCCGGCTCAACAGCAAGAGACAAATCCTCGATGAGCGGCTGCTCCGGATGGTAACGGAAGGAGACGTGCTGGAACTGGACGCGGCCGCGCGGGTCGGCAACCACTTCCGGGACCTGCGGTTCCGCTGTTTCTTCTGGTGCGTCAAGAAGCTCAAATACCCGCTCGGCGGAGGCTACCCCGGACTGCAGCACACTGACCATCGACGCGAGCTGTGACAGCGGCTGAGTGAACTGCCGGGAGTACTGGATGAACGCCTGCACCTCGCCGAGGCTCATTGTGCCGCTGGCCACGCGCATACCGCCGATGACCGCGACGAGCACGTAGTTGATATTGCCGAGGAATTGGATAACCGGCATTACCAGACCGGACAGGAACTGAGCTTTGAACGAAGCAGCCTGCAGTTTCTCGTTTCGCTCGGTGAAAACCCGCTGCGCGTCGTCCTCACGCCCGTACGCGAGCACGAGTTCGTGCCCGGTATGTGACTCTTCTACGTGGCCATTCAGCGCGCCAGTGTGGCGCCATTGCCCCGCGTAGTGCGGCTGCGCCCGGCGCATGATGAACGCGGTGACCACCATTGCAGCAGGCACAGTGAGCAGCGCGATCACCGCCAGCAGCGGCGATATCCACACCATCATTGCGAGGACCGCAATAACGGTGAGCAGCGCGTTGAGCATTTGGCTGATCGTCTGCTGAAGGCTCTGCGACAGGTTGTCGATGTCATTGGTGACGCGGCTGAGCACGTCACCGCGCTGGTGACTGTCGAAGTACTTCAGCGGCAGCCGGTGCACCTTGTGTTCCACGTCTGCGCGCAACTGACGGACAACGCCCTGCACGACGATGTTGAGGATGTATCCCGACACCCAGGCGCACAGGGACGCGCCGAGATAGATCGCGAGCGCCAGATACAGCACCCGGGCGAGCGCACCGAAATCCACACCCGCGCCCGGTATCAGGTTCATTCCCGACACCATGTCTGCGAATGTGTCCCGGCCTTCCGCTCGCAACTGGGCGACCGCTTCGTCGCGGGTGACACCGGCGGGGAGTTGCCGGCCGATGACCCCGTTGAAGATGATGTCGGTCCCCCAGCCGAGAATTCGCGGTCCGATCGCGTTCAGGACGACTGACGTCACTGTGCAGGTGAGAACCGCGAGCAAAGCCCACCGCCGCGGCAGCAGACGGCGAAACAGCCGGCGCACGGCCGGGCCGAAGCGGCTCGCCCGATCGTTCGGATTCCCGGGTGTGGTGGCGGGGCCCATCGGTCTGGTCATCGCGTCACCATCTGTGACTCGACGGTTTCCCGGTACTCCGCGCAGGTTCTGAGCAGTTCGTCGTGTGTGCCCGCACCCACCATTCGTCCGCCTTCGAGGACGAGGATCTGGTCGGCATCCTTGATCGTGGCGATTCGCTGTCCGACGATGAGGACGGCCGCATCCGTGGTGTGCGGAGCGAGCGCCGCGCGCAGCCGGGCGTCGGTGGCGACATCAAGTGCGGAGAACGAGTCGTCGAAGAGGTAGATGTCCGGCTTTCGGACGAGCGCGCGGGCTATCGCGAGCCGCTGACGCTGACCGCCGGAGACGGTGGTACCGCCTTGCGCCACGCGGCTCTCCAGCCCGTCCGGCATCGCGCGGACGAAGTCCGCCGCCTGCGCGATCGTCAGGGCTTCCCACAGTTCTTCTTCGGTCGCATCGGGTTTGCCGTATCGCAGGTTGGACGCGATCGTGCCGGAGAAGAGGTACGCGCGCTGCGGTATGTACCCCATCGCGGCGCGCAGTACGGACGGTTCGAGGTCGCGCACATCAGCCCCGCCTACGAGTACGGCGCCACTGGTCGCGTCGATGAGCCTCGGTATCAGCTGCAGCACGGTCGACTTGCCAGCCCCGGTGCCACCGATGATCGCGGTTGTTGTGCCCGGTGACACCGTGAACGATATGCCCTCGATGACGGGCTTTTCCGCCCCCGGATAGCAGAACGCCGTGTCACGGAACTCAACTCGGCCCGGAGTCGGCATCACACGTATCGGGTCTGCTGGGCGGGTGATCGACGAGGTGGTCGCGAGAACTTCCGAGATCCGTTCCGCACAGACCGCCGCGCGGGGCACCTGTGATGCCATGAAGGTCACGAACATGATCGACATGAGGATCAGCATCAAATAGTTGATCATCGCGGTGAGGGAACCGACCTGCATCCGGTCCGCGCTTATTTCGATCCCGCCGAACCAGATCACTCCGACGAACGTCACGTTCAGGATGAGCATCACGGCGGGGAACGCGACAGCCAGCAGTCGGCCAACATGCAGTGCCGTATCGGTCAGTTCCCGGTTGGCACGAGCAAAACGCGCTGTCTCCCACTGTTCGCGCACGAAGGCGCGAACGACACGGACGCCCGTTATCTGCTCCCTGAGTACCCGGTTGACGGCGTCGATCCTGGACTGCATCGACTGATAGGCCGGAATCATCTTCGCGATGATCAGCCCCATCGTGAGTGCCAGTGCGGGCACACTCACGGCGATCAGCCACGCCAGTCGCACCTCTTCGCGGACGGCCATGATGATGCCCCCGATGCACATCACCGGCGCCAGCACGAGCATCGTCAGCACCATCATGATGAGCGTCTGGACCTGGAGGACGTCATTGGTGTTGCGTGTGATGAGCGAGGGCGCCCCGAAAAGGCCCATTTCGCGAGCGGAGAAGCCATTCACGCGCCGGAACACATCGCTGCGCACGGCGGCACCGACGGAGGTGGCGGTGCGCGCGGAAAGGTAAACCGCACCGACGAGGCAGACTATCTGCACAGCCGCGACCGCGAGCATCACCGCGCCGACCCTCAGGATGTACGGAACGTCACCTCGAGTGACACCAAAGTCGATGATGTCGGCGTTAAGCCGCGGCAGGAACAATGCTGCGAACGCGCCGATGAACTGCAGAACAACGATTCCCGCGAGCACCCTCCGGTGCGGCACCAGATACGTTCGCAAAAGGGAAACGAGCACAATTGCAGCCTACGGCCGGTGCCGTGTCCGAATTTCCTGCACCCTGTTACTTTGACGAGTCTGCGCGCGGCGCGCGGGCAATCCACACCATGCCGAAAATGACGGTGGCAACCCCGAGAACGCCAACTGCCGTCAGAGGTTCCCCCAGCAGGGTCACCGCCAGCAATGCAGCCACCAGCGGCTCGGCAAGCGTAACGGTCGCCGCGGACGCTGCCGTCACCCGTTCGAGACCCTTGATCCACAAAATGTACGGAATCGCGGTGGCAGCCACACCGAGCCACAGCACCGCGTAGATTGCCTCACTCGTGAACACCCACGAGTAGTCCGCGCCGAGTTGTGTCGCCACGAGCACGAGCGCGGCGATGACGAAAAGCGACGCGACGATCGTCTCGCCGCGGACCCCAGCCACAAGCAGGCGGCGGGCGAGCACCGTGTACGTGGCGAAGGACAAACCAGCGCCGAGCGCCAATCCAACGCCACCCCAGTCCACCGGGTCCCCACTCCACGGTGCAAGCAGCAGCACGAGTCCAGTCAGCACCATGCCGGTTGCGGTGAGCCAGCGTGCCGTAATACGTTCCCGCAGAAACAAGCCGAGCACACCGGTGAAAATTGGCCCCGACCCGATAGCGACGAGTGTCCCGACAGCGACGCCAGTCGCACGTACGCCAGAAAAGAAAAACACCTGGAACCCGACGATCGCCAGCGCCGACATCGCGATGAGAACACCGACCATCATGCGGCCGAGCGAGCGCGGCGCGTGCACGTGTTGGCGCTGCCCGACGGTGAGCACAAAAAGCCCGAGTAGCGCCCCGCCGATGACGAGCCGCACCGTCGCAGTCTGCTCGGGCTCGACAGCAGCGGGCAGAAACGCCTGCGACGTGCCCGACGTTCCCCACAGGCTCGCGCCGAGCAGCACCAGCACCCACCCTGGGATGGCATTGACTCTCACCTGACAGCACGCTACTGTTGCGACCGCACAAATGCACATAGGTTCCCGTTAGGCGAGGCTCCTGCGTGCGTACGAGTTTGCTACCCAGACCGGTCGAGAGACACTAATGGGTTAACTGGCCCTGCCGAATCAAGGCTTGGCTTAACGCAAACCGGGCTGACAAGCCCTAGGCGCGCAGTGCTGAAGCTCCACGTTGGGTGATGAGCGCAGTGACGCTGCGTCGTGTGTCCACGCCTCCCGGGTTCCCCGCGGGGCGTTTTTTGTTGCCCACGACCAGCGCGTGAGCTGCGCATCGAAAGGAGGTGATGGGCGAAATGCCGTCTGACTTAGGCGACTTATCCAGTTCCACACTGGCATGCCCACACCTCGAGTCAGCTCTAGGCGGTTGCCCGCTCTGACCCGTGGCGGTGGCGCGTGCCCTCATCCCTTGAGGAGTACCCCATGTACACCGCAATGCTGTTTCGCATTCAGAACCGCAACTTCGAGCGCGTCAAGAATGATCTCGCGCAGCTCACCCCAGAGCTCGTGATCGACGTCCTGCGCGAAATGCCGCCCGCCGAGCGCGCACTCGCGTACCGGCTGCTGGGCAAGGACACCGCGATAGAAGTATTCGAAATGGTGACCGACGACGAGCAGGTTCGGCTGCTCGAGGCTCTCGCGCACCCCCATGCCGCGAATGTGCTCAGCCAGCTTGACGTCGACGACCAGGTTCGGCTCATCGACGAGGCACCCGCCAAGATAGCCAAGAAGCTGCTCGCCACGATGCCTGCTGAAGACCGTGATCGGGTCGCGACGATGCTGGCCTATCCCCCGGTCAGCGCAGGCCGTATGGCGAATCCGCGCTACCTCGCCGCACACGTGACAATGACCGCTGCCGAGACGCTGCAGCGGGTGCGGCAGACCGATCTCGGACCTGAGGATGTCACCACGGTGTTCATTGTGGATGACGCACTCCGCTACGCCGGACTGGTGACAGTGGCTGAACTCGTCCGCGCAGACCCTGGGGCTCGGGCCGGCGACTTGGCGCGCCTTCCTGCTGTCGCAGTGATGACCACCGATGACGCCGCGAAAGCGGCACGCATGCTGCAGCGCCGCGACCTCGGCGCGCTTGCGGTGATTGACAGTGAGCGGCGCATGGTCGGCGCGATCACGTACGACGACGCGATGGATGCACTCGAGGACGACGCGTCGGAGACGATGTACCGGAAAGCCGGCATCGGCGACCCCGCGCATGCCAAGGAGGTGCTGCGCAGCGAGAAGCTAGTAACGGGCAGCATCCTGTACCCCGTACGGGTGCGGATCCTCTTTCTGATGATCACGCTTGCTGGCGGACTGATGGTCGGCGGACTCATTGAGCAGTTTGAGGATGTGCTGACAGCCGTTGTTGCGGTGGCAATCTTCGTTCCGCTGATCATGGATATGGGCGGCAACGTCGGCACCCAGTCGACGACGATCTTCGCGCGGGCACTCGCGCTCGGACACATCACGCCGGAGACATTCAAGCGCCAACTGGCGCGAGAGATGGCGGTAGGCGCGACGATGGCGGTGATCATTGGGTCATTGGGCGGCACAATCGCGTACCTCTGGCAGGGCGAGCCGAACGGCATCCCGATGCTCGGTTTGGCTGTTGGTCTCGCATTGTTCACCTCCGTGTCTCTAGCCACGTTCCTTGGGTTCGCCCTACCGTGGCTGATGGTGAAACTGGGTCTCGATCACGCACCCGGGGCTGACCCTTTTATCACGACGATTAAGGACTTCACCGGCCTCGCGATCTATTTCGGGCTGGCCACGGTGCTGCTGGGGGTGGCGTAGATGCTGGAATGGTGGGAGTTCGGGCTGCGCCTGCTGTGTGCCACTGGACTCGGCGCGCTCATCGGCGTTGAACGCCAATGGCGCGCCCGCGGCGCGGGATTGCGCACGAATGCGCTGGTGGCGTCTGGCTCAGCACTTTTCGTGCTGCTCGCGGTGAACACGGCGGAGGAAATCAGCCCTACACGTATTGCCGCGCAGGTGGTTTCCGGTATCGGCTTCCTCGGCGCCGGGGTCATCATTCGCGACGGCATCAATGTGCGCGGCATCAACACCGCGGCGACGATCTGGTGTGCCGCAGCAATCGGTGTGTTGGCCGGCAGTGGGGTGTACATAGGCGCCCTGATGGGCGCGGTTGTCGTGGTTGCGGCCAACGTGGTGCTGCGTCCCATTGCCCGCAGGATTGAGAGTCAGCCCGCCTCCGAATCGTCGGAAGTGCAGACTGCCTACGAATTGCGCGTGACATGCCGGGACGAACAGGAGGCACACGTTCGGGCCCTCCTGCTGCAGGCCCTCGCCGGCAGCGGATTCACTCTCCGTTCGCTCGATAGCGCAGATATTCCGCGCGAGGACCCCGGTAAACCGGCACGAGTTCAAGTGGAAGCGCTGTTGGTTTTGCAGGGCCGGAATGATGCGCTTCTTGAGAACGCAGTGAGTCGGCTGAGTCTGGAGCCGGGAGTTACTGCGGTGCGGTGGCAAGTGGTCGAAACACTGGCAGTTTAACCGTCCACTACCTCTGGCAATTCCCCATTTACATGCGGTTTTGTCATGTAATTTCACGGCTGCAAATTTGCGTGCCCGGGTGCTTCGAAGGTGGCGCCCGGGCAACGTCTTTCGAGGCCACTTTCGCCCCGATTCCCGTTAGCGCAGCGCTCATGCGACACTCAACCCAGACACACCGCTGGAGAACTTCTGTTATCTAATCGTCGCAAAACCGATTCGAAACCGCATTCACCGTGTCATGCTTTTGCTTGCCATGAAAAGAATGCTGACCGTAATCGGTTCCCTCATTGTCGCGCTCGGGACGGCGCTCGCGCTTACTGCGCCAGCGTCGGCCAACACTGCGCCCACGGAATATGTGCCGTGGCTCCAGAAATCCGCACAACAATGTTCCGGAATCACCGCGTCGCTTCTTGCCGCGCAGATTCATGCAGAAAGCGACTTCCGGAAGAATGCCGTTAGCCGGTCCAATGCGCAGGGGCCAGCTCAGTTTATTCCCAGCACGTGGGCGATCTGGGGTGTCGATGCAGACGGCGACGGTAAAGCCGACCCATTCAGCATTCCGGACGCCGTGACCTCGCAGGGTCGTTTTATGTGTCACCTGCTGGCGGAGACCACTGCGGGTGTGAATGCCGGGCGGCTACGCGGTCACCCACTCGATCTCGCGATCGCCGGATACCACGCCGGGCTTGGTGCGGTAACGCGTGCCGGCGGAATGCCTTCGGGCGGAAAGTACACCACGGAAACACAACCGTATGTCCAGAAGATCCGCATGCTCGAACCGAGCTACCGCTACCTGAACACCGGCGGAGATTCGATTGGTATCCCCGCTCCACCGCTCGTCATCCCTGAGGAACTGCTGGATTTCGGTTCACTCTCGTCCTTCTCGCTCAACTGACCCGCTGCTGGGGCTGTGGTGGCGCCGGTGCGATCCGGCGCCACCCATAGTTGTGTGAAAGGGCAAACCACTGCACCGTCACAGGGTCAGCGGCTAGGTTGTGAACGTGGACGTTCAGTTTGGGTACTTCCTCGCTCCTGATGCGGATGATCCGCGCGCACTGCTCTCGACAGCGAAACTGCTCGACGAACTCGGCTTCGACCTCATCGGCATTCAGGACCATCCTTATCAGCGCCGCTTTCTGGATACGTGGACACTGATCAGTTATCTCGCCGCGCACACACAGCGCATCCGGTTTTTCCCTGACGTCGCGAGCCTGCCACTCCGGCCACCGGCGATTCTGGCGAAAAGCGCAGCATCGCTCGACGTCCTGACAGGTGGCCGTGTCGAACTCGGCCTCGGCGCTGGCGCATTCTGGGACGCTATCGAAGGGATGGGAGCCGAACGCCGCTCTCCGGGTAAGGCGCTCCAGGCGCTGCGGGAGTCGATCGACATCCTGCGCCTGATGTGGTCAGACGAACGCTCCGTCTCGTACGACGGAGACATCTACCGCCTGAGAGGGATACACCCTGGCCCTGCGCCAGCCCACGACATCGGTATCTGGCTCGGTGTCACCGGGCCGCGCGCGCTCCGGCTACTCGGTTCGCACGCAGACGGGTGGGTACCGTCGATGAGCTTCGTTCCGCCTGACAAGCTCCCCGAAATGCACGGCAGGATCGACGACGCGGCCGTCAGCGCGGGCAGGGACCCCTCCACGATCCGCCGGATATACAACGTGTGGGGGGAGTTCGATCATGACGAGTGGATTGACCTGCTCGCTGGCCTCGCTGCCGACCAGCGCATGGACACCTTCATTTTCGGCGGCCCCGGCGATGAGGCAACCCTGCGGGGTTTCGCTGAGGACATCGTTCCGAGAGTGCGTGAGGTGGTGTGAGCGCTAGTCCTCGCGCCGCACTTTGTGCTGACTGAGTACGGACACACGATTGAAAGCGTTGATCGTGATCGCGGTCCAGTTCAGGGCGGAGATCTGATCTTTCGTGAAGTGCTCAGCGGCACGGGCGAAGGCCTCGTCACGTCCCCGCTCGTCGGTGATCACCGTGACGGCCTCGGTGAGCGCAAGGGCGGCTTTCTCGCGTGCGTCGAACAGATTCGACTCTCGCCATGCGGGGAGCAGCGTTATCCGCCGGTAGGTTTCACCGTTGTCAAGCGCCGCTTTGGCATGCACATCAAGACAATACGCACAGGCGTTTATTTGTGACGCCCGCAGGTTAACCAATTCCAAGAGACGCCGATCGAGCCCCGCGGCACGAGCGGCACTCCGCACCGTACGCGCCGTGTTGAGGTACGACGTGAAGACATCGGGGTGATGCTTGTCAAGCGAAGGCCGAACCATGCGTCAACCTTACCGGTTGACCTGACCGCATGAACGAACACCGCTAAGTGCTCGAGGATTTGGAGGAAGCCCGTGAAAGTCGCTGTAATCTACTACTCTGCAACGGGACACGGGACGACGATGGCGCACCGAGTCGCCAAGGCAGCCGAGAACGCAGGCGCTGAAGTCCGGGTCCGCCATATCGCGGAAACCGTTGACCCTTCTGTTTTCGCCGAAAACCCGGCATGGAGAAAGAACTACGAGGCCACGAAGGATCAGCCAGAGGCATCCGGCGATGACATCGTGTGGGCCGACGCGGTGATCTTCGGATCTCCGACCAGGTTCGGTGCGACGGCGTCCCAGTTCCAGGCCTTCATCGACCAGCTCGGTGGCTTGTGGGCCGATGGCAAGCTCGCGGACAAGGTGTATGCCGGGTTCACGTCGGCGAAAACCACGCACGGCGGGCAGGAAACCACGCTGATCAACCTGTACACGTCACTGATGCACTTCGGCGGGATAATCGTTCCTCCCGGGTACACCGATGAGACCAAATTCGGTGACGGCAACCCGTACGGCGCGAGCCATGTAACAGGCCCGGACAACACCAATGACCTCAATAGCGACACGGAAGCCGCTCTTGAACACCTGGCAGTGCGGGTCGTGGAAACCACCCAGAAGCTCGCCGCCTAACCGAGACTGGGCCCGGATCTGGTGCGCACCAGCGTCGCTGCGCAGCGGATCCGGGCCCAACCCCTCACAGCTCGTGCTAGGCCGGTTGCAGCTCGAGAAGGAACTCGATCACGCCGTTGTCATCCACCGAAATTCCGGCGATACTGGGCTCCGGAATGCTGAAGTCAGAGAAAACCACCGGAAGAGCGCCGGCTACGTTCACCGCCTCCCCATTCCGCTGTACATCCAGATCAACGGTGACAGTGCGCGTGACCCCCCGCACCGTGAGTTCACCAGTAACTGGCACAGTGAAGCTGTTTTCAGCCGCGGGCATCTCGACGGGTACGGTTTGGACGAACGCCGAGTCCGGATACGTCGCGGTATCCATGATGCGATTGCGGTACTGGTTGTCGCGCCGTTCATCGTCGGTCGTAACTGAGGCCATATCCACCGTCACAGCTACGTCGGAGAGGACGCCGCCAGACACCGAGGCGGAACCAGCGACCTCGCCGGTGCGGCCCACAACCGTGACGTCCCTCCCCCACAGGACCTCGTCGACCCGGTAACCAGCGATAGATTCGCCCGCCACGCTCCAGTCACCGTCGAGCGACACGCGCGCGCCGCTGGCATCTGTATCGGTCACGGGCAAACTGAGTTCCTCCGGCTGATCGCCAACAACAAAACGGTCATACACCCACGGCCCCGCGACAACGACTGCGATGACAATAATGAGCGCGCCGGCTCCGCTGATGACAAGTGCACGTGTTTTGGTCACGCGGCCATGTTATGAGGCGAACCTTAGTGGGCGCCATGTCACCCGGGAACGTTGCGCTCCAGTTCATCGAGCCACACGCGAGCCACCGAGTCACTCGGGGCCCGCCAATCGCCGCGCGGCGAGAGTGAGCCTCCCGAACCAACTTTCGGCGCGTTCGGAATCGCTGAGCGTTTGAACTGACTCGTCTGGAAGAACCGCCGCAAGAACACCGCCAGCCACGACTTGATGTCCGCGAGATCGTAAGCGTTGCGTTTGTTCTCCGGAATCAGGTCCGGCCAGCGCCCCGCGGATACGTCACCCCACGCGTGCTGCGCGAGGTAGGCGATCCGGCTGGGCAGATAACCGAACCGCAGCGTGTAGTACAGATGGAAGTCCTGCAATTCGTACGGGCCTATCGTGGCTTCCGAACTCTGGCCGGGCACTGACGATCCCGCATCGCTCGGAACCAGTTCCGGTGAGATTTCCGTGTCGAGGATCGAGGTAAGTGCTTCGTTCGGCGCCGCGCCGAGCTGGCTCGTCTCTACTTCCCACGCGATGAGGTATCTAATCAGCGTTTTGGGAACGGATGCGTTGACACTGTAGTGCGACATGTGGTCGCCCACCCCGTAGGTGCACCAGCCCAGCGCGAGTTCACTGAGATCGCCCGTGCCGATAACGATCGCGCCGTGCATGTTCGCGAGCCGGAACAAATGTGACGTCCGCTCCCCTGCCTGGACGTTCTCGTATGTGACGTCGTACTGCTTCGCCCCGTCTGCGGCAGGGTGGCCGAGATCCCGGAGCATCTGTGTAGCGGATGGCCGGATATCGATTTCGTGCGCTGTCACGCCGATGGACTCCATTAGCCGCCGGGCATCGTGCAGCGTGCGGTCACTCGTCGCGAAGCCGGGCATCGTGTACGCGAGAATGTTCGAGCGGGGCAAGCCGAGGCGGTCCATAGCCTTAGCGCACACAATGAGCGCTTGCGTGGAATCCAGTCCGCCCGAGACGCCGATGACGACTTTCTCCAGCCCGGCGGCTTTGAGCCGGGTCGAAAGTCCCTCCACCTGGATGTGATGCACTTCCTCGCACCGCTCGTTGCGCGTCGCCGGGTCAGCAGGCACGTAGGGAAAGCGCTCCACGACGCGGCGCAGTGGCACCGGATCCGGCGGGACAGGAAGTTCGAGCTGAATCCTGCGGAATCGTTCCACGCGGTCGTGCAGGTCCGCGACGTTGTCACCGAAGCTCGTCATTCGCATGCGGTCCGCCGCAAGCCGATTCAGGTCGACATCCGCTGTGACCATACGGCCGCTATCCGCGAATCGCGCCCCTTCGGCGAGTTTCGTTCCGTTTTCGTAGATCAACGATTGCCCATCCCAGGCTAAGTCTGTCGTCGACTCGCCGTGGCCCGCAGCGGAATACAAATAGGCGGAAATGTAGCGGGCGGAATGCGACGCGCATAGTTCCCTGCGGTAGTCGGCTTTGCCGATCACCACGTTGCTCGCGGAAAGGTTGACGAGCACTGTCGCACCCGCCAGCGCTGCGAAACCCGCGGGCGGCAGGGGAACCCACGCATCTTCACACACCTCGATTGCGAAGGTGAAGCCGGCGAGATTCGGGGCCTCGAACAGAAGGTCGCTGCCGAACGGCACGGGCTGCCCAGCAATCGTCACCGTTTTCTCCAGCGCTTCGCGCGCGGCCGCGAACTGACGTTTCTCGTAATACTCGCGGTAGTTGGGCAAATAGCTTTTCGGGACGGCCCCGGCAATCCTGCCGCGGTCGATGACCACTGCACAGTTGAACAACCGCTGCGAAATCCGCAGTGGCGCACCCACGATCAGCACCGTATCGATGTCGCGGCTCGCTGCCACGATCCGCTGCAACGCCGCGTCAACACCGGCTTGCAAAGCATCCTGGTGGAAGAGATCGTCAGCGCTGTAGCTCGACAGGCCAAGTTCGGGGAAAACCGTCAGCACCGCGCCCTCGCGTGCGGCATCGCGAGCGAGAGTCAGCGTCTCCGCAGCGTTGTAATCGGGATCCGCCACGCGAAGGTGCGGAACAGCCACCGCGACACGTGCGAATCCATGCCTGTACAGCGAGTCGAATGGCAGCTCCACGTCAGCCCCCTGCCTTAGCGTCGGCGTTTCCGGTCCGTCACGAGCATAGTGGGGCCGCTCTACTGCTCACAGCAATTCATTCCGGGCGCGGTTCCAGGACAACGACTGTCGTCTCTGTCGGCCGAAGTTTCGCGTACGCGTCAACATCGTCACCGACCTCCCGCCACTTAGACCAGAGCCGTTCCCGCTCTTCGCCCGCCGCCGCGCGGGCTCGCACAGCACAGCGCCGTCCAGGCACGTGGACGATGGCATCTGGATTCGTCTTCACGTTGAGCCACCACGCGGGCTCCCCCTCCGCCCATCCGTTCATTGCCATTGTGATGATATTCCGCCCGTCTTCGAAGTAGGCGAGAATCACATGGCGCTCGGTGCCGGTACGGCGACCGGTGGTGGTGAGGCACATCATCCCCCACCGGTCCGGACGCGGGCGCCGGAGCCCGATCGTGCCCCGGCTCAACTGGTAAATCGCGCGGTGCACCT
>NZ_JAPEIQ010000027.1 GCF_026041215.1 Hoyosella sp. YIM 151337
ATCCCCGCATCCGCGGGGAGCACCCACGATGATCACGGTGCACCTGCAGTTGATCGTGGCTCAGCCCCGCATCCGCGGGGAGCACGCTGTACCCGCGCGGTGAGGTCGTGGCCCATGGGGCTCATCCCCGCATCCGCGGGGAGCACCCACGATGATCACGGTGCACCTGCAGTTGATCGTGGCTCATCCCCGCATCCGCGGGGAGCACTGGGACACGCGCGGACACACGCCTAGCGTGCACGGCTCATCCCCGCATCCGCGGGGAGCACAACTGTTGTTCGGTGATTGGTGAACCATCATGGGGCTCATCCCCGCATCCGCGGGGAGCACGTTTTCGGTGTCGCGGAGTTGTTCTGCGTTTTGGGCTCATCCCCGCATCCGCGGGGAGCACCGGGAGTGCTTCAAGCGGTTCAACGTGGTGGGGGCTCATCCCCGCATCCGCGGGGAGCACTCGTCCTCAACTCGCTGCGAGTCCCGGAAGCCGGGCTCATCCCCGCATCCGCGGGGAGCACTCCTGGGTGGGGGCGACGAGTTCGATGTAGTCGGGCTCATCCCCGCATCCGCGGGGAGCACGTTCGGAATCTCGGTCGCGTCGCAGTCCGGCTGGGCTCATCCCCGCATCCGCGGGGAGCACCCCACCGGGCCTGGCGATGTTGTTTTGGGGTGGG
>NZ_JAPEIQ010000028.1 GCF_026041215.1 Hoyosella sp. YIM 151337
CCCCAATCGGAGGACACCCGCAGTGCTTGCACCCCGCTAGCAAGTGGTGAAGACTGTCACCAGACAAATGTGGTGACAGCATTCACCACTTCGGCTCAATGAGGAGTTCGAATGACACAACCGCTTCCCGACCCGGTGATTTTCACCGAGTTTCCGCTGAATGTTGGCATCAAGCTTTTTGCGCCCGGTGACATCCGCCCGACACCGCAGCAACGCGCGGCGTACCTGCGTTTCACGAAGCGGGGAGATCCTCTCGCCGATGGGGTTGTCGCGATGTTCCGGCGCCTCCCCACGGGTGAAGGCCGCCGCATGTTCGAAGCCGCCGTGGAGCACGGCATCGACAGTGTGCCCGATGCGCCGCAAGAGCTAGTCGATTTCTTCGCTCAGGTCGACGCTGTGCCGTATTGGCTCGACCACCACAAACTCGACATCGCCGCTCGCGCCACGGGCCGCACCGGATTCTGGGGAATGAACCTCGCGCTGCCCGCGCTCGCCCTGATGGGCGGCTACCTGGCGTCACGCGCCGACAAGACCCTCGTCGGCACCGGCGATCTCGACTACATGGCACCCCGGCGATTGACCGAGACCGCGGGCTGGTGGGTGGACGTCACCACTCTGGGCGCGCTCGGCCGCTTCGAGCGCGGCTTTAAGGGCATACTGCGCGTCCGGCTGATGCATGCGCTTGTCCGTGCTGGCATGAAGCGCCGCGACGATTGGGATTATGACGAGTGGGATGAGCCCGTCAACCAGTCGCTCACAGCCGGGACGCTGATCCTTTTCTCGATGGCGAATGTGCTGGGCTGCCAAACACTGGGACTGCACTTCTCGGCGCGCGAGAAGGACGCCATCTATCACTTCTGGCGCTACGTCGGATACCTGATGGGCGTCGACGCCGAGCTTCTGCCTGCGACGGAGGAAGACACGTGGCGGCTCTTCTGGCTCCAGGCGGACTATGAGTTCCGCCCGGATGCCGATTCCCAGCGGCTCGCGCAGGCGCTCATTCGCGCGATCGGCCCCGTGTACTCGTTCGACGAGACAACCCGTGCGGGCCGGGCAACGGTGTGGGCGCTTACTCGTTACATCACGGCGTACAGCCGGATTCTGCTGGGCGACAGCAACGCTGAC
The DNA here is from genome assembly GCF_026041215.1 of Hoyosella sp. YIM 151337. Lineage (GTDB taxonomy): Bacteria > Actinomycetota > Actinomycetes > Mycobacteriales > Mycobacteriaceae > Hoyosella. The sequence goes on from NZ_JAPEIQ010000028.1 coordinate 1,126, forward strand.
TTCCTGGGACTGCCGAAGAGCCGCGCCTTCCAGGCCGCCGTCCTCGCGACCGCAGCGGGCAACACGCTGCTCGAACTCCCCCGCCGCGCCATACCCGGCGCTACGCGGATACAGGAGGCACTCGGGCACCGAGTGCGCAAGACAATGAACAATCATTCGATGGCGCAGCTGCAGGGCGACCGCACGTTCCAGCGTCACGACCGGTTGGTGCGCTCAGCCTGACCCCGCCACGGAAACTCATACACGTACCGCCACATGGCTTCGAATGGCCCCTGCTGAAAGTAGCGCAGCCACAGCGTGCTCAGCCCGGCGAGGCCAGCGCACATCGCGGCGTAAATGCCGAACACCGGCCAGGGGCCATACGGCTGCAGCGTGGACGCAAGCCCGAAGCCCCAGCCATAGAACAAGATTGAGCCGAGGACGTTCTGCAAGATGTAGCAGGACAGCGCTGTGCGCCCGACGTTCGATACGCCAGCCAGCAACCGTGACCCCGCGCGCAGCCGGTCGACCACGATTGCGGTGAGTGCGATGTACAACAGGGCCACGAACGGCGGCAGGAGGTAGCGATCCACGAGAAGGAGTGCCGGCTCGCCCGAGAGCCCTATCACCATGTTGATGGGTAGCGCGATTCCGCCGGCTATCAGCATCCGGCGGCGGAGCTGCCGGCCACGGTCATCCGCCCCGAACGCCCCCGCGCGATACAGTGCTGCGCCGAGCAGAAACAGCATGACGCCGTACGGGAGGATGAACACCGCTTCGGCCCGAAGCGCGGCCGCGTTGTCGAGACGAAAGAGCACCTGGTCCCACCAGGTCCCCTCGGCGTAAAGCCGGGTACCTTCCGCGAGCGCGTCCGGGTTTGCGGCCCCGAGCGGTTCGGCGAAAAGTATCAGCGTCACGAGCGTGACAAGGACGACGTGCAGGGCGCCCATTGCGATAGTCCAGCGCCGCTGCGCCCGTTCACTGGTGAGGACGAGGTAGGCCACGATCATCGACGTGACGGCGTACCCCATCAGGATGTCGAACTCGACGACCAGGATGAAGTGCAGAATTCCGTCTGCCAGGAGAATGGCCGCCCGCCAGAGGTAACGGCCGGGCCAGCGCTGGCCGCGTTTTTCCGCCGAACGCCGCTGCAGCTCGATACCGACGCCAAAAAGAATCGTGAGGAGCGCGAGGAACTTACCATTCGCGAGTACCCGGAAAATTCCTTCCGCCCAGGTCGAGACGTCGTGCGGCGTGATCATCGGCTGTTCGAGGAAACCGATGATCCCTGCCGGGTTGGCGAAGATCCAGATGTTCGTGGCCAGCGTGCCCAGAATGGCAACACCGCGCACAACGTCAAGCAGTGGATTCCGCTGTGTGGCCGGCTGAAGTGTCGAAGCCCCCGCCGAACGGCCCGCGCGCGTCATAATTCCCCCATACGACTGTATTGGTCGACCCGATGCCTACCATACAGTCGTATGGGCTAGGCTGGCAATGGTGGACAGGCGCACACAGCTTGCGGATGTGGTCATGCAGATTGCCGCTGAACGGGGGCTCGACCACGTCAGTGTTCGTGAGGTCGCCGCGGCTGCCGGCGTCTCAATCGGGGCTGTCCAGCACTACTTCCGCAGCAAAGACGCCCTGCTCCTCGCTGCGTTCCAGCGGTACGCGGACACCCTCGGCGCACGTATCCGTGCGATGGATCAGTCGGGCACGCCTCGTGACATTATCCGCAGGCTTATCCTCGAGCTGCTCCCCCTCGACGGCCTGCGCAGCACCGAGACGCGCATGTTCATCGCGTTCGCCGCACGCGCGATCGTCACCCCCGAACTCGCACGCGTCTACCACTACGGGCTCGCGCAGTTGCGTTCGATCCTGACGCAGCTGATTGAACTCGCACAACAATCCGGCGACGCCATCACGCACGTCCCCGCGGACACACTTGCGCGCACCCTCCTCTCCGTCGCAGACGGCGCAACCCTCCAAACGGTCACCAGCCGGGAACCAGACGCGAGCACCCACGCCATCGCCGAACTCGATGCGGCACTCACCCTGGTGTTTCCGGGCAGTTAGCCGAAAAATCGGTGGCGCCGCGTAGTCGGCGCGTCCTACCGTGATACCGCATTACCGACGACGAGAATGAAAAGGCTTGTAACGATGGCGGATACGTCTCACGGGCTGAGTGACGCACAGATCGAACAGTTCATCACCGACGGTTACCTTCGCATCGACAACGCCTTCCCGAGGCGGCTGGCAACGCAAGCGCGGGCACGCATGTGGCGCGACATCGATGCTGACCCGCGCCACCCAGCCACCTGGACCGACCCAGTGGTGCGCCTGTGGGTGTACTGGCAGAAGCCTTTCCGTGAGGCCGCGAACACACCGATTTTGCACCGGGCGTATGACCAGCTTGTGGGGGCGGGCCGGTGGGCGCGCCGCGACGCGCTGGGCACCTTTGTGGTGCGGTTTCCGTCGGCTGAGGACCCCGGTGACACCGGATGGCATGTTGATGCCAGCTTCCCGGGGCCCAACTCTGGCCCCGAGGATTTCTCAGACTGGCGGGTGAACGTGACCTCCCGCGGCCGCGCGCTACTCATGCTGTTCCTGTTCTCTGATGTGAGCGAGGACGACGCTCCGACACGAATCCGGGCGGGTTCGCATCTGGATATCGCGCGTTTGCTCGCACCTGCAGGTGACGAGGGGCTCGGTTTCGGCCTCGATGTCAGCGTCAGCGACGGCCGGCCCGAGGTTGCGGCGACGGGTCCCGCAGGGACCGTGTATCTCTGCCACCCGTTCGTGGTGCACGCGGGGCAGCAGCATCGTGGTTCGACGCCGCGCTTCCTCGCTCAGCCTGGTCTCGAACCGACGGTGCCGTTTTCGCTTGACCGCCCGGACGGGGCGTACATCCCGGTGGAGATGGCGATTCGCAGGGCGCTGCGCGACTGAGGGTGATGCCCGTTTCATCCCCGCGGTGACGTACGCTGTTCGCGTGGCGGCGCCCGACAGCTTTGTGTGTGCGGTGCGGGCAATCGTGCTCGCGTCGGTCACCGTCGTGCTGTCACTGGTACTTCACAGCGCAGCTGGGGGACATTCGTCCAGTCTGCTCGCGGTCACACTCCTCGTCGTTCTTACCGCGGCCGGCGCGTACGGGCTGTCGCGTGCGCAGCTGACGTTTGGCCGCGCGGCGATGCTGTTCGGCACCGCACAAGCGGGTTTCCACGGCTTTTTCGAGTTGACCGCGGCGCCCGGTCACGAACTGGCACACGCCGCTACGGCGACTGTCTCGCCAGCCATGATCGCCGCCCACGCGCTCGCGACCGTGCTGTGCGCGGCCATCGTTGCGCATGGCGATCGGCTCGTGAGCGCCTTGTGGTCGTGGCTGACTCGGCTGTGGCTGTTCTGCCTCGTATTGCCCGCGCCGCATTCGGGACCGGCGGCGCCCGATGTTGTGTACCGCCCGCTGGACCTGCGCCAGCTCACTGAGCAAGTCAGTCGCGCGACCCGGCGGGGTCCACCACTCGTGTTCGCCTGACACGTCACGTCCGCTGCTTTTCGCAACGGGCGTCTCTGCGCGCTTCGTGAACATTCACGCAGCGCATCCTTGCATCCCGAAAGGCAACACCTGTGAAATCCTCTGCCCTTGCCCGCGTCGCTGCCGCTGGCACCGCTGCCGCAGCTCTCGCGTTCGCCGCACCGGCAACCGCTGCCGCGCACGTCACCGTTTCCGCGAACACCACCGAGGCTGGCCGGTACGCCGTCCTCACGGTTGGGGTTCCGCACGGCTGCGATGGCTCAGCGACGACGTCCGTTGCGATCCAGATCCCTGAGGTCTTCAGCAACGTGACGCCCACCGTCAATCCCAACTGGGACGTCGAGAAGGTCATGGAGCCTCTCGATCCGCCCGTCGATGACGGCCACGGCGGCCAGCGCACCGAACGTGTCGCTGAGGTCGTGTACACCGCGAACACGCCGCTCCCCGACGATCTGCGTGACACGTTCGAACTGTCCGTGCGGCTTCCTGACGCCCCCGGCGACACCCTGTATTTCCCATCGATCCAGACGTGCGAGGAAGGCGAGACTGCGTGGACGCAGATTGCCGCCGACGGCCAGGACGCCGACGATTTCGACTACCCCGCACCGCAGGTGACGCTGACCGCCGCTGCGGCTGATGACGACTCCGATGTCACCGCCGCGGCCGACGACGCGTCAGGTGTGTCCGGGGTCTCGATCGCGGCACTGGGGCTTTCTGTGGTCGCGGTCGTCCTCGGCGGCGCAGCACTCGCCCGCACCCGCCGCACCTAAGGTGGTGCCCGTGATGCAGTCCCGTTCGCGGGCCGTGTCCGGGGTTGTGAAGGCCGCCGCCGGGGTACTGCTGCTGACTGTCGCAGCACTGTTGTTCGCAGCGCCCCCGGCTGTGGCGCACGCAGTCTTACTTGGTACCGATCCTGGTGACGGCGACATACTCGACTCGACGCCGGAGATAGTGACACTCACGTTCAACGAGAACATCACCCTCCCCGCTGAGGGGGTGAATGTTCTGGATGCCGCTGGCGCACCCGTCCCCAGTGACGCCCGGTCGGTCGACGCGACGGTACAGGTCACGTTCGACGGCGACCTCGACGACGGCACGTACATCGTCAACTGGCGTGTCATCTCGGCGGATAGCCACCCCGTCAGCGGCGCGTTCACATTCAGCGTCGGCGCACCGAGCGACACCGTGGCTGACGTGGCGCCGCCAGCCGCGGCACCCGGCACCGAAGCGCTCACGGTGGGTACGCAAGCTGTGGTGTACCTCGGGGGTCTCACGACGGCTGGGCTCGTGTTCTTTCATTTTCTGGTGACCGCGCTGACGCGGGGCGGGGTGCGGATCATGCGCTGGTCGGCTGTCGCAGCGATGCTCGGCATGCTCGCCTATGTGCCTGCCGTGTACGTGTGGCAGAACGGGCTGGCGCTCTCTTCAGTCGTCACCTGGGACGCGGTGCGGGACAGCTTCTACGCAGGTGGCTCGTTCTCCGCGGCCGCGTTGGGGGCCATGCTGGGGATCGCCGGTCTCGCGGCAGCGGTCACGGCAACGAGCAAGGGCTCCGGCAGGGCGCCCGCGGCAGTGGCGTGCGGCGGCGCCGGTCTTGCGCTCGGTTCGCTGTTGCTCACCGGGCATACGCGGACATTCGGGCCGCCACTGGTGTTGCTGACGAGCGACGCGGTGCACGTCACGGCTGCCGCACTGTGGCTGGGCGGAGTTATCGGTCTTGTGTTCGTGCTGCGGACAGCTGAGGGCGGTGCTGCTGCGGCTGTGGTGCGCTTCTCCAGCATCGCGGCGCTTGTTCTGGCGGCTTCAGCCGTGACGGGAATTGTCATGGCATGGCTGATCCTGGATTCGCTGCAGGGGCTGACCGGCACGCGGTACGGCCTCACGTTACTGCTGAAGGTCGGCGCGGTCGCTGTCGTGGTCCTGCTTGCCGCGTGGAATCGCTGGAAACTCGTGCCGATAGTGGGTTCGGAGCCGGGCTCTCTGCGGCAGTTGCGCCGGATCGTGGGGGCTGAAGCGGTGGTGCTGCTTGTCGCCGCGTCGATCACCGCGTTTCTCGTCTCGCAAAGCCCCACGGCGGTGCCGCGTGACGAGACGGGGCAGTATTCGGTGGAAATCGGTGCGGCCACACTTGACGCCCACGTGTCGCCGCTGCGTGTGGGAACCAACGCGCTCGAGTTCACACTCCGCGACGTGGACGGGAACCCTATCGATGCGGTCAGCGAACCCGATCTGCGAGTGTTCATGCCTGATCCGGGTATCGGGCCGCTCTCCCCTGCCGTAACGCAGACGGGGCCGGGACGCTACGAGGCTGCGCTCGACCTGCCGCTGCCCGGTGAATGGGAGATTTCGGTGAGTGCCCGCCTATCCCGCTTCGACAATCCCGTTGCGACGCTCAGCGTGGAGGTGACGGAATGACGCGATCGATCCGGCGCGGCGCCACCGTGGCGGCCATCGTTGCGATCAGTGGCTCAGTCGCGGCAGCACCAGCGGCCGCACATGTGCTTGTTGACCGGGTGGAACCCGCAGGAGGCAGTGAGACGTCTGTGGTGTTGGCGTTCGAGCACGGGTGCGAGGGCGACCCGACGGTGGAGCTCGAACTGACGGTGCCGCCCGGCGTCGAAGCCCGTGCGACGGAAGAACCTGACGGTTGGCGCGCGCACATTCACGGCGATGTCATCAGCTGGACCGGCCCGCCCATCGCGGACGGTGACCGTGCCGAGTTTGTGCTCACCGCGCACATCACCGGCCAGCCTGGTGATGTTTTCCTGTTTCCCACGCATCAGCGGTGTGAGGGCGGTTCGAGCTACCACTGGGCTGAGGCGGACCCGTCCGCGCCCGAGCCGGCACCGTCGTTCATTGGGACGAGCGCTACGGTGACACCGCCGCCTGCGGCGGGCAACGCGGGCGCGAGTCGTAGCCAAGCCGTCACCGCGGCAATTGTTCTGGCCGTCGCGACGGCGGCGATCGGTGCTTGTGCACGGCCGGTACGGCGTTAGTTTGCGGGAAGCAGCGATATGACGAACGACACAACGTTTACTGATATGTGATTGACCTTACGTTCCTTTGTTTCAGGTTGTCGCATTAGGCTTCCCGTAGGCCCCGCCGTTCGAAGCAATGCGGCCTGGACGGCGGGGCCGCTTCACATCCCCAGTTGCCGGAACTTTCAGGTCGTGCGCTGAGTCAAACGCTCGTACCGCTGACGCGCCGCCTGTGCACTGCCCAGGCCGAGGCCGTACGCGATTCGCTGCCACGTCATATCGCGTTGCCGCCCCGCCAGAAGCAGCATTGCCTCCAGTTGATCGAGATCCGCGCGCACTTTCGGCATGAGCGTGAGCGCAGCCATGACGTCTTCTTCATCAACATCCGGCTCGTCGCCATCTGGCACTAGCGAACCTCCGGCAAGACCAGCCACGAGTCGCACCGCCTCATGTGGTTCAACCAGGTGCTGGTTGCTGCTCCGCGCGCGGCGGCTTTCCGAATCCGCATGCCGCTCAGCAATCCTGAACAAGCACGTGTACTCGCGTTCCGCGCGCGCCCGGCCAGCGTCAGGTGTGTTCAGGTCGTCGCGTTCCATAACTGCCATCGTCAATTAGGAACGACATGTTGTCAACGAAGTGTTTTCAACCAAACGTTCACTGGGGGTTGTTTTTTCTCAACAGGAACGTGCGTGCACCCAGGCGCGTCTAGCTCAGCGGGGCAAGACTGCCGAAGTCGAGGCAGAGGAATCCGGTGCAGCCCGGGTCAACCGGAGGCACCTCCGGTGCGCTGTAGACGATCGTGATGCTGGGTGTGTCACTAGCCGACGCGAGGCCCGTGATGTCTCCCAGCGACGAGCCGCCGACGCCGGAACTTGCCCCATTGAGCCCGCCCGCACCGTCCGAGCCGTTGCCAGCAACCAGGACATAAAGGGTGCCGGTGACCCACTGAGGGCGCTTTCCGACGATCTCGCCGAGGCTGGAGAACGCATTGATGGTTCTTCGGCCGCGCCCGCCGATCACGGTGCCCTCGAGGGTGTCGACCCGTCGGGGATCACGAACGCGTACTGTCCGGCGGTGCCGTACACGCATGTCACCTGGCCACCGGCTTGCGTGCACTCTGGAGGCAACTACACGGACGCTGCGGCAGGGAACGCGACCGCCGCAGCCCCGAGGACCCGCATGGCTCGGCGCAGCAGAGAGAAGAGTGATGAATGCCGTGCCGTACCTGGGTTCGCGGTGCTGATTTGACGGTTGTTCCACACTCAGAAAATCGAAGAATGCGATGAGGCTAGCAACGTTTTCCCTGCACGACCGGGCGAACGGCGAGAATAGTCGATTTAGGTTGCGCGCCTATAGTCATGGATGCCGGTCGCTTGCAGAATTGCGGTAAATCGTTACCATGTCGACGCGAAAACTTCCGAAAGCAGACATTTTCGGGCAATATTTGGGAAACCAAAGTATGCATTTCGCGAGGTCGCAGAGCGAATCATGCATCGTTTGCAATTGTCGCAATATTAGCACCGTCAGGTAACGACGTGATCAAAGTTATGAGGATGCCCTCACGCTTTAGCCGTGTGTTCGGTAATTCAATTACAGGGCGCGAACTGCGCGCGCCTACCAAACGCACCACAAGGAGTGGAACCATGCTTTTATCAATACTGGAAGCGCTCGTCGGCGACCTCGACGACTGGGAGGCTTTGGGCACCCTCTCTTCGAGTACGGGCGATCTTTTGTCTGGACTTGGGGACTATAACGTCGGCCAAGCGGCGTTGCTTGAGGTACTGCAGGGCACTTACGATCTCAACCAGGAATGGAACGACGAACTCGGGATGTGGGAGAACGTCGACCAGCAGTACTACCAGCCGATCTTCCCCTGGGATCCAGCGAAGCGCCCCGGCGGCCCCGGTAACGACCCACTGGCCGACCTCCTCGCTCAACTGATGCCGCCGGCCTGATTCGTCTACCGCACGAATCAGCCTTTGTTTGACGGGATGGATATTTCGTGGCCATCCCGTAACACAATCCATACCTACCATAATCGAATACAAATCCGGGGAACCGTTGTACGGCTCCCCGGATTTGCGCGTGTGTGTTCAGCTCTTGCGGTTGTATAGCCTCATCGACAACGGCCCGAAAATGACGATGAAGATCGCGCACCAAATTCCGACGGCCGCGAGGTCACCGAGCTCGAATGAGCCCGCCATCAAACCGCGAATCGCTGTCACGAGGTGACTGATCGGGTTGACATTCACGAATGCCTGCAGCCAGCCTGGCATTGTTTCTGGATCGACGAAAATGTTGCTCACGAATGTCAGCGGGAACAGGATGAACATGGAAACACCCATTACTGCCTGTTCGGTGCGCATCATCATGGCGAGCATTGTCCAGATCCAGGACAGGCTGAACGAGAACACAAGCAGCACCACAATGGAGAGCACGACTCCGATCAGTCCCCCGCTGGGCCTGAATCCGATGAGCAATCCGACGATCATCACGATGATTGACGCGAGGGTGTATCGCACGACGTCGCCGAGCAGCGCACCGACCAGCGGTGAGGGTCGCCAGATCGGCAGTGACCGGAACCGGTCGAACACCCCTTTCTCGATGTCTTTGTTCATCGTCAGCCCGGTGTACATGGTGATCATGACGACGGTTTGCACGAGGATGCCTGGCAGCAGGAACTGTACATATTCGCGCGGTGAGCCTGCGAGCGCACCACCGAACAGGTACGTGAACATCAGGATGAACATGATCGGGAACATCGTCACGTCGAACAACTGTTCCGGCACATGCTTGATTTTGAGCAGTGCCCGGTGCCCGAATGTCAGCGATGTGGTGACGGCTCCCGCGCGGGCGGGCCGCGGCCCCGGGGCGTGCAGTACGTCGGCAATCGCTTTGGGTGTTGCCGGTGCCGAATAGTCGGTGCTGGTGGTCATCGGAGTGCCTCCTCGGCAGTGCTGGTCTCGCTGCTGCCGTTCGTTTCCGGCTCGGCGTGTTTACCGGTGAGCGCGAGGAAAACTTCGTCCAGACTGGGCTGTCCGAGCGCGAACGTCGTCACGGATATTCCCGCGTCGTGCAGCGCTGGGAGTGCCGCGCCGACGGTGGCGGGGTCGTTCACGCGAGCTGTCAGCGCTGCGGGGTCAGATTCGAGCACGATCTCGACGCCGAGTACCCGGTCGAGCAGTTGCGCCGCGTCCGCGCGTTGTGCTGGCTCGGAGACCCGAACGTGCAGTGCGCCTGAGCCGACCGACGCCTTCAATTGCCCGGTGGTGCCTTCGGCGATCACTTTTCCGTGGTCGATCACTGCGATGCGGTCGGCGAGCTGGTCGGCTTCGTCGAGGTACTGGGTGGTGAGCAGCACTGTGGTGCCGCCGGCGACGAGCGCCCGCACGATCTCCCACACGTGGTTGCGGCTGCGCGGGTCAAGCCCGGTTGTCGGCTCGTCCAGGAAGATCAGTTCGGGGGTGACGATGATGCTCGCCGCGATGTCGAGCCTGCGCCGCATGCCACCCGAGAAGTGCTTGACCTGGCGTTTCGCGGCGTCTGTCAAGCCGAACGCGTCGAGTAGCTGCATGGCTCTGGCTCGCGCCGCCGACCGTGAGTAACCGTAGAGCCTGGCGAGCAGGTTCAGGTTTTCCATCCCGGTGAGGTCTTCGTCGAGGGACGCGAACTGCCCGGTCATCGCGACTTTTTGCCGCACCATTTCAGGTTCGGAGGCCACGTCATGCCCGAGCACTGACGCGCTGCCCCCGTCGATGGGAAGCAGGGTTGCCAGCATGCGGATCGTTGTTGTCTTTCCTGCCCCGTTTGGTCCTAGCACCCCGTAGACACCGCCGCGCGGAACCACGAGATCGACGCCGTTGACCGCGACCGTGTCCCCGAACCGTTTGATCAGCCCGCGGGTTTCGATCGCCGGCGCAGGTGGTGACAGTTCTGACCCTGTCATTGCGTTCCCCTATTCATGCCCGCCCGTGTGGCGCGCTCAGTTTTATATGACTGTGCTACCCGATAAAACTCATCGCGTGAAGCGAATATTTCACATGTCGCGGCACCTCGGCTTGTCCGAAAATGCTCAATGCGATTCGACGCGTGCCCGCCCCCGCAGCAGCCCCACACCGAGCGTCAATAGTCCCGCCGTCAGCAGCACGGCACCCACGTACGCAAGGTTGATCAGCGCGTTCGGCGTGGTGTCTCCGGGCCCGGGGACGGAGAGGAAGAATGCCACCGGCAGGAGAATCGCCGATGCGGGAATCGCATGGCGGGCAAATGCTTTCGCCTTCGGGGAGAGTGCGGCTTCGTCGACGTACCGGAGCGTGACGAGCGACAAGATCAGCAGTACACCCGCGTGCGCGTGACCCGCCCGCCACAGATCTTGACGCAGCGGGTTCGCCATGTAATCCGAATCCCCCACAAGCATGGTGAGGATACTTGCGCCGCCGAAGACAACTGTCGGCAGCAATATGAGAAGAATACCGGCGATGCGGCGAGATTCCGGACTCATCGCGCCTCCCCTCAATTGTCGAACTTACGGGCAACTTTACGATTCGCACGCCTTGCCGTCTAACGATTTTCTGCGGTCCCCGCAATGGCTGCATGCGCCCGCGCACTGGGCGTGCACCGCCCGACAATGGCCGGCGCTTCGTGGATGAGCGTGTCGTCGGCGAGGGCCGCAACCATGAACAGCGCGAAATCGACGCGTCGGGTCAGATTGCTGCCGAGTATGGGGTCACCGACGTGGCGGCTCCAGACGGGCAGCCCCTGCGATTCGCCTTCTTCGAGATCGCTGCCCCGCACAACGGTCCATTTGCGGTCGCTGGCGAATATCCGGCGGCATGCCTCGACCTGATCGTCAATCTCGACGGCACGCACGAGGCGGGCCAGAACAGTGACGACGCGGACAGCGGCCCGGAACTTCCAGGAGTACTGATCCTGCCCGTCGCGGCTGATGTGCCAGCCACACGAGAAGACTAGCCGCGCATCAGGTTCTGCGAAGTCGAGGACCGCTTGTGCGGTTCCGGATGAGTACTGCCGCACACCCCAGGGAACAAGGACGGCGAGGACACCGTCGCAGCCGTCGACTGCTTTCCGGATGACTTCTCTGTCATTGGTGGCACCGGGGATGATTGTGATGCGGTCAGCGAACTCAGCGAGCTTGGGGACGCTGCGTTCGCGGCATACCCCAACAACCTCGTAGCCGCGTTCTAGGGCATGCCGCACCATGTAGCGGCCTAGTTTGCCGGACGCACCGACTATGCAGACTTTCTTGATACTCATGACGCGCCTTTCCTCTTACTTACGTTGTAAGTCACGCTACACTTACAACGTAAGTACCGCAATGGACGTGAGGAGACGCGGTGATGCCGAAGCGTGACACCAGCGCTCAGCAGAGGGACCGGCAGCCGCTCAGCCGGGAACGGATAGTCACCACTGCCGTAGCGCTCGCCGACGAAAAAGGTGCGCCGGGTGTGACTATGCGTGCCGTCGCGAATCAGCTTGGTGTCGAGGCGATGTCGCTGTACAACCACGTGAAGAACCGGGACGACCTTCTCGATGGGATGGTCGACACGGTCTTCAGCGAAATCGAACTCCCAGCCCTCGGCGCGAACTGGGAAACGGCGATGCGCGCCCGAGCCGAATCAGCTCGCGCCGCGCTCTTACGTCACCCCTGGGCCGTGAGCCTCATGGACTCCCGCAGCCAGCCTGGCCCAGCCACACTGCGCCACCACGACGCAGTCCTCGGCGCTCTGCGCGGCGGCGGGTTCTCGGTCGCGATGGCCGTTCACGCGATGTCTGTGATGGATAGCTACCTCTACGGATTTGTGATTCAGGAACTCAGCCTGCCGTTCACGGATCGGTCCGAACTCGAAGACGTCGCCAGCGATATACTGGAGGGCCTGCCCGGCGGGACGTACCCGCACCTCGCCGAAGCCATCACCGAGCAAGCCCTGCAGCCGGGATACAACCCGTCGGACGAGTTCGAGTTCGGCCTGTCCCTGATCCTCGGCGCCCTGCCTGCCCCTGCTGCCCCTGGTTCCCCAGGTTCCCTGCCCTCGGATCCATCTACGGAAGTCAGTTAAAACGGCCCGAAATCGGACGTTATGACTGACCTCCGTAGTCGGATTTGGTGGTTGGGCGACGGCAGGTCAGCGTCTGGTGCCGAGTACGATCAGGTACCCCCGGGGCTGGTGGATCCCCTCGGGTGTGCGGTATCCCTCGAAGAAGCCGGCGAAATCGCTGTGCAGCTGCTCCCGCCGCTCGTCGTCGAGCGCGGCAGCGAGCGTCCGCGTCGGGCCGTATACGGTCGAAAAGAGTTCCCACACCTCTTCACCCGAGGTACCGGTCTGCGGAGCATCCCCCTCCTCGAATCGCAAGTCGAACGCGTCACCGAGCATCTTCTCGGCGTAGTTACGCGCACCCCACGCGAATGCAGATCCCGCACCCGCAGGTGGCGGCGGCATGTATTTCGCCATCACTTTGAACATGTCGACGACGCCACCGTCGGGGCTCCAGTTGCCCATGCCTAAACGTCCACCGCTGCGGGTGACACGCGCAAGCTCCCGGGCGACAGCCTCATGGTCCGGCGCGAAGATTGCCCCCACATTGGACACGACGACATCGAACGAGCCGTCCGGGTACGGGAGGTTCTCTGCATCGCCAACCTCATACTCGATGGTGAGGTCCTCTTCGTCCGCCAGGCGTTTCGCGGTGTCTATGAGCGCAGGCGCTAGATCGATACCGGTGACCTTCGCGCCCCGGCGTGCCAGCCGTGAGGCCAGTGCGCCGGTGCCGGTGGCGACGTCGAGCACTCGCTCACCGGGCTGCACGGAGATCGCGTCAGCGAGGTGATCAAGCAGTGGTTCGTAGTGCTGGGGCAGCCTTTCATATGGCCCAGTGCCCCACATGACGCTTTGTTTTTTCTTGAGTTCATCGAATGCCATGGGCACAAGAATGTGCCCGTCGTCACGTCAGTGCTACCCACCCTAGGGTTGTTTTCGCCTTCCCCGAATCCATCTACAGGCGTCAACGAGAACGGGCCAAATGGGCCAGTTTTGGCTGACGTCCGTAGATAAATTCGGCAGGTGGGGGCGCGGCAGGTTATCCACAGGTTGGAGTTATCAACAGGGCGCGCGAAGAAGAATTTCGCAAACAGGGCGCGGGTCACCAAGCTGTCTCCACATGGCACGCCCTCGAAGGACCCAGCTTCCACAGTCAATCCAAGCGGCAATCTCAGCGGGCAACGGTTTAGTCAGCGCTGACGGGCCGCATGCGCGTCAGCAGCTGCACGTTCTGCACCGGGAGGGCCTGCTCCTCAAGCTCGCGCACGGCCAGTACACCGCCCCTGGTTTCTGGGCAGAACTCGGCGAGTGGGATCAATACGCGCTAGCGTCGCACGCCTACCAATTATCTTGTGGCAGCGGCACTTACCTCGCGGGCTGGTCAGCAGCCACGCTCAACGGGCTGCCGTTACTCGGCCGGCCACCACAATTGCCTGAGGCAGTTCACCCGAAACCGAAGCCACGCGGCGCGCAGCGCGGGCGCTTCGGGCGCACGCGCCGCGAACGTGTCCCCGACCGGCATTTGCGTGACTACAACGGAATCCCCGCTACCGGGGCCGGATACACGACAAGCACAATCGCGCTCACCGCTTCATTGCCGATCGCGCTTGCCGTTGGGGATAACGCGCTGCGGCGGGGCGCGAACGTGCGCACTACGCTGCCAGATTTCAAGGGGCGCACCGGGGTTGCGCGCGCCCGCTTTGTTGGCGACTACGCGACGCCACTCGCGGAATCGCCACTCGAATCGCTCGGCCGTTTCGCTGCGTACGCGGGCGGCCTCCCGCTGCCAATCCCCAACGCCTGGGTCGGTGACGGCAGGCCGTTGTTCCGGGTCGATGGCCTCTGGCCGTGGCATTGGGCCGGGTTTGAGGCGGACGGTGCGGTCAAGTACAACAGTCGCGCCGATGCGGCGCTCATTGTGGCTAATCAGCAAGAGCGGGAATGGGTACTGCGGCGTCTCGGCCTCGACTTGTGCCGCTACGGCTGGGCCCGTGCGTTCAACAATATCGACGAGCTGACTAAGAGGTTCGCGCGGTTGCTTGCGGACAACCCGGTCCGGGATGAGCCGATTCGCTGGTGGAAGCATGATCCGGTGCTGGGGCCGGTGGAACCCGAGGCGGCGGATTGGCCAAGCGCAGACCCGTCGGGCATCATTCTGCCGCCACGCTGGTGGGTGGACCACCGCTACCACGAATCCACCTACGGAGGTCAACGGAAACCCGCGTAAAACGGGGGTTGTGGTTGACTCCTGTAGGTGGATTCTGGAGGTTTCCTAGTCGAGGAAAATGTCCGGCATCAGCGGCCCATCGCCAGGTGTCACACGGTACTTCTCAAGGTCGGTGATGCCGTTGTCGGCGAGCACCTCATCATCGATGTAGAAGTTACCGGATGCGCCCGTCGATGTGAGGACGTAATACGCCGAGTCCGAGACGATCTCAGGGGTTCGCGAGTTGTCCACCATCTCGGAACCACCGAGAATGTTCTTCACCGCGGCCGTCGCGATGGTGGTGCGCGGCCACAGCGAATTCACCGCGATACCATCGTTTTTCAGTTCTTCGGCAAGCCCGAGCGTCGTCAGCGACATCCCGTACTTCGCGATCGTGTAACCCAGGTGGGCACCCGCCCACTTGGGGTCGAGGTTCAGCGGCGGCGACAGTGTCAGGATGTGCGGGTTCCGACCCGCTTTCGCCGATTCCCGCAGGTGCGGCAGTGACATCTTCGACAGCAGAAATGATCCGCGGCAGTTGATGTCCTGCATCAGGTCGTACTTCTTCATCGCCAGGTCAGTCGTGTTGGACAAATCGATCGCACTGGCATTGTTGACCACGATGTCGATGCCGCCGAATGTGTCGACGGTCTTCTGCACCGCCTCAGCGACTGACTCATCAGAGCGCACATCCCCGAGAATCGGCAGTGCCTTGCCGCCAGCCGCCTCGATCTCCTCGGCAGCCGTGTGGATCGTGCCGGGGAGTCTGGGATGCGGCTGATCGGTCTTCGCGACGATCGCCACGTTCGCGCCGTCCCGCGCAGCACGGACAGCGATAGCTAGCCCGATGCCGCGCGAGCCGCCCGACATGATGATCGTCTTCGATTCGAGAGATGCCACGTTGCAACCTTTCTTGGTAATGCCGCGAGTTCACGCTCCGCCCATCCTTCACTGGATGCGGAGACCTGACAACCTCGTCACCGGTTCGCGGCGTGCAGGAGATCCGCTGCCTTCTCGCCGATCACGACGCACGGAGCGTGCGTGTGGCCGCGAATGATCGTCGGCATCACCGATGCGTCCGCCACGCGGAGTCCCTCGACGCCACGCACTTTCAGTTCGGGGGTGACGACGCTTTCCTTACCGGTGCCCATCCGGCACGTTGAGGTCGGGTGATACAGGGTGTGGCTGTACCAGGTGAGAGCTTCCTCGAGGGTTTCCTCGATCGTGTCTTTCTCACGCTTGGGCTGCAGGAACTTCCCAATTTTCCCGCCGAGCGGCTGCGCTGTCGCGATCCGGTGCGCTATGCGCAGGCCTTCCATGATCGCTGCCCGGTCGGCGCCATCAGCGTCGGAAAGGTATTTCGGGTCGACGACAGCTTTCGCGGTCGGATCAGCGGAACGCAACGTCACGGTGCCTGTACTCCGTGGCTTGAGCAGGATAGGTCCGAGGCCAATGCCGTGGCCCGCTGGGACACCGATGCCTTCATCGTAGAACGGGGCGGCTCCGAAGATGATCTCGATGTCCGGGAGTTCGAGATCGGGGTTGCTGCGGACGAACCCGTACGCTTCACCCACGTTGGATGTGAGCATGCCGCGGCGCCGCGCAAGGTAATTGATGAGCTGCAGCGGTTTCTCCGCGTCGAAAAGGGTGCCTGTGTCGACCGCGAAGCCGATCAGCGAAACAAGATGGTCGAGGAGATTCTGGCCCACACCGGGAAGGTGATGCACCACCGGAATGCCGTGCTCCCGCAGCTGTTGCTCGTCACCGATCCCCGACAGCATCAGCAACTGCGGGGTGTTGATCGCTCCGCCCGACAGGATGACTTCCTTGCTGGCGGTGATGACGTGGGTGGCGCCGTCTTTCTGGTATTCGACGCCGGTCGCGCGGGTGCCGTCAAAAACGACGCGAGTGGCGTGGGCGCCGGTGATCACGCTGAGGTTCGAACGCTTGCGCGCGGGCTTCAGATACGCGTCCGCGGTGCTGAAACGCGCGCCGCGCCACTGGTTGACCATCGTCTCAGTGAAGCCCTCAGGCTGCGGTGTGTTGGCCCGTTCGCGTTTGAAGCCAGCGTTCTCGGCGGACCGCAAGAAATCGGTCGTCCAGCGGCTTACGTTTCGCTGCCGCGACACGTGCAACGGACCGTCGCGGCCTTCGTCAGCCTCGCGCGCACCTTCCACGGATTCGATCCTGGCGAAGTACTTAGCGACGCTGGCGAACGACCATTCGGCACCGGCGGCCTGCGCCCAATCGTCGTAGTCGGCTGCGTATCCGCGCACCCACATCATCGCGTTCATCGACGACGAGCCACCGAGCATTTTGCCGCGCGGATAGAATACCTGACGGTCCCCAAGCTCGGGTTGCGGAGTGGTCAGATAGTTCCAGTCGAGCTCGGTCTGGAACAGTTTCGAGAACGCGGCGGGGATGTGTGCGTACTGGTTTTTGTCGACAGGGCCAGCTTCGAGCGCGATCACCGTGTTGCCGGACTTTTCGCTGAGCCGTGCCGCCAGTGCGGCGCCGGACGACCCCGTTCCGACAACCACGTAGTCGGCGTTGTGCTTGTGCATGTGTGTTTCTCCGAATCGTGGGTCAGCCGCGCAGGGCGGACGCGAAAATCTGGGGCAGACGGGTCCAGCGC
Source organism: Hoyosella sp. YIM 151337 (assembly GCF_026041215.1). Lineage (GTDB taxonomy): Bacteria > Actinomycetota > Actinomycetes > Mycobacteriales > Mycobacteriaceae > Hoyosella. The sequence continues at coordinate 18,512 of NZ_JAPEIQ010000028.1, forward strand.
GGATCCGCGGCAAAGCCAGTGAGCAGCTTCCCGGTTTCCGCTGCCGTTTTGTTGCCGACGAACCATGGCGGTTTCGGTGAGATCGCCCATTCGCGGTGGAGCACTGAGCGCGGTGACGGCCGGAATGGTCCGCGGACGACGGTCCGCTCGACGCGGTCGATGAGCCAGGCGTTGTGGACGACGCCGATTCCGCTTTGCACATCGTCAACGGTGTGGCCGGGGAACGCGCCCCAGCTTGCGGTGGGTGTCAGGAAACCGACACCGGTCCAGGCATTGACCGCCACCGTGCCGTAGCGCAGATCTTCGATGAGCTGGTCGAAGTCTTCACCGAGCTCCTTGATGGTCGACGGGTGGGCGACGATGTTCGCGCCGAGCGTCCCGGCGAGATGCTCGTTCGCGGTCTTGGCGGCGAGCTGAGCGAATTCTTTTCCAGTGCCGGGGATTTCAAGGACACCAAGCACCGGAGCGAAGTACTCAGTGGACAGCAGCGCCTCAGATTCTCCGGGCACGAGATTGCGGACGAGCAGCCGCCCCTGGCCTGGTCCGAGCCCCACTGCGTCGGGGTAGCTTTCCCGCGCCTTGGCGATTCGATCGTCGCTGCCCGGGTAGTACGGGGGGCGGGCCGGAGCGTTGCCCATCGCGTTCTGCAGCGCGGTGAGGAATTCGGCTTTCTGGTCCCAGTCAGCGGACACGATGATGGCCTGCGCGGCCACACAGTTGTAGCCACCGTTATGGAGACGCTGCGTGGCGATGTGCTCGGCCTGGAACTCCATGTCGGCGCGGTCCCATTGTCCGGGCATGACGATGGTGGGTGATACCCCACCGAGCTCACTGGTTATGGGCTTGTCGAGCTTCGGGTTCCCGTCACGCTTACGCTCGGCAGCTTCGTCACCCGTCCCCCACACGATCGCGTCGTGCGTCGCGGCGCTGCCCGTCATGTGCACGTGGGCGACGTCAGCGTGGTGAACAAGCTCAGTTCCCACATCCGCTCCGCCGGTGAGGATGCGCAAAGCGCCGACCTCAATCAGCGGGGCGAATATCTTCTTAAAGACCGGGAGCAGCGGATCTGTGACGGGGTTCAGTTTGAGCGCGACGACCCGGTTATGCGCGAACAGCTCATACAGCACGTCGAGCGGCGCAATGGACGTGATATTGCCCGCGCCGAGAACAACTCCGATGCCGTTGGTCTTCTCGGGCGTCAATTGGGTGAGCCCAGCGTTGGTGCGGGCAGCTGCGGGGCTGACACCGCGCTGCAGCCACACCTCCGCGCTGAAGCCGTTGAGTAGCAAAGCGTCAAAGAGGTTCGCTGGCAGCGCCCGGACGGTGACGTGTTCGCCAGCCGCTCCGAAAACCGCGTCGGCGAGGGGGCTCTTTCCTGCCGCGAGTTTCTCAAGCGTCTCCGCAAGCGCGCCCAGGCTGGCAGCGAGGACGTACGGACCGGAGATCCATTCCTCCCCGCGCAGCGCCGAATCGGGTTCGAGGCCTTTGTACCCCGCTGCCGCCTCTACCCACTCAGCCGCGTGCTTGGCGGTCAGTGATCGGACCTGGTTTAACAGGTCACGCCGGCGGGTGAGAGACAGGCCCGCCCATTTTTTCTCTCCGGCCGCGAGGTCTGACAGTGCGGCATCAACGGTTTGGGTCGCCACAGGTGCATCTCCGATATCCGTACGAAAGGGAACATGTCCATTGTGTCTGTGCCAGGGCACTATCTGAATGTGCCCAAGACGCCGATTTGTCCAGCGTTCCTTGTGCGCAAGCACAAGATGCGTGTGACTCAGATCATGGCTTGCGGTTACACTACCGGTATGGCGCGCATTATTTCGGGTTTATCGTCACGCCTCGCTGCCGAACTTCTCACTTCAGTGGATTCGATGGCTGGCGAGCTCGCATCCCGCATCGTCGCCGCCGACCGGTACTACTCAGACGCCCCCCTGCTGACTCCCGAACAGCTCCGTGAAGCGTGCGAGGGCAACCTCCGAGCGATCGTCGACGTGCTGGCTGGCGCACCCGCGAATCTCGATGCGGCGCGATCCGCGGGCCGCGTGAAGGCTGAGCAGGGCGTGCCGATCGCAGCGCTGCTCCACGCATACCGCCTTGGTGGCCGGCTGATTTGGGAGGAACTCACCGCCCGTGCGGCTGGGCCCGGCGACCCTGAGTTGCACGACCTCGCGGCACGGCTTTGGGAAGCCGTCGATGTCTACTCAGACGCCGCCGTCGAGGCGTATCAAGAAACCGAGATCTTGCTCGCGCACGCCGACGCGCAAACACAGAACCGTTGGGTGCGCTCACTTTTCGACGATCATCGGGAGAATCCTGCTCGGGTGCTCGAAGCGCTGCGGACTCTGGGGCTGCCGGAAGGCGGGCCGTTCGCCGTTACGGTAATCGAAACCAATGGCGACCCCATATTGCCAAGCACGCTGGCACACACGATCAAAGCTGCTGGAACCGAGTCGGTATGGGATGTTCAGACGGACTCGTGCATCGGGCTTCTGGCAGGTCCACCCGGCGCGATCGAACGCGCAGTGGATAAGCTTGCGCCGCTGGGCCGCACCGGTCTGAGCGCACCATTCACGAGCCCACACCGGATCTTCGCCGCGGTGTCGGATGCGCGCACTGCCTGCCGATCCGCCGCGCCGGGCTGCCCCGAGCCAGTCAGATTCGGAGATGCGCCGCTCGCCCATCTCGTCGTGACGCTGCCCGACGCAAGCCGGCGAGCCGCCGCACAGATCCTCGGACCGGTGCTCAGCCTTCCGCAACCTGAGCGCGATGACCTCATCGACGTGCTGCATGCCTGGTTCCGTTGTGGCGGATCCGCCGCCGCGGTTGCTGACGCTTTGCATTGTCACCGCAATACGGTGCGGTACCGGTTGCGCAAGATCCGTGATGTCACTGGCCGTGACACCACGGATCCCGCTCAGTCCGCTGAATTGTATTTAGCGCTCCAGGCTGTGCTTTTGCTATGAAGGCCTGTCACGCGTCGTAGTCGACGTCAACTTGGTGCGTGGTCGGCCGCGACTGGCACGTCAGCACGTAGCCCGCGTCGAGTTCGTCGTCGGTGAGGGCATAGTTCATGTCCATTTCGACATGGCCGGTGATCAGTTTGGCGCGACAGGTACCGCAAGCTCCGCCCATGCACGCGTATGGCGCGTTAGCGCCCGCCTGCAGCATCGTTTCCAGCACGGTCTCTTCACCCGATGACACGTTGGAGTAGGTCTTGCCGTCAACTTTTGCGGTAATCGAGGCGGCGACGCTATGCATCTCCCCCGCGGGCGCGGGCGCGTCAGCATGGAAGAGTTCGAGGTGAACCCGATCGGCTGGCACTCCGCTCGTCGTGAGCTGTGCACGAACGTCGTCGATGAGCGCCTGCGGCCCGCACAGGTACCACGCGGTCACGTCCGCGTTGCCCAGCTCGGCCACTGCATCCGCGGTGATGCGTCCGTCTTCGAAGCGCTCGTACGAACTGCCGTCAGCACTGGGGCTTTCCGCACTGCGGAAGTGAACGATGCGCAGGCGGCCTTCGAACTGCCGCGCCAGCATGGAAAGCTCATCGGAGAACATCGTGGTCTCCGCGCTCCGGTTGCCGTAGAGGAGCGTGAAGCGGGCGTCTTCGTCGAGGCTGAGCGTGGTGGCAAGCATCGAGATAACGGGCGTGATGCCGCTGCCTGCCGCAACGCCCACATAGTGAGTCCGTTTGCCGGTCTTGTGGTCAAGCGTGAATCGGCCCGACGGCGGCATGACGTCAAGCGTCATCCCTGCTCTCAATTCATCGTTGAGATAGTTCGAGACGACACCATCCGGGATCCGCTTCACCGCGATCCGCAGCAGATCCGACGTCGCTGACGTGCAGATCGAGTACGTGCGCCGATGGCGGGCGCCGTTGACCGTCAGTTCAAGGGTGAGATGCTGGCCGGGCCGGAAGCGGAACGCGTCGCGCAGATCGTCCGGAACATCGAACGAGATCGAAACCGCGTCGGGCGTCAAGCGCCGCACTTCGCTGACGGTGAGTTGATAGAACGTCGACGCGTTTGTCGCACCGTCGTCGGCCCGCAGCGAATCCGTGAGCCTGCGCCACGCGCGATACTCCGAGGTGGTGAGTTCACGCCCCCACGCGCTCGCGATCGGAACGTCCTGCTCGAGGTACGCCTGCTCGTTGTTCTTCCACGCCGAGATGTACCGGTAGAACGGGATCGCCGGGTGCAAGTGGTGCACGAGGTGATAGTTCTGATACAGCATGACGGGGGTGAGCAGCCACTCCATGCCGACGCGCACACGGGTCGCTTTGTAGCGGTTCTCCGCGGCGGTCTCGGGGAGGCCGTGGTGCGGCAGCCAGTCGAACCACCACGCAAGGACAGTGAGGCCTATGCGCTGCGGAATGAGGTAAATCACCAGCAGGTACCAGCCGAACCCCGCGGCAATGAGCCAGCCGAACACGGCGAGTGAACCGAACAGAAGGGCGAACGATTCGGCGACTTCGCGGTGCGGCCGCCGCACGATCTGCCCATCTCGCTGCCGGAAGCCAGTGCCGGCCCAGTGGCCCAGCGCCCGCCAGTCGATGGCTTTACGCAGGTAAAAGACCATGTACCAGAGGTCGATCGTGGCCCAGCGAAACGGCAGTTGCAGCGCGGGGCCGTGGCTCGTCCAGGCGTCCGGGTCGCGCGTGACCTCTTCGTTGGTGTTGCGGTGGTGCTCGATGTGGATGTAGCGGATCAGCGGAAAGGCCCCATACACAGCGACGAATGGCACGGACAGCCGCCCGAGGGCTTCGTTCACCCAGGTTTTGCGGCCCGCCGCGTGATGCGTCGTTTCGTGCAGCACAGTGAACATGGTGAACGTGACGATCGCATGCAACGGCACCGTCACCCACGCCGTGACGCCCGCGCCGAGCACGAGCCACGTCGCGAATATCCAGAGGGCCAGCGAACCCACCCACAACGCAAGCGTGGGCAGCGAGACATACGGCATTGTGATGCCGGGATCAGGGACACCCTTCCTGACTGCGCGAGCCTCGGGCTCGCTCAAGATTGGTGCCTGCTTCGTCGATGAAGTGTGCACGGTGTCGGTCACGTCGGCTCCGATCAAACTGTGTGGTGGTAATCATTCGGACCACGAATGATTGCGACACTATCAGAGAAACCGCATACTTTCTAGACACCAGTTGTACTTATGTAAAGGAGTTACTCGTGGCGCAGGTACTAGTTCCAGCAGAGATCGCCGATCACACGACGTGCCTGCTTTCCCGGCTCGGCCAAGCCATGTACCGCCTGACGGAAGACGTGTTCGCGCCGTTTGCGCTGCGCACCCGCCACTACACCGTCCTCACACTGCTTGCGGCCTCCGGTCCCACCGGTCAGCACGCGCTCAGCGCCGCGCTGCGTATCGACCCCGCGACAATGGTGTCCGTCATCGACGACCTTGAAGCGCTCTCCTGCGCCGAACGCCACCGCGACATCCTCGACCGGCGGCGCATACTCGTCGCGATCACTGACAAGGGTCAGGACACGCTGACGCAGATGGACGCGGCGCTCACCGAGATGAACGACCACCTCCTCGCCGATCTCGACAGCGCGCAGCGCGACACCTTGCATCAGCTGCTCCGCACTCTCAGCGACGGCCCGACCGTACCGGCCGCGCTAGACCGGGCACGGAGCTAGCTACCGAATTGCGGCTTCCGCTTCTCCAGGAACGCGGCGACGCCCTCCCTGCCATCCGTTGAGGCAGCGGCACGCTCGATCGCGTCAGTCTCCGCAGTCAGTTGAACGGCGAGTGAGTTGTGGGTGGACTCGTTGAGCAGCCGTTTGATAGCGCCCAGAGCGGTGCGGGAGTTTGCCGCCAGCCGCTGCGCGAGCGCACGAGCCTCGGGCACGACTTCCTCATCTGTGGCCGCACGCTGCGTGATCAGCCCGAGCGCGAACGCATCGTCGCTGGAGACCTTCCGGTTGGCGAGGAGGATGTCGGCGGCGCGTCTGCGGCCCACGATCCGGGGCAGCGTCCAGCTGAGGCCACCGTCGGTCGAGTAACCGATTGCGGGATACGCCGGAACGAATGTCGTCGACGGACCGCCTACCGCGATGTCCGCCGCACACGCCAGGCTCATGCCACCGCCAGCGGCATAGCCGCGCACCGCGGCGATCACGGGAACCTCCGTGTCGATAATGGCCTGGACGAACTCGTGGAACCCCTCCGCCAGACCGCGCACATACTGTCCCGGGTCATCGGCAGAACCGAACGCTTTGACGTCCCCACCGTTGCAGAAGTTCGGCGCATCTCCGCCGGTCAGCAATATCACGCGAATCGTCGAGTCAAAACGGATTACCGACGCGGCCTCCCGCAGCCCGGGGATGTCGAGACTCTGCCCACGCTGAGCATTCGCGACAATAACCGTCGCGACGCCGGATTCCACTGAAATGGCCACGCCTACCTCCTGATCGCGTCGAGCAATTCTCGCACAGCGGCCCGTCCAGCCCGATTGGCACCGATCGTCGACGCTGAGGGGCCGTACCCAATGAGATGGATCCGCGGATCCTTCGCTACCTGCGTCGCAAGTTGACCGGTCATCTGGATTCCGCCGCCCGGCCCGCGCAGACCCAGCGGCGCGAGGTGGTCAAGCGAGGAGCGAAAGCCCGTGCACCAGAAGATGATGTCCGCAGCTTCAAAGGTGCCGTCAGGGTAGCGAACCCCGTCTGGTTCGATCCGTTCGAACATCGGATGCCGGTTAAGTACGCCGCGCCGCTGCGCCGCGCGCACGTCGGGCGTCACGGGGATGCCCGTCACCGAAACAACCGAACCGGGCGGCAAACCCCGGCGAACCCGGTCTTCCACCAGCGCGACAGCCTTGCGGCCCACGTCCACAGTGAAAGGTTCATCGCGGAAAACCGGCTCAGAGCGGGTCACCCACGTTGTTGTCGTGACCCGGGATATCTCGTCGATCAACTGGACCGCGGAGATGCCGCCCCCGACGACGATGGTATGACGGCCCGCGAACTCCGCTGCCGTGTGGTAGTCACGTGTGTGCAACTGACGGCCCCGGAAGGTGTCCGCGCCCGGATAGAACGGGATGAACGGGCGTTCCCACGTTCCCGTCGCGTTGATGAGACCTTTTACCGACAGCGTCCCCTGTGACGTCTCGACGTTCAGCCGTCCGTCATCGGTGCGGTCACAGACCACCTGTACCTTCACGGGCCGCTGAACCTCGAGACCGAACCTGCGTTCGTACTCGGCGTAATAACGCGGCACCGCATCAGCGGCGCGCACCTCACGGACGTCGCCGTCAAGCGTCTCAGCGAAACGCATACCGGGCAGGTCACTGATCCCGTTGACCGTCATGAGCGTGAGGGACGGCCACCGGAACTGCCACGCGCCCCCAGGGTGTGGCGCGCTATCGAGCACCACGAAATCGTCGACCGGAACGAGACCCGACTTGCGCAGAAAGTAGGCACCGGAGAGACCAGCCTGGCCGGCGCCAATAACGGCAACTTCGGGATCGCGTTTCATTCAGTACCCTGCCGCCGTTACCCCGAGCAGCCCCACCCACACGAGCACTCCCGCAAGCAACAGGAGCGTGGTGAGCCACCCGATGATGATCCCAGCGAGGGCAATGCCGTCGCCCTGTTCCCCGGTCGCCCGGATCTGGCCGCGCGCGACATGTCCCAGAATGGCGCCGACGAACCCCAATGCGCCGCAGCACACAAACGCCGACACCAGCGACACAACGAGTGAACCGATGGCGAGACCGTTCGTGCCTGGCGGCGGCACGTGCGGGTACTGGTAGCCCGGCGGCGGATAGTTCGGCGCCCCGTATGAGGGGGGCAATTGCGGAGGCGGCATACTCGGATCCCAGCCAGCGCCACTGGGTGGTTCCGGCGGTGCACCATACGGGGTGCCCCACTCGAAACCGGGAGGATACGGCTGTCCGTACGGTGGCGGGCCACCCTGGCTAGATGACTCGTCGTTGCTGGATGGATCCCGCGGCGTGCTCACCGCACGAAGATATCGGAAGTTGGTGCGCCCTGCCGGATCACTCCCCCTTCTCGGGCAAACCGGCGTCGTGGACGATGATCGCAACCTGCACGCGATTGTCGCACTGCAGCTTGGCGAGCACCCGAGACATGTATGTCTTTACAGTCGGAATGCTCAGGTGCAGAGCAGTCCCGATTTCGGAGTTCGTTTTGCCCTCCGCCACTGCGAGCGCAACGTCACGCTCACGGTCGGTCAGCAGGTTGAGTGTCTGTCGCGCGTCAGCCTGCCGCTGTTCTTGGGCGGTCACCGGCTCCGATGCGGTGACATGCGCGACGAGCCTGCGCGTTACCGTCGGCGAGAGGACGGGCTGCCCCGCGGCAGCTTTGCGAATCGCGTCGAGGATGTCACGTGGCGGTGTGTCTTTGAGGAGAAATCCATCCGCTCCCAGCCGAAGCGCACGCAGCACGTGGTCATCGGTGTCGAACGTCGTCAGCACAACAACCGCGGGGGCAGGCCCAGCGCGGCGCAGCCGTTCGAGCGCGGTGAGGCCATCCATCACTGGCATTCGGATGTCCATCAGCACGACGTCCGGGTGTAACGCAGAAATCAGCCGAAGCGCATGCGAACCGTCGGGTGACTGTCCTACCACGTCAATCGCAGGGTCAGCACCGAGCAGCAGGGCAAGCCCCGATCGGACCAGTGCGTCATCATCCACGAGCAGCACTTTGATCTGTGGGTTCACTGGCGGCACGGGATCCACACTTCCAGATGGAATTCTGGCTGCCCGTCCGCGCCGCGCCGCACTCCGTGGCGCAGCGTGCCACCCGCGAGCTGCACACGCTCTTCCATGCCGATAAGGCCCTGACGTGCGCCGGGCGCCGCGATCGCGTGCCGCATCAACGTGTTGTAGAGGTGAATGTGTATTTCCTCGGCGCTTTGCTCCACCGACACCGTCACCGGTTCGGTGGGCGCATGTTTGCGCGCGTTAGTGAGCCCCTCCTGCGTCACCCGGTACAGGGTGCGGCCCAACGAATCCGGGATGGCTGCTGGATCGTCTATCGCCTCGGCGTACTGGATGTCCTGTCCGCCCGCCTGGGCGCCCGCGATGAGTTGTGGTAGGTCGGCGACTGACGGCTGGGGCCGCTGCTTATCTCCGGGTTCACTCTCCCCGCCGTCAACACTCCGGAGCACCCCGAGAATTTCGCGAAGATCATCCAGCGCTTCCCGAGCGCTCACACGGATCACGCCGGCCGTACGGGCCACTTCTTCGGGTGTAGCGTCCGGCCGCACTTCCAGCGCGCCGGCGTGCAACGTCACCATGGAGATACGGTGCGCCAGCACGTCATGCATCTCCCGGGCTATCCGCTCTCGTTCGAGACTGCGCAGCCGCTCAGCTTCGCTTTCCGCCAGTGCCGCAGTGCTGCGGGCCTGTTCACGCAGCTCGCTGAGATGCCGGCGCCGATTCTTCGCCCACCGCGCCCATAGCGCGACGATCACGATAACGACGATACTGAACGTGATGTAGGCGATTTGTTCAGCTGCGATGACGCTGGCGCGCAGGTAGTAGGTGACGACCACTGCGATGTGGCCGGCGCACACAAGAAGAGTTGTGCGCAGCGAGCGCCGCACTCCGACCGCGAAGATCGCGAACAATGCCGCCAGACCTGCGAAATCGGTGAACAAGGAAATCACCATCAGCCCCACCGCGATGTGCACCGGCCACTGCCTGCGCCACAGCAGCGCGAGGCACCCCAGCACCGAAACCACCAACGCGGCGACGAAATACACGCCGATCGGCAAACCATTGGTGTAGTGGGCATCGACCGCGGCGGCGACAACAATAAGAAGGGATGATCCGACGGCGAACACGTCGGCGGTGATGTCGCGCAACGAGCGTGCCCTCATGAGCTGACCAGCGGGCGCCAGTACTGCTTCACCCCTGATTCACGGACCGTGTACTCGAGTTTCTCGATCTCGGAACGCAACTCCGCCACGTCGTCGGCGGCCTTTTTTCGCAGCGCCTCCTCTCGGGCTTTCAGCAGCGCATTCACTCCTGGCGGCAGCTCGGGCATCGACGGAATCCATCGCCGGTAGAGGTCGTCATACGGGTCTTTCGCGAACCAGGGATATCCGTGCGTGCGGAAGGCGTCAGCTAGCTCGTCGTCGGTCGACTCGTGGTGGTCGCGGAAGATCTGTCGCGACTCGCGGTCGAGGATCACCAGGCTCCGCCCATCGGTGAAGACCGCGCTAATATCAGCTTTTGGGAGCTGCCGGGACGTGTCTTCCTTTTTGAGACGCACCTCCTCGTTCGTGACCGTGACGGTCAGGCAGCTGAAGACAGCGAACACTGCGAAGGCGAGCCCCAGGATGAATCCGCCGCCCAGAAATATTGCGGCGGACCAGCGCTGGTCAAGCTCCGATACCAATTCGAGGGGGCCACGCATCGGCACCCACGGCAAACCGAGCGCCCATCCAGCGACGCGCGGCAGGCTATAGCCGATCGCCACCCCGGCTAGCGGAGCGCCTGCCAGCCACAATGCTTTCAGCGGCGCGGACAATCCAAGGGTGGTCGCCGACTCACGCGCTGACGCCTTCTTGCTCATGCTCCCACGTTATTTAATGTGGCTCCTGGTGGGCATCGGCCGAAGGTCTTGTCATTCGCTTGCTGGCGATCGACTTTGGTATGACTTTCAGGGCGGTGGACGCCCGGCGAGACCGCCATGCGGCGGCATGGTGACGCGTGTGATGCCGCTGCGACTGCTCCAGAGCACAGCCCCGGCTTCGAGAAGCACGCATGTCCATTCCCGTGCGGTCTTCAGCTGGTGGTGCAGGGGGCACAGGGGCTGCAGGTTGGCCGCGATCGTCCACCCACCGAGCAGGGGGTGCTGGTGGTTGAACGCCACGCGGTGATCCAGCTGACACCGCCGCGATGGCACATTGCATCCTGGGAAGACGCATGTCGGGTAGACCGCGTGCACGACCGCGGTGGTCGCGGCGGACGGCCGGTATGTCAGCGCCCCCTCGGGGGGCGCGAGGTACCCTCCGTGCCCCTGCGGGTCGATGCCGTGCGCCAGCTCCGGGTTCATCGCGATCGCGTCGACGAAGTCGTCGAGCTGGGAACCGACACCCGCTACAGGCTTCGGTGTAACTCGGGCTTCACAGCCGAGGCTTAGTGTGCCCGGGCGGTACCGCTTGCGGCCAGCGGCGACATAATGCCTGCACGACAGCGCTCGCGACGGTGCTTCGGTATTTGGTACGAGGGAACGCATTTCGGTGAGCAGCCCGCGCCACGTCGCATCTTGCGCGAGAGCGCGCACCGCTGCGGGTGTGAGAGGTGTGCCGTCGGGCAGGTGGCCGGGATCATTGGATAAGCCCAGCAACGTTTCGATGCCGACAACGACATTCAGCAGATGCCCACGCCGAGCGGGCTGCTGTGCGGAACGGGCCGATGCGCACTCAGCCCGGCCACACCGGCACGCGAGGACTGTCTCACCGTGCAGCAGCGCCACCAGTGCATCGGCACGCCGGGATCCCCGGGTGCGCGGGTCAGCGGGACAGAGACTATCTGCAAGCTCGTTGATAAGCGTGCTGGCTTCGGCACCCTCGACATCGGTGAGACATGCGGTGAGCCAGGACAGCCCGTCGTCTCCGCCCCGGACATATGCCGTGCGCTCGGCGTCGCGGCGGTGCGCTTGCGCTGCAGCTGCCTCATCGGGTGCCGCGCGCATCCACAGGCGCCACACCTCTTTGCGCAACGGGCCCGGCGTCAAGTGCTGAGCTGCTGCGACAACGTCGGCTTCAATCGCAGAGACAACTTCCGCGCTGGCCTCACGCAGTATCGAGCAGACAGTGCGCACCTTCGCATAGTCGATCTCACCACGCGCGAACGCCTTGTCGACCTCCAGAAGCTGGAACACCAGTACTTGCGCGACTTCGATCATGGTTTGTGCGGTGCGCCGTGAGCACCCGAGAAGCACTGCCGCCTCGCAGGTCGCTGCATTGGAGGCAAGCAGAGGATCACCGTCGCTATCGAACGCTTCGTCTAACCGGCTCTCCCACAGGTCACGCGCGGCGTGGATTTTTCGGCGTGCGGCGACATTTTCCTGGTAGCTGTACGAAGCGACATTAGCCAGCTGTGCTGCCACGTCGTCAGCACAAGTGACTAGCGGCAGGACGTCCAGGGTGTCGAACACATGTTCGATTCTAGCCGGAAATGTCTCGTTCCACAAGAGCGTTTCGCGGCTGTAGCGAGCTACCGTGTCCGCAACCAGTCGGCCACCGCGTGCCCGGTGCCAAAACCCCAGGGTTTCAGCTGGGCGGGCGGTACCCGTTTGATCTCGTCGAGTTCCTCGTTGAGGGCGATGGCGCCTTCCGCTTCCACGTGGTACGCGATGATGATCTGGTTCATCTGCTCGAACGGGTAATGCCCGACCAGCGAGACAGCAAGCGGATCGAGTGAAAGTTCTTCTTTGACTTCGCGTTGCACACCGGTTTCCGGCGTCTCCCCCGATTCGAGAAACCCCGTGATGAGCCCGAACCACGTTGGTGGCCAGGTTTTGTTGTGAGCGAGAATGATGTCCCCTTGATGTTCGACGATCGCGGCGACGACGGGAACCGGGTTCGACCAGTGGATAAATCCGCACTGTGGGCAGCTGCGGCGCACGACCCCGTCGATCGCTGCATCCTGCAGTGGCGCAGCACAGCGCGGACAGTAGCGGAATTCGTTCATTTCGCCTCCTCAGCGGGATGTCAATGCCTCCCGAATCGCCGCGATTTCACCTCGTGATCGCTCGGTGCCATCGGGGGCGCCATCCAGAATCGCGGCCCACATCTCCGTCGCCTCCGGTCCGTACGTGTGACCGTGTCCGCTTGGCACATCCGTGGAGAACACCATATCGAGCGTCACCTGCCAGAACGTCACAAACGGGATCCAGCGGACGCCTGGCTCCAGACGCGGTGACAGGGGCTCCTCAAGCCAGTCCGGCCGGCTCAGCAACAAGTCGAAACTCCACCAGACGATGGGGTCAGAAGCGTGCTGCCAGTAGACGATGCGCGGTGCCGGCCAATCGTTTGTCAGGCCGGGACCATCCAGGTCTTCTGGGTCAGACGCAAACCGGATGTGCGCGCCGTTCGCGATCACGGGCAGCACTTCCGGAGATCCCCGGTCCCGGCTTGCGGTAAGCATGCTCCACTGTTCGGAGAAGTTGGGCGTCCCCACCCACAGCGCCCCATCGGTGCGGGCCATCATGTCGTAACCGCCCGAGAAGGCTGACTGACCACCGAAGGACCCCAGGCTTTCACCAAACACCAGCAACTTCGGCCGGTCATCCTCCGGCAGGTCGCGCCAGCGCTCGTACACAGCGTCGAACAACGCACGTCCTGCCTCCTGTGGGGTCAGGCGGTCCGCGACGAACGACAGCGCACTCGGTAGGAACGAGTACTGCATCGACGCGATCGCACTGTCGCCGTCACTGAGGTATTCCAGCGACGCGGCGACGTTTGCGTTCACCCATCCCCGCCCCGTGGTGGTGGCGATCGCGAGCACGGATCGATCGAAACCGCCGGTGCGTTCGAGCTCATCAACCACGAGCCGTGCGGTTTCTTCGACGTCGTCGGCGGCCAGTCGTCCTGCGTACACGCGGATCGGCGTGACGGCGGGGCGGCCCGTCACCGCGGATATGTCATCCGCGCGGGGCCCACCGGCGACGAAGGTCCGGCCTTCCCGGCCCAGCGTGTCCCAGTCTTGCAGTGAATCAGGCGATCCGGAGCGCTCCGGTTCGACCGGCTGCACCACATCGGGCGCGGTCGATTCGTCCGCGATCGCCGCGGATTGTTCCGCGATGCCGACCACGCCGCGCTGCACCGCTCCGTCGATGACGAAAACCGCGAGAACTATAACGACGACGAGCGAGGCGAGGCGGGCTGTTGGCAAAGGCACAAATCGGTCCAGAAAGTGGGCCAGGGAGCGCGTGCCGAGACGGATCAAGCGCCCAGCCAGGACGAGGAGCACCGCGACGCTCACCGCTATCAGGATGAGCGGGATATACATCGGACGGCCTTCGCTTGGCGCGCCGACGATCTCACGGATGTTCTCTTGCCACCACGACCCGAGCACAGCGAATATCGGAATGACGATGACGGCGGTCAGCCCCAGCACAGTCCAACCAACCTGACGCACCCGGGGATGGAACGTGAAACTGTAGCCACACTTTCGCACCGCCCAGGCCGCTAAGCAACCCAGTCCATAGCCGATGGCCATGCTGATCGCGGAAGCTACGCCCTGGAACACCCACCACCGCGGCAGCAGCGATGGACTCATCGACCAGGTGTAAAAAAGCACCGCGAACGCCAGCCCCAACGGATGAAATGACTCGCCGAACGCACGCAGTCTTCGCATAGCCACCGACTCTATGCCGACCACCGCCGTCCCACGACTTGGTGTAGGAAGTCGGTCGACGGTGCACAGGTGCATGGTTGCCAAGGAGGTAACTTGGTTTCGACAGGGTCCTTGCAGACAGGCGGAACATGCACATAACTCGCGCGACGCGCCTGAGGTTCGTTCCGTTCGCGGCGCTCGGGCTGACGGCGTCAACAGTGATCGCAGGGTGCGGCAACGACGAGATGGGGGCGGCGATGGACGAACTGACTGGCAGGACGTTTCTCTCCACCGAGATCGCCGGGGCGGCAATTCCGGGAGGCGGTCCGCTTCGCCTCGAATTCGGTGAGGATTCCCGCATTATCGCGAACGCAGGCTGCAATACCGCATCCGGAACGGCACGACTGGAGAGCGGCCGGATCATCACCGGCGAGCTCGCCATGACCCTGATCGGTTGTCCCCCTGAGACGGCCGGTGCGGACGAGTGGCTCGGGGCGCTATTCGCCGCTGAACCAGAATGGACGCTGGAGGATGCGACGCTCACGCTGCGCACGGACAACGGGCAGGTGACGCTCGTTGACCGCACTGTCATGGATCCTGACCGGGCGCTCATCGGAACGGAGTGGGTCGTGGATTCACTCATCGAGCGGGACGCAATCAGCACATCCACTGATCTTGAGGAAGCGCGACCGACGCTGACCATCGATGAATACGGGCGCGCAACGGGAAACACCGGGTGCAACAACTTTAATGCCACCGCTGAAATCGAAGAGGACCGAATTATCTTCGGCCCGCTCGCGACCACGCGGATGGCGTGCCTGCCCGGACGTGACGAGATCGAGCGCGCGGTCCTTCAGACGCTGTCGTCTACCACGGTGTCGGTGTCCATCGAGGCCGCGACGCTGACACTCATGACCGATGCTGGGCATGGTCTGCGGTTTTACGCCGCACAGTGAACTGGCCCTGCCATCGGGTGATGACAGGGCCAGTTGCGGGCTCAACTCAGCGGATTACAGCCCCCCGAGCAGCAGGTGAAGCAGATCGCCAACGATTGCGATTAGACCAGCTACCAGACCCATGTTTGGCAGTCCTTTCATTCTGTTGCCGGAACTACATGTCACCCTTGCAAGGCACCGACCACGCTATGGACCACCAGTTTCACGAATGTTGGTAACGAGTTTCAGGAAGATCACTAGTTCGCGTATCAGCGTGTGAGTTTCTAACACGATCGTTACGACGGTCGATTACTATCTGCCGCTCGTCCGGTCATTATCTGTATGCGCTATAACCTTACTCCGCCTGCCCACGAAATCGTACGGCTGCTCCGCTCGGTGCGTGACGCCGACTTGCGCTCCCCCAGTCCATGCGAGGAATACACAGTGGCTACCCTGCTTGCCCATATCGCAGGGCTGGCGCACGCGTTTCGTCTCGCCGCGCCAACCACTCCCCGTGACGCCACATCGGAAGCGCTACTGCACAATCCGCCAGCGCCCTCCGCGGACGACATGCCGGAAAACTGGCGCACAGTGATACCCCAGCGGCTCCGCGCCCTCGCGGACACGTGGCGGAACCCCGAAGCATGGAGTGGCGAGACCACCATCGGGGGTGTGACTATGCCGTCGGAAATGGCTGGCCTGGTCGCGCTGGACGAACTCGTCCTGCACGGCTGGGATCTCGCGCGCGCCACCGGCCAGGAGTTCCGATGTGACGACGAGAGCGCGGCCGCGTGCCTTACTTTCACACGTCTGTCCGCGGCCCCCGATGAGGAAGCGGCGCGCGAAGGCCTGTTTGGGCCGGTCGTGGCGGTTCCTGCGAATGCGAACGTGCTGGAACAGGCGCTCGGCCTTTCAGGGCGCGACCCGGCCTGGTCGCGGCGCGCCGATTAGGTGCCGTGCTGCCCGGCCAAGGCGTCTACCAGTTGCGGCGCGGCGAGCGCAGCAGGGAGCGGCGAACACGGCCCCCCGAGCGACTACGCTTACGATCATGGTGCAGCAGGGGACCTACCGTATGGGCACACCAGAGGGGCGCCTCACGGCGCGAACCAGCAGGAGTGGCCTTGGCGCCAGAGCAGGCCATGATCTGGTACTCGAAGCCGGAGAATGGGTTGCCGTGGTGAGCGTGGACCATGAAGGCTCGGCAACAATCGAGGTGACGGTTGACGCATCGTCCCTGACGATCCGCGAGGCACTTGGCGGACTCAAGCCGATGACCTCCGCGGACCGGAAAACCACCGAAAAAAATATGCGCAAAGTCTTACAGCCGGACAAGTACCCGCGCGTCATCTTCACCGCCGCCACACCTACCACCCAGGGCAGTGCCGTGACAGCCGAAGGCGAGCTCACCCTCCTTGACGTCACACAGCCCCTCACCGTCAGCGGCACAGTCAGCACCGACGGGCAGGTCCAGGCGGAGGCGACGGTAACCCAAAGCCGCTGGGGAATCACCCCGTTCTCCGCCTTTTTCGGCGCACTTCGGCTAGCCGACGACGTCGTCATCACGGTCGAGGCGCCGCTTCAGCCAGAAGGCTGACCACCCCCACCGGTGTGACGCTGAACACAGCCGGAATACCTCCTGCTAGTTGAAAGTTGTATCATATAGTTGCCTGAGCAACTAACACTCGATCAACTCAGCAAGGAGCTCACCATGACTGCAGCCGCCACCACGGTTCTTCCCGGGCTGACCGCCGGAACATGGGTAATCGACCCCGTCCATTCCGCCGTCACCTTCAGCGTCCGCCATCTCATGGTCAGCAAGGTTCGCGGTGAATTCACCGAGTTCTCCGGCCAGATCATCGTCGACAACGACGGGTCCGCCGCGGTGTCTGCCGACATCGCAGTCGGCTCGGTGACCACCAAAAACAAGCAGCGAGACGAGCACCTTCACAGCACCGATTTCTTCGACGCCGCGAACTTCCCGACCGCTACGTTCCGCTCGACAGGGCTGCGCGCCGAGGGCTCTCACCTCGTTGTCGATGGCGACTTCACACTCCGCGGCGTCAGCAAGCCGATCAGTCTCACCCTCGAATTCAATGGCGTAAACCCGGGCATGGGCCAGGGTGAGGTAGCCGGATTCGAGGCCACCACAGTCATCAACCGCAAGGAATTCGGCGTCAACTTCGACGCCCCGCTCGAAAACGGTGGCGCGGTAGTCGGCGACAAAGTCACCATCACGCTCGAAATCGAAGCGATTAAGCAATAGCCGTACATCGTCGGCGGGCGGGCAGTCGCGGGACCGGCCCGCCCCCAAAACTCCACCGGGTAGCATCGCGGAGAAGGGACTTCGCTACGCAAACTCGGGGGGTATTGTCGTGGCTCGATCTGAAGCCGCCATCATCAGCTGCGCCTTGCTGGCATTCGGAGCCGCGCTAGCCGCGGGATGCGCAAACAACGATGAGGACGCCACGCCAGCCACGCCCACGCCCACGCCCGCGCCCGCCACCGAGCCCGCGGATGCGCACGCACCGCCACCCATCCGCCTCCACGCCGGCGAGACCGAGCATGAACTTCATTCGTGGAGCTACTGCTGGATCGACCGTTGCGTTGACGGCACCGAGCCAGAGGATCCGATTGCGGTGGGCAACCCCGAGAGTGTGCGGGTCGAGTTCCCCCACCCGGTCAACGAGTTCGTCGCAAGTTTCCGGGAAGCCGATGCTGGCGAATGCGGACGCACCTATGAAGCCGAACTCACCCACAACGAGGACGGCACATTCACTCTGCAACCGATGGGCGCAGCCGGCTCTTACGACGTGTTGTTAATCGCCCGCGCCACTGAAGGCGACGCCGCTGTGATGTTCCAGTGGGAAACACCCACCGATGGGCCCGTGCCCGCACCACAAGCGGCTCTCGCGATTGCGTCCGACTACGTTCCGCTCTCCCAAACCGCGCCCGATCTCACAATTACTGATCTGCGCACTGACCCAGAGCGCGCCAGCGTTTCCGTCACCATCACCCCCGAGGGCGGCGAGGCACAGACGCTGGAGTCAGCGGTGACGCCAACCGGGTGCCCCGCCGGCTCGCTGCGGTTCTTCACCGACCATGATCAAGACCTGCAAGATGCCCCGCCACCCTATCGGTACGACGTCGTACTTCAGCTCGATGACGAGACGTATGAAGCAAGCGCGGTGTGGCCCGGGGACCAGCTCGGCGAGGGTCAGCCTTATGTCCGTCTCGAATTCACGCCGCCGCTCCCAGCGCTGCGCTAACGCTTTTTCCGAAGCCCCAAAAGGGACATGCATCACAATTCACACCACCCTTGAGTGGTGACTCACACCGCTATGGGCGCCCTATGCTGACGCCCATAGTATGTGTATCGTTTTGACACAGACATCGGATTCGTCTGGATGGCGCAACGTTGCGTCTAGTCACCAGCGTGTCCGCAGAACTGTGAGAGGGCATCCCGACAATGTTTGTCGCACAGCCACCAGACGTCGTCGCCCCCGTCGGCGGTGCAGACGTCCGCGATATCGTCATCGCACTGATAATCACTGGCGTGGTATCAGCGCCGGTCGCGTGGTTCATGCTCCGGGAACGGGCCGGAAAATCATCAGTTATCGGGCGGTTCGCCGATTGGCTCGCAGCAAAAGATGGCATGCCGCGCTGGTTCAGCCTCCCCGCGTATCTCACCATTGTCAGCATTCTCGCCGCCGGTTTCGGCGTGTGGTGGGACGTGGCGCTGCATATGCAGGACGGACGCGATGAGGGTGCGCTGTCGAACCCGTCGCACTGGCCCATATTCTTTGGCATTCTGGGCTTCTTCAGCGCCGGTGTTCTGAGCATCATCCTCGGCCATCGCAGCAAGCTGCCCGGCCGGAACATCAGGATCGCGCCCGGCTGGCGGAGCCCGCTCGGGGCATTCATCATGACCGGGGCCGGTCTTATCGCCCTGGTCGGCTTCCCGGCGGACGACATCTGGCACCGCATCTTCGGCCCAGACGTCACCGAGTGGGGCCCCACCCACATCATGATGATCGGCGGAGCAGTCACCTGCATCCTCGGTGTCGTCCTGCTTCATGCGGAGGCGAAGCAGATTGGCGCGCCTGGCGCGAACTCCGGCTTTGGACGGCTGCGCGAAGCAGTCCTCCTCAGCCTCTGCATCGTCCCATTCGCGTTCCTCATGGAATTCGACCTCGGCGTGCCGCAGTTCCCCGCCGCAACGCAATTCATCATCGCGGCGTTCTTAGTCGGCTGGGTCTTCACCGCGGTTCGTATGCGGTTCGGTCCTGGCGGTGCCGTGTTCGCGTGGGCGGTCTACATCGTGGCGCACCTCTTCCTCATGGGTACCGTTGCGTTACTGCCCGGTGTGCTGATCGCAGGCTTCCTCCTGTTCCTGCCCGCCGCCCTCATCATCGAAGCGGTCGCGCTCGTCGTCAGTCCGGCGAACAAGGTGCGCTTCGGCGTCATCGCAGGCCTGCTCGCGGGATCGCTGGGAATGTACGCAGAGTGGGGCTGGAGCCATCTCTTCATGCCGTTGCCGCAGCCGCTGCCCGCGTCAGCCCTGCCGCTCATGCTCACCGTCGGCACAATCGCTGGTGTCGGTGGCGGTCTGCTCGCCGCCTGGCACACGCAGAAACTCGACCTCGTCGAAGCGCGCAGCAGCTTCACCCGTGAAGACGCCGCACGGGTTATCGGGCTTTCTCCGCGCACCCCGGCCTTCTGGAAAGCGCACGTCGCGGGCCTCACCGGAATTCTCACCTTTATCGGGCTCATGGCGATTTACGCGCCGCCGTCCGACCGGGAAGGCATCGAGGCAACCGCAAGCTTCACCGACGTCACCTACTACAACGAACAGGGAGAACCCCTGCCCGTGAACCCGGGCGACACCGAGTGCGACGGCGAAAGGCGCTGTGAAGCGATCATGACGGTGCGCTTCAGCGACCCGACGGACGTCGACGATGCGATCTGGCTTTACGCGCTTGGCTGGCAGGGCCGGGCCGACCGCGACCAGCCCAACATTCCGCGTGACCCAGAATTCGGCGGCGCCGAGGGTGTGGTCCGGGTTGTCATGTCTCCGACGGGGACTCCCGGCGAGTTCGTTTCCGAACGTCCGCTGCCGCTGTACGGCTCATGGAAGACGCTGATCCGCGTGCATCTTCCACCGACCGTGCACGTCGCATTCCCGGTCTACGCACCAGACGACCCGGCAATCTTGAGCGACAAGGGACGTCAGGTGACCACCGCGGCCGGTGAAACCAAGGAACTCATCACCGAGCAAGAGTTCCTGCAGCGCGAAGTCCGGGACGATGCCCCCGCCTGGCTCTGGACTGTCGCCTACATCATCGTCCAGATCTTCTGGTACGGCCTGATCGCCTTTTACGGCTGGTGCTACGCGACGGCAGCGCACGGCAAGAACAAGCGCCCGAGCAGCACGACGGCCAAGCCCCAGGCGGCCACGACGTAGCGGGTCCCACACAGCCGGGTGTGGCTGCGGAATCCGCATGCCACACCCGGTTTCGTGCTCGCTTGGCGCGTCAGCCTGGGTAGCCCAGCGCGGTGACGGCAAGCACAGGTTCACTGATCGGATCAACACCGAGAATCTGCTCGATCACCGCGTCGCACAACGCAGTGGCGGTGACGGAGCCTAGCCCCATCGCCGTCGCAGTGAGCAGCACAGTCTGACTCACATGTCCTGCCTCGAGGAGGATGTCCCGGTAGGCACGCCGCGATTCGAATCGCCACCGGCTCCGCTCGAGTACCGCTGTGTAAATCAGCAGCACCGGCGCCTGCGCCAGCCAGGGCTGGTCCCCTACCGCGCGGCGCAGCGTTGCCGGCCGGGCCGGCGGGCGAATACGTTCCAGACCGCCACGCGCGGAAGCGTAGTGATACACCGCCGGCTGCAACCCGTGGACCCGATTGACATGCGCATACAGTTCCAGCGGACTGCGGGCGCCCGCAGACGGACTGGTTTTGCGCACGACCGATCCGGTCTCTTCGTTCTCGATCACGTCGATCGGCCCCGCGGCGATATCGACCAGCGTGCCCAGAATGTCCAGCGGCAGCGGAGCAGTGCTGTACCGCCGCACCGAACGACGCGCAAACAGCGCGTCAACAAGTCCGGGCCGGGACCAGTGCGAAAGATCCCGGATGTCGGGCACGGTAACGGTGATGGGACGCTGCGGAAATGTCTTGACTGGCACCGGCGGCGGCTCGATCTTGGCCTTATCCGCGAAGGCCACGTGATCGGACGCCGGGTCCAGGTACGTCACACTCTCGTCAGTACGGGAAGCGAAGTGGTGATAGCGCGTCCCCGCCCCCCATGCTCCCCACTCGTTGAGCAGCCGCGTTTCTTCGTAGTGTTCAGCGGAACCTTCACGAATGAGCACCTTTTCGTCCAGCAGGCGGTCAGCAATCGCCCGGTGCAACTGCCCTGGTTCGCCGATACTGGATAATTCTCGCCACAACGAAAACCACCGCAGAATGCTTTCGCTTTCTGCGGTGAGTGCAAACTGGCGGTGGTGAAGATAGTCGTCCCAGATGAGGTCGCCACCCTTCCAGAACATCGCGGCGTATTCAGCGACCTTGACCCGCTCCATCCCATGGCCTCCCAGCATCTACCACGCGTGCTTCTGTGATAGTACGGGTGCTGAGTTCCGGGAATCAGCTCAGCGGACGTGGCCGACTTTCGATGTAATCGCTCTTGTGGGCGCGAAAAGCAGCTGCCTCCACTGAGAAAGCGGTAAGCACAACGTCGTCCGCTGCAACAGTGTCGAACAGTCCGCGTGCCATTTCCTCAATGTTCATCTTCTGCTTAACCCTTCCCCTATTCCCGAACGTCTCCGGCTGCGCTGCCGACGCACACGCTCAAGCCATCTGTCATGTACATCGCTGCGGCGCCGTAGTTGTTACACCCCGTTGGGAAACTTCATCACCCCAGAAACCGCACGCGGCCTCGGCGAAATTTCCTGGCGGGGCCGGGATGTGAGAGAGAGCACGCTCATACCGGCGGTAGCGGCGTGCAAAGCCTCACTATTTCCGCGAAACGGATGTTGAGTGAGACCGTGCGTTCGATACAGTTTCGACGCTGGACTTCCCCGACGATCGTGGATCAAGGAGCCAAAGATGTCTTCCTCGGTACTGGCACCGCGTTGCCGCTCCGCATTCGCAGCCGCTGCGGCGGCGTCCGCGCTGTCACTTCTCCTTGCCGGATGTGGTGACGAGCCCGCCGCGCCTGGCCCCTACGGTGGAGCACGCGACGCGACAGCTACCGCCAGCCCTCTCGAGAACGAAGACGCCGCACCCGGTACTGACCACTTCTCCTTCGTCGCAGAAGACGGCCGCCGAGTGGACGGTGACGCACGCATCACCACACAGGCCGGTCGCACGGTAATTCTCGAAGTCACCTCCAACACTCCCGAAGAACTCCACGTGCACGGCTATGACTTGTACGCGGACATCGAGCCCGGCGGGACAGTCCAGCTCGAGTTTGTCGCCGACCTGCCGGGCATTTTCGAGGTTGAGTTGCATCACGCACACGTGGTCTTGACGCAACTCCGGGTTGACGGATGATCCTTGCGCACGGCCTCCACGGCCGTTCGGACCTGCCAGTCCCCTTGTGGCTCGCGCTGTATACCGGCGCAGCGGCTGTGTTGGTGTCGTTTGTCGTGCTGGCGTTTCTCTGGACGGAGCCACGCCTGCGCGGCGCACGGGCCGGGCGGCCGCTGCCCGAGGTTGTCCAGCGCACCGCTGACAGCACCTTGGTCTCCACCGTCGCCAGAACTGCCGGTCTGGCTGCGCTTTTGGTTTTGCTGATCACTGCTTGGGCCGGTACGGACAATTCCTTCACGAATCCCGCAAGTACCTGGTTCTACGTGTGGTTCTGGCTCGGCTTCGTCGCCTTGTCGCTGCTCCTGGGCCGCGTGTACCGATTAGTGAATCCCCTGCGCCTGCTCGCCCGCGGACTCCAGCCCGTGCTGTATCGGCCGGGACGCGACGCTGCCCTGGACAAACTCGCGTACTGGCCCGCAATAGTGAGTCTCGCCGCGTTCTTGTGGCTCGAATTGGTATACCCAGCCTCGGATTCGCCGCGCGCAATCGCGATGTTCGTCACCCTGTACACGGTTGTGATGACCTTCGCCGGAGCATATTTCGGGCCTCGCTGGTTCGAACGCGGCGATGGTTTCGAAGTCTATTTCACACTCATCGCGCGCCTCAGTCCGTTCGGTCGCCGCGACGATCACCGGCTTGTACTGCGAAGTCCGCTCGATGGCCTGCTGGCTGGCCCCTCCCGAGGACTGACGCCGGTGCTCTTGCTGATCCTTGGCTCCACAACCTTCGACGGTGTCACCCGCATCCCGGGCTGGTCCGAGTTCACGGACCGGCTATCGCCGGTGTGGACAGCTGTCGCAGGCACCGTTGCGCTGGCAGCGACGATCGGGGCGTTATCGCTGATGTATGTCGGCGCGATGTGGCTCACCCGGCCCTACCTGCGGCGCCCCCGGCCTGGCGATCAGCCAATTGACCTGTATGGCGCCTTCGCGCATTCCCTCATTCCCCTCGCACTGGGATACACGATCGCTCACTATTTTTCGTTCGCGGTGTTCCAGGGCCAAGCCGGCTATTTACTGGCTTCAGATCCGCTGGGCCGGGGCTGGGATCTCTTCAGCACCGCAGGTGCGGGCATTGATTACACGGTGCTCTCCACCGCGCTCATCGCCCTTGTTCAAGTCGCTGCGATCATCATCGGCCACATCATCGCAGTGGTGTCCGCGCACGATCGTGCCTTGCAGATTATCCGGCGCGACTACAAAAAGACTGGACAATATCCGGCACTTGCGCTCATGGTGGGTTATACCGTCATCGGGATCGTGCTGGTATCAAGTGTCTGACGTCGAGATCGTTCTCATGCACCAGGGCGGCTGGGACGAAGCGCTCATGCTGCTCGGTCCGCTTGCGATTATCGCTGCCCTCATTTACACGGCGCGCAAGAAACGTCCACCTGACGGTGAGGAGTGGGAGGACGACTGGGAAGAGGAAGACTGGGAGAAACAAGCCGACGATTAGCGGCTGACTTTATGCGCGACCACGCGCGCGAAAGCCCGGCCCACCATGTGGGCGGTCGCCACGATTTCGGGTTCCCGGTCCTGGTACGCCCGCAGGAAACCACTTGGACTCATCGACTCCTGCGTCGCGGCGTCGGTGGCCCACGCACGGAACGTGCCGAACGATGCCTCCGGATGGCACTGCACGCCCCAGGCGCTACTGCCCACGCGAAAGATCTGGTTCGGATACATCGCCGACGAGGCGAGAAGCGTCGAATACGGCGGCAGGGCGCCAATCGCATCGAAGTGCATACTGGGTGACCGCATTGGATTGCAGCAGTGAGCCAGGCGACCGAACAAAGCGTCCACGCTCGCTTCGGGCAGCCACGTGAGCTCGGTGACGCCTCCCTCCAGGCCCGCGTCCGCATCGATATCGACAGCCCCGCCGCAGGCGAGCGCGAGCATTTGCGCCCCCAGACAGATCCCCAGCGTGGGCACGGCCCCGTCGACGCAGTCACGCAGCAGGGAACGCGCCTTCGGCAGCCACGGACAGTCATCATCGGAAATCGCGCTTTGGTAACCGCCAAGTACGATGAGGCCGTCGCCGACGTCGTCAAGGGCAGGCAGCGCATCGCCTTCGTAAGGCCGGACAACGTCGAGGCCGACCTCGCTGAGCGGATACTCGAGAAGGTCCAGCGGGCAGCTTGGATGGTTCTCGATCACCGTCACTCGTCGCACCAGGAAACTGTAGGCACTCGGTAACGAAAATTGCATGTTGAGAGGCGTTCATGTGTGCTCAGTCACAGCACTCCCGTGTCGGAGCACGAAGTTGTCGGTGCTGGCTGGTAGAAGAAGGGCATGCGACAAGAGCAAGACAGGCCAGACGAAGGCCCGCGGTGCGGCGAATGCATGGCGCAGCTCGACCACTGCCACGGGACCCTCATCATCCATGCTGAAGGTTCGGCGGAGTGCACCAGCAGCGAGTGCACGATGCCGTTCGCAGACCGGCACCTGTGGGTCCTCGACTGCGCTGCGCTGCTTCCGGAGTGCGCGTGCGCCGCGGAGTACCAGGGTGCACTCACGGCGTGAGCCCCTCTTTCGGTCTGGCGCCGCGTGTAGTAACGATGGGGACATGACACCGGCGCGGGGACGCAGCGTTCCGCGGGATCGCGATGACGAGGGCCGGGCGCTAAACGCCCGTCCGCGTGACGCGCTTGGCCGGCCGCTCCCCTACGGCGCGAAGGGTGTTGCGCGGCTAGAGGAAGGTGCGGTCCGGGAGCCGCAGGAAACAATTACCATGGCCGCCGACTTGTTCGGGCAGAAGCTGCCGTTTCATGCGCATGAGGTTTTCGAGGACGCCTGGAAATCTGCACCGCGCGAGTGGCGTGATCTGTGGAAGGGGCTCGCGCAACTCGCAGTTGGTATCACACACGCAGCGCGGGGAAACCGGACTGGCGCGGCTCGGCTGCTTATTCGCGCAGCCGAGCACCTAGAGATGTTCGCTGGCACGCAGCCGTACACAATCGACGTCGACGCGGTGCGCGCGTGGGCGGTGCGCACCGCCGGCGAACTCAATGAGTCGCGCGATTCTGGTCCCCGCTGGCTCGAGCCACCGGCGTTGACGCGAAACCTACGCTAGGAGCAGGACCGCCCTGGCTGCCCGCTCTAGCTCGCGACCGTAGTGGGCTCCCTGACCGGCAGCATGGACCGCAAGCGGGTGCAACTGGTGCAGCGGCAGTCGCTGCAGCCAGTCATTTTCGAGCTCACACACCGACCGGTATCCGTGCACAATGTCATCGAGGTACGGGCAGCCAAAGAGTTCCAGCATCGCCAGATCTGTTTCACGGTGCCCACCGTGCGCGGCTGGGTCGATCGCAATTCCCCCCGCAGATGTCCACATCACATTTCCGGCCCACAGGTCACCGTGAATGCGTGCAGGCGGCGCATCGTCATCGAACGTTCCCGCAGCGATGAGCTCACAGGCCCGCTCCACGACGGCCACTGTCGCGGCCGTGACCATGCCCAGCTTCCGGGCTCTCGGAAGAAATGGGAGCACGCGTTCCAGGGCATAGAATTCTCCCCACGCGTCATGCACCGCATCCGGGCCGGATGGCATTGGCTGGGTGCCGATAAACAGCTGTCCCTTGTAGCCATCCGGTGCTGCGCCGAATCCGGCAGCGCCCGCGCCGTGCGCCTTCGCGAGCTGCTGTCCGAATCGGCGCGCCGCTTCGGCACTTGGCGCGACGCTGTCAAGCCGCTCGAGTTCGATGAAGTCTGTGCCGCAATCAATCACCTGGGCCACTGGCAGCCCGGCGTCACGCAGCCACTCCAGGCCCGCACGCTCGGCGAAATAGAAGTCAGGATGCTTCGGGTCGTGTTTCCGGAAAGTGCGCATCTCATCCGTCAGGTAAGGCGTGTGATCAGTTGCTCGGCATCAATTCGCCGGTTGCGCGGTTTGGCGTCGGACGGATCGATGCCACCGACATACAGCCAGCCTAATAGCTTCTCGTTCTCGGCGAGGCCGTGCACCTCAGCGACTTCCGGCATGGTGGTGAACGGCCCGGTGCGCCAGACCACGCCCCAGCCGCGCTCGAACAGGGCGAGGGAGAGCAGATGGCCGAGACCGGCGGCGCTCGCTAACTGCTCCCACTCTGGGACGGTGAAGTGTTGCACGCGACGCAGCACAATCGCGATGAGGAGCGGCGCTCGCAAGGGCTTGCCAGCAAGCTTGTGGGCGTCCTCGATGTCGTCGGCATCGTCGAGTTCGGCCGGATCGCCGTAGACGTGCTTGACGATCGCGGCGCCGAAGCGCTCGCGCGCCGCCGCGCGCAGCGTGATGACGCGCCACGGGCGCAGCGCTTTGTGGTCCGCCACGGAGGTGCACGCCTGAACGAGTTCCGTGATCTCAGCGTCACTCGGAGAATCGTCGGTCAGCGTCAGGTATGACCTGCGCGCGGCGATTGCCTCGACGGCACTGTGCGGCCGCCGGGGCTCGGCAGCGGTGTGCGAGGCAGAATGTTCAGCATCCATCGCGAATAACGGTAGCGCGTTACCGGGAGCTGCGGCCCGGCACCTCACCAGACCGCAGCTCGGTAGCCCGACGCGTGTCAGCTGCGAACGTCGATCCGCCGTACAGACTCGGGCGCGGGCGCCGCTTTCGGCAGCGTGACCGTCAGCACGCCGTCGGTGAGGGCGGCGTCGATCCGTTCAAGATCGACTTCACCGGGCAGACTTACCCGGTAGCTGAACCGTCCGGTGCGGCGGGTCTTGCGGTGAATCACGCCGGACCGTGCGGTCTCCTTTGATTCCCCCGCGATCTGCAGCACGCCATCGCGGTACTCGACGGTGATGTCGCCTTTCTTCACTCCCGGCAGTTCTGCTTCGACGGTGTAGGCCTGATCGGTTTCCTCAATGTCAGCCGAGGGAATCCAGGCACTGGTTCCGACTTCGTTCTCAGGCGCTTCGAACCATCGGCCCACCCGGTCGTACAGTTCTTCGACCTCGCGGAACGGGTCGCGGCCGAATAGCGAGTGACCAAACACAGGGGAAACAGGACGCCGGCGGACTGGCACTGCCATTTCTCTCTCCTTGCTCGTTGATGTGCCTTTTGGGCGGGCTCTCCGCCACACCCTTGCGATTGACATAACCAATCGATAATTGAGTCTATTCCGCTCAATCTACAGTCCAGGTGTGAAACTTGATTTGCTAATGTCAAGCTCTAATGCTTGCTTGAAGGTTCCCGTATTCTCAAAGCAGCGCCACATCGATCAAGGGAGATCAATGAGCATCGCGACGACCGTCTTTGTGAAGACCCTGCAGGCACACCAGGCGCTGTACCAACGTTCGGGCGGCCGATTGGGCCACAAACTTCTCGGTATCCCCACACTGCTGCTCACCACGACGGGGCGCAAAACCGGGAAGAAGCGTGTCAGCGCGCTCACGTATGCCACCGTGCCCACCGGTTACGCCGTCGTAGCGTCGAATGGCGGTGCACGCACGAACCCCGGCTGGCTTCACAACGTCACTGCCAATCCTGGCGTCACGGTACAGATCGGCCGTGAGACTTTCCCCGCAACCGCACACGTTTTGTATCCGGGCGACGAAGGATACGGCGACGCGTGGGCGGCGGCGAACGCTGTGAACAAGAACCGCTACCACGCGTATCAGAAGATGACGCCGCGACCTATTCCGGTTGTGGTGCTGTCACGCGTGTGACCGCGGCGGAAGCGGAAAAAAGAAGCTCACTCTCTGCTGATACTCAGCGTAGCCGGGACGGTCTTGCATGTACTTCTCCAGCAGCTTCCCGCCGGTCGCGAACGCAAGGAAGTACGTCATGAGGACAGGCGATAGCACCGTCAGCACGCCAGGCCACGCGTCAGCGGCAATGAGGAAGATGCCCCACCAGACGCACGCATCCCCAAAGTAGTTCGGATGACGCGTCCATGCCCACAACCCGCGATCCATGACCTTGCCGCGATGTGCCGGTGACTCCTTGAAGCGCCGCAACTGGTAGTCACCGACCGCCTCGAAGGCGATGCCAGTCATCCACAACACAATCCCTGCGAAGGCGATCCACCCCAGTACGCCGCTGGAGACCGCAGCAACCTGGATCGGCAGCGAGACAAACCATGCGGCGGCAGCCTGAGTCAGGTAGATCTTGCGGACCGCCGCCCACACCGGATTACCCCCAGTGCGCGCGAGCATTTCCGCGTAGCGCGGGTCCTCCCCATGCCCGCTCGTCCGCCGGAACATATGCCACGCGAGCCGGGCACCCCAGACGCTGACGAGCGCTAACAGAACCAGCCGCCGCGCGAACTCCCCGTCCCCGGCGAGAAAGGCGGATGCAGCTACCGCGACGAACGCAAGCCCCCACGAGACGTCGACCACGTTATGACGCCCCAATCGAAACCCCGCCACCGCCGTCACAGCCATCACGACACAGACAGCAACAAGCGACGCGAGGGTGACGGCGGTGAAACTACCCATCTGCGGCTCCGCTCTTCATGCGCACCGCGGGAAGGCCGGATCGGCCCACGCTTCCTGGCCGAACGAAGAGCATCTGATCAACTCCCATGCGGCCATCCCGAAACGCCCGCCCCCCGCCAGTCAGATACAGCCGCCACACCCGCGCCGTCTCCACACTGGTCACGTCAACCAATTTCGCCCAGTTGGATTCCAGGCGTTCATTCCATGCCGCCACAGTGCGTACGTAGTGCTCACGCAGCGCATGGACATCGCGCAATTCGAGCCCTGGGTATTCGAGCATGGCTATCGTCTCGCCAACAGGGCGCATATCCATATCGGGGGCGATGAACGACTCGATGAACGGGCCGCCGCCCGGGTGACGGCCCTGACGCGACATTTGCTGAACCAAAACGCCTCCGCCGGGTTTGACGTTGTCATAGAGCGCGCGCGCATACCGCGGGTAGTTGCCCCGGCCTACGTGCTCGCCCATCTCAATCGACACGACCGCGTCAAACGGACCATCGGAGATGCGGCGGTAGTCCTGAAGCCGGATGTCCACGCGGCCATCGAGACCTTCGGCCAAGATTCGCTTGTCCGCGAAGGCTTTCTGTTCCTTCGAAAGGGTGACACCCACGACGTCGACGTCGTAGTTCCGGGCTGCATGGACCGCGAAACCTCCCCACCCGCAACCCACATCCAGCACCCGCATTCCAGGCTGCAAGCCGAGCTTCCGGCACACGAGGTCAAATTTATCGCGCTGCGCATCCGCCAGCGTGTAAGTGGGCTCATCGGAGGTCCAGTAGGCGCAGGAGTACACCATCGCACCGTCGAGGATGAGCCCGTAGAACTCGTTCGACATATCGTAGTGGTGGCTGATTGCCTGGCGATCGCGGCGCAGACTGTGCAGACGTCCGCCGATGCGGGCTTGTGATAGCGGGGGCGGCGGCGGTCGCCGGATTGCGCCGAGTTGCCGGGCCGCACGCGCGGTCCGCAGCAGCAGGCGCACGGTGGGCAGGACCGGGCCGAGGCCGCGCTCGCGTACCGTAGCCCAAACATGATCGAGCGCGTCCCCCAGATCACCCTCAACCTCGAGCTCCCCGGTCACGTAGGCTTGCGCGGCACCGAGTTCCCCTGGCCGCCAGAGTAGTCGGCGCAGCACGTTCGTGCTATTGATACTGATAACCGGCGCACCCGCTGGGCCCGCGCAGCTGCCGTCCCAAGCCTGAAGACGCACGGGCAGCGGGGATCCCGTCACGGGCGCAAGGATGTCAGCGAGTAGCGCAGCGACAGAGGGTTCGTTTGGCGAGCGTCGCAGGGCCGTTCCGTTGCGCGTGTGGTCTGACACTATGCCGCCTCCGAATCGTTTCTGTGAAACACAAGTTGTTCGACATCGAGGTAGCCCGAGGCGAAACCCGCTTCCGAATAGGCAAGATAAAATTTCCACATCCGCCGGAACACGTCGTCGAACCCCAGTCGGCGTGCCTCGCCAAACCGGGCACTGAAGCGCTCCTCCCACAATCGAAGCGTCCGCGCGTAGTGGGCACCCATCTGGAAACGGTCGCGAAGGCGTAATGCCGTGTGGTGCTCCGCAGTTCGCGACAGCGCCGTCACCGACGGAATCAGCCCGCCAGGGAAGATGTACTTGTGAATCCAGGTATATGTGTTGCGCGTTGCGCGCATCCGCTGGTGCGGCATGGTGATGGCCTGGATTGCCACCGCACCGCCAGGTGCAAGAAGTTCGTCAAGTTTACGGAAGTACGCTGGCCAATACTGGTAACCGACCGCCTCGATCATTTCGACTGACACTATTGCGTCGAACTGGCCTTCCACGAGGCGATAGTCAAGCATCTGAACTTGAATTCGATTAGTTAAGTCTAGAGACTTGACGCGCGCCTCGGCGAGCTGCTTCTGCGCCGCCGATAGCGTCACCGTCGTGACGCTGGCGCCACGCTGCGCAGCCCGAATCGCCAACTCGCCCCAGCCCGTACCGATTTCGAGAAGCCGAGTGCCCGGACCGACCCCCGTCACATCAAGCAGACGATCTATCTTTCGCCGCTGCGCGGCCGCGAGATCAGCCCACTCCGCGGTGGCGGGATCATCGAACAGTGCGGACGAGTAGGTCATCGTCTCGTCCAGGAACAGCGCGAAGAACTCATTCGACAGGTCATAGTGGCGGGACACATTTGACCGGGTATTGCGGACGCTGTTGCGTTCCGCGCTGGGCTGACGGCGCACGGCTATCGGCCGCAACAGCTGCAACGGCGCTGGTACAAGATCCGCCACGCGGTCCGCAAACGCGGTGAGCACACCGTGGACGTCGCTGGTGTCCCACTCCCCCGCCATGTATGACTCACCGAAACCAATCAGCCCGCCAGTGCCGAGTCGCGCGAAGAACGCGTCCTCGTCATGAATCACCATGCACGGCGCGCCTGAACCATTCCCGGCGACGCCCGGACCTGCCACCGGGCCGCAGTCGGAGGCCTCAACTCGGATTGGCAAGCGCGACACCGCATGGCGAAACAGCGTGCGCGCAATCCGCGCACGCAGCCCAGCGGCCTGCGGAACATGCGCGATGTCCGGCCAGCGAACCGGGTCGACTCCGGATCTAGGAGCACGGCGAATATCTGCTGTCTGAACGGTCACTGATTAACCTTTCTGCGGGCACTGCGCTCTTGCCGGTCATCTGTCAGGGCAGTATCTGCGCGGTCTGTGCGCACAACAGGAAGGCCGCGCAGCCACAGGCCGACGCCCTGCCAGCGAATCTGGAAAAACACGCGCAATGGTGGGACGGGGAGTTCGCGCTGTGCTCGCAGCACCGAGCGCGTACAGATGTCTTGCCGGAAACCAGATACCGATGCGATGAAGGCCGCTTCACCTGCCCGGTGGAGTTCGACACTCGCGGTCAGAGTCTCCCGCGGAAATGGCAGCCTGATTCGGTACCGTCCGTCGATTCCGTTGAACGGCGACACGCGAAACACCTTGTCTGTCAGCGTCCCCCCTGGTTCCGCGGCCGCAGCGTCCAACAGGTAGCAATGCCGCTCACCGTAGGTGTTGTGCACCTCGGCGATCACGGCGCGCAGTCTGCCATCAGCCCCGAAACACCAGAACACTGAGAGCGGATTGAAGTTCACGCCCAGCACCCGCGCGTTCGCGAGCATCCACACCTCACCGCCGCCCAGATCGATGTCATTCTCGGCGAGGAACGAATCAGCGCCGGCACGAATAGTCGGCTGGCGGCCATCGAAGTGATCGCGGGCGGTGAACCGCGCGAACGGGCGCAGCCATAGAGGCAGCACCGGCAGCCGATCGACGTTCACCAGCCACCAGACGCTTCGGTAAGTGAACTCGTTGTGCAGCGGAGATTTCCGTACGTGCCGAATTTCGGTGCGGTACAGCGCACCTGGGTAGGAGCGGGTCACCAGGCACCGCCAAGATGCTGCGCTGCCCTCAGGCCCGCTGCCGCGCCGTCCTCGTGGAAACCCCATCCGTGATATGCACCGGCGAACGCAACCCGATCAGTGTTCAGTTCAGGCAGCCGCTGTTGCGCGGCAAGCGACGACGGCGTGTACTGCGGGTGCTCGTACTCCATACGGTCGATCACCGCGTCTGAGGCCACAACCCCGGCCCCGCCAAGCGTCACCAGGTAGCGGCGGCCCTCGCGCGAATCAAGACGCTGCAGCCGCGTCATGTCATAGCTGACGAGAACGCTTTCGGGGCGCGCATCGCACGCGGGAAGACGGTAGTTCCACGACGCGCGCGCACGCGGGAGCCTCGGCAGAACAGCCTCGTCCGTGTGCAACAGCGCATTGTTGGGTGTGTACGGCATCGCGCCGAGTACGTCACGGTGCGCATCTGTCGGTTCCTTGAGTAGCGCGAGCGCCTGTGCGGGGTGTGTTGCCACCACGACCGCGGCGTAATAGCGGACCTCCCCTTGCGTGTCGATTACCTCGACACCGTCCGCTCGCTCGAGAACCGAGGACACCGCGCAGTTCGAGCGGACTTCAGAGAGCGCGGCAGCGACCCGCCGCACGTATTCGCGAGATCCTCCAACCACTGTCCGCCAGGGCGGCGAACCCGTAACGCTGAGCATGCCATGATGCTCAAGAAAGGCGAACAAGTACCGTGCTGGGTACTGGAGCGCCGTATCGGGACTGCACGACCACACAGCCGATACAAGCGGTGTCATGAAGTGGCTGCTGAAGTAGTCGCTGAAGCCGCCGCGCTGCAGGAACTCACCGAGGGTCTCGCCCTCGTTCTCGTCTCCAGAGCTCTCCAGCAACGACTGCGCCGCCTCGTGAAAACGTTTGACCTCCAGCAACATCCGCCAGTAGCGCCCCCGCGCGGCCGTGCGCCACGAGGGAAACAATCCGCCAGCTTTCTTGCCGCCGGCATACTCCAGTCCGCAACCTTCGCAGCGGACTGACATGCTCATGTCCGTGCGTTGCGTGCGGACGCCGAGTTCAGCGAACAAGCGCTGCAACGTCGGATACGTGCGGTCGTTGTGGACAATGAAACCGGTGTCCACCGCCAGCGGGCCGCCGCTCGTGCTCACCTCATGCGTGTCAGCATGCCCACCCAGCCGGCCGTCCTTTTCATACAGCGTGACGAAAGCATTGCGCTGCAGAACCCAGGCCGCGGTGAGGCCCGCCACGCCGCTTCCAATGACCGCGACTCGTCGCGGCGCCGCAAGATCCGGCATCTGCTCACCGTCCTGAAAGAAGTACTGCGTCGAATAATGAAGAGTCACCTTGATGTGGGAGATTCGGAGTCCATCCGCTCACGGATTGCCCTCACTCCTGCTCAGCAATGCGCACGACTTGTTCGCAGGCCCACTGATGCCAGAACGCCGGCTTCCGCAGCATGAAGTGGCCGGCCCCCTCGACTGGAGTCCAGGAGGCATGCACTCCGCGCCGCGCGGCCGCGACTACTTCACGGCGCGACGCATCCGGGCTTGTCCACCGGTCCGCCGTGCCATGCAGGACGCAGAGCTGCTGTCCCGGGCGGAACTGATAGCCCTCACCACCTGGCCACCACGGCGCCAGCGCAACCACTCCCATGACATCGGCCTGACCAGCCAAGCAGGCTGCGACGCGGCCCCCCATCGAGTGGCCGAGCAGGATGAACGACCCCCCTGGCCGCCGCACTCGTTCGTTCTCGAGCACAGCGAGAGCGTCCGAGATTGCCCGTGCGCCACGACCGTTCCAGCCGCGCAGTCCGTACTGGATCTGGATCGCCGGCAGGCCTGCAGCCCTGATCGCTGTGGTGAATGGGCGCATGCGCAATGCGGACAGATGCCACGCGCGTGCGGGCCGAACGCTTTCAGGCTTGCCTCCCGGCAGCACGAGCACCGTCGTGTTCATATCCTGCGTTCGGCCCAGCGGCGCCGCCGGTTTGGTAGGCCAGAAACAATATGGCGCGTTTCACATCGGCTCTCGTGCCCCGATCCGCACCACATTGACCGGATATTTCACGGGGAATGAGGGAAATTTGAGGGTGAGGGAATCTGCGAGAGGCGGGGTCCGGTTGGCTTTAGGGGTCCGGTGCTCACTACTCTTGGAAGGTCCGAAGTGCGATTGAAGGAGCCAGCAATGGGTAACCAGCCCGATACTTCTCAGCGGCACCGCGTCGTCGTCATCGGTTCCGGCTTTGGCGGCTTGTTCGCGACCCAGACGCTGAAGCGGGCCGATGTCGAGGTGACGCTCATTGCCCGTACCACTCACCACCTGTTCCAGCCGCTGCTGTACCAAGTGGCCACTGGCATCCTTTCGGTCGGGGAAATCGCGGCGCCCACCCGGGTGGTGCTGCGTAAGCAGCGCAACGCGCAGGTCCTGATGGGTGAGGTGATTGACATCGATGTGAAGAACCGCACCGTGACTTCGGAGCAGTTCGGGCACATCACCGTTACCGGCTATGATTCCCTCATCGTCGCCGCCGGTGCGGAGCAGTCGTACTTCGGTAATGACCACTTCGCGAAGTTCGCGCCGGGCATGAAGACGGTCGACCACGCGCTCGAACTGCGCGGAAAGATCCTCAGCGCGTTCGAACTCGCCGAGCTGTCGACCGACCCCGCCGAGCAGCGGAAGCTTCTGACGTTCGTGGTGGTAGGCGCCGGACCGACAGGTGTCGAAATGGCCGGTCAGATCGCCGAACTCTCACGTGACACCCTCGTCGGCACGTTCCGTCACATCGATCCGGGGCAGGCCCGAATCATCCTGCTCGACGCAGCTCCCCAGGTGCTGCCGCCGTTCGGCGAAAAGCTCGGCGGCAAGGCGCACCGCCGCCTCGAGAAGCTGGGCGTCGAGATCATGCTGAACACCTTCGTCACCGACGTCGATGAAAACGGCCTCGTTGTGAAGGACGCCGACGGCAACGAACAGCGCATCACCTCGTACTGCAAAATGTGGGCCGCTGGTGTGGCCGCCAGCCCACTCGGCAAGATCCTCGCCGATCAGACCGGTACCGAGCTTGACCGTGCCGGCCGCGTGATGGTCAACCCCGATCTGACGATCAAGGGCAACCCCAACATCTTCGTCCTTGGTGACATGATGTCGCTCGACAAGCTGCCCGGTGTGGCGCAGGTGGCGATCCAGGGTGGCCGCTACGCCGGCCGGACCGTCAAACGTGAAGTGAAAGCGGCCGCCAAGGGCGAGCCGCTGCCCGAGCGCAAGCCGTTCAAGTACTTCAACAAGGGCAACATGGCCGCTGTCTCGAAGTACAGCGCTGTCGCTCAAATTGGAAAGATCAACATCAGTGGTTTTATCGGCTGGCTGATGTGGCTCGCCGTACACCTGGTGTACATCGTCGGTTTCAAGAGCCGGGTTGCCACCCTGTTCTCGTGGCTGGTGACCTTCCTGACCAACTCCCGCGCCCAGCTCACCGTGACCGAGCAGTGGATGACCGCGCGGCTGGCGATCGACCACCTCGAGGAGATCGAGTCGAAGCGCAACGCCAGCGAGAAGGACACCGCGGACAAGCGCGCAGCTAGCTGACAGAAGGGGCCAGTTCGATGCGAACTGGCCCCCTTAGTCTCGTTACTGAGAACCGGAGAATTTCAGCCGGAACCGAGCCGTCCCGGGTCGGTGATGTTTTGCAGGCGCACATGCCCGCGAGCCACAAGTTTGTGCTGGTCGTCCGTGATATTCACGAGCCAGAGCTGTTGCAGCCTGCCGCGGTGCATGGGGATGCCATGAGCGTGGAGCGTCCCCTCACGGACGGCCCGGAGAAAATCCGTGTTGTTGTTGACGCCAACCACATGGCCGCGATCACCAAGCCACACGCTTCCGGCGAGCGACGCAACAGTTTCGACCACCGCGCAGTACACGCCGCCATGCACGAGCCCTGCGGGCTGATGCATGTCCGCACGGATGTGCCAGTGCGCGCGCACCGAGTCCGGCGTGATCTCGGTGAAGCGGAGACCGAGGTACTCCCCCATCCCCCGATTCATCAACTCTTCGAGTTGCTCGTAGTAGTCCGGATCTGTCACGGCTGTGGTGGTGCTCTCGTCGCCAGAAGACGTCATCGAGTTTCCCTTTCTGGACGCGGCGCTTGCGGGTCTGCCCTCACCCTAAGACGCATCGTGTCACAAAGCTTCAACGAAAGGCCGACGATGACAGAACGATGGGCCCTGCACGTCTAGCGCGCAGGGCCCATCCTGGCATGGACCGGGTGTAACTGCAGCCCTCAGTACACCGCTCGGTCCCGTTATTGGCCTGTTTCGGCTCGGACACCGTCTCCATAGAGAATAGGTGAGCCTCACCTAAATCACAACGGGTTGACTCTACTCCTGGAAGTGATACCCATCACATTTAAGCCGAGGCGGGAATAATGGCAGGAGCTACGACCGGAGAGCGCCACTCTTGCCGCCACCGAAGCCGAATATGTGAGGCGCGGCCACGCACGGGCAGCCCGGCCTGAGCGAACGCATCGAGCAGTCCCCGCCCTCTGCGCAACGCCGCGGTGTCATCGCAACCCGCAAGCTGCGGCACGTAAGCGGCAGTACCGAGCACGGACTCACCGACCATGGCCCACATCCGCTCCGGCGAAACGCCAGTGAAGTCCGCGATTCGCTCAAAGACAGGTTCCAGTGTGCGCTGGCAACGGTGCGCCGTCCACACGATCAGAGCCTGCTCACATGGCAGCACGACCGTCCTTGGCGCCCTCGCCGCGGGGTCCCCGTGCAGCACGCGGAGAGCGGGATCGACCACGCCAGCCCAATCGATGCCGCCATCGGAGTCGTAATGCAGCCAGAGGTTGTCCATGCCGGGATCCCACGCGCGGCCCTCAAGCGCAATAAGTGCTGCTACCCGACCCACAACCGCGTGAACGACCATTATCACTACCTGCGCAGCTGCGAGATCTCCCGACCCCAACTCGCCAGTCATCCGGTGATGCATCTGTTCGAGCCGCTCCTCCGAAAGGACAGCCGCGAGTGGCCACCACCGGCGACGGGGCTCCCTGGCCATCCATGCGACCGCATAGATGCGCGGATAGTCAGGATCGAGCGCCCGCAATCGCTCACAACTAGACAGCAGTGGCACACGCAGCGCTTCAGGCGCCGCCCCGGGGGCCTCAAGACGTTCAGGGTCCCCGGCGTATCCCTCCGCGTGCACCACAATTCTCCCTCCAGTTGCGCCCCACAGTTTGAAGCAAGGTAAGCCTATACTTACTACGTCTTCCTGTGTAAGGATAGGGTGAATCACGTGTGATCTCACACACCTCCCACGAGGGCCAGAGGTCGGCCGGGTTTCCCAAACAACTTAGGCACGCGTAACCTTACTTCCCGTGACATCGACCCGTCCCCTGGCTCGCCTGCGCGAGGTACGACGCAGCCAGCGCGCTGGAAACGGCCTGGCTGGGCCCCCGAGACTCGCCGCGCCCGAACACCGCGGGCACAAGGAGATACCGGCCGGCCCGGCGCCGCTGCCACGACGTGTCGTCGCGGGCATCCTCGACCTGGCGGTGTGTGCGGCTCCGCTCGCCGTCGGCGGACTCATCGTGAGCGCGCTCGGTGATGATGCAGGCGGCGGACAGGCCGATCGTGCCGTGTTCGGTGCCTTCGCCCTCGTCATCACGGTCGTCGTCACAGTGTGGAATGTGGGCCACAAGGAAGGCCGCACCGGTCAGAGTGCCGGCAAAAAATGGACCGGCCTCGTCGTGCGAGATACAGACACCGGCCAGGCGATTGGGTCACGGCACGCACTTCGGCGGCGCAGCTACTCAGCGCTAGCGTTCGTCTCAATTGCTGGGCTGCTGCCGTCAGCTGCCCGCCCGGCCGGTACGACGTGGGCCGATGCTCGCACGAAAACGGAAGTCGTGCGCGAATCGACGGCCACCGCGGACGGTTTCATCGCCCGCGAGCGCGACATCAGCGTGCGGGCGCTCCGCCGCGCACGTCTAGTGGGGCTGCTCACGCTGGTGCTCATTCTGGTCGCCGTGGCCCTCGCGAGCGTCGCGATCGGCGCCCGGCCCCTCACACTGGCTGAGGTTCATCACGCGCTCGTCACACCCTCCGGGCTCGACACCGACATCGTGGTACGCACCCTGCGAGTGCCGCGCACGCTCCTCGCGATCGCAGTCGGAATCGCCATCGGCGTCGCTGGTGCGCTCATCCAGGGCCACACCCGAAACCCGCTGGCCGACCCCGGCCTTCTCGGCGTCAACGCCGGCGCCGCATTCGCGGTGGTGCTGTCGGTGTATCTGCTCGGGTTGTCGTCACCACTGCAATTCATCTGGTTCGCGTTTCTCGGCGCTCTCGTCGCGAGTGTCGCTGTCTTCTCTTTCGCGTCGATCGGCCGGGGCGGTGCCAGCCCGTTGACGCTGCCGCTTGCGGGTGTCGCAGTCGGCGCTTTCCTGATGGCCATGACCAACGCGATCGTGCTGCTTGACCGCGCCTCGCTCGACGCCTACCGGTTCTGGAATGTCGGTTCTGTCGCAGGCCGCGGTTTCGATGTGCTCATCCAGGTGCTCCCGTTCCTCGCACTCGGCGTCGTGCTCGCCCTCGCGAGCACGCCAGCGCTGAACCTGCTCAGCCTTGGGGAGGATGTCGCCCGCTCACTCGGCACGAACATCGCACTCAACCGCACCATCGGCATTCTCGCGATCACCCTCCTCACCGGTGCCGCCACAGCTGCGTGCGGCATGATCGCCTTTCTCGGCCTCGTCGTCCCGCACATAGCGCGGGCAATCACCGGACCCGATTACCGCTGGCTTGTTCCATTCTCTGGCCTGTGCGGCGCCATCATGCTCCTCACCGCCGACGTGGTGGGACGGGTGGTCGTGCGTCCGGGCGAACTCCAGATCGGAATCGTCCTCGCTCTCATTGGCGGCCCGTTCTTTATCGCGCTGGTGCGGCGGCGGAAGCTGGTGACCCTGTGACCACAACACCCACATTGATCAGCGATTACGCTCCGGACGCCCCGGCCACCGTGCCCTCACGCCCCGGACTGCGCCTGGGCCCGCTGTCGTTCGTCTGGCGGCCGCGCATGACAGCCATCACTGTGGCGCTCGCGGTCCTCGTCTTTCTGCTGATGTGTGTCAACATCGGCCGGGGCGACTATCCCATCGCGCTCGGTCAAGTGGTGGAGGTTCTCGGAGGCGGAGGTACGAGCGCCGAGCGCTTCATCATCGTCGACTTGCGGCTGCCGCGCTCACTAGTTGGGATCCTCGTCGGCATCGCGCTCGGTGTCGCGGGCGCGATTACGCAGTCCCTCACCCGCAATCCGCTCGCAAGTCCTGACATCCTCGGCATCAGCACCGGCGCGAGCGTGTTCGCGGTCGCGCTCATTGTTCTCACGGGCGGTTCCATTGCCGCGTTCCTCGGCATGTTCGGCCTGTCCGCCGCTGCCCTTATGGGGGCACTGATCACCGCTGTGCTGCTGTTCCTGTTGTCCTGGAAAGGCGGAGTCGACGGCTTCCGCCTCATTCTCATCGGTATCGCGGTCACCGCCGTCGGCCAGGCGCTGATCTATTGGATGCTGATCATTTCTGACATCCACGATGTGGCGCGCGCGCAGGCCTGGCTGGTCGGATCCCTCAATGGCCGAGACTGGCGCAACGTCTACCCCATGCTCACGGTAGTGCTCATTGTCGGGACGATTGCAGTCGTCGCGGCGTTCTATCTGGCAGTGCTGCGTCTTGGCGAGGATTCCGCGCAGGCGCTCGGTGTCCGGCTGCAGACCAGCCAGGCTGTGCTGCTGCTGTGTGCCGTGGGCCTCACCGCAGCGAGTGTCGCCGCCGCAGGCCCAATCGGCTTCGTCGGTCTCATGGCCCCTCAGATCGCGCTGCGACTGGTCCGCTCTGCCGGTCCGCCCATCATCGCGTCCGGGCTGACCGGCGCAGCCCTGGTTTTGCTTGCCGACATCGTCGCGCGCACGGTTCTTCCGGTCGAACTGCCCGCCGGGATCGTCACCGCCGCTCTCGGTGGCCCGTTCCTCCTTTACCTCCTGGTCCGCACGAATCGAAAGGTGTCAGCATGAGTGCCGCAGCACCGCAACCGCACGGGGACAGTGCGGCCACGAAAAGCCGGCTCCGCGCGGACAACGTCACGCTGAGCTACGGTGACAGGATCGTCATCGAAGACCTCAGCCTCGACATCCCGACTGGGGGCATCACCACCATCATCGGACCTAATGGCTGCGGCAAGTCCACCCTGCTGCGAGCGCTCGGGCGGCTTCTCAAACCACGGGCCGGCACCGTGACGCTCGACGGAAAACTCATCACGTCGATGCGCACCAAGGAAGTGGCACGTGTGCTCGGGATGCTCCCACAAGCACCCATCGCGCCAGAGGGGCTCACCGTGGCCGACCTTGTGTCGCGTGGCCGGCACCCGCACCAGTCCTGGGTGCGTCAGTGGTCCTCTGATGACGAAAAAGAGGTCTCGGCCGCACTCGAACTCACCGGCATCTCTGATCTCGCCGACCGCCCTATCAACGAACTTTCCGGGGGTCAGCGTCAGCGCGTGTGGATCTCCATGGCACTCGCGCAGGGCACCGACATTCTGCTGCTCGACGAGCCCACCACGTACCTCGACCTCTCCCATGCCATCGACGTTCTCGACCTCATCGACCAATTGCACGACGGGATGGGGCGCACAGTGGTGATGGTTTTGCACGACCTCAATCTGGCGGTGCGGTACAGCGATCACCTCGTTGTCATGAAGGACGGGCGCATCATCGCGCAGGGCAGGCCGCGTGATGTCATCACCGCGCAATTGCTTGCGACCGCGTTCGGTTTGCGTGCGACCGTCATCGACGATCCAGCGTCTGATGCCCCGCTGATCGTCCCGATTGGAACCCGGCACGTGCACAGCGAACTGGCCAGAGTGACTGAAATCACCCGATGAGTCCCTCGCTACGACTACCCGTAGTACGCATCTGCGTCGAAGACTCCGTAAAATAGTAAAAATGGCAGGTCTTGGAGAACTCGAGCGGGCGGTGATGGATCACTTGTGGTCCACCGCTGAGCCGCAGACCGTGCGCCAGGTGCACGAGGCCCTCGCAGAGCATCGCACGCTCGCGTACACGACGGTGATGACGGTTCTGCAGCGTCTCGCGAAAAAGAAGCTCGTCGCACAGGAGCGAGGTGAGCGCGCCTACCGCTACACCCCGGTTAGCGCACGCGAGGAACTCGTCGCCGAGCTCATGATGGATGCGCTCAAGCAAGCCGAAGAGTCCGGTGGGCGCGCCGCCGCACTCGTCCACTTCATCGAACGCGTCGATCCTACGGAAGTCGCCGCGCTGCGTGACGCGCTTGCGGCTCTCGACCTGCCGGAGACCTCCTCTGGTGACAGCCGCAAGCGCGAACGCTGACGGTGATTGGCGTAACGGGACTCGATTAATCGCGCCATCACCAGGCACACTAGAAGCGGACGAATAACCGCCGCCGGTGCCGGGCATCAGGGAGCAGTATGAGTGGAACGACCGCCGCAGCATTCGGCGCGCTTGCCGTGCTGCTCGCAGGACCCGTTCCAGCGCTGCTCAGCCGTGCAAAATGGCCGCTGCGCGCGCCCCGTGCCGCGCTCGTCCTGTGGCAGGCAATCGCACTGGCTGCCGTTCTCTCGGCCTTCAGCAGCGGCCTTGCCATCGCAAGCATGCTGCTCGTTCCGGGCCCGGATGGCCGCCCAACCACCTCCCCTACCGACGAGATCGCAGCGCTCGGCCTGCCGCTGTGGGTGCTCTCCGTCAGTGTGTTCGCCATCACCGTGCTTATCGGCGCGCGCCTGATGTACAGCACCGCACGCGTCGCGATCCGGACCCGGCGCCGCCGCTCGCATCACCGAATGCTGGTCGATCTGCTTGATCAGCGGGATCCGCGGCTCGCCGAGTACAGCACTGCGGATTTGCGCGTCCTTCAGCACGACGAACCCATGGCGTACTGCCTGCCTGGCCTGCGGCAGCGGGTGGTCGTGAGTGCAGGCACCCTCGACCAGCTCGCCCCCGCCGAACTCAGCGCGATCCTCGCGCACGAGCGTGCCCATCTGCGTGCCCGGCACGATCTCGTACTCGAGGCCTTCACCGCGGTTCATGAGGCGTTTCCCCGATTCGTTCGCAGTAAGTCCGCCCTCGGTTCCGTCCGCCTGCTCATCGAACTGCTCGCCGACGATGCCGCACTCCGCTCTACTGGCCCGCGCCCGCTCGCTCAGGCACTCGTCACCTGCGCAGCAAGCAAGAC
Organism: Hoyosella sp. YIM 151337; assembly: GCF_026041215.1. Lineage (GTDB taxonomy): Bacteria > Actinomycetota > Actinomycetes > Mycobacteriales > Mycobacteriaceae > Hoyosella. The sequence goes on from NZ_JAPEIQ010000028.1 coordinate 61,450, forward strand.
TCCTGAGGGAGCGATGGCGGCCGGCGGCCCCTCGACGCTAGTACGTATCCGGCGGCTCGCCGACGGCACCTACGACGCACGCGTCTCGGCCGCGGCTTACACCACAGCCATTCTGATCCTCGTCGGACCCACGATAGCGGTCGCGGTGCCGTGGCTGGTCGAGCTATCCCGACTTTTCGGGTTCACACACCGCTAGCGTTTCCGGCTGATCTTTAGCCGATACTCTGGACGTGTCATCGTGACATAAACAACACACGTTTACCGTCTAGGAACCCAAATGACCTCACCTGCTTCCTCCCGTCCGCTCGCGGATATCGGTGTGACCGGCCTCGCTGTGATGGGTGCCAATATCGCGCGGAATCTCGCCAGGCACGGGCACACTGTGGCGCTGCACAATCGCAGTGCCGGGCGCCTCGACGAGCTTCTCGACAAGCACGGCAGCGAAGGCACGTTTATCGGAGCGCGCAGCATCGAAGACTTCGTGGCTGCCCTCAAACGGCCCCGCCGTGCGCTCATCATGGTGCAAGCAGGTGCAGCGACCGATGCGGTCATCGATCAGCTCGCGGCGGCAATGGAGCCGGGTGACATCATCATCGACGGCGGCAATGCCCTCTACACCGATACGCAGCGCCGGGAAAAGACGCTCCGCGAACGCGGCATACACTTCGTGGGCGCCGGAATCTCGGGTGGTGAAGAGGGCGCGCTCAACGGCCCTTCCATCATGCCGGGCGGCTCGCGGGAGTCCTATGAATCTGTAGGTCCATTGCTCGAGTCGATCGCCGCTATTGTCGACGACACCCCCTGCTGCACCTACATCGGACCTGACGGTGCCGGGCACTACGTGAAGATGGTGCACAACGGCATCGAGTACGCCGACATGCAGCTTATCGGTGAGGCGTATCAGCTGATGTCCGGTGCCGCAGGTCTCTCCGCGAAGGACTCCGCCGCCGTGTTCGCCGAATGGAACAAGGGCGTGCTCGAAAGCTATCTCATCGAGATCACGGCGGACGTGCTCGCGCACACCGACGCGGCGACGGGCCAGCCACTCGTCGACGTTGTCGTTGACGCTGCCGGCCAGAAGGGCACCGGCCGCTGGACAGTGAAGTCCGCGCTCGATCTGGGTATTCCCGTCACGGGTATCGCCGAAGCCGTGTTCGCGCGCGCGGTCTCTGGCGCGCGTGAATTGCGGACCGCGGCGAAAGAGCTTGCGGGTTCCCCACTCGCCGCGACGGTCGCCGAGGTGTTCCCAGGCCTCACTATCGAAACGTTCGTCGATGATATCCATGCCGCGCTCTACGCATCCAAGGTCGTGGCGTATGCGCAGGGCTTCGATCAGCTTGCCGCGGGCAGCCGCGAGTATGGCTGGGACTTGACGCTCGGCGATCTCGCGACGATCTGGCGGGGCGGGTGCATCATCCGCGCCCAGTTCCTGGGCCGCATCCGCGACGCGTACGCGGCGAATCCTGAGCTGCCGAGCCTATTGCTCGACCCGTACTTCCGCGATGCCGTCGAGTCAGCGGCAGCTAGCTGGCGGCGAGTCGTCACCGTGGCCGCCCAACTCGGTGTGCCGGTTCCTGGTTTCAGCTCCGCGCTGGCCTACTACGACAGTGTGCGCGCGGACCGGTTGCCCGCAGCGCTCATCCAGGGTTTGCGCGACTACTTCGGTGCACATACGTACGAGCGGATCGACAAACCCGGCCACTTCCATACTTTGTGGAGCGGTGACCGCAGCGAAATCACCATCTGAGAGGACACCACGTGCGCTTCCTCGAATCGGCGGGCCCGCTGCAGGGCACCCAGTTCGACCTCACCTATGACGACGTCTTTCTCGTGCCGCGCCGCACATCAGTACCGTCACGGTTCGACGTTGACCTCGGTACATGCGATGGGTCGGGCGCGACGATCCCGATCGTCGTCGCGAATATGACAGCCGTTGCAGGACGCCGCATGGCGGAAACCGTCGCCCGGCGCGGTGGACTTGTCGTCCTGCCCCAGGATCTGCCGGAGGACGCCGCAGCGGAAACAATCGCGTTCGTCAAGAACCGGCACCTCATCGCCGACACGCCGGTCACACTGACACCCGATCGCGCCGTGTACGAGGGGCTGACGTTGATGAATCGGCGCGCTCACGAAGCAGCGGTCATCGTGGAGGCGCAGCGCCCCCTCGGCTTGCTCACCGCAGCGGCGTGCGATGGCATCGACCGGTACACCCGCGTGCACGACGTGATGGTGACCGATTTCGTGTGCGTCGGCGCGGATACTGATCCGCGCAAGGTATTCGACCTTCTCGAGGCGCATCACGAGAAGGTCGCCGTCCTCACCCATGACGACGGTACACTCGCGGGCGTTTTGACCAAACTCGGTGCGCTGCGCACCGGGCTTTACCAGCCGAATCTCGACTCGAACGGAGCGCTCCGTGTGGCGGCTGCCGTGGGCATCAACGGTGACGTCGGCGCGAAAGCCGCCGCGCTCGCCGATGCGGGGGCTGATCTGCTCGTCGTCGATACCGCCCACGGGCATCAAGAGCGGATGATCGAAGCCGTTGCCGCGGTCCGCAGCCGGGATCTCAGGGTGCCCATCGCGGCCGGCAACGTCGTCACCCCGGAGGGGACGCTGGACCTTATCGACGCTGGCGCCGACATCGTCAAGGTCGGAGTCGGTCCTGGCGCGATGTGCACCACCCGGATGATGACGGGTGTCGGGCGTCCCCAGTTGTCAGCGGTCGTGGAATGTGCGGCAGCAGCACGCTCTCGCGATGCGCACGTGTGGGCGGACGGCGGTGTTCGGCATCCGCGTGACGTCGCACTGGCGCTGGCGGCGGGCGCGTCTAATGTGATGATCGGGTCGTGGTTCGCTGGCACCTACGAGTCGCCTGGTGACCTTAGATTCGACGAATCTGGAACGGCATACAAGGAGAGCTTCGGTATGGCGTCCAAGCGTGCGGTCGCCGCGCGCACCTCGGGGGACGAACCGTACGACCGTGCCCGAAAGGCACTGTTCGAAGAAGGCATTTCTTCGTCCCGGATGCGCATTGATCCGGAGCGGCCGGGTGTGGAAGACCTCATTGACCAGATTTGCTCCGGGGTGCGCAGCGCGTGCACCTATGCCGGTGCGCGAACGCTTGAGGAGTTCACGGAACGCGCAGTGCTTGGTGTGCAATCTCCGGCCGGCTTTGCGGAAGGACGCCCGCGGCCCGGCGGATGGTGAAAATGCGGAAAAGGTCACACCGGCGGAATTGATCTCGAAAACTGTCCGATTACCCTAATTGACTGTTTAAGGTGTGGGTCATGAAGGGTTTGCTCGTGGGTGTCATCGCGGCGGTAGTCGCTGTCGTTATCGGTGCTGTTCTCTTCTTCTTTTTTATCGATCGGACGGCAACGACGGAACACCCACAGGAAAACCGGACCTACGCAATTGAGGGCCGCCAGCAGACATGTGCGGAGTTCTTCGGCGAAACCTGTGACTTTGAAACGCAAGACGGCTTCAACCGCTGGGGTGATCAACTCGATGAGTTCATCGTTGACGAGCGGCGTATGGGCTCGTTCGCGCGTGACATCGGATTCACCGAGACCGGAAAAATCGCACTGCGTGCCTGCGTGCTGACGCAGTCTTCCGGCAACACCGTCGACGACCTTGTCGAGTACACACGCCGGGACCACCCGGAGGCCACCACCGCGCAGGTCTTCCCGATCTGGAACGCCGCGCGCTGGCATCTGTGCCCGCTGCCGCGCTAATTCCCCGCACCGACTGTGCGTTGGCTCTCAGCGCCGTGCTGCGGATCCCCCATTCACGCCCATTCGGCGGTAGAGTAGTCGCTCTGCAACTCGATTTCCCATATCCACGCTCCGCATCGCGTGCGGGCGTGTCCGAAAGAAAGGAAGACGGTGCCCGAGGCACCCGCTCAGCCGCTCGTCAGCGCCGAAATTGGCGCCGCCAGCGAAGATGGCTCAGCAGACGATTCCGCTCCGGGATCCTCTAGCTGGCCGGGATCCAAACCCGGCCTTACCTCCCACTCTCGTGACGTACGCCTTGCAGGTGACGCCTGATGGACGTCGTCATTTCCCTCCTCAGCTTGCTGGGGTTCATCGCGCTGACCGCCGGAACCGCGATGTTCGTCGCCGCCGAGTTCTCCCTCACTGCCCTCGAACGAACCGTCGTCGACGCGCACGCTCGCGATGGAGATCTTCGGGCCCGTCAGGTGCAGCATGCGCACCGGACGCTGTCGTTCCAGCTCTCCGGCGCACAACTCGGCATCACACTCACCACCCTCATAACCGGATACCTCGCCGAGCCGGTGCTCGCCCGATTCCTGCTGCCTCTCTTCGATGCCATTGGAGTGCCCGATGCCAGCGCGGGTGGGCTCTCACTCGCCGTCGCGCTTATCCTCGCAACCTCGTTGTCCATGGTGTACGGCGAACTAGTCCCGAAGAACCTCGCTATCGCTCGCCCACTCCCCACCGCACGCGCTGCAGCAGGCTTCCAGGCAGGGTTCTCTTTTCTGTTCAAACCAGCTATCACCGGCCTCAATGGTGCTGCAAATAAAATGGTCCGGAGGCTGGGCATCGAACCTGCCGATGAATTGCGCTCCGCGCGGTCACCGGAGGAACTCATCGCTCTCGTGCGCAACTCCGCAGTGCACGGTTCGCTCGATGAAGCTACCGCGACTCTTGTCGACCGGTCCCTGAAGTTCGGTGAACTCACCGCGGAAGACCTCATGACACCCCGTGTGAAGATTGAGTCGCTCGCGGAAAGTGACACCGCTGCAAGCCTGCTGGCTGCGGCGCACCGCACCGGACATTCACGCTTCCCCGTCACTGGCGGTGATCTCGATGACACGCTCGGTGTGGTCCACGTGAAAGATGCCTTCATCATCGCGCCCGCCGACCGCACAACCACTCCTGTCACGCAGCTGCTGCAGCAGGTGCCCGTCGTGCCGTCGTCGCTTGACGGAGACGCGGTACTCGACCGAATCCGCTCGCACGGATTGCAGATCGCTCTCGTGGTCGACGAGTACGGAGGCACTGCAGGCGTGGTCACAATGGAAGATCTCATCGAAGAAATCTTCGGTGACGTGCGCGACGAACATGACGACACCGAAGCCGAAGTCGCGGAGACCAGCGCGGGCTGGGAGCTCTCCGGATTGCTTCGCGTCGATGAGGTTGACGCCGCCACCGGCTACGTCGCCCCCGAGGGCGAATACGAGACACTGGGCGGTCTCGTACTCAGCGCCCTCGGACGGCTGCCCGTCGAGGGGGAACGCGTAATCCTGCCCCCCTCGAATGCCCGGCGCACCGGCGACGGTTTCGAAGACACACCAGAGTTGTGGGAGGCCGCGGTTCTCCGCATGGACGGCCGCCGGATCGACCGTGTAACTATCGCACCGATCGCGGCGCACGAGACACAGAAGGCCGCGAGCGAGGAGGTGAGCCATGACGGGTGACCTGCTTGCCATCGGTCTTATGATCGTGCTCTTGCTAGGCAACGGCTTCTTCGTCGGTGCCGAGTTCGCACTGATCTCCGCGCGACGGGACCGCCTCGAAGCGCTCGAGGAGCAGGGACACAAACGCGCTCGCAGCGTGATTCACGCCGGTGAGCAACTGTCACGCATGCTCGCTGGAGCGCAGCTCGGTATCACGATCTGTTCGATCCTGCTCGGACGCGTCGCAGAGCCCGCGATCGCGCACCTCATCGAGGTACCGCTGGAAGCAATCGGAATTCCGTCGGCCCTGTTGCACCCGATCGCGTTCACGATCGCACTTGCGATCGTCGTGGTGCTGCACATCCTGGTTGGCGAAATGGTCCCGAAGAACATCGCGATTGCCGGTCCGGAGCGCACCGCGATGCTACTCGTCCCCGCGCACGTTTTCGTGACCCGTCTGATGAGCCCGCTGATTTCCCTGTATAACTTTCTCGCGAACCTCACGCTGCGTCTGTTCCGCGTCCAGCCGCGAGACGAACTCGACTCAGCGGTCTCAGTCCGTGAACTCGCGGACATGCTGCGAGAATCGCGCTCCGAGGGCCTGATCGATGAAGACGAGCACCGCCGTCTGGTCCGGACGCTGCGTACCGCCGGACGCACCGTCGCGGACGTCCTGATCCCCGTGACCCGGGTACGCAGTCTCCCTCTCGCGGCGGGCGGCCCGACGTTGTCGGCCATCGAGAACGCTGTCGCAGAGACAGGTTTCTCCCGTTACCCGGTCGCGGACGTCAGCGGCGAGTACGTCGGTTACCTGCATCTCAAAGACGCACTTGACGCGGTGATCGACGACGCCGCGGGCCCGGCCACCGTGCTCCCCGCGGACCTGATACGCCCGCTGCCGGCGATAGCTGGCAGCACCCCACTCGACGAGGCGCTCGCCGCGCTGCGGCTGGAGTCGAGCCATCTGGGCAAAGTGGTGTCGTCGACGGGCCGCACGGTAGGTATCGTGGCGCTCGAGGATCTTGTCGAGGAGTTCATCGGACGTGTCCGGGACAGCACGCACCGCAGGCGATAGGGATTTCGGGGTGAGGAGAGCGCTGCCGCACGTGCTGAGCGAGTCAGAATGGCAGGCGCGCGCAGCAGCCCATCACGCCCGCGCGGACGCTCATCTCAGCCCGCACCTGCGGCGGCAGGCACGAGGTGAACGCCATCCAGTGCTGGATTTCCTTTTTACCTACTACAGCCTGCGGCCCGCGCAACTGCGCCGCTGGCATCCCGGTTACGGCGTGCTTCTGCACAACGCCCCGGAATACGCGCGGCTGCGGGGCTACCGCGCCGAAGGCGACCTGAGCACCGCGTCGCAGAGCTACGCAGCGCGCCGTGCTGAATCGCTCACCTTCGTCGCCAGCCTGCTGGAAAACACCGAAGCGAAACCGCCACAGCTGGGCTGTTTCGGCCTGCATGAGTGGGCGATGGTCTACGGCAGCGACCCGGTGGATGTGCGTCACGCTGGGGTGCCGCTGCGCCTCGGGCATCGCGGCACGGATGAGGTGGTGGAATCATTGCAGCTGCGGTGCACGCATTACGACGCGTTCCGGTTCTTCACCACACCGGCTGCGCCGCGAAACACGCTGCAGTTAACGCGTGCCGACCAACTCGACCGGGAACAGCCAGGCTGTGTCCACGCGTCAATGGATCTCTACAAGTGGTGCTACAAGCTGCTGCCGCTCACGGACTCAGAGCTGCTCTTGGATTGCTTTGAGCTTGCAATTCGTGCCCGCGAACTGGACATGCGCGCGAGCCCCTACGACCTCAGCGAGTTCGGCTACCCGCCGGTGCGGATCGAAACACCCGCCGGCCGTGCGGAGTACGTCCGGGGCCAGCAAGAACTGCGCCTGGCGGCCGGGCCACTCCGTGCGCGTCTGCTGCAACGCTGCCGGGAGGTTCTCGCTGACCTGGCGTGATGCGTCAGCCGGTAGCCGGAGGAGGAAGTACGACCTGTCCGATCGGGCCCGGATTCCAGGCAATTTCCCAGCGAAAGCCGTCAGGGTCGGCGAAGTAGCCGGTGTACCCGCCCCACGCACGTTCCTGACCGTCGTGGACGGGATCCGCTCCGGCGCGCCGGGCCGTTGCGAGCACCGCATCGACTTCGGGCCGAGTGGCTACGTTGTGGGCAAGCGTGAACGGGGCCACTCCCTCGCCATGGACAATAGGCCCCACTTCCGCCTCGAATTGACGCTTATCCCACAGTGACAGCACGACATGCGCGCCGACCTGGAACATCAGAACCTCACCGGGCACCTCCATGGCGGGTTCCCAGCCCAGGCCGTCGACGTAAAACCGCCGGGACGCGGCTAGGTTCCGAACAGCGAGAGTGACAAAGCTGACGCGCATTTCCATGACTTCACACTCGCACGCACCGGCGGGCGCGCACAGCCGTCACGCACACCTTTATGATCAGAGACAAGTTCGGATACCCTCCCGTACCTTTTAAGACCCAGATAGCCGCGCGGAATATGTGCGGGGGCATTACTGCTGAGTAGAAAACAGCTCGACAATCCAGTCCAGAAGCTACCTGACACCGACAGCCCAGACATGCCCGAGAAGGCTCACAGGTTGGCCGGTGATGCCGCCGGGTACCCTTGGTGGAGCTTCGGGCAGCCTTGCACGCTCGTGATACCGCCGATGCGGGCGGGTGTGTGGAACGAAATTCATAGAAGTGAGGCGATGAATGACTGAGCGCGTGACCGTTGGCAGCCTGCAGGTTGCCAAGGTTCTGTACGACTTCGTGGTTAACGAGGCAATCCCTGGTACCGGTGTTGACGCCGACGCGTTCTGGGCCGGCGCCGAGTCCGTAATCACTGACCTCGCTCCCAAGAACAAAGAACTGCTGGCGAAGCGGGACGAACTCCAGAGCAAGATCGATGCGTGGCATGGCGAGAACCGCGGTTCTTTCAGCGCAGGCGAGTACAAGTCTTTCCTCACCGAGATCGGTTACCTGGAGCCTGAACCCGCTGACTTCTCCGTCACCACCGCAGGTGTGGATGCTGAGATCGCGGAAACCGCAGGGCCGCAGCTCGTCGTCCCGATCCTCAACGCCCGGTTCGCGATCAACGCGGCTAACGCTCGCTGGGGCTCGCTGTACGACGCGCTTTATGGCACCGACGTCATCCCAGAGGACGGCGGTGCCGAGAAGGGCAGCAGCTACAACAAGGTCCGTGGCGACAAGGTGATCGCCTACGCGCGCAAGGTCCTCGACGATGCCGCACCGCTCGCCCAGGGCTCCCACGCCGACAGCACCAAATACGCGATCACCAACGGGCATCTGCAGGTAACCCTCGCTGACGGGTCGACAACCAGCCTTGCCAGCGGCGCCACACTCGCTGGCTACACCGGTGACATCAATTCGCCGTCGGCGCTGCTCATCAAGCACAATGGCCTGCACGCGGAGATTCAGATCGACCCGGAAAGCCCGGTTGGCCAGACCGACCCGGCGGGTGTCAAAGATGTCGTGCTCGAGTCCGCGATCACCACGATCATGGACTTCGAAGACTCGGTTGCGGCCGTCGACGCCGACGACAAGGTGCTCGGCTACACGAACTGGCTCGGCCTCATGAAGGGCGACCTCTCTGAGGAAGTCAGTAAGGGCGGTAAGACCTTCACTCGCACGATGAACCCGGACCGGGAATACACCACACCGGACGGCCGCACTCTGGCCCTGCCCGGCCGGTCACTGCTGTTCGTCCGCAACGTTGGTCATCTGATGACGTCAGATGCGATCCTCGACGCCGACGGCAACGAGATTCCCGAAGGTATCCTCGACGGGCTGATCACGTCGCTGATCGGTCTGCACAGCCTGCGTGGCGACTACCCGTTGAAGAACAGCCGCACGGGTTCGCTTTACATCGTGAAGCCGAAGATGCATGGCCCCGAAGAAGTCGGCTTCACCGTCGAACTGTTCCGCCGTGTCGAGCAAATCCTCGATTTGCCCGAGAACACGCTGAAGGTCGGCATCATGGATGAAGAGCGCCGTACTTCGGTCAACCTCAAAGCGTGCATCGAGGTGGCGAAGGAACGCGTGGTCTTCATCAACACCGGGTTCCTCGACCGGACCGGCGACGAGATCCACACGTCAATGGAGGCCGGTCCGTTCGTGCCGAAGGCGGAGCAGAAGGCACAGCGCTGGTTCAACACCTACGAGGACGCCAACGTCGACGCCGGTCTGGCCACTGGGCTGCCCGGTCACGCGCAAATCGGTAAGGGCATGTGGGCGATGACCGACCTCATGGCCGCGATGGTGGAACAGAAGATCGGGCAGCCGAAATCAGGTGCGAGCACGGCCTGGGTGCCCTCGCCCACCGCTGCCACGCTGCACGCGATGCATTACCACCAGGTTGACGTGTTCTCCGTCCAGGAAGAACTGAAAAGCCGGACCCCAGCCAACATCGAGGATCTGCTCACCATCCCCCTCGCGGCCGATGCCGCCGAGTGGGACCCGCAGACCGTCCAGCGGGAGGTCGACAACAACTGCCAGTCGATCCTCGGCTACGTTGTGCGCTGGATCGACCATGGCGTTGGATGCTCGAAGGTGCCTGACATCAACGATGTCGCACTTATGGAGGACCGCGCCACACTCCGGATCTCCAGCCAAACCCTGGCGAACTGGCTGTGCCACGGCATCATCAACAAAGATCAGGTGATGGATAGCCTCAAGCGCATGGCGGAGGTCGTGGACCGGCAGAACGCCGGCGACCCCACGTACAAGCCGATGGCACCGAACTTCGACGGCAACATCGCCTTCGAAGCAGCTGCCGAACTGATCATCGAGGGTGGCAAGCAGCCCAGCGGCTACACCGAGCCGATCCTGCACCGCCGCCGCCGCGAGTTCAAAGCCGCGAACAAGTAAGCCGGAAACAATCGAGACGACAAGGGTGGGTGCGCATGCGCACCCACCCTTGTGTATTGCGGGAGTGTGGGTGCGAGCGTGCTGATCTTTCTCCTCGTGGTGGGCGCGTTCCTGGGCGCCGTGCACTATTGGCTGTACCGGCGGTTCGCGCGAGCGGCGGAACTACCGCGCGGCGGACGCATAGCCGTTGCCGCCGTGCTCAGTGCTGGCTGGCTCCTCGCGGTTATTGGGTTCGGCAGCGGAACGTATTTCGCGACGTCATGGGCGCGGCCACCGGGCTATGTCGGAATGGTGTGGCTCTCCGTTGTGTTCTATCTGTGGCTCGGTGCCGTCCTTATTGCGCTGCTCCTGCTGGCCGGGCGACTCCTGCGCTTTGCCGCGGCGCGCCCTGGCGACCGTAGGCGCCGAGTTTTCGTTCGCGCAACCAGTATCCTGACCGCGACCGTCGCGGTCGGAGCTTCCATTTACGGGGCTATCGTCGCACAGCACCCCCGTGCCACACACACCGTGGTGGAACTGCCCGGACTGCCTGCGGAATTCGACGGGACACGTGTGGCCGTGATTGCTGACCTGCACGTCGGGCCCGCGCTCGGCGCCAGCTTCACGCAGAAAGTCGTCGACCTCGTTACCGCCCAAGAGCCTGACATGATCGTGCTGCCCGGTGACCTGATCGACGGCACCGTCGCGAAAGTCGGTGCCGATATCGAGCCCCTCAGCGCGCTCGACGCCCCACTTGGTGTTTACGCAGTCAGCGGTAACCACGAGTACTACGCGGACGACGTGAACGCCTGGCTGGACTACTGGGAAACGCTGGGGCTCACTGTGCTGCGCAACGAGCACCAGACCGTGTTTCGTGACGGCGCAGCGCTCGATGTCGCCGGTGTGCATGATTACGATGCGCCCGAGCCGGACCCCGCCGATATGGCCGCTGCACTTGAAGGCCGGAACCCGGAGAACGCCGTCATGCTCGTTGCGCACCAGCCGCTACACAGCAGCGAAGCCGCCGCCAACGGCGTCGACCTGCAGATTTCGGGTCACACGCACGGTGGCCAGATGTGGCCGTTCCATTTCGCGGTGAAACTGGTGCATGACACGGCGCTGGTCGGCCTTGACCAGGTCGGACCCACCACGCTGTACACGACGAGTGGTGTCGGTGCGTGGGGGCCACCTGTGCGTGTCGGCGCGCCGCCGGAGGTGCCTATTCTCGAGCTGCGCTCACGCTAAGCAGCGAGCATAAGGGGCAGACTCAGCTGTACGCCTCAATCGGCGGGCACGAGCACACCAGGTTACGGTCGCCGAACGCGCCGTCAATGCGCCGCACCGCGGGCCACACCTTGGGCCGCGCACCGATGCCCGCGGGGTACGCCGCAATCTCCCGCGAGTAAGGATGATTCCACTCACCTACCAGGCACTCCGCGGTGTGCGGGGCGCCGCGCAGCGGATTGTCGTCCACCGGCCATTCACCCGAGCCGACACGATCGATCTCCTTGCGGATCGCGATCATCGCCTCACAGAACGCGTCGAGTTCCTCGAGGCTTTCACTTTCCGTCGGCTCGACCATGAGTGTTCCCGGCACCGGGAAGCTCATCGTGGGCGCATGGAATCCATAGTCAGCGAGCCGTTTCGCCACATCGTCGACGGTTACCCCGGTCGCTTTACTTATCGGGCGCAGGTCGAGGATGCACTCATGCGCCACCATGCCGTTGTCCCCGGTGTACAGGACGGGAAAATACTCATCGAGGCGGCGTGCCAGATAGTTGGCTGACGCGATCGCTGTGAGTGTCGCGCGGCGCAAACCAGCCGTACCCATCATTCGGATGTACGCCCAGGTGATCGGCAGGATCGACGCGGAACCATACGGGGCTGCGGAAATCACTGGCCCGGAACCTAGTTCGGGCGCTAGTGGGTGTCCCGGCAAGAACTCCGCGAGATGCTCACGCACCGCTACCGGTCCGACACCCGGACCGCCGCCTCCGTGCGGGATACAGAATGTCTTGTGCAGGTTGAGGTGGCTGACGTCACCGCCGAAACTGCCGGGCCGGGCAACTCCGACCAGCGCATTGAGGTTCGCCCCGTCGACGTACACCTGACCGCCGGCCGCATGAACAGCATCACACAGCTCGACAATGTCGTGTTCGTACACGCCGTGCGTCGAAGGATAGGTGATCATGATCGCGGCGAGCCGATCGGCGTGCACCGCGATTTTCGAACGCAGGTCATCAAGGTCGACGTCACCGTTGTCCCGGCACGCCACGACCACCACCCGCATGCCCGCCATGACCGCCGATGCGGCGTTGGTTCCGTGTGCACTCGACGGAATCAGACAGACGTCGCGCTGCGTTTCCCCGCGGCTGTGGTGATATCCACGAATCGCGAGCAGGCCCGCAAGTTCGCCCTGACTGCCCGCGTTCGGCTGCAGACTGACCCGGTCGTAGCCCGTCATTCCCGCAAGCCACGATTCAAGGTCGCTGATCAGCGCGCGTATACCGGCGGTGTCTTCAGCGGGCGCGAACGGGTGCAGACCGGCGAACTCTGGCCACGTAATGGGCTCCATTTCCGCGGTGGCGTTCAGCTTCATCGTGCAGGAGCCGAGCGGGATCATGCTCCGGTCGAGCGCAACGTCCTTGTCTGCGAGGGAGCGCAGGTACCGCAGCATCGCGGTTTCGGTGCGGTACCGGTGAAACGCCGGATGCGTCAGATATTCGCTGCTGCGGCGCAACTGCGCCGGTGCTCGCCACGGCGTGCCGAGATCGCCCGGTATACGAACGCCGAAGGCGTCGAAGAGTGCGGCAATATCCTCCCCAGTTGTCGCCTCGTCACACGACATACTGACATGGTCGCTGTCCACCACCCATATCGTGATGCCCCGTGTCCGCGCGCTCTCCCACACTTCCTGCGCGCGGCCCGGGACACGGGCACGGACAGTGTCGAAAATGTCGGTGTGAACGATGTCGATACCGCCGGCGGCGAGGCCTGCGGCGAGGTCCTTCGCATGCCCAGCAACTCGTGCCGCAATCGCTTTGAGGCCTTCCGCGCCGTGGTACGAGGCATACATCGCCGCCATGACGGCCAGAAGAACCTGGGCGGTACAAATATTTGACGTCGCCTTTTCGCGGCGGATGTGCTGTTCCCGGGTCTGCAATGCCAGGCGGTAGGCGAGGCGGCCGTCCGCGTCTTTCGATACGCCAACGAGCCGGCCCGGCAGTTGACGCGCGAACGAGGACCGCGCCGCGATGTAGCCCGCGTGTGGCCCCCCGAAGCCCATGGGGACACCGAAACGCTGCGTGGTGCCGAAAACGACGTCCGCACCCATTTCGCCGGGCGGGGTGATGACTGTGGTGGCCAGCAGGTCGGCACCAGCAGCAACGAGCGCGCCACGGTCGTGCGCGGCGCGGAATACGGCTGACCAGTCAGTGATGCGGCCACTCGCCGCCGGATGCTGGACGAGCAGGCCGTAGAACTCGCCATCCGGGAGGCCGTCTGTCAGGTCGTGGCGAAGCAGTTCGATCCCCAGGGGCTCCGCCCGAGTTTGCAGGATGGCGACCGTCTGTGGGAAGACGTCGGAGTCCACGATGAAACGCGGTGATGCCGACTTGGATGCGCGGCGCAGCATCGTCATGGCTTCACCTGCGGCAGTTGCCTCATCGAGCAGGGACGCGTTGGCGATATCCATGCCGGTGAGGTCAGCGACCATCGTCTGGAAGTTCAGCAGCGCTTCAAGGCGGCCCTGGCTGATTTCCGGCTGGTAGGGAGTGTAGGCGGTGTACCAGGCGGGGTTCTCGAGAATGTTGCGGACCAGCACCGGCGGAGTCAGGGTGTTGTAGTACCCGAGGCCTATCATCGACGTGGTCACCGTGTTTCGCTGCGCGAGTTCGCGCAGTTCCCGGTGTACGCCGTGTTCGCTAACGGGTGCCAGGCTCAGCGCGGCAGCCGCGATTGTGTCCCCCGCAGGCTGGTCAAGGATCGCGGCAGGAACCGCTCGGGTCGCGAGTTCGTCAAGTGACTCCACACCAATGACATGCAGCAAACGGGCTAACGCCGTCTCATCGATCCCGATGTGACGGTCAGCGAAGCCTTGTGCTGTCGAGTCGAGCATCCACATCCCTCAGGCCGGGCGGATAGTACGGCACACGGGCGCACTTCCGCTATCGGTCCTCCCCCTCTGTCGCTACCACAGTGGGCGCCTGAGAGATTCAGCAGCGAGGCCCCCTCACGTGCTTTTCCCCGTGGGCGGGTGGCGTGCCACCACTTTCCAGAGGCGCCGCAGCACGTGCGGTCCTTGTGCCTGAGAGATTGTCGGAGAGGTGTTGCTCCTTCGGCGCCTACCACAACCACTGGTAGGTCTCTCCCGCACGGCATCGGCGCATCCCGAGTCTAGCCCGGAGCGTGCGGCCACGCGAAGTTGTGTGACGCAACTAGCCGATCTTGCGTGCGCGGTTGCGCCGGCGGTTCGCCAGTTCGTCGTGAACGGGGATCTCCTCAGCTTCGTCAGCGCGTTCAGCAGGGAACTCGGCGATCTTGCCAGTGAGTTCCCGCATCGCACCGCTCACCGCGATGCCGAAGACGCCCTGGCCGCCCTGCAGTAAATCAACAACTTCCTCAGGCGAGGCGCATTCGTAAACCGTGGTTCCGTCGGAAAACAGCGTGATGTTGGCCAGATCTTCGACACCGCGCTTACGGAGATGATCAACCGCGACACGAATGTTTTGCAGCGAAATCCCGGTGTCGAGGAGACGCTTGACGATCTTCAGGACCAGTATGTCTTTGAATGAGTACAGACGCTGACTCCCAGAGCCGGCGGCATTCCGGATGGTCGGCCGAACCAGCCCAGTTCGCGCCCAGTAGTCGAGTTGCCGATACGTGATGCCGGCCACCTGACATGCGATCGGCACGCGGTAACCTTCGAGTTCGTCAGGAACAGAATCGTCTGGAAAAAGCCCAGGCTGAATGACGCCCGGCGACACGTCGACAGTGCCGGGACGACCTACTGAGGAAGCATCCTTGCTGCCCTGCCCCTGCTGTTCTTCGGCCACGGAAATCTCCCTTTCGCCCGTTCTGCGCGAACGACTCGCCGCTGTGTGACGGCGCCCGTCGTGCAGAAACCGTGAAACCCGTCTGGGTTCCATCAGGGTGGTCTTGTTAAGGATACCGCCCTGAGGCGCGACGCACGTCCACGCCTCGCCACAACGCACGCTATGAGTAGACACACAATTTCGTCACGCAACACTCCGATATTTATGAAGCTCTGCGTCAGGCTGAGATTGTTTCGTGACGAAACAGCGAGAAGGCGCCCACCAGGCGGACGTACTGGAATGGTCCAGCTAGCCTTCTGTGGACTTAAAGTCGTCGGGCGAAACCGAGTCCAGGAACTCTTTGAACTTCTCGACCTCGTCTTCGCGCTCGTCCGGAATGACAAGGCCCGCTTCTTCGAGAACGGACTCTTCCGCGTAAATCGGCACACCGATACGGATCGCAATAGCCACGGAATCAGAAGGGCGCGCGGACACCCGAATATCTCCGTCGAAGAGCATTTCCGCGTAGAAGGTGCCCTCCTGCAGGTCGACGATGCGCACTTCTTTGAGCGTGTGACCAAGTGCCGCAAGAACGTCGCGGAACAAATCATGCGTCAGCGGACGCGCCGGGACGACCCCCTGCTGCTCTAGCGCGATCGACGTGGCCTCAGCCTGCCCAATCCAGATTGGCAGGTAACGGTCCCCCTCAACCTCGCGGAGAAGTAGCACTGGCTGGTTCTGCGGTTGTTCCACGCGTATCCCGACCACGCGAACCTCACCCATGGTGACCGCCTCTCGACTGCAACCGCTCAAAGGTACCGAGTGTGCACTTCCAGTTTATGGGAAGCACCGCGAACACCGCTCGCCCCAACATTGTGCCCGCACCTACGTTCCAAGCTCTTCTCGTACCGATGCTTTAAGCAGCGCGCTGTGGGCGGTCACCATGAGAGAACCCAACTCCCGCACCATCTCCTCGGCCCGGTCACGAGCCCCGGCCTCACGGCCCTTGGCCACTGGCCCGGCGATCTGCGCCAGCAACGCTGCCTGCCGGTCCGCAGCCATCCGCAGTGAGCGAAGATGCCGCATGTCGAGTCCGAACTCGGCCAGCTCCCATGCGGTCCGCACCAGCAGGACAGCCTCCGCGTCGAAGTAACCCGCGTTGCCGGGGACAACAAACCCTGCCGCGACCAGGTCACTGAGAAACATCTCGTCGACGCCGCTGCGCTCACATAGCGTTTCCCGGCTGATCCGCCCACCGGTCTCAGACACGAACGCGTCGGTTGTCGACGTGAACGAACGAGGCAACTTGACGACGGGCCCCTCCGGCGTGGAGCCATGGTCAATCGCGTCGAGCTGCTCACGAATCACCTTGAGCGGCAGATAATGATCACGCTGAGCCGTTAACACGAAACGCAGCCGATCACAGTCCGCCGCGGTGAACCGCCGGTAACCCGACGGCGTCCGCTGCGGACTGACCAAGCCTTCAGCTTCGAGGAAACGGATCTTGGAAATAGTTACATCAGGGAAATCCGGGCGCAGCTGATCGAGAACTGTCCCAATCGACATGCCTGCACCCGACAGCGGCTGCCCTGCTGCTGTCACTGGCTACCTGCACCTGCCGCTTGCTCGTCCTGGCCCACTGCTTTAGGCCCGGAAAGAAACACCAAACGGAACTTGCCGATCTGCACCTCGTCACCATTCGCGAGGACAGCCGAATCAACCGGCTCGCGATTGACGTAAGTGCCGTTCAAACTGCCGACATCCACTACCTGGAATACGCCGTTCTCGCGGCGAAACTCAGCGTGACGACGGCTCACCGTCACGTCATCAAGGAAAATATCGCTATCTGGGTGACGGCCAGCTGACGTGGTCGCCTCATCCAGGAGGAAGCGCGAACCCGCGTTGGGCCCACGCTTGACGACGAGCAGCGCGGAACCCGCAGGCAGGCTTTCAATGCCCGAAACCTGAGGCTCGGGCGCCTGGCTCGCCGCATCGAGTTCGCGCAGAAAATCTGCGCGGAACACCGATGTGGTTTCCGCCGACGCCCCTTCGAACGCCGGATTGTTCTGGTTCTCGCTCACCGTATCTCCTCTTTCTTTCTGCGCCGCGACGCCGGTCGTGCTCGGCGGTCGCGGTCGCAATCTATCCCCGACCGTTGGCCTTATCAGCCCACCCGGAATTGATGTCCTTTTTGCGATCCACCAACGCTACATCCGACCGTACCCTCTCGGGTTACGCCGGCCGGCGTGGTTGGCGCATCTTGCGCAACTGGAGCAGCAACTCACCACCAACAATACTGGCGCGGCTGGCTAGTCCGTGATGATCTCGCGGTATCCGGCCGCGTCGAGCGTTTCGCTGAGCGCTGACTCCAGATGACTGGTGTCAGCGACCTCCAGTTCGACTAGCCAGCCGTCCTTGTACGGAGACGCATTCACCAACTCTGGACGGCTCCCCAGCTGGTCATTCACAGCGATGACACGGCCGCTGATCGGCGAGAAAATATCGGAAACACTCTTGGTTGACTCGACCTCACCAAAAGGCTCCCCCGCAGTCACCGCAGCACCCGAGTCAGGCAGCTGAACGAAGACGACGTCATCGAGTTGCTTCTGCGCATAGTCGGTGATACCGATCCGCACGCGCGTGTCCCCGGTCCGCTGTACCCACTCGTGTTCGCGGGTGTAGCGCAGGTCCTCAGGGATTGCCGCCTCAGTCACTGAGCTTTCCTTCCATCCACGGCCTTGATCTTGCACCACTTCCACCACATTGTGTCAGGCGTCTGGAGAGATCGTCTCGGTCTGAGCGATTCTTCCCCTGGGACCTACCCACCCGGCTGAGCGTATTGAGGATCGCGCAGTTCGCGCAAGGCATCGACTACGACCTGATCCTGCTTCTGCACCGACAGCCTTCCACCACTGCGGGCAACCGTATCAATCGCTCCCCCAGGAATGTTCAGCGCAGTCTCCAGGGTCGCCGGATCACCGATCGCGGTGATGACGTACGGACCCACGAGGGTTTCGCCGTCAACCACAATCCCGCCATCCTGGCTGCCGAACCAGGAATCTACACCGATCCGCACGGGACCGCCCGGCGACTCCCCGCTTCCGGCCATTTGTATCGCCTCCGCACCGGCCGCTCGCAGTTCCTGGATCTGGTCGAGCAGCACCTCCGGCCCGACCGCACGATTGGGGTCGCGAATCGTCAGCACCACACCTGGTCCTTGCGCCGCCACCGTTCCGGTCTGGACTGCCAGCACATCGAGCTGGGCCCGCGCCTCCGCGAGAACCGCCTCATTGTCAGTGCCCGACGCCACGATGCCGTCGAGTGTCTCTTCAAGCGCTTCGATCTCACCGCGCATTGCGGCCTCCCGCGCGTTGAGTTGTTCGAGCAGCGCGAGCAGTTCCGGCGCACGCAACCCATCCAGCACGTCACCCGATGTGGTGGTCCGGACCTGCGTCGAGATGGCCAGACCGAGCACTCCGCAGAGCACTGCAACGAGCACTGTGAACAGCACGCGCCGGGAACCGCGTTTCGGTCGTTCCCCAACCGCCGCGGACTCGCCGTTCACCCCGTCAGGCACCGAACACCCCCCGGCGGATCGCGGCCGCATTACCGAAGATGCGGATGCCTAGCACAACAAGCACAGCCGTAGAAAGCTGCGTCCCCACGCCGAGAAGATCACCGAGGAACACCAGCAGCGACGCGACGGTGACGTTGAAGACAAACGACACCACAAATACTTTTGAGTCGAAAATGCCCTCGAAGTACGCGCGAAGACCGCCGAAGAGCGCGTCGAGCGCGGCCACGACGGCGATAGGCAGGTAAGGCTGAACCGCCACCGGGACGTCCGGACTGAGATACACCCCCAGAACCACACCTGCGAGTAGCGCGATAAGCCCGATCACGGCTCCCCCTCTTCTGGTCCCGCAAAGCCGCTGGCACGGTGTGCTGCGACTCGAATTTCCCGCACCGGTGCCGCCGGTACGGTGATCGACGTTTCTTCACGTACGGTGAAACCTGCACCGTAAAGCTGACTAATGCCCGACATCCGGATGTATGCGCTGCTCGCGATGAAACTCGACTGCATTGCGCGGGGATCACCCACAGCTGCAATGACATAGCTCACCGCGCCGCCCGCACCACCGGCAGCCTCCGCCGCGACCCGATTGTCGACCAGAATCGCGCTCCCGGCCTGCCTGATCGCTACGTTCGGACCGATCCGGACGCCGCCCACGGAGATCGCCTCAGCTCCCGCGCTCCACAAGGCGTTGACGACAATCTGCAGATCCCGGTCGAGAATCGTGTTCCGCGTACCTGCGCCACGGTAGCCGCCGGAGAGGTCCCGCTGCCCTGGCGGCTCCGAGACCGTGATCAAAAGCCCTGGCCCGGTGGCGGGAACAGTTCCGGCTGCCAGTTCGGCGCGGCGCAACTCAGCGAGCGCCGCGCGTCCCGGTTCATCAAGCAGCAGGGCCCGGGCGCGCGCCGACGCCGCCTCTTCAGCGAGTACGTCCCGGCGTGCACCGAGTTCCGCGGCACGCTCCTGCGCCGACCGGATCTCAGATTGCAGGCTCGCCCGTAACTGATCGGCATCTGGGGCGCGCTCCTCCGCCCAGCCGCGGGTAAGTCCGAGTGCGAGCCCAGCGAGCAACGTTCCTATCACGAGCCACACTTTCGCGACCAGCATGGTACGCGGCGATGGCGGACCTGCGGCCCGCGCGCGTTTGCGGGCTGCCGCAGCGTAACCGGGATCGAGGTGGTCATGAAGCAACGAGCGCAGCAGCGAGGGGACCCGGTAGCCGCGCGGCGGCGTCACCGCAGTCTCCCGTTGTGCAACGCGCCCGCGTCACACCTTCGGCATATCCCGGACAACGAGTCCTACTTGCACGAGGTACAGCACCATAGTCCACAAATACAGGAACATCCCCCAGATCAGGAGCGCTACACCGATCGGCTCCAGTACCTGGGAGAGTGCCCAGTCGCCCCGAGCCGCGAGAATCACGGGAAACGCGTACATGAGCGCAAAGGTCGCCGCCTTGCCAAGGTATGTGACAGGCAGCGCCTCAACTCCCCGGGTGCGGACCAGCACGAGCGCCAGAGTCAGCACGAGATCACGTCCCACCAGCAAGAGCACGACCCACCAGGGGATGAACTCGCGCATCGCAAAAGCAACCGGGATGACCACCATGAAAAGCCGGTCAGCGATCGGGTCGAGCAGGGCTCCATACCGGGAGACCTGGTTGAGCAGCCGGGCGAGCTTCCCATCAAGCCAGTCACTGATTCCGCTGACAACGAGAACGATCAGTGCCCACCCGTCCATCTCGTAGACGAGCAGAAGGACGAGAAACAGCGGAACCGCGGCGAGGCGCAGCAGGCTAAGCATGTTCGGCACGGTGAGGAACCGATCCGTGTTCACAGGTGGTTCAGCCGCGAACTTGTCCATCTCACGTGCCCGTTCGAGGCTGCGGGTGCGCCACTCGGCGAACCGATCGCTGCCCTCGGGCGGTTCTGCGCTCTCACCGCCACCAGAAGCTGGCGGACGCGAACCAGATTCCGGCGTCCTCATGCACGCAACTCTGGCACACCTGGCCCCAGATATCATCCGTTGGCTGCCGCGGCAGCCATTTCGTGTCCGTGCTGCGCCGCAACCGCGCCGAGACTCTGCCCCCGCAGCCGCTGCGAGACCACAGCGGTAATGCCGTCACCGCGCATGCTCACGCCATACAACGCATCGGCCACTTCCATTGTGGGCTTCTGGTGCGTGATCACGATGAGTTGTGATGTTGCTCTCAGCTCTTCAAACAGTGTGATCAGCCGGCGCAGGTTCGTGTCGTCGAGTGCCGCTTCCACCTCGTCCATGACATAGAAGGGCGAGGGACGGGCGCGGAATATCGCAACCAGCATTGCCACCGCGGTCAATGATTTCTCACCGCCAGAAAGGAGTGACAGCCGCTTCACTTTCTTGCCGGGCGGGCGGGCTTCGACTTCGATCCCCGTCGCGAGCATGTCCTCCGGCTCAGTAAGGACCAGTCGTCCGTCGCCGCCGGGAAACAGCGTCGAGAACACCGTGCCGAATTCGCGCTCCACGTCGTAGTACGCGTCGGTGAACAGCTGCAGGATGCGCTTGTCCACATCGGCCACAACGCCAAGGAGATCTTTCCGGGCGGAACGCACATCTTCGAGCTGTGTGGACAGGAAGTTGTAGCGCTCTTCGAGAGCCGCGAACTCTTCTAGCGCGAGTGGATTGACCTTACCCAGTGTCGCGAGGTCTCGCTCCGCGGCCTTCAGACGGCGCTCTTGGGCCGCCCGGTCAAACGGCATGGGCTGCGGGGCACTGACGAGTTCGCCACGCTCGCGCGCCTGCTCATACTCGTGCAACTCCAGCGGTGATGGCGGCAACGGCACCTGCGGACCGTACTCGGCGATCAACTCCTCCGCGGCGACACCCAGCTGTTCTAGGGCGGTTTCTTCGAGCTGCCGCATCCGCAGGGCAGCTTCAGCGCGGGCGACCTCATCCCGATGCACCGCGTCCGTGAGCCGGGCCAAATCTGCAGAAAGTGACTGCGCGCGTGTTCGTACCGTCTGCAACGCCGCGACACTCTCATCGCGTCCGCGGGCCAGCTCATCCCGTTTGTTCGCTGCGGCGGCAACCGCCTGCGTGAGCCGCTGCGCAAGCTGGCTCCCCGAATCTGCGACGGCGTTCGCCACGCTCGCTGCGGCTGTCCGCGCACGCTGGGCGCGTTCCGCGCGAAGCCGGGCTTCCCGCTCAGCCCGCGCCGCACGGCGCAGACCGTCAGCTTTGCCGCGCACCGCACCGGCACGTTCCTCCGCGGTGCGGACCGCAAGTCGTGCCTCGACCTCTGCCGAACGGGCGGACGCAAGTGCACGCGCAGCCGATTCACGCCGCTCGCTGGTGCCGTCTTCGGGAGGCTGCTCATCACCGTCGTGCTGCGCGCGCCGCAGCCGCTCCTCGTGCTCAGTCAGTGACGCAAGCAGCGCGGCGTGCTCCGATTCGGTCCGGATGCGCTGCTGCATGAGATTCTCATGCTTCGCGGCCATGACGCGGAGCTCATGGCCATGGCGCGCGAGTTCCTCATGCACCTGCGCGATCTCAGTGTCTGACGTGGTGAGCGCAGAGAATGTTTCCGAGGCGGCACTGCGGCGAGCGTCGTGTTCGTCGATCGCGCCAGACAGCGCCGCGCTTAGTTCGTCCGCCCGCTGACGCGCCGCGCCTAGCTGCTCGGACAGGCTGTCGATCTCAGCCTGCACCTCGAGTGCTGACGGCTCACGCCCGGTGCCCCCCTCGATCCAGCCAGTCCCCGCGACGTCGCCCTCTAGGGTGACCACTCGCACCCCCGGGACGGCCTGCAGCACGATTCGCGCCGTGGCGAGATCACGCGCGATCGCGATTCCACTCAGCCGGTTCCGCACCGCGCCTGCAATCTCGCTATCCGACGTCACACAGTCCACGGCCCACACTGCCCCATCCGGCAGTTCGGGCGACTCCCCCGCGCAGTCCGGCGCCCCGGTCACCAGAACTACCGCCCGAGCCGCACCATCGGCTCGCAGCTGCGCAATCGCTCTGTGCGCGGCGCCATCAGAGCTGGCGACGACGCCGTCAGCGGCGCGCCCCAGCGCTGTCGCCACTGCGGCCTCGTAGCCCTGAGCTGGACGGATGAGACCGGCTGCGCGACGATCCACGCCCGGCTGTTCGAGCAGGACTTCTGGACCGTCTCCCCGGCGCAGGCCCGCTGCAAGCGTCTCGATTCGCGTCTGCAGGGAAACTACTTCGTGACCGGCGGCGCGTTCTGCCTCGCGAAGCTCAGTTACCCGCCGATTCGCTTTGTCGAGGGCGGCCGCGGCCCGCTCATACTGCTGATCGAGTTGTGCTTCAGTCTGCTCGAGGCCGGCGAGCCGCTGTTCCCCTGATTGGTGCGCGGTTTCGAGTTCCTGCTGCCGTTCCACCGCAGCTGCGATCCGGTCATCGAGACGAGTGATCTCGCTGTCGAAAGACTCCGCCCGGGTCCGGAGATTCTCGACCTTCCCGGCCAGTCGTGCGAGCCCCTCACGCCGGTCAGCCACAGCACGCACGGCAGCGATGTGTTCACGTTCGGCGTCCGCCGCCTCCGCCTCGCAACGGTCGAGTTCATCGCGAACAGTGTCGAGTGCCGCCATCGCCATCTCAACTGCCTCACGCAGTTGTGCTTCCTCGACAGCGACTCGCTCCGCTTGCGCCTCCAGCGCCTCTGGATCCTGTCCGCGCTGTTGCACCTGTGTGCTCTCGAGGTGGCGCGCTCGCTCGCGCGCAACCTGAATTGTCGCGCTCACCCGCTCAGCAATCGCGGATAGGCGAAACCACACTTGCGACGCCTCTTCCGCCTGTGGGGCCAGCGCGCCGGCGCGCACCGAGAGCGCACGTTCCTCTTCGCGAACCGTGTCGAGTTCGCAGCGTACACGCTCAGCTTCAGCCCGTGCGCGCTCTTCGTTGCGCTGCTGGTCGTTCAGCTCGGCGCGGCGGCGGACGAGGTCGTCCGCCGCGAGCCGCAGCTTCGCGTCGCGAAGTTCCGCTTGAATGACCTGCGCGCGACGCGCCACATCAGCTTGCCTCGCGAGCGGCTTCAACTGTCTGCGCAGTTCCGTCGTCAAGTCACTCAGCCGGGCCAGATTGGCCTGCATCGCGTCGAGCTTTCGCAGAGCCTTCTCTTTGCGCCGCCGGTGTTTCAGCACCCCGGCTGCCTCTTCGATATAAGCCCGAAGATCCTCTGGCCGCGACTCCAGGATTTGGGCGAGCTGCCCCTGCCCTACGATGACGTGCATCTCGCGGCCGATGCCCGAATCGCTCAGCAGCTCCTGGACGTCCATGAGCCGGCACTTCGAACCGTTGATTTCGTACTCGCTGGCACCGTCACGGAACACGCGCCGCGTGACCGAAACTTCGGTGTAGTCGATCGGCAGCGCACCATCGGAGTTGTCGATCGTCAGCGTGACTTCAGCCCGGCCGAGAGCGGGACGCCCGACGGTGCCCGCGAAGATGACGTCGTCCATCTTTCCGCCGCGCAGCGCCTTCGCGCCCTGTTCCCCCATGACCCACGCAAGCGCATCCACGACGTTCGATTTGCCCGAACCGTTCGGACCAACGACACAGTTGATGCCAGGTTCGAACTTCAGGGTGGTTGCAGACGCGAATGATTTGAAGCCCTTGAGGGTGAGCGACTTGAGGTGCACGCGCGTTACCGCTCCTCGAAACCGGTCAAGTCACCGCGCGCTTCGTCCCAGCTCTCGACTACCAGCGTCACTTTCCCCGGCGTATCACCGGAGTTCAGCATTGCCAGAAGCTTCTCGCATTGCGCGCGGGGGCCTTCGGCGGTGACGAGGACGCGACCGTCGCGCTGGTTAGCCGCGTGCCCGGAGAGCCCCAGTTCAAGCGCGCGCGCCCGGGTCCACCAACGAAAACCGACGCCCTGCACCCTGCCGTGCACCCATGCTGTCAGTCGAACCACGTCTTCAGTATCACGCTCCGTGCCGCTGATTTCAGCGTGATATCCGCGCGTGTTGCCCAGGTCCGTGCTCGCGATCCGCGCCACGCTGCGTTTTGGCCGGCCCGGCGGTCGGCATCCAGAACGCAAGGACCAGAACTACCGCGGCAAGCGTCACGGGGAGAAGCATGGCGCTCTGGATGCCTGCGGCACTGATCAGCGAACCGATTATCGCGGGGCCAATGAGGAACGCGGTGTATCCGAAACCGACCACTACCGCAAGCGTGCGCCCCCCGCCGAGGTGCCCAGCGACGGCATAAATCTGTGGATTGATGATGCCGACACCGAGCCCGACGACAACCCACGCCGCGAGCACCACCGGCAGGTCGTCACTCATCACCGTGACGACAAACCCACTGCCGGCAACGAGCGCGCCCGCGTGCACGATCGTCTGGCGCCCGAAGCGCGCGCATAACGGGTCACCGAGGAGACGGATCACGATCATCGCGGCGGACACACACACCACGCCGAGGGCCCCGACACCGGGTGACACTCCCGTCACATCGGTCACGTGAATCGAAGACCAGTCCATCGCGGTGCCCTCAGTCATCCCGAAACACAAGGCGATGATTCCGAGCAGCCATGCCGCGGCGGGGATACGCCCGCCCGTCCCCTCGCCGCCGGTCGCTGGACGGGTCTGAGGGAGCCGGGACGACACGGCGACTGTCGCTGAAACCCCAAGCAGGACGCCCACCAGGCAGGCTCCTGTGATCACCGCCCCGAGGCTCTCAGTCAACAGGGCGACCAATAGGACCACACCTGCCCCGAGGAGCGCGCCGATCGAGAAGAACGCGTGGAAGAGGCTCATGGTCGGCTTTTGCCGGTGCGCCTCAACATGAACCCCTACCGCGTTCATCGCGACGTCCATCATCCCGTTGCCCACACCGAACACGGCAGCCGCTGCGATGACCGCTGGGAACGACGGGGCAAACGCGACCACCCCGAGACCGACCGCCATGACGGGGACCGCCGCGAGCGTGATGCGTTTCGCGCCGCGCCGATCGGCCCAGCGTCCCGCCACCTGCATCGCGACGACCGCACAGATGCCCGCCACCATCAACAGGATGGCGATGCCGCGCGCATCCGTACCGAACGCATCGCGGATAGACGGCAGCAATCCCGCCCACACCCCGATGAAGAGCCCGTTCACAGCGAAAATCGTGCATACGGGCAGCCTCGCCAGTACGGACGGGTGAATCGCGCTAGCCATCTTTATCGAAGCGGATTCGGGGCAAGCGCAGCGGCGATACTCCGCCCGCACGGATGGTCACCCCAGGCAGGCGCAGCTTCCCCGGCAGGGTAATCGGCGGAATGTGAACCTCATCAAAACGTACCGTCCCCAGCCGGATCGGACCAATGCCGATCGCGGGGCCCACACGGACACCCGAAACGCGGAAGCCGGACGCGTCCGATGCCGAACGCTCAGCATCGTCCTCGGGCGGCTCGTGCGCGCTGAGCACGGGGGCCGCTGCTGGGACGGGCGCGTCCTGCCGGGGCAGCAGACGGCGGAACGGCTCCGCGAGCCGCGGTGGCGGCACAGCGGCCGGGCGGGGCACGCGCCGCACCCGGAATAGGCTGCCCCGATTACCGAGGTCACCTATTGGAGGGCGCAGTGATTGCGGCCGGAACGCATCGGCACGGCGCGAACGCGGTTTCCGGGTGCGCCCAACTGGTGCGTGCCAACGTTCCGGTTTCCCCGGACCTCTCACGATTCCCCCTCAATAACAAGTCTTACTTTGGTTCCCGCTTTGAGCGTACGGCCGACGGTGCACGTGCGGTCAATGGCGCGTTCAACGACCGCGAGAAGGCGCTGCTGAGCATCGCCATCGAGCTCACTCAAGTCCAGTTCGAGTACCTCATCGAGAAGTGGATACACTTCGTTCTCCCGATCCGGCGCGCCGGTGACGCGGATCGTTGCATCGTAATTCTCGCCGAGCCGCCGCGATAACGGGAAATCCGAAGCAAGGCCGCTGCATGCCGCGAGCGCGATCTTCAGCAGCTCCCCCGGGGTGAAAGCACCATCATCCGTGACCGAGCCGATCAGCACCTCGGCACCGCGTGAACTCCGCCCCGTGTACCGGCGCACACCCGTACGTTCAACCCACAGCCTCGTGTCGGCAGGGTTGGGGTTGGTCAGTTCAGTCTCGTGGCGGGTGTCATCTGTCTGCTCGAACGTCATAGCGGTAATAATCGCACCGGGGACGTGAACTATTCCGCTGCGGGTGCACCCAGCCGCTCACTGCTTGCGGGCGTGCTGAAGCTCGGGTGCGGTCGGATCCCAGCACTCCACGCCCTTCAAATCGGGCATGTCGTCACGAGTGAAGACCGGGTTGAAGCCTTCGCGCCGCTGGGCGAGGTAGTGCTTCAGCAAGCGCATCGCGATCGCAGAGAGCGGGATGACCGCGGCGAGGTTCAACAGCGCCATGACTCCCATCGTCATGTCGGCCAAGTCCCAGACCAGGCTGAGCGAGCCGATGGATCCCAGGAAGACGCACAGCACCACTGCAAGCCGGAAGCTCTGCAGCACCGTTTTCGACTGGGTGAGGAACTCGACGTTAGCTTCGCCGTAATAGTAGTTACCCAGCACGGAACTGAACGCGAGGATGAAGATCACCACCGCCAGGTACTGCACCGCCCACTCGCCGAACTGAAGCGAGAGAGCGTTTTGCGTGAGAGCGGCTCCTTCCCGCTCCCCGAACGCAGGATCGGCAAGCAGGATGATGAATGCGGTCATGCTGCAGATGATTAGCGTGTCGAAGTAGACGCCGAGCGCCTGGACAAGCCCCTGCTTGACCGGGTGCGATACGGCAGCTGTCGACGCCGCGTTCGGGACCGAACCCATGCCCGCTTCGTTGGAGAACAGGCCGCGGCGAATACCCCACATGATGGCGGCGCCGACCGTCCCGCCTGCGGCTTCACGAAGGCCGAACGCGCTTTCGAACACCAGCCGGAACATGGCCGGCACCTCAGAAATGTTCATCACGACCACGAGCAAGCCGAGCCCGATGTACGACAATGCCATGGCTGGCACAAGCACCTGGGTCACCGCGCCGATCCGGCGGATACCGCCGAAAATGACCAGTGCCGTCAGCACGGCTACGACGACCCCCACCGTGATAAAGACGGTGTCGGAGTCATTGTCGAGCGCCGTCGACACCGAATCGGCGATCGAGTTCGCTTGCACCGAGTTGAAAACCAGGCCGTAGGTCACCGTAATGATTACCGCAAAAAGGACACCCATCCATTTGGCGTTAAGTCCCTGGGTCATGTAGTAAGCGGGACCGCCGCGGTAACTGTCCTTGTCTTGCACTTTGTAGAGCTGCCCAAGGGTTGATTCCACGAAAGCCGTCGCGGAGCCCACAATCGCCATCAGCCACATCCAGAAAATGGCGCCCGGCCCGCCAAGCGTGATCGCGATAGCGACACCCGCGATATTTCCGGTTCCGACTCGCGAGGCCGCCGAGATCGTGAACGCCTTGAAGGACGAAATGCCCTTTTTGCCGTTCTCCATGATGAGCGGCTTTTCCGTGATCACCCGGAACATCTCGCCGATAAGCCGGAGCTGGACGAATTTGGACCAGCCCGTCAGCAGCAGACCGGCAAAAACGAGAACCCCGATTACGAGGTACCACAAATACTCGTTGATGAAATCGACGATCTCGTGCACCGCATCCATCGGGACCTCCGCGGTTCGATTGTCAGGCCACTCCCGTCGGCGCGGCGTATGAAAACGTATCGTAGTTCTCGATATCGAATTCGCTCAGCGCTTTCCGCATCAGAATCGGCGGGGCCCTCGTTATCTCATTTGATTCGCGGGGTGACAGGTGCAAGAACGCCGCGCCTGCCCGTAAACCGTGGGCGCGGTTGGCAGCGGGGACACGAATAGGACGACCGGTTCATGAATGCTTCGCGCTGGATCGGCGCCCCGCAGCGATGACACGGCTGGTTTTCGCGGCCGTACACGGCTAAGGAACGACTGAAGTACCCAGACTGACCATTCACGTTGACGTAGAGCGAATCGAATGACGTTCCGCCCTGCGCGAGCGCCGCTGTCATCACGTCGTGCGCGGCAGCAATAATCGACGCCAGCTTGGGCCGCGACAGCGCGCTCGCGAGCCGATTGCCATGCACCTGGGCGCGCCAGAGCGCCTCGTCGGCATAGATGTTTCCCACGCCCGAGATCACAGACTGATCGAGCAGGACCCGCTTGATTTCACTCGGCTTGCGTTTCATCTTTTCGACCACAGCGCGCGAATCGAAACGTGGATCGAGCGGATCCCGGGCAATGTGTACCACGGGATCCGGCAGGTACTCGCCTGCGGAGACCGCGCTCACAGGAGCGACCAGCCAGCCGCCGAAGGTGCGCTGGTCAACGAAGCGCAACTGCTCCCCACTCGACAGTGACACCACGATGCGGGCGTGAACTTCACGTGGGGCGCTTGCGGGCTGCACGAGCATCTGACCACTCATCCCGAGATGCACGAGCAACGATTCCGAAGCCTCGCAAGCGAGCGGGGTTGCCTGCCCGTCGTTAAGCAACAGCCAGAGATACTTGCCCCGGCGGAACGCGCCGCTGAACGTTTGCCCGTGCAGCCGCGCGGCAAGGTCGGCGGGGCCTGCGGCATGCCGGCGCACCGCACGGGGATGCAGCACTTCCACCGATTCGATAGCCCTGCCGACCACATGCGATTCCAGACCGCGGCGAACGACTTCGACCTCAGGAAGCTCAGGCATCTCGACCGGCCGTCAGGAAGGGCTACGCATCAGCGGACAGAAAACGCCACGCTGCACCGGCAGCTTTCTGCTCCGCTTCCTTCTTCGTTCGCCCGGTACCGGTGCCGAGTTGATCACCGGCGACAATAACCGTCGCGGTGAACTCTTTGTCATGGTCCGGCCCTTTCGCAGCAACCTCGTAGGCGGGTACGCCGAGACCGCGTTCCGCGGTGAGTTCCTGCAGACTCGTCTTCCAGTCGAGACCTGCACCCAGCCGTGGGCCCCGCTCGAGGAGGTCCTTGAACAGCGTCAGCACGACCGTGCGCGCGACATCGAGTCCATGCTCGAGGTACACAGCCCCGAGCAGCGACTCCATGCCGTCGGCCAGGATGCTCGCTTTATCACGCCCGCCGGTCATTTCCTCGCCCTTGCCGAGCAGGAAATGCACACCGAGTCCGCCTTCTCCGAGGCTGCGCGCCACCTCAGCAAGCGCATGCATATTCACCACGCTTGAGCGGATCTTCGCGAGTTCACCCTCAGGCTTGTCCGGGTGGGTGCGATACAAATGCTCAGTGATCGTCAGACCGAGAACCGAGTCACCGAGGAACTCGAGACGCTCGTTTGTCGGGAGCCCGCCGTTCTCGTAGGCATAGGAGCGGTGCGTTAACGCGAGAGTCAAAACGTCATCGCTGAGCTCCACACCGAGCGCGGCTAGCAGCGACTCGCGGCGCTCGCCCGCCAAAGCTGCGCCATCAGCCACGGTCAGACCGTTGCAGCCGTAACCTGACGTCCCCGGTACGTGCCACATGAAGGGCATGCGGTGTGCGGCAGGGTCTTCTGCCCGCAAGCGCGGTTAGGGCAGGTGATGAGTGCGGGCGCAGTGGTCTTCCACTGGCTGCGGCGCGACCTCGTGTTGGCACGCGACATCCGGCGCTTGGGAACGGCCACGACTTACTCTCCTTGGCAATCGATTGGTAGCTGCTTAGGCGCTGGCAGAAACAGGCAATCCCGCGTGGAACTATGCTTCCGGGCGCTCATTGGACGGTAACTTATCCGCGAGCGCAGCCCAGCGAGGATCCAGTATCTCATGACTGTGGCCAGATTCCGCAATCGCCAGGCGAACGCCGCATTCTGAGCACAAGCCTGGGCAATCGTCAGCACACATCGGCTGCAACGGGAGTGCGAGCCCAAAGGCGTCAGTGATGACCGGCTCCAGGTCGATCAGTTCATCCTCGATTCGGTGAACTTCATCCTCGTCGGTTGTCTCGGACGTCGCGCTGCCCGGATAAGCGAACAGTTCCGTCACAGAAATTTCCACCTCATCACGGAAATCTTCGAGACAGCGCACACATTCGCCCGTCGCTTCACTGTGCACGGACCCGGTGACTAAGACACCTTCGGACACGGCTTCCAGGCGCAAATCCATGTCGAGGACTTCGCCAGCGGGGATTCCGATCATGTCCAGTCCGATCCGGGCGGGAAGCGCGACGCTGCGGCGCTCCTCGCGCATCGTGCCAGGACTCCGGCCGAGCGACCGAACGTCCAGCACAAACGGCGAGTCCCGCAGCGGGCGCGCCGAACCATGCCGGGAAGTCTTCACGAGATCACACTCCGATTGAGGCGGTTAAGTCACCCCTGACGGGGCCAGTTCAACCTACTAGTGTACCGCCCGTGTGGCGTGCATCAGCGCCTGCGCGCAGCCCGCTCCTCCGCGGCAAATTGGGGCGCCGGCCCCGCGTCCCGGAGCCGCTGGCGGCCCCGGTGCACCGAACGCAGCGTACCGTTCAGGAATTCCTCGAACTCCGCGAGCTTCGCGTCAACGTATTGATCGCACTCGTTTCGCAGCCGCTCCGACTCGGCATGCGCACCATCAATGACGCGGTTTGCCTCCGCCTGCGCAGCATGCACAACTTCGGATTGCGAGACGAGCCGCTGCTGTTCCTCTACACCCTCGCTGACGGCGCGCTCGTATGCTGCGTTGCCCGACTCGATAAGCCGGTTCGCTTCGGTCCGCGCCCGCGCCGTCATGGCCTCGAACTCACGCTGGCCGTTTTGGACCGTGCGATCCGCTTCGGCTTGCGCATCACCGACAAGTTGTTCCGCGTGCGCCTTCGCCTCCGCGACCATTCGGTCAGCTTGGGCCTTAGCGTCGCGCAGCATGCGGTCAGCATCCTCGCGCGCGTTTGTGATGGTTGACTCTGCTTCAGCTGACGCAGCGCTCACCGTTTGTTCCGCGCTGTCACGCGCGTCATTCACTAGCTTGTCGCGATGGTC
Source organism: Hoyosella sp. YIM 151337 (assembly GCF_026041215.1). Taxonomy (GTDB): domain Bacteria; phylum Actinomycetota; class Actinomycetes; order Mycobacteriales; family Mycobacteriaceae; genus Hoyosella. The sequence goes on from NZ_JAPEIQ010000028.1 coordinate 93,304, forward strand.
GAGCACGTCCTGCGCGTCATCAAGTTCGCTCGGGATTGCTTCCCGAACATCGTCGAGCAGATCCAGCACGTCGCCGCGCGGCACGATGCAACCCGCCGTCATCGGCACACCGCGCGCCTCTTCGACGATCGCTACTAGCTCATCAAGAGCGCCGAATACCCGGTACACCGCTAACCCCACATCCTCAAAGACTGTCTCGGAGCCAGTCTGCCTGGCTTCTCACCCATGACGTATCAACCCGCACGGTGTGTCGCCGCGCCACCCACGCGCGCGGGGTCAGGAAGCGTCCTTCTCACGTTTGCGTTCCGCGATGCGCTCAGTCAGCCTGCTGTAGACGACTGGCGGCAGCAGATGCGAGACGTCACCCCCGTACGTCGCTACTTCTTTTGCGAGCGAACTCGACAGGAAGCTGTAGAGCGGATTCGTCGCGGTGAAGAAAGTGTCGACGCCAGATAATTCCTTGTTCATCTGCGCCATCTGCAACTCGTACTCGAAGTCACTGACGGCACGCAACCCCTTGACGATCGCGGTCAGACCATTCTGCAGCGCATAGTCGACGAGCAGGCCCTGCCACGAATCGACCGTGACGTTGGGGAGGTGTGATGTGACTTCGCTAAGCATGTCGAGGCGTTCGCTGACGTCAAACATGCCCTTTTTGTTGGGGTTCACGAGTACCGCGACGACGACACGATCGAACTGTGCCGAAGCCCGCTCGATAACGTCGAGATGACCGTTGGTGACCGGGTCGAAGGAACCCGGGCAGATCGCTCCGCTCATGGTCTCAGACGTTAACAGGCCGCCCGCGCTCGTGCGCGGGCGGAACACCTCCGGGCTAATCGCCATCCCTGCTGGGTACGCGCGGCAGGTACTCAGCGATATCGATGCGAGTTTCGCCGTAGCGCCGCGAATCCACACCCGAGAAGGATGTCGGCCAGGTTGTCTCGGGTGAGCGCGCCGACCGTTCAACGACTACGAGAGCGTGGTCGGCGAGCCACCCATGCTGCACGAGGCGTTCCAGGACGGTGCGCACCGCGGGCTCTCCGACGGTGTAGGGCGGGTCTGCAAGCACAAGCGTGTACGTCTGACGCGCCGGCTTGCCCACGAAAGCGGCAACATCACTGCGAACGACATCCGCGCCATGCAAGCGTGCGGTGCGAACGTTGTCCTTCACAACAGCGAGTGCCCGGGCATCCGATTCCACGAATACCGCGGTGTCCGCTCCGCGTGACAGTGCCTCGAGGCCGAGCGCACCCGATCCCGCGTAGAGATCGAGTACGCGTTCGCCATCGAAGTCCAGCCGGGACGCGAGAAGACTGAACAGCGCTTCCCGCACCCGGTCTGTGGTTGGTCGCGTCCCTTTCGGGGGTACGCGTAACCGGATGCCTCCGGCCTTTCCAGCGATTATCCGTGTCACTCGGATTCGGTGGATTCGATAACAGCGATGAGGTCGCCGCCTTCGACTTGCTGCACTGGGCTGATCGCGATGCGTGCGATCGTGCCGGTCTTGTGGGCGGTGATCGCGGCCTCCATCTTCATTGCTTCGATCGTGGCGATGGTGTCTCCGGCCTTAATGCTGTCACCCGCGCTGGCCTGGATGGTGACCACGCCAGCGAATGGTGCTGGCAGGTGTGCGGGGTTGTTCTTATCGGCCTTCTCCGACGAGGGGACCTCGCTTGCGACGGAGCGGTCGCGCACCCGCACAGGCCGTAACTGGCCGTTGATGGTGCACATGACGTTGCGCAGGCCGCGCTCATCGGGTTCGGAGATCGCTTCCAGACCGAACAGCAAGGTCACCCCCGGTTCGAGGTTGACTTGGTGTTCCTCGCCGTGGCGCAGCCCATAGAAGAACTGCCCGCTGGATAGCAGCGACGTGTCACCATACTGATCGCGATGGTCGCGGAATTCGCGCGCGGGGCCGGGGAACAGGAGCCGGTTGAGCGTGTCCTGACGTTTCTTCGGGTCATCACCATCGAGAATTGCCTGATCTTCGATGCTCAGATCCGGCGCGGGCTTTGCTGGAGCTCGCCCCTCGAGCGCTTTGGTGCGGAACGGTTCTGGCCAGCCGCCCGCCGGGTCGCCCAGCTCGCCACGCAAGAATCCGATCACCGAATCCGGCACGTCGAACGAGCCGGGGTCATCTTTGAATTGCTCCACCGACACCCCCGCACCGACAAGGTGCAGCGCGAGATCGCCGACGACCTTGGACGACGGCGTGACCTTCACGAGCCGGCCAAGCAACCTGTCCGCCGCAGCGTAGGCCTCTTCGATTTCCTCGAATCGCTCACCAAGCCCGAGCGCGATGGCCTGCTGGCGCAGGTTCGACAGCTGCCCGCCCGGAATCTCGTGCTTATACACACGCCCGGTCGGCGAGGGCAGTCCCGATTCGAACGGCTTGTAAATCTTGCGGACGCCCTCCCAGTACGGTTCGAGGTCACATACCGCATCGAGGTCAAGCCCGGTATCACGGTCGGTGTTGCGCGCCGCCGCCACGATCGCGGAGAGCGCGGGCTGACTCGTCGTTCCCGCCAGCGACGCGGCAGCACCATCAACCGCATCGGCGCCAGCTTCCCACGCGGCGAGGTACGTCGCGAGCTGACCCCCGGGGGTGTCGTGGGTGTGCACATGCACCGGCAAGTCGAAGTTGCTGCGCAGCGCGGAAACCAGCCGCACCGCAGATGGGGCGCGAAGCAGCCCCGCCATGTCTTTGATCGCGAGGATATGCGCACCCGCCTCGACCGCCTGCTCAGCGAGACGCAGATAGTAGTCCAGCGTGTATAGCCGCTCATTCGGGTCGGCGAGGTCACCGGTATAGCTCAGCGCGACTTCGGCAACCGAAGTGCCGGTCTCACGGACCGCGTCGATCGCGGGACGCATCTGGTCGACGTTGTTCAGTGCATCGAAGATCCGGAAAATGTCGATACCTGAACGGGTTGCTTCTTCCACGAACGCGCGGGTCACCGTCTCCGGGTACGGCGTGTATCCAACGGTGTTCCGGCCGCGCAGCAGCATCTGCAAACAGATGTTCGGGATCGCTTCACGCAGCTTTTCCAGCCGCTCCCACGGGTCTTCATGCAAGAAACGCAGCGCCACATCGTATGTCGCCCCGCCCCACGCCTCGATGCTGAACAGCTGCGGCGTCAGCCGTGCTACATGTTCGGCGATTCCCAGCAGGTCCCGGGTGCGGAGCCGCGTCGCCAGCAGCGATTGATGCGCGTCGCGGAACGTCGTCTCTGTGACCGCGAGCGCTTTTTGCTCCCGCAGCGCGGCGGCGAATCCCTCTGGACCGAGTTGCAGCAGCTTCTGCCGGGTGCCATCCGGGATCGGTGCGTCACCATCAATCGCCGGCAGCTTCGTGCGCGGATCCAGGCGCACCGGCCGCTCGCCATGCGGCTTGTTCACCGTCACGTCAGCGAGATACCGCAACATGCGGGTACCACGGTCGGCGGAGGTGTGCAGCGTCAGCAGGTGCGGGCGCTCATCAATAAACGACGTCGTGACCCGGCCTTCCCGGAAGTCCGGGTCGTCGAGCAGCCCTTGGAGGAAGGGAATATTGGTCGCGACACCGCGGATCCGGAACTCCGCTAGGGCTCGGCGTGCGCGGCGTACCGCGGTACCGAAGTCGCGGCCCCGGCACGTCAGCTTCACCAGCATCGAGTCGAAGTACGCGCCCAGTTCCGCACCCAGCATGGTGCCGCCATCGAGACGCACCCCTGCACCACCCGGAGTGCGATAGGCAGTGATGCGGCCTGTGTCCGGGCGGAACCCGTTCGCCGGGTCTTCCGTGGTGATTCGGCACTGCATGGCCGCACCGCGCAGCGTTATCGACTCCTGCGCCAGCCCCAGGTCTGAGAGCGTCTCCCCGCTTGCGATCCGCAGCTGCGACTGGACGAGGTCGACATCGGTCACTTCCTCTGTGACTGTGTGTTCCACCTGAATACGCGGATTCATTTCGATGAACACATGCTGGCCCCGCTCATCAAGCAGGAATTCGACCGTCCCGGCGCACGAGTATCCAATTTCGCGCGCGAACGCCACCGCATCCGAACAAATACGGTCCCGCAACTCGGGGTCGAGGTTCGGCGCCGGGGCAAGCTCCACCACTTTTTGGTGACGGCGCTGCACCGAACAATCTCGCTCGAACAAATGAATCACATTGCCTTGCTGATCGGCGAGGATCTGCACCTCAATATGCCGTGGATTCACCACCGCCTGCTCAAGGAACACGGTCGCGTCTCCGAATGCAGATTCAGCCTCACGCTGCGCGGCCTCGATCGCGTCACGCAACGACTCACGTGAATCAACGCGCCGCATACCGCGACCGCCACCACCAGCTACGGCCTTCACGAACACCGGGAACTGCATGTCGTCTGCCGCGCTGAGCAGCGCGTTAACGTCCGTGCTCGGCTCCGAGGACGCGAGTACCGGCAGGCCAGCCGCCCGCGCAGCCGCAATCGCGCGGGCCTTATTACCGGCGAGCTCGAGCACCTCGACTGATGGGCCCACAAACGTAATACCAGCCTCCGCGCACGCCGAGGCGAGATCCGGGTTCTCCGACAGGAACCCATAACCGGGATACACAGCGTCAGCGCCGGCCTTTTTCGCCGCACTGATGATCTCGTCGACCGAGAGATACGCGCGCACCGGATGCCCGCGCTCACCAATCTCGTAACTCTCGTCCGCCTTCAGTCGATGCGTCGAATTACGATCCTCGAACGGAAAGACAGCAACCGTGCCCGCGCCCAGCTCGTAAGCAGCCCGGAAAGCCCGGATCGCGATTTCGCCGCGATTCGCGACCAGCACCTTCGAAAACATTATTTGCCTCTCTCCGTAACGGGGCCGCAGGGCTTGTGGCCCAGGCGGGCGTGATTGCCTATCGGCGCACCCACTGCACTATTTACGATTGTGGACCTTCCCGCACGATACTAAGGCGTTCGCGTCACACCGCGGGAGGCCACTCACGTCATATCTAGATAATCGATTCCGCTGCCCGCACCGAGACTGCCCACAAGCGCGGCAAGTTCGGGCGCATCGGAAAGATCCGGGTCCTCAGCGACCATTTTTTCCGCGACATTGCGAGCTTGCTCGATCACATCTCCGTGGTCGAGCAGGGAAAGCAGCTTGAGGCTGCTCCGTGCCCCAGACTGGGCGGCCCCGAGCACGTCGCCTTCACGGCGCTGTTGGAGATCAAGTTCAGCGAGACGGAAGCCGTCAGTGGTTTCCGCGACCGCTGCAAGCCGGGCAAGCGCCGGCGATGCTTCAGCGGCCTCGCTAAGCAGGATGCACAGCCCCGCGTGCGCCCCACGACCGACCCGGCCGCGCAGCTGGTGGAGCTGGCTCACCCCGAAGCGGTCCGCGTCCACAATAACCATCACTGTGGCGTTCGGCACATCCACCCCTACCTCGATTACGGTGGTGCATACGAGCACGTCGGTTTGACCGTCGGAGAAGCCACGCATTACCCGATCCTTCTCGTCTGCGGGTAAGCGCCCGTGCAACAGCTCCACACGCAGCTGCGCCAGCGGTCCCGTGGTCAGATACTCGTACATGTCGACCACCGCCGTCGCGGGGCGCGGCTCTTCGGAACCCTGCTTCTTGGCGGCTTTCGATTTGTTTTTGGCAGCGGGTGAGTTCTTGGCCCCTGCACCGTCCGGCTCCTCGTCCCCAATGCGCGCACACACGACGTACGCTTGGCGGCCCTGCGCGACGTCCTCCACAATTCGTTCCCACACGCGCGGCAGCCACTTCCGCGACGCCGACAGCGCGAGGACCTTGCTCGCAATCGGGCTGCGGCCGCGCGGCAGTTCACGCAACGTGACCACCTCCAGCGCACCGAAGACCGTCATCGCAATGGTCCGGGGAATCGGAGTCGCAGTCATCACAAGCATGTGTGGTGTGATGCCCTCACGCGCCTTGCCGCGCAGGTGATCGCGCTGTTCCACCCCGAAACGGTGCTGTTCGTCCACCACCACCAGGCCGAGGTTGAAGAAATCAACACCGTCTTGAATAAGGGCGTGCGTTCCGATCACGATCCCAGCGTCACCGGTGACGATGCTGAGCAGCGCCCGTTTGCGCTGGGCTGCGGTCATCGAACCGGTCAGGAGCACGACACCCGTGGCATGATCATCCGCCCCCAGCTCGCCACCCTGGCCCAGGGGCCCAAGCATCGTCTGGAGCGAACGGTAATGTTGTGTCGCTAGTACCTCGGTTGGAGCGAGCAGCGCGCACTGGAATCCGGCGTCGATCGCTTGCAGCATCGCCCGCAGGGCCACGATGGTTTTGCCGGACCCGACCTCGCCTTGCAGCAGGACGTTCATCGGGGCGGGCGCGCTGAGCCGATCCGCGATCGTCTCGCCCGCGGCACGCTGACCGTCGGTCAGCGTGAACGGCAGCCGCTCTTCGAATCGCGCGGCAATCCCGTCACGGGCGGGCGCCATCTTCGGTGCTGACCGCCGTGCCTCAGTAGCCCGCTGTTGAGCAAGGAACAGCTGCATCAGCAGCGCCTCGTCGAAACGCAGCCGATCTTGAGCATTTCGATAGTCCGCTTCGGTCTCGGGGAGATGAATCCCGCGAATCGCCTGATCATAGGAGCACAGCGCATTGCGTTCGATAACCTCCGCGGGGAGATTTTCGGCGAGGGCGGGGAGCTGATCGAGAACAATGCGGATGCAGCTCCAGATCTCCCAGCTCTGAATGTTCTTCGTCGACGGATAGATTGGAATCAACTCGCGTGAGAGGTCCGCTTCGAGCGCCGCGTCGGACTGCTGCGCGGCTCGTGCCAGCTCGGCGAGCTGGCCGCTGCCACGTACCGACCCGTCCTCTCCAGGCCCGCGCAACTCCAGGTAACTGGGGTGCGTGAGCTGCATAGTGCCACGGAAATAAGAGACCGTGCCCGAAAACATCATGCGCTTGCCGGTCTTCATGACGTGCCGCAGCCGCTTCGGGTTGAAGAACGTTGCTTCGAGGGGCTGCGTACCGGCACGCAGACTGAGCTTGATGAAGGTGCCCTTCTTCGGCGCACGCATCGGGATCTCGTCTGCGCGCGCAATCGTCGCGACAACCGTGATGTGATCCCCCGGTTCGGCCTGCTCGTCACCGAGTGGCATGCCGCTGTGAGCGTAGCGGCGGGGGTAATGCTGAAGCAGGTGCGCCACCGTGCTGATACCGAACTCGTCGCGGAGCCGCGCCGAAACAGCAGCGCCGAGTACGCCGTCCAGTGCATCAGTAAGCGAAAGCGCGCTCCGCGCGGTCTTGTGCACGATTACTCACTCCACGCCGATCTGCAAGATGTCGTCGCCCTGCCCGCCTGGGTACACCATGATGTCAATGCCGGGATGCGCATGCTGAAGATGCTGCTCCAGCGATTCAGCCAGGTAACGCCCCGCACCGTCCTGACCGGCGAGCACCGTCACAAGTTCTCCGCCCGCGGCCAGCATGAGGTCTGCGAGCTTGGCAGCGGCGCCCGTGAGGTCTTCATCAATCACTAGCACTTCACGGCCCACAAGCCCGAGACAGTCACCTGGTTCGCAGACGCCAGCCATGGTCAGCGCCCGGCTGCGTGCACGCTGCACCGAACCCCACCGGGTAGCAGCCGCAGCCGCAGCCATCGCGTAGGAATCATCAGAACCAGCGCGCGACGGGTCGTGGACAGCGAGGGCAGCGAGCCCCTGGACCATGCTGGAGGTCGGCAGCAGCACCGCGGGGTGGCCCAGATGACGGGCCTGACGGCTGACTGCGACCAGTTCCTCCGGTTTGATAAGTCCATTCGGCAGTACGAACACTTCATCCGCGCGCAGGGAGAGAACCGCGTCGAGAAGCTCCTGCGGCGATGCCATGCAACCCGTCTTCAGCACCGTCGCGCCCTCACTCTCGAACAGTTCAGCCGCTGCCGTGCCACACACGAGCGCTAACACCCGGCGCACCAGCGGCCGCGCTGGGGTCGCCGCGAATGACACTTGCTGATCCGGCGCGAAGGCCGTGATGCGGATGCTCCGCGGCACTCCAGCAGCGATACCTGCCTCAACTGCACCGCCAGGGTCGGTGCTGTGCACGTGCACCGACCACACTCCCGATCCGTCGCTCACGACGACTACTGAATCACCGAGGTCTGACAATTTTTCTCGAAGCGTATCTGCAGCATCGTCCGAGCAGCGGTCAAGCAGATACATGATTTCGTACTCGGCGTCGCCCGTCTCGTACTCGTGAATGTGTTCAAGCCGCGAGGCGGGCGCCGCAGGCTGCTGCGCCGGTGCCGCCGCCGAATCACCCACAGTGGCACGGACTGTGAAACGAGGCCGCTCCGGAAGCGCCCCGGTCGCCACTTCAACGAGGGCATCGAGGATGACGACCAGGCCAAGCCCGCCCGCGTCGACGACCCCGGCCTGGCTGAGCACGGCGAGCTGTTCTGGCGTCTGTTCGAGCGCGGCGACCGCACCCTCCGCGGCCGCGCGCGACGTCCGGCAGCGAGCACGTTGGGGCACTCCGGGCCGCTTTCGCTGCGCCGCGCAGAACCGTCACCACGGTCCCCTCAACCACCGTTGAGAGGGATTTGCTCACCAGGTCGAGGGCGGTTTCCAGGGCGTTCTGCATCACTCCGCCATCGATCGGCCGATCCGCAGCGGCGTCCGCAACCCCACGCAGCACCTGAGACAGGATTACTCCCGAGTTGCCCCGCGCCCCGGCGACTGCGCCGCGCGCCAGTGCGACCGCGACCGTGCGCGCAGGCGGCTCGCTCCCGACTTCGCACGCTTCCGCGGCCTGTAATGCCGCCGCCATCGTGAAATGCAGGTTCGTGCCGGTGTCAGAATCAGCGATCGGGAAGACGTTGAGGACATTGATCTCGTCACGGTGGCGTTCGAGTCCGCGCACACAGGCCCTCGCCCAGCGCAGCAGTGCTTGCGCATCGAGAGTGGTGAGATCCCCTGTCACTGCGTCCGCCCTCCTTCACAGTGATCTTCGCCGATTCCGCCGATCGCGCCGCCCAACAGCAGCGGCCTCAGGCGGTCTGCTCAGAGAGTAGCGCGCACCGCGGCCCTCAGCAGATAATGAGAAGCCGTGCCGGTTTGGTCAATGCGCGAGAAACCCGGTACGCTTGCACGGTTGCCTGCGCACGGTGCGGATACTTCGTGCGCACGGTACTTCGAGTACAAGACATGTATCACCACTATCGAGGAGTTCGACGACAATGGCTGCCGTTTGCGATGTCTGTGGAAAGGGACCTGGCTTCGGTAAGTCGGTCTCGCACTCGCACGTGCGTACCAGCCGTCGCTGGGACCCGAACATCCAGACTGTTCGTGCCGAGGTTGCCCCTGGCACCCGGAAGCGCATCAACGCCTGCACGTCCTGCATCAAAGCAGGCAAGGTGGTTCGCGCCTGACGCTGACAACACAAATCCCCGGGGATCGGCACACAGCCGGTCTTCCGGGGATTTGTTGTTATGGGAGCCGCCAGTCGACCGGCTCCCCGCCCAAGTCCAGCAACTCCTCATTGGCCCGGCTAAACGGCTTCGACCCGAAGAACCCACGCGACGCGGACAGCGGCGACGGGTGCGCCGACTCAATCGTTGGCACGTCCTCGAGCATCGGCTTCAAACTCATCGCGTCGCGGCCCCACAAGATCGCCACCATCGGATCGTCGCGCTCTACCAGGGCGCGGATCGCCTGTTCAGTAACAGCCTCCCAGCCCTTCCCGCGATGTGACGCAGGTTCACCCGGGCGCACCGTCAGCACGCGGTTGAGCAGCAGCACCCCGTTCTTGGACCACGGCGTGAGATCGCCTGACGTTGGCGGCGGAAAGCCAAGATCAGCGCAGTACTCCTTATATATGTTGATGAGACTCTTCGGCAGCGGGCGCACGTCCGGCGCTACCGAGAAGCTCAGCCCGATCGGGTGCCCTGGCGTCGGGTAAGGATCCTGACCCACAATCAATACCCGCACCTCAGCGAACGGCTGCTGGAACGCGCGCAGCACATTCTGGCCGCTTGGCAGATACCCGCGTCCAGCAGTGTTTTCCGCCCGCAAGAACTCCCCCATGTCCGCGATGTTCTGCGCGACGGGGGCCAATGCGCCCGCCCAACCCTCTTCTACTACTTCGTTTAACGGTCGCGGCGCCATTGGGCTGTGAGACTCCTCGTTCCGGCTGATGAGTGCGTCCCGATATTACGCTGACCGACACCACGTGTCGCTCAGGCTGACCTGTCTATATCAAGCACAACTTTGCCGAACTTCCCTCGCTCGGCGAGCCGTTGATACGCATGCGCGTATTTGCTGAGCGCGAAGACGGAGTCTATGGGGACACCGATCTCTCCTGCGGCGAGTCTGGGGACGAGGTGCCTATCGACAGACCGCGCGACAAGGGTCTTTTCTGCTATGCTTCGCGCGCGGATCGTCGTGCCGAGTATCCGCGCCCGCCGGGTCATCATATCGATAAGCCGGATCGGTACCGGTTCCCAGTCGCTCAGACCGATGACGAGAATCCGCCCATACGGGTGCACCCAATGCACCTTTGCTCCGAGGCCGCTTCCCGCCGCGAGTTCCACGATCACGTCGTAGGGCCCGTGCGCTTCCTCTGACTCCGGTGTGACAACTGTGAGACCCGGGACCAGGGCCCGTACCTTATCGTGCAGCGATCGATCACGAACGCTTGCTACCACGCACGCACCTTGCCCAACCGCGACCTGTATAAGGGCGGTTCCGACGCCGCCTGCTGCCCCAGTGATCAGTACTCGCTCACCTGCGCCGATCCTCGCCTGGTTGACAAGGCCATCCCACGCAGTGGAGAAGGCTTCGACGAAGCCCGCGGCCGTAAGATCATCGACATTTTCAGGGATTGGGATCAAATGTGTTGCTGGCACGGCCACGTACTCGGCATGAGCGCCTCCCCCAACGAGAGCCATCACGCGTTCACCCACGGCGCCGCTAACGCCGCTGCCTGCGCGCACCACCCTGCCGGCACACTCGAGACCTGGGATGTCGGCCGGCACGCCAGGCGGTGCTGGGTACGCGCCCTGCGCTTGCGCTAAGTCAGCTGCGTTGAGCCCGGCAGCCGCGACTCGTACGAGCACGTCCTGCGGCCCCACCGTGGGCAGTGGGCGTTGCTCAAGTGTAAAAGTGCCGCCGTCGATGACGACGGCACTCATCGTTTCGGGTAACCTCAGCATGATCAGCTGAGAGCCTTTACCACGGCCTCGGCGACCGGTATCGAACTTGCCGGATTCTGCCCGGTGATCAAGGTTCCATCAGTTACTGTAAATGGCTCGAATGGCTGAGCTGCAATCTGGTAGTTCGCGCCGCGTTTCTTCAGTTCGGTTTCGAGGTTGAATGGCACGGCGTCTGCTCGCTGAGCGAGATCCTCTTCGGGCCAGGAGAATCCTGTAATCGTCTTCCCTTCGATGAGGTGCTTCCCATCGCTGAGAACCACGTTGAGCAGACCGGCGGCACCGTGGCAAACCGACGCGACAACCTTTCCGGACTCGTAGAACTCCGCAATAAGAGTGGCAAGCTCCCAGCTTTCCGGGAAGTCGTACATCACTCCGTGGCCCCCGGTCAGGTAGATCGCGTCAAAATTCCGCGCGCTGACCTCCGCAACAGACTTGGTACCGTGCAGCAAATTCATGAATTGCCGGTCCCGGTACCGCGCACCCGTGCCATGGTCAGCGAGGAAATCGTGGGCGAGACTCTCCGGATCAATCGGAACGGCTCCGCCTGCGATACTCGCAATCTCTAGGTCGATGCCAGCGGACTCGGCGATGTCCCAAAAATGGGTGAGCTCACCGAGCCATAATCCAGTCCGAAACCCGAATTTTTGGTACTCCCCGACACTGGTGACGATGACGAGGACTTTTCTCGTGCTCATGTCAATGCTCCCGCGATGATCGATCTTTGGGGCTTCAGCGCCCAAATATGAAGTTACGGAAGTGGAGTTCACCCACGCTCGTCGGCAAGCGCCAAAGTTGTTGTGACACAGTGACAAGTCTAAGTTGTGCTTCGGTCACGATGTCACCGTGGACCGGACACGATAATGCTAGGGACACTTGCCGAACAAGCAGGATGGATGAGAGATTTCGAGCTACCGTAGTTCGCAGAATCGATGCTGAGGATCCACACTGTGACGGATGACGTCTCCTCGAATCACAAACAGCGCCTGGCCGATCTGATCCAGGAATCAGTCCAAGAGATCGCCAATAAATCGGCGGATCGGGTAATCAAGGAAGTGGCGAGCTACCGTGATAACCCAGCTCCCTCACTCCGTGCGGAAGTCTCCGCGCATTGCCGAGCAGTTTTCGAGATCTTTATTGAGAATCTGCGGAGCAGCGTCACACCCGACACAGCTGACTATTCAGTCACCTCGATGTACGCGATGAACCGGGTTGCCCAGTCGATCCCGCTTGCAGATTTTCTCCGGGCTTTCCGCATCTCGCAAATCACGCTATGGGAGTCGGTGCAAGCTATCGCCGACACGGAACCCGCCCTCAAGGACGCGTCGGCGAAAGCAGTCGTCGGCATGCTGCAGGTCCTTGAGACGGGCGCAACAACCGCTGCTACTGCTTACGCCGAGGCCGAGCGGTACATAATCGCGGATGCTACCCGCGCAACCCGCGACGTGGTTGAGGCGCTGCTCGGCGGCAACCCGCCCACGCGGGGACCGCACCTAGCTGCCCTGCACACAGCCGGGCTGTCATCGGGTTCGCCCTTCGTTGTGATGTCGGGTCTCGCCCTTGCAACTCCCTCTGCACCACGCGACCTCACACAAGCACTCGGCCGATTATCTTCGGCAAATCGGGGCTTGCTGACGATGAGGCAAGACGAAATCATCGGAATTCTGCCTGTCTCAGGTCCCAACATCGACAGCATGGAGGGAACAATGCAGCGAATGGTCACCGTGCTTCGCGAGCGCGGTATCGCTCTAACGGCTGGGCTGAGTATGGTTAACAGCAAATTGGAGGCAGCGCCAGAGGCATACCGAGAAGCACAGGTCGCACGAGTAGCGCGGCGCGGCAAACCAGGCGTGCAGTACCTCGACCGGCTTTCCCCGTTTGACTATCTGCTCGCAGCGCCTGATCCCACTGCACAGCGGCTCGTTTCACCACGCGTCCGTCGCTTTGTCGAGGAAGATGCCGCCTCCGGAGGCGTCTACATCGAAACACTCCTCGCCTATATCGCGGCTAACCTCAATGCAAAGGCGGCGGCCGAAGTCCTCTACGTGCACAGCAATACGGTCTATTACCGTATTGAGCGAATTGCTGAGCGCACAGGCGAAGACATCCGGAACTTCCTGTCGGTGCTCGACCTCCTCGTCGCGGTCAAGTTGCTCACGCCAAAAATGCTCGCTCAAACTCCGCTATGTGGACCGGCGGTATCCAGTAGCGTGTCGCCCCAGGAGGTTCGTAGGGATGAGTAGTGGCGACGCACCTGGTGAATCATTCGATTTCATCATCGTAGGGTCCGGCGCCGGCGGAGGTCCGCTAGCCGCGAATCTCGCTCTAGCCGGTCATCACGTATTACTGCTGGAAGCGGGCGACGACCACCAGTGCGTCTACTACGACGCCCCGATCTTCCATTCCCAGGCCAGCGAAGACGCTGACATGCGCTGGGATTATTTTGTGCGTCACTACAGCGATAGAGAGCAGCAGGCGCGCGACCCAAAGTTCACGGCTGAGCGAGACGGTGTCCTCTACCCACGCGGCGGCACTCTCGGGGGCAGCACCGCAATTTCCGCGATGATCACGGTATATCCGCATAACAGTGATTGGGATGAAATTGCAGAACTCACCGGTGACGAGTCCTGGCGGGCCGCGCGGATGCGGCCTCTCTTTGAAAGGCTCGAGAGCTGGCGGGACCCTCAGCGCGGCTATGCCGAGACGCCACCGGAAGTGCCCGATCCCGCACGGCATGGATACCACGGCTGGCTCGGCGTAACGCGCGCGAACCCGGCAGTGGGTGGGCGTGAGCAGATGTTCCTGGACATCATCGACACTATGGAACAGTCCTCGCGGAAAGCCGTTGACCACAGCGGGAGGGGACTGGAGCCACCTTATGACCCGAATGACTGGCGCTTCGTTCAAGCGACTGGAGATGGCATGGTGTTCATCCCAGTGGCTGTTCGCGAAGGCACACGAAATGGGGCCCGCGAACGTGTGCTGAGCGCCGCCGCTCAGTCCTCAGGCCGGTTAGTGGTTCGTCTCAATTCGCTTGTCAGCAAGGTGCTGATCGAGGATGGACGTGCGACGGGTGTCGAATACTTGACCGGGACAAGCCTGTACCGGGCGGACCCCCGCGCGCTGCAGGGCGATCTCCCACCGCTAAAGATCGCTAGGGCGCGACATGAAGTTGTGCTCAGTGCCGGAGCATTCAATACCCCACAGCTGCTTATGCTTTCGGGGATCGGGCCACGTGAGGAACTGGAGCGCCACGGTCTCGAGGTCCTCATCGATTCGCCTGGCGTCGGTAAGAATCTGCAGGACAGGTACGAAGTGACCGTTGTCAACCGCCTGTACCGCGAGTATCCGATATTCGCTGGATCGCAGCTCGATGCACCTCAGCCGGGCGAAGAGCCAGATGCGCTTTTTACCGAGTGGCGAGATCAGCGCGATGGGCCTTTCACCACCAATGGAACGCTCGCCGCATACATTAAGCGGTCCTCAGTCGCACAGTCTGATCCTGACCTCTTTGTTTTCTCTCTTCCCGTTTTCTTTCGCGGCTACTACCCAAATTACTCCGAGGACTTCCGTAGGGATCACAATGTGGTTAGCTGGGTGATCCTGAAAGCTCACACAGCAAACACAGCCGGCGAGGTTCGCTTGCGGTCAACCGATCCACGCGACACTCCACTCATCGACTTTCATTATTTCGACGAGGGTAACGACCCCACTGGCGAGGATCTCGATGCTGTGGTCGAAGGAATCCAGTTCGCCCGTTCGCTAGCGGAGCGACTTGGCGCCACAGTTCAAACAGAGATTCTTCCGGGTGACGACGTCACGTTCGTCGACGACCTCCGCCGCTACGTTCGGGACCAAGCGTGGGGTCATCACGCGTCATGCACCGCACGAATTGGCCCGGACGACGACCCAATGGCGGTTCTGGATTCCCGATTCCGCGTCCGTGGCGTAGCAAATCTGAGAGTTGTCGATGCGTGTGCATTCCCGCGCATACCCGGATTTTTCATCGCAACGAGCGTCTACATGATCGCTGAAAAGGCTTCGGATCAGCTACTCAGCGAGTACCCGCCAACGAAGGCCGTGGGTGGTTCGGCTAACTAGTTGTGATCGTCGCACGCCCACAGGGTCGTGTTTATGATCGCGCAACAGAAGCCGCGCTAGACCTTGTGGACCACCACATACCCAAGGCGTGTGCATTCCATCACACTGGGCCGATGTAAGCGCGATTCCATCACTGCGAGTTCCCGGTAGCACCACGTTCTCCAAACGGCTGATCCGCGTCCTCGGAAGCCCCTGAACCCATGAGTGGGAAATTCAACTGCTCTCACCGGAAACAGTGCTTCGCGCTCGCGTTATTCGTCATGCCAAAAAATCGTCGAGAGGCCCTCTATGCGAACGTCTTACCTTCTCAAGCGGAAGGAAGGCCAGGAACAGCCCTACTGGAGTCTGGGGTACTTCAAAATCCGGCTTCCCCTTGTCCATTATCCTCTTGAACTTGCGGAAGCTATTCAAGCGCTGGTCATGTTTGTCGTTGGTCTAGCGATGATCCCCTTGTTGCAGCAGTACCTGGGTCTTTCATTTGAGGTTGCGCTGACCATATGCATTCTCTTTATGGGTACGTTTCTGTTGCCGACCCTGCTCGGAGTTCCGCTCGCTGCAGGGTGGATCACGCCCGCCATCCCGCTCGTTCTGATCTATTTGAGCGCTTACGAGCCAGGTCCTGAGGCGATCAAGGCACTCGTTGCCTTGCACATCGTGGTGACGGTCATCTTCCTGTTTCTCGGTATCTCCCGACTCGCAGGCAAACTTGTGCGATGTATCCCAGCCTCCGTGAAAGGCGGCATCCTTCTAGGCGCAGGTATTGCCGCCATCGCGGGCGAGATCGAAGAGGGTGGACGCTTTATGGCGACACCGCTTTCGATCGGCGTGGGGGCCCTCGTCGTCACGATTACGATGTTCTCTCTCTTCTTCAGGAGGCTGTGTGCTCACAGCAGATTCGCCATGCTCATTGCAACTTATGGACTCGTACCCGGACTGCTCGCTGCGATAGGTGTCGGCTGGGTGGTTGGCGAGTACCCGCTGCCTT
This sequence comes from Hoyosella sp. YIM 151337, assembly GCF_026041215.1. Classification (GTDB taxonomy): domain Bacteria; phylum Actinomycetota; class Actinomycetes; order Mycobacteriales; family Mycobacteriaceae; genus Hoyosella. The sequence goes on from NZ_JAPEIQ010000028.1 coordinate 109,542, forward strand.
CGATCGAGTGGGGCATCACTCAGCCTGCCTTCTCTGAGCTTTGGCAGATTCTGCCATTCACAATTGGGTGGCCAACACTCGACATGTTCATCGCTGCGATCCCCATCGCAGTAATTTCGTACATCATCGCCTACGGCGACCTCATTGTGGGTGCAGCAGTTCTCGAACGTGCTGACAAGGCGCGCCCTGACGAGCACATCGAGATCGACGCAGACCGTGTCCATGTTGTCACCGGCATTCGCAACCTTCTGCACGCTGCCTTCATTCCGTTGCCTGGCCAGGCTGGTCCGATCTTCACCGCACTTGCCGCAAGTGTCGCCACCCGCTATGAGTTCGGACGCAAAGCGATGGAGTCTGTGTACGGCGGCGTCGGCACGTTCTACATAGTTGGTTTCGCAGCGATGTTCACTCTTCCGCTCGTGACACTCTTCCAGCCGGTGCTTCCGATTGCACTGTCGCTGACCCTGCTGATCACAGGATACTTGTGCCTGGTCGTCGGCATGCAGCAGATCAGCAATGCTGAGCAGTACGCGGTGGCAGGAATTACCGGTGTTGTCCTCGCCGCGCAAGGAGCGGCCTGGGGAATCGCTATCGGCCTTCTTCTCCACGTCGTGCTCGAGCGGACGAGCCTCGTACGCCGAGAGCCGCCTTCAGCGCGGACGCCAGCCGAAGCGACCGAACAGCACAGCTAGGTATGACACCTTGAAGCCGTGGTCCGGAGTGAACCGGGATGATGCAGTGGCCACACGAAGCGTGCCAGCCCCAACGAAGGAATGAAGGCGCAGATGGTGGTAAATAGCACCAGTGCATCAAGCAAGAATCCAACTGCAGACCCGGCTGAGGAGAACGCCTTCTTCCCGTCGTCATGGTCGTTGGGCCAGTACACGTCCGCCAAGACGGACTTCGACGGCACCACAATTGATGCGCCAACGTACGACGGTAGTCGCTGGAAGGTGCCGGTAATCGCGACCGAAGAACGCTAAATGCTCATGAAGAACGGGAAGATGTTTTCCACCGGAAACCGCTTGGCGGCCTACAAGGTCCCCTGCGAAATCCAGTTCCGCGACGATCTTCCGAGGACGGAGAGGGGCAAGATCCGCAGAACCGCATTGAGGGATCGGCGCGCTCGTCAACTCGAGTGGGAGGCACTCCCCCGGGCATCGTCTTCCGGACGCGTCGACGGTGGCATCCCCCGGCCGTCACTTGACCTAGATGGTCCGCTTCCGGCCACCTGATGGGCACGTTTGTCCACGTTATTGGGCACAAATGTTCATCATCTGCGACCGGCGTCACGTCTAGCGTCGTACGTACTCCGAGCGAGCACCTAGCTGGCTTCGCAACTCTGGCTTCGCCACAGCCGACCGGACACCCGAGACCACGGAGCGCCGCTGCGCCGCCGGTCTCGCCGCTCAATGCAAAGGACTCTTCATGGGTATCACACCGTCGCCCTCGACCGACCTCGACGCCGTCGTGGTCGGTGCGGGATTCTCCGGCCTTTACATGCTGAAGCAACTCACCGACCAAGGGTTCTCGGTGCGCGTCTTCGAGGCCGGCGACGGCGTCGGCGGCGCCTGGCACTGGAATCGATACCCAGGCGCGCGAACTGACTCCGACAGCATGATTTACGCCTTCTCGGAATGGTTCGACCCTGACCTGATCGGTCAGTGGCGCTGGCGCGAGCGGTACTCGACGCAAGCAGAGATCGAGCATTACTTCAACTGGGTCACTGAGAAGCTCGACCTTCGGCAGCACATCGACTTCAACACCCGTCTCGCATCGGCTGTCTTCGACGAAAGCGGCGGCCGCTGGGTTCTCACGACCGAGTCCGGAACCACCACGACTGCCCGCTTCTTCATCCCGGCTGTTGGCGCTCTGTCAGAGCCAAATATCCCCTCGCTGGATGGTTTGGACGAGTTCACGGGCATGTGGTGCCATTCCGCGAGATTTCCGCGCGAGGGAATCGATTTCAACGGGAAGAGGGTGGTTGTGGTCGGCAACGGAGCCACCGGAGTCCAGATCGTCCCGGAAGTTGCGAGACGAGCAGCTTCGGTGACGCATCTCATCCGAAGCCCCTATCACATCGTGCCCGGACGGAACCACGTTCTCACCAACACGGATATCGACGGCGGCAAGCGAGACATCGTCGACATCCTTCGGTACGCACGAGAAACGTTTGGATCCTTTCCTTACGACTTCAAGGGCACGGCGCTCGAAACCGACCCGGAAACCCGTCAGGCCGTGTTGGAGAAGGCGTGGGCGCGGGGCGGCTTTGGATTCCTGTTTGTCTTCGCCGACGTCCTAGCCAGCACCGACGCGAATGAGACCGTGATGCAGTTCCTGCGAGAGAAGATCAAGAGTCTCGTCAAGGACCCGGAGACCGCGGCGACAGTGACGCCGACTGACCCCTGGCTCACTAAGCGTCCGCCTCTGGACCACGGCTATTACGCCTCCCTCAACCGGGAGAACGTCAGCGTCATCAATATCAAGGATCATCCCATCGACCGCATCACCGAGACCTCAATCCATCTTGACGGCGGTCAGGAAATCGAGGTCGATGTCATCGTCTTCGCAACCGGATTCGAGTCCTACACCGGGGCCCTGAATGCAATCGACATCCGTGGCAGGGACGGCGTGGCACTCCGGGAGCGGTGGAGGGACCGTCCCAGGAACTACCTCGGGCTCATGAGCGCACGCTTCCCCAACATGTTCACGTTGTACTGCGGTGCCTATAACCCTGCGCCCTTCACCAACGGACCGTCGCTGATCGAGCAGCAAGCAGAGTGGATTCGCAAATGGATTGTCTTCTTGAGCGCGGAAGGTTACGAGACCATCGAGCCCAGCGAGGCCGCAGAGGAAGAGTTCTTCTCCACCCACGCGGCGATAGCGAACTCAACGCTCATCCCACGCACGGCGTCGTGGTGGACACGAGACACCCCCGGCCATCGCGGCGAAAGTCGCTTGGTCATGTCGTGGACTGGCGGGTTCCCCGCGTACCGGCGCCTATGCGACGAGTCGACTCCCGAGGTAAACGGCACCTCTTTGCTCCAGCTCTGCCGATGACTCGATCCAGAACATCATCCTGCCTACCAAAAGGAACACCCACATGAGCCTCGATCCGCGAGTTCACCAGTGGCTGCGCAGCCTCTCGGAGACTGGCTTGCCCGCCCTCAACGAACTCCCCGTCACTGCGGCCCGAGAAGCCTTCGCCGCGGCGGTCAGTGCCCACGGCCTCTCTCGTCGCCCGGCGGTGCAAGTGGAAGACCGGACCGTGCAGCTGGTTACGGGCGAAGTGCCGCTGCGCATCTATACCCCGAGCGGTTCCGGCCCATTTCCGGCACTTCTGTACTTCCACGGTGGCGGCTGGACGCTCGGCAGTCTGGACAGCAGTGACGGCACATGTTCCTATCTCGCCGAGAGCAGTCATGCCGTTGTTGTCTCCGTTGGCTACTCGTTGGCCCCCGAGGCGGGATACCCCGTAGCCGTCGACCAAGGTGTCGCCACTCGGCTCTGGGTCGACGCTAACGCAGCATCGTTGAACATCGATCCCGAACGATTGGCGATCGGAGGTGACAGCGCGGGAGGCAATCTCGCTGCCGTCGTTGCTCTCGCTTCACGTGAGCTTCCTGGCCCTCCACTCATTCACCAGTTGCTTATGTATCCGGTCGTCACCCAGCGAACCGATGCACAGTCCTACAGAGACTTCGCATCTGACTACTTCCTCACCGCCGACATGATGACGTGGTTCTTCGGTCATTACCTCGACGGCCACGACCATCGGGACAACTGGCGCGTTTCTCCCTTGGCAGCGCCCGACCTCAGCGGGCTGCCCCCTGCCCACGTCATCCTCGCGGAGTGTGACCCGACGAGAGACGACGCACTGGCGTACGCCGGCAAGCTTGCCGCTTTGGGGGTCCAGGTGACAATCAAAGTGTACGAAGGCCAGATCCACGCCTTCGTCGCGCTGGCCGAAGCCATGCCGGTAGGAAAAAAAGCCCTGGATGACGCTGCCGCAAATCTGCGAGCAGCCTTTCGATCCGGGTGGGAGCCTCGCGCCTGGCTGGGTCACTAGAGTCGCTTGACGCCGTTCAACTCGGTGGTCGCCGCTTCTCAACCATCTCCGAACGAAAGAAGGTTTTATTCCTGCGATGGCCTACGTTGAAGGCGCGGGAAAGCGCCGTGTTCTCGTACTGCACGGATGGGCGCTCGACAGTGCGGTCTGGTCAATGACGCGATCTGTGACCGACCTGACCGACTTCACCTACGCATACGTGGACTTCCCTGGATACGGGGCCAACTCCGCCATGCCCCCGGCACAATCCATCAACGAGATGGCGCAGTTCGGCGTTGCTGCCGCGGACGAGCTCGGGTGGGATGTGTTCTGTGTCCTCGGACACTCGATGGGCGGAGCGACCGCGCTCCGCATGGGCGCGATGATCCCGGACCGCGTCGAGAGCGTGGTGGCCCTCACACCGGTCGCTGCCGAAGGCACACCCCTGCCCGAGAAGACCTACGACGCGTTCGACGCCGGGTTCGCCGACCCCGAACCGCTTCTGGGGCCCCTTGCGCCGAACCTGTCCCGACGACAGCTCGCCAACATCGTTGCTCGGTGCCACCAGTCGGCGGGACAGCAAACCTGGTCTGCTTACCTGAGGAACTGGACGGCGGCGGATGTCGCCAGGGGACTTGAGGACTACGAGGGGCCGACGCACCTCTTCATCGGCGAGCACGACGGTCTCGTGACCGCTGAGTACCTCGGTGTCACAGACCGACATCTGGTGAACTCGTCGATCGGGGTCATCTCGGGCGCTGGGCACTACCCGATGCTCGAGCAGCCTGAGCAGTCGGTAAGCGCGTGGGAACATGCCTTCAACCGTTCATGACCACGTTCTGGCTTCCAGCCCCCGGCGCGTCCAGTACGGTGCCGGGTCGAGGAGAGGGGTATCGCGGCGTGATCGACGTGGATGACGTTCCCAACTGGGTGAGGGGCGCTCTCACCCTTCGCGAGCCGGCCGAGCAGTGGACGGGTCCTGCCTTGCGTGCGTACTCCTATCCCGCACACGTCGTCGACGTGCCAGCGATCAAGGATCATGTCGTCATCACTTATCGTCGCGGTTCGACGCTGATGCGTCGGCGCTCTACCGGAGCGTGGACCGAGGAAACCCTTCGCCCCGGAGCGGTCTCACTTCTGACGGCGGGTGAGTTCACGCAGTGGGAGTGGCCCAGCCACATCGATGTCGTGCACGCCTATGTCCAGGCGCCCGCTCTGGAACAGACGGCCCGGGACGCCTTTGATCGGGAGATCGCCGGCGTCGAACTCGCGGATTCGGTCGCTGCCAACGACCCCGTGTTGTTCAATCTAGTCGCTGCTCTCGAGCAGGAGGCTCGCGATCTGCGGACCGGGACCCGTCTGGTCGTTGACGCGCTCACCCTGCAGCTCCACGTCCAACTGCTTCGGTACCACGCAGGCATCACCTTCGCCCCCGCGCACAGTCATCGCGGACTCTCGCCTCACCAACTCGCGACTGTGCAGGACTACGTGGCCGCACACCTGGACCGGAACGTCGGCATTGACGAACTCGCGCGGACAGTGATGCTGAGCAGGTACCACTTCTCGAGACAGTTCAGGATCTCGACAGGAACCTCCGTGCACGAGTGGGTGCTTCGTCAGCGTGTCACCCGGGCGGCGCAGATGCTGCGTCGTACCGCACTGACAGTCACTGAGATCGCGCACCAGAGCGGCTTCGCCGATCAAAGCCATCTGACCCGCGTGTTCAAGAAGCGGCTGGGAGTTGCTCCCACTGAGTACCGCGCAAAGGAGCGCATCTCCTGACGCGTCTCCGACGAGCGGTAGAATGACCGAGCCCGCCGTCGACGTCCCGTGCACCGTCGACGAGGCGATCGAGGTCCACGACGAGAGCGACGGCCACTGCTCGCCATCGATCAGCCCCGCTCACCGTCGATCGACTGGCTCAGAGCGATGTGGGAGTTCGCTTGATCGATGACGTCCTCAACCTTGAACCTCAGCGCCTGGAGCGCGTCGGTCCCCAGGTACAGTCGTGAAGGAGGATCCGGCATCCGGGTGAGCTGCACGAACGCCTCAGCCACCAGTCTCGGATCTCCGCCTTGGTTGTGGTTGAGGCGGCCGTAACCAGCCATGGCCCTGCGGACCTGAGGATAGGCAGACCGCGTTGCCTCCTCGGCACCCTGTGAGGAACTGGGATCGAGGAAGTCGGTGCGCACTCCTCCTGGACACACCGCGGTGGCATGGACCCCGAAAACGGCAAGCTCAGCGGCCAACGCCTCAGTCAGCATCAACACCGCCGCCTTCGTCGCGGAGTAGATGCCGGTGGCGGGCCCCGTGACCGAGGCCGAGATCGATGCGAGATTGATGACGTGACCCTTGCGTTGTTCACGCATGACAGGAAGGACCGCGCGCTGGACGGCGAGCACGCCCATCACGTTGACGTCGAAGTTGCGGCGCACCGCTTCGTCGCTGAGTTCCTCGACCGATCCCAACAGCGAGTAGCCGGCGTTGTTCACGAGGACGTCGATCCGCCCGAACCGGTCCAGTGCCTGATCAACGGCATGCCGGATGGAGACGCTTTCAGGGATGGTCATCTCCACTGCCAGGAAGTCATCCGTCTTCTGGATCTTGCCCGCGAAGTCGCCAGGCCGTCGCGACGTGGCGACGACCCGGTCGCCGACTTCGAGCGCGGCGCGGACAGTCTCCAGGCCGATGCCTTTGGACGCTCCGGTGACGAACCAGACCCGCCGTTCCCCGCTCACCGCAATGACCCTGCCGCGGCCTCAGCGAGAACGTCGACAGCGAGCTTGCCGAGAGCGTTGGCTGCAAGAGGGCTGTCCCCCGTCACCACCAGTCGGTCCCGATGGACTCCGCCCGTCATGTCATCGTTCACCACGGTGATCCCGCGTTCGCGCAGGGTCTTCGAGAGCAACCAGGTCATGCGCGCGGGCAGATAGCCGATGTCCACATTAGCGCCCTCGTCGAGCGCATCGGGGAAGGCACAGACGCTGTACCCGGCAAACCGGTTGTTTCCATCGCGGTCGCGGGCTGCGAGGAACGCGGCGGGACCGTGACACAGCGAAATTACTACCCGGTCACTGTCGAGCGCCCATGTCAGCACTGCCCCGATGTCGGGGTCGTCAGCCATGTTGATCATGGCGCCGTGTCCACCCGGCACGAACACCGCTGCGTAGTCAGAGTCCGGGCCGAGTTCGTTCGCGATGACTGTGGAGAGCTTCTTGGGATTCTCGGTCTTGGGTCGCAGACGTTCGTAGATTCCCCGAACCGCTTCATCCTCGGCGGGAAAGGCCCAGAACTCATACTTCACCGGGTTGCCTGACGACGTGGCAACCTCGACGTCATAACCTGCGGCCTCCAGGTGCAGAACGGGGAGCAGGGTCTCGACCGGGTGGTTGCCGGTCGAGAACAGACGGCCGTCCTGAACGGGCAGGTACCGCTCGTCGGCGCCGATCAGCAGGACCTTGCGCCGGGCAGCGCTCGTCCGCTCGTGCTCGGCTCCGTCGTAGTCAGTGCGCGGCGGCACGTACTCGCCGAGCGAGTAAGCCGAGGGGAAGTAGGCGTTCTTCTCAGCGCGGTCCGGGGTCGGTTCCTTCGATGCCATCTCAACAGTCCTCCGTATGTCTCGGCAATGGGCGTCCCCTATTTCACTGGTCGTCGGCGATCTACCCAAGTGGTTCGCTCACAAACCGTTCGGCGGAGCTTTGTGGCCGAGTCACCCCACCATGGGGTGGGAGCGAAGACACCAGCTGACGGCTAGAACCGTTCACGCCGGCTACGGCGCGCACTTTCGGCGTTACAGTGCCCTGGCGAAGATCGGCCTCGAGGTCCGGCGTGACTGTCGAGGGCTCGAGGTATCGGGAGCCAAGGGCAGCAACGTGCCTTGCGGCACCAGTCGGCGCGTGGATCCTCATCGGCCCAGGCCGTGCGGAGACGAGGACCCTGCGTCTGGATCTGCCAGGGATCGCTGGAAAGAGAGACGCCCAAATCCGCGGCCCTCGGTGTTCCTCGGCGGGCTGAAGGTCGCCGTCCACTGCCCCAGAAGGGTCACCTCGTAAGTAAACGCCTCTCGTGCGAGCCAGCCTGTGTTCGATGACCCGAACATGTTGTCGGACAACGAAACAGCGCGTGACAGGATGGCGAGATCTCTCCAGCATGGCGAAGCCTACTGCGCCACAGGGAGAGCGGATGCTGGACGCTTTCCTGCGAGCCTATCCGGTGTAGGGCCGTTCGCGGCGCAGCTCCTCACGTGCGATTGACCGCCGGTGAACTGCGTCCGGCCCGTCGACGATCCGAAGAACACGCGCCCAGCTGTAGAAATACGCGAGCGGGAAGTCGTCGCTGACCCCTGCGCCACCGAACACCTCGATCGCCCTATCGATGACTTTCGTCGCCATGCTGGGCGCGGCCACCTTGATTGCCGCGATTTCGGTCGCCGCGCCCTTTGCCCCGTACTCGTCGATCAACCACGCCGTGTGCAGGACAAGCAGGCGTGCCTGGTTGATCTCGATGCGTGACTGAGCGATCAGGTCGCGGACAACACCTTGCTCGGCAAGCAGTCCGCCGAAAGCTTCGCGGTTCTGCGCACGATCGATCATCAGCGACAACGCGCGCTCTGCCATGCCGATAGCGCGCATGGCATGGTGAATGCGCCCCGGCCCTAGGCGGGCCTGGGCGATCATGAATCCGTCGCCCTCCGCTGCAAGGATATTCGCTGCGGGTACCCGAACGTTCTCGAGCACGATCTCCGAGTGACCATGCTGGTCCTGGTATCCGAAGATCGGCAGATGACGGACGATCTGCACCCCTGGGGTGTCACGCGGCACAAGGACCATGGACTGTTGCCGATGCGGCGCCGCGGCAGGGTCCGTCTTTCCCATCACGATGAAAACCTTGCAGCCGTCGTCAGCTACCCCAGTGATCCACCATTTACGGCCGTTAATAATGTATTCGTCCCCGTCACGGACGATTGATGTGGTGATATTACGTGCATCCGAACTCGCAACCGCCGGTTCTGTCATCGCAAACGCGGAGCGGATCTCCCCGGCGAGAAGAGGCTCGAGCCACTGAGCCTTCTGTTCGTCGGTGCCGAACATGTGCAGAGTCTCCATGTTCCCGGTATCCGGCGCGGCACAGTTGATGGCTTCCGGCGCGATGACCGGGGACCACCCAGAGATCTCAGCGATTGCGGCATATTCCGTGTTGGACAGGCCTGAGACGTCGGGAAGAAACAGGTTCCAGAGCCCGCGCCGCTGCGCTTCTTCCTTGAGGCGGTCAAGGACCGGCGGCCGTTCGTGCGCCCCATGTTCCGAGCGCCATTGCTGGTACTCAGCTTCTGCCGGAAATATGTGTTCACGCATGAACTCCCACATGCGCGCGGATAGTTCCTCGGTACGAGGCGACTTGGCAAAATCCATTACAAGTTCTCCGATCTACATGGTTTAGTGACCCGACACGCCGCCGTCGACAGCTAGTGTTGTGCCGGTCACGTACGAGGAGGCATCCGAGGCGAAGAACACGACCGCTGCGTCGAGTTCATGCTGCTGGCCAAGCCGCTTCAGTGTTGAGTGCTGATCGATGAAGGCGGCCAGCACATCGTTTGGTATCTCTGCTGTCATTTCGCTGGCGAAGTAGCCTGGGGCAATCGCGTTCACGCGAATTCCCCGGCGGCCGGACCATTGCTGGGACAGATCCCGTGTCAACCCGATAACGCCAGCTTTGCTGGCCGCGTACGCCGCCTGGGGCGCGTAGGACTTGATGAGGCCAAGGATGCTGGCGATGTTGACGATGCTTGCACCTGGCTGCATACGCTTCGCACACGCTTGCGCCATCCAGTAGGCGCCCAGGAGGTTAACATCGATTACCTTAAGGAACTCCCCGGGCTCCTCACGCAGTGCGGGCACTGCGGTACCGACACCCGCGTTGTTGACCAACACATCGAGACGCCCGAACTGCTCGATGGCAGCTGCCGCCAGGTCGTCACACTCGTTCGGATCAGTGACGTCGACCCGGCGGTATGCCACCTTGCCGCCAGCCTCGCCGATTTCACTTGCGAGCGAGGCCAGCGCGTCTTCGCGTCGCGCCCCGAGGACGACTGATGCGCCGGCACCGGCGAGCGCGCGGGCGAACCCCGCACCGAGTCCAGAACTCGCCCCGGTGATGACAGCAACTTTTCCATCGAGCCGGAACCGGTCAATGATCGACCTCATCGCAGTTCCTCCAGTTTGGTTAGGCCTTCTTTGGCGAGACGGACGACATCAGCGTCGAAGTTGCCGAAATGCTGGCCGCCCATCGTCCCGGCTTCCGAACGAGCTGTGACGCCCTGAATGATCACCGCAAATTTGAAGCGCGCGAAGGCTTCATAAAACGGCACGGCGCTGACGTCGGCGCCCGTCGCGGCCGCATAACGGTCGAGGAGATATGACCGTGGCGGGAACCCGTTCTGCGACGAGACGGTCGGTACGAGCGGGATTTGCGCTTCGCCGCGGTGCGGCCAGTAGAAGAGTAGGAGTCCAAGGTCCGCGAGCGGATCACCGAGGGTCGACAGCTCCCAATCGAGCACCGCAGCAACCCTCCCCGGATCATGCGGGTGCATCAGGCAGTTGTCGAGCCGGTAGTCACCATGAACAATCGCCGCAGTCGAACTCTCGGGGAGCCCAGCCGCAAGTGCCGCTGCGAGCGCGTCGAGTTCCGGCTGATCGATTCTCCGGGTCTTTTCGGACTGCGCAGTCCAGCGGCGCACCTGGCGGGCGAGGAAGCGATCCGCCCTGCCAAACTTCTCCAGCCCAACCCTCGATGGCTCGATGGTGTGAAGCTCAGCGAGAACGTCGACGAGCGCGTCGGCCATCTTGTGTCGGTCATCCGCTCCGTCCGCGTAGCCCGCAGGCACTGAATCACGGATGACATGTCCGTCAACCCTCTCCATCACATAGAAGGGGACGCCCAGCGTTTCGCCACCGAGGTCTGCAAAAAGAATGCGTGCGACCGGCACTTTCGTGCCCACGAGAGCCCGTTGTACACGCACTTCGCGTTCCATGTCGTGCGCGCTTGGAAGCAGATCGCCCTCGGGTGGTCTGCGCAGCACAAGATGACCGGCGTTTGAAGCGAGCGCGAATGTCAGATTCGACTTCCCTCCGGCAATCAATTCGGCGCTAAAGGACCGCCATTCGTCGTCTCCTGTCGCTTGGGATAAGACTCTGGCGAGCCGGTCGGGCTGGAGCAATCTAGTCATAGCGTGATCCACGAGTGTCCTCTCGAGTCCATGGCTGCGGCCCGCAGCGGCTAACGGTACGACCGATCGATCGATCGGTCTTTGGTCTCGAGGACGATGATTCGGCTAGCTGTATATCCAGGTCAATACAGTGAAGCAATCTCTGTGAGTCAACAACAATTCGTTTTGCTGAGCCGAACAAAGATTAGAGAACAGTACAACTGTCGACGGGGATCGGAAGATCAACCTGGAGAAGCCCTAGATTGTTTGATGTGCCTGAACACAATGCACGTATCACACCGATTGGAGCACAGATCGCGACGGTCCGGCGGCGTGCAGGAATCTCGCTGCGTCAACTCGCACGCCAAATCGGGATAAGTCCGGCTGCGCTCAGCGCCATCGAGAACGACAAATCCAGAGTCACTGTCGCGCGCCTGCACGACATAGCCGAGGCCTTAGCCACAACCGCGCCCGCCATTCTCCAAGAACAAGCAGGAAGAGAGGTCGATTCAGGAAGCTCGAGAGGCGTCATTCCACGCGCCAGATCACGTGCCTGGCGACAGTTCGCACCTCTTGAGTTCGATCCCGTCCTCGCAGGGGCGACCTCGGCGTTCGTTCGTTTGGGCTATCACGGCGCGACTGTTCGCAAAATCGCCGATGCCGCGGGCATGAGCGTACCTGGCGTCTACCACCACTACCCCAGCAAACAAGCCTTGCTCGTCACGATCCTCGACCTGACTATGGAGGACCTTCAATGGCGGGTTGACGCGGCACGTGCTGAGGCAGGGGTGAAGCCGTCGGACCGATTCGCGAGGATTGTTGAGGCCCTCGCGCTCTTTCACGCAGAACGGAGAGACCTCGCGTTCATCGGTGCGAGCGAGATGCGCAGCCTGCACCCGCCCGATCTCGGCCGCATCACGCAGATGCGTGCATACATCCAGCACCTTCTAGAGGAGGAAGCGCTGACCGCGATCGCCGCAGGAGAGTTCTGGTCCCGGAATCCGCAAAACGCCACCAGGGCGATCTCAACGATGTGCACCTCACTGGCACAGTGGTATCGCTCGGATGGGCCAATGCCAGCAGGCCAGATCGCAGCGCAGTACGCTGCATATGCGGTCGCGATAATGCGCACTCCATGAGAGTTCGCGATGCGGACGTCTCACATGGCGGCGCTTGTGCGCACCGCAGATCAGGCTTACCGAAACTGCTTCCGTAACGCACACCGGTGTTTCGTGGCCCCGGCGAACCCGGGGAGGCGGTAATTCAGTGCCGCTGCGCACCGCTCGAAAACCAGTACTTCGCTTGAGTACCCAAGGAATCAGCGAAAGCGCCAGGGACTCCGTGCGCGATCGTGGCCCAAACGGATCCTCGGCTGCGCGCTATGGATCGGTGTGCATCCACTGACCGGCCGCGCCTCACGTGGGCAAAGCTGTTTATCAGGTCTTGCGTCACCGCTGGCCCGCCCGTAGTACCGATGGTTCGCCCTGTATAAGTCTGCAACTGGCCGGTGAAACGATCTTCGTTAGGTCTCCGATCTTTCAGCACGTCAACTCGGTGCTACCCGAGATTAGGACATCGTCTGCTTCAGTGGTGGGGCTCCGCCAACCCCAACAATGGGGGCCGTTCACCCTGCATACGTCAGGACTGCGCAATCCGCAGCTTGATAGCAACGAGCAAATCAAGGACAGTGCGGAAGCCGCGCAGGTCTAGTCCAGTCCGTTCCGATATCCGGTCCAACCGGTGGTATGCGGTGTTGCTGTGCACGAAAAGCGCTTCCGCAGCAGCCTTCGCATTGAGATCCGCCGCAACGTATGCGTTGAGCGTGTCGATATACACTCGGTCACCCGCTAAGTCCTCGTCAATGAATCGGCGCACGCGCTCCGGAATCAGCCCCCACGCCACCTCGTCACCGCGCGAAATCAGGTAGTCGAAAGCGGTCAGATGCTCAAGCGCCTGCATTCCCGGCCTTCCACGCAAGTACCGCAGCGCCAGCTTCGCTTCCTCGTAGCCCTGAGGTGCTGCGCCAAGCCCAGACTGCGCAGTGCTGAGCCCCAAAGATAACTCCACGCAGTGTGAGCGCAATTCTTCGATCACGATAGACAGTTGAGAGAGAACATCCTTTGTCCCGCGGGACAACTGAAGAGGCAATACCCCGATAATCTCGTTGCGGCGCATAGTGAGTAGTCCACCCGGGTAGTTGGCCGCGGCGCGACCCATGACCCGCACCAACGTGTTCCGCTCGCCGGTGAAATTCACGACCCGACCAACCAGTATCGCGAACCCCCCGCTGGCGGAGAGTCCAGCCGTCTTTAGCGCGGCCCGGCGCGGCCCCGTCTTCGGCTGATTGCCGGCGAGCAGGTCTTCAACCAGATCGCGAGTGGCGCGCGCAGCATCCGCGATGAGAAACCGTTCAGCCTCCAAATACGCTTCCGCTGCCGCGGTCGTACCTATTTCGATGACGTCCATCATGTGCCCCATCGCATCGAATGCCGCGAGTCTGAGGCTCACGTCGTGCTCAAGCAGATCCCTGATCGATTCCCACAACGTAATTTGGGCGACTCGAAAGGCGCGCAAGAAGTCCGGCAGCGAAATTGCTTGGGTGACACGGCGCATCGCCTGATCCACTGTAAAGCCAAACTCATCTTGCTGCGGCTTTCGGTTCTCAGCGAGCGAACTGGTGAAGAGCCTGAACACATGCATGCAGTGCGCTGTGATATCACCACGCAGTTCGTCCTTCGCCGGGCTCGCGCCGTAACTCGGGACTTCCTCAAATACACGGTTCGCAGCGGCGCGCGCAATGTCCGGCGATGCTTCGTCGATAGTACGGGCAAGGCGCTCCCCTTCCCTCTCATCCGGCATGAGCAGTGTCCTCCCTGTACGTGGTGTTACCGAGTAACACCAACATTGTTTTTCCTCCTCTATGGCGTGTGTCGCATTTCGGCCAACATTGTGCGCTGTCAGATTCCGCAAGAATGGAGCCCGCGCACATGAGCAACCTCGCAACATCTTTCCTTGCTGCCGCAAACGCCACACCGGGGGCCACGGCTATCCGGCTTGACGACGAGACACTGACTTACTCGAAGCTCGAAGCCGCGGCCCGGCGCGTAGCGGGTCTGCTAGTTCAGCGTGGTATCAAGCCAGGCGACACCGTGGGGATCATGGTTCCCAACGTTGCGGCCTTCCCTGCGCTCTATTACGGAGTTCTCCTTGCTGGCGGGGTCGCCGTTCCGATGAACCCGCTGCTGAAGAACCGTGAAATCGCATATTATCTGGGTGATTCCGGTGCGAAGCTGGTGTTCGCATGGCACGCCGTTGCAGCGGAAGCCGAGGCTGGGGCTCTCGAGGCCCACGCCGGTGTTGTAAAGGTTGATGAGTCTTTCCTTTCGGATATTTCGGCCCCGCCGCTCGCCGGCGTTGCTGACCGCGCCGAGGACGACACGGCCGTCATCCTCTACACCTCCGGCACGACCGGGCATCCTAAAGGCGCGGAACTCACGCACTTCAACCTGCGCCGCAACGCTGATCGATTCGCGCGGGACTGGCTGAAACTTTCCGCGAACGACGTGGTTCTCGGATGCCTGCCGCTCTTCCACACGTTCGGTCAGACCGTATCGATGAACTGCACGCTGTTCAGCGGTGCGACACTCGTGCTGCTCCCCCGCTTCACTGGCGATCTCGCACTTCAGTCGATCCAGAAGGAGAAGGTGACGGTGTTCGCTGGCGTGCCGACGATGTACTCGGCGATGATCGAGGCGCCAGGCAGTGCGGATGCCGACGCGTCGACACTGCGTCTGTGCTGCTCTGGCGGTGCAGCCCTCCCTCTCGACACGCTCACGTCGTTCGAAGGCAAGTTCCGCGCGGTGATCATCGAAGGATACGGACTTTCCGAAACGTCACCGGTGTGCTGCTTCAACCCACCGGAGGGAGAGCGGAAGATCGGCTCCGTCGGACTCCCGCTCGACGGTGTGGAAATGCGCGTTATCAATGACGACGGTGCGACGCTCCCGCCCGGCGAACTCGGTGAGATCTGCGTACGAGGCGAAAACGTGATGAAAGGCTACCTCGGCCGCCCCACGGCGACCGCCGAGGCATTCATCGACGGCTGGTTCCGCACCGGCGACATCGGCAAGCAAGACGATGATGGGTACTTCTACATCGTCGACCGCAAGAAGTCGCTCATCATCCGCGGCGGCTACAACGTCTACCCGCGCGAGGTCGAAGAGGTGCTGTACGAGCACCCTGATGTCGTCGAGGCGGCTGTGATCGGAATTCCGCATGCAGCGCTCGGGGAAGAGGTCGGTGCCGCAATCGCCGTACGCCCAGGGGCAACAGTCGACACCGCGGAAATTAGCGAATTTGTGAAAGCCCGTCTCGCCGCGTACAAGTATCCGCGCCAGGTGTGGGTGCTCGACGAACTGCCCAAGGGGCCTACCGGGAAAATCTTGCGCCGCGAGGTGCAGCCGCCCGCCAGCGCACGCTGAAACATATCGGGACATTCAGAGACTTCCAAGGATCCACACATGGTCACCATCAGCACACAAAGAATTGACGAGACCCTCGCCGAGGCCTCAGCTCCCATTGACATGCTGCTCACGAGCGCGGCCCGTGGGCAATGGCGGCGCTTTATCCCCGGCGCTTCCACCGTGAAACTCGGTGCGGCGATCGTCGAGAAGCCCAGCGTCATCGCGGATGAAGCGGTAAGCCTCGTCCGGGAACTCGCCCGCGCCGGCACCGGGAGGTCCGGTATCACCCCCGACAAGCGCGACCGCCGATTCAGCGATCCGGCCTGGTCATCGAACCCCTGGCTCCGAGCCATCCTCCAGGGATACCTCGCGGTTGACAAATCCGCACGCAGCGTTGTCAGCGAACTCGAACTGGACTGGCGTGATCGCGAACGAATCGAGTTCGCTCTCGAGAACCTCCTCGATGCCGCCGCACCGAGCAACCTACCCGGCATCAACCCCCTGTCGCTCAAAGCGCTGATCGACACGGGCGGACTGAGCGCGCTTCGTGGCGTGCGGAACTTTCTGCGGGATTTCGCGAAAGCACCGCGCGTGCCAGCGATGGTAGATACGTCAGGCTTCACGGTCGGCGTCAACATCGCAGCCACCGACGGCAGTGTTGTTTTGACAACACCCAGCTTCGAGTTGATCCAGTACCGTCCAGTCACCGACGAGGTGGGCACACTGCCGCTGTTGATCGTGCCGCCACTTATCAACAAGTACTACGTCGTCGACCTTGCGCCGGGCCGCAGTCTCGTCGAATACCTTGTCTCGCAGGGACAGCAGGTCTTCATCCTGTCATGGTTTAATCCCACCGCGGAACAGCGCGACTGGGGCATCGACGAGTACGCCAAGGCTGTGCTCCAGGCGCTCGCCGCCGTCCATGAGATCACGGGCACGGAAAAGGCACACACATTGGGGCTCTGCTCTGGAGGCGCGCTCCTCTCGATGGTTGCCGCGCATTTGGCCGCGACCGGGCAAGGCGACCGCATCGCCAGCCTGAGCCTCGGGGTCAATGTGCTCGATCAGTCTCGAGCGGGCCTGCAGGCAGCATTAACCAGTAAAGCGTCCGCGAAGGCGGCCATCAAGTACTCCGAGTCCAAGGGCTACCTCGACGGCGGTGCGCTGGCGGAAATGTTCGCGTGGATGCGCCCGAATGACCTGGTCTGGAGCTACTGGGTCAACAACTACCTCCAGGGCAAGGATCCAGCGGCGTTTGACGTGCTGTTCTGGAACGCAGACACCACCCGGATGACCGCCGCACTGCACCGCGACTTCATTGAACTATTTCTCGACAACAGACTGACTAAGCCAGGTGCCGCATCGCTGCTGGGCACTGGCATCGACCTGTCCGCAGTGAAGGCGGACTCGTACGTTGTCGCAGGGGTCGCCGACCACATCAGCCCGTGGCAGGCGTCGTACCGCAGCGCACGACTGCTTGGTGGTGACACCCGCTTCATCCTGTCCACTAGTGGACATATCGCCTGTATGGTCAATCCGCCCAGCAACCCCAAGGCGTCCTTCCGCGTCAACTCCGAGATGCGTGCGACGGCAGAGGATTGGCTCGACGGCAGCGAAAAGGTACGCGGCTCATGGTGGCCGGACTACGCCACGTGGCTCGCCGACCGCAGCGAGGGGACCGTGCCCGCTCCACGCGTCCTCGGATCGGACCAGTACCCGGCAACGGTCCGTGCACCCGGCCAATACGTCTTCGAGTCATGAGCGTACGCGGCAACTGGGTAACCGTGTGCGGGCAGCAAATCCGAGTCGAGGTCCGTTCAGCTGACGATGCGCACCAAGACCCGCCGCTCGTGCTGTGCAACGGCATCGGTGCAAGCTTGGAGACCTTCGACCCACTGGTAGCAGGGCTCGATTCGCGGCGCACGGTAGTCAGTTTCGACGTGCCCGGGGCGGGGCTCTCGCCCGCCCCCCGCCTCCCGTACACGTTTCCCATCCTCGCGCTCACTATTGCGCGGATGCTCACCCGACTGGGGTATCCCCGTTTTGATGTCCTCGGATACTCATGGGGCGGCGCGCTCGCACAGCAGTTGGCGTTTCAGTTTCCGCACCGCTGTGCTCGGGTGATACTGATGTGCACGGCAACTGGCATGCTGATGGTTCCCGCGAGACCAAAAGTGCTGTGGCACATGTCAACTCCGCGCCGCTACCGCGACCCTGACTATGCGGCGCAGGTTGCGCCGGTGATTTACGGCGGAGCAGCCCGGCGGGACCTCGACGGGGTGCGCGAAGTGTTCGGCACGGTCGAAACCCGTGCGAGCCGCCGCGGCTACGCCTATCAGCTTCTCGCTGGTGCCGGCTGGACCAGCCTCCCGTTCTTGCCCTTGATTCGGCAGCCGGTCCTCGTCCTTGCCGGGGATGACGACCCCATCATTCCACTCGTCAACGCACGGACAATGCGGCGCTTGCTGCCGCACGCAGAACTCTCCGTGTTTCCCGGAGGACACATCGATCCCCTCCTGCGCAGCGACGACATCGGTTCGCGCATAGAGACCTTCCTTAATCACGAAAGGCACTGACCATGGCAGGCGACCTCAACTTTGACCTCTTCACGCTCCGCGAAGAACACGACGAGCTCCGCTCCGCGATCCGTTCACTCTGCGAGAAGGAAATTGCCCCGTATGCGGGAGATGTTGACGAGCACGAGCGGTACCCCGAAGAAGCGCTCAAGGCCTTGACGGCATCGGGCTTTAACGCGGTGCATGTGCCAGACGAGTATGACGGGCAAGGCGCCGATTCAGTCGCAGCATGCATCGTCGTCGAAGAGGTGGCGCGCGTGTGCGCATCATCATCGCTGATACCCGGCGTGAACAAGCTGGGCACCATGGGGCTGATCCTCAACGGAAGCGAAGAATTGAAGAAACAGGTGCTGCCATCAATCGCGTCCGGTGAAGCGATGGCGTCGTATGCGCTATCCGAGCGCGAAGCCGGCTCAGATCCAGCGTCCATGCGCACCCGCGCCAAGGCTGACGGTGATGACTGGATTCTGAATGGTTCGAAGTGCTGGATCACTAACGGCGGCAAATCCAGCTGGTACACCGTGATGGCGGTGACGGATGCGGACAAAGGTGCCAACGGAATCTCGGCGTTTATGGTGCACAAAGACGATGACGGGTTCATCGTCGGTCCGAAGGAAAAGAAGCTCGGCATCAAGGGCTCGCCGACCGCGGAACTGTACTTTGAGAACTGCCGCATCCCCGGCGACCGGATCATCGGCGAACCGGGTACCGGTTTCAAAACCGCGCTGGAAACCCTCGACCACACGCGCCCGACGATTGGTGCGCAGGCGGTGGGAATTGCTCAGGGCGCGCTGGACGCGGCGCTCGCATATGTGAAGGATCGTAAGCAGTTTGGGACGCCGATCAGCGGTTTCCAGGGTGTGCAGTTCATGCTCGCCGACATGGCGATGAAGCTCGAAGCCGCCCGTTTGATGGTGTACCACTCGGCTGCCCGTGCCGAACGGGGCGAGAAAGGGCTGGCTTTCATCGCGAGTGCGGCGAAATGCTTCGCATCCGACGTAGCGATGGACGTGACAACCGACGCGGTGCAATTGTTCGGCGGCGCTGGCTACACCCGGGACTTCCCCGTCGAACGGATGATGCGCGACGCCAAGATCACCCAAATCTACGAAGGCACCAACCAGATCCAGCGCGTCGTCATGGCACGCTCGCTCCTGCGCTAGGCGGCTTCGTCGCCCCCACCCGCGAATCCATCTACGGAGGTCAACGGAAACGGCCGATTTTTGGCAGTTGCAGATGACTTCCGCAGATGGATTTGGGGCGACGGGGGTATTGCTCCGGGACCGATCGCGACCTATCGTTAAAGTATCGCGATTGGTTGAGTATCTGGTCGAGGTGATGGCGATGCATGGTCGGCATTGTGGACCGCAAGGTTTCGGACCGTGGTTTATGTTCGGCGGTGGGCACCGCTCGTGGGGCGAGCCGGGCCGGGGCCACGGATCGTGGGGAGCCCCGCCATGGGCTCGCGGGCCAAAGGCACGGCGCGGCGATGTTCGGGCCGCGATTCTCGCTGTCCTGGCTGATCAGCCGTTGAACGGCTATCAAATCATTCAGGAGATTGCCGACCGTAGCGGCGGCATGTGGAAACCCAGTCCCGGCTCGGTGTACCCAACACTTCAGCAACTCGAGGACGAAGGGCTGGTCGTCGCCAAGGAGGACGGTGGCCGAAAAGTGTATCGACTGACTGCAGAAGGTGAGGAGTATGTCGAGACTAACTCCAGCGAGGTCGGTGCGCCGTTTGAGGCGATGTCATCGTCTGCTGCCGGAGGTGACGATCTCAAGTTGCAGCCGCTGATCGGCCAGACAGCCGCGGCGCTTTGGCAGGTGCTGGCTACGGGGACGCCGGACCAGCAGGCTCGTGCGCGCCAAGTGCTGGCCGACACGAGGCGGAAGCTTTACGGCATCCTCGCCGACGGAGATGATGCGACCGGGGAGGCGTGACGATGACCGAGGTTGCGCTGCGGGTCGGTGACGCTGAACGGGAATCCGCAGTTTCTGCGCTTGGGGTGCATCTTGCGGCCGGGCGCATTTCGCTCGAGGAATTCGACGAACGGGCAGGGCGCGCGTGGGCGGCACAATACAGCGCTGATCTTGCGGACCTCTTCAGCGATTTGCCCCCGCCGCAGGGGTTGGCCGCCGCTCCCCGCTCCCAGTCGCGAGGACGGCAACGGCCGAGACGCTCACTCTTCCCGGCCGTGCCGATTGCCATCGCACTCGTTGTCATTCTCGCGAACGCGGCGCCGTGGCTTCTGCTCGCGCTTCTTATGCTGTGGCTTCTCGGTTCGTTCCACACAGGGCACCCGCTGCGCAGGCAGCGGCGTGCCTCACCGACGCTTCGTGGCCTGCCGACAGGAGCGCACCACCTGGGCTTATGCAGATTCAGCCAATATGGGCGCGTTTAGTACCTCCTCCAGGCCAGGGAGCGCATCGGCGAGTGGGGCGGCAAACTCGCGGACTTGCTGAGTAGTGAGGCGCGCTCGTTCACACAGCACGGCCGTCAAGCAGCACAGCAGATCGTTGATTGGCTCCGCCATGACTGGTCCGGAAGCTGCGAGTGTAGCCAGGTACGAGTCTTCCACTAGCAGGTGCGGGGGCGGGCACGCGCGACGACCGGTCACGGCGAGGCCCCTGAGCAGTGCGACCGTCGCGGACTCACACTGACTGTCCCAGGCCTTCAGCAGAAGGTGCGCAGATTCGGCATCGATGCGCTCAACGAGATCCCTCACCACGCTGATCACATGTGCTGGGGCACGCCATCGGTCGTCTGTGATGAATAAGGGCCTCCCCGCCGCCGCATTCCACGGGCCAAACGCCGCGAGCGTCGTATCGTCGTCAAGCCGATCGGCCACGGTTGCTGCGACCAACATGGCTGAGATAGCTTGCGTCAGCTGCCTCGATGCCCCGTGCCATGTCGTTGGGTCATCGAACAGGCCGGCTCGCTTGAGAGTTCGCTGCCACAAACGCGGGCGTTCGTGGAGTGCGCCCACTAATTGATTCGCCAGGTGCTCGGCGTTCCACGCGGCGGGCATCCGGCTCACCAACCGCGCTTGTGTGTAGGACACCCCCAGCACCAGCTTCGGCCCAAAGCAGGTGTCCGCGTCGATGCTTGCGATGAGCAGTGCAGCCAGTTCTTCCGGCGAGGCCTTGGCTACGGCATAGGCGTAGGCGCGAACCAGGGGCGTCATTGGCCCGAATTCACCAGTGTGCGAGAACGAGTCGCGCTTTTCCGGCCTGCGAACGCTCATGATGCTGCGGCGGTTCGGGGGCACCGCCGACAGTACGCACGCCACTTCGCCGCGCCACCGTGGCAATTCGCTTCGTGGGAGATCCGCAAGCGGAGACGGAGCAGCGCTGACAAGGGTCGCCTCGAACGGGATGACCCAGCTTCCGGGATCGACGCCATACGCCTCGACCTCGTACGGGTCTACCGGCGCGCCGGGCGTGAACACCACTGTGGTTGCACCCGCGTCGAAACTCTCGCTGATGGGTTGGCCTACAACGAGTTTGCCCTCGATCAAGCTCCGCGCGAAGCGGTTGAGCTGTGCCGTACAGTCCCTCGCACTGAAATACCATGGCGCTTCGCATGGCTCCTGTTCTGGAGCCGCGCGCATAAACAGTTCAGGATGCCCAGACTGTGCCAGCCCGACCGTATACGCGAATGCCCCGTCATGGCGGTCGGGGTCATACACATACTGCACAGCCCAGCAAACTTCATTCTCAACGCCCCCACAACCCGAATCTTCGAACATGTGTTCCCCTCCTCGTTGTATGCCGAAGAGTAGCGGAACCGTACGACAATTGCCGAGGCCCGGACGAAACCGACTATGGGGGTCAACGAAAACCTGGTTTTCACCGGTGTTTCCGTTGACCCCCATAGATGGATTTGGGGAAGGAAGGTGGCCGCTTAGGCGCTTCGCACAGCCCTCCGGTGCGGCCGCCCCGGGCGCTTCGAAGAACCGGCTGTACGGCTCCGGGAGGCACTGGCGCGAGGTGCGCGAGCCCCGTTTCCACGGCTGTTAAGACCCGCGCGTTCCTGCTGGGGCGCAGGCGCGACGTGCGGGGCGACCTCACCGACGAGTTCGGCGACCGACGCGTCGCGCGCGGAGTTGAGCTTCTGCGGGACCGCTGAAATATCTGCTGCGCGAAGCACCTTCGTGAGATCCCGGCGCTGATCGGGCAGCACGATTGTGACTACGTCACCAGCGCGCCCGGCGCGCGCGGTGCGTCCCGAACGGTGCAGGTAGGCTTTGTGCTCCGTCGGAGGATCCACGTGCACCACGAGTTCAACGTGGTCGACGTGCACGCCGCGCGCGGCTACGTCCGTCGCTACGAGGACCCGAACGCTGCCTTCGCCGAAGGCAGCGAGGTTGCGGTCACGCTGCGCCTGAGAAAGGTTGCCGTGCAGATCAACCGCCGGGATACCCTCAACAGTGAGTTGCTTTGCGAGTCGCTTAGCGTGGTGCTTGGTGCGCATGAAAAGGATGCGGCGCCCGGTCCCCGACGCGAGCGTGCGCACGAGTTCCTTCTTATGGTCGGGCGTCGAGACTTCCAGGATGTGGTGCGACATCGCGGGAACCGGGGATGTCGCTTCGTCAATCGAGTGCCGCGTCGGGTTATTCAGGAAGCGAGTGACGAGCTTATCCACGCCATTGTCTAGGGTCGCAGAGAACAGTAACCGCTGACCGCCCCGGGGCGTCGCGGCGAGCAACCTGGTAACCGCGGGCAAGAAGCCGAGGTCGGCCATGTGGTCGGCTTCGTCGAGTACCGCGATTTCGATGTCATCGAGAGTAACGAAGCCTTGCTTGATGAGGTCTTCGAGGCGTCCGGGGCAGGCCACGACGATGTCCGCGCCAGCCTTCAGTGCGGCCACCTGGGAATTCTGCCGGACACCGCCGAAGATGGTCGTTGTCGTGAGACCACATGCCCGGGCAATCGGCGCGAGGACGGCAGCGATTTGGGTAGCGAGTTCACGCGTGGGGGCGAGCACAAGGCCACGCGGGCGGCCTGGACGGCGCGTACTGCGACCGCCTGTCGCGGCAAGTCGGGCGACAAGCGGGATCGAAAAAGCCAATGTCTTGCCGGAGCCGGTCTTACCACGGCCGAGCAAGTCACGTCCCGCAAGTGAATCGGGCAGCGTCTCCGCCTGGATCGGGAAGGCTGTGCTTTTGCCGTCGCGGGCGAGCGCGCCGACGATCGGTGCGGGCACGCCAAGGTCTGAAAATTTCGGTGGAACGGGTGTGGTGGTCACGTGGTGCCTTTCAATGGCATCGGTCGCCCCGCGCATGCCGATACTAGAGCTATGCAACGCTAGCGGGAGCGGTGAGTGGCGAACACGCCTGTCAGCGCATCCGTTCGCCGCATGAGAGTCGTCAACCGGGCCACACTGCGAAGGTCACCTGGACGAGAGGAAGCAATCTACGACGCATGCGGCACTCACACTGAGCACCGCTTTCGCACAGAACCCTACCTGATCACGGATCAGTTTGCCGTTCCGCACGTCACACCGCAGCTGCCGTTATCTCAACAGCACAGTTCAGCGCCGCTTTTTCGGTTTCAGCTCGGCCAGCGCGGTCCGCAGTCCGCGACGGCGGCCGGTCTCTGGGTCGACTGCAACCCAGCCAAGTGCCTTCGCAGCTTTGAACCGCAGCTCAGATGCCGTTTCGGGTGCGTCATCAGATGTTGCGCGCAGCATGCGGTCGGGCAGTGCGAGTTTCAGGATGGTGCGTTGAGTCAGCAGGAACTGCGTGAGAAGTGGAGCTGTTGTGTATGGCAGGTCATATTTGTCGCAGAGCTCTCGCACACGGACCGATATCTCCGCACACCTGTTGCTCGGAAGATCGGGGAACAAGTGATGCTCGATCTGATAGCACAGATTGCCGCTCAGGAACGCCATCGCGGGCCCAGCGTTGAAGTTTGCGGTACCGAGCATCTGACGCAGATACCAATGCCCGGGTGACTCGTTCTCTAAGTCGTCCAAGGCGAACTTCTCGGCACCATCCGGGAAGTGCCCACAAGAAATCACGAGATGCGCCCAAATGTTCCGCACCAGGTTGGCAGTGGCATTCGCCGCCAGGGTGCGGCGCCACCGGCGCCCGCTCAGAACCGGAAAGAGTACGTAGTCTTTGGCGAGTTGACGCAGCACCTTACGCCGGAAAACGGCGACCTCCGCGCGATCTGGGTGCTTCGCCGTCTTATCGAAGTACAAGTCATGTAGCGCGATACCCCACTCGAATCCAGCCGCGAGCAAGAGATTCTGAAGCGGCTGAATCAGATGGATGGGCTTCCACGGCTGGTCGCGCGTCACCCGCATCACGCCGAACCCCACGTCATCATCGAGGTCGACCACATTCGTGTACTTGTGGTGGGTGACGTTGTGCGCACGCTTCCAATGTGAAGCCGGGCCAGCGATATCCCATTCCCACGAAGCCGAGTGAATCTCGGGATCGTTCATCCAGTCCCACTGACCATGCAGGACGTTGTGACCGATCTCCATATTCTCGATGATCTTCGCGAGCGCCAGTGCCGCCGTCCCCGCCAGCCAGCCCCCGCGGCCGGAGCTAGCGATCAGCCAGGCCCGAGCGGACGCGTCGAGGATACGCTGCAATCGGATTGTGCGGATGATGTAGTTCGCATCCGCACCACCAAGAGAATCTTCGACATCGCGACGGATCGCATCGAGTTCGTGTCCGAGCGCTTCGATATCAGAATCGCTGAGATGCGCGTACTCAGCAATGTCCGAAATAGCCATGTGGGTCCTTCATCCTAACGGGGTCGCTGCTGTGGGCGAGCCGCAAGGCACCGATGCAATGCGCGAGTGTGCAGACAACGGGGCCGGGACCCCAATGCCGCCGGCCCAGGTTAAACCCTACGCCGCTGTCGGCCCGAGCGCGAGCCTGCGGCAGTGCTGGGTCACGGTGCTTTCCAGCTCGTCCAGCCGCCAGGGCGGCGCGGTTCGCCGTCGACGACCACGCCTGGCCCGGTGTCCGCCGCAGTGTCCACGTGGCCTATCAGGCGCCAGCCCACTGGCAGTTGCTCACCTGGCGGGAACGTGCCCGCGAAAGCGTGGTCCTCACCACCGTCGAGCACCCAATCAGCAGCGCTTGCGCCGCACAGCGCAGCTACTTCCTGCACGGGCTCCGGGCTGCCGAGGGCGCGAGAATCAATGCTGATCCGGACGCCTGAGGCGGCAGCGATGTGACCGAGGTCGGACACCAGCCCATCGGACGTGTCGATCATCGCGGTCGCGAGACTTGCCGCCGCAAGCCCGACGCTGTAAGGCGGGCGCGGCGCGCGATGGACCGACAGACATTCGGCCGCGGCGGCGGTCCGCGCCGTGACGCCGCGGCTCAGCAGCGTGTAGCCGGCCACCGAGTACCCGGTCGCACCGGCGAGGGCAACGACGTCACCGGGCCGTGCCCCGCTGCGCAGCACAGCGCGGCGACCATGCAGATCGCCCAGCGCTGTCACGGAAAGCGTGACGCCCGGCGCCTGGACGAGGTCGCCGCCGCTAATTCCGGCACCGACACAGGCTGCCTCCTCCCAGAGCCCCTCGTTCAGCGCGTCAGTGAAGGCGATTCCGGTATTGGGCGGGCAGCCCAGTGCGACGAGGAAGGTCACAGGACTCGCGCCCATCGCAACGAGATCCGCGGCATTCTGTGCGACCGCTTTTCGTCCGATGTCGTGCGGCGAAGACCAGTCAATACGGAAGTGACGCCCCTCAATGAGCATGTCGACCGATGCGACCACGACACCACCGCTGACGGCTACGAGCGCAGCGTCGTCTCCGGGGCCGAGCAGCGTCGAATCCGGCTGCCTCCGGCCCGCGGTGATCCGGCTGATGACGCCGAACTCCCCCGTATCCTGCACAGTGGCCGCGTGCGCAGCGTGCGGATGGTCTTCGCTTGAGGCTGTGCTCACCCGACTAGAGTACGGTGACGGCCGGTTCCACAACGACGAGCTACCGATAATGAGGTGTTGTGAGCGAAACACAGCCCGAACGCCGTTCCCCGGCGTTGATCGCCACTGCGATCGCCCTGCCCCTCGCACTGATCACAGGGCTGATCGTGGCTGCGGTCGTGATGCAGCGCAATCTCGATGCCGAACCTGTCATCCTCGCGGAGGTTCCTGCCCCCGCTGCCAATTCGGACGAATGCACAACGCTGCTTGCGGCGCTGCCTGAGGAACTTGGTGATCTCGAACGTGCGGACATCGTCGACCCTGCCCCCGCTGGTGCAGCGGCATGGCGGACGGCGGGAACGCTCGATGATCCCGTCGTGCTGCGGTGCGGCCTCGAACGCCCGCTCGATTTCGATCAGGCAGCCGCGCTGCAACTAGTAAATGACGTGCAGTGGTTCCAGGTCTCAGGTGAAGCGATGGGCCTCGATTCGAGCACCTGGTACGTGGTCGATCGCAGTGTGTACCTCGCGCTGACACTGCCGGACGGCACCGGTCCGACTCCGTTGCAGGTCATTTCTGACACGATCACCGAGAATCTTCCGCAGCAGGCGATCGATCCGGCACCGATCAACTGAGACGTCAGCGCAGGCCCGTGCCACGGGCAAGGGCGGTGTCGATCAGTGTGGAGATGAGCTGCTGATACTCGACACCCGTCGCTGCCCACACCCTGGGGTACAACGAGATCGACGTGAAGCCGGGCATCGTATTGACCTCGTTGATCACCGGCCCGTCGTCTGTGACGAAGAAGTCAACGCGAGCAAGCCCCTGACAGTCGAGTGCGGCGAACGCCGCGACGCTCAGGCGCTGAATCTCCTTGGTGACTGCTTCGTCGAGTTGCGCGGGGACATCGAATTCCGTGATGTCGTTGATGTATTTGGTTTCGAAGTCATAGAAACCGTTGCTGTCGCTGTCAGGCAGCCGGATTTCCGCGACAACGCTCGCTTCTACCCGGCCGTCGGGGAACTCGAGCACGCCGCACTCGACTTCCCGTCCTTTGACGCCGGCTTCGACGATGACCTTGGGATCGAACCGGCGGGCTTCGGCAATGGCCGCATCGAGCTCATCCCACGAGGTGATCCGCGAGATTCCAATGGACGAGCCGCCGCGGGCGGGCTTCACGAAGGCTGGCAAGTCAAGGTAGTCGCGCTGCGCCTCGGTGAGGGTCGCCATCCGCGGGCGCAATACGATTTGCCGTCCCACCGGCAGGCCTTCCGCGGCGAGCAGTTTCTTGGTGAATTCTTTGTCCATCCCGCCAGCGCTGGCGAGGACCCCGGCACCAACGTACGGTACGCCTGCGAGCTCGAGCAGACCCTGGATTGTGCCATCCTCACCGTACGGACCATGCAGGATTGGGAAGGCGACGTCTACCGAGGCGAGTTCACGCCCCGCCTCGTCACCTTCCATCGCGATGAGCGACCCGCGGCGGGCCGGTGACGCAGAGAAGGCGAGTTCGTCACCGTCCTGAGCTACCTCTGGCAGCGGCTCACCAGCCGTGATGACGAGCTTGGCTGGGTCGGTGACACCTTTCACCCAGGCCCCGTCCGGAGTGATCCCGATCGGAACAACGTCGAACCGTTCCTTGTCGATATGCCGGAGCACGCTTCCCGCAGAGACGCAGGAGACAGCATGCTCGCTGCTGCGGCCTCCGAACACGACAGCTACCCGAATTCGTTCACTCGTCACCCCAGAGACGCTACCTGTCCGCACGCTGGCTCCGTACTCGTGTGCCGGTTGTGTTACTCAGGTTTCATTCTGCGGCCCAGGAGCTGCTGCACCGCATCGAGCACTTCCTGACCTTCGTGGCACACCTGATGCACTGCATTGGTAAGCGGCATTTCAACGCCATAGCTGTTGGCGAGCGCCCGAACAGAGGTGCAGGACTTGACGCCTTCCGCAACTTGACCATGCGTGGCGGCCTGGGCCTCTGCGATGGATCCGCCGCGGCCGAGCGCCTCGCCAAAACTGCGGTTTCGCGACAGCGGTGAGGTGCATGTGGCGACGAGATCACCAACGCCCGCCAGTCCAGCCAGGGTCGCAGGGTTGGCGCCCAGCGCGACGCCCAGCCGGGTGATCTCAGCGAGACCGCGCGTGATGATCGACGCGATCGTGTTGATGCCAAGGCCAACCCCGGCTGCCATTCCGCACGCGAGCGCAATAACGTTCTTGCACGCTCCGCCGATTTCACAGCCAATCACGTCGGCGTTCGTGTAAGGCCGGAAATACATTGTGTGACAAGCTTTTTGCAAAGCGATCGCGCGTGCCGAATCCGGACACGCGATGACGGTTGCGGCGGGCTGACTTTCAGCGATCTCGCGCGCAAGATTGGGGCCGGACAGCACCGCTACCCGCGACGCATCGGCTTTCGTCACTTGTGTGACCACCTGGCTCATCCGGAGCAGCGAGTCGACCTCAATTCCTTTGGCGAGGCTCATCAGCGTCGCGTCGGACGGAAGCATGGTTTTCCAGGCTTCCAGGTTCGAGCGAAGCGATTGTGAGGGAACAGCCAGCACGACGATATCGGCGTCGCGCAGCGCTTCGGCTGGATCAGCGGTCGCGTGCAGCCGCTCCGGCAGGATGATGCCGCGCAGATAGTCCCGGTTCTCATTGCGCTGCTCAATGCATTCGGCGAGTTCCGCACGCCGTGCCCACATCATCACGTCTGTGCCCGCATCGGCCAGCACCTTGGCATACGCAGTACCCCACGACCCCGAACCCATCACTGCCGCTTTTGTCAAGGTGATCTACCTCCGATGTTCGTGGCCGGCCGGCTGACGTCACTCTGCTCCGCATTCTGCCAGTCCCCCGCGCCCGCGGCAGGGCAACGCGGTGCCGATACGTTCAGTCTCGGCTTATTGTGGTGCAGTGAGAGCCGCACGGATCCTGATACCGGTGAAGCCTTTCGCCACCGCGAAATCGCGGCTCAGTCCTGCGTTCAGTCCGGCGACACGAACCCAGCTTGCGATCTCCATGCTGCGGGACACGCTCACCGCGGTGAAAGCCTGCACGGACGTCGCGGCTGTGACGCTTGTCGGAGACCCTGCGGAATTGGGCGACATCGCCGCCGAACATGGGGCGGCGCTCGTTGATGAATCGGCGCTGTCCCTGCCGGACCTCGCGAGTCCGCGACCGGCATCCCACGGCGCTGCCGGGCCCGCCACGCTGGCGGATGCGCGGCTCAACGCGGTGCTGCGCGCCGCCGCAGCAGAACTTCACACGCACGAACCACACACCCCCGTTGGGGTTGTGCACGCGGATTTGCCGGCTCTGACGCCGTCCGCTCTCCACGATGCTCTCGCGATCATGTTCGACGCGCACGCTCTCACGTTTGTCGCCGACCGGCACGGCGATGGCACGACGGCGCTTTTCGCGCCAGACGTGACGACATTGCGCCCTCAGTTCGGTGCGGGGTCAGCGCGCAGGCACCGCGACGCGGGCGCATTCGCTGCCGAACATGACAACCTCGCCGGACTTCGCCTTGACGTCGACACCCCCGCCGACCTTGCCGATGTGCTTGAGTACGGCGCCGGGGCCTGGACACGGGCGGCCGCGGATGAGTTGTCGCACGCGGCAGCCTTTACCAGCAATACACGCAATGTTTAAAGCTCTGATGCCACACCGGCTTGCCGTCTCGCCACAATTTGGAATGATCGAAGTGTGAACGACCGCGAAAGTCTCAGCGAGCCCAGCGGCGGCTCCGTGACGGTAACGAACAATGAGCAGATCGTTGAAGGCAGTGATGCCGGACTCAACGGCAGTTCCGCCGACGGGCCCGTACACGTGATTCCGTCCGCGCCTCCCGCCGCGACCCAGGAGGTGCCCGCGGCTGAAGCACTTCCCGAAGATCGTTACCTCAACCGGGAACTGAGCTGGCTGGATTTCAATTCACGCGTGCTGAGTTTGGCTGAGGACAGTTCGATCCCTTTGCTTGAGCGTGCGAAGTTCCTCGCTATCTTCGCGTCGAACCTCGACGAGTTCTACATGGTTCGCGTCGCCGGACTCAAGCGGCGCGATGAGACTGGCCTTTCCGTTCGTTCCGCGGATGGGCTTTCGCCGCGCGAGCAGCTCTCGCTGGTCGCCAAACGGACGCAAGAACTCGCTGAGAAGCACGCTCGCGTCTTTCTTGATCAGGTGCGTCCCGGGCTCGCGGCGGAGGGCATTTCGATCATCTCGTGGTCCGAATTGGCGGAGGCCGACCGTACCGAACAATCACGGTACTTCCACGAGCAAGTCTTTCCCGTGCTCACGCCCCTGGCGGTCGATCCTGCACACCCGTTCCCCTACATCAGCGGACTGAGCCTCAATCTTGCTGTCACGGTTCGTGACCGCGCCGGCGGAACCCACTTCGCACGCGTCAAGGTTCCGGACAATGTCGCGCGGTTCGTGCGGGTTCCTCAGGGCGAAGGCAACGGCGTCGGCTTCCTCCCCATGGAGGAACTCATCGCCGCGCACCTCGACGTGCTGTTCCATGGCATGGATGTCGTCGAACATCACGCATTCCGGGTCACTCGCAACGCGGACTTCGAAGTGGAAGAAGACCGGGACGAGGACTTGCTACAGGCGCTTGAGCGTGAGCTTGCACGCCGCCGCTTCGGTTCACCGGTGCGGCTCGAAGTCTCTGACGACATGACCGAGCACATGCTCGACTTGCTGTTGCGTGAGCTTGATGTCAATCCCGCTGATGTCGTGCACGTTCCCGGTTTGCTCGATCTATCGAGCCTTTGGCAGGTGTACAGCGTTGACCGGGCCGGACTGAAGGACAAGCCGTTTGTGCCCGCGACACATCCGGCGTTCGGCGAGCGTGAGACGCCCAAGAGCGTGTTCTCAACCCTCCGTGATGGGGACGTTCTTGTGCACCACCCCTACGACTCGTTTTCAACGAGCGTGCAGCGCTTCGTCGAACAGGCCGCCGCCGACCCCAATGTGCTCGCGATCAAACAGACTCTGTACCGCACCTCTGGTGACTCCCCGATCATCAACGCACTGATCGATGCGGCGGAGGCCGGCAAACAAGTAGTCGCCCTGGTTGAAATCAAAGCCCGGTTCGATGAGCAGGCGAACATCAAATGGGCACGCAAGCTCGAGCAGGCAGGCGTGCATGTGGTGTACGGCCTCGTCGGCCTCAAAACACACTGCAAAACGTGTCTTGTGGTGCGGCGCGAAGGCTCCACGATTCGCCGCTATTGTCACATCGGCACTGGCAACTACAACCCGAAGACAGCGCGCCTGTACGAAGATGTCGGGTTGCTCACCGCTGCGCCAGATATCGGCGCGGATCTCACCGACCTGTTCAACTCGCTGACGGGCTACTCTCGAGTTGAGCAGTACCGGACGCTGCTCGTCGCGCCGACCGGAATCCGTTCGGGGATTCTGCAGCGCATCGACGACGAGATCGCCCACCATCGGGCGGGGCGCACCGCGCGCATCCGGCTCAAGGCCAACGCACTGGTGGACGAGCAGATCATCGACGGGCTCTACAAGGCCTCGCAAGCGGGCGTGCCCGTTGAGATTGTGGTGCGAGGTATCTGCGCACTGAAACCCGGCGTCCCGGGGCTCAGTGAAACGATTCACGTTCGTTCCATTCTCGGCAGGTTCCTGGAGCACTCCCGGATCTTCCATTTCGCGGGGTGCAACGAATTCTGGTTCGGCAGCGCTGACATGATGCACCGCAATCTTGATCGGCGCGTGGAAGTTCTGGTGCGCGTGCGTGACCCCAAGGTCACCAACCAGCTGAACGACCTTTTCGAATCGGCGCTCGACCCCACAACGCGGTGCTGGATTCTGCAGCCCGACGGAAACTGGATCGCTGCGCCCGCGGACGGTGAACAGGTCCGCGACCACCAGACCGAGCTGATCCGCCGTCATCAGGCGCAGTGAGGGCGTCGGACTGATGAGTTCGGTGTCGACAAAACAGAGCAACTCCAGCGTCCTCGCCGCGGGCGCGGTGCTCTGGCGCCACAACCCCGATGTTCGCGGCGGCCTCGAAGTTGCCGTCATTCACCGGCCACGCTACGACGACTGGTCGCTGCCGAAAGGAAAGCTCGACGCCGGTGAAACGCCAGTCGTTGCAGCGGCACGCGAGATAACCGAAGAGACAGGCTTCTCGTGCAGGCTGGGCCGCCACCTCATCCGTGTGTCGTATCCACTAACGGACGGGCGGCGCAAGGAGGTCGACTACTGGGCCGCTGAGGCTCTCACCGGTACATTCATTCCTAACCACGAAGTTGACGAATTGGTGTGGGCGCCGCTGCACAAAGCATCATCGAAGGTGACCTACGACCTCGACCGCCGGGTACTGAAGAAGTTCGCTGAATTCGCCGCCGCGGACGTGACGACGCTGCTCGTCGTCCGTCACGGCAAGGCCGGCCGCCGGGGAGACTACCCGGAGGATGACAACCTGCGCCCGTTGGACGCACAGGGGCGGGCACAGGCCGAAGCGCTGGTTCCGCATCTCCTCGCCTACGGCGTCACAGATTTGCACGCCACAGACCGCACTCGCTGTGTTGAAACCCTAGTTCCCACGGCCGATGAGGTCGGAACCGATGTTGTGCGCGAGCCAGCCTTCTCCGAGGAGGAGTACACACGTGATCCCAAGGCTGCGCACAAACGGCTGCTAGAGATATCCCGCCAGCCGGGCGTGCATGCAATCTGCAGCCAAGGCGGCGTCATTCCAGGGCTGCTTGATTGGCTCGCACGTCGCAGCGCTGTCGCACTGCCTCCGGCCAAGAACCGTAAGGGCAGCCTGTGGGCGCTCACCATGCTCGACGGCCGATTATTGACCGCCGACTATCTGGAATCCCCGCTGGCCTAGGCCGCACCGCAGATACAACATTGGTACCCCTGCGGGATCAGAGGTACCAATGAGGGACTATTTGGCCAGTCCGGCAGCAATCATGCCCGTGACGCAAGGCAGATCGCTAGCCCGATAGATTGTTCTGCGTCAGTGGCGTGCAGCTATGACTCGGACCCGCTGGACGCGTCTGAGCCTGAAGCACCGCGCCGCGTTCGCGTCGACTTGGCAGCGGTCGTCTTCTTCGCAGCGCTCGACTTCGCGGCCGTGGTCTTCTTCGCCGCCGTGGTCTTCTTCGCCGCCGTGGTCTTCTTCGCTGCGGTGGTCTTCGCGGCAGTTGACTTCGCGGCAGTCGATTTGGCGGCGGTGGACTTCTTGGCCGCCGTGGTCTTCTTCGCGGCCGTGCTCTTCGCCGGTGACGCGGCAGTCTTCTTCGCAGCAGTCGACTTCGCAGCCGTCGACTTCGCAGCCGTCGACTTCGCAGCCGTCGACTTCGCGGCAGTCGACTTCGCGGCAGTCGACTTCGCGGCGGTCGACTTCTTCGCGGCAGTGGTTCTTGCGGCCGGAGCCTTCTTTGCTGCCGTGGTCTTTGCCGCAGTCTTCTTCGCAGCCGTCGACTTCGCAGCCGTCGACTTGGCCGCAGTCGTCTTCTTCGCGGCTGACTTGGCTGGCGCTTTCGCTGCGCCGGTTCCGGATTCGGCCGCGGCGGCCACCGCCTTGGACGCCCGGCGCGGGGCCTTGGCGACAGTCGAGCGTGCCGCACGCGGAGGCGCCTTCTCCTCCGCGGCAGTCGCACCAGCACCGCGCTTGACCGCGGGTCCTTCCGCCGGCAGTTCCGACGCGCCCGCGATGAGGGCCTTGAACTGTGCACCGGGCCGGAAGGACGGCACCTTGGTGGGTTCCACCCGGACGGTGTCACCGGTGCGGGGGTTCCGCGCCACCCGCGCTGCGCGCGCTCGCTGCTCGAAAACCCCAAATCCGGTGATAGTCACGCTTTTTCCAGCGTGTACCGCACGCACAATCAGGTCGACGATCGTTTCAACCGCCTGTGAAGCACTCCGCCGATCCGTCCCCAGCTTCTGGGTGAGGGCATCGACGAGATCCGCTTTGTTCATGGATAGCCTCCGCACAATGTGGGCCCCAGTCGGACCGGCCAAAAGTCACACGGCAAACCCGTGATTACCAAGAGTGTATGTGCCACGGCAAATCTCGTGTGCCCACTTGGCAGAATTTAGTCCCTAATGTGGAAATTAATTCTGCGCTGGCACCGGAAGCGTTTTAGGTTTCCATGCCGGACGCCGCCGCTCGAAATCAGCGATCTCATCCGCGTGGCGCAGGGTTAGGCCAATATCATCGAGACCTTCGAGCAACCGCCAGCGCGTGTAGTCATCAATTGTGAAGGGCACCACAAGAGTTCCGGCACTGACCGTCTTCGTCTCGAGATCGACGGTCACGTCCAGGCCCGGTTGCTCCTCTAGCGCTTTCCACAGCAACTCGACATTAGACTGCTCAACCTCAGCTGCTAGCAGGCCTTGCTTGCCCGCATTGCCCCGGAAGATGTCAGCAAATCTCGATGAGATCACAGCCCGGAAGCCGTAATCAGACAGCGCCCAAACGGCATGTTCCCGGGAGGAGCCAGTCCCGAAATCTGGACCAGCCACGAGAACGGACCCGCGGTCATACGGCGGCACATTCAAAATGAAGTTCGCATCATTTCGCCACGCAGCAAACAGACCGTCCTCGAAGCCGGTCCTCGTTACCCGCTTGAGATAGACCGCGGGAATGATCTGATCGGTGTCGACATTAGATCGGCGCAGCGGTACGCCGATACCGGTGTGAGTAGAAAAGGCTTCCATGGTTTCGTCCTCAGGTCTCGGTGCGAAGGGTCAGTCGAGGTCGGCGGGCGCGGCAAATGTCCCTTTGACCGCGGTGGCAGCTGCGACGAGCGGTGACACAAGGTGGGTACGGCCACCTTTTCCCTGGCGCCCTTCGAAGTTGCGGTTCGATGTGGACGCACACCGCTCACCCGGAGCGAGCTGGTCTGGGTTCATGCCCAGGCACATTGAACAGCCTGCGCTTCGCCATTCCGCACCGGCTTCCTCGAAGATCGCCCCAAGCCCTTCGGCTTCAGCCTGCGCGCGTACCCGCATCGATCCGGGCACAACGAGCATCCTCACTCCCTGCGCTACCTTGCGGCCCTTCAGAACGCTTGCTGCGGCTCGCAAGTCCTCGATCCGCCCATTGGTGCATGAACCTATGAAAACTGCGTCCACGGCGATGTCACGGACGGGTGTGCCCGGCGTGAGGTCCATGTACTCGAGCGCCTTGTGCGCTGCTTGCTTGGCGGCTTCGTCACCGAACATTTCGGGGTCCGGGATCGAGTCGCCGAGCGGAATGCCCTGCCCCGGGTTCGTCCCCCATGTCACGAACGGCGTGAGAGCCGACGCGTCGATGTACACCTCGTGGTCGAAGACCGCGCCCTCATCAGTCTTGAGTCCCTCCCATGAGGCGAGCGCCGCCTCCCAGTCAGCACCCTGGGGTGCATGCGGGCGGCCCTTGATGAAGTCGTAGGTGGTCTGGTCGGGCGCGATCATGCCAGCGCGTGCGCCTGCTTCGATCGACATGTTGCAGATCGTCATCCGGGCTTCCATGGAGAGCGCACGGATGGCCTCGCCGCGGTATTCGAGCACGTACCCCTGACCGCCACCAGTACCGATCTTCGCGATCACGGCGAGGATGATGTCCTTGCTCGTCACGCCAGCCGGGAGCTTTCCGTCGACGTTGATCGCCATTGTTTTGAAGGGACGCAACGGCAACGTTTGCGTCGCGAGCACATGCTCGACTTCAGATGTGCCGATTCCCATCGCGATCGATCCGAACGCGCCGTGGGTGGAGGTATGACTGTCGCCACAGACCACAGTCATTCCAGGCTGCGTCAGTCCGAGTTGAGGGCCGACGACATGGACGATGCCCTGCTCGATGTCACCCATAGGGTGCAGGCGGACACCGAAGTCTTCGCAGTTGCGGCGCAGGGTCTCGACCTGAGTGCGCGACACAACGTCAGCAATGGGCTTGTCGATGCCCACCGTCGGCACATTGTGGTCTTCCGTCGCGATCGTGAGATCTGGGCGGCGCACCTTACGCCCGGCCAGTCGCAGACCATCAAAAGCCTGGGGGCTCGTCACCTCGTGCACGAGGTGGAGATCGATGTAAATCAGGTCGGGCTCACGTGCGGCACCCTCACCTGATCCGCGCACGACGACGTGCTGTTCCCACACCTTTTCAGCCAGGGTGCGGGGACGCTGCTCCGTTGCCGCACCACTTACCGGAGATTCGCTTGCCATTCTCATCCTCATTCCAGAGGATCCGCGGCCGGAATTTGATGGGCTGGCCGGTCCGCCGATCCACCGATCTCATTCTCGCTGGAGGCGGTTGTTTGTCGCCACCACTAGAATCTCAGCATTCGGAACGTTAATATCGTCTTGTGAGACAGTCTAGCGGTATTGGCGTCCTGGACAAAGCGGTGGCCGTTCTTCATGCGGTTGCAGCGGATCCTTGCACACTGAGCGCCCTATGTGAACGCACCGGCCTGCCCCGCGCTACCGCGCACCGGCTCGCCGTCGGCCTGGAAGTGCACCGGCTCCTCGCCCGCGATACCAAAGGCCAGTGGGTGCCGGGGCCCGCTCTCGGTGAACTCGCCGCCTCAGCGGGCGACACACTCATCGACGCAGCGTCGTTCGTGCTCCCGCGGCTGCGCGAAATCACCGGCGAAAGTGTGCAGATCTATCGCCGCGAGGGCATCGAGCGCGTGTGCGTGGCCGCTATGGAGCCGCCGACCGGCCTGCGCGATACCGTACTCGTCGGCGCACGACTGCCTATGACCGCAGGCTCCGGCGCCAAGGTCCTGCTCGCCTGGGCCGACATCGCTACACAGCGCGCTGTCCTGCCCGAAGCGTCGTTCAGTGAGCGAGTGCTGATCGAGGTGCGCCGGCGCGGCTGGGCGCAGAGCATCGCGGAACGCGAATCCGGTGTCGCAAGCGTGGCCGCCCCGATTCGCGACGCGACTGGAACGGTCATTGCCGCAATCTCCGTGTCCGGCCCAATCGACCGAATGGGGCGCAAACCCGGCGCCCGCTGGGCGGCCGACCTCCTCGCCGCCGCGGACGCGATCCAGAAACGCCTCTGAGAGGTGCCTATACGAACGGCCCCCACCTCAGCGAGGTGGGGGCCGTTCGTTGTAGCCCCGACGGGATTTGAACCCGCGCTACCGCCTTGAGAGGGCGGCGTCCTAGGCCGCTAGACGACGGGGCCAGGATTGGCTGAAGCCAGTGGCTTCCACCATGAGCCCGGAGGCTCAGCCAGCTTAGCTGGCCAGGGCGATCCTGCAAAATCGCGTACTCACCCTGCTGCTGGGGTACCAGGACTCGAACCTAGAATGGCTGAACCAGAATCAGCTGTGTTGCCAATTACACCATACCCCACTGCCCTGGCACCGATTCTCCGCGAACGGAGCACCAGCGCCTCAGGCCGGAGAACAGGTTAGCAAACCCACTCCCGATATTTCCAAACGTAGAGGTCAGGCGAGATTCTCACGAGCCGCGCGGAGGCGCGCAAGCGTTCGTTCCCGGCCAAGCAACTCCAGCGACTCGAACAGCGGCGGGCTGATATGAGAGCCCGTCACAGCCACCCGTACCGGGCCAAACGCCAGGCGCGGCTTCAAGCCCATCCCGTCGATAAGCGCCGCTTTAAGCGTCTCCTCGATGCCCCCTGCGGCCCACTCCGCCAGTTCGCCGAGCGCGCCGATAGCAGCGTCAAGCACGGCAGCGGATTCGGGTTTGAGATTCTTCGCGGCCGCGGCCGGGTCGACTGCGAATTCCGCGTCAGGCACGTACAGGAACTTCAGCAAACCCCACGCGTCTCCAAGCACCACGATCCGCGTTTGCACGAGTTCCGCAGCCACCGCGAAGTCAGCGTCGCGGATATCCCGCGGCAAGTCATGGTGCGACTCGAGATACGTCCGCAAGCGCGCCGCGAAGTCCGCGGGCTCGAGGAGCCGAATATGCTCCGCGTTGATCGCATCCGCTTTCTTCTGATCGAAGCGGGCGGGGTTCGCTGAGACATCGGAGATCTCAAACGCAGCAACCATCTCGCCGAGCGTGAAGATATCTCGGTCGCCGGAGATGCCCCAGCCGAGCAGCGCGAGATAGTTGAGCAGGCCTTCCGGTATGAATCCACGGTCGCGGTGCAGGAAGAGATTCGACTGAGGATCGCGCTTGGAAAGCTTCTTATTGCCGTCCCCCATCACGTACGGCAGGTGGCCGAATTGCGGCACCGTGTCGGCGACACCGATCCGGATCAGTGCCTCATACAGCGCGATCTGACGAGGCGTCGACGAAAGCAAATCCTCGCCGCGCAGCACGTGTGTGATTTTCATCGCCGCATCGTCAACCGGATTCACGAGTGTGTAGAGGGGATCACCGCTCCCCCGCGTGAGCGCGAAGTCGGGCACAGTGCCTGCCTTGAACGAGATCTCACCGCGAACGAGGTCGTGCCACGTGAGATCGTGATCGGGCATGCGCAGGCGAATAACAGGCCGGCGGCCATCCGCGCGAAAGGTGGCGCGCTGCTCTTCTGTGAGACTGCGATCGAAGTTGTCGTAACCGAGTTTGGGGTCACGCCCAGCGGCCCGATGGCGCGCCTCAACCTCGTCGGGAGTCGAGTAGGACTCGTACGCTTCCCCTGCCGCGAGCAGCTTCTCGACCACTTCGAGGTGGAAGTCACGACGTTGCGACTGCCGATAAGGGCCAAAAGGTCCCCCGACTTCGGGTCCTTCATCCCAATTCAGCCCAAGCCAGCCCAGCGCGTCGAGCAGTGCGTTGTAGGACTCTTCGCTGTCGCGCGCCGCATCAGTGTCCTCGATGCGAAAGACGAATGTGCCTCCGTGGTGCCGCGCGAAGACCCAGTTGAAAAGGGCCGTCCGGATCAGCCCGACATGTGGGGTGCCGGTCGGTGACGGACAGAAGCGGACGCGGACAGGGTTTTCTGCTGTGCTCATTACTCACTTCATGTTCTGCGACGAAAGTTCAGGATTCACGGTCGACTGCCGGATTGGACAGCGTACCGATGCCCTCGACAGTTACGGAAACAGTCTGACCGGCCTGCACCTGACCAACTCCCTCAGGGGTGCCAGTCAGGATGACGTCGCCGGGCAGCAGCGTCATGACGCGCGACACCCACTCGACAAGATCGGGGATCGAGTGAATCAGCATTGACGTGCGGCTATCCTGCACGACAGTGCCGTTGATTTCAGTGGTAAGCCGCACATCACTGGGATCGATCTGTGTATCGATCCATGGGCCAAGCGGGCAGAAGGTGTCGAAGCCCTTCGCTCGGGTCCACTGGCCGTCTGCACGCTGAAGGTCCCGTGCAGTGACGTCGTTCGCGATGGTATAGCCGAGAATCACATCCCGAGCGCGGGCGGCGGGAACGTCTTTGCAAGGCCGCCCGATCACGACCGCAAGTTCACCTTCGTAGTGGACTTCTTGCGAGGAGCGGGGCAGTTGTATGGGCACGCCGGGGCCGATTATCGAGGTCGATGGTTTCATGAAGATCACCGGCTGAGCGGGCGCTTCACCGCCCATTTCGGCCGCATGGGCCGCGTAATTCTTGCCGACGCAAACCACTTTGCTCGACAAGATCGGAGCGAGCAGCCGCACGTCAGAAAGTTTCCATGATCTTCCAGTGAAAGTTGGGGTGCCGAAGGGGTGCTCGGCTATCTCTCGCACGGTCGCATCTGGGGAGTCTGGCGTATCGCCATCTACCGCCACGAATGCAACTCCATCAGGGCTCGCAACTCGACCAAGACGCATGGTGACGAGCCTAGCGGGTGCAGTTACTTTCCCCACTCCCGCACTCGCACCGCCCCTGTCAGGCCGCCTGTCGGCTAGAGTAGTGACCACTATGCAAGACAGTTCTCTTATTATGTGAGATGCACTCGGGGAGGTGCTATGGCCCCACTGGCTCAACCGCAAACACAGCGCCATCGGCGCGCGCGGCCGTGGCTGATCCTGCTGATCAGCACCCTTGCCCAATCCGCATCCGCAGTCGCGATCGCGAGCGGCGCATTCCTCATCCCGGCGCTCAGCGATCCAGCGGGCGAATACCGTCTGTCCCTCGCAGCCGCAGGCACCATCGCCGCGATGACAACAGCCGGGCTCATGCTCACACTCGTACTCTGGGGCACCCTGGTTGACCGTGCCGGCGAGCGCATCACTCTGCTGCTTGGGCTCGGCACCGGTTGCGTCACGATGTTCCTGCCCCTGACATATCGAGCGATAACCGGTGACGGGATAGAACACGCGGGGCCCACAGTGCTTGCGGCCATCCTGCTGGCAGGTGGTATGGCAGCCGGAAGCTCGAACGCCGCCAGCGGTCGCCTGGTCATCGGCTGGTTCCCGGCGAACCGGCGCGGGACCGCAATGGGGTTCCGGCAGATGGCACAACCACTCGGCGTCGCCGCCGCTGCTGTGTCCATACCTGTGATCGCCCAGCACCAAGGAGTCGCTGCGGCGCTGGCTGTCCCAGCGACTTTCGCCCTGCTCGCCGTCATCGCCACCGCGCTGTTTGTCATCGACCCACCACGACCGGCGGTCACCGCACCTGAGTTCACCACGCTGCGTCAGCACCCGTACTCACGCAGCACCGGCCTGCTGCGAGTGCACCTCGTCGCTGTTTTGCTCGTTATCCCCCAGTTCACGATATGGAGCTTCTCTTTGGTGTGGCTGATGTCAGAGCGCCACTGGACAGCGTTCGCCGCCGGGATGTTCGTCGGGTGCATCCAGGTACTGGGCGCCGCCGGCCGTCTCGCCGCCGGAGCATTGTCGGACCGCATCGGCAGCCGCACAAAACCGATCCGGATCATCGCCGTCCTCGCCGCTATCACCATGGGAGGCCTTGCTCTCGCTGACCTTCACGACCTCACCCTCGCTATCGTGCTGCTCGCAGCGGCTGGGGTCATCACAGTGGCGGATAACGGAGTCGCTTTCACCGCGGCCGCCGAGATCGCGGGACCGTTCTGGGGCGGCCGGGTCCTGAGCATCCACAACACAGCACAAAACGCGGTGGCTGCGGCGGTGCCGCCCGTTTTCGGAGCCGCGATCACCGGACTCGGTTTTCCTGCCACCTTCGCGATCGCCGCAGCTTTCGCTGTCCTCGCGGCTCCCGTTGTGCCGCCGTCGATTGGAACGCGGTCCTGACCACTGAAGACGCGCACCCAGCCGCACGAGAAACGGGACAGGCTCACGGTTAATTGTCGTGAACCTGTCCCGTTTCTCGTGCTTGTGGCGCTAGCTCAGAGCCCCCGCGATCCGGTCGCCGATTTCGCTCGTCTTGACCGTGGCACCCGGCTCGCGTGCCGCCAGATCGGCGGCGACAGCCGCATCAATCCGCTCAGCCGCCGCCGCGTCACCGGCGTGCGCCATAAGCAGCCCCACCGAAAGAATGGCTGCAGTGGGGTCTGCTTTCTGCTGTCCCGCAATGTCTGGTGCACTGCCATGTACAGGCTCGAACATGCTCGGATTAGCCCGGCTCGCATCGATATTGCCGCTCGCTGCCAGCCCGATGCCGCCCGTGACCGCCGCGGCGAGATCGGTGATGATATCGCCGAACAGGTTGTCCGTGACGATCACATCGAACCGCTCGGGGTCGGTGACCAGGTGGATCGTTGTCGCGTCCACGTGCTGGTAAGCGACCTCGACCTCCGGGTACTCCGCGGCTACCGCGTCGACTGTGCGCGACCACAGTGCGCCCGCGAACGACAGCACGTTGGTCTTGTGCACCAGAGTCAAATGCTTGCGGCGCGTCATCGCCAGGTCGAATGCGTAGCGCACCACCCGTTCGATGCCGAAGCGGGTGTTCACGCTCACCTCTGTCGCGACTTCCTGAGCTGAGCCTTGGCGCAGCACACCGCCGTTTCCGATGTAAGGCCCCTCCGTGCCCTCGCGAACAACGACGACGTCGATCGGCTTGCCCCCAGCGAGCGGCCCCGCGACTCCCGTGTACAGCTTCGAGGGGCGCAAGTTGACGTGGTGGTCAAGTGCGAAACGCAGTTTCAGCAGCAGCCCCCGCTCAAGCAGGCCCGGCTGCACGGACGGATCACCGATCGCCCCGAGGAGAATCGCATCGTGCGCGCGCACTTCTTCGAGTACTGATTCCGGCAGAATTTCACCGGTCGCGTTGTAGCGCCGCGCACCCAGATCGAACTCAGTGGCTTCAGCGCCCGGCGCAACCACACGGAGCACCTTCAATGCTTCCGCGATAACTTCCTGGCCGATTCCGTCGCCAGGGATGACTGCGAGTTTCATTACGTCCTTTCCGGACGTGCCGCCCACACGAGAGCGGCACGCGTCGCTGAAGTGTCGTCAGTCGAGGATGACAACGTCGATGCTCGACGCAGCCACACCCGTCGCGATCGAGTCGAGCACTTCTTGCGGGACAGCGCGATCGATACGAAGGATGATCGTCGCGCGGTCGCCTTCGGTGTCCTGGCTCAACTGGGCCGCGAGGATGTTGATCCCGGCCTCGCCAAGACGCATACCGATCTTGCCGAGCGCGCCCGGCTGATCCTGGTAGTGGATCAGCAGGTTGATGCCTTCGGCACGCATATCGAAGTTGCGGCCGTTGATGTTCACGATCTTCTCGACCTGCGCAGGACCGGTCAGCGTGCCAGCCACGTTCACGACCTCACCGCTCGCGAGCACCACGCGGACGTCGACCATGCTCCGGTGGTTAGGGCTTTCCGCGCTTGTCGACACCTCGGCCTGGACGCCACGCTCTTCAGCAATCGCGGGTGCGTTGACGAAAGTGACTGAATCGTCGATCACAGCGGAGAACAGGCCGCGCATCGCAGCGAGTTCAAGAACGCCCACTTCCTCGCTGGCAAGCTCACCGCGGACATCGACGACTATGCTCGCCGGCCGCTCCGGCGACAGGATTCCAGCGAGCACACCGAGCTTGCGCACGATCTCGAGCCACGGCGCGACCTCTTCACCGACAGCACCGCCCGCGACGTTCACCGCGTCAGGTACGAACTCCCCGGCGAGGGCGAGCCGCACACTCTTGGCGACATCGGTGCCAGCACGGTCCTGAGCTTCCGACGTCGACGCGCCCAAGTGCGGCGTGACCACGACCTGAGGGAGATCGAAAAGCGGGCTATCGGTGCATGGCTCAGTCGCGAAGACGTCGAGGCCTGCCGCGCCGACCTGACCGCTCCGCACCGCGTCAGCGAGCGCGTTCTCATCAATGAGACCGCCGCGGGCGGCGTTGACAATGATCACGCCCTTTTTGGTGCGGGCGAGTTCTGCAGCGCCGATGAGGCCCTTTGTTTCCGGCGTTTTCGGCAGGTGAATCGAGATGATTTCGGCGCGCTCAAGCAGCTCGTCGAGGGTTACGAGCTCGATCCCGAGCTGTCCCGCGCGGGCCGGCGAAACGTAGGGGTCGTACGCAATGACGTTCGTCTCGAAGGCAGCGATTCGCTGCGCGAACAGCTGGCCGATGCGACCGAGGCCGACGACGCCGACAGTCTTGTCGAAAATCTCGGTCCCGTTGAAGCTGCTGCGTTTCCACTCACGGCCGCGGAGCGTGAGATCCGCTGCCGGAACCTGCCGCGCAGTCGCCATGAGCAGCGCAAGCGCATGCTCGGCAGCGCTGTGGATGTTGGAGGTCGGTGCGTTGACGACCATGACACCACGCGCGGTAGCTGCCGGAACGTTGACGTTGTCCAGCCCCACACCGGCGCGGGCAACAATCTTGAGTTTCGGCGCTGCTGCGAGTACTTCCTCATCAACCGTCGTCGCCGAGCG
Organism: Hoyosella sp. YIM 151337; assembly: GCF_026041215.1. Lineage (GTDB taxonomy): Bacteria > Actinomycetota > Actinomycetes > Mycobacteriales > Mycobacteriaceae > Hoyosella. The sequence continues at coordinate 153,435 of NZ_JAPEIQ010000028.1, forward strand.
CACGAGCAGCGCATCCGCGTCAGCGACAGCTTCGAGTAGTGCCGGCTTGTTCGGGCCATCTACCCAGCGGACCTCGACGTCGCCGCCAAGCGCATCGACGGTGGACGGCGCGAGCTTGTCCGCGATAAGAACTACCGGACGGCCTGATGGTGTCACGTGCGAACTCTCCTCATTCCGATGCTCTAAAAGTCTCGATATTCTGGCGCGTGCTGACCGCGTGGGCGGTCGCGGAGTGCGCGCTGACCGCAGATAGCCTAGTCTGCGCCCCTAACACATTCCACACCGCGGCCTCCGATCTCACATTCCGGAAGCCGCGAAAACTACTTAGCCAACCAATCACAACTGCATATCGATCCGGTCACGTACGCTCAGCCTGTGACAGTTGACACGCCGCTCGCAAACGGACGCACAGTCCCGGCGGCCAGGCAGGAAATGAGGGGTGGCTGGATGAAACGGTTTCTCATTGTGAGTATCGCCGTAATAGCCGCGCTGTTCGCAGGTCTTCCGGCCGCACAAGCTCAGCAGGTTCGTGCCGATCTCGGGGGCGGGTCCGGAATCGTCGTCGGCGGCGACTTTTTGTGCACGCTGACGACCATTGGCTATGACAACGCCGGCCGCCTGGTCGGGTTTACCGCGGCGCACTGCGGCGGCCCTGGCTCCACTGTCACCGCAGAAGCGAACCCAGCAGCAGGTGTCGTGGGGACAATCGCCCGTACCAATGGTGCCCTCGACTACGCGGTGATCCAGTTCGATCCGGCGCGCGTGAACCCGGTCCGCAGTGTTGGGCCGACCACCATCACCGGCACTGGAGCTCCCGCGCAGTTCTCCGAGTGGGTATGCAAGCAAGGACGTTCCACCGGCCACACTTGTGGATTTTCGGTCTACGTCGACCCGGTATTCAACGAGACGTGGGGGCTGGTCTGTGTGTCGGAAGGCGATTCCGGCGGACCGGTGACGCGTGGCACCACACTTGTCGGCATGGTGAGCGCGTACTTCCTCGTGCCGTGTATCGGACCGAAGATCTCCATCAACATGGAAGCTGTCGTTGCCGACGCATCTGCCGCGGGCGGCCCCGGCGCCGGGTTCCGTCCGGTCTGATCGCAGTCTCACCGCAAACGGGGCGCCTCTCCGCTGAGAGGCGCCCCGTTTCAGGTCTGATCAGGCAGTTTCGGTGATCGGGCGATCAACCCAGCTCATCAGTCCGCGCAGCTTCGCGCCCACAACTTCGATCGGGTGCTCGGCGTTCTCCTTGCGCAGTCCCTCGAGTTCCTTGTTGCCGTTTTCGACGTTGGCGACGAGGCGTTCGACGAACTTGCCGGACGTGATGTCAGCAAGGATCTCCTGCATGCGCACCTTGGTGTCAGCGTCAATCACGCGCGGCCCCGACAAGTAGCCACCGAACTCCGCGGTGTCCGAGACCGAGTAGTTCATCCGGCCGATTCCGCCCTCGTACATGAGGTCGACGATCAGCTTGAGTTCATGCAAGCACTCGAAGTACGCGATCTCCGGGGCGTAGCCTGCTTCGATCAGCACTTCGAAGCCGGTTTGCACGAGTTTCTCGGTGCCGCCGCACAGCACGGCCTGCTCACCGAAAAGGTCCGTTTCGGTTTCTTCCGCAAACGTGGTCTTGATGACGCCGGCGCGGGTGCCGCCGATCGCCTTCGCGTAGGAGAGACCGAGCGCGAGGCCCTCACCCTTCGGGTCCTGCTCCACGGCAACGAGGCACGGCACGCCCTTGCCGTCTTCGAACTGCCGGCGGACGAGGTGACCTGGGCCCTTCGGCGCCACCATGGCAACGGTCACGCTGGCCGGCGGCTTGATCAGGCCGAAGCGGATGTTGAGCCCATGCCCGAAGAAGAGCGCGTCACCGTCTTTGAGGTTCGGCTCGACGTCGTTCTTGTAGATCGATGCCTGTGCCGTGTCGGGCGCCAGGATCATAATCACGTCAGCCCAGGCGGCTGCCTCGGCGGGTGTCAGAACCTCAAGGCCCTGTTCCTCAGCCTTCGCCCGAGACTTCGACCCTTCTTTGAGGCCGACACGCACGTCGACACCCGAGTCCCGCAGGCTCAGCGAATGTGCGTGTCCCTGGCTGCCGTATCCGATAACGGCCACCTTGCGGCCCTGGATGATCGACAAGTCGGCATCGTCGTCATAAAAAATCTCGACGGCCACGTGTGGTTTCCCTTCTGCACTAGTGAGGTACGGGGCGATCGCGCCGCACACGGTGTAACGATCTGCACCCCGAGTGTGGCGGGCTTTCGCCGCAACCACACCGGGGTTGAGGCTAGCGGGTCGCGGTGATCGACTTGGGACCGCGCCCCAAAGCGACGACTCCGGACTGGACGAGTTCACGGATCCCGAACGGTTCGAGCACCTTCAGCAGCGCCTCCAATTTGGACGGAGTGCCCGTTGCTTCGATCGTCAGCGCCTCAGGTGAGACGTCGACGATCTTCGCGCGGAAAAGGTTTGCAGCCTCGATGACCTGGGCTCGTGACGACGCGTCCGCGCGCACCTTGATAAGCACCAATTCCCTGGCGACGGAATTTTCCGGATCCTGCTCAACGATCTTCAGCACGTTGATCAGCTTGTTAAGCTGCTTCGTCACCTGCTCAAGCGGTTGCTCATCGACGATCACCACAATCGTCATGCGAGACATGCCTTTGACTTCGGTCGGCCCGACGGCGAGAGACTCAATGTTGAACCCGCGCCGCGAAAACAGGGACGCTACGCGTGCCAGCACGCCGGGCTTGTCCTCGACGAGAACACTGAGCGTGTGCGTTGTCCTCACTTGCTGTCGTCCCCTTCTGAACTCTGCTGCGCCCGGTGTGCGACAGCCTGATCTTCGGTCTGCATGACGCTCTGGATCCTCGCGGGCGAGTCATCTGCGGACTCGTCCTCATCGAAGAGCGGCCGAATGCCGCGGGCTGCCATGATCTCCGTGTTACTGGTGCCGGCCGCGACCATTGGCCACACCTGAGCATCGGCCCCAACGATGAAGTCGATGACGACTGGGCGGTCGTTGATCTCCTGCGCCTTCTTGATGGCCGGGATCACATCTTCTTCCTTGTCGACGCGAATACCGACGCATCCGAGGGCCTCGGACAGCTTCACGAAGTCCGGGATGCGCAGCGAGTGCGTGGAGAGGTCCGTGTTCGAGTAGCGCTCCTCGTAGAACAGGTTCTGCCATTGCCGGACCATGCCGAGGTTGCCGTTGTTGATGAGGGCCACCTTGATCGGGACGCCTTCGATCGCGCAAGTAGCAAGTTCTTGGTTGGTCATCTGGAAGCAGCCGTCACCGTCGATCGCCCAGACCTCGGTGTCGGGGACACCCATCTTCGCGCCCATCGCGGCGGGAACCGAATACCCCATCGTTCCAAGTCCACCGGAGTTCAGCCAGGTCCGCGGCTTTTCGTACTTGATGAACTGGGCAGCCCACATCTGGTGCTGACCCACGCCTGCCACATAGACCGCGTCGGGCCCAGCGAGCCGGCCAAGCTGCTCGATAACGTACTCAGGCGAGAGCGACCCATCGCTTTGCGGCCCGTAGCTCAGCGGATACGTGTTGCGGACACCGTTGAGGTAGCTCCACCACTCGGCGATGTCCGGAATACGCCCGGTCTCACGGTCCGTGCCGATCGCCTCAGTCAGTTCGATGATCACTTCACGGCAGTCACCGACGATCGGCACATCCGCGTGCCGGTTCTTGCCGATCTCCGCCGGGTCGATGTCGGCGTGGATGATCTTGGCTTCCGGCGCGAACGTGTCGAGCTTGCCAGTCACCCGGTCATCGAATCGGGCGCCAAGGGTGATGAGGAGGTCACTGCGCTGCAGCGCCGCAACCGCGGCAACTGTCCCGTGCATACCGGGCATGCCGAGGTTGAGTTCGTGACTATCAGGGAACGCGCCACGTGCCATCAGTGTGGTGACCACCGGGATTCCGGTGAGCTCGGCAAGCCGCAGCAACTGCTCGGACGCCTCTGCTTTGAGCACGCCGCCGCCGACGTACAGGACGGGGCGCCGCGACGCAGCGATCAGCCGGGCCGCCTCACGGACCTGCTTGCCGTGCGGTTTCGTAACGGGACGGTAGCCCGGCAAACGCATTTCCGGGGGCCACACGAAGTGCATCTCGCCCTGGAGGACATCTTTGGGAATGTCGACGAGGACCGGGCCGGGACGCCCGGTAGAGGCGAGATAGAACGCTTCCGCAATGGCTCGCGGGATGTCGTCACCCTCGGTGACGAGGAAGTTGTGCTTGGTGATCGGCATGGTGATGCCAGAAATATCGGCTTCCTGGAAGCCGTCGGTGCCGATCAGCGGTCGTCCAACCTGACCGGTAATCGCCACCATGGGCACTGAGTCCATATACGCATCCGCCAGAGGCGTCACGAGGTTCGTCGCACCAGGCCCGGAGGTGGCGATACACACACCGACCTTTCCGGTGGCTTGCGCGTAACCGGTGGCTGCGTGACCCGCACCTTGCTCATGGCGGACGAGGACGTGACGGACCTTCCGCGAATCGAGCATCGGGTCGTAAACGGGCAGGATCGCGCCGCCAGGAATGCCGAATACGACATCAGCGTGGAGTTCCTCAAGCGACCGTACGACCGCCTGCGCGCCGGTCATGCGTTCTGGGGCGCCCGGGCGGGTCGTCGGCAAACTAGCCGGCGTCGCTCCTGCTCCGGTCTCGGTGCGCTGCCCACTCTGCTGGGCACCGCTAGCCTCGTGATGCCGTGCGGACCCATGTCCGGCGGCGTGTCCTGGCTGCGGGCCTGGCGTTGGCCGTGCTGTCGGTGCACTCACTGCAAGTTCCTCTTGTCGATTCCGGCGATCCTCGGTTCGTGCCGTGGTCTGGATCACTCCATATGCTACTGCGGGCACGAAAAAACCCCCGCTCGCAGGTTTCTGCGGAACGAGGGTGCGCGTCGTGCTGGCGGATACGTTGAAACCGGCTCAGGCGACGACGCGCTGACCGATTACGAGTACCGCGGTTATGTTCACGCGACCGACGCTAATGAAAACCTGCTCCTGGCGTCAATCTGATACATCCGCGGATCCCACATTTCGGGATACCTGGACGGGGGTGTTTGAGCCGGGATGCAAGTATGGAGAGGTGTCCGAAGCAAACTCAGTACAGCCAGCGCAACCCGACGGCCAACTCCCACGGCAGAAACCGGATGAGGTGACCATTCGCATCTCACGGCTGACGTTGCTCGGTGTTCTCCTTCTTGCCGTCTGTGTCGCTGTCCCGGCCGTTGCCCAGCCCATCCTGTTCGGATGGCTCGGCGCAGTCCCGATTGCGCTCGCAGTATGGATCTTGCGAGTCCGTACCAGGGTATCCGAGTCCGGCCTCGAAGTGCGAAACATGCGCGGTTCACGCCACATTTCGTGGAATGACATCAAGGGACTAACTTTCCCCAAACACCGGTCAGCGCGCGCCGAACTCCGCGACGGCGGTGCAGTCACCCTGCCTGCCGTCGCGATCACAGATATCCATAAAATCAGCCCGCTGAGCGGTGGGCGCATTCCCGACCTGAGTGCCGCCGCGCACGAATAGTCGCGGGAACCGCCCAGCCACCACCCATTCCCATTGTTTCTGAACGAGGTATCCGCAGCCCATGCCGCCCTTGAGATCCCGCACCACCACCGTCGGCCGGAATGCCGCCGGTGCACGCGCCCTGTGGCGCGCCACCGGTATGACCGACTCCGACTTCGGAAAGCCGATCGTGGCGATCGCCAACTCCTACACCCAGTTCGTCCCCGGACATGTGCATCTGAAGAACCTCGGCGAAATCGTCGCTGAGGCTGTCCGAGAGGCCGGGGGCGTGCCGCGCGAATTCCACACCATCGCTGTCGATGACGGCATCGCGATGGGCCACGGCGGAATGCTCTACTCGCTTCCAAGCCGTGAAATCATCGCCGACTCGGTCGAATACATGGCCAACGCGCACACTGCGGATGCGCTCGTCTGCATCTCCAACTGCGACAAGATCACGCCCGGGATGCTGAACGCCGCGATGCGGCTGAACATCCCGGCCGTTTTCGTTTCGGGCGGCCCGATGGAGGCAGGCAAGGCGGTCGTCGTCGACGGCGTCGCACATGCCCCGACCGATCTGGTGACCGCCATCTCCGCGAGCGCCAACTTCGCGGTGGATGACAGCGGTCTCGACGAGGTCGAACGTTCCGCGTGCCCGACCTGTGGCTCTTGTTCTGGCATGTTCACCGCAAACTCCATGAACTGCCTGACTGAGGCACTCGGTCTTGCCCTCCCCGGCAACGGCTCGACGCTCGCGACCCACGCGTTCCGCCGCGACCTCTTCAGCCGCGCCGGGAAAATCATCGTGGAAGCCGCGACCCGCTACTACCGCGACGATGACGACTCGGTGCTTCCGCGCAACATCGCCACCAAGACAGCATTCGAAAACGCGATGGCGCTCGACGTCGCAATGGGCGGCTCGACGAACACCGTGCTGCACATTCTCGCGGCCGCGCAGGAAGGCGAGATCGAGTTCACCCTCGACGACATCGACGCCATCAGCAGGCGCGTGCCCTGCCTGGCCAAGGTCTCCCCCAACTCGGACTATCACATGGAAGATGTGCACCGGGCCGGCGGGATTCCTGCGATCCTCGGTGAACTGCGCCGCGGCGGACTCCTCGATGACACGGTCACCACCGTCCACACCCCGACGATGGCGCAGTGCCTGGACAGCTGGGACATTCGTTCGCCCGAGGCCACCGCGGAAGCGAAGCACCTCTTCCTCGCGGCACCAGGTGGTGTCCGCACGACCCAACCGTTCTCCACGTCAAATGTCTGGGCGTCCGCCGACCTCGACGCAGCAAACGGTTGCATCCGCGACGTGAGCCACGCCTACACGAAAGATGGCGGTCTTGCCGTGCTGCGCGGCAATCTCGCGCCAGATGGCGCTGTGATCAAAACCGCCGGTATCGACGAGTCCCTCTGGCACTTTCAGGGCCCGGCGCGCGTAGTCGAGAGCCAGGAAGAAGCTGTGAGCGTGATCCTGCAGCGCCAGATCCAGCCGGGGGACGTCCTCGTTGTCCGCTACGAAGGCCCCGCTGGCGGACCAGGCATGCAGGAGATGCTGCACCCCACCGCCTTCCTTAAAGGTGCGGGTCTTGGGGCGAAGTGTGCGCTCATCACCGATGGGCGATTCTCCGGCGGCACATCGGGACTCTCCGTCGGCCACATGTCCCCGGAAGCCGCGGCAGGCGGCGCCATCGGGCTCGTGGAAGACGGCGATCAGATTCTCATCGACGTGCCGAACCGCGCGCTGACCGTGCTCGTCGACGACGAGGTGCTTGCCGAGCGGCGCGCGAAAATGGACGCGTCCGAACGCCCATGGCAGCCGCGTGAGCGGCAGCGCTCAGTGACAACGGCGCTTCGCGCGTACGCTGCGCTCGCAACGTCGGCCGACCGTGGCGCGGTTCGAGAAGTCAGGTAGCCGCGCCCAGAATCACGAGAAAAGGGACAAACGCACGAGTAAAACCCGTGCGTTTGTCCCTTTTCGTGTGAACGTCAGATCAGATTTGGCCTGACAGGAAAACCCATGCGCACACACCGCCGGCGATACCCAGCACAAGTAGCACGCTTGAACCCCAGCGCGGGCGCGTCGACCAGCCAGCGCTGCGCTCGAAACTGATGCGCCCCGGGCCCGTGAGCGCAAGCACCGCGGCGGCTACCGCGAGGACGAACGCCACTTCAAGCTCCGGCGTGCCCAGCCCCTGCAGCCCCGGATCGGCAGACTGCTGTGCCAGCCAGACGTTGATAAGGGCGGCAACAGCGACTGCGGCACCGACTGGTGTTGCCAGGCCGAGGAGCAGGAGCAGCCCGCCGCCAATCTGCGCGCTGATCACCGCGATCGCGACGATGCCTGGCGACTGATAACCAGCATCAGCAAATAGTGTTTCCAGTCCCTGTATGCCGAGCCCATCCGCGAGCCCCAGAAGGTGACGGAGGCCATCAGCAATCAGGGCGCCACCCACAAGCAGCCGCAGAACGAGAAGCCCGAACTCGAGCGTGCCGCGCCCCTCCCGCACCGGTTGCGCCGGCGCAACCGCCATGGGCTCACGCTGCATATCGTCTTGTGCAGCGTAGGCCGGTGCGGCGGGAGCACCCCACTGATCACTCTCACCGAACGCCTGCTGGGCGGAGTATGAGCCCGTGCCCGAACTGTACGAACCGAAGCTCATCTCCTCTGGCCTTTCGAGTATTTCGGTTTGGCTGCTGTATGCCTGGGGCGCGGCTGTGCTCTGAGTGTCCTGCACGGGGATCTGCTCGGTTGCCTCAGACTCGCGCAGCCGCAGATCGTCATCATCGACGAGCGGGGTGTACCCCTCCGTTGCCGATGGCCGGGGCGGGCGGCCGCGTGTGACTTGAGAGCTGTACTGCGCTTGCCACGGGACCGGCTGCGTGGATGCATCCACATCAGAGCTGCCCCCCGTGCCGCTGACTGACCAGGCCAGCCCAGGCGATGTCGTGTCATCACGCTCGCCCCCGGCATCAGAGATAGTGGGCATCGCTTCGGTAGCGGGGCCCGAATCAGCGCCCGGGTCTGAACTGGCACCGCTGGCAGGAATCTCCTCGGTGTTTTGGTCAAAGGGACTAGGCGCGCTCGCCGCCCCCTCATGCGGCTGCGCGCCGCTGACGTCATCACGCTTGTCGGTCATGGTCACAAGGGTAGGTCCGCAAGGGGTCCAGATGCCGGTAAGCAAGACGCGCGCCACGGAAGGCCGGCGTGTTTTCGGTTACGTTGGGTGTCATGTCAGTTGCACGGCCGGGCTCAGCACGCTCGGCGGCTCCGCCCGCCTCCCGCAGAACTGGGGTACGTCTTGCACGTCTCACCGCGGCAGGACTGCTGAGCACCGTCATCCTCACCGGATGCGCGCGCTTCGATGATTCTCTCGCCTCTCCGTTCGAACCAGAACCCACGGCCGGGAACTTCGCGGAACTGAATCCGCCCGAAGGACGCGAAACCCCAACCCGCCAAGAGGACGAGCCACCGCCAGAGGGACCCTGTGTGGACCCTGACCCCGCCGTAGTCGCAACCTGCCTCGAACCCACGTCAGGTCTGGCCGTGCTGCCCGCCGGGGGTGCGGCCCTCGTGGCAGAACGTCCCACGGGCCGGATTTTCACGGTCGCACCGGAAACGGAGCCCCAAGAGTTCGCGCAGATCGACGTCGACGGCAGTGGCGATGGCGGTCTGCTGGACATCGCCTTATCCCCCACCTATTTCGAAGACCGGCTGATCTTCGCCTACATCTCGACGCCCACTGACAACCGCATCGTGCGGCTCGCACCGGGCGACACGCCGCGCCCCGTCCTGACCGGGATCCCCAAAGGCGCAAGCGGAAACGGCGCTTCGATTACATTCGACGCCGCAGGTGCGCTACTCATACGCACCGGGGACGCGGGTGACCCGGCTGCCGCGACAGATCCCGCTTCCCTCGCAGGCAAGATTCTCCGCCTCGCCAACCCCTCACCTGCCGCCCTCGGACAGCCAGAAGTCGCCGCTTCGGGACTCACCGGCGGCGGTGGTGTTTGCATCGACCCGGTCACGGGCACCCTTTACACGACGGATCGCACTCCCGGGGGCGACCGCCTGGTACGGGTTGCTGAAGATGGAACTCTCGAGCCACTGTGGGTCTGGAGTGATTCACCTGGCACCGCGCACTGCGCAGCGCTCGACAATGAAGTCGCGGTTGCTCTGGTAGGTGGCGAAGCCATCAGCTTTGTCGAAATCAGCGGGGAGACCCGAGCGGTTACGGGGGACCCCGTGTTCGCCGTCGAAGGCCGCTATGGGCAGGTTTACGGTGCCGCCCGCGGCCCGGAAGGCGAAGTGTGGGCCGGGACCGTCAACAGGGCGACTGGCGAACCGGTAGACAGCGACGACCGCGTATTTATCATTCCGCCGGATGGTGGCGGCGGCATCAGTCCCGACTAAGGAGGTCGGACATGAAACTCCCTGAACTCACTCAGGTACCTGGTATTCCCGAGTCAGCCATTACCGATCAGCTCATCACCACCCTGCCGGCCTTGGCGGCTGGTGCACCCTGGACGTGCCGGGCGCGCGCCGTCCTGTGGCTGGGGCGGGGCGGCAAAGCCGCCACCGCCGCGTTGGCCCCGGCAGTCGCCAAGCAGGCAACCGCACTGAGCGTCGTCGGCGGCATGGTGCACTATGAGCACACGCCGGTGGGGCCGTATGACGAGGTTTTCGGCGCCGTAGCGTTCCGCCAGGGCCGTCGACTCTCTGCCAGCGTGCCCTTTATCGCAGTCAATTCCGCAGTGAGCCTGGTCGGTGGCCGAAGCAACTGGTCACTGCCCAAGACGCTCGCGCAGTTCGAGGGGGAACCCGCGCCCGGGCGCACTATGACCGCTTCGCGTGACGACTGGAGTGTGCGCGCAGCAACCCGTGCGACAGGCCCGGCCGTGCCGATCACCATCAGCCGTCCGATCACCCAAGAGTGGCCCGGTGGCGCGGTGCGAATGGCCACTCTGCGGGCACGAGGACGCGGCCGTCCCGCACTGGTGACCGTCGACGTGGATGCGGAACCAACCCTGTCAAGCTGGCTCCGCTCTGGCCGTCATCTCGGCATCGCGTTTGACACAATTAGATTCACGCTTGCCGCTCCCCTGTAGGAACTATTGTCCGCACGCTTCGAGGACAAGCTCTTTCACACGCGCAGGATCGGCCTGGCCCTTGGTGGCCTTCATCACTGCGCCGACAAGAGCCCCAGCGGCCTGGACTTTGCCACCCTTGATTTTCTCCACGACACCCGGGTTCGCGGCGATCGCGTCGGCGACTGCCTGCTGCAGCACGGAGTCGTCCCTGACGATTTCCAGTCCGCGAGCGGTCATCACGGTTTCCGGATCGCCCTCGCCAGCGAGCACCCCATCGATGACCTCACGTGCCAGCTTGTTCGTGAGTTTGCCGCTGCTCACAAGGTCCGCAACCTTCGCGACGTGCTCGGGTGTGATAGCGAGCTGAGCAAGAGTCACACCCTCCGCGTTGGCCTTCTGCGTCAGATACGACACCCACCATGATCGTGCAGCGTCAGACGGCGCACCTGCCTCGATCGTCGCTGTGATCAATTCGAGCGCGCCCGCGTTGATAATGTCGCGCATCACCTCGTCAGAGACGCCCCACTCAGCCTGGATACGTGCACGGCGCAGCCACGGGAGTTCTGGCAGCGTCGCACGCAACTCCTCAATCCATTGCGCATCCGGCTCCACTGGTTGCAAGTCTGGGTCTGGGAAGTACCGGTAGTCCTCCGCGGTTTCCTTGCGCCGTCCGGGGCTCGTGGTGCCGTCGGTTTCCTGGAAGTGCCGCGTCTCCTGGACAATTTCAGCACCAGCGAGGAGCACCGCGGCTTGTCGCCGCATCTCGTAACGCACCGCAGTCTCGACACTCTTCAGCGAGTTCACGTTTTTGGTTTCGGTTCGGGTACCGAATTCACTCGCCCCAATCGGCATGAGCGAAACGTTCGCGTCGCAGCGCAGCGAACCCTGATCCATACGCACGTCAGACACGTCGAGCGCCTTGAGCAGATCCCGCAGCGCGCCGACGTAGGCACGTGCTACTTCCGGCGCCTGCGAACCTGCACCTTCGATCGGTTTGCTCACGATCTCAATGAGCGGCACACCAGCCCGGTTGTAGTCCAGCAATGAATGCGTTGCACCCTCGATACGGCCGGTGCTACTGCCGACGTGGAGTAGCTTCCCCGTGTCTTCCTCCATGTGAGCACGTTCGATTCCCACGCGGAACGTCTCACCGTCGTCGAGGACGACGTCGAGGTAACCATCGAACGCGATCGGCTCTTCGTACTGCGAGATCTGGTAGTTCTTCGGCTGGTCGGGATAGAAATAGTTCTTCCGCGCGAATTGACTCCACGGCGCGATTGAGCAGTTTAGCGCGAGCCCAATCCGTATCGCGGATTCGACGGCTGCCTTGTTAACCACTGGCAGCGCACCGGGAAGGCCCAGGCACACCGGGCAGACTTGTGTGTTGGGTTCCGCGCCGAACGTTGTGGGGCACGGGCAAAACATCTTCGTCGCGGTGTGCAATTCAACGTGGACCTCCATACCGAGCACTGGCTCGAAGTGCTCGAGGACCTCGTCGTAGTCAAGCGGTTCCACAGTCTGTCCGTTTCGGGAAGCGTCGATCCGGGGGCTGGCAGTCATGGTTGGAAAGTCTATGCGAGTTTCAGCCGAAGAACGCCGCTGCCTCCTCGTACCGGTTTTGCGGGACGACCTTGAGATGATCGACAGCGTCCGCGAGTGATACGAGCTCGATCTCGCTGCCGCGCAGCGCCACCATTTTCCCGTGCGCCCCCGCGTGCGCCGCGACACTCGCGTTGATACCGAAACGGGTGGCGAGCACCCGGTCGTACGCGGTTGGCGTGCCGCCGCGCTGGACGTGACCAAGTACCGTGGTGCGCACCTCTTTGCCGATCCGCTGTTCGATCTCGACGGCAAGTTGTTGCGCGACACCGGTGAACCGTTTGTGACCGAACTCGTCCACACCACCTTCGCGCAGTGTCATCGAATCGGGCTTCGGTTCAGCACCTTCCGCGACGACACAGATGAAATGGCTGTCCCCGCGCTGAAAGCGGCGCTTCATCATCGCGCACACTTCCTCGACGTCGAACGGCTGCTCGGGAATCAGGGTGAGGTGCGCGCCAGCAGCCAGCCCGGCATGCAGCGCGATCCAGCCCGCGTGGCGCCCCATGACTTCGACGAGCATGACACGCTGATGCGACTCGGCTGTGGTGTGCAACCGGTCAATCGCCTCGGTCGCGATCGCGAGTGCCGTGTTGAACCCGAAGGTGTAGTCGGTGCACGCGATGTCGTTGTCGATGGTTTTAGGAACCCCCACGATGGGGACCTCGGATTCGGACAGCCAATGGGCCGCGGTCAGCGTCCCTTCGCCCCCGATTGGTATCAACACATCGATGCCGTTGTTGTCGAGCGTCCGCTTGATTTGATCAAGGCCAGCGCGCAGGACCTCCGGGTTCACCCGCGCAGTACCGAGTATCGTTCCGCCGCGAGCAAGTATGGAGTCGACACGGTCGTCGTACCGCAACTGCTCCTTGCGGTCTTCCAGCAAGCCACGCCAGCCGTCACGAAACCCCACCACTGTGCTGCCATACCGAATTTCACTGGTGCGCACGACCGCACGAATCACCGCGTTAAGGCCGGGGCAGTCACCGCCGCCCGTCAAAACTCCTATCCGCATGCCACCCTCCGGCTACCGCTACTAGCAAGAAATCAGCCACAACAGCTACTGACCTTACGGGAATTCCGGGCGCGCCGAGCGCTGCGGTGCCGACAAGATGCACCAAACCTCTCTCACATTTGTGATCGCGACCATTAAGACCACAACAGCGACAGCGCCCCGTGATGGCTGACACATTCAAAACACTACGTAAGCGACGTCACGTTTCGGAGGTGTCGATAATGACCGCAACGCTGAAGCAGGCCGAGGCGAAAGCCACGGCTTCGGCGGGACAACGACCAGGGGCTGATGAGTCCCTCTTACCCCAGGGGCGGCTGTGGTTTGGCCGCATCTTGGGCCCCGCGCTAGGCCTCGCCGCGTTCCTGCTGATTCCGGCTGACGATGCGCTGTCGAGCAGCGCCCGCATCACTGCCGCGGTCGCAATCACTGTAGCGGTCTGGTGGATGACCGAAGCGCTGCCACTCCCAGTTACTTCCCTGGTACCGATCGTCGCTTTCCCCACCCTCGGTGTGCTCCAGCTATCGGAAGCCACCGCTCCGTACGCGTCGCCCACGGTGTTCCTTTTCATGGGCGGTTTCATCATCGCGCTGGCGATGCAGAAATGGAACTTGCACAAACGCATCGCGCTGATCGTGATGCGCATGGTGGGCACAAAGCCCCGTCAGCTCATCCTTGGCGTGATGATCGCGACCGCATTCTTGTCAATGTGGGTGAGCAACACCGCGACCACGTTGATGATGCTTCCGATCGGTATCAGTGTGCTCGCGCTCGTCGCTGCAAAGAAGGGCGCTGGCGCGGACGACTCTGCCGACGGGCCCGTGTCGAACATGTTCGCAGACAAAGACACCAAGAACTTCGCCACCTGCCTCATGCTTTCCATCGCATTCGCGGCGACGATCGGCGGTCTGGCCACACTCATCGGCAGCCCGCCGAACCTGATTCTCGCCGGCTTCATCGAAGAGACCTATGAAGGCATCTCCATCAGCTTCGCGGACTGGATGAAGGTGGGCGTACCGCTCGCGGTCGTTTTCCTTTTTATCGCATGGGTTCTGCTCACCCGCGTCATCTACCCCACGAGACTGTCGAACATTGTGGGCGGTGACGACATCCTCCAGCGCGAACTCGACAAACTCGGCCCGATTTCGCGTGCCGAACTGATCGTTCTCGCTGTGTTCGCCTCCGCAGCCACTCTGTGGGTCTTCCGCACTCCGCTGACCGAATGGGAGGCGCTGACAAGCCGGGCACCGTTCGTCGAGAATCTCGACGACGCCACCATCGCTATCGCCGCAGCGATCGCTTTGTTCGTCATCCCCGCTTCCGTCAAGGACGGCCGCGCCATGATGACGATGGACTGGAAGACCGCCCAGACCGGCATCCCGTGGGGTGTGCTTCTCCTGTTCGGTGGCGGCCTGAGCCTCGCGAAGGCTGTGCAGGACACCGGGCTGAGCACCTACATCGGCACCCAGGTCAGCGGCTTCGGGGTGCTCCCCACCGTGCTGATGATCGCCGCGGTGTGCTTGCTGATCCTCGCCCTCACTGAACTCACCAGCAACACGGCCACTGCCGCTACGTTCCTGCCCGTCCTCGGCGGTGTGGCGCTCGGTATCGGTATCGACCCGATGCTCCTGCTGGTGCCCGCAGCGTTCGCCGCGACATGCAGCTTCATGCTCCCCGTCGGTACCCCGCCGAACGCGATCGTCTTCGGATCGGGCTACGTGACAATGGGGCAGATGGTGCGGGCCGGGGTGTGGCTCAACCTCATCGGTGTCGTCCTGATCACCGGCGCGGTACTGCTGCTCGGCGGCTGGGGCATGGGTATCACCCTCTAAGCACCGCTCACGGCCAACGTGATCTGGAAGACTTGCAGAATGCGACGACCGCTCAGCCTGGCACAGCAATTATTTGCTCTGCAGCTGGCGGTCGTCGTACTGCTGATTGCCGGGGCAGGCGTCCTGGCCTACTTCGACGCTCGGCGGATCAGCGAGGCCGCCGCCGAGCGGCGCGTCCTCACGCTCGCATCGGCACTCGCTGAACTTCCCGACGTCCACAATGCTCTGCAGGCAGCTGACCCCGCGGCGGAGTTGCAGCCGCTAGCGCAGTCGGTCGCGAACGCCACCGCGAGCGACTTCATTGTTTTCATGGCAACCGACAGGACCCGGTATTCACATCCAAATGCGAGCCTCATCGGTCAGCCGTATATCGGGACCATTGACGGCGCTCTCGAGGGGGGTGTCGTGACGGAAACCTACGAGGGCACGCTGGGGCCGTCCGTGCGTGCTGTTGTTCCGATCCGGGACGCGGACGACAACGTCACCGCGCTCGTGTCGATCGGGGTACTGCAGTACCACGTGGGTCGTGAGGTTCGTGAACGACTCACTCTTCTCGCGGTGGCAGCGGCCGGTGCGCTCCTCATCTCCGCCGGAGGTACCCTCCTCATCAGTCGTCGTTTGAGCCGCCAAACGCTGGGACTCGGGCCGGCTGAAATCACCCGCATGTACGAGCAGCACGACGCGGTGCTGCGCGCAGTGCGTGAAGGTCTGCTGATCGTCGATACGCAGGGGTGCCTCGTTCTCGCCAACGACGAAGCGCGCAGATTGCTGGAACTTCCTGCGGCTGCGGTAGACCAGAATGTCCGCGGTCTCAACGTCGAAGAGCCACTGCGCTCCTGGCTCGCTACCGGAGAAACACTTGTGGACCGCCTTGTCGTGTACCGCGATCGGGTGTTGGTGGTCAACAGCGAACCCGCAGTAAAGGACGCTCGCGTGCTCGGCACCGTCACCACGCTGCGTGACCACACCGAGCTCGAGACACTCACCGGTGAACTCGACTCTGCTCGCGGCTTCGCCGAAGCGCTGCGCGCTCAGGCACATGAAGCAGCGAACCGTTTGCACACCGTCGTCACCATGATCGAACTGGGTCAGCCTGACAAAGCAGTGGAGTTTGCCACCGTCGAACTGCAGGCGGCACAGCAACTCACGGATCGCGTCGTCGGCGCCGTCGAGGAACCCGCCCTTGCCGCCCTGCTGCTCAGCAAAGCCGCACAGGCACATGAAAAGGGTGTCGAGCTGGTTATCACCGAGGAAACCGAGGTAACCGCACTGTCTGACATCGGCACTGGCATGTCGCCGCGTGAGATCGTCACGGTGGTAGGCAATCTCGTCGACAATGCCATCGACGCGGCGGTCGCCGCCCCACCTCCCCGGCAAGTCGTCTTAGCCGCTTACACGGACCACACTGGTTTCTGGCTTTCCGTGACGGACACCGGCAGTGGACTGCCGCCTGGCGACAGCGAGAATATCTTTGTGCGCGGCTGGTCAACAAAAACCACGGATGCTCCCCATGGACGCGGGCTCGGTCTCGCCCTCGTCAAACAGATAGTGACACGGCATCATGGCACGATCGACGCCTACCCAGGCGACAGCGCTGTGAGTTCCGACGGCCCCAGCCCTGGGGCAACGTTCCAGATACATATTCCGCTGCGGAGTGAGGCATGATCAGGACTCTCATCGTCGAAGACGATGCGCTCATCGCAGAAGCCCACGCACAGTACCTCGCCAGAGTTCCCGGCTTTGTAGTCGCGGGAGTCGTGGAGAGCGGCGCAAAGGCATGGGAATTCCTCAAGAACAACGAGACGGACCTCGTGCTGCTGGACTTTTATCTGCCGGACATGACTGGTGTCGACGTCTGCCGCGGCATCCGCGCCCGCGGACACCTCGTCGACATCATCGCGATCACCTCCGCCCGCGACGCTCACATTGTCCGGTCAGTCGTCGCCTACGGGGTCATCCACTACCTGCTGAAACCATTCACTTTCGCGAGCTTCAAAGCGAAACTCGAAAGCTACCGCGAGTTCCGGGACCACCTCCCCCACGCTGGAAGGGATGCCGCCCAGCAGGACGTCGACCGCGCGCTCGGCGCACTGCGCGGCGGGCTTACCATCCCGCCTCCGAAGGGCCTGAGCGAATCCACGCTGACCACCGTGGTCGACGCGCTTCGCACCCATTCCGGGGCCGGTATCTCGGCGAGCGAACTTGCCGACGAACTCGGCATGGCGCGAGTCACCACGCGCCGCTACCTCGAGCATTTAGTGGAACAGAACGTCGCGGAGCGCACTCCACGCTATGGAACGCAGGGGCGCCCCGAGATGATCTACAGTTGGCGCCCCCGCAAATAGCCTAAAGCGCGGTCGGCAGGTCGCCGCGTGCCGCCTCGTACGCCGCGCCGACCCGATAAAGCCGCTCGTCCGCGAGAGCTGGCGCCATGATTTGAAGTCCTACCGGCAGCTCGTCATCGGGTGACAGCCCCGCTGGCACGGACATGGCGCAGTGACCCGCGAGATTTGTTGGCAGCGTGCACAAGTCGGAGAGATACATCGCAAGCGGATCGTCAACCTTCTCGCCCAGCTTCCACGCGGTAAATGGACTGGTCGGTGCGACGAGCACGTCCACCTTCTCGTATGCCGCCTCGAAATCACGCGCGATCAGTGTGCGGACTTTCAGTGCCTGACCGTAGTAGGCGTCGTAGTATCCGGCCGACAGAGCGTAGGTGCCGATCATGATGCGGCGCTTCACTTCCTTGCCGAAGCCTGCGGCACGCGTTTCGGCCATCACCTGTTCGGCGCTGCGCGTGCCGTCATGACCGGTGCGCAGTCCATAGCGCATCGCGTCGAACCGCGCGAGGTTCGATGACACCTCGCTGGGCAAGATCAGGTAGTAAGCGGCGAGGGCATAGCTGAAATGCGGGCACGACACTTCGACGATCTCGGCACCGAGACCACGCAGGGTTTCCACAGCCTTGTCGAACGTGCTCAGTACACCAGACTGGTACGAATCGGAGTGCAATTCCTTGACCACGCCAATGCGTACGCCGGCAAGTCCACCTTCTGCACCCTCCTTCGCAGCTTGCACGACGGGGCGCACAGCCGCGTCTATCGAGGTCGAATCGCGCGGATCGTGCCCAGCAATCACCTCGTGCAGCAGCGCCGTGTCGAGGACGGTACGTGCACAGGGGCCGCCCTGGTCCAGTGAGGACGCGCACGCCACGAGGCCATACCTCGAGACGGTGCCATAGGTGGGTTTCACGCCTACGGTGGACGTCATCGCGGCGGGCTGCCTGATCGAGCCACCAGTATCGGTACCGATGGCCAGCGGAGCTTCGAATGCGGCGAGCGCAGCTGCCGAGCCACCGCCGGAGCCGCCGGGGATGCGCTGTTCACCCCAAGGGTTCAATGTTGGCCCGTACGCGGAGTTCTCCGTCGACGAGCCCATCGCGAACTCATCCATGTTCGTTTTTCCCAGGATGGGAATGCCCGCAGCCCGCAATCGGCCAGTCAAGGTTGCGTCGTAGGGCGGCACCCAGCCTTCGAGAATTTTCGATGCGCACGTCGTCGGCATGTCCGACGTGGTGAAAACGTCCTTCAGCGCGATCGGGACGCCAGCCAGCGGAGATGCTGGCGCGTCACCGCGAGCGACCGCGGCGTCGACCTCCCGTGCCGCCGTCAGCGCGGCCTCGTCAGCAACATGCAGGAACGCGTTGTACTTCTCGTCAACGTCACGAATCCGGTCGAGGTGAGCTTGCGTGATTTCTGTCGCAGACACTTCGCGTGTCCGGATCTTGCCGGCGAGCGTGGCAGCCGACAGCCTGATCAGTTCTTCGCTCACTGCTCTTCTCCCAGGATCTGCGGCACCGCGAAACGGTTATCGTCGACCTCTGGCGCGCCCGACAGCGCCTGTTCCTGCGTCAGGCCCGGTTCTATAACGTCGTCGCGCCACGTGTTCGCGGTGGCCGCGGGATGCGCTGTCGCCGGGACATCGTTCGCCGCCACCTCAGCAACAGCTTTGACGTGGTTGAGGATCGAGTCGAGCTGGCCGGCGAACTCGTCGAGTTCCGCGTCGGTCAGCGCGAGCCGAGACAACCGGGCGAGGTGTGCAACCTCATCGCGGGAGATGGCAGGCACTGCTACAGGCCCCTTTCGAAGGGAATTCGCGAAGTTGACCCGCTAAGCCTAGCCCGAGCGCCGTCACGCTCTCATCCCCCGCCTATTCCTCAGGAGCCATCATCGACTGCCACAGTTGCACTGCCACGTTCACCAGGGCATCAGGCTCCGCATCCAAGTCGTCCCCAAGCCAGTCGGTGATCAGCTGGTGGAGACCACCCACGAAGGCTGTCGCTGCCATACGGGTTTCCGCCCTGCTGCGCTCACTCAACGCAACGACTGCCTGCGATTCCCGCTCAGCGAGTAACACGAACTGCTGCATGAGCTGACTGCGGCGCTCACGTGTGGCTGGGAAAGAGTACGCCTCGATCATCGCGACCACGCCCTTGCGCGGATCGTCGACCAGCAGCTGCACATACGCCGTCAAAGCAGCGTGGATCCGTTCGCGCGCTGTCCCCTCAGACACTTCGAGGGCCGTGGTGGACGCCGCCGCGATCTCGAATGCGATCGAGTCAACGAGAGCAGTCAAGGCGTCATCAAGGCAGGTGAAATGCTCGTAGAAGTACCGCTCAGAAAGCCCCGCGCGAGTGCAGATCTTGGTCATGGTCACCGCAGGGTCCTCTGACCACACCTCGAGAGCGGCGGCGAGCAGCCGCGCACGCCGTTCTGCCCGCCGTTCCGCAGCGCTTTGACCGCGGTAGGTGCCGTTCTTCACCGCCATGCGTTGATTCTGACAGAAGAGCCTTTCAAAGCATATTGACAGAGCATCCTTCTTGAATGACGATGACAGCTGTGACCCGAATTACGTCGCCGTCCGTCGCTAACGCCGGCACTCCGGCGCCCTACCAGACCGGACTGCCCTGGATCGGCCAGACGCTTCGATACGCGCACGACCCACTGAGGTTCATGCAGCGCACGCTCGATCGGCATGGACCGGTCAGCGAAATGACCTTCCTGGGCAAACGCTGGACAACGCTGATCGGTCCCGACGCCTGCGAGGCAGCATTCCGCAACGCGGACAAAGCACTCGCCAGCGGGCCTGGCTGGGGTGAACTCGTCGGCCCGTTCTTCAACCGGGGACTCATGCTGCTCGACTTCGCGGAGCACCACCAGCACCGCCGCATCATGCAAGGCGCCTTCACCCGCGATCGCCTGGGCGGATACACCCGCGCGCTGCAAGCACCAATACGAAGCGCAGTTGATTCCTGGCCGGTCCACCGACAGTTCGAGGCTTATCCCGCTATCAAGACCGCAACCCTGGACATCGCGACACAGGTGTTCATGGGCGCCGCAACACACGCAAACCAGCCAGGAGAACTCGATCGGTTGAACCGGGCGTTCATCGACTGTGTTCAGGCCGCCACCGCACTCGTGCGGCGGGACCTGCCCCGCACACGGTGGCGCCGCGCCGTTCGGGGCCGTCGAGAACTTGAGATCTTTCTGAGCCGCGCCGTCGATGGGAGGCGGCAGGCCGAAGGCGACGACCTGCTCTCAGTGCTTTGTCAGCTCCGCGACGACGACGGACGGAGCTTCAGTGACGACGCCATCGTCAACCATATGATCTTCCTGCTCATGGCGGCGCATGACACCTCGACGAGTACCGCGACCACGATGATCCAGTTACTTGGGCAGCATCCCGAGTGGCAGGAACGTTGCCGAGCCGAAGCGATGCGCTTGCCCGAGCACATCACACTCGACGACCTGGATACCACCGTCGACCTCGACCTCGCCATGCGCGAGGCGCTGCGGATCGTTCCGCCCGTGCCGGTCGTCGCGAGGTACACCGTCAAGGAAACCAGCATTCTTGGCGTACGAATCCCCGCTGACCGCCTTGTTGTTGTGATGCTGCACCTCAACCATCACCTTCCCGATCTCTGGACCGAGCCGCACCGTTTCGACCCAGAACGGTTCGGGAAGGACCGCCGCGAGGATGCGCGTCACCGTCACGCGTGGGACCCATTCGGCGGCGGTGTCCATAAATGCCTCGGAATGTTCTTCGCCAAAGCTGAGGTGCTGTCACTGATGGTTCAGTTGCTGCGCGCCCGGCGCTGGTCCATCGACCCGGCCTACAAGGCGCCCCTGTCCTACGTCTCGCTGCCCTTCCCAAAGGACGGAATGCCGATAGTTCTCGAGCCTGTGCGCCGGTAACGGCGACATCGTGTGAACGGCATGTGACAACTTGCGAGCGCGCGCGACGGGCAGGTTTCGTCACGGTGCACGCAGCCGGACAGACGCACCCAAAGGTGCGAGGATAGCTGCAGGGTATGTGTGGTTGAAAGGGGCGTCGTTAAATGTCGTATCTGCTGCGGGTCCAGCTTCCGGATCGCCCGGGAAGTCTGGGTGCCCTGGCACTCGCGCTTGGTTCCGTGGGGGCGGACATCATTTCGCTCGACGTAGTGGAACGCACGCCCGACCATGCCGTCGACGACCTGGTAGTCGAGATGGCACCGGGTTCGCTGCCGGACACGCTGATCACAGCTGCGGAGAAACTCGAGGGTGTGCGTGTCGACTCGATCCGGCCGTACGCGGACATCCTGGACACACATCGTGAACTCGAACTCATCGACCAGGTCGCCATGGCGAGCAGCGACCGGATCCAGGTTCTCGTTGACGGCGCACCGAGCGTGCTTCGGGTGGGCTGGGCGAGTGTCGTCGCGGCAGGCCCACACGGGCCGTACCTCGTCGCGGCGAGTTCGGGCGCACCTGAAACGCGGCCGGGACAGCTGCCGTGGATGCCGCTGAAGAAACCCTTGCTGCTCGACACAGAGGCGGATTGGGTACCAGAGCCGTGGCGGGACATGGCGATTTCCCTAGCCGCAGCGCCGCTGGGCCAGAAGGACATGGCTCTCGTACTCGGGCGACCGGGCGGCCCGGAGTTCCGGCCCTCAGAAGTCGCGCGCCTCGGCTACCTGGCCGGAATCATCGGCACCATCCTGTTGTGATTTCAGTGGGAGTGTGAGGACACTGATGACCCGGTGCCACCGCCGCGCCGGGTCTTCCGAGAAACCGAGCCGCTCGTACATGCGTCTGGCCTCGACCATCACATCCATTGTCGAAAGAACCACTCGCTGCAGGCCGCGCTTGCGTGCCTCCGCGATTCCGTAGTTGACGAGGGCGGTGCCTACGCCCAGCCGTCGCGCATTGGCACTGACGGCGATCATGCGAAACTCCAATTCCCCCGGTCGCGCAATATCTGCGTAGGGTGTGCCATGTTCGACCATCGTGAGGGAGCCGAGCACCTTCCCGTCGCGTTCGGCAAGCACGATAGTCGCGGCGCTCG
The DNA here is from genome assembly GCF_026041215.1 of Hoyosella sp. YIM 151337. Taxonomy (GTDB): domain Bacteria; phylum Actinomycetota; class Actinomycetes; order Mycobacteriales; family Mycobacteriaceae; genus Hoyosella. Next base: position 175,897 of record NZ_JAPEIQ010000028.1, read on the forward strand.
CGCGGTGTTCGGTATCCGCGAGAATCGCGAAATAGTCATCGTCCGGACGGATGTACGGCCGGTACGACTCGACAGTGATCAGCGACACTGCTGCGTAATCGGCCGGTGTGATCTCTCGGATGACAACTGGACCGGCCACCTACTCACTCCCGCCCCGCGCGGCATCCGGGCCGTGCTCCAGTAGAACCCTGAAGCCATCCTCGTCGAGCACCGGGACACCGAGGTCGATTGCTTTATCGTACTTAGATCCAGGAGAGTCTCCGACCACCACGAATGCCGTCTTTTTAGACACGGATCCTGCGGCCTTCCCGCCGCGCATGAGAATTGCTTCCTTCGCTTCGTCCCGCGAGAATTCCTGCAGTGACCCTGTGACCACGATCGATAGCCCTTCGAGATTCCGCTCGATCGATGCATCGCGCTCATCGGCCATGCGCACGCCTGCTTCAGCCCACTTTCGCACGATTTCCCGGTGCCAGTCGACGGTGAACCATTCCGTCACTGCCTGCGCGATCGTCGGTCCGACACCATCGACAGCCGCGAGTTTCTCCTGCGAAGCAGTCGCGATGGTGTCGAGACTCCCGAATTCCGTTGCGAGTGCTCGCGCGGCGGTGGGACCGACATGCCGGATCGACAGGCTAACCAGTACGCGCCAAAGCGGCTGGCTCTTGGCCTGCGCAAGGTTGGCGAGCAGTCGCTTGCCGTTAGCTGAGAGAGCACCGGCCTTCGTGCGGAACAGGCTAGTCTTCAGCAGGTCGTCCGCGGTGAGTGTGAACAAGTCGCCTTCATCGGTGATCACTGTGTGCGTGAGCAGGGCTGTCGCCGCCTCATAGCCCAGGCCTTCAATGTCCAGGGCGCCGCGGCCCGCGATGTAAAAGACCCGTTCACGCAGCTGAGCAGGGCACGTGCGCTGATTAGGGCACCGAATATCCACGTCACCCTCTTTGGAGGGTGCGAGCGCCGACCCGCATTCCGGACAGACAGACGGCATCACGAATTCGCGTTCAGTGCCGTCGCGCAGATCGACGACCGGGCCCAGTACCTCGGGGATAACTTCTCCCGCTTTTCGGATGACGACCGTGTCGCCGATGAGGACACCCTTCCGTTTCACCTCGTCGGCGTTGTGCAAGGTGGCAAGTGAGACTGTGGAGCCAGCGACCGTGACGGGCTCCATGTAGGCGAACGGTGTGACTCGTCCCGTCCGGCCGACGTTCACCCGAATATCAAGCAACTTCGTGGTGGCCTCTTCCGGCGGGTATTTGTAAGCAGTGGCCCAGCGCGGTGCCCGGGACGTCGAGCCTAATCGTCGCTGCAGCGCAACTTCGTCGACCTTGACGACAAGACCATCGACTTCATGCTCAATCTCATGCCGGCGCTCATCCCACAACCGCACCTGCTCGGCTACCGCGTCGATGCCCTTGACGCGCAATGTGTGTTCAGAAACTGGCAACCCCCACGCCTTCAGCGCTTTGTACGCCTCGTACTGGGAGTCCGGAGTGAAGCCTTCGCGCTTTCCCATCCCGTGGCAGATCATGCGCAATCTCCGGCGGGCCGTCACCGCCGGATTCTTCTGCCGCAACGATCCAGCCGCAGAGTTGCGCGGATTCGCGAACGGCGCCTTGCCCTCGGCAGTCAGCGCGGCATTAAGCGCGGCGAAATCCTCAAGCCGGAAGAAAGCCTCGCCGCGGACTTCGATCAAGTCCGGGACCGGGAACTCGTCCGATTGCACAAGACGCTCCGGGACATCGTCAATCGTGCGCGCGTTGAGCGTCACTTCCTCGCCCGTACGGCCATCACCGCGCGTAGCAGCACGAACGAGACGACCGCGCTCATATACGAGGCTCAGCGCCACCCCGTCGATCTTCAGTTCACACAAATAGTGAAGACTCGTGCCCACTTCGGCCTCGACGCGGCGTGACCACTCCCGCAGCTCCTCTTCGTTAAACACGTTGTCGAGGCTGAGCATGCGCTCAAGGTGATCGATCGCCGCGAATTCAGTCGCAAAGCCGCCGCCCACAAGTTGCGTCGGGGAATCAGGTGACCGGAGATCGGTGTACTCCTCTTCCAGGGCTTGGAGGCGCTGAAAAAGCTCATCGAACTCCCCGTCGCTAATAATCGGCGCGTCTTTGACGTAGTAGCGGAATTGGTGCCCCCGCACCTCCTCCGCGAGACGCTGCCATTCTTCCCGTGCCGCGCCCGGCGCTACGCCCTCACTCGCTGTCAAATCAGCCACCACGGCAGATTAGCGCAGCACACCGACAGAAAACACGAGAGACAGCGGCTAAAGGACCGACACGACCGCGACCACGAGAGTGACAAGCAACGGAAGCCCGAAAAGGAGCGCAAAAACGACCAGTAGACGCCGGTTGCGCGCCGTGCCCGTCGGCATGGGATACAGCTTCCCAACTGGCCCGAGATCCGGATACCGCTCGCCCAGCACCCCCTCGTTAGCGTTCAGCGGTTCACCCGCGGCACGACCGGGGAGAACATCAGGGAATCGCGGGTCGGACTCGCTGTGAGCAGACATGAGCGCCCCTCAGCGTGCTTCCTGCAGTTGCTCCGCTACCTCACGCGTGAGACGCGTCACGTGCTGAGCAGCACGCACAGATACACCGGCCAGCCCGCATTCCGGCGAGATTCCCGCACGCTGAACCAGCCCTGCCGGAGCAAATCCTGCCGCCGAACCGAGCGCGAGCACTCGCTCGGCTAACTGCGCCGCCGAAGTCCCAGCGCGTTCCCCGCCGACCGGGACAACACCGAACACCACCGTGCGCCCGCTGTCCAGAAATTCCGCACATCCCTCGATGAACTCTCGGTCAACTGCCCGGCCCGCATCGGCCAAGGGAACGTTCACGGCGCTTACTGGCAGCGCTGAAAGCAGGCTCCAGGGAATGGAGTGTGAACATACATGCACCATTGCCGACGCGCATGCCCCTGCGACGACACTGAGGAGGCCCTCAGCCTCCGCGGCTGGGGGCGTGCGCGCCGGCTGCAGCACACTAACCCCCCGGATTTCACCGTGCAGCGCGGCAGAAAGCCGAGGCTCATCTATCTGGACCACGATCGGAACGCCGAGCCGCCGGGTCAGTTCGGCGACAGCGCGCGTCACGCCTTCGGCAAGCGACTCCGCGACGTCGCGCGTTGCACCCTTGTCATCGAGCGCAGGGTGCCCGTTGACGAGTTCCAGGCTAGCCGCCAGCGTCACTGGTCCCGTGATCTGGATTTTCACGGCCCGCACATGTGCCCGGTGGTTCCCGCGTTCCCAATGTTCCTCGAACGCGTCGATGTCGCGCTGCATGAGCTCTCTCGCACGCCGCCACAACGCTCCGGGCCTAGTACTCAACCGGTAGCCTGATGGCGAAACGTCCACCGGTAGGTCGACCAGCATTGCCGCGGTGCGCCCGATCATGTCCGCGCCGGCGCCGCGTGCTGGGAGTTCCGGCAGATACGGCAGCCCGCCTGCGCCGCCTAGCTCGCCGAGCACCACCGCAGCCGGAACGAGCGGATCAACGCCTGGCCAGGAGCCGACTCCCGTGGCAGTCAGGGCAAACACGCTCACCGCGCGTCCGCGCTCGCCGGCTCGTCTTGCAGTGCAGCACCCGGCGCCGCGCTGGTGTCAGCGATGGCACCACTGCCCAACACGATGTCTCCGCAGGGGTCTTCTCGGTAGAGCACGGCGGCCTGTCCCCTTGCTACACCGGTCAGCGGCCGCAACAGCCTGATCCACATGCCATCGCCATGGGGTTCGGCAACCGCAGGGGCGAGACCCCCGTGCGCGCGGACCTGAACAACGCACTCGACCGGGCCGTCCGGAACCTTGCCCGATGTCCACACCGCATTACTGGTGAAGATTCCCCACACTTCGAGGTCCGCCGCAGAACCTACGGTGACTGTGGACGTTTCGGGGTCAATGCTTGTGACGTAACGCGGTTTCCCATCCGCGGCCGGCCCGGGCAGCCCGAGCCCCTTGCGCTGGCCAATCGTGAAGCCGTGAACGCCATCGTGCTGCGCGAGTTCCGCGCCCGTCGCGGCGTCGACAACCTTCCCGGGCAGCACGCCGATACGAGCGCCAAGAAACGCCTGCGTATTACCCGACGGGATGAAGCAAATGTCATGGCTGTCCGGCTTAGCTGCCACAGCAAGGCCGAGCCGCGCCGCCTCCTCACGTATCTTGGGCTTCGGTGTGTCACCGACCGGAAACATCGCCCGAGATAACTGTTCGGCGGTCAGCACCGCGAGCACATATGACTGGTCCTTGTCGGCATCCACAGCCCGCCGCAGCACACCGTCGTCTAATTGCGCGTAGTGCCCCGTCACCACCGCATCAAACCCCAGTGCATAAGCTCGCTCAGCGAGCGCGGAGAACTTGATCTTCTCGTTGCACCGGAGGCACGGGTTCGGGGTTTCGCCCGCAGCGTAAGACGCGACGAAATCGTCGATGACGTCCTCTTTGAACTTGTCCGCGAAATCCCACACGTAGAACGGGATGCCGAGCACATCAGCAGCACGGCGCGCATCTCCTGCGTCCTCACGCGAACAGCACCCGCGCGACCCTGTCCGCAAGGCGCCAGGCGCAGTCGACAGCGCAAGGTGCACCCCCACCACGTCGTGACCCGCGGCGACAGCGCGCGCCGCGGCAACCGCTGAATCCACTCCGCCACTCATCGCGGCCAGAACACGCACTTTTACCCCCTCTCCGAGACCCCAGCGCTGGCTAATCCCGCCGCGCGAGCCCGGTCAATAACACTCGGCAACGCCTCTAGTACACGATCAACGTCCGCGTCCGATGAGGTATGCCCGAAAGAAAACCGTAGTGAGCCCCGCGCGATGGCTGGATCCATGCCCATAGCGACCAGCACGTGGCTCGCCCGCGCCACGCCTGCTGTGCATGCCGATCCGGTGGAACACTCGATGCCCTGCGCATCGAGAAGCATCAGCAGCGAATCACCCTCGCAACCGGGGAAAGTCACATTGAGCAAACCGGGCAGCCGGGCCCCGGCCACCGGCCCATTGACCTGCGCATCCGGCGCCAGGCCAAGGATGCCAGCAACGAGCCGGTCTCTCAGACGCTCGAGGTGCGCGACCATCTCCCCCCGCTCCCGCCCCACCGCACGCAACGCCGCCGCTAAGCCTGCGGCGGCGGGCGCGTCCGGGGTACCCGAGCGCACGTCTCGCTCATGGCCGCCGCCGTGCAGCAGCGGCGAGCACGCAACGTCGCGACCAAGGAGCAGCGCGCCGATTCCGTGCGGTCCCCCGAGCTTGTGCGCAGCGATACTCAGCGCGGACAGCCCACTCGTACCGAAATCCACCGCGAGCGGTCCCGCTGCTTGCACCCCGTCGCTGTGCATGGGCACCCCCGCCGCGCGGCAGATTTGCGCCAGCTCGGCAATGGGGTTTACCGCACCGACCTCGTTATTCGCCCACATCACAGTTACCAGGGCGACGTCGAGTGGGCTTTCCGCCAGAGCTTCGCGCAGGTCGCCGGGATCGACAGCACCGTCCCGTGTGACAGGAAGCCACGTGATCTGAGCGCCCTGTTCCCTGGCGAGCCACTCAACGGCATCCAATACTGCATGATGCTCAACGCTGCTCACGATCACCCGCGTCCGCCGCGGATCGGCCGCTCGCCGAGCCCAAAAGATGCCTTTGACGGCCAGGTTGTCGCTCTCTGTGCCCCCAGAAGTGAAGATGACCTCTGACGGCCGGGCGCCCAGTGACTCGGCTATCGATTCTCGCGATTCTTCTACGAGCCGGCGCGCGGCACGGCCGGAACCATGCAGCGAGGCAGCGTTTCCCGTGTGGCCGTACGCAGCAGTCATCGCCTCGAGCGCGGTCGGCAGCAGCGGTGTCGCAGCGGCGTGATCGAGGTATACCGGGTGTGGTCGCGAAGTCATGGCGTTAGCCAGGATAGTCGCGCACCCCACCCAATACCGAATGCCGGAAGTCAGCTCGCGGCCCACTGCCGCCCAAGCGGTCGAAGTCTCACGCGACGACGGGATCGGGAGAGAAGAAGCCGCTCCAGTTCAGTGCCGTGGAATCAGCATGTCGCAGCCGGGCTTCACACCTGGCCGCGAGCGTTTTGCGATCGCCAAGCGGTGGCTCGTATGGGAGCAATGTCACCTCGACGCTCGCGTCGCGCATCCGCAGTATCCGCATAAGCGAGTCCCCAAGCCCGTCCTCTCCGACGAAGCACGGTGCGGTACTGATCTCACCGTCGGCGTCGCGGTACCGGATGTGCACAGGTGAGACCACGGCGCCGGAATCGAACGCGGCCTGAAAGAAGGCCGGCCGCATCTTTCCCCATGAGCGGCCGCACCAGGTCGTCCCCTCAGGGAACACCGCGATGCGCTTGCCCAGGGACAGCAGCTCAGCAACCTGCTCGACCGCCGCAGGGAGGCTGCGCAGTTGCTCACGCGCAACCGGAACCGTGCGTCCCCACTTCGCGAGCCAGCCCACCCCGGGCCAGGTCAGCAGATCGGCCCGGGCCACAAACGAACTCGGCGCTACCGCAGATATCGCGAACGGGTCGAGCCAGGAGATGTGGTTCGCCACCACCAGCACGCCGCGATTGTCGTGCGGAACCTCACCGCGATTGTCCTTCACGACGACCCGGATTCCGAGACTCGACAACAGCATTCGCGCGAACGCACGCTGAAGCAGCTCGCGCCGCGCGGGGGGCAGTGTCTGCTGCAGGGAGAACAGCACCGGCGCGGCGGCGAGCACGCCGGCCGCGCGGGTCATTCGCGAGGCGCGCCTGACGCGACTCAGTCCGGTGCTGGACGCGGGTATACACCCGCTTCCGCACGGACTGACCGGCATCCACGCGTGGTGAGGAGAGACCAGGAAGTGATAGTGATCTTGGTTTACCACGGTGTCACCCTGCGAGCACTGGTACGTGCAGCGTGGCGGCGCGCAGTCTTTCCAGATAGCGCGCGTTCGCCTGCCGTACCCCTAGTACAGCGACAAAATCCGCCACACCGAAGTCCGGATCGTAGGCCGGTTCGCCGCACACCCGAGCGCCGAGCCTCAGGTAACCGCGCAGCAGGGGTGGAATGTCTGCGCGCTGCGGCGGCTCGATCTCATCGAGCGACTTTCCGTCGAGAATTACCGGGCGCAGCGGTCGCGCGTCCATCGGCGCTGGGCAACGGTAGCGAGCATGCAGAGCGTCTCGCACGCCGCGCGCGTTGGCGCCGGGAGTCTCATCAGGATGTGTCCGGATCGGGACTGACACGCAACCGAGCACCCATTCGTTGCCTGTGAGTGTCAGATAGTGCAGGATGCCGGACCACATCAGGCTCAGCACAGCCCCGTTCCGATGGTCGGGGTGCACACACGCCCGGCCCATTTCCACTGTCGAGGAGAGAATGGTGCCGAACCCCGACAGGGCGAACTCCGTGGCCGTGTAATAGCCGCCGGCGGCGGCTGCAGCTGTGGGTGGAAGCATGCGGTAACAGCCGATGATGGCCCCGCTCGCGTCCTCACGGACGAGAAGGTGGTCGCAGTAGTCGTCGAAGCGATCGGCATCTCGGCCGTCCTCGCCGATCGAGTCGCTGAACCCGGGTTCGGAACGGAAGACGTCGTACCGGAGTTCCTGCACTGCCCGAACGTCCGAGCGATCGGTGGACAGCAGCAGCGAGTAGCGCGGCGCAGCCAGGGAAGCATCCGCCTTGTCGACTGGTACGGCCGGAGCCGGTATCAGCACCGAAGAAGTCGTCATGTCTGGGTGTCTACCGAGCCTGATCGGCGATCTGGCGTCTCGGAAGTGACGGTGCTGTGCCAGATCGGTGAACGTTTAGTCCCCGATGACACAGCGCCGATCAGCACCCAAAAACAGCCCTACAAGAACATGAACACCGGGCGAACTGGCTGCCGATACACCAACGGGGCCCCGGCAGATAGCCGGAGCCCCGTCTGACTGAGTGAGCCGGGCCGAATGCAGCGCATTCAGCCGTGCTTTCAGCCCTTGTGCTTTTTGATCGCTTCCGTGAGCTGCGGAGCGACATTGAAGAGGTCGCCGACGATGCCGTAATCCGCGATTTCGAAGATCGGAGCCTCTTCGTCCTTGTTCACGGCGATGATCGTCTTCGACGTCTGCATGCCGGCCCGGTGCTGGATAGCGCCAGAAATGCCGAGCGCAACGTACAGATTCGGAGAGACCGTCTTACCCGTCTGACCGACCTGGAACTGCCCCGGGTAGTAGCCCGAGTCCACCGCGGCGCGGGAAGCACCGACAGCTGCTCCGAGCGAGTCGGCGAGTTCTTCGACGACCGAGAACTTCTCGGCGCTGCCGACACCACGTCCGCCGGAGACCACGATGGTGGCTTCCGTCAGTTCCGGACGGTCACCCGCGACGACCGGGTCGCGCTTGGTGATGCGGGCGACAGCTTCTTCCTGAGCGGGAACCTCAACGGTGACCTGCTCGCCCGCGCCGGCCTGCGCCTCGGCTTCGACCGCACCGGGCCGCACGCTGATGACGGGCAACCGCCCTTCCGCAGCCTTGGCGTCGACATTCCACGCACCACCGAAGACTGAATGCAAGGCGGTGCCATCTGCCTGGACGTCCGTGACGTCGGCGAGCAGCGCGCCGTCAAGCTGAGCAGCGAGCCGGCCGGATACTTCCTTGCCTTCAATCGTCGCGGCGGTGATGACGGCAGCCGGCGACGCCTGCTCGACGAGGGCAGCGAGAACGTCGACCTTCGGGGTGATGAGGACGCTTTCGATGTCATCGGATTCCGCGACGTAGATCTTTTCGGCACCAGCGGCCTTGAGATCGTCGATAAGCGCGGCCGCACCGCCAGGCGCAGCGGTGACGACGGCGGACGGCTCGCCGAGACGGCGAGCAGCGGTGAGGAGCTCGCTGGTGACCTTCTTCAGTGCACCCTCAGCGTGCTCTACCAGCACAAGTACTTCTGCCATTGGTTACAACTCCTTATTGGTGCTGTCTGGTGATTGAGGGTCAGAGATCAGACGATCTTCTGCGCGATGAGGTACTTGGCGATCGCATTGCCGCCGTCGCCTTCGTCGGCAACCTTCTCACCAGCGGTACGCGGCGGTTTCGGTGTCGCACCTGTCACCGTGGTCGCTGCGTTCGAGACACCCGCGACGTCGGCCTCAACACCCAGATCCGCCAGGGTGAGGGTTTCGATCGGCTTCTTCTTCGCGGCCATGATGCCCTTGAAGGACGGGAAGCGTGGCTCGTTGATCTTCTCGTTGACGCTCACGATGGCCGGGAGCGGCGCCTCGAGGGTGAACACACCTTCGTCGGTCTCACGCTCAGCGGTGGCCTTATCGCCCTCGATTTCGAGCTTGCGCACATGCGTCAGCTGCGGAATTCCGAGGTAGTAGGAGATCATCGCGGGGACTGCGCCCACGCGGCCGTCTGTGGCCTCATTGCCGGTGATCACGAGCTCGGTGCCCTCAACGGTGCCGAGCGCCGCAGCGAGGATGTACGCAGTCTGTACTGCGTCGGAGCCATGCAGCGCGGGATCGTTGATGTGAATGGCCTTGTCCGCACCCATAGAGAGAGCCTTGCGGATCGCGTCGGTTGCCCGATCCGGACCTGCACAGACCACGGTGACCTCACCGCCGTGCTTCTCCTTGATGAGCAGCGCCTCTTCAACCGCGCGCTCGTTGATCTCGTCGAGTACGGGATCTGCGGAATCGCGGTCGAGGGTGAAATCATCTTCCCTCAATTTGCGCTCTGACCAGGTGTCAGGGACCTGCTTGATCAAGACGACTACATTTGTCATGGGTCTTACTTGACCTCCTGCGAGTGGTGGATATTCCGGTTCCGGTAACTCTTCGGCCTTCGCGTCAAACGAGGACCACTACCCACACCTATGTTACCGGCGAGTAACTTATGTGCAAGTATCAAGGTGAACATACTCTATTGCTTACGAACATGGCAGTACCGGCTTCGCGAAGATGCCCCAGAATTCTGGAGTTCGCCCACTATGGTCGTAGGCTGCCTTGGTGACTGAATTCACCGGCACAGCAACTGGCACGCATGTAAGCGGCTTTGAAACCAGTTCTACTGACGGGCATCTGCCACTCACTGGCGAGCGGACGGTCCCCGGAATCGCGGAGGAGAACTACTGGTTCCGCCGTCACGAAATCGTCTATCTCGATATGCTCGCACGCTGCACCGGCAAGGTAGTCGTCGACGCGGGTTTCGGGGAAGGTTACGGCGCCGCACTTCTCGCGAGCACCGCGAGCGCTGTGATCGGTCTCGACTACGACCAGCAAGCAGCCGAACATGCCAGTCGCCGATACCCGGAGATCACTACCGTGCGGTCGAACCTCGCCGCACTCCCACTCGCTGACGCATCCGTTGATGTCGTCGTGAATTTCCAGGTGATCGAACATCTTTGGGACCAGTTGCAGTTCATCAAGGAGTGCCACCGAGTGCTTCGCCCTGGCGGCCAACTACTGATCTCGACACCAAATCGGATCACGTTCTCGCCTGGTCGTGACACTCCGCTGAACCCCTTCCATACCCGCGAACTCAACGCCGCCGAACTCACCGAACTTCTCACCGATGGGGCCCTCCGCGTCGACGTGATGACAGGGGTCCACCACGGACACCGGCTCAAGGAACTCGACGCCCGGTACGGTGGCTCACTCATCGACGAGCAACTCAAACATGCGCTCGCCGGTGACCCGTGGCCGCCAGAGCTGAGCGCCGACGTCGCAGGCGTCACGGCGCACGATTTCATCATCGACGAAGCCGGCATTGATGCGAGTCTTGATCTCGTTGCCATTGCCGTCAAAGCGTGAATCAGCGAGGCATTGTGAATTCGCTCACGGTGACCGCACGACATACTGACTCGGCACCTGGAATGTTCTGTCTCGTCCTCCACAGCCACCTGCCGTGGCTTGCCCACCATGGCCGCTGGCCGGTCGGTGAAGAGTGGCTGTATCAGTCGTGGGCCGCGACTTACCAGCCGGTCTTGCGTGTGCTGCGCCGCCTCGCGGAGGAAGGGCGCGAAAACCTCCTAACACTCGGCGTAACCCCCGTACTCGCCGCGCAACTCGATGATCCCTACACGGTGGCAGGGATGCACGACTGGCTCGGTAATTGGCAGTTGCGCAGCCATGAAGCAGCGCTCACACCGCGCCGAGGCCAGTCCGGCAGCGCTGCGACCGCACCCGCAGCGCTGCGCGAGCTGGGCGCCCGTGAACACCGTGCCTCTGCGGCGGCGCTGGCGGACTTCGAACAACATTGGCGGCACGGGGGCGCGGGCCTCATCAGAGCGCTCAGCGATTCCGGCGCGGTCGAACTGCTCGGCGGCCCGCTCACGCACCCCTTTCAACCGCTCCTCGATCCCAACCTGCGGGCATTCGCGCTGCAACAGGGACTCGCCGACGCGAAGCAGCGGTTTGGCCAGCGTCCCACCGGAATCTGGGCACCGGAGTGCGCGTACACACCCGGGCTGGAAACGCTCTACCAGCAAAGCGGCGTCACGCATTTTCTCGTCGACGGCCCCAGCCTCCGCGGCGATACGAGCCTCGGACGCCCCGTTGGCGCGTCCAATGTGGTCGCATTCGGGCGTGACCTCAGTGTCAGCTATCGCGTGTGGTCACCCAAGTCGGGCTACCCCGGGCACCGTGACTATCGCGACTTTCACAGTTACCACCACGCAACTGGACTCAAGCCTGCGCGCGTCACCAGCAAGCACACCCCGCCTGAACGCAAGTCCCCCTACGACCCAGATCGAGCCGCTGCCGCGCTCTCCGAACACGCTGACGACTTCATCGCAACCGTGCGCGCCCGGCTTACCGAGGAGGCCGCCCGGATCGGCCGTCCGGCAGTCGTCGTTGCCGCATTTGACACCGAACTATTCGGACACTGGTGGCATGAGGGTCCGGACTGGCTTGAACTCGTGCTGCGCCGGATGCCTGAAGCTGGCATCACCGTAGGTACCCTTCGGGATGCGAAAAACCAGGGATATGTTGGCAGTGCGACGCCGATACCCGACTCCTCGTGGGGATCGGGCAAGGACTGGCGCGTGTGGGCTGGTCATGGTGTGCAGGATCTCGTTCAGCTGAACGCTGAAGTCGCCGACCTGGCCATTACCGCCGTGTGCAAGCGGCGGGAGCAGATCCCCCACTTCGTACGCGACGCGGTGTCCGACCAGATTCTGCGCGAGGCGCTGCTGTGCCTCGCGAGCGATTGGGCGTTCATGGTGACCAAGGATTCGGCAGTCGGCTATGCCCGCGACCGGGCACACAAACATGCCCATGCGGCACGTGAGATCGCGGCCGCCGCGCTGAGCGGAGATGAACGACGCGCACGTGCGCTCGCTCACGGCTGGAACCAGGCGGACAGCGTGTTCCCCGCACTCGACAGCCGGCTGCTCGGAGTGGGAAGCGAGGCTGTTCGGTGAAAGTGCTTATCGTTTCGTGGGAATATCCGCCCGTCATCGTTGGCGGGCTCGGAAGGCACGTCCACAACCTCGCCGTGCACCTCGCCCAAGCGGGCCATGATGTCGTCGTCCTCGCCCGTCAGCCATCAGGCACCGACGCTGCCTCCCACCCCACCACCGACTCCTCGGCCGACGGTGTGCGCGTTGTCGCAGCCGCCGAAGACCCTCCGCACTTGATCTTCGGCGAAGACATGATCGCCTGGACGCTCGCGATGGGGCACGCGATGGTACGAGCCGGGCTGCAACTCAGCGAGGAATGGCGGCCGGATGTCGTGCACGCCCATGACTGGCTCGTCGCGCACCCGGCAATCACCCTCGCCGAACACCTCGGCGTGCCGCTCGTGGCAACCATCCACGCCACCGAGGCTGGGCGCCACAGTGGCTGGGTTTCCGGCCGAATCAACAAACAAGTGCACTCGGTCGAATGGTGGTTAGCTAACGCCGCGGACGCCCTCATCACCTGCTCGCGGTCGATGCGCGACGAGGTGTGCGCCCTATTCGGGCCCGCGCTCTCACCTGTGACGGTAATTCACAATGGCATCGACACCGCAACCTGGGCGTTTCGCCGCAGAGCGCCACGCACTGGGCCGCCGCGCCTGTTCTACGCCGGCCGCCTTGAGTATGAGAAAGGCATCCAGGATGCGGTCAAAGCCCTGCGTGAGGTGCGTAAGACGCATCCCGGGACGACTCTGACCGTCGCGGGTTCAGGGACTCAACTCGAATGGCTGAAGCAGTGTGCCCGCGAGGCGCGCGTGAGCAGGTCAGTCAGATTCATCGGGTCACTTGGCCACGATGACCTGCTGGCGTGGCTATATCAGGCCGACGCGATTCTGCTGCCCAGCCGGTACGAACCGTTCGGCATCGTGGCTCTGGAGGCTGCTGCGGCCGGCGCACCACTTATTGCTTCGACCGCGGGCGGACTCGGAGAGGCCGTTATCGACGGCGTGACAGGCCGCACATTTGCTCCTGGCGATGTGGCCGGTCTGGTCAGCTGTATCCGCAACGCGCTCGATGAACCCGAACTCACTCAGCAGCTCGCGGATGCCGCACGCAAGCGCCTCACCCAGGAGTTCGATTGGGCGACGGTTGCATTTGCGACAGCCGAGGTATACAAAACGACGAGCAAACGTCCACATCGGACATTAGGGCGCCCCACCATAGTCGAGCGCCCCCTGCCAGGACGCTGAGCAACTCCGAACCACCCTCCCGGAGTCACCAACACACTTACTGAGACAAGGGATAGGCTGACCGGTATGGGTTTTTCAGTCAAGGGCAAGACAGTGCTCATCACGGGTGCTGCCATGGGCATGGGACGGCTGTTCGCGGAGAAGGCCGTCAAAGAAGGCGCCAGCTTCGTCATCGTCTGGGACATCAACGGCCCCGAACTAGAGAAGACCGCGGCCGCGCTTGAAGAAGCCGGCGGCAAAGTGCATGCGCAGGTCGTCGACGTTGCTGATCTCGATCAGATCGTCAAAGCTGCCCAGGAAGTCAAGGATCAGTACGGCGCGCCGCACGTACTCATCAACAACGCTGGTGTAGTCCGGGGCAAGAACTTCTGGGAGCACGACAACATTCGGGACACCAAGTTCACGATCGACATCAACGTTCTCGCACCGATGTACATCACGCGCGAGTTCATCAACGAGATGCTCGAGCGTGACGACGATTCCCGGATCATCACTCTTGCGAGCGCGGCCGGTACCGTCGCGAACCCACGCATGTCGGTGTATGCCGGCTCGAAGTGGGCGGCACTCGGGTGGAGCGATTCGGTCCGGCTTGAACTCGAGCAGGCGAACCACAAGCATGTCAAGGTCACGACGGTGTGCCCCAGCTACATCGACACTGGCATGTTCGCAGGCGCGAAGGGCCCGCTGCTGGCCCCAATCCTGAAGCCTCAGGAGGTCGTGGACAAGAGCTGGCAGGCAATGAAGGACGGCACCCCGCTAATCTTCTTGCCGAAGACGGTACTGCTGTCCAAGGGCCTCAAAGGTGTGCTTCCTACCCGGGCGTGGGACTTCCTCGCTGGCCGGGTTCTCGGTGTGTACCACAGCATGGACGAATTCAAGGGTCGCGAGACAAAGTCCTAAGACTCACGAACGTCATCGCGTGTCCTGACTAGGAAAGCCGCACCAGCAGCGTCGGTGAAATTCCGGCGCGGGGGTGCGGCTTTCGCTATACCGGGACCAGCGTCAGCCAGCGTCCCGCACCTTTCCAAGTTTCTTGCGCTCGATGTCGGCGAGGGCAGCTTCGTGCCTGCGCCGCTCGTCTGCAGTCCGCTCCCACGCGTCTTTCCGGTTCTTGACGACCTTGGCGGGCGCTCCGACCGCAATGCTGTAATCCGGGATCATGCCCTTGACCACCGCGTGCGCGCCGAGCACACAACCGCGGCCCACCGCGGTGTTTCGCAGCACCGTGACCTTCGTCGCGATCCAGGTGTCAGCACCGATCCGGGTGGGGCCTTTGACTATGCCCTGGTCTTTGATCGGCACGTTGATGTCGTCGATGACATGGTCAAAATCGCAAATGTAGCACCAGTCGGCGATCAGCGCGGCGTCACCAAACTCGATATCGAGATAGGCGTTCACGACGTTCTGACGGCCGAATACGACTTTGTCGCCGATTCGCAACGAGCCTTCGTGACAGCGGATAGCGTTGCCATCACCGATATGCACCCAGCGGCCGATCTCGAGCCGCCCGAGGCCCGGCGTGGCATGAATCTCGACGTTCTTACCGAGAAACACCATGCCCCGCAGAATGACATGCGGGTTGGCGAGCCTGAATTTCAGCAAACGGTAGTAACGCACCAAATACCACGGCGTGTACGCCTTATTCCGAATCACCCAGCGCAACGACGCCAAAGAGAGAAATCGCACCTGTCCCGAGTCGTCACCGCCCCGGCTCCGCGCAACCCACCGCGATCGGTACGGCGAACCCCACATACTCGTCATGACGGTCTAGCCTACGAGATGACGTCCGCGATCGGTGTATAGGGAAGGCCGTGTGTGCGCGCCACAGGTTCCTCGGTAACCGCACCCGCCGCCACGTTGACGCCGAGAGCCAGCGCACCGTCAGCTTTGATCCCCGCCTCCCAGCCGCTTCGCGCAATCCTGTGGATGTACGGGAGCGTCGCGTGCACGAGCGCTGACGTGGACGTACGCGGCACCGCCGCAGGCATGTTGGTTACTGCGTAGAAGACTGAGCTGTACACCGGATACGTCGGCTTGTCATGGGTAGTGGGCCGTGAATCTTCGAAACAGCCGCCCTGGTCGATCGCGATATCCACGAGCACACTGCCCCGCTTCATCCGGCTCACCTGCTCATTGGTGACCAAGCGGGGGGCCCGGGCACCAGGGACTAGCACTGCGCCAATCACCAGATCAGCCGCGATCACTGCGGCCTCAAGCACCGTCGTCGTAGCCATCAAGGTCCGCACGCGGTTTCCGTATCGCTCGAGCAGATGCCGCAGGCGCGCCGGGTTCTTGTCGAATGCTGTCACTTCAGCGCCCATACCGACCGCGACATCGATGGCGTGCGTTCCTGCATTGCCAGCCCCGATCACAACGACCCGTGCTGGCTCGACACCGGCGATTCCGCCGAACAGCACACCGCGGCCGCCGCTTGCCGCCTGCAGCGCCCACGCACCGACCTGGCTCGCAAGGCGACCTGCGATCTCACTCATGGGTGTGAGCAGCGGCAGCGATCCGTCCGGCAGTTCGACTGTCTCGTATCCGATGGCTGTGACACCGCTCTTCACGAGAGCTTGGGTGCATTCCGGCGACGCGGCGAGATGCAGATAGGTGAACAAGGTCAGATCCTCGCGCAGGAATGCGTACTCCGCTGGCTGCGGTTCTTTGACCTTCACAACGAGTTCACAATCGTTCCACGCCGCTGCTGCATCCACAATGCGTGCACCGACAGCCCGGAAATCTGAATCAGCGAACGACGACCCTGCACCTGCGCCGGCCTCGACGAAAACATCATGCCCGGCGGCTCGAAGGTCATGCACAGCCGACGGTGTCAGCGCGATGCGGTTCTCGCCGCTCTTGATTTCTCGGGGAACCCCAATTCGCATCCGGACCTCCCATCAGCTTCATATCGAGAGTGGCATGCCTTGCCGGCTAGCGCAGAGAGTTCCGGATTTCGTGATCTTCCCGCGCGCTCAGCGCGCGCCTGCGCTTGGCGCATGCGGTAGACAAATGAACGCTGCGGCGCGCTCGCCGATCCGCGTGACAACCATGCTCAATGCGCGGGGGCCGCGAAGCTTCAGCCGCTTCCGGAACGCGTCGGGATCAAGGTTCACACCACGAACCAGAATTTCCAGACTTCCGCATTCCCGGGCCGCAAGCTCCCGCCGGATCTGCTTCTCCCGCAGTGGAGCTGTCGCGAGGATTTCGTGGCCCCGGGTCCCGGGCGGAAGCACATCCCCCGTGAGATAGGCGATGTGCGGGTCGAGCTGCCACAGCCCGTGACGCGCGGCGTAGTGGCGCACCAGTCCGGCGCGCACAACGGCGCCATCGGGGTCGATGATGAACCTGCCTGGCGCCCGCTGCGCAGCGACACAGGGGTCCATGCTGGAGATGCTCCAGGAAGAACCGTCACTGTTGAGCACTGTGGCGCGCGTCTGACTGTGGAGTTCCGTGACCCCGGGCGACCACAATGTGCATTCACGCACTCCCCCGTCAAGGGACACGATTTCCGTCTCGCCCTCCCAGTTGAGCTCACGGTAATCCAGCCCGGGTGCGCATTTGATCACGAAATCGCGGCCCTTGTAAGCGCTGAGCAGGCTGGGCAGCGGCGGCTGCAGCGCCGATGGATCGCTCGTGCGCCGCGCACCGGTGCGCCGCGCCGGGTCCGCGACGAGCACTGCATCCCGTGTGCACGGCCGCAACGCGTCGGCACGGGCCACCGCGGCACCCGGAACATTCGCAGCGGCCATGGCCAGCCTGACTGGGTCGAGGTCGCTGCCCACCGCGACCGACGCAGTCTTCGCGAGCTCATACAGGTCCGCACCGATCGAGCACGTCACGTCATGTATAGCGCGTCCCCTGAGCCGCTGTGCGCGGTGCTTGCCCACCAGGGTTGGTGTGGCCTGCTGCGCAGCGTCGTCAGTGAACAACCAGTCGTGCGCACCGGGCAGCTTTGCCGCCGCTTTGCGGCGCAACCGCACTGTTTCCGCGACCGCAGCCGCGAACTGTGGCCAGCGCCGACGCAGTCCATCGATTTCGCTGATCAGGCTTCGTTCGGTCAACAACAGATCCGAAGCGGCGTCCAGCGCGTCGGCGCCCTCCCCGGATTTCAGAAAAGCGATGTCACCGAGGCTAAATTCGTATGCCACCGCCAGCGTATAAAGCTAGCGGGCCGGCTTCACGCCGGTGATCATCGCGTTGTAGAAGAACTTTTTGGGAACGACCCGGCGCAGCACAGTCTCGTCGAGCCAGCTGAGTTTCTTCCATGCCTGGAACGCGAACAGACGCCACGCCACGGTCAGCTTCTCTTCGGGCACCGCAGCCTCGAACGTGCGAATGGGCCAGCCGAGCAGCGCTGCCGCGAACTCCTCAGTCCGCACGCGGACATCAACTGCGCCGGCGTCGGCCGCCAGCTCCTCCAGCGCGGCAGGATCAAAGGTGTGCAGATCGACGACGGCCTCAAGTGCAGCTGCGCGAGACGACTCGTCCAGTTCCTGTTGCGGGCGGCGCCAGCTCCGCAGGATAGACAGCCGCGTGACGTTCGTCGTCGCAAACCACGTCAGCTGCCCGAGCTTGCGCGCATACAGGTTGCCGATCGTGGTGGGCTCGCCCGCGAAGATGAACCGTCCGCCTGGCTTCAAGACGCGCAGCACCTCCGCCAGCGCCTTCCCCACGTCGGGGATGTGGTGGAGGACTGCGTGGCCCACCACGAGGTCGAAAGTATCGTCCTCGTACGGGATCCCTTCCGCATCAGCAACCCGCCCGTCAACCGTGAGGCCCAGGTTCTCGGCGTTGCGCAGCGCAACCTGCACCATGCCGGGTGACAGGTCGGTCACCGAACCGGTCTTCGCAATTCCCGCCTGCATGAGATTCAGCAGGAAGAAGCCGGTGCCACAACCAAGCTCAAGCGCTCGCTCGTAGGGCAGCGACACATCATCCGCGTCCCCCGCGATGGCATCGAAGCGGCCTCGGGCATAGTCGATGCAGCGCTCGTCGTACGAAATTGACCATTTGTCGTCGTAGGTCTCCGCTTCCCAATCGTGGTATAGGACCTGCGCGAGCTTCGTGTCCTCGAACGCCGCGGCGACCTCCTCGGCCGTTGCGCGCGGCCGGGGTGCCGGATCCCCGGCGGGCCCATTGTTCTGCGGTTCGTTCGCAGGGCTGGTCTGATCTGCGTCGCTTGACATCATCGTCATGAGTTTCTGCTGGTCCTGTCAGTCCGTCGGTCGGGAATACGCTGGCTCACTGGCCGGTGAACTCGGCTTTGCCGGGCCCGTTATCGATGAATGATTTCATACCGATTGTGCGGTCGTCGGTCGCGAAGAGCCCCGCAAACAAGTGGCGCTCTATAGCCAGGCCGGTGTCGAGATCAGTATCGAGCCCCTGATCGATCGCGGCTTTCGCTGCAGCGAGCGCACGCGATGCTCCGCGAGCAAACTGCGACGCCCACGCCAGCGCCGCGTTGTACACCTCATCCGGCGCGACGACCTCGTCGACAAGCCCGATGGACAGGGCTTCCTCTGCGCCGACGAAACGGCCCGTAAACACCATATCCTTCGCGCGCGACGGGCCCACGAGCCGCGCAAGCCGCTGCGTGCCGCCGCCACCGGGGATGACGCCGAGCAAGATTTCTGGCACGCCCAGCTTCGCATTGTCACCAGCGATTCGGCGGTCAGCACCGAGTGCGACCTCTAGGCCACCGCCTAGTGCGTAACCTGTGATCGCCGCGACCGTCGGCTTTGGGATCATAGCGACCGCGCTGAGGCCAGCCTGCAATCCCGCGATCGCCTCAGACATCTCCTGGTACGACATGGCGGCCATTTCCTTGACGTCCGCACCGGCGGCGAAGACCTTCTCACCGCCGAAAACGATCACTGCCTTGACATCAGAACGCCGGGACGCCTCCTGCGCGACCTCGATCAACTCGCTCTGCACTTGCCGGTTCAGCGCATTCATGGGCGGCCGGTTCAGCCGGATTGTTCCGATGCCATCAGCAACGTCAAGCGTGACAAATTCAGCCATGCAGGCAGGCTACCCCGTCGCAGAACCGAAAACGAAGATGACCGCCCAGGTACACACTCAGCCTCGATCGCGGCGCGCGAAGTATCGCCCATCCTCTGCCGCAAGCGCGATCGGCTGTCCAAACGTCGCTGAGAGATTTTCCGCCGTCATAACCTCACCGAGTGGTCCCTGCGCAACCGCCTCGCCCTCGCGCAACATGAGCACATGCGTGAAGCCTTGCGGCACCTCTTCGACGTGGTGGGTGATGAGCACAATGCCGGGCGACATGTCGTCGGCGGCTAATTCTGCTAACCGGGCGACAAGATCCTCGCGGCCGCCGAGATCGAGCCCTGCCGCCGGTTCGTCCAGCAGCAGGAGTTCCGGATCAGTCATGAGGGAACGCGCGATGAGCACTCGTTTCCTCTCCCCTTCGGAAAGGGTTCCGTACTGGCGGTCCACAAGATGGTCAGCACCCACCGCCTTGAGCATTTCACGCGCACGATCATGATCGATCTCGTCGTAGTCTTCGCGCCAGCGGCCAAGCACTGCGTATCCCGCCGATACGACCAGGTCAGCGACCCGCTCACCCGAGGGCACTCGCTGGGCTATCGCTGCGGAAGACAATCCGATGCGCGGGCGCAGCTCGCTCACATCGGTGCGGCCGAGCATCTCACCGAGAATATTCGCGCGTCCAGAGGTGGGATGGAGTTCCGCCGCAGCGATTCGCAGCAGGGAAGTCTTCCCGGCACCGTTCGGCCCGAGGATCACCCACCGCTCGCCAGGCCCCACGCGCCAATTCAGCGGGCCAACCAGGGTGTTGCGGCCGCGCCGGAGAAAAACGTCGTCAAATTCGATTAGCAGATCCGGATTAGGTTCATGCACGCCATCCATCTTTGCGCACTGCACGCCGTCCGTCGCGGCGAGGGTCACGCGTGTCGGACTCGTTCGCTCCCGGGCCGGCGTCGTTGCCGTGTTGCTGGCAAGATTTCCCTATGTGCCACAGCGAGGTGTCCGGTCCCGGAAACTCCGCTGCGCTGCCTGCCTTCGAGCTCGAAAAGCTGCTCACCGGCCGCCACAGCGATCCCCACACGCTCCTCGGTTCGCATCAGACAGCGGAGGGGGTAACGCTCCGTGTGTTGCGCCCCTACGCGTCAGCTGTATCGCTTGAGGGTCCCGGATTCCCCATTGATGGTCTGGCTCTGACGCCAATTGCGGACGGCCTCTTCGGCACTGTGCTCCCCGGAGCGCAGCACGGCGGTCCGGAACTGCGCACCTACACCGTTGTGGCACGTTACGCCGATGGGGAACACCGCTCTCCCGATGGATACCGCACGCCGCCCACCCTGGGTCACGCCGATCTTGCACTTTTCGCCGAAGGCGTTCATCCACGCTTGTGGGAAATCCTCGGCGCACACCCCATGCAACACGGCGAGATGACCGGAGTACGTTTCGCCGTATGGGCGCCACACGCCGAAGGCGTGACTGTGACCGGCGATTTCGATCGCTGGTCTGGCCGCGCATTCCCCATGCGCCTCCTCGACGCTGGTGTGTGGGAGGTGTTCGTCCCTGGCGCCACCCCGGGGCAGCTGTACAAATTCCGCGTCCACAGTGCCAGCGGTCGCGTCACCGACAAAGCTGATCCCATGGCCCGTGCCGCCGAACTGCCGCCAGCTACCGCGTCACGCATCGAACCAGCCGACACAGGAGGAGCCCGCTACACGTGGGCGGACTCGATCTGGATGCAGTCGCGGCGACGGGGCGGAGAACGCGATTCAGCCGCAGGTATTACCGGCGCCGCCGCGCGTCAGCAGCCGCTGAGTATCTATGAGGTGCACGCCGGATCGTGGCGGAAATCCCCCGGCGGCCGCGCCATGGGTTATCGGGATCTCGCTCGGGAACTGATTCCGTATGTGCTCGACGCGGGATTTACCCATATCGAGTTCCTGCCGCTCACTGAGCACCCGTTCGGCGGATCCTGGGGTTACCAAGTGACGTCGTACTACGCGCCCACCGCCCGGTACGGGTCACCCGACGACCTGAAATATCTGATCGACCAGTGCCATCGTGCGGGCATAGGCGTCATTCTTGACTGGGTGCCAGCGCACTTCCCGCGCGACGAGTGGTCGCTTGGCCGCTTTGACGGAAGCTGCCTGTATGAGCATCCCGATCCCCAGCGCGGCGAGCAGCCCGAATGGGGCACCTACATTTTCGACTGGGGCAAGCCCGAAGTCAGAAACTTCCTCGCTGCAAGCGCACTGTACTGGCTCAATGAGTTTCATATTGATGGGCTGCGTGTCGACGCGGTCGCCTCCATGCTGTACCTCGACTATGCGCGGCCGCCTGGCGAGTGGCACCCCAACGAACTCGGCGGTCGGGAGAACCTTGAAGCAGCCGCTTTTCTGCAGCAGTTGACGGCGATGATCGACCAGCATTGCCCGGGCGCGATTACAATCGCCGAGGACTCCACGACGTGGCCGGGAGTGACCAGGGCTGTCGCCCTGGGTGGTCTGGGGTTCACCTTCAAATGGAATCTCCGGTGGATGAATGATGTGTTGCGCTACGCGTCAAGAGATTTTGACGAGCGAAGGCTGCACCATAGCGAACTGACCTACTCCTTGCTCTACGCCTGGAATGAGCACTATGTGCTGCCCATCAGCCATGACGAGGTCGTCCACGGCAAGGGAACGCTGTGGACGCGGATGCCCGGAAACACCGAGCAGCGATGCGCCGGTGTACGCGCGCTGCTGAGCTACATGTGGGCCCATCCCGGCAAGAAGTTACTCTTCATGGGGCAAGAGTTTGGCCAAAGTAGGGAGTGGAGCGAAACCCGTGGTCTCGACTGGTTCGAGACACGCTCGAACACCGCAGCCGGGCACGCCCACGCAGGGATAGCCACCCTAGTTCGGGAACTCAACCGCCTTTGCCGCACCCGCCCCGAACTCTCGGAACTCGACGGCGCACCGGAAGGCTTCTCCTGGGTTTCGTCTAGCGATGCCGCCAACAGCGTCGTCTCGTTTCACCGGATAAGCGGTGCTCACATGCTGGTTTGTGTAGTGAACTTCGCCACGGAGCGGCACACCGCCTATCGGTTGGGACTGCCCCAGCCAGGCCCGTGGCGCGTCCTGCTCAACTCGGACGCTCCGGAATTCGGGGGCCCCGCGCACGTTGGGGAGAGCCTCGTTAGCGTCAGCCGTACTCCCTGGCATGGCCGCCACACGTCAGCCGTCCTTGACCTGCCGCCGCTCACCGCACTGTGGCTCGAGCCCGCATGACGGCCCGGTTGCAGCAGCTGGGTGTGCTGTTTGCCGCCGGAAGCGTGCTACTCACGGGTTGCGCGCCGACTGGCGGTGAGGCGAGCGAGACAATCGCGGGGCTTGAGGTCCGTGACGGCCCCAGCGGCGTGCGGGAAGATGCGCCGCCACCAACGGCCCGCGCATACGGTGGCGCGACGTCCCAGCCGGATACCGTCGCTCTGCACGCGATTAGTGACCTTAATGAGTTCTGGCGGGAGAACATCCGCCTTGTGGCCGATCGGCCGTTCAGTGAGGTCAGTCGTTTACTTTCGTGGGACGCGACCGCAGATGTCCGCGATGCCGGAGTGTTTTGCCACGCGACAACCGCCGGACTTGAGAACGCCGCGTACTGTCCTGAAGACAACTCAATCGGCTGGGACCGCGACATCCTCCTGCCCTACGTCGCTGAGCATTTCGGTGACATCGGGATTGCCACCGTTATGGCGCATGAATTCGGGCACGCGGTCTCTTTCCATACACACGCCTCGCACGACCCGGCCGGCCTCACCGGTGACGCATTGCTGCTGTGGGAACAGCAAGCCGACTGCTATGCGGGCGTATATCTGCGGCACGTTGCTGAGGGCGCGTCGCCCCGCTTCACGCTCAGTACAACGGACGGCATCAGGTCCGTGCTGGCCGCAATGGTGGCCATCCGAGACCACGATGTCACCGCGTTCGCCTCGGGGCACGGTTCCGGACTCGACAGAGTGACAGCGCTACAACTGGGCTTCACCGAAGGCGCGCCGCGCTGCGCAGCCCTTGACGGCACCGAACTGCACGCGCGATCGCCAGTTGTCCAGGATTTCGCCGGACCACACGACACTGGTGAACTCCCCGTGAACCAGGGCACCGTCAGCCTCGTCGCCGAGTCATTCGCTGCAGCATTCGGCACGCAGGCGACGCCCGTGGTGTTAAGTGAGTCCGGAGGGGCCTTTTGCGGCGCGGAGGAGCGCTCTGCTGGCCCGGCTATCCCCGCGAAGTACTGCCGCGACACACGGTCGCTCGCTATTAGCCTGCATGAACTAGCCAGCCGCGGGCGTGTCGAGCGCTCGCCGGGCCCCTTCCCGGCAGCCGTTCGGGGTGATTTCAGCGCGTTCGGCATCGTCGCGTCGCGGCTCGCCCTCGCGTTGCGGGACGACGCAGGACTTCCGCTCGACGGAGCAGAAGCCGCATGGGCTGCCGCGTGCTACACCGGCGCGTGGGCACGGTCCACCGCCCAGACTGACTCGGGCCGTATCTTCCTGTCCCCCGGGGATCTCGACGAAGCACTCAGCGAACTCGTGACAGGGGATCTGATCGCAAGCGACGGTAGCGCTGAGCCGCTACGCAGCGCCTTCGCCCGTGTCGACGCGTACCGCAGCGGGCTCACCGGCGGCCCGGACGCCTGCTGAATGCACTAGTACAGCGCGGCAGCCAAGTTGCGTCGCGCGGACAGGACGAGCGGGTCGGCCGGATCGAACAATTCCAGAAGCGAGAGCAGGCGCTCTCGGGCACGAGCCCGGTCATCACCGGCTGTCGTCTTCACGACGTCGATGAGGCGGGCGAAAGCACGGTCCTGCTGGCGGCTCACCACCTCAAAGTCCGCGGCAGCGAGCTGAGCGTCCACATCGCTGGGATTCGCATCGGCAGTCGCCACCACATCGGGAGTGAGCGACTGAACGCGCGACAGGAATCGGGCGTGATTCACGCCTGCCTTCGCTTCAGCGTTCTTCGGCTCATCATTCAGGATCCGCGCATACGCTTCCTCGGCGGCCGCGAAATCGCCATCCTGCAGTGCATCCTCGGCGGCTACGATGCGCGGGTCACGCGGGGGTTCGACAGGCTCCTGGCCGTCGTCCACTGGCTCACCCGGAAGTTTCCCCTCGACAGCGCCCAGCAACTCATCGAGCCATTGGCGAATCTGCGCCTCCGACTGCACCCCAGCGAACGCGTGCAGGGGCTGGCCCGCCGCGATCGCCACGACGGTAGGAATGGACTGGACTCCGAATGCCTGCGCGATACGCGGATTCTGGTCGACGTCGACTTTTGCCAGCACCCACTTGCCACCGGCCTCACTCGCCAGCTTCTCGAGCACCGGCGAGAGCTGTTTGCAGGGCTCACACCACGTGGCCCACAGATCGACGACAA
Source organism: Hoyosella sp. YIM 151337 (assembly GCF_026041215.1). Classification (GTDB taxonomy): domain Bacteria; phylum Actinomycetota; class Actinomycetes; order Mycobacteriales; family Mycobacteriaceae; genus Hoyosella. The sequence continues at coordinate 200,926 of NZ_JAPEIQ010000028.1, forward strand.
CGAGCACCCTGTTAGAGCGTTCAAGGACGTCGGTTTCGAAGCTCTGTTCGGTCACGTCGACGACAGCCGAACGGCCCGTCTGCGGGGCGGGGCCGCCGGGTCCGCCCTGCGGCGGTGGGGCTGCTTGCGCAGGCGGCTGCGTGGCACGCTCCTTCAGGGCGGAGAGATCGACGGCACCTGCAAGTGAACTTGGGAACGATCCAGCGCGGCCCGCGGGCGACGCTGATTGTGGTCCTGGTCGAGTCACGCCACTAGTTTGGCATGGATTCGCGACGTGTCACGCCCGGCCCGGCTGTACGGCTCAGGCTAGGTCGGCTGCCAGGGCTGCTCGGACTGGTCCGTCAGCAGGGAATCGACACGCTGCACCTTGGCGTGCAGCTGGTTGGTGAAGCCTGGCCGGATGTCGGCCTTGAGAACCAGGCTAGTGCGGGGTGAGCTGCGCGCGACTGCCTCGCAGGCCCGCTTCACCACCGCCATCACCTCATCCCATTCGCCTTCGATCGTGGTGAACATGGATGTCGTCTCATGCGGAAGCCCCGATTCGCGGACGACTCGGATCGCCGCAGCTACCGCTTCGCCCACGCCGCCGGTTTCGTCCCCGGCCATCGGGCTGACGCTGAAAGCAACAAGCATGATGTCCTCCTTCGCCGCTTGGACCGGGAAGTCTGCCGACTACGCCAGCTTATCGGGTAACCGGTACGGCTTCCGGGGTGTCTGGCCGCAGGTAACGCGCTGAAAGCTCCGCGAGGTGTCCCTTGCGAACCGCCCACCACTCGAAAACCACGGTTCCGATCGGCGGAATGCTGGAAAGCAGCGCTAGGGCCGTCACTCCCCATGTCCACTTGAGTTCCCGGGCAGTCGCAAGCGCGACAACGATGAACACCACGAAGGCGATGCCGTGGAGGGGCCCGAAGATCTTGACACCGATCTCGGAGGTTTGAGGGACGTACTTGAAGAACATTCCGATAAGCAAGCCCACCCAGGTGAAGGCTTCAAATACCGCGACGAAGCGGAAACGCTTGGCGGAGGTACTGAGGTCGAGGAAGTCACGCATGGGTGCCATTCTGCCTCATCACCCCCGCCAGTACTACACTCCGTCGTACTAGCGCGTGGGGACGCGGACGATCAGCGCATCACCCTGACCGCCACCACCACACAGACCAGCAGCTCCGGTACCGCCGCCGCGCCGCCGCAGCTCCAGTGCGAGATGCAGCACAATGCGCGCCCCCGACATTCCCAGCGGGTGCCCCAGCGCGATCGCGCCGCCATTCACATTGACCCGGTCCGCACCGATACCGAGTTCGCGTGCCGACACGATGCCGACGGCCGCGAAGGCCTCGTTGATTTCGACAAGGTCGAGTTCAGACGGACTCAGCCCCACCTTTTGACACGCGTTGCGGATGGACATCGAAGGCTGAGACTGCAGCGTCGAATCCGGGCCGGCAGACATCCCATGCGGGCCAATTTCCGCCAGCCAGTCAACGCCGAGCGCCTCCGCCTTTGCGCGGCTCATGACCACAAGCGCCGCCGCACCGTCGGAGATCTGTGAGGCGTTACCGGCCGTCACGGTGCCGCCCTTGCGGAAGGCCGGGCGCAACCGTCCGAGGGATTCCGCCGTCGTATCACCGCGCACACCCTCATCCGCACGGAACTCGACCGGATCGCCCTTCCGCTGCGGGACAGCAACAGGGACCACTTCGTCGTCGTACAGACCGTCTTTCCACGCCCGCGCTGCACGCTGGTGTGACGCTGCGGCAAACTCATCTTGTTCTTCACGGCTGACGGCATCGGTGTCGTTGCGCTTCTCCGTGAGCGCCCCCATAGCCTCCTGTGTGAACACGTCACGGAGACCGTCAAAAGCCATGTGATCCACGAGCGTCGTGTCGCCGTACTTCGTACCCTCGCGGCTATTCAGCAACAGGTGCGGGGCCTGACTCATTGACTCCATACCGCCCGCGATGACGACGTCAGCTTCGCCGGCACGGATCATCTGATCCGCGACCGCGATGGAATTGAGCCCGGACAAGCACACCTTGTTGATGTTCGTCGACGGAACAGTCATCGGAATCCCTGCAGCAGCAGCCGCCTGGCGCGCGGGGATCTGGCCTGCGCCTGCCTGCAGTACATGCCCGAGGATCACATATTGCACTGCCTCCGGCGCGATGCCTGCCTTCTCGATTGCACCTTTGATCGCAATGCCACCAAGATCCGCAGCGGACAGACCTTTCAGCGACCCGAGCAGACGGCCAATTGGCGTGCGGGCTCCCGACACGATGACCGACGACGTCATGTGAACCTCCGTTTGTGCGCCGATCCCAGCACAGCGGACTGGGACTAACAGGACCAGGTTACCTGCACGTCGCACTGCTACATCCGGGCTGACGCACTGTCCTGCCGACTGTCGCTACACGCACGGACGCTACCTTTACTGCTATGACGTCTACCGACATCTCCACATTGATCACGCAGATTGACCACGTCGGCGTGGCGGTCGCGGACCTCGATGCCGCGATCGCCTGGTACAGCACCGCATTCGGGCTGGTGGTCGCGCATCGCGAAACCAACGCGGAACAAGGCGTCGAAGAAGCGATGCTGGTTCCCGCAGGGCAATCAGGCCAGGCGGAGAGCGCGACCACCGCCATCCAGCTGCTCGCCCCCCTGACAGCCGAGTCCACCATTCAGCGTTTCCTCGATCGCAACGGCCCGGGGATGCAGCAACTCGCCTATCGGGTAACTGATCTCGACGCGGCCGCAGCGCACTTCCGCAGCCAGGGTATCCGTCTCCTGTACGACGAGCCGCGCCGCGGCACCGCCGACTCACGAATCAATTTCCTGCACCCTAAGGACGCGGGCGGAATTCTCGTGGAACTTGTAGAGCCTGCTTCCGGCGTGCCGAACCATTAATCTCCCGTTTGGCGTGCACACTGTTGCCATCAGGACAGAGTGGTCAGCCGACCACCACAGCTCACTCGCACGATAAGGCTGATTCAGATGGCGCGATTGACCGACGGGACACCCCAAAGCACGATGTTCAGCATCGCGATGCGCGGTTACGACCGCACGGAAGTGCACGAACAGCTCAGCAGGCTCGACGCGGAAATTCGTGTCACTGCGGCGGATCGTGATGCTATCGCTGCGCAGGCGAACGACCTGGCTGACCAGTTGGATGAGGCACGCTCCGAGATCCAGTCCATGCGTGAGGAGATCGAGCAGCTCTCGTCGACTCCGACGACCGCTGCGGACGTCAGTGACCGTATCGCGCGGATGCTCCGGCTCGCCGCGGATGAGGCGGCCGAAACGCGCGCAGAAGCGCAGGCAGAGGCCGCCGAAATCGTCTCGGTAGCGGAGCAGAACGCACACGAACTCGAAACCCGCCAGAATCGCGAGTACGAAGAGTGGACGCAGCGCCGCGCCCGCCTTGAGGCGGAGCAGAAGGAAACTCTCGCACGAGCACGCAGCGAAGCCGAGCGCATCGTCGAGGGCGCGGAAGCGAAGCGCCGCCAGATCGAGGCGGAGACCAAAGCACAGCAGCGCCAGGAACAAGACGACTTCAACACCGCGATGGCGGAGAAGCGCACTACGGCGCTGCGCGAGATCGAAGAACTTCGCGATCGCGCCCGCAAGGACGCCGAGCGCATCGTGCGTGAAGCCCAAGAAGATGCGGACAACCGGGTGCGGACCGCGAGCCAGAAGGCTAACGACCGTATTTCGTACTCCGCCAAGCTCGCCGAAGATCTGGGCAGCGCGCGCGATCACTTGCTGGACCAGATTCTGAAGGTACGCGCGCAGTTCGACACGTTCCCCAGCCTGCTGAACCAGACCGATGACGAACGCAACCTGCTCGACGACGCCGCGCGCACAATGTCAGCCAACAAGCGTGAGGTCGCGTCACTGCAGAACGGGCGCAATGGCGATGCCCGCAACTACCGCAGCAACGGGAACGAGCACGATTCCGCAACCGATTCCTCGGTGCACGCCACGCCGGATTCGCACTCCTGAACAACACCAAGAAGTAGGTCCAGGCTCAGAAGGACCCGGACTGTGGGGGCCGCTACCAGCGGCGCGTCACAGTACGGGTCCTTCGCGCTTTCCAGCATCCTGAGTGCCAGTGGCGCCGCTCAGACGCACCTCCGGTGCTGATCGGCCACGCAACCACATGCGGAGTGCCGACCGCGATTGTCTGGTCGCACCCAGGACACCGGTACGTCTTTGTGGCCGCGGCCCCCGTTACTGTGCGGACAGCGTAGTCGTCATCAGCCTTTGCGCCGGGGCCGGTCTGCACCGACGTCCCGAACACGCTTGAGTTCGATACGGGACGGTACGCGGCGGACGCATTGCGTCCGCCGCTCTTCCGTGTGTTCCGCCGAGGCACATCATCGATCGTAACGATGTGCCTGGCCGTTAGCCGGCAAGGTGGGTGCGGATCACATCAGTGAGGTTCTCGGGCGTGAAACCGAAGCGCGTTTGCAGTTCCTTGAGCGGCGCGGAGGCGCCGAAGGTGTGCATCCCGATGATGGATCCACCGAAACCGGTGTACCGGTCCCACCCCAGCGTCGACGCCTTCTCAATGGCGACGCGCTCGGTGATGTGCGGCGGCAGCACCGCACGCCGGTACTCCTCGGGCTGCCGGTCGAATAGCTCCTGACACGGCATGCTTACCACCCGGATTCGCGCACCCTCCGCGGTCAGCTGCTCGTACGTTTGCACCGCGATGTGAACTTCGCTGCCCGTCGCAATCACGATCACTTCAGGCTCCGCACCCCCCGGCGGGTCTGCGAGCACATACGCGCCACTGGCGACACCCGCAGCTGAACCGTACTTGTCGCGGTCCAGCGTCGGCAGATTCTGCCGAGTCAGGACGATCGCCGCAGGTTCATGCCGAAGCGGCAGCACAGTACGCCATGTTTCCACGACCTCGTTCGCGTCACACGGACGGAACACGTCTAGCCCAGGAATCGCGCGGAGGGAAGCGAGCTGCTCAACTGGCTGATGTGTTGGGCCGTCTTCCCCCACGCCGATCGAATCGTGCGTGAAAACGTGAATCACAGGGAGTTCCATCAGCGCGGACAGCCGGATAGCACCGCGCGCGAAATCCGAGAAGATCAGAAAGGTCGACCAATATGCCCGGATCTTGGAGAGCGCCAGCCCGTTGGCGACCGCGGCAGACAGGAATTCACGGACGCCGAAGTGGATGTTTCGCCCGGCGTGGTTGTCTGCGCCAAAATCCCCGGCACCCTCGAAGGTCAGACGGGTTTTGGTCGACGGCGCGAGGTCGGCGGAGCCGCCCATCAGCCACGGTACGTTTTTTGCGATCGCATTCAAAACCTCACCGGAAGAGCTACGCGTCGCGACTCCCTTCGCATCCGGGGGATACGCCTGAACCCCGGAGTCCCACCCGGACGGGAGTTGCCTGCGCACCATAGCGTCCAGCTGCGCGGCTAGTTCCGGAAACTCTCCCCGATAGCGTTCGAAAAGCGTTTCCCATTCCGCGCGCAGACGGCGTCCGCGATGACCAACACCATTGGCGAAGTGCTCGTAAACACCATCGGGAACCAGGAAATGCTCGTCTTCGGGCCAGCCGTAGAACCGCTTGGCGGCGGCTGCCTCCGCTTCCCCGAGTGGCTCACCGTGCGCCGACGCGGTGCCCTGCTTGTTCGGTGCACCGTAGCCGATGTGGCTGTCGACAATGATCAGTGTCGGGCGAACAGTCTCTTGCTGAAACTCGCTTAATGCACGGGCGAAAGCAAGCGTGTCATTGGCGTCCTGCACCCGAACTACTTGCCAGCCATGGCCCGCAAAACGTGTCGCGACATCCTCGGTGAACGCGAGCTCAGTACTGCCCTCAATGCTGATTTGGTTGCTGTCGTAAATCCAGCAGAGGTTGGCGAGCTTGAGGTGCCCGGCGAGGGATGCTGCTTCAGCCGCAACGCCTTCCATCAGATCGCCATCGCCGCACAGTACGTATGTGTTGTAGGTGAAAAGCTCAAAGCCTGGGCGATTGAAGTATGCGGCCAGCCACCGCGCGGCCATCGCCATGCCGACTGATGTCGCTGCTCCCGTGCCCAGCGGCCCTGTCGTTGCTTCGACGCCCGCAGTCCAGCGGTATTCAGGATGGCCTGGGCATTTCGAATCGAGCTGACGGAAGTGCCGCAGATCATCAAGGCTGACGGCGGGGTCGCCGAGCACCTCGTAGTCCGGGTTGACTGATCGCACCCCGGTCAGATGCAGTGCTGAGTACAGCAACGTAGACGCATGCCCAACGGAGAGTACGAACCTGTCCCGGTCCGGCCAGATCGGAGCCGTCGGGTCGTACCGCAAGATCTCCTGCCACAGGGTGTACACGACAGGCGCCATCGACATGGGCGTGCCCGGATGCCCTGAATTGGCGGCCTGCACCGCGTCAATGCACAGCGTCCGGATTGTGTTAATGGCGAGTTTGTCTAGCTCTGTATCGGTGTTCGTGGCGACCACAGTCACTCCCAGGTCTTGAGTTGTCAGTTGTTTCTGAATTGCCGCGCACTGTTCGTGACGCGGCCGAGTAGTTCAGACCGTGACGCCTCGACGCAGCACACACTCGCTCCCTCTAGCGTAGGGACACCATCAGTTAAAATTGACACTAAATTCGAACGCGCGGTGATCAGAAAAGCCGCAAGTGTGCCGATTCCGCTCCGCGCAGCGCGTCATAGTCAAGGACAACGCAGCGGATGCCCCGATCCTCTGCAAGAGTGCGGGCCTGCGGTTTGATTTGTTGCGCGGCGAACACACCCTGAACCGGCGCAAGCAGCGGATCGCGGTTGAGTAGTTCGATGTAGCGGGTGAGTTGCTCGACACCGTCGATCTCACCGCGGCGTTTGATTTCAACAGCCACGGACACGCCATGCGCGTCACGACACATAAGGTCTACGGGGCCGATCGCGGTGGGAAACTCCCGGCGGACAAGCGTCCAGCCTTCGCCGAGCGTGGTCACATGCTCGGCCAGGAGTTTTTGCAGATGGGCCTCCACGCCGTCCTTCACGAGCCCTGGATCGATTCCAAGATCGTGCGCGGAGTCATGGAAAGTGTCCTCGATCGTGATGATCAACTCTTCACCGGCTTTGTTTTTAACCACCCACTTACCCGGTTCCTCGGTGAGCCAGCATGGCGGGGACATCCAGTTCAGGGGTTTGTAAGAGCCCCCGTCTGAATGGACAAGGACAGAGCCATCCGCTTTCACCAACAGCAGCCGTTTAGCCATGGGCAGATGCGCAGTCAGTCGTCCCACATAGTCGACCTGGCATTGAGCGATCACTAAACGCACCCGTCCACCATACGGGTGTGGGCACTAATGCCATAACGACCGCGCCGGACCGTCGTGATCGAAGCAGGCGCGAGCCGCCGGATTGCGGCCAACAGCACCAGATGCTCGCCTAGTCTCTGTGTATGCGCCTACTACCGTCGCTTGAATCCCCACTGGGGTCGTGGCTTCTCGGCAGCGAACGCGAGGGGCGTTTTAAGCGGCGCGTGCGGATTCAGTTGTTGCTTACTGTGTTTCTGGTCAGTGCAAACGTGATTGGTGTCGCGATCCTGCTGGTACTCATCGCGTTCGTTGTTCCCGGACCGGACGTCATCCGAGAGCCCCAGTTTCGCTTAGCAAACTTCATCGCAGTGCCGATCTATGTGGCGCTCGCACTCGTGATCGGTATTCTCTGGGGAACAAAACGGGCTCTTAAGGACTTGCGCTGGTCCCGCGAAGGCCAGGTACCGACGCGAAAACAGCAGCGACGAGCACTCGCGACGCCGTGGCGGCTCACCGTGATCCAGTTCTTTCTGTGGGCGGTCGCCGTCGTCTTCTTCACCACGCTGTACGGGATTATCGAACCCGATATCATCGCCAAAGTCGCGTTCACCGTCGGCGCGTCCGGCATCGTCGTCTGCGCGATCTCGTACTTACTCAGCGAGTTCGCTCTCAGACCAATCGCTGCCGAGGCTCTTGCCGCTGGCGGACCGCAGCGACGGCGGGTCGGCACGGTTGGGCGTTCGATAGTCAGCTGGTGCCTTGGCACGGGGGTGCCCGTCGCCGGTTTGATGATCATTGCCATTGCCGCAATCATCCGCGATGATGTCTCAGTCGGTCAGTTGATCACCGCGATCCTCGCGCTCGGAGCGATTGTCTTGTGCTTCGGCCTGCTGATGGAAATCCTCACCGCGATACGTACCGTCACTCCTATCCGGCTCGTGCGCCGCGCAATGCAGCGCGTCGAAGACGGCGATCTCAGCGCCAAGGTCGTTGTTTTCGACGGCACGGAACTCGGTGACTTGCAGGTCGGTTTCAATCGCATGGCTGACGGCCTGCGCGAGCGCGAACGCATGCGGGACCTGTTCGGCCGCCATGTGGGCCGGGCCGTTGCCGAACGTGCTCTCGAAGACAATCCTGAACTCGGCGGCGAGGAACGCAATGTCGCGGTTTTCTTTATTGACGTGATCGGTTCGACCACTCTCGCAGTCAATAACCCACCGAAAGAGGTAGTGGCACTTTTGAACCGCTTCTTCGCTGTCGTGGTCGAAGAGGTCGATGATCACGGTGGCTTCATCAATAAGTTCGAGGGTGACGCGGCGCTGGCAATTTTCGGTGCCCCAACCGAACTGGACGACCCCGCGGGCGCCGCGCTCGCCTCCGCGCGCCGGATCATGACGCGGCTCAAACGCGAGGTCCCTGAGTGCGAGGCCGGAATCGGCGTCGCCTACGGCCGCGCGGTCGCCGGAAATGTCGGGGCACACGAACGATTCGAATTCACCGTGATCGGCGATCCAGTCAATGAAGCCGCACGGCTTTCTGATGTATCCAAGAAGGTGCCGGGCCGCATCGCGGCGTCTCGGCCAACGACAGACGCCGCACGAAAATCTGAATCGAAGAGATGGTGCTCGCACGACCGCGTCACTTTGCGCGGGCGCAACCAGGAAACAGAGATTCTCATCGCCAAGGACTTCTCCGATGAGCGTGAAACCTCCCCTGCCGAGGCAGCGAAATCATCTCAGTACTAATAGCAGTGGATTAGCCAGACTGGGCAGTAGCGCGGATGTGGGCGCGTTCACCTTGTCGGCCCACAAGGCTCAGGTATTCGACTGGGCCACTGCTGGTAGCGCCGAACCAGTGAGGGGTACGGGTGTCGAACTCGGCTGCTTCACCAGCGCGCAAGAGGAAATCCTGGTCCCCAAGTACCAGCCGCAGAGTCCCGTTGAGGACGTATGCCCAATCGAACCCTTCGTGCGAGCGGAGATCAGGGACGGCGTCGTCGCTGCCGGGGGGTAGCACAAACTTGTAAGCCTGGATTCCTCCCGGCCGCCGGGTGAGCGGGATGATTATCGATCCGTCGCTGCATTCAATCGGACGCAGGTCGACACGAGGGTTTGCGGTTCGCGGCGCGCCGACCAGTGAGTCAATGGTGACGCCGTAATACCGAGCGAGTGGCAGGAGTTGTTCCAAAGTCGGCCGTCGCAGCCCGGCTTCAAGACGCGACAGAGTGCTAGTGGAGATTCCGGTCTCATTGGCTAACTCCATGAGGGTTACCTCGCGACGCAACCGCAACTGTTTGAGCCGTGGCCCCACAGTGTCGAGCGTCTTATCTGTCGTATTGCCCATACCGCCATTTTGCCATTCAGCAAGAAACTTTGCGTCCCCGCACGGATGTGCGTCAGCCTGGTCGCACAACAACGAGATGGAGGCAGCGCAATGAATGCAGCGCACAGGTTTGATAGGACCTACTGGGAAAACCACTGGGCTCCCACGGCCAGTAACGACACTCGGCACCTGCCAGTCAATCCCTACCTCTCCGCCGAGATCGGCCACTTGCCGCCGGGAACCGCACTGGACGCCGGATGCGGAGCCGGTACCGAGGCTCTCTGGCTGGCTACACGAGGCTGGCAAGTCACCGGCGCCGACATCTCCGCATCCGCGCTAGCTACAGCGACCGCACGCGCGAGCGCCGCAGGCCTCTCCAGCAGTACCGAGTGGGTTGAGGTGGACCTCACCTGTTGGGAACCGGATCGCAGATGGGATCTCGTTATTACGAACTATGCCCACCCAGAAAGTGGGCAGCTAGCGTTCTACGCGCAGATCGCATCGTGGGTTGCTCCGGCCGGCACGATCCTCATCGTGGGACACGTTCACGATTCCGATCACGGTCACGCCCACCCCGATGGTGCCACCGCTACCCAGGGCGGTATTACGGAACTGTTCACCAGACCAGATTGGCGTGTCGAGTCCCGCTACGAGAATGCTCGCAATGTGCACGGGGGCGGGCGGCAAATGCAGCTGCGCGACGTGATCGTGCGCGCTCGACGAATTTCGTGAAATCGCGTTTCATTCGCGCAGAACTGCCTGTGGTTTTTGTGTGGTGTGACGTAAAAAAGGGGGACCGTGGTGGTCCCCCTTTTTTTTGTGGTTGGTGTCCGGCGGTGTCCTACTCT
>NZ_JAPEIQ010000029.1 GCF_026041215.1 Hoyosella sp. YIM 151337
ATCCCACTTCGTCGATGATCAGCAACGGATAGCGGCCAAGGCGGATCAATTCCTGCTGGAGCCGTCCGGCGTGGTGCGCGTCGGCAAGGCGGGCGACCCATTCGGACGCGGTGGCGAACAGGGTGCGGTATCCGGCCTGGCAAGCGCGCAGTCCGAGCCCTATGGCGAGATGTGTTTTGCCGGTACCGGGCGGGCCCAGAAAGACAACGTTGTCGCGGGCAGCAGCGAAGTCAAGGGTGCCGAGGTGCGCGATCACCTCCCGGGATAATCCGCGGGCATGGTCAAAATCGAACTCCTCGAGACTTTTCCGGGACGGGAACCTGGCCGCACGTATACGGCCCTCACCGCCGTGGGCTTCCCGAGCGGCGACTTCGCGCTGCAGGCACGCGGCCAGATATTCCTCATGGGTCCAGTTCTCGGTCCGGGCGCGATCGGCAAGCCGGGCAACGCATTCGCGCAATGTGGGGGCTTTCAGTGCCCGGGTCAGATAGGCGAGCTCCGCGGTGAGATCCCGGGCCGTACTGGCGGGGCTGGTGCGGCCAGTCATCAGATCACGTCCTCGCCGAGCCCGAATACGGTGTCATAGTCGCTGAGCGGCCGCTGCTCCACCTCGCCCACCGGCACGGGCGGGCTCACCTGGCCGATAACGCTCAGCCGCGCCCGGCGCAGGGCCACAGCGGCCTCGGCGTGTTCCGGGTCGGTGATGGATTGGTGCTTCGCCCAGCACCGCCGATGCCGGGCCACCACGCGGCCCTCGCTGAACACGTCAACCCACTCCAGGGTCGCGACGATCTCGATGCGCCGCCCGACCACCGCAGGGTGCACCGAATAATCGTTCGAGTCGACCCGCACGTAGTAGTCACGCGGCAGCCGCTGTGAGCGCCGAATCCCAGTCACCGGCGGCACCGGCGGCAGAGTGAGCATCGCGGCACGATCGGCCTCGATCCGGTCCGCGGGACGGCACCCCAGAACCCGCATCCGCCGGACGTTCGCTTTCACCAGCCAATGGGCCAGCTGCCGGTTGAAATCGTCCGGGCCCGTAAAACACCGGCCCGGCAGAAACGACGTCTCCAGATACTGATTCGCCCGCTCAACCAGACCCTTCGCTTCCGGATCCGCGGGCCTACAGACCAGCACCTTCGCACCAAGAGTGCCGCGGAACCCTTGACATTCCGCGGTCAGTTCGGGTTTCCCGCGCCGCCACCGCCCGACCGCGCCCTCACCGTCCCACACCAAGGTTTTCGGAACCCCGCCGAGCTCCTCGAACAGGCTCCACCACCCTGCGAACAGATCGGTGGCTTCCCGCGACGGCAGTAAACGCGCCGAAAGCCACCTCGCGTACCCCGACACCATCACCAGCACCGGAAGTTCCTGGGCCGTACGGAACTGTCCATACGCCACCGGCATCCGCACATCAGGAAACCAGAAATCGCATTGCGCCAGCTCGCCCGGCTCATACGCGGTACGCGTGCACGGATCCGGCGGCAGATACAGCGGCCGCAGCTCACGCACCCGGTCCTGCAAAACCCGGATCGACCGCTGCCACCCGATCCGCTCCGCGATCACCGTCGCAGGCATCGACGGCCACGCCGCAAGCAGCTCACGAATTCGCGGCTCGACCACATCCACCGCCGACCCCCGCCGCGGCCGCTGATACCTCGGCGGTCCATCACTACGCAACGCCGACTTCACCGTGTTCTTCGAACACCCCATCATCCGGGCGATCGCCTTAATAGGCACACCCTCACCACGATGAAGCCGCCTGATCTCAGCCCAGTCCTCCACAGACAACACCCGCTTCCTCCTGACCTCGACTGAGATCAGGGTCCCCGGGGGTCAAAATTCAACTGCCGACAGGGGGTCAGTATTCACCTGCCGTCGACA
>NZ_JAPEIQ010000003.1 GCF_026041215.1 Hoyosella sp. YIM 151337
TTTTTTTGTGGTTGGTGTCCGGCGGTGTCCTACTCTCCCGCACTCTTTCGTGTGCAGTACCATCGGCGCTGGAGGGCTTAGCTTCCGGGTTCGGGATGGGTCCGGGCGTTTCCCGCTCCGCTATGGCCGCCGTGACAAGCTTTTTTGTTGTGGTGGTGGTGTGGTTTTTTTTTGGGGGGGTGGTGTTGTTTCAGATGCTGGGTAGTGGTGTGCGCGTGTGTTCGCGTTGCGTGTGTGTGTAAGTCCTCGGCCGGTTAGTACCAGTCACCTGCACCCATTGCTGGGCTTCCAGTTCTGGCCTATCAACCCCATGGTCTGTGGGGGGCCTTACCCCTTCTAGGAGGGTGAGAAACCTCATCTTGGAACGGGCTTCCCGCTTAGATGCTTTCAGCGGTTATCCCTTCCGGACTTAGCTAACCAGCCGTGCCCCTGGCGGGACAACTGGCATACCAGAGGTCCGTCCGTCCCGGTCCTCTCGTACTAGGGACAGGTTTCCTCAAGTTTCTGTACGCGCGCGGCGGATAGAGACCGAACTGTCTCACGACGTTCTAAACCCAGCTCGCGTGCCGCTTTAATGGGCGAACAGCCCAACCCTTGGGACCTACTCCAGCCCCAGGATGCGACGAGCCGACATCGAGGTGCCAAACCATCCCGTCGATATGGACTCTTGGGGAAGATCAGCCTGTTATCCCCGGGGTACCTTTTATCCGTTGAGCGACACCCCTTCCACTCGGGGGTGCCGGATCACTAGTCCCGACTTTCGTCCCTGCTCGACCTGTACGTCTCACAGTCAAGCTCCCTTGTGCACTTGCACTCAACACCTGATTGCCAACCAGGCTGAGGGAACCTTTGGGCGCCTCCGTTACCTTTTAGGAGGCAACCGCCCCAGTTAAACTACCCACCAGGCACTGTCCCTGAACCCGTTCAGGGTCCGAGGTTAGATGCCCAATCCGGTCAGAGTGGTATTTCAACAACGACTCCGCCCCCACTGGCGTGAGGGTTTCACAGTCTCCCACCTATCCTACACAAACCGAACCAGACACCAATACCAAGCTGCAGTAAAGGTCCCGGGGTCTTTTCGTCCTGCCGCGCGTAACGAGCATCTTTACTCGTAATGCAATTTCACCGAGCCTGTGGTTGAGACAGCAGAGAAGTCGTTACGCCATTCGTGCAGGTCGGAACTTACCCGACAAGGAATTTCGCTACCTTAGGATGGTTATAGTTACCACCGCCGTTTACTGGGGCTTAAATTCTCAGCTTCGCCCCCCGCAAGGGGAGCTAACCGGTCCTCTTAACCTTCCAGCACCGGGCAGGCGTCAGTCCGTATACCTCGCCTTGCGGCTTCGCACGGACCTGTGTTTTTAGTAAACAGTCGCTTCTCTCTGGTCTCTGCGACCACCCCCAGCTCCCACCGCAAAGGGTGTTCACCAGGCGTGGTCCCCCTTCTCCCGAAGTTACGGGGGCATTTTGCCGAGTTCCTTAACCACAGTTCACTCGATCGCCTTAGTATTCTCTACCTGACCACCTGTGTCGGTTTGGGGTACGGGCCGTGCGGGAACTCGCTAGAGGCTTTTCTCGGCAGCATAGGATCATGGAATCCCCCATCTATGGGGTCGCATCACCTCTCAGGATATAGCGGGACACGGATTTACCTATGTCCCTCCCTACCGGCTTACACCAGTACTACCACTCACTGGCCCCACTACCTTCCTGCGTCACCCCATCGCTTGACTACTACCAGCCAGGGTCCCGTGCATCCGGATCCAGCCCACCGAAGCGGGTCTTTCACCATCAGGACGGTTAGCACAACTGATTCGCCATTGACGCGCCCACACGGGTACGGGAATATCAACCCGTTATCCATCGACTACGCCTGTCGGCCTCGCCTTAGGTCCCGACTCACCCTGGGCGGATTAACCTGCCCCAGGAACCCTTGGTCATCCGGCGGCAGAGTTTCTCACTCTGCTTTCGCTACTCATGCCTGCATTCTCACTCCCACACCCTCCACAACTCGTTCACACGGCTGCTTCCCTGGATGCAGGACGCTCCCCTACCCGCCCCAGCCACTGCACACACAACTCAATTGTGTGTGGATGTTACTGCTGGAGCGCCGCGGCTTCGGCGGTGTGCTTGAGCCCCGCTACATTGTCGGCGCAGGACCACTAGACCAGTGAGCTATTACGCACTCTTTCAAGGGTGGCTGCTTCTAAGCCAACCTCCTGGCTGTCTGAGCGGTCCCACATCCTTTCCCACTTAGCACACGCTTAGGGGCCTTAGCCGGCGATCTGGGCTGTTTCCCTCTCGACCAGCGAACCTTATCGCCCGCAGTCTCACTGCCGCGCTCTCACTTACCGGCATTCGGAGTTTGGCTGACGTCAGTAACCTGGTGAGGCCCATCGGCCATCCAGTAGCTCTACCTCCGGCAAGAAACACGCGACGCTGCACCTAAATGCATTTCGGGGAGAACCAGCTATCACGGAGTTTGATTGGCCTTTCACCCCTACCCACAACTCATCCCCTCAGTTTTCAACCTAAGTGGGTTCGGGCCTCCACGACGTCTTACCGACGCTTCACCCTGGCCATGGGTAGATCACTCCGCTTCGGGCCTAGAACATGCCACTACACGCGCCCTATTCAGACTCGCTTTCGCTACGGCTACCCCCCACGGGTTAACCTCGCGACATGCCACTAACTCGCAGGCTCATTCTTCAAAAGGCACGCCATCACCCCACAAAAGCAAGGCTCTGACGGATTGTAAGCGCATGGTTTCAGGTACTATTTCACTCCCCTCCCGGGGTACTTTTCACCATTCCCTCACGGTACTCATCCACTATCGGTCATCAGGGAGTATTCAGGCTTACCGGGTGGTCCCGGCAGATTCACAGCAGATTCCACGAGCCCGCTGCTACTCGGGTACAGCATCACAGACCAGGCATGCATTTTCGCGTACGGGACTCTCACCCTCTCCGGCACACCATCCCAAGCGGCTTCCGCTAACACACACACTAGACCTGACTGTCACGGCGGTAACAGAACAACACTGCCCCACAACCCCCCATACGCAACCCCCGCCGGGTATCACACGCATAAGGTTTAGCCACCATCCGCTTTCGCTCGCCACTACTCACGGAATCACTCTTGTTTTCTCTTCCTGCAGGTACTGAGATGTTTCACTTCCCCGCGTTCCCTCCACACCACCTATACATTCAGCGGCGGGTAACACGACATCACTCGTGCTGGGTTTCCCCATTCGGACACCCTCGGATCACAGCTCGGCTGACAACTCCCCGAGGACTATCGCGGCCTCCCACGTCCTTCATCGGCTCCTGATGCCAAGGCATCCACCATGCGCCCTTAAACACTTACAACACAAAAAATCAGAAACAGAGAAATATGTTCTTCAATCACAAGCAAAGAACACTCGTCACACCACTATCCAGCTCTCAAACAACACAACCCACAAGGACACGCCACCAGCCACCAGCCAGCAACCACCCCGCAAGCCCCAAGAACACCACACCCCACACAGGCGTGCTGCCTCAGAACCCCAACAGTGCCCCAGCCCCCCTGCCACGAACAACCCGCACCCGCCACACAAGCGAGAAACCAGCTGCCCTCCACAAGGAGAATTGTTTGATGATGATCCACCCGGGCACGGCCCCAACGCCCGTGACACGAACGGTCACGCCAGCACAGGCCGCGCAAAATAATGTTCTCTAAGAAAAAACTCCTTAGAAAGGAGGTGATCCAGCCGCACCTTCCGGTACGGCTACCTTGTTACGACTTCGTCCCAATCGCCGATCCCACCTTCGACGGCTCCCCCCCACAAGGGGTTGGGCCACCGGCTTCGGGTGTTACCGACTTTCATGACGTGACGGGCGGTGTGTACAAGGCCCGGGAACGTATTCACCGCAGCGTTGCTGATCTGCGATTACTAGCGACTCCGACTTCACGGGGCCGAGTTGCAGACCCCGATCCGAACTGAGACCGGCTTTAAGGGATTCGCTCCGCCTCACAGCATCGCAACCCTCTGTACCAGCCATTGTAGCATGTGTGAAGCCCTGGACATAAGGGGCATGATGACTTGACGTCATCCCCACCTTCCTCCGAGTTGACCCCGGCAGTCTCTCACGAGTCCCCGCCATAACGCGCTGGCAACATGAGACAAGGGTTGCGCTCGTTGCGGGACTTAACCCAACATCTCACGACACGAGCTGACGACAGCCATGCACCACCTGCACACCAGCCACAAGGGAACGCCCATCTCTGGACGCGTCTAGTGCATGTCAAACCCAGGTAAGGTTCTTCGCGTTGCATCGAATTAATCCACATGCTCCGCCGCTTGTGCGGGCCCCCGTCAATTCCTTTGAGTTTTAGCCTTGCGGCCGTACTCCCCAGGCGGGGTACTTAATGCGTTAGCTACGGCACGGATCCCGTGGAATGGAACCCACACCTAGTACCCACCGTTTACGGCGTGGACTACCAGGGTATCTAATCCTGTTCGCTCCCCACGCTTTCGCTCCTCAGCGTCAGTTACTGCCCAGAGACCCGCCTTCGCCACCGGTGTTCCTCCTGATATCTGCGCATTTCACCGCTACACCAGGAATTCCAGTCTCCCCTGCAGTACTCCAGCCTGCCCGTATCGCCTGCACGCCCACCGTTAAGCGGTAGGATTTCACAGACAACGCGACAAACCACCTACGAGCTCTTTACGCCCAGTAATTCCGGACAACGCTCGCACCCTACGTATTACCGCGGCTGCTGGCACGTAGTTGGCCGGTGCTTCTTCTGCATCTACCGTCACTCACGCTTCGTCGATGCTGAAAGAGGTTTACAACCCGAAGGCCGTCATCCCCCACGCGGCGTCGCTGCATCAGGCTTGCGCCCATTGTGCAATATTCCCCACTGCTGCCTCCCGTAGGAGTCTGGGCCGTGTCTCAGTCCCAGTGTGGCCGGTCGCCCTCTCAGGCCGGCTACCCGTCACCGCCTTGGTAGGCCATTACCCCACCAACAAGCTGATAGGCCGCGGGCCCACCTCACACCACTACATAACGCTTTCCACCCCACACCATGCAGCATGGAGTCCTATCCGGTATTAGACCCAGTTTCCCAGGCTTATCCCAGAGTGCAAGACAGATCACCCACGTGTTACTCACCCGTTCGCCACTCGTGTACCCCGAAAGGCCTTACCGTTCGACTTGCATGTGTTAAGCACGCCGCCAGCGTTCGTCCTGAGCCAGGATCAAACTCTCCGTCAAAACCAAACACACCCCACACCCACCCCACAGGGCAGACACCAGAGCGCGATCAGAAAAACAGAGCCAAAAACTGGCAAAAAAACGACACCAAAAACTGGCATCAAAAACAGACACCCAACCCCGACTAGGGATCTGAGCCAGGCATCCACAACAGCACCAAACTATCAAAATCCGGCACCATCAAACAAAAACCAGAACACTGTTGAGTTCTCAAACAACACACCCCAAA
>NZ_JAPEIQ010000030.1 GCF_026041215.1 Hoyosella sp. YIM 151337
CCCTCGCCGCCGTCCAAGAAGCCAGCCGCCTCCGCACCGTCATCGGACCGTCAAATAGCTGGTATAACGAGTTCTTCCGGTACAGCGAGCTCTTCAGCATGACGGCAGACGGCTCGATCGCCCGCCGGTTCCCGGTACTGATCATGATCGTGTGCATTTTCACGGCTGCCGCCGCGATCATTCACGCCGCCTCGCACAGCAAGCTCGCGAAGGGCCCAACACTGCGCTTGCTCGCGGTGTCGATCATGTCGTTCGGTTTCCTCGCGATGACGCCGACGAAGTGGGTGCACCACTTCGGGGCGTTCGCAGGAATCGGCGCAGCCATCGCGGCACTCGCCGCCGTGGCGCTCACAACACCACTGTTCCAGTCACCGCGCAACCGGGTGATCTACACCGGGATCGTGGTGATCATCGCCGCGTACGCCGGTACCGGTCCGAACGCCTACTGGTATGTCGGCAGTTTCGGTGTGCCGTGGTGGGATAAGCGCCCGTCCATCGAGGGATACACCCTTGCGACCGTTGTTCTCGCGATTGGCCTCCTGCTGCTGCTTATCGGCGCATTCCTGTATCTGCGTTATACGGAAGCGAAGGGCAAACGGAAGTACTTCCTCGTGCCCCTGGCCGCTCCGATTGCCGTGGTTACCGGTCTTGTGGTGCTTTTCCAGCTAGCGTCGCTCGGTAAAGCCATGCTCTCGCAGTACCCGTCCTACTCGATCGGCCGGGCCAACATCGATGCGGTACTCGGCCAGCCGTGCGCCCTTGCCCGCGACGTCCTGGTCGAGACCGACCCCAACAACGGATTCCTTCCAGCCGTCAGCACCGACGATCCGGTTGAAGCGTTCACCGGTCAATTCAGCGAAGGATTTGACCCCAACGGGTTCCGGCTCGATCTCGCCCCAGAAGACATCGAAGTCCGCGCGAATGGCCCGAGCACAATCAATCCGGACGGCCCGTTCGTGACGGGCGGATCCCTTGATGCCCGCGTACTCGAAGAGCCCGGCATCAACGGAAGTTTCGTGCCGTTGCCGTTCGGTCTGGATCCCGCTCGGGTACCCGCAGCCGGTACCTACCGGGATGCGCAGACCGACATCGCCGAACTCGTCACCGATTGGTATGAACTGCCGGAACGTTCTGATGCCACTCCGCTCGTCGTGATCACGGCCGCGGGACGCATCGCCTCGGTTGATAGCGATGGAATTGAGGCGTACGGCCAGCGCGTGGAACTCGAGTTCGGCCGCAGCAACGGCGGTGATTACGAGGCGCTGGGCCGCATCCAGCCGATCGATCCGGGGCCGACACCCATGTGGCGGAACCTGCGGGTGCCGATGGCGGACATACCGCCCGATGCTGACGTGATCCGTGTGGTTGCGCGCGACGCCGACCTGGAGCCCCGCCAGTGGATTGGGATCACCCCGCCACGAGTTCCTCAATTGGAGACGCTGCACGACGTCGTCGGCACGGAAACGCCGGTGCTGCTCGACTGGACCGTCGGATTGCACTTCCCGTGCCAGCAGCCTTACCTGCACCGTAATGGTGTTACCGAAAACCCCGAGTTCCGCATCACTCCGGACCGTGGCGTCATCTCAGGTGCGAACACGTGGCAGAGTCATCCCGCGGGAGGGTCGCTGGGCCTGACTAACACACTGAACACCCCGACAACTCTCGCGTCATACCTTGCTGGCGATTGGCGCCGGGATTGGGGTGAGCTGATCCGCTACAACCGCTACGTCGACGACGCCGTTCCTGCTGAATTGCAGCTCGACACCGTCCGCCGGTCTGGCACCTGGGCGCCGGGCGAGATCAGCTGGTAGATCGGTCCACCACAGTCATCAAAACAAAAAAGGGAAGGTTCACGGAGTGAATCCGTGAACCTTCCCTTTCGGTTGCCAGACGGCCCGCAGCCTCAGCCGGGGTGCAGCACGTACTTCTTCGGCATCCGCTCCGTCGTCTTGTCGCGCAGGGCACGCAGAGCCCGGCGGAGCTCCAGCCGAGTCGCGGACGGTTCGATGACGGCGTCAATGTAGCCCCGCTCCGCAGCGATATACGGGGTGGCGACGTGCTCGTTGTAGTAGTCGATGAACTTGCGCCGCAGTTCGGGTGCCTTGTCCCCAGCGGCAGCGAGTTCTTTACGCTTGAGCAGCGCGATTGCACCCTCCGCACCCATCACTGCGATACGCGCGGTGGGCCACGCGAAGTTCAGGTCGGCGCCAAGGTTCTTCGACCCCATCACCGCGTAACCACCGCCATACGCTTTACGCACGACGACCGTCACCTTCGGCACATCCGCTTCCAGATACGAGTTGAGGATCTTCGCGCCGCGGCGGATGATGCCGTTGCGCTCCTGCTCGAGACCTGGCAGGAAGCCGGGCACGTCAACGACACAGACGATTGGTATCTCGAACGCGTTGCAGAACCGAATAAAGCGCGACGCTTTCTCGGACGAATCGATGTCCAGCGCACCACTCAAAAACAGCGGCTGATTCGCGAGGACGCCGACCGGGCGGCCATCGACACGACTGAAACCCACAATGATGCTGCGCGCGTAGTCCGGTGAAATCTCGAAGAAGTCCCCATCGTCGAAGACTTTACGGAGAACCTCGTGCATGTCGTACGCGGAGTTGTCCGCATCAGGCATGAACGTGTCAAGCGACTTATCTGACTCCGTGATTTCGGGCTCTAGGCCTGGATTGATCACCGGGGGCTGCTCGTTGCAGTTCGACGGCAGGTAACTGAGCAGGTTCCGCACCCATGCGAACGCGTCACCTTCCGTCACCGCGACATGGTGCACAGTGCCATATTCGGCTTGTTTACGCGCCCCACCGAGGTCTTCCGCGGAGATGGACTCCCCCGTCACCGCCTTGAGGACCTCGGGGCCCGTGATGAACATGTACGCCTGATCATCCACCGCCACGACATAATCGGTGATCGCCGGACCATAAACCGCACCGCCTGCGCATTTGCCCAGCATGACGGAAATCTGCGGCACCATGCCCGAAAGCTTGATTTGGCGCTTTCCAATCTCCGCGTAAAAGGCCAGCGAGGTGACGGCCTCCTGTACCCGCGCGCCACCGGAGTCGTTAATTCCCACTACGGGGCAACCGATTTTCAGCGCGAAGTCCAGTGCGGCGCACACTTTGCGCCCGAACATTTCGCCGAGGCTGCCGCCGAATACGGTGAGGTCGTGCGAGAACACCACGACGGGGCGTCCTTCAACAGTGCCGTGCCCAACGACCACACCATCCCCATAGGGATTGTCCGGTGAACCCGGGGCACGCACAAGCGCCCCGATTTCAACGAAACTGCCCGGGTCGAGCAACATGTTGATCCGCTCACGCGGTGAGGGGAGTCCGCGCTCTTTGCGCTTCTCGATAGCGCTCGGGCTGCCGGGTTCCTTGGCCTTCTCGAGTTTTTCTCGAAGGTCCGCCAGCTTCGCTGCTGTGGTGCTCACGCGCTGGTGCTCCTTACTATGCAGAACGTCGTTTGACTTCGATCTGTTCAAGTCTGCCAGCAAGGTGAGCCGCGACACGCGCTATCACCGGCTCGTCGACGACACCGAGGTGGTCACCGGTCACCTGAACGATCTCTAGATCTGGTGCCACGTCACCCCAGCCGCCGTCTGCAGCGATGTTCCCGAACCGTGGCTCAAGCTGCACCGCACCGTCGTGCATGCGCTCGGCTTTGTACAAAACGACCGGCCCGGCGTACGGATCGGGCTGCAGCATTTGCACGGCCCGGTTGTCCAGGAACGACGCACGCTGATGCTCAATAATGCCACCACTAATCGTATGGTCGGCGTCCTTGAGCATGCCCAGCAGCAGCTGAATCTGCCCCTGATCATCACGCTTGACGAGCTCATCAATCGGCAGGGGGAACTGGAACCCATAGTTCACAGCCGCGAAATCGTTGAACCGCTGCCAGCGCAGCGCAATCTCTTCGGGCGTATCCGGAATAGGCTCGGACGGGAACACCGTATCCAGAAGGCCGAGTAGCGCGACATCTTCACCCTCGGCTCGCAATCGCTGCGCCATCGCGTAGGCAAGTGCTCCACCGAATGACCAGCCCACGAGCACATACGGTCCGTGCGGCTGAATGTCGCGCAGCGCAGGGAGGTACTCGGCGACGCGGTCGCTGAGCTTCCCCTCGACCCGTTCGAACCCGTAAACCGGCACATCCGCTGGGAGCCGTTTCGTCAGCGGCTCGTAAACGACCGTGGAACCACCCGCGGGATGGAAAACGAACACGGGGACCCGGTCGGAGCCCTCCGTACGCGCCCGCAGGGTGCGCACCAGTCCAACGTCGCCTTCGAGGTGTTCGCGCACGACGTCGGCCAGCTTCTCGATCGTCGAAGCGGAGCGGACATCGTCAACGGTGATCGTGCCACCGGTGCGTTCCGACAGTTTTTCCGCGAGGGCAGCCGCGGACGCAGCGGAAATTGCGGGCAGTGGACTGAAGATGCCACCGGCCGAGACGCCCGTGACGGTAGCCCACTGCGCGAACACAAGTCGTTCGGCAGCATCGCGCGGGGGCACTTCGAGACCTGCTGATTCGGTGACGCTGCGCTGATCGAGCGCATCAGCCGCGTTCGCGGCGACCGCATCGGCAGGTGCGGGCGCCGGTTCCGTGGCACCGGACGGCACGGACGGCACTGACGGACCCTGACCAGTGGTTGCGGCACGCTCCGCTTGCTGCTGTTGGGCAAGCTCTTCGACTTGGTCGGGGTTCTCGAGCGCGAAGGTGACGTACTTTTCGACATCGTTCAGGCTCGCGTTGCGCAGCACCTGCACCTGAACTTGCGGGATGCTGAATTCGTACTCGACCCGGTTCTTGATCCGCACCGCCATCAGCGAGTCGAGACCAAGCTCGATGAGCGGAATCTCCGGCGGCAAATCCTCGGGCGCATACCCCATCGCCTCAGCGACGATCCGCGTGAGCCGTTCCGTGGCGGGCTCGCCAGATTCCGGATCCCATTTATCTCCATTCCGGGTGCTGCCATCCGCCGTGTCGTCAGCATTTCTGCTGACGGCGCTGGCCGGCGCTGCGGCAGCACTCGCAGCGACAGACGGATTCGACGCTTCGGGCGCATTGAGGGGGCCGCCCGCAGTCACCACCGCGTCCGCGATCAGCGCGAAACCATCCCCGGACTGGGCGTATACGCGCAGCGAAGCACCACCGGGGTGCGGATGCAGCATCGTCGTTAGCGACCCTTTGTCAGGCAGCTGACCGTGGTAAATGACAGCACCCAGGTGCACGTCTGACAGCACTTGACCGGCCGCGCCGAGCACCAGGCTGTCCAAGTCGGATACTGCCTGAGCCTGCACCTCCCACGCGTGTTGTCCATCGGGGAGCGAGACGTGCGCGCCGGGCACGCGCTGAGTTCCCCCGCCCGACGCCGCACGCGCCTGCGTCCAGTGCGGACGTTTGATCCACGGGGTGGCGGGCGGCGCGGTCAGCTCTCCTGGCCCGGCGACTCGGGCTAGGTCGACCGCATGGCCGTAGACGTAAAGCTGCGCGATGGCACCCATCAATGTGG
Organism: Hoyosella sp. YIM 151337; assembly: GCF_026041215.1. Taxonomy (GTDB): domain Bacteria; phylum Actinomycetota; class Actinomycetes; order Mycobacteriales; family Mycobacteriaceae; genus Hoyosella. Next base: position 5,531 of record NZ_JAPEIQ010000030.1, read on the forward strand.
CAGCAGCATCTTCCTTGCGGTTCTGCGTGTAGACGAGCTGCGGCTCGTGCAGCCCCGCCGCGAAGGTTGTCGCTGCCACCGACATGAGTGCAATCGGGTGCGGGGCTAGCTCAACAAAGGTCGAGTAACCATCGGCTACCGCATTGTTCACCGCATGGGTGAACCACACGGTGCGACGGACGTTCTTCGTCCAGTAATCCTCTGCGTGGAGAGGCGCGCTGCGCCGCGCGAATTTCTTCCCCTCGTGAACGGAGGAGAACACCGCGCACTCTGGCGGCCGGGCGTCAATACCGCCGAGCTCGGCGGCAAGTTCACCGAGTATCGGATCCATTTGCTCGGTGTGGCCGGCGCCCTTCGTCTCGAGGATCCGGCCCAGTTTCTGCTGCGCCTCCGCCATATCGACAATGGCCCGCACTTCAGCGTCCGGCCCGCCGATCACTGTCTGAGTAGGTGCCGCATACACACAGATCTCGATGCCCGGGTACTGGTCACGCATGGCTGCGAGTTCATCGGCGGAGAACTCGACGATCGCCATCCGCCGGATGTCGTCGCCGCTCAGCCCTGCCTCCGCTTCCCCCATTAATCGCGCGCGGGCACAGATCACGCGCACCGCATCGTCGAGGGGCAGGCCACCAGACACAGCGGCGGCGGCAACCTCACCAACCGAGTGCCCAAGCACCGCGCCGGGCTGGGCTCCGTAGTAGCGGAGTGTCGCCCCGAGCGCGACCTGAATGGTGAAGATGCCGAGCTGTGCCAGTTCAACGCCGTACCTGACGTCGTCGTCGAAGAACAGCTCCTTGATGCTGTGCCCCGACTCGTCGATCATCAGCGCGTCGATCTCGTCGACATGCGCCGCGAACACGGGGACTGCTTCATAGAGTGCGCGGCCCATACCGCGGAACTGGGATCCGAATCCTGAAAATACCCACACGGGCGCGTTGGCCGCCGGGGCATTCGCGGAAAACACGCCTGGCCCTGGTTTACCTGCAGCGATCGCTTGCAGCCCTGCGACGAGGTCTGCACGTGTACTCGCTACCACCGCGGCCCGGGACCGGCCATGATTGCGTTTCGCGAGCGTACGCGCGACAGCATCGAGCGACGCCTGCTGGCCCTCGCCCGTTTCCAGCCATTCGGCGAGCTGACGGGCAGCCAGGCGACGTCGAGATGGCACGCCTGCCGAGACGGGGAAAATATATGGACCAGCGGCGAACAGCGCTTCCGGAGCGGGCAGCGGGTGCGCCTGCTCATCCGCCGGCGGCGTGTACTCCTGCACAACAACGTGCGCGTTGGTGCCGCCGAAGCCGAACCCGGAAACCCCGGCTGTCGCAGTACCCGAATACCGCGGCCATTCGCGGATATCGTCGACAACTTCAAGTTTCGCCTCATCGAAGGGGATGTACGGGTTGGGGCCGGCGAAGTTGATCGTTGCGGGAAGCAGATCATGCTGCATCGAGAGGATGACCTTGATGAGGCCGGCGGCCCCGGCCGCTGATTCAAGGTGCCCAAAGTTGGTTTTGGCTGATCCGAGCAGCGTCGGCAACAGCGCGTCGCGTCCCTTGCCGAGCACCCGGTGCAATGCTTCAGCTTCGATGGGGTCGCCGAGGAGGGTCCCCGTGCCGTGCGCCTCGATGTAGTCGACGGTCGCGGGATCGATGCCAGCGTCGCGGTACGCGGCACGCAGCACCGCCACCTGCGCGTCGGGATTGGGGGCCGTCAGCCCGTTGGAGCGGCCGTCTGAGTTCACCGCTGACCCTTTGATCACGGCAAGGACTGTGTCACCGGCACCGACCGCGTCGTCGAGTCGCTTGAGGACTAGCAGCCCGCCCCCTTCACCCCGGGCGATTCCGTCCGCGTCCTTCGAGAACGCTTTGATTCGGCCATCCGGCGCCAGCACGCCCGCAGCGCCGAAACCGAGCGTCGCAGCAGGGCTGAGTAACATGTTCACACCGCCCGCAAGCGCGATCTCCGACTCCCCGGTGCGCAGACTCTGCACCGCCTGATGCACTGCGACGAGAGACGAGGAGCACGCCGTGTCCACCGAAATCGAGGGCCCGCGGAAGTCGAAGGTATAAGACACCCGATTCGGAATCACGCTCGATGCGGTACCAGTCAGCGCATAGTAATGCGCTGTCGATGGGTCGCTGGCGGTCAGAAGGCTGTAGTCGTTCGTCGAGCTGCCGATGAAAACACCCACCTGTTTCCCGCGCAGTTCACTGGCGGGAATGTAAGCGTTTTCGAGAGCTTCCCACGCGAGTTCGAGAGCAAGTCGCTGCTGCGGGTCGACGTTCTCCGCCTCGAGCGGTGACATGCCGAAGAACTCGTGATCGAAGCCTTTGACGTCATCGAGGTAACCGCCGAGCGTCGGTGTGGACGCCATCGCAGCGGCGATCACCGGGTCGCCCGCGTATTCGTCCCACCTGCCCGCGGGCAGCTCACTGATCGCGTCGCGCCCTTCCGCGAGGAGATTCCACATGTCTTCGGGTGTGCTGACGCCACCCGGGAAGCGCGCGGCAATACCCACGATCGCGATGTCCGCGTGCGTGGCAGGCGCGGGCCGATCAAGAGCCTCTGCCGCGGCGTCGCTAGCCGCTGTCTCCTCAGGACCGTCGATAATGCGCTTGGCCAGCGCCGCGATGGTGGGGTTTTCGTAGGCGATGGTCGCGCTGAGCGCGATACCGAGCAGTTCCTCGATCTCACCGCTCAATGCCACCGCATCACGGGAGGAAAGCCCGAACTCCTCCATTGGCCGGTCAGCTGAAACCTGCTCACGCGGGAGACCGGCCGACGCCGCCACCCAATCTCGCAGCCAATCGGTCAACTGGGCAACAGTCATCTGCTGTGCGGTCAAAACTACTCGCTCACACTGTCAGGAAACGCGGTCTGGGTATGACCCCCGCGAAGGGTGCCATCAATGTAACTGGTCTTGCACGCGCGCCGGGCAATCTTCCCGCTTGATGTCCGTGGGATTGAACCGGCGGGCACCAAAAGAATGTCGCGTGCTGTCACGCCGTGACGAGCCGCGATCGCGGACCGGACCGCGTCAGCTACCGGCACAGGGTCAGCCTTACCTGCCCCAGGTGCCCGTTCAGCAACGATGACGAGTTGTTCGGAAGAGTCATCCGGGTCAAAGTCACCCCCGGCGAGGCCACTATGTGGGTTGTCAAACACGGCTCGCGGAAGCTGATTAGCTGGCACAGAGAACGCGGCGATGAAACCCGGGCGCAGCGCGGCGCTTGCTTCCTGAGCCGAGAACTCCAGGTCCTGCGGGTAGTGGTTACGGCCATCGACGATGACAAGATCCTTGACGCGGCCCGTTATATATAGTTCGCCGTCGATATACACGCCGTAGTCACCGGTTCGCATCCAGTTGGCGTCCTCGGCCACTTCGCCTGCGTGGCTGCCCACATCGAGGCGGACCTTCAGCTTGTTGTGGAAAGTCTCGGAGGTTTCCTGTTCACGGCCCCAGTACCCCTGACCGACGTTGTCACCGTGCAGCCAGATCTCACCGACATGTTCGTCGGGCAATTCTTCACCTGAGTCACCGTCAACGATCACCGCCCACTGACTCGTCGACACGTAACCGCAGGACACTTGCGGCACGGAACGCGGATGCGTTGAGTCAACGCGCATGATCTTGCCAGCATTGAGTTCGTCACGGTCGACATAGACGACACGTGCTTCCTCGTCACGTTCCGGCGTCGACACGAACAGCGTTGCCTCTGCCATACCGTATGACGGCTTGATAGCAGTCTTGGGCAGACCATAGGGGCCGAACGCCTCGTTGAACTTGCGCATCGACGACGGTGTCACCGGTTCGCTGCCGTTGATGAGACCGATCACGTGGCTGAGGTCCAGCGACTCGCCCGCTTTCGGCAGGCCGCGGAGCGCGGCGTGCTCGAACGCGAAGTTGGGGGCCGCAGCGAACGTGCCTTCGCCGTCACTTTCGGACGCGAGTTCTTTGATCCACCGGTAAGGACGCTGAACAAAGGCCCGCGGCGACATGATCGTGATGTACTTTCCGCCGAAGGCCGGCAGAATGACCGTCAGCAAACCCATGTCGTGGAACAGCGGGAGCCAGGTGACGCCGCGTGAATGCTCATTCAGCCCGAGGGACCAGCACATTTGCAGTACGTTCGTGCTCACGGCGCGGTGGGTAATCTCTACACCTGCTGGTACTCGCGTCGAGCCGGAGGTGTACTGAAGGTACGCAATGTCATCAAGGGACGGATGTGGCAGTGTCCATGAATTCTCGACCGAGTCAGGTATGGCGTCGACCGCGATGATCCGGGGCCGCTCGCTCGCGGGCCGGGAACGAAAGAACTGGCGCACTCCTGCAGCTGACTTCGTACCGGTGAGGATCGCGACGGGTTCACAGTCGCCCAGCACAGCGTGGAGCCGGTCCGTGTGGCCAGGCTCATCGGGATCAAAGAGCGGCACGGCGATGGTACCGGCATGAACCGCTGCGAAAAACGCGACGACGTAATCGAGCCCCTGCGGAGCGAGAATCGCGACCCGGTCACCCTTTTTCGCGATCTGCTGCAACCGGCCTGCCACAGCGCGGACCCGGGCCCCGAAACGTTCCCAGGTTAGTTCGTGGGCAACACCGTCACGGTCGGTCGAGTAGTCAACGTAGCGGTAAGCAAGTTCACCTGCGTTGCTTCGGGAATGCTGCTCAACGAAGTTCACGAGAGTTGCCTCTGGAGTGAGGATTACCTCACCCGCTTCGTTGAAGAACTCGTCCATGCCTCTCCCTAATTATGCAGGTGTGAACTGGCCAATCCAGCATCCAGTTCCGGGCGCAGCCTAAATGCACTAACACCACACCCCATGTGACCGATGTACCGCTTTTTGTGCCGCTACGGCGTCACTCTTCCCGTAACGTCTCGCATTAAGCCCTCTGTATGTTACAGACGCGTTCGCGATCCGCGAGAATCCGCACCGATCCCGGCGCGAAGCTCACTAGTTCATTCGCCGCCATCCACTACTGCTACTAAAGTCCCATCTACCTGCGTATTCACGTGTGTTAGAGGGGACCATATCCGGAAGCCTCCAGTGAGACGAATGCATCATTCGTGACAGGGCTGTGACTCGCCAATGTCACGAATGACACGAAACGGTCACCCCCGCTACCTGGCATTACATCATGGATGCGCTGGTTCCGGCGCTTCGTTGATGAGATCCGACGCCCACCCGGTGAGCCACTGCGTCGTTGTGGTGCCATTCTCATCCACAGTGTAGGTGTGATACATCGCATGAACTGGATTCTGAATGTAGTCATGGAACAAGCGGTGTATCGCCCCCAGTATGTCCGTGAGCAGCGGCGCATCACATATTCCATCATTCGGTGCACAGAATTGAACTGTTCGGTCAGCAAGATCACCGAAGCCGCCATTCCGTTTGCCGGTTAGCGTGGCTCCAGGAATGAATGGAAAACCTGCCAGCGAAACCTCCAGTCCGACTCCCTGTACTTGCGGGCCAACCGTGGGAGCCGCGTCAGGATCGCGGCGCCCGTCGGCGATCAGCGCGACACCCAGTACGTTGTCACTCGGCACCGGACCGTTCCCGTTGCCGATCTCGGACGCGATGTCGCCAGCGATGACCGCGCCCTGCGAGAAACCCATCAGCACGTAGCTTGTGAGCCAGCACTCGCTGTGCATGGCACTCAGAACTTCGCGCGCTTTGACTGCCCCCGCGCTGCGGCTGTCATCGTAAGTCAGCTCAGGCGGGCCGCCGGGACGCTGGAACTGCGCCGGGTATGGCAGCGTGTACACCTCCGCGCGATCCCCGCTAAATTGCTGCGAAAGCGGGTTGGTGACGTTGAGAAGGAGCGCGTTGGGGTTGAACCACGGGTTGTAAGGGTCGTCGTCCGGCGATGACTCCCAGGTGCCCGGTATGGACAGTACCTGCACGTCAGGGCAGTGTGCCGGCTGGGTGAGCTCCTCCGTCGGTTCCGGTTCAGGGATCCCTGGGATCGGAATGTCCGCACGTTCCGCAAGACGCAGCGCGAGTACCACTAGCGCGACAATCAGCGCGAGCAGCGCAAGGAGGAAAAGCACACGGCGCAGCACGCGGCGCTTCTGTTTCTTGCCGCGCCGGCGAGTCGTCGATTGCTGAGCCCAAGCCATGTGTCTCTCACCCGCAGTACTGCTGCTCGGCGACATCTACATATGTGGCGGCCATGTCGTCCACTGTCCCGGCGGCGCCGTTCAATTGCATCTCCAGCCCGACCATTGCCGTGACGTTAATCAATATGTCCTCGCGGGCGACCCCATCCGCAAGTGCCGCGCACACGTATTCGGCGGTGGCGACCGCGTGCTCGCCCTGCCCAAACGGCTCGGCACCCGCTGCGCGCAGTTCGGCCACGAAATTTGCCTCGTGCTCACTGAGCTGCGGTTCGTCTGCCGTGTCTTCCTGGGGTTCCGCAGGTTCCGGCGTCGTCGTGGCGGTTGTGGTGCTGGCAGAGTCATCCACATCGGAGTCATTTTCTTCCGGCGGCTGGGTGGTTTCAGTCACCGTCGGCGCCAAATCGGGTACACCCCCACTCACAACTGACTCGTTGCCACACGCGACGGACAACGCAACCGCCAATCCGGCCACAAGGCTGAGGGCACTGCCTCGTACGCGGCGCCGTCCTGACCCGGGCCCAGCCACCTTCTCATCCTGCATGCTGACCATTCCCCCAATCCGGCATCCCCCGACTACCGCACCAGGTTACAGAGCGAGGGCGGGTTGTGAGGCACACGCACAATGCACGTCACAACCCGCCCCTAACGGCGCTGCTGGGGAAGTACGCCGTCAGCCTGTGATTACCTTCGTTTCGTCGTCTGTCACAAGGATGTGCCCGCGCTGGAAGTCCTGCCTGAGGCCTTCTGGCGTCTCGTGAGCGTCGCCCACCGGATAGCCCAGGGGGCCGGTCTCGTACTCGTGCTCCGCCCAAGCGTCCATGATCGCGCCCTTCATCACTGCCCAGGCTCCGGAGTCTGGCGACCAGTAGATGTTCCCGTTTGCGAATTCACTGAACCGTCCGGCGCCGATCTTGTGCTCACCAGACTGCGGGTAGCCCAGGACGCCTGTTTCCCGGCCAAGTTGGTTGTAGTGATCCCAGATTTTGCCGTAAACCGGGAGGGTTCCCGACCTCGTTGCCGCGTACACGGCACCCCGCTCAAACTTCTGAAGGCGGGCCCGCCGGTCATCGGTGTTCTCGACGCCAGAAACGGGATAACCCATGTCACCGGCTTCCCAGCCGGTTGCCGCCCACTCTTCGAGGAAGCCCGAGTGCACCATTTGCGCACCGGTTTCGGGCGTCCAGTAAATCGCGCCTTCTTCGAACTGATTGAAGTAGCCGCGACCATCCGGGGTCGGAGTTTCACTCGTTGTCGGCAAGCCGAGTTGTCCGCGCGGCCCACTCGCCGCGTTGTACAGTTCCGCGATTTTGCCCTTCACCATGTGCGCACCCGAGTCGGCTGACCAGTACACGGTGCCGTTTTCAAACTCCTGGCTCCGTGCGCCGCCGCGCAGCGTCCGCTCATCAGTAACGCAGGCTCCGAGGTCGCCACGCGCACCCGCAAGCTCGCCGATAGCGCCCCCGACCTCACAGGTCGGCTGATCGGCCTCCCTCGCACTCGGAGCGGCCGTCGCGAGCCCAACCGAATCCACATTGAGGGCTTCCGCGATCTGCGGCCACGCGGCGTGCAGTTCTGACTGCCAGTACGGCCACGAATGGGTACCCGTGTTCCGGTAGCGAACTGTGGCCGGGATGTTGAGATCCTTGAGCCGGGCATCGAAGTTTTGTGTCGTCAGCCGCGAAAGCACTTCGAGTGCCATGCCCGCGGAGTTTTCTGGAATACCGGGGACCAGTCCAGGACGGTCGTGACTACCCTGTGCGCCGGTGCCTGCCGAGATGTAAAGACTCACGCCCTGCAGGTTGCGCGCCAGCTGCATGGGGTCGTGCTCTTTCCAAGCCGAGTTGTCGGGCGGACCCCACATAGCGTCCGAGTTGAAGCCACCGGCATCGAGCATCGCCGCTCTGATCGCACGCTGCATGCCGTACGAGGTGGTGCTCAGGTACCCGGAGAGTGAGCCAGCGAACTGGAACATTCCCCGGTTGCGTGCGGGGAGGAACATCGCGGCGGTACCACCCATCGACAAACCGAGAACGCCCTTGTTGTCGTTGACCCGATAGTCACCGTGCAGGATCGGCGGCAGTTCCTTCGTAAGGAAGGTCTCCCACTGGTAGTTCTTGTCGTTATCGGGATACAGCCAGTCGGCGTAGAAGCTGGACTGCCCGCCGACAGGCATGACCACGTTCACGTTCTTGTCGGCGAAGAAGTCCCGTACATCCGTTTCGAGCATCCACCCCGATTGGTCATCGCGGGCCCGAAGTCCGTCAAGCAAGTAGAGCGCGGGGAACGTCCAATCGGGCTGCGAGTGGTAATCCTTGGCCAGCAACATTTGCACCTGGATCACTTCGTTCATCGCAGGCGAGTACACCCACACGGCGAGCTGACGCTCCGAAATCTGGTCCACCCGGTCAACACGTACGCCCGGCATCGGCGTTGGCGACATCGGATGCAGGGCAGGGGACTGCGCTGCAATAGCCGGCGGCGCGGCAAGCGCTGCGGGCGCGATGCCGGACGAGATGGCGAGCGGCGCGATGAGCATTGCCGCGCACGCCGCGATCTGACGGCGTCCGGCGCCTCGGCTCCGGCGGCCTGATCCGCGATCGCCGTGCTGCAACGAAAGCCGCATGAGGCACTCCTCGTTTCGTGGTGGTGTCGAGCTGCTAAGACTGTCGGGCCGATCCGGGCGAACCCGTCCGAATCAGTGCACAGTCCTTTCATACCCGCCAACCCCGTTGTTGCACGAGATGCGCCATGCCATGCGTGAGGCAATTGTTACTAGATGTGCGCTTGGTGGTTATCGAAACCGGCGCGGGGGCCCGAATCGGGTCTCCCGCGGATACGAGTGGCGCAAAAGCAAAACCCCCTGCCCGAAGGCAGGGGGTTGCTTTGCTTCAGTCGCTCCGGATCATGCACCCAGCGCGCGGAGAATGCCTGGCTTGGCGTTGGACAGTTCTTCCTGCCAGTAACCCCACGCGTGAACGCCTGTTGGCGGGTAGCTGTAGGTGGCATTCAGGCCAAGGGCGTCAGCACGACCCTGGAAAGCACGCGTGTTCAGCAGCGAGACAACCTCGAGGCCCATCGCGTTGGCGGTGTGGAAGTAATCGATCGGCTCGTTGATGCGCGTGTGCACACCAGGGATGCCGTTGCCAGCCGAGATGTAGAGGGTCTTGCCCTGCAGGCGCTCAGCGAAGCGGGTCGGGTCATGTGCGGCCCAGGCTGGATCCCACGGCGGGCCCCACATGTCGTCGACGTTGTAGCCGCCCTCGTCAAGGAGAGCAAGACGGATCAGCGACGGCATCCCCGGCGCCGAAAGGTTCAGGTAACCCGAGAACGACGCGGCATACGTGAACCGGTTGCCGTGATCAGCGGCCAGCTTGAGCGCTGCACTGCCAGCCATCGACAGGCCTGCCACCGCGTTGTTCGTGGTGCGGATGCCAATCGTGCCCAGGTAGTTCGGAAGCTCCTGCGCGAGGAAGGTCTCCCACTTGTAGGTAAACGTCTGAGCGTTCGTTGTGCTCGGGCCGTACCAGTCGGCGTAGAAGCTCGCACGCCCGCCAACCGGCATCACCAGGTTGACGTTGGAGTCGCGGAACATGTCGACGGCGTTGGTCTCGATTCGCCAGCCGCTGAGGTCGTCGCGAGCACGAAGACCGTCCAGCAGGAACAGCGCAGCGTTGCCGCCGCGAGACGCACGAACGATGTCGACCGGGATGTGACGGTCCATAGCCGCCGAGTAAACGTTGTGGCGTTCGATCCCGCCTGGCTGCGCGGAGGCCACAGCGCCACCGGTAAGTCCCGCAATCAGCGGCAGCATTATGCCCAGCACAAACGCTGCGACTGTTCGCTGTCTCCATTTCTGGGACAGGCGCGGTTTGGCGAAACGCATGGATAAATCTCCCTCTTCTCGTGTGCACCACCGTGTTGTCGCGACAGCGTCGGGGGCCGCTGCGACTCACACGGTGCCCTCCCTGACGCCGGATATGCGACCCTGGCAATCACCTGAGAGCTCGATGTGTAGATCGACTCGGACACCATAACCGTTACACGTCGGCAGTATCACATTTCCAACACCGCCCAGTGACGAACACAGTACCGCAGTCGGCCCACCTGGGACTGCCGGAATGACACAACAAAAGGTGGTCACAATTGCATCACGAAACCCTGACGTCACGAAAGGCGCAGGTGACCTGGCTGTTATGCGCCGTTACGCGCGGAGCAGCGCTCAATCTCGTCCTGCGGCAGACGTTCGATTCGGTATGACGAACGCCATAGCGCATCTCGGAAGTTACGGACAAACTGACCGGCATTCAACTCGTTGCGATAGCCGCTTAACAGCCTCTGAGTCTGAGGACAGGTGAGAGCTTCCTGAGAATCTGCGACCCACTCCGGGTCTAGAAATCCCGGCAAACCGGCCTCACGGGTCGTCGCTGCGCCCGTGTCTACAACGACCCAGTCTGGCAGCAAGTACTTGTCGTGACCAATCCGGCCCCCCGGAATTCGCTCCGTGTGACCCGCGAGCGGATACGCGAGACCCACAGGGTCGAGAATCCGCACGTCCAGCGATGTCAACATGCTTGTCATCCCGAGCTGCAGGAAATACACAGTCGATTCGGGCGCCGCAGCGATTCGGCTGTTGCCAGGACGGCTAGCAGGCGGCACTATCGCCCAGTAGTTCATATCCGCGGTCGGGAGCAGCAGCGCTCCATGCGGAGCCCTGGTCAGCGCGTCGAGCATTGATTCCATCCGCGGGTACTCGATGTAGTCCTCCGCAAGGATTGGGTGTGCCACGTTCGTCCAGTAACGGTAGAACTGGCGTTCGTCCACAATCCCGTGATCTGGAACGCCATCGACGACGCCCGGATCGCTCACCACAACGATCACGCCTGACCACACCATCACGGCGAGCCACAGCGCACCAAGTACGCCGCTGACGCGGTACCCGTAATGCCGCCGCGATCCGCCAGTACGCGTGCGCACGCGGCGCGGTGCCGTCAGCGGGACCACGGCGACCGGCAGGAGCAGAGTGAATAGCACCGGCAGCAGGGTGCGCCCGTGCATGAAGTCACCGCCGACACGCACTACGTACAGGCCGAGAAGCACGCCGTTGAAAAGAAAGAAGCCAACGACGACGGCCGGCGACTGCAAACGCGACCGCCACGAACGGCGGCGGGCCGCTGCGGTAATACCGCTCGGATCCCCGTGGTCCGGATCGGCGGCAGTCTCAGTGTCGCGCGAGTTACCGTCCGCCCCACGGAACAGGACCAGCGCCGCCAGCGCGAGAACGGCGAGAAGCACCAGCGGCAGCCACAACCAGTAGGGCCCCGCGAGATCACCCAGGTACATCCAGCCCTTGTCCCACCGAGCGCCGCCGGCGTCCTTCGCCACGGCAGTACTGGGATACGGCAAGGCGTAATAGCCCATCCGGAAAACCTGGTACGCGACGGGCACGGCCCCGGCGACCACAACGATCGCGACCCGCAGCCGCAGCCTCGAAGGAAGCACAAGCAGCAGGATGAGCGCTAGACCACCGAGCATCGCGAGTTCCGGACGCACGAGTGGGCCGAGGCCTGCGACGAACGCGATTGCGAGGGTGAGCCCGCTGCCATGCCGCTCCGCGAACGACCAGCGCACGAGCAGCCACCACATCAGCGCTATCCAGGCGAGAACCAGTCCCGATTCCAGACCTGAGGTGGCAAAGTCGCGGGCCGGCGGCACAGCGAGGTAGGCGATGACACCCGCCGGCACCAGCAGAACCGCGGAGGCCGGGCGCCCGAAAAGTGTCTGCCCGTACAGCCTGGCGGTTCCCAGCATGGCAAGAACGACTGCTAGCACGCTGAATGCCAGCGCGAGCGTCAACACGACGTACTCGAGTTGCGCACCAGTCACCCAGCCCACGAACGTCACGATGTACGTCCACAGTGTCGAGGTGTTGGCCTCGACGCGTTCGTCCGCATTGAATACCGGGCCATTGCCCGCGAGGATGTTGCGGACGGTCCGTAAGACGATCAATCCGTCGTCAGAGATCCATCGCCGCTGCCACGCGCCGTACGCGAAGAGCACTGCGGCGAGTACGACACCTGCTCCTAGGGCAGCACGAGGTGCCGCGTAACGAGGGGACACTGCGTCACGCGACGTAGACCGCGACACCGACGACTCCAATCCATGCAATCGCGAGGAACTGCAGAACCCGATCGCCGAGCGCGATTTCTTCAGGCTCACCAGCTTGCCCACCGTCAATGTCGACGGCATAGCGCAAGATCGCGATTGTAAACGGAATCATCGACAAAACGAACAATCCGAGACTGCTGCCGTCGCCGCGTGGCGCACCGGGCCCGCCCGCGTCCTGCTCGAACGCCCACAGCCCATAAAAGATGATTACGGCTGTCGCAGACAGTGTCCACACAAATCGCAGGTAAGTGGACGTGTAGTTCTCAAGCGCTTTCCGGATCTTCGCGCCGGTTTCTTCCGCAATCCGCAGTTCCGCGTACCGCTTTCCGGCCGCCATGAACAACGATCCGAACGCAGCCACCAGCAAGAACCACTGTGATAGCGGAATGCCCGCAGCTACACCGCCTGCCACAGCGCGCAGCAGAAACCCGGAAGACACGATGAAGATATCGAGCACGGCCTGGTGCTTGAGGCCGAAGCAGTAGGCGAGCTGGATCACGATGTACACCGCGATCACTACCGCCAGACCGCTGCTCGCAAGGAAGGACAGCGCAATCGATGCGGCAAACAGCACCACCGACAGCGAGTACGCCAGCGAGACAGGCACCACGCCTGCCGCGATGGGCCGGAAACGTTTCGTCGGGTGCGCGCGGTCGGCTTCGACGTCTCGGGCGTCGTTCACTAGGTAAATGCCCGACGCCGCGAGACAAAAGACAACGAACGCGATGACGACACTTGTGAGTACTGGGCCCTGGCCGATCGAACCGTCCGCGAGAGGCGCGGCGATGACGAGTCCGTTCTTGACCCATTGCCGCGGACGGATCGCTTTGATCAGTCCCTCCGCCAATGATGACGGCGGCTTCCGCGTTCTGGCGCGAGTCGGGTCCTCAGGCTCGACCAGATCGCTCATCCTTACCCCTCTCGACCGCATGTGGTCACAACTAGTCCAGGTGCCGCGCTAGCAGGCACAGCTTATGCCCATCCGAGCTTTTCCTCGGCTAACCCCACGGCCGCGGCGGACGCCGCGCCCACTGCGGCCCCGGCCAGGACGTCGGTGGGATAGTGCACACCAAGCACGAGGCGCGAAAGCAGCATCGGCGGGACGATCACGGCTGCCAATGGCAGCCCTGTCAGCCTCCCGAGAAGAATCGTCGCAGCGGTCGTCGACGTTGCATGAGATGACGGAAAACTCAGTTTGCTGGGTGTCCCGACATTGATCACGATGTCCGGATGGCTAGGGCGTCGCCGCCGCACTACCCGCTTGATAGCGATTGACGCAGCGTGTGCACCGACCGCACCAACCGCGACACCCATCCAGCGCTTGCGGCGGCCCGGATCAGCGAGCGCGCCCACCGCGGCGATACCCACCCACCCGAGGGCGTGTTCGCCAAAGTGCGACATTGCTCGCGTCGCAGGCAGGACGCCTGGTCGATCGGCCAGTGCGCGCTGAACTGCGGCGAGCACCGCGCCCTCTCCCGACAACGGCGGAACCTCAACGGCACCGTCGCTCGCGTATTCGCTCATGCTGCCTCTCATTTGTACTGGGCGAAGAACTGACCCCAGCGTTCCCTGCTTGTCAGTTCCGGCATGGCACGCCGATACGCCGATTGCAGCTCAGGGAAGCGGCGATCAAGCTCACGCCGCAGCCGTACCGCATCTTTGAAGAGTTGCGCTGCGAGTTGTTTGTCGCGCTTACGGTAAACGACACCGCGGCCGTCAGCTGTCGTGACCGTGGCGCCATCGATCTGAGACAGCAAGAACCAGCGGGCGTCCATTGTCGCCACGTTTAATTGCGGACGCTCAAGGTGTTCAGTCTTCGCAGGCCGCATGTTGTGCAGGATCGCGCGGCCGAGGCGTTTCACCTTCGCTGGCATGCCGACTGGCAAGCTGACGTCGCCAACGTCGGCCCCGGATGGCAACGGCAGATCTGTCGCGGAACCCGCCACGACGGCATCGGGGTATTCGGCGCGAATCTTCTGGACTTTGGCCAGTGACGTGGGCAGCACGTCGAACAGCTCGCCAGGTCCCGCAAGAAAGTCTTCGATCGCGGCATTCTGGAGCGCGACAGTCGAGTACTCCAGGCATAATAAATGTTTGAACAGCGGCTTCACCGTGCTCTTCACCAGCGCCCGCGCACCCCCGGGGTTGTGAAGAGCGGCCACGATCAAACGGTTGCGCATGTGGTAATACGCCTGCCAGTCAATCACGTCATCCTTGTCGGACCACGCCATGTGCCAGATCGCGGTGCCCGGCAGTGTGACAGTCGGGTATCCGGCCGCTGCAGCTCGCAATCCGTATTCGGCGTCGTCCCATTTGATGAAAAGCGGGAGTGGCTGCCCAAGCTCTTCTGCCACCTTGCGTGGTATCAGGCACATCCACCAGGCGTTGTACGTGACGTCGATTCTGCGATGCAGGTCGGGTGATTCAGAGAGCGGCTCGGCGGCAAAGTCATGATCGTATTCGGTATGCGGGGCGGGTCCCCACACGAACTCACCGAACCGCACGACTTCACCCATGACATGCAAATGCGAGCGATTCTGCAGATTCAGCATCTGCCCGCCGACCAGCACTGTTGACCGGGCAAAGCGAGAGAAAGCGATAGCACGCAGGATCGAGTCGGGTTCGATCTCGATATCGTCGTCCATGAAAAGAATGAACGGACTGTCAGTTGTCCTAAGAGCCTCGTACATCACGCGGGAGTATCCGCCGGAGCCGCCGATATTCCCCTGGTCGTGGATGCGCAGCCGATCACCCAGCGCTGCGGCTGCCTCCTCAAAGCCCTCTTGATCGCGGACCTTTTTGGTGCCCTGATCAGGGATGATCACGGCGTCGATGACTTCGAGCACAAGCGGGTCGGACGCGAGCGCCGTGAGTGCCTTCACACAATCGTGGGGACGGTTGAAGGTCGGGATTCCGACTGCGACGCGCGCTTCTCCCGGAGCTTCGACCGGTGCATACCAGCCGCCCGCGAGCAGCTCGATATCAGCCTCAGTGCTCAGGTCGAACCAGATCCAGCCACCATCTTCGAATGGAATGAGGTCGACTGCAGCTTCAATGATGTGGTTTCCCTGGCCAGTATCGGCTGTCTGCACGCTCGTGACATGGATGCGGGTGCCGTCCGCCTTCGACCGATAGATGTCAGCGCGGCAGTCGCCGCTAACCTCGAGCCGCAGCACAACGGAGGACAGAACGCTCCAGCGCCGCCAGTAACTTGCCGGGAAAGCATTGAAGTATGTGCAAAACGACACTTCAGATTCGTCAGCGATTCGCACTGAGGTCCGTGACGTTGCGTGTGCGCGCTTCGGATTGGACGCAGCCTCCTCAAGGTACAGGCGCCGCACATCGAGCGGTTCGCCCGGGCGAGGCAGCAGGATCCGCTGGAGCAGCGACACCGCCTGCGACGTTGTGCCCTCCGCTGCCTTCTGCTCCTGCACTGATTGCGCCTTTCTCGTTGTGCGACCTGCCGCCGGCTTCGTGGTCATTGCGCGTTACTCGCCTTCGCCGTTGCGGACAAGCGGTGCTCCATCGGTGAAGTGCGGTGCGAGCACGTTATCGAACATGCTGAGCGCACTCGCGATCGCCATGTGCATGTCGAGGTACTGATAGGTGCCAAGCCGACCGCCGAAGAGGACCTTACTGCTGGCGGTTTCAGCTTTCGCACGCTCGCGGTACGCGGTCAGCCGCGCGCGATCGTCCGCCGTGTTTATTGGGTAGTACGGCTCGTCACCCGAATCAGCGAAGCGGGAAAACTCGCGCATGATGACAGTTTTGTCACCTGGGTACTCCCGTTCCGGGTGAAAATGCCTGAACTCGTGGATTCTGGTGTAGGGGACGTCCGGGTCGGGGTAATTCATGACGGGCGTGCCCTGGAAATCACCAGTGTCGAGGACCTGCAGTTCGAAGTCCAGCGTCCGCCAGCCCAGCTCTCCGTCGCTGTAATCGAAGTACCGATCGATCGGGCCGGTGTATACGACTGGCGCATCTGGCGACGCATTACGCACCTCGTCCCGGACGTCGAAGTAGTCGACAGCCAATCGAACCTCGATGCGCGGATCCTTAGCCATGTTTTCAAGCCACGCGGTGTACCCCTCGACCGGCAACCCCTCGTACGTGTCGTTGAAGTACCGGTTATCGAAGGTGTACCGCACGGGCAGGCGCGTGATGGTGCTCGCTGGCAGTTCTTTCGGGTCCGTCTGCCATTGCTTCGCCGTGTAGTGCTTGACGAACGCCTCGTAGAGGGGGCGCCCGATGAGCGAAATCGCTTTTTCTTCGAGGTTCTGCGCGTCTTTGGTGTCGATTTCGCTGGCTTGATCCGCGATGAGTGCACGGGCCTCGTCCGGCGCGAAGTAGCGGCCGAAGAACTGCGCGACGAGCCCGAGCCCCATCGGGAATTGATACACCTGTCCGTTGTGGATCGTGAAGACGCGGTGCTGGTATCCAGTGAAGCTAGTGAACTGGTTGACGTAGTTCCACACGCGTTCGTTTGAAGTATGGAAGAGATGTGCGCCGTATTTGTGTACCTCGATACCCGTCTCTGGCTCCGGCTCGGAGTAGGCGTTGCCGCCAATGTGCGGGCGGCGGTCAAGGACGAGCACGCGTTTACCGAGTTGCGTGGCGGCACGTTCGGCGATTGTCAGCCCGAAGAAACCGGAACCCACGACGATCAGGTCGAACGCATTGTTGGCGTCAGTCTGCCCGCCAGATTCTGATGTCACGTTTACCCCTGTCGATATCCACATGCCCCGGTACCGGGGTTCAGGGTAACGGACCACCCCCGGACTACCCCCCTGAAGGCGCGCGGAATTGCCCACTCCGATCGGCGTGTGTGGGCGGCCGCACATAGCGAAATCAGGCTCATGTCACGACCGGGTAGTCCGGATCTTAATCACATAGAGACGCTTCAGTGCGTTGGCTGTGTTGCTGGAGTGCCTATCGTCTTTGCAGTGACAAATGGGTCTGTTGTGAAACCGGGTGTTCCGGTATACGCGATGGAGCCGACACGACGTCACGCAAAGCGACCAGACCGCAGATCAAGGGAGTCACTGCGTTGCCGAAACACCACCCGAAACGATGGCTATCGCTGAGTGTTGCCGCCGGTGTCGCTGCTGCTGGCTCGCTAGCAGGTATCGGATACACGAGCAACAGTCCCAGCGTTATCAATACTGCTGATGAGACCGAATACGAGCCCACCTCGATCGAAGAGGTGCCGATCACGCCGGCGACGACGTCAGCGATCACCGGTATCGGTGGTGCCCCGGGCCACATCTCTGATGGCGAACCCATTGTGCGTGAGATCGCTCAAGAGACTCCGTTCAACATGTTCGGCCTGACGTGGGAGGGAGCCGGCGACCCTGACGCATGGGTCCGCGCCCAGCTCGAAGACGAATCCTGGACCGAGTGGTTCGAGATCGATCCCGTCGATGCCGTCAACATTGACACCGCCGAGGAAGACAACTCTGGCAACGCCAGTGAGGTCGTCTTCGTTGGCGACACCACCCGCATCCAGATCAGTATCGGCGGCAAAGTCAACCCTGTGCTGAACGGGGACACGGAGCCCAGCGAGCCGATCGCGCCCGAAGACGCTGCGCCGAGTGACGAGTCAGCAGCTGAACAACTGCCCCAAGAAGCAGCACCTGAGGAAGCACCCGCGGAGGAGGCAGCTCCTGGCGAAGCGCCCGACGCTGAGGTACCGGCCGAGGAAGCAGCGCCCGCCGAGGAGGAGGCCCCTCTGGATGAGCCAGCGGACATCTCCCGTCCGCTCATCGCGCAGCCCCCTGCGCCGGAGCGCAATGGCACCGCGGAAAACCTGACAGCCATCCTTGTCCGCCCGAGCCGGGCCCCCATTGCGGACGCCCCCTCAGACGTGGCGGAACCGGTCGACATCGCCGGCGTGCCTCCGCGGCCGACTGTGATCAGCCGCGCGCAGTGGGGTGCGAATGAGAACATTCGTTGCGGATCACCGCGCGTCAACGGCGGGCTCGGAGCCGTCGTAGTCCACCACACCGCGGGTAACAACAACTACACGCAAGATCAGTCAGCTCAGATCGTTCGTGGCATCTATGCGTACCACGCACAGACTCTCGGCTGGTGCGACGTGGGCTATCACGCTCTTGTCGACAAGTACGGCCGCATCTTCGAAGGCCGCTTCGGGGGCCTGGACCGCGACCTGCAGGGCGCACACACCGGTGGCTTCAACATCAACACTGCTGGGTACTCGATGATCGGTCACTACAGCAACGTTTCGCCGCCGCGCGCCCAGGTGGAAGCGCTCGCGAAACTGGCTGGCTGGCGGCTCGCTTTGGAGAACCTCAGCGCGACCGGAAACTCGCTGCACTACTCCGAGGGCACTTCGTTTACGTGGATCCCTTACGGCCAGTCAGTTCGGCTGCCTAACATCTTCGCCCACCGCGACGTCGGTTACACCGAATGCCCAGGCAACCTCGGCTACCAGCAGATGGATACGATCCGGAGCATAGCGTCGCAGTATCAGCAGAGTGCAGGCGGCGTGAATCCGAACCCACCAGGCGACGGAGACAACGGGACACCCCCGACCACACCTCCGACCACACCCCCCACCACTCCACCCACCACGCCCCCGTCAAACGGTGGCGGCTCGGTCGCTCCCCCGGTCCGGGCGAACGATGGCTGGAGTTCCAGCGAACTGCTGAGTTCAATTGACACGCAGCTCCCTAATCTGCTGGCGCAGCTGCGTGCCCAGGCGAACGACACGGTCGGCGAAGAGATCGCGCGGCGCTGGTACACACTAGGCGGTGTGGAAGGCCTTCTCGGTCGGGTCGTTGATGGCATCAGTGATTCATCCGAGGGCGTCCGCCACGCCCGCTTCGAGAACGGCACCATCTATTGGTCCGAGGACACCGGTGCACGGGCAGTCTGGGGTGCGATCGGTGAGAAGTGGGCGGCGCTGGGTGCCGAAGAGTCCGAACTGGGACTCCCCATCACTGAGGAGTTCACAGTTCCCGAAGGTATCCGGACGAATTTCCAGAACGGCTACCTGGTATTCGATGCCGCTGCTGGAACGGTAGACGTCCACCTTGCCGCCACCGAAACCGGTGAGGCACCCGCGGAGGGATGATGCATCCTGATTGATCTCGCGGAGTAACGCGTAAGGGGTGGCTGTGCGATAACGCGCAGCCATCCCTTTCGTATGCGCCCTGCAGTTCCGGGTCAGCCCCACCAGTGCTCGAGCACGACCGCGACCCCGTCGTCGTTGTTATTCTTCGTCGTTTCGTTCGCGGCGCCTATGGCGTCTTGGTGAGCGTTGCCCATCGCAACGCCGTAGCTCGCCCACGTGAGCATCGGGACATCATTCGGCATGTCACCGAAGGTTATTGTTTCGGCCGGCGACCTGCCCAGCCGATTGGCGACCCATGACAGCCCCAAAGCCTTCGTTACGCCGGGCGCAGACAGCTCGATGAGCCCGTGATTCGTTGAGTAAGTAACGTGCGCTCGATCGCCGACGAGCGGCAGCAGGGCTGCCCGCAAGTCGGCACTGGCTGTTCCCACTTTGCGGACAAGCAGCTTGATGGCCGGGGCGGAGAGCACCTCGTGTGTCGATAGCTCGACGTTGTCGGGATTGAGCCAGGCATGTTCGTATCCGGGGGCACTGACGAATTGCGGGCTCGCGGCGTCATGCGCGCTGCGGCCGACACGCTCCGCAGCCAGCCCGCATCCTGGAATAGCTTTGAGCGCGCAGTCGGCCAGCCACATCAACGTGTCGACGTCAAGTGTGTTCGCGGTGAGGATGCGATCGGTGGCGCTGTCGTAGATGACCGCCCCGTTGGCGCACACAGCTAGCGGCGCGAACCCTAGCTGATCGACAATCGGCGCGATCCACCGGGGTGGCCGCCCCGTCGCCAGCACGAAGTCCGCACCGTCTGCAACGACCGAAGCGAGGGTGTTCTTCGTGCGCGCACTAATGCGCTCGTCATCGTCGACGAGGGTGCCGTCAACGTCTGAACCAATGAGGCGAGGTGGCTCCGTGGGCCGGTGCGGAAGAGAAGTCACGGTACCATCCTGCCCGGTACTGCGAGCCGGTACGTATTCAGGCGCCGGGATTACGCTCTCTGCGTGCTCTCCGAGCGGCGATTTCCTCGTTATCCAACTGGGTTGCTTCCTCCAGTGTCGGCGCGCCGCCACCGAGCCGTTTCGGCACCCACCACTCCCCTGCAGGGTGGTCGCCATACTGTGTTTGTGCTTCGTCGAGCAGAGCTTGCATGCTCTCGCGAACCTCGGCCATCAGCTCCTCAGGTGTCTGACCAGGAGAAATGGGCTTCCCGACGTGGAGCCGGACCGGCGTACGGGACCGGTGCAGGTTTTTTGGCTTCCCTTTCGTCGCGATGCGCTGGCTGCCCCAGAGGACAGCCGGGATAATTGGAACGCCGGCCTCAATTGCCATTCGCGCAAGCCCGCTCTTGAATTCCTTGAGTTCGAAGCTGCGGCTGATCGTCGCTTCGGGAAAAACGCCCACGAAAGCACCGTCGCGAAGCGCGTCGACCGCGGCCTGGTAGGAGGCCGACCCGGCTTCACGATCTACGGGGATTGTCCTGGTCAGCGTAACCATGGAGCGCGTCACGCGGGTGCTCCACAGCTCGTCTTTCGCCATGTAGCGAATGGCCCTGCGAGCACGCAGCGGCCCGAACCCTGCATACATCGGATCCATGTACCCGGTGTGGTTGATGGCGTAGACCGCGCCGCCGGTGCGGGGAATGTTCTCAATCCCCACCATCGTAAGCCGTACACCCTGGTAAGCGCGGATGCTGTACGCCAGGACGACGAAGAAACCGTACGCGAGAATGTAGGCCAAATCCGCGAGAAGTCCGCGGGCCTTTCTGATCATTGCTGGCCCGCTTCGTCCCGCGCCTTTCTGGCCGCCAGGCGAGCCTCCGCGTCACGCCGGTCCATTTCGGTAGCCTCTTCCAGGCTTGGCGCTGAACCGCCCAATCGTTTCGGCACCCAGTATTCACCCTCGGGGTGGGGGCCGTACTGTTCTTGCGCCTCCAGCAGCATTTCCTGCATAACAGTTTTGAGCTGGGCAGTGAGTTCCGCTGCGGGCTCGAACGGCTCGATTGGCTTTCCTACGGAGACAAGAATGGGCGTCTTGGTGCGGCCCAGTCGCTTGGGGTGGCCTTTGGTCCACACACGTTGGGCGCCCCACACGACGATGGGGATGATCGGCACTCCGGCTTCGATACTCATTCGCGCGGCGCCTGACTTGAACTCTTTTAGTTCGAAGCTGCGGCTGATCGTCGCTTCTGGGTAGACGCCAACCAGTTCGCCATCCTGCAGCGCGCGGACCGCAGCTTGGTACGCACCAGCGCCTTCCACACGATCTACGGGGATGTGTTTGCAGCCGCGCATGATTGGCCCGGTGATGCGATTGTCGAAAACTTCCTTCTTCGCCATGTAGCGGATGTATCGCTTGGCGGGCAGCATCGCCCAGCCCGCATAAGCGAAGTCGAGGTAGCCGGTGTGGTTGAGCGCGATCACAGCTCCCCCTTTTTCCGGCATGTTCTCGGATCCGGTGACTGTGAAGTCAAGTCCCTGGAAACGGAAGAGGCTTTTCGCGAAGGCAACGACTGGGCCGTAAACGAGTTCCACGGCACTAGCCTAACGGTCAACTCGGGCACTGTCCTTCGGAGGAGGACGTTTTGGTGCGAGTCCTTCGGAGGAGGACGTCTTGGTGCGAGTCCTTCGGAGGAGGAGAGCCCGCGGCTGGGGCATGTGGGGAACAATGTTGCATTATGACGTCAGAGAGCGCCGAGAAGAGACGCGACCGCGAGTACTCCTGGATCGATCCGCTCGCGGTGCGGAATCAGCATTGGGAATTGAGTGGCCTGGAGTTTGTTTCGGCCCTCGCATCGGGCGACATCGAGCATTCTCCGATTGCACACACCTTGGGCTTTCGGGTGACGGAAGCGCGCGAGGGTTCGGCGACGATCGAATTAGCGCCCGCTGAGTTTCTCTACAACGCGGTGGGGTCAGTTCATGGTGGCGCTATCGGCGCGATCGCCGATTCGGCGATGGGTTTCGCGATCAGCACGACCCTGCCGGCGGCAGTGGGCTACACGACGCTGGATTTGAACATCAGGTTCTTGCGGCCTGTCACTGAGGAAACAGGAACCATCAATGCTGTCGGGTTCGCGGAGCACACTGGGCGAACAACGGCGACGGCGCGGGCGGAGATCACCGATGCGGACGGCCGTCTGCTCGCGAGCGCTACCGCCCGGTGCATGATTCTGCGACCGGACGGTAGCTGAACTGCCGTTATGACCGGGGCTCGAGAACTTCCCGGCCGACGAACGGAACGAGCGCTGCTGGGACTTTGACGCTGCCATCGGGCTGCTGGTGGTTCTCGAGCAGAGCAACGATCCAGCGCGTGGTAGCGAGCGTGCCGTTGAGTGTCGCGGCAATCTGGGGTTTGCCGTTGTCATCCCGGTAGCGGATGCTGAGTCGGCGCGCCTGGAAGGTCGTGCAGTTAGAGGTCGAGGTGAGTTCGCGGTACGTCTGCTGCGTGGGGATCCAGGCTTCACAGTCGAACTTGCGTGTGGCGGAGGAACCGAGGTCACCGGAGGCGACATCGATCACCCGGTACGGGACCTCGATGGCGGCGAGCATTTCTTTTTCCCAGTTCAACAGCCGTGCATGTTCAGCTTCGGCCTCGTCGGGCCGGCAGTAGGTGAACATTTCGACTTTGTCGAACTGATGGACCCTGATGATCCCGCGGGTGTCCTTGCCGTAGCTGCCAGCCTCGCGCCGGAAGCACGAGGACCACCCTGCGTATCTGCGCGGGCCTTGGGAGAGGTCGAGAATTTCGCCTGAGTGGTAGCCAGCAAGCGGAACCTCGGAGGTGCCGACTAGGTATAGATCGTCATCGGCGAGGTGGTACACCTCTGCAGCGTGTGCGCCGAGAAAACCGGTGCCAGCCATCACTTCGGGCCGTACGAGCACTGGGGGAATCATCGGGGTAAAACCGGCGGTGACTGCCTTCTGAACCGCGAGCTGCAGCAGTCCGAGCTGGAGCAGCGCCCCGTTTCCGGTGAGAAAGTAGAATCTCGAACCCGAAACCTTCGCGCCGCGTTCCATGTCGATGAGGCCGAGTGCTTCGCCGAGCTCGAGATGGTCTTTCGGGTTCTCAATCTCTGCTGGTTGCCCCACCGTTTCAAGCACGGTGAAGTCGTCTTCTCCACCGACTGGCACCTGGGCGTGCACGATGTTCGAGATCGCGCGGTGCGCGGTGTGCATCTCCTCGTTAGCGGCACTTTCCGCAGCTTCGGCGTCCTTCACTTGCTGTGCGAGCTTGGATGCTTCCGCGAGCAGTTCGGCGCGTTCCTCCAGGGCAGCTTTTCCGATTTTCCTGCCGAGAGCTTTGTGTTCGGCACGCAGCGTGTCTGCCGACGCGACTGCTGCGCGCCGCTCCGCATCTGCTTGCAGGAGCGCATCGACGAGGTGTGCGTCTTCACCACGCGCCTGCTGGGAAGCGCGCACCGCTTCTGGATTTTCACGGAGGAACTTGAGGTCGATCACAGCTCTCAACACTAACGTGCGGCAGGTGAATCCCTGAATTGAGCGTGTGCGGACAGCCACGGCGGCGGCGCACTCGTCCCCAGCGACAAATGCGTGCATCATAGATGCCGATGAGCAACGACAAGGATGAGCGTGACGAGCAGAGTGGCGACGAGGCCGCGAGCGAACAGGCGCCAGCCACGGGCGCGGGCTCAGAGCCCGGTGATACGCCTCCGGCGGGCGAACCTGATCCGCCGCCGGGGCCCATTGTCGAGCCGGTGACGCCGAATCGGTCGAAGAAGGGTCCCCGGATCGCCGCCCTTGTCGTGCTGCTGATTCTCATCGCTGGTGGTGTGACGAGTTATGTCCTCACCCGTGAAGCTGCCGATCAGGAGGATGAGCCGTCTTTGACTACGGTCGCCGCGCCTGAGACCGGCGCTGTTGCCGGTGAGGATTTCGGTGCAGCCCAGGCTGGGGACTGCCTCACGTGGGACGAGGGCGACGTTAGCGACTTGACGCTCGTCGAGTGTTCTGAAGAGCACCGCTTTGAGGTCGCCGCCGCGATCGACTTGGCGCAGTTCCCCGGCCGCGAGTTCGGACCTGACGCCGAGTTTCCTAATGAGCTTCGGTTTGCGGAGTTGCGCACCCACGTGTGCGAACCCGCGGTGGCCACTTACCTCGGCGAGCGTTTCGACCCGCGGGGCAAATTCAGCGTCAACTTGATCAACCCGGGTGAGGCCGGATGGAACGCTGGTGAGCGAACGATCCGCTGCGGCGTTCAGAACGTGGGAACGACCGGGCAGGTGTTTGCCGTGCGTGGACATGCTGCCGACCAGGACCAGTCGGTGACTTGGGAACCTGGCGTGTGTATCGGGATTGATCATGACATCCCGACCGATCCAGTTGATTGCGCTGATCCGCACGCGTTCGAGGTTGTCGGTGTGGTGAACTTGGCCGACGAGTTCGGAGACAACTACCCCTCTACAGAGGATCAGGACCGTTTCCTCGACGAGCGCTGCCGCCAGCTCGCCGCAGAGTATCTGGGTGCGCCCGAGCGGCTGGACGAGCTTCGTCTCACCGCGTTCTGGGATACCCGTCCTCTGTCGAGCTGGCTCGCGGGTAGCCGAACGGTGAATTGCGCGGTTGGAGCGCAGGTAGACGGCGCCGGGTTTGCCACAATTATTGGTTCCGCGCGGGAAGAGATCACAATCAACGGTCGTCCGCCTGGTGAGATCGATGCACCAGGTGATGACAATCCCCCGGCAGATGCGGAGCCTAGTCCCGGGAACTGACCCGCACGAGGAGATACTGGATGCCTGTATCGATGACCGCGTCGCGGTTTGAGGAGCTTGTTTCCGACGCACTCGATCTTGTCCCCGAGGAACTCGCGCGGGCGGTAGATAACGTGGTCGTGCTCGTCGAGGCGCGCAACGATGAGGAACCCGATCTGTTGGGTTTGTACCACGGCGTCGCGCTCACGGAGCGGGATTCTTTTTATGCAGGCAACCTGCCTGACACGATTACGATCTACCGTGACGCGCTACTCACCATGTGCTCCTCAGAGGATGAGGTTGTGCACGAAGTCGCGGTGACGGTGATCCACGAGATCGCTCATCATTTCGGTATCGACGACGACCGCCTGCACGAACTGGGCTGGGCCTGATCGGTCGGATCTCGGCCGCCATCAGCACCTGGAATCCTCCTGAGAATTTTTCCGCACGGCTGGAACCGAATGAGCCGCTGCTGCGTCGGTCTTCAGTAAGCCTGTGATCGACGGTTCGTCCCTCTCGGGCTGTCGCCGTTGTCGAGTGTTGCCAGCGTCACCGAGCGCTGTGCGACATGCTCAAGAGAATGCCCAGGGAGGGGCCCGTGTCTGATGAGTTATACGTGAACCCAGAAACGCTCCGCGAGGCTGCACAGCGCCTCACATCCCTGGCCTGCTTTCTCACATCTGCCTTATCGCGAAACGCGTCTGCGCTGCGTCCGCTGCCCGCGGGCATTGATGAGGTATCCGCCGCAGCCGCCCGCTGGAGCAGCTCGGCCGCGGGACGCATCGCGCAGCGCACCGAAGCCGCGGCCACTGAAATGCGTGCTACCGCGGACGCGCTGACGCGCATAGCAGCAGCGTATGCGGAAGAAGATCACGGCTTCAGCAGCGCGCTCAACGCACATTCGTAACGACGTTCCCAGGGGGAGAACACAATGGGATTCACTGGTGTTGCCTGGATATTGCGCCGGGTGGTGCGCCTCGCCACCGAGCTGCGCAGCGGCGCACGCTCGGCGCCAATGTTGGCTGCGTCGACCGCTTGGGCCGATCTAGGTGGTTCTTTCGCTGAGGCAGCTGATGAGACAGCCAAGGTGATGGCGCTGCTGAGCGAGAACTGGAGCGGCGCAGCCGCTCAGCGTGCCCTGACGAGCATCGGGGAAATGAACGCGTGGCTGCTGGCGGTGAGTACCGCATCGACTGCTACGGCAACCCAGGCTCGCGTGTGCGCGACCGCATATAGTGTCACCGATGTCGCGATGCCCACTGAGGCTGAAATTGCCGCCGCGCACGCGATGAAGGCTGCCGGGGCGGCGGCTCCAGGTGTGGCGGGTGGACTTACCGCCGCCGGCGAGACGATGGAGCGTGCACTCGATATCAGAGCAGCCGCCGCGATGCACGCCTACGAGGCGGCGTGCAGCCCGGTTGCAGTTGAGGTCGAGTTCGCACAGCCGCCTGTCGTGGCGCTCAATTCCGAGGGGGAAATCCGCGCGGCGAACGCGCCCAGCGGTCCAGCCCTGTCCGGAACACCATCCCATTCCGGGCTCCACAGCGGTGATGCACTTCGCGTCGTTCAAGCCCAAGCAGTAACCGCTGTCCCCGGTGCGGGCGGCGGGACCGTGTCACTACCCGTAAGTCCGGCACAACTCGCTGCGACGGCGCAGGGAACGGTTCAGTTCTCACACGCCGCTCACGGCGCCGCTGGGTTAGCTGGCCTCGTCGTGCGTGCGGCGGGACCGACGAGCGCCGGGGTGCTTTCTGCGCCGACCGGCGTGGTGACGGCGAGTTCGGCGAGCCCGGTCCTACGTGCACCGCAACCGGCGACAGCGACAGCGGTCACCGCCGCGAATGTCCCAGCGGGCACAGCGGCGGGCCTGCGCGCGGTCGGGAGTACGAGCGGCGCGTCACCAGATTCAGCAATGGTGCCGCGCGGCGAAGCGGGTAGTGCTGACCGCTCCAGGACAGCTGCGGCTCAGGCTTCACTGGCGCGACTGTCGGCACATGCGATCGGCCGTGAACCCGCCGTTTTCCCCGGGGCTCCACCAGTTGCGGGCAGGTTTGCGCCGCACGATGACGATGAGGTTCGTGTCACGCCCGCGCGCCGGCCTGTGGATCCGTTCGATTCCGGCGCAAGCGGTCGCCTCGTCTGTCCACCTGTTATCGGCGCCCACGAGGGTGATCGATGATACTGACGAACCGACTCGCTGATCAGCTCACTGACGTCACCCTGACTGTCTCTGAACTGGCGGCGCTGCAAACCTATACTGGCCTCGACGAGCTTCCCGTCGCCCTGCAAATACCACTCGCGAGCGCTAGCGAATATCACATCAGCGCGCTCATGGAGCGAGGGCTGATTGTGGACGGCTACGCTCACCCACAGCTCGCCGGGTGGCTTCGGACGCTGGGGGCAGCCAGCCACTTAGTGTCGGTGCGGCGCGTAACCGCGCTGCAGCCGGAGCGCTTCGTACTGGCCCGCAGTGACCGGCTACAGGTGGTGCCGGTTGCTGCGGTGCGCACAGGCGACGTGGTTCGAATCTCGGAGCTAACTGGTTCAGTAATTGCTCCTCTGCGCCGCTACCTTGGACGGGCACCTTCAATACGAGCTGGTGACGTGCGAGCGCCCCGCGAAGCCCTAGTAAACGCGCTGGGTTCGGGCACTGCTGTCTTGCCGGCGGAGTCGGCGCTGCGGCAGATCGGCGCGGCACCACGTGACGCACGCACGTACAGCGCGGGCCTCACACGCATCACCGCGATGACCGAAGTCACCGCGGGCCCGCCGCACGCCGATCAGCTAGTCGCTGGAATTTTCGATAGCAGCTTTGGCCGCTTCATGACGGTGCCTTCCGGACAGGGCGGCTCGGCCTGGCTCACGCTGTGCGGGAGCGACGAAGCGCGCATCACTTCGCTCTTGCGGCGAATGTGCGGGTGATGCGGACTCTTGGCTGCTGTTCAGCCCATAACGTCACGGACCTGTTCCGCAACGTCGGTGAAGGGCGCCTGAAGCTCACCCCAGCGCGCGAGTTCCCAGCCATCGCTCGTGGTCTGCAGTTCGACGGCTCCGGTGTTCCTCAGGCGGTTCATGATCGCAAACATTGGTGTCACGCCCGACAGCTGGGCAGCGACATACCGGATCACCGCACCGTGACTCACAACAACGACTGTCCCACCCTGAGATACGTAACGGTCGCGGAGTTCGCCGACAATCGGGAGGTATCGCTGCAGCACTTCCTCACCTGATTCACCGCCCGGGATGCGCACCGAGGGGTCACCATGCAGCCAGGCAGCATAGGCCTCAAGGTATCGCTCGTGCGCTTCGCGATCCGCCCGATCCTCGAGTTCGCCCGCTTGGATTTCGTGGATACCTTCCACAATCTGCAGTTCCCGGCCGGTTGCTCGCACGAGCGGCTCGGCCGTCTGCTGCGCGCGGAGTGCGATGGAACTGATCAGCACGTCCGCCTGCCAGGAGCGAGCGGTCCTCGCGAGCGCGCTGGCCTGCTCCTTGCCACGTGCTGTCAGCGCGGCTCCCGGCGGCCGGGTATCAAGTTTTTGGAGGATGTTCGATTCCGACTCCGCATGCCGGACCAGTACCAAGCGCCCACTCATAGCGTCCTATCTCCCCGGCGTACCCGCTCGAGCCACGCCGATGCTGCGCTGTCATCAGGAGGCGGACACCCTCCTGCCACTACTGTCGGCCAGGATCCCAGAAACCTCACGTCCCCGCCACCGCGATGGAGAGCTTTCAATGCTTCACCCACAGCCGGATCGTCGATATGGCCGATGCAGTCGAGGTAGAAACGATATGTACCCATGCCGGTGCGGGTAGGGCGCGACTGAAGCCGGCTCAAATCGATACCGCGCAGTGCGAACTCATTCATCGCTTTCGCCAGCGAACCGGGCTCATTCGGCAGACTGAGCACGATCGACGTGCGGTCGCGGCCGGTGCGCGGAGGCGGCGGCACGGGCGCGGACACGAGGACGAAGCTTGTCCGGGCACCTTCGACGTCCGCCACCTCATCCGCAAGTACCTCGAGGCCGCGCTGCCGGGCAGCTAGCGTCGTAGACACTGCCGCGTCGGCGCGGCCCGCCGCGACATCATCGGCTGCAGCCGCATTGGAAGCTGCCGGGACGAGCTTGGCCTGCCCCATCTTTGTGTCCAGCCACGCGGACACCTGCGCTGCCGCGACCGGATATGCCGCCACCGTCCGAACGTCGGCAAGTACTGTGCCGGGCCTGGCGGCTACTGCGAACGCGATCGCGAGTTCGGTGTCTGCGATGATCTGCAGGCGATCTCCACGGGCAAGCGCGTCCAATGTCGGCACCACCGGGCCTTCAACAGAGCTTTCTATGGGCACACAAGCCATATCTGCCTGGCCAGACCGCACCATGTCGAGCGCGGCGGGCGGGCTTGCGGCCGAGATGTGCTCTGCCTCTCCATGTACCGTGCCTAGCGCTTCCATCTGCACTAGCGCTGCCTCGGTAAACGTTCCGGCTGGTCCGAAGTAGGAGATTCGCTGCACGCAATAGAGCGTACGTTGCGGCTGGGGTTCCGGCAGGAAAGATGGGCACCAGTCGCACTCGGGGCCGGTCGCATGGGGGACGGAGCGCTTCCCGCGTGTTTTTGGGCCTCCCATTGCACACCCTGCGCTAAATTGGTTAGCCTTACCTCACCTAGCGAGGAGGGTTCGCTCAATGATCCAACGTCCACCCGTCACCTTTGGTCCTGATGCCGCCGAACGAGTGCGGTCCGCGTTCGCGCGCGCACGCAACGCTGTTCTCGCGATCGACGGTGCTGATCCCGTCGCGACCTCCGTCCATCATTTCGACGGCAGCGGCGGCATGATCCTCGCCTTGCCCGACGAAAGCGCGGCGACTGCTCTGGCATGGCAGTCTGGCGTCAGCGGAACCCCCGCGGTTCTCGAACTCATCGACGAAGCTCCCATTCAGTTGCGTGAACCCGTCAGGGCACTCGTGTGGATTCGTGGTCAACTCACCGCAGTCGACCCAGATTCCATGATTTCGACAGCGGCACGTATCGCTGAAACCGAACCAGCCGTCGCGCTTCTCGATGTCGGCCACACAATGACCCTGCTGCACCTGGCGATAG
Source organism: Hoyosella sp. YIM 151337 (assembly GCF_026041215.1). GTDB lineage: Bacteria > Actinomycetota > Actinomycetes > Mycobacteriales > Mycobacteriaceae > Hoyosella. The sequence goes on from NZ_JAPEIQ010000030.1 coordinate 35,712, forward strand.
TGTCGACTGTCGTCGCCGATCATTCCGGCGCCGAGGCCGTGGCCTCCGATGCCCTCGCCGCCGCGCGACCCGATCCCTTCTGCCAGGTTGAAACGTGCTGGCTGCGGCACCTCGACAGCGACCATTCCGAGATGCTGGAAATGATCACGCGGAAGCTGCCGCCGTCCGTTCGGGCCGGGACTATCAAACCGCTCGGACTCGACCGCTTCGGTCTGCGGCTGCGCGTGGAGCACGGTTGCTTCGAGACGAGTGACGCCACGGGGAACATAGAGGACAAAGACATCCGGATCGCATTCCCGGCCCCTGTTAGTACCCCAGAGCAACTCAATCAGGCCCTGCGGGCCCTTATGGGCTGTCCATTTCTCAATGGGCTTCGCGCACGCCGGCAATAACGCACCCCTGCAGCAGGCAATCCGCTGCCGGTTAGAGCACTGCTGCTAGCTTGGGACAGAGTGAGCATCACCCGCTGGCTCAAACCTGACCAGAGCCACCTGCCCGCGCCGGAACCCGACCCTCGCGCGCGACGGCTGCTATGGATCGAAGTGGGCCTCGTCGTCTTCATCACGCTGGGCATCCAGGGGTTATTCAGCTTCCTCACTTTAATCGAGGCGCTGTTGGCGCCAACGCCGATCGCTGAACAATCCGTCGCGCTCAACGCCACGCGCTCCGACTCCGCACTTGTCGATTTCGCCCGCAACACACTGCTGGTGTTGCGATTGCTCGCGTGGGCCGGGCTCGCCATATTCCTGCTGTGGCGAACGGGTGCAGCCACATGGCTGCGCAGGCAATGGCGGCTGCGCGTGTCGGACGTGTGGCTCGGTATCGCTCTCGCTGCGCTGATTGGCCTGCCGGGCCTCGGCCTCTACGCCGCCGGACGCGCCCTCGGCATCACCCTCGAGGTCGTTCCCAGCGCACTGCAGGACAGCTGGTGGCAAATGCCTATGCTGATCGCTTCCGCAATCGCGAACTCGGCAGCGGAAGAACTCATCGTCGTCGCATACTTGCTGATCCGCCTGCGTCAGCTTGGTGTCGGCCCGAACATCGCCCTCGCCGTCTCAGCACTCCTCCGGGGCAGTTATCACCTGTACCAGGGCGTGGGATCGTTCGGCGGAAATATCGTGATGGGGATTGTGTTCGCCCGTTACTTCCAGACAGCGGGCCGGGTGTGGCCGCTGTTTCTCGCGCACGCTGTGATCGACATCGTGGCATTCGTCGGCTACAGCCTTATCACCTCGCGATGACGCTGACCGATACTGGACCCATGAGCGAATCGACACCGCAGCCGCGCGCTGTGGCCCGGCCGCGCATCGTGATCACCTATTGCGTCCGGTGCGGCTGGCTGCTGCGTGCTGCATGGATGTCCCAAGAACTGCTAACGACCTTTCATGGGGATGTCAGCGAGGTCGCTTTACGCCCTGGCCCGAGCGGGACGTTCACCATCGACGTGGGCACGGAGCGCGTATGGGATAGAGCCAATAATGGTGGCTTTCCGGAGATCACCGTACTGAAGCAACGTGTTCGCGATGTCGTGGCACCAACACGAAGTCTTGGTCATAGCGACCAATCGCCGAAGCCGGGTGCGTGACGATGACTGTGGCGGCTTCGTTCTCGCTCGGCTACGTTCCCGGCGCGACGCCAGCGAAGTGGGCGCGGCGCTGGTCGGAGCGCCTGCCCAGTATTCCGCTCGAACTCGTGCCGGTTCAGACTGCGCACCAGTTCGACGGTGTTATCGGTGGCGCACTCGACGCGGCGCTGATCCGCATTCCTCCCACTGCGAGTTCGCTCCGGCGCACGGCCGCCTGGCAGTCACTGAGTGTCGTGCCCTTGTATGAGGAAGCCCCCGTCGCTGTCGTCGCACGCGGCCACTATCTCACCGCAGCCGAGACGCTGGCCCTGGAAGACGTATCGGCGGAACCTCTATGGCTGCCACTTGACGACCTGCTTGATTGGGCTGCGGCCGGTGGCACACCAGGTTCCCTGCAGGAACACCATCCGGAAACCGCCCGCGCTGCGCTCGATCTGGTGGCGACAGGGACGGGCGTGACCGTGCTGCCCCACTCGCTGGCGCGGCTGTACAGCGATCCAGACCTCGCGGTTCGCCCGCTCCATGATGGTCCGGTGGCGCGCGTTGGAATCGCCTGGCTGGCGACCCGTACCACCGATTCCGATCCGCTGCTCGAAGAAATAGTCGGCATTGTGAAGGGCCGGCGCGCAACGTCAAGCCGGGGGCTCGGGGCCGCAGACTCCGGCGAGCATGCAACGGAGGCCCGGTCACGTGGCCGGAAACACACGAACGCGACCGCCCGGCACAGGGATGGGGCTCGGTGGCGTAAGCCCCGGCGACGCCATTAATGCAGTATCAAGAATCACATCTTTCACGTGTTTAGGATGCGTAGAGTCGTGTCATGCCAGACGACCACCGCGGATACCCGAATCGGGGAAGTGACGACTCACAGCGCCCACCGCGTCGTCGGCCCGCCCCTCAGCGGTATCCGCAACCCGGCCGCACCGCACCTGTGCCGCCGGAGCAGCAGGCATGGTCGGCAGTACCGCCACGCGGTCAGGCAGGCCCCTGGCAAGCGCCACAAAATTCCCCAGGTTCGCACACTCGGCCCTACCCGGCACAGCCCGGCCGCGTCCAGCAGCCGCCACCACCTCCGAACAAGCCGCCACGCACTCGCCAGCATGCAGGACAGTGGGCGGCCGTTCCCCCGCAGCGCCGAGTGGCGCCCCCACCCCCGCCGCAACGCCGCAAGTGGAGTCGTCGCCGCCGGCCATTTCGCACAGTCCTCATCGTCCTTCTGCTTCTGGTATTCGTCGCGGGCCTCGGCGGTGTGCTCCTCGACCGCTCGCTGCCGCGCATCGACGCTCTCAGTGACTACGAAGGGCGGATCGGTGACACGCCGGGAACAAACTTCCTCATCGTCGGTTCTGACAGTCGGCTCGGTCTCACCCCAGAACAGGAAGCCGAATTGGCGACTGGCGGGGATACGGGTCCGGACCGCACCGACACAATCCTCCTCGTACATAAACCACGCGGTGGTGACGCGATACTTGTGAGCGTTCCGCGCGATTCTTATGTGCCAATTCCAGGCTATGGCTACGAGAAAATCAATGCCGCGTACGCTTTCGGTGGCGCACCTTTGCTCGTCCGGACGCTGGAGGAATCAACGGGTGTGCACATTGATCACTATGTAGAAATCGGTTTTGCCGGTTTCGCGGGGATCACGGACGCAGTCGGCGGCGTGGACATGTGTCTGGAAAATCCGATGAGTGACCCCTTAGCTGGAATTGACTTACCAGCTGGCTGCCAGAAACTATCGGGCCGCGAAGCCCTCGGGTTTGTGCGGAGCCGGGCTACCCCGCTCGCCGACCTTGACCGCATGAACAATCAGCGGCAATTCATGTCAGCGCTCTCTGAGAAAATGGCCAGTCCAGCCACCTTGCTCAACCCCTTCCGGAGCATACCGCTGGCACGCGCAATGGCCGGTGCCGTGGTGATCGACGAACGGGACACTCTTATCGACGCGATCCGGCTAGGCCTCGCGCTACGGGGTGAAACCGTCACCACCACCGTTCCTGTAGGCGGATTCGGAGATATCGCGGGGATTGGCAATGTCCTCTACTGGGACGTGACGGATGCGCCCCGGTTCTGGAGCGCCATCTCGCGCGGGGAGCCGTTGCCGCCCGAGCTCATCACTACGGGATAATTTCCCGCAGTAAGGAATGGCTTAATTAAAAAGGCGGTCGACAATTGCGCCCAAGTGAGGGGACACTAGCCTAAATTAGGGCTGGCTGAGATGACAGAGCTTTACGGCATCGCTATTCTGGAACCATGCCAGAAAACGGGGTAAACATGGACGACACCAAGTTCAATGCACTGCTGCGGGAGCAAATCGGTCACGAGTTCACCGCTTCGCAGCAGTATATCGCTATCGCAGTCTACTTTGACAATGAGGATCTTCCGCAACTTGCCAAGCACTTCTATCAGCAAGCTAACGAAGAGCGCAATCATGCGTTGATGATTGTGCAATACTTCCTCGACCGGAGTAAGCACGTCGATATTCCTGGTGTAGCGCCAGTACGAAATGACTTCGTCAGCGCCCTGGATGCGCTTGAACTCGCGCTGGCTCAAGAAAAGGAAGTCACCGATCAGATCGTGAAGCTCGCGAGTAGCGCTCGTGATGAAAGCGACTACGTCGGCGAGCAGTTCATGCAGTGGTTCCTGAAGGAACAGGTCGAGGAAGTCGCCACGATGGACACGCTCGTCACGGTTGCGAAGCGCGCTGGCAGCAACTTGTTCGACCTGGAGACTTTCGTCGACCGGGAGATGGGCGCCTCCGGCGGGGATTCGACCGCGCCGCGAGCTGCTGGCGGAGCCATCTGAGGCAGCTCGCTACCTGAAGCACGAGAGCCCGGCACGATTTCGTGCCGGGCTCTTGACGTCTATTGCCGTCAGCGCAGCGTGACCTGCCGGCCAATAATGCCGTCGCGTGAACGGCGTTCCGCCGAATCGAGTGGCGTTTCGTCAGCGAGTGCGTCCAGCAGCCGCTCCTGAAGCGTCACTGTAGGCGCCAGCCACTCCTCGTGGTGCGGCTCCGGATCGAGGTCGAATACCGGGACCAGAACCCCATGCGCGCGGAACGAACCAGCGAAACGGGAACCCTCTCCCAGAGTGAGTTCACCGCGAGCGTGGAGGCGTGCTAGTGCGCGCATCAGTGCTTCCTCAGCTTCTGGGCGCACCCAGCGCAGGTGGGCCTTCTCACCTGCATCCACCCACCATGCGGCGGACATACCCTCGACGCCGAGCCGGGCTGACGGCATGATCACTTCATTTGCACGCTTCACCGCCGCGGCGACCTCGGCAGCGGGCTCAGAGCCTTCCGGGATCCACCAGTTGAAATCGTTGTGCACCGTTATGTCGAGCGGGCGATCCGCATCGATAATCTCCTTGAGAGGCGGTGTCTCGGCGCTGGCCGACGCTCGGGGCAACGAAGCCCCTGGCGCGGCGTCGAGGACCCATTGCGTCGCGGCCGCGAGGTCGCGAGCGGGGTTATCGCTGGCGACCGCAAGCTGCAGCGCAACGAATGCTTCTTCAGTTTCTTCACCGCTGCCGCCCGCGGCTGCCACCTTCCGCACGAGGGACGCGACCGCACCAGGCAGGACGGTCGCAAGAGACACCTGTCTGCCCGCGGCCTGCTCCGCCACGCTGGACGCGAGCGGCAGGGCCGCCACCGCGGAGGGCACGAACTCGCGCAGCGCCACGAGGTCACACTCCATCGCGAGCCCCTCGAATGGACGCCGCGCGGGGAGTTCCGCTAACCGCGCCTGGCGCTGGGCGAGCTTTTCCGCTCGCCTGCTGCCGCCTTCTTTGGGTGCTGAATTGCGCTTACTTCTCTTTGCCACACCGCAAACCTACCGGTCGCAGTAAGAGTTTTACTTCCCACTGCCCGTGGGTGTCGCGGAGGTCCGCTCAGCAGCTTCGAGTTGCGCGATGGTACGCATCGGGTAGTTGGTGGCCAGCCACCGGACGCCGAGGCCTCGGCAAAGCTCTACGTCGGCAGGATCGTCGACGGTCCAGCAGTACGTAGCGCGGCCAGCCTTCCGTGCACGCTCCACGATGCCTGGACGCTCGCGCAGCGTCTTTATCGCTGGGCCGATCGCAGTGGGCGTGCCGCTGCCGCTCGGCGCGACCCCGAGGTACCGCGAGTTCTCACCGAGCAGCACCGAGGGCAACCGGGGGGCAGCACGCCGGATACGAAACACCGCTGAGGGCGCGAACGACATGATCACCACGGTGGGAGCCTCCGGGTGCGCCGGATCGGCGAGTCCGAAGCGCTGGAGTTCGGCGATCAGTTTGATTTCCACCAGGCCGCCGAACCGTACCGGGTGTTTTGTTTCGATGAAGAGCGTCTTCTGCGCCGGGAAATCCACGACCAGCGCCAGCAACTCACGCAGTGTCAGGACGGAGTGGGGCTCGGCAGGCTCGGCGTATCGTTCGACCTGGCTGTTGGCCACGTCCGGGTCGCCGTACGCCGCCGACGTCCGCTGCGCCGCAGCGGTGGCTGCATGCCAGCTGCCGTAGTCGTGAGCGCGCAGGGCATCCAGCGTCAGCGTGCTGACCACACCGCGGCCCGACGAGGTTCGATCGATCCGGCGATCGTGCATACAGATCAGCTGGCCGTCTCTCGTGAGGCGGACGTCGCACTCAAGACCGTCGGCGCCCTGCTCAAGCGCCAGCTCGTAAGCCGCGAGTGTGTGTTCCGGGCGTTCACCCGACGCACCGCGATGCGCCACCACTTCCGGACGATCGCCGCGCCGTCCGGGCAAAGCTGTCTTCACACCAACATCGTCGCCGGTCAATGCAACCGGAGCAACAGCCAGAGGTTACGGCGAGGCGGCGATGACCCAGCGTTTACGTGAACGAGCGCGGCCGCTTGTGCGAAGCGCCACCATTTCGCGCATCACGACAAGGGTCATCACCGCGCACGCTGCCGCCAAGAAGTGGGTAAACGCGGCGAACTCGACACCGTTGGCTTGCGCTTGAATCGTGTCAGCCGATATCCGCCACACGAGTGACAACCCTTGACATACCCACGTCGCAACCCAGAGTCCCCACCATATCCGGACGCGCAACAGCACCGGGCCGCTCCGCTCACCGAAGAGTGCTCGCGCTCGCTGATCGGTGAGCATCTCGCTGAGCAAAGTGCCCGGATACCAGAGCGTCACTACCGGCACCAGGCAACCGGCAAGCTGCTCACGGATCGTCCTGGTCTCTCGTTTCTCCAGGCTGGCGAACCATTCGCGGCGGAAGTCAACTAGCCAGCAGGCGGCGCTCACCGCTGCCATGACGGCACAGATGAGCGCAGCGAGCGCAGTGACAGCAACGACGAAATCGGATGCATAGACAAGCGGCGCGGGCACGAGCCGCGATCGGTTGTAGACGAGTAGGCCGTACCGGAACAGTTCGGCGAGCCCCGCTGCGGCGTACAGACCGACGGCGACGGTCAGGAAGGAGGCCGCGTAGCTGCCCCACACACGCAAACGAGGTTCCCTGGGTTCTTCGCGCTGCGGTTGCGCATACAGCGTCCACGTCGGGTGCGCATCCATCCGCGGCGTGGGCGTGCTGGCCACCACTTTGCTCGGGGTGGGCGCAGGCGGCCTCGCTGGCTCGGGAGATGCGGCGGTCCACCGGTGCGTCACGGGGCGCCGCAGCACGGGATCCAGCGGCGGGGCTGGTGCAGGCCTCGCTGGTCGAGCTTGGGTGTGCTCCGGAACCGTGCGCTGCGGCGCCGCGAGCCGTCCGTTGCACCTCGGGCACCACATGGCAGCTACGTCACCTATGGGCCAGACCGCACCGCAGCGGGTACACGCCTGCTCCCAGCTCATTGCGGACCCACCTGTCAGTACACCCAGCCTGGGGAGCCATCTCCACTCACGACCGGACGGCCCGCCTTCTGCCACGCGACCATTCCCCCGCTGACGTTCGTTGCCTCGTAGCCGATCTGACTCAGCCATTCGATAACGCGGTAGCTTCGGCCTCCGCTGCGACAGATGACGAACAGTTCCGCGTCGGGGTCGACTTCGTCGACACGGGCGGGCACGTCGGCAAGCGGGATGTGGATCGCGCCGGGCGCGTGACCCTGGTTCCACTCGTCTGGCTCGCGCACATCGAGCAGCACGACGGACTCCGTCAACTCTTCCGGGACGCTTTCGACCGGCACCGAACGCACTGATTCACCCACACTTCGATATTGACACGTGCTCGCGTTCCCTTCCACAAACCGCTCGTCGCTCTAGCGGCCCTAAACAAAACAACACGCCCGGGCGCGGGATTGTGATGCCGCTTACATTAGTTAGCAAAGTTATCCACAATATCCACAGGGATGTCCACAGATTCGGTGGATAACTCAGTGATTTTCGGGCCTTTGGCCTGGGAAGATCGAAACTTATCCACATCTTCACCGCTGTCCACACCGCGAGTTGTCACCAGCCTGTGAACTGTGTGTTGCGCACGGTTCACCCAAAATGCACGCTTTTGGCGTGTCGCGCTCAGCGCCCGAATCTCCCCCATGCCACTCGGGCCTCAAGAGCATCAATAGCCCCGTTGAGGGCAGCGGCGCACCACGCTGAAACGTCGCCACGTTCCGCATCAAAACCGAACGGATCAGGGAACGGCATCCCCAGTCGGGCGAAGAAGGGCTTCTTTGGAGCGACGAACTCGATGTCAGCACCCGGGTACTTTCTCTCGACGACATCGCGCAGAGATCCGACACCATCAATGAGCCCCATTCGCGCAGCCTCCCGGCCCAGCCAGACGTCACCGTTGAACAGGTTCTGCTCACCTGTGGTGCCGGCTAGGCGCTCGCCACGCCGCTCCATGACCCAGTCACGGAACATCGCGTGCAACTCGCCTTGCAGTCCCGCGAGCCATTCGACGTCGTCAGCCCGTTCCGGAACGAAAGGATCAAGCCTGGCCTTCTCGTCGCCCGAGGTGTACACGCGGCGCTCAACTCCGACCTTGCTGAGCAGATCCTGGAAACCAAACCCCGCAGAGATCACCCCGACGGAACCCACCACTGACGTCGCTGACGCGAAGATTTCGTCCGCCGCGCACGCCACCCAATAGCCCCCAGAAGCCGCCACATCCTCGCAGAACGCAAGTACAGGCACCTTGTGTTTCGACGCAAGCTGTCGCACCCGCGAAGCAATCAGTTCGCTTTGCGTCGGCGAACCACCGGGTGAGTTGATCAGCAGCGCCACGGCTTTCAGCCGATCCCATTCAAAGGCCCGAACCAGCTGTTCCTCGATCGCTTCCGCGGATACGACGTGCCGGGGGAATCCGCCGGTCGCCGGCGCGATGATGCCGTGCAGCCGCACCACAGCGACCACACCACCGCGCCCATCTCCACCGAACACCGGGGAGAGCTTCGCGGCCAGCGGCTTGGGGAACGTCTTCAGTTTCGACATGCCGCCAGAGTAATTGCGTAGGGAATACCTCGCCGCCCACTGATGTCATAGCTCACAGGCGACGTGCCGGGGGACGAGGAGCGCATCATGAGTATGGAAGTCACGGCATGGAACGCCATGTACAACGCGATGTACGCGCAGCAGGACCGGCGGCCGTTCTCCAGGGAAACCGTCAAACGCATCTGGGATTTCGCCAAACCGCACCGGCGTGAACTCTGGATCTTCCTCTTCTTCGGTATTGCCCTCGCAGTGCTCGCTGTGTTGACGCCGCTGCTCGCGGGCCGTGTCGTCAATGCGATCGTCGACGGGGCGAGTGTCTCCACCGTTGCGTGGCTCGCGATCATCATCGCGGCCATCGCAATCGTGGAAGCCGCGTTCGGCATCATCCACCGCTGGCTCTCCGCCCGCATTGGGGAAGCGCTGATTCTCGACCTCCGCACCGCCGTTTTCGATCACGTCCAGCGGATGCCGATTGCGTTTTTCACCCGGACGCGCACTGGTGCGCTCGTTAGTCGTCTCAACAACGACGTGATCGGAGCGCAGCGCGCATTCAGCGACACCCTCGCTGGCGTTGTCAGCAACGTGGTGACCCTCGCGCTCACCCTCGCGGTGATGATCACCCTCTCGTGGCAGATCACACTGCTCACGCTGCTTTTGCTGCCAGTTTTCATCCTGCCCGCCCGCCGAGTGGGGTCACGGCTCGCCCGGCTCGAACGCGAGGCAGCGAATCACAACTCCGCGATGAGCACCCAGATGACAGAGCGTTTCTCAGCGCCCGGCGCGACACTCGTGAAGCTCTTCGGGCGACCGCAGCGTGAATCCGCCGAGTTCGCTATTCGCGCCAGCCGCGTCCGCGACATCGGCGTCCGGTCAGCAATGGTGCAGTGGGTCTTCGTCACCGCGCTAACGCTTGTCTCCGCGCTTGCCCTCGCACTCGTCTACGGCGTCGGCGGCTTCTATGCGCTCCGCGGGCAGCTTGATCCCGGCACGGTGGTGGCCCTCGCGCTGCTCCTTACCCGGCTCTACTCGCCGCTGACCGCACTTGCCAGTGCACGAGTTGACGTGATGAGCGCGCTCGTCAGCTTCGAACGCGTTTTCGAAGTCCTCGACCTCGAACCCTTGATCAAGGAAAAGCCGGGCGCGATGAAGGTTCCAGCGGGCCCGGCCGCGATCGAGTTCAAGAACGTCTCCTTCGCCTATCCAGCCGCCGACAAGATCTCACTCGCCTCTCTCGAGGAGGTAGCGCAGCTCGATTCCCGTGCCGGTAAGGATGTGCTGCACGACATCTCGTTTCACGTGGAACCGGGCCACATGGTGGCTTTAGTCGGCTCTTCCGGCGCAGGCAAATCGACCATCGCCCAGTTGGTGCCGCGCCTGTACGACGTCGACAGCGGCAGCGTGCTGCTCGGCGGCGTCGACGTGCGCGACCTCGCAACGACCTCCATTCGGGAAACCGTCGGTATGGTTACCCAGGACGGCCATCTCTTCCACGAATCCGTGCGGGACAACCTCCTCCTCGCCAATCCCGACGCGACGGAAGACCAGTTGTGGGACGTGCTCCGGCGGGCTCGGCTCGATACCCTTATCGGCAACCTCCCCGACGGACTCGAGACAGTCATCGGAGAGCGCGGCTACCGGTTGTCGGGGGGTGAACGTCAGCGCCTCACCATCGCCCGGCTGCTGCTCGCGCAGCCTCGCATCGTGATACTGGACGAAGCCACCGCCCACCTCGACTCGACGTCCGAAGCGGCGGTCCAAGAGGCACTGAGCGAAGCTCTCGAGGGCCGCACCGCGCTCGTCATCGCGCACCGGCTCTCCACTATCCGGGCCGCCGATCAGATACTCGTCGTCGAAGACGGACGAATCATCGAGCGCGGTACCCACAGCGACCTCCTCGCACGAGGTGGCCGCTACGGTGAGCTCTATCGCACCCAGTTCGCTGATCAGCCCGCTGGGAATGGTGCGGGGAAGGCGGCAACCTCAGCGGCAAGGGTGTAAGGCGCGGCTCCCAACACTGCATATCGAATCTGCCGTAAACTCCGAATAGGCCGGTGCGCTTGAGCGATGTTCCCTCGAGGGAATCTGGGCCCGGCGAACTACGATGAGTCGGTAGAGCGATGACCAGGCTAGAACCTGACGACACCCGGAGCACAGGGCGTGTGTCCTCGCTTGAAGCGGAGTTAGCGGCCGAGGGCTTGGAGCGCGCGGAAATCATTGGGCGCGGCGGTTTCGGGACAGTCTTCCGGTGTTTCCAGTCGGCGCTTGGTCGCGAAGTTGCGGTTAAGGTCCTCTCGGCTGATGTCGATCCCAACAACCGCGCGCGTTTCGTGCGTGAGCAACGTGCGATGGCGCAGCTGTCGGGTCACCCGCACGTCGTCGAGGTGCTCCACGCCGACGTGACGATGAGCGGCCGACCCTACATTGTGATGCCATATCACTCTCGTAATTCATTGGGAACTTATCTCACGCGGCACGGTCCGTTTGCGTGGCCCGATGCTGTGAGCATCATGGTGAAGGTGGCGGGCGCACTGGAGTCCGGACACCGTGTCGGCATTCTGCATCGTGATGTGAAGCCTGCGAACATCCTGATTACCGACTACGGTGAACCGCAGCTCTCCGACTTCGGCATCGCACGAGTGCACGGCGGCTTCGAGACGACAGCTGGCGAGATCCTCGGTTCACCGGCGTACACCGCCCCGGAAATAGTCGCAGGAGAAGCGCCAAGCGTTGCCAGCGACGTGTACGGGCTCGGCGCGACTCTATTCTGCTTAGTGACCGGTCATGCCGCAGTTGCGCGCCGAACTGGAGAAGAAGTTGTTGCACATTTTTTGCGTATCGCGTCAGCGCCCGTGCCCAGACTCGGTCAGCAATTTCCACGCGACCTCTCCGATGTGATCGGACACACCATGGCGATTTCGCCCTCGGACCGCCCCGCATCGGCGGCAGAGTTCGGCGAACGTCTCCGCGTTATCCAGCGCAGTCACGGGCAGCGAATCGTGGATATGGCAATCTCGCCCGCCGTCGCGACTCAGGACACGCTACGCACCGGGCGGCCCGCCGACACCATGCGACAGTCGTCGGCGAACTCGAGGCCACCGAGCGCAGCCACAAAGTTTCGCCCGCCATTAGCAGCACGCACGCTCGTCAAGCGCGCCAGGCTGATCGATCGAATCACAGCCGCCGGGCGCAGGCAACTCGTTATCATTCACGCCCCTGCAGGATTCGGCAAGAGCACGCTCGCAGCACAATGGCGAGAGCATCTGCTTTCCGAGGGCGTTTCCGTCGCGTGGCTGAGCATAGACCCGGACGACAATAACCTGACCTGGTTCCTCGAGCACCTCATCCAAGCGATCCAGCACGTGCGGCCGGAACTCGCGTCTGAACTCCGGCAGGTGCTGGAGCAAAACGGCGACGAGGCCGAACGCTTCGTATTGACCTCCCTCATCAATGAGATCCACGAAGCTCATGAGCGGCTGGTCATCGTTATCGACGACTGGCACCGGGCCACCAACCCGGCCACGACCGGTGCCATCGACTTCCTTCTGGAGAAGGGGTGCCACCACCTGCAACTCGTCGTGACGAGCAGGTCGCGGCAGGGACTTCCGTTGAGTCGTATGCGGGTCGCTGATGAGCTCGTCGAGATCGATTCGGCTGATTTGCGTTTCGATCTCGACGAGGCACGTGCGTTGCTCGTTGAATTGGGCCAGTTACCGCTCGAGGTACAAGATGTTGCGAATCTCCGCGAGACAACCGACGGATGGGTCGCTGCGCTACAGCTGGCGTCACTATCGCTGCGCAACCACGAAGATCCTGGCGAGTTCATCAACCATCTTTCCGGTCGGCATCGCGCGATCGCCGAGTACCTGGCAGACAACGTGCTGAGCACGCTCGATCCTTCGCTCCTCAATTTCATGCTGGCGACATCGGTTTCCGAACGAACCTGCGCAGAACTAGCGACAACCCTGTCCGGACGAAAAGACGCACAGGACCTTCTCGAGAGCATCGAACATCAGGATCTTTTCCTTCGAGCGCTCGATGATGATCGGCAATGGTTCCGCTACCACCACCTATTCGCCGACTTCCTGCGCCGCCGACTAGACCGTGATCATCCCGGTCGGTTAATTTCGTTGCACCGCGAGGCGTCGCAATGGTTCGCCTCCCGGGGAATGGTCAGTGACGCAGTCGACCACGCTCTCGCTGCGGGCGATTCGGATCGTGCGACCGACCTCGTCGAACGAGACGGGATGAGCCTGCTAGAGAACTCCCAGATGTCGACGCTTCTCGGACTGATCTCCAAGCTGCCCCCAGAGCAAGTTGCGGATCGGCCGCGGCTGCAGATTGCACTCGGCTGGGCACATGTCTTGTTGCACCATGCCCCCGAACCGACTCAGAGACAGATGGAGCGAACGAAGTCGATGCTGTCGACCCTCGCGGAATCTGGTGTCGACGTGAGCGATTGGGCTCTTGAATCTTCCTTGGTGCAGTCTGTCGGAAACCTGTTCGCCGACCGTATCGAGGGCCTGTTCGACGCTGCCGAGAAATGCCTGGTTAGAGCGGAAGCACTGCACCCGTTTGTCGTGTCGGGCGCGGCCAACGTTGCTGCTTTCGACGCCTTGCACCGATTCGAGTTCTCTGATGCCCGCCGATGGATCGAATGGGCTTATCCGTATCACCAGAAGACTGGCGGACCATTCGCTACCTTGTACGGCTACCTGTTCGCCGGTATGGCCGCCCACGAACAACTCGCTATCGAGGCGGCCGAAGAGCTGGTCCGCCGCGCCCAGCACTTGGCCATTCGGTCGGGCGGGCGGCGCGCCTACGCTGCGCGACTCGCCGGAGCAGTGCTGGGCGAGTTGCTATACGAGCGTAGCTGCACTGCTGAGGCAGAGCAGCTACTCGATGAGTGCCATCAGCTGGGTGCAGAGGGCGGGGTGGTCGACTTCATGTTGATCACCTACGGCACCGGCGCCCGCATCAAGGCCGCAACAGGTCAGCGCGAGGCTGCGCTGCAACGCCTGGATGAAGGTGCCCAGATCGCAGCACAGCTGAAACTGCCGAGATTGGCGGCACGCATCGATAACGAACGGGTTCGGTGCGCCCTGCAACCACATTGTGTTGTCACTACCACCGATTTTGCCGCTGACAGCACCACGCGTGTCGACGGCATCGCGGTTGCGACGCAAGAGCTGATCGAAGAGTCCCGGATCCGTGAGCTGCTTCGTGGCGACGCGGCCGACATCGAATCGGCATGCACCATGGCGAGGAATCGGCGAAATCGAATCGGTGATGACCGGCCGCGAGCGCGTCTGCAGGCCGCAGGCTTGCTCGCGGCGTCCCTGCATGCTGCGGGCCGGGACCGTGCGGCGACCGAGGCCGCCGCTCCCGCGATTGCACGCTGCGCCGAACTCGCGCTACCACAATTCCTGCTCGACAGTGGACCGGGTATGGCGTCCCTGGTGCGCCACATCCTCGACGCGCACACTGAGTTCCCTCAGTTGTCACAGCATCGTGAGTTCCTGGCCGAGGTGCTCGGGATTGTTTGAAGGCAGTTCACGGCCGCGGGTGCGAGACCGTCTCCGGTGTGAGTCCCCAATCTGAACGGCCGAGCCTGCTAGGTGCTGAGAGTTTGGCGAAATCAGGAAGTCCGTCGGCCGCCAGAATGTGATTTGCGATCTCGATCCGGCGTACCTGTCCGAGAATCAGCGAGCTGTTACCGACATCAATAATCAGATGCTTGGTGCATTCGAATGCGATTGGCGCCTCTGCAACTCCCGGCGCTGCGACTGTCTCACTCAGCCGCGGCGTTACACCGCTGAGCTGAAACTCGTCGATCCCCGAGTGAACAGCCTCCGATGAGGCATTCATGTTGGTGATCAGCGCTTCGGTGCCGATATTGACAACGAACTGACCGGTATCGACGACGTTTCGCCACGTATCCTTATGCCCGATCGAGTTGATCTGCAGAATCGGTGGATCAGTCGACGCGACCGTAAAGAAGCTGTACGGGGCGAGATTCGGGACGCCGTCGGCGGATACCGTAGAGACCCATGCGATCGGGCGCGGCACGACAGCCGCGGCGAGTACGCGATAGAACTGAGCGGGACGCATCACCGCGGGATCAAATGCGGTACGAGTGCCTGGCATCAGATCACCGTGGAGGCCGCAGGCGCGCGCCCAGCCGTGGCATCGTGCACCACATTCAACAGGTTCATCGTTACCTCATTTTCACGCTGAGCTAGACTCAGCTTTGTAGTATAGCGTTACGATGACGAACATCATTGATTCGATACAAGCAGCGGGCGGAAGGCAGTCAGTATGCTGACTCACGTGCAATGGCCAACGCCTCCTGACACAGTCACAGATGACCTCGGTGCAACAGAATCGGCGGTCAACCCGCCACGCAGACTGATCGTCACGATATACGCGCTGTATGCCCGTGAAACTCAGAACTGGCTCTCGGTGTCCTCACTCGTGCGGCTGCTCGGTGACCTCGGCGTCGACGAACCGTCCGTCCGCTCTTCGATTAGCCGGCTAAAGCGGCGGGGCATACTCGTCAGCCACCGGAAGGACGGCGTGGTCGGATACGCGCTGTCGGAGTCGGCACTTGACATCATTCACGAGGGCGACCAGCGCATTTTTCACACATCACGCGCAAGCGTCAGTGATGGGTGGCTGATGGCCGTCTTTTCGATTCCGGAGTCAGAACGCGGTAAGCGTCACGCGATACGCACCATTCTCACCAGCAAAGGCTTCGGCACCACCGCACCCGGCGTGTGGATCGCGCCCGCGCACCTGCAACAAGGCACAGCAGACGCGCTCCGCGCGGCGGGACTTGACCAGTTTGTCGATCTTTTCCGTGCCGAACACATCGCGTTCGCTGATCTGCGGGAGAAAGTGGCGCAGTGGTGGAATCTCGACCAACTCCACGAGCTCTATGCGGAGTTCATCGATCAATTCCAGCCTTTGTACCATCGGGTCACCGATCGGCCAGAGATCAGCCCGCGCGACGCTTTCGTCGCGTACGTGCAGATGCTGACCACGTGGCGGCGCCTCCCTTACCTGGACCCCGGCCTACCTCTGGAATTGCTCCCCGGCGACTGGAACGGCGCCACGGCCGCCACCATTTTCAATCGGCTGCAGCAGGTCCTCGCCGAGCCCGCCCATGACCACGTCCGCCTGCTCCTCAGCTGAACCACCAAACACAAGGGGCTGCAACGGTTTTCCGTTCACGTGCAGGGTGAATACGTCGAACCGGTTGTAGTGCCCGATGATGTCGTGCATTTGTTTCGGAGCGATGCAGCGGCTCAGATCGATCTCGCCATACACGATGCCCTCCTCGTCGATCAGCGGCTCGGTAACTGGGCGGCCATCAGGGCCGAAGATGCCTGACAGCGCACTTCGTTTGCGCTGCAGCAGTTCCCGCGCTTCCGCATCGTCGCCCGCCACGGTCTCGATGATCTCGTCCGAGACCGTGGAACACGCGACGACGGAGAAGAGCTTGCCCTCGAATGCATGGGCGGCGGTCCGGATCGCGATAGCGTCGGCCATGTCGTAATCCTTCGGCGCCACCGGCAGGGCAATGTAATTGGCGACGTGCACCAATTCACCCTGCGCGAGGAGCGCGAAGCGCGCCAGCGTGTTGGTGTTCTCGCCGCAAGCGAGCACCCCGAGCGGGCCGACCTCAGTTTGGTGCACCCGAAGTGTCGAACCATCACCGTTTGTCCAGGTCAGCTTCTCCGCCCAGGTAGGCACTAGCTTGCGGTGAATACCTATCAGCGCACCGTCCGGACCGATGGTCAGCACACTGTTGTACAGCACGCCAAGGCTATGCCGACCACGTTCGTTGACTCCGATAACCACCGTGGTGCGGGTGGCTGCGGCGGCAGCGCGGAGGGAATCCAGATGCGGTCCTGGCACATCAATTGCTGCACGATAGAGCCGCTCGAACCATTCGCCGCCCTTTACTGGATTCATCGTCCAGTTCCAGTACGGATATCCGGGCACGAAAACCTCGGGGAACGCAATCAGGCTTGCACCACCCGCAGCTGCTTCATGGATCAGCGCGACGGCCTTCTCCACCGTCTTGTCGGGGTCAAGAAATACGGGCGCCGCCTGGACCGCCGCGGCCGTGAATTTCGGGAAGGTTTTCATCAGCTCGCGACCTCCACAGTGTTTCGGACAAGTACGGGTTGCCATCGTTGGTGTATTTCGGGGACGTCCTCAGGGCGAAGAGTCAGTTGCGGACGTGCACGGCCACCGGCGGGCGGCTTAGCTGACCCGGCCGCATAGAGTGACGGCCAGTGCGCGCCTGGTCCGCGGTATCCGATTTCAGCCGCAGCGTGCAACGTCCACGCTGGGTCGTGCAGGTGTGCACGCCCGATCGCGATGAGGTCGGCGCGGCCTGCCAGGAGGATCGTATTCGCGTCGTCTGCAGTCGATATCGAGCCAACCGCGATGGTGGGTATCGCGACGTCATTTCGAATCCGCTCTGCGAACGGCGTCTGATATCCGCGCCCGTACTCAGGAGCCTCTTCGGCGACAACCTCACCGCTTGACACATCGATCGCGTCAGCGCCGTGCTCGGCGAACCCGCGGGCAATTGCCACTGCGTCATCGAGCGTGGTGCCGCCTTCGAACCAGTCCGTTGCCGAGATACGAACGATCAGCGGCTTGCCCACCGGCCACGCCGAACGAACAGCGTCGATCACCTCGAGGGGGAACCGCAAGCGGTTGTGCAGTGAGCCGCCGTACTCATCCGTTCGATGATTGGTCAACGGCGAGAGGAACGTCGAAAGAAGAAAGCCATGACCCGCTTGCAGTTCCACAACGTCGAAACCGGCCTCGTGGGCTGCGCGTGCGGCAGCTGCAAAATCCGCGATGATAGCCGACATCTCGTCGGTGTCCAGTGCGCGCGGTGCGGGGAGTGCGCCGTAGGCAATCGGTGAGGGCGCGACTGTCTCCCAGCCTTCCGCACCGAGGGGTTCTCCGATGCTTCCGGCCCGGGGAACGGCAGTGGCACCCTTCCTTCCCGCATGGTTCAGCTGTACGCCGACCGCCGCACTGCTGGTCTCGTGGATGAGGTCGGTGATCCGCCGGAAGGCCGAAACCTGTTCCGCGTTATAAAGTCCAGCGCATGCGGGCGTCACACGACCAGTTGGGGTGACGGCAGTCATGCCGGTCATCACGAGGCCTGCACCGCCCAGGGCAAGGCTCGCCATCCGGACCAGTTCCGCCTCCGCGACCACACCCTTCTCCGCGCTGTAGATCGCGACGGGCGCCGCGACGATTCTGTTCTTCAGCGTGAGCTCGCGCAACTGGAATTGCTCGAACATCGGGCGCGGCGGTTGCGGTTGAGCAGCGCTGGCACAGTGCTCGTGGAACCACCGGTTCAGGCCGTTCAGATATTCGGGATCGCGTTCGGCCAGGTTCTCGTAGGTGACACGACGGCTTCGGGTGAGGAGGTTGAACCCGAACTGTGGGGCCTCTTGGCCGATGGAGTGAGCGATTGATTCAAACCACTCCAGGCTCGCCTGTGCCGCGCGCTGGGTCGACTCCACTACCGGGCGGCGCTCGGACTCATACCGGCGCAATGCCTCTGGCACGTCGGCGGCGTCAACTTCGAGGCTGGCGGCAAGGGCCAGCGAATCTTCCATGGCCAGCTTCGTGCCCGATCCGATCGAGAAGTGCGCGGTGTGCGCAGCGTCGCCGAGCAGCACAACGTTTCCGTTGCGCCAGGTCTGGTTCCGAACAGTGCTGAACCGAATCCACCGGGAGTTGTTGCTCAGCAACCGGTGCCCGTCGAGGTGATCGGCGAAGAGTCGCTCGCACACCTCTATGCTTTCGGTGTCGCTTTCCCCTACCGGAACGTCTCGCTGGTCAAATCCCGCAGCACGCCACGTGCTTTCATTCATCTCAATAATGAAGGTGCTGCGCTGATCACTGAAGGGATACGCGTGCACCTGCATTGGCCCAAATTCGGTCTCGGCGACAATGAAGGTGAAAGCGTCGAAGACCTTGTCGGTAGCCAGCCACATGTAGCGGCAGTGGCGCTGATCCAAGCTAGGTCCGTACACCTCAGGGTGCGCGTTTCTCGTGACCGAGTTAATGCCGTCAGCACCGACTACGAGGTCGTACGTGGCGGCGAGTTGATCCGCCGACGGCGCCACTGTGCGGTAGCGCACATCGACGCCAACAGCTGCACACCGATCTTGCAGAATGTTCAGCAGCACTCGGCGTTCGATAGCTGCAAATCCGTGCCCACCTGAGGTGAGCGTCTCTCCTCGATAGCGCACGTCGAGGTCCGACCAGCGAGCGAAGCCATCCTCCATCTGCGCAAAGATCTGGGGGTCAGCGCTGGTGATGCCGTCGAGCGTCTCGTCGGAGAACACGACGCCGAAGCCGAACGTTGTGTCAGCTGCGTTGCGTTCGAAGACCACGATCTCACGACCCGGATCCAGCTGCTTGGCGAGCGCCGCGAAGTACAGCCCGCCCGGACCGCCGCCGATGATTGCGATTCTCAGGCTCATTTCGCCACCGCCTCGCCGACGAAGGCGGTCACGACCTCTGCAGGCCAGGGCGATGACGACGAAGCGTCCGGCGGGGCATGGGCGATGATGAGTTCACCGTCAGCGGCAACACCCTCCTGGCCCCGGACCTCAAATTCAAACGTCATCGACGTGGTGCCCACTCGGCGCAGCCGCAGATTTGTCTGTACTACCTCGCCAAACCACAGCCTCTTGCGGTAGTTGATCTCGTGCCGTACCCGCGGGGTTCGGCCGAATAGCCATGCCAGCCCATGCTGACGCATGAGTTCGGCTTCCGCCGCCTCGACGAACCTAACAATGCACGAGTGGTGCTGGTGACCTGCTGCATCGGTGTCGTACCACTCCACTCGCCGCTCCAGCGTAACCTCCGCCATGACTATGTCCTCTCTGTGAACGCCGACAAGAAATCAATATAGCGTACTTGTGACGACCGTCAAGATGCCGTACATTTGCTGTCGGAAGGTCAGCTACTACCAAGAGGGGCAGGCGCAATGACGTACAGCGATGACGTCCTCGGCCGGGCGCGAGTCAAAGACACAGCGAAACTCGAGGAGTTCTACAACGAACTCGACAAGCACGAGACCGTTGCGCTGTGGCGAGTGGCCAACAAGATCGAACCGTGGTTCCCGCAACCGGTTTCGGTGCCTATGCTGTGGCGCTACCGAGACCTGCGGCCGCTGGTTCTGGAGTCACTTGATCTGGTCAAGGCTGACGACGCGGGACGTCGCGTTGTGGCCCTGGTCAACCCAGAGCGCAAGGACATTGCCGCGGCTGTCGGCCTGTTGTACACCGGGCTGCAGGTTATGGGCCCGGGCGAATCGATGACCGCCCACCGGCACATGGCTGCGGCGCTGCGCTTCGTTGTCGAAGGCCAGGGCGCGTGGACAGTCGTTGATGGCCAGAAACTGAAGGTAGGGCCAGGCGATTTCGCGATCACACCCAATCACGCCTGGCACGAGCACGGTAACGAAGGCACCGACGGTCCGGTGATCTGGCAAGACGGCCTGGACATTCCATTGGTCAATGCACTCGACGCCGGGTTCTACGAAGTACATCCGAACATCTATCAGGAACGCACCGGCGTCGTGAACTCCTCGCTCCTCACGCATGGCGCGGGCCAGTTGCGGCCCTATGGGTTCGAGGACAGCTGGACTAAGCCGTACTCGCCACTGTTCGCGTACCCCTGGGAGGAGACCTATGCCGCGTTGCGCAACGCTGCCAAAGCATCGGCCGGTTCACCGTACGACGGCATCATCCTCGAGTATTCCAATCCAAGAACCGGCGGTTCCGTGATGCCGACGATGAGCGCGCACATGCAACTGCTTCAGCCGGGGCAGCACACCCAGGCACACCGGCACACCGGCTCCGTCATCTACAACGTCGCGAAGGGTGAGGGGTACTCGGTGATAGCCGGCCAGCGGTTCGACTGGCAGCAGGGTGACGTGTTCTGCGTGCCCTCGTGGGCGTGGCACGAACACGCCAATCTCAGCAGCACCGACGATGCTTGCCTGTTCTCGTTCAACGACTTCCCCGTCATGCGCTCCCTGACCTTCTGGCGTGAAGAACCTTACTTGGACAACGACGGCTACCAGCCCACCAACTAAACCCCAACGGATACAGAGGAACCCCCATGCTGCTCGTAAACTTCTCCACCGCCCGCCACGAGCGCCGGATTGGCGTGCAGGACAACGACTCCCTCGTCGATCTCACCGCGCTCGCTGCACATGCAGGTGTCACGATCCCGCAGAACCTGCTCGAAGTGGTGAGCACGGGTGACATCGATGTGCTGCAACGGCTGCTCGATTCCGGGGAGGCGGCCGACTTCACGCTTCCCGTTGCGGACGTCACGCTGCATGCGCCCTTCCGCCCCGGAAAGATCATCGGGGTCGGACTGAATTACACCGAGCACGTCGCAGAGTCCGCACGCACATTGGACACCGACAAGGAACTGCCGCAGCGGCCGGTACTCTTCAGCAAGCCCGGCACCGCCGTCGTTGGTCCCGAAGAACCTATCCAGCACAATGCCGATCTGACCCAGCAGCTCGACTGGGAATGTGAACTCGCCGTAATTATCGGCAAGACCGCCAAGAACGTCGCAGCCCAGGACGCATACGACTACGTGTTCGGCTACAGCATCGTCAACGACATCAGCGCGCGCGATCAAAGGCGCGGCGGACAGTGGTTCTTCTCCAAAGGCCAGGATTCCTACGCGCCGTTCGGTCCTGCCGTGCGCACCCGCGACAGCGTCACCGATCCCCACGATCTCGACCTCTCACTGCGGGTCAACGGAGAGGTCAAGCAGAAGTCCAATACCAGCTACATGCTTTTCCGCATTCCTGAACTGATTGCCGATATCACCTCCGGAATGACGCTGGAACCCGGTGATGTCATCGCCACTGGTTCGCCCGCAGGTGTCGGCGCAAGCTTCACCCCGCAACAGTTCCTCTTCCCCGGCGACGTTGTTGAGTGCACCGTTGAATCTATTGGCACGCTGCGTAATCCGGTCATCGACGCTCGTCAGGAAGGCCGCTAAGCATGTCGGTGTACCGCATTGGCCAGATCGTCCCCAGCTCCAATGTCACCATGGAGACTGAGATACCCGCACTGTTTCGCGCACGGGAAACCATTGCGCCCGAGAGGTTTACGTTCCACTCAAGCAGGATGCGCATGCAGGAGGTGACGAAAGCACAGCTCGAGGCGATGGACGCTGACTCCACGCGGTGCGCGGCCGAGCTGTCCGACGCCCACGTCGACGTCCTCGGCTACGCATGCCTCGTCGCAATCATGAGTATGGGCAGCGGCTACCACTGCCTGTCAGAGTCGAAGCTGGGCGAAGTGACGAGCGCAAACGGCGCCAAGGCGCCTGTCGTCACCAGCGCGGGCGCGCTGATCAGCGCACTGAACATCATGGGGGCTAAAAAGATCGCCCTGATCGCACCCTACATGCTGCCGCTCACCCGCATGGTGGTCGACTACATCGGCGAACAAGGATTCGAGGTCGGTGACTACCGGGCACTAGAGATTCCCAACAATCTCGATGTCGCGGCGCATGACCCGCGGAACCTGGTCGGCATAGCCAAGGGACTCGACTATGAGGACGCTGACGTCGTCGTCCTATCGGCGTGCGTCCAGATGCCATCTCTGCCGTCCATCGAAATCGTCGAGAACGAACTCGGCAAGCCGGTGATTTCGGCGGCGGTATCGACCGCACACCAACTGATGCGCGCGCTGGACCTGCCCGCGATCGCCCCCGGTGGGGGTAGCTTGCTCTCCGGCGCGTACGCCAACGCCTAACCTCTCAGCCGCGCGGCAGCCTATCGCTCAAACTGCCGCGCCCTCTCAACGTTTCTCGAGGAGCTCTCCTTTGTCCGTAACATCCGAATTCACCGCAACCTCAAGCGTTTCCGTGACAGAAGAGGAGATCTTCGCCGGCCACCTGGGTGGCAAATTGAATGTCAGCCTGGGCGCACCGCTCGCAACCCAGCGTGACCTGTCGATCGCGTACACGCCGGGCGTCGCTCAAGTCAGCCGAGCGATTGCTACTGACGAGAAGCTCGCGGACGATTACACGTGGAGCAGTCGCCTCGTTGCAGTCGTATCCGACGGCTCTGCGGTGCTGGGACTCGGCAATATCGGTCCCCGCGCCGCACTTCCCGTGATGGAGGGCAAGTCCGCGCTGTTCAAGAAGTTCGCCGGTCTCAACTCAATTCCGCTGGTTCTCGCGACGAGTGATCCCGACGAGATCGTGGAAACGCTGGTTCGGCTCCGCCCGAGTTTCGGTGCGGTGAATCTTGAAGACATCGCTGCCCCCGCGTGTTTCGAGATCGAACAACGCGTCATTGAGGCACTCGACTGCCCGGTCATGCACGACGACCAGCACGGGACGGCAATCGTCGTACTCGCTGCGCTGACCGGTGCGGCGAGGGTGCAGGGCCGTCGGCTCGCGGATCTGCGCGTCGTTGTCTACGGCGCAGGTGCTGCCGGAGTCGCGTGCGCGAACATCCTGCTGACCGCGGGCGTCGGTGACGTCATCGTCGTGGACTCCAATGGAATCCTTGCCACAAGCAGGGACGATCTGACCCCAGTCAAACGCGAACTCGCTGCACGCACGAACCGTACCAACCGGCGCGGTGGCATCGCTGACGCGCTGCGTGGCTCGGATGTCTTTCTCGGTGTGTCGGGAGCGAAAATCACGCCGAACGACATCGCTACTATGGCGGCAGATCCGATTGTGTTCGCACTTTCTAACCCAGACCCTGAGATTCACCCTGATCTCGCGAGCCAATACGCTGCGATCGTCGCCACCGGACGCAGCGACTTCCCCAACCAGATCAACAATGTGCTCGCATTTCCCGGTGTATTCAAGGGAGCACTCGACGCGGGGGCACGCCGCATAACGGAAGCGATGAAGCTTGCGGCCGCCCATGCGATCCTGTCTGTACTCGGCGACGATCTCGCTACGGACAGGATTGTGCCCAGCCCGCTTGATCCGCGTGTAGCCCCGGCCGTCGCAGCCGCTGTTGCTGAAGCATCGGCGCTTTAGTGACAGCAGTTGAATTCAGTGCAATCACCGGTGGTCTCGCCGCTGAGATCATCGGCATCAACGGCGTAGCAAGGGAGTGCTTCCGATGACCACCCGGCCACTGAGCAACAACAACGCGATCAAACCGTTCGCCGCACCCTTCTCCGCGGCGCTCACCTTTCTGGTCCTGTACGTCGCACTCGCGCTGGTCTTTTCGATGGTGAACACCAACGCTGTCGCAGTGGGAGCCGTTGCAGTAGGACTTCTCACCTTCGTTCTGCAGAAGGTGACCAGTTCAGAATCTCGACTGACAGTTCTCGGCGGCACAGGAGCCGCACTCATCGCGGCGATAGTCGCCGTCACATTCGCTTGACGCCATCGTCACCTTGTTAATCCGCGAGGATACGCCCTATCGAGACCGGCCAGCGCAGGTTCTTCCTGCTCGTAGGGCAGCGGATACGCCCGGATCCCATCAGGGGCCCTTGCCTGGAAAAGTTTGAAACAGTTCCATAATATGCAACTAATGTTTCCCCCGAGGTGAGGAAAGTGGCTCGTGTTGGCGTTCCCGTACCGGCCGGGATTACTGCGTCTGCGTTGCACGTAGTGCTGCGCCCCTAATCCCGCAGTGCATATAAATGCCCGGCCAACCATCGTACGATTGGTTGTACAACACGTTCAGTTCGTACATGCTGAAAAAGCGGCCACTAGCGCACCGGGCCGAAAGTGAACCGCGGGCACCGTTCTGGAAATTCCGCGGCGGCACACCTTCAAAGGAAGTGGTGCTGCTTCGTTTGAAGATCCGCTCGCGGGATCGCCAACGGCACGAGAACAGTGTTGTCACGCTTCCCGGGCTGATTCGATGATCCCTGCCAACGTAGGCCCGGCACGGAGAAGTGCGAGCGCTCGGTGGGCGATTGCCTCCAACTGCTCATCGAGCGCCGCGATCGGGTCGCTCACGTCGTTGAGGTCGCGGACAGCTGTGATCGCCTTCAGTACGTCCGGGATGCGGTAACCACCAGCTCGGAGGGCGGCGGTAATGCGTGCTTCCCGGACAGCGGCGAGGGTGTAGCGGCGCGCTGTGCCTGCTCGCGTTGTGACTCGCTCGGGCGCTACGAGACCGGCCGTCTCCCAGAACCGAAGCGTGGATGGCCTGATTCCGAGTGCCTGTGACAGCTCGGTGATGGTCATAACGTCGCCTTCGACGGGCTCAGCGTCAGACGTCACCTCGGTTCGGATGGACTCCAGCGCGAATCGTGCCGCAAGTGCCTGCTCTCGCTCGCAGTTGAGCCTGGCATGGAACCCGCAAATCGTTGCTGCCCCTTGGTCGGGCGGCTGTATGCGAATCTCTCGCATCGCTCGGCGAGCCTCGACCGGCCCCACGGCGTAAGCGAGGTCGCGATACGCCTGAAGGTAACGTATGTGCGTTGCGGAGAACTGCCGGTACCCGTTGCGTGACCTGGCTGCAGCAGGGATCACGCCCAGCGCTTCGAGGTTCCCGGAGATCGCCTGGGGAGACCACTTCTTCTACTACGCCCCCGACGGCCAGGTGCCGACCCGCGTGCAGCCCTACGCCACCATCGTCACGAAGAATTACCCCGACGACACCATGTGCGATCTCGATGACCCCAATCGTTGGAGACTTAATATTTACGTCGGCAAAGACGTGTTCGCCGAACTCATTGGTGAGAACCCGCGGGCCAAGGCGACACCGCGGGACTACACCGCCACCGACGTGGTTCTCCCGCACCCGCTGTACCGCGCACAGGGTTGGGTATCGATCACCAACCCAGACGTAAACACACTGGAGTTGGCAGACAGGCTTTTGCGGCAGGCGCATGCCGATGCGAAGCGCCGAGCAGGGCGCTAGCTCGCCAGATCAAGTTCGGCAAGCTGCACCGCAAGCGCAGACCCGTCTTCGTCAGCAAGTGCCGCCGCCCGCAGCCGCGCGAGCCGGATCGCGCCATCAGGTGCCCCGCCCAGGGAACGCGCCGCCACCATGAGCTTCTCGAAACTGTTGTTTCCGTGCTCGTACGTCGCGCCATAGCCTTTCAGCACGCGCTGACATTCGATGATCTCCCGCGCCAAATCGTGGTTGGCTGCCGCGAGCGCGGTGTCGATCCAGGTTTCGATGGCAGCCTGTTCCCGGACAAACCGCAGCGAACGGGGACGCAGCGGCCGCAGCCTGGCCATCACACATAGCATCGTGTAGCCGATCACCGAACTCGTGTTCAGGATCATCCCCTTGTGGGTGAGCTTCTGCACCAGGCGCTCGAACCACTTCGTTCGGCGCAGCCGGGCACCAAGCCGTGATGGCATCGTGTCGGTGATTTCGTCGATCTGTGGGTGCAGGTACTCACGCACTTGCATCAACTGTGCAGGCTCCGCCTTTGCTTCCTTCCGAATGCGCTCCATGCGAGCTTTTCGGGTCTTCTGCAGCGCTACCTGGATGGTGTCCTGGTAACACATCCACAGCGCGATGTGGCGTGCTGCCTCTGTCGTGAGCCTGGCTGCTCCCTCGGGGTCAGGATCGATCTGGGCAAATTTGGCCACCCGTGCCAAGTATTGTTCGGCGTAAGCAAGGCTTTGATACACCGCGGTCCGCACCAGGCCGTGCAGGATCATCGACCGTGCGGCGGCAGGCAGGTCCAGTACCTTTTCCGCGAGCGGCCGCAGTGCGGTGCCGACGAGCGCTGCCGGGTCGGTGGCGGCCACCTTGTTTCGTTCCGCCTCCTCCTTCGCCTTGCGGTCTTCGGCTGTGACCGGTCGCGGGACGAGAGTCAGCTCGACGGGTTGCGACTTGCGTGCTGGTGTGCGCGCCGCTGCTGATGACGGTCGGCCTGCCGCCTCGAATCCGCCCGCGAAGGCCTTCAGTGAGGACTCCACACCCTTGCCGAATTCGCGAATTGGGGCTTCGAACTGTTCCCTGCTGAACGGGAGCGCTCCTGAACCCGCGAGCGCCCCGAACAGCGCTGCGCTGATCACGCTGCTCGCCTTTTCCGAGATCTCCATGAAGTCGGCCGCTACCAAGCGTTTCGCCGCGTGTTCTGCCGACGCGATCAGGGCGTCGCTATCGACACGGCCGTCGGCCAGCGCCATCTTCTCGTCGATCGCGTAGGTGCGGCTCGTCGACGTGATAAGGGTCGTGCGGTCCGGGGTGACAAATCCACGCTGGATGGCCCGTCCGCACTCCATCAGTTCCGACGCGATGAGGACGTCGACCTCGCCCGGCGTCGGGAAGAGGCTCAGGACAGGCTCTGCTCGCCCGGAACCGTCCGGCACCGGAGTCTTAGGTGCGGGTGGCAGGAGTTCAACGTAATAGACAGTCGCGCCGGTCCGCTGCGCGACGCCAGCAACAGAGGTGCTTTGCGCCCAGTATCCGGCCTGCTCCGCGACGGCGACGATCCAGTCGGAGAGCACGCCGCCGCCTTCGCCGCCCAGAGCGAGAATCGCGAGAGTGATCGGCCGGCGGCCGTCATACCAACTGCTGGTCATGCTGCTACCTCGAATCGAGCGGCGCGGCGTTCAATCCCGCGCGAAGCTATCTTGATCCACCACGACCGGACCGCCGCGAGCGCTCGGTCACGGCGATTCGGATTGTCAATGACATCAGTCCGATAGAACGAAGGACAAAGCACCGCGGCGTGGGCATTGGCGCCGCACACTCCGCAGCCGACGCAACTGTCCAATACTGTCGCGATTGGGTCGGTGCGCATTGGGTCAGGATTGTCAGCGATGGTGAGGGACGGGCACCCGGAAATGCGAATGCAGGCGTGATCACCGGTGCATGTTTCGGCATCGACGCCGAACCGCTCGCGCACAACTCGTTTGCCTTCCGCCAGCGCTTTCTTGCGGACGGGCTTTTCCCTCCGCTGTTTGTTGAGCTGGCACTCACTCTGCATCACGAGCACTTTGGGGCCGGGTTCCTCGGTGGTCAGTGCCTCGACGAACGCATCGCGCACCGCACCCACGTCATAGGTGTTGTCGATGGTCTTCGCCCACTCGACACCGACGCCGCGCGCCGCCTTCTCGATGGGATGCTGAGTCGACCGCGTCTCCAGTTCCGCCGGTGAGGACAACACGTCTTGTCCGCCGGTCGCTGCGGCGTAGGCATTGTCGACGACGACGAGCAGCTGGTCACTCTTGTTGAATACGGCGTTGCCGACCCCGCTCGTGAGGCCGTTGTGCCAGAATCCGCCGTCGCCCATAACGGCGATGCTGCGCTGATCGGTGTCCTTGGAGTTCAGCGCTGCGGCGCCGGCGGAGCCAAGCCCATAACCCATTGTCGTGGCGCCAAGGTCGAACGGTGCGTTAACCGCGAAGAGGTGACATCCGATGTCAGCGCTGATGTGGTGTTTGCCGGTCTCCCGCTCGGCGAGTTTCAGTCCGCTGAAGATGGGCCGCTCGGGGCAGCCCGTGCACAGGCCTGGCGGACGTGGCCGGACCGACTCGGATGGTGCGCGAGTGGCGAAGGGACTCTGCGGGTCATCCGGTCCGAGCAGCACGGGCGGCTTTTGGGCAATCGCGTCAGGGTGGTAGCGCTCAAGAAAGGTCTGAACTCCGCGCGTGACGACGGCGGAGGTGTACTCCCCTGCCACCGCGAGCATGTCCTTGCCGTGCAGGGCGGTCGGGATATCTGCGCGACGCAGGATCGCGTTGAGGTTCTGCTCGATATAGTCGGGCTGGCCTTCTTCCACGAGCAGGACGGCGCGCTTGCCTGCACAATAATCGATTATTTCGTCATCGACGACGGGATACGTCACGTTCATGACATAGAGGGGAATCTCGCTGTTACCGAAGGCATCCGAGCACCCCAGCAGCTCCAGCGACCGGTTCAGGGTGTTGTACAGCCCGCCCTGGACGATGATCCCGACGTCGGCACGATCGTTGGCAAAGACCTCGTTTATTCCGCGCTCTTTGATGAACCGAACTGCAGCAGGCCACCGCTGCTCGATCTTTTCCCGCTCATGCAGGAAGCTCGCTGGAGGCAACACAATCCGGTCGATGTCACGAACTGGGTTCTCGAGGGCGTCCTTAACGGTCATTGCCGGGCGTACGTTGTCTTTTGCGTTGAACCCGCCGTGCAAATGGCACGAACGCAGGCGTAGCTCAAGCATGACTGGCGTGTTGCTGGCCTCCGACAATTCGAAACCCGCCTCGACGGCATCCACGATCGCCGACACGTTGGGGCGGGGATCGAGCAGCCACATCTGCGACTTCATGGCGAACGCGTGCGAGCGTTCTTGCATGATGCTCGAGCCTTCGCCGTAGTCCTCGCCGAGAATGACAAGGGCACCGCCCTTGACGCCACCACTCGCCAAGTTAGCGAGGGCATCGGAGGCGACGTTCAAACCGACTGTCGACTTGAAGGTGACGGCGCCGCGCAGAGGGTAATGCACCGACGCGGCCAGCATCGCCGCGGCGGTCGCCTCCGATGCGCTGTTCTCGAAGTACACGTCCAGCTCTTCGAGGATTTCTTGGGCGTCACCAAGGACGTCCATCAGGTGGGAAATCGGTGCACCCTGGTAACCACCGACATAGGCGACCCCTGACTGCAGGAGCGCTTTGGTAACGGCGAGGATGCCCTCGACGTGCAGGGTTTCACCCGCACCACGCCGAAGCTTCTGCACCTCGGCGACAAAGGACCGCTCGGCCATACCTACTCCTTGTTCTCGACCAGCGCGACGACACGCGCGGGGCTGCCAGAACCGCCAACGATGGGGAGCGGCAGGACGGCCAGTGCAATGCCGGTCGCGGGCAGCCGGTCTAGGTTCTGCAGCTGCGTGAGCCCGATTTTTCCTGCACCAAGCAGGTAGTGGTGACACGGGAAGATCGGGTCTAGCGCGGTCGCTTGCCCAGCGTCAGTCCCCACGGTTTCGACGCCGAACCCGGCCAGTTCGGTCTCTTCCGCGAGCCACTTGGCGCATTCAGCGGAGACACCAGGGGTGTGGGGTCCGGTGTCGTCGGCATTCGCGAAATCTTCCGCGTTGTGGGCGCGGCTGCCCCACCCGGTGCGGTAGAGCAGCCATCCCCCGCGCGGGAGCGGCCCGTTGGCGGCTTGCCATTCTTCGACATCTGAGATCTGAAGGAGGAAATCGGGATCCTTGTTCGCCCGTTCAGTAACGTCAAGCACGACCGCGGGCGCGAAGAGCGCGTTAAGCGGGATTTCCGACACGTCGAGACCATCCCTGCCGGTGATCCAATGATTGGGTGCGTCCACGTGCGTCCCTGTGTGCTCGCCGGTGTGGATGTTATTCCAGTACCACCCGGGCCCATTTTCGTCGAAGCGGCTGATGAGCTCCAGCTCAAACGGCTGCGCGTTCTTGTAGGGTTCCGGCAGCGCCAGAACGGGCGTCTTTTCTGTGAGCGGCGCGGTGAGGTCGATCAGTTCGATACGGCCGCTGCTGATGCCGGTTAGCAAATCGGTGATCAGTGACATGGGTGACTCCTTAGTTGAATGTGGACCGCGACCGCGCGGTGAGCGCGGACGCAACGAGGTGGCCGGAGCCCGCACCGAGCCCAGCGCCGGGATGAGTCGAGGCCCCGATGTGCCACAGACTCTTGACGTTCGTGCGGTGTCGTCCCGATCCCGGCAACGGCCGCCATACGAAACTCTGGTCGAGCTCGCAATTGCCGCCGTACGGGTCGCCCGCAACGGCATTCACGTTGTACGCATGGAGATCCCGTGGTGTAACCACATGCACATCGAGGACTTGCCCCGCCAAACCCTCCGTATGGGCGGCGACACGGTCCAGTGCACGTTGCGCGAAGTCGCGCGCGAGATCGGCGGTCCAGCCCGCGGTGGTGTCGAGCTGCCCGCGCGCGTCACCGCGCGGAGTGAAGGGAACCTCCTGCAGCTGCAGCCACAACGCGCCGGCACCGTGCGGCACACGGCTCGGGTCGAGCAGAAACTGCTGCCCGACCACCACGGTGGGCCGCTGCGGCAACAAGCCGGCTTCCGCTTCAGCGCACGCGATCCCGGTGCTGGCTGACCCATCACTGATGTGCACGAGCGGGACCCGATTCAAACGTGGGTCGCGCCATTTGGGCGGAGCGGACAGCGCCACGTGTACTTGCATCTCTGCTCTGCCGTACCGATACGCAGCCGCCTGTCGGCGAAGGTCTGGAGTACTTGCCCTTTCCGGCAGTAACGAGCCGTACAGCGCGGTGGGAGTGACCGATGCGAGGATCGCTCTGCGTGCCCGAATGCGCTGGTCTGCGGTTTCGACTGCCACCGCGCGTCCCGAGTCGACAACGATTCGTTCCGCCTCGGCTCCGGTGTGCACCTGCACGCCTGTCTCGGCGAAAATGCCGCGGAACGCCCTAATCAAGTTGGCAGATCCGCCCGCGACGACGGGCAGCCCGAACCCGTGCAGCGTCGCTGCGAAAACGGGAATCATCAGCCCGCCAGCCGCATGGTCTGGCGAGAGGCCGGCGTGCAGCAGCCACGGCGCCCACAGATGGTCGACTTCATGCCCCTGGAAGGTTCTGGAGCAGTAGGAGCGGCCCGAGGTTGCCATATCCCGCATCCATGCTTCAGCCCCGCGCCTGCCATTTGTCTTGAGGAACCGCGCCAGCAGTGCGGCCACTGCGGGGCGCCGGAGTTCAGTGCCCATCAGTGCGCCGAAGTGTTTCGCGTTGCAGCCGAACTGTTGCAGCGCTTCGAGATACGCCTGACCATCCTCGGCCTTAGTGAACTCCCCTGCGGTCAGATCTGGATCGCGATACGCGAGGGAGACCGCGCCATCGTCGGCAACGCTGGCTGTCATCAGTTCGTCGGTGTTGCGGTATTCTAGGCCGTGGCGCGCCAGGTCTTCGCCCAGGACGCCGTATGCAGGGCTGGACAGGAAGAGTGGATGCCACGACGAGTACGTGTCGTGGATGTAGCCCGGTGCTGTCAGCTCGCTACTCGCGATGAAGCCACCGATCTCCTCGTTGCGCTCAAGCAGAGCGACCGACCAGCCCGCGCGGCCGAGTTCGGCTGCGGCAACCATTCCATTGATTCCAGATCCGATGACGATCGCATCGACTTCAGTAGCCACCATGCTTCTCCCAACGCTTATTGGGGGAAGACGTTATGTCCAGTTAAGACAGGGGGCTATCCACAGGACGCGAGCGTTGTACAGATAGCGTTTAGTGACGGAGCGTCTGTGAGGGAGACTCTCCAAAACGCGCCCGGTACATTACGGAGAACCGTCCGAGATGCAGAAATCCCCAGCGCACCGCGACGTCGGTGACGGTGATCGCGCTCGGGTCCGCAGCCATCAGGTCCGCGTGCGCTTTTCGCAGCCGGACCTCCCGCAAGTAATTCATCGGTGTCGTGTCGAATGCGCTCCGGAAACCGTCCTGCAGCGCCCGGACACTGACATTCACTGCGACGGCGATGTCTTCCACGGTCAATGGCTCCGCAGCATGGGCTTCGATCAAATCCGCGGCTCGCTGAATGACTCGCGGCACCACCCGTGCCGGCGGGGAATGCAACGCGCCGCTGTAGTTGTTCGGTTGCGCGAGGAACAGCTGCGTGAGTAGCAGTCGTTCCATCTCGCGCATTGCGAGCGGTTCAGCCGGTATCGTCCCGTCGTTCTCCACCTCGGTACTGAGCAGGTTGACAATGCTTCGCCACGACCGAATCAAAGGTGCGGTCAAGTCCATATCGAGCTGAAAGCGCAGCTGGCGGCCCAGGGGCACACCGAGACTCTTGTGCAGGTGTTGTTCAACAGCCGTCCGGTCGAGTTTCACGATGAGTTGCCGGTTCCCGGCCCGCCACAGCATGTCGTACTGGTTGTCAGGACCGAGAATTGAGGCGACGGTGGGCGACGATACGACTTCCGCAGAGCTGCTGCGGACCTCCGCAGTTCCGTGCAGGGGTATCTGCACGAGGTAGCAGTCGGTCAGGTTGTCTGGCTGGATGCGCACATCGCTGCCGTAGTCGAGGTAGTGCAGCCCCACGCCGCCGACCTGCACTGCGTGAAATCGGACTTCAAGATTCCCCGCTGCTGGAACCAGGCGATGCGAACAAAACGCCTCCTCGACAGTCGCGCGAGCCTGGTCGACATCACGTGAGTGGACACGCTCATAGCGAGCCAATGGAAGATTACGTTCGATCGGGCGCAACAAGTGGCCTCCATCCCGCGGGTATATCGCCCTCAAGACTACCGTCACAAAGACGCGCTATCCAGCGTTATCCGCACAATCTTCGCGCCAGGCGGATAGTCGCGACCGAGTCCGCCACATACTGTCGCTGATCAGCACATTGTTGCGTCGATCACACAAGCAGGAGGCCGCTTCGATGAAATCGCACCCACCAGACCTCGTCGGCAAGACAGCTATTGTCACCGGAGGCTCCACCAAAATCGGTCACAGTGTCGTCACCGCGCTGCACGATGCCGGAGCCAACGTCGTGATCGCTGACATCGACGAGGTCGGCGCCAAGCAGATCGTCGCTAACACCGATGGACACGTGGCGTACATCAACACCGACATCACCGACGAGGAAGCGATCACGCGCTGCGTGAGCACCACACTCGGGACGTTCGGGTCGATCGACCTCCTTGTGAATCTCGCCTGCTCGTACCTCGACGAAGGATCCTCCTCTACGCGCAGCCAGTGGCTGTCAGCGCTCAATGTCAACCTCGTCAGCGCCGCACTATTTGCTGAGGCCGTACGCCCGCACATCGCAGCGCGTGGCGGTGGAGCCATCGTGAACTTCGGATCGATTTCAGCCAAAGCCGCCCAGACTGGCCGGTGGCTGTATCCCGCCAGCAAGGCGGCAATTGTCCAACTCAGCCGATCGATGGCCATGGATTACGCAGCCGATCGCATCCGAGTCAACTCGGTGAGCCCCGGATGGATCTGGTCGAAGGTCATGGACGAATTGAGCGGCTCTGACCGAGCCAAAACCGACCGTGTCGCCGAGTCTTTCCACCTGCTCGGCCGGGTGGGTGACCCAGCGGAGGTCGGCGAGGTCGTCACGTTCCTGTGCAGCGACCGCGCGTCATTTGTCACCGGAGCCGACTGGGCCGTCGACGGCGGCTACTCCGCAATGGGGCCTGAACAAGCTGTGCCCGCCATTCCAAAACTTGCTGAATAACACGAAGGATTTTCCATGCGCAACATCATCATCATTGGAGCCGGTCAAGCCGGACTGCAACTCGGCAACGGTCTGCTCGGCGCAGGCTACAACGTGACCGTCGTGTCCAACCGCACTCCTGAACAGATCCGCACCGGCAAGATCATGTCGAGTCAGTGCATGTTCGGCAACGCTCTTGCCCGCGAGCAGGCACTCGGGCTCAACTTCTGGGACAACGAATGCCCACCGGTGGAGGGCATTTCTTTCACCGTTGCGGGCCCCGACGGCGACAAAGCGATCTCTTGGGCTTCACGGCTTGATATTGCAGCCCAGTCCGTCGATCAGCGAGTCAAGATGCCACAGTGGATGGCCGAGTTTGAACGGCGCGGCGGGAGGATCGTCTACGAGGACGCTGGGATCGGCGAACTCGAACGGTACGCCGATAGCGCAGACCTAGTGATTGTCGCGGCAGGCAAGGGCGAGATCGCGAAGATGTTCGAGCGCGACGACGCCCGCTCCACCTACGACCGCCCCCAGCGCGCGCTCGCACTCGCCTACGTCACTGGCATGACTCCACGGCCCGACCACTCAGCGGTGTCGTTCAACTTGATTCCCGGAGTCGGGGAGTACTTCGTTTTCCCGGCGCTCACCACGACCGGACCGTGCGAGATCATGGTCTTCGAGGGTGTACCCGGTGGCCCGATGGACTGCTGGGCAAACGCTACGACACCCGCCGAGCATCTGGCGACAGCGAAATCCGTACTCGAAACGTTCCTCCCCTGGGAAGCTGAACGCTGCGCGAACATAGCGCTCACCGACGCCAACGGCGTACTGGCGGGACGCTTCCCTCCCACCGTGCGCAAGCCAGTAGGCGTCCTCCCCTCAGGCAGGCAGGTGCTGGGCCTCGCGGATGTCGTCGTACTGAACGATCCAATCACCGGTCAGGGCTCAAACAACGCGAGCAAATGCGCCGCGTCCTACCTCGCTAGCATTCTTGAGCACGGCGATCGGCCATTCGATGCCGCCTTCATGCAGTCGACCTTCGAAAGATACTGGGACTACGCGCAATACGTCGCCGGGTGGACCAACGCCCTGCTGGCCCCGCCACCCCCGCACGTTCTCGAACTTCTGGGCGCTGCGGGCAACGACCCACGCATTGCGCGCCGGTTCGCAAACGGGTTCGATGACCCCCGCGATTTCTATCACTGGTTCATGAATCCGGATGCCGCGAATCATTACCTTTCGTCTGTCCACAATCCCTCACTCGTCACAGTCTCGTAAGGAACGACTATGCGCCGCGTTGCGATCGTTGGAGCGGGTCAGTCTGGTGCTCTACTCGCACTGAGCCTGCTTCGCAAAAACTACGAGGTCACGTTGATGACGGACCGTACGCCCGAAGAGGTCCGGTCCGGACCCGTTATGTCGAGTCAGTGCATGTTCGACTCCGGCCTCAGCATCGAGCGCGAGCTCGGCGCGGATGACTGGGCTGAATCGTGTCCAGCGATCGAAAACGTCGCAATCGCAGTCCACGGCCGGGGCCGGTTTGGGGCACAGCTCGAGTACTACGCACAGTCCGTCGATCAGCGAGTCAAATGTTCGGCGTGGATGGACGAGTTCGCTGCAGCAGGCGGCAAACTCGTTATCCGGAGGGCCGGGATCACAGACCTCGAAG
Organism: Hoyosella sp. YIM 151337; assembly: GCF_026041215.1. Classification (GTDB taxonomy): domain Bacteria; phylum Actinomycetota; class Actinomycetes; order Mycobacteriales; family Mycobacteriaceae; genus Hoyosella. The sequence goes on from NZ_JAPEIQ010000030.1 coordinate 71,486, forward strand.
AACTAGCCCACGACCACGACCTCGTCATCGTGTCCACTGGAAAAGGGGACCTCGGGAGGCTCTTTCCCCCAGACCGGGAGAAGTCACCGTTCGACCGGCCCCAGCGCGCGCTCGCAGTTGCGTACGTGCACGGCCTTGCGCCACATCCTGACGGCGCCGACCTGTCCATCAACATGGTTCCCGGCGTCGGCGAATGCTTCATACTTCCGGCCCTCACAACAACCGGGCCCTGCCACATCATCGTCTTCGAGGCGGTGCCCGGCGGTCCGATGGATCTGTGGGACGACGTTCGCACGCCCGACCAGCATCTCTCGCGCGCTCTGCAAATCCTTGAGCAGCAGTTTCCCCACGAATTCGAACGGTGCGCCAACATCGAGTTGACGGACGCCGGTGCTGTACTGCGCGGCAGGTTGACGCCCACAGTTCGCCACCCCATCGCAACGCTCCCCTCCGGCGCGACGGTACTCGGCATGGCAGACGCGGTGGTTCTCAACGATCCTGTTACCGGACAAGGCGCGAACAACGCGGCCCAGTCCGCGGGCATCTATTTCGACGCGATCCTCGCGCGTGGGGGCGATGAGTTCGATGAGAAGTGGATGAAACGCACATTCGACAAGTTCTGGCGCGGCTGGGGCCAATGGGCAGTGACGTGGACCAACACGATGCTGCGCCCCCCGGCCGAGCATGTGCTTTCGCTCTTCGACCAGGCAGAGCACACGCCCGGCCTGGCCGCGACCGTCGCGGAGGCATTCAACGACCCGCGCACAACCCATAATTGGTGGTACGACGCCGACGAGGCGCGGCGAATCATCGAGCAAAAGAAGCAGGCCGAGCAGAGCCGGTTCGACGGCAGAGAACTGCGGCGTGCGCTCGGCCAGTACGCCACAGGCGTCACGGTGATCACAAGCCGAGCCCCCGACGGTAAGCGAATCGGTGTCACAGCGAACTCGTTCACGTCCGTTTCCATGGATCCACCGCTGGTCTTGTGGTGCCCCGCCAAGAAGGCGCCCAGTCTTCCTGACCTGACCGCCGCAACACACTTCGCAGTCAATGTTCTTGCGGCCGATCAGCACGACTTGTCCCGGCAGTTTGCTACCCCCGCTGAAGACAAGTTCGCTGGTGTACCTATCTCTGAGGGCTGCGGTGGTGTCCCGCTGCTGGACAATGCGGTCGCGCGCTTCCAGTGCCGGACAGTTCAGCGCGTCGACGCGGGTGACCACATCATCTTCTTGGGCGAGGTCGAAAGCTATGACGCTGACGGCGGTGAGCCACTCGTGTTTCATTCCGGCGCGTACCGGCTGGCGTCGCGCCATCCCGATTATCCGGAAGCGTAGCCCCGTCCACTTCCGCTTCGTCCCCGACGCGAGGACAATGGTTTTGCCACTTGGTGTTGAAAACAGAAAGAGGCAGCCATGACAACCATGAGCGAGCCGATCACGACGACGCCTGCACAGCAGTTCATGGGAGCCTTCGCCCCCAAGCTAGCGTCACTGACCGACGACATTCTGTACGGCGACATTTGGGCGCGGCCGGAGCTTTCGCCGCGCGACCGAAGCCTGATCACGGTGGCCGCACTCATTTCCGGGGGCAACCACGAACAACTGCGTTATCACCTGAAACGGGCATCAGAGAACGGCGTGAGCGACAGCGAAATCAAGGAAGTGATCACGCACCTGGCCTTCTACGCCGGCTGGCCTAAAGCAATTTCCGCGGTGGCGGTGGCCAAAGCATTGTTCGGCGAATGACCCACGGAATGCTCGCCCGCGTTCCAAGAGAGGCGGAGGGCCGAAGAAACCGATCCATATGCCGATGAAGACGAGGACGAGGCAACCGTCGTCAACGTGTCGGGGCACCGGGTTCACATTCGAACTCGACGAAACCACCTTCGCTGCCGGAACATACACATTCGTCCTTACGGCGATCCGCCACGTGCGCTCGAAATTGAGGGTGAAGGGATCGAAGAGTCCAGCGACACCATCGGTCCCGGTGAAACCACGGAACTCACCGTCACCCTTGAACTTGGCACCTACGAGCTGTACTGCCCCTTCGGAAACCACCAAGACCAGGGCATGACGGTGGAGATTACCGTCGAATAGCGTCTCGACCAGGAACTTTTGCACCGGAAACGCGGTCTCTTCACAGGATTTTCTGTGGAGAGATCGCGTTTTCCGTGAGAGGTCGTGCGCTAAGCCGTCGGCGTGGTACCCCACGAGGCTCGCCACCCATACATGCTGTTCACCACCTACGTACGAATCGGACAAATCTGCCGCAAATGTGACCAGTTTGTTCACGGTTGCTGGAGCGGTATATACCATCCTCATCCAGGGTCGACCTCTCACTCCCCACCGCGCTGAGTTCCCGCAAAGCAGTCTGAGTTCCGGCGGCGCGGCGTGCGCCAAAATTTCAAATAGTTGGAATCATTGGCGCGGAGACGTGCGCCACAGCGCCCTACGCTGGACCGTTTACCTACTGCCGTGACACGCAATGAGCCCCAATCCCCACGCATTGGACTCTGCGCAGGCAGCACAGGACACGCGGCTCGGTCTAGCCAAAGGGTGCAAAATGACGAATCGGAAACTACTCCTTACTGCTATCGGCTTAGTAGCAAGCGCTGCCCTGGTAGGTGCTTGCCAAAGCAGCGCCACGCAGGCGGTTCCTGCGTCAGAACAGGACCTGGAGGCCGTCGAAACAGCAAAGGACCGGGTTGCCGCAGCAACATCTCCGTTGGTCGCGTCATTGCCGACCACGTCACCGCCCTTGGCGCAAGACAAGTTCGTCGTAGTTATACCGTGCGACCAAAGCCAGCCTGGCTGTACTCAGCCAGCGCTCGGAGCCCTTGAGGCGGCGGAGGCGGCAGGCTGGCGTGCGCAGATGATCGATGGGAAGGGCACTGGCGACCAGCAGAACGCGGCCATACGGCAAGCGATTGCTCTCAACCCCGATGGAATCATCACATTCGCCATCGACCCGGCCACCGTCCAGGGATCTCTGCAGGAAGCACACAGACACGGTATTGCGCTCGTCGCTGCTGCTTCGTCACCATCTGAGGTTCTCAGCGCATCAGCGGGGCCGACGCTGGAAACGTACACGGAGACTGGCTCGCTGCTCGCGGACTTCGCCATCGCTCAAACGAACGGGGCCGTCCGCGCGCTAGTTCTGCACGACACCGGGTTTGATGTGCTTCAGCCACGTCATCAGGGTTTTGTCGACCGGCTCGCGGAGTGCTCCTCCTGTTCCATCCTGGAAGAGCAGGCCTTCACGTCATCCGATCTGGCGAACGCCGTCCCTCGGCTGACGCAGCAGATGGCACAGCGCAACCCGGACTTCAACGTCGTCTACGTCGACTACGACGACGCTGTTCCGCCACTTCTGCAAGGCCTCCGCAGCGTCGGCGCCGACGACATTATCGTGCTCGGTTCTAATGGCACCACAGCCGCCACCGCCTGTATCCGGTCGGGATGCGGCCAACATGCCACGACTGCATTCTCTCTCGACGGAATCGGGTGGGCGAGCATCGACTCCATGAACAGGGTCTTCGCCAACGAACAACCGGCAGAGCCTGCTTACGGAATCGGCGTCAAACTCATCGACGCGGAAGTGGCAGCAACTGTCGCTGACATGTGGGACGGGGATACCGATTACCGCTCCGCCTACCAAGAGCTGTGGACCTCTGCAAGTACAAACTGACCCAATCACAGGTCGGGTTACTCGGACGGACACCTATTGTGAACGACCTTGCACAATGTGACGCGATTCGCGAACTCATCACTGAACGGAAGATCCAGCGCCTCCACAGCCGGTACGCACAGCTATGCGATTCTGGGTATCCGGCGCAGGAAATAGCCGATCTCTTCACTGAAAACGGGATATGGGAAGCACGCCCACAGGGCGCGCAATATATTGGTCGCCAACAGATTCGCGATCACTTTGCGTCCGCAGACGCCTCATACCCGTGGGCACTGCATCTCAATGTTCCACTGCAGATCGACGTCGCGCCGAATGGCCAGAGTGCGTGCGGAAGCTGGTATCTCCTTATGCCGTGCACCGACGCCACCACTGGCACGCTGGCCAGCGCCTGGCTAGCGGGACGGTACGACAACGACTTCGTCTCCACCGACGATGGCTGGAAGTACTCCCATCTCCGAATCACTTTCGGGCTGATGACCCCTCACCTGAACGACTGGTCCAGCGACCGCTTTGATCTCCTAACTCGGCTTAATGCTTCCGGCCCGTCCGGTCGGCCGGACGACAGCAGACACCCCCATCAAATCAACAATTCCCACTAGGCAGGACACCGTGCTTCAGAGTACGAAAATCAAAGTTGCGGTGGCGGCGCTAGCGTGCTGCTCGGCCCTCACAGCATGCCAATCGTCGCCCGCAACGTCCCCAACCGCAGGTGCAGACAGCAAAGCAGCCGCGACGGAAGCGGCCGCCCGAGTGGATGCTGCTAAGGCACCGGTTCATCTCGGCGCACCCGAAACCAGCCCGCCGATCCAGCCCGACAAGTTCGTCATCCTGATTCCATGCTCTCAGGCCTCCGAGGGTTGCGCGCAGCCGGCCAGAGGCGCGGCCGAGGCAGCCGCGGCGATCGGATGGCGAACGCAAACCATCGACGGCAAAGATACCGCCGATACACAGAATGCGGCGATCCGCCAAGCAATAGCCCTGAAACCCGATGGCATTATCACGTTTGCCATCGACCCTGACAGCGTCCAGGGCGCGATCCGGGAGGCGCGCACACAAGGAATCGACGTTATTGCGTCCTCCGCGACGCAGTCGGACCTCGTAGCCTTTTCAGACAACCCGTCGACCGAGGCCTGGCGCCAAAGCGGGACACTCCTTGCTGACTACGCGATCAGTGAAACTGAGGGTCAGGTAAAAGCACTAGTATTGCATGACACCGGTTTTGAGGTTCTGAAGTCACGGCATGGCGCGTTCGTTGAGCAACTTCAAGCCTGCACATCATGCACAATCCTTGAGGATCAGACCTTCACTTTCGCCGATCTCGCAAATTCTGTTCCTCGGCTGGTTCAGCAAATGGCACAGCGACATCCGGACTTCAACACCATCTACATCGACTACGACTACGCCGTCCCCGCTCTGCTTCAAGGCCTGCGTTCAGTCGGCGCAGAAGACAAGATCGTGCTGGGTTCGGACGGGACATCTGCAGCAATCAAGCTGATTCGCGACGATGCGGGTCAGAGCGCAACCACGGCGTTTGCCCTCGGATGGCTCGGCTGGTCGAACGTAGACGCGCTCAATCGCGTGTTCGCGGGTGAGGATCCCGCACCCGCCGCCGAAGTGCTATCGGTCAAGCTCATTGATCGGTCTGTTGCCCAGGATCTCACCGGACTCTGGGAGGGCGACATCGACTACCGCGACGAATACTTGCGCATGTGGGGTGATCGGCCATGAGCGGTAATGACACGATCGAACTAGACGCCATCACGAAGAAGTTCGCCGGACAGACCGCAGTCGACTCCGTATCGGTGGCGTTCGCGCGAGGAGCCGTGCACGCATTGGCCGGGATGAACGGGTCAGGCAAATCCACACTAGTCAAAGTCCTCGCGGGCGCCCACACACCAGAATCAGGCATGCTCCGTGTGGGCGGCGCAGTTTACAAATCTATTTCGCCACGACAGGCACATGATTTAGGGTTCCGTTTCATCCACCAGGATCCAGGCCTTTTCAGTAACCAGACGGTAGCGGACAACATCGCGGCGGGCTCTCGTTTCCGGCACAGCAGCGTCTTACGCGTGAGCGACACACGTGAGAAGCGCGCAGCGGCGGTGGCGCTCGCAAAGCTTGGCGTCGCCCATATCAATCCTGAAGCGATTATGCGCGATTTGTCGCCGACCGAACGGACTATGGTCGCCATAGCGCGAGCAGTTCAAGATCTCTGGGGCGGCATCGACCTGCGGCTCCTGGTACTCGACGAACCGACCGCCTCACTGCCGGAGAATGAAGCACGGCAGGTTCAAGACATGGTGACTGCCATTGCTGCGATGGGCGTCGCAATCGTGTACATCACACACGACCTGGCGACCATGATCGCGCTCGCCGACGTCGTGACTGTACTGCGTGACGGGCGCAGGGTCGCCACTCGAACCACCGAAGATCTGGTGGAGCACGAACTCGCGACACTCATGGCAGGGTCGGAACAACAGCTCACCACGACCATGCGGGGTCCCCGTTCCACTGAGGTGCTACTTGAATGCAGGGCGCTTTCAGGCGGACGAGTTTCGGGTATCGACCTCCGCCTGCACCGGGGTGAGATCTTGGGGCTCGCTGGTCTGCTCGGCAGTGGCCGAAGTACAACCCTGCGCATGATCGCAGGTGTGCAGCAGCCTGCTAGTGGAGCAACAATTATGGGCGGCGAGGCCGTTCCGCCCGGCCAGCCACACGCCGCCGTAAACCGAGGCATCGCGCTCGTTCCAGAAGACCGGCGCCAGCACGCGGCCTTCTCGTCGATGTCAATGGCGGACAACATCATGATGGCGTCCCTAAAAGACGTGTCCTCGCCCGCGCGCATCAGGCAGACAGGCGAGCGTTACGCAGCGAAGCAGACGATGGCCGAATTCGACGTTCGGCCGGGGGACCCCGATAAACCCTTCGGGTTGTTCAGCGGAGGAAACCAGCAGAAGGCAATTATCGGGCGGTGGGCACGGATCCGGCCGCGCGTACTCCTGCTGGACGAACCTACACAGGGAGTCGATGTACATGCTCGCGCTCAAATACATGCATCGATCCGGCGGCTGTCGGACGCGGGAATGAGCGTAATCGTTGTCTCCTCTGACTTTGGTGAGTTAGCCGAGTTGAGTGACCGAATTCTGGTTTTTCGGCACGGACGAATCAAAACCGAGATCAGCGGCGGAACCGTTGACGAACAAACCATCCTGCATCTCGCAGGGACAGCGTGAAGTAGATCGGATATTCCCATGAGCATCGGCACTTTGCCCTCTGACTCAACGAAGAACGTGCGCAAACCTGACGGTGGGCGTAATCTGCAGCTCGCGCGTCCTTCGGTGCTGCAGACGCTGCTGGCAACCCGTTGGCTCGGCTTCTATGCACTTGCAGCCCTCATCACTCTCTTCAGCGTGCTGCTGCCGTACACCTTCCCCACCGCCACCAACGCGAGCGCAATTCTCGGCAACGAGGCTGTCGGCATGATGCTGGCGATCGCCCTCCTCATACCGATCGTTGCAGGCCAGTTCGACCTTTCCGTGGCCAGTATCTTGACGCTTGCCATGATTATGGCCATCGGACTTTTTCAGTTCTTTGAGGCTCCTGTATGGGTCGCGGTAGTTGCCGGACCACTTGTGGGAGCAGCAATCGGATTGATTAATGGATTCTGTGTTGCTTGGCTCAGAATTCCATCGCTTGTTGCAACCCTCGCAACGGGAAGCTGCGCTCTCGGAGTTGCGTTGTGGTGGACAAATGGCTCGATCTTCGCGCTCAACGTGCCCGAGTCTTTCCGGGCACTGGGTGAGCGGCTTGGGCCAGTTCCGCTTCCAGTCGTCTTCACTGCTTTGCTGGCTGTTGTTGCGTGGTGGGTCCTCGAACGAACTCCCACCGGCCGCTACCTCTACTCGATCGGCGATAACGCGGAAGCCGCCAGGCTCGTAGGCTTACCCGTTACAGGACTGACAGTCTCTGCATTCGTCGCGTCCGGCACCATTGCAGGTCTCGCTGGCGTGGTGCAGGCTGCAATTCTCGGATCGGGAAACCCCCAGGTCGGTGCCAGCTTTCTGTTGCCGGCGTTCGCAGCAGTCTTCCTCGGTGCGGCGATATTCCACGTTGGTCGCTACAACGTTATCGGTACTGTAATGGCCGTCTTGATCCTCGCAGTCATGGTCGCAGGGCTACAGCAGTTCGGGTTGCCCTTCTATATTGAGCCCGTTCTCAAAGGCGCAATCCTGCTGGCTGCGGTTGCATTCACGACCGGACGATTCGCCGCACGTAACCAACGAGGCCGTCGATGACGCAGACTGAGAGCACAATCGAGACGGCACTCCACGAACGACTCCGAAGGCTCGAAGCAACTGAGGAAATCAGACGGCTAAAGCACCGCTACGCGGAAATCTGCGATAACGGCTATAAGGGCGATGACTTCGCGGAGCTATTTACGCCTGACGGCGTCTGGGTATCCAACACTTTCGGTACAGTACGCGGGCGGCGCGAGCTGAGCGCTTTCATTAGCCAGATCGGCGAGCAGCACTTTACGTGGGCGATGCACTACATGAACTGTCTGAACATCGATCTAAGCGCAGATTGTACCCGCGCCCACGGGACGTGGCAGCTGTTGCAGCTCGCTACGCAACGCGACGCGCGGGGCGCAGTGCCCATTCTGGCAGCAGCCACATACCACGATGAGCTGATTCATGATGGAACGCGATGGAAATTCGACAAGGTTACGGCACAATTTCACCAGGTAGTTGATATCCGGCACGGCTGGACTGACCCTCCCCTTGAAGGACCCGGATGAGCCTCGTACCAAACGGCCTAGAATCCGTCGTTCGCGGCCTCGTGTCCACTGCGAATACGCTGCAATCAGGCGACCCCCTGCCACTGGCAGCTGCCCAGCACCGAGAGGATCTCGGCAGAAACGCGCAGATGGACCCGCTGAACGCAGTAGTCCGCCGCACGAGCGTCAAAGGAGTAACTCGCGGCTCGCTCACGGGCCTCCGGCTCACAGTCAAAGACTCCATCGCCATCGGCGGTATCCCCATGAGCTGCGGTTCAGCGGCCTTGCAGGGTTTTGTGCCCAGCGGTGACTCGACTGTCGTCGCGCGCGTGCTCAACGAAGGAGCGGAAGTCGCCGCTGTCACCAACATGGACGACCTAGCCTTCGCAGGCTCAGGAGAGACAAGCTACTACGGACCCACACGCAACCCGTTCAACCCAGCACTGCTGTCTGGTGGTTCATCGGGTGGCGCCGCCGCGTCGCTGCACTACGGTCTCTTCGACGCAGCGATAGGCACCGATCAAGGAGGCTCAGTGCGAGTACCCGCCTCATGGTGCGGGGTTATTGGGCTTAAGCCTACTCACGGACTGATTCCCTACACCGGTGTGGCCGCGATGGAACCGAGCCTCGACCACGTTGGAGTGCTCGCAACCTCCGTTCAGACGCTCGCGCAGGTCTTGGCAGCCATCGCAGGCCGAGACGGCCAGGATCTCCGGCAGCACAAAATTCCCGTAGATCTTATGCGCAATTTTGAAGCGTCCGACTTCGCGGCCGTCGACTTGCGGCGCTGGCGGCTGGGCGTAGTGGATGCAACTGTCAGCACCGCATCTAAACCGGTAAAAGAAGCGTTTAAGCGGGTGCTGGACAGCATTGAATCGCTGGGCGGATCGGTCACGCGAAGCGACTTCAATCCGTCCGCCTTTGGCCCGATTACCACCGGGCTCTTTCTTGAGGGTGTCCTGCATACAATCCAAGGCGTACGCACCAACTTCGGCGGAACGCACTTCGAGTGGGTGGAATTCACAGATGCACTGCGTGAGGGAGTCGAGCGCGAAGTTAATAGGCTCAGCCCAACATTCGTAGCCTCTCTGCGAGCAGCGGAAAACCTGCACCGATCAGCCCCGGGCACCTGCTACAGCAGAGCTCTGGCCGCGCGCGAGCGCCTTCGCACTGCTTACTCCACCGCACTCGACAACGTCGACTTCCTGGTCGAGCCGACAGTCCCCTCACTTCCGTTGCCTGTAGGCGGCGCAGAGGACGCGCAGACAGTGGCTGACCGCGGCTGGTCCGTGCTCACAATCACCGGTCATGCGAATGCCGCGGGATTGCCCGCGATTTCTCTGCCACTGGGCACCCACGACGGCCTTCCCGTTGGAGTGATGATCACAGCACGCCCATGGCAGGAGCAGGCCCTGCTCTCTTTCGCGCACGCGTGCGAACACCTCATCGGCTGGAACAACGGTATTACTCCCGAATCCACTGTTCGGTGCAATACGCAATTTCACGACTAGCGAGTATCTAATTCATTTTCAGATACCCAAAGAGCAATCCTCGCCACTTTGCTATCTGCCTCGCTTGGCGCATTACGTCCACTAGTTCGTTGCGGATCCGCTTTTCACCGATCACCAACTCGAGAAAAGCTGCAGAACTCCAATGGCGGTCCGCGCGCCCCATGATCACAAAAGGAGATTCAATGAGAATTGGCATTCCTAAAGAAACAAAAAGGCACGAGTACCGCGTGGCGGCAACGCCCGCCGGGGTCCGAGAGATTGTCAGCCACGGCCACGACGTGGTCATCGAATCTGGAGCTGGAAACGGATCCGCATTTACGGACGCTGAGTACAAAAGGGCAGGCGCGCAAGTCCTAGATGCGGCAGATGACGTCTGGCAGCAAGGCGAACTCATCCTGAAGGTGAAGGAGCCCATCGAAGAGGAATACGCCCGGCTCTGCTCCGGTCAGGTGCTTTTCACGTACCTCCACCTCGCAGCATCCAAGAGCTGTACAGACGCGCTCCTCAACGCGGGAACGACGTCAATTGCGTACGAGACCGTCACGGCAGCCGATGGCTCGCTGCCACTGCTCGCGCCCATGAGTGAAGTCGCCGGCAGGCTCTCGGTGCAAGCCGGCGCATATCATCTCATGCGGCAAAGCGGCGGTTCAGGCGTATTGATGGGTGGCGTGCCCGGCGTTCGTCCCGCAAAGGTGGTAGTTATCGGCGCCGGAGTATCCGGGAGCAATGCGGTCGCGATGGCTGCGGGAATGCAAGCCGACGTCACTGTGCTCGACCTCAGCGTTGCGCGGTTGCGGGAGATCGACCAGATTTACCAGGGACGCGTCCATACCGTTGTCTCGAATATCTCGGAGATTGACAGTGCGGTCGAGGAAGCAGATCTGGTTATTGGCGCGGTACTGGTCCCGGGAGCAAAAGCCCCGATTGTTGTTTCGAGTGATCTGGTTGCCAGGATGAGGCCTGGTTCTGTGCTTGTGGATATCGCTATTGACCAGGGCGGCTGCTTCGCAGCATCGCGTCCTACCACGCACGCCGACCCGATCTATCGGGTACATGACTCAATTTTCTATTGCGTCAGCAACATGCCGGGCGCGGTTCCGAGAACGTCGACTGTCGCCCTGACGAATGTCACGCTGCCGTTCGCTCTGGAGATCGCCGATCATGGTTGGCGAGCAGCCTGTGAAAAATCTCCGGCCCTTCGGGCTGGAGCGACTACCCACGAGGGCAGTCTGCTGTCGGAACAAGTTGCCGCGGCGCACGGCTACCGCGCTTACAGCATGGACTAGCAGACTCGCGAGGCGCCGGCTGGGCACTACCTCTGTGCCCAGCCGGCCCTAGACAGATCACCTCTGCATGCGGTGCTCAACCGCCGTGATGGAGCTGCAGATCACCTCGAGGGCCTCCTCCGCTTCGCCTGCGGTGACAGTCATCGGAGGCGTCACACGCAGCACATTTCCATAGAGCCCGCCCTTTCCGATGAGCACTCCGAGTCGGCGGGCTTCCTCCATCACCGCACTCGCGGCGGCCGGGCACGGTTCACGAGTGCCTGGCACAACGAGTTCAACGCCGACCATCAAGCCTGCTCCGCGGACCTCGCCGACGAGCGGATGATCCTCGGCGAGCTTCCGCAGGCTCTCCAGCAGATACCCGCCTACGGCATCGGCGTTCTGCTGCAGATCCTGAGATTCGATCAAGTCGAGAACTGCGTTGCCCGCGGCCATGGCGATTGGGTTTCCCCCTGCCGTGGAGATGGAGTTCGCGGATAAGCAGTTCATCAGGTCCGCTTCCGCAACCACACCACCGATGCTGAGCCCATTGGCCAGTCCCTTCGCGAAGGTTATAGCCTGCGGGCGGACGCCGTAATACTCTATGCCGAAGTAGGACCGGCCGGTCCTGCCCCAGCCAGACTGGACTTCGTCCGACACGAACGGGATCGAGTACTCGTCGAGCACTGCTTTCATAGCCCGGAAGAAACCCTGCGGCGGATTAGCGAATCCACCTGCTCCCTGCACAGGTTCAGCGATGTAGCACGCAACCGGCCCCGACGTCGACGTTTCGATCATGGTACGAAGCTCGTCAGCGCAGGCGACTGTGAACGCCTGATCGTCAAGGTGCCTGAACGGGCTTCGGTACTTGTATCCGCTGTGGGTATATGTAACTTGCAGCGGACTTAGCGACGTGGGCGCCCAGGCTCTGATGCCCGTCGTGGCGACCGTTCCGAACGATCGTCCATGATATGCGCCGCGCAGCGCGAGAACCTGGTTGCTGCCCGTCGCGGCGGTCGTCAACAGAAAAGCCGTCTCCACCGCCTCAGAACCGGAGTTTACAAAGAATACGCGCGGATCATCGACGGGAGCCTTCGCTGCGATCTTCTCGGCCAGCTCGATCTGCTGCCGTATCAGGTACAGCGTCGAGGAGTGCAGAATCCGATCTGCCTGCGATTTGATCGCATCAACAATCTCCGGAATGTCGTGCCCGATCATTGTCGCCAGAAGACCACCGAAGAAGTCTAGGTACGTGCGCCCGTCCCCGCCCTCCACGCGGCGCCCTTTTCCACTGACTAGCTCAAGCGGCTCGTTGTAGTACAGAGCCATCCACTCCGGCATTACTTGGTTGTGGCGATGGACAAGATCCAGTTCAGGCATTGTGTCTCCCTCTCACGGTTCGAGGGTCAGCGTAAGGACGCTACCGGTGACGCTGGAAGCACGAGCAACTGTGCGTTCTACTAAATGAACATACTGGCCGCACCATGGAAACAGCGCGCACTGAACTCATGCGTGGGCGAGCACAGAGCGAGCAGTTTTCAGATAGTGCAACTGCTGTATCGCAGAGCTTGGCCCAGCGATCGTATTGCCGCCAGCATAAGTGAACACGGACGAACGGAGGATTCGGGATGATCCAGAATCACGCTGATCCGGAGGTGCTCCAGGCCTCCGAGCTCACGGAACTGGACGCTGCCTCAGCGCGATTGGAAGACGATGCCCTGACCTTCTTGCGCAACTTCATTCGGTGTCCCACTATCAGCGGTGAGGAGGGCTGCGCACAGCCGTTCCTGACCGACTGGATGCGGCGAGTTGATTGGGAGTTCGATGTTCAGTCTTTGAAGGAGACCACCGCAGCAGCCGAAGGCACCCTGTGTGACGTCGACCGATTAGACCAGCGTCAAAACATCATTGCGTGGCCACTCGCACGAACAGGCAAGCCGATCGTTGTGATCAACGGCCATGTCGATGTCGTACCACCCGGTGATTTATCAGCCTGGTCAACTGCCCCATTTGCGGCCACACACCGCGGAGGTCACACGATCGGTCGCGGAGCCGTAGACACAAAAGGCGGCATAACAGCCGCAGTGTTCGCGCTCGAAGCCCTCCGCAGGTCACGCGCCGAATTGCCGTTCGATGTCGCACTCGTACTCGTGGCCGGCGAGGAGACTTCAGGCGTCGGCACGCAAGCGAGCTTCGAGATCATTCCCCAGCCCAGCCGCGCGATTGTGCTGGAGCCAACTGGCGGCGCTGCAAGCCCAGTGAGCACAGGACTGCTCTTCCTCACCATCGAAGTGGCTGGGCTTTCGGCGCACACTTCCGCTCCGTGGCGGGGGCAGGATGCTTTTGTCCATTTAGTGCGCATTCACGATGCGCTTTCTGAGTTGGCGGGTGAGCGAGCCCGCAGGTTCCGGACCCCGTTCTACCAGCATGTTCCGTCAGCAGTGCCGTTCACGATGGGAACGGTGCGCGCCGGCACGTGGCGCGCCGCAGTACCCGACCACGCGACGATGTCCGGCCGCTGGGGTATCGCTCCCGGCGAGGACCCTTCGGCTGTGCGAGATGAGATCGAGGCGCTGGTGCACCGCGCCGATCAATCAGCCGGGTGGGAACGGCCGTCGAAAATCACGTGGGAACGCACGATCACCGGATGGGCAACGGACTCATCTGATCCCCTGGTTTTGTCAATCGACACAGCGATCAGCGCGGTCGCGGGAACTTCGCGGCTGATCGGACTTACCGCCGGTTCAGATGCAGCCCAATACGGGGAGCGATCGATACCCACCGTAGTTTTCGGTCCCGGGGAAATGGCGATGGCGCACAGTCCAGACGAAGCACTGGCAGACAGCGACCTGTTTACCGCATCGAAGGTTCTCACCCGGACTCTTATCGGTTTGGCGCGAAGGTGGACGATATGAGCGAACCCAACGTGACGACGACGCTGCAGACCTTGTCGCGAGGTCTAGCCATGCTGGAGGCGATCGCGGCTGCAGATGGCGCTGCAACAGCGAAAACACTGAGCCGAGCACTGGGGTTGCAGAAGAGTACTTGCTACCACTTGTTGAGGACGCTGCAGCACGAAGGATTCATCGTCCGGCTGCCGCACGGCACGTATGCGGTGGGTGGCCGGGGAGCACGCTTAGGCAGAGCGGTCGTCCAGCGAACCGGCCCGGACCCTGCTGTCCTCTCTGCGATGCTCGCGCGGCTGCAGCACGTGACGCGCGAGACGGTGTACATCTCGGGATGGCGTCACGGCATTATCGCGCTTCAAGAGTGGATCCCTGGGCCGCGGATGCTGAGCGTCGGCAATCTGGACATCGGTTACACGGGCAACCTGCACGCACGTGCCTCGTGCAAAGCGATCCTTGCGCATCTGCCTCCTTCTGAAGCCGAAGCGATGCTGCCAGGCGGCCACTACGAAACGCTAACGGCCAACACGATTTGCACCTGGCCTGAGTATGCGTCCGAGCTCATGCGGGTGAAGAAACAGGGTTACGCCGTTGATGATGAAGAGTTCGAAGCCGGAGTCATGTGCATCTCCTCAGCATTCTTTGGCGCCGACGGTACACCTGCTGGAGCTTTTACGGTGGCGGCCCCCGCGAGCCGAGCTCGTACAGACATGACTTTTCTCAGCACGCGAGTCCGCGACACTGCGGACAGAGCTACCGCGTTTCTCCGGCTCGAGGCCACACGGCTCCCCATCTCGCCGGGAACAGCCGATACTGCGTGAGCTTTCGCACGCCCACGCCTCCACCCAGCAAAGGACAGCAATGGTTTTCGATGACCTCGGTGCGTTCGAACAGATGCTTCGAATTAGAGCACTGGAGGAAGAGATACTCCGTTTACGAATGAATGGTGACGTCGTGGGATCCGTTCACCTGTGCATAGGGCAAGAAGCGATTTATGTCGGCGGTGCTGCCGCACTTGACCTTTCGAGGGATGCGGTGTTTCCCACTTACCGAGGCCATGGTTGGGCGTTAGCCCTTGGCGCGTCACCCCATTCGGTCCTCGCAGAACTACTAGGCCGACAAACAGGATGTAACGCGGGGCGCGGCGGGTCCGCGTACTTCTCCACGCCCGACCACAACATGTTCGGCGAGAACTCGATCGTCGGTGCTGGCGCGCCTATTGCCGCAGGAGCCGCCCTCGCCGCGACTTTCGACGGCTCTAACAGGGTCGCCCTCGCGTCCTTCGGAGATGGGGCACTGAATCAGGGCGCGGTGCACGAGGCGATGAATTTCGCGGTTATCAGAAGACTGCCGGTGATCTTTCTCGTGGAGAACAATCACTACTCAGAAATGACGCCGATCAGGGACATGGTGAAGAACGACGTGCTGTATAAGCGCGCCGGAATTTACGGCTTCACGGGAACACGGATTGACGGAAACGATCCTGCCGAGGTCCACAAGTCTGTGGCACGCGCCGCCCACCACGCCAGATCCGGCCGCGGCCCCGTCCTCATCGAAGCTATGACGCAACGCCTCGTGGGTCATTACATCGGTGACGCCCAGCACTACCGGCCCGATGGCGAAATTGACGCGGCCAGACTAGACGATCCCATTGCCCGCTCGGAACGCAGACTCGCTGGCCTACTTGGCCAAGCACGACTCGACGAAATCCGCTCGAAGGTGGAGGAAGAGATCAGCGCCGCTTCCAGCCAGGCTCTCGCAGACCCCCTCGCCGATCCCACCGATGTTCTGGAGCATCTCTATGCCGAACTCTGATCGTCCCGAAGCGACGAAGAACCTCACCTACGCTGGCGCGGTTAACGAAGCGCTGAAGCGACTCCTCGAGACGGATGAGCGCACGCTTGTGTTTGGAGAAGACGTAGCTGCCCCCGGCGGGGTTTTCGGAGTAACCAAAGGACTGCAACGCACGTTTGGAGAAAGGGTGTTTGATACCCCGATATCCGAATCGGCGATACTTGGCGGCGCAGTCGGAGCAGCGATGTTCGGGCTCCGCCCGATCGTCGAAATCATGTGGGCAGATTTCACGCTCGTCGCGCTCGACCAACTCGTTAATCAGGCAGCAAACGTCCGGTACGTTTCCAAGGGCCGACTTCAGGCCCCCATGACAGTGCGAACTCAGCAAGGCAGCGCGCCTGGCGCCTGTGCACAACACTCGCAGAGCCTTGAAGCCTTCTTCGCGCACGTCCCCGGGTTACAGGTCTGTATGCCCGCTACCGCTCAAGATGCCTACGACCTGCTGATCAGCTCCGCATCCTCGCCGGATCCCGCCATCGTGATTGAGAACCGCACGCTGTACCACGGCCCAAAAACCGAGGTCGTCCTCAACAGGCCCGCGCAACCGATCGGGCGCGCGGTTACCCGGCGGCCTGGGACCACGATGACGGTCGTGACCTGGGGTGCACTGCAGCACAAGGTGTTCGAAGCAGCCACCGAACTCAGCAACCACGGCATCGAGCTTGAAATCATCGATGCACGCTGGCTGCGTCCCCTTGACACCACAGCAATCATCGAGTCGGTCAGCCGCACCGGGCGGCTCGCTGTCGTCCATGAGGCTCACACCTTCGGCGGATTGGGTGCCGAGGTCGTTGCCGCAGTCGTCTGTGCTGGGGTCCATTTGCATCAGCCTCCACTCCGCATCGGCACCCCCGACGCGCGCATACCCGCCGCGCCGAGCCTGGTCGCACATCTCGTGCCGAGCACCGGTCACATAGTCCAGACTCTGCGGTCCGCCATCAAGACGGAGAGGCCGGTCTTCGTATGACAGCCACCGAGCCGCAGACTAGACGCGACTCAGCTACGGCGATGCCCGTATTCGCGCCACTGTTTACCGCTGGCACGGAATCCGTCACCGTCAGATGGCTCAACCTCACATACGACATCGACGCGGACCTCGCGCGCGAGATTCTCCCTTCCTGCCTTGACGTGCCCCCGCGGCCCGAAGCCGGGCTGTGGCTGGCCGAGTTCATAGAGGCCGAGTTCCGAGGAGAAAGCGGCGCCATCGAGCGGCGGCCTAATTACATGCAAGGTGGTGTGTCTATCCAGTGCGCCAAGGCGGGTGAGCTAGGCGCCTACGCGCTTGAAACCTTCGTCGAGGGCCTCAACCATGGCATTCTCGGCCGAGAACTCTTTGGTTTGCCGAAAAAGCAGGCGCAGCACGTGCGGGTGGATGAGCGAAGCAACCGAGTCGAGTTCGCGATCACTACCTCCGACAGCACGCTACTTCTCGAGGGCACCGCGCATTTCGCTGCGGCGGGGCCCGTGGATGAAAGCGTCGCCCCATACTGGTTCGAACAGCACTACACAATCAAGGCGATCCCCAGCGCGGAGGGAAACGGCTTCGACATTAGCCGACTCGTTCGTATCCCATGGCAATTCTCAACGCAAGCTCCGGTGAGCTGCGGAGAAGCGCAATTACATTGGGCTAGAACGCCTTCCGACCCATTGTACCTTCTGGCGCCGCAGTCTTCCATCAAAGCTCGCTACGGGCACGGTCGCCTGGACATCGCCTACGGCACATATCTTGACGAAATCACACATTTCCCCACTTTCGGCACACCCAGTTGGTGATCGAGGAGACCCCATGCCACCTGAGCAAACTATGCGCGCCTTGGTCCACGCAGGCACTCCAGGGCCAGACGGACTCCGGATACTTAATGTCCCAACACCTAAACCGGCAGCTGATGAAGTGCTCATCAAAGTACTCGCGGCTGGCCTGAACCGCCACGAACTCTTCGTCATCAACAGCCATGACGACGACCAACCCCGCATCGTCGGTGCGGACGCCGTCGGGACAGTCTGCACGACAGGCGCTGACGCTGATCCGGACGTGGTGGGCCACACGGTGCTGATCAACCCTTGTCTGGGGTGGGACAACACCGAAGATGTACCCGAAGTACCCACCATCCTCGGTGGGCCAATACAAGGAACGTTCGCCGAGTATGTGTGCGTACCAGCCCGCAATGTCCACGCAATCCCCCAGCACCTATCGCTGGCGGAGGCCGCCGCGCTGCCACTCGCCGCGCTCACCGCATACCGAGCGCTATTTACACAGGGACACGTTAAATCCGGAGACCACGTAGTCATCACCGGAGCGACCGGCGGAGCAGGGGTTATCGCGTTGGCAATGGCCGCCGCTGTCGGCGCAGAAGTGACGGTCATAACGCGGCATACAAGCAAGGCAGCTCAAGCGAAGGCGATCGGCGCTGCACATGTTGTCGCGGGAACGAACGACTTTCATACCGAACTGCACGCACCTGCAGACGTTGTGCTCGACAGCGTCGGCGCCGATACCTTCGCTGCCGCTGTCAGTAGTGTCCGCCCAGGCGGAAGAGTCGTGAGTTTCGGTGCGACAAGCACACCGGACGTAGACCTGTCACTCCGTGATCTGTTTTTCCGTCAGATTTCCATACAGGGCACATCAATGGGCAGTGCTCCGGAGTTCGAGAAGATGATCGAGTTCGTCACACGCCACCGCATTGCCCCAATTGTTCATGCGGTTTGCCCCCTCGAAAAAGCACCAGATGCATTCCGCGACATGGCTGTTGGGAGTGGATTCGGGAAGACGGTGTTCACTATTGGCGATGGCCAGCTCGCTAGATAGGATGTCAGCCGCCTGCTCGCCGCCTCGTTTTAGTCCAGTACGAGGCGGCGTCTGGCACCTAATACTGTGAGCGCAAATCCGTCAAAAGGTCAGTAACACAGGCAACGTCGTCCGGGCTATTGAAGTAGTGGAAGCCAACGCGAAGACGACCATTGTGCACCGTGGCCTTGATCTTCCTCTGCATTAGTGCATAGTTGACGGCGATTGGATCGAGGTTACCCAGTTCGACGGAAACGATATGGGACGGCGCCCCTAGGGAGGCGTCACGAAATCCCAATACATCTGCGCGTTCAGCAAACGCCGCGGCCAACCGCAGACAATGCTGCTCTACCTGGCCTCTCCCAAGTGAGGCCAGCAGTTTCAGAGCTGACCGGGCACCGATCCACGAGAACCAGGCTGGCGCAGCGTCGCACCGCGACATGTCATCAGCTTGCCGGTATGGCCCGCCGAAGTACCCGACAGGGGGGCCCGTCGTTTTCCAGCTCGGTACGAGCGGAGTCATCTCATCCATCCGGTCCTCACGCACTACCAGCCACGCAGCACCGCGAGGACACAACATCCACTTGTAGCCGTGCACCGCTACGTAGTCAGCATCTAGCTCAGCTAAATCCGTATTGAGCACGCCGAGCGACTGAGTGAGATTAACGAACAGACGTGCATTCTTGTCAGCGCACGCTTGCCGCACCTTCGCGAGATCCACTCGTTCACCGTCGTTAGACAGCACCTCGCTGACTGCGACTAAAACCACATCACTGTCGATGGCCTCAATCAGGCTTTGTGTTCTCGAGACACCTTCGCGACGCCTAGCCACACGCACGCTTGACCGGCCCGTACCCCACCACGGCAGCAGATTGCTCCGAAACTCGTCCTCAGCCAACACAACCACCCCTGCTGGCACCGAGCCGGCCACCGTTGCCGCAGCCTCACTGAGCGAGCTAACTGTTGCAACCATCGATCGGTGCACCCCGATGTAGTTGGCGAAATCAATTCGCGCCTTGTCAGCCGCGGCGTCCCAGTCTGTCCAGCAGAAGTCGCCGTGTAGCCAACCGTGAGCTAGCGTCTCCATTGAACGCGTGACGTCCTGGGAGCCGGGTGGCGCCCCGGGAGTGTCGAGCCACGTAAATCGCTGCAGTGCTGGAAACTTCAGCCGAAAATCTTCTGGCCTCACTTACTCACCGCCACAATTGCGTCAATCTCAACCATGAGGTCCGGAGCAGCCAGCGCGGCCACAGTCGCGGCTGTATGTGCCGGATACAATCCGTCCGGGAACCACCGCTGATACACCTCGGCGCGCGCCGCGGCGAACTGCGCAAACTCGTCTGGCCCCACGAGATACGTGGTCATTTTGACGATCTGCCTGGGTGACGCTCCGATCTCAGCTAGCAGCGTCTCGATGTTGGCAAAGGTCTGGATGGTCTGGTCGAACATGCCTCCCGCTATCGCGCCACCGGGCCGCATACCGATCTGGCCCGACACGAAAACCAGGCTTGCGTCAGGACCGGTTATGGCGAGGTGACTGAACCGCCCGATTGGAGCGGCGACGGATTGGGGTGTGGCATATCGGCAGAATCCATCATTCGCGCCGCTCACCGTACTGATTCTCCAACTGATTGGGGATTAGCTAACGGCTCTTGTGCATGAAGCAATGAGCTCGTCTGGCGACGCCCAGTGCGCAATGAAACGCCGAGCGTCTCGTGCACAACCCAAGCACCAGCCAAACTTATGGCGGCTCCAACCATGAGGTACCAGGATGGCGCGAATGTCGAGCCACTCAAGCTCACCAGCGTGGCTGCCACGAACGGTCCAGCCCCGCCGAAAATCATCACTCCCAGGTTGTATCCGATCGCTAGTCCGCTATACCGCTTTGTGGTTGGGAACAACTCGCAGAACAATGCTGGTTGCGGCGCCAACATCATCGCGTCACCAATAAGGATGAGCACTACACCGGCGATGATGGCGAACAAGGAGCCCTGATGAATCAAAATGAAACCGGGCACCGCGGCGACGAGCACCCACATTGCGCCGGCGAGGATAAACGGACGACGGCCAAACCTGTCACACAACCGCGCGAACACAACCACGAGCGCCACGAGGATCAGCATCGAGACGAGAATCGCACCACGTGCGGCGGCGGTCTCGACACCCAAGGTTTCCGTCAAAAGCGTTGGCAAGTAGATAAGCAGAACATAAGTACACATCGTGGGCGCACACACCAGGGCGGTTACTAAAAGAATTGAGCGCCAATGTTGTTTGATCGCCTGCATCAATGGTGACTTCTCTGGGCCTGCGGCCTCCGCACGAGCCTCCGAAAACTCGGGGCTTTCTTCCAGCTTGAGCCGGATATACAAGCCGATCAGCCCTAGCGGCAGAGCGGCAAGAAACGGTATGCGCCAGCCCCACGACAACAATGCCTCAGGTGATAGCAATGCGGACAAGGCGAACGATGTCGAAGCTGCGACCGCCATTCCCAGCACGATCGTGATTGTCTGCCAACTGCCAAAGAATGCTCTACGACCCGCGGGTGCCGATTCAACCACATAAGCTGCGGCACCCATCCACTCCCCTCCGGCGGACAGCCCTTGAAGGCACCTAAGCAGGAGAATGCAGATCGGTGCCAGAACCCCAATCGACGCGTACGGAGGAACCAGTGCCATCGCGGCCGTGGCGAGCGAAATCATTAGAATGATAGCGGAGAGTGTGACTTTCCGGCCGTATCTGTCGCCTATGTAGCCGAAAACAACGCCACCTAAGGGTCTTACAAAGAAACTTATGCCAAAGACCAAGAAGGTCATCATCATCGCGACAGCAGGGTCATCATTAGGAAAGAACAGGACAGCGAATACCGCTGCAAAATATCCGTAAAGGACAAATTCGTACCACTCGAGGAAATTTCCTATACAGGCTGCAACAATTCCCCGTCGCGCACTCGGTGTGAGTGAATCTGCATCGGCGGGTGGAACTGTTTCCCGTACGTTGGTAGTCGTCATTTCTGCTCCAAGCGTGGATCGACATGATCGTGACACCATTCGTGACCTCGGGTGTCCTTCGAAACGCACTCACGCGTCGTTTATGAAGCGGGCCACCAAAATCGGTGGCTTCACATTGATCCAGGAGACACACTGGCGCAAGCGCACTACGCGAAATGTTCGCCTATTTGAAATTTTGTCGGGCGCTTCGTTGTTCACTTACTGACCCCGCTGACGACGCGGGCGAATAGGGCCGATCCTAAGCGCTCCAGCTCACCGGCCTTAATTCACCTTCCGGCACCGCTCTATCAAGTCGTCTACCCACGTTGCGAGCTCGTCGGCCGGCCTGGACTCCTCGGCCAGCTCCTCCACGAGGTCGGTGTACTCGGACACGATTGCGCGGTACTCGGCGCCAAAGCCCCGGTGGGCGGCGCCCTCGTAGCGGCGATCCAGTTCGATGATGTGTTTGGCGAGGACCGCCGCTCTGGCGTTCAACGACGACTGTGCGTCACCGGCCGCGGCGCGGCTCTGGGCACGCTGCCCCGCGAGCTTCCCGGCGCGGCGCGCACCCAGGTACGCGAGTGCGGAGCCGGCGAGGACGGCAGCGACGGCTGCGAGCGCGATCAGGTAACGCGGCAACGACGGGCTGATGGTGCGCGCGTGGTCTGGCACCGTACCCGCCTTCACGAGCATGTCGTAGTTCACTACGGTGACTTTGAGCGCGTCGAGCGGGCGGTCGGCGAACACGTTGATACCCCGACGGATCATGGACTCAGCGACGAATGCGCGGCCGAACGCGTCAGTACCTTCACCTGGCAGAAGCGAGCAGCCGTAAGAGTTATAGCTGTCGCTTCCCTCCTTGCTGCTCAACAGCAGCGCGAGAGTGCCCTCCGCCGGTCTGCTCACCTGACGACACGCACGGGCAAGGTCTGCGTCCGGCTCAAGGAATGCGACGAAAAGCCTGCGGTTGCCGATGACCTCAGCGGCGGCCTCAGTGTTCAGCTCCACACCAGCGGCGGCATAGATTGAGCCAGACCGCGCCGCGCGCTGCAGGTCGTTGTCGGCGGCCCCGGCTGTCCACAAGGACCACCCCGCGAGCACCATTAGCGCCGCAACAGCGAGGCCGAACGGCGTGCGGAAGAACTTTATGACCCGTGATGCGCTCATAGGTCACTCCCGGCAACATAGTTCCTGGGGCGCAGGTCTTCCCGCCCGAGTTTGCGTGCGGTCTCGTCGAGGTCGTTTTCCGCCTGCCCGATCAGACGCGTGACGTGCGGGCGCGGGAGATCATCATCGATCGCCGAGGACGCGGCTTGCAGCTTCTTGATGCCCCGGACGAGTGACGGATCGTGTGACAGGCCTGAAATCTCAACGGCGAGCGTGTTGAGGAAGGCAAGACGCGCGGGCGCGGTTCGTGGCGGCGGTGCACCCGAACCGAGGATTGGCCGGAGCGACATCGCGAGGAAGACCAGCACGCTGCCCCCGAAAAGCCACGGCAAAGCGGGCAGTGCCACCCGCAGCGGATCAAACGGCTGATACGGGAGCGCGCGGTCGAAGATGCCCGAGTAGCGGATATCCGTGACCCGGTTGAGGTAGGCGTGGAGCACATTCTGCTGCGGGTAGTCCCAGCGACTCAGTCGGCCACCGAATTGCGCGTAGTAGCTCGCGGCGGCGATCTCAGCGAACTCTTCCGCAGCTGGGCCGTGGTATTCGATCCAGGCGCCGTACATCACTACGATTGGCTGACCTGGGAAACGCTCATGTAGCGCGGCGCCGTAGTCCGGCATCGACTCGCCGAACTCCTGGCGCGGGAAGGCCGCCACCAGCAGCTGCGCGTCGGGGAATGCCCAGTTAGCGTTTTCGGGCACTGTTTCCAGTGTCGCGCCGGCGGCGATGTGCGGACGCCCCGCGCTCAGGTCCTCGACGATCGCAGCGAGTTCGGATTCGGTAATCGCGCGTCGATCGAGCAAGTCGATATCCTGCGGGTCTTCAGCGTCTAGCTCCCTCGCGATGAGCGTCACTAGCAGGTTGGTGACGTCGCCCGTTGCGTACTCCGCACGCCACCCGGCGATGGTGTTGTTGACCGCCACGAGAATGCCGCCGGTCACGCTGGTGCCGACTATCTGGATATGGACGCCTTCAACGTCGTCAATCTGGTTCTTCTGGTCCTCGCTCAGCCCCGGGGGCGCCACGAGGATACGAAGGTCACTGTCACCGAGTGCCTCAGAGACGCGCCGTTCGTCCCAATGCGCGACAGAGCCCGGCAAGATCACAATGCGATCCCTATCAACACGTTGCTGAATATCAGCGGTCGACGGGATCTCGTGATCCGTCACTTCATTCGCGTCGCCTTCCATGACCCTGTCCCCATCCGACGGTGACTGCCCGTAGCTGACGTCCACTCCCTGACTTTGACGCTGCGCGACGAGAAAGACGACGAGCACGGCAACAGCGATAGCGAGGAACACCCACCGCACCCACATCAGCCGCTCACGCATCAGCGGCTGCCTGCCACAGTCGGTCGGCGCGCGCAGCACACTCTTTTGCTTCTAATGCGGCCTCGACGCCCCCCTGAGCGGCAACCAGTAGCTCAGCCCGGTGGAACAACTCCTCGGCCTCGGCAATTGAGCGACGGGCGGCGTCCCGGCTGACCGCCGCGCTATCCACCGCCGAGCGCGCGGCCGACCAGGCAGTGCGCCTACGCAATGCATGCTCGCGCATCCGCGGAGCGTAGGCGGCCCCGAAACCCGCAGCCACGATGACAGCGGTACCCACCGCCGCCAGGATCCATTCCACCGCAACCTCCCAATGCTCTTCGGGCATTGTGCCAGGCAGTGCCCCGCTGCGATCAACCGCGCAGCGGTCCGTCCATTGGCTGGGCGCGCGCGAATCTCTTCGCAACGAACCGGACACTCGCCCACGTCAGGCGCATCGTGGCCGGGGCGTATGCCGAAGCCTATTCCCGCCGCAGTTGCGTAATGAGGGTGTGGGTCGAGTGACCTACGACCGGTTGAGAATTTCGGCGCTTTCCAGCAGCGCGCGCAGCGCCGCGCCGAACCGGGCGGCGGGAGCACCGTCCACGATGTTGTGATCGATGCTGATCGTCAGATCGAGGATATCCCTGACCCGGATCTGGCCTTCGACCACACGTGCCTGTTCACTCATTCCCCCCACTGTGACAGTCAGGGTCAGCATCGTCGGCACCCCGATTCCGAACCCGCTGCCGGCACCGAATGCTCCGATTGAGCTGACGGCGACCGTCCCCGTCATCTGATGCAATCGCACTGACCTGCGAGACGCGCGGAAAAACAGGGACGCCATCCCCGGAATTCGGGCGAGCACAGCCAGCCGCTCGAATCGGCGCTCGCTGATGCTGCTCTCCGGCGCGTTCTGCACCGATCGGAGTTCGGCGCTCAAATCAGCGACGGTGCGGTGGTTGGCATTTCGCAGAACATGGCCGACGGGCACCGGACCCTCCGGCGTCTTCCGTTCGACCAACACAGCGAGATCCACGTCGCGGTTGAGGACAAGACGGCCGCGCCAGTCACGGTATGCGTGCACTTCGGGGAAGTCGGCGGCCGCGTGAGCAACGCACGCGCCGACGAACGCGGTCAGCGACAGCGGCGGATCCCAGTCATGCAGCAGGCGACGCGCAGCTGTCACATCAACATCCACCAGGCCGTGCATGAGCGCCATCCGGCGCCCAGCACGAATCGCACCCGTCACAAACCGCCGCGCAGGCGGGAACCGCCGAAACTCGACCTGACGCGTGGTGCCCATATCTCAGTCCAACAGACTCAGCGGGGTGCCGAGCAGGGGATAAAGTCACATCCAGAGGCCCACTCTGCCTCATTCTCGTTGCGAGGAGGGCCCATGGACTACCGGATCACCCCAGCTGACCGACTTGCACTGCCCAGCTCTTACACGGCGCAGCGACGGCAACTCGGCTTCACGCGGGAAGACTCGAGCCGACCGTTCGCCCATTATTTTCACTCCGAACCCCGCCCGATTCAGGAACATGTGCGTGACGCGCTGACCAGCGGTCCTTCGCCCGCAGACTGCGGCTACGAGATTGACGACGCGGTGGCCCGGCTCGCTGCACCGGGTTACCACCGCATGGAGACGGGCTGGACTCGTACGGAACGCGGCACGCTCGTGGTCAGCTGCCTGACCAACATGCCTGACGTGACCGCCGACATGTGGGACTGGTGGTTTGGCTGGCACTCCACGGACAGTGCTCGGTACAAGCTTTGGCACCCTCGCGCGCACCTGTTCGCCACCATAGGGGAGGACCGCAGCGGCGACCGCACGCTCAGCGACCGACAGCGCTACATCAACAACGTCTCGTACGTTGACGAATACGTGGGGAAGGCGCTCACACGCCTGGCTATTCGGTTCGTTGACCCTTCCAAGGCTGGCTTTGCCGAGCGACCTGGCGTCACGCACATTTGTGCGCGTGTAGGGACCAGCGACCTGCCGGTCGCGGGCGGATGGCTCGTCCACCAGGTCCGGCCCACCGATCATGGCAGCGAGATGCGGTCGCGCTTCTTCCTCGGCCATGCCGAGGTACTCCCCGTCCCCGCCCAGTCTCTTTCTAAGCCCCTGGCCGCGCGTGTCCTGACAAGTCCGGTGGGACGGGTGATGCTGCGGCCGTCGGTGTCGGCAATTGGGCGCTACCGGACGCGTGACCAGTTCGGGCGAGCCTTGCTGGAGCATTGCGCGACCGAGATGAACCATCTCGCCGGTTTTCTGCCGGACTTGTATGCCGAGTTCCGTGGCACCCCTTGACAGCGTCCTCAATGGCTTTGGCACTCACGGTGCGGTGGTCGGCGCGGCACCCTGTATCCCGAGCACTACCGCGACCGCAGTGGTGATCCGCGCGGTCCATGAGGTTTCGACCGTTCCCGTTCGTGCTCGTTCCGCAACATAGCTGCCGACGATCATGTCGATTACTGTGTCTGGGTCAGCGTCGCTGCCGGTTTCGGCTGCCAGCGCTTCGATTTCGGCTGCTATGGGCGCACGTGCGGCAGTGAGGAGTTCGCGAAACAACGCCGCGAAATCTGGATCTTCTTCTGTCAGCAGCGCCGCCACTCCTCCGAGACCGATGCCGGAGTCAATCACATCGACCGACTGTGTCACCACCCCCGCGAGCCGATCGGTCTTCGACAGACCTGAACGAGGCGGCCCCTCTGCGGTCAGCGACGTCAGAGCGTCACGCAGTAGCTCCGACCGATCGCGGTACCGGCGGTAGATCGTTGTTTTGGCTACTCCGGATTTCTGGGTCACCCGCTCAATCGTCACCGCGCCGGGTCCAGCCTCACGCAGCAGGTTCAGCGCTGCGGCAGCAATCTTCGCGTCGGTGCCCGTGGGCCGCTTTGGGTGCGCATCCATACGAACAACGCTACACTAAACGTATCGATACGCTACGCGTAGCGTTGCACTACTGCGAAAGGAGTTCTCTTGCGTTCCGCTTTTCGACGAATGCCCCTACCTGAAATCGGGTACGTCCTGCTGCTAATTGGTTTCGTCGGCCTCGGAGGTTCTGTCGCAGCCCTGGCGTACGACAGCTGGATCACACCGTGGGCCGCTGCGGCCATGCTCATCGCGTTCGGGCTGAGCGCCGCATGTTTCTTGTTACGACGCGCGGACAACAAAACACCTGGCGCTGAGGCTGGTTTACCGCTGCATCCCCTCGCGGTTCGCGAAATCAGCCAGGCCAGCCGCGACGCGTACCGTGACCGGTACTGTTCCACAGCTCCTTGATCACCGGTGTCGCCGCGAACTCCGCGCGGGCGATCGAGCGCCTGTGCACCTGATCGGGGCCGTCGGCGATCTGCAGGTAGCGGGCCTGCGCATACAACACGGGGAGGATGGTGTCCTGCGACAGGCCCGCACCGCCGAAGATTTGTATTGCGTCGTCGACGATCTGTTTAACCGTAAGCGGCACCATCACTTTCGCGGCAGCGATGTCATGTCGAGCAGCCTTCGCGCTCTCCGTATCCATCCGCCAGGCAGCGCGCAGCACGAGTAACCGGGCCGCGTCGAGGTGGATGCGGGCATCGGCGACGGTCGCCTGAACTACTCCCTCGTCCGCGAGCGGCTTACCGAATGCGACACGGGTGCGGGCGCGTTCGGTCATAAGCGCGATGGCGCGCTCGCCCATACCTATCAACCGCATGCAGTGGTGGATGCGGCCAGGGCCAAGGCGCGCCTGCGCGACAGCGAAGCCCTTCCCTCTCGGTCCGAGAAGGTTCGCCTTTGGCACCCGCACCCGGTCGAAGACGACCTCACCGTGACCACCTTCGTGCCGGTCGGTGAAGCCGAGCACGGTGGTGGACCGCGTGATCGTCAGTCCCGGAGTGTCGATGGGAACGAGGACGATGCTGTGTCGGCTACCGACGGGAGCGTCAGGATCTGTGATGCCCATGACCAGCGCCACCTGACAGTCGTGGCGCAATGCGGCCGTGGACCACCATTTGCGTCCGGTCAGCACCCAGTCATCCCCGTCCTCGGTGATTTCCAGCCGCACGTTGTTCGCGTCTGAACTCGCGACTTCAGGTTCGGTCATCGAGAAGCATGACCGGATTTCTCCCTGGAGAAGCGGTTCGAGCCACTCCTGCTTCTGCTCGTCACTGCCGTACTGGTGGAGGAGCTCCATATTTCCGGTGTCCGGCGGATTGCAATTGAACACCTCGGGGGCGATCAGTGGACTCCAACCGGTCAATTCCGCGAGCGGCGCGTATTCGAGGTTTGTTAGGCCTGCCCCCTCGCGGGTGGGCAGGAAGAGATTCCACAGACCTTCGCGCTTCGCCGCGGCTTTCAGATCCGCGACGATTGGCGGCGCGCCCCAGTGATCTGGTTTAGCCGCGAGCTGCTGCTCAGCAATCGTCTCGGCGGGCAGCACCCGTTCCTGCATAAATGTGGTCAGGCGTTCTTGCAGGTCTCGTACCTTGGGACTGTATTCGAAATCCACAATCGGTGGCTTCCCCTCGTTATTGTGTCGCGCGGTGTGGTGGAGGTCCCAGTGGCTCAGTTCGCTGTCGAGTTGCCGACTACCTGGCTAGCCAATTCGACAAGCGCGGAGCGATAAATGTCCGAGATCGCATCCGCGAGGCCGGGTTCACTCTCCGGAGATGTGGATGCGAACTCTGCGCTCCACACCACTTCTGTTCCGTCGGGGTGACCGTTGACGGTGAAAGTCGAGGTATAGAACGTCAGTGGCAGCGGCCCGGTGACATACTCGTATGTGTAGCTTCGCTGGGAATCGCTGTGTTCGACGATCCGCTCCGTTGCCTCCCCGCCTCCGTTGGCAAAGGTGGCGTACCTGAGATCGCCGCGCTGGTGGGAGTTTTCCAGCGCAGGAATCCATTCCGCGACGTTCGCAGTGTCCCCGCCGACTTTCCACACCTCGTCCGGTGCTGCACTGATGACGATGGTCTCGACAACTTGCATGCCGATGTCCTTCCTAATTGTCAGTCGTGGGAAATGAGCAGATCAGTTAATCGGCGGACCTCCTGCGCCCCAATGCCGTGGTCTTGGAGCAGTGCAAGGACACCGCCGTATCGCCGGTCGATGTTGCCGAGGAAGCGCTCCATCGCCTCAGCGGGCGCGGTCCATGCCGCCGATGGGTAAAGGTCGGCTGCGGCACCGTAGGACGCCATCTGCCGCAACCGGCGCATGGAGGCGACAATGTCATCAGGAGCGGCGGCGTAGTCGGCAACGATGTCAGACCGACGCACCCCGATCGTCTCCAGGAGCAGCGCAACGGCAACCCCGGTCCGATCCTTGCCGACGGTGCAATGGACCAGGACCGGCAGCACGTCCGGCTCGAGAAGCCGAGCGAGCAGCGACACTACTCCCGCAGCGTCCCTGGAAAGGTAATTCATATACAAGGTGACCAGCGGGTCTTCGTCCTCCATCGGCGCAACAGCCGAATCCGCGGCTACACGGTCGCCAATGCTGAACGGGTGCGAATAATGACGAACCCGCAACTCGTCGAGCGGTCCTCGCCCTTCCACCTCTACCTCAAGAGGTAGCCGTAGATCGATGGTCGAGCGGAGCCCGGTATCGGAAATCAAGGCACGTGCCGACTCACCATCGAGAAACTGTGGCGTCCCGCTGCGGAAGAGGATCCCTCGCCGAACACGCCCACCATCGTGGGTGCGCAGGCCGCCGACATCCCGGAACCCGAGAAGACCTGCGTAGGTGGCAGTCATGACTGTGTCGACAAGATCGTGACGACACACGCGTTGCCATCCATTCCTGCGGCGCCACCACCCATCGTCTCTACGAGCCCCACGCGATGCCGGTCAACCTGTCGCGGTCCTGCTTGTCCACGGAGTTGCCAGGCGATTTCCGCAAGCTGCGCCATACCCGTAGCACCGAGCGGATGCCCTCGTGAGAGCAGGCCACCGCTCGGGTTGACCGGTTGGGCGCCATCGCGGGTGGTGTGCCCGGAGGGTGCGAGCTCGGCACCCTTGCCGCGGGGTGCGAGCCCGAGCGCTTCGAGGGTGATGATCTCTCCAATAGTGAAGGCATCGTGTACTTCGAGTACGTCGATTTCTTGGGGTGTACGACCAGCCTGGTCGAATGCCTTTTGCGCGGCTCTGCTGACGCTCGCGAATCCCCAGACGTCCTCACTGCGCTGGTCCCAGAGAGCTCCCGAGACCATGGCGGAAGCTTCAATCCGCAGATCGCTGCGGTTGCCGCGGTCGCCACCGACGATGGCCGCGCCAGCACCGTCACTGGTGGGGCAACATTGCAGGAAGGTCAGCGGCTCAGCAATCATGCGCGAGTCGAGCACTTCCTGAATCGTCGGCACCGAGTCACGCAACTGCGCACGGGGATTGTCCATCCCGTTTCGTTTGTTCTTCACCGCGACGGCGGCGAGCTGTTCCGGGGTAACACCGAACTCGCCGACGTACCGCTGCGCTTGCAGCGCGTACAGACCGGGCAAAGGCAGCGACGCAGCACCTTCCGGGTCAGTCGCTTCAGGCACTATGGCCCCCGAAAACAAGGTTGACATCTGATCGACGCCGAGCACCAGCACACAATTGAATCTGCCGTACCGCACCGCCTCGACTGCCTCGTGGTAGGCACTTGTGCCGCTCGCACAAGCATTTTCGACGGTCCACATCGGCACCGAGGGGATCCCCAGCCCGCGCTGAACCCGGGTAGCCACCCCGGGTGGGCCGAACACAGATCCCACGATGATCGCGTCGATTGCGTCCGGCCGGATGCCAGCGTCCGTAACTGCCTCGGCCACCGCGGTCCACGCGAGCGACTCGACACGCTGTTCCGGGAAGCGGCCGTACGATGAGGTACCAACTCCCCATAACATCGCCTGGTTCATTTACTGCACCTCCGCGTCAGCGACAGTAGCGATAAGGTCACCATCGTCTGTTCCCGTGATCTCAAGTCGCGCACCGAGTTTGATCGCAGCTGGTTTATCGAGGTGAACAAGCACCCTGGGGCCGTCATCAAGGTCGAGGTACGCCAGCCCGAAGGGTGGCCGCCGAGTACCCACAGGGATGGTGACCACCGTCGATGACCATGCCGTGCCGGCACGGGTGAAACGAGCCGGTTCGGTCGCCCCGTAACATGCCGGGCACCACGGAAGATGCTGTTGCGCGGTCGGGTAGCGGCACACCGTGCATCTCGACCCAAGCACCGCATCACCATCGAGAACTGGCCGGGGATCCGCGACGGGCAAACCGCCCACCGCGGAGCCTGCACGCCGCTTGGTCGGGCGGCCTACGCCCAATTCACTCATCGGTGGTTCCCTTCGAGCGTCAGCGAGAAGTCTTCAGCCTCGATATGGAGGTAGGCACCTACCGATGTCTCCACCAATTCCTTGATGTACTTCATCTGCCTGCTCATCGGGGCGAAGTCGCGGTTACGTTGTGGCGTCGCGCGCATAATGTCAATGTCGTTCTCCGGCACGAGAATCCGCAGGAGCAGCTCGTCATCGCTGATCGACTCACCGAACTTCTTCCGCAGTTCGGCCAAGCTCGGCTGCGGTGGCTCCCAGTTCTGGTAGCTCTTCGCCTTGGGCGAGCTCATGATGGTGTCGAGCACATTGGGATCCATCGGCGCGACCGGCTTGCCGTAGAAACCGTGCGCGTAGATCATCACCTCATCGGGCACCACCGAGTAGCGCGATCCTGACACCACATTCAGCACGGCCTGGGTGCCAACCAATTGCGAGAACGGAGTCGCCATGACCGGGAACCCCAGTTCTTGACGTACCCTCGACATCTCATCGAGAACCTCTTCGAACCGGTGCTCCATGCCACGGTCACGCAGCTGCGCCTTGAAGGTGCCCGCCATCCCGCCAGGGAGCTGGTGCCGGTACTGGAACAGTGAGTACTCGGCCGGCTGGCCGACCGGCAGATCCTCGTACTCCGCGACACGCAGCAAGTGCTGCTCGACCGCGGCGAAACGCGACTCGTCGAGATCGACGTCGAAACCTGCGTAGCGGAGGTTCGCCACCGTGTTTTCAGTCGATGGCAAGGACACACCTGCAGCGAGGGGCCTGCTGGCGGTATGTACGCGGTCCGCGCCAGCGAAGACGGCTTCGAGGTAGTTCAGCGGCGCCAAGGCATTGTTGCTGTGGAAATGCACCTCCACTGGCAGATTTCCCGCGGCTCCCTTGATAGCGGCGATAAGCGAGCGCGTCCGTTCGGGAGTGAGCAAACCGGCCGCGTCTTCGAGCTCGATACCGTCCGCGCCGAGACCGGCCAGCTCGCGGGTGCGGTCGGCATAGTACTCGTCAGTGTGATACGGCGTATCGGCGAAGAGAATGCACGGCAGCGCTTTTGCGCCTTCAGCCTGCACAGTCTTTACCAGTCGACCGATCTTATCGATATTGAACAAGCCGTCGTAGATCCAGAAACTGCCGATGCCGTGGGCGCACAGCCGCTGCACCCACAGGTCCATCACACTGTCGGCGGTAAGCCCGAAGGTGACGATTCCGTTGCTGCGAGTTCCGGCACGGACGGTCGTCTTCGGCATGGCCTTGGACAGCGAAATCAGCTGCTCCCACGGATCTTCTTTGCAGTGCCGCACGAGCACCTCGAAGATCGAGCTGCCGGCGAGGTCGATAGTGTGGAATCCAGTGCGGTCCAGCTCGGACGCGATGGGCAGGCCCATATCTTTGCGCAGCCGCATACCCCACCAGCTCTGTGGCCCGTCGCGAAGAGTCTGGTCGACGATATCGATCTTGCGCCGGCTGCCGTCGGCGTTGCGCGGAGCGCTGTCGAGGTAACTCATGAGATCTTCTCCAAATATTCGGGGAGGCCCCGAGAGGCAATCCAATCGGTGGTAACGATGCCGGCCCGGAAGTCCGGATGATTCAACGCGTGGCAGGCGAAGTCGGCCGTGGTCGGAACACCAGTCACGCCGAGCCTCCTGAGGGCGGCAGCCAGTCGATCCGCCGCGACGTCACGGTCGCGGCCGTGTGCCACGACTTTGGCCAGCAGTGAGTCGTAGTAGGGAGTGACGGTGTAACCGGGTTCGCAGTGCGTGTCGACGCGAATGCCGTCACCCCTTGGCGGATCCCAGGTCTGTACGGTGCCGGGGTTGGGTATGAACCCCCGAGCCGGGTCTTCTGTGGTGATCCGGACCTCGATGGCGTGCCCGGTCAAGGTGATGTCGTCCTGGGTGAACCTCAGCGGTTCACCGGCCGCCGAGCGTAGCTGCTCGACTACGAGATCCACACCGGTCACCATCTCGGTGACCGGGTGTTCCACCTGGATTCGCGCATTGAATTCGAGGAACGCGAACTCATGGGTGTCGGCGTCGTAAATGAACTCGACAGTTCCCGCGCTGTCGAGGCCCAGCGCCTCGGCGAACGCTACGCCGCTGCTGCGGATGTTCTGGCGAATCGATTCTGGCAGGTTAGGGGCCGGAGATTCCTCCACCACCTTTTGGTGACGCCGCTGCAAGGTGCAATCTCGTTCACCGAGGTGTATGACCGAGCCGTGCTTGTCTCCGAGCACCTGGACCTCGATGTGGCGGGCGTTGCGGATGAACCGTTCGACGTACAGCCGCCCATCACCGAAGGCAGATTGTGCTTCTGCCGCCGCGGACGGAAAGCGTGCCCGAAGTTCCGCCTCATTCTCAACCACGGACATTCCCCGGCCCCCACCGCCAGCGGCAGCTTTGACCAAAACGGGGTAGCCGAGGTCCGCTGCGGCAGAGACGGCCGCCTCGGTCGAGCTGAGAACCTGCGAACCTGCCAGAACAGGAATGCCGGCTGAGCGAGCTAGCTCACGCGCACGTGCCTTATCACCGGCTTGCGCAACCGCTTCCGGGCGCGGACCGACGAAGGTGAGTCCTTCTGCGACACAGGCGGCAGCAAACTCCGGGCTTTCAGACAAGAATCCGTAACCCGGGTGTACGGCATCGCATCCGGTGCCGAGCGCGGCGGTGAGCACCGCGGGGATCGCCAGGTAACTTTTCGCTGCCGGAGCGGGGCCGATGCACACGGCGCGATCGGCCATCCGGGCGGCAAGTCCATCGCGGTCCACGGTCGAGGTCACAGCTACCGTCTCGATGCCGCTGGCTCGGCAGGCCTTGATTACCCGAACCGCGATCTCTCCACGGTTAGCGACAAGGACTCGCCGCAGGGGCACGTGGGGTGCTGATGGGGTGGTCAGGATGGACGGGCTAACCATCGTTCGGCCTAATCAGGAATAGCAGCTGGTCGAACTCAACCAGCTCCGCGTTGGCGGCGCAGATCTGCACGATCTCACCGCCTTGCGGGGTGACTACAGGGTTCATCAACTTCATAACTTCGACGATCGCGATCTGCTGCCCGGCTTCGACGGTCTGACCGACCTCCACGAACGGCGGCTCGCCGGGGCTCGGGGCCGTCCAGAAAGCGCCCACCGTCTGGGCTCGCACCTCAATGCAGCCAGTGGTATCGCCAGCAGGGGTCTGCGCCGGTGCAGCCGGAGCAGTGGCCGGGCTCGCTGGGCGGACCTCCGGGGCGGTCTGCGCGCTTGAGGGCGCCGGGCTGACTGCGGTGGCAGGTTTAGGCGCGGGAGAACTGGCCACCGGGGCTGAAACCGCAACTCGATCTCTGGTGGCCGGGGGACCGTCCTTGCCGACGGTTACGCGCATGCCGTCGAGTTCGAGGGTCATGGCGGTCCATCCGGACTCTTGGAACGTGCGCAGGATCTCCCGCACCTCGCGATGGGTGACTCGCTCCGGTGTAGTCATGACGTTCTCCTTTGGTGTGCGATCGCAGCGAGCAGCACCGGCAACCGGTGAGTAGTGACGATTGCCTCGACACCCGCGTCCAGAGCGGCACGCACGCCGTCCGGGGCGCAGAAGAGCGCTCCCCGCACGGTTTTTGTCCCGGGCGGGATGTCGGGCAGTTGCTCACCAAGTTCTTCAGCCGGGATCATGTCCGCATCGAATACCGGCTCGACTGCGACGTTGGTGCCTACCTGCACCGGCGTCCGGCTCTCGGCCCACTCAGTGAGGCGTCGCAGATCGTCGTCCTCGCTTTCCGCGACTGCCGAGGTCGCTAACTCACCGGAGTAGACGCGGCCGGTGGTGGCGTCGACCGTCACGGTGCGGCCAACTAAGCCCGTCACTGTGCCCGCACCGCATCCGACAACGCATGGTGTGTCGAGCGCGCGGCTCACCACGGCAGCGTGCGAGGTGGCACCACCTTGCTCGGTGATCACCGCGGCAGCCGCGATCATGCCGTGCACGTCTTCCGGGCTGGTCGACTTGCGAACCAGAATGCAGCCTGGGCTGGCTTGCGCTGCCTCTGGGGTGTCCACGACGAGACCTGAGGCGACACCGGGACTAGCGGGAACACCGGTCGCGAGGACTTCTGCGCTGTCAGCGGCACCCGGAGCAATCTCCGGCCGCAACAGGGTGCGGACCTGCTCAGCGGTGACTCGAGAAACAGCCTCATCCGGCTCGATGACACCCTCGTCGACGAGTTCGACAGCGATGCGCACCGCAGCGCGAGCTGTGCGCTTGGCTGGCCGGGACTGTAGCAGGAACAGCTCACCGCTTTGGACGGTGAACTCAATGTCCTGAGCATCTCGGCCCTCACGATCAAGGCACTCGGCGGCTTCGAGCAGTTCGTCGTGCACCGTCGGCCAGCGAGCGGCCAGATAGGACAGCGGTTCCGGAGTCACCCGGCCGGAGACAACGTCCTCTCCCTGCCCTCCGGGGAGGTATTCGCCGTAGGGTTCCCGGGTGCCGTCGACCGGGTTGCGAGTGAAAAGAACTCCCGTACCGGATTTGTCGTCGAGGTTGCCGAAGACCATCGCCTGAATGGTGACGGCGGTGCCGAGGTCGTCAGGAATCCCATAGTGCTTGCGGTAAGCAAGGGCACGCCGGGAGCGGCTCGACTGGAATACCGCCGCTACCGCCGCGCGTAACTGCTCCCATGGATCCTGCGGAATGCTCATGCCGACGTCATCGGCGATAACCGCCCGCACGGCTGCAGTGTCGGTCAGCTCATCGAGCTCTTCGGTACAGCCGAGCACCAGCCGCCCGTAGAACCCGGCAAACCGGCGGTGCACCTCTGCGGCGAAGTGAAGATCGCCACTTTCCGCTTCCAACGCGGCCTCGACCTCGTCGTTACACCCGAGATCGAGGATCGTGTCCATCATGCCGGGCATGCTGACAGCTGCGCCGGACCGCACCG
The DNA here is from genome assembly GCF_026041215.1 of Hoyosella sp. YIM 151337. Classification (GTDB taxonomy): domain Bacteria; phylum Actinomycetota; class Actinomycetes; order Mycobacteriales; family Mycobacteriaceae; genus Hoyosella. Next base: position 107,935 of record NZ_JAPEIQ010000030.1, read on the forward strand.
ACACCAGCAATGGGCGTTCGCTACCACCGAATGTACGGCCCAGTTCCGCTTCCAGAAAGCGGATTCCCGTCACCAATTCCTCGTCCAGCCCCTCGGGGAGGCGGCCGTCGGCGAAGTAGGCCTTGCAGGCGTCAGTGGTGACGACAAAGGCAGGAGGCACCCGCAGACCAAGCGACCGCATGCGCCACAGACTCCACGCCTTGCCGCCAACCAGGTCACGGCTCGGCTCGGCTTCGGCGGCATCCGGCACCACCACCCAGCGCAAGCTCGTCGCGGTGCTCATTCGGGACGCTCCCTTCCGGTCAGACGGAGAATGTGCTCGTGCATCTGGAACCACACGGTGTGCACCGAGTCGACCCGCACACCGCTGACGTAATCCGTCTCGCCACCTTCCGCGCGAGTAAGGGCGGCACCGATCCGGTCGAGGAATCGATCAACCAGCGGATCCGCATCGGCCAGCGGCCGCAGGACTTTGTCAGTCTTCTCGTGCACACGGCCGAGCTTGTTGATGATTTTGGCGTCGTAGTCGGGATCACCGTGGTCGTTGGGGACCCGTTCACCATCGACCTCAATGGTTTGCCAGTCAGTGGTAAGTGCCAGCACCTGCTTGTTCACGCCGGTTTCGAACGAGTCCATCGCGTCGGTGATGGCGGGGTTCGAGCGCAGTGCTCCGAAGGCTCGCGGATAGACACCGTCGAGGAATTCGCGGCCTGCAGGTGTGATCATGTAGCTACCGCGCGCTGATATGACAGCACCTTCGACTACGGCCTTTTCTAGCGCCGTCTCGACATCGGTAACCGGCAGTCCATTGATCTCGCCGAGCTGCTCGGCAGAACCTAACTGCCGCAAGGTGAGGGTATGTACGGTGAGTTCGTAGGGGTCGAGCATGATGGGTCCTTAAGGTTTGTAGGGGTCACGCCCGCGCGGCGACCATTCGCTCGCGCACTTGGCGGCGCAGAGACTTCCCGACCGGACTGGTGGGGATGTTTGGCCAGATCTCTAGGGAACGGGGGCGTTTGAATCCCGCGAGCCGGTCAGCGCAGAACTCGAGAATTTCGTCAGGCTGAGCATCGGACCGAGTGACCACAGCGGCGGCGACTCGCTCACCCCACTTGTCGTCGGGAAGGCCGACCACTGCGGCTTCAACCACGGCGGGGTGTGTCAGCAGCGCATCCTCGACTTCACGCGGGTAGACGTTGAAGCCTCCTGAGATAATGACGTCGTGCCTGCGGTCGAGCAGGTGCAGGTAGCCATCTGCGTCCCAGCGGCCGATGTCTCCGGTGTGCAGCCAGCCGTCCGGCTCGATCGTTTCGGCGGTGGCCTCGGGACGGCGCCAGTACTGGCTCATCGTGTGCGGGCCCCGTGTCAGGACCTCACCCACCTCACCAGGCCCGAGCACCGTGCCGTCCGTCGACCGAACCTGCACCTCAACGAAGGTGTAAGGCTTGCCCGCGGACGTAAGGCGTTCGGGGGTGTGCTCCCATGGCTGCAGGCAGGTAATCGCGAGTGGAGCCTCTGCCTGACCGTACAACTGCGCGAATACCGGACCGAGAACATCGATTCCACGTTGGAGCACCGTTGTGGCGATCGGTGCGCCCCCGTAGCACAGCCGCTCGAGCGCAAGATCTGCTGTCGCTGTCGCGGAGTCTTCAAGCAGCATGGCGATCATCGTCGGCACCATAAAAGTCGATGTGGCTCGGTACTTCTGTGCGGCCTCGAGGAACGCGGCGGGCGAGAATTTCGGGACGATAACGTTCTGTGCCCCCTTGACCAAGTGCGGCAGGAAGAAGGCTCCACTGCCGTGGGTTATCGGTGCGGCATGCAGCATCACCGAGTCTGGTCGCAGGTTGGGCAGCAGGTCGACCAAGAAGTTGCTTACCTCGGCAAGCTCGCTACGTGTCGTGAGCACGACAGCCTTGGGTTTGCCGGTGGTGCCGCCGGTGTATGCCAGCCGCAGTGGCGCATCCTGCTCGCGCCGCACGTCACACGGACCGTGTGGTGCGCTTTCGATGAGGCGCGGGAGGTCGCCTGCGGAAATCATCACCTCAACCTGGGCGGGTGGCTCGCCGGCGTAGACGAGGGCGCGTGCTTGCGAATCCTCCACTTTGTAGGCGTGTTCGTGCGCAGTCTCACGAACGTTGAGTGGTACCCGGACCAGACCCGCCTTTGCGAGCGCGTAGTAGACAACGACGCCGTCGATGCCGTTTGGCATCAGTACCGCGACACGGTCACCGGCGGTGAGACCGCGGGCCAGCAGGGCGTGGCCGAGCCGGTCAGTGAGTTCGTCGAACTCGGCGAAGCTCACCACTCGGTCCCCGTCATTGAGCGCGGGAGCGGCACCGTACTGCCGCCCCGCGCGACGGATCAGGTCACCGATCTGCATCGTTCTCGTTCTCCTTCGCCCCGGAGGACGGCAGATCAGCGCGTCGCAGTCCGGAACCCCGGCCTTCAAGGTTTCGTGACCCCCGCTGGGTGAGGCGATACAACTCGTCTGCCGGTGCGGTGCCGTAGTTCCACTTCACCCACTCCTCATCGAGGTAGCGGCGGGAGCCTTCGAGTACGGCAGGGGTGAATCCCTTTGCTCGCCGGTTGTATTCGTCGAGATCTATCCGCCCTGCGCTGGTGGTCCATAGTCCCGTCTTCCCAGGCAAGCTGGATGAGCCAGAGAACTGGTCTCCGGCAGTCGGGGCGTAATCGTTGTCTGTAAGGACCGAGTACGGGATGCCGGTGAGCATGTTTCGGTTCTGGCTTGAGTATCGGGCCATGGTGTACTCGTTGCTCGTCTGGTGGGGCAGACCGAGCAAACCGACCATTTCACCGAGATTGTCGCGCCCGTATTCGTCATTCAGCAGCGGCTTGAAACGCTGCACTCGATCGTCGATTTCGAACCAATCGCTCTGCCGGTAAGTCCCGGCGAGGTGCGCGAAGTCCTTCGCTACCGACGAATAGACCAGAGCGCCAGCGTCGATCATCTGCTCACGCGACCAATTCGCGATCCGCTTCCACAGATCGGTGGTCGCCTCATTGAGGATCTCCCGGTACTCCTCCATCGTGTCAGCCAGGGTGTCGGCGTTCTCCATGCCCACAGGGATGTAGCCGTCGGTCAGCGCGTCCGAGGTATACATTCCGACGGCTTCGATGTTCGCGGCGTTGTATCCAGGTTCTGCCTCGAACGAGGCCCAGTCATCCATGAGGTGGAAATTCGTTCCCTTAAAGACGATGGGGATCGAGAGGTTGTTGAACGGCAGCCGCGTGGCGATGCCGTCAAGCCACGGATAGTCACCCTCGGTTAGGTCGAAGAAGTCCCGCATAATCATCTGGCGGTTGTTGCCAAAGTTGTACGGGCCGCTGTTATGCAGACCGATGCGGCATTCGCAATGCGCGAGAAACGCATATTGCGACAACTGGGCGACGAGTTTGGTCGCGGCGGTATGTAGCCGGTCACCGGGGACTACACCGTGCAGATCTGATTCGAACACCTGCAGGGTTCGCTCGGGAAGGAACTGGCTGCGATCGCCGAACTCCTTGTTGGTGAGGTGACCGTCATTGCGGTGGTATGCGAGGTTGAACCGCCGCGAGAAATCGAGCACGTCGACGACATCCTCAACGGCGTCGGCGGGCCGCAGCAGCCCCCAGTTCATCAGCATTTCCCGGCCGATGAGGTAGAACGCGGGCATTCCCCACGCGGCGTTCACAGTGTCCACCTTGAGGCTGACCTCGCGGGCGCGGTCGCCGAGTTCCTCGGCCGGAGTCGCCGCGTCGATTTCCCGCAGAAGCGTGGGCAGCCGGTAGAAGCCGTTGAGGTAGCTCACCAGCATGTACGGGTTCATCGGGAAAAGCTTCGACTCCTGCACGGTGCGCGTGATGCACAACCAGTACGTGGTGTCAGAGAGGTTCCGCAGGTAGTTGTTGGTTTCCAGCAAAGTGCGGTAGTTCAGGTTCGCCATGGTCTCAGCCTTCGTTCTCGATCAGCCAGATCCGGGCATGCCCGGTGTCACCCGTCTCGTAGGCGTCTGCCGCCGGTGGTGCCGCGGTGACTTCGATCTCGACAACGTCGCCGTTCTTCAAGTCGTCGATCTTGCAGTTCATCAGCGTCGGGACGTCGTACTCGCGGGCAAGGATGCCCAGGTGAGAGCGCACCGTTCCGCCTAGGCAGATCACGCCGGCGAAGCCTTCAATAATCGGCGCGGTCAGAGTTCCGCCCGAGTCGTCGATCACCGCGATGGTGCCCGGCGGGATTCCATCCGCGAGAAACTCCATGACTTGATCGACGGTTGAGACCAGAGCTACCGGGCCGGTGATCGTCTGAGACTTCTTGATGACGTTGTCGCCCACGCCCACCTGGCGACGACCGTCTGAGTCCAGTCCCTCCGCAAACGCCCGTGCCGCACGTTCGGCGCTCTTGTACTTATCTGGCTCGGATTCAAGCGATACCGTCGCGGAGTATTCGAACCGGTATCCGGAGTCGAGGGCCTCTTGCTCGATGGCCCGTGCGTCGTCGAGGGAGAAAAGATCAAACTGTCGTTCGAATACGACGTTCTTCCACTGTTCCCCTGCCGCAGCAAGTCTTTGTGCTGCCAACAACCGCACTGCGGTGTTGAAGCGGCCGGGCAATGGCAGCATCTCAGTAGATCCCCATTTCGGGGGTGCAACCACAGAGTCGGACATGTCACCTCACTCGTGTCAAGGGTGGCGAAGGTGCCACTGGCGCCGGGGAAACGGGCCCTGCCTGGGCATTTATCTCCGGCTAGTTGTCGTTGTGAGACAAAACTAGTTAGTATCGGCAATGTGACCCAGTCCACGTTGGGGGACACTTCTGGGACATCGCCAACCGCTAGGCCCACATCCCACACCCGGTCCCCGGCTCGAGCCAACCTCCACAAAGCGGACTACGAGCGTGCCTTCGATGTCCTCGAACAGTGCGCCGACGCAGCCTGCCTACCCGACTTCAAAGAACGAGCGGTCGACGCGATCAGCGAGCACTTTGCGCTGAAGCATGTCTCATTTTTCGCGGGGCCGACCTTTCACACAGTGTTCGAGGACACCACTCCCCTGACTGCTGGTAAGACCAGCAAGATGCTGCCCGAGTACCAAGACCGGTGGGCCCGCCACGACGTCTTCGGCACGCCGGCAGCGATGCGCCAACTCGTCTCCAGTGGCGTTTCTACGCTCGATGAGCTCCAGTCCATGGGACGCCTTCCGAGCGCTGCTGACGCTTATGTCAGGTACTTCCTCACCGCCACATGGCGGATGCAAACCGCAGCCGCACTCCGCCTGGAGCTGAGCTCAGGGCACACTGCTTTGCTTGGGATGTTCGACCCGGAACCGGGCAAGATCGGCCCCGCGGAGGCTGCCGCACTTCGGCTGCTCAGCCGGCAGATGTCAGCCATGGCACGCGGTCTGCCCCCGTCGAGGCCGCAAGCTGCGCTGGCGAAGCTTTCCGAACGGCAGCGGCAGGTCGCCCGACTCGTCGCCGACGGTCTGTCGAATGCGCAGATCGCCGAGATCCTTTCCCTCGCCGAAGACAGCGTGAAGAAGTACGTCACCCGAATTCTCACCACAACCGGGTGCAAGTCACGGATGGAGCTGGCACTCCTCGCCCGGGCGCAGCGAATCTAAAAGAGGGGAATACCGAAAGGGCCGCGGACGTCTTTCGTCCGCGGCCCACTCACCCACTCCAGTTAGAGGAAGGACGACTCCTTCGTCAGCCCGTAGCGTGGATGTTCACCGATCACCATCGACTCGAAAATGCCGTATCCCACGGCATCGCCCTCGCGGCAACGGATCACACAGTCACGCAGCTGGTGCACCTCACGTGCGGTCTTTGGATCCGACACGTCGGCATAGCGCTCACCGTCCAGGTGCAGCGGTCCTTGCCAGCTGCCATGGCGCTGGCCCTTGAATCCGAAGTAGAGCCCCGTTCCAAGATGGAATCCGATGTCGCTCACGGGTTCGATCTCGATGGTGCGAGTCTGGCCCCAGCCTGCGTCGAAGGTCATCTTGCCACCAAGGAGACGGCGGTTGACGGGGTCGTATTTGAGGTCGTCCTGCAGCCCGTACAGCGGAGTCTGAGTGCCGTCCGCGTGGTTCTCGAATCCGGAGAAGTACGTCACGGCGCCATCCACCCACTGGAGGTAATGATGGATTTCGTACATCGATCCGTCGGGACGCTGCATCCACATCGGGCTCCACGTAAGGAGAAAATCGCCTTTGAGCCGCTCTTTCTTGAAGACATCCGGTGCAGGTTCTCCGACGTCCATCCGCACGCCCCAGGAATGATCCCGGAAACCAAACCACTGATCGTCGTGTACCTCTATCCGCTCATCATCGATCCACACCTCGCCGCTCACCGTAGAAGCCTGGTGGTAGCGGAGCAGATCACTCTGCACACGGAAACCCTGCGGCTCACGCTGGGCATCCTTCTGCTCGAGGAAGGGTGGCATCACTCCGGTGACTGTGAGGTCGAACCGCAACGGAGCCACATCGTTCTCCTGCAATACCCACCGAACCTTACGGAGCGGCTCGATCACTTCGTAATCCAGAGGCCCAACACCCACCCGCTCCGGGTCGGAATCCAGCTGCCGGCTGGCTCGCACCGTGAGTTGCTCTGTCCCGCGGGATATGCCCGCGAACATGTCAATCACATTCCGATTGTGGTACTTACCCAAACCAATATCGACCTGCAGCGAACCGTCACGGGCAAACAGCGAGGACCACAGCTTCTCGGTCCACGCAACATCAGCCTGGCTTATCGTCGCGAATGTTTCGGGCGTCTGGTGACACAGCAGTTCGTCTGCGGGAACGAGCTTCTGCATGGATTGGCGCATTTCCGCGCCTCCTCTCAGCTGGAAATCAATGGATGGACGAAAATGAACTCGGATCCTCGTGAGCGACCAGCGCACCGCCGAAGATCGCCGCTGCCTCGGCATCGTCGTCGAGCGGATCGGGATAGAGCGCAAGCGTCCGTGGGGACATGGACCAGTCGATGCGGTCGGTAACTCCGGCATAGGCTGCAAAAGGACGTAGACCCGAGGTGTACATAGTGGTGGCGGCCATGATTCGCTCGCTACGGTCCATCGCGGCGAATCGCTGGTACAGCTTCATATGGCAGTTGCTCAGTTCGGCCGCAATACTCGCCCACCGTTGCGGCGCAATCAGTTCACGAGTGCCATCCGTGTTGTACCCATACACGGCAACCTCGTCGACCGCACTGAGGAGCTGATCCGGTTCGGTGAATGTCGTTCCCCAGTCGTTGATTTCGAACTCGGTGAACTTCGAGCGATCGAACGTCAGGACCATGGTCAGCCCCGCATAGGGCGGATCAAGATCCTCTGCCCACGGATATGCCCAAGAACTGGGGCCGAGCGAGAGATAATCCCGGACGATGGTCTGCCGGTTTTCCCCTGGAGCCGGATATGGACCGGAGTCGCAGATCCCCACGCGTGAGTCGCAGAAGTAGAGGAAGGAGTATCCCGATACCGTGGCGTTGAGCCGCTTGAGGCCTTTCAAGGAACTTTGGTCCAACTTGATTGCCGCGCTTGATAGTTCGTTGACAACGCGGGAGGGCAGGTAGCGGTTGGTGAATCCGGCGTCCTTGTAGTCCAGTGTGCCGTCACCACGGTGCGCCAGAGTCAGTCGGCGCCAGAAGTCCACCACAGTGCGGATGTCCTCCCGGTGCTCTCCCGGCGCGACCTTACCCATTTTGATCAGGCATTCCCGGCCGCACAGATAGTGGTAACCGATCATCCAGATCCACAGTGGGCTGATCTTGTTGGGGCCCTGACGCAGTTGTCGGCCCAGCTCTTCAGCAGGCATGGCCGCGTCGATCACTCGTATACGGTCGGCGTAACTATGGAAGTCCTCGATGACCGACAATGACATGTAAGGCAGCATGGGAAAGAGTTCGGACGTAAAGCCAGAACGACGCGTCAGTTCAGGCTTTAATGCCCGGCCCATGTGGGTGACGAGGTCGTCGAGACGATCGTCGGTGAGTCGCTCCGCGATGAGTTCACCGAGCGCGTCGGCTGAGACATCAACGTTGAAGTCCTTGACTGCGATCTCATCTCCGACGCGCCGGATGTACTCCCACCATGCCTCGCTCACACCAGATCCCAGACACGTCACGGGGTCAGTTTCCGGTGTGAGGATCACCCCCGTTTGTTCCTCAATGCTGAGTGTGATTTCCGTGCCGTCAGCGAGATCCTCCGATAGCTCAGTTCCGACCAGGCACGGGACCTCGAATTCGCGTGACACGATTGCGAGGTGTGAGCGGAGCGTTCCATCGAGACAAACGATCCCGCCCAACTGCCCCAGGATGGGTGACAGGAATGTCGTGCCGCCGGAAGCGACGAGCGCGATGGTGGACTCAAGGTCTGTATCCAGCGACGCGATGACATCTTCAGGCGAACGGAAGTGCTTAACTGTGCCAGTCACCGGGTCGAATGTGTATGACGGGATCCCTTTTCCGAGAATCGCCATTTCATCCCCCCAGCGGCCGGAAGCAGCCGTCTCGGTCCTGCGGGACAAAAACGCCGCCAATTAATTTCAGTGCGAGATCCGGGTCGCTGAACTTTTTGTAAGATTCGGCAATCCGCGGTGTGATTGACCAATCGATTTCGTCGTAGCACCCCGCCAGGCGGGCCCACGCCTTGAGCTTCCACGCGTACATTTGCGTCGCGTAAAGGTTGCGTTCCTCCGGGTCGGTTTCGGCTAGCCGCTGGTACAGCGCGCGGTGTGCCTTCCGAATTGCGTTGGTAGCGACCGTGACCTCGTCCGCATCAAGCGGTCTGAGATCACCGCCGTCAGTGCAGAACACACGGGTTTCAATAATCTCAGCTTGGTAGTCACTGGGCGTGAACCATGCTGTGCCCCAGACGTTATTGTCCATTTTCACCGTGGCGGGCAACCGGTAGGCGATGACGAAGTGGTGGTACGGAAGTGTTTCTCGGATACCGTCGACCCACGGGAAGTCTCCATCACCGTCCGCGCAGGTCTCACGTAGGGCGAGGAAGCTACCGTCTTCGAGCTGATACGGCCCGGTATCACACACAGCGGTACGCGCATCACAATTCTCGAGGAACGCGTAGGCCGTCAGCCGTGCCCCGAACTTGCGAATGCCTGCTTTCACTCCTGCGTCCGCGGGGAGAAGACTGGCCCGGATCTCAGCTAGCAAATCGTCGTTGATGACGTGCGAGCTGTTCGGAGGCTCTGCATCCATATTGAAGAGCACACCGTCGGTGCGCATCGCGATCGTCGCCTCACGCCAGAAGCGCAGGACCTCAAGCTGATCGTCAAGCCCGTCGGACAAGCTATCTTCGCCAAGATCGACGAACAGCTCACGGCCGGTGAGATAGTGCAGCGGAGTGGCCGCAAGATTGATGAAGCTCCGCTTGTTCCCGATGGGCAGCGCTTTGCGCACCAGCTCAGTGGGCGTGGCGTGCTGTCGGATGATGCGCATACGCTCGGGAACGCGGAGGTAGTCCTCCATCATCGACATCAGGATGTAGGTATTCATCCCAAACAGTTCCGACTCGAACACGGTACGGGCCTGGAGCTCGGACTTGTACGCTGCGCCGGCAACTTGCACGAGCCAGTTCCACTCGTCAAGTGTTGGCTCGTAATCCGGGTCCGTATAGAGCGCCTGGAGATTCGACGGTGCAGTGCTTAGCTGGGCAGTCATGCGGTCACCGCCCCAGCTGCCGCGACTGACACGCGTGCCGTCTCGCTATCGGCGAGGTCTAGCACGACGGTGTCACCGTCAGAAACCGTTCCAGTCAGGTCGGCTGCGAGCACACAGGGCACGTCGGATTCCCGGGAGAGAATCGCAAGGTGTGACTCGCGGCTGCCCGCGGTACAGACGATCGCGCGCAAGTCAGGCAGAATCGGCGACAGGAAGGTCATTCCGCCCTTGCTGACAAACGCAATGGTGTCCTCGAGGTCATCGTCGTCGATCGACAACACATCGGCCGTATCGTTGAACCACCGTGCGACTCCACTCACCTCACCCGCAGTGAAGAGATTGATACCAGTTCCGACCTCTTTCACGTCTCCGCTCACAATTACTCCATTCCGCCCATTTCATGGGCTTTGGCTTGGTTTGAACGCGCATTTTCAGCGGGTAAGCGAAGGCTATTAGCGACTGTGTCGTGTGCCACAGTCCACTTTGGGGGACAGTCCTGATATGGGGCGGCCCGGAGACCTTCGTCAACTCGAAACTTCGACTACTGTCGTGCCAACGCAGCTTTAGCTTCGTCGTACTCGTCGGTGAGTCTCGCGATCAGCTCGGCGGCAGGGACCACGGCATCGACCGCGCCGATACCCTGGCCGGACCCCCAGATGTCCCGCCACGGCTTGGCTTTCGGGGCGGAGTTCATGCTGTCGCCGGTACCGAAGTTCATCGCTGAGGGATCGGACTGCTCAAGGTGGTCTGGGTCTAGGCCGGCCGCTTCAATGCTGCCGCGCAGATAGTTGCCGTGCACTCCGGTGAACAGGTTGGAATACACAACATCTGACGCGCTCGAGTCGACGATCATTTGCTTGTAGCGGCTGTCGGCATTCGCCTCTTCCGTTGCGATGAATGCTGAGCCAACGTAGGCAAGATCGGCCCCTGCGGCCTGGGCGGCGAGGATCGACCGGCCGTGTGCGATCGAGCCTGAAAGAAGCAGTGGGCCATCGAACCATGCGCGGATTTCCTGGATCAGCGCGAACGGGGACTGTGTCCCGGCGTGACCGCCCGCACCGGCGGCAACTGCGATGAGCCCATCAGCGCCCTTCTCTATCGCCTTGCGGGCGAACGTGTTGTTGATGACGTCATGCAGGACAATGCCGCCGTACGAATGGATAGCGTCGTTGACGTCGGTACGGGCACCGAGGGAGGTGATAACAACAGGTACCTCGAACTCGACGATGGTCGCAAGATCCTCGGCGAGGCGGTCATTTGATCTGTGCACGATGAGGTTAACCGCGTACGGCGCGGCGGGCGACTCAGGGTGGTTGGCGTCGTGTTTTGCAAGCGCCTCGGTGATACAGATGAGCCATTCGCGCAGCAGTGCCTGCGGCCGCGCGTTGAGCGAGGGGAACGAGCCGATGACACCTGAGGTGCATTGAGCGATGACCAGGTCAGGCGCGGAGACGATGAACATCGGCGACGCCACGACCGGCAGGCGCAGGCGGTCACGCAGGATCGGGGGCAGGGCCATGAGAGTACCTTTCACGAGTGGACAGTAGTGATGCGAGGTCTGACAGCAACTCGACGGGATCAGAGGCGTTCGATGATGGTGGCATTGGCCATGCCGCCGCCTTCGCACATGACCTGGAGACCGTAGCGGCCGCTTGTCGACTCGAGGTGACCCACGAGGGTGGTCAGCAGCCTGGTTCCAGAGGAGCCGAGTGCGTGACCGAGGGCGATCGCGCCACCGCGGGGGTTGAGCTTCGCAGGATCGGCACCAAACTCGTGCGCCCACATCAGCGGGATCGGCGCGAAGGCCTCGTTCACCTCGTAGGCGTCGATATCGTCGATGCCCAGCCCCGATCGGGTCAGGATCTTCTTCGTCGCGGGTACGGGCGCGGTGAGCATAAACAGGGGGTCGTCGCCGGCGATGGCGAAGGAGCGGAACCGCGCCCTCGGCGTCACGCCGAGCTTGCTCGCGGCGTGCTCACTCATGATCAGTACCGCAGACGCACCGTCGGTCAGCGGTGACGAGTTGCCCGGAGTGATGTGCCACTGCACTTCCGGGAAACGCTGAGCGTACTGTTCGGTATGGAACGACGGTTTCAGCCCCGCGAGCCCTTCTGTGGTGGTTGTAGCGCGGACCGTCTCGTCGACCGTGTGGGCGACGAGGTTGCCGTCCCTGTCGCGCACCGTGATCGGCACGACCTCGCCGTTGAAGAAGCCACTCGCGGCTGCAGCGGCGGCCCGGCGATGGGACTCGGCCGAGAACACGTCGAGGCTCTCCCGGTCGAACTTCCATTTCGCGGCGATCAACTCGGCAGAGATGCCTTGGTTGACCAGCCCCTCGGGGTAGCGACCAGCGATGCCGGGGCCGGAGACGTCCTGACCGAGAGTCGCGCTGCCGAGCGGCACACGGCTCATGGATTCAACGCCGCAGGCGATCACGATGTCGTAGGCGCCAGCAATCACGCCTTGAGCGGCGAAGTGCGCAGCCTGCTGACTTGACCCGCACTGGCGATCCACGGTGGTTGCGGGCACCGACTCAGGGAAGCCGGCCGACAGCAGCGCGGTGCGGGAGATATTCACAGCCTGCTCCCCGGCCTGGCTGACGCACCCCCCGATGACGTCGTCGACGAGGACGGGATCGAGACCATTGCGGTCGATGATTGCTCGCAACACGTGCGCGAGTAGTTCAACAGGGTGGGTGCCGGACAGGGCGCCACCCGGCCTGCCTCTGCCCGAGGCGAGCCGCACAGCATCGACGATCACAGCATTAGTCACGAAAAAGCCCCTTCGAAGGAGAGTGAAGACGGCCCCGCACACCGAGAGGAGCAACGGCGCCCTTGGTTGAGATCAAGAGGTCAGCGGCACGAGTTGCACGAGCCCGTTCCTAGAATCGAACTCTAATTGGTACTGAGGTATGTCGTCCAGTACTAATGAGGTGCCCTAACCGCCACGGTAGAGGAGTCCAATTAGCTCGCCGTTAAGCTGGGGGCGATGCGCGGGAGAACTCGCCAGACTCCTGGCCCAGCCTGAACGAGGAGGCGAACGATGCGAACAAACCAGATCCGGTTAGCGGCCTACCCTGTGGGCGAGCCCAAAGATTCCGACTTCAAATTCACGACCGAGGAGCTGCCGGAACTCGGTGAGGGACAGGTCCTTCTACGCGCGATCTATCTGTCGCTGGATCCGTACATGCGCGGCCGGATGAGCACCGCCAAGTCTTACGCCCAGCCGCTCAGTATCGGGGACGTGATGCTCGGCGGCACCGTATGTGAAGTGCTGGAGTCACGTTCGGACAAGCGACACGCTGGCGATATCGTGCTCGCATTCACCGGCTGGCAGACCCACGCCGTTGCCGACGCGCAGCACACGCGCCGCCTCGACCCGGCCGCGGCACCTATCTCCACTGCGCTCGGCGTGCTGGGCATGCCAGGTTTCACCGCCTACGGGGGGCTCCTCGAAATCGGCCGCCCCAAGCCGGGGGAAACGGTCGCCGTCGCAGCGGCAGCGGGCCCAGTTGGCTCTGCCGTGGGGCAGATCGCGAAGATCCACGGTGCCCGGGCAGTGGGCATCGCTGGTGGTCCGGAGAAATGCCGGATCCTCATCGACGAGTTCGGCTTCGACGCCGCCGTGGATCATCGGTCGCAGACGTTCGAGGATGATCTCGCGAGCGCAACACCTGACGGGGTCGACGTGTACTTCGAGAATGTGGGCGGCCACGTCGCCAGCGCCGTCACCCGACGACTTAACCGCTTCGCGCGGATACCTGTGTGCGGGCTGGTCGCGGGCTACAACGACACTGAGACCCCGACCGGGGTGGACCGCCTCCCGGGCTTCATGCGCCGGGTGCTGACGCTCAGCCTGACCGTCCGCGGATTCATCCAAGACGAGTTCATCCCCACTCACCAGGACGCATTCCTCAACGACATGCCCGGTTGGGTGCGGGACGTGTCAGTGCGCTACCGCGAGGACATCGTCGACGGGCTCGACAACGCACCAGAGGCTTTCCGGGGCCTGCTGCGCGGGCGCAACCTCGGGAAACTTCTGATACGGGTCGGCGAGGACCCCACCAATTAGGGCCACGGCTATCGTCACGTCTTGCTGGCTAGCGCTGCCTTCAACAATTCGTTGATCGCGTTTTCGGGATCTGCTAGTTGGTTCGGGTCGACTGGTATCCGGTCGCCGATGACCCTTCGGCTGAACATGAACTCCTGGGGCCTGTTGACGCAGTCTGCGGCGATCAGCTCATCCCCTTTGAAGTAGAAGCAGGTGAAGCTACGGCCCGACTCCGGATCGCCACGCAAGACGACGCTGTCGTATCCCTCGTTCAGTCCGGCGATCTGGAGCTTGAGTTCGTACTGGTCTGACCAGAACCACGGCAGAGCGGTGACACTCTTGTCTTTGCCGCACAGGGTCGCGGCGGCTACCTTCGCTTGTTCACCTGCACTTGGCACCGACTCCAGTCGGAGCCGGCGCTCGTAGCGGGGCATGAAGTGGCTGGTGCAGTCACCGGCAGCGACAATATCGGGGTCGTCCGTTAGCGCGTGGTCGTCAATGATGATCCCGTCGTCGACCGCCAGTCCCGCGGCCTCGGCAAGCTCAGTGTTGGGCACAATGCCGATGCCGATGATGACCAGATCGGCTTCGATAAGCTCGCCGTCCGCGAGGCGCACACCGCGGACCTTGTCCTCGCCCTCGATCGCGGAAATCTCAATGCCAGTGCGAATGTCAACGCCTTCTTCGCGATGCACACGGGTGTAGAACGCCGATACCTCCGGCGCGGTGACGCGCTGCAGAACGCGATCAGCACTCTCCAGAACAGTCACGCCGATACCCAGCTTGCGCAGCGACGCGGCCGCCTCCAAACCGATGTAACCAGCCCCGATGATGACGACGTGGCGGGCTCCCTCGACGCCCCCGCGGATTGCCTCGATGTCGGCGGCATCCCGCAGGTAGTGCACACCCTCCAACTCCGTACCCGTAAGCGACAGAGTCCGCGGCCGCGCCCCCAAGCAGAGCGCCAGCTTGTCGTAGCTGACCTTTTCGCCGTCACTCAACGTGAGCGAACGTGCCTCACGATCGATACTCGCTACGCGAGCGTGGCGAAACGCGATGTCTTTCTTCGAGTAGAAATCAGACGGCCGGATCAGGAGTTCGTCGAGGGACGACTTGCCCGCGAGGTAGGTCTTGGACAGGGGTGGGCGGTGGTACGGCAGTGTCGGCTCGTCGCCGATGACCAGGATCTCCCCGTCCCAGCCTTCCTGACGCAGGCTCGCGCAAAGCTGGGCTCCGGCGTGGCTGGCGCCAACGATGATAGCGCGCACTGTTATACCTGCTGTTTTCTCGTCAGTTCGACCATGAGCTTGGAATAGCCGCGCACGAATGTCGACTGCACGATCTCTGGCTCCTCGAGCACCTTGATGTCGTCGAAACGCTCGAGGAGTTCCTCCCACAGAATGCGCAGCTGCAACTCCGCGAGACGGTTACCCATGCAGCGATGGACACCGAAACCGAACGCGATGTGGTTGCGAGCATTCTTGCGGTCGATGATGAGCTGATCGGGATTGTCGAAGTGGCGCTCGTCGCGGTTGGCCGAGGCGTACCACATGATGAGTTTGTCGCCCTTTTTAATTTGCTTGCCGCGAATAACGGTGTCTTCTTTAGCCCGGCGCGCCATGTACGCCAGCGGGGTCTGCCAGCGGATGATTTCCGAGACCATGTTGGGAATCAGTTTCGGGTTGGCCTTGAGCTTGGCGAACTCGTCCGGGAACTTGTTGAGCGCATACACGCCACCGGACATCGAGTTGCGGGTGGTGTCGTTGCCACCCACGATGAGCAGCACAGCGTTGCCAAGGAACTCCATCGGACGACGATGGATCATGTCTTTGGTGTTCTCGTCGGACAGCATCAGGCTGATGAGGTCGAAGCCCGGGGTTTCCCCGGCGGCGATGCGCGCTTCCTTCTCGCCCCACAGATCCAGGACCTTGCGCATAAGCGGATACGCGGCATCGAACGTTTCATCGAGGTCGGACGTGCCGCCGGTCGCCCCCGGTACGCCCGACGCCAAGTCGGACATCATGACAAGTTCGCGACGATCCTCATACGGGTAGTCGAGCAGCGTCGCGAGCATTCGGCTGGTCAGTTCAATCGACACGCGGTCCACCCAGTTGAACGGCTCGCCAACCGGAAGCTCGTCGAGCACCTCCTGGACGCGGGACCGGATAAGGCCTTCCATCTCTTTGAGGTTCTTAGGTGCCACGACGCCCTGCACCGCGTTACGTTGAATGTCGTGCTTCGGCGGGTCCATCGCGATGAACATCTCGATGTCGAAGCCCGCCGGCATTTTGCCGATGATGATGTACGGCTCGGCAGAGAACAGGTGATGGTTTTTGTCCATCGCAAGGATGTCCTCGTAGCGAGTGACCGACCAAAACGGGCCGAATGGGCCCTTCGTCTGGTAGTGCACGGGCGACTCGTCACGCAGACGCTTGAGGTGCGAAAGCCACTGCCCCTGTCGGTACAGGAACGGGTTGCTCATATCGATTTCCGACAGCGGGATTTCCGCGCCGTCCGGGATCGGCCTCTCGACGAATTTTGGTGACCGTTCCCGAGGATCCACGACCCGGCGCGCACGGTTGTACATGTGCGCCCCACGCACCAAGAGGTCAATCGGCACAATCTGCTCGACCTTAGATTTGACCTGCCCAATAACGTCAACCATTTCGTCTACCTCGCTGTAGTTCGAGAATGTCAGGAATTACATCTGGAATTCGGGAAGCGTGACGGTCATACCGTCCATATCCTCGGAGACCTCGATCTGGCACGAGAGCCGCGACGTCGGCTCACGCTCGGGCGTCATGTCGAGCATCTGCAGTTCATCCTCACTCTGCCCGCCCGTCTTGCTGAACCACTCGGAGTCGAGAATGACGTGACACGTGCCGCAGGCGGCCTCACCGCCGCAGTCCGCATCAATACCATCGACACCGTTGCTGGTCGCAATCTGCATCAGTGATTTGCCCTCGACGATCTCAACCTCTTGGGATTCGCCGTCGTGCGAAACGAAAGTGATTGTTCCCATGTCCCTGTCTTCGTTGACCGAGGCGCGATGAAGGGTGCGGTGGCCACGTTGCCTCGTTGAACCATGGCCGGACCCTCTGCAACAAGCAGGAGCTGTTTACACACAGTGACATACATCGCACCCGTTTTACAAGAGGCATCGTGATGTCAAGCGCGCGCCGGGCGAAGCCACTTATGCCTGGCGCCTCACCGGCGCATAATTGACGCACAGGTCGAGCTGTGTAGTGCGCGGCAGAAACGGAGCCGTCATGACGCCGTCACCACGAGAGATTGCAGAAGGCAGGCGGAAGCTTGTCGACGGCCTGGGTGAGCGCTTCACCGGATATGGCGTGATGGGGGCACCGTTCTCGTCCGGGCATCTGCTCGCCACCCGCCGCTTCCACGCGACCACGGTGGGGCCGGGGTATCAGTCCGTGTGGCATCGCGATCCGGAAGGAAACTGGTCCATCTATAGCGACGCCCCTGCCGCCGTCAGTTGCGGCCGATACTTCAGCTCGGCCCTCGTCGGGACCGACCAGTGTGCGGTGACGATGGAGTGGCTGAGTGATTCGTCGATGCGCGTCAGTGTGCCAGGCGTAATCGACTGGGAGTTTGAACTTGTGCCGACAACCCGGACGCGAATGATGAACGCCATGGGCAGGGTGATGCCGGAGCGCATGTGGCGCAACGCGGGGGTGCTGCGCGGCATGAGTGCGGTCGCGGGGCCGTTCCTGGGAGTCGGCAAGGTTGGGCTGGTCGGCGACGTGCCGAACGGACAGTGGTTCCGCGCCACTCCGCGGCTGGTATGGACTGTCCGCACTATCACGGCAACGGTGAATGGCGCAGACCTCGGTCACGACGCTCCGTTGCCTGAGCAGGCCAAGCTCGGCGACTTCTGGATACCGCAGCGAGGCATGTTCGGCGTGGGCAATTCGTGGTTCGAGCCGCTCGACCCGCAGCGGCACCGGCAGCCGGATCGATCCTGACACTCCGGCGTCCAGTGTGGTGTCCTACCCGGTTTCGCTGACGCCCTCCGTGTGACGGTCGATGCCAAGGGTGGCTCGGACTCAGCAGCGCCAACGCCGCACTGACTGTCATTTAGCACCGACCCGGCGGACCACCCAGCATCAGCATGTACAACGACTTGAGTCACCTGCCGCCCGAACTCCGCTGGACCGGATCCCCAGACGCCTTGCTGCGTCCGTGAGGCTGCCGAAACGGGCTGGACCACCATATGCTGTTCGGAGCCTGTGTACGTTTTGGTCAAACCTCACCTCAATCTGAACCATTTGTCCATGGTCACCGAGTCGGTATACCTAATGCAGGAGCGCATTGCCCATACTCGACGTCGTCAGCGGAGGTCCCGGAACAGGCAAGACCACGCTCGCCCATGCACTTGCTCGCGGACGCGGCCGCCCCGCAATCATCCGCGACGACATCAACCAAGGCACGGCAATGGCTTCGCACCCATATCTGTCGACGTCCCGGCGTTGAAAGTGGACACCTCTCAGGGCTACGACCCCAGCCTCCGGGAGATCGCTGCCTTTGTGGAGCAGCCACCATCTCGCGCTACAGTTCGCCTGTGATCCCCGTGCCAACCTCAAGCAGCCTCGCCGATTACCTCGCCGCGGATGATGTGATCGCATGCCAGTCCACCCCGATCCGTGACCTGGCCACGGAGCTGGGGAGCGCGGAAGCTGCCTTCACGTTCGTGAGAGACGAGATCGCGCACTCGCGTGATGCTGGAACCTGGAGCGCCGCGTACCGGTCCACTGATGTGTTGGCTGCACGTAACGCGATCTGCCATGGTAAGGCCCATCTGCTGGCTGCACTGCTTCGGGCACAGGGCGTTCCTGCCGGGTTGTGTTACCAGAAGCTCCGTGACGACGTCCCGGGTGGATTTGTTCTCCACGGACTCGTCGGTGTCTGTGTTGACGGGAAGTGGTCGCGGATTGACGCGCGAGGCAACAAGCCTGGTGTCGACGCGCAGTTCGATCTGGCCCGCGAGCGCATCGCCTTCAGAGCTGATCCAGACCTGGGCGAGGTCGACTACGAGTCCGTGTACGCCACACCACCGCGGAGCCTTCTTGACGCATTGGGCCATGCCCGTCCCGGCGCGACGAACTACGAGTACCTGCCCGCAAGCTTGTAGCTGCATCGCAGCCACGGCTCTGCGGGCTGCCCTGCTCGAGCTAATCGGCGTAAGGCAGCACACGGTTCAGACGTTCCCTGGCCAGTAGGCCAGTCCAGCGGTTCCCGAGAAACTGGACACGCTCAACCCAAGTCCAAAGGATCCCCTAGGGATAGGCAAGACCTCTTCGCGCTGAATCCGAAACCGAGGGCACCGACTTGTCGCTGACAGACGGGCTGCAACCAGCCCCTCAGATCCACCCGAACCGGCGCGCGATCACGCACGCCTCATACCGATTCGCTGCGCCAAGTTTCGACACCGCGGACGACAGGTAGTTCCGCGTCGTTCCCGGTGAGAGAGACACCCGGCGCGCGATCTCGTCGACTGAGGCGCCTTCCGCCGCGTGTTCGAGGACGTCAGCTTCGCGCGGCGTGAGGGGGCTGTCACCCGCACTGATAGCTTCCGCCGCGATTTCCGGGTCGACGAAACGTCCACCCGCCGCGACTTTGCGGATCACGTCGGCGAGGGTGCTCGCTGACGTTGTCTTGGGCAGGAATCCGCGAGCACCCACACTCAATGCTCGCTTCAGGTAACCGGGCCGACCGTGGCTGGTGACGATAACAACGCCGCAGTTCGGAAGGTGTTCGCGGAGCCGTTCAGCCACCTCGACGCCGTCGAGTATCGGCATTTGCAGGTCGAGCACCGCGATGTCCGGCGTGAATGCTCGCGCCTTGCTGAGCGCTTCTTCACCAGTTGACGCTTCCGCGACGACGTCGATGTCAGGTTCGAGGTCGAGCATGGTCCGTAATGCCGCGCGGATGAGGTTTTCGTCGTCAGCGAGGAGAACACTGATGACGCCGCGGTCATCGTTCATCACGCCTCCCTTTCCGCCTGTGGAAACTCGGCGCGGAGCTCGAACTCCATACCGCTGTGTCGCGAACTCAGCGCGGCGCCTGCTGCGGACATCCGCTCGGCCAGACCTGCGAGTCCGTTGCCGTAATCCGCGTCGGCATCGTCTGTCTCTTTCTGGGGCGCACCGTCGTTGTGCAGTGAAATACCGTCCGCGGCGACAGTAATCGTGCAGGTGCGCGCTACCGAGTGCCGCAAGATGTTCGTCACCCCTTCGCGCACCATCCACGCTGCGGGTTCACGGAACCGTTCCGGAACGGCCGCGACGTTCCCCACGACCGTGACCTCAATGCCCGCTGACTGCAGCAGGGCACGCGCACCGTCAACCTCAGCTGCGAGGTCGAGTCCACGATAGCCGCGAACGAGCTGACGCATTTCGCGCAGCGAATCATTCGCGAGTTCGCGGACTTCACGCATCTGCTCGGCGGCCCGTTCAGCGTCCCGGTCCGCCAGCACGGTAGCGAGTTCGCTTTTCACGCTGATGACGGACAGTGCCCGCCCGACAACGTCATGCAGGTCCCGAGCGAATCGCAGCCTTTCTTCAGCCACCGAGAGAGCTGCTTCTTTGGCTCGCGCGGCATCCAGCTGGTCGACGACCCGCAGCATCCACAGGGAGATGCGCGTCGTCGCGATCAGAAACAGTGCCGCCCCACCGAGGAGCAGCGCAAGCGGTGCTTCCCCAACGATCACGTACGAAAGGAGAGCCGCCCCAACAGCGATCGCGGCCGCCCGGCGCCCGGAAGCCAGCGGTGACACCGCGAGGACACTCAGCACGAGCGCCGAATGCGAGACCTGAACTTCCCAGTTCACCGCTTCCCCGTTGCCGAAGGCGGCAAGTAGCACCGCGCTTGCAAGCAAGGCCCCGAGAATAACGACCGGCCACGCTTGGACAGTCGTGCCGTACCTGCACCGACGGATCCCGAGCTGAAGGACGTACGCTGCCGTCGCTCCCGTCGCGAGAATGACTGCAAGGGCGGCGAATTCAATGGGCGACCGGGGCAGCCCGAGTCCTGCGAGGAACACCACCACGAACATCCACACGATGGCGTGCAGCGAGCCGATCGTGTAGAGCGCTACACGATCCACTTGGGAGCGGGAATGCCACGTCCGCGACATCAGCGTGGTCACGCTGTCGATTCTTGCAGAGGCACCCCACCAGCACGTATGCGGCGGTCACAAGTTCGCGCTGACATTTGTCATGGAAAGCCCGTGATGCTGGGGACTAACGACTATGTATCGCAGGGGCGACGCTGAATGCATGGAAAAGCTCGCGTCTCCACACCAATCAGCTACGGGCATGTCACGCGACGCCGTGATCGATGCCCGCGGCATCTGCTACTCGTACGGCGCGCACCGCGCGGTGAACTCCGTCGACCTGCAGGTTCGACGTGGTGAGATCTTCGCGCTCCTTGGTACCAACGGCGCCGGTAAGACAACAACACTTGAGATACTGCAAGGCTTCCGCGCCAGAGAGTCCGGCAAACTGACGGTGTTCGGCACCGACCCACGGGAACGCCCCGAGGTGGTTCGTTCCCGCACCGGCGTAGTGCTGCAGGAAGCTGGCTTCTTCGGCGAAATCAGCGTGACCGCCACCGTAAAGCTGTGGAAGTCCCTGTCATCCCGATCGGACGACGTGGACCGCGTGCTCAATACAGTCGGGCTCGATCACCGTGGCACCCATTCGGTCACCTCACTCTCGGGCGGCGAGCGGCGGCGGCTCGACCTTGCGCTGGCGATTTGGGGTGATCCGGAACTCATCATTCTGGACGAGCCGACGACCGGACTTGATCCGGAGTCGCGGCGCACTCTGTGGTCGGTGATCGGTGATCTGCGCAGCGCCGGCACCACGATCGTCCTCACCACTCACTATTTGGAGGAGGCAGAGGCGCTCGCGGATCGGGTCGCGATCATGCACGGCGGGGAAATCGCAGTCACGGGCAGCCTCAGCGAGGTGCTTGCGAGCCGCCCGGCGCGCGTCACCGTGGAGGTTGACGATATCTATTGGCCGCCAGCACATCACCGCCCACCGGATGGCGTCGATATGCGCCGCGACGTGCAGCGCGGGAAAGACGTACTGGTGCTTGAAAGCACCGATCAGCAGCTCGCACTCACGTGGCTCATGAACACAGCCGCCGCGGACAGTGTGCAACTGGGCCCGCTGCGCGCCACGCCGGCGTCGCTTGAAGAAGTGTTTCTCGAGATCAGCGGCCAGTCGCTCAGCGAAGGAGCCAACTCATGACAACAACCGCAACGATGCATCCCGCCACCCGCACGCTGCGGATGATGCGATTCGAATTGACAATGATTGTGCGCCAGCGCGTCACGCTGTTGACCATGGTGTTCGCGCCTGCGTTCGTGATGATATTCCCGATTCTCGCGCAGCCTGAAACCACGGAGCAGTGGGCACAGATCGCCGCGCCCATGTGCATTCTCGCGCTGTTGTTTTCGGTGTATGTGACGAGTGCATCGGTGGTGACGGCACGGCGGGAAACACAGTTGTTCAAGCGGCTGCGAACGAGTGAACTGGCACCACCGCAAATGTTGAGCGCGATAGCGGGGCCCCTCATTCTCATCGGCACAATCCAGGGCCTCATCGTGCTGGGCGGGTGCCTCGCGCTGGGCGCCCCCTTCCCTGAGCAGCCGGGCTATGTGGCGCTTGCACTTCTGGGGACCGCGGTGCTCGCTGTCGCCGCAGGCGTCGCGACAGGCAGCATCGCACCGAGCATCGAGCGTGTGCAGTGGACCGTGATGCCGCTCATCATCCTCGGCGCGGTGGGCGCGAACCTCGTGCTGCAACCACTCGAGGAGATGCAGGGCCGCCTGGTCAGTGCCATCCCGTTCGCCTCGCTCACAAGTCTGCTCGCACGCGGTATGGGCGCGTCGGAGGACGTGATCGCGCAGGGCGCGCTGACCGCGCTGCCGCCAGTGGTCAGCGCACTGCTGATCACGGCACTGTGGACCTGGATCGCGGTGTCGATTGCCCGGAAGCGGTGGCGCTGGGAACCTCGTAGTTGATGGCGACATACCCGATCGAGATTGTGCAGTTGCTGGTCTCTCCCGCGCACGCCTACTTTGGCCGTGCGCGGGACGGTGCTGCTGACGTTGAAACGCTGCTGCCGGAGTCGGCAGACTGCGTCGCTGGCAAGGGCGTCCGCGGCGACCGGTTCTTCAATGTGCGCGCGCATACCGAAGCCGCGGTGACTTTCCTCGCCGCGGAAGCGTGGCAGGCCGCCTGGCAGCACGTACACGGCGGAGAAAATGCGGTGGCGCCGTTTGAGCTGGCACGCCGGAACGTCGTCGTCCGGGGTGTGGAACTCGACAAGCTGCGGGGCGAGGACTTCACGATCAGTTGCGGGGAGTCGACGGTCCGTTTCCACGGTGGACGTCCGGCGCATCCATGTTCCTGGATGGACACAATGGTCGCGCCCGGTATGCGCAAGGCGCTCATCGGGCGCGGCGGCTTGCGGGCTGGAGTCGTCGTATCCGGAACCCTGCGTCTCGGCCCAG
The DNA here is from genome assembly GCF_026041215.1 of Hoyosella sp. YIM 151337. GTDB lineage: Bacteria > Actinomycetota > Actinomycetes > Mycobacteriales > Mycobacteriaceae > Hoyosella. The sequence continues at coordinate 131,211 of NZ_JAPEIQ010000030.1, forward strand.
CGTTGCTGCGGTGCGACGCGCAACTGGACGCCGCGCGTGCTGCGGAACCCGTCATGCGGGCACAGCCACTTCCCTGACCGGTGCGTAGGCTCACGAGATACAGCCCAGATTCACGGCATCAACCCGTGAATCTGGGCCGTTTCTGGTGATTTTGCGGCGAAACGGGGGCGGTACTAGGCCCCCAGGCCGACTGGGCAGCTGACTCCCGTGCCTCCGAGCCCGCAATACCCAGCCGGGTTCTTGTGGAGGTACTGCTGGTGATACTCCTCGGCGTAATAGAACGCCGTGAGGGGCGCGATCTCCGTAGTGATGTGCCCGTAACCAGCGGCGGTGAGCGCTTTCTGGTACTCCTCCGCTGACGCCTGGGCCACGGCGTTCTGCTCGTCACCAACCGTGTACACCGCTGAACGGTACTGGGTGCCCACGTCGTTACCCTGGCGCATGCCTTGCGTCGGATCGTGACTTTCCCAGAACTGGCGCAGTACCTGCTCGTAGCTGATGACCTCGGGATCGAACACCACGAGCACCACTTCGGTGTGGCCGGTCGTCCCGGTGCACACTTCCTCGTAGGTGGGATTCGGCGTGTACCCGCCCGCGTATCCGACTGCGGTGGCGTGGACGCCTGGCAACTTCCAGAATCTGCGCTCCGCACCCCAGAAACAGCCTTCACCGACGACAGCCGTTTCCGTCTTCTGGGGGAACGGCGGAACGATCCGGGTGCCGTTGACGGCGTGGATACCGGAAAGCCGCAGGGGCGTCTCCCGGCCGGGCAGTGCTTGCTCAGGGGTGATCATGGTCGTTCGCTTACGGCCTGTGAGTTCATCGAACCACGACATATCTGCGATGCTACGCGTTCCGCGCCCGCAGAGCAGCTTTGACCGCCAGAAACTGCCGACAAAATTAGACGCTCGGATAAATAAAATTCGGCGGCACGAACTCTGCATAAACGGAAATTCGCTCAGCGCGAAGTTGTTGCAGAAAGTGTGTCGATCAAGAAGAGTTGGCACCGTATTGGAAAAATTCAACACTCCGCCTTGCGGGCATCGAGGGATGCTCGCGCGCTCGCGTAGAAAGGACGCTCGTGGCTGTCTACACGCTTCCGGATCTGCCGTACGACTACTCCGCTCTGGAACCCCACATCTCGGGCCAGATCATGGAGCTCCACCACTCTAAGCACCACCAGACGTACGTCACCGGCGCGAACACCGCACTCGAGAAGCTCGCCGAAGCTCGCGACAACGATACGCTCGCCACTGTTGTGAACCTCCATGAGAAGAACCTCGCGTTCCATCTCGGTGGCCACACCAACCACTCAGTCTTTTGGCAGAACCTGTCCCCGGACGGCGGCGACAAGCCCGAGGGTGAGCTGGCGGCTGCGATAGACGAACACTTCGGCTCGTTCGACAAGTTCCGCGCGCACTTCAGCGCGAATGCGAACGCGATCCAGGGCTCCGGCTGGTCCATCCTGGCCTACGATTCGATCGGTCAGCGTCCGGTCATCGTGCAGCTGTATGACCAGCAGGGCAACATTCCGATCGGTCTCACGCCCCTCTTGATGCTCGACATGTGGGAGCACGCTTTCTACCTGCAGTACAAGAACGTCAAGGGTGACTACGTCAACGCGTTCTGGAACGTCGTCAACTGGAACGACGTCGCAGCTCGCTTCGAGCGCGCGCGCTCACAGACGAACGGCCTGATCGTCGGCTGACACGCCACGACATCTCGCGCTAACAACTGTGCCCCGGGCGAAACTGCCCGGGGCACAGTTGTTTGTGAATGTCAGATACCCAGCACTGCCTTGGCAATGACGAAGTACAGAATCAGGCCTGTCGCGTCGACAAATGTCGCGATAAACGGCGTCGACATGACGGCGGGGTCGATCTTGACCGCCTTGGCGAACAGGGGGATGACGCCGCCGACCGAGGCAGCCAGGGTACAGATCGCGAGCATTGAAACAGCCACCACGGTGCCGATCTCCATCGTGTAGCCGTCAACCGCCAGCGCAACCAAGGCGATCGCCCCGAACGCCAAAGCGCCGAGCATCGCACCGAGCAACGCACCCGTCCGGATCTCCCGGAACAGCACCACGCCGACGTCACGCGGCCGCACATCGCCGAGGGCGAGCGCGCGTGTAATCGTCACCGCAGCTTGCGATCCAGTGTTACCGCCAGTACCGATGAGCAGCGGAATGAACACCGCAAGAGTCACCACGGCCGCGAGGTCGTCCTCGAAGTGGTCGAGCACACCAACGGTGGCCACAGCCGATACTGCGAGCAGCAGCAACCAGACGACGCGGGCACGCACGATCGATCGAACAGGTGTCGAGAGGTACGGGCGGCCGAGCGGTTCCATAGCACCCGCGCGGGCCGCGTCTTCCTCTTCCGCGACGGTGGTGATTCGGACGGCGTCATCAACTGTGAGAATTCCCACAAGGCGCTGTTCCCGGTCCACCACCGGCATCGCAAGCACCTGCGCGTCGAGACACCGGCGCGCAGCATCCTCTTCCGGCTCGGTCGCGGCGACGCTGATCGGTTCACTCATCACGTCACTGACGTGAACTTCCGGATCAGCGAGCATCAGTTCACGCAAACTCACCACACCCGCGAGCCGCTTCGCGGGATCGGTGACGGGAATCGTGTAGATCGTTTCCGCGTCACGCCCGCGCTGGCGGATCTGCGTGAGCGCCTGAGCTACCGTCTGGTTCTCGAGAACGCGCACGTACTCGGTGCTCATCCACCGGCCGATCGATCCGCGCTCGTAACCGAGTATCGGCGCGGTCAGTTCCCGCTCGTGTTTGGACAGCCCCTGCAGCAGCTTTTTTGCGACGCTAGCAGGCAATTCGTCCATGACGTGGACGCGGTCGTCGGGGTCGAGATCCGCGAACAGGGAGACCACTTGGTCGTCACGCAGGCTAGAAAACAACTCGCCTCGCAGACCGTCATCGAAGCGTTCGAAGACCTCGTGCGCAAGTCCTTTGGGCAACACGCGGAACACGATCGCGCGGTCACGCACGCGTAATCGCTCCAGCACCCACACCAGGTCTGGAAGCGATAAATCGGCGGCCTGTCGAGCAACAGCAGATAAAGACCCCTCACGGATCCGGTCAGGCCATTCGTCTACCACTGCATCGAGATCTTCAGTGATCACGCGCCATCCTCTCCTGCTCGCCCCTGCCCACCATCTGAACCCAGCCTTCCCACTCTGACAGAAAAACATTGCCTGGGCATGTACAGCCGCCGAACAGGGTTAGCACTCGCATGGCCTTGTGTGACAGCGGGATAATTGTTCATAGTCCTATTCACCTGATCCACACCCACCCCAAGCGGACGGTCGGGAGGTAACCATGGACCGGGACACGGTAGAGATGTCACCGTTTGAGCAAGGCGGCACTCTCAAAGGTTTCTTGCTCAGCGGGCGCTGGCCCGAGACGACGAAGGAGTGGGCGCAGCTGCTGATCCTCGCGGTGCGCGTGGCGTCCCTGCCTGGACTGCTGCCGACCTCAACGGTGTTCGGAGCGCGCGAAGACCACCCCGAAAGTTCCGTGCCTGACGTCGTGGGGCTGCTGTTCGCGGCGGGAACCGTGCTCGGGGAACATGCGCTGGCGCCGGGTACGTTCGCCACCGAACAGCCGCCCGCACTGCTGATGCTGCACCCGCCGTCGGAAACGACGCCGACGCTGCCGGAATGCAGTGGCGCCGCGTCCGGCTGCCTACTGCTGCCCGGGCTGCCTCACTTGGGGCTGGGGCACCGAGCCACCTGGGCGGAAGCCGAAGCGGACGGCACAGTGACCTCCCTTGTCACCCGAATCGGTGTGGATCCGAACGAACACCCCGACACCGCAGTGCTAGCGATGCTGCTGGCAGCGTAGAACGGTGTGGGCTGTTTTGACGACAAATACGACCGCAAAAAAAGGGAAATGTCGACTATTCGACTGACAATTTTAGGTGATATGGATCACTTACATTTCGAACCGTTACGAATTAGGTAACACCGACCAATTCCTCCGCGACACTCATGCGATAGTCAATTCGCTCGACATCGCTGACAACCGAGGAGGCCCCCTTGCCCACAAAGATCTCACGCCGGCTACGTACCGTGAGCATTGCGGCCGCAATAGCGGTATCGGTGGGCACGATGGGCATTGCCGCTCCGGGCATCGCGCTCGCTGACGAAGAAGATTCCGGCGTGGGCAGTACACATGCACCTCAAGACCCCAGCCCCAGTGCGTCACCCGCCGCCAACGATCCCGCACCCGAGCCCACAGTCGTACCTGAGCCTTCCCCCGACACCACCGTGCCAGCGCCCGCCGCCACCACAAGCAACCCGCCAGCCACGGTGACCGACCCGGTTGCTGACGCGGAAAAAAACACCGCTGAAAAAGAACAAGCCGTTTCCGAAGCACGGGAAAAAGCATCGGAAACGCAGCAAACTGCGGAAGAGGCCGGCGCCGCCGCCACCGAGGCCGAAAAGAAACTCGCCGAGAAAAGCGTCGAATACACGCGCGCGACAGTTGAGGCTGAACGCGCGATCGCTGAGCGTAAAGAGGCCCGCAAAAAGGCCGAGGAGGCCGCAAAACAAGCAGCCGACGCCGAGGTGAAAGTCGCGGCGGCGAAAACGGAACTCGACCAAGCGCAGGATGAACTCGACGAGGCGACCGAACGCCTCGAAGCAGCCGAAGAGAAGGTCGAAGAAGCAGCTACCGCAGACACGGCCGCAGAGGAGGAACTCAGCAACGCGCAGGCCGCCGTCCGCGCAGCGGAGGACAATGTCGCGGCCGCCGCCGACAAGCTGAAGTCGGCAGAGGACGAGGTCGCGGCCGCTCAGGACGCGCTCAAGGACCTGCGCGGCCAAGAGCGCAAGGCAGCGCAAGCAGAACTGAGGGCCAAGAAGCAGGCACAGGCAGCAGCGGAAGCTGAACTCAAGGCCGCCGAAACTGAGCACGCAGCAGCACTGACGGTCGCAGCAGAAAAGCAAGCCACCGCCGAAGCGGCGACCGCGGCGCTGTCCGCTGCCGAGCAGGAACGCGACGCCGCACAGCAAGCCCGAGACGCTGCACAACAGGCCGCTGACGCCGCTCAGCAGGAGTACGACGACGCCGCCGCACGTCTCGCTGTGGCCGCCGACGAGTCCGATGCTGCCCAGGCGGAACTTCGTGAGAAGCGGCAAGCAGCACAGGAGAAGCGTGCCGCTGCGGAGAAGGCACAGCAAGAAGCAACTGCGGCCTACGAGGCGTTCGAGGCTGCCGAAGAAGCGGCAGCACGGGCACAGGAAGAGGCTGAAGCTGCAGCTGCTGCGCTTGCCGAAGCGGAAGCCGAGCTCGAACTCGCCCGTGAAGCAGAGGCGGAGGCCCGGAAGAAGGTCAGTGACGGCCCCACTGAGCGCGTCGATATCGACCTCGGCGAGGAGACACTAACCAGCATCGACATCGTCGCCGTCTCCGACACCATCGCGGTTACCACCTCCACAAATGTCGTACTCGCGGGTCTGTACACACCCGAAGGGACGTTTGAGGTGGTCGACTACCTCGCGAGCGACGGCACACTCGCGGGCGAACTTCCCCCCGCTAGCTTGCTGCTCGGCGCGAGCAGTGAATCGGGCGGCGGAATCCCCGTCGGCTTGATCGTCGCCGGGGCCGTCGGTGTCGCTGGGGCTGCGGCCGGTGGCACGTACGTCCTGCGCCGCCGTGCCACCCAAGGCTGATCACCCGGCGCCTCCCGCAGAACCCGCCAGTATCCACAGATTTCCGGATACTGGCGGGCTTCGTTTTCGGCGCGGCCTAGAGTTGGTTCCGAGAGTTGTTCACAGCGTCTGAAGTATCTTTCAGACCTGCAGGGAGGGGTTCGCTTTGGAAATCTCAGGTACCGCCGCCATCGTGACAGGTGCCGCTTCGGGACTCGGCGCAGCTACCGCTGCGCTGCTGTCCACAAAAGGCGCCACCGTCTACGGCCTAGACCTCGCCAATTCCATTGATCGGGCAGGCGATTCCGCACCGGCGGGTGTGGCCATGATCCCCACCGACGTCACCAGCGACAGCGACGTGACGGCTGCGGTCGATCAGGTAGCGGGCGGCGATAAACCACTGCGGATCGTCGTCAACTGTGCGGGAGTCGGCTGGGCAGGCCGCATCCTCTCCAAACAAGGGCCCCATGATCTTGAGCTGTTCCGCACGGTCATTACGGTCAACCTGCTTGGCACTTTCAACGTCATGCGACTGGCGGCGCAGGCGATAGCGGATACCACGCCGGTCGACGAGTTCGGGCAGCGCGGCGTCATCGTGAACACCGCCTCTGTTGCCGCATTCGAAGGGCAAATCGGGCAGATCGCGTACAGCGCATCTAAGGGCGGGGTGCACGGCATGACGGTTCCTGCCGCGCGTGATCTTGCGCAGTTCGGCATCCGCGTGAACACGATCGCACCAGGAATCGTCGATACCCCCATGCTGGCTGGTGTAAGTGAGGATTTCCGCAAGAGCCTTTCCTCAGGCGTTCCGTTCCCGCGCCGCCTCGCGCGCCCGGACGAGTTCGCCCAGCTGGCAGGCATGATCGTTGAACATGACTACCTGAACGGTGAAACTGTTCGCATGGACGGCGCACTTCGGATGGCGCCGCGATAGTCCACGCAACTCAGCCCCCACAGCGACTCACAGGAGCAGTGATGACCACCTCCGAAAACACCGTCGACATCAAACCGCGCAGCCGCGACGTTACCGACGGACTGGAACGGGCAGCCGCCCGCGGGATGCTGCGTGCCGTCGGCATGACCGACGATGATTTCGCCAAACCCCAGATTGGTGTCGCCTCGTCGTGGAACGAGATCACACCGTGCAACCTGTCGCTGGATCGGCTCGCGAAGGCCGTCAAAGACGGTGTGCACGCGGCGGGTGGTTTTCCGATGGAGTTCGGGACAATCTCGGTGTCCGACGGCATCTCGATGGGCCACGAAGGCATGCACTTTTCCCTCGTATCGCGCGAGATCATCGCTGACAGCGTCGAGACGGTGATGAACGCGGAACGCCTCGACGGGTCGGTGCTTCTCGCGGGCTGTGACAAGTCACTGCCCGGAATGCTGATGGCGGCGGCGCGCCTCGAACTCTCCGCCGTCTTCCTCTACGCCGGTTCGATCTTGCCCGGCTGGGCCAAGTTGTCGGATGGGACAGAGAAGGAAGTCACCATCATCGACGCGTTCGAAGCGGTCGGCGCGTGCGCACGGGGACTCATGAGCCGCGAAGACGTCGACGCGATCGAACGAGCCATCTGTCCCGGCGAGGGTGCATGCGGCGGTATGTACACGGCGAACACAATGGCGAGCGCCGCTGAAGCGCTGGGCATGTCGCTGCCCGGCAGTGCGGCGCCCCCAGCGACTGATCGTCGCCGTGACGGCTACGCGCGCCGCTCGGGTGAAGCAGTAGTGAACCTGCTTCGCCGCGGCATCACCGCTTCAGACATCATGACAAAAGAGGCGTTCGAGAACGCGATCGCGGTTGTCATGGCGCTCGGCGGTTCGACAAACGCGGTGCTGCACCTGCTGGCGATCGCACACGAAGCACAGGTCGACCTCACGCTCGACGATTTCCGGAAGGTCGGGTCGCGCGTCCCGCACCTCGCGGACGTGAAACCGTTCGGTCAATACGTCATGACGGACGTCGACAAACTCGGCGGCGTGCCGGTAGTCATGAAGACACTGCTCGACGCGGGATTGCTGCATGGTGACTGTCTGACGGTCACCGGCAAAACGATGGCGGAGAACCTGGCTGGTATCAATCCGCCCGACCCGGATGGAAAGGTGCTGCGCTACCTCAGCGAACCAATCCACCCGACGGGCGGCATCACCATTTTGCAGGGTTCGCTCGCGCCGGGTGGTGCGGTCGTGAAATCAGCCGGGTTCGATGCCGACATCTTCACCGGCACCGCGCGGGTGTTTGAGCGAGAACGTGCCGCTCTCGACGCGCTCGAAGACGGCACGATCACCGCGGGCGATGTGGTGGTGATTCGCTATGAAGGGCCCAAGGGCGGCCCCGGCATGCGGGAAATGCTCGCAATCACAGGTGCGATCAAAGGCGCTGGCCTGGGCAAAGATGTGCTCCTCATCACGGACGGGCGCTTCTCAGGCGGCACCACTGGGCTGTGTGTGGGGCACATCGCGCCCGAGGCAGTCGACGGCGGCCCGGTCGCATTTGTGCAGGATGGCGATCAGATCCGGCTCGACGTCGGAAACGGCTCGCTCGACCTGCTCGTCGACCCTGACGAGCTGGAGCAGCGTAAAGCCGGCTGGGCGCCGCTGCCCCCGCGCTACACCCGCGGGGTGCTCGCGAAGTACTCGAAACTGGTCGGTTCCGCATCCAACGGAGCCGTCTGCGGCTAACCCCGCCACGCTGTCAGCGCCGGTGGCGATACACGACATGCTGCTGCCCGTACGTCCAGATGTTATTGCTGAGCAAGTAAATCAGGATCGCTACGGGCATAAACGGCGCGCCAATGAGGGCGCCCGCAGGAAACACCCAGAGCATGATGCGGTTCATGATGGCCGTCTGGGGGCTCGCTGCGAGTTCCGGGCTTTGACGTGCAATTGACGCACGCGCGTTGACGTGCGTCATCACCGCGATCGCCAATCCAAGTGGCAGCGCAACCGCAGCGACAACACTCGCGGCGGGCGTGAGCCCAAACACCGCGAACGCATCCGGTGCGCTTAGCGGGCCGAAAGCCGACACACCGAGCGGGGCACCGAACACGTGCGCGCTAAGAAACGAGTGCACCTGATCAACGCTGAAGAAGTAGTTCGGTGTCGTGGCGTTGAGTTCAGGCGTCATCCCGATCTGGCCGAAACCAGAACCCGTGCGGTTGAACGACCGGAGGACATGAAAAATCCCCAGGAAGGCAATAGCTTGCACAACCACGGGCACACACCCCATCAGGGGGTTGAGCCCATGCTCCTTTTGTAGTTTCTGGACCTCCTCCATATAGCGCTGGCGGTCTTTTCCATACCTCTTTTGCAGCGCCTTCATTTGCGGGCGCAGCTCTTGCATTTTCAGGCTCATCCGCATCTGCGCCGCCACCGGACGATAGAGCAGCGCCCGGATCGTGAAGACCAGAAAAACGATGGAAAGCGCCCATGCAGGGCCGCTACTCAAGCCAGCTGCCTGCTCGAACGCATAATGCCACAGCCACAGGATTCCCGAAATGGGATAGTAAATGAAATCGAACATATAAAACCCCTGCCGCAGGTGAATTTCCCGCCGCGCGCAACTGAGGGCGCGTTCAGCGGTGACGATGCGAAACCGGGCTGGCTGCAGGGATTCTTAGCCGGACGCCCCACAGGGCTCGGCCAGGAAAATCACGGCAGCACAGCGGCAGGGCAGGCGCCGGGTGCGCGCGGCTTCCCGGGACGTCCCGGTGAGTCGGCCGAGCACTGACGACTGAGAGTGTGCCGCACTTTGCGCACGCGCAGCGCGACCACACCGGCCGCTGCGGACACAACCACCAGGTCACGTGTCATTCCGGGAGCCGACGCTGCGACCAGCAACGCAACAGCAGCCGCACTCATCGCTGCTGTGGGGCTCTGCGCGAGCAGCAGCGCGGTACCGACTATTGCGAACAGCGGCAACAGCCGGGACGCGCCACAGCGCTCAATCCAGCCCCCACCTGTTGCCATGCAGACAGAATACCCCGGGGCGCAGCTCGCTCAGGTGACCTGAGTGCTGTCCCCCGGCGCGGGAGGGAGCAGCCGCATTTGTTCCGCAAGGTCAGCAACACTCGGGACCGCGGCCGCCGCACCGCTGGTCATCCATTCTCGGAGAACCCGCGTTGCCCATACATCGTCTTCGTTGTATCGGAGAATTCGTTCCCGTTGGCCGACGACTGCCTCGCCCTCGTATCCCACCGCGTCGCGGTACCAGATCATCGACGCTTCACCGCCCGCTTCGGGATCACGCCATGCGAAGCCGGCGTTGGGTGCAATCTTCTTTAGGCCGCGGCCCTGCGGGCAATGGAACTGGTTCGATACCGCCTCGAACATATCGATCCACTCGTCGGATTCGATGAAATGGGTGATTTCCGCGGTGGAAGGAACGTCATTCATGCCACGGAATCGGTGCGCAGAATCCAGGAGCCACCGGTTTTCCGCAGCCTTGGAATAGCAGTACGCCGCGAAAGTCAGGCCGCGCCGAGCGGCGGATAGTCTGATCTTGGTCAGCCAATCCCAGAATTCAGCGAAGTTGCGGCCCTCGTCATGCGTCGGCAGCGCCTCCCACGTGGCGAATGCCCGGTACACAGGCGGCCGTCCCGGCTCAGAGAGCAGCGTTCCCCACAGATATGCGCCGTGATCCTGGTAGCTCTCCATGTCTATGTCGACCTCGACGTCGGCGCGAGTCGCCGCAACGCGGTCAACCTTGCGGACGAGTGTCACATCATGCAGCCAGGCTTGCGCGAAAATCTGCGCCTCCGGGAACCCGCCGCCGGGCCACTCTTCCGGCGGTTCCCCGGCCCAGCGCGCGAGCTGGTCGATGGTACTGACACCGGCGGTGCGCAGCGAATCCGCTTGCGCACCATTGACGACGAGCGAAACATCATGCTGGCGCGTCAATTCCGCGCTGCATTGCGGCCACCATTCACACAGGCCGCACTCGCCGATTCGAGTGGGCGCAGTCTCGCTGGTTCCGTTGATGACGGCGATACGGTCGGTGACCCGAGCGTCGTACTCGGCGAGCAGGCTGTGGCCGAACGATGGAATTTCGCGCAACAGATCATGCACGACAATGCAGTCGGCGTCGTAGCCGATCGCGCCACCGATCGCATCAGACGCTGCGAGACCGGCGTTTTGCAGTAGGCGGTAGATGTGGGCGAGGCGCAGCTGATCTCGGAGCTGGGGGCGGACTTTTCGCGCCGGGTCCACTTCGGGCGCGAACATGTCGAGCGGTGATGTGACAGCACCCTGGCCGGGATCCGTGACTTTGTGATTGACAACGATGATGGGAACGTAGCGTTCACTGTCGGGTTGACGCATCAGCAGTTCGGACTGGCCACGCTGGCCATCTGGGCCTAACGGCAGCGTCCCACCCCAGATCCATGACACGCCCGCTGCGCACGCACGCAGCGTGTCTTCCTCCCGGCTGCGCGCCGACTGGTCCATATCGATGCTTACCCAGCTTCCATGGTGCAGCGCGTGCATCGCCTCATGCACCGCTTTGCGGTGCAAAGCCGCTGCTTCCTGCCGTTGGCGCACCCCTGGTGGTACTGGCCGGCGGGGTTCAGCGGGCAGCCGTCCTCTGGCAGCCTCTGCATCGAGGTGCACTCGATGACGGCAGCGCGTCAGAAGGTTCGCATCGAGCAAAATGCGGACACCAGAGTTCGGGTTCACGATGACGAACCATATTAGCTGCCTTAGGGTAGTAGCGAATACACGCGGTCGCCGCTGGATGCGATCGTCACGGATTCGGCCGCCACTAGGGAGGACACTCGGATGGGTTTGTTCAGCAAGAAACCCAGTCGCGCTGCGCGCAAAGCAGAGGCGAAGGCCCTCAAAGCAAAAGCGAAGACTGAAGCGAAGCTTGCGGCGAAGAACGAGTCCAGGAAGTGGAATAAGGCGCTGAAGCAGGAACGCAAACTCGCGAAGCAGCAGGAGCGTGCGCAACGACGTTCCGAGAAGGTTCAGCTGCAACTCGCCGACAAGCAAGTCAAAGCTGCAGAGCAGCAAGCTCGGGCGGCAGCGGAAGGAAAAGTGACGGTGAGCAGGGCCAGGCGTTTCGTCGGGGTCACCCGGGTGCTGGCGCCAGTACTCGTCCCCGTTGTCTATCGGGGTGTGACAGCTGTCCGCGGGTATCTCGACGAACGCCGCGCGCGTGCTTTCGGTGTCCCCCTCGATGAACTGGGCAAGTTCACCGGCCATGGCGCGAAGCTCAGTGCCCGCATCGCGGGTGCCGAAGCCTCCACCCGCGAAGTGCTTGACCGCGAGCCCAAAAACGCTGAAGTGAAGCAGTTCTCAGACGCCATCTCCGGTCGGCTTGGTGAGCTGAACACCGCTGTGCGTGCTGCTGAACGAATGGCACCGCCGCGCCGGCGCGCCGCTCATCAGGCAATCTCAACCGAGCTTGACGGTATCGAGGCAGACCTCCTCGCACGGCTAGGGGTGCGCTGACAGCGATTGGCGTACGCGCCCGCCTGGCTGCGATGATCTCCGCATGACGAGCGTCCGGTCGGCATTGGCCGCGCTTGTGTGCGCGGGGGTCACCGTCGCTGCACACGGCGCGGCCGGCGGCGTGCTCACCGTTGCCGGACTCGTTGTGCTGCTTCTCATCGCGGCGATCGCGGGCCATCATGCGGTCGCCGCGATTCGTGCGGGCTGCTGGTCACTGCTGAGTCTGGTGCTGCTGGCTGGGCAGTTCGCTGGTCATGCCGCGTTGCACCTGGTCAGCCACCACCACGAGGCTGGTGCCGGACCGCAACTCTTGTCGCCGGCGATGCTAGCCGCTCACGTCATCGCAACTCTCGCGTGTGCCGGGCTCATGATGTGGGCCGATCACCTGGCAGGCGTTGCCTCCGCGACGATGCGCATCCTCATCGCGGTGCTCATTGGCGCCCCTGCCGTGCCGCGCACATCACTGGTGCCGCACTGGGTTCAGCCATCTGGCTGCGCGCTAATATTCCTCCGGTCATCTGTTTCACTGCGGGGCCCGCCGCTGTCGGCCTGACGCGCAGCCCGGTCCATTCCCGACTTCCCAGTGAGAACACATGATCAAACGTGTCTTTGCCCCATCCACCATGCTGCGAATAGCGGCCCTCAGCCTCATTGCCACCGTCGCCCTCGCGGCACCAGCGGGTGCCCATTCCGTGCTGATTGGCAGCGACCCCGAAGCAGACACGGCCGTCGCGAGCCTGCCCGACCGTGTATCACTTCAGTTCAACGAACCCCTGCAGGAGTCCTTTGCCGCCGTCACTCTCACTGATTCTGAGGGAAATCGGTGGTCCGGCGAGGACGTCGAGGTACGCGGTGACACTGTCAGTGTCGGCGTTGCGGGTGCTGGCCCTGCCGGCACTTACACCATCGCGTACCGCGTCATCTCTGCGGACAGCCACCCAGTTAGCGGAACGGTCGAATTCGTCGTGACCGAGGCTGGTGACGGCACTTCTCTGCCACCGGAGCCAGGCACTACACCCGATGCCGGCAGTGAGATGGCAGAACCAGCCGCCGCCGACGACGACTCACCACTGCCCGTATGGCCGTTCATCATCGGCGCGGTCGTTGTTCTCGCCGGTGGCGTCGCTGTGATATTGCGGTCCTCCCGGTCTGACCGATAACGAAAGCTGGCGTACCCGTGGCAGCGACGGCGGCGAACACTGGCAGGGATACCCGGCACCTATTGTGGTTCGCGATCCCCCTCGCGATCGGCGGCAGCCTCGCCGCCGCGCTGATCACCGGGCACGATGCGATGACGGCAAGTGCGGCACGTACGCTCGCTGTGATTGGCGGTGTCGTGACGGTGGGGTTGTGTGCACTGCCGTGGCTGCTTCGCGGTGAGCACATCCAGCGCCAGCGAGCCGCTCAGCGCGAAATTCGCCGCTGGCGGATGATCGCCGTCAGCAGCGCGGGATGGTGCGGCGCCACTCTCGCATTCGCAGCAGCAGACGCGGCGGAACTGGCCGGGGTGAGTGTCGCGCAGTTGGATATCGGCGATTTTCAAACGTATGTGACGCACGTCGTCGCCGGCCGGATCGTGGTGCTCGTCCTGGTGTGCACGGCTCTGCTCACGCTGGTCGGCGCTGTTCTCAGCCACGGCCGGATACCGGATCCGGCGCAGTGGACGATGCCTGCTGCCGCGATCGCACTGCTCGGGCTTGTAGCGATGCCACTGGCTGGTCACGCTTCGCATGAGGCGCTCACAGCCCTGCTCATCACAGGTCACACGGCTGCGGCCGGACTGTGGTGCGGCCTGCTGTGCGGGCAGGCTTTGCTGCTGCGGTCGAGGACGGAATGGTCAGTCTCGCTGCCCGCGTTCTCGCGCTGGGCGTTAGTGTTCGTCGCGACGGTGGGCGTCAGCGGGATCGCCTCCACCCTGCTTCTCAGCACACCGGCGGAGCTTGTGACGAGCGGGTACGGCCGGATCATCCTCGCCAAAGCAGGCCTGCTGGCAGTTTTGCTCAGCCTAGGCTACTTGTGGCGGCGAGTATGGGTGGCTGACGCTCGGCGGCACCGCGGTGACACTGCCGTGTCGGTGCGGCGCGCGGCTATCGAGGTCGCAATGATGGCCGTAGCGTTCGGGCTGGCCGCGACGCTCGCCTCGTCAGCCTGAGCCGGACTGCCGCGGCGGCGCATCAGTTTCGAGCGCGGCTTTGACGGCGTCCAGCGTCGCTTGCATACCCGACACCATGAGTCTGTCGCGGTCTTTGCCGATAAGGCCAGAGCCGGAGAACACCCGAACCAGCCAGGCTGGGCGCTTCGTGATTTCCCGCGTTTCGGTGACGATGCACGCGGGCCGGCCGTCTTCCGTCTGCTCCGCAACGATCCGGTAGGTCCACCGGGCACGGGATTCCAGCACATCAAAAGCGAACACCGACGGGCGCGACGCCTCGATGACGCGTGCATGAGTGAGCCACGGCACCAGCCCGTGCCGGTTGAGGCCCTGGAACCAGGATCCGGTGGCACGCGGCACACCCTTGATCCACCAGCCACCCCGGTTCTCCGGGCTGTAACGGCCCATACGGGGGAGGTCGCTCACGGCGTCCCACACAGCTTCTGTGGCTGCTTCGATCCGGATCGATACGACATCCGGTGCGTCACCCGGTTGTTTCGGCATGGAGTCACTGTAGTCGCCAGGTCTCATTAGGATTACGTTTGCATCTCAGTGGGTACCCGCCGCCTGTGGCCGTGCGGCCGACGCACGAGCAGCAACACGGGTAAGGTCGGGTTGCAGCCAGTCAGACGGCGAGGTGCCCGGACGGGCATCCCAATTGGCGCGAAGGAGCGGTTAATGGCAGACCTCGAGAACACTGCGGACAAGGTGAAAGGTACAGCGAAGGAAGCTGCTGGAGCTGTCACCGACGACGCTTCGCTCGAAGCTGAGGGTCAGGGTGACCAAGCGGCGGCGAACGCGAAGGACGCGGCAGCCAACGCTGCGGAGTCCGCAAAATCCGCAGCCTCGGATGCGGCGGACACTGTGACAGACAAGGCTGCCGCGGTGAAGGAGAAGACTGCTGAAGCGGTGAACTCAGGACGTTCGGCTGCCGCCGAGGCGCGCGCCACGGTTGAGGACCGCGTGGCGGAGCTACGGCAAGCGACGTTCGATTCCCTCTCGGATCTCGATGAGAGCGATGGCCGCAAGGCAGGCACTGCCGTCGCCGCGGTGATCGCTGCGATTGTGTTGTTCTTCATTGTTCGCGCAATCCGCAACCGCTGATCCGGCACGCATCTGAAGGCGAAACGGGCCGGCCCGCGGCGACGCTAAGTCCCCGCGGGCCGGCCCGGCTGTTAGCGGGTGCCGATCACCGGCCGGGCAGATACTTCATTGCCCGCACCGCCCACGGCAGTGCTGCGGAGAAATACTTCTGGTCCAGCCAGCTTGGACCTCCCAGGTCAAGCAGTCGTTGCGTCGCTACCGTCTGCACTTCCGTGAACTTGGTGAGGCCTTCTGCACCGTGCCGCCGCCCAACACCTGACACTCCCATGCCACCCATCGGCGCACCGTAACTCGCCCATGCGGGACCGTAGCCTTCGTTGACGTTAGCCGTACCAGAATTGATACGTTCTGCGATGGCTTCACCGTCCGCCTCATTGGCGGCCCAGACACTGGCGTTCAATCCGTATTCGGTGTCGTTGGCCTGTGCGATCGCTTCGTCCACGTCCTTGACGGGGTAAATGGACACCACGGGACCGAACGTTTCGGTGCGATACACCATCATGTCGGGGGTGATATCCGTCAGTAGAGTGGGCTCGAAGAACAGGGGACCGACGTCTGGCCGCGCATTGCCGCCCGCCACGACGGTGGCGCCTTTCTCGACTGCGTCGTCGACGAACTTCTTGACCGTGTCGAGGTGTGATTGCGAAATGATGCTGCCCATCTCACCGCCCAGGTCATAGTCGGCGGAAAGCACCATATTGCGGACGCGGTCACCGAAAAGCGTGATGAACTCGTCGGCAACATCCTCTTCCACGTAGATACGTTCGATCGAAATGCACAACTGCCCGGAGTTGGAGTAACACGCACGCACTGCGGCGTCCGCAACGTGGTTGAGGTCGGCACCCTTGGTGATGATCATGGGGTTCTTGCCGCCCAGTTCGGCGGAGAAACCGATCAGCCGGCGGCCGCATGCCTCAGCCAGCGTCCGGCCCGTCTCCGTCGAGCCCGTGAACATGACGTAGTCACAGGTGTTCACCAGTTCTGTCCCGACGACCGACCCGGGCCCTGGAACCACAGCGAACAAATCGCGCGGAAGACCTGCCTCGTACAAGAGTTCGGCCACACCAAGCGCACAGAAGGGGGTCTGGCTGTCTGGTTTGACGACCACCGCATTGCCTGCGAGCAAGGCCGGGATCGCGTCTGACACTGCGAGTGTCATCGGATAGTTCCACGGCGCGATGACACCGACGACGCCCTTTGGCCGGTAGTTGACGGTCGTCTTCGTCAGTACCGGGAAGAGGCCCTGGACTGTCTTCTTCTCCAGCGTCTTCGCCGCGGTCCGCGCATAATAGCGCGACGTCATCGCAATGTCGATGACCTCTTCGAGTGCGGAGGTTCGCGCCTTCCCAGTCTCGGCCTGAGCCAGATCGAGCAGCGATTCCCGGCGGGCCAGGATGAGGTCGTGATATTTGTTAAAGATCTTCGCGCGCTCCGCGACGCGAACCTTCGCCCATTCCTTCTGCGCGACTCGCGCACGCTCCACAGCGGCCGTGGCATCCTCCGCTGTGGCGATGGGGACGTTCGCGAGTTCCTTACCGGTGAATACTTCGTACACGGTTCGGGACGAGCGCGCCGCCGGATCGGTGATCGCGGCGAGGTCAGCCAGACGCGCAAACGTCTCGGCAGACGGTGCAGCCATGTCTTCTCCTTGCTGGGAGAGTGGTCGGAAATCGCCTTCAGGTTACTCGCATGCCCGAAAAGTGTGTCCCGTCCCATGCCGATGCGCCCGTCACGCTACGAAGTGGACGTCATCACCGCGGCGGCAACCGCTTTCCCGACACTCTCGGTGCTGGCGCTTCCCCCCATGTCGGGAGTGCGTTCAGCACCCGCGAGCGTGGATTCGATGGCGTTGAGCACCGCGGCCGCGGCGCCGGCTTCACCGAGATGCTCGAGCATCATGCTGGCACTCCAGATCTGACCCACTGGATTGGCGATTCCTTGTCCCGCGATGTCCGGTGCCGAGCCGTGTACCGGCTCGAACAAGCTGGGGAATCGGCGTTCCGGGTTGATGTTGGCACTGGGCGCGATCCCAATCGTCCCCGTGCAGGCAGGGCCGAGATCGGAAAGGATGTCTCCGAAAAGGTTGCTCGCCACCACCACGTCGAACCAGTCGGGATGCATAACGAAATTCGCGGCGAGAATATCGATGTGGTACTTATCGACGGTTACCTGCGGGTATGACGCGGACATCGCTTCCACACGCTCATCCCAGTAAGGCATCGTAATGGAGATTCCGTTGCTTTTCGTCGCGGATGTCAACCGCTTACGGGGCCGGCGCTGTGCGAGTTCGAACGCATACTTCAGAATCCGGTCTACCCCCGTCCGTGTCATTACGGTTTCCTGAATCACGGTTTCACGATCCGTGCCCTCGAAAATCTTGCCGCCAATGCTGGAGTATTCGCCTTCTGTGTTCTCCCGCACGACCAGGAAGTCGACGTCACCAGGCTTGCGGCCATTCAGGGGGCTGGGCACGCCGGGAAGCAGCTTGACTGGCCGGAGGCTGACGTACTGGTCGAAGTGACGACGGAATTGCAGGAGGCTGCCCCACAGCGAGACGTGGTCAGGGACGATTTCTGGCCACCCGACTGCACCGAAGAACAACGCATCGTGGGTGACCAGCTGGTTGAACCAGTTTTGTGGCAGCATCGTGCCATGGCGCATGTAGTAGTCCGCGCTGGCGAAGTCGAAGAATTCCCAATCAACGCGGAAGCCAAACCGTTCAGCTGCCGCGTCAACCACCCGGATCCCCTCCGGTACCACCTCGGTGCCGATCCCGTCTCCTGGAATGACGGCGATGCGGTATCTGTGTGCCATGTGGCTGTTCCTCTGTTGTGTGGGCGGTTTCAGGACCGCGAATCCAGCAGTGGGGCGTTGACCGGGGAACGTGGCGGGCGGCCATCCAGTACGTCCAGCACGTTCTCCGCGGCGCTGATGCCGGCGCGTTTGCGGGCTTCAGCGGTTTGTCCCGCCAGGTGCGAGGTGACGATGACGTCGCTGCGCCGGCGGAGACGAGAATCGGGCGGGGGCGGTTCGTTTTCGAGTACGTCGAGTGCCGCGCCGGCGAGCCCGCCGCTTTCCAGCGCGTCACAGAGCGCGGTCTCATCGACCAGTGATCCGCGGGCAGTGTTGATGAGCACCGCGGTCGGCTTCATCGTGGCCAGCCTGCCCCGATTGATCAAACGAATGTTGGTTGCGTCAGCTTTGCAGTGCAACGACACGTAGTCCGACTGGCGGCACAGGTGGTCAAGATCAACGAACTCGACCCCATCCCCGTCGCTGTGCGGGTGCGATGTCGTAACGAGCACGCGCATCCCAAACGCTCGCCCCAGGTCAGCTACCGCCCGGCCACTCGGCCCGAATCCAACGACGCCAAGCGTGCGGCCACGGAGTTCAGTGCCTCCCTGGCGCGGCCATTCGCCCTCTCGCACGCCGAATATGACGTCCGGCAAGCGACGCGCAATGGCGAGCATGAGGGCGATCGTCATCTCCGCGACGGCATGGTGATTGACGTTAGGCGCGTTGCACACCCATATCCCCCGCTCAGCGGCGGCGACTGTGTCGATCGCGTCGTACCCCACCCCGCTGCGTGCAATGACGCGCAAGGTCGGCGCCGCATCGAGCATGGCAGACGTCACCGGCTCGTTCGCAACGATGGCCGCATCGAACCCGCCGAACAGCGCGAGTTCACCGGCGCGGCCGCGGGGACCAGCGTGTGGGGCGAAGGTAACGCTGTGACCACCTGCAGTGAGCCGCGAGTAGACATCATCGCCCGGCACAAGGTAGTCGGTGGTTATGAGGACACTCGCCATCGGTCTGCTCCTCCCACGCCAGTCTCATATCTTATAAATTACGAGAAACATAGTAGACTCAGTTGCAAGTTCAGTACAAGGCGAGGTTCCATCCTCGCCGCCGCGGAGGTAGCGATGACGAGGTCACTCAACGTTTTCTCCAGCAAAGGAGATGTGGCCTACAACGAAATACGCAGCCGGATCCTCACGGGTGAATTGCCAGCCGGTTCGCGACTGGCCCAGTACGACATCGCCGACAGCCTGAACATGAGCATTACGCCGATTCGCGAGGCTGTTCGCCGATTGCTCAGCGAAGGCCTCGTCGAACTGGTAACGCACCGAGACGTGCGCGTCGCACCGATTAGTGTCGCTGAGGCTCGTCAGCTATTCGAGGTCAGGCTCGCCCTCGAACCTGCCGCAGCTGAACTAGCCAGTCAGCGCCGCACCGAAGACGACATCACCGCATTGCGGGTAACGGCGGCACGGCTGCTGCCGGTAACCCAGCAGTGGGGCGAAGAAGCACTATCGGCCCACCGGGAGTTCCATCGCACTCTCTACGCCGCCAGCCACAACGACCTGCTCATCGGCCTACTCGATAACCTCTGGGACAAGTCCGACCGCTATCGCCGGCTCGGACTCGCACTCCCTGTCGGCAGCGGGCCACGCACCGTGGATCATCAGGAACACCACAAGATGGTAGAACTGATCATCGCTCAGGACGGGCCGGGGATCGTCGCACTCACCCGCGAGCACATCCTCAATAGTCTTACCGCCAATGCGATTGACATGCTCACCGAGAATGCAAGCGAGTAAATTGAGACACTGTGACAGGCGCTCGCAGCCTCGAGATACGCCCGCTCGACCGCACCGGCATAGCGCATGCGGTTGACTGGGCGGCGGCTGAGGGCTGGAATCCTGGTCTTGACGATGCTGACACATTCGGCACGGCCGATCCGGCCGGATTCTTTGGCGGCTACCTGGAGGGAAGGCTTATCGCCACTATTTCGGCGGTGACATACCCCGGGTCTAGCGGCGGATTCGGTTTCATCGGCTTCTACATTGTGGAGCCGGAGCAGCGCGGGCGCGGCTTCGGTTACCAACTGTGGCAGCACGGGATGCGCCACCTCGACAACATTCCCGTTGTCGGCCTCGATGGCGTTGTCGACCAGCAACCGAACTACCGCAAGTCTGGTTTCGTCCTGGCACACCGCAACATTCGCTTCGCGGGGACCCTGCCCGGACGCACATCAGAATCAACCGCGGACGCTTCCACGGTCCCACTCGACGTGCTCGCCGACTTTGATGCCCAGCACTTCCCCGTTCCGCGTCCGCGCTTTGTCGAGCTATGGCGGAGCCAGCTGCACGGACAGACACGAGTGCTCGCTGACAGCGGTGGTCTCAACGCGTACGGAACGATCCGGCAGTGCCGCACCGGCTGGAAGATCGGTCCCCTGTTCGCGCGGGAGCTCGTTGCCGCAGAAGAGCTCCTGCTGAGTCTCGCGCACCGCGCCGGCCCGGGCAGCACCATCTTCCTCGACGTGCCCGAGACCAACGCCGCAGCAACGCGCCTCGCGCGCAAATACAGGATGGAACCAATGTTCGAAACTGCACGAATGTACCGCGGACCCGAGCCTGGCCTTCCCGCCGATCGGATCTTTGGGGTGACCACATTCGAGCTTGGCTGACTCGGACATGGTGACTCGGGCAGCCACACGAACGCGGAATCGGCTAGTTTGGGCGCAAAGACCGTCACCAACCAATGAAGGATGGATGATTTCCGTGACTGGAACTGAGTTCACCGCAACCGCTGACCTCGCCGATCAGATCGGCCCCGAGATCCAGAGTTGCGACACCCAGTTCACGCAGTTCGGTGGCCGCACGGAGTTCGCCGGGCGCATCTCGACCGTCAAGTGCTTCCAAGACAACGCTTTGCTCAAGTCAATACTCGGTGAGCCCGGCAACGGTGGGGTGCTCGTTATCGACGGCGACGGCAGCGTCCACACCGCGCTGGTCGGGGACCTCATCGCGGAGCTCGGGCGCAGCAACGGGTGGTCCGGCCTCATCATCAACGGTGCGGTCCGCGACGCGGCGGTGCTGCGCACACTCGATATCGGAATCAAGGCTCTGGGTACCAATCCACGCAAGTCCACGAAAACCGGTGCAGGCGAGCGTGATGTGCCAGTAGACATCGGCGGCATTCGTTTCGTCCCCGGCCATGTGGTGCACAGCGATGACGATGGCGTAGTCGTGGTTCCTGCGTGACAATCGATTGGGGCAACGCGTACGGCGCTAGCACGCCATAGCGCGGCCCGGCAAGGGAGGAACTCGTGTCAGGTACCTGGCAAAACTGGAGCGGTCAGGTTTCCTGCACTCCTGCGGCGATCGAGTATCCCGAGTCAGAGAACGCCGCGGCCGAGCTCATCGTAGCGCTGCGGGAGCAGGGAAACGCTCCGATCCGCCCAACCGGCGCGGGCCACTCGTTCAATGATTTGTGCGCGACGACCGGAACACTCATCGACGCAGGCCGGATGAACCGGGTTCTCGACGTTGACCCGGCGTCCGGCCGCGTGCGTGTGCAGGCCGGGATCACACTGCGCGAACTCACGGAATCACTCGCGCGGACGGAACTGGCTCTCGCGCACTGCGGCGGCGCGTACGAACAACAACTTGGTGGATCGCTCGCGACCGGTACCCACGGCAGCGGCACCCACTTCGCTGCGCTGGCGTCTCAGGTGCGGGCAGTGCGGCTCGTTACCGCTGACGGCACAGTCCGTGAGATCGAAGCTCCCGCGGCCGACACCGGCTCCGGCACGATGTTCAACGCTGTGCTGCTGAATCTCGGTGCGCTAGGCCTGGTCACCGAGGTAGAGCTGCAAACGGTGCCCGCCTTCCGTCTGCATCGGGTACAAACACCGCGCATCCTCGATTCGCTGCTGCCTGAACTGCTCGACCGGGTAGCCGCTACCGACCACACAGAACTGTTCCTGTTCCCTTACACGCGCCGCGCACTGCTGCTCGAATCCACTCGCACCGACGCCCCAGCGCAGCGCGAGAACCCGCTCCGCCTGTGGTTTGAGCGAGACATTCTCGAGTCCACCGCCCTCGGCTCAATGCTTCGGATTGCCGCAACGAAACCCAAAGTGGCGCCGCTGGTGTCGCAGGGCATCGCGGCGCTAGCTAACTCGGGCGAGCGTATCGACGACAGCGACCGCCTCTCCACGCCGTCCAGCCGGGTCCGTTACACCGAAATGGAATACGCGGTGCCGGTCACGCGGGCGATCGACGCGATTGAGCGAATTCTCGCGGTAATCCAGGCACGACGGCTGCCCGTCGCTTCACCGATCGAGGTGCGCTTCGCCGGCTCCGACACCGCACTGCTTTCCCCTGCAGCTGCAGGCCCGGTGGCGTACGTTGCTGTACATCAATACGTGGGACTTCCGTGGGAGGACTATTTCGCCGCCGCGGAGTCGATTCTCCTCGAACTCGGCGGCCTGCCGCACTGGGGGAAACGTCATTCGCTTACCGCACGTGACTTCGCGCCGCGTGTCGCGGGCTGGGATCGGTTTGCTGAAGCACGATCCCACCTCGACCCCGAGGCCATTTTCTCCAGCGACTATGTGCAGCGGCTGCTCGGGCCGGTTCGCGCGCAATGAAGGACGGCACCGCAATGAAACCGAATGTCGTTCAGCACGTTAAGTACGTCTGTGGCGGTACGCTGCCGCCGTCGCTGCAGGATTGGGTGCGCGCGGACCTCGTCGGGCCTGGGGCCACGCGCCGCTACCTCATTCGGGGAGTCATTCCGCTCGTACCACTGCTAACGTTGTTTCTGCTCATTCCGGGCCCGCGCTGGATCATCTTTGCGATGATGCTCTTGCTTCTCATCCCCTACGTGTACTTTCTCGTCGCGCTGACCTATGTCTACCGCAGGCACCGCCTGCTCAGCCACGGTCTCGACCCAGCTCTGCTCAGCCAGCGCGAGACTCAGCGGCGCCGCCGCGAACGCGAAGATTACGAGCGGCGTTTCGGGCGATAACGCCGAGTCACTTGCCTAGACTCGCTGCTGTGACCGCACACGAAGCTACACCGCCGCACGGCGCCGGACGTGAACGCCAAAATCGGATCTACCGCGACGGTGTCAGTGGCCTGGCGCCCAATATCCCCACGGACCCTGCCACGCTAGAAAAAGCTGCGTCCGACGCGCTTTCAGCGAGCGCATTCGCATATCTCGCCGGCGGCGCCGGCGCTGAACTCACGATGCAAGCCAACCGTCACGCCTTCACCCGGTGGGCGATCGTTCCGCGCATGCTCCGTGACGTGTCCGAGCGTAACCTCACCACCGAGGTTTTCGGGCGCACACTGCCTGCCCCCCTCGCGCTCGCTCCGATTGGTGTGCTTGAACTCGCGCATGAAGAGGGCGATCTTGCGGTGGCTCGGGCAGCCGCAGCAACTGGCGTTCCGTTCATCTTTTCCAACCAAGCGTCTTTCCCGATGGAGGACTGTGCCGACGTCATGGGCAACTCGCCCCGATGGTTTCAGCTGTACTGGAGCACAAATGACGAGCTCGTGTGGAGCTTCGTGGAGCGGGCGGAAAACTGTGGTGCCGAAGCGATCGTCGTCACACTCGACACGACGATGCTTGGCTGGCGGCCACGGGACCTGAATCTGGGCTCGCTGCCTTTCTCGCAGGGACAAGGCATAGCGCAATACACGAGTGATCCCGTGTTCGTACAAATGGTCAAGCAGCGCATTGTGACTGAGCCTGTTGGGCGCCCGGACGTCAAGATCACGCGAAGCACCGTGAAGACCCTGCTGAATATGACGCACCACTATCCGGGCAAATTCATCCCCAACCTGCTCTCCGCGCAGCCGCGTACAGCAGTGGAAACATTTCTGCAGACGTACTCTCGCCCCTCCCTGACGTGGGACAACATCGAGAGCCTGCGTGCGCGAACAGAACTGCCGATCGTCCTCAAGGGCGTTTTGCATCCAGACGATGCGCGGCACGCCGCCGATATAGGTGTTGACGGCATCGTGGTGAGCAACCATGGCGGCCGTCAAGTCGACGGCGCTATCGCATCGCTGTCAGCGCTGCCGTCCGTCGCGGAAGCGGCCGGCGGCCTCACCGTCATTTTCGACAGTGGTGTCCGCACCGGTGCGGACATGTTCAAAGCGCTCGCGCTTGGCGCCGATCTGGTGTTGCTCGGCCGGCCCTACGTGTGGGGTCTCGCGCTCGAAGGGGAACACGGCGCGGAGGATGTCATCCGCAATATCATTGGCGAGTTTGATCTCACACTGGGACTGAGCGGATTGCGGTCAGTTGCTGACATCACCCGAGACGCGGTAACTGCCGTGTGAGTAACCGCCTGTGTCCTGCACACCGGCACCGAACGACGAACGGTCCCGAACAGAATCGCTTCTGTTCGGGACCGTCGAGCTTCGTTCGCAGGACCTTGATAATCCGTTAGCGAATTGGCACCGTGGTGGTCTTCACCGGGGCCGGGAGTGCTGTATCGCCTTCGAGATACTTGTCGACGGACGCCGCGCAGGCACGGCCTTCCGCAATCGCCCACACGATCAGCGACTGGCCACGGCCCATGTCACCGGCTACGAAGACACCTGGCACGCTGGTTCCCCAGTTGTCGTCGCGGGCAACATTGCCGCGGTCGGTGTAATCCACGCCGAGCTTGTCGAGAAGGTCTTCCTTTTCTGGGCCAACAAACCCCATGGCGAGGAATACGAGGTCGGCTTCGAGTTCGAAGTCGCTGCCCTCAACCTTCTGGAACCGGCCGTCGACCATCTCGACCTCATGCGCACGCAGACCGGTGAGCTTGCCGTCCGTACCAATGAACTCTTCGGTGTTCACCGAGTAGACTCGCTCGCCGCCCTCTTCGTGCGCTGACGATACCCGGTAGATCATCGGGTAGGTCGGCCACGGGTTCGCCGACGGACGCTCTTCCGGTGGCCGCGGCATGATCTCAAATTGGTGCACGACCTCGGCACCCTGGCGAAGAGCCGTACCGAGGCAGTCGGCACCGGTGTCACCGCCACCGATGATGACGACCTTCTTGCCTTTCGCGCTGATCGGGACGTCCGCGATGTCGCCGAGCTGCACGCGGTTCGCGGGCGGCAAGTATTCCATCGCCTGGTAGATGCCCTCGAGGTCACGGCCTGGGATGGGCAGGTCCCGCCACTTCGTGGCGCCGCCAGCGAGCACGACAGCATCGAAATCAGTGGTCAGCTGCGCGACCGGAAGGTCGACACCCACGTTGACGCCGGGCCGGAAAATGGTGCCTTCGGCTTCCATCTGGGCCAGACGGCGATCGATGTGCCGCTTCTCCATCTTGAATTCCGGAATGCCGTAGCGCAGGAGCCCGCCGATGCGATCAGCGCGCTCGAACACGGTCACCGCATGACCAGCCCGAGTCAGTTGCTGCGCGGCGGCAAGACCCGCGGGACCGGAACCGACCACAGCGACATATTTACCGGTAGTACGGGTGGGGTGCACCGGCTCGACCCAGCCCTGGTCGAAAGCGTGGTCGATGATCTCAACCTCGACCTGCTTGATTGTGACGGGGTCTTCGTTGATGCCAAGCACACATGCAGCCTCACACGGAGCCGGGCACAAGCGACCGGTGAACTCCGGGAAGTTGTTGGTCGCGTGCAGCCTGTCGATTGACTCCCGCCACCGGTTCTTGTGCACGAGGTCATTCCATTCGGGAATGAGGTTCCCAAGTGGGCAGCCCTCGTGGCAGAACGGGATACCGCAGTCCATGCAACGGCTCGCCTGCGTCTGGAGCAGTGTGCGGTCGAACGGCTCGTAAACCTCGTGCCAATCCAGCAGTCGCAGTGCAACTGGACGCCGGACGGGGAGCTCCCGGCCGTGCTTGAGGAAGCCTCTTGGATCACCCACGAGCGGCCTCCATGATTGCTTCGTTCACGTCTGTTCCCATTCTCTTGGCGGTGGCGATCGCCTGGAGCACCTTCTTGTAGTCGCGTGGCATCACCTTGACGAAGTGATTCACTTCCTGCGACCAGTTCGACATGATCCGCGCAGCAACCGCCGAGTCTGTGAGATCACGGTGCCGTTCGACCGTGTCGTACAGCCAGCGAACGTCATCGGTGTCCAGGTCCTCGACGTCCACCATTTCAGGGTTCACGTTCGCATCGAACGTGTTGTCGGGGTTGTACACGTAGGCGACGCCACCGGACATCCCGGCACCGAAATTCCGGCCGGTCTTTCCAAGGATGATCGCCTTGCCGCCAGTCATGTACTCACAACCGTGGTCGCCGACACCTTCAACGACCGCAACAGCGCCGGAGTTCCGCACGCAGAAACGCTCGCCTACGACACCGCGCAGGAAAACCTCGCCCTTGGTAGCACCGTAGAGAATCACGTTGCCGCCGATGATGTTCTCTTCCGCGACGAAACCAGCAGGTGCGTTGAGCGGTGGGCGCACGATGATGCGGCCGCCGGAGAGCCCCTTGCCGATGTAGTCGTTGGCGTCACCGGTCAGCTCGAGCGTGACACCGGCTGGAAGGAAGGCACCGAAGCTGTTGCCAGCCGAACCGGTGAGCTTGATCGAGATAGTCCCGTCCGGCAGACCCTCCCCGCCGTACCGCTTGCTCACCTCGTGGCCGAGCATGGTGCCCACCGTGCGGTTGACGTTGGTGATTTTCGTTTCGATCGTCACCGGTGTGCCGTTTTCCAGCGCGTCACGCGACTGCTCGATGAGCTGGTTATCGAGTGCCTTCTCCAGGCCGTGATCCTGCGTTTTCGTGCAGAACAGATCCTGGTCTTCGAAGTACGAGTCTCCCTGGACGAGGATCGGGCTCAGATCAAGCTTCGATGCCTTGTAATGATCGACCGCCGGCGTGACGTCGAGCATCTGTACCTGTCCGACGGCCTCATCGATCGAACGGAACCCGAGGGCCGCTAGGTATTCCCGGACCTCTTCAGCGATGTAGAAGAAGAAGTTCTCGACGAACTCCGGTTTGCCGTTGAACTTCTCACGCAGGGCCGGGTTCTGGGTCGCGATGCCGACTGGGCAGGTATCGAGGTGGCAGACACGCATCATGATGCAGCCGGACACCACGAGCGGCGCGGTAGCAAACCCATACTCTTCAGCACCGAGCAGAGCGGCCACCACGACGTCACGGCCCGTCTTCATCTGGCCATCAACCTGGACGACGATGCGGTCACGCAGACCGTTCATGAGCAGTGTCTGCTGCGTTTCCGCGAGACCGAGCTCCCACGGCGCACCCGCGTGCTTCAGTGATGTCAGCGGGGAGGCACCCGTGCCTCCGTCGTGACCGGAAATGAGAACCACGTCCGCGTGTGCCTTGGAAACACCTGCGGCGATCGTCCCGACGCCCACTTCGGCGACCAGCTTGACGTGGATGCGGGCCTGCGGGTTGGCGTTCTTCAGGTCGTGGATCAGCTGCGCCAGATCCTCGATCGAGTAAATGTCGTGGTGCGGTGGCGGCGAAATCAGGCCGACACCCGGGGTGGAGTGCCGCACCTCGGCCACCCATGGGTACACCTTGTGTCCGGGCAGCTGGCCACCCTCGCCGGGCTTCGCGCCCTGTGCCATCTTGATCTGGATGTCGGTGCAGTTTGTCAAGTAGTTCGACGTGACACCGAACCGGCCCGACGCGACCTGCTTGATCGCGGATCGCCGCCAGTCACCATTCTCATCCGGAGTGAAACGGCTGACATCCTCACCGCCCTCGCCCGAGTTCGAACGGCCGCCGATGCGGTTCATCGCGATCGCGAGCGTCTCGTGCGCCTCCGCGGAGATGGAGCCGTAGCTCATAGCGCCTGTGGAGAAACGCTTCACGATGTCGCTGGCTGGCTCGACTTCGTCCAGCGGTACCGGCGGACGGATGCCTTCGCGCAGCTTGAACAGGCCACGCAGCGATGCCAGCCGTTGGGACTGGTCGTCAACGAGCTTCGTGTACTGCTTGAAGACCTCATACTGGCCGGAGCGGGTCGCATGCTGCAGCTTGAAGACGGTGTCGGGGTTGAACAGGTGGTATTCGCCCTCACGACGCCACTGGTATTCACCGCCCACTTCGAGCTCACGGTGTGCACGTTCTTCCTTGCGCTCGAGGTACGCAAGTTTATGACGCGCAACAACGTCCTTCGCGATCTCGTCGAGCCCGATACCTTCGATAGCGCAGCGCGTACCGGTGAAGTGCTCGTCGAGCAGCCCCTGCGACAAACCAATGCAGTCGAACAGTTGCGCACCGGTGTAGGAGGACAGCGTCGAGATGCCCATCTTGGACATCACCTTCAAGACGCCCTTACCCGCCGCCTTGATGTAGTTCGCAACCGCTTCCTCGAAACCGAAGCCGTTGAGCTGGCCACGCTCGACCAAATCTTCGATCGTTTCGAAGGCCATGTAGGGGTTGATCGCGGCGGCACCATAGCCGAGCAGCACGGCCATGTGGTGAACCTCACGCGCATCACCCGTCTCGATGATGAGACCAACCTTCGTGCGCGTCTTCTCGCGGACGAGGTGGTGGTGGATCGCCGAGGTCATGAGCAGCGCCGGGATCGGTGCGAAATGCTCGTTCGAATTCCGGTCCGAGAGGACGATAATGCGGGCGCCGCCTTCGATGGCGTCAGACACCTGACGCTTCATCTCGGCGAGCGCTTTGCGCAGCCCATCGCCACCGTCGGCCACCTTGAACAGCCCGGAGACCACCACGGAGCGGAACTCCGGCAGATGCCCGTCGTCGTTCGCGTGAATGAGGCGTGCGAGATCGTCATTGTCGAGGATTGGCTGCGGCAGCACGATCTGCCGGCACGACTGTGGCGTGGGGTTCAGTACGTCACCCTCAGGGCCGATGGTCCCGAACAGGCTCGTAACCAGCTCCTCACGGATTGCATCGAGCGGCGGGTTGGTGACCTGCGCGAACAACTGCTGGAAGTAGTCGTATAACAACCGCGGGCGGGCCGAAAGCACGGCGACCGGTGTATCGGTACCCATCGAACCGATCGCCTCAGCGCCGGTACGCGCCATCGGTGAGATAAGCAGGTTGACTTCTTCCTGCGTGTAGCCAAAAACGCGCTGGCGCAACAACACTCGCTTGTGCGGCATATGCACGTGGACACGCTTGGGAAGCTTGTCGAGCGGCAGGAGGCCCTGATCGAGCCACTCCTGATACGGCTGCTCGGCCGCGAGTTCCGCCTTGATCTCGTCGTCGCTGACGATGCGGCCCTCTGTGGTGTCCACCAGGAACATCCGGCCGGGCTGCAGACGCATCCTCTGCACAACGCGGGACGGCTCGATGTCGAGCACACCAACCTCGGACGCCATGACAACAAGGCCATCGTCGGTCACCCAGATTCGCGACGGGCGCAGACCATTACGGTCAAGCACCGCGCCCACGAGGCTACCGTCGGTAAAGCACACCGAGGCGGGACCGTCCCACGCCTCCATCAGGGACGCGTGGTACTGGTAAAACGCCCGGCGGGCCGGATCCATCGACTCGTGACGCTCCCAGGCTTCCGGAATCATCATGAGGACGGCGTGCGGGAGGGGGCGGCCACCGAGGTGCAGCAGCTCCAGCACCTCATCGAATCGGGCGGTATCCGACGCCCCCGGTGTCACCACCGGGAAGATCTTCTCGAGCGCATCGGCACCGAACACGTCCGACTCAATCAGTGCCTCACGGGCGCGCATCCAGTTCTCATTGCCGTTGACGGTGTTGATCTCACCGTTGTGCGCCACGAGGCGGAAGGGGTGCGCGAGCGGCCAGGACGGGAACGTGTTCGTCGAGAAGCGCGAGTGGACAATACCGAGCGCGCTCTCCACACGATCATCCTGCAGATCGAGGTACAGCACCTTCAGCTGCGGCGTGGTCAGCATGCCCTTGTAGACGATGGTGCGCCCGGAGAGCGACGGGAAGTACACCGTTTCGCGGCCGGGGCCGTCCTGCCCGGGGCCTTCCTTGCCGAGTTCGTGCTCAGCTCGCTTGCGGAGGACGTAGACGCGGCGCTCGAGGTCCAAACCAGTCAGCGGAGCATCCGCGCCGGTGATGAACGGCTGCCAGAACGTCGGCATAGCGTCACGCGCCATGCGGCCGAGTGAGGATGCATCAACGGGCACCTCGCGCCAGCCGAGAACCTTGAGGTTTTCAGCCTTGGCGAGCTTTTCGAATGCACTGCGCGCATTCTTCGCAGCCCATGCGCCTTGCGGGAAGAAACCGATACCAGTCGCGTACGCGCCCGGCTCTGGAAGTTCGAAGTCGACAACTTCGCGGTAGAACCGATCCGGCACCTGAATCAGGATGCCTGCACCGTCGCCGCTGTTCGGTTCGGAACCCGCGGCTCCACGGTGCTCGAGGTTCAGCAGCGCGAGGATCGCCTTATCGACGATGTCGCGGCTTCGCCGACCGTGCATGTCGACGACGAAGGCCACACCACACGAGTCATGCTCGTTGGCGGGATCGTAAAGGCCGTAGCGGCCGGGCATCTGCTTCATGGGTCGCTTTCGCGGCTGGGGTCTTCGGTCTGTCCTCCGCGCAATTCAATCCTGTTTGGATCGAAGTACGTGAGTTTCTCGGACGAGGGCGTTACGGTGATGAAGTGCCCGTATAAGACGGCGCACGGTTATGCCCGCGCCGTCCCGGATACAGTCGTCCATGCGAGCTGGCGCCTCGTTGCGCTCAACTCAAGCCTCCACGATAAGGCAGGGAGCTACAGTCTGAGCAAATTAGGGTACGTTACCGATGCTCTGACCAGGCGATTTATTTCTGAATCGTGATCTCGTCAACAGTGACAACAGCACAAAGTGTAAAGATGAGATGAGCCTGATGAGAGTACACCAATGAACCGGCTCCCGGGCGTAGAACGTGCTTCGCTGGCCGCAGCGAAGCATTATCAGCTGCGACCAGCGTGGTGGGCGAGGGGGGACTTGAACCCCCACGTCCTTACGGACACTGGCACCTGAAGCCAGCGCGTCTGCCAATTCCGCCACTCGCCCGGAGTGACCGGGAAACAGTAGCACGAATCACCACCAAACGATAAACAGCAGGTCACAGGTGTGTCCTATCCGATTACGGCTCGGCTAAGACGCCGTCGCGACAGCTCCTATCCAGGGGTATTCGACTTACCATTGAAGGCAGCAATCCCGCGACCTGGAGGCAGCGGTGACGTCATCTGCCGCCCGGTCGCTTTCGCCATGTCGACGGACGGACGCCAGAGAGGAGGCCCCCGTGGGGATGCTCGACCGCTTCGAGCGGAAACTCGAAGGGGCCGTTGGGGACGCGTTCGCCCGATTGTTCCGCAGCGAGGTCGTCCCACAGGAAATCGAGGCCGCGCTGAAACGCGCCGCCACCGACGGCATCCAGAAGCTTGACGGCGGTTACCTTCTCGCACCCAATAACTTTGTGGTCACGATCGGTGCGTCCGACCACGAACGCCTCACCAATGACCGTGAACTAACCGAACGGGTCTTCGCCCGGCACCTCGCGGAGTACATCACCGAGCAGGGCTGGCAGACGTATGCCGCGGTGCGCGTGCACTTCGACATGTCAGATGAACTACACACGGGCCAGTTCCGTGCCCGCGGCACAGTCGACCCTGACGTAGCCCCGCAATCAGGCGCCGTGTGGCCCGTTGCCCGCACCGGCCAGCCGGACCAGGCAAAACACAGCGCAGACGCACACCCCCAGCCCGCCCCGGAGCTTGAGGAAAACCAACAGTCAGGAGCTGCCTCTATGACCCCACAGCGCGATGCCGTCCGCAGCATTGGCCGGCACCTGTTCGGTTCACGGCGCGGACGCAGCCACGAAGAAACGGGCTATCCGGCCGCCTACCGATCCGGCTCACGGGGGCGGGCAACATCCGAACCACAGGGCGAGTCCACCTATTACGACCCCGATTACGGGGAACCGGTTTACGACGATCTTGACTTCGCGTCTGAAAAAGCCGATCCGGCAGAAGCACCGGTCCCGCCTGCCCCTCCGATACACCGCAGGACCACGCAGTGGTCGCACCACGCGCTCACTGCCGTCCTTGAACTCGGTGACGGCAGTGGCAGAAGCCTCACGCTCCGGCGCGGCGCCACTGTCATCGGGCGAGGCCAGGACGCGCAGTTCCGGGTCCCTGACACCGGCGTGTCACGGCGGCATGCGGAAATTCGCTGGGACGGGCAACTCGCATTGCTGTCCGACCTGAAATCAACCAACGGCACAACCGTAAACGGCTCTCCGATCACGGTGTGGCAGCTTGCGGATGGCGACGTTATTCGGGTAGGCCATTCCGAGATCATCGTACGTATCAACTGAATTCTTGAGGGGGACCCACCCCGACACGTTTTCTGTGGACAATAGGCGGTGAGATTGTCTCGGACAGAACGGTAGGGTGGGTCCCTGCCAGAATCATCCCGGCCACATGTGGCGTGCCACAGCGGCGCGGACGCCGATGTGATGCACTAACTGACAGTCAGCAGTCCGGACCGCACGGAAGAGGAGGTGCGCACCAATGCAGGGTATAGTGCTGCAACTCACGCGCGGCGGATTCCTCCTTCTCCTTGTGCTGTTCGTTTGGGCAGTGCTGCGGGTGCTGCGCGCGGACATCTATGCCGGCACGGGGTTGCGCATCCCTTCACGGAGCACGCCCAGCCGGTCAAGGCTCGGGATCTTTTCCCGTAACAAAGTCGCCCGGACGCTGGTCGTGACCCAAGGCGCCCTCGCTGGCACCCGCATCTCACTCAGCCAGCAGCCGATCCTGCTCGGCCGCGCCGATGACTCGACACTGGTGCTGACCGACGACTACGCGTCCAACCGGCACGCCCGATTATCTCCGCGAGGAAACGACTGGTACCTAGAGGACCTTGGCTCCACAAACGGCACTTACCTGGACCGCGCGAAAGTGACAACAGCCGCGCGCGTCCCGCTGGGTACGCCCATCCGCGTGGGCAAGACTGTAATTGAGCTCCGGCCGTGACCCTCGTTCTGCGCTACGCGGCACGCAGCGACCGGGGCCTGGTCCGGGCAAATAACGAGGACTCCGTCTACGCTGGCGCACGCCTGCTCGCGCTCGCCGACGGCATGGGTGGTCACGCCGCCGGGGAAATTGCCTCCCAGCTGATGATTAGTGCCCTGGCCCCGCTCGACGAGGACGAGCCCGGGGGAGACTTGCTCAGTAAGCTCGCCGCGGCGACTCGGGCAGGAAATGAAGAGATCGCGCACCAAGTCGAAGAGGAACCCGACCTCGAGGGCATGGGGACCACACTTACCGCGATTCTCTTCGGCGGAACCAAGCTTGGCCTTGTGCACGTCGGTGACTCGCGGGCTTACCTCATGCGGGACGGGCAACTCACACAGATCACCCGCGATGACACGTTCGTGCAATCACTCGTCGATCAGGGCAAAATCACGGCCGAACAGGCCCATACGCATCCGCAGCGGTCTCTCATCATGCGCGCGCTCACCGGCAACGATGTCGAAATGACACTGACGGTCAGGGAGGTGCGCGTCGGGGACCGGTATCTGCTGTGCTCTGACGGGCTGTCGGACGTCGTGAGTGACGAGACAATCGCTACCACACTGCTCGAGGGCGATCAGGCACATGCTGCGGACCGGCTGATCGAACTCGCACTGCGCAGTGGTGGACCTGACAACGTCACCGTCATTGTTGCTGACGTCATCGATGTGGACTACGGCCAGACTCGGCCGATCGTTGCGGGTGCGGTGTCCGGGGAAGAAGATGACGCTCCCCTGCCCAACACAGCCGCGGGCCGCGCCGCCGCGATGCGCCCGCCTCGCGCGAAACCACGGCGTGTGCCAGCCCGGCATCAGCAGGAGGCCCCTAAGAAGAAGCATCCGTTCCGGTGGATCGCCCTCGCCGCCGTACTAGTGCTTCTCGTCGCAGGTGCGCTCGTGGCGCGAACAGTCGTGCGCAACAACTATTACGTCGGCGAATCCGGCGGAAACGTTGCGATCATGCGCGGCCTCACCGGTTCCTTTCTGGGCATACCGCTCCAGGAGGTGAACAACCTGAGCTGTGTTGATGATGCAGGCACCTTGACGCTGCTCGGCGCGGACGAAGCACCGCCCGCTGGTTCGGATTGCGCGATCCTCACCGTCAATGACCTTGTGCCTTCCGCGCGTGAACAGGTGCGAATGGGCCTTCCGGTCGGCACCCTCACCTATGCGCAGAACCAGCTGGCACAACTCGCTGTCAGCGAACTGCTTCCCGTATGCCAAACGCCCGGGGGCCCAGCGACGGCAGAGCCGCCCGCTGCCGGTGATACCGACAACGCGGACCCAGCAGCCGAGGCCGGGGAGGAGGGAACACCAAGCACGGAAGTTCCAGGTGGCGCAGAACCTCCCGACGAGGCCACTCCACCAGCGCCGGGCCGAAGCCAGCTGCAGATACCAGGATTTACCTGCAGGACGGGCCGCTGATGTCGCAACCACTATCCCCTCAGTCCCCGGGCAGCGCACCTCAGGCTGCGGCTCCCCAGCCGTTCGCGCGGCTCGGGCTGTCCGGCACCCGCAACTCCGAGTTGATTCTTCTCGGTTTCGTCGCCGTGATCGTCAGCGTGGCGTTCATCCTCGTTCAGGCCAGCCTGCAACAGGCCGTCACCGGCGAGTTCGCCCGGTATATGGGCGCCTTCGTGGCGCTGATCGCTATTTCGCATGTCGCGATCCGGCAGTTCACTCCGTACGCCGATCCGGTCATTCTGCCCATCGTCGCGCTGCTCAACGGTTTGGGAATCGTTCTCATTCATCGCCTTGACCTCGCTGAGCAGCAGGCCGCCCGCACGGCTGGACGGGCTATCCCAGCGCCGGATGCGTCCAAACAGATCCTGTGGTCGGCAGTCAGCATCATGGTGTTCATCACGGTGCTCTATTTCCTGCGGGATCACCGGCGGCTTGCCCGCTACAGCTACACGGTGGGACTAGTCGGGCTTGTTTTTCTTGCAATCCCCGCGTTCCTGCCGGCAAGCATTTCTGAAGTCAACGGGGCGAAGATCTGGATCCGGCTCCCCTTCATCAGTATCCAGCCCGCGGAATTCTCTAAGATTCTGCTGCTCATCTTCATTTCCGGGCTACTCGTGGCGAAGCGCGACTTGTTCACCACCGCCGGCAAACATGTCCTTGGAATGGATTTCCCGCGCCTGCGCGACCTCGGGCCGATCCTCGCCGCCGCCGGTATCGCGCTCGGCATCCTGGTCTTTCAGACCGACCTCGGCATGTCGCTTCTCCTCTACACCACCGTGCTGGTGCTCATGTACATCGCGACAGAGCGCGTGGGCTGGATCATCATCGGCGCTGCGATCTTCCTTACAGGCGCCACAGTCGCCTATGCACTCTTCGGGCATGTCCGCGTCCGCGTCAACGTATGGCGTGACCCATTCGACGATTACTTCGGTACCGGGTATCAGATCGGCCAGTCACTGTTCAGCCTCGCGACCGGGGGATTGTTCGGAACCGGGCTGGGCAGCGGCCGCCCGTCGGAGGTCCCCTTCGCGAAGACAGACTTCATCGTCGCGACGATCGGCGAAGAACTCGGCCTCGTCGGACTCACGACTATTCTGCTCCTGTACCTGATAGTGATGATCCGCGGTATGCGTGCGGCCATCGCGGTGCGCGACAGCTTCGGAAAGTTGCTCGCGGCGGGGTTGTCCTTCATCCTTGCGATGCAGGTGTTCGTCGTAATCGGCGGGGTGACGAAGCTGATCCCCCTCACCGGGCTAACCACGCCTTTCATGTCATACGGAGGTTCGTCGCTGCTCGCGAACTACATCCTCGTAGCGATACTTCTTGTCATCTCACACGAGGCCCGCAACCCGCATGAACCGGCTCGCCGCGCCGGTCCCGGACCTATCGCTGACGCGCCCACCACGATGGTGAAGCGAACGTGAACACGTCGCTTCGCCGAGTGTCGCTCGCGGTCATGGTGATGGTGCTAGCACTCATCGCCAATTCGGCATACGTACAGGTCTTCCGCGCAGACGAATTGCGCAACAACCCGTTCAACTCCCGCGTGCTCATAGACGAGTTCTCGCGCCACCGCGGCCAAATTTCCGCCGCTGGCCAGGTACTTGCCTCCTCGGTACCGACAGACACTCGCTTCCGGTACCAGCGGGTTTATCCGGATGATGCGACCAACCCCCGCGCGTTCGCGCCCGCGACGGGCTTCTACTCGATGCAGTACCGGTCTTTTGGTTTGGAGAACGCCGAAGATGCGCTGCTCAACGGCTCCGACGACCGCCTCTTCGGCCGGCGGCTAGTCGATCTCATCACCGGCCGGGACCCACGCGGCGGCAACGTCGTCACGACTCTGGACCCGTTTGTCCAGCAAGTCGCATACGACGCACTCGCAAGTCGCGGCTACACGGGATCGGTAGTGGCGCTGCGCCCGTCGACCGGTGAAGTGCTCGCGATGGCAAGCACACCGAGTTACGACCCGAATCCGCTCGCAAGCCACGACCCGGCAGAGAGCAGCGCGGCGTGGCAAGCGCTCCAAAGCGATCCCGGAAACCCCCTTCTCAACCGTGCGATTCAGAGCACTTACCCGCCGGGCTCAACATTCAAGGTCATCACTACCGCGGCGGCGCTGGCCGGTGGCGTGACACCAAACGATCAGTTCACGGCGGCGCCCCAGTACACCCTTCCTGGCACCACGACGACGCTGCAGAACTACGGGGGTGCACGCTGCGGGAGCGGCGAGACAGCGACGCTGCTCGAGGCCTTCCGGCTCTCTTGTAATACGGCCTTCGTCGAAATGGGCATCGACACGGGAGCGAGCGCACTACGCACCACAGCGGAAGCCTTCGGCTTCGACTCGGGGCAAACACAGATTCCGCTCACAGTAGCGGGGTCCACAGTGGGTGAAATTCCGGATGACGCATCCCTCGGTCAATCAAGCATCGGCCAGCGCGATGTCGCGGTGACGCCTTTGCAAAATGCGGTCCTTGCCGCCACAATCGCTAACGGCGGTATGCGTATGGAGCCTCAGCTAGTTCATCAGCTACAGGGTCCCGACCTTTCCGTGCTGGAATCTAGCGAGCCTCAAGAAGCGGGGCGCGCGGTTTCTCCCGCTGTGGCGGAGACTCTCAGGCAGCTCATGATTGCGTCAGAGCTCAACACAGCCGGTGCGGGGAGCGTTCCTGGTGTGCAAATAGCGTCCAAAACAGGGACTGCTGAGCATGGAACCGACCCGCGCAACACTCCGCCACATGCGTGGTACATCGCATTCGCACCGGCGGACAACCCGCAGGTCGCTATCGCTGTGATTGTCGAAGACGGCGGTGACCGGGCACTGGCAGCAACCGGTGGCTCCGTCGCCGCACCGATCGGCCGTGCTGTCATCCAGGCGGCACTGCAGGGGGGCTAGAAGTGACGCTGAACAGCGGAGCTGTTATCAAGGATCGCTACCGGTTACAGCGATTCATCGCCAGTGGCGGCATGGGAGAGGTATGGGAAGCGCTCGATACCGTCCTCGATCGCCGTGTCGCTATCAAGGTGCTGAAAAGCGAGCTTTCCTCAGATACTGAATTTCTGTCGCGCTTCCGGATCGAGGCGCGCACGACAGCGCAGCTACACCATCCCGGAATCGCCAGTGTTTTTGATTACGGCGAAACTAGCGACGAAGCTGGGCGCTCCACTGCGTTCCTTGTCATGGAACTGATTAGCGGTGAACCCCTCAATGCCGTGATTTCACGCATGGGGAAGATCCCTATCCCACTGGTGCTCGATATGCTCGAGCAGACAGGCACCGCACTTCAGGTGGCGCACGAAGCAGGGCTCGTGCACCGCGACGTCAAGCCCGGGAACATCCTGATTACGCCCAGCGGACAGGTGAAGATCACCGATTTCGGCATCGCGAAAGCCATCGACGCCGCACCCGTAACGCGAACTGGACTGGTGATGGGCACAGCCCAGTACATCTCGCCTGAGCAAGCTTCGGGTCAGAAAGCAACCGCCGCCAGCGACGTCTACTCGCTCGGAGTGGTGGGGTACGAGGCCATCGCGGGCAAGCGGCCCTTCGTGGGTGAGGGCGTGCTCACCGTTGCGATGAAACATCTCCATGAGGCGCCCGCTCCCCTGCCCTCGGACGTCCCCGCTGAGGTACGCAAGCTCATCGATGTCGCACTCGCGAAGGATCCTGCTGCGCGGTATCCCAACGGTGGCGCGTTCGCTTCGGCAGTTGCCCAAGTTCGGGCCGGTAAACAACCGCCTCATCCGCGCGGGGTCGCCGCAGCGGGGGCCGCCGCTGGTGGTGCCGGCGCTGCGGCCGCAGCGAGTCAGACACGCATCATGCCGCCGGGGGGAGCCGACGATCCGCGGTCGCCCACGGCGTACCAGTACGCGCCAGCGAGCGCTGCCCACGGCTACGCGACTCCCCCGCCCGCGGGCCTCTCTACCGGGCAGAAAGCTGTTGCGTGGGGAGCCGCTGCGCTCCTGATGCTGGCACTCATCACCACAGGTATTTGGATGATGAGCCGCATCACCGATACGCGTGACCCGGTGACGCCGCCGGTCGTCCCCACGGAGGTTCCGATCCAGCCGGAACCTGAGCCGATTGTGCCCACAACTCCACCCGAAACGACGCCAGAGACCACACCCCCGGAGACCACGACACCGGAACCGACAACACCCAGCCCGACACCTACCCCGGAAGAAACGCCAGAGCCTGAAGACCCTGGCACCGTGATCGAGACTCCGGAAGGCTTGATTCCGCGCATCATCCCGGGCCGGGGGAACAGCGCCGGGGCCGCGCCCGCTGAGCTCGACGGGACGACCGGTTCGACCGAGACCGCTGGGGACGCAGCTGCGCCGGACATGTCCGAGGACGCCGGACCATGATTACGCCGCGACAGTTGTCGGGACGCTACGAACTCGGCGACACGATCGGGTTCGGCGGGATGTCCGAGGTGCACTTAGCGCGCGATCACCGTTTGCAGCGCGACGTGGCGATCAAAGTGCTGCGCGCTGACCTGGCCCGTGATCCGAGTTTCTATCTGCGATTTCGCCGGGAGGCGCAGAACGCCGCTGCGCTGAACAATCCAACCATTGTTGCCGTGTACGACACAGGCGAAGCCCGCACTGATGCGGGTCCCGTCCCCTACATCGTCATGGAATACGTGGACGGCGATACGCTGCGAGACCTCATCCGCCTCGGGGGCCCTATGGAGCCCGGCCGCGCAATGCGCGTCATCGCTGATGTGTGTACAGCGCTGGATTTCAGTCACAACAAAGGCATCATTCACCGGGATGTCAAGCCAGCGAACGTCATGATTTCACGGAGCGGTTCTGTGAAAGTCATGGATTTTGGCATCGCGCGCGCGATCTCAGACAGCACGAATACGGTCACGCAGACCGCCACTGTCATCGGGACCGCCCACTACCTGTCGCCGGAGCAGGCGCGTGGGGAGAAGGTCGACCCGCGTTCTGATATCTACTCGCTCGGGTGCGTTCTCTACGAGCTCGTGACAGGACAGCCCCCATTCACGGGTGACTCGCCCGTGGCGGTTGCCTACCAGCACGTGAAGGAGGATCCGCTGCCACCGTCGCGGGTGCTGTCTACAGTGCCACGTGAGCTGGACGCGATCATTCTCAAAGCCATCAGCAAAAACCCCGCTAACCGCTATCAAACAGCAGGCGAGATGCGAAGCGATCTGCTGCGTGCCATTGAAGGACAAAAGCCGAGCGCACCGGCTGTCATGACGGATGAAGAGCGAACCACCATCATCGGTATCGGAGCGGTCTCCGCTGAATCACCGCTCCCGACGCAGGACCTCGTCCCGCGTGGCCGCCGCTGGGTTCGCCGCACGGTCCTTGCGGCACTCGTGCTCGTACTGCTCGCGTCCACCGCATTTGCGGTGCGTTGGATGCAACGTGACGAACCGGTAACGACCGTGATGGTGCCGTCGGTGGTTCGGCTTTCCTCCGCAGAGGCGCAGAGCCAGTTGCAGCGACTCGGCTTCGATGTGATCACCGAGTTCCGGCCCGACTCAACGGTGCCTGAAGGCAACGTCATCGGTACTGAACCAGCGTCGGGTGCGCAGGTCGAACGCGGCAGCCGCGTTACTGTCTACGTGTCGAGCGGGCCCGGGCGGGTGCCCGTGCCCGACCTCGTCCAAATGACGCTTGACGAGGCGCGCGACACATTAGAGGATGCGGGGCTCGCCATCGACGAGGACATCGAACGGGTAGCTTCCCCGTCCGCTGACCGGGACCTCGTGGTGCGGCAGAATCCTTCATCCGGCGTCTCCGTAACCGTCGGTACCACCGTGCAGCTCACAATCGGGACCGGGCCGGCGTTAGTCCGCATTCCCGATGTGACCGGCCAGAATGTCGTGATCGCGGAAGCCAACCTCAGTGGCGCCGGCTTCGCAGTCGATATTGAAGAGATCGATTCCAATGAGCCAGCCGGCACCGTCGCCAATATGTCCCCGCAGGGCGGAACGCAAGCCGTCGGCGGCAGCGTCGTCACGATACGGGTGTCGAACGGGGCGCGGCTTACCATGCCTAATCTCGTCGGTCGCAGGCCCTCCGAAGCGCTCGATACCCTCCGCGCGGCGGGCTGGGCAGGCGATGGGCTCTCCGACAGCCCTCGCGCCACGCTCAACCCAGCAGAAGTGGGCCGTATCGTTTCTCAGCAGCAGCCAGCAGGTTCGACGATTGGGCGTAATGACACCATCGCGGTCGAGGTGGGCGAACTCGGCATCCCGCAATAGCGAGTGGTTACCCGTCTGCGGGGGCTTCAGTGAGTGAGTGCAGTACCCAGCGCGGCAGCCATCTCTTGCTCCAGCCGGCCCACAAGCTGCTCTTCTGGCCGATCACCGCACATCTCGAGCCAGTTCGCGAGCATGCGGTGCCCCCCTTCCGTCAGCACCGACTCGGGATGGAACTGCACACCGTGTATCGGCAGTGATTTGTGTTGCAGCGCCATGATCACGCCGCTATCCGTTTCCCCTGTGACTTCAAGCACGTCGGGCATTGTCTCGGGACGAATCGACAGTGAGTGGTATCGCGTCGCGGTGAAGGGATCAGGCAGGCCCGCGAGCACGCCCTTGCCGGAGTGGTGCACGATCGATGTCTTCCCATGCAGCAGCTCCGGGGCACGGTCGACCACCCCGCCGAACACGGCCCCGATCGCTTGATGCCCCAGGCACACCCCGAGCAGCGGCGTCCCTTCAGCCGCAGCTGCCTCGACAAACGGCATGGTCACACCCGCTCGCTGAGGTGTGCCTGGGCCGGGGCTCAGCAAGATTCCATCGTAGGTGCGGGCATGCTCGCGCAGGCGCTCGGCGCCCTCGAACCTGTCGTCGTCATTGCGCCACACATCAGCCTCAACTCCAAGCTGGCCGAGGTACTGCACCAGGTTGAAGACAAAGCTGTCATAGTTGTCGACGACGAGAATCCGCATAGAAGCAGGGTACCCGGTGGGAAGGTGACAACCGCCGCGCTGCGGACGCTTCCTATTGGAGCGGTTGCGCGTGCCGAAGGACGTCGCGGCCCTCGAAGGCTCCCACCGTGAGTTCGTCGGGGCCGTCAGCCAGGTCAACGTGGTAACCAAGGCCGTAACGCGCCGCGTACTGTCGGAAGAGCCGAACTCCGGGCTCCCGTTCCAGGGATTCTTCGAGCAAGCGCGGGTCACCTATGGCGGTGATGACGTATGGAGGGCTGTATGCGCGGCCGTGCAACAGTAGCGTATTCCCAATGCAGCGCGGTGCACTCCAAGCAGTGATGCGCTGATCCTGGACAGCGATTGCCCGTGCCCCACCGGACCACAGCGCGTTGAGGACACTCTGGAGGTCCTGCTGATGCACCACCAGATCATCGGGCGAAGCACCAGCAGGATAATTTCCGTGCTGGTCGCGTGGTGCGTCGGTCAGCGTGACAACAACTCCAGCCCCGGTGACTTCAGTGAGGGCGCCAGGGCCTGCCAGCGGCTCGATCAGGTCCAAAGCCGCGGCCACCTGATCATCAGCGGCTGCAGCCTGGTCCTGCGCGCCAGCAAGGCGCTCGACGAGAATGGCACGCTGCTGTTCCGCCTGTTGTGCCGCCCCCTGGACGTCGCGAACAAGGTCGGAAAGGCGCGAACCGGGCTGTCCGCGTAGTTCGCTGCCCTGCGACACAGCATGCGTGGTTGCGAGAAGGAAACCCGCTGCCACACATACCAGCGGCACCACGTATCGCCAGTTCCACCGCACAACTAGTCCCGTCGATGATGCCGTTGTTCTTCCGGCTAGGTTAGCGTGTTGTATAGGCCTCTTACGAGGCGCGCGGACCGGTTCGCCCGGATTACCGCTCAGAACACCGCACGAAAATCTCCCCTGGAGAACAAACCGAGGACAAAATGCCGAAGTCACGCGTTCGCAAGAAGAACGACAATCACCATCAGCCAGGCCCCCGCCTGTCGAGTCCAGCGACCCGCACACCGGTGAAGGTCAAGGGACCGTCCAGCACGCTGTACGTGTCTGTGATGCTTGGTTTTATGCTCGCCGGCCTCGTGTGGCTGGTCGTGTACTACCTCGCCAGCAGTGAGATCGCTTGGCTCGACCGCTTGGGGCCGTGGAACTTCCTAATCGGCTTCGGCCTGTGGATTGTTGGCCTAGTAATGACATTGCGCTGGCGATAACGATGCTGACCTGCAGAAATTACATCTGTGTAATTATCCCCACCTGTGGATAATCCCTGTGGATAACAGGCCAAGTTCTCCACAGGGTGTGGAACAAACAGAATGGGCCCCGCAGCGGGCGGCACTCATAGCCGCCGCCGCGGGCGGTTGTGTGATGGCCGTACTCGCTGTCATCCTGCGCTCTGAACCCGCTGGGATCTTTCTCACCGGCCTTGCCGCGGCATTGCTTCTTGGGGTCGCGACC
Source organism: Hoyosella sp. YIM 151337 (assembly GCF_026041215.1). Classification (GTDB taxonomy): domain Bacteria; phylum Actinomycetota; class Actinomycetes; order Mycobacteriales; family Mycobacteriaceae; genus Hoyosella. The sequence goes on from NZ_JAPEIQ010000030.1 coordinate 174,239, forward strand.
GCGGGTTTTCTCGCGCGCCCGCGCCTCGCGGTGCGATCAGGGCACCGCAGCGACACTGCCTCCGCGAAGCCAATCGTGCAGTTTCACAGTTTTCTCGGCAAGAGATATGCGCTGTCCGACGACGAAATCGAGCGGGTGCGGCTCGTGCACTATCCCCGGTGGGGCCGGCGCGTACCGATGCTTGAAATCGAGCTGCGCGCGCCCGCAGACCGGTTGATCATCCTCAGCCGCTGGGATCTGGGCACCGAACCGCACACTGTGATTCACGCGCTGGCACAGCATGGGGTCTCAGCTGTGGAACTGCCCGCCGACTGAGGGAACCATACATAGCAGGCCCTAACGGCCCCCTAAAGACCCCAGAGCGCCTCGCGCAGCACCACTACGCGCACCGCGATACTTGCGAGGACCGCGACGGTGACGACAACGAGGCCTATCAGCCCGAGCCGGCTCGCTCTCTGAGCAGTCGTCTGCTTGCCGCTCGCCACCACCTTCGGCAGGTACAGCAAAGCTGCTGCGCTCACTGCGCCAGCGACGAGACCACCCATGTGACCCCACAACGAGATCGCCGGGATGGTCACACTGATGAACACGTTGAGACCGATGATGACAAGAATCCCGGTCGGGTTCTGCCGGAGCCTGGTAAGGATAACAGCGAGCGCACCGAAAAGCCCGAACACCGCACCCGAGGCACCGGCAGTCACAGCCTCAACCTGCATCCACATCACCGCGGCTGAACCGCTGAGGAGAGCGATTGCATAGACGGCGAGGTAACGACCGCGCCCCAGAACGAACTCCACCTCGCGCCCAACAATAAAGAGCGCGAACATGTTAACGAGCAGGTGGACCGATCCGTAATGCAGAAATCCAGAGCCAACTAACCGCTCATACTCACCAGCCGCAACCAGCGGCGGGAATAACGCGAACATCTCGAAGATGCTTGAGCCACGGTAATTGGCCATCAGGTTGCCGGACTGCGCGACCGTGATGGCATACACAAGAATGTTGACTGCGATCAGGGCGTAGGTGACAACCGGACGCTGCTCACGCGTCGGCATCGGTGCGCCGGCTATCGTGCGCGCACGAGGTACCGTCCGAGCGGCTTCTGCGACGCAGTTCACACACTGGTAGCCCACCGGCGCTTCCCGCAAGCACTCAGGGCAGTAAGGCCGATGGCATCGGTTGCATTGCAAACCGGTTGGTCGATCTGGGTGACGCACGCACCCCGGCTGGGGCACTGGTCCTCCTCCCCGGCCGGGGTGAGACATGGTTCTTTTACTCCGAAATCGTGATGCTGTTGATCACCACGGGCTCGAGCGGCCGGTCCGCTCGATCGGTTGCGGTTGTGGCGATCGCGTCGACGACTGCACGAGAATCCGCGTCAGTCACCTCCCCGAAAATGGTGTGGCGCATGTTGAGGTGCGGAGTCTTCGTCACCGTGATGAAGAACTGCGAGCCGTTGGTGCCCGGCCCGGCGTTCGCCATCGCCAGCAGGTACGGCCGGTCGAAACGAAGTTCCGGGTGGAACTCGTCACCGAACTGATACCCCGGTCCGCCGCGGCCGGTGCCAGTCGGATCGCCACCCTGGATCATGAACCCATCGATGATCCGGTGGAACACTGAACCGTCGTAAAACGGGCCGCTGCTCCCGCCCGACGCGTTCGCTGAGCCGTATTCTGCGGAGCCCTTCGCAAGGCCAACAAAATTGGCCACCGTTTTGGGAGCGTGATTGCCGAACAGGGAGATGGTGATGTCGCCGCGGTTCGTATGCAACGTCGCGCTAGCGGTCTGATGTGGTGAAGTCACGGTCTCCATCGTGCCATCTCCGTGCGGTTCGTGACGCGCGCCCCGCTGACTCCACGCGAGCCATCGTGATCAACGATGATTACTGTGGTCGGCACAGAACCGTTTACTCAGAGCATGTGCTCGGGCACCGCACGATCCGGCCGTACGACACAACACGACACGGAGGACACCATGGGTGGAAAGCGTCGCAAGAAATCAACGCCACTCGGTGGCACGCTCGGAAAATCGATTGTGGCCGCCGCGGCCGTCGCCGGGGTCGCCGGCGGAGTCCGGATGTTCATGCGCCGCGGCGAGGCATATGACGAGCCCGCGCCCACGCCTCCCACGCTGAAGGACTACGACGCACCAGCGTCCTAACACGAGCGGAAGTGCAGAACCCTGGCCCGGTAGTCCGAACCGGCGCCATAGACTGTCGTGCATGATGACACTGTTCAAGCTGGAGGAAGTCGACGACGACTTTCTCCGGAATGCGCCATACCGTTATGAGTTCGTCACGGAGTTGCCGGCCGAAATTGATGAAGTATGGGCTGGGCTGGCCGGTGATGCGCCCCTGTCGTGGTGCACGCTCGTCAAAGATGCCCGTTACCTGACAGAACGCCCGTTCGGTCCAGGCACAATGCGCAGGCTTACCCTCCAGCCCGGGCTGGCGACCGTGAACGAACGGTTCTTCCTGTGGGAGGAGAACCCCGGCGAACGGTACGAGCACGCATTTTCCGTCGTCACCGCATCCGCGCCCGGGCTAAAGCGTTTCGGCGAGGCAACGCTCCTCGAAAAGTCGGCCACCGGAACTCGGCTGACGTGGACGTTTGGGATCGAGCCTCAGTTCCCGCTGCGTCCTGGCCTGGCTCTCGCCAACCCGATCGTCAGATTCGCCTTCAAGTCGCTCGTATCCGACACTGAGAAGTACTTCGCCGCCTGAGCCGCCGGTGTGTGGGGCGGTCTCGAGTGCCTCACACACCCAGGACACGGTTGAGCGCCGCACGGATGCGCCGATTGCGGGGTTCATCGAGCATCGCTACCCCAAGCTGATTCATCACGTACCCGAATCCGATTCCCGTTGCGGGATCCGCGAAACCCATCGACCCACCAATACCGGTAGTCCCGAACGCGCGCCCGTCCCCATCGCCGGGCCCAGGAGTCGCGCCAAAGACGAACGTTGGGTGCGGCTTCCGGAAACCGAGGTGATATCGGCTCGGTACATGCAACACCAGGTCGCTGTCTGGCACAGCACCGCGCTTCGACGGCGCGGCGAGCGCCTCACGGACGTCCGCGCTGAAAAGCGCATCCCCATCATCCGATACCGCCGCGGAGTACAGCTTCGCCACCCCCCGGGCGGTCCCAGCGCCGTTCGAAGACGGGATCTCCGGCGCGAGAAAGGACCGCCGAGTCGCGAAATGCGGGAAACCTACCTTCGGGTTCGTTAGTGCGAGTACCGACAGCTGTGGCCGTCGTGCTCCCGCGTGCATAGCCACGTCGAAGGCTACCCGCCACGGCACTTCCGTAATGTTGTTGATCACCAGCCGCCGGTGTGCGCGCTCGAGCACCGCGAACTCATCGATGTTCGCGTCCTCGCGGAGACCGATCATGAATTGCACATCGTGCGGCTTCGCGATTTCATCGGCTAGGAACTGCCCGATCGTACGGCCTTGCGGTTCGGCTCTGCGGAAGATCTCGTTGAGGAAAAAGCCCAGCGAAATCGCGTGATAACCATCTCTCCTAGTCGGGTGCCTGGGGTCCAGCGAGGCACCTCGTTCGCGAGGATCACGGCGAGCTGATCGAGATCGAGCAGGTCCGCGGTGCGTAAAGGCGGCGTCAGGGCAGCGAGGCCAGCCTGGTGATCGAGCAACTGCCGCACCGTCACGTCGTCTTTTCCGTGCGTACCGAACTCGGGCCAATACTGGATGACCGGCGCGTCGTAGGAGAGAAAGCCTCGCGAAACCCCCACCGCGACGACGAGCGCAGCGATGCCTTTCGTTGTCGAGAACACAGGCACACAAGTGTCTCGTTCCCACGGCGCGCTGCTGCGTCTGTCCCGAACCCCAGCCCAAATGTCAATCAGCGGCCGCCCATGCTGGTAAACAGCGAGGGACGCACCGACGTCGCCGTGACGCTCGAAATTCGTCCGGAATTCGTCGATGACCGAGCCCATACGATCGTCCGTATCACCGTGGATCGTCACGCTTGCGGCTGCCACTCAGCCACCCTAACGCTCAACTCTGCCGGCGGCGGCCGCGACGTCGCTCAATTGAGGTGTGAATCACCGATATTTGGCGTGTACGCGGTTCTGGCGATCACCCAAGGCGACGCAAACGCTTCAGTGAGAAAACTGACGACGGCGGGCGCTGCACTCTGCGGGCGAGTTCGCAGCGTCCATGAACTCGGCACGGGCTGCAGGTGCGCATCCGGTAGCTCACGGGCTAGTTGTAGTGCGTCAAAACGCGAGTGCAAAAACGCCCGTTCCGGCCCAATGACCAGTGCGGGGCGCGAGATCGTGCGGCGGCGCCGCCGCGGCGGCGCGATCCTGCCCAGGAAGAGCCCTTTGATCATCGCGCCGTGTTCCTGAGGCGGGACTGCGAGGAAGTCTTTAACCAAACGCGCGGCAAGGCTGCGTGCTGGCAAAAGCTCAGCAAACTGGCGTCCTAGCCAGATCGCAGGCTTGCCGAGGGTGACCACTTCGTGTGCGATGAGGAGCAGAGGCGCGAACTTCACTGTCGACTTGTCTAGCATCGGGGATTCCGCAATGACTGCTACCGTACGGTGTGGTTCCTGCAGAGCAGCTTCCAGCGCCGCATTCGCACCAAGCGAGGTTCCGCCGAAGACTGCTACTTCGCCACCCATAGCGTCGAGTAGTGCAACCATACGCCGGCCGATCGCCTCTGAACTGTAGTTTTCCGGATCGCCGGGGCGTTTAGCCGATGTGAGGGCTGAATCCATGCACACGACGTGGAAGCCTTTTTCCGCGAGTGTCCGCGCGAACGGTTCCTGCATTCGACGGGACATCAGCAGCGAGGGCGCGAGAATCACGAGCCGTCCGCCCGAGCCGAACTCGGTGATCCCGAGACGGACACCGCCGAGGACGACATGACCCTCGCGGCGGCGAACCTTTGCCGTGTTCACGGCAGTGTGCAGCTGCGACACTCACTCTCCTCTGCTTAACTGTGATCATCCCGTCCACGCATTGTCCGCGACCGGACATCGAGAGCGCAACGCAGTAGTTACGGACGTAACCCTTTTATCATCACTTCGCGCTACCAGTTTGGCGCGAAAACTACAATCTTGTTGCCTCTGGGCGTGTCCGAGCGGCGACCGGACACCCGACCGGGCACCATTACGAGCATGACCGAAAACTCCACGATTGGAACTCGTCCGCGCTGGTCAGCTTCCGAAGCCGCGCGCCGATGCGGAGTGGGCCGAGCAACCATTCAGCGTGCGCTAGACGGCGGCAAACTGCCGGGTGCAGTCAAGACCGAAGATGGTTGGCAAATTCCGCTCGAGGATCTTCTCGCCGCTGGGTTCAAGCCCGACCGCCCTGCCCCGCCTGACGAACCAGCCAAAGACGACAACGACGACAACAAGGATCCCGCAGGCAATTCGCCGAACGTGGTCAAACTCACGGCCCGAGTGCATGAGCTCGAGACCGAACTAGTCGTGGCGAAGACACGGGCAGAAAGTGAAGCAGCGCGCAGGGCGGCTGCGGAACAGCTTGCTCAGGAACGGCTCGAACGGGTATCCGATCTGCGCACGGCGCTCCGCATGCTCGAGACCGCCAAACCCGCCGCCGCAGCCCAGCCGCAACCAGCGGCGGGAGGCACCGCCGCTGCGCCTATGCAAACCTCCACCGTGGTGATCGCTGCCCCACGGCATCGGCGCCGAGAACGCCGCCGCACCTTCCGTGAATGGTGGGCGGACCGCAAAGCTGACACTGCTGAGAGTCCTGAAGCCGCAGGGAGCGCTGCCCCGGAGCCCCAATCATCAGGCCCCCAAGAGCCCGCATCGGCGCACGCCGGGGCGACGGTGATCGAAGCCGACGAGATTATTGAAACCCAGCCCGCTACGCAGGGCAAAGACGCGTAAAAGCGCAGTGGGCATGGCTCGGGCAGATGATCGTTGTCCGCCCGGTCATGCCCACGATCAGGCGCATCGTTCCACGTGAAACGTCAGCTGGTCAGCTGCTCTGCCACCGCCGCGCGTATGACATCCGGGATCGCAACGGCTTTGCGCGTATCCGAGTCAACGTAGACGTGGACGAAGCGGCCCGCTGCCGCCGGGATGAGCCCGGCGCCGCTCATCCGAAAAATTGCCAGGTGATAGGTGATGCTGCGGTTACCGAGACGCTCACAGGCAATCCCCACCTGAATCCGGTCGGGGAACGACAGTTCCGCGTGGTACCGGCAAGACGTTTCCGCCACAATACCAATCGCCGACAGCCTTCGGATGTCCTCACCAGTGGCATCGATGAGCCAGGCGTTCACCGCAGTGTCGAAGTAGGAGTAGTACACAACGTTGTTAACGTGACCGTAGTGATCATTGTCTGACCAGCGCGTGTCCATTGGCCACAGCACACGGTAGTGCGCGGGATCTGGCAGGGTCACGCCCGTTCCTCCCCATGTGGAAGCAGGATCTGTCGCACTGCAACGCCCTCCGCGAGACGATCCATTGCCGCGTTGACCTCGCGCAGCGGGTAGCGGCCGTCAACAAGTTTCTCCACGGGCAGCTTCCCTTCTCGCCAGAGCGCCACCATCTTCGGGATATCGCGCTGCGGCTCGCAAGACCCCATATAGGACCCTATGAGACTCTTGGCATCGGCTACGAATGCGACGGCTGGTAACGAGAGGACAGCATCTGGCGCGGGCAGTCCCACGGATACGACGGCACCACCGCGAGCCAGCAGCGAAAAGGCCTGCTCTATGGCGGATACCACGCCGGCAGCTTCTATCGCCCACCGGACACCACCTTCGGTCGCTCGACTGACAACCTCAGCGGCATCCTCCGGGTGGCATGCATGCGTCGCGCCGAGTTGCAGCGCCAACTCACGTTTCGATTCAACGGGGTCGATTGCAACCAGCGTGCTGGCGCCTGCCACCACGCCTCCCATCACTGCGGCGAGCCCTACGCCGCCGAGGCCAATGACGCACGCACTATCACCGGGTTGCATGCCGGCTGTGTTCCACACCGCGCCGGCCCCCGTCAGCATCGCGCAACCGAACACTGCAGCGATATCAAACGGTATGTCACGGTCGATCACTACCGCGGATGACCGGTGAACGACCGCGTACTCACTGAATGCCGAGACGCCAAGGTGGTGATTGACAGGCCCGTCCGAGGTGCTTAGGCGGCGGTTTCCACCAAGAAGACAGCCATCCCGGTTCGCAACAGCCCCCGGCGTGCACAGGGTGGTCCGGCCAGCTCGACAGTTGGTACAGGCCCCGCAATGCGGCATAAACGCCAGAACGACGTGATCTCCCGGCAAGATCTCGTCGACGTTGTTACCAGTACGTAGAACGCTGCCGGCTGCCTCGTGGCCGATAGCCATAGGCATGGGGCGCGGTCGCTGACCGGTGAGGACGGATAGATCCGAGTGACAGACCCCAGCAGCATCGATACGTACGAGCACCTCATCGGGCCCCGGCTCTGCGAGGTCGAGACTCATAATGTGCAGTGGCTCCGATTCACCGAATGGGCGCGGCAACCCCATCGCGGATAGCACCGCAGAACGTGACTTCACAGGTGACAACTCCCAGCGTCGTTCCGTTCACGATATCGTTCCACACGCGGGAGCCCAGTCACCTTGTGGCCGGTGTTGCGCGTTTAACCCAGCTCTCGGGCCAGTTCGCGACAAGCGTTTTCGCAGCGTCGGCATATCTCTGCGCAGATCCTGCAATGCTCGTATGAATCGGCATGCTGCTCGCAATGGTCAGCGCACGAACGGCAGACCTCAGCACACAGCTCGGCCAGCGAAAGCGTCACGGTTTTGCTTGCCCCCTGCTGCCGGGCCACTATGCGAGCGGTTGTCGCACATATATCCGCACAATTGAGGTTGGAACCGATACAGTCAGCGAGGTGCGCAATACCTGGCTCGGCGAGACAGGCGTCGGCACACGATGTACATGCGGCTGCGCACTGTTCACATGCTTCGATACACGCGGCAAACACGTCACGCGAGCCCGCTGCTTGGGTGAGTCCAGGGTGAGTGTCAAATAGTCGAGCGGTGGTCATGGGCGGCGACCTCCTGGTAAGTCTGCTGAGATAAGTCTCAGGTGGCTACCCTGTTACCCCACCGCCTAATCGGGCCCAAGTGTCCACCGCGCGAGTGGCGCATCTGACGATCAAATCCGCCCTCTTTTGGGAATTTGCCCAGTGCACGGCTGGGACAGATTCCCAGCGTGCGGGCATCTGTCAACCGCTCAACGAAAAACGCCCCGGCGAATGGCCGGGGCGTCAAAAAAGATGTTGTGGAGCCTAGGGGAATCGAACCCCTAACCCCCGCCTTGCAAAGGCGGTGCTCTACCAATTGAGCTAAGGCCCCTCATTGTTGCTGGCGACCCCCCCGAAAGGCAGGGTGTGCCAAGTTTCAGACTCGAATTCACCGGTGCGGGTTTTGACAAGCTTAACGATGCCAAGCCCCACGGCTATTCCGATGCCTGCCGCGGCGAGGATCTTGATAATACGCATATCGAGAACCTTACCGGGAGTGGGCCTAGGAGGACTTGAACCTCCGACCTCTTCCTTATCAGGGAAGCGCTCTAACCGCCTGAGCTATAGGCCCTTGAACCGAGAAGCGAGACTACCCTACTGCGCCGCAAAGTACCAAAACAGCAGTTCAGCGATCTCTCATCCCGAGTCGAGGGTAGGTCGTCAGTCGCGGTCGGCGAGCGTCACCTCGACGCCACCGACCAGGTCGGATGACAGGTTGTAGATGAACGATGCCAGTGTCAGCAGGGCGGTGAAAAGGATCATATTGATGAACCCGATCGCCGCCGTCCAGCCGAACACTTGGCCAGCACTGATGATCTCGCCCGTCGAGCCCTCATCCACGAGGTCCAGGAACGCGCTGTTGAGACGGTCCCAGACATTCATGAACTCGAGCACCAGGTAGAGGGTGCCGACCGCAATCATCCACACCAAGAACAGAGCCGCCGAAATGATGGCGGAGAGTTTCAGTGTCGACCATGGATCAATCTCCCGGATTTGCACGCTAGCGCGCAAACCAGCCTGGGTGGGCTTCGCTGTGACCGTCACTGGCGGACGCCGCCGGGGCGGCGCCGTCTTCGCCTTCTCCGTTGACGCTGACTGTCCACTCTTGGTTGCGGTGCTGTCAGGCTTGTTCTCGGTGGTGTGGTCTGAGGCTGCCACTCAGGACTCCTCTGATGGGTTGGTTTCTTCTGGCTCGTCCGCGTTCCGGGCGATGGCAAGCAGACTGTCACCCTCACCCAGATTCATCAAGCGCACGCCCTTGGTTTGACGTCCAGCTTTGCGCACTTGGCTGGCAGCGGTTCGAATGATGCCACCCCCGGAAGTGATGGCGTACAACTCGTCCTTCATGTCAACGATGATCGCCCCGACTAGGTGTCCGCGCCGGGCGTCAAACTGAATTGTCAGAACGCCTTTACCGCCGCGGTTTTGCGTTGGGTATTCGTCGAGGGGAGTGCGCTTCGCGTATCCGCCGGATGTCGCCACCAGTAGGAACATGTCGTCCTGCACCAGATTGAGTGACAACAGCTGATCGTCGGTGTTAAAGCGCATACCTTGTACACCCGAGGTAGCGCGGCCCATCGGCCGCAGAGCCTCGTCCGTCGCGGCGAAGCGAATCGCTTGGCCTTTGCTGGACACAAGAATCAAATCGTCCTCGGAGGAGCACAGCACCGCGCCGACGAGTTCGTCGTTTTCACGCAGGTTGATGGCAACTATGCCGCCGCTACGGTTGGAATCAAAGTCTGCGAGGCGCGACTTTTTCACCAATCCGTTACGGGTCGCGAGAACAAGATACGGCGCGTCTTCATAACCCTTAATGACGATGATCGAAGCGATGTGCTCACCCGGCTGGAAGGCGAGCAAGTTTGCCACGTGCTGGCCGCGCGCAGTTCTGCTCATTTCCGGCAGTTCGTACGCCTTGACCCGGTAAACCCTGCCTTTTGTCGTGAAGAACAAGATCCAGTCGTGGGTTGACGTGACGAAGAAATGCCGGACCATGTCGTCTTGTTTGAGGTCCGCGCCCTTGACGCCCTTTCCCCCGCGGCGCTGCGAACGATAAAGATCCGTTTTGGTCCGTTTCGCGTAACCGGTCTCCGTGATGGTGACGACTACATCCTCACGGGCAATGAGGTCCTCATCGGAAACATCACCGCCGTCACCGGCGATGATCTGGGTTCTGCGGTCATCACCGAACTTTTCGACAACCTCAGCGAGTTCGTCATGCACAATTCTGCGCTGACGCTCCGGCTTCGCCAGAATGTCTTTGAGGTCTTCGATCTCACGTTCAATTTCCGCGAGTTCGTCGACAATCTTCTGGCGCTCGAGCGCTGCGAGCCGGCGCAACTGCATCGCGAGAATGGCATCGGCCTGAATCTCATCGACGTCGAGTAGCTCCATCAAGCCTTCGCGCGCGATGTCCACCGTCTGTGATCGCCGGATGAGGGCGATGACCTCATCTAGCGCGTCGAGTGCCTTGACCAGGCCACGCAGTATGTGCGCACGCTCTTCGGCCTTACGCAACAGATATTGGGTGCGGCGGACAATAACGTCGATCTGGTGTGCGACGTAGAGCCGGAGCATCTGATCCAGGCGCAATGTGCGCGGTACACCCTCAACGATCGATAGCATGTTCGCGCCGAAGCTGGTTTGAAGTTGAGTGTGCTTGTACAGGTTGTTGAGTACGACCTTGGCAACTGCGTCACGCTTGACTGTGACGACGATTCTCAGCCCAACCCGGTCAGACGACTCATCATGGATATCGGCGATGCCGGCAAGCTTTCCATCTTTGACCTGTTCGGCGATCGCGTTGATGAAGTTGTCGGTATTGACCTGATATGGCAGCTCAGTGATGACGATTGTTGTCCGGCCGCGGTTATCTTCTTCGATTTCCGTGACACCGCGCATCCGGATCGATCCGCGACCTGTCGTGTACGCATCCTTGATTCCTTGCGTGCCGACGATGAGACCAGACGTGGGGAAGTCCGGCCCCTTGACCCGTTCCATAGCGGCTTCGAGGGTCGATTCCTCATCCGCTTCGTGGTGCTCAAGGCACCAAAAGATGGCATCGGCCAGTTCACGCAGATTGTGCGGCGGAATGTTCGTCGCCATACCGACCGCGATGCCGCCTGAACCATTCATCAGCAGGTTCGGTATCCGGCTTGGCAGTACCGTCGGTTCCTGGGACTTACCGTCGTAGTTCGGCGCAAAATCGACAGTTTCCTTGTCGATATCGCGGAGCATTTCCATAGCGAGCGGAGTGAGTTTGCACTCCGTGTACCGCATGGCTGCTGCACCGTCATTACCGCGGCTGCCGAAGTTACCCTGGCCGTCCACCAACGGATACCGCATTGACCACGGTTGTGCCATTCGGACGAGCGTGTCGTAGATCGCGGCGTCGCCGTGTGGGTGATAGTTGCCCATCGTGTCAGACACGGGACGTGCTGACTTCACGTAGCTGCGTTCGGGCCGGTAGCCATTGTCGTACATCGCATAAAGGATGCGGCGGTGCACCGGTTTGAGTCCGTCACGCACCTCTGGCAATGCACGCCCGACGATCACGCTCATCGCGTAGTCGATGTAGCTGCGCTGCATTTCCTGCTGGATATCGACAGGCTCAATGCGATCGCCGGCGCCGCTATCCGGTGGCAACGTGGTGTCGGTCATCAAATCCTTCTTTGTTTCTTGGAGCCGCCTTGCGCATAGCGCTGCACTTCACTGTGCTGCGCAGGGCCAGCTCACAGGTGCTGACGTTAGCGTATCGGCGCTGGTCAGATTGGCGGCGGAGGCGCCCCGAGCCGACCAGCTACAGCTAAACGTCCAAGAAGCGGACATCCTTCGCATTTCGGGTGATAAAGCTGCGGCGCGCCGCGACATCCTCACCCATCAGGATCGAGAACAGTTCGTCCGCAGCAGCAGCGTCATCAAGGGTGACCTGCCGCAACACCCGGACTGTCGGGTCCATTGTGGTCTCCCACAGTTCCTTTGGATTCATCTCACCCAGACCCTTGTAGCGCTGGATGCCGTCGTCCTTGTTGATCTTCTTGCCCGCTTCGAGGCCGGCTTTCAGCAAACCATCCCGTTCCCGGTCCGAATAGGCGAACTCAGGCTCGCTACGCTGCCATTTCAGCTTGTACAGCGGTGGTTGCGCGAGATAAACGTGGCCCTGCTCAACGAGCGGCCGCATAAACCTGAATAGCAAGGTCAACAGCAACGTGGAGATGTGCTGCCCATCGACATCTGCATCGGCCATCAGCACAATCTTGTGGTACCGCAGCTTCGCGATGTCGAACTCATCGTGGATGCCTGTGCCGAACGCAGTGATGATCGCTTGCACTTCGTTGTTCTTCAACACCTTGTCGATGCGCGACTTCTCGACGTTGATGATCTTGCCCCGGATCGGCAAGATTGCCTGGTACATCGAGTCACGGCCCGACTTCGCAGAGCCGCCGGCGGAGTCACCTTCCACGATGTAGATTTCCGACTTACCGGGATCCTTAGAACGGCAATCAGCAAGCTTTCCTGGCAACCCGCCAAGATCAGTTGCGCTCTTCCGTCGTACCAGCTCGCGCGCTTTCCGGGCAGCCATCCGCGCCTGTGCGGAGGAAACCGCCTTCGACACGATGATCTTCGCCTCAGTCGGATTCGCCTCAAGCCAGTGCGCAAGGTGCTCGTTGCAGGTCTTCTGAACGAACGATCGAACCTCGGTGTTGCCGAGTTTGGTCTTTGTTTGACCCTCGAACTGTGGTTCCCCGACCTTCACGCTGACGATTGCTGCGAGACCTTCCCGGATATCGTCGCCGGTCAGGTTGTTTTCCTTCTCTTTCAACAGCTTCTTGTCACGCGCATACTTGTTCACCACCGTGGTGAGTGCCGCCCGGAACCCTTCTTCGTGGGTGCCGCCTTCATGCGTGTTGATCGTGTTCGCGAAGGTGTGCACCGATTCCGAATAGCCGTTGTTCCACTGCATGGCTACTTCAAGCTCGTGTCCAGACCCGGAGGCACTGAAGCCGATTACGGTGCCGTGGATTGGCTGCTTCGTACGATTCAGGTGCTTGACAAAGTCCTGCAGCCCACCGGGATAGTGGTACACCCGCTTCTTGACTTTGTGCTCAGGCTGCGGCGGCGGTTCGCCCTCCTCATGGTGCTTCACGGGTTCAGCCGTCTCACTCACGACTTCGTCCGTCACTTCAGAAGCACTAACACGTTCGTCGACAAGAACGATTGTCAGGCCCTTATTCAGGAAGGCCATTTCCTGAAGCCGGCGCGACACCGTTTCGAAGTTGTACTCCGTCGTTTCAAAGATGTCCGGATCCGCCCAAAAGCGGACGACCGTGCCCGTGCGAGTGGACGCTCCAGCGTTGTCCAGCGGACTAGGTACCGAATAGTTGTAGTCCTGTGTCCAGTGGTTGCCATCGCGGTCGATCTCGACTTCGAGGCGTGTGGACAGAGCGTTGACGACAGAAATGCCGACGCCATGCAGACCGCCGGAAACAGCGTACGCGTCGGAATCGAACTTTCCACCGGCATGCAGCTGAGTAAGGACAACCTCCACCGTGGGCCGGCCCATGGCGTGCATCTCGACGGGAATACCGCGACCGTCGTCGCGCACTTCCACGCCACCGTCTTCTAGGAGCCGAACGTGGACTTCCGTCGCGTGACCGGCCATCGCCTCATCGACGGAGTTGTCTACGACCTCCCATATCAGATGGTGCAGCCCGCGCTCACCAGTCGACCCGATATACATACCGGGGCGCTTGCGTACCGCCTCGAGGCCCTCGAGGACGGTAATGGACGACGCACCATAATCTGTCTGGGCGCCACTTCTCTTTCCGGACTTCTGAGCAGCCACGGGTTGGTAGCTCTCCTTCTACAGAATCAGTACCGCCCCGCAAGCGGGCCGGGAGTGGCGGATGATCAATTAACTATCTTAGTCGGTCAGAGCGGAAAAGCCCTGTTCCTGTGCTGAAGCGGCGTGCTGCCAACAGCACTAACTTATGATTCAGCCGAGTTGACACGGTTCTAGCCGTAGGTATCGCGCGGCCCGCGGCCACGGATATGCAATTCCCCCTTACGCCAGCTAGGCGCAGCCGGAGCGAGGATCTTCAGCTTCGTGACAACTCCGTCGCCCACTGCTGCGGCAATCCGGGCCAGAATTTGCCCTTGCATATAGCGCAATTGCGTCGCCCATGCTGTGGACTCCGCCTGGACGGTGAGAACACCGTGTTCGAGGGCACGCGGAGTGGCGTGACTCGCGATGTCTGAGCCAACGACAGCCTCCCAGCGCCCGAGTACAGTTCCGGAGGAAACCCGCTCAGTCCAGCCCCGGCGCTTCGCGATCGAACCAGCCAACTGGCCGAAAAGTTGCGGATCTCGTTCATCAGGTCGTGGTCCTGACCAGCTGCGGCGAGCCGAACGTCGCCGCGGGACAGGAGCCTGGGCACGGCTCGATCCACCGAACTGGGCAACCGCGCGGGTACTTCCTGAACGTGCCCTCGCATCCTCGAGGACCTTCTTGACCAGGTCAATCCCGCGCAGCTGACCCGCCTCCGGCTGCGACTCAGACTCGCTCACTACGGCTCCAATCTGAGAGTCGTGATACCCGACGCACGACGTTATCGCCAGGGTCTGACATTTCAGCACGGACACCACGGACACTGGCCGCGAGCACGGCCGGGACATCATCTTCGACCGCTGCCGTGATCAGCACTTGCTCCGCTCCGGCAGCATGGCGCGCCAGCGCCTCACGTCGTTTGGTGTCGAGTTCCGCGAAAACGTCATCGAGAAGAAGCACTGGATCAGTACCATCCGCGCGCAGGAGGCCGAACGAGCCCAATCGGAGTGCAAGGGCAAATGACCAACTTTCACCGTGGCTCGCATACCCCTTGGCCGGCTGCTCCCCCAACCGCAATTCGAGATCATCTCGGTGCGGGCCTACCAAGCACACGCCGCGGTCGAGCTCACGGTCGCGATTCGCGCGCAACACCGCGACAATCTTATCTGCCAACCCAGCCCGATCACCGGCCACCTGACCAAGAGCTTCGTCACCGAGGCTGCATCGATACTCGATTATCGCTGGCCGAGATCCGGGCGCGATACCCGCATACGAATCGGTGACGAAGGGCTGAAGTTCGTGGATCAATGCCAGCCTGGCCTCCAGGAGTTCTGATCCTGTTTCAGCGAGGTGGCCGTCCCACACCTCAAGCGTGGTGAGGGCACTGGAATCTAACTTGCGACCGCGGCTGGCGCCCAGGCTTTTCAGCAACGCTGAGCGTTGTCGGAGGATCCGGTCATAGTCAGCGCGCACGGCGGCGAGCTGCGGCCGGCGGGTCACGAGAAGCTCATCGATGAATCGCCGGCGCTCCCCGGGATCGCCCTTTACCAGACTCAAGTCCTCCGGCGCGAACAGTACCGATTGCACGATGCCCAGGATCTCCCGGGGCCGGCGCACCGGCGCCTGATTAACCTTTGCCTTGTTCGCCCGCCCGGCGTGCAGTTCGACGTCGACACGCAACTCACGGCCCGCATTCACGGCGATGCCCGTTATCCGGGCCGCGTCACATCCCTCCTGAATCAGGGGCTGATCGGTGGCGACCCGGTGCGAACCAAGCGCTGACAAATAGTGGATAGCTTCGAGCAGGTTCGTCTTACCGTGACCGTTCGGGCCGAGGAATACCGTGCATCCCGGCGTCAGGTCAAGGGTGACGTCATACCACGACCGAAAGCTGCGCAGCGCGAGATGGCGAACGAACAAGAGGCTGTCACCCCGGCAAACGGACTGGCATCAGCAAGTACGTGTAGTCGCTCTCTACAGCTGGGTACGCACCATCAGCCTCGGCCGGTGGCTCGAAATCAGCCGGCGCCGGCTTCAGAACGGCCGGTCGACTTGGGAGTGTAAATCCCAGAACTGCCTTTTCTGTGTGGAGCGCGTTCAGCCCATCGAGCAGGTAAGCCGGATTAAAGGCAATGACGAGCGGTGTTCCGATGAACTCGACCGGCAAGGATTCCTCAGCCTTACCCGCGTCATCACCGCCCGCAGAAAGCTGGACGCCGTCTTCAGAAAAGTCCAGCCGGACCTGGGCGCCGCGTTCAGCGAGCAGAGCCACACGCTTGATGGCGTCGACCAGCGGTGCGATCTCAACCACCGCAAGAGCGGTGTGTGATGCCGGCAGCAACTGGCGGAATTTCGGAAACTCTGCGTCAAGCAGCCGAGACGTTGTTTGACGGCCGGAGCCCAGCACTCCGATCAATCCCTCTGCGGCAAGCGTAGAGCCGGCGCCTAGTGCAAGTTGCACCTGCGAATTCCCGCTTCCGAGCGTTTTTCCGGCCTCCGAAAGTGTCTTTGCCGGCACGAGGACTGCCGTTTCAGTGCTCGCTTGTTCGGGCTGCCATGTGATAGTTCGGACCGCCAGCCGGAACCGGTCTGTCGCCGCAAGAACCACCGTGTCACCTGAGATTTCGACACGAATACCCGTGAGCATTGGCAACGTGTCATCCCGGCCGGCAGCGACTGCAACCTGGCTGATGGACTCGGTGAAAACATCTGCGGTAAGTGAACCCGTCAGCTCCGGCACCACAGGAAGCTGCGGATAGTCTTCAACTGGCATCGTGGGCAAGCTGAACTTGGCATTCCCACAAACAATGTGAACACGCGCGCCGTCGGCATCAACATCGACAGGCCGGGCGGGTAGCGCTTTAGTGATGTCGGCGAGGAGCCGGCCCGACACCAGGGCCCGGCCCGCACCTGCGATTTCAGCCGGAATGGTGATCTGAGCGGAAGTTTCGTAATCGAATCCGGATATCGTCAAACCGGACTCTGACGCATCGAGCAGCACACCACCCAGGACAGGCACCGCGGGCCGGCTCGGAAGGTTTCGGGCAACCCAGCTGACTGCATCAGCGAAATCGTCGCGGGCGACGCGAAACTTCAGGTTCGCAAGCTCCATGGGCTCGACGTGTCCTCTCACCGCTCAAGAAGGGCCACCGCAATTGTGGTGCACTCGCAACTGCCAGGCAGCCAGCGAAAGCCGGCCGGCGCAGGCGATGCCCCACAACAGTAGAGCATCGGATCCCCACTGTAACGGGTTACCTCGTCGCTGTCCGGTGGGTGTACCGATGCTCATCGGAGTGGTCTGTAGCGCCGTCGAGGCATGCACAACGGACTCTTCCACAGACCCTGCTTTTTATCTTTTCTCTCTTAAGAGATCAAAGCAGTAGTAGTAGGTGGTGTGGATTCTGTGGATACTCACGCAAGCGCCCAGCTAGCGCCGCATCGCTTGCTGGGGACTAACACGTTGATGACTGGTGCACAACTCGAGCGCGGCTGTGGATTGCTGGGGAGCTTGGGGACAAAAGGCCGGCTTACACACAAGAGTTTTGAGTTATCCACACGGCTATCCACAGCCATATGCGGACAGTATCAGGCAACATTCTGGTACGAGAGTACTACTTTACGCCGGCGTGTCGCCCAGGTGTGTCGTGCTCAACGACATATCCCGAACGGGTGGGCCGCAAATACGCCGTCAGTATTGCGACGAAGTGAGGTTCTGTGTGGCTTGGAGGTGACCAGGGATGCCGAATTAATCCACAAGGGCACGCGGTGCCGGCTTGCCGTCACTGTGAGCTGCACAAAAGGGCTTCAAAAGCGCCCGGGGCGTAGCGATAAAATGCAGATCAAATCTTCGACCGCTGCCTGATGCGAGCGGTGAGTTCTTGAACCTGTTCGTACACGCGCCGGCTGTTGGCCATATCCGCCCGGACCTTGCGGTCGGCGTGCATTACGGTTGTGTGGTCGCGCCCGAAGGCCTGGCCGATTTTGGGCAGCGACAGATCAGTCAGTTCGCGACACAGATACATGGCGATTTGCCGGGCCTGGGCGACCGAACGAGTTCGGCCGGGTCCGCAGAGTTCATCCACGCTGATACTGAGATATTCGGCGACTGTAGACATGATCGTGGCCGCGGTGATTTCAAGCGTCCGCGAATCTGGTGCAAGATCGCGCAGTACGACCTCAGCGAGATGCAGATCGATTGCCTGCCGATTAAGCGATGCGAATGCGGTCACGCGGATCAGCGCACCTTCGAGCTCCCGGATGTTGCGTTCAACCCGGCTAGCGATGAACGCGAGCACATCGTCGGGTACATCGAGGCGGTCCATCTGGGCTTTTTTGCTGAGAATAGCAATTCGCGTCTCAAGTTCAGGTGGTTGAACATCAGTGATGAGGCCCCACTCGAAGCGTGTGCGAAGCCGCTCCTCAAGCGTCGCAAGTTGCTTCGGTGGCCGGTCTGAAGAGATGAGGATCTGTTTGTTCGCGTTGTGGAGAGTATTGAAGGTGTGGAAGAACTCCTCCTGGATACCCTCTTTGTTCTCGATGAACTGGATGTCATCGATGAGCAGGAGATCAATTTCGCGGTAGCGGCGCTTAAAAGCGACGCGACGGTCGTCACGCAAGCTATTGATGAAGTCGTTGGTGAACTCTTCGGTGGACACGTACTTCACACGCATGCCGGGAAACAACCGCTGAGCATAGTGCCCGGTCGCGTGCAGGAGATGCGTCTTTCCCAGCCCTGACTCACCCCATATGAACAGTGGGTTGTAAGCCCGCGCGGGAGCTTCGGCGATTGCAACAGCCGCCGCATGCGCGAATCTGTTGGACGCACCGATGACGAATGTGTCGAAGGTGTATTTCGGATTGAGGCTGGATTTCGCTGACACTGTCCGCGGCGGCCGCGGCGTCTGGCTGAAGTAATTCGGCCAGCCGGCGGAGGCGCTATCGATGGTGTCAGTATCGAACGTGTCGTTTCCAAAACCCAGCGAGGAGTCATCTGGGTTGTGTTCTGTTTGGGCACTTTCCGCAAATCCATTGCCAGCAACAGTCTCACGGAAGTCAAAGTCTGTGTCTGGCGCCGTGAAACCGCTTCCGTCAGTTGCAGCTGCGGGCTCAGTCAACACCGGAGCTATGTCCGATGATGCTGCGATGCGCACGGCGAGTTCAACTGGTTCGCCTAGGTGCCGGCTCAGTGAATCGGTGATCGGCTCGCGCAAGCTGCTTTCGATTGCTTTTTTCGCGAACGCTGTTGGTGCGGCGAGGAGTGCGAAGCCGTTAGAGATGTCTAGGGGCTTAACCAGTGGCAGGAGTGCTCGATCTTTCCGGCTGAGAATTCGTGCGGGACCTTCTGTGGATGCTCCGGTGGCGAGCTCCTCAACCACCTTCATCCAGATGTCCGCGAGAGCACGTGGATCATTCTCCACCGCGTAACCCCTCCGCTGCTCCGTCGACTGCCCGCGTACGTTCGTTCGTTGTCCGTCCCCCGCCGTCCTGACTGCACTGGCTTCAACGTCCGAACGACTGACCGAAACTGCTCCCCAAACATTGGGGAGCCCAACTGTCCACACAGTTATCCACAGGTGTGGAGAACTATAGATGAACCCCGACCCTACACGCAGCAGCTTGCTCTGCGCGCGCCTGGTTGTCGAGGTCCACGTGTGTTCAGTTTCCGGGCCCGTTGGGCAGTTGTCATCTGTTGGACCACTGGCCGCAAAGAGCATGTGATCCGAGACGCTAACAACATCAAGCGCGCCCTTGCAACGTTTTCCAAATACTTGCTGCTCAGCCGCGATAGATTGGACAAGAGTCGCCGACCGTGCTCGACAATTGTGCTTGCCTCGGTATGTGAGCGGATGCTCAGTTTGACCGGCGCTCGCGAGGTGAGTAGTCTCGTGCAGTCACCAGACGTTACAAGACTTGTTGCATCGAGCGATGCAATCACGATTTTTAGGAGTGTTGACCGTGGCGAAGGGCAAGCGGACGTTTCAGCCGAACAACCGGCGTCGCGCGCGTGTTCACGGCTTCCGGCTCCGGATGCGCACGCGTGCTGGCCGGGCGATTATCTCGTCACGTCGCCGCAAGGGTCGCGCTGAACTAGCGGTGTAACTTCCGCGAGTAGCTCAGGTGTTGCCACCGGCGAACCGGCTGCGATCGCATCGTGAGTTCACAGAAACAGTTCGCCGAGGGACTAAGGTCGGCCAGCGAGATATCGTGCTATACATCTTCCGGGTCGGCGACAACCAACTTGTGCGCACCGGGGGGCCACGATTCGGACTCATAGTGAGTAAGTCGGTCGGAAACGCAGTCGAGAGGCATCGCGTGTCGCGCGTATTGCGGCACGCGATGAGTTGTGTTTGCCGCGATGTGGATCCGGACGTGGATGTCGTGGTACGCGCACTCCCGGGCGCGAAGAGAGCCTCGGTGCGCGAAATATCCCGGCAAGCCGAGCGCGCGTTGACGAAAGTGAACGCGCTGGCAGGTGCCCGGTGACCACTTCTGATTGCGAACCGGCTGCAGCAACAAAACTTTTGGGCCGCATGCGCGCACTGCCCGCCCGCCTTTTGCTACGTTTGGTGCGCTTCTATCAAAAGTGGATTTCCCCTTATCGACTCCCCTCATGCCGGTTCACACCGACATGTAGTGAATACGCGGCCGAGGCCGTGCTGCAGCATGGCGCCTTCAAAGGCGGCGCGTTAGCAGTTTTCCGGCTTGGGAAATGTGGCCCTTGGCATCCGGGTGGATGGGATCCTGTGCCGGAACGTGAGACGACCGATGGTCATGCCACTGCCCGCGATGCGGCGGCGCGTGACGAAGTGACGAGGAGTGCCTAGACCAGTGCTCAATTTCATCTACTATCCCGTATCCGGAATTCTCTGGTTCTGGCACACAGTCTTCGGCTTCATTCCAGGGCTCGGTCCGGACAACGGTATTACGTGGGCACTGTCGGTAATCTTCCTCGTCTTCACGATTCGTGCTCTGTTGTACAAGCCTTTCGTGAAGCAGGTGCGTACGACGCGGAAGATGCAGGAGCTGCAACCGCAGATCAAAGCACTCCGTAAGAAGTACGGTAAAGATCGCCAGCGGATGGCGCTCGAGATGCAGAAACTGCAGAAAGAGCACGGTTTTAACCCGCTGCTGGGCTGTCTTCCGATGCTGGCCCAGGTCCCTGTCTTCATCGGCCTGTATCACGTGCTGATGTCATTCAATAGAACGGGCGGGTACGGCCCGGGCCGGCTCCACCTCGATCCCGAGTTGAATGCGAATCTCGGAAACTATGTCTTTAGCGTTGACGATGTGCGGTCATTCCTTGACGCGCGGCTGTTCGGTGCCCCGCTCTCCGCGGCGATTGCGCACGGAGACGACGTATTCAGCGCGTTCGAGGCCTCGACCCTGACGGCATCCCCGCCGAGCCGTGTCGCCATCGGATTCGTCGCGGTTCCTTTGATGATCGTCGCGTCGATTGCTACTCACCTGAACGCGAAGCACTCGGTGTCGCGACAGTCGGCTGCTGTCGCAGATCAGCCGCAGACCGCGATCATGAATCGCCTCGCGCTCTATGTATTCCCGATCGGTGTGCTGGTTGGTGGTCCATTTCTTCCTGTTGCGATTCTTCTCTACTGGGTAGCAAACAACGCGTGGACCTTGCTGCAGCAGAAGATTGTGTATAAGGCGATCGACGCTGAGGAAGAACAAAAGCGTCAAGAAGCTATCGAGCGCCGCGACAGTTACGCACCTCGCCCCGGAGCCAAACCTGGCGCTGCTGGACGTAAGGCGGCCTCCGATAACGACGGCGCGGACTCTGAATCGGAGGACGGAGCATCTGCTGTAGAAGAAGGAAGCTCCTCCCCCACTGCTGACCGCCGCAAGCCGCAAGCCGGGGCTCGACCGAACACTCCGAATCGGGCACGCAATCCTAAGGCGCGGAAGCGTAAACGCCGACGCTAATTTTGATGCTTTCACGTGGCTTAAGCGTGGGCTGAATTTCTCAACGTAGTAGGGAGCGGAGGCGTGGACTCCGCAGAAGTCAGGAGATGGCGACGTGACTAACGCCGAATCAGCGGTCGCTGGTGGGGTCAGCGACGATCTAGAAGAACGACTGGTCGAGGAAGGCGAAATCGCCGGAGACTATCTGGAACAGTTCCTCGACATTCTTGATTACGACGGAGATATCGACCTAGACGTCGAGGGTGACAGGGCTGTTGTCGCGATTGATGGCGGCGAGGATCTGAACAAACTCGTCGGTCGTCATGGCGAAGTGCTCGATGCGCTCCAGGAACTCACACGACTTGCAGTACAGCAGTCCACAGGCGGGCGTAGTCGGTTAATGCTGGACGTGGCTGGCTGGCGCGCGCGCCGACGCAGTGATTTGGCCTCGCTAGGCGCGACCGTCGCTCGCAGGGTTCAGAACACTGGAGTTAAGGAAGCGCTCAAACCGATGACGCCATTTGAGCGGAAGATCGTTCATGATGCGGTCGCTCAGGTGGAAGGGGTCAAGAGCGAGAGCGAGGGCGAGGAACCGAATCGTCGGGTGGTTGTACTGAAGGACTAAACTTGACATCCACCTCTAGGTGAAATCAACGGGGACCGGTCGAATGAGACCGGTCCCCGTTGTCTGATATAGATCGGTTCCCGCACACCGGCCACAATTCGTCACGTGACGGCAGATCGCTCCGCTTCTTGTGGCCCGCAGGCTATATTGCTGATCGAAAGGTGATCCGGACGTCGAAGGCCGGTGCCAGGCTGTGGCGGCTTTGCGCGGTGCGTCTCGCACGGCACTTGCTCGTCACATACACTGGGTTCGAACTACACAGTTGTAGTTCCCGTCCCATTAACCCGACACTGGATGTTTCACGTGAAACCAATCCCCGAACAGCTCCAGGCTGCTGTGGCCACGATCTTCGGCGAACGAACAGCTCTTGCTGTCAAATACCATGATTTTCTCGCAACAGAAGGTGTCGTACGCGGAGTAATCGGCCCACGTGAGGTTGATCGGTTGTGGGACCGCCACCTGTTGAATAGTGCGGCGATCGGTGAGTTGATACCTGAAGACAGCGTGACCATAGACATCGGTAGCGGTGGCGGCCTGCCTGGCATCCCGCTCGCGATTGCGCGTCCAGACCTGAAGGTCAACCTTGTCGAGCCGATGCTACGCCGAACCCAGTTTTTGCTGGATTTCTTGGAAGAAACTGAGTTAGACATCGTCGTGGTTCGCGGCCGGGCGGAACAGAAGGAGGTTGTCACCGAGGTTGGCGGCGCCGACGTGGTGACGTCCCGAGCAGTAGCACCCCTCCTCCAGCTTATGAAATGGTCGTTGCCGCTACTCCATGATGAGGGCACCGCTCTCGCGATCAAGGGTGAGAGCGCCGGTGACGAGGTGGCTCGTGACATGCGCGGTCTGAAAGCACTTGGTGCGGATGACGTCGATGTCGTGCGCTGCGGAGAACATGTCCTCGAAGTTCCCACAACAGTGGTTCGCGTCAAGAAGTCCGGACACCGTAAGCGTCCATCACGTCGGAAGGGAAAGTAGTCAGTATGTCCACTGACCACGTTGGCAGTGTTTCACGTGAAACCGGGGGCGGTTTGAACCTCGCGGATACAACCTTCACAAGTGCGACGTCGACTAGCGCCATCGACGACATCCTTGCTGACAGCCCAATTGCGGCCGCGGCGCAACGAGCTACCAGGGTCCTCCACGGCGCATCCGGCGACCTCCCCCGCCCTGCCGCACAGCGCATTCTGACAGTCGCTAACCAGAAAGGTGGCGTAGGAAAAACGACCACGACCGTAAATCTGGCGGCTGCACTGTCAGTTCACGGTCTCAAGGTGCTGGTAATCGATCTTGACCCGCAGGGCAACGCGAGTACAGCGTTGGGAGTCGACCACCGCGCTGGAGTGCCATCGAGTTATGAGGTGCTGATTGGGGAAATCTCTGTTGGCGACGCCATGCAGACCTGTCCTCTGAACGCCAACCTCTTTTGTGTGCCCGCCACCATCGATCTCGCAGGCGCAGAAATTGAACTCGTCTCAATCGAACGGCGTGAATCGCGCTTAAAGGAGGCCCTAAATGAGGCTAACGCTGCCGACCTCGCTTTCGACTATATCCTCATAGACTGCCCGCCATCCCTCGGCCTCCTGACCCTGAATGCAATGGTCGGCGCTACCGAGGTCATCATTCCAATCCAGTGCGAATATTACGCGCTGGAGGGTGTAGGCCAGCTGCTGAGGAACATCGAACTCGTTAGCGCGCATCTGAACCCGGCGCTTCATGTATCGTCCATACTCCTCACCATGTATGACGCTCGCACCAAACTTGCGGAACAAGTCGCCACTGAGGTGAAGCAACATTTCGGTGATGTCGTTCTCAAGACTGCGATTCCACGCAGTGTCAAGGTGTCAGAAGCGCCCGGTTACGGCATGACCGTGATTGAGTATGACCCGGGATCGCGCGGAGCGATGAGCTATCTGGATGCCGGTCGCGAACTCGCAACGCGCACCATCATGAGTACCTCCGCGAGGATGAGTGAGGAAGCATGAGCCAGAATCGCAAAGGCGGATTGGGCCGTGGGCTCGCAGCGTTGATCCCCACCGGACCAACCAACGCTCCTCAGCTGGGTAACGCCGCAGCAGACGTGATCATCGGCGGCGACAACCGGTCCCCGCGCCCGGCTCTCACTGGGCAATCGCCAGATAACGCTAGATTGGTCCCTCACGACCGCAGGCTAGTTTCACGTGAAACAGCAGATGGCGAACCAGCTGCCACATATCGCGAGATCAATCCGGCGCTGATCGATCCTAACCCCCGACAGCCGCGGCAGGTCTTTGACGACGAGGCCCAGCAGGAGCTGATTCACTCAGTACGGGAATTCGGCATGATGCAACCGATCGTCGTTCGGGAGCTTCACGGTCGATACCAGCTCGTGATGGGCGAACGCCGTTGGCGCGCGAGTATTTCACTCGGGATGGCCACCGTACCGGCGATTGTTCGCGCAACAGCAGACGACGCGCTGCTGCGAGACGCGTTGCTCGAGAACATCCATCGGGTTCAACTGAATCCACTTGAAGAGGCCGCGGCGTATCAGCAGCTCCTCGACGAGTTCGGTGTAACGCACGATCAGCTTGCGGGGAAGCTGGGCCGCTCCCGGCCAGTCGTCACGAATATGATCCGGCTTCTGCGGCTGCCAATTGCGGTACAGCGCCGCGTCGCTGCGGGTGTCCTGTCCGCGGGGCATGCGCGAGCGCTGCTAGGGCTCGACGGCGGCGCCCAGGCCCAAGAGGAACTCGCTGCGCGGATTGTGGCTGAAGGGATGTCTGTGCGGGCCACCGAAGAAGCCGTGACCCTCATGAACAGACGCAATGGCACACCGGACGCGGTAACGCCGCGTCCTAAAGTCCAGCAGCCCCCGGAACTTTCTGACCTCGCACATCGGCTGTCAGACAGCTTCGACACAAAGGTGACGGTTAGCCTCGGGAAGCGTAAGGGAAAGATCGTGGTCGAGTTCGGGTCGGTCGACGACCTGCAGCGCATCGTCAGCTTGATGCAGGCAGAGGATTAGAGCCATCATCCGCTCGCTCATGAGCGAGGCCACTTCCGGCTCCCCTCCCCCAACCAGGGGTGTACAACTTCGTCCCTAGACGTTGCCGGGTCTACAGACCTGTTTAGTGCGTGCAACAGCTGCGATCTTTCGACATTATGCAGCTCTTGGCTGCGAAAGCTCGCAAAACCGCAGCCTCGGGACAGGTATTCTTAGTTCGGGAGAGCGAGTCTCCCCCGCTGGGCCGCCGCTATAACGCGACCCACCCAACGGTCGGGCGAGGACATCGAAGAAAGCGAGCGCTGTGTCCACACGGGTTGTCCCCCTCACGCTCGACACGTTGAAGGAGCTGCCGCCCCATACCCGCAGGTGCATCTTCTGGGAGATGGATCCCGATGCTGTTCTGGAATCGAAGTCGTTCTGCGACGCGGAGTTCGAAAAGGAAGCGTGGGTCTCCTCTGTACTACTCAATTGGGGATCATGCGGGCAGTTGCTTTACCTCGATCGCGGCGACGCACCGCTGGCACGAGTTTCAGGCTGTGCAGTCTACGCACCTCCAGGTGTGGTACCCCGCGCACGCCTCTTTCCCACGTCTCCTGTCAGTCCAGACGCCGTTCTTCTGACGACGCTGTACCTGGACGGTATAGCGGCATTGGAAGGCTTTGATGAGCTCCTCATCCGGGGAGTGGTCACCGATCTAGTCCGCCGCGGGGTACGTGCGATTGAGGCCTTCGGACATATCAGAGACGAGCCGAGTAGTACCCATGCCTCTGGGGAGGTACACAATCATCCAGGCGACTGTCGCGCTGAGACGTGCATGATTTCAGCGGATAGGTTGCTCGATGCGGATTTCACTGTTGTTGCGCCGCACCACGAGTATCCGCGGTTCCGCCTCGAACTCGATAGTGCGCACGGATGGAAGGCAGATGTTGAGGCAGCCCTCATGCGATTGCTCGAAACCTCGACGCTGTCGATGGCGGGTCCTCCCCCACCAGGCGCACCGTAGAGGCCTACGACGTCTTCAGTCGCGTTTGCCTTCTACCGCAAGTTCATGCGCGAGAAGTTCAGCGAATGTGAACGTGCCTGTCGGCTGATCATCCTTGCCAAGCAAGTAGAGACGCTTCACAGCCACGACAATCGATTCTGCGAGTACGTCGCGCATTTTGGGGTCAGCCAATAGGGCAGCGTCGCTGCCATTCGTGATGTAACCAACATCGATCTGAACGGTAGGCATCTTCGTCATGCGCAAGAGGTCCCACGTGCGGCCGTGTGAGCGGCAGTCCAAAAGCTGAGTGCGAGCAACGATTTCGCGCTGCACGTAGCCAGCCAGCACGGCACCGATCATCGATTCCGAACCATCCGGTACACCGAAATGAAAAGTGGCGACACCACTGGCTAGCGGCGAATCGCTGTGACCACATTGGAGCGAGATCATGAGATCAGCGTTGAGAGTGTTCGCCATGGCGGCACGGTCCGCGACCGAGGGGTCCTTATGCTTCGGCCGGGAGAGGAAGGTCTCCATGCCGGTTGCGCCCATCCGGCCCTCGAGGCGATTAGCGAGGTCCCAAAGGATCTCTGCTTCGGTGATCTGGCCGTAGGGACCAGCCACTGTGAGCCCGTGGTTGCGACCCCCCAGGGCAGGATCCAGAATGATGCGCTTGTTGCGTAGCTGAGGGCCGGACTGCCGCACTACCTCTTCGGCCAGGATGGCGTGAGGTGAGCCGCCTGTCACCCGTGCACCCAGCATTTCTAGCGAGCGTAGTGTTTCGGGGCCGCAGATCCCGTCGACAACAAGACCGAACTCACGCTGGTAGCTGCTCAGCGCCGTATGGAGTTCGGGACCGAAATAGCCGTCAATCAGCCCCGTGTAGAACCCGAGATCCTGAAGCCGCGTTTGCAGTGCTGCGACGTCATCACCGTATTGGGGTGCTGAGACGTGGTAGGCGAGGATGCGGGCGCCGAGGCGGTACCCGGCTTCCTGGAGCGCCCGCAGAGTGGCCTTTCCGACGATTCCGTCGACTAAAAGTCCACGTTCTTGCTGGAAGCCGCGCACCGCCGTGTCGAGTGCTGAATCGAAGACGGTACGGGCTTCCGCAAGATCATCGTCGTCGTGAAGGAAGCCAAGGCTGATCAGTTTCGCCCGCACCTCGGCGACATCTAAGCCAGAGTCTCCGAGCTGTAGAAATGGCATCCTGCGGGCCTCACTCTCGTGATCGGGTCTGGCGTACATGCCTCGCGATTTCTGTGGGACGACTGCCCCCTGCCGGCACGCCAGCGATCGGTCTGCGGCATTCCTATCTTAAAGGGTTCTGACCCGCGCAGGTGACGACTAAATCAGGTCTTCGATTTCCTTGAGCAGCGCGGCCTTTGATTTGGCACCAACGATCTGCTTCACGGCCTCACCACCTTTGAACAGAATCATCGTGGGAATCGACAGGATCTGAAAGTCGCGCGGCACTGAAGGATTCGCGTCGATGTCGAGTTTAGCGACCGTTAGCTGGTCGGCCTTCTCCTTCGAAATCTCCTCGAGCACAGGTGCAACCATGCGGCACGGCCCGCACCATGTCGCCCAGAAATCAACCAGGACCGGCTTCTCGCTCTGGAGGACATCACTGGCGAACGTGGCATCAGTGACGTTGATGGTGGACATTGTGGACAACTCCTTGGATGTGTTCTGGGGCGAGCTTAGGTGAGAGCCATTGCCGAGTCAGCGCTGTCAGTGTGCTCAGCATTCTCACCGTGGCGAACGTCGCTGCTCGAGTGTTCTGCGAGCCAGCGTTCGGCATCGATCGCGGCGGCACACCCGGTCCCCGCAGCGGTGATCGCCTGCCGGTAGGTGCGGTCGACAAGATCTCCTGCCGCGAAAACGCCGGGCAGCGACGTGTATGTGGTTGGCGTCTGGACGAGCACGTATCCCTCGTCATCTAGGTCGATTTGACCACGCACGAGTTCGCTCCGGGGATCATGGCCTACCGCGACGAACATTCCCGTGACACTGAGGTCGCGTTGGTCACCAGTCACTGTGTCCACGAGGCGCAGCCCGCTGACACTGCTTTCACCGAGCACCTCCTCAACTCTCGCGTTCGTGACGAAAGTGATCTTGTCGTTGGCTTTGGCGCGTTCAAGCATGATTCTCGACGCGCGGAACTCTTCGCGGCGGTGCACGACCGTGACACTGCGCGCGAAGCGCGTCAGGAATGTCGCCTCCTCCATTGCGGAGTCGCCGCCACCGACTACGGCTATGTCTTGATCGCGGAAAAAGAATCCGTCGCATGTTGCACAAGCGCTGACACCGCGTCCTAGTAGGCGTTCCTCACCGGGGACTCCCAGATAGCGCGCTGCCGCACCCATCGCAAGGATCACTGCGCGTGCACGGTACTCGACTCCGCCGGCGTTGACTATCTTGATGTCACCGTCAAGCTGGACCGACTCAACGTCTTCAGTTCGGATATCGGTGCCGAACCGCAGCGCTTGTTCGCGCATTTCATCCATGAGGGCGGGACCCATGATTCCCTCGCGGAAGCCGGGAAAATTCTCGACCTCGGTAGTTGTCATCAAAGCTCCGCCGAATTGGGTTCCTTCGAACATCAGCGGGCTGAGTTGGGCGCGTGACGTATAGATGCCAGCCGTGTAGCCAGCGGGTCCTGACCCAATGATGATGACGTCTTGCACTTCAGCGCTGGTGTCGCTGGTGCTGTGCGCGGCGGTAGTCATACAGGCCTTCCGGTCGTTGCAAATTCGCTCATCGAGGTGCTTGACACTCGTAACGTGGTCAACAACAGGGTAGTCTGCGATGTTCCCGGTGGCGCGGTGCGGCGCCACTTAGCGGGGAGCTATCTCCGCACCGATTCCGGCGAGAAGGATACGCAGCTTGTTATCGAGCCACTCGTGCGGCTCGATACCGATAGCCGCGCGTCCGGCTGCAATGATATCTCCCAGTGACGCTTCTTCCTCTGATGTGTCGGTTGGTCCCGTCCACTCCTTGGCTAATTCGTCACGTGACGGCATGGATTGGGAAGGTACCCGGCCGTCGAGTTGCTCAGACTTGCGGACATGATCGACAACGAGGTCTGTGATCAGATCCATCGCCAGAACTGCATTTGTTGGCGTGAATCCCATCTGCACGAGACCGGCCATCATCTCGGCGCCGCGATGCAGCACCTGATGGGTGAAAGTCCCCCCCGCCAGTTCGGTTGCGATACCTGGATACTGATCGAGCAAGCCGCAGAGGGCGTTTGCTGTCTTGTAGAGAAAGTCTTGCCAGCCATCGTCGCTTGGCTCCGGGAAGTCTGTCCGGGATACTGCAAGGTCGATCGCCTGACGAACGAGATCATCACGGCTTGTCACGTAGCGATACAAAGTGGCGTGGTTGACTCCGAGCTGACTGGCCACCGACGTCATTGTGATGGTAGCGACTCCCATTTCTAGCGCCGTCTCACAGATTTGCTCGCCAGTCACGATCGCGGGTCTGCCGCGCTTGCGTTTCGCTGGGGGAGCTTCACCCTTCGATTCAGACGCGGAGAGGTCTGCTTCGAGGTCTCCAGAACGTGTCACAAATAACACGTTACCGCTTTCGGACAGCTTCTAACTAATTTCAACTAACCCCAAAAATTCCCACGTCAGGACGGACAACCTGAAACTATGACCCCAGGAGAACCCGGCTCACCAGCGCAGGATTATCCGAGGCACAGTCGGGCCGCACGGTAAGCGCGACGATTCGCGAGCTCTCAGTATCGGGCAGGAGCAGAACGACAGCATCCGCGCCATCTATGACTTCGTGTCGGGTCCCGATAACCTGCACATTCCCAGTGAACCCATGCGCGGCTACACACTCGGCTACCGCTGAGTGGTCAAGAAGGCCAGGCTCCCGCTGGCTCAGTGCGGATAGCATGCCGCCAGAAACGCTGGTCGTTATTCCCGGCGGGTTACCAGCGACTGAATGGTCCGCTTCGACACTCAGCGGGGATTGAGACTGAGCATTCGCCGGTGGGCCGAGACGGTCGTCACTGACCCGGTCCCCCAGGATGCCCGTCCCGCCGATGATCGCGATGCCGGCAGCCGCGACGGTTCCCACGATGGCGAGTGCGCGCCGCGCCCGAGTATGCCGCGCCTGCATGCGCACTACTGACGTGGAATCTGTGGTGACGTCTACATTGCACGGTGTGTCGGCGTCTCGCGCAATGCCTGCAAGCGTCACCTCGATGCGGTGCGCAACCGACGGTGGCATCTCATCCCCGTCCTCTGGTACGCGAATAGCGGCCAGAGCGCCCTGTACACGACCTATAGCTTCGAGAGTAGGACCAGACAGTGGGTCAGCGTGAATATGCGCTTCCATGTGCGCTGAGACGGCGCTGTCGTACACATCGCCGGCATAGGATGCTAGCTCTTCGCAGCTGAAAGGCGGCTCCGGAACGCCCTGAGAGGCGGCACGCCGAACCTGGTCACCCGAGTTCACTGGCCACTCCGCTCCCCTGCCGCCCAGTGACTGCTCGCACTCTGGGCGTGTTTTCCATTAGGCACATTAGGGATAGACGATCTGGCTGACCGCTTGGTTCCCTTCCATGCGCAAATAATTAAGCGATTGTGCGAGCTTCAGTCTGGCACGCGCGCATCGGCTCTTGATCGTGCCAACGGGTACGCCAAGCCTGGTAGCGGCCTCGGCTACGGAAAAGCCTTCGACGTCGACCGCTACGATCGCGGCGCGCTGCTCGGGCGGCAATTGAAACAGCGCGGCCTCGATGTCGAGAGTGAGTTCCAACTCCCCAATGGGATCGTCGCGCCTGCGGATATGCGCAGACAGCTCGTCGTCGAGTGGGACCGTGGCTCGCACGCGATTGCGCCGGATGCGATCAAGGCATGCGTTGACGACAATGCGATGCAGCCAGCTGCGCACCGCCGCATCGGCCCGGTAGGTGCCTGCCATGCGATGGGCTGACAGTAACGCGTCCTGCAGCGCATCGGCAGCGTCATCAGCGCTATAACTTGTTCGTTTCGCTATTCGCCACAGGTAGCGACGATGCCGCTGGACGAGTTCAGTGAAGGCGCGCGAGTCCCCCGACACATGCGCGGCCAGCAATTCCGAGTCCGACATCTCACCTGTGGCGACCCCCCTTGTGTGTCGCACTTGCGAAGAATAACCCGAAAGTGACCCAGAATACGAATCGAAACGGAAATAAGGGATGAGTCGCTCAAGACGAGCAAAACGGGCCGCTGTGCAGTACAAGCGGCCCGTTTACGCAAAGTCAGCGTCGCGCTGTGAATCTCAGTTCGTTGATGCTTGATTGCATCCGTCCATCGGCTTCACTGAGTTCGTCGATCCAGATCAGCAAATATCGACTTGCCTCTGTGGCGCTCAGTGGAATCCGAGTGACCTCATCCTCAAGAACAGCGGTACCGAGAACATCCGTGGAATTCAGCGTGGGGTCGGTGCTGTCGGCGCTGCGAATTTCGACATTCGACCCCACCCGATCAGTCCGAACCTCCACCTGTGAGATCTCGAAGGCGTCATCGAACGACACGATGAGTCCGACACCGCTCTTGAACGCCGGGAACTGCTGGAAGTACTGGGAAGTCGTCCAGGCGGTGTCAGGGTCACCGTCGATGGCTAGACCAGCACTTCCTGGGTTGTCAGGCTGCTGCTCAGGAGAAAACACCGTCACATTCGAGGGAAACACAGAGAACGTGACTTGACGTGCTTGTCCCTGCGCATCAGGTGCACCTTCCTCCGTGGTGAAGCCTAGAGGCTGTCGCGAGATCGGCGTATTCGGACCCGAACCCATGAGTAGCTGTGTCAGCTGACTGATCGCTATGGTCAAGATCAATACGGTGCCGATCGCAAGTAGCGTAAGCACAGCAACGACGCGGATTGACCGGCGCCGCCGCTCCTCCGGTGTCATCAGGACGGCCTGCGGCTTGATGCGGACGGCGCGGGGCCGCACTTTGGCCTGGCTCGCACGGATTACCGGGATCATGTCGGTCGCCTGATCCGCCATGGTCGCCTGGTCGAGGATTTGCTGCACCGTCGCAGCAGTACGAATGCCACTGCTCGGCTGTAGTGCCCGCAACGCGACAGCCGAAATCTCGTAGGGCACCTCCGGGCGAATACGACGCGGATCAACCGGTGCGCCGTCACTTCCGAGTTCTGCGGCAGGCAGGCCGCCCACCGTTTCCCCAGCTTGCGCGAAGGAGGCGCCGGAATGGCTGCGATCCGCGCGCGCATGCGCGAGAACCGGTCCGGGATCGGCCAGCGGCCAGTGCCCGGTTACGAGCGTGTACAGCGCGGCACCGAGCCCGTGCACATCGGAGTACTGATCAGCATCAGCGGCGGTACCTGGGAATGCGAGGACAGCGTCACCCGCCGAATTGATTCTGATTCGGTCAGGATGGTCAATCGACAGTGCGGTACCGGAGCGGTGGGCCGCTTCAGCCGCGCCGGCCAGCGTCCGGATTGCCCGTGCGGCTCCGGCCGGTGACGGGTTCGTCCGCGCTATCTCACCGAGCGACTGTCCAGGCGTCCACTCAGCAATGACGATGCCGCCAGCACGGCCTTTGACGACATCGAGAACACGCGCAAGGCCTGGTGAATCTAGCTTTGCCAAACGCAGAGTGCGCGCAAGCAGAACATCGTGGCGCTCCCCACCGTGTTCAGACTCCGCAGTCGTGGCGGCGGTGACGAATGTCAGCGCCACATCGCGCTCCAGCTTGAGATCCCAGGCCTGCCAGAAGCGCAACCCGCGCGCGCGGCCATGTTCTTCCACCAGCCGGTAGCGACCCCCGGCCACGATCGTGCCCGGAATCAAACGTGGCCGCCGCGTGCCCGCAGAGCTCGTCAGACCATGATCTTCCTCGTGATGACCTGCACTTTCCGGGGCGTGGGACTCTCCCGCGTGCTTGTCACCCTGCTGTTGTGGGGCCGGAGCGTTCTCCAGCTCTGTCGGGGCGTCAGTTGAGTCCTTCATGTTTATTCCTTCAGCCACACCGGGTGACACGTTCGCACGGGTGTCGGAGTTGCTTTGTTCGCTTTGCTTCGTGTGTTCCGGCCCAGCGTACGGCAGGTTGGGCCGGGAATGAGGGTGCTGTTGCGGAGCGTCTACGGATTCGTTGTTTCCGCTACCGTGCGCGAGCGGCTTAGCCGGCTTTCGGCGCACCCGTCCCACGATGCGAACGACGAGCCCCCACACGAGCTTTACCTCGGGTACCCCCAGTTTGTGGAGGATCGTGAAGGTGACACCGAAAATGATGACGGCTGCGTAGAACACGGCCGCGAAGTCTCCCAGTCGTCCCCAACTCTGGAAGACCTCGTTCGTGCTGAACAGCAGCGTTAGCACCAGCCAGACCGCCGCGCCGCTGACCGCAGCCGCGAAGACGACGAACATCGAGCTGAAGGTGTAGCGAAGCTGCAGTGGCCCGAGACTGCGCCGCAGCAGGAAAGCGCCTACAACGGCGCCCGCCACGAAGCCAGCACCGTTGGCGAAGTGCAGCAACGCCACTACTTGAGAGGGGTCATTCGCGATCTGCGGGGCCAGTAGCGACAGGACAATTTTGACGCTCGTGATACCGACGATGATCAGGTTCGGGATCCATGCTTGATGACGTGCGTAGAAGACGCGGAGGTGCAGCAGCACCAGAGCATAAGGGACGAGGGTGAACGCAGATAATGCCAGGGTATCGCCCAGAACGGAGGCTTCTTCGGGAGTGAAGTTGTTGACCGCGAACACGCCCTGCGCGATCGGGTGCGCGGCCACCATCAGGAAGATGATCACCGGAATGAGCGCGACCATCGTGATGCGAGTCGCCGTCGTCAGATCGTTGACGACGGCTCTATTGTCACCAGCGGCCGCATTGCGGCTCATCCGCGGCATGATTGCGGTGAGGATCGCGACGCCCAACACGCCGTATGGCACCTGTAGAAATAGCCATACGGTCGTGTAGATCAAAGCTGCGCCCTCGGAGGATCCGGACGCGACATTCATTGTGACGATAAGCCCAAGCTGGCTGATCGCCACGTACACGATGATCGCGAGCGCCATATTGCCGAACTTCTTGAGGCGGTCGTCGAGACCCCAAAGCGGCCGCAACGGGACGTTGGCACGCCGTAGGGCCGGCCACAACACGAGCACTTGTGCGACGACGCCGAGCGTCGTCCCAACCCCAAGGAAGAGAACTTCTTGCGCAGAGAGGTCGTCGGGCTGGTTCCAGATGACGTAGTAGCCGGCGAGCGTCGCGATCGCGATGATGTTATTGACGACGGGGGCCCAGGCGCCGGGCCCGAACACGCCGCGAGTGTTGAGTACGGCCGCGAAAACGGCCGTTAGCCCATAGAACATGATTTGCGGCAGCAAGAGGTACGCGAAAGCCGTGGCCAGACCTTCGTGTACCACAGACTCGGTTTTGTTGAGGATCAGCCTCACCAGCAGCGGCGCGCACAGGGTTGCCACGACAGTCGCACCCAGCAGGATTGTGCCTGCCAGTGTGATCAGCTGGCGAGTGAAGCGTTCACCGCCGTCCGCGTCCTCGCGTTCGGCACGCACGAGTACCGGCACGACGATCGCCGCGAGAACCGCACCAAGTACAAGTTCCGCGACCATGTTCGGTAACTGATTCGCGACGCTGAATGCGTCTCCTGCGATGGCACCAAGAACGCCAACAAGCAGCACCGTACGGATGAGTCCGGTCACACGGCTGATGAACGTGGGGATCGCCATGGAGCCGGTCGACCGAAGCAGCGTCCGATCATCATTCCTGTTCGCGGGCGGGCCTCCCGGAGCTGCGGGCATGTCGCCGGGCAGCTGCGGACCAGCGGTAAGGCCGTTTTTACCAGGCCCGGTCACGGGCGCGGTCGGGGCAGCGGGCATGTCCGCGGTCATGGGTTTCGGGGTGGTCTTACTGGCAGATGCGTGCGCCTGCGGCACGGGCGCCGGCGTACCCAGAGCGGTTGGCCGTGCGTCCCGTGCTCGTGACTGCGGGAGGGTGTGGCCGCGCTCGTGACGGTGGGTAACGCGCGCACTCCGACGGTAGAGGGATTCCGGGTACCGTTCCCACGGGGCGCGCGAGGTTGCCGATGGCACCGGTGGCGCCGAGCCGGACTCGGTAGTGTCATCGCTGACGCCGTCTTCGCTGCGCGAAACGGAGCCGTCGTACGGCGTGCCATCCGTCATGGGTGTTCGTGACCTTCATCAGCAGGATCGGGCTGACCGCGGAAGCGATGCCACAGCCGGCGTCCAGCGAGCGCCAGCAGCAGCGCCCCGGCGCATGCGGTCAGGATCGTCATTATTTGTCCGTACGCGGTGGAGCGTACCGATATGCGGATGGCTTCTCCGAGTACATGGTGGTCCGGTGTGGTGAGTTGAATATCGACCGCGAACTGTCGCGTGTGACTCACCTCCGTGGGGATAGAGAGTTGGCGATGACTGCGGGCCGGCAATTGCTCGACGCCGAGGTCGACGATATTCACCCCGGGCGGGGCTGAAGTCAGTAGTCGCACCTGCACAGGAACTGGCAGGTCGTTACGAGCGACCAGCAATAACGGGCTCTGCCCTGAAGCCAGTGTGTACACACCCCCCGGATTCAGCACCGTGACTTGAGTGTGCAGGTAGTTCAGCGTCTCTTGCACCGCGGTAAGCCGCAAGCGCGCGGCACTGTCAGCGGCGGCATGACTCGTACTGCCGTCAGCATCTATCACCCGACGATCCGCCGCACTGAGCGCGCGCAGTAGGTCCCCCCACAGCGGCGCTAGGTAAGCCTCCGGAGTCAACGGGTTTGCCGGATCGGCGACCAATGCGGAGCGCAGATGCTCGAGCTTGCTGGTGGTAGCGCTAAGAGGCTCGAGCACGTCGTCGGCGATCCGGTCGGCATCGTTTTGGGTGGGATACTGCACGATCGCGTCCGGGTTGTCCCCGCGCGCGGCTTCGGCCGCGATGTCACCGAGAAACGCAGGTGCGATCAGGCCGGCGCCGATCAGATCCGCCAGGGTTCGCAACAGGGCTGAACCCTCGGTTGGATCGAGCTCCCAGTTCTGTGGCGGCACGACGAGCAGGGGTTCAGGGACTTCAGTACCGTTTTGCGGATCGTCCGCGACGGCAGGAGCAAGCGCGGGCCAAACAAGGGCGCCGAGGCCATCATGCATTCGCTGGATTCGTGGCACCTCGGCGGCAGCCCGGGCGTCACCCGTCACGAACGAAGGCACCTGTGGTGCCCCGCCCACCGCGGCCATTGCGCTGGCTGTGACGGGGTCGAACAGCGCGGCGGACAGTGCCCGATCGGGCTGGCTGGCAGTCGGCAAACTGATCCGCGCAAATGCCCTTCGTTGCTCGTCAGAAGTAGTCTGGACCACTTGGTTGCGCGCCAGCAGCACGGTGCCACCGATGGTGCTCGCGAGCATGCCCGCGCTCCGCTCGCTGAGCAGCCCCGCCTCGGGCAGTGTCACTGACCGAACCGGCTCTGCGCCGAGTACAGCCGCGAGAATGTCGTCGGGC
Organism: Hoyosella sp. YIM 151337; assembly: GCF_026041215.1. Lineage (GTDB taxonomy): Bacteria > Actinomycetota > Actinomycetes > Mycobacteriales > Mycobacteriaceae > Hoyosella. The sequence goes on from NZ_JAPEIQ010000030.1 coordinate 211,063, forward strand.
GCCACGAGCGCCTGGGCGGAGAAGCCTGCATTGCCGAGCCGTGCGATGGCTTCGAGGTCGACTTGCGCATACGGCAGCGAGACCGTGCAGATTTCACCCGCGAGGGCACGGAGGCGTTCGAGCCACTCCGCTGCAGCTTCAGTGCCCGTCCCCGGCCGCGTCGGTCCGATCGGGTCGTTCGGATCCATGAGTACCTGGTAGCCCCGCTGCATCGCGTCCACAGCAATAAGGAGATCAGGATCGATCGCGAGGCACAGCGCGTCGGCGACTTGCGCGGCAGAAGGCGCTCCCCGCGCGGTGGCCTCTTCTACGGATCGCAGTGCGGTGTCGAGCCGCCCCCCGGCCCGTATTGAATCGGCGAGGGAATCATCGAGCAGCCGTGTATTGCGCACATCACCGGTGCCGCCCGGGGCGATCCGGGGCGTTTCGGCGAGCGGCCAGAGCATCGTTAGAGGCAACGGGTCACGCGCCGTCGGCGCGACCGGTGCCTCGGAGACCGCAGCTGCTCCGCTCGCCGTGTTGGGCGAGTCGGTATCCGGGGCCGCGGACTCGCTGTCGGATCGGGGAAGGCCCAGCACGGGAAGCAGGAACCGGGCCTCGTCCGAGCGCAGGCCCGCACCCGTAACGGTCGCAGCAGTGGTGCTAACGAGAAGCGGATACACGCCGGGCTGAGCGATGTGCAGCGCGTTGCCTGCTTCGGAGCGGTAAGGAAAGGTGATCGTGAAACGCGCAGACTCCCCAGGTTCAAGCTCGGTGGCAACAGGAACAGTCGGCGTTATTATGCGGTAGTCCGCCTCTGTCAGGTTCGCTGTGCGCCGGAGCTCTGGCTGGGAGCTCACTGCAGCGGCGCGCTGCAGCCGGACAGCAACGGTGCGTAAGGTGCCCGAAGTGGTGTTCGTGATGGTGCCCGTAACTACCAGGGTGGGGGCCGAATCCACTGTAACCACCGCGGGTGAGATCGAATCGAGAGTGACGCTGAGCGGTGCGAGAGCAGCTCCGTCCGTGTCGATTACTCCGTCGGGTTGCGCGCCGGCAGTTATCGGCGCGCCGGCGAGGAGGATGACCAAACCAGCCAGAAACGCGCAGAGCGTCCGGCACGCGTTTCGACGGGAGCTGCCTGGGAGCCTCGCGGTGCCGGGCAGCGGTGTATCCAGTGATGTCATGTCGATGGTTGATCCGGCTTTTCCGGGAGCTGCGCTGCTGGGCGACCTGCTGGTGGTTTGCGTGGCCGGGCGTGCTCAGCAGGATCGGTATTTGCTGCGCCGCTCGCATCGTCGTGATCAGGCATGACGGCGTTCGCAGCGTCTGCTGCCAGCGTGCGCAGGCCGTCGAGAGATGATGCCATGCTGGCGATGAGTTCTGCGGCAAGGCGCGCCAGCTTGCGCTCGTCTGCGTATGCGAGGCGGGAATCGAGTTCTGAGAGCGGGACCCATGCGACCTCAGAAACCTCGAGATCGGCGTCGGATAGCTCCCCGCCGAGGAACCGCATGAGGAAGTGGTGCACTGTCTTATGGACGCGCCGCCCCTCGGTGACGAACCAGTAATCGATACTTCCGAGCGATGCAAGTACCCGGCCCTGAATGCCGGTTTCTTCAGCGACTTCCCGCATCGCGGTTTGCTCCGCGGTTTCACCTCGTTCGATATGCCCTTTCGGCAGCGACCAGAGTAAGCGGCCCCGCCGGTCGAGCCGTCCGATCAAAGCGGCGCGCAGCTTGTCGCGCCCCCCTTCCCATCCAGTGATGACGAGGCCTCCAGCGGAAGTTTCGCGCACTGTGCGGAGGCGGCGGCCCCGATTACTGCGGTGCTGGCCCGCTGTGGCGGGAGCCGGAGGCTTTGGGCGAGGCTTAGGCGTGGGGACGGAGCCGTTCTTAGCGCCTGCCTGTGTACTGTCAGACTTGCGTTCGGCTGAATGCGCCGACAGGCCAGGGTGCTTGTCTCTGTCGACGGTCGACTCAGAACTACTCGTGGAGGGCGTGCCCGGCTGTTCCTGAGCCGCGTGGCGCTGCCCGCGCCCGCCCCGGCGCCTGGGCCGGCGGCGGCGCGACTGCGGGTGCGCGGCTCGTTCATCGGGGGACACTTTGTCATGGTAGCCGGAAGCATGCGTTCACCCGGTCAAGTAGCGTATGCCTGGCGTGCGCAGCATAGTGATCTGCGTAAATCACGTTCCGCGGCGCGTGAACGTGGGTGCCTGTCGATCAACCCACCACGGCCAACAATAGCCAGCATCACAAGTAACGGTAGGGTGTCTTGGCGTGGTTCCACTGGCGAACGATGGCACATACCCCGGAAACGCTGCGTCAGAAAGGCTGGCGGCGGCGGCCGTCGCGCTGCGCAAGTATGATTCGCTGCTTGCCGAACTCGGCGCACGTTTCGGTGCGATGGGTAGCGAACTGCACCTCGTGGGCGGCTCGGTGCGTGATGCCCTCCTGGGCCGCCTGGGCACGGACCTGGACTTCACCACGGACGCACTGCCGGAGGCTGTCCGCGAGACTCTTCTCGGCTGGGCGGACGCCGTCTGGGATACCGGTATCGCGTTCGGCACGGTCAGCGCCCACAAGGGGGGCGTGCAGATCGAGATCACCACCTACCGTGCGGATTCGTACGACCGAATCGGGCGCAAACCGGACGTCAACTATGGGAGTTCGCTGCGCGATGACCTGGTTCGCCGCGACTTCCGCGTCAATGCGATGGCGGTCGAAATCACAGTGGCTGGCATTGGTGAATTCGCCGATCCGCTGGGTGGTTTGAACGACCTGGCCGCTGGTGTTCTCGACACACCTGGCGCGCCGGAGGATTCGTTTCACGATGATCCGCTGCGCATGCTGCGTGCGGCGCGATTCGTGGCTCAGCTCGGGTTTACGCTGTCCGCACGTGTCGACGCCGCGATCAGGGATATGTCGGAGCAGATCAACCGGGTGACGGCGGAGCGCATTCGGGCTGAGCTCGACAAGCTTATGCTCGGCGCTGACCCTATTGCCGGCATCGAGGTCCTTGTTAACACTGGCATCGCCGATCGTGTCCTGCCGGAAGTACCGGCAATGAAGCTGGAGATAGACGAACACCATCAGCACAAGGACGTCTACGCGCATTCGCTGACAGTGCTGCGGCAGGCTATGGAGCGGGAGGACGATGGCCCGGACCTGGTGCTGCGCTGGGCAGCGCTCTTGCACGACATCGGTAAACCGGCGACGCGAAAGCACGAGCCAGGAGGCGGTGTCAGTTTCCACCATCACGAGGTGGTTGGAGCAAAGATGACGCGCAAGCGCATGCGCGCGCTGAAATACCCAAAACAGCTAATCGAAGATGTTTCGAGGCTGGTGTACTTGCATCTGCGGTTCCATGGTTATGGACGGGGCCAGTGGACGGATTCTGCTGTGCGCCGCTACGTCACTGACGCCGGCCCGCTCCTCAGCCGCTTGAATAAACTCGTTCGGGCGGATTGCACCACTCGTAACAAGCGGCGCGCTATGGCCTTGCAGCGTGCGTACGATGACTTAGAGCAGCGCATTTCCGTTATTCAGGAGCGCGAGGATCTGGCCCGGATCCGGCCTGACCTTGACGGCAACGCGATCATGGAGCTCCTCGGTCTTTCCCCCGGCCCTGAGGTGGGTATGGCGTGGAAGTTCCTCAAGGAGTTGCGACTCGAGCGGGGACCCCTCAGCCGGGAGGAGGCGGAGGAAGCCTTGCTCGATTGGTGGCACAGCAAACCGCGGGCGGACTGACATCTGTTAGCTGCGCCGCCACCATCTTCGGGCGGGTGGACGTCGCCGCGCATTGAGAGCGATCCCCACAAGGGCGAGGCAATAAATGACGGCGCCGCCGTATACCAGTGACACAGACCTTCCGTCTGGGGCGACGAATGCGGCCGCCACCGCTATCGCGGCGACGAACGCGGCGTTGAACACCATGTCCTGCAGTGCGAAGACCCGGCCCCGTTTGTCATCGGTGATCTCGATCTGCATCGCGGCATCGCTGCAGAGTTTGATCGACTGACCAGCGATCCCTAACAGAAACGCTGCAAGGATCAGGGCGTCCTGCTCGAGTATGCGGACGAAGGCAAGTTGCGTGGTCAGTGCGAGGGCGACACCGAACACAATGGTGCGGGTCCGGCCGAGCAAGGGAATCAGGAAGGGGACGAGAACGGCCGCGAGCACCATGCCGCTGGCCGCTGCTGCGATCGCCAGACCGAATCCCGCGAGGCCACCAGGAAGGACGAGTGAACCCTCCGGGTCTTGCAGGATTAGCACCATAATCAGCGTGTTGATGCCGAATACGATGCGGTGTGCCCCCAGTGCCGAAAGGGCCGTGGTGACGCCTGGCGCGTCCCATACCGCGCGGGCGCCCGTCACGAGTCCTCTGGCGACGGCGGCGGCCTCAGTTCGCCAGGCTCGCGCCGAGCGGGCGAGGATCAGGGTGACGCGTCCTGGACCCAGTGCGCCTGCGCGGAACCCCCAGGCAGCGACGCCTGCCGCGACGGGTGCGACTACCGAAGTGGCCGTCGCGATTCCGGACCCAAAGTCCCCCTCCCCCACCACCGCGACAACGGCAATCGAAGCTGCCGCCCCAAGCCCCGCGAACCCGGCGCCGAGGGTGACGAGGACAGCATTCGTCGGGACGAGATATCGTGCGGCGACCACATTTGGCAGCGACGCCGAGAGCCCGGCCAGAACGAATCGGCTAACGCCGATCGCGCCGAGTGCGATCAGAAGCAGCGTCGGTCCGTTGAGTGACGCGAACAGGACCGCGCTGGCCGCCAGGACGAGCACACATCGAACCACAGCTGCCCAGATGAGCACATTGCGGCGGTCCCACCGATCGAGCATTGTGCCAATGAACGGCCCAATGGCCGAGTAGGGCAGCAAGAGGACAACGAAACCCACCGCGATCGCTGCGGGCTCCGTCTGGCGTTCCGGGTTAAACAGGATCGCGCCGCCCAGAGCGGCCTGGAAAAACCCATCGCCAAACTGGTTTACCCAGCGTACGAAGGCGAGCCGGAGCAATCCCGGCGAGTGACGCAGCGCGTCAGCAAACTCGGATAGCCGACTTGTCACGCGCTTCCTGCCTCCCGCCCTGGTATCGGGCCCGATTGTCTCATCCAGTACGGCGAGCGGTTTCGGTCAGCGAATTCTCCTACAGACACCGCGTTCGTTACGAACGCGCCGCCCTCCGGTGCCATGATAGGGATGTGTCGAGCTGGGAGGATCCCGAGGACTATCGGGCAAGACTTGATCGGACCGTGACGCCGGGAAGTCTCCTGCTGGCGTCAACCGAATTGCTAGAGCCGACCTTTCGGCGCACGGTCATATACATCATCGAGCACAACGAATCGGGCAGCCTTGGCGTGGTGCTGAACCGTCCCAGTGAGACGGCAGTGCATAACGTGCTGCCCCAATGGAGCGGGCTGTCGGCGCGGCCGAAGGCACTGTTTATCGGAGGCCCGGTGAAACGCGATTCTGCGATGTGTCTCGGGATCTTGAAACCAGGTGCGCTGCTGCGTGGCGTGGACGGGATACGTGCAATAGAAGGCCGCACGGTGATGGTTGATCTTGATGCGGAACCAGAGCACATCGCGCCAATCGTTGAGGGCGTACGCGTCTTCGTTGGCTACGCTGGCTGGACGACGGGTCAGCTCGATTCGGAGCTGGCACGTGACGATTGGATGGTCATGCCCAGCCTGCCCGCGGACGTGCTCTCCCCTGCCCGGGCGGATTTGTGGGGCCGGGTACTCCGACGCCAATCAGCCCCGCTGTCGATGCTCGCCACCCACCCGATTGAGCTCGATCGCAATTAGTCACGCACACCTCGCGACCGCGCGGTCAAGTGCAGAAACCGCTGCATCGAGCTCGTCGGCAGTGACGGCGAGCGACGGGCGGAAGCGGATACTGCGTTCGCCACAGCCGAGGAGGAAGACGCGCTCTCGGCGCTGAACATCAGCGAGAACACGGTCACGCACACCCCTGCTCGCGAGCGTGACCGCACACATCAAGCCCCGTCCGCGCGGGTCGGAAAGTACAGCGTGCTTGCGGGCGAGACCGGCGAGGGACCGCTGGAGATGGGCGCCGAGTTCTGCTGCTTTCTCGATGAGCCCGTCGGCTTCGATGACCTCGAGAATGCGTCGGCACCGCACCATGTCGGTAAGGTTCGCTCCGAAGGTGGAGTTGATGCGTGAACTGACCGTGAAGACGTTATCGGGTTCGTCATCGATGCGGCCCCCGGCCATGATTCCGCTGACATGAGCCTTCTTACCAAATACAACGATATCGGGTTCGAGCCCGAGTTGCTGATAGGCCCACGGCGTGCCGGTGAGGCCGCACCCCGTCTGGACCTCGTCGAGAACAAACAATGCGTCGTACTGGTGGCACAGTGCCTGCATTCCCTTGAGAAAACGGGCGCTCAGGTGGTGATCACCCCCCTCGCCCTGTATTGGCTCGGCAATGAAACAGGCGATGTCATAAGGGTGTTGCGCGAACGCCGCCCGGGCCTGCCCGAGCGCCTGCTCTTCGAGTTTGGCCACGTCACGCAGGTGCCCGTTGCGATCGGTACCTGGATAGGGGGACAGAATTCGTGGCCATTCGAATTTGGGGAAGCGATCCGTTTTGACTGGTTCGGTATTAGTTAGCGAGAGCGTATAGCCGGATCGTCCATGGAAGGCATCCGTGAGATGCAAAACGCGGGAACCAAAGGCCCGGTTCTGACCGCGCGATTCATTACGCCGGCTCTTCCAGTCGAAGGCCGCCTTGAGTGCGTTTTCCACTGCATTCGCGCCACCGTCAATAAAGAACAGATGCGGTAATCGGGTGTCACCGACAACCCGGGCGAAAGTCGCCACGAAATGCGCCATCGGAATGCTGTACATATCCGAATTCGAGGGCTTATTCATGGCCGCTTGAAGTAATTCCTCCCGGAAGCCGGCATCATTCGCGAGTGCCGGATGGTTCATGCCGAGGGCCGACGATGCGAAAAAGGTGAACATATCCAGGTATTCAGTGCCATCTCGTGCATCCACGAGCCACGATCCGTGTGATCGATCGAGATCGAGGACGAAGTCAAAACCGTCGGCGAGCATCCATTTGGAAATGATGCCGTGGACGTCGTGCGCTTCCGGGACCATCTACCCATGGTAGTGCGGCGGCGCCCCTCCCCTCCCCCGTTATGCAAACTAGAGCCGGTCGCCCGCCGGGCACTGCTCATGGAACGCCCGGGCACCAGATCGGGCGGCAGACCGGGCACCCCCGCCCGTGGTCGGGTGACCGGACATGCGCTAGCCGCCTGAGGGTGCCCGCTGCGGGCAGGTGCCGGTCGGCAGGGTGCCCGTGTGCATGACCGGTCACGTTCCTGGGCCTTGATCGAGCGCCCCATAGAAACGGAAATTCCTGGTCAGGCCGGATGACCGGGGGACTCCGCGGCCCGACCGAGCCGTGAAGCCAGAATCGCACAGACGACGAGCTGTATCTGGTGGAAGATCATCAACGGCAGGACAATCAGCCCGACAGCTTGTCCGGAGAAGAGAACTGTGGCCATCGGCAGACCGCTCGCGAGCGACTTTTTGGAACCGCAGAACAGGATGACTATCTGATCCGCGCGCGTGAAGCCGAGGAACCGGCCGGCGAGAGCCGTAAGGATGAGCACAACGCTGAGGACAATAGAGGAGAGAAACACGACCACGATCACCTGCTGGGCATTCACAATCTGCCAGATTCCTTCGCGCATGCTCTCGCTGAACGCGGCATAAACCACCAGAACAATCGACGCACGATCCACCAGCCTAGTGGGGCGCGCGTGTTTTATAAGAAAGCCACCGACGTACGGGCGTGCAAACTGACCGACGATGAAGGGCAGGAGAATTTGAAGAACGATGTTGACGATGGCACTCGGACTGACTTGGGCATGCCCGGTGGTATTCATTAGCGCTATGACCAGCAGCGGGGTCAGGAGAACGCCGAGAAGATTCGAGGCCGACGCGCTGACAATTGCGCCGGCGACATTGCCGCGGGCGATCGACGTGAAAGCAATGGACGACTGAACAGTCGACGGCAGCAGGCAAAGAAAGAGAAATCCCGCGTATAAGCCAGGGGTCAGGACAGCAGGTTCGAGAAACTGCAGACTGATTCCTATAAACGGGAAAATCGCAAAAGTCGTGAACAGAACAACCAAATGCAATCGCCAATGGCCTAGGCCCTTCAGTGCATCGCTCGGCGCTATCCGGGTGCCGTATAAGAAGAACAGGAGGGCGATACAGGCGCGCATCGTCCATAGCGTGATTGTTTCCCACACGCCGGTCGCGGGAAATATGCTCGCGACTACGACAGCTGCGAATATCGCGAGGATGAATCCATCAATTCCGTAGCGGGCGAGTCTGTTCACTTCAACAAACCTAGTGCCAGCGTTAGTGGTATGTCGTGCGAAATTCGTCACTGTGGCCGTATAGCAGATGAGTCACGTGACGAATCTAAAGGCTGTGCGAGGTGTCCGCTCTGTTGCCGCAGCTGAGACTGAATCGCGTGATTCCATCGCGACCTGCGTGTGACACAACCGTTGCGGGCGGGATGTGGCTGCCCGCGAGCATGCCCGTGGCGCCTCCGAGCGCTGTCCGGTCATGTCCGGATCTGAATTAGCTCTGGTCGGAGCACTGATCGCCGGGGGAGCACGCCGCAGCGAGCGAGCACCCGCCGCACGTTGAGCAGCCAGACGAGGATGGCTGCGGCATCCGCCGTGCGGCGCTGATACCCATGTTCGCACCCGCACCAGCCACCACAACGGCGGCGACCACGGTGACAACTACCACGATCGCCCCAACCCACCCACGCAAAATCAGACCGGTTACGCCACCGAACGTGAGGATGGTCGCGGCGCCAATCATGGTGGGCGCGGCAACCTTGTTGGCGAGGCTGAAAGTGGCGTCGTCACGCATCGTTTCTGGGGCCCGGACGCCGAAGAATCGGTTGCGCGGGAGACGCTGAAGTGCGCCCGCAATACCTGACGTCAGTAGGTAGGCAGCAAAGAGGAACAGCACGATTGCAGCGACTAGCACCGCACCAGCATACGGTGGATGCGGCCAGAGTCGGAATCTGGGGAGACATGCCAGTAGGCTTAGCGGGGCATCGTGTTCGCATTCAGGCGGACGCATCGGCGTAACGACTCGGTAGGTAGACAGTCACAGTGAGTGATACAGGGACAGACACCAGGGCGGGCACTAATGAAGCCGCGCGCGATCTCACGCCGCCGTTCCGCTACACAGCTGAATTGGCAGGCGAGATAGAACGCCGCTGGCAGGCCCGGTGGAACGAACTGGGTTCTTTTCACGCACCCAACCCAGCCGGCCCGCTGGCGGGGGAGGTGCCGGACGACAAGCTCTTTGTACTTGACATGTTCCCGTATCCGTCGGGTGCTGGACTGCACGTTGGGCATCCGCTTGGTTTCATCGCGACGGATGTCTACGCGCGGTACCACCGCATGCGTGGCCACAACGTGCTGCACACAATGGGGTTCGACAGTTTCGGGCTGCCAGCCGAGCAGTACGCCGTGCAGACGGGTACGCATCCCAGAACGACGACCGAAGCCAATATCGAGCGCTACCTCGCACAGATCCGAAGGTTGGGGCTGGGTCACGATGAACGTCGCCGCGTTGCGACCACGGACACGGAGTTCTACCACTGGACACAGTGGATCTTCCTGCAGATTTATAACGCATGGTACGACCACGACCTTGGTCGGGCACGCCATATCGATACCCTGATCGGTCAGTTCGAGTCAGGTGCCCGGGCAGTGCCCGGGGGGCGGCCGTGGGCAGTGCTCACGGCGGCCGAGCAGCATGCGGTCTTAGAGGACTATCGGCTGGTCTACCATTCGAATGCGCTTGTCAACTGGTGCCCGGGCTTGGGCACAGTGCTGGCAAATGAGGAAGTGACAGCTGATGGCCGCAGCGAGCGCGGGAACTTCCCCGTTTTCCGGAAACATCTGCAGCAGTGGATGATGCGTATCACCACGTATGCGGACCGGTTGCTCGACGATCTCGATTTGCTTGACTGGCCGGACAAGGTCAAGACAATGCAGCGTAACTGGATAGGTCGCTCGCGGGGAGCGAACGTGGAATTCGCCACACCGCTTGGCCGCGACATCGAAGTCTTCACGACTCGGCCGGACACGCTTTTTGGCGCTACCTATATGGTCCTCGCTCCGGAGCACGACATGGTGGACGCACTAGTCGCTGACAGGTGGCCCGACGACGTGGATTCACGGTGGACGGGGGGAGCGCGCACGCCCTCGGCCGCGGTATCCGCGTACCGTGCGGCGATCGCGTCGAAATCGGATCTCGAACGTCAAGAGAACAGGGACAAGACCGGCGTATTTCTGGGGACGTATGCGACGAACCCAGTCAACGGTCATGAGATCCCGGTATTCATCGCGGACTATGTCCTCACGGGCTATGGGACGGGTGCCATCATGGCTGTTCCCGGCCACGACGAGCGTGACTTCGAGTTCGCGACGGCATTCGGCCTCGAAATCGTGCGCGTCGTTTCGCAGCCGGGAGTTGACCCGAACGCCCCGCTCGAGGCGGCGTATGCGGGTGACGGTGTGGCGGTGAACTCCGCTAACGCTGAAGGTCTCGATATCAATGGCTTAGCAGTCGAGGCGGCGAAATCCCACATGATCGCCTGGCTCGAGCAGCGTGGCCGGGGCAAGGGGACAGTGCAGTACAAACTGCGCGACTGGCTTTTCGCGCGGCAGCGATACTGGGGTGAGCCATTCCCGATCGTTTATGACGAGGACGGTGTGGCACATGCGCTTCCAGAGTCAATGCTGCCAGTGGAGCTCCCGGCTCTGAGTGACTACGCCCCGGTGACGTTCGATCCCGACGATGCGAGTTCGGAGCCGTCTCCGCCGCTGGCCAAGGCTGCGGATTGGGTCAACGTCGAACTCGATCTGGGTGACGGGCTAAAGAAGTACCGGCGGGACACCAACGTGATGCCGCAATGGGCTGGTAGTTCCTGGTACCAGTTGCGCTATATCGACCCCACAAACTCGGACGAACTGTGCGCAAAGGAGAACGAGGCGTACTGGGTTGGTCCGCGCCCAGAGATACATGGGCCACGCGATCCAGGTGGCGTTGACTTGTACGTCGGGGGTGTCGAACATGCGGTGCTGCATCTGCTCTACGCGCGCTTCTGGCACAAGGTGCTCCACGACCTCGGGCACGTAACGTCGAGCGAGCCTTATCGTCGGCTCTTCAACCAGGGGTATATCCAGGCTTTCGCCTACACCGATTCTCGTGGCGTTTATGTGGCTGCGGACGAGGTCGAGGAACGCGAAGGCGCATTCTTCTGGAGAAACGTCGACGGTGATGAGGTCGAGGTTTATCAGGAGTACGGCAAGATGGGAAAGAGCCTCAAGAATTCCGTCACTCCTGACGAAATTGCGGAGAACTACGGTGCGGACACGCTCCGTGTCTATGAGATGTCGATGGGTCCGCTCGACGCGTCGCGTCCCTGGGCCACTAAAGACGTGGTCGGTGCGCATCGCTTCTTACAACGAGCATGGCGGCTCGTGGTGGACGAAAGCAGCGGACAGCTTCGCGTAACCAGCGAGGACTTAGACGAGCGCACGCTGCGGATTCTGCACAAGACCATCGCTGGGGTTGACGAGGAGTACGCGTCGCTGCGAATGAACACCGCAGGCGCGAAACTCATTGAGTTGACGAACCACCTCACCAAAGCGTTTCCCAATGGTGCGCCTCGTACCGCTGTGGAACCGCTGGTCTTGATGATGGCTCCGCTAGCTCCGCACACCGCCGAGGAATTGTGGTCGCGGTTGGGGCACGAAAGCCCTCTTGCCCACGGACCCTTCCCGATCGCGGACGAGAACTGGCTGACAGAAGACTCCGTCGAATACCCAATCCAGATCAACGGAAAGGTTCGCGGCCGCGTTACCGTGCCTGCCGATGCGTCCCGTGAGCAAGTCGAAGCTGCGGCTCTGGAGGACAGCAAGATTGCGGGGTTCATTGAGGGACGGACGCCGCGCAAGGTGATTGTTGTCCCGGGAAAAATGGTGAACGTGGTGCTGTAACCTCGCCGGAACCGTCCCGTTTGAGAAGGTGCAGCGTTACCATTTGATCACCTGCACCGTCTCACTCAGCGCGAGGAGTCCGGCCATGAAGAGGGTTGTCGTTCGAGCAGCCGCGGGACTGTCGCTGTCAGCGGGTATCGGCCTGGGATTCGCTGGTGCAGCAGCGGCGGCACCGTCCGTCACTGCATGGGACCTCGGTATCGCGACCGCGGTCGAAATCCACTCTCCGGGACAGCTGTGTATTACTGCCCCGCAAGGTGTGCCGGTCGGCCCATACACGATCATCCCGAAAGTTCTGGTGCCACCAGTCCTCGGTGAGGTCGGTGGTGTGACCGTGGTGTGCGCGCCGGGGGCAGCTGGGCCTGCGGATGTACATTCTGGCATTGGCTACACACCCATCCTCTGACAGCGGATTACCGCTTGATCGGCCGCAAGACGATCTCCGTGGGATGGCAGTCAGCGGGCGTTCGGATCGCGTTGCCGACAGCGAGGGCCACAGTTGACGGCTTGAGAAAGTCGTCAGGCGTGTACTCACTTTTCCCTTCGGCGGCGACGATCGCGCGCTGCATGTCGGTATCGATGCGTCCCGGATGAATTGACGTGACGCGCAGTCGGGGCTCCTCCGCGCGCAGTCCTTCCGCGAACGCACGAAGCGCGAATTTGGAAGCGGCGTAAGCACTCCAATCGGGGCGGACCCTGAGCCCGGCGCCGGAGTTGATGAAGACGACGTGGCCGCCCGCCCTGAGTAGCGCCGGCAAAAGCATTCGCGTGAGGTGGACAACGGCAAACACATTGAGTTCCATCGTGTCGCGCCACGTGTCAAGTGCGGTGTCGGCGATGCTCCCAATTTCCGCATAGCCGGCATTGTGAACTAGAACGTCGAGTTCATCGATTCCCTCGCACGCCGCTGTAACGGCACTAAAATCCGTCAGATCAACCGGCCAGGGCGTGGCATCGGGAAGGTGTCCGGCAAGAGGTTTGAGCGCCTCCGCGTGACGCCCCCCTAGCAGCAATCGGTGCGTAGATTCGAGTTCCTGCGCGATCGCCGCGCCGAGTCCGCGGCTTGCTCCAGTGATGAGTGCGAGAGGCATAAGGCTCAGGCTAGTCGTGGGATGCGACGGGTATCGAAGTGTGACGCGTTTGCGATCGCCGTTCGGAATAATTCTGGGAGTGAGGCGCCTCGGCCTGCTCCCGGGTCACCCTGCCCGCGGGCATGCCCGAATCATTTTTGGTCGGTGCCCGGTCAGGTGATCGACCCAGATAACCCCAGTTGAAACGGATGCTCACGTCCAGATCCGGTCGCCTGCCCGGAGGTTGGGAGCGGGGCAGACGACCGGCCCAGCGGAGGGGGAGAAACGGGAGCGATCAGGAGAAGGGGATTGCGTATGCCCAACCGGATGCATCCCGACGGGCTAGCATGTGCCCAACGAAACGTCCTGCTACAGGAATGTATTGAGGGGGCTTAGGGCATGAAGATTCGGCGAATGGCTGCTGCGGGGGCAAGCGTTGCGGCGCTGACACTGGGCGGATTGTTTTCCGCGGCCGCAGCGGGACAGGCTCAACAGCCAGCGGATTGTCCTTCGCTTCCCATGGGTGTCGCGGGCCTGTCGCTATGCCTCGATGGCGTCGGTGAACATCGCATTGTGATGGACTGCGTCGACCGCGTGTTCCCCCAGATTGGGGGCAGCAGCCACGGCTTCACCACGATGCGAGTGACTGGCCCTTGGATGCCAGTGGGCCAGCCCTCATTCGCAACGTGCTTGGGCGAGGGCGGCATGCTCCCGATCACCCAGACTCTGTGGGTGGAGCGGCGCTAGCCCTTCCACGCCACCACGACGGCGGGCCGGGGTTGCGCATCGCCGCCGTCCGGCCAATGTGATCCGGGGGATTCGGCGGTGTAGTCGTCACTTTCACCGGGGTGCTGCACGCAGACAACCACCCTGTCTTCAGTGACGATAGGCCCACAGGTTTCCGCGCCGACGGGGACGCTCAAAAACTGTTTGGTCTCACCGCGCCGCGGGCCTTGCAGCACCACCGAGAACAGGCCATCGTTCGCGCCAAGTGCGTTCCCGTCGGTGGATATCCAGAGGTTTCCGTAGGGATCGAACGCGACGTTGTCCGGGCATGAGATGGGACTGACTCGGGACTTATCGAAGCCGCCGAAGTACGTATCTGCCGCCGCTGGATCACCACAGACAAGCAGCAGGTTCCATCTGAACGCAGTGCCCGCGTGGTCATCAGTGATTTCGAGTATGTGCCCGTTTTTGTTGTTGTGGCGCGGGTTCGCCTCGTCGGCCGATGGATAGTTATCGGTACCCCGCCTGGTGTTGTTCGTGAGGGCCGCGTAAACCTTTCCGGTCCGGGGATTCGCTTCGATGTCTTCCGGCCGATCCATCTTCGTCGCGCCGACCGTGTCCGCGGCGAGCCGAGTGAACACGGCGACCTCTTGCACCGAGAATCCATCGACGAGGGATTCCGCGGAATCTGCGGAAGCCCGGAGCAGCGGAATCCACTCACCGGTCCCATCGAACGCGCCATCCGAGGGCAATTCGCCGGAGCCATCGATCTCTGCGCTGGGCGAGTTGCCCAGAAATCGTGCGACATAGAGGGTGCCCTCGTCGAGGATCGCCATGTTATGCCGCAGCGCGGACGCGCCATCACCGCGCATTATCTTTCGTGAGGAAACGAACTTGTAGATGTAGTCAAAGCGTTCGTCATCACCCATGTACGCGACAACGGTCCCGTCGGCGGTTACGTGGATGGTCGCGCCTTCATGTTTGAATCGCCCCAGGGCGGTGTGCTTGACCGGAGTGGAAGTGGCGTCCCACGGGTTGATTTCGACGATGTAGCCAAACCGATTCGGTTCGTTCGGCTCTTTGGCCTGGTCGAAGCGCGGATCGTAGTTTTCCCAGCGGCGCTCGGAAGCGGCTCCCGTGATGCCGTACCGTTTGACGCGTGCGCGGGCAGCGTCCCCGCTGATGGTGTCACCGTTCGCGAAGTATTGGTTGAAGTTCTCCTCGCCGGACAGGATCGTTCCCCACGGTGTCACACCGCCCGCACAATTGTTGAGCGTGCCTCGCACGGTTGTTCCGGCCGGGTCCGCGGAGGTCCGGACAAAGTCGCTGCCCGCGGCGGGACCGGTAAGGGTGAACTCGGTCGTCGCGGTGATCCGGCGGCTGAATTCGGAGATGACTGGCGTGAGCTTTCCGGATCCCGCCTCACCGCGCACCTTCAGCACCGAAAGACCGTGTGCTGCCCATGCGATTCGCACTTGTTCTTCAGTGGGTGCTGCTTCGTCGTAACCGTAGAACATTGCTGGTTCAGTGGTGTACTCGTGGTTGACGACGAGCAAGTACTCACTCGCCGCGCCTGGGATCGGCAGTAGTGCTGCGAAGTCGTTGTTGTAACCGAACTGCTTCTCTTGCGCGGCGGCGGTGTGGTTCGCGAAGTCGAACTCTGGCGCTCCGGGCAGTACCGGATCGCCCCAGCGAATCACCACGTCGCTGCTGTAACCCCGGGGCACTACGACGGCGTCTTCAGTGTTTGGCGGGACGGCTTCATAATCGAGGCCGCGCGGCGGGGGAATGTGGTCCAGTGACGAACCCCCAGCTGCCCCGCCAGACCCCGGCTGGGCGGCAGCCGTGCCGGTACTGTGCGCGAATAGCGCGCCGGCACTCAGCATCGTGAGGGCTCCGCCGCGCAGCACAGTGCGCCGATCCAGCGTACGCCGGGCGACGTCGCGGAAATAGGGGTTCTCGGAGGTGTTGGGAATTGGTTGTGCGCACGCATCGCCGCATCGGTACCTGCATGTCAAATGCGACCGGGACGAGGTCCCGTCGTGCGCGACGAAAAGCGAGAGGGGCTGCAGTATCACTAGCGCTCCTGTACGGGATCTCGGGCTGCGAGTTGCACCGGACAGTAGGGAGGCGAAGTAAGCGTCAGGGGGGTGTTCGGTTACCGCGGGAAGTCTAGCGGGGGAACACGACGCCGATACGTCGTAAATCGGGCGTGACCAGGAGGCGGTGATCGATCGATGCGGTGTCGAGACCTAAATGCCGTTATTTGGGATTGTGGCAGTGCACACTGTTGCCGATGGTATTTGCTGCGTGTGGCCGCATGAACCTTACTGAACACGGTGCGCCGGCCGGAGTTTCGCGTAGTGAAACGCATTGAGACCGCACAGAACTGGAGTGACGATGTCTTTGATTCCTCGAGCGCTGCTCGCTGCGGGCGCTGCCACGGCGCTCTTGCTGACTGGGTGCTCCAACCCACTCAGCGCCGACCAGGCGGCAGAGGAGAACCTCGACGGCCGCGGCCCGATCACCTTCGCGATGGGGCGTAATGACGCCGCCGTGATGATGCAGGTGATCGACCGCTGGAATGAAGCTAATCCAGAGGAGCAGGTCGAGTTCATTGAACTCCCAGGTGAAGCGGACGAGCAGCGAAATGCCCTCGTCCAGTCACTGCAGGCGCAAGACGGACAGTATGACGTCATGGCCCTCGATGTTGTCTGGACGGCTGAGTTTGCCGCGAACGGGTGGCTGCAGCCGCTCGAAGGTGAGATGGCGGTCGAGACGACGGGGATCCTCCCGGCCACGGTGGACAGCGCCACCTACCGCGACACGTTGTACGCGGCTCCGCAAAATACCAATGGCGCCTTGCTGTTCTACCGGACGGACCTCGTAGAGGAGGCTCCGACCACGTGGGACGAACTGATCGAAAGCTGCCCGGAAGCGTTCGACGAGGGAATTGCTTGCTACATCGGCCAGTTCCGCAACTACGAAGGCCTCACCGTCAATGTGTCTGAGGCCGTCAACGCCTTCGGCGGCGCGATCGTAGGCGACGACGGCCAGACCCCTGAGGTGGATTCGCCGGAGGTTCGCGAAGCCCTCCAGACGCTCGTCGATGCGTTCGCAGACGGCGTGATTCCCCGGGCCGCCACCGGCTTCACCGAGGAAGAAACGCACCTCACGTTCACCGGCGGCGACGCCATGTATGCGCGCAACTGGCCTTACATGTATGCGATCGCCGAGGGGGACGAGTCCGAGGTAGCAGACAACTTCGGTGTCGCCCCACTGCCTGGCAAGGATGGTGTCGGTGCTTCGACGCTGGGCGGATACAACAATGGGATCAGTGTGTTCTCTGAAAACAAAGCCACCGCACGCGATTTCATCGAATTCGTGCAAAGCGAGGAGAACCAGCGGTCCTTCATGGAGGCTGCGTTCCCGCCCGTGCTCGAGTCCGTCTACGATGACGAGGAACTCCTTGCTGAGTACCCATACCTGCAGGTGCTGAAGGAGTCGCTGCAGAACGCGGAACCACGCCCGGTGACGCCGTTCTACGAGGCGATTTCGACTGCCATCCGCGACAACGCTTATGCGGCGATCCGCGGTGATAAGTCCGTCGATCAGGCGATCACGGACATGCAGTCGGCAATTGATGCCGCGGGACGGTAATGCCCTGGGGGACTGAAGGAGACTCACTTGGCTGAAACAGCTGGGGCCGGAGGCGAAGCCTCTGGCCCCTCGCTGCGTGAGCGGACGGGTCCCGGGGCCGCCACACGCAAGAAACGTGACTGGCGCCCGGTGTACCTGGTCGCTCCGGCGATGACGATTCTTGCGGTCGTGATCGCGTACCCCGTGTTACGAGCGGTATACCTGTCCTTTCGCAGTGATCAGGGTTTCGACCAAGAAACCGGCCGATTCGTACCCGGCGGATTCGCTGGCCTCACGCACTACAGCAAGTGGGTCTTCCAGCAAACCACCACCTCATTGGGGGAGACCATCGCGTGTCCACCCGGCACGCTCTGCTCCAACTTTTGGGAATCCGTGGGGGTGACGTTCTTCTTCGCCGCCGTCACCGTGACAGTCGAAGTGGTTCTTGGGTTCTGGATGGCGATCATCATGAGCCGATCCTTCGTGGGCCGCTCCGCGCTGCGGGCGAGCGTTTTGATCCCATGGGCGATTCCCACCGCCGTCACCGCAAAGCTGTGGTACTTCATCTTCGCAGATCAGGGCATCGCTAATAGCCTCCTGGGCCGTCAGATTGGGTGGCTGACGGAGGAATGGCCCGCGCGATTTGCCGTCATCATCTCCGACGTGTGGAAAACCACGCCCTTCGTTGCGCTCCTCATCCTGGCAGGCCTGCAGATGATTCCGCAGGACGTGTACGAAGCAGCGAAAGTCGACGGGGCTACCGCGTGGCAGCGTTTTACCCAGATCACGTTGCCGCTCGTCAAACCCGCGCTGATGGTAGCGATCCTGTTTCGCACGCTGGATGTGCTCCGTATGTACGACCTGCCGGCAATTCTGCATGGTGTATCAGGTGCATCACCCACGACTACTGTGTCGATCCTTGTCGTCGCAGACATTCGGCAAGGAAACTTCAATAGTGCCTCCGCACTTTCCACGCTCGTGTTCCTGATGATCTTCGCGGTTGCCTTCATCATGGTGAAGTGGCTGGGCGCCAACGCGATCCGCACACAGGATGCACAGGGGAAGGGAGCGTAACGTGACTAAGCCAGCCGTGGCGGTCGCGGAGCGACGCCCCGCAGACCGTTCACGCAGCGTCGCTTCCGCACGTGCGATTGCCGCCCGAAAACGGCGCGTGCAGATACTGCGGACATACGGCGGCGTCGGGCTGATACTCGTTTGGGGGCTCGCGCCGTTCTACTGGATGGTCGTCACCGCACTTCGGGACCGGCGGCATACGTTCAGTACGACACCGTGGCCAACCCATGTCACACTGGAGAACTTCCGCAACGCTCTGACACCCCGCGCGGGTAATGACTTCATGGCCGCGATCATCAACAGCTTGATTATCGGTGCAGCCACCACCCTCATTGCGCTGTTGCTAGGAATATTCACCGCGTACGCACTCGCCCGGCTTGATTTCCGGGGGAAGTATGTCGTCACTGGTGTGATACTTGCCGCAGCGATGTTCCCCACCGTGTCGCTGGTGACCCCCTTGTTCCAGCTTTTCACTGATATCAATTGGATCGGCACGTATCAGGCGCTAGTCATCCCGAACATCTCGTTCGTGCTGCCCTTGACCGTCTACACTTTGACGTCGTTTTTTGGTGATCTGCCGTGGGAATTAGAGGAGGCGGCCCGAGTCGATGGCGCGACGCGGGCGCAGGCCTTCCGGATCGTGATCCTTCCGCTGGCAGCGCCAGCACTCTTCACCACGGCGATTCTCGCTTTCATCTTCACGTGGAACGAATTCCTGTTGGCGAGCCTGCTGTCGAACCGTTCCACCGAGCCAGTGACGGTGGCGATTGCGCGTTTCGCGGGAGACAACCCATTCGCCCAGCCGTACGCGGCGATCATGGCTGCCGGAACGATCGTCACGATTCCCCTTGTCATCATGGTGCTTGTCTTCCAGCGGCGCATCGTGTCTGGCCTGACCGCAGGAGGGGTGAAGAGCTGATGCATCCGCTGGGACTTCAACAACGTCTCGAACTCATGCTCGGATTCTTGGGCTTCTTCACGTTCATCGCGTTCATCAGTGCCGTCGCAGTGATATTCCGCGGTGAGGTGGCGCTCGGTCCGTCGATCGTTCTGCTGGTGTGCGTCTCGCTGACATGGCTGACGTTCCGTAAATGGCGAGCCGTGCGAGACAGTCTGCAAAGCTGAGTTTGGCGGGGCCGTGTACTGCGCACGGGGTGCAAGCGTAATAATCAGGGCATGGACCTGGCTTACCGCGTTTTCGGCAAAGGCCCGACACTCGTTCTGATGCACGGCATCGTGCACTGCCAGGACGCCTGGAACCCAGTGATTCCACAGTTGGCTAAGCACCGCCGCGTGGTGACGATTGACTTGCCGAGCCATGGGCTGTCCCCGCAACTGCCGGCCACAGAACGGTGTTTGCAGGCACTCGCCGACGAGGTTGAGGAATTTCTGCCCACAGTGACGCCAGAGGGCGACCAGGTGCACGTCGCCGGTAACTCACTGGGAGGGTGGCTGGCGCTGGAACTCGCAGCCCGTGGCGCGGTTGCCTCTGCGACGGCGCTGTCGCCTGGCGGTTTCTGGGTGAGTGACTTTGATCGAGTGCGCACCAACAAGACGTTCTTGGCTATGCGCAGTGTCGCGCGGGTTGTGAAACCGCTCCGCGGTCCGCTGCTGAGTAACCGGGTTGGCCGTAGCGTGGCACTGGGCGCCTTCTTCGGGAGGCCCTGGCGGGTCAGCCCGGACGATGCGATCCGCGACATCGAGTCGCTCACCACCAATACGCTGATCGACGTCATCCAGGGCGAGGATTGGGCGTTCTCCGCGCAGGTCGATCCGTCGATTCCCATCACTGTGCAATGGGGCGGCGGCGACCTTATCCTTCCGGTTTACGAAGCGGCGAAGGTCCGCGACGCGTTTCCGCAAGCTCGGGTTATCGTGATGCCATGGATTGGCCATGTGCCGATGATTGACGACCCGGAGGAAATCGCCGCCATCCTCATTGAGGGCAGCAGCGGGCGTTGACTACCCGTTTCGGGTGTCACGCCACTTGATCGCTTCGAGCACGGGGGCCATGTCGTAATCGGGACCGTTCAGCGGCACGGTGAAGAATGAGGCACCCGCTTTAACAAAATCATCTGCCTCGGACACACCGGGGAACTCGATGGAACGCTCAATCAGGCTGGGGTCGCGACCTTCTGCGGTGCAATGGTCGTTCAGTACACCCGATTTATAGGTGAAGGTGTCGATATCGCCGAAACTGTGCCAAATGTCGGCGTGACGGGCCACCAGGCGCAGCGTCTTCTTCACTCCGCCCCCACCGATCAGCATCGGGAGGTGCCGGGTGGGCGGTGGGTTGAGCTTCTTAAACCGTGCTTCAATGCGGGGGAGATACTCCCCGAGCAGGTTGAGTCTCGAGACTTTGGTGCCGAATTCGTAACCGTATTCGTCGAAGTCACGCTGAAACCAGCCGGAACCGATGCCGAAGATGAGGCGGCCACCCGAAATGTGGTCGACCGTGCGGGCCATGTCTGCGAGCAGATCCGGATTACGGTACACGCCACAGGTGACGAGAGCACCGAACTCTACCCGCTCGGTTTGCTCGGCCCACGCGGCGAGCATGGTCCAGCACTCGAAGTGAGGGCCATCTGGCTCACCGTAGAGCGGGTAGAAGTGGTCCCAGTTGAACACCACATCCACTTCGGCGTCTTCGGCTCGGAGGACAGCGTCGCGTATCAGGGCGTAGTCGGGGGAGTGTTGTGGCTGGATCTGAACACCGATGCGGAGGGGGCGGTCCATGTTTCCACTAATACAGGCCCCCGGCCGTCTGTGCATCAGGGAGCCCGACTAACGGGGTGTTATTTGACCGGCTAATTACCCGGTCAAACAAAAGGCCGCGCTTTGTCGAAGCTATTGACACGGGGGGTTGGCTGGCGCACCGTTAGATCAACTGCGGCTGAGCCAGAGGTGTCTAATGCCTAATGAGGTCGTCGAGCAATTACCCAGAGCGCTGCTCGAAGTATCGCTCTTGCTTGGGGCTGCAGTGCTTATCAGCCTGATTACGCGAAAGATTCATATCCAGCTGACGGTCGTGCTCGCGGTGGCGGGGTTACTGGCTACCGAAATGGGGGCGGATCTCGCGGTCTCGCAAATGCTCAGCGGAGAGGGTTTCAAAGAACTACTCATTCATCTTTTTCTTCCTATTCTGATTTTCGAGGCGGCTCTTGGCCTGTCAACACGGGAGTTCATGCGGAACCTTCTCGCGATAAGTGCGCTCGCGTCGGTCGCGCTCGTGATTGCTGCGGCAGTCGTGGGTGCCAGTTTGACCCTCTTCCTGGGAATTCCGCTCGTCGCCGCGCTGCTGTTCGGTGTTCTCATCTCCGCTACTGATCCAGTCGCCGTCGTCGCGATCTTCCGCGAACTCGGTGTTCCGAAACGTTTGCTCACGGTGGTTGAGGGTGAAAGCCTCCTCAACGATGGTGTCGCGATCGTGCTGTACAACATCCTCGTCATCGCCACAGTGACCGGGATGCTCTCCGTCGGCGCCGGGGCGGTTGATTTCGTGGTCGTTGTGGCGGGCGGCATCGTGACAGGTGCGGTGGTCGGGACGCTCGCCGTGCTCTTGCTGCCGCTATTGGACCGGCTGGCGGCTGCGGCGATGTCTATCGCCGTCGCGTACGGTTCGTTCGTCTTTGCCGAGGCTGTGCTGCATGCATCCGGCGTGATGGCAGCGGTGGCAGCCGGCATCACAGTGGGTGGCCTGATGGAAAGCCGGGCGCAGCACGCGGCCCGTGACCTTTTGCATGAACTGTGGGCATCACTCGGATACATGGCGAACGCGCTGCTGTTTCTCTTCATCGGGCTCGCGCTGGATTTTCAGTTGATCCGAGACAATCTCGCTGCGATAGGGCTCGGGATCGCCGCTGTACTGATTTCCCGTCCACTGGGCGTCATCCCGGTCGTCCTGGTTCTCGAACGGCTCGCGCGGATTCCGAGAGTTGGCAACCGGAACTCAGCCGTAGTCGTGTGGGGCGGCCTCCGCGGTGGCGTTGCGCTGGCACTGGCGCTCGCGCTGCCGCTTGAGCTCGGTGATTTGCGTGACCAGTTCATAGCGATGACGGGGGGCATTGTCCTCGCCACGCTGCTGATCAACGCGACGACGATCTCGTTTGTGGTGCATTCGCTCGGGCTCGACAAGCCAAGCCGTAAAGATGAGTATCTCGAAGCACTGGCCAGAATGGTGGCTGTGCGGTCCGCCCGGGAACGTCTCGATGACTTGGGATTCAGCGATGAGCTCGTCAATGCCCACCTCGACGTTGCAGAGGCGGACGCTCGGGACCAACTTGCACGAACCCGGCTCAATGCTCAGGAGCAGGTCGATGTCCTAGAGCTTCGCGGCCTGCATATTCAGCGGGAGACGTATCAGAGTCTCAGTGACGCAGGGCTGCTGCCACCGATCGCAACGCGCACTCTGATGCAGGAGATCGACGACGAGATCGAGGAAGTCAGCGAGGGCGGACTCCGCATTGACGAGGCACGCCGTGCGTGTTTGCCCTGGTATGCGCGGTTGCACAGGTTCACGCTGGGGAAGCTCCCGCCGCCGCTAGGCGAAGATTTAGACGAGGTGGGCTACATCGAGATCTGCGCGCGCCGACTCGCAGCACACAACGCTGCGGACGAACTTGAACTTTTCAAGTCTTTGCCGAACGTGGAGGTCGCAAACGTCGAGACCGCAAAGCGCCTGTTCCTGCACTGGGAGGAGCGTGCGACGGAAACGCTCGAAACCTTGGGTGTGTCCGAAAAGTTCGACGAACGCGTCTTACGCCGGCGCCAGGCGAAGGCGCTGAG
The DNA here is from genome assembly GCF_026041215.1 of Hoyosella sp. YIM 151337. Lineage (GTDB taxonomy): Bacteria > Actinomycetota > Actinomycetes > Mycobacteriales > Mycobacteriaceae > Hoyosella. The sequence goes on from NZ_JAPEIQ010000030.1 coordinate 234,420, forward strand.
CCGGATCGCTATTGTGGAGGCCCTCCAGCAAATGGTGTCCGCCGGTGTGATGTCACAGCAAGTTGCTGACGAGGCGGCCGAACGTGTGTCAACTGAAGTTCAGCAAGCGGGTGAGTAACGATTTCAGCCTGCCGGACCTATCGATCTTCGTCGGTCTCTTCGATGTCGTCACCTGAGCTTTCTTCAACGAGGTCACGGTTTTCCTCGTGGTCTGCGTAGTCTTCGGCGAAGGCCGTTCCGGTGACTGTGGCACCGGTGCCGGGCACACGCACAGTTGGCCTGCTCCCGGGCCGGTACTGCTCATTGATGTCTGATACGCGTTCCTTCGCGCGTTCGACGACGTCTGGATCGAGCTCCGATGTGTCTGGTACAGTGCCCGCTGCGCGGGTGTGCGACGTGGAATCTTCTTGAGCCATCTTGTGAGATTCCTGGTCTTCGCGGATCTCTTCGGACGTGGTGTGCACCCGCTCGCCGCCGGTGATGTCGCCAGGTTGTCCTTCGGTGTTCTCAGTCATTCGGTTACCCCTTCGGCTTCGTCGTGTCAGCCCGGACCTTCCGGGGGGTACCCACATGCGGCAGAGAAATACCTCTGGGAGAGCAAACGGGGGCCCAGTCCGTGGACTGAGCCCCCGTATGGCGAGGCAGCGGTGCTTACTTGCCGTCGATGAAATCTTCGAGCTGCTGGCGTGCGATGTCGTCCGCGAGCTGCTTGGGCGGTGACTTCATCAGGTATGACGACGCGGAGAAGACTGGTCCGCCAATGCCGCGGTCCTTGGCAATCTTGGCGGCACGAACCGCGTCGATGATGATGCCCGCCGAGTTGGGCGAGTCCCATACCTCGAGCTTGTACTCAAGGTTCAGCGGAACGTCACCAAACGCGCGGCCCTCGAGGCGAACGTACGCCCACTTGCGGTCATCGAGCCAGCCGACGTAATCGGACGGTCCGATGTGCACGTCTTTGGCGACGAGTTCGCGCTTGATGTTGGAGGTGACGGCTTGCGTCTTGGAGATCTTCTTCGATTCCAGCCGTTCGCGCTCCAGCATGTTCTTGAAGTCCATGTTGCCACCGACGTTGAGCTGCATGGTGCGGTCGAGCTGGACGCCGCGATCCTCGAACAGTTTCGCCATGACGCGGTGCGTAATGGTGGCGCCGACCTGCGACTTGATGTCGTCACCTACGATCGGGACGCCGGCGTCCTCGAACTTCTGTGCCCACACAGGGTCGGATGCGATGAAGACTGGCAGAGCGTTGACGAAAGCAACTCCTGCGTCGATCGCGCACTGCGCGTAGAACTTGTCCGCTTCCTCTGAACCCACCGGAAGGTACGAGACCAGCACGTCTACCTGCGCGTCTTTAAGCGCCTGGACCACGTCGACGGCGTCCGCGTCAGCTTCGTCGATCGTTTCCCGGTAGTACTTGCCCAGTCCGTCGAGAGTCGGGCCACGCTGCACGATCACGCCCGAAGGCGGAACGTCAGCAATCTTGATGGTGTTGTTCTCGCTAGCGTTAATTGCCTCGGCGAGGTCAACGCCGACCTTCTTGGCATCCACATCGAACGCTGCGACGAACTCGACGTCGCTGATGTGGTACGAGCCGAAGCGGACATGCATGAGGCCGGGAACTGTCGAGTTGTCGTCGGCATTCTTGTAATACTCGACGCCTTGGACCAGCGATGAGGCGCAGTTGCCAACGCCGGCGATAGCGACGCGTACCTTGTTGTCACCCATGTTCGGGATCTCCTTCTTTCTGATGAAGCTCGCTGGATAGCTCGGCGGGAAGGGCGACGGCCTGTGTGCGCTCGCCCGCGGCCCCGGCTTCGGCTGTGATGAGTTCGTTCAGCCAGCGCACTTCTCTTTCACTGGATTCCAGGGAGAGCTGATGCAACTGGCGTGTGTATCGGTCTTGGCTGGTGGCGCGGCGGATGGCCTCCCGCAGCCCCTCCCGCCGTTCTTCGACTTGCCTGCGCCGCCCTTCGAGAATTCGCAGCCGGGCATCTGCCGGTGTGCGGCTGAAGAAGGCGAGGTGCACGCCGAATCCGTCATCGCTGTAGTTTTGCGGGCCAGTGTCCGCTACCAGCTCAGCGAATCGGCCGCGCCCCTTCTCAGTGATCTCGTAGACCCGCCGGGCACGTCGCCGAAGCCCTGTTCCCTCGGATTCTGGATCCTCCTCGATGACCCCGTCGGCAAGCATCCGTCGCAGCGCCGGATATAGCGAGCCGTAGGAGAAAGCCCGGAAAGGCCCGAGGAGCCCCGTGAGCCGCTTGCGCAACTCATAGCCGTGCATAGGCGCTTCTTGGAGGAGGCCGAGAATCGCAAGCTCAAGCACTGCCACCTCCCTCGGCTCCCATGGAACAGACCTGAATAGTGCCACGATCGAACGTGGCGATGCGATGCTCAACTGTATCGCACCGATATATAGATAGCCAGTATCGCGGTAACGGCTGACTTGCCTGACTACCGTTGTGGCCGATGTGTCAGCGAGAAGCTCCACACGTCCGAGCGTGGGCCTCGCTAGTAGATGCGGTCATCGCAGAGGTGTTTGGCAACGCGGCGCGCCAGCCTAGTGGCATGCCCAATTTTGGCTGAGCGCAAACTGCTTGCGCTAATAAATAATTGCTACGCACATGCGGCAGCGGCGACGCGCCGACGTAATACGAATAATCCTGCTGCGCGAAAAATGCACCTCAGGGCACTTTCTATTCGCTTAGCCCCCAATCGAATAACGGCCGGTGGTTTAACTGTCTGCGCTATTCCGGTATGTTGCGCACAAGTCCGGGCGAATGCTTCATTGTGTCGCCCTGACTTGTGCATGCGGAGATACACGTAACGAGATGAGGAGACCGGATGAGAATAAAGAATCCCCGCGTAGTCTTTGCAGCGTGCGGCGCAGTAGCGGCTCTGGCAGTAGCAGGCTGTGGTGACGACACCGCCGGTACTAATGGCGAGCAAGACGTTTTCAATGACACCGGAGATACCCTCGGTGAAATGGGTGACACCGCTACCGAAGGAGTGGAGGGTTTCTTCGGTCAGGGCGGTGACACGACATGTGGCGAGTTTGCCGAGCAGGATCCAGAGGAGCAGCGCACGACTGTCGCCGACTACCTGCAGCAAGAGGGGCAGCAGGATCCGAGCGAAGCGGAAATCGATTCAGCGCTCCTTTCCATTGATGCCATGTGCACGCTGGAAGGTGAGGAAGATACGCCAATCAGCGAGGCCGGTGTAACTGGTGGTGACGCCGGCATGCCGGACGAAGACGGCACGGGCGGCACCGGCTACTAAGCCGGCGCGGGAACGGCCAGACTGCGCTGCACTGCGCGCGCAGGCATAAGGGCGGTGGCTCGGGAGTCCGGATACTCCGGCTTTCTGGGCCACCGTCTCGCGTCAGCGATGGCACGTGTCCGGCGTCACCTGGCCGTCGCATTTTCGAATTGCGCCACCAGCCGCACTATGCGCGGAAGCTCGCACGTACTCTGGTCTATGTGCGATCGCAGCGGCAGACCGTGGACTACGCGCTCCAGCGCCGCTCCGTCCTTGCTGAAGTGTTCGCCGGCCGGGTCGGAGTCGCTGAGGTGTGTGACGCCAGCCCTTACCTATTAAGGGCGGCGAAATTCCATGGGCGGCCAAGTCCTGTGGTCTGCCCGATTTGCCGTAAGGAACAGCTGACGCTCGTATCCTGGGTCTTCGGTGACCGTTTGGGAACCGTATCGGGCTCCGCGCGCAGCGAAGACGAGATCGTTCGGCTCGCACAAACGAAAGATGAGTTCACAGTGCATGTGGTGGAGGTATGTCGCACGTGCAGCTGGAATCATCTTGTGCAGTCGTACGTCCTTGGTGAAGCTCCGCCGCGGCGATCGCGATCGGCAAGGACGCGTCGCAGCGCTCGGACCGCCAGTGATTGACGGCCGAACGCTGACCGCGAGAACTGGAGTTTCATCGTGAGTTCGACCAGAAGTGGATCCGCTGGCAAGCGACAAGCTGGAGCGGCGACGCCTGCGAAGCGGGGACGTAAGGGCCTGATCTTGCGTCTCATCGCGGTTGCGTTCGTCGTAATGCTTGTCCTCCCCATCGGAACCTTCATGGCGTACTACGTGGCAGCGAGTGTGCCGCGTCCCGGAGACATCCCCACAAATCAGGTGGCGACGATCTTCATGAACGACGGTGAATCCGAGCTTGCCCGGATCGTCCCGCCGGAAGGTAACCGCGTTGAGGTCACGATCGATCAGATTCCCGAGCATGTCCGAAACGCGGTGATCGCCGCCGAAGACCGCGACTTCTACACCAACCCGGGCTTCTCGGTGACAGGTCTCGCCCGTGCAGTTCGTGACAACGTCTTAGGCCGGGACGATGCCGGCGGTGGTTCGACAATCACCCAGCAGTACGTCAAGAATGCGCTGGTTGGCGCCGACCGCACACTCGTACGCAAGATGCGTGAGTTGGTGATCTCGACGAAGATGTCGCGGGAGTGGTCGAAAGACGACATCCTGGTTGCGTATTTGAACACCATCTACTACGGGCGCAATGCGTATGGCATCGCGTCTGCGGCACAGGCCTACTTTGGCAAGCCGGTGAATGAACTCACCCCCGAAGAAGGTGCGGTACTCGCTGCGACTATTCAGCAGCCGTCACGTCTCGACCCCGCGCAGAACCCAGAAATCGCCGAGCAGCGCTGGAACTACGTCCTTGACGGCATGGTGGAGATTGGTGCGCTAGACCCGGAGGCCCGAGCGAACGCCCAGTACCCCGCGTATCGCTCGATTGAGGAACTGGCGGAGTCCGGCGCAACCCCTGGCCCGAACGGGCTCATCCGGTCGCGGGTGATCGATGAGCTGTATTCGCTGGGGATCACCGAGCAAACGCTGAACACCGAGGGTCTGCAGATCACCACCACAATCGACTCGACAGCCCAGGATGGCGCGGTTCGTGCGGCGCAGAACGGCCTGTCGGGACAGCCCGATAACCTGCGGACCGCAGTGGTATCGATCGACCCGCGAAGCGGCGCGGTCAAGGCCTACTACGGCGGTACCGACGGTGCTGGTTACGACTACGCGCAGGCACCGCTGCAGACTGGGTCGACCTTCAAAGTCTTTGGGCTGGTCGCCGCGCTGGACCAGGGCATCCCTGTGACCCAGCCGTATGACAGCAGCCCGTTGAATATGCATGGCATTACGATCCGGAACGTCGGAAACGAAAGTTGCGGGCGCTGCACCATCGCGGAAGCCCTAATGCGTTCCCTCAACACGTCGTTCTATCGGCTGATGCTCTCTCTCGATCGGGGACCGGTCGACGTCAAGGAAGCTGCGCACAAAGCGGGTATTCCGCGCGAGATTCCCGGACTCGGTGGGGAGGCGCTGACTGAGAATGGCGCTCCACCGAACAATGGCATCGTGCTCGGCCAGTACCAGGTTCGGCCGATTGACATGGCGTCGTCGTACGCGACGCTCGCCGCGTCCGGTGTCTATCACGATCCCCACTTCGTCGAGCGTGTCGTGACTGCTGACGGCACCGTGTTATTTGATCGCGGCAACCAGGACGGTGAGCGTCGCCTGCGGGCCGCGGTGGCTGATAATACGACGTCAGCGATGGAGCCGATCGCCGCCTACTCGAACGGAAACTCCCTCGCGGGGGGCCGCCCCTCCGCGGCGAAGACCGGTACCACCCAGCTCGGGGACACTGGTTACAACCGCGATGCGTGGATGGTGGGATATACGCCATCACTGTCGACCGCCGTGTGGGTTGGCACAAACGATGGTGACCCGCTGCTGAACGCGTGGGGCGGGCAAATCTATGGATCGGGCATTCCCTCGACAATCTGGAAGAACACCATGGATGCCGCCTTGATCAACACGGAGTGGGAGTCGTTCCCCACCCCGGAGCCGATTGGTGGTGTCGCAGGTGTGCCGGTGTACGTGCCGCCCACCGAGACCGAAGAGCCCGAGCCGACCGAGACCACCGAACCCGAAGAAACGACTGAGCCGCCGAGCACTGCCACGATCGAGATCGCGCCGGGCCTCACCGTCGAAATCCCTATTCCCGGTGGAAACAACGGTGGGGCACCTGAGGAGCCAGGCCCAGGTGACGCCCCCGGTGACGATCCGGGCGCGGGGAATGGCGGTCCTCCTCCGGGTGCCGGCGGCGGAACCGGACCCGCAACGGGCCGCAACCCCGCGGGCCAGGGTGAAGCTACCGCTACTCCCGAGCCTGTCGTGACAACTAGCGGCGCGTAGCGGCGGCTCTATCAGCGTGTCAGCCTCGCACTCAGATTCAGTCAGCTTGACCGAAGCTGAGCGTGAATTACCGAGCCGGTCCGACCCCACCGTCCGTCAGCTCAGTTCCGTCATTGGCGGCCCGGTGGGCAAGCATGCGGTGATCGGGCGGGCGCGCTTCTTCACACCGCTTCGTGTCATCCTGCTGCTCGCACTCGTCGCGGTAGCGCTCGGCTGGCTCGGCAAGGCGGCATGCATTCAGCAGTATCCAGGAGGTGCGGACGGCGCGCCTATCATCGACTGGCGTGACGGGCGCCAGTACGTGGCGATGTGCTATTCCGATACTGTCCCGCTGTACGGAGTGCATCGCCTGAACGAATTGGCGTTTCCGTACCGCACGACCATCGAGACTGAAGCTGCCGACGGTTCCGTCAGTACCCGCTACATGGAGTACCCGGTTCTTACCGGGCTCTACCAATACGCGGCCGCCGCGCTGGGCAGCGTGTGGTCAGAAGGAGCAAGACACGGTCTTCTCCCAGGCGCGCTGCCGGTGGTCGTGTACTTCAATGTGGTCGCGCTGGGTCTCGCGCTGTTCTGGCTGGTGACGGTATGGGCGACGGCGATGCTCGCGGGCCGGCGTGTGTGGGACGCGGCTCTGGTGGCGATTTCGCCGCTCGTTGTGGTGCACCTATTCACGAATTTCGATGCGATCGCCACGGGGTTCGCCGCTGCAGGTCTGCTCGCCTGGTCGCGGAAGAAGCCGATGCTCGCCGGGCTGCTGATCGGGTTGGGCACAGCCGCGAAGCTGTATCCGCTCTTCATCCTGGGCGCGTTGCTGGTACTGGCAGTGCGGTCGGCAACAATCCGCTCCTGGGTGCAGGCCACTGCGACAACAGTTGCGACCTGGCTGCTAGTCAACGTGCCGATCGCGTTGGTGAATTGGGACGGCTGGTACGAGTTCTTCCGCCTGAACAGCGAACGTCACATGGATCCCGATTCAATCTACAACGTCATCCGGTCGTTTACTGGGTGGCAAGGGTTCGACGGTCCACTCGCCGCAGGTGAAAGCCCGTCAATACTGAACGTTGTGACGCTTGGGCTGTTTGCCCTGGTGTGTGTCGGGGTGGGTTACCTTGCGCTGACCGCGCCGCGCCGCCCGCGGGTGGCACAGTTGTGCTTCCTGCTCGTTGCGGGCTTCCTGTTAACGAACAAAGTGTGGAGCCCGCAATATTCGCTGTGGCTCGTCCCACTGGCGGTACTCGCACTTCCGCATGTTCGGATTCTGCTTACGTGGATGGTGATTGACGCGCTGGTGTGGGCGCCCCGGATGATGTACTACCACGGGATCGCGAACAAGGGCCTCCCGGAGCAATGGTTTACTGCGACGGTGGCTGTGAGGGACATCGCCGTCGTTGTTCTCTGCGTGCTGATCATCCGCCAGATTTATCGGCCGGGAGAGGATCTCGTCCGTCAGCACGGTGTCGACGATCCGGTCGGCGGGCCGCTGGCGGGACAACCCGATCGCGTGCCGAGCTGGCTGCCCCCGTTCTTGCGGCCGCGAGGTGCGCAGCGAGGAAGCGAAGGTCAGCTGTCCGCCGCGGGGCAGCCAGCAGGGTAGGCCGTCGGCGTGCCTTCGAGCGCGGCAATCGTCAAATGTTGCGCGACGGGATCGTAGGCGAGACTGAACACGGGTTCAGCGGGAAGCTGGGGTGGGTCACCGAGCACCGAGTCGAGAACTCGGCGCTCCGGAGGATCGAGTGGGCACGGATCCTGGACTGCAAGAATTGTCATGTCGCGCAGATGACCACGGCTAACGCCGGGGACAGGAACCTGCCCGGCAAGATTGCGAGCGTCATTGTTGTTCAGCACCGCAACGTAATTGGGACCCGCTGGAAGTTCGCTTGCGCTAAATTTCGCATACCAGGCGGTGATCGGGTTTGGGTCCGGCGCCAGGGGCAGGGGCAGCGCAAATCGCGGCGCGATGCTGACGATCGTGCGAACGAGAGCGGCGGCGGACGGCCAGGTGTGCAGGGTCCCCAGGGCCACAGTGGCACCCTCGTCATACCCCACAACGCTGATCCGGCCGCCGTAGACTCCCGCCATTGCCTCGATCGCATTGACGACGTACTGCGCGGCATCATCAGCCGAGGCATGAGCAGATGGGATGCGAAGGGCGCACACCGTGTGCCCAGCTTTCACCAGTGCGGTTATCAGGTCGGGGCTCGTTATGGCGTTTGGCCGCGACACAACCAGGACCGGCTCGGGCCGGTCAACCGTTGGCGCTGATGGCTCAGCGCGGCACGCGACCGCCGCGCTGAGCACGTCACGGGGAATTGAGACGGCTGGCTCGGTTTGTGCTTCGGCGGGGGACGAGACGTGTACAAGCAGTCCAGCAGCGATCGCCATAACCACGAGGGCGGCAATGCGCCGGCCTGCTGAGAGGCAGGACCGGCAGCGCGACACTGGAACGCTCACAGTGCCATGCATCACCGCCAACCCACCTCCTTACACAAGAATGTGTCCTAGATCACATTATCACCGGTATGGAGGGTGGGGCTGGTATCAGCTGGGGTGTGTACGGGCGGGACGAGGTCCCGCAGCGGCTTCGCCTTGCATAAGGAGAAAAAGGTTCGACGGGTGCTCCGCGAGGCGGCGCATGAAGTAGGGATACCACTCCGTGCCAAAGGGTACGTAGACCCTCAGCTTGGCTCCAGATTCGGCCAGCCGCGCCTGCTCATTCAGCCTGATGCCGTAGAACATCTGGTACTCGAAGTCGTTGCCGCCGCATTTCGTACGCTCCGCGAGCTGGGTTGCCGTGTTGATCAGCACCGGATCGTGAGTTGCGACCATTGGGTACGCTTCGGACGACATGAGAATCGAAAGGCAGCGCCGGTAGGATTCGCGGATCTCGTCTCGCGTGGCGTAGACCGCGGACGAGGGATGCTGGTACGCCCCTTTACATAGCCGTACCCGCGCACCGGCGTTCGCGAACTCGCGGCAGTCTGTTTCCGTCCTGTGTAAATGGGCCTGAAGGACGAGGCCAGTTTGCGGGAAGTCGCGCCGCAGTTCACGGACTATGGAGAGCGTGAGGTCGGTGGTCCCCGCACCCTCCATATCGACGGTCACGAACGTCCCTGCGGCCTCCGCGGCCGCACAAATCTCCTGCGCTGCGGCGAGCGTGGCGGGAAACGCGTCCCGGGTAAGAGCGGAACCGAGTGAGGACAGTTTGACGGACAGTTCGACGCGCCTCGAGAGCCCTTCCGCAGAGAGCTTGCCAAGCACTTCTCTGTAGATGTCTACGGAGTCCCGAACGATGGAGTCGTCTGTTGTTAACTCTCCGAGGTGATCCAGGCTCACGCAGCGGTCCTGTGCGAGATCGCGAACGACGGGCAGCGCGTCTTCAAACGATTCGCCAGCGATAAACCGGTCGACAAGTGGCCTCGCCATCCGGCTGTTTTCGGTAAAGCGCCGGATGCCTGGTGAGTCGACGGCGGAGAGTAAAAAACGGCGGAGCATTGCAATTACCCCTGATGTATCTTGTATTCCGGTTGGCTGATATTAAATTTCTGATTCGATCCCTATGGTATTCCTCACTGTTCTCGGGTGCAGGCCGAACGTCCCGCGATTCTTTCAGGGCGTCCGCCCGTGAGGTCGTGCACCCCGGCCGGTCACGCGGGCGACCTTGTCGACGCAGGCGCTGAAAGCTCCCCCTGAGGTCAGCGTCGGTCATTTGTACGACAGCAGATTTGCGGGATTGTCCCCAGGCCGGCCCTGCAGTTCAATGCAGGGAGGGGTGCCAGGCGTGTGCGCTCGTACAGTGTCTGGCATCGCGGGGAGTGGGGTTGTGATGGTGGCAGTGATCCATGGCCAAGGGGGTTCGGAAGTGGTGGCCGTCGGCGGGCCTGTTGTCGCTGGGAAATGGATCGGTATCGCGGGGCGGGGCGACTTCCTTGACGACGCACTCGCCGCATTGTTGCGGGAGCGTGGTTATCAAGTAGTCGCGTTGACGCCACGGAACGGAACTCACCGGGTTGACCTGGTATTTTTCCGCGTGGTTGGGGGCGGCCGGGATGCCGATCGGTACCGCTCCCTGGTATCGCAGGCAGCCCCGGTGGTCGTGCTCGGTCCGCGAGATCCAGACATGGTGAGCACCATCCCGAACGCGGTGTGGCTGCAATACTCGATGGACACAAATGCTGTGGTCACCACGGTAGAGCGACTCATCGGACCGGCCGATGAGGGTCCGCGCGGCCCTGCCCCGCAACTCTCGGCGCGAGAGAAGGACGCTGTTGTTGCCTACGCGATGGGAATGACGGTGCGAGAGGTCGCCACCGAACTGGGTGTCGCTCCGACGACCGTGTCGACACACCTGGACCGTGCGCGTGCCAAGTACATAGCCGCTGGCCGGCCCGCAGATGGAAAGATCGGTTTGCTGCGGTGCGCGCTGGAGGACGGGCTAATCCCGTGCCCCTGCCGCAGCCGATGGTAGTTACAGTTCGTCGAGGTCGATCAGGCCGTCTTGGAGAGCCCGCGCAACCAGAGCTGCCTTGGTGGGCGCGGCACGGCCAACCGCAGCGTACTTCGAGCGCACACGTGACAGATGTGTGTTCACGGTGCCGAGTGACACAGCCAGGTTCGCGGCCACTGTCGTCTTCGAGTCGCTCGCAAACCATGCGCGCAGGACTTCGACCTCGCGAGGCGACAAAGCTGGGCGCTTATGACTCGGACGCACGAGGTCTACGAGTGCCAGGTGCCGCGGATGGCCAGGGGCAGCACGCTTCCACACGGGAGCATGGTGCGCGGGTGATGAGGGAGTCATCGTCATCCTCACTTCACTGGTGTCAGCCGAGCCGGAAGAGACAGACGCATCACTCCCGATGATGTCGACCTTAAGTGAGGGTTGATCCGCAGGAAATCCCCCAATTTTGGTGCCCATAGAACTAGGGGCGGACTGGAATACCGATATGCGGGTTATGCCTGCGGCACAATGTTCGAGGCAGCGGTTCGCTCACTATTCATGACTGTTTCGCCGTGACGGTCGATCGTGATGCGAGTTGTGTATTCGTTGCTTGTGCTGAGTATGGTCGCTACCGTTTCGCGGCCGACTGGGAGTACCCGCGCTGTCACGCGGCCCTCCCTGGCATTGTCGAGGGTGCTGCTGATCGTGCCGCGAACTCGGGACACCGTCTCAGTGCTGGCGCCCGATAGTCCGCCGTCATCGAGTAGCACCACGTCGACACCGCGCCGCCGCGCGTCCTTCGCAGAGCGCTGTATCGGTGAAACGGCCAGGCTGCGGGCACGCAAGGAGTCGCGTAACTGCCCTTCGATCAGTCTGCACTCTTCACGTTCCGCTGCACTCAATGGCTCCCCTGACGCGATGCGCTCAAGGAGCGGGCGGACCAAGTCATCGAGGCGCTGCAGGCGCTGATCACGTTCTTCCAGGATCGCGGTGGTGGACGCTTGTTCGGCGGCACGCTGGAGAGCCCCTTCCTGAAGCGCGAAAATCGTGCGTGCGACTGGCCGCATAGTGAACGCGAGAATCGTCGCTAGAAGGAGCAGATTCGCAGAGAAGATTGTCCGCCAGAAGCCAAAATCGAAGCCCTCGCCGTGATGGACGCCCCACCACGTGAGCACCGCCGCCATCGACCCCATGCTGAGCCAGGCCAGCAGGATCCGTCCGCGCAGCGCCGTGAAGCAAATTATGAAGGTCACTGCGTTGACGTACCAGGTTGCACTAGAGCGAAGCTCGCCGGGCTCAATCTGTACCGAATACAGCACCGCAAACACGGGCCCGATCGCGCTCAGTGCCAGTGCGACGCTGAGCGGCAGCGGGTCGCTTTTCGCGAAGACAAGCGCGAAACCACCAGCCGCGATCGAAACAATGGCCAGTGCGGCAACGATGGGATAAGGCAGGATCTCCGAGTTTCGAACTGCGACCACGACGTATGCTGCAACCACGAAAACGACAACGGTCCACGCGGCGGAACTGCGCAGGCCGAGGATCGCGGGAATATCGCGGTGCCGGAAAGGGTCGTCAATCATCGCTGCTCCGCCACTGCAGCGTGATGTTCGTTCCGCCACCGGGCGTGCTCTCCACCCGCGCCGTTCCACCGGTGACACGGTCCATTCTCCCCCGGATGCTCACCGTGAGGCCCAACCGGTCAGCAGGCACGGAGCGTGGATCGAAGCCTCTTCCGTTGTCATGTACAGTCACCCGCACCCGTTCTGGAAAAACCGAGATCACTACCCAGCGATCGGTCTGGCGCCCTGGCACATCAGCATGGCGCAGGCTGTTCGTAAGCGCTTCCGCCAGGCCTGCACCGATAGCGCGCACGACCTCAGCCGGAACGGTGAACGTTTCAGTGTCTCGAGGGGCATCCACCGACACGGGCGTGTCTTCGGAAATATCGGTGGCCGCAGACCGCAGATACGCGATCGCCTCCGAGCCGCGGAATGGCTGAGCTGATTCGAGACCAGCACGGAGGCGGTCGATGTGGTCAAGGGTGCGCCGTGATTGGCGCGCGAGGATCACCGTATCACCGCCCTGTGACGCATTGAGCAGCGTCGAGATGACGCCATCATGGATCAGGCCGTCGATTCGTTCACGTTCCTGGTTACGCGCCGCAGCGGCCGCTGCTTTGGCGGCCCGGGCCTGGGCGCTCGCCTTGATTTCGTCAAGGCGGCTGCCCGTGTTAAGTCCGATCATGGCCATCGACACGAACACCGTGGCGGCAGTGGCGGCCATAGCTATGTCTTCGAAGACGATTCCCCAGTCGATGCCGGCGCCACCGTATGCGTTGAGCAAGACGCTGCCAGCGGGGACGAGTGCGAGGTATGGCAGCGCGATGCGCGGCGCCCAGGCAATGGCGGACACCGTGGCGGCAACCGCATTGACCGACCACAGCCAGGAGCCGAAATCGTCGATCGGCGGGCCGGAATACGCGAGCGGCCACGTGACCATCGCCAGGACGTAACCGATTGAGTGCACGCGCAGGACGGCACAGAGGAACCGCTCGGGCGCGAAATATGCTGTAACAGCGAGTATCAGAGCCGTCGCGAACACGGCTGCGAGGGCTGGGATGCTCCACCATAATGGCAGTAGTTCGGTCTCACGGGCCACACGGGCATGATTGAGGGCGCCCAGGCTAACCCCGGCAATCCCGACAACCAGCGCGAACGTGCGGAACACCTTGTTGTAGGCCGCGCGCGCTGCGGGGTAGTCGCCGTCAGGTGTGCGGCCACTCGAGGGGCGGCTGAGTACCGCGGTCGACACTGTGGCCCCCTAGGAATCGGGGTGCTCTGGCACGGGGAGCCAGCCGTCTTCGACCGCCCTCTTGAATAGATCGGTTTTCGTGGGTGCGGGGCGACCGGCCTCCGCGTATTTTTGGCGGATGCGCGCCAGATAGTCGTAGACGGTTTGTTCCGCCAGGCCTGTGAGGTGCGCGACGCGAGTTGCCTTCTCGCCGGAGGCATACAGAGCGAGGACTTCTTGCTGACGCGGGCTCAAGCCAACGTCAGGTAAGCGCGGATCGCCGTCGATTGCTGCCGCCCAGTCGGTGGTCACGACTTGTCCGCCTGCAGCGGCACAACGGATCGCATCAACAACAGCTGCTGCAGGCTCGGATTTCCGTACCACGCCAAGCACCCCCGCCCGCGCGGCGGAACGAACCAGGTACGGGTTTTCTGCCCCGGTAAACGCCAGGACCTTGAGTCCGCGTTCATGAAGGCTGCTCACGTTACTCTTGGGCGACGAGCCATCACCAAGCCGCAAATCAAGAACGACGAGATCGAGATCGTGTGGCTCCTCTAGCAAGTCCTGCACGGTGCGTGCGGCCGCGACCAGATTGAGGTCGGGGTAGTCGGCCAAAATCGTTGCAAGCCCAATTGCCACAGACTCGTGATCCTCCACAAGCCCGATTCGTCGAGGCTCGGGCCGACCCTCCTCGGGTGCATCTTCAGAAATCGCCGACATCATTACCTCCCGCTGCGCCGCACGCAACGCCTCCCACAGTCATTCAAACAAACGATGGTACTACGTTGCAAAGCGCGAAGGATCAGGTATTTCGGACGGGGCTATACGAGTTAAGCGGATTCTCCGCGGGGACGTTGGGCCTTTTTTCGTCGGGAACGTAAGACGCGCGCAGGAAGAAGGCGAAGAATAGCACGAGACCCGCCGCCCGGCCCCAAACTCCGACCTGGGTGATGAGTTCAGATCCTCCGGCCGGATCGATCCCCGCGCCGAGGTCGTAGAAATACCGGAATACGCCGATTCCGACCGCAATATCTGCCAGCAGATACGCACCGATGAGTTGCCACGGCACGCGGAGCAGGATGAAGAAGGGGATGAGCCACAGGGCGAACTGCGGAGAGTGCACCTTATGGAACAGCAGGAAACCGCACAGCATAGCGCCTGATACGCCGACCCAGGGGAAGGTGCCGCTGCGCCGGTATATCCACCAGCCCACCGCAGTCGCGACGGCAAACGAAGCGAGTATCAGCGCCGGCGACAGCATGTCCACGATGGCGTCGTATTCGGTGACGTCATCGATTCGCGGACGCAGACCCCAGTACCAAATTGAATTGGTGGTGATGTCCGCCCTGCGAAGTGATTGAAATTCGAATGATGCGCGCCATCCTTCGAAACCGGCTAGCGCGAATGGTGCATTTATCGCCAGGACAGTCGAGACGGCCGCGCCAGCCACGGCGAAAGCGCCACGAAAGTCCCAGTGGCCGTTTCGTTTCTTGCCCTCTGTGAGGACGTAAAGTGCCAACGGCAGAACGAAAATTCCGGGATACAATTTCAGGCACGTGCCAATTCCCAGCAACACCGCACCTGCGACACCGCGTGTGCGAATACTCCACGACTGCGCCATCGTCACGACAAAAATCGCGGCAACTGCGGTGAACACCACCGGTAGTTCCCAGTTGTGGAAGCCGTACAGAATGAGCGCCGGCGTAGCCACGAAGAGAAGGACGCGATGTCCGCCGAGTTTCGCAAGCATCCATGCTGTGGCGAGCGCGAACGGGCTCAGCAGCAGCGCTGAGTAGAAGAGAAACTCCGCGTCGTTCGACGCCGGGATCGCGCCGAGCCACATCAGGACTCCGGATAACACGGGGTACTCAACGGTGCCGCCAAACAGGTGTCCGTCCGGTGAGATACCTCCGTGGATGAACGGGAAGACGTGGCGATCGATGTCCCGCCCCAGCCAGAGAAGCTGGATGTCGGAGTAGCACACGATCTGGTTTTTGTAGATATCGAAGTTCTCGCTGCGTCCGTAGTCGCTGAAGACCGGACCTGTGCAGCGCGCCTTATTCAGGTAGGCCAGCACCAAGGAGAAGGCGGCCAGCACCACCGCGATCAACGGTAGGTGCCTGCGCACAGCTGACATCAACACGTAACTCCTCGCATACGAATTGATGCAGCCTAGTTGCTGGCTGACGGTGAGGGCGCGAGGGCCTCGCGCACGTAAGCGATGTCTGCCGTGATTCCCTCCGCTGGTGTCTCGAGCACCACCGGGGCATCGGCCTGCCTGACGACTTCGGTAAGCAGCTGCGGATCGATCAATCCGTCCGCGAGGTTGGCGTGGCGATCGCGCGCCGAATTGAACTCGTCACGTGAATTGTTCAGGTGGACAAGATCGATGCGTCCGGTGATGGCTTTGATCCGTTCGACAGCGTCGACGAGCTGCTCGCCAGCCGCCCACGCATGGCACGTATCAAGACAAAAACCTGCGCCGAAGTCGCCGACGTGGTCCCAAAGCCGGGCAATGGAATCGAAGTATCGAGACATGGCCGCGTCACCGCCCGCCGTGTTTTCGATCAGGATCGGAACAGCGAATCCACCCTCGTCATCCTGCCGCTCGAACAGTTTGCGCCAGTTCGCGAAGCCCTCGGACACGTCCTCGCCCTGCCGGACATGGCCGCCGTGAACCACGAGCCCGAACGCGCCGATTTCCGCCGCTGCAATCGCTTGCTGTTGCACCGCTTTGCGGGAAGGAATGCGTATGCGGTTATTGAGACTGGCCACATTGATGACGTACGACGAGTGCACGACCACCTCGACCGAACTCGCACGTAGCTGGTCCGCCTGCGGGTGCGGCTTCGGCTTGTTCCATTTCTGTGGGTCCGTGACAAAGAGCTGGATTACTTCTGCGCCGTAGCGCTCAGCCGAGCCGAGTGGGTCAGCGTCATCCCTGACGTGGGCACCGATACGCATGCATCAAGAGTAAGCGACAGCGCCGCCACCGGCGGGCGCGCCGTACGCGTGAGCCTCCGTGTTGATTCGCTTTCAGACTGTCGAACTGGTAACTTGCGGGGGTTACTGACGTAACGACCCTCCTGCCACGGAACGTCCGTGGCCGTACTTAGCCCGTAGGAGGTGATGTGGTCCCGTGCGTCAATACGAACTGATGGTGATTCTCGATCCGCGTCTGGATGAGCGCACCGTTGCTCCTTCACTCGACACTTTCCTCAATGTGGTCCGCCAGGGTGGCGGCTCGATCGACAACGTCGACATCTGGGGAAAACGCCGCCTGGCATACGAAATCAACAAGCACAGCGAAGGCATCTACGCAGTCGTCAACGTGACGGCCGAGCCTGCAACCGTGAGTGAGCTCGACCGCCAGCTCGGACTCAACGAGTCGGTCCTGCGCACCAAGGTCATGCGGGTCGCGAGCTGATTAATCCAGATCTGGACCCAATGCACCCAATGCCCTGCAGCCGGTAACGGCATGTGGCGGGGCCGCCGACTTCAGGAGGATTCATGGCAGGCGACACCGTCATCACGGTGGTTGGCAACCTCACCGCAGATCCAGAGCTTCGCTTCACCCCTGCCGGTGCTGCAGTTGCAACCTTCACGGTTGCGTCGACACCGCGCAAGTACAACGCCCAGACAAGCCAGTGGGAAGACGGCGAAGCGCTGTTCCTTCGCTGCAACATCTGGCGGCAGGCGGCCGAGAACGTGGCGGAGTCACTGCAGAAGGGAATGCGCGTCATCGTGAGCGGGCGCTTGCGTCAGCGCAGCTTCGAAACCCGTGAGGGTGAGAAGCGCACGGTGATCGAGCTTGAAGTCGACGAAGTGGGCCCCTCGCTGCGGTACGCCACTGCGAAAGTCAATAGGGCCGGACGCAGTGATGGTGGCCAGGGAGGCGGCCGTGGCGGCTTCGGTGGCGGTGCCAGTGGCGGTGGTGCCTCGGCTGGGGCTGCCAGCGACCCCTGGGGCAGCGCACCTCCGGCCGGCGGCTTCGCTGCACAGGATGACGAACCGCCATTCTGAGCAGGGTCTGGGTCTGATCACAGGCACCAGAAATACACGGAGAACGACTATGTCTAAAGCGCTTGTGCGCCCGGCAAAGACGAAGGTCTGCGCATTCTGTAAGTCCACGGAATCGCAGATCAACTACAAGGATGCGACGTTGCTGCGGAAGTTCGTGAGTGATCGCGGCAAGATTCGCGCCCGTCGCGTAACAGGGAACTGCGTCCAGCATCAGCGGGACGTAGCGACCGCAGTAAAAGTTTCACGAGAAATGGCCTTGCTGCCGTACACCTCTTCGGCACGCTAAGGAACGGGAGAACACCAGAATGAAGCTCATCCTCACAGCTGACGTTGAGCACCTCGGCGCTCCTGGCGACACCGTCGAGGTGAAAGACGGCTACGGCCGCAACTACCTGCTGCCCCGCGGCCTGGCGATTCGCGCCACCCGTGGCGCCGAAAAGCAGGTTGAAGAGCTGCGTAAGGCGCGTGAATCACGCGCGGCGCGCGAGCTCGAGAATGCTCAGGACGCACAGAAGAAGCTCGAGGAGCTCGGCTCCCTCACCGTGCCGGTACGCACGGGTGCAGGTGGCAAGCTGTTCGGCTCTGTCACCGCGGCTGACGTCGCCGACGCACTGAAGGCCGCAAGTGGCCTCACGGTCGATCGCCGCAACGTCGAACTTCCTTCGGCGCACCTGAAGGCTGTTGGTAAGTACTCCTTCTCCGTTCAGCTGCACCCGCAGGTGACGGCGAAGCTCAACCTTCAGATCACACCCGCTAGCTGAGCTAGCTGCCGCACGTTCGCTGGCCCCAGGAGTGGACTCTCCTGGGGCCAGCGTGCGTTTGCGTACCGTGTGCTTGTTGGTTTGCGCCACAGCCATTGTGGAAGTCTCGGAACATGACCAAGCGAATTCTGCACGCCGTGAGCAACGTCGATCATTACGATGACCCATCGCACCCGACCGGGCTGTGGCTCTCAGAGCTAACACACGCTTGGCATGTCTTCGAACAGGCGGGCTACGAACAAGACATCGTCAGTCCCAGGGGTGGGCCATCCCCGCTTGAGCCACGGTCACTGAAGTTTCCAAATATCGACAAGACGGCGAAAGCGTGGCAGGCCGATCCGGCTCAAATGGAGCTGCTGGCGAACACCAAGTCGCCTGACGAGATCGATTCGTCCGACTACGACGCAATCTACTTCACCGGCGGTCATGCCGTGATGTATGACTTCCCGGACAGCGAAGGACTGCAGCGCATCTCGCGGGAGGTTTTCGAGAACGGCGGAATCGTTTCCTCTGTGTGCCACGGCTACTGTGGCCTCCTCAACGTCACGCTGTCGGACGGTTCGCTGCTTGTCTCGGGTCGCAAACTGACGGGCTTCGCGTGGACAGAGGAAGTGGTCGCCCGGGTCCACAAACTGGTGCCGTACAACGTAGAGGACGAGATGCGCAAGCGCGGGGCGCTCTACGAGAAAGGCCTGATTCCGTTCACGCCGAAAGTCGTCGTCGATGGTCATCTGGTGACCGGTCAGAACCCGCAGTCGGCCAAATCAACCGCGAAGAAGGTCGTAGCGGTTCTCGAGCGGTAACGCTCGGCATCGAGTGGGCAATGCGTAACCGGTAACGGAGGCGTGGCAGCCTTGGGGCTGATCGCGGCTCCGCCCACCTCTGCTGCGATCCTCGCTGGTGGGGCCAGTAACCATCCTTCGTAAAAAGTGTCACGGGTCACTGTTTTCAGGGTCTTTAGTCACCTCAACACGCCGAAAGTGGACGGCTTCGCGACACGCCGTACACAGGTTTTTCCACACTATCAACAGGCGCAGCGGGGCCGTTTACCTGCGCTAACGACATCCATAACACGCGTTTTCCCCAAGTTATCCCCAATTAGTGCACAAGGCTGACCGAACTGTGCACCGGTAATCCCCAGCTTGTCCACAGGCCTGTCCACAGGCAGTGTTGCGGTGCGGGCGTCTCCTGCTTAGCGTCGAGCGCACAACTCGGTCCAGTGGGGTGCGCGAGTGACCGGTGAAAGTTGTCGGACCCCGCTGGTAAGAAGTAGTGCAAGCTCATTCAGACCGTGCCTGAGGAGGGGTGTGTGGGGGTAGTCGACGAGCGGGGATACACCGGGCCGGGGGAACCTGGTGATCCTGGAAACGGCGCTCACACCCGCAGCGGAAACGGCCACGAGCGGCGGGGTGACCGCGATAGCGGCGGGGGGCACTCTGCCCCACCACCGGCCGAGCCCTTGCTGCGTCAGCCTCCTCAAGATCTCGGGGCCGAGCAGGCTGTCCTCGGGGGGATGCTGCTGAGTAAGGATGCGATCGCGGACGTCGTTGAGAAATTGCGCCCCGGAGATTTCTATCGCCCCGCCCACCAGAACATCTACGACTGCATCCTCGATCTCTACGGTCGCGGTGAACCGGCCGACCCGGTGACTGTCGCTGCCGACTTAGAGCGCCGCGGTGAGTTGCGGCGTATCGGCGGCGCCCCCTACCTGCACACCCTCATTTCCACTGTGCCTACGGCAGCGAACGCGGGCTACTATGCCGAAATCGTCGCGGAAAAAGCGATTCTGCGCCGATTGGTGGAAGCCGGTACGCGGATCGTCCAGTACGGCTACGCCGGATCCGAGGGACAGGATGTCGCAACGGTCGTCGACCGCGCGCAGGCCGAGATCTTTGATGTGACCGAGCGGCGCACGTCTGAGGACTATGTGCCGCTCGAAGAACTCCTGCAGCCGACGATGGACGAAATCGATTCGATCGCGTCGCGCGGGGGGATCTCGCTTGGTGTGCCAACCGGGTTCGTGGAGTTCGATGAACTCACGAATGGGCTGCACCCAGGTCAGATGGTCATCATTGCGGCGAGGCCGGGTGTGGGCAAATCGACGCTGGGCATGGATATCTTGCGTTCCTGCTGCGTGAAGCAGGGGAAAGCCGGAGTTCTGTTTTCTCTTGAGATGAGCAAGACGGAAGTCGTGATGCGGCTGCTGTCGGCCGAAGCGAAGATCAAACTTGCCGACATGCGTTCCGGCAAAATGAATGACGATGACTGGACGCGTTTGGCGCGGCGGATGAGTGAAATCAGTGAAGCGCCGCTTTTCATTGATGACTCGCCAAATATGACGATGATGGAGATCCGGGCGAAAGCGCGGCGTCTCAAGCAGAAACACGAACTTAGTCTCGTCGTCGTCGACTACCTGCAGCTCATGACCTCCGGTAAGAAGTTCGAATCGCGGCAGCAGGAAGTGTCGGAACTTTCGCGAAGCCTCAAGCTGCTTGCGAAAGAGCTCGAAGTCCCGGTGATCGCTATCTGTCAGCTCAACCGTGGCCCGGAGCAGCGTTCAGATAAGAAGCCGCAAGTCTCTGACCTGCGCGAATCTGGATGCCTCCCCGCCTCGACACGAATCTTGCGCGCTGACAACGGAGCAGAAGTGACTCTCGGCGAGCTACTCGAAACCGGTGAAACGCCGCTCGTGTGGTCGTTTGATGAGCGCATGCGCATGGTGGCCCGCCCCATGGTGAAGGTTTTCTCGAGTGGCCGCAAGGAAGTGTTTCGGGTTCGAATGGCGTCAGGACGTCAGGTTGAGGCAACTGCCAACCACCCGTTCATGACGGTCGACGGCTGGATCAGCCTGGACCAGCTCAAGGTGGCCGACCGTGTAGCGACGCCCCGAATGGTGCCCGAGCCGGCACACACTCAACGATTGCCTGATCCCGAGGTGATCCTGCTCGCGCATATGATCGGCTATGGCTCCTGCGTGAAGCGCCAGCCGATCAGATATGCGAGTGTTGATAAGCAGAACCTCGAGGCGGTGACGGCAGCCGCGCACCATTTCGGTGTCACGGCCGTGCGCGACGAGTACCCGGCAGCGCGGTGTACCACGTTGGGGCTGAGAGCGCCGGAACGACTTACGCACGGCAATCGCAATCCGATCGCCGCATGGCTCGACGGGCTTGGCATCTTCGGTCTCCGCAGTAACGAGAAGTTCGTGCCGCAGGTCGTATTCTCGGCACCAAACGATCAAATCGCGCTTTTCCTTCGCCACTTGTGGGCGACGGATGGATCGGTGCGGTGGGATGCCAAGGGGCACCAGGCCCGAATTTACTATGCGTCGACGAGTCGCCGACTTGTCGACGACATTGCACAACTGCTGATGCGTCTGGGTGTAGCCAGCCGCATCAAGTCTGTCAGTAAGGCCGACTACCGCGATTGCTGGCACCTCTCAATCGATGGGGCTGAGAACCAGCTGGCATTCCTGAACGGGGTAGGTGTGCATGGGAATCGAGGATCAGCGGTAAAAGTGGCTGCAGATGAACTCGAAGCGGTCGCCTCGAACACAAACGTCGACACCGTGCCGAAAGAGGTCTGGAACAAGGTCCGCGATCTGCTGGCCGCGAAAGAAATCACGCACAGGGAGTTGGCGGCGGCTATGAATTCGCGGTTCTGCGGATCCGCGATGTGGAAGCACGCGCCGAGTCGGTCCCGCCTCGCGCGGGTTGCGGAGATTCTTGATGACGAAGACATCGAGATGCTCGCGACGAACGACGCATATTGGGACCGAATAGTCGAGATCACCAGTCTTGGTGAGCAAGAAGTCTACGACGGGACCGTGCCCGGAACGCACAACTTCATTGCCGATGGCGTAGCAGTCCATAATTCGCTGGAACAGGATGCCGATATGGTGATCCTGCTGCACCGTCCCGACGCGTTCGAGGCTGACGACCCGCGCGGCGGCGAAGCCGACATCATCGTGGGCAAGCACCGTGCCGGTCCCACCGCGACGATCACTGTGGCGCACCAATTGCACTTCTCACGCTTCGTTGATATGGCACGCGGGTAAGGCGGTCTGCGCCACCAGTCGCTCCAGCGCCGGGCGCCTACAGCGCCAACGCGAAAACCTTCCCCGACACCTTGCATTAGATAGTGGAGCTATCCAATAATGGAGAGCATCACTATCTATGCAGGGGAGTAGTCATGGCTACGATTCACCACGGCCGGAGGACGCACGCGCATGAGGGACCGGTAACCGTGTTTCTCATCGGCATGAGACTGAATCGCCTGCGTAAAGTCAGGTCCTGGGCGCCGGTGGTTAAGGCGATGCCTGCGATGCTCCAAGAACTGGCACAGGATCCGCAAGCCGGTTTCTTGTGGCACCGGACCTACCTGTCTGGCAGGACAATTCTGGTGGTCCAGTACTGGCGATCAGCGGAGGACATTTACCGCTACGCTGTTGATGCGCAGCGACTGCACCGCCCTGCCTGGAAGGCGTACAACAAGGCAATCCGCAAGTATCCGGGAGATGTCGGTGTCTGGCACGAAACGTACGCGGTCCCTGCTGGTCACCACGAGACGATTTATGTTGACATGCCCGTTATCGGGCTTGCCGCTGCGACCGAGTCGATCCAGGTGCGATCCGGCCAAGACAGTGCCCGGCAACGGATGACGGCGAGATAGTGGATCGAAGCCCGATAGGCTCCTGAGGTGGAGCGGCCACGGTTTGCCTGGCGCGGGGTGGGGTTGATTGCTGCCGTCCCGGTGGTCGCACTGTGCGCGACGGCGGGCCGGTATGGCTACCATCGCGATGAGTTGTACTTCATTGCCGCTGGTAGCCGTCCCGCGGCGGGGTATGTCGATCAGCCGCCACTGGTGCCGCTACTTGCGTATCTGCTCGATTCGCTGTCGGGTGGTTCGCTGGTGGCTCTGCGCATCCCCTCGGCGGTCGCGGCGGGCGTGATCGTGATTGTGACTGCTCTCATCGCGAGGGAATTCGGGGCCGGACGTGCGGGTCAGTTCCTGGCTGCATCGGCGATGGCGGCGTCGGCGGTGCTCATCGCAGTCGGGCACTTGTTGTCGACGAGTACGTTCGACTTCCTGATTTGGGCGTTGCTGAGCTGGCTCGTGATTCGGGCCGTCAAACAGCCGGGGCCACAGTGGATGGCGGTCGGTGCGGCAGCGGGCATCGGGTTGCTTACCAAGTCCCTCGTGGTCGTGCTGCTGGCAGCGTTACTTGCCGCGATCGTGGCGGTGGGGCCACGGTCCGTGCTGCGGAATCGCTGGCTGTGGGGTGCCGCCGCGCTCGCAATACTGATCGCGCTGCCAAACACCTGGTGGCAGGCGGCTCATGGCTGGCCACAGTTTGAGTTGTCTGGATCAATCGCTGCCGGGAGTTCGGGAACGAGCGAGCCACGGTGGCTGTTCCTGCCGTTTCAGACTGTGCTGCTCGGTCCGTTGCTCGCGCCGATCTGGATTATCGGTCTCTGGAGACTGCTGCGAGAGCCAGGCATGCGTTCGTGGCGGTTCTTCGCGGTCGCGTACCTCCTTCTCGCAGTCGTCTTCCTGGTGATGGGCGGTAAGCCCTATTATCTAGCCGGGATGTACCCGGTGTTGCTCGCGGCCGGTGCTGAACCTGTCCTGCGGTGGCTGACTACCGCGTTCCGCCGCAGTCTTGCGGTTCTCGCAATCGTGGCGACAGCCGTGACGTCCGGGTTACTTTTCCTGCCAATCGTCCCCCCGCAGGAACTGCGGGAAACACCGATCCCGTCAATCAACTACGACGCCGGGGAGACGATTGGCTGGCCGGAGTTCGCTGCCACGATAGACGGCATGCACCGCAGCATAGCTGACAGCGACGTGATCGTCTTGGCAGGAAACTACGGCCAAGCGGGCGCGATCGAAATGTTCCTGCCGCACATCCCGGTGTTTAGCGGACACAACAGCTACTGGTCGTGGGGGCCGCCGCCCGAGCGGCGTGGCCCATTCATCGCCCTGGGCTATCCGGAGGATGTCCTGAGGGACTTGTGCGATGATCTGTGGTCCGCCGCGACGATCGATAACCAGGTAAATGTCGCCAACGATGAACAAGGTCGGCAAGTCTGGATATGCAACGACCGTTCACGGCGGTGGGACGAGGTTTGGCCGTCGTTGCGCCGAATCGGCTGATGACACGCTCGCGGAGCGTCCTGGCGCGACGCTAGAGGCCGAGCGTGCGCAGCGAGCCGGACAGGGTGTCAGCGGAGTGGTGCAGCTGCGCGAGTTCTTCTGCAGTGAAGGGTGTTTCGGTGATTGGGACTGCACCAGCGGCGCTGACGACGGACGGCACCGACAGGGCGATGCCATCGATGCCGTGCACGCCGCGCAACACCGTACTCACGGGGAGGATGGCGTGCTCGTCATTAAGCAGTGCCTCCACGATGCGCGCGCCAGCGAGGCCAATCGCGTAGTTTGTCGCGCCCTTGCCCTGGATCACTCGATAGGCAGCGTCGCGGACATCGATGGCAATTCGGTTGAGTTCTTCTGCGGTGAAAGGAGGAAGCCCTTCTGGGCTGTGCCAATCGAAGATCGGGACAGACCCGATTCGTGCGTTTGACCAGACAGGGAACCCGGTGTCCCCGTGTTCACCCGCGATGTACGCATGAACGCTGGTCGGTGAGATGCCTGCGCGATCCGCGAGTAGACGGCGCAGCCGTGAAGTATCGAGCACCGTGCCAGACGAGAAGACGCGCGAGGCGGGAAGGCCTGACATGCGCTGCGCCGCAACAGTAAGCACATCGCACGGGTTTGTGACCAGCACGTAGAACGCGTGCGGCGCATGATTGACGAGTTCTGGCATCAACTGTTCGAGGATGCGCACGTTCGTGGCTGCGAGATCGAGTCGTGTCTGCCCCGGCTTCTGCTTCGCGCCAGCGGTAACGACAACGACGTGCGCCCCTTCAACCGCGGCGATATCAGCTGACCCCGCGATGTCGCTCGCGCCGGTGAATTGCGTGCCGTGGGCGAGATCGAGCACCTCAGCCTCAACCTTGGCGTGGTTGATGTCGTAGAGGGCGACGTGCCGCGCCGATCCACGGATGAGTGCCGCGTACGCAAGGCTGGCCCCAACGCTTCCCGCCCCAACGATGGCAAGTTTCGAATTTTCCACTGCGCCCATGCGGACCATTGTTTCAAAGCAGGGTGCACCCAGCCACCAGTGCGCGAATTCAACTGCGGAGGTCAGCTAAAACCCCCGAAACTTGGCCATTCTGTATGACTTCCGTAGATGGATCCAGAGGCCGGGGCACGGTTACGTCCAGACATGGCCAGCAGGAACTAACTGCGCCTGCCCCCCGGTGAGCGCGGCGATCGTTGAGGCGAGTTCCGCTGGGTGGGCAGAAGATACGGTCAGCGTGGCGCGCTCGGCGTAATCGATAGTCGGCACATCGATTCCGCGGCCTCGCAACTCGGCTTCAAGCCGGCCCGCGTCGGCGTGGTCGACGGTGAGGCGAAATAGCTCGTGGCGTACCCGGGGGATCAGGGTTGCCGCATCGACCGCCGCGGCCACGGCCCCCGAGTACGCGCGGACGAGCCCGCCCGCCCCTAGTTTCACCCCGCCGAAGTAGCGGATCACGACCGCGGCAACGTTGACGATATCTCGCGATTTCAGTACTTGCAGCATAGGGATTCCAGCTGTGCCGCCGGGCTCGCCATCATCACTTGACCGTTCGATCCGTGCCTCGTCCGCATCCCCGATCACACACGCGAAGCAGTGGTGGCGCGCGCTGGGGTGTGCGGCCCGCGCATCGGCGAGAAGCTGCAGGGCGACATCGATATCCTCCGCACGCCGCAGCTCAGCGATGAAACGAGATCGCTTGATCTCTGTCTCGACGCGAGGGTGCTCAGTGCTGGCCAGCGAGTACGGCATCGCACTGATTTTAAGCCGTGCTGGCCTCGGCTTCCGCGGCGGGACCGAACGTCTCTGAGTCGGTAAGAACGGTATAGACCTCCCACCGTTCACCACCGGGACCTGTTACCCACACCTTGTCCTGGGTTGCGAAGCAGCACGTCGAGTTGATCTCTTCTTGGGTGAAGAGCCCCTCGTCCTGCAGGCGCCCGATCTCGTCGTGCACGTGCGTGCTCGACCCCACTTCGATGCCCAGGTGATTGAGGCTGCCACCCGCGCCTGGGTTTTCGATCAGAACTAGCTTCAGGGGTGGTTCGGCGATCGCAAAGTTCGCGTAGCCGGGCTTCACTTTCGCGGGTGCGGAGTTGAACAGCTTTGAGTAAAACGTGATGGCCTGCTGTAGGTCGTCGACGTTGAGGGCAAGTTGGACACGGGACATGCCACACCACCTTTTCGATAAATGTCGAACTATGACGAGTCCCACTTTGCCACCTTTTCGACATATGTCAAGAAGGTGGGGTAGGCTGGCTCTGTGCCCAAAGCCCTTCCCGCCGTCGACATCAGCGCCCCGTTGTGTTGCGCGCCGGTGTCCGCAGCACCGATCAGTGACGACGCCGCGCTGCAGATCGCGCTGCGGCTTAAGGCGCTCGCTGATCCGGTGCGCATCAAGCTGATGTCGCTGCTGCTCACGAGCAGCGACCGCGAACTCTGCACGTGTGATCTGGCTGCCAGCCTCGCGCTTGCCGAATCGACGGTCAGTCACCACCTCAGTCAGCTTAAGAAGGCGGGACTGGTCGAGGGCACGCGGCGCGGAATGAACGTCTACTACCGTGTGCGCGCCGCGGCCCTCGATGCGCTCCGGCTCGTGCTCGACCCCAACTGCTGCGAACCTCAGGCGAGTAGCCTGGCTGACTGATGACGACACTGCTGTTGGCGCTGATGGGGCTGGCGTTTCTTGATTCGCTCGACGTACTGCTGGTGGGCGCCACTGCGGCGATCGTCTACGACGCCCGGCTGGCGCGCCGGTCCCCGGTGCCGGGGGTGAGCGCGTTTCTGCTCGGTGTGTTCGTCATGACCACGGCATTTGGTGTTTTGACCGTGCTAGGGCTCAGCTACCTCACCGAGCTTTTTGACATAGCGATAACACCGACCGTTCGATACTGGGTGGGGCTGGTCGTAGGAC
Organism: Hoyosella sp. YIM 151337; assembly: GCF_026041215.1. Taxonomy (GTDB): domain Bacteria; phylum Actinomycetota; class Actinomycetes; order Mycobacteriales; family Mycobacteriaceae; genus Hoyosella. Next base: position 261,715 of record NZ_JAPEIQ010000030.1, read on the forward strand.
TCATCCTCATCGTGGTCGCGCTGCTGCCCACCTCGCAACGGCCACCGCCCGATTGGGCAGTTCGCCTGCGCCGCAACCCAGCCCTGCTCGTCGGGGCCGGTGCTCTCATCGGAATGGCTCAAGCGCCAACTGCCGTGCCCTACCTAGCTGGGCTTGCGATGCTCACAGCGCACCAGCCCCTGCCTGCGTGGTGGCCGTTCATCATCATCGCGTATTGCCTCGTGGCGCTGATCCCGCCCGCGGTCGTGCTTTTTCTCGCCACGCGCCGAAGCCCGGCTGCGCGGCGCCGCTACCGATCCGTGGTCCGCGTACTCACCCGCTATGGCCCGCGCACCGTCCGCATCATCTTCATTGTGGCGGGTGCTGTGCTCATTATCGATGCACTGATGCACCACCAGTACCTGGTGTGACGGCTACGTGGTCACTTGTTGGCCGTCCGGCCGCCACCAGCCCCAGCGTGGGTGCACGTTACGATCGAGTTGGGCGGGCACTGATTCCGGGCGGAGCGGCGTGAGCTGCCGTAGCTGGCCCCAGTCCCGGTACCAGTCTTCGTCGAGGTAGGTGGGCAGCGTGAGCTGGTCGGACAGGGTGAGGGTGAAGCCCAATGATCCGCCCGCGAACGGACTGGGCCAGTTGTATGCACCCCCGAGTCCGTCACGATCGGGCAAAATCCAGAATTCGGGCCGCTGCACGACCCCATCTCGATGCACGTAGGGCTCCTGGCAGGGGAATTGCAGCGCGACTGTCCAGTCGATCAGCGTCGGTGTATCCGCCACCACAGCGTTGAGTGTCTGCAGTCGCGGGACTCGCGGCGGTGTAAACGCAATCCATCGCCGTGGGGCGAGGTCGGTGTCGGCAACATGCAGGCGAACGACGTCAGCTCCCTCAGGTATCTCGCTGACCGGTAGCCGGAGGTTTCGCCATTCCGGTGCGTAACCTGCGTCGATGAACTCTGCCTCACCGAGTATCTCGGCGCCGTCGTCCGCGTTTCGCGCGAACTCGGCACGCAGTGTTTGTCCACCGCGGCGGACACCATCCCGGTCAGTCCACGCAATCTCGCCAGCGGCGGTGACTACGAGAAGCGGAGTAGCGGAATCGAATTCGGGCAGCTCGTACCAGTCCGTGGTGACTTCACCGTGGCCGGTCTCAGTGGCGCTGCCGAGCACGGGAACGACGGCCGGATCAAGCCCGTACGGCAGGCGCACGGTACTTCCGTTTACCCCCGGCGAATCGAGCGATTCCACATCTTGGTCGCGGCTGTGCACAGTTGGCCCGTCTGGCTGAATCGTGATAGGTCCAGCATCGAAGCGGTTGATCTTCTCGGCCGGAAGGCGTTCAGCGACCCCATTGGGAGTAAAGCCGGGGTGGGTGCCGGTGCCTATTGCCTCGGCCGGGGTCGCGGTAGCAGGGGCGAGTACGCCCGCGGTGGGGTCGGGTTCCACGAGAACAGCATCTGCAAGTGAGCACGATTGGCCTGTCAGGCTTTTGGCGTTCGCCAGCGCCACGGAGTATGCCGGGTACTGTGAAAGTGCCGCTTTGCTGATCGAGAGAACTTGAAAAGCAACGAGGACAAACGCAGCGGTGGCGAGCGGCGCACCTGAGGCCCGGGCAGTGAAGCTTACAAGCTTGCCGTCCCTCCTGTTCGTGACGTGAATCCAGGCGCCGACACCTGCGAGCGCAACTGCTATTGCCAAGAAACCGGTGGCGAAAAGATGACCACTGATTGACGGTGCCTTGTCCCACCACGGCACGCCCCAGCTGGATGCGTAGCGGTACGCATTGGGACCAGCAAAGGAAAACGCCATGACAAACACGACCGCGGCCGCGTACAGCAACTGGTTCCTGGGCTGTCGTGCCGCTGGGGTTGTCAGCGCCGCAGCCGCTACCGCTGCAACGGCGGCACCAAGCCCCGCGAAGACGCCGAAGTGGTGGGTCCACTTGGTGGGGCTCGCGGCCATCAGCAGCAGCAGGGAACCGACCGTGACACCGATGATGCGAGCAGCAGGATGCCGCGCGATCCCCCAGCCCCTCGGGCGCGCGACTAGCAGCGTAATTGCCGTTATCAGCGCCAGAAACATGATGAACACGGGGAAGCGGCGCGATAGCGCGCCGTCCGCGTCCGAGCTGACAAGCGCGGTGTAGCGCATGAACTCGTCGTTCCATTGCAGCGCGGGGCCCACTTCGGTACGGATTCGGGCTGCCTCGAAAACACCCGCGAACGTCTGATCCCGGAAGACCACAGCAAGCACCAAGAAGCCCGCGGCCAGCAGGGGCAGCAGCAGCGGTGCGTACCCGACTACCGCCGCGCGCTTGCGCAGCACCTGCCACATGGGCCGCACACCAGCGAGAAGCGCAGCAACCGCCATGAGACCGGTCGGGTTGGCGGCGAGCGAGAACGCTGCGGCGACTACGGCCATCAACGCCGGAAGCAGCCGCGCGGTGGCGATCGCCCGCTCGACGCACACCAGCGTGAGCAGCGCACCGACCGCGACGATCGGCTCCGGACGCAAACCATTGTTGTACGGAAGCCAGAACGCGAGAAAGACACCCGCTGCCGTCCAGTAAACAGGCGCGGATGCGCGTGCTCGCGGCCCGAGCCGGGGGATCACTTCCCGGGACAGCAGCCACCAGCACAGCAGACCCGCAATAAGCGCGGGCAGGCGCACCCACAGACTCGACGCAGAAACAGTCGCGAAAAGCGTGTTCACGTCATAGAACCAGCCGAACGGTGCTTCCGAAACGCCATACCAGCGGAAGTAATTCGCCATATAGCCTGCGTCCTCGGCAACCCGGATCATCGTGAGGATGTATCCGTCATCACTGGTGATGCCACCGATCACGTACCAGATGCCGAGTATTGACGCGACGAGCGCGTCGAGCGGCCGGATTCGCCACCAGCCCGCCGGCAGGAAGCGGCGGTGTTTTCGTCCGTCGAGCAGGTCGAGCCGTCCCACGGCGGTGAGGGCTATCGCGGTGGCGATTACTCCGGCCACCAATGCGACAACTTTGAGCAAAGACGCTTCGTTCGAGAAGCGCGAATCGATCTGGACATCAACCCGCATGCCGTCTCGTGCGTTCTCCGGCACGTCGGAATACAGCCCCACGACTTGGGGTTTCAGGTCGCCTTCCATGGATCCGCTGGCCACGATGCCACCGTCAGCTGCGCGCAACTCGCTGTAAATGCCGGAGTCGTCTACTTGGACATGGAGGTAGGAGCAGTCGCGAAGTTGTTCCTGCTCCGCTGTGAACGTGACGTGATCACGGCTCGCGACGACCACACCACCCGCGCTAGCGGAAATGTGCATCCCAGTCCGGCTGCCTTCGCTGGACTCGGGCGGGATAGTCGAAAGGACCGTGCCTTCCTCCATATCCAGCGCGGTAGCACATGGCACCTGCAGTTCCAGGCCGAGCGGGTAGTAGGCGATGAGCGGAAGTTCGACGTCACTGTTGTCCGCACCCTGCGGCCACTCCACTGACGTGTCAACCTGGTTCACCGGCAGGAAGGGCACCGCGATGAGCAGAGCGAACGCCAGCAGTCCGGAGAACGCCGCGATGAGACTGGTTCGCCGGACAGCGCCGTCCGCTAGGTTCGTCCCCGCCTGTCTGTGCCGCACGTGTGCGATCGCCCTGCGGACCAACCAACGCCCCCTAAACGTACAACCGGCTCGAGTCCGTCCCGAAGCCTAACCGCAATTACGTCACTGACCGATCACACAACGGAGCGGGTCGGTTGAGAATGTCTTAAGAGAGTGGCAGCGGAAAAACTTTCGATCGTGTTGTCGATCCGGCGGATCTCCAGTCGACGTCATAGTAGAAGGAGCCAGAGGGGCTCCTCACAAACAAGGGGAACGACGATGAAATACATGCTGATCATGCGGTCCACCGATGCGGCTCTCGAAGCGTCGAAGAACGTTCCGTTCGAAGAGATCATCAATGCGATGGGCGCATACAACGAGTCGATGATGAAGGCCGGCGTCCTGCTGGGCGGCGAGGGACTTTCCGGGCCGGAAGAGGGTTTTGTGGTGGACTTCTCCGCCGAGGAACCCATCGTCACGGACGGGCCCTACGGTGAGACACACGAACTGTTCAATGGATTTTGGATCATCCGGGCATCCTCCAAAGAGGAGGCACTGGAGTGGGCGAAACGATGCCCGCTGGGGCCCGGGTCGAAACTGGAGGTCCGCCGCGTCACGGATGAGAGTGACTTCGAGGACTTCACGGACAATGAGTACGTCCAGAAGGAAGCTGGGTGGCGCGAGGAACTTGGCACCAAATGAGGTTTCGAGATGCCTGACATCCGCCGGACGATAGACGCCGTGTGGCGCATCGAGGGTGCGCGCGTAGTCGCGGTCCTTGCCCGCATGGTCGGCGATGTTGGTCTCGCGGAGGATCTCGCCCAGGAAGCCGTCGCCGACGCGCTCGTGCAGTGGCCGGAGTCAGGTGTCCCGCGTAATGCAGGCGCCTGGCTCACAACGGTCGCCAAACGGAAGGCGATCGACGGCTGGCGCCGGCGCGACCGGCTCGACGAACGGTATCGTGCGATCGCCCGGGACCTCGAAGCGCACAGTCACGACGAATGGGAGCCCATCGATGACGATGTGCTGCGCCTGATCTTCACCGCATGCCATCCCGTCCTCGGCCGGGATGCTCAGGTCGCGATGACGCTACGGGTCGTTGGCGGTCTGACGGCGGAAGAAATTGCGCGCATGTTTTTTGTCGGAGTTCCCACGATGCAGCAACGTATCGTCCGCGCGAAAAAGACGCTGACTGCCGCGCGTGTGCCGTTCGAGGTGCCAGAACCGCAGGAGTGGCCGGCACGGCTTGGTGGGGTCTTGGGCGCGATCTACCTGATCTTCACGGAAGGTTACGCAGCCACGACAGGAGAGCGCTGGATACGATCCGACCTGGCCAACGAGGCGTTGCGACTGGGCCGCGTCCTCGCGGAGCTCGCACCAGCGGAACCTGAGGTGCACGGTCTCGTTGCCTTGATGGAGTTCCAGGCGTCGCGGTTCGCTGCACGTACGGGCGCTGATGGCGCACCGGTGCTTCTCGCCGACCAAGATCGAGCGCGGTGGGATCATTCACAAATCACGCGGGGCGACACTGCGCTGGCGCGCGCCGACGCACTCGGGCGGGGCCGAGGCAATTACGCGCTGCAGGCGTCGATTGCTCAATGCCACGCGCACGCGGCGAGCGTCGCGGAGACGGACTGGGAGAAGATTGTGCTGCTCTATGAGGCGCTGGGCGAACTTACCCCAAGCCCGGTGGTGCACCTGAACCGTGCGGTAGCTGTTTCGATGACGTCCGGTCCTGCCGCTGCGCTCACGATAGTCGACGAGATCGCCGCAGCTGGATCACTGCGGGGATCTCATTTGCTGCCGAGTGTGCGCGGCGAACTGCTCGCGCAAATGGGGCGGTTCGAAGAGGCACGCAGCGCCCTCACCGAAGCCGCGGCCTGCGCGGCAAACGAACGCCAGCGGGGAGTGCTGTTATCTAAGGCGGCGGCGCTTAAAGCACGGTAGGCGCGGAGCGCCTGGGTGATGCAAATATAGGGACATGGCGATATCTACCCTCACCGTGCGTGACGCGAGCGCGGCCGATGCGGCGGCATGTGCCGAGATTTATGCCCCCTACGTAACAGAGACGGCCATTTCGTTCGAAACGGAACCGCCTGCGCCAGAAACCATGCGCGCACGCATTGAGGCTGCGCTGCGCGAGTACGCCTGGCTTGTGCTCGAGGATGGCGGCGAAGTGGTTGGTTACGCCTACGGTGGTCCGTACAAAGAGCGCGCTGCGTATCGGCGGTCCTGTGAGGTGAGCATCTACCTCAAGATGAGCCTACGGCGGACAGGTGGGGGACGCTTGCTCTATGCGACCCTGTTCGAGCGGCTCGCAGCCCGTGGCTACAGCACCGCCGTAGCCGGTGTCGCGCTGCCCAATGCCGCGAGCGTCGGGATTCACACATCAATGGGTTTCGAGTTGGTGGGCGTGTTCAGAAAGATCGGCTGGAAGAATGACGCGTGGCACGACGTCGCCTGGTATCAGCGCTCGTTGTCGGACCCTGCACCGACACCTGCCTGAGCACCTCATGTGACGCAGTCCCCACGACACGTGTTCTGATTTCAGCTTCGAACCGTTGTAAAGCCTGAATAATCAAGCGCAGCAACTACTTTCGGCGTGAAGGGGAATCGTGCGCACGTCTGCTCGCTGGGTGGCTGGAGCTGTTGTCGTTGCCGGAGCGGTGTTCGGGGTCACCGCTTGCGAACCCTCGAGTATTGAAGACCTGCTTGCGGAATGGCTGGAAACCCTCAATACGGAAAGCGCTTCCGCACCGGACGTGCCGGAGGCACACGGGATTCTGGCGCTGGTGGGCTTGATCGAGGTGGGCGCGGAATCGACGATGTCCGACTACAGCCGCTCTGACTTCCCGCATTGGGACCGGCTCGAACCCGAGTTTGGATTTGGCGCCGCATTCGGAAAATATGAGGGCCGCTGCACATCTCGTGATGCCGTGCTGCTCCGTGACGCGCGCGGCACCGTCACACTGGATCCCGCGACGTGTGAATTCGGCATCGGACCGGACGGCGGCTGGCTCGATCAGTACGGGGTTGTCGACCGGCAGACCGGGCAGGTGCGTGACTACAAGTGGATGACGGAGTCGTCCGCTGTCGACGCCGAACACATTGTGGCGCTGGGTGAAGCATGGCGCTCTGGGGCAAGCGAAATGGACGTGCACACCCGTCGGCTGATAGCGAATGATGCCCTGAACGTGGTTATCTCAGATCCGTCCGCGAACCGTTCAAAGGGCGATCAGGACCCATCGACGTATTTGCCACCGGGCAACTTTCGGTGCGAGTACGTTGAACGCTACACGCACGTCAAGGTGAAATACGGTCTGACGGCTGACGCAGACGAGGTGGCGGCTTTGAAGCATGCGGCGGAGGAGTGCGTCCTGAAAGGGGAACTCGATTGAGTGGGTGCGTCTCGATCCCGGGCAAGCTAGTTGTGATGACCGACGAAGAAGGCTCTATCTCCGGTGAACTTGATGTTCAGCTTGACGAGAATGGCCACGGTCTCGTCCGATACCGCGACAACCCTCGCTGGTTAACCATCGGCAACCTGGACGGCGACCCGCCGCGTCCGTGGGAATCGATCGACGAGATGATCAGCGCGATCGAACAGAATCGCGGCGCCACTGACGTCGCGGGGAACGCGCTCCCTTTCGAAGCCTGATCGGGCTACAGTTTGCCTGCTTGAGTAAGCGCAGCGTGAATCTCGCTCACCTGCACCGCGATAGTGTCCATCTCGTTCACTTTCGCGGTCAGGGCAGGTATTTGTCGCACGAGTTCGCGCTCAGCCTCGTGACGATCGAGCATATTCTTCACGTCGTTCAGCGTGGCGGAGGTTTGCGAAAGCCGGACGTCGACATTGCCAAGTACCTTGTGCAGAGACTCACCAATGCCTGTCAGGGTGGCGTCGACATGGTGGAGGGTTTGCCCCACATCAGCAACGACTTTGTCGACTTCGCTCAGCATATGCGCGACTTCTGAGAGCGTGTTTTTTACGTCACCGAGAGTGGTATCGACGTCGCTGCGGACGATCTCAAAATGCTCGACGGTTTGCACTGCCCGGCGAGACAATTCGCGCAGGGATTTGGGCAGGAAGCGCACCACCATATGCACCCCTTCGTGTCCGCGCCGGTACTGCTAGGTCGCACCGGAGGCACCATTGTGACCGGAGCACCAAGGTAGCACGCGACGGACTTCACTGCGCGGGTTCGGCGGCGCCTGCCGAGTTCAGGGCATGCGTGAGCGAAAACACTCCGGTATTCGGCACGATGTGGTCGCGCTGAACGTTGAATCAAGCAGGACACGAAACTCACAAGGAGGTGTCTGCACATGTGCCTTTTCCAGTTGGCAGCTGAACGCGTGGATCCGCAGTCAGCTGTGCCCGGGGACTACCTCGCCGGCTATCACGGCTCGACCGTCACAGTCAGCGGGCCAGCGCGCGTGTATCCCTCGGGGCTTCCGTACTACACGCTGCTGGATCGCGGACCGGCCGGCTACATCTTCGCCGGTGACCTCGAGTGGGTTGCCCCGCTACCCGTTACTGATCGCATCGTGCGAGCGGTGAAGCGCGCATGGCCCGCGACGCCGACGGCTCGGGCAGCGTAAGCGGGTCTGCAAACAAGCGACGCCGCGTCGCGCGGCGTCGCGACTAGCCGAGCCTAAGGTGTGACCGCGCGCAGGAACCGGCCCGAGACGGCAACCGCCGGTGCCGATGAGTCTGCGCCCTCCACGAACGTTGCGAACGCGATATCGTCCGCAATACCAACGAACCAGCCGTTTGATGGGCCTCCGCCCACCTCAGCGGTGCCGGTCTTTCCCCCAAGCCCGCTGATATCCGCCAGCGCTGTCGCGGTTCCGCTGCTGACTGTTTCACGCATCATCTGGCGTATTGCCGCAACAACTTCCTCCGGTAGGGGCTGAGGCGCGACGTCGGCCGTCGTCTCCGCCTCCTCGACCAGACTGGGCGTCACCATCGTCCCGTTGTTCGCCAGCGATGCGACGGCGACCGCCATCCCAAACGGGCTGGCAAGGACTTCCCCCTGCCCGATCGCGGCTTCGACTCGCGCTGGTCCAGCCTCGGTCACAGGCACATTTCCTGTGACGGTGGTAAGGCCGGGTATATCGAAATCGGCCCCCAGCCCCAGGGCCTGCGCGGTGTCCGTCAGCGCACTGGCGTCAAGCTGAACCGCGAGCATGCCCTGGGTGGTGTTGCACGAGCGTGCGAAGGCCGTGTGCAGCGGCACCTGACCGAGGTCAAAACCCTCGTCGTTCGGAATTGTCCGGCCTTCAATCGTCGCGACCCCAGGGCAGGGCATGACCTCGTCAGCTGATGTAATGCCAGCGTTGAGCGCTGCAGATGTCGTCACAATTTTGAACGTTGAACCAGGCGCGTACATGCCAGTAAGGGAAACGGGGCCTTCGCTGTCGGCCGCTGAATTTTGGGCAACAGCAAGGATCCCGCCGGTCGATGGCTGGATCGCGACCAGCATCGCGGGACGCTCTTCACCGTCGACCGCTTCTTGCGCGGCTTGCTGTAACTCAAGGTCGAGCATGGTGGGAATATTCGCGACCTCTCCCGCGTCCCGCCCAGCGACACGTTCAGTCGATTCGGGGTTGCTCGCGGTGACCACCCAGCCTTGCTCGGCCCGCAGAGCCTCTTCCCACACCTCCGGGAGGCCCCGCAGGGCGGGGGAGGTGAGCGAGCGATCAGCGGTCAGCAGCCGGCCCTGCTCGCTCAACTGGACGCCATCAATCTCACTAAGTTGCGTGCGTATCGGAGCGATGTCATCTTCGCGCAGTGTCACCACGACGTAGTCTTGGTCGGGCGCTTCGGCCATGCCCTCCTGAATAGACGCAGCGGTGATTGTGGGCGCGGCGTCTGACACGAGCGCTGCGACCGCCGCGGCGCTATCCTCGGCGCCACTCTCCAGGCTGATCACGGTGACGGTCTGCCACGTCATCAGCGGTGATTCGTTGCGGTCGACGATTGGAGTGTCGTAGTCCAGCAGGTCTGCGTATACGAGTCGGCCACCTTCGTTCAGGCGGGTGTCGAGCACCTCGGGGGCCCATTGGATCCGAAATCCGGCTTCCGTTTCAGCGACGTTCGCAATTCCTACAGTTTCCGCGAGGCGCTGTTCACCGAGGTCCCACACCGTAATTGTCTGCGCGGGGCTGTCCGCGCCTTCGCCAGCGCTGATGCTCATAGTGCGGGCAGCGCCCGCCATCCCGTCCAGGCTGGCTTGTAGCGCTCTCGCTGCAGCTTCTGGGTCAGTTGTAAGCTCTGCCGCCGTGGTGACGTCACCGGCGTTAACGGCCTCGGCGAACGCTTCGAGCGTTTCCTGGCGCTCGTCGGTAAAAAGCCCGCACGATACCGTCACGCTGACCAGCGCGGCCGCGATACCTGCCGAAACGGTCCTGCGGACGATCCTGGAGGCGGATGGCGAACGGGTCGGTCGCTGGGCTCGCATACAGCCATACCACCACGCGATCTTGGTTCTGTCGAGAGCGATTGTGTCTCGGCGGCGTCCAGTCGATCCGCACACCGCGCGAGGCGAGAGAGGTCATGTTTTGTCAGACCCCTCTGTCAGAGTGGTCGTTGTGGAGTACCGCGACCGTGTGCCCCGTTTCGGGGTCGAGCACCTCGAAGTTGCCCTGTCCGCACGGGGCCGCCGGATTGTGGTGACCGTCATTCAAGTCGAAGCGTTCCGGCCCAGGCGTTTGCGTTCACCACCGGCACGATCTGCGTCGAACTGGGCCGTCGTCACGTGACACTGCCCCGGCTCGGGACGCTGCGGGTGCATGAGTCGACCCGTAAACTCGCCCGCCGCCTCGAAGCAGGGACGGCACGGCTGCTGTAAGCCACGGTGCGGTTCGAGCGTGGCCGGTGGCTGGGTGAGTTTCACCTGCCTGGTTGAGCGTGCCGCCGCACGTCCGGTGCACGTGAAGCGCCTCGCGCCGGTGGTTGGTGTTGATCTCGGTGTGAAGGACCTGATCGTCGCGGCCACACCCGACGGCCGGGAGGTCCTGCGCGTCACCGCGCCCAGGGAGTTGAAGCAGGCCGCACGCAAGTTGCGGGCATTGCAACGTAAAGCCGCGCGGCAGCAAGGACGGTGGGACACGGTCGCTGAGGCCAGGCGGGAACCGTCGAACGCGTGGCTGAGTACTCAGCAGGTCATCGCGAAACAGCACATACGGGTGGTGAACTTGCGCCGGGATCGGCTGCATAAGCTGACCACCTGGCTCGCCCAGTCCTTTGGCGTGATCGGTACCGAGACGCTAGCGGTGAAGAACATGATGACCGCCGGTGGTGCCCGCAAGAAGGGTTTGAATCGTTCGATCGCTGATGCTGGTTTGGGTGAGCTCTCCCGCCATCTCGCTTACAAGACCTCCTGGTACGGGTCAGTTCGCGTACAGGCTGGCAGGTGGTATCCAAGCTCGAAGACGTGTTCTGGTTGCGGTTCGGTGAAAGCCAAGCTGACCCTGTCAGAACGCCGATACGTCTGCGACAACGAGCACTGCGGGTTGGTGATCGATCGTGATCTCAACGCCGCAGTGAATCTCGCGCGCTTAGCGCGAGCGGAGCAGAGTGCCTGCTTCGACAATGGTGGAGCCGACCGTAAGACGACCGTTCCGGCGGCGCTGGTGGCTGTGAAACTTGAATCCAGCAATGGAAGCGCCTCCCCGCAAGGCGAGGCTGTCTAATGCATCAGAGCACACTCACGTTTGCTCACCAGAAGGCAACGGTAACCGCGAGCATGCCCTGCAGCAGGAACTCGCACGCAAACTACCTGGTCAGATGGCTCCCCTGGTGGGAACCGCCGCAGTTCACGCAAGCCACGTCGGCCCGACCACCATGTTCATACCCGGGCTTCCCAAGGTGCCGTGGCGCACAAGCATGCTCGGCGAGACACAGATCGTCGAGCGCGACGGCACCATCCTCGCCCGGCTGTCGGAAGCCGACGGTGAGGGCGACATCGCGGCCACGATCGCATGGGAGCGGCTTCACCGCCCGATCCGATCAAGGACCAGTACTGGATTCCTGCGATGACCGTTTCTGTGCGAGCGCCGTGGGATCTCGCCAATATCCACGGCAAAGTGAACTATCAGCTGCGCAGAGCACTCGGCCGCCATATCGAGAAGCAGTGGTGAAAATGTTTGACCTGCAAGAATGCGACGCGTCGTTCTTTGAGACTGCCCCGACAGTCCGGTCGTTCAGCCTTGATCTCCCCGTTCCGGCTGCTCAGGTATGGGAGGGGCTGAGCAGCGACACCCCTCTTGCGTGGTGCAGCCTGCTAAGCAACGGTCGCTACACCTCGCGCCGGCCGTTCGGAGCCGGTACGAACCGTGAGATCACCGTTGCGCGGATGCTTGACCTCTGCGAGGAATTCTTCCGCTGGGAAGAAGGCAGGCGCCACTCGTTCTGGGTAATGCAAGCGAGCCTTCCGATGTTCCGGCGCTTCGCCGAGGACTACCTCGTCGAACCGACGGCCACCGGATGCCGCTTCACCTGGACGTTCGCGTTCGAGCCACTCCCTGCCTTAGCGCGGCCAAACGTCGCGGCCGGACTGTAATTCACGCCAGTCATGGCGTCCCTCAAGCAGTGCACGCAGCGTCACCTCGTCTCCGTAGGTCGTCTGCAACCGGGTGACGTCAACCATTCCCACGTCGGCGCCGCACCCGATCAAGCCGACCGCGAGGGCCACAACCCGGTATACCGGTGCTATGGCGATATTAAGAACGCCTCCCACGGAACTCACTATTACGGTTCACCCCGATCATGGCCACCCCAGTTCGCTATGGCCTTCGAGAGAATTGGTTGGCGGCCAGCCCTCGGCGAAGCCCTACGTCCTACCGCATGAGCTCGGGATTGATGGCGCTCTGGGGGAGAGGATCCTGGCCTGGACGGACTGCTTCCAAAGGTTCTTTGTGCAGGAGGTCGATGATTTTACGTCGCGGCCGCTCTGGCTTCCGGGGATAGACGTATACGGCTGGTACGACGAGGGCTACGCGATAATTGCAGCGCTTCGTATCCAATTCCCGGATGTGCACGTCAAACCTGAATTTGCACAGTACGTCTTTTCGGTCAATGAGCGCCGAGAAAGCGCTGGACTCGCGCCGGTTAGCCTTCCAGGCGAACCTAAACCTGGGCACATACCCGTCTCCGAGGTACTGCATCAAAAGCGTCCTGACTAGGCGCCAGTTGCTGCAGCTACCGCGCGCAGCAACATCGCCCGCACCGGAGGCACAGATGCTCTGGTGAAGTGGTTGTACCGGTCGGGGTGCACTATACGGTGACCTGGTCAGTCTTCTTCGATTCTCAGATCCATGTAGTAGTTGCCATCGCTGCGGTTACCTGGCGCCGGGATGGACTCGACGTCGGTAGGGATCTCAATCGCTTCCTGGTCGGGGTCGACGCCTTCGAGTGAGTCACGTAGGAAATCTTCGACGGACACCGGAGGTGGCCCCTCGATTATTGGTTCTTCGGGATCAAATAGGTCCCATTCTTCTGGGGCGAGTTGCGGGTCCCCGTGCTCGTCACCGTTCTGATGTGACATTTCTGCCTCCTACTTCGCCATCTACGGTTATACATACAGATTTCCCGCAACTAGTTCAACCGCCCGTCACGTTACGAAGCAGTATAGTGAAGTATGCGATCCGTGGGAATTGTACGATTTTGGGATATCGATCCGGGCTGGGGTGTAATTGACTCACCCGATACGCCTGGAGGATGCTGGATTCATACTTCAACCCCGTCGACAGCGCGTCATAATGGTATGGAACCAGGCCGCATGGTCAACTTCACCTGGCGACGGGTCCCCGGTCAAGGCGTGCAGGATGGATACGATTATGTCGCAACTGATGCGTGGTATATCGAGGATGAGCCGGTCCGTAGACAACACCACACCAAGAAAGGGGCTTACTCGTCACGCCTGACAATTATCTACGGTGAAGAATCGCCGAAGTTTGATGAAGGTCCCATTGAGGACCTGCCTCGGAACCACTCGTAGTGCAAATGGCGTCTAGAAAACAAGTGGTGGTGATCATGCAGCGAGAATTCGGATGTGAGCGGGCTGCGGCGAAGAAGCCCAGTTTGAGACTGATTGACAATTGTGGATAAATACAGCGGTGCCTGTCACCGATCCTGCAGCGGCGGACTGGGCTGCTGAACGCTTCCAGGGAAACAGCAGCCAGATTTCGGGACAGGTGCCCCTCGGGTTTGAAGCGTACTGCCGGATCCTGCACCGGCCCGAGTCCAGCAACGACGTCCCGCCGCCGCGGTGGGCCGATATCGCGGCGGAGACCGGGGCTATTGTGCATCCGGCGGTTCAGTGGCACCGGCTTATTGGCGGCACGGATGCCGATAAAGACCTGTACGCCTCTTGGCGGGGCTTCTCCCCACGCCACGGACAGCTCGACCCTGATTCGTTCGCCGCGCTCCTACCGCACCTAATGCGCGCAACCATGGATCCCGAAGGAACCGTGTTCGGGTTCTGGTCCGGTCACTTCGATGTTCGCCCCGGAGGAAGCAGCGGCTTCACTCAGGCCGGATTCGATACTGCGCGCTACACGCTCGCGGGGCGGAAACTCATCCTGCTGCAAGGCAACCTCGCAGCGATGGCCGAACAGGTCACCCAGCACCCACAAACAGTGGGACGCTTCCCCATGGTGATGTGGCCGCGTGACCGGTCCTGGTACGCGCTGTCTGAGATCGATTTCGACTCAACCCTCGTCGGCGGGAGGACAGATCTCATCGAGTCCCTGATAAACGATGTGAAGCTCGAGTCATTCCATGTACTACCCGACCTCGACCTCAGCTGCTGGGGCGACACCGTGAACTAAAAGATTGAGGAATCTACACAACCCAGATCAGTCAGCACGCGAGGGGATACACAGGGCCCCGGGGCTAACGCTCACCACTCAGGCGGCGCAGCTTCCTCGGCAGCCAGGACGAAAGCCCGGACAAAGGACCACATATGGACCGTCCTGTGTATGGGATGCTGAGGCGTATGAGACAGAGCAGTGAGCTGGCGCGCGCGGTCGCCTTGATACAGCAGGCAGCTCCTCGCTCCCAGCTGCTTTCGGAGCTCTTCGCACAGATCGCTGAACAGGTCCGTTATGACGCCGAGGAAGTAGAGCGTGAAGCTCACGCCATGCGCGGGGAATCCGGAGACGACAAGCGGGAGGCCGCGATCGCGTTCCGAGAAGGCGCCGCTCGCACCCTGCGGGAGGAAGCTCGGCGCTGGATAGAAGTAGCGGGAGCGTTTGCCGACGCACCCTCCGGCCGAGATCTAAATCCCGACAACTTCGCATATGTCAAGATTGGCCGAGGCACCCGAACATGAATGCCGAAGTTTCCGATGCCGGAGATGAAACGCTGCCAAGTAGCAACCGGGGCGCACATACCCACGATGTGCGAAGGTCAATAGTGCCCAATACGCGTCGCACACAGCGCTTTCGGCTCAGTAGCGTCTGAAGGTCATTTTCCGGGAGTTCGAGCACACCGTTGATCGCGAATACCGTGAGCTTCCACGGACTCCTGCCGGCGTGGCGTGGCGTGGCGTAAGTACGACTGCGACGTCCATATTCCCTAGCGTTCTTCGTCGGCGAGGGATTTCCTTCCATACGTGCAGGGCCGAGTTTTCCCGAACTTCTGATTCGTCAGAGGGTGTTCGGCGGAACGGCTACGCGGAGTCACGCGGGTTTCCCGTCGACTCGCTGGACCGGCAGCCACGTCTCAAGTGTGCGCGCGAGCGAGCCGAGAAGCCGGTCCCCGAAAACGCGATCTTCATGGCACACAACCCAAACCAGACTGCCCGCGCGATTACAAAGAAGACCACCCCCACGAACGCACCCATGAGGAGGGTCGCACCGAAGACCGCAAACTGATGAGTCACAACCCTCCTCTCCATCACCGGACAGTACCTTTGCACGTTCGGGGAACGTCGTTAAGAAATATCCGGCGCGGCTAAGGGCCGACTGGATGGCGTGCGCGCTTGGCAGGCCCGCTGCACTCGGATCGCGGCTAGACCGAGGCGGCCTCGCTGTCAGCCGCCCGCCGGATGGCGAAGTGCCGGGAGGCCCCGACGGTGACTCCCAGCCCTGCAATGACAATTGCAGTTACCGCGACGAACACCGGCGATGAGGTGGTGAAGCCGCTCCACCAGGCGACGGCAACGCCTGCGCCAGTGCTGAGCACGGCACCGAGCGGAAGCACTATCGCGAGCCACCGCACGGTCGGCGCGCGGATCACCAGCCTTGGTGTTCGGCAGACGGCCCATTCCCGACAGACCGCGATAATGCGCACTCTGGGCGCACCAGGGTAGTCCCCGCACCAAGCAGCACTGCTGCTGATGCGGGGACTTCAGTCGTAGCTACTGGCAATCTGATGCATGCATGCTGTCAGGTGGGTGCAAAGCCGTAATACTCAAAGGAGATCACAGCGGCGCAGAGGATGCCTCCCAGTGTGAGTGCCGTGAACACGTATCCCCAAGCCGCTTTCCGCGCTCGGGGGACGCAGGCCAGTGCCAACGCAGGTAGGGCTAGCACTGCTAGTAAGAGTAACCAGCTGCCCCAATAGGAGGTCGGCACCTCAGTAGATGAATCACGAAGCCCATGCGGGGTCGCGCTGGGGACGGGAACGTCAAAGACGTCCATCATGGCCAGGGTCGCTGGCATATAGAGAAAGACCGCGGCAATAGCTCCTGCGACTAGGCCCCACCACACACTCCACCGTCTATTGAGGTGCGCATGGTTACTCATCACTGTCTACTCCTGCCTTTGGCCCTCCCACGTGTATAGGGAACTTGCCCCCAGGAAAGGTCTTGCGGGGCCCAGGCGTTCACCTTCAACTCCTGCTTCGACTGCCGTGCCCGCGAGGCCAGAGTACTCATCAAGAACCCAGCCAGCGCAGCCAACCTTCTCGGACCGATCGCTACCTTTGGGCTCAGGCCAGCTTCAGGAGTTACGGGCCTGATCGCGGCGGGATTAACCACCGCGCCCCCGAAACCACAATATTCGAGCACAGCAGAACAGTTGGGCTTACCGAGGCGGCAGTTCCAGGCGTGGCTCGATGGTGGGGACGTCACCTGGCCGAGGCGTAGTCCCTGGGCCGTACCTGCGGGGCTGGGGGTCGTCGAACGGCACGACGTTTCGGATCGCCGCACGCATTTCCTGTATCACTTCGGGTTCTAGCGACTGATTTCGGCTGTTGCTCAGCCCGTTCAAGACCTCGGACTTCGCGGACATTCAGGAGGACATTTCCAGTTTGCGGAACCACGGTGTACCAGTCGTGCAGCGATGTGTAGCGTCCAGCGAATAGGTATGTCCGGCCTGGCTCAAGGAGCGTGTCACCTACTTGTCAACGGGTCGGACCGGCTGCCTGGGCGGCCCCCGACATAGCGGCGCACTGTTTTGCGGTCCACACCGCAGTGCACGGCGATGGTGCGCAGCCCCGCCCCTCTGCCGCTGGGGCCGGTGACCCAGATTCGGTGCACTTCTTTGACCTCGTTCACATTGACCTCCCGGAACGCCATGCCCGTCCGCCTCCGTGTCCGGAAAACTCCGACACGAGAAATCAAAACGAGCCATCGGTCGGGACATACGACGAGACGGGTCCCATCAACCTGGCAAAATCAGGTCCCCCCATTCAGCGCTCAAACTGACGCCCACGAATAGGGTGGGCTTCAGAAATCTCCAACGACAACCGAACGCAACGAGACAGCTTGCTGCGTAGGCTATGAGGTATGTCAAAGTCATCGGGAACCGGCGGTGAAGTCCAGCGTAGGTGGCTATCTTTGTCAACGGCGGCTGAATCTTGACCCCTTTTCGGCAACTGAAAATTGACCCCCTCGGTTGGTTAGGTTTCCTCGTTGCTGGCCGCGGGGACGCGGCCGAGGTCTCTGTCTTTGAGTCGGTAGGAGTCGCCTTTGAGAGCGATGACTTCAGCGTGGTGGACAAGCCGGTCAATCATGGCGGCTGCAACGACTTCGTCGCCGAAGACTTCTCCCCAGCGCCCGAAGGGTTTGTTGCTGGTGACGATCAGGCTGGCGCGTTCGTAGCGGCTGGACACGAGCTGGAAGAACAGGTTGGCGGCTTCGGGTTCGAACGGTATGTGTTGGGTCGGCGGCGAGACGCCGTGCACCGTTTCCGGTGTCGGTCTTCTCGCCGCCGCCCGCCGAACCGGACGTGCCCGTTGGCCGGGCATCCGGCTCTCCACGTGATCCGATGAGTCAGGCGAGGCGTTCGCTGACCTGTCCGACGAAACCCACGTCGTCGTGGTTGGTCCGGCGGAAGCGTGCTCCAGTCGGATCGACCTCGTCGATGTTGTAGGGCGTGCTGATCTGCGCTCCGCGGAAGCGGTAGCGTTCGACCTTCATCTTCGCCGGGTTGTAGAGGACCACACCGTCCTCAATGATGCGGTCTGCCCCGTAATAGCGGCGCCGCAACTGTTTCCAGGTCAGGCCGGGATGCTTGCGGCGTATCCAGAGCAACATCCTCCACCACGCGTACCAGCCGAGGTAGGAGAACGTCCTCTTCGATGCGCCATAGCGGAAGTAGGCCGCCCAGCCCCGGAGGATCGGGTTGACCGTCCGAAGCACCTCCGCCAACGACAACGAGGTCGTGCTTCGCGTTGTCAATTTCTTGATCTTGTGCATCACCGACGCCAACGCGTTCTTGGACGGGATGGTGAGCACAACACGACGGCCCTTGCCCCAGTTCTTCGCCTGGATGTGGAAGCCGAGGAACACAAATCCGTCGTTGATGTGGGTGATGTGGGTCTTTTCGACCGAGAGAGTCATCTTCAACCGGTCGGCCAGCAGGACCGCGACTTCCGACTTCAGTTCTTCTGCTTCGGATTTCGTGCCGTGCACCAGCACGACGAAATCGTCGGCATAGCGAATCAGCCGGTAGTTCGGTCGTCCCATTCGGCGGCGATACTTCCGCCGCCAAGGCGGGCTCATCTGTTCGTCCCAGACCCGCGCAAAATGCCGATCCAGCACGGACAGATAGACATTGGCTAACAACGGCGAGGCGACCCCGCCCTGCGGAGTCCCGGTGAGGGTCTCCGCGAACCCACCATGCAGCTCGACAACCCCGGCTCGCAAGAACCCCGAGACCAGGCGCAGCACTTTGCGATCGGTGATGCGCTCGCCCACCAAGTCCATCAGGACGTGATGGTCGACGTTGTCGAAGCAAGCCTTGATGTCTCCCTCGATGACCCACTCGTAGGTCGACGGCTTGCGGGTGAAATGGTGGATCTCGGCGATGGCATCCTGAGCCCGACGTCCAGGCCGATATCCGTAACTGGACGGATAGAAATCGACCTCGAAGATCGGTTCCAGGATCAGCTTCAGAGCCATCTGCGCCACCCGATCGCGCAGCGTCGGAATCCCGAGATAACGGACCTTGCCGTTCTTCTTCGGAATCACCGCCTGCTTGACCGGCAACGCGCGAAAGGTCCCGCCCCGCAGCGAGGAACGTAATTCCTCCAGGAACGGGATCACTCCCGTCCGGTCCTCGACGTGGTAGCGGGTCACCGCGTCCACGCCCGCTGTCCTGGCACCCCGGTTGCCCGCCACCCGCTCCCAGGCCACCAACAACGTGGCCCGATCGCAAATCAAGTTGAACACATCTCCGAACCGGCGTTCCGGATCGGCCCGTGCCCATCGGTGCAGCTTGCGCTGATGATCGAGTACCCGTCGCTCAGCCGCAAAACTCTCCGGCCAAACGGTCGGTGCGTCGTTATTCAACAACGATCCTTCCCGACAGCAGCCCTGCTGCTATCACGCTGTCGCCCTTCCCCATGTGACCGGCTTTCCCGGCCCCGGAGTACTACGGCGACTCCGCCACGATCTGAGCCCTTCAGCGGGCGTCGCACCTGCCCCATGCCGAACCGGCTGGATGCCGGGCGAAAGGGCGGTCCCAGATCGCTTCCCACGTTCACTGATGATCTCTATGACGGCGTCGGTGCCCAGCTATACCCCGGCGGCATCGCCTCGGACCGCATATCGCAGTTTTGGTCCGGGCCTCCCACCACCCATCCACAGCAGATGGCAGGAGAGGAGACGTCATCGGATACAACGTCTCCAGCACCACAAAGCGGCCCATCCACCAGATTCGGCAGGCCGCTGACGACTCACGGGACTTCAACCACTGGTTCAGTTTCCTTGCACCCATTCCGTCTTCGCTTGCGGGCACGAACCGCCTGGTGGTCGCGGTCCGCCCCTACGTTGTCGAGGCTGCTCCCGGCCTCACCCCCAACCCGGGGTTCGGCCTGCCTCCAGCTTCAACCGGCCACTGCGATGGCCGGCGGCGAGTACCTCCTCTCGCGAGAATCATCAGCGCCTCGTGGCGCACATCCCACTTCGTCGATGATCAGCAACGGATAGCGGCCAAGGCGGATCAATTCCTGCTGGAGCC
>NZ_JAPEIQ010000031.1 GCF_026041215.1 Hoyosella sp. YIM 151337
CCAGAACGGCTTCGCCATCGACGCCACCTACGGCATCTCCGGCACCAACAGCGAAGCCGTGTTCTTCGCCAACAACTACCCCGGCGCACAAACCGACACCCAGGCCACCCGCATCGACGGCGACAACACCGCCCACCTCGGCATCAACAGCAACGTCACCACCGGCGCCCCCTACATGGTCGCCAGCTACACCCTCACCGGACTCCTCGGCTAGCCAGCCACCTGCTCACCTATCAGCGACAGCACCCCAGTGCTGTCGCTGATAGTCGCCAGACCTACCGAAGAATCAGCAGCCGCCGGACCCCGTCACGCTGGTGGCCCGCTGCTCGAGACGGCTGATCATTCGCTGCGTGCGCTTGTCCCGGACAAGCAATGCATCGAAGCCGACGTTAACCAGCCCGCGCAGCAGCGCGTACGCCGTCCATGCTCGGGGCGCGATCGTGCGGGCAGACCGTCGCGCTATGCCGTCGCAGATTGTCACCGCAGCATCTCGCGCGGTGATGCGCTGGCTGAACGGCCACGGGAAACGGTCACCGAGTTCGCGGCCGAGTTCATCGTCGTCGAGCATTGCCTGAGTCATCGCGGTCTCGACAATGCCGAAGTACGCCACCTGGGCGGTGGCCCCGTGGACTGCCAGTTCGATACGTAGCGCGCGGCCTAGTTGCTCCACCGCCGCTTTGGTGATCATGTACGGCGATCCGGCCATACCCGGGGCGAACGCAGCGACGGAGGCGACAACAACCACGTGTCCGCGAGTAGCGATCACATCGTCAAGGACCGGTCGCACAGTGTTGTAGACACCGGTGAGATTGATGCCGACCACGCGATCAAATTCGGTGTCATCCATGACCCGCAGCGTCGCCGGTTTTGGCGTGACGCCAGCATTAGCGACAACGATGTCAATGGGACCTAGTTCGGCCTGAACTTTCTTAACCGCGAGCTTCATGGCGTCACGATCTGAAACGCTGACACCGATGCCGATGTCGCACGCTGCCTTTACCGCGGCCGCCTCATCGACATCGAGGATCGCGACCCGTGCACCGCGCCGAGCGAGCTGCCTTGCCACTTCGAGGCCGATGCCCCCGCCACCACCGGTGACCAGTGCGGTCCTGCCCCGCACATCCAGTACGTCATCAGCCATTGCAGCCTGCCTTGATCACATAGTCACTGCTGTTGAAGTTCTTTACGCGGCTTCGGTATTCGAAGCTCCAGTTGGGATATAGCCCGGCGTTACGACCATCGGGAGTGGTGTAGTAGCTCTTGCAGCCACCTTTCAGCCACACCGTGTTTTCGCTTCGCTCTTCGACTTCCGCCATGAACCTGTGCTGTACCTCTGGGCGCACCTCGATGCGCTGGGCGCGGAACGAGTCGATCGTTTTCAGTGCGTCGATGATGTAGCTGATCTGCTGCTCGATCATGTAAATCGCGGACTGATTCCCGACCGCACCAAATGGACCGAGAATCGAGAACACATTAGGAAACCCAGCGGTTGTGACGCCGAGGTAGCTCTGTGGCCGCTGCTCGTAGCGCTCACCGAGCGAAATCCCTGCGGGACCGAAGATCCGTGCCACCGCGCCTGGCGGCATGGTAAATCCGGTCCCGAATATGATCGTGTCCACGGGATGCTCCGTACCATCGCGCGTGGTGATGCTGCGCGGCCTGATTTCTGCGATCCCGCTTGTTTCCACGGTGACGTTCGGTTGTGTCAGTGCTGGCAGATACGAGTCCGAGAAGATGGCACGTTTGCACCCGATCATGTAGTCGGGGGTGAGCTTTCGGCGCAGTTCGGGGTCTCGAACTTGGCGCAGCAACTGCAGCCGCCCGAATGCTTCGAATGGGTGCCGGAATCGGCGATCGACGAAACCCGGCAGACCGAAGCTCTCGATCATGCCGTAGTACGCGGCACGCAATCCGCGCTGCACAGCGGGGACCTTGCGCAACAATGCCCGCTCCGGGGCGAGCGTCGGACGGTCCAGACGTGACACAATCCATGGTGCGCTGCGCTGAAAAACGGTGAGATGTTTGACGATTGGCTGGATCTCCGGGATGAACTGAACGGCCGAGGCGCCGGTGCCGATCACCGCGACGCGTTCGCCCGTCAGCTCATGTTGATGGTCCCAGTGCAGCGAGTGAAACGCCCTGCCCGCGAAGCTGTCGAGGCCAGGCAAAGTCGGTATCGACGCTTCGGTGAACAGGCCGGTCGCGGTCACCAGAATACGAGCGGTAAGCTCGCCGCTCGCTGTGTTGAGTCGCCAGTGCGACGCCTTGTCGTCCCACCGGGCCTCAAGGAGTTCCGAATTGAAACGCATGTGCCGGATGACGTCGTGATCTGCTGCCAATCGGCGCAGGTATGTCAGAATCTCGTGTTGTTTACCGTACATCCGAGACCAGTTCGGGTTGGGCGCAAACGAGTAGCTGTACAGGTGGGAAGGTACGTCGCAGGCGCAGCCTGGATAGGTGTTGTCGCGCCAGACACCGCCGATCGCCGCGGCGCGTTCAAGGACAAGGAAGTCGGTGAAGCCGGCTTCGCGCAGTTTGATGGACAGCCCGATTCCAGCGAACCCAGCTCCGATAATGACAATGTCGACGTGGTCGACGTCGTGCGGTTTCGGCATGAGGGTGAAGCTCCTTAGAGATCGAGTACCAGCGGCCCGGCAGCAGACCGCGAGATGCAGAGGAGCATCGACTCCCGCCGTTCTGACTCAGTGAGCAGACGATCCCGGTGCTCAACGTCTCCGCATAGCACTCGTGTCTTGCACGAGCCGCAGAAGCCCTGCTGACAGGAGTAAGCGACACCCGGCAGGACGCGCCGGACTGCGGCTAACGCAGTTTCGTCCGCCGCGACGTCCACTGAGGCACCAGTTCGCGCGAGCGTGAGGTGAAACGGTGTGCCGCCGCGGACCGGCGGTGCCGAGAACCTTTCCGTATGCAGCGACGCTGAGGTGCTGAACACTGGCAGCAACGAGCGGGCAGCGTCGAGCATGGGTGGTGGCCCACACACGTATACCGCCGCCCCGCGTGGCGTGGCTTGAAGCTGGCCGGCAAGGTCGGGAGTGCCATACTCGTCGTCCGGCATGATGTGCGATGGTGCGCCGATCGCCCCGATTTCCGGCAGGAACGGCATGGTTACACGCGTCCGGCCGGTGTACACGAGGGTCGCCGGGACGCCCCGGCGGGCCGCGGCCCTCAACATCGGGAGGATCGGAGTAATCCCGATTCCACCGGCGACGAAGAGGTACGCGGGTGCGTCGATCATCGGAAATGCGTTACGCGGCCCGCGTATTCGCAGCGTATCGCCCGGCCGCAGAACGTCATGGATCTCACTGGACGCGGAACCACCGGCGATCCTTCGTACTGCGATGCGATACCTGGTTTTGTCGGCGGGATCCCCGCACAGCGAATATTGCCGCTGTCTTCCGGATGGGAGGAACACATCGAGGTGGGCACCGGGCGTCCACGCTGGCAGAGCTGCATAATCGGGCGCGGTAAACGCCACGCTGACAACATCTTCAGCGATGTGTTCGATGCAGTCGACGAGAACATCGTGGTCGTAGCCGTCTCGGCGCACCGGCCGCGGCGTTCCGATGATGGGCACCTCCGGGCTGTTCACCACGACATTGCGATAAGCCGTCAGCGCTGTCGATAGCAGGGCGAGAGAGCGCTCGCGGGGCACTGCCGCCGTCATGATGTGCTCTCGGTCTCTGTGCTCTCCGCTGCTCGCGCGGCTGGTGAGATCGCGAGGTATCGGATCGCCGCGTCGAGGTCGCCCATGTCGGACGGGTGAAAGTTCGGGCGCAGGTATTTCGGCATTTCGGTGATAAATACGGTGAAGCTGGGGATTTTCCCGCGCCGCGTGGCCGTGATGTAGTTCAGGATTGGGTGCTTCGCTTTTTCTGGCTCAGGATCGTTCCGAACGAGATATCGCATTGTCACGGCATACAGACCGATCAAGGTCGCGGCTGCAAGCAACGCGGTTCGAGTCCTGCGGGTGTAGCTTCCGTCGAGGTACTGGAAGGCGTCGAAAACGACGTTGCGGTGCTCGACTTCCTCAGCACCATGCCATCGAATGAGGTCGAGCATCATGGGGTGCATATCTTCGATCTCTTCGGAGTCGAGGAACCACTGACCGATGACGGCAGTGAAGTGCTCCATCGCGGCGTAGAGACCGAGCCGTTCTTTGAGCCACTGCTTCTTTGCTCGCCCGGTGAGGCCCCGCTCCCCGATTACCCGGTCCGCGAAGTACTGCATCCGCTCGATCACCGGCTGTATAGGAACCCCGTTGCGTTCGAGGTGTTCGCGCACGCCTTCGTGTGAGCTCGCGTGCATCGACTCTTGTCCGATAAAGCCCTGGACCTCTTCACGCAGTCGCTCGTCGTGGATATACGGCAGAGCTTCGGCGAGCGCCGCCGCCATCGCCCGCTCCCCTTCTGGCAGCACGAGATGCATGAAGTTGAAGAATTGAGTGGCTACCGGCTCACCCGGCAGGTAGTGCAGCGGCACGCCTGACCAGTCGAACGTGACGTTGCGGGCGGTGATCGCGTACGCCTCGTTGGCGTACCGGCGCGAGGTTGTCGTACCCATGCAAGGCTCCTTTGCCTAACTGGAATCAGACGATTCAACTTGAATCAGATGATTCCAATGGCACGGCCTCGTGTCAAGTACCATGAGCAAATGCAAATGGAGAGTTCCGCACCCGCCAAGAAGTGGCGTGGCCAGACTCTCCATGACCGAGCCGATGAACGGCGCGAGCAGCTGCTCGACACGGCGTACGACCTGGTTGCTGCGGAAGGCGTGGGCGCACTCACGATGCGTGCGGTCACGCGAGCAGCCAACCTGTCACCGCGATACTTCTACGAAAGCTTCCCCGACCGCGATGCGCTTCTCTTCGCCGTCTTCGACCGAACCGTGGAACAACTGCAGCAGCGGGTGGCGGCTGCAATGGCCGATAGCGAAGGCATGGAGGCCAAGTGCCGCGCTGCGTTCAGCGCGGCTGCGCACGCCTTCGACGAGGATCCGCGGGCCGCACGTCTGCTGCTGCGCGAAGCACTCGCCGATAACATGCTGCGGGAACACGCACTAGCCGCGCTCCCTCATTTCGTCTTCGCGACTGCCACGCACTTCCTGCCTGAACCAGCGGACCAGCACGGGGTTGACGCACTGCGCCTGCAACTCGACATGTCAGCGCTATCCGGGGCCGTCGTCACACTGTTCCTCGACTGGACAGAAGACCGCCTTGCTATTCCGCGCGAGGAACTTGTCGACTACTGCACCGAACTGGTGGTCGGAATCCTCATCCGCCACGCGGGCTGAGCGCCGATCCTCGCCCGCACGAATTCACCGACATCACACAGCATTTCCCGGCCCTCGGCGGATGCGGGGAACAGCGCGCTGAAACCGTGGATTTGGCCGCGCCACAGATGCAGGACGCACGAAACTCGCGCGTCACCAAGCCGGGCAGCCATCGCTTCGATGTCGGTGCGCAGAACTTCAGAACGCAACGCGACAAGCAGCACCGGAGGCAAGCCTGTGACATCGGCGTTCGCCGGAGAAAGCGCCGCATCCAGCTCGCCATCCACCTCGCCCCCGAGCCGCGCCACAGCCTCGAACACAGATATTGGCAGAAGCGCTTCAGTCTGCGCACCCGATGCTGCGCGCTTTGTCGCGCAATCGAGGTCGAGCCACGGCGAGATGCCGACAAGCCCACTCGGCAGTGGCATCCCCTTGTCCCGAGCGGCTATTGCTGTCGCGAAGGCCAGAAAGCCGCCCGCAGATTCGCCCGCTACGACGATCCGGTCAGCGGGGACGTCATGCTCCAGCAACCACCGGTAGCCGGAAACGCAGTCGCTCACCGAGTCACGGATCGTTGCGTGCGGCAATTTGCGGTAGCCGACATGCATGACGGGCAGCCTCGCACACCCGGCAAGCAGCGCGATCATTCGCCGGTGGGTGTTGAGCCCGCCTGCTACAAACCCGCCGCCATGCAGGTACAGAAGCGCCCCACCGGATGAGCCCTGCACGCCCCGGGGCGAGACAATCTCGGCCTCACAGGCGCCGAGCGACACTCGATGGTATTCGCAATCCCTGGGCCGGGGCAGAAGTCCTGCCGCCCGGTCGATCAGCGACGCGCTCGCCATGACAGTCGAGTTCAGCGGAAGCACGCCGAGAGTCGGCCGGACCACGGTGCGAGCGAGACTCACGACAGCGCGCGAGCGCATGCTGGGACCGAAGACCCCGTTCCCGGCGTGGTGCACCACGGCGTATGCGGACATGGCCAGCTAGGCACGTACCGTTTCAGCGCTGTAGAGCTCTTCGATGTCAGCTGCGTACCGCGCATCAATGGGCTTGCGCCGCAGTTTCATCGTGTGCGTCAGCACCTCGGAGCCTGGCTCCCAGTACTCTTCGAGCACACGATAGCGCTTGATCTGCTCCGCCCGGGAAAGCGACTGATTTGCATCCGCGACGGCACGATCGAGCGTCTCCCGGAGTTCCTTGCTCGCCACCACGGAGGAGAGTTCGCCGCTGATACCGCGCCGCTCCGCAAACGCGGCGACTGCTTCCTGATCGAGGACAATGAGGGCAACGTTGTAGCTGCGATCGTTGCCGATTGCCACGACCTGCGAAATTAGCGGACACGCCGCTTTCACCGCGTTTTCGATGTTCGCCGGTGACATGTTCTTGCCACCGGCGCTGATGATGAGTTCTTTCTTGCGATCAATGATGGTGATGTACCCCTCCTCGTCGATCGTTGCGATGTCACCGGTGTGCAGCCAGCCTTCGCTGTCGATCGCCTCCGCGGTCTGTTCTGGGCGGTTACGGTATCCGCGCATGAGGATGGGACCCGCGATGAGCAATTCGCCATCGTCGGCGAGTTTCGCCCGGACGCCCGGGGCTGGTCTGCCGACAGTGCCGAGTCGCATTTCCCCGTCCGGGCTCATGGTGCTCAGTCCGGAGAGTTCCGACATGCCCCACGCGTCCGATAGCGGTACCCCAAGGCCGATGAAGAACTTGATGACGTCTGGTGCGATCGGCGCAGCACCCGAGAGCGCAACGCGCGTCTGATCGAGACCGATCTTGTTCCGGATCTTGCCGAGTACCAGTTTGTCCGCGACAGCGAACTGGGCAGCGAGCAGCAGACCAGGCTTTTTGCCGCGACCGCTCATGGCCGCAACGTGCTGCCCCGTCGCGATCGCCCACTTGCAGAGCGCCTTCTTCACCGGGCTTTGCTCACCCTCAATGGCCGCAAGAAGGGCTACACGCACTTTCTGCCAGACTGTGGGAACCGCTCCGAAAACCGTGGGCCTGACGTCAGCGAGAGCCCCGACGACTTCCTTGGGGTTGGCGACGCAGGTTACCTGGTTGCCGCACACGGTCTGGATGTAGTGCGCGGACCAGCGGTCAGCGACATGGGCGCTCGGCAGAAAGGAAATGATCCGGTCCTCTGCAGTGACGCCCATGAGCAACTCTGAGCCTTCCACCTGCGCAAGCATGCCTGCGTGCGTGAGTTCCACGCCTTTGGGCGCGCCGGTCGTACCCGAGGTATAAATGAGCGTCAGGACGTCGCCTGGCGCGACTGCGCGCCAGGAACGCTCGAAATCGAATTCGGCCGGCGCAGCAGGCGGCACTGACTCGAGTGACCGCGTACCCTCTGGAGCGCCATCGATGCATACGATGTGCTGTACTGCGGTCTCTTGCGCCCCCTCGAGCAGCACCGGCACGAACGCCTTCTCGCAGATGACGACCTTATTGGCAGCATCGGTGAAGAGGAAGCGGATCTGGTCGGCTGAGGACGTGTTGTAGATCGAGAACGGAATCGCCCCAAGGTGCTGGGCCGCAGTGTCGACGAAATGGAATTCGGGCCGATTCGTCATCATGATCGCGACGGTGTCACCGTGCCCGATTCCTAGGGTATGCAGCTGGGACGCGATCGTTCGAACGCGCTCACCGTACTGTGCCCAGCTCACCCCTGTCGGAGAACCGGGCGTGCGCACTGCGGTACGGGACGCGAAGTCGCGAACGGTGTTCTGGAAGGCTTCGCACATCGTCGTGGCTTGGGAAGATCGCGTGGTCATCGCAACTCCTTGCGGTGTGAAAGATGAGAATTCGGGTCAGTGCCGCGGAATCAGAGATCGATCACACAGTAGACCACTATTGACATTCTGCCAATAGTGGTCGGCAATCTTCCGGGTGCCCTACTCGTCCCAAACGAGGGCTTCACGCACGATGCCGAGCAGCGCACCACGCAGCATCGCGTGGACACGGTCCCTGGTCAGCGATTCGCGCAAAACCCACTCGCGAGCAGCCGCTTTCACCACACCGCCGTAGGCTCGAATCATGGCGCGCAGGTCATCCGGCGAGGATTCGAACCGGTTCAGCCCAACAACGTCGATCAGCCGCGATGCGGCGATGTCATCCGCCTCGTCAAGAACACGCATGACATCAGGGTCACCACCGAACCCCTCGGCCGACACCGCTGAGACCCACAATGTGCCGTGCCGCTCGATGAAGTCCAGGAAGCCGGCGATCCAGGAGTCGATGCGCTCCTCCACGCTCCCAGCAGCGCTTCCCACCTCGTCGATTTCGGGCACGGTCACGAGCACCCTGACCACTTCGATGTAGAGCTCTCGCTTAGTGCCGAAGTAGTGGTGCATCAAACCCCGGGTCACCCCTGCGGCGGCTGCCAGCTCCGTCGTCGACACACTGGCGTAAGACTTCTCCTCAAACACCCGGATTGCGGCGCGGAGAATCTGTTTGCGGCGCTCATCAGGCTCGAAGCGCTGGCGGCGCGAACGAACCGGCGCGGCGCCCGCCGCACCAGCCTGCGGCAGTGGAACCACCTCGGCGGCCGTCTCAGTACCCATCGGTTCGCTCACACCCTCAATGTAACCAGGTCAGCAAGTACATGCCGCCTCCGCCGAGGCTGACATCACGAAAGCCGGGAGCGCGGCCGTGCGGCCACCAGAGAGGCAGCCGCACTGGAGACGGATGCCATACGGCCCACTTTAATCGGGTTATTGACAGTTTGCCAATAGTTCGCGACGATGTGACCTGACCACTTTGGGAGGACCACATGACGACCACTGCCCCCACCGCTGAGAAGCACCCCTGGATGGACGAGGACCTCGCGGCAGTCTCCGAACTCGCCCGAAAATTCTTCGAGAAAGAAGTCACTCCGCACACTGAACGGTTCGTTCAGCAGGGCTATCCGGACCGCGACGTTTACCGGAAAGCCGGCGATCTCGGGCTGCTCGGAATGTCGATCCCTGAGGAGTACAGCGGGGGTGGCGGGACGTTCGCGCACGAGATCGTTCTTTTCACCGAGCAGGTCCGCGCCTGCGAAAGCTCCCTGCAACTCGGCGTGCACACCGGCGTGGTCCTCCACTACCTGCTCGCCTACGCGGGCGAGGACCAAAAGCGCCGCTGGCTGCCGAAACTCACGTCCGGAGAATGGGTGGGCGCGATCGCCATGACCGAACCCGGAGCCGGGTCCGACCTCCAGGGCATCACCACCCGCGCCGTGCGCGACGGAGACCATTATCTCGTCAGTGGCGCAAAGACGTTCATTTCGAACGGCCACAACTGTGACCTCGTCATCATTGCCGCGAAAACCGACCCGTCCAAGGGGGCGGCTGGCGTTTCGCTGATCGTCGCAGAAGTCAGCGACGAGACACCAGGATTCGAACGCGGCCGAATTCTCGATAAGATCGGCCAGAAGGGCCAGGACACCACCGAGTTGTTTTTCGACAATCTCAAGGTGCCGGCCCAACACCTTCTCGGCGCGAGCGAAGGACTCGGGTTTTACCAGCTGATGGAACAGTTGCCGCAGGAACGCCTGATCGCGGCTGCGGCGGCCGTGGCCAGCATGGAACTCGCGGTGGAGGTCACCACCGAGTACACGAAGACCCGAATGGCCTTCGGCAAGCCGCTGTTCGCGCTCCAGAACACCCGCTTCGAACTCGCACACTGCGCGAGTGTCGCCCAGATCGGGCGCGTATTCCTCGACGACTGCATCGCAAAGCACCTGCGCGGCGAACTCGACGTCGCCACGGCAGCGATGGCGAAGTACTGGCTGACCGAGCAGCAGTGTGACGTCGCGACGCGATGCCTTCAGCTCTTCGGCGGTTACGGGTACACGATGGAGTATCCGATCGCGAAGATTTTTACCGACTCGCGGATCCAGAAGATATACGCCGGCGCTAACGAAGTGATGAAGGAACTCATCGCTCGTTCCCTTTGAGAGCCCCCTGAGCTGTGTGCGTGAGAACATCCGCGCACAGCTCAGGGTTGTCATGCATGGGGAGGTGGCCGCAACCTGGCAGCGTCACGTGGGCGGCGAAGGGCAGCAGCGCCTCCGCGCGGCGATGCTGTGTCCAGTACGGCAGCAGCAGATCGCGACTCCCCCACGCGATTGTCACTGGCACCTCCGGGGAGACATCCCCAGCTAGCCAGCGAAACTCGCTGAACGAGCGCAGCGCCTGGTGAAAGCCGTCCGCGCCACCCAGGCCAGCGAGGTCGCCCTCGATCGTCGGCATCGAGAGCGCGCCAGGCTGCCCGTAGAACAGGCCGAACAATCCGGCGCGGGTGATGCGGTTCGACGCCACCAGCGGCACGATTGGTCGGCCATATCGTGCGACCATCCGTGCCGCCAACAGCGCGGCCTGCGTCCACACCCGTTCCGGAGTGTTCCAGAACCCAATGGGCGAAAACGCCGTCACCGAACGGGCCAGCCCCCGGCGGGCGAGTTCCAGGCTGATACCACCGCCCATCGAATTGCCGGCGAGGTGCGGCCGGTCGAGGCCTTGGGCGTCGAGGAAGCCACGCACATGCTCGATCAAGTCCGGCACTGTCGTCGCGCCAGGGCTGGGCGGGCTGGCACCAAACCCGGGGAGATCAACGGCCCACACCTGGAAGTCACGGGCCAGTAAGTCAAGCACTGGTTCCCAAACCTGCCAGCGGCTGCCGATTCCGTGGATCAGAACGAGCGGCTCCCCAGAACCCCGCACCTCGTAAAGCACTCTTACTCCCCTGCCGCGCGTGTGATCGGTGTGATTGGCAGTCTAAGCGCTGCGGGCGCGGCCGCTGGGACTACCGGATTCTTCGGCTCCACCGGGCTCAGCCTGCGGTATGCCGCGCCCAGCGGTGGGCGCCGATCAGCTTCACCTTTATTCGGCCACAGCGCCATCGCGCGCTCAGCCTGCGCGGTGATGGTCAGGGACGGGTTGACGCCAAGATTCGCCGAGATCGTCGACCCGTCGGCGATGTGCAGGCCTTCATAGCCGTACACCCGGTGGTAGGGATCCACAACTCCGTGTTCCGGCGAGTCGCCGATTGGGCAGCCACCGATGAAATGGCCGGTGATCGGGATGTTCGCCATCTCCGTCCAGCTGCCCTGCGGGATGCCGTTGATCTTTGCTGCGACACGTCTCGTGACCTCGTTGCCGACGGGAATCCAGACCGGCGGCGCGGCACCCTGGCCGTGCTTGGTCGTCATCTTCCGGCCGAACAGCCCCCGTTTGGTGTACGTCGTAATCGAGTTATCGACCGTCTGCATGACCAGGAGCCCGATCATGCGTTCGGACCATCGTCGCGGGCTGTGGATACGCCACAGATCGCGACGCCGCCGCCACATTTCACGCAGGCCGAGAACCCAGCGGCGTTTGCCCTCCTGCGCATCCACGAGGACTGACGTGAGAAGTGAGAGCGCATTGCTGCCTTTTCCGTAACGCACCGGCTCGATGTGCGTGACGGAGTCGGGGTGGATCGAAGAGGTGATGGCGACACCTTTGGTGAAATCAGTGTCGTTGCTGCGAGATTTCGCGGCGAGCACCGCTTCGGAGTTGGTCCTGGTCAATTCACCGAGCCGCGGTGACACGTTCGGCAGCACCTTCTCGTCACGCATCCGGTGCAGGAGTCGCTGCGTTCCGAGCGCAGCGGCCGCGAACACCACGTGATCCGCTGTAAAGGTTGTCTTCCCCTTGCGGATCCAGCGGCCAGTGCGGACCGTGTCGATCGCATAACCCCCACCGTGCAGAGGCCGCACCGTCGTCGCAGTCGTCAGCGGATGCACTGTGGCGCCGGCCTTTTCCGCGAGATAAAGGTAGTTCTTCACCAGGGTGTTCTTCGCGCCGTGCCGACAGCCTGTCATGCATTCACCGCAATGGGTACACGTTCTGCGGCCCGGACCTTCGCCGCCGAAGTACGGGTCAGCTACCTCCCCGCCCGGCTTGGTGGCTTTGTCAGCGAAGAGGACACCAACCGGGGTGGGATGGTACGTGTCGTCAATGCCCATGTCTTTCGCGACATCCAGCAGCACCCGGTCCGCCGCGGTGGTCGCAGGATTGAGAGTGACACCAAGCATCCTTTTCGCTTGGTCATAGTAAGGGCCCAGTTCATCGGCCCAATCGGTGATGTGCGCCCACTGCTTGTCCTTATAGAACGGCTCCGGCGGCTCATACAGCGTGTTGGCGTACACGAGCGAGCCGCCCCCAACACCGGAGCCGCTCATGACGAACGTGTCATTGAGCAACGTCATCCGCTGGATCCCGAAGCAGCCCAGTTTCGGCGCCCAAAGGTACTCACGCAGGTGCCAGGAGTTCTTCGCGAACTCGTGATCGGCGAACCGGCGCCCGGTTTCCAAAACACCAACGTTGTAACCTTTTTCGGTGAGACGCAGCGCTGTGACGCTGCCGCCGAATCCGGAACCTATGACGAGGACGTCGTAGTGTGGCCCCTGTTTCGCGGTCATGCGTCACGCATCCTTTCCAGCGCGGGTGATGGAGTAGTCGGAAAGCCTCAGCCGTCGTGTTCGGAGCCAGTACGTCGAGACAGTGCCCGGCCAGTTGTTGGTGATGCGGCCGGCCGCGTTGCGGTACCAACTTGAGCACAGCGTCCACACCGAGCGGTCGAGGCGCTGCTGCAGCTTTTTGTTGAACTCGGCCTCGACTTCGGGGCGCACTTCGATCGCCGACCCCGGTCGTTTCGCGAGCACCTCCACGGCCTGCCGAATATAGCGGGCCTGCGCTTCGAGCATGTAGACGATCGACCCCGCGCCAAGATTCGTGTTCGGACCGTACATGACGAACATGTTGGGAAAGCCTGAGACGTTCATACCGAGGTAGGCGTGTGCGCCTTCGGGCCCCCACACATCTTGCAAGGCTTGCCGGTCCCGGCCGAAGATCTTGATCGGCCAGAGGAACTCTGTCCCTTTGAAGCCGGTGCCGTAGATGATGACATCGACCTCATGGTGGGCACCGTCAGCGGTGACGATGCCCTTTGGCGTCACTGCCGTGATCGCGCTGGTCTTGACGGTGACGTTCGGCCTGGTCAACGCTGGGTAATAGTCGTTCGACAACAACCCGCGCTTGCATCCCGCCTCATAGTCTGGTGTGAGCTTCGCACGCAAGTCTTCGTCCTCAACCTGCTTATGCAAGTGATTGAGCGCGAGCTTCGCCACGGGCGGCCGGATGGCCGGGATGTCAACGAGCGCGAGCGCGAGGAACTCGTAAATACCCCAGCTGAGGAATCGCTCGGCCAGCCGGACGGGCGGTATGCGCGTCAGCACAGTGTGGTGCAGAGGAGTGTATTCAACGTCAGGTTTCGGCAGCACCCACGCTGCCGACCGCTGGAACAGGGTCAGGTGGGACACGTCCGACACGATCTGCGGAACGAATTGGATCGCGCTAGCTCCCGTGCCGACAACCGCGACCCGTTTGCCCTCGAGGTCAACGCTATGATTCCACTCCGCGGAGTGGAATGCCGGGCCTTCGAAATCGCTGATGCCCGGTAATTCTGGCAGCGCAGGGCGGGAAAGCTGTCCAGTAGCCATGATCAGCACATCAGCGGTGAGTTCAGCCCCGCCCGAAACCCGAATGGTCCAGGTACCGGTGTTCTCGCTGAACTCAGTTTCGGTGACCTCGGTGCTGAACTGGATCTTGCCGAGCAGATCGTACTTCTCGGCGACTCCCTTCAGGTACTGAAGGATGTCTGGCTGCTCCGAGAAGCGCTTGGGCCAGTCCGCCTTGGGCTCATACGAAAACGAGTACAGCGGTGACGGGGTGTCGCAGGCCGCGCCTGGGTAAGTGTTTTCCCGCCACACTCCGCCGACGCCGTCCGCCCGCTCGAGGATCGTGATGTTGTGGAAACCCGCCCGCTCAAGTTCCATCGCCATACCGAGACCGGCGAAGCCCGCACCCACGATCACGATGGACGGACCGCCCTGCGCGTTGGTGATGTGATTGTTTCGCATCGTCATACTCCATTTCGGGGCGCTGACGACACGCCCAGCGTGAACTCCATTGATTCCAGAATCAGCCCAGCATGACGGCCTGGTCGCAGCCAGCCGGACAGTGATTTGCCTGCGTCAACCTCCACAGTTACGAGCGCTGGCCGCGCCCGGCCCCAGGCCCGCATGGGTGCGTGGCGCACGACCCCGTCGGGCCACTGTTGTGCGAGCGAAATGGTCAGCGGAATCAGCGGTATTGCGGGCCCTAGGGGGCGCGCCGTGGCGTGCACCGTCCACGAGCTGCCGCGCGCAACCATCGTGGCCCCCGGTACGGGCGCACCCTCGAAGGATGAGAGTGTTTTGGGGAGCGACCAGTTGGATCGGCCACCGACCAAGCTGGTTTCCGAGTCGACCGACATGAACGGCACTGTGCCGACGATGCGGTGTCCGCGGCGAACCGCGACCGCGCCAAAGACTTCGCCGTAGCTGCCGACCGGCGTATCGGTGTAATGCACCATGCCGCCGACGACGCTCAGTCCCTTGTGGCTCCGCGCCAGTTCCGGCGCCAGCGCCTTAGTGGCTGCTCTGCCGCCGCGACCGAACCACAGCACCGATTGCGCCGAACACTTCCAGGGCGCAGGCGCGAGGTTGGGCCCGAGACGACTGGCTACA
The DNA here is from genome assembly GCF_026041215.1 of Hoyosella sp. YIM 151337. Taxonomy (GTDB): domain Bacteria; phylum Actinomycetota; class Actinomycetes; order Mycobacteriales; family Mycobacteriaceae; genus Hoyosella. Next base: position 14,891 of record NZ_JAPEIQ010000031.1, read on the forward strand.
CCCGGATCCACATCCGATTCGGGTACGCCCGGCACGCGGACGAGTTCCTGGATCTCCATTGACGAAACTCCTTTACAGGCTGTTGATGCAACGCTATGCCGGTTGCTGCCGCGCTCCCATGAGCACTGGGGACAGATACTTGAGAAATTCGGCCAAATGGCGTGTGATGTCAGGATGATCGATCGCTGGGAGATGCCGCGGTCTTGCGTGAGCGCTGCGATGCTCACCGAACTGGCAACGGAACACGGTGTCGCCGCCGCGCACGTCCTCCGCGGTACCGGCATTACCCCCCAGGTTCTGAAAGACCCCACCGCGGAAATCACCGCAGGGCAAGAGCTCACACTGGTGCGCAATCTCATCAGCCACCTCGCCACTGTCGACGGTTTGGGCATTGCGGCCGGTAAGCGCTACCACGCGCCCTCCTTCGGCCCACTTGGGTTCGCGATGATCAGCAGCCCCACGGTGCGCGAAGCCCTGGAGGTTGTCACACGGTGGTTCGAGTTGTCCTTCTCGTTCTCGACGCTCCGGCGCCACGACGACGATGCGACGATCACTGTCGTCCTCGATGACACTGGCGTACCTGCGGACATCAAGTGCTTCAACACCGAGCGCGATCTGTCGGCGATTTGCACGATGATCAGGTCGCTGTTGCCTTCGATGCCCATACTCCTCGCGGGCCTCGACATCGCCTTGCCTGAGCCCCGTTACGTCGCGAAATACGCCGACATTGCGGCGGCGGTCGCCACCGAGTTGCGTTTCGGCTCCGCCGTGACTGCGCTGCACATCGACGCCGCGCTGCTCCCTCTTCCACTGCCGCAAGCGAACCGGCATATCGCGGAGATGTGTGTGCAGCAGTGCGCCACACTGTTACAGCGGCGGCGGGCGCGGGCGGGTGTGAGTGGTCACGTGCGTGATCACCTTCTGCGGCGGGGGCATGCTGCCGATCAGGACGAGGTCGCGCGGGAGCTCAGCATGAGTGTGCGTACGCTGCGGCGGCGGCTGACCGAGGAAGGCACGTCGTACCGCGAACTGGTCGCGGAAACACTCGGGATGCTCGCCGAAGAACTGTTGCGCACGGGGATGCCGGTGGAGCAGATCGCTGATCGGCTCGGTTACGCGGACGCATCAAGTTTCACCCATGCGTTTAAGTCATGGAAAGGGATGACTCCGGGGCGGTACGCGCGCGAGCGAGTCGGCAATCGGACCAGCCAGCCCATCCGGGCCGCTTATTGACATTCTGCCGATAAGCGTGATGATGGACACTGGAAGGCACCTATCTGTGCCAGCGCCGCTCACCGAAGGAGCTTCATGTCCACCCCCAAAACCACGAAAGAACCCGCGCCCGCGCAACAGGCGTCGGCCCTCGCATCGGTTAACCCGGCAACCGGTGATGTCATCGCCGTGCACTCCGTCCAGACACCCGCCGAGGTGAATGCTGCCGTCGAACGCGCGCGCGAAGCCGCAGCCACGTGGCGCGACCTCGGTTTCGACGAACGAAAGAAATACCTGCTGAGATGGGTGACCTATCTCCTCGATCATGCGGAGCAGTTCAGCGATCTCATCCACGCTGAGAACGGCAAGCCGCGCGACGACGCGTACCTCGAGCTCGTCCTCGCCGTCGAACACGTTGCCTGGGCGGCGAAGCACGCGAAGAAAGCGCTCGCGCCCAAGAAGGTCAAACCCGGGGTTCTGATGGCGAATTTTTCCGCCGTCGTCGAGCAGCGGCCGCTCGGCGTGGTTGGCGTGATCGGCCCCTGGAATTACCCTGTCTACACCCCGATGGGGTCTATCGCGTACGCGCTCGCCGCCGGCAACGCGGTCGTATTCAAGCCCAGCGAGTACACGACGACCGTCGGAAATTACCTCGCCGATTCGTTCCGCCTGGCAAACCCGGGACTGCGAAATAACATTTTTACGACCGTGAACGGTTACGGCGAGACCGGTGCTGCGCTCGTCAAGTCCGGCGTCGACAAAATCGCCTTCACCGGTTCGACCGCCACGGGTAAGCGCATCATGGCGACCGCTGCCGAGTCGCTCACCCCAGTCCTGCTCGAATGCGGCGGCAAGGACGCGGCTATCGTCGCCGCGGACGCCGATGTCAAAGCCGCGGCGGATGCGATCGCGTTCGGGGCAATGGCCAACAGCGGGCAGACCTGCGTCGGTGTCGAGCGCGTCTACGTCGAGAAAGCGGTGGCCGACGAGTTTATCCGCGAAATTCGCACCATCATTTCCGGTTTGACACCTGGCGAAGGACCCGACTCCTCGTACGGCCCCATGACGATGCCCGCTCAGATCGACATCGTACGCAAGCACATTGCTGACGCGATCGAACATGGCGGCACCGCAATCGTCGGCGGACTCGATTCGGTCAAAGAACGCTTCATCGAACCGGTCGTTATTGTGGACGCGGACGAGTCCTCTGCCGCAGTCCAGGAAGAGACCTTCGGCCCCACACTGACGATCCGCACCGTGAAATCAGTCAGTGAGGCGATTCGCCTGGCGAACGCGTCGAAGTACGGCCTCGCGTCCACCGTCTACTCGAAAAAGCAGGGTCTGGAAATCGCACGCCAGTTGCGGGCGGGCGCCACCTCCATCAACTCTGTGCTCGGCTTCGCAGCAATCCCAGCACTCCCCTTCGGCGGTGTTGGCGAGTCAGGCATTGGACGCATCCACGGCGAACCCGGTCTCAAGGAATTCACTCGCCCGCACGCGATCGCGAGCCAGCGGTTCGCGCTGCCCGGTATGGCGCTGCTGAGTTTCAAGCGATCCAAGATGACGACCGTGATCGTCAAGAAGGCAATGAAAGTCCTGCACGGCCGATACAAGTAAGGGCCGGGAGCAGACGACGGCCCGGTGCACCGGCGCAATCACGTAAAAGACGCACGGGAAACGGGACAGGTTCACAGCAAAAACTCGTGAACGTGTCCTGTTTCCCGTGCGTTTGGGGCAGTCGTGGGTGCCTCACTGGCTCCCGCGCGAGCACCCCCGCTACACCAGCGGCTGGCCGTTTCTCATGCGCCGCCGCGTGTCCCACAGGTATGTATTCATGGGGAAGCGCCGAATAATCCCTGGTGCGACCCGCAGCCCCGCGCCGAGCGCCCGGAACGCCGCGCGGTGCAGCCGGTCCTGGCGCGGTGTCCATGTCAGCTGCATTTCGTCGCGCAAGCGCGGCGGCAGTTGCCCCGTTACGAGGAAGCGATGCAGGCGCGCGCTAAGGATCCGCAGCGGCAGCGGCAGCGCTTTGAGATCAATCAGATCGTTCAGGTAGTCCCGCACCGTGTCATCGATGGACGTCGCGGCGAGCGTCTTCTGCCAGTATTCGCTGAACGCTTCCCGGTTCGCCGGCCACAGTTCCGGCGGCATTTGCAGGGTGGAGCCGAACCGGACGCAGTAGCGGTATAGTGCGTCAGCCTCAGCATCGTCGATGGGCCCATGAAGTCGCTCGGTGAGATCGACGACGCCGTAATAGAGGCACGCTGCGACCCATAGCTGCAGCGCGGGGCTGAACGCGTTGTACTTGACGGGGCTCTCCGGGCGCGAACGCACGAGCCGATGGGCCTGGTTCACAGCATCCCGATAGCGCGCCCGTTCTTCCTCAGTGCCTTGCAGTGCGATTGCGAGGTACGACAGCGTGGTCCGCAGCCGCTTGAAGGGGTGCAGCGTGACTTTTCCGCTATCCACCGGACTTTCCACCACGCCGTAGCCCACTGGGGGCAGACTCAGCTGCATGATGACGTTCGCTGCGCCACCGAGGAACGCAGCCGCGCCGTCGATGTGCTTCCACGTTTCCGCGTCGGCCGGCAGTTCAGGCTCACGGTGGTACGGCGTGTTTCGTGCGGCGCTCGTCATTGTGCGCTCCCCCTGGAAGCCCCGGCGTCAACCGAGAGTTGATATTTGATCAAAATATAGCCCAGTTGGTCCACGGTATGAAGGCGGCACACCACACAATCTCCTCAGAAAACGGACAGCCCCCGAACCGTATTACCAGTGGGACAACACCGGTGGTTCGGGGGCTGGGTAACTGCCTGGTATTCGCACGCTGCCTGCGGCAGAGGAATCCCTGAGCACACAGGCTGCTAGCGGGCAGCCACCTCACGTGTCCTAAAGCCAATCATTCTTTGGACCACCTCCTTCCTCGTGTACAAGCGAAGGTACCCGCGCGTGAGACAACCGGCAATGGATTTTTTCCGAGCGGACGTTGGGTTGCGTCGCGCGGGGTAGTGTCGAGTTACCCAACCAGCGGCACATCCTTCCCGAGGGGAGGCGATCACCATCGGCGCCAAGCGGATCCGCAACGTTGCTCTCGTGGGCCACCACGGCAACGGCAAAACCTCGCTTGCCGAAGCGCTCCTCGCGGCCGCAGGAGCAATCGGACGGGCCGGGCGCGTGGAGAACGGCAACACGACCCTGGACACCCAGCCCGAGGAACGTTCCCGAGCACAAACGCTCACACTCGGACTAGCGTCCTTCACGTGGAATGACTACCGTATCAACCTGATCGACACACCCGGGTATCTCGATTTCGCAGGCGATGCCGAAATCGCATTACAGGTCGCCGACATGGCAGTTTTTGTCGTCGACGGTGTCAGCGGGCTGCAAGTCAGCGATGAAATGATGTGGGCCGCCGCAGCCGAGCGCGGCCTCCCGCGGCTCGTTTTCATCAACAAAATGGACAAGGACCGAGCGTCGTTCGCGACCACGCTCGAAGACGTTCGTGCCCACTTCGGTCAGGGAATCGAGCCGATCGAATTACCAGTCGGCGAGGCACGAGCGTTTACCGGCGTGACGGACCTGCTCAGCGAGCACACCTTCTTCTACGACACCGGGAGCACCGTCGAGCGGGATGAAGTCCCGCCGGAGATAGCCGCACAAGAACACGAAGAACACGAGCATCTCCTCGAGGACGTCATTCAGATCGAGGACGACCTGCTTGCGCGCTACCTCGATGGCGAGACGATCACGGTGACTGAACTGGGCCGCGCGCTCAGGTCCGGCTTCGCGACCGCGACATTGTGGCCAGTGCTGTGCGGATCGGCGACCGAAATGGTCGCCGTGGACCGGCTGCTCGACTTCATTTGCCGACTCGGCCCCGGTCCCGACGACCTTCCCGGCCCCCGCGTCGGCGAGAGCGGAAAAACTGTCACCCTCTCCTGCCGGGACGACGGCCCCACCGTGGGGTACGTCTTCAAAACACAGACCGATGAGTACGTCGGGCAAGTCGCCTACCTCAAGCTTCTCTCCGGAACGATCCATGCGGATGAGGTGCTCATCAACCAGCGCACTGGCGCGAAAGAACGGCTACACAACCTCCTTACCGTGCTGGGCAACAAGACGACCAGCATCGGAGTGGCCGAGGCCGGCGACATTATCGCGGCGATAAAACTGTCCGACGTCGCCACCGGTGACACCCTCGCGCCGCCAGGCTCAGCGCTTACGGTCGCGGCGGCCGCTACCCACCAGCCCGTGTACGCGATAGCGGTGTCCCCACAGCGCACCGGGGACGAGGACAAACTAGCGACCGCGCTTGCCGAAATGGTGCGCGACGACCCGACACTGCATGTTGAGCGCGATCCGGACACGCACCAGCTCGTCATCCGCGGCGCCGGGGACGTGCACGTTCAGGTCGCGCTTTCGCGGGTGCAGCGCCGGTTCGGGGTGTCTGTAGGCACTGAACCGGTGAAAGTCGCCTACCGCGAAACGCTCGCCAAAGCGGTGCAAACCGAGGGCCGTCATAAGAAGCAAAGCGGTGGACATGGCCAGTTCGGGGTTGCCACTGTTCGCTTCGAACCGCTCCCCCGCGACTCCGGCTTCGAGTTCCACGACGAGACGAAAGGTGGTGTCATTCCGAAGTCGCTCGTGCCTGCCGTCGGAAAAGGCATTTCTGAATCTATGGGGCGCGGCGGCCGGGAAGGCCACCCACTCGTCGATATCCGCGCCACGGTGACTGACGGAAAGCATCACTCCGTCGACTCTGACGAGTTCAGCTTCAGAATGGCAGGCGCCCTCGCACTCAAAGAGGCGATCGAGCGCGTCGGCACGATCGTCCTCGAGCCGATCGTTCATGTTGAAGTCACCGTACCCGACGCGGTACAAGGCGACGTCCTTGCGGATCTTGCACGGCGGCGCGGCCAGATCGAAGGCACCGAGCCTGCCACCGATGGACACACGACCATCATTGCGTCTGTGCCACAGGGGGAAGTTCTGGACTACGCGGTGTCGCTGCGTTCGATGACACACGGCCGCGGCCGCTTCACCGCCGAGTTTGCCCGGTATCAGCAGCGGCCGTAACCGGCCCCACACGGTGGAAACTGACCCCCGCATTCCGGTGGTCAGTTTCCACGATCGTGCGCGCAGGGACGAGGTGTGACACCACCACCACGGTGCGGTCGGGTGCCACCAAGCCGCTGGCCGGATCAAGCAGTTCCTCAAGGAGCCGTTCGGCATCATCTGCATCGAGGTGCTCAGCGGGCTCGTCGAGCAGGAGCACGCGGGCGGGCGAGAGGATCGCGCGGGCTAACAGAAGCCTTCGCCGCTGCCCCCCAGACACCGCCTCTTCGCCACCGGACAGCATCGTGTCGATACCATCGGGCAGCTCGCCCAGCCACTCACCCAGCCCTACCTCGTGCAGCACGGCCGCCATCTCTGCGTCAGTCGCGTCCGACCGGCCGACACGAAGATTTTCGCGGATCGTGGTCGCGAAGATATGCGCGTCCTCCGCGAAGAAGGATACAGTGCGGCGCAGCGCCGCCGGCTCCCACTCGTGCAGCGGCACGCCGCCTGCCGTGACGCTGCCGCTGATCGGCGGGATCAAGCCAGCGATCGTCATGAGGAGGGTCGATTTGCCAGCGCCGCTCGGGCCGGTGATGAGTATCCGGCTGCCCGCCGGCCACCGGAGGCCGAAGGGCCCAGTCTTCTCGCTGCCGTCCCAGCCGCATCGCAGGTCCTGTACCCGCAACTCGTAACCGCTTGGCGGGCGCGAGGGCTCTTTCGCTGTGGGCGGCTCAGCCGCTTCGTCCACCAGTGCCATCACGCGGTGCGCCGCGCGCTGGGCCCGCTGCAAGTGCACAGCGGCCTCCGGCAACACGGACGTCGCTTCGAAGGCCGCTAGCGGCAGCAGGACGAGGATGCCAAGAGAGGTGAGCGCGATCTCGCCCGCCGCATAAAGCTGCATACCGATGAGCAGCGCACCGGCCACACTCGCCCCCACCGCGATTGGCGTCACTGCCCCAGCCCCGGCCGCAGAAATCGCTGCTTTGTCCACCGAGCGGTCCGCAGAACCTATAGCCCTGTCCGCACGGTTTAGCGATCCGCTAATCTGCCCGGAAACCTGTAACTCTGCGGCGTGGTCGAGGACATTCATTGCGGCCTCGCGGTGTTCGCTGCGATAGTGGTCGGCGTCGTATTCACGATGCCGGGCAGCAGCCGCAGCCAGCGCCGGAGCGAGCACACCGGCAGCAACCAGCGCCACCGCGAGGATTAGCGCAGCAGCGGGCGCGATCAGCGCCATCGCCCCGACAGCCGCGATGCCGAGCAGCACGGCAACCGCGATGGGAACGACACACCGGACCACCGTTTCGCCGAGCGTGTCGATGTCTTCGCCGGTGCGGGCCAGCAGCCCGCCGCGACTTGCGCCCAGCGCCGCGCGCGGATAGCCGCGAGCAAGCCGGTCATAAACGGATGTGCGCGCGGCAACGGTCCCGCGGAGCGCAAGATCGTGCGTTGCGAGCCGGTCCAGATAACGAAAGACGCCCCGGCTAATCCCCAGCGCACGCACCGCGACTACCGCGACAGTGAGATCGAGGACGGGCGGCATTTCAAACGCACGCATAATCAGCCACGCCGATACACCCGCCAGTGTGAGCGCGGAAGCCAGTGTGATGGTGGCCGCGGTGATCGCGACAACGGCCCGGCCCTTGGGGATTTCTAAAAGCGCCAGCGCGCGAGATAGCGTGGTCACACGCACCGCCCGGCGCTGTGTTCAACGCTGATTACCCGGTCTGCCACATCGAGTACACGGCGATGGTGTGCCACCACCACGACGGTCTTGCCGCGTTCTGCGCAGTCACGCAGCGCCCCCAGTACGTGCTCAGCGGATGCGGCGTCGAGATGCGCGGTGGGCTCGTCAAGCAGCAGAACATCCGCGTCCACGGCTAACGCGCGTGTCAGGGCGAGGCGCTGACGCTGTCCAAGCGACAGGCCCACCCCGCCCGCACCGAGCATTGTCTCCAGCCCTTCGGGCAGTTCTGCGAGCACCGCGCCGAAACCGGTCCGCGCCGCAGCGGCAGCAAGATCCGGCACGGCACCGCCGAGTTCCAGGTTCGCGCGGACGGTCCCCGGCACCAGCACCGGTTTCTGTGGCACCCATGCGACGTGCTGCCACCACTCGCCGCGGTCGATGTCGCTAACGTCGACACCATTCACTGTGACAGAACCCGCGTCCGGCTCCACCAGTACGAGCATCGCGTGGAGAGCAGATGACTTGCCGGCCCCGTTGGGTCCGGCAAGGACGGTGACTTCGCCGGGCCGGAACTCCGCGTTCAGTCCGTCTGGCGCGTATCCGTCCCGGGCGCGCAGCCGCAGTCCGCTCAGCGCGATCGTGTACGGCCCAGGCGGGGCGGGAGGCCCGGAGCGCTGGTCAGCAGTCGGCCCCTCAAGCAGTCTGAAGGCCTTGTTCGCTGCGGTCACTCCGTCTTCGGCAGCATGAAATTGGGCACCAACCATACGCAGCGGCAAGTACACCTCGGCCGCGAGGATCAGCGCTACGAGGCCTGGCTGCAGCTCCATGTTCCCGTAAACCAGCCGCAGGCCGACGCTGACAGCGACGAGCGCGACGCACAGCGTCGCGAACATCTCTAACACCATGGATGACAGAAAGGCTATTCGCAGCGATGCCATCGTGGTACGGCGGTGCTGCTCGCCGAGTTCCTGCACGCGCTGTGTTTGACCTTGCTCGCGGGCGAGCGCGCGCAACGTTGGCAGGCCCGCGATAAGATCTAGCAGCTGGGCGGACAGCTGGGACATCGCTCGCAACTTCGTGCGGGACTTTCCGCGCGTCAGCAATCCGATCAGGATCATGAACGTCGGAATGAGCGGCAACGTGAAGAAAATAATCAGCGCCGACGTCATGTCGTTCATTGCGATCACCACAAGAACAGCGGGCGGCACAACCGCAGCGAGTGCGAGCGCGGGCAGGTAGCCCGTGAGATACGGGCCGAGACCGTCCAAACCACCAGTCTTGTGCGTCAACACCAGTACCGCGTCATCGCGCACCTCCGCGCGGCGGCGCGGCGGCAGCTGCGCAACCGCGCCGAGAACGTCATTCTTGAGGCCCCGGACGACGGCTGCCGCGCTGCGGTGCGCGAAACGGGTATGCACCCACATTGCACCCGCTCGTATCAGCACGGCTCCGGCAAGGATTGCGAACTCCGCTGTCCACGCGCTCAGGGTGCGCCGCGCCGGATCAGTTGCGATTCCCGCGAGAATCGCCGCGATCATCAGAGCCATGACGATGACGGTCGCGGCCGTCACGACACCCATGACGACCGTCAGCACCAGGTACGGCCGTACCGGCGCGGACAGTCGCCACAGTCGCGGGTCGAAAGGTTTCATTTTCGCACTTTAAGCCCGATGGAGTCGGGAATGTGCTCGGTTGAGATGCGCTTTCGGAATACCCAGTACGTCCAGCCCTGGTAGATCATCACGACGGGCGCGAGGAACGCCGCAGCCCAGGTCATTACGGTCAGGGTGTACGGCGATGACGCCGCATCGGCAACCGTCAGGCTCCATTCAGGGTTGAGCGAGGAGGGCATGACATCGGGGAAGAGTGAACCGAAGAGCAGCGCGGTCGCTGCCCCGATCGCCGCGAACGTGGCCGCGAACGCTCGGCCCTCGCGCTCGCGGGCAGTCATGACGACCGCGATCGCCAGCCCGGCTGCCGCGATTGCCGTGAAGACCCAGGTGAGGTCGGAGCCGTACGCGAACTGCGTCCAGATTGCGAAGCCGCCCGCCACCAGGAAGGTCGGCGGGGCCAGCATCTTGGCGGTCCGAACCGCGTCGGTACGCACCTCACCGGCGGTCTTGAGTGCGATGAAGACCGCACCGTGCAGAAGGAACAGCATCGCCGTAGTGATGCCACCGAGAATCGCGTACGGCGTGAGGATCGCTCCCCACACGCTCGTGATCTGCTTGTTCTCGTCGATCGGGGTGCCGCTGACGATCGCTGCGAACGCGACGCCCCAGAGCACCGCGGGGATCCACGACCCGATGATGATGCCGGCGTCGCACCGTGCCCGCCACTTGTCGTCGTCGATCTTGCCGCGGAATTCGATGGCGACGGCGCGGAAGATCAGCGCAAGCAGGATCAGAAGCAGCGGAATGTAAAAGCCTGAGAACAGGGTCGCATACCAGTCCGGGAACGCCGCGAACATCGCGCCGCCCGCGGTAATGAGCCACACCTCGTTGCCGTCCCACACGGGGCCGATTGTGTTGAGCGTGGTTCGGCGGCGCTTGTCCGCGTTCATCCTCGATTTGCGGCCCAGGAATGGCATGAGCATGCCGACGCCGAAGTCGAAGCCCTCGAGGACGAAGTAGCCGAGAAACAGGAAGGCGATGAGTATGAACCAGAGCGTGGTGAGTTCCATCTTCAGACTCCCGGCTTAGTAGGCGAACGACAGTGGCTTGACTTCCTCGCCGGTGTCGTCGTCGGGCTTGTGCGGATGTTTGTCGTGCTCGAGCGGGCCTTCTATGACGTATCGCCTGATCAGGTAGAACCAGACTCCGGCTAGCAGGCCGTAAACCAGGGTGAATGTGACCAGCGAGGTCAGGACCATCCCGGCCGAGTGGTTCGAGACCGCGTCTGCGGTCATGAGCCGGATTTGGTCGACGCCGGTGAGGTTCGGCACGACCACCCACGGCTGGCGACCCATTTCGGTGAAGATCCAGCCGAAGCTGTTCGCGAGGAACGGCGTGGGAATCGCGAGAATGGAGAGAGCCGCGAACCACTTCTGGTCGGGGACCCGGTTGCGCCGGGTCACCCACAGACCGGCGAAAGCAAGGATGGCCGAGCCAGCTGCTAGTCCGATCATCAAGCGGAACGACCAGTACGTGATGAACAGATTTGGCGCGTAATCGCCCTCACCATACCGCTCTGTGTACATCTCCTGAAGTTCCACGACGCCCATGAGTTCGGCATTGAAGTCGTTGGTCGCCAGGAATGAGGTCAGTCCCGGAATCGCGAGGATGTGGCGGACGTTCTCGCAGTCGTTGTTGTGATCGCCCAGGGTCAACAGCGAGAATTCGGCGCCCCGTTCGGTGTGGCACAGAGCTTCAGCGGAAGCCATCTTCATTGGCTGCTGCTCGAACATGAGTTTGGCCTGGATGTCGCCGGTGACACCGAGCGCGACGCCCGAGGCGATCATCACACCGAGGGCCATCCGGGTGACGGGCCGCCACATCGTGCGCGCTTCCTCTATGAGTTCAACCGCCTGCACCGGGTCGGCATGCTTCGCCTGCCGCATGCGCCGGACCATCCACCAGCCGCCGACGCCGGCGACGAATGTCGCCGCGGTGAGGAAGCTGCCCGCGATGGTATGCGGGAACGCGGCGAGTGCCGTGGGGTTGGTCAGAAGTTCCCAAATGCTGCTCAGCTCGGCTCGGCCTGTTTCTTCGTTGAATACAGCGCCGACGGGGTGCTGCATGAACGAATTGGCGACGATGATGAAGTACGCCGACGCGTTGACACCGATCGCCACCAGCCAAATCGTCGCGAGGTGTACGAGTCGTGGCAATCTCCCCCAGCCGAAGATCCACAACCCGAGGAACGTCGATTCGATGAAGAAGGCGGCGAGGCCTTCGAGCGCGAGCGGCGCACCAAACACATCACCGATGAACCGGGAGTATTCGCTCCAGTTCATGCCGAACTGGAATTCCTGGACGATGCCGGTGACGATACCGAGCGCGAAATTGATCAAGAAAAGTTTTCCGAAAAATTTCGTGAGCCGGTACCAATGGTCCTTGCCTGTGACCATCCACATCGTCTGCATCACCGCAACGAGCGGCGCGAGGCCAATCGTGAGTGGCACAAAGATGAAGTGGTACACGGTTGTGACACCAAACTGCCACCGGGCGATATCCAGCGCTTCCAGGCTGTTCACGGCGATCTCCAAACTAGGGCGGGCTGGCCCCTCCGGTTGGAAGGTTCAGCCGAGAACCACCGGCACTCCTCGGCCATAAACTGACCGTACTACTACTAAAAGTAGTAGTCACTACGCCCTGTAGTAGACGTTGGTCACACTGGGAAAGCGGCGTACCTGCAGAGATAAACCCGAAAGTTCTCGACAACAGCTTCTGAGCTTCCTCTTTCTGGCCGGGGCAGCGCAGTGCCAAACGGCATGTCTTCCCAGGGACTGAAGTCCCATATGCAGCCCCGGACGAACTGGACCGAATGGACGGGCCACCCTGCAACACATCACTGCAACAATGGTGATCGTGACTGCAGACACACACAGCGGCCCCTTGCAGGGCGTCCGCGTGCTTGAAATGGGACAGCTCATCGCGGGCCCATTCGCAGGCAGCCGCCTCGCCGACTTCGGAGCTGACGTCATCAAGATCGAGCCACCAGGCCGCGGCGATCCAATGCGTGACTGGGGCAAGAAAGTCAACGAAACGAGTCTGTGGTGGGCGGTAATCGCACGCAACAAGAGGTCTGTCGCCGCCGACCTGAGCACCGATGAGGGGCGCGACGTCATCCGTGAACTAGCCAGGGACGCTGACGCGATCGTTGAGAACTTCCGGCCAGGAACCCTGGAACGCTGGGGCCTCGGGCCCGATGAGCTGCACGCGATCAATCCACGGCTGATCATTGTCCGAATCTCCGGATTCGGCCAGACCGGGCCCTACTCGGCACGGCCGGGATTCGCGAGCGTCGGCGAAGCCATGGGCGGCTTGCGTTACATCAACGGGTTCCCTGGCGAGGTCCCGCCCCGATGTGGCATCTCCCTCGGCGACACGCTCGCCGCGCTCTTCGCGTTCGAAGGACTCCTCATGGCACTGTACTGGCGCGACGCACGCGGCGGCACCGGCCAGGTCGTCGACGCGTCCATCCTCGAGAGCTGTTTCGCGATGCTCGAATCAACTCTTCCCGACTACGACAAACTCGGTGTCGTGCGCGAGCCCACGGGCACCAGCCTGAAGAACCTGGCGCCGAGCAACGTGTACCCCACCAAGGAAGGCCGTCACATCGTGATCGCCGCGAACGCGGATCCCATGTTCCGGCGACTCGCTGCAGCGATGAACAAACCAGAACTCGCCGAAGACCCGCGCTTCGCCACCCATATCCCGCGCGGCGAGAATGCCGAAGAGATCGACCGAATCATCACTGAGTGGTCCTCGAGTTTGACGTACGCGGACGTGACCCGCTCGCTGGACGCCCACGCGGTGGTGTGGGGCCCAATCAACTCGATCGCCGACATCGTTGCCGATCCGCACGCCCAAGAACGCGGCATGATCGTTCGGCAACCTGATGAACGGTTTGGCGAGCTCGCGGTGCCCGGCGTCGTACCGAAGCTGTCGAAAACACCTGGCAGGGTGAATTGGCTGGGCCGCGCGGAACCCGGCGACGACAACGCCGTAGTCCTGCGAAGGACGGAACATGAGTGACATCACAATCGCTGAAGTCGGCCCGCGCGACGGGCTACAGAACCTCGGCCGAGAGTTTTCGATAGCTGAGCGCGTGGAGCTGATCAATCGACTCACCAGCGCATCCCCCGCACTTGTGGAAGCAGTCAGCTTCGTCAACGACCGGCGTGTGCCCCAGATGGCGGGCGCTGAGCGCATTCTGCAGGAGATCGCCCGGCCCGAGGGAGTGCTGATCGCGGCGCTTGTCCTGAACACGCGCGGTGTGCAGCGCGCCCTCGAATGCGACCTCGACGAGGTGCGCTTCGCTGTGTCAGCCACCGATGCATTCAACCTTCGCAACGTCAACGCACCGGTTGCAGCGACCGTCGCTGATTTCGGGGCTGCAGCGGCGCCGCTGCATGCGGCCGGCAGGAAGCTCACAGCGGTGATCGCAGTGAGCTTCGGATGTCCGTTCACGGGCCGTGTCGCGCCCAGTTCCGTCGTCGATCTCGCAGGCAAGCTCGTCGACGCGGGCGCAGACGAACTGGTTCTCGCCGACACGATCGGCTGTGCGGTTCCGACGCAGGTGCGAGACCTCCTAAACCGGATGCGCACGCGCTGGCCTGAACTACCCCTCGGTCTGCACCTGCACAACACCCGCAACACCGGCTACCTGAACGCACTTGTCGGTGTTGAAGCAGGCGCGACCACGCTCGACGCATCTGTTGGCGGTCTCGGCGGCTGCCCGTTCGCACCCAATGCGACGGGCAACATCGCCACTGAGGACCTCGCGTTCATCTTGCGCAATATGGGGATCGAGACCGGGATCAACCTTGACGCACTGATCGCCGCCTCACAATGGATCGGCCGGTTCGTTCCGGGCGAGATCAGCGGCCAGGTGGCGAAAGCCGGTCTTTTCCCGGAGGTCGCCGAGCACTAGCGCAACACCTGGCTAGTCCGCTTTTTCGACCGCGCGGTCAATCAGGCGAGCAACGTCGAGAGCGAGTTTCGGCTCCGGCATCCGAATGCCGTTGACGGACGTGATGCGCGCGCCAAGCGCCACACTAGACACCAGCCAGGCCCCGTCCGCGTTGAGCAGGTCGACGACGGTAAGCGGCGCGTAAGAGGCCTGGAAGCCATGCTCGTCGGCCATATCGAACACAGCTCGCTGTGTGGTGCCGGGCAGGACACCGTAGTCAACAGGTGGTGTCACGAGTTCGCGACCGCGGAGGATCATCACCGTCGAGCGCGGCCCCTCGAGCACGTATCCGTCCGAGCTCACGAAGATCACGTCGTCCGCCCCGTTGCGGGCGGCATACCGGATTGCCGCCATATTCACCGCATATGACAACGTTTTCGCACCTAACAGCAGCCAGGGCGCGTATTCCTTCAAGTCGCTCGCGTAGCCGCGTTCGAGCGAGATCACGGTGACACCACTCGAGCGGGCTTGATGCACCCGCTGGTTGAGCGGGCTCACGAGCACGTATGCAGTCACCGCGCTCCCGGCATACTCGCGCCCCCGGCTGTACACAAGCCGCAGCACGCCCTCGCGGCGGTCGCCCCAGCGCTGCACCGCCATCGCAACCGCGTCGCGCCATTCCTGTGCATTCTGTTCTGGCAATTCGAGCATCGCGGCAGATTGCGCGAGACGCTTCAAGTGCGCCTCTAAGTTCAGCGCGCGGCCGCGCCGAACAAGAATTGTTTCAAACACACCATCTCCCCGCAGCGCAGCCATATCGTCTGCGTGCAGGAGAGGTTCGTCCGCGTCACGAAGCTCACAATCGAGCGTCACCAGAACCTGCTCAGCCATATACAAAAGCGTATTCGGCGCCGCAGCCGTAGGATCGTTGACGTGGCCGATCCTGAAGCACGCGAACAAGGCAGCGCTACCGACCTCAGCCCCGGGCATTCAGCCGCGACCTATTCAAGTCCGCTGCTCGCTGTACCAGGCGCTGTCCCAGCCCCGGAAGAATGGCCTGATCAGGGCGTTGCCTGGCACTGCGGTGATCCTCTTGTCGAACAGCGTGCAGGCGCCGAAGCGCTTGCGGTGATCGACCGCTCACACCGCACTGTGATATCCGTGACAGGCGCAGATCGCCTCACATGGCTGCACTCCCTGGCCAGTCAGAGTTTCACCGACCTCGCCGAGGGCCAGACCGCCGAAAGCCTGATTCTCGATGTCAATGGACGGATCGAGCACCACTTCATCGCGACGCATTTCGGTGAGACCCTCTGGCTTGACACGGAACGTGACCGCGCACCGGCGCTGCTCGGGTATCTCCGCAAGATGATCTTCTGGTCCAAGGTCGAGGTCACCGAAACCGACATGGCCGTCGTCTCCCTCCTCGGCCCTCGTGTCTCGGATGCTGTCGCGGACATCAGCCAGGCGCAGCCCTTCGCGAGCGGCTTCACCCGGCCGCTCGCCTGGCCCGCCGAGGGCCGTGCGGATGCGATCGTGCCCCGCGCTGAACTGCGTGTCGTGTGGCAGCGTCTCACCGATGCCGGCGCGCACCCTGCGGGCACCTGGGCCTTCGAAGCGCTGCGGGTTACCGCGCTGCGTCCCAGGGTCGGCGTCGACACCGATGAGCGCACCATTCCGCATGAAGCTCGCTGGATCGGAACCGCGGCCCAGCATGGCGCGGTCCACCTGGAGAAGGGCTGCTATCGGGGCCAGGAGACAGTCGCCCGGGTGCATAACCTGGGACGGCCGCCCCGGCACCTCGTTTTGCTCCACCTCGATGGCTCCGACGAGCATCGCCCTGTCACTGGTGATCCGGTCAGCACCGGCGGCCGCGCGGTCGGCCGCGTTGGCACCGTGGTGGACCATTTCGAATACGGGCCTATCGCGCTGGGATTACTCAAGCGAACCGTGCCCGTAGACAGCGAACTCACCGCAGGCGCTCCCGGCCGGGAAGTCGCGGCATCGATCGACCCTGATTCGCTGCCCAGTTACGACGAGGTCCAGCCAGGCCGCGCCGCCGTCGACAAACTGCGGGGACGCTGAAAGCAGGCTGACACATGCGCTACGTTCCACTAGTCAACGTCATCAGGTCAGGGTTCGTGGAGTGCGTCCACCACGGCGCCCTGGTCGTATTGTCCCCACGTGGCCACATTCGACACTTGCGGGGCAGCGCGGATACACCGATTTATCCACGGTCCACCAATAAGCCGCTGCAAGCAGTCGGTTTGCTGCGCGCCGGGTACGAGCCCGCTGATGACGAGCATCTCGCGCTTGCCAGCGCGTCTCACGAAGGCGAGCCGGACCACGTCGCGATTGTCGAGGGGATGCTGGACAAGATCGGTGCGACAGAAGACATGCTGCAATGCCCGCCCGATCTGCCATCGAATGAGACAGCCCGCGCGCGGGTGATCCACCGTGCTGAAGGGTTGCGACGCGCCTACATGAACTGCTCCGGCAAGCATGCTGCGATGCTGGCGGCGTGCCTGCAGCACGACTGGCCGACCGCGAACTACATGGCTCCGAACCACCCCCTACAAACGCACCTGGCAGCGACGGTGCGTGAACTCACCGGAGAAGCCGAGCACCCGCTGGGTGTGGACGGGTGCGGGCTGCCAATCGTGCCGGTGTCACTGACCGGACTTGCCCGCGCGTTCCAGAAGCTCGTTACCGCTGTTGACGGCACTTTCGAGCACCAGGTCGCCGACGTCATACGCAAGCATCCTTACCTGCTGTCCGGAACGGGAAAGACAGATGTCACCCTCATTCGGGCGGTACCTGGCCTCGTGTGCAAGTCGGGCGCGGATGGAGTGTTCGCCGGCGCCCTGCCCGACGGGTCGGCGTTCGCATTCAAGATCGCCGACGGTCACGAACGGCCGCGGCTACCGCTCGCGGCAGCGGTCCTGCGCGCGCTCGACGCGCCCGGAGCCAGCCGGATCCCGGCGACTCCAGTGCTCGGTGGCGGCGAGCCCGTTGGAGAGGTACAGATCACAGTAGATGCCGTGCAGTTCTGACTGACCCGCGTAACAGACCGGCGGAGAAGGCAACAGACAGCAACAAACACAGCTAGCCCACGAAAATGCGGTAGGCTTCACATCGCTTGCGGCCGCAAACGGAGACGTCATTGCGGCGCAAGTCCGCGTCTCGCGGTAGAGTGTTTGCCAGGAAGAACATCAGACACGAACGGGGTCGCCAAATCCCCAGGCCACCCCGACATCGCGCGAGGGGGTCAGCCATGGGCCGCGGCCGGGCTAAGGCGAAGCAGACCAAGGTTGCACGGGCACTGAAATACAGCTCACCGGACACCGACTTCGATCGGCTCCAGCGAGAACTGTCGGGAGCGGCATCGAACTCCCCGCGAGACGATGCCTACTCTGACGACCCGTACGAGCACGAGTACTCGCGCTGGGTCGATGACGACGACGCTAGCTGGAGTCGATGAGGTTCTAGCTTCCCTTTGACATAACAGGCGGGGTGCCTCTCGCGAGGCACCCCGCCTGTTGTCACAACGGAACTAGGTCAGAACCTGGGGTGCTCTCCCACGAGGACCGCGCGAGTGTCGTCCCCCGCGTGCACCTCGTTCGCTTTGCGCACCGTGCCGAGCGTCCAGCAGTCAACGTGGCGTGCGGTGAGCACGGCAAGCGTCCGGTCGACGTCGTCAGGCGCGACGATGGCCACCATTCCCACGCCCATGTTGAACGTGCGCTCCATCTCGGCTTCCATGACCTTGCCGCGTTGCGCGATCATGCGGAAAACGGGAGCCGGACTCCAGGTGCCACGGTCAAGTTCAGCAACCAGCCCTTTCGGCATCACGCGCGCCAGGTTCTCGGTGAGTCCCCCACCCGTCACGTGGGCGAAGGTGCGCACATCGGCTTCTGCGATCACCGCGAGGCAGTCACGCGCATAAATGCGCGTCGGCTCGAGCAGCTCTTCACCAAGAGTCCGCCCGAACTCTTCGACATGTCCAGCAAGGGACATGCGGTCAATTTCGAGAAGGACCTTGCGCGCCAGCGAGTACCCGTTCGAATGCAGGCCTGACGATGCCATCCCAATCACGACATCGCCGGGCCGGACCCGGTCAGGGCCCAGCACCGAGTCGGCTTCAACAACGCCTATTCCGGTCGCGGACAGGTCGTAATCGGCTTCGCCCATCATGCCTGGGTGCTCGGCGGTCTCCCCGCCGAGCAGCGCACAACCGGCCTGCACACAGCCCTCGGCGATGCCGGACACGATCTGCGCGACCCGCTCCGGAACGACCTTTCCGACCGCAATGTAGTCCTGCAGGAAAAGCGGCTCAGCGCCGCATACGACAAGGTCATCCACGACCATCGCAACGAGGTCAAGACCTACCGTGTCGTGCTTATCCATCGTCTGCGCGATGGCAATTTTCGTGCCGACTCCGTCGGTAGAGGCTGCGAGCAGCGGTTCACGGTACTTGTTCTTGAGCGCAAACAGACCCGCGAACCCACCGAGCCCTCCGACAACCTCCGGCCGAGTAGCTTTCTTTGCGAGTGGCTTAAAAAGCTCCACCGCGCGATCGCCAGCGTCGATATCGACTCCGGCTGCCGCGTAAGAAGCCCCGGCCGTGGTGGTGTTGTCGTCGATCATGAGGTTCGTGTGCTCCGCCCCTGGTATGTCACAGTTACGGTGTAACGCTACCGGACATCACCAGGAGACGGAGCGGCCTGCCGCCACGTTTCAGACCGTCACTTATTGAGTTCAGCGAAGTCGACGCCGGTAAGCTCCACTGATTTTTCCCAGAGCGCCCGTGCTAGGTCGCGATCGTCCGCGTCCCTGCTGCGGTGACACCTGCTGACCGGGCCTTTGACGCCGCCGAATTCAGTGGGGCCGAGAAAATCGTTGTTGCGCACGTCAGGCATTGTCGCCGCGTAGAGGGTACTGTGGGCACCTTCCTCGACCGAGGCCGCGGTGAGGGCGATGATCTGGCGGACCATGCGGCGCAGGCCCATTGTCGGGACGATCGGGTCAAACAGATCGGTAGCTGCCGCGCCCGGGTGCACCGCCACCGAGGTGAGCGGGACGTCCACAGCCTCGGCACGACGCGCGAGCTCAGCGGCGAACAGCATATTCGCGACCTTTGACTGCACGTACGCGTTGATACGCAAATACTTGCGGCGTTTGAAGTTGAGATCATCCACGTCGAGCTTGCCCTGGTGATGCATAATCGAGCTCACTGTGACAACACGGCTGGAGCTCGCCGAGAGCAGCCGCGGCAGCAGCAGTCCTGTCAGCGCGAAATGGCCCAGATGGTTCACACCGATCTGGGATTCGAAGCCGTCATCAGTTTCCTTGTAAGGCACCGCCATCAGGCCCGCGTTGTTTATCAAAACATCGATCGAATCTGTGTGCTCGGCAATCTCCTCCGCACATGCGCGGACACTGCTGAGGTCACCGAGGTTGAGGTGAGCCAGTGACGGCTTGGCACCCGAGGCGACCGAACTGATCTCATCGAGCGCAGCTTTCGCGCGCTCGAGGTTTCTGCATGCGATGATCACGGAGGCACCCGCCGCGGCCAGCACTCTCGCTGACTGTTTGCCAAGACCTCCATCACCGCCCGTGATGACGATCGTCTTCCCTTCCTGAGAGGGGATGTCGGCTGGGGAGAAATCGTGCGCGGCTAGGGGATCAGCATGCTTATGGCCAGTCCCTGGCCGTGACGCTGTTGAGTTTGCAGACATTGTTCTCACTCCCTGTGATCTGCCCCACACCTCGATCTTAGTCCGTGGTATGCGCAGTGCCGCAACGGAAGCTTCACTTAATCCTGGGTCGACGTGTCCTCATCATCCGTGCGGTTCAAGCCCCGCTTGAGGTTTTCGTCGACGGCGCGCGCGAGCAGAATGTGAACGGACCGCACCGCGACGTGTGTGAGTTGCTTGAGCTGGTCGATGGCACGCGCAACATCATGTGGCCTCGCGAACTGGTCATGGCGTTCAGGGCCACTCACTTCAAGTGCCGCACGAATCATTATTTGGGCGATCTCGTTCGTGCGCTCCGCAACATCCGCCATGACGCGGATGAGCGGGCGTAACTCGAACCCAAACTGCTGTAGTTCGACGAACGCCTGCACCAGCTGGGGCTCAGCGAATTCGACCGTATCCCCGTCGATCCTTGCCATCTTCATGGCCACGAGCTGGTCCAGTAGCTCGCTATCGCGGCCGAGGCGTGCCCGCACCGCAGCTAACGGCACTTCGAGTGTCTCGTCACGAACCCAGCCCACAGCTGCCGACCCGGGCAGCCCGAGGATCTCGGCGAGACTCTTGCCGTTCTCCCACCCGGCGATGAAGTCTGCGATGTGGTTAATTGTGAATCCCCGTTGCAGCAGAGTATTGATGAGCTTGAGCCGCTCGAGGTGCGAGTCGTCATAAAAGTTCGTCCGGCCCTGCCGGTGGGGTTCGGGGAGCAATCCGCGCTCTTTGTACGCGCGGACATTGCGAGTGGTGACGCCAGCCGCACGAGCTAGGTCATCAATCCGATACTCCGGCATTGCAGCAGTGCCTCCCTCGCGCTCCGGTACGACATGTTACTGCCGCGGACCGGGCCGAGGGAGGCGGCTCACTCAACGGCTGCTGCGCAAGACCTCCGGTGCTCGCGATGAATCGGAGTGAGCATGACTGTGCGGCATGCTGGCGCAGTCGTAGTCAGAGACGTCGAACGTACGCAGCTGATTGATGTACTGCGTGGCGAATCCGGGATACATGGTGGGGTTGAACCCCTCTTCGGTCAGATACCAGCTCTGGCACCCGGAATTCCAGGTGGTGCTGCGAAGCCGGCGCTGAATTGACACGTTGTACCGGTCCTGGCGCTGCTCGTTCACGTCGAGCAGCACGCGACGGGCCAGGATTTCTTCAACTCCCGCAACGATGTAGTCGATCTGAGCCTCCATGTAGACGAGCGCTGAGTTGTGCCCTGGCCCTGAGTTCGGTCCGAAGGTGATGAACAGGTTCGGATATCCCGAAACCGCGACGCTTTTGAAGGCATACGCTCCCTTGCCCCACTCTGCCGCCAGCACTCGCCCTCCGCGGCCCACGACGGGTATCGGAGTTCCCGTCTTCGACACGTCGAATCCGGTGGCGAAAACGATGCAGTCGAATTGATGCTCGATGCCCTCAGCGGTCCTGATGCCGCGCTCCGAGATCCGGTCAATCGGCCACGTGACGAGCTTGCAGTTGTCACGCTGCAGCGAATGGTAGTAGTCGCTGCTCATCAGCAGTCTTTTGCAACCGGCGTGGAAGTCGGGTGTCAGCTGGCGGCGCAGCCACGGATCCTTTACCTGCGTGCGGAGGTGTGCTTTGCCGGCTATCTCGATGATTCGGGTGAACGGGGTGTTCCACACCGCTCCTAACGCCACCGATTCGTGACCCCAGTACCAGGCGGCGCGGGCGACCTGCTGGGCGATCGGGAACTGCCGATAAATCTGCTTTGTGAGATGGTGTGTCGGACGGTTTACCCGCGGCAGGACCCAGCCCGGCGTGCGCTGAAATACCTTCACGGACGAGGCTTGCCGGACGAGCTCGGGAATGATCTGTACGGCGCTTGCGCCGGTGCCGACAACAGCGACCTTCTTCTCGCGGAAATCGTAGGTGTGATCCCAGCGTGCGCTGTGGATTTTGTGGCCCCGATAGTCGTCCAGCCCGCGGATCGCCGGAAAGCTCGCGTTCGCAAGTGGCCCAGACGCGAGAATCACTGATCGCGCATAGACCGGTGCCGCAGCAGTTTCGACGTGGACTCGCCAAAACCCAGCATCCTCATCAAAAACGAGGTCGTTGACGTTGTGGCCGAACCTAATGAAAGGCCGCACGCCGAAATCGTCAGCTATGCGTTCGATGTAGGTAAGGATCTCCCCGCTTGTGGAATACGTATGCGACCAGTCGGGATTGGGCGCGAAACCGTAGGAGTACAGCCTCGATGGGATATCACAGGCAGCCCCGGGATAGGTGTTGTCCCGCCACGTTCCACCAATCCGATCGCCGCGCTCGAAAACGGCGATGTTCGTGATGTTCCGTTGTCTGAGCCGGATAGCCGCGCCAATGCCCGCGAACCCTGCACCGATGATGGCCACATCCAGTGGCTGTGCGGCACTCATGCGACTGGCTCGTAGGTCAGCTCTTTCGACCAGGCTGGCTGGCCGGGAAGAAGCCGGTGCGGAATGCGCTCAGTCGCTTTCACGAGCGCGTCAGCGACAATGTGATATGGATGGCCACGGTTGATCACCATTCCCGCGTGGGCCTTCACGATCTGGTACATCGGGACGCGGCGTGCGTAAGCGCTCCGTTCCCCAACACTCTTGAATCGGCGCATCGCAACGTACAGCCGCTCTTCGTCGACGCCCATCGCGACGACGTTGTCACGCATTTTGTTCAGCAGCGGGACGTAACTCAGAACGCCAATCAGCAGTGACGGGTTGAGCCATCCGCCAACGAGGTCAATGAACAATTTGCGCACCGTGGCATGGCCCAGCAGGTCCATGACTGCATAATCCGTCGCGAGGTGGCGCGCCTCGTCAGCGTTGATCTTCTTGAAAACCTCCTGCGCGACCGGATCCGGCACTTCATCGGTGATGAATTTGATCAGGGCGCCGTCCAGGGCGACTTCAAGCATGGGGATCACGGTCCCAAGGAAAGACAGCGACATCCCGTCCGAGTACTTGTCGAGGAAATCGATTACCAGTTTGACATTGACGTTGGGTTCAGGAATCTCGTCGCCGTCCAGCATCCCCCACCGCCGCATGAGCGCCAATTCTGCGTTCGCATGCTTTTGCTCCTCGGCGTGGAAGTATTTGTAGATTTCCCGCAAGGTCGCGGTCGGCGCCTTTTTCGCCATAGCCGCGAACCCGCGTGCACCCACATTTTCGATCCACATGAGATCCGCCATGAACGGCTTCAACTTGGCGTAAAGCTCCGGCGTGATTGTGTCCGCACCTGGGGCATCCCAATCAATGTCGGCGAGCGACCATTGCCGGTTCTTGATCTTTCGCAGCATGTCATCGAAATCGAATGTCATAGCTAGACTCCTGTTCTTTCCGCATCCGCACTGCTTGCTTTCTCGTCCGCCGTGCCGTCGGGCAGCAGCCGCGGCAGCAAGCTGAGAAAGTAGGTGTATTGGGCAGGGAAATGCCTCTTGAGGTGCCAAACTAGGCG
Source organism: Hoyosella sp. YIM 151337 (assembly GCF_026041215.1). GTDB lineage: Bacteria > Actinomycetota > Actinomycetes > Mycobacteriales > Mycobacteriaceae > Hoyosella. Next base: position 38,621 of record NZ_JAPEIQ010000031.1, read on the forward strand.
CGCGTCGAGTTGCGGCAGAACGTAAAGTCGCCCCGCGTCGTGCGCGTCGAGGGTCATTTTCGCGACGTTTTCGGGCGTGTAACCGGTCCAGCGCATCAGTGCCTCGGCGAGCGTGGACGACTGCGGTGTGATCCGCCCATCCCGCGCCACGTTCGTTTTCACGAAGGTGGGGCACAGTACAGTGACCGTCACGCCGTGCCTGCGCAGTTCGGCGGCCATCGTCTCCGAAAGTGACACCACGGCGGCTTTGGAGACGTTGTAGGGCGCCATCATGGGGGCGGCGGCGAACCCTGCAGCCGACGCGACATTGATGACGCCGCCATGCCCGGCACGCAACTGCGGCGCGAACGTCTCGCAGCCGTGCACGACACCCCACAGGTTGATATCGAGTGCCCATTTCCAGTCATCCAGGCCAATATCACCGACTGGCTTACCACCAATCCCGACACCCGCGTTGTTGATCACCAGGGTGGCGGGGCCATCGAAGATCAGCTCGGCATGCAGCGCGAGACTTTCAACATCCGCACGTCGTCCGACATCACAGAAGAAGGCATGCGCCTTAGCTCCGTAGATCCGGCTGATGGTCTGCACCGTCGCGTCAGCGCGGCCCTTGTCGATATCGGCACAGATCACCTCACCGCCGCGTTTCGCTAACTCGATGGCGAACGCCCGTCCAATGCCACTGCCCGCGCCCGTAACAACCGCCCGCGCGCCGCGTGAAGGTGCGGAGCGGCCGCGCGACAGAAATGGTGCCACAATCCCCACGTCAGCTCACCTCCGCGTATTCGCCGACTGCCATACCGTGGGCCGCCTGAATAAACGCCGCAGCACGGCGCAGCGCTCCGGCCGCTTCGGGGATGATGAGGGGAAGGGCTTGAAAGACGTGCATCTGATCCGGCCACACCTCGAGTTCGCACCTGCCCCCCGCGGCCGTCACCATGGCGTACAGGTATTCAGCATCGGCTTTCAGCATCTCGGCGCCACCGGCCTGCACCAGAATCGGTGGCAAACTCACCCCGGTGCGCAAAGAGAGACCCAGCCTCGGGTGATCCTCCGGCTCGTTGCAGGAGTACATGTCCACCATCCGGCGGGCCGCCTGCGCTGAGATCATCGGATCCTTGCGCACGGCCTCTTGCGCTCTCGCCCGGTTCAGCGTGAGGTCGACCAGTGGCGAGAACATCACTGCCCCGGCCGGCTGGGCTTGCCCCTGGCGGGCATTCTCGATCAGCAGATCCATCGCAAGGTGGCCGCCGGCTGAGTCACCCGCCACCACGATGTCCTGCGGCCGGAAACCGCGCTCTTGTAGCCATCGATAGCCAGCCTCAACATCATCTGCGGCCGCCGGAAAACAATGCTCAGGAGCAAGGCGGTAGTCCGTGAGAAACACCGGAACGCCCGTCGTCTTCGACAGCCTGGACGCGAGCCCGCGGTGCGTGCGCGCTGAGCAGACTACGTAGCCGCTGCCGTGGATGTAGTAGATCGCCTTGTCGGCACGCGTGACACCGGGTGCCGACACCCATTCGCCGCGCACCACGGCGTCGCGGACGGGGACCACCGTCGTACCCGGCAGTGGCGGCCCCAGCGCCGCCATGAAGGTCGCCACCATCGTGCGGCCGAACCATACCCCGGCGGCATTCGAGGGAAGTGCGTTGTTGAGCCGCCGCACGCTTGCCCGAGTCACCATCGCGGCGGTCCGCGATTGGAAGGAACCGGTCAGCGGTACAGCAGCCGTCGACAGATAGCTGGAAGGGGTCGACATTGACCCTTGAATACGCATATCGAAAGCATCACCGACCAATGTGCCATTTGTCAATGGCACATTGATCGGTGCACAATCGGGCTCAGCCGACCGCTCGCCATCGCCGAGCTGCAGAAAGGGAGTTATATGACCAGTTCAACCGTCGAGCAGCGTGCGCACGCACTTCGCGTATCACGCGTCGTCCGAGAAACTGCAGACGCCCTCTCCATCGTTTTTGACATGCCTGCCGACGCCCGAAGCGAGTTCACATACTCGCCTGGGCAATTCCTGACGGTGCGCATACCTCACGAGACAGGCGCGATCGCGAGGTGCTACTCGCTTTCGAGCGCCCCTGCGGTTGACAGCGACCTGCAGATCACGGTCAAGAGAACCCAGCACGGGTACGCGTCGAATTGGATTTGCGACAATATCGAGCCGGGTTCCTCGCTGCTTTCGCTGCGCCCTGCCGGGATGTTCTCACCCCGCAGATGGGATGCGGATCTCGTTCTTGTGGCAGCTGGCAGCGGCATCACGCCGATCATGTCGATCCTCAAAACCGCGCTCGCTTGTCACTCGAACCGGGTTGTCCTCATTTACGCCAACCGAGACATCCGCGACGTCATATTCCACAACGGAATCACGCAGCTCGAAGCTCGATATTCACACCGGCTTGACGTCATACACTGGCTCGACTCTGTCGACGGGCCACCCATCCCAGAGAAACTTGCCGACCGTATCGCGGCTGTCCCTCCAAGTGCACACGCCTACCTGTGCGGCCCTGCAGAGTTCATGAAAGTCGCGGAAACAGTACTGCTCGGGTGCGGCGTCAGCGCGGCCAGCATCCATCGGGAGGTATTCGCATCGCTGCCCACGGATCCGTTCGCACCGCCGCGGTCACCTTTCCGCCCAACAACCTCGCTCACCGAAGCTAGTCAGCAAGCGACGCGGGTTCGCGCCGAAATCGACGGCGAAACGCACACTATCGATTGGCCGCAGGGCGAAGTCCTGCTTGACGCGCTGCTCTCTGAGAACCTGGACGCGCCATACGTCTGCCGTGAAGGCAATTGCGGCGCGTGCGCCTTCACCTTGCGCGAAGGTGAAGTGGAAATGCTCTGCAACGACACTCTCGACGATTACGACCTCGAGAAGGGATTGCGTCTCGCGTGCCAGTCGGTAGCGTTAACCGACACCGTCTCGATCGCCTTCGATCAATGAGCCCGCAAGCTAAGCCCGGGTGCCCGCCGGGGAACGGAGACGATTCAGGAAGGTGCTGCAGTGCCGCGGCGTGTTGCCACGGCAGACGGTTCTGTATGGGACGTTTCAATAGACTTCGCCGCCGAGTCAAACATCGCTTCGAGCACGTTCTTCCCGATGCGGCTGTCGTCTGACAATTCGATCGGGTAGACGCCGTCGAAACACGCGCGGCAGAGTCGCGATGACTCCTGCTCGGTGGCGGCAGTCATCCCCTCGATCGAAATGTAACCGAGCGAGTCCGAACCGATGGATGAACGCACAGCCTCGAGCATCTCTTCTGCGGAATCCGCCCCGTTAGCAATGAGTTCAGCTGGCGACGCGAAGTCGATGCCGTAGAAGCAGGGCCACTTGACGGGGGGTGATGCGATGCGGACGTGGATTTCTGCGGCCCCTGCTTCGCGGAGCATCCGCACTAGGGCACGCTGCGTATTTCCGCGCACGATGGAATCGTCCACAACAACTAGACGTTTGCCCTTGATCATGTCTCGCAATGGATTCAGTTTCAGCCGGATACCGAGCTGACGGATCGTTTGGGACGGCTGAATGAACGTACGCCCCACATACGCGTTCTTCATCAGCCCCTGACCGTAAGGAATGCCAGAACCCTGCGCATAGCCGATAGCGGCTGGCGTGCCTGACTCAGGGACCGGGATCACGAGGTCCGCGTCCACAGGGTGTTCGCCCGCGAGCTTGCGGCCGATCTCCACTCGGGCCGCATGGACGGAACGGCCCGCAATCGAGCTGTCCGGCCGGGCCAAATAGACGTACTCAAACACGCAGCCTTTGGGCTCCGGTTTGGCGAACTTCATCGAACGAACCCCATCGGCGTCGATCGCGAGCAGCTCCCCCGGCTCGATCTCCCGGACGAACGAGGCACCGACGATGTCGAGCGCCGACGTTTCACTCGCGACGACCCAGCCACGATCCAGGCGCCCCAGGCACAACGGCCGCACCCCATGGGGATCGCGCGCCGCGTAGAGGGTGTTCTCGTCCATGAATGTCAAGCAGAAAGCGCCTTTGAGCTGAGGGAACAGCTCCATCGCGGCCTGCTCGACAGTGATATCCGCCGCGGCGTGCGCGAGCAGTGCCCCGACAATGTCGGAGTCCGACGTGGCAGCCTTGCGCCTGCGGCCGGCGAGCAAGCCCGCCTCGCGCGCCTTCGCCGCCAGCTCCGCGGTGTTGACCAGGTTTCCGTTATGCCCAAGCGCGATTCCTGTACCTGCGCTCGTTGTGCGGAAAATCGGCTGGGCGTTCTCCCACGTGGTAGCGCCGGTAGTCGAGTAACGACAGTGCCCCACGGCGACGTGGCCCCGCATCGCCACGAGCGTCTGCTCGTCGAAGACCTGACTGACGAGACCGAGGTCTTTGAAAACCAGCACCTGGCGCCCGTCACCGACAGCGATGCCTGCGGCTTCCTGACCACGGTGCTGCAGTGCGTAGAGACCGTAATACGTCAGCTTCGCGACATCTTCACCGGGCGCCCACACACCGAACACACCACATTCCTCGCGGGGCTCAGGTTCGACGTCCGGGGCGTGCTCGGTGAGTTGAGTTGATGCATCAAATACAGAGTTCTCATTGTCCGAGTCGCTGCGGTGGCTGCTCACTACGGGACGCTCCCTTAATGCCGGCATCGGGGGTCAACTCAGTTTACGGTGAACCACCGACACCTAGCGAACCCGGACTACAACCGGACGATTGGCAGCCACCTGACGATCTCACCCGCGCGCGTTCCCGAAACGCTGATGTCTCCCGCATCGACTGCGGCCTGGAAATCGATCCGGCCGGCCGCGAGGAGGAGCCACGTCCGCGCGTCGGTTTCCATCACGTTCGGCGGCGTGCCTCGCGTGTGACGCGGCCCTTCGATGCACTGCACCGCAATCAACGGCGGCACACGCACTTCGACGCTCGCCCCCGGGGCGGCCTGAGCCAGCGCCTGGGCCGTAAGTCGGACCGCGGCCGCAACCTGCTGTTTTGGTGGTTCCTCCAAGGCGCTGGTGGCATTATCTTGACGCAGCCAGCCAGCGATCGCGAGAACCGCCGCACGCACCTCTTCAGGATCCGCGGACCGGCGCCGCGCGGAAGGTCTGGTCATGGCTGACTACCATATGACACCGGTGTCCGCAGGCGGGCCGCGAGCAGCGCACCGCCCGCATTGGCAGTTACATGCGCGATCATCGGTGCCACCACGCTGCCGCTGCGGCGGGCAAGCAACGTGAACACCACACCTCCAGCTGTGGTGAACAACACGGTGGGGACTACCGGATCTCCGCTCGCTCGGGCGGGAACGACGTGCCACAAGCCGAACACCGCCGCGCTCGTCAGCAGTGCGGCCGCACGGCCCGCCCGGTCGCCCGACTGTCGCGTGAATACTCGCTCCAGCATCGGATCGAGCGCTGCCCGGAACGCTAGTTCCTCGCACAGCACCGTCCCGACGGGGATGTGGTAAGCCACCCACGCGATGAGTTCGCCCGCCGTGAGGTCCCGGACAGCGCCCTCGCTGACGATTGCACCACGCAACCGCGGAAGTACACCCGCAACAGTGAACACGACCGCGGGGAGCGCCGCGACCACCATCCCGGTGCGCACCCCCGACGGGATGGTGGTGAAGGACAGTCGAAGTTCGGTGCCATTGAGTCCGGCCGCCCGAGCAGCGGCAACCGCCGCGACCCCCACCGCCGCGTTCGCTGGTGCACGCCAGTGCGGCGGCCATCGAAGCCCCGGGAGCGCAGCGTTATTCCACGCCAGCAGCGCGGCACTGAGCGCCCCCGCACCGGCGAGGTATTTGCGCACCTGGGCGCGCCTGCCGACTGCGTTCATCGATCGGAGTCTCCGATGGGGCTGTGGCGGGGCGTCTGGTACCGCGAAATGGAGCGCAAGACCTCATGAGCCTGCGCGGTGTCAGCTGCAGTCCAGCCTTGCGGCTCGCCGATCGCGAGCCAGCCGTCCAGGATGACCGAGCTGTACAAATGACCGTGTCCGTGCGGAATCCGCGCGGCATTCGCAAGGTCGGAGGAGATCTGCCAGAAGGTAACGATCGGTCGCCACTGGATCGACGGAGACACATCGTAACCAGGTGGTTCACGCAACCAATCGGGCCGCTGGAACAGCAGGTCCGGCGACCACCACACCACCGGGTCACTAGGGTGCTGAATGTACAGGACACGCGGTTCCAGCCATGGCGCTTCCACGCCCGCGCCGACAAGATCCTCGCGCCGATTCGCGAACCGCACAACCAAGCCGCCCGCGTACGTGGGCCGGATCTCCGGTGAGCCTGGGTCACGGCGCTCAGTCAGTGATCGCCACAACGGGTTCGAGTTAACAGGGCCGATCCAGAGGGCGCCGGATACCCTCGCACGCAGATCTGCCAGGCCGTCGAAGGCTGCTTCGGAGCCAAACGATCCGAGGCTCTCGCCGTAGACGTACAGTCGTGGCCGTGTCTCGGGATCCTGGCGCAGCCATTCCTGATGCACGCCGTCGAACAGTGCCCGCCCTGCCTCCGCGGCAACATCACGGTCTACCAGGAAAGAGAGCGCACTTGGCAGGAATGAATACTGGACACCCACGAACGCGGTATCGCCGCGATACATCAATTCGAGGGATTGCATCGCGTTTGGATTGATCCAGCCGGTGCCTGTCGTGGTTGCGACAACCAGGACCTCGCGCTCGAAGGCACCTGACCGGCGGAGCTCCTCGATCGCCAGGGCAACGCGCTCCTCTTGTGTTTCGGCCGAGTCGAGACCAACGTAAGCGCGAATCGGTTCGACCGCAGGGCGGCCGAGAGCGGTTTCGAGTTCCGGCGCACGCAGCCCGCCAGCGACCATCCGACGGCCTTCACGGCCCAGCGTGTCCCAGGGCACCAAGGACTCGGGGCTGCCGGATCGTTCAGGTTCGGCGGGCTGGATAACTCGCGGGTCCATCGTTTCGTTTTGCACCGCGAACGCCGAGTTCGCGAAGGTGACGAATCCACGGACGAGCACGCCGTCAACCAGGGTGATGACCATCGCGGCCACGACGATGATCCCCACCGCGTTGACCAGGGGCTCCGGCAGATGCAGGAGACGCCGAATGCCTTTGCCAACCAGCCGGACGCAGGTGCGCAGCGCGCGCACCACAAGAATGATCACTGCGGCAATGCCGATCGACAGGGCGCCCGTGCGCAGGAATCCGGTCGTAGTAGTGCCTTCCATCCCCAGCAAGCTGGTGATTTCGTTCTGCCACCCCGCCGCAGCTACGAGCGCTGAAAGCATGAGAACGAGCGTGCCTGTGCCAACGGTGCCGCGGATCCACCACACAACCTTGCGGGGTGGGGACGGCCACTCAAGCAGCGGGAGTATGACTGACCGAATGAACCAGCTCAGCACCACACCGGCGCCATACCCGGCGGCGAGGCTAATTCCGGACGTTAAACCCTGGTAATGCCACTCGCGGGGCAGCAGCGACGGTGTGAGCGACCAGGCAAAGAAGACCCCCGCCACCGCGAGGCCCGTCAGGTCGAGGCGCAGCGAGAACCAGACTCTGCGGGCCGTGCGCTGAGCAGCCGTTCGCCGGGGCGATGAGGAGGTCGCGGCTGTTGGCACAGGCGACGGGCCGGCTTCCACCGTGGTCTCGGAGCCAGGTGTTGCCGGGGTCGGCCGTCGCAACACCGCTCACCTCCCCGTGTGACATAGAAACGCCGCGCCCGTAGGCACCGCGCGCTATCGCGGTGCCTGCTGCGGGTGTTTCTGCGCGGGACGTTCCCGTAACGGCCCCGCAGCGTGGGGCGGCCTCAGCCTGTAGTGTGCCCGAAAAGCTCCGGAAGCGCGCCTTCAAAACGCTCACGCAGCGTGTCCAGCGTAAACGTGAATTGATCTTGAACCTCGACGGTGTCGGACCCATCGATTACAACGCCAATCCGCACCCAGGGCATTCCGCGCATCGTGCACATCGAGGTGAAACGGGGCTCCTCAGTGCGCGGTACTGCGGCAAGCACACGACCAGCTGACTCGGAGAAGAGCGCCACGAATGGATCAGAGCCCTCGGGCAGCACAACCCGGCATCCGGTTTCAGACGCCAATGCCATTTCGACGACAGCTTGCGCTAGACCGCCTTCAGAGAGATCGTGCGCGCCGTTGATCAGCCCGTCCCTGCTCGCTGCGACCAGGATCTCGGCGAGCAGACGCTCGTGATCGAGATCAACCCGTGGCGGAACACCACCGACATGCTTATGAGCGACCTGCGCCCACACCGACCCGTCGAATTCATCAAGCGTTTCGCCGAGGAGGATGAGGCTTTCACCTTCATCGTGGCCGAAGGTTTGCGGCGTCCTGCGCGTGACATCATCGAGCACACCAAGCACACCAACAACCGGTGTGGGCAAAATTGCCTGGCTGCCCGTTTGGTTGTAGAAGCTGACGTTGCCGCCGGTGACAGGGATGCCCAGCGCCGCGCAGCCATCCGCCAGCCCGCGCACAGCCTGCTGGAACTGCCACATCACAGCAGGGTCCTCCGGAGAGCCGAAGTTGAGGCAGTTGGTCACCGCTTTTGGCACCGCGCCCGTTGTCGCAACGTTCCGGTAAGCCTCAGCGAGTGCAAGCTGCGCACCCTGGTACGGGTCGAGCAGCGTGTAATGGCCATTGCAGTCCGTCGCCAGCGCGATGCCACGGTTCGATTCCTCGTCGATACGCACGACACCGGCGTCCGCGCCCTCAGCCAGCACAGTATTGCCACGCACGTAACGGTCATACTGCTCCGTGATCCAAGCACGGCTGCACAGCTGAGGTGACGAAATCAGCGCGAGAAGCGTCTCCCCCAGTTCTTCTGGCGTCGATGGCCGCGCCAGTCCCGATGTCGTGCTCGCGCGCAGTTCATCCTGCACGACCGGCCGCTGCACTGGACGCTCATAAACTGGCCCCTCGTGTGCGACCGTGCGCGGGGGTACATCGACAACTGTTTCCCCATGCCACGTGATCTGCAGCCGGTCACCGTCGGTGACCTCGCCGATGACAGTGGCGATGACGTCCCACTTGCGGCACACCTCCATAAAGGCATCAACCTTGTCTGGAGAAACGACCGCGCACATCCGCTCCTGCGATTCCGACGACAGAATCTCGGCTGCGGTCATATTGGTGGCACGCAGCGGAACCGTGTCGAGCTTAACGTGCATGCCCCCATCGCCCGCCGCAGCGAGTTCCGACGTTGCACAGGCCAGCCCGGCGCCGCCCAGATCCTGAATGCCAACCACGAGGCCGCGCCGGTACAACTCAAGCGAGCACTCGATAAGCACCTTCTCCATGAACGGGTCGCCAACCTGCACTGACGGCAGTTTCTTCCGCCCGGAACCCGTCTCGTCCCCCTCGAACGTTTCGGATGCCAAAACAGACACGCCACCAATACCGTCAAGGCCCGTGCGCGCACCGTAGAGGATGATCTTGTTACCGGTGCCGGAGGCGTGTGCCAGGTGCAAGTCCTCCACCCGCATGACACCTGCGCAGAGCGCATTCACCAGCGGATTTCCCTGATAGGACGGATCAAAAACGGTTTCCCCGCCGATATTGGGCAGGCCAAGGGAGTTGCCGTAACCGCCGACGCCGCGCACCACCCCGTCAACCACGCGGCGAGTGTCAGAGTGATCGGCGGCACCGAACCGCAGTTGATCCATTACCGCGATCGGGCGGGCGCCCATGGCGAGAATGTCCCGGACAATACCGCCGACTCCCGTCGCTGCGCCCTGATACGGCTCCACGTACGACGGATGGTTGTGGCTCTCCACCTTGAAAGTGACTGCCCAGCCGTCACCGATGTCCACAACACCAGCGTTCTCACCGATGCCAGCGAGCATCTGCTCGCGCATTTCCGCCGTGGTGGTTTCACCGAAGTACCGGAGATGCACTTTCGACGACTTATAGGAGCAGTGCTCGCTCCACATCACCGAATACATCGCAAGCTCAGCGTCTGTGGGCCGGCGCCCCAAAATCTCCCTGATGCGGGCGTACTCGTCGTCTTTCAGACCGAGTTCACGGTAGGGCTGCGGAATGTCAGGCGTCGATGCGGCATGTGACACCGAATCGATGCGCGAGGAGGTGTGACCAGTTGCGGACGGAGCTGGTGACGACACGGAAACCTGGGTCCTTTCGACGTGGCAGTACGCCGAGCAGCAGTCTACCGGCAAGAACTGACAACCCGTTCCCGCCTCACGCGAGATGCTCGTTCCGCGACGGCGATCCCGCCCTCCGTGACACCATGACCAAATGACCGGGCAGCGTACGCCAGTTCGCGACGCCCAGCACCGCCCCGCCACGCCCGGGGCGGTGCTGCTCACTGCTGGCGTCCTGTTTGTGCTCGCGGGGTCGCTGAACACTGCACCGCTCGACGGTGAACCACTACTGCCGGAGAACTGGACATATGGCGCCGTCGTGGCGATCTTGCTCCTCTCGATAGCGCTCACCGCGATGTCCGTCTACGTGGTGTGGCGCTACCCGCGTGCCCGGCTGATACAGGTGCGTGCCCCGCTACCACGTGCGCGGCCAACCCGCTCGGGCCAACAGCGCGATTGGCGCACTATCGCGCTGTTCTTGCTGTATTTCGCCGTGATTACTGCGTTGTTCACCGCGATCAACCGGCTGCTGGGCCCCCGCGAACTGCCCGTGGATAACGGTGCGGCCGAGCCCGCGGACAGCGCGCCCCTGCCGCAGCAGGACGTCGCTCCACCGCCTGCTGAGGGCCCTGACCTGACGCCGGTCCTCCTCACTGGCCTGCTCTTGCTGATCATTCTGCTCGCGGCGGGCACGGTGCTTACGATGCGCGGCCGCAAATACATCCGTCCCGAGGCGGGTTACGGCTCCACCACCGAGCCGGAAGCAAAAACCGGAACCGGGGAAGCCCAGCTCGCGGCGGCAGCGCAGCGGGGCCTCGACACGATCACGAAACCCGCGCCCGACCCGCGCGCGGCAATCATCGCGTGCTACGCCGAAATGGAGGCAGCACTGAGCGAGGACGATGCGACCGCCCCGCACGAGTCCGATACACCCTCCGAAGTGCTCGCCCGCGCGGTCTCCCGTGGACACGTCCGGCCCGAACCTGCGGAAGCTCTAGTGACCCTCTTCGCAGAAGCCCGGTACAGCGCACACACGATGACAAAAGACCACCAGGCGTACGCGTCGAACTTGCTCCGGAACCTGCTCAGCGACGTGAGGAGGATGCCATTCGCACCATCGTCGTAACCGGGCTGTGCAGCGTTGTGGTACTTGAAATCCTGCTTGTCGCGGCTGGTGCGTACACTCGGGTGCCCCTCGTGACGGCCACTGCGGCCGCGATCGTCCTGGCACTCATCCTTTATCGCGTGCGGCGCTTCGCCCGTGCGGACACCAGCGTTTCCGACCTCAACGCGGTACATGCGGCCGCATCGCAGCAAGAAATGCTGAACCGCTGGCGAGCGAGAGCCGCATTCACCATCAGCTGGGCTGATGGCACGCGCGGTGACTGGGATCTGCACCTGCGTCCGGTGCTAGCCCGTGAATTCGAGCAGGTCACAAAGGTTCGCGCGCACCGAAACCACATTCAGTATGAGGCCGCTGGTGAGATGCTCTTCGGCCCGTCGCTCTGGCAATGGGTAGATGCGTCGCAGGGCGCGCGCGACCGCCGCGACGAACCAGGCCCGGGCCGGGGTGTTCTCGCCGAGATACTCGCCAGATTGGAGCGCGCGTGACCGCACCTGAGCAGTCAGACAGCACGGCAGCACCAGCAGCACGGTCAGCACCGTCAGCACCGCCCCGCGATCCGCGCGCCGCCGAGACGACGCGCCGGGCGGCTGCGGTTCTCAGCGAAATCGAGAACGCTGTGGTCGGCAAGCGTGAAGCGCTGACGAGCATACTGCTCGCGGTACTGGCCGGCGGCCACGTACTCATCGAGGACCTTCCTGGGCTCGGGAAAACGCTCATCGCACGTTCCTTCGCGGCCGCCTTCGGCCTTGACTTCAACCGAATACAGTTCACACCCGATCTGCTCCCCTCCGACCTGCTCGGCGCAACCGTGTACGACATGCGGTCTGGGGCGTTCGAGTTCCGGGAAGGGCCGGCGTTCACCAACCTTCTCCTCGCCGACGAAATAAACCGGACTCCGCCGAAAACGCAGTCGGCCCTGCTCGAGGCGATGGCAGAAGGACAGATCACCATCGACGGGCTCACGCACACGCTGCCAAAGCCGTTCATCGTGCTCGCGACCGACAACCCGATCGAGTACGAGGGCACCTACCCGCTGCCCGAGGCTCAGCTCGATCGCTTCGCGATGCGGCTCAGCCTCGGCTATTTGGACCCTGCCGGTGAGCAGGCGATGCTGCAGCGGCGGATTGATCGTGGCTCCAAGCCCGCTGTCGTCAGCCAGGTACTCAGCGCGCAGGATCTCCTCGATATGCGTGAATCGCTTGAACACGTATCCGTGCACCCTGACGTCCTGCGTTACGTCATTTCGATAGCAAACGCCACGCGCAACCACACGCAGATCGAGGTTGGCGCGAGTCCGCGCGCGGAACTCGACCTCGTACAGCTTGCGCGCGGCCGCGCGCTTCTCAATGGGCGCGACTTCGTCATCCCGGAGGATGTCAAAGCGCTCGCAGTGTCCGCGATTGCCCACCGGATCACGCTGCGGCCCGAGATGTGGGTGCGCCGCATCAGTGGCGCCCAGATCGTCAATGAGCTGCTGGGCCGGATCCCCACCCCGAGGATCGAAGCCAGGGAACACCGTGATTAAGAACAGCGGGAGCACTGGGATTACTGCCGCGCTACGCTGGCGGCCTTCCACGCTCGCGATTCTCCTCGCGATGTGTGGCAGCAGCGGGCTGATCGCGGGGCTTGTCGCGCAGGATCCCCGTCTCGCGATCTTCGCGGCGCCCTTCTTGGGGGCGGTGAGCACCGCCGCCTGGGCGGCACGCGGCCGGGGGCGCCTCGCTACGGAGGTTGTGATTACCGCCGAGCCTGAGCTCAGCAGGATATTCGAGAGGGAATCGGTGACTTTGCGGTGTGCCGCGCACGCGATCGACGGGATGGCCGTGCTGTCCGTGACGCCGGTTGCCGCAGCTGGTCTCACCCTCACCCAGTTGCGTGCTGATGGCAGTTTCGACGCGTCCGCGACCCGCTGGGGTAATTACCCCATCGCAATCGAAGTGCACGCGAGCGCACCTGGTGGTTTGCTCGACGCTACCGTCCGCGAAACCCCCGCCCGGATCCACGCCTATCCCCTGGCCCCGCCTAACCAAACCCCGCTACCACCCACAAAGCTGCCCGACCGGATTGGCACACACCTGACAAAGCGGTACGGCCCCGGCGTCGAATATGCCGATACACGCGGCTACCTGCCGGGTGACCCTTTGCATGCGATCAATTGGAAAGTCAGCGCGAGAACGGGACGCATGCACGTCACAGAACGTTTCACCGACCGTGCGGCCGATATTGTCGCCATCATCGACACCTACCCGCACGCGCCCGGCCCCGCGAGCAATGGTCTCGAGCGCGCAGTGCGGGGCGCAGCCCAAATCACCCAGTCAGCGCTGCAGCGCGGCGATCGCGCAGGAGTGATAGCACTGGGCACACGAGCTCGGTGGCTTGGCGCTGAGTTGGGAAGGAAGCAGTTCTATCGCATACTCGACGCGGTTCTGGCCGCGGGTGACGATCACCACTTGATTCGCGGAACGCTCGCGCCAGTCGACGCGGTGCCGCGCGGCGCGGTAATTATCGGCTTCTCACCACTGCTAGAAACGCAGTTTTCGCTGGCAATGATCGAACTGCGTCGTCGCGGGCACACCGTTGTCCTCGTCGACGTCCTTGGGTCGGAACCGCCTTTCGATGACGAATTGGACGACATCAGTGCCCGGATGTGGCGTATCGAACGACGCAGCCAGGCTCGTGACCTCGGCACGGTCGGCATCGATATCCTCGAGTGGGAGTGGACGGACGAGTCGGGCGCCGGGCTTGAGCACGCCTTCCGCTTGATTTCGAGGCGACCTGTGCGCCCGCGGCGGCGAGTATGATTCCACGGCTCGCGTATCCCCTCCTGATTGTCGTCAGTGGATGGGCCGCGGCCGGGGCGCTGCTTCTCGGACACACAGCAGCGCACGAGACGCTTGGTCTGGTCGCAATGGCGGGCGCGGCCGCCGCGGGCATATTCAGTGTGTGCGCGCTGCACCAGGGATTTGGCGCAGCGGCCTCCGTCCTCACGATCCACGGCCTGATCGTGGTTCTGCTCGTCAGCGAACAACCGCTGCTTGCGGTTATCGTCGCTGGCCTGGCTGCGCTCATTCACGTCCTGGCTGTGCAGGCCCGGCGCGAGCCCCGCCTTGGCGGCCACATTCTCACGCGGCTGATACCCGGTGCAGCGGTGGTGACTGTGGTTGCCGCCACTGGGGTTTTGCTGCCGGGCGTGAGCCCGTGGCTGTCGCTCGTCGCACCGATCGCAGCGATCCTCGCGGTCGCGTTGCCGCTGCGCGTCACACTGCGCGCTCCCGCGCGCGATACGCCGTAACCGCCTGACGCTCCGGCTCACCGGGAATGAACTGCAGCGGCGCGGGCAGCCTGAATAGCCATGGCATACCGATCGAGAGCAGCACGCGATGGAGGGCGAGCGCGCCGAGGATTCCGATCAGCGCGATAACGAGGGGGCCAGCACGGCGCACATACTCCGGTTCAGGCAGAGCACCGAGCACCAGCCAGCCATAACTGACGGTTCCCATCGCGATTTCGTGCATGAGGTACACCGGGAGCGTGAGCGCACCGAGGCGGGACAGCGCACCGACGGCGGGGCGCCACCTTATGCGTGCTGCCGCGAGGACTCCGAAAACCAGCCCGAAAAGGGTGATGATGATTGCCGTCGGTGCATACTCTCCCAGCTCTGTCCGCCACGCTAGGTAGATCGCGCCGAAGTACGCGGCGGCCGCTGCCGCGACTGCAGGCAGCGAAGTCCGCGCGGCAAGACGGTGAAGTGGTGTCGCGGCATGCAGCCCTAGCAGAAAGAACATGAAGTAGGCGGCCATGTTCTGCCATGTCCACGGCATTTCAGTGAGCGAGCGCCCAGCGAGCGCGATGATGACCGCAGCGACAACCTGGACGGGGACACTTAAGCGCTGGAGCAGTTTCGCGCCGATAAAATAGAGGGCTAGCGCGTAGATGAACCACAGGCCGTTATGCGGAACCACCAGGCCGGTCACCACGTTCCAGGGTGTGGATTCTTCGCGAGTCAGGCTCGCGCCCGGCACCGCAACAAAATACGCATAACGTAAAACCAGCCAGAGCAGGTACAGGTAGAGCAGCAACCCGACCCGGTTGCGCAGCACAAACGTCCAGCTCTTGCTCAGCGATTTTCCCGCGAAAAGTCCAGCTACCAGGAAAAAAAGTGGCATGCGGACCGGCTCGAGGAATTGATTGAGTGTGACCCACATATCGGAGCCGTAGCCGCGGGTAATCATGAAGTTCGTAGCGTGAAAGACGACGACAAGGGCGATGCATGCACCTTTCGCCACGTCGGCCCACTCAACCCGGTTTCCCGTGGCCGCTGGCGCAGACACGAATCACTCCCTCCACAGCGCTTGATTCCGCTTCACCGTAACGCAAAAGCAGCAACGCAGTGGACCCCCGTGTGATTACAGACACATGACAATAATTCGCGCCGTTGGTATTGTGGCTGGTTATGCCACGGCGGAATGCCAAATGACGTCTTTTCACACGCGAGGTCGAATCGATTAATGCAGCTACGTGACCGTGCCGTTGCGACTGGACTCACCACCCGAGCCGTCCGAATTGCACCTATTGTGGGTCTTGTTATTACGGCCAGTGCAGTCGCATTCTTGGTCCTGCAAACGCTGGACAAAGGCCTGATCGATCTTGCCGTGTTCCGTGCGGCGGGGCGAGCATTCCTCGACGGCACTCCGCTTTACAGTGACGAATTCGCGCGGCCGTATGGATTACGTTTTATTTACGCACCGTTTGCTGCCATGTTGTTTACGCCGATGGCAATAATTCCTGTTGGCGCCCTGGAAATGGCGTGGACGATCGGAAATATTGTGCTGGTGTGGTGGATTCTCGGCGCACTTCTCCGCCGCGCCGGAGTCAGCCGCGGCAGCCAGTACATTGCCGTCGCACTGCTCGGTATCGCGCTCCTGCTCGAGCCCGTACGCGCCTCCTTTTTCTTTGGGCAGATCAACATCACACTGATGGCGCTTGTCGTGGCCGACTGCGCCGGTGTGATACCGCGCCGCTACCGGGGCATCGCCACCGGTATCGCGGCCGCGATCAAAGTCACGCCGGCGGCGTTCGGTGTGCTGTTCCTGCTGCGCCGCGACTTCCGCGCGTTCTTTCAGGCTATCGCCACCGGAATCGCGACGATCATCATTGGATTCCTCGTCGCCCCACAGGCGTCCCTCTTCTACTGGGCTGAAGAGTTCTTCCGGACCGACCGCGCCGGCAGTCACGAATACCGGCCAAATCAAGCACTGACGGGTGTGCTCGCGCGTCTTGGCCTCGAAGGCAGCCTGCAGGAAGTGCTGTGGCTGATCGGCGCACTGACGATCGTCGCCGCGGCCACCTGGGCGGCATACCGGTTCGCCAGGGCGGGCGATGGTTACGTCGACTTTGGGCTCATCGCGCTCGCGTCACTCGCTGCCGCACCTTTCGCCGTCTCGCACCACTGGGTGTACACGATCATGCTGGTGCCGATGCTCGTCGCGCCCCGCTACGCTCGCTGGCGACTGCTCATCGGCGCAGCGATCGTCACGTACATCGTGGGCCCGTACAAATATGTGGAAGCCGGGAGTGGGCCAAACCTGGAGACATTCACCATCCAGAACGGACACTTCTGGGCGGCGATGGCGCTCCTGGCCGCTGCCGTCGTCGCCGCTATGCGTCTGCCCCGCACCGTGCCTGCGGAGAAGACGGCGGAGCCTCAGCTTGCGATGGCCAGCGCCAGCGGCCGATAGCCGGGCACCCAAGCCAGCCCCGAACGCACGGGAAACGGGACAGGTTCACAGCAAAAGCTCGTGAACCTGTCCCGTTTCCTGTGAGTCTTTAGCGCGACTGCGCCAGCACACCGTCCAGCACGGAGAGAAACAGGCCGAGCCCGTCGTCGCTTGGTCCTGTCAGGGGCTCTGTGGCGTGCTCAGGGTGCGGCATCAAACCGACCACGCGGCCATTTTCCGACGAGATGCCCGCAATCCCCCGCTGCGAACCATTGGGGTTCTCGCCGGCGTACCGGAACACCACTCGGCCTTCACCTTCAAGCTCGTCGAGCACCTGCTGCGGCGCTTGATAGCGCCCCTCGCCCGACTTCAGCGGAATGACAATTTCCGCGCCCGCCTCATACCGCGTTGTCCACGCCGTCGTGTTGTTCTCCACACGCAGCCACTCATCGCGGCAAATGAAGTGCAGGCCTTCATTCCGGGTGAGCGCACCAGGCAGCAAGCCGGATTCACAGAGAACCTGGAAACCATTGCAGATACCAAGGACCGGCATACCGCGTTCTGCCGCGCGAATGACTTCGCCCATCACTGGCGCGAATCGGGCGATCGCGCCCGCACGCAGGTAATCGCCGTACGAGAACCCGCCAGGCACGACGATCGCGTCGACGTCTTTCAGGTCCGCATTAGCGTGCCACAGGGCGACATCCTCAGCTCCCGCGATACGCACGGCACGCGCGGCATCGACATCATCTAGCGTCCCTGGAAAGGTAATGACCCCAATCCGTGCGCTCACTGCGCACCGTCCAGGCGCGTGACAGTCCACTCCTCGATCACGGTGTTCGCCAGGAAGGACTCAGCTATCCGGGCTAGCGTCGCGTCGTCGACAGAATCGTCGACTTCTAATTCGAAGCGCTTGCCCTGACGCACCTCGGAAACACCCTCGAACCCGAGGCGGGGCAGCGCCCGCACGATCGCCTGGCCCTGGGGGTCCAGAATCTCCGCCTTGGGCATCACACTGACAACAACCCGGGCCACCCGGCACTCCTCAACATCAGTTATGCAGAAAAAACTCGCGTCGACAGCTTACAAGGCAAGCGCTGCGAGACGCATACTGTCCCCATGCGCCTCACCCACTTCGGACACTCGTGCATCCTCGCCGAACTGGACGGAACCCGCATCCTCTTTGATCCCGGCAACTTTTCGCACGGCTTCGAAGGGATCACCGGACTCGACGCGATACTCATCACCCATCAACATCCCGACCATGCCGACGTGCAGCGACTGCCTGCGCTGACTGACGCGAACCCTGGCGCCGCACTCTACGCAGACCCGCAAACGGCGGCCCAGCTCGGTGGCCGGTGGCAGGCGGTGCACCCCGGACAGCGGTTCACGGTCGGAGCCGTCGAAGCGTCTGTTGGTGGCGGGCGTCACGCCGTGATCCACCCGGACATCCCGGTGATAGATAACGTCGCGTACCTCCTGGGCACAGAATCTGCACCAGGGCAACTGTTACACCCCGGGGACTCCCTCTTTGTGCCGTGGCAGCCAGTGGACGTCCTCGCAATACCTGCAGCCGCACCATGGATGAAGGTCTCGGAGGCGGTGGACTACCTGCGGGCTGTGTGCCCGCGCGTCGCCGTGCCGATCCACCAGGGTTTGCTGTCCGACAACGGTCTGGGCATCTATTACGGGCGCCTCAGCGAAATGTCGCGGGATGACACTGAGTTCCGCACACTTTCCCCGGAAGACGCGGTGGAGGTGTAGACAGCGGATTAGACTCTACCGTCACGTAAGGGTAGAGTTCTGGACTGCTCGCTGCAGTCGCGTCACCGCCGGTTCCGGCGCGAGCACCTAAACACTCGCATTGGCGCAGACCAGCGCTGTTTTAGCACGCCGCTGGAATGAGCGGCGCGCCAGATTTGAAAGGGCGCCCCACGTGGCACTGCAAGCTGCACCCGACCCCGAGGCCACCAATATTCCCAGGGGATGGACGGTACTGGGCGCATTGCGTTCCCCGAAGCGCCTCAAAATCGAAGTTCTTGCAGGCCTGGTCGTCGCACTCGCGCTTATCCCCGAAGCAATCGCGTTCTCGATTATCGCGGGCGTGGATCCACGGGTTGGCCTCTTTGCCTCCTTCACGATGGCCGTAACCATCGCGATCGCCGGCGGTCGACCTGCCATGATTTCGGCTGCCACCGGCGCCATCGCCCTCGTCATCGCGCCAGTCGCGCGCGACTACGGACTCGATTACCTGATCGCGACGGTCATTCTCGCTGGCATTCTGCAGATCGTCTTGAGCGTGCTTGGAATCGCAAAGCTCATGCGGT
Source organism: Hoyosella sp. YIM 151337 (assembly GCF_026041215.1). Classification (GTDB taxonomy): domain Bacteria; phylum Actinomycetota; class Actinomycetes; order Mycobacteriales; family Mycobacteriaceae; genus Hoyosella. Next base: position 57,858 of record NZ_JAPEIQ010000031.1, read on the forward strand.
TCATTCCGCGAAGCGTCATGGTCGGTTTCGTCAATGCGCTAGCGATTTTGATCTTCATGTCGCAGATTCCGCACCTCATCGGAGTACCTGCTCTTGTCTATCCGATGGTGGCGCTCGGACTTCTGATCATCGTGCTGCTGCCACGAGTGACCACCATCGTTCCCGCCCCACTGGTGGCGATAGTGATCCTCACGGCCGCCACCATGATCCTCGCTCTGAACGTGCCGAATGTCGGAGACGAGGGCGAATTGCCGGACGCACTCCCCTCCTTCCTTATCCCAGACGTTCCGATGACGTTCGAGACGCTACGGATAATCGCGCCCTACGCGCTGGCTATGGCACTCGTCGGAATCCTCGAGTCGTTGCTGACAGCAAAACTCGTCGACGACATCACCGACACGCACTCGAACAAGACCACTGAAACGCGCGGCCAGGGACTTGCGAACATCGTCACCGGTTTCTTCGGCGGCATGGGCGGCTGTGCGATGGTTGGGCAGACCATGATCAACGTCAAGGTCTCAGCGGCACGTACTCGTATCTCGACCTTTCTTGCGGGGCTTTTCCTGCTCATCCTGGTTGTCGGGCTCGGTAACCTCGTTGCACAGATTCCGATGGCCGCACTGGTCGCCGTCATGATCATGGTGTCCGTGAGCACGCTCGACTGGCACTCCGTGGCACCCGCAACACTGCGCCGGATGCCGAAGAGCGAAACGCTGGTCATGGTTGTCACCGTCGTAATGACCGTCCTGACCCACAACCTCGCGATTGGCGTCATCCTCGGAGTAGTGACGGCTATGGTTCTTTTTGCGCGACGGGTCGCGCATTTCACCACTGTCGAAAAAGTATGGGAGGCCGACACGACGCACGACGGCGAGCCGGACACGCGCGTTTACCGAGTGACGGGCGAGCTATTCTTCGCGTCAAGCAACGACCTCTATTACCAGTTCGACTACACGCGAGACCCGAGTCACGTGGTCATTGACATGAGCGACTCTCACATCTGGGACGCTTCAACGGTGGCGGCACTCGACGCGGTAACCGAAAAGTACAAGCGAAAGGGCAAGACCGTCGAAATCCGGGGTCTGAACCTCGACAGCTTGCAGCGGCATCAGCGTTTATCTGGCAACCTCGGCGCAGGGCATTAGCTAATTGACGGAGGTTTCACGTGCAGGGCGATGGCCTCATGCAAATTGGACAAGCCGCAGAGCGGACCGGCCTCTCCATCCGCACCCTCCGGCACTACGAGGAGGTCGGACTGGTCGCGCCATCCGAGCGCAGTACCGGTGGTTTCCGCCTTTACACCGAAGACGACATCTCACGGCTGATGGTCATCCGCCGGATGAAGCCACTGGATTTCACGCTCGCCGAGATGCGGCAGCTTCTCGACGCCCTCGATCAGCTTCGCGACGCGAACAGTGCGCAGGAAACTCGCGTAGCGGCCGCCGAAGTTCTCGCTGGCTTCCATCAGCGCGCACAGCACGCGGTCCAACGATTGCGCAAGCATCTGGACTACGCAGAAGAACTCACCAACGTACTCGCGCGCCACAGCGCTGATCCGGAAGGATCTGGGCGGTAAGAGCGCCCAGATCCTCCCGGATCTGTGTCGCCGGGTCAGACGTCGGCGATGGCTTCGAGCGGTTTGGTGCGGGCCGCCCGTCCCGCTGGCCACAACGCGGCGAGGACACCCACGATTGCCGAACCGACCAGCATGGCAGCCACTTGCAGCCACGGCACCGCCACGATTGTCAGTCCTTCATCGCGGAGCGTGCGCACGAAACCCCATCCGAACAGCAACCCCATCGACAGGCCGACCACCGCACCGAACACCGCGATGAGCGCGGATTCGATGTAGATCGTGCGGCGGATCTGCTGCCGGAACATACCTACCGCGCGGAGCATGCCGATCTCGCGTTTTCGTTCCACCACCGACAGTGCGAGCGTGTTGACGATCCCCAGGATCGCGATCACCACGGCGAGGGCGAGCAACGCGTACAGCAGCGCCAAAATCATGTCGACTTGCGCGGACTGCGCGCTCTTGTACTCCTCGAGGTCCTGAACCTGGACCACGACGAACCGCTCGACCGCGTCCTCGAGCGCGGTGCGCACCTGCTCCAGGTTGGCCCCTGATTCGGCCCGCACCATCACCGCCGCGGTCACCTGCACGAAACTCGGAATGAGCGCATTCATTGCCTGGTCGGACAGCGTCATCGACCCCACCAACTGGTTCACCGTGTAGATGCCGGAAATCGTGACATCGACGGTGCCGTCGCGAGACGGACGGGTGAGTTCGACCTGATCGCCGACCGACCAATTGAAGCGTTCCGCGGTGCCCTCGTCGACAAGCATCGAGGACCCATCCAGGGTCGCTTCGCCCTCGACCATGTCGAAGGAGAGAATCCCGTCGATGCCCCCGGCCACACCAGCACCGGTGACCCGGTCATCGTCGTCGTCACCGACAAAAGCGGTAGCGAAGTTGATCGCGGCGGCACGTTCGACACCCTGGGCTGCCCCAGTCACCTGCGCCACACCAGCCGGAACCCCGGTTTGCATCGGTCCGCTCAGCACGAAGTCGGCCTCGATGCCCTGATCGATGAGCGCGTCGATACTGACCTTCGCGGATGTGCCGAGCACGCTGATGGTTGTCACCAGCATCAGGCCGAGAGTGAGCGCGAACGCGGTCGCCGCGGTCCGGCGCGGGTTGCGCACCGCATTTGTGCGGGCCAGCTTGCCCAGCGGCCCAAACGGCTTCGCCGCGATCCCCAGCACGCGGATAGCAGGCTGCGCGAGACCCGGCGTCGCAAACAAAACCGCGAGAATCAGCAACCCAGCGCCTATGCCCACCACTGTCGCACCGGTGCGGCCGGTGTATTGCATCCCCCACACGACTGCGGCGATACCTGGCACCGCGAGCGCGGCACCGATGATCGTACGGGTGCGCACAGATTCCGCTGATACGGAAAACTCCTCGCGCATCGCCGCGACAGGTGGCACCCGCGAGGCACGGCGCGCCGGCGCATATGCGCTCAGCACGGTCACAAGAATGCCCACCGCGAACGCAACCACCACGGTGCGCGGTTCTAGCGCCAGCGGACCGCTCGGCAGGCCAAGCCCGAACGCGTCCATGACAACGCGCAACGTGTAGGCCAGTGCGACGCCGAGACCAAGGCCTACGGCACTGCCGATCACGCCGACGACCAGTGCCTCGAATACAACGGACCGGCTAATCTGCCGGCGACTCGCGCCGATCGCACGCAGCAGCGCCATTTCGCGCAGCCGCTGCGCCACGATCATCGCGAACGTGTTGTAGATGATGAAGGTGCCGACAACCAGGGCAATCGCACCGAATGCGAGCAGAAAGTAGTTGACGAACGAGAGGTTCTGTTCAAGCTCGCTCTGCTGTTGGGCGCGAGCCTCCTCACCCGTCTGAACCTGCAGCCCCTCAGGCACCGCCGCCTGCACCTCGTCACGCAACTGTTCCTGGGTCACCCCGGGCACAGCCGCAAGATCTACCCGCGAAACATGCTCCCCATCGGTAAACAGTTCACGCGCCTGCTCCGCAGTGAACTGGACCCCCACGAAACCGCCAACATCAACGGGCAGGGTGTATAGCCCGCTCACCGTGACGGTGAACGTACCCACATTCGGCACCAGCACGTCGAGTTCATCACCAACAGCCACATCTCCGCGCTCAGCACCTGACTGGTTGATAATCACCTGGCCGGACTGCTCCGGCGCGTCGCCGTCGACAATCTCGACGGGCTGCCCAATACCGGTGTTCGGCGGCAAATACGTTTGCCCGATACTCGGTGCCCCGCCAGTCTGAATGGCGGTCCCGTCCTTGATCAGCACGACCTGCCCGCTTGCCGCCTCTACCGAAGCACGGACATTCGGCAACTCCGCGATCCGGTTAGCCTCATCCAGCGGAATACCGAGCGAACCCTGCTGTTCAGGTGTGACTCGGACGTCAACACCGATCGTGTCACCCGCGAAAATGTCGTCGAAGGTCTTCTTTAGCGTATCCGTGAAGACAAACGAGCCCGCGACGAACGCGGTGCCGAGCACCACCGCGAGAACAGTCAGGAAGAGACGCAGCTTGTGCGCCAACAAATTGCGCGTCGATACCTTGCGCATAGGCGCGCGCGACGGCTTGAGCGTCACCGCCATCAGATCTTCTCCAGCGTCTTCATCTTGTCCATGATCGAATCGGCGTCTGGGTTGCGCAGCTCATCGACAATCTTGCCGTCGGACAGAAAAACGACACGGTCAGAGAAACTCGCTGCCTTAGGATCATGCGTCACGATCACCACGGTCTGCTCGAACTCGTCCACCGCTGCGCGCAAAATGTCGAGCACCTCATTACCGGAACGAGAGTCGAGGTTCCCGGTCGGCTCGTCACCGAAAATGATCTCCGGCTGACCGACAAGCGCGCGTGCACACGCGACCCGCTGCTGCTGGCCACCCGAGAGTTCGCTGGGCCGGTGGTCCAGCCGATCCGCGAGCCCCAAGCGGGACACCACCGTGTTCAGCCACTCCTCGTTCGGCGCCCGGCCGGCGATGTCCAGCGGCAACGTAATGTTCTCCAGCGCGGTCAACGTGGGCACAAGGTTGAACGCCTGGAATACGAAGCCAATCCGGTCACGGCGCAACTGCGTCATCTGCTTGTCGCTCAGACTCGTCAACTCGGTGCCGCCAATATCGACCGAGCCCGACGACGCCGAATCCAGGCCCGCCAGGCAATGCATCAGCGTCGACTTTCCCGACCCCGATGGCCCCATGATCGCGGTGAACTCAGCACGACGGAACTCCACGTCGACCTCGTCGAGCGCCCTCACCTGGGTGTTTCCAGAACCATAAACTTTCGTGAGGCGAGCTGCCCGCGCAGCTATCCCGTCCGTCACAGGGTTTGTCGATTCGACCATGGCCACCATCATTCCAATGGCGTCGGGACTCCGCTATCGGGGCACACCCTGATCTTGTTTTCCGGGTGTCACATTTTCGTAGCCGTCACATGACAGGGCTGCGATCACCGCACCTAAACGACGGCTGCAGCCGCGGCGCGCCCCGCCGCTCGGCCCGAGAAAATACAGCCCCCGAGGAAGCTTCCCTCGAGCGCACGGTACCCGTGGACGCCGCCCCCGCCGAACCCGGCCACTTCGCCCGCGGCAAACAAGCCGGGAAAAGGATCTCCGTCCGGCGTCAGCACCTGAGAATCCAGATTGGTCTCGAGGCCGCCGAGCGTCTTACGGGTCAACAGGTGCAGGCGCACCGCTATGAGCGGTCCCGCGTCAGGATCAAGAAGCGCGTGTGGGGCGACCACTCGCGATAACCGGTCCGCCCGGTAGCCGCGAGCCGCGCGTATCGCCATGACCTGTGCGTCCTTGCCGAACGGATTTGTGACGTCGCGGTCACGCGCCTCGATAACGCGCCGCATTTCCGCGGCGTCGAGGAGGTCGTCACCGGTCAGGTCGTTCATCGCGTCAACCAAGTCCTCGACGTTGTGACGCACGAGGAAGTCTGCGCCCTTCTGCTTGAACGCTTCAACGGGTGTCGGCGCTCCGGGACGCACCCGCTCCATGACTTTGCGGATACTGCGTCCCGTGAGGTCCGGGTTCTGCTCGGATCCTGACAAGCTGAATTCTTTTTCGATAATGCGCTCATTGAGCACGAACCACGTGTAGCTGTGGCCAGTTTTCGCGATATGCGCGAGCGTCCCTAACGTATCGAATCCGGGAAACAGTGGCGCGGGGAGCCGCTTGCCGGTGGCGTCGAGCCACAGCGAGGACGGACCTGGCAGAATCCGAATTCCGTGGTCGGGCCAGATCGGATCGTAGTTGGTGATGCCTTCGGTGTAGTGCCACATGCGGTCACGATTGACGAGGCTAGCGCCCGCAGACTCCGCGATCTCGAGCATGCGCCCATCTACATGGGCTGGGACGCCTGAGAGCATATGCGGTGGCGGTGTCCCCAGGCGTGCGGGCCAGTTCTTCCGAATAAGTTCTGGGTTACCGCCTATTCCACCGCTGGTGACGACCACCGCTTGGGCGGTGAACTCGAATTCGCCGACGGCTGTTCGCGACGTGCGGACACCGCGCGGCTCATCAGCTGGTTCGAGCACAGTGCCGCGGACTCCCGTCACCGTGCCGCCGGTGACTACGAGACCGTCAGCGCGGTGCCGGTGCGCGAACGACACGAACCCCCGCGCTGCCGCGGCTCGCACCCGGCTAGCGAACATCTCGACGAGCGCGGGGCCGGTCCCCCACGTGATGTGGAAACGCGGCACTGAATTGCCGGGCCCGTCGGCGAAGTATCCGCCCCGCTCGGCCCAGCCGACAACGGGGAACACTTTCAGACCGCGTTCAGCGAGCCAATGGTATTTTTCGCCAGCCGCAAAACCCACGTATGCTTCGGCCCATTTGCGCGGCCAGCGGTCTTCGCGTTCACGGTCGAAGCCGGCGGTCGCTAGCCAGTCGTGCAGCGCGAGATCGTACGAGTCACGGATGCCGACGCGCCGCTGGTGAGGCGTGTCCACCAGGAAGAGCCCACCGAACGACCAATATGCTTGCCCGCCGAGGTTCTGCGGGCCTTCCTGGTCGACTAGCAGGACTTTTCGGCCTCGCTCGGCAAGTTCCGCGGTCGCGACGAGACCTGCCAGCCCGGCCCCCACAACAATGACATCCGCACGTTCACCCATAGCCTGACGCTAACGGATACGGCTACGCGGCGGACGAATGTTCCCGATCGTAAGGCCACCGATACGCAGCAGGACGTGCGCCGTGATACAAGCTCAGGTCGATCGCGTCAATAAACGCCTGGCGTGTGCCGGGTCGCTGCAGATGTTTGGCGGTTATGGCGAGACGCACGGTTCCGCCCCGGCGAGCGACGCGCTGTGCACTCATGATGAGGGCCCGGCACCACCATGGCTCGGACAAAAATCCCTCGCCGACGCCGAGTACCCGCGCGCGCACGGCGGTCCGTTGCTCGAGGTCGCGGATCGCGGTGAGATCGGCACACAACCGGAAGCCCACACGCGGGAGCATGAGCAGCGCACCTTCGGAGACGATCCAGCGGGGCGGCGCGAATAGCCGGGTTCGCAGACCCGCCTCCTCCATCACCCGGTCCGCGGCAATCAATCGGAGCATTGCCTCGTGCGCGGGTAGCGCTGCGAATTCGGCGCGCCGCTTCCGCGTGGCTGCCTGGTCGTATCCGTTCATGAGGATTGCGTCGCCATGGCGTTGCCGGGCACGCAGCCATTCCTGCGTGCCCGCATCACGGATCAGGCGGTACTTTCCCTTCAATCGCGGCGCCACGAGCAGCGACGCGGGGATTCGCCGCTTGTCGAGCTCGGCGACGAATTCGTCGGCAAGCTCCACAGTGGTATCTCGAATTCCGGATATCGAAACCAGCAGTTCAGGCTTCATAGTTCTCACGGTCACATCCGTGGGTGTACAGATCCTTTACCTGAGGTTTCACGGACACGAACGTTCTAAACGTCAGTTCGGAAGAATCGCCTCGATCGCCGAAACGACCTCGGGGTCATCCGGCGCTGTTCGCGGACGGAAACGCCGTGCCACCTCACCTTCAGGCGTGACGAGAAACTTCTCGAAGTTCCATTGGACGTCCCCCGCTGCGCCAGCGTCATCCGCAGCCTTCGTCAGTTCCACGTAAAGGGGATGCCGCCCGGGACCGTTCACGTCGGTCTTCTCAAGCATGGGGAAGGTCACCCCGTATGTGGTGGAGCAAAAGGTGGCAATGTCCTCTGCGGTCCCCGGCTCCTGACCACCAAACTGGTTGCATGGCACCCCGATAACGGTGAAGCCCCGGTCCGCATACTCGGTGGCAAGCTTCTCGAGTTCGCGATACTGCGGCGTCAGGCCGCAGCGCGACGCGACGTTGACGATCAGCAAGGCCCGGCCAGCGTAGTCGGCGAGACTGGCCGGTTCACCCTGCAAGGTGTTGAGCGGAATGTTCTGTACTGCGGTAGCTGCCATGCTTCGAAGCTACCGGTTGCTACACCAATCCCGCTCGATCAAGCACCCACGCGTACTCGAATGCCACTTCCTTCCACTTCTCGTAGCGGCCACTGACACCACCGTGCCCAGCGCTCATTTCTGTCTTTAGGAGCACCTGTGAGGCACCGCATTCACGCAGCTTCGCCACCCATTTCGCCGGTTCGACGTACAGCACCCGGGTGTCGTTCAAGCTGGTTATGGCAAGGATTGGCGGATAGTGAGCGGTCGCGCTGACGTTCTCGTACGGTGAGTACGATTTCATGTACTCGTACACGGCTTTATCCTCGAGTGGGTTGCCCCACTCATCCCATTCGATCACCGTCAGCGGCAGGGAAGGATCAAGGATCGACGTGAGCGGGTCGACGAATGGAACGTTGGCGAGAATCGCATCAAAGAGTTCGGGCGCCATGTTGACGACCGCGCCCATCAGCAGACCGCCTGCGCTGCCCCCGTCGGCGATGACAGCCGACGCGACTCCTGTGGCACGGATGTGTGTGGCGCACGCGATGAAATCAGTGAAGGTGTTCTTCTTGGAGAGGGTTTTCCCTTCCTCGTACCATCGGCGCCCCATTTCGCCACCGCCGCGGACGTGTGCGACCACAAACACCATGCCACGGTCGAGGAGTGATAGCCGCGAGACCGAGAACGTCGGGTCCACGCTAGCTTCATACGAGCCGTAGCCGTATAGCAACGCCGGCGCGGGGGTCGCCGTGGACTTCCTGCGGATAACCGAGATAGGTACCATCGTGCCATCCTGGGCTTCAGCCCAGTCACGCCGCTGCTCATACTCATTGGGGTCATAACCGCCCAATACGGGCTGTTCCTTACGCACATGCAGTTCGCCGGACGCGAGTTCGTAGTCGAGCACACGCGTCGGTGTGATGAATGACGCGAACATGAGCCTCAGGTACGGCGAAGACCACTCAGGGTTGGCGGCCGTCGACGCAGTATAGAGCTCTTCGCCGAAGTCGATCTCTGTGCGTTCCCCGTAACCAGCGTCAGTAAGGGGCCACAGAGCTAGCCGGGAAATCGCATCGCGCCGGTATGCGACGACCACGTGGTCGCGGAAGACATCGACACCTTCGAGCCGCACATCAGCGTTGTGCGGTATCAAGACCCGCTGGTCACCCGGCGCGCCGACCGGCGCGTCACATAGCTCGAAATTCTGCGCACCGCTGTTGTGCAGAATCAGGAAACGGTCCTCACCAGCAACAACGACATGGTCGATGCCGTACTCGACACCTTCGCGCCTCGGTAAAACCACCGTGAAGTCTCCGGTGGGGTCGGTGGCGGAGAGCACCCGCGATTCGCTGGTGATCTTCGAACCGACTTCAATAACCAGGAACTTCCGGCTGCGTGTCATACCCACGCCGACCCAGTACCGGTCATCTTCCTCCCGGTACACGACGACGTCCTCAGTGGCCGCAGTTCCAAGCCGGTGCCGCCAGACCGTATCGGGACGCCACGCGTCGTCGACGGTCAGATAGTAGAGGTACTGGCCGCTCGGCTCCCACATCGCACCCGGAAACGTATTTGGGATCTCATCGCCGAGTAGTTTGCCGGTGCGCAGATCCTTGACGCGCAGCAGATACCGCTCGTCGCCGGTCGTGTCGACGGCGTACGCGAGCAGGTGGCCGTCTTCGGTCACAGAGAAGCTGCCGAGCGCGAAGAATTCGTGTCCCTCTGCCTCGGCGTTGCCGTCAAGCAGCACCTGCTCCCCGGGGATGTCAGCACCTGGTTCAAGTGTCGGGGGCTCCCAGTCATCTCGGGAGTCGACCGGACACCGGCAATTCAGGCCGTACTGCTTCCCTTCGATGGTGCGCCCGTAATACCACCAGTCACCCCGGCGCACCGGCACCGATAAGTCAGTCTCAAGGGTGCGGCCCTTAATCTCGGAGAAGATCGTTTGCCGCATTTCCTCCAGGTGCGCAGTACGTTCCTGGGTGTACGCGTTCTCTGCATCGAGGTGGCTGATGACGTCGGGGCTCGTTTTGTCGCGCAGCCACTCGTAATGGTCGACCACCGTGTCGCCATGGTGAACCCGCTCCTGCGGAATTCGCTTCGCAACCGGCGGGGTCAGTTCACCGGTGACCGCTGCAGGCTGTTCTCTCATGCGCCGCGCCACGCTGACTCACCAAGCCAATCGTCGAACTGCAGCCCGGAAATCCGCTCGTATGCCTCGATGTAGCGCTTACGGGTCGCGTCGACGACATCCTCCGGAAGCTCCGGGGGCTGGGCGTCCGAGGAACGGTCCCAGCCAGATTCCGGGCCGGTGAGCCAATCCCGGACAAACTGCTTGTCGAAGCTCGGCTGAACTTTGCCCGGCTCGTAATCGGCGACAGTCCAGAACCGCGATGAGTCCGGTGTCAGCACCTCATCAGCAAGGATCAGGTTGCCAGCCGAATCAACGCCGAATTCGAACTTCGTGTCGGCCAGGAGCAAACCGCGCGCTTCCGTGAGTGACGACGCGCGGAGATAGATGTCGAGGGTTTCCTCACGAACCTTGTGGGCCAGCTCTTCACCAAGCCGGTCAACAACAGCAGCGAACGAGATGTTCTCGTCGTGGTCGCCGACGTCAGCCTTGGTTGCGGGAGTAAAAACCGCTTCTTCGAGTTTGCTGGCTTCAGTGAGGCCATCCGGCAGCGCGATACCGCACACCGTGCCGGTTTCGCGGTAATCCTTGAGGGCGGAGCCGGTAAGGTACCCCCGGGCAACACATTCGAACGGAATCATGCTGAGCTTTTTGACGATCAGCGCCCGGCCAAGCACTTCCTCTGGGATTCGCTCGTCGTCAGGTGCCGACGCGAGATGGTGGGGAACGCCGAGTTCGCTGAAGAAGTACACGCTCATCGCAGTGAGGATGCGTCCCTTATCCGGGATCGGAGTGTTCAGGACGTGGTCGTACGCAGAAATACGGTCGCTCGCGACCATCAGCAAACTGTGTTCATCAATGTCGTAAAGGTCGCGGACCTTCCCGGACGAAAGGTGTGTGTAATCAGCCAATGTAGGACGCACGGCGTACACCCTAATGGGTGAACTCGCGGAATAGGGTGTCGAGGGCCTCCGGCCACAAAGATTGACACACGATTTGGTACGGAACATGGCTCGACTGAAAAACGAGGTCAGTGACGTTTCAGACGGTACGGATGCGGCGCCGGAGCGACGCTGGCAACCCCCGGATCACCGTGAAAAACCTCACGCCTGCAACCCGCTCCGAATCTGCGCCGCCTGCGCATCTAGCGACATTCGGTGCGGCCACGAAAACGAGCCGCGCAGCCCAAGCCCGTCACCGCGAAACCTCGGCAGCACATGCAAATGCACATGGAACACTTCCTGTCCCGCCGCTGCGCCGTCAGCGAGGAAGAAGTTGACGCCGTCCGGGCGCAGCGGGGAGGCCCGGACAGCAGCCGCGAGCCGCTGCGCCGCCGCAAAGATCGGGCCTGCCAGCCCGGGGTCTAGCTCTGCGAGATTGGATGCGTGCGGCTTCGGGATGACTAGCAGATGTCCGCGCGTCATCGGCCGGATATCCATGAAGGCAAGCACATGCTCATCTTCGAAGACCCGGCTAGAGTCCGCGTGACCAGCGACGATCGCGCAGAAAATGCACGCCTCCACAAAAGCGCCTAAAGGATCGGCGCAGGGGCGTATGCCGCCGCCTCCGGATACTTGCGTGTTAGTTCTTCCACAGCCTCGACCACGCGCTCCACCTGGGCCTGCGCACTCCCCGCGAACGATGCCTTATCTGCCAGCGCGTCATCGAGCGCCGCCCGGTCAAGCGGCAGCCGATCGTCGGCGGCAAGCCGGTCGAGCAAATCCTGATCGGCACCCTTCTCCCGCATGGCCAGCGCGACAGCGACCGCATGCTCCTTAATAACCTCGTGCGCGGTTTCCCGCCCCACACCGGCGCGGACAGCTGCCATCAGCACTTTTGTGGTCGCAAGGAACGGCAGGTAGCGCTCGAGTTCCCGGTCGATCACCGCAGGATATGCGCCAAACTCACCCAGCACGGTCAGGAACGTCTCGAAAAGGCCGTCGATAGCGAAGAACGCGTCGGGCAGCGCAACGCGACGAACGACTGAGCAGAAAACGTCACCCTCGTTCCACTGCGCACCCGCGAGTTCCGCAGCCATCGACCCGTACCCTCGCAACACAACCTGCAGGCCATTAACACGTTCACAGGAGCGTGTGTTCATTTTGTGTGGCATTGCGGACGACCCGACCTGCCCGGGCTGGAAGCCCTCTGTGACCAGCTCGTGGCCCGCCATGAGACGGATTGTGTGCGCCAGCGAGGAAGGCCCCGCAGCGAGTTGTACAAGTGCAGACACGGCGTCATGGTCGAGCGAGCGCGGGTAGACCTGCCCTACGCTCGCGAACACGTTCGTGAATCCGAGGTGCGTCGCGATCTGACTTTCGAGTTGCGCCAGTTTCGCCTCGTCACCGTCGAGGAGGTCGAGCATGTCCTGCGCGGTACCCATCGGGCCTTTAATGCCACGCAACGGATACCGGTCGATGAGCTCACGCACCCGGCCAAGCGCTACGAGGGTTTCCTCCGCCGCTGAGGCAAAGCGCTTCCCCAGGGTCGTCGCCTGCGCCGCGACGTTGTGGCTGCGCCCTGCCATTACAAGACCCGAATACTGTGCGGCTCGCTCAGCGAGCCTCGCGACCACCGCAACGCCACGGGCATGGACGAGTTCAAGCGCCCGGCGGATCTGCAGCTGTTCGACGTTTTCGGTGAGATCGCGACTGGTCATTCCCTTATGAATGTGCTCATGGCCGGCGAGTTCACTGAATTCTTCAATGCGCGCCTTGACGTCGTGCCGGGTGACCCGTTCCCGGGCAGCGATCGAGCCGAGGTCGACGCTGCGGAGCACACGCTGATAGTCCTCGAGCACACCGTCGGGCACGTCGATGCCGAGGTCCCGCTGCGCACGCAGCACCGCGAGCCACAGTTCACGCTCCAGCACGATCTTGTTCTCCGGCGACCACAGTTGCGCCATTTCACGGCTGGCGTATCGGGTGGCGAGGACGTTAGGAACGCGCGCAGTCTGCTGGGGAGAGTTGTCACCGGTCACGCCTGTGCAGTCTAGTCTGGCCGGCCAGTTCAGCCATCAGACGCCTACTGGGTGCTTTCCATGTGGGCTCATACCGGGGGCGCGAGCTGATCGATCACCATGCCCAGAACGGCTCGCACGGCTGCCGAGGCATCTGGCGGTTCATCCAGCACAGCGTCCAGCACTGCCCCCGCGATCAGCGCGTCGATCGCGCGCACATTCGCCGCGTCAGCGGTTCGGCCGCTGCGCTCAAGCAATTCGCTGATCGCGTGCCGCAGGTTCATGCGCATGCGCAACTGTATGTCTCGGAGTTCGGGGTGCCGGGTTACTGCCGAATGCTGCTCATAGTGCAGCGCAAGCGTGCCCCCAGCGCCCGACTCACCGACGAGCACTTCCACCAGCAGATCGGTGAGCGTTTCCGCCGAGCGCGAGCGACGCGCGACGGCGGCGACGTGCTTCTCGATGGCCTGATTTGCCTCGGCGGCCGCAAACTCGGCGGCACTCGTCACGAGTTCGTCAAGGGACGCGAAATAGTAGGTGGTGGCAGCCAGCGGTACGCCTGCACGTACGGCCACAGCCCGGTGACGCACCGCTTCGAGGCCCCCCTCACGCAGGAGCGCAGCCGCTGCCGCAACAAGCGCGTGTCTGCGCCGCTCACCCTTGCGTGTGGATGTCACCGGGCAATCTTGTCAGCCGCGAGCGAAGATATCTGGTACTTGAGTCTCAGTTTGGTGAACGTCAGAAGCCGGCGTCAGGCCAAAAGCGTTTCGAGTCGCGCGACCGCTTCGTGCATCGTCGCTGAGTCGCCTGCGAAGCACAGCCGGATTGTCCGGCCCCCGTGTTGGGTGTCGAAGTCGATACCCGGCGCCATTGCCACCCCAGTTTCGGCGAGGGCGCGCGCACACCACGCCGTCGAATCCGACGTCAAATGCGAGACGTCGGCATAGAGGTAAAAGGCACCGTCAGCGGGCGCGAACTTCGTGATACCGAGGCGGCCAAGGCCGTCGATCAGGATGTCCCGGTTCTTCCGGTACCGCGCCACGTGGCTGTCGAGTTCGGCGAGCGAATCATCAGAAAATGCCGCCATGGCGGCGTACTGCGAGACGGCGGGCGGGCACACCGTGAGGTTACTCGCGAGCCGATTAACCGCGTCTCGGTAACGCGAGGGAGCAAGCATCCATCCCAGGCGCCACCCGGTCATAGAGAAATACTTGGACACCGAACCTACGACGGCGGATTCACGCGACACTTTCCAGGCGCAGAGCGGCGAAACGTCGCCGAAGCTGATGCCGTGGTAGATCTCGTCGGAAATCAGCAGTGTGCCATGCGCTTCGCACCACTGCGCGATCGCCGAGTACTCGTCCGGATCGATGATCGTCCCGGTGGGGTTCGCGGGACTCGCGACGATCAGCCCGGCAGGCGGTTCGGAGAGTTCCTCGAGCATCGCGAGGGTGGGCTGGAAGCGTTCCGCTGGGCCACAGTCGAGCTCGTGAACCCGGCAGCCTAGCGCCTGCAGCACGTTCCGGTACGCCGGATACCCCGGCCGGGCCATGACGACTGTGTCCCCCACATCGAACGCAGCGAGAAACAGAATGGTGAAAGCGCCCGATGAGCCCGTGGTGATCACCACATCGTGCGGATCAACCTCCACGCCCTCACGCCGCTGATAGTAGTCGGCGATCGTCTGCTTGAGTGCCAGCATTCCGGTCGACTCGGTATAGCCGAGGACCTCCTCGGTGATGGCTTTGTGCGCTGCAGCAATGACAGCCCGCGGAGCGGGCGTAGACGGCTGCCCGGCCGCGAGCGCGAGCACGTCACCGTGCAGGCGCTGCCGGTCGGCGGCTGCCTTCCACACGTCCATCACATAGAACGGCGCAATCGCGGATCGGTCGGAAATACGCACACCACCGACCGTATCGGTTTTTCGCGGCGCACACCGTATTTGCTACGACGGTATCGAGATCTGGCCTTCCGCGGCGGCACGCCCGATATCAGTCCGGTAGTGGCTGCCCGCCAGGTGAATCTGGTCCACTTTGCGATAGGCGTCCGCACGGGCACTCGCGAGGTCGGCACCGTGACCAATGATGCTGAGAACACGGCCGCCTGCGGAAACAAGCGCGCCGTCCGAGCGCCGTGTGGTGCCCGCGTGCAAAACCCCATCAATCTCCGCGCCCGTGATCACGTCGCCAGTGCGCGGTGTGCCCGGATAGTTCTCCGCCGCAACCACCACAGTGACGGCGGAGCCGTCTTTCCAGGTGAGCGGGCCAGCGTCACCGAGCGCGCCGGTGGCAGTCGCGTACAACAGGCCAGCAAGCGGCGTTTCCAGCATCTCCAGCACAACCTGCGTCTCAGGGTCACCAAAGCGGCAGTTGAACTCGACGACAGCGGGACCGTTCGCGCCGATGGCCAAACCTGCGTACAGCAGCCCACTGAATGGACAGCCACGGGCGACCATTTCCCGAGCGACCGGTTTGACTACCTCGTCCACGATTTGCGTGACCATTCCGTCCGGCAGCCAGGGCAGAGGCGTGTACGCACCCATCCCGCCGGTATTCGGGCCGGAATCGTTGTCACCCACACGCTTGTGATCCTGCGCCGGCAGCAGTGCCACCACGTCTTCGCCATCGACCAGGCAGAAAAGCGATACCTCCGGCCCATCCAGGAACGACTCAAGCAGGACGGGGTGGCCCTTTTCGAGCAGTTCAGCGGCGTGATCGCGCGCGATCGCGCGGTCGGAGCTCACCACAACGCCTTTGCCGCCCGCGAGGCGATCGTCTTTCACTACCCAGGTAGGGCCGAAACGATCCAGCGCAGCGTCAAGATTCGCGGGAGTATCGACGATTTCCGCGTGCGCGGTGCGCACCCCGGCCGCCGCCATGACGTCCTTCGCGAATGCCTTCGAACCTTCGATCTGCGCAGCCGCAGCGGACGGGCCGAAACAGGGCACACCGATTTTCCGGACCGCATCAGCGACACCCAGCACCAGTGGGACTTCAGGGCCGATAACGACGAGGTCGGGCGCCAACTCGCGAACGAGCGCCACTACATCATCGGATGAGGCGGCATCAACGTCGTGCTGTTCGGCGATCTCCGCAGTGCCCGCATTGCCGGGCGCGCACATCAACGATGTGACCGACGGATCGCGGCGCAGGGCCAGCAGTAGGGCGTGTTCACGGGCACCAGAACCGATAACGAGGACTCGCACGGTAGGACAGCCTACGGCGTCGCACTGAAGCCGACGCGCGCCGGGTTCCGCGTTGCGCGAACACGCGCCCGCAGATCGGCCCAGAAGCCTTGGCGGAAGTTGCGAATGTACGCAATGCTCGATGCCATGGCTTCCATCTTCAGCAAGATCATCGCCGGCGAAATCCCGGGCAGATTCGTCTGGGAGGACGACGACGTCGTCGCCTTTCTCACCATCGCTCCGGTCGCTCCCGGACACACACTTGTGGTGCCGCGGTCAGAAGTCGATCAGTGGCAAGACGTCGACCCGCAGCTCTTCCAGAAGTGCACGGCGGTAGCCCAGGTAATCGGCCAGGCAGTGCGCAAAGCCTGGGATGCGCCGCGCGCGGGGCTGCTCATCGCCGGGATCGAGGTTCCGCATCTTCACTTGCACGTATTCCCGGCATGGAAGATCGAGGGCTTTGACCTTTCGCAAGCGAAACCAGCAGATGCAGCGGAACTCGACGCCGCCGCGGACACCTTGCGCACATCGCTGCGCGAACTGGGCCACGCCGAACACGTGCCGCAGTAGGACGTAGCCGCAGTCACAACCCCTTGCCTGTCAGATGACAGATTTGCGATCATCCAGGTACGGACCAGCGTTCCGCCCGGACGAGGCACACCGTACCCGGAGAGCGACAAGACGGTGCCAAGGAGTGAAACCACATGGCATGGGTCGTTCTGTTGGTGTCTGGCGTACTTGAAGCGGTATGGGCGACTGCGCTTGGGAAGACCGAAGGCTTCACACGGCCGGTACCGACCGCGGTATTCGGTGTCGCATTGGTGCTGAGCATGCTCGGCCTGGGATACGCGATGCGTGACCTGCCGATCGGCACCGCGTACGCAGTGTGGGTTGGCGTGGGAGCAAGCCTGACTGTCGCGTACGCGATGACGACGGGAGCAGAGGCAGCGTCCACCGCGAAAGTACTTCTGCTTCTCGGCATTGTGGGCTGCGTGATCGGCCTGAAACTGCTGCACTGAGAATCCTCGAGCCGAGGGCGCAGCCGCATCTTGTTCAACTGGCTGTGGGAGTGGTCGCCGGCGGAATACGATCTAGTTATCCCCTCCAGGCCGGAGTATTCGCTTAGGGAGAGCCACGATGAAAACCACCGCGTTGCGAGCGGCAATCGCAGCAGCCGCACTTGCGCCGATGCTGCTCGCAGCCCCCGCCCTCGCCTCCGCAGCGCCTAGCGCAGACGCTCGCGGAATCAACGAAACAACTGCTGAGGTCACCTTCCACAACGACCGGGGCGTCACTGCGACCTGCGGATCGATCTTGAATTTCTTCGGATCGCCGCTGTCGTGGTTCGGCCTGCCACCCGCGGTCGCGGTACCGCCTGGCGGCACCGCGTCGCAGCAGATTCCGTTCATCACGCCCGGTATCCACACCCTCATGTGGTGGTGCGACGTGCCGGGCGAGCAGGTCTACACCGGACGTGAAGGACCCGTGGCCGTCGGCGGTTTGTCCGTCGCTATCGTCGACGGCGTCAACCAGTTGCTGGGCAACTGACCCTCACACCTTGAGGTGTTCATCCAAGAAGGTGAACACCCGGCGCCACGCGTCTTCCGTTGCGGCCTCGTTGTACGCGAATCCGGTGACGCGGAGTAGTGGTGTGGCGACGCCCAGATCAATTTTGTTGGCGAAGCTGTGGCCCGCGCGTGGGTAGGTCTTGACGTCGTAGTCGACGCCGTTCTCTTGCAGCGCGCGGACAAGTCGCTTCTCCGCGCCAATGAGCATAGGGTCGCGCCGCCCGAAGCTCGCGACCATTGGGCATGAGCCTTCGAGCACTTCGGTGAGGTGACGAGGAAGCACCCCGTAGAAGGGCGCGCTCACGTCAAATCCCTTGGGCGCCATGAGGATCGCGAAGCCACCGCCCATACAGAACCCGATGATACCCACCGCGCCCGTGCAATCGTCGTGTTCCATCAAATACTCGCGGGCAGCAAGCAGATCGTCGACGGCGGGACCGCGGTGCCTCAGCAGATCGCGCAACACCCTGGGCACACAGCGCGCCCGCCCACCGCGCGTATAAAGATCGGGCGCGAGCACCACGTAGCCTTCGTCGGCGATCCGCTGGCAGCTTTCCAGCGTGTCGGCCGTCATCCCGATCGCGTCGTGCACGACGACCACTCCCGGATACGGCGCAGCGCCAGCAGCTCTAGCACCATCCGAGGGCAAAAACAGATGCCCGCGGAGCGATCCGGCGGGCGCAGCGATCTCGATCTCGGCCATTTTCCTCCTTAACACGTCCGGCCTCATCCTGCCTGACCGGGGAACGATTAGGCAGGATGAGGCCGGCGCGCCGAAGGAGCGTTTGTGTGCAGGCTGTTTCAGCCCTGCCCGCGAGCAGCGTCACGCAGATACGCGCGATGTGCCGCGGATTGAGTTGCATCGCGCGCGTTCGCTTGCGCCCCGTAACACGGAAACAGCCAGCGCCGCGCGATTTCCGCGCGGGAAAGCCTCTTGGACGGACGTTCGGGGTCGGCCCACAGATCTGCGGATTCGGCCGGGCCACTCGCGTCGTCGGCGAAGCTTTCCGCCAGTCGGTCAATTGTCTTGCCACTGCGGTGAGCAGCAGCACTGTTCGTAACGGAGATGGAGAGCGAAGCCCCGCGTACAGCTGCGTTCGCGGGAACATTCAGCACAGAAACAAGGGGTGGACGCATACGCGACTCGCTTTCGTGCGTTGACTAGCTGCGATGCGAGTCCAGCCTCATCATTGAGCACCAGACGAGACGCGCTTCAGCCTAGCCCTGAACCCTCGGCCTGTCGACCGGAAATCTCACGGCATGAACCTGCCGTACCAACATTTGCGAGAACTCTTCTATTCTGTTCGCACATCACTGCGAGTCGCGACATTCGCCAAGGAGACGCGATATGAGCGTCGAGCCGAACCGGCCGGCCGGACCACCCTCACTTGAGGAGCTCTACAGCCAGCGCACGATGGCGCGCACCGACGGTGACAAGAAGGCCCTCGTCGTAGCGTCACGCGCGCTCTGGCGTGAACTGATGGCGCGCGGGGAGCACGACCGCCTCGTCGCTGACCTGGAAGTCGAACGTGGACTCGGCAAAGCCGAGGGCAATAGCGCGTACGAGGCACTCTGTATGTCGACGCTCGGCCTGGTCCATTCGCGACAACGCGCCCACAACGCCAGCGAAGACTGTTTCCGGGCCGCGATACGGATGTATCGCGCACTGGGAGACGAGGCGGAGGTGGCCGGGGTTCGATACCACCTGGGATGTCTCTACGCCCAGAACGACCGCAAGGACGACGCGCGCCAGCATTTTCAGGCCGCCCTCTCCACGTTCCGCGAGAAGAAAATGGGCTCGTGGTTCGCCCAATCGAATCTGAGACTCGCCGACAGCTACGCTCCTGGCGAACCACAGCACATTCGTCATCTCAAGGATGCGCTCGGAGTTTTCGCCGGCGCAAAGCAAGAGCGTGACGCCGCCAGTACCGCCGCACGACTCGCCGATTCGTACGCCCGCGCCGGTGACAAGAAGACCGCCGAACAGATGTACTTCGAGGCCGCCAAGCTTTACGAGAAACTCGGCGACGCTGCGGGGCACGCGCACATTCTGGCCCGGAACGCGCTGTTCTTCTCACACCATAACCGTGACCGTGAAGCCGAGTTCTACTACGGGCAGGCACTTGCCGCGAGCCGCGAATCCGGCCAGCCCCATCTCGCAGCTCTTTGTGACGCGGGCATCGCGCTCTCATGGGACCGTCTCTCGGTTAAGAGTTCGTCCCGTGACAGCATCCTTGGGCATGGCGTTACCCTGCTGCTGCCGGCCACGCTCTACCTCGACGCCGCAGTCGCCTCCACCCGTCCCGGTGCGGAGGCAGCACAACAGTGGGCCACCGTGGGCGCCGCCTTCGCATCATGGTGCGTCAGCGCATCGCGGCCCGACGCGGCCAAGTTGCGGCTGCGCCATCAACTGGAGAAGTACGCGGCCGAGCGCGGCTGGACGCTTTCCACACCCGATGACGGACCGGCCAGGGTGCTGCGGCGGCGGCGCGTCACGACACCGGACATCACGACCCAGCTCGCGCAGATACATCCCCTCATCTCCCGGGTACGCCCGGGTACCGCACTCACGGTCACCGTGCCGGGCGGACTCGACGAACTCGAGCATTACGCGGACTTAGCGCGCCGTCGATACTCACCACCGGAGCCGCCCGAAGCCGACTCCGGCCGCGGTGGCTCCGTATCGTAGCGGTCCGCCGAAACGAACTTCCATGGCCAGGTCATAAGTGCCCAGGTGGCGAACACGATCACAGCAGCGAACAGCAGGTACACCGGCCAGGGCCCCATGTAGTCCAGCAGCGAAGCGGTCTGCGGTTTCCCGTTCAAGAAGCCGTAGTTGGTATCGGCAAGCGTATTGAAAGTGAACGTGACCGCTGCCCACGCAAGTGTGGCCCCCACCGCGATGCCGTAACTCTTCCAGGTCGGTCGGGTCCGAAGCCCCCACGTGAGGTAGATGGCCGCCCACACCACAGCCAAGTGGATCGCCCAGAACGCGATGAACTCGTGATGCGGGAAATCCGGCGACTGCAACGCAGGCGAGATCAGGGCCTGCGTGCTCAGTACCAAGCACCAGTAGTAGGTGAGCGCGAACGCCCAGGAGCGGCGAGACCAGAGCGCGTAGGCCGCCGTCACCGCAGCGAAGTCGGAGAGCTGCAACGGGATCGAGCTGCCGATACGGAAAGGAATCAGCGAGTAAATCAGAATAATCAGGTAGAGGATGAACGTGGTCGCACCAAAAATCTTGCTGAACCGCACGGCGGACGCCACGTCCTTGTGTGACCGGCCTATCGCGATGAACGCGACCGCTCCCACCGCGAAGATAGCGACGACCACCCAATGGGACACGCCGTACGCAGAAAACTCGTCTTGCGCGGTGAGCACCTCCATACTCTTCAACCCTATCGAACAAAACGGGCACTCGCAGGCGTGCTGACCGCACGGGGCCGCAAGCGGAATCAGCGCTTCGAGGCCGGCGCCTGCTAGGGGTGTGGGGCTCAGAGCCGGATCTGCCCGGTCGCCGGGAATTTGCCCCGCGCGCGGCCAGGGCAAATTCCCACCGACCGGGCACCTGAAAACCTCAAACGAAAACCCCGGCCTAAGACCGGGGTCACGGTGAGCTGGCGAGGGGACTTGAACCCCTAACCGCCCGATTACAAGTCGGGTGCGCTACCAATTGCGCCACGCCAGCAGTGGCTCGCAGCCGAGCCTGCACCATCTTAGCGGCAACAGGTGCGTCCGCCCAATCTGCCCCGCAGCATCCTCCAGTGGGCTCCACCCTTGTCGGCGGATCCCACTCGACACTGCAGTAAACGACCTGCGCGAACGGGTTTGCCACGCGCGCACCGCAAACCGGCTAGCGTGTAAGCATGAGCACGTCTGAGATCGCCACTGTGCTGGCGTGGCATGAGGCGCTGAACACTCGGGACATAGCGACCCTGGTTCAGCTTTCGAGCGACGACATCGAGATCGCGGCACCCGAGCATGCGAGCCAGGGGATTCCGGCGCTGCGCGACTGGGCTGAATCGGTGGACACCGGCTTCGTGCCCGGCCGGATGTACTACCGCGGCGGTGTCGTCGTTGTGGAGGAGAACCTCTATCGAAGTCCCGCCGAAAAGGACCTCGAGCGGGAGGCGTCCGCGTTCCGCGTCGTCAGCGATCAGGTTGTGTCGATGTTCCGGCACGCGAGCCTGCAACGGGCCTTCGAGGCAACTGGACTGCGCGAATCCGACCGGGTAGCCGACAAGTAACTCGAACGCTGCAGGGCCCCTGAAGATTCAGGGGCCCTGCAGCGTGAAGTGTAGGTGCGCGGAGTTACTCGTCGTCCTCATCGGCGTCGGCAGCCATCGCGTCGCGCAAGCTCTTTGGACGCAGATCGGTCCAGTTCTTCTCGACGTATTCGAGGCATGCGGCACGGCTTTCCTCGCCGAAGACAACGCGCCATCCCGCTGGAACATCGGCGAAAGCAGGCCACAACGAGTGCTGCTCTTCGTCGTTGATCAGCACGTAAAAACGGCCGTTCTCATCATCGAAGGGGTTGGTGCTCATCAATCCTCACTCTGCATTCTGCGTTACGACCGTTCGGTCACCGGCTGACACACCCGTACAGCGCGCAACCGCAATACCGTACAAGGCAGGCGGCCACTTCGTCCATTCACCGCTGCGGCGATCCCCGGCGGGGCGCCGCATCGGGATGTCCGGGTGGCATCGCCTTACTGCTTGTGGCAGCTTAACCGGTGGTTGGGACGAATGGCGGTGCAACTTCCGAAACACCGTCGCGAGATTGATCACGGGCTGCGCCCTTCCCACGCCTCCCACAGTTCGGAGTAGCGACCGCCGCGCTGGAGCAGCTCACTGTGTGTGCCTGCTTCCACCACCCTGCCGTGTTCCAGTACCACCACCCGGTCGGCGCGCGCGGCCTGAGTGAGCCGGTGCGCGACAATCAATGATGTCCGGCCCTTGGTGGCCTCGTAGGCATAGTGTTCGAGTTCCCGGGCACCTGCGCTGCCCGCTTCCGCAGTCGCCTCGTCGAGGATCGCGACGGGAGGGTCGGCCAGCACGAGACGTGCCAGCGCGATCTGCTGGGCACGGGCTGCCGAGAGTTGGTAGCCGCCTTCGCCGACCATGGTGGCGATCCCTTCAGGAAGAGACTCGACCCAGCCAAGCGCCCCCACCTTACGCAGCGCACCGTGCAGCGCATCATGGTCGGCGAACGGATTGGCCAGGCGGAGATCCTCAAACAGCGGGCCCGAGAAAAGGTGCACTTCCTGACTGATGATGACAACATGCTTGCGCAGATCGTGGATACCGAGTTCCGCAATATTGACGCCACCAATGCGCGCGGTACCTGAATTGGGTGTGATCGATCCGGCCGCGATGGCGGCTACCGTGGTCTTTCCAGCCCCGGTGGACCCCACAAGTGCGACGCGCTCTCCGGGTTCGAGCGTGATACTCACACCGTGCAAGACCGGCTTCACGCCGTCGTAACTGAACTCGAGGCCGCGAAGCTCCAGCCGGGCATTCTCGGGCTTGGCGGACGTTCCGGATTCCCGGACCACTTCACTGTTGATCAGGCCGACCAGACGGCGCATGCTCTCCCCCGCAGCCTGAATGTCATTGAACGAGAAAAGCATGCCTTGCATCGGCGTAAAGAGCCGGTGGAAGAGCAATGCCGCAATCGTCGCTTCCCCGACGGTGATCTGCTGGCCATCGCGGACGAGCAGAAAACTCGTGGCAAGGACGGCTGCAAGTCCGGCGTATTGCGAAAGTTTGCCGCGAGCGACGAAACGTGAAAGCGCGTGAAAGCCCCGCAGCACTTGGTCACGCGCCGCGGACGATGCGGCGCCGATGGTGGTGAGCTGGTTCGCCTCAAGGCCGTAGGCATGGACGGTGGGCAGGCCCTGCATGCCTGATACCAGCGCTTCCGATCGATCGGCCAGAGCGAGGCGCTCCGCGGTAAACATGGGACCGGAACGGGGCAGGTACCACGCGAGCGTGATCAGCCCGAGCGGCACCGCTACGAGCGCGGCGAGCCCCAGCCGGTAATCGATGGAGAAGATTGCCAGGTAACTCAGTCCAACGAGCGTCATGGACGACAAGCTGACGGGAAGCGCGTTACCAACGACACGCGCAATAGCTGCGACATCGTCATTGACACGTGACAGCAGGTCGCCTTTGCCTGCACGCTCAACAACACGCACCGGCAGCAGCAACGCATGCTCGAGTGCACGCTCGCGCAGGTTGGCGAGGACGGTTTCGCCAACCCTGCACATTAAGTAAACAGCGGCGCCGGAAAGCAGGCCAGCGGCTATCGCCGCGAGACCGATTTGAATAATCACCGCCACAATGCGAGAGGTGGGCGCGCCTGCCAGCACGTCGTCGACGAGACGCCCGAGCACATAGACGGGAACAATCACCGCGATCGCGGCGACGACAGCAAAGAGATACGCGAATAGCGCGCGCCATACCTCACGGCGCAGCGCGGAACGCAACCAAACGGTGCATTGTCGTGCTGTGGCCACCGGCAATGCGGGCCGGGCGCCGCTGAGTGTGCGCGCAGTGGTTGTCATCGCAGGACCGCCCGGCGGTAGTCCTCGTTGCTGGCGGCGAGCTGTTCATGCGTCGCCACCGCTGACACCTGGCCGCTGTCAAGTACGAGCACCCGATCACAGCACGCCAGTAGCGCAGGACTGCTCGTAACGATGATCGTGGTGTGCACTCGCGGCCCGCTGTGGTGGCGCAGATCCTTGATGCCCCGCGCAATAGCTTGTTCAGTCACCGCGTCGACAGCTGTGGTGGGGTCATGCAGCACGAGGATCGACGGCGCGGTGAGCAGTGCCCGCGCGAGTGCAACCCGCTGGCGCTGACCTCCGGAGAGGCTCGCGCCCCGCGCGGTGACAGGCGCATCGAGACCTTCCGGATGCAATGTGACGACGTCCCGCGCCGCCGACGCATCGAGCACCCGCTCGATTTGCTCCGCCCCCGCGTCGGGTTGTCCGGCGCACACATTGCTGCCGATCGTGCCTGCGAACAGGTCCGTGCGGTGCGGCTCGACGAGGATGGCCCGCTGTGCGTGTTCGGGCGTCACCTCCGCGATCGAAACCCCGCCAACTAGGACGGTGCCCTTGTACTCTTCGCGCGGCAGGCGCCCTGAAAGCACCGCAACGAGCGCGTCCGCGTCATGCGGGTCGTAGCTCAATATGCCGACGAGTTCGCCAGCATCCACTGTCAGCGAGAGGTTGTGCAGGGTGTTGTAGGAGACGCCGCTGAGCTCGAGATCGCGGCGGCCCTGTGGGAGGGACAGCGGGCCCGGCGCTAGTACGTACGCTGCGCCGAGGATTCTGCCGAGCCGTTGTGACGCAGCCTTAGCGACGGCGATGCCGCGCGGCGTCGCCGCGAGAACGCCCAGCGGGCCGGGCAAGAACTGGGACAAACCGACGACCGCGATGAGCTCCCCCGGGCTGATCTGTCCCGCGAGCGCCAGGTAACCGCCGTAGCCTGCAACGACCACGGCAAGAATGCCGTTCGTGGTGTAGGACGCGCTGGTGTAGAGTCCGTTCACCCGCGCGGACCGGATAGCTGCACGCAGCGCGATGCGGCTTTGGGTCCGATACCGGTGCGCTGCCATTTCTTCGCCGCCGATGCCGCGCAGCGGCCGCAACCCGCTGACGAGGTCAGTGGCGAGCGCGGACGCCCAGCCTGCCGCGGAGTGCTGCGCACTCGCACGTCGGGTAATCACTGGTGACACACGCTGCAACGCGCCAAGAATCACCGGTGTCGCGATTATGACGACGAGCCCAAGGGTTACGTCGATCATGATCAGCGCCACGATCGCGACAACCGCAGCCGCGCCCGCGGCGATCCCGCGCGCGCCAGCGCTCAGCGCGCTGGCTGCGTTTTCAGTTCCCTGGGTAGACACAGTGAGCAGCTCACCCACCCGGCTGCGGAGCCGGATTCCGCGCGGATCGAGGATGCGTGCGGCGACCTCCATGCGCAGGTGGTGCGCTTCGTTCTCCACCGCGCGGTTGATCGCACGAGCACCGAAGCGCCACGTGATGACAATCACAGCGAACAGGGCGAGCAGGAATCCCCCGTATTGAATGAGTGCTGCTTCGTCGGCTGCGCTGATCACCCGGTCGATGAAGAGCCCAATCGCGATCGGGACCAGCGTTTCCGCCACCTGGTAGATGCACAGCAGCAGCGTGCCCAGCGGAAACAGCCCCCGGTTCCGGCGGAAGACACGCTTTAAGACGCCATGAACATCGCGCGACCGGCCCGAGCCGGGCGCCCGCGTTGATGACATCTCGCCTCCCAGTGACGTGTGCTGAAAAGGACAGTAACGCAGCGCCGACTGGCATAAAGGCAGTTAGCTCTCTTAAAGTCGCAATGGGATCCCAGCATGAGATCGGCGGCCTGATCGCACCGCCGGACACGCACCGCAGGAGGGCACTGGAATGGCCGCTACGGCCCGCGAGAACGACGTCATCACCGATGACGATATTGAGCCGCTAGCTGACGAGACCGCGCGCCAGGCGCAGCGTGTTGTCGCCGCGTACGCGCAGGACGCGGACGAGTGCCGTATGTTCCTATCGATGCTCGGCATCGGGCCTGGCGGAATTGGACAGGGCAAGGGGCCCGAGCAAAGCTGACACGGAGCGCGCGCTGAACGAGCTCGCGCGACCGCCTTTGGCTTCGACCCTGGCTGTGCGACTTTCGAGGCAACAAGAAAACGGATGGGGTGACCGCAATGGCAGGTAAGTCCGAGTCGGCCGCGCAGGGCGACGCAGGTGCTCCGTCACCTGACCTCGTTGTCGTAGCGAATCGGCTTCCCGTAGATCTTGAGCGGCTTCCGGATGGCTCGACGAGGTGGAAGCGCAGTCCAGGTGGCCTCGTCACAGCGCTTGAACCGGTACTGCGCCGCAACCACGGCGCTTGGGTAGGGTGGCCCGGCGTTCCTGACGCCGAGGTCGACCCTATTGTCGAGGACGGTTTGACCCTGCACCCGGTCACCCTGTCAGCGCGTGACGTGGCTAAGTACTACGAGGGTTTCTCGAACGGCACCCTGTGGCCGCTCTACCATGACGTCGTTGTAAAACCAGTGTTTGATCGCGCATGGTGGAACACCTACGTCGATGTAAACCGCCGTTTCGCGGAGGCTACCGCGAAAGTGGCAGCCGAGGGCGCCACCGTGTGGGTGCAGGACTATCAGCTTCAGCTAGTCCCCAAGATGCTGCGAATGCTGCGGCCGGATCTCACGATAGGTTTTTTCCAGCACATCCCGTTCCCGCCGGTGGAGATCTTTATGCAGCTACCGTGGCGGGCTGAGATTATCGAGGGCCTGCTGGGTGCCGACCTTGTCGGCTTCCACCTTCCAGGCGGGGCACAGAACTTCGTGTATCTTGCGAACCGGCTGGGCGGCCATCCCGTGAGTCGCACCCAGATCGGTGTGCGGTCGCGATTCGGAGAGGTTCAAGTCGGGTTCCGCACGGTGCGTGCGGGCGCCTTCCCCATTTCGATCGCATCGAGCGAACTCGACGAACTGTCGAAATCTCGCTCCGTGCGGCAGCGCGCGAGACAGATCCGGCAGGAGCTCGGCAATCCGCGCCGGATCATGCTCGGTGTGGATCGACTTGACTACACCAAAGGCATCGATATTCGCTTGTCCGCGGTCCGCGAACTGCTCGAAGAAGGACGGCTGGATCCCAAAGACAACGTTTTTGTGCAACTCGCCACGCCTTCGCGCGAGCGAGTCGAGCACTACATGCACATGCGTGACGAGATCGAGCGCCAGGTCGGACGCATCAATGGGGATTACGGTGAGGTTGGCCATCCCGTTGTCCACTATCTGCACCGCCCCATTCCGCGGAACGAACTTATTGCATTCTTCGTCGCCGCTGATGTGATGCTTGTAACACCCGTCCGGGACGGCATGAATCTCGTTGCCAAAGAATATGTGGCGTGCCGCAGCGACCTCGGCGGGGCGCTATTACTGAGCGAATTCACCGGTGCGGCCACGGAGCTGCGGCAGGCTTACCTGGTAAATCCGCACGACCTCGACGGCGTGAAGGATATGCTGCTCGCAGCGCTTGACCAGGCTCCGGAGGAAGGCCGCAAACGAATGCGTGCGCTGCGCAGGCAGGTACTCGCGCACGACGTCGACCGATGGGCGCGCGCATTTTTGAATGCGCTTGCCGAAACCCCCCAGGCGGGGGAAACTGGAGCCTCGCTGCAACGCTGAAAAACAGCGTCGGAGCGTACTGGTGTGGTGTGGTTTTTCTTCTTCACATCACAGAATTCATAGGCTGAATCGGACGTAACTAGACTTTTCGCAATGTTTTTTGTGAGAAAGGGTATTGGCGCGTGAGTGCTCAGGATCTGCCTGTCGAACTGCGGCGGGCGCTGTCACAAATTGCCCGCACACCACGCCTTCTCGTTGCCTGCGACTATGACGGCACGATGGCCCCCATCGTGTCGGACCCTGAGCGGGCGTACCCCCATATGGAATCGGTGCGAGCGCTGCGCACACTCGCATCGCTGCCCTCGACGACGGCAGCGGTGATTTCAGGTCGCGCATTGCGCGATCTCGCAACCCTGTCCCGCCTCCCAGCGGAGGTCCATCTCGTTGGGAGTCATGGCTCCGAGTTCGAGGTCGGATTTGTCCACGCGATCAGTGATGACGCGCGCCGGCTGCTGCAGCGAATCGAGGAGGAACTGCGCGCTATCGCGGACGACCATCCAGGCGCGGCGATTGAAACAAAACCGGCAAGCGTGGCGTTTCACGTTCGCAACGCGGCGGAAGCCGTGGCGGCTGACGCCCTCGACAAGGTTTGCGCTGGCCCTGCGACTTGGGATGGCGTGCAAGTCACCGAGGGTAAGGCCGTCATCGAACTCGCGGTCATCAGCACCGACAAAGGGCAGGCTCTCGACATTCTGCGGCACCAGGAGGGCGCTTCCGCAGCAGTGTTCTTCGGTGACGACGTTACGGATGAGAAGGCGTTTCGCCGCCTGCACGGCCCCGATGTCGGTGTGAAAATCGGCGGGGGCGACTCGCTCGCCCAATTCCGTGTAGACCAGACCGACGATGTCGCTCTCGCCCTGGCGTTTCTGCTCGAGGAGCGCAAGGCCTGGCTGCTCGGCGAGAATGTCACCCCCATCGAACGGCTCACGATGCTCGCGAGCCCCAACAACGTCGCCCTGGTCACCCCTGACGGTACAATCAGCTGGTTGTGCCACCCCGAACCGGATTCCGGCGCGATCTTTGCCCATCTGCTGGGCGGCGAGTCCGCGGGACACTTCACCGTGAGCCCGTCACGCCCCGGACTTCCCCTCAGCCAGCAGTACGTCGACGGCACGATGACCGTGGAAACCCGGTGGGCGAGCCTGCTCGTCACCGACTATTTGGCGCACGACGTTCGCGTTGGCCGGACCGATCTGGTTCGTGTGATCTCCGGTGAGGCCTCCGCTGTGGTCAGGTTCGCGCCGCGCCCCGAGTTCGGGCAGGTGCCCGTGCGGATTATCAGAGCCGACGAAGGGCTGCACGTAGAAGGCACCAACGATCCCATGGTGCTTCGCTCCCCTGGCGTCGACTGGGACATCTCGTCCGACGGCATGCAAGAAACCGCCACCGCGACCGTCAATCCGGCGAACGGTCCGGTTGTACTAGAGCTGCGGTGCGGAACTTCGAACATCTTGCCGGCCAAAGAACCCGAAGAGGTGCGGCGCAGACAAGCCGAGGATTACTGGCGCGACTGGGCGAATGAGCTGACACTCCCGCCCCGGAAGCCCGCGCTCATGAAGCGCTCCGCGCTGACCCTGCGAGGCCTGGTACACGCCGACACGGGCGCGATCCTCGCCGCCGCGACGACGTCGCTGCCGGAAGAAATCGGTGGAGTACGCAACTGGGATTACCGCTTCTGCTGGCTGCGCGACGCTGCCATGACCGCGTCTGCGCTGGTAGCGTGCGGTTCACTCAGCGAGGCGGAGAACTACCTGGAGTGGGTGCACCGAGTCCTCGACACTGTGCCCGGACCAGAACGTCTGCATCCGCTGTACACCCTGCACGGCACGGTCTTGCCGCCGGAGGCTGTCATCGATTCGCTTCCAGGCTATGCGGGGTCCCGGCCGGTGCGCGTGAGTAACGCGGCAAACAACCAGGTGCAGCTCGACGTGTTCGGCCCGATCGTCGAATTGATTCATGATCTTTCCGAAGCCCGAATCAAAGCCGGGCATGAGGAGGCCATTTCCGCACGTGAGTGGGAACTCGTCCGCGCGATGGTTGCCGCGGTCGAGCGGCGCTGGTCCGAGCCCGACAACGGCATCTGGGAGATCCGCGGCGCCCCGCGCCACCACGTCTATTCGAAGGTGATGTGCTGGGTCACCGTTGACCGGGCGCTGAAACTCGCTGAGAAGTTCAGCTTCCCCGTCCCACTCGGGTGGAAAACGCTGCGCGACGTCATACAGAAGCAGGTGTGTGACAAAGGCTGGAGTGATGAAGTACGGTCCTTCACCGCCGCTTACGACGGCACCGACCTCGACGCCGCCACGTTGCACATCGGACTCTCCGGATTGATCGACCCCTCGGACGAACGTTTTGCCGCGACTGTGGTGGCCACCGAAGCCGAGCTGCGCAGCGGCTCGACGGTGTACCGCTACCATCACGACGATGGCTTGCCTGGCGGTGAAGGCGGCTTCCATCTGTGCGCTGCGTGGCTGGTTGAGGCGTATTTGCTTGTGGGGCAGCGAGCACAGGCTGAGGCGTTGTTTACGCAGCTCGTGACCGCTGCGGGACCGACTGGGCTGTTGAGCGAAGAGTACGATCCGGTCGCTGAACGCGCGCTGGGCAATCACCCGCAGGCGTACAGCCATATTGGACTGCTGCGCTGCGCCCAGCTTCTTTCAGCGCCCGCGTGAGGGCCCCAAGGTTGCCGCGCCCGACAGCATCGTCGGCAGCATTTCCACGGTGAGTCGATCTGGGCTATAGCTAATCAAGAGTTCACCCGCGCGGCGGCCCTTCAGCGCCGAGGGTTGCGCCACCGTTGCGAGGCCAGCGCGCTTGCCCTCCGGTATGCCATCAAATCCAGTAACGGAGAGCGCAGCGGGCACACTGATGCCGTTGTCGCGCGCATAGGTGAGCGCGCCCAGAGCGAGAACGTCAGTAGTGCACATGAGGGCGGTGATCGACGTGTCCTCCGACAACAGCTCCCCCGCCGCGCTGTACCCCGCGTCACGGGAATGCACTGACCGTTCCGAGATCGAGACGGACACGTTGCCCGCAGCGTCAGCAGCGTCCAGGATCGCCCGGATACGTGCACTCTGCACCGGCAGCGGGGCGGTCTCAGCGCGTTCGCGGCCGACAAGCTCATTGCGATCATCGAGGCCAAGACGCATACAAATGATCCCGATTCGGGTGTGCCCGGCGCTGAGCACGGCACCGGCGAGGGCATGCATGGCACCGTAGTCGTCGATTCCCACGCGGGAGGTCCCCGGCACATCGAGCGGCTGATCACAGATCACCACAGGCAGCTGCCGTTCCAGGGCGGCGCTGAGGTAGGGGTCATCCGCAGCTACCGAATACACGACGAACCCGTCGACGCCCGCACGCTGTACCGCGGCGGCCGCCTGTTCGGCGTCACGCTCAGGGCCCGCGGGCACGATCAGTAGCGACTTGCCCGCCGCGTCACACGCGTCGGCTAGCCCCGCGACGAACTCAACCGCCGCGGGATCACGGAACGAATAGCTCAGTGGCTGGTCCAGCAGCAACCCGATAGTGTCGGCTTTTCGGGTACGCAGTGAACGAGCAACCGGATCCGGCCCGGGGTAGCCCAATTCCTTTGCGGCCGCCAAGACCCGTTCACGCAGCTCAGGCGAGAGCTGGTCCGGGCGATTGTAGGCGTTGGACACGGTCGTCCGCGAGACCTTGAGTTCTGCCGCCAGCGATGCCAAGGTGGCACGCCGCCGGGGCCGAGGTGACCGGGGCATATGAGGACGGTAGCGGTACCCATGCGCGAGTACCAGCACCGGGGCACACCGCCGATTTGGGCGTTTCGGCAAACCCGCTAGACTGCGATGGAAACCGTTACCATTTCAACCTTTCAGGGGGATTCGTGCGTGTAGTGCGAACTGCCGGTGTGATCGTTTCCGGACTCAGCCTCGCCGCGTTCGGCCTGGCAGCGTGTGGAAACGACGACACTGGAAATACCGGAACCGGAGCCCAAGCGGAAACAGCCGTAACGGTGGTCGCCAGCACCAATGTCTGGGCGGACATCGCGCGGCATGTCGGCGGTGACGCCGTCACCATCGAGACGCTGATCAGCGATCCCGCGATCGATCCCCACCACTACGAAAGCACACCCAGCGACGTCGCGACCGTACAGGACGCGAGCCTTGTGGTCTTCAACGGCGGCGGATACGACCAATTCGTGCAGGACATTCTCGAGTCCACCACACCGGCGCCGCGTTCGGTGAACGCCTACGAAATTCTCGTCAACCACGGTACCGTGCACCACGACGACGACCACCACGACGACGACCACCACGACGAGGACGGCCATGGTGCTGGCGAAGGCGAGCACGGTGCTACTGAACAGCACGAAAGTGGCAGCGAAGCTGACCACCACCATGACGAGGGTGACGATCACGGTGCCGAAGGTGCTCACGGTGCTGGCGGGCACGAGGACGCTGACGGCCACGGCCACGGACACGGCCACGACCACTCAGGCGCGAACGAACACGTCTGGTACGACTTCCACATCGTGAGCGACGTCGCGCACGCGATCGCACGCGAACTGAGCGAACTCGACCCGGATAACGCCGACACCTACCAGGCGAACGCTGACGAGACCGCGGAGCGCATCGAAGAACTCGAAGACCGTGCTGGCGAGGTCCGGGAGACCACTGAGGGTATTGATGTGGCGCAAACCGAACCGCTCACCGAATACCTGCTCGAGGAACTTGGTATCACCGATATCGCACCTTTCGAGTTCACCACTGCGGTTGAGCACGGGACCGATCCGTCCGCAGCAGTGACCGCGCAGTTCACCGATCTCCTGACCGACGGTTCTGCCCAGGCACTCATCTACAACGCCCAGACGGAATCACCCACAACTCAGCAGATGCGCACCATTGCCGCCGAGAACGATGTTCCGGTCATCGAAGTCACGGAGTCACTCCCCGCCGGAATGGATTATTTTGAATGGATGCACTCCATCCTCGACGAGTTTGAGCGCGTGCTGAGCGAGGTATGACGCACCACCCTGAGTCCTCAGCGAGTGATCACGCCCCGCAGCGACCCGTTGTGTCGCTGCGGGGCGCTGCCTTGCGTTTCGGCGCCCGCGCCCTGTGGGAGGGACTCGATCTCGACGTCGCGCCCGGTGAGTTCGTGGCGATCCTCGGGCCGAACGGTTCCGGCAAAACCAGTCTTCTCACGGTCCTGCTCGGTCTGCAGTCACTCAGCGCAGGCGCGGTCACGACCTTCGGCGGCGCTGTGCGCACCGGCGACAGCCGCATTGGCTACATACCGCAGCAGAAAACCCTCGACCGCGGCCTTACCTTGCGCGGCCGAGACCTCGTCGGCCTCGGTCTCTCCGGTCACCACTGGGGCCTCACACTTTCGCCGCGGAAACGGCGTGAGCGTGACGAGAGAATCCGTGAAGCACTCGATGCGGTCGGCGCGACCAGTTACGCCGATGCGCCTGTCGGACGGCTCTCTGGAGGCGAACAACAACGCCTTCGCGTAGCACAAGCGCTCGTGTCCGATCCTGGCGTTCTCCTTTGTGATGAACCGCTGCTCAGCCTGGATTTGGCTAGTCAGCGCAAGGTCGCCGAATTGATCGACGCGCGCCGTCACCTCGCCGATACCGCCGTGCTGTTCGTGACGCACGAAATCAACCCCATCTTGTCGATGGTCGATACCGTCCTTTACATCGTGGACGGCCGTTTCCGCATCGGGCCGCCGTCTGAGGTCATGACCGCCGAGGTACTCTCCGAGCTTTATCGCACCGACGTGGAGGTGATCCGGGTGCGCAACCGGATCGTGGTCGTCGGTACTGGCGACAGTATCGACGTGCTTGGCCGGGCTGGGCAGGAACACCATCCACAGGCACAATATCCGGAGCCGTCATGAGCGATTTCTGGGTCCGGTTCCTTGACTTCGGGACGACAGCTGACCTCCTGGGCCGGTCTTTCGTTCAGCACGCACTGATCGCGAGCGCGATCCTCGGCCTTCTCGCGGGTGTGCTGGGGCCGCTCATCGTCAGCCGTCAGATGTCGTTCGCAGTTCACGGCACCAGCGAACTGTCGGTCATGGGTGCGGCGGGCGGACTGCTCCTCGGACTCAGCGTGGGAGTGGGGGCAATCGCCGGATCGGTTGCCGCGGCCCTCCTGTTCGGCATCCTCGGGGCGCGCTCCCGCGAGCGTGACGCGGTGATCGCCGTGATCTTGTCGTTCGGGCTGGGTCTTGCAGTGCTATTCCTCTGGCTCAACCCGGACCGTACGGTTAACCAGTTCGCGCTACTGGTCGGTCAAGTCGTCACCGTCAACACTGCGGGGTTACACCTTCTCGTCATCACCGCTGGCATCGTCCTAGTCGCGCTCGTGACGGTGTACCGGCCGCTACTCTTCGCGAGTACGGATCCCGAGGTCGCCGCGGCGCGCGGGGTGCCGGTGCGCTTCCTCACGGTGGTCTTCGCAGTACTCGTCGGACTAGCGGTCTCGATCGGCGTGCAGATTGTCGGAGCACTGCTAGTGCTGTCCCTGCTCGTGACACCCGCCGCCGCGGCCTCACGCGTCACCGCTGACCCGCTGAAAATCACGCTGCTGGCCTTGCTTTTCGCGCAGACTGCGGCGGTCGGCGGGATCATTCTGTCGCTCGCCCCGGGCGTACCAGTCTCTGTGTTCGTCACGAGTATTTCGTTCGTGATCTACATCCTGTGCCGACTCGCGGG
Organism: Hoyosella sp. YIM 151337; assembly: GCF_026041215.1. GTDB lineage: Bacteria > Actinomycetota > Actinomycetes > Mycobacteriales > Mycobacteriaceae > Hoyosella. The sequence continues at coordinate 92,607 of NZ_JAPEIQ010000031.1, forward strand.
AAGCCGTCAGACCTCAGCGGTGGTGTGACCGCGTCAGCTGCTTTAGGGCGCGCCGTAACCACCACCACCTGGTGTCTTTATCACCAGTACGTCGCCGGCGGACAACTCGGTGGATCCGGCGCCAGGCAATTGCTCGACCGTGCCGTCGGCACGCTCTACGCTGTTTTCACCGAGTGCGCCCGCCTCGCCGCCCGCCATTCCGTACGGCGCTACGCGGCGATGGCCGCACAGCGTGCTGACCGTCACCGGTTGCGTGAATCGCAGTCGCCGAACAGCTCCGTCACCGCCGCGCCAGCGGCCCGCTCCTCCGCTGCCCGCACGGATCGCGAACTCCTCGAGCACCACCGGGAGCCGCCACTCCAGGACCTCTGGGTCGGTCAGACGAGAATTCGTCATGTGGGTCTGTACGACCGCCGTCCCGTCAAACCCGTCCCCCGCTCCAGATCCAGAGCTGACCGTCTCGTAATACTGGTGATCGGCGTTTCCGAACGTCACGTTGTTCATCGTTCCTGAGCCTTCAGCCTGCACACCGAGCGCGCCGTAGAGCGCACCGGTGATCGCTTGTGACGTCTCGACGTTCCCCGCAACGACCGCCGCGGGATACTCCGGGGCAAGAAAGCATCCTGCCGGGATGACAATGTGCAGGGGCGCCAGACAGCCATCGTTGAGCGGGATATCGTCGTCGATCAGCGTGCGGAAGACGTACAGCACCGCCGCGTTAGCCACCGACGACGGTGCATTGTAATTGGACGGCAACTGCGCGGAGGTGCCAGCGAAGTCGATCGTCGCTTCGCGCGCCACGCGGTCGACCGCGACACGCACATTGATCACCGCCCCACTGTCCATCTCGTACCGAAACTCACCGTCATGCAGCGAGTCGATGACCCGGCGCACCGACTCCTCAGCGTTGGCCTGGACGTGACGCATGTAAGCGTGCACAACCTCGATGCCGTAGTGCTCGATCATCAGCCCGACTTCGTCAACGCCCTTCTGATTGGCGGATATCTGCGCGCGCAGATCAGCAATGTTCGTTGCGGTGTTCCGCGAGGGGTACGCCGCCTCAGTGAGGTGGCGAATCGTCTCGTCTTCGCGGAACCTGCCACCGGATACGAGCTCCCAGTTGTCGAACAGTACGCCTTCCTCGCGGATGTCTCGGCTGCCTGCGGGCATGGACCCAGGCGTGATCCCGCCAATTTCCGCGTGGTGCCCGCGTGACGCGACGTAAAAGAGCACGTCGTCCCGGTCGTCCGCGAAGACCGGCGTGATGACCGTGATATCAGGCAGGTGGGTGCCGCCGTGGTACGGATCGTTCACGGCATAGACATCACCCCGCTTGATTTGTTCCGCGCCGGTACGGCGGTTGATCACCTCTTTCACACTTAGCCCCATCGACCCGAGATGGACGGGAATGTGCGGCGCGTTCGCTATGAGGTTGCCCTCGGGGTCGAATAGCGCGCAGGAGAAGTCCAGCCGCTCCTTGATGTTCACCGACTGCGCGGTGGCCTCGAGCCGGGTGCCCATCTGCTCTGCAATGGACATGAAAAGGTTGTTGAAGATTTCCAGCTGGACCGGGTCAGCTTCCTCGCCAACACTCGCCGCCTGCCGCGGTGTCACTCGACGGGCAACCACGTGCCCTGCGTCTGTAATCTCTGCTTGCCAGCCCGCGTCCACCACCGTGGTCGAAAGCTCTTCGGTGATGAGCGCCGGACCAGCGACTTTTTCACCGGGGACAAGCGCGTCGCGGCGCCACAGTGGGACGCCGCGCCACGAGCCATCGCAGTACATGTCGACGGTGTCATCCGGTTCACCTGACCCGCGAGACGACGCTGAAACACCGGCTTGATTCAGATCTGGTTGTTCGGTCAGTCCGATAGCCTCGACGGACAGCGCTTCCACAATCAGCGGCCGATCCATGAGGAACGAGTACATTGTGCGGTGCTGGGCCTCAAAATCCTCCACCATCGCATCGATGCCGCGCAATTCGACGTCGACCGTCGTATCGGTGCCGTCGTAACGCACGTGGGCGCGGCGCTCGACACGGATGCGGTCCGCGGCGACTCCGTCCGCTTCGACCTCCGCGCGGGCGGCTTCCGCGAGTTCACGGGCAACCGTTTCCAGTTCGTCCGAAGACTCCGCTGTGAGCGGGAGTTCGACGGCTTGTTCGCGCATGGCCGTGACATCAGCGAGGCCAATACCCAGCGCGGAGAGAACGCCCGCCATCGGCGGTACCAGCACAGTGTTGATACCCAGCGAGTCGGCGACCGCGCACGCGTGCTGACCGCCCGCGCCGCCGAATGTGGTCAGTGTGTACTGGGTGATGTCGCGACCCTTCTGCACACTGATCTTCTTGACCGCATTCGCCATGTTCGCAACAGCAATCTCGAGAAAACCCTCGGCGACCTGCTCCGGAGAACGCTGATCACCGGTGTGCGCGGCGATTTCTTCGGCCAGTTCGCTGAAGGCGCGGCGGACAACAGCCGCATCGATCGGCTGATCACCATTCTCGCCGAACACGTTCGGGAAGAACGCGGGCTGGATCCGGCCAAGCATCACATTCGCGTCTGTGACGGCGAGGGTGCCACCGTTGCGGTAGCAGGCGGGCCCCGGGTTCGCGCCAGCCGAGTCGGGGCCGACACGGTACCGGCTGCCGTCAAAGTGAAGGATCGAACCGCCGCCAGCAGCGACGGTATTAATCGAGAGCATCGGTGCCCGCAGCCGCACCCCGCTCACATTGGTATAGAAGACGCGCTCAAGGTGGCCTGCGTAGTGGGACACGTCTGTCGATGTTCCACCCATGTCGAACCCGATGACCTTGTCGAATCCGGCCATCTGAGACATTCGGACCATACCGACGATGCCACCCGCTGGTCCCGAGAGAATCGCATCTTTCCCACGGAAGTGGTCGGCCTCGGCGAGCCCGCCGTTGGATTGCATGAACATCAGCGGCACGCCCGCGGTTTGATCGTGGACTTGTTGTACATAGCGCCGCAGGATTGGTGAAAGATACGCATCCACCACAGCGGTGTCACCGCGGGGCACTACTTTCATCAACGGACTTACTTCCGCTGAACATGACACCTGGCCGAATCCGGTGGCGCGGGCAAGTTCACCGATCGCGTCTTCGTGCGCTGGATAGAGATGGCTGTGCAGGCACACGACTGCGACGGCTCTGATCCCGTCGTCATACGCGCGCTCGAGCTCCGGGCGCAACGCGTCGAGATCGGCGTCTCGCAGCACTGTCCCGTCCGCGGCGACGCGCTCGTCCACTTCGATCACACGCTCATACAGTGGCTCCGGCACATCGATGTGTCGCGCGAAAATCTGTGGGCGGTTCTGATATCCAATGCGCAGCGCATCGCGGAACCCGCGGGTAATCACCAGCGCTGTGCGTTCCCCCTTGCGCTCTAGGAGGGCGTTGGTCGCTACCGTCGTGCCCATCCGGATGGCGGACACCTCCGTGGGATCCACTGGCTCATCTGGCCCGCCTCCGAGGAGCGTGCGAATACCTGCAACCGCAGCATCCTGATAGCGGGCCGGGTTTTCCGACAGCAGCTTGTGGGTGACTATCTTCCCTTCCGGGGTGCGCGCGACGATGTCGGTAAATGTGCCACCGCGGTCGATCCAGAACTCCCAAGCACCAGTCACGCCTCGTAGTTTACGAGGCGTGACTCCGGCCGCTGACGCGCCGCACACCCCATATGAGCGCGAGGCTGCCCGCCGCCGTGCACAACGCCGCGAGCGTCAGCCACGGCCCGGAATACCAGGTGATCTCCTGCGCCCCCAGCCCAAGGTCGGAGAAATCTTCGACGCGCGTGTCCACACCGCGGAACCAGCTCACCGCCGCCGCACCGAACAGCAGCACCGCGAGACAGAACCCCATCGACGCGCGCGCCATCACGGCACCGCCAGCACCTGCTGTAAGGCCGCCCGCAGCGTAGCGTGGTCACGCGCCCACGCCTGCACGACAGTCCCTGATCGCAGCCGCAAACCGATTCCTGTGCGCCTGCGGGGCACGCCGTGCAGTTCTCCCAGCGCCCGGGCGGACTGCCATTGCGCCGCAAGCTTCGGGTCGTCATCGGCAGACGGCAGCACGTCTTCGACATCGTCGAGAGCCAGCGTTTCAGCCCCTTGCCGCAGGTGGCCGATGGTCAGCTCCACCCGCAAATGCGCGCGGGCAGCATAAACCTGCCACGCCACCACACTCGTCAGCAGTGTTGCTGCAATGGCCCACCCCAACCAGTGCACCGGCCCGCCCATCCAGATCTCCGCGACGATGCCGGCGAGACAAAAGATCGGGACGAACAGCAGAGCCCGCCATTGAGCGCCCGGCTCGATGAAAACGATGTCACTGTTCATCGGTCGAACCAGGGCTTCGCTGCGGGTCGATACACCAGCACTGATGCGGCGATCACGCAGATAACAATAATCACCGCGTAGAGGCCTGAAATCGCAATCGTTGCGGTTTGAAACAACGCGAGCACGATCGAAAACGCGACCAGCGAGCGGCGCACTCGTGGATTGCCTTTCCGCACGAAACCGCTTAGGGCGCCGATCATAATCCCGGAGGCCAGGGCGATACCGCCGTACATCCGGAGCAGGTTCGCAAGTCCGCCCGGGTCATTGAGTTCATCTCGCGCCGCGACCAGCGTGTCCTCACTGACGAAGAGATACACGACCCCCATGTACACGCAGACGACGGCGCCCACAAGCCAAAGCGAGTACGCGGCTGTCACCAGGGCCGGCCGGCGCTCACCGCTGTGCATTCATTCTCCCCCGCATGAAGTAGCGATTCGATTCGTCGCGGTGCATCAGGACAACCGTGCCAGCGGCCAGGACGGCCTGGACAATTCCCAGCGCTGAATCTGCGAATCCGGTGACGCCCCCGCCCGCACCGCTCCCGAAGAGCGACGGTACCGCGAACACCACCAGAACAACCGCTATCGCGGTTAGCATCACGCGCGCCCACTGCTTGCCCCGGCGCATCGCGTACGCGATCAGCAGCAGCACACCGAACAGCAACAACAACAGCAGACCCGCAACGCCCACAATCACGTAGGACCATAACCGTGCCTGATCGTAGGTCAAATCTAGCGCGGCCTGCTGCTCCACCTGATCCATAAACATCGCGGTGGTGTCATCGATATTCAGCACCATTCCGATCATCCGCACCGGAACAATCAGTACGCCGAGTGCAACAACCGCCACCCACAACTGAAACGCGGTGACGACATCATGAGGCGGTGGGACGGCCGCGCCTTGCTTCGTATTCTGAGCAGGGTCGCGTGGCGGCTGTGGCGAAGCTTCTGCGGGCGAATGCCCAGCGGGCTCAGGCGAGCCCGGGGGTTGCGGAAACAGTGACTCACCGTTGTCCCGTGCCTGATCGCGCTGCTCGTTCATAGCACTCATCGCTCGAGCAGACCGGTTGCGACGTCAGCGAAATACGTCAAAATGAAGTCTGCGCCTGCCCGCTTGATACAGGTAAGCGATTCTGTGATTGCACGCTCGCGATCAATCCAGCCGCGTTCAGCGGCCGCCGCGATCATCGAATATTCACCAGACACCTGGTACGCCGCGACTGGCACCGTAGACAGTTCAGCCGCTTCGCGGAGGACATCGAGATACAGCATGGCCGGTTTCACCATCACCATATCCGCGCCCTCTTCGAGGTCGAGAAGTACTTCTCGCCGTGATTCTCGCGCGTTCGCACTGTCCTGCTGATAGGTCGCCCGGTTGCCTTGCAGGCTGGATCCGACAGCGTCACGGAAGGGTCCATACAGCGCCGACGAATACTTCGCCGAGTACGCGAGGATGGCGGTGTTGTGATGTCCGTGTGTGTCGAGCGCCAGCCTGATAGCGGCGACTTGGCCGTCCATCATCCCGCTCGGCGACACCACGTGAGCACCAGCCTCAGCCTGCGCGACCGCCATCTGCTGATACAGGTCGAGCGTGGCATCGTTATCGATCGAACCGTCATCGGCCACCACACCGCAATGCCCGTGGTCAGTGAATTCATCGAGACAGGTGTCAGCCATCAGCACGGTGTCATCCCCGAGGTCCGCGCGCAGCGCACGTAAAGCGCGGTTTAACACGCCGTCCGGATCGATACCAGCGCGGCCTTGCGGATCCTTGTCATCAGGATCGGGCACCCCAAATACCATGAGCCCGCCGACACCCGCGTCCACGGCGTCCGCTGCGGCGCGGCGCAGGGAATCCATCGTGTGCTGGTACACGCCTGGCATTGAACTAATAGGACGCGGTGTGGTGTTCTCATCCGCCACAAACATCGGCAAAACGAGGTCGCGGGCCTGTACCTGTGTCTCGGCGGCCAATCGCCGCATCGCCGGGGTGGTGCGTAGCCGCCGCGGGCGCTCAGCAGGAAACATCAGCGTCTCCGGCAATATCAGCGCCGGGCGCGGGAACGTTTGCGCGGCGGCGGCAGAAGCCCTTCAGCGCGCAAGTGGGCGGCGTGTGCCGCCAGCGCGTCCACTAGCGGTCCGACCTGTGCGGCGTCCGGCTGCACGTCCACACGCAACCCGAACTCGATCGCCGTCTCCGCCGTTTTTGGGCCAATACATGCCACGATTGTGCGCTGATGCGGCTTGCCAGCGATTCCCACAAGGTTCCGTACCGTCGACGACGACGTGAACAGCACCGCGTCGAAGCCGCCCGTCTTGATCATTTCGCGGATCTCCGCCGGTGGCGGTGAGGCGCGGACTGTCCGGTAGGCGGTGACGTCGTCGATCTCCCAGCCGCGCTCACGCAATCCCTCGGCGAGCGTTTCGGTGGCGATGTCAGCCCGTGGCAGCAGCACTCGGTCGACAGGATCCAGGATGTCGTCGTGCGGCGGGAAATCTGCAAGCAAACCGAGGCTTGACTGTTCACCAGAGGGCACGAGTTCTGGGGTGATGCCGAAAGATCGGACTTTATCCGCAGTCGCCTCCCCTACGCACGCGATCTTCACTCCGGAGAACGCGCGAGCGTCGAGTCCGAACTCCTCGAACTTCTCCCATACGGCCTTTACCGCGTTGGTGGACGTGAATACCACCCACTGGTAGCGGCCGTCGACGAGGCCTTTCACAGCGCGTTCCATCTGCGCGGGGCTGCGGGGGGGTTCCACCGAAATCGTGGGAACCTCGATCGGGATGGCGCCGTAGCTCACCAGCCGGTCGCTCATCTCGCCAGCCTGCTGCTTCGTGCGGGGCACAAGCACCGTCCAGCCGTAGAGGTCGCGGTTTTCCCACCACGACATTTTGCTGCGTGCCTCCACAACCTTGCCGACCGTCACGACGAGCGAGCCGTTGAGTTCGGATCCGGATGCGTTCAGCGTGGCGAGCGTCGCCTCGATGGTGCGCTGCTTGCAGGTGGTACCGAATACCGTGATCGCTGCGGGCGTCTGCGGCGCAAGCCCGTGCTCGACCAGTGCGCTCGCCATCTCCGCGAGGTGGCTTGACGTAGCGTGCAGCACAAGCGGGCCCGGCGCCGACGCGAGGGCCGCCCAGTCCACATCCCCCCGCACGTCAGCTTCGGTGTGGCCGGCACCGAGCGGCATTCCGGCGTACGCGGGAATCGCGGCCGCCGGAGCTAAACCGGGAACAACCTCGAACTGCACTTGCGTGCGGGCTACTGCGGTGATCTCCGATAGTACGGAGTCGGTTGTCATCGGATCGCCAGAGACTAGCCGCACGACGTCCCGGCCCTTCCGGGCCTCAGCGATCAGCGTCTTGGCCACCTCGGCAGGGTCACCGAGCGCGGGCCGAACCTCTGGGGACACGTCGTCGCCGTCGCATACACACAATCCAACGAGCGCGGATACAGCGTCACTGACGTCCGTGTCGGTGAACGCGATCGTGGCGGATTCCAGCACCTGCTTGGCGCGCAGCGTCAGAAGAGCCGGATCACCGGGGCCAGATCCGACGAAGAGGATCCGGCCTGGTGTGCTCTTTGGTGCTCGGCTCATCGGCGATTCTCCAGTCAGGTCGCAAAACTTGTCACACGGGCAGGCTGAGGTTTCTCGGGTTACCCAGACGGTCCGGAATCTGACGCCACCGCAGCAGGCATCAGTTCACGTGCGCCTAAGTCAAGCAGTTCACGAGCGAGTTCTTGGCCGATTTCGGCCGCTTTGTCCACACTGCCCGTGCGTGACGCGCGAATAACGCGTGACCCGTCGAGCGCGGCGGCGCACGCGCGGAGGAACAATTCTTCGTGGATAACGCCGTCATCGTCGAGGGATTCGACGATGTCTGCAAGCGCGCCTACTGGGGCGGTGCACCCGGCTTCGAGTTCGGCGAGCAGAGCACGCTCAGCCTCGACCGCGGCACGCGTTTCCCGATCGTCTTGTTTCGCGAGAATTTCAGCGATCTCGGTATCAGCGGCGCGGCATTCCACCGCGAGGGCGCCCTGCGCGGGCGCGGGCAGCATCTGTACGGGATCGAGCGCTTCTGCTACCTCGGCGAGCCGTCCCACGCGGGCGAGGCCCGCGCGCGCGAGCACCACGGCGTCTAGCTCACCGGAGGTCACCTTGCCGATTCGCGTATCAATGTTGCCGCGCAGCGGAACGATCTCGAGTCCTAGGCCAAGCGCCCTGAGTTGAGCAGCCCGCCGGGGGGCTGACGTGCCGACGAGGGAGCCGACAGGCAACTCACCGAGCACCTTGTGGTCGCGCGAGATAAGCGCATCCCGCGGATCTTCACGCGGCGGGATCGCAGCAAGAGTGAACCGCTCATCCGCTGCGGTAGGCAGGTCCTTATACGAATGCACAGCGACGTCGACTTCACCGGCTGCCAGCGCATCCCGCACCGCCGCCGTGAACACGCCCACGCCGATCTTTTCCACAGGTTCCGCGCTGAGGTCACCTGCTGTGCGAATAATCGTGAGCTCGGCGGGGTAACCGGCCGCGATTACCGCGTCACGCACGGTCCCGGCCTGAGTCATAGCGAGCACACTCCCCCGCGTCCCAATGCGCAGGGGTGTTCGACCATCATGCATTCGGCGCGCCCTTACCGAAAGCCGGGTCGAGCGCACTGAGAGTTGCAGCCGTGTGGTCGTCCGCAAGCGCGCCCGCGACTGTCTCCATCGTTGCGGTCACAGCCTCAGCTGTCACAGGGCTGAGCTCGAACAGCTCCCTGAGGGCTTGCGCGTAGGAATCCCCGCCTGGGGCCGACGCCAGCTGCTTCACGCGGACGGTCGGTGCGTGCAGCAGTTTGTCGACAACGCGGCGCACTGTATTCGCAACCTCACCGCGGTCGCCGTCACTCAACCCTGGCAGCTTAGAATCGAGCCGCATCAGTTCCGCTTGTACTACTTCCGCAGCGCGGCGGCGGAGCGCGGCAACGGTCGGGGTGATCTCCGCAAGCCGCTGTCCGTCAAGGTACGCAGCGAGTTCCTCGGCGACGATGCGCCGGGCTGCATCGGCGTCCGAGGCTGCCGCGCCAGCACCTGGATCGCGCTGAAGTGTCTCCATATCAAGCACGTGCACACCCGGCAAACCCGAGACGGCGGTATCCACGTCCCGCGGGAGTCCAAGGTCGCAAAGCACCAGAGCACGGTCCTTGCGATCGCTGATCGCGTGATGCACATCCGCCAGGTGCACGACGGCCCCCACCGACCCAGTGCACGTGACCGCGACGTCCGCGGCACCCAGGGCCTCGACAATGCGGTCCCAGTGCAGGGCCGTGGCGCGCACACCACTGTCGGATGCTGTGCGTGCCAAGTTCTGTGCCCGTTCCAGCGTGCGGTTGACGACCAATATTTCGTCGACGCCGGCACGCGTCAGATGAGCCACCGCGAGCCCAGCCATAGCCCCAGCGCCGATGACCGCAGCGGTGCGGCCAGCGAGTTCACCATGCACACGAGAAGCGCGGTCGAGCGCTACGGAGACCACCGACGCGCCAGCGGCATCGATCCCGGTTTCGGTGTGCACACGCTTGCCGACGCGCAGCGACTGCTGAGCCAACTCATGCAGTGTACGGCCAACTGTATTGTGGGCGTCTGCCTCCGCGTAAGCCGACCGGATCTGGCCAAGAATTTGCTGTTCACCGACGACGATGGAATCGAGTCCACTCGCGACCGCGAAGAGATGTTCAGCCGCGGCTTCGCTGTACCGCACGTACATGTGGCGGGTTAGTTCGCTCAGCCCCAGGCCGGAATGGTCAGTCAGTAACGTCGTGAGATCCGCCAGGGCGCCGTGAAACGCATCGACGACGGCGTAGATCTCGACCCGGTTGCATGTGGAGACAACCATTGCCTCAGACACATGCGGCGACGTGAGTATCCTGTCCAGCATCTTTGGCCGGTCGGGGTCGGAAATGGCGACGCGCTCAAGCACGGGCACGGGCGCGCTCCGGTGGGAAACCCCCAACAACAAGACACTCACAGCGTCATCACCGATCCGATCCCAAGACGAGACGGGCGCTCATGCCGAACCACGGACACGAGGAATACGCGTTCGCACTCACACGGCAACGCCGCTCGGACAGATCGTGTTCCCTCACTTCGAAGGCTCCTCGCCAGCCAGTGGATCACTGCTCAACACAGTAAACCCGACGCACTGTTCACCTAACCGTAACGGTTTGCTATGCCGTCTACCAACTTCACCGAATCGGGCACTGACCGGCCGGAATATAAGGTGAACCTCACTTTGCCAGGTCGGCGCGCAACCTTGGTACATCCACGTCGCCGTAACTGTGTTCTACGCCATGTAGGAGAACGACCGGCAGGCGATCACCGTACTCTGCGCGCAGATCGGGGTCATGCTCGGCCTCGTCGTCGACGTCCACAACAGCGAATTCGAAATTCACAGTGCGTTGCAAGTCCCCGAGTACTCGCTGCGCCCGCTCGCACGCGGCGCATCCCGCCCGCGTGAGGAGTACTACCGGCGCCTGTGAAGCGTCGCGGCCACTCGTGTACTGATGAGGAGATGTGTCCACCGCAGCAGGATAATCGGTGCCGGGAAGTGGATCGGGCCACAGGCGGGCATATTGGCGTGTGGCGGGAATGTCCTGCGTCTAGTGTGGTGGAGAGATGCGGCGACGCGGGAGGTGGACGTGCCAGAGCGTTCAGGGTTTCTGAGCACAAGTTCGGAGTGGATGCGCAATAGGTGGGAGGCGCGCAGGCCCTTTGGAATGAGCCTGGCTGAGCGACTGGCAAATATCGCCGGTGAGGCGAGCGCTGAAGCTGCTCATGCCCTGCACGAAGCTGAATATGAAGCTGCTGAAGGCCCTGAAGCCGCTGTCCCGAGGGATCTCACCGCCGCTGCATTTTTCGATGTCGACAACACGATGGTCGCCGGGGCATCGTCGATCCATTTCGCGCGCGGGCTCGCAGCGCGGAAATACATCGCTGTTTCCGACATGGCGCGCTTCGGCTGGCAGCAGCTGAAGTTCCGGCTGACGGGGCGCGAGAACAGCAAAGACGTCGCGAGCGGCAAGGAAAAGGCCCTCGCGTTCATCTCCGGCCGTTCAACAGCCGAGTTCACGCAGCTGGGTGAGGAAATCTACGACGAACTCATCGCTGACAAAGTGTGGCCCGGCACGCGGGCACTGGCGCAGATGCATCTTGACGCCGGGCAGCAGGTGTGGCTCGTGACCGCTACCCCCGTGGAACTAGCCCAGGTAATCGCGAAGCGCCTCGGCCTCACCGGCGCTTTAGGCACCGTTCTCGAGAGCCGGGATGGCCGGTTCACTGGCCGGCTCGTCGGTGACCTGTTGCACGGCCGGGGCAAAGCCCACGCGGTGCGAGCCCTTGCCGCCCGTGAGGGGCTCAACCTGCGGCGGTGCACCGCCTACTCCGACAGCTTCAACGACATGCCCATGCTCACGGCTGTGGGCACGGCCGTGGCGATCAACCCGGATTCAGATTTGCGCGAGGTGGCGAAAGCACGCAGCTGGGAGATCCGGGATTTCCGCACCGGTCGTAAAGCCGCGAAGATCGGCATTCCCACGGCTCTTGCGCTCGGCGCACTTGGCGGCACCGCGGCGGCGGTCTTGAGTCGGCGGGCCGAAGCGAAGGCGCAGCACTGAGCGCGCCTTCGCGCCCGAGCCAGAAACTCCGCTGGCCTAGCCGAGGAAGATATTGCGGCGGTTGGCCAGCACTCGGTACAGCGTCTGCTGGATCGTTTCACGCACCTGGTCGGTGAGATCGAATACCACCATGGGGTCCTCAGCCGATGCGCTCCCGTATTGCTGGGTGTCAATCGGCTCCCCGAAAACGATATGCCACTTCGTCGGAAGCGGGATAGCGCCGATTGGACCGAGCATCGGAAAAAGCGGCGTGACCGGGAAATACGGCAGGCCAAGCAGCCTGGCCAGCAGCTTGAGGTCCGCGATTTTCGGGTAGATCTCCTCCGACCCGACGATGGAGCACGGGATAATTGGCGCGCCGGTGCGAAGCGCCGCTGACACGAACCCGCCACGGCCAAAACGCTGCAGCTTGTAGCGGTCTGCGTATGGCTTCCCGATCCCCTTGAAGCCTTCTGGGAACACCGCGGTGAGTTCGCCGTTGCGGAGCAGGCGCTCAGCATCCGGGTTGCACGCCAGCGTATGCCCGGCCTTGCGCGCGAGCGTCGACACTACGGGCATCTCGAACACGAGATCGGCGGCCAGCATACGCATTGGGCGATGGCCGGGGGTCCGGTCATGCACGGCGACTGACGTCATCAAACCATCAATCGGAATAACGCCGGCGTGGTTGGCGACAACAAGTGCTGCCCCATGCTCAGGCAAGTTCTCGATTCCGGAGACGTCAACCCGGAACCACTTTTCGTACAGCGGCCGCAAGAGCGGCAGCAGCACACCGTCGTTCAGGTGCTGATCAAACCCGAACTCGTCAACCTCATAATCACCGGTGAGCCGCTTGCGCAAAAACGCTGCCGTTTCAGCGACCTGTCCTGCGAGTTTGTGGCGAACGCCGCCTAGCGGGATTGGGATCGGGAGCGCGAAGTTGCCGGTGCCGCCATTGTCCGGCTCCGCCACGGCATCATCGTCAGGCTGGCTCCCCAGTTCGGCGATGCCGGCGCCAGTGGTTTCATCGGACTCGTCCGCCGACTCGTGCTGCTCAAGGAACTCATCCTGACTCGGATGCACCGCCCGGGCACCGCTGCGGCGGCCAGATCGGCCAGGGCCATCGCCGTGTAGCGGAATTACCTTCGCCACGTCGTCCGTCTCCCTTGGGTTCATGCCCACCGCGCTGCTGCGGCGACAACTCTCGATTCAAGTCTGCGCACTGCGTCTGGATCGACCACCGAAGCCGCCCTTCGACTCCGGAGAAAATCATCGAACGCTTGCAGCGTCGTCCACCGCGGAGTGAAGCCGAGCTGCGTTCGCATGCGAGTGGTATCCATGCCGCAGCCGAAGACCAGATAATCGAACTGGTCAGAACTGTAATCGTGGAAACCAAGCCGCTTCTGGAGGCCGGAGAGCGCCGCGAAAGCAGCGGGGAACATTGGCGCCTGTACTCCCCCCGCGCGCCGGATCGCCTGCGAGAGCGCGACCACGCCGTCCGCCCCGACATTGAAGGTACCGGAGACTTCGGCCAAAGTCGCGCGTTCGAGCGCAGCGAGGGCGTCTTCGTCGTGCAGCAGCTGCATGCGCGGGTCCCGCCCGAAGATCGTCGGCACGAGCGGCTGCAACAGGAAACGGCTCAGCTCGGTTTCAAGCCGCGGACCGATAATCGGTGCCAGACGCAGTATCGTCGTCGCGATATCTGGACGGCGGCGGCCGAGTGAGCGCGTGTACCCCTCTACGTCGAGGCAATCGCGCGCGTATCCGCTTCTCGGTGGCCGGCGCGCGCTCATCTCTTCCGTGAACATAGCGGGATCCTTCGAACTGGACCCGTAGATGGTGGAAGACGACTTGAGGATCACACGCTTCACCGACGCTGATTTCTGGCATGCCGCGAGCAGCTGCATCGCACCTATGACGTTCATTTCCTTCGTCGCTGCCCGCCCTCCAGCGCGTGACGGGTGCGATGACATCGACAGATGCACAACTGTGTCAACTTCCGCATTGCGGACGACTTTTGCGATGAGCGGATTCCTGATATCAGCGCGCACGAAATCGGCACGGCCCATCCGTCTGCGCATGTCCTTGGTTGGCGGCACCGCATCCACCGCAATCACCCGTTCGATATCCGGATGCTGTGCGAGACGGGCGGTCAGAAATCCACCAACGAATCGGCTGGCGCCGGTTACCAGCACGACACGGGGCAGACCCGCGCGGTCCGTAGCGTCACCGGACTCGCCGATTTCAGCGGGTGTGTCGGCATCATCCGGGCGTGCATCGCCGCCGGAGGCTGGATCGCCCGTTTCAGCGCTTCGTGTGCCCTGCGGGTCGCCCGCCTCATGTGACTCGTCGCCCGCAGAAACCACGTCGCTCTCCCCCGCTGACATCGTTTTCACCACCACCACCCTAATCCGATCCCCGCAGCGCAGACAACGGTTGAACGGACGCTTTACACAGCCGGTGCGCGGCTCGGCGCGTCGGCACAGTACACATCAGCCCGCCACCGCAGACGGTGACGGGCAGCAATGTGTGAAAGCGCCGAACCGGGGGCAGCCGCAGCTGGCCACGCCCCGGCCCGAATCACTTACCGAGTTTACGACGCTGCACCCGCGTCCGGCGCAGAAGCTTGCGGTGCTTCTTCTTCGACATGCGCTTGCGTCGCTTCTTGATCACTGAACCCATCGTGGGCGCCCCTCGTTCTGTTCAACGTCATCTGCTGCGGCACGCGTTTCCACGCACCGAATGGAACCAGCTGGCCAGCCGAGTACGCCCGCCCGGGCCGCAGCCCGGCGCTCAGGCCCGGTTATGAGATGGAGACTCAAAGCCAGTCAGCTAGCACGCCGAGGCTCGATGTTACCGGCGATACCGCCCAACCTGTTAACCGAGGGTCGGCCCAACCGCTATCCCACGTCGAAATACGACTTGCGCAAGTAGTCGTCGACTGCTTGGGCCTGCACGCGGAATGAGCGTCCCACACGCACCGCGGGCAAATCACCACCGTGCACCAAGCGATATACCGTCATCTTCGAGACGCGCATCATCGCTGCAACTTCAGCGACCGTCAGAAACTTCGCCGACCCAAATACCGACTGGGTGACGTTATCCGATCCGGTACCACCCGTTGTGGGCGTGTCATCCGCCGCCATGTTGTTCTCACCTCCAGCCCGCCTCGCGCCGCCGGCTTCCCCTCCGGCGGTGTCGACACGTGCGTGCTTTATCGAGCTTAGCGGGACAACTGGGCACAATGCGACGGGTGTGCCTAATTGGCGCAAGAACATTTTTGTGGTATTAGCACCGGTAACTATCAGTTGGACTGCTTGCCAAGCTCGACCGACCGGTCCCGGGCTGCTTCAAGGGCTTCAAAGAAGCTGGCGCGCAACCCATTCTGTTCGAGGGCGGCGATGCCGGCAGCCGTCGTGCCGCCGGGAGACGTCACCGCGTACCGAAGCTGATTCGGCGCAGTCGCCGACGACGCCTTGTCCTCCAGCGCACGCTGGAGCATGGTGGCGGAGCCGGCCATCGTTTGCACGACAAGCTCAGCTGCGCTGTCACGCGGGAATCCAAGCTTCACGGCGGCGTCGATCATCGCCTCCGCCACGAGATAGAAATAAGCGGGACCCGATCCGGAGACAGCCGTCACCGCATCCATCATCTGCTCCCCGACCGTGAGCACACGACCGACCGGTTTCAGCAACTCGACGACCACATCGACATGCTGATCCGCTGCGTACCGGCCGGGCGAAATGACGCACATCCCCTCGTTGACGAGCATCGGCGTGTTAGGCATAACGCGCACGACCGGCGTGCCCGCCGGCAACTTCGCCTCGTACCAGCCGAGCGTCAAGCCTGCTGCAAGAGACACCACCGTCTTCTCGCGGTCGGACACCTCCATAACCTCGACGAGGCCATCGACAACCGCCGCCACGTCGCCCGGCTTCGTTGCAACCACCACCACGTCTGCTGACTCGGCCGCGTCACGCAGAGACATGGCGCGAATTCCGAAGCGCCGCGAAAGCTCAGCGGCACGCTCTTGCATCTTCTCGGATACCACAATGTCGCGAGCCGCCCGGCCCGATGCCAGTAGCCCAGAGAGCAGAGCCTCGCCGATACGTCCGCCACCAATGACCGCGATTGTCGTCATGGCCAGTAGGTTGCCACGCTCGCCGCCCGGCTTGCCAGCCGCCCCGCCGTCACCTACTGCGACGGCCTGATATCGTCCGCACCAACACTCAAATGAGTGCGTGCGAACTGCAGTGCCTCGGTGAGCATCATCGCGCGCTCACCCGAAGTGCGCGCATGCTTTGTGCTGATTTCCAGTACCACCTGGCCGGCGAAGTCACTCTCGGCGAGGCGCCGGCACACCTCCGCGCAAGGCTGTGTGCCGTGCCCCGGCAGCAAATGCTCGTCAACTGAGGCGCCGCGACCATCAGCGAGGTGGACGTGGACGAGACGCTCACCCATCCGCTCCGCGAGCGCGAGCGCATCCATTCCCGCAGTTGCGGTGTGCGAGAGGTCAAGGGTGTAGTGGGGGTGGTCCACGTCGGTCGGGTCATAACTCGGGGCAAACGCCGAGACGGCCGGGCCGGGGCCGCCTCCACGCACGCGCATACGCTCCGCGGAGCGTGACCGCTTGCCGAATAGGCGGTCGGCCCGCATTGGGAACATGTTCTCCACCGCGATGTGCACGCCTGTGGTCTTCTCCAGGTTCACCACCTGTTCAGCGAACCCGTCGACGTACCGGCGCTGCCAGCGGAACGGTGGATGCACCACCACTGTCTCCGCCTCCAAATCTGCCGCCATCTGTGCGGACCGGTCGAGTTTCACAACCGGATCCGAGCCCCATACACGCTGCGAAATCAGCAGGCAGGGCGCGTGGACAGACAGCACCGGCACGCCGTACTTGCTCGACATTTCGCCGATCGTCTGAGTGTCCTGGCTTATTTGCTCCGCCCACACCATGACTTCCACACCGTCGAAGCCGAGGTCAGCGGCGTACTGAAAGGCTGCTTCCGTGTTTTGCGGGTAGACCGAGGCGGTCGACAGACCTACCTTGATGTGGCCTCGGCGCAGTGGGGCATCCGGTATGCGTGCACTCACGTCCCTGCACCCGCCCGTTCTGGCTGACGTTTTCTCATGCGTTCGATGCTCCATTGATGAACCCTGTGTCGAGTTTGCGCAGGATGAGCCCTTCCCGCAAAGCCCAGGGGCAGATGTCAACCGTCTCCACCGAAAGCGCGCGCATCGTGGCCTCCGCCACGAGTGCACCAGCGACGATCTGAGGTGCACGATCTGCGCTCACGCCTTCGAGTTCAGCCCGGTCTGATGCCGTCATCCGTGAAATGAAGGCGATGATCTGTCGCAAACCGGGTTCTGTGAGCGCGCGCCGGACCCGGGGCCCCGCCGACGACGGTGCCGCTCCCGTCAGCCTAGCCAGCGAGCGAAAAGTTTTCGACGTCGCGACCACCAGATCCGGCGCACCAGCCTGACCAATCTGTTTTGCGACGCCAGCCAACTCCGCATCCAGCCAGTCCCGGAGAACCGCGATCCGGCGCCTGTCCGGAGGGTCTTCCGGCAGCCACTCTCTCGTGAGCCGTCCCGCGCCCAGCGGCAGGGACAGCGCGGCATCGGGGTCCTCATCAATGCCGGTGCTGATTTCCAGTGACCCGCCACCGATGTCGAGGTTCAGAATGCGGCCCGCGCTCCAGCCGTACCACCGCCGAACCGCCAGAAAGGTCAATCGCGCTTCCTCCACGCCCGGCAGCACCTCGAGCGCCACACCTGCTTCTTCTTTCACGCGCGCCAGGACAGCTTCCGAGTTCCGCGCGTCCCGCACCGCCGACGTCGCGAACGCCATGAGCTCTTCGCAACCGGACGACTGCGCAATGGCCGCGAACTCCGCGACCGTCGACACCAGGCTATCCGCGCACTTGCTCGTCAGGTTACCGTTCCTGTCGATCTGCTCGGCCAGGCGCAATGCCGCCTTCGTCGAGCTCATCGGAGTCGGATGACCGCCGCGATGAGCGTCTACCATCAACAGATGGACCGTGTTACTCCCCACATCGAGGACCCCAAGACGCACACCTCCAACTTAGACCGCTACGGTCTGACGCTGTGACTCAGCCTCGCCCAAAATTGCCCGAAGTCGCGCCGGATTTCCCGCGCGAGTGGGTCGAGTTTCTTGATCCTGCAGATTCAGATCACCTGATTTGTGCTGATCTGACCTGGCTTCTGTCGAGCTGGACCTGCGTATTCGGCACTGGTGGATGCCACGGAATCGCGCCTGGGCGCGCGTCGGATGGCTGTTGCTCGCACGGAGCTTTTCTCTCGGACGACGACGACCGTGAACGGGTGATAGCGGCAGCTGGTGAGCTCACCGCCGATGACTGGCAGCACATCAACGAGGCCACCAACCCGGAGACGGGGGACCTCGACATCTATGAGACTGACGAACTCGACGGCGAAGACGCGCTGCGTACCCGGCAGCACGAGGGTGCGTGTATCTTCCTGAACCGGCCCGGATTCAGCGGCGGGCCAGGCTGCGCCCTGCACGGCCTCGCACTGCGCACTGATCGCCATCCCTTGGAGCTGAAACCAGATGTGTGCTGGCAACTGCCCATTCGCAGGTCCCAGGAGTGGATTACCCGGCCCGACGGTGAACAGGTGCTTAAGACAACGCTCACCGAGTTCGATCGGCGCGGCTGGGGGTCCGGTGGCGCAGACCTTTCCTGGTGGTGCACTTCGTCACCCGAGGCACACATAGGGCCGGAGCCCGTGTGGAAATCCTATGGGCCGGAGTTGCGCGAGCTCATCGGGGCGGAAGCGTACGGCGAGCTGTCGCGGTTGTGCGCGCGACGGGCCCAGCTTGGACTGGTCGCCGTACACCCTGCTACCACCGCAACCGACTAGTCCAGTTCCAGACACTCGCCCTTCCATTGGGAATTTGCCCCGTCCGTGGCCCGGGCAAATTCCCATCAGCGGGGCACCTTGATGCGCCGGGCCTACGGCTCGAGCTTGTAACCGAGTCCACGCACGGTGACCAGGTGCCGCGGCTTCGCCGGATCCCGCTCGATCTTCGAACGCAGCCGTTTCACGTGCACATCGAGGGTCTTGGTATCACCGACATAGTCAGCACCCCACACTCGGTCGATCAACTGACCGCGGGTAAGCACCCGGCCGCTGTTGCGCAACAAGTACTCGAGGAGGTCGAACTCTTTCAGCGGAAGCGTCACTGCCGCACCGTTGACCTGCACAATGTGCCGATCGACGTCCATGCGCACCGGCCCGGCCTCAAGCAGGGTATCGCTCGCTGATTCGATTTCGGGTTCTGCGCCACGGCGAAGGACCGCGCGGATACGTGCTATGAGTTCACGCGACGAGTACGGCTTGGTGACGTAGTCGTCCGCACCGATCTCAAGCCCCACGACCTTGTCGATTTCACTGTCACGTGCGGTAACCATGATTACCGGCACAGTCGAGCGCGCTCGCAACTGTTTACACACCTCTGTGCCACTCATACCGGGCAGCATCAAATCGAGAAGAACAATGTCTGCTCCCGCGCCGTCGAACGAATCTAACGCCGCAGGGCCATCAGCGGCGATCGTGACGTCGAACCCCTCCTTGCGGAGCAGAAAGGCCAGTGGGTCGGCCAGCGATTCTTCGTCCTCAACGATCAGCACACTTGTCACCGGCGTATTTCCTCTCTATGTTCCATCGGCTTTATGCCGCTGGGACTATCGTCGGCTGAGTCGTCCGCCTCCACATGAGCGGGCAGCACAATGGTGAATGTCGATCCGGTGCCGGGACGGCTCCACATTCTGATCGACCCGTTATGGTTCGCTGCGACGTGCTTGACGATCGCGAGTCCAAGTCCGGTGCCACCGGTGGCACGTGAACGGGCCTTATCCACCCGGAAGAACCGTTCAAAGACGCGTTCGTGGTATTCGGGCTCGATGCCGATACCCCGATCGGTCACGCTGATCTCCACATATCCGTCGCGCACATTGCGGCTGATCGTAACGGGAGTCTTAGGCGGCGAGTAGGAGATCGCGTTGGACAGGAGGTTGGTGAGCGCGGTGACGAGCAGCGTGCGGTCGCCGAGGACTTCAAGCCCACTCGGGAAGTCCGCGGTGATGGTTATTTCGGCTGCGTCAGCGGCCACCGCCGACCGCTCCATGGCCTCGGTGACCACCGAGTCGACATCGACCACGTCGAGGTCGGGCAGTTTCTCGGCACCCTGTAAACGAGAAAGCGCGATCAGTTCGTTAACCATGTTGCCCAGCCTGGTGGATTCGTGCAGCATCTTCTCGCCGAAATGGCGTACTGAGTCTGGATCGTCGGCGGACTCGAGTAACGCTTCAGTGAGAAGGCTTACCGCTCCCACCGGAGTTTTCAGTTCATGGCTGACATTTGCAACAAAATCGCGGCGCGTCGCTTCCATGCGGACTTGTTCCGAATCGTCCTCCGCATAGATCACCGCGATTCGGGGGTCAGCAGAGTGGAGCAGATGTACGTGCCCGCGCACCGAGACCGCGCTGCGCGGAAATGGCTGCATTTTCGTTGACACGTCGAAATCGACGCTTTCACCCGAATCGAAGACTTTCTGGCTCGCGGCCCACGCCCGGTCATCCAGAAGGTGATTACGAACCACACCGAGTTCCTCGACCCGGAAGTTGGAGAGCAGCACGTGCTGGTGCTCGTCGACCACCGCGATACCAATCGGCGACGAGGAGACGACCAGATCCAGAACCTGCGAGACGGTGAGGCCCTCGCGGTCCGCTGCGCGCGCCTGGGCGCGTGCTTGCAAGCGGGAATTGATTGCCGATCCGGCAATCGCTCCGAGGGCCGCCGCAAGCACCGCCAGCAGTACAGCCTGAACGATCGTCACATAGTGAATCGTACGGAAAAAGGTACAGCCGCCCTAATTTCACGTGCACATTTCAATACAAGTCACACCTAGCGCGAAGGGTGTTTCCCGATTAGTTCCCTGTTGTTCACTAAACGTATAGCGAGCCGCAGAATTCGCGCCAAGATCGCTCTTTCACGCGTGGTTTCACTTGCGCTGAGCGCCCTGGGCAGCAACCGCTGCGGCACCCGCAGCTGCAGCGGCGGGATCGAGATAAGTGCCGCCCGGGTTTGATGGCTTCAGGTCGTCACCGCTGAATTCGTACACCAGTGGAATGCCGGTCGGGATGTTCAATCCCGCGATCTCCTCATCCGAAATACCATCAAGGTGCTTGACTAGCGCACGGAGCGAGTTTCCGTGAGCAGCGACCAGCACCGTCTTGCCGGCACGCAAGTCAGCGGTGATCGTCTCTTCCCAGTACGGGAGCAGGCGCTCGACCACATCGGCGAGGCATTCCGTCAAGGGCCCACCGTCGATGTCGGCGTATCGAACGTCCGTGTCCTGACTGAACTCGCTGCCTCGCTCGATCGGCGGCGGTGGCGTGTCATAGCTGCGCCGCCACATCATGAACTGGTCGTCACCGAACTCAGCGAGCACCTGCGCTTTGTTCTTGCCCTGCAGCGCTCCATAGTGACGCTCGTTGAGGCGCCAATCGCGGTGCACTGGGATCCACAGCCGGTCCGCCGCATCAAGCGCCACGTGTGCGGTGCCGATCGCGCGCCGCAGCAGCGACGTGTACAGCACGTCCGGGAGAACATCTTTTTCGACGAGAAGCTCACCGGCCCGCTTCGCTTCACCGGTGCCTTTCTCTGTGAGAGGTACATCCACCCAGCCTGTGAAGAGGTTGAGCGCGTTCCATTCACTTTCACCGTGCCGAAGCAAAACAAGGGTTCCGATACTCATGCCCATCATCCTCGCATGAGCACCGGACCCTCGCGCCACGTCAGCGCGCGATCACCTCAGCATCTGAGACGGATTACGCGGACGCGGTTTCCCGGGCACGCAAATCCTTGCGCAGGATCTTGCCGCTGGCAGACTTCGGTACCGCGTCGAGGAACTCCACCACACGGACCTTCTTATGCGGGGACACGCGCTCCCCCACAAAGTCGATTACATCCTGTTCGGACAAGTCCGCTTCCGGCTGCCTCACGACGAACGCTTTCGGTACTTCCTCGCCTTCTTCGTCGTGCACACCGATGACCGCAGCATCTGCGATCTGCGGGTGGGTGAGCAGCAGTGCTTCAAGTTCTGCGGGCGGGACCTGATAGCCCTTGTACTTGATGAGTTCCTTGAGCCGGTCGACGATCGTCACCACACCGTCGGGGGTTACCGTAGCGATATCGCCAGTGCGCAGGAAACCGTCGCTAGTGATCGTCTCGGCTGTGGCCTCATCATTCCCCAAGTAACCGCGCATAATGTTGGGTCCCTTGCACCACAACTCGCCGGGCTCACTGACTCCGGACTCCGGCAGCTGGACTTCCTCACCCGTCACTGGGTCAACGAGTTTGCACTCCATGTTGGGCACCGTGAACCCCACAGAGTCGAGCGCTACGTCATCACGATCCACCGGTATCAGGTGGCTGACCGGGCTCATTTCGCTCATGCCGTAGCCCTGGCGAACCGAGCAGCCCAGCCGGTCCGCAACCGCCTTGCCCAGATTTGCGTCCAGCGGCGCTGCCCCAGAGAACACGAGTTCCACGCTAGAAAGGTCGAATTGGTCAACGGCCGGGTGCTTCGCGAGCGCCACTGCTATCGGCGGGGCGATGAACACCTGGGTGCACTTGTGCTCCGAGGTGATGCGCAAGAATTCCATCAGATCAAATCGCGGCATGGTGACCAGCGCCGACCGGTTTCGCAGCGCGATGTTGAGCAGCACCGTCATGCCGTAAATGTGAAAGAACGGCAGCACCGACAGAATACGGTGCTGGCCGCCCCCGAGCGCACCGCTTGACTGGCACACATTGGCAACGAGGTTGCGGTGCGTCAGCATGACCCCTTTCGGGCGTCCTGTGGTTCCCGATGAGTAAGGCAGCACCGCGAGGTGCTCAGCCGGGTCAATCGTCACTCGCGGCGTCGGTGCGAGTTCTGTCAGGAGATCACGCAGCGATGCATGGCCCTCCGCGCCGTCGAGAACAACAATCTTGTCGTCATCCAGACCTGCGGCTGCGGCGCCTTCCTTCGCCTGCGGAAGCAGCGGGGAAACAGTGAACAAGAATTTCGCGCCCGAATCGCTGAGCTGTTTCTCGATGTCCCCTGCGGTGTACAGCGCATTGATCGTCGTCGCTGTTGCTCCCGCGCGCAGGATGCCGTGGAAGACCGCACCAAATGCTGGAACGTTCGGCGAGTGAAGCGCAACGACGTCGCCTGGCTCGATCCCCCGCGCAGCCAGCGCGCCCGCCACCCCATTGATCTGCGCAATGAGCTGGCCGTAGGTCGTGACTGAACCAGATGGCCCATCGATGAAGGCAGGCAGTTCGAGTTCAGCGTCGGTAATCGATCCGAAGAGGAACTCGTAAACACTGGTGGCTGGGATTTCGACGTCAGGAAATGGACTGTGGAAGCTCATTGTGCTCCTCGCTGCAGGCGAAATGCGGTGTGATTTCGCCCACCGTAGCACCCTCCTTTGCGCTGCACTTTAAGCGACCTCCGCATGTGGTCGCCAGCGTCAGGGGCTCCCGGCCGCCCCTGGCCGGGAGCCGCGCTGGGAGTCAGAATCCTTGTCCCCGTTGCTCTCTCCATTTTTCATGAGATGTTCGAACGCTTTGAGGTTGGCAAGCGACTCGCCGCGAGAAATTCGCCAGTCCCATTCTCTGCGGATTGATGAGATGAACCCGATCTCAAGCAGAACATTGAAATCGCCGTCAGCCGCTTCGAGTACCTGTCCCAGGAGGCGGTCGAGTTCGTCGGGCGTCACTGCGTGGTGCGACATCCGGCCGACGAGGTAGATATCGCCATTGCGATCGATCGTGTACGCAACGCCATATAGTCGGCGATTTCGCTGCAGCAGATACTGATGGACGGCGGGTTCGTTCTCGTCCGGGTGCCGGCACACGAAAGCTTCGATACGTACGCCGTGCACACCGACCGTCAGCAGGCAGGTGGTCTTGAGCTTGCGAACGCCCGGCAGTTCTACGATGACGTGCTCATCGCCGCGACGCTCATAGGTGAGCTCGCGATCCTTCAGGGTCTCCTCAATTGTGGCGAGTGACCGTTGGACGTCCTCGGTGACATCTTCTGCCATGCCTTCGCTCTCCTTCCGGGGGCCTGCTCACTCCAGAGTGCCATGTTCGACGGCTCGCCCTACGCGCGAAGATAAGGATTGCATCCCGCAAAAGCGGGTTCCGCCGCGCCACAAACATTTTGATCGGCACACTGATTCCGGCCGATTCCGCCAAGATCGACTGCGATTTCCAACACGCTGGTTTAATACGCGTATACAGCTTCGGTGCCGTGTGCGCCGAAGACAACTCTCAGCAGGAAGGACCAAGTGTGAAAGCCTCCTACGCACGCCTAGCCGCGGCCCTTTGCGCCCTCCCCCTCGTCCTCGCCGCCTGTGGCGACAACGGCACGACAGACGATGACGCGGCCCCTGCCACCACGCCGGTGGCAACAGAGGACGCGCCAGCCCAAGAAACTGACGCAGAGGGCAGCTGGGACCGGGACGGGCAGCCAGTTGATGGCGGCCCCACCGGCGCTGACGGCTCCACCGGAAACAACCTCACTCACGACTACTGCGCGCATAACCAAGACCCAGCCTGCCCCGTCGGCAGCTACACCGGCCCACACGTCACGGTCCATGACAATCACGGGCATTGGGACAACGACGGACAGCCGCAAAACGGCGGCCCTACCGGCGCTGACGGCTCCACTGGCAATAACTTGACGCAGGAGCACTGCGCCCAGAACGAAGACCCAGGCTGCCCGGCAGGCAGCTACGTCGGTCCTGACGCGATCCCGGACCCTGATGGCAGCCCCCACTACGTTCAGTGTGAGGGCACCATCTGCACCAACCCCAACCATGGGGGTGCCGCCGGCGGATACTGGGACGCAGACGGCCAGGCGGTGCTCGGCGGTCCGGTCGGCGCGGACGGTTCGACGGACAACGGGGTTTCCCAGGACTACTGCGCCGAGAACGAAGATCCAGCCTGCCCGGTCGGCAGCTATCAGGGCTGACCGAGCGATCCACGCACGGCGCTACGCTCCGGCACGCTCGGCAGCGAACTCCTTGCGCCCTCTGCGGACCGCCAGATCGGCGACCCGGCTGCGCAGCCGGGTCGCCCCGGCGAGCGCCGACACCATCGCCGCCTTCTTCGGTGCGCCTGCAACCGCGCTGTGATAGCTGCGGAGCAGGCCCTCGGCCGTGTGCGACCACGAAAACCGGGCCGCATGGCGCGGCGCCGCGCCTGCGTACGCGGCTCGGCGCGCATCGTCAGCGAGTAGCTCGCTGATCGTCCTGGCCCATTCGCCCGGCGCGTGACCGCTGATCAGCGTGCCCGTCACGCCGTCGTCGACAGCAACGCCGAGACCACCGACGTCAGCGGCCACAACCGGTGTTCCGCACGCTTGCGCCTCAATGGCCACGAGCCCGAATGACTCGGAATAACTCGGCACCGCAACCACGTCCGACGCCCGATACACCTGCGCCAACCGCTCCGGCGGCTGAGGCGGGAGAAATGTCACCCGATCGGCGACGCCGAGTTCCCTGGCAAGCCGTACTAGCGAGTACGACTGCTCAGCCGTGCCCGAATGACCTCCTACGACCAGAACTCGCAGCCGCGTCGCTGGGTCGTTCCGCGCAATGTCGGCCGCCGCGCGCACAATCACGTCCGGCGCCTTGAGCGGCTGTATGCGGCCGACGAATGTCACGATCGCCTCGTCGGGACGCAACCCCAGCTCGACGCGCGCTGCCAGCTGACTGGCGGGTCCATATACACTCAGGTCCGCTCCGGGCGCGACGATATCGATCTTGGCAGGATCTGCAGCGTAATACTGACGCAGCGCGTCCCGCTCGTCTGCGGTGTTGACGACCAGCCGGTCCGCCTCCCCCACGACCTGCCGCTCCCCTGCCTGGCGCGCTAGCGGCTCTGGGGTATCTCCCTCTGCGAGGGATGCGTTCTTAACCGCAGCCAGGGTATGCGACGTATGCACGAGCGGCACTGACCACCGGTCGCGGGCGAGCCAGCCAACCTGACCGGAAAGCCAATAATGCGAATGCACGAGGTCGTAATAGCCGGGAGCGTGATTAGCCTCTTCACGCAGGACCGCCGCCGTAAACGGGCACAGCTGGCTCGGCAGGTCGTTCTTACTCAGTCCCTCGAATGGCCCAGCGACAATATTCCGGACCACTACCCCTGGAGCAGCTTCGACGGAGGCGGGGTCGCTAGAGGATGTCGCGCGGGTGAAGATCTCCACCTCGACACCGCGCGCGGCGAGTTCTTTCGCCGTCTGCAACACATAGACATTCATGCCGCCCGCGTCACCAGTGCCCGGCTGCGCGAGCGGGGAGGTGTGCACGGTGACGACAGCGATCCGCCGCAGGGACGACCTGCGGTCCGGGTGCGTTGAACTCACTGGGGTAATCCTGCCCTATCTACTCAGCACTGCGATGCGCCGGGGTGGGTGACACGTCCTTCTAACGCAACTCACGAAGCCGCGAATCTCTTCCACAAAATCGCAAGGAATTTTCTGCGCCTCCCGAGCGCCATGATCGTCATGTCCCAGCAACTACCATCGGAGCTCATGAGTATTCCTGAAAACACACGCGTTGCTGTTGTGACGGGCGCCAGTTCGGGTATCGGAGCGGCCACGGCGCGCGCTCTCGCAGCAGCCGGATTTCACGTCATCGCTGGTGCCCGGCGCCGTGATCGTGTCGAGGAACTCGCCCGTGAAATCGGTGGTACGGCACTGCCACTGGACGTCACAGACGAGGCGTCCGTGGCCGAATTCACGCGCGCGATCCCCCGCGCCGATGTCCTCGTCAATAACGCGGGGGGCGCCAAAGGCCTCGAGACCGTCGCTGATGCGGACCTCGACAAATGGCGCTGGATGTGGGAAACAAACGTCCTTGGCACGCTGCGAATGACACAAGCTCTGCTTCCGAAACTCATCGACTCCGGTGACGGCCTGATCGTGACGGTGACGTCGATCGCCGCCCTCGAGACGTACCCGGGCGGAGCTGGCTACACATCAGCGAAGCACGCGCAAGGCGTACTGCACCGCACGTTGCGTGACGAACTGCTCGGCAAGCCTGTTCGCCTCACAGAAATTGCACCCGGCGCGGTGGAAACCGAATTCTCCACTGTCCGATTCGGCGGCGATGAGAAGCAGGCCGCAAAGGTCTACCAGGGGTTCACTCCCTTGACGGCCAGCGACGTAGCGGAGGTGATCAGTTTCGTCGCGACACGGCCGTCACACGTGAATATCGACCAAGTTCTCCTCAAACCCCGCGCGCAGGCGGGTCCGGGCAAGTTCCACCGCGAACCGTCCTAAAGCTGGGTTCCAACGAACACCGGCTCCGGACGCAACTCGACCCCGAAGGCATCCCGCACCCCATCGCGGACTGTTCGGGCGAGAGCCACGAGATCCGCGGTGCGCGCGGCCCCGCGGTTGGTAAGCGCGAGAGTGTGTTTTGTCGAGAGCCGGGCGCGCGCGTCCGCGCCCGGGTAACCACGGCCGAAGCCCGCACGTTCGATGAGCCAGCCCGCGGACAGCTTGACACCACCATCGGCGGCCGCGAACTGCGGCACCGCTACCTCATCGCCGAGCCGGGACCGTATCGCGTCAAGCACCGACGGCAACTGGTCCCGGCTCACGATCGGATTCGTAAAGAACGAACCAGCGCTCCACGTGTCATGATCTTGACTGTTCAGTACCATCCCTTTGCGGCTGCGCAGGTCAAGCACAGCGTCACGCACCTGCCCCGCAGGAAGCCGGTCACCTTCGCGAGCGCCCAGCGTACGGGCAAGCTCGCCGTAGCGGATTGGCGCACTCAGCCCATCATCGAGAAGCCCCAGCTCCACAGACAGGACGACACCAGTGTCGGTGTTCTTCAGAATGCTGTGCCGGTACGACAGGTGCAGCTCCGCGGGGTCCGCCCAATGCACATTGCCACTTGCACGGTCGAGAAGTTGCACCCGGCGCAGCGCGGTTGCGATCTCGACACCGTAGGCACCGACATTCTGCACC
>NZ_JAPEIQ010000032.1 GCF_026041215.1 Hoyosella sp. YIM 151337
TCACCGCCCGCCTCGACGCCGCCTCCCACGTCCACACCGGCACACAAGCCCAACTCTGGCTCAACACCGACAAACTCCACATCTTCAACGCCACCACCGGCGAAAACCTCACGGAACAATAGTCCGTCGGCTCAGTGTCGGTCCCCCTGGCTGTACTCACCCAGGGGGACCGACACTTCTCTGTAGGTGAGCGACTACAACCGCTCGATGATCGTGACGTTCGCTGTTCCGCCGCCTTCGCACATGGTCTGCAGCCCGTAGCGGCCACCGCGGCGTTCGAGCTCATGCAGCAGCGTCGTGAACAGTTTCGCGCCTGTCGCGCCGATGGGGTGGCCGAGAGCGATTCCACCGCCGTTGACATTGACCCGGGCGGGATCGGCACCGAGTTCGTCGATCCAAGCGAGGGCAACGCTCGCGAACGCTTCATTGACCTCAAAAAGGTCGATGTCGTCGATCTTCAGTCCGGCTTTGCGCAACGCGACTTGCGTCGC
Source organism: Hoyosella sp. YIM 151337 (assembly GCF_026041215.1). Classification (GTDB taxonomy): domain Bacteria; phylum Actinomycetota; class Actinomycetes; order Mycobacteriales; family Mycobacteriaceae; genus Hoyosella. Next base: position 492 of record NZ_JAPEIQ010000032.1, read on the forward strand.
AGGAATAGGGCCGGTGAGCATCCACACCGGATCAGCGGCGCGCACCGAGAGGTGCTGGATTCGGGCTCGCGCGCGGAGTCCGTGTTTAGCCGCATAGTCTTCGGAAACAACGAGTGTGGCGGCAGCGCCGTCACAAATCTGGCTGGCCACCGCCGCAGTGATGCGGGACCCCTCACTCAAAGGCTGCAACGTCGCCATCTTCTCCAAAGTTGTTCCGCGCCGCGGGCATTCGTCAACGGTACAATCGCCGAGCGGGGCCAGCTCAGCATCGAAGCGGCCCGCATCGATCGCGTCGAGAGCGCGCTGGTGACTCGCCAGGGCGAACTCTTCCATGCGCACCCGGCTGATGTCCCAGTGCCGGGCAATCATGTCGGCACTATCAAATTGGGAGACGGTCTCGGCACCGTACCGCTCAACCCAGCCTTTGGAGCCTGTGAATGGATCGTCGAATCCATATGCGCGCCCGGCGAGCATCGCGGCACTGATCGGAATTTGGCTCATGTTCTGAACGCCCGATGCTATGACCGCGTCGGCGGTCCCCGACATGACGGCCTGGGCGGCGAAGTGAACAGCCTGCTGGCTCGATCCGCACTGCCGGTCCACCGTCACGCCAGGCACATGCTCGGGCAGGCCGGCAGCGAGCCACGAGGTGCGCGCAATATTGCCTGCTTGGGAACCAAGCGTGTCTGTGCAGCCCATGATGACGTCGTCGACTGTCTCCGGGTCAATCCCTGTGCGTTGCACCAGTGCTGACAGAATATGCGCACCAAGGTCAGCCGAATGGACGGCACTGAGTCCACCGCCCCGTTTCCCTACAGGTGTACGGACGGCGTCAACGATGAGCGCTTGTGGCCTGGAATTCATGAAGCTCCTTATTTCCGCGCGATCCCTTCGAGCACAATCCCGAGGTAGCGCTCCGCGATTTCACTTGCCGCCAGCCCGCGTTCCGGGTGGTACCACCCGACCGCGACCCAGACGGAATCGCGAATGAAGCGGTACGTGATTTCCACGTCGAGGTCAGCGCGGAATACGCCCTCAGAAACTCCTTCAGCAAGCAGCGACATCACAATGTCGCGGTACTGTTTGTTGCGCTCGATGAGATAACTGAACCGGTCGAACTGCTGTAGATACTTGGATTCATGCTGGTAGATCGCGACCGCGTCGCGATGATTGTGAATGCTTTCGAATGACGTTGCGATGATGGCCGCGAGCTTCTCTCGCGGGCCTGAGTTCGTCGCCATAATGGCGTCGTACTCGGCGAACAACTCGTCCTGAAAGGACCGGATGATCTCGTCCACCATCGTCTCTTTCGAGTCGAAATGGTGGTACAGGCTGCCGGACAGAATCCCGGCCGCCTCGGCGATGTCGCGCACCGTGGTCGCCTGGAACCCCTTCTCTGCGAACAGCCCGCAGGCGAGGGTCAATAATTCGCCTCTGCGGCCAGTGCTGAGTTTGGTTGTTGCTGGCATCGTTCACCTCACGGATGTTGGCTGCTCACGGATATAACCTCCCCAGTAAGGTATGACGAATAGTCGCTTGCGAGGAAAACGATGACGTTGGCAACCTCCCACGGTTCCGCGGCCCGGCCGCTCACCTCCCGCTGCTCGAGTTCTCGAAGCAAGTCTTCGGACGTCACCTTCGCCAGGAACGGATGTGCCGCGAGGCTGGGCGCGACCGCATTGACACGGATCCCGTGGTCAGCGACATCTACTGCCGCACAACGAGTGAGTGCCATGACACCCGCCTTCGCAGCGGCGTAATGCGCCTGCTCTGCTTGTGCGCGCCACCCGATCACGGATGCATTGTTGACGACGACGCCACCACCGCCCTGCGCAATAAACTGGCGCAGCGCTGCACGCGTTGCGCGAAACGTGCCATTGAGTGACACGTCGATAACACGCGACCATTCATCATCGGTCATGTCGACAATGCTTTTCGTACCGCCGAGGCCAGCATTGTTGATCATGACGTCGATTCGGCCAAACATACGGACCGCCGCCGCGATCAGGCCCTGAACGGCATCCTCCGACGTCACGTCGCAGACCTCAGCGTGCACACGTGCCGGAAACGCTGCGTCTAGCTCCGCAGCCTTTTCCTTGAGTCTGCGCTCATGCCAATCGGAGACGACCACGTTTGCGCCCTCTTCCAGGCAGCGCTGTGCGACGGCTGACCCGATGCCGGTTCCGGCCGCTGCGGTGACAATGACGGTTTTGCCAGCTAGCAGATCGCGTCCGGCTGGCGGGCTAGGAAGCGGAATCATTGACGCACCTCGCGGGGTAGTTGGAGCACACGTTCAGCGATGACATTTCGCTGAACCTCGTTAGAGCCGCCGTAGATGGTGTCGGCTCGGGTGAAGAGGTAGAGGCGTTGCCAGTCGTCGAGGTCATACCCTTCGCCTACGGTGAGGCCGCTGGCGCCGCGCACCATCATGGCGAGGTCGCCGAGGTCACGATGCCAATTCGACCAGAGCAACTTCGACGCTGCGGCGGTGCCCGCGTCGGCGTTGCCGAGTGAGCGCAATGCGTAGGCACGCATAACGTCGAGCCGAACGCACGCGCGTGCAATCGCGCTGCGAACGGCGGCGTCGTCATATGCGCCGGTCGCCTTCGCCTCACCAATTACCGCGTCTAGCTCACGGCGGAACCCAATCTGCTTACCGAGTGTGGCGATTCCGCGCTCGAATGCGAGCGTCCCCATGGCGACGCGCCAGCCCTCTCCCGGTTCGCCGACGATGCAATCCGCTGCGGTCCGTGCACCGTCGAAAAAGACCTCGTTGAATTCTGAGGTACCGGTGAGCTGTTTGATGGGCCGCACCTCGACACCCGGCTGTTTCATCGGGACGAGCAAATATGACAGGCCGCGATGACGCTTCGAGCCTGGCTCGGTCCGCGCAATGACGAAACACCAGTCCGCAACGTGCGCGAGTGAGGTCCATACCTTCTGACCGGTGATCACCCACTCGTCGCCGTCACGGACAGCGGTTGTCGCTACCGACGCGAGGTCTGAACCCGCGCCTGGCTCGGAGTACCCCTGGCACCACAGTTCGGTGACATTCTTGATGCCGGGAAGAAACCGTTTCTGCTGCGCGGGCGTACCGAACTCGATGAGTGTCGGACCGAGCAGTTCTTGTCCCATGTGGCTCACTGTGGCGGGAGCGCCGGCTCGCGCATACTCCTCGTAGAAGATCACCTGCTGCTGCAGTGTGGCTCCCTGCCCGCCATGTTCTGGCGGCCAGCCAACGCAGGTGAATCCTGCGGCGGCGAGATGACGCTCCCACTCGATACGTTCGCCGAAAGCTTCATGTTCCCGGCCTGGCCCTCCTAATCCGCGCAGGTGGGCGAAGCGTCCGCTGAGGTTGTCGTCGAGCCAGGAACGGACGCGTGACCTGTACGCCGAATCCGATTCCATTTGAATTCCCGGTCCCTTCTGTGCTGCTAGCCGGGCTTACTGGCAAAACTATTTGAATACCCGTAGGCTACTCTACCAAGCACTTGCTAGGGAGGTGAGATATGAGCTCGGAAGACTATCGGGGGACGGTGCCCGGGGCGCTCCTTGCGGCTGCCGAAAAGTGGGCTGATCACGACGCGATCATCGATGGGGCAACCCGGCTGACATACCGTCAGCTATACGACCGCGTTGCCCAGTGCGCTGGCTACTTCATCGCCGCCGGCGTCCGTCAGGGTGACCGTATCGCGGTGTGGTCCCCCAATTCCCATCACTGGGTCATCGCCGCGCTCGGAGCACTCACCGCAGGGGCGACACTAGTGCCGATCAACACCCGGTTCACCGGCGGTGAAGCTCTCGACATCCTCGACCGGACCCGAGCGGCAGCACTCATCGTCGCCGGGCCATTCCTCGGGACCGACCGTTTGGCTCTGCTGCACGAGACCGCAGGCGATCTCGAAAAAACTCTCCCCTCCCTCACCACGATCGTGCGTGTACCGATCGAGGGGCCACTCGATCCCGTGGCCGGAGCGGTGACGTGGGATGAGATGACCGCTGCCAGGGCCAGCAGCGAGGAGATCGAGGCCCGCGGATCCTCTGTCACACCAGACGACGTCTGCGACATCCTGTTCACCTCTGGCACTACGGGACGCAGCAAAGGCGCAATGAGCTCGCACACCCAATCCCTCGGTGTTGCGGCGGCGTGGGCCAGCATCGGTGGCGTCACGCAGCAGGACCGCTACCTTATCGTCAACCCGTTCTTTCATAGCTTCGGCTACAAGGCTGGCATCCTTGTCTGCCTCCTAACCGGCGCAACGATCTGCCCGCAACCGGCATTCGACGTCGAGCAAGCATTAGCCCTTGTCGAGCGTCAAAGAATTACCGTCCTGCCCGGCGCTCCCACGATCTATCAAATGATGATCGAACACCCCAAGCGTGCCGCCCACGACCTCACAAGCCTCCGCCTCGCCGTGACCGGGGCAGCGACCGTCCCTGTCACGCTCGTCGAACGAATGCGCAGCGAACTTGGATTCACTGTGGTTCTCACGGCCTATGGGCTGACCGAGGCCGTCGTTGCCACCATGTGCCGCCCGGAGGACAGCGCGGACACGATCGCCAATACATGCGGCCGCGCCGCAGCAGGATTCGAGGTCCGCGTGGCACGGCCCGATGGAACTGATTGTTCCCCAGGCGAACAGGGCGAGGTACTGCTGCGTGGGCCGAACGTGATGCTCGGCTACCTCGACGACACTGAAGCGACGCGCGCAGCCGTTGATGACGACGGGTGGCTCCACACCGGTGATGCAGGCACTCTCACGACGGCCGGCTATCTCAAGATCACTGACCGCATTAAAGACATGTACGTCAGCGGTGGGTTCAACGTGTACCCCGCTGAGGTCGAACAGTGCCTCGCACGTCTGAAGGGGGTGGCCGAATCAGCGGTTATCGGTGTACCGGATAAGCGGCTCGGCGAAGTGGGGCGCGCGTATATCCGTGTTGAAGATGGGCATTCACTTGCCGCCGACGACGTCATTACCCACGCCAAGCAACATCTCGCGAATTACAAGGTGCCGCGGCAGGTGGAGTTCATCGACGCGCTTCCCCGAAACCCGGCCGGCAAAGTTCTCAAACGAGATTTGCGCACGCAGGCTCTTCAAGCGCTTCAGGAGGTTTCGTGACAACCACAACCGACAGCGAGGTCGTCACCTATGAGCGGCGCGGCCCCGTCGCCATCGTGACGATGAATCGGCCCGAGTACCGCAACGCGCAGAACTCCGCGATGACGTATGCGCTCGACGCGGCGTTCACCCGCGCGGTAGAGGACGCGGACATCAAGGTGATTGTGCTTGCGGGAGCGGGCGAACACTTCTCGGCCGGGCATGACATTGGGTCGCCCGGCCGAGACGTCAGCGTGCACTACGAGAACAAGGCGGTGATGTGGTGGGATCACATCGGTCGCGACGGCGGTGACCAGCGCTTCGCCCGCGAAAGCGAGGTATATCTGGGCATGTGCCGCCGCTGGCGGGAAATCCCCAAACCGACAATCGCAAGCGTGCAAGGCGCCTGCATCGCAGGTGCCCTGATGCTGGCATGGGTGTGCGACATGATTGTTGCGTCCGAGGATGCCTTCTTCGCGGATCCCGTGGTACGCATGGGAATTCCGGGCGTCGAGTACTTCGCACACCCCTGGGTACTCGGGCCCCGAGCGGCGAAAGAGATCCTCTTCACCGGCGAGCGGTTCAGCGCGGCACAGGCGAAAGAGTGGGGCATGGTCAACCGCGTGGTCCCGCGTGATGACCTCGAGAGCGAAACTCTCGCTTTAGCGGGAAAGATCGCCGAAATGCCGTCGTTTGGCCTCGCGCTCACCAAGAAAGCAGTCAACCAGGCTGAAGACCTGATGGGAATGCGCAGCGGCATGGACTCCGTGTTTGGCCTGCACCATTTTGCGCACGCGCACAATGCGGAGGTCTCCGACGGAGACTCCCTCGGCGGGCAAACCGCGAAGTCGATGGCTGCACAAGCGAAAAAGGAATGACCAGTGGACCTCGATCTTGACGCGCATACCCTCGCGTTCCGCGGCGAGGTGCGCAACTGGATGAACGACAACCTCAGCCATATGCCGCGCGAATCGTACGACACCCCAGCAGGTTTCGAAGAGCACCGCGCCTGGGAGCAGCGGCTCGCTGACGCACGTCTTTCCGTCGTATCCTGGCCAGCGGCATTCGGCGGGCGTGACGCGTCCCTGCTGCAATGGGTAATCTTCGAGGAGGAGTACTTTGCGGCTGGCGCGCCCCCACGGGTCAGCGCTAATGGCATCAACATGCTGGGACCGACGCTATTCTCACACGGCACAGACGAACAGCGGCAGCGCATACTCCCGCGCATGGCCTCAGGTGAGCAGATCTGGGCGCAGGCATGGTCCGAGCCAGAAGCTGGCAGCGACATCGCGTCACTGCGCAGCACCGCAACTCGCACCGAAGGCGGCTGGCTGCTCAACGGCCAGAAAACGTGGAGTTCTCGCGCCGCCTTCGCAGACGCCGCGTTCGGGCTGTTCCGGTCCGACCGCGACAGTGAACGCCACAGAGGGCTGACCTACGTGATGTTCGACCTGCGCGCGGACGGGGTGCACGTACGCCCTGTTGCGCAGCTCGACGGCGAAACCGGGTTCGCGGAGATCTTCCTGGATAACGTGTTCGTCCCCGACGCCGATGTCATCGGAGAGTCCGGTGCCGGGTGGCGCGTTGCTATGACGACAGCCAACAACGAGCGCGGGCTGTCGCTGCGCAGCCCCGGGCGGTTCCTCAAGGCAGCTGACCGCCTCGTCGACCTTTGGCGTGACAGCGCTGACCCCGCCGACACTGATCTCGCGAGCCGCGTCACGGATGCGTGGATCGCGGCCCGCGCCTACCAGCTCTATACCTTCGGCACCGTGAGCCGCCTCGAAAGGGGGGCCGAGCTGGGGCCGGAGTCGAGTGTGAACAAGCTGTTCTGGTCAGCTCTGGATATCGACCTGCATGAAACCGCTCTGGACCTTCTCGGCCCAGCCGCGGAACTCCACAGCGAATGGCAGGACGGTTACCTGTTCGCGCTGGCGGGGCCGATTTATGGCGGAACTGACCAAATCCAGCGCAACGTCGTCGCGGAACGACTGCTCGGCCTGCCTCGGGGGTAGCTGATGAACTTCGCACTTTCCACGGAACACCGTGATTTCGCCGCCAGTATCGGGCATCTGCTGGAAACCTCAGACGTGCCCGGTGCGATCAGATTCTGGTCGGCCGGCGAGCACGGCCCCGGACTCAAACTGTGGCAGGGCCTGGCGAATCTCGGCGTCTGCGCGCTGCTCATCCCTGAAGAACACGATGGCGCCGGCGCAGACGCGGTGGACCTTTCAGTCGCGTTCGAGGTGCTCGGTTACCACGCGGTACCTGGCCCAATCGTAGAGTCTTTCGCAGCTGTGCCGCTGCTACTGCGGTCTAACGACGACCTTGCGGGACGCTGGCTGCCCGCGATCGCTCGCGGAGAGAGTCTCGCGACGCTTGTGATGCCACCCCACACGCCGTTCGCGCTCGACGCGGACGTTGCCGACGTGCGCATCAGCGCCGATGGCGGCACGCTGGCATCGTTCGTGCCCGCTGCACAGGAACGGTCCGTCGACGCGGCACGACGGCTCTTCCGCGTCAGCCCACAGCGTTCGCTTGCCACAGTCGACGCGGGAGCTGCTTTCAATGCGGCCGTCCTCGCGTCAGCGGCGCAACTGCTGGGCCTCGCACAGCGCATCCTCGATGACACTGTCGAATACGCGAAACAACGACGTCAGTATGGAAAACCAATCGGGCAATATCAGGCGATCAAACATCTGCTGGCGGATTGTGCGACGGCTGTCGAGTTAGCCCGTCCACTTGTTCACGGTGCGGCGGTAGCCGCCGCATCGGACGCGCCGGCCCTGCCGCGCGATGTGTCCGCGGCACGCGTCGCGACCGCCAAGGCTGCGTATCTTTCAGCACGTACCGGCCTTCAAGTACACGGCGCGATCGGTTACACCGCAGAGCACGACCTTGGGCTGTTTTTCACCAAGGTGCGCGCCCTGCAGACGGTGTGGGGAACACAAGCATTTCACCGCGAACGGGTACTTCGCGCCGTCGCGCAAGGAGCAGCGGCATGACGATGGTCGTACAGCCAGCGCAGCAGGAGCACGCCGAACTAGGACGCACCATCAGAAGTGTCCTTGCTCGCAAGTCAAACCTCGAGAAGACGCGCGCGATGACCGCATCCGCAACCGGTTACGACAGCGAACTTTGGTCCACGCTGTGCGGCCAGGTGGGTGTAGCGTCGCTGGCAATTGACGAGGAATACGGCGGCCTGGGCGCAGGGATCAGGGAACTTCAGATAGTCGCGGAAGAACTCGGACGCGAACTCACTCCGACACCGTTTCTCAGTAGTGCGGTGCTCGCCGCCCGGGCGCTCGTGCACTCCGGCGACGACGACGCGAAGCGGCGTCTGCTCCCCCCGATCGCGGAGGGCACGGTAACCGCGGCTCTGGCCTGGACCGGGGCGGATGGCCGATGGCGGACCGACCGCGCAGCATTCACGGCTGAGAGGCGCTGCGATGGTACGTATCGCCTCTCTGGCAGCGCCGAATACGTACTCAACGGCGACACCGCAGAGTGCGTACTCGCCGTCGCCCGCGTTGAGGGCGAGCCGGCGAAGCTGGGGCTGTTCGAGGTCGATGCCAGCGACCCCGGGGTGGTCCGTACCGCAACCCCCACAATGGATTCGACGCTGCGCCTGGCGTCTGTTTCCCTCACGGAGGTAGCCGCGGAACGTGTTAGCACATCCGACTTTGCTCCAGCGTTGACGCAAGTACGCGACGAGGTGTGTGCCGTGCTCGCGGCGGAGCAGATCGGTGCGGCTGATCAGGCACTCGCCGACACGGTGTCGTATTCGAAAGAGCGCGTTCAGTTCGGCCGTCCAATCGGCAGCTTTCAGGCGCTCAAGCACCGGATGGCCGACCTCTACGTCCTTGTCGAGTCGGCGCGCGCTGCGTGTTACGAGGCCGCGGATGCGCTGGATAGACACGATCCTGACAGTTCGCGAGCAGCGCTAGTGGCGCGGGTCGCATGCAGCGAGGCACTCTCCACCGTCGCAGCCGAGATGATCCAGTTACACGGGGGCATAGCGATTACGTGGGAGCACACTGCTCACCTGTACTTCAAACGCGCGCATTCAAGCAGCCAACTCTTCGGGCAGCCTCACCACCGGCTCGCGGAACTGCTGGCGAAGTAGGGCGGACGGGTCCGCCGCACCGTCTTCGCGGGGGCCTTCAGGCCCCAATGCGAGCCTGCGCCACTAGATAGAACACGTTCCTTTTTATCGCTCTAATTTGATTTGATACCCTTGCGACACAATGAGAACATGTTCTACCGTGGGGCTATCATGTGGCGGCTAACCGGCCGTGCTGAACATCGGGGAACACGCATGCGCGAGCACAAAGAGCGGAACCGGCTTCAGGGAAAGGTGGTCGCGATCACCGGCGGCGCGCGCGGTATTGGAGCCGCCACCGCGGCAGTGTTCGCGAAGGCGAACGCGAAGGTTGTCATCGGTGATATTGACCGGGTGGCCGCCGGTAAGACTGCTGCGGCGATCGGCGCGGGAGTAAAGGCACTCGCCCTGGATGTCGCCGACAGTTCGAGCTTCTCCACCTTCCTCGACGAGGTGCAGGCTCAGCACGGGCCGCTGGATGTCCTGATCAACAATGCGGGCATCATGCCTCTCAGCCGCGCCGCCGAGGAACCAGGCACGACAACCGCCCGGATTATCGCTGTGAATCTGCAGGGTGTCATTCACGGCTGTAAGCAGGCGCTGCTGCGGATGAAGCCGCGCGGCAGCGGCCACATCGTCAACGTCGCCTCCATCGCGGCGAAAGTGCCCTTTCCGGGGGCGGCCACGTATGCAGCCAGCAAAGCTGGCGTGGTGGCGTACTCCGACGCACTGCGGGCCGAACTTCGTGGTTCGGGTATCGACGTTTCCTGCGTGCTGCCGGGGATCATCGATACCGAACTCGCAACTGGGATCGCCGTGCGGGGATTTGACCCGATAGCACCGGACGAAGTGGCTCGCACACTGCTCGACGTAGTCGAGCACCCGCGTTTCGAAGTTTTCGTGCCCCGGCAAGCGGGGATAGTCCTTAAGGCTACGTCCCTCGGCGGACGCCGGCTTTCCGAGGTGCTCCAGCGTGCTCTGCACGCGGACACACCCATGCTCGAGGCGATCGGCACACCCCAGCGCGCGAACTACGAGAAACGGGCCCGACAGCGGCCAAGCGAACAGATGCGGACTCAGCAGAAGGAAAATCCGTGAGCAGCGAGGTGAATAGCACCAGCCTGACTGCGCCTTACTCGATCGAGTTCCCGTTCGAGCGCACCGTCGGCCCCAAAATCGGAATGTTCCTCGGCGGATTGCGCGACGCGCGAATGTTTGGCGTTCGCACACCCTCCGGTGTTCTCTGCCCGCCACTAGAGTTTGATCCGCAGACTGGGGCGGAGACTGGCGAACTCGTTGAGCTCCAGCCCGCGGGTACGGTGATCGCCTGGACCTGGGTTCACTCACGGCCGGGTGACCCACTCCCGCATGACTTTGCGTGGGCGTTGATCAGCATCGACGCCACGGTGGGTTCACTGTTGCATGCGGTGGACACTGGCGCAGACGCCGCCCGAATGCATACCGGGATGCAGGTCCGGGCGCGCTGGCGGGCTGAACGCACCGGCACGCTTCGCGACATCGAGTGCTTTGAGGGCGTCTCATGACGGCGCCACTACCGGAACCAGTCAGCCTCATGCCCAGCCCATTTCAGATGAACTACACCTATGTTGCTGGTGGGGGTCGTTCGGTTTTCCTGCGGGGGCTCGTGGGCAAAAAGCTTCTGGCACGACAGTGCCCCTCGTGCTCGCAGACCTACCTTCCCCCTCCGGAGTTCTGTTCCCGCTGCCTGACAAGGCTAGGCGTGCCATTCGCACTCGAAGGGCGCGGAACGATCTCAACCTTCTGCATTGTCAGCTTTCCTTTCCCTGGACAGGTTTACGAGCCGCCGTACGTGGTGGCGCACATCAACATCCGCGGCACGGGAACCCGTCTCATGCACCTTATTCGGGAGATCCCCGCGAACGAGGTGCAGATCGGAATGGACGTCGAAGCGGTGTGGGTATCCGACGACGAGCTCGCACCGTCCCTTGCCAGCATCCGGTACTTCCGTCCAGTGACGGATAGCTCGGAGGGACCTCGCTGATGCGTGACGTGGCAGTGATCGCATTCGCGCAATCTCCTTGTCAGCCCGCCAACCGTCATGACGATATGGCAGAGATCCTGCTTCCCGTCATCCAGGAAGCACTGAGTCAGGCGGGCGTCGAGCGTGACAGGGTCGACTTCTACGCCTCGGGCAGCCACGACTTCTTTGAAGGACGCACCTTTTCCTACATCGAGTCACTCGACGCGGTGGGCGCATGGCCACCCATATCCGAGTCACATGTCGAGATGGATGCCGCATGGGCGTTCGCGGAAGCCTGGACCTGGCTGCAACTCGGTGAGGGCGACATATCACTGGTGTATGGCGTCGGGCGGGGCTCACTCGCCACTGACCTCGACCAGGTACTGCCTACACAGCTCGACCCGTACCTTCTGACACCGCTTCGGCCACACCGGGATGCGCTCGCCGGACTGCAGGCAGCTGCCCTGCTCGACGCCGGACTACTCACAGAACGCGCAATGGCCGAGACGGTGCAGCGCTGTCTGGGCGACGCCACAACAAACTCCGCCGCGCTAAAGGCCGCTCACCACACCCTCGACGAACTTCTGTCCGCGCCCTATGTCGCCAGGCCGTTACGGACGCACGACGTGGGGCCGACGGGAGATGGCGCCGCGGCAGTTGTCCTCGCTGCGGGGAACATCGCGCGCGAGCTGTCAGAAAGGCCAGCGTGGGTGCGCGGCCTCGATCACCGAATCGAAACCCACTACCCCGGCATGCGTACCCTCACCGAGTCCGTCTCCACTCGAACCGCTGCCCATCGCGCCGCCGAACTCGCGGGCTTCGCCGCGATGGACGTGGACGTCGCAGAACTTCACACCGAGTACAGCTACCAGGAGTCGCTGCTGACAACCGCGCTGAATCTCAAAGACGCAGACATCAATCCTTCCGGCGGCCCCCTTGCCGGGCGGCCTATGACCGCGACCGGGCTCATACGAATTGGTGAGGTCGCCCAGCGCATCCTCGATGGGCGGGGTGACCGGGGGCTGGCCCACGCGACAAACGGTCCGATTTTGCAGCACAACCTCGTCTGCCTGATGGAGGGAGAGTGAGTAGCCACCTCGCGGTCGTTGGAATCGGCCAAAGCAAGCAGGCCAAACGTCGCGAAGTGACCGTTGGCGGGCTTGTTCGCGAAGCAGTCGCCGCGGCAATGGCTGACGCGGAACTGGAATTCAGCGACATTGACGCTGTCGTGCTCAGTAAGACACCTGACCTCTTCGATGGCGTCATGAATCCGGAACTTTACCTTGCCGATGCGATGGGCGCGGTCGGACTCCCAGTGACGAGAGTATTCACCGGCGGCAGCGTCGGCGGCCACGCCGCGATCTACGGCGCGCACCTCATCGCGGCAGGGCTCGCCAAACGTGTGCTCGTGGTGGCTTATTCGAAAGAATCAGAGGGAAACTTCACCTGGGCGCTGTCACGCCCCCTGCCATTCAGCGCGCAACTCGGTGCGGGCGCCGGAGGACACTTCGCCCCCGTCATCAGGGAGTACATCCGCCGTTCGGGCGCGCCCGAACACATCGGCTGGAAGGTGGCGGTCAACCACCGGCTCAACGGCGTTCGCAATCCATACGCCCACGTACGCCGTCCAGATATCACCATCGACGAAGTACGAGAATCACCGATGCTGTGGGATCCGATCCGGTACCTCGAGTCGTGCCCATCCTCGGACGGCGCCTGTGCCATCGTTGTCACCGCGGAGGAGTACCGGCCCCAGACCGCCCGCCCGCCAGCGTGGATTCACGGAATGGCGTGGCGAACCGAAACCGGCCACTTCGCGGGCCGCGATGAAGTCAATCCGCAAGCTGGGAGTGATTGCGCGGCCGAAGTCTTTCAGCAAGCCGGAATCACCGATCCAGCACACGAAATCGATGTCGCCGAACTCTATATCCCGTACAGCTGGTACGAGCCGATCTGGCTCGAAAACACCGGCCTCGCCGAGACCGGCGAAGGCTGGCGCCTCGTCGATGACGACCGCACCGCCTTCGGCGGTGAGCTGCCTGTCAACCCGTCCGGTGGCGTGCTGTGCGGAAATCCCACTGGCGCCACCGGGTTGCTGCGGTTCGCCGAAGCTGCCTTACAGGTGCGCGGTCAAGCCGGTGACCATCAAGTTGATAAAGCACGCCGAGCCCTGGGCCACGCAATGGGAGGGGCCTCCCAGTTCCACGCCATGTGGGTAGTCGGCGCCGACAAACCAGGGGGATCTCAATGAGCGACCGCGCATTCGTAGCCGGCGTCGGGATGACGAAATTCGACAAGCCCGGGGCCCGGCAGGTGACGTATCCGGAACTGGTTGCAGAGGCAGTCAGCCAGGCCCTCGTGGACGCCGGCATCAGCTATGACCAGGTGCAGCGAGCGGCTGCAGGCTACGTATTCCAGCCTTCTGCGGCAGGCCAGCGCGCACTCTATGACGTGGGGCTGACCGGCATCCCAGTCGTCAACGTCAACAACAATTGCGCAACGGGTTCGACAGCATTGATGCTCGCCACAGAATGGGTGCGCAGTGGACTGGCGGACGTCGCCCTTGCGGTTGGCTTTGAGCAGATGACTAAGTCCGCGATGCAAGGCGGCACCGGCACGGCAGTGACCACCGTGGATCGTCACCTCGACATTATGACGCGGATGCACGGCTTTGGCGCGGCACCAATGACTGCGCAATTTTTTGGCCACGCCGCCGCCGAACACATGCAGCGTTTCGGCACGACTGCGGAGCAGCTGGCCGCTGTGGCGGTCAAGAATCACGAGCATTCGGTGCGCAACCCGCTCGCCCAGTTTCAGAACCCCTACACCATCGAGCAGGTGCTCAACGACAAGCCAGTACACGGCCCGTTGACCCGGTCGCAATGTTCACCCATCTCTGACGGCGCCGCTGCCGCCGTGGTGGTGAGCGAGCGATTCGCCCGGGCCCGGAAATTGATGGGCCGGACCGTCGAAATCATCGCGCAAAGCCTGGTCACGGACACCGTGGCAAGCTTCGAATCGGAGTCGATGATCGACACCGTCGGCGCGCCAATGAGCCGCACCGCGGTGCAACAGGTACTGGACACGGGCGGGGTCACCATCGACGACATTGACGTCATAGAGCTGCATGATTGCTTCTCGATCAACGAAATAATCACGTGCGAGGCAATGGGTATGTGCGCCGCTGGTGAGGGTGGCAAGCTCGCCCAGTCGGGGGCCACCACGTACGGCGGGAAATGGGTGGTCAACCCATCCGGCGGACTCATCTCGAAAGGTCACCCACTCGGCGCGACCGGGCTCGCGCAGTGCGCTGAACTGACGTGGCAGCTGCGCGGCGAGGCTGGTGAGCGCCAGGTTCAAGGTGCGCGCGTGGCGCTCGCACACAATCTGGGGCTCGGCGGCGCGTGCGCCGTCACCCTGTACCGCGCACCCAGCCTCACAACAGCGGAAGGAAAAACCAATGATCGGTGACTCGATGCGCCAGCCCGTTCACCTCGGACACGCCCTCGTCCGGGCGCTCGACCGGCACCGTGAGCGGCCGATCCTCGAACTGGGCGACACCACGCTGACCGGACAGGAAACGGCAGCACGGATCAGCCAGTACGTACAGGCGTTCGATGCGCTCGGCATGGGCACGGGCGCACCGGCTGCCCTGCTTTCACTTAACCGGCCCGAGGTCCTCCTCACCATCGGCGCGGGCCAGATTCTCGGGTCGCGCCGCACATCCCTGCATCCGCTGGGCTCCGTCGACGACCACGCTTTCGTCCTTTCTGACGCCGGGATTACACACCTGATCATCGACCCGGTCCCCATGTTTGTGCAGCGGGCGCTCGAACTGCTCGACGCTGTACCGACTCTCAGCCAGATAATCACCTTCGGCCCGGTGCCCGAGAAACTAAAGCACACCGGCGCGCGAGACCTGACCGAGTGCGCCGCCGCATACACCCCGCAACACCTCGAGGCAGCCACACTTTCGCCGGACCACATCGTCTCAATCACCTACACCGGAGGTACCACAGGCAAACCGAAGGGAGTCATCGGGACGGCTCAGTCCATACTCACGATGACACAGATTCAGCTGGCCGAGTGGGAATGGCCGGACGCGCCCCGATTCCTCATTTGCACGCCGTTATCCCATGCAGGCGCAGCCTTTTTTGCCCCCACGCTCATCAAGGGCGGGTCACTGGTGGTCCTGCCCAAGTTCGATCCGGCCGAGGTGCTCCGGACCATCGAGGAGGAGCGCATAACCGCCACCATGCTCGTGCCCACAATGCTCTACGCACTACTTGATCACCCTGACTCGCACAAGCGCGACCTTTCGTCGCTGCAAACGGTCTACTACGGCGCCGCGGCGATCAATCCAGTGCGGCTGCGGGAAGCAATCGACCGGTTCGGCCCGATTTTCGCACAGTACTACGGCCAGTCCGAGGCGCCGATGGCGATCACATACCTCGCGAAGGACGAGCACGACGAGGCGCGTCTGACGTCGTGCGGACGTCCTTCGGCCTTTTTGAAAACCGCACTGCTTGATGCGGATGGCCAGCCTGTCCCGCCTGGATCGCCCGGTGAAATTTGTGTCGCCGGCCCCCTCCTGGCTGCGGGTTACCTGAACAGACCTGAGGCCACTTCGGAGACATTCCGTGACGGCTGGCTGCACACCGGTGACGTGGCGAAAGCTGACGAGGATGGCTTCTGGTTCATCGTCGACCGGATCAAGGACATGATCGTCACCGGTGGATTCAACGTTTTTCCGCGCGAGGTTGAAGACGCAATCGCAACACATCCAGCAGTCGCGCAGGTTGCAGTCGTCGGTGTCGCAGATGATAAGTGGGGCGAAGCCGTCACTGCGGTGGTGGTACTACACAAAAGCGCTGCTGTGCAGCCAGATTCGGAAGGGGCCGTGATCGCAGAGATCAAAACAACTGTGCGCAAGCGCAAGGGCGCGGTTCACGAACCCAAGCACGTCATACTGGCGGACTCGCTGCCCGTGACTCCTCTCGGCAAACCTGACAAGAAGGCACTGCGGTCGCGTTTGCACGAGGGTGCAGCGGTGCTGGCGCCACAAAGGGTCAGCGGCATCTGAGACACAGCCGAGCCACCGCACGAAAATCACCATTCACGCCAGGAAGGACCGCAACTGTGCGATTCACTTACGCCGAAGCGATGACGGATCCCGATTACTACATACCGCTCGCGCAGGCCGCTGAGTCCGCTGGCTATACGAGCATCACGGTGGCGGACAGCCTCGCCTACCCGCGAATCTCTGACTCGAAGTATCCCTACACTCCGGACGGGAGCCGGGAGTTCCTCGAAGACAAAGCCTTCGTCGAACCCTTCGTCCTGATCGGGGCGATGGGCGCCGTGACGAACACCCTTCGATTCGTCCCCTTTGTGCTAAAGCTGCCTGTACGCCCGCCCGTCCTCGTTGCGAAACAAGCGACGTCACTCGCCTACATGACCGGGAATCGGCTTTCACTTGGGGTTGGGCTCTCGCCCTGGCCGGAAGATTTCGACCTCATGGGGGTGCCTTTTGCCCGGCGCGGAAAGCGGATGGACGAGTGCATCGATATCCTTCGTGGACTGTCGTCCGGGGACTATTTCGAGTACCACGGCGAGTTCTTCGACGTGCAGGAGATCAAGATGAATCCCGTGCCGACCGAACCTATTCCAATTTTGCTCGGCGGCCACAGCGATGCCGCGCTGCGACGCGCTGTGAAACGTTGCGATGGGTGGATGCACGCCGGTGGCGACGCCGATGAACTCGACCACTTATTGAAGCGTCTCAGGGAGATTCGCGAGCAGGAAGGCAAACAGGACGAACCGTTCGAGATTCACGCCATTTCGCTCGACGCCTACACCGTCGATGGCATCAAACGCCTCGAAGACAAAGGCATCACCGACGTGATTGTCGGTTTCCGGATCCCCTACATCACGGGCCCCGACACTGAGCCTCTTCAGAAGAAAATCGACAATCTGAACCGGTACGCAGACGCGGTGATCGCGAAGGTGAGTTAGAGCCTTTGGATCCTGCGGCGTGAATCACATATGCGGGCCTAACGGAAGCGTTTGCCTTCGTCGCGCTGATAGCCCCAGTCGGCAGCAGTTCAGCGCGCCAACTACCAGACCGGCGGCGCGACCTACACCCGATAGTCGTACGGCCTGTTTAGCACAACGCTAAACAGGCCGTAACGCCTTCGTACATGCTCATTGCGAAGTCGCTTGGGTGCGACATATTCGATCCACCAAGCGCGCAGCGACGGGCAACTGGTGCGCTGAGACCACCCCTAGGGGGTCTTCGATTCCACTGTGCCAGCGGACATTCTGAGATGACTCCGCTCGAACAGGTCGGGCGGTTCCCTCTAGGAGGAACATTGATCATCCGTTTCCGGTCTGCCGCCGCCAAAGCTTTCCTTGTCACCGCCCCGGTTGCACTGGCGATCGGCGCGGCACCATTTGCTTCGGCTGTCCCGAACACGGATGGCCCGAGCGGCTTCCCTGGCTATTGCGCGGTCGAGGAGCAGGACGCGAACGGGGAAGTTCGCATCAAATATGTTCCAACAGGGACGCGGCAGGGGCCGCTCGTGTGCAATGCGGATGGCGAGTGGGAGATCGTGTGGAAAGTCAACCATTCCACTCCGCGTTACGACTCAACTACGTCGGGCGGCGTCTACGCGATTCACTAGACCACGACGCGCTGCCCCCACCAAATCCAACTGCGCAGGTCAGCTACAACTGGGCCATTCGGGCTGTTGTAGTTGACCTGAGCAGATGGATTTGGGGTGGGTGGGTCAGGATGCCAGGGAGCCTGAGTCGATTTCCACGATGGCGACGTCGGGGATCAGCAGTGCTCCCGGTGTGCAGGTCACAGTGACGAGATCCAGCAGGGCGGTGTCGCTGAGCAGAACCATGAATGCATTGCCGTCGGCGTCGGCCGTACCACCGAATACCTGCGGAGGAATCGTCACGCACATTGCGTCCGGCTGAGCACCTGAGACGGTGACTATCGTGATCGGGCCGAGTCCGACCGCCGAGGCCTCAAAGTCATTAGTGTCAGCCGAAGCCGTGCCCGCCCCGACCACCGCAAGCGGGAGAGCTGCGGCTGCGGCGAATAGACCGCGCGTAATTCTTCGCATAGGGATTTCCTTCCGCAAGGTTCAGAAACGAAGTGGTGGAACCACTTCACGCTGATTATGTCGCTTGCGGAGTCACCCGGACGCGAATTGGGCGTTTTCGGATACGACCGGCGCTGCACCTCAGGTAGGCAAGCAGAGTTACGTCGCCACCAACTCACCTAAGTCGCCAACGACAACGTCCGCGCCATTCTGCATCAATGTGTCTCGCCCGGCTCCGCGATCAACGCCCACAACCCGGAAATGCCCGGCCCGCCCCGCCGCAACCCCCGAAACCGCATCCTCCACGATCACGGTACGTGTTGGTGCAGCGCCGAGCAGTTTCGCGGCGTATTCGTAGGTATCGGGGGCAGGTTTGCTGTGTAGCCCGTGTTCCGCAGCGACGGTCCCGTCGACGACCGCAGGAAACCGGTCGAGCAGCCCTGCCGCCTCGAGAACTGCCGGAGCGTTGCGCGAGCTGGAGACAACCGCGACAGGAATGCGGTGCTGCTGCAGCCAGTCGAGAAAGCGCACCGAGCCAGGGAAGACCCGCACTCCGTCGGCATTTAGCGCCTGCCGGAACGCCGCATTCTTCTGGGCACCGAGCTGCGTGACTTCATCCATCGACAGCTCAATACCGCGTGAGCCGAGCAGCGATTGGATGCCTTTCAGGCGCTGTTTACCGTCGAGGTACGCGTAATAATCGGCTACCGAGTACGGCGTGACACCGCCATAAGCATCAAGGAACTCGCCCATCACCTTGGCCCAAGCGCGTTCATGCGCGGCGGCGGTGTCGGTGAGCACGCCATCAAGGTCGAAGAGCACTGCCTCAGCTTCCAATATGTGCACGCTCTGCCCTTTCCGAACGTTGAAGCTCAACGGTGCAGGGAATACCCGCTGTCAACTCAATCGGCTGCCCTTGCACCATGACGTTTTCTCTGGTTTCCGGGCTCGCGTCGAGCTGTAGCGTCATGTCGCTGTGACGAACGGACACGCTCAGGCGGCTCCCCCGCCACCGGAGCCGAAACCTTATCTCGTCCCATTCAGGCGGCAACCAAGGATTGAAAGTGGGAGTCCCGTTCATGACACGGAAGCCACCAAAGCCAGAGACAAACGCCTGCCACGTGCCTCCGGCGGACGCAGCGTGAATGCCTTCGTGTGTGTTGCCCTGGTTGTCAGCCAGATCAACGAACGCGGATCGTGTGAAGTACTGGAGTGCTCGAGTGTGGTCTCCCACTTCGATTCCCATGATGGCGTGAATTGCCGGGCTCAGCGATGACTTGTGCAGGGTGCGCGCTTCGTAATAGTCGAAGTTGGCGCGCTTAGCGTCCAGCGCGAACTGGTCGGGAAGCAGATACATCAGCATCACGACGTCCGGCTGTTTCAGCAGATCGGTATCTTCGCAGTTGAAATGGTGGTAGCCCTCAGGGTATTGGGGCATGTTGTTGTCGTCCCACATCGTGATAGGGACGTGAGTGCGGTCGAAGTACCCGTCGAATTGTTCGATGACGCCTGAGTTGTTCGTGCGGTTGGCGGCGATCAGGGATGCGATCTCGCCCCACTGTTCCACTTCACGAGCCGTGAGCTCGATCTTGTCGGCGATCCGTGCGAGTGCCTCGGGGTTGTTCGCCTGCAGCTCGCGGTAGATGCGGAGGGCCTCGCCGAACTGCCATCGCACCAACGCATTGGTGTATGCGTTGTTGTCGACATGGCTGTGGAACTCATCCGGACCGATGACGGAGTTGAGCTCATACGCGCCGCGCGAACGGCTCCACGTGACGCAGTCGGCCCAGTACCGGCTGGTCTCAAACACAATTTCGGCGCCGAAATCAGCCAGAAACTCGGTGTCGCCAGTGGCGGCAACGTAGGTGAGCACACCGTACGCAACATCCGCGGTGATGTGCAGTTCTTCCTCGCCCATCCAAAGACGCTCGCGACCGTCCGCGGTCCACTGGGGGCATTCCTCACGCCCGGAATCAGCGGACTCCCACGCGTACCGGGCTCCCCGGAACCCGCTCTTGCTGGCGATAATCCGGGCACCGTCGAGAGTGTGGTAACGGTAGCGCAGCAGCGCCTTTGCCGCGTCGGGCTGGGTGTAAATGAAGAAGGGCAGCATCAGGATCTCGGTGTCCCAGAAGATGTGTCCTCGGTAGCCTTCGCCGGATAAGGATTTCGCTCCGATACTGACAGTCGGATCGTCCTCGTTGACCGCGATCAGCAGTTGGTAGGCATTGAATCGCATGGCCTTCGTTGCCTCGGCATCACCGACAATTTCGGTGTCGCAGTCGTCCCACTTGCGGGTCCACGCCGTCTTGCTGTCCGCGAGGACCGCGTCGAAACCCGCGGCCCGGTGCGCGGCGAGCGCTTTCTGGCACGAGTCGTATACGGCCGCATTGTCGCGTGACGTCACGATGCTCACGAACTTGTCGAGCCGGATCGTTTCTCCGGCAGCGGGAGTGAACGTGAGAACGTCAGCGATGCGCGCGTGCTGTTCGCGCACCGCGTGCGACCGAGGCGTGACGCTTGTTTCGGTTGCAGCGCTGTAACCAATGTCGATTCCACTCGAAATGGTCCGCATGCCAAGGTGAATCGAACTATTGGCAGCAAGCCGCCCCGTCTCCGCCAAGTGGTTCGTTTTAGCCCACTTCTCCCACTTGATCTCCGGCGCGAACTTCGTTCCGGGCGGATACGCCGGTTTACGTTCAAGGTTGCGGCGGCGACCGTCGATCGACGACTCGACGACGATTTCGGCTTCGTGGTTGTCGGCGGTGACTTCGGCGCGCAACACGCACAGCCGCCGGTCGGCCATGCTCGCGAACCGAATTGTCTCCAGCGTGGTTTCGCGCCCCAGAGAGTCTCGGAACGTCGACTTGCGCCAAAGCACTCCGTGCCGGATGTCCAGCGCCCGTTCATGTGTCACGACCGAACACGTATCGATATCCATTCGAACACCGCCGACAGTGACGACGAAGCCGAGCCAGTCCGGCGCGTTGACCAGATCGATGACTGGGGAATCGTGACTGTCGTAAACACCCGCGAGAAATGTGCCAGAAAGTTCACCCTGATGACCCTCCTCGAACGAGCCGCGCGTGCCGAGCCGCCCGTTCCCGATGGTGAACACCGTCTCGTGGTAGTTGGCGCGGCCGCGGGAGAACCCCGATTCCGTGATGAGCCAGTTCTCTGTGCTGAGGTAGTTGTGCAACATGGCGCGTCACCGTTCCTGAGACATCGCGGGCGCAACGGATGGACCGCTGCCAGACCCGTAGATGACTTCTATTTGACGTTTGGTTTCTTCGAGCGACTTGTAGATCGCGAGTTCAGAGCCTGCACAGCGCTGAGCCCCCATCGCGTTGCCGTAGCGTGCGGCTTCGATAAAGTCTCCGTGCTCGAGGTATCCAAACGCCATGCCAGCGGCGAAAGAGTCACCGCAGCC
Source organism: Hoyosella sp. YIM 151337 (assembly GCF_026041215.1). Lineage (GTDB taxonomy): Bacteria > Actinomycetota > Actinomycetes > Mycobacteriales > Mycobacteriaceae > Hoyosella. The sequence goes on from NZ_JAPEIQ010000032.1 coordinate 22,240, forward strand.
TGTTGTGTCGACGACATGCTCGACGGGGATACGGCCAACGATTTCTTCGCGAATCAATCCGTCACGGTCGCGGTAATAGACCACGCACCCTTCCTCGTCGAGTGTCACGCACAAGGCGCGGATCCCATGGTCGAGGCAGTGCTCAGCGAACTGCGGCAGCTCGTCGCGAGAGAGTTCCGCTCCGATTGCTGGTCCGTCGTCCCGTTCCGGGAACCAGCTGCAGCCAGCCTCCTCCAGGTTCATTTTCAGGATGTCGATGTACGGCAGCCATGTGTCACGTTCCACCCAAAGTCTGTTGAACCGTTCGCCGCCGCGAGTGAGCGTGACAGTGGGACCATGACCGTCGAAAACGATGACGCCGGCGCTGTGTGACTTGATGTATGCCAGTGTCGCCGGGCCCACCTCGTAATCGGTGATCGGCACGCAGACAAACGCGTCCGCATCCAGGGCGAACTCGACATCCTCAGGCAGAATTGGCGCCATAAACCCAGTCTGCCGTTCGATCCGGGTGTTCTGGTCGACGTACTCCAGTTCGACGATGTCGCCCTGGTTGGTGATCGATCGGATACCCCGCACATCGACATTGCCGAAGCGTGAGAGCGCTTCCTTGATCGGCGCTTCATCCTCCCGCCGCACGTGAACGATAGGGCAGATCACGTCATCTGGCCCCATAAGGGCGGACAGGGCCGCAGCCGTGTACAGGGTGCACCCAAACTTTTCGAACACCTCCCCCCGGTGCGTCGTGATCCGGTCGTGTGGGATCGGTCCGAGAACGGCTACTTTCCGTCTCGTAAGGCTTGCGGCCATGTGGGTACCTGACTCTCTGGCAAGAAGGCGAGAAGCTGGGTCTGTTCAACCTCGGAGTGTGATTTCCGTCATAGTGAACCACGATGGACGACTTTGTTCAAGAGTTGAATTCGTAAGGCCAGAACCGCCGCGATCGAGCGATAGCGGTTTGGTACCACACGTCACCATTGTTTTTGTTATCAACACCTAACGGAAAATCTAGGTCATCTGTAGTTATTGCTTAACACATACTGGGTGTGTGCTCAGCCAGCCAGCTGCGCCCACACGCCGAACCCTGAACATCCCACGACGCAACACATCGGGCGGTTTAGCACAACGCTAAACCGCCCGTCGCAAGCAGTTTGAGGAAGGCATTCCCGCTCCGACTGCGGTGTATGGATTCCTAACACTATGGCGAAAATATACTGACTATTTACATATTGCTATCACTGTGCGATTCTCGTACAGATCTTCTCAAACTGTATCGGAGGCGACATTGGACCCGTTTGTGATTCACCTTACCGCGATGATCCTGGTGCTGCTCTCACCCGCTTTCATGCCGATCATTGTGCCTGCGGTGTGCTGGATTAATGAACGGTTCTTCGCACCGCCACCAGCAAGGGCACGGAAGGCGAACGTCACGCCGCAACCCAAGCCAGCCAGCATGATCACTCTTCCCTCGACCGCGCGGGCCAAGACTGAACCACTCAAGCAAGCCGCCTGAAAAACTGTCAGTCAAGCGCGCGAAAAGCTCGATCCCCGTCTGGTATCCATGACTGCATGCTGCTGCGACAACTGGAGTATCTCACCGCGCTGGCACGAGTCAGTCATTTCGGTCATGCAGCAGAAGCGTGCCACGTAACCCAGCCCGCTCTCTCGGCGGGCATCCGGAAGCTTGAAGCCGAACTCGGGGTACAAATCGTCCAGCGCGGCCAGCGGTTCGAAGGGTTCACCCGCGAAGGTGAAGCAGTTCTGCACTGGGCGCAACGCATGCTTGCCGAACGGGAGGCTCTCGATCAGGCGATTTCGGGGATGCGCGCTGGCCTTTCCGGGGTGATGCGCATTGGGGCGATACCTACCGCGCTAGGTGTTGCTTCGCTGCTCACCGCACCAATGCGAAAGCAGCACCCCAAAGTCCAGTTTTCGTTGCAGTCGATGTCATCACGGGATATCGTCACCCGCCTGAACGACTTCGAGATTGACGTAGGGATGACCTATATCGACGGTGACCCGCTTGGGCGCGTGCGCGTGGTCCCCCTCTATCGCGAGCGATACCTCTTTCTGACACCGCGCGACGGCGAGTTGGCCCAGGACGATGCGATCAGCTGGGCAGCGGCAGCATCGGCGCCGCTCTGTCTGTTGACGCCCGTAATGCAGAACCGGCGCATCCTTGACGGCTTCTTCGCGGAAGCGGGTGCCGAGGCGCGGCCGGTAGTCGAAACCGACACAATCTCGGCGATCTACGCCCATGTCGCTGCGATGCGGCTTTCTAGCGTGATCCCCCACGCCTGGCTCTATGGATTCGGAGTGCCACCAGGCATGCGGGCCATCCCCCTGCCGCAGCCGAAGCGGTCATACCAAGTCGGACTCGTGCTCACCGGGGGTGGCCCCGAGTCTCTCCTTGCACGCGCACTGGTGAGCCAGGTTCGTGACGTGGACATGCCCGGGGTGCTTGATAGGGCAGTCACACAGCAGCTCAGCGAGCAACGCTGAGGTCAAGGAACCGCGAAGAGACGTACGGGCACAGGTGACCCTGCGCCCTTGTGCGTCGTCGCCAAGTAACATCTGCCTCATGGCAGAACCAACGTCGTTCCAGGCGGAAGTCCGGCGAATGCTGCACAACCGGATACTCGACGCGGCTGCGGAAGTGACAGCCGAACGGGGTTGGGGGGCTGTCACCATGTCGGGGATCGCCAGCATGGTCGGTGTCAGTCGACAGATCCTCTACAAGGAGATCGGCGCAAAGAATGCGCTCGGCCACGCGCTAGTTGCCCGGGAGACGGACCGTTTTATCGCCGGCGTGGCGGAGCACATTAGCGCACACCCTTCCCACCCGGCCTTGGGCCTCGCCGCAGCTGCGGAGTTCACGCTCCGCGCCGGAGCCGACAATGCTCTTATCCGTGCGATCGGGGCCGGCACGGCGGGCGGCGATACCGAGTTGCTCCCTTTGCTCACGACCAGCACGGGGCCGGTGCTCGGCCGGGCAATTCAAGAGATCACCGAGATCATTCACGATGTCAACCCGGATCTCCGGGCGAAACTCACCGTCGCAGATACGGTCGAAGTCGCAGTACGCCTCACCCTCAGTCACCTGCTCTCCCCGCTCAGCACGCCCGAGGGAGCGGCCGACCAGATACGTCACGTCGTTATGCAACTGCTTGACGATGCGTAGTCTCAGTTCGGCGCCTTCGCCGACAGCGGTTGACCTGTGGAGATGGCTGGCCTCGCCGCGCAGCGCCGCGTGCCTAGTTCACGACGGTCGCCTCTGAGCAGCCCACATTAACCGGTGAGCGGCGGTACGAACGTACATGGAACTTCGGCCTGCAGTCCGGGATCCAGTGCGTTAAGCACGTAAGCCGCAGCACGGGGCTGCGATGGCAAGGTGATGTCAACTACCCGCCCGTGAACGGGCGGGCTTGCAGCTGTTGTCCCTGACTGGCTGCCAGGTTTCACGCCGCGCCAGGGGCCGTTGACTGGGCCCAGGTGCTTGCGGCTCGGTAGGCGATGTTGTCGCTACCGAGGATGTCTGCGTGTTCTGCGGTGTATCCGCAGAATCGGCATACGAACCGGGCCTGGCTGGTCCGGTTCCGTTTGTCGATGTGCCCACACGCGGTGCAGCGGCGGCTGGTGTTCCGAGGATCGACTTGAATCATCGGAACACCAGCTCGGGCTGCTTTGTAGGTGAGGAACGCACCCAGTTGGGCGAACGCC
>NZ_JAPEIQ010000033.1 GCF_026041215.1 Hoyosella sp. YIM 151337
GCAAGATCATCAAAAACCGCGGTCAGTTCCCCAACGACCACGCTGTGATTAAACTTCTCTGGCTGGCGATCTGCAACATCGAGGACAAACGAGCACGTGACCGCGCCAAAGAACGTGGCCTCGGCCGCGGAGCGAAACGCAAAGCCGAAGGACGCCTCGTCGAAGGACAAGTCGTCACCAACTGGAAACAAGCCCTCGAACAACTCGCTCTGGCGTACCCCGAGCGAATCAACCCCCACCTATAAACGACCGGTCCTTACACAGGAAACTTGACAGGCTCGCTCGCCGGGGTCGATGGCAACGTCTCCAACCTCGCCGTCGCCTCCATCAACGCAACCGGTGACGCACCGGTCCTGGTCACCTCACACGTCCGCGCAACACCCGAGCAGCTGGCTGCCACCGTACGAGAGGCGAAGAAGAACCGGGCGCCGATGCGGGCGCTGGACCGGTCCCGCCGGGCCACGAATACCCGCCAATACGCACTGTCGAAGAAGCAGCAGGTGCGTGCCATTCGCCGCTCCGCCGCAGGACTACCAGCCAAAACAGTCAGCGTTGCGGGTGGTGCGCGGGTGTCGAACGCTGCCGGTGTCCCGAAACAAGCGTACCGGCGTGACACCCTCTCGCACGCCTACCGCAACACGCGTGCAGATCACGCGGCAGCCGCGTCGTCGACCGCCCACCGTAAGGCGGCCTTCGCCCGCCACACCGCCCAGACCATCGTTGCGGTGCATGGCCCGAACATAGTTGTTGAGGACTGCGACATCCGCACCTGGCAACGCCGCTGGGGTGCCGGTATCGCCGCCTTCACCCCCGGCCGTATGCTCGCCGCGCTCGGTCACGAATGCACCGCGGCCGGAGGTGCACTGGTGAAGGCGTCCACGTTCACCACCGCGCTGTCGCAGCACTGCACCTGCGGCGCCCGCGCCAAAAAGAACCTGTCCCAACGGTGGCATGCCTGCGGATGCGGGATCGAAGGTGACCGTGATTTGATGAGCGCCGCGCTTGCCACCGCTGTCACGCTCACCGACACCGATGACCCGCGCGCCGCCACGATCGACCCCGTCCTACGGTCGCGCCTGCATGCGGCCGTGCTCGCCGGTCGCACCCAAAACTTCCCCGTCACCGGGAACAGTTCAACGGCCCAGCAAGAGGGGCCGATCCGGTCAACCATCCACCACAACCCGGAGTGTTCGGGCACTGGTGAGGATGGCAGCCAGAAGAATCTGGCCTCTGCCGGACACGGGGAACGCCCCGCCCAATCCCGCCACAGACCCCACGGCTACACCTGGGGACGTCGACGGAGCAGACGGAAAAGCAACACCCCAACGATTCAACATCGGCATAACCGACTTACGAATCAATCTTAGGCGAACAGGCCCATCGCGGTGCGTACGGTGAGTTCGATCGCTATCGCGGCGGCCACCACAAACACGAGATAGGCGAACCAGCGCTGCAGTTTGTCACCGCTCACGCGGGCGCTCAGGCGACCGGCGGCAAACGAGCCAATGATCGCGGCTGCGGCGAAGAGTGCCGTGAGTGTGAGGTCAAGGCTGACTGTGCCGATGTATCCGATGAGGCCCGCGCTCGCGTTCGCTGCGATAACCACGAGCGACGTGCCCACCGCGACCGGCATCGTGATGCCGAGAAGCAGTACGAGTGCGGGGATGACGACGAATCCGCCTCCCACTCCGAATAATCCCGTCACGAAACCGACACCGAGGCCGGCGGGAATGGAACGGCTCGTGCACCTGCGCCAATTCACTTTCGGGACGCCCGTGCCCGGATCGACGGTCGTGCACGCGGTGCCGACGTGGGCGGGTTTGCGCACCATCCGGATCCCGGCCGCAATCATGAGGATGGCGAATCCGGCAAGCAGGACGTCTTGCGGAACGTTGCGGCCTACCACCGTGCCAAGCGCAGCGGCCGGCATACCTGCGGCGGCGAATATCGCAGCCAGGCGCCAATTGATCAGTCGCTCGCGCACGCGGGTGTAGGCGCCGGAGAGAGCTGCGGCAGCGACGACAATGAGCGACATCGGGATCGCCTGGGTGACCGGCAATCCGATTAAGTACACCAGGGCTGGCACGGCAAGGATCGCCCCACCGCCACCGAGAAGTCCCAGAAGGACGCCGATGATCAGGCCGACCACAGTTATGGTGACGGCAGCTGCCATGTGTGCCTCCTCGCCGTCGTTACCGAACCAGTCCGACCGTGTTCAATATACCGGTTGGGGTATTTAGGTGTGCTTAGTTGCGCAGTCCGCTCTCATAGGCGATGACCACGAGCTGTGCCCGGTCGCGGGCGTGCAGCTTCGTCAGCAACCGGCTCACGTAGGTTCGCACCGTCGCGGGCGAAACAAACAGCCGGGCCGCGATTTCCTCGTTGCTCCGGCCCGCACCAACCTCCGCGAGAACATCCTTCTCACGCTCGGTCAGACTGGCGAGCGCGTCGCGGTTCAGTGGCCGCGACGGTGCCTGCGCGAGCTGTCGCAGCACAGTCGCGGTGACCGCGGGGGAGAGCAGCGCATTGCCAGCCGCGACTGTGCGCACCGCGCTGCGCAGTTCTTCGGGCGAAATGTCTTTGAGCAAGAAACCAGCTGCGCCAGCCCGGATCGCTTCCAGGATGAGGTCCTCGTCATCGAACGTGGTCAGCGCCACGACTCGGCACGAGGTCAGTGTGGGGTCTGCGGTGATAGCGCGTGTGGCGGCGACACCGTCGAGTTGCGGCATCCGAAGATCCATCAGCACCACATCCGGCCGGTGGGCTTTCACTGCCGCCACCCCCGAGTGCCCATTCGATGCCTCTTCGGTGATCGCGATGTCACCGTCCCGTTCAAGCAGCGCTCGTAAGCCGGTTCGCACGAGTTCCTGATCGTCAACAAGCACAACGCGAATCATGAGCCCCCCTGCACCGGAAATGTAGCCTCTACGACGAAACCTGAGCCGACGGATTCCGCGTTTCCGCTGCGGGCAGCGAACGATCCGCCGGCGCTTTCCGCCCGCTCCCGCATACCGGTCAAACCGTATCCGAACCGCACCTCGCCGCCACGACCATTGTCAGTGACGCGGAGAGTCAGTTTTCCGTCCCCATTGCGTATCGCGATGTCGACGTGGCTCGCAGAGGAGTGTCGTATCGCATTCGTCAGCGCCTCCTGCACAATGCGGTAGGCGGCGAGCTCAACTGCGCTGGTGGCCTCCGGCCCTTCGCGAGCCAGGGTCACGCTGATGCCGGAGCGCCGTACCGCATCGGCAAGTGCTTCCAGGGATAGCGCGGTTTTGCTGTCCTCACGTTCGCGGAGTACCTTGACGGCGGAGCGCAACTCTTTCATCGTGCGGCCCGCCGCAGCGCGGATGTGCTGCAATGACTCGGCGACCCGCTCGTCGTTACGCCCCAGGGCCTCACGCGCGACGTCGCTTTGCAAAGAAATGACCGCCACCGTGTGTCCGACGGCATCGTGGAGTTCGCGTGCGATCCGCAGCCGCTCCTGCTGAACGCGGAACGCCGCCTCCTGTTCGCGCTCGTGCTCAGCGAAAAGGTCGAGCTGCGTCTGGCGCTGTCTTAACAGCCGCCCGGTTCGCACGCTCCAGCCCAGCGCGACAGCCGCCGCCATGAGCCCGGCGGAGGAGGCGAGTTCGTATCCGAAGAGGTACGCGGGACTAGCGCCGTCGATGAGGCGAAAATAGGAGGATACCGCGAGGAGTGCGATACCAGTTCCGATAGCCCAGCGGAGCCTGCCTGCGTCTGCTGCCGCGTAAAGCGCGGCGGCCACGGGGACCGCCAAGCCGATTGGGGGAAACTCCAGCATGTAATACACGCAAATCCCCAGCGCGGTCGTCACAAGCACGACGATCGGATGACGGCGCCGAATCAGCATCAGCGCCCCGAAGCCTAGCGCGAAGATATATGCCAGCGCATTCGGGCCCCGTTCACCGCCGAGGTCCATTGAGATCGCAAGTACCACAACCAAGGTCACCGCGATACCAAGAAGCGCATCCGTTGTGAACGCCGCGCGCGGTGTCCTCAGCGCGGCAACCAGACCCGGAGACATGCCACCGATTGTGTCAGGGTAAGCAAGGGTGCGGCATACGTTCGATGTTGACAATCCGTACGTGCAGAGTTGACACAAAAAGGCCAACACGCAGCGGATTTTCTGTGATGCCACAGTTCGTAGCGTTGCTGGCATGACCTATTCAACCCCAGACGCGGTGCAGCGCCGCGCACACCCGCGCCTCGCCTGGCCGTTCATTGCCGGCCTTGGCGCACTTGCCCTTGTCGAGCCTGCGGTGCATGCCCTGGGACTCTTCGAATCCGTGCATCCAGCTGCCCGCCACTTCGCGGTTCTCGCGGCGGTATCGGGCGTCTGGCTTGCGCTCATCGCGTACGTTCGCCCGCCCCGTCCCTTCGTCACCGTCGTGCTTGCGGGGGTGTGCTACGTCGTGGTGCTCGCCACCGTGGGACTCGTGGTGGGGCCGGTACTCGGAATCAGTGACGGCTCGCCAGGACTCTGGGTCCTGCCCATTGCCATCGTGTCGATGGCCTCCACTCACATGCTGTGGTTTGTGCTCGTTGGCGCACTCGCACACGTGCTTGTCCCCGGGAGGGCCCGGTGAGCGCATCGGTCCTTAGGAAGGCGCTGATATGCTCAGCCGTCCTCGCATTGCTCGCCGTTCTCAGTAGCTGCGGAGTGTTCACGGGAATCGATTACACGGGGCGTGTGACGTTTGACCGCGCGCTCCCGATTCCGCCGGTGCAGGATGGCGTGATTGATGAAGAAGGCCGCCGAGTGTTCTCGCTGACCGCGCAGGAGGGCGCGGCGGAACTCCGGTCGGGCTTCCAGACACAAACGTGGGGATTCAACGGTGATCATCTCGGCCCTACCTTGCGTGCGCAACCGGGCGATCATGTCCGCGTGAACGTCACCAACCGACTCGGTGAAGCGACTTCCGTGCACTGGCATGGAATGCGTCTGCCTGCGGAAATGGACGGTGGTCCGCATCAGGAGGTGCAGCCGGGCGGTAGTTGGCACCCCGAATGGGTGATCGACCAGCCGGCAGCCACGCTCTGGTATCACCCACATCCGCACGGCGCCACCGAGAAGCACGTGTACCGCGGGCTTGCTGGGCTGTTTCTCGTCGACGAAGCCGTGCCAGGCCTGCCCAGCGAATACGGCGTCGATGACGTGCCCCTCATCGTGCAAGACAAACAGCTCGATGGCTCCGGCCAGCTAGCCACCAGTGGGTCGGCCCCCGTGGGAACGCTGGGCGAGACAATCCTGACGAACGGTGTGGAGGGAGCGTTTTTCGATGCAACAACCGAGAAGGTCCGGTTGCGGTTGCTCAACGGTTCGACCGCGCGGATACTGACTTTCGCTTTTGACGACGAGCGCGAGTTCGCCCACATAGCGACCGACGGTGGCCTGCTGGAAGCGCCCCGTGTGACCGGCCAATTGACGCTGTCGCCGGGGGAGCGTGCTGAGGTCGTCGTCCAGCTTGCTCCCGGGGAAGACGTGATGCTCCAATCGCACCCCACACCGGGCTTTTGGCTGGGTGCGCCATCGGGGCTTTCGGACCGTTTCGACATTATGCAGATCAGGGCTGCTCCAGAGTTGCAGCCCGCTGATGATCTGCCCGATGAGCTGGCCCGCATTGACTGGCTGCGTGCGGATGACGCCGTGACGACGCGGCCGATGCGGCTGTCGAACCGGTCAATTAACGGCAAAGAGATGGATATGAACCGGATCGACGACGTGATTCTGGCCGGGTCGACAGAGATATGGACGGTGTCTGCAGCCGACGGCTTCCCACATAACTTCCACATCCACGACGTCCAGTTCCAGGTGCTGGATGTCGACGGCGCGCCACCGGCGCCCCATCTGCGCGGATGGAAGGACACGATCCTTCTCGAACCGCAGAAGGAGCATCGCCTGATCATGCGGTTCGGCCGCCACACCAACCCCGATGTGCCGTACATGTACCACTGTCATCTGCTGCGGCACGAGGACGAGGGGATGATGGGCCAGTTTGTCGTCGTCGCGCCCGGACAAGGTGCGGGTCACATTGATGGCCACCACCATTGACGGTTAGCGGAACGCGTTCTCCCCGGTCAGTGCCTGCCCCACCACAAGCTGGTGGATTTCGGACGTGCCTTCATACGTGAGCACCGTTTCCAGGTTCGAGGCGTGCCGCATCACCGGGTATTCCAGAGTGATTCCGTTGGCACCCAAGATGGTTCGGCAGGTGCGCGCGATCTGCAGTGCCTCTCGCACATTGTTGAGCTTGCCTGTGCTGACCTGTTCGGAGGTGATCCGTCCGGCGTCTTTGAGCCGGCCGAGGTGAAGCGCCAGCAGCATGCCCTTGCCGTACTCCAGCGCACAATCCGCGAGTTTCGCTTGCGTGAGCTGATAGCCGGCTAGCGGTTTGTCGAAAACCTCACGGGACTGGGAATATGAGATCGCCGTATCGAGACACTCCCGGGCGGCCCCCATCGCGCCGAAAATGATGCCAAATCTCGCCTCGGTGAGACAGCCGAGCGGAGATTTGAGACCCTTCGATTCCGGCAGTAGCGCGTCGGCTGGCAGGCGGACGTCGTCAAACGAAAGTTCTGCTGTCACCGACGCACGCATCGACAGCTTGTGCTTCATTTCCCAGGCCATGAAACCCTTCGTGCCCTGTGGCACGAGAAAGCCGCGAATCCCCTCTTCGGTGCGCGCCCACACGACCGCGACGTCAGAGATGGTTCCGTTGGTGATCCACATCTTCGAGCCGCTGAGAATCCAGTCGTCACCATCACGGCGAGCCCGGGTGCGCATGCCCGCTGGGTTTGATCCGAAATCTGGCTCGGTGAGGCCGAAACACCCGAGTTTCTCGCCGCGTGCCATCGCGGGGAGCCACTGCTGTTTCTGCTCCTCGGAGCCGTAGGCGTAGATGGCGTACATGGCGAGAGAGCCCTGCACGGACATCAGGCTGCGCAAACCAGCGTCGGCGGCCTCGATCTCGTGACACACGAGCCCGTACGCCGTCGCTGTAGCACCCGCGCACCCGTAGCCCTGCAAGTGCATTCCGAGCATGCCCACTTTGCCGAACTCGCGCGCGATCTCCCGTGCTGGTATCGCACCGCTTTCGTACCACTCCGCGATGTGGGGACGCAGCTGCCGGTCCGCGAACTCGCGAGCGGCCTGGCGAAAGTCCCGCTCATCGTCGGTGATAAGGGTATCGAGGGCGAACAACTCAGGTAGCGACGTCATCTTCTATGTCTACACCGTCGCCGTCTCGCCCTCCTCCAAATTTAACTGCGCAGGTCAACCAAAACCCCGGATTTTCGGGGGTTTCAGATGACCTGCGCAGATGAATTCGGTAAAGGGAAGTGGTCAGGCTGGCCGGCGCAACGCCACCGCCACCGCCACGGCTGCGATACCGGCGATCTCTGCCGGGGCGAGGGACTGCTGCAAAACGAGCCAGCCGATAATCGCTGACGAGACGGGCAGCAGCGCAAGCAAAACCGCGAAGTACGCCTGCCCGGCCTTCCGCAGAATGACTTGATCAAGCCCGTACGGGATGACGTTCGCGAACAACCCGAGCACAAGTCCGAGAACCAGCACCGGCAGCAGGGGAGTGTCAGGCTGCCAGGACAGCGGAATTGTCAGCGCAAACGGCGCTGTCACCACCGCGGCGACGGTGAAACCGACCGCAAGGCTGTCCCGCGGCGAACCCGCAGCCGCAACCCGCTTGCCCAGGATGATGTAACCGGCCCAGCACAGCGCCGCCAGCAACGCGAACACGATACCGCCGGGTGATCCGGCAAGATGCACGTCCGCGATCAGGACGATGCCCGCACCAGCGACGATGAGCGCAGCGAAATCCCGGAGCGAACGCGAACCCCACGCCGCCACCAAGATTGGGCCGAGGAATTCGATCGCCACCGCCGTGCCCAGCGGTAAGCGCGCGATCGCTTCATAGAAGCTGATGTTCATCAGCGCCGTTATCGTGCCGAACGCGCCCGCAAGCACCAGCGCATGGCCTGACCAGGCCTGACGGGCCGGACGGACGACTGCGAGAAAGATCAGCGCCGCACCGAGAATCCGCAGCCATGCCACACCAGCCGGAGCGATGTAGCTGAACAAGAACACACCTGCAGCGGCGCCCGCGTACATAGAGGTTCCGCTCACCAGCATGAGTGCGGGTGGAAGCAGCCGCGTGTTCGCGTTTGCGCCGGACGGGGTCACGTGCACACTTTCGCCGACGGCGTGGGGGTAAGCAAATGGGTTAAATACCGCCCAACCCCTTATTCGCCCGAATAGCCCCGGCGCCGCCGGATCGGCACCACCGTGGGGCCGCCCGCATCGACTGTCACACGCACGGAGGCGCCGTAATAGCGGCGCAGATTCGCTTCGGTGAGGATGTCCGCCGGGCGTCCAGCGCCGTGGATACGTCCTTCGAACACGAGCACCATTCGATCGGCGTATTCGCCAGCGATGGACAGATCGTGCATGGTCGAAAGGACGGTCAGACCGCGCGCGGACCGAAGCTCATCAACGAGTTCGAGCACGTCTTGCTGGTGGCCGATGTCGAGCGCGGTGGTCGGCTCATCGAGCAGGAGCAGGGGCGCGTGCTGCGCGAGGGCACGAGCAAGGAACACGCGTTGACGCTCGCCGCCGGAGAGTGACATCAATTCGCGCCGCGCGAATGTTGCCAGTTCCAGCAAGCCAAGCACGTCGCCGACCGCCGCGATGTCGGCAGCGGATTCGCCGCGCAGCGCCGGGATGTAGGGGGTGCGGCCGAGCAGCACATAGTCCTGCACCGTCATGCCCGGCGGCACCGTTGGATTCTGGACGACTGACGCGAGTAAACGAGCGCGCTGTTTGCGGTTCAGCGCAGTGTTGTCGGTGCCCGCGATCCGGATGAGCCCGGTGTAGGGCAGCTGCCGAGTGATGGCCCGAAGCAGCGTGGATTTGCCCGCCCCGTTCGGGCCGATGATTGTCACCCATTCACCTTCTGCAACGAGGAGGTTGACGTCGTCGAGCAGCGCCTTGTGCCGGCGGCGCCCCACCGGCACAGTCACGCGGAGGTTTTCCACCTCGAGCGCGCTCACAGAGCGGCCCTCCGTGTCGCGCGCAGAACGATGACGAAGAATGGTGCACCAAGAAACGCTGTGATCACCCCAATGGGCACTTCGCGCGGGATATCGACGGTGCGTGCGGCAAGGTCGGCGAGGACCAAGAATGCTGCGCCGAGGACTACCGACAGGGGAAGGATCACACGGTAGGACGTCCCGAAGATGAGACGCACAATGTGCGGGACGATGATCCCCACGAAACCGATCAGGCCTGACACCGACACTGCTGCCGCCGTGCCGAGAGAAGCCGCGGCGAGCAGCACAATCCGGATCACCTGCGGGTTGATTCCCAGCCCGGATGCCTCGTGGTCGCCCACGGACATGACGTCGAGTTCACGGCCGAGCAGCACGATGACAACCGCCGACACGACAGCGTAGGGAAGCAGCATTCTCACGTCGCCCCATGTCGCGCCGCCGAGGCGCCCGAGCAGCCACGTGTAGACCTCGCGGATCACCTCGACGTGCCGCTGCAGCAGATATGTCTGCATCGCGGTGAGGAATGCCGCGACGGCCACGCCAGCGAGGATGAGTGTTTCCGGTGCTCGATCACGCCCGCCCGCTGCTCCGAGAAGGTAGGTGACGAGGACCGCTCCGAGCGCTCCGGTGAACGCGGCGACGGGTGTCGTCACCGGAAGCCCGGAGGCGGTGGCGGGCTGCAGTGCGATCACGACCGTCACGCCCAGTCCGGCGCCCGCGGCCACGCCCAGCAGGAATGGCTCCGCCAGCGGATTTCGGAAAACGCCCTGATAGGCACCACCGGCGAGAGCGAGCATCGCACCAACGAGCAGCGCCAGCACGACGCGCGGCAGCCGGATTTCGGTGACGATCGCGGACTGGCGTGCAGTGAGGCCAGACTCGAGCGTGATGCCAGGCACGAGGTTCAGGATTTCAGCAGCAACGCCCGCGAGCGGCAGCTCAGCTGCCCCCAGCGCGACTCCAGCGAGTGTGGCGGCGCCGAGCAGGACGAGACCAAGCGCGAGCCACCACCAGCGCAGTCGCGATGGGGCGGTCACGGGAGGTTCGCGGTCGCGGCGACGACGTGCGCGAGCAGGTCAGGCAAGCGCGGCCCCCAGCGTGATGCCATGTCGGGGTCAAGTTCGACGATGTTGCCCGCGCGGACCGCTGCGATTTCGGCCCATCCTGGCCGTTGCGCAACCGTTTGGGCGGTGACGCCGAAATCGGTATTGATCAGGAAGATGACGTCGGGGTTCGCCTCGATTATCGCTTCGGCCGATAGCTGGGTCGCCGCGGTGCTTTCGTCTTCGGCGATGTTCTCCAGTCCGGCCTGGCGGAACAGTGAGCCGATGATGCTATTGGGTGTGTAGGTCCAGTAGGTGTCGTCAATCTCAATGTAGTAGGTGAGCGGGGTTTCCCGTTCAGGTGCCTCCGCAGTGGTTTTCGCGATCTCGCTGGTCATGCGTTCGACGAGCGCGGGTGCTTCGTCCGTGCGGCCCGTCAGCTCGCCGAGGTCGAGTATCTGCTGGTACACATCGTCGAGGTCAGCGGGGTCATCCGCGGTGATGAACGCGGGAATGCTCAGCGCGTCGAGTTGCGGAACGAGCGAGTCACCGAATGACGAAAGGACGACGAGGTCGGGATCGTATCCGGCGACAGCTTCGATGTTGGGGTTAAAGCCGGAAAGCTCGCTGGTGGGCGCGGTTTCTGGGAAGTTCGAATATTCGTCGACCGCGACGACTTGGTTGCCGGCGCCGATGGCGAAGAGCATCTCAGTGGCGGTGGGTGCAAGAGAGATGATGCGAGCGGGTTCGTCATCGACCGTCACACCGTTGACAGTGACGGGGAAGTGACCGCCGGGAGAGTGCGTCGCAGTGCCGGGAGCAGCATCGTCGGCGGCGGTGCCGCACCCCGCAAGCGTGACGACGGCTGCGGCCGCGGCGGCCGCGACGTTCCTCAGGCGCATTGCTTCCTCACTCCTCATTTCGGCTGCAAGCAGCGTACTACCGTCGCGCTGGCGGTCATTCGGGGTCGGCGAGCGGATCTGGCAGCGCGGGCAGGTGTTGCGGTCCGGGATTGCGCGAGGGGGCCGGATAGGCGCCATCGTTGATCGCTCCGCCCGGATACTGCGGGAAGTTGCCTTGCGACGGTGGTATGGGGTGATAGCAGATCGGGCCGCGAGCGTCGAACAAGCGAGTTTCGTCCTGGTTGGGCAGGTACGCTCCCCTCGGGTTCGCAAGCTCGATCGTCAGATGCAGCCCGGCGCGACCGGTGCCTTCGCCCCAAAACTCATTTATGCGCGGCTCGAGATCGGCGAAGTATCCCAGCGCGCATCCGAAGGAGGGCGAGTAGCGGGCGAGGAGGCCCAGCGTGTCACGGGTGTCGGCGGCGATCCGCACGATACGACCACCGTTCTCATCAAGGAATGCGCGAGTGTCGCTGGCGGCGAAGGTCAGAGATTCGAGCATGCTGTCCACGATCGGCCGCGTCTCGATAAGTGTGCTGTTGGTTGTGCGGTAGGTGTCGAGTGCGTCGATGAGGTCAGGCAGTGCGTCGGTGTATGCCTCGGTGGTGACGCCGAGATCGCCGAGTTGCTGTTCGAGGTGGGGCAATTCCGTGTTGATGCCGTCGGCCATCGGTCCCAGATGGTCGATCATCGCGCCGATTCGGTCACCACGCCCGGCGAGGGCCTGGTTCAGTGCGCCCAGTGTGACCGCGAGATCTTGCGCTGGTACGGCGTCGAGCAGGTCGTAGAGCACGTCGTACATGCGAGTCGCGTCGACAGCGCTGCCATCGCTGTGTTCAAGTAACACGGCCCCCGCTGTGAGGACGCCGACAGGCTGATCGGGCGGGACGATTTCGACGAAACGCTCACCGAAAAGGGTTTTCGGCACGATACGGGCGGTGGCGTTCGCGGGGATATGGCTGACGCGATCTGACCGCAAGGCCAGCTCGATTTCGGCAGCCGTTCCATCGCGGTTAGACCGGACGGCGCGCACTTCTCCCACGAGAACACCGCTCATCGTGACGTCTGCTTCGCGCGCCAGGGCGTTGCCGGCTGTCTCCGCCACGAACGTGACGGTAGTGGTGGCTGTGAACGCTTTCCGGAACGTGAGGATTGAGGTTCCGATCAACGCAACGATGACAAAGATGAAGACGAGTCCAAGAAAGACGTTTTTCCACGAGTAATCGAACTCGTCATCCACGAGAGCCCCTAACTGGTCTGGCGCACCCCTATGTGCGTCAGTGTGTCTCAGGTTTTGGACCGTAACAGGGCGGCGTGTGCGCGTCCGCGCCAAAACGGACAGATCAGGCGTCTGGTGAGCAACGTCGTATATGCCGGTGAACTGTGCTCTGGATCATCTCGTAGTGTGAGGAGATGAATCCGGAACGGCTCGAGGGTGGAGTGGCTGTAATCACCGGCGGCGGCAAAGGAATCGGCGCGGCAATCGCACGGGCGCTGAGCCGGGAAGGATCAAAAGTCGTCATCGCCGACCTGGACGCGGAGGCGGCTGCGCAGGTCGCCGCCGAGTTGCCCCAGAACACGGCAATGGCGGTCGGCGGGGACGCGAGCGACTCCGCGTTTCTCCAGCATCTTCTTGACAGCGCGGAGCGCGAGTTCGGTGCCGTTACGACATTCGTCGCGAACGCCGGGGTGATCGGTGCGGGCGGGCTGGATGCCCCCGAACAGATGTGGGATCTCGCGTTTGACGTCAACGTTCGGGCCCACGTTCGCGCGGCACAGCTTCTCATGCCGCGCTGGGTTGAACGCGGTGAGGGCACTTTCGTGTCGGTCGCCTCCGCCGCGGGGTTGTTGACCCAGTTGGGATCAGCGCCGTATTCGGTGACCAAACATGCTGCGCTGGCGTTCGCCGAGTGGCTCGCGGTGACGTACGGAGCGCGCGGAATTGGCGTGCACTGCGTCTGCCCGATGGGCGTGAACACCGAGCTCCTGCATAATGCGCAATCCGGCGGTGCTGACGGCGAACTCGCATACCGGGCGGTGACCACGGCGGGCGCGGTGCTGGACCCGGCGGAGGTAGCCGATGCGGTGATTCACGGGATCCGCGATGGCCGTTTTCTGATACTGCCGCACCCCGAAGTGCTCGATATGTTCCAGGGCAAAGCGGCCGGTTACGAACGCTGGATCGGCGGCATGCGCTGGTATCAGCAGAAGCTGCAGGGCTGACGCATGGCGGCGCCACACGTACTGCTCGCTGATCTGCAGGCAGCTATCCCGCACGCTCCGGTGCTCACGGACCCGGACGTCACCGAACCGTACCGGCGCGATTGGGCGAAGGACCCGGACGCTGGTGTGCCACTTGCGGTGATTCGGGCGACAAGCACCGAGGACGTCCAGGAGGTCATGCGGTGGGCGTCCAAACACGGGATCGCTGTGGTGCCGCGCGGCGCGGGCTCCGGTTTGTCCGGTGGTTCAACTGCTGTCGAGGGCGGTGTCGTCCTGACGACGGAGCAGATGCGCAGCATCACGGTGGACCCGGTAACGCGGACCGCGGTGGTGCAGCCGGGTCTGCTCAACGCCGAGGTGAAACGCGCCGTCGCGGAACACGGCTTGTGGTACCCGCCGGATCCGTCGTCGTTCGAGATTTGCTCAATCGGTGGCAACGCGGCAACGAACGCTGGTGGCCTCTGTTGCGTCAAATACGGCGTCACCACGGATTATGTGCTGGGTCTGCAGGTCGTGCTCGCCGATGGAACCGCAGTACGACTGGGCGGCCCCCGGCTGAAAGACGTTGCTGGCCTCTCCCTGACGAAGCTGTTCGTGGGCAGCGAAGGAACGCTCGGCGTGATTACCGAAATCACGCTGCGCCTCGTCCCGCCGCAGCCGCCCGCGAGCACTGTCGTAGCGTCGTTTCCGGCGCTGGATGATGCGACGGCCGCGGTCCTCGCGATCACGCGGGTGATGCGCCCCGCGATGCTCGAGTTTATGGATCGCGCGTCGATCAACGCGGTCGAAGACGCACTGAAGATGGGACTCGATCGAGAAGCGCAAGCGATGCTGATCGCACAGTCAGACTCGCCAGGTGCGGATCGCACGCGTGAGTCGGAGTTCATGGCGGACATATTCGCCCAGCACAACGCCACGGAGGTTTTCGCCACCGACGACAAGGACGAGGGTGAGGCGTTCACGGCGGCACGGCGGTTTGCGATTCCAGCGGTCGAGCGGAAAGGTCCGTTGCTGCTCGAGGACGTCGGCGTACCGATTCCCGCGCTGCCGCAGCTGCTGAGCGGCATCGCGAACATCGCGGCGGAGCGTGACGTGCTCGTCGCCGTCATCGCGCATGCCGGCGATGGCAATACGCACCCGCTGATCGTGCACGACCCGGCTGATGCGGACATGACGGCCCGGGCACACCGCGCGTTCGGTGAGATCATGGAACTCGCGGTGTCCCTGGGCGGCACCATCACCGGCGAACACGGAGTTGGCCGCCTGAAGAAGGCGTGGCTTCCAGACCAGCTCGGCGACGATGTGATGGACCTGACGAGGCGCATCAAGAACGCGCTCGATCCGCAGGGGATTCTCAACCCGGGCGCGATCCTGTAGAGAGCGGACCCGCGACAATCGCAGACGCCCGGCGGCTCGCAATGAGAGACTGGATGCATGCAGAAACGGCTCGGCGTGTGCAACCTGTGCGAGGCGATCTGCGGCCTGGAGTTCACTCTCGATGAGGGCGCGATCACGGCTGTTCGCGGGAACCCGCAGGATCCGCTGTCACGCGGGCACATCTGCCCCAAGGCTGTCGCGCTGCAAGACATTCACAACGATGCGGACCGGCTCCGCGCACCCGTTCGCCGTACCGCGGAAGGCGCGTGGGAGCCCATCAGCTGGAATGAGGCGCTTGAGCTTGCAGTGAGCAAGATTGCGGCGATCCAGGACGAGCACGGTAACGACGCCGTCGCGGTATATCTCGGTAACCCGAACGTGCACAGTCTCGGCTCGATGACGCACGGCACGCAACTCGCGAGTACGCTCCGCAGCAAAAACACCTACAGCGCCACTTCGGTTGACCAGTTGCCGCACCAGCTCGTCAGTCACCTCATCTACGGCCACCAGCTGCTAATCCCCGTGCCCGACATCGACCGAACCGAGTATCTGATGGTGTTCGGGGCGAACCCAATGGCGTCGAACGGCAGCCTCATGACGGTGCCGGACTTCCCGAAACGCCTTCGGGAGCTCAAGGCTCGCGGCGGCAAGCTCATCGTCTTCGATCCGCGGCGCACCGAAACGGCGAAGGCAGCCACGGAGCACCACTTCGTTCGTCCAGGCACGGATGCTTACGTGCTGCTCGCGATGCTGAACGTCCTTTTTGCCGAGGACCTCACGGCACCAGCGGCGTACATCGAGGGGGCCGGCACGGTCCGCGATGCTGTCGCCGCCTTTACTCCCGAACGGGCAGAAGCTCACTCCGGTGTGTCAGCTGAGGTCGTACGGCGGATCGCGCGGGAATACGCCGCCTCGGGCGCCGCCGCCGCATACGGACGCATCGGTGTGTCGACCCAGGCTTTTGGCACGGTGTGCGCGTGGGCGGTGCAGTGCCTCAACGCACTCACCGGAAACCTCGACCGGCCGGGCGGCGCGATGCTGACAGAACCCGCGATCGATCTGGTGGGGCGCGGAATACTCTCGCGCGGTCATTTCGGCAAGTGGCGCAGCCGGGTGCGCGGCCTCCCTGAAGCCAATGGGGAGCTTCCGGTCGCGACGCTCGCAGACGAAATCGTGACGCCGGGTCAGGGACAGGTCCGGGCGCTCGTCACCATCGCGGGAAATCCGGTGCTTTCCACACCGGATGGAAAGCGACTTGGTGCGGCGCTCGGCGGGCTCGACTTCATGGTGGCAGTCGACTACTACATCAACGAAACCACTCAGCATGCGGATCTCATCTTGCCGCCGACCGCGGCACTGGAGCGGGACCATTACGACCTGGTCTTCCATATCCTCGCCGTCCGCAATACGGCGCGATTCACTCCCGCGCTGTTTCCGAAACCCGAAGGTGCTCGCCATGATTGGGAGATTTTTCGCGATCTCGCAACAGGCGTCATGGCTCGGCGGAAGCGTCAGCCACCGCTGAAGAAGCGGCTCATGGCGCAGGCACGATTGCGGCTTTCACCCACGCTCACCGTCGCTGCCTTGTTGCGGACGGATAAGCGCAAGCTGACGCTGAAGAAGCTGAAGGCGGCACCGCAGGGGCTCGATTTGGGACCGCTGCGGCCGACGTTGCCGGGCCGTCTGCAGACAAAAGACAAGCGGGTGCATCTGGCGCCGCGCGTCGTCCTTGACGACGTGCACCGGCTCGATGCTGTTCCGCTTCCCAGCGCAGACGCACTTGTTCTCATCGGCCGCCGGCATCAGCGCGACAACAACTCGTGGATGCACAACACGGAGCGGCTGACGAAAGGAAAACCACGCCACCAGCTGCTGATGAACCCGGACGATATGGCGGCGCGCGGGCTCACCGATGGGGAGCCGGTGACCGTCACATCCAGGGTGGGGACTGTGACGGTCGAAGCGCTCGCCACCGGTGACATGATGCCGGGCGTGGTGTCGCTGCCACACGGATACGGGCACGCCAGCAAAGGTGTTTCTCACTTGAACAACGCCGAGAAGCTGCCGGGGGTGTCGATCAACGATCTCACCGATCCGGAACTTCTCGACGTCAGCGGCAACGCTGCGTTCAGCGGTGTGCCAGTAGAGGTCGCATCCGCTATGCCGTGAGGTTCCGCTGCACCTCAGCGAGCAGGGCTGACCAAGACTGCTCGAACTTCTCGACAGCCTGCTCCTCGAGCAGCGTGAACACCTCTGCAAAATCGACGCCGGCAGCGGTGATCGCTTCGATATCCGCAGCGGCGCTGTCACAATTCGGCGTGACGGTGTCTCCGGTAACGACGCCTTGCTGCTGAACTACGTCGATCGTGGCCAGCGGCGCAGTGTTCACCGTGCCCGGTGCGACAAGTTCGGTCACATAGCGGGTGGGATCGTAGGCGGGGTTCTTGACGCCAGTCGACGCCCACAGCGGCCGCTGCTTGTGTGCGCCCGCCGCGGCCAGCGCAGCCCAGCGTTCACCCGCGAAGGTTCCCTCGTACAGCCGGTAGGCGAGCCGTGCGTTCGCGATGGCCGCACGGCCCAGCAGTGCCGCGGCGTCATCGGTGCCGATACGCTCCAGCCGCTGATCGACTTCGGTGTCGACGCGTGAAATGAAAAACGACGCCACCGAACGGATGGTGGATACGTCAATTCCCCGCGCCTGCGCCAGTTCGAGTCCCGCGAGGTAAGCATCGATGACTTGGGCGTAGCGCTCGGGCGAGAAAATCAGCGTGACGTTCACGCTGATTCCCGCCCCAATGACCGCGGTGATTGCGGGCAGACCCGCCAGTGTGGCAGGGATCTTGATCATCACATTGGGGCGGTCAACGAGTCGGGCGAGTTCGTGCGCTTGCGCGATCGTCGCGTCCGTGTCGTGGGCGAGCCGGGGGTCGACTTCTAGGGAGATCCGGCCATCCTCGCCCTTGGTCGATTCGTAGATCGGCGCGAGGATGTCGGCGGCAGCCCGGACGTCGTCGGTGGTGATGTCGCGGACGGCGTCGTCAGCACTGGCACCGGACGCGGCGAGCGCTGCGAGCTGGTCACGGTAGGCGGCGCCGTCTGCGAGTGCGCCCTGAAAGATTGTGGGGTTCGTCGTAACACCAACGATGTTCCGGCTCGCGATGAGGTCGGCAAGTCTGCCTGAGCGGATGAGATCGCGCGAGAGATCATCAAGCCACAGCGAGACGCCATGTGCGGAGAGCTGCGAGAGGGTGTCAGACGCGGGCAGGACTGAGGTCATGAGTCGGGGATTCCTTTTCAGTGTGCTTGTACGGTTGCGAGAGCGTCTTTGGCGGCGGCCACGGCCGCGCCGGCAGTGATGCCGAACTCGCGGTAGAGGGTGGTGAAGTCAGCGGAGGCGCCGTAGTGCTCGAGGGAGATGGCGCGGCCGCGGCGACCGATGAACCGCCACCAGGGCTGGGCGATACCAGCTTCAACTGAGACGCGAGCGTCGACGTGGGAGGGCAGTACAGACTCGATGTAGTCCGCGCTTTGCTCCTCGAACCACTCGACGCATGGCATCGACACAACACGCGCGCCGATCCCGTCTTGCCACAGTGCTTCCCGGGCGGCGAGCGCAATCTGAACCTCGCTGCCGGTGGCGATCAGAATGACGTCAGGCTTGCCGTCGGTGTCAGCGAGGACGTATCCGCCACGGCGAATGCCTTCGTAATGGGTGCCTTCGAGAATCGGCACCGCCTGTCGAGTCAGGCACAACCCCACCGGACCGGAGTGCCAATCCTGCTGGCGCTCAAGAATTGCCTGCCAGGCGAACGCGGTCTCGTTCGCGTCGGCCGGCCGCACTACGGAGAGATCCGGGATGGCCCGCAGCGCGGCGAGGTGTTCGACGGGCTGATGCGTGGGGCCGTCTTCCCCGAGACCGATCGAATCGTGCGTCCACACGTACGTAACCGGAGCCTTCATGACCGCGGCGAGTCGTACCGCGCCGCGCATGTAATCAGAGAATGTGAGGAACGTGCCACCATACGGCCTGGTCGGTCCATGCAGGGCGATGCCGCTGAGTATCGCGCCCATGGCGTGTTCACGCACACCGAAATGCAGTGTGCGGCCGTACGGCTGGGCGCGCCAATGGCGGGTGGCTGCGTCGGCGGGTCCGAACGAATCAGCGCCCGCGATCGTCGTGTTGTTCGATTCAGCGAGGTCCGCGGAGCCGCCCCACAGTTCCGGCAGCACCGGGCCCACCGCGTTGAGGACCTTTCCTGAGGCCGCCCGGGTAGCTATCCCTTTCGCGTCCGGTTCCCACACGGGCAGTTGATCCGCCCAGCCGGCGGGCAGTTCACGCGCCTGCAGACGATCGAACAGCGCCTTCTGTTCTGGATTCGCCGCAGCCCACGCGTCGAACTGGTGCTGCCACACGGCTTTCGCTTTCATGCCGCGCCCGACGGCTTCCCGAGTGTGGGTGATGACGTCGGTGTCGACCTGGAAGCTTTGCCCGGGATCAAATCCGAGAACCTCTTTGACAGCGGCTACCTCCCCGGCGCCAAGTGCGGCGCCATGCGCCTTGCCGGTGTTCATCAGTGTCGGTGCCGGGTAACCGATGATGGTGCGCAGCTGGATGAACGACGGGCGCGACGTTTGCGCTTGTGCGGCGGTGATGGCGTCGAGGATGCCGGTGACGTTTTCACCTCCGGTGACCTTCTGGACGTGCCAGCCGTACGCTTCGTAGCGCGCTGCTACGTCCTCGTTGAACGCGATGTTCGTGTCGTCCTCGATGGAAATCTGGTTGTCGTCGTGGAAGACGATGAGGTTGCCGAGCTGCTGCCGCCCCGCGAGTGAGGATGCTTCCGCGGTCACACCTTCTTCGATGTCCCCGTCTGACGCGATGACGTAAATGAAGTGGTCAAAGGGTGATTCTCCATGCGGCGCAGCGGGGTCGAACAAGCCGCGCTCGCGCCGGGCGGCCATGGCCATTCCGACAGCTGATGCGAGGCCCTGCCCGAGTGGCCCGGTGGTGATTTCCACACCGGGCGTGTGGTGAAACTCGGGGTGGCCTGGAGTGCGGGATCCCCAGGTGCGCAGCGCTTTCAGATCGTCGAGCTCGAGCCCGAAACCGGCGAGATACAGCTGGATGTACAGGGTGAGCGAGGAGTGGCCGCAGGACAGCACGAACCGATCACGCCCACTCCACTGCGGCTCTGTCGGATCGTGGCGCAGCACGCGCTGAAACAGCGCGTACGCAAGGGGTGCGAGCGACATGGCGGTGCCGGGGTGACCGTTGCCTGCGTTCTGCACTGCGTCCGCGGCGAGCACGCGAGCGGTGTCGACGGCGCGGGCGTCGAGGGCGGTCCAATCGGTGGGGACGGAGCGGTGAGTCAGCGCCGGGATGTCGGCGGAGGACGTCATTGAAGGGCCTTTCGCGGTGGCTAGGTTGCGCTCCCAGTGTGGACGGGTGGTAACAGATGTGCAATAGCTGTGCTCATATGAGCACAGCTACGATAGGCATCTGATCGTCATGGTGAGGAGCAGGGATGCCACCAGGGATGGGGCCGGACGAACAAGTCCGGCTCGCGCACATTGCCCGCGAGCACTTTGTGGTGGGGAAGACGCGAATCGAGATTGCTGACGAACTAGGCCTCAGCCGCTTCAAAGTGGGGCGTCTGCTTGACGACGCCATCAAGTCGGGGATCGTCAGATTCGAGATTTCCGTTCCTGGCCCCATCGATGATGAGAGGTCCGCGGCACTGCAGCGCAAGTTCGCTCTGAAACGAGCTGTGGTCGTCCGCACCCCAGCTGAACTGTCCGACGCTGTGCAGGAGCAACTCGGTCGCGTCGGCGCGGAACTGCTGCAAGAGATCGCCAGCCCGGACGACATCATCGGCATGACCGCGGGGCGCACCCTGAACCAGCTCGGGCAAGCGCTCGACACATTCGAGACCGGCGAGGTTGTCCAGCTTGCGGGGGTTGCGGGACCGGTGCAAGCAACCGGTGTCGAAGTGATCAGACGGGTCAGCAGCGTCGCGCACGCGCGTGCCTGGATGCTGTACGCCCCGCTGATCGCATCGGACGTTGCTGCTGCGGAAGCGATTCGGCGTCAGCACGATGTGGCACAGACGCTGCGTCAGTTCGCGCGAGTCACGTTGGCCTTCGTCGCGATAGGCAGCTGGGCGCCGCCGGACTCACAGTTCTATGACAATCTCGGAATCACGCCGGACCGCCGCCGCGCGCTCGAACGCAAAGGCGTGGTAGCCGATATTGGCGCGATCCTGATCGACAGTTCCGGCGTGGTCATCGACGACGTGCAACAGCAGTGCATTTCCATCGACCAGGCCGGGCTGCGGCGGATTCCCGAGGTTGTGGGCATCGCGGGCGGAGCGCGGAAGACCGATGCGGTCCGCGCCGCGCTCGCCTCTGGCCTGATCAATTCGCTCGTCACGGACTCCGCGCTCGCGGCCCGGCTACTCGGTGACCGTTAGCGCTTCCAGTCTCCGAACCGTTCGTCGCGTTCCCGCACCGCCTGCCGGAAGCCCTCCGTCATCGAGCGCATCTGGAACTCGTACCCCTCGCGGGTGTGGCGGGAAATACCGTCGAACACGGTGCTCACCATCGTGGAATTGGCGGCTCCCTGCGCGATCAGCGCGCTGTTGAGCGCGAGCTTCGCCATGATGAGCTGATTGATCGGCATCATCGCGATTCGCTGCAGCAGCTGGTCGGTGCGGTCGTCGAGTTCGTCTGCGGGACACGACTCCACCGCAAGGCCCCATTCCTCGGCTTGCTTGCCGGTGAGGCAATCGCCGGTGAGAAGGAGTCGCTTGGCGCGCTGGTCACCGAGACGATGGGCCCACATGCCTGCGGCGGGAATGCCCCACACGCGCGTCGGCGGGTAGCCGATCTTTGTGTCGTCAGCGCACACGATCTGGTCGGCATAGAGTGCGATGTCGGTGCCGCCCGCCACACAGAAGCCATGCAGCTTCGCCACGACCGGCTTGTTCGCGTGCAGGAGGCTCGAGAAGCCACGGTTGAAGCGGCTCATCATCGCGTAGTCCACCATCGGGTCCCACACGGTGCCTGGAGTATGGTTGCGCGCCTGTACGACGGGATCGAGAACGGTGCCGGCAGTGTCCGGCCGCCCGGATTCATCGTGGAAACCCGACTCAGCGAACACACCGAGGTCGTAGCCCCCACAGAAGCCTTTGCCGCGGCCTGACACGACCATCACGTGCACGCGAGGATCGAGGTCCGCTCGTTCGACGGCATGCGCAAGGTCCAGCGGAGTGTCCGGAGTGATCGCGTTGCCGCGTTCGGGCCGGTTAAAGGTAATCCTGGCGATCCGCTCGTCGCGCTCGTAGGTGAGGGTAGGGTACGTCGCGGTATCGGCGGGCTCTGGCTGACCTTCGTAGAGGTCGTTGTTCGGTTCACGCCATCCTGCTGCTCTGGTGCCGAACACGTGGCCGGTGGTGTCGTCACTGCTCACGCGCGCCATCCTTGCTGTCAGCGAACTCACCGTGGCGGCCGGCCCCGCCGGCGAAGCGGCTTGCTCCTGCGAAGGTGTCCGCTGCGAGTGAGATCATCCCGCGCTGCCACTCGTTCACCAGAGCCTGCTGCAGGTTCATGTCGTGCTGCTCGTAGCTCGACAGCCGGTCCTGACGCATGCATGTCTGCGGGAACGACGAAAGGTGTTCGGCGAGGCTGATCGCGGCGTCGCGTGCGCCCCCGGGTTCACTGATGCGATTCACGAGTCCCATGTGCCGGGCTTCTTCGGCGTCCACGGGCCGTCCCGTGAGGATCATGTCGAGCGCGTGTGAGTGTCCGATCAAGCGGGGCAAGCGAATCGTCCCGCCGTCTATCAGGGGCACACCCCACCGTCGGCAGAACACTCCGAACACCGCGGACGGGTCAGCGACGCGCAGATCAGCCCATACCGCTAGCTCCAGGCCACCCGCGACGGCGTAACCTTCCACCGCCGCGATGACGGGTTTGCTCAGCAACAACCTGGTGGGCCCCATGCCTGCGGCCCCCTGCTCGTGCGGCTGCGCGACCTGCACGTCGCCGCGGGCGACTGCTTTGAGATCTGCACCGGCACAGAAGTTTCCGCCCGCACCGTAGAGCACGGCAACCGAGGCGCTCTCATCCCGGTCGAACTGCTCGAACGCGTCTGTCAGCGCCCGCGCGTGGTGGTGATCGATGGCATTGCGCACCTCGGCGCGATCGATGGTGATGACCGTGACGGCCCCGCGGGCTTCGACAGTGATACTCACGAAGCCACCTTGGGGGTCGCGCGATCGATAATGGTGCCGGTATCGACACCTACCGGGAGCGTGCCGAACACGTCACCGTGCTCCGCGCCGATCCGGCTGCGCACATAGGCTTCCGCCACAGCGGGATTGCCGTACCGGACCAGCAGGGACGCCTGCAGCAACTGGGCCATCTGGCCGACGACGTAGCGCGCGCGGTACTGCAGCGAGTCGAAATCGGTGAACTGGTCTTTCAGGCTGGTGAGGCTCCCTGCGAGTGTCCGGTCGTGCGCCGCTGACTGCTCGATCTCGTCGAAGAAAACCCCGAGTGCCGCAGGTTGTTTCGCGAGCGCACGCAGCAAGTCGAGTGCGGCCACATTGCCGGATCCTTCCCAGATCGAGAGCAGCGGCGCCTCCCGATATAGGCGCGGCATCCGGGAATTCTCGACGTAACCATTGCCGCCGAGGCATTCGAGTGCTTCCGCCGCGTGCATGGGACCGCGTTTGCACACGTAATACTTACTGACGGCGAGTCCCACCCGCCGCAGTGCCTGCGCCTGGTCATCGCCCCGGTCGACGAGCGACGCTAGCCACAGGCCGACGAGGGTGGCGCCCTCTGCCTCGATCGCGAGATCCGCCAGCACGTTCTGCATCAGCGGCTGGTCCGTGAGGTACGCGCCGAACGCTTTGCGGTGCGCGGCGTGGTGGGCGGCCTGCTGAACACCAACGCGCATCAGCGTGCCGGTAGCCAAGGTGCAGTCAAGGCGGGTCATATTGACCATCTCGATGATGGTCGGCACACCACGGCCCTCTTCTCCGACGAGGTAACCCACCGTGTTGTCGTATTCCACTTCGCTGGACGCATTCGACCGGTTGCCCAGCTTGTCTTTCAGGCGCTGGAGGAAGAACGGGTTGCGCGTGCCATCCGGCAGAACCCGGGGGACCAGAAAACAGGTGACGCCCGCATCAGTGTTAGCCAGCGTGAGGAAAAGGTCGGACATCGGGGCTGACGTGAACCATTTGTGGCCCGTTATCGAGTACGTACCGTCGGGCTGCTGCACCGCGCGTGTCGTGTTGGCCCGGACGTCGGAGCCGCCCTGCTTCTCGGTCATCGACATGCCCGCGATGAGCGCTCTCTTGGTGTGCGGTGCACGCAGGCCGAAGTCGTACTCTCGCGCGGCGAGGCCGGGTTCGAACTGTTTCGCGAGTTCTGGATTGGCCCGCAACGCGGGCACCACGGCGTACGTCATCGAGATCGGGCAGAGGTGTCCTGGATCCGCCTGACCCCACAGATGCATTTTGACGGCGCGAACCAGGTGCGCGTGCGGCCGCTGATCTTCCCACGGAGTGCCGTGGAGGCCAAAGCTCGTTGCATGACGCATCAGTTCGTGATAACTGGGATCGTAAGCGACTTCGTCGATCCGATTTCCGTAGCGGTCATGCGTCGTGAGTACGGGGGGATGTGCCTCGGCCAGGTCGCCGAGTTCGATGACCTCTGCGCTGCCTGCCATCGCGCCCACTTCATGCACTTCAGGAAAGGCATCGGTTGCTCCGGCCTGCACCAGCGCGTCAGCAATAACCGGATAATCGGCGGGATTGTAGCCATCAAGCGGGGGGACCTGGTTGAAAACGGTGTGGGTTGCCATCGGTGGTGTCCTCCAATGCGGAGTGTTCAGGGGTGGGTGACGCCAAGCGCACGGCGGATAAACGCGAGTACGTCCGGTATCACGTCGGGTGCGGGGGAGCTGTGGCCGAGCGGGTAGACGAGGGCTTCACCGATCGCGCCGACGATCGCTGCTCCGGTCAGCCGTGGATTTTGCGGGGGAAGCTGACCGATCGCGACACCGGCGCGGACGACCGTAGCGAACAGGTCGGAATAGGACGAGCGGAAGCTGAGGCGTTCGGCCTCGACGAGTGGATCAACCGGTTCCGCGAGCAGTGCGTAAGCCATGCGGGGCGCACGAAGGGCGCGGGTGCAGAAGGTCTCGGCCGCAGTCAGGATCGCGACTTCGTAATTCTGTGACTCGGTGTGCTGGGCTGCGGCGTACGTTGCGGCTGCGACTTCTTTCGCGCAGGCCATCCGGAATACTTCAGCGAACAGTTCACCTTTGCTGGGGAAAAAGCGATACAGCGTGCCGGTGGCCACACCAGCGCGGTCAGCGACGGCAGTCATGGTGCATCCCGCGTAGCCAGCGTCGTGAACGAGAGTGCTCGCGGCGGCAATGATGTCCTGCCGTGTCTGCGCCAGCCGCGCTTTGACGGCGTCTGTCTGCCGGTAAGCCATACAAGGAGTGAACCCTAGTTCACAACTTGAGTCAAGATGCGAACGCAGATTCATTCTTTGCGTTGGATGTGGCGGAAACGGCATGAAAACGCGGCAAATGCCGCACCGTGCCCACTGTGGCCCGGCGCGGCATCGGCGAGGGTGTATCAGCCGGTGGCTGCCCATTACCCTGTAGGACATGAGTGTGCAGCGAGGTGGCGCCGAGCAAGGGCAGACAGCAGGTTTTTCGACGGTTGCGATCCATGCGGGGTTCGATCCTGACCCGCAGACCGGGGTTGTGAACGTCCCCATCTACGCGAGTTCGACGTTCGCACAAGACGGCGTCGGCGGGCTGCGCGGCGGTTTCGAGTACGCGCGCACCGGTAACCCGACGCGGAAGGCACTCGAAGACAATATCGCCGCGATCGAGGCGGGCACTTACGGCCGGGCATTCGCCTCGGGTATGTCCGCCACCGACGCACTCCTGCGCGCCACATTGCGTCCGGGTGATCACCTCGTCATCCCAAATGACGCGTACGGCGGCACCTTCCGCTTGATCGACAAAGTGTTCACGCTGTGGGGTATCAGCTACACTCCGGTGCCGATCACGGATCTCGATGCGGTGCGTGCGGCGATCCGGCCCGAAACGAAGCTCGTGTGGATCGAGACCCCCACCAACCCGCTGCTCAACGTGGGTGACATAGCGGCGATCGCGCAGGTCGCGCACGAGCACAACACCAAGCTTGTCGTCGACAACACTTTCGCGTCGCCGTATCTCCAGCAGCCGCTCACGCTGGGGGCAGACGTCGTACTCCATTCGACAACGAAATACCTCGGTGGCCACTCCGATGTGGTCGGCGGCGCGCTCGTGACTGACGATCAGGAACTCGATTTGGCGGTCGCGTTTCTCCAGAACGGTGCGGGCGCGGTGCCTGGTCCGTTCGATGTCTTCCTCACGATGCGCGGCATCAAGACGCTCGCAGTGCGCATGGATCGCCACAGCGACAACGCTGAAAAGATCGTCGACTTCCTGCAGGGCCACTCCGCCGTGACGTCGATCCTGTACCCGGGCCTGCCGGGCCACGCGGGGCACGAGGTCGCCGAGAAACAAATGCGGCGGTACGGCGGTATGGTGTCGATCCGCCTGCGCGGTGGCCGCGCCGCGGCGATGGACCTTTGCTCGCGTACCAAGGTCTTCACGCTGGCCGAGTCTCTCGGTGGCGTCGAATCGCTTATTGAGCATCCCGGCGCGATGACGCACGCGTCGACCGCGGGTTCATTGCTGGAGGTTCCGGACGACCTGGTGCGGCTCTCCGTCGGCATCGAAGACGCCGAGGACCTGATTGCTGACCTCGACCAGGCGCTCGCTTAACCGGCGACTAGGGTCGGGGAGTATGACAGGCGACGTACTCTTCGTAATCGGCAGTGTTCGGCCCGTTCGTGTTGGTGACCAGCTAGGCGCGGAAATCATCAGACTTTTCACTGAGGCGGGCGATACGCAGATCGACGTGGTCGATCTGCGTGAACTTGCCCTCCCGCTGCTCGATGAACCGAAGATGCCGGCGCTGGGCGAATACCAGCACGACCACACCAAACGCTGGTCGGCGCGGGTCGAGCAGGCCGCTGGCGTGGTGATTCTGACGCCCGAATACAACTGGGGCTATCCGTCGTCCGTCAAAAACGCGGTCGACTACCTGTACAAGGAGTGGAAGAACAAACCCGCACTGCTTATCAGCTACGGCGGTGGCGGTGGCAAACGCTCGTATGAGCAGCTGCATCAGGTCCTCGGCCGCGTCGGAATGACACTGGCCGAAACACGCGTCAATATCGCGCTGCGCGACGAGTATGGAGACGACGATCGGCTGCGCGATCCCGCTGCCATTATCGACCGCGAATCGGACGTGCTACTCAAGGCGTGGCAGGAACTGCAGGGCCTCATCGCAGACAGCGATGACTAACTGCTGATACGCGAACGGCCCCGGCCTAATTCGGCTGGGGCCGTCCGAAGCAGGACTCGGTGTGTCACCCGTTGTAGGGCTCTGCGCTCACGAGCGTGACGGTCATCTTGCCGCCGTTGGGAAGCTTGTACTCGCGCGTATCGCCTACCTTGGCGTCGAGAAGTGCAGAGCCAAGTGGGGAACTGGGGGAGTACGTTTCGAGGTCCTCGCTCGATGTGCTCTCTTCGCGAGTCGCGAGCAGGAATGTCTCGCTATCGGATTCGTCCCCGTCGTAGTACACCTTGACGACGGAGCCGGGAAGTGCGACACCTGACTCCTTGGGCGCCTCGCCGACCTTCGCGTTGTTCAGAAGCTCCTGCAGCTGGCGGATGCGCGCCTCCTGCTGCCCCTGCTCTTCACGCGCTGCGTGGTAACCACCGTTTTCCCGGAGGTCGCCTTCTTCGCGCCGCGCGTTGATCTCCGCTGCGATCTTAGGCCTGTTGGCGATGAGCGTCTGGAGTTCGCGATCGAGCCTGTCGTAAGACTCCTGGGTCAGCCAGGTCACCTTGGTGTCGGTCATTGGTCGGTCACTCCTTAAACTGCGGCTGATGCCTGAACGAACAGCCTGAGCCGGGCGGAACAGACATCTCTCTGCCCGCCATGCCGTATGAGCTAATGTGCCCACATATGCGCGTACACGGCCCCATGTGGAGCCGTGTATGAGCCAGGATACACGTCGCGGCGGTAGCGAGCGCGGTAATAGCCCGCTAACGCCCGGTTAACGCCTGCAAGCAGTGGGCCTAAGAAGGTTCAGTGCGCGTCAGGTAGTCGGGAACATCAGCGCTGCAACCGTAGACGTCTCCCATCCCCGGCGGCTGCGACGTCTTGATCGTTGTTGTCACTTCCACCGCAGCGCTAGCAGAAGGCGGCACGTAGATTTCCCGGCGGCCAGTCTCGGACCCGTCGCGCGAACGCGCGCGCACAACGCAGACGACCTCCTCGGACGGGTCGTCCCGCAAGACCTTGAATCGGATCTCGAGCGTCGACTCGTCGAGAATGTCGTAAGCCAGCCGCTCCGCCGTGATCGGTGACGTTGTCAGCGGCCGATACCCCAGATACACCACCACACCCAGCACTGTGACGAACACCGCACCAAGCGCTACAACAGCCCATCGCGGTACCCGCCGGCCCGTGCGGGCGGATGGGTAGCGGCCTGACGGCATGTGTCGCGAGGTTGTCATGACATCCGTTCTGGGTGTGTCGTGTAGCGGGCCGCGCGACGCGTGCGGTCACCGCATAGTCTGTAGTCACGATAGCGTTGCCGCTCGCTGCGACGCACAAGACGTGAGTATCGCCGCAATTGCGCGGAGGGCGCCGTCTGCGGTGTCGATCAACTGCCGTAACGTGGTAGAACGGCAGGGCGGTGTGTGATGCCGTGCGCGCCGGTGCGTGGCGACGGCCGGAGCTCGTAGTGACGGGGAAGGGTAAAGGAGAGAACGTGGGCGGATTTCGGCTCATGGCGGTTCATGCTCACCCCGATGACGAGTCGAGCAAGGGTGCGGCAACCATGGCCCGCTACGCCAAAGAGGGCCACGACGTGATGGTCGTTTCGCTCACTGGGGGTGAGCGGGGAGACATTCTCAACCCAGCCATGGATACGCCAGGTGTGCACGAACGCATCACGGATGTTCGCAAGGAAGAGATGGCCCGCGCCGCCGAGATCCTCGGCGTGCAGCACCGCTGGCTCGGATTTGTCGACTCAGGCTTGCCTGAAGGGGACCCGTTGCCGCCGCTGCCGGACGACGCATTTGCTCTGGTCCCGCTAGATGTCGCCACCGAGGCGCTCGTCAAGGTAGTGCGCGAGTTCCGGCCGCACGTCATGATCACGTACGACGAAAACGGCGGATATCCCCACCCCGATCACATCATGTGCCACAAGGTCTCGATGGAGGCATGGGAAGCGGCAGGCGATCCCGCGCAGTTCCCCGACGCTGGCACGCCGTGGGCCCCACAGAAGATCTATTACGTGCACGGCTTCCTGCGCGACCGCATCCTCCTCTTCAATGAGGACTTCGAATCACGCGGAGAGCTGAGCCCATTCGCAGAATGGCTGCAACACTGGAAGCCCCGCCAGGGTGACATTATGGGACGCGTGACGACGCAGATCACCTGCGGTGAGTTCTTCCCCGTCCGGGACGAGGCACTGCGCGCGCACGCCACTCAAGTCGACCCGAACGGTCCTTTCTTCCTCGCGCCGCTAGAGATGCAGCAACGCCTCTGGCCAACCGAAGAATTCGAACTCGCAGCCACGCGGGTAAAGACGGCCATCCCGGAAACAGACCTGTTTGCCGGGCTCGCGCTCGATGGCGAGCACACTGCTAAGGAGAACGAGCGACCGTGACCACGCAGCTTTCCGGTCTCCTCACCCTCAGCGCGACGGACTTGGTCCTCGCGCAAGACGCGGTGGTCCCGACAGGACCGGAGTTCGGTAAAGCCTCACCAGTGGCGGCCGTGATCGTCCTCGCGCTCATGATCGCGCTCTTCCTGCTCATTCGCTCAATGAACAAGCACCTGCGCAAACTCCCTGAAACGTTCGAGCCGGAGCACCCCGAACCCGATCAGGCCGCCGATGAAGGTACCGACCGCGGGGCGGTTCAGGCCGACCAGTCCGGGCAAAGTTCGTAGCTCAGGGGAGTGCCTTGCTCACGGTGCTGGCAGTGGGCAGTCGGCCGGGTCAGGGCCATCGACCGGCACAGTCAGGGGACCTTCTTCGGGTGCGCCGAGGAACGTGGCGATCACGACGGTCTCCGAATCACTGCTCGGGTTATAGGCAGAATGCACATTCTCGCCGCCAATGTCTACAAGCGCCTGGCCTGACGTGTACGTACGGTCGACACAGTCCTCGGCCAGCCGATAGACGAAGTCTCCCTCAGCGATAGTGATGAAAACGGGGCCGGGGTGGGTGTGCCAAGGGAACACAGCGCCCGGCTGAATAGTGATTTCCGCGACCGCGATGTGGGAGGCATCTGCCAAGTCGGCCTCGACCGTGTCTAAGCCCTCGAAGCCCAGGCGAATCTGCGCGGCCACCTCATCGGTGAACGCCGCGCGCGGAGTGAGCAACTCCATCGAGATCGGGTCGCCAGCGTTGTGCGCCTCGTGATCGTTCTCCTGCGGGGCGGCAGCCGCGTCGTTCGCGGCCGTTCCGCACGCCACGAGTGTTGCGCCTATCAAGGGCAGCGCCGCGACTGCGGCCAATGGCCGAAGGATGCTGCTGCCCGGGTGAATGCGGTGTGAGAACGGCATGGTACGACTCCTCGTCTTGTGAATGGTTGTGGCTGTCAGGGGGTTCAGTCGCGTGATTGCCACACAACATGT
The DNA here is from genome assembly GCF_026041215.1 of Hoyosella sp. YIM 151337. GTDB lineage: Bacteria > Actinomycetota > Actinomycetes > Mycobacteriales > Mycobacteriaceae > Hoyosella. The sequence goes on from NZ_JAPEIQ010000033.1 coordinate 30,436, forward strand.
GGCCCGCCGACAGTAATGACAGTGTTCAGCCGAGGTCGTTCGCGCAGCGTTCGGCGGCTTGTCAGCCGCGATCAACGCGCGGGCGGAATGTTCGGGTTGATGTGAAAGAAGTTGTCGGGGTCGTACATCGCCTTCACATCGGCCAAACGTGCGAAATGAGCACCGTATGTGGCGCGCACCCGGTCGTGCCCTTCGTCCATCATGAAGTTCACATACGCGCCACCTGCCGATGTGGGATGCAGCGCTTCCCAGTAGCGAATTGCCCACTCACGGATAAGGTCGGCATTCGCAGGTGCGGGATCAACTCCGGCGATCACGCCATTCCAGTTTGCATGCCGGTAAGCGAAAGCGGTGTCGTCCGCGGCGACGTCGTGGACGGCGCCATCAACCGGGTAGAGGTGCATCGTGGAGTGCAGTGTGGGAACTTCCGCGTACTGTTCGTGCGCGGCAATCGCATCGTCGGTGATCTGTGTGAAGAAGTCGCCCCGCCAATACCATTGCAGGCCAGGAGGGTACAGGCCATCGAAGGCCGATTGCAGCGCTGGGAAAGGCAGTTCCCCGATACCGTCAAGAAGTGGTGCGCCGAGCTGTCGCACCGGTGCGAGTATGTCCTCCGCGCGACTGGTTTCACCGGTGTAGATCCACAGCGCACCGCAGACCCGGTGACCGTGCAACTGGGCGGGGAACTGCTCTGCTGGCGGCACTGCCCCCACGAGGAAGAACCCGTTCAGTTCACGCGGGGCGTACGGCAAGAACTCGCGGTACCAGCGCAGGACTTCGCCTGTCCGAGATACATCGTAGAAGACGGGGCCCGCGATCACATTGCGGACGGGATGGCAACGGAAGCGGAACGACGTGACGACTCCGAAGTTTCCGCAGCCGCCGCGCAATGCCCAGAAGAGGTCCGGGTGGGTTTCCGCGTCCGCGGTGACGAACGTGCCGTCCGCGAGCACCACGTCCGCAGCTTCGAGATTGTCGATGGTGAGGCCGTATGCACGACTCAGGTGACCGCTTCCGCCGCCGAGCGCCAGTCCGCCAACCCCGGTGGTCGAGACGATTCCCGAAGGAACCGCGAGTCCGAATTCGTGGGTGGCGTGGTCCACCGCGCCCCACGTGCAGCCACCTTCGACCTGGGCCGTGCCGGCCGAAGGGTCGACTCGCACGCCCCGCATCAGACTCAGATCGATGACGAGGCCGCCGTCGCAGGTACCGAGGCCAGCCCCGCTGTGGCCGCCGCATCGGATAGCGGTGCGAACATCGTGCTCGTGGGCAACGCGGACACACGTCACGACGTCAGCAATGTCCACACATTTCGCGATGGCGCCGGGGTATCGGTCTATTCCTCCGTTGTGAACCGCGCGTGCGACGTCATAACTCGAAGTACCTGGCGTGATCAACGCACCTCGCAGCGCCGAACCCAGCGCTTTGAGGGCATGGGCTGGCAGCACTGTTCCCGTCTGCATGTGTCCGCTCCTTCTCTGCTAGGGCCGCACTGTGAGCCTGCGGCGCCAGGCGTTCGGTGAGCGTTCGGGATGACCGCGCAGATATCGTGGCAGGCATGTCGGTCAGCCCAGCGTGGTGAGGACAGCATCCGCAGCAGTCAGGTCCTCGCGATTGCAGCCCGCAGCCGCGGGCGCGGACGGTCCTTAGCATTCCGCGAGCGTTGTCCTGTCGGCTCGTGCCGATCCACCGAACAGCGAGGTCTGTGGCCGCGCGCAGTTCGAGCGAGACAGCCCCCTGTTTGCGGGCAATGGCGCATGCACGTTCAAGCAGGCGCATGGCGGCATCGTGATCGCGGGTAGCGGCAGTCAGTCGGCACACCTCGGCAAGCCACCAAAGGTCCCCGTGCTCCACTGCTAGCTCGTACGCTTCGGTGAGCACTCGCGACGCTTCTTGAGCCCGCCCGCTTGCAACGAGTACCTCGCTCAACAGCGTCAGCCAGAAAGGCATGCGTGTTCCCGCGCGAGCCGAGTTGAGCCGGTCGAGGCCCTCCCGGATGAGGGATTCGCCTGCTGCGCCTCCAGCCGCGCGCCCCTCGAGAATCCGCCCCCACTCCCCGTAGTAGGCGAAGTCGTAGCGAGCGCACAGCTGCCGCACTGCCGCAGCGCCCCGGACGGCACCGGCGACGTCACCCAGCAGCTGACTCGTGATGGCAGCATATGCGTGCGCAATAGTGCGGCTGAAGGGGTGATCGAATGCCTCGGCTAAATCGAGAGCAACCATCGCGCTCGATTTCGCACGGGCGGCGTATCCAGCCAGCCACAGCGCATGCGCTTTGAACGCAGTGCCCATGACGCGAACGGGAAAGCCGAGCGGACTCAGTTCGGTGACGTCGGCCTGCTCCTCGATGTGCTCGAAATGCTCAAGCGCACGCGGGATCTCACCGAGACTGGTGAGTGCCCACGTCCTCGCCAGCGACACCTGACCCATGTGCTCGGGATGCCCGGCGACGCGCTCGGCGACTTCACTCGTGAGGGCAGCGCATTGATAAATGTTGCCACGTACAAACAAGTACGCGCCCAGGGCCGATTGACTGCGAACCATAGCGCCGTCATCGCCGAGGCCCCTGGATATCTCAACCATCCGCGCGAGCGAACCGCCAAGCTGGCGCGCTGCATATCCTTTCAGCGCAATCAAGGATGGCAACATGCCATCGCGAAGGTCCAGCTCGAGGCGATCGCGAGCAGCTCCAGGTGGAATGTCCACTAGCAGAGCCAGTGCACGCTCGTAGTGGGCCACGGCATCGTCGTGTGCGAAAACCGCGCTTGCGGCGCGCGCGGCGCGAGCGTGGTAGTCGACAGCACGCCCCGCTTGGCCGCCGCGTTCGTACTGATCAGCGATCCAAGCCGCCGTGCGATCGAGGTCATTGCGATAGAGCCTTTCCATCGCAGCAGCGATCCGCCGGTGAATGAGGCGCTTGTGCGGGGCGGTGAGCTGGCTGTAGGCGGCGTCCCGCAGCAGGTCATGCGAGAAGTCGTACGTGTTGGACGAGTGCTCCCGTAAGAGGCGTCGTCGCCACATTTGGTCGACGGCAGCGACAACGACGTTGTCGTCAACACCCGCCGCTGCACCAAGGAGTTCGAGTGAGAAGTTCCGGCCCACCGCGGCGGCGAGCCCCACAAGTTCGTCCGCCGGCGGCGTGAGTTGTGCAAGCCTCCCGGCGAGGATCGCGTCAATTCGCGACCAGCCAGTTGAGCCGCCACGCAACGACTCGACCACGAACAACGGGAATCCGCCCGTTTGGCTGTGCAAGCGGTGCCCCAAGCGTTCATCCTGTGCGCCTGCACCGAGCGCAACTGCGAGCTCGCGGACCTCCTCGGCAGTGAGCGGAGCCAGTTCGAGGTCGTGCAGCAAACCAGCTGCACGAAGACGCCTGCAGCACATCGCTGCTGCGACGTTGTGGTCGAGTTCCTCACTGCGCAACGTCGCGACCACCAGCAGTGGCGCCTGTGGGTCAAGGTGCAGCAGTAGCTCCAGCCAATCCAGCGTCTGCGCGTCGCACCAGTGCACATCGTCGAGGACCAGCAGCACAGGGCTGTGAGACGCGAGGACCGCCCGAGCGAGACCTTCGAGAAAATGGCCGCGCTGCCAAGGGTAAGCAGCGGGGAGGGCATGCGACCCTGCTTCGTCCGGAAGTAGTTCGGGGGCAAGGCGCGCCACCTCGTTGCGCCACACCAGGTCGAGCCCATTGATCGCAGGCCGAAGCGCCGGAGCGCGCAGCCACTCGGCAACGGGCGCCAGCGCCAGGCTCGCCCGTGACGCGAAGCAGCGCGCTTTTGCGACAATTGCACCGCCACGTTCGAGAGTGTCCGCGAACTCCGCTGCTACCCGGGTTTTGCCGACTCCCGCCTCACCCGCGACCACAACGATCCGCGGTCCGGAAGCTGCACGGCCCCATTGTGAGTGCAGGACTTTCAGTGCGTCGCCTCTGCCCACAAGAGGTGCGGGTTGCCGAAGCGCCGAGCCAGCGTCAGTCAGCTTCACCTGGTGCGGTCGTAGATCCTCATACATTCGCAGCGTCGCGTCGCTGGGCTCAACTCCAAGTTCACGCTCCAGCAAGGAAGTACACACGTGGAACGTGTGCAGAGCCGCAGCGCGATTTCCAAGACGTGCATGCAGCCGCATGAGGGTGCGGTACCCAGATTCTTCCAGCGGTTCGAGCTCGATTCGCCGCTGAGCATGATGCATCGCTGTGGGTACGTCATCCTGCTTTTCAGCTGAAACGATGAGCTGATCAACTAGCGTCACGCAGGACCGGCGCAGTCGCTCACGCTGCTCAAGCACCCAGTTGTCGTAGAAGCCGGGCAGCAGCTCGCCGCGGTAGGTGCGCACAGCTCGCTCCGCGGCCGTTGTGAACGCGCTGTCGTTTCCGCGACGGGCTGCCTCCTCTGCGGACAACATCGCGTGCTGAAAGTCCAGGACATCCGCCACACAGGGAGCGTCGTCGCGCCATGTGACCGTGTTGTCGTCAAGTTCGAGGCAACCGTCGGCGCCAGGAATGGCGGCTCGAAGCTGGTGGATTTCGCGGCGCAAGTTGGTGCGAGCCTGCGCTTCCGTGGAGTTCGGCCAAAACACGCCTGCCATGTGCCGCCGAAGTTGCGGCGCCCCGGCATGCAAGATCAAGTATGAGAGGATGCCGAGGGCGCGTGTAGAGCGACCCAGCTCGAGCGTCTTGCCGTCAGCCGTAACGCGCTGTTCGCCGAGGAGCTGAACAACCAGCATCATCGCCTCCGGAGCGCGACCAGATTGCCGAACGCGTGGGGCCGCCGGCACATCCTTCGCGTGCCAGTTTAGTCCCAATGGCAGGGGCTTTTGCGGGGCGCGAACGATCGGAAGCGTTTGCCCCGCGAGGCTGTTGTTACCCCGCACAGCTTCGCCGGCAACACGGCAACTGGGGCCCAAGAACATCGACCTGCCCGCCACCGCCGCGATCAACCTGCCAAGACAGGCGAGCAGGGGACCGAAACGCAAGCCGCTGAACACCCGCTGGACTCAAACACCTTGACAAGTTCCGGACCGGTACCGCGGACTCCAGGTCCGCCCGCTACCGCCGATGGGAGCGGCAGGCCCGCGCCGTTGACCCCCGGGTGGCGGACCCAGCGTCACGCTGCACGAGTACGAGCTTTCTCAGCGCAACACCGCAGGGGCGGCCGGGCTGGCGGCGACGCAGATTCTCATGTGGGTGCCGATGGTCTATCTCGGCGGTGCCTCGCTCGTTCTGCTCGACCCCGGCGCCGACCCTCACCACCTCGCCTTTGCGAGGTTCTCCCTGGTCGCGGCAGCAGTGCTGATCGGCAGCTCGATACCCCACATGTTCATCGCGTGGAGCCGCCCCGACCCCGACGGCTAGCAACCCGAGTTGACGAGTGTGTTGTACGCGCGTTCATAGTTGCTCGCGGCCTGCCGAGTGAGGACGTCATTAGGCCCGTACTTGTCGTAAGTCGTGACGAACGTTTTCGCCGTGTAGTCGTAGTCGCTCCACACCTTGGCGCAGTACCTGGCGTGGTCACGTTCCATGGGCGCCGCTTGCGCCGCCCCAGCGCCGAGGCCAGCGAGTGCGCCCGCCAGCGCGATGGCTGTAATGGTCTTGCTGATTGAGGACCGAACCTTCATCTGTGTTCCTTTCGGAGGAGTGAGCGTGATTGTTCCCACTTGCCTCATACAGACGACGGCGCGAAAAAAGGACGCACCCGTACGCGCGAAGGTGATTGTCGAATGAACCACGTGGGGCGAAGTGGAGATCGTCGACGCCGGAAAGGCCGAATTGGCCATCGACCATTTACGGCGCCCTTCGACCTACCCGCGCGGTCCGACGATTCGATCGAGGATCTATGGAGACACGTTGTGACGTCCGGTGACTGCTACCGAGTTCCCCTGTAAGCACGCTGTATCTCGGTAAGTCCATCGGGCTTTTCAGCTTCGAAGTGCGGTTTTCGATCTTTGACTGCGCGGCAGATGCAGCGGACCCTTGGGGTAAGGGTCTGCTGTCGAGAGGTGAAGACGATGCCTGACCTCTTCATCGAAGAATGGGGCGAGGGTGTACCGGTGGTGCTGGTCCACGGTTCGCTGGCGACGGGGAGGGATGAATGGCAGGCGCAGCAAACGCTCGCGGACGAGGGGTATCGCCTTCTGGTCCTCGATCGTCGTGGCTATGGAAACAGCCCGGCGGCCGTTGGCGAGGACTTTGTGCGTGACGCTGAGGATATCGCGGATGTGCTCGGTGACGGCGCACATGTGGTGGCCCATTCTTATGGTGGACTCGGTGCCATGTTCGCGGCGGCGCAGCGGCAAGAAGCCATCCTGTCACTCGCCCTCCTTGAGCCTCCTGCGTTCACGATGACCGCCGACAACGATGCCGCTCGTCTTGTGGAGCGTGTTCGCAGCATCTGGGAGGACGATGTCAGCGACATCGTGTGGCTAGAGCGGTTTCTGGAGTCGGTGGGTACTGAACCTGAGGACTTGCCCCCGCATGTCCTCACGGAGACAGCACGGATGGTGCCGCTAGCTCGTAACTGCCGCCCCCCGTGGGACCGCGAGCCGCCCGTTGCGGAACTGGCCGATGCACCCTTTCCCAGACTCGTGGTATCGGGTGGACACAGTCGGGGATTCGACGCGATTTGTGATGAGCTAGCCGACAAGATCAAGGCGAGAAGGGCGGTCGTCGCAGGCGCGGGGCACGAGATCCAGTTCGCAGGGGCGCCGATTAATGCTGAGCTGCTGAATCTCTGGGAAAGCGCGGAGCATTGAGGGTGGGGGTGCTGAAGACCAGCCTGTTAGTCGGCGGGTAGCCCCCGTGCCTGCAGGGGATGTCGACTGTCGCGGAACGGTTCGTGCCGACAAGATCAGCCGTCAGCGATCGCTTCTCACCCCGGATGGTCGTAGATGAGTGTGTACCGCCAGAACAGGCACCGCCGGATCGTTGCCGTGGGCAGTTCACGCCGGGCTACAGTTCGAATCGTGGCCAAAGTGTCGCGCGGCTCAACGGCGTGCGCGTTCATGTGGTCCGGGACGGATTTCGCTGGCCGGGGATGCTTGATGAGGCCGATTACCGGATTAGCCAGAGAGGAGAGGACGCTGACAAGGGCATCGACCGGTGTCGAGTCTTGGTAGCACCCGACGATGATGAGTCTCCCTCCCGGGGCGAGGCTCTCTCGCAATTCCCGCAATGCCCACTCCAGCGGCATGTGATGCAGGACTGCAACCGCCGTGATTGCGGGCCACTTATGGGACTGCCGTCCAGCGAAACGAGTATCAAGAATCGTCACCGAAGGGTCCGATTTGAAGCGGGCCTTCGCGATCTGCCCGGATCGCCGGTCCGGCTCCATCCCTACAGTGCGCTCAACGCAAAACCGGAGATGCGACAGCAAGTTTCCAGTCCAGCAGCCGATATCGAGAACCTCCCGTGCGCGGATCTCTGCGACTCTTGCACCTACCCACCGGATGTGACGGTCATTATGGCTCCAGGGGTGGCGTCTGTTGAATCGGTCGAGAGCCGCCGCGATCAAAACCTTGGTAGCGCGCCGGACCTCCGGTTTTAGCTGTGGGGGTGAGTGCATCATCTCGCTCTTGTCGGACCCTGATGGTAGGACTTGTGTCGTGTTTACTGGCCGCAAATGCCGCCTGGACCTGACCCCGGAGCAGCTCGCTCGGTGTGAGGAGTTCGGGCGTGGGTGCGCTGCGGTGTGGAACACCGGCCTGGAGCAGCGCCGCGCGTACCGGCACCGTGGTGCGTGGATTAACTACCACGAGCAGGCGGCGCAGCTGGCCGGGGCGAAGGCTGAGCATCTGTGGCTGAAGGCAGTGCCCGGTCACATTTTGCAGCAGACGTTGATGGATTTGGATAAGGCGTGCCGCACGCATGGGACGTGGCGGGTGAACTGGCGTGCGCAGCGTAGGTGGGTGCCGTCGTTCCGGTTTCCCGAGGGCGCGAAAATGAAGGTCGAGCAGTTGAATGGCCGCCATGCGCGGGTGAAGCTGCCGAAGCTGGGGTGGGTGCGGTTCCGGTTATCGCGTCCGCTTGGCGGTTCTATCCGGTCGGCCACTGTCTCGCGTGACGGGAACCGGTGGATGATCTCGTTCCTGATCAACGACGGCCAGACCACACCCGAACATCATGTGCGGCCAAACACTGCGGTGGGGCTTGACCGCGGGGTGGTAGCGGCGGTCGCATGCTCAGACGGGGTGGTGATCGACCGGGCCTGCACCACCAGAGGTGAGCGGCAGCGCTATCGCCGGTTGCAGCAGCAGCTGGCACGGCAACGCAGAGGCTCGAACAGCCGGCGCAAAACCATCACGTCTATGCGGGCGCTTATGCAGCGTGAGCGGGATCGCCGCCGGGACTTTTGCGCGCAAACCGCGAACTATCTCGCCACCGAGAATTCGGTCGTGGTGATGGAGGACCTTAAGACCCGCAACATGACCCGGTCCGCGAAGGGCACGGTCGAACAGCCCGGCCGGAACGTTCGGCAGAAGGCCGGGCTCAATAAGGCAATTCTCGCCAAAGGGTGGGGCCAGCTGCTGCTGGCGCTGGAAAGCAAGGCCCGCTACACCGGGTCGACGATTGTGAAGGTCCCGGCGGCGTACACGTCGCAAAAGTGTTCAGCGTGTGGGGAGGTGGACCCGGCATCGCGTGAGAGCCAAGCACGATTCCGGTGCCGCCACTGCCCTGCGCCAGCGTTGAACGCTGATGTGAACGCCGCACGAAAGATTCTGGCCGCCGGACTGGCGGTCACAGCCTGTGGAGACCTCGACATCAGTCGGTCTGTGAAGCAGGAACCAGCAGGAAACCGTGAGGAATTACTGCTCCAACCCGTCTAAGCCAGACCGGGCTGGAATCCCCTGCCTACAGGCACGGGGAGGACCGTCAATGGGTGTTCAACAGTTCGGTTTCGGTCAGCGAAACCGGATCACTCAAACTATCTTGAGGTTGCCGCCCACCTTGGAGTGGCACCAGCGCACTGCATCGTCGTGGACGACAGCACAGTGAACGTAGCGGCAGCCGACGCTTTGGGGATGCGGACGCACCAATACATCAGCCCAGCGGCACTGAGAACCTTTCTTGCCGCTTGACCTAGGAGAAACGCATTTGACGGGTTACAGTACGCCGCCGGCCGATGAACAGATCGTCGAGGCTTTCAAGGTGAACGCGAACGATCGTGACGCGTCCGCATGACCCGCCCACGAGCGTCCACCCAATGGTCCGACGGCGTCTGGACCCACCCACCCGTCGCGGCCAGGGAGCGAGGGACCGATCTCCAGGTCACTGCGGTCGAGGGCAGCGACGCCTGGCGCACCACGTCCTACGGTTTCGTCCATGAGAGCGAGCATGCACTGCTGGCCCCATTCGAGCAGGACAGTGCCGTCGAAGTCGAGTTCACAGCCGCGTTCTCCCAGCAGTTCGACCAGGCGGGTGTCTTCGTCCGTGTCGACGCGGCGCGCTGGGTGAAAGCCGGGGTCGAGTTCGCCGACGGACTCCCACAGCTCGGGGCAGTCGTCACCGACGGCGCGTCCGACTGGTCTGTTGCCCCGGTGCCCGACTGGCTCGGACGCAGGGTGCTGATCCGCGTCAGCCGCTCCGGCGACGCGCTCACTGTCCGCGCGTCCGTCGACGGCGGCGAGCTCCAGCTGGTCCGCCTCGTCCCCTTTGCACCCGGCCTCGTCGCTCACGCGGGGCCGTTCGTCTGCGCCCCTACCCGCTCTGGGCTGACGGTCGCTTTCCACGCCTGGAGGACCGGCCCGGCCGACGCCGCGCTGCACTGATGCGCGGACGCGCTGGCCGGGGGCGGTGCTCGCGTGCTGACTCATCAGGCTGTAGATCGCTTGGCGGGCATTCGCGTGCCGCGTTCGATGCGATCGATCCGCCGGTCCGGGCAACGGTCGCTGATGTCGCCGTTTTGATGGGGCTGGTGTGGCACTCGTCGTGACGGCCTTATGGGGCGTCGAGCATCGCGATGTCAGCCGCGTATCAGCTCGATGAGCATGCCGGTACTTTGTCTCGCAGAATCGCGGCGAACTGATGGGGAGCTGCGAACTCGACCAAGTGCCCCGCGCCGGGAACAGGCACAAGGTCGACGCTGGGGGCATCGAGCGCCGGAAGTAGCGCCTCGACAGCGCTTAAGGGATTGACGAGGTCGCTACGGCCATGAACGAGCAAGACCGGCAAATCGAACGGCCCCGACAGGTCCGGGTCGAGTAGCTCCGCGTACAGCGTCTCGCGGGCAGCAGCCATACTCGTCCCGATCGCGCGGATATCGCTCATCGTGTAGTCGGGGGTGTACATGAGCGCGGGCAGCATCAGGTCGTGCACCATGTCAGGCACATCGGGGGTGGCGGCGATGGCAAGCTTGCTGACCTGTTCCGCTTGTTTAGCGGTCCACTCGGCGGGGTCGGGGCCAAGCGCATCCAGCGCCGCGATCTGTCGACTCTTCCCTTGCTCTTCGAACGCAGCGCGGACCTGACGCCAGGATGCAGCCCTGCTGCCGAGTCCCACCTGATTCGCACCGACGTAGTGTTCGAACCGTCGCGGTGCCGAACGCGCCATCCGCATCGCTATCACTGTTCCCACCGAACTGCCCATCAGGATGATCGGGCGCTCGAACTGGCCTGCCAGCCAATCAGCTAGCTCGAGCCCGTCGTTCGCCAACCGGTCGACGGACAAGTAGGGGTCACCGCCGTTGCGAACGAAGGTCTGCCCGGCGCCGCGCTGGTCCCATTGCACGACGGTGACGATCTGTTCCCATTGCGACAGGATTGGATTGAACGGTACGTAGGGGGAGGCCGGGCCTCCGTGTATGACGAGAAGCAGTGGGTTACCGCGGTGGTGGCCACGGATCGTGACGAACTGCTCGACCCCGCCGAGTCGCACCCATTCACGCCTGTTCACACCGCCATCCGGGATCGATGCGAGCGCGTGTGCATTCCTGCGCCTTTGAGCGGGACGGCGCAGCATCGCGACCATTGGGCCGAACAACCGGGTCATGGTGGTACTCATCGTCGATCTCCATCCGTCGACCAGCAGGACAGGTGCTGCTGAAGCGGTGCTGCGGTGTGCTGTGCGTTCACCCGAGGTAGTGCTTTCCTGGGCGATGTGCGACTCGGGAACGCCTTCGCGATCGACCCTAGACTTGATCGTGGGATACCGGCATCACCCGTGAGGGTGAGAACGAAGACACCTGTGGGGGATGTTGATTGCCCAGGAAACGCTGACGATTGGTCTATGCCGAAATCGTTGCATCTGACCCTGCCCGTGTTGGCCGGTCTCGCCTTGGCTGTCTCAGCTATTGGTGCGGAGTTGTCCGGTAATCCAAATCCCCTGGCCAACGAGGCCGACACGTTCGGCCGTTCGATGCTGCCGATGCCCGGTGTTGTGGTGACGATTTGGTGCATCATCGCTGCACTGGGGCTTCTCGTGGGGGCATTCGCGATGGTCGGGCGGCCGCGCAGGAACGTGCGCGTTATTTGCGCCGCAGCGTTTGTCACTGCGGCGCTGCTGCTTGACCACAGCATTTTGATCGTTCTCGGGTACCTGCCGTACGCGGTGGTTCTCGCCGTAAGGGGAGAAGTCCACGAGCTTGAGATACTGCTGTCGTTCTCACTGTTGCTGCAGATCCTGATCGTGGCTGGATGCATCGGATTGCTCCTTGCATTGCGTACGTACGGGCTTCGTCGTCTCGAGGCGCCGCGCGACACCCAGCATGAGAGACAGCTAGCAGCGAGTCGCGCGCGTCGCTACGCGCTCATCGCGATTGCGGCGCCATTGGCGTATGCCGCTACTCGAGTTCTCATGGCCGTCGGGGCGCCCGGATTCCGGCATCCCGAGTTCACCGCAGAAGTCACCTCGGCTGGTGTCGGGCTGGCTGGCGCGTCGATTATTGGGGCGGTACTCACACTCGGTTTGTTTCAGCACTGGGGCGAGCGCTTTCCGCGCTGGGTTCCACGGATCGGCGGGAGGAGTGTCCCGATCAATTTGGCCGTCATCCCCGCGCTCGTCGTTGCTGGGCTGGTGATGGCCGCGTCTCGGACCATCCTCCTGCAGATTCTTTTCGATGAAAGCAACGCGATCGCCGATGTTTCCGCGGTCCCCCTTGTTGGGCTGCCGCATCTTTTGTGGCCGGTGTGGTCGATAGCCCTAGCGATCGCGGCGCTGGCTTACCGTCGCAGGCGTCTGGCCGGTGGTTTATGGTGCGGACACCGCGACGGGATAGCCGATCCAGAGCCGGTAGCAGCCGGACACGGCGATCAATCCCAATCTCGCGAGTGAAGTAGGGCAATGGACCAGGTGTCGCCTCCGTGGTTCCGCGTCTCCACCGCCGCCCAGAGACACCGCCCTCAACGGACTACCGTGGAGCCATGGTCAATCGTCTCGGGGAATCGCAATCACCGTACCTGCGCCAGCACGCCGACAATCCTGTGCACTGGCAGGAGTGGGGAGAAGAGGCGCTCAGCGAGGCTCGGGAGCGGGACGTTCCTATCCTGCTGTCTGTGGGTTATGCGGCGTGTCATTGGTGCCACGTGATGGCGCACGAGTCGTTTGAGGACGCCGAGACCGCGGAGATCATGAACCGCGAGTTTGTGTGTATCAAGGTCGATCGGGAGGAACGGCCCGACATCGATTCGGTGTACATGGCGGCGACGATGGCGATGACGGGGCATGGCGGCTGGCCGATGACGTGTTTCCTCGCACCTGATGGCCGCCCGTTTTACTGTGGCACCTACTACCCGAAGCGTGCGCGCGGTGGTATGCCGTCGTTTACGCAGGTTCTGCACGCTATCGCCGACACGTGGCGGACGCGGCGCGCGGAAGTGGACCAGGCCGCGGCGTCCGTGCAGGAGGCGTTGCAGCAGAACGCCGGGGCGCTTCCGTCAGCGGACGTCGAGCTCACGGCTGGGGTGCTCGACAAGGTTGCGGACGCGATCGTCAGCGATGAGGACACGGAGCACGGCGGCTTCGGCGGGGCGCCGAAGTTCCCGCCGTCCGCGTTACTGGAAGGGCTGCTGCGCCACTACGAGCGCAGCGGCCGTCACCTGTCGACGATCGAGCGCACCGCCTCCGCGATGGCGCGGGGCGGTATTTACGATCAGCTCGGTGGTGGGTTCGCGCGGTACTCGGTGGACGCTGAATGGGTGGTACCGCATTTCGAGAAGATGCTGTACGACAATGCCCTGCTGTTGCGGTTTTACGCGCATCTCGCGCGGCGCACCAATTCGCCGCTGGCTGTCCGTGTCGCGGAGGAAACCGCGGAGTTTCTGCTCAGCGATTTGCGCACTGCCGAGGGAGGATTCGCGTCGGCGTTTGACGCGGATACCGAGGGCGTCGAGGGGTTGACGTATGTGTGGACGTCGCAGGAAATTATCGATGTGCTCGGCCTCGAGGATGGGTTGTGGGCGGCTGCCGTATTCAACGTGGGGTCGACGGGCACGTTCGAAGGCGCGCAGTCGGTGCTGCAGTTGCTGCAAGACCCTGACGATCCGGACAGGTTCGCTCGGGTGCGGGCCACGCTGCGGGAGGCGCGCTCGCGGCGTCCGCAGCCGGAGCGGGACGACAAGGTCGTGACGGTATGGAACGGTTTCGCGATCTCAGCATTGGCGGAGGGCGGAGCGGCGCTGGGGCGCCGCGAATGGGTTGCGGCGGCGCAACAAGCCGCGCAGCATCTGCTGGATGTGCACATCGTTGACGGGCGGCTGCGCCGGGCGTCACTGGCGGGCCGGGTTGGCCAGCCGGCGGCCGCGCTTGACGATCACGCGGCGTTCGCTCTCGGGTTGCTGTCGCTGTTCCAGGTGACGGGGGAGGAGTCCTGGCGCTCTGCGGCGCTGTCCCTGATCGATACCGCGATTGCGCATTTCGCTGACGACGAGGCGACGGGCGCCTGGTTCGACACGGCTGACGACGCTGAAGAGCTGATCACCCGGCCGCGCGATCCGCTGGACGGCGCCACCCCGTCGGGGGCCTCGCTGCTTGCGGACGCGCTGTTCACGGCAGCCGCGGTGAGCGAGCCAGACGCGTCGGCGCGCTACGCCGAGCTGGCTTCTGCGACGCTGCAGCGTGCCGCGATCGCGCTGGCACGCGCGCCGCGTTCGGCGGGCAACTGGTTCGCGGTCGCGGAAGCTGTTGCGCGGGGGCCGCTGCAGGTTGCGATCGCGCTGCCCGAAGGGGGCGACGAGGGCCTGCTGCGCACTGCACGGTCGCACGCACCCGGCGGTGCGGTTGTCGTGGCGGGGGCTGCCGACTCGACACCGCTGCTCGCTGAGCGCGCCCCCATCGACAACAAACCCGCGGCGTACGTGTGCCGCGGGTTTGTGTGTGACCGTCCCGTTGTCGATGAAGCAGCGCTGGTTGCGGCGCTATCCGCTTAATCCAGCGCGTTGCGCCGCTGCTGAACCGCGGTCGCGAGGGTTTCGAGCACTGCTTCGGTGGTGCCGAAGTCCATGCACGCGTCGGTGACGGACTGACCGTAGACGAGCGGGCCGGGGCCCGGTTCTTGCCGGCCCGCGACGAGGAAGCTCTCGAGCATGACACCGGAGATTTCGCTCGCGCCCGCAGCGACCATGTCGCCGACCTCGCCCGCGACACCGGCCTGGCGGACGTGGTCCTTGCCGGAGTTCGCGTGGCTCGCGTCCACCATAAGCCGCTGCGGAAGACCAACTTTGCCCAGCATCTGCGCAGCTGCGGCGATGTTGTCGGCACCGTAGTTCGGGCCGCCGCGGCCACCGCGCAGGATGAGGTGCGTATCGGGGTTACCGGTTGTCGACACAAGGGCAGCGCGCCCGTCGAAGTCGGAGCCGAAGAAGACCTGGGCCGCGCCGGCCGCGCGGCAGCCGTCGATCGCGACCTGAATGTCGCCGTCGGTGGCGTTCTTGAAACCGATGGGCATCGACAGTCCGGACGCGAGCTGCCGGTGCACCTGGCTTTCAGTGGTCCGCGCGCCGATGGCACCCCACGTCACGGCGTCAGCGATGAACTGGGGGCTCGTGGGCTCCAGGAATTCACATCCCACCGGCAAGCCAGCGTCGAGTACGCCGAGCAGGACTTCCCGCGCTAACCGCAGACCTCGCGGAACGTCGTACGTCTCGTCCATGCCCGGATCATTGATGAGGCCCTTCCAGCCGACCGTGGTGCGCGGTTTCTCAAAGTACACCCGCATCACAACGCACAGTTCCTTCTCGAACTGTGCGGCGAGAGGCGCGAGCTTTGACGCGTAATCGAACGCCGCGGCGGGGTCATGCACCGAACAGGGACCGGTAACAACGAGCAGGCGGTCATCAGTACCGGACACGATTGCCCGGACATCCATCCGGCTGTTCTCGACCAGCTCGGCACGTGTGTCGCCGAGGGGCAGCTCGTCGAGGAGCTCACGGGGTGTGGGCAGTGGGGCGATCGAGCGCACATGCAGATTGCTCGTCGGATGCAGCGAAGGCTGATTGCGGGACGGCGCAGATTGCTGGCTGCGCGCATCGGTGGGGACTGTCACGAGTGGCCTTTCTGGTGATTACATGGCGGCCACGCGCGGAAGTTCATCCCGGTGCCCGCCGAACTAGCGGACTGAGCGAGCGGCTGCGGCCGCTTGCCTGGGCTCCGGATTGGATGGTGATTGTCAGCGCAGACGACCACCAGCTCCACCCGGAGCCGGTGTAAAGCGCCAATACAACCTGGTTGAACTCACGCTTGTGAGGATAACGCAGTGTCCCGGAAACGTCAGCCCCGCAACTGTCCCAAACAGGAGGCAGGCTAAGTGCCGCTGCAGGGCATGCCGCCCGCCCAGACGTTTCGTACGGGTTACGAAAACGCTGGTCGGGCGGTCGCTCACATCGTTAACTACGCATGTCTCGACGGGTGAACCCGACTGCGGCAGCGACAGCCAAAGCCGCGCCGATTGTGATCAGCGACACATTCCATGCGACCGCTGGATAGCTCGCAACGTGGTCGAATACCGACCAGAAGACAGCCCATTCGGGGAGCGACAATGCGGGCCCCAGCACTGTCAGTATCGCGGTAATCGCATACACACCCCAAGCGAGTGCGGCGCCGCGTGAGGTCAGCGCGGCGCCCACTGCCGCGACCCCGCCGAGCACCATCACTGCCGGGAAATGCGCCAGAGAACTGGCACAAATGGCGGTGAGCGCAGACCAATCACCTGTCCCGGCGGCATACGCTGCGCCGAGAGCCAGGCCGCCAGTGGCGAGTAGGAGAAAGCCTGCAGTGAAGCCGGTGAGCACGTAGCTCGCGGCGACTGTCGCGCGACGCTGTGGTGCCGTGACAAGGATGGCGAGCCGTCCGGCTTCTTCATCGGCGTGCAGTCGCAATATCAGAGAGGTCGTGCACCCTGCTGCGATAAGGCCAACGATGACGAGGGAAAAGACGATGAACGCATCGCTCAGCGAGGTGCCGCCAAAGGAGGCGATGAGGTCGGTGGTCGCTTCCGAGCTCGCGGCGAAGTCGTCGGCGGTGGTTGCCATCGCACCGAACGCGCCCGAGAGGATGACGACACCTGCCGTCCAGGCGAGGATGCCGCCGCGCGCCAGACGCACCTGCAGGCCCATCGGCGTCGTTGCCCAGCGCGCGGCCCGCACCCGCCCAGGCCGCCCCGCGATGACGCCCGCACCGAGGTCACGGGTCGCGTTGAGCTGCCACGCCGCACCTGACGTCACGGCCGTGGCGCCGAGTAACAGCGCAATCGGCAGCCAACGGTTCGCGCCGAACGGTTCCGTGGACTGCGCCCAGCCAAGCGGCGAGATCCACGTCAAGATCGCGGCGGATGGCGCGTCGCTGACGTCGCCTATCGCCCGCGCGAGAAAGCTCACGCCCAGAACCGCGAGCGCTAATCCCGAGGCGGTGCGGGCACGTTCACTCAGTTGAGCGGTGCATGCCGCGATCGCGCCAAAGAAGGTGCTCGCAGCGAACAGCGCCGCACCATACGTCACCGCACCGAGGACGGAGGTGCCCGCCAAGACGAGCACTGCCGCGGTCGACACGCCCAGTAGCGCATTGAGACTGACAATCAGGACCGCGACCGCGACCAGTGGCGCACCCGCGCTGACGCGGCCCGCGCGCAGCACCTCCAGAGCACCAGCTTCCTCCTGTCCGCGCGTCAGGCGGACCGTCAGCAGGATGTTCGCCACGCAGGCCGCAAGCATGAGGAGCCAGCCGGTCTCGAAAATGATGATCCCGCCGAGCGTCGTCAATGCTGTAGGGGGTCCGTTGAACGCGATCTGCGCGGGAACGAGGTCCGCGATCGCCGCGTAGGCATCCCAGTCGGTCTGCGTGGGATACAGGCTTTTGATGGACGCGGCGCCCAGGGCGAGCAGTACGGGAATCAGCGACGCCCATAGGACCAGGCGAATACGGGTGCTGTGCAGCAGCAGGGTAGTCAGTGTTCTGGTCCCGGTCATCGGCGTGCGCTCTCTTTCGCGGGGGCTGCGGCCTCGTCCTCGTTCGCGTAATACGTCAAGAAGAGATCCTCCAGCGTGGGTGGCGTGCACACGAGTTCACGCACGCCGGCGCGGCTCAGCGCGGCGGTAATGGCAGGGAGTGCCTCCGGCTCTGCGTCGCAGGTGAGGCGGTACCCGCCGCCTTCAGACACAACGGTGACGTTTGTGACGCCATCTGCGCTGGCCAGCGCGTCGGGCGAGTGGACGGTGCGGGCCGTGACGTGTGTGCGGGCGAGGTGGCGGAGTTCGGCGAGTGTGCCGCTCTGCACGGTTCGGCCTGCCCGGATGATGGTCGTTGCCTCGCAAAGCTGTTCGACCTCGCTCAGGATGTGACTCGACAGCAGGATCGTCGCCCCGCGTCCGGCGGCTGCCCGAACGCACTCCGCGAACACCGCGTACATGAGGGGGTCGAGGCCCGTCGTCGGTTCGTCGAGTATCAGCAAGTCAGCGTCGGCTGCGAACGCGCCGATTAGCGCAACCTTCTGCCGGTTTCCCTTCGAATACGCGGACGTCTTCTTGCTGGGGTCGAGGGCGAAGCGCTCAATAAGCTCGTCGCGCCGCTGCTCATCGAAGCCGCCCCGGATGCGCGCGATGACGTCTAGGGTTTCCCCACCCGTCAGGCCCGGCCAGAACGCGACATCGCCGGGCACGTACGCGGTGCGGCGGTGAATCTCGAGCGCATCGCTGATCGGGTCGCCGCCGAGCACGCGGACGGAGCCGCTGTCTCTGCGGATCAAGCCGAGCAGGATACGGATCGTAGTGGACTTTCCCGCCCCGTTGGGGCCCAGGAATCCGTGCACGGTGCCGGCGGGCACCGAGAGCTCAAGGCCGCGGAGTGCGTGGGTACGTCCCAGAGTCTTGTGCAGTTCGCTGACGCTGACGGCTGGAGGGGAGACGTTCATGTTTCTCCTGAAAGTAACTAGCAAATGACAGTGACTGTCTAAAGTGAGCGTAGACTCGTGAACGTCAAACTGCAAGTGACTTTCAGAATTCGCTAGGATGGCTGTCATGTCGGTAGAGAGCGGCAGGCGGATAGGCCTGCGGCAGCGCAAGAAGCTCGCCGCGATGCATACGATTCAGCGGGTAGCGCTCGACCTCTTTGATCGAGAGGGCTACGGCAACGTGACGATCGAGCGCATTGCGGCGGATGCGGATGTCTCTCCGAGTTCGGTGTACCGCTATTTCGGCACCAAGGAGCGCCTCGTCACCTGGGATGAGTACGATCCCGAGCTCTTTGCTCTCATGCAGTCGGCCGACGGTGATGTCGGCACGGTGTTCGAGGCTCTCCGCGGCGGGATTGCCGAATTAGTCCGGGCCTGGCCAGAGAGCGAAGTCGACAACGTAACGCGGAGGATGCGTTACATCCTTGATGAGCCTGACGTGCACGCCGCGATGTTGCGCGAGCAGCACGAATTCGAAGTCGGGATCCGGCACATGCTGGCGCCGTATATCGGCGCGAAGCCGGAGTCGCTCACTGTGTGTGTGGCTGCAGCGACGACGCTCGCGTGCCTCACCGCGGCGCTGTACCACTGGGCTGACGCTGGATACAAGGATCGCCTCGCCGATGTTCTCGACGAGGCGATGAAGCTGGCGGGGCGCGCGGTCGTGGCTCAGGTCAGCTGAAGGCGACCAGCCAGACGGCGATGTAGTGGCATATTGCTGCGATGACCGTCGCGGCGTGGAAAAACTCGTGGTGGCCAAACGTTGCCGGCCACGGGTTCGGCCACTTGGTGGCGTAAAGGATTGCGCCGGCGCTGTAGAGGACACCGCCGACTGCCAGCAGAATCAGGGGTGCGGCGCCCGTGTTCGCGACGAGGTCTGGGATGACGAAAGCGACCACCCAGCCGAGCAGAATGTACAGCGGAACCCCGAGCCATGACGGCGACGACGGCCACAGCATCTTGAGTGCGACCCCCGCGAAAGCGCCGGCCCAGACGATCGCAAGCACCGTCCGCCCTGTATCCGGGCTCAGTGCGAGCATGCCGAAGGGCGTATAACTCCCCGCGATGAAGAGGAAGATCATGGAGTGGTCGGCACGCTTCATCCACGTGCGGGCACGGGCCGACTTCCAGTGCACCCGGTGGTACAGCGCACTGACCCCAAACACGCCGCACACTGTGACGCTGTAGATTGCGGTCGCGAGTAGTGCGCGCGGACTCGCCAGGGTGCCCACGACAGCGACGAGTGCGGTGCCTGTGATGACGGAGATCGCGAATGCGTAGAGGTGGATCCAGCCGCGCATTCGCGGCTTGACCGGCAGCAGTGCCTCGGTGATCGAAGTCAACGGACACCTCGCTTTCTCGGGTTCTGACGGTTGCCGTCGGCTACCTACGGTAGCGTAAGTTACGCGCGGGTAACCGGCAATGTGCTTCGGCGCACAACCTGATTTTCTCGTAAACCTTCGTGTGACATGTACGCGACTCGCGCTCACTCGGCGTAGGCTCCCAAGGCGTGGTGATCGCATTGGTGATAGTGAAGTGAAGATTCCGCATAATCCCTTGTATCGGCTGTATGAGCAGCGGCTTCTCCATCGCGTCGAGCATATGCAGCGGCCCAAACACATTGCCGTTCTGTGCGACGGCAACCGCCGCTGGGCCCGTGCCGCCGGATTCACCGACGTCAGCCACGGCTATCGGATGGGTGCGCGCAAGATTGCTGAGATGCTCCAGTGGTGCGATGAGGCTGGGATTGAACTCGCCACTATCTATCTGCTCTCCACCGAGAACCTGAGACGGGACCCAGATGAACTCGATGCACTGCTTGAAATCATCACCGACGTCGTCGAGGAGATATCAGGCCCCGACAAAAACTGGAGCGTCAAGATCGTCGGCGCGATGGATCTTCTTCCTGAAGCCGCAGCCAGGCGCCTCACGGAGGCCGCTGACCGTACCCAGGGGCGCGACGGCACCCACGTCAATGTGGCGGTGGGTTACGGGGGCCGGCAAGAAATCAGCGACGCCGTGCGCGGGCTCATCGCGCAGCACATGGCTGAGGGAAAAGCTGGCAACGAGCTCGTTGAATCCATCACCGTAGAGGGCATCGCGGACCACCTCTACACATCGGGCCAGCCCGACCCCGACTTGGTAATCCGCACATCGGGGGAGCAGCGTCTCTCCGGCTTCCTGCTATGGCAGAGCGCCTACTCCGAAATATGGTTCACCGAGGCGTACTGGCCCGAATTCCGGCGCGTCGACTTCCTGCGGGCGCTGCGCGACTACGGGGCACGTCATCGGCGTTTCGGCATGTGACCATCACTCACTCGATAGAGTTCGGGCCGCTTCGGTATCCGAAGATCTCCGGAAGAGCGTCCCCTGGCGCGGCGAACAGCCCACGGCGCGAAGAAGGTCACTACCCAATTCAGCTCAGCCCACGCGGCGCGCAGTCCTGCCGGTGGTGGAAGCAGTGGGTGCAGCGGGAGCGTCCAGCTGTCATCGCTGCCCGGAATGCCCAGTGCATGCGCGACGGCGTCGGCGATGCGTTGATGGCCGAGTGGGCTCGCGTGCAGGCGGTCCGCACACCACAACCGCGGGTCTGTCACGATCTCGTGTTCTGATGTCTCCGCGACGATCACGCCATAGCGGCGGGCTGCCCCGCGGATGTGCTGATTGAGCGCGTGTACGCGGCCGCTCAGTGGCCGCGCCAGCGGCGTGATCCGCGCGACGTCCGGAAATGTCAGTGTCGCCACCACCGCGCCTTGCGCCGTGAGTGCCGCGAACATCGTTGCTAAATGCTCGGCCACCTCGTCGGCATCGAACCGCGGCCGCAAAATGTCATTGACACCGGCCACCACCGTCGCGAGATCTGGCCGCAGCGAGAGTGCGGGGTCGAGCTGCTCGTCACGCACTTGGCTCGCAAGCTTGCCGCGCACAGCGAGGTTCGCGTATTCCAGCTCAGGGTTCCGATTCGCGATCCGCGCCGCCAGCCGGTCGGCCCAGCCGCGCAAACCGGTGAGTTCGTCACCGTCCCCGATACCTTCGGTCTGACTATCACCAAGGGCGACGAAGCGGGAGAAACCCTTCACAGTTTCCGCAGCCGCACCCGGTTCACGCGATGGTTGCTGTCCTTGCGCAGTACCAGCGTCGCGCGCGGGCGCGTCGGAAGGATGTTCTCTACCAAGTTCGGTTTGTTGATCGTGTCCCATATTTCCTTCGCTTTCGCGCGTGCCTCAACGTCATTGAGACTCGCGTAGTGGTGGAAATGTGAGCGCGGATCCGCGAATGCGGTCTTTCGCAGGGTCAAGAAGCGCTGTACGTACCAGTTTTCGATGTCCTCGATCTTGGCGTCCACGTAGATCGAAAAATCGAACAGATCAGAGACCATCAGCGTCGGGCCGGTCTGCAAAACGTTCAGCCCTTCGATGATCAGGATGTCGGGCTGACGGACGACATGCCGTGCGCCAGCCACAATGTCGTACAAGTGGTGCGAATAGACAGGTGCTGACACTTCGGATGCCCCCGACTTGACGTCCGTGACAAAGCGCAGCAGCGCGCGCCGGTCGTAGCTTTCCGGGAAGCCTTTGCGCTGCATAATCCCAAGCCGGTTGAGTTCCTTTGACGGGTAAAGAAAGCCGTCCGTGGTGACCAGGTCGACACGCGGGTGCCGGGTCCATCGGGCCAGAAGCGCCTGCAGCACACGCGCTGTCGTCGATTTGCCGACGGCGACACTGCCCGCAACACCGATCACAAATGGCACCTGCTGCCCAGGGTGTGCCTCGCCGAGGAACGTTGCCGTTGCCGCGAACAAACGCTGGCGAGCGGCCACCTGCAGGTGGATGAGCCGCGACAGCGGCAAATAGACTTCCTCGACCTCAGCGAGATCGATCTGCTCACCGAGACCGCGCAGCCCACGCAGCTCATGCTCGGTGAGGACCATCGGCTGCGACTTGCGCAGCGCACGCCACTGGTCACGCTCGAGCGCGACGTATGGGCTGGGCTCACTCATAGCAGCACGCACGACGCGGAAACTGTGCGATCGTCACACACGGAACCACTGTTCGGACTGATGGCCAGACCCCCTGTGCCGCGGTAGGTATCCTTCGCAACGAATCCTAACCTCAGGGCAGTCGCCCGGTTACGACTAAGGTCGGTTGGCATGGAATCTCGACCGGGTAACCCCTCCGCCATGCATCCAGTGGTGCGTGAATATCTGCTGCTGGGTTTGCGATTTGACCGGATCGAAGAAGGTTTCGTCGACGCTTACACCGGCGATCCCGATCTGCGGCGCATCGTCGCGCAGGAACCCCCGCCACAGCCAGCGGACCTCGCGGCTCGCGCGGAGCAGCTCCGCGCGGATGTGCAGGGCAGCGGATTGAGCGCGGCGCGGCAGCGCTTCCTTGACGTGCACCTGCGCGCCCTAGCGTGCTCCGCCCGCAAGTTCGCGGGGGAGGACGTTCGATTCATCGACGAAGTCAACGAATACTTCGATGTGCCGATCAGCCTTGGCAACGAAGACGACTACCGCGGCGCACACCGCGCGCTCGACGACGTACTGCCCGGCTCCGGGGACTTGCGCGAGCGGATGCGCACGTACCGGTCCGGGGAGGAAATCCCGCCTGAGCGGCTCAGCGAATGCGTGGACGCTTTCGCCAGCGCGCTTCGCGACCGCGTCCGGACGCGATTCGGACTTCCGGACAGAGAACGGATCGACTTCGAGATCGTCACCGATAAGCCCTGGTCAGGATTCAATTACTACCTCGGTGATTTCCGGTCGAGGGTGGCGATCAATGCCGACCTCAAACAACACTTGTCAGGGCTGCCACATCTGATCGCGCATGAGGCATATCCAGGGCACCACACCGAGCATTGCCACAAGGAAGCCGGAATTGTGGCACAAGGTGAGCACGAGCAGACGATCTTCCTGGTGAACACGCCCCAGTGCCTGATGGCGGAAGGCCTCGCCGATCACGCGCTCTCCGCTGCGGTTGGCCCCGGGTGGGGCGCCTGGGCCCAGGAGATTTACGCAGATCTCGGACTCCGTTTCGACGGTGAACGCGCCGAACGTGTGTCAGGGGCAATCGCGGGGCTGCTCGGTGTCCGTCAAGATGCGGCGATCCTGCTGCACGATCAGCACCGCCCCCACGACGAGGTCGCCGCGTTCCTGCAGCGCTGGTCGCTCGTAAGCCCCGAACGTGCGCGGCAGACACTGCGGTTCCTGACATCACCGCTGTGGCGCGCCTACATCAGCACCTACGTTGAGGGTTACCGCCTGCTCAGCGCATGGCTGGATTCACGCGATGCCAGCGAGCCGCGGTCGGAACGCTTTCTGCGTTTGCTCGACGAACCGCTGGTCCCGTCTCAGTTGCGCTAAGCCCCAGAGCCGCGAGCCGCCACGTTTTCACCTGCTTGTTTCGCCCAAGTACACTGGTTCAGTCATTCCGGGGACGCCCCCAGACACGTGACCGCACCTTCGCCGGACCGACTATCGGGAGATTGGCTAATGACTGCTGCATCCGTTGCCGCTTCGAGTTTCACCGCACCGCTTGCGGAACTCGACCCTGATGTTGCGGCGGCAATGGCGGGAGAGCTTGCGCGACAGCGGGAGACGCTCGAGATGATCGCGTCGGAGAACTTCGTGCCGCGCGCAGTGCTGCAGGCCCAGGGGTCGGTACTGACGAACAAGTATGCCGAGGGATACCCAGGCCGGCGTTACTACGGTGGCTGCGAACACGTCGACGTGGTCGAAAATCTTGCTCGTGAACGCGCGAAAACCCTTTTCGGTGCGGATTTCGCCAACGTACAGCCGCACGCGGGCGCCCAGGCGAACGCTGCTGTGCTGCATGCGATGATGAAGCCCGAGGAACGTTTGCTCGGCCTCGATCTCGCGCACGGCGGTCACCTCACCCACGGCATGCGGCTGAACTTTTCTGGCCGCTTGTACGAGGTCGGTTTCTACGGTGTTGATCCTCAGACGTTCCGCATCGACATGGACGCCGTGCGTGAAAAGGCGCTGGAGTTCCGCCCGAAGGTGATCGTGGCGGGCTGGTCGGCGTATCCCCGTCAGCAGGACTTCGCTGCTTTCCGCGCGATCGCCGATGAGGTTGGCGCGTACCTCTGGGTTGATATGGCTCATTTCGCGGGTCTTGTCGCCGCCGGGCTGCACCCGTCACCCGTTCCGCACGCTGACGTGGTGTCAACGACTGTTCACAAGACGCTCGGCGGGCCTCGGTCGGGCATGATTCTCGGCAAGCAGGAATGGGCGAAGCCCATCAACTCCGCGGTGTTCCCGGGCCAGCAGGGCGGACCGCTGATGCACGCGATCGCCGCGAAGGCCGTTGCCCTCAAGATCGCCGGAACCGAAGAGTTCCGCGACCGTCAGCAGCGCACCCTCGCCGGAGCGCAGCTCATCGCGCAACGGCTGAGCGCGCAGGACGTCGCCGACAAGGGTGTCACGGTCCTCACTGGTGGCACGGATGTGCACCTTGTGCTCGTTGACCTGCGCAACTCCGAACTCGACGGCAAACAGGCTGAAGACGTCCTGCATGAGGCTGGGATCACTGTCAACCGCAACGCAGTGCCGTTCGACCCGCGCCCGCCGATGGTGACGTCCGGTCTCCGCATCGGCACCGCAGCGCTCGCGACACGCGGATTCGGCGATGCGGAGTTCGAGAAGGTAGCTGACATCATCGCCGCTGCGCTCACCGGCAGCCGGGAACTCTCCACACTGCGCAACGAAGTCTCCGAACTCGCACGCGACTTCCCGTTGTATGAGGGCCTCGAAGACTGGCGCTTGCTGGGCTAGAGCTGCTGTGGAAATCTGCCTCCGGAAAACGGAGGCAGATTTCCACAACCCGCGCTCCAGCGTGACCAGCTGCAAGACACGGTTCACGAAACGTTCACAAACGCCTACCGCAGAATCGTGAATTCCCCCTGTACCGTCGCAAGTGCAGGCAGCTCCCCTTGCTTGCCCGGGAGGTTCTAGTCGTGACTGTGACGATCAGCGCGAGAGGGCCGGCACCCGGTCCTCGCGGGTACACCGCGTAGGACGGACTGGCCGCTCGAGAGATGCTCGCTGGGGTGCCCGGTGGGCCGAGGAGCACACGTGACCGTGAGTGATTCCGCGCGTCCCGCCCGCACATACGTCCTGGACACCTCTGTCCTGCTGTCCGACCCTCGCGCGCTCCTTCGCTTCGATGAGCACAAGGTGGTTCTGCCACTCGTGGTCATCGGCGAACTCGAAGCGAAACGCCACCATCCCGAGTTGGGGTGGTTCGCACGCGAGTCTCTTCGGTTCCTCGAGGACCTGCGGACACACTATGGGCGTCTCGACAACCCAGTGCCAGTCGGCAACAGCGGCGGCACAGTGCGGGTGGAGCTCAACCACACTGACCCCGCCGTCCTTCCCGCCGGTTTCCGGACTGATTCGAACGATTCACGAATTCTGGCGTGTGCGCTGAACTTGGCCGCCGAAGGTGAAGACGTGGTCCTGGTCAGCAAGGATATTCCGCTCCGTGTCAAAGCGGGGGCGGTGGGCCTCAGCGCGGACGAATACCACGCGCATGATGTCGTGATCTCCGGCTGGACCGGAATGACGGAAATCGACGTCGACCGGACGCTGATCGATAACCTCTTCACTGATGGGGAGATTGACCTCGACGAGGCGCGCGACTTGCCCTGCCACACCGGCATACGGCTGCTGTCTCCCACGTCAAGCGCACTGGGCCGCGTGACGGCCGACAAGCGGGTACAGCTGGTGCGAGGTGACCGTGAAGCATTCGGGCTGCATGGCCGATCTGCTGAGCAGCGCGTCGCGCTCGACTTGCTGCTCGACGAGTCAGTGGGAATCGTCTCGCTCGGTGGGCGGGCGGGCACCGGAAAGTCGGCTCTCGCGTTGTGCGCCGGCCTCGAATCAGTGCTTGAGCGCGGCAATCACCGCAAGGTCGTCGTGTTCCGGCCCCTTTACGCGGTCGGCGGCCAGGACCTTGGGTATCTGCCCGGTTCAGAAAACGAAAAAATGGGGCCCTGGGCGCAGGCCGTCTTTGACACGCTCGAAGGACTCGCCAGCCAGAACGTGATCGACGAGGTGCTTTCGCGGGGAATGCTGGAAGTGCTGCCGCTCACGCACATCCGCGGCCGAAGCTTCCACGATTCCTTCGTGATCGTGGATGAGGCACAGTCACTGGAACGGAACGTGCTGCTCACTGTGCTGTCACGTCTCGGAACTGGCTCCCGCGTCGTGCTCACCCACGATGTCGCGCAGCGTGACAACCTGCGCGTCGGCCGTTTCGACGGCGTTGCCGCAGTCATCGAGAAGCTCAAAGGCCATCCACTGTTCGCGCACATCACCCTGACGCGCAGCGAACGGTCACCGGTCGCCGCGCTCGTCACGGAGATGCTTGAACAGTAGGGGGTAAAGCGACCGTGCCCCGGGATGAATACGCTCCCGGGGCACGGTACTAGATCACTCGTCTTCGAGGTCAGGCACTTCCACGTCCTCCGGCGGTTCACCGAAAGACAACGTGTCGAGCTGTTCAAGGCTGCCCGACTCAGAGAATGTGACGAGGAGTGATTCCAGCAAGCCGGTCGTCAACTGGCCGAAGATCTGGCCGAAGAACTCGCTGCCGCCGGGAATCAACTCCAGGAGATCACCGCCGCCGCCGAGGAATCCGCCGATAAGGTCGTCGAGGAAATTCACGCGTTACTCCGTTCCGTAGTCACGTGTGCCGCAGACGATCTGCCTACAGGCCTAGCTATTCGTAACACGGCTCTGCGCGCGGGTTTCGCTCCTCAACCAACCTGCAACGGAGGTGATATCTTCTCCTGCCCTTGCGGTGACGTGCTTGCTACTTGACTTTTGCCATTGCGAGCACGTCGAGGCGCTTGTCGAGTTCTTCCTCGGACAGCTTCTCGGGGACGAGTCCGCGGTCGAGCACCGCCTGACGGATCGTCTTCTTCTCCTTGAGAGCTTCCTTCGCGACCGCTGCCGCCTCTTCGTAGCCGATCGCACTGTTGAGCGGGGTGACGATGGATGGCGACGACTCCGCCAGTTCGCGCAACCGTTCCGCGTTCGCCACCAGCCCGATGATGCACTTGTCGGCGAAGAGGCGGGAAACGTTCGCAAGGAGAGTGAAGGACTCGAGAATGTTGCGCGCCATCATCGGGATGTACACGTTGAGCTCGAAAGCCCCGTTGCCGCCACCCCAGGTGATGGCAGCATCGTTCCCGATCAC
Source organism: Hoyosella sp. YIM 151337 (assembly GCF_026041215.1). Taxonomy (GTDB): domain Bacteria; phylum Actinomycetota; class Actinomycetes; order Mycobacteriales; family Mycobacteriaceae; genus Hoyosella. The sequence goes on from NZ_JAPEIQ010000033.1 coordinate 58,025, forward strand.
CTGAGCGGCGACCTGTGTCACGGCTTCCGGCAGCACAGGATTGACCTTGCCGGGCATGATGGACGAACCTGGCTGCAGGTCCGGGAGCTGAATCTCGCCGAGACCCGTGAGCGGTCCGGAGCCCATCCAGCGGATGTCGTTGGCAATCTTGGTGAGTGACACGGCGATCGTCTTGAGCGCACCGGACGCCTCAACAAGACCGTCACGTGCGGCCTGCGCCTCGAAATGGTCGACGGCCTCACTCAGGTCGTCGAGACCCGTCGAGGACCTAAGTTCTTCGACGACCTTGCCGCCGAAGCCATCCGGCGCGTTGAGACCACTCCCGACGGCGGTGCCGCCGATGGGAAGCTCACCGAGCCGCGGCAGCGTTGCCTTGACGCGTTCGATGCCCGCCTCGATCTGGCGCGCGTAGCCACCGAACTCCTGACCGAGCGTCACAGGTACGGCATCCATCAGGTGGGTGCGGCCTGACTTGACGACGTCCTTCCATTCCGTTGCCTTGTCGGCGAGCGCCTTGTGGAGATACTCCAGGGCCGGGATCAGAGTCTTGACAGCCGACTCGGTGGCCGCGAGGTGGGTAGCCGTCGGGAACGTGTCGTTGGACGACTGGGACATGTTGGCGTGGTCGTTCGGGTGCACCTTCACGCCATTGTTCGCGGCGATCGATGCGATGACCTCGTTAGAGTTCATGTTCGAGCTGGTGCCTGAACCCGTCTGGAAGACATCGATCGGGAACTGATCATCGTGCTTGCCCTCAGCGATTTCGTTGGCGGCGGCGATGATCGCGTCCGCCTGTTCGGCTGGCAGCAGACCGAGATCCTTATTGACCTTCGCGCAGGCAGCCTTCAGCAACCCCATCGCGCGGATCTGAGTGCGCTCGAGTGGACGCCCGCTGATCGGGAAGTTCTCCACGGCGCGCTGCGTCTGTGCGCGCCACAGTGCGTCGATGGGTACCCGCACTTCACCCATGGTGTCGTGTTCGATGCGGTACTGCTGTTCAGCCACGGTTCCTCCGGAGGTTTCTTCGCTCGTCGCAGATTGCTCTGCTGTGGGCAACCTTAGTGGCATGCAGTCCGCAACGGTGCGGGACCTGCGGTCAACAGTGCGACGGCGGGTTGTTCGTTACATGTCGGATGTCAAGGCAGGGGAGGGAAGGCGGTGCCGTCACCCTCGAAATCGATGCTCGAGAACTCACGCAACTTGGTGAGCCGGTGGTACGCCTCGATCATCCGGACTGTTCCCGACTTCGAGCGCATCACGATTGACTGAGTCGTGGCGCCACCCGAACGGAACCGGACCCCGCGCAGCAAGTCGCCGTCGGTGATTCCCGTCGCAACAAAGAAGACGTTTTCGCCCGCCACAAGTTCCTCCGTGGAGAGCACGCGGTCGAGATCGTAGCCACGGTCGATGGCCTTCTGGCGCTCCTCATCGTCCTTCGGCGCGAGTTGCCCCTGCAGCCCGCCACCCATGCAGCGCATCGCTGCCGCGGCGATAATTCCTTCAGGCGTGCCACCGATCCCCATAAGCAAATCGGTACCTGAATCCGGCCGCGCCGTTGCGATCGCCCCGGCAACGTCGCCGTCCGAGATGAGGCGGCACCGCGCGCCCGCATCACGGACGTCCTGAATCAGTTGTGTGTGGCGCGGTCGATCGAGCACGCATACGACGACGTCACCGACACTCGTCTTATGAGCTTTGGCGACACGCTGAATGTTCGCCTTCACTGGGATCGTGATATCAATCACATCCGCGGCGTCGGGGCCGGCTGCAATCTTGTTCATATAGAACACCGCGGACGGGTCGAACATCGCGCCGCGCTCCGATACAGCAAGGACCGAAATCGCATTCGGAAGGCCCTTCGCCATCAGCGTCGTGCCATCGATCGGGTCAACCGCGACGTCGGCCTCGGGGCCCTGGCCGTTACCCACGACTTCGCCGTTGTACAGCATGGGCGCTTCATCTTTTTCGCCCTCACCGATGACGACCGTGCCCCGCATGGACACCGTGCTGACGAGCTGGCGCATGGCGTCGACCGCCGCGCCATCACCGCTTTCTTTCGCGCCACGGCCCACCCAGCGGCCAGCGGCCATCGCGCCTGCTTCGGTGACGCGAACAAGTTCGAGCGCCAAGTTTCGATCCGGTTTGCTTCGCGCTAAATCCGCCTGTGTACCGGGATCGCCGGAAATCGTCGTCATAGACGAGATGCCTCCTCTGTATGGTGCCGAATGAGTAACGGCTCCGATGGCGTCACGAACTGCCCACTAATTGTTGCAGAGTCCGGCGCGTGATGTTGACCCGGTCACTTTCTCCGCGAGCGCTGTGCGCACGCGATTCGAAGATGGAGCAGGCTAGGGCCTCCGCGGGTCGTCCAGGATCCGCATGGAGCGGCCCGTGCTCACTTCGCGGGCCCGCGCGAATCGGGCGTTTCAGTAGGTTTTTGTCATACTGGGTCGCGTGCCAGCCGACAAACCGAGGATTCTGCAAGACAACCGGGACCTGATTCTCACGATGATCCCGCTCGTGGCGCTCATCCTGATCTTCACCGCACTCGCAGGACAGTGCTCATTCAATCCGGGCGGACCGGAACCGGGCGCCCCACCTCAGTTCAACGCTGAGCTGGCACTCGAGTACGACGCGACAGTTGTGGATTTCCCGATCCGGATCCCGGATGTCAGCGAGGATTGGCAAGCCAATTCCGGTGTGCGTGACGAACCAGCAGACGACAGGACGGGCACCGTCACCTGGGTGGGTTACGTGACGGCGGACAGCCTTTACTTGCGGTTCAGCCAGTCGGATGTGAGCGAAGCCGATCTTGTTGCGTACCACACGGGCGACCCGGAGGCCCAGGAAGGCGCTGCCACAGTTGGTGAAACCAGCTGGACCGTGTACCGGGCTGCCAACGGAGAGCCGATCTGGGTTGCCGACCTTGGCGAGGTACGGGTGGGACTGACGGGCAGCGCTAGCGATGCCCAGTTCCGTGAGCTGGCAGAGAAGGTCGTCGACGCGGAGCCCGTGTCCTGAGACACGGCTGTGCGCGCTACTCGGATCCCTCGCGTTCGTGGCGCGCGATAGCGGACTCAACGCGCTGCCTCGCCCCCGCGAGGTGTTCCTCACACCGGTCAGCGAGAGCTTCGCCACGCTCCCACAATGCGATAGAAGTATCGAGGTCTAGCCCGCCGCGTTCCAGCGTCCGCACGACATCGATCAGTTCGTCCCGCGCCTGTTCGTAGCCAAGTGTCGTCACATCCGGGCGGTCAGCAATCTTCGCGGCAGCGGAGTCTTCGATGTCAGTCATCGGCTGTTCCTTTCGGAGATTTGTGTCCGGTCCCGCGTTCCGCGTCCCCTGCGGTCGCACGGAAGACGCCGTCAGTCACCCGGATGCGCAGGCCGGTTCCAGGAGGAGCGTCCCCGGCAGCAGTCACGACATGTGGGGGGCCACCGTCACGGTGTATCGCTTGCACGACCGCGTAACCCCGTTCGAGAGTGGCGGCCGGCCCGAGCGCTGTAAGTCGCGCGCGGATATGACTGAGATCCGCGGCGGCAGCGTTCAGCACTCGGTCGACTTCCCTGCGTACCTGTGTTCGGCACCGTTCGACGTCCGCGCCGCGTTCCTCAAGACTCCGGATCGGGGCAGCCAGCACTGGCCGCGACCGCAGCTGGGTTACGGCGTGCTCCTCGCGCGTCACCCACGTGCGCAGCGCAGCAACTGAGCGGCTGCGAAGTTCGCGAAGCAGCGCGAGTTCCGCCACAACGTCCGGAACCGCACGCTTAGCCGCGTCCGTCGGCGTCGCCGCGCGTACATCTGCGACATAGTCGCAGAGCGGATTGTCAGGTTCGTGCCCGATAGCGCTGATGATGGGTGTGGTCGCGCCCACGATCGTGCGGCACAGTGCCTCATCCGAGAAGGGGAGGAGATCTTCGACACTACCCCCGCCGCGCGCAAGAATGATGACGTCGACGTCTGGATCGGCGTCAAGCTCGCGCAGTGCGCCAATCACTTGGGCGGCCGCGCCCGGCCCTTGTACGGCGGTATTCCGGACCGCGAATTGGACGTCGGGCCAGCGCCGCTGCGCGACCGACAGCACGTCACGTTCCGCCGCGCTCGCACGTCCCGTGATGAGACCGACGCAGCGCGGCAGATAGGGGAGCGGCCGCTTCAGCCGATCATCGAATAAGCCTTCGGCACGCAGCAGCGCCTTCAGCCGCTCGATACGTGCAAGCAGTTCACCGAGGCCCACGGGCCGTATGTCCGTCACCCGCAGCGAGAAGGAACCACGCCCCGGAAAGAAGGTCGGCTTACCCAGCGCGACGACCCGAGTCCCCTCGGTCAGTTCCACCGGCGAATTCGTCAGCAGCATCGGCGAGCATGTCACCGGCAGTGAAATATCCGCTGAAGGATCCCGCAACACCAAGAACGCAGTACGTGTGCCGGGACGCAGACTGATCTGAGTGATCTGTCCCTCTACCCACACCGCACCGAGACGATCGATCCACTGCGTGATCTTCGACGAGACCACGCGAACTGGCCACGGACTCTCGGGTGACGTACCTGCAGGAGCCGACTGGGCTGCCGAACCGCTGGTGGTTTCAGCTGAACCCACGGGTCACTTCGACACCGTTGCGATGCGGTTGCTCAGCATCGTCAGGAAGGGGGCACGGCTGAAGGTGCTCTCCTCGTAGCGCAGCAGGGCCGTGAGATCGTCCACGGTCAGTTGGCGCAACCGTGCACGCAACTGTGCCAGAGTCAGCGTTCCGTAATCGATACGCTGCGCGACTGCGGGAACGTCGGAGCCGTCAGGTTCTGCCGAAAGCGTGGTATCAGCATTACCGGCGGTGTCGGGCGCACCATTGACCGCACCGCTGTTGGCCGAGGTGACCGGAGCGGAATACAGCGCGAACCTGCCCTGCACGGCCGACTTCCCGGCGCCCGCTGTCACCGCTTTGCGCTCATCAGAGCGACCGGTGGTCTCGACCGGTTCATCATCGAAGACAACCCACTCAGGCTGCTGTTCCGGCGGGTATAGCCACGCGAGTGCCTCATCACCCTTGATGGCCAGCTCCGTCATTTTCTGCTGCACCCGCATCGAAGTTTGCAGCACCTGGCTAACCGCGGTCATAGGGAATGTCGCAGCCGTTGTCGGGAGGCGGCGGGTCTCCTCAACGAACGTGACGGCAAGGCCGGCCATAACCCGCGCGGCGAAAGGTGGGCGAAACATGTCTCCAGCCTGCCCTAATTTGACGCACATCTCTAGCAGATCACTCCCGTCGTGTCGCATTGATGCTGTCGCGACCCGTACTCTGGTGGCATGTCTTCGGCAGTGAACATGGGAATTCCCGGTGCTGTGAACTCGGCCGCCGCTAAACCGCAGGGCAAACGAGTGCTGCTTGCCGAGCCTCGCGGCTACTGCGCTGGCGTCGATCGCGCCGTCGAGACCGTGGAGCGCGCGCTGGAAAAGCATGGCGCCCCCGTTTACGTCCGTAAGGAGATCGTGCACAACCGCCACGTCGTCGAAACGCTGTCCGATCGGGGAGCGGTCTTCGTCGAAGAAGTCGACGAGGTGCCTGAGGGTGCGCTCGTCGTGTTCTCCGCGCATGGTGTGTCACCAGCGGTGCACGATTCGGCCAGCTCACGTCAGCTGCGCACTATTGACGCGACGTGTCCGCTTGTGACGAAGGTTCACCAGGAAGCGAAGCGGTTCGCGCGGGACGACTATGACATTCTGCTCATCGGCCACGAGGGGCATGAGGAAGTTGAAGGCACCGCCGGTGAAGCGCCATCGCATGTTCAGCTCGTTGACGGGCCGGACGCGGTTTCGCGCGTCTCGGTGCGGGATGAGTCCCGTGTTGTTTGGCTCTCGCAAACGACCCTGAGCGTGGACGAAACAATGGAGACGGTGGAGCGGCTCCGCCAGCGGTTCCCGGACCTGCAGGATCCGCCAAGCGATGACATTTGCTACGCGACGCAGAATCGTCAGGTCGCGGTCAAAGCGATGGCGCCCGAGTGTGATCTCGTGATCGTCGTAGGGTCTCGGAACTCCTCGAACTCGATGCGGCTCGTGGAGGTGGCGCTCGATGCGGGCGCGACCGCGAGTTACCTCGTCGATTACGCCAAGGAAATCGACCCGGCCTGGCTCGACGGTGTCACGACGGTCGGAGTGACATCCGGTGCATCGGTGCCGGAAATTCTCGTTGAGGGTGTCCTCGAGTACCTCGCAGGGCGGGGGTTCGGCAGTGTTCAGCCAGTGACCACCGCCAATGAGACCCTAGTCTTTGCGCTGCCCCGCGAGCTGCGGCCGGCCCGCCGGACGTAGTACCAAGGAACCGCAGGCTACGGCTGGTCGGTCCCTGACCCGCCAGGTTGTGGCGGTCGCGGTTCCGTCGGTGCGTCAGTTACACGGCGTCCGCTCGCTGGCACCGCGGAGCCTTCACGCCTCCGGGTGCTGACTGTCCGGCGGCTGTACTGCGACGACGGCGCGGTGCCCACCCGGCCAGCGAAGATGCGGAAACCCGCGATGATGAGCACCACCGCGACGGTGAGGAGCATCAACGGGAAACGGGTCACTAGCGGCAGCACGAGGTCGATAATTCGGGTCCTGAGCCCGCCTGGGCTCTCCGGAACGAGCAGTTGGTACGCCAGCGGAATCCCAGCGAACAGAATCAGAGGCGGCTGCACGGCGGCGGTGAACAGGCTGCGTTGCTGCACTGCGAGTACGGCAGCCACACACCCCGCAAAGTAAAAGATGCTGAAAACGATCGTGAGTTCGTCACCGCGGATAGCGTCGAACGCAAAACCCAGTGCGGAGAAGCCAACAGCGATAACGATGGCCATCCACCAAGCGACGCCAATGCGGCTGGGTGACGCCGAACGCAGCTCGGGCGGGACACTCAGGGATGCGGATCGTCTTTCAGGCACAACCGCACGATACCGGCAGTTGGTCAGCTGGCCTCACTCTCACGGCTTCGAGTCGCATAAATCTCAGTGTGTGCGATGCCGCGGGGCCACAAATCGATCGTCTCGACCGTGGGTGGTTCCGTGTCGAATGCGGGCAGCTCATGGAGCTTGCGGGCAGTGACGAGTACGCGCGCCTCCATCGAGGCCACGGTGGAATTGAACGCTTCGACGCTCTTGCCGAGTTGTGAACCGAGCCGATCCATGTGAGCAGCGAGGACACCGAGCCGGGAGTACAGTTCGGCGCCCAGCTTGTGAATCTTTGCAGCGTCACGCGACAAGGTCTCCTGCCGCCACGTGAGGGCAACCGTGCGGAGCAAGGCAATCAGGCTCGTCGGTGTCGCGAGAACGACGTTCCGCGTGAATGCGTACTCAAGCAGCGCCGGATCGGTCGCGAGTGCCGCATCGAGGAACGGGTCGCCTGGGACGAAGAGCACAACGAACTCGGGTGAAGGACTGAACGCGGTCCAGTAGGCCTTCGCGGATAGCTGGTCGACGTGCGCGCGCAACTGACTTGAATGCCGTTTCAGATGTCGTGCGCGGGCTTCGTCAGAGTCAGCCTCAGTGGCGTCCAGGTAAGCGGAGAAGGGAACCTTCGCGTCGACCACAAGGTTCTTGCCCCCTGCGAGGTGCACCACGAGGTCCGGGCGGACCGCCCGGACACCGTCATCACCGTCGTGGACGGTGTGGGCTTGCGTCGAGAAATCACAGTGCTCACGCATACCGGCTAGTTCGACGACTCGCTCGAGCTGCAGTTCCCCCCAGCGTCCGCGGACCTGCGGTGCACGCAGCGCCTGAACAAGCTGGTTCGTCTGTGTGGAGAGTGCCTGCGACGTTCGGCTCATTCCCGCGACCTGCTCCATCAGCCCGGAGTATGCACTGATGCGGCTGCGTTCGACTTCGCGTACCTGTTCGGCGAGATTGCCGACCGCCTCCCGCAGCGGACTGACGACCGTCGACATCTGTTCGCTCATCGCCCCGGAATACCGTCGCGCAGAATCCTCGTTCGCGGCTGCGAGGGCCTCGCGAAGTAGCCGCTCGGAATCCCGCAGCGCCTGCAGTTGTGCTTCGGCAGCGACAGCGCGAGCATCAGACCGAGCGGCGTGCAGCAGCCAGCCAAGCAGCACACCTGCACCCAAAGCTGCTAGGACGGCAACGAAACTGAGGAGGTTCATGGCCGTTGATAGTGCACCACGAGTCTGACAATTTTTCGCGTGCACCCTGCCCGACGGTTCCGGCCGGGCTGCGTTTCCCCCGCCAACCAAGCCAGGTAACTGAGACACAAGTACCCGAAATGCGTGTCTGAGCAGCAGCTACCGAAAATTGTCAGAGGAATGCTTTACCGTTCGCCGCATGAAGATCTTGCACACGTCGGATTGGCATGTCGGGCGCACGTTTCACGGCGTCGACCTTCTCGAGGATCAGCGTGCCGTCCTGGATGCGATCGCGGCTGTCGTCACTGAGCTGTCGATCGATGTTGTGCTGATCGCTGGAGACGTCTACGACCGTGCGGTGCCCAGTGCGGACGCCGTACAGCTGTGTAACGCTGCCCTCGAAAAGATCCGGGCGGCTGGCGCGATCATTATCGCGACTCCTGGCAATCACGACTCGGCCACGAGACTCGGTGCGGGAGCCGCGTTCACCGGCGCGGGTGGCCTGCATCTGCGGACGTGTGTGGCCGACATCGATGCGCCGGTCGTGCTCAGTGACGAGCACGGGGAGGTTGCGTTTTACGGCGTCCCTTACCTCGAACCGGAAGCGGTGAAAACTGAACTGGGAGCACCGGCTGCGCGATCCCACCAGGAAGTTCTCAGCGCCGCCATGGACAACGTGCGTAAGCACGTGCTGGACAGCGGTGACCGGCGCAGCATCGTACTCGCGCACGCCTTTGTGGTGGGTGGTGTCGCTTCTGAATCGGAGCGTCCCATCACTGTGGGAGGCGTCGAGACGGTCGCTGCGTCAGTGTTCGATGGCGTTGACTATGTTGCGCTGGGGCACTTGCACACTCCACAAGTTGTGAGTGAACGTGTGCGATACTCAGGCAGTCCGCTGCCGTACTCATTCGGGGAGCGAGACCACCGCAAATCGGTGTGGGTAATCGATCTGGGTGCTGACGGGATTGAATCCATCGATCAAGTGCATTTGCCACTTATTCGCGGACTCAGCGAAGTCACCGATACGCTCGAGGGTCTCCTCACTAGCCCCCGGTACGCGGAGTATGAGCAGCACTATGTCTCGGCAGTGCTTACCGATGAGGTGCGTCCTATGGATGCCATGCGCAAACTCCAGGAGCGTTTCCCGCACGCGGTACACCTGCGTTGGGACTGTCCGCGGAAGCTTGCCACTGTGAGCTATTCCGACCGAGTCCGTGGACAAAGTGATTTGGACATCGCGCGCCGTTTCTTCGAGGACGCATGGACTGACCCTGACGAGGAACATTTGCGGCTGGTTGAGCAGGCGCTCGCCGAAAGCCGCCAAGAGGCCGCGAAGTTGCGGGCGTAACCGGCGCTGAAACGGACTTAGGGGGACAGTTGAGGCTGCACAGGCTTCAGATTGAGGCGTTCGGGCCGTTCGCCGGCGTCGAGACCATCGATTTCGACCGAGTGGGGGCAGACGGCCTTTTCCTACTGCATGGGCAGACCGGTGCAGGAAAGACGACGATTCTCGATGCCATTGCCTTCGCCCTGTACGGTGCTGTGCCGGGCGTGCGCACCGAGAGCAAGCGCTATCTGTCTGACCACGCGGCCCACGGCGCGACCCCGAAAGTGACTCTTGAGGCCAGCGTGCAAGGCCGGCGTTTCCGAATCACTAGGACACCCGAGTTTGACCGCCCCAAGAAGAGGGGTGACGGCTCGGTACGTGAAAAAGCCAAAGCAACTCTCACCTGGCTTGGTGCGGGAGACGACTCGGCCCGGAGGGAGAATCTGACACGTATCGATGAGATCGCGGACGTCGTTCGCGAACTAGTCGGTATGTCGAAGGACCAGTTCTTCCAGGTGGTGCTGCTGCCCCAAGGCGACTTTGCCCGCTTCCTCCGAGCGTCAAACGAAGAGCGTGAAAGGTTGCTCGAAAGCCTATTCGACACAAAGCGTTTCGGCTCCGTTGAGTCATGGTTCGCAGACCGGCGCCGCGAAGCTGAGCGCCGTGTCGATGCAGTCCGCCAGCGGTTTGAGCTGATCGTTGCGAAGATCGTGCATTCAAGTGGGTCCGAGGATACCCCGGAAGTCGCGAATCCAGCTTGGCTGGAGGGACTGAAACACGACCTCGCGCAGCGACTCACTGCGGCGAAACACAACGCAGCGGAAACGGCGGAAGCCTTCGATAGGGAGCGGACAGAACTCGACCACGTTCGGTCGCTCGCCGAGCGGCAACACAAGTTGCGCGCTGCGCAAGCTGAGCTGAGCGAACTGGCGCACAGTGACGCCGAACGCACCGAACTCGCGCGGACGCTCGATCGAGCTCGGCGCGCGCGGCCTTTTTCTGCGGCCGAGGACGAACTGCATCGTATTCAGCGTCAGAGCGATCAGGCCGAAAGCGAGCTGAAGCTGGCAGCCGAGTCGCTCTCGCTTATCAGGGGAGGAGAGCAACTTGTGGAGGGGCTCTCGTGGCCGCCTGCCGCAGGTGATGACAGTGTTCTTAGACAGGCGATAGCCGCGTGGACCGAAGAGAGCGGTTCACTGAAGGAGCTTTGTGAGCGTGCCGCAGATAGCGGACGCATCAGTCGCGCCCTGACAGCTGTTGGGCGCGATATGGAGAAAGTCTCCGCGATGCGCGGCGAGGCTGAGGGTGAGCTCGCTTCTCTCCCGGAACGGATTGCAAAGGTCGAGTCCGACGTTGTCGCCGCGACAACTGCGCAAGCCCGCCTCGAACCGTTGCGCACCGCATACGGGGAACTAGAACATGCTCGACGCGCGGCTCAGGAGGCCAGAGACGTACAACAGAGCCTGGAGGCAGCGCGGGCGGATCTCACCGGTGCGCGGGCGACTTATCTCGATTGCCGCGAGAAATGGCTAGAGATGCGTGAACAGCGGATCGCCGGGATGGCAGGTGAGCTGGCGAGCTGGCTGCAGCAGGGTGAGCCCTGTGCGGTCTGCGGTTCGGATGTCCACCCCAACCCTGCGCCGCTCTCAGACTTCGCCGCAACAAGGGAAGAGGAGGAGGCGGCCGCGGCAGCGGAGCAGGAGGCCGCGCGCACGCTCGAGCGCCAGCGTGAAGCCGTGACCGCGCTGGAAAAACGCAGTGAGGCTCTTACGAGTGTGACGCGCGGCCGCGATGAGAACGAACTCGCGCAGCAACTAGTTGCTGCGGGAACATCGCTTTCCGACACCGAGCGCCGAGCGGAGACTCTGGTGGGCTTGCAGGCGCTTCGAAACGAACTCGCGGACGCAGAACAGCGTCTCGAGGATCGTATTTCCGATTGTGCGGCCAGGCTCGCGGCGCTCGCGGAACGGCAACAGGGGCTGCAGCGTCAACTCGATGAACTGAACGCGGCCCTTGATGCGGCTCGTGGACCGGACGCGAGTGTGCAAGCACGAAAGTCCCGGCTTGATGATCTGGCACGCGCCGCCGCCCACTTGCAGTCAGCGAGAAACACCGCCCACACCGCGGCGACGCGGCTCTCCGAACGCGCCGCATACCTGCAAACCCTGGCTGAACAATCGGGCTTCGACTCGCTGGCGGATGCACGGTCAGCCGTTCGGAGTGCCCAGTGGCTGGCTGACACGGAGGCCACGCTCGAGGCGGCTCGCGAGCGTCGCGTCCGCGCACAGGCGGTGCTGGACGACCCAGCCGTGAAGGCGGCGGCCGACCAGGCAGACGCGGACGTGCCCGCCGCCGAAACGAGACTCGCGATCGCCCGCGGCGAGATGGAATCAGCACTCCGCGCCCACGCCGAATCGCAACGCGCGCATGACGCTGTATGCGCGCTGGAACCCGACTTCGGATGCGCGCTCGCCGAGCTGGGGCCGGCGGCTGCGGTACATGCCCGCCTGGCCCTCCTTTCGGAAGTAATCGCAGGGCGCGGCCAAAACACGCGGCGGATGTCACTCCGCTCGTACGTGCTGGCTGCCCGCCTTGAGGAAGTCGCGGTTGCAGCCTCAGGGCGCCTGCGAGTCATGTCCGGGGGCCGTTACGAATTCGTGCACTCTGATGCAGCGGGGCCGCGAGGATTGCGAGGGGGACTCGGCCTCGATATTCGCGATGACTACACAGGGGTCGTACGTTCGGCGAAAACGTTGTCCGGTGGGGAGACCTTCATGGCTTCTCTCGCCCTCGCGCTCGGGCTTGCCGACGTCGTTACCGCCGAGTCGGGAGGCATCATGCTCGACACGCTGTTTATCGATGAAGGCTTCGGAACGCTCGACAGCGACACGCTTGATTCCGTGATGGGCGTACTCGACGAGCTGCGTGCAGGTGGCCGCGTTGTCGGCCTGGTCAGCCACGTTGACGAAATGCGTCAGCGCATCCCAAGTCGGCTGCACGTCGTCAAGGCCCGGTCAGGATCGCACGTCCGTGCCACCGCATCGGGCTAAGGAGCAGAATCTCCACCGACTCGCGCCCCGCTGAGCTCAGCGTCCTCGTCGCCGAGTGATCCGGACGTGCTGTCCACGGCAGATTCCGCAGGGTCCGGTTCGGGAGGTGACTGGTCAGCGTCAGCGTTCTCCTCCGCACAGCGCGTATCGATGACCTCGTCGACGTAACGCACCGCTACGGCGACCACCGCTGCGACAGGCACTGCGAGGAACGCGCCGATAACACCGAAAAGCGAACCGCCAGCCGTCACAGACAGCAGCACAACGACCGGGTGAAGGTTCATGCTTCTGCTCTGAAGCACGGGCTGCAGTATGTTGCTCTCGAGTTGCTGAACCAGAATGATGATGCCCAGCACGATCAGCGCTGTCGTAAACCCATTCGCCACGAGCGCGACGAGGACAGCGAGCGCGCCCGCCACAAAAGCACCCACGATGGGCACAAAGCCGGCGATAAACGTGATAACAGCCAGCGCACCTGCGAGCGGCACGCCGAGAACGACAAGACCGAGGCCGATAAACACGGCGTCAACGAAGCTAACGATCGCTTGAGTCCGGATGAAGCCGCTCAGCGTGCGCCACTGTCGGCGCAGCACCTCCTCGACATGCAACGCACCAGGAGAGCCCGTGGAACGGTGCAGCCACGGCAGGAAATTCGGCCCGTCTTTAATGAAGAAGAACGTGAGAACCAGCGCCAGCGCGAGCGTGATGATGACCGAGGTTGCAGCGCTCACGCCAGTAAATACACCCGAAGCGATAGTTGTTGCACTTTGCTGAATGTGCGTAACGATTGCGTTTGTGTAATCCGCGAACTGTTCCTCAGCAATATTCAGCGGCGGTCCCTGCGCCCACTGCTGCAAAGTGCGGATACCGGCAGTTGCTTGGTTCGCGAGCTCAGGCATTTGCGCCACCACCGACGGAACAATCAGCGCAATCACACCGCCAAAGCCGCCAATCGCCGCCACCAAAGTGAGCAGCGCCGCGAGCGAACCGGGCACCCGCCACGTCCGCAACTGCCGCGTTATCGGCCACAAGACAGTCGAAATGATGATTGCGAGCGCTACGGGCAGCACAATCACCCAGAACTCACCAATAACCCAGCCAATGACCCATGCTGCGGCAGCGATCAGGATGAGCCGCAAGCTCCACGTCGCAAGCCAGGCGCCGCCGCGCCCAATCAGAGTGCCACGGTGCACGGCAGGGCGCCGGTTGCCTGCTGTGGGGTTGCCTGCACCGTCAGCGCCTGGAGTGGGGCTAGGTGCTTCGCTCTGTACAGTCACAATGCTGCTCCGTCATCGAAATTGAAGACCACACCGAATAGTCGCACCAGGCCACGGAAGATGCGCGCAAATGTGAGCAAGGCGTCACCTGCGGAAAGATAATTCCATGTTGTTATTTAGGAAGAAGTCGCCGAGAAACCATCGCTTTGCCGTGAATGTCTGGCTAGGCTCAATCGTGGGCAGGCAGTGAAGTGGAGCACACATTGGGAGTGATGAACATGCGACGTCTTGCCGGAATCAGCGCGATTGTTCTTGCCAGTGCATTGGTGGTGAGCTGTGGCGACGACACAACAGATTTGGATCCCACTGAAGACACCCCCGCGGTCGAAATACCGGAACCAATGCCGCAAGACCCACAATTGACCGAAACCGTCGCGCCTGACGAAGACGACGATGAAGCTGACGATGTCGCCGCATCGGTGCGCGTGGAGAACTTTGCGTTCGACCCGCCATCGATCACTGTGAGCGTGGGCGACACCGTTGAATGGGTATTCGCAGACGGGCCGGTGGACCACGACGTAACAGGACAGAACGGCGCGCCGGAAGACTTCCAGAGCCCCGTGCTCTCTGAGGACACGTGGACCTACACGTTCACCGAGGCCGGCGAGTATGACTACATTTGCTCGCTGCATCCCAACATGACCGGAACAGTCGTCGTCGAGGAGTGAACTGAACACACTGTCCGCTCCGGCGCGAAACCCACGGGGACGTGCCGGAGTGGATAGTTGTGTAGGTAAGTCCGTACACTTAGCTACCCGTGAGCCTAACCCTCGGTATTGTCGGTCTGCCGAACGTCGGTAAGTCCACGTTGTTCAACGCATTGACGAAGAACGACGTGGTCGCCGCGAACTATCCCTTCGCCACTATCGAACCCAACGTCGGCGTGGTTGAACTGCCGGATCCGCGGCTCGACAAACTTGCGGAAATCTTCGGCTCGCAGCGCATTCTTCCTGCAACGGTGTCGTTTGTCGACATCGCGGGCATCGTGAAAGGCGCGAGCGAAGGTGCCGGACTGGGCAACAAATTCCTCGCGAACATCCGCGAAGCCGACGCGATCTGCCAGGTCGTACGGGTCTTCACCGACGGTGACGTCGTGCATGTCGACGGGCGTGTCGATCCGATGTCCGACATCGAGGTTATCGAGACCGAGCTGATCCTCGCGGACCTGCAAACCCTGGAGAAAGCCGTACCTCGCCTCGACAAGGAAGCAAAGAACAATAAGGAGAGGCGCCCGCTCGCTGAGGCTGCGAAACAGGCGCAAGAGATTCTCGACAGCGGCAAAACTCTCTTCTCCCAAAATAACCAGATCGACTTCGCGTCACTGAAGGAACTGCACCTTCTCACCACGAAGCCGTTCCTGTATGTCTTCAACTCCGACGAAGGCGTGCTCACCGACGAGGACCGCAAGAACGAGTTGCGCGCCGCGGTTGCTCCCGCCGACGCGGTGTTCCTCGACGCGAAAGTCGAAGCGGACCTGCAGGAACTCGATGACGAATCGGCGCTGGAACTGCTGGAGACGATTGGGCAGACGGAGCCGGGGCTGTACTCCCTTGCGCGGGCCGGTTTCCACACCCTCGGGTTGCAGACGTATCTGACCGCGGGGCCGAAAGAAGCGCGCGCCTGGACGATCAAGAAGGGCGACACCGCACCGAAAGCCGCAGGAGTCATCCACACCGATTTCGAGCGCGGCTTCATCAAGGCGGAAGTCGTGTCATACGACGACCTCGTCGCGGCTGGATCGATGGCTGCAGCCAAGTCAGCCGGAAAGGTCCGCCTCGAGGGCAAGGATTACGTGATGGTTGACGGCGACGTCGTCGAGTTCAAGTTCAACGTTTGACCTCCATCGCGTGCGCCCGGCCCCGTGCCGCCGATACGCTGGGGCCATGCCGCTCTCTCGGGAAGAACGTGAGCATTTTCTTGCGCAGCCGCATGTCGCGGCATTAGCTGTGGAGCGCGGGCCCGATCACGGCCCGCTCGTCGTGCCGATCTGGTACGGCTACGAGCCGGGCGGTGACGTCTGGATCGACACGGAGACGGAGTCGTTGAAGGCGAGGAGGATTCGCGCCGCAGGCCGCTTTTCGCTCATGGTTGATCGGGTGGAACCGACTCCCCGCTACGTTTCGGTGGCGGGCCCCGTAAGCGCTGTTGAGCCGTTGACCAGCGATATGCACCGCGCGATGGCTGCCCGCTATCTCGCCGGCCCCGAACTCGACGCGTACTGCGAATGGTTCGAAGCGTCGCTGGGGGATTCGGTGCGCATCAGTATGCGTCCGGGGTCGTGGTTTTCCGCTGATCTTGGCCTCAGCTGAGCACTCGAGCGGCACACCGATGGCGTCGTGGATCATGCACGTGGATCTTGACCAGTTTCTCGCAGCAGTCGAGAAACGCCGTGATCCTGCACTGCGTGCGATCCCCGTGATCGTTGGCGGGGAAGGTGATCCCAGTCGGCCGCGGCAAGTTGTGGCCTGCGCTTCATACGAAGCTCGCGCTCACGGTGTGCACGCCGGGATGCCACTGCGAACGGCGCAGCGAAAGTGTCCAGAGGCCGTGTTTCTGCCGTCGGACACCGCCACGTACGAGGAAGCGTCAGCGGAAGTGATGAACACGATCCGTGCCCTCGACCTGCCGGTGGAGGTTCTGGGCTGGGACGAGGCGTTCGTCGGTGCAGACACGGAGGATCCGTTCGCGACTGCTGGCCGGGTGCGCGAGGCAATAATGGCGAACACCAGTCTGTCCTCATCGATTGGCATCGGCGACAACAAGTTGCGGGCCAAACTTGCGACCGGCTTCGCGAAGCCAGCAGGGGTCTTCCAATTGACGGCCGAGAACTGGATGCCGGTGATGGGTGACCGCCCGACTGAGGCACTCTGGGGCATCGGACGTAAAACGGCGCAAAAGCTCGCGGACCTCGGGCTCACCACCGTCGGTGCGCTCGCTGCGGCGGACCGGTGGGAACTTGCGGAACGTTTTGGCCCGACCACAGGCCCCTGGCTGGTTGCGCTCGGACGCGGCCTGGGAGGCAGAGAGATCATCACTGTGCCGCCACCGGCTCGTTCACACAGCCAGTCGCGCACCTACCCGCATGACCTGACCGACCTTGCGGATATCGAGTTACGTACCAGCGAACTGGCACGCGGCGCGGCAGCGGAGGCACTCGGCGAGGACCGCGCGATTATCAGAGTGGCGGTGACTGTGCGTACGTCGACCTTCTACACCAGAACACA
The DNA here is from genome assembly GCF_026041215.1 of Hoyosella sp. YIM 151337. GTDB lineage: Bacteria > Actinomycetota > Actinomycetes > Mycobacteriales > Mycobacteriaceae > Hoyosella. The sequence continues at coordinate 75,006 of NZ_JAPEIQ010000033.1, forward strand.
CGCGAGGAAGCTGCCGCAGCCAACACGCGATCCAGCCGAGGTGGAGAGAGCTGCGCTCGAGATTTTGAAACTCTTCCCCCTCGATCGACCCATCCGGTTGCTCGGGGTGCGGGCTGAGATGGAGTGACCTAAGTTCGGGGTCGCTTCCGGGAAGAACCTGATGCGCCGGACTGGTGCCGGTCAGTACCGTCAATGGCAATAAGGGGTTCGCATCCGCGGCCCCGGACGGACGTGGACGACCGAGTCCCACGGGAGGGAGATTTCGATGGCTCAGCTGACTCGAGCTCGGGAAGGCCGCTGGATTGGCGGTGTGTGCGCTGGAATCGCGCGTCACTTCGGGTGGGACCCGAATATTGTGCGGCTGGTTTTTGTGCTCTCGGTTTTGCTGCCGGGGCCGCAGTTCCTGATTTACATCGTGATGTGGATTTTCATTCCCGCTGAGCCAGAGGGGTTTAACCAGTTTGATCAGGGGTGGCGGGCGTAGCGGACGACGGTCGGCCTAGAGTCGGTCGCGTCTGTGAAGTGGCTGAGAAAGCCAGCGAAAGCGAGATCGTTTGCACGGGAATGCGTAATGTCGTGACTGCGCCCCCGTGCAGGCTTTTTTCACTCCTTGGTTCATGCGACACGGGGGCGTCCATAATTTCTAGGTCACGTGCATGTCGGCCAGGCGCGGTAGCGCAGATGCGGCGGGGATTCTGAGGCAGGCGGTGCACTGCGTTGATAGCGGTGTTTCCTCGGTGTTGACTTCGACGATCGGAATGCCTCGGTCCTGTGCGATCCGGGGGAGTCCAGCGGCTGGATACACAAGACTTGACGTGCCCACGACGAGCAGTAGATCGCAGTCTTGAACCGCACGTACCGACGCCTCCCAGGGGGAGTTCGGGAGCATTTCGCCGAACCAGACCACACCTGGCCGCACTGGACCGGCGCACTCGTCGCAGGCAGGTGGTTTCCGTGGTGTGTCGTGTGGCGGGGTGTCATCGACCGGCTGCGTGTAGGGACGGGAGCAGCGCGAACAGCGGAACGCGAACAGGCTTCCGTGCAGATGGTGAACGCGAGAACTTCCTCCGCGTTCATGCAGGTCATCGATGTTCTGTGTGACCACGGTGACACTGGCGGTGGTTTCCCACCCGCCGAGTGCCTTATGGCCCGCATTCGGCTCCGTTTGCCGGACGAGATGGTGGCGCCACATATACCACGACCACACGAGCGCGGGGTCGCGTTCCCACGCCTCTGGGGTGGCGAGGGCTGTCGCGTCGTACCGCGCCCACAGTCCGGTCTGCGCGTCACGAAACGTCGGTACGCCGCTTTCAGCGGACATGCCGGCACCGGTAAGCACGGTGACACGTTGCGCCTCGCTCGCGAGGGTGAGTACCGACGTGGGAATCGCGGGTGTGTTCGTCATCCACTCCTGCCGATCATCGAGCCTGCATCCGGTTTGCGATATAAGCGGCATTTGTTCGCTTCATTAAGTGTGGGCTGCGTGACGTCGCCTACTGCATACTGCCGCGTGATTTGTTTCTCGGCTACCGTGGTCGGACGATGAGGCAGAGCAGTCGGGGTGCTTCAGCATGATGACGAACAGGTAGCGGAGAGTGTCGGAAACCAAAACGCTGTGGCCTCGTGTTCTGCGATGGGCCCCTCTCCTTCTCACAGTCGCGGTGCTTGCCCGTCTCGCATGGACGCTGCTTGTGCCCAATGCCACGAACTTCCTCGACTTACATGTTTACGTCGATGGCGCAGCACAACTCCGGGATGGAGACCTCTATTCCTTCCGGTATTCGGAGAACACCCCAGAGTTCCCGTTGCCATTTACCTATCCGCCCTTTGCCGCCTTAGTGTTTTATCCGCTCAGTCTGCTGTCTTTCGCTGTGCTGGCAATAGTGTGGCAATTGGGTATTGCGGGCGCACTCTACGCTGTCGTGCGTCTCTGCCAGCGCATGATCATTGGGCGAGGGCCGGCCGCGGACTGGGCGCGCGTGCGCGAAGCGATGCTATGGACGGCTGCGGGGCTGTGGACCGAGCCAGTCCGCACGACTCTCGACTATGGCCAGATCAATGTCTACCTCGTGCTATTGATCATGATCGCCGTCACTAATCACCGCTGGTGGGTGAGTGGCGGTCTTGCTGGTATCGCGGCCGGTATCAAACTGACCCCAGCTATCGCTGGACTCTATTTCCTCGCTCGCCGCCGCTACAGCGCTGCCGCGTTTTCCGCGGTGGCGTTTGCCGCGACGCTCGGCGTCAGTTGGCTGCTGATTCGGGAGGAAACGAGGGAGTACTTCGCCTCGTATTTCGGGGACGCAGATCGCATCGGCCCGGTCGCATCGGTGTGGAACCAGTCGCTATTCGGCGCTGTGCACAGGTTTGAGGCCGAGGGTACGGCCGCGACCGTGACGTGGCTCATGCTGGTCGCGCTGTGTTGTGGGCTCGGGGTTGCGGCCTGGCGGCGGCTGGATCGGAGCGACGCGCTCGGCACGCTGATCGCGGTTCAGTTGTTAGGCCTGCTGATATCGCCGGTGTCGTGGTCACACCACTGGGTGTGGGCGCTGCCGCTTGTCATGTGGCTGGTTTATGGTCCTTTCCGGGAGCTGCGAGCCGCAAAGTATCTTGCCGTCTTCTGGAGCGTGGTGACACTTGCTGGTGTGCCCTGGCTGCTGAGTTTCGCGCAGCCGACCATCTGGTCGCGTGTGGAACCGGCCGGATTGGCGTGGGTGGCGCTGGTGTACGTGGCTGGTGCGCTCGCTGTTTACGCTTTGATGATCTGCTGTGGGCGGCGCGTGCATCTACCGCGAGAGAGTAGCCGCGATACGGTTCGGGTGTGACGAACTCGATCGCGCATCCGGAAGTCGGTGCAGAATTCAGGGCCCTGCGGTATGAGCCCGATGTTGTGCATCTTGACTCCGCGGCGGCTGGGCGCGCGAGCCGGAATGTGGTGGCCCGCATGTCGGAGCATCTCGAACGCGAAGCTCGGGTGGGCGGGTATGTCGCGCACGCAGAAGCCGCCGAGACTCTCGAGCGGGGGCGGGCGGCCGCCGCCGGGCTTCTCGGGTTCGCCCCGCACGAGGTTTTCTTCACGGAGAGCGCGCGATCTGCGCTCTTGGCGCTTGTGCATAACATGCCGGTTGAGGCTGGTTCGCCGGTGTGCGTTGCGCCCAGCGAGTTCGGTCCCAATCTCACGGTGTTCGCGTCATTCGGTTTACGGCCGATCCCACTGCCAGTTACCGACCGCGTGGGCCACCTGGATTATGAGGCCAGTGCCGAGGTGATAGCCCGGGAGCGGCCAGCGTTCGTGCACATCTGTGTGCATCCGTCACATCGCGGTCTTGTGCAGGATGTGGCCCGCCTGGGCGCTGTGTGTCGCGCTGCCGGTGTCCCGCTGATCGCGGACGCCGCACAGAGCTTCGCTCATATTCCGCCGGTGCTTGGTGCTGACGCGGTGTACGCGACGAGCCGAAAGTGGTTGTGCGGCCCGCGCGGCGTAGGAGTTGTCGGTGTGCGCAGCGGGCTTCTGCCTGCGAAGGAGCTGCTGCTCGAATCAGTTGAGGCGAACATCGCGGGCCGCGTCGGTTTCGCTGTGGCGCTGGCCGAGCACCTGACGCTCGGCCCGGCCGCCGTTTATGAGCGGCTTGCAGCCATTGGTCAGGTGGCCCGTGCACGTCTCCACGGGGCTGGCGGGTGGTCGGTATCCGAAGAGGTGGAGGAACCGTGCGCGGTCACCACCTTGTTGCCGCCACACGGCTGGAGCGGTCGTGACGTTCAAGGATTCCGTGAGGCGCTCGCGGCGGGGACCGCAGCAAGCGCCCGAATCGTCACGACCTATCTGGGGCCCGAGCGCGCACCCTTGGAAGACGCGCCGGGCGCGCTGCGGATTAGTCCGCACCTCGACGTCACTGAACGCCACCTCGACGTGCTCGTTGCTGCTTTGGATTCTGCATAACATTTGGGGGCGGCACCGTAAGGTACCGCCCCAAATGGGTGCTCAAACTCAGTCGATGTGTTCGTCCGGGTGTTTAGTGTGATGAACCAGGCTGATGATCAGCCCGCCCCAGACGATAGCGAGCGTGATGATCATCATGATGATCGCAGAGGTGCTCATCGATGGCCTCCCGGGTTGACGAATTCGTGATGCTTCGGCGGCGTGAGGTCTGTGCCCTGCCGCCAGGGCAGCAGAGACAGTGCCAGCGCAAGCACGATAAGAGCTATCTGGACTGCCCATCCGAGCCCAGCCACAAAGTCAGTGGGATACCCGCCGTAGCCTTCGTCGACGAGTGTGATCATCTCGCTCACCAGCATGTATCCGAGGACTATCGGTGTCGCAACGCCGATGCAGAGTCGCCAGATGATACCGATGTGGAACGATGACACGGAGTTGAGGTGCTCCACGAACTCAGGCCCGCGGCGCAGGAACCAGATGGTTGCGACGATCGCGGCAAATGCGACCCCGACGATGCCGATGTTGTTGACGAACTTGTCGACGACATCCAGTACGCCCACGCCCGTCGTCGTGGGGAAAAGTGCCATCGACACAATCGTCATCGATCCGCCGACGAGCGCGACGGAAGCGAGTCGGCTTATGCGCATCTTGTCCTGCACCGCCGCGATCACCACTTGCACGATCGAAATGAGCGAGGTGAAGCCCGCGGCGACAAGGCATGCGAAGAACACAAATCCGAAGAGTGGGCCCCCTGGCATAGCGGAGATGATTTGCGGGAATGCGATGAACGCGAGCCCGATACCTCCGCTGACAACCTCGTCGACGGGTACGGCAGCCACCGCAGCCATGTATCCGAGCGCCGCGAACACGCCGATGCCCGCGAGAATCTCGAAGCTGCTGTTCGAAAACGCTACGACAAGTCCGGAACTCGTCATGTTGGTCTTCAGCTTCAGATAAGACGCGTAGGTGATCATGATGCCGAATGCGATCGACAGCGAAAAGAAGATCTGCCCGTAGGCGGCTATCCAGACAGTCGCGTTCGTCAGGATCGACCAGTCAGGCTGGAAGAACGCGGTGAGCCCCTCCGCAGCACCGTCGAGGAAGAGTGAGCGAATAACCAGCGCGAGGAACAACACAACCAGCAGCGGCACGAAAATCTTGGCAGATGCGCCGATGCCGCGCTGAACACCGAATGCGAGGACCACGAGCGTCGCTATCCAGATCAGCAGAAGCGTAATCGCGACACCCGGTACAAGATCAAACCCGACTCTCGCGGTGTCCTCTTGTTGCAGGAAGTTTCCAAAGAGGAATGCTTCCGGATCGTCCCCCCACGCTTCTCCGAGGGAAAAGATGGCGTACCGCGCTGCCCACGCGATAATTACCGCGTAGTACACCGCAATGACGAAACAGATGCCCACCTGCCACCAGCCGAGGCTCTCAGCCCAGCGACTGATGCGGCGGAAGGCGAGCGGCGGCGATCCACGGAATTTGTGTCCGATCGCATAGTCGAAGAAAAGCAGAGGAATGCCCGCGGTGAGCAGCGCTATGAGATACGGGATGATAAAGGCGCCGCCACCATTGGTGTATGCGACGTAGGGGAAGCGCCAGATGTTTCCGAGTCCAACCGCGGATCCGATCGCGGCGAGGATGAAGACAGACCGGGCGCTCCACACTTCACGCTGTGTGTCCATGTCGGCTCTTTCCGTACTGTCCGTTTGGGCGGACAAATGTATATCGAACACGGTAAACGACGCCGCCGATGTGGCACCCCGAAAGCCGCGAATTGTTCGTTGCTCGTTGCGATTCGCGCGTTTACCCGCGTCCAGGGGAACACTCACGCTCACTCAGCGGTGGGGGCGGGTTTTATCGCTGCAGTGGGTGGAAATAAGTGATCTCTGAAGGCATCATTGTGGTATGGATCACGTGACGAGCATCAACGATATCCGCAAGGCCATCCGGGAGTTGCGCGTCCGCGAGACCGAAGCCCGGAAAGAGGGTCGTGAGGCCGACGCCGACGAGATCGCGGAGCGCATCCGCGGTTATCAGGACGAACTGGCCGAGCGGCCTTAGGCGGAGAGGATCGGCATTCACCACCGGTAACCCCGGTGGCGACACCGCATGCGATTCGTGCGCGGATCGCCTGTCCAGAGAGGCCCCAAGTGTGAGGCCCCTGTGGGGCGCGATTGCTCCACAGGGGCCGTCGGGGGCAGCGGGCTGGCCGCTGGGCTCGGGGAGCCGGTCAGTCGATTACGATGAGACCCACCGTTGGAGCGAAACCACAGGTCTTCGTGCCGTTGGGGCCACCGTGATTAAGGGCACCGTGGACCGTCGCGATAACCCGGCCCTTACCTGTGCGATCGATTGCGGTGAGTGTGGCTGGTCCGTCCGGGTTGATTCCGGATGACGCATCGAGTGGCGCCGATCCAGCCCTGTTCGTATCGAGGTTCAGCCACGAGACTGTAAGCGGATCATGGGGCTTGATGTTGCTCGCTCCGCCGGTGCCGAGAGCGGTGAAGACGAACGCAGCCTCGTTGCGCTTGGGGCCGGGCAGTGGCAGCGGTTGCGGGCCCGCCACTGCGAGGGCAGTGGCGATCGAGTGCTGTCCCGGACCCATGCAGTCGAGACCGACCGTGGGGTAAAGGAACTGCGAGATCGGCGGGCCATCAGTGGGTATCGCAGGACTGCCCGGCGCCGAGGGCTCCGGCGCGCTGATGAACGACACGATGCGTTCGGCGCCGATGGCCATCTCTTCCGGAACGCCTGGTTGAGCCAGCAAGGCGCTGAGCGTTCCGAGGAGCTCTTCTCGCGCTTCGGCGCCAGACTTCGGCCCCTGCACCGCGGAGCCGATGATCGCGGGCAGAATCTCGAGGAAATTGAGGTCATTGGGCGGTGGCGGCGGATTCTGGGCCGTGACCGATCCCGGCGTCGCCGCAATTGCGGCAACGGAGAGCGCCAGTGCCGCTATTGTTTTGCGCACCTTGCGGGTTCGAAGCACTGTGGTTCCGTCCTCCAAGTCGGTTGCATCCCGCAGCCGGCATGATCGAACAATTCACCGACGGGTTACGGGTCCCTTTCGTGCTTCATAGTCACAGTCCTCACCGATTGGGCAAGAAGGATTTTCCGGAGCGTTACGAAGTCTTGGCTGGAGGGGAGCCGAATCCTTTCCGATTTGAAATGTAATGAGGGAGAAACGTGGCACTCCCCACATTTCTCCCATTTCGCATCAGTCGGCGCTGAAGTGTGGATCGGTTAGGAAGAAGCCTGTTCTTCGGCAAGCTCATTGATGGTGCGAGCGAGGTCGAGATCAAGTTGCGTGACACCGCCGAGCGCGTGGGTGCTGCACGCGAAGGTCACTTTCCGCCATCGGATATCGATATCTGGATGATGGTTGCGCTGCTCGGCTGTTTCGGCGACGCGATCGACCAGTGCGATCGCGTCCGGAAAACTGCGGAGGGCCAGCGTGCGGATGATGCTGGAACCAGAACGGCTCCACCCGTCCAGGCCCTCGAGTGCATTGTCGATGTCCTTATCGTCAAGTAGCTGTGCCATGGTCCCCTATTGTCCTCCTCGGGCCGGTCCTTTGTGGGGGGTTAGATCACATGCGGCTGATCAGCGGCGTGTAGCGGCTAAAGTCCTACCTGCGGCCCCGCCGTGCCGGCCGCGGGCCCTGAAGCAGAACGGAAGTGGGGATTCATGAGTTCGGTTTGGCGCACGCGAACACGCCGCGCAGCAGGTGTACTGCCGCTCTGCGTCCTTCTGCCGCTGCTGCCAGGCTGCACCCTGGCTGGTGGCGGCGAGGAACCCGATGATGACGTCGTCGTGCTTCTCACGCACGATTCGTTCACGCTGCCGAATGAACTTATGGAGCAATTCACTGCGGACACCGGAATCCGCATCGATCACCGTGCGCAGGCAGACGCTGGCGAACTCGTCACCACGCTGGTGCTCACCAAAGACAATCCGATCGGAGACGTCGCGTTCGGGGTCGACAACACGTTCGCGTCACGTGCTGTGCACGCGGACGTTTTCGCTGACTATGAGGCCAGTGTCACTGTGCCGGACGAGCTGAGGTATCCGGATTCGGCCGCGCTGACACCCATCGACTACGGCGACGTCTGCCTCAATATCGATACCCGCTACTTCGCTGAGCGCGGGCTCGACGAACCCGAGACTTTCGGCGACCTGTTGCGGCCGGAGTACCGGGACCTCACTGTCGTACAGAACCCTGGCACATCCTCGCCAGGTCTTGCGTTCCTGCTCGCGACGATCGACGAGTTCGGTGAAGACGGCTGGCAGGACTACTGGCGCGCCTTGCGTGACAACGGCGTGCACGTGGCCGACGGCTGGTCGCAAGCCTATTACGTAGACTTTTCTGGTTCGGAGGGCGAAGGACCACGGCCCGTGGTGGTGTCGTACGCGTCGTCACCTCCGGCGGAGGCGGGGGCGGACGGGACGCCGCCGCCTACCCGGGCACTGGAGGACACGTGCTTCCGGCAAATCGAGTACGCGGGCGTACTGGAAGGCGCACGAAACCCGAGCGGCGCGCAGCAGGTGATTGAGTTTCTCCTCAGTGACGAGGTGCAGGAGGCATTCCCTGAGAACATGTACGTGTTTCCCGCCGTACCGGGAACTCGGCTGCCTGACGCGTTCGAACAGTACGCGCCGAAGCCTGCAGCACCAAGGCTGCTCGACCCGGAGCTGATCGACGCGAATCGCGACGTGTGGATCACCCAATGGCGTGACATCGTGGTGGGATGACGACGCTGTCGCCGCGGCGGCGAACGGTGCCGCCAGCTCTGCTGATCGGCATCGCTCCGCTCGTCTTTCTGCTCGTCTTCTTCGCGTGGCCGGTCAGCGCCATCGTGTACCGGGGCCTCGCCGACGAGACCGGCCGCTTTGATCCGCTCGGAATGGTCGAACTGCTGTCCCGTCCCTCGGTGTGGAATATCGCCGGTTTCACGGTGGGCCAGGCTGCTGCGTCGACACTGCTGACTGTGGCGGCGGGGTTGCCGGTGGCCTGGTTGCTCGCACGCGTGCAGTTGCCCGGTCGCACTCTGCTGCGCGTGATCGTCACAGTCCCTTTCGTCCTCCCCACAGTGGTGGTCGGGATCGCGTTCCGCGCACTGCTCTCCGAGGGCGGCATGCTCGGTTTCGCGGGCCTTGACGGCACCATATGGGCGATTCTGCTTGCTCATGTCTTCTTCAATGTCGCTGTGGTGGCCCGGACTGTCGGCTCCGTGTGGGCTCACCTCGATCCACGGACGGAGCAGGCGGCCCGCAGCCTTGGCGCCTCCCCGCTGCGAGCTTTTCGTACAGTGACGCTGCCGGCCCTCGCGCCGGCGATCGTGTCGGCCGCAGCGGTTGTGTTCCTCTTCTGTGCGACCAGTTTCGGTGTGGTGCTGGTTCTCGGCGGGACGCGGTACCGCACCCTCGAGACCGAAATCTACTTTCAGACGGTTCAGGTTTTCGATCTGCGGATGGCCGCCGCGCTTTCCCTGCTGCAGATGCTCGCGATCGCGGGGGCGATCACGGTTGCCACGCTGACGCGACGCGGTCGCGAACGGGGCCTTTCCCTGCGGCCGATGGACGCGACGTCGCGCCGCCCGCGCGGCAGGCAATGGTTCAGTGTTGGTGCGGTGCTGATGCTCGTTGGTGTTCTGCTGGTCGTTCCGCCTGTGGCGTTGCTCATCCGGTCGCTGCGGCCGCGCGGTGAGTGGAGCATCGAGGGCTACCGCTTGCTCACACAGACGCGCGCGGGAGTGAGCGGCATCGACGCGGCGCTGCTCTCGCTGCGTACCGCGACGGACGCGGCAATACTCGCACTCGTCGTGGGAGTGCTTGCCGCGATCGCGATCGCGCAGGCCCGGGGCCGTTTCGCATGGATTGCGGACGGTGCGATTCTGATTCCCCTGGGCATCAGCGCGGTCACTGTTGGGTTTGGTTTTCTTATTACGCTGGGGCGGCTGCCGGGAGATCTTCGCAGTTCCGCACTGCTGATTCCGATCGCGCAAGCGCTGGTTGCTGTACCGCTGGTGGTGCGCATCGTGTTGCCTGCCATGCGCACCGTGAGCGCACGGCTGCGAGAGGGCGCAGCTGTCCTCGGTGCGTCACCGGTACGCGTGTGGTTCACGATCGACTTACCGCTCGTCGCCCGCTCGATCGCGGCGGCCGCTGGTTTCGCGTTTGTTGTCACGGTGGGTGAATTCGGGGCAACATCGTTCTTAGCTCGTGCGGGTGACCCGACGCTGCCGGTGCTCATCGGGCGGATGATCGGGCGTCCCGGGGTGGAGAACATGTCGGTAGCGCTGTCGGGTGCTGTGTTGCTGGTGGCGGTGACGGCCGCTGTTGTCGCGCTGATCGAAGTTGTGCGGATCCGCGACGTAGGGGAGTTTTGATGCTGGTTCTGGACTCGGTGACGGTTCGATACGGGGAGCACCTCGCGGTCGATGACGCTAATTTGCGTTTTTCTGCGGGCTCCTCCGTCGTAGCGCTGCTCGGCCCTTCCGGGTCGGGGAAGTCGACCGTACTCCGTGCGATCGCGGGTCTCGAGCCGCTCCTGACGGGGCGAATCACGTTTGCTGGGACGGATATATCTGAAGTCCCGGTGCACCGCCGGAACATCGGACTTGTGTTCCAGGATGGACAGCTGTTTCCGCACCGCACGGTGGCGGGCAATGTCGCCTATGGTCTGACGATCCGGCGCCCTGGGCAAAACTCGGTGCTCCCGCGTGATGCCCGGGACGCGCGGGTAGCCGAGCTCCTGGCGCTCGTCGGGCTGCACGGCTACGAGAACAGGCGGGTTGACCAGCTGTCTGGCGGCGAGGCACAGCGGGTCGCGCTGGCACGGGCGCTGGCTCCGCACCCGCGGCTTCTGCTGCTCGACGAGCCGCTTTCAGCGCTGGACAAGGGGTTGCGGGAACGGCTGGCGATGGACATCCGCCGGATCGTCGCAGACTCTGGAACTCCTGCGCTCGTCGTCACTCACGATCAGTCAGAAGCTGCGTTTCTCGCGGACGAGATAGCAGTCATCATTGACGGGCGGATTCGTCAGATCGCCCCGCCGCGCAAGTTGTGGAGCGCCCCCGCTGACCGTGCGGTGGCCAGCTTCCTCGGTTACACGAGCATCGTCCCGGCAGAGGTCGAGCACGGCGTGGCGCGTAGCGCCCTCGGCGCGACAAGCGTCGACGTTCCGGATGGGCCGGCCGAGCTGGCACTGAGCGCTGACTCGCTGGTGGTTGCCCGGCACGGCCCCATCACGGGGGTGGTCACGTCGCTCGCTGTGCTGCCGGACGGGCTGCGCTTGCGTGTAGTGATCGACGGCCATGGTGAGTTCGCCGCGAGAGGTGCGGTGCACGACGAGGTACTAGTAGGCGGCATTGGTGAAGTTGTACGGCTCGGCCTCGACGGACGCAGGACCGGCGTGATCAGACCTGTCCAGGCGGACAGCCATGTCCGATGAAGTGGCCGCGGGCAGTGCCGCAAGTGACGATCGTCAGGAAGTCACGGCGGCGGCGATCGTGCAAAACGGCACGATTCTTCTCGCGCAGCGGACGTACCCGCCCGATCTCGCGGGGCAATGGGAACTGCCGGGCGGAAAGGTGCACGAGGGCGAGTTGCCTGCCGAGGCGCTGCGGCGTGAGTTAGAGGAAGAACTGGGGGTAACGAGCGCGATTGGCCCGCGGATCGGCGCAGATGTGCTGATCGCCCCGGCCGGAACAGACAATGGTTACGTGCTGCGCGCGTATCTGGTCCAGCTGATCGAGGGTGTCCCTGAACCGCGAGAGCATGCGGATGTGCGCTGGTTCACCGCCGCTGAACTGCGTGAGGCTGATCTCGTCCCCAACGACCGTGTGTGGATCGACGATTTGTGTGAGGCGATGGCGGAGCACTAGGCCGCGCGCGCCTTCTTGAGGCACTTTTTGAGTTCACCGCCCGTGATGCCAGCGGCCTCGTATTTCTTCATTTTGGCGATGACGTAAGGGCAGCGCAGGCAGCGGGTTTTGCTGCGACAGCACTTCTTCTTTGGTTTCAGGCTGCTGACCTTCGAGGCCTTCACCTTGCCCATGCGCGATCTCCCGTGACGAGGGACGGTTGCGAACGTTCTCCAGTCAGGCCAGGGTAGCTTACTTAGTGTAGGGTCCCCTCACTTGAGTGAGCTTGTCGGCGTTCGCCTCCGCACCGATTGAGCGTCACGCGCCAAATCCCGCTATCCTTGCTAGGGCCTGCGGCTGGCCTTTGAACGAAAAACCCCTCGGGCTGTATCGCGCCGCCTCGCGGTTACCCCTTTCATGTACAGGAGCTTGTGTGTCGTCTGTGTCGTCGAGCAGCGCGGATTTCCGCAACACCGCATTCCGCAACATTGCTATCGTCGCGCACGTCGACCACGGTAAGACCACCCTGGTTGATGCGATGCTGCGCCAGTCGGGCGCATTTGCTGAGCGCGCCGAACTCGTCGAGCGGGTGATGGACTCCGGCGATCTCGAGCGTGAAAAAGGCATCACCATTCTGGCTAAGAACACCGCGGTCCGCCGTACCAATCCAGACGGCAGTGAAGTGATCATCAATGTGATCGACACTCCCGGACACGCGGATTTCGGCGGTGAGGTGGAGCGTGGCTTGTCGATGGTCGACGCAGTGGTGCTCCTGGTTGATGCGAGCGAGGGTCCGCTCCCACAAACCCGGTTCGTGCTGCGCAAGGCGCTCGAAGCCGCACTGCCGGTAATTTTGGTGGTCAACAAGACCGACCGGCCAGACGCCCGCATCGCCGAAGTGGTCGACGAGGTGCACGACCTGCTCCTTGACCTCGCGTCGGACCTCGAGGACGAGCAGGCCGCCGCTGCGGCTGAGCATGCTCTTGAATTGCCAGTAGTGTACGCGTGCGCCCGCAGTGGCAAAGCGAGCCTGGCCGCTCCCGCAGATGGCGAAGAGCCTGATTCCCCAGATATTCAGCCGTTGTTCGATCTTCTCGTCGAGTACGTTCCGGCTCCGAAAGCGGATCCGGAAGCGTCCCTGCAGGCACATGTCACCAACCTCGACGCCTCATCGTTCCTGGGCCGGATCGCGCTGGTTCGGATGCACAACGGGCGGCTCCGCAAAGGGCAGACCGTAGCGTGGCTGCGCGGTGACGGCGAGGTCAAGCAGGTCCGCCTCACCGAGCTGCTCCGCACGGAGGGGGTCACCCGTGTTCCCGCCGAGGTCGCTGAGGCCGGTGACATTGTGGCTGTCGCGGGCATCGAGGACATCATGATCGGCGATACTCTCGCGGCACCCGAAAATCCGGTCGCGCTGCCACGTATCACGGTGGATGAACCTGCGATTTCCGTCACCATTGGCACGAATACCTCGCCGCTGTCCGGGCGCAACGGTGGAACGAAGCTGACCGCACGTTTGCTGAAGGCCCGTCTCGATCAGGAGTTGATCGGCAACGTCTCGCTTCGCGTGCTCCCGACCGAACGTCCCGACGCGTGGGAGGTGCAAGGCCGCGGCGAACTTGCACTTGCCATCCTCGTCGAAACGATGCGCCGCGAAGGCTACGAAATGACGGTCGGCAAGCCGCAGGTGGTGACGCGAGTCGTCGATGGCAAGATTCAGGAGCCTTACGAGGCGCTCACCATCGACGCCCCAGAGGAGTTTCTGGGGGCGATCACCCAGCTGATGGCCGCGCGCAAGGGCCGCATGGACCACATGACCAACCACGGCCAAGGTTGGGTACGCATGGAATTCACGGTCCCTGCACGTGGGCTCATCGGATTCCGCACAGCGTTCCTCACCGAGACGCGCGGCACGGGTATCGCCAACAGCCACTCGGCGGGATATGCGCCGTGGGCAGGCGAGATTCGCAGCCGGCACACGGGTTCCCTTGTGTCTGACCGGGCCGGAGCCGTCACGACGTACGCACTGCTTCAGCTTCAGGATCGCGGCAGCTTCTTCGTTGAGCCGGGCGACGCCTGTTACGAAGGCATGGTGATCGGTGAAAACCCGCGTGCCGAGGATCTCGACGTGAACATCACCAAAGAGAAAAAGCTGACGAACATGCGCTCGTCTACTGGAGATGAGCTCGAGCGGCTGCAGCGCGCTGCGCGGCTCGACCTCGAGGGTGCACTCGAATTCTGTTCCGGTGACGAGTGTGTCGAAGTGGGGCCAGACGTCGTGCGTGTCCGTAAAGTTGTGCTCGGTGGCACCGAACGTGCCCGGGAGCGCTCACGGGCGAAAGCGCGGGACAACGCCGCAGTGTCTAGCTGATCCACGGTTCGCTTGCGTCACGGCGCGACCCTGCGAGGGTGCGTGCCACTGTTACGTACCCGTGGCACGATTGCAGAGAAGGTGGGCCAGGCGGCGGAATTCACGGGCAGGGGAGGTTCAGTGCGGAGGTCCCGGGCAGCGCGGTGTGCGCGGCGAAGCCGAATTGCCACCGCATGCACCAGTGGAGCGGCTGCACTAGCGCTCGTACTCACCGGTTGCACGGCGAGCCCGCCGCCCCCGATCGAAAGCACCGGAACAGTGACGCCGACGAGGCAGCCGCCGCCAGTGTCCAACGAAGTCGTCGTCGCTATCGACGACATCGGTCTTGGCTTTAATCCGCATCTGCTGTCTCACCTATCGCCGGTGAGCCGGGCAGTCGCGGATCTGGTCCTGCCGAGTCCCTTCCGCCCGGTACAAGATCCGGATGCTCCTGGGGGATTTGTCTGGGAGGCAGACCCCTCACTCATCGTGTCCGCGGACGTCATCGAAGACGGATCGGGCGAGAACCCGTTCACAGTCGAATACGTGCTGCGGAATGAGGCGCAGTGGTCTGATGCCGCACCGATCGCAGCCGAGGACTTTCAGTACCTGTGGCGGCAGATGACAACGCAGCCAGGTGTGGTTGACCCCGCGGGGTATGACCTCATCGAGTCGATCGCGTCGTCGTCCGGCGGAAAAACTGTGACAGTACGCTTCCGGCAGCCATACCCCGCGTGGCGCGAGCTTTTTACCTACTTGCTGCCAGCGCACCTCATTAAAGACTCGCCAGGCGGTTTTGATGCGGGCCTCACTGAGACGATTCCAGTTTCCGGTTCGCGGTTTCACATCGATCGGGTGGACCGCGGGCGCGACGACATTCGGCTCGAACGCAATGACCGCTTCTGGGACGTGCCGGCGCGGCTAGATCAAATACATCTGCGGAGGGGCGGGACTCCAGCGCAGATCGCGGATACGCTGCGCAGCCAGGACGCCCAGATAGCAGATGTGCATGGCGGAGCGGCTTTGCAAGCTCAGCTTTCCGCGATCGCCGGGCTAGACAGTGCGCGCAATTATCAGACTCGGGCGCTGCAACTCGTGCTGAACACACGTGTAGAACCACTGGATGACCAGAACGTGCGCAACGCACTTATCAGCTTTCTCGACACTGATGTTCTGGCGACAGTCGGAGGTGGTGGTGCCGCGACTGTCGCCCCCGCTCAGGCACAGCTCACCCCGCCTTCATCACCGTCCTATACACCAACAGCCCCGAGCCGGATGCGGTACGAGGAAGCAATAACTGTCCTGGCGGATGCCGGTTACGAACTTGTCGACGGCGTGCTGCGCCGGGATGGCGAACCGACCGGTGCCGCACTCACTGTCGTGCTTGGCGTTCCCGCAGGCGATGAAGCGGCCCGCGCTGTCGCGAACACCGCGGCCGATCAATTGCGGCAAAATGGGGTCCGCCCGCGCGTCACTGAAATGGCTCCCGCACGACTTTACGGGGATGCGCTCACTGGTGGCGAGGTCGACGCTGTCGTCGGTTGGGTTCAGGCGGGGTACGACCCGGCAACAGTACTGGCATCGCGCTGGGCGTGTCCGCCCGTGGACGTTCCCGCCGAGCCCGGACGGGGCGCCGAACCTGATGATCCCACCGCTGAGGACAGCAACTCCGATCAGCCTGACGAGGGTAGAGCGCGAGTGCGTGACGTCGTGCGCGCGCCCAGCAACCTGTCTGGCGCGTGCGAGCCAGCCCTCAGCGATACCGTCGCGGCGGTACTGACGGGCCGCCAGGATCTGCACGGTGTTCTGCCATCCATCGAATCACAGCTCTGGCAGCTCGGGGCGGTGGTGCCGATTTTGCAGGATGCGACACTTCTTGCCGCCACTGATGTGGTCACCGGTGTCGAACTCGACGTTCCTGTCCCGGTCGGAGTGTTCAGCTCGGCCGCCGAGTGGGTGAGGTTGCCCCGATGACTGTCCGGCCGCAGCGGGTGCTGTTCGTGCATGCGCACCCAGATGACGAAACCCTGATCACCGGCGGAACGATCGCTCGTTACCTTCGCGACGGCGCTGAGGTGCGGGTGGTTACCTGCACGCTCGGCGAGGAAGGTGAGGTGATTGGGCAGGAATACGCGCAGCTGTGCGCGGACGCAGCCGATCAGCTTGGGGGTTACCGAATACTCGAACTGACACAGGCGCTTGCTGCGCTGAGCGGGAATCGGCCAGCAATAACTCCGCGCTTCCTTGGCGGTGCGGGCAGGTTCCGTGATTCTGGCATGGCAGATATGCCGTCAAGCCAAAATCCGCGCGCGTTCGTCAACGCGGATCTGTCGCTCGCGGCGGAAGAACTCGCAGCGCTGATCACCGATTTTCAGCCGCACGTTGTTACCACATACGACCCTGACGGTACCTACGGGCACCCGGACCACATGCGGGTGCATGCCGTCACGAACGCCGCGGTCGTCCGGGCTCAAGAACGCGGGTGGGACGTCCCGAAGCTGTATTGGGCTGTGGCGGGCCGGGCATATGCGCAGGCTGCAGCCCGCGCATTGAAGGGCGTTCCCGAGGGCTGGGTGCATGCCCCCGCAGATGGCCTCGGCAGGTTTCCCGACGAGCAGATCACCACGAGGATCGATGTGTCGAGCGTCCTCGCCGCCAAGCGGGCCGCGCTGCGCGCGCACGCGACGCAAGTGACCCTGGCCGCGAATGGGATGGCGTTCGCCCTCTCCAACAAGATTGCGCAACCTGTCCTCGCCGAGGAGCACTTCGTGCTCGTCCGCACGGGCGCTGGGTGCAAAGGCACCCTGCTGGATGGGGTTGTCGATGAAACAGACCTCTTCGCTGGGTTGTGACACGACACCACCCGCTACGCTGTCCAATAAGACCGTGGGAGGTTACGAGATGGACATCATTGCGTGGATCATGGATCCAGTCCGCTACGAGGCGGAGATTTCCGAGGCATACTGGGGCGCCATTTACGCCTGGGTCGATTCGGTGAGCGCCTACCTCACGCAGATGGGTTATCCGCCGGTTGGCTGATGGGACGCAAACGGATGGCCGGCGGCTCAATTTACGCGGAGTAGCTGACGCCGCGCGCTCGGCGCGCCTGCCCTACGGTGATCCAGAAAATCTCACCAGGCTCGACTACATCATCGTTGCGGTGCTGTGCGTCGACGGATTCATCCTCGGCCTCGTGTCGGTGTTTTTTCTGCCCAGTTACGTTGGGGGAGTGCCATTTCCGCTGTCCGTCTTTGTGAGCGCGGTCGGCAATATCGTGCTTGTGGAGGCGGCGCGCAGGCTCGGTTTCGGGCGTGCGATGGCAGCGGTTCCCGTCGCGGCATGGATGATCGCGGTACTGCTCGCCTATGCGGGGGGACCTGGCGGCGACATGGTGATTCCGGCTGCGGACGCGCGGGGGCTGTTCCTCGTCCTCGGTGGCCTGGTGCCGGTTGGGTTCTGGCTATTTCGTGACATGGTTCAGTTCGACCCGGCACACCGCTCCGGCGACCGCGGAAATTGGCTGTCACGCTGAAACGTCCGGCTCATGCCCGGCGTCACGGACTCGATCAGATCCCAGGCATCCACTGCGGGCATGTCTTCCACCGAGTACGCACCCCGGCCGGCTGGGGTCGCCGCTGTCACGGTTGCGAGGCCTGCGCGGCGCTGGAAGAAGGTCTGAGTG
Source organism: Hoyosella sp. YIM 151337 (assembly GCF_026041215.1). Taxonomy (GTDB): domain Bacteria; phylum Actinomycetota; class Actinomycetes; order Mycobacteriales; family Mycobacteriaceae; genus Hoyosella. The sequence goes on from NZ_JAPEIQ010000033.1 coordinate 92,846, forward strand.
ATCGTCCACCCGATGATGCCCTGCGCCGCGACACAGTCTCGGGACCGCGTGAGTGAGCCGCTTTGGCAGATGAGCCAGCCAGCCGGTGTCGCGTGCCCTAGCGCACGGTAGCGATCAATACCCAGGAACACCGACAGCGCCACGATAACGGCCGCGAGCACCCACGCCCACCGCGGCAGACCAGCGATCGTGTTCTCCACGACGAGCATCCCGGCTACCGCGAGCAACGGCAGGATCAACGCCCGAAAGAGCCGCCGCTGCAGGGCTTTCGGCCCATGACGGCGCAGTGGGGTGCGGGCGAGTTCACCATCGTGGAGCACGGCGCCAAACACCTCGCGCGCCCGTCGCTGCGGCGCGTCCGGCAGGATCAGCGAGGATTCACCGGAAGCGTCGCGAAGCCCAGTCATGATCGCGCGTGCGCGGGCGCCACCAGCGGCGCGCAGCAGCAGCGGGTTCTCGATTGTGACGCCACGCAAGCGGCGGCGGTCCAGGGTGCTTTCACGTGTATTGAGCAAGCCATGATGCACGCGCAGCGTGCGGCCGTCGTCGTGGAGGGTGAAGCCGGAGTAGGTCAAAAAGTATTGCGCCATGGCGATCAGGCTGGCGACAATCACGAGCCCCGCTATTGCAGCTGTCCCAGCCAGGAAGGGGTTGACGTCGCGCACCGCGTCAGCGCTCTCGGCGATGAACTGCGTATCGAGCAGCCGTTCGTAGACGGCACCCGACTGAAAGAACAGCCCCAGACCGGCGAGGATGATGAACACTCCAGTGAATCCGAAGGGTGCATACCACGTCCACGCGCGCTTCCAGTGCGCGAGCTCGGGCCCGGGCGTGCGCTGTCCGGCAGCACGTTCCGCGGCAGGGCCGATTGAGCTGTCGTCCGCTGCGGTGCCCGGCGCGTCGCTGTCATCAGCTGCGGCCCGGACGCCCGCCAGGAGGACCTCGCGGAGTTCGGGCACATCCTTCGCGGCGATCGCGTCGAGTTCGAAACTGCTGCCAGATAACCCGGCTGAGCGCTGACCGGTTCCGATTCGCAGGACGGCCAGCCCCAGCATGCGGTGCAGTACGGTCGCTCGAACATCAACAGACCGAATCCGTGAGCGGGGGATCGAGAGGACGTTGCGGCTGATCAGCCCCGTTTTGAGCTGCACGTGTTCCGGGCCGACGCGGTACCGCGTCATCAGCCAGTCGATACATGCGACGTACACGAACGCGGCAGCACCCAGGATGATCCACGTGGGGTTACCGGTTTGTGCGCCCACGAATAATGGCACGATGATCGCGGGCAGTGCGCGGAACCCGGCGGTGATGGGCTTGACAAGCAGCATTCGGGGGTTGAGCTGTTTCCATGGCACTGCCTGGTCAGCGGGACTCGTCGTCTCGTCGTCAGGGGCATGCGGTGCGGTGCGGTCCAGTGACGGGGGAGCCCATACATCTGCCGAATCGCTGGGCTCGCCCTGCGGCACGGCAGCCGGTCGATCCGGCTGGTCGCCGGGGGGTGTCGGACCGCTCACGTTGCGTCACCCCGTGTGCGCGCCGCGATGTCCGTGAGTTCGCGCACTGTGCGATCAGCGACGTCTTCGTCGAGCGCGGTGATCGTCACTGCGCCTGCAGAGGAGGCGGTTGTCACAGTGACGGTGGACAGGCCAAGCAGTCGGTCGATCGGGCCGCGTGTGGTATCGACTGTTTGCACGCGGGAGATCGGCGCGATCCGGCGTTCCTGCACGAACCAGCCCTGACGTGTGTACACGGCTTCATCACTGATTTCCCACCGGTGGACGTGGTAGCGCCATAACGGCACGCCGATGATGTGCAGCGGTGCGAGCACGAGAGTCGCGACGAGCGCGGCGATGTGCGGCCAGGTCGCCGGGTCACCCGAGAGCCCAGCCCAGATCATTTGTCCCAGCAGCAGGAAACCCCAGCCGATCGCGGCACTGAACCCCCACAGCAACGGAGCCTTCTTGCTCGGTCGCCAGGCGGGGTCCGCCATCCGGATGCGGTCGGGTTGCTCGACTGACACTCGTCCCCACTTTCTGATGGCCGTTTTCTGGTGGCTTGCAGGTGCCGGATTTGTCCGCAGGGCAGGCGCGTGACGTGGCCAAATCCTCGTGCCTTCACCCCAACTGTACGGGTTCGCGCCTGCCCCACGCTGGTCGCTGCCCGGTCTTTAGAGCATTATCGAGGGGTGACGTTTACCCCGCCGGACTCACCCTCCGCAGGCCCTCCCGCCTCCGCAATTCGCCGTGTGCTGCGGCGCGCCCGCGACGGAGTGACTCTCAACCCGGACGAAGCGGCGGTCGCGCTGCAACTGCGCGGTGACGATCTGACCGAACTGTGCAGCGCGGCGGCGCGTGTGCGCGACGCGGGCCTCGAAGCCGCGTACGGCCCGGCGGTTCCTTTGCCAATCACGTATTCGCGCAAGGTGTTTATCCCGTTGACGAGACTCTGCCGGGACCGCTGCCACTACTGCACGTTCGTGACGGTGCCGGGGAAGCTGAGATCGGCCGGTGAATCCTTGTTCCTCGACCCCGACGAGGTGCTCGACATCGCCCGGCGCGGCGCGCAACTCGGCTGCAAGGAAGCACTGTTCACACTCGGGGACCGCCCGGAGGAGCGGTGGCCGGAGGCGCGCGCCTGGCTTGAGTCTCGCGGGTACGACTCCACCCTTGAATACGTGCGGGCAATGGCGATCCTGGTGCTCGAGGAGACCGGATTGCTGCCACATGCCAACCCTGGAGTGCTCTCGTGGGATGAGATAGCTGCACTGAAACCGGTGTCGCCGTCAATGGGGATGATGCTCGAGACGTCGTCTCGGCGGCTGTTCGACACACCGGGCGAGTGCCACTATGGCAGCCCGGACAAAGATCCTGACGTACGGTTGCGGGTGCTCATGGACGCCGGGCGGCACTCGGTGCCCTTCACCACGGGGATCCTCGTCGGAATTGGCGAGACGCCGATCGAGCGGGCGCAATCCATTTTCGCGATCAGGCACGCGCACAAGCAGTTCGGACACATCCAGGAAGTGATCGTGCAGAACTTCCGGGCGAAGCCGGACACCGCGATGCGTTCAGCACCGGATGCGGAAATCGACGAGTTCATCGCCGCGGTCGCGGTTACGCGGCTGGTACTGGGGCCTTCGATGCGTGTTCAAGCACCGCCGAATCTGGTCTCGCCCGCCGAATGCCGCGCCCTTGTCGCGGCCGGTATTGACGACTGGGGCGGGGTGTCGCCTCTCACCCCGGACCACGTCAATCCGGAGCGTCCCTGGCCAAACATCGATGCGCTTGCGGAACTCACCGCCGCGGCGGGGTACCGGCTTACCGAGCGGCTGACGGTGCACGCTCCCTATGTGCGTTTTGGCAACCCGTGGATCGACCCCCGTGTGCGGCGGCACGTGAGCGCGCTGGCCGACCCGACTTCAGGTTTGGCGGCGCAGGTGACGCCAGCGGGTCAGCCCTGGCAGGAACCAGATCAATCGTGGGAGTCACAGGGACGCACCGATCTTCACGAGCAGATCGACGTGTCCGGCCGGGCAACGGAGCACCGCAGCGATTTGGCCAGCGCCTTCGGCGACTGGGAATCCGTACGTGAACAGGTTCGTGCCGTGCGGGCTCCCGAACGTGTCGACAGCGACGTGGCCGGTGCGCTGCGCCGGGCTGAGAAAGCGCCGGCTGGTCTCTCGGACGACGACTACGTGGCCCTCGCGCTGGCTGACGGTCCCGCGCTAGACGCCCTCGCAGAACTCGCCGACGGATTGCGCCGAGACGTATGCGGCGACGACGTCACCTTCGTCATCAACCGCAACATCAACTTCACCAATATCTGTTACACCGGTTGCCGTTTCTGTGCCTTCGCGCAGCGAAAAGGTGATGCTGACGCCTTCACGCTGTCGACGGCTGACGTCGCGGACCGGGCCTGGGAAGCGCACGTCGCCGGCGCCACCGAGGTGTGCATGCAGGGCGGGATCGACCCCGAACTCCCCGTGACGGGCTACGCAGACTTGGTGCGTGCGGTCAAGGAACGGGTACCGGGCATGCACGTCCATGCTTTCAGCCCGATGGAAGTGGTGAATGGTGCGTCCCGCGGCGGCCAGAGCGTGCGGGAGTGGCTCAGCGCGCTGCGCGAAGCGGGCCTTGACACCATTCCGGGCACTGCTGCGGAAATCCTCGACGATGAGATCAGGTGGATCCTCACGAAGGGAAAACTCCCGGCTAGCACGTGGATCGAAGTGGTGACGACCGCGCATCAGGTCGGTTTGCGGTCGAGTTCGACGATGATGTACGGCCATGTCGATCAGCCCCGTCACTGGGTCGGGCACATGCGGGTTTTGCAGCGAATTCAGGACGAGACCGGCGGATTCACCGAATTCGTTCCGCTGCCGTTTGTGCACCAAAGTGCGCCGTTGTATCTCGCGGGTGCGGCGCGGCCGGGGCCCACGATTCGCGATAACCGCGCGGTGCACGCACTGGCCCGGATCATGCTGCATGGGCGGATCGAAAACATTCAGACCAGTTGGGTCAAACTCGGGGTTACCGGGACGCGGTCAATGCTGCAAGGCGGTGCGAATGACCTTGGCGGGACGCTGATGGAAGAGACGATTTCCCGGATGGCAGGCTCGCAGCACGGATCCGCCAAGACCGTCGCTGAACTACAGGAGATCGCTACTGGGATCGGGCGTCCCGTGCGGCAGCGCACAACGACGTACGAGCCGGTCGGGGCCACCACGATCGTCGTGCGCTGAATACCACGGTCTGTGGGTGCCCAGATTATGGGGCAGGCGAGCACCACCGGTAGGCTTGAGGATGCTTCGGCGGTTACGGGGCACAGATAACACTGTTGCGGGGTAACACGGTTGCGGGACCACTGCGGGGGGCCCGACGAACCGGAGCGCTAGAACCCGCGCGTCGCACAGCCCGCGGCGTGCGTTAGCCGACAGGTGGCCAGAACGAGGGGCCGGTGAGTAGGACAGGAGAGCTGCTGTGACGTATGTCATTGCAGAGCCGTGTGTCGATCTATTGGACAAGGCATGCATTGAAGAGTGCCCTGTCGACTGCATTTACGAAGGGGACCGGATGCTCTACATCCACCCCGACGAGTGCGTGGACTGCGGTGCGTGTGAACCTGTCTGTCCGGTTGAGGCGATCTTCTACGAGGACGATGTGCCGGACGAGTGGGACGACTATGTCCAGGCGAACGTCGACTTCTTCGACGAACTCGGTTCTCCCGGGGGCGCTGCAAAGGTCGGGAAGAAGCCGTTCGACCCGCCGTTCGTCAAGCAGTTGCCGCCCATGAATGAGGAGTGAGGTGCACCGAACTCCGGTAGCGCGCACCCTTCCCGATTTTCCATGGGATTCCCTGGCTGAGGCGAAAGCCCGGGCGCAGGCGTATCCCGATGGGATCGTTGATCTTTCAGTGGGGACTCCGGTAGATCCCGTAGCTTCCCACATTCGGGAAGCGCTTGCGGCGGTAGCCGATCAGCCAGGCTATCCGACGACACACGGCACGCCTGCACTCCGCATCGCAGCTGCCGAGTCGCTGCAGCGCCGGTATGGCATCACGGGTATCGAGCCGAGCGCGGTGCTGCCAGCGATCGGCACGAAGGAGCTGATTGCCTGGCTCCCACGCTTGCTTGCAGTGCAAGGGGGCGATACCGTCGTCATCCCGGAACTCGCGTACCCCACGTACGAGGTTGGTGCGCTTCTCGCCGGAGCTGACGTTGTCCGTGCGGATGGAGTCTTTGCGCTCGGGCCGCAGCGGGTACGCATGATTTACCTCAACTCGCCGTCGAATCCGACAGGGCGAGTTTTGGGTGTGGAACATTTGCGCAAGGTAGTCGCGTGGGCGCGGGAACGCGGTGTCATCGTCGTTTCCGACGAGTGTTATCTGGGCCTCGGCTGGGATGCTGAGCCGGTGTCCTTGCTGGATCCTCGAGTGTGCGACGGGGTTTTCGACGGTCTGCTGGCGGTACATTCGCTGTCCAAGACGTCCAATCTCGCAAGCTACCGCGCCGGTTTTGTGACGGGCGATCCGGAACTCGTCAGCGACCTGCTCGAAGTGCGAAAGCACGCGGGGATGATGGTCCCGCTCCCTATCCAAGCGGCCGCCACTGCGGCGCTCTCTGTCGACGAGCATGAGGCTGAGCAAAAAGAACGCTACCGCGAGCGGCGTGACATCCTGAGCGCCGCGGTGGTCGAAGCGGGTTTCCGCATCGACCACTCTGAGGCAGGTTTGTATCTGTGGGCGACTCGGGGTGAGCCGGCTGCGAACACCATCGCGTGGCTCGCGGAGCGAGGTATCCTTGCCGCTCCAGGCCATTTCTATGGGCCGCAGGGGAGTGAGCATGTGCGCATCGCGCTGACAGCTACGGACGAGCGCATTAGCGCTGCAGCGCGTAGGCTCGCGTCGTAGACTCTGGCGGTATTTTGACCGATTCGGTCCAGTCCATGCGCAGGGTGAGCGGCCGCGGGCCTCGGGGTGCCGTGCTGTTGCCGAGAGGAGGGCGAGATGGCTCTGCCACTAATTCCTATTGCCATCGGGGTGGGCGTCGCAGCTTTCGGGGCTGGACGCAAACTGCTCAAGAATCTGGAGACAACCCGTCAAGCGGACGACGCGAAGGCGAAAGCGCGCAGCGCATACCTGCAGCTCGCCTTCGCCGTTGACACTATTCATGCAGAAGACGATGACGTGGCACACCAACATCTCCGCAGGGCGAAAGACCTGTTAGATCGTGCACGCGTGATGCTTGACGTGGCGGCTACTCCGGAAGCGGCTGACGCCGCTGGAGCCGTGATTTTGGAAGGGTTCGAGCAGGTCGAGATGGCGTGCGCGGCACTGGGAATCGAGCCTCCCAAGCGGGCCAGCGAGCTGTGACGACTATGCTGGCACCGTGCTTCTGACTTCACTGCACGATGCGGCAATCCGGGACAGTGACACGAGCGTGGTCACGATCGATGGTGAGACGCTTTCCCGGGAGGCGCTTCTCGGTGCGGCAACCGCAGCGGCCGCCCGCGTGCAAGGCGCCCGGGTGGTCGCCGTTCTCGCGGCACCGTCAGCGCGCACGATCGTAGCGGTGACCGGAGCGCTGCTCGCCGGTATCCCAGTGGTTCCGGTGCCACCGGATGCGGGTCCCGCGGAAGTGTCCCACATCCTCCGTGATTCCCGTGCACAGGTGTGGCTTGGGCCCGTGCCCGCGGTTGCAGAGGCGCCGGACGTGCCGCAACTCCCTGCGATACCGGTGCGGGTGCACGCCCGTGACTGGCACCGGTTGCCGGAGCCTTCCGCCGACACACCGGCATTCATCATGTACACATCCGGGACGACTGGACCTCCGAAGGGTGCCGTGCTGAGCAGGCGGGCTATCGAGACTGGGCTAGACGCGCTTGCGGAGGCATGGCAGTGGACGCCGGATGATCGGCTTGTCCACGGTTTGCCGCTCTTCCACGTGCACGGACTGGTTCTGGGAGTGCTCGGCGCGCTGCGGGTGGGCTCCCCGCTCGTTCACACGGGCCGGCCGAGCCCAGGTGCCTACGCGGCTGCCGGGGGCACCCTGTACTTCGGCGTCCCGACAGTGTGGTCCCGGGTTGCGGGGGACGCGTCCGCCGCCCGGGCGCTTTCGGCGGCACGACTGCTCGTGTCGGGCAGCGCGGCGCTGCCGGTGCCAGTGTTCGAGCAGCTAGCGTCGCTCACGGGGCACCGCCTGGTTGAGCGATATGGCATGACAGAGACGCTGATCACCGTGAGCGCGCGGGCGGACGAAGAACGCCGTGCGGGATGGGTGGGTCTGCCGGTGCGCGGCGCGGAAACTCGCATCGTTTCTGAAGGCGGCGCGGTGCCGCACGACGGGGAGTCCATTGGCCAGTTACAAGTACGTGGCCCTATGTTGTTCAGCGGTTATGCGGGCCGTCCCGAAGCGACAGCTGCTTGCTTCACGGACGATGGCTGGTTCCGGACGGGGGATATCGCGACGATCGACGGCGGCGGGTCACACCGTATAGTCGGCCGGGAGTCGACCGATTTGATCAAGTCGGGCGGCTACCGCATCGGGGCGGGTGAGGTCGAGGCGGCACTGCTAGCCCACCCCGGAATCCAGGAAGCCGCGGTTGTTGGTGTTCCAGATGCCGACCTGGGGCAGCGCATCGTCGCGTACGTCGTGGGCGAGCTTGACAACGAGGGCGCGGCGATTGATTTCGTGGCTGAGTACCTTTCGGCGCATAAGAGGCCGCGGGAGGTCCGCTTCGTCGAGGCATTGCCGCGAAACGCCATGGGCAAGGTGCAGAAGACCAAGTTGCTCGAAGGCTGAACTCGAGTCAGCCGTCACATGGCCACAGGCTCAGCAGAAACGGGACAGGTTCACGACAAAAAGTCGTGAACCTGTCCCGTTTCGGGTGCGTTTGCCGCCGTACTTAGGATGGCGCCGAAACCAGGCTCTCCTCCGCACGTTTGCGCCGCTCGTTCCACAGCCCGAGGGCGGTGAGAATCAGGCACAGCACGGCTGTCGAGATCAGCTGTTCGCGTGCGGCCGCGTCGGTAAGCATCAGCACGATGAGGCCAGCGAGCAGGGCCAGCGTGAACCAGGTCAGGTACGGGAACAGCCACATGCGCAGGTGCAGTTTTCCCTCCCGCTCGAGCTGTGGCCGCAGGCGCAGTTGCGCTACCGCGATGAAAATCCAGATCACGAGCAGCGCCGCGCCCACAGCATTGAGCAGTGTGTACAGCAGATTCTCGGCACGCCACCAGATCAGCACGACGGTGACGAAGCTGAAGAAAATCGAGAGCAGGACACCGTACACCGGCACGTTGTTCGCTGACAGTTTCGTCAGGAGACGAGGGCCATCCCCACGGCTCGAGAGGGAGAACGCCATGCGTGACGTGGCGTAGATTTGCGCGTTGTACGCGGAGAGCAGCGCAACAACGACAACGAACTCCATGAAACCGGCGACGGCTGGAATGTTCGCGAGGTTGAGCACGGAGACGAACGGGCTCTGGGCCAGGCTTTCGGAGTTCCAGGGCAACAGGAAAACCATCACGGCCACGGAACCGATGTAGAAGATGCTGATTCGCCAGATCACGCTGCGCACTGCGATGCCGATGCTGCGTTCCGGGTCGCGTGATTCCGCGGCCGCGATCGTAACGATCTCGATGCCACCGAATGCGAACGCGACGATCAGAAGCCCAGCCGCGATGCCTGCGATGCCGTTCGGCAAGAAGCCGCCATGGCCCACAACATTGGTGAAGCCGACGGGGTCAGTGCCGGGCAGCAGGCCGAAGACGAGCAGCCCACCGATCGCGAGAAAACCAACGATCACGGCTACCTTGACGAGTGCAAACCAGAATTCGAACTCACCGAAATTCGCAACGCGGGCAAGGTTGACGAGTGCGAAGAACACGACGATGCCGAGCGCGATCGCCCACTGGGGGATGTTGGGCCACCAGTGGTGCATGAGTGCCGAAGCGCCGGTGATTTCGGCGCCGATAACCATGATGAGCAGTCCCCAGTAGAGCCAGCCCATGACGAACCCGGCCCACGGGCCGATACCAATACGAGCGTAGTGGGAGAACGAGCCGCTCGCGGGTATGGCCGAACCCATTTCACCGAGCATGCGCATCACCAGGATGACGATGAATCCGGCGATGCAGTACGAAATCAGGATTGCGGGTCCCGCTGTGGCGATTCCCGCTCCGGTGCCGAGGAATAGCCCGGCTCCGATGGCAGATCCGAGACCCATCATGGTGAGATGGCGGACCTTGAGGCCGTGCCCGAGGTGTGCGGGCTGCGGCGCTTTAGTTGTGGTTGTCAATTGGTGTGTGTCCCTTGAATGGGCGCTTGGGTGTGCGCTGGTCAGTCGTTGGCGTGTAATGCCGCGTTGAGTTCGATGCCGCTGCCCTGCCGGGAAACGACCTCAACAGCTCCGGTTACGGAGTTGCGACGATAGAGCAGTCCGTTCGCGCCGCTGAGTTCACGGGCTTTTACGGATGTACTCCCGCTGCCAGACACGACAGTGACCTTCGTGCCTGCAGTGACGTACAGCCCGGCTTCGACAACGCAATCGTCCCCGAGAGATATTCCCACACCGGCATTGGCGCCGAGAAGGCATCGTTCGCCGAGCGAGATGATTTCCTTTCCGCCACCGGAAAGGGTGCCCATGATGGAGGCGCCGCCGCCCACGTCCGTCCCATCACCGATCACCACGCCTGCGGAGATGCGGCCTTCGACCATCGACGCGCCGAGCGTCCCCGCGTTGAAGTTGACGAACCCTTCGTGCATGACTGTGGTTCCGGACGCGAGATGCGCGCCGAGGCGAACCCGGTCCGCGTCGGCGATGCGCACACCCGATGGGATGACGTAATCGACGAGACGCGGGAACTTGTCAATGCTGTACACGGTGACTGGGCCGTGGCGGCGCAGCATTGCCCGGACCTTTTCGAACCCCTCTACGGCGCACGGGCCGTAGTTGGTCCACACGACGTTCGTCAGCTTTCCGAAGACACCGTCGAGGTTGAGCCCATGCGGGCGGACCAGCCGGTGTGAGATCAGATGCAAGCGGAGGTATGCATCGTGCGCATCGGCGGGGGGTTCATCCAGCGCGGCGATAGTGGTCCGGACGGCAACCTTTTGTACACCCCGGTCATCGTCAGTGCCGAGAAGGCTGACCAACTCCGGAGGAGTGGCTGCCATGTTGAGGACCTCAGTGCCGGCCGGGCCGAAATCACCCAACTCCGGAGCTGGGTACCACGTGTCTAGGACAACGCCGTCATTGGTGATGTTCGCGATGCCGACCGCTTGTGCGCCCGTTGCTGCAGTACTGTTTGTGCTCACGGGCAGACAGGTTACCGCTTGCGACCGACATCTGGTGTTCTGCCTCCGTATGGCGCCGCACAAGGAAGCGGCTGCGGGCGATAGCCTGGATTGCGTGACTCTTGATCTTCGCTCAGACCCGATCAGCCTGACCGCTGCGCTCGTTGATATCCCCAGCGTCTCGCACGACGAAGCGTTCATCGCCAACGAGGTCGAGACAGCGCTGCGCACGCAGACGGCCGGGTACGAGATCACCCGGAGCGGCAACGCGGTGCTCGCGCGTACGAACCGGGGCCTGGGCAGGCGAGTCATTCTGGCCGGTCATCTCGACACGGTGCCGATCGCTGAGAACGTACCGTCCCGCCGCACGGGCGACATTCTGCACGGCTGCGGAACAGTGGATATGAAATCTGGCGACGCGGTCTTCCTGCACCTTGCTGCGACGCTGCGCAATCCCCGGTTCGACCTGACGCTGATCTTTTATGACTGCGAGGAGATCGCCGCCGCGTACAACGGGCTGGGGCGGATCGAGCGGGAAATGCCTGAATGGCTGGTTGCTGATGTCGCAATTCTTGGTGAGCCCACCGCGGGCGTGATCGAAGCAGGCTGCCAGGGCACGTTGCGCGCCAGGCTCAGCACGAGCGGCATCCGCTCACACTCCGCCCGCGCCTGGATGGGCGACAACGCCATCCACAAACTCGCGCTCATCCTTGAGCGGCTATCGCGGTACGAAGCGCGGTCTGTGGATATCGATGGGTGCGTTTATCGTGAGGGCCTGTCCGCGGTGGGGATCAGTGGTGGCGTCGCCGGGAACGTGGTGCCCGACGAGGCGTGGGTAGACGTCAACTTTCGTTTCGCACCAGACCGCAGTGTCGAGGCCGCCGTGTCACATGTTCGCGATGTGTTCGCGGGTATCGAGTTCGGACTTGAGCTCACGGACAGTTCGCCGGGCGCCCTGCCTGGCCTCGCTAACCCGGCAGCGGCCGAACTGGTCACCGCTGCGGGCGAGGTGCGCGCCAAGTACGGCTGGACTGATGTATCGCGATTCGCGGCGCGGGGTGTGCCCGCGGTCAACCTCGGCCCGGGAGATCCCAATCTTGCGCATCGGCGCGACGAGCATGTACCCGTCGCACAGATCACCGCGGTGACGGAACTGCTGCGGGCGTATCTGGAAGGCTGATGTTCTCGTGCTCGTGCCGCAGCCGGCTCGGCCACCAGATCGCCGGCCCAGCTTGTCTGACGACGGCCGGAACGATCAGTGACCGCATGATGAGCGCATCGAGCAGAACGCCAAACGCAACGATGAACGCGATCTGCACCATGAAAATCAGCGGTATCACGGCGAGCGCCGCGAACGTCGCAGCGAGCACGATCCCAGCGGAAGTGATCACGCCGCCCGTTACGACAAGTGAGCGCAGCACGCCAGCACGGGTGCCTATCCGCAAGGTCTCTTCACGGGCCCGCGTCATCAAAAAGATGTTGTAGTCGATACCAAGAGCCACCAGGAATACGAACGCGAACAGCGGGATCACCGGGTCCGCGCCAGGGAAACCCAGCACGTGGTTGAAAATTAGCGCGCTCACGCCAAGTGTCGCGGCGAATGAGACAACAACTGTCGCGATCAGGAACAACGGGGCGAGCAGTGCCCGCAGCAGCAGCGCGAGAATCGCGAAGACAACGAGCAGGACGAGCGGCATGATCAACGCACGATCGCGCTTGGACGTGTCATCGGTGTCAATTTGGATCGCGGTTGGGCCACCGACCTTGGCATCTCCCCCATCAACGGCAGCGAGGGTGCTGCGCAACTCCCGCACGGTCTGTTCGGCGTCTTCGGAATCGGCGGGTGCCGAGAGCGTCGCTTCTAGCTGCACGAGCCCGTCACGCACGAGCGGTCCGCCGTCTTCGCCGGGAATGAACTCGGCGCGCGATATGCCTTCTGTCCGCGCCGCAGCTGCGCGCACCGACTCTGCTGCGCTGGCGTTCGCGATCACAATGGCAGGGGATCCGCTGCCTGCGTCAAAGTGACGTTCGAGTGCCTGCTGGCCTTCCTGCGACTCGACCTGCGTCAGGAAGATCTCGCTCTGCGCGACCCCGTCGGCGCGCAACTGCGGCAGAAAGGCAGCGAATGCGAGAACGATGATGAGGGGTACGGTCCAATAGCGGCGCGGATGTGCTTCGATTTGCCTGGCTAGCGCCGCCCAGAATCGGTAATTGCGGTCAGGAGTGGTTTCTTCGGCGCTGTAGCGGGGCCGGGCAGGCCAGTAGGCGCTGCGGCCGAGCAACGCGAGCACAGCTGCCAGAAATGTCATGGTCGCGACGAAGGATGCGGCGATGCCGATGGCAGCGACCGGTCCGAGACCGCGATTGGAGTTGAGGTCTGACAGCAACAAGCACAGCACGCCCGCGATGACGGTGCCCGCGGAGGCGGCGATGGGCGGCAGGGCGGCACGCCAGGCGCGCCACATGGCGCCGAGCCGGTCTGTACCCACCCGCAGTTCTTCGCGAAAACGCGCGACGAGCAGGAGTGCGTAGTCTGTCGCCGCACCGAACACGAGGATAAAGAGAATGCCCTGGCTTTGTCCGTTCAGCGTCACGATGCCGGCGTCCGCGAGAAAGTAGACCGCCATGCTTGCCAGCGCGAGAGCAAGGATCGCGCTTGTCACGACGATCAACGGCAAGAACGGGCTGCGGTAGACGATGACCAGGATGACGATCACAACCGCGGCCGCAACGATCAGCAGCAGCCCGTCGATACCCGCGAAGGCCGCACCAAGGTCGGCGCTGGATCCAGCTGGCCCAGTGACGAATACGCTCAGGCCGTCGGGTGCGTCCGCCAGCGCTTCTCGCAATTCATCGACGGCGTCGGAGACCGAGCCGTTCGCATCCACCGGAATGATCACCTGGACCGCATCACCATCTTCGGATGGGATCGGTGGCGATGACGGACCGGCGAGGCCGGGCTGACCCTGGATGCCGGTGAGTGCCCCTTCCAGAAAATCCGCATCCTGCGGCTGCACCCCGCCCGAGCGTTCGGCGATTACGATCGCAGGGACGGCGGTGGTGTCTGTGAAGAGGCGCTGCAGTTCCTGTACCTCGGTGGATTCGGCTGATTGCGGCAGGAAGGCGGCGGCGTCGTTGACCTGAACTTCGCCGAGTTTCCCGGCGAAGGGCCCGGCAACGCCGCCGAGGCCGAGCCAGGCGACGAGCAGCAATCCGGGAAGCAGCCAGCGGAGTTGCCGGGCTGCAGATCGGGGTGGGGCGGCGGTCATGCCAGCCATTATTCAGCAAGCTGAACAATTTGCAACTGGGTGAGGTTAATGACTGATGAGATCGATCCATTATCAGCCTGGCCGACTGGCCGTCTGCTGTCAGCGGCGGCGCGGAGACTCGAGCACGCTTGGGAAGCGATCCTCAGTGAGCGAGGGCTGACGCATGCGGGCCTAGCCGTGCTGCACTGTGTCGCGCAACGTTCGCGCTACCAGCGCGAGGTGGCCCGGCAGTGCCGTGTCACCGACCAGACGATCAGCCGGACGATCGAGCGGCTAGTGCACCAGGGCTATGTCACTCGCGCGCGCGACGAGAACGATGCTCGCCGCACCACGGTGGCAATCACGGACCGCGGCTATCGGATCTATCACGAACTCCACGCCCTGGAGCGCGACGATCCGCGCCTCGTCTCAGGCATGCCCGAGCACTCCGAGTTGCGGCGATTACTTGTGCGGTTGATCGCACATCTCGAAACGCCGCAGACGGACAGCACAGAACACCCCCACGTTGGTTAGTCTTCGCGCATGGCGCCAACGAAGCTCCCATCGCCGAGTCCGGACGATCCCCTGAACGCGGCGTGGGAACAGTATTGTGGCCCGGTGCTTCAGCGCTGCCCGCCTGGGGTTACTCCGGTAACGATGGACCAGCGGCTTCTCGACAGCCGCGGGCCAAGCGACTGGGTGCACACCGACCCCTGGCGGGTATTGCGCATCCAGGCTGAGTTCGTCGAGGGTTTTGGCGCCCTCGCTGAGGTTCCGCGCGCGGTAACGGTGTTTGGCTCGGCGCGTACTGAGCCTGGTTCCGGCGACTACGAGGCAGCACGCGAAATCGGCACGGCGCTGGCGCGCGCGGGCTACGCGGTGATCACTGGAGGCGGCCCCGGTGCAATGGAAGCAGCGAACCGTGGAGCGCGGGAAGCGGGCGGGTACTCGATCGGTCTTGGGATCGAGCTGCCATTCGAACAGGCACTCAATGACTGGCTCGACCTTGGCATCAACTTCCGTTACTTCTTCGTGCGCAAGACCATGTTCGTCAAGTATTCGCAGGCGTTCGTGTGCGTCCCTGGCGGGTTCGGCACGCTCGACGAACTCTTCGAGGCGCTCACCCTTGTTCAGACGAACAAGATCACGCGATTTCCGGTGATACTTTTTGGAACGGACTTCTGGGGCGGCCTGGTCGACTGGATTCGCGACCAGCTGGGGGACACCGGCAAGATTGGCGCCGCGGACGCGGACCTCATCCATGTCACGGATAGCGCGGAAACGGTTGTGGAAATCATTGACGCGGCGCAACAGACGATCCACACGAAGTCAATTGCGGGCGGCACCCCATGAAGCACCAGGGCTCACACCGCCACATGATTGCCGTGTACTGCGCCTCGGGGCCGGTGCCCGCCGAGTATCTGCAACTCGCCGCAGACGTCGGTGACGCGATCGCCCGCCGTGGCTGGGGCGTCGTTTCAGGCGGCGGGCACATTTCGATGATGGGCGCCGTCGCGACCGCTGCCCGCGCGGCCGGCGGCTGGACTGTCGGGGTTATCCCTAAAGCGCTGGTGCACCGTGAGGTCGCCGACACTGCGTCGGATGAACTGATCGTCACCGACACCATGCGGCAGCGGAAGAAGCAGATGGAAGAGCGCGCGCACGCCTTTTTGACGCTGCCCGGCGGGATCGGCACGCTCGAAGAATTCACTGAAGCATGGACCGCTGGATATCTGGGAATGCACGACAAACCGCTGGTCGTGCTCGATCCCATGGGTCACTTCGCGGGTTTTTTCGACTGGCTGCATTCGATGGTGCCTACAGGCTTCGTGAGTCAGCGCTCGCTCGCTCGGGTCCACATCGTGAAGAGCCTCGATGAGGCGCTGGAGCGGTGTGCGCCCGGAGCCGCGGGCGTTTAGCGGCTACTCCTAGGGATAGGACTCGCAGGTGGACTGGATTATCACTGCGCTGGGGGCTGCGCTCGTCGTCGTGGTGCTGTGGGATATTTTCCACACGCTGTGGCATACGAGCGGTCAGGGGAGGATCGCACATTTCGTTCTCATGTGTGTGTGGCGGCTGACCGCACTGATTGGACGGCGCGGACGCAGGCTGAGTGGACCGCTCGCGATGGTCGGTGTAATCGGCACGTGGGGCGGGCTGATTGTGCTGGGGTGGACGCTGATCTACTACCCCCACATGCCGGAAGACGTGAGCTATGAAGTGGGGCTAGACCCCTTCCGTGCTGGACAGGTCATCGATGCGTTGTACATGTCCCTTGTGACTCTGGCGACGCTTGGCTACGGCGACATAGTGCCGACCGCCCCCTGGCTGCGGGTGGTGTCGCCTGTTCAGGCGCTGATCGGATTTGGTCTGCTGACGGCTGCAGTTTCTTGGGTCCTGCAGGTCTATCCAGCGCTCTCGCGACGCCGCGTGCTGGCACTGCGGATCGATATGATCGAGCGCAACGGTTTCAGTGATCTCCTCGGCGAGTTGCGCGTCGACACTGTGACGAGAACGCTCGATGAAATCGCGACTGGTCTCGCACAGGTGCGTATTGACTTGGACCAGTACGCCGAAACGTACTATTTTCGGGATGGCGGCCAGCACTCGACGCTGGCGGCCAAGCTTGGCCATGTGTTGTCGCTGTCCGAGCGGGCAAGCCTGGCAGACTCTGCCGACATCCAGTATTCAGCGAGCGTGCTGGACGACGCTGTGCACAAGCTCGCGGAACTGCTCGACCGGCGGTTTCTCAAGACCGGAGGCAGCGTGGACGTTGTGCTGAACGCCTATGCGGAGCAGCAACAAACCTGATTGAGAAACGTGACACGATGGACGCCATGTGCCCAGACGACTCTTCGCGCGGCGTGACGATCGCACCGACACTGTGCGGGCGTTCGGTCCCCACTGATCGCGCGCTCGTGATGGCGATCGTCAACCGCACCCCTGACTCCTTCTATGACCGCGGCGCAACGTTCACTGATGCGGCCGCGATGCGGGCGGTGGAGCGGGCAGTCGCCGAGGGCGCCGACGTAATCGACATTGGCGGTGTGAAAGCGGGTCCGGGCGCGCTGGTCGATGAGCAGGAGGAGATTCGCCGTGTTGTGCCTTTCGCGGCGGCGGTACGGCAGGAGTTCCCAGACGTCTTGATCAGTGTGGATACCTGGCGAGCGGAAGTGGCCAGCGAAGCGTGTGTGGCCGGCGCGGACCTCATCAACGACACCTGGGCCGGCGCGGATCCCGATTTAGTGCACGTCGCGGCGTCACTCGGCGCGGGCATCGTCTGCTCGCACACTGGCGGCGCCGCGCCACGGACTAGACCGCATCGCGTGCGCTACGCCGACGTCACGGCGACCGTCGCGGACGATCTGACGCGCGCGGCACAGCGTGCGCTGGCTGCTGGGGTGCGACGGGACGGTATTCTCATCGACCCGACACATGATTTCGGGAAGAACACCTTTCACGGCCTTGAATTGTTGCGGCGGTTGGACGTTCTTGTGAATTCCGGATGGCCTGTCTTGATGGCGCTGAGCAATAAGGATTTCATCGGGGAGACTCTAAACGTGGGTCTGACCGAAAGATTGGAGGGCACCTTGGCAGCGACTGCTGTAGCCGCGTGGTGTGGCGCGCGTATGTTCCGCGTTCACGAGGTTGCCCAAACGCGGCGTGTTCTTGAGATGGTGGCGGCGATCGCCGGAACACGACCACCCGCGCGAACAGTAAGGGGTCTCGCATGACGATTACACCGCTGCGCCAAGATTGGATGCAGACCAATAGCTGGACAGAGCCCGAGTGGAGGGTGGCTGAACTCGTAGCTGCGAAGCGCGGACGGACGGTGTCTGTTGTATTGCCGGCCCTGAACGAGGAAGAATCCGTGGCAGGCGTGCTCGACACCATACGGCCGCTCACCGACGGACTGGTTGATGAGCTGATCGTGCTGGACTCGGGCTCGACTGATAGCACCGCTGCCGTGGCACGCGCTGCCGGTGCCACCGTCTACTCGCGGGAGGAGGCGCTGCCGGGTGTCGTGCCAGTGCGCGGCAAAGGTGAGGCGCTGTGGCGAGGTGTTGCGGCGAGTACCGGCGATTTCATTGTCTTCATCGACTCGGATTTGATCGATCCCGACCCGATGTTCGTCCCGCGACTGCTTGGCCCGTTGCTGATGACTCGCGGGATCCACCTGGTCAAAGGCTTCTACCGGCGCCCGCTCGTCGATGGGGGTGCCGAGCATTTTCATGGGGGAGGCCGCGTGACAGAACTCGTGGCACGACCCCTCTTGACCGCCCTGAGACCGGAACTCTCCGCGGTTTTTCAGCCGCTCGGCGGCGAATACGCCGGTTCACGTGAATTACTCGAGTCGGTGCCATTCGCGCCTGGGTACGGAGTAGAAATCGGGCTGCTGCTCGATACCTATCACCGATGGGGAATCGACGCGATCGCCCAGGTGAACCTTGGCGTCCGGAAGCATCGAAACCGCCCGCTGACCGATCTTGGGTTCATGAGCAGGCAAATCATGGCAACTCTGCTCGAACGCGTGGGTGTCGGCGACTCCGGTGTCGGGCTCACGCAGTACCTGCCGTCGGGCGAGTCGTTCGAGGCCGTAACGTCACAGGTCGACCTCGAGGATCGCCCGCCGCTGTCGCGACTTGTGCAAGAAATTCATGATCACGGCAAAATGAGAGCGTGACCACCGCGCTACTCTACGTCCTCGTTGTTGCTGGTGTCGCGGGGGTGCTGTACGCCCTCGCCGCGCTCGTCTTCGGGCGCGGCGAAGCCTTGCCTCCGCTGCCCCCGCATACCAGCCCGACGGCGCTGCCCGTCGAGCGAGTAAGCGGTGATGACGTGCGGGCCCTCAAATTCCAGCAGGCGCTGCGCGGCTACAAGGCGGCTGAGGTCGATTGGGCACTAGACCGGCTGGCCGCAGAAATCGACGTGTTGCGCGCCGAGTTGGCGGCTGAGCGGGCGCAGCAGTGACGGATGACCTGTCGCAGCTCCGTTGCCCATGGGCAGAAGGCGATCCACTCTACGAGAAGTACCACGACGAAGAGTGGGGCAGACCGGTGCACGGGCGCGATGCGCTATTCGAGCGGTTGTGTCTCGAGGCCTTCCAGTCGGGCCTGTCGTGGCTGACGATTTTGCGTAAGCGTGACGCTTTTCGGAGGGCGTTCGCGCAGTTTCGTGTGGAGGTCGTGGCCCAATTCGGCAGTGGCGATGTCGAACGGCTGCTGCTCGATTCATCGATCGTCCGGAACAGGCGAAAAATTGAAGCCTGCGTGAATAACGCGCGCCGGGTTCTAGAACTCGATTGCGAGCTCGGTGAGTTGTTGTGGTCTTTCGCCCCACCGCCGCGGCCGCAGCGATTCCGCGTGATCGGGGATATTCCTGCAGTAACCCCCGAATCAGCCGCAATGGCGAAAGAACTGCGCCGCCGGGGCTTCACATTCATCGGCCCTACAACGGCATATGCACTCATGCAAGCGACGGGAATGGTCGACGACCATCTGCGTAATTGCCCGGTAAGAGTGAAAAGCCCCGTCTCGAGTCTGTGAAAAGACTCAGAGGAGTGGTGTTGCACTGCACAGTGCGGGCGTAAACAAGAGAGAATGAGGAGCGTACAGGACCTGCGCTGCGGCAGGGCAGGTTTCTGAGCCGTGTTGCGGCACGACTAGACTAATGGTCTGACATCCGCCATTCCGCCGAAGCGGAATGTGCACGGGATTTGTGGAGGGAGCAGAGATGGCGGCGATGAAGCCCCGTACTGGCGATGGTCCGCTGGAGGCGACCAAGGAGGGGCGCGGGATCGTGATGCGTGTGCCACTCGAGGGCGGTGGACGACTGGTCGTCGAACTAACACCGGACGAGGCCGCCAATCTGGGAGAAGCTCTCAAGACAGTGACCAGCTGACAAGGCTGCTTGCTGACCGTGTGGTTCTGGGCCCTGTCTTCCGATGCGGAAGCACAGGGCTCCGGCATGTGAGGTGACATGAACGTGCAACCCGAAATCCCGACGCTGGTAACTACGGTGACATGGGAAACCGCCCGCCCCGACGAAGCCGGCAACAGCAGTGTCGAAGTGGAGCTGTGCGCCCCGGATTCGCTCCGCCCCGTGGTCGAGATACCGGGCGACTCACACCTGCCGTGGCGGGTGCAGCTCGATCCGCGCAACGCAGCAGTCAGTATCGGAGATGGCGTTCCGGATCCGTACAGGCCGTGGCGCGCGGCAGGCGCGGATATGATCCGTGCTGCGCGGCAGTACGCATCTGGTCCTGCGAAGAACGGTGTTACCGTGCGTATCCCGGCGGAGACGAGCGATGCTGAGATCGAGGCGTTCACCGTGGGAATCGTCGCCGGATCGCATGAGATGCGAGTGTCCGGCACTGCACCGAACCGGGTTCCGCACGTCACGCTGTCCGGTTCGCGCGACGCGCGGAATGCGGTGCGCCGCGGGGGGGCACTGGGCCGCGCGACGGCGCTGGCGCGTGATCTCGCTAATTTGCCCTCTAACCTGAAGACGCCAGCGACCCTCGCGGGTTTTGCGCTTTCCGCAGTCGGTGCGAAGGCCGGTGTCGAAGTGACCGTCTTTGACGAGAACTGGCTGGCAGAAACGGGTTTCGGAGGTCTGCTTGCGGTTGGCGGCGGCTCGGCCGCACCGCCACGGCTGATTGAGGTGCGCTGGCATCCGCCACAGGATTCACGTGAACCATCCAGCGGGGGAGCCGATGTCCCGCATGTCGTCCTCGTCGGTAAGGGCATCACTTTCGACACGGGCGGGATCTCGGTCAAGCCTGCCGAGAACATGCATCTCATGAAGACTGATATGGCCGGTGGCGCAGCCGTGCTCGGTGCGATGTGCGCGATCGCCGATCTTGGCCTGAACGCCCGCGTGACCGCATTGGTGCCGTGTGCCGAAAACATGCTGTCAGGCAGTGCGTATCGCCCAGGTGACGTCGTGACCCACTATGGGGGGCTTACCACTGAGGTAACCAATACTGACGCTGAAGGGCGAATGGTCCTGGCTGACGCACTTGCGTACGCGGCGGCGAATCTCGAACCGGACGTGCTCGTCGATATCGCCACGCTGACGGGAGCGATGAAGGTCGCTCTGGGCATGCGGACGGGTGCTGTGTTCACCGACGACCAGGAACTCGCGACGGCCCTGTGTCGCAGCGGTTCTGACGTAGGCGAGCGATGGTGGCGCCTGCCGCTTTCCCCCGAGTACGCCGACGCTGTCCGGTCCGCTATCGCGGATCTGAAACAGGCGCCGGGCGGCCCCGGCGCGATCACTGCCGCGTTATTCCTTAAGGAGTTCGCCGGCAGCACCCGCTGGGCACACCTCGACATCGCGGGTCCCGCACGCGCCGAAGATACCTACGACGAGGTCAATCCGGTTGCCAGCGGTTTTGGGGCACGGACACTGACGAGGCTGGTAGAGCAGATTGCTGCGCGGGGGCCCGCACAGCCTGAGCGGCCATGCGACGGGCAGCAGGGCTGATCGGGTGCTCGGCGTGGCCGTCGATGCGCTGATGTGCCCGCATTGCCGTGGTGCACTAAGTCGCGACGGTCAGCGGCTGACGTGCGGCTCCCGGCACTCCTTCGACATCGCTAAGCAGGGGTACGTCACGCTCTTGCGCGCGCCCCTGCAGGGCGCTCCGGGAGATGACGCGGCGATGCTCGCCGCGCGGCATGAGTTCTTGTCTCACGGGCATTACCGGCCGATACAGGACGCGATCGCGGCAGCCGTACGGCGGCATGCAGGCAGCCAGGCCGGTCAGGTAGTGGCTGATGCTGGTGCTGGCTCTGGTGACTATCTCGCCGCGGTACTGGATCAGTTCCCGGCCAGCGTGGGCATCGGCGTCGACGTGTCTAAGTTCGCAGCGCGCAGGCTGGCGCGCCGACACCCCCGGATGTGCGGCGTGCTCGCGGATGTATGGCGGCAGATTCCCTTGCGAGACGGGCGCGCTGATGCGGTTCTCTCTGTCTTCGCGCCGCGCAACGTTGCGGAGACCGCGCGAATTCTGGGTACAGGGGGTCACTGGATCGTTGTGACTCCCCGGCCGCAGCATCTTTGCGAACTCACTGCGGTTCCGGGGGTGGTAACCGTCGAAGCGGGAAAGACCCAGCGACTCGACAGCAGTTTGGGCGACCGCTTCACCGTCGCCGAGCGGTTAGCCGTCACGTACGAACTCGACATGCCGAAGGCATCAGCGGAACTGCTACTTGCTATGGGGCCGACCGCATATCACCTCGATAGTGCGCAGCGAAGCGCGATCCTTGCCGGGCTGACTCCGCGCTCGAGTGACTCACTGGCTATCACAGTCGCGGTTGATCTGTCCGTGTTCACAAAAACGTGACGTGATAAACCAGCTTGTTACGCGCGCCCTTGTGTGATCAGTCGTGGCGATGGTTGGCAAGCCCCGCACGCGACGATAGGTTGAATGGCGTGAGGAGTCAGCCGCACGTTCTGGGGATCGTTCTCGCTGGCGGTGAGGGCAAGCGCCTCTATCCGCTAACCGCAGACAGGGCAAAACCTGCCGTGCCGTTCGGCGGGGCCTATCGCCTTATCGATTTCGTTCTGAGTAATCTTGTCAACGCCGGGTACTTGAAGATCTGCGTGCTGACGCAATACAAGTCACACTCACTGGACCGGCACATATCCCAGAACTGGCGGTTGTCGGGACTCGCGGGCGAGTACATCACGCCGGTGCCCGCGCAGCAGCGGCTCGGCCCCCGGTGGTATACCGGCAGTGCGGACGCGATCTATCAGTCGATGAATCTCATCTTCGACGAAGACCCGGAGTACATCGTGGTGTTCGGGGCTGACCATGTGTACCGGATGGATCCGGAACAGATGGTGGCTCAGCACATCGATTCGGGCGCCGGGGTTACAGTCGCGGGTATCCGCGTACCTCGCTCCGACGCGCGTGCGTTCGGGTGTATCGAAGCCGACGCGTCGGGGACAATCACGAAATTCCTTGAGAAGCCCGCAGATCCGCCTGGTACACCCGACGATCCGACCGTGACATTCGCTTCAATGGGCAACTACGTCTTCACAACAAAGGCGCTCGTGGACGCGCTCCGCAGTGATGCGGAAGATTCAGACTCCGACCATGACATGGGTGGCGACATCATTCCGATGCTCGTGTCCAGGGGTGAAGCAGCGGTGTACGACTTCAATGACAATCACGTACCGGGCGCGACTGACCGCGACCGCGGCTATTGGCGTGATGTCGGAACAATCGACGCGTTCTACGACGCCCACATGGATCTCGTGTCCTCACAGCCAGTATTCAACTTGTACAACCGCCGCTGGCCGATCCGCGGCGCCGCCGAAAATCTGGCGCCAGCCAAGTTCGTCGACGGCGGGCTCGCTCAAGAATCGGTGGTCGGAGCAGGAAGTATCATCTCGGCGTCGGTGGTCCGGCAGTCGGTGCTGAGTTCCAACGTGATCGTCGACGCGGGCGCCACCGTCGAGGGAAGCGTGCTGATGCCTGGCGTGCGCATCGGGCGCGGAGCGGTTGTGCGGCACGCCATTCTCGACAAGAACGTCGTTGTGGGTGAAGGCGCACTCATCGGTGTCGACGACGAACGCGACCGAGAGCGCTTCGCCGTCAGCAATGGCGGCGTAGTGGCCATAGGCAAGGGCGTCTGGGTCTAGCGGAAGCGGCCGGAGGGCCGCGCTGTGCTCAGCAGCGCGCTGCGCAGAGCAGGCCTTCGCCAAGCGGGAACAGGACGCTGGTTAGTGTCTCGTCATCCTCGATCAGTTGGGCTGCCTCGCGTGCACCCTGTACCGCGGCGTCCTGCTGGCTCGCGTCGCCCACTCGGCCGCCGAGCATCGATGCGTTGACGACCAGCGCCCCACCAGGACGCAGCAGCCGGGTGCTTGCGGCCACGTACTGCGGCTGGTCCACGACGTTGGCATCGATAAAAACGAGGTCGTACGCGGCGTCAGCCAGGCGGGGCAGCACGTCGAGAGCGCGTCCATTGATGAGACGCGTGCGCGTGGACGCGATCTTGGCCTCCTGGAATGCGCGCCGGGCTGCGCGGAGGTGCTCGGTGTCGGTGTCGATGGTCGTTAGGATGCCGTCTTCACGCATCCCTCGAATCAGGCACAAGCCGCTCACACCAGCGCCGGTGCCGATCTCAACGACGGCACGAGCGCCGGTGAGCTTGGTGAGGACTGTCAGTGCTGCGCCCACCGCCGGGGTTACCGCGCGGGCGCCGAGGTCGTCGGCTCGCTCGCGGACCGTGCGGAGGACCTCGTCTTCGAGAGTGGACGATTCGGCGTGGTTGAGCATGAGGTCGGCATTAGCTAGCACGTCAGCAGGTTATCGCTTTATCGGCAGGCGGTGGTGGCAGGCACGCGGAGAACGACGTGATAGCGCCGGTTTCTTTGAGAAACTCAGCACAATCGAGATCCCGCGCGTCCGGCGAGGTTTCTCAGGCTGTCCTCAGGGCACTCATAGTGGGTGCACATTACTGCCGGCCACAGTAATGGTCAGCGAAACGGTGCGACTGCAGCGCGGCAGGTGTCCGCGGGCCGGGAATAAAACCGGTGGCGCGGGAAGTTGACAGGGGCAATGATGTCGCGTGAGAGTGGTCTTGATGGGGAGGCGGCACTGAGTTTGATGCGCGTACTTGGCTCGGGATCGAGCAAGCAGAAGGCCTCGTCGGCGCCTGAAGAAGCCGAGGTTCAACTCGCGAGCACCGAAGAAGTGGGGAGCTCCGCGGACCATGACTCACGCCCGGACTTGACAGGTACAGGCGCGTTTGACGCGTCGGACGGGCAAGTTCCGCTCCCCAGTTGGGACGAACTCGTCCGCGAGCATGCCGATCGGGTCTATCGCCTTGCTTACCGCTTGTCTGGTAACGCCCACGATGCTGAGGACCTCACGCAAGAAACCTTCATCCGCGTTTTCCGGTCGCTATCGAGCTACCAGCCCGGAACCTTCGAGGGATGGCTCCACCGAATCACGACCAACTTGTTCCTCGACATGGTCCGCAGGCGCACCCGCATCCGGATGGAATCGCTGCCCGAGGACTACGAACGTGTCCCGTCCGGCGGTGCGAACCCGGAGCAGATCTATCACGACTCTCGGCTTGATCCGCATTTGCAGCGTGCACTCGACGGTCTTCCGCCTGACTACCGTGCGGCGGTCGTGCTGTGCGATATCGAGGGATTGTCATATGAGGAAATCGCCGCGACCCTCGGAGTGAAGCTTGGTACGGTTCGCAGCCGCATCCACCGGGGACGGCAAGCGCTGCGCGAAAACCTGAAGCAGATGGGTGTTTTGGGGATGCAAGGACTCGCTCCCGCAAAAAGTTAGCGGCTGGGCCGGTGCTTGCCGGCAGGCGCGAGCCGTGAGTTTCGGTACTCTGGAATCGCGCGTCGCGACGTATTCTGGCGTAGCGTGGAAAGAGCAGAAACCGATCGAGGAGGTGTGATGGTGTCACCAGGCGGCATGCCTAGGCGAATGTTCGGCTGGAGGCTTCCTTCCCTCTCCGCTTGGAACTCAGGTTCCGGGCTTCCCCTGCAATCGCCTCCGCTTACTCTCCAGCATTCATCTCGGCAGCGGACGTTTCGGCCTACGGAGCACCTCGCGCACGAGGCCATCGCAGCCTATGTCGACGGCGAGATGCCGATGTCGGCTTATCTGCGGGCCGGTTCACACCTCGCGGTCTGCCAAGAGTGCCGCGAACAGGTCAGCGCACAGGTGCAAGCGCGCTCCGCGTTGCGGCAATCCGGGCCGGTGGGGATCCCGGAGTCACTTCTGAATGTGCTTTCCCAGATTCCCGCGAGCGCGGCGATGGCGCCCGAATTCCCCGTGGTATCGCCTGCGACTCCTGCTCAGCCGCGGCGAAAGCGCCGCTAGGCGGTGACACTGCTGACTGCGTCCCCCGCGGTAGCCGGGTGGTCCGCGTTGTCGTGACGGATAGAAGACTGGGTGGTTTGTGAACGACGGTGAGATCGGGGGGATCGGCCATTCCCGGGATCGCAGTGCCCGTCCACGGCTTGCGCCTCGGCCGTTAGCCAGCCCGGACATCGACCCAGAAACCCGTCGCGCGTTCGGTCGGCCAAATGGGGTAAGCGGGGCTTTCCTGCCCCGAGATGGCCACGCACGTGACGTGCCGGAGATTGAGATCCAGCGTCCCGACCCGGTGCTCGCTGAAGCGTTTGGGCGCCCCGCGCCAGACGCTGATGTTCTCCAGCGTCCCCCGGATGAGGATGCTATGGCGGCCGGGCAGTCCGCAGCGGAGGCTTCTGACCCATGGCGGAATCCGCAGTCATCCGCGCAGTTGGGTGCCCCGGCGCTCCGGGCACCAGTCGCCGATCCGCAGGCGTTACCACCCGCGCCCCGGTTGACTACTCGGGAGGTGCTGTTCGGGCGCCGGATTGAGCGCCGTGCCCTGGCTGTGCTGGCCGTGGCAGCGCTCGTGATCGGCGTCGCGGGTGGCCTCATCGGTCGACTGACTGCCGAAGTGTATGAAGCGCGTACGAGTTCTCGCGTGTCGATTTCGCAGTACGAACCAGATGCCGCAAACCCTGGCGGGCCGATTGCCTCGGTCGCGCAGGCTGTCACACCCGCTGTCGTCTCCATTCGTGTCCTGTCAGGTAATCAGGCCGCGACGGGCTCCGGGGTCGTCATCGACGGCGCCGGCTACATAGTGACGAACAACCACGTAGTGTCCATGGCTGCTCGGGGCGGCGATACGGAAATCGAGGTGCTCTTCTTCGACGGTCGCCGCGCGCCTGCTGAGATCGTCGGGCGTGATACGCGCACTGACCTCGCAGTGATCCGTACCACCGCCGATAACCTCACGGTGGCAGAGTTCGGGGTGTCTCAGTCCGTCCAAGTGGGTGAGGAAGTCCTTGCGATCGGTGCGCCGCTAGGGCTCGACCGTACGGTGACGCGGGGTATCGTAAGCGCGCTCAACCGCCCGGTACCGCTCAGTGGCGAGGGCACCGACACGGATGGCGTGATCGATGCGATCCAAACGGACGCTTCAATCAATCCGGGTAACTCTGGTGGCCCGCTCGTTGACCTGGAGGGCCGGGTAATTGGCATCAATACAGCCATCAGATCTGCCACTGGTGGCTCTATTGGCCTCGGGTTCGCCATTCCCGCGGACACCGTCGTGATGGTCAGTCAGCAGCTGATCAGCCAGGGCCGTGCCGAGCATCCCGGGATTGGCGTCACCGCCCGGTCAGTGTCGAACGACGTCGCGACGGGGGCGGAAATCGCCAACGTCAACAGCGGCAGTCCGGCAGAGCGCGCCGGGATCAGGGAAGGTGACGTGATCGTCCGCGTGGGCGACCGCGAGGTCTTCACTGCCGACGAGCTAATAGTCGCGGTCAACAATCTAGCGATCGGCGAATCGGTGACCGTACAGCTCGTCCGCGCTGGACGACTCATCGATATTGAAGTGACTCCAGAGGCCCTCCCATGATCCGGATCGCACACACGCCACGTCTGCTGTCGAGGAAGTAAGCTAGCACCGTGTTCAGCAATATCGGTTGGGGCGAGATATTCATCTTGATGGTGGCCGCCCTCGTCATACTCGGGCCGGAACGGTTGCCGGGCGCGATGACCTGGACTGCCCGCGCCCTTCGGCAGGCCCGCGAGTACGTTTCCGGGGCGAGTAAACAGATCCGGGAAGAGATCGGTCCCGAGTTCGACGAATTCCGCAAGCCGATCGCTGAACTGCAGAATCTACGCAACATGTCGCCGCGCAGCGCGATCACCAAGCATCTGCTCGACGGCGACGACTCGATATTCACCGGCAATTTCGACGACAAGCCTGCCCCCGGTGCTGACAAAAAGGCGAACGGAGGAAGTAAGCCGCACATGAACCCCGAACGATCCCCGCTCACCCCGAATGAGACGCCACCGATCGATACGGACGCGACGTAATGCAGAACAACCGGCTCCTCGTCATTTGGGCGGTGCTCGTGTCACTCGTTGTGGTGCTGTCGGTTGTATCGTTTTTGGTCAACAGCTGACTGTATGAACTCGGCGGCTTCGGCGATCGCGTCCGCAGCCTCGGGTATGACGTACACCATCGCGGGAAAGGCATGGAGTTGGCGCGGCCACGCGTGCACCTCGGTATGGACCCCGCGGCGGTGGAGTGCTGCCGCGAACTCGTGGATGTCGGCGGCGAGCAGTTCGTTGAGCGCCACAGTAATGAACACCGGCGAGGTGATCACATCGACTGCGTGGAGCGGGGAGAGCACGCCTTCGACGTCAACGTCACCGGAAAGCCAGTGTTTACGGACTCGAACGACCCGCCGGGCGGGCAGGTAAGCGTCCCGTGCCGGTCGTGCGGCGTGGTAGCGCTCGGGAAATAGCGAAAGCAGTGGAGAAAACCCGAGCAACCCATCGGGCCGGCGGAGGTTCCGCGCCGCAGCTAGTTCGCCCACCTTCATCGTGAGGTAGCCGCCCGCGGAATCGCCGGCCACGAATAGCGGCCGTTCTGCTCCCGCCGTGGTGAGGAGTTCTTCGTAAGCGGCGATCACATCGGCAATGGACGTGCCTACGCCGCCGTCAGGAAGCTGTCGATACGCGATCGACACCACCTCGGCCTGCGCGACCTGAGCGAGAGCTGTGCAGATCGGCCGGTGCGAACCCAGGCCCCCGAAGTAGAACCCGCCGCCGTGCAGATAGAGGATGATTGGTCGCTGGTCCGTGGGCTCCGGTATCCGAGAGGTCACCCACTCGGCAGGGCAGCCACCGAGCTTCGCATTGGTGTAGATGCAGCGCGACGATTTGCCGTGAGTGGCCAGTCGGCGCTCGACCCGGGCGGAAAGCGCGATGATCAGCGAGAATCCCAGCACGCCGAGCGGCCAGAGCAGAAAAAGAGGGCGTACGAACAGCCAGGTACACCACCACGTGATACGCGAACGCAAACTCGGTGGGCCGTGGTGGACGGTGTACTCCGACGGCTCCACGGCGCCTGCTCAGCGACTGTGCCGCGTCGTGTCGATCCCCAGGGACATGCCCGCGAGCCCTCGCTGCCGGACAGCCAGCTTCTCAGCGATACCGAGCAGTGCGGCGCCTGCCGCCGACTCCGGTGCACTGAGAACGATCGGCGTTCCCGCATCGCCCCCCTCGCGAACCGCGGGGTCCAGGGGCACCTGACCGAGCAGCGGCACCTTCGCGCCAATTGAGGTGGTGAGCTGCTCCGCGACGGTTTGCCCGCCACCAGAGCCGAAAACGTCCATTCGGGTGCCATCAGGCAGTTCAAGCCACGACATGTTCTCGATCACGCCCGCGACCCGCTGATGCGTCTGAAGTGCGATGGCGCCAGCACGTTCGGCGACCTCGGCTGCAGCCTGCTGCGGGGTTGTCACGACGAGGATTTCCGCACCAGGGATGAGCTGGGCGACCGAGATTGCGATGTCACCCGTTCCCGGTGGCAGATCAAGCAGCAGCACGTCGAGATCGCCCCAGAAGACGTCGGCGAGAAATTGCTGCAGCGCACGATGGAGCATGGGACCGCGCCATACAACGGGCACATTGCCCGTCGTGAACTGGGCGATCGAGATAAGCTTCACATCGTGCGAGATCGGCGGCAGGATCATCCGCTCGACCTGGGTGGGCTTCGCGTCAGTGCCAAGCATGCGAGGAATCGAATGTCCGTAGATATCCGCGTCGAGCACACCGACGGAGAGTCCGCGTGCCGCTAGGGCGGCGGCGAGGTTCACCGTCACACTAGACTTCCCGACCCCGCCCTTTCCCGATGCGACTGCGTAGACCCGCGTAAGTGAGTCCGGCTGGGCGAACGGGATTACCGGCTCGCTGGCGTCACCGCGCAGCTTCTTGCGTAGTTCGCTGCGCTGCTCATCGCTCATCACATCGAGTGTGACCTGAACATTCCGGACGCCGGCGACGTCCGCGGCGGCTGCGGTGACGCGATTCTCGATTTCAGAGCGCATCGGGCACCCAGACACAGTCAGGTAAATACCAATCTCGACATCTCCGTCGTGCGAGATGTCGATGTTTTTCACCATGCCGAGGTCAGTAATGGGCTTACGGATCTCAGGATCCTGTACCCGGGCAAGCGCTGACCGGATGGCCGATTCAGTAAGTGATGACATCACCCTCGATCATAGGCGCCGCCCCCAGCAGACGACGACTCGCCTAGGTGCGCTGGGGGCGGACACGATCATGGCAGTGGCAACCGCAGGTCCGGCAGGCCCGGAATCAGTGGTGCGGGCGCATCCTGCGGGGGTGGCGGCGGTGCATCCTGCGGGGGTGGCGGCGGCGCGCAGAACAGCACACATGGCACTTGCGGCGGTGGCGGCAGCATATCCGCGAGCTCTTCGAGCGGGTTGCGCGGCCGCTCGTCGTCTCGGGTCTCCTCCTCGGTGGCGTCGTCGTCCTCGTCGTCTTCGTCTTCCCGGCGAAGCTCGTCGAGCAGCGCGGCCATCGGATCGCGATCCTGCCCGGCTGATGGGTCAGGCAGCTCCCACGGCAGGTCACCGGCCGGTGGTAGATCGGTCGGTGTCGGCAGGACGCCAGTCGCGTACGCCACCGCCCAGTTGCGCACATTGTTCAGGTAGCTGCGTGAAGCGTTGTAACGGAGAATCGCACGTTCCTGGTTACCGGGCACCGTGAGGTCACCACCGGCGTCGCAAAGGTACTTTGCGGCAGCGACGGTCGCGTCGTAGATGTTGTGCGGATCGGAGTTGCCATCACCGTTGCCGTCCGAGGCGTACATACGCCACGTGCTCGGAATGAACTGCATTGGTCCCACGGCACGGTCGAACTGCGGATCACCGTCAAGTTCGCCATTGTCAGTGTCCCGGATAACCGCGGTGTTCGGGGTGGTGCCGTCCAGACGCGGACCCAGAATAGGCCGCAGTGTGCGGCCATTGACGTCGACCGCGCCGCCTGACGCGTGTCCGGACTCCACGTGGCCGATACCGGCGAGCAGCGTCCACTCGATCCCGCAGCCGGGACGCAACGCCGTCATCTGCGCTGCGGCCTTCTTGTAGGCCTCCAGCATCACAGCGGGAATCCGGAACGCGCCGAGGTTCACGGTGGCGCCGTTGAGGGCATCACCGACGGCAAGATTGAGGCCCTCTAGTAAGTCTTCACCTGCTTGTCGCGCGATTGCATCAGCAGCCACTGTTTGCGGGCTGCGGAGAACCGTTGGATTGCGCTGGACAGGCGCGACCATTCCCACTGTGGCTGGGGTGTATGACGCGGCGGTGGCCGCATGGCTGATCTCGACTTCATGCGCAGCCTGAGCTGCACTGTCTGAGTATTCGAGGTCAGATGCGGCGGCAACTCCGAACAATCCTGCTGGGAGCAACCCCGCCATAGCGAGAACGCTACCCCTGCGGTTGCGCTTCGTCGCGCGGCGTTTCTTCGTCGGCACGGGCGAAAATCCTCACGTTCGTTGTCAAAACGTGACTAACTTTACATAGTCGACACCGATCTCTGCGCACCGAATGGGTGAATCGGCCCAGCGCGGGCCGGAACTCTCAGGAACTGTCGCGTACCGTGTGCATGCCTGGCGTCGTAACAATCGCCGCGCTGGGTGAGCGTGGGATTAGAGTCACAGTTGAGCACGGCCCGGCACTTCTCGCTCTGGTCATGCGTTATCTAGGTAGAACGCCGCACACTTCCGAGGAGAGCGACGATGACAAGCCCGCTGCGCGGGGCCAAGAATTTCGGGCTGCCCACCCCGCCAACTGGATGGCCGATTGGTGCGTATCCGACCTACGCGGAGGCCCAGCGTGCTGTGGATTACCTGTCCGATCAGCAGTTCCCAGTACAGGATGTAACTATCGTCGGAGTCGATCTCATGCAGGTCGAGCGAGTGACTGGCCGTCTGAATTGGCCGCGAGTGATCGGCGGCGCAGTGGTGACAGGCGCGTGGATCGGCGTTTTCATCGGTTTGCTCATCGGCATCTTCACCGGACAACTTCTCGAGCCGCTCGTTACAGGCATCTTCTTTGGCGTGCTCTTCTGGGTAGTTATGCAAGCGGTGCAGTATGCGGCCTCGCGCGGCCAGCGCGATTTTCAGTCGACCATGCAGCTTGTTGCCGGCAGATACGACGTTCTGTGCAACCCCAAGTCGGCTGAACAGGGCCGCGATCTGCTGGCCCGGCTTGCGGGTGACTACTGACGATGGCGCTGCGCGATATCCCGGCGAGAGTGCGTGCTCACGTTACGACCGAGCTGAACCTCGGTGATCCCGTTGCCGCCTCCGTGACGTTCCTCGGTGTCGAGCCGATCGAGGTGCTGCGCTACGGACCGGCAGGCGGCGATCCGCAAGGGCTGGTCTACTACGTGACCAGTGGATGCAGTCAGCACCCGATGGGCGACCCGGCAGATCTCATGGCAGATCCGGTGCGCGGGCCGCGCGCGGAGATACTTATGCGGCTGCGCGGAGGTGTCGACCAGGTGCTGCGTCCCCTGGCGGTTCTCGCGGCGTCGCCGTCGGTCGACGGGCTCGTGCTCGCTGCGGACTCGCTAGTCGACCTCAGCGAGCCGCTGTGGCCGGGATCCGCTTTCACCGCGGTGGTGCTCGGCCCCTGCGATATCGCTCCGCTGACGCTCAGCGAGCCGATGTCGGCAGTCGAGTTCTTTGAAGCAGTCCCTGTCACGGCGACGGAGGCCGCGTGGGTCCGTCTGCGCGGGGTCGCCGCTCTCCGGGAGGCATGGAAGGAAGCTTCGATCGACACTGCCGACCCGGCGCGCTCCGCGGTGCGCATGTCGTGACGCACGGCGTGGGAGGATTTACGTGATGAGGCGCATTGATCTTCACACGCACACCACAGCGTCCGATGGGACAGACACCCCCGCGGCGCTAGTGCGCAACGCCGCCGCAGCTGAGCTAGACGTCCTGGCAGTGACTGACCATGACACCACCGCTGCCTGGGATGCGGCCCTGGCAGCTCTTCCGTCGGGAATGGCCCTCGTGCGGGGCATGGAGATGTCCTGTGTGGGACGGGGCGAGGACGGCTACCCGGTTTCCGTGCATCTGCTTGCCTACCTCTTTAATCCTGACCACCCGGCACTGGCTAATGAGCGCAAGCGGCTGCGAGACGCACGCCGGACGCGGATCAGGGTGATGGCTGAGCGCATGCGTGCTGACGGCGTGCCGATCGACACGGATCAGCTATTCGCGGAGGCTGGCCCTGCCGTGGGGCGGCCGCACCTGGCGCGGGCGCTGGTCAGCGCTGGTGTCGTCAACTCAGTACCTGAGGCGTTCAATTATCATCTTTCGCCGCGCGGGCCGTACTACGTCCGCATGGATGACACTGATCTCGACAGCGCCGTTCGGATGGTCCGTGAAGCCGGGGGCGTCCCAGTTCTCGCGCACGCGCGTGCGCGAGCGCGCGGGAGGCTTCTCGATGTCGCTCACATCGAAGAACTGGCCGCTTCGGGTGCCCTCGCCGGGCTCGAGGTCAGCCACACCGACCATTCCGCAGCTGACCGGAAACTGCTTCTCAGCATTGCCGAACAGTACGCCCTGATCACCACCGGATCATCCGACTATCATGGCGCGAATAAGCATGTCCGGCTGGGGGAGCACACGACGCAGTCCGAGCAATTCGACGCGATCGTTGCTGCTGGTACCGGAGTCGGCGTTGTGCAGCGTTAGGCGGCAGCGCCCCGTTTTGGGCGGTGTGACCACAAGGGAGTCAGGCGGCTAGGGTGTCGAGCTACGGGAATTACCCACCCTCACAGGACTATCAGGGGTACTGGGCCCCGCAGGGTTCCCAGGAATTCTTGCGCAGCCCTCAGCACGCCGAGAGCCCGCATTCTTACGCACGCCGGGACGGTATCCTCGTCCGTTTCCTTCGCTGGGTTGCTGGACTGTTCGCTGGGGGCTTGCTGATTCTCACCGCTGTCGTTGCCGTCGTGAGCCATTTTGCCCCGGAACGTGGTCTCGCCGGACCCGGATCGGGTTCGGTGGCCTGGCACGTCACGGGCGCAATTATCGCGTGTACCGCCCAGGTGGCGGCAGACCGCAGCCGCGGAATGCGTGCGCTGCTGTGGAGCGTGATCGTAATCACTCTTGTCAGCACCGTCCTCTTCACGCAGTGGTGGAGCTGAGAGGTCCCTGATCAGCGGGGGCTCACAGCGACGCGACTTTCACAGTGAGCGTGCGCACGCAGTGGTGAACAGCTCGCGGACACTGCGTCAGGTTGATCGCACGGTGACGGCGGTGGCAGACTGTGAGTGCTTGTTCCACTGCTACCGCCGTGGCAAAGCAGCAGGTACGCGTAGTGTGATGGCGCCGGGGTTGATCCCTTTAGCGGCGAGTCTCATAACCAGCGTTACCGGTCTAGATCTTTCGTTCTGCGCCGCAGCCTGACACGTCACCAACGGGTCTGCCAGGACCGTGCACGCCCAACTGGCAACGCGGGTAGTGTCAGATGATCGCAGTTTGCCGAAGGCCGGTGCGCCCGGCTTCGGATTTGAGAGACCGCACCCAGCCCTGCGGCTGCAGCGGTCGTGATTGTGCAGGAGTAGCTGACGTGTCCACCGTTTCGGACCGCCCCCGCGGTGGTGATGCTGGAGCCCAGGCTGGGTCGGGCCCCATCACCGAAGAGGAGATTTTTGAAAGCCATGAGGGGGGCAAACTTTCAGTAGAGATTACCGCGCCGCTCGACAGTCAGCGCGCGCTTTCCATCGCGTACACGCCGGGTGTTGCGCAAGTTTCCCGCGCGATCGCGGCTGACGAGACGCTAGCCGCGCGCTACACCTGGACGAGCCGTCTGGTGGCCGTCGTCAGTGACGGAAGCGCGGTACTAGGCTTGGGCGACATCGGTCCGCGGGCGTCACTGCCCGTGATGGAAGGCAAAGCGGCACTCTTCAAGTCGTTCGCCGGGCTGGACTCTATCCCGATTGTGCTCGACACCAAAGACCCCGACGAGATCGTCGAGACCCTCGTGCGATTGCGCCCCTCGTTCGGCGCTGTCAACCTCGAGGACATTTCCGCACCACGGTGCTTTGACATCGAACAGCGCGTGATCGAGGCGCTCGACTGCCCAGTAATGCACGATGATCAGCACGGAACGGCGATTGTGGTCCTGGCTGCGCTCAACGGGGCTGCACGCGCGCTGGGCCGGGAACTCGCGCCCATGCGAGTGGTGATCGCCGGGGCCGGCGCAGCCGGGGTGGCCTGCGCGAACATCCTTCTCGCTGCAGGCATCGATGACGTCATCGTGCTCGATTCAAAGGGCATCGTGGAGCCAGGCCGTGCTGATCTGAACGGCGTTAAGGCTGATCTCGCCGCGCGCACGAACCCGGCGCGCCGCACCGGTGGCATTGCGGAGGCCCTCGACGGTGCAGATGTTTTCCTGGGCGTGTCTGCAGGCAAGGTCCCGGAGGCACTGATCGCAACGATGGCGCCGAACTCGATCGTGTTCGCGCTTTCTAACCCCGATCCAGAGATTCACCCCGAGGCGGCCGCGAGACACGCGGCAGTGGTCGCTACAGGGCGCAGCGACTATCCAAACCAGATCAACAACGTCCTCGCGTTTCCCGGTGTTTTCCGAGGCGCGCTGGATGTGGGAGCGCGCCGCATCACCGAGAGTATGAAAATCGCGGCGGCCGAAGCGATCCTCTCAGTGGTCGGTGATGAGCTTTCCCCGCAGAAGATCGTGCCGAGCCCGCTGGACCCGCGCGTCGCCCCCGCGGTCGCGGAGGCAGTCGCACGTGCCGCAAAGCAGGACGGCGTAGCCTAGATACGCGAAAAACGTGGAGCGCTTACCTCATTGCGAGGTAAGCGCTCCACGTTTTTCAGTGCTGCTTACGAGACCTTGCTTGCCTGGCCGGCCTGCTTCATGATCCTCCCCGCGGTCGCGGCGAAGAATCGTTGATAACCTGAGCCGGTGATGCGCTGAAACAGGTCCAGCGCGCGTGCGTCGAGTCCGATAAGGCAGCGTGCCCGGTTGCGGCGCACATCGGTGAGGATGCGGCGTGCCGCCGCCTCTGGGCTGGTCCGCGCGAGCCGCTTGTCGAAGAACTCACCCAGCGACGCCGCATCGGTGCCCTCGGCAGCGGTTGCAGTTCTGGCGATCGCGGTTTTGATGCCACCAGGGTGCACACACGTCACCTTCACCGGATGCCCGTTCGTGATCATCTCCATGCGAAGCGCTTCGGTGAAGCCGCGCACGGCGAACTTCGCAGAGTTGTACGCGGACTGCGAAGGAATCGCGACGAGTCCGAACAAGCTCGAAATGTTGACGACATGGCCATCGCCTGACGCGATGAGATGCGGGAGAAACGCCTTCGTTCCGTTGACGACACCCCAGAAGTCGACGTCCATGATGCGCTCGATGTCTTTGAACTCGCTGACCTCAACGTCGCCGGTGTAGGCGATACCAGCGTTGTTAAAAATCATGTTGACTGTTCCGAAATGCCGTGCGACGTCGTCCGCGTAGGTGAGGACTGCTTCGCGCTCGGCGACATTGAGTGTCGCAGTGTGCACCTCGGCCCCAAGGGCTCTTGCCGCCGCGGCTGTCTCGTCAAGCCCGATGATGTTCACGTCCGAGATCGCCAGCTTGGCGCCTTCGCGGGCAAGCTGGAGGGCAAGCGCGCGCCCAATGCCCGAACCTGCGCCAGTGATGACGGCAACTTTGCCTTCGAACTTGCTCATCGGCTCGCTTTCTTTCCGGTAGCCGCAGTGGCGGGTTCGGCCTGTGCGGGAGTGCGTGTTTCGGGGGTGTCCGCCATGACGGTGATGCCGTAGTTCTCGGCGTCGAAGTTCTTGAGCATGGAACGGAAGGAGAATGTGAAGCCAGGCCACAACGTTGTGTTGTTACCGTGCTTGTCGAGGTACCAGCTCGCGCAGCCGCCCGTCATCCACACTGTGGGCTTCAGCTGCTCCTGCAGGGAGGCGTTGTAGCTGGCTTGTGCCTCCGGGCTGACCTCGAATGTCGCGATGTTGTCACGCTTGATCGTCTTGAGCGCGTCGACAACGTAGTTGAGTTGCGATTCGATCATGAAAACCATCGAAGTGTGGCCGAGGCCAGTGTTCGGCCCGACAAGGAAGAAGAGATTGGGGAAACCCGCCACCGTGGTGCCCTTGTACCCCTGCATCCCGTTCTCCTCGAAAACGGCAGCGAGGGAACGGCCGTCACGTCCGAAGATGCCCGCGAACATGGGCGAATCCGTAACGTGGAAGCCCGTCGCGATGATGAGAGCATCGATTTCGCGCTCAGTACCGTCAGCTGTGACGACCGAGTTTTCGCGAACCTCCGCGATCCGGTCGGTTACGAGGTCCACATTCTCACGATCAAGGGCCGGGTAGTAGGCGTTCGAGATCAGCATGCGCTTGCAGCCGATGCGGAAGTCAGGAGTGACCTTTGCGCGCAGCTCTGGATTGCGAATCTGCGCGTAAATCATGCCCTGCGCGAGTGCTTGGAGGCCGGCCATCAGTTTGGGTGCCTTCGCGAGACCAACCACCTGAGTTTCGCGGGCTGCGTAGATTCCGGCACGGGCGAGCCGCTGCAAGCCTGGAACATGGCGAAGGGCCCAGCGCTCAATGCCGAAGTACGGGCGGTCGAAGCGGGGGAGCACCCATGGGGCGGTGCGCTGATATACGTCCAGATGAGCAACGTCAGGGGCAATAGCGGGGACAATCTGGATCGCTGACGCGCCAGTTCCGATCACGGCGACGCGTTTGCCCTTGAGGTCGGCCGAATGATCCCACCGCGCTGAGTGGAACATTTCACCGCTAAACGACTCGATACCGGGGATGTCGGGCAGTGCGGGTTCGCAGAGTGCACCGACACCGGAGATGAGGAAGCGTGCGGTCACCCGGCCCTGGGAGGTCTCGACCACCCACTGTGCGGCAGCTTCATCCCAGCGAGCTTCATTGACCTCGCAGTTAAAAAGGTGGTTGTCGAGCACCCCGGCCTCCTGCGCGACGTTGCGCAGGTACGCCTGGATCTCCGGCTGACGGGAGAAAGATCGCGACCAGTCACCGGGCGCGAAGGAATACGAGTACAGCTGCGACGGAACGTCACAGGCAGCACCAGGATAGGTGTTGTCACGCCAGGTGCCGCCGACCTCAGCGCCGCGCTCAAGAACGATATAGGAGTGGGTGCCGAGTTCCTTCAGCTTGATGGCGGCGCCGAGTCCGGAGAACCCACTGCCGATCACGGCAACGTCGACGTGGCGCGCCGCAGTTTTTGTACCCGATTTTTCAGACCTCACTGTCATGACAACGACGATAACCCGCTACTGAGTATGAGTCAATAGGGTTGCTGAATTGCGGTCAATAACTACAATGGCACCTATGGCCGGTTCAAAACGTACCCGACTCTCGCCCGAGCAACGGCGCGCTCAGCTCATTGAGCTAGGTATGGAGCTGCTCTCTCGCAAGCCCATCGAAGAGGTCTCGGTCGAAGACATCGCCGAAGAGGCGGGTGTGTCAAAAGGCCTGCTGTTTCACTATTTTGGTTCGAAGCTCGAGTTTCAGGCCGCGCTCGTGCGCAACGCCGGGGAGCAGCTCGTTGCTGCGGTCCAGCCGGATCTGTCGCTGACACCCGTAGAAACGCTTCGCGCATCCTTGGACCGGTACATCGACTTCGTTGAGCGCGCGCCCCATCTGTACATTTCGATGTTGCGTGGCGGGCTCAGCGACGTCCCCGGTATGGCGGGCGCAGTCGACGCGTCACGCAGCAAGATCGTTCGGCTGATTCTCGGCATCATGCCCTCTCTCGGCATTGAACACAGTCCACTCCTGGATTTTGCGGTGCGCGGCTGGATCGCGCTGGTTGAGGAGACAGTGATTCGCTGGCTTCA
This sequence comes from Hoyosella sp. YIM 151337, assembly GCF_026041215.1. Taxonomy (GTDB): domain Bacteria; phylum Actinomycetota; class Actinomycetes; order Mycobacteriales; family Mycobacteriaceae; genus Hoyosella. The sequence continues at coordinate 131,658 of NZ_JAPEIQ010000033.1, forward strand.
CGAGCAGTCCGTAGAGCGCGAGGAGATTCTCGAACTGCTCACGGGCGCTCTGCCCGGCGTCGTGCTCGCTCCCATGCTGGGCAGTAGTGAGGTACTCGAACAGTTTTTCCCCGGATTCACCGGCTCGCTGGAGTCCGAGTTGCCCGACGCGGGCTGAACCGGCCCGGCTTCCACGCGCGAAAAGCGAAACAGACGCACCGGCGTTGCCCGTGCGTCTGTTTCGGTCGTACTGCAGCCAGTTACTCGAATGCCTCGTCAAGGAGTTGCTGCTGCTCTACAGCGTGCACCTTGCTCGAACCAGAAGAAGGTGCCGACATTGAGCGTCGCGACACGCGCCGCAGCTTGGGGAACACGTCTGGCAATACTTCAGGCAGGTTCAGCCCGAAGAATGGCCATGCACCCTGGTTAGCAGGCTCTTCCTGGACCCAGCGGAATTCCTTCACGTTGGGATAGTTCGCGATTGCTTCGCGGAGGCGGTGTCGCGGAACCGGGTATAGCTGCTCGATACGGACAACTGCAACGTCTTCCCGATCGTCCTTCTTCTGCTTCGCAGCAAGTTCGTAGTACAGCTTGCCGCTGCACAGCAGGATCTTCGTGACCTTCGAACGCCGCTCGTCAGAGGTGCCAACGAGCGTCGGGTCGTCCAGCACGCTGCGGAACTTCCCAGTCGTGAAGTCATCAACGGGGCTGACGGCAGCCTTGTTGCGGAGCATGGACTTGGGTGTGAAGACCACGAGCGGCCGATGCATGCCGCCCTTCGCATGCCGGCGAAGCAGGTGGAAGTAGTTCGCTGGCGTTGATGGGACCGCGACCGTCATCGAACCTTCGGCGCAAAGTTGCAGCCACCGCTCGATGCGTCCCGATGTGTGGTCCGGGCCCTGGCCTTCGTGGCCGTGGGGGAGCAGCATGACGACATTCGACAGCTGACCCCATTTCGCCTCGCCCGACGAAATGAACTCGTCGATGATGGTTTGGGCACCGTTGACGAAATCGCCGAACTGAGCCTCCCATAGGACGAGCGCATGGGGGTCACCGACGGAGTAGCCGTACTCGAAACCCAGGCCCGCAAACTCGGTGAGCGCCGAGTCATAAACCATGAACTTTCCGCCATTGTCCTCGGCGAGAGCAGCGATCGGGCAGTACTCAGCCTCGGTCTTGCGGTCGATGATCACTGAGTGGCGCTGGGTGAACGTACCGCGGCGTGAGTCCTGACCGGCCAAGCGCACGGTCCGGCCTTCTTCCACCAAGGAGCCAAAGGCGATGAGTTCACCAAAGGCCCAGTCGATGCTACCGTTCCGCGTCATCTCATAGCGTCGCTCGAACACCGGTTTGACGCGCGGATGCGGCGTAAAGCCCTCAGGCATCGTGACGTGCAGATCACCGATTTTGTGAACCACATCGATGTCGACCGAAGTCTGCACGTTGGTGGGGAGCACCTGGTCTTCTTCGATGGTTGGGCTCGGCGCGGGCGGGTACTTCTCCAGTTCCCTGACCTCGTTAAAGACACGTTCGAGCTGTCCCTGATAGTCGCGCAACGCGTCTTCAGCTTCTTTAAGCGAGATATCGCCACGGCCGATGAGGGCCTCCGTGTAAGTCTTGCGAACGCTGCGCTTGGTGTCGATCAAGTCGTACATGCGCGGCTGTGTCATCGACGGGTCGTCGCCCTCATTGTGACCGCGGCGGCGGTAGCAGATGAGGTCGATAACGACGTCTTTGTTGAACTTCTGCCGGAAGTCGACTGCCAGTTGCGCAACCCACACGCACGCTTCGGGGTCATCACCGTTGACGTGGAAGATCGGAGCACCGATCATCTTCGCGACGTCCGTGCAGTACTCACTCGAACGTGAGTGTTCGGGACGTGTTGTGAAGCCGACCTGGTTGTTGACGACGATGTGCACCGTACCGCCGGTCCGATAGCCGCGGAGCATCGCGAGGTTCAGCGTTTCAGCGACGACACCCTGACCAGCGAACGCAGCGTCCCCGTGCAGCAGCAGTGGCACCACGGTAAAACCGCTGTCACCCTTGTCGAGCATGTCCTGCTTGGCGCGGACGAGCCCCTCCAATACTGGGTTCACCGCTTCGAGATGCGACGGGTTCGCGGTGAGCGACACGGTGATGTCGTTGTCGCCGAACATCTGGATATACGTGCCAGACGCACCGAGATGGTATTTCACGTCGCCGGAACCGTGCGCCTGCGCCGGGTTCATGTTGCCCTCGAACTCCGTGAAGATCTGGGAGTACGGTTTGCCGACGATGTTCGCGAGGACATTGAGACGGCCGCGGTGCGGCATGCCGACAACGACCTCGTCCAAGCTGTGCTCGGCAGCGCGGTCAATGACGGCGTCCATCATCGGAATGACTGATTCAGCGCCTTCGAGTGAGAAGCGTTTCTGGCCAACGTATTTCGTCTGGAGGAACGTTTCGAAAGCCTCTGCCGCGTTGAGCTTCGACAGGATGTACTTCTGTTCCGCCACTGGCGGCTTCTGATGCTTGACCTCAACCCGCTCTTGCAGCCACTGAAGCTGCTCGGGTTCGAGGATGTGCATGTATTCGACGCCGATCTTCCGGCAATACGAGTCGCGGAGCACACCAAGGATGTCGCGCAGTTTCATTCGTTCACGGCCGGCAAACCCGCCGACCGTGAACTCGCGGTCGAGATCCCACAGCGTGAGCCCGTGCGTCTTCACGTTCAGGTCGGGGTGGCTAGCCAGCGTCTCAACGTTGTACCGCAGCGGGTCGGTGTCGGCCATGAGATGGCCGCGATGCCGGTAAGCGGCGATGAGCTGAAGGACCCGTGTGTTCTTGTCGATCGCGCCGGGCGGAATGTCACGGCTCCAGCGAATCGGCTCATACGGGATGCCGAGTGCAGTGAAGATCTCGTCGTAGAACTCGTCGGAGAGGATCAGGGTGTGGATCTTCCGCAGGAACTCGCCTGACTCCGCCCCCTGGATGATCCGGTGATCGTAAGTCGACGTGAGGGTCATTAGTTTGCCCACACCGAGGTCCGCGATCTTCTCTTCGCTAGCGCCCTGAAACTCCGCGGGGTATTCCATTGCGCCGGCACCGATGATCGCGCCTTGGCCCTGCATGAGGCGAGGAACTGAGTGAACCGTTCCGATTGTTCCGGGGTTAGTCAGCGAGATAGTGACGCCCTGGAAGTCTTCAGCAGTAAGTTTGCCGTCCCGCGCACGGCGGACGAGGTCTTCGTACGCGTGCCAGAACTGCAGGAAATTCATGGTCTCGCACTTTTTGATCGCTGCGACCACGAGAGTCCGGCTGCCATCTTTGCCCGGAAGGTCGATCGCCAGGCCGAGGTTGGTGTGCGGCGGAGTTACGAGGTTTGGCTTCCCGTCAACTTCCGCGTAGTGGCGGTTCATATTCGGGTAGCTCTTGATCGCTTCCACGATGGCGTAGCCGAGTAGATGCGTGAACGAAATTTTGCCGCCGCGGGTCCGAGCCAGGTGGTTGTTGATGACTTGGCGATTGTCGATCATGGCCTTCGCGGGTACCGCGCGAACGCTCGTGGCCGTGGGGATCGTCAGGGAGGTGTTCATGTTACGGGCCACTGTGGCGGCCACACCGCGAAGCACCTTCGATCCCTCGGCTGACTCCCCGGCAGCGGGCTGGGCGGACTTCGCAGGCGCCGTGCGCGCCGCAGGCTTGCTAGCCTCTGGTTTCGATGCCTCTGGTTTCGCCGCAGGCTTGGTTGGCGCGGCTTTGCTCTTGGTCGGCGCGGTGCTGGTGGCGGTGGCCGTCTTTTGCGTGGCAGAACTGTTAGAAGCGGTGTCGCCGGGCTTGTAGTCTTTGAGGATGTCGTGCCAGGCTGGATCCACGGACGAAGGGTCGTCCTTGTATCGCTGGTACATCTCTTCGACCAACCACTCGTTCTGTCCGAACTGTGAAAGTGAACTGCTGGTCACGGCCGTTCTCGCCTCGTTTCCCTCTTGATCGCCGACTTAGCGCCTCCCACATAGAGGCTAGTCCCTCGCCGGAGTGTGTACCTGTTTGGCACGTTAGTCCCTCACTGCTACGGATTGGTTACCGACTCCCCGATCGCATTCTCGTCTGACGGTGAGGCTTGCGGAGGGCGATTGGGAGGATTCCCACAGATTCGCGTAGATCCCGCCACGCTCGCGCAGTTCCTCGTGGGTGCCAGCTTCGATGATTGCTCCCGAGTCAACTACTAGTATGCGGTCCGCGCGCGCGGCGGTTTCAAGGCGGTGCGCCACCACTACCGACGTGCGCGATGATAAGAGCCGTTCGCTCGCGCGCAGAACGAGGTTCTCGGTCGCCGGATCGAGTGACGCGGTTGCTTCATCGAGCAGCATCAGATCCGGAGCGGCGAGCGCGGCCCGGGCGAGCGCAATGAGCTGCCGCTCTCCCGAAGACAGGCCGCGCCCTCCTTCACCGACAGGCTCATGCATCCCGTGCGGCAGCCGAGCGACCATTTCTAGAGCTCCCACTTCGGCGGCAGCTTGTTCAATGGCTTCGGGTGGCGCGCCCGGTCGCGCGAACGCGATATTACTTGCGACATCACCAGTAAAAAGGTGCGGTTCCTGCGGAACAATTCCGAGCTTGGTCCGGTATTCGCTTAGGGCGAAATCCCGGATGTCGACGCCGCTGGCCCGAACCGCACCGGAGACTGGGTCGTAGAACCGCGCAAGCAACTTCACAATCGTGGATTTCCCGGCGCCGGTCGGGCCAACGAGTGCCGTCGTGCTCCCTGGCGGCAGCGTGATGTCGACGTCGCCTAGCACCGCCGCCGCACGTGCCGGTGTTTCCGCGGCCGTGCCCGGGTAGCTGAAGCAGACTGCGTCGAACTCGAACGCACCCTGTGTTCGTTCCCCGACCGGTAGGAGCGCGTCTGGTGCGCGCGAATGCAGGGATTCGGGGGTGCGCAGCAGGTCCGCGATCCTGCGAAGACCGACGCGGGCCTGCTGGTAGCCGTCGAACACCTGTGACAGCTGCTGGATGGGTGTGAAAAGCAGTCCGAGGTACAGCACAAACGCGACCAGAACCCCCGGCGATGTCGTCCCGTCGGCAATGCGATGTGCGCCTGCAAACAGAACGATTGCGAGGGCAAGGTCACTGAGCAGTGCGATGCCCGGGAAGTACAGCGCTATTGCCCGCTGGGCGCGCATCCTGCTTCTGCGGTACTGATCAGCGCTGCGGGCGAACCGTTCGGCCGCGTGTGCCTCGCGGTTGTACGCCTGAGAGGTCCGCAAGCCGGCGACATTCTCGTGGAAGTCTGCATTCACTGTCGAAATTCGTTCGCGTGCCTGCGTATATGCTGCGCTCGATACCCGCCTGAATACCACTGTGGCAGCAATCAATATGGGCAGGACGACGAGCGCGATTCCCGCGAGCGCGACGCCTGTCACAAGCAGTGCGGTGGACACGCCGACGAGCATCAGCACGCTCACTACCGCCGTCGCGAGGCCGGTTTGCAAAAAGGTCGATAGCGCGTCAATATCGGTCGTCATCCGGGTGAGGATGCGTCCAGAGCGTTCCCGTTCGTAGTAGTCCATCCCAAGGCGCTGCAAGTGTGCAAAACTGCGCACACGCAAGTTGAAAAGAATGCGTTCGCCTGCGCGTGCGGTCAGCAGTGTCATACCCCAGGCCGCTGCCCATCCTGCCACCACAAGGCCGATTCCCGCGATGACTGCCCACATGATCATCCCGGCGCGGTCATCGAGAACCCCGCTGTCGATCGCGATGCGTGCTGCCGTAGGGAGCAGCATGGTGGTGGCCGCGTCGATTGCGAGCAATGCGATCGCCGCAGCCAGCAGATATCGGACGGGGCGCAGCGTCTCTGCGAGGCGGAAACTCGTGGACGTCGCGGGAATGACCCGCCCTTCAGGTGGTGCGTCCCGCACTGCGGGCAACGCGCGCAGTGCGGCACGCAATTCCGGGCGGTCACCATCGGGCGGAGCGGCCTGGGGAGGTACCCGACTCCACAAGGAGTCCATGCCGGGGGCGGCTGCCTCGATTGAGTGCGCGGGAGTCGCGGCGCGACTACTGGCCCGAGCATGGTGCTCATCCATATCCGTCGCCATGAGTTCACGGAAGAGCGCGCATCTTTCGAGCAGTTCGGTTTCGGTGCCGACATCCACGATTCGGCCGTTATCGAGAACCGCGATCCGGTCGGCTAGTCGCAGCGAAGACCTGCGGTGCGCGATCGTGATGATGGTCGGCCGTGGAGTGGTCTGGCCGCGCAGCGCGGCGAGAATTCGAGATTCTGTCATAGCGTCGACCGCTGAGGTCGCGTCGTCAAGCACAAGGATGCGAGGACGCGCGAAGAGTGCGCGCGCAAGAGCGATGCGCTGGCGCTGACCGCCAGACAGAGTGAGGCCCCGCTCACCGACCCTGGTGCCGAACCCCTCGCCAAGCTCATCGATGAACTCGAATGCCTGTGCGCAGTTAGCTGCCTCTCGAATGTCAGAGGCGGTCGCATCCGGATCACCGAGCGCGATGTTCGCCGCGATCGTGTCGGAAAACAGGAACGGCTCGTCAAATGCGACGGCGATGCTTTGACGTAACTCCGCTGGGTGCACGTCCCCGACGTTCACGCGGTGACCACTGCCGAAAACGGTCACAGTACCGTCGTCGGGAGCATAGAAACGCGGGATGAGCTGAGCCAGTGTAGATTTCCCGCTGCCGGGGCGGCCAACGAGAGCTACGCACTCGCCCGGTTCCACTCGCAGTGATAGGCCGGACAGCACAGGTGTATCAGGGTCAAACCCAAAGCGCACGTGACGGAATTCGATGCCGAGCGACCCTGTCGGCAGCGGTTGTGGATGCCGCGGTTCGCTGACGTGTGGTTCTGTGTCGATGACATCGAATACTCGCTCGACAGCGGCATGGGACAGCTGCGCCGTGACTATCAGACCTGAAAGTAGACGCGCGATCCCGGTCATTGCGGTGAGATATGCGGCGAAGGCCAGGAACGTTCCTATTGTGATTGTTCCGCGAAGCGCAAATAGGCTGCCAGCTGCAATGACGAGCACCAGTCCGAGCTGGGGGATAGCGGTCATGGTGGGTGTGAAGCGGGCGTTGATCCGTGCCGACCGCATCCGTTCGCCATAGAGTGTGCGCGCCAGTCCACGCAATGTGTCGACCATACGCGACTCCTGGCCGAATCCCTTGACCACCCGAACACCGGTCACAGTCTCTTCGACATGCTGTGCGACGTCGGCGGCACGCTGCTGAGCCGACCAGGTGGACGCATACAGCCGCTGCCGGTAATGGCGGACGGTCAGCCAGATCGCGGGCGCGACGGCTAACACGAAGAACGTGAGCGGTACCGATAGGTACGCCATCGCGCCGAGCGACAGAACTAGCTGTAGCGCTGCTCCTGCTGCGAGCGGAGCCATCGCGAGCAGCCCTTGCACTTGCTGGAGGTCACTGATCGAACGCGAAACCACCTGCCCGGTGCTGATTTCGTCCTGGCGCTTTCCGTCGAGGCGCTGCAGCGCCGACAACAGTTCGAGGCGCAAGTCGTGCTGAACGTCGAGTGACAGCCGGCCCGCCAGCATCCGGCGCACGAACTGGCCACCGAACCGGACCACCGCCATCGCGACCAGCGCGATCGCAGCAACCCCCACCACGCCCGTGTTTGCCTCCATAGCCGCATCGACGACTTGTTTCGTCACCAACGGCACCGCAACCTCAATGCCCACCGCGAGAAACGTTGCGCCAAGCGCACCAGCGACCAGCAGGCGATGCTGCAGGCATTGCGCTATAAGGCGCCGCAGCCATCCCTGCGTTACGGGCAGAGTCCTGTGGTTTGGCATTGTGCGTGACGGTACTCGCGCGGTCTGACAATCAGTAATTGCGGTTGACGTGCTCGCTATCGGAGGTTCAGCGGAGTGGGGACGGCGCTTCACTCGCCCGGACCGGTGGCGGCGCGGTGCCGTCACCGAACGGCCGGCCACCGAGTTCCGCACGGTGGTGCGAGCCAAGTAGCCCAGCGATACTCGGTCCCTTGGGAACGATCCGGGTGGGATTGATGTCCGTGTGGACGATGTAGTAGTGGTCCTTGATCTGACCGAAATCGATAGTGTCCCCGAAACCCGGTGTCTGGAACAGATCCTTTGTGTACGCCCAGAGCACCGGATACTCCGTCAGCTTTCGCTCGTTGCACTTGAAATGGCCGTGGTAAACCGCATCGAAACGGATGAGGGTGGTGAACAGGCGCACATCGGCCTCAGTGATCGTTTCGCCAACGAGGTAGCGCTGTCGCTCCAGCCGGTCGCTTAGCCAATCGAGGCGACTGAACAGCCGGTCGTACGCTGCCTCGTACGCTTCCTGGCTGCCCGCAAACCCGCACCGGTAGACGCCATTGTTGACGTCCCGGAACACGAGTTCCATCACCTCGTCGATCTCGTCGCGGTGCTGACTCGGATAGAGATCGGGAGCGCCAGTACGATGCAACTCTGACCATTCACCGGAAAAGTCGAGTGTCATCTGCGGGAAGTCGTTGGTGACGACCTTCCCGGAAGATATCTCCACGATTGCTGGCACAGTGATCCCGCGCTCATAATCGGGAAAGCGCGCGAAATAAGCCTGCTGCAAACGCTTGATGCCCAGCACAGGGTCGACTCCACCGGGATCGAGATCGAAAGTCCAGCTGCGGGCGTCATGCACGGGACCGCAGAGCCCAAGCGAGAGTGCGTCCTCCAGACCGAGTAAACGCCGCACTATGATGGCGCGATTTGCCCAGGGGCAGGCGCGTGCAGCTACGAGGCGATAACGGCCGGCCGCTACGGGGTAACCGTCCCGGCCATCCCGCGTGATGCGGGTAGCGATATACCGCATATCGCGGGTGAATTCCTTACCGCTCTCGACGTAGCTTCCGAGTCGGTCGTTCTCACTCATCCCACTCCCGGTGCTTGATGGGTCAACTAACTGTCTACTGTACGCGGGCCGCCGCGCACACCGCGAAAAGCCGCCGCGATGCAGTCCGCCACCTTGCGTTCGTTGACTGCTGTCACGAAGTGGTGCTGGGAGGTTTTGGGATACCCTGGGGCAGTGGAGTGTTGAGCCCACAGCTCGGGGCGGGAACTACTCACCGAGCGCAGTGACTCCACCGCCGGGACGCCTGGCTGCTGAGACCGGATGAGTGAGGGGTTCGCTACAAGCGTGGCGGCCACGCCGTCGTGGGAGGTGAATATCGGCTCTGTCGCGCGGTAGTAAGACGTGCAGTGCGCGATGTACTTGCCGTGAATTTCACGCAAAAGGGCCGCTAGCGGGTCGCGCGGGGGCTCGGCGCAGACTCGATCGACCCTGAACCGGAACAGGCCGGTCACATTCATGCCAATCCATGTGAACGTGCCCGGCGCCTGCACTACGCGTTCGGTCGCATCCGGGTTGAGTGCGGTGTTCGTGTCTCCTTTGACGAGGTACTCGGGGTATCGCTGACGCACAACAGCAGCTTCGTCTCGAAACCCCATACCGCCGCAGATCACGACGCGGCGAAAACGCCGCAGTGCGTTGGCATCGAGATCGAGCGCGGCCGCAAGATTGGTAAGCGGACCTAAGGCGAGCAGGACAAGCTCCCCGGGACGCTCACGACCGGACCGAACGATCCGCTGGGATGGGCTTTCTGTGGTAGCTCGCGGCGAAATGCTGCGGTCGTACACGTCACCGAACCCGTCAGAACCATGCGGCGAAACCGTCCGAAGCGGGAGCGACGGAGTGCCCACCGACAGCGGCGTGTCGGCGCACCCCGCACATGCGAGCAGGCGTGTCACGTTAATTGCCGCCTGACTGGCGCTGCAGTTGCCGTCCGTCGTCCCGATTCCCGCAACCGCGGTAGCCGGATTGCTGAGGAGAATCGCGGCTGCCACTGCATCGTCCACGCCGCAATCCGTGTCGATGAGGACACGCTGCGCGGCCGCGCCTCCACGATTCCTGGCGGCGCGGCCGGACCGCAGCGCGGTCATCGCGATGCGTTCACGTGAACGACACGGTTGCGAGGACACCGATGCGCTGAAATCCGAGTGCCTGCGCGAGGTGCCACGCACTCGTGTTCGTACGGTGCGCCCGCCACTGCGGTACAAGACCCTCGTCCAGAGCGACGTTGGTGGCGATCAGTGCGACCGTTTTCGCGTATCCCTGTCGTCGTGCGTCTGCCACCGTCAGAGCGGTCATGTTCGCGACAAAACCTTGCCACTCGCGGTATGCCGCGCAGGCGACTGGCTCCATCGATTCTTCTAAGAGGGTGAACCAGTGCGTTTGCTCGAGCAGCCCAGCTGCGGCGACGTCATCCGGGGGGCATGATCGCTCGAGCCGCGCCACCATCTCACGCTCACGGGAGATGAGTGGAGCCTGGCTGGGATGCATCGAAGGTGGGGGCAGATAGTCCGGTGTGAACAGGATGGTCTCGGCCCGCGCGCGATGGGCGGATCGATCCTTCGCTACCTCCAGCAGTCCACGTTCACTTCCAAGTTGCTCGTTGGACAGCTTGGCAGCTCGTGCGACAGCCCACTCTGGTCCAAGGAAGACACATGACCCAAAAAGGTTGAGGAACGTGAGTTCCTTCGCGATCTCGGGAATCGCGACGTGAGTGCGTTCCGCCGACAAATCCTGATCACCGAGGCCCAAAGACCGTGCCCAGGCGACCTTGAGAATCGAGGCGGCGTGTTCGGTAGCGGCGTCCATCGAATCGTCCTTAAAGCCCAAGATCCCGGCCGATGAGTTCCTTCATGATTTCGTCAGTGCCCGCCCAGATCCGCGTGACGCGAGCATCCATCCATGCGCGCGCCACCCGGTACTCACGCATGTAGCCGTAGCCCCCGAACAGTTGTACGCAATGATCGAGGATTTCGTTCTGGATCGCAGCCGACCACCATTTTGCTTTCGCTGCATCGATTGGCGTCAAGTCGCGCCGTGTATGTGCATCCACGCATGTATCGATGAAGGACTGGGTGACTTCGAGTCTTGTGAGCATCTCGGCGAGCAGAAACTTGTTGTGCTGGAATCTGCCGATTGGCTGCCCGAAAGCTTTGCGCTCCTTGGTGTACTCGAGCGTCTCTTCGAAAATGGCTACGGCATGCGCGGTGCTCGCGACGCTTGCGCTTAGGCGTTCTTGCGGCAGCATCTGCATCATGTGAATGAATCCGTTATTCAGTTCGCCGATGATGTTGTCTGACGGCACGCGGACGTTATCGAAAAAGAGCTCCGCCGTATCTGACTCAGGCTGGCCGACTTTGTCGAGTTTGCGTCCGCGCTCAAAGCCGGGAGTGCCCGCTTCCACACCGAAGAGCGTAATTCCGCGCGCTTTTCTCTCTGGATCAGTGCGAGCGGCGACAAGCACCAAATCGGCACTGTATCCGTTGGTGATGAAGGTCTTGGAGCCGTTGATCACCCAATCGTCACCGTCGCGGACCCCGGTCGTTTTCAGCGCGGCGAGATCCGATCCGCCGGACGGTTCGGTCATACCAATTGCGGTGACGATCTCGCCAGTACAGAAACCGGGCAGCCAGCGCTGCTTCTGCGCCTCAGTCGTAAGTTCAACCAGATATGGCGCACAGATATCGGTATGAATGCCGAAACACGACGCCAATGCCGCGCTATGCCGGGCAAGTTCCTCGGCGAACACGGCGTTGAACCGGAAGTCACCGGCCTCGCTACCGCCATAGGTCTCGGGAATCTCGAGGCCGAGCAGACCCGCTCTTCCTGCTTCTCGCCAGATATCGCGGGGGAGCGCCTTGTTCTCTATCAGTTCCTCACTGCGCGGCTGCACATACCTGTTGACGAACTCCCGGGCTGACTCACGAAAGGCGTGGTGATCGGGGCCGTAGAGAGTGCGCTGCATTATTCCTCCGTGCACGGGGCTGCCGCCGGATTCGGTGTCGCATAGGACGCTACCGTGATCGGCACTGTCTCGCGGCAACACCGGTGGGAAGGCCGAAAATCTAGCGCCACGCCGGCGACATGCTGGTGGGGTTACGCTCAGACGGCTCGCACGAGACACGGCCGCGTGGCACGCTTCTCGTGTGGAAGATGAACGTCGCGACCGAGCAGACCAGAAGCGGAAACACAACAAGGCCAAGCAGGTTGCCGTTGTCCGCGCGGAAACAGATCACACGGCGCGGGGCGCCCGGGTTGCTGAGATCACGATCGACAACCCGCCGCTTAACCTCTTCAGTCGTGCAGTGTTCGAGCAGTTGATCGACCACCTTGAGGCGCTGCGAGCTGATCCGCCCCGCGCGGTACTGATCAAAGCTGCAGGTAAGGTCGTATCTGGTGGCGTCGACGTTAGCGTGTTTGACGGCCTCGATGAGGCGGCTGGCTCGGAATTGTGGGAAGAACTGTTCAGCGGCATTATCCACCCGATCGAGGAAATGCCATGTCCAGTGGTTTTCGCCGCGCATGGGTTAACTCTCACCGCTGCATTCGAGATTGCGCTGGCGTGCGACCTGATTGTTGCATCGCCGGGCGCGAAATTCGGCCTCGTAGAAACGGTTGTCGGTCTCACGCCGTCCATGGGTGGCCCACAGCGTCTCGCTGAGCGTGCTGGTTCAGGGCGGGCGAGGGAACTCGTCATGACTGCAGATCTCTATTCCGCTGACGTCCTGCACCAATGGGGAGTGGTGAATGTCGTCACCGAGAATTCGACGGAGCATGCACATGAGCTCGCTCGACGCCTCGCCGATGGCCCCACACAGGCGCACCGCGCAACGAAACGAATTGTCGCGGCCTGGCGGTCCGGGGGAGTCCAGCACGCAGATGCAATGACCCCTGACATCTCTGGCGAACTTTTCGGAACAAATGACCTGAAGGCCGCAGTCCGGAGTTTCCTCACTGACGGGCCCGGGAAGGCTGAATACACCGGGACCTGAATCGTCAACGGCCGGTCAGGAATCTGTTTCGGTGAATCGCGGCGCTGCGGCTGGCAGGACTTGAGGGCTGTCGATTGTCTGGGGCACGGCCGTGAGCCAGCGCCGTGGCGGAAGGCCGAATGCGCGATGCGCGTTGACGACCATCGCCTTGCCGAGGGTGCGGTTGCTGGCGGCCCCGATCGCGGCGCCGATGCCAAACGGAACAACGCGGCCGAGCGTCATGAACCCGCGCGTCTGAGCCATGCGCAGCAGCATCCGCCGCGCAAGTGCCGCGTTCAGTTTGCCGATGGAAGGAGCCGGAATATAGTTTGCGACCGAATCTGCCCAGCTCTTGCCTTTGCGAAACGCGGTCTTCTCGGCGAGTACCGACCCGGAGCTGCCAAGGGCAATGCTCATGACGAGCGCCCGCCGACGCTCGACGTCGTCGAGTGGCAAACCATACACCTCGGCGAGCGCCAGGGTATAAAATGCGCCCGCCGCGACGAAAACGGCGGTTTCACCGCCAGCCGCAGCAAGCGCGGCGACCGTCCCGACGCCGGGGACAGCCGCAGTTGCACCCACGGCTGCGCCGCTGGCCGTAACGGTGTTGAGGTAGAAGGTGTCGATGCGATTAACGATCTGAGCCGGGGTCTCTCCAGGGTGTCGCTCGCGAAGGCTGTGAACGAAGCTTGCGATCGCCGGCCCTGGAATGTGCACGCCCCGATCTAGCATCCGCATCACGATTCGTGCGGTGAACCCGGGTTTCTCACCCATGCCGTCCTGCTGAGCGAACTCCACGCCGTCCAGGGGATGGCGGCCATCATTGCTGTCTCTGCCTTGCACCCCTACTTTGTACCGCGTGCAGAGCGTGCCCCGCATCAGATCGGTGTGGTGTGCGTCCTCTCGCGGGTCTGCGGCTTGAGGAGCAGTTCATCGATGTCCGCGAGTGCGGCCTCGGTCGCTTCCCGGCCGGCCTCGATGAGTGCGGGCACTCCACTGGCCGACCAGCGGGAGTGCTTCGTTGTGTCCGGTGTGATCAAGATGTCAGGCGTCTCGTCGTCGAAGCCACCCATCGCCTGCCGCAGCAGCGCCATAGGCCGCATTGTCCGTTCCGGGGTCAAACGCACGGTTATCACCCGGTCGGCGCCTAGCAGGCGCGCTCCCCACGTAGGAACGTTCGAGCTGAAGGCCCCGTCGATGAGGAGCGCATCGGCAACCCTCACTGGAGGGAATAGGCCCGGCACTGCGATTGTGGCAAGCAGTGCTGTCGGAAGGGGTCCCGAATCGAGGAGCGTGGGCGCCAGAGTGCGCAAGTCGGTAGCGACCGCGGCGAATCGGCGCGGCAGCGCTTCAATATCGCGGTCACCGGCGAACCGCTCGATGGTGCCGGCGAGGGATGCGGGGTCGAGCACCCCGAGTTTGCGCGGCACCGTCAAGCGCCCGAAATCTCGCCACTCAGCACTGCGGATAATTTTGTCGAGCAAGCGAACCGACAATCCGGCGGCGTATCCCGCGCCGATGAGGGCACCGGCACTAGTACCGACGACCACACCGATCTTGATGCCAGCTTCTTCCAGGGCAGTCAGTACACCGACATGCGCGGCGCCTAGTGCTGCACCACCGCCAAGGGCGAGGCCGACCACAACGTCGTTGGTGTCTCTGATCGCGGGCACCGGTGCGGCTGCCCGCTCTGCACGTCTGGCTGCGCCAAAAGGCCCAGGCCACGCACTGAACTGCTCACTCATGTTGCCTGCTGTGGATGTGGCTTGATCGATGGCCATACGCTACCTGACGAAAGGGGCGATCACGGCGATGAGTGCACGGTTATCGATGGGCGTGCAGAATCTCGACGACTTCAGAATCCTGGACTTGCCTGAAGTCCTCATACCAGAGCCCGACAGCGCCCAGGTCAGGGGTGATCTGGGGGCACACGATGCTGTCGGCGTGGTCACGCAACCGCCGGATCGCCTGGCTTGCTGCCACCGGAGCGGCGAGCACGACTTTGCGCGCCCCGTGTGCCCGTGCGACTTCGCATGCCGCCGCTGCGGTCGCGCCGGTGGCGATGCCATCATCGACGATGATGGCATCCCTTCCTTCGAGGGGGATCCGCGCTGCGCCTTGCCGGAAACGCGCCGAGCGGCGTGCGAGTTCCTGCAATTCACGCTGCTCGGTCAGCGCGATATCTTCGCTGGTGACCTTAAGCGAGGAGATCACTTCATCGTTGAGGACTTCAACGCCGTCCTCGCCGACCGCTCCCATCGCGAGTTCACGATGAAAGGGGACGCCGAGTTTTCGGACGACGATGACATCCAGATCCGCGTGCAGTTCTTCTGCGACCGCCGCGGCGACGGGGACACCACCGCGGGGAAGCCCCAGCACGACCGGGGACTTTTCCGCTAATTCGCCCAACTCACGGGCGAGGACAGCACCTGCCTGGCGTCGATTGGTGTATGTCATCACGCTCACCGTCCTTCAAAGTAATTATCACAGTCGGGACGGGAGGCACGAAGTGCCGGGGGCTATAGCACTCAGATAGCGGAAAGTCGCGGCGCGGGCTCCTTGATTCCGGCGGCGGCATCGCACAAGTACCAGCGGATAATCGCGAACCTCAGCGTTCCGGCGCGAACACCGAGCAGTGCCGCGGTGCTGTCGAAATCTACAGGCACCGAAACTGCGGCGTGCGTGAGTAGCGTCTGCGCCGCCGCGCGCTCAAGTGCCGGATCAGTCGGGCAAGTGAGCGCGAGCAGGTGGTGCCACGAACGTTCACTAGGGTCTCCGAGACCGCAGCGCCACGCGTCCCTGACTTTGCTGCGCCATGCTGGACGAACGGCCGTCGCCGCCAGGTCCGTCGTAGTGCTGACCCCCAAACGATAGAAACTGTCGGCGACGTGGAAAATACCGGCGGCGCAGACAGTCGGGCCGTCACCGGTATAGCGACGCCGGAAGTTGCCGACTTTGCCTGCCCATATTGAGGGACCGCCGACAGCATCGAACGTTTCGAGAAGGTCCCGCAAACTGTCCGGGCCGGGTTCGCCCTTGGTCCGCTGATACTCCTGATACCGGTCGATCACGCTGCATACTGTGGCGAACCCTGAGCACGTTGCTTGCGCTGCCTCTATTACGCAAAGTGCGAGGCTCTCGGACACGACGTGCCGATCTAACCAGCTAGACGGTGCGCCG
This sequence comes from Hoyosella sp. YIM 151337, assembly GCF_026041215.1. Lineage (GTDB taxonomy): Bacteria > Actinomycetota > Actinomycetes > Mycobacteriales > Mycobacteriaceae > Hoyosella. The sequence goes on from NZ_JAPEIQ010000033.1 coordinate 147,662, forward strand.
AGGTGCTGCCGTGCCAGCGCCGCGAACGCGGCGGCGCCTTCAATGCCGGGGCGCGCGAGCGCTGGTTTCGCGGACTGTGGCGCGGCCAATGCGTTCACGACGCCTCCCGGTAGCTGGTGCGCTGTTCGGGCCTGGAACCGTGTTGTCTTTTCCAGACCCTCCCAGGTGATGTATCGCTCGCTGTAGGTAGAGTGTTGCACCCGTCACGAATGATTCCCGGAATTGACGCGCCGATAAATCACCGGCGCACTGAGCGGACGGTAAAAACAGGTCTCGCGAGGCGTTAGACTACATAGCTGATGAGTAACAGTGAACCCGACCAGGCTGCATCGTTCGCCGGTCTTGGAATCGACGACCGAGTGCTGCGGGCACTGAGTGGCGTCGGATATGAAACACCCTCGCCAATTCAGCTGGCGACGATCCCGCATCTGGTTGCGGGTCACGACGTAGTAGGCCTCGCGCAGACTGGCACCGGCAAGACCGCCGCGTTCGCCACACCGATCCTCACCAAGATCGATGAGACGCTTGCCCGTCCGCAGGCGCTTATTCTTACCCCGACTCGTGAGCTGGCCATCCAGGTGGCAGAGGCATTTGGCCGATATTCAGCGCACATGCCTGGTATCCGCGTGCTGCCGATTTACGGTGGCCAGAGTTACGGCGTGCAGCTTGCTGGCTTGCGGCGCGGCGCGCACATCATCGTAGGAACCCCGGGCCGCGTGATCGATCATCTGACCCGCGGCACCCTGGATATCTCTCAGCTGCGCTTCCTCGTCCTGGATGAAGCGGACGAGATGCTGAAAATGGGTTTCCAGGAAGACGTCGAGCGCATCCTCACCATGGCGCCGGATGATCGTCAATCTGCTCTGTTCTCCGCGACGATGCCACGTGTCATCCGCGATCTTTCCCGCACGTACCTGCGGGATCCCGCAGAGGTGACAATCAAGTCGACGACGAAGACCTCGGACACGATCAACCAGCGCTGGGTGCTCGTTTCGCACGCGCGTAAGCTCGACGCTCTCACCCGGTTCCTTGAAGTCGAACCCTTCGACGCGATGCTTATCTTCGTCCGCACCAAGCAGGCGACCGATGAACTGGCGGAGAAGCTTCGGGCGCGCGGTTTCACGGCGACCTCGCTGAACGGTGACATACCCCAGCCGGTCCGTGAACGTATTGTTGGCGAACTGCGCGCGGGAAAGATCGATATTCTCGTCGCGACCGACGTCGTGGCACGTGGTCTGGATGTCGAGCGCATCTCCCACGTGGTCAACTTCGATATTCCCACGGACAACGACTCTTACGTGCACCGCATCGGCCGTACTGGTCGCGCCGGGCGCAGCGGTGAAGCGCTTCTTTTCGTCACGCCACGTGAGCGCCGTCTGCTGCGCTCCATTGAACGTTCGACAGGTCAGCCACTTGAGGAGACTCAAGTGCCAACCGTCGAAGATGTGAACGCACAGCGCGTCTCACGATTCGAAGACACAATCACCGAAAACCTCTCGAATTCCGATCTGGCTTTGTTTCGGCGGCTGATCGAAGGCTACGAGCGCGAGCACGACGTGTGTATGGCGGACATCGCCGCAGCTCTGGCGGTGCAGACCACTGACGGTTCAGCCTTCTTTCTCAAGCCAGATCCGCCCGAGCGTGCACGATCGGAGCGGCCGGGCCGCGACGTGCGAGAGAAATCCACCGGCAAGTTCGGTGAACGCCCCGGCGGTGGTCGGCGTCGCAGTGGGGACCGGCGTATGGCGACATACCGCATCAACGTTGGCAAAAAGAACAAGGTCGCGCCGGGCGCGATCGTGGGCGCTCTGGCGAACGAGGGTGGCCTGAACCGAGAGGATTTCGGTTACATCGACATTCGGTCCGACTACAGTCTCGTGGAACTCCCGGCCGACCTGCCTAGCGAAGTGTTCGACGCGCTGCGCAGCACCCGAATCGGTGGAGTGCGCATCAGTCTGCGGCGCGAGGAAGGTGCCGCCGCCGCCCCTGGTCGCGACCGCGATCGGGGCCGTCCAGGAGGGTTCGACGAGCGCCCCCGCAAGTCGTTCCGGGATCGCGGCTGATCATCGCCTAGCTCACTGCTGTGTCGCAACGATGCGACGCACCGGGCTCGGAGGGCCCCGACTGGGGTGTCAACACGTCAAGCATGCCCGCTGCGGAAGTCCCCCAGTCGAACTGCTCGGCTCGGTGCCGAGCGGCACGCCGAGCCGCTGCGCGCGGTTGTTGGAGCACACCGGAGATGGCATCGGCGAACGCATCATCGCAGTCCTCGGCAACAGCGCCGCATGCAGGAGTGAGGATCTCCTGCAAAGCGGACGAACGGGACGCGACGACGGGCGTGCCCGATGCGAGTGACTCTAGAGCTGACAGGCAGAAGGTCTCGTGCGGGCCTGGCGCGAGCGAAACGTCCGCGGTCGCAAGTAATCGCGCGAGCCTGTGCTGGTCGTCGATAAAACCCGCGAATGTGATCGGCAGGCCGCGGGAACGGCGTTCCAGACGATCTCTGCGAGGGCCGTCGCCGGCAATGACAAGCCGCACGTTCAGGCCCTTCTCGTGTAGTGCACGAGTAGCGTCGATGCTGCGTTCCACGTGCTTCTCGACGGAGAGCCGACCGCTGTGCACGAGGAGGACTCCGTCTCCGGGAACGAGTCGCCCGTGCATCGCCGTGCACCGCAAGGACGGTTGAAACCTTGCGAGATCCACGCCCAGAGGTATGCGCCGGACATTAGGGGCGTCGAGCCGCCTGTACTCCGCAGCGGCAAATTCGGTTGTGCACACCACACTGTCGTACTCGCGGGCCATGTGGCTGTTCGCGACGTCAGCCAGTCGCTGCGCGGCTTTGCCAGGCATAATTTGGCCGAGCAGCCGATCGAGGCGCTCGTGCGAAACGACGACGCTGGGAATCTCGCGCCGACGGGCCCAGCGGCCAAAACCCCGGAGGGTTAGCCGGTCCGACACCTCGATCGCTTCGGGCCGAACGCCGCGCAGCACGTCTGCCACCCTTGCTGGATCCGCGACCCGGTAACCGCCTGTACGAGGCAGCAGTAGTGACGCGAGCGTGATGCGGTGCACCCCGCTCGGCAGAATCTCCTCGCGGTTCTGGGCGCCCGGCACCACGACGGTGACATCGTGACCCGCCGACGCGTAAGCTGCGCCCCAATTGTTGAGGGCCGTACGCAAGCCGCCGGACCGTGGGCCGTAGAAGTTCGCAAGCTGAACGATGCGCATGCGTGGATGATGGGCACGGGATCCTTACGGGCGGTGCCGCTGGGGTGGTCGGTGGGTGAACGGCCAGTGAATACGAAAGCTCAGGGCGCCAAGAGGTCCCGTATTCCGCCACGGAGAGGCGTGCGGCATTACTATCGAAATGCGATGGAGAGCGATGATTTCGCCGCGCGGCAGCACAGGCGGTCACTGAGAGAACCTGAGCCGCACTACGCGCGGCTCAGCAGAAACGTGACTGACCTCCTGGGTGAACTTCGGGTCGCGCAACCAACAGTGCAGATCCTCTTCGGGTTCTTGCTCGCGGTCGCGTTCACGGAACGTTTTGGTCAGGCGTCGACGTTCGAGCGGGTTCTGCACCTCATCGCGGTGATCCTGACGGCCGTGTCGACGGCCTGCCTCGTGGGTCCCGTGGTATGGCACCGTATGCTCTTCGGGCGCGGATTGCGCCCGGAGCTGATATCCGCGGGGAACAAGGCTGCCCTGGCGGGCGCTGCTGCACTCTTCGGTGCTATCGCGGTTGTAATCGCATTGATCGTGAAGGTAACTTTCGGTCCCATCGCAACCGGTGTGGCATTCGCTGGCGTGTGCCTACTCTTTGTCACCCTGTGGTTCGTTGTTCCCATACGTATGCGGCGCGGTTCCCGCAAGTCGAAGGACGCCCCTCCCATCAGTTGATGGCGATCGGTGCCTCGTCGTGCGCGATTATCGCCGCGACTACCGGCTCCAGGAGCGTGCGCCGCCCCGCCGACCAGCGGCGCATGGCGAGGATGAGGTCCGGGCTAGTGACGCCAAGCCGCCCCGCGATCTGGTCAAGGACTCCGGAGATCTCGGTCGAGTCGACTGCGGTGTCGTGCATGCCCAGAATTTCGCGCAGGAATGGCGTGCAATTGTCGAGGCACCAAGCAGATTCAGCGCGAATCAGGCCAGTAAGCGTCAGTAGGTAGTCCCAGTTGGCAGCAAATCCGTGGCTGGTCACCGACCGCCACGCGCGCACTAGCAGCCCCCGAGTTTCCGCGTGCCGATACAACGCCGTGAAGTCGGCGATCGAGTCGACGCGCAGCGAGTACAGCGCATCCGCTGCCCGTCCGATTGACCGCGCTTTCACCCGCTGCGCGGGGCTTTCGTGACGACGCTTGTAAGTGGCGACCTTTCCGGCCCAGGCGTGCGACGTGCCTGCTTCCTCGAATGTGCGCAGCAGCGCACGAACTCCGTCGTCGAGCCGGTGCACCCCTTGCGAACGCCGATAAGCACAGTAACGTTCGGTGATGGAAACGGTGGTCGGGTAGTGGCCCGCCGTCGCCTGGACCGCGTCGATCACACAGAGTGCGAGACTGTGCGAGAACTCCCGGGAGTCGGGCCAGAGGTCCGGAGACCCTAATTGCCGACGGCACGCTGCAGCTGCACGATCGAGAACACGGGCTGACAGTTCCACGCGCGGCCTCCGTCCATGGCTGCTCGATCAAGTCCTAATTTGCCCTTATTACCCTTCACTGTCTGCTTCAAGGGTACGAGAACTCGGCAAAACGGGTAGGCAAGCGGCACCGCCTCCTAGGTGCTTCTCAGGTTAGGTCCGGAATCGCGAGCTGCAGCAGACTTGTCGGCACCAAAATTGTCAGACCCCCTCCGTAGTGTGCGCGGCATGATCATCGTGAGCACCGCTGCTGCGAATACGGATGAGCGAGAGCAAGGATGGCGCGCCGTCTGGTCATGGGTTGACCACGTCGGCGGCAGCGGTACTGGACGTGTCGCAGGGTCCGATGAGTGTGCTCACCTGCACGCAGTGCTCGACGCGCTGCAGAAGCACCCGGGCACCGAGCCATTGATGATTGAGTCTGGCTCTGCAGCAGTGGCGCAATTGTGCAATGGGCAGGCGCCGGCGCATGCAGCGGACGTGCGATTAGATGAAGCTCTTGTGAAATCGGTGACGGAGGCTCTCCGGGCGCGGCAAGGCCCCGTGCGGATACGTTGGGCCCGGGGCGGGGTGCTAAGCCACTACCAGGCGAGCGCCCAACAGCTCGCTGGCCGGAGTTTGCGGGCGCCGAAAATGTCTGGAACGGCGTGTTCGAACGGCCAGCACCACGGACCGCGAGGTACGTTGGCTTCGTGCTGAAGCGAATGTCGGGGGAGTGATTCTTCATGCATGACCAGCGACGCTGGATCACAGTTACCTTAGCGAGTGCGATCGTGGCGTCGCTGGCAGCCGGGTGCACCATCCCGGGACGCAGTGGTGAGACTCCGCCAGCGCAACTCGCTGACAACAGCCAGGGTGAGACAGACGCTGAGACGGGCGACCCATTGCCCGAGGTGGTGCGTGACGGCGAAAACGGCGTGGCCTACGCGGCCTCCGAGCGGTTCTTCAGTCGAGCCCCATTTGTCGTTGTGGCTCCGGCAGATCAACCCGATGCGGTATTACGCGGCGCTTCGCTTGCCGTTGCGACATCAGTGCCGTTGCTGGTCAGCGGCCCGCCCGATGAGGCAGCTCTCGCGCGAGAACTCACCCGGCTCGACACCTCGACGGTGGTGGCGATCGGCGGGGCCCCGGTGCCTGACACTGCTGACGTTATAACCGTCGCAGGCAGCGCGGCTGAATTGGAGTCGCTGACTGGGCTTCTCTTCGAGGAACAGCAACTTAACGACGCATCGGACGCCGCCGCCGCTCTTTCGGCCGCGGACGGTGAAAACCCGGTGCTTTACAGCCTCGGCGAACTGGAGGTTCCGAACGGCGCTGGCAGCGCCGCCGCGAGTGAAGAGGAAGACCAAGCTGACGGAGCCGAAGATCTGGCGCTGCCAGACTTTGGGCGGGGAAACCAAGCCCCGGGTGTGACCGTCCTGGCCGCGCCGCTCAGCGCGCCTGACGAGATCGGCCGCGCCGAACATCTCGCCGGCGTTGCCGTCGCGAGGGCGGCGGGAGCAGAGGTAATTGTGCTTCCGGTCCCGGATATTCGGGCGACCGGCGAGTCGGTCGATTTGGCGCGGGAGATTGCGGGCACCTCGATCATGGCGCTTGGCAGTCACTTCGGCTCAACAGCGGAGCTTCGTAAGCGTTTTACCGATGCGCTCTCTGTTCCGGAACTGCCGGGTGGCGGACAACTCGTTTACCCCGGCCGGAGAATGATTGCTCTGTACGGTCATCCTGGTGTGCCCGCCATGGGCGTACTTGGGGAGCAGGGGCCCGAGGATGCGATCGCGCGCGCACGCGACCTGGCTGAACGCTACGAAGCTCTGTCTGGTGAGCCGGTGATACCCGCACTGGAGATCATCGTGACGGTGGCTTCTGTCGCTCCGGGCGCAGATAACCAGTACTCGAACGTGTCGCGAGTCGAAGACATCCAGCCGTGGGTTGATGCGGCACGTGACGAGGGCACCTACATCGTTTTGGATTTGCAGCCGGGTCGAACCGACTTTCTCACGCAGGCGAAGCTGTTCGAGGAACTTCTCAAAGAGCCACACGTTGGTCTCGCACTCGATCCAGAGTGGCGCCTTCGCCCCGATCAGGTTCACCTCCGCCAGGTCGGTCAAGTTGACGCCAGCGAGGTCAACGAAGTCATCGAATGGCTAGCAGACCTGACAGCCGAGCATTCTCTGCCGCAGAAACTCCTCGTGCTGCACCAGTTCCAGATGCGCATGATCACCAACCGGGACCAGCTTGAGACAACTCGGGAGGAAGTCGCTGTCCTCATCCATGCTGACGGCCACGGTGTACCCGCGCAGAAGATGGATACCTGGAACACGCTCAAAACGGACCTGCAGGATGACATCTGGCTCGGCTGGAAGAACTTCTACGACGAAGACCTTCCGACGTTCACTCCTGATGAGACAATGGCGGTCGACCCGGCACCGTGGTTTGTGTCGTACCAGTAACGTGATCCTCCCCCCCGTGCGCTCCGAAAAGCGCAGGGAAGGATCGCTCAGACTAATCGTCGTTAACCGTAATCACTTCGCCATCACGTAACGCGCGGCACGGGACACCGCCGCGCTCGTAGCGCTCCACAAGCGCGCTGATCGCGTCGGGTGACTCGTGCCCAGGGGACTGATAGTGGGGGACGATGGCGAAGTCAATGAGGCCTAGGCCACGCCAGATCGGTTCAACACCGCACACGCGTGTGCACTCATCGGGATCATCGAGCGTGTCAAGCCCCGCCAACGAAGGGGCAAGCACGCAGGCACCAGCGCTGTAGCCGCCGTACGTGATCTTCCCCGAGGAGACCAGGCTGCTGAGCGCAGCATCAGTTCCGCTCTGAGCCAAACGGGCCCGAAGAACGAATGTGTTGCCACCGCGCACCCAGATCAGGGGATACCGCTGCAAACGGTTGTGCGCCTCGCTGCTGGTGCAACCAGCAAGGGAACGCAGATCAATTTCCTCCGGCTGGTAGCCGAGCGGGGCGAGCGCCTCGAACTCGCTGCGTATGGCCCATTCGCGGGCGGCTGAGGGCCAACTGTCCGCGGCGTTTCCGATAACGCCAACGGCGCACGGCGGGGGACACAGCGCTGTGAGCAGCCGTGGGTCCCCGCCGAGTCGATACGACGAAAGGAAAAGCCGCACTAAGCTCGTCCGGGAGTTCAGTCCGCTACGTCGATCACTACGCGCGTCGGGCTCTGCAGAACATTCACCGTGTAGGGCTTGTCACCACCGCGCACACCCAGGAATATCTGTGCGACGCCCTCGTAGAAGGCGCCGAGCTGAACCTGAGCGACTGAGCCGGATGCGGGCCCGCCGATTGTGCGCGGTCCGGAGTATTCTTCAGCCCCGGTATCGAAGGGGTATCCCCAGCCGCTGATGTTGACCTGAAGAATGCGGTCGCCTGCCACCGCAAGCTGGTTTCCTGAGCCTGCCTCGTACGCGGCGTCCACGTATCGCGCGTCGAATCCCGGTTGATTACCCTGCCCGTCCATATCGATGACCACGCGCGTGTAACCATCGTGCTGGCCGACCCGCACGTTCGTGACACTCAGGAACGTGCCATCGCCCTGCCCTTGCGCTTGCGGCCCGGCATGGCCACCGAACTGGCTCCCGGGCGCGGGTGGCGGCGGTGCGGGAGCGGGGGATTCGGCCGGCGGTGGGGCTTGTGCCGCCCCAGGTTCGCCGTCGGGCGAAGGTGATGGTTCCGGGGTGAGGTCGGTGCCGGTCGCGGCTCCCTGGGGTGCTTGCGTTGTTGTCACCGCTGTGTCACCGGTTGCGGCTGGATCGCCGGCGTCGGGGGATGAGCACGCGCCCGCCGCGAGTACAGCCGCGACAGCTGCGCAAGTGACTGTCCGGCGAACGCGCTGCTGCGCTTTCGCATGCTGCTTCATTGCCCGCTGAGTCATGGCTTGATCGTAGGTAAATCAGTGGCTAGTGGGTCGCGATGGGGTAACGGTTTGGCGAGGATCTAGCGGCGACGGCCGATCAGCCGAACCGCAACGTAGATGATGCCGCCGCCGGCGGCGAAGAAGATGAGCCAGGGAAGCGCGAGCCCAGCACCGACGATCGCGGCCCGAACTGCAGAGATAAGCGCATCCCAGCCTTGAATCACCCCGCCCCAGAAGCCTTCCGCAGGGTTGGGATCGCCCGGCGGACGTTGTTCGAGTGTCAGAGTGATGGTGGACAGGGTGACTTGATCAGCAAGGTAGTTGCGCCGAGCCTGGAGACTTTCGAGTTCGGCCTGACGCTGTGCCAGCGCGTTCTCGCCCGCGATCAGGTCTTCAGCGGACGCTGCGCCCGCGATGATGTCCTGCAGCCGCTCGACCGACCGTGTGAGCGAGTCGATGCGTGCATCGATGTCGATCGCTTCAGACGTCACGTCGCGTGCTGAAACCGAGAGTTCCTCGACGGTCCCCAAATCACGGAACTGCTCGATGACATTGTCAAGTTCGTCGGAGGGCACACGAATTGTCAGCTGCGCGGAGCCGGGATTGTGGTCGGTTTCTGGGCGTTCGGTTCGGTCGTCAACGCGGCCGTTAACAGCCTCCGCGATACTGGTCGCCTCGGCCGCGCCGACAGTCGGGTCTTCGACGCGTAGCAGCATGTACGCAGTCTGGATGATCTCGCGGCGCACGGAATCTGTGTCGTTGGGGGCGGTGGGAGCCGATTCGGGGAACGTGCCATCGCCACGGAAGTCTTCCTGGAAGGCGGGACGGTCTCGTGCAGGTTCCGAGTACCCGTTATCACCGTCGGCGCACCCCGTCAGAAGGAGCAGAGCAGTGACGCAAAGCAGGCTGAGTGCGACTGTGGCACTTCTGACCGTACGGATTGAAACGGCTGCGCGACCGTGGCTTAGGACCATATTTCGAAAATACGCGGTGGTTCGCCCTTCGTGCGGCGAACCGCGTTCCAGCCGTTGCGCCACTAGGATGATTGCGGTCCGCAAAAATTCACAGTTTTATGTTTGATGCGCTCTTGTGGGAGGAAGGTTCGTGCGCAAGTCCACTCCGGTGCTTGTGGTTGCGGGGTACCTCGGTGCTGGGAAAACCACGCTGCTGAATCATCTGTTGCGCAACAACAATGGCTTGCGCATTGGGGTGATCGTGAACGACTTTGGCGCCATCAATATCGATGCGCTGCTCGTCGCGGGGCAGGTCGACGCGATGCTTTCGCTGAGCAACGGTTGTATTTGCTGTGAGGTGGATACCGGCGACATTTCTGAGATGCTCGGCAAGCTGTCGAATGTGACGCCGCGACTGGACGTGATCGTGGTGGAGGCGAGCGGAGTTGCGGAGCCGGGTACCCTCGCGCGCCTCATCGCAGCTACAGAGGACCCTGACTTTCACTATTCTGGCCTAGTGCTAGTGGCGGATGCAGTCGCCGCGCGTGATGAGGACGTCGCTCGCCACGTCCGGGTCGCGGATTTGGTGCTCTTGAACAAAACGGACCAGGTGGCTCCGGAGCGGCTCGGAGAGTGGCGTGAGATAGTCGCCTCCTGCAATCCGGCGGTGCCAGTGTTGCCGACGAGCTTCTGCCGCATCGATCCGGAGATGTTGTTCGATCCCGTTACCCAGCGGCGTGCCTCAGCACTGGGCGAGCAACTTTCTTTTGACGAGCTACTGCGTGAGTGTGCGCACGAAGATCATGCACATCATCATCCGCATTATCAGACGATCGCGTGGACCGCAGAGACACCACTTCACCCACGGCGGTTCATGGCGTTTCTGGAATCCCGCCCCCATGGGCTTTACCGGGCGAAGGGACTCGTTGATTTCGGACAGTTCGGAGGTGCGTATCCGTATGTGCTGCAACTGGTCGGCCGGTCGCTGCGCTTCGAGCGGAACCGCCGGGACCGCGGCGCACCACCGACCCAACTGGTGTTTATCGGAACGGATTTCGACGAGCACGCACTTAAAGAGCGACTCGCGGCGTGCGTCGTGACACCCGCTGACGGTCCGGATGAATACGCGATTCTCTCGGTATTGCGCTTCGCAGATCACGAGTCAGCACCGCAAGACGAGACAATCACCTCGTGAACCCGGCGGACGCAGCTCCGTGTCCGACGCACGAGCTGACTGTCGGTGAGATCTCTGCCGACGCTATCGACATGATGCCCGACATCGCTCCTTTTCTGACGAAATCGGACTCGGGTGAAATACCGTCGCGACTGTTTTTGCCACGCGGCGCGCTGGCTGGTTTCACCCCTGGTGACCTAGTCACGGTGTCGCTGACGACTGGACGTCCGCGCGTGCGCGCGTGCCAGCGTGCTGAACTTATTCCGCCGCGCGTGGAACTGCGAACCTGGATGCGCCGGTGGGTACGCGACCGGCAAGGTCTTGCCGGTGGGTTATTTGGGCTCGTGAGCCATGTACGGGATCTCGATCCTGCATTCGGGTGTGTTCCCGCGCTTCCGCTGAGTGAACTTTTGGCTCGATACCGAATCAGTTGGGCCGATGATCGTGTCGCGTTTGAGGGTACGGACGTGGGCGAGGTCCTGCTCCGTGAACAAGCTGAATTCCTCGTTACTGCGCACGGCATGGCAGCAAGCGAAGCTGAGGCGGTCGCGCGCATTCACCACAGTGTTTCGGGGACTCACGCGGGTGCTCCGCAGGAACACGCGGAGCTGGTCGCTGAGGCAGCCGCTGCAGTGCGCAGCGTGGCAGCAGCACAGGGGCTCGTCGCTCGCTGGCTGTACGAGAACGAGCGGTCAGCCCTGGTCCTGGCCGCACTTGGGGCTGCGGCGACGCGCGCGCGAGGGCACGCAGCAGCGGTGTTGCTGTGGGCCCACGCAACGGTATCTGCGGCAGCGGGAGACGTGCGCGAGGTTGCTGATCTCGCGGCGCTCGCGCTCGCGCGGGCGCCGAATTGGGAGCCTGCAATCGAGCTGGCGGCAGAAGTCGCCGCTGATCGAGGTGATTATCAGGGTGCAGATGAGTTGCTCAATCGTCTCCCCAAACGCGTGCGCGGAGGAAGTGAAGCGTATTCGGTGCTCGCTGCACTGTCGCGGGAGATCGCTCTGCACCGCTCGTACGTGATGCAAAGCGCGGAAGCTGTGTATCACAAGGTCGAGAGATTCGTACGGTCAGATCCGCAGGCGCGACTCGCGCTGTTCAGTGCGGTTGATGCCGTGTCACAGACGGAAACACCGAACGAAGCGGGCGTCGAGGCTGAAATGATCTCGGCGCTGCTGTCCGATGGGTTTGCGACATCGTGCATCGCTCTTGAAGGCGGGATGCTGGCCCGGTTCATCGATCGACGAGGACACCTGCTTCCGGACAGGGAACTCAATGTGGCGCGGGCATTGCGAGACAATCTGCGCGAGTGTTACCGAGTGACAGCGATCGCAGGGGACGGCGTCGTGACGTTGCTCAGCGAGAATCGCAGCGCGCTGCGCGAGTGCCGCTTGATGCATGCGTATCGGGGGAACCTCACCGTCGGGGATTATGTGCTTGGCTGGATCGCAATTGTGGACCGCCAGGAGCCCGTGGCGCTCTCGATCGTCCAGGTGCCGTCAGCTGTGACTGGTCAACTGGACGAATTGGCATCTCGGTCGACTGCGCCAGCGGACGTTCTGGCCGCGGTGCGGATCAGTACCCGCCACTCGTCTCGCTAGTTGGGAATGGTGCTGTCGCAAATTCTGTATTCTTCGAACGTATGTCTGCGGTTGCCGCCCAATTGATCGCATAAATCTCACAGAAATCCGTGACCCCGATGTTCGTTTCCTGTGACCCTTCTGTTTCAATTCAACTCAGCTGTCGCATACGTCACAAAGCGGATGCCACCGTGTCATGCGGTCGGGGGACGCGGAAGCAGCTGCTGCAGACGGTTCCCAGCGGCCTTCTGGCGTCCCATTCAGCCCTCGGCTCATCCATCTAAGCGCTGTTCAGGTGCATGCTCGGATTATCTGTAGTGCCTCCGCTGGGGTGGCGCAGACCAACGGCGAGGGTTGGCGAAAGACATGATCTTAAAGAAACTCTGTGGTTGTTATCCGGCTGTGATAAGGCTTTCTCGGTGTTATCTGTGCGTTCTGTAAACAACACCAAACGGTGGTGTTCAATTACCGGAAATGCCGCTACCATCAATTTTGTCGGGCAGCGGTGAATCTTCCTGGTGCTTGGCTATCTACCCGATTAGCTCCTGCCTGCCTGGCAGGTGCCGAACCATGAGGGAGGTCGCGGACGCGGCTGCAACCCAAGCTGCTCGAGGTCGGGGTCGGGCTGGCTGGGTGGAGAGTTGGAGTAGAGATGATGACGATGACATCTGGTACTCGCGAGCTTGTCAGGGCGATCCTCGCATATGAGTGCGCCGACGGGCTTACAGATCGCCAGTCGATTGAGGCGATCCGCAACGGCGATATCGAATATTGGATGAGCGCCATCGAGTCCTCCGCGATGTTCGCGCCTGGTGAGTTGCGCCGAATGCGCTTCGTATTCGAAACCGATCCAGAACAGTTGATCTCGGTGATGCTGGATGGCTCCGATGATCTTCGTGGACGGCGGGCGATGGGTTCGCGACGGCCTGCGGCAACGGGAACTGAGGTCCGCGCCACGGGTTAACACCGGTTGTCAGGCTGGGTATTCATCCTGGCGCTGGGCTGTATCGTGAATTGCGCTCCGCAAAGCCGCCGCGATGTCGGGTAACCGCGTGCCGCGTCGGGTGATGAGGCCGGCCGCCAGTTGTGTCTTGTCTCCGCGGCTTCGCGGGACTACATGAAAGTGTGTGTGCGCGACGGTCTGAAACGCCGCGCGTCCGTCGTTAACGACGATGTTCGCTCCGTCCGCCCCTATCCGCGCATCGCGCATCGCGCACGCGATGAGATGCACGACCCGAAAAGTTTCCATGCCCAGTTCCGGCTCGAGGCCCGGTAACTCTGCGACGTGCGTTCGCGGAATCACGAGCGTATGTCCACGCTTCACTGGCCGGATATCCAGAAACGCGACAGTACTGTCGGTCTCGTAGACGCGATGCGCGGGTGCGGCTCCTGCGGCGATCTGACAAAAGGCGCAATCCTCGTGTTCCATTCCACAAGTGTCGCGCAGACCGGACACTGAGCGCGATAAAAACCGATGAAGAACATCGGTGAGGAATGACGCCGGTGTGGCGCGACGGCCAGCCGGCACCATAGGCTCTGCTGCGATGACCAGGTTCACGCGGCGAAACAAGCCGAATCCAGCACCACCCAGCCACCGCCACACCATGCGACAAATCTGGGTGCTCGTCGCCGCTGCTTTCGTCATTGCACTCGGCTTCGGACTCATCGCGCCCGTGCTGCCCGAGTTCGCGCGCAGCTTCAACGTCGGCATCACGGCTGCGTCTGCGATTGTGAGCGTGTTCGCGCTTACGCGCCTGATGTTCGCTCCAGCGAGCGGTCAGCTCGTTCAGCGCCTCGGTGAACGCCCCGTGTATCTCGGTGGCCTTGCCATCGTGGCCCTGTCAACGGCAGCGTGTGCGGTGGCTCAGACCTATTGGCAGCTAATGGTGTTCCGCGCATTCGGTGGAATTGGCTCGACGATGTTCACCATCTCGGCCATGGCGCTGCTCATCCGGCTGGCGCCGCCGGACATGCGTGGCCGCGTCAACAGTCTGTACAGCTCCGCTTTCCTGATTGGATCGATCGGGGGGCCGCTGGTGGGCGGCTTGCTCGGTGGGCTCGGCTTGCGCGTGCCTTTTGTCGTATACGCGGCAGCCCTGGTTGTGGCGATCCTGGTCGTTCAGACGCAGCTAGAAGTGACGAAACCTGGCGCTACCGATCAACAGGGCACGCGTGAGGAGTTTCTCGTCCGAGACGCAATGCGCGATCCCGCCTATCGGGCGGCGCTCCTCGCCAACCTCGCGCACGGATGGGCCACATTTGGGGTGCGCGTTGCGGTGATTCCCCTATTCGTGACAGTCACGCTGGCCGCGGGCCCACGCCTGGCGGGGCTGGCGCTCGCGACATTCTCCGCGGGCATGGCCGTCGTTCTCATCACTGGCGGGCGTCTGTCTGACCGTTTCGGTCGTCGCCGCCCGACGATTGTTGGGCTCCTCATCGCGGGCGGTGCCACGGTCGCGCTGGGATTCTCTGAGTTGACCTGGGTGTTCCTCGCCTTATGTGTCATCGGCGGCGTGGGAACTGGCTTGTTCGTGCCCGCGCAGCAAGCGGCAGTGGCGGACATTGTGGGATCGAACCGTAATGGTGGGCGGGCTCTCGCTACGTTCCAGATGACGTCCGACTTCGGCGCTATCGTCGGCCCGGTGCTCGCTGGGCTTCTCGCGGAGACGGTGTCCTATGCCGCGGCCTTCGGGTTCACAGGCGCAATGCTCATCCTCGCGGCACTGTACTGGATCGTCGCGCCCGAAACGCTAACGCGAGCTCTCGCCGAGCAGGGCCGTGAATCACAATCGTCAGGCCGTGTTGGTGCAGGAGACGAGGCGGAGTAAGGGCCACACTAGAGCGCATGACCGGTCTTCGCCTGCATGCCCGTCTGCGCGTCGCTGCTGCCGCAGTCACGCTGTTGCCGCTCGCCGCCGGGTGCACGATCGGTGACGTAAGCCATCTCACCGAGGAAACGGAAGCGCCTGGCCAGTACCCAGTGACGGTCGAGAGTTGTGGGGAAGAGGTGACCGTTCGGGAGGCTCCGAGCCGCGTGGTGGTGAATGATCCCGCGATCTTCGAGTTGCTTATCGAACTTGATCTTGGCGATCACATCGCCGGCTACGCAGGGGCTGGGGCGAAGCGGAACATTCCCGCCGAATACGCGGAGCAATACGCAACGATCCCCGAGCTTAACGAAGCCGATTTCACCCTCGACGACATCGTTGAAGCACAGGCCGACTTTGTGATCGCGGGATGGCTCCAGGGGTTCAACGAGCAAACGGGCCCAACTCCCGGGGAATTACGTGCCGAGGGCATATCGAGCTACGTGCTCTCTGAGACATGTCGCCGGGTGCTCGACAATCTGCCGCCAGCGTCGGTTGACGAGTATTTCACTGACGTTCGCAACATCGCGGCGCTATTCGGTGCAGATGAGCGTGCTAGCGAATTGATCGGCGAGTGGCAGGCCGGAATTCTCGCTGTCCAGGAATGCGTCAGCGAAAGCCAGCGGCCGCCGGCCCGCGTCGTGACTATCGGCGGGGGCGATAGCGAAGTCGCTGATACGGCACCAGGGCTTACGTTTGCGAGTTTTCTCGACCGGCTTGCGGGAGGTGAGAACATCTTCAGTGAGGTTCCGAGGCTGTGGGGAGCGATGTCGTGGACAGCCATCGCAGACCAGAACCCAGAGTTGATCATCATCGCAGACAACGCGACTGGACCGTCACCGGAGGAGACTCTGGGGCTCGCGCGGTCCCGCCCAGAACTCGCGAATGTCGACGCCGTCATCAATGATCGGTTCCTCGTGCTGCGCCGCAGCGAAGTGTACGCGGGCCCGATGCTCGTGGACGGTGTGCAGGCACGAGCGGCTGCGATGCATCCCGACAACTGCCAGTAAACGATAGGTTCCGCCGACGGTTGAGGCGCTCGCCATCCGGATTTCCCGATTCTGCCGGTCCAGCCGGGTCTGCATAGGCCATGCTGAGTCCTCTCACGTCGAATCCTTTAGTGAGATGGACGTGACGGGCTGGGCGGCGGTTCCGTGTGTGTGCCTATTTCTGGGCCAAACACTGTTGTGGAGAGTGCGCGTCAGAAAGCGCGGGTGCTCAGAGAGGGTGCCTGGCGGCGGGAGCGGCGTCTAGGGTGTTCCTCCCACTGGAGCAGTGGTTTCTGTCTCAGCTTCCGGCGCTGCGTGACTGAGGTTGCACTCATGGTGGGGATATTGCCTCCAGGTGTTCTATGTGTAACTATCTGTCTCACTTATTCCGGTCGGCGCTGACCCGAAGCGAGTGCTGCTTCTCTGGGCTGCGCCCTTCACCTTGGAGGAGCTGATGGCAGTTCCTGAGTCGAAGTTCGATGTCGTAGTCGTCGGTGCGCGATGTGCCGGAGCGACTTTGAGTACCCTGCTCGCTCGACGCGGTCTTCGGGTGTGCGTGCTCGATAAGGCGACCTTCCCCAGCGAAACGCTGTCAACCTGCGCCTTTCAGTCCAACGGCGTGGAGGTTCTCCGAAGAATCGGCGTGTTAGACGAGATTCTCGCCGCCGGTGCGCACGTGGTGCGGCGGGCTACGATCACCAGTACGCACGAGAAGTTCACAGTGGACATCGATCCAGCCGTATACGGCCAGGTGTTGGGCATGCGCAGGACGACTATGGATGCCATCCTCATCGACTATGCCGCACGCTCCGGTGTTGAGGTCCGCACGAAGTGCCCCGTGGAAGGTGTGATCGTCGAAAGCGGCCGCGTGCGCGGGGTGACCACGCGTTTCGGGGACATTAGAGCCGACGTCGTGATCGGCGCGGATGGCCGATCGTCGACCGTCGCGCGGTCGGTTGGGGCCAGGGAATACTGCGCCCACCGTGCCGGGCGGATGCCGACGTGGTCGTTCTACGAGGGCGTCGATCCCAAGCATGGCTTCTTCTTTGGGGCGGTCGGCGGAATGAATGTGGGGTCCACCGCGTTTCTCGGGCTGCCACTGGACGGCCAGTTCATTGTCACGGTCGCCCCGCCAGCCGAGGACGCTCGCGACTACCTCTCCGATCGATACACACAGTTCGATGCGCGGCTGCAGTCTTTTCCCGAGTTGGCTGCTGCAGTTGACGGGGCGACGCGGGTCGGGCCGATCCGGGTATTGCAGAAGTGGCACAGCTATTTCCGCGAATCAGCCGGACCCGGATGGGCGCTGGTCGGGGATGCGGGCCACTTCAAGGACTATTCCCTCGGTCAGGGGCAATCCGACGCCTTCCGGCAGGCCGAACACCTCGCGGACCGGCTGATCGACGGTCTGGAATCCGACGGCAACCTCGATATCGAGCTATCTCGCTGGTGGAGGTGGCGAGATAGGGATGCGTGGCAGATGTATTGGGCCAACACGTTACTCGGCGAGCCCCATCTACCCGATGCCCTCGCTGATGGCTTGTTCGGACTAGCCGCGCGAGACGACGCTCTGGCCATGGACTTCGCCCACATCTTCAACAAAAAGGTCACCCCGTTGCGAGCGGCGGCAACCCCGGCCCGCGTCGCTCGGGTAGCTCCAGGCGTCGCACGCTCTCTTGCCGGGCTCCGTCCTCGCGAGTTGCCCCGAAACACTCGTGCCACCGCGGAGTTCATTGGGTTCTCCGCGAAGCTGCTGGCCCAACACCCGCAGTCCCCGTGGGGGCTGCGCTATCCACGATCGGCTCACACTGCTCAGGAGACCGCAAACGCCACGTCTTAGTGTCAATGGTTACCCGCGTGGAGCGAAGGAGACGCCGACACATGACGAAGAGGTCCTGGTCACCCTCACCCGATCTGCGGCACCGGGCCCACCAGCTGGTACACCACAACCTGACGATCGACATTCACACACACCCGCAAGCGATCATGCCGTCGCTCGTGCGGCGAGCCGCCGAGCGAATCGCTGGTTTCCCACGTGATCCGCTTGCCAACCTGGCTGCGGCTGGTGTCGATCTCGTTGTCCTTACTGCGGTCGGAGACGCGCTGGGAACCGCCTGGAGACTAGGACGGCCCTGGCAGGCGGTGTGTGCACAGCTCGACTCGGCCAGAAGTGAGGCGGAAGCCGCAGGCGTCGCGGTGAACACCAGCGCAGAGCTGCCGCAGGCCTCGAACTCCGCACAAGTCATCCTCGGTGTGGAAGGTGCTGACTTCCTTGGAGAGCATCTCGACCGGCTTGAGGTGCTCCGACAGCGGGGTGTCCGTGTGCTGGGCCTGATGCATTTTGCCGACAACCGCGTTGGGTCGATCGGCAGTACGCTCACCGGACGCGCGAGGCGCCCGAGAAGCAAGTCGACTGGGCTGACACGCTATGGGCGCGAGGTACTGCAGGAACTCAACAGACTGTCGATAGTGCCAGATCTCGCCCACGCCGACCTCGACACCACGATCGCCGCCTGCGAAACATCGACGTCACCGGTGATCAGCTCGCACACGGCGGCTGCGGGAGTCCGTGCCTTTCCCCGCTACATCTCCGACGCAGAGATTGAAGCGATTGCCTGGACTGGCGGCGTCATTGGGCTCTGGCCCGCATCGATGCGCGGCCATGCGATGGCTGATCTCGACGATTTCGCGCGGCACGCATGTCACATCGCCGAGTTGGTTGGTGTTGAGCATCTCGCCATCGGTACCGACAAGAATGGTGTGCCCGACTACGCCGACGGGTATTGCGCCTCAACGGATTTTGTCAATCTCGCTGCGGCACTGTTGAGGGCGGGCTTCACCGACGGTGATGTCGCCGCGATTCTCGGTGGCAACGCCTATCGCGTCCTCGCTCACGGCGATGGGGCGTAACACTCGGCAACGGCCGCCGCGGAGGCGCGATCCGCTGGAGAATGAAGGGAGAAGGCCGCACGGCGGCAACGCCCTTTGATGTGATGTATCCGGGGGTTCGCGCCCACTAGACACGTGCGATTGATCGTTTGATGGTGCCCTCGGCAGGATTCGAACCTGCGACACCTGCCTCCGGAGGGCAGTGCTCTATCCCCTGAGCTACGAGGGCCTGCAGCAGGCCGTGACGTGATCACGGCGGCTGCAAGCGTAGCGCATTCTGCGCCGAAATGCTGAATCGCCTGATGGTGGCGTGTTCGACACCTAATTCATGGGCAGCGGCTCGGCGTTGCGCTCGTTCAGCATGTCGGTGATGAGCGCGATTTCCTTATTTTGGCCTTCCAGCATCGAGCGCGAAATGTTGCGCACGACGCCTTCGTCGCCGTGATCGATGGCGTACTCCATCATGGGAATTCCGCCTTCGTGGTGGCGCAGCATGAGCTGCAAGAACAGCACGTCGCGCTCGGATCCGCTCGCTGCGCGCAACTCAGCCATCTCCGCTGACGATGCCATACCGGGCATCACGCCACCATCAGCGGTGTGATCCATATGGTCCATGTGGGCATGGTCGTCCATCCATGCCATGTGGCCGTTAAGCGGAAGGAGCGGTTCTTCCCACATCTGCAGCCATCCGCTCATCTGGCCAACCTGGTTCTCCTGGGCCGTCAGGATGTCGAACGCAAGATTGCGGACCGCGGCATCCTCCGTCGTTGTCAATACGGCAGCAGACATCTCAATTGCCTGGTTGTGGTGAACCGTCATGTCCTGCAGGAACCCCACATCGACTGAGCTCGCGCGTGACGCCGCTCCGTCGTCCCGGCCAATAGAGCGATCGAAGACCACGCCGAGGGCGAAACCAATGACGACGAGGACGGCGCCTGCCAGGAGAGCCATGACGCGTCCACGCCCCGGGCTATCGCTCGTCCCGGCACGCATTACTGATCACCTTCCTCGGGCGCGGGTGGTTCACCCTCGGTTTCGTCCGGGAGCTCCGGGAAGACTTCGCCGTTGAGTTCTGAGAGGACGTCTTCCATCGTGTCGGCGTCTTGCGGTGCTCCCGAGCCGTCCATCTGGACGGCGTCCGGTCCTGGTGGCTCCGGGTCGAATAACAATGGACTCTCTGGGTCGAAGCTGCCCGGAATAGTCGCGCAGCTCGCGCCGACCTCTGGACTGGTGTAGGGGTTCAGCCGCAATGCGCCGATGAAGTGCGTGATGCGTTCGTCGTCGGCGCTGTCCAGCTGCAACTGGCGCCCCCACGCTTGCAAAGAGATCGGCGTCTCCTGGCCAGGGTAGGGCGACATGAAGAGATAACTCTGGCCCTGCACCCGGCTGCGGAGCTGATCGATGTCGGCCTCGCTCGCGAGTTCGGGCTCGTACGTGATCCACACCGCTCCGTGTTCGAGAGAGTGCACGGCGTTCTCAACGCGGATCGCATCTTCGTAGACGATGCCGTTGCATGTCGCCCAGGCGGCATCGTGAGGTCCACCGAGCGGCGGTGTGTGGTCGTAAGCCACGCGCTGGTCAGGGTTGATATGGACGTTGCTGAGCCCATCGACAGCGATGATGCCCTCGATGTTCTGCGAGGGATCGGGTTCCTCGGCAGTGGGGGCCCAGCGTTCTGCTTCGACAGTGTCCTGGTACCGCGGCCACAGGTTGATGGCGATAATGACGATGAGTGCGATCACGCTCAGTACCGCACCGAGCGTCAGCCACGGAATGTTCATTCCGCCGCGAGCGAGCTTCGAGCGCGATGACGCGCCCCCCGCTCCCTTTCGGGCGGCTTTGATCGCCTTTGCGGACTTCGCCGCGTCCTTGTTGCTACCGCCGCTTGCCATCCTCTGTTCTTTCCCTCACTGCCGTGTTGCCGATCAAACGTGCTGGCGCGGTTTCTGGCCGCGTTGGTATGGCGTGTCGATCGTGCCACGCCGAGGCCGTTGGCTGCCCAGATAGGGGCGCCACCACTCTACGTTTCGTTCGCCGGACATGCGACGACCGGTACCTGGGGATGGCGCATTTAACAGTTGCCTGGGCGGGACCATAGGATAGTGCCCTGTGACTCCCGCTGATCTCGCCGAGCTGATTCGCGAAACTACCGCCCGCGTCATTTCTGAGCGCGGGCTTGACGTGCAGGTGCTTCCTGAACGGCTGACTGTCGAGCGTCCGCGAAATCCTGAGCATGGCGATTATGCGACGAACGTGGCGATGCAGGTCGCGAAGCGTATCGGTACAGCACCACGTGATCTGGCCGGATGGATCGCCGAAGAACTGATGACGTCCCCGGCCATAGCCGCTGCGGAGGTCGCGGGCCCCGGCTTCCTCAACCTGCGGCTGGCAGCTGACGCGCAAGGCAAGATCGTCGAAACCGTCCTGCAGGCTGGGAGCACGTACGGTCACGGCAATGAATACGGTGGGCGTGAGGTCAATCTGGAGTTCGTTTCGGCGAATCCGACCGGACCAATTCACCTCGGTGGCACCAGGTGGGCCGCAGCGGGTGATTCGCTGGGTCGGCTGCTCGAGGCGCAGGGCGCGAAGGTCACTCGCGAGTATTACTTCAACGATCACGGTGCTCAGATCGATCGGTTTGCCCGGTCACTCGAAGCAGCGGCCGCTGGTGCGCCGACGCCTGAGGACGGGTATGCGGGTGAGTACATCGTCGAGATCGCGGGCGCGATTGTCGCCGAGCGCCCGGACGTAATGACGCTTTCCGCGGACGAGCGGTTCGAAGTGTTTCGTTCGCTCGGTGTGAGCAGAATGTTCGCGCATATTAAGCGGACACTGCACGAGTTCGGAACTGACTTCGACGTCTATTTCCACGAGAACTCGCTTTTCGAGTCGGGGGCAGTGGAAAGCGCAGTCAACGACCTCAAAGCGAACGGCAACCTTTACGAGAGCGACGGTGCCTGGTGGCTCCGCAGCTCCAGCTACGGCGATGACAAGGACCGTGTGGTTATCAAGTCCGATGGCAATGCCGCCTACATCGCGGGTGACATAGCGTATCTGCGCGACAAACACGAACGCGGCTTCAACCTCTGTATTTATATGCTCGGCGCGGACCATCACGGGTATATCGCCCGGCTGAAGGCAGCGGCTGGCGCACTGGGGTATGACCCGGATTCCGTTGAAGTCCTGATCGGTCAGCTGGTCAACCTCGTGCGGGACGGCAAACCGGTGCGTATGAGCAAGCGCGCGGGAACTGTCATCACCCTCGACGACCTGGTTGAGGCGATTGGCGTCGATGCGGCGCGCTACGTATTGACCCGTTCGTCCTTCGACAACAGCCTCGATATCGACCTCGAACTGTGGGCGAGCGCGAGCAACGAGAACCCGGTGTACTACGTGCAGTATGCGCACGCGCGACTGTGCTCGATCGCGCGCAACGCCGCAGAGCTTGGTGTCACGGCCGCTGCATCAAGCCTTGAGTTGCTCACGCATGACCGTGAAGGTGACCTCATCCGTACGCTCGGTGAGTTTCCGGCCATCGTGAAGACGGCGGCGGCGCTGCGTGAGCCGCATCGCGTGGCACGTTACCTGGAGGAACTCGCAGGTGCGTATCACCGTTTCTACGACAAGTGCCGCGTTTTGCCTCAGGGGGATGAGCAGGCCGCGGACATCCACAGCGCGCGTCTCGCTTTGTGCGAGGCGACGCGTCAAGTTCTATCCAATGGCCTGGCACTGCTGGGCGTGTCTGCACCGGAGCGAATGTGAGCGCGCACCCTGCTGGACCGAAGCACGCCGAGTTCGCGCACGCGCCGGGCATCTCCGAGCGGCCGTCAGATCCGGCAGAACTGGCGGAGCTTCCGGCGATCGTCTGGCCGCGTAACGCGGACCGCGAAGAGACGGGCGTCGTCTCCGTTGCCGGTGTTCCTGTGACTGAACTGGCAGCTCGGTATGGGACACCGCTATTCGTCGTCGATGAGGACGACTTCCGTGCGCGCTGCCGCGAGATGGCCAGCGCTTTTGGCGCGCCGGAACGCGTTCACTATGCATCCAAGGCATTTCTGAGCAGCCACATCGCACGATGGGTTGCGGAGGAGGGTCTATCACTGGACGTCGCGTCTGGGGGCGAGCTCGCGGTAGCACTGCACGGCGGCTTCCCGGCCGAGCGTGTTGCGTTGCACGGCAACAACAAATCCGCGGCGGAACTCGACTTCGCTGTCCGTTCCGGTGTCGCCCACGTCGTGCTCGATTCACTCATCGAGATCGAACGGCTCGACCGTATCGCGGGTGAGCATGGTGTCGTACAGGACGTGTTCATCAGGATCACCGTTGGTGTCGAGGCGCATACGCACGAGTTCATCGCTACAGCGCACGAGGACCAGAAGTTTGGGTTCTCGCTCGCAGACGGTGCCGCTCTCAACGCTGTGCATAAGGTGTTCGCCGCCGACAATCTTCGGCTTGTTGGTTTGCACAGTCATATCGGATCTCAGATCTTCGATGTCGATGGGTTCGAATTAGCCGCCCATCGGGTTATCGGGTTGCTGCGCGACGTTGTCGCCGAATACGGCGTCGCGAAGACGCAGCAGATCGGCACGATCGACCTCGGCGGCGGACTCGGCATCGCGTATCTCCCGAGCGACGACCCGCCACCGGTACACGAATTGGCCGCTAAGCTCCTCGCGATCGTCAAATCGGAAAGCGAACGTGCGGGACTCGCCGTACCCGTGCTCACTGTAGAGCCCGGCCGTGCCATTGCGGGCCCGGGCACGATCACGGTGTATGAGGTTGGCACCATTAAGGACGTGAAGCTCGGCGCTCACGCCCAGCGGCGGTATATCAGTGTCGACGGGGGGATGAGCGACAACATCCGTACATCGCTGTACGGAGCGGAATACGATGTACGTTTGGTGTCGCGACGCAGTGATGCGGCCCCGGTGGTGGCACGTATCGTGGGTAAGCATTGTGAAACGGGAGATATTGTCATTCGTGATACGTGGATGCCTGAGGACGTGAGGCCTGGGGATCTGCTTGCTGTCGCAGCGACGGGCGCGTATTGCTATTCGATGTCGAGCCGCTACAACATGCTCGGACGCCCAGCGGTGGTGTCAGTGCGCGACGGACAGTCTCGGCTTTTGTTGCGTCGGGAGACAGTGGATGATCTGCTCAGCTTGGAGGTCAAATGAGTAGCGAACAGGCCAGCGGCATGGTGCCCGAGCGGACGCTGGGTATCGCCGTTCTTGGCCTCGGTAATGTCGGCAGTGAAGTCGTGCGCTTGTTGACGGCGCATGCCGACGAACTGCAGGCGCGGGTGGGTGCGCGCCTGGAAATCAAAGGCATAGCGGTGCGGGACGTGCGGGCAGATCGGGGCGTCCCGGCCAACCTGCTCACCGATGATGCGGCGGCGCTGGTGTCTCGCGACGATGTCGACATCGTTGTTGAGGTTGTGGGAGGCATCGAGCCTGTTCGTACGTTGATCCTCAATGCGCTCAATAGTGGCAAGTCGGTGGTGACGGCGAATAAGGCGTTGCTCGCGGACTACACCGGTGAGCTCGCTGCGGTTGCGGACGCCGCTGATCTTGACCTGTATTTCGAGGCTGCGGTAGCGGGGGCAATTCCGGTTGTTCGGCCACTGATGCAGTCACTTGCCGGTGACCGGGTCAAGCGCGTGGTAGGCATCGTCAACGGCACCACGAACTACATCCTTTCTGCAATGGGCGAGACGGGCGCGGACTACGCCGAAATGCTCGAGGAGGCTCGGCGCCTGGGGTACGCGGAGGCGGATCCGACAGCCGATGTCGAAGGATTCGATGCTGCCGCCAAGGCGGCCATTCTCGCGTCGATCGCGTTCCATACCCGCGTGACGGCATCTGACGTTTACCGCGAAGGCATCTCGAGCATCTCGTCTGATGATCTCGCTTCCGCCGCCGACCTCGATTGCGCAATCAAGCTGCTGGCGATCTGTGAGCGCGTGACGGATGATACTGGGCGCGAGCGTGTTTCGGCGCGCGTGTACCCAGCTCTGATACCGAACTCGCATCCGCTCGCCACGGTGAACGGAGCGTTCAACGCGGTCGTTGTCGAGGCTGAAGCAGCGGGCCGGCTGATGTTCTATGGGCAGGGCGCCGGTGGTGCACCAACTGCATCCGCGGTGCTCGGTGACCTGGTCAGTGCGGCACGTAACAAGGTTCACGGCGGCAAAGGCCCCGACGAGTCCACGTATGCCAAGTTGCCGATCATGTCGATCGGTGACACGCCCACGCGATACTACGTTCGTATGGAGATCGTCGACCGGACCGGTGTGCTTGCTGCTGTCGCACAAGAATTCGCCAACCACGGTGTGAGCATCTCGACAGTCAGGCAGTCTGGCTTGAAGAATGCAGCGACACTAGTCGTGGTGACACATCGCGCGCCCGACGACGCACTGTCTAAGACAGTGGATGCGCTCAAGAGCAGAGACTTCGTTAACACAGTGACCAGCGTGATCCGATTGGAAGGTACCGCGGAGGAATGACCGGATCGACAACGACGCCCCGCCAGAACCCTGTGCATCGCGCGTGGCCTGGGCTGATCGAAGCTTACCGGGAGCGCCTCGCGGTGGGGGCGGACTGGACTCCAGTCACACTGCAAGAGGGTGCGACTCCGCTTATTCCAGCCGGACACATTTCTGAACTCACTGGGTGCGAGGTCTATCTGAAAGTCGAGGGCCTCAACCCCACAGGTTCGTTCAAGGACCGCGGTATGACGATGGCAGTGACAGACGCTGTCGCGCGCGGGCAGCGAGCGGTGTTGTGTGCGTCCACTGGAAACACCTCCGCATCTGCCGCCGCGTATGCCGCCAAGGCAGGAATCACCTGCGCTGTGCTGATCCCAGCTGGCAAGATCGCGATGGGAAAACTTGCGCAGTCGGTGATCTACGGCGCAAAGATCATCCAGGTTGACGGCAATTTCGATGACTGTCTTGAACTCGCGCGTAAAGCGACGTCAGAGTTTCCTGAGATTGCACTCGTCAACTCAGTCAATCCTGCACGCATCGAGGGGCAGAAGACCGCTGCGTTCGAAGTGTGTGATGTTCTGGGCCGCGCGCCCGATGTGCATGCTCTCCCAGTCGGAAACGCTGGCAACATCACGGCCTACTGGCGCGGTTATTCGGAGTACTTCTCCGACGGCGTCACCGCTGCCCGTCCCCGGATGCTCGGTGTGCAGGCTGCCGGCGCGGCGCCGCTCGTCAAGGGCGAACCCGTGAAGAACCCCGAAACTATCGCCACGGCGATCAGGATCGGGGCGCCAGCGTCGTGGGATGGTGCGATGACTGCCCGCAATGAGTCCGGCGGACAGTTTCGTGCCGCGACCGATGATGAACTGCTCGCTGCGTACCGGTTATTGGCTTCCAGGGAAGGCGTTTTCGTCGAACCCGCTTCTGCCGCGAGTGTGGCGGGCGTCCTCGCGGCACGCGAGGAAGGATGGATCGAAGCTGGTTCGACCGTCGTGTGCACCGTCACCGGTAACGGGCTGAAGGATCCTGACACCGCCCTGCGCGGCATCCCTGAGGTGGAAGCGATTCCGGTCGATCCTGTATCCGTCGCACGCGCTCTCGGCTTGGCAGAATGACTCACCTCATGTCTCAGGAAGAGAGGTCGACTGTTCTCCCATCTGGGCTAACGGCGACTGCTGAGGTGCCCGCGTCGAGCGCAAACCTCGGACCTGGATTTGATTCACTCGGTATCGCGCTCGGGATGAACGACACGATCGCGGTTTCCACCGCCCCGGCTGGGCTTGAAATCACCGTCGACGGGGCAGGTGCAGGTGAAGTCCCGCTCGACGAGACGCATCTCGTAGTACGTGCGCTGTACCGGGGGCTCGGCGCTGCGGGTGTCGCCGCTGCCGGTTTGCGGGTTACCTGCAAAAACACGATCCCGCACTCGCGCGGCCTCGGCTCATCGGCGTCAGCGGTGGTCGGGGGTCTGGTCGCGGCCAATGGGCTGGTCTCGCAATTCGCGCCGGACCGTATCTTGAACGACGACCAACTCGTCCAGCTTGCGTCAGAGTTCGAGGGGCACCCCGACAACGCGTCAGCTAGTGTCCTCGGGGGCGCCGTCGTGTCCTGGACGCACGCAGCAGACGATTCCAGTCCGATTGCCGGGTGCTCGGCTGAATGCTCCTACTACGCGACGAGACTCGAGGTTCATCCGGATATTCGCGCGATCGCGCTGGTGCCGGAAACACGGTCGTCGACTTCGCAAACTCGTGGTCTTTTGCCTACCCATGTCACCCATCGCGACGCGGTATTCAATGTGAGCCGCGCAGCCCTCGCGGTCGTCGCACTGACTGAGCGTCCAGAGCTTCTGCTCGCGGCGACAGAAGACAGGCTGCACCAGGCACAGCGCGCGCCGGCGATTCCGCTTACCGCTCGCTGGGTATCAATTCTGCGCGGTGCCGGCATCGCCGCGACGGTGTCTGGGGCCGGCCCTGCTGTTCTTGCGCTGACGGTGCGGGACATACCAGCGGCGCTTACGCGGCGCGCTGAATCTGAAGGGCTATCGGTGCACGAACTCAGCGTCGCAGATGGGGCACGACTCGTCTGAATTGTGAGAGAGGTTTCGGCCCGCGTGTCAAACCTGATATTCTTGGCAGCAGAACCAGCCACAATTACGCTGTTTCACTGTCCGCACGTTGTGCTCCTCGCATCAAGACTCTCGCTTTGAGCTGTGGGTAATGAGGATGTTTAGGACTGTCTAGTGAGATTCACTTCGCTGGGTGCACGGACGGCGCTCGATCAAGTCAACCAAAAAGGCACCTCCCGATGCTTGAGCATGAGGCGGACCATAAAACCTACGGGAAAGCGCACACATGGTAGACGTGCGGCAACTCGGGGCCCGGATAAGAAACTGGGCAACGGGACAAACCCCCAATTCAGCGAATCGCGAATCGGGGAAGGAAAGGATCTCCGTGACGGAAACGGATGTGATGACGAGTCCAAACGCTGAGGCTGCCGTTGCTGCTGCCACGAAACGAGCGCAAGCCCGCAAAAATGCCGGTCTCGCTGGGATGGTGCTCGCAGAATTGCGCGCGCTAGCCGGAAACCTTGGCATCCGCGGCACGTCGGGAATGCGAAAAGGCGAACTGATCGCCGCAATTCAGGAACGCCAGCGTGCGGCAAGTTCGGAGACTGCGGAACAAGCGCCCAAGAGCGCAGAGCAGCAACCCGCAGCGCAGAGCGAGGAGTCGGGTGCTGCGGAGTCGGCGCCTGCTCGTGGACGCCGTCGTGCGACACGTGCAGTGCAGCCCACTGAAGCCGCGGCGTCAGTGAGCGATGCGAGTGCACCTGACGTGCAGGAAGCCGCTCCAGCCGAGGCGAAGCCCGAAGCCGACGAGCAGGAAGGCGCCCCGCGGCGCCGACAGCGCCGCAGCCCCGGCCGGAAGGGTGCGGACGCGGCAGAGGTACGCGAACGGGAGGCGGCCTCTGCCGCGAAGCCCGAGGACGGAGCCTCGGAGAACGGGCGCGCTCCCGTGCGTGAGGACGCGCCAGTGCGTAAGGACGCCAGGGAAGCCGCTGAACCGCGCGAGCGTGGCGACGATCGCCGTCGGCCCCAGGAGGCCGACCAGCAGCGAACCGACCAGGATCAGCGCCCGGGCGGGGATGGACAGCGGTCCAGTACGCGTGAGCAGGCAGATGATGACGAGTCGGGCCGTGGCCGGCGCGGACGGCGATTCCGCGAGCGGCGCCGCGGCCGGGACCGTGGCGCTGCGGGCCCCGCTAGCGATGGCACCGACACTGACGTTCGCGAAGACGACGTCCTGCAGCCGGTGGCAGGAATCCTCGACGTTCTCGACAACTATGCGTTTGTCCGCACGTCCGGCTACTTGGCAGGACCGAACGACGTTTATGTGTCGATGAACATGGTGCGCAAGAACGGGTTGCGCCGGGGCGATGCGATCACTGGCGCAGTTCGGGTGCCGAAAGAGGGTGAACAGCCGAATCAGCGACAGAAGTTCAACCCGCTGGTGCGTCTGGACTCGATAAACGGGATGCCGCCGGAGCAGGCGCGCAAGCGTCCCGAGTTCGGTAAGCTCACGCCGCTCTACCCGAATGAGCGGCTTCGTCTCGAGACGACGCCTAACGTCCTCACGACACGTGTGATCGACCTGATCATGCCGATCGGTAAGGGACAGCGTGCACTTATCGTCAGCCCGCCTAAGGCCGGCAAGACGACGATTCTGCAGGATGTCGCCAACGCGATCGCGCAGAACAACCCTGAGTGTTACTTGATGGTTGTTCTCGTTGACGAACGGCCCGAAGAGGTCACCGACATGCAGCGCTCGGTCCGCGGTGAAGTTATTTCATCGACATTCGACCGTCCGCCGTCAGACCACACATCGGTGGCCGAACTGGCGATCGAGCGAGCGAAGCGCCTGGTAGAGATCGGAAAGGACGTTGTCGTCCTGCTTGACTCGATCACCAGGCTCGGACGTGCGTACAACAACTCTTCACCGGCCTCAGGCCGTATCCTCTCCGGTGGTGTTGACTCGACGGCCCTGTACCCGCCAAAGCGGTTCTTGGGTGCTGCGCGCAACATCGAAGAGGGTGGCTCCCTGACGATCATCGCCACCGCGATGGTCGAAACCGGATCGCAAGGTGACACGGTTATCTTCGAGGAGTTCAAGGGCACCGGCAACGCCGAACTCAAGCTTGATCGGCGTATCGCCGAACGTCGGGTCTTCCCGGCCGTCGACGTCATTCCATCCGGTACCAGGCGCGATGACCTGCTGCTCAATCCCGACGAGTTCGGGGTGGTTCACAAACTGCGGCGCGTGCTCTCCGGACTGGATTCGCACCAGGCCATCGATCTGCTTATCGATCGGCTTAAGAAGTCGAAGAACAACCTCGAGTTCCTGATGCAGGTCGCAAAGACCGCGCCGGGGGCAATGGGCGAGGACTGATGAGACGCGGGGCCGGGAATACTCGGCCCCGTCTCCAGGTTCGGTAAAGCATGCCGCATCTGGCATACTTGAGCGGCTACCCAGGTACCGGTTCACGTTCGCTGTCCGGCGAGCGACCCGGCGACCAGCAAAGGAAGAGGAAATGAAGAAGGACATCCACCCCGACTACGTCGCCACGACGGTCGTATGCGGCTGTGGCAACACGTTCGAGACGCGCAGTTCCGCAGCAAGCGGGCGTATCAGCGTCGAGGTTTGCTCACAGTGCCACCCGTTCTACACCGGTAAGCAGAAGATTCTGGACACCGGTGGCCGCGTCGCGCGCTTCGAGGCGCGTTACGGGAAGCGCGAGCGCAAGGGCGCTGCAGCGAAGTAGTGAGAGAGTGAACGCCCGTTCTGTACACCTTGTGCAGGCCGGGCGTTTTTCTTATCGGGAAAGCTGAGGGAGAAGGCGAACATGGAAGGTCCGTCCGCGATTGACGACCTGCTTGCGGAGTACGCGGGCTTGGAGCAGCAGCTTGCAGACCCGGATCTGCATGCCGATCCAGCAGCCGCGCGGAAGGCGGGCAAACGATTCGCGCAGCTCTCCCCAATCATGGCGACGTACCGCAAACTCGAGGCAACTCGCGATGACCTGGTGGTGGCGAAAGAACTCGCCGCTGACGACGCATCATTTGCGACCGATGCGGCGGCCCTTGAAGCCCAGGTCGACGAGTTACAGCGCTCCCTGACCGACCTGCTTGCTCCCCGCGACCCGCACGACAGCGACGACGTCCTCCTCGAAGTGAAGTCGGGTGAGGGTGGCGACGAATCCGCGCTGTTCGCGGCGGACCTCGCTCGCATGTATGTCCGGTACGCCGAACGGCAAGGCTGGAAGGTGGAGATTCTCGACTCCGTCATCTCTGACCTCGGCGGCTACAAGGATGCGACGCTTTCGATCAAGTCTCGCGGTGACGGTCCGGATGGCGTGTGGTCGCGACTCAAGTTCGAAGGGGGAGTGCACCGGGTTCAGCGTGTTCCCGTCACTGAATCGCAGGGCCGCATACACACCTCGGCTGCGGGTGTGTATGTCGTCCCAGAGTCAGAGGAAGCCGAGGAAGTGCAGATCGACGAAAACGATCTGCGGATCGATGTCTTCCGGTCATCAGGCAAGGGCGGACAGGGCGTTAACACGACCGACTCTGCGGTCCGGATTACTCATCTGCCGTCAGGTATCGTCGTGACCTGCCAAAACGAGCGCTCGCAGCTGCAGAATAAGGCCCGCGCAATGCAGGTACTCGCAGCGCGCTTGCAGGCAATCGCGGAAGACGCGGCGGAAGCTGAGGCTGCAGCGGGCCGCAAGAGCCAGGTCCGCACTGTCGACCGGTCGGAACGCATCAGGACGTACAACTTCCCGGAGAACCGGATCACAGATCACCGCATTGGCTTTAAGGCCCACAACCTCGATGCGGTGCTCGGCGGCGAGCTAGACGCAATGCTCGACGCGCTTGCCGACGCTGATCGGCACGCGCGCCTGCAGGCGGAGTAAGCCTCAATCGTCGCCGTTCGCGCTCTCGCCTGGCACCTGGTCAGTCGTGATACCAGGGAGCAAGAGGCACATTTCCCCCTCCGCGTTCTCATAGAGACCATATAAGGCTGAGACGACGGTTCCGGCCCCAGTGTCCGCGAGCACCAGCGGCCGGACAAAGTCCTCCTCCAGTGTGGTGGGAACGAGGTCTTCGGTCCCGAACGCGATGTTGCCGGTTTCGAGCTCACTGAGGTTGAGCCACGAGACCATCGCGCCAGGACCGCCCGCCTCATTGATCACGTAAGCGACCACTTCGGGCGGAAGGTTATTGTCCGGGGCCTGGACGTAGCTGTGCGGTGCGGCCACACCCGCGGAGCAGAAGACCGGAGTCGGCGGCGTGTCGAAAGGCTTTGCGGCGGCAGCCGCGGGCATGGCTAGCGCGACGGCGCCTGCGGCTGCGAGCGCCAGTGTGGGCTTTTGGAAAATCTTGCGGTTCACGGCATTCCTCCCAAGGTCAGGCAAAAACAGGCTAACTGACTTCTTGGGCTTGCGGTCGGGGTCGAGAGATCCGTTATAGACCCGAGTTACGTGCGAACCTGAGAGGGTGACGAGACAGTCTTTGCGCGCAGCGCTGCGTACCGCTACCGAATACTTGGCCGACTCCGGCGTACCCAGTCCTGCGGCAGACGCGGAACTCCTCGCGGCGCACGTGCTCAATACAACCCGGACCCGACTCGGCCTGACGCCGTTCCTTTCCGAGGAGCAGTCGGTACAGTTCAGCGCGTTCGTCGCACGCCGCGCGAAACGTGAACCCCTGCAGTACATCACTGGTATCGCCTCGATGGGGGAAATAGACGTTGCCGTGGGACCGGGCGTGTTCATTCCGCGTCCTGAAACCGAACTGCTGCTGGGGTGGGTGCTGTCCTACATGCAAGCCCACGGCCTTCACACTCCGCGCGTGGTCGACCTGTGCAGCGGCAGTGGAGCGCTCGCGTTCGCGATCGCCCACGCACGCCCAGATGCTGAGGTCCATGCCGTTGAGCGAAACCCGGCTGCGCTGAAGTGGCTCGAGCACAATCATGTCCGCCGTGTGCGCGCGGGTGATCCGGCGGTGGCGATCCACGCGGCGGATGTAACGGAGCCACAACTGCTGCAAGACCTCTCAGGGACGGTAGACGTCATAGTGGCAAATCCGCCGTACGTTCCGCTGGCGGCACCGGTCACCGCCGAGGTTGCTGAATTTGAACCGGCTGATGCGGTGTTCTCTGGGGTGGACGGGCTTGGTGTGATCCGGCCGATGGTCAGCGTGATAGCCAGGTTACTTCGCCAATCGGGCGCCGCAGCGATAGAACATGATGATTCCAACGGCGCAGAAGTGTGTGGCCTCCTGGCCGCCTCCGGTTCCTTCACCGACGTAACCCAGCATGCCGATCTGGCTGAAAAACCACGCTACGTAACAGCGGTCCGTGCGTGACGCATGCGGGATTCCACAGACGGGGCGTCTCGTGCGCTAGCGGCGGGGCGTGTGCGCAGCGGCCGGACAAGAATGACAGTATGGCAGCGTGAGCACTGTATACGACTGTACTCGCAGTGATTCGCGAGAGACCGGCATCGCAGCCGCCGTTCAGGCGGTGCGGGCCGGCCGGCTGGCGGTGCTGCCTACCGATACCGTGTATGGCATCGGCTGTGACGCCTTCGATTCGCACGCAGTTTCAGCGCTGCTGTCCGCGAAGGGGCGGGGCCGCGAGATGCCCGTCCCGGTCCTGGTGGGGTCGTGGACGACTATTGATGGCCTGATGCTCTCGGTGCCTGTCCAGACCCGGGCACTGGTGGAAGCCTTCTGGCCGGGCGGGCTGAGTCTGGTCGTCGAGCACGCGCCGTCACTGTCCTGGAATCTTGGGTATACGCGCGGCACAGTGATGCTTCGCATGCCGCTGCATCCAGTTGCGCTCGAGGTGCTTCGGGAGGTCGGGCCTATGGGGGTGTCGAGCGCGAACAAGTCGGGCCAGCCGCCGGCCACCACTGTGACTCAGGCCGAGGAACAGCTCGGAGATGAGGTCGCGGTGTACCTGGACGGTGGGGAGAGTGAGCACGGTGTCGCATCTACGATTGTGGATCTCACCGGGTCCGCGCCCCGTATCCTCCGGGAGGGTGCCGTAGCAGTGGCAGCCGTTGCCGAGGTCCTCGAAATGGACCCGGCTGACCTGGCCAGGCCCGAGGCGTAATCCGGCGATGAGGACGCGAACATGAATGCACCGTTCTTCGGGCCGGACTGGCACGCCCTCGCGGAATCGGACCCTGAGATCGCGGGTGTCATCCTGGGGGAAGTTGAGCGCTGGTCGTCGGGGCTGCAACTGATCGCAAGCGAAAACGTGACGAGTCCCGCCGTGCTGGCGGCGGTGGCATCGACCCTGTCAAACAAGTACGCGGAGGGTTACCCGGGCCGCCGCTTCTACAAGGGCTGCGAATATGCTGACAAAGCCGAGCACCTCGCTGTCACCCGCGCCAAGGAGCTGTTCGGCGCAGAACACGTTAACGTGCAGCCACACTCCGGGGCGAGCGCGAATCTCGCGGCATACGCGGCTTTCGCGCAGCCGGACGATCCGGTACTCGCACTCAGCCTGGCCCATGGCGGTCATGCAACTCATGGCTCGCGAGTGAATTTCTCGGGCAACTGGTTTACTCCGGTTTCGTACCACGTCCGCAAGGACACCGAACTCATCGATTACGACGAAATGCGTGATCTCGCCCGCCTGCATCGGCCGCGAATGATTCTGTGCGGCGGGACTGCGTACTCGCGGCTCATCGACTATGCGATGTTCCGCGAGATCGCAGATGAAATCGACGCCATCCTGTGGGTCGACGCGTCCCACTACCTTGGGCTGGTGGCAGGGCGGGCGGTACCGTCTCCTGTGCCGTACGCAGACGTGATCACTGCGACGACGCACAAGACACTGCGTGGGCCACGCGGGGGGATGATTTTGTGCCGCGCGGAGCACGCAAAGGCTGTCGACCGTGCTGTTTTTCCGTTCAGTCAGGGCGGGCCGATGATGCAGACGATCGCGGCGAAGGCGGTCGCTTTCCGGGAGGCGGCGACTGACGATTTCGCTGCTTATGCCAGGCGCACCGTCGAGAATGCCGGCGCGCTGAGCGGGGCACTCGGTGAGCGCGGTGTGCGGACAGTGTCAGGCGGGACGGACACGCATCTCGCGGTGCTCGACCTCACAGAGCTAGGGGTGAATGGCGCGGACGCGGAAAGCCGCTGTGCGGCTGCCCGGATTCTCCTGACTAAGAATCCCGTGCCCTACGACGCGATGCCGCCGCGGACTCCTTCGGGCGTCCGCGTCGGTACTGCGGCTTTGTCCGCTCAGGGATTCGGTCCAGCCGACATGGATGGTGTCGCCGACGTGCTGACCCGCGCGATTACCGCGGAGCGCGGTACGCGTAAAGGGGACGGGATCATCGCGGAGGTGGGGGAGGACGTGCTGCAAATGGTGGCGGCCAAACCTGCTTACGCCCGTGGCGAAACCAGTCCTGCGGAAACATCGCGGTAGCGTCAGTGCTCGTGACCACCACCGATCCCGTGATCCACCTCCTCGCACAGCCTGGTGGTGGCGCTGGGGTACCGATCCGCGAACTCATGCTGATCTGCCTCACCGCGGCGATCGTGACCTTTTTAGGAACCGGACTTGTTCGCGTTCTCGCGATCCGGGGTGGCGCGGTCGCTTATCCGCGCGATCGTGATGTCCACGTCGAGCCGACCCCGCGGATGGGCGGCGTGGGGATGTTCCTCGGTATCGTCGCCGCGATCTACCTTGCGCAACAGTTGCCAGCCCTGACGCGGGGATTCGAGTACACCACCGACATTCAGGCGGCCGTGATCGCCGGTGCGGTCATCGTGGTTGTGGGAATGATCGACGATCGATGGGGTCTCGATGCGCTGACAAAATTCATGGGGCAGGTCACCGCGGGCGGAGTGCTCGTTGTGCTCGGCGTCTCCTGGTATGTGCTCTACGTGCCCTTCGGTGCGGGCACGACCTTGATCCTTGATCAGTTGCAGGCAGCGGGGCTCACGGTGTTCCTCACGGTCCTGATGGTCAACGCCATGAACTTCGTTGACGGTCTCGACGGACTCGCTGCCGGGCTGGGACTGATCGCAGCCCTATCGATCTGCGCCTTCTCGGTCGGCATGCTCTTCGATCAGGGGGGTGATGTCAGTGTGTATCCACCTGCGATGCTTGCCGCGGCGCTCGCAGGCGCTTGCCTGGGATTTCTGCCGCACAATTTTCAGCCTGCGCGCATCTTCATGGGCGATTCCGGCTCAATGCTGATTGGCGTCATGCTCGCCGCGATCTCGACTAGTGCGTCGGGGAAGATCAGCCTCGATCTCTATGGCCCGCGTGACCTCATCGGTTTGCTGGCACCGGTGCTCGTGGTGGTGGCGGTGATGTTCATTCCGCTGCTCGACCTGCTGATGGCTGTCGTGCGCCGGACCCGAGCGGGCCGCAGTCCGTTCAGTCCCGACAAAATGCACCTGCATCATCGGCTGCTGGAAATAGGACACTCACATCGCCGTGTGGTTCTCGTCATTTATGGCTGGGTCGCCCTGCTAGCGTTCGGTGCGGTGGGCGGCTCGCTGATCGATAGGCGTGTGGTCGTGCCCGTATTCTTGATCGGCGTGCTGATTGCGCTGATCATCACGGTGGTGCCACGTTTCAGCAGGTCCAGGTAGCGTTTCTGAGAATGTCCGAGTCGGCCGTTAGGCTTTGTAAGCGTGAGCACTCCAAGCAAAGGTTCAGGCAATTCCCCCTATCCGGATGCTGACTCAGCATCGCCGGCCGCCGAGTCGGGCGCAGCGCGGCTGCGGTTCGCGCCACCAGACGACCCGGCCGCCCCGCTGCGGGCTGCTGTTCGGTACGGCGTGATCGGTTTGATCGTGCTTGCCGTTGCGGGCTCGATCATCGCGTATCTCGCCGCGGGGCTGTCCGGGCTGTGGGGAGCGCTCATCGGTGCCGCGGTTGGCGGGGGCTTTATCCTCTTCACCGCGCTCAGCGTGCTGTTCTCGGCGCGCTATAACGCGCTGACGGCAGGAGCTCTTATCCTCGGCGGATGGGCACTGAAAATGCTGCTCGCTCTGGTTGTCTTCGCTGTGCTGTCGAACATGACTTTCTACAGCCAGCCGGCTCTTGCGATCGTTGTGATCGCCGCGCTCATTCTGGTGCTCGGTGCGGAAACGTATGGAGTGCTCAAGCAGCGCACTCCATATGTGACGCCAACCCGTGAAAAAGTGATATCGGACACAAATGACGACGAAAAGTAGTACTACAGCTCGTCGTTTATCGATAAAGACATCACCCTGCCTACACAATGTCGTAGAGAAGTTGATATCGTCACCGACTAGCAGTGCCGGCGATACGGCGGAATCAGACAAGCCGCCACGTTGTCGTGCCTGCAGGCGTTGCGTAAGGCGTGCGGCCCACAGGCACTCGCCCATACAATTCGCTGGGCCCATCGTGTGCGCCGCGCACGGGGCCTTGATAGTTCGTTATCGTGCCCGATCATGCCGCGGGGTTCTACTGCGGCCGAACAACGGAAGAGACCGCTGAGCGTCATGAATCTGGCTGCCGGTACATTCCACCCGCCGTCGCTGAACGACTTCTTTCCGCCCGCCCTCCTTTTTGAAGGCACCCCATTTGAGCTCGACCGGTTGATGCTCATCCGGATCTTGGTCGCCACACTTGTCGCCGTATTCTTCGCGATGGCGCTGCGCAACCCTCAGATTGTTCCTCGCGGTGTCCAGAACGTCGCTGAGATCTTCCTCGACTTCGTGCGAATTCACATCGCGGAGGAGATTCTCGGCAAGACTCAGGGGCGGCGCTTCTTCCCGCTGATCGCCACGATCTTCTTCCTCGTACTGGGGCTGAACCTCACCGGCGTGATCCCGTTCCTCAACATTTCGTCTAACGCGCGCATCGGCATGCCGATCGTGCTGGCGGCACTCGCGTACATCGTCTTCAACTACGTGGGCATCTCCAAGTACGGGTTTTTCCGGTACATCAAAGCGAGCATCGTTGTGCCCGGCGTCCCCAAGGCACTGCACCTCCTGCTGATTCCGATCGAGTTTGTCTCGACGTTCGTCCTGCGGCCGTTCACGCTGACTGTCCGTCTGATGGTCGCGATGCTCGCGGGCCACATCATGCTGGTGCTGTTCTTCAGTGCAACCTGGTGGTTCTTCACCGCTACGGGACCGGGAGCACCAGAACTCTGGCTGCGCCCGTTCGGCATTGCCTCCCTGATCGGCGGCGTTGCATTCACCTTCTTCGAACTGCTGGTCATGTTCCTGCAGGCGTACATCTTCGCGATGCTGACCTGTGTGTACATCGACCTGGCGCTGCACGCTGAAGAGCACTAGCACAGCAGGCAACGCACCCGCTAGACCTACCGAAAAGCACGAACCACCGCTACCACTCTGGTACACAAAGGACCTGACCCGGCCGCCTTTGGATCGGGCCAACAGAAAGGGAACGAAATCAAATGAGCATCGCTTACGTGGCGCAGGAAGCTACACAGATTGATGGCTCCGGCTACGGCGCAATCGGTTACGGTCTTGCCGCGATCGGCCCGGGTATCGGCGTGGGCATCGTCGTCGGTAAGGCGATCGAGGGCATTGCTCGCCAGCCTGAGATGGCCGGCCAGCTGCGTACCCTGATGTTCCTCGGTATCGCCTTCACCGAGGCCCTGGCGCTCATCGGTCTCGTCGCCGGCTTCATCTTCTGATCATGGACGCATCGATCACCATTCTCGCCGCGGAGGAAGTGAATCCTCTCGTCCCCGCGGTGTATGACATCGTTTGGTCGATTGTTGCGCTGTCGATTGTCGGTCTTGTCTTCTGGAAGTTCGTAGTCCCGAAGTTCAAGGACGTCCTTGAACGGCGCACCGAGGAGATCGAGGGCGGTATCAAGCGTGCCGAGGCCCTGCAGGCCGAGGCGAAGCACGCGCTTGAGCAATACCGGGCTCAGCTCGCTGAGTCGAGGGCCGAAGCAGCCAAGATCCGTGAAGAAGCGCGCACGCAGGGCCAGCAGATCATCGATGAGATGAAGGCTCAGGCTCAGGCGGAATCTGACCGGATCGTTGCGAACGGCCAGACCCAACTCGAGGCCCAGCGTCAGCACATCGTCGCTGATTTGCGCACTGATCTAGGGCGTACCGCCGTCGATCTGGCTGAGAAGATCATCGGTGAATCTGTTGCCGATGAGGCTCAGCGCGCCGCAACGGTAGACCGTTTCCTCAGCGAACTCGACACCATCGGCGCAAATTCAGCACCAGGGAAGTGAGCACCATGTACGCAGCGAGTCGCGAGGCGCTCGCAAAGACTCAGTCCGCTTTGACGGATGCGCTGAGCCAGGCGGGCTCCTCGGCTGAGACGGCAACCGAAGCGGGGGCGCAGTTGTTCTCCGTGGTTGGACTGCTCGACGAGAATCGCAGCGTGCGGACGGCTCTGACGGACGTCTCCGTTTCCTCCTCGAGCCGTTCCGCACTGGCAGAGCAGCTCTTCACCGGGAAGGTTTCGGGCCCGGTGGTGGAGACACTGAAGACGGCGTCGGCGCAGGACTGGTCCGCGCCGGCCGACTTCGTGAACTCCCTGGTTCACGTTGCGCGCGTCGCATACCTGCGAGCTGCAGCGGACGAGGAGAAACTCGACACCGTAGAGGACGAGATCTTCCGGCTGAGCCGTATTACTGCGGCAAATCCTGAACTCGAGCAAGCGCTCTCGGACCGTTCCCGGCCCGCGAGTGCGACCGCTGAGGTCTTGAAGGAGCTGCTGTACGGCAAAGTCACGCCGATCACGGAGGCTCTCGCGGCCCAGGCGGTTGCTCGCTCCAGGCGAGCTCCCGCCGATGAATTTGCCGAGATCGCATCCCTGGCAGCAGAGCAGCGCGAGCGGGCTGTCGCACATGTGCGCAGCAGTGTCGCACTCTCGGATAGTCAGAAGGAGCGGCTCGCCACGGCGCTGGACCGGATCTATGGCAAGCGAATCGCTGTACACGTGGAAGTCGATCCGTCATTGCTCAGCGGGCTGGTCGTCCGTGTGGGTGACGAGGTGATTGACGGCAGTGCAGCGGGGCGTCTGGCCGCGCTGCGCAAGGCCCTCAAGTAACAGCACAACAGAACCGAGATAGCGCCGGAC
Organism: Hoyosella sp. YIM 151337; assembly: GCF_026041215.1. Classification (GTDB taxonomy): domain Bacteria; phylum Actinomycetota; class Actinomycetes; order Mycobacteriales; family Mycobacteriaceae; genus Hoyosella. The sequence goes on from NZ_JAPEIQ010000033.1 coordinate 187,249, forward strand.
CCAATGGCGCAGCTGAAGAACTAGTTAACTCCGGTTACCGTGGCTGGTAACCCATAGACTACCGAGAGCAGGAAAAACAATGGCGGAGCTGACGATCTCCTCCGACGAGATCCGTAGCGCGATCGAGAACTACACCGCGAGCTTCACCCCAGAGTCGTCTCGCGAGGAGGTTGGCACTGTCGTCGACGCAAGTGACGGCATCGCTCACGTTTCCGGCCTCCCGTCCGCGATGGCGAATGAGCTGCTGGAATTCCCCGGCGGCATCCTCGGCGTGGCGCTGAACCTCGAAGACCGTGAAATCGGTGCGGTTATTCTCGGAAACTTCGAGGAGATCCAAGAAGGGCAGCAGGTCAAGCGGACCGGTGACGTCCTTTCGGTGCCCGTGGGCGACGGCTTCCTTGGGCGAGTGATCGATCCGCTGGGTGCGCCTATCGACGGTCTCGGCGACATCGAATCGAACGAGACTCGTGCCCTGGAGCTCCAGGCCGCGACAGTGCTGGAGCGCCAGCCGGTTCACGAGCCGCTGCAGACGGGCCTCAAGGCAATCGACGCGATGACACCGATCGGTCGCGGTCAGCGCCAGCTCGTCATCGGTGACCGCAAGACTGGTAAGACGGCGGTGTGCGTCGACGCGATCCTCAACCAGAAGAGCAACTGGGATTCGGGCGATCCGGCCAAGCAGGTGCGCTGCATCTACGTCGCGATCGGGCAGAAGGGCTCCACGATCGCGGGTGTCAAGGCTGCCCTTGAAGAGCACGGCGCCATGGAGTACACCACCATCGTTGCTGCGCCCGCGTCAGAATCCGCTGGCTTCAAGTGGCTCGCACCGTACACGGGTTCCGCCCTCGGGCAGCACTGGATGTACGAGGGTAAGCACGTGCTGATCGTGTTTGACGACCTCACCAAGCAGGCTGAGGCATACCGTGCAATCTCGCTGCTGCTCCGCCGCCCGCCGGGCCGTGAGGCTTACCCCGGCGACGTCTTCTACCTGCATTCTCGGCTCCTCGAGCGTTGCGCAAAACTTTCGGATGAGATGGGCGCCGGGTCGATGACCGGTCTGCCGATCATCGAAACCAAAGCGAACGACGTCTCTGCCTACATCCCGACCAACGTCATCTCTATTACCGACGGCCAGGTCTTCCTCGAATCGGACCTCTTCAACAAGGGCATCCGTCCGGCCATCAACGTCGGTATCTCGGTCTCCCGCGTTGGTGGTGCCGCGCAGACGAAGGGTATGAAGAAGGTTTCCGGTACGCTGCGGCTCGAGCTGGCGCAGTACCGCGAACTCGAGGCCTTCGCAGCCTTCGCGTCGGATCTGGACGCCGCGTCCCGTGCGCAGCTTGAGCGCGGTCAGCGCCTCGTGGAACTGCTCAAGCAGGACCAGTACAGCCCGGTTTCTGTTGAGGATCAGATCGTGACGATTTACCTAGCAGGCAAGGGCGTATACGACAGCGTTCCCGTCTCCGACATCCGCCGCTTCGACAGCGAGCTTCTCGAGGATCTGCACCGCAACGCGTCGAGTGTCTACGAGTCCATCGAGGGCGGCAAGGAACTCAAGGAAGACGCAGCACAGACTCTTCTCGAGGCAGTCGAGAAGTTCAAGCAGGGCTTCCTCACCTCCGAAGGCAAGCGCGTCGTGAACGAGCCTGAGGCTGAAGCACTCGCCGAGAGTGAAGTTGATCAGGAACAGCTCACGGTCAAGCGCAAGGTTCGCCGGTGATTTCGGTTATCGGTGTAATCGACAGCTATGAAGGAGCGTGACTGACCCATGGGAAGCTTGAGGGAACTGCGCTCGCGCATCAAGTCAGTCAACTCGACCAAGAAGATCACCAAGGCTCAGGAACTGATCGCCACCTCGCGCATCGCCAAGGCGCAGGCGCGGGTGGCGGCCCACACGCCTTACGCTGGGGAGATCACGAAGGTTCTCGGGGAACTGGCGAGCGCATCGCAGTCGCTTGATCATCCGCTGCTGACCGAGCGCGAACAGCCGAGACGTGCCGCAGTGCTCGTCGTGACAAGCGACCGCGGCATGTGCGGCGGCTACAACTCCAACGTGCTCAAGGAGGCGGAGGAGCTGCTTCAGCTTCTTCGCAGCCAGCGCAAAGAACCGGTCCTCTACGTGCTGGGTAACAAGGGCCTGATCTACTACACCTTCCGTGGCCGGGAGGTCGTGGGTGCATGGACGGGATTCTCACAGTCTCCGGCTTATGCCGACGCCGCTAAAGCGAGCCGGCACCTGGTCGAACTGTTTATGGCTGGCTCAGGTGAGCAGGTTGAGGCCCCGAACGGCGAGGGGACTGTCGAAGGTGTCGACGAACTTCACATCGTCTACACGAAATTCGTGTCGATGCTCAGCCAGAAACCGGTTGTGCGCCGGATGGCCCCAATCGAGGTCGACATCGAGGAAGAAGAATTGAGGCTCGGCGAGGACATGCTTAGCACCTCGCCGGACGCAGGCCAGCCTGTTGCCGCGTGGAGTTTCGAGCCCGACGCGGAATCGCTGCTGGCGGCACTTCTGCCGAAGTACGTGAGCACGCGAATCTATGCAGCCCTTCTCGAGGCCGCTGCATCCGAGTCGGCAGCTCGCCGTACCGCGATGAAGTCGGCTACGGATAACGCGACAGAACTCGCGAACTCCCTGACCCGGCAGATGAACCAGGCCCGCCAGGCCATGATTACCCAGGAAATCAGCGAAATCGTCGGCGGCGCGAACGCGTTGGCCTCGAGTGCAGGAAGTGACTGATCCAGATGACCGCCGCAGTAACTGAAACCTCACAGAACGGTTCGTCGACCAGCAATGGCCGCGTTGTTCGCGTCATCGGCCCCGTTGTTGACGTCGAATTCCCACGTGGATCGGTTCCCGAGCTTTACAACGCTCTCAACGCCGAGATCACGCTAGAAGCCGTTGCGAAGACTCTCACGCTCGAAGTTGCCCAGCACCTTGGTGACAACCTCGTGCGCACGATTTCGATGCAGCCAACGGACGGCCTCGTGCGCGGTACCCCGGTTGTAGACAGCGGGAAGCCGATCTCCGTTCCCGTCGGCGACGTCGTCAAGGGCCATGTTTTCAACGCGCTCGGGGATTGCCTCGACGCTCCAGGTACGGGCCGCGACGGCGAGCAGTGGAGCATCCACCGCAAGGCGCCCGCCTTCGACACCCTCGAAGGTAAAACGGAAATCCTCGAGACCGGTATTAAGGTCATCGACCTCCTTACGCCCTACGTGAAGGGTGGAAAGATCGGTCTGTTCGGTGGTGCCGGTGTCGGCAAGACCGTTCTTATCCAGGAGATGATCACCCGTATCGCGCGTGAGTTCTCCGGCACCTCGGTATTCGCCGGTGTTGGTGAGCGCACCCGTGAGGGAACTGACCTCCACCTGGAAATGGAAGAAATGGGCGTTCTGCAAGACACCGCCCTCGTCTTCGGCCAGATGGATGAGCCGCCAGGAACGCGTATGCGTGTGGCACTGTCTGCGCTGACAATGGCGGAGTACTTCCGGGACGTCCAGAAGCAGGATGTGCTCCTGTTCATCGACAACATCTTCCGGTTCACCCAGGCAGGCTCTGAGGTTTCGACACTTCTGGGCCGCATGCCGTCCGCGGTGGGTTACCAGCCGACGCTGGCGGACGAGATGGGTGAGCTTCAAGAGCGCATCACGTCGACACGTGGCCGGTCGATCACCTCGATGCAGGCCATTTACGTGCCCGCGGACGACTACACCGACCCCGCTCCGGCCACGACGTTCGCGCACCTTGACGCGACGACGGAACTCTCGCGGCCGATTTCCCAGATGGGTATCTACCCTGCGGTGGACCCGCTGACGTCGACCTCACGTATTCTCGAGCCGACGATTGTGGGAGCGGAGCACTTCCGGGTTGCCAACGAAGTGAAGCAGATTCTCCAGAAGTACAAGGAACTGCAGGACATCATCGCGATTCTCGGTATGGACGAGCTTTCTGAAGAGGACAAGATTGTGGTCGGCCGCGCGCGCCGTCTGCAGAAGTTCCTCGGACAGAACTTCATCGTTGCCGAGAAGTTCACCGGCCAGCCCGGGTCGGTTGTTCCGCTCGCTGACACCATCGAGGCGTTCGACCGCGTGTGCAAGGGCGAGTTCGATCACCTCCCTGAGCAGGCATTCAGCAGCTGCGGTGGCCTTGATGACGTCGAGAAGCAAGCGCAAGAACTGTCCGGGAAGTGATCCGCTGTGGCTGAGATGTCAGTAGACCTCGTTGCTGTTGAGCAACGCCTCTGGTCGGGTAACGCCACGATGGTGGTCGCTCAGACCACCGAAGGTGAAATCGGCGTGATGCCCGGTCACGAGCCGGTGCTCGGACAGCTCATCGAGGGTGGAGTCGTCGCAATCACCACCTCGGATGGTGACCGGGTAGTGGCCGCTGTCGATGGTGGGTTCCTGTCGGTCACGGCGAAGTCAGTGACTATTCTTGCGGAGTCCGCGGAGTGGGCGAAAGACGTCGACGTGGACGCCGTGCGGCAAACGCTGGACCAGGTCGGCGACGATGAAGAAGCTGCCGCCCGTGCGCGCGGCCGGCTGCGCGCTGTAGAACGAATGTAGCGACGTAACATCGTCGCTAGGTACATCAGAAAAACCGCGAGTGAGGGTGTTCGTCTAGTGGACGGTGGAATGATTCTCTTAATCATTCTGCTTGTTCTGCTAGCAGCCTTCACCGCGGTTTTTCTGTTGCGCATAGTCCAGATACGCAGCGGCGGGACAGCTGCTGTCGTGCGGATTCTCCCCGCCCCGCAGTCGGAGGGCTGGCGCCACGGAATTATCCGCTACCGCGACGAGTCGCTCGACTTTTACAGACTGTCGCGGCTGCTTCCCGGTCCTAGTGTCCGGCTCGACCGGCAGGCAGCAGAAATCGAGTCACGCCGACGGCCGGACGGAGGCGAACTCGACCTGATGGATTTCGGCGTGACGATCGTCGGAGTGCGTGAGAATGGCGAGCATTATGAGTTCGGTTTTGAGCGGGGCGCCCTCACTGCCTTCCTTGCCTGGATTGAGTCCCGGCCACCTCGTCGCGCTCGGCGGCGCAAGCGGTGGAACTCGTGAATCTTCGGTTCTAACCGTCCTCCGACGCGGCGGTTTCGGTGCGGTGTGCGGCGGGGCGCCACAGCACATCGTCCCCAGCGTTCGCTACCCGGCTGAGAATAAATAGCAGGTCCGAGAGCCGATTTAGGTATTTCGCGGGCAAAGCTGTCGCAGCGTCTTGCTCGGCTTCGATCAGCCCCCAGGCGGAGCGTTCCGCGCGCCGGGCGATCGTACGGGCGACGTGAAGGAGCGCTGACAGGGGAGTCCCGCCTGGCAAGACGAATGAATTAAGCGCCGGAAGCGCTTCGTTGTACTCGTCGCACCACTTTTCAAGCCTGGTGACGTAGTCGGCAGTAATACGAAGGGGTGGATACTTCGGGTCCTGCGTAACCGGCGTTGAGAGATCGGCACCCAGATCGAAGAGATCGTTTTGAATGAACTCCAGGATTCTCCGGATCTCCGCGGGTGGGTCTCCGAGCGCAAGCGCAGTGCCGATGGCGGCATTAGCCTCATCAGTGTCCGCGTAGGCAGTGATTCTCGGCGCAGTCTTCGAGACACGACTGAAATCACTGAGGCCGGTCGTCCCGTCATCGCCGGTGCGCGTATAGATTCGCGTGAGATGTACACCCATATCTGCACCGTACCGGCGCGGCGGCAGAGAGACCGATAAGCTAGGTGACCGTGAGTGATCGATTTCTCGTGACCGGCGGTGGCCGCCTCGAGGGCGAGGTTGTTGTTGGCGGCGCGAAGAACAGCGTGCTGAAGCTGATGGCGGCGGCGCTCCTCGCTGAAGGCACCACCACGATTACCAACTGCCCCGACATCCTCGACGTACCACTGATGGCGGACGTGCTCCGGGGACTCGGATGCGATGTGACGATCGACGGTGATACAGCTCGCATCACGACGCCGCCCGAACCCAAGTACCAAGCCGATTTCCCTGCTGTGCGCCAGTTCCGTGCATCCGTGTGTGTTCTCGGCCCGCTGGTCGCGCGGTGTCACCGTGCGATCGTCGCACTGCCCGGCGGTGACGCAATCGGTTCCCGGCCGCTCGACATGCACCAAGCTGGTCTGCGGCTGCTCGGTGCGACAAGCACCATCGAGCATGGGTGTGTAGTTGCGGAAGCGCAGGAACTTCGCGGCGCAGACATTCGTCTGGCGTTTCCGTCGGTAGGTGCGACGGAAAACATTCTGATGGCCGCGGTTCTGTCTCATGGTCAGACGACACTTGACAACGCGGCGCGCGAACCGGAGATCGTTGACCTGTGCACCATGCTCAACCAGATGGGTGCGCAGATTTCCGGCGCTGGTACCAGCACGCTGACTATTCGCGGAGTCGATCGGCTCCAGGCCGTGACTCATCGAGTCATCGGGGACCGGATCGTCGCGGCGACGTGGGGAGTGGCCGCGGCGATGACGCGCGGAGACGTCACCGTTCGCGGCGCCTCGCCGAGCCATATGCAGCTCGTGCTGAACAAGCTGAATGAGGCTGGCGCGGAAATCACGCATGGCCCCCGCTGGTTCCGCGTTGTGCAGCGTGACCGTCCTCGTGCGGTGAATTTCGCGACGCTGCCGTACCCGGGATTCCCCACCGACTTGCAGCCGATGGCGATCGGGCTCGCGGCGGTGGCGGATGGAACTTCGATGATCACCGAGAACGTCTTCGAGGCGCGGTTCCGGTTCGTCGAGGAAATGGTGCGTCTCGGTGCGGACGCGCGGACGGACGGACATCACGCGGTGATCCGGGGAGTGGAGCAGCTGTCGAGCGCCCCTGTCTGGTCCTCGGATATCCGGGCAGGTGCTGGACTTGTGCTCGCAGGGCTCTGCGCAGACGGTGTGACTGAGGTCTACGACGTCTACCACATCGACCGCGGCTATCCCCGATTTGTTGAGGATATGCAGCAGCTCGGCGGCGATGTGCGCCGTGTTTCGGACTAGAGTCGACCGGGCGAAGACGCTACCGCAGCACCCGGTTTGCGTTCGACAGAATCTCTGTGTAACTTGGTGATCCGTCGCCAGCGAGCGGAAAGGCCCCAGGGCCCGGAACTCGCGAAACCTCCCGAAAAAATCCTCAGAACGAGAGCTTGACTCTCTAAGCGGTTCGGGTTAAGATTGGTGGCTGTGCCCTGAGGGGGCTGGGCCTGG
>NZ_JAPEIQ010000034.1 GCF_026041215.1 Hoyosella sp. YIM 151337
TGCTGGCATGACACCCATCCTCTCGGGGAATCAGACCCTCCCCCAGACGCGGGGCGATTCAAAAAGTGGACGAAGTCGCGAAAATGCTCGAACTCGAACACCACCTCGACCGCAAACCCTCCAACCTCTCCGGCGGCCAGCGCCAGCGCGTCGCCATGGGCCGCGCCATCGTCCGCAAACCCAAAGCCTTCCTCATGGACGAACCCCTCTCCAACCTCGACGCCAAACTCCGCGTCCAAATGCGCACCCAGGTCTCCCAAATCCAGAAACGCCTCGGCACCACCACCCTCTACGTCACCCACGACCAAACCGAAGCCATGACCCTCGGCGACCGCGTCGTCGTCATGCGCGGCGGCATCGTCCAGCAAGTCGGCTCCCCCACCGACCTCTACCAGCACCCCACAAACCTCTTCGTCGCCGGCTTCATCGGCAGCCCGTCGATGAACTTCCTGCCCGCCACCATCGACAACAACACCCTCCAATCCGCCATGGGCACCATCCCCCTGCCCGACCGCATCCGCCGCGCCATCGAAACCACAAACCCCGACCGCGACGTCATCATCGGAGCCCGCCCCGAACACTTCGAAGACGCCACACTAATACCCGACAACACCCCCGGACACCGCTTCACCACCACCATCGACCTCGTCGAATCCATGGGATCCGACATCTACGCCTACTTCCACGTACACGGCGACACCGCACACTCCCGCGACCTCGACGAACTCGCCGCAGACATGGGCCAAGACATGCACACCGGCACCCAAATCACCGCCCGCCTCGACCCCGCCTCACACGTCCACACCCGAGGACAAGCCCAACTCTGGCTCAACACCGACAAACTCCACATCTTCAACGCCACCACCGGCGAAAACCTCACGGA
>NZ_JAPEIQ010000035.1 GCF_026041215.1 Hoyosella sp. YIM 151337
GGTGCTGGCATGACACCCATCCTCTCGGGGAATCAGACCCTCCACCAGACGCGGGGCGATTCAGAACACGGCTTCGCTGTTGGTGCCGGAGATGCCGTAGGTGGCGTCGATGGCGAAGCCGTTCTGGTTCCAGGTGGAGGCGCTGATGGTTTCGGTTTCGTGGGGGCCGATGGTGTTGGTGGGGGCCTGGATCCAGTCGCCGTAGGGGTTGTCGGAGCCGTGCAGGTACATGGTTGTGTCGGTGTTGTTGGTGATGGACATGGTGATGGTGGCGGGGTAGTCGGGGATGGCGGCGTGGGCGGTGCCGGCGAGGGCGGCGGTGGTGCCAGTGAGTGCGAGGGCGGCGAGGCCTGCGCCGATGATGATGCGGCGGCGGTGGTTCTGGGTGCGGGCGGTGCTGGTCATGGTGGTTATTCCTTTCCGGGGGCTGCCGGTGTGTTCCGGCGATGAGATAACTTTCCCGCGAAACCAGCCCCGTCACAGTCCGCCTGCCAGCCCAAACACCGTACGAACGCGCCTTCCCCCAATCGGGGGACACACGAGCACTTGCACCCCGCCGCCTTGTCCATGCGATCCTCATAGCGCTAGGCTGAGTTAAGGGAGTTGCGATGAACTCAGTTGAATCCGTGATCCTCGAGACGCCTGAAGCCGAGGCTGTGCGCGCCTTTTATGCTGATGCGTTTGGTCTGGACGATAAGGTACAAGTCCGCGAGTCAGACAGTCGCACTACCGGATTCCGCGGCTTCACGCTGTTGTCGCTTCCCAGCCCGCCAACGCTGATGCTCTGATCGATGCCGCAGTGAGCGCCGGAGCGTCCGTTTTGAAACCCGCGAAAAGGAGTCTGTGGGGTTACGGTGGTGTCGTGGAGGCGCCGGACGGAGCAATATGGCAGCTCGTGTCGTCATCCAGAAAGAACACCGCTCCTGCAGCGAAGCAGTTCGATAGCATCGTGCTTCTGCTCGGCGTTGCTTATCTGCCTGCGGCAAAACGGTTCTACATTGACCACGAGTTCGAGGTCGCGAGAAGCTTCGGTGGCCGGTACGCCGAATTCGTCTCAGCACCAGGGGATATGGGTCTTGCTCTGCATCCACGTAAGTCTCTCGCCAAGGTTGCTGGCGTTCGCGATTTTGGTGACGGTTCGCATCGGCTCGTGATTACAGCCAAAGAGGGGACGTTCACCGACCCAGACGGATTCGTTTGGGAGTCGAACCCGGCGGCGTAGCCAGACTGCAATACTGCCTTCCGAATTTGACTACGGATGTCACCGTAAAAGCCGTTTTTTCACCGATTTTCGGTGACCTCCGTAGATGGATTCACGATGGGGGATCTGCAGTGTTTAACCAATCGGTAATATACAAATCGGTACGGCGTTCGTTTGTCGGCCGCGAGCTAGGGGAGTGATGACCGTTGGGCACGGCCGGAACAAAGGGCGTACCCCGAGCCGTGCGTGAGGCTCAGTTGCTCGACATCGCCGCCGAGCAGATCGCGCGTGCCGGTTACGCGGGACTGTCGATAGGAACCGTCGCGAGCCAGGCTGGTGTTTCAAAGCCGCTGGTGTATGCGTACTTCCAGACGAAAGACGGCTTGTACATAGCGTGCGTCGAGCGTGCGGCATCAATTCTTGGCGAGGCCATCGCCGCAGGGGCCGTCGGCGACGGCCTACAACGAGCCAAGGAGACTTTGCGGTGCCTGTTCACCGCGCTGGAGCCGCGACCGATCGACTGGAATGTCCTCTTTGATCGGTCTCATCCCGCCGAAGGTCCCGCTGCCGACGCCGCCCGGAATGCACGACGACGCATCGCCGAACAGACCCGAGAAGGGGTCGCGGCTGCTTTCGCGGGCAATCCCGTCGCCGACGACCCCATTCAGCTAGCAGCCATGGCCGACATCTGGATGGGCGCCGTTTCCGCGCTGGTGAACCGATGGCTGCGCCATCCAGAGCTCGATGCCGAGCTTATGGTGGAACGCAGCCTGGCCCTCATGGACAACCTCGTCCGCGCCGCCGCTGGACAGCACCGAAGCTGAAAGCGACTTTTCCTCGAACTGACACCGGATGCCGAAGCCTCTTGGCGCATAATTGACCATCTAGTAATATCCTTGGTGGTCAGTTAAAGGAGCAGCGATATGTCGACAGCGGTGAACTACGCCGAAGAACTCAACGCGCTATCAGAGGCGTCGGTTCGCAAACACTTCCAGGCCTTCGTCGACATCCCATGGGACGACCCCGCCTACGAGATCGTGCCGAACGATCCGCGCTGGAAGCTCCCGGCTGTTGACCCGCTCGGTTCGCACTCGTGGTACCTGTCGCAGACTGAAGAGCGCCAGATCGAGATCGGACTCATGCGCCAGGCGGATATCGCCAAGGTTGGGGTGCATTTCGAAAACCTGCTGATGCGCGGGCTACTTACCTACGTCGTCTCGGTGCCCAACGGTTCGCCGGAATTCCGGTACTCGATGCACGAAGTTACCGAAGAGACTCATCACACGCAGATGTTCCAGGAGTTCGTCAACCGCACCGGACTTGATGTGCCGGGTTCTCCGAGATACTTCCAGCTCCTCGGGCACACCGCACCGCTCATCGCCGTGATGCTTCCTGAAATCTTCTTCGCCGCAGTCCTTCTCGGTGAGGAACCGCTCGACCACGTGCAGAAGACGATCCTGCGAGCGACCGGGGAATTGCACCCGCTTATCCAGCGCATCATGCAGATTCACGTTGCGGAAGAGGCACGCCACATTTCGTTCGCCAATGAGTTCCTCGCAAAGAACGTGCCCGACCTGAACTTTGCCCGGCGCGCATTGCTGGCAGTGTTGTTTCCGCTAACCGCACGGATGATCGCCGATGTGCTGTCGCCGTCCTACAAATGGGCAGACATGGCGGGCGTCCCGCGTTCGGTGATCAAGGAGCTCTACTACAACTCCGACGACGGCAGAGACCTGCTCGCCGAGATGTTCGGTGATGTCCGCCGACTCGTCGACCGGATCGGTTTGCTCAACTCCGTCACCCGCCCAATCTGGAACTCCCTTGGCGTGGGCGGTCGGCCGTCCCGGTTCCGCGGTGAGACGGCAGAGTTCACGGCCGTCGCCGAGTAACCCCATGCCTCACGTCATTACCCAGTCCTGTTGCAACGACGGATCGTGCGTCTCGGCATGCCCGGTGAACTGTATCCATCCCGGACCAAATGATCCTCGATTCGGCACATCACAAATGCTGTACATCGATCCGGCCGGTTGTATCGACTGCGGCGCATGCCTCACAGCGTGTCCGGTCGACGCGATCAAACCCGACCGGCGCCTCACCGCCGATGAAGCGGTGTTCGCGCATGTCAACGCCGACTATTTCGAGGAGAACCCGCACGAGGACCGTGCCCCGCTCGGCCCGGTTCGACCCCGGGTTTACCTGGACGAATCCCAATCGCGCCTGCTGCACGTCGCGATCGTCGGCTCGGGCCCGGCGGGGATGTACACCGCAGACGAAATCCTGCGCCATCCCGGAGCGCGCGTTGATGTCTTCGAGCGCTTGAACGAGCCGTTCGGTCTCGCCCGGTTCGGCGTCGCGCCCGACCACCGGCGCACGCGTTCGATCACCGACCGCTTCCGAGTCATCGCCAATGACAAGCGCTTCACATACCACCTCGGAGTCGAAATCGGCAAAGACCTGACGCATGAGCAGTTGGCCGCGAATTACGCGGCCGTTGTGTACGCAGTAGGCGCCTCCAGCGATCATCGACTCGCCATCGAAGGCGAAGAACTGGCCGGAAGTATGGCGGCCACTGAGTTTGTCGGCTGGTACAACGGCCACGTCGACCATCGAGCGGCAAAGGTGCGGCTCAGCCACTCGCGGGTCGTCATTGTGGGCAATGGCAACGTCGCGCTTGACGCGGCTCGCATCCTCACTGCAGACCCCGAGCGGCTCGCGGAGACTGACATCTCCCGCGATGCCTTGGCTGCGCTTCGCCGCAGCCGAGTCTGCGAAGTTGTGCTGCTCGGGCGGCGGGGGCCCGAGCATGCGGCATTCACGCTGCCGGAGCTCATCGGTCTGCAAAGCCTTCCAGATGTAGACATTATCGTCGACAACGGTGGTGAGCCGATCGCCGGGAATTCTCAGGCCGCAAAGATTCTCGCGGAAATGGCCGCCGAGCCGAATCGGGGCAGGCGGCGAATCGTTCTCCGTTTTCGAACCGCCCCTGTGCGTGTCGTTGGCGCCGAACGCGTCGAGGGCATCGAAGTCGCGCGAACCAAGCTCGTTCCCGCAGCGGACGGGTCACTTCGCGCCACACTCACCGATGACACGGAAATAATCGAGACGGACATGGTGCTGCGGTCGGTCGGTTACCGCGGACGCCCGATCCCGTCCCTTCCATTCGACGACAAACGCGGCACGGTACCCAATGACAAGGGTCGCGTCACCCCCGGCACCTATGTCGTGGGCTGGATCAAACGAGGCCCAACTGGATTTATCGGCACCAACCGGAATGATGCGCAGGAAACAGTCGCGAGCCTCATCGCGGACGTGCGTGCCGAGCGGATCCAACTGAAGCAGCGGCAACGGCGGCGCATGTGGAGGAAGGTGCTCGTGTGACAACGTTCGTAACGCGGCTGCTATCCCTGTAAACAGGACTTCGTCATGCTCGATCCTTCCAAGAAGCGGGCGCGCGGCGTCAGACCCGGACAACCCTTAGGTTCCGGTGGGTCTTCAGACCAGCCGGGCACCTCGCGTCCAGTCATCGTTAGCTGATCATCAGGACGCGGCTGAGAAACTTTCGCTGCCATGGTGTTTCGACAGCGCGCAGGTGATAGGTCCGGTGAATGAACTCGACAGCATCGTCTGGCGTCATGCCGTCAATAACAGCGAGTGCGGCTAGCCCAGTCCCGGTACGACCAACACCGGCGCCGCAGCAGAGCTCGACACGCTCGGTTGCGAGAAGGCTATGTGCGCTGCGCAGTTGTCGGACAGCCTCACTAGGATCGCTGGGTACCCAGAAGTCGGGCCAGCGCACCCACATGCACCTTTGGCGCACCTGAGGAGGTCGACGCCACGTAAAGCACATCGATACAGTCGGCGGTTGCCCAGTGACAGAGCCCCTTCGCAATCCGCGGCCGCGTGCCCGCAGTCCAGAAGGGAAGACAACCAGACCGGGTGTTTCGTCCCGCCACGGGTCGGCAATTGGGTCCGGAGTCGAAAAGTCACTGAATGACGCCATCCTGAGACGATATCGGCTGCGATGACTGGTGCTACTGCCTCGGCATACGCTTTCAGCAACTCAGTCATTCGACTGACTTAATTGGGAGGCATGAATGCACGACGTCGACGTCATCGTGGTAGGCGCGGGACTCTCCGGATTGAGTGCGGCACGCAGGCTGGAGGCGGCCGGCAAGACCGTGCGGGTTCTCGAAGCGCGTAACCGGGTCGGCGGCCGTACCGAAGGTGGCGTGGTCGAGGGGCATCCGATCGAGCTGGGAGGAACCTGGATCGGCGAGGGGCATAGCGAAATGTATGCACTCGTGGAAGAGCTCGGTCTTGAAACGTTCCGGACCTGGAACGACCAGGGCACGCTGCTTCTCGACCTTCTTGGCAAGCAGACACGCCTCGCCCCGAAGAAGGGGGCCATTCCCAAACTGAATCCGATCGCGCTGGCCGACCTGTTTCAGGGGCTCATTCGGTTCGGCCGGCTCGCGCGCAGCGTCGACCCGGCCAAGCCCTGGTCCCACCCGCAGGCGCATAACCTCGACGGTCAGACCTATGAGACATGGGTGAGCAAGAACCTTCGGACTCCGTCCGGTCGTGCCTACTTCCGAATTCTCGCCGAAGCGATCTTCTCTGCCGACTCCACCGACTTGTCCCTGCTTCATGTGCTCTTCTACACCGTCAGCAACGGCGATCTCGAGACGCTCATCTCCGTTGACGGGGGCGCGCAGAAGGACCGCGTCCTCGGAGGCTCCGTACTGGTGGCGCAGCGGCTCGCCGCGGGGCTCGACGTCCGGCTGGGTGCCGAGGTCGCCGACGTTTCGCAGACTGCCAGCGGCGTGGTCGTCCGCACTCGATCCGGTGAGACGCACTCCGCGCAGCGAGTCCTGATCACGCTCCCTCCAACCCTTGCGGGTCGCCTGCATTACGAACCTGCGCTTCCCGCCTGGCGTGACCAGCTCACGCAGAAGCTCCCGGCGGGAACCGTGATCAAAAACTTTGCGGTCTATCCGACACCGTTTTGGCGCGAGAAAGGCCTCAACGGTCAGGCGGTCTCGGATCAGGGGCCGGTCAAAGTAACCTTCGACGTCTCGCCGCCCGGCGGTGAAGTCGGCATCTTGATCGGCTTCGTTGAAGGAAGTGAGGCGCGTCATTGGCAGCGCCTACCAGCGGACGAGCGGCGTGAGAGTGTGCTCAGATGCTTTGTCCGGTACTTCGGCGCGCAGGCCGAAAACCCGATCAATTACGTCGAGAAAGATTGGAGTGCAGAGGAATTCACGCGCGGCTGCTATGGCGCCCACTTCGCACCGGGTGTGTGGACCAGCTATGGCGAGGTTCTCCGCAAGCCCGTCGGCCGACTGCACTGGGCGGGCGCCGAGCACGCCATCGAGTGGAACGGATACATGGAAGGCGCAGTCCGATCTGGTCGGCGAACCGCGGACGAGATCCTCGCGGCTCTCTGAGCCCTCGAATACCAGTGCCTGCTCCTCATCCCGAGGACGGTGACCATGGTTGCTGCGCGCTCAGCGGGAAATACTGCGTTGATGATCCAGCTCGGGTCCTCGGACCGGCCGACGCGGGCCTGTAGAATATCGGAACAGACTGGTGCGCACCACCTTCCGTTGCGAGGCTGACCGCGCACGGTTTCCCAACGAGGATCGACTGCCCGCGTAAATGCCGAACGACCATGGTTCCAATGCTCGTTGACGAAGGGGTCGTAGAGGACGCCGATCCAGGTTGCACCGAG
Source organism: Hoyosella sp. YIM 151337 (assembly GCF_026041215.1). GTDB lineage: Bacteria > Actinomycetota > Actinomycetes > Mycobacteriales > Mycobacteriaceae > Hoyosella. The sequence continues at coordinate 6,933 of NZ_JAPEIQ010000035.1, forward strand.
TTCGCCGAGCAGACCAACAAGATCGGTTTCGGCGATCCCGAGTTCCATGTGTTGCTCGGTGGGTCGTTCACGCCAGTGCATTATTGTCTCGGCGTCGTCGGCGAACCAGTTGTGGCGTTCGGTCGGTGACCACACGCAACTTTGTTCAGCCACCCGGTCAGATTGGTGGTCGAGCTGACGTCGGGGCTGACGGTCACCACGCGTGCGGCAATGGCGGGAGCTTCAGGCGACCGGTCGAGCAGCACCTGCCCGAGTGCGGCTTGGGTGGTTGAGGTCGCGGGTGGGGCACGGGCGACGTCGCGGTCGCCGCGCACAGGCGTCCCTCGGCGGAGTCGGGCGCGAACCGCCGCCATGGACGGTTGACGTCCTGGCCGATCGTGTCGGCTAATTCGGCGAACTGTTCGGTGGTCAGCAACGAGGAGTGGTTCTGCGGGTGGCCCTGGGGCGGCAGCCCGAAGCCTTTGACGGTAGGCAAAAAATGACTGTTGGCCGGTGGTTGTCGATGCATGTGTCGGCGCTGCGGAGCGCATCGATGTCGTGTAGAAGCTGATCGCCAGTCGTCACGGCCCCGCTCCAGAAGCGCGCCAGGGGTATTCGCTCGGGTGGTGACGCGACGGCGACGCTCGAAGGCCCAGCAGGCCGCTACACCCAGTATGGGCAGCAGCCAGATCGCGGCTGCCCAGAGGGTGCGGCGAGCCCGGCTGAGCTGGGTATTCCGGAGCGAATGTCGCAGCGGTGCAGGCTGCGATCCTGGCGACCCGGTTGGGAATGAATTCACCCGTGCCGGTGACTAGTTCGCGCAGCCATGCGATTCGCTGATCCTGGGTGAGCGCGGGCGAGACCGCTGGTCGGCTGATTGTCACGGTTATTTCCGCCCGGGCAAGGAAGACGCGGATGAGCACCCTGGAGAGATCATCCGTGAGGACGTGCTCGCCGAACTCGTGCTACAGCGGCGGGACGGGCAGTAGCCCCCGGTGGGGCCCGTGAAACAGGCCTGCCACTAGCCTGAGTATTAGCCAGATCGGCTCGTGATCACGACCCAGCTATCGCCCCTCGCGTATGCGGAGCAAAGTAAGCGCGGCGACAACGTCTGTTGGGTTGCGAACGAACGGTTTCGGCAGGAGTTCATCGACTCGGGCAAGACGTCGATCTACTGTGTTTCGGTGCGTGTAGAGGCGTTCGGCGGCGCTGGCCCGGTTTAGGCCTTCCTCGACGTACGCGAGCACAGTTTGGTGGAGTACCGGGCTAGCCGCGGCCAACTCGCCGAGAGTGTCAGCGACGAATTGGTCTGCTTTTGCGACGTCGGCAGACATCAGGTCGACGAGGTGCACGTCCTCGTACCTCACGACAGTTAGTCGTGAGTCGAGTCGGGCGAGCAGTCTCTGAGCCGCCGCCGCGTCCATGTGTGTTCGCCGGAAGCCGGCAACGCCTGCTGCAGGACGTCCAATAGCGACGCGGACCCCCGGATAGCTTCTCATGCGTTCGGCTACGGTCTCAGATGAGGGCACGTTCGTCGCGGGCAGCCAAAGCCAAAGTGCCGCCGTGCCGGCAACCACGGTAAGCCTGCAGTCCGCTCCGCAAACGCGCATAACTTGCTCGCTCACGGGGTCAAGGCTGTTCGTGTTCTTGTCCGAGTCGGTCCACACGATCGCCGCAACATGGCTACCTGTAAGGGCGTATCCGAGCTGCGCCTCGGCGCGGGACAGCTTCACCTCGGAACCCTGGAGCAGCAGCTCGACCGTAGCGTATCTTTGTAATTGCGACCCGCCTGCCAGTTCCGCTCGCACGTCGTCGACGCGGCGCGCGAGCGCCGCGATTGAGTCGTCGATGAACGTCGTCATCGAATTCCCCGAAGCCTCGACCAACTCGCGGAGCTCGGCCGCGTTCGCTGTCGCCGCAAAACACTCCTCGAGCCACCACTTCCACATGACGCGTTGGACCGATCGCCACGATGTCACGTCGTCTGTGGTGAGGCCTCGAAGCACAACGTCTCGTGCGTAGATCTGCATCTCGTCGCTCGCTGCGGCAGGGACACGCTTTCCTGGGTCGGCAATGTTGGCAGTGAGCCAATGCTTGAGGTTTGACACCGTCAGCCGCGCGTCTGCCTCTGCCAGCACAGGATCCTCGGAGATAGCCCGGTAACGAGGATCACTCAGTGACGCCGCCACCAACTCCTGATGCAGTTCCTCGCGCCGTGCAAGCAAGGACTCGGCGATACCCCGGAAGAGCTCACGGACGACGTCCGAGGGCTCGGGCCATAGGCTGTCACTCGTCACCAATCAATCCTTTCACCCGCAAGGTGCTCGGCGACGCTGAACAGATCCTCCAGTCTGGACCCTGTGTCCGGTCCACCATCCGCCACAGTTGGCCCGCACCGACACGGCCCCCTCTCAGACCGGCGCGTGAGTGCTCAACGGCCGGACTCTAAGCCGAGGTAATCGGCCAATTCCTGGTAGTTGACCATCCACAGCCCGGGCGACCCCGTGGGGTACTGTGAACGGAATCCGAGCAGGCCTTGCACGCGCGGCGATAGAGTCTCTACGACCGATCGATCCACGAGGAACGGGTATGCTTCTTCGCCGACGAGGTAGCCCGGGTTGAACGCGAAGCCTACCGCGCGGCGGTACTCGTCCGTCGTCACGTTTGCGCCGCCGCCGTGCACCGTCTTGCCGCTGAAGAACAGCGCGTCACCCGCTTTCATCACAGCCGGCACCGTTTGCGCCGGGTTTCCTCGATCCTCGAAGTCTGGCCAGTGATTGCTCCCGGGGATTACTCGGGTGGCCCCGTTTTCCTCGGTAAAGTCGGTGAGAGCGATGAGGAAGTTGAGAATAACCTCTGGGCCGGCCGGTCCCATCCCAACGAACGGGAACCAGTTCTCCAGGTCGCGGTGCAGCATCTGCGCGTGGTTCCCGGGACCGATCTCGATGACCTGCGCGGTGGTCATCCAGTACGTACCCGATTCCGGATGGAAGATGTCGTCGCACAGCTTATGGACGAGGTTGTTGTCGATGATCTCCTCGCGAAACACGGCGCTGCGGCTCACCAGATTCGTCAGCCGCTTCGTGTTCGCGCCGTGGAACTCCTTGGCGATCTCGTCCGTGTGCGTACCGCCTGGCGCAAGGGCGGCCAGATCGTCATCGATGTCCGCGTTGAACCGCGCGACCTGGTCTGCGGTCAGAAGTCCCTCGATGACGATACCCCCGTCGGCATCGACGACGGAGCGGATGTCGGCGACGCTTGCGGTCGCGGGGAGCCTGCGAAGCTTCTGTTCGGTTGTGGTCATTTTCGGGTCATCCTTCTGTGCGGCGTATCGAGAGGCGCCGAAGGGCCGGCGTCCGATCTCGTAATGGACCCGCCAGCATCTGACACTCACGCTGTGGCGTAGATCTCATGGCGTAGCTCTCACTATCTTCCTCGAAGAGGTGCAAGCCAAGGGTATTTACCAGCGAAGATGCGCAGCGGATGGTGAGATTCTCACCATCCGCTCCTGTCTGCGCAGGTGAGGCGGTCTGCCACGAAGTTCGGATGCCCGAAGTGTGAATTCGCCACCATCTGTGCCGCCAAGACGCTGCGATCTGTTGTGGCGCGTGACACTCCGTGGTCGGCAATCTGATCACACACAGCGGCGACATCCGGCGCGGAGAGGATTGATATGAGCATCCCGACGAACGATCTCGGCTACTTCGACGTTGTGATCATCGGCGGCGGAATCTCCGGCATCGGCGCCGCCTCGTACATCACCAAGGAGTTTCCCAAAAAGACCATCGCTCTGCTGGAGGCACGTGACTCGGTCGGAGGCACCTGGGACCTGTTCCGGTACCCCGGCATCCGATCCGACTCGGACCTGCATACCTTCGCGTACGAGTTCAAAAGCTGGCGGCACGACAACGCGATCGCCGATGCTCCCCTGATCCTTGACTACCTCGAGGAGACCATCGAGGAGTTCGGCCTCACCGACCTGATCCGGTACCGCCATCGCGTGGTTTCGGCGTCCTGGTCCAGCGATGACGCAGAGTGGGTTCTCTCAGTAGACGTCACGGACACTGATGGGGACGTGGCTCGCCGGGTGATCAAGGCCGGGTGGGTGTACTTCGCTACCGGCTACTACCGGTACGACAAGGGCTACACCCCCGATTTCGAGGGCCGTAGCGCATTCCGTGGAGATATCCTGCACCCGCAGTTCTGGCCCGAGGGCTACGACCACAGTGGCAAGAAGGTCGTGGTCATCGGCAGTGGCGCTACGGCGATCACGTTGGTTCCGTCGCTGCTCAAGGGAGATCGGCCAGCGGAACACGTCACCATGCTGCAGCGGACGCCGACCTATATCCTGTCCATGCCACGGGTCGACTCGATTGGGCTCAAGCTAACCCGGCTGCTCGGCGAACGCCGTGGCTACCTGGCCACACGATGGAAGAACATCTGGCTGGACTGGGCGATCGTCACGTTCCTCACGAAGTTCCCCGGCCTTGCCCGCAAGGTCATCCGGTATCTTAACGCCAAAGAGTTGCCTCCGGGCTACGACGTCGACAAGCATTTCAACCCGCCGTACGATCCCTGGGATCAGCGACTGTGTCTCGCTCCCGACGGCGATTTCTTCACTTCCATCCGCGAAGGCGGCGCCTCCGTCGTGACCGATCGGATTCAGCGCTTCACGAAGAATGGCATTCTGCTGGAATCAGGCGAGGAGCTCGAAGCCGACGTCATCGTGACTGCCACCGGACTCGACCTTCGGCTTCTAGGTGGTATCGATCTCTCCGTCGACGGACGCCCCGTCGACGTTGCGCAGTCGGTGACGTACCGCGGGCTCATGCTGTCCGGGGTGCCGAACCTATTCTTGGCCCTCGGCTATACGAAATCGTCGTGGACGCTCAAGCTCTCTCTCCTTGCGAAGAGCCACGCAGAGATCCTTCGCTACATGGATGCTCACGGCTACGACACCGTTGTGCCACTCGCCGATGACGGGATTGCCACCCGAGCGATCCTCGACCTGGAAGCCGGATACGTGCTCCGTGCGAAGAGCTCTCTTCCTCGACAGGGGGACGCGGCTCCCTGGGTTATGAAGAACGTCTTCCTGGAGGATCGAAAGCTGTTCCGCACACCCGTGATCACGTCTCACTTGAAGTTCAGTTCGCGCCTCGAGCGGGAGGTTGGTGCTACCGCCGGTCGCGCTTCGTCTGAGGGTGGGCGAGGATGAGCACAACCGCGGACCGGAACGCCGTCGGTGGCACCGGTCTGTCGGCCGCGGAGCGTGTTCAGCGTATGGCGTTCACTGTGCTCGGCCGCCTTCCACGTAGCTTGCTGCGGCGGCTGGTACCGCGCGTGATCAACTCCGACGGCGACGTCATGGCTCCCGAGGTTGCGGTGCTCATGAGACTGTCCGCAGCCGGCCCTGATCTCAGTGATGGTGCGGTTGCGGAGGCACGGGTCTTCATGGAGACCGACGCCAGAACGTACGCAGACACAGCACCGGGAGTATCTCGCCAGGACTACACCCTCCCCACTGGGATAGCAGCCACTTTGTTCACGCCACCACACGCTGGAGATGGCCTCGTGCTCTTCTTCCACGGGGGCGGATTCGCACTCGGCAACGTTGCCGCTTACGACGGTCCCGTGTGCACAATCGCGACAGCGGCGCGCGTGCGAATCCTTTCAGTGGAATACCGTCTGGCGCCAGAACATCCGTTCCCCGCGCCGATCGAGGACGCCATCGCCGCGTGGAGATTCGCCCTCGACTCTGCCACCGAGTGGAACGTCGACCCAGCGCGGATCGCTCTCCTTGGCGATAGCGCCGGAGCGACCATCGCAGCGGTCCTCGCGAACGAACTTCGGGCCGAATCCGTGCGGCCAGCACTCCAGGTGCTCATGTACCCGTCGACAGACTTCGACGGCTCTCACGGCTCGCGGACGGAGTTTGCCGACAGTCCCGCGCTAACCGCCAAACAGATCAGCTGGTTCGCAGAGCTCTACGTGCCGGATCCCGAGCAACGGTCGAATCCTCGCGTCTCACCTCTCCGAACCCGCGATCTGACCGGAGCGCCACCGACGCTGATCACGGTTGCGGGATTCGACCCACTCCGGGATGAGGCCATTGCCTACGCCAAACGCCTGCGAGATGCAGGTGTGCCGGTTCGGCTCCTACGTGAGGGCGACCTTGTCCATGGCTACATCTCGATGACACTCATCAGTCCAGCCGCGCGCGCGGCGGTGAACCGAGTCAGCCGGGTACTCGCCGACACCGTTGGTTTCTGATCGTCGCGTCAACTTCTACCACCATCTGTCCGAAAGGCCCCGCTATGCCGAGTGATGACCTGCTTCGCACGTACGCCGACCGCGTGTACCGCCTGACTCTCAATCGTCCCAACCGACTCAACGCCCTTAGTGACGACATGCTCGACGGGCTCACCAGTGCGCTCCGCGACGTTCCGGAGAACGCCGTTGCTGTGCTCATCGCAGGTGAAGGCCGATCATTCTGCAGCGGACACGATCTCAAGCAGGCCGCGCAAGACGGACCTCTCAATACGCGGACCGCCCGCGCGGTCGCCGAGCGCATGCAAACGGCGGCAATCGCCATGCGATCCTGCCGGGTACCGATAATCACGCGGGTCCAAGGGTATGCCATCGGCGGCGGAGCAGAGATCGCGTTGAGCGGCGACATTGTCCTCGCATCCGATGATGCCGTCTTCCAATTCACTGAGGCAGCCGTCGGTCGCGTTGTCACCAATGGCTTCACCAACCTACTTCCCAAGACCGTCGGCCCCGTCCGTGCCAAGCAATTGCTGCTCCTCGGGCGGCGAACGCCGGCGAAAGAGGCTTACCGTTTCGGGCTGCTCACCGAGGTGCACTCTGCAGACAAGCTCGATGCCGCCGTGGAGCAGGTGGTGGAGGACCTGAGTAGCAAATCGCCCTGGGCCCTGAGCGCAGCCAAGATGCTCATTGACCGCGGCCTGCAGGACGGATTCGAGAGCTCGATTGCGCTTGAGATCGGTGCCGCGATCGAGGCGGAACTCGGCCCGGACGCGGAATCCGGCGCGGCCTCCTTCGGCAGCTGACTGGCACGCGAAGATGAACCCCTCCGACGTCACAGTGACCTCGAGGGCAGCGCTGGGCTGAGGTGCTCGAGAGGCCGCGCCAGGGGTTCGGATCATCGGCAATGGCCGTGGTCATCCAGCTGTTGTCACCACGCTGGCGACGGGCCCGCGTGGTGAAAGCACCACCGGTCGTTCGCCGAAGAAGCGACTTCTGCGTGTGTCCCACAACATAATTCGGCGAGCGTGATGACCACTTCCCAGGACCATCGCCTCTCCGCAACGGCACACCCCACTGGGGTCCGGACGTCACGGCCGGCCGTCACTAATCATTTCCAACACATGGAGGTAGAACCATGCTGAACGCCGACGACTTGCAGCTCGCGCAGAAGCGGATCGACGACCTCACTGTCACTCACTTCATCGACGGCGAATTCGTCTCCGCGCCCGGCGATACCGCCGAGGTGATCAACCCCGCCACCGAGGCAGTCATCGCGCGGGCGGCGCGCGGCGGCGCGCAGGAGGTCGATCGTGCCGTCAGTGCGGCGCGACGCGCACGTCGCGCCTGGGCAAAGACGACGCCGGCGGAACGCGCCGCGGTCCTCCTCCGCATGGCCGATCGGGTGGACGCGAACGTCGAGCTGCTCGCTGCTGTCGAATCCCTCAACGGTGGCAAGCCCTTCGCCGCCGTTCTGGATGAGATTCCCGTGGTCTCGGACTGTCTCCGCTTCATGGCCGGAGCCGCTCGGACCGCACAGGCTCCTGCTGCGGGCGAATACGTCGCAGGCCACATCTCGTCCATCCGCCGTGAACCGGTAGGAGTCGTGGCGGCGGTAGTGCCGTGGAACTATCCGCTGATGATGGCGGCCTGGAAGATCGCTCCGATCCTCGCCGGCGGAAACACTCTCGTGCTCAAGCCCGCCGAGGCGACTCCCTTGTCGCTGATCCTCTTCGCCGATTTGGTCGCCGATATCGTTCCGCGCGGCGTCTTCAACGTCGTGCTCGGGCCCGGCAGCACGGTGGGCGGCGCGCTCAGCCGGCATCCCGATGTCGACATGGTCGCGCTCACCGGTAGCACACGAGCCGGGCAGGAGGTCGCTGCGGCCGCGGCCGGCACCGTCAAACGGCTCCATCTGGAACTCGGAGGAAAGGCACCGGTAGTGGTCTTCGACGACGCAGACATCGACGCCGCGGTAGAGGCGATCGTTGCAGGCGGATTCGTCAACGCGGGTCAGGAGTGCGGTGCCGCAACGCGTGTGCTCTGCCAGGAGAGCATCCACGATCAGCTCTTCGAACAACTCAGCGATGCTGCCGCCGCACTGCGAATGGGGGACCCGGCCGAGGGTGAGGCCGTAGCACTGGGACCGTTGGTCACCGCCGCGCAGCGCGACCGAGTCGCCGCGATGGTCGAGCGGGCGAAGGCCGACGGCGCAGTCGCGGTGGTGGGAGGAACGGTGCCGGAGCGCGCCGGCTTCTTCTACCCAGCGACAGTCCTGACCGGGGTGGAAGCAGGTTCGGAAATGGCCCGTGAGGAAGTGTTCGGGCCAGTGGTGAGCGTCGAGACCTTCACCACCGAAGCAGAGGCGATCGCGAAGGCAAACGACGTGGTGTACGGACTCGCCGGCTCGGTGTGGACCCGCGACCACGGGCGTGCCCTGCGCGTCGTGGACCAGCTCGACTTCGGGTCGGTGTGGACCAACACGCACCTCGTGTTCTCCAGCGAAATGCCGTGGGTCGGCTTCTCTCAGTCCGGGTATGGACGCGACAACTCCACCTACGCGCTCGACGACTACACCCGCACGAAGCACATCACGATGGCGATGGGCGAGCCGGACGACCGGCCCGCGCGATAGCCGACAGACGACCGACGGACCAGGACAGGAGACCCGGCATGAAGGTGAAAGCAGCGGTATTCGAAGGAGTAGGCAAACCCATCCAGGTCGAGGAGCTCGATCTTCAGGACCCCCAAGAGGGAGAGGTGCTGGTGCGTCTCGCGGCCGCCGGCGTCTGCCACAGCGACTTCCACGTCGTCAAGGGCGAGTGGGCCTCCGACAGCGGCTCGTTGGTCCTCGGGCACGAGGGCGCAGGCGTGGTCGAGAAGATCGGCTCCGGCGTGACGACCGTGGCGGTCGGCGACCACGTCATCCTGTCGTGGGTGCCCTACTGCGGCGTCTGCCGGTACTGCCAGGCAGGCAAGCCTGCTCTGTGCCCGAAGGTCGAGCAGACCGCGTATCTCAACGTTCAGTACGACGGCACGTCGCGGCTGTCGCGCGACGGGGAGGTCGTTTCGAGTTACCTAGCGACCGGCGCCTTTGCCGACCATGTGGTGGTGCACGAGACGGGTGCGGTGCCGATCCGCAAGGACGCGCCGCTCGACCGCGCGGCTCTCGTTGGCTGCGCGGTCGCGACCGGGGTCGGGGCGGTGATCAACACCGCCGACGTCCGACCCGGTGACAGCGTCCTAGTGATCGGCTGCGGAGGCGTTGGACTCTCGGTGATCATGGGGGCCAAACTCGTGTCCGCTGGGCAGATCATTGCGGTGGACATGAGCGACAAGGCTCTTGATCTCGCGAAGGCCCTGGGTGCGACCGCGGTGATCAACCCGTCCAGCACAGACGTCACGGTGGCCGTGAGTGAACTCGTCGGCGAAGCCGGCCTCGACTGGGCCTTCGAAGCTATCGGTCTCAAGTCCACCATCGAACAGGCCTACGAACTGATCGCTCCCGGCGGCACGGTTGTCGTCGTCGGACAGTCGGCCGATGGAGTCACCATCGAGATCGACCCCATGGTCATGTCCGACCGCGAAAAGTCGATCATCGGTTGCAACTACGGCAGCAGCCGCCCAGCGATCGACTTCCCGCGGCTGATCGACCTGTACATGGCGGGCAAGCTCGATCTCGATGGGCTCATCGGGCACACCGCGCGCCTCGACGAGATCGGCGACGCTTTCGAGCGCATGCGGCGCGGCGAGGGCGGGCGCACCGTCATCCGGTACGACAACGCCTGACTCACCGGCCAGCAACGCGCGTGCGCGCACAACGCAAGGAGCACCATGAGCTCTCGATTCATCGATTTCCGCATCCGGCCCGCCGACGAGGCGACCTCAGTGGATCTGTCAGGCACCGATAGTGAGGGCTATACCCGTATATACGGCGACGACTTCACCGGCGGCCGGTCCCTGGACCATCTCGTCCGCGACCTGGAACAGCACGGCGTCCTGGGCGTGATGCAGGCCGAGTGGGAGGACGACGACCCGGTCGCCGTCAACACCCGTGTCGCGGAGGCGATCGCCGCCCATCCCGATCGCCTCATCGCCGGCATCGCGACGACCGATCCGCGCCTGCCCAACGCAGTGGAGATCCTCAAGCACGCGCACGACGCCCAGGGCCTGCGCGGATGGAACTTCCAGCCCGGATTCCTCAAGGTCGCGGCGACTGACCCCTCGGTAGCACCGCTGCTCGAGTATTGCCAGGAGAACGGGCACCCCGTCACCGTGCACACCGGAATCAACTTCAGCGAGACGGGACCGATCAAGTTCGGCCATCCGGGCACCCTGGACGAGGTCGCTTGCGCTTACCCCGGTCTCACACTCGTTGCCAGCCACGGCAGCTGGCCCTGGGTCACTGAAATGCTCGCTGTGCTGTGGAAGCACTCCAACGTCTATGCGGACTTCGGTGCCATCGCTCCCAAGCGCATGGTCGGCCCCAAGGGCGGATGGGAGCCCGTCGCCCACTGGATGAACACGATGGTCTCCGACCAGGTACTCCTGGCGACCGATTGGCCGATGATCCGGCACGAGCGACTACTCGCTGAACTGTCCTGCCTGAACCTGAGCGACGAGTCGCTCGACAAGTACACCTATCGCAACGCCGCCCGACTCATCGATAAGCACTGGGGAACCAGTCTCGACACCCTCCAAGGAGAATGACCGTGCCGATCAGCGAAGCCCTCACACCAGAACAACTCGCTCCATCGATCTTCGATCTCGCCGGGCGACGGATCGTCGTCACCGGCGCCTCTCGTGGTCTCGGTCGCCAGCTCGCGATCGGTCTAGCAGCGTTCGGCGCAACGGTGGCCTGCGTAGCTCGCGACCAAGCGGCACTCGACGACACCGTCGCAGCAATCGTCGCCAACGGCGGTGCTGCGGCCGCGTACGCCGCCGATCTCGGCGACGCGGACACGGTCGCCGCGCTCGTCGACCGGATCGCCGGTGACCTCGGCGGCATCGACGTCCTGGTCAACAACGCGGGCGTCGACCACGACTCGCCCATCGAGGAGACGAGCCTGGAGACCTGGGAGCGAATCATCGACGTGAACAATCGGTCGGTCTTCCTTCTGCTGCAGGCGGCGTCACCGCACCTCCGTGCGTCGGGCGGTCACGGCAAGGTCATCAACGTCGCATCCGTGCTCGGTACCGTCGCCATGCGCGACAACACCGCTTACGTCATGTCCAAGCACGCGATCGTCGGACTCACCAAATCCGTTGCGCTGGAATGGGGGCGCCAAGGCGTTCAGGTCAATGCTCTGTGCCCGGGATTCCTGGTGACCGATATGACGATCCACTCAGTGTCCGACGAGGCGTCGAGCAAGTGGATCACGTCGCGCACCCCCATGGGTCGCTGGGGTCAGCCCAGCGACTTCGTCGGTGCCGCCGTGTTCCTCGCCTCCCGGGCTTCCGACTTCATGACGGGACAGACCCTGTACGTCGATGGCGGCTGGACAGCTCAGTAACACCGACCCACCGACAGGAGACGATTGACATGACAGATTCCGTCCGGCCAGTCGCGGCACCTCAGCAGGAGCGCTACACCTTCGACAACGGCCCAATGACGTTGGAGCTACGCAGCGTGCGCACGGGACTAACCGACCTCGGCGGCGGCATACTCCGGTTTGACGACGGCGGCGTGGGCGAGCCTTGGAAGCTGCCATACGACGAACTGCTGTACGTGATCAGCGGCACGCTCCAGCTTCATTTCGACGGCGAGACCCTCACCCTCGCACCGGGCGAGGTCGCCGCGATCCCGCGGGGTGCCGAGGTCGTCTACGAAGGCGCCCCGGGAACCACCGCGTTCTACGCGCTGACGCCCGCAGACTGGCACATCGAGTATCCGAACGGCCTTTGACACAGCAGGAAAACGAACCGAACGGACATCGCGGACCTCCCTTCACTGGTGGCCCGCCCGGACAAGAAGGGGAGTCGCGTGCGGAGAACGATCCGGTTCGCAATTGATCACGCAGCGAGCACCTCGCCGGATGCTCCCGCTCTCGTTTTCGAGGGGCGGACGTACACAAATCAAGAGCTGCGATCCGCCGCCCTCATTAGGCTCGGTGCGATTCAGCGGCGAAACGTGGATCGCGGATTGCCGGTCCTCGTAATGCTCAACAACACCGACGAGGCCGTGATCACCTGGCTCGCACTTGCACTCGGCGGATACACCGAGGTCCCGGTGAACACCGCCGTCGTAGGGGAGACCCTGGCACATCTGTGTACGGACTCGGGAGCCACCACGATCATCACAGAGGCTGAGTTCGTCGAGCGGCTGCCCAAGGTGGCCGCCGGGCGCGTGTTGGACGTCCTCCTCATCCCGGCTACCGGGTCGGCTGATGCAAGTGACGGCAGACTGCTGATCGACGATGTGGGACGACCGGGTGCCCCCGTAGCACGCGGTGAGATGGATCTCGCCGCGGTCATGTACACCTCCGGCACGACCGGGCCATCGAAGGGCGCGCAACTGACCGAGCGCCACGCCTTCACATACGCGGAGTCCGTTGCGCAGATCCTCGATTTGCAACGAGGCGATGTGTACTATGCGCCACTACCGCTGTTTCACATCGCTGGCCGGTGGGCGGTTGTCTACGCAAGCCTGCAGCGCGGTGCATGCACCGTTCTAGTGCGCCGGTTCAGCATCTCATCCTTCTGGCGCGACGTCCGGCACAATGACGTGACCGTCACCTTCTTGCTCGGCGCGATGGCACAGTTCTTGCTCAACGGTGCGCCAAGTCCTGAGGACGCCACGAATCCACTTGAACGTGTACTGATGGTCCCTCTTATCGAAGGGCTGGACGAGTTTCGTTCGCGCTTCGGCGTTCGTGTCGTGACGTGTTTCGCGTCCACGGAGGCCAACGTTCCGCTCGCATCAGGCTGGGACGTAGGTGTCGAAGACGGTGCCGGCCAACCACGCCCCGGATTCACGTTGCGTCTCGTGGACGAAGCCGGCGTGGACGTGGCCCCGGGGCAACGCGGAGAGCTGCTCGTCGCGACCGACGAGGAAGGCATGTACCTAACGGGCTACATCAACAATCCGGAGGCCACTGCGCACGCGCTGGCCGACGGTTGGCTGCATACCGGCGACGTCTTCGTCTGTGACCGCCACGGCAGATACCACTTCGTGGATCGGCTGAAAGACGCGCTGCGCAAGCGTGGCGAGAACATCTCCTCCTTCGAGGTCGAACGGGAGGTGCGCTCACACCCCGCCGTCCTGGAGTGCGCCGTGGTCGGCATTGCCTCGGAGCACTCGGAAGAGGACGTGGTCGCCTTTGTCGAACTGGACCCTGACATCGATTCCGTCTCAGCCCAGGACATCCGCGACCACGTGCGGGCTCGCGCCCCGAAGTTCCTCGTACCCGACCACGTCTTCTTCGTCTCCGCCTTTCCGCTGACTCCCACCGGCAAGATTCAGAAATTCGAACTGCGCGAGGAAGCACGTCGACGGGCGTCCCTGTCATGACCCGTAGAACGAACGTCGTCATCGTCGGAGGGGGAGTCGTTGGACTCTCCACCGCAATGCAACTCTCCACGGATGACAGGTACCAGGTCACCGTCCTCGAAGCGGACCACGTAGGGGCAGGGTCGTCGTCTCGATCGGTGGGGATTGTTGAGACTCAATACGTTCAACCGTTCGACATCGAGGTGCGTGCATACGGCCATCGGTTCATCAGCAGGATCGCCGAGAACTCAGACCTCCAGCTACACCGCAACGGGTACCTGCGCCTCGCAGACTCCGCAGCGTCGCTCGGGGAATTCGAAGAGAGCGTCGCCCGGCAACGTCAGTTCGGCATCACCGGTGCGCGAGTGCTCGATACAGAGGCCGTCCGCGCACTTGTCCCTTTCATCGCGATGGACGATCGCGCCGGAGGGCTGCTCGGCGCAGACGACTTCTATCTCGACGGATATCTGTATGCGAATCTCATGGCAAGCCACGCAAGGTCGAACGGCGCCAAGCTGATCCAGCGCGCGCGGCTTGTCGAGTGCCGGTGGACTACCTCTGGCGCGGAGCTCAGCACCAGCAACGGAGCCTTCTCTGCGGACCTTGTCGTCAACGCCGCCGGCGCCTGGGCGGGCCGCGTGGGCGAGATTCTCCACGCTCCCGTTGAACTACGCCCCGAACTGCATCACGCCGTGACCGTCTTCTCCCGGACCGCCATAGCGGGAACCGTGCCATCGATCATGGACTACGTGCCCGGGCACGGCGGAGAGGGCATCTACCTGCGCCCCGAGGGATCCAACAGCTTCTTCGCGGGCCTCCACTCGGAGGTCTCGAGCGGTACCCGGGTCGATCCTGACCAGGTGTCGCTGAACGCCGCGGGACCGGAGTTCGTTGATGCGCTCGCGGAGGCGTTCTTGACCCGATTTCCTGGCATCGACGACGCCGAGCTGGGGCACGGCTGGTCCGGTCTCTTCCCGATGACCTACGACAGCAGCCCTGTCGTAGGTCCACACCCCACGAACGATGCCGTCATATGCGCGCTCGGTAGTGGCGGCAACGGAATCCAGCTGTCTCCCGCGATAGGACGAACCGTCGTCGAATACCTCCGTGGCGAGGCCCCGACGATGGCGGGGCCAGCAAGCCCGTGGGATCCGAAGCGGATCTCCGCCATCGATCACATCGACACAAAACCCGAAGGAGCCCTCCGATGAAAGTGGAGAGTCACGGCATCGACTTCATCCCGGAGTCTGAACGCTACGGCCATCCTCGTCGCCTGTTCAGCATCTGGTTCAGCTCGAACATGCAGGTCACCGCCATGGTGGTCGGCGCGCTCGGCGTGGTGGCAGGACTCGGAATCGGTTGGGTGATCCTGGCGCTGATCCTTGGCAACCTCGTTGGTGGCGTGTTCATGGCCGGCCATTCGGCGCAGGGGCCGCACTTGGGGATCCCTCAGATGATCCAGAGCCGCGCGCAGTTCGGAGTGTACGGTGCCAGTGTTCCGCTCGTCGCGGTAGTCATCGCGTATGTTCTGTTCTTCGCAGCCAATGCCGTGATGATGCGCGATGCCGTTAAGCAGTTGCTCCCCATCGGGGACAATGCCGCCCTGATCGTGTTCGGCGCCGCGACACTCGTTGTTGCCTACTTCGGATACGAGCTGATCCACCGGCTCGGAACCGTGATGACGTGGGTGTCCGCCGCGTTCTTCGGCGCCGTGCTGTTCGTGGTAGCAGTTGCTGGCGTGCGAGGCGGCGCGATCATCGAGTCCGTCCCGGCCAGTTCGTTCTCACTGTCCGTCTTTGTCCTGGTCTTCACACAAGCCATGTCTTGGTCCTTGGGATTCGGCCCGTTCGTCGCGGACTACTCGCGTTACCTTCCCGCGAACACACCGTCCCGCTCAACGTTCTGGTACAGCTACGCGGGCCAGGTCCTTGGCGCGTCCATCGTTATGGTGATCGGCGCGCTCGCGACTGCACGCGCAGTGGACGTCGAGGCGAGCCCGGCCCTCGGCATCGCCGGCCTGTTCGGCGCATTCGCATCGGTTACGCTCGTCGTCATTCTCTTCGGTGTGCTCGTTTTCAACGTACTGTGTCTATACAGCGGCTACATGTCCACGGTGGCGATCTTCAGCAGCCTCCGCGGCGCCGCGATCATCGGTCCGCGACTCAAGCTCCTCGTCATGTCGCTGATCGCGATGGTTGGCATCGTCATCGCGATCTCGACTCAGCATGACTTCTACTCCTTCTTCGGCGACATCCTCATCGCGCAGGTGTACGTTCTCGTCCCCTGGACCGCCATCAACTTGATGGACTTCTACGTCGTCCGTAAGGGGAGGTATCGGATCGGTGACATTTTCGATCCCAACGGGATCTACGGCAGGTTCAACCAACCCACTATCGCCGTGTTCGCCATCAGCATTCTGGCTCAAGTGCCATTCATGAGCCTGCACGTCTACCAAGGTGCTATCGCGGCACGACTCGGCGTCGACATCAGTCCCGTCGTCGGGCTCGCCGTCGCGATCATTTTGTACCTTGCAGCCGCCAGGGCCTTGACGCGAACCTCAGTCATGCACTCGCAGACCAGCTCCGCCAAACACTGACAGCGACATCATCGTGATCGGCGCCTGGTTGTTCTTTGGGAACCACGAATCGCACTGGGCTGATCCGATCGCAGTCTCAATTCGTCCGGTACACGCAGGAGAATCCATGCCCATCGACCACTTCGAACACAGCGGTGACTTCCCGTTGCTGTTCAGCCCATTGGAAATCGGTCCTGTCACGCTCGCCAACCGCATCGTCAATGCGCCCCATCAGACAGGATTCGTCCGCGACAACCGCATCACTGATCAGTTGCTCGCCTACCACCGCGAGCGTGCCCGAGGCGGCGCTGCCCTTATTATGTCCCAAGCGAATTCTGTCGTTCCCGGCTACCTCGACCTCCAGAATGTCTCCGACGAGATAATCGCGGACTATCGCGCCGCAACGGCTGCTGTGGCCGAGTTCGGCGCACATTACGGCGTCGAGCTGTACCACCCCGGCAGCCAAGGAAATTACACCGGCGACCTCTCTGAGGTCTACGTGGGCCCATCAGGTGTTCCGTCAGCGTACTTCCACTCAGGCTGGCGAGTACCGCACGCGATGACGGAGGCAGAAATCCTCGGGATCGTCGAGAGCTTCGCTGAAGCTGCCCGACGCTGTCGAGAAGCGGGCGTCGGGGTAGTCGAAATCCACCTCGCGCACGGGAACCTCATCGAGCAGTTCATCTCGACTCGCACGAACCACCGTGTCGACGATTGGGGCGGCCCGCTCGAAAATCGTCTCCGGTTTGCCGAGCACGTTCTGCGGGCCGTGCGAACTGCTGTCGGGCCCAACGTCGCCGTAGGCGCGCGGATGACTGCGACCGGACTGGACCCACAGGATCCGGGCCCGTTGGACGCCGCAGAGATCATCGGAACGGTCGGATCGTGGGAGCTACTCGACTACGTATCGCTAACTATGGGGCGGTACTCCGACGCGCTGAACACATCACGCAACGTGCCGAACATGAGCTATCCACCGGGCACGTGGCAGAAGTACGGCCGAGCGATCCGGAGCGTGCTGGAGATCCCGACGATTCTCGCCGGTCGGGTAAATCATCCCAGGGTAGCTGAGGACATGCTCGAGTCCGGGAGTTGTGATGCCGTCGCGATGGTCCGGGCTCTGATCGCCGACCCCGAGCTTCCGCGGAAGGCGCAGCAGGGAGAGGTTGACCGGATCCGTCCGTGCGTTGGCGCAATGAATTGCCTTCACCGTCTCGATCAGGGGCGCGGAATTCGATGTATTCACAACCCTGCGGTGGGGCATGAGGCCAATCCGGAGCAAGATCTCCGGTCCCCAGGCCCGCGCCGGCGCGTTCTCGTTGTCGGAGGTGGACCGGCAGGGCTCGAATTCGCACGCGTTGCAGCCGAAAGCCGCCACGATGTCACGCTCTTCGAACGGTCCAGGATCGGTGGACAGGCCATCACAGCATCGAAGCCACCCACACGCTCGGAGCTCGCTGAGATCGTCACCTGGCTCAGCCAGGAATGTCAGACGCTGGGCGTTGACGTACGGACAGGAATCACCATGTCGCGAAAATACATCGATGACTTCGCGCCCGACGTCGTCGCCATCGCCACCGGATCGCGATTCCAGGCCAACCCCTTCGCCGGCGGACCGATGCGCACAATCGAGCCCGGAGCAGTGCTGTCGAGCACCGAACGATTCGAGGGCACAATCGCCGTCTACGACACCTTCGGCGACTGGCACGGCCTCGGTGTCGCCCACTCGCTCGCGAGCCGCGGCGCCGATGTCGTCTACGTCTCGCCAACCCCGTACCCTGGCAGCGCCCTGGAGCTGACCAACTGGCGAATCGAGTACGCGAAGCTAGCTGAGGCCGGCGTCCAGTTCCACCCAATCACCGAAGTCACCGGAGTCGACCACGACTCACTCAGAGTGCGCCGAGGATTCTCCTCGTCCGAGACATCAATAGGTGGGATCGACGCCCTTGTATGGGTAGCGCCGCCGGAGGCCGACGACACACTTTTCCGCACCCTCAATTCGGATGCTTTCGAGCTCCACTTGATCGGCGATGCATACGCGCCCAGGGGTATTGAACAGGCTATTCACGACGCGCGCATCGCCGCGCAATCGATTTGAAGCAGATCCGAACACACCCCATTCGAACGAGCACCCGTTGTATTCGCGGACCCGCCGAAGACCAAGGAAGGAACAGTGATGAAGAATCCGCCGATGCCTGCAGGGGAGAAGAGTGTCCTCTGCGGCATCATCCTGTTCGCTCTCGCGACATTCTTGCCATGGACGCACAACGCAGATATCGCTGGTGTTGGGCTGATCGCCTGGATGATGTGGGTCCTGCTCATCGCGGCGCCACTGGCCGGGCTCGTCCTCACGCTGACAACGCGTGAGAAGGATTGAGGGCTGATGACACTGACGATCGTTCTCCTCTATTTCGCTGTCGTTGTCGCAGTAGGCATCTACGCGTACCGCAAGGTCAACGGCTCCACCGATCAGTTCTTCGTCGCGGGCCGCAGCCTTGGCACATTCGTGAACTCGTGGGCATTCCTCGCATCGCTGGCGAGTGGCGGATCGGTGATGGCCGGCGTCGGGACAGGAATCGCACTGGGCTTGCCGTACTTTGCCGCGCTGGCCGCGGGAGCTCCAGTCGGCTTCGTCGTCGCGTCGATCCTCGTCGCCCGGCCGCTGCGCAACCTCGGAAAATACACAATCCCGGACTTTTTCGCTGCACGTTTCAACAGTAAAGCAATGGCATGGGCAGTTCCCCTGATCATTGTCGCGGGCAGCCTTGCCTATATCGTGGCGCAACTCAAAGGCGCGAGCATCGTTGCGTCGTATCTCCTCGGCTGGAGCTATGAGCAGGGGATCGTCCTTACCGGGATTGTTTTCATTCTTTACGTGGCCATCGGTGGATTCCTTTCCGTCACACTGAATGACGTTATCCAGGGCATCCTGATGTTCTCGATGATGGTGGGATTTGCCGTGATGGCCTACGCCGCGATGGGCAGCTACAGTTCGTCCTTCAACACGGCGCTCGAAAACTACCCCTCGTTGGGCGAAACAGGCAGCGCGCTTCCGATCGCGTCGTACATTGGCGGATTTCTCACATGGGCGACGGCAATCTGTGTCCTGCCACACGTGATCATGCGGGTGTACTCGGCGAAAAGTGTTCGCTCGGCGAGGCTTTCGCTCAACTACGCGATGCTGATTTTCGGTGTGATGATGCTACTCGGCGTTCTCGTTCTCACGCCCGCCGCCGCGGCGCTGGTCGACGACCTCGACCTCACGCAGCCTGATGCCGCGTTCCTCACGCTTGCCGAACACGTCCTGCCACCTGTGATGCTCGGCGTCGTCGTGGCGGCAATCCTCGCGGCGATCATGTCCACAACCGCCGGACTCTTGATGGCATGTAACTCCGCGCTCGCACATGACATTTACGCCAAGCTGATTCGTCCGCAAGCGAGCCAGCGCGAAGTGGTCTGGGCGGCCGGAATCGCTACCTGGATCGTGGGCGGGATCGCGATGATATTCGCACTCAATCCGCCTGACTTCCTCATCGTTCTCTATACCGCGGCAGTCGGGCTTCTCGCCTCCTCCTTCTTCGCTCCGATGATCCTCGGCATCTGGTGGCCGCGCTGCACAACCCGAGGGGCGACCGCTGGACTGTTTGCAGGTGCGGTGACGTTCGCGGCCGCATTCCTTCTGTTTGACATGCCGTACTCCACAGAACTGTTAGTTGCCCTGCCCGTATCGTTCGTGACATCGGTAGGCGTGAGCCTGGCCGCACGTCCGGGCGGCGAACGTGAGAAAGAACGGCTCGAGCCGCGAGCTCAGCCGGTGTAACCCACCATCCGCAGCGCGGGAGCCTGGTCACGCTGGTAGTACCGCGAACTCCAGGTCCGCCCGCTACCGCCGATGGGAGCGGCAGGCCCGCGCCGTCGGCCCGCGGGTGGCGCACCCAGCGTCACCCGCAGGCGAATGGTCGCCGTGCTCGCAGCAGCCTTGGCAGCGCTGATCGGCAGCTCGATACCCCACATGATCATCGCGTGGAGCCGCCCCGACCCCAACGGCTAGCAACCCGAGTTGACGAGTGTGTTGTACGCGCGTTCATAGTTGCTCGCGGCCTGCCGAGTGAGGACGTCATTAGGCCCGTACTTGTCGTAAGTCGTGACGAACGTTTTCGCCGTGTAGTCGTAGTCGCTCCACACCTTGGCGCAGTACCTGGCGTGGTCGCGTTCCATGGGCGCCGCCTGCGCCGCCCCAGCGCCGAGGCTGGCGAGTGCGCCCGCGAGCGCGATGGCTGTAATGGTCTTGCGCAGTGATGACCGAACTTTCATCTGTGTTCCTTTCGGAGGAGTGAGCGGGATTGTTCCCACTTGCCTCGTACAGACGACGGCGAACGAAAAAGGACGCACCTGCACCCTCGAAGGCGATTGTCGAATGAACCAAGCGGGGGAAGTGGAGATCATCGACGCCAGAAAGCCGAATTGGCCATCGACCGGACCGGTCCGATGGACGCTCCGGCGATCCTCCGATCACGCACGCTCAACAGCTACCACCCATGCAGGCGCAGTTCGCAACACCGAAGGTAATGCCCCAAGCGCCGCCGGAGAGAGGTTATCAGAACCTGCCGTATTCGCATGCCATGCGAATAACCAATTTAATACTGACGAGTTCTCGTATTGCCCGGTTGAGGGCGCCTTGCAGATTGATTCCTAATTTCCGGATTTGCTGCATCAGGTATTGCGGATGGATGTGGCGGCCCGGTGTGTAGCCGGGAAATAGCCAGGGGGACTGGGGGTTCGACGCGGTGTTTGTGTTGCGTCGATGGGGGAGATAGTCGCGTACGAGGGTGCCGAAAGGTTCGGGGACTGCGACGGCCTCTGAGGTGAATCTGATGCTGACATCTGCGGGCGATGTGACGACGTCGTCAAGCCTGAGCGAGCAGATTCTGGTAACTGGCTGGGCATAGAGAAGCAGCAGCATCGCTGCAACCCGCATTCCCGGAGGCGTGTCACGATGGGGCTCAAGTAGCGTCCGGAGGTGGTTGATTCTGTCGTCGTTGCTGAGTATCAGTGTGCCGCGGGCCTTGCGGTATACGCCCCAGAAATGACGAAACCCCGGCGCACAGGACAATTTGGTTTGCGGCCACCGTCCTTGTGATCGCCAGGGTCGTCGGTGAGATTCTCGTCCGGATACTTCC
>NZ_JAPEIQ010000036.1 GCF_026041215.1 Hoyosella sp. YIM 151337
GTGCTGGCATGACACCCATCCTCTCGGGGAATCAGACCCTCCACCAGACGCGGGGCGATTCACGCCTCTTCCCCCAGATCCAGCGGGTCCTGAAGATCAACGAACTCGACACCATCACCAACGACGTCATCGAAGCCGCACAGAGCACCCTGGTCATCGGTGTCACCTGACCCCGCCACGAAGCGACCGAAGAACCCCGCCATTCAGCAGACGAAGTCACACGTGCTCACCCGCACCAGACCAACCAGCGCCACCCCACAACCCCTCCACGCCGTTCAGCAAACGTGTTCCACAACCCAGCACTACTCGAAAATGAACGGGTTTCCGAACACCGCTTCCTGGGGAAACGCCGTGTCGGGTGCGGCAGTGTTTTCGTGTTCGGCAGACGGCCCATTCCCGAACGCCCTCTGTCAGAACGCCCTTACTGGGGTGTACATGTTCGACTTTTTGATGAGGAGCCTCGGTGTGCATCGAGATTGGCATTATCGAATAGAACGCCGCCTGGCGCGCGCTTCGGATTCGGCACCAAATCGCCGACTAGATCAACCTTCGAACGTTGCAGCATAGTGCGGCGAATTAATGACTCAGGATTCTAACGTTTAGTATTTGGATCAACTTCTTACTGTTGCTTCCAAAACCATTCTGAGGGCACCTGGTTAATATTGGTGATCACCTCCGGTCGGGGAATCGTTCCAAGCCACAGAATATCGTTACTGGACTTCACCCTCTCTATACTTTCCTTAGTGGCGCCTTGAGGTTCAAAGATGCAGAGCCATGCAATCTCGCCTGCTATTTCATCCGGTTCGTCACACTGCATCCCGGTCGGGCTTACTCGAGTATCCCAGCGTAAGCCGTAATACGTTGGGCCTTCAAGATGAAGGAAGATCACTATCACATGGAAACGGTCTAAACCAGAAGCAATGATTTTAAATGGCTGACCTGTTCGCTCGATGCCGTCGACAAGTGCCTGGCGCAATGCTTTGTGCACTGCGCCAGGCCACTTCGGGTCCCACTTGTGCATCATGCGCTTCTCATGAGTACGGCCATGGGCCTTGCCGTGGATATCTTATGGTCGAATTCACCCAAGAATCGCACGCCACTTGTTCTGGTTTACTCTCACAATAGGCTGTGATTACTCCTTTTGTCTTGTTATCACCTTGGATATAATCGTCATCGCGATAGTCCACGACAACCCGGATGACATCTCTTCTGTATGTCGTACATGTGCCACTATCATCACACCTCGTCCTTCCTACAGGCTGGCGGTAGAATCGAGATTGTCCGGATGATGGTTCCCCTCCTCCAGGCTGGAGCATGGTCGTAGCTACGAGATTCATATTGTCAATCTCATGCCTCTGGTAGATCTTCTCAACTCCAAATCCACTGACTCCATTCCAGTAACCCCGCCGGAGAGGACCTACGCGACCAGCTGAATCCCTCAGCGTATGAATGATTTCGTTGCGGTCTCCCGACTGATTCATTACATCGACCCCAGGAGAATCATCAGCATTACTTTCGTCGGCAGGGGTCAGTTGGTTCGGTAGAGACTGCGTAGCGGCCGCTCCCGAAAACGGGTAATGCCGGTAGTAACCCTCATTGCCTTGTACTGCGATCTCGCCCAACGCGAAGATCTGGCGAAGAAACCCGTCTGCATCTAACGAGGCTTCCATTGGGTAGCCCAGAGGACCCTTCTCCCAGTCGAGAGAACTCCAAACGGCGATGATCTGTGAAGGTACTCGCCAGGCTCCGGTTGCGGAATGCCAGTAGATGGAGGAACCGTCTTCGAAGTGGAGGTAGCGTCCTGTCCCGTCGGGGGCGATTTGGACGTCTGAAAGGGGGTAGCCCATCTGCCCGTCTTCGCGACCGTGCTCGGCCCATCGATCGCGCATGGCTGCGTACATCAGTCGTGCGCCTGTGACTCCGGACCAGGTGATGGTTCCGTTGGTGAAGTTGTTGTAACGGCCGTCGTATTTGTTGACCGTTAGTTCATCGGTGGTGGGGTAACCGAGTGGTCCTTCAGCACCGCCAGCGCTGTTGTATTTGGCGCGGATCGCGCCGCCGACGGCATAGACGCCTGTGGGCTGGGACCAGAACAGCCCTGCACCCTGGAACTCTTGGCGGCTGCCACCGTTGTTGTGGTAGATCTCCGCTCCGGTGGGGTAGCCGAGCCAGCCCATTTCCCATCCGAACTGATTCCACTTGGTCATGTACAGGATCGTCACCGGGTGGGCGCCCGTGTGGGGGTGCCAGTAGATCGATCCATTAATGAACTGGGAGCGCTTTCCGACACCGTCGGGGTTGGTGTACTCGGGCGAGTTCGGCAGGCCCAGCCAGCTGTTCGGCCCTCCCATGGCTTCGTACCGCTGCAGGATTGCCCCACACACCTCGTAAGGCATTGGAGAAAACACCCTGCACCCCGGGGTCGCAGCAAGTGTCATGCGTTCGGCTGTCTCGGCGTCTTCCTCGGTGACCCCTTCAGGCAGAGCCTCGGGGTCGTAGCTAGGCGTATGACCGGGCGGAAGTTCGGGCAGCTCACGGTAGCTGTGCGAGGGGCGCCCGCGTTCACGATCGTTATCGCGTGATGGGTAGGGCAGATCCATCCCGGCTTCGAACGATGGGGGTGCGTCCGCCGGAATCTGGGTCGTGTCCCCTCGGACTGGCGGTGACTGCCGCTCGCGCGGGGCTTGTTGGTTCTGGCGCGGAAGCTCAGCAGGCGCGGTTGTGGGTGCAGGAGCAGTGGGCTCTGGCGTTTCGGTCTGTGTACTGGAGTCTCGTTGACCCTCCACTGATGCAGAACGATCGACCTCTGGGAGGTTTGTAACAGTTGGAGATGGTGTCGAAGTAGCTGTGGCAGTGGCTTCGTCAGGACTTGTGGTGGGCTGACCATTGGCCACACCGCTTCCAGGGGCTATCAGCGTGAGCGCGAGTAGCGCGGCTGGCCATCCCCTAGATCTTCTCCTGCTCCCGCGGGGCGCGGCAGCTGTCATTCGGTTACCTCCACTGGTAGATGCTGATTCTGCTGAAGGATTAGCATGATCAGCTTTGGCTTAACGGGTACGAGATAACCGAAGACGACGGGCGGTCTCATGCGACTCCCCGAGGCCGATTCAAGATCGTTACATGGATACCCTTCTCGAATTCGATATTCCGCTGCGGCAAAGAGCGATAAATTTTCGGACCGACTACTCCTCCAGGCTTCGAGGCTCCCGGAGATGGGGTTCTCAGTAGATCGTGGGCACGTCGGCTCTACCTTGCACTACCTGACAGCTCAGGATTACCGGGGGCCGCGATGATGAAGCCGCCTCGTTAGCGCCATCGTTTCGGCCGTCTTTTGATTTCTTTTATGACTTGCCGGGCGGCTTGTCTGCCTGGTGAGTTTTCGGTTGCTGCGTTGGCGTTGCGGGTGGCCCATTCGGTGCGCAGCTGTTCTTGTTTGGCTCTGCGTTCGGTGTCGCGGGCTGCTGCTTCGGCGCGGATAAGTGCGGCGGGGCGGTCTTGCAGGTCGAACTGGTTCAGGATTGACCGGAGGTATCCCAGCGCGTTGTGCGGGCTGGATAGAACGTAGTGCCCGATGGCGTAGTCCCGCAGCGCTTCGGCGATGTCGTCGGCGTCCCACTGCGCGGCCGCGAACGGCTGCAGCACTCTGGCCCAGGCGTATTTTCCGTGACGGCGAATCCAGGGAGGCATCTTGGGGTGGTTCAGACAGCCCCGGGCCAGCCGGAGGGCGGCAGGACCGGCCTGAGCGCGGCCCGGGCCCGTATTGAGCTGCCTTTGTCGGCACGCAGTGCCCTGAGTAACCACCCCCTTACGGGGATTTTCTCTTCTTCCGATACTACGTATCAGAGGGGTGACATCCATGTAATTTGGCAGGTGAGAGCCGTTTGGGTTATCCACAGGGAGTCTGCTGAATCGGCGGGATTCGTGCAGCACGGACACGGTGCACCAGCCGCGGGCCCGGTCGCCGCGCTTCCACGACTCGAGCCTCTCGGCGAGGGTTCTGCGGCGGCCTTGTTGTATGTCGGTGACCACGCCGAGTTCCCTGGCGAGGTGTCGGGCCCGCTGCACTTGCCGCCGGCAGACCCCGGCGTGGTTGACCAGGCCGGAGCGGGCCCCGTTGCGATGCAGCTTGCCGACTGGCACCCGGCAGTCCCGGCCGGTCTGGTTGTCCGCGCCATGCGACATGCCCGC
Source organism: Hoyosella sp. YIM 151337 (assembly GCF_026041215.1). Taxonomy (GTDB): domain Bacteria; phylum Actinomycetota; class Actinomycetes; order Mycobacteriales; family Mycobacteriaceae; genus Hoyosella. The sequence goes on from NZ_JAPEIQ010000036.1 coordinate 4,189, forward strand.
CATGACCATCAGAAACGTCTCACGCGAGACGGGTTCGGTTCGTTCCTCGTCGCGGAGCCGCCGATAGTGCAGGCAGTACAGCACGGAGCAGTGCAGCAGCCACTTCTCGCGGCCCCACCAGCACTGCGCCCGGTCGCGGCCGCGATACGTGCCCTCGGGCAGCGGCCTGCGCAGCGGCAGCACGAACAGACCCGCGCGGGAGGCGTTTCTCCTACGGGGTGGCGCTCCGTGGACAGGTCTGCAGGATTCTGCAGACAGAAATTCTTGTGCCGAATCCTCGTGTTCAGTTGTGCCGTTAAACGGGTAGCCGCTACCCTCGGAAGTGCCGCTAAGCAATTCCGTTCCTCTCAGTGAGGGGCGGCCTGATCAGGGAGTTACCGCTCGCTGATCACACACTTGAAAGAAGACCCTGGCTGCCGGGCCGGGGTTTTCTGCTTTCTGCGTCAGCCGCCCAATGAAATTGTGCTCAAGGTCAGGCAGACTTCTGCAGCGGCAACACCTCCTGCTGCTTGACGAACCGAACCAAGCCGGTGTCCTTCGCGACGAGCTGCGCGACATAGTCGGTCGCGGTCATGCCCTGCTCGGCTGCTGCCTCGTACAGCGCAGTCTTCAGCTCGGGATGCATCTTCACGAACACGACTTCCCGTGGGCCCTTACTACGAGGGCCGCGCTTCCCTGGTCCAGCCATGACGGTCATCCTTCCAATGCAACTAGTTGCAATTGATGAGGCGCGCCGGCGGAAATGCGGCTAGCTATCATTCGCGTCGTCGAGCCAGACGATACGACACTTCATGCCGTCGTGGACATTACGGCCAACACGCCGCAACTTCGGGCGAAATATCGGACATAGTGAGGGAAGCCGGTCGGATGGAATAGCGCGTCAGGATCGCACTTAGGGGCCTCGGCAGCGCGGTCCTCTCCACCTGGGGCCTGCACACTGAGGGCCGCACCATCATCGCGGAACCACTTCCCGGCGCACCGATGCCGCAGCGCCCAGGCGCCCGGACCAAATCGTGAATCTTTACCCAAAGTGACCGCTCCGTGGACAGCGCGAGCAGGACGCTCCACTCCCCCGCATTGCCCCTCAGATCGTCCACCAGCGCGCCAGCACGCTCGCGTCGATACGCCGATCGCTCCGTCCCGCGACGGGCGTCAGGATCGAGCTGATGGGCACGGGCTTCAACACGCCGAAGCGGCCTGCCTATCGCTCACCCGTTCGATTATCCGGTAGGCTAGGTAACAAGCCTCCAGGCGGGGCGCAGAAAACAACTGCGAAGCGCCGAGGAGGCGTTCATGAGCATTCATCAAGCCCGAACCACCGTTTGCCCGGTCTGCCACACGAGACAGCGACAGGTCCATGACGGCACCGCTCCAGGCGGAGACTCCCGCACATCACCGTGGATTTTCGTGCAGCACAACCGCATCGACTACCGGGGCGAGCACCCCGTCAGAGTGATCTGCCCGGCGAGTGGCCGCAGCCGCTTTGAAGCAACCGTGGGATGGTAAGCACCACAACCTGATCCAACTCCCACTCTCCAGGCGGGGAAGCGGTGCGCCCGGCCACGCAGCCGGGTCTAACGGGCCGGTTTCTGACCGATAGCGGCATTAAGTCAGCGGTCGGCGGCGGGATGCAGTGACCGATGACAGTGGCGGTGCGTTCGGCACGGCCACTGTCACTTGGGCGTGGATTGGTTGTTTAGAGAGCAGTCATCACCGTGCTCGTGGCTGGACACCGTTCCGTCCACCGCAATCACAGTTCCGCTTCATCACGATCCGGGAGACGTTACTTCCGACTGAATAGACGCGATTGGTCTGATTGGTCGCCGACCACACCACCTTGCTCCCTTGGTACATCGTGACGCTGTAGAGCAGGTATCCGCTGGCGTTGTCTGCCCAGAGCAGGACCCTTTCAGTCGGATGGCCGGGTGTGAAGTGGATCGTCGTCGTCACATCACTATCCCGAAACGAATAGTTGCCGCTGTACACGTATGTGGTCGAGCCGGCGGAGGCGATACCGGTGTTGACGGAGACCCCCAACAACAGTGACAGCACTACAGCCGATCCGATTCTGCCGAGCTTCTTCATGGTCTTTTCGATTCTCTCGACGGGGAAAGGGGGTGACCAATCATGCTGACTTCGTCGTGAAGTTCAGCTGGGGAGCGAGAAACTAGAGCTAGTGTGCGTGCCAGGCTTGTTGAGCCTACGCCCGGAAAACGATCCCCCTTGTCAGCCAATTGAATTAACTTTCAAACGACTGAATGACGGCCCCGTATGTCGCGATCCTTGACTGGAAGATGCGGCGCACGGTCACCGCTCCCCCGCCAGGAAAGTTGGTCTCAGTTCCCGTCGGATTCTGCTCCTGATTTGCGATACTGACGGAAATCCCAAACTGCAAACGGTGTCGCCAGCACGGCTGCGAGAGGCACGATCCACCAGAGATTTCGGCCCTCACTCAAAAGTGCGGTATACAACAGCATTGCTGCGGCAAGGCATGCCAGAATCATGCCTCTCATCAATGCGGCAGTACTCATACCCCGCGCCCCCTTGAAGTCCATACGCTACGGGAGTTGTGATCGATCCCGTTCCCAGAATCGGAGCGTATCCGGCCGCCCCACGATCCGCCTCTCAGAGTTCAGCGCGAACGGCTCCATGTCTGCCGGTTCCTCTGTGCCCTCCCGCCCCTGGCGTGCCCAAGTCGTTCCCCTGTACGGCTCCGCCCTGAATTAAATAAAGTTTTCTTTAATTCAGTCATTAAATCCCGAGGTAGCCCTTCACAAAGGCCGTGAGCACACTGACCGAGACTCCGCCGATCACGTCGCCGCCCTTGCTGAGCAGCTTGTCTCGCACGCGCTGCAATCGCGTCGCAGGTGCCTCGCCGCTGCTCGCTTCGAGCTCCTCCCGGATCATCTCGACGTCTGGCTCAGGCAGGCCCTCCCCGCGGAGTGCATTGATCAGCGCGGGCAGGTCACTGGGCTGCACGCCATGATTAGTGGTCAGTGCAGAGTTCGGGCTCCCGACTGCGACGTTGTTCGCATAGATCGTGTTGTGAATGATCTGCCTGACCTGTTCCGGAGGAACACCATCCCCTCCCCCCCGGCTCCCCCGCCTTGGGTGCGACCCGTTCCAGTTCGAGCGCGAGGTCTAGGACCTTGGTCCGCACCGCATCAAGAATGCCGGTTACGCAGAACTTTGGAACTACCTTCCAGGCAGAGAACAGGCCCAGTCCTTCCGGGAAGTGCACCCACTCGCCCTTCTGGTGCAGAGTATTGAGAACTGCCACTGCCTCCGAAGGCCATGCGAGCCTCAGGCTGTCGCCTTCCGGAACTAGCGTCGCGACCTGCTCCACCGACTGACGCAACTCCACGCCGAATAGTCCATCTATTCCGCGAAACCGTTCCGGGACCGAGAACTCGGGTATTCCCTGAGTTACCTCCAACCCGAAGGGTCCCACGAACTTGCCAAACACTGGAGACTGGAACGGCCCTCGGTACGATGGCAACTCATCGTCAGGCCCATAGCCGTCCAGCTCCATCTTCACCCACGCGCCCAGCAGCTCCGCGTTCATGCGTGCCGCAACCACTTTCACTTGCCGCAGGAGCGATGCGACCGGGACGGAATCTCCCGCCGCATCATCGATGAGTCCTTCGAGCCGAGTCATCCGCGCATTGTCTCAAAGCGCCCTGACAACTTTGAGGCCACGCCCAACGGCCACAAGCGCGCAATGCTATCTTACCTGCATAAACAGCCTCATTAATTCTTTATTTATTTAATTCAATTCGTTACTCTATTCGAGCGAGACGAAGAGGATGCAGGCTCACGACCCGGCGCGCCTGCATCGAACCGGCAATCTTTCAAGAAAGAATGAATGCATGACACGACGCATTGCGATAGCGAACCAGAAGGGCGGGGTGGGCAAGACGACCGTCACGCTCGGCCTGGCCTCGGCCGCATCCGCGGCTGGCATATCCACCCTGGTGATTGATCTCGACCCGCAAGGCAACGCAACGAGCTGCCTCGGCGTGGACCCAGCCGACCTGGAGTTCACCGCGAACGATGTCCTGCACGCCGATGCGAAAGGCGTAGCGGCCGATGCGATCGCGCCCTCTAAGTGGGACCACATTTCGCTGATCGGCTCAGACCTCTCACTGGCCGAGCGGGACGGCGATCAGGCCCTCGGTTCGGAGCACCGTCTCCGCAAGGCCCTCGACACCGATGCCCTTGGTAACTTCGAGCTCGTGCTGATCGACTGCCAGCCCAGCGTGGGCAAGCTGGTCAGCAACGCGCTCATCGCCTCGGACAGCGTGCTCATCGTGACGGAGCCCTCGGTGAGTGCCTCCCAGGGTGTCGCCAACGTCATGCACACCGTGGACACCGTCAAGGAGCTGTTCAATCCGGCCCTCGAGCTGCGCGGCGTCGTCCTCAACCGTGTGCCGCCGCGTTCCCGCGAAGCGGAGTTCCGCACCGAGGAACTCGGCAGTGCACTGGGGGAGCGGCTCTGGAGTCCGCACATTCCGCTTCGCACCGTCATCGCGGAAGCGCAGGGCGCCCGCGAGCCGATCCACGCGTACGGCAGCCGCGCGGCAGACCTGATCAGCATCTTCGACGCACACCTCGCGCGAATCATGAACGGAGGAAAGTGATGCCCGCCCGCAAGGAGCCAGCCAGTGCTTTCGGAGGGTTGCAGAAGGCACCCCGCAAGGCCCACCCGCTTGCTCCGGAGCCCGCTCCCGCTGAACAGGAAACCGGCAAGTCCACCGCGACGGCCACGCCATCCCGGACAACCCTGGTGCCGTTCAGCACTCGGATCACGCCGGAACTCCTCAAGGAGGTACGCCGGGCCGCAGTCGACAAGGACATGAAAATCCACGACATCACCATCGAAGCCCTCACAGCGTGGCTCGGAAAGCACAGGTGAGCCAGCCTGTTCACCCTGGTAATGGGTTTTGAATTAATGAATTAATTCAAAACGACCAGGATACGAAGCGTCAGCATCGCGTGCATGCTCTGTCATTCCATGATCTGCGCCGCAAACCTCACATCAGTGTTGCAGTTATAAGTGCAACTGCTTAGTGTGGGGTGTATAGAGGTGTGATGGGAAGTCGGTGATGATGGTGGGTGCGGCGCTGAGTCGTGGCGGCAGGAGTGTGTTGCCGGTATCGGATGACACGACAGCGCAGGCGCGGGAGTTCGCGTCGGCGCTTGAGGAGGCTGCGCGCAGTCGCGGCGCTGACGGTGTGGTGTTCAGCGCGCGGGCAGGGGAGGGGGTCACTGTCACTGTCCCTGGCGGGCTTGCTGATCTGGTGCTGGAAGTGATTGGCACGGTCAGCCGTGGTGGTGCGATCACGGTGCGGAGCATCCCGGAAGAGCTGACAACAACAACCGCGGCGCATCTGCTGGGAGTGTCCCGTCCGACGCTGATGAAGATGATCAAACGCGGTGAGCTTCCCGCGCACCGGGTGGGCAGTCACACCCGGCTGCGGTGCGGGGATGTGCTCGGGTTCATGGATCAGCAGCGCGCAGCGCAGCGGCAGGCGTTCGAGGAGCTGCGCGCGTTCGAGGACGAGCACGACATCACCGGCTAGCAGCTCAATTACGCGCTTGTACGGTGAGAGGCTATGAGCGTGGGGCTGTTACGCGTGCTTGCTGATTCGAATGTGCTGTATTCACGCACGCTCAGGGACTGGCTGGCGCTGCTGTACCTGGCCCCGGGAGGGGGTGGCTTGTTTGAGGTTGTGTGGACCGAAGACATCATGGCCGAAGTGCTGTATCACCTGCGCAAGAACAACCCGTTCCTTGATGACGAACAGGTCGGTGGGGTGCGCCGCCGTCTGGCGGCAGTGTTCGCGACCGGCCTGATCACGGGCTACCAGATCGACAGCAGCACCGGCTATCCCGATGTGTATGACGCGCACGTACACTGCGCTGCCGTGCACGGCCGCGCGGACATCATCGTGACAGGCAACGTCCGGGATTTCACCGGCATGGACGAGCAGCCCTACGAGGTGTATTCACCAGACGATTTCTTCGTCCTCGTCGATGATAGTGCTCCCGAGACGGTACTCAGCGCACTGCGCACCCAGCTGCGCTACTACCGCGAGAAGGGCGGCAGGTTCTCACTGCCCGAACAACTCAGAACAGCAAACGCACCCCAGTTCGCAGAACGAGTCCGGCAGCATATGCACCGCATCGACATCAACACCATCTGAGCTGATCGCCCCGTAAAAGGGCTAGTCTCCGATGCCGTGGCCGCTGGGGCTGAGGCCGGTGCTGCGGGTGGGTGCGTGGTCGAGCGCTGGTGTGGGCCGTACTGGGTGTTTCTGGCGGGTGAGGTCTGCGCGGAGGCGTTGTTCCTGGGCGTGTTGTTCGGGGGTGAGCTTGTTGCGGCGGTGGATCTCCTGCTGTGCCGCGGCCTGGCGGTGGTGTTGTTCGCGGTGGAGCTGCTGGGCGCGGCGGGTGTGGCTGGCGCGGGCGGTGGCCGCCTGCGCGGCGGTGGCGGTGACGTGGTTTTCGGCGTGGGCGAGGTGTTCGCTGGTGACGGGCTGTCCCGGTGGTTTCATCTGGTGGGCGTGCTGCCACGCCACCTTTGCCTGGTTGTCAAGAATCCCGCGGGTGGCGGTGAGCCTGGCGAGGGTGGTGTCGAGTTCGCGGCGGCGGGCGCGGGCGAGTAGCCCGAGGCGGGCGCGTTCGGTTTCCAGCCTGGTGATCTCGCGGGTGAGGTCGCGGCGCTGATTGTCCAGGCTGTCGGCGTGCTGGGCGGCGCGGGTGTAGTCCTGCCATGCAGTGTGGGCCTGGGTGAGGCGGGCGAGGTCGTCACGGGCCCGCGTGTGGGCCTGTTCAGCCTGGGTGAGTGCGCTGTGCCCGGCCATCACGATGGTGGCGTCGGTGCCCCGCTGGGGGTCGTGGCCGCTGGCGATGCGGCGCAACTGTGCGTCGGACAGCTGCCGCATCGGGTTGCCGCGCAGCTCCGCCGCCACCACCGCATCCTCCCGCGCTGATACTGGCCCGGGGGCGATGGGGGTGGCTGCGCGCTGGGTGAGTGCGTGGTGGGCGGTGCGGGCGTAATCGGCGAGCTGGTGGTCCATGCCGGGATGCCGCGGCGGCAACACCCCCAGATCCGGGACAGCTGCTGCAGGGTCGCGGGACGCTGGGGCGGTCTGTGTCTCTGCGGTGGTTGTCTCCGCCCTGGCTGCCGCAGGTGCGTCGGGTGTGTTTGGGACGGGGTGGGGGAGGTGCTGCAGCAGCAGCGTGTTCACATCGGCTGTGGTGGTGAGGTCGCGGGTGTGGATCGCGCTAGTGAGCAGGCGTGTGGTGTCGTGTCCGTGGTGGGTGAGGGCGGTGAGCCGGGCATACAGCGCCGCGTGCGTGTCCTCGTGTGCGCGCATGGTTTCGGTGATGGCGGCGGGCAGGGACCGGTCGATGAGCCAGTCCAGATAGTCGCGGGTCAGCGCGTCGCGGGCGGTGGTGTATGCGTCGTGCAGGCGCTGCGGGTTCTCGGCTTCCCGCAGCACGCCGCGCAGGGTTTCGGTGGCCGAGCGCTGTCCCTGATCCCGCTCGAGCACGGTTGTCAGCCGCTCCAGCACCGTCATCGGCTCACCCTCGCTACGGCTGGGGGAGAGGTGGACGGGTTCGGTGTCGATATCCAGCGTGTCGGTGGGGACGTAGAGGTGGTTTTCGCTGCGCCCGCGGGTCGCGGCAACGTACAGCCCGGCGCGGCTGGTGTGCCCGGTGATCAGTGCGTGGGTGGTGTCCACGGTGACGCCCTGCGCACGGTGAATGGTGCAGGCATACCCGAGCTCCACATGCGTGGTGACATACCCGGCGGGCAGGGTGACAGTGCCGCTGCTAGCAAGACTGCGGGCCCCGATGCTGCCGTCCTCACCAATGGCGGTGATGGTCCACAGGTCCCCGTTGCGGACCCGCTCACCGGGGCGGGACCCCGCCTTCACACGCAAAGTCGGGTCGTTGTGGCGGGTGACGATCGTGTCCCCGACATGCGCGGTGGCGCCGTCACACAACCCCACTGACCGGCTCTCACCACCAGCAGCGCTGCCGCTGTTACTCGCGTCCGCCGCAGCTGTGGTCGCGGTGGTGTGGGTGGCGGCCTGGAGGAGCTGGTTGAGGGCGCGGGCGTCGTCGCGGGTGGCGGCGAGCACGATGCT
>NZ_JAPEIQ010000037.1 GCF_026041215.1 Hoyosella sp. YIM 151337
ACGTATGTCGGTGAGGCGCCTTCAGATCGTTAGCGAGGCGCGATGGCGCGGCAATCTCTCGTCGGTCAGGAGACTCGTGAGCTTCCCGATCCGGACGGGGAGCCACCGAGTCGCCAGCTCGAGGTTTTCTGGCTGGCGTAGGTGCTGCCGCTGAGAACTGCGTCTCGGTTGCGTTGGGCTGCTCGCTGCGCGGTTCGTTCCGCCGCGTCGAACTGTTGCTGGAGCTTCTTGCCGCAGGCCTCGTGCACGACTTTGCCCGTAGGAGTGGTTGTGGTGCGCGCATTGTGGCGGAAACGCTCGTAGCAGACGGCGCATTTTCCGCGCCGGGGCTGTGCTTTGCTCACGCCGGAATTGTGTCCACAAACGCGGGGAAATGAATGAATTTCCATTCCTTGCCGGCGTGCCTGTCGGCGTTAGGACCGATATGCCGGCTACGCATTTAGCAAGCGTGCAAAAAGAAACGCCACCCGACTGTTTGGCGACCGTGGGGCGGCGTTTCGAAGCTAAACAACTCCAGGGACAGGGTAACCCATGAAACCCGGCCGCCGGAACCGGATTCCCCGGTGTTTCTCGGCAGGTAGGCAATAGCGGCTCAGGTGGCACCGCTATTCATTGCCTTAGAGACCCCCACCGGCTAGCCCCCGGGTGTAGTGAGAGCGAAAGCAGTAGGGCACAGGAGTACCGGCACAGGAGACGTTGCCCCCTTATCGCGTGAGCGCGGGGGTAGATCACGGCAGGCCCAGTCTCGCGAGGTGCAGAACCCGCACCGCCTTCGGCACGCAGGCGGACGGAGGCCGGTACATATTCCGCCCTGACGCATCAGTAATGCGGTGCGTAGGACGAGGCTCCATACCGCCCGGCTCCATACCGGACGAGCCAAGTCTTCCCTCCCTAGAGACCACGAAAAAAGCACTGCTTGTGGTCTCTAGGGAGGAGCGTCACCACCCACCCTCACCACCCGGAGCAGGGCGCTAACGCGTTGGAACGCTGGGTGGGTGGTGATTAAACACAGTCCGAGCGAAGCGAGGTCCGCTTCTCCGCCCACGCTCAACTGCTGCCTTGGCTGTCGAGGTACTGCCGTCCCTTGATCCTCAAGGTTTAGGTAGGCACGCCGAACCAAGTCACGCCCACTCGCATGCCACTTTTTGTACGCCTGCCTCCTCCTCCCGACCCTTCCAACCCCCAGAGTTGGCCCTCAAAATCCGCGTGATCGCTGTCACTCGCGAGCCACACACCTCTTGCAGAAGTTCTGACTTTTTGGGGAATTACGTCCGGGCGAAATAAAATCACGCCCATGACCAGCCCCGACACCAGCCCTGCATGCCCGCGCTGCGGGGCATCGGTCGTGCAGCCTTTCGGACCTGGCCGCCGCCGCGTCTGGTGCTCTGACTCGTGCCGCCGCCGCGCATCCGATGAACGGGCCGCCGCGGCTCGCAGCGGATCCGCAGTACGGGTCATCGAGCGGGATCGGGAAACTGTGCGTGAGGTTGTGCGGCCCATGACTACCCGCGAAGCGAAATCGTGGCTCCTCGACGATCCTGAAGCGCTTTCAGAGCTGTTCTCAGCCGTGCAATGGCACCAGGCACGCGGCAAACTCGCCCCCGGGGTTGAGGGAGCAATCCGTCCGCACATCTACGCGCTCGCCGCGACACTGTTCGGCAACCCCACACCACAAGAAACCACCGACCACCACGCCGCACACATCCGCACTGTGCTCGGCTCACCCCGCGCCACCACTGAACTCCTGCGCGAACTCCTCACCGAAGCCCGCAACAACGCCTTCGCCCACCCACGGCACACACGCACCGCCCACGCCATCAGCGACCTCGCCCAAGAGCTCCTCCAACGCCGCCAACTTCCCTAAGCCCAACGCTCTCCCGCGCCACCGCTTCGCGCTGGCTTGCGACCGATCCCTTGTGTGCCCGGGACGTGTCCCCCTTGACTGCAAACCTTCCGTTCGACATCGACACGTCGAGTGAAAGGCCAGACCATGGCAGCAAACAACGACCGAACCAACCAACCGAATCCAGGCTGGTGGATCGCAATGCACGCGGGCCTCTCAGGTGCTGCACGGGCACTCGTTGCACACCTGATCGAGGCTCTCCGGTGGTGGTAAATCTCGTGGCAAGACCCGCGCCAGCGGGTCGCGGCAGCCTCGAAACCCAGCGCAGTGGAGTGCACAGGCCTATGCAGGCAGGAGCTTGTTCCACCACTTGCGGACCGGTTCGGCGGTGCTGCTGGATGTGAGCATGCGCAGTGATGCGGCCTGGGTTTCGATGACGCGTTC
>NZ_JAPEIQ010000038.1 GCF_026041215.1 Hoyosella sp. YIM 151337
ATCCGCCCAGGGTGAGTCGGGACCTAAGGCGAGGCCGACAGGCGTAGTCGATGGATAACGGGTTGATATTCCCGTACCCGTGTGGGCGCGTCAATGGCGAATCAGTTGTGCTAACCGTCCTGATGGTGAAAGACCCGCTTCGGTGGGCTGGATCCGGATGCACGGGACCCTGGCTGGTAGTAGTCAAGCGATGGGGTGACGCAGGAAGGTAGTGGGGCCAGTGAGTGGTAGTACTGGTGTAAGCCGGTAGGGAGGGACATAGGTAAATCCGTGTCCCGCTATATCCTGAGAGGTGATGCGACCCCATAGATGGGGGATTCCATGATCCTATGCTGCCGAGAAAAGCCTCTAGCGAGTTCCCGCACGGCCCGTACCCCAAACCGACACAGGTGGTCAGGTAGAGAATACTAAGGCGATCGAGTGAACTGTGGTTAAGGAACTCGGCAAAATGCCCCCGTAACTTCGGGAGAAGGGGGACCACGCCTGGTGAACACCCTTTGCGGTGGGAGCTGGGGGTGGTCGCAGAGACCAGAGAGAAGCGACTGTTTACTAAAAACACAGGTCCGTGCGAAGCCGCAAGGCGAGGTATACGGACTGACGCCTGCCCGGTGCTGGAAGGTTAAGAGGACCGGTTAGCTCCCCTTGCGGGGGGCGAAGCTGAGAATTTAAGCCCCAGTAAACGGCGGTGGTAACTATAACCATCCTAAGGTAGCGAAATTCCTTGTCGGGTAAGTTCCGACCTGCACGAATGGCGTAACGACTTCTCTGCTGTCTCAACCACAGGCTCGGTGAAATTGCATTACGAGTAAAGATGCTCGTTACGCGCGGCAGGACGAAAAGACCCCGGGACCTTTACTGCAGCTTGGTATTGGTGTCTGGTTCGGTTTGTGTAGGATAGGTGGGAGACTGTGAAACCCTCACGCCAGTGGGGGCGGAGTCGTTGTTGAAATACCACTCTGACCGGATTGGGCATCTAACCTCGGACCCTGAACGGGTTCAGGGACAGTGCCTGGTGGGTAGTTTAACTGGGGCGGTTGCCTCCTAAAAGGTAACGGAGGCGCCCAAAGGTTCCCTCAGCCTGGTTGGCAATCAGGTGTTGAGTGCA
>NZ_JAPEIQ010000039.1 GCF_026041215.1 Hoyosella sp. YIM 151337
GTGCTGGCATGACACCCATCCTCTCGGGGAATCAGACCCTCCACCAGACGCGGGGCGATTCACCACCATCACTGTCTCCGGCCCCGGAACCTCCGAGTCTTACCAATCCAACACCTGCCGGGTAGCAAATCCGGGTCAAAACTTCCGGCTTCCCACACCCGGCCAATACACCGTCACCGTCACCGTCGCACAACCCGGACACCCCGACATCACCGAACAAATAACCGTCACCATCAACCCCTTCAACTGATACGCCCGCGACAGCTCCCGTCTCGTCGCGTCAACAAGTGCCCAGCCGACGCCGCAATAGGAAAACGTTCTCGCGGGTGGACTATCAGCGCCGCTGCGATGGATGTAGGTGTCTCGTGTTCGGAAGCGTCGAACTGGGATCGTGGCGACGGGAACTTTCCGACAAGGGCCGACGTCGGTATCTGCACCATTCGCGAGTAACTGCCGCCAGAGATGAGGTCAACTCGTCACCAAACTCCGTCTCGATAACCGCACCCGGCTGAACTATTCAATGCGCTGCCACCTTCTCAGAATCCACTCCTGTTGTGGCGTTAACTGGACTTAGCCTCGCCGGCCGGTGAAGTCCGCTTCCCTGAAGGCCAGCGTTGTACCCCGGACTGTGCTCACCGCACGCGCCAGCCATTACCCCCGCGGATTACTCCTCGGCTTGAGCTGCGCATTGGGCAGTTTCGGCGCGGGCAGCCGGGGCACGGCGCCGACATATCCGAGGACTTGGCCGAATTGCTCGGAGCCTGCTTCCCACGCCTCCCGGAATGAGACGATCTCTTCGTGGCTGCGGCCAACGAAGTTCCACCACATAATGATCTCTTCGTCGAAGGGCGGGCCCCCGAGCAGAACAACACGGGTTCGCTCGTTCGCTTGGTTCGTAAGCCGCAGCGTTGGGCAGCCAGGCGCGACGTAACCTAGTTCAGATTGTTTGACGGGTTGCCCCTGCAGCGTTACCGCCCCGGTGTCGACGAGGACACCGTGCTCGTATGACTCGTTGACGTCCAGCGTGATCGCCGCTTCTGGCTCCAGCAGCAGTTCGGCGCCGAGAAGCGGCGTGAACGTGTCGACAGGGGAGGCGTCCCCTGCCAGTGAGCCGAGAAACACCCGGACTGCCGCGCCGTCGAGCTGCACGACACCCGGTGCGTAGTGCTGGAAGTTGCGCGGCGCGTTGCGTGCCTCTTCTGGCAGCGCCACCCACAGCTGCACGCCGTGCAATGTGGTTGTCCGCGCAGTTGAGACCTCTGAGTGGCAGATGCCGTGGCCTCCGGTCATGAGGTTGATTTCCCCGGGTCGGACCATGCCGTGCACACCGCCGCTGTCCCGGTGCTCGATCTCGCCGGTGAAAAGCCAGCTCACGGTCTGAAGGCCAGTGTGCGGGTGCGGGGCGACATCCATGCCGCCGCTCGATGCGACATCGTCGGGCCCGTAGTGATCGGCGAAGCACCACGCGCCGATGAAAGACCGGTTCCGCTGTGGCAGTGTGCGCCGCACTTTCATTGCTCGCGGCCCGCCAAGTGGCACATCACGCGGCGTGAGAATCTGAACGTGTGCGTCGTGTTCGGGGTCGCTAGCGGGGCAGCGGAGTTCGGCAGGGTCAGCTTCGACGTTGCTCATTGTGGACGCTCCAGGGGCTGCTGGATAAACGGCATCTCCGATCCTAGGCCCAGCGCGACGCTGGTGTTTCCGAACCCGCATTCGGGTTGTGCCTGCGCGCCTACGATTGCGATGTGACGGCAGTGAAAGAGTTGTGGGCAAAAGGGCGATCACTGCGCAGTGAGACACCGCGCAGTGCGCACAGCATGCTGGTGCTGGGTGATGACCGCGATCCACTCGGCATTCTCGAAGACCAGAACGAAACCCGCTTGGCTGATCTGATTCCGGTGCGGATCGGGCGGATGCTCCAGTCACCGTTTGCCTTCTATCGCGGTACTGCCGGCGTGATGGCCGCCGACCTCAGGCATGGTCCGAGTACTGGTGTGCCGGTGGTCTGCTGCGGGGATGCGCACATTTCCAATTTCGGGTTGTTCGCGTCCCCTGAGCGCCGGGTCTTGTTTGATCTGAACGACTTCGATGAGGCTTCGAATGCGCCGTGGGAGTGGGACGTCAAGCGTCTTGTTGCGAGCGTCGTGATCGGTGGTCGTGACAAAGGCTTATCGGATGATGCTTGTGCCGATGCTGCCCGGGATGCGGCTCGCAATTACCGCGAGACACTGCGCAAGCTTTGCGAGCGGACGGCGCTTGAGCGGTACTACTTCACGGTCGAGGCAGACCTGAAGGTCATCAAACCCGAGAACCGGAAGACGGTGCGCCGTACGGTTAACAAGGCACGCAGCCGTACTTCAGAACAGGTATTGCGCAAACTAGTGTCCACCGATGACATGCGTATTAAGGATGTTCCGCCCGTCACCCAGCACGTCGATCACGCATCGATCGAGGAACTCGACAACTTGTTCGCGCAGTATCGCAGGACTCTGCGTGCGGATGTTGCGCTGTTGCTCTCACAGTTTCGCATTGTCGACTATGTGCTGCGGGTGGTCGGTGTCGGTTCGGTGGGGACGCGCTGTTACATCGTTCTCTTCGTCGGTCCTGGGGACGAACCGCTGTTTCTCCAGGTGAAGGAAGCCCCGCCTTCGGTGCTGGAGACGTACGGCGGTCAGCCATTCGCGCTGCCTGGCCGATTCCCGGTGCTCAACAAAGGAGTGCAGGGGTTCCGTGTTGTTTCCGGGCAGCGGATCCTTCAAGCGCAATCGGACCCTTTCCTCGGCTGGATTCAGGGCAGGGCGGGGGATCAAAGGTCAGAACGTCCAGTGGACTATTACATTCGGCAATTCCGCGATATGAAGGGTTCCTTCGAGGTTGGCGAACTCACCGCCCCGCAGTTCCGGCAGTACGGCACAATCTGCGCTCGACTGCTCGCCCGTGCGCATAGTCAGAGTCCCGCATTCGCGACGATAGGCGGTTATCTGGGGAAGTCGGAAGCGTTCGACGATGCGGTTGCCGTATGGGCGATGGAATACGCGGACCAGGCTGAACGCGATTACGCCGATTTGGAGAAGGCGGTGAAGCGGGGCCGTTTCCCGATGGAGCGGGGCGTGTAGGACGGGGTGCCCGCGCGCACTTCAGGTCCGTATTGAAAATGATTATCAATATGGCATAGACTGCCTGTCGATCATGCTCCCTTACCCAGAGGACGCCTACTGATGGCAGCTGTCGCTGAATCAGGCATCGACATGCCCACCGCGAAGGGCTGCGCCATAACGCCGCTCCGCGAAGAAGAAGTATTTCTCGAACCGGCGCTCTCACACGCAGCACGTGAACTGCTCGACAGTGCGGACTTCCTCCACGGTCTCGCGCACAGCCTGGGCTCGCCGCTGAATATCTTGCTGCCTGCGCAAATCGAAGCAAACGCCAAGGCATTCACGTCCGTGTTTGACCGCCACCGTATTGGTGGCGCGGTCTACTACGCGCACAAAGCGAATCGGTCGACCGCGCTCGTTCGCCACCTTGCATCGACGCGAGCACGGATCGACATCGCGTCGCTCGGAGAATTGCAGCATGCGCTCGCGAGCGGATTCGCGCCCGATCGCATCATGGCGACGGGGCCGAAGACGCCCGAGTTCCTCTGGCTTGCGGCGCGCGCCGGGGTTGTCGTCAACGCTGACTCACCGTCCGAACTCGACACCCTTGGGCGTATCTGCCGATCCCACGGCATTGCGCCTGTGTCCGTCATGGTGCGCTTCTCCGGCTTTGTGAACAGCGGTACCACTGTCATGTCGCGGCAATCTCGTTTCGGCATCCACGAAGCCGACGTCCGTCATTACCACAACGTCCTCGACGGATACCGTGACGAACTCGAACTTATCGGTGTCGCTTACCATCTCGACACAATTGGCATTGCTGAGAAAGCACAGGCACTCGATGGATGCCTCCGGCTGGTACAAGAGTTCCACGCTGCCGGTCACCCTGTGCGAGCGGTTGACATCGGCGGTGGGTACGGCGTCAATTATCTCGCGTCCGAACAGCAGTGGGAGCACTTTACTACCGCCCTCACGGAGGCCGTTCTGGGGCAGCGTGAGTCATTCACGTGGCGCGGGCACGGCTACGGCTTGCGAGCGGAGAACGGCAAACTCCGCGGTGCCCTCAGCCTGTACCCGGCGCACCGGCCACTTTCCGGCCCCGCGTACCTCGATAACCTGCTCACGCAGCAATCACCTGTGTGGGGGCAGTCGTATGCGACGCTGCTGCAGGAGCTGATGCTGGACCTCGTCGTGGAACCTGGGCGCGCCCTTCTCGACCAGTGCGGGATCGCGCTGGCACGGGTTCTCGAGGTGCGGCACGCGGACAGCGAAACAACCTTCATCCGGCTCGATATCAATCACGGTGATGTCAGCCTCGAAGAACATGGCGTCGCCGTTGATCCCATCGTGGTTCCGCAGCAGGATCCAACGCGCCGAAGTGAGGCTGGCGGCGGCTACCTGATCGGAAACCTGTGCCTTGAAGCGGACTTCATCAGCCGCAGAAGAGTTTACTTCCGAAACATGCCGCAGCCCGGCGATCTGCTCGCGTTCCCAAACACCGCCGGCTACTTCATGGATTTCAGCGCCGACCATGCGCTGCACCAGCCCATCGCCCGGAAAATCGCAGTCACCGCGGATCACCGGTGGTGTTTGGACGACGAATACTGGCCGATCGACCGCCAGGCACTGACAACAGCAGGGGGAGACACTCAATGAGATGCGACAGCATCACCGACGCGATCGGCAACACTCCGCTCGTGCGGATCAGTCCAGAGATTCACGGGCTCACACACATCGACCTCTATGCCAAACTTGAGATGCTCAACCCCTTCGGGTCGGTGAAAGATCGTGCCGCCTGGAGCATGGTGCGGGAATCGCTGGGGGATGCCCGTAACCAGGACCAAACGATCATCGAACTGTCGAGCGGCAACACAGCAAAGGCGCTCGCGGTGATCTCTGGCATGCACGGTGTTCCGTTCAAGAGCGTCACCAATCGCATGAAGGTGCCGGAGATAAAAGACCTGCTGCTCCTCATCGGCGCGGAGATCGAAGAACTTCCCGGACAAGCGGAATGCCTTGACCCGACGAATGTCGATGATCCGCTCACCCGAATTCATCAGGCAATCGCTCGGGACCCGAATTATCTCCACACAGACCAGTACTTCAACAGCAAGAACACTGCCGCGCATGTTGACACCACGGGGCCGGAAATCATCGCTGATCTCGAGGGCACGGCGCCGGACTATTTCATCGCGTGCGTCGGTACGGCCGGCTCATCGACGGGGGTTGCGAATGTGCTTCGCGACGCTCGCGCGGACGTCACCGTCGTCGGCCTCGTCGCTGAGAAATCGGATTTCATCCCGGGGATCCGCAATATTGACGAAGTGCATGAGGTGGGGCTCTTCGACCCGGCCACCTACGACACCATCGAGTCTGTCAGCGCGGACGACGCGATCGATGGGATGCTCGACCTAGTGCGGCGCTGCGGCATGCTTGCCGGGCCTACCGGCGGCGCAGCATATTTCGGTGCCCAGCGATATCTGCAGAAGGTCGACGGCCAGCTCGAAGCAGCGGGAACGGGCGAGCGGCGCACCGCGGTCTTCATCGTGTGCGACCGCGTTGAATCCTATATGAGCTATGTGCGGGCACGCCGTCCTGAACTCCTTGGCCAGACCGCCCGTCCCAACACTGTGGGCACAGTGAGCGATGAAGAGCTCGCCGAAGTGCAGGCACTGACTCCGCAACAGGCCCAGCAGTGGATCGTGGATGCCAATCCGGTCATCGTCGATCTGCGCGGTGCTTTCGCGTACACCGCCTCCCGTATCGCCGGGTCGATCAACATCGTCGATGAATTGTTCGGTGAACTCCTTCGCGGGGGTCTGCCTTTCGGGAAAACGCAGCCGGTCTTGCTTGCGTGTCCCATCGGGGAGAAGTCGGCGAAGTACGCGGCACTGCTCAACCGAATGGGTCACTCCGGCATTCGAAGCCTTGACGGAGGAATCGTCGCATGGCGCGACGCCGGTGCACCGCTAGTGAGGGATTGACATGATGCATGCCGCTGTACTGCCCAGCGGGCTCGCGGAGCTCGCCGACTGGCACGAGGGGTTGCGCGCCCAGTTTCCACAGATCACCGTCGATCCGAACGTCGCATTCCTCGATAGTTCGGCGACGGCACAGAAGCCGCTCGCCGTACTCGAGGCCGTTCAGGATTACCTTCGCACTCGCAATGCCAACGCCGGTCGCGGTTCATACCCGTGGGCGAACCAAACAACCAGCATGATCGATCGCACGCGTGAGCACGTGAAGCGGTTCCTGCACGATCCGGAACCGAACTCGTCCGGTGTGCATTTCGTGAGCGGAGCGACCGAAGGGCTGCGTCGCGTGGCACTGGACTGGCTCGTGCAGGAACTGCGTCACGGAGACGAGATCATCGTGCCTTTCGCGGACCACCAAGCCAACGCGATGCCATGGCTCGAAGCCCGGGACCAGCTCGCGGCCCGCGGCGTCACGATCACTGTCCATCCGCTGCCGTACGAGTCAGAGTCTGGTGACTACTGCCAGCAATCGCTTGCTGCACTCGTGAATACGCGCACCCGATTCATCGCTGCCACCCACGTCCACCATGTCTATGGCGTGGACATGAACGTGCACCGCATTCGCGAAACCGCAGGCGACGAGGTGGTCATCTGTCTGGACGCCGCGCAAAGTATTGGGCACCTCGACGTGGATATGTCGGCGCTCGACGTGGACTTCGTGGTGTTTTCCGGACACAAAGCAATGGCAATGCCCGGGATTGGTGCTATCTGGAGCCGTAATCGGCGCGGCCCGGCCTTCACACCGGCAGGCTGGGCAGGCAGCCCGCATACGGTGGGCATCCTCAGCCTGTCTGTCGCACTGGAATGGCTGCAGCGCGCGGGGCTCCACGACATCGACACGTGGACATCCGGTCTCGGCGCGATTCTCACCGACGGACTCAGCCGCCTCGAGTCGTATGAAGTGCTTGGATGTCAAGCCAGTTTGGCGCTCGATTCAGTGGTGCAGCGCCGGCAAGGCATCGTGTCGTTCCGGCACAACAGCATCGACGCGCATGACCTGGGCTTTGTTCTCGAAAGCCACGGATTTCTCGTGCGCGCGGATAGCCACTGCCAGGCCCGCGATGGTGAAAGTTCGCCGTCTGTCCGGGTGAGCACCCACGTATACAACACCGTCGAAGAGATTGTCCGCCTGGTCGATTTCCTCACCGATCTCAACGAGGAGACCTCATGAGCACTGTCGCAATCGTCGATGTCTACGCACCTTCAGTGCGTCTCGCTCGGGCGTTCCGCGAGGCCGGCCACACGGTGGTGCGCGTACAAAGCACCGTTGCGGTGCCGCGCGTTTATCAGCCAGGCCTGGACGAAACAGTTATGCGGGAAGTATTTACCGCCAACATTATTCACCGCGGGGATCGCGACGGGACCGCTGCGGAACTCCAGCTATACGCTCCACACGCGGTTATTGCCGGTGGTGAATGCGGCGTCGAACTCGCAGACGAGTTGAGCGACACGCTCGCACTTCCAACGAACGGCACCACACACAGCGAGGCACGCAGAAACAAGTTCAACCAGATTGAGCTGCTGCGCACCGCAGGGCTGCGCGCTACCCGGCAGATCCTCGTGCAGAGCAGTGAGCACGTGCATGCCTGGCACAACGCACTCGGCGGCAGTGTCGTCATCAAGCCGCTGCGCAGCGCAGGTAACGACGGTGTCCAATTCTGTCGCACACCAGACGATTCGGTGCTCGCGTACGAATCGATCCGCGAAACCGAAAACATCTTCTCGGTGCGCAACGAGGGAGTGGTCGCGCAGGAGTATCTCGTCGGCACTGAGTATGTCGTCAACACTGTGAGTTGCGCGGGCCTGCACCGCGTCACTGACATGTGGCGGTACACCAAGATCTCGGCCAATGGGGTCAGCGACCGGGTGAGCGCAGCTGTGTCGGTGCCGGCCGATGATCCCCGCTGCGATGCTCTCACCCGTTACGCGCTTGCCGTGCTCAAATGCCTCGGAATCAACTATGGGCCAGCACATTTGGAGATCATTGATACCGCGTCCGGTCCCTGTTTGGTAGAGATTGGAGCGCGGATATCCGGTGCCGACACCGCGTACTACGCAACACTTGCTGGCGGAGAATCGCAGATCGAGTGGACGGTTGACGCCTACACTGACCCGCAACGGTTCATAGCACGGTATGAGGCGCCGAGAGCTGTTCGGAACCATGTAGCGATGGTGTTCCTCACCTCGCCGAAAGCGGGGACGCTGCGTGGCTACCCGCTAGTTGACCAGGTCGAAGAACTTGAAAGCTTTCACAACCAGATCCAGATAATCAAACCGGGTCAGCCGATTCCCGTCACCATCTCGGACACGACCGAACCGATGATGATAGGGCTAGCACACCCCGAACAGTCGGTGCTCGAACGGGACCTACTGACTGTCCATTACCTCGACGGGCATGGGTTCTACGATATCGATCCGCATGCTCCGGTGACCGCATGAAGAATTTCAGCGTGTACCGGGATATGTGGCATATCCCGGGTGCCCCCGGCCTGGTAACGGGGGGTTTTGTGGCCCGCCTCGGACAAGGTGTCACGGTGATCGCGTGGCTGCTGCTCGTCCGGGAAACACGGGGCAGTTACGCGGAAGCCGCACTGGTTGCATCGGCCATTTCGCTCGCAACAGCATTCGCTGCCCCTATCGCGGGACGGCTAGCGGACCGGTTCAGCGCGAGCCGGGTGCTGCCGTTCTACGCCGTGACGTACTCGCTGAGTCAGTTGGCGCTGCTCGTGACCGTGCTCACCGGGCAGGCAATGCCGCTGCTGTTAGCCTTCGCGATGCTCTCCGGCGCAGCGTTTCCCCCAGTGTCCCCAGCGATACGTGCGACCTGGTCAGTGCTGACGTCACCCGGATCCGGCCGGTCTGCGTTACGTCCCACGGCGATGGCTGCGGAATCTGCGATGTTCGAATTCGTATTCGTGATCGGGCCGTTGATTCTCTCGACGTCAATTCTCGCCGCCGGGTTCTTCGTGGGTGCCGAATCCGCGGCCGTCAGCGGCCCCGCTGTTGCGCTCGGCGGCTCCGCTGTGTGCACCCTCATCGGCACGCTGTGGATCGCGCGCGGCACCGCCATGCGGGCAGCCCGGACAGATAGTCCAGGATTCACCCGGGGCCTCGGCCCACTGCGCGCTGGCACCTTTGTTGTTCTCCTCGTCAGCGCCGCCGGTGTCGCGCTGGGTTTCGGTGCCGCCCCAGTCGCACTCGCCGCACACGCGAGCGAAAACTATGGAGCGTCGGGCGGTGCCGTCACAGGTGCGTACATTGCGGTCTGGTCGCTGGGCAGCGCAGCTGCGGGACTGTGGTTCGGCAGCCTTCGGCTGAACACGCCGCTGCGGGTGCAATACCTGGTGTTGCTCGGTGGTCTCGGTGCCGGTTACCTGCTTTGGATCATCGCGCCGAACGCCTGGACGCTGGCGGTCTTGCTCGTGGTGACAGGCGGCGTCATCGCGCCGGCGCTTGCCGTGACGGCCAGCCTCGTTGCGGAACTGACGCCGGAGACGATGCGCAACGAGGCATACACCTGGCTCACAACCACCAACATGGCCATCGCCGCGCTGGGGGCCGCCATCGCCGGCTTCGCAGTAGAACACGCCCCGATCACCGCACTATCCGGTGGCCGCAATGGATTCCTGCTCTGCGCGGTCGCGACACTTGCCGCGCTGGCCGCCGCCCTATTCGTGCGCACACCAGCGTCGCGTATCGATGAACTGGATCGGGCGGTAGCGTCGTGATCAGCACAGACGTCGCGCGCGAATTGCTGGCACGCTGGGACGCGCAGCAGGAGCGGTACGCATTCCAGCGGGAAGAACGTTTCGACGTCATATGCGGGGTGCTGAAAGCGTTTGACGTGAGCGGACCCGTCGTGGATTTAGGGTGCGGACCCGGATCACTCGCGGCTCGCATTGCTCTGCACATTCCCGATGCTCAGCCGATTGGCGTAGACGCCGACCCTTTCCTCTTGGCTCTGGGAAAAGCTGCGTATCCGGGCGTTGAATTCGTTCAGGCGATGATCGGAGACGCCGGGTGGGAGAGGTGCCTGGAGCCGTACAGCGCCCCCTCAGCCGTCGTGTCATCGACCGCGCTGCACTACCCGTCCACGAGCGTTCTTGGCGCGATCTACCGTGACTTGGCCCGGTTACTGCCCACCGGCGCGGTGCTGATCAACGCTGATATGTTCCCGCTCTCGTGCGCCATTCTTGATACCGCCGCTTCGGCGCTGCCTGGGCAAGACTGGATCGGCGAGGATTGGAACAGCTGGTGGGAGAGTGTGCAGCGAGATCCGCGGGTCGCGGCGGCACTCAGTGCGCGGGCGCGAACAGCGCTGCCAGAGGGTGGTGACAACGGACTGTCCGCAGAAGCGCACATCACGCTTATGCAGATCGCTGGTTTTCGGGCCGTGGGCGAGGTGTGGCGGCACGGCCGCAGTGCGGTCATCGTTGCTGCTAGATAGTGCGCCCACACCTCCCCAAACCCACCTATTTCGGGCATCGGCGGTCAGGACGCTGCATTGAGCACACACTGGAGTCAGCGGATCAGCAATCCAGGAGGCTACGGTGACGGACTATCGCGAATGGAACTTCGACGGGCACGGCGGCAGTATCTATGCACGCAGCTGGGATAACTCGGGGGCGAAATTCTGCGCACTGTTGTGCCACGGGTACGGCGAGCACATCGGCCGCTACGATCACGTCGCTGAGGCGCTCGTCGACGCCGGAGCAGAGGTACACGGCCTGGACCATCGTGGGCACGGCAAGAGCGCAGGCGAACGCGTTCTGATCACCGACTACGAAGAGGTCGTGGACGATGTGCACGCGCTCGCTGGACAGGTCAACCAGAGGAACCTTCCTGTCGTTTTGATCGGCCATTCGATGGGCGGGATGATCGCCACCCGGTACGCGCAGCGCTACGGAGACGAACTCACAGCACTCGTCCTTTCGGGCCCCGTCCTCGGGCAGTGGGATGCTGCCGCCAGTCTGCTGGCGGCAGCGGAAATTCCTGACGTGCCAATCGATCCCGCAACACTCTCTCGCGATCCTGATGTGGGGCGTGTATACCAAGATGATCCGCTGGTGTGGCACGGCAAGTTCAAGCGGACCACCCTAGAAGCCCTCCTCAGGTGCATCGACACCATCAACGATGCTGGAAGCCTTGGGCGCCTGCCGACGTTATGGGTGCACGGCGAGGAGGACGCGCTCGTTCCCCTCGATGGCACTCGCTTCGGAATCGACAAGATCCGCGGCGCCCGGTTCAGTGACAAGATCTTTCCCGGTGCGCGTCACGAAGTGTTCAATGAAACCAACAAATCTGAAGTGCTGCGTGATGTCATCGACTTCGTTCTTGAGATAGTCGAAGCACCCGAGTAAGAAAGGCGGCCGAAACAGGCGGCCAGGCCACCGACTCGGCGGATGCGGTCATCTCACGCTCCACGTGGAGGAGCAGCTCCGCGATGTCATCGCCAGCATCGACAACGAATCTCGGCATCCGAGCTTGCTCGCACTGGGCGAGGACTGGCATCACCGCGCGGACTGCCTGATCGCGCTTGCCCGCCGCCCACAAACACTGAGCGAGTAGCTGCTTGGCTATGAGCTGCCCCCGAGGGTGCGGAAACTCCGCCATGATCGAAACCCACTCGTCAGCCCACTGGCAGGCGAGTTCGCGCGCCGGTGCGGCGTCGGCGCGACTCAGCAGCAGGATCGCGCACGCTTCCCGCAGTTGCAGCAGGCGCGCGTCGCGCAGGGTCACGGGCCGCTTCCGAGCGTCGAAAGCAACCGGCACGAAGCCGGCAGGGGCGTCGAGACCAAGCAGCATAGCTTCGTACTCCAGGCCCACGCGAAGCCTCGGCAGCGCATCGCTGTCGGCGCTTTCGATGCCGTCCGAGATGAACTCTGCTGCCGCAGCCAGGTCGCCGTAGTTCGCCATGATGCGCGCACCAGTTCCGAAGCGTGCATAGCGGAAGTCGGCCATTCCAGCGCGCGCGCTGACGAGCTGGCTTTCGGTGATGAAGAACTCCGCCTCATCCATCTGGTCGCGCTCGTATAGCAGGCGGCCGAGCAGTGCGGCGGGCAGGCGCGCTGCGTGCTTATTCATGCCCGCTATGCGTTTCACAGCCTCAACCGACCGTCTGAAGCTTTGTTCCGCCGCGTCCACATTGAGCGCTTCGAACTCAGCGATACCGAGGGCAGCCGCCCCATAGATCATGCTGTGTCCGCCGCGGGCCCGCTCGTGGAACGGCTGTGCCCATTCTTGCAGCCGTCGCGCCTCGGCGACGTCGAAACGTGCTCCCGCAGCGAAGGTAGCGGCGTTTGCCGCAGACGCCACCAGCCAGGCCGAAAACCGTTCAGGCTGGGCAAGGCACGTTTCGACAAGGCCGTCCACTTTGTCGAAATGGTCAGTGAGACAGCGGATCACGCTGCGAGCCACGTCAGCTTCAACGCGGATCTGGTCGTTTTCGTCCTCTGGCAGCGAATCAGACGCCAGCATGGTCTGCAGTCGGGCGAGGAGCGCGAGCGCTTCCGGCACCTTAACCAGCAGGACGTTCGTCCACGCCATGATCAGCTGCAGCCGCGCAGTTGCGTGCACCTCACCTGGTGGCAGCTTCGCCAGCAGCGCGGCAAGCGAGCCGACTTGGGAAAGCTCGATCAGGCGCATGCCGTCTTTCTCGATCAGTTTGGCAGCCTCATTGGTGTCTCGGGCCGCAAGCGCATGGTCGACTGCGTCGCCCAGGGAGTGGTGGGCTGCGAACCAGCGTGACGCAGTGCGGTGCAGTTGCGGGAGCCGGTCCGGTTGCTCGCGTTCCAAACGGCGCTGCAAGAATTCGGCGAACATGGTGTGGAAACGGAACCACTCACGTTGCTCGTCGACGCGGTTGACAAACAGTTCACGCTCCTCCGCTTCTTCGAGCAGGAGCTGGCCGGTCTGGACGTTCGCGAGGGCGGACGCGAGGCTGCCACACGTCTTTTCTGTCGTCGACGCGCACATCAGGAACTCCAGCATCCGCGGCTCTAAGCGGCTGATGACGTTCTCCGCGAGGAACTCCTCGATCGCGTAATGACGGCCAGTGATGTGATGGATCAATTCACTCGTGTTCGACTGTCCGCGCAGCGAGATCGACGCCAATTGCAGCGCGGCAACCCACCCATCAGTGGACCGCGTCAGCTCGTCGACTTCAGCGGATGAGAGTGGCAGCTTGCCGTGGTCGACGAGTAGCTTTCGAGCTTCGTCGTTGCCGAACCGCAACGACGCGGCGTCGATTTCCACCAGCTCGTCTTGCACGCGCATGCGGCCCACCGGCAGCCCGGTTTGAGTGCGTGTGGTCACCACTATCTGCAGATGGTGGCACCCGTGGTCGATCAAGAACTCCATCGCCTCGATTGACACCTGTGCTGTCACTCGATGCCAGTCATCGATGATGAGGACGGTGTGCTGCCCGCGCTCGTGGATCTCATTGATCAATGAAGTGAGCACGTAACGTTCCGCCTCATCGCCATGTTCTTGCAACACCTGTGTGAGCTCTTGCGCGAGTTCTGGCTGCACACGCCGCAGGGCTTCGATGAGGTGCTCGAGGAACCAGACGACGTTGTTGTCGTCACTGTCGACGGTCAGCCAAGCGACTGGCACGCCATTGTCGGCTAACTGCTGCCCCCATTGTGCGGCGAGCGTGCTCTTGCCGAAGCCGGTAGGGGCGTGAATAACGGTGAGACGGTATCGCTTTGCAGACATCAGCTGGCTGATAAGGCGCTGGCGGTGAACAAGCGGACGCCCCGGCGACGGTGGCCGGAAGCGGGTCGCTGGCGCAGGTGCGGGTGGGGTGTGCCGAGATGAGGGCGCCGGCGTGCGCTGCGGCGCGGTCTGCGACATGGTTGCCTCACCGACTGCAGAAAACGCTCGCCGCGTACGCACGCTCTGATCGGGGATCGCCATGTTGTCAGGATCGATCCCCAGGCGGAGCTGCACGTCGCGCAGTAACTCGCCAAACGCAGCGGCTGACGCCGGGCGGGCCGACGGGTCGCGCTCCATCGCCGTTTCAATGGCGGCGCATACTTCCGGCGGAACGCCTTCGTCCCGCAGATCGGGGAGTCGCTGGGTGGTCATCCGTACGAACTGTGCGATGACGCGTTCACCCTCCCGGCGCTCGAACGCCGCGTGACCGGTGACCGCACAGAAAATTGTTGCGCCCAGGCTATAGATGTCGGCGGCGACAGAGGCAGTGTCACTTGTGAGTGTTTCCGGCGCGGTAAAAGCGGGGGAACCCATGAGGAGGCCGGCGGTGGTGGTGAAGCCGCCCGACACCCGGGCAATCCCGAAGTCCGTCAGCTGTGGTTCACCGTAGCTTGTGATGAGTATGTTGCCGGGTTTGACATCGCGGTGCAGCACCCCAACGTTATGCGCGGTTTCGAGGGCACCAGCGATCTTGATGCCGATGCGGATCGCCTCGCGCCATTCGAAGGGTCCATTGCGGTGGATGAGTGTGTCGAGGGAGCCGCGCGGGTGGTACGGCATAACGAGGTAGAGGTGGCCGGATCCGGTCTTGCCAACGTGAAGCACATCGACGATGTTCGGGTGGCCGGAGAGCTTCCCCATGACGCGCTGCTCGCGCATGAAGCGATCAATATTGTCGGGACTGCCATCAACGGAAAGCACCTTGACTGCGACCACGCGGTCGAGGGCAGGCTGGTTGCAGCGGTAGACCACACCGAATCCACCACGCGCGATTACATGCACGTCGCTGAATCCGGCGGCTGTGAGTTCGTCCGGGATGTGTGCAGCGAGGTTGCGCTGCGTCACTTCCGGATCAACGTCAACCATCGCCGGCCCCAATCGTTGGCGCCCCGTTACCAGAGCCCTCACTACGAGCCCTCGTGATCAGCATACCGCTGCATGGTCGGCAGGGTTCCGGTAGTGGACTTCTGCCTCCGGAAAGTGGAGGCAGAAGTCCACATTCTGCTCACCACATGGTGGCGAGCAGAATATTGAGGGTCGTCAAGCCGCCGACGGTGCCGATGAGTGCGTTCGAGACGCGCGGCTCATCGCGGTTGATGTAGACGAGCGCCGTGATCACAACGAGAACGATGAGTTTAATGCCGGCCCTGATGTGGTTGAGGTCGTTACCCGCTGCTTCATTGAGGCCGATGAGGAGGACTCCGGAGATGAGCAACAGAAACGCGCCGTGGAGCATCCCAGGTGCCATGCGGGCGTCGCCTGTCTTCATGGCCTTCATCTGGTACAGCACGCCGCCGAGCAGGGCGACGACACCGATGATGTGTGTTGCGAGGACAAAACCAATCACCACGTTCATACGACGTAGCGTAGTAGTTGCATCGCCGTGGTGATCGGCCGGGCAATGCCAGGCTATTAGCCCTCTTCGGTTGCGGCGAGAACCTCGGTGCTCTCGGTCGCGCCAGTGGCGCCTGCGTCTCCGGCGTCACCGAGGCTTGCGAAGAGCTCAATCGAGCCAGTGGTTGCGCTCAGGAAGTCGGCAAAGCCACTGAACATGGCTCCAATATCGCCAAATCCACCGGTCGCCTCGATGAGTGCGATGATCGTTTCGATATCCATAGGTCAGGACTCCTCGTGAGAGTTTTTCGCGCGCCAAATAAACCTTTGTGCAAAGGCGGGCGGGGTGATTAACGGTGCGAGCGACGACTGTGTCGGGTTGAACGAACGAGCCTGGGCAATTCCGCGACCGGCTGTTCGCTGGTTACCCTAGCGTGAATCGTTACCAAATTGGAACCCCCATTTGATGGTTTAAAGACCAATAGATGTGCCGCGCGGCACAGCGTGCGGCGCGTACGGGGGAGCGGATATGTGTCGCGGCACGCATCACAGCCAGGCGGATGTGACCCCGGCGGTGCATCTTCCCTAGAATCGCGGGGTGACCAGCGCAGCGCCAGAGCCCAAAGAAGCAGTGGCCGCACATCAGGCGGCGGGCAAGACCGAATCCGCATCCGTACCCGCGCCAGCCGAGACGGCGCTGCCAAAAGCATGGGAGCCCCAGGCTGTCGAGGCGGAGCTCTATCAGAAGTGGGTGGATGCCGGTTACTTCACTGCCGATCCGAAGAGTGAGAAACCAGGCTTTTCGATAGTCCTGCCGCCGCCGAACGTCACGGGCAGCCTGCACATGGGTCACGCGCTCGACCACACCCTGATGGACGCGCTGTGCCGGCGCAAGCGCATGCAGGGCTTCGAGGTCCTTTGGCTGCCTGGCATGGACCACGCGGGTATCGCCACGCAGATGGTCGTGGAGAAGCAACTCGACGCCGCCGACACGTCCCGCCGGGAACTCGGGCGCGAGAAATTTGTCGAACGCGTCTGGGAGTGGAAAGCGGAGTCTGGGGGCACGATCCTGGAGCAGATGCGGCGCATCGGCGACGGTGTTGACTGGAGCCGCGAGCGTTTCACCCTCGATGATGGATTGTCACGTGCCGTTCAGACGATCTTCAAGAAGCTGTACGACGCGGGCCTGATTTACCGCGCGGAGCGGCTCGTCAACTGGTCGCCGGTGCTGCAGACCGCAATCTCCGACATTGAGGTCAAGCACGAGGAAGTCGACGGAGAACTTGTTTCTCTGCGTTACGGTTCCCTGGACGACGATGAGCCGCACGTCATCGTGGCGACCACCCGGGTCGAAACGATGCTTGGCGACACGGCTGTTGCGGTCCACCCGGACGATGAGCGCTATCGGCATCTCATAGGGACGACCGTCTACCACCCCATTACGGGCCGGGAAATCCCGATCATCGCGGACGATTACGTCGATCCCGCTTTCGGTTCCGGTGCCGTGAAGATCACCCCAGCGCACGACCCGAACGACTTCGAAATGGGTATGCGCCACGACTTGCCGATGCCCACGATCATGGATGAGCGGGCGCGTATCGCTCACACCGGAACAGAGTTCGACGGCATGGACCGCTTTGAGGCGCGGGTGAAAATCCGTGAGCGGCTGGCTGCGGAAGGTCGCGTGGTCGCGGAGAAGCGCCCCTACGTCCACAGCGTGGGCCACTCCGAACGCAGCGGTGAAGTTATTGAGCCCAGGCTGTCGAAGCAATGGTGGGTCAAGGTCGAGAACCTGGCGAAGATGGCTGGGGACGCCGTCCGTGACGGTGACACCGTCATCCATCCGAAGAGTCAGGAACCACGCTGGTTCGCCTGGGTCGACGACATGCACGACTGGTGCATCTCCCGGCAGCTGTGGTGGGGGCACCGCATCCCGATCTGGTACGGCCCTGATGGCGACGTGGTGTGCGTGGGCCCGGACGAAACCGCACCAGAGGGTTACGTTCAGGACACAGACGTCCTCGATACATGGTTTTCGTCCGGTCTGTGGCCATTCTCGACGATGGGATGGCCAGCCTCCACGCCGGAACTCGACAAGTTCTATCCGACCAGCGTCCTCGTCACTGGCTACGACATCCTCTTCTTCTGGGTCGCGCGGATGATGATGTTCGGCCGGTTCGTCGCGGAGGAAGACGCCACGACAATCGCGGGGAAGGTGCCTTTCCATGACGTCTTCCTGCATGGACTCGTGCGGGACGAGTTCGGCCGCAAAATGTCGAAATCGCGCGGAAACGGCATCGATCCGCTCGATTGGGTCAACCGCTTCGGTGCGGATGCGCTTCGCTTCACACTTGCTCGCGGTGCTAACCCCGGCTCAGACCTTCCGATCGGTGAGGACCACGCGCAAGCCGCACGCAACTTCGCGACCAAGCTATTCAACGCGACCCGTTTCGCGTTGATGAACGGAGCGGAACCGGGTGCTTTGCCAGAGTTCAGTGCGCTGACGGATGCGGATCGCTGGATTCTGGACCGCCTGGAAGAGGTGCGGGCTGAAGTCGACTCCGCATTTGACCGGTACGAATTCGGCAAGGCGTGTGAGGCGCTGTACCACTTTGCGTGGGACGAATTCTGCGATTGGTACCTGGAGTTGGCGAAGGTCCAGGTCAATGATGAACAGTACGCGGAGTCAACCCGGGCCGTGCTCGGGAACGTCCTGGACACACTGTTGCGCTTGCTGCATCCTGTGATCCCGTTTGTCACCGAGACGCTGTGGACACAGCTAACCGGGGGAGAGTCCGTGGTGATTGCGGAGTGGCCGGAAGCGCTCAGGGTTCCGGGCGACGCGCGAGCGGCTCAGCGAATCGCGGATGCCCAGCATCTGATTACCGAGATCAGGCGCTTCCGCTCGGATCAGGGGCTGCGTCCCGGCCAGAAAGTGCCGGCGCGCATTACTGGCACGGGCGCTGCGGACCTGGCCGGATTTGAGTCACATGTTGCCAGCCTCGCGAAGCTCACACCGGCGGGTGACGATTTCGTTGCGAGCGCATCGATCGAGGTGCGCACGAGCCGCACGACGCTCACCGTTGAACTCGACACCTCTGGGACAATTGACCTCGAAGCGGAGAAGCGGCGACTTTCGAAAGACCTCGCGGCAGCGGAGAAAGAACTGGCACAGACATCCGCGAAGCTCGGCAATGATGCGTTCCTCGCGAAGGCGCCTGATCACGTTGTCGAGAAGATCCGAACGCGGCAGCGGATCGCTGAGGAAGAGGTCGAGCGAATCGGCGCGAGACTAACGGCGCTTGGTGGGGCATGACAAAGAGAAACAAGAACAACGCGCACGACAACGCGTTCTTTCTTCCCCTGGACGGGCCGGAAACCCCGGATACCCCGATCGATGAAACGCCCACGCCAGCCGATTTCGCAGAACTTGCCGAGGTGGAAGCGGAGCTAGATCAGCGCTGGCCGGAAACCAAGATCGAGCCTTCGCTGGCGCGCATCAGCGCTCTGATGGAACTGCTCGGCGCACCGCAGCATTCCTTCCCATCGATACACATCGCTGGCACCAACGGGAAAACGTCGGTGAGCCGGATGATCGACGCGCTGCTCACGCGGTTAGGGCAGCGAACCGGGCGCACCACGAGCCCGCATCTGCAACTGGTGACCGAGCGGATCAACGTCGATAACGCGCCACTGTCACCGCGCCGGTATATCGACACGTACCGCGAGCTGAAACCGTACATAGGCATGATCGATCAGCAGTCAGAAGCCGCTGGCGGCCCGAGGATGAGCAAGTTCGAAGTACTCACAGCCATCGCCTTCTCGGCGTTCGCTGATGCGCCGGTGGACGTGGGCATCATCGAGGTTGGTCTCGGCGGCCGGTGGGATGCGACGAACGTCGTCAACGGCCAAGTTGCGGTGATTACTCCGATCAGCACCGACCACATCGAGTACCTCGGCCCTGACCTCACCTCGATCGCGGCGGAAAAAGCGGGGATCATCAAAAAGGCGCCCGAGAAGCTGATTCCGACCGACACAGTGGCGATCATCGCGCGCCAAGAGCCCGAGGTGATGGAGGTGCTCCTGCGTCAAGCAGTCGCGTCCGATGCTGCTGTGGCCCGCGAGGGCAGCGAGTTTAACGTGATGCTCCGGCAGGTGGCAGTCGGTGGGCAGCAACTGACACTGCAGGGCCTCGGCGGTGTTTACGAGGATGTCTTTCTGCCGCTCCACGGCGAGCACCAGGCCCGCAATGCGGCGACCGCACTCGCGGCGGTGGAGGCATTCTTCGGTGCAGGTCGCGATCGCCAGCTCGATATCGATGCGGTGCGCGAGGCGTTTATGACCGTCACAAGCCCTGGGCGCTTAGAACGCGTGCGAGCTGCGCCGACAGTATTCCTCGACGCCGCGCACAACCCTGACGGTGCGCGCGCACTTGCGGCGGCGCTGACGAGTGAGTTCGACTTCCGGCGGCTGATCGGTATCGTCGCGGTCATGGCGGACAAGGACGCTTCGGGCATTCTCGACGCGCTTGAACCCGTCTTTGACGAGATTGTTGTCACGACGAACGGGTCACCGCGCGCGATGCACGCGGATGAGCTCGCGGCGCTCGCGCTGGCGCGTTTCGGCGAGGACCGCGTGATCGTGTCGCCCGATCTAGCCAACGCGATTGAGGTCGCTGTTGCGCGCGCGGAAGACACGACTGAGCCCGGTGAGCAGGTATCCGGGGCGGGCATCGTCATTACAGGTTCCGTCGTGACAGCGGGAACCGCACGAACGCTTTTTGGGAGGGAACCCGCGTGACCGAGCAGAACACCCCGATCGGTGGGGGACATGCCGCGGTGCCGCCGCCAGCCAAGGACCCGTGGAAGGGGCTGCGCGGTGTGATGGCTGGGACGCTCGTGCTGCAGGCCATCGTTGTGCTCCTTGCCGTTCCCGTTGTGTGGCGGGTCGGTGACGGTATCACCTGGTTCTCAGGGACGTACGTCATCGGCCTAGCGGTACTGATGATTCTCGGCGCAGGTCTGCAAGGTCGGCCATGGGCGCTCAAATACGATCTGACACTGCAAGTGATGATGATCGGTACGTTTATCGTCAGCGTGGCGCTCGGCATCCTCGGGCTGATCTTCGCCGCGGTCTGGGGCTACATCCTTTATCTGCGGAAAGATCTGCGCCAGCGCATTGAGGCGGGTCTGTTGCCCAGTCAGCAGACCCGGGGCGAACAGCAACCTTAATGGTGTACGGCAGTCCCGCACGCCGAAACTGGGACCGCTGAATGATCCGTTCGGTCTTGCAGATACGCTATGCGGGTGAGTGAGCGTACTTTAGTTTTGATCAAGCCTGACGGAGTGGCGCGTGGCCTCGTTGGGGAAGTCATCGCCCGCATCGAGCGGCGCGGTCTCAAGCTGGCTGCGCTGGAGCTGAAGAACGTCCCCGGCGATCTCGCTGCGCAGCACTACGCCGAACATGAAGGCAAACCGTTCTACCAGTCGCTGCTGGACTTCATCACATCAGGGCCGCTGGTGGCCGCTGTCGTCGAAGGCCCGCGCGCCATTGCCGCCTTCCGGCAGATCGCCGGCGGCACAGATCCCGTCGAAAAAGCTGCGCCAGGATCGGTCCGCGGGGATTTCGCTCTTGAAGTTCAGGAGAACATCGTGCACGGATCGGACTCACCAGAGTCGGCAGAGCGCGAAATTGCTCTGTGGTTCCCGGCTCTCACCTCATAAAACCCCAGCTTAACCATAGTGCTCCGCGGTGCGGCGGGAGACCGCCGCACCGCGGAGTTGCTTATCTGGCCAGGACCTGTTGCGGAGTGTGGGATAGTAGAGGGGTAGCAACGCTGTACCGGGCGCTGATACTGACGAATAACGAAACGTCAGGGCTCGAACGAATGGGTGCACGTTGCTGCTGGACTCTTACAGCGAGTTCAGCTGGGATGTGATCGCGGCGTTGAGCGCGGCGGCGATGAGTCGCGACGCGCAGATGGCGGAAGCAGGCACCCCGGTGGATTGGCTGGGGAGCCCATGGCGGTGCACTGTCTGTCCCGACAGCCGGTGGACCGTCGTACAGACCGGACAACTATCTCGTGCCAAACGGGCGCGAGCACACTTACGCCCCTGCGTGGCCGCGATAATCGCGCCCGGGGGCCCGAGGAGAATACGTGGCCGATCAAGAGCCGCTTTACAACGCAACCGAAAACACCGAAAACACTGCGGGGGACCGGCAAGATCACGCCGCCACCAGTGAGGACGCTCGACCAGTGTTTCCTGCGAAAGTGCGTGTACACGCATTAGCGAAGCAACTCGGGCAGACGAGCAAACAGCTGCTGTCCGCGCTGAAAGAACGCGGACTTGAGCTGCGCAGCGCGCAGTCGACGGTTGAACGCAGTGTCGCCGAAGCCGTATGGGACGCCACCAAGGGTGGATCGGCGGTAGCGGAGAAACCCTCCGCTGGGGAACAACTCGCCACTCCTGCTGTGGAAACGCCGGAGTTGACCGCGCCGGCACAGCCGGCCCCTGAAGCCGAACCCGCCCTGTTCTCGGCAGCGACTCCTGCGAAACCGTCGCAGGAGGCTGATCGTTCCGCCGCAGCCGACGTGGGTCCGCCGCTGTTCCTGCCTCCACCCTCGCCAGCAGAGGGTGACGAGGATGCGGAGCGTGGCCGCCGCCGCAAGCGGACACGCAAACCAAAAGCCGAGGCA
The DNA here is from genome assembly GCF_026041215.1 of Hoyosella sp. YIM 151337. Lineage (GTDB taxonomy): Bacteria > Actinomycetota > Actinomycetes > Mycobacteriales > Mycobacteriaceae > Hoyosella. The sequence continues at coordinate 22,098 of NZ_JAPEIQ010000039.1, forward strand.
GACGCTGAGCCTGAGAAGGCAGACAAGCCTGAGAAGCCCGAGAAGGCCGAGAAGAAGACCCCAGAGCCTCCAGCCGACACGCCTGCGGAGACGGAGACTGCGAAACCAGATTCATCCGCCGCCGACGACGAGTCTGATGAGGGTGACGATGACGGCGGCAAAAAGGGCCGCCGCCGTCGCCGGGGTCGCCGCGGCCGTGGCCGCGGCAAAGGCGAGGCTGTCGGTGGTGAGAAGGACAGTAGCGACAGCGACGAGGCGGCCGACACCACTGCCGCTGGGGACATCGCCCCTGCGGCAGTGAAGGATGTCGAGGAGTCTGGCCCGAAAGCGTCGGCACAAGTGCAAGCTCAGGACACTGATGAAGCCGATAACGCTGAAGGTGACGAGCGAGAAACTAGCGAAGCCGACGACGACGAGGACGGCGGGGGGTCCTCACGCCGGCGTCGGCGTCGCCGTCGGCGCAGAGGCGGAGCCGATGAGGAGGAAGGCGCCGAGCCCTCACCTGACGATCCGCCAAACACGGTCATTCACGAGCGGGAGCCGCGCAACAAGTCCCGCAAGGACGAGGTGCAGGGCATCTCTGGCTCAACACGCCTAGAAGCGAAGCGCCAGCGCCGCAAGGACGGACGTGACGCGGTGCGGCGCCGGCCGCCGATCCTGACGGAAGCGGAGTTCCTCGCGCGGCGTGAGTCCGTTGACCGGGTCATGGTGGTCCGCGAGAAGACCGCGGACAGCCAGCCTGGGACCACGACGCAGATCGCGGTGCTCGAAGATGGGATGCTCGTCGAGCACTTCGTGACGAGCGCGTCGTCCGGATCAATCGTGGGCAACGTGTACCTCGGGCGGGTCCAGAACGTTCTGCCGAGCATGGAAGCAGCGTTCGTTGACATTGGCCGTGGCCGCAACGGAGTTTTGTACGCCGGTGAGGTGAACTGGGACGCTGCTGGGCTTGGCGGCAACTCACGCAAAATCGAGCAGGCGCTCAAGCCTGGTGATCAGGTGCTTGTGCAGGTCAGCAAAGACCCCGTCGGTCATAAAGGTGCGAGGCTTACCACGCAGATCTCGCTCGCCGGACGGTTCTTGGTCTACGTGCCCGATGGCACGTCCACCGGGATCAGCCGCAAGTTGCCTGACAACGAGCGTAAACGGCTCAAAGATATCTTGCGCGAAATCGTGCCGGCCGACGCTGGAGTGATCATTCGCACCGCGTCCGAAGGAGTGTCCGCAGAGGAACTCGGTCGCGATATCGAGCGTCTGCGGGCGCTCTGGGCGTCGATCGATGAGCAGGCCCAAGCGGAAAAGGGCAACGCGCCGAAGACTCTGTACGAAGAGCCCGACCTGCTGGTCAAGGTCGTGCGCGACTTGTTCAACGAGGACTTCTCGCGGCTTGTCGTGCAAGGTGATCGCGTGTGGAGCACCGTGGAAGGCTACGTGCGCAAGGTAGCGGCGGATATGCTTCCCCGCGTCGAGCACCATGAATCCGGCCAGGATGTCTTCGAGACATTCCGGATTGACGAACAGATCGTGAAAGCGCTCGACCGCAAGGTGTGGTTGCCTTCCGGCGGCACGCTGGTCATCGACCGCACCGAGGCGATGACGGTCATTGACGTCAACACTGGGAAGTTCACCGGCTCTGGCGGCAACCTCGAAGAAACTGTTACGCGCAACAACCTGGAAGCGGCCGAAGAGATCGTCCGCCAGCTGCGGTTGCGTGACATCGGCGGGATGGTTGTGATCGACTTTATTGACATGGTCCTCGAGTCGAATCGTGATCTCGTCTTGCGGCGTCTTACGGAAGCGCTGAGCCGGGACCGCACCAGGCATCAAGTCTCCGAAGTCACGTCACTGGGGCTCGTGCAGATGACACGCAAACGCATCGGAACAGGGCTCGTCGAGGCATTCTCCACGCCTTGTGAGCATTGCCACGGGCGCGGGATCCTGGTTCATGAGGAGCCTGTTGACACCCAGGTCTCAGGTGATGGGAAGAGCGGCCTGCCGCCGAGTGGCAGGCGCGCCCGCCGGTCGAAGGTCAAGCAAGAACCCGCACCGGCCGTGGCGCACGCGTCCCCTGAGGAGCTCAAAGCCCAGGCCCAGAGTCACAGTAAGCATCCGATGATTCTGGCGATGGCGGGCGGCGATCATGAGAAGGATGCTGCCGATGTAGCCGTAGCTGAGGTCGCGACAGCGGTTGAGGTGGCGCAGACCGTGGGTGCGGCTGAAACATCCGCGCCGCAACCGCTCAGTCATGAGACCGCTGTCGCTGCACAGGTTTCCGATGAACCGGAATCTGGCACCGGCGCGGCGCAGCCCCCTGTACCGCCCGCCGCAGCTGAGGCTAGTGAGGCATCTGACTCGCCGGAAGCAGCTGAGTCAACCGGGGCGGGAACACCGGGCCGACGCCGGCGTGTCATCCGCAGTGCCGCGCCAGCGCAATCTGGAGACCGGCCGGCCCCGACTGAGGCGGTTTTCTCACTACCAGTGAGCAACACGGTGGGTGCAGACGGAAGCGAGACTCCGCAACCGGAGATAGCTGCGGTAAGTGCCGAGGTTGCGGCTGGGCCGGTGACGCGCCGGAGGCGCGCGGCCGCGCGTCCTGCGGGCCCCCCGGTTGATGCGGGGCATGATGAGGTTAGTGAGCACACGCCAGCTTGAGGGCTCAGTTTGACCCCGATGGCTGCTGTCCACTAACCTTGGCAAGTCGCTGCCCAGCGACGTTCCTTCAAGCTGCCGTCCTTGTGAGAGGCGCTGGCTGCCGCGGTATTACCGCGCGGGAATCGCTGGGTGGCAAACAAAGAGACCAGTCGCTCCGCCACTAGCGGCGCGAGTAGCAAGTTCGATGAAGCAAGGGGTAGCCCTCCATGTACGCGATCGTCAAAGCCGGCGGCAAGCAGTACAAGGTTGCTGTTGGTGACCTCGTGAAGGTCGAGAAGATCGAGGGTGCTCCGGGCACTGCTGTTGAGCTTCCTGTCGCCCTCGTTGTGAATGGCGCAGATGTGACCTCAGATGCCGCGGCACTAGCTAAGGCATCGGTCACGGGTGAGGTTGTCGAGCACACCAAAGGCCCGAAAATCCGCATCCATAAGTTCAAGAACAAGACCGGGTACCACAAGCGTCAGGGCCACCGGCAGAAGCTGACTGTCCTGAAGGTCACTGGCATCAACGCGTGACGTACGCGAAACCACCGGTTTCAGTAAGTCAAATTTAGCGCTTAAGGCTGGCTTAGGCTCAGGGCCTTCGAGGAGGATCAGGAAATGGCACATAAGAAGGGTGCATCGAGTTCTCGTAACGGGCGTGATTCAAACGCCAAGCGGCTCGGTGTCAAGCGATACGGCGGCCAGCTGGTAAGTGCGGGCGAGATCCTCGTCCGTCAGCGCGGCACGCACTTCCACCCTGGCGTGAACGTTGGACGTGGCGGCGACGACACGCTGTTTGCGCTGGCAGCAGGCTCGGTGCAGTTCGGCGCCAAGCGTGGTCGCAAGACCGTCAACATCGTCCCAGCTGAAGCTGTCTGATACACGGGTTCAGCTCAGCGGGACAATTGCAGTAACGCTCTCGACAAGGGGCGGGCCCGGGCCAAGATGCTCGCAGGCCCGCCCCTTGTGGTTTTCACGGGTTACCAGTCCGGGTGCCCGGCACAGACGAGGAGGAAAGCGGTGGCTCGATTCGTCGACCGCGTCGTCCTGCACGTACAGGCAGGCAACGGTGGGCACGGCTGCTCGTCTGTACACCGGGAAAAATTCAAACCGCTTGGCGGGCCGGATGGTGGCAACGGGGGGCGTGGCGGAAACGTCGTCCTCATCGTTGATCCGCAGGTTCACACACTGCTCGACTTTCACTTCCGGCCGCACGCCACCGCGTCAAACGGACGGCCCGGCATGGGCAGCAACCGCAATGGTGCTGACGGCGACGACCTGATCCTGAAGGTTCCAGACGGCACCGTTGTCTTGAGTGCCGACGGCGAACAACTCGCCGATATGGTCGGTGAGGGCACCGAGTTTGTCGTCGCACAAGGTGGCCGGGGCGGTCTCGGCAACGCGGCACTCGTCTCGAAAGCCCGTCGCGCTCCCGGTTTCGCGCTGCTCGGTGAACCAGGTGACGGCGGAGACATTGTCCTCGAACTCAAGTCGGTCGCTGACGTCGGGCTTGTCGGGTTCCCGTCGGCAGGCAAGTCATCGCTGGTCTCGGTGCTATCCGCCGCGAAACCGAAGATCGCGGACTATCCCTTCACCACCCTGGTTCCTAACCTCGGAGTGGTCGAAGCGGGGGAGACGACGTTTACGGTCGCGGACGTCCCCGGTCTCATCCCTGGCGCTAGCGAAGGAAAAGGCCTCGGGCTGGATTTCCTACGTCACCTGGAACGGTGCGCGGTGCTTGCCCACGTTGTCGATTGCGCAACATTGGACCCGGCACGTGACCCGATCTCCGACGTCGATGCGCTGGAAGCTGAACTTGCCGCCTACACGCCCGCTCTCGACGCCGACACGGGTCTCGGTGAACTCGCGTCGCGGCCGCGCATCGTTGTACTCAACAAGGCTGACGTCCCTGAAGCACGTGAACTCGCGGAGTTTGTCAAGCCAGAGTTTGAGAAACGCGGATGGCCGGTCTACGTGATCTCCGCGGTGGCTCGCAGTGGACTGCGTGAGTTGACGTTCGCGCTGGCGAAAATGGTTGAGGACTATCGCGCGGCGTACCCAAAGACCGCTCGTCGCAGGCCAGTCATCCGGCCGGTGCAGGCGGAAGCAAGCGATTTCACAGTGCGCCCCGACCCGGCTGTGCCCGGCGGGTTTATTGTCCGGGGGACCAAGCCGGAGCGGTGGATCCGTCAGACCCAATTCGACAACGACGAGGCCGTGGGCTTCCTCGCGGACCGTCTTTACCGGCTAGGGGTGGAAGACGAGTTGCTCCGCCTTGGCGCGGAACCGGGGGCGGCGGTCACCATAGGTGGTGTCACCTTCGATTGGGAGCCGCAGACCCCAGCCGGTACCCCTGCCGTGCTCAGCGGGCGCGGCACCGACGCGCGGCTTGAACAGACGGATCGGGTGGGTGCAAAAGAACGGAAGCACGCAAGTCGCGTCCGCCGCGGCCTAGAAGGCCCAGTTGGTGATGATGCGAGCTTTGAGGGGGAGGATCACCGGCGATGAGTGTTCGGGGTTCGATTGCGAATGCCCGCAGTGTCGTCGTCAAGATTGGCTCGTCCGCAATCACCACCCTTGAAGGGGGGCTCGAACTCGACCGGCTAAACGCGCTGGTTGACGCGTGTGAATCGAGGATGCGGGCGGGGTCAGACGTGGTCGTTGTGTCCTCTGGTGCAGTCGGTGCAGGGTTGTCGCCGCTGCGGCTGCGTAAGCGCCCGCAAGACCTCGCGACCAAGCAGGCGGCCGCGAGTGTTGGGCAGCTGGCGATGGCACAGGCATGGTCGACGTCGTTCGCGCGGTATGGCCGGGTCGTGGGGCAGGTTCTGCTGACGGCGGATGACATCGCGCGGCGTGCGCAGCACAGAAATGCGCAGCGCACTCTTGAGCGGTTACGTGCTTTGCGGGCGGTGGCTGTAGTCAACGAAAACGACACTGTTGCGACGACGGAACTGCGCTTCGGTGATAATGATCGGCTTGCAGCGCTGGTCGCACACCTGGTGGGTGCTGACGCGCTGGTGTTGCTCTCGGACGTCGCCGGACTGTATGACGGGGATCCGCGCCGCGGCGGCGCGCGCCTCATCCCCGAAGTGGCCGGCCCGGAGGACCTCGACGGCGTGGTTGCAGGCAGCGGCGGTGCGCTGGGGACTGGGGGCATGGCCTCGAAGTTGTCGGCCGCGCGACTGGCCGCGGACTCCGGCGTACCTGTCCTCCTAGCGGCAGCGGCCGAGGCGGACGCGGCACTCGCGGATGCCTCGGTGGGCACCGTGTTCGCAGCCCGGCCCGAACGAATGTCTGCCCGTAAGTTCTGGGTGCGGCACGCCGCGGACACAAACGGCGCGTTAGCGCTCGACGATGGCGCGGTCGCGGCAGTAGTGGGGAAACGGCGCTCGCTGCTCGCTGCGGGGATTACCCGGATCGAAGGCAGATTTTACGGCGGCGACGTTGTGGATCTTCTCGATAACAGCGGCGCGAAGATCGCCCGCGGCGTCGTCGCCTACGACTCCGCGGAACTGAATGGGATGCTGGGCCGCTCAACTTCGGAGCTGCCGCCAGAATGGCGGCGCCCGGTAATCCACGCGGATGATCTGGTGGCGCACCGCTAGGGCGACTGTCAGCGTGTGGGCGCGAGTTCGGCGATGAGGCTTTCGACCCGTCGCCGGATGTCATCGCGGATTGGACGCACCGCGTCGACGCCCTGGCCGGCCGGGTCGTCGAGGCGCCAATCACGATAGCTCTTCCCTGGGAACACGGGACACGCGTCGCCGCAGCCCATCGTGATGATGACATCTGACATTGCGACAGCGTCAGCGGTCAGCACTTTCGGCTGCTGGGCCGTGATGTCGATACCCTCCTCGGCCATCACGCTGACAGCGGCCGGGTTGATGCTCTCTGCGGGTGCGCTGCCTGCCGAGCGGACCTCAATTGTGTCGCCCGCAAGGTGCCGCAGATACCCCGCGGCCATCTGGGAGCGGCCCGCATTGTGTACACACACGAAGAGAACTGACGGTTTGTCAGGCATGGCGGCCTTTCTGGGTCGGAGTTTGTGTTTGTGTCGACGCAGACCAAAAACGCTTGCGAAGCCACAGGGAGACGTACACCAGCGCGACGAGGACAGGCACTTCGATGAGCGGTCCCACCACACCGGCGAGGGCTTGTCCGGATGTCACACCAAACGTGGCGATGGCGACGGCAATCGCCAGCTCGAAATTGTTCCCTGCCGCAGTGAAAGCGAGGGTCGTCGTGCGTTCGTAGCTAAGGCCAATCAGCGTGCCAAACACGTACCCGCCGAACCACATCACTGTGAAGTAAATAAGTAGCGGCACGGCAATCCGGACGACGTCCAGCGGATTAGACATGATTTGGTCGCCTTGCAGGGCGAAGAGCAGAACGATGGTGAAGAGGAGCCCGTAGAGCGCCCACGGGCCGATGACGGGGAGCAGCTTGGCCTCGTACCACTCACGGCCGCGGGCACGCTCGCCGAGCCTGCGCGTGAGATAGCCCGCGAGCAGCGGCAGGCCAAGGAAAATCAATACTGACCGCGCGATGTCCCACGGCGATGCATCGATTGACGATTGCTCGAACCCAAGCCAGCCCGGTAGCACAGCGAGATAAAACCAGCCGAGCACCGCAAACATGAAGACCTGGAACACTGAGTTGAGCGCCACTAGCACAGCGGCGGCTTCCCGATCGCCACCCGCCAGATCGTTCCAGATGATTACCATTGCGATGCAACGCGCGAGACCCACGATGATGAGACCGGTGCGGTATTCCGGAAGGTCAGCGAGGAACATCCAGGCAAGCGCGAACATGATCGCGGGACCGATGACCCAGTTCAGGACGATAGAACTGATGAGAAGGCGCCGATCGCCGGTCACGGCGTCGAGCCGGTCGTAACGGACCTTCGCGAGCACGGGGTACATCATGACGAGCAGACCAAGCGCGATAGGCAGCGATATGCCATCGATCTTGATGCCGTCGAGTGTTTCGCCGACGCCAGGTACGAAGCGACCGAGCAGCAGGCCTGTGGCCATCGCCAGGCCAATCCACAGGGGGAGAAAGCGGTCGAGTGTCGAGAGGTGAACTGTGGGCGTGCGCGCCACAGACGTGCCGGTTACGGGGGAACTCACAGCTGTCCTTCTGGTCGGAGCGTGTCAGCAGCAGGATGGATCGGGTGACTCTGAGCGAGCAATGTCCCCGCTGGGGCCGAGCAGCACCTCCAAGAGCGGCGCTGCCTGTTGCGGAATCCAGTAGTAGACCCACGTGCCGCTGCGTTCGCACAAGAGCAGTCCGGCATCTCGCAAGATCTTGAGGTGATGTGAAATTGTCGGCTGGGAAAGTTCGAAGTGGGGAGTGATGTCGCAGACGCAGGTGCGCCCACGCAGATCACCGGCAACCAGACTGACGATGCGAAGCCGCACCGGGTCGCTGAGTGCTTTGAGTATCCGTGCTCGGCGAGCAGCGTCCTCTGCGCTCAGCGAAGTTATTTGACCAGGCTGGATTGGCATGCGTCTATATTGACGAACATCGAATCAAGCCGCAAGTGGAGGAACATGGCGGTCAGGAAAGGGTGGCTGCGAGCTGTGTCAAAGCTGCGCTGCACCCGGCTTCGGCTTTGAGAGCGCACATGCCGTCGCCGCGCGTGCTGCCACGATTCACGATAACGACGGGTTTGTGGTGCTTGACGGCATGCCGGACGAACCGCAGACCCGACATCACAGTCAGCGACGATCCTGCAACCAAGAGCGCAGTCGCATCATCAACAACCTCGTACGCCGCGGCGACCCGGTTTTTCGGAACAGACTCTCCGAAGAAAACAATGTCCGGCTTCAGCACACCACCGCAACGCGCACAGTCCGCTACACGGAACCGCCCTACGTCGTGCACCTCCGCGTCCGCGTCCGGTGCCACCTCGAGCCCATCGATAGCACTACTCGCGCCGAAGTCTGGGTTGAGCTCCGTCAGCCGGGCTGCCAGCGCAGTGCGATCGGTCCGCTCGCCGCAATCCATGCAGACAACGCGGCGATACGTTCCGTGCAGATCGATGACGCTGCGGTGCCCCGCTTTCGAATGCAGGAGGTCAACATTCTGGGTAATCAGGCCGGTAACCGATCCGCACCGTTCGAGTTCCGCGAGTGCGCGATGTCCCGGATTGGGGGAGCGGGAGTGCAAAAACCGCCAGCCTACGTGATTGCGCGCCCAGTAGCGTTGCCGGTTTGCCGGGCTGCCGGTGAACTGCTGATACGTCATTGGCTTACGGGGCGGCGCATCGGGGCCCCGATAATCGGGCACCCCGGAATCCGTTGAAAGCCCCGCCCCGGTCAGCACCGCGACGCGCTGTCCAGCGAGCAACTCGATCATGCGAACCAGATCAGCCCGCCCGAGAACGTCCCCTGATCGCCGTGACGGGGCTGCGGTGATCGCGGGACTCGGGACACTCACGTCACCAGCGTACCGACGCAAAAGCGCGGGGCAACCTTCCCTTGCTGCCCCGCGCTCTTACCGTTCTATCAGTCGTGGCGTACCCTTCCGGGCATCCCGTCTGACGATTTCTAGTTTCGTTACCGTTGCGTTCGGCTTTGGTAGCCGCGCTGTGTCCGCCCCGCGGACTGGCGGACACTCAGTCGAGTTCGATAAGCGGGTAAACGCCGTTCTCGTCATGGACCTCGCGACCGGTCACCGGTGGGTTGAAGACGCAGAGCATCCGCATCTGCTCTTCGACCTCGATGCGGTGCTTCTCATTCTTGTCCAGCAGGTACATCGAACCCGGGACAAGGTTGTAAACCTGCCCGGTTTCAAGGTCGGTGAGCTTGCCGCGTCCCTCGACCAGCCACACGGCCTCGACGTGGTTCTGGTAGTGGAACTCGTTGACCGTACCGGCCTTGATGGTGGTTTCGTGGAACGAAAACCCCACGCGATCGTCCGCGAGCACGATGCGTTTGCTGCGCCAGTTCCCGTTTTCAGAAGTGATGTCTCGTTCGGTATCCGTGATCTCTTCAGTCGTGCGCACGATCATCTGGCGCTGCCTTTCTCGTGTGGAGTTATTCAGTATGACTACGGTATGGACGTTGCCTGGCACGCGAGCGGGCACATTTCTGCTCGCACGATGGTGCGTAAACGAGGTGACGCGCCCCGGGGGAAGACCTTCATCATCCCGGGGCGCGTCCAGTGGAGTGTTAGCTCAGCACCTTTTCAGTGGCGTCTGCGAGGATGTCGAGGCCATGGTCGAGTTCGTCGTCGGTGATCGTCAGCGGCGGAAGCAGCTTCACGACCTCGTCCGACGGACCGGACGTCTCCGCAAGCAGGCCATTCGCGAAAGCGAGTTCGCAGGCCTTCGGGGCAAGTTCCGCGTTATCGAAAACAAGGCCCTGCACCATGCCGCGGCCACGGCCGTGCACGCCGTCGAACTTCTTCGCGAGTGCATCGAAGCGCTCGGCGATCTTCTGGCCCTTGCGTACGGTGTCCAGTTCCAGCGCATTGTTACCCCAGAAGGTATCGAGCGCGACCTTGGAGGTGACGAACGCCGGGTTATTTCCACGGAAGGTGCCGTTGTGCTCGCCGGGCGACCAGATGTCGAGTTCGGGCTTGAAAAGCGTCAGCGCCATCGGAAGTCCGTAGCCGCTGATCGACTTCGAGATCGTCACGATGTCGGGGGTGATGCCCGCGATTTCGAACGAGAAGAATGGCCCCGTGCGTCCACAGCCCATTTGAACGTCATCGACGATCAGGAGGATGTCGCGGCGGGCGCACAACTCAGCGAGGGCGCGTAGCCACTCCGGCCGAGCGACATTGACGCCGCCTTCGCCCTGAACGGTTTCGACAATCACGGCGGCTGGGCGATTCAGTCCACTGCCAGAATCGTCGAGGACTCGTTCGAACCACTGGAAGTCCTCGGTGACTCCGCCGAAGTAGTTGTCGTACGGCATGGGCGTCGCGTGGACGAGTGGGATGCCCGCCCCGGCGCGCTTCATCGAGTTACCGGTCACCGAGAGGGCGCCGAGCGTCATTCCGTGGAAGGCGTTTGTGAAGTTGATGATCGCTTCACGACCGGTGGCCTTGCGGGCGAGCTTAAGGGCGGCCTCGACGGCGTTGGTTCCGGTCGGCCCAGGGAACTGCACCTTGTAATCGAGAGCACGGGGAGTCAGGATGACGTCTTCGAAGGTCTCCAGGAACTCTTTCTTTGCGACCGTCGCCATGTCCAGGCCGTGCGTGATGCCGTCCCGGCTGATGTAGTCGACGAGCGCTTCTTTGAGAACGGGGTTGTTGTGCCCGTAGTTGAGCGACCCCGCACCCGCAAAGAAATCAAGGTATTTGCGTCCACTTGTGTCTGTGATCCATGCACCCTTCGCGGTGTCGAACGTGGTCGGCCACCCGCGGCAGTAGCCCCGGACCTCGGACTCGCGCGTTTCGATGACGCTCGGGATACCGGGCCCGGTGCCGGGCTTCTCTGCCTTTTCGTCGATGGGCAAATCAGCGATGGTCATGTGAGGTACTCCTCTGCGTAAAGTTTTCAGACGCGATTAAATACCCGAGGCAAGCCGGGTTTAGTCCTGTCAGAATCAGCGCGGTTCGAATTCGCCGATGCGGTATAGATCCTCCGGTTCATGGCTGTCCGGGAAGAGATCTGGCGGGAACAAATCGCTGCGTGTAATTGTCGTGTTGCGCGTGCGCGCCAGTGAACTGAACATTGCGATCGAAGCTTTGTTATCAGGACTGACTGTAGTTTCCAGGTGGGTTGCCCGGCGGACTGGAGGTTGATCGAGCAGCCAGTCGAGCATCCCGTGGGCGATCTTCAGCCCGCGATACTCACGGTCGACCGCAACCTGCCACACGAATAACGTGAGCGGGTCTTGCGGACGGAAAAAACCGGTGATGAATCCTGCTACGCGACCATCAACTTCAGCGACGACGGATGTCTCGCGAAAGTCGCGGCACCAGAGCACATACGCGTAGCTGGAATTCACGTCGAGGACTTGAGAATCGCGGGCAATCTCCCACAGCCGGGCCCCATCCTTGGGTTCCGGGAAGCGGAATCGCACCGCACTGCGGGCGGTGTTTGGGCGTTCTGCTGTCGAATTCATCGGTAACTCGACATTAACAAGCACCATTAGCGATGTCAGGTTGCGCGAGGGATTCGGACATTAGATGAAGGTCGTATCCCCTGGTTAACCAAGGTGTGTGACCATTATCACATTGCGATCAGCTAGGCACGGTGGTATCTGAGAGGCTAGCCGTCAAGCTCGCTCTCAAGAACTTTTTCAGCTACCTCCCCATAAGTCGGACTGTACGCTCCCGTTCGCGTTGCTGCGAGTGCCCCGGCGACACATCCCCAGTGAACTGCGCTCGCTGCCCCGGTGTGCCAGAGCGCCGCGCATGCGCCCGCGAACGCATCACCGGCACCCGTCGTATCAACCGCCGCCACACTGAGGGCGGCCACACGTAACGACTCACCGCCGGTGCTCCTTAGCCATGCGCCCGCTGCGCCCCGCGTCACGATGAGGTGCCGTACCCGGGCCGCTGAACTGCCTAGTTGCTGGTGTTCGACCTCGTTGGCGATCAGTGCGTCACAGCGGCTGAGCAACGATTTGCTGAGAGGCTGAAAAGGCGACGGATTGAGTATCACCGTCACTCCCGCGCGGTGGGCTACCGCAGCGGCCTCCTCGACGACGCTGATCGGCAGTTCAAGTTGCATGAGCAGCAGATCACAGTCGCGGATGCGGGCCAGGTCGGGCGCTGAGAGGCGTTCGACCGCGGAATTGGCACCCGGAATAACCACAATTGAGTTTTCACCGTCCGAGCCAACCGTGATAGACGCCAGTCCGCTCGGCCCGTCGATTGTGCGCAATTCTGAGACTCCGACGCCAGCCCCGGCGAAACGCTCTCGCAGAACAGCAGCGGCCGGATCATTGCCGACCGCACCGATGAACCACACCTGCGCACCCATGCGCGCGGCAGCGACCGCCTGGTTCGCGCCCTTGCCGCCGGGCATCTCTGTGCGCGATTCACCAAGAACTGTTTCACCCGGTGCGGGCAACCGTGTGGCACGCACAACAACGTCCATATTGACGCTTCCGAGAACCGCGATCCGGCTCATGCGACCAGCATCTCATTCGGCTGTTCGGTCTCGTGGCACAACCCGCTACCCTGGTGGTCATGACTATCGGGTCGACAGGGTCCACCTTGGAAACTCCGGCAACGGCGTCAGGCGCCGACGCGGATCTCCGGCAGAGCGTGCATGATGCCGCGCGCCGCGCTCGTGTTGCGTCACGCGTGCTTGCGCAGCTCACGGCCGACGAGAAGAACCGCGCCCTGCATGCGGCAGCTGACGCGGTACTTGCCGGTGCGCCGGAGATACTCATCGCGAACGAGGAGGACATCGAGCGTGCCCGTGCCATGGGTACTGCCGACAGCCTGCTGGACCGGCTCCGCCTCACCCAGGCCCGGATAGAAGGTATCGCCTCGGGGCTCCGTCAGGTGGCTGGCCTCGCAGACCCTGTAGGCGAGATAGTGCGGGGGTCGACGCTGCCCAATGGGCTAGAGCTCGTGCAGAAGCGCGTGCCCCTGGGCGTTGTCGGCATCGTCTACGAGGCGCGGCCCAACGTTACTGTCGACGCGTTCGGGCTCGCGCTGAAGTCGGGCAACGCGGTGCTTCTGCGCGGTTCGGGGTCGGCGGCGCAATCCAACGCGACCCTCGTGGACATCCTTCGCGCGTCGCTGCGGGAATCCGGGCTGCCAGCGGACGCGGTGCAGCTGCTGCCGAGTGCTGACCGCGCGTCGGTCACCCATTTGATACAGGCGCGGGGACTTGTCGACGTGGTGATTCCGCGCGGCGGTGCGGGCTTGATCAACGCGGTGGTTCGCGACGCGACCGTACCGACCATTGAAACGGGCGTCGGCAATTGCCATGTCTATGTGCATGCTGCGGCCGATCTGGACAAGGCTGAGGAAATCGTCGTCAACTCGAAGGTCCGGCGGCCTAGTGTTTGCAACACCGCAGAGACGCTGCTGATCGACGAAGCTATCGCCGCCACGGCTGTGCCGCGCCTCGTGCGCGCACTGGAGCAGCACTCCGTAACGCTGCACGGGGACCTTCCTGGAATGGTGCCCGCGACCGAAACCGACTGGGCGGAAGAATACTTGAGCCTGGATATCGCAGTAAAGGTCGTTGGCGGGATCGACGAAGCTATCGCCCACATCGACGAGTGGGGGACTAGCCACACCGAAGCAATCGTCACCCAGGACCTTTCCGCGGCGCGCGAGTTTACTGAGCGAGTAGATGCGGCAGCGGTCATGGTGAACGCATCTACCGCCTTTACCGATGGCGAGCAGTTTGGGTTCGGTGCGGAGATTGGCATCTCGACGCAGAAGCTGCACGCTCGCGGCCCGATGGCGCTGCCGGAATTGACGTCCACAAAGTGGATCGTGTGGGGCAAGGGCCATACACGTCCCGCGTGAGCCCGCGGCGCGTCCGATGACGCAGTCGGCGCGCTGAGAGAGGATTCGTGTTGGATCGATCAATAGCCGAGACGCAGCCGATTTTCGCGAGTCCCGCGGACGTTATCGAGCGGCTTGCGGAGACGGGTTACCTCGCTGACACCGCAACCGCGACAGCGGTCTTCCTGGCCGATCGGCTCGGGAAGCCGCTGCTTATCGAGGGGCCAGCGGGAGTTGGAAAGACAGAGCTTTCCCGGGCGGTCGCAACGGCGGCTGGTGCCGCACTTGTCCGTCTGCAGTGCTATGAAGGTGTCGACGAGGCTCGCGCGCTGTACGAATGGAATCACGCGAAACAGATCCTGCGCATCCAGGCTGCGCACGAAAACAGCTGGGAAGAGACGCGGGATGACGTCTTCTCGGAAGAGTTTCTGCTGTCGCGGCCGCTTCTGACCGCGATCCGGCGTGATAAACCGACGGTGTTGCTCATCGATGAGACGGACAAAGCCGATATCGAGTTCGAGGGCCTCCTTTTGGAGGTGCTCAGCGATTTCGCGGTCACAGTGCCCGAGCTGGGCACAATCGAAGCAAAGCGGCGGCCATTCGTCGTCCTGACATCCAACGCCACTCGCGAACTATCCGAAGCGCTGAAACGCCGCTGCTTATTCCTGCACATGGATTACCCCGACCCCGAGCGGGAACGGCGCATCCTCGCCGCGCGGGTGCCGGAACTGCCCGAGGCCTTCGCCGAGCAGCTAGTCCGCGTCATCTCTGTGCTCCGCGGAATGCACCTCAAAAAGGCACCTTCTGTCGCCGAAACCATCGACTGGGGCCGCACGCTGCTCGCTCTTGGCCTCGACACCGTGGACGACGATGCCATCCGGACGACGCTGGGAGTGGTGCTCAAGCACCGCAGCGACCAGCAGCGCGCCGCTGCGGAACTCAGGCTGAACTGAGGTTGTAATGGCGAAACCTCCACAGTACGGGTCCGGTCCGTTCGCGCCTCACGGGCTGCCTGGCCACCTCGCGGGTTTTGTGGAGGCTCTGCGCGCAAAAGGTCTGCCGGTCGGCCCAGCCGAGACGGTCGATGCGGGCCGGGTTTTGACTCACGTCGACTTGGTCGACAGAAACGTGCTGAAAGAAGGTTTGGCTTGCGCGCTGGTGCGCCGCGCCACGCATCGGCCCATCTTCGACGGTATCTTCGACTTGTGGTTTCCCGAGGCGCTCGGTTCGCGCAGCACACGGGATTCAGCGCTGGAAGTTCCCCGCACGCCCGAGGGGGACATCGACATCCCTGCGTTGCGGGGAATGCTCGCTGATCTACTCACCGCAGATACCCCGGAAGCGCGCGACGAGCTGGAAAATGTTGTCTCGATAATTGTCGATGAACTGGGCGCCTACCGATCCGTTGGCGGCGAGTCTTATTCGGCCTACCAGTCGCTGCAGGCGATCTCACCGGAGGCCCTGACGAAGAAACTGCTCGATGGCCTTCTCAGTACACCCGGAGGGCCGGACGAGGAGGGCGGGACGGCACTGCAGCCGTTTCATGAGGAAGTTGCGAAAAGAAATGCCGCCGAACTCGTTTCGCGGCTGCGCAGTGCTGTTGAAAACGAAACGCGGCGGCGGGTAGCGCAGCGTCAGGGGCGGGAGCGGGTGGCATCGTACGCGGTTCCTAAGGTTGCCGAGCAAGTTGATTTTCTCCGGGCGTCGGACGATGACTTGGTAGCGCTTCGCAAAAGTGTTGCACCACTTGCCCGTTTGCTTGCGACTCGGCTCGCGGCGCGGCGCAAACGCTACCGTGCCGGTGCGATCGACATCCGGCGCACCATGCGCAAATCGATGACGACCGGTGGCGTGCCCATCGATCTCGTACTCCATTCGCCTCGGCCGGCGCGCCCAGAACTCGTTGTCCTATGCGATATGTCGGGCTCTGTTGCTGGTTTCAGCAACTTCACGCTGCAACTCGTGCACACGCTGCGGGAACAGTTCTCACGGGTCCGTGTCTTCGCCTTCATCGACACAACCGATGAAGTGACGGAGTTCTTCAACGCTGGCTCAGAACTCGGCGTTTCGGTATCAAGAATGATTCGCGAAGCACGACTCATCACGTACGACGGGCATTCCGACTACGGGCACGCGTTCGGAACATTCGTAGACAATTTTAGCGAAGCGCTCACGGGGCGCTCGTCGTTGCTGGTCCTCGGTGACGGCCGGACGAACTACCGCGACCCAAACCTCGCCGCACTGGCGCAGATGGTGACTCTCGCGAAACATGCACATTGGCTGAATCCGGAACCAGCACGCCAGTGGCCCACTGGGGACTCTGCCGCTGAGGCATACCGGCAGCTGATACCAATGCATGAGTGCCGAACCGCGGAGCACCTCGCGGCGGTCGTTGCGCGACTTCTGCCTGTCTAGCCGTAAGGTTGACGTTTGTGCAGACGCAGCCGGAGGAGCGAAAGCCACGACGCCGCCTCGGTGTGATGGGTGGTACCTTCGACCCTATTCACCACGGACACCTTGTCGCGGCCAGTGAGGTCGCCGACCGGTTCAGCCTCGACGAGGTGGTATTCGTCCCCACCGGCCAGCCGTGGCAGAAGGCGGGCCGGGAAGTCAGCGCTGCTGAAGACCGCTACCTCATGACCGTGATCGCAACCGCCTCGAACCCGCGCTTCTCGGTGAGCCGCGCCGATATCGACCGCGCGGGAATCACGAGAACCGTTGACACACTTCGAGACCTGCGCAAACTCCATCCAGATGCCGACCTCTTTTTCATCACCGGGGCGGACGCGCTCGAAAGCATCCTTTCGTGGCAATCGTGGGAAGAGTTGTTTGACCTCGCTCGCTTCGTTGGCGTCAGCCGGCCCGGGTACGACTTGCACGTTGAGCATTTGTCTGGTCACCTTGATGACTATCCCGACGACACCGTCACCCTAATCGAAATTCCAGCGCTGGCGATTTCGTCGAGTGACTGTCGTGCGCGGGCGCGTGCCGGGCGCCCGGTCTGGTACTTGGTTCCGGACGGTGTCGTGCAGTACATCGCCAAGCGCTCGCTCTACCCTCCGCGCGGCGACGAAGCTGCGTACGTCCTCGCGCCAGGGCAGAATAGGCGGGAACCGAACGACTGGGGCACCGAACGCCCCGGCAACTCACATAACCCAGGAGACGACACGTGACAGCATCCGCTGATGCGACCCAGGCCGCGCGCATTGCCGCTCTCGCCGCTGCAGACAAGAAAGCGAACAATGTCGTGGTGCTCGACGTGTCCGAGCAACTGGTCATCACGGACTGCTTCGTCATCGCATCAGGCTCCAATGAGCGCCAGGTCACCGCAATCGTCGACAACGTCGAAGAGAAGCTTCGCGAGGCGGGCCACAAGCCCGCCCGCCGGGAAGGTGCCCGTGAAGGGCGCTGGGCGCTGCTCGACTATGTCGACGTGGTGGTGCACATCCAGCACGAAGATGAGCGCAACTACTACGGCCTTGAACGGCTCTGGAAAGACTGTCCAGTTGTCGAAGTAGACGGCCTTGAGGTGGCGATGGCACGCGCATCGGAGGATGACAGCTCCACGGCGGGCGAACCGCCCGCGCCGAGCTGAAAGGTAACAAATGACGGCGACACCGCCGCCGCCGACGATCAGGCGGCTCCTTCTCCTCCGGCATGGGCAGACCGTGTACAACGCGGGCAGCCGCATGCAGGGCCAGCTCGACACCGAGCTCTCCGAACTTGGAGTGGAACAAGCAGTGCGGGCGGCTCAGGTGCTCGCACGCTGCAAACCGCTGGCAGTGCTGTCATCGGATCTGCGGCGCGCACACGATACGGCCCTTGCGCTCGGTGCCGAGGCTGGCCTCGACGTCACCATTGACAAACGTTTGCGAGAAACACATCTCGGCGCGTGGCAGGGCCGCACCCACGCCGAAGTCGATACCGAATTCCCAGGCGCTCGCGCGTACTGGCGCGGCGACGCGACATGGGCGCCGCCGGGCGGAGAGAGCCGGGTCGACGTCGCGCAGCGGGCCGCTCCTGTTGTGGACGAGCTGTTGCGTGACGAGCAATATCCGGACTGGTCGACGCGGCCGATCATCCTTGTTGCGCATGGTGGACTGATCGCCGCGCTGACCGCGCAGCTCCTCGACTTGCCGGTTTCACGCTGGCCGATTCTCGGTGGCCTCGGAAACGCGAGCTGGGTGCAGCTGCGCCACTTCAGCACACCCGGCGCTGGGACCGGACAATGGCGGCTTGACGTCTGGAACTCCTCCGCTGAGGTCGCGCCCGATGCTGTCTAATCGCGCGGACACCCTTCTGGTTCTAGCGGACTCGCTAGCGTTTTACGGGCCTGTTGGTGGTTTGCCAGCCGACGATCCCAGGCTGTGGCCGAATATCGTCGCGGCGCAGCTGGGGTTGCGGGCGCATCTGAGCGCACGCGTGGGATGGACGACACGTGATGCCTGGTGGGCGCTGACGCAAGACCCGATGGTGTGGTCTGTAGTTCCGCGTGCACGCGCGGTGGTGATAGCCGTGGGCGGTATGGACTCGCTGCCGTCCCCGGTGCCGACTGCCTTGCGTGAAAGTATGCGGTATGTCCGCCCGCCGGGCCTGCGGCGACTGGTTCGTTCAGGATACCGGCGCCTTCAGCCGGTGCTCGCTCCAGTTGGCTGGCCGATGGCGCTGCCGCCGCGATTGACCGTCGAATATTTGGAACAGATCCGTTCCGCCTTGAGCGCGGTACGGCCCGACTTGCCGATCATCGCCTCGCTGCCGCCATTGCATCACAGCCGCCACTATGGGTATGTGCAGCCAGGTCAGCCGCGCACCTCCCGTGCGATCGCCGATTGGGCGGCACAGCACGCGGTTCCGCTTGTCGACCTCCCCGGTGCCACTATCAGTCACTTGCGAGCGGGTGAGGGCAACCCAGATGGCATTCACTGGAACTTCGACGCGCACCGCCGCGTCGCCGCACACATGCACACCGCTATTGTGTCCGTTGTGGGTGAATTGGCTGCTTGTGTTCCGCAACCGGCCGGGGCGCAGCGAAAGACGGTGCACTAGTGGCAGTAATCGTGGTAACCGACTCGTCGTCCACATTGCCCGCTGAAATCACTGCCGGGTACGGCATTCGCGTCGTTCCGCTGCATATCCTCGCCGACGGCCGGGATTTGCGTGAGGGCGTCGACGAGATTCCGGGGTCAGTGTGGCGTTCTGCGCACGTGTCCACGGCGGGAGCGTCGCCGCAGGAAATGCGGGACGCGTTCGACGAAGCGGTGCGTGCGAGTGGCGGTGACGGCGTGGTAGGGGTCTTTATCTCCCGGCAGCTGTCGTCCACCTGGGACGCGGCACGCCAGGCTGCGGACGAGCGTGTCGGGGTCCGCATCGTCGATTCGGCGGCGGCGGGTCTCGGGCTCGGCTTCGCGGTGCGTGCGGCGGCCATCAAGGCAGCTGAGGGAGCGAGCCTCGACGAGGTCTACAAAACCGCAGTGGACGCAGCTGCGCGAGCCACGTCTTTCGTGTACGTCAACCAGCTAGACAACCTGCGGCGGGGTGGCCGGATCGGCACTGCAGCGGCAGTATTCGGGACGGCACTCGCGATAAAACCGGTGCTGCAGCTTTCCGGAGGCAAGCTTGCGGTGCGCGAGAAGACGCGCACCTCCTCGAAAGCCCTCGCGAGGCTGGTTGACGCCGCGGTCGATGCGGCGTCAACCAGCGGTGACGGTGCGGTATGCGTCGCGGTACAGCATCTCGAGGCCGAAGAACGCGCGCGTGGCATCCTCACGCAAATGAGGGACCGCCTGCCGCAGGTGCACGAAACCCTGATCGGTGACCTCGGCGCGGTTCTGGGGGTTCATCTTGGGCCAGGAGCCCTGAGCATTTCGCTTTTCAGGCACACCGAGTAGGAGTGGCGCGGTCCGCGAGGGGAGTGTGTTGGCGGGCCCGTGCAGATTGGTCAGCGACGCACCTGATAGCGCAGGTGCAGCACCCGGTCGCCCTGAATCACCACGTCGGGATTCTCCAGCAGGTGCTGCGTGTGAACCGACCCGAAAAAACGTTTACCGGCCCCGAACACCACGGGTACGACGTCCATGCGCACCTCGTCGACCAGACCTGCGGCAAGCACCTGGCCACCGACGTCGCCAGCAGCGACCTCGACTATGCGGTCACCAGCAAGCTCCCGCGCCTTGGCCACGGCTGTCTCGACGCTGCCGACAAAGTGAAAAGGAGCCTCGGGAGTCCAGCCCTCGGGCTCCGGCCGATGCGTCACGACGACCACGTGGTCGATCCCGCCCGGAGGCGTCCCGTCCCAGCCGTCCGTCATGTCGAAGACGTGGCGGCCGACGACTGTGGTCCCGATCTGGTCCCAGTACGGCCGGGTGTAGTCGTAGGACGTCTGCGACACCTTCAAGGCGCCACTCTGATCCAACGGCACGTCACCGCTGAGCAACCAGTCGAACAGCGGTCCGGGCTGGTCGTTCTCGTCGGCGATAAAGCCGTCTACCGACACTGACGCGTACATGACTACTTTGCCCAACGGGTCCCTCCTCTGGAGTGGGTGCCTCAAAGGTAACGCTCCGTGAGTTGTCGGTCTTGTAAGAAATCAATCGGCCGGCAACGGCCAGCTGTCCAGCACGTGGCCAGGATGTTCGCGCAGGAACCGCCGCCGGACTTCGAGGTACTGGGTCGGCGTGAGCCCGGTAAACGCCCGGAACTCGTGGCCGAAGTGGGCCTGGTCGAAGTAACCTGCGCGACCGGCTAGGTCAGCCCAGTCGATTTGTTCAGCGGGGTTGATGGCGAACACGGTACTAGCGAAGCGGAGGGTGCGTGCCAGCCGCTTCGGCGTGATGCCGATGAGTTCTTTGAACCGTTGTGCCAGATGTGTGCTGCTGACACCGGCTGTCACGTTCAGGTCGCCGATCGCCACCGTCCCGCGGGTTGCCGCGATGATGCTGCTCGTGTGACGGACCAGCCTCAGGCCCGCGGCCTCTCGCAGCCGTCGCCTCAGTTCTTTCTCAAGCAGTGTCAGCATCGCCTGTGGGCCGTCCGCTGCGGTAAGCCGGTCGCGCAACTCAGCAACGGCCGGCGGGCCCCAAACCTGCGCGACCGTCACCGGCCGGTCACACAGTTCGGCCGCGGGCATCGGCAGGAACGGCGCAAGCCCCCACGGCTTGAAGTGCACGCCTACGGACCGGGTCCGCAGTGGGTAGCCGAACTCCCACGCCTGGGTGGGCATAGTGACCACGCAGCCGTCGGCGTACTTGGCCGTTTCGAGGCCGGTGCCGGTGCCGGAGCGGATGAGGAACGGCGCCCCGAGGTTGACGATGAGCAGCGCCGACGGAGCAGGCGGGAGCATTAGCCGGGCGTATGGCGAGGCGCCCTCGAGGTAGTAAAGATCGTCGATCAGCCCGTCCAGCGGCGGTCTCGGCACTCTGGACACATACTCCATCCCCACAGTATCGCGGACGCCACGCCGACTCCGTCTGTAGTAGCAGTTGTCCACAGGTTCGGGTTATCCACAGTTGCGGACCGAAAAAATCTGACGTAGCGCCAGGATATGGATAGCTTCGCTGCATGCACGACGAGCGCACTCCCGCCGACTCACCCGCACAGGCACGTTTTCACCAGCTCATGCAGCTGCCGCCCGAGTTGGGGCGGTCGGGTGAGGGGGCCGAGGTACCGGGGGAACCGGGAAGCGGTAACGGCGCCGGTACCAGGCCGACTGAAACACAGTCGGTCCCAGAAGAGTCTCCTACCGCTGACCAGAGCTGGCCGGCGCCCCCTTGGCTTGAATCCGGCGGGCCTGGGCCACGCGCAGCGGTGTGGCATGAACGGCTGCACCTGAATCTGACGCGCGCGGGAGGTGCCGCGCTCATTGCGGTAGGACTGTGCGCGGCGGTGGTTGCCGTACTGCTTATGCTGCGCGACGGCGAGGGGAGTGCCACCGTGGGGAGCGTCGCGCTTCCAGGACCACCACTCGCGGAGGAACCCGGCGCGGTTACCCAACTCGCCGCGCTCAGTGCTGACGACGAACATCCTCACGCACACCGTGAAGACGCCAGTACGGCCCCCACCCCGGATGCAGGTGTGCCCGCTGCTGTGGGGCGGCTCATCGTGAGTGTCGCCGGCCGAGTACACAACCCTGGCCTCGTTGAACTCGAGGACGGCGATCGTGTGGCGGACGCCCTCGGCAAGGCGGGCGGCGCATTCCCGGACGCGGATCTCATCACCCTGAATCTCGCTCAGCGGGTTGCTGACGGTGACCAGATCGTGGTCGGACGCCGGGGGAGTGACAACGAAGAATTCCCAACCGTAAGCATGATTTTGGGAACAGGGACCACCGTTGCTGCGGGCGCGGGTACGGCGAGCACGGCTAGCACGGGCCTGGCTTCCGGGCAGGGGCCGGCGCACGTCAACCTGAACACAGCTACCGAGGCGGAGTTGCTCACGCTGCCAGGAGTGGGGCCGGTAACAGCCAGTGCGATTGTCGAGTGGCGTGCGGTCAACGGTCCGTTCCTCAGCGTGGAGGAACTGAGGCAAGTCCGCGGTATTGGGCCTGCGAAAATTGCGCAGATCCGTGACCACGTCACCGTCTAGCGAAAGTCCGGCCGATGCGGAGCGAGTACTGGACTTCCGTTTGGTACCGGCAGCGCTGTTGACCTGGTCAGTGGCTCTAGTCGCGGCGTGTGTGGGCTATCGGGCAGCGGCTGGCGTCACTGCAGTGTTCGGTCTGCTCGCGGCGGCATGCGTGTGTGTGCGTCCGCGGGTGAGCCGCGACGTCACGCGGATCATCTGCGTAGCCCTGCTTTTCGCAGCGACCGCGTCCGTCGCATTCGGCGTGCGTGCGTACCTCGCGGAGACACATACACTGCGAGAGGCCGCAGCCGAATCGAAGATTGTCGACGTTCACCTCGTTCTAGAGTCAGATCCGCGCCCAATCACGGCCGCCCGCAGTGGTGAGCAGCGTTTCGTGTTCCGGGCCAGCGTGCGCGCCATGCGCATGGATGGTCGTTCCGAACCATGGCAGCCAGCGCGCGCCGCCCTCACCGTGTTCGCCACCGGATCCCGGTGGGGCACGGTCATACCTGGCGAGACTGTGATTGTCAGTGGCAAGGCGGCAGTTCCGAATCGGCCTGACTTCAGTGCTGCCACAATCTTCACGACTGGCCCGCCAGACGTGAAGAGTCAGGCTTCGTGGTTGCAGCGCCACGCCGCTCAGGTGCGCTCGGACTTCCGCGCAGTAGTGCAGGGTGCGCTGCCGGAGGAGCAGGCACAATTGCTGCCGGGCCTTGTCATAGGCGATAGGTCAGCCATGCCGCAACACATGCGCGACGAATTCATCGCGACGAGTCTCACACATCTGACGGTGGTTTCGGGCACGCACGTCACCATTGTGTGCGGTGCGGTTCTTCTCGCTGCGCGCTATGCCACCGGTTCACGGCGCGCTGCGGCGGTGGTCACCGCGGTGGCACTGGTGTGGTTTGTGATCGTGTGCCGCCCGGAACCGAGCGTCCTGCGCGCGGCAGCGATGGGGACCGTGACGTTGCTCGCGCTCATCAGTGGACGCCGCAGGCACGCGTTGCCGGCTCTCAGCGCCGCCACGATTGTGCTGCTCCTCTTCCGGCCACAACTCGCCACCGACTTAGGGTTCGCCCTTTCAGTCACCGCCACGGCCGGGATTATTCTGGCGACTCCGCCGCTTGCCGATGCCCTCACGACCCGGGGGATGCCGCGTGTCCCCGCCGCGATACTCGCAGTTGCGATCGTGGCCCAACTCGTCACCGCGCCGCTGATTGCCGCGTTCGCCGGGAACTTCAGCGTTGTTGGGGTCCTGGCCAACCTGTTGGCGGCGCCGGTCGTCACCGCAGCAATTGTTGCGGGCTACGCGGGACTGGTCCTGGCGCCGCTGTGGTCTGGGGCCGCTGCGGTAGCAGTGTTCCTCGCTGGCGTCCCGGTGACATGGCTGCTTTGGGTAGCCAGATATTGCGCGCGGCTGCCGTACGCGGTGGTCACCGTGCCCGGCGGACCCTCTGGTGCGGTCGCTATGGTCGCGCTGTTTGCTCTTGCGGGGCTTGCGCTCCGCTTCCGGAAGCTGCGGCTGGTGCTACTCGCAAGCGTAGTTGGTTGCTGCCTTGCGCTCGTGCCTTTCCGTCTCTTGGGGCCGCGCTTTCCGCCTGGCCCGTGGGTTGCGTCTGCGTGTGACGTCGGGCAAGGAGATGGATTCGTGCTGGCGACATCCCGGCGTTCCGCGGTCGTTGTCGATACTGGCCCGGAGCCGGCGCTCATTGACCAGTGTCTGCGGCGGCTGAAGATCACCAAAGTTGACCTCGTGATACTCACGCATATGCACGCTGACCACGTGGCGGGTATTTCGGGTGTGTTCCGCGGAAGAACCGTCCACGCAGTGGGAGTGGGTCGCGGACGAGACCCGGACTCGGGCTATGCACTGGTGCACGCCGCCGCTGTTGAGGCGAACGTGCCCCTTGTGGAGCTGACGCAGGGTATGGTCCTTCGCTTTCCGTCCGTCACACTAACGGTGCTGGGCCCGCCAACTGAGCGGGCGCCTTTTCTCGGCCCGAACGACCAGTCCCTGGTAGTAATGGCTGCCGTGCGCACTGGTGATGGCAACGAATTTCGTGTGCTGTTCACCGGAGATGCGGAAATTGAGGCGCAGCAATGGCTGCTCGACAACGTCCCGCCGGAGAAACTGGCCGCAGACATCTTCACAGTTCCGCATCATGGCGCGGCTACCTCCATCCCTAGTTTTCTTCGTGCTGTGGCGCGACGGCCAGGGAGCGTGGCACTTATTGGTGTGGGAGCTGAGAACAGCTACGGGCACCCGGCTCCGAGCATCGTTGCGCTTCTCGAAGAACTGGGCGCCATTGTGGCCCGCGCTGACGTTCATGGCATGGTCGTGGTTGTGGTGCGTGACGATGGGCTCGAGGTGGCTGGGCAGCGCGCGGGCAAGACGGAACGCGGTGGAGGTGCGGAATCGCCGGTGCATGCCGGTGCGTCGCTGGATGTGCCAGTATCGTGAGGTGCCACACGTGAAGCCGCTGCACCTCCTGCTAGGTGATGAAGAGTTTCTTGTTGAACGAGCGCTGGCATCGGTGCTATCGAGCGTGCGGACCGCGGCCAGCAATAGCGATATCCAAGTCAGTCGCGTGCGCGCGGGTGACCTTGGCACCGCCCAGCTCGCTGAGCTGCTCAGTCCCTCGCTCTTCGGCGAGGACCGTGCCGTCGTGTTCGACGCGGCGCACGACGCGGGAAAAGACGCTGTCGCGCTCGTGAAAGAGACGGCGGCTGACCTTCCTGACGGGGTTACCCTCATCGTGATTCACTCAGGCGGTGGCCGCGCGAAGGCACTCGCGGCCGACCTGCAGAAGCGCGGCGCTGAGGTGCATCGCTGCGGAAAGCTCAATGCCACGGAGCGCGCGGAGTTCGTCCGAGCAGAGTTCCGGGCCCACGGCGTGCGGGTAACACCCGACGTCATCACGGCTGTACTCGACGCGGTTGGATCAAACGTGCGCGAACTCGCTTCTGCATGTTCGCAGCTCACTGCGGACACCGGTGGAAAGGTCGACGCTGGCGCGGTGGCCCGCTACTACTCCGGCCGTGCGGAAGTAAGCGGTTTCGACGTCGCGGAGAAGGCTGTGCTGGGCAATCGGGCTGCTGCGCTCGAAGCGTTGCGCTGGGCCGACCACAGCGGCGTGCCGCACGTTGTGCTTGCGGACGCGCTCGGCGAAACGGTGCGGGCAATCGCTCGCGTGAGCGCGGCGGGACGGGGAGATCCGAACCGCCTCGCGCCACAGCTGGGCATGCCGCCGTGGAAGGTCCGCAAGACCCAGGCGCAAGCCCGCAACTGGGAACCAGGTTCGCTGACGCAGGCTCTGCGGGTGATCGCTGAACTCAACGGCGAAGTCAAAGGAGGCGCCGCCGACACAAGCTACGCGCTGGAACGCGCGGTCAGCCGGGTAGCGCAGCTCGCGAAGTGAAGGCCGGGTTCATCTGCGATCCACATGGTTTTTGTGGCGAACACAGAGAAGCCGCGCGGGTAACCCCGCGCGGCTTCTCTGACAAATTGTGTGCGGCAGCGCCGTCAGGCTAGCCGAGCTTGTTGAAAGTCTGGGCCATGGCCGACTTCTTGTTAGCAGCCTGGTTCTTGTGGATGACACCCTTGCTGACAGCCTTGTCGAGCTTGCGGCTCGCGGACTGCAGGTGCTCTCCGGCCGCGTTCGTGTCACCAGCTGCGGCGGCCTCGCGGAACTTCCGGATGGCGGTGCGCAGCGCAGACCGAACCGACTGGTTGCGAAGCCGGTTACGCTCATTGGTGCGGATCCGCTTCACCTGGGACTTGATGTTGGCCACGCGTACAACCTCTGGTCAGTTTCGTTGAAAAGGGACAACTAGCACTTCCCGTTACTCGCGAAGAGCCTCAGAAAGTGCGTGCGCAGCAGCCACTGGCTGACCGTGCGCGCCGAAGGAGAAGGCTACCACCTGCGCGGACCTCGTGACAAACCGTGCATGTACCGTCGTGGGTGATGAGTGCGAAGTGGCAGCAAAGTAATCCGCGCTGGCAAGCGTATCTGGCGGCTCCGTCACTGGCAGTGGCGGCCACGCTCTTCTTGCTGGTGGCGTGGCTTCCGGATCTCCCGTCCCAGATTGCCACCCAGTGGTCAGCGGATGGCGCCGCCACGAGCTCGAGCTCACGGTTCGTGATGCTAGTGACCTACCTGGTGCCGGTATTCACCGCCTTGCTGATCCCGCTGGTCGTGGGCCACTACCAGGCGGGTGACTCAGCGCTTGCTCAATGGGGCATGCGGATGGCGTACGGGCTGGGCTGGTTCGTCGCGGTGTTTATGTCCGGAATGGCGCTCACCTTTACCTCCGCTCAGCGCGGTGCGGCGAGCGCGCTGGAGGCGTCTCCGCCCGACTGGGTTTGGGCCGGGGTCTCACTCGCGGTGGCGGCGCTGAGCGCCGTAGCGGGGGCAGCGCTTGCCCCGGTGACCACAAGCGAAACGCGACCTTAACGGAACTAACCATCCAAGTGGCGTGCTCAGGGCTGCTGTTTGTAGCACCATTAAGCGAGTGAGTTCCCAAACAAAGTCGCTGAACCCGCATAGTGCGCTTTACCAGGCGCTGCACAGATCCGACGATACGGCTGCCGCGAACGGTGAGTATGTATTCAGCGGGTATGCCGGCGCTGGCCCGCTGTTCGAACACTACGCCTTGGCGTACGACGAGATGTTCGACGCTGACGGCAACATCAGGCAGGCATACAAAGGCATATTCAAAGCGCTCGCTCCGGCGACAGCGACCGACCTCGCTGCCCGGGCAGACGCTCTCGGCCGCGCATTCCTCGATCAGGGCATTACCTTCTCCCTGTCCGGCCAGGAACGGCCGTTCCCGCTAGATCTGATTCCGCGCGTCATCGCCGCGGCCGAGTGGACGAAGCTCGAGAAGGGCATTAAACAGCGGGTTCAGGCTTTAGAACTCTTCCTCGATGACGTTTATGGCGAACAAAACATCCTGCGTGACGGTGTGCTCCCAAGGCGGCTGATCACCTCTTGCGAGCATTTCCACCGGGAAGCCGCAGGGATCGTCCCGCCAAATGAAGTGCGTATCCACGTTGCGGGTATCGACTTGATCAGGGACGACAACGGTACCTTCCGGGTACTGGAAGACAACCTCCGTTCACCGTCCGGTGTCTCGTACGTGCTCGAGAACCGCCGCACCATGACGCGGGTCTTCCCGGACCTCTTCGCGAGCCACCGGGTCCGTGCGGTAGCTGACTACCCCGCGCACCTGTTGCGGGCGCTGCGGAACTCGGCCGCGCTGAACGAAGCGGACCCGACAGTCGTGGTCCTCACCCCAGGCGTCGCGAACTCGGCGTACTTCGAACACTCATTGCTGGCTCGCCAGATGGGTGTCGAACTCGTTGAAGGCCGAGACCTGTTCTGCCGTGACAACACCGTGTACATGCGGACTACGGAGGGGGAGCAGCAGGTCGATGTCATCTATCGCCGGATCGACGACGATTTTCTCGACCCGCTCCAGTTCCGGCCCGACTCGGTACTCGGTGTTCCTGGAGTTCTCAACGCAGCCCGCGCAGGCAACGTCGTCATTTCTAGCGCCGTCGGGAACGGTGTGGGTGACGACAAGCTGGTGTACACCTACGTGCCAACAATCATCGAGTACTACCTGAACGAGAAACCGAGCCTGCCGAACGTCGATTCATTCCGCTGCTGGATACCGGAAGAACTAGAAGAGGTCCTCGACCGGATCGATGAACTAGTGGTCAAGCCGGTGGAAGGGTCGGGCGGGTACGGGATCGTTTTCGGGCCTGACGCGTCACCGGCCCAACTGAAGAAGCTGGCGAAGCAGCTGCGGGAATCACCACGCGGTTGGATTGCGCAGCCGGTGGTTCAGCTTTCGACGGTTCCCACCAAGGCGGGGGATGAGCTTGCGCCACGGCACGTCGACCTGCGCCCGTTCGCGGTGAACGATGGCGAAGACGTGTGGGTCCTGCCCGGTGGCCTGACCCGCGTCGCACTCACCGAAGGCTCATTGGTGGTGAACTCCAGTCAGGGCGGCGGCAGCAAAGACACGTGGGTGCTGGCTACTGCCCGGTCGTCGGCTCAGGATCGAGAGCTTGCAGGCGAAGAACTCGTCAGCGAGGTCAAAACCGCGCATAGGGCGGAGACCGGCCCGGAGCTCGCCATCGATCAAGAACAGCAGCAGCAACAACAACGGGAGGTGAGCATCGGTGCTGGCACGCAACGCTGAATCGCTGTACTGGATCGGCCGGTACGTGGAGCGCGCTGATGATCTCGCGCGCATTCTCGACGTCGCCGTCCACCACCTCCTCGAAGACTCCACGGTCGATGCGGACCGCGCTTCACGTGCACTGCTGCGGGTGCTAGGCGTGAATCCGCCCGAAGGCCCACTGGACGTGTGGTCGCTCACTGAGCGTGTGGCGTATAGCCGCGAGCAATCCGGCTCGATCGTAGATTCGCTCAACCGGGCACGTGATAACGCCAGAGGTGCGCGTGAGGTCACTTCCGCAGAAATGTGGGAGTGCCTCAACACGACGGTCAACGGGCTGGCCTCACGCGAGCGCGCTGCCCGGCTGCTTGGTCCGCACGAGTTCTTCCGGTTCGTCGAGGAACGCGCGGCTATGTTCGCTGGGCTCGTCGACACAACGCTGAGTCGCGACGACGGATATCGGTTCCTCATTCTCGGCCGCTCCGTGGAGCGGGTCGACATGTTGGTGCGGCTGTTGTTGTCCCGGGCTGGTGACCGCGCATCGTCGCCCTCGTGGGTGACGGTGCTGCGCTCTGCGGGCGCCCACGACACCTACTTACGTACCTATCGAGGTGCGCTCGATGCGGGCCGCGTCGTTGAGTTCTTGCTGCTTGACCGGCTCTTCCCGCGGTCGGTTTTCCACACGATCCGCACGGCTGAGGTAGCGCTCGAAGAACTGGATCACCGCCCGCGCAGCCGGATCGGCGCCCGCGCGGAGGCGCTGCGCCTGCTTGGCCGGGCGCGCAGTGAGCTCGAGTTTCTCCGGCCGGGCATGCTGCTGGAGGAGCTTCAGACGCGGCTGCTCAGCCTGCTCGATTTGTGTATTGAGGTCAACGAGGCCGTCGCGCTGCAGTACTTCCACTCCGCGCCCTGGGTCGCGTGGACGGATGCTGGCGCGCGTGTCGAAGACGTCCATGTGGAGGCTGAACTGTGAACACCCGAATGAGAATCGTTCACACAACCGGGTACGAATACGAGACCCCCGTAACCCGGTCGTACAACGAAGCGCGTCTGAGCCCCCGAAACGAGCCGCGCCAGAACGTCATCCTCAACCGGGTGGAAACCACGCCCGCAACGCGTTCTTACCGCTACACCGACTACTGGGGGACCCAGGTCACCGCTTTCGACCTGCATGCACCGCACACCGAATTGGCGGTTGTCGGTTCGTCGGTCGTCGAGACTGACGGCAGCACGCGGCCCGAGGAGCGCGTCACGTGGAAAGAACTTGGCACTGACCGCGTCACCGACTGGTTCAACGAAGCTTTGTCGAACACGCGGTACGTGCCCCACGATCGGGACCTGGTGGGAATTGCCAAAGACCTCAAGAAGGGCAAAACACCAGACGAGGCGGTCGCGGAGATATCGGGCTGGGTGCATGACAGCATGTCGTATGTGCCCGGCACGACGGGCGTGCACACGTCAGCGGTGGAGGCGTGGGAAGAACGCAAAGGCGTGTGCCAGGACTACGCACACCTCACATTGTTGATGCTGCGCGGTATCGGCGTGCCGTGCCGGTACGTTTCGGGTTATTTGCACCCGCACAGCGAAGCCGAGGTTGGGGAGACTGTGCACGGCGAGAGTCACGCCTGGATTGAAGCGTGGACTGGCGGCTGGTGGGGCTTCGATCCAACGAACGCGATCGAGGTCAGCGAGCGACACGTGGCTGTCGGAGTGGGGCGCGACTACCGGGACGTGCCGCCGCTGCGCGGAATCTACATCGGGGGCACCTCAAAGGCACTCGATGTTGTTGTGGAGATCACGCGGCTGGCCTGAGCGGTTCTGCCCGTCAGCCTTCGAGGACACTGACGGGCAGGACTTCCGGTGCTGA
The DNA here is from genome assembly GCF_026041215.1 of Hoyosella sp. YIM 151337. Classification (GTDB taxonomy): domain Bacteria; phylum Actinomycetota; class Actinomycetes; order Mycobacteriales; family Mycobacteriaceae; genus Hoyosella. Next base: position 52,779 of record NZ_JAPEIQ010000039.1, read on the forward strand.
GCTTGCCGATGCCTGGGCTCCCGGGTTGCTTATCGATGTGCTCGCGCCCGTCCGCAAGCGCCTCGCAGCCTCGGTGCGGATCTGGCTGAAGTTCATCGCCACGGCGTCGCCTGGGCAACTCGTCGAATTGAGTTCGCGATGCTGGGCGACGGACCACACTTGTGCGGTGGCGCCTGTTCCCGGATTGACGTAGCTGGAGTGCCCTTCGGGGTCTAGCCCCAGAGCCGAACACAGCGCAGCGAGGAGAGAGACCAGTGTCTCCCGCGCGGCCTGGGTCGGAGCGCTCGAGGTGAAGTCACCGAGCAGACAGATCCCGAGGTTGCCCTCGTTGAAGGCGTACGAATGTCCGCCTACGACCAGTCGATCGGTGGCGCTGTCGCCGTCCGCGAATACTGGAGCGAGCGCATTTCCCGTACTGCGCCCCGCGTAAATACTGCCTGCGGGGTCGATGAGCAGGTGGTACCCAATATCTCCCCAGCCGAGTGTTGCGGTGTGGTACCGGTGGATCGCCCGCACCGTTGCAGCGGCGTTGCGAGCGGTGGCAATGGCGGAATGATGCACGGTAATGATCTGTGGACTCGAAAAGCTGGGACTCCAGCGCACCCCGCCGCTGGCTCTGCGCCCGAGTGTTTCTTCAGCGCCCCAGCCTGCACGCGTTATCACCGGAAGTGACAGGAAATTCACGGTCTGCGAGAAGGCACTCGTGATGCTCTGAAGGCCGCTGATCGCGATCGGCGTTGCCTCGGCGGCCTCGTCATCGTTCTGTACCTCGATGCTGGTGCAGTCTGGCGGAACCGGTACGAGATCACTGGCGGTGCCGTACGGATGCCAGTCCGGGCAGTGGCTGCTTGGCCGCACGGAGACCCAGTCGCTGGGGGATCCGTCGGCGCTGAACCGGATGCGCGCGTGCGAGGTGGGACGTTTGCTGAACGTCACTCCAACGAAATCAATATCCTCCGGCGGTTCCACCGGATGGCCGATGGGCAAAATATGTCGCTCTCGCGGAGTCGCAAATGCGGCGGGGGTGCCTGTCGTCGCAGCGGCCGCCCCTGCCACTGCGATCGAAGACCCGATCACGAACCCCCGGCGGTTGATCGCCATCCGCTGCTCCCTTGCCGTCGATTGCCGCGCGTCTGAGTCACGCTGGACCCAGCAAACCCATGAGTTGAGGGTGGGGGAGGAAGCCGTGCGCAGTCACTGAACGCACGAGCTTGTAACCGGCTCGTTAGTCAGCTGTGGCGTAGCCGAGGCCCAGAAAGCGACGGGAGTCCGCCGCTGGGAATGACAGCAAGTTGACGCGCGGACGCGTTCTTCCCGAGAGTGGCCATAGAATCAATACTCTAGGGTGCCTGCTTGCTGCACACCCGCAACCACCACGCCACGCTTAAGGAGCCGAGTGCCTAGCTTTGCGGACACGACGTTCACCGATCCCGCCCGGATCCGTAACTTCTGCATCATCGCGCACATCGACCATGGAAAGTCGACCCTGGCCGACCGGATGCTGCAACTGACAGGTGTCGTCGACGCGCGGTCCATGCGAGACCAATACCTCGACCGCATGGACATTGAGCGTGAGCGCGGTATCACGATCAAGGCGCAGAACGTGCGGCTGCCGTGGTCTGTAGAGGGGCCGGGCGGCACCCGAGAAGATTACGTACTGCAGGTCATCGACACGCCTGGCCACGTCGATTTCACCTATGAGGTGTCGCGCGCGCTTGAAGCGTGCGAAGGCGCGGTTCTGCTTGTGGACGCGGCGCAGGGCATCGAGGCGCAAACACTTGCGAATCTCTACATGGCGCTTGATCGGGATCTCGAGATCATTCCCGTGCTGAACAAGATCGACCTTCCTGCTGCGGATCCGGATCGCTACGCCGAGGAGATCGCGCACATCGTCGACTGTGAGCCTGGTGATGTGCTGCGGGTATCCGGCAAAACGGGGGTAGGTGTGTCTGACCTGCTCGACGCCGTCGTGAAGCGGATCCCCGCTCCAGTCGGTGAAGCGAATGCTCCAGCGCGCGCCATGATCTTCGACTCCGTGTACGACACATACCGTGGTGTGGTGACCTACGTGCGTGTTGTCGACGGCAAGATCACACCACGCGAAAAGATCTTGATGATGTCTACCGGCGCGACGCACGACCTGCTAGAGGTAGGCATCATTTCCCCCGATCCGAAACCGTGCACTGGTCTCGGTGTGGGGGAGGTCGGCTATCTGATCACTGGTGTGAAGGACGTCCGCCAGTCGCGCGTCGGTGACACGGTGACATCGGCGAAGAAGCGTGCTCCCGAAGCGCTCACGGGATACCGCGACCCGAAACCCATGGTGTACTCAGGCCTGTACCCCATGGATGGCTCGGATTATCCCGATCTGCGGGAAGCCCTCGACAAACTGCAGCTCAACGATGCCGCGCTCACCTACGAACCGGAGACGTCAGTGGCGCTGGGCTTCGGTTTCCGCTGTGGCTTCCTGGGCCTTCTGCACATGGAGATCACGCGGGACCGGCTCGAACGCGAGTTCAACCTCGACCTCATCTCCACCGCGCCAAACGTCGTGTACCGGGTCATCCTGGAGGACGGCACCGAAACGATCGTGACCAATCCCTCGGACTGGCCGAGCGGGCGGGTTCGGTCCGTGTTCGAGCCGATGGTGAAGACGACGATCATCACCCCGTCCGAGTTCATCGGATCGGTGATGGAGTTGTGTCAATCCCGCCGCGGTGAACTCCAGGGCATGGATTACCTGTCGGAGACACGCGTTGAGATGCGATACGTACTGCCCATGGCAGAAATCATCTTCGACTTTTTCGACTCCCTCAAGTCACGCACCCGCGGTTACGCTTCCCTGGATTACGAGGAGCGCGGCGAGCAGGAATCCGATCTTGTCAAGGTCGACATTCTGCTGCAGGGCGAGGCGGTCGACGCGTTTTCGGCGATTGTGCACAAAGATGCGGCCTACACCTACGGCAACAAGATGGCGAACAAGCTGAAGGAACTCATTCCGCGTCAGCAGTTCGAGGTTCCGATTCAGGCAGCGATTGGTTCGAAGATCATTGCGCGCGAGAATATCCGGGCCATACGTAAGGACGTCCTTGCCAAGTGCTACGGCGGCGATATCAGCCGCAAGCGCAAGCTGCTGGAAAAGCAGAAGGAAGGCAAGAAGCGTATGAAAACCATCGGCCGCGTCGAAGTTCCGCAAGAGGCGTTCGTCGCCGCGCTGTCGACCGATTCCTCCGCCGACAAGCCGAAGAAGTAGTCTGCAGAATCGTAAAGAGACGGGACAGACTCACGACTTGTACTCGTGCGTCTGTCCCGTTTCTGGTGCACCTGTTGCTGCTCGCCCGCACACTAGGTGCGTGACTGAGACCGACGTGTACCAGGGGACCATCGAAGGCGTTCCCTATCTGGCCAAGCCGCCTGCGCGAGCTAACGAACCCGCGCCGGTTGTCTTTGCGTGGCACTTGATGGATGCGCCACGGACCGAAGCGGCATTTGAAGCTGCGCTCCCGCTCAGCGGCATAGACGCGTGGCGCGTATACCTTGGGCTTCCGATGTGCGGAGCGAGGACGCCGAGCGGGGGATTCGACGAGATCATGCAGCTAGGCATGGAGGATGCAGTTACCAATCTGTACGGCCCCATCACCGAGCGGGCGGTCGCCGAGTTCGCCCCAGTCAAGGAGGCGCTGCGGGATAAGTTCGCATTCGCGGACGGGACCATCGGCGTGATGGGGGGATCACTGGGTGCAGCTGTCGCGGCGCTCGTCACCGCCGATCAGATAGCGACTGTCGGTGCGGCCGTGCTTGTTTCGCCGCTCCTGCAGGTGCGTGCCGTCGTTGCGGCGATGCAACGGGTTTATGGCATCACCTATGAGTGGACGGCGCATTCAGGCGAGATTGGGAACACACTCGACTTCGTGGCGCGCGCCGGGGACTTCGTGGCCGCGGGCTGCCCGCCAGTTCGGATTGTGGTCGGCGCCGAAGACGATGCCGAAGGCTTTATCGAGCCCGCCGAAAAATTCGCCGCCGCAATCGCCGCCCGCTACGGCGGCGAACCGACAGTTGACCTGCACCGAGTCGAAGGGATGGGGCACGCGCTCGCGGAAGAACCAGGCCTCGACCCGGCGCCGCAACTCCCGCACGCCGCTCGCGCAGATGCTCTCGCGGCGGAGTGGTTCGCTCGACATCTCCGGCACGCGGTCAGCTGATCGAGCCAAATCCAATCGAGCCGGGGCAGAGGAGGGAAGATCGCCGGATTTCTACAACGTTGTGTTGGGGATAGACAGCGAACCGGACATGATCGTGACAGCGCTGCCCCCGATGAGGACACGGCCTGGCTTCTCGAGCCGCAGGAGAACATCACCGCCGCGCTGGGAGATCTGCCGTGCGAAAAGCTCTGACCGGTTCAGCCGGTCAGCCCAGAATGGCGCGAGTACGGTGTGAGCGCTCCCGGTGACCGGGTCCTCGGGCACTCCTACCGCTGGTGCGAAGAAACGCGAAACGAAGTCGTACGGCGCCGTCGCTGGAGCCGTCACGATCACCCCCCGTGCGGGAAGTTGTTTCAGCAGGCTCATGTTCGGTTTCAGCTGGCGAAGCGCTTCCGCGTCGGGAAGTTCAGCCAGCAGGTCCCCGGTCGCTCCCGACCAGACGCCAAGCGGCTGTGCATCCAGCGCTTCGTGGAGTCCTGGCGGGATTGCGGCGGGAGTGGGCGCGGCGGACGGGAAATCCATCCAGTAGCGCCCCTCAGCGCTGGTCACTACCAATTCACCACTGCGCGTGAAGAACCTGATCGGGCCGCGGGAGGTTTCGCTGGCGAGCACATGGGCAGTGGCGAGGGTGGCGTGGCCGCACAAATCCACTTCGGTCGTAGGTGTGAACCATCGGAGCTCCCACCCGCTGCGGTCATCGTAGTGGCGAGCAAACGCCGTTTCCGAGAGGTTGAATTCCGCTGCGACACGTTGTGCCCACGCAGCGTCGTAGGGCGTGTCCATGAGCACCACAGCTGCCGGGTTTCCTTCGAAGGGGGCGGAGGTGAACGCGTCGACAATCCAGAACGGGGGCATGGCAGTGAGCATATTCGAGCGGCGAGCGGACAACTCATCAGTGTGGTAGTCACGAGGTGTGCTGAATACGTGGCTGACAAAGACGCTGGGGCTGGAAATCCCGATCATCGGGGCGCCGATGGGCGGACGGGCCGGAGGGTTGCTCGCGGGGGAGGTAAGCCGGGCTGGTGGTCTGGGCATGCTTGGGGCAGCCAGGTACACGACGCCGGAGTGGGTGCACACCGAAGCCGCGGTGGCGCGGGAGCGAGGCGGGCGCTTCGGTGTTGGCCTCATGACGTGGGCACTCGACGATGATGACACTCTGCTCGCCGCCGCGCTGGCGGAGAAACCGGAGGTGGTCTCACTGTCGTTCGGCGACCCGGCTGCCTACGTTGCCCGTGTCAAGGAAATCGGTGCGCTAGCGATCTCGCAAGTGAGCACCGTTGAGGACATGCGTGTTGCGGAAGCTGCGGGTGTCGACGCTGTCATCGCCCAGGGTGCTGAGGCAGGCGGTCACACGGGGCGGATATCCACGCTCACGCTGTTGCAGGAAGTGCTCGAAGCCACGGACTTGCCGGTGCTTGCGGCTGGCGGCATCGCGACTGGACGTGGCCTCGCTGCGGTCCTCGCTGCCGGTGGCCAAGGGGCGCTCTTGGGGACCGTTTTGTTAGCCAGTCCTGAGACGACAGGCCCGGATTACGCCGTCGAGCGGGTGCTGGACGCGCGCAGCACGGAAACGGTATACACCGATGTGTTTGACAAGGCTCGGCATCAGCCGTGGCCCGTTCAGTGGTTCGGACGGGCCGTCCGGAACACCTTTAGCGACAAGTTTGACGGTTCGGGCGCGACGGAAGACGACATTGCTGCCGCGTACGACCCCACTGATCCGGATGCGGGAGTGGTATATGCAGGTCAGGCGGTGGGGCTGGTCTCGCAGCGTCGGCCGGCCGCCGATGTGGTGACGAATATCGCCCGCGACGCGGAGGAACACCTCCGTCGCGCCTGTGGCATGTGACCGATATGACCGTGGGCAGTCCCGCCGGTTATGTCGCAGTGTCTTAGGATTCAGGCAGACCGTACTGCGGCGTACCGGTCGTTTCGACGGTGCGAGTCGCGTGACTAAAGGAGTCCTTCATGACTGTTCCAGCGCAGGAGACCCAGAAGGGTTGGGGGCCGGGGCGCAAGATCAGGCAACTCACTAATGCCGTCCTCAACCTAGATGAGACGCTTAGCCGCCTCGACGTCATTACCGAGCGGCTGCTGCTCGTTCTGGAAAAGCTGGATACCACCCTGACGAAGCTCGATGGCAGCCTGAACACGCTGAATTCCTCGCTCGACTCCCTCGATAGTTCGCTGGGGCGCCTCGATAATGTCCTTGAAAATGCTGATTGGATGCTCAGCCCAGCGCAGTCGCTCCGCAAGCCACTGAAGCGGCTCATGCCTCGGGGCGGCACAAAGGACGAAGCCCCGGCGAAGGAAATCGAAGACGAGGCCGTTACTGAAGAGTCAAAGCCCGCCCCGAAGCCGGCGCCACGGTCGTCACGGTCGCGGTCCGGGTCGAGTTCGCAATCGCGCCGGAAAACTGAAAAGTAAATACACGAAATTCACGACAACCCGGATGCGTCACCACGCATCCGGGTTTCTCATATTTTGAGAAGAGTGGCGCTGCGGCAATGTGGGGCGCACATCACGGGACGATAAATTCAGCCCCAGAATAAACATCAGAATAAGCTCTCACCACTTATTTTGCGGTGGTGCCGCCAAAGTTTACTGGCTTTAATGGTGTTGTTACTGTCGTCACTTAGGGTTTTTCTCTGCGCCTCGTCTTCCTACCGTGGAACGCGTTCCGCTGGATCACAACGATTCACGGACCAAGAGCACGGATCTGCAGTCGAGATAGGAGAGGAAACCCCCGACTTTATGCGCTTCCGTACAGCAACAAAACTTGCACTCGCAGGAACAGCCGCCGCAGTAGGTGCCGTGACACTCGCGGCGCCGGCGAACGCTGCGCCTGACTCCGACTGGGATGCTCTGGCGCAGTGCGAGTCCGGCGGCGACTGGGCGATCAACACCGGCAACGGATTCTACGGTGGGCTCCAGTTCCAGCAGAGCACCTGGGAAGGCTACGGCGGTACGGAATTCGCGCCGCGCGCCGACCTCGCTACCCGTGAGCAGCAGATCGCAGTCGCCGAGCGTACTCTCGCAGGCCAGGGCTGGGGTGCTTGGCCGGCCTGCTCGCAGCAACTCGGCCTGAACAGCGCGCCGACAGAGCGGACTGTCGCGCCGGTGGCGGACCCGGAAATCGCCGCACCGGAGGTGATCGCAGATCCTGCCGCGGTCGCACCCGCCGACCTCGTCGCTGCGCTCCCCGACGTGATCGAACTTCCGGCCGGAGTGGAACTCCCCGCCGATGTTGAGCTCCCCGCGAACCTTCAGCTGCCAGAGCTGCCCACGCTCTAAGTGAGCAGAGCTGATTGTGCCCGCCGCGTCTCATGCGGCGGGCACTCGCGTATTGAGAGATCCCCACGGAGACGCCCGATGTGCCAAAGTTAGCCTCACCAAAGTAGTGGGAGGTTGAGGATGGGTACCGTAAGGACAGCCCTACGCGCACTCGGATTAGGCGTGCTGTCGCTTGCTCTCGTAACTGGGGTCGCCGCTTGCGGCTCCGGTGCGGCCGGTGATGCTGATGAGGGAGACGTCGTTTCGGTCGCGCACAAATTCGGCACTAGTGAGGTGCCAGTGCAACCCGAACGGGTAGTGACGCTCAGTGCGCAGTGGCTCGACGCCGTGCTCGCGTTCGACATTCAGCCGGTGGCGTTCGCGCGAGATGCGCTGGCGGGCGACGATGGACTATACGACTGGCAAGTCGAGCATCTAGACGGAGCCACCCCTCTGACCGCGACGGAAGCTACGGGGCTGCCGCTCGAGCAAATCGCCGCCCTCGAACCGGACCTGATCCTGGCTGATTACAGTGCGAGCGAGCAGAGCGTGTACGACCAGCTCAATGCGATCGCGCCCACACTGGGATTACTGGGTGACGAGCAAGTCGATCGATGGGAAAGCCAGGTCGGTGTCATCGGTGAAATCTTCGGTCGCTTCGACGATGCCGAGGCCATCATCGAGCGAGTCAGAAGCGCAGTCGCGGACACTGCTGCGGAACTGCCCGGCCTCGAGGGCAAAACAGCTGTGCTGTCGCAGTTCATGTTCGACGGGAACCAGATTGTCGCTGTCGCCGACCCTGACGACGGCGCGGCTGCGCTGTTCTACGACCTGGGTATGAGCTGGCCAGAACACGTCGTCACGGAAGCGGCAGGCGCAGGGCGAGTCTTCGTCAGCGCCGAAAGAGTCGATATTCTCCGCAGCGACCTGCTCATCATGTGGCCAAATGGCGGTGAGCCGGACGATCTCCTGCGTCTCCCGGGTTTCGCAGAGCTTCCAGCTGTGCAGTCAGGAGCGTTCGCGGCGGTCGACGTGGAGACAGTCGTCGCGCTCAACACGCCCAGTGCGTTGTCCATCGAATGGGTGCTCGACTCGCTTCGCCCGGAACTGGAGTGCGCCGCAGGCAACTGCTGAGCCGCCTGTGCGGTGGCTCAGTGTGAGTGATGGTGATGGTGGGCGGGCTGGAACGCGCCAGTTTCCCACTCCTCCTCGGCGCGGATGACATGGACAACCGCGTTGATGAGGGCCAGGTGGGTAAATGCCTGCGGGAAGTTGCCAAGATGGCGGCCATTCGAGGGATCGATCTCCTCGGCGTACAGCTTGAGCGGACTGGCATAGCTCAGCAGTTTTTCGAGAAGGCGATTCGCGCGCTCCACCTCACCGATCTCCACCAGCGCTGACACGAGCCAGAATGAACAAATCGTGAAGGTGCCCTCTTCGCCCGAGAGCCCGTCATCGGTCTCCTCGACGCGGTAGCGCAGCACCAGCCCGTCCTGTGTGAGCTCATCGGCGATAGCGAGTACGGTGTTGCGCACCCGGTAGTCAGCGGGCGGTAAGAACCGCATTAGCGGGACGAGCAGCAGCGACGCGTCGAGCGCAGGATCGCCGTAGCGCTGCGTGAACACACCACGCTCGTCAACACCATGCTTAAGAATGTCGGCCTTGATCTCGTCAGCGATGGCCGCCCACTGTTGCGAGTAGCCGGTTTCGCCATGCATGGTGGCGAGTTTCGCACCCCGGTCGAGCGCGACCCAGCACACCACCTTCGACGAGGTGAAATGCTGGGGTTCGCCGCGAACCTCCCAGATTCCGTGATCGGGCTTCCGCCAGTTGTCGATCGCCTCCTCGACCTGGCGTTTCAGCAGCGGCCACAGGTTCTCGGGGACCTGATTGCGGGAGCGCACGTGCAAATACACCGAGTCAAGGATGATTCCCCACACGTCATGCTGCCGCTGGTTGAACGCTCCGTTGCCGATCCGGACCGGGCGTGCCCCCTCATAACCGGTCAGGTGCGTGAGTTCTTCTTCTACTAACTCGTGTTCACCACCGACCCCATACATCACCTGCAGCGGCACCGGCTCACCGTTCTCATCCACACCCATGTCCGAGATGAAGTCAAAGAAATCATTCGCCTCCCGATCGAGGCCCAGCGTGTAGAGCCCCCACAGCGCGAACGTCGAATCACGGATCCAGGCGTAGCGATAATCCCAGTTGCGTTCACCACCGGGTGTTTCCGGGAGGGAGGTGGTGGCGGCAGCGAGAAGCGCGCCGGTAGGTGCGTAGGTAAGGCCTTTCAGAGTGAGTGCGCTGCGCTGTAGGTATCCCCGCCACGGATGGTCTGGGAAGCGGCCGATGGTGATCCACTGTCGCCAGCACTCCGCCGTATCCCACATTTTCTGGGCTGCTTCCGCGAAAGAGTGCGGTGCGGGTAACTCACCCCATGACAGCGCAACAAAAACCTGATCGCCCTCGACCATGCGTGTACGCGCCCGGGCTTCACGGCGTTCGATGCCGAGACGGAGATTCGTTGTCAGCGTCAGCGTGGGCTCACCCTCAGGTGAATCGGTGCAGTAGGCAGTGGCCTGCTCGTATACCTTTCCCGTGTACTCCCAGGCCGCTGCTTTCCGGTGGTAATCGAACGCTGGTTCGCAGCTCAACTCGAGTTCGACGGTGCCGCTGACACATTTCACTGTGCGCAGCAGCATGTGTTCTGCATCCCAATCGGTCGGAGTGCGGCGGTGTGTGCGAGAGCGCTGGTCTGTGTTGTGCCATTTACCCATGACGAGCGCGTCACGCACGGTGAGCCACCCGGTTTCGGTCTGCCATGTCGTCTCGAGGATGAGACCGCCAGGGAGGTATCTGCGAGCGGCGGGCTGGCTTTGGCCATACGGCCCGAGCCGGAAATGGCCGGCACTGCGGTCGAGTATCGCGCCGAACACACTGGGCGAATCGGGCCGCGGGAGACACATCCACTCGACCGCACCGTTTGGAGCGATCAGACAGGTCGTTTCGCAGTCAGACAAAAAGCCGTAGTCGCCAATCGGGGGGAATCCGGGGTGTGCGCTGCGCTGCCGATGGGCCATGGGGCCCGGGGCCAGAGCTTGCTCGGTGCTTCCGGAATTCACGGTTTCCTCGGGCGTCGGCATTGCCCCATTGTGACGGTTGACTCTGTGCTCCGCTGAAGGAAACGGGGAATGGCCCCGAGCGGGCAGTGTGAGATGGTTCCTGGGCGCCTGGCGCAGCCGTGAGCGGAGCCCCAGATATGGTGGGGTGGTGGATGCGATCGCGCGCTGGTGGGACGGCGTGGAGTTGTGGATCGCCGGACTGCCCTTCGTGCCCCAGGTCATCCTGGTTGTTTCGGTGATGCTCCCACTGTGCTTCTTCGCGGCCACGGTGCTCGACAAGATGCTGGCCCCGATAGTCAGCAGGGTTGAACGAAAGCGGCGGCAAAAGCGCACGCGGGGTTCGGAACGAGAAGGAGAGGTGGGCGGTGATGCCCAAATCTAGGGTCACGCTCGCGCTATGTGCGCTGCTCCTTCTCGTGATTGCCGCGTGGGTGCTGTCCATGCTGTGACGTTGCGGTGTGCCGTGCATCGCCCGCGGCGATGTGGTGTGCGTAAAAAGGACTGCTAATATTGTCGCCGTGGAAGAGACCGGCAAGTACGAGGTGCGCCATCAACTGGCGCTCATCGCCGTTGGTCTGCCTGCAGTCGCTGACATCATGTGTTGTCGCTAGCTGAAGCCTGAGCGGCGGGTATCTCCCGCCGGGGCCGGGAACCGCCCCCGAATGCGGTGACCACTCTTAAGAGACCGCCGCGGCAATGGCGTGCGTCAAAGTCAGCAGACAGAAGGACACCAGTTTTCATGCGACAACCCAGGGTGAGTTTTCCGGGGATCCTCGGGCTGCTGGGCCTTGTTCTGCTCCTCGCGGGATGTGGTGGCGGGCCCAGCGACATCCCCGGACAAAAGACCGTGGGCGGCGACGGCAGCCGGGGCACGCTCGGCTTGTTCGCCTACGCCGTGCCGAAGGTTGGCTTCGATGAGATCATTCCGGAGTTCGCGCAGACACCCGAAGGGGCGGGTGTGGCTTTCCTGCAGTCGTTTGGCGCATCTGCAGATCAGTCCCGAAAAGTCGCGAACGGTGCTCCTGCCGATGTGGTGAACTTCTCCGCTGAACCAGACATCCGTCGCTTGGTTGATGCAGGACTGGTCGCGCCCGATTGGGACGCGGGACAGTACAACGGCGTCCCGTTTGGTTCCGTCGTCACCCTCGTCGTACGTCCGGGAAACCCGTTGGGTATCGAAACCTGGGAAGACCTTCTCCGGCCCGGAATCGAGGTGGTAACGCCGAACCCGTTCAGTTCCGGTTCGGCGAAATGGAACCTGCTCGCCCCGTACGCCGTGATGAGTGAAGGCGGCGCGGAGCGTGAACGTGGCCTCGACTTTGTCAGGGCCCTGGTTCTCGATCACATCAAAATTCAGCCCGGCTCAAGCCGTGAAGCGACAGAAGCCTTCCTGCAGGGCCGCGGAGATGTTCTCATCACCTACGAAAACGAGGCGATTTTCCTGCAGCGCATGGGCGACCCAGTGGACTTCATCACGCCCGACCAGACCCTTCGGATCGACAATCCGATGGCAGTGATCGAAAACAGCCCCCGCCGCGACATCGCAGAAGATTTCCTCGCCTTCCAGTACTCGAAGGAAGGTCAGCGCACCTGGGCGCGTGCAGGTTTCCGTCCGGTCGATCCCGAAGTGCAAGCCGAATTTGCAGGGGAGTTTCCGCAGCCATCAACGGTGTGGGCTGTTGACGATCTGGGCGGATGGCGGCAGGTCAACGACGAATACTTCGACCCGGACCACGGTGCGATTTCGACGATCTACTACGAAGCGCTGAGGTAGCAGACGTGACTATTCAGGACGCAGCAACCCCGCCCCCGCCTTCGAAGGTCAGCCGATTTTCTGGCACCGTCGGCCCCCTCGGCGTTGGTGTCGCGGTGCTGTGGCTCAGCATCATCGTGTTGTTACCGCTCGCGGCACTGACGGCAACATCCTTCGAAAACGGACTGAGCGGCTTCTGGGACGCCGTCACCGCGCCGGGCGCTGTGGCAGCGTTGCGCATCACTGCCATCGTGTCGGCAATCGTGGCTCTCATCAACGTCGTGTTCGGCACACTCGTCGCCTGGGTCCTGGTCCGTGACGAGTTTCCCGGGAAGCGGTTTGTCAATGCGATCATTGACCTGCCATTCGCACTGCCCACCATCGTGGCGAGTATCGTTTTGCTCTCGCTGTATGGGCCGGAAAGCCCAATTAATGTGCACCTCAACGCGACTCAGCCGGGCTTGGTTGTCGCCCTGGCATTCGTGACGCTGCCGTTCGTTGTGCGGTCGGTGCAGCCAGTACTTATCGAGTTAGAGAAAGATGTGGAGGAGGCCGCAGCTTCGCTGGGGGCAAGTAACCTCACAATCTTCTGGAAAGTCGTTCTTCCGGTGCTTGCGCCGGCTATTTTCGGCGGCGCTGGACTGGCATTCGCCCGCGCTATCGGAGAGTTCGGTTCGATCATTTTGATCGGCGGGAATATTCGGGGCGAAACCCAGGTCGCGTCGCAGTACATTCAGCAGCAGCTCGAAATGGACCGGCCTGTCAATGCCGCTGCGGTGTCCGTGGTCTTGCTGATCATCGCCTTCATCACGCTGCTCGTGCTGCGGGTGCTGGCACAGCGCTCGATCCGGCGAGAGGAGACCGCAGCATGATCGTGACCCGCGGCTGGCGCTACGCGCTTCGGTTTACTGCGCTCGGGTACCTGGCGGTCCTGGTGCTGATGCCGATCGCGATGATCCTGTACCGCTCGTTTGAGAATGGGATATTAGCGTTCTGGGAGTCGATCACTACGCCCGCAGCGATCTCAGCGCTGAATCTTTCCCTGCTGATCGTCGCGATCGTTGTGCCCGTCAACGTCATTTTCGGCATCCTGACCGCGCTAGCGCTGGCACGCGGGCGCTTTCCCGGGCGGCGTCTGCTCGAAGCGGTGGTCGATATTCCCTTCGCAGTCTCACCAGTTGTGGTTGGTGTCGCGTTAATCACCCTTTGGGGTGTCGGGGGATGGTTCGGCACGTTCGTCGAGAACATCGGAATCCGGGTGATCTTCGGGATCCCAGGAATGGTGCTCGCGACGATCTTCGTCACGTTGCCGTTCGTGGTCCGCGAAGTTGAACCGGTCTTGCGTGAAATCGGTGAAGAACAGGAGCAGGCTGCAGCAACGCTGGGCGCGAACGCTTGGCAGACGTTCTCCCGGATCACGCTGCCCGCCATTCGCTGGGGTCTCACCTACGGTGTGATTCTCACGGTGGCACGCGCACTTGGTGAATTCGGTGCAGTGCTTTTCGTGTCCTCCGGATTCGCGGGGGTCTCGCAAACGCTCACCCTGCTCGTACATGCCCGCTACATCGATGACCACAACACCTACGGTGCTTACACCGCAGCCACGTTGCTCATGATGCTCGCGATCTTGACACTGCTGCTGATGACAGTCCTCGACCGCAAGAGGAGCACAACATGATCACCGTGACCGGTCTCCGCAAGAACTACGGTGACTTCAAGGCACTCGATGACGTGACCCTGGAGATACCCTCAGGCTCCCTGACAGCGCTGCTCGGCCCCTCCGGATCGGGAAAATCAACACTCTTGCGCTCCATCGCGGGTCTTGAGCATCCAGACTCAGGTGCGGTCACCATCGGTGACGACGATGTGACAGGCGTTCCGCCGCAGAAGCGCGGCATTGGTTTCGTCTTCCAGCACTACGCTGCGTTCAAGCACATGACAGTCCGTGACAACATTGCGTTCGGCCTGAAGATCCGTCGTCGTCCCAAGAACGAAATCGCTGACCGCGTGGACGAACTGCTGCGCATCGTCGGCCTTGACGGGTTCCAGCGCCGCTACCCCTCACAACTCTCAGGTGGCCAGCGCCAGCGCATGGCGCTAGCCCGCGCGCTCGCGGTCGACCCGAAAGTGCTCCTGCTCGATGAGCCGTTCGGTGCGCTCGATGCCAAGGTCCGCGCGGACCTGCGTGAGTGGCTCCGCCGGCTTCATGACGAGGTGCACGTCACCACTGTTCTCGTTACGCACGATCAGGAGGAGGCGCTCGACGTCGCCGACCGGATCGCTGTGATGAATCGTGGTCGCATCGAACAGGTCGGTTCACCCGACGACCTGTACGAGCGTCCCGCCAACGAATTCGTCATGTCGTTCCTCGGGCCGGTCGCGACGATCAGCGGTATGATGGTCCGCCCGCACGATCTGCACCTCGACCGCGTCTACCATCCGGGTGCAGTCGAAGCGGTGGTGGATCGTATCGTCCGCCTCGGGTTCGAGGTCCGAGTGGAACTCCAACCTGTTAACGGTGATCCACGCCTGTCCGCGCAGATCACGCGGGGCGACGCTGATGATCTGCGGCTTGTCCGCGGAGAACAGATTTACGTGCGAGCCACCCACGTTCCTGATGGTGCCTCGCAGCCTATTTCCAATGGGATCTGAGGATTACGGGACGCCTGAATCCGGTCATATCGCCTACCCGTGCGGGAGCGGCGGATTAATGTCAGGACATGGTGACACGGACCCGCCCGGCTGGAGTCGCAGCTATCGTCGCAGCGCTCGTTCTTGCGGGGTGTTCGCCAGGCATCGATGAACGTGAAGAACAGCCCGCCGACGACGCGCCACCGGCTGCAGAACCCGCGCTGCGGGCGCTCCCGGCGGAATCGATCGAAGTACCCGGCGAGTGGTACCGAGAGGACGACTACGCCGGTTTGGGCATGGACTTCCTTGCACCGGCTGAGGGTGTGCCCTTCGCGTTCGCACTCAACGTTGCGGCTCCGCGCGAACCTGCCCACCCGCAGGTGTGGTTGTCCGACGACGGATTCGGCTGGTTTCGCGCCGATGTCGCGGCAGATTACCAAGGAGCCTTCACCGGCGGACTGATCGGCAACCCCGAGGTTTCGGGTCTTGCCGGAGTGTCGTATGAAGAGGGCACGTTGCGCTCACGGCTGTGGCGTTCAGCGGACCGGCGCGAATGGCACGAGGTAGAACTGCCTCCGGAGTTCGCCCAGACGTTCCGTGTCAGCGCGGGCGCTGCCGCGGGGCAGCGCATCTACCTTGCCGGTGTGTCGGTTGGCAAAGAACTCGCCGTCGCGATCGTTGACGGCGCTGACGTCGAGTACGTCACTCTGCCGCCCATCGCTGACCGAGATCAGCGGCTCGTGGTGGATGCGGCCGCGTTCGACGATTCGGTTGTTGTCCTCGTGCAGCATGGCGAGGAAGGGGCAGCCGGACGATTCGAAACGTACACGTCAGACGATGGTGGTGCGACATGGAGCAGTCCCACTCGAATCACCGATGACCCGGACATCTTCCTTTCCGGGATGGCGTGGACGGGTGATCGGTTCCTCGTCACCGGTGGTGCACGTGATCCCGACACCGGCGGACTGTTGCCCGCCGCGTGGACATCGGAGGACGGGCAGCGGTGGGACGGTGAGCTTGTTCCGCCGCCACCGGACGATTCCGTCTTCTACGTCGCGGAAGGCGTGGACACAGTGCTGGGCCGCCCCGCTGTGCGTGACGGCATCGCGTTCATGGTCGGCAGCAACGACGATTCGCTGCGAGCCGGTTTTTACAACCGAAACGCGGCCGGCGAGTGGGCTTTCACTGGAACTTCCGATCTTCTCGGCTTTCCGGGAGTGGGCGGACTCACCTTGTCGGTGAATCCGGACGAGCAAGTCGCGATACTCAGCCCCTTCGGTGCTGGACTCGCTGTGGTGGGTGTTCACGGACGCGAGGATGCGTGGCGCGAACTCGAGCGCTCTGGGGCTCTTGAACAGGTCGCCCAGGTTGACTCGGCAACGCCCGCGCCGCGGCACATGTACCTGGAGACGTTGCGTGTGCGGTACGAGGCCGATGGGCCAGAGTTCCGGAGCACACCCGAGCGGGCGCTCTGGCAGCTCACTGAGGATCGCTCCCTGCACCCCATCCCGTACGAGCCGCCTGAAGTTGCCGAGATGACCGACACCGTGACAGGTGCATTTGGGCAGGATGACATTGTTCTAGCGGGTTCTCGGTTCAGCCCGACGCGCCAGCGGGTAGAGCCGCGCGCCTGGTTCCGGAGCGTCCTTGGCGAGCCCTGGGAGCCCGCCGGCGGGTTCGGGGATGTCATAGACGTTCGTTTCACCGCTGTGCACCGGATCGGTGAGGAGTGGGTTGCGTCGGGCACGAGCGCCGACGCTGCCGCCGAGGAACCAGTGGGCCGCCCATCGGTGTGGACGTCCGGTGATGGTCGTGGCTGGAGCGATGCGATCATTCTCGATGACGACGCGGGGGTTGTATCAGACGTGTGCGCACTGCCCGGCGGCGGCCTCCTCGCCGTCGGCTCCCTTGATAACGGGGATGTGCGCGTCCCAGCCGCCTGGCGAAACACCGGAGAAGAATGGGATCGAGCGACCGCGGAGATCCTGACCACGGGAGTCGGAGTCTTAACTGGGTGCGCTGGGTCCGGCAGCGGGGTAGTGATCGGAGCCAGCACGGGCGGCCGAAACATTGTGCTGCGCACGGAGGACGGGATCGAATTCGCCGGTGTGTTCCGCACCGGCTATGGCTCGAGTATGGGACGCCCTGTGCCAGTGAATGCGGGCTACGCAGCACCGGGCCGCTTCACATCTGACGATGCGAGCGGCCCAGTGGTGTGGCTTTCCGCGGACGGGATCCGCTGGACGCCTTGGCGTATTCCGTCGCACACGGACGGGATCACGCGGGGCGTACAGCCTTTCGGCGATGGAGTTGTCGTGACAATGGACTCAGAAGTGGGCCCGCCCGTGCAGATCGTTCAGCACGTTGATCCGGCGGCAGAATGACCGCTGGCGCCCGCTGCGATTAGGTGGGGACTCCGCGCTCACCGATTTCCACCGCGGACAGTGCGTCACCGACGAGTCCGGCAGCGAGCGTGTTGCCGCTTGCCGGGTCAATCAGCAGGAAGCTGCCTGTGTGCCGGTTGACGGCATAGTTGTCGGCGACAATCGGTTCTGCCACGCGAATGTGGATACGGCCGATTTCGTTGAGCGACAGTGTTCCAGGATCCGGATCTGCGCTGAGCTCCTGCTCGTCGAAGCGCTCGATGACTGCTCCGACTATCGCCTGCGTCGTCTTCGTTCCGTGCTTCAGCAGCAGGCGGGCGCCCGGCCGAAGTGGCTTCTCGGAGAGCACACAAACGGTCGCTTCGAAGTCGTCGATTGGTTCGGGAGCATCTGCCGGAGAGGCGATCACGTCGCCGCGCGAAATATCGATCTCATCCGCGAGCAGCAGCGTGACGCTCCGGCCTGCTTCGGCATGGTCCAATTCGCCGTCCGCAGTGTCAACCTTCGTCACGGTGGTGCGGATACCAGCGGGCAGAACCACGACCTCGTCGCCTGGGCGCACCTCCCCGGCAGCGATCTGGCCAGCGTAGCCGCGGTAATCGGGGAATTCCGCGGTGCGGGGACGGATCACATACTGCACGGGGAAACGGAGCCCGACATTGTGTGGCTCGGCATCAACTGGCACCGATTCCAGGTGCTCGATGAGAGAGGGGCCGGTGTAGTAGGGCGTCCGTTCCGATCGGCTTGCGATGTTCTCACCATAGAGCGCTGAGACAGGTATCTCCTGCACATCATCAGGGCCCCACCCGAGTGCCGCGGTCAGCGCGTTGAATTCGTCACTGATCTGCGTAAACACTTCACCGGGGTTCTCGACCAGGTCGATCTTGTTTACTGCGAGAACGAGCTTCGGTACGCCCAGCAGCGCCATTACCGCGGCATGGCGGCGAGTTTGTTCGATGACGCCTTTACGGGCATCAACGAGCAAGATAACGAGCTGAGCCGTCGAAGCGCCCGAGACGGTGTTGCGGGTGTATTGCACGTGACCAGGCGTATCTGCGAGCACAAAGGAACGCTTGGGCGTCGCGAAATAGCGGTAAGCCACATCGATCGTGATGCCTTGCTCACGCTCGGCACGGAGTCCGTCGACGAGCAGCGAAAGATCGGGTGTCGCAAGCCCGCGATCTACCGAAGCACGCGTGACGGCGTCGATCTGATCGGCGAGGACGGACTTCGTGTCATAGAGCAAACGGCCAACGAGAGTGGACTTCCCGTCATCCACACTGCCTGCAGTTGCCAGGCGCAAAAGGTCGCTCATGCTCAGAAATAT
Organism: Hoyosella sp. YIM 151337; assembly: GCF_026041215.1. Lineage (GTDB taxonomy): Bacteria > Actinomycetota > Actinomycetes > Mycobacteriales > Mycobacteriaceae > Hoyosella. Next base: position 71,474 of record NZ_JAPEIQ010000039.1, read on the forward strand.
CCCTCTCGCTTGCGGTCTTCCATTGCGGCTTCTGACACTCGGTCATCACCGCGGGTTGCGCCGCGTTCAGTGAGCCGCGACGCCGCCACCTCAGCGAGAATCGCGAAATTGTCGCTAGCGTCAGAAAGTACAGCGCCGGTGGTGGAACCATCACCGACGGTGCGGTAGCGCACCGACTTCGTTTCCAGCTTTTCGTCGTCACGCGGACCGCCCCACGGCCCCGGAGCGAGCCACATGCCGTCGCGCTGGTACACCTCGCGGTCATGCGCGTAATAGATGGGGCACAGTTCGACGTTGTCACGCGCGATGTACCGCCAGATGTCTAGTTCAGTCCAGTTGCTCAGCGGGAAGACTCGGACGTGCTCACCCGGCGAGTGGCGACCGTTGTACAGATTCCACAGTTCGGGACGCTGTTTCTTAGGATCCCACTGCCCAAAGGCGTTGCGGAGGCTGAAGATCCGCTCCTTCGCCCGCGACCGTTCCTCATCGCGACGGCCACCGCCGAATACCGCGTCAAAGCGGTGTTCACTGATCGCGTCGAGAAGCGGAACCGTTTGCAGCGGATTGCGGATGCCGTCGGCCCGCTCTTCAAGCCGGCCGTCAGCGATGTATTCCTCCACGCTTGCCACGTGCAGCCGCAGGTTGTACCGCTCGACCATCCGGTCGCGGAAATCGAGGACTTCCTGAAAATTGTGGCCGGTGTCGACGTGGAGCACTGGGAAGGGGAGCGGTGCCGGCCAGAACGCTTTCACCGCAAGGTGAAGCAGGACTGTGGAATCCTTACCACCCGAGAACAAGATGACCGGCCGCTCGAACTCCCCAGCGACCTCGCGGAAGATGTGAATCGACTCAGCTTCGAGCGCGGTAAGCGTGTCGAAGTTGGTCGCCATCGCGACCCGCGCCATCTCGGCGTGCGTGTGGGACACGTCCGCTGGAGATACTGCCTGAGAAGAAGGGGTCTGTGCGCCCACGGTAGGCATCACTCCGTTCTGATCTCGATTGGTCACGTCCCACTCGGCGGTTTTGATCGTCATGATGAGTGCAACCCGCATTCAATCTTGTTGTTACCCGCCCAGCGTCCGCTGCGCGGATCGGCCCCAGGTGCTGGCTTCGCGGTGCATGGCGCGCAGCCAATCGAGGGGTAACCCTCATCAACAAGCGGATTTACCAAGATGGCGTGCTTGTCGATGTAGATCTGCATGTCCTCGTCAGTCCATGCAGCGATCGGGTTGATTTTTACCAGACCGAACGCCTCATCGTAGGAGATGAGGGGCGCATTCGCCCGAGTTGGGGCTTCAACGCGCCGAATGCCGGTAACCCAGGCGTCGTAGCCTGACAAGGTCTTCTTCAGTGGCGCGACTTTACGCAGGGCGCAGCACCGGTTTGGCTCACGCGCGAATAGGTCCTTGCCTTCGCTGGCGTCCTGTTCGGCGACAGTCTGCTCGGGTGTCACATTGCGAATTGTGACACCATAAACAGCTTCGCTGGCATCCCGCATTCCCAGGGTTTCGGCGAAATGGTACCCAGTGTCGAGAAAGAGGATTTCCACCCCGGGACGCACCTGCGATGCGAGATGAACAAGCACCGCATCCTGCATATTTGACGCCACAATGTAGCGGCCCCCGAAGGTTTCGTCGGTCCAGCGGAGCAAGTCCTCAGCGGACGCCCCCTCGAGGTCCGCGGCGCCGCGTTCGGCGATCGTCCGCAGATCCGTTTCTGTGGCGATACTCATGGTGAAACCTTTCGCTTTACTGCCGATGCACCGAGGAATTTCAGCGCAAAAACGCGCCTGCATCCCGCGCACCGCCATTGGCCGTGTGGCAGGGCTGTGCCGTCAGCCAGATCTGGGCGCAAATCTTCGTCCGCGCAGTACGGGCAATAAAAAGGAACAGCGCGGGACACCGGAGTGTTCCCACCGGTGTCAGTTGATTCCGCGCTGTGATCCGTCATCGCTGGTCCGTGGCCTAACGCAAGAGTTCTTCATCTGCGCGCGCCGCCCAATCCGCGAAACGCTCACCATTGACCCGGCCGTCCGCAAAGCCTCGCACCACTCGCTCCACGTAGTCACCGAGCTGCTCCGTGGTCACCTTGTGGCCGCGCAGCTTGCGTCCAAACGCAGGATCGAGACCGAGGTGGCCGCCGAGATGAACCTGAAAACCCTCGACGTGGTTGCCATCGTCGTCGGGGACCAACTGGCCTTTGAAACCAATATCTGCAACCTGTGCGCGGGCGCATGAGTTCGGGCACCCGTTGATGTTGATTGTCACAGCGGTGTCGAGTTGCTCGTTCAGGTCCTTGAGCCGCTGCTCGAGTTCCGGCACAAGATCCTGCGAGCGCTTGCGCGTCTCAACGAAAGACAGCTTGCAGAATTCAATACCGGTGCACGCCATGAGGTTACGGCGCCACAGTGAAGGACGGGCAGGGAGCCCGAGTTCGTCTAATTCCGCGATCAGGGGTTCAACCCGGTCTTCCGGCACGTCGACGATGATCAGCTTCTGGTAGGGCGTTAGCCGCACTTTGTCTGTGCCTGCCCGCTCGGCAGCATCCGCGACGGCGAGCAGCTTCGTGCCGGACACACGTCCCGCAATCGGTGCGACACCCACGGCGTAGTTGCCATTCTTGAGCTTCTGTACACCCACATGGTCGCGTGGCTTCGTCAGCGGCTCCGGTGCGGGGCCGTCGAGGAGTTTGCGCCCAAGGTACTCATCTTCGAGCACCTGGCGGAACTTCTCGGGCCCCCAATCCTTCACAAGGAACTTGATGCGCGCGCGGCTGCGCAGCCTGCGATACCCGTAGTCACGGAAGATCGAGACGATGCCCTCCCAGACGTCCGGTACCTCATCGAGGGGCACCCACGCCCCGAGACGTTGCCCGATCATCGGATTGGTGGAGAGCCCGCCACCGACCCAGACGTCGAGACCGGGGCCGTGCTCCGGATGGTTAACGCCGATGAACGCGCAATCGTTGACCTCGTGCGCCACGTCCTGCAACCCCGACATCGCGGTCTTGAACTTGCGGGGCAGATTGGAGTAGCGCGGATCGCCAACGTAGCGGCGCACGATCTCGTTGATCGCGGGTGTGGGATCGAGCACCTCGTCCACCGCGAGGCCAGCGAGCGGTGAGCCCAGAACGATACGGGGAGTGTCGCCGCACGCCTCTGTCGTAGTCAGGCCACAACTTTCGATCCGGCGCCAGATCTCGGGCATATCTTCGACACGAATCCAGTGGCATTGCACATTCTGGCGGTCGGAGAGATCCGCGGTATCACGGCCAAATTCCTTGGAGATCTGCCCGATCGTACGGAGCTGCTCGAGGTTCAGTTGGCCCCCATCGACACGAACCCGCAGCATAAAGTGGCTGTCTTCAATGACGTCGATGTTCTCATCACCGGTCCAGCTGCCGTCATAGCCCTGTTTGCGCTGCGTGTACAGGCCGTACCAGCGGAACCGGCCGCGCAGGTCGGCCTTGTCGATGCTGTCAAAACCCCGAATGGCGTAAATGTTCTCGATGCGCTGGCGCACATTGAGCGGGTTGTCGTCCTTCTTTGTTTGCTCGTTCGGGTTGAGCGGCTCACGGTAACCGAGCTTCCACTGCCCCTCCGCCTTGCGGCGTTTCGGGCGTGCGGCACGCGGTGTCCGGACACGTTCACCATCGGCACCGTTCGCAGCTGCGCCCCGCGCGGGGCGTTCGCGCCGCGGCGGGCGTTCCGCAGTGGAAGACCCAGCAGACCCGGTTGAAGCGGACTCAGCAGGGGAGACGGCGTCGTGGGCTGACGACATTCAAATGCTCCTGAAACAGAATTCGACGTGGACTGTCCGATTTTGGGCTGCGGTGAACTGCCCGGAGATGTGCGGCTGGCGCTTTCAGCCACAAGAACTTCCCTGATTGAGCCGGGCAGGCGCGGGCAGCTACGGACGACAGCCGCAGCTATTGACGCGCTTGAAATCAATATGGCGGCGCTGCACAAGACGCGTGCCAGCCAGCCATATCCCTGGTCCACTCACCCGTCCATTGTGCCATGGATCGTGAATGTGCCCGAACGCGCAGGTAGCCGTGGAATTCCGGCGAGTTCGAAGCGCCCGCCGGGCCTTCTGACGGCCGACCGGCACCTTGAGGCTGGCACGTTTTCCTGAACCAGGCACACTAGTGATAACACCACTCTCGAGAAAGCTGTTATGACCGTCACCGCGCACCCGTCCGTCCTGCCGGAAGCTGCCTTCGAGGCCGCCCTGCGCGCGGCACCGGACACGAAGTTTGGCGTATACGTCCACGTGCCGTTCTGCGCAACGCGCTGCGGATACTGTGACTTCAACACCTACACGGCAGGTGAACTCGGCACCGCAGCCTCACCGCAGTCCTGGCTGGACGCGCTCCAGCGTGAACTCGATCTCGCCGCCACGATGATCGGGAGCCGCGCGCGGCCCGCGGACACGGTCTTCGTGGGCGGCGGAACCCCGTCGCTCCTTGGGGCGGGAGTGCTGGCGGAGGTGCTGGCCACCATCCGCAGCACCTTCGGATTACAGCCGGACGCTGAAGTCACCAGCGAAGCGAACCCGGAATCGACGTCACCGCAGTTCTTCGACGACATTCGCGCGGCGGGCTACACGCGTGTCTCGCTCGGGATGCAGTCAGCAGCGTCGCATGTCCTTTCCGCACTTGACCGGACCCACACCCCAGGGCGCGCCATCGCAGCGGCACGCGAGGCGCGCAATGCGGGTTTTAGGCACATCAACCTTGATTTGATTTACGGAACGCCCGGGGAGCGCGACGCCGACCTCGATGCCTCGCTCGACGCGGTCCTGACGGCTGGTGCCGACCACGTGTCCGCGTACGCGCTGATCGTGGAGGACGGCACGGCTCTCGCGCGAAGGATCAAGCGCGGGGAGCTGCCCGCGCCCGACGACGATGTGCTCGCAGCCCGTTACGAGCGCATCGACTCGCGTCTCAGCGCGGCAGGTTTCTCCTGGTACGAGGTGTCGAACTGGGCGCAGGGCCCGGAGTCCGTGTGCCGGCACAATATCGGTTATTGGGACGAATCCAATTGGTGGGGAGCGGGGCCAGGCGCTCACAGTCACGTCGGGGGCGTGCGGTGGTGGAACGTGAAGCACCCAGCCCGTTACGCAGCGGAGTTGGGTGAGGGGCGGCTGCCGATCAGCGGTGCGGAGACGCTCACCGCTGCTGAACGGCACCTTGAATACGTGATGCTCACAACGAGGATGCGCGGCGGCCTCGAGTTGGCCAGGCTCTCCGCGCCGGAGCGGGCGGCGGCCCAGCGATGCGCCGATGATGGACTCGTGACGATCCGCGCGGGCCGGATGCTCCTGACCGACCGTGGCCGGCTCCTCGCCGATGGTGTCGTACGCGCGATCGTGACTGCCGGGGACGCCGGGTAACAAGGTGGTGATTTTCACCGAGTTGCCACAGAACCCCAGGTCACGCGTCGGGCTAAAATAGTCATGCATTGGGGCATGGACGTTTGGAGGGTGGTGAACGATGCCGAGCACGGAGGACCGACGTTTCGCGGTGTTGCAAGCCATCGTGTCGGATTACGTTTCGACGCATGAGCCGGTGGGCTCGAAGGCTTTGGTAGACCGGCACCACCTCGGCGTATCGAGCGCGACTGTCCGCAATGATATGGCGGTCCTCGAGGCCGAAGGCTACATCCGGCAGCCGCACACCTCGTCCGGCCGTGTACCGACGGACAAAGGGTACCGCCAGTTCGTCGACCGTCTCGCAGAAATCAAGCCGCTCTCGTCGGGTGAACGCCGCGCGATCATGGAATTCCTCGAAGGCGGTGTTGACCTCGACGACGTGCTCAGGCGAGCGGTCCGCCTGCTCGCGCAGCTCACGCGGCAGGTGGCGGTCCTGCAGTACCCGACGCTGACATCGTCGAAGGTTCGCCACATTGAGGTTGTGCCGCTTAACCCGGCGCGGTTATTGCTCGTCGTGATCATGGATACCGGCCGGGTCGACCAGCGAATAGTCGAACTCGGTGACGTCATCAATGATGAACAGGTCAGCCGGTTACGTTCGCTGCTGGGTGCAGCGCTCGAAGGGAAGCATCTGTCGGCCGCGTCGGTAGCGGTCGTGGAACTTGCCAATCAGGTGCAGCATGAGTTGCGCGATCCGGTGGTTCGCTCCGCGACGGTGCTTGTCGAGACACTAGTGGAGCGCAGCGAAGATCGGCTCGTGCTGGGCGGCACGTCAAATCTGACAGCCAACGCGGCTGACTTTGGCGGTAGTCCTGACGCGATGCTGCAAGTGCTCGAGGCACTCGAAGAGCAGGTGGTGGTGCTCAAACTGCTCGCTGCCGCGCAGAAACCAGGCATGGTGACGGTGCGGATCGGTGAGGAACTCGAAGACGAGCAGATCAGGGCCACATCCGTCGTGTCAACGGGCTACGGCACCGCTGGCTTGTCGTTCGGCGGAGTCGGCGTACTGGGCCCCACCCGGATGGATTACCCGTGGGCTATCGCAGCGGTATCCGCTGTAGCGCGCTATGTAGGGGAGGTGCTTTCCGCGCGATAGCACCGGTCCGTCTGGCGGCGTTGACGAGCATGTGACAGGGCGATTCCCCTCCCGGTGCCGGCAAGGAGTACCGTTCAATGATGGTGACCCGCGCCCAAACATGACATTTCTGGGTGACATTCTTCGGATCGTGTGTGATCCGCATGGTGAGGAATAGGACAGAACACTAACGTGGCACGTGACTACTACGGGACGCTCGGGGTTTCGAAGACCGCGACTGATCAGGAGATTAAACGCGCCTACCGGAAGCTCGCCCGCGAGTTCCACCCGGATGTGAACCCGGACCCGACGGCCCAGGATCGGTTCAAAGAAGCGACGACTGCGTACGAGGTCCTGAGCGACCCGCAGAAGCGCAAGATCGTGGACATGGGCGGCGACCCGATGGACGGCCCGGGCGGTGGTGCCGGGCCTGGTTTCGGTGCGCAAGGCTTCGGGGGGCTCGGAGACGTCTTCGAAGCGTTCTTCGGTGGCTCTGGAATGGGCACACGCGGCCCGCGCAGCCGGGTGCAGCCCGGTGCTGACGCGCTCATCAAGGTCCGGCTGGATCTCGAGGATTGCGCGCGCGGCGTGACCAAGGACGTCACAGTTGATACGGCGATACTGTGTGACGCCTGCCAGGGCTCGGGGGCAAACGGCGATTCGCAACCCGTGCAATGTGACACCTGCCGCGGGGCTGGCGAAATCCAGTCAGTGCAGCGCAGCTTCCTGGGCCAGGTCATGACGACCCGGCAATGTCCCACCTGTAACGGGTTCGGCCAGATCATTCCCGACCCCTGCCGCAAATGCAGTGGTGAGGGCCGGGTGCGCGCGCGCCGCGATATCGCCGTGCGGATCCCGGCCGGTGTCGCGAACGGTATGCGGGTGCGGCTCGCTAGCCAGGGTGAGGTCGGGCCCGGCGGCGGTCCCGCTGGCGACCTGTACGTCGAGGTTGTCGAGCAGCCGCACGACATCTTCGTTCGTGACGGCGACGCGCTGCACTGCACCGTCAAGATCCCGATGGTGGACGCGGCCCTCGGCACCACCGTCACCGTCGAGAGCCTCATCGACGGCCCGATCGAACTCACTGTCGAGCCGGGGACTCAGCCGAGCGCGGTCGCAACGGTGGCCGGACAGGGGATGCCGAAGCTGCGGTCGGGCACTCGGGGTGATTTGTACGCCCATCTCGAAGTGGTCGTTCCGACCAGGCTCGACGGCAAGCAGGCCGATCTTCTCAAGAAGTTCCGGAGTTCCCGCGGACGTGACACAGCTGAAGTCGTGACCAGCGCCTCGCACCACGGCAGCAAGATTTTCTCCAAGCTCCGGGACTTCGTGAGCGGGCGCTGAGCGTGGCCGCAACGGTCTTCTATCTCGATCCACTGCCGCAGGCGGCTGGCACCCGGGTGGTTCTCGACGGGCCTGAGGGTCACCACGCCGCCGATGTGCGCCGCGTCAGGCCGGGCGAGAATATCGTGCTTGCTGACGGCAAGGGCCGGGTGGGATGGGGCGAAGCTGAGACCGTTGCGAAGGGCACAGTCTCGGTCCGAATCCACCGGCTCGACACGCTGCCGGCCTCGTCGCCGCGCGTCACCGTGGTCCAGGGGCTGCCAAAATCGGACCGTGCCGAGCTGGCAGTCGAACTGATGACAGAAGCCGGGGCCGACCGCATTATTCCCTGGGAGGCGGCGCGCTGTGTGTCGCGGTGGCAGGGGCCGAAGGCGGCCAAGAACGCGGCACGGTGGCAGCGCGTCGCGGTGAGTGCGGCGAAGCAGTCGCGGCGGCCGTTCATCCCGGAGGTTTCGGAGCTGGCTGTAACTCGTGACGTCGCCGCGGCGATTCGAGTCTGTGCCAACGCGGGCGGTATCCCAATTATCCTGCACGAAGATGCGACGCTGCCGCTCGCGGCTGCCTTCGATCAAGGCGCCGCGGCCTCCAACACCACGGCAGCGGCAGACACCCCGGAGGTGCTTCTGGTCGTCGGGCCTGAAGGGGGCGTAAGCCCAAGCGAAACGGAGATCTTCACCGCTGCTGGGGCTGTTCCCGTGCGTCTTGGGCCGACTGTTCTGCGCACATCAACCGCCGCGGCAGTGACGCTTGGTGCGCTCGGAGTGCTGACCTCGCGCTGGGATTCCCCGCCAATGAGATATTGATCACCTTCTGCTCTGGACATCCGCAGCAAACGGGACGAACCTGGATTTACGGCGGAAGGAGTAGTGATGCAGGACAAGCACTGGTCAGTAGACATTGTGATCGATGAGCGTGACGGCCAGACCCGGGCTGAAGCGCGACTGCATGCTGACGACGGCTCGCGGAAGCTTGTCGCCACCGGGCTTGCACGCAAGAACCCGGATGACAGGGATGTGCCGCTCATCGGAGATGAACTGGCTGCGGCACGCGCCTTGGCGGATCTGTCGCACCAGCTGATTGAGCAGACCGCGACGGACATTGAGTCTGTCACTCACGTGCCAGCTCACCTAACGGCGTAGCAAGCAAAGAGTTCTCCCTGCTCATGTGATTTCTCCACGGTTGCACCCGTGGAGAAATCGCATGTTCCTGAAGAAAGCGCGTATCCCGCGGTAAATGGGGTATCACCGTGGCAGCAGAAATACTGAGGCGACGAATCGCGTTGCGCGTCATAAACTGAAACAACAACAGCGGCCCGTCACGGCAGCTGATAGCGCAGAGAAAGCAGGTCTAACTTCACTCGTGACGCCACAGAACAACACCGGCGGAACCGACCCCGCCGCGCCGTCACCGACTGGCCCGGCAGCCGAGGAACAGGTTCGCCCCGTAGAACGCTCGGTTCGATCCACTGTGCAGCTGCCGCCGCAGTCTGTCCTTCCGCTTCTTGGTTCGGCTGACCAGAATCTGCGGCTGCTCGAAAGGCTCCTAAACGCGGATATCCATGTTCGCGGCAACGAAGTGACACTCACCGGCCTGGCGTCAGACGTCGCCCTCGCGGAGCGCGTGCTTGCGGAACTCCTCACGATCGCACGGCGCGACCAGCACCTCACGCCGGATGTGGTCGAACGATCGATCGCGATGCTGCAGGAAGGTTCAGTGACATCACCGGCAGAGGTCTTGAGCCTGGACATCATTTCTCGGCGCGGCAAGACGATCCGGCCGAAAACGCTCAACCAGAAGACCTACGTCGATGCCATCGACGCGTCCACAATCGTCTTCGGTATCGGGCCTGCCGGTACTGGCAAAACGTACCTAGCGATGGCCAAGGCTGTGCAGGCGCTGCAGGCCAAACAGATCAACCGCATCATCCTCACCCGGCCTGCGGTGGAAGCGGGGGAGCGTCTCGGCTTCCTGCCCGGCACGCTGAACGAGAAGATCGATCCGTACCTGCGCCCGCTCTACGATGCCTTGCACGACATGATCGACCCCGAAGCTATTCCGAAGCTCATGCAAGCTGGGGTCATCGAGGTCGCGCCTCTTGCGTATATGCGTGGCCGGACGCTCAATGATGCGTTCATCATCCTCGACGAAGCTCAGAACACCACCCGCGAGCAGATGAAGATGTTTCTCACCCGCTTGGGGTTCGGCTCGAAAATCGTCGTAACCGGCGACGTCACGCAGGTGGATCTGCCGTCGGGAACCAGTTCTGGCCTGCATATAGCGAGTGAGATCCTGGCGGACATCGACGGTATCCGCCAGGTTCGGCTGACGAGCGGGGACGTGGTGCGGCACCGCCTGGTGTCGGATATCGTCGACGCTTACGAGCGGTTCGAGGAAGAAGGCCAGACACAGGATGCGATGCGTTTCAAGAACAGAGCGCAGCGGCGTTCAGGCGATCAGCGCTTTCCGCGACGGTGAGAACACTCGCATGGACGCTGGCCGTCCGCCCGGACTATTTCACGACGGAAGGTGAACGCGCGCGGTGAGCATTGAGGTAAACAACGAGAGTGGGGCGGAAGTCCCCGCCACGGAACTCACTGCGGTCGCACGTTACGTGCTGGATCGTCTCGACGTGCATCCAGCTGCTGAGTTATCGATGGTATTCGTCGACCTCGAGGCGATGTCGGAACTGCATGAACACTGGATGGACCTGCCCGGGCCCACCGACGTCATGTCGTTCCCGATGGACGAGATGACGCCGGGCGGGCGTCCAGACGCGTCCGCGCCAGGGCCTGCAATGCTCGGCGACATTGTGATCTGTCCCCAGTTCGCCGCGCAGCAAGCGAAACAAGCCGGTCATTCGGTGGAGCGGGAACTCACGCTGCTCACGATCCACGGTGTTCTCCACTTGCTTGGCTACGATCATGCGGAACCAGACGAAGAGAAGGAAATGTTCGAGCTGCAGAACGGTCTGCTTGAGGACTGGTTCGAGACGCGCCGGGCCGAAGCGCGCAAAGCCGCACAGGTGGAGCGAGACCGTCGGCTGCTCGGCAAAGTGGGGTTGCTCAACGATCCCGACGAGTCTCGGTAGGCGCCGCCAGTGACTACGGATGTGCTGCTCCTTAGTGGCGTCCTTCTTCTGATTCTCTTCGGTGGTGCGTTCGCCGCGATTGACGCTGCTCTCAACACCCTGTCCCTCGCGCGCATTGAGGAACTCGTCCAGTCTGGGCAAACGGGTGCGCAGGGCTTGATGCGGATCGTGCATAACCGGCCGCAGTTCGTGAACCTCACCGTCTTGCTCCGCGTGGCGTGCGAAATCGCCGCAACGGTCCTTCTCGCCGCGTTCCTTCTCGATCATTTCGACAAGATCGGGGCTCTCGCGATTTGTGCCGGCGTGATGGTGGTTGTCAGTTTCGTGCTCATCGGCGTGGGGCCCCGCACACTTGGCCGTCAGCACGCGTACGCGATCGCCATCGCGGCGTCAGTGCCGCTGCGGCTTCTGGGGTCACTGCTTGGCCCACTCATGCGCCTGATGATCTTGCTAGGTAATGCTGTGACGCCCGGTAAAGGATTCCGGAATGGCCCGTTCGCGTCAGAGATCGAGTTGCGCGAACTTGTCGACCTCGCGCAAGAGCGTGGTGTCGTCGCTGCTGATGAGCACCGCATGATCCAGTCTGTGTTTGAGCTCGGTGACACGATCGCGCGTGAGGTGATGGTGCCCCGCACGGAAATGGTGTGGATCGAAGAAGACAAGAACGCCGGACAGGCGACGACCCTCGCAGTGCGCAGCGGGCACTCCCGGATCCCCGTCATCGGCGAGAACATTGACGACATCCGCGGCGTGATTTTCCTAAAGGACCTTGTCCGGCAGACGTACACGGCGGTTGATGGCGGCCGGAGCGTTACGGTGCGTGATCTGATGCGCCCAGCCGTATTCGTGCCCGATACGAAACCGCTGGATAGTTTGCTGCGGGAGATGCAGCGCGACCGGAATCACATGGTGGTGCTCGTCGATGAGTACGGGGGCATCGCAGGGATCGTGACGATCGAGGACATTCTCGAAGAGATCGTGGGGGAGATCGCTGACGAATACGACGTCAATGAGCAGGCCCCAGTGGAGGCACTCGGTGATGGCGTGTACCGGGTATCGGCCAGGCTTCCGATCGAAGATCTCGGGGACCTGTTCCGCAAGCGCATTGAGGACGATGAAGTAGAAACAGTGGGCGGCCTCATCGCCCACGTCGTTGGGCGGGTGCCCCTGCCGGGTACCGAGGTCGACATCGAGGGTCTGCATCTGGTCGCTGAGGGCGGCGAAGACACTCGCGGACGTGTGCGCGTTCACACAATTCTCGTGACGCAGCTGAGCGACGATGAGGCTGACGAGTCCCGAGATAGGGTGCTAACGGATAAAGGCCAGCTGGGAGGCAAGGAGACGCGTGGTGAGTGAGAAGGAGGGCCGTTCCGTAGCAGGCCCTGAAGTAGACTCTGATGGCTTCAGGTCAGGCTTCGTGTGCCTGGTAGGCCGCCCTAATACGGGGAAGTCAACACTCACCAACGCGCTTGTGGGTGCGAAGGTTGCGATCACGTCGTCGCGTCCGCAGACAACGCGGCACACGATCCGCGGGATCATTCACCGTGACGATGCGCAGATCATCCTTGTCGACACGCCTGGTTTGCACCGGCCGCGCACCTTACTTGGCCAACGGCTGAATGATTTGGTTCGCGACACGTACGCCGAGGTTGATGCAGTGGGCATCTGCATTCCGGCGGACGAGAAGATCGGACCGGGTGATCGCTGGATTCATGAGCAGATCCGCGCTGTGGCGCCGAAGACGACGCTGTTCGGGATCGTGACGAAGATAGACAAGGTTTCGAAAAGCGCTGTCGCGGAGCAACTTGTCGCATTGTCTCAGTTGCTAGGACCGGAGCATGAGGTTATCCCGGTGTCAGCTGAGTCTGGCGAGAACCTTGATCGCGTCGTCACGCTGCTGCGCTCGCTGATGCCCGAAGGCCCCGCGTACTATCCGGACGGCGAACTTACCGACGAGCCGGAAACCGTCCTCATGGCGGAATTGATCCGGGAAGCCGCGCTCGAAGGGGTACGTGACGAACTCCCGCATTCGCTAGCGGTTGTTATCGAAGAGGTGAACGACAGTAAGAATCGCCGTGGTGAGCCAGTTCTGACAATCTTCGCAAATCTCTATGTGGAGCGTCCGTCGCAAAAGGCAATTGTGATCGGAAAAGGCGGTGCCAGGCTTCGTGACGTGGGCACGCAGGCGCGCCAGCAACTCGAGAAAATCTTCGGCACGAAGGTGTTTCTCGACATGCACGTGAAGGTCGCAAAAGATTGGCAGCGGGACCCGAAACAGCTTGGCAAACTGGGCTTTTAGGTCACGTTGAGGGCGTGGGGCCAGTCGCGCCGCGGCGTCGGCGCTGCCCCGGGCCTGCGTGACACCGGGCGCGCAGCGGACCATGAGTACGCGTAAAGCGAACATATTCACGCAACCCGCCCCGGTTGTTCACCTTCCGTTCGCTTTGGCGCATATTTTGTTCACTCTCCACGGTTACGTTTCGACGTGGTTGGCAGACAGTGTCGCTCTGCCAAGTCGAAACTCCGAAGGAGATCACTATGCGTAAATGGCGTTCCCTGGTTGCCGTGGGCGCGACGCTGCCAGTCGTCGCCTTCGCTGCCGCGTGTGGCAGTGATAACGGCAATGGAGACGCAGCAGGGGAGGACACCGGTGGCTCGCTCAGGGGTAACCTGACCGGCGCGGGCGCCACGTTCCCTAACCCTGTGTTCCAGGAATGGGCAGCAGAGTACGGCTCAGTCGAGCCCGGAGTCCGGATCAACTACCAGAGCATTGGCTCTGGCGGCGGTATCGAACAGTTCATCCGCGGCACCGTCGACTTCGGTTCCTCCGAGCGTTACCTGTCGGATGAGGACCTCGATGAGGCCGCCACGACCCGCGGCTGCGAAGGTGTACAGTTCCCCGTCATCTTCGGCTCGGTGGTTATCGCCTTCAATGATCCTGCGCTCGACGGCATGGTGCTGACCTCCGACGCGATCGCGAAGATCTACGACCGCCAGATCACGAATTTCAACGATCCTGAGCTCCAGGAACTGAACCCGGACATGGATCTGCCTGACCAGCCGATCATCCCCGTTCACCGTTCTGACGGATCCGGCACCACGTACGTTTTCAGCCACTACCTCAGCACCGAGAACGACGAGTGGGCCGACAAGTACGGCGAAGGCACCGAGATCCAGTGGGCATCCGGCACTGTCGGCGGCCAGGGTAACGAGGGTGTCGCCGCACAGGTGCAGCAGAACCGTGGCGCGCTCGGCTACGTCAACCAGGCGTACGCCATCGAAACCGGGATGGCCACGGCGCACGTCGTAAACGAAGACGGTGAAGCCATCGCGCCGACGCTCGAGGCGACCACCGCGGCGTCTGAACTCGCTGACATCCCGGACACCTTCCAGTTCGACATCGACAACATCGGCGGTGACGGTTACCCGATCACCGGCACGAACTGGATCTTCGTCTACGAGTGCGGCTATGACGACAACACCGCAGAGATGCTGAAGTCGTTCTGGAACTGGGTTCTGACCGACGACGCTGCCGATGAGCTTGCGCTCGAACTCGGCTACGCCCCAATGGGTGACTCCCTGAAGGAGCGCGTCCAGGCTCAGGTCGAGCGAATCAACTCCCAGAACTGATCGACGTGACGAGCACGCGGATTCAGTAGCGCCGGCGCGGCTGGGTGACACACCCGGCCGCGCTGGACTGCATCGACCGCATCCGCAGCCCTCCATATCCCGACGCAATACTGGAGCACCATCGAATGTCAGTTCTCTCGCCACAAAGCGGACCCGATCTGAAGAATCGGAGTTCCTCACGCTTCGCGGATCCCATGTTCCGCTGGCTCGTTACCATCGCAGGCACCACCGTTCTCATCGTCCTTGCGCTCATGGTGATCCGCACCGTCCAGGAAGCCTGGCCGGTCCTCGCGCACGAAGGGTTCTTCGGATTCCTCTTCGGAACCGAATGGCAAGCCGGGTACTCGCGTAACGAAATCACGGGTACCTACGGCGCGTGGCCATTCATCTACGGCACGATCATCACCTCGGTGATCGGAATCATCATCGCGCTGCCGCTCGCCCTCGGCGTTGCTCTCTACCTGACTCAGCTCGCCCCCGCGCGGCTGCGTAACCCGCTGTCGTACACCGTCGAAATGCTCGCTGCGGTGCCGAGCATCATTTTCGGTATGTGGGGCTTTTTCTGGCTGATGCCAAATGTTCTGCGGCCTTATGTTCTGGAGCCGCTTGAGCGCGCATTCGGCTGGTTCTTTCTCTTTGAAGGACCGGTGTACGGCACTAGCTACCTCAGCGCCGGGATCATCCTCGCGATCATGATCCTCCCCATCATGACTGCCATCTTCCGGGAAGTGTTTGCCGTCAACTCGATCGATCAGCAGTACGCGGCCTATGGATTGGGGGCCACCCGATTCGAGGTCATGCGGAAGGTGATCGTGCCGTCAAGTTTCTCCGGCATCGTCGGTGGCACGATGCTCGGCCTCGGGCGGGCGCTTGGTGAGACCGTCGCGGTGCTCTTCCTTGTCGGAGGTGCCCAGACGATCAGCACGAGTCTCGCCCAGCCCGGCAACACGATGGCGGCCCACATCGCCAACACCTTCCAGGATGCCTCACCGGAAACAGTGCGCGGGCTCATGGCGATCGGTGTGGCTCTGTTCGTCGTCACCATGGCAATCAACGTTTTCGCGCGTCTTCTGGTGTGGCGCCTGGGACGCATGACGGGAGATTCGGCAGTATGAGCACCCAGCTAGCAACTCGCACGACGCCGACCGGACACCGCAGTCTGCGCGCCCGGCAGGGGAACGCCCCGCGCCGCACGAAGATGAACTCGCTCAATACAGGTTTGCTGACCGCAGCGATGATCGTTGCGATGGTGCCGCTTTTCCTGATTGTCGGATACGTTGCCTACCGCGGTTACGGTGTTATCGGCTGGGACTTTTTCACCCAGAATGAGCCGCCTTACCGGCGCGAGGGCGGCGGGTACGCGGCAGGGTTCTTCGGCACCCTCTACATCATGGTGCTTGCGATCGCCATGGCGGTTCCCCTGGGTATCGCAACCGCGATCTACCTGGTCGAGTACGGAACCGGTCGTTTCGCGCTCGTCATCCGTTTCTTCACGGACGTGATGACAGGTATTCCGTCGATCTTCGTGGGCCTCTTCGTCTACGGCCTGCTGGTGTCAGGCTGGGTGACGTGGGGATTCGGTACATTCGTCGCTGCTGTAGCGATCGCGATCATCATGCTCCCCATCGTCACGCGGGCCGCCGAAGAGATGCTGAAGCTCGTTCCCGACGAGTGGCGCAACGCCAGCTTCGGCCTGGGGGCCGGGAAGTCGCAGACCATCCTCCGGACCGTACTGCCTGCCGCGGCACCTGGTATCACGACGGGCGTCATGCTGGCGATCGCACGCGGAATCGGTGAAACAGCACCGCTGATCCTTACTGCGCTCGGCGCTTCGTGGGTTGTCACCACATTGCAGGGAGACCCCCAGGGCGCGGTGCCGCTGCAGATCTACGATGGCGCCCGCCAAGCGTTCGAACCTGGAATTGAGCGGGCGTTCGGCGGCGCGCTCAGCCTTTTCGGCCTCGTTCTCATCATGGTCATCGCGGCGCGCATCATCGGTGCCCGTGCGAACAAGCGGAAGGGATGACGACGTGACTGCACATCTCACGGAACCAGCAGCTGGGACCAGTGTCGTGGCTGATCCGGTCTTTCAGATCAAAGACGGCTCCGTCACCTACGGGAACTTCCTGGCACTGCGGAATGTGACTTTCGACATTCCGCGCAACCAGGTCACCGCGCTGATCGGGCCGTCCGGTTGCGGCAAGTCGACGCTGCTGCGCTGCCTCAACCGCATGAACGACCTCATCCCCGGCACCTCAGTCGGTGGCACCATCGCGTTCAACGGTGAAAACATCTACGACGACGATATCGACGCCGCGGAGGTGCGCCGCCGCATCGGAATGGTATTCCAGCGGCCGAACCCTTTCCAGATGTCGATCTACGACAATGTTGCGTTCGGTCCCCGCCTCAACGGCTACAGGGGCAATATGGACGATCTCGTCGAGCAGTCGCTGCGTCGCGCAGGACTGTGGGATGAGGTGTACAAGAAGCTGAAGGACAGTGGCACCGCAATCTCCGGCGGACAGCAGCAGCGTCTGTGCATAGCCCGCGCTATCGCCGTCGAACCCGAAGTGCTGCTCATGGACGAGCCATGCTCGGCACTGGATCCCATTGCGACGCTCAAGATCGAAGACTTGATCCGGGAACTCGCTGGGACTCTCACCATCGTCATCGTGACGCACAACATGCAGCAGGCCGCGCGCGTCTCCGACAAGACGGCCTTTTTCAGTGTGGAGGAAGGCGACGCCGATCGCCGACCAGGTGAGCTCGTCGAGTTCGCTGACACCGAACATATCTTCACCAAGACGACGAACAAGCGCACCGAGGACTACATCAGTGGCCGATTCGGCTGACCCCGCCCGGCCAGAGCCGCGGCAGGACCAAGCACACCCGGGAGACACCAAGAACCCCGGGAACTCTGGCGAGCGCTCCACCGAAATCCGAGGAGGAACACCAATGACCCACACAGTCTCGACTGGCGGCACTGCCCGCGCAGGTAGGGCGTTAACCCCCAAGGCGCCGGGCATGCATATCGATCTCGAACATGCGAAGGCTGCACGGCCAGTGAGCCGCAGTGGTCCGGCGATCACCTGTGATGATGTCAAGGTCTTCTACAAGGACTTCCTTGCGGTGCGCGACGTCAACATGCAGTTCAACCGCAACGAGGTTTCTGCGCTGATCGGTCCGTCCGGTTGCGGCAAGTCGACGGTGCTGCGCTGCCTGAACCGGATGAACGACCTCGTTCCCGGTGCGCGGGTAGAAGGGATGATTCGGTTTGAGGGAACGAATATTTACGGTGAGGGCGTCGACTCAGCAGAGGTGCGCCGCCGCATCGGAATGGTTTTCCAGAAGCCGAATCCGTTCCCGAAGTCGATTTACGACAACGTCGCCTACGGACCGCGCGTGACGAAAATGCAGGTCGACAACATGGATGACCTGGTGGAAGAGTCACTGCGCAAGGCTGCGATCTGGGACGAGGTGAAGAGCAACCTCAAGGGCAGTGCGCTATCACTGTCCGGCGGACAACAGCAGCGGCTGTGCATCGCGCGCGCGATCGCGACGAAGCCGGAAGTCATCCTGATGGATGAACCGTGCTCGGCGCTCGATCCGATCGCGACGCTCAAGATCGAAGATCTCATGGATGACCTCGCCAAAGAGTTCACGATCATCATCGTCACGCACAACATGCAGCAGGCGGCTCGCGTGTCGCAGCGCACCGCGTTCTTCACCGCGGAAGCCGATGAGCACGGTGACCGCACGGGCCGCCTCGTCGAGTTCGACGAAACCGCCAAGATCTTCAGCAATCCAAGCGACGAGCGCACAGAAGCCTACATTTCGGGCCGATTCGGCTGACCAGGGTTTTAGCGGTTACGAGAGCAGGCGGTGGGCAGGCAGTGGTAGCGAACATGGACCTACATGTTGCGAACGCGGGTGCGGTGGACAGCAGTGCTCGTGTTCGCCCGGCCATCCTCGTGATAGATGACGATGAGCGGGTGGTAGACGACCTCGTCGAGGGGCTCAACAGTTTTGGCTTCGATGTCCACGTCTGTGCTGAACCCGCCGAGGCGCTACTCCTCGTCGGCCGGATCGCGCCTGACGTGGTGATCGCCGCCAAGGTTGGGGGCCGGATCGACACGCTCGACTTCTTGTCGATCGTGCGGGCCTCAGAACCTGACTTGCCGATTTTCGCGGGCGCTGACGCCAACTCGGGCGACTTCGCGGCGCGCGCTGCCGGGCACGCGAACATCGTGATTCCACGTCCTTACCGCGTGCGTGAGTTGCCCGCACTGCTGCAGTCGTACGTCCGCGCGGGAGGTGCGTGGCAGTCCCGTCCACACGCGATCGACCTTGGCAGGCTGCGAGTCGATGCGGTGACGCCGCAGATGTGGCTGGACGGCGAGTGCATGCGCCTGCCCCCTCGAGAGTTTGCCTTGCTGCGGTACTTCGCAGACCGGGAAGGCGCTGTCATCAGCAGGCAGGAACTCATCGACGCCGCCTGGCAGGGATCGGGCACCCACAGCAACACCCTCACGGTGCACATTGCCCGATTGCGCCGCCGCCTTGGCGATGATGAAGCGAACCCGCAGTGGATACGTGCGATTCGTGGCTTTGGCTATCAGTTCCGGGTGCCGCAATAGGCGCGGGAAGTTCGGATTGTCAGTGCTTAGTGCGACACTGTAGCGGTGAGGTTGTACCGGGACTGCGCCGTCGTGCTGCGCCAGCACAAGCTGGGTGAGGCAGACCGTATTCTCACACTTCTCACACGGGAGCACGGCATTGTTCGTGCGGTTGCAAAGGGGATCAGGCGTACCAGGTCGAAGTTCGGTGCCCGGCTTGAGCCGTTCAACCATGTCGATGTGCTGCTGCACCCCGGCCGCAACCTCGACATCGTCACGCAGGTCCATGCGGTAGACGCGTTCGCTGCGGACATTGTGCAGGATTACGGCCGCTACACCACGAGCTGCGCGATTCTCGAGACAGCCGAACGGCTCGCCGGTGAGGAACATGCCCCGGTGCCCCGCTTGTATCAGCTCACTGTCGGCGCATTGCGGGCAGTGGGGCAGGGGCAGCGGGAAACCAGCCTGATTCTGGATGCCTTTCTTTTACGTGCAATGGGGCTCGCCGGATGGGCGCCTGCGCTCGGCGATTGTGCGCGCTGCGGCGCTGGCGGGCCGCACCGGGCCTTTCACGTCGCGGCTGGTGGTTCTGTGTGCGTGCACTGCCGCCCGCCGGGGGCAGCAACACCGTCGCAGGGTGTGCTGGATCTGATGGAAGCACTCGTTTCGGGGGACTGGTCGTTTGCTGAACAGACTCCCGGTCAGATCCGCAGCCAAGCGAGCGGACTAACGGCCGCGCACCTCCAATGGCATCTCGAGCGGCAGCTGCGGACGCTGCCATTGATTGAGCGCTCCCGTCCGCACGCTCCGGGCAGTACCGAGCCGGTTCCCGTAGTCAGCGGTGCCGTCGGGCAAGATGAAGAACGTGACTCAGCGACCTCGCCGACGGAGCCCCTGGCAAGCGGCATCTGACGATGCCGGTGTGCGCGCGGTACGGCCGCCGGACCCGCATCCCTCGGGTGCAACGCCGCCGCCGCTGCCCGCGGAGTTTGTTCCCAAGCACGTTGCGCTGGTCATGGATGGTAACGGCAGATGGGCCGAAGAGCGCGGTCTGCCTCGTACCGAAGGGCACAAACGCGGCGAAGAAGTCCTCATGGATGCGGTGTGCGGCTGCATCGAAATGGGTATTCCGTGGCTTTCTGCATACGCGTTTTCTACGGAGAATTGGCGGCGCAGTCCCGAAGAAGTCCGATTCCTCATGGGTTTCAATCGCGACGTCATCAGGCGGCGCCGCGACGAGATGAACGAGATGGGAGTTCGCGTTCGCTGGGCAGGACGGCGGCCACGCCTGTGGCGCAGCGTGATCCGCGAACTCGAGATAGCGGAAGAGCTGACAAAAGACAACACCGTGATGACGCTCACCATGTGTGTGAACTACGGGGGCCGTGCCGAAATTGTCGACGCTGTCAGGGAGATCGCCAGACGGGCAGTTGCCGGCGAGATCAACCCTGAGCGCATTACCGAAGCGACGTTTGCCCGTTACCTTGACGAACCGGACATGCCGGACGTCGACCTGTTTCTCCGGCCGTCGGGGGAGCTGCGGACGTCGAACTTCTTACTGTGGCAATCGGCGTACGCGGAGTTTGTATTCCAGCACACCCTGTTTCCCGACTTCGATCGCCGCGATCTGTGGCAAGCATGCGTCGAATACGCTTCGCGGGACCGAAGATTCGGGGGAGTGAAGTCTTAGCTCCGTGCGCTGACCAGATTTCCTCGGGATACCCCGAATTGCCTCAGGAAACTTCCTGCGGAAATCTGCGGTATCCCGAGGAAATGTGCGGTATTCGAGGATCGTGCGGCGGCTCAGGACTCCTGGCAGTCCTTGCAGACTCCGAACACCTCGACGATGTGGCTGATATCGGTGAAACCATTTTCGGAGGCGATGGCGTGCGACCAGCGCTCCACCTCATCACCCTTGATTTCCACCGTGTAACCGCAGTCTCGGCACACAAGGTGATGATGGTGGCCTGAAGAACAGCGCCGATAGACAGCCTCGCCGCTATCAGTACGAAGGACGTCGACCGCACCGGTCTCAGCGAGCGACTGCAGCGTCCGATACACCGTCGTCAGGCCGATGCCCTCCCCGCGCCGGCGCAGTTCGTCATGGATATCTTGCGCGGACCGGAACTCCTCCACATCGTCAAGCAGTGCGGAAACCGCCGCGCGCTGGCGGGTCGACCGAACCCCGATCGCCGGTGCGGACCCCTTACGTTGCGAGCCTGTAGGGGCAGTCATTAATCCTCCTCCGCGTGCGCTACAGCGTCTACCACGATGTGGGCGAGATGGTCGTCGACCAGCCGGTACAGCACTTCCCGGCCCGATCGTTCCCCAAACACCACGCCAGCGGCCTTCAAAACACGAAGATGCTGGCTGATAAGTGGCTGAGTGACGCCGAGCGCGTCAACAAGTTCGTGAACACAGCGCTCGGACTCCCGCAGCTGCAGAACGATCGCGATGCGCACGGGAGCTGCCAATGCGCGCAGCAGTTCGCCGGCCGCGATGAGGGAGCGCTGTGGCGGCATCGGGGCAGCTGGGGCCGTGCGATCACCGTGCTCGTGATGCGGCGCGCTGTGCTCAGCGGGCTGTGGGTCCACTGCAGCATCGCCAGATGTCAAGCCCGAGGTATTCAGGATGCCTTCTCCTTGCCGATAATGGAAACAATATCCATTGTTGTATGCATTGATGCGCATGTCAACGAGGCAGGCCGATGGATCGACGCGCCGGTTTACTCTACGTCCACGAGTCCGCCTAGACTGGCTTGGGCTGGGACACCAGAACCGAACCCAGGGTTACCTCAAACGACGAGATGGAGTGCTACTTCAGTGGCAGGCAAGTCCAACCGCATCGACACGGTCGTCAACCTCTGCAAGCGCCGCGGGCTCGTATTCCCATGCGGCGAGATCTACGGTGGCACGCGCTCTGCCTGGGATTATGGCCCGCTTGGTGTCGAGCTCAAGGAAAACATCAAGAAGCAGTGGTGGCGCAACATGGTCACGAGCCGGGACGATGTCGTCGGCCTCGACTCGTCGGTCATCCTGCCGCGTCAAGTATGGGAAGCATCTGGGCACGTCGAAGTATTCTCTGATCCACTCGTGGAGTCGCTGTACACGCACAAGCGGTACCGCGCGGACCACCTCCTCGAGGCTTATGAGGCTAAGCACGGTAAACCGCCCGCGAACGGCCTCGCTGACATTCCGGATCCTGACACCGGCCAGCCCGGTAATTGGACAGAGCCCAAGCCGTTCTCCGGTCTGATGAAGACTTTCCTCGGTCCAGTTGACGACCAGGAAGGACTGCACTACCTGCGCCCCGAAACTGCGCAGGGTATCTTCGTGAACTTCGCGAACGTCATGACGACGGCGCGGAAGAAACCGCCCTTCGGCATCGGCCAGATCGGTAAGAGCTTCCGCAATGAGATCACTCCAGGCAACTTCATCTTCCGGACCCGGGAGTTCGAGCAAATGGAGATGGAGTTCTTCGTCGAACCCGGCACTGATGAGGATTGGCATCAGTACTGGATTGACTACCGGCTGGCCTGGTACACAGACCTCGGCATCAATCCCGATAACCTTCGGCTTTTCGAGCACCCCAAAGACAAGCTCTCGCACTACTCCAAACGCACGGTCGATATCGAGTACCTGTTCGGCTTCCACGGCAGCGGCTGGGGAGAGCTCGAAGGTGTCGCGAACCGGACCGACTTTGACCTCTCAACTCATGCGAAGCACTCCGGTGTAGACCTGTCCTACTACGATCAGGCCACCGGAACCAGGTACACCCCATACGTAATTGAACCAGCTGCCGGTCTGACGCGCTCACTCATGGCGTTCCTGGTCGATGCCTACTCGGAAGATCAGGCGCCGAACGCCAAGGGCGGCATCGATACCCGTGTTGTGCTTCGCCTCGATCGGCGGCTAGCTCCGGTCAAGGCCGCTGTTCTGCCGTTGAGCCGAAACGCCGACCTCACTCCGAAGGCAAAGGATCTCGCGGCGCGGCTGCGTCAGCACTGGAACGTCGAGTTCGACGACGCTGGTGCGATCGGGCGTCGCTATCGCCGCCAGGACGAAATCGGTACGCCGTTCTGTATCACAGTCGATTTCGAGACACTCGATGACCACGCTGTGACAGTGCGCGAACGTGACTCGATGGCGCAGGAGCGTATCGCCATCGACCAGGTGGAGGGTTACCTCGCAAAGCACCTGATCGGAGTCTGATCACTGAGCGAGTGGACCGTGCGCCGTCTGCGGACGGTCCACTCGGCAGTGACGAGAGACTGACCGGGAGGCTCAGAACCGCCCGCCGCTGGTGCGCCGCCCAGAGCTGCGAGGACCACCGAAGGACCGGGAACTCACACCCGACGAGCGGCGTGTACCGCTTGAACGGGAGCCGCCAAAACTTCCGCTGGTGCGGCGCGCGCCTCCAGAGCGGGTGGTGCCGAAACCACTGGAGCGGTGCCTGGAGCCGCTTCCGCTGCGCATCGCATCCATGAGAATGCCGCCAAGCATGCCGCCGACAACGGCATTGGATAGCGACCCGCCGCCACCCGGACCACCCATGGTGCTGGGTGTTACCCGCTGTTGCCGTTCCCATGTGGAAACCTCGCTGCGCGCCCGAGCGAGGGCCTGTTGCGCGAGCTGGACCGCAGCTCGCGCATGTTCGAGCGCCGTGACCGGGTCGGACTGGGCGATGTGGCGTGCGTATCCAGCATGGCGCTCAGCTTCCGACAGCCGGGTGCGTGGTTCCGCACTGATCGCGCCGCGCCGGGTGGTGATGAAGTCGCGTGCCGCGGTGATGTGCGCTTCGGCTGCGGGCAGATCGTTGGCTAGTGTCCGTCGTGCGTGTTGTTCGCGTTCGGTCGTTTCCTGGGCTTTCGCGAGAAGCTCGTCGAGCGCGGCATCTGCCTCGACGATGTGCTGCAAACTCCCCAGCGGATCGGAATCTTGCGCGCTGCGTGCGCTGGCAAGTGCCGATTCAGCCGCGGTCCGAACCGCCGCGAGTTCCTCGCCGCCCGTGGCGCCGAACTGGCGGGAACGCTCAAGATCCTGCTCGAGCTCACGCATCGCGCCGGGGAGCCGGGTGATCGCGTCCCGGATGTCGGTTTCAGCATGCGTGACTCCCTCGAGGAGATCGCGCGCTTGACTTACCGAGGCTTCGGCCGCCCGAAGGGCCGCGATTACGGCCGTCGAGTCGCCACGGTTCAGCGCTGCCCGCGCCTCCGCGATCGCCTCTTCGCCCAGTGCGACCCGCTCCTCGGCGAGAGCTGGGTTGTGTTCGATAGAGGCCAGCGCGGATGCTCCGAACCGCTGGCGCAGTGATTCGACCGCACTCTCCGCGTCCGGTATGCGAACGGTCACCGCAACGACATCCTGGGTGAGTGCATCGAGGCGCTCGGGAGCTGTGAGCAGCAGGTCACGCTTCTTATCGAACGCCTCGACCTGAGCATCGAGCTGTTTGTCAGCGGCCGCGCAGGTTGTGACTAGGTCGACGAGCATCTGGTGCCGCTGCTGCGGCGTCTCCGGTATTGCATCATCAAGGCGCTGGCGGATTTCGAACGCCCGCGCCAGAGACTGTCGCGCCTCTGTCAGCGCAGTGGTGAACTGTGCCACCGCAGAATCACCGAACTCTTCTCGCGCGCGGGCCAGTTCCTCCGCGCTGGTCCGTATGGCATCGTCGGTTTCTCTCAGCATCTGCTTCGACTTCGCATCCAGCGCGGGACCCGGTATGCGGGCAAGGCCCGCGCGGTCCGTCATGTCCAAGGCGTCAAGTGAGGACACTGCTCGCTGATGGTCACGCTTGGCGCGCCGCTTGGACCGGACGATGAGAAAGACAATGAAGCCGCCGACCAGGCCCAGCACGACCAGCACTGGGATCGGACTGGTTGTCGATGGGGCAGCCGCTCGGGCCAGGCCGTCAGCAGTGCCGATCGCCGCGTCAGCCCAGCGTGCAGCACCCAGGGCGGGCTCGATATCATCGCGTTTGATCGCGTTTTCTTCGGCCCCGGTGATGGTCTCCATCGTCTCCGGCAGGCTCAGCGAATACTCGCGATCACTCAGGGCGACAGCTAGAAGAACGTCGTTATTGCCCATACCGCTGATCTCAGCGGTCGCATCTGTCCATGTATCGCCGCCGAAATTCATAAACGAATCCGTGTACACAACCCACATCCGGATCCGGTGCTCCTCATAGAGGCCGTCGAAGGCCTCCTGGATCCGTTCCGCATCGCCTGCCCGGAGGGCACCCACGTTGTCGGTGACACGGTCATCAAGCCGCAGCGGGGGCTCTGCTTGGGCTGCTGCCGGCAGGCACAGAAAGAGTGCGAGGACCCAGACAAGCGCGAGCGGCGCGCGGGTGCGCAGCCTCACGCCGACAGGTCCGTTGTTTCCCCCGAGACTCATGCTCCGAATCTAGCCGAAGGTAGTAACACTCGCGTTAAGTGCAATCACAGAAGTTGCTGGCACACTAGTACGGTCCGACGTGAACTGCCCGCGGTGTCTGAGTGACCCTGTCGTGGCTGCCTGAAGTGGGGGATGTGTGGGAGCGTTCATCGGGCGCTGGCTGGGCCGCCTGCTCGTTGGCGCGGTAGTGATCGCGATTGTGCTCGTCGCCGGCACCGCAGGGCGCGTGTGGCAGGTCGCGAGAGTCAACGACTATTCGCAAGCCGACGCGATAGCCGTCCTCGGTGCGGCCCAGTACAACGGGGTGCCCTCCGACGTCTTCAAATCTCGTCTCGACCAGGCAGCTCGCTTGTACGAGCAGGGCGTGGCCCCGCTCATCGTGACTGTCGGGGGCAAGCAAGAGGGCGATGTTTACACCGAGGCCGCAGCCGGAAAGACATATCTCGCGACAATCGGCATCCCAGCGGACAATGTGCTCGCCGTCGAGGAGGGCGCGGACACACTCGAAAGCGTGCACGCAATCGCGCGCGAACTCAGCGCGCGGGACCTCTCCTCAGTGGTCATCACTACTGACCCCTGGCATTCACTGCGGACACGGATCATGGCCAGCGATGCTGGCCTCGACGCCACGACCGCTCCTGCGCGATCCGGTCCCGCCGTGCTCACGAGAGAATCACAGTTCCGCGGAATCGCGCGAGAGACTGCTGCTCTGCTTTACTACCAATTCACCCATTCCTCGAACGAACTCCGGAGCGTCCCCGGCCTTTGAGCGCCTTTGAGCGTCTCGGACCGACAGAAGCGAGCGGCAAATGACTGATCGTGGCCCTCTCTACAACGAGCACGACGCGGAGCGCCGTGTCTTCGAAGGCAGCAAGAACTCCCTGCTTGAGGGCACATCGTCGCAGCATCGCACGCCGTACAGCAGGGATCGTGCGCGTGTGCTGCATTCCGCGGCGCTGCGCCGGCTCGCAGACAAGACGCAGGTTGTCGGACCGAAGCAGGGCGACACCCCGCGCACCCGGCTCACGCATTCGCTGGAGGTCGCACAGATTGGCCGGGGCATCGCGGATGGTCTGGGCTGTGATCCTGATCTCGTCGATCTCGCTGGCCTGGCGCACGACATCGGACACCCTCCGTATGGACACAACGGCGAGCGAGCGCTGAACGAGGTGGCTGAAAGCTGCGGCGGCTTCGAGGGCAATGCGCAGAACCTGCGAATACTCACACGGCTGGAGCCGAAACTGCTCGACGCTGAAGGCGCGAGTGTGGGGCTGAACCTGACCCGGGCGGCGCTCGACGCCGCGACGAAGTATCCGTGGACGCGCCCAGAACCCGGCGCGAAGTTTGGGGCCTATGACGATGACGCACACGTCCTGGAATGGCTCCGCGCGGGCGCGCCGCACCGCCAGAAATGCCTTGAGGCACAAATCATGGACTGGGCTGATGACGTCGCCTACTCCGTGCATGACGTGGAAGACGGGGTCATTGAAGGACGGCTGGATCTGCGGTGTCTCGCTGATCCAGCCGAGCAGAAAGTGCTCGCGGCTGTTGGGCACCGCGAGTTCAGGGACATCGACGATGCCATTCTGATCGAGGCGGCAAACCGGCTTGCGTCACTGCCCGTGGTCAAGGCGGTTGACAAGTTCGACGGGACGCTCGACGCCTCTGTCTCACTCAAGCGGTTGACAAGTGAACTTGTTGGACGCTTCGCTTCCGCTGCGATCGCAGAGACCCGCAGAGTATGTGGCGGAATGAAGGTTGCTCGATATGACTGTGACCTGCTAATTCCGGAGATCGTCGAATCAGAGGTCGCGATTCTGAAAACCGTCGCGCTGCGCTTCGTTTTCTCTGACCCAGCCCACCGTGCCAAGCAAGAGCGTGAACGTGACCGGGTCCACCGTCTGGCGCAGTACCTCTTGCACACCTCACCTGGAGAGCTCGATCCGTTGTTCGTGCCGTACTGGGAACGCGCTGAAACTGATGCGCAGCGCACGCGGGTGGTCGTCGACCAAATCGCCTCGTACACCGAATCCCGGCTCGAACGGCTCGACCGCGCCAGCCGCGGCGCTCAGGCGGCATGGGGCTGACTCGGGTGTGGCAGCCGAGGTGAACGCCGTACACTCGTCGCGTGGCTGGGCGCATTCCTGATCGAGACATCGCGGCGATCCGCGACCAGATTGTGATCGACGAACTCATCGGGGAGTATGTATCGCTACGGCGTGCTGGCGCCTCGCTGAAGGGTTTGTGCCCGTTCCACGATGAGAAGACCCCGTCGTTCCATGTGCGGCCGACACACGGTCATTTCCATTGCTTCGGCTGTGGGGAGGGCGGAGATGTCTATTCCTTTCTGCAGAAGATCGAACACATCAGTTTCACCGAGGCGGTTGAGCAGCTAGCGGACCGGATCGGATATCGCATTACGTACGAGGGTGGCGGCACGTCGGTTCAGCGTGACCGGGGGACTCGGGCACGGCTCGTCGCTGCGAACGCGGCGGCACAGCAGTTCTATGCAGGCCAGCTCGTCAGTCCAGAGGCCGAGCCTGCGCGCACCTATTTGAAGGAACGGCACTTCGATGCGGCGGCAGCTGCACAGTTCGGCTGCGGCTATGCGCCCAGCGGGTGGGACAGTCTGACGAAGCATCTAATGGCGCAGGGCTTCGAATTCAAGGAACTCGAAGCGGCTGGCCTGTCTAAGCAAGGCAAGCGCGGCCCCATCGATCGATTCCATCGCCGGTTGCTGTGGCCCATCAAGAATCTCGCGGGTGAAGTGATCGGGTTCGGCGCCCGGCGGCTCTTCGATGACGATGTTGCGCAAGCCAAGTATCTCAATACGCCGGAGACCGCTCTGTACAAGAAGTCGCAGGTTCTTTTCGGCCTCGACTTAGCTAAGCGCGAGATAGCGAAGTCGCACCAGGTCGTCATTGTCGAGGGCTACACCGACGTCATGGCCATGCACCTCGCTGGTGTGACCACGGCGGTAGCTGCCTGCGGCACCGCATTCGGGGATGAACACCTAAGTTTGCTCCGGCGCTTGTTAATGGATGACAGCTATTTCCGCGGCGAGGTCATCTTTACGTTCGACGGAGACGAGGCGGGCCAGAAAGCAGCGCTGAAAGCCTTCGAGGGGGATCAGAAGGTCGCCGGCAAGACCTTCGTCGCGGTCGCGCCCGCTGGGATGGATCCGTGCGAGCTGCGGGCTGATCGCGGAGACGCCGCGGTGCGAGACCTTGTGGCCCGCCGGACTCCGCTCTTCGCGTTTGTTGTGCGTTCTATCTTGGCTGAGCACGACCTCGACACTGCGGAAGGCCGTGTTGAGGCGCTGCGTCGCACGGTCCCTGTGGTCGCGAAGATCAAGGACAGCACCTTGCGTGACGACTACGCTCGGCAGCTATCCGAATGGGTGGGCTGGGAAAAGGAAGCCCAGGTGCGCCAGCGCGTACGCGAACAAGCACAGCAGCCGAGCGCCGGCGCCCCGGTACTGCAGAATGGGCGACTACCGAAGGCTGGCCAGAACGGCGGCGCAGGTGTGATTCGCCCCGATCCGCGTGATCCCGCGCTGTGGCCTGAACGTGAAGCCCTCAAGTCTGGTCTTCAATACCCTGCCATCGCGGGGACCGTGTTCGATTCGCTCCCGGATGAGTCTTTTACGCATCCGTCGTACCTGCGTGTTCGTCGCGCGATGGCGGACGCGGGTGGTGCGGGCAGCGGGCTTGGGGGTGCCGCGTGGCTCGACGCGGTAACTCGTTGCCTTGACGATTCGCCCTTGCAGCCGCTCGTGTCGGAACTGGCTGTCGAATCTATGCCGGTGGACGAGGAAAGCGTGCCGAGGTACGTCGGTGGGGTGCTAGCGCGCCTGCAGGAGGTGTGGGTGGGCCGCCAGATCGCCGACCTCAAGTCGCGACTGCAGCGAATGTCGCCAAGCGAGGACCCCAGCGAGTACCACGCGCTGTTCGGTGACCTCGTCGCGCTGGAGGAGTATCGGCGCAGCTTGCTCCAGAAAGCCGTCGGAGATGGGGTTGAGGGCGGTGTGCTGTAGCTGACTGCGGTTAGCGTGCCGCTCCGTTGCGCGCGTGACCTTGACTTTGCGCTGACTCGTGCGGCGCGTAGACCGACGTAGTGTCGTCGATATCGGCGATGCGTTCGAGCTTCGGCGTGGTGCTCAGCGCGTCTGCGAGCTTCTGCCGGCCGATCTCGATGGCCTTCTTCGTGGCGGGACTTGTCGCGACGGTACGGGCTGTGCGGCTGATCTGTTCGTATCGTGCACGACCAGCGCGGGTGCCTAGCACGTACCCCGCAGCGACGCCGACCAACAGACCAATCATCAGTGAAAGCCTCCCGCACTTCGGTGCATTTAACCAACCATGCTGTCAGGTCCATCTTGCCTGACGAATCGCGGCGGCGGGGCAATGACACCGTCTTCCTCGTGATTTGGCGTTCAGGGGGGAGGATGCGCTAAAGTCGGCAAGGCCCGTTCGCGGGTTAGGTGCAATCCTCCGTAGCTCAATTGGCAGAGCATCCGACTGTTAATCGGACGGTTGCTGGTTCGAGTCCAGCCGGAGGAGCCGAAACGGGCTCTCCACCATGCGGCGGGGAGCCCGTTAGCCTGTGTATGGTAGTTTTCGCCTGCTGGGGGCGGTAGCTCAGTCGGTTAGAGCCGCGGACTCATAATCCGCTGGTCGCGGGTTCGAGCCCCGCCCGCCCCACACAGTTCCGCCGTCTCGTGCGTGTTTTGCGTCCGCCCGCTTATCTTCGTCTTAAGTTCAGCCCCTACACTCGCCGCCGATGACTTCAGACAACACGAGCAACGTTGAATTCGCACAGCCACCCGCTGAAGAGGAGACGGCCCCGGCGCCTGCGGCGCAGTCGGAGCGCGGTAAAGCCGCCGGCACGGTGGCCAGCGGCGCTGGCGCTGTGGTCGCTGCGGGGCTAGGTCTCGCGTCGATACTCGGCACTCCGCTTGCTGACATGATGCGCTTCCGTCAGGAACTGATCGGCCAGATCGATGCGGCGACCGGCGTGGTTGGTGACGAGATCGAGTCGATATACAGCGCGCCATGGAATTCTGCCGTTCTGGTGAACGGAATTTTCGCGGTGGTGGCGATCGTCCTCGGGGCGCTTCTCCTGGGAGTCTTCGCGCGACGCACGGAGCACACATGGGTGAAGGCTGTCGCCTTGAGCGGTGTGGTGCTTGGCGTGATTGGCTTGTTCCTGGCGGGCGGTATGTATCTCGATATCCTGGCCCCGGCGCCCGAGTTGCCACCGATGCCCACGATGCCGATGGGTGGCTAGCCGAGAGGAAATTGGCTGTGCGAGTCGATAAGGTTGAGGCCGTGCAGTCGCTTGAAAAGATCGAAACGTGGCCAGTTCCGAACGCCGCCGCGGCGGTGGTCACTCCGGGACGGGTCTTGGCGGAGTCTGGCCCGGCAGATCAGGTCTTCAAGCTCGCGTCGGTAACCAAACTGCTGGTGGCGTTCGGTGCGCTTCTCGCAGTGGAGGAAGGCGCGATCGGTCTAGATGATCCTGCCGGGCCTGACGGCGCCACTGTGCGCCATTTGCTTGCGCATTCGGCGGGCCTCGCATTTGGTGAGAAACGGACACAAGCAAAGGTCGAGACAAAACGGATTTATTCGAGTTCCGGTTACGAAGTCTTAGCCGAACATATCGAATCAGCGACTGGAATCGCGTTTCCCGAGTACCTCGAGCAGGGGGTATTCGAACCACTGCGTATGTCGCGGACCGCGCTGGAAGGCCCGGCTGGACACGGCGCCGTGTCGACGCTGAGCGATTTGTCGAGTTTCGCTCGCGAACTTTTGCATCCACAGTTGCTTGCGCCTGAAACACTGAGGGACGCAACACGTGTCCAATTCCCCGGGCTTGACGGAGTAGTGCCGGGATTCGGTATGCAGCGGCCCAGTGACTGGGGGCTGGGATTCGAAATTCGGGGCCATAAAGCCCCACACTGGACGGGTTTGACTAATTCCCCGGAAACTTACGGTCATTTCGGTCAATCGGGGACGTTTCTTTGGGTGGACCCAGTGGTTGAGGTTGCCTTAGTGGTGCTAACTGACCGCGACTTCGGGGAGTGGGCAAAGCCGCTGTGGCCGGAATTGAGCGACGCCATTCTCAGTGAAATCTCAGACTCGTAACGAATTTTCATCGAAACACTAGCGCGATTAGAGAAGTCACGGCAGACTGTGTGCATCAGCAAGCACTCCGCTAACAGCTGTCACAGTGATTCGGAGTGGCTGCACTGAGCCTTCGGCTGGCGAGAGGACCGTTTGGGGAAGACGTTCCTCGTCTGTTCCAGATAACCGGAGGTGCTTAAGTGTCGGCAGTGTGCCAGGTGGCTGACGCAACGACAGGTGTCGTATACGTGTACGCATCACCAGTGGAGGTGTGCCCGCATTTGGATTGGGTGCTTGCTGCTTCGCTCGGTTGCCGTGCGAAGGTTCGCTGGTCTCCGCAACCTATGGCGGATGGCAACATGCGCGCGACCATCAACTGGACGGGCCCGGTGGGCACAGGCAGCCGTTTGGCCAGCGCGCTCGCGGCCTGGCCGCAAGTGCGATTCGAAGTCACCGAGGACCCCAGCGAAGGCGTCGACGGCGAGCGTTTCTGCCACACGCCCGATCTGGGCCTGTGGCGTGGCACTATGAGCGCAAACGGGGACACGGTAATACCGGAGATGCGGTTGAAGGCGCTTATCGCTGCCAGGTCAAACGATCTGGCAGAGGCTCTGCACACAGAACTCGGCACATCGTGGGATGACGAGCTTGAGCCGTTCCGTGCAGCAAGTGACGGCGCAGAAGTCACCTGGGTCACGCGCAGGGTCGGCTGAACTGCGGCGACAGCTCAGAGCGGGATGTTTTTGTGCTCACCGCGCCGGTGCGGTGCTTCCGCAATCGCGCGCGCAAGCCGACTCCGCGTCTCGCGCGGGTCGATCAGTTCGTCGACTACCCCGATGTCCATTGCGCGGCTCACTCCGCCAGCGATGCGTTCGTGCTCTTCCGCGAGACGATCGTGCAGCGCTTCACGTTCTTCATCTGTGGCCGCAGCAGCGAGGGCACGCTTGTGCAGAATGCCGACGGCAGCTTTCGCTCCCATGACGGCTACCTCGCCGTCCGGCCACGCGAATACTTTGGTGGCGCCGAGAGCCCGCGAGTTCATCGCGATGTAGGCGCCGCCATACGCCTTGCGGATCACCAGTGTCACCCGGGGAACTACCGACTCGGCGAACGCGTGCAGGAGCTTTGCGCCGCGCCGAACTACCCCTTCCCACTCTTGGCTGACGCCCGGGAGATAACCGGGAACATCAACGAGCACCACCATCGGAACGCCGAACGCGTCGCACATCCGAACGAATCGACTCGCCTTTTCGGCGCTCTCGGAGTTGAGGCATCCTCCGAGGCGGAGGGGATTGTTGGCGAGGATGCCGACGGTGCGGCCACCGAGGCGCCCGAAACCGACGACGATGTTGGGCGCCCACTTAGCATGCAGCTCGATAAAGGACGACAATTCGGCATCCGAGCCGAGTCCCGTCTCGACGCTGTCGAGCAGCTGCCGGATGATGGGGTGGATGTCGTAGGCACGGCGGTTCGACTCGGGGAGCAGTGCTTTCAGATCGGAGTCACCATGTGCTGCCGCGGCCATGTCGATTTCACCCTGGTCGGCGAGCAGCGATACGAGACTGCGCCCCTGTGCCATTGCATCGGTCTCATCGGCGGCCGCGATGTGCGCTACCCCCGACTTGCGGGTGTGCGTGGCGGGACCGCCCAGTGCTTCCATATCGACGGATTCACCGGTGACGGAGCGCACAACGTCCGGTCCGGTCACGAATACCCGGCTGGCGGGCGCCATGATGACGACGTCTGTCAAAGCGGGCCCGTATGCCGCTCCACCCGCGGCGGGACCGAGGACTACGGAGATCTGTGGAATTTGGCCTGACGCGCGCACCATCGCCTCGAAAACGCGGCCCACGGCGTGCAGCGCTTCGACTCCCTCGGCGAGCCGAGCCCCACCGGAATGCCAGAGGCCAACCACAGGCAGCTTTCTGGCGAGTGCGGTGTCGATTGCGGAGACAATATGCGCGCAGCCGTCGATACCCATGGCGCCGCCCATGATGGTGCCGTCGGTGCAATAAGCAATGGCGCGGACGCCGTCGACGAGGCCTTCAGCGGCAAGTACACCTGAGTTGTCGCGGGGACTCAGGAGGGTGACGGAGCCAGGATCGAAGAATCGAGCGAGCCGATCCATGGGGTCTCGAGGGTCGGGGGCCGTGTCGCGAGTTGTCCTCGGCGCCAAGACGGTCATCGCTCCTCCAAATCCCAGTCCGTGTGAACTGCGTTCAATAAATATGTCTGATAAGTCTCGTTGTCTGTTACAACTTGTCGCGCTTTGCTGCTGCAGCTGCAAAGCGCGACAGCTGCTCTGCTACGGACGGGCGAAAACGAGCGAGACGTTGTGGCCGCCAAACCCGAACGAGTTCTTGATGGCGACATCGAACGTCCCGTGGCGGGGTCCGCCTGCGACCACGTCGAGGTCGATCTCAGGATCCTGATTCTCGAGGTTGAGGGTCGGGGGAATAACCCCTTCCTTCAGGCTGAGAATCGCGATAATCGATTCCAGTGCGCCGACCGCGCCAATGGAGTGTCCGAGCGCGGACTTTGCAGCGTAGACGGCGGGATGCTGTCCCACTGCGGCATTGATTGCCCGTGACTCAGCGATGTCTCCCACAGGGGTAGCCGTGGCGTGAGCGTTGACGTGGCTGACTTCCTCGGGTGTGACACCGGCGACAGCCATAGCCTTCTTCATCGAACGAGCTGCGCCTGTGCCTTCTGGCTCAGGCGCGACGATGTGGAAGCCGTCGGAGGTGATCCCCGCACCGAGGACGCGACCGTGGATGGTAGCGCCACGGGCGCGGGCAAACTCCTCGCGCTCGAGGATAAGAATCGCGCCTGCCTCGCCGAAGACGAATCCGTCGCGGTCTTTGTCGAACGGCCGGGATGCGCCCGCTGGGTCGTCATTGCGAGTGCTCATCGCGCGCATCATCGAGAACCCGGCGATTGCCATGGGGTCGAGAAACGACTCGACGCCACCAGCGACAACAACGTCGGCGTCACCGTCGACGATCATTCGCCAGGCTTGTGCGATCGCCTCGCTGCCTGACGCACACGCGGAAACAGGCGTGTGGACGCCTGCCCGTGCTCCGACTTCCAGCCCGATCGTTGCCGCTGGACCGTTCGGCATCATCATGGGCACGGCCATGGGCGATACCTTGCGGGCACCGCCTTCGCGCAAGGCGAAGTTCGACCGCACAAGTGTGTCGACGCCACCGATACCGGTGCCGATCACAACGCCGAGGCGCTCTTTCTCAACTTCTGGTGAACCGGCCTCTGCCCAAGCCTTCCGGCCTTCGACGAGCGCGAGCTGTTCGACGAAGTCATTGCGACGCGACTCGACTTTGGTCAAGGAGTCCGAGGGCTGAACCTTGAGGCGCCCACCGATCCGGACTGGCATACCGAGCTCTTCAAGCCAGGGATCGGTGAGCGCCACGATTCCGCTCTCGCCCGCGAGCAGGCCTTTCCAGGTGCGTTCGATGTCACTGGCGATCGACGTGGTAGCCGACATGGCGGTGACAACGACACCGGGCCTCGTGGACCCGGCACCATGGGAGTTCTGGGGTGATAGAGCGGGATCGGTCACGGTCAGCTCTCGCTTGCTCCCTTGAGGGCTTCGGTGTTCACGCCTTCAACACCCTCCGCCTCCAGTTTCTGGATGTAGTTGACAGCATCGCCGACGGTGCGCAGCGAAGCCAGATCCTCATCGGGGATCTTGATGCCGTACTTATCTTCGGTCTGGACGGCGATCTCCACCATCGACAGGGAGTCGATATCAAGGTCGTCAACGAAGGACTTCTCGATCGTCACCTCACTGGGCTCGATCCCGGTGACCTCTTCGATGATCGAAGCAAGACCGGCGACGATATCTTCCTGGGTTGCGGCCATGGAGAATGGCTCCCTTCTTCAGTGCCCCCGCGCAGTCGTTCGCGGGGGAGTCATTGTGTGGGTAAGTAATTGCGGCGATCAGGCGGCTTGCTGCGCCAGCATGCCGACGCTGGTGAGTTCTCCAGGCGTCTTCAGAGCGGTCTGCGGGACGCCCCGCATCTCGCGCTTGGCAATACCAGTCAGCGTGCCTGCTGGGGGAAGTTCGGCAAGGCCAGCGACCGAGAGTTCGATCATCGTGGCGGTGCAGAGGTCCCAGCGGACTGGTCGCGTGATCTGCTCGACGATTGCATCGAGCGCGCCGCGTCCTGTCGTCACGGATGTGCCGTCCGCATTCGACAGAAGCACACGCACCGGATCGTTGGTCGGGATTGATGCGGCGGCTTCTGCCACGGCGTCCCGTGCGGGCGCCATGAACCTGGTGTGGAAAGCGCCCGCGACAGCCAGTGGACGCAATTTGGCCCGGGCAGGCGGAGCCTCGGCGAGTTCAGCCAGTGCGCTGAGCTTACCGGCGGCGACGAGTTGACCCTTGGCGTTGCGGTTTGCCGCTTCGAGGCCGAGTTCGCCAAGACGTGCGAGCACGTCTTCTTCGACACCGCCGAGTACGGCCGTCATGCCAGTCGGTTCAAGTGCACATGCTTGTGCCATTGCGCGTCCGCGAAGGGCAGCGAGATCAACTGCGTCGTCTGTGGAGATGACGCCTGCTATCGCGGCCGCGGCGAGTTCGCCAACCGAATGGCCTGCTGTGAGCTTGGCGAAGGCTGGATCCTCGGTGGCGCCGGTCTGCTCGAGTTCCTCGAACGCGAGCAGTGCGGTGGCGACAACAAGGGGCTGGGTGACGGCGGTGTCAGTGATTTCCTCCGCCCCGGCAGTGGTGCCGAGCCGGACGAGATCAAGCCCAGTGACCTTCGACCAGCGTGCAACGCGATCAAGGGCGCCCGGCTGCTCGAGCCACGGCGTGAGCATTCCAGGCGTCTGAGCGCCTTGTCCTGGAGCGAGTAGTGCGATCACGTTGATAAGAGAACACCCTGTTCAGGGTTTTCTCAGGTGCTTTTGGGTACCAACCTTGAACAACTGTTTTGTAGGGTTCCTACAAAAGCTTCCGAAACCAGGCGTTCATCGCCGCACCCACCTGCAGCGTTACAGCAATCTAATTCACAGTGTTACTGAAGTGAGATCTGGGAACTGAAGTAACGGTTCTGCATCAGAGCGAATCAAACGCCCCACGGATTCGGCCACGCGGAGGACGTGAGCGTCCCTCGGATTCGCCGGATCCCGCCCCGTGATCTCGGTGATTTTCTTCAGTCGATAGCGGACGGTATTTGGATGAACGAACAATATTCGGGCGCACGCCTCGACAGCGCCGCCGGTATCCAGATACACGTCGAGCGTCTCGCCGAGGGCATTACCCGCCTTGGCCAGCGGAATCACAATCTGGGCATTCAGGGCACGCACCGCGGCGGGGTCGCCGAGCAGTGCGCGTTCTGGCAAAAGGTCCGCAGCGAGCACCGGTCTGGGGGCGGAACGCCATCCGGGGGCGGCCCGCAATCCGCTCAGGGCCTCTCGTGCGCTTGTATGCGCGCTGGCGAGCGTCTTGGCCGTCGGGCCGATGACGACGTGCTGGTCAGAAAACGCGTGCAGTAGCTCCGTCGTGAAGCTGCTGCGCGGCTCGAGTTCACCGTTCACTATCGCAACGAGGGAGGAGCCCTGAACCACCGAGAGTGCCGAACGGTTGTGCTTTTCCGCGGCGTTGTGCACGTTACTGACGGCCGAAACACCGCTGCCGGGAGGCGGCGTGCCGACGATCACGGTCGCTGGCGCGTTGGCGTCCCAGTTGAGGGTGGCCGCCCGCGACAGCATCGCAGAGTCGGAATCACCGCGCACCACCGCGTCGACCACCAGCGCTTCGAGCCGCGTGTCCCACGCGCCCCGCGACTCGGCGGCTGAGGCGTATACGGCCGCCGCGGCGAAGCCGATTTCCACGCGATACCGCAGAACGGCTTCGGTGAGCGCGGCGAGTTGCTGTTCGTTTCGGGTCATCAGCGGCAGCCACCGCTCGAAGAACTCCATCGCGACCCGTACCATCTCGACGGTTTGGCGCAGTGTCACACGCCGGGCGAGATCGTGCGGCACGACGCGAAACGAATCAACCGTCTTCCAGATATCGCGGTCCGGGTCCCGCAGCCAGTCCACGAAGTTCGAGACTGCACTCTGCACCAGCAAGTGCACGGTGGCGCGCTGGTCAGCATCAAGATCAGCAAAGAAGGGGAGTTGCTCCTGCATCGAGTTGACCGCTTCCGTGGAAAGCCGGCCCGAATACTGTTTGACGCGCCTCAAAAGTGCGTCGGACAGTGGGTTGGCGTTCGCCCCGTGCTGGCCGCCGGGCGAAGGACTGGGCGCAGCGTCGTCGCTGCGCCCGCCTCGTGGCCTTCCGGTCATACACCCCTCATCACGTGCTGCCGCCTATCGGCGCGAGTACTGTCACGCTGACATACTCGTGACAGTACCCCGCTGGCAGCCGGAATCACGCGACGCCAGGATCTGACGTCTGCTCAGGTGCGGCGGCTACGTCGTCGATCCGGTACTCGCGTGCCGCTTTCGCCGCGACGTCACGATCGATCGAGCCCTCATCCGCGAGTGCGTTGAGCACGCCAACGACGATTGACTCCGAATCGATGTTGAAGTAGCGGCGTGCTGCTGGGCGGGTATCGGAGAAGCCGAAACCATCGGCGCCGAGAGTCACGTAGTGGCCCGGAACCCAGGTGCGGATCTGGTCAGGTACTGCGCTTTCCCAGTCGGAAACACCGACGAACGGTCCGTCCGCCTTCTTGAGCACCTTCGTCACATACGGCTCACGCTTCTTCGCGGACGGGTCGCGCAGCGCCTCGTCCTCGGTGCGGCGACCATCCCTGCGCAGCTCGGTCCATGAGGTCACCGACCACACGTCCGCTGCGACGTCCCATTCCTTGGCGAGCACTTCCTGCGCACGCAGCGCCCACGGCACCGCGACACCGGACACGAGGATATTGGCCTTGTACTTGCCCTTCTCGGCCTTCGCGTAGCGATACATGCCTTTGAGGAGGCCGTCGACGTCGAGATCCTTCGGCTCAGCGGGCTGAACGAACGGCTCGTTGTACAGGGTGATGTAGTAGAAGACGTTCTCGGCCTCCGGCCCGTACATGCGCCGCAGGCCGTCCTTCACGATGTGGGCGAGCTCGAACCCGAAAGCGGGGTCGTACGCGATACAGGCCGGGTTGGTCGAAGCCAGCGTGTGCGAGTGGCCGTCTGCGTGCTGCAGGCCCTCACCGGTCAGCGTGGTGCGGCCAGCGGTCGCGCCGAGCACGAAGCCGCGTGCCATCTGGTCTGCGGCTGCCCAGAAGCTGTCGCCGGTGCGCTGGAACCCGAACATCGAGTAGAAGATGTAGATCGGGATCATCGTCTCGTCATGCGTCGAGTACGACGTGCCGGCTGCGATGAACGAACCGGTGGAACCGGCCTCGTTGATGCCCTCATGCAGGATCTGGCCCGCTTCGGACTCCTTATAGGCGAGCATGAGTTCCGCATCAACCGATGTGTACAGCTGGCCGTGGCGGTTGTAGATCTTCAGGGACGGGAACCACGAATCCATACCGAAGGTCCGCGCCTCGTCGGGGATGATTGGCACGATCCGCTTACCAATTTCCTTGTCGCGGAGGAGTTCCTTGAAGAGGCGCACCACCGCCATCGTGGTGGCAACCTCCTGCTTCCCCGAACCCTTGCGGACTGCCGCGTAGGTTTTGTCGTCAGGCAAGGGGAGTGGTTTGGTGCTGTTGCGGCGAGACGGGACGAATCCACCGAGCTGCTTCCGGCGCTCGAGCATGTATTCGATCTCCGGAGTGTCTTTGCCCGGGTGGTAGTACGGCGGCAGGTACGGATCCTTTTCCAGCTGCTCATCCGTGATCGGGATGCGCTGGCGATCCCGGAACTGCTTGAGATCGTCGAGCGCGAGTTTCTTCATCTGGTGGGTGGCATTGCGGCCCTCGAAATGGGTGCCGAGCTGATAACCCTTGATGGTGTGGGCAAGGATCACCGTAGGCTGGCCCTTGTGGCTGGTCGCGGCCTTGTAGGCGGCGTAGACCTTGCGGTAGTCATGGCCACCGCGCTTGAGGTTCCAGATGTCCGCGTCACTCAGGCCCTTGACGAGTTCCTTAGTCCGCGGATCGCGGCCGAAGAAGTGCTCACGCACGTAGCTGCCGTCATTTGCTTTGTAGGTCTGGAAGTCGCCGTCCGGGGTGGTGTTCATCAGATTGACGAGCGCGCCATCCTTATCGGCATAAAACAGCGAGTCCCACTCGCGGCCCCAGATCACCTTGATGACGTTCCAGCCCGCGCCGCGGAAGAACGACTCGAGTTCCTGAATGATCTTCCCGTTACCGCGCACCGGTCCATCAAGGCGCTGCAGGTTGCAGTTGATCACAAACGTGAGGTTGTCGAGGCCTTCGAGCGCAGCCATGTGGACAAGTCCGCGTGACTCGGGTTCGTCCATCTCGCCGTCGCCAAGGAATGCCCACACGTGCTGGTCGGAGGTGTCCTTGATGCCGCGATCGCGGAGGTAGTGGTTGAAGCGCGCCTGGTAAATCGCGTTCATCGGGCCCAGCCCCATAGAGACCGTCGGGAATTCCCAGAACTCGGGCATCAGCCGCGGGTGCGGGTAGGACGGTAGTCCGCCGCCCTCGCCGGCGTGGCTGTGCTCCTGCCGGAAGCCGTCAAGCTGATCTGCCGTCAGCCGTCCCTCGAGGAACGCGCGCGCGTAGACGCCCGGTGATGCGTGCCCCTGAATGAAGACCTGATCTCCACCGCCTGAGTGGGACTTGCCGCGGAAGAAGTGGTTGAACCCAACCTCGTAGAGTGCCGCTGACGAGGCATAGGTCGAGATGTGGCCGCCCACACCAACGCCGGGGCGCTGCGCGCGATGCACCATGATCGCGGCGTTCCAGCGGATCCAGCGGCGATAGGTTCGCTCGACCTCTTCGTCGCCCGGGAACCAGGGTTCCCTTTCAGTGGGAATGGTATTGACGTAATCAGTAGACGTCAGAGCGGGAAGGGCAACGCGCCGCTCGTTCGCCCGCTCGAGAAGCCGCAGGAGCAGATATCTGCCGCGTTCAGGGGAAGAATGGGAGAGCATCGCATCGAACGACTCAAGCCATTCAGAGGTTTCATCGGGATCGATATCGGGCAGATAAGAAGCAACGCCCTCGCGGATAACGCGAACACGGTCTCGATCTTTACGGGGCGATATCTGGTTAGGCACGTCGGCACTCCTTGTGGGCGTGGTCGTTGGACCTGGTTGGGTCCGCGGCGACGGGGCGGGGCGATCCAGACCGAGGTTGTACAAGGTTTGGACAACCCCAATTGTCGCCTAGATTACTTTCCGGCGCACCATTGAGGTTGGTCAAATAGTGGATGTAGCAATCCCACATGATGGGCAACTCCGAGATTTGACGCGTACCCGCACATTTCTCGCCGCCTGGCAACACGAAGGGGTAGGGTGACGCTCGTGAACAGGCGTGAACGGGCCGCCGTGCCGTGCACTCCGCGGACGACGGCTGGAGACCCTGCGGGTTCCGGCGGCTCTCGCTGCACGCGTGTTCGTCTTGAGTTTGTGGCACCGCCTGCGGCACCACTCGCGACATTCACCGTCAGCGATGAGGCGTTAGCCGTTGCACCCGCAGCCCTTATGCTGGGGAAACGCCCGCGAAGTACAGTTCTCGACCGCACAGCTGCGGTTGCCGGAAAAATCTTCGAAACTTTTGGGGCCCGGGGGATGCATTCTGCCGGCCCAAGGGTGATTATCAAAGCAAGAAAACCCCACGAACAGGAGGAACCAATAACGTGGCCGGGACGGATGCTCGGACATACGCGGAGCGACTGGGCATAACCAACGGAATGGTGGTTCAGGAACTCGGCTGGGACGACGATGTAAGTGATGACATTCGTGATTCCGTTGAAGCAGCCTGCGGTGACGCGCTCGCAGATGAGGACACGGATGAGGTCGTGGACGTGGTCCTCCTGTGGTGGCGTGACGGCGATGGTGACCTTGTCGACGCCCTGATGGACGCAATTGCGCCGCTGTCGGATGATGGCTTTATCTGGGTGCTTTCCCCGAAAACCGGCAGGCCAGGTCATGTCGAACCTAGCGAGATCGCCGAGTCCGCGCCCACTGCCGGTCTTACTCAGACGTCAACTGTCAACCTTGGTCCCTGGATGGGTGCACGACTCGTGCAGCCGAGGGCCCGGGTCGGGAAGCGCTGATGGGCTTAGCCATCGGAGATCAGGCACCTGACTTCACTTTGCGCGACCAGAACAACCAGATGGTCACGCTTTCAGGGTTTCGCGGCCAAAAGAATGTCCTGCTGGTCTTCTTTCCGCTCGCCTTCACTGGCACCTGTCAAAGTGAGCTTGGACAGGTGCGCGACAATTTGCCCGTTTTTCAGAACCAAACCACCGAGATTCTCGCCATTTCGGTCAGCGCGCCACCGGTGCACAAGATTTGGTCGGCGGGCCAGGGCTACCTATTTCCCGTTCTGTCCGACTTCTGGCCGCACGGCCAGGTGGCGTCCGCATACGGTGTGCTGAATGAACGCAGTGGCATGCCAAACCGTGGGACGTTCGTAATCGACGTGGCGGGCACGATCAGATTTGTGGAAGCGGGACCGCCTGGCGTACCCCGTGACCAGTCAGCTTGGGAGAATGCGCTCAACGCGCTACCCTCTTCAAGCAGCGCCTGAAGCTCAGGCGGCAATGGCGGGCGTATAGCTCAGTGGTAGAGCGCTGGTCTTACACACCAGTGGTCGGGGGTTCAAATCCCTCTGCGCCCACTCCGTGCTCACATGAGCGACCTTGAGTAACCGAACCCTACCGGGCACGGTTACTTGTTTTCGGGCTCCACGAAATCCGGTAGAAATTGGGTGCT
This sequence comes from Hoyosella sp. YIM 151337, assembly GCF_026041215.1. GTDB lineage: Bacteria > Actinomycetota > Actinomycetes > Mycobacteriales > Mycobacteriaceae > Hoyosella. Next base: position 114,004 of record NZ_JAPEIQ010000039.1, read on the forward strand.
GTCGGCACCCTGATCCTTCACAATTGCCCAACCGCGGCAGGGCGCTCCATAGACCCCGTTTGCTAGGGCCAAATGTCCCTCCAACCTTGTCTCTTTCGGCTCTTGGGCCGTCGGTTCTCACTCCCTACCGTGAATGCTGTACCCGGACATTCGAGGAGAACGCGATGGATTGGCAACCTGGGAACGTGGGAAGCGCTCTGGCGTATGGGCCTGACTACTGGGAGGACCCGGTTGGTGGTGGCGGAGTGACCGCAGGTGAAGCAGTGGAGACCGCTCTGTACCTGCTGGAATGCGCCGCTCCGGTGAGATAGCCCATGCTTCGCTCGTTGCGGCCGTCCTCCGCAGTACACTCGCCTGAAGCGTGCGCGGACGCGCGGTCAGCTATCGCTGGGGCACAAGCTTCAGCTAACGAGTAGGCGTACATGCGGGGTGGATGCTATCGAAGCCGGTCAGCTGGTTGCTGGGCATTATCGCCTGGCCGAACGAATCGGCAGCGGCGGCGCTGGAGTCGTTTGGCGGGCCGTTGACCAGCGTCTTGAACGTTCCGTCGCGGTGAAGCAAATCCCCATTCAGCCCAGTTTCACCGATGGTGAACGTGCCCTGGTTCAGCAGCGGGCGGTGCGGGAAGCACGCAACGCTGCTCGCTTTCATCACCCCAACGCCATCGTGGTATACGACATCACCGAGCATGAGGGCAATCCATGCCTCGTCATGGAGTATTTCGCATCACGCAGCCTCGCGGCGGTGCTCGCAGAGCGCCGCGTGCTGCCCGTGCAGCAGGCCGCGCGTATCGGTGAGCAGGTCGCGGATGCGCTCATTGCCGCACACGCGGCCGGTATTGTCCATCGCGACGTCAAACCCGGAAACATCCTGATCAGCGACCAAGGTGTCGCCAAAATCACCGACTTCGGGATCTCCAAAGCGATGGGCGACGTTACCCTCACCGCCGCCGGGCTCGTATCCGGTACCGCCGCGTACTTGCCCCCCGAGGTCGCTCGCGGCGCCGAACCCACTCCCGCGTCCGATGTTTTCAGTCTGGGGGCGACGCTCTTCCACGCGATCGAGGGCGAGCCGCCCTACGGGTCTGGCGATAACTCCCTTGCCCTGCTGTATGCTGCCGCCAACGCTGAGACCAAGGAGCCTCGGGCCGCGGGGCCAGCTACCGAACTCTTACGGGAACTTCTCAGTGCCGATCCGGCCGATCGGCCGTCAATGAGTCAGGCATGCGCAGCGCTCGGCCGATTGGCGAGTTCCGGGGCGAGCGCGGCAACGACGAGCCGCCTGCCGCAATTAGGAACGGCCAGTAAGGGCCTGAGTCGGCGAACTGGCCGCTCGGTCTCCGCTGTGCCAACAAAGGTGCGCCCGAATAGCGGAAATCCGCGCAGCATAGGCCAGGTCTCGCCGCCCGCACCCGGCCGAACAGCGGAGCGGAAACGGACAGGGGTTTACGCAGGGCTGGTCGGCGTCGTGATGTTGGCGGTGTTCGCAGCCGTAATCTACGCCGCCAACCTGGCAGGCCCAGGCGACCCGACAGATCCAGAGGCAACGGAGACTATCGTGGCCGACGCGGGGCCAACTCCTCACACGGGATCTGCGGTGGACTGGGGACAGGCTGGGCAGCTCGTGCAACAGTTCTACAGCAACCCTGCCGGATCGTGGTCGCTACTGACTGCGGCAGCGCAGCAGGTATACGGTTCGCAGCAAGAGTTCCAGTCTTATTGGGGTGCGCGCACCATTCAGAGCTTCGGACTCATCGAAGCGTACAAACACGCGAACAACGATGACGGCTCCGTTGACATGCGGGTCAACGGTCTCACTTATGACGGGCAGACCAAGCAGGCGATTCTGCGTGTGGTCAGCAGCGATGGCCGACTAATGATCGACGGCGATACAAGGTGACTGGCCTCGCCCTGGCTTGATCGATTCTGATCGTGATCGACTTGTCGCCCCGCTGAGACAACAAGCGGCACGGAACACCTTCTGTACAAGTAACTTTCACCTAGCTACCGGTTCGCGCACTGGTACTTGCACGGGAAAGCGTCCAGTAGGTGGAGCTGTTTTATGTCACTTAGGCTGACATCACGTCCAACGAGCCCCTTTGGGCCATCGGGCCGCACTGTTTCCGCAGTCACCGCAGTTGTCTCAGTGGCGGTGGGCGGTGTTGTGCTGGCAGCGGGGGTGGCGACGGCTCAGCCTTGTAGTGGCGGGTCAGGTGTGCCTGGCGGCGGTCTCGATACATTCGCCGGAATCACCCACTCGGGTGAGTCGCAGCAAGGTGTTCTGCCGCAGATGCCGAGCACGAGTCCCACGCAGACGGTTGAGTGGCTCACGGGACCGATGAGCCCTAACGATACGTTCTCACGCTTTGGCATCACTGGAACAGATCTTGGCATTATGTGGGACAACGGAGTGCCGGGCACTAACAGGCAGATCTTGACGGCGTTCGGCGATACCGTTGGTGACTGTCGCGAACCAGACGGTGAGTGGCGCAGCAATGCGCTCCTGCGCAGCGACGATACGGACCTCTCCGATGGCATGACCTTCCTTGATCCTGACCACGGCGAACCGAGCGCAGGCGCGCCGGTGCTTGAGGAGCGACAGAACTTCGCACGGCAGATCATCGACGGTCTCGGTCTCGCGGGCACCGAAATCACGATTATTCCAACGGCTGCAATCGCGGTGGGTGGCACCCAGTACATCAACTTCATGTCCGTGCGGGATTGGGGCGATCATGGGCATTGGCGGACCAACTTCTCTGCGATCGCGGTGTCCGAAGACAACGGCGAAACGTGGCGTACAGAACTAGGAACGATCCGGCTGAACGGCGGCATCAGCCTCGACGGCATTGACGGATTCCCGCAAGTCAGCGCCGGGAATGAGAACTTCCAGATGCACTCTTACGTCGCGCATGCCGAATACGTCTACGGCTTCGGCACGCCACCAGGACGCTTCGGTTCTGCGCACCTCTCGCGTGTGCCCGCGGAACGCTTGCTAGATCTTGGTGCGTACGAGTACTGGGACGGTGAGGGGTGGGCGGTCGAGCCGGGTGCGGCGGCCGCAGTCATTCCCGCGCCGGTGAGCGAATTGTCAGTCCACTGGAACGACTACCTCGGAAAGTTTGTGGCACTTTACGCCGATGAGCCAGCGGGCACGATTGTGCTGCGCACTGCCGACCGCCCCGAAGGACCATGGACCGAAGGCACGGTCCTCATTACCAGTGATGACATCACCGGCCTGTACGCGCCATATGTCCACCCGTGGTCGTCCGGCAACACGCTGTATTTCGCGATCTCGCGATGGAGCGACTACAACGTCCTGATGATGGAGACGGATCTCGACGAGATCTTCCCCGAAGCGGTCGCCGAATATGGCGGGGATGACGCGGTGCTGAGCACAGTGTCGCTTGATTGATATGCGCTGCGTGTCCGCCTAGCTGAGCCGACGGGCGAGATGCACAACCACCGTGTCGCCGGTGCGTTTACCGATCGCATTGAGGAGGCTGCGCTTCACGGGCAGTTTGTGCCGACCGTCGCCCAATGCCATGAAAGAGCTTTCGAACGGGTGATCGTCGATCGTCCCGCTCACGCGCACCCGGCCGCGAGTGCCGAAAAACTCCGTTGATCCAGGCATGACGACATACGTCCAGCCGCCCTTGGCGGCGCTCGTGATGAGCGGCGCCAAGAACGTTCGATCGAGTTCACAGGTTTCCGGGCCGCGGTGCGTCATGGCGACTCCTTCCCTCTCAGATTAGACCCGGCCGCGAGCAATTCTCATCGCCGGAGCGTTCACGTGCGCATCACAGTGCGGAGCACCGGCCTCGACCCGTAGACCGCAGCGATGACCAGGCCACAGCCCACGATCATGAGCGCCGCCAGTTGGAGGAGCGCCAAGGGGCTTGTCAGCACAACGAGCCCGGTGATGGGGAAGAGGAATGCGAGCGCGAACCCTGCGCCGATCAGCGACATCACAATCACGGGGGTTCGCACTTGTCGCATACGTGCCGCATCCATCGTCTCGAAGGGCGTCCCCGCGAGGGCCAGGTTCCGGTATAAGTCGCGATTTTCGAGGATCGACGCGATCTGCGTGAGGACTGCCGAGATCGCGGCGAGCGCGAACGTCACGGCTAAGGTGAACGCCACACCAAGCCGCATATCCGTCATCAGCTGGGCTTGTGCCGGATCATCCACCGTTCCGATCGCGGTAAGAAGCGAGGTACCTGCGGCAACAAAGCTCGCAACCGTGACGCCACCGACACTGCGCCACACCTGCTTTGGATCGTCGAGAATCCGGCGCGCGGCGATGAGCGCCGCGGCGTCACGTGCACGCGACACGAGAATGCGGCCCACTACCGAAACGACGAACGGACCGACAACATTGATGAGGAGGAATACAACCGCCAAGCCCGCCAGCAAGCCACCGATACCGAACGCGGCTGGATTGAGCTGCCCCCACAGCACGATAACCAGCACGGCACCTGCGGCGAACAGCCACTTCGGCGGCGGTGGAGCGTGGCGCTGAGCCACGCCAAGCGGGCTGATCGCCACCGAGCGCAGACCAACCAGAGCCGAAACGGCGGCAAGAACTGTCACTCCGGCGATGACGCCACCGAGAACGGCAGGACCGACCCACAATTCGCGCACCGCAAACGGGTCGCCCTGAAATGGCAGCTGCGCAACCAGCGGCAGAGACGCGGCATACAGCAGGCTGCCGACAACGGCGCCGAGACAGCCTTGTGCTGCCGCCTCAACTGCGGACAGCGCGACGACCTGACGCGGGGTTGCACCGGCTAACCGGAGGGCCGCCAGGCGCGCGTCGCGCCGGCGCGCGCCAAGACGAGCCGCCGCAAGCCCAAGAGTAAAGCACGGAACGATGATGAGAATCGATGCGATCGCGGCGAGAACTTGATACATCACAGCGTCCGGATGTGTATCTCGAGCGGAGAACGCGGAGTATCCGCCGAAGACAGTCAAGGCAAGCGCGGTCGAACACGCGAACGCGATGACTGGAAGCGCCCACGTGCTTAGTGTCCGTGTTCCTTCCGCGCGCACAGTCAGCAGGCCCACGCGCGCCGTTGCCTGCACCTCACGAGCCATGTGCATCATCGAGCACCTTTCCGCTGCGGGTTGCTGAGCTGGCCTTCCCGAACATGCACCGTGGCGTCACAGAATTCGGCAACCTCAGGATCGTGCGTGACAACAACGAGTGCCGCGCCGGTGTGGCTCGTTGCGTGGCGCAGTAGTGACATCACTTCGCGACTGGTGTGCGCATCGAGCGCTCCGGTGGGCTCATCGGCGAACAGGACGGCGGGGCGTGGGGCAAGGGCACGTGCAATGGCCACCCGCTGCGCCTGTCCACCCGACATTTCGCCAGGTCTGCGATGTTCGAGCCCGTCGAGGCCGAGAGGTCCAAAGAACGCGGCGGCTTGCTGTTTCGCCTCGGCGATCTTCGCGCCACCGAGAATCAGTGGCAACGCCACGTTCTCGATCGCGGGCAGTTCGGGAAGGAGCTGGCCGGTCTGGAAGACGAAGCCGAATGCCGATCGGCGCAACGCGGTGCGTTCCTTTTCTTTCAACGCATTAATCGTCCGTCCGGAGAAGTGAACCGCACCTGAGTCCGGCGTAATTATGCCGCTCAGAACGTGCAATAGCGTGGATTTACCCGATCCGGACGGACCCATTATCGCGACTGCCGACTGCGGGTGAATATCGACTGAAGCGTTCCGGAGCACTGGGGTGGGCCCAAAGTTTTTCACTATATTCCGTGCGCTCAGAATCGGCGATTGAGGTGGTGTCTGCATACCTCGATCCTTGTGAATTGCCGCGAAAGGTACATCGGTCTGGGGGCCGATCATGTCCGGGGAGACGTCCGACTCTGGTATGACGAGGTGTCTGCGTGACTGATAGAAATGTTCGGGTGACAGGCACCTCGATGGCGGTTCGGGCGGCGGGCATCGCGCTGGGATATACCGCTGACCGGCTACTCGGCGATCCTCGCGAATACCATCCAGTCGCCGGGTTCGGGCGCTGCGCTGCCGCCCTCGAACGCGCTATCTATCGGGACCGCCGAGCAGCAGGAATCGTGTACACGACCGTGCTTGCGGGAGGAGCACTAGGTGCTGCAGTACTACTCGACCGGCGCGTAAGCGCTGCCGCGCTGCCGCGCGCGGTTCTGCTTGGTGCTGCAACATGGGCTGCGCTCGGTGGTACATCGCTCACCCGCGTCGGGCACCGAATGGCGGACCGGCTCGAAAGCGGGGACGTGTTGGGTGCACGCGATGTGCTCCCATCGCTGTGCGGGCGGGACGCCGAGTTGCTCGATAGCGACGGCCTCGCGCGGGCGGCGGTCGAATCAGTAGCGGAGAACACGTCGGACGCCGCGATTGGTCCGCTGGTATACGCGCTCGTTCTCGGTACACCCGGCGTCGTCATGTACCGCGCGGTCAACACACTCGACGCGATCGTGGGATACAAATCACCGAGGTACCTGCGATTCGGCTGGGCCTCCGCGCGTCTCGACGATCTGCTGAACCTGTTGCCTGCGCGCGTATCAGCTGCGGCGACGGTGGCGGCCGCACCGTTGATCGGCGGTGACCGAGTGGCCACGCTGACCGTGTGGCGCCGTGACGCTGCGGCTCACCCAAGTCCGAACGCGGGCGTAGCGGAAGCGTCGATGGCGGGCGCGCTGGGCGTCCGATTGGGGGGACTCACCGAGTATCGGCACGGGCCCGAACAGCGGCCGGTGCTGGGCTCGGGGCCACAGCCAAGCGTTGCGGATCTGCGCAGAGCCGTTCGGCTTTCCGGGCGCGTTCAAGACCTAGTCGCGGCGGCTGCGGTATCAGCGGCGCTTGCCGTAGCGGTCCGCAAGTTTGTCTTGCGTTGACGGTTGGCGGGTCACTGGGGTGCTGCCGGGCGCATTGTTGGGCGCAGCCTTTTCGCTCCGGCGCTCGCGCAGTTCCGCACGCACGAAGTACAGCAGCCCCAGTGGTGCCATGATGCCGAAAGCGATCCATTGCAGTCCGTATGAAAGGAACGGTCCGCGGTCGAGTTGCGGGAGGCCGATCACGCCCAGTCCGCCGGGCTGGCCGGGGTCTAGCTGGACGTAAAAGTCGGGAAGGGTCGTGCCGGTCACGTCGCCGATTTCGCCGGGATTGATGCTGTACACCTGTGTGACGTCCGCGGCGATGATGGGTTCGCGCCCGAGCGCTCCTTCCGGCATGCGCATGCGCCCCTCGAGGCTTACATTCCCGGTCGGCGCCGGATCGAACTCGGGTACGTCAGTGCCTTGCTGGGTGTGCACGTAACCACGGTTGACCAGGACTTCGTTGCCATCATCTAGCCGGAGCGGCGTAAGCACCTCGAATGCAGGCTGGCCCTCGACCGAGCGCAGCCGCGCCACCACCTCATGGTCGGGAACGTACGTGCCGGAGAGCGTCACACGCCGCCACTCCAAGTCCGGATCCGGCGATGACCCTGCAGGCGCGAGTTCGGAAACGGGGATGGGCGCCGCTTGCACGGACTGCTCGATCAGCGCATTGCGGCGTTCAGTCGCGGCGTTCTTACCCAATTGCCATGGCGCGAGCATGGTGAAGCACAGATATGCGAACACTGCGACGACGGCGACGAGCGCGAGCCAGCCGGGCCGGAACAGAAAGCTGATTCGTCGCACGTCACCACCGTAGCTGGTCCGGACAAGCCGAAAGAAATGCTGGGTACTGTCGGGTTGCCCGTATCACATGTTCTCGCGCAGCCACTCCAGCAAACCTGGAACAGCCGCTTCGATCTGGCGGCGCACCTCGTCGAAGTCAGCGAGATCGCCGTAATACGGGTCAGCGACGTCCTCGGCATCCGCGTCCGGTTCGAAACTGCGCAGCAGACGCAGTCGCTCCGGTTCCGCACCGCGGCGGCGCAGCTCGCGGACGTGCCCGCGATCGAGGGCGATGATGAGGTCGGCGCTGAGGTGTTCACCGTCCACCGTCTGCGCGGTATGCGACGTGCTGTAGCCATGCTTGCGCAGGATGGCTACCGTCCGGTGATCTGCCGGGTCGCCAACGTGCCAGCTGCCCGTGCCGGCGCTGGACACTCGCACCGCATGAGCGAGGCCTTCGCGTTCGAGCACATCAGCAAAGATGCGCTCGGCCATGGGTGACCGGCAAATGTTGCCAGTACAGATGAACGTCACATGCACGCCGTGTCCTCCTTGTGCGCGGGGAGCAGCAGATCGCGCAGTCGTGTGGCGGTGTCAACCGTCCACTGCGCTTCAGTGTGTTCTGTCGCGGGCCCGTAACCCCACGTCACCGCTGCTGTGGGGATACCAAAAGTATTCGCGCCTGCGATGTCATGAACGCGATCACCGATCATGACGATCTGGTCGCCGAGGCCAGAACTCCCGGCGTTCACGCCGAGATGGCCGAGCGTGTGACGGATGACGTCCGCTTTACGCCGGCGCGAGCCGTCCGCGCTCGCGCCGCCGATGAACTCGAAGTGCTTGTCCAAGCCGAAGTGTTCGAGCATCCGCACGGCGTACTTCTCCGCTTTCGACGTCGAGAGCCCGATGCGTGCACCGGCTGCGTCAAGATCGTCCAGCAGCTCAGCGATCCCGTCGAATAGCTCAGACTCTGACCATCCCACCTGGTCGTAGCGTTCGTGGTAGGCGGCGACCGCTGCGTCGATCTCCGCGCGGTCAAGGCCTAGACCGGTCAGTGTGTCAATCATTGGTGGACCGACGACGTCCAGTACTTCCATGCCGGCGGGCGGCGTATGGCCGATGCTGCTGAGAGCATGCAAGAAGCTGGTCATCACGCCGGGCGCCGAGTCGGTGAGGGTTCCGTCAAGATCGAAGAGCACTATTGGCCGTAATAGGCGAGTAGAAGCCATGCTCCCATCATGCCTGGCGGCCGTCCCGGTACGCTCGTGAGCTGTGACACCGCGCCAGCAGACATGGGATCCGCTGCGTCACCACGGTGACGCCGAAGCTGCGGCTGGCCTGGTGGACTTCGCCGTCAATGTGCACGGCTGTGCCCCTCCGGACTGGCTCCAGCGCCGACTCGCGGCCCGCTTACCGGATCTGGCGCGGTACCCAAGCGCGGCCGAGGAGCGCCGGGCGCGCGGCGTCGTCGCGCAGCGTCACGGCCGCGATCCTGAAGAGGTGCTGCTTCTCGCCGGTGCGGCGGAAGGCTTTTCGCTGCTCGCTGCGCTCGAGCCCGCGCGCGCAGCGATAATCCATCCATCATTCACCGAACCGGAGTTTGCGCTGCGCCAGGCTGGCGTGCCGATCGAGCGGGTTGTGCTGACTGCTCCATTCGACCTGCGTAGTGCCCGTGTTCCAGCGGAAGCGGACTTGCTTGTTCTCGGGAACCCCACGAATCCGACATCTGTTCTGCACCCCCGGCGTGAGATCGAGTCGATGCGGCGGCCTGGCCGCATCGTCGTCGTCGACGAAGCCTTCGCGGACATGGTGCCTGAAGAACGAGAGTCGCTCGCCGCGTACTCCGCGCCTGACATCCTCGTGTTGCGCAGTCTCACCAAAACGTGGGCGCTCGCGGGGTTGCGTTGCGGCTACATGCTCGGCCCGCCAGAGTTGCTCGGGCAGCTCGCCCAGTGCCGGCCCCATTGGCCGCTCGGGACTCTGCAACTCGAGGCTATCGTGGCTTGCTGCCAACCGGCCGCGGTACGCGAGTCGGCAGCAATCGCACAGCAACTCGGCGCGGACCGCAGGTATCTGACCGCGGCGCTCCGCGCGCTCTCCAACGTCGGCGTGACGGTAGCCGAACCCGCGGCGGCCCCCTTCCTTCTGGTGCATATCGAGCAGGGGGCGGGGGTACGTCAGCGCCTGCGGGAACGGGGCATTGCGGTCCGCCGCGGCGACACCTTCCCCGGTTTGTCAGACCACTATGTCAGAGTGGCGGTGAGGGACCGTGCTGCCTCGGACACTCTGGTTTCCACACTCAGGGAGGTGTTGTGACCGCTCCGGATACCCGCGCCACAGTAGGCGATATTACGCGCTGCCTAGACCTTGCATACCCGCCGGAGCTAGCGGAGTCGTGGGATTCTGTGGGACTGGTGTGCGGCGATCCGAACGAACGCGCGGCGAAGGTGTTGTTCGCTGTCGACGCGACCGCGGCCGTCGTGGACGAGGCGCTCGATTGGGGTGCGGATCTGCTCGTCGCCCACCATCCGCTGCTTCTGCGTGGTGTCGACCGAGTTGGTACGGACACCCCGAAGGGAGCGCTGATTCACCGCCTGATCCGGGGCGGGTGCGCGCTGTTCACGGCGCACACGAACGCGGACTCAGCTGACCCAGGCGTGTCTGATGCGCTCGCTGCGGCGCTTGGCCTCCGCATTGAAGGACCCCTCGCCGCCCAGTCGCAGCGCTCGCTGGATAAATGGGTGGTATTCATTCCGGGCGACGACGTGCGCGCTGTTACGAATGCGATGTTCGCGGCAGGAGCGGGGCAGATCGGCGACTACAGCGAATGTGGGTGGTCAGTAACCGGCACGGGGCAGTTCCGTCCCGGGGATGCGGCGAACCCCGCGATCGGATCGGTGGGCGAACTCGAGCGTGTCACTGAAGACCGCTACGAAATGGTGGTGCCGCGGAGTCGCCGCGCCCAGGTGCTCGCCGCGTTGCGGTCTGCGCATCCGTATGAGGAGCCAGCCTTCGATGTGTACGAGCTTGCCGAGATGCCCGCGCCTACAGGGCTGGGAAGAATCGGCCGACTCGCTGAACCCGAGCCGTTGAGTGTGTTCACGCAGCGGGTCGGTATCAGCCTCCCCGCCACTGCTTGGGGTGTGAGGGCTGCTGGGGACCCCGATCGCATGATTGAGCGTGTCGCGGTGTGCGGCGGAGCTGGGGACTCGTTCCTCTCACTCGTCGCAAAACTTGGCGTCGATGCGTACGTCACGGCGGATCTGCGGCACCACCCGGCTGACGAACACTTGCGTTCCGGAGGCCCTGCGCTGATCGATGTCGCGCACTGGGCCAGTGAGTTTCCCTGGTGCGACCAGGCCAAAGCAGTCGTGGATCGGGAGTTCGCGACCGCAGCCGTCGAAACCCGCGTAAGCGATCGCCGCACCGACCCGTGGACATTGGCGCATGGCTGACTGTGTGCCCGCCAATGCGGGGTAGGGTTGGTCGTTCAGTGGATAGTCATCAAATGTTAGTGGGGGCAGGAACGTGGATGTCGACGTCAAGGTACAACAGCGTCTCCTCGACCTCGCCGATGTTGACGCTGAACTTCTGCGCATCCGGCATCGCCGCTCGACGCTTCCTGAGGACAAGGAAATTGAGCGGCTGAACAAAGAGCGCCAATCCCGCAAGGATGAAGCGGTGGCGACGGAAATCGCGCTGGACGATCTCGATCGCGATATCAAGCGGCTTGAGCGCGAGATCGATCAAGTGCGGCAACGCGAGACGCGTGACAGCCAGCTGATGCAGTCGGGTTCGGTTGCGGCCAAACAGCTTTCTGAGTTGCAGCATGAACTGGGCACGCTGACCCGGCGCAGGTCGCTGCTCGAGGACGAGCTGCTGGAAGTGATGGAGCAGCGCGAAGCCGCCGAGGAGAACCACAAACACGCGGGTGCGCGGCTCTCCCATGCGGAACAAGAACTCGAGGCTGCTGGCCTGAAAAGAAATGACGCAACCGCTGACCTCGACGTCGCCGAGAGGCGGTGCAACGAAACTCGCGAGACGCTGGCCGGACTGTTCCCGGAGGAGTTTCTCGCGCTCTACGAATCTGAGCGGCGCGCGCACAGCGTCGGCGCAGGCAGACTGCAGGGCAGTCGCTGCGGTGCATGCCGGATCGAACTTGACCGCGGAGAAATGGAACGAATCAAAGCGACACCAGCACAGCGCGTTATCCAGTGCCCGGAATGCGGCGCAATACTCGTTCGCACGGCCAAATAAGTGGGGATGCAGGGGAGTGAACTCAGTACATCGCGTAGTTGTTGAAGCTGACGGTGGTTCCCGCGGAAATCCAGGGCCGGCGGGATACGGCGCGGTTGTACTCGACCCGAGTGACCGGGCGGTGCTTGCCGAACGCAAACTCGCTATCGGGGTCGCGACGAACAACGTCGCCGAATACAGCGGGCTGATCGCAGGGCTGCAGGCTGCGGCCGAACTCGGAGCGACAGAGGTCGAGGTCCGCATGGATTCGAAGCTTGTCGTGGAACAGATGTCGGGCCGCTGGAAGGTCAAACATCCAGATATGATTCCGCTTGCGCGGAAAGCGGCAGAGCTAGCCCGGAGCTTCAGCCATGTCGAGTACACGTGGGTGCCCCGCGCCCAGAACTCCCACGCCGACAGGCTGGCCAATGAAGCCATGGATGCAGCGGCCGCGTTGCCAGCGGCGGAAGACCCTCACGAACCTGCTTCGGCAACGCTGGAAATCCCGGGTGTCGAGGTTAAAGCATCGGAAGCCCCCGGTTGGACTGGAGCGGTGGGCAAACCTGCGCGGCTGCTATTGCTGCGGCACGGCCAGACTCGGTTGTCAATCGAGCGCAGATACTCCGGCCGCGGTGATCATGAACTCACTGCTGAAGGGCAACGGCAAGCACGCTGCGCGGCCGAACGGCTGAGTCGGCAGCGAGGCCGCGTTGCTGCAGTCGTGGCGTCGCCGCTCAGCCGGGCTCGCCAAACCGCAGAAGCTGTCGCATCCGAGCTTGGCCTCGACGTCGTGGTGCACGATGGGTTGATCGAGACAGATTTCGGGGCGTGGGAGGGCCTCACATTTTCAGAGGCATCCGACCGGGACCCGGAACTTTTTCAGCGCTGGATGGGGGACACATCGGTCGCGCCGCCCGGTGGCGAGGCTTTCGACGAAGTGCAGCGCCGCATCGAAAAAGCAAAAACGGAACTCGTCGCCGAGTATGGCGGTTCGAACGTGATCCTTGTCACCCATGTGACGCCGATCAAGATGATCCTCAAAATGGCGCTCGATGTTGGCCCATCCCTGCTTTTCCGGCTGCATCTCGACCTCGCCTCACTGAGTATCGCCGAGTTCTATGACGATGGCGGTGCCGCAGTGCGGCTGGTCAACGACACCAGTCACATGCACTAGCGGGGATTGTTCGCGCTGTACATTTCCTCGGGATACTGCACATTGCCTTGGGATGTTTCTTGGGGAAATGTGCGGTTTCTTGCGGAAATTGGAGGTTTTCGAGGCAATCGGGCGTTGCCTGTGGGAGGGCGGCGGGGTCTCGGCTGGTATCGCTGAGTTTTCTGGCGATCGGGGTGCCGCAGTGCGGCTGGTCAGCGTAGTCGAGTCACATTGCCTCGTGATACCGCACATTGCCTCAGGATATTGATTGGGGAAATGTGCGGTTTCTTGCGGAAATTGGAGGTTCCCGAGGAAATCGCGGCTGCCTGCAGGAGGGTTGCGGCTCACAACCCGATACCCTGATAGCGGACGAGTCAGCCAGGCGGCCGCGTCGCAGAGAACCAGCACCTCGTGGTGCCAGGCTCCGCGCCGAGGAAAGTCCGGACTCCGCAGAGCAGGACGGTTGCTAACGGCAACCCGGGGTGACCCGCGGGAAAGTGCCACAGAAAACAAACCGCCGGTGCGCGTGCGCCGGTAAGGGTGAAACGGTGCGGTAAGAGCGCACCAGCAACCTGGGTGACCAGGTTGGCTAGGTAAACCCCGTCCGGAGCAAGGCTGAAGGTCGCACCGCTTGGTGCGACTGCGCGGGTGCACGAGGGCTGCTCGCCTGAGCCCGCGGGTGAGCCGCATGAGGCACCCGGTGACGGTGTGCCCAGATGGATGGTCGCCGCTCCACGTGCCGTACGGCAGGGAGAACAGGATCCGGCTTACAGGCTGACTCGTCCGCTTACTTACCGACTGGGATACGGTCCCGCAACCACCGCACCACCTCCCGTAGGACAGTCCGCGGAGATGCGCCCACCGGCTCGGGTCCCGGCGCGGGCTCTGGCTCGGGAACTGGTGCAGGTTCAGGGACGGGCTCCGGCTCGGGCAGCGGAACGGGCGCGGGCTCTGGTTCTGCGGGCGGTACGGTCCCGCGCAGCCCAGCGGCCCACGTTCCTGGCCCGATGAGTCCGTCAGGGTTCCAGCCGTTGGCGGACTGCACCGCCTTCGCTGCAGTGATGGTTTCTGCATCCCAGACGCCGGTTTCAGGAACTCGCTGAGCTCGCTGCCAGCGTTTGAGTGCCTCTCGCCACTCGGGCCGCTCTGACGGGTGCAGTCCGGATATCGACTGTGTCGGCCCTTCAAGGGGGCCGTAGTAGTAGCCCGGCGGCAGGGGAAATGCATCGAGATCACGTGGCGCGCGCATGCGATCGAGCACCTGCTGGACCTGCGCCCGGAAATCGTCCATATCGATCCCGGCTGGGTCTATTTTCCCCTCGGAACTGTATTCTTTGTGGCCCACAACGTCGCGCACGGAAAACCCGGCCCGGTGCGCGATGACTGCGCAGCCGCGGACGTACGCGTCGAGCTGCTCCTGCGTCCAGTCGTAACGCCCCTGCGCATCGGGGACGCCTCGGCTGACAGCTTCGATTCCGATGACGTGCCAGTTCGCGTTATCTGTCGGCCAGCCCGGCCACGATCCACGTCCGGCATGCCAGCACACACCTGCGGCGATCACTCGGTAGGTGCCATCTTTCTCAAGAACAAGATTCGAGAGCGGGCCCGGGAGATCAGGCCGTCCATTGAGCACGACTTGCCAATCATTAGGTCCGCCACCGGCGGTGTGGTGGCACATGACGCCGCGAATGTCGCGATACTCGCCGTGGCCGCGCTGTTGCCAGCCTGGGTGCTCGATTACACGGAGCCCTTCTGCGCGCAGGGCTTCCGCTAGCCACAGCACATTACCTGTCCACGCCACTCGGTGCCTCCGATCAGTCTCGCCCAGGGGTCACTGCATCATGCCAGTCGAGTCTGACAATTCAGGCTTCGCGACATCGTCCCCGTCATCACTCACGAGGGGCGTACCCGGGTGGACGAATGGTATGCACGCGCTGCGTGTGCGCACCCTTTATTCAAGGCGACGCGCAACAACGATCTTCCTGGCAGACTTGAGCCATGCGCGACGAAGACCAGTGGTATTACTGCGTTAAGGACGGCTCGGTGCGGCAGGGAAAGGAATCCCGCGGACTCGAGCGAATGGGCCCGTACCCGGATCGTGCCACAGCGGCGCGGGCATTAGAGATCGCCAAAGAGCGTACGCGTGCCGCGGATGAAGCTGACGAGAAGTGGCGGAACTGAGCGGAAGGGGGCGCTTGCCGTGGCTAGCCGTCTGCTGAGCGCCCCGTCTTCTGCTTGAGAGCCTGCCACTGCGGGCGGTAGCGCCGCACGGCGGCGTCAGCAAGGTCCTGTTCGTGGCGCGCAAGGGTTTCGTATGCGGCGGTATCTTCTCCAGCGGCTTCCGCGAGCCTGGCAGCCTCGTCCAGTAGGGCACGCGTGATCACGCCGTCTTGGTGCTCGCCGAGGGTTTCTTGCAGCGTCTCCGCAGCTTTGCGAACCTGCTTGGCGTACTTGTGAACATCGCGTGAGTTGTGCGCCTTGGACACGAGTTCACCGGCATACCGAAGCCGCTTGCACTGCTTTCTGAGTTTATGCAGCAGTGGATCGTGGTCGGCGGTTCCCTTTGCGGAGCGCGCCTGCTGCTCCGTTTGCTTCGCTTTACGGTAGAGCTGTCCCAGGGCCCTGGTCACGGCTTCGTCCGCTGGCTTGCGTGCGTTGCGGGCGAATGCGGTCCGGGTGACGAGCGTGTCCAGCGAACCAATCAGGGCGAAGTAGCGGTCGCTTTCGAAAGCCTTCAGCACGTCATCAAGCGCATCGCGGTACGCCGAGTGCTGCCCACCCACAAGACGTTGCTGCACGGCACGGGGAACCGAGCCTCTTGGCTGCTCGTCGATGAGTGCTTGCAGTCGCTCCGCCATGACTTCGGCGTCCCGGGCTGCGCCGAGCACTCGGGCAATCCACTGCAGTTCTGACTCGACGGGATCAGCCACGGCAGTGTCGAAGACGCGGCGATAAGCGCGGATGATGCTTCGGATACGACGCGCCGCGACGCGCATCTGATGGACCGAGTCGTCTTCATCGAGGCGGACACGCGGGTCGAATGCCTTAAACGTTTCGATGTGGCCCAGCAGCGCGTCGAGCACGAGACCCCCGGCCGTGCCCTGGTCGAACGATGCATGCTGCCTTTTCTCTGGCAGAGTCCCGAGCGCACGGGCGAGCTTCGAAGGGACAGGTGAATCGTGGGCGCCCGCGTCGAGAAGGCAGCGGCGGATCGCCTGAAGCAGATTTTCGTCGCCGCTGCCGAGTTCCGCTTCCCATTCGCGCCACTTTGATTCCTGATCAGCATCGGCCCGCAGGGAGCGCGCCGTCACTGCGTCATCGGTGACCTCGGCCAGCACTTCGCCATGCTGGTCAGCGAGGCGACAGGTGCGGCGATTGTTGATGATCTCCGCGATAGGACGTACCTCTCCGCCGCGGAGACGGCTGCGCACCATTGCCAGCAACTCTGGCGGCGGCCCGTCTTCTAGTGGTGAGAGAGCCTCGTGCACCTCTGTCCGCGCACCTTTGGCCGGCGGCAGTTTCAGGTGCCATCCCTCGTCGCTGCCGCCGGTTCGGTGGCGAAGCGTG
The DNA here is from genome assembly GCF_026041215.1 of Hoyosella sp. YIM 151337. Classification (GTDB taxonomy): domain Bacteria; phylum Actinomycetota; class Actinomycetes; order Mycobacteriales; family Mycobacteriaceae; genus Hoyosella. The sequence continues at coordinate 130,604 of NZ_JAPEIQ010000039.1, forward strand.
ATTTTCGCCCGAATGAGGTCAAGATCAGCTGTGTCGAAGTATGTGGCGTGCAAGCGAACCTCGTCAGGCCCGAGCACTGTGCTCACCCCGGGAATGCTGCTCAGGTCCGGCACCGCCGTGTGTGTGCCGGTTTCGAACTTCAGTTCGCGTTCCTGGCTTTGTGTCACCACGTTTTCTACCCCGGCAATCCGATGAGTGCGGATTCTAGCGAGTCGACATCAAGGTAGCTCATGACCGCTTCGTGCGTTTCAGGACAGGCGGCCCTGAGTGCATCGTCGACCGCATCCCGGTTGCGGGCGAGTTGCAGGAGATCGACGCCCTGACTGGTGGCCCAGTTCGCGACGCGATCGTTGAGGGTCACCTTGCCGATCGTCGGGGTGTACGTACGCAGCTCCTGAGCGCGTGCTTCTAAGTCTCTGCACAGCCCGCTCGCGTCAGGCAGCTGGAACGCTGGCGTCTCCGTCGGCATCGGCGGTGCTGTTTCGGTGCTTGGCACGTCTGCGCACCCGGCCAGTACTGCGGCGGCAAGACTCATCGCCGCCGCGCCTGTCACCACTTTTGCCCTGAGCTTGTGGGGCAACGTGCCTCCTGAGGTTCTGCTGAAAAGTGGGATCAGTTGGTGAACGAGTGTTCCGGTCCGGGGAACGAACGATCGCGTACCGCCTGCGCGTACTCCGATGCTCCGCGCAGCAATTCGTCGCCGACGGAGGCGAATCGTCGCACAAACTTCGCGGTCCTGCCGCGATTGAGCCCAGCCATATCCTGCCAGACGAGCACTTGCGCGTCACACTCGTTCCCAGCCCCGATACCGATTGTAGGGATGGTCAGCTTACGTGTGACGTTAGCCGCTAGCTCAGCCGGCACCATTTCCATCACGACGGCGAATGCGCCTGCTTCCTGTACGGCGAGCGCGTCAGCGATGAGCTGATCAGCGCCGCTGCCGCGGCCTTGCACGCGGAATCCGCCGAGGGTGTTCACGCTTTGCGGCGTGAACCCGACGTGCGCCATTACGGGAATCCCGGCCGCGGTGAGCGCCGCGATTTTCGGGGCCATACGCTCGCCGCCTTCGAGCTTGACAGCGTGGGTGCCGCCCTCCTTCATGAAACGGATGGACGTTTCCAGCGCTTGCTCTGCGGAGACTTCGTAAGAACCGAAGGGCAGGTCCGCAACGATGAGGGCGTTGGGCGCGCCGCGCACGACCGCACGGACGAGGGGAATCAGTTCATCGATCGTGACGGGCACGGTTGTGTCGTAGCCGTATACGACGTTCGCGGCGGAGTCGCCGACGAGGAGCACTGGAATCCCGGCGTCATCAAAGATCTGTGCAGTGGGGTAGTCGTACGCCGTGAGCATCGGCCACGGCTCGTTGCGTTCCTTCATGGCCTGCAAATGGTGAAGGCGGGTCTTCGTGCGTTTCGGTTTTTGGGCGGCATGGTCGGCACTGCCGTACACAGGTGTTTCCGACATCGTTGTCCCTTCGTGCCTCGAGGCCGGTCTGCCGGTCCCCGGGATTGGGTGATGACATCCCTCAGTCTGCCACTCCAGCCCGCCCGTGCACGTCCAGCGTGGCGGGGATCACCCTGGCTCCATCGGTGCAATGTGGTGATCGAATCGGGCACTCGAATTGCTCCGGCGCGGGAGCGGTAATGGCACGATCGAAGCATGATCACGCACCGTGTGTCTGGCCCGGTTTGTCCTGCAAACGCACGGAACGTTTTGCGTACGGTGACTGGGCTGCTGTTCGCAGGCGCTGTTGCGCTGGCGGGCTGTTCGGCGCCGGATCCCGCGGCTCCGGATGCGGAACCTGAGGACGGGGCAGCGGAGGCCTTACCGGACCCAGGTGGTGACGCACCCGGTGAGCTGGACGCTTTCTATGAGCAGAACGTCGAGTGGGAACCCTGTGACGAGTACGGGGATGACCTCGCGACAAGCTTCAGCCTGGTTCTGCTTGAGTTCTCATGCGCACGCGTGGCAGTCCCGCTGAACTATGACGACCCCGATGGCGAGGCCGTTTATGTTGCGATCGCGCGCCGTGCCGCTGAGGGCGACCGGCTCGGGGCGCTCGTGGTGAATCCGGGCGGTCCTGGGGTGGGAGGTGTGCAGACGGTAGCCGACCTCGCAGCCGGGATGATCGGGACGGATGTCGCCAGCCGCTTCGACATCGTCGGCCTTGATCCGCGGGGTGTCGGTGCCGCGGTACCTGCCGTGAATTGCCGATCCGATGCCGAACGGGATGCGGTACGGGCGGAGGTCCGGGTCGACATGAGCCCGGAAGGCGTCGCAGCACAGGAAGCAGAGAACGAGCGTTACGCCACCGAATGTGCCGAGCGGACCGGTTCCGACTTCCTCGCAACAGTGGGTACCCGAGAGGGGGCGAGGGACCTGGACATCGTCCGTTCAGCGCTCGGCGACGAGCAGCTGAATTTCTTGGGGTATTCCTATGCCACGTTCCTCGGCGCGAAGTACGCTGAGGCGTTTCCAGGCAGGGTTCGCGCGATGATTCTGGATGGCGCGGTCGATCCGGCCGAGGACGAAAGGGAAGCGCTGGTCCGGCAAGCGGAGGGATTTCAGCGCGCGTTCGATGCGTTCGCCGCGGATTGTGCGAATCAGCCTGAGTGTCCGATTGGCAATGATCCAAACCAGTCGGTGAAGGAGTTTCGGTCACTCGTCGACCCACTGATCGACGGGGCCGCTGCCACGACTGATCCGCGCGGGCTGAGTTATGACGATGCCCTGACAGGTGTTGTGCAGGCGCTATACGTCGAAGAGTACTGGCCGACCCTGCGGACAGGGCTGCGCGAACTCCGCGATGGCCGGGGTGACACGCTGCTTCTGCTCGCGGACGTATACGAGCGGCGCGGTGATGACGGGACCTACGACAACAGTGATGACGCATTCACGGCTGTCCGCTGCGTCGACACCCCGGCGCAACGTGACCGCGAACAGGCGGGAGAGACAGACCGGTTGTACCGGGAGGCTGCGCCTTTCCTTGACGATGGCCGGGGCACCGGGCTGGCGCCGCTCTCCGAATGCGCCTTTTGGCCAGTACCGCACACGAGCGAGCCGGGCAGGCTCGATGTGCCGGAAGACCTGCCCACCATTCTCGTCGTCTCGACCACAGGGGACCCCGCAACGCCGTACGAGGCCGGTGTTGAACTCGCCGACCAACTGGGCGCCGCGCTGCTGACTGTCGAAGGCTCGACGCACACCGCGGTTTTCCAGGGGATTACATGCGTCGACGATGCTGCGGCGGCCTACCTCGTCGATGGGGTGCTGCCCTCCGACGGTGCGCGCTGCTAATCCAAGCCAGGTGCTGGACGGGATGAATCCCGCGCTCAGCGGCGCTACCCGCGCCGGTTGCACCACCTGATTCGTTGGAGGGCAGCACGATCCCCGTGCCGATCCCGTTTGGCGGGACCCCATAAGTGATAACCTCGCCCGTATGGATCGCCAGAAGGAATTCGTGCTCCGCACGATCGAGGAGCGCGACATCCGGTTCGTCCGGCTATGGTTCACTGACGTCCTCGGCTACCTCAAATCGGTAGCGATCGCGCCTGCGGAACTCGAGGGAGCGTTCGCTGAAGGAATCGGTTTCGATGGATCGTCCATCGAAGGGTTCTCCCGAGTGTCGGAAGCTGACACTGTGGCATTGCCCGATCCCTCCACCTTCCAGATCCTGCCCTGGGTGCATAAGGACGGTAAGCCGCATACCGCGCGGATGTTCTGCGACATTGCGATGCCTGACGGGTCGCCGTCATGGTCCGACTCCCGGCATGTGCTGCGCCGCCAGCTGAGCAAAGCGGGGGACCTCGGATTCAGCTGCTACGTGCATCCAGAAATCGAGTTCTTCCTTCTGAAGGATTTCCCTGAAGACGGGACGGAGCCAGCGCCAGCGGACAAGGGCGGCTACTTCGACCAGGCGGTGCACGATACGGCGCCGAACTTCCGCCGCCACGCGATCGAGGCGCTGGAATCAATGGGCATCTCGGTGGAGTTCAGCCATCACGAAACAGCCCCGGGGCAGCAGGAGATCGATCTGCGCTATGCGGACGCGCTGTCGATGGCGGACAACGTCATGACGTTCCGTTACGTCGTCAAGGAAGTTGCGCTGCAGGAAGGCGTGCACGCCTCATTCATGCCGAAGCCTTTCAGCCAGCATGCAGGCTCGGCAATGCACACTCACATCAGTCTTTTCGAAGGCGAAACGAACGCGTTCTTCAACCCGGACGACCCCATGGAGCTTTCGGATACGGCGAAGCAGTTCATCGCGGGAATCTTGCACCATGCCAACGAGATAAGCGCGATCACCAACCAGTGGGTGAACTCGTACAAACGCCTCATCCACGGCGGTGAAGCGCCGACGGCGGCCTCGTGGGGACGAGCGAACAGGTCCGCTTTGGTCCGCGTGCCGATGTATACGCCGAACAAGGCGTCATCGCGCCGGATTGAGGTGCGCAGCCCAGATTCCGCGTGCAACCCGTATTTGACGTTTGCGGTGCTTCTTGCCGCTGGGCTGCGTGGTATTGAGCATGGATACGAATTGCCAGCAGAAGCGGAAGATGACGTGTGGTCGCTCACCCGGGCCGAGCGGCGCGCGATGGGATACCGGGAATTGCCTGGAAATCTCGACCATGCATTGCGTGAAATGGAGAAATCTGAGCTCGTCGCGGAGGCACTCGGCGAGCATGTCTTCGACTTCTTCCTGCGCAACAAACGCGCTGAGTGGGAGGCCTACCGCAGCCAGGTCACACCGTTCGAACTTAAGACTTACTTGTCGCTGTAAGACTGACAGAACTCTTGTAGAGGCGTACGCAGTATGGTGCGACCACCGCTCGGCCGCTCACTCATCCCCGGCCCCGCTAGGCTGGGGATGGTCGATCCCAACGCAGGACAACGACTTGCTCAGTTGGGATGGGGCGGCGAGGCTGACACCGATCTGCTTTGGGCGCTGTCGCGGGCTCCCGACCCAGATCTCGCTGCACTCGCACTCAACCGCCTGCAAGATGCTGTTGGGGCGGACTGGGAGGAACTCGACCTCGAACTTCGGCGTGACACCGCGCTGCGTGGCCGACTGTTCGCCCTTCTCGGTTCGTCGACAGCGCTCGGTGACCACCTGCTTTCGCGACCCGAGCTCTGGCAGCGACTGCGGGGCACCCACCTGCATTTGCCAAACGCCGAGGAACTCATTTCCGTGTTTCTCGACGCGGTGGACGCCGAACCCGAGACTATCGAGCACGCATCCGACGGCGCGGAGTCCACCTCGGTCAAGCACACGCGAACCTATCGGGCACAGCTGACTGGACCGAAGGCGATATCGGCGCTGCGCAACACGTACCGTGATCAGCTTTTGCTGTTGGCGGCCGCCGACGTGGCGGCGACCGTCCAGGATGAGCCAGTGCTTCCGTACACAGCGGTGGTGCGTCACCTGAGCGCACTCGCGGACGCTGCCCTCACTGCTGCCCTCGCGGTTGCAGTCGCGACGGTGTGCAGCTCGCGTCCGTGTTCGGTTCGGCTCGGTGTGATTGCGATGGGCAAATGCGGTGCGCAAGAGCTCAATTACGTCAGCGACGTCGACGTGATATTTGTCGCGGAGCCGGCCGACGGAGTCGCGACCCGCCTGGCAAGCGAAATGATGCGCATCGGTTCAGCTTCTTTCTTCGAGGTTGACGCGGCGCTGCGCCCAGAGGGCAAAGCGGGCGCATTGGTGCGAAGTCTGGACTCGCACATCGCCTACTACAAGCGCTGGGCGCACACGTGGGAGTTCCAGGCGCTACTCAAAGCACGGCCCATGACAGGCGACATGACGCTGGGGCAACAGTACGTTGACGCGCTCAACCCTATGGTGTGGGTGGCATCCGAGCGCGAAGACTTCGTCGAAGGCGTCCGGAAGATGCGTCGCCGAGTCGAGTCACTCATCCCAGCCGACATCCGGGACCGTGAACTCAAACTCGGCGCGGGCGGATTACGAGACGTCGAGTTCGCTGTTCAGCTGCTTCAGATGGTGCACGGCCGGGCTGATGAATCGCTTCATGTGCTCTCTACCGTCGATGCTTTGACGGCGCTGGCTGCTGGCGGATACATAGGGCGCGAGGACGCAGCAAACCTCACGGCATCATACGAGTTCCTGCGGCTCCTTGAGCACCGGCTGCAGATGCAGCGCATGCAGCGGACTCACACACTGCCGTCAATTGACGACGAAGAGGCCCTGCGGTGGCTCGCGCGCGCGGCACACGTTCGTCCCGACGGCACCACTGACGCGCTTGGCGTGCTGGTCGCGGAAATCAAACGAAACGTCAACCGGGTCCGCAGGATTCACACGAAGCTCTTTTACCAGCCGCTGCTGGAATCGGTGTCGAAACTCGACACGGAAGCGATGCGGCTCACCGAGGATGCCGCGATCCGGCAGCTCTCCGCACTGGGCTACGCGACACCGAAGAACGCACTCGGACACCTGCGCGCGCTGTCTGGCGGAGTGACCAGGCGAGACCGAATTCAGGCGCTGCTCTTACCAACGCTCCTCGACTGGCTAAGCGAGACGCCGAATCCGGATGCCGGGTTACTCGCGTACCGCAGGATGTCGGAGGAACTCACTGACAAAGAGTGGTTTCTCCGTTCGCTCCGCGACGAAGGGGCCGCTGCTCGCCGCCTGATGAGAATCTTGGGCTCGTCCGCGTATATCCCCGATCTGCTGATCCGCGCACCCGACGTGCTGCGGTTGTTCGCTGACGGCCCGACTGGCCCTCGTCTCGTAGAACCAAAGACAGATGACGTGGCCAAGGGCTTGCTTGCCTCCGCGGCCCGTTACGGGAGCCCGGAACGCGCGATCGCGGCGGCCAGGTCGCTGCGGCGTGCTGAACTCGCGCGGATCGCATCGGCCGACGTGCTCGGTATGCTCACCGTACCCGAGGTATGTGGCGCGTTGTCTTCGGTGTGGGTAGCGGTACTCGAGGCAGCCATGAAAGCTGCGATCCAGGCCAGTGTGGAGGAGCGCGGTGCTTCAGCGCCCGCCCGGATAGCCGTCATTGGAATGGGACGGCTCGGCGGTGCCGAACTCGGATATGGGTCCGACGCCGACGTGCTTTTTGTGTGCGACCCGGAGCCTGGTGCGGACGAGACGGATGCCGTGAAATGGTCGACCTCGATTGCTGAGACGGTTCGCAAACTGCTAGGCGCGCCGAGCGTGGACCCACCGCTCGAAGTGGACACCAATCTGCGGCCGGAAGGCCGCAGCGGTCCGATGGTACGGACGCTGGCTGCCTACGACGCCTATTACGAACAGTGGGCGCAACCCTGGGAAGTTCAAGCGCTCTTGCGTGCCCACCAGGTTGCCGGTGACACCGAATTGGGGCTTGCATTCTTGGAAATGGCAGACAAGACGCGCTACCCGCCAGGCGGTGTATCGGACAAGGCGGTGCAGGAGATTCGCCGTATCAAGGCGCGAGTGGACTCCGAACGACTGCCGCGCGGCGCTGATCCCGCGACACACACCAAACTCGGACGCGGTGGGCTTTCAGACGTCGAGTGGACGGTACAGCTTCTCCAGTTGAAGCATGCCCACGCGGTTGTGGGGCTGCGAAACACCTCGACACTGCAGTCGCTCGATGCGATGGCAGCCGAGGAAATCCTCGGAGAGAACGACACAGACTTGCTCCGTGAAGCCTGGATCACGGCGACCAAAGCACGCAACGCACTGGTTCTCGCGCGGGGTAAACCTACAGATCAATTGCCTGGCCCGGGACCGGTGCTATCGGCGGTCGCCTACATTGCAGGCTGGGACGGTGAAGCGACGGACTTCCTCGAACATTATCGGCGAGTCACCCGGCGCGCGCGTGCCGTTGTTGAGCGCGTATTCGGCACACGATAGTCAGCGCTTGCGAGATGTGCCTTTGGGCTGTGCCGTCGCGCGCTTGGACGTGTCGCGCTTCTGCACAGGCTTCCCGGTTGACGGTGGAGCAGGGGCTGAGTCAATGACCTCGTCGCTGCTTCGGCTGACGCGGGGAATGCGGGGGCGCGGGAACCTTCCGGCGATCGGCTCTGCGGCCTCCGTGATGTACCGGGAGGCTGACTCGATCCGCGAGATCGGTTCTTGCAAGCCATCGATCGTTGGGGCGATGGTAACTAAGTTCTCCATCAGGCCGAGCATCCGTTCCGCGAGGCCGTTTTCAGTGAGGACGCGCTCAACAAAACCGCCCGATTGGAATACCCGGTCGATAAGGCCATTAGGGTCGAACACGTGCTCGAGCATGCCGCCCTTTTCGAGCGCTTGGCCGAGCGGGCGATCGGGCGCGGTGACGGACGTGATCGCGCGCAGGAGCGCGACGGGGCCGTAAGGGTTGGCGACGAGGGCGAAAAGCTGGTCCGCAACACCGCGCTTGCCGACCATCACGTCCGCCATGTCGAGCAAACCGTTGTCACGCCGGATGGGACCGTCCGGCCGTACCCATTGGCTTGCCATGACAGTAACCCGAGCGCCAATGATGCCGACCCGGACCGGCATGAGCGCGACGTCGACAATGACCATGCCCCTAGGGTACTGGGTGGGGTCGGGTTCGCTGCTGCGGATCCGGAAGGAAAAGGCGTCGATATTCGGGCGGAAACTCTTGGTTTGGGGAGGGGGCTCGAACACGGGGCGGCGTGACGGCAGTCGCGGCAGCATCCGGTTCTCCCTCCATTTTCTGCGGCGTGTGTACTTCATTCATAAGGAGGTGGCGCCCTGTATGTCTAGGTACGTTTCATCACAGTGCGGGCGCGCTGCTACAAGTTCGTTACTTGCGTTACACCGTCCGCACCGTGTATACGCGCGGGGCAAAACGGCCGAAGCCCGCCTGGTCACATGAACAGACGGGCTTCGGCAACAACCGTGCAGCGATCACACGTCGTAGTACAGGTTGAACTCGTACGGGTGCGGACGCAGGCGAACCGGCTCGATTTCCTGCTCGCGCTTGAACGCGATCCAGGTTTCGATCAGATCGCTGGTGAACACACCACCCTCGGTGAGGAAGTCGTGGTCCTTCTCCAGGTTGTCGATGACAGCCTCGAGTGAGGTCGGTGCCTGCGGGATGCCCTTAGCCTCTTCCGGTGGGAGCTCGTACAGGTCCTTGTCAACAGGAGCGGGCGGCTCGATCTTGTTGCGCACGCCGTCGAGGCCCGCCATCATGCACGCCGCGAACGCGAGGTACGGGTTGCCGGAGCTGTCAGGGGCACGGAACTCGAGGCGCTTCGCCTTCGGGTTGTTTCCTGTGATCGGAATGCGGACTGCAGCCGAACGGTTGCGCTGCGAGTACACGAGGTTGATCGGCGCTTCGTAACCCGGCACCAGGCGGTGGTACGAGTTGATCGTCGGGTTCGTAAACGCGAGCAGCGACGGTGCGTGGTGGAGAATACCGCCGATGTAGTGGCGAGCAATGTCCGAGAGACCCGCGTAGCCGGCCTCGTCGTGGAACAGGGGCTTGCCGTCTTTCCACAGCGACTGGTGGATGTGCATGCCGGAACCGTTGTCACCGAAGAGCGGCTTAGGCATGAACGTCGCGGACTTACCGGCCTGCCACGCGGTGTTCTTGACGATGTACTTGAAGTTCAGCAGATCGTCGGCTGCGTGGGTAAGGGTGTTGAACTTGTAGTTGATTTCGGCCTGGCCTGCGGTGCCGACCTCGTGGTGACCACGCTCGATCTCGAAGCCAGCGTTCATCAAATTCGTCGTGATGTCATCGCGCAGGTCGACGTAGTGGTCGTACGGTGCTACGGGGAAATAGCCGCCCTTGAAGCGGACCTTGTATCCACGGTTCGGCGAGCCGTCTTCTTCGCGGTCGACGCCGGTGTTCCACCAGCCCGACTCGGAATCGATCTCGTAGAACGTGCCGTTGGCCTGCGAATCGAAGCGGATCGAGTCGAACAGGTAGAACTCTGCCTCGGGGCCGAAGTACGCGGTGTCCGCGATGCCTGTGCTCGCGAGGTAGGCCTCGGCTTTGCGGGCAACGTTGCGCGGGTCGCGGCTGTACGCCTCGCGGGTGAAAGGATCGTGAACGGAGAAGACTACGTTCAGCGTCTTTGCAGCCCGGAATGGGTCAATGCCGGCGGTGGTGACATCCGGAAGGAGCAGCATGTCGGATTCGTGGATCGACTGAAAGCCACGCACCGATGACCCGTCGAACGCGAGGCCGTCGTCGATAACGTCCTGGTTAAACGCGGACGCCGGGATCGAGAAGTGCTGCTGCACACCCGGAAGGTCGCAGAAACGGACGTCGACGTACTCGACGTTCTCATCGGCTATGAACTTGAAGACATCTTCGGCATTGGAAAACGCCACTCGTCTGCTCCTTCAGTTGGTCCCCGCATTCGTCAGGTTTTTTGCGGGATTCTCGGTGGAAACCGTATGGAGTTGGTGTTGCCCTGTGGTCACCCTAGTGTTTCACGCGTGTTACCAATTCAGGCGAGGGTTGCGAATCGGGACACATGTTTCGGCGGGCGTGCTGCGCTAGCCGGGACGACTCGGACTGGGGGACCGGGAACACCAGCACTATCCTAGAAGCCATGTCCAGGATTACAGGCTCATGGCTCTATGGCCCGTCGGCCGCGCTCCCAAAGGGTGAGACGGGAGCTGAACAGAAGTACAAAGGTGAATCACTCGGACTTCCTGAGCATGGGCCGGGCTCGCTGCCGACCTGGCTGCGGCGAAGTGGTGCATTCTTCGCGGACATTTTCATGGCTGCTGGTGTCGCTGCGGTGTTCACCTTCCCAGAGCCACCGCGCAATTGGAGTCTGTTGGTCTGGTTCACCGTTGCTATTTTCGCTGTGCTGTTCTTCTCATTCACGCCCGGGCAACTGATTTTCGGCATGAGAGTGCAGCGTGTTGACAAACAGGCGCCAATTGGTTTGTGGCGCTCTGTAGTTCGCGCGTTCCTCGTTGCTCTGATTATCCCGGCCGCAATCTGGGATCGGGATGCACGCGGCCTGCACGACAGGCTGACGGGTACGGCACTCATCCGCACCCGGTGACCCCAGCGCTCGTCACCGTCGCTTGATGGTGCGCTGGACACTCTTCATCTTGCCGCCGCCTGGCACGGGACCGTGCGGCATGGCGGGGCCACTGGTGCGTGAGGCGATCGCAGCCAGGCGCTGCTCAAGGGAATCCATTTGCTTTCGCGTGATGTTCTTCGGCAGCCTGTTCATCGCCTTCTGCAGTTTGGCCAGCGGTATTTGATCCGCTTCATTTCCGACGATGATCTCGTAGATTGGTGTATCACCGACAAGGCGCGAAACTCGTTTCTTTTCCTGCGCGATAAGCCCCTTGACACGATGTGGCGCACCCTCGCCGACGAGTATGACGCCGGGACGGCCGAGCACTCGGTGCACCGCGTCGAGATGTGTCGTGCCCGCAACCGCGTTGGTGACACGCCACGGACCGCGCAGCGAGTCCAGCGCCCACGCAGCCGCGCCGGTCTGTCCTTCCGCCTTCTTGTAGACAGTGCGAGTCACGCGGCGGCCAAACACGATGACGGCGAGTAAGACACCGAGGATCAGGCCCATCGGGAGGAACAACCACTGTGCACTCATCAGCCAGCCCAGGCCGAACATAACAAGCGTGGTAAGGATGACCGTTCCCGCCATAATCGGAACGAGCCACTTGTCTTCCTTGCGCTGCATCTTGAAGGCTTGCCACAACTGTGAGCGGCGCTCCCGTGAGCGCTTCTTGCGTGCAGCCTTCAATTCCTTGCGCTGTTCTTTGTCGAGCTTGCCCGTGCTGCCCTTAGCCATACCTCTCAGGATACTTCCCATCGCGCGTCCGGCGTCAGCCGCCAGACCCCCGCATCAGCTCCCGAAACGGGCGAGCACTGAACTCGCTTCCTGCGCTGCACTGCCAGAGGTTGTCAGATGCGCCAGGTTTGCAGGGAGTTCCTCACCTCGGTGCGCTACAGCTTGAGCGTAGAGCCGCCCAGCACGGTAGGAGGAGCGTACCAGCGGCCCGGCCATGACACCGGCGAAACCGAGTTCCTGAGCGGTTTCCGAGTGGGCGACGAACTCTTCCGGCTTGACCCACCGTTCGACCGGATGGTGCCGCGGAGAGGGACGCAGATACTGCGTGATCGTGATGATGTCGCAACCGGCGTCGTGCAGATCCCGCAGCGCCTCGGTGACTTCACCGGGTGTCTCACCCATTCCGAGGATCAGGTTCGACTTCGTGACGAGACCCGCCTTGCGTGCGGCGGTGATGACGTCAAGTGAGCGTTGGTAGCGGAATGCCGGGCGAATGCGGCGGAACACGCGAGGCACGGTCTCAACATTATGTGCGAGCACTTCAGGGCGGGAGCTGAATACTTCGTCAAGCTGTTCAGGGATTGCGTTGAAGTCGGGGATCAATAGCTCAACACCGGTGCCTGAGTTAAGCGCATGGATCTGCCGGACCGTCTCCGCGTACAGCCAGGCGCCGCCATCCGGGAGATCGTCCCGGGCAACGCCAGTCACCGTCGAATAGCGGAGGCCCATCGCCTGGACACTGTCAGCGACACGGCGCGGTTCATCGCGATCGAGTTCGGCGGGTTTCCCTGTGTCGATCTGGCAGAAGTCGCAGCGCCGGGTGCATTGATCACCGCCGATGAGGAATGTTGCTTCGCGATCTTCCCAACACTCGAAGATGTTGGGGCAGCCCGCTTCCTCACACACGGTGTGTAAGCCCTCGCGTCGCACGAGGCTTTTGAGCTCGGTGTACTCGGGACCCATTTTTGCCCGGGTACGAATCCAATTGGGTTTCCGCTCGATGGGGGTCTCAGCGTTACGCGCTTCGATGCGGAGCAGCTTCCGTCCTTCTGGGGCGATAGTCACGTCCTAGATGCTACGCCGTGAGCGGTGGCGACGGGTGGTCGGCAGCGGGCGGTCAGCCGAACGTGAAGGTCGTCACTTTCGGCATGCCCTGCACGGACGGCTCACTGGACTGGAAAATGCTGGCCTGAAAATCACTCAGCGACAATCGTTCGATGTCGTGTTCGGCGACTTCCAGATCGCCATCGAGCGCGCGCGTGACCGCGTCGGTCACATGATCGAAAACATCGCGAACGGTGATCTCTCGTCCCGCTTCAACGGACAGCGATGTAACTCCGGCGTCGGTGATGCCGCACGGGATAATTGAATCGAACGCATCGAGACTGTTGTTGCAGTTCAGGGCGAAGCCGTGCAGCGCGACGCCACGCTGCACACGCACACCGATCGCGGCGATCTTGCGCTCGGGACGGAATACGCCTGCACCGTCGTCTCCTGCTGCCATCTCGGCTGGCAGCCACACTCCTGAGCGACCCTCCACGCGGCCGCAGTGGATGCCGAAGCTGCTGACCACCTCGATGAGCGCCTCTTCGAGTCGGCGAACATAGCCGACGACGTCGACTGGCTCGGCGAGCCGAACGATTGGATACCCGACGAGTTGGCCCGGCCCGTGCCAGGTGATCTTGCCGCCGCGGTCAACGTCGACAACGGGTGTGCCGTCCCGCGGGCGCTCTTCCGGCAGGGTGCGCTTGCCAGCGGTATAAACGGGCAGGTGTTCGAGGAGCAGTAGCTTGTCTCGGCCGTGACCGGCTGCACGCTTCGCAGCATGTTCCCGCTGCATCTCCCACGCGGCAAGGTACTCGGTCCGTCCCGCATCCACGATGTCGAGCGGGTCCGCTGACAGCCTGATCGATGCTCGTCGTACGCCCATGTTCTCAACCTACTCCACCCCGCGGGGCAACTCGCCGCCGTTACTGTCGATGCCGCAACTCGGCTTCGAGCGCTTCCCTGAGAGTGTTGTGTTCGAAGTTGAACCCGGCTCGTTCCAGCTTCGCAGGGATGGCGCGTTGGCCGCTGAGGATGGCTTCGTCAGCGAACTCGCCAACTAGCGCTTTGAGCATGAAACCCGGGACGATCCAGGGCGCCGGTCTCCCCACAACACGCGCCATCACTGCGTTGAATTCACGGTTCGTCACCGGCGCTGGCCCGGTGAGGTTGACTGGACCGGACAGGTCGTCGTTGTCCAGTAGGAATCGCACTGCCCGGATGTGGTCAGTGAGCGAAATCCAGGGAAAATACTGGCAGCCATCACCGAGCCGCCCGCCTAGCACGAACTTGTACAACGGCAGCAGGCGGCTCAGGATGCCACCGTTGGAGGCAAGAACAAGTGCGGTGCGGATATTCACCACTCGTACGCCGCCATCCGCCGCCGTAGCGGCGGCAGCTTCCCAGTCGCGGCACAAATCCGCCAGGAAACCATCTCCTGCCGGGGTATTCTCATCAACCTTCGCGTCACCGGTGTCGCCGTAGTAGCCGACAGCACTGCCGCTGATCATCACGGGCACGCCAGCGCGGGCAGCCGCCTCGGCAAGGACCTCGGTGGGCTCTACTCGGCTGTTGCGCAATTCCTGTTTGTACGCGCCAGACCACCGGCGATCGCCCAGGCTCGCGCCGCACAGGTTCACCACCGCGTCAGATCCATCGAGGACCGAAGGGTCGAGCGCGCGGTCCGGACTCCACTGAACTTCGTCCGCGTGCTCAGCCGGGCGACGTACGAGCCTCACCGCTGTATGACCATCCGCGCGGAGCGCCTGGACAAGTGCAGTTCCGATAAGGCCGGATGATCCAGCGATCGTTACTCGCATTTCTGCCTCGCCTCCACATCGCGTTGCTTCGGGAGCCGGTGGGTGGTGTCACCGGTCAGGTCTGTTGAGTTATTCGACGGAGCTGTGACCGTGTAATGCCGAACTGGCCCCGGGGATTACCCGGGGCCAGTGTCGCGTCTCAGAGTTGCAGATCGGCTTCGAATTCACCCTCTTGGAGCCGCTGCTTGATCGTTGTCAGGAAGCGGCCGGCATCCGCGCCGTCGACAAGCCTGTGATCGTAGGTCAGCGGGAGGAAGACCATCGACCGGATCGCGATCACGTCGTTGCCATCAGCATCACGCGTTACCACTGGGCGTTTGACAATCGCACCTGTACCGAGCATCGCAGCTTGTGGCGGCACCAAGATCGGTGTGTCAAAGAGTGCACCGTTGCTGCCGATATTCGTGACGGTAAAGGTGCCGCCAGAGAGTTCGTCAGGCTTGAGCCCGCCCGAACGTGCGCGGTCTGCGATGTCGTTGATCGCTTTCGCCAGTTCTGGCAGCGACATTTCTCCCGCGTTGTGGATGACTGGGGAGAGCAGCCCGTTCGGCGTGTCAACCGCGATGCCGAGGTGTTCGCTGCCGTGGTAGGTGATTTTCTTGGCGTCCTCGTCGTAGCTGGCGTTGATGTTCGGGTGCAGCTTGAGGGCCTCGACCGCGGCCTTCGCGAAGAACGGCAAGAACGTCAGATTGACGCCGTGGCGCTCCTTGAACGCGTTCTTGTTGGCCGTGCGTAGCGCGGCCACGCGCGACATATCCACCTCATGGGTCTGCGTAAGCTGCGCTGTCGTTTGCAGCGACTCACGCGTCTTGATCGCAGTGATCTGGCGGATGCGGTTAGCTTTCTGCGAGGTGCCACGCAGTTCGGCGAGTTCGGGACGGACACCCGCAGGCACCCGATCCTTCTTCTCCACCGCAGGCTCTTCGCGCTTCGGCGCCTTCGCAGCCGCTAAGACATCTTCTTTGCGAATGCGGCCGCCAACGCCGGAACCCTGGACTGTCGACAAGTCGACGTCATGCTCGGCCGCGAGTTTGCGCACGAGGGGAGTGACGTAAGGAGTCGCGCCCTCCGCGGGCTTGGACTCGACCTTCGGCTCGGGCTTCTTCTCCGGCTCGGGCTTCTTCTCGGGTTCGGGCTTCTTCTCAGCCTCGGGCTTCTTCTCGGGTTCCGGCTCGGCCTTGGGCTCAGGCTTGGGCTTGGGCTCGGGCTCGGGTTCCGCCTTCGGCTCCGGCTTGCCGCTGCCGATTACCGCGAGCTGTCCGCCGACCTCGACGACGTCATCTTCCTCGGCGCTGATTTCGAGCAGTGTGCCGGCTACCGGAGATGGGATCTCTGTGTCGACCTTATCGGTCGACACTTCGAGGAGGGGTTCGTCGACCTCGACTTCATCGCCGACTGCCTTCAGCCAGCGCGTAACGGTGCCTTCGGTGACTGATTCACCGAGCGCGGGCATGGTTACTGACGTGCCGTCGCCGCCGGATTCGCCGCTGCTCGGCTTCTTCTGCTCTTCAGGCTCTTCGTCTGCCTCTGCGGGGGGCTCCTCGGCCTCGGCGGGCGGCTCCTCGGTGGCACTTTCTTCCTCGCCACCGCTTGACGCGTCATCGCTAGATTCACCGTCCTCACCGATGACGGCAAGCTCTCCGCCGATTTCGACGACGTCGTCTTCATTCGCAACGATTTTGGTGAGAACGCCTGCAGCAGGCGAAGGAATTTCTGTATCGACTTTGTCGGTTGAGACCTCAAGTAATGGCTCGTCGACTTCGACGGTATCGCCTTCTTGCTTGAGCCAGCGCGTAACTGTTCCCTCAGTCACGCTTTCACCTAGGGCGGGCATTTGAACGGAGAAGGCCATTATCCTTCGACTCCTCGGCGCTCGTTGGGTTGTTGGCGCGTCGTCTCACTGGGTGAGTGCGACGACGTATTCGGTTCTAGCCGGTTCTATTGTGCTTGTGGCGCTGACTTTGGGGGGCCAGTTGCACGAGATAGAACGTGCGCAGTCAACCTTCCGCGGATGGCGCGGAAACTTTGTACTGCTGCATGCCATCCTTGCATCACTGCACGGTCACCGCGCGCGCAGGGGCCATTTCCCCTGGGTTAACTAAGATGCACCGTCCACTAGGTGAGATCGAGAAGAGTCTGATCCGTGCCAGTAGTGGCGGCGACTGGATTCTAAAACCTCTCAAGTGGGACTTCTCAGCAATTCCTGGCAGCATCGAACTATGGGAATCTTCGATCGAGTGCGACGCTCGTTCAGCGGTGCTAGCGCGGGCACGGGCGGACTGCGCGGGATGTCCGATGAAGACATTGCATATCTGGAGGGCTGGGTTTCCGAGCGGGCCGGAGTCGAGGGCTATGTCGAACCCGAGACTTTCGTGAATCAGCTCACGGTCGTACTCGTTGCGAAGGACGGCGAATGGACGCGTCGCCGCGTCGGAACGGCGAAAACGGCGCGCAAACTTGGACAGCGGCTGAGCGTGCCCATGTATGACGTACAGAAGACGGGCTACCCGCAGCGCATGCGGGACCACAACGAGCGCCAGCGGATTCTCGAGCGCCGTGAGCGAGCGCGTCGCGACCAACAGTCACGCTAACCCGCAGGCAAGGAGCGAGGCGCGTGACAAGCGGTGAGCCCAGGAGAGTGCTCACCGCGTGCCAGTGGGCGACGAAAACCTCCCCATCACCCGTTCTCAGCGATGTCCTCAAGAACCGCGAACAGCGTCCGCACCGGCACGCCGGTGCCGCCCTTACCGGTGTAACCCCAGGGCCCACTAGTGTTGTACGCCGGGCCCGCGACATCGATGTGCGCCCACGCGGTTCCGTCGGGGACGAATTCTTTGAGGAACAGACCGGCTGAGAGCATGCCGCCCCAGCGGTGATTCGTCACGTTCGCGAGGTCCGCAATTTTCGAGTCGAGGTCCTTGCGCAGTTCAGCGGGCAGCGGCATTGCCCAGGCGTTTTCGCCCACCTGCTGGGAGAGGCTCGCGACGCGGTCACGGAACTCGTCGGTGCCCATCACTCCGGGAGTGCGATTGCCAAGCGCAACCATTTGAGCCCCCGTCAGCGTCGCCGTGTCGATGATGTAGTCGGGGGCGTCTTCGCTTGCGCGAACCAATGCGTCAGCAAGTATCAGGCGTCCTTCGGCGTCGGTGTTGAGAACTTCCACAGTTGTCCCGCCGTAATGCGTAATGACATCGCCGGGGCGCTGGGCGGTCGCCGACGGCATATTCTCCGCCATTGGCACTGTGGCGATCACTGTCAGCGGAAGATCCAGCTGGGCGGCGAGGGCCACGGTCGCGATGACAGCGGCGGCACCGGCCATGTCGGACGTCATGTTCTCCATGTTCGCGGCGGGTTTGATCGAGATTCCGCCGGTGTCGAACGTGATGCCTTTGCCCACCAGGGCAACCGTCTTGTTTGCGCCGCCCTTCTTTCCGCCTGGGCCGCGGTGGGTGAGCCGAACGAGGCATGGCGGCCGAGAGGAGCCCTGGCCGACACCGACGATGCCGCCGTAACCGCCGGCGGCGAGCGCGGCATCGTCGAGGATCTCGACGCTTAGGCCCGCGTCCGCGCCCAGCTGGCGGGCGCGTTCAGCAAACTCCGCCGGATACAGGTGGCTCGGAGGTGTGTTCACGAAATCACGCGCGGTGGCGACGGCACGTGCGATGGCTAGGGAACGGTCAAGGGTGCGCTGTGCCTTCGCGGACTTCGGTTTGCCGACCACCATGTCTAGTGCCGCGAGGGGAGCGGCGTCCGGCCCCGGGCGTGACTTTTCCGACTTGAACTCAGTGAACGCGTACGCGCCGAGGAAGAAACCTTCGGCCGCGGCGCCGAGGTCCAGCGCACCCAGTGTCGTGGCCGCACTGCTGACCCCTATGAGTGAGCGTGCCGCGACACCAGCGGCCCGGCGCAGCTGCTCCGCAGTGGGGGAATCGTCCTTGCCCGACGGGGCGGCACCGAGACCGACTGCGAGCACACTCGTCGCGCGGACCGATGACGGCGCGGGGATTCGGGTCAACTCCTCGGCTTTCCCGGTCGCGCCTGCCGTGTGCAGTTGTCCTGCGAGCAGTTCACGTGTGGCTTCGTCGAATGTGCCCGCGCTGTCCGCGACGATCGGGCCGTTGTCACCCTTCCAGACACCGACGACGGCCACCTCGTGGCGTTTGCCGATCTTCCCGGCGAGCTTGATTTCCGGTCCAGGCTGCCGTGACTTGTGATCCGCGCTCAAGGCTTCCTCACTTCCGCTCCGCGACCACCGCGCGATGGTTCTGATGGCTCACACTCTTGTCGTTCGAGGCTACAGCGAGCGAGGCCGGCTAGCGTTAGTCCGGTGACACCGGAATCCGTTCCGCAGGCGCCTGCCGCGACCTCTGAGCTGACCGCACTTCGCAGCCCCGCCCATGCCGTACATGTGCGCGCCGGAGCAACTTTCGCGCCTTTTGCCGGTTGGGAGATGCCAATTTCCTATACGGGCGTCGTGGGAGAGCACACGGCGGTGCGGGAACGGGTCGGGGTGTTCGACGTCAGCCATCTCGGCAAGGTTCTTGTCACAGGTAGTGGTGCCGCGGAGTTCGTCAATTCGTCCCTGTCGAATGACCTGCGCCGAATTGGCCCCGGTCAAGCGCAATACACCTTGTGTTGCGCAGAGGATGGCGGCGTCGTCGACGACCTCATTGCGTATCTCGCCAGCGAAGACGAAGTGTTCTTGATTCCGAACGCCGCGAACTCGGCCGACGTCGCGCGCCGCTTGCGCGATGCGGCGCCACCGGGCGTGAACGTGCAGGACCAGCACCAAGAGCATGCCGTTTTCGCGGTCCAGGGGCCGCTATCGGGTGCTGTGCTCGCGGCGGAGGAGTTGCCAGCTGAGATGGCATACATGGCATTCGCCGACGTGCCCTGGCCAGCCCTGTCGGACGCCAAAATACGCGTATGCCGCACGGGGTACACGGGCGAGCGCGGTTACGAACTCGTGGTCCCGTGGGAGCACGCCGCAGCCGCCCTGACTCGGCTGGTGGACACGATCAGCGAGCATGGGGGACAGCCTGCTGGCCTCGGTGCCCGCGACACGTTGCGCACCGAGATGGGTTACCCGCTCCATGGTCACGAGCTCTCGCCTGGCATTACTCCTCTGGAGGCGCGCTGTGGCTGGGCTATCGGCTGGAAAAAGGCGCAGTTCTGGGGCCGCGACGCATTGCTGCGCAGCAAGGACGAAGGACTCTCGCGGCAATTGTGGGGTCTCCGGGCCAAGGGCAGGGGTGTGCTACGCGCGGATTTGCCTGTGCGGCACGAAAACAAGGTGATCGGTACGTGCACTTCCGGTACGTTTTCACCAACTCTCAAAGCGGGAATCGCGCTCGCGCTCCTGGACACCACGGCAGGAGTAGACGCGGGCACGGAGGTAACTGTGGACGTTCGCGGGCGCGACATGCCCTGTGAGGTTGTCCGGCCGCCGTTCGTCACGCCAAAAACCCAATAGCTTTCGCGATAGGATTTTTCCCCATGACAGCACTGCCCGAGTTCAGCCGTGTTCCGCATCCCTCTCCGCTGCCGGCCGAGGAGCGCGCAAACATACTTGCGGCGCCAGGCTTCGGTCAGCACTTCACTGACCACATGGTGAGCATCGACTACACGGAGGGCAAAGGCTGGCACGATCCGCAGATTTTGCCGTATGGGCCGCTTTCGGTCGACCCCGCTGCAATGGTCCTCCATTACGGCCAGGCGATCTTCGAAGGATTGAAGGCCTACCGGCAGCCAGGCGGGTCTATTGCGTCTTTCCGGCCGGACGCGAACGCGGCACGTTTCCGCATGTCGGCGCGCCGGATAGCAATGGCGGAACTGCCCGATGAGCTGTTTCTGCAGTCCCTGCGCGAACTCGTCGAAGCCGACCGCGAGTGGGTGCCTGCCGCGGGCGGTGAGGAATCGCTGTACCTGCGCCCCTACATGTTCTCGACTGAAGCGGGCCTGGGCGTGCGGCCCGCGAAGGAGTACAAGTACTTGTTGATCGCATCCCCGGCAGGAGCGTATTTCAAGGGCGGTATCAAGCCAGTCAGCGTGTGGCTGTCCACTGACTATGTTCGTGCTGTTCGCGGCGGAACTGGGGCCGCGAAGTTCGCGGGCAATTACGCGGCGTCGCTGCTTGCACAGGCTGAATCGCTTGAGCACGGGTGTGACCAGGTTGTGTGGCTGGATGCTATCGAGCGCCGATACATCGAAGAAATGGGCGGGATGAACCTGTTCTTTGTCTTCGGTGCCGGCGCGGACGCGCGTCTTGTCACACCGGAACTATCTGGCTCGCTGCTTCCCGGTATCACGCGTGACTCGCTGATCCACCTGGCATCTGACGCTGGAATTCCCGTCGAGGAGCGCAAGATCTCTGTCGAAGAACTCGAGGAGAAGGCGAAGAACGGCGAGATCACCGAAGTTTTCGCGTGCGGCACTGCCGCTGTGATCACTCCTGTGGGGTCGGTGAAACACCCTGGAGGTGAGTACACCATCGCAGAGGGTGAACCGGGCGAGATCACCGTCGCGCTGCGCGACACACTCACCGGAATCCAGCGCGGGACGTTCGCCGACACGCACGGCTGGATGCAGAAGCTCGGATAAACGAAACGGAGGGACCGCCGGCAGCCTCTGAGTAGGCGGGTTTGTCAGCCCCCTGCCAGCATCCCCACCGCGACCAGCACGACGGTCAGTTCAAGGACAGCCCCGAGGACGTCCCCGTTCAGTCCGCCGAATCGCCGCGCGCAATGGGTGGTGAACAGGAATGTCGCGAGCAACGCCAGCGCAATCACAATAGTGCCCTGATATGGCCGTTCGGGAACTGCGACGATCGAAACAAAGATGGCGGCGATGAGCCAGGTGCCGATTACCGCCCACGACTGAGTGCCGACGACCAGTGCACCGAAACCCTCTGGCCGCGCCGGCCGGATCCCTGGCCTGCAGGCCAGGACGACTGCGATGCGTGCTGTGGCGATTGCTACCACGACGGCGACGAGTTTCCCCTGCTCGGCGAGCGCACCGAATGCGAATGCCTGTCCCATGAGACACAGCACCAGAGTGGCGACGCCGAATGGTCCCGAACCGCCGCTGTGCATCACCTCGAGTGCTTTCTGGGGTGGCGTGTACGTGCCGAGACCGTCGGCTGTGTCAGCGAGGCCATCGAGGTGCATGCCCCGAGTGAGGAGGGCCAGAAGCGCCACCGTGATGAGCCCAGCCAGCGGCGCCGGCAAGTCAAGGGCGATGAGGCCCCAGAGCGAAAGCGCCGCCAAGACGCCCAAGCCCAGCCCGATCAGCGGCGATGCTGCTATGGCCCAGCTGCCTGCGTGGCGGTCCGCGATCCGCGGGCCCCGCACAGGCAGGATTGTCAGCCACGAAAACGCCGCTCGGACGCCGTCGACAGCAGCATTTTCCGCTGTCTGTGCAGTTCGTCTGCTCCGTCGGTCTGTCACCGGTCAGTCACCCCCGCCTCGTCGAAGGTTGCCATTTCTGAAAGGGTTGCGACCGCCGCACGCACGATCGGAAGGGCGACTGCGGCACCGGACCCCTCTCCGAGCCGCATCGAGAAGTCGACGATCGGGTCCAGTTGTAAATGTCGCAGCGCCAGCGCATGCGCCGGTTCCGTCGACCGGTGGCCCGCAAGCCACCAGTCGCGGGCGCCCGCCGCCAGGTCATCCGCGACCATGGCTGCGGCGGTCACCACCACCCCGTCGAGGATCACCGGGGTGCGCCGCATGGCGCTCTGCGCGAGGAATCCGGCCATCGCGGCGATATCAGCCCCGGCCACCGTCTGGAGGAGTCTTACCGGATCGCGGAGGACAGGCCGTGCCCGGCGCATCGCGTCGCGGATCGCTGCCGCTTTCCGCATCCAGGTGGCGTCATTGATACCGGTACCGCGTCCGATCGCCGCGACGGGTTCGGTTTTCGTCAGCGCCGCGATGAGCACCGTCGCCGGGGTGGTGTTGCCGATTCCCATGTCGCCCGCGATGAGCAGGTCGGTGCCACTGTCTATCTCTTCGTCTGCGATCGTGCGGCCCGCGGCGATCGCAGACAGAGTTTCCTGCGCCGTGAGTGCGTCCTCACGGTCGATGGACCCTGACGAGCGGCGGACCTTGAAGGCGGACACAGACGCTGGCGTCGCGCCATCGACCGCGAGATCCTCGACCCGCACGGTCGCTCCCGCCGCGCGTGCCAACGCATTGATCGCGGCCCCGCCGTTCAGAAAGTTGAGCACCATTTGCTGGGTGACTTCAGCCGGGTAGGCGGACACACCGGTTCGGGCAATGCCGTGATCACCGGCGAAAACGACGATTCGCGGCCGCTCAAACAGCTTCGGCGGGCTTTGGCCCTGACAGGCTGCGATCCACTCACCCAGTTCTTCTAGTCGGCCCAGCGAACCTGGTGGCTTCGTCAGCGACAGCTGCCGGTCTTGCGCTGCGCGCCGGGATTGCCGGTCGGGTTGCGGAACCGAGTCGAAAACCACGCGCGGGTCGGGCCCGTCGGGTGCTGTCACCGGTCGTCGTCCTCCTCGCGAACCAGCGCTGACTCATCTCTCAGCGGCAGGGGGATTCCCGCTATGACGAGAACTACTTTCTCGCACTTTTCCGCGAGGCGGCCGTTCAACACCCCGATGAGGTCGCGAAACATCCGGCCGGAGGGGGTTGCGGGCACGATTCCCATTCCCACCTCCGGGGTGATCAGTACTAATGGACCGGCGTATGAGACCACCGCTTCGACCAGTTCGTCGACGACTGAGGTAAGCGATTCCGGACCGCTGTCCCAGGCGCCGCGCGTGTCGATCTGCGCCGCGAGCCAGGTGCCCAGGTCATCTACCAGCGTTGGAGCCGACGAATCGAGCCGCAACTGGTCTGTTAACTCAATGGACTCGACGGTCTGCCAATGCTCCGGCCGCCGTTCCTGGTGCGCGGCGATCCGCTTGTCCCACTCAGGGTCGTCCGGGCGCCGCTGCGAGGTAGCGATGTATCGAACCTCGTCAGGTGATGTCGCCCACTCTGCGATCAGGTGTTCGCCATAGCCGGATTTACCTGAGCGAGCGCCACCAAGGACAAGAGCGCGCGGCATCTCGGATGCGATCAGATCGGGTCACCGGGACGCACTTGCGGCCGCGGCACGCGCAGTTTGCGGATCTGCGTCGCGCGGACAAAGGCGTACCATCCGATGCTGAAGCCAGTGTCGTCGCTGTCCGGCCACCGTTCCCGGATGCGGTTGCTGATCATGCGGCCCAGCATGATGCCCTCGATGATCATGAAGATCAGGAACACAAGCATGCCGAGAGTGATGACACCCTGAAGTTCGGGCGGCATGAAAAGCGTCAAGAGCACGAGCAGCGCGAGCGGCATGAACATGCCAGCGAGGTTGCGCCGCGCGTCGACATAGTTTCGTGCAAAGCGGCGTACCGGTCCGCGATCACGCGGGAGCAGGTAATCCTCCTCGCCCGACATCATGCGGGCCCGGCGTTCAGCGGCGCGGGCCCGGCTGTCCGCGGCCGCGCGCTTTTTCTCCGCTTTGCTCAACTTCGGCTGGTTCTTTTGCGCGTCCTTCTTCGCCGCCTTCAGGGCCTTTTTACGTGCCCGCGCCTCTGCGCGCGTCATCGGGGGAGGTGTGATCGGCCCCCGGACGCTGCGTTGCGACTCGCTTCGCTTGGGTGTAGGGCGACCCTTGCTGGGCGTGTATCCCCGGCGCTGAGCGTCGGAGGTGTCAGTCTCGCTTGGCGTGCTGGGCGTGTCGTGGACGTCCGCGTCGCCGTCACCGCTGGGGGTGTTCTCGTTGCCTCGTCGGGGGAACTTCACGCGCTACAGGGTATTGGATGAATCGGGCCGGACAAACATGCCGGATGCGCCTATGCCGCTCAGGTCGGTGTTGCACGCCGGGCGAACCTGCTTCACAGGTGGCAGACTCAGACGATGCGAGTCCTCATCGCGCCTGACGAATTCGGAGGCACCCTCTCGGCGAAGGCTGCTGCAGAGGCGATAGCGCAGGGCTGGGCGAGGTCCCGGCCGGGTGACGACATTGGTTACGCGCTGCAGTCCGATGGTGGCCCCGGATTCATTGAGATACTCGCCACGAGCGGCGGGGAACTTCAGACCGCGGACGTGGCAGGCCCGCTTGGGCAGCGCCTTGAAGCTCGCTGGCTGCTGCGGGACGGGGTCGCCTACATCGAGTCGGCGCAAGCATGCGGTCTCGCCGTGCTGGGCCGCCCGCCCGCCCCGCGGACAGCGCTCGGCGCGTCTAGCGCGGGCGTCGGTGACCTGATCGCGGCTGCCCTGGAGCACCGGCCCCGGCGGATTGTCGTTGGCCTGGGTGGTTCAGCATGCACCGATGGGGGCGCTGGACTAATCAGCGTGCTCGGCGGGTTCCCCGCGGCTGTGCAGCGGCTTGCAGGTGTCGCGCTCGTCGCCGCTACAGACGTGGAAAACCCGCTGCTGGGGGCGGACGGCGCGGCGGCCGTTTACGGGCCGCAAAAGGGAGCGGATCCGCGGACAGTCGCGGAATTGGAAACACGGTTGACGCGGTGGGCCGGGGAACTCAGTTCCTGGGCGCGGCGTCCCATCGCAGGCCTGCCCGGCAGTGGGGCAGCGGGGGGCATCGGTGCCGCACTCCTCGCGCTCGGTGCGGAACGTGTATCCGGGGGCGATATTGTGGCATCTATCACACAGCAGCGCGCATTGATTCGCCACGCTGACCTAGTGATCTCTGGCGAGGGGAAGTTTGATGCGCAGTCGCTGCGCGGGAAGGTCGTGGTGACAGTGGCGGCCGAGGCTATGAACGCTGGCGTCGACGTCGTTGTGCTTGCAGGTCAAGTCCGTATTCGGGACGATGAGTATCGTCCCCGCGGTGTTGTTGCGGCGTACTCGGTGGCTGACTACTGCGGCTCTGTCGAGGCAGCGATAGCGCAGCCGGAGAAGCATCTAGCCGATCTCGCCGCGGCCGTGGCCTCCTCATGGGCAAACGGGTAGCGTGGGCTGGCTGCTGCGGGAATGTTCCAAGAGGATGTACCGTTTAAACAGGCACCAGTACGTGCACGGCGATGAAGGCTAGGCTGAGGGAGAACGCATGACTGTGCAGAACGAGACCGCCACCCAGGGTGTAACGCTGACTGCTGCTGCGGCCGCGAAGGCGAAGGCGCTGCTTGAGCAGGAGGGGCGCGACGATCTCTCGCTTCGGATTGCTGTGCAGCCCGGTGGATGCGCAGGCCTGCGCTACCAGTTGTTCTTTGATGACAGGACGCTCGACGGGGACCACACCCTCGAGTTTGACGGTGTGACGCTCGCTGTCGACCGGATGAGCGAACCCTACTTGCACGGGGCCGTGATCGACTTCGTGGATTCGATCGAGAAGCAGGGCTTCACGATCGACAATCCAAATGCAACGGGATCGTGCGCATGCGGGGATTCCTTCAACTGAGAAGCTGAGTACTTGCGTTTCGCAGGGCCTTGATCCGGCCCCATGGACGCACCCGGGGTGGTCTGGCGAGGAGCCGGACCACCCCGGAGTGCTTTCTGGGCAGTTCGCGCACAGAAAGCACAGCCCCCGCGCGGTACGGTAGGGCGTCGCGACACGATCGGCCGGTCGGCCGGAGATGGAGACTCCGTCGCGGCCATACCTGCCGTGGGCACGAAAGGGACTAATCAGTGGCGATCGCTGTGAGCGGTTCGATTGCAACAGACCATCTCATGACTTTCCCGGGGAAGTTCTCTGAGCAGCTCGTCGCGGACAAGCTGAACCAGATTTCGCTCAGCTTTCTTGTCGATGACTTAGTCGTCCGGCGCGGGGGAGTCGGCGGGAACATCGCCTACGCCATTGGTGTGCTGGGAGGATCGCCCGTACTGATCGGTGCCGCAGGTACCGACTTCAGTGAGTATCAGAATTGGCTTGAATCGCACGGTGTGGATTGCAGTGGTGTTCTGATCTCCGAGACTGCGCACACCGCTCGATTCGTGTGCACAACGGATCTCGAAATGGCGCAGATCGCCTCGTTCTACCCGGGAGCGATGTCGGAGGCCAAGGACACCTCGATCTCAGATGTCGTGAGGGACAAACCGGGCGTAGGCATGGTGCTGATCGGTGCTAATGACCCGGGTGCAATGCTCGCGCACACCGACGAATGCCGAGTGCTTGGCGTGCCGTTCGCGGCAGATCCCTCGCAGCAACTCGCGCGTATCGATGGGAGCGCCGCGCGGGATCTCATCAAAGGTGCGGCCTACCTATTCACGAACGAGTACGAGTGGGGTTTGCTGCTCCAGAAGACCGGCCTTACGTCGGAGGAGGTCGCGAGTCAGGTTGATGTGCGCGTCACCACGCTCGGCGCGAACGGTGTGGAGATCCTGCCCGCAGGGGGCGATCGAATTTACGTCGAAGTTGTGCCGGAGTTGCGGCGCGTTGACCCTACCGGGGTTGGCGACGCGTTCCGCGCGGGCTTTCTAACCGGGCGGGTCGCAGGGCTCGGCTTCGAACGATCTGCGCAACTCGGCTGCCTGGTCGCCGTGCTGGTTCTAGAAACCGTCGGTACCCAGGAGTGGACGTGGGACCGTGACGAGTCGCTGCGGCGCCTCGCGGGTGCGTACGGGCAGGAAGCGGCCGATGAGATCGGTGCGATCCTGCCCGTGTCGGCACGGGCCTAAAGCTTCACGGGGTACTCGTGATCTTCGATTGGCGGCGTGATCCGCTTCTCGACAAATATCCCGTGCCACACCATGAAAGTGATGAGGGTCCATAGCCGACGGCTGTGATCAGAGACCCCCGATCGGTGCTCCTCGAGCATCTGACCAACAGCTCGCAGATTCAGAATGTGGTCCGCGCCCGATTCGTCGATCTGGGTGCGGGCCCACTCGTACAGTTCAGGTCCGCGCAGCCAATGGCGGATAGGCACCGGGAAGCCCAGTTTGTCGCGGTGAAGGACGTGCGGCGGCACAATTCCTTCGAGCGCTTGGCGCAGCGCGAACTTTGTGGTTTCGCGCGTGATCTTCTGCTTGTATGGCAACTTCTCTGCGACTTTGAAGACTTCTGGGTCAAGGAACGGCACGCGGAGTTCGAGCGAGTTCGCCATCGTCATCTTGTCCGCCTTGACGAGGATGTCTCCGCGGAGCCAGGTGAACAGATCGACGTGCTGCATCCGCGCCACCGGATCCCAGCCTTCCGATTGTGCATAGACCGGCGCGGTGACATCCATATGTGTCCACTCGGGGCGGAAGTCACGCAGAACCGCTCGCAAATGCGCGTCCTGGAAGCTGCGGGCGTTGCCGTAATAGCGCTCTTCAAGGGTTTGCGAGCCGCGCTGGAGCAGGCTCTTGCCGCGCCGGCCTTCTGGCATGCGCTCGGACAGTCGTGCCGCAGTGCGGCGCATCCCGGGTGTGAGCGCACTGAATGGGCGCAGGGATAGCGGCTCGCGGTAGATGGTGTAGCCGCCGAAAAGCTCATCCGCGCCCTCGCCTGACAACACGACTTTCACATGCTTGCGCGCTTCGCGAGCCACGAAATACAGCGGAACCAGAGCGGGATCGGCAACCGGATCATCCAGGTACCACACGATTTCCGGAATCGCTGCGGCGAACTCTTCGGGGCTCACGACCTTCACGACGTGGCGTGCACCAATAGCCTCGGCAGATTCCGCGGCTACGTCGACCTCTGAGTACCCTTCCCGCTGGAAACCAGTAGTGAAGGTGATCAGGTCGGGGTTGTGCCGGATCGCGAGAGCGGCGATCGCAGTGGAGTCGATACCGCCCGACAGGAAAGAGCCAACGGTGACGTCGGCACGCATGTGCTTGGCGACAGAGTCCTCGAGCACCCGCGCGATCTCGTCATAGCGTTTCTGCGCCCCGTCTTTGCCGCGCGCAAAGGGGACCACCGGGAATCGCGGCATGAAGTAACGGGTGATCTCGGGCTCTCCGCCGGGCCGGATCCACGCATACGATCCGGATTCAAGGCGCCTGATCCCGGTGTGGAGCGTCTCGGGTTCGGGAACATACTGCAAGACCAAGTAGTGTTCGGTCGCGCGCGGGTCGATGTTCATATCGAATTTCAGCAAGTCTGCGGCCTCGAGGAGGCTCTTTTTTTCACTCGCGAACCCGAAACCGCCCGGGCCGTGTGCGATGAAGAGGGGCTTGATTCCGAATGGGTCCCGGGCGATGAACAACTCGCGTTTCTCCGTGTCCCACACGGCGAAAGCAAACATGCCCCGGAGGCGGCGCACCGCGTGCGCGCCCCAATAGTGAAACGCAGCCACGATCGTTTCGCTATCGCCCTCCGTGTGGAAGATAGCGCCCTGATCGCGGGCGAGCTCTTCGCGAAGTTCGAGATAGTTGTAAATCTCACCGTTGAAAGTCAGCGCATATCGCTCCGGGTTTTCCGGAGGGCCCCAGCGCAGCGGCTGGTGCGAGTGCGCGATGTCGATGATGGCGAGCCGGTTGAAACCGTACGCAATGTCATCGTCGTGCCACGTGCCGGACTCGTCCGGGCCCCGGTGCCGCATGCAATGGACAGCTTCGCCCAGCTCAGGTGCTATTGCTGCCGCGCTACGATCGGCGGTCAGAATTCCAAGCAGGCCACACACAGGCGCAGCACCTCAATTCGCGTCCCAGGGGTCGACAGTCATCCCCGTGCCGGGTCAAACACTTACCGAAAGGGAGTATGCCGTAAAGATCTGCCTTAGATGAGCCGACCCGAGCGCGCCGGTGCTTGGGGCGTGGTCTACGCTGCGTAGTATTCGGACTCAGAATGCGGATGAGTCCGCAGTAGGTGTGGCAACCAGGAAGGCGTGAACGTGGCACACGGTAGTCAGCGTCGGATTGCGCGGCGGACTGGGCTAGCGGCGACTCTCGGTTTCGCTGCCGTGCTCCTTTCGGGCTGCTCCATTGACAATGCGGTTCTGCGATTCGGCTGGCCGTCTGGGGTAACGCCCCAGGCAGAAAGCATGCGCGTGTTGTGGACCTGGTCGGTGGTCGCTGCTCTCGCGATGGGCGTTTTGGTGTGGGGCCTGACATTCTGGACGGTCACGTTCCACCGGAAGAAGAAGGACTCCCCAGATTTCCCGCGGCAGACTGCCTACAACGTGCCGCTGGAGCTCATGTACACAGCGGTGCCGTTCGTGATCATCGCGGTGCTCTTCTACTTCACCGTTGTGGTGCAGAACTTCGTCAACGATAAAGAGCATGGCCAAGCCGATGTTGTGGTCGATGTCACGGCATACCAGTGGAACTGGAAGTTCGGTTACCGCACCATCGACATGCAGGACGGCACGCCGTTCTACGATGGCGCTGACCCGGACACTCCGCAGGTTACCGCGGCCGGGCAAGAGGCCGAGGGCGATGACGAGCATGGTGAGGCATACGGCCCGATTCACGGTAAGGAGCGCGGCGACCTCTCGTACCTGCAGTACAACAAGATCGAGACCGTAGGAACGAGCGAGGAGATCCCCGTCCTCGTGCTTCCCACAAATCGGCGCATCGAGTTCGTACTGGCATCGTCCGACGTCGTGCACTCCTTCTGGGTGCCGGAGTTCCTGTTCAAGCGGGACGTCCTGCCGAACCCTGAAGAGAACCACTCCGACAACTCGTTCCAGATCAGCGAGATCGAGCGGGAAGGCGCATTCGTCGGCCGCTGTGCTGAAATGTGCGGCACATACCACGCGATGATGAACTTCGAGGTCCGCGCGGTCAGCCCGGAGGCATTCGCTGAGTACATCGACCTGAGGAAGCCGGTTGAAGATGGTGGCCAGGGCCTTTCGAATGCGGAGGCGCTCGCTGCGATCGGTGAGGAGCCACTGTCTGTCACGACCGTGCCGTTCGAGACCAGGCGTGACGTCCAGACCGCAATCCCGTTCCGGGCTGACAACTGACGCTGACCACCTCGAGCAAGGACAAGTACTGACATGAAGATCGAAGCTAAGCTCTTCGAGCTGTTGACGGTGTTCTTTATCGTCGTGGGCATCATCTACATCGTGTTCACGAACATCTCGCGTGCGGGTCTCGAGTGGGTGGGTATCACCGCGATCGCCCTCTCAGCGGGTCTGACATTGATTGTCGGAACGTACTTCCGCTTTGTTGCCCGGCGCATAGATACCCGGCCGGAGGACTACGACGAAGCAGAAATTGCGGACGGCTCCGGTGACCTCGGCTTCTTCCCGCCGCACAGCTTCTGGCCGTTACTGCTGGGTCTGGCCGCGATGATCACGGGTATCGGCTTCGCGTTCGTGCAATGGTGGATGGTCACTGCTGGCGTGGTGTTTATCCTGGTCGCTGCCGCTGGCCTGGTCTTCGAATACCACTTGGGTCCTGAAAAACACTGATCAATCACGCAATCCGCCCTGGGAGCCGAGCCTCCAGGGCGGATTTGCTGTAGCTGCGGGGCAGGAGCGCTCCAGCGTCGTAGAGCGAGCGGAATCCTTCCGCTCGCTCTATCTTGTCGCCGGCGTGTTGCTCCTGTTGCTGTTCACGCACGAATACATCGCCGGGCTCATCGAGGGAAGTCCCCGGTTGCTGGCTGCGCTGACTATATTCATCGCCGTCTTCATCCAGGCCATTCCCTTTCTGATCGTCGGTGTCGTGCTGAGCGCAAGCATCGCGACGTTTGTATCGCCGGCCCTGCTGCAGCGCGTGTTGCCGCGTCAGCGTCACGCGGCAGTCGGCGCCGCCGGTGTCGCCGGTCTCGCGCTCCCTGGCTGCGAATGCGGATCTGTTCCGGTAGCGAGGCGACTGATCGACCAGGGCGCGCCGAGCGCGGTTGCCCTGACCTTCATGCTGTCCGCCCCGGCGATCAACCCCGTCGTGCTGGTTTCTACCGCGGTTGCGTTCAGTGGGCACCCGGAGATGGTGGCTGCACGTTTCGCTGGATCGTTGGGTACCGCGCTGGTGGTGGGCTGGATTTGGCTGGCGATCAGCAAGAAGAAATGGATTGGGCGAGGAAACGGCTCACCAGTGTGCAGCTCCCACGGTGGTGACGGCAGCAACTCGCGCCTGCACGGGTTCGCTGCAGCTGCACGGCACGACCTCGTGCAGGCGGGCTCATTCCTTGCCCTCGGAGCCGCGGTGGCTGCTGCACTCCGCGTCTTCGTTCCCGCTGCGGTGTATGAGCACATCGCTGGAAATCTGCTGGTGGGTGTGCTCGTGATGGCGGTCCTCGCGGTGCTGCTCGCGCTTTGCTCTGAAGCCGACGCTTTCGTTGCCGCGAGCCTCACGATGTTGCCGCTGCTGCCGCGCCTTGTGTTCCTGGTCGTGGGTCCGGCAGTTGACGTGAAACTGGTAGCGATGCAGGCGGGTGCATTCGGCCATTCCTTCGCAGTGCGATTCGCGCCGCTCACTTTCTTGGTCGCGATTGCGTGCGGCAGTGCTGCGGGGCTCGTGTTCCTGGGAGCGACTGCATGATCAGGGCAACGCAGAACGCGGTGCTGTTGTTGCTCGGCTGTGTTCTGGTGAAAATCGTGGTCGACGGAGCACATATGCGCTACGTGCGTGCGGATTTCGGCCCGTTCTTGCTCGCCAGTGGCCTTCTCATCACGGTTCTCGCACTACTCGGCATGCTCCGTGATTTCAGTTCGCTACGGGTTGGCGGCACCGGTGCGAGTGGGGAGCGCTCCGGAAGGTCCGCATGGTTGCTATGCGCTCCGCTCGTGATCCTGCTGTTCGTGCATCCGCCTCCGCTTGGCCCCGAAACTCTGGAGCTGCGCCCCGCTAGCCCTGCTCCCGGGGGATTCGCACAGGCCGTGTCGCCGCGGGATGGGCCAAAGATGAGGTTCGATCCCTTGCCTGATGATCCCTATCCGGAGGTGGGCATCCTGGAAGTGATACGCCGCTCGGCATTCGATTCAACCGGCAGCCTTGAGGACCGCGAGATTAGTATCGTCGGATTTGTCATGTCGCTGCCCGAAACGCCTTCTGAGCGAGTTTTAGCGCGTGTCAGCATCGTGTGCTGCGCGGCGGATGCGCGGCTCGTCTCGCTCCGTTTGAGCGGCATTTCTGGCACTCCACTCGCGGATGCAGCCGATCGCACGTGGTTTGAACTGCGCGGCACCGCGGTCCCGGGCAGCGCGCGGCCAGATAATGGGTATACACCGCTATTCCGTGTCACCTCGGCACGCGCAATCGCAGCGCCACCGAACACCTACGAACACCCATGATGCCGGCAGCCTCACAGGAAACGGACCAGGCGCACGACTTCTGGGCGTGATTCTGGTCCGTTTCCTGTGAACCTGCGCCGTGCACCGCCGCAAAAAGGGAGGGGCCAGCCGTGTAAGGCTGGACCCTCCCTTTTAGGGGACGCCGGGCTGAGTCAGTGGTGTCCGTCACCACCGTTACGGTTGCGTTCCTGCAGTTCGCGCAGCGCGCGTGCATGCGCGACATGCGCTTCGTGCTCAGCGTGTTCCAGCGCCTCGTGCTCGTCCGTCGGATCTGCCGTGAGCAAACTGCCGGCGCCAGGTTTGCCTGCCGAGCCGAGCTGGTTCATCCGCTTTGGTACCGCCGCACCCTGGTAGGGGAGCGGAATCGGGTGACCGTGCTCGTCGACTGGGCCGAGCGGCTGGTGCAACTCGATGTACTCGCCGTGCGGCAAGCGCGTGATGATGCCCGTTTCGATGCCGTGTTCGAGAACCTTGCGGTCCGAACGCTGCAGACCGATGCACCAGCGGTAGGCAATGATGTACGCGATTGGCGGAATCACCACCATGCCGATGCGGCCGAGCCACGTCGTCATGTTGAGCGAGATGTGGAACTTGTAGGCGATGATGTCGTTCATTGCCATGAAGAAGAGGACGAGGTAGAAACCGATCGCCATGGCACCGAGAGCGGTCCGCACTGGGACGTCGCGCGGGCGCTGTAGCAGATTGTGGTGGACGTCGTCCTTCGTGAGCTTCTTCTCGATGAATGGGTAGGTGAACAGCAGGATGAAGACCACGCCGAGGATCACCGCGACCCACACCACCGATGGGATCATGTAGTTGCCGAGGTAGATATCCCACGCGGGGAAGATACGAGCCATACCTTCGGTGAAGAACATGTACCAGTCAGGCTGGGAACCCGCCGAAATCTGCGAGGGGTTATACGGACCGAGGTTCCAGATTGGGTTGATCTGCAGCAGGCCGCCCATTAGCGCGAGGATGCCGAAGATCACCGCGAAGAAGCCGCCTGCCTTAACACCGAACACCGGCAGCACGCGGACGCCGACCACGTTGTTCTCTGTGCGGCCTGGACCGGGGAACTGCGTGTGCTTCTGGTACCAGACCAATGCGAGGTGGGCAGCGATCAGTGCCAGCAGAATGCCTGGGATAAGCAGAATGTGCAGTACGTAGGCCCGCGGGATGATCAATTCGCCGGGGAACTCCCCGCCGAATGCCAGCCAGTGGATCCAGGTGCCGACCACAGGGAGCGACAACATGATCGCCGAGGTGATGCGGAGACCGGTGCCGGAGAGGAGGTCGTCCGGCAGGGTGTAGCCGAGGAAGCCCTCTGCGATGGTGAGCACGAAGATGAGCGAGCCGATTACCCAGTTCGCTTCACGTGGCTTTCTGAATCCGCCGGTGAAGAAGATGCGGAACAGGTGCAGCACGATCGACGCGGCAAACAGCAGCGCCGCCCAGTGATGCAACTGACGAACGAACAAGCCGCCCCGGACTTCGAACGAGATATTCAGAGTTGTTTCGTAGGCCCGCGACATTTCGACGCCACGCATCGGCTGATACACGCCCTCGTAGGCGATGTGCGCCATTGATGGGTCAAAGAACAGCGTCAGGTAGACACCCGAAATAAGCAGAATGATGAAGCTGTATAGAGCAACCTCGCCAAGCAGGAATGACCAGTGGGTGGGGAACACCTTGTTCATCTGCTTCCGCATGCCAGCTGCCATACGGTAGCGGTCATCCATGTCGGTGGCCGCACGGGTCGCTTCGGCTGTACTGCGCGCCTTGAGCGCTTGACTCATGCTCATGATTCCAGATTCCTGTAGCCTGGCCGTTCCCAGAATGCTGGGCCGAGCGGTTCGATGAAGTCGCCGTTGGCGACCAGGTATCCCTCTTCATTCACTGTGATGGGCAGCTGCGGAAGAGCACGGGTTGCCGGGCCGAAGACCGGCTTGGCGTACTGCATCACGTCGAACTGTGACTGATGGCAGGGGCACAGGATCCGGTGCGTCTGCTGCTCATAGAGCGACGTGGGGCACGCAAGGTGTGTACAGATCTTCGAGAAGGCGAAGAAGTTGCCGTAGTTGAACGTTTCCTGCCCTTCGCGCCGAACTGCCCGGGCAGCATCCTCGGCGCGCAGGTGGAAGAGCATGACTGCAGAATACTCGTGGCGCAGCGACTTCAGCATCATCGAATGGTCGCCCTCCCATGACGCCTTCCACGGGAAGACCGACTCCATGCCGCCAGCGTCGATATCTTCTGGGCGAACCAGTGCGACGTCAGTGATGCGTCCCGTGTCCCGGCGAAGGTAGATCGTCTCGCCAGGGTAGTCCGGCGTCCAGAGGGAACGCCATAGGGGCGAGTCGTCCCGCTGTGCCCATGGGTTCTTGACCATGCCACCGAGGAGTCCGACCGGTGCGGCCACCGCGAAAGCACCGATGCCGAACGCGGCGCTCCATTTGATCATGCTTCGGCGGCCGAGCGTGGACGTGTCGTACGCGTCGCGCAGCAGGGCGACGGACGTCATCTGGTCGAGCTTGTCGGACGGTCCGTCGTGACGCTGCTGGACGGAGATCTCCTCGGGGATCATCTTCTTGGCGATCAGCACTACACCAATGCCGATGCTGAGGATCGATAGACCGAAGGTTAGGCCATAGAGCGGAGTGGTCAGGTTATAGAGGGCGTAACCTTCTTCGCCGATCGTCCGGTATTCCCACGGCCAGAACAAGAAGATCGCGAGAAACGCGAGACCGGAGAGCCCGGCGAGAGTGAACCAGAATGTGATCTGGCGAGCCGCACGTTGCTCGGCCTTAGTCCCCTCGATCGGCCAGCGGTTCCGGCGATAGATCACCTCGACGTCGTCAAGGCTGGTGCCAAGCTTCGCGAGTTCTTCCTGGCTCATTCCGGCCAGTTCTTCTGGGGTGGGGTTCTTTTTCTGATCCCCGCTGCTCATGACCTTGCTCCGATCCACATTGAGGCGCCGATGACGACGGCCACTCCCAGCACCCACATGGTGACGCCTTCAGAGACTGGGCCGAACCCACCGAGGCCGTAGCCACCGGGGTTGCGAGGCTCGTTTACAGCCTTGATGTAAGCGATGATGTCGCGCTTGTCTTCGGGTGACAGCTGGCGGTCTGAGAAGACCGGCATGTTCTGCGGTCCCGTCAGCATCGCCGTGTAGAGGTCCGGCTCGGGTACGCCGACTAGTGCGGGTGCCCATTTGCCGGAGGAGAGCGCACCGCCCATGCCCGTGAAGTTGTGGCAGGACGCACAGTTCTGGCGGAAGAGTTCGCCACCGCGCGCCGGGTCGTTTCCGCGCAATGAAACGGTCGCGACTTCGCCGTCCGCGTCTCGCGGAACGATTGGACCGCCACCATTCGCCTGGATGTAGGCGCCGAGCGCGTCGATCTGGCGGGGCTCAAACTTCGTTGGTTTGCGCATGGCCTGCGCCTCGTTCCGCATCGCTGGCATGCGCCCAGAAGCGACCTGGAAGTAGACGGACGCCTCGCCGACACCGATCAGGCTGGGTCCGCGATCCGGCACACCCTGCAGGTTGATGCCGTGGCAGGTGACACACGACGTGTCATACAGCTGCTTGCCTTCGCGGATTAGCGCGGCACTGTCTTCACTGGCCGTAGCGATCTGTGCTTCGGGCGTGATCGCGGCGGCGATGACTCCCGCGCCGATAAGTCCCATCAAGAGCATCACTGCTCCGGCGGCCCGCCGGCGCAACTTACGCGCGCGGCGCTGCTGGCGTGGCGAGGTGCCGGACGCCTTCACGGGGGCGCCCGGTTCGTCGCCGAAGTCGTCGGCTGAAGGTGGTGGAGATGAGCTCATCTAGATCCCTTTGGTATCGGGGGACGGGCTGGACGGGGCTGTAGTCGCTGGCATCTGCGCTACCGGATGAAGTAGATCGTTGCGAACAGCGCGATCCACACGATGTCGACGAAGTGCCAGTAGTACGAGACGACGATTGCAGCTGTGGCTTGGGCTGGGGTGAACTTGCTCATCTTTGTTCGCGCGATGATGTACAAGAACGCGATCAGTCCACCGATGACGTGCAAACCGTGGAAGCCCGTCGCCATAAAGAACACGGACCCGTAGACGCTGCTGGACAGGGTCGTTCCCTCGTGGACCAGTTCGTAGTACTCGTAGCCTTGTCCGACAACGAAGAACAAGCCCATGAAGAAGCTGAGCAGGTACCAGCGCCGCAGGCCATAAACGTCGCCCCGCTCGGCCGCGAACACGCCGTACTGGCAGGTGAACGACGATGCCACCAGCACGACCGTGATCGTCAGCGCGAAGGGGACGTTGAGGTGCGTGGGTGGCGGTGGCCACTCGGTAGCTTGCGCGCGCGACACGAAGTACATCGCGAACAAGCCCGCGAAGAACATGAGCTCGCTGGACAACCAGACGATAGTGCCCACGCTGACCATGTTGGGGCGGTTCAGCGAGTGCACACGCTGTGTGATTGCCGTTCCTGAGGTCCCTACTGCGCTCGTCACAATTGGAAGTATGACGCCCCGTCGTAAGAAACGTGCACCCGGGTCCGGTATTACGTGTCCCCCGATTATGTTTCGCCTGGTCACGGCTGTCCGGGGAGATCGTTGATAGAGTTTTCGGAGTGTCGCGGCATGCGTGGGTGCATCCTGGTGGCCTCGCGCGACAGCTTATTCGCGTGCGAGATGCAAGGGAGTGGTCGATGTTGCGCCGGCTGCTAGGCCTGTTCGCCCGGGGCGGTCCGGCTGCTCTGGACCCGGGGCGATCCGATCTGGTTATCGTCGCGCAGGCCGGTGATCCACTGGAAGCGGCGGGGACGGTGCTGAGCCGGGCGGCGATCGCGGAGCCGCGCTGGCGGGAACCGGAATTGGCAGTCTTGCGGCACCACATGGTGTTCCCCGCGCACGATGACAGATCAGGTGAAGCTGCTTCAATCGCCGCGTTAGACGGGTATACGCTTGCTCGCACCGGCGTGCCGTCAATCGAGGTGGCAGATGGCGAAAAGCACGTCGTTCTGCAGCGGGTTCAGGTGCTGTCGGTGCTGGGGTGCGCGCAGGAAGCGTCGAGGATGGCGAGTCTCGCATCGCGGCTCGGTGGTGACTGTCGCGGCTGGGACGCGCTGCAGCCCCGGGAGCCTGCCTGAGTGCGCTCCGCTGCGTGGTGCCCGGGTGATTGGCCCGGTTAATTGGCTGCTCGTGGTTATAGGATCGGCACGACCGCGAAAGTGATCGGCAGAGAGGCTTCGTTGTGACGTCGGGTGATTCTCAGTTCAGCTGGCCGCTAGTGCTTGGTGCATTGACCGAAGGTCGTGATCTTTCCGCCGAGGCTACCGGCTGGGCAATGAACGAGATCATGTCGGACGAGGCAACCCCGGCTCAGATCGCGGCATTTGGTGTAGCGCTCAAGATGAAGGGTCCGACCGCCGACGAGCTTGGTGGCCTCGCGGGGGCGATGATGGCCCACTGCCGTCCGGTGTCAGTTAGCAAAGAGGCTGTGGACATCGTTGGTACCGGTGGTGATCGCTCCCACACTGTCAACATTTCGACAATGTCTTCTCTCGTTGTTGCTGCGGCAGGTATTCCCGTCGTTAAGCACGGCAACCGCGCGGCGTCCTCGCGCAGCGGCGGGGCGGATGTTCTGGAGGCGCTCGGCGTCCGCATCGATCTCGGCCCTGAGGGTGTGGCTCGCTGCGTATCGGAGGTAGGGATCGGTTTCTGCTTTGCTCCTGTTTTTCATCCCGCGCTGCGGTATGCGGCTGCGCCGCGCAAGGAGATCGGGATTCCAACCGCTTTCAACGTTCTGGGTCCGCTGACCAACCCTGCACAGCCGCGGGCCGGCCTCGTTGGGTGCGCATTTGATGCGCTCGCCCCCGTAGTCGCTGAAGTTTTCGGCCAGCGCGGGAATACGGCACTGGTCGTCCGTGGCGATGATGGTCTCGACGAAATAACGACGACAACGACCACGACAATGTATGCGGTCGAGTCGGGTGCAGTGACCAAGACCACGTTCGACCCGCGGTCCGTTGGTATCCCATACTCCGCTCCGGGTGACCTGCGCGGCGGCGACGCGGATGAGAACGCTCAGATCGCGCGCGCTGTTTTCGGTGGCGAGCGCGGCGCGGTCCGCGATGCTGTGGTCCTGAACTCCGGCGCGGCGATCGCCGCGCACAGCGGGCTGGGGAGCAACGTAACGGATGCAATCGGTGAGGGCGTGGACCGCGCGATCAAGGCGATCGATGCCGGCGCTGCAGCGGATTTACTAGCGCGGTGGGCGGAGCTCACTCAACGCATCTAGGTGCGAGCGCGCGCTATTCGCCGATCGAGAATCCGGCTTCGACGTCGGCTCGAGCGTATGACTTGAACGCGATGTGCGTACGCGTTGATCGAACACCGCTGACTTTCGCGATGCGCTCGGTGACCACGTGGGCGATGTCCTCGTGACTGCGGACGCGCAGAATCGCGATGAGATCGATGTCACCAGCGCAGGAGTAAACCTCTGCTACTCCAGGGAGGTCGGCGACTTCCTGCGCAGTTTCGGGGATGCTGTGCGCGTCGGTTTGGATGTGAACGATGACAGTGATCATGCGCTGAGCGTATCGCTCGGGCCAGCCAGCAGGCGGGATTGCCGTTTATAAGCAGGCCTGGCTTTGCCGAGCGCCTTCCTGTGCCTGCTTGCACCAGGCTAGATGTCGGCCTGCCCCGGACGCGGGCTCGCTGTACGCGTGGGTGGTACGCACGATTCTGGCCCCCTCACCCAGCCACCGAACGAGGAGACTCACTTCTTCAGGGTGCGTCCCGGCGAGTGGTGTTCCATCGGCGATCACGGTCTCCGCAGAGCGGGTGAGTACGTCGACGACATGCAACGGAGACGTGCCCCGCGGTGCTTTCCCTGCGGCGGCAAGGCGGCCATACCGGATGATCGCCATGTCCCAACCACCGAGCCCATCACGGCGGCCAGCCACGATCTCCTCAATGCCAGTCAGGGCGACCAGCCTATGACAGCGGTGCAGGGCGATGCCGAGCTGAGCGGCGCGGTCACGCAGGCGCGCCGCGGTCTCGAACTTCTCGCTTGCGGCGAGTTCGTCGATTCGCCGCTTGAGCGCCGCAATCGGCGCATCGCTGGTGCCTGCGAGCACGCGTGAGGCTGCTGCCACAACTGAGTTGTAGTCGGCCGAACGTAGTGGGCCCTGCCGTGCTGCGGGGCAGCCGCCTACCGGTGCTGGCAAGCAATATTCGCTGTGGTCGTCATTGGAGGTGAGCCGGTGTGTACAGGTACGCAGGCCGCAGCTTTCCGCGATGGTCTCGGCAGCGGTGCGGGCGGCGGCGCGGCTGGGAAACGGCCCGAGCGCTGCTGGAGAAGGTACGCGACTGACAGATAGTCGCGGAAACGGCTCGTCGGTGAGCCGGACCCACCATGACCGTTGCGGCCATTTCGATTTGCGGTTGTACGGCGGTGCGTGCGCAGCGAGCAGCCGGAGTTCTCGCACGCCTGCTTCGAGTGATGTTGCACAGGGGACATGATCAACCTGCTCCGCAAGCGCTACCATCTCGCGCATGCGGGACCGCAGCTCAGAACCGGTGAAGTAGGAGCGGACGCGGCTATACAGATTTGTCGCGGTGCCGACGTACAGCACTTCATGTGAGGGTCCCCGGAACAGGTAGACGCCTGGTCCACTAGGCAGATGGCTCGCGAGATTGCGTTTACGTCGGACGGCGTCGGGGACTGCCGGGTAGTACTGCTTGAGTTCCGCGAGGCTCTGAATGCCCTGGTTTCCTACTCGCTCAAGCAACGCGTGGAGCACATCCACGGTTGCGCGCGCATCATCGAGCGCACGGTGCGTGGGCCGGTGCGGTATGCGGAAGTGTTCTGCGAGTGCTGAGAGCTTCACCGAAGGGGCTTCATCACGGGGCAGCACGCGGCGCGCCAGCTTCACAGTGCATAGCGGCTGACTGTGGGTCCATGGCAGTTCACAGCGCGCCGCAGCGCTTTTCAGAAAACCCGTGTCGAATCCTGCATTGTGCGCGACCAGGGTCGCACCGCGTGCGAATTCGAGAAAGCTTGGGAGAACCTGCTCGATGGAGGGCGCGCGATAGACCATCGCGGTCGTGATCCCAGTGAGCTGAACGATGTGCGGGGGAATAGCGCGCCCTGGATTGACCAGGGTTGCGAACTCGCCCAAGATCTCACCGCCGCGTACCTTCACCGCGCCGATTTCAGTGATCTGGTCCTTCTCCGCGCTTCCACCGGTGGTTTCGAGGTCGACGATGACGAACGTCGTGTCATGCAGTGAAGGCCCGAGTTCACCGAATGACAGTTGTTGCGCGCCGTGGCGGTGATCTGGCGCGGTCGCGGCGCTGTGAACTGCGGAAACAATCGAGGTCGGGCTCACGCGGCTCACCCTAGCGGCGAGCTCTGACAATCTTGTGCGACGCGCCAGTGCGCCTGGGCTTCTTGCCGGAAGGGGGACGGTGCGAGCGCTTGCGCGAACCTAGGGAGGCGCTCAGGTTGCTCTAAGCAAGCGTTTAGCTAGCACGTTGTGAGTAAGTGAGAGAAGCATCACAATAAGTTTTTTTCGTGATGTGGAAGGTACTTCGACCCGTGTTCAGCTAGTCGTTACGTGGCGTTGGTGACAGCATCTAACTTTTCTCCTAGCAGGCTGTTTGGATGAAACAGCAGTGCGCAGGCGAGGGGGCGGAGTCCGGCTAACCGGAAAAAGCGCGCAGAACGGCATTCGACACGCGCGGCCTGCGCCGAGTGCGGAATTGTCGCCTGCCTGAATGACGGCTGAGCTGCATGAATGTGATCGTCTGCGACGGACGGGTCCGTTACGATAGCAGGGTGTGACTTCTACCACAAGAATCGCCGGTTAGGCCATTGCGTGGACGGTTCTGATTCTCTTTCGTAATCTTTTCGAGACCTTTGGAGTCTTGCCGACCCGACCGGGATGGCGCCAGAGGTCAGCCGCCTAATCAGCGCCCACACATTCGTGCGCTGAGCCGGGGACCCACCTTGTTGGGGTGAATCTCGCACCGGAACGCACACGGGGCGAGTAGGGCCGTCTTCCAGGCCCGAACCCGTCAGCTAACTCGGTCGGCGGTCGATGGAAGAAACAGGAGACGTTTTTAACCATGGCCACGAAGTCGCTTAAGCGGACTGTTCGCACTGCTGTCGCTGCTGGGATCGCAGCAGGTGCGCTCGCTCTTCCAGCTGCGCCCGCAATGGCAGCTCCGGTGACCATTCCGGGAATCGGTACCTTCGACGTTCCGGATAACTTCGCGATTCCGACCGAATTCGAGGTTCCTCAGCTTCCTCAGGTTTCTGGCATCGAGGTTCCCGAACTCAACACCGGCAGCATCGGTGATGTTGCCGCACCCTTCTCGAACGGTGACCGCGTCGCGGACGCGGCCCTGAGCAAGGTCGGCTCCCCATACGTGTGGGGTGCTGCGGGTCCTAACGCGTTCGACTGCTCCGGTCTCGTGTACTGGGCACACCAGCAGATGGGCGTTAACGTGCCGCGCACCAGCCAGGCTCAGGCCGGTGGCGGGGCCCCCGTGGGGTACAACGACCTCCGCCGCGGCGACGTCGTTCTTTTCTACGGCGGTGCCTCGCACGCTGCGATCTACATCGGCAATGGCCAGGTTGTGCACGCGCTGAACTCGTCGCAGCCGGTAAAGGTCGACTCCCTCGGGTCGCTGCCCTTCCACAGCGCACGCCGCTACGCGTGATTCGAAGCCGCTGAAGAGCGCGGTTGATCGCCGTGTTTGTGCGGCGGAGCCAAATTGATTTCGTGATGTGGGGCGAGGCCGGTAATCGGCCCGCCCCACATCGCATTGGCAGGGACTGAACGCTTAAGTGGACAGACGCTAGGGTGTTCCGTAATCTAATCGAGACTTTGGGCCTGCCTCGCCGCTGTTTCGGTGCGTGCTGGGTCGTGCTTCCGCGTGCGGCGGGTGATCTGGCCGCCTGCGGGTTCCGCTTCGTGTGATTTTGGGGTGACAGTGGGGGCTTCGGGAAATCGCTCGCTAGCGCGGGTGGCATATGCGGCATTAGCTGCCGTCTTCGTTGTTCTGTTAACCATCACGCACGCTCCGCGAGTGACAGCGGACCCTGTTATCACTGACGCGACTGAGGCCCTGGAACGACTGTCTGAACTCAGCAGGGAAGCAACGCGGGCGAACGATCAGGTACTCACCGCGCAGATCCGCTTGGAGGAGTTGCAGAGTCAGCTGGCGGACGCGGAGCGCCGCGAGCAGGACAGCGCGCGACTGATGACTGAGGCGCGCGGCCAGATCGAAGCGCTTCAGGAAGTAGTCGACAAGTTCGCATTCGCGAATTACCAGGGCATCCGGTTCGACTCGCTCTTCGCGCTGCTCACGAGCGACTCGCCGCAAGACCTGATCACGCAGATGTCCGCGTTCGAGATCATCTCAAGGGACACCTTTCAGCGCATCAAAGACTTCGAGTCGGCCCGGGAAACATATGCCGATGCGGAACAAGTCGCGCGGGAGGCGGCTGCGCAGTTCCGTGCGCTCACGGAGGATGCGCGCACCCAGCACAATCTCCTCGCGCGTGAGCAAGCCGCGCTTCAGGAGCAGATTGAGCGAATCAAGGCGCTGTACGAATCCTTGAGTGCGGAAGAACGTCAGGCGTGGGCAGGTGTCACCGTGCCGCCCGGTTTTGATCCCAATTCGCTGCGAGGTTCGGGTGTGGGGGTCGAGATTGCCCGCGCCGCCTTGAGCCGGCTCGGTGCGCCCTACGTGTGGGGCGCGACAGGGCCCGATCAATTCGACTGTTCCGGTCTCGTAATGTGGGCGCACAATCAGGCGGGACGACCAATCCCGAGAACAAGCCAAATGCAGGCCAACGGTGGAATGCCAGTTTCGCCAAGCGACATTCAGCCGGGGGATGTGGTGATCTACTACAGGGACGCCACACACGTGGGGCTGTACATCGGTAATGGTCAAATCGTTCACGCGTCGACGTTCGGTGTCCCGGTTAAAGTGGACGCGGTGAACTCCGCACCGATTCATTCGATCAGGCGCTACTAATCTATGCCGTATGGCCCTGAATCGTGGATGGGGTGCAGGGAGTGCGCTTCTTCTTGCGGGCTGCCTTGCGCTGACTAGCTGCACGGGCGGTGGCGCATCGGGAGCGGGCACAACGTCAGAAGCCCCCCAGCCCGCGAGTACG
This sequence comes from Hoyosella sp. YIM 151337, assembly GCF_026041215.1. Classification (GTDB taxonomy): domain Bacteria; phylum Actinomycetota; class Actinomycetes; order Mycobacteriales; family Mycobacteriaceae; genus Hoyosella. The sequence goes on from NZ_JAPEIQ010000039.1 coordinate 174,530, forward strand.
GACAACCGGGTGCTTTCCACGTTCGAAAGTGAGCGTCTCGCTGGCCTTCAGAAGATGTTAGACGCCTGGGCGCAGGCCCAGCGTGACGGGGACCTCGAGGCGCTGAACCGGGTTTTCCATCACCGCGCGAACAGTGCCTTCATCGCCGATGAGCAGCGCCGCACGGAGCACATCGCTGCGGTACCGGTGGCCGAGTGGCGATATGAAGTGACGTCCGCGCCCGAAATCTTCGTACCGGGGGACGTCGCCGATCAGGTTGGTGCAGCGAACATCTGGGCACCACGAGTGCGGCTTGTCTACCGTTTGGAGGGAGAGCGCACACCGGTGCGCCGCGAGTTTCGGCTGCTTGCTGCGGCGCCAGCCGCCGCCGGCGGTGCGTGGTCGCTGGTCGATAATGGCACACTCGTGGCCGAGGTGCCCGAGTGGCGCCTGCCATGGGATTTCGGTCCGGTCCGCACTGATACGGTGCCGTGGCGCGGGGCGAACTCTCTTGTGCTTGGACATCCCGGTGACAGCGACATTATCGCTGCAACGGTCGGCCACCTTCCGGGGGCGCTCGACGCTGCGGATGACTTCTGGAAGCAGCAGTGGGATTCCACCGTAGTTGTCTACATCGCAGGGTCCCACGAAGAGTTCTCCGCGCTTACCGGCGGTTTCTACGACCATTCGCCTGCGGCAGCGATCGCGATTGCCGATGTTCGCCGCAATGAACCCGCTGACTCAATCAGCGGCGCCGCGGGCCACACGGTAAGCGGACAGCGAATCGTCGTGTCGGCACCAGCTTTCCGTCAGCTCGATGCGAAAGCACAGCTCTCTGTCCTCCGCCACGAGTTGACCCATGTCATAACCAGGGCGGTGACCGATCCGGCTACTCCACTCTGGCTCGTCGAAGGTACAGCTGAGTACGTGGGACGCAAGCCGATGGAAACCCAGCTGGAAGACGGCGCACCGCTGACACGTGCCCTCGTTCAGTCGCAGGGCCCGCCGGATCGGCTTCCTCGTGATGACCACTTTCGGGCGGGCGGACAAACCACCTCCCTCGCATATGAACTGGCCTGGACTTTTGCGGTCTTTCTGGCGGAAAAATTCGGTAAAGCCGCGATTCCGGAAATCTTCGCGGAACTTGCCGCGCCCGGAAGCGGACAAGGTGTCGTTGACGAGCGGATGCGCCAGGCGACGGGCGAGACATTGGCCGAACTTGTCGGAGAGTGGGGGCAATGGTTAGTGGAGAGAATGCCGTGACGCTGATAACGATATGAGGCTTCCGCCAACTCACCTTGGAGGTGGAACCAATACGGTGTAGGCATGCGGCGCACACTGCTGGTGACCAACGACTTTCCGCCCCGTCCCGGCGGAATTCAGTCCTACGTCCACACTCTTGCGGCGATGCTGCCGCCCGACCAACTTGTGGTCTACGCCCCTCGCTGGCGAGGTGATAGTCACACGAAGTTCGACGCTCAGCAGGACTTCGAGGTGGTCCGGCATCCGACAACCTTGATGGTCCCGTCGCCAGGTGTGATTAGACGCGCGCGTGAACTAACGCGGACGCGGGACTGCGCCGCCGTGTGGTTCGGGGCGGCGGCGCCGCTCGCGCTGATGACGCCGCTGCTGCGCGCCGTGGGAGTGCAGCGTGTTGTCGCAAGCACGCACGGTCATGAGGTGGGCTGGTCGATGGTTCCGCCAGCGCGCCAGGCGCTGCGAGTGATCGGGGATCACACCGATGTGGTGACCTACGTCAGCAAGTACACGCGCGGCCGTTTCGCGTCCGCTTTCGGCCCTAACGCCGCGCTGGAACACCTTCCGCCGGGCGTCGATACAAGCATCTTCCGTCCGGACGCGGACGCGCGTGCGGAGTTGCGCGCCCGCTACCGGCTTGGTGACCGCCCAGTGGTCGTGTGCGTTTCTCGGCTAGTGCCGCGTAAAGGGCAGGACATGCTGATCCGTGCGCTGCCCGAGATCCGCAACCGGGTTGCCGGAACTGCGCTGCTGATTGTCGGTGGGGGACCGTACGCAGACCAGTTACGCACGCTTGCCCGTGAGTGTGGCGTCGAAGACGATGTGGTCTTTACCGGTTCGGTGCCGGCGGACGAACTCGCCGCCCACCATGCCGTAGGGGACGTTTTTGCGATGCCGTGCCGAACTCGCGGTGCGGGACTCGACGTCGAGGGCCTTGGCATTGTTTTTCTGGAAGCGTCCGCCACCGGGGTGCCGGTCGTCGCGGGACGGTCAGGTGGTGCACCAGAGACCGTGCGGGAAGGGGAAACCGGCTTTGTTGTGAACGGGCGGTCTCTCGCGGAGATTACTGACAGGATCGTGGCGCTGCTGCACGACCCCGATCGTGCGGCGGCGATGGGCAAGGCGGGGCGCGCATGGGTGACAGGCAACTGGCAATGGGACAGGATGGCCGGCCGCTTGCGACAGTTTCTGTCTGCGTAGCCGGTTGCCTCACCGACGGTTGACACGCATAGGCCCGCCTCGGCGTTAGTAGACACCGTGGCGGGCCTATTCTCGTGGCTTAGCCCAGGATGCGGTCGGGGCAGGTCACTTTTGGTAGAGGGCCTCGATCTCGCTTGCGAACTTCTCCGCCACAACGTTGCGCTTGAGCTTCATCGAGGGTGTGAGTTCACCCGAGGCCTCGGTGAAGTCGATCGACAAGATGCGGTACTTCTTGATTGCCTCAGCGGATGAGACTGTCTTGTTGGCCTGCGCGATCATGTCGTCGATTTCAGCGATCAAGTCCGGATCGTTCTTCAGATCGTCGACGGTGGCGTCAGCTGGCTTGTTGTTGGACTCTTTCCAGCCGGGCAGCGCTTCCGTGTCAATTGTGATCAGCGCGCCGATGAATGGCCGCTGATCGCCGACTACCATCGCCTGGCTGACGATTGCGCTCGACCGCAGCACATCTTCGAGCCCGGACGGCGAGACATTCTTGCCTCCGGCAGTGACGATGATCTCCTTCTTGCGGCCGGTGATGGACAGGAAGCCGTCGTCGTCGAGTGAACCGATGTCGCCAGTGTGGAACCAGTTATCGATGATGGAATCTTTCGTGGCTGCTTCGTTGCGCCAGTAGCCGCCGAAGACAACAGGACCGGATAGCAGGACTTCACCATCTTCGGCGATGCGTACCTTGTTTCCAGGAAGCGGCCGGCCGACGCTCCCGATACGCACATGGTCGGGTGTGTTCACCGTGATCGCCGCGCTGGTCTCGGTAAGCCCGTAGCCTTCGTACACCTTCAGGCCAGCCCCGCGGAAGAAGTGGCCGAGGCGCGCGCCGAGTGGCGCACCGCCGGATACAGCTGCGACACATTCGCCGCCGAGCGCTGCGAGGAGCTTGGAGTACACGAGCTTGCTGAAGACGGCGTGCTTCGCCTTGAGTCCGAGGCCTGCGCGCCCGGTATCGAGGGCCTTGCTCCACTCGATTGCGACGTCGGCTGCCTTGTCGAAGATCTTGCCCTTGCCGCCCGCGTGCGCCTTGAGGCGGGCACCGTTGAATACTTTCTCGAAGATGCGTGGCACCGCGAGGATTACGGTCGGTTTGAAGTTCCCGAGGTGCTCCACGATATTCGGAATGTCAGCGGTGTGTCCGACAGTCATGCGGGCTTCGACGCACGCCACGCTGATCGCTCGGGCAAAGACGTGGGCAAGCGGGAGGAACAGCAGGGTACGGCTGTCCTTGTTCAGGTACTCCGACAGGCTCGACGCCAGGATGCTTTTGACCTCAGCGAGGAGGTTGTAATGCGTGAGCTGAACACCCTTCGGGCGGCCAGTGGTTCCTGACGTGTAGATGAGGGTGGCTGGGTCAGACGACTTCAGCGCTGTAACCCGGTTCGAGACTTCTTCGTCGGTGATGTCCGCACCGGCAGCGACCAGTTCATCGATCGCGCCTTCGTCGATGACGAGTACCTTCTTCAGGTTCTCGGCAGCGTCGGTCACCTCTTTGTGTGCTGTTGCGTTCGCGTTTGTTTCCACGACGATGCCGACGGCGGCGGAGTCCTCCAGGATCCAGCTGACCTGATCGGGGGACGACGTAGCGTAAATCGGGACGGTCACACCGCCTGCGGTCCAAATCGCGTAATCGAGCAGCACCCATTCGTAGCGGGTGTTCGAAAGCAGTGCGACTCGGTCACCCTGGCTGACGCCGAGCGCGATGAGCCCTTTCGCAACTTTTGTCACCTGTTCAGCGAATTCTTTGGACGTGACGTCCGTCCAGTTACCGCCGACCAGGCGGCGAAACAGCGGGTAGGCAGGATCCTCAGCAGCGTTCCGCGCGACAGCATCGGCGCAGGACGCGTCCTCGGGCACGGTATAGGTTGCTGGCACGCTGAACTCGCGCACTGGTACCTCCATCATTGGGGGATTCCTCAAGCTTTTTCGACTCACACTCTAACGTCAATCAAAGTCAAATGGGACATCGCCGCTGTCGGGATTGCCGCGTGCCGCGCGCAGTCGCTGCGCTGGCGTGCAGGCGGTGGTGTCTGGCCCGGGCAGCCCCCTTTATGTGATGCTTCCTATCGTGAGCAGCATTCATATCGCCGACGACACATTCGTCGCAGCGAGCCCCGGCCTCGTCGCAGCCGAGCTGAGTTTCGAGAGCGACTGGCGGCGGTGGTGGCCTGACCTCGCCGTGTCAGTGCGGGAAGACCGCGCGGAAAAAGGTATCCGGTGGCGTGTCGGGGACGCGCTGGAGGGCACGATGGAGGTGTGGCTTGAGCCGGTCCTAGACGGCACGATGCTGCACTACTTCTTACACGCCGAACCTGCGGGCGGGCTGATCCCACAGGCTGGTGAACTAGCGGACCTGAATCACAAGCGCCGCGTAGCAGGGCGCTCTATGGCGCTTGAAGTGAAATTCCGCGCTGAGCGCGGGCGCCGCCCGGGCGAGCCGTCGGTATCGTCAGCAACATCAGGGTAGCGTTTGCGTCATGGCTGAGAGGACCACGCAGTCGATCGTGATCGATGCTCCGGCGGAAAGCGTCATGGCAGTGATTGCCGATTTCCCGGATTATCCCTCATGGGTGTCGGCGGCGAAGCAAGTTGACGTGCTAGAGGAGGGCCCGGGTGGCCGGGCATCGCGGGTTCGATTCGTATTGGACGCAGGGGTAATCAAGGACACCTACGAGTTGGCCTACACCTGGTCCCCGAATGGATTGCGCGTCAGCTGGGAACTCGTCTCGGGCGGAATACAGAAGGCGCAGAGTGGTTCGTACACACTGGAACCCCAGGCCGGTGGCGAGTCCACCAAGGTTACGTACGAACTCATGGTGGATTTGGCGATCCCCGTGATCGGGCTGCTTAAGCGCCGTGCGGAGAAAGTGATCACCGATACGGCGCTGAAGGAGCTCAAGAAGCGGGTTGAACGCTGAACGCAGAGGACCGCGCGGGTGATGCGCGCTTGCTGCTTTTCGTCGGCAAGGGGGGTGTAGGGAAGACAACGCTTGCCGCGGCGACTGCTGTTGCGCTGTCGGATGAGGGCAAGCGCGTCCTCGTCGTGTCCACAGATCAGGCGCACTCGCTTGGCGACGCGCTCAACATCAAGGTACGTGCTCGTGAGGCTGAAGCAGAGCCGGTGATGCCAGTGACGCCGCGGCTGGATGCGCTCCATATTGACAGTCTGGAGCTGCTCGAGGACGGATGGCGAAGATTTGTCACGATCGTCGATGACGCTTCCGGTGACACTCCGGAGCACCGGCATGGGGTGGAATGGTTTGGGCTGGAGCCTGAAGAGTTCACTGGCCTTCCCGGCGTCGAGGAGTTGCTGGCTTTGGGGGAGGTCGCACGCTACGCACGCCAGGGGAAGTGGGACGTCGTCGTCGTGGACTGCGCCCCGACGGCTGAGACGCTGCGACTCATTGCGCTTCCCGAGACGGTGATGGCGTACGTGGACCGCTTGTGGCCGCGGCATCGAAGGCTACAGGCGCTGGTGGAGGGCGGTGTTGCAGGTTTCGCGGCTGGGATTCTCGACAAGCTCACCGATCACACGCGTGAACTTCGAGATCTCCTCACAGATGCAAACCGTACGCTTGTCCGGCTAGTAGTCACCCCCGAGCGTGTCGTCCTCGAAGAGACGCGCCGGACAGTCACTGCGATGTCGCTGCTCGGCATGACTCTCGATAGAGTGATCGCGAATCGGGTGCTGGTTGCTTATGATCAGTCCCCGGACGGTGTGACTGGTAATACAGATCGTGACGATCCCGTCTACCGCTGGTATCGGGACCGCGTGGCTGAGCAGCACGCTGTCATCGATGAACTCACGAACTCGCTGGGGGGCGTACCTTTGCTGACAGCAGGCTATGCCGCGACGGAGCCCGTTGGTGTGAGCGCGCTCGGTGCGCTAGCCCACAACGTCTACGAGGCGGCTGATCCCGGGCTGGTGGGTGCGGCCACGACGGCGGGGGATTGCGCAGTGGAGCGTGAATCGGGGTCGGGTCTCGACGCTGTCTACCTCATGCGCATGCCTCTTCCGCTGGTGGACCCGCTCAGCATCCGGCTCGGGCGCATCGACGACGATCTCGTTGTGGGTGCGGCGGGAATCAAGCGGCGTGTGCAGCTGGCGCCGGTGCTGCGGCGCTGTGTCGTGGCCGGCGCTGAGGTCACGGGCAGCGAGCTCCGTGTTCGTTTCCGGCCTGATCCCGAGGTGTGGCCGCAATGGTGACCATGAACAACGCCGGAGATAGTGCTGGGAGCCAGCGTCCGAACCATGAGTCCGGCGAGCATGCCGGTTCCTGTGGGCCCGAGCATGGTGATCATGCAGACCTTGGAGACGCAGAGACAGTCCGGCGCGCCGCTCGCGAACTGAGAATGCTCGCGCGTTCCATCGTGGATCGGCTCGAGCCGCTCGTGGCGCAGGTGGCCGACACTCAGCAGAGCGGCCCCTATCCTCGGACTGGCTGCGCGTGGTGTCCGGTATGCGCAATGATCGCGCTTTCCCGGGGAGAGAATCATGAACTGCTCGGATACATCGCAAGTCACGGTGCAAGCCTGCTCAGATTCGTCCGGGCACTGCTCGAAACGAGTGACGATAACGAGCCGGGTGACCTGCTGATGAGCGCTTTCGCCGATATGACGGAGTACGCTCGTGCGTTTGCAGGGTCGATGGCGCAACCGGATGCAGCGACTGAGCCGGAAGCTGGGCAGAAAGACCGCGCAAGGTCAGATAATGGCGGGGCGGGGCATGGTGACGGGGCTGCTGCGCCGCGCCGGGGCAGGTACGAGCGTATTCCTGTCCTGATCGGGTCGTGACCCGGGCTATCAGCGGCGGTACGACAGTGAAGGGCCGGGCATGTCTGATCTCGACCAGCGCACACTCGCCGTCGGCGTCGATATCGGCGGGACGAATATACGCGCTGGCGTGATCAGTAATGTCGGTGAAATCTTGGACACCGTGCATGCCCCAACACCGCGGTCGGCCAAGTCTCTGGAAAGTGCCTTAGAAGGCACGATCAAAGAACTGATGAGCCGGCATGAGATCGGTGCGGTCGGCCTTGCCATTGCGGGTTTTCTCACTCGCGACCGTTCGACGGTACGGTTCGCGCCGCATTTGCCGTGGCGGCAGGCCGCGGTCGGGGTTGAACTTACGCGGCGGCTAGGGGTTCCCGTGGTGCTCGAACACGACGCGAACGCCGCGGCCTGGGCGGAGTATCGCTTTGGCGCGGCCAAAGGCGGAGAGAACGTTGTGATCATCGCGATCGGCACGGGTATCGGCGCGGCGCTACTCATCGACGGGGAGATATTCCGCGGCAGTTACGGTATCGCCCCAGAACTGGGGCACTTGCAGGTCGTGCCTGATGGAAGGACGTGTCCGTGCGGTAAGCGCGGGTGCTGGGAGCGTTACTGCAGCGGGACGAGCCTCATTGACACAGCGATCGAGTTGCTTGCGGCGACGCCGTCGATGTCCACGCCGCTTGCGCGCGAAGTGCGTTCGGATCCGGGGTCCATATCGGGTCGACGAATCACCGCTGCCGCGCAGGATGGTGATCCGCTGGGGGAGGCGACCGTTGCAGAGTTCGCGCGGTGGCTCGGTGTGGGGCTGGCTATGGTGAGCGACATTTACGATCCGGACCTGATCGTTATCGGCGGAGGCGTCGGCAGTTCTGCGCCGATGTACCTGGATGAGGCGCGGGAGCATTACGCCGCAATGGTCACTGGCGCTGGTCATAGGCCCCTTGCCCGGATCAGGCGCGCGCAAATGGGTGAGGAGGCTGCGATGATCGGTGCGGCGGACGTGGCACGCGCCGCGCAGAACGACCGGCACTCTGGGTAGAGTTCTGTGCAGTCGCCCGGCGTTGTTGGGGCCGGGCGCACGAGGAGGACCGATGTGGTACTGGTTATTCAAATACATCCTGATCGGCCCGCTGCTGTATGCAATCGGGCGGCCGTCGATCGAGGGTGCAGAGCATATCCCAGAGGAGGGTGAGGCGATCCTGGCCAGCAATCATCTTGCGGTCGCGGATTCGCTGTATCTCCCCCTGATGGTGCGCCGTCGCATCACATTCCTCGCAAAAAGCGAGTACTTCACCACTCCTGGGGTTAAAGGCAAACTTCTGAAATTCTTCTACGCGGGGTCCGGTCAGGTCCCGATCGACCGCAGCAGTGGTGCTGCGGCGGAAGCCGCGATGATTACGGGTCGGCGAATTCTGGCTGAAGGGAAATTGCTCGGGCTGTATCCGGAGGGGACGCGATCACCCGACGGGCGGCTCTTCAAGGGCAAGACCGGTATTGCGCGCTTGGCGCTAGAAACCGGTGCACCCGTGATCCCTGTGGCGATGATTGGCACAGAGAGGGTCAATCCGCCGGGGTCGAAAATGTGGAAACCCGCGAAGGTGCGGATCCGTGTGGGGAAGCCGCTCGACTTCTCACGTTTCGAGGGCATGCGGGGGACCCGATTCGTGGAACGGGCGATCACCGATGAGGTGCTGTACGAACTAATGAAGCTATCTGGCCAGGAATACGTCGATATCTACGCGGCGACGTACAAGGCGGGGCAGGCACAGAATGGGCATAAGACATCGCCGTCGGAGCAAGGTCCAGTGCAGCCAGACACTCCCGCGGCCGCAAGCTAGTCCTAATTCTCTACACCTAGACAGGCGGGCACGCAGAGACCGTGCGTTATTTCTACGACTGTGAATTCATCGAGGATGGGCGCACAATCGACCTTGTTTCTATTGGGGTCGTGAGCGAAACAGGCCGTGAGTTCTACGCAGTTTCGACTGAGTTCGATCCTGGGCGGGCAGGTAAATGGGTGCGAGCGAACGTTCTCCCCAAGTTGCCACCGCCCTCGTCGCAGGTCTGGCGTGCCCGCAGCGCTATCAGGGACGGGCTGACGGATTTCTTTGCGGCTGATGGCGAACACATTGAATTGTGGGCGTGGGTGGGGGCCTACGACCATGTGGCGCTCTGTCAGCTGTGGGGGCCGATGACGGCTCTGCCCAGAGGGATGCCGCGATATACCAGGGAGATCAAGCAGCACTGGGAAGCGCACGGGCGGCCTGAGCTGCCCGGCGCCCCCGGGGCTGTGCACGATGCGCTAGCGGACGCGCGGCACAACCGCGCACGCTTCCTCGCGATAGAGCGCCGCCGTTCACGAAATTGAGCGCAACAGTATTGTTTTGCACCCTAATGAGCACATCGATGGGTGGACGTCCTACGCTAGAGGGGTGAACTGGACCGTCGACGTGCCGATCGATAGCTTGCCGGAGTTGCCGCCGCTGCCACAGGAGCTGCGCACACGGTTAGACGACGCGCTGGCAAGGCCAGCTAAGCAGCAACCCTCTTGGCCAGAGGGACAGGCTGCGATGATGCGCACCGTACTCGAATCGGTACCGCCGATCACCGTTGCGCCGGAAGTGGACATTCTGCAAGAAAAGCTCGCCGCCGTCGCGCGAGGTGAGGCCTTCCTGCTGCAGGGCGGCGACTGCGCCGAGACTTTTGCCGATAACACAGAGCCGCATATCAAAGCGAATATCCGCACTTTGTTGCAGATGGCAGTTGTGCTCACCTACGGGGCGAGCATGCCGGTCGTCAAAGTTGCGCGTATTGCGGGCCAGTACGCGAAACCGCGCTCCGCAGACGTGGACGCGCTGGGTCTGCCCTCCTACCGGGGCGACATGGTCAACTCGCTCGCGCCGGATCCAGCCACCCGCGTTCACGACCCGTCTCGGCTGGTCCGCGCGTACGCGAACGCGAGTGCCGCGATGAACCTTGTCCGTGCGCTCACCGGTGCTGGCATGGCTGACTTGCGGAAAGTGCACGAGTGGAACCGTGAATTCGTGCTGACCTCTCCGGCAGGGGCGCGCTATGAGGCACTTGCTGGAGAGATCGACCGTGGCTTGCGTTTCATGGAGGCGTGCGGGGTGAACGACCCGGCGCTGCACACGGTGGAGATCTACGCGAGTCACGAAGCCCTGGTCCTCGATTATGAGCGCGCTATGCTCCGGCTCGATACCCGCCGTGACGAGCCGCGCCTGTACGACCTGTCGGCGCATTTCTTGTGGATCGGCGACCGTACCAGGCAACTCGACGGTGCCCATATCGCCTTCGCGGAATTGGTAGCGAACCCGATCGGTCTGAAGATTGGGCCGTCAACAACTCCGGAAATGGCAGTTGAGTACGTGGAGCGGCTCGACCCTCACAACAAGCCGGGCCGATTGACTCTGGTCGCAAGGATGGGGAACAGCAAAGTGCGGGAGTTGTTGCCGCCGATTGTGGAAAAAGTGCAGGCAACCGGCCACCAGGTCATCTGGCAGTGCGATCCGATGCACGGCAACACACACGAGGCCACAACTGGTTACAAGACACGCCATTTCGATCGCATCGTCGACGAGGTTCAGGGGTTCTTTGAGGTGCACCACGCGCTCGGCACCCACCCTGGCGGGATTCACATCGAACTGACTGGCGAAAATGTCACCGAATGTCTTGGTGGGGCTCAGGATATCTCTGATCTTGACCTCGCTGGCCGGTACGAGACCGCGTGCGACCCGCGGCTGAACACACAGCAGTCTCTGGAACTTGCGTTTCTCGTCGCCGAAATGCTGCGCGGCTGACCTCAACTGCTCCAGGTTCACCACTTACGGGACAGACGCACGAGTTGTTTCTCGCGTCTGTCCCGTTTCTCGTGCAGCTGTGATGGCGCCGGCGAAGTCAGGGGAGCGCGGTGAGGGTAACAGTTCCACCGGGGCGCTGGCGCGACCCCGCGCTCGGGCTCTGGCCGACAACAATCGACGACCCTGAGTTCACGAGCTGGCGCACTTCCACTCCGAAGCCCAAACCGGAAAGCTCGTCGCGGGCCGAGCTGACACTGCGGCCGAGAACTGAGGGCACTCGCACCGCGTTAGACACAACGAGGCTGACGCTGCCGTTCGCGGCGACTTCGGCTCCGATCGCGGGTTCGGTCTGTGCTACGCGGCCGGCATCAATACCGCCGTCGAAGTCTTCCTGAACCGCAGCGACGGAGAGGCCAGCGTCAGCGAGGACGTCACGCGCTTCCTCAGCGCTGAGACCACGGACATCAGGAACGATAACCGGCTCACCGAGACTCGGGGTGACTGTGACGCGTGAACCCACCGCCAGCACTGTCCCTGGACTCGGTGCGAGCGATACGACAGTTCCCTCGGGCCGGTCGCGGTCGAATACGCCCTCGTCGACGACCACCTCGAAGGTACGTTCCGCAAGCACGTCAGCCATCTCATCGACGGTGACGTCGCCGGTGATTTCTGGCACGACCGGCTGCCCCAGGGAAACGTCGAGGGTGACCTCGCTGCCGCGAGGCACTCGGCTACCTGGCGCAGGGTCCATGCCAAGGACTGTGTCGATGGGCTCGGTATCGCGGTAGAGCCCGTTGCGTACGGGGGTCAGTCCGGCATCCTCGATCGCGGATTCAGCCGCAACGAGGCCCAATCCGGCGGTGGCGGGAACGTCAACGTAGCGCCCAGAAGCCAGCCACCAGGCAGCGGTGCCTACCAGCGCGGCGATGAGCAGCACTGCGATCAACACGACGAGCGGCGAACGACGACCGCGCGGCGCGTCGAGTGGATCGTCGTCTGTGGCCCGGGATTCCGGTGACGCGGGCGGGGACGGCGGGTATTGCTGCGTCAGCGCCCGGGTCGTGTGTGGTGCTGGGGTGTTGTCCTGGTATTCCCCTGGACCGGCGTGCAGCCCAACTACCGGCGGCGCAGGGGCTTGAGCCGGAAGGACGGTCGTTCGCGGTTCATCCCCCACAGACTGGTCATCGGGAGGTGTCTCGAGTTGTCGGGTGCCATCTTCCGCGTTTTCTGGCCGCGCAGCAGCTGCAGCGGCTCGAGCGGCCGCTAGCCCGTGAAGGGTCTCCCGCGTGCGATGCTGTGCCGAACTCTGCGGCACGGGCACGCGGTAGGGCGGCAAGCCAAGGCGCTCACACACCCCCATGAGTGTGTTCGCCATGGCGCCGGCGTCAGCGAAACGTTGTGCTGGGTTACGGGCGGTCGCCGTTCCGACGAGCTCGTCGAACTCGCGGGGGACACCAGCGATGAGTGAACTCGGGGCGGGCACATCAGCGCTGGTGCGCTGGTACGCGATCGCGATCGAGTTGTCGCCAGTGAAGGGCGTCTGTCCAGTGAGCATTTCGAACAGCAAAATGCCCATGCTGTACACATCGCTCCGCGCGTCGGCCGCTCCGGTGCTGACTTGTTCTGGTGACAGATAAGCCGCAGTCCCCAAGATCATGCTGCCCGAGGTAGTTCCGGACGCGGCGACAGCGCGCACCAGTCCAAAATCGGCGATCTTGACGGCCCCGGCATCTGAGATCAGGACGTTTTCGGGCTTGATGTCCCGGTGCACCAGCCCAGCTCGATGGGCTACGGAGAGCGCTCGCAGCACGGGACGCGCAACAGCCGCAGCCGCGTACGGCGGCATTGGGCCGCGTTCGCGCAACAACTCGCGTAACGTGCCGCCCGGCACAAGCTCCATGACCAGGAAAACATGGTGCTGATCCGTGCCCTGGTCGAACACCGCAACGAGCGACGGGTGCGACAGCTTGGCGACAGACCGAGCCTCCAGTTCGAACCGGTCGAGGAATTGCACATCGTCGGAGAAGCGAGGGTCCATGACCTTGATGGCGACGGGCCGTTCCAAACGGAGATCCATGCCCTGATAGACCATCGACATACCGCCCCGAGCGATCGGCGCATCGATTCGGTAACGCCCGTCGAGGAGGTGCCCGACGAGCTTGAGTGAATCACTGCTCAGGGTCCACCTCCAAGTAGGTCAGCTGCGGTATCGAGGCGGCGCCTGCTGAGCGGCGCCGGCGCCTCACCGATGGTAGCGGCATGGCGCGGTAAGTGCCGCATCAGTACAAACGTGTGCTGGGGCGCTACGGTTATCCATGTGAGTACGTTTCCGGTCTGCGACGATGTCCTGCCAGAGTCCGATGAAGTCATGCCGCTGCCAGATGTCGCAGAGATCCTGCAGATATCAGTTACCCGAGTACATCAGATGCTTCGGGACCACCAGCTCCTCGCGGTTCGGCGCGGTGGGATTGTGGCCGTGCCTGCTCGATTCTTCGTGGAAGACAGCCATCATGATGGCGAGGTGCGGGTCCTCAAACAGTTGCCTGGCCTGATTGCGGTGCTGCGGGACGGCGGCTACGGCGACGACGAACTCCTGCGGTGGATGTACACGGATGACCCGAGCCTTCCCGGCCGTCCAGTCGATGCGCTGCACGGGCATCAGGCACGCGAGGTTCTGCGCCGCGCGCAAGCAATGGGCTTCTGAGGCGTTTCTGAGGGTGGGTCCGGCCGCGGCACTGCACCGCGCTCACTCACTGGCGGCGTAGCGTCATCGCACGCGCAAGCCGCGGTGCAGCGATGCGCAATCGCCGCCGGTTTGGCACTACCGCTCGCTCAGCGAACACCGCGTAGTCTGCGTGCTCGATTTGGTCGAGAATGCTGCCGTAAAGCCGCAGCGCGGTGTCGACGCACAAGCGGGCGGAAGGCGGAAGCGCGGGCAGTGCTGCTTCAGCCGTCCGGTAGTAGCTCCGAGTTACGGCGATGAGGTGGGCGATAGCGGCGCGCATCCGCGGATCGGTCCGTCGTTCCTGGACGCAGCGCGCGAGAACTTCCTCGGTGACGCCGAAGGGCTCAATTTCACTCAGGGGCACGTAGACGCGCCCGCGGCGGTAGTCGTCAGCGATGTCCCTCAGGAAGTTTGTCAACTGAAACGCGTACCCGAGTGCGGTCGCGCCCTCGCGAGCCTCGGCTGTGTTGGAGCCGAACACGGGAAGCAGCTGCAACCCGATGACTGCGGCCGAGCCGTACATGTAGGTGTGGAGCTCCGCCATTGTCGCGTACCGAGACCGATGGGCTGGCGTCTCAGGAACGTCCATCCGCATCGACGCGAGAAACGCCCAGAAGTACTCGTGCGGGATTCCGTACCTGTTGACCGTGTCGCGAAGCGCGTCAACAATCTCAGCGGCCACGCCGGTGCTTGCCGAAACCGGCACAGCGATGGGCGAGCCCGCGCCCGGAGTGAACGCAGTACGCAGCGACGCTTCCACTGCATCGAGGCAGTGAGCTTGATGTTGCGGGGGATAGCCGCTTTCATCGACGATGTCATCGACTACTCGTGCGAACGCGTACAAAGCGTAGACGGCGCTGCGTTCGGCAGGCGGAAGTACCTTCGTTGCGAGGTAATAGCTGCGGCCGTGTTCGCGTGTAACGTCGCGGCAGCGGCGGTACGCGGCCGCGAGCGAAGCGGAGCTCACGGCGTGCTTTCCGTCGGGCGGCGTCCCAACAACCACTCGCGCACACGCAGCGGATCTTCTTGCCGCAGGGACCATGCGGCTAGTATCGCAACGGCGAACGTCAGGCCCACATGGATCCATGAATACATCCCGTGTGAGCCGTCCGGGTTGAAGATCACCATCAACCACACCGATAGGCCGGTGAGAATCACGAGGGTGCGCGGACTGAGGGCGAATCCGGCGGCGATTGCCAGCGGCCAGGAGTAATACCATGGCAGGGCTGCGGGGGAGAGCGCGACTATCGCGATGAGCGCGAAGAGAATACCGATGACCGCGTTACGCTGCGTGTGCCGGTAACGCCACCACACGACGACAAGGATCACGAGCATCGCGACACCGCACAGCATCCTGGTGACGTCGAGGACCGGACTGAGGGAGAAACTCGTGAACCAGGTGACGATGTGGGCGAGAATCGTGGGAAACGACAACCAGTTGACGATCCGGGCGGAGCCTTGCAGGGCCGAGAGCCACCCGAGACCGAGACCGGCAAGCGCGGACAGTGCACCGAGAACGACCGCGAAAACTCCAACACCGGCACCAGCGCATCGCGCAAAAAGCACCAGCGGGTGAGCTGGCTGAGCGTCGCGCGCCGCAGCATCAGTTCGCTGGTGAATCATCCAGATCCACACGATAAATGGCAGTGCAACGCCGGCGGTTGCTTTGACCGCGACACCCGCTGTCACAACAGCGATACCGGCGACGTGGTGACGCTGAAGCGCGAGCACCAGACCTGCGGCCATCAGGCCAACCATGAGCACCTCGTTGTGCACTCCGCCGATGAGGTGGATAAGCACCAGTGGGTTCAGAACCGCAAGCCAGATCGCTGTGGCTGGGTCGCCCCCAAGGTAGCGAGCAAGCCGCGGTACGGCCCACAGCGTGAGCATCAGGCCGGGAAGCATGGCAAGCCGCATCAGCATCGTGCCGATGACCACGCTATCCCCGGAGAGGCGCGTCACGGTTTCAGCGATCAGCATGAAACCGGGGCCATAGGGTGCTGGGGTGGTGGTCCACACGATGCTGACGTTGTCGAGAAGCACTCCGGGGTTCACTACCGGTCCGACGGAGTACGGGTCGAAACCGTCACGAAGCAGGGCGCCCTGCGCGAGGTACGAGTAGGCATCGCGGCTGAAGAGCGGTACCGAGAGAAGCATCGGCACGGTCCAGAGCAGCACCGTGAATCTCAACTGAGCAAGCGGAACGTCACCGCGCAGAGTTGCTCGTCCGAGCCTTACCCATGCCCAGATCATGAGCAAGACCCCGACCCACACGAAGATGCTCGCGAGAACGAGGCCGTGACCGAAGCGCAACCACGAGAGGTTCGCGGCTTCGAGCAGGGGATCGTGACGGCGGGTGCTGCCAGCGCCAAGACCACCAGCGACGAGGATGAGTGCACCCGCGACACCTAGCAGCGCGGCGCGGCCTTGGGGCTGAGCGAAAAACACACGGAGGCTCCCGAGGCGCCGCTCCTCGGAAGTGGTACGCAGCGACAACGGTTGCGCTGTGCTCATCGTCGCGGATCACCCCCCCCTCGGTTACTTGTCTACGCTGACCAGCCGCAGAGCGGTCTCAAACGCGCAGCGTACGACGGCTTATTGTATCGGCCGCTGTTCAGATGAGGGGCCGAGGGTCGTGCGGCGGCCCAGGCGGGCGTTACCCGGTGATCCGCTCCGCAGCCAGCTTGCCGGAGATGAGACACGTCGGGACGCCTACGCCGGGGGTTGTGCCACATCCGGCGAGTACTGTGTTCTCCAGGCCTTTCACTAGGTTGCGGCGCCGGAACGGGCCAGTCTGCGGGAAGTTGTGTGCAGCTGAGAAAGGTGTGCCGGCAGCCATACCTTGCCGCAGCCATGTTGCGGGCGTGTCCACGTGCGCCACCGCGAAGCCGGATCCCTCACCGCCGGAAATCCCTTTGTAGCCACGCTCTTCCAGCACGAAAAGCAGTTCGTCCTGATACGCGGGCGTGAGTCTCTCCCAATCAAGTGGCGCGGCCTCGAGGTTGGGGCACGGTGCGAGTACTGAGAGAAGTTCCCCCGGGCTGTCCGGATCACCGAGGAGCATGCTCGCGTCAGTCAGCGCGGGTCTGGTGATTAAGAGTGACGGATCGGTCATAAGCTGCCCGTGGCCGCCCCGCGCGGTAAGTTCACGGAAGGTTCTGTCCCATGCGTCACCGAAATCGATGATGTGGTGGGCCTGGGCGGGCCATAGCGCGGCAGTGTCCTGCGGAATGGTGCCGTGCATGATGAAGGCCGAGGGGGACCACCGCATTTTACGGCGCGGCAGACGGGCCTCGGTGGTGCCGAGCAAGCGATCTGCTATCGGCAGGTCGGGGGAGAGTACAAACGCATCTGCGGTGTATCGCTCACCGTTCGCACAGCGTGCCGCTGTGATCCGTGGTCCCTGTGCTTCGAGCGATGTCACGTCTGCTCCGCAGACGAGCGTGCCTCCGGCTTGAACCAGTGCATCAGCGAGTGCGGCGGTGATGGTGTGCATTCCGCCTTCAGGAAAGTACACCCCGAGTGACGTGTCCATGTGCGCGATCGCCCCGTACACGCCGAGCGCTTTCGCAGGGGGCATTCCCGCATACAGGGCCTGGAAGGTGAAGACGCGCTGTAGCCGGGGGTCACGCAGTCGTTTGGCGACTTGTTTGCCGAGCCGTCCAAAACCACCGAGCGACACCAGCCGGGTCACGTCGCGCAGCGCAGCGCGACTATTGACCAGGTCAAGCGGTGAGTCGAAGTTCGACGCGATGAACCTGTCGAATTCAGTCTCGTAGACGGATTCGAGCCAGCTGCGCAGTGCGTGGTACCGCTGCGCTTCGTCCGGGCCGCATGTGCGGCGGACCTCTTCCTCCATTTGCTCGGGGTCACTGTGCACGTTGATAGCGGAGCCGTCGGCGAAGCGCGCGTGATAAGCCGGATCGAGGCGGCGGATATGCAGCCGGGGGTGAGCTGAACGCCGGGTCGCGCCGACCGCGGCGAGCGCGTCGTCGATGAGTTCAGGCATGGTGAGCACGGTCGCACCGGAATCGATGCGGTATCCCTCGCTCGCGTGAAAACCGACCCGGCCACCCGGATGGTCGGCGCGCTCCAGCACGGTGACCTCGCGGCCCGAGCCTCGCAAGTGCAGCGCTGCGGCGAGGCCGGACAACCCCGCCCCGATCACGATCACATGGTCCGAACGCCCGCGCGTCGTCGCGATGTGCTTTTGGGACGCCTTCGCGCGTGACTGGGGCGAAACGGCAGACATGTAATCCTCCACGTGGTCAGGTCCCGTGCTTCTGCGCAGCGAAGCGTAGCCGGACAGATCCCGGAAATCGAACTGCTCAGTAGGTGCGTCGCGTTACGGTCAGAGCCATCTCGTGGAGCGCCTCGGTTGCATGTTGCCGCACCCCACTCGCACGCAGCGCCGCGAGAGCGTTTTCGGTCAGCGCCGAAATCTCGTGCTCGATCCGGTCTACCGCACCGAGTTCGGCGATCAGCATCCGCAGTTCGTTCACATCTGTGTCGCTGAGTGCGGAACCGACAGCTCCTCGCAGGGTCGCCGCCGCTTGCGGGTGGTTCATATCTGCAGCTTCGAGGGCGTAGGCGAGTAGTGCAGTGCGCTTCCCAGACCGTAAGTCGTCCCCGGAAGGTTTGCCCGTCACCGACGGATCACCGAACACGCCGAGTACATCGTCTCGCAATTGGAACGCGATCCCGATGTCGGCGCCGAAACTCCGGTAGGCGTGGACAACGCTCGCATCGGCACCAGCGATTGCGGCGCCGAGGTGCAGCGGCCGTTCCACTGTGTAGGCGGCAGTCTTGAAGCGGTTTATCTTCAGCGCCGATTCGATACTGCCGTCACCGGACGACTCCACGACGATATCGAGAAGTTGACCACCGAGCACCTCAGTGCGCATCGCTGACCAGACGGGCAGCGCCCGACGGTGAGCAGGGGCATCGAGTTCTGCGCCATGGAACATGTCGTCGGCCCATGCGAGGGCGAGGTCGCCAACCAGGATACTCGCCGCTGTCCCGAACTCCTCGGCATTGCCGGCCCAGCCAGCGTCACGATGATCACGCGCGAATTCGACGTGGGCGGTGGGGTAACCACGACGGGTAAGAGACTTATCGATGATGTCGTCGTGAATTAGCGCACATGCCTGAATCAGCTCGAGTGATGCGCACGCGGTGAGGACGCCGGGCGCTTCGGCGCTGTGCGGATCACCACCCGCGCCGATCCAGCCGATCCACGCGAATGTGGGGCGAACCCGTTTGCCGCCGCGGAGAACGAATTCTTCCAGGCGGTTCACCGCGTTGCGAAACTCTGGTCCAACCGCGTCTACCAGCCCAGACTGCCTGTTGAAAAAGTCGTGCAGGCTGCGGGCAACAGCGTCACGAAGATCCCGCGGATCCGCGAGAATGTGCGGAGGCATTCCTTGCGCGCTCAGCGCTCGCTCCTGTCGTCGGTGCTGCGGTGGACCCACCATGCCCGGGGTGAGAAGATTCCAGGCATCGTGCAGCACCAGGTTATCGGGCGCCGCGAATGCCTGCCGAATCCCGCAGGCCGGCGTGTGCAGTCCGGATGGTGGAAGAGGTGGGCGGCGAGAGTCCGTATGCTTGCTTAGGTGACAAGTCAGGCAGGTGCACGCGGAACGAACCCCAGCCGAACGCCGTCGATCGTGGAGCGCATCACTTCGGACGCCCGTTCGACGCCGTTCTCCGTCGAATTCTATCCGCCGCGAAGCGAACAAGAAGAGCAGCGACTCTGGCGTGCGGTGCGAACGTTCGAGCAGATGCACCCGGCTTTC
The DNA here is from genome assembly GCF_026041215.1 of Hoyosella sp. YIM 151337. Lineage (GTDB taxonomy): Bacteria > Actinomycetota > Actinomycetes > Mycobacteriales > Mycobacteriaceae > Hoyosella. The sequence goes on from NZ_JAPEIQ010000039.1 coordinate 194,089, forward strand.
GTGTCGCTGACGTATGGAGCGGGCGGCTCGACGCGCGACCGCACAGTCCGTATCGCGGGTCAGATCGCCGAGCAGACTACGCTCTTGCCTGTCGCGCATCTCACCGCGGTTGATCACAGCATTAGTGAGCTCCGTGGCCTAGTTGGTTCATACGCCGATCGGGGGATCGTCAACCTTCTCGCGCTGCGCGGAGACCCGCCGGGCAACCCGCTTGGCGACTGGGTGAAGCATCCTGAAGGCGTCGAATATGCCGACGAGCTCGTGCGTTTGATCCGCGAGCTCGGTGACTTCCACGTCGGGGTTGCCTCATTCCCTGAGGGCCACTACCGGGCTGAAAGCCTGGAACGCGACACGCATTGCCTGGTGAGCAAGCTCCGGTCCGGAGCGGAATACTCCATCACACAAATGTTCTTCGAGGTGGAGGATTATCTGCGGCTGCGGGACAGGGTAGCGGCGGCTGATCCGGAGCAAGGCAGCAAGCCCATCATCCCGGGCATTCTTCCCATCACTTCGCTGCGGCAGGTGCGCAAGATCGTCGAGCTATCCGGGTCACAGATTCCCGCGCACCTCGAGGAACGGCTTACGCGCGCGGCCGGTTCAGGCAACCAAGAGGACCGGGCCGAAGTTCGTAAGGTCGGCATCGAGCTCGCTACGAGGATGAGCGAGCGTCTGATCGCAGAGGGTGCACCGTGCCTGCATTTCTGCACGCTGAACTTCGCGCGGGCGACACAAGAGGTCCTTTCGAACCTCGGTCTCACGCCCGTCGCGGCTTAGCGCGCGGTCACCGCACCGCGCGTCCTTTCCACTGCGCTGTCCCGGTGCTGAGGCGCCGCACTGACGTGCCGAGCAGGCCGAGAAACGCAAGGACCGCGCAGGGGTGAAGCAGCGCTGCTGCGACGTAACTCCAGCGATGAGTGGGTGAGTAGCGTGCACGCCCGGGGTGTTCAGTCAGCGCCGTCGCTGCCCTGCTCACGACGGCGGCGCAGTATCCGGCGACGCCAGCGCGGCGAATTCGCCCCGAGCCGAAGATCGCCGCAAGCGGCGGGATCACGTAAGCAAAGAGCAGTGCCAGAGAGAGCGCCGCGGCCCCTGCTCGCCCACCGAAGGCGCTGCCGAGCCAGCGCCCATATCCGGACAATATAGCCTCAGTCGAGGTGTACATCCGGCACTCGCAGTGCCCGGCCCCGCTGACGAGGCGGGTGCGGTTACCGCTGCGGCGCACGTTGCGGGTGATCGCAAGGTCCTCGGTCAGACTATTCGCTACCGCGGCGTGGCCACCAGCTTCGTCGTAGGCGCGGGCAGTGAAAACTAGGAACTGGCCGCATCCCACGGCCAAAGACGGCTTAAGACTCCGGTTGCTGACCGCAACCGGAAGCGTTGTCATCCACGACCACGCAAGCAGTGGCTGCGTGAGGAGCTCCGCACAAGAACCGGCGGTTTGTGATGGCCACACCGCCACTGCGCCCGCGTCCGACCGTTCGAGAGCTGAGCATGCCGCGGCGATGGCGCCTGGGCCTAGGCGGACGTCGGCGTCAACGAACACGAGGACGTCCGCTCCCGCCGCGAGCGCAGTGCGGCTGAGTTCGTGGCACGCGGCCTGCTTACCTAGCCATCCAGGCGGTGGTTCGGCGCGCCAACTCCGCAAAGTGAAGCGAGAGTCACCCGCAATCGCGGTCCGGGCCGCGACAGCAGTCTCGTCGGTCGACGCGTCGTCGAGCACGTAGACGCGCATGTCTGACACGCCTCGCTGAACTCGCAGGTCGGCAATCAGCCTCGGAAGCGTACCTTCCTCATTGCGAGCAGGTATACATACCGCGATACTTGCTGCTACTTGGCGCGGCGGTGCCACCGTCCGCAGGCGGGGTGTAGTTGCTGCGTTAAGCAAGGCGAACGCGGCCCCAGCTCCAGCCAGGGTTGCTCCGAACGTGACTGCAGCGCACAACGGGCTCCGACGAGCCACGTCAGTGCACGAGGTCACGCGGCTTGGGGGAGCGGTCTCGGTTGAACCACGCCAGAGCGCCGACGATGACCGCGGCAGCCACACTCATGGCGATCATCAATCCGGTCCATCCAGCAAAGCTGCGGGTATTCGGGTCGGTAAACGACGTTTCGGCTCTGATCGACGTCAAGTCGCCAGGCGACGGTGTCCAGGTGACCGAGCGGTTGGTTGTCAACTCACCATTTGTGCTTGTGATTGCGGAAGGGAAGCTCACTGCAAGTGTGACGGTAGAGCCATCGGGAACGTTGCGCAGGTCAGCACGGCCAGAGAGCGACACGATGTCGCCCGCGCGGCTGAAGCGGAGATCGAAGCTTCCCGGCGCGTCGGTAGCGAATTGCGTCAACTGTCGAAAGTCAGTGAAGCTGAGGTCGTTGAAGAGCAACTCGCTGCCAACGTAGCCTTCATCTGCCCAGCGCTGTACCCGGGCCCGCCCAAGGAGGGAATCCGGTACGCGCAATTGCGGCCCCTGATCATTCTCTTCTTCCGGTTGCTGGCCCACGATCACGCGCCCAGAGACACGGTCATCCTCGGTGACGCGAATGTTCGCGTCGGTATAAAGGCATCCGGTCGTGAGAAGGAGCATTGCGGCGAGCACGAGGCTCACCGGAGCCATCCGCCTCAACCTGGTTGATCGCATCTTGTTTCGCAACGGCACCCCGCTATCGTGCCAGTTCTTCGCTGGAAGTCGTGTGCTGACCTGCCGGAGGGCGAGTCGAAGTTGGTTGGGAACGCTGTGAACGCCGTGAGTTCCACAGCCAGAAAGCTAGAGGGACGCCAGTGATCGCCATTCCCAATAGTCCGAAGGCTGCCGAGTACTGCAGTCCGGCTTCAGGGTAACGAATATTGAGGAATACGGCGTGCGCAAGCGCCGAGCCCAGCCAGGTCCATCCGAACAGCACTAACGGAACAGCGTCGCTGCGCGCCTGCAACCAGCGTTCTGCCATGTCAACCTTGTGGCTGAAACGGCCGCTGCGCTCCGCCGATTCGAGCGCAACCGCGATAGCGAACGATACGAGCAGCCAGCCTGCGAAGTTGGTCAGTGGTATTTGGCCGACTCCGGGAAGGGTGAGGTCCGCTGGGCACCACGTCCAGTAGCCCATGGTGACCATTTGCGGATCGAGGTACAGATCCCATGCGGTGATGGTGACAGTCACTAGTGGAACGCGGATGAGGCTCCGGTGCCAACCTGTCCAGCGTGAGGTGATCGCCGATACCGCACACCACACGGGGTAGCTGCCTGCCGCCCAGGCGAGCGGAACGACGAGCGGCACCTCGGCGATACTCGGGCCGAGCCGGTCCAGGGCATAGGTGTAACAGCCAAAAGGAAACCCCGTGGCCACCCCGGCTGCCTCGGCTGCGAATCCGCCGCCGATTGCTGCGCCAGCGAGTGCCGCCGTGAAGCGGACGCCGCGGGTGCTGAGCGAATGCGCGAGCGCGCTGGCAGCGAGGAGGATCACAACAGCAGCCGTGACAGCGTCAAGCACGGCGCCTCGTGCCAGCGGGAAGAGGATCTGGGCGACAATCGCTGCCGCTGCGAATGCGACTGCCGCTGCCCTGAGCGAGCCGACAGATCTCAGCGTGGCCATGACCGCCGCGTCACCCTTCTTCCGGCGCCGCCGAACCTCGCGTCCCGCATAGCAAGGCGGGCCGCGCTGCGTCCGCTGAACCCTGACACGCCACCGCCAGGATGGGTCGACGCGCCAGTGAGATACACCCCTGGCGCGCCCGGCACTTTCTGTCCGGCGAGGGCCGGCACGGGCCGCCACAGCATCATCTGATCGAGTCCCATCTCGACGTGCATCACGTTTCCGCCGATGAGCCCGAGCTCTGTAGCTAAGTCAGCAGGCGTCTGTACGTGCCTGTCAAGAATTGAATCGCGGAACCCTGGCGCGAAACACTCGAGTTCGCTCTGTACACGATCTGCCTCCGCTGCGCCTAGGTCTGCCCAACTGCCTTCTTTGGCGCGGAACGGGTGCCACTGGGACCACAATGTCAATTGGTGTTCCCCGGAAGGTGCTATCGATGGGTCGATTGCACTGAAACTCATCGCCAGGCCCACCGGCCGGGGTGGCAGCGTCCCGGCGAGGGCGGCGGCATGTGCGGTCCGAAGCTGGGCGCGATCGGTGGCCAGCAACTGCAGGGATGCACCGATCACCTCGTCGGATTCACTAGCAGTCGGATAATGCGGCAGCGCCCGCGTACGCACCCGAACAGCCATGCCGATACCTGGTCCAACTCGGATGCGCCGCCGCCACCGCTCGATCCGCTGGGCATCGTAGCCGCCGTTACCGAGCAAGTCGAGAGTCGTCAGAATATGACATCCGGCAATCACCACAGGCGCTGTAAACTTCGCGCCCGACTCGGTCGTCGCCGTCCACAACGCGCCATGCGGCGCCAGCGACGTCACAGCGTCCCCGGTGGTGATAGTCCCCCCATCGGTGATAAGGCGGTGGGCAAGTGCGCTGGTGAGCGCTCCGCTGCCGCCGATTGCCCGGCCCGGAGGCAAGGTGTGCATCAGCGCCGCGAATCCGACCATCGGCGCGGTCCCTGGCTCCGACATCGGGGGACCAGATTGCGCGCCGAACCAGGCAAGGGCTGCTTTGAGCCGTTCGTCCGCGAAGTACTCGTCCAGGAGTGCGTCACCAGATGCGAGAAACTCGCGCGATAACAACGCAGGATCGCCGTGCGTGTCGAGGCCCCAGAAGGATCGCAGAAGATGGGCGGGTACCGGCGGCGCGCCAAAAGCCCGCATGACGCGCTTGCTGCGCGCGCTCCAAACGGCGGCAAACTTTCGGTACGACTCAGCATCGCGCAGCGAGCATGCCCGTGCTATCGACTCGCACGTCCGGTCTAGGTCTCTCCAGAACGTGATCGCTCGCGCACCGGAACTGGGTTCGGCAGGAGCAAAGGCCCACGGATCGCAGTCGACGTACCGCAATCCATAGGCCGCAAGATCGAGTTCTTCGACGATGCCACTGTGCCGGATCATCAGATGGGCCGACGAGCCGCGGTCCACCCGATGGCCAGGGAACCGCTCGACTGTGGAGACAGCGCCTCCAATGACTGAATCGCGCTCCACAACGTGTACACCCCAGCCGGCCCGAGCCAAATAGCAGGCCGCGACGAGGGCGTTGTGCCCGGACCCGACAATAAGAGCATCTGCCACGCCTGCCGAGCCTAGCGGTTAGAGCGGCAGCTCCCGTCCCAGCACCGCGAAGGGCCTCGGATCCCCGTCGAAATGGAAGTCGCGCAGGACGTCAGCGAACCCGAGCCTACGGTAGAGGCGCCAGGCACGGTTGTCTTCCTCCGCAATCTCCGGGGTGGACAACAGCACGGAACTTTCGGGACGGGCATCGAGCAGCGCTCCGATGAGCGCGTTTCCCACGCCCTGTCCTTGCGCTTCAGGGTGAACATGAAGTTCGGTGAGCTCGAAGTAGTCTTCGAGGATATGGTCCGCGCCCATTGGCCCGTGATGTGCCTCCAGCCCGGCATGCACTTGCTTGTACCACCATTGCTCGGGGGCGCCTGAATACCCGTAGGCAACGCCCACGAGCGGGGCGAGGTGCGCGCCCAGCACTGGCGCAAGCTGCGACGTCTCCGCGCGACTCGGCGGTTCCGCTCGCTCCGGCAGTACCGCACCGACGCCACGCCACCCTTGTCGCAATGCGTGTTCCGCCCACATCGGAGCCCGGCGCTTAGCCACCGACGGGGCATACCCCATGGCCGCGACATATATCGAAAGCGCTTCGTGCATTCGCTCCCGAAGGTCGGCGGGCGAGAGGGCAATCACACTGATCACATCGACAGCCACATTCGTGTGCGTCCGTTCATCGATCTCGGCAGAAATTGTCGGTGGGGATAGCTATATTGAATACGTCGAACGGATGTTCGATGCAGCGGCTGGCCTGTTCGAGGGAAGCGATGCAGGCCAGCCAGCTGATACATCAATTGTGAACGCCCCCGCCGCGGAGGCGGCTCTTGTCTCTGAGGAGTACTGATGCGCTCTCAAATGATCCCCTTGGGTTGCGTGGCTCATTCTGGGCCAGGGGTGGCGGGCGCGCGTGCGCGGGAGCTCCTGCGACGCGCGGATCGGCTCTACGCGGATGCCGGTTATGAGCAGGAGGCTGGCGACAAGTTTCGAGGAGCCTATCTTGCGGCGCTGCGTGGGGTTGCCACCGTCCTGGCGTTGCACGAGGAGCCGCGCCGGCGCGGGCGCCGCACCCGAAATGCCTGGGTGCTCCTCGAGGGTGTCTCCGCTGAGTGGGCGCGATGGAGTGCCGCGTTCGTTGAGTACTCGCGACGGCGCGCCGCGTTCGAAGCGGGCATCGGGTCAGTGAGCGACGCAGACGCGGAACGCCTCTTTGGCTTGACGGGGGATTTTCTCGATGCGGTCCACGAAGCGGTCTCTGGATTTAGGGCGCCGGGAGCTGCCTGACGACTCGCGGGGGGCCCTGGTGGCCCCAAGAAAAGCTTTCCATGGCAAGATGCGGTAAACCGCACAGCGATCTGTGTGGTAAGCCGCGAGAAGTGCACTTATCATAGTGGTAAGTTCTTGCAAGAGTCAGGAACCCGTCACGCCGTATGGTGTGGCGGCCACCACCAAGTGCGGGGGAGGGACCGTGCCACTCTCCGAGCACGAGCAGCGCATGCTCGAACAAATCGAGAGCGCGCTCTATGCCGAGGATCCGAAGTTTGCATCGCAGGTGCGCACAGCGAGCACACGCGGAGCGTCACCGCGTCGGCGGCTGCAAGTAGCTGCGCTCTTTTTGCTGGGTCTCGTCCTGCTAATCGCTGGAGTCGCGCTGCCGCTGACAGTCGGTGACTTCCCGATTCTCAGCCTCGTTGGCTTCCTGGTCATGTTCGGTGCTGGGCTGTGGGGTCTCGCTGGTGGTCGTCGTTCAGCGGAAGGCGATGACGAACAAGCGGCCTCAGATAGTCCGCCCAGCAAAGGGAAGCCCCAGGCTAGTGGGCGTAAACGAGGCTCATCCGAGAGCTTTTCGAAGCGGATGGAAGAGCGTTTTCGCAGACGCTTCGAGCAATAGAGACTGACCTCGTTAGGGCGTGACTTCGCAAGGAGTCACGCCCTAACGCTTTCTGGGTACCGGTCGGTCGTGGGCCCCAGGCTGCCCGCCCCAAGTTCGCTGTGATGCCTTGGGCGCCGTAGACGCCCGTCTCAGGGTGATCGCTGATCGTGAAGGAATGGGGCGCTGGCAGCGCCCGAAGACTACTCGATTGTGTTTGCAGCCACGGACGGTGTCATCGGCGCTGGCGCGTCAGAAACCACCGTCACTCCGTTCGAAATCTCGCAAGAGACTGTACCCACCCCAATTTCCCACTTGGCCCCACCGTGATTCCCCACTGCGCCCCACCACGTAGTGCCCCGGCCGTGCGATGTTCAGTTTTCGTGGACGCGCAGGGGGTATAGGCCGGTCTGGCACGGTATTTCTTCGCGCTTTTCCGGTGCTTCCGGTATCGGGGCGATCGCGAAGAGATATCGATTCAACTCACGGTTTCGTAACGCGGCTTTTGGCCCCACCTTCCTCCACCTCGTGTATCTGCGGAAATGCGGCAGGATCACAATGCAACACGCCCGTTATCGATTGCCGGTGGGGGAAAGTGGGGTAACGTGGTGCGCGGTGGAACGTACCCACGTTCCGTTGCACGGTTTCTTGGGCGTGAGGAGGTAGCCGATGTTCCTCGGCACCTATACGCCCAAGCTGGACGACAAGGGCCGGCTAACCCTGCCGGCGAAGTTCAGGGAGTCACTGGCGGGAGGTGTGATGGTTGTCAAAGGGCAGGACCACAGCCTGGCTGTTTACCCGCGTACCGAGTTTTTGGAGCTCGCCCGCAAGGCGGCGTCAATCTCACGCAGTGACCCGCAGGCGCGGGCATTTATCCGAAGCCTTGCCGCCGGTGCGGATGAGCAGCATGTCGATGCTCAGGGAAGGATCACGATCTCCTCAGCCCACCGGAAGTGGGCGAGTCTCACAAAAGACTGTGTAGTCGTGGGTTCCGTCGACTTCCTCGAAATCTGGGATTCGGCGTCGTGGGATTCCTACCTCGCCGAGAACGAGGAGGACTATTCGCAAGCACGTGACGAGGTTCTCAGGGAGATTCTCTGAGATGTCACGAACCGACGAGTATCTAGCATCCCGCCGAGCCGCCGCGGCGCAGGTGCCATCCGGCCTCTGCCTGGCCGAGACCCTGGCGTACTTCCCCAACGCCAGGTTCTCACTCCGGGCAGAGCCCGAAGGGCATCGAGCCCCGTTCGGTGAGGCTGCCCGCCCGTGACGAGTGTTTTAGGAGCTGCCATGACAGATGAGATGCCTGGGCGTCCATCCGCGGGGCAGCCCAAACACGTACCCGTAATGGCGGCGCGTTCTGTTGAGTTGTTCACGCCGGTCCTCACGCGCGACGATCCCACCGGCGCTGGCAAGGTGCTTGTCGACGCCACACTCGGCCTCGGTGGGCATACGGAGCGCTTCCTGGAAGAGTTCAGTGGCCTCCGGGTGATCGGACTCGACCGTGACGAGCGCGCGCTTGAGTTGTCACACCAGCGGCTCGCCCGGTTCGGGGAGCGGGTTACCTACGTGCACACGCGCTTCGATGGGCTTGCCGTCGCACTGGAGACAGCAGGGCTGGCCAGCACCGAGTCGGTACAGGCCATACTGTTTGATCTTGGTGTTTCGTCGATGCAGCTCGACGAGCGCGATCGCGGGTTCGCATACTCCGTTGACGCGCCGCTGGATATGCGGATGGACACGTCAGCTGACGTCACCGCGGCGGAGGTTCTCAACACGTACCCGAAAGCTGAGCTCTCCCGAATTCTCAGTGTGTACGGCGAGGAACGGTTCGCGGCCAAGATCGCCGCGGCGATCGTGCGTCAGCGCGCGAAAGCCCCTTTTGTGTCGAGCGGTCAACTTGTCCAGTTGCTCTACGAGGCGATTCCGGCCGCTGCAAGGCGGACGGGCGGACACCCTGCGAAGCGTACCTTCCAGGCGCTGCGCATCGAAGTGAATGGCGAGCTGGAAGCGCTCGAGAACGTTATTGGACCAGCGTGCCACGCCCTCTCACTCGGTGGTCGCGTCATCTTCATGTCTTATCAGTCACTAGAGGACCGGATCGTCAAGCGCGAACTCGCGCACCGCGTGAAGTCGCGTTCACCCGAAGGCCTTCCGGTTGACCTGCCCGGTATGGGCCCCGAATTCGCGCTGCTCACTCGGGGGGCTGAACGCGCCTCGGCGGACGAAGCAGCAGAAAACCCACGTTCAGCGCCGGTACGGCTACGCGCTGCCGAGCGGATCGCAAGGAGATCGCAATGACGACGCTGACCCCTACCCGGCGCGGTAACGACAAGAAGCGCAAGAGCGGTCGGCCGGGCACGCACGGTATGTCACCTGCCGCGCGGCGAGCATACGCACGGCGCTCGACCCGGAGGGGCAGTACCTCGGGCAGCGGCGCGCGGTTCGATATGCGCGATAGGGCGAGTCGTATCCCGTTTGTTGCCCTGATCATTGCGATGCTTGTAGGCGGCCTGGCGCTGACATTGCTCTTGTCGACGCAGGCAGCGCAACAGGCATACCAGATCACTGAGGCGAAGATGGACTACAAGAAGCTTTCGGAGCAGCGCGAAGCCCTTCGGCGCGACGTCGAGCGCGGCCGCTCCGCGCCCGAATTGGCGCGCCTCGCGTCCGACGCGGGCATGATTCCAGCGCCTGCCCCGGCCTACCTGCGAGTGAACGCTGGTGGCCACGTGGAAGTAATTGGCGAACCGAGGGTCGCCCAAGGCGCGCCATTGCCGCCGTTCAACGTGCAGCCTCAGTCACGTGACAGTTCAGCGCCGCTGGCTGGGTCGGCTGAGCGTGAACTCGAGATCTCGGTTCCGATCCCGGTGGATGAGCTGCCTGGCCCGGGCATGACACCTCGCCTGGACATCGACGGCGAACCCGCTGAAACGCTGGTGCCCGTGGGCGGCGGAGACGAGCCAGCTGAATCGACCCTGGAAATGCCGTGACGCGCGCACGGTCACGCAGGCAGGGCAGCAAGGCTGGCGGCGGTCTTGTCCGTTTCCGTTTGGCTGGGTTTACGATGTTTCTCGCGATCGGTCTCATCGTGGTCCAGCTCGTGAATGTGCAAGGATTTTCAGCGCCACGGCTCTCAGCTGAGGCAGCGATGCAACGCACCGTCGAGTTAGTCGATCCTGCTACCCGTGGCCCGATCGTCGACCGGAACGGAAATGTCATTGCGTTTACGACGGAGGCGCGCGCTCTCACGTTCCAGCCGCGCCGTGTCAGGCAGCAATTGGAGGAGGTGGCGGAACGCGACCCTCGTGCCCAAGAACCGGTTGCGCGGCTTCGTGAAATCGCAAGAGGTGTCGCGCATGCGCTTGACGATCAAGTGACCGAGCGGACGCTGCGGCGGCAGGTTCTCAGTGACGAGACATTCACGTACCTGGCGCGTGGCGTGGATCCGGCGATCGCGTCCCAGATCCAGGAGGAGTTCCCCGAAGTAGGCTCGGAACGCCAGGACATCCGCCAGTACCCAGGGGGTGCACTGGCTGCCAACATCGTTGGATCCACTGGCTGGGATGGGCACGGGCTGCTTGGGCTGGAGAAGGCCATGGACGCCCAACTTGCTGGACAGAACGGCTCACGCACGTATGACCGCAGCGAGGACGGCGCAGTTATTCCAGGCAGCACCCGGGACGTCCATGCGGCGGTTGATGGTGCAACCGTAGAACTGACCTTAGATGCCGATTTGCAGTTCTTCGTTCAGCAGCAAGTGCAGATGGCTAAAGACCTGTCGGGCGCGCGCAATGCATCCGCAGTCGTCCTCGACGCTCACACCGCTGAGGTCCTCGCTATGGCGAACGATGGAACCTTCAACCCGGCGCTTGGCCTCGGCGCTCCCGAGAACCAAGTTTCGGTACTTGGAAATATCGCAGTGTCGTCTCCCTTCGAACCGGGCTCAGTCGCGAAACTGGTCACCGCTGCCGCAGCGATCGAGGATGGACTCACCACACCAGACGAAGTCCTCGACGTGGACGGTCGAATCGACATGGCAGGTGTCACCGTGCGTGACGCGTGGGAACACGGTGTAGTGCCGTACACAACTACGGGAATCTTCGGAAAATCGTCGAACGTCGGAACGCTGCTGCTCGCGCAGCGCATCGGGGAAGAGCGATTCGCTGAGATGCTCTGGCGTTTCGGGATCGGCTTGCCCACCGGGATCGAATTGCCAGGTGAAAGCGGGGGAATGGTCCCTCCACTCGACCAATGGGGCGCGAGCTTCGCGAACATCCCGATCGGTCAGGGCATGTCCATGACATTGCTGCAAATGACCGGCATGTATCAGGCGATCGCGAACGAAGGCGTCAGGGTCCCGCCGCGGATTGTCCGCGCGACCGTCGACGCGGCTGGGAATCGCACGGAAACCGAAACGCCGGAATCTGTGGAGGTAGTTAGTGCTGAAACCGCACGGGTAGTCCGAGACATGTTTCGCAGCGTCGTGCAGCGTGATCCGATGGGCTACCAGCAGGGCACAGGCCCGCAAGCGGCGGTTGAAGGTTACCAAGTCTCCGGCAAGACTGGAACCGCACAGCAGGTGGACCCGAACTGCGGCTGCTACTCGAACTCCACGTATTGGATCACCTTCGCGGGTATCGCACCCTCCGATGATCCCCGCTATGTCATCGGGATCATGCTGGATGCTCCAGTGCGCGGCGTGGACGGCGGCGGCGGTACGTCGGCAGCGCCACTGTTCCAGACGATTGCCTCGTGGCTGCTTCAGCGCGAAAACGTTCCGCTGTCCGGCGCGGCACCCAAACTCGTGCTCGATACAAGTGCGCCATGACGGTGCGCACAGCGCGCGCGTTGTGGCGCCCGTAACGCGAGATTCGCGTGTATTGTGCCGTGAGCCTGTAAACGCCGCGGCGTGCCGGTAACGTTCGCCCTAACCTTATGGCCAGCGCCGATGCTGCGCCGCAGCAGGTCCCACGATGTGCAGTGAAGCGGAGAGGAGTGTGCTGGTGCCGAATGGCAGCGCCGACGACCGGCGGTCAGATGCGTCTTCATCGCCGCGCCCAGTGAGCTTGCCGCCGGTACAGCTCGAGGAGCTGGCACGCCTGTCTGGCGCACGTCCCGTCGAGAAAAGCGCCCTCGCTGACGTTGCTGTGTCAGGGGTCGAATTGCGAGCGCAGCATGTTGTTCCGGGTGATTTGTTCGCGGCGCTGCCAGGCACACGCGCGCACGGAGCGGCTTTTGTCAGCACGGCGATCGAACGCGGTGCGGCGGCGGTTCTCACGGATACCGCAGGGCTTACCCACATCGGTCCCGATGTTTCGGTGCCTGTGCTGCTGCACGAGGAGCCACGCCGGGTGCTGGGGGAAATCGCCGCCCAGATCTATGGGAATCCATCCGCGAAGCTACAGCTCATTGGGATCACTGGAACCTCAGGCAAGACGACAACGGCATATTTGATCGAAGGCGGTCTCGTCGCCACGGGGCGGCGAGCGGGCCTCATCGGGACCGTAGAGACGCGGATCGAAGGCAAGCCAATTCCGAGTGCGCTCACCACCCCAGAAGCACCGCAACTGCAGGCGCTGCTGGCCGTAATGGCCGAACGCGGCATCGAGTCGGTCGTCATGGAGGTTTCCAGTCACGCGCTCGCTTTGGGACGTGTCGATGGCTGCCGTTTCGAAATCGGTGCCTTCACGAACCTGTCACAAGATCACCTGGATTTTCACCAGGACATGGAGGACTACTTCGACACGAAAGCGCGCCTGTTTGACGCAAGCTCGCGGGTGAGGTGCCGCAACGCAGTCGTTTGTGTCGACGATGACTGGGGCAAGCGGATGGCCGCCCGCGCGGCCGGAGACGTTGTAACGGTATCGGCGGATGGGCATCCAGCGCGTTGGCTCGCGCGTAAAGCACACGTGGCTGGCGTTGGTGAACAGCAGTTCTGCGCAGAACGAGTTGATGGCCATCACTTTGACGTAACGGTTCGCCTCCCAGGGAGATACAACGTTGCGAATGCTCTTGTGGCGCTGGCTGTGCTCGACGCCGCGGGAGTGGATACGCAACGAGCCGCGGCTGGGCTGGCGCACGTCCAGGTGCCGGGGCGTGTTGAGCGTGTTGACTGCGGGCAGGACTTTCTGGCTGTGGTCGATTACGCGCACAAGCCCGGTGCGGTTGAGGCGGTGCTAGCGACGCTGCGCGCGCAGGCGAGTGGCCGTATCGTCCTGGTAATCGGGGCAGGCGGCAACCGCGATGCGGGCAAGCGCGCGCCGATGGGAGCGGCCGCGGCACGCGGGAGTGATGTGCTCATCGTGACGGATGACAACCCGCGCGACGAGGACCCGGGCGTCATCCGCGCCGAGATGCTGGCGGGTGTGAGTACGGTGCCAGAAGCAGAGCGGGCGGATGTACGCGAGGTGGGGGACCGTGCCGCTGCGATCAGGGCCGCGGTTGAATGGGTCGTCGCTCATGGTGAGGGCGACGATGTGGTTGTCGTGGCAGGTAAAGGCCACGAAACAGGGCAGGAGATTAACGGGGTGAAGCATCCTTTCGACGATCGGCTGGTGCTTGCTGGCGCCATCGATGCTGCGCTGAGGAGCGAGGTGGCTGAGTGATCGCCATGACATTGCGTGAGATCGCCGACCTCACCGGGGGAACGTTGCACGATGTTCCTGATGAGAACGTCGTAGTCAGTGGCACCGTGGAGTTCGATTCCCGCAAGGTGACGCCAGCAGGTTTGTTCTTGGCGCTGCCCGGCGCGAATGTCGACGGTCACGACTTTGCAGAGCGGGCAGTGGCAGCGGGCGCCGCCGGGGTCCTCGCAGCCCGGCCGGTGGGTGTGCCCGCAGTGGTAGTACCGCGTGTCACCGCGGCCGATTCAGGGTGGCGGGGCACCGCGATGGCGCTCGAACACGACCACGATGGCTCCGGCGCGGCCGTGCTCGGGGCACTGGCCGCACTGGCTCGTGCCAGCGTCCGCGCCCTCACCAGCCAGCATGGGCTCACAGTGGTGGGTGTTACCGGCTCCGCAGGCAAAACGTCGACGAAGGACTTGCTCGCGGCTGTGCTGAGCCCCCTCGGCACGACGATCGCGCCGCCCGGGTCGTTCAACAACGAGATCGGGCACCCCTGGACCGCGCTGCGGGCCGGGAGAGACACCCGGTTCCTTGTGCTTGAAATGTCAGCGCGCGGTCCAGGTCACATCGCCGCGCTCGCGCACACTGCGCCGCCGCGAATTGGTGTCGTCCTTAACGTAGGTACGGCGCATCTCGGGGAGTTCGGCAGCCGCGAGGTCATTGCCAAAACCAAAGGCGAACTGGTCGAGGCGCTGCCAGCGGCCGAAGATGGTGGAGTAGCCATCCTTAACGCCGATGATCCGCTCGTTGCCGAAATGCGGTCCCGGACCCGGGCACGGGTAGTGTCCGTCGGCCAATCCGCCAGTGCCACCATCAGGGCGGTTGACGTTCGGCTGGATGATCAGGCGCGGGCTAGTTTTACCCTGGCAGCCCCCCAAGGGTCGGTTCACGTGATGCTCGCGGTGCATGGAGAGCATCAGGTTACGAACGCGCTCTCCGCGGCGGCAGTCGCGCTCGAATGCGGAGCCACGCTCGACCAGGTTGCCGCCGCGTTAGGTGGCGCGCGCGCGGTGTCCGGGCGCCGAATGGAGGTCGTTACGCGGCCGGACGGCGTCACGGTCATCAACGATTCGTACAACGCAAACCCTGACTCTGTGCGCGCCGCACTGAAAGCGCTGGTCACGATGGCGCGCTCCGGTACCCCGAAGCGGCGGTGCTGGGCTGTGCTGGGTGAGATGGCCGAACTCGGTGACGACACCGTCATCGAGCACGATGGCATTGGGCGTCAGGCTGTCCGGCTTCTCGTGGAGCGGCTCGTCGTGGTTGGGACCGGCCGGCCGTCCCGCGCGATGCACCAGGGTGCGGTGATGGAGGGCTCGTTCGACAACGAGTCCGTACTGGTTCCGGACGCTCAGGCCGCAATCGAGAAGGTCTGTGCTGAGGTGCAGCCAGGCGATGTGGTCCTCGTGAAGGCTTCGCAGTCAATCGGGCTCTGGACCGTGGCTGAGGCACTCCTTGCTGACCACACCGCCGGTAATGAAGCCAGGACGGAGAGCAACCGATGACGCAGATCCTCATCGCCGGCGGTTTCGCGCTGGCTGTGACGATTCTCCTCACGCCCGTGCTGATCCGTGTCTTCTCCCGGCAAGGTTTCGGGCAGGAAATCCGAGTTGAGGGCCCCCAATCACACCAGTCGAAGCGCGGCACGCCGTCGATGGGCGGCGTCGCGATCCTCGCTGGTATCTGGGCCGGGTACTGGGGTTCTCACCTGGTCGGGATGGGTATCGACGGCGACGGTCCGACGGCCTCGGGCATGCTGGTTCTAGGTCTGACCACGATGCTTGCGATCGTTGGTTTCCTCGACGACTTCATTAAGATTCGCAAACAGCGCAATCTGGGTCTGAACAAGACGTCGAAGCTGGTTGGTCAGCTTGTCGCGGCGCTCGTCTTCGGTGGTTTGCTGCTGCAATTCCGCAGCGCCGAGGGGATCACCCCCGGCAGTCCGCACCTGTCGTACGTACGGGACATCACGACCATTTCAATGGGCGTGATCGTATTTATGATCTTTGTGTATTTGGTGGTCACGGCCTGGTCGAACGCGGTCAACTTCACCGATGGGCTTGACGGCCTCGCCGCTGGCACCACCGGGCTTGTCGTCGGCGCTTACGTCATCATCACGTTCTGGCAGTTCCGCAATTCGTGCCAGGTTGAGCTCGCACCAGGCTGCTACCACGTGCGTGACCCGCTGGATATTGCGATTCTGTGCGCGGCGGCCGCGGGCGCGTGCGTCGGTTTCCTGTGGTGGAACGCGGCGCCCGCGAAGATCTTCATGGGTGACACGGGCTCCCTCGCGCTCGGCGGCCTGATCGCGGGCGTGTCTCTGACGACGCAGACCGCGCTGCTGATGGTTGTCGTCGGCGCAATCTTCGTCGCCGAGTTCCTGTCAGTCGTGATTCAAATCGCGGTGTTCCGTACGACCGGTCGACGAGTGTTCCGCATGGCGCCGTTCCACCACCACTTCGAATTGGGCGGCTGGGCAGAAACCACGGTGATCATCAGGTTCTGGCTGCTCACAGCGATCGCCTGCGCCCTCGGCGTGGGCTTGTTCTACGGCGAGTGGCTTGCCGCGGCTGGGGGAACGTCGTGACAGGACCTGGCCCAGGGGCGAGTGACTTCGCGGGCAAAACGGTCCTTGTCGCCGGTGCTGGGGTCTCAGGTCTCGCGACCGTGCACGCACTCCTCGCGGTCGGGGCGTCGGTGGTCGTCGCGGACTCCCGCGAGCACGCACTGGGGCCAGCGATCACGCTTGGGGCGCGAGGTCTGTTGCTCGATACCGAGGCCGCTGCGGTGCCGAGCAGTCAGGTGTTCGAGGGAGTGAGCCTGGTCATCACGAGTCCTGGCTGGCGGCCCGAAGCGCCACTGCTTACCGCTGCCGCGAAATATGGCATACCGGTGTGGGGCGACGTAGAACTGGCCTGGCGCCTGGATCAGGCTGGCGTCTTCGGGCCGCCACGCCGCTGGCTAGCCGTGACCGGCACCAACGGGAAGACCACGACCACCAGTATGCTGCACTCGATTCTGCGGGCCGCAGGCCTGGCAAGCGCGGCGTGCGGGAATATTGGACGGCCGATCCTCGACGCACTGATGGCTGGCTCAGGTGAAGCACCCGGGCCGCGAATTGATGTGCTCGCGCTGGAACTGTCCTCATTCCAGCTGTACTGGGCACCGTCAGTTACTCCAGACGCTGGCGTAATCCTCAATATCGCCGAAGATCACCTCGACTGGCATGGCTCCATGGACGCGTATGTCGAAGCGAAACTCAGGGTGCTGACCGGCCGGTTGGGTGTTCTCGGGTTAGACGACGCTGTCACGTCTCAGCTCGGTGCCAGATCACGAGCAGCGCGGACAATCGGGTTCCGGTTGGGAGCGCCGGAGCCGAACGAACTCGGCATCGTGGGCGACTACCTCGTCGACCGCGCGTTCAGCAGTGCGGGAGACACCACAGGCGTGCGCCTGGCCCGCGTAGACGAAGTGCGTCCAGGCGGGCGGCCCGGGCTTCTTGACGCGCTCGCAGCAGCGGCGCTGGCCCGCGGAATTGGTGTCAGCAGCGAGGCTGTAGCGGACGGTCTGCGGACACACGAAACGGGTCCGCACCGGAATTCACGCGTAGCGGAGCTCGCGGGGGTGGCGTACGTGGACGATTCGAAGGCCACCAACCCGCATGCCGCGCTGGCCTCGCTGTCGACATATCCACGCGTCGTGTGGATTGCGGGCGGGTTGCTGAAAGGTGCGCGAGTTGATGACCTGGTGCTTGGCGCCAGGGAACGGCTCGCCGCGGCCGTGGTGATCGGGGCGGACCGCAGCGTGATCGCGGAGACATTACAGCGACACGCCCCGGATGTTCCGGTTGTCGAGGTGTTCGCGGGCGACGATGGTGGCGTGACAGTGACGACGATTCAAAGCGGACGCGCTGGCACCCACCTTGCCGCGTCCTCGTCCCAGCAAGTCCAGGGCGGGAAAGCTACAGCTGACGCGGTGATGAAAGCAGCGGTGACGGTAGCGGCCCAGCTTGCGCATGCTGGCGACACGGTGCTGCTCGCGCCCTCTGCGGCCTCACTCGACATGTTCACCGACTACGGGCACCGTGGCCGCAGCTTCACAGACGCGGTGGCGGCGCTGGGCAGTCCGCCGTTGCGCGGCGCGAAGGGTGTCACGGACTGATGGCGCGCGTGGCGAGCGGGTTCGGAGGGTGGCGCGCCGCGGCGGCCGCCCGCTTCGGTGCATGGCTGAATCGACCGCTTGCATCCTTTCACTTGATTCTGTCGATCGCGGCGCTGCTGTCGATCCTCGGTCTGGTGATGGTGTTGTCCGCATCGAGCGTCTCCGAAATCGGCAGGTCGGGCTCGGCGTATTCGATGTTCTTCCGCCAGCTGGTTTTCGTGCTCGCCGGCTGGGTGATGTTCTACATTGCGCTGCGTATACCAGTGCGTTTGCTGCGCAGGTTCGCTCTGCTCGCTTTCCTGTTGACGCTCGTGCTGCTCGCGCTCGTTCTTGTTCCGGGAATCGGCGTTTTGGTTAACGGTGCCCGGAGCTGGTTCCAATTCGCTGGGTTCGCTTTCCAGCCGTCTGAACTGGCAAAAATCACGCTGGCGCTATGGGGCGCAGTTGTGCTGGGAGACCGCGCAGTGCGGACGAAGAGTGTGCGAGACATGCTCATCCCGCTCTTACCTGGCGCGTTGATCGCGGCGTACCTGATCGCGATGCAACCCGACTACAGCACGATGATCGTGCTTTTGTTCGTTGTTTTCGCGCTGCTGTGGTTCGCGGGTCTGCCTATCGGGTTCTTTATCATCGGGGCAGGTTCCGTCATTGCGCTGCTACTCGTTATGGCGGTCGCTGAGGGCTATCGTTCCCAGCGAATTCAATCGTTTCTGAATGCGGATTCGGACCCTCTTGGGGCGAGTTACCAGGCGCGCCAAGCAAAGTTCTCGCTTGCAGACGGTGGTTTCTGGGGTGTGGGTCTCGGCCAGAGCCGCGCCAAATGGGCGTACCTGCCAGAGGCGCACAACGACTTCATTTTCGCGATCATCGGTGAAGAGCTCGGTTTCCTCGGCTGTGTCGCCGTGCTGGGCGTATTTGCGCTTTTCGCCTACACCGGCTTGCGGATCGCGACCCGTTCTGTCGACCCCTTCTTGCGAATCTTTGTAGCGACGTCGACCGTTTGGGTGATTGGCCAATCGTTCATCAACCTCGGTTATGTCGTAGGCCTTCTCCCCGTGACCGGTTTGCAGTTGCCGCTGCTCTCCGCCGGCGGAACTTCCGCGGTGATGACGCTGTTCATGTTCGGATTGATGGCGAGCGCTGCACGGCACGAGCCAGAAGCCATTGCCGCGCTCAGATCGGCACCGAAGAAGAGTAAGCTGGCACGGTTCTTGCGCCTGCCTGACCCAGAGAAGTACACGGCGGTGAAGGTGACGCGGCCCGCCCCGCGGCGGGAACCTGCCTACTCGGGCAATGCGGGAAGTGCATCGCCGTATCGAGAGAGGCCGCGGCCACGCGACGCTGGAACCAGGAACGAATTCGAGCCCGCCGGTGGGCGCCCGCCCTATTCTGGTGGTCGGGCTTCCTCGCCGTCGCAAGCGGCATACGGTCCACGGTCACGATATCCGGGGCTGAGTGGGCGGTCAGGTGCGTCCCGGGACGGTAGACGTGACCGGTGAAGAACGAATGATGGGAGTGCGGAGCAGTGGCGGAGTCCAGACATGGCCCGGTCTCGGTGGTACTTGCCGGGGGCGGGACGGCCGGCCATATCGAGCCGGCGATGGCTGTCGCTGACGCGCTGCGTGATATCGATCCCGACGTTCGGATTACGGCGCTGGGAACGGAGCGTGGTTTGGAAACCACGCTTATCCCTGAACGCGGCTATCCGCTCGAACTGATACCGCCCGTGCCACTGCCGCGCAAGCCATCGCGGCAGATGCTCGCACTGCCCGCGCGTGTTCGGCAATCCGTGAAGCAAACCCGGGCGATCCTCGACCAGGTTGAAGCTGACGTCATCGTGGGATTCGGCGGTTACGTCTCGCTGCCCGCCTACCTTGCGGCTGGACCGGGGCTGTTGCGGCGCCGCCGCCGAATACCGATTGTCGTCCATGAAGCAAACGCGAGCGCAGGTCTCGCGAACAAGGTGGGAGCGCGGCGTGCAGCCCGCGTCCTGACGGCGTTCCCCGAGTCCGGCTTGCGCGGCGGCACACAGGTCGGAATCCCCGTCCGCGCGGCGATCACAACCCTGGACCGCGCAGCACTGCGTGACCACGCGCGCGACAGTTTCGGCCTCGATCCGCAGGCTAAGACGCTGCTCGTGTTTGGCGGCTCGCAAGGTGCGCGCACGCTCAACGACGCGGTTTCCGGGGCGGCTCCCGAACTGGCGGCGGCAGGCATCGGCGTGCTGCACGCGCACGGACCGAAGAACACCATCGAGATTCCAGCGTCCCCGGGCGGGCCGCCCTACGTCGCGCTGCCATATCTGAGCCGTATGGATCTCGCGTATGCTGCGGCGGACGCAGTGGTGTGCCGTTCGGGCGCCATGACGGTGGCCGAGGTGTCCGCCGTGGGACTGCCCGCGGTGTACGTTCCGCTGCCGCACGGCAACGGGGAGCAGGAACTCAACGCCCGCCCGGTGGTCGCGGCCGGCGGCGGGATCATCATCGCAGACCGTGATCTGACGCGTGATCGCGTCGTCGATACGATTATTCCGCTGCTCGAGGACACGGCGCGTTTACAGCGCATGAGTGCGGAGGCGGCAGGCGCGGGGCATCGCTCTGCTGCCACAGAAGTGGCGAGAATCGTCATGGATGTCGCGAGAGGAGACGCCGCGTGACGGATCACAATCTCGATAGTTCGCCTGCGCTGCCCGTGGAGTTGCAGCGTGTCCACATGATCGGGATCGGCGGCGCCGGCATGTCGGGAATCGCGCGGATCTTGATGGCACGCGGCGGCGCGGTCTCCGGGTCCGATGCGAAGGACAGCCGCGTGCTGCTCGATCTTCGGGCGCGTGGCGCCGAAGTGCGCGTCGGCCACGACGCGAGCGCTCTCGATTTACTCGAAGGTGGGCCGACCCTGGTTGTGAGCACACAGAGCGCGATTCCGAAGACCAATCCGGAACTCGTCGAGGCGCAGCGTCGCGGCATCGCGACAACCTACCGCCCCGACGTGCTCGCAGCTCTGATGAACGACAGCAGGCCGGTCCTGGTGGCGGGTACCCACGGCAAAACATCAACCACCTCGCTTCTGGTTGTGGCGCTCCAGCACTGCCGCCTGGACCCGTCCTTCGCGGTGGGTGGTGAGCTCAATGAGGCCGGCACCAACGCGCATCACGGAACCGGTAACCTATTCGTCGCTGAAGCAGACGAAAGCGACGGGTCGCTGCTCCGTTACAAACCGAGCATCGCGATCGTCACGAACGTTGAGGCCGATCATTTGGACTTCTTCGGCTCAGCTGATGCGTACGTGCGCGTATTCGATGAGTTCGCGGAGCGTATTGTGCCGGGTGGGCTGGTGGTTGCGTGCCTCGATGATCCAGGTTCTGCGGCGTTCGCTGAACGCACTGCTGCCAGGGGCATACGCGTCATCGGTTACGGCTCCGGGGAAGCCGTGCAGGTTCCGCCAGCGGGTGTCGAGGTGGGGGTGAGCCTCCTCAGTTGGGCAGCGAAAGACGGTGGCGGTGCCGGGCAAATACACATCGCTGGTGAGGAACAACCGCGCGCAATGCGGCTGTCGGTGCCAGGACGGCACATGGCGCTCAATGCCCTGGGGGCATTCCTGGCGGCCCGAGCCGCTGGTGCAGACCCGGACGAAATCCTCGCGGGCCTCGAGAGTTTCGGTGGAGTACGACGGCGTTTCCAGTACACCGGCCGTGAAGCCGGAGTGCGTCTGTACGACGACTACGCGCATCACCCCACCGAGGTCCGCGCCGTGCTGTCGACAGCGCAGGCGATGGTCGAACAAGAACATTCCGCCGACCCGGAAACACCGCGCGGCCGCGTCGTAGTGGTCTTCCAGCCGCACCTATACTCGCGGACTCAAACCTTCAGCATAGAGTTCGCGGACGCCTTGAGTATTGCCGACGAGGTAGTTGTGCTCGACGTGTATGGCGCGCGGGAGGAACCCGTGCCCGGAGTCACTGGGGAACTCATCGCGCGTCAGGTCAAGAAGCCGTGTCATTTCCAGCCGGACGTATCTGCGCTGCCACGGCAGGTGGCTAAACTGACAAATCCTGGCGACCTCGTGCTGACTATGGGGGCCGGCGATGTGACGATGCTGGGCCCGTCCATCCTCGACGCGCTGCGTGCGAAGCGGAACCATCTGCGTCCCGGTGCCTCGAAAGTCCGGGGACGCTCGGGGTAGCAGGTGAGTCGGACGACGGTACAGCGACCGGGGCGGCAACGGAGCCCTCGCGTCGAGCGACGGCGAGCGCCGCGCTGGAAGGTCATTCTCGTCATCGCCCTGACGGTATGCGGCCTGGCGGGAATCGGGGCAGCCGTCTACTTCTCGCCGCTCTTAGCGGTGCGCGAAATCGAGGTGCAGACCGGTCCTTCAGTGCCTGAGGAAATGGTGCGTGCCGTAGTGGAGGTAGAGCCGGAAACCCCGCTGCTGCAGGTCAGTACGTTCGCTGTGGCTTCACGCGTGGCGGAACTGCCGAAGGTAGCCGAAGTATCGGTACAGCGCAGCTATCCGTCGACTTTGCGGATTGTGGTCACCGAACGGATCCCGGTCGTGTTCTACGACAATCCGGCAGGGCCACATTTGATGGACGCTGCGGCGGTGACGTTCGCGATCGAGCCACCGCCGGAGGGCTTGCCCAAGCTCGATGTGGCCGATCCAGGCGAGGAAGATGCGGCCACACGAGCAGCGCTCGATGTGCTGCTTTCGCTTACACCGGAAGTGCGGGACCACGTTGTCGAGGTAACCGCCGAATCACCCGCTGATGTGCGTCTGACCCTGGGGGACGGCCGCACCGTGATCTGGGGGAGCGCCGAGCACACTGGTCGCAAAGCGCGCGTTGCTAATGCGCTGCTGACCCAGCCTGGCCAGGTATACGACGTGTCGAGTCCGGAATTGCCGACGATTCGCTAAGGCGAGAATCGCGGCACTGCACGGTGTTTGGTCACCCACCGGCGCGCCCAGCAGGGCGGTCAAGGTTTCGCGAAGAAGAAATAACTGTGCGGTATCGGCGCGCCTAATGGAGATCGCTGCAACTGATGCCTAGCGTTTCCGTGCAGTCAGGTACTTGACATAACTCTAACCCTGTGGTTGAGGTTTAGGGTTTGGAGTTTTCGAGTTCCCGGCCCCTGAAAGTCCACTAAGAACGCTGGTAGAGCAAGACACATGGAAGGCGAGAGCCCATGACGCCCCCGCACAACTACCTCGCCGTAATCAAAGTCGTCGGCATCGGCGGCGGTGGGGTCAACGCAGTTAACCGAATGATCGAAGCGGGACTCAAAGGTGTTGAGTTCATCGCGATCAACACGGATGCGCAAGCGTTGCTCATGAGTGACGCAGACGTGAAGCTCGACGTGGGTCGTGAACTCACGCGTGGCCTCGGCGCAGGAGCGGACCCCGAAGTCGGCCGCAAAGCGGCGGAAGATCACAAGAACGAGATTGAAGAAGTCCTCAAAGGCGCGGATATGGTCTTCGTGACCGCGGGCGAAGGTGGCGGTACCGGCACCGGCGGTGCACCGGTCGTCGCAAGCCTGGCCCGCAAGCTCGGCGCGCTGACCGTTGGTGTTGTTACCCGTCCGTTCTCCTTCGAAGGGAAACGCCGCGGCGCCCAAGCGGAAGCAGGCATCGCCGCACTTCGCGAGAGCTGTGACACGCTCATCGTTATCCCCAACGACCGGCTACTTCAGCTCGGTGACGCGGCAGTGAGCCTGATGGACGCTTTCCGCTCTGCCGACGAGGTGCTCCTCAACGGTGTGCAAGGCATCACCGATCTCATCACGACACCAGGTCTCATCAACGTCGACTTCGCCGACGTCAAGGGTGTGATGTCGGGCGCGGGCACTGCGCTCATGGGCATCGGCTCGGCACGCGGTGAGGGACGTGCCGTGAAAGCAGCTGAGACTGCGATCAATTCGCCACTACTCGAAGCATCGATGGACGGTGCGCATGGCGTGCTGCTCTCGATCGCTGGCGGTTCAGACCTCGGCTTGTTTGAGATTCACGACGCAGCAAGCCTCGTTGAGGAAGCCGCACACGTTGATGCCAACATCATCTTCGGTACCGTCATCGACGATTCCCTTGGCGACGAGGTTCGCGTCACGGTGATCGCAGCAGGCTTCGATGGCGCGCCTCCGGCCCGCAATCTCAGGGAAGAGTCCCGCCGGGAGCCCGCACGCCAGTCCGCTGCACGAGCTCCTGAAAGTGCTCGCCGGGGCGGTTCTGAGAGCGCAGCCGGACGTGACTTCCAGGCGTCACGTAACCGCTTTAGTGGTGACCTCCCGCCAATCCCAGCCGGTGGTAGTCGGCGCAGTGAAGCTCCGTCACGTGGCGAACAGGTTCCTGCCAGCCCGGGGCGCGGCCGCTCGTCGGATGACTTCGACGACGACTTCGACGTGCCCCCGTTCATGCGGTGACGTTTGGCATCCGCGCGCGCGAACGCTGCGCGCCATGGTGGTGCTAGCGACTGAGGAGATGTGGCTGAGGGGGAGAGATGCCGGTCCGGTGGAAGATCACGACGCGCGCCGGTGGTGTCTCTCAGCCCCCCTACAGCTCATTCAACCTCGGTGCCCATGTGGGTGACGAGCCCGCCGCTGTGACGGAAAATCGGAGGCGGCTCGCTGCGGACATCGGTGTCCGCGACAACCGTGTCATCTGGATGGACCAGGTGCACGGAACAAAGGTCGCGGTTGTCGACGGTCCCAAGGACGAACCGCTCGGTCAGACCGATGCGGTGGTGACCGCAAAGCCCGGCCTCGTTCTCGCTGTGCTGACCGCTGATTGCGTGCCAGTGCTGCTCGCCGATGAGACGGCGTGTGTGATAGGGGCCGCGCACGCCGGACGAATCGGTGCAAGGAACGGGGTCGTGAAGGCAGTGATCGGCCAGATGGCCAGCATGGGGGCAGACCCTGGCCGCATCACTGTTCTTCTTGGACCGGCAGCGTGCGGACGCTGCTACGAAGTCCCCAACGACATGCGCGCAGACGTGGAACGCTCTTTGCCCGGCAGTTCCGCAACGACACGGCGCGGAACGCCGTCGGTCGATATTCCCGCTGGTATCGAGCGGCAACTCAGACAGTTGGGCGTGCACTGCGTACAGCGCGACCCGCGGTGCACAATCGAAGAGACGGTGCTCTTCAGCTACCGGCGGAGCGCGCCGACAGGGCGGTTCGCGTCGTTGATCTGGATGACGGAGTGAGCGGAGTGAGTGAATCAGCCCGCGCGCGCAGGGCTTCGGAAGTCGCTGAGGCCGTCCGCGCGCAAAGGGAACGGCTGGAGCGGGCTTGCCGTGCTGCGGGGCGGTCGCCCGAAGCTGTCGCACTGCTGCCCGTCACCAAGTACTTCCCGGCGTCGGACGCGCACATCCTTTACACATTGGGTTTTCGCGACTTCGGAGAATCCCGGGTGCAAGAAGCCGCTGCAAAAGTGGCGGACTTCCGCGGGCTAGAATCCAACGCGGCCGTGCGGTGGCACATGATCGGTCAGTTGCAGCGCAACAAGGCGAACGCGGTCGCTCGCTGGGCCGCCGCGGTGCATTCCGTCGACAACAGCAAACTCATCGCTGGGCTGGCCCGCGGCGTCGCGACGGCCCGGGACCGGGGTGAGCGTGCCACTGATGCAGACCTGGCGGTGTATCTGCAAGTCAGCCTGGATGGTGACACCCAACGCGGTGGCGCAGCTGAACCAGAGCTTGACGCGCTCGGCGCCGCGGTGGCTGAGGCCGACGGGCTGGCATTGGCCGGGCTGATGGCAGTGCCGCCGCTTGGTGCCGACCCCGAGCGGTCCTTCGCACGCTTGCACGAGATCCACGTCGAGTTCCTGCGTTCGTTCCCTAGGGCGACTCAACTTTCCGCCGGAATGTCCGGCGACATGGAAGTTGCTGTGCGACACGGTTCTACCTGCGTGCGTGTCGGTACCGCATTGTTGGGTCTCAGAACGATAACCTCGCCGTAATTGAACGTTGGTGAACTCTGAGAAGCCTGTAAGCGGACTTCTGTCCAGCCCCCGCCCTGCCCCAAAAAGCTTGCTGCCCCCGCCTAGGAAGGTCGATCTATGAGCACTCTGCAGAAGATCAAGGAGTACTTCGCACTCGTTCCGCCAGCCGAGTATGAGGACGATTACCTCGACGAACCGGAGCAGGCCCGCGGCCGGGGCCGGCGCGATGACGACATGCCCGGCTATCGCCCTGGAACTTACGTTCCGCCGCGTCGCGACGACTACCCGCGTGGCGGGTTTGAACGTGAAGGTTTCGAACGCGATGGCTTCGACCGGGAGGCGTTCGACCGTGACGGGTTCGAGCGTGACCGCTTCGGTGACCCGCGTTCGCCGCGAATGCAGTCGGCTGCGCCGGTCGCTGAGGACTTCGGCCGTGCATCGGCGCGGCAGGCTATGCCGCGCCGCGCAGAACGAATCGACGCGCCCGTTGAGCGCCGTTCCGCGGCGTTCGAGGATGGTGGAGCGCTCGGCAAGATCACAACGCTGCGCCCGCGTGACTACAGCGAGGCACGTACGGTTGGTGAGCAGTTCCGCGACGGCGTTCCTGTGATCATGGATCTCAACGACATGCCGGGTGCGGACGCGAAGCGACTGGTCGACTTCGCGGCGGGCTGCGCGTTCGCTCTCAACGGGAGCTTCGAGAAGGTGGCTTCCAAGGTGTTTCTGCTTTCCCCGGCAGACATCGACGTCTCTGCCGAAGACCGTCGCCGGCTCGCCGAAAACGGGCTGTATCAGGCCCGGTAACGTGGGAATCGAGAAGATCGTCACGTCCGTGCCAGGGACGGGCGGGCGAGTTTGAACCTTCTGGTGAAGTCAGGCAGAGTGGCAGAGTGCTGATCCTCGTAGTGATCTCGAATCTCCTGTTCTTCTACTCGCTCTTCCTCATCGCGCGGGTGGTCATCGAGTTCATCCGTATGTTCGCGCGGGATTGGCATCCCACCGGCGCGATCGTTGTGATTCTGGAGTTCATCTTCACGATCACCGATCCGCCGATTAAATTCCTCCGAAAGTTCATACCGCCGATTCCGCTCGGCTCCGTGCGGCTCGACCTGTCCGTTCTGATACTGCTTATCGGAATCATGGTGCTGCAGAGTGTCATTGGCGGCATCATTGCGAGCAGCGCGTAAGGTTGTGCTCGGCATCAGTGCACGCGAACGGGGCTTTGCACGTTCAGACCCGTGAGGAAGGTTAGGGAGAAATGCGTCTGACTCCGGCGGACGTCCACAATGTGGCGTTCAAGAAGCCGTCGCTAGGCAAGCGGGGGTACGACGAAGACGAAGTTGACGTCTTTCTCGACCTCGTCGAACAGGAACTTGCTCGCCTGGTCGACGAGAACAATGACTTGCGTGAGCGCGTAAGCGAACTCGAGTCCAAGCTCGAGAGGGTCTCGAAGGGCGAAGGGTCAGGCGAGGCGGCGAGTGCGCAAGCCGCGAAGATCATCGGTCTTGCGCAGGAGATGGCCGACCGGCTGACGACCGATGCGCGCAAGGAAGCTGACTCTACACTCAGCGATGCCAAAGAAAAATCGAAGTCCACGCTCACTGAGGCGCGGGACAAATCTGCCGCGATGGTGAAAGACGCCCGCGAGAAGGCGGATGCCATCGTTACCGCCGCGCGGGAAAAGGGTGACGGTGAGTATGCGGCCGCTAGGGAACGTGCCGAAACGCTGAAATCAGATGCGGAACGTCAGCACGCCGAGATACTTGGCGCGATCAACGAGCAGCGCATTGTTCTCGAGGGGCGTATCGACCAGTTGAGAACATTCGAGCGTGAGTACCGGGTCCGCATGAAGGCCTACCTCGAGGCGCAACTCGAGGATCTCACCGCGATGGCGTCAGGCAGCGCGCCAGCAAACAGGCCGGCCCATCAGGATGAAGAACCGGGCCTTGTCGACGAGGAGTCTGACCAGCCCCTGCAGGGGGAACTGATCGGCAACAGCGCGTAGCCTGGATCAACGATAGCTCGACAAAAGGGGCCGATCACCGGCCCCTTTTGTCGTCGCAGGCCGTAATCAGATTCGTGCGAGCAGCGCTACCGGATAGATTCGGAACAGGTCACCTGCCAGCGCGGTGCCGCTGTGCTGGTTTCCAGTCAGCCGGTCACGCCACGTGCCTGCAGGCAGCTCAACCGATTCCCGCTGCCACGTGTCGGCGTGTGAGGCAGTAAAGCGTGTTGTCAGCGCGCACACATCAGCTTTCCGAGCGTCCTGTGCACGAGCAAAACCCGTGACGCACTCTCCGTCGGACGTCAGCGGCAGATACGTCCCCCCGGTGAACGCACCGGGGCGTTCTTGTCGAAGGGCCAGCGTCTCTTTGACGAGACGCAGTTTGGTCCAGTTGATCGGCTCGGCTGCCGATGGCGGGTGGCGGTTGATTTCGCGCAGCGTCAGCGCAAACCGCGGAAAGCTGATGAATCGCCGATTGTCTGGGTCCGTGAGGGAGTCTTCCCACATCTCCGTGCCCTGGTACACGTCGGGAATGCCGGGGCCGGCTAGCTGAAAGAGCTTCTGACCGAGAGATACCGCATGCGCACAGGGAGCGATCTCCGCGACGAACGCACTGATGAGCGCTGCGGAACTACCGTCGAACACAGCGTCAGTCCAGTGCCGCAAGGAGCGCTCAAAGCCGATGTTCGGCTCGGCCCAACTCGATTGCAACCCCGCTTCACGCACAGCTTTCACCGCATAGCTCGCGAAACGCTCGCGCAGGGCAGGGGACGGCGGTCCCGTTTGCGGCCACACACCCACGAGGCTTTGAAGGAGCAGATACCCGGTGGCGCGATCAGGCGCGGGTTCTACAGCATCGAGTTCTCGGGCGAGTTCAGCAAACTGCTCAGGACGCTGGGCGATTGCGCTGATACGTGCGCGAACGTCCTCACCGCGTTTCGCATCGTGGGTGGAGAGCGTCGTCATGGTGCGGGGCCACATCTCCGCGGTGCGCTGCAGGAACGCGTGCACGTCGCCGGGGGTGGCGGACAGCCGAGTCGCATCGCCTCCCATCTCCAGCGCCGATACGAGCAACGCTGCGCGATAGGCGAGTGGACCCTCGGTTGCAATGGACATTGCGCCCGCGCTGAGCTGGCTGAACCGAGCGAGAACTGCGGGGCTGCGCAGACCTTGGGCGAGTGCGTGGGCGGCCGCGCTATTCTCCCGGCCAGCGGCTTCGAGTGCACCGTCGAGGTGGTGGGCATGGTCGGGTGAATCTGCTCGATAGACGGCCAGCTCCGCGATCGTTCCGGTGATGGCTGTGCGGATTGCGCCCGCGTCCGTGCCGTGTGCCACTGCTCGCGCCAGACGCGTAAGCTCAGGTGCAAGCGGTCCTTCGAGGGCCGCGATCTTCAGGGCGCGTATTTCGGTCGCCACATCATGGGGGCGCCAGGATTTACCGGTGAATTCCTGCGCGAGTTGCGCAAGTGGTTCCGTACCAGCCGCTGGGATGAAAAGTGCTCCGATTTCGCGGAGCACCTCGTACCCGGTGGTGCCGTCGACCGGTAGATCGGGCGGCAGCTCCTCGTTGCGACCGATGACTTTTTCAACAACGAGGTAGCGATCGGCCCCGAGTAGTTCACGCAGTTTCCGCACGTACGTCACCGGGTCGGCGAGCCCGTCGAGATGGTCCACGCGGACGCCCTCGAGGATGCCTTCCGCGGCGAGTTCACCGATGAGCTGGTGAGTTGCGGCGAACACGCGGTCTTCTTCTTGCCGCAGCGCAGCGAGCTCATTGATGCCGAGGAACCGCCGGAAGTTTGGCCCGTCACGCCAGTCGATGAGCCGATAATGCTGACGGCTGTGAATCTGTTGAGCGCTGAGGTCAGGCCCATGATGGGTGCCGGGGGCGATCGGGTAGTCGATACCATGCATTCGCAGCACGTCGCCGTCAACGCTTAGCTCACTAAGCTCGGCACTGCTGCCAAGCACGGGCAGCCGCAATCGGCCCTCGGGATCCGCGTCCCAATCAATGTCGAAGTACTGCGCGTGCCGCGACGCACGGCCATGCGCGAGAACGTCCCACCACCATTTGTTGTTGCGGGGCTTGCCGACACCCATGTGGTTGGGGACGATATCTCCAATGAGGCCGATGCCGGATTGCCGCGCCTCAGCGGCAAGGAAGGTCAAGCCTTCGATGCCGCCGAGTTCGTGCGCGACGCTCGTCGGATCTACTACGTCGTATCCATGGGTGGTGCCATCGACGGCGGTGAGGAACGGCGACAGATACAGGTGGCTCACTCCGAGTTCCCGGAAGTACGGAATGAGACCAGCGGCGTCAGCGAACGTAAATCCTGCGGATTCAGCAGTCGGCTGCCGTAGCTGGAGCCGGTACGTTGCGGTGATCACTAATCGCTCACCTTCCGGAGTACAACGAGTGAGCGCGCCTCCACAGTGATGACGGTGCCCGCATCGATATCGCTCTTGGCCGCGGGCACCGCCGTAGTCGTCGTGTCGACGACTACTTCCCAACTCCGCGCGTAAGTGCCGTTGGGGGTGGCGAAGTCCACCGGGTCGTGGTGGGCGTTGAAACAGAGCAAGAACGAGTCGTCGACGATCCTGTTGCCGCGCTGATCGGGTTCGTGGATGCCTTCGCCGTTGAGGAACACCGCGAGTCCCTTGCCGAAGCCGCTGTCCCAGTCTTCGAATGTCATCTCGTCACCGGACGGCGTGAGCCAGGCGATATCCCGCATCTCTTCACCGCTGCGGATGGGGCGCCCTTCGAAAAAGCGGCGCCGGCGAAAGACGGGATGTTTTTTGCGCAGTGCGATCAGTTCAGACGTGAAGTCCACGAGGCTGCGGTTCTTCTCCGCGAAGGACCAGTCCATCCACGCGATATCAGAGTCCTGACAATATGTGTTGTTGTTGCCGTGCTGGGTGCGGCCCATTTCGTCGCCGTGCAAAAGCATCGGTACACCTTGGCTGAGAAAGAGCGTGGTCAGCATATTGCGGCGCTGCCGGGCCCGCAGTTCGAGGATCTCCGCGTCGTCCGTGGGGCCTTCGACACCGCAGTTCCACGATCGATTGTGACTTTCGCCGTCGCGGTTGTTCTCGCCGTTCGCCCAGTTGTGTTTCTCGTTGTACGACACGAGGTCGTTGAGGGTAAATCCGTCGTGAGCGGTGATGAAGTTGATGCTCGCGTGTGGACGCCGCCCTGTGGTTTCGTAGAGGTCGGACGAACCGGTGAGGCGTGACGCGAATTCGCCGAGCGTGGCGGGCTCACCTCGCCAATAATCGCGGACAGTGTCCCGGTATTTGCCGTTCCACTCGGACCACAGTCCGGGGAAGTTGCCGACCTGATATCCGCCTTCGCCGATATCCCACGGTTCCGCGATGAGTTTTACTTGGCTGACGACGGGATCTTGTTGCACCAGGTCGAAGAACGCGCTGAGGCGGTCGACGTCGTGGAGTTCGCGTGCAAGCGTCGCGGCGAGGTCGAAACGGAAGCCGTCAACGTGCATTTCGTTCACCCAATAGCGCAGCGAATCCATGATCAGCTGCAGGGTGTGGGGGTTGCGGACATTGAGACTGTTGCCGGTGCCGGTGTAGTCCTTGTAGAACCGCCGGTCATCCTCGATGAGGCGGTAGTACGCGGCGTTGTCGATACCGCGGAAGTTGATCGTGGGGCCCTGATGATTACCTTCAGCGGTGTGGTTGTACACCACATCGAGAATGACCTCGATACCCGCCTCGTGAAACGCCTTCACCATATATTTGAATTCGGCGACCGCCGCACCCGGTTTCGTGTTCGCCGCATATTCGTGGTGGGGGGCGAAGAAACCAAAAGTGTTGTAACCCCAGTAATTGCGCAATCCCTGGTCAACGAGCACCTGGTCCTGCAGGAACTGGTGGACTGGCATGAGTTCAATCGCGGTGACGCCGAGTTTCGTGAGGTGGTCGATGATCACCGGGTGCGCGAGCCCGGCGTAGGTGCCACGCAGCTCTTCCGGCACTTCCGGATGCGTTGCCGTCATGCCTTTGACGTGGGCCTCGTAGATGACTGTCTCGTGATAGGGGCGTTTGGGCTGCCGATCGTTGCCCCAGTCGAAAAACGGGTTTACGACCACGGAGGTCATCGTGTGGCCGAGGGAATCAATGCCGTAGCCACGTTCGGACAAAAGGGAGATATGTCCATCGAAATCGCCGGCGAAGGCTTTTCCGTAGGGGTCCAGCAGAAGTTTTGCCGGATCGCAGCGGTGGCCCGCTGCCAAGTCGAAGGGGCCGTGCACACGGTAGCCGTAGCGCTGTCCGTGGCTCACAGTGGGCAGGTAGCAGTGCCATACGTGTCCGTCGACCTCCTCGAGCTGAATGCGCTCTTCGGTGCCGTCTTTCGCTATAAGGCAAAGTTCGACCGCTTCAGCGATCTCTGAAAATAGGGAAAAGTTAGTCCCGGCGCCGTCATAGGATGCGCCGAGCGGGTATGACGACCCAGGCCATACGAGTTTCGTAGCCATACGTAAACAGTAGCGGCTTCAATAAACCGTCACACTGCAGAGTGAGGCGTTGCACGCTGCGCACCAAAATGTGGGCAAACCGACTAGATCGTACGCCCGAAGTTGCCCGGCTGTTGCCGGGTTGAGGCAGCGCGTCTACTGGCGGAGAAGAGACCGTTCTCGTGGTGTTAGATTGTGACGAGTACCACAACTTAAACCGACCTGAAGCGGGTTAGCCATCACGAGTGGCGCCGCTGAAGAGGAGGCACCTAATGCTGATTGATACCGCTGAAGTTCTCGCCATTGTCCTCGCGGGCGGGGAGGGTAAGCGGCTGATGCCGCTTACTTCTGACCGCGCGAAGCCCGCAGTCCCTTTCGGGGGTACCTACCGTCTCGTGGATTTTGCGCTGTCTAATCTCGTCAACGCAGGAATCCGGAAGATCGTCGTTCTCACGCAGTACAAGTCCCACAGCCTGGACCGGCATGTGTCGCTGACGTGGCGGCTGCCGTCCATGTTGGGTGACTTCGTGGCACCGGTGCCCGCGCAGCAGCGGACAGGCCCGCGCTGGTTCGCAGGCTCAGCGGATGCTATCTACCAGTCGCTGAACTTGATCTATGACGAGCGCCCGAAGTACGTCATCGTGTTCGGCGCCGACCACATCTACCGGATCGACCCCCGGGACATGCTCGCTGAACACATCGAGTCAGGTGCTGAGGCCACTGTTGCGGGAATACGTGTGCCACTGGCGGAAGCCAACCAGTTTGGCGTCATCGAAACCGACGAGCTTGGCGAAAAGATCGCGGCGTTCCGCGAAAAGCCAACTGATGCCGTAGGGCTCCCGGACGCGCCCGACGAAGTCTATGCCTCGATGGGCAACTATATTTTCTCGACCGAAGCCCTCGTCGAGGCGGTTAAGCGCGACGCGAAAAACATCGGCTCTAACCACGATATGGGCGGCGATATCATCCCAAGCTTCGTGAGTGCGGGTAGTGCGTACGTTTACGACTTCGCCACGAACTATGTACCGGGCAGCACCGAACACGATCGCGGTTATTGGCGCGATGTTGGCACGATCGACTCGTATTACGCCGCGAGTATGGACGTGGTGGCGGATAATCCGGGTTTTAACCTTTACAACTATCGATGGCCGATTCTCAGCTATCAGTCACCGCGCCCGCCCGCGAAAGTCGTTGGTTCTCATGGGCATACCCCTGAGCTGCAGAACACAATCCTGTCGCCCGGCGCCATCATCGCAGGCGCGCGCGTCACCCAGTCGCTCGTCTCCCCAGATGTAAGAATTGGCGCAGGCGCCGTCGTCGAGGGCTCTGTCCTGTTGAACAACGTGGTGATCGGCGCTGGCGCAGTGGTGCGCAACGCGATTCTCGACAAAAACGTCGTCATTGAACCCGGAGCGACGATCGGTGTCGATCTCGAAAAAGATCGGGCTTCGTACACCGTGAGCGCAGGCGGCGTGGTGGTGGTCGCGAAGCAGCAGCCGACTGACGCGGTCTTCTGACCGGCACTGTGCAAGGAGCTAACGATGACCATTCATCCACGAGCGGGACAGCCAGCGCAATCCGGTGACCTGACCGATATCGATGCCCTGATTAGCGCGTACTACGACGGTCAGCCAGATCCCGCGGAACCAGCGCAGCGGGTGGCCTTTGGGACGTCCGGGCACCGGGGGACGAGTCTCGCCGCGTCATTCAACGAGGCGCATATTGTCGCGGTGAGCCAGGCGCTCTGCGAGTACCGAGCCGCCCAGAACATCAACGGTCCGCTGTTTCTCGGCCGCGATACGCATGCCCTCTCAGAGCCAGCCGCGCGATCCGCCCTCGAGGTATTCGCCGCGAACGGTGTGACGGTGCTGGTTGACAGCCGTGACAGCTACACCCCGACGCCAGCGCTTTCCCACGCGATTCTCACGTATAACGCAGAGAATGGTGGCCCGCCCGCAGACGGTGTGGTGATTACACCGTCCCACAATCCGCCCGCTGACGGCGGCTACAAGTACAACCCGCCGCATGGTGGTCCAGCCGGCTCAGACGCGACCCGGTGGATCGAAGACCGCGCAAACGAATTGCTCGCGAAATCTGAAGGCATCAATCGGATGCCGTACGATCGCGCCACCGCGGCGGAAACAACTCAGCGCTACGATTACCGCGCACGTTACATCGATGACCTGCCCGCGGTTCTCGACCTCGAGTTGATCAAATCCGAGGGTGTCCGGATCGGCGCGGACCCCCTGGGCGGCGCGAGCGTGGAGTACTGGGGTGAAATCGCTGAACGCCACGGGCTTTCACTCACGGTGGTACAGCCGGCGGTCGACCCGGCGTGGGGCTTCATGACGCTCGACTGGGACGGCAAGATCCGGATGGATTGTTCGTCGCCGTACGCCATGGCGTCACTGGTCGAGCAACGCGCGAATTTCGATCTTGCTACAGGAAACGATGCGGACGCGGACCGGCACGGGATCGTCACCCCTGACGCGGGCCTGATGAATCCGAATCACTATCTGGCGGTGGCGATCGATTACCTTGCGCGGCACCGGCCCGATTGGCCGCCGCACGCCGGAATCGGGAAGACAGCGGTGTCCTCGTCGATGATCGATCGAGTCGTGGCTGACCTCGGTCGTCCGCTG
Organism: Hoyosella sp. YIM 151337; assembly: GCF_026041215.1. Classification (GTDB taxonomy): domain Bacteria; phylum Actinomycetota; class Actinomycetes; order Mycobacteriales; family Mycobacteriaceae; genus Hoyosella. Next base: position 228,947 of record NZ_JAPEIQ010000039.1, read on the forward strand.
GTAGAAGTCCCGGTCGGATTCAAATGGTTCGTACCAGGACTTGTCGATTCGTCGATCGTGTTCGGTGGTGAGGAGAGTGCTGGTGCATCGTTCCTCCGCCGCGATGGACGCGTCTGGACGACGGACAAGGACGGCATCCTGCTGTGCCTGCTAGCGGCGGAGATCATTGCACGTACCGGGAGTACGCCGAGCCAGCACTACACTGAATTGACGAAGAAACACGGTGAGCCGGTCTACGAACGGACCGATGCTCCCGCCACGCGTGAGGAGAAACATGTCCTCGCGCAGCTATCGCCGCACCAGGTGACCGCGACTGAGCTTGCGGGCGAACCGATCACGGCGATCCTCACAAAGGCTCCGGGCAACGGACAGTCGCTCGGTGGATTGAAGGTATGCACTGATTCAGGTTGGTTCGCGGCGCGGCCGTCTGGAACAGAGGATGTCTACAAAATTTACGCGGAATCATTCAGAGACCGTGATCATTTGAGTCAGATTCAGGCCGAGGCGCGGGCTGTAGTGTCCGCGGCGCTCGGCGGGAAGTGAAGTACCTGTGCACGTTTATGGCAAATTGGCTGTGCCAGCCCAGTTGCCGGAGATATTAACTCCGTTGCGGGAACTGGCGGATAACCTCCGCTGGTCCTGGCATGCAGACACGCGAGCGCTGTTCGAACTCGCTGACCGAGAGTTGTGGGAGCGGACCGGGCAGAACCCGCCGCAGTTCCTCGCGCAACTGTCTTCTGACCGCAAAGAGGCCCTGACGGCCAACAAGCGGTTTCTCACTAAGATGCGGGCGGTACACAAGAACCTGCGTTCCTACCTCGACCAGTCCCATGCCAGCGGCGCCCCGAGCGTTGCGTATTTCTCCCCGGAATTCGGCATCACCGAAACCCTGCCGCTGTATTCCGGCGGGCTGGGCATTCTCGCTGGTGATCATCTGAAAACCGCCAGTGACATGCGGCTGCCCCTTATCGGCGTAGGGCTGCTGTACCGGTCGGGGTACTTCACACAATCATTCACCCCGGATGGCTGGCAGTGCGAAGACTATCCTTCGCTGGTTCCTGAAGACGTGGGGTTTACCGAACTCAACGGGGCACACATCCACATCGCGCTGCCCGGGGGCGCGGACCTGTACGCTCGCGTCTGGATCGCGCAGGTCGGCCGTGTCCCGCTGCTTTTGCTCGACAGCGACGACGAGCGTAACGAGCCGGAGTTGCGTGCCCTCACGAGTCGTTTGTACGGCGGAGACGCGCTGACGCGGCTGCGCCAGGAACTCTTGCTCGGCATCGGGGGTGTGCGGGCGGTGCGCGCGTATTGCGATGCGCACGGGCTTCCAGAACCAGAGGTGTATCACACCAACGAGGGGCACGCCGGATTCCTCGGTCTCGAGCGAATTGCGGAGCTCACCGAGCGCGGCCTGACGTTCCCGGAGGCGCTCACCGCTGTACGTGCAGGCACGTTGTTCACCACTCACACGCCGGTTCCCGCCGGAATCGATCGCTTCGATCGCGGCATGGTGGCGGGGCATTTGTCCGTGGCATTGCCCAAACTGCCGACCGAAGCCTGTCTCGAACTGGGCGCTGAGAACGACCCGGGCGTGTTCAACATGGCGCACATGGGGTTGCGTCTCGCGCAGCGATGCAACGGCGTGTCGAAGCTGCACGGCGCGCTCAGCCGTTCGATGTTCGCGCCCCTCTGGGCGGGCCTGGAACCCGAAGAAGTGCCGATTGCGCACGTCACCAATGGTGTGCACGAGCCCACATGGGCGGCGGCTGCGCCGCAGCTCAAGCAGCCAGATGAGCAATTCCTCGCGAGCCGGAAAGCGCTGCGGCAGAGGCTCATCGACACAGTGCGCCGACGTGCGGCTGAGGCGCAGGAAGACTCTGAATTCGCAGCGGAAACCGCATGGATCGCAGACTGCCTGGACCCCGACGTTCTTACAATCGGATTCGCTCGCCGGGTACCCACGTACAAGCGGCTCACGCTCATGCTGTCCGATCCGGCGCGGCTGCGACGCATCCTTCTCGATCCGGACCGCCCGGTGCAGCTGATCGTTGCAGGTAAAGCTCACCCGGCTGACGACGGCGGCAAACGCCTGATTCAGGAATTCATGCACTTCGCCAGCGACCCGGCGCTGCGACGGCGCGTGGTGTTCGTTCCGGACTATGACATCGAACTGGGCCGGGACATGGTCGCGGGCTGTGACGTGTGGCTCAACACGCCCACCCGTCCGCTGGAGGCCTGCGGAACCTCAGGCATGAAGTCGGCGCTCAACGGTGGACTGAACCTCTCGATCGGAGACGGCTGGTGGGCAGAGTGCTTCGCACCAGACTTCGGCTGGGCCATACCATCAGGCCATGATGGGCTTGGCGGGCTCAGCAGAGATGAGCAGGAAGCGGCCGCGCTGTATGACCTGCTCGAGACGAAGGTCGTGCCGCTGTTCTACGATGATCAGCCCGGCTGGCTCCGGATGATGCGAGCGGTACTCAAATCCCTTCGGCCGCAGGTGCTTGCGGACCGGATGCTCGACGACTACCTCACCCTGCTGTACCGCCCTGCTGCGGAAGCGGGAGCCCGTGTGTCGGTGGATAACTTCACCGGGGCGCGGGAACTTGCCGCGTGGACGGCCAGTGTTCGAGAGAAGTGGGCGAGTGTGTCCGCGCTCGAATTTTGGGCTGAGCTCAGTGCGGATTCTGCCCGCGCACTGTTCCGGGCAGAGGTCGACTGCGGCGCGTTGTCGCATGATGACATCGCGGTCGAGGTATTTACCGGCGACGTTGATGGCGATCGTCTCATCGCGCCGGTGGTGACACAGATGCAGCACCGCGGCGGGAACAGCTATGCCGCCGAGGTGCCGGTGCAACACGGGGGGACGTTCGGATATGCGGCGCGAATCGTAGCCGCGCATCCGCTCGTTACTCCGCAAGAAATAGGCTTGGTTCACGAAATCCGTGTACCGGCCGTGAGAACCGGCGCTCAACCCTCTGAAACCCACAGCCATCGGCCTCCTGAGGAGTGATTGGCGATGCGAATCGGCCTGCTGACCCGCGAGTTCCCACCCTTTGTTTATGGCGGCGCGGGAGTGCACGTTGGCTCTCTCGTCGACAGTCTGCGTGAGCTGGTCGGTGTGGATGTTCACTGCTTCGGGGCCCCGCGCCCCGGGGCGGTGGCCCACCACCCGGCGGAAGGCCTCGAAGCTGCCAACCCGGCTCTGTCCACGCTCTCCGTGGATCTGTCCATAGTCGCAGCTGTCGAAGGTGTTGATCTCGTCCATTCACACACGTGGTACGCGAACTTTGCGGGCCACGTTGCGAGCCTGCTCTACGGTATCCCGCACGTGGTTACCGCTCACTCACTTGAGCCCCGGCGGCCGTGGAAAGCGGAGCAACTCGGTGGTGGTTACCGCCTGTCTTCATGGGTGGAGAAAGCCGTCTACGAGGCGGCGGACGCGGTGATTGCGGTGAGCGACGGGATGCGCAACGATGTGCTCGAGGTGTATCCCGATATCGATCCGGACCGCGTGCACGTCGTCTACAACGGTGTTGATACCGAACGATTCCACCCAGTGAAAGAGACTGACACGCTCCGTGAGTTCGGTGTCGACCCCGACCGGCCGAGTGTTGCCTTCATCGGCCGTATCACCCGGCAGAAGGGTCTCCGGCACCTTATTGCAGCTGCGCATGAGATCGACAAGGAGGCACAAGTTCTGTTGTGCGCGGGTGCACCCGACACACCAGATATCGCCGAAGAGACCCGCCTCGGCGTCAACACACTGAGTGGACTGCGCGACGGTGTCTTCTGGATCGATAAGCCGCTCAACCACCAGGCAATGCTCGAAGTACTCTCACAAGCGACAGTATTCGTGTGCCCGAGCGTGTACGAGCCTTTGGGCATCGTCAACCTTGAAGCGATGGCGTGCGGCACCGCGGTGGTGGCATCAGATGTCGGTGGCATCCCAGAGGTCGTCGCCGACGGCGAGACTGGTCTTCTAGTGCACTACGACGAAAACGACCCGGGTACTTTTGAATCCGGGCTCGCACGAACTGTGAACGAGCTTCTGCGTGACCCACAGCGTGCTGAGGCGATGGGCGAGGCGGGCCGGTTGCGGGCGAAGGAAAAGTTCGACTGGGGTTCCATCGCGCACGAGACTGTAAATGTGTACCGCTCGGTGCTCGGAGGGGGTATCGCATGACGTACGGCAGACTCGGCATCGACGGGGTGCTCCCCGTTGTGGAATGCGGCCGGTTCCCGGCGAAAGCGGTTGTCGGTGAGCATGTGCCGATTGAGGCGCGCGTGTGGCGTGAAGGCCATGATGCGATCGCGGCGACCGTCGTCTGGCAGGGACCGGAGGACACCGAAGCCAGGCTGACGCGAATGACGAGCCATCCGAACAACCCGGACGACTGCATCGCGGCGATCACGCCCGACACAGAGGGTATTTGGACGTTTCGTGTTGACGCATGGAGCGACCCGTGGACGACCTGGCGGCACGCGGTTGAGGTTAAGGCAGCGGCTGGACAAGGTGCTGAGGAACTTGCCAACGATCTCGAGACGGGCGCCAGACTGATTGAGCGCATGGTCGAGACGTCGCGTTCGGATGGCGATATCCGGATACTCAATGGAGCGCTCGCGGACCTGCGTGACAAGAGCCTGCCGATCCCGAAACGGATCGCGGAGGCGATGTCATACCCGGTCCAGAAGATAGTCGAAGAAGCCCCGCTCCGTGATCTCGTGACCGAAGGGGAGTCGCACCACCTACACGTTGACCGTTCGCAGGCACTGTTCGGGTCGTGGTATGAGTTCTTTCCCCGTTCGACGGGCGGTTGGGATACCAGCGGTAACCCGGTGCACGGCACATTTCAGACCGCGATCGGTGAACTCGACCGGGTCGCGAATATGGGATTTGATGTCGTGTATCTGCCACCGATTCACCCAATTGGCAGAGTGAACAGGAAAGGCAAGAACAACACCCTTGACCCGGGTCCAGATGATGTCGGATCCCCCTGGGCGATCGGTGCCGCTGAAGGCGGACATGATGCAATTCACCCAGATCTGGGGACCGTAGACGACTTCGAGGCGTTCGTCGAACGAACGCGTGAGCTTGGGATGGAGGTCGCCCTCGACTTCGCCCTGCAATGCGCTCCCGACCACCCGTGGGTGGCCGAACACCCCGAGTGGTTTACGACGCTGCCCGACGGGACGATCGCCTACGCCGAGAACCCGCCGAAGAAGTATCAAGACATCTATCCGCTGAACTTCGACAACGCGCCGGAGACCCTGTATGCGGAGGCGCTTCGGGTCGTTCTGTACTGGGTGGAGCATGGCGTAAAGATTTTCCGGGTGGACAACCCGCACACGAAGCCGCCGAACTTCTGGGAATGGCTGATCGGTGAGGTGAAGTCGCAACACCATGACGTGCTGTTCCTTTCGGAAGCTTTCACTCGGCGCGCGCGCCTGTACGGTCTCGCCCGACTGGGCTTCACCCAGTCGTACACCTATTTCACGTGGTGCACCTCGAAGCACGACTTGATCGAGTTCGGCAAAGAGATCGTCGCGCACGCCGACGAATGCCGGCCGAATCTGTTCGTGAACACGCCGGACATCCTTCATGCTTCGCTGCAGTATGGCGGCCGGGCAATGTTCGCGCTGCGAGCCGCGCTCGCCGCGACGATGTCACCCACCTGGGGGGTGTACGCCGGCTACGAGCTGTACGAGCATGTGGCTGTGCGCGAGGGAAGCGAAGAATACCTCAACTCCGAGAAATACCAGCTCAGGCCGCGGGACTTCGTGACACCTCTGCAAACCGGCGACTCGCTGGAACCGTGGCTGCTGCGGCTCAATTCGATACGCAGGCGGCACCCTGCCCTGCAGCAGTTACGGACCCTCCACTTCCACCACACGGACAGCGATGCACTGGTCGCATACTCGAAGCAGGACCCCGAGACAGGGGACACCGTGGTGGTCATCGTCAATCTCGACCCCTTCCACACCCAGCAGGGCACGCTGTACCTCGACCTCGCCGCGCTGGGATATCCACTTGATGCGCGCTTGAGTGCCCACGACGAAGTGAGCGGCCAGACGTGGGACTGGGGCAGCCACAACACAATCATCCTCACTCCGGAGCGGTCGGTGTGTCACATCGTCCGGATTGATTGGCCCCGTCCGCAGCTAGTTGTGTACCCGGCCAGGAAGGACAGGTAATGTCGCCCAAACCGGAAATCCCGTCCGTGACGAGCCATCGTCCCGCGTCTGAAGAGGTTCACGCCCTCGCGATGGGTTCCCACAGCAACCCCCACGTGATACTCGGTGCGCATGAGCACGAATCCGGGCGGTCAGTCGTCCGCGTGTACCGGCCAGAGGCGGCATCAGTTGCCGTGGTGCAGGACGGACAACGGTATCCGCTGGAGCGCGGAGATGAGGGTCTGTTCAGCGGCTTCGCTGGCAAGACGGTCGGCGATTACAAGCTTGAGGTTACCTATCACGGCCACACGTCTACACTCGACGATCCATATCGGTGGCTTCCCACCCTCGGAGAACTTGACCTTCACTTGATCTCCGAAGGCAGACACGAGCGGCTCTGGGATGTGCTCGGCGCCCGGCCCACCAGTTACGACACACCTTCCGGTGTGGTGAATGGGGTCGCTTTCTCGGTGTGGGCGCCAAATGCGCGCGGTGTGCGCGTGTGCGGGGACTTCGACGGGTGGTCCGGTGTCGAGCATTCCATGCGGTCGCTCGGCAGTTCGGGTGTGTGGGAGCTTTTTGTGCCTGGCATCGGCCCCGGCACTAAGTACAAGTTCCGCATCCACGGCGCCGACGGCGGCTGGCACGAGAAAGCCGACCCGATGGCCGTGTGCGCGGAACACCCGCCAGCGACCGCGTCGGTGATCTACCAGTCCGCGTACGAGTGGACAGATAATGCCTGGTCCGCCCAGCGGGCGTCGTCCCACCCGGTGACCTCGCCGATCAGTATTTACGAAGTGCACCTCGGTTCGTGGCGGCCCGGTCTGGGGTACCGCGAGGCTGCCGAAGAACTAGCGGATTACGTCTCCGATATGGGGTTCACCCACGTGGAGTTCCTGCCGCTTGCGGAACACCCCTTCGGCGGCTCCTGGGGCTACCAGGTCACGTCGTACTACGCACCCACCTCGCGATTCGGCTCGCCGGACGACCTGCGGTACTTCATCGACACTCTCCACAACCGCGGTATCGGCGTCATCCTTGACTGGGTTCCAGCGCATTTCCCGCGCGATATCTGGGCGCTTGCAAAGTTCGACGGCAGCGCCCTGTACGAGCACCCGGACCCGCGCCGCGGTGAGCAGCCAGACTGGGGCACGTACGTTTTCGACTTCGGACGGCCCGAAGTGCGGAACTTCCTCGTCGCGAATGCGCTGTACTGGTTTAGCGAGTTTCACATCGATGGTCTGCGCGTGGACGCCGTCGCGTCGATGCTGTACCTGGACTACTCGCGCAAGGAAGGCGAGTGGATTCCGAATGAACGCGGCGGGCGTGAGAATCTCGATGCGGTCCGCTTCCTGCAAGAACTCAACGCGACCGTCTACAAGCATCACCCAGGTGTCTTGATGATCGCGGAGGAATCCACGTCGTGGCCCGGCGTCACGAAACCGACTGACGCGGATGGTTTGGGCTTCGGTTTCAAATGGAACATGGGGTGGATGAACGACACACTGCTCTATATGGGCCGTGACCCTGTGCACCGCTCTTACCACCACAATGACATCACGTTTTCGCTGGTGTACGCGTGGAGTGAGAACTTCATCCTGCCGCTCTCGCACGATGAAGTGGTTCACGGCAAAGGCTCGCTGTTCACACGGATGCCGGGCGACCATTGGAAGAAGGCGGCCGGAGTGCGGGCCCTCCTGGCTTACATGTGGGCCCACCCCGGCAAGCAGTTGCTCTTCATGGGCGGCGAGTTCGGCCAGCAGCGGGAGTGGTCACATGAGGGTTCCGTTGACTGGCACCTTCTCGACGACCCCTTGCATTCGGGCATCAAAGACCTTGTCGCGCATATCAATCGCACGTACCGGTCACACCGCGCACTGTACGCGGGCGATAACTCGCCCGAGGGGTTCACTTGGATCGACGCGAACGATGCTGGGCGCAGCGTTCTGAGCTTCATCCGGTTCGATCCTGTGAGCCCGGACAGCCAGCCCGTGGTGTGTATCGCGAACTTCTCCGGTACTCCGCACCACGATGTGCGAGTAGGTCTGCCCCGGGCCGGTCGCTGGCGTGAGGCAGTCAACACCGACGCGACCGACTACGGCGGTTCAGGTGTCGGCAACATGGGCGCCGTGGAAGCAACATCTGAAGAGTGGAACGGTCAGCCCGCCTCAGCGGTGGTACAGGTGCCACCGCTGGGCGTGCTGTGGCTCATTCCGGAATAACACTGGTGAATGTGTCAGCCGGAAACTGACTGAGCGGCGGGCTCATTCTGCGTGATGCAGTGGATACCGCCGCCCCGCGAGAAGATGGGGCGCGCATCGACGGGGACGATCTCGCGGCCGGGATAAGCGTCTGCGAGAATGTCAGCCGCGACTTGGTCGTTCGGGTCATCGAACATGCAAGCAATCACGGCACCGTTCGCCACGTAATGGTTGATGTAGCTGTAGTCGGTCCAGCCCTCGTCGTCCTCCAGGATCTTGGGGGCGGGTACCGGCACCACTGTGAACGTGCGTCCGGACGCGTCAACGGACTGGCTCAGCAATGCGATCGCTTCCTGGCTCACCGCATGGTCAGGGTGTGCCGGGTCGCGCTGATCATGCACCAGGACCCGTCCGGCACTCGGAATTGCAGCGACAATGTCGACATGGCCTCTCGTGCCGAAACGCTCGAAATCACGGGTAAGACCGCGCGGAAGCCATATCACCTTCTCGGCGCCGATGGTGCGCGCAAGCTCTGCCTCCACGCCGGCTTTCGTCCAGCCGGGGTTGCGGCCCTGGTCGAGCTGCACCGTTTCGGTGACGAGGACGGTGCCCGCACCATCTGTCTGGATCCCCCCGCCTTCGTTGACGAGGGGTGAGTCGACGCGGAGCGCACCAGCTTGTTCCGCGACGAACGCGCCGATCTTTTCGTCCTTGTCCCAGCGTGCCCAATCTTGTGCACCCCAACCGTTGAACACCCAATTGACCGCGCGGGGGCGACCGTCTGATCCGAGGACGAAGGTCGGGCCTATGTCACGCATCCACGCGTCATTGAGCGGGGCCTCAACGATTTCGACCGCACCGGCGAGGTAGTGCCGTGCGTGCGTCAACTCAGCAGGGTCAACGACGACGGTTACCGGCTCAAAGTCGACGATCGCGTTCGCGACCGCAGCCCAGGCGCTGCGCGCTTCGTGGCGCTCCGCCTGGGTGTCGCCGAGTGAGTACCCCTCGCGCGGATATGCCATCCAGGTGCGCGCGTGCGGTTCCGATTCGGCGGGCATGCGTGGCGTGATGAGGTCCGTCATGACGGTACTTTCGCGTCTGCGGTTTCGAGAGGGGCGACGAGTTGCGCATACGTGTCGGGGCGTCGGGTCTGCAAGAACGGAAAGAGGGTGAGCCAGTCCTTGCGCTGTGCCAAATCGAGGTCGGCGACGAGGACAGCAGACTCATCGCGTGGTGCCTGAACGAGTATGCGGCCGTAAGGGTCTGAGATGAACGACGACCCGTAGAAGTTGATGACTCCCTCGTCACCATGCCGATTGGGGACCACCATGAATGTTCCATTCGCAATGCCGTTGCCGACAATAACGTGCTGCCACAGCGGCTGGGTGTCGAATTCGGGATGTTCGGGTTCCGAACCGATCGCGGTGGGATAAACGATGATTTCCGCGCCTCGCAGAGAGTAGATCCGCGCAACCTCCGGGAACCATTCATCCCAGCACGTCGGCATCGCGATCTTCGCGCCATCGATTTCCGGGGCGGTGTGGACCTTCCAGGTATCGGGTGCCTGCGGGCCGCCGCGGAAGTAGGTGTCCTCGTAGTAACCAGTCGTGATGGGGATGTGAATCTTGCGGGTGCGCCCGACGAGGGTGCCATCTGGTGCAACGAGAATGGCGGTATTGAAACCCAGTCCGTCACCGAAGCTGCGGCCGTTTTCATGATCGTTGCGCTCGTATAGCGATGCGTGAACCAGTACTCCGAATTCTGCTGCAGCCTGGGCGGCGAAGCGGTACGTCGGGCCCGTGAGCAGGTCTTCCGCGTTTTCGGCTGGATGATCGCCGCCGGGCACGAACGCCGGGTAACGGCTCAGCGTCAATTCTGGAAGGAAGACAACCTTGGCCCCGTGGCGGGCAGCGATCGCGATGCCCTCACGCAGTTCGTTGCGCATCGCAATGGAGTCTTCGTGCCACTGATGCTGGACAACCCCAACACGCAGCGGAAGTCGGTCTGCGGGTTCGGTGCGAGCAGGCGAAGCGGGGGGAGTCAGGGCGGTGAATGTACGCATCGTGTGTCCTCGGTGCGGGTCGGTATAAAACGAATGTGATTCGTTAAGTATGGTGAAGACCATCACAAACGTCAAGGGTGAGTTTTGAGGAGAACGCATGGGCCGTCCGCCCCGTCGGCTGCTGACCGCTGACTGGATCGCTGATGAGGCGCTCAAGATGGTCGACGAGAGCGGTGACTTCACCATGCCTGGCATTGCCGGGCGGCTGAAGGTCCGTCCGTCGTCGCTCTACAACCATGTGAGTGGCCGCAGTGAGATCATCGAGCTGTTGCGCGCGCGGATGATGGCGCAAATCGACGTCGAGCAGGTGCGGGAACGGGCAGCCGAGTGGCCGGAACTCGTTCTCGGCATTGCGCGGGAATACCGGCGCAGCTACGCCCAGCATCCACGACTCATCCCGCTCCTTACCGCCACCACGGTGCAGACCGAGGTGGCGTTCGGCATGTACAACGCGCTCGCAGACGCATTCACAGATGCCGGCTTCGCGCCCGCGGAGGTGCTGCACGCGATCACCTCGGTGGACAGCTACGTACTGGGCTCCGCGCTTGATGTTGCTGCACCAGAAGAGGTCTGGGCTACCCCGCCAGAGGCTGGCGAGGCGATGCGGGCCGCCGTGTCAGCAGCTGGAACGATGATTGGCCGTGCTGACGCAGCATTTGAATTCGGGTTGCAGGCACTAGTGCGGGGGCTCGTAGTACTGGCGGAGCCGGTGGCCGCACCCGAATGAGCTGGCGAGCAACGATGCGATCACACGAAGCTAACAACTAGTAACTAACCCCGTGCGCACCCCCGCCGGAGTGGTGGCATAAGCCCCAAGAGTCCGAACGGTGTCAAGCAGATCGCCACACAGCGAGATGCTCGGCGCCTTGCCGTCACACCGGTGTGCGGTGGTTCACGTGGGAGCAGCGATGAAAAAGTTAGCCCGCAATGCAGTTCTCGTAGCGGCGTGCGCTGCCTCAGTGAGTGCCTTTACCGGGCTCACCAGCGTTGTGTTAACTACCGCTTCTAGCGGTTCACAACAGCCGTCCGTTGCTCCCGCGGTAAGTTCGGCATCAATCGATGCTGGATCCGGCAGCAGCGGTAGCAGCGGATCAGCAAGCGGTACGGGCTCTCACGGTCTGCCTGGCAGTTCAGGGTCCGCGGCCGGGTTTGGATCGCTGCTGGCGCTTGGCTCGCTCGGTCCCCACGGGTCTCTATGCCACACATGCAAGGCCGGTCCGACGGGGCCGACGGGACCGACCGGGCCGACGGGCGAGACAGGTCCGACAGGTCCGCAGGGCGAGACCGGGGATACTGGTCCAACGGGTGATGCGGGTCCGACGGGCGCGACGGGCCCGACTGGCGCCACGGGTGAAGCGGGTCCGACGGGCGCGACGGGGGATACGGGGCCCATTGGTCCGCAGGGCGAGACCGGTCCGACTGGTGCGACCGGTGAGGCGGGTCCGACCGGGGCGACGGGGGATACGGGGCCCGTTGGCCCGCAGGGTGAGACGGGTCCGACTGGTGCGCAGGGTGAGACGGGTCCGACCGGGGCGACGGGTCCTACTGGTGCGACCGGTGAGGCGGGTCCGACCGGGGCGACGGGGGATACGGGGCCCGTTGGCCCGCAGGGTGAGACGGGTCCGACTGGTGCGCAGGGTGAGACGGGTCCGACCGGGCCAACCGGTCCAACTGGCGCTACCGGGCCGATTGGTCCGCAGGGTACACCCGGCGCCACTGGTGCCACCGGTCCAACAGGCCCCACTGGCGCGACCGGCCCGACAGGACCAGCAGGCCCCGGCTCGGAGGTCTATTTCACCAGTACCGCTAGTGCAAGCCTGAGTTTATTGGGGCCAACGACCGTTGATACACCTCCATGCAACAGTGGTGATGTCGCCATTAACGGGGGACTCGATGTCGGCGGGTTGGTTGTCAGCGCACGAGACTCTCGGCCGCATCCCACTGATCCAACCCGGTGGCGGTTTACATTTGGCGCAGTGGCCTCGATTGGTTCTGTCACCGTCCAGACGGTGTGCTTCAACGCCGATGCACCGTAGTTGAATCGATCGAGCAGACACGCATTTGACCAAGCTGAGGTGGTACGGGTTGAAATCATCAGGTGACACAGGGAGCAGGCCCACTATCTGCCTCTGCATGATCGTGAAGAATGAAGCACGCGTTATCGAACGCTGCCTCCGATCGGTCATGGGCCTGATTGACACCTGGGTGATCTCAGATACGGGTTCGACTGACGGTACGCAAGAAATTGTCCGCCGCTGCCTTAGCGAGATACCGGGTGAGCTGCATCAGGACGAGTGGGTTGATTTCGGGCACAACCGGTCGCTGAACCTCCAGCATGCGGCTGGGAAAGCCGACTACCTGCTGCTTATCGATGCCGATATGGTTGTTCGGACGGTGGGAGAGTGGCCGACGCCGACTGCCGATAGCTACATGATTCGCCATGAGGGTGATCTCTTGTACCGCAATCGCCGCCTCGTGAGTGGGCGAATCGCGTGGCGTTACGAGGGCGTCACCCACGAGTTCATCACATCTGATAATCCTGCTAGCGTCGAGAACCTCGATGCCATCGTCGTCGAACATTTTGCTGACGGCGGTTCCCGCTCCGATAAGTTCGAACGGGACGCGCGCCTTTTGGCGGAGGATTTGCAGCGCCACCCGGCCAATGCGCGCAGCGTGTTTTACCTCGCGCAGACGATGCGGGATATGGGTGATATACCCGAGGCGGTGCGCCTCTACAGGCAGCGAGCCGCAATGGGTGGTTGGGGCGAAGAAGTCTATTACTCGCTTCTACAGGTGGGCCTCCTCGAGGACCAGCTAGGGAATTGGCCCGCAGCTATGGATGCGTTCGTGCAGGCGATGGAATGCCGACCGTCGCGGCTCGAGGCGTGCTACGAGCTTGTTTCCCGGTTGCGCACAAGGGGACATCACCACACGGCTCATACCCTCGTGAAGGCAGCACTGGAGCGGCCCATGCCTGACGATGTGCTGTTCGTGCACCCCTCGGTTTACCGCTGGGGTTTGCTTTTCGAGTATTCGATTGTGGCGTACTGGGTGGGTGATGCAGAGGGCTCGCTGCGCGCCTGTGACACTCTGCTCGCGATGGACGATCTCCCGTCAGCGATCCGTGAACGGACGCGTCTCAACCGCAAGTTCCCTGCTGACAAATTGGCGATGGTGAATTGACTGTTGTCGAGTTCCGGGCCCCAGCAGCAATCGTCACAACACCGATGGTGCGGAAACCCGCGCCGTAAGATCGGACCTAATGTGTCGCAGCGTGCTGGGGCAAGTAATTCGTCCTCGGCTGGAAGCTTGGAGGCGAAATGAGTTCTGTGCTTTCGAACGGCGAAGTTCGCGTTCGTGCGACAAACCGAGTCGATGCGGACGCCGAGGCAGGAAAGTCCGCGCGCAAACGTGCGCCCCGTAAGAGCTCAGGAAACTGGGATCCGTCCCGACGGACCGCGCCCGCTCTCGATCGTTTGCGCGCTCAGGAAGCTGTCCGAGATCATTCGCTGCTGCCGATCCGATATGCACGGATGGCGTCATCGTCGTGGGCATACTTGCGGGGTGCGGCGGCAGTGATGGCCGCTGACCTCGCCACCAGCGAGCATTCCGGATTGACCGTGCAGATGTGCGGGGACGCTCATATCCTCAACTTCGGGTTGTGGGCCTCTCCAGAACGGCGATTGCTGTTCGATGCGAGGGATTTCGATGAGACGCTGGAAGGCCCGTTCGAATGGGATCTGAAACGGCTCGCCACCAGTATCTTTGTCCTAGCAGACACCGAAGGAGTGTCTACGTCGGTCGCCGCCGAAAGCGCTCGAGCTGCGATGCGCACCTATCGCGACAGCATGCGGCGGTACGCAAAATCCGGCGAGTTAGAGGTCTGGTACGACAGCATCACGGCACAGGAAACCCTGCGACGCTTGTCGACGGCGGACGCTGAGTGGCACGAGAGCAACATTCTCAAGAGAAGTGAGAAGCGCTCCCAGGCTGGGGCCACAAGGCAGCTCACCGAGGTCGTTGACGGTCGGCGGAAGATCACCGAAGCTCCTCCTAAACGACGGCACTTCACGTTGGGGGAGAGCGAAGAGATCAGCGTCTACAACCAGGTTTTCGATACGTATCTCGACTCGATCACGCCGTATCTGCGGCGGCTGGTCGGCAGGTTCACCCGGGTTGACAGTGTGCAGCAGGTGGTCGGTGTCGGCAGCGTTGGTATGCGGGTCTACTTGCATCTCATGGAGGGCGACAGCGGTCGTGAGCCAGTGATGTTCCAGGTCAAGCAGGCGGCGGCCTCAGTGTATGAGGAGTTTCTCGGCCCCAGTCCTTTTGGCAATCACGGACAGCGAGTGACGGTCGGTCAGCGCCTGATGCAGTCAGCTAGTGACATCTTCCTCGGCTACGTTCGGGTAGATGGGCTTGACTACTACGTTAGGCAGTTCCGAGATATGAAAGTGATTCCGAGTGGCCGCGAAATAGCGGGCATCCTGCCGGAGTTTTCCGCCATATGTGGGCGCGCGTTAGCTAAGTCGCATGCCCGAAGCGGTGATCCAGCGGCAATCGCAGGCTACCTGGGCAAGGGCGATGCCTTCGTTGACTCAATGATTTCGTTCGGCACGGCCTATGCGGCCCAGACTGTTGCTGATCACGCTGAACTCGTCGACGCGATCGGTGCTGGTGTGGTGCCCACCACCGATACCCCTTGGTAGATAGCTCCCGTCGTTCCACTGGGTCGGCGTTACAGTGGGGGCGTGGCTGCTGATGTTCCGCCGCAGTATCTGTGGACGCTCACCGATGAGCCAGGCGATCCGCACCCATTGCGTGCCTTTCTCCGTTCATTGCCGCGACCCCCGCGGTTACTCGCCTTCGGCGAGTGCATGCATGAGGAGGAAGCGCTGCCGCAGCTGCGCAATCAGTTCTTCAGGTATTTGGCCGAGTTCGAAGGTTACCGCTCGGTTGCTCTCGAAACTCATTGCATCGCAGATAACCTCGTCAACAACTTCGTGGTGCGAGGAGTGGGAAGTCTGGACATGGTGATGCGCGATGGGTTCAGTCATGGGTTCGGTGACTCCCCGGCGAATCGGCAGCTGGTGGAATGGATGCGCGCGTACAACAGCGAGCGTGACGAGTCAGAGTGCTTGCGGTTCTACGGATTCGACGCACCCGTGGAGATGACGGGCGGGGAAAGCCCACGAGTGATCATCACCGCACTGTTTTCCTTGCTGGAAGAGCACGTGAACCCTGAACTGATGC
Source organism: Hoyosella sp. YIM 151337 (assembly GCF_026041215.1). GTDB lineage: Bacteria > Actinomycetota > Actinomycetes > Mycobacteriales > Mycobacteriaceae > Hoyosella. The sequence continues at coordinate 244,640 of NZ_JAPEIQ010000039.1, forward strand.
CATGCCGCAAGCAGGTGATCGACACGCTCGTCGGCGACGACGAGCGATGGGCGAACGCCGAAGCTGCCTTCGAGCCGTCCCTGTCGGTTGGCACTTCGACAGACGCGATGCGACTGCGTTTGCTTATCGATGATCTGACCGCGTTGCTGTATTCCGAATCGCCCCATTTAGTGTCGCGATTGACTGAGGAAGACTGGTGGCGGGCCCGGTTGTACGCGCGAACAGCGGCCGGCTTGATGCGGTATCACGCTGCGGTGGCAGATGATTCGGATCAGCGGGTGCCGCGACTGCTTGGCTTGCGTGATGAATTGATGGCCAGCAACCTCGCCGCGATTGCCGAGCGGGAGCGGCCGCGCGGTCCCACTTTGGTCTTCGCGCACAATCGTCACCTCCAGAAGTACAAGAGCCATTGGGTATTCAACGGCCAGGACATCGAATGGTGGAGTGCTGGCGCGATTGTCGACGTGCAACTGGGCGAGGAGTACGCGTTCCTCGCGTCAGCACTCGGGGTAGCAAAACACCACGAGATTAACGAACCGGCACCTAAGACGTTCGAAGCTTTCCTTTCCGAAGCACTGCCGGGGCATGTGACGATCTGCGCTGCAGACAGTTTAGTCAGGGCGTTCACAGAGACGGGTCACACACCCAAGCTGCGGGCTGAAACGTCCTCAAATCTCAGCTATTTTTCGCTTGATCCGCGCTACCTGGACAGAACTGAGGGTGTCGTGTTTCTCAAGGAAGTCAAGGCTGGTCGGCTTTGGTGATCTGCGCGATCCGCCGCTCGTAGTCGCCGCGTGTCTCGTGGTTCACTCCCGTCAGCGCGCGACGGCCGCCCACGGCCTTTCGGACCAGCGACATCACTCGTTCTGGAATGAGCGCCAACGCCACACCCGCCGGATTGAGGTAACGCGGGACCGCGATCTCCGCCTGGCGGGTAGCGCACGTTCTGAGGATCGCTGCCGCGACATCCTCGGGATTAACAGTGGGCAGCACACCGCCCAGTTGCACCCCGGACGACAGGTCAGTGCGGACAGCCGAGGGCAGCACGCTTGATACGCTCACACCTTGGTCAGCAAATTCCAGCCGGGCCGAAGCTGAGAGCCCCACTGCTGCGAATTTGCTTGCGTTGTAAGCGACCATGCCGTGGATCGGAATTTTGCCTGCCAGTGACGTCACGTTGACGATGTGGCCCTGCCCGCGTTCCGTCATTTGTCGGCCGAAGACCCGCATTCCGTGCATCACTCCGCGGACGTTGATCTCCATGATTGCGTCGATCGTGTCGTCTGACTCGTGGAGAAACGCCCCGAGCGGCATGATTCCGGCATTGTTGACGAGAATGTCAACGGGCCCACACTCCGCTTCGACGCGCTCCCACGCAGTGCGTGTCCTGACGTCCAGTTCGAATGCGGTTGCGTCCGGACCGATTTCGTTCGCAACTGCGGCTGCGGCTGCCGCGTCGAGATCGGTGACAATAACGCGTGCACCGTGTTCCGCGAACAAGTGCGCGGCAGCGCGGCCTATGCCCCGGCCGGCGCCCGTCACGAGCACAGTTGACAATGGCAGAGTAAGGGGTCGGTAGGGGGTCATCGCTGCGCCTCCGTGGTTGCGTGGTTGTGTCGCCGAAACGCGGCAGGATCAAAGGTGGCGAGGCGGGTGAGCATCCGGCGGGTTGACCACGGCCAGCTGAAACTGTTGCGGCCGTTCGCATCCAGGTAGTAGCTATGGCAGCCGCCCGCGTTGTACACCGTGCTGCCGAGAGCCTCTTGAACCTCCGCATTGAATGCGTGCTGTACCTCGTCACGCGGCGCCATCGGTGCCCACTTGTTTTCACGAAGATAGGTCACAGCCTGGCGCAGGTACCCGAGCTGCGCCTCCAGAATCATGAACGCAGACGTGTGCCCTGTTCCGAGAGACGGGCCGAGGAGGACGAACGCGTTCGGGAAACCCGCTATCGCGGTGCCCAAGTAGGCTTGCGGGCTGCCTTTCCAGTGGTCGTCAAGGCTGCGTCCGTCACCGTCGAATACCCGTGATCCGACTGGCATGTCCAGAATGTGAAAGCCGGTGCCGAAAATGATGGCGTCAACTTCTCGCTCCTGCCCATTGGCGCCGATCACAATGTTGCCGCGAATCTCGCGCACGGCGTTTCCGTGTACTTCGACGTTAGGCTGGGTGAGGGCAGGGTAGTAAGTGTTGGACATCAGCAGGCGCTTGCATCCGAGGATGTAGTCCGGGGTGAGGATGGTGCGCAGCTTTCTGTCTCGGACTTGCCGGTACAGGTGAGCGCGCCCTGTTTGCTGAATCACTCTGAGGAGCCACGGATTCCGGAAGCCGACACCCAGGCTTTCAAGGATCGCGTATTCGGCCTGTCGCAGCGCTCCATAAAGGCCGGGGATCCTCCGCATAGCCCATGTTTCCGCGGCGGGCATTGCGTGGTCCGGTTTGGGGAGCACCCACTGTGCGGTCCGTTGATACACGTGCAGTTGCGCGACTTCCGGCTGGATCTCGGGCACGAACTGCACTGCTGATGCACCCGTGCCGACGACGGCTACACGTTTGCCAGCCAGGTCATAGCTGTGGTTCCAGCGTGACGAGTGGAAAACCTCGCCGCTGAAGGTGTCGAGTCCGGGGATCTCTGGGATGAGGGGTTCGTTCCACGGACCCGGCGCGGCGGCGAGTACGCGGGCGCTAAAGCTGCCACGTGTGGTGTCAATTTCCCATCGACGTAGCGAAGAATTCCACTGTGCCCGAACAACTTCAGTGCGAAAATGCACCTTTCTCTGCACGTTGTGCTCGGCTGCCGTGCGCTCGATGTAGTCGCGGATCTCTGGCTGCCCGGCGAACACCCGCGACCACTCGGGGTTGGGTGCGAACGAGTAGGAATACAGCCTCGACGGCACGTCGCAGGCACACCCGGGGTAGGTGTTGTCCCGCCAGGTGCCGCCCAGAGCGTCACCTTTCTCCAGGATCACATAATCGTCGATGCCTGCTTCGCTGAGCGTGATGGCGGCGCCGATTCCGGAGATCCCGGCGCCGACAATGGCAACGTCATGATGTGTCATGCGAGTACACCGGCCTTACTGTCGATCTGGGTGCGGGTCGAGCGGAGGGCGTGCTCGAAAGTGGCGAGACGCCTGCGCCCGTCCATGAAATTCGCGCCCATCACTATGAGATCGGCGGGAGTTGCGTCGAGTCGCAGCACCCGTATTCCGCGGCTTTCCGCGAGCGCCACCTCGCGGTCGAGGCCCTCACTCATCTGGTTGCGCAAGCGTCGTTCCGCAATGTGCGCCCCGCGGCCCGGGATTTTTCCTGTTGACGCCATCGGCGCGATAACCACGAGTTCTTGCACGCCACTGTCGAGAGCGAGATCGACTGATGCGGTGGAGACGGCGCCTCCGTCGAGATAGTCCCGGCCGGAGATCCGCACCGGCGGGAACCAGCCAGGGATTGCCCACGACGCGCACAGAGCGTCGCTCAGGGGCGCTTGCGGTGCGTGCGGAGAACCGAAAGCGACCCGTGCACCTGTGCTCACATCTGTCGCGACAAGCCACGTCGCGGGATGATTAACCCACTCGCATCCCTCGGTCAGCCTGTTTGTGAGTTTTTTCAGCCAGGACGCGTCTCCACGTCCGCGAGGCAGCAGGCCAGCCGGTCGCGCTAGGCCGCTGCCGCGCAGCACGAGTGGCAACGCCGGAAAAGCAGGGGCAGGCAGCGGCGGGAAGCGGCCTGGTGCGGCAGCGAGGTGGTGGGCAAGTGCGGGGTGTGCAGACGTGCCAAGTTGCATGGCGACGAGCTCATCGACGTCAACACCGCTGCCGAGCATAGTCACGAGCTCTGCGCCGGCGGAGGTGCCCATGAGCAGCTGTGCATCCCGGGGATCCCAATCGAGCACGTCACGCACTGCCACGAGTGCGGCGACTGTCCAGGCGGCACCGAGAGTGCCACCGCAGCCGATTATCAGGCCGCGACGCTGCGACCGTTCAGATACCGTCATAATTCGGAGACTATCGGTATCTGGAGGAGAACGAAAGTCCTACTTTTGGACGTCTCCTTCGTGCCCGCGCGCTGGATATACTTCGGGCCGAATGGAACACCCCGTGACTAATTAGTCCCCGGGGTATACCCGGCAGGCTTGCAGTTACGGAGGAAACGATGTCGCGTCACCTTGCCAGGGGGCCGGTAGGTGCCAGGGAGCGCGCCCTCGCGCCTGACCTGGCGCGTGGCTTTATGCTCCTGCTGATTGTGATCGCAAACACTCCCTGGTACCTGTGGGGCCGGGCGGGGGAACGTGTGTCTGCGCATCCGCCGTCGGAGTCGTTCATTGACCAACTGACGCAGGGGTTGATCATCACCACGATCGACCTGCGCGTCTACCCCATGTTCGCGTTCCTCTTCGGCTACGGCATCGTCCAGCTTTACCTCCGCCAACAAGCCGCGGGAACCGACGAACGCACCGCACGTAACCTCCTTCAGCGCCGCAACTTCTGGCTGCTGATATTCGGTTTCGTCCACGCCGCCCTATTGTGGTTCGGCGATATTCTCGGTGCCTACGGTCTAGCCGGTCTGCTGCTCGTGTGGCTGTTCCTGCGGCGTCGTGACGGCACACTGCTCGTGTGGAGCGCGATCGGAGCGGGGGTGCTTGTTGCCCTCACACTGCTCACGTTTGCGGCGGTGTCGGCCACCCCTGAGGGCGAAGCCGAGGAGGCATTCAACCTCTATGGCGTCATCGAAGCCGCCAATGGCGAGCCGAACTACCTCGCGTCGATGATCACCCGAATCTCGTTCTGGGCGTTCCTCATCGTCTTTCAGGGGCTACTCACTCTCGCGGTCCCGATCGCAATCCTGCTCGGTATCTGGGCTGCTCGGCGACGCATCCTCGAAGAGCCCGGCGCGCATCTGCCGCTGCTTCGCAGGGTCGCGGTAATCGGAATCGGCACCGCATGGATCGGTGGCGGCGTAACTGCGCTCGCGAAGCTCGGCGTATGGGATGTGCCCGAGGGGGCCGTCCAGGCTTTCGAGCTAGTACAGGTCACAACGGGGCTCGCTGGCGGTGTGGGATACGTCGCGCTCTTCGGCCTTGTCGGTCACCGGTTGCAGGGCCGGACTCTCGGCACCTTCGGCGCCGCGGTCAACGCGCTCGGCAAACGGTCACTTTCCGGCTACCTCGCGCAGTCGATCCTGTGTGCGCCCATCCTGGCGGCTTGGGGATTCGGCCTTGGTCAGCACATGGGCAGCGCGAACCTGTTCCTCTACGCAGTCGCAGTCTGGGTTCTCACAGTTATCGGTGCGTACATGCTCGAAAAGCGGAACCAGCGCGGTCCGGCTGAAGTCGTGTTGCGGCGGCTTACCTACGGCAAGCAGTGACTGTGTCAATCTGCCTCCGCTTTCCGGAGGCAGATTGACACACCGCGTGTCGGCGGAACCAACGGGCACCGGGCGCGTCTAACTCCGGTGTGATCCCTCGACGAGTACACGCGATTATGGCCAGCCAGGACGGCGTAATCGCTTATGGGCAAGCGCTCGAAGCTGGCATGACGTCTCAGGCTGTGACGCGCCGGGTGCGTTCAGGTGAGTGGCGGCGTTTGTGCCGAAGTGTCTACCTGCGTGCTGACCGGACAATCACACCGGCGGTGCAGTTGCGCGCGGCGGTCTTCACGGCCGGGACGTCGGCGCTTGCGCACGGCGTGAGTGCAGCATGGTGGTACGGGCTGATCGATCGCGCGCCAAAGCGGCATACAGTGACGGTCCCCAGAGTGCGCCGGGTGCGCGCGAGGGACTTCGACCTGCGCCGGCGGGACTTGTGCGCTGCTGACGTGTGCACGGTGCGCCGCCTCCGGCTCACCTGTATTCCGCTCACGGTTCTCGAAACCGCTGTCGCGCTGCCCAACGGTTCGGTGTTTCTGGACCGGGCGCTCCAGAAGCACACGTCGCTGCAGATTCTGTGGTCCATCCACGAACGCAATCGCGGGCGGGCCACCGCCAAAGCTGCGGAGAAACTGTTGCACGCCGCCGGTGAGGGAGGCGCTTCCGAGGCGGAGCGAATCTTGCACCGGCTGCTTCGTGCCGCGGGGCTGACGGGGTGGCGCACCCATGTCCCGAGTTGCGGCTTTGAAATCGATGTCGCGTTCGTTCGTGAGCGCGTTGCAATCGAGGTCGACGGCTGGGCCTGGCATCGGGACGCAGACCGATTCGCACACGACATGAAGCGACAGAACATTCTCGTCAACGACGGCTGGCGGGTCCTGAGGTTCAGTTGGCACCACCTCGTTCACGAACCAGACCGCGTGCTGCGCGAGATCCTCGCTGCCCTAGGGCGCTAGTGTCAATCTGCCTCCGCTTTCCGGAGGCAGATTGACACAGTGTCCTATGGGACCTTGATGATCAGCGCATCGCCCTGGCCGCCTCCGCCGCACAGGCCAGCCGCGCCCACCCCGCCGCCGCGGCGCTGAAGCTCCAGCGCCAGGTGCAGAACAATGCGTGCGCCGGACATCCCAAGCGGGTGGCCCATCGCAATCGCGCCGCCGTTAACGTTCACTTTCTCAGCGTCTGCCCCCAGTTCGCGGGTGGAGGCGATACCCACCGCGGCGAAGGCTTCGTTGATTTCGATGAGGTCCAGCGACTGTGGATCGAGGCCTTCGCGCGCACAGGCCTTCGCGATCGCCCGGGCAGGTTGTGATTGCAAGGTGGAATCCGGCCCTGCGACCACGCCGTGGGCGCCGACCTCGGCGATCCAATTGAGTCCTAGCTCTTCGGCTTTCGCTTTGCTCATCACGACGACTGCCGCAGCGCCATCGGAGATCTGCGAGGCAGAGCCAGCCGTGATCGTGCCGTCCTTGGCGAATGCGGGACGCAGGCGGCCCAGCGAGTCGGCGGTGGTGTCGGGACGGACGCCTTCGTCGGTACGGAAGACCGTGGTCTCGCCTTTGCGGCCCCGCATCGTGACCGGCACGACTTCGTCGTCGAACAGGCCGTCTTTCCAGGCGCGTGCGGCGCGCTGATGGGACGCTGCTGCGTACGAGTCCTGTTCTGCCCGTGTGATATCTGTGTTTGCCGATTCAGTGAGAGCACCCATCGCCTGGTCGGTGAAAACGTCGTGCAGGCCGTCGTATGCCATGTGGTCGCGCAGCGTCACGTCACCGTATTTGAACCCGCTGCGGCTCTTCTCGAGCATATGCGGTGCCTGGCTCATGGATTCCTGGCCGCCTGCTACAACAATCTCGAACTCTCCGGCCCGGATGAGCTGATCGGCCAGGGCGATAGCGTTCAGTCCCGAGAGGCAGACCTTGTTGATCGTCAGGGCGGGAACCGACATGGGGACACCTGCGGCGTTCGCGGCCTGCCGGGCGGGGATTTGCCCGGCGCCCGCAGTCAGTACCTGGCCCATGATGACGTATTCGACGGCTTCCGGTGCGACACCAGCTCTGTCCAAAGCGCCTTTGATCGCGATGCCGCCCAGATCGGCGCCGGAGAAGTCCTTAAGCGAGCCGAGCAGTCGCCCCATGGGGGTACGGGCACCGGCAACGATCACAGAACTCATGCTGCGACCTCCTGCTCCGTGAAGTTCACCTGCAGTGTTGCGCCCGTGGCGGCGCGCACCTCGTCAACGGAGACCCCGGGAGCGAGTTCGCGCAGCACGAGCGCCGAACCGTCGGCGACATCGATGACCGCGAGGTTTGTGATGATGCGGTTGACGACTCCCTGTCCGGTGAGCGGCAGTGTGCAGACGTCGACGATCTTCGGGTTGCCAGCGCGATCGGTGTGCTCCATAACCACAATGACGCGGTTCGCGCCGTGGACGAGGTCCATCGCGCCACCCATGCCTTTGACCATCTTGCCGGGCACCATCCAGTTGGCAAGGTCGCCGGTACGGGACACCTGCATGCCGCCCAGGATGGCGGTGTCGATGTGGCTGCCGCGGATCATCCCGAACGATGCGGCCGAGTCGAAGAAGGCAGCTCCGGGGTTGACGGTAACCGTCTCCTTGCCAGCGTTGATGAGGTCGGCATCAAGCTCGTCCTCGGTGGGGTAAGGCCCGGTGCCGAGGATGCCGTTTTCCGAGTGCAGGGTCACCCGGACGTCAGGGCTGAGGTAGCCGGGAATGAGTGTCGGCAGTCCAATACCGAGGTTGACGTACTCGCCATCGACGAGTTCCTTCGCTGCGCGCTCGGCCATCTGGTGCCGGTTCCAGCCTTGTGTTTCTGCCATCATGCCGCTCCTGCTGTGCGAACTGTACGCTTTTCGATTCGTTTGTCCTGCGCGCCCGTCTCGACGAGGCGCTGCACAAAAACACCAGGGAGATGAATCTGGCCGGGGTCAATTTCGCCGGCGTCGACGAGTTCTTCGACCTGCGCGATCGTGATCTTGCCCGCCATCGCGGCGAGAGGATTGAAGTTCATCGCGGTTTTCTCAAAGATGAGGTTGCCGGCGGTGTCGCCCTTAATTGCGTGGACGAGGGCGAAGTCGGCGCTGATGCCGCGCTCCATCACAAACCGTTTGCCCTCAAAGACTCGAATCTCCTTGGGGGGTGACGCCACGGCGATCTTTCCCTCAGCGTCGTAACGCCACGGCAGCCCGCCGTCCGCGACGGGTGTTCCAACACCCGCTGGGGTGAAGAATGCCGGAATGCCCGTGCCGCCGGCCCGCATGCGTTCCGCGAGCGTGCCTTGCGGTGTGAGTTCCACCTCGAGTTCACCGGAGAGGTATTGCCGCGCGAACTCTTTGTTCTCGCCGACGTACGACGCGGTGACCCGGCGAACGCGGCCCTCGTTCAGCAGCAGGCCGAGACCGTGGTCGTCGACACCACAGTTGTTAGAGAAGACCTCGAGGTTGTCGACGCCTGAGTCGACGAGCGCCTGGATGAGTGCATCAGGTATGCCGCAGAGCCCGAATCCGCCGACAGCGAGTGACGCCCCGCTGGTGATGTCAGCGACCGCGGCCGCAGGACTGCCGAACACGCGTGTTGCCATGGTAATCCTTCCTTGGAACCGTGCGATTCACTGCGATGTTCGTTCAATGAACGTCACAGCGGAATGTAGATACTGAAGCTCAATCCGTGCTAGACGGTCAATAGTCGCGAACAACACTGACCAAAACCGGTCGGAAGACGAACAGTGTTCCATCATGCGTTCACTGAATGGACGATAGAATAGGGCTATGGATTCGGAACCCAAAGCAGAGGTAGTCAGCCGGGCCAGTGCCCTGTTGCGCGCCCTGGCCGCAGGAAAGCAGGAAGGTTCCACCACGACGGATGCAGCCAGGCAGACTGGGTTGGCGCGACCCACAGCGCACCGGTTGCTCACGTCGCTCGCGCATGAAGGCCTCGTAGACCGTGACACCAGGACGGGCTTATGGTCGCTCGGCCCCGAGTTGTACCTGTTGGGCTCGGTCGCGGCGACACGCTACGACGTAACACCGAGAGCGCGGCCGGTGCTGCGCGAGATTGCCCGGGAGACGGGCGAGAGCGCGTTCCTCTCCGCGCGGCGCGGTGACGAAACGGTGTGCCTGGCGAGTGAGGAGGGCAGCTTCCCGCTGCGCTCACACGTCTTGCATGTCGGCCTGCGTATGCCGCTAGGTGTCGCGTCCGCTGGCATCGTCATCCTCGCCCACTTGTCAGACCGCGAGATAGCGGAATACCTGACACGGGCAAACCTCGCTCCAGAATGGGGGCAGCAGCACAGTGCCCACCTGATCCGGGAACGGCTCGAAGCGACCCGGCTCGAGGGGTACTCAGTGAATCCGGGGCTGCTGGTTGAAGGCAGTTGGGGAATGGGAGCCGCGGTATTCGACCAGCAGGGCACCCCGGCATGGGCGTTGAGCATCACTGGGGTCGAGAGCCGATTTCGTGAAGAGCGCCGCGAGGCACTCGGAAAGCTGCTGCTCGACCAGGCGCACCGACTGTCGCAGACGATAAGTGCGCGGCGGTGAGGGCGCCCGCGCCCAACTACGTGCGGGTTACGTACGGAGCCGCGCCGGAGTAGACACCACAAGTAAGGTTGTTTTGCCGGGACTATTCAGGTTCCCAACCGAAGGACGGTTAATGTCCGACAAGTCGCCACGTCAAACGATGACGAAAAAGTCCGGAAAGTCTCTCAAGGAAAAGCGTGCGGAGAAGCGCGCGAAATCGGCTTCTCACGGCCCCACTGAGCCCAACGCGGCGCTCAAGCGGCGCTAATCCATGGATACCAACTGGGCTAGCGACAGATCTGAATCCTCGATTATCGGCCGGCTCGATCCCGGTACGTACGCGAAAGCGCAGCGCGTCGTTGCTTCGCACAGCGACGGTTCTGAAGACTGCGCAGCTTTGCTCGCGATGCTGGGCATCGGCCAGCACCTGGCCGTTATCGATGGCGGGCGTTCGGCGTAACACGGCAGGTCATTGCGAATGTCCCTGTGGGGCGCGCGGCGCTGCCCAAGAAGTTGAACCGGGCATGCCGTACGGTGGTGGATAACGGCCGAGCGTTGGCCGTTATCCTCCAGGCCTGAATCCGAGCTGGCAGCTCATGAATTCTCCCGGGCCCGGCAACACAAGGAGCACTACCTGTGAATGACTACCCGAAGTTTCTGGCAGCGCCAGCTGCGCCCGTCTCAGACCCTGAGCCGCGTGGTGACGAGGATGCTGCCAAAGCACCCGCCGCGGAACGGCTGCACGACTACACCGGACTCTTTTCTAACGCTAAATAGGTAGCGAAGTACGGCGCAACCTATGAAAACGCGGCAGCCAGCCTGCGGATCTTAAGGGCCCGCTCGAGTTGCGGCCGCTCGCTGCCGTACTTGACGTTGGTTCCCTCTTCACCGAGCTTTGCGATTGTGTCCTCTGCCCACGCGACGTCGGCAGCTGAGGGTGTGAGTTCGTCATTGATGAGCCGGGCATGCTTCTCCGATAAACACAATTTGCCCGTCATGCCGGCTGCGACGCCGATGTTGATGCCGTCGCGGTACTCGCGTACGCGGTCGGTCAACGTCGGTCCATCGATCGGCGCGTGAATTCGCTCGGCCCGGCTTGCGACCACGAGGCGTGAACGAGCATAGGCAAGCGAAACCGGATCAGCTGCTGCACCAATATCTTTGCGGAAATCGCCTGTTCCGAAAGCGAGCCGCACAACTCCAGGCGCACTCGCGATGCCGCGGGCCTCCTCGAGACCGAGTGCGCTCTCCACAAGTGCGACAATCGGGGTCCCGGCGGGAAGGCGCTCGGCAGTCGCTGCGATTTGGTCGCGGTGCTCCGATTTTGCCAGCATCACACCGGCAACGTCGCGCGCGGCTGCCAGCATGTCGAGGTCATGGCTCCAATGGCTCGTGCTGACATCGTTGATGCGAACCCAGGCGGAATGCCCTTGATCCAGCCAGCGCCACACGTTCTCCCGCGCATAGTGCTTTTCCTGTTCAGCCACACTGTCCTCGAGGTCGAGGACAACCACGTCGGCACAGCTAGTCTCGGCCGCAACGATGTCGCTGTAGATTGCCGGGCCCCGCAACATCCACGACCGGGCAACCGACGTTTCCACGGAGTGTGGCGACAAGGTGGGTGTTGACATGCTGAAAGCTCCTCACGATGCGGTAGTGCTGTCTGCACGGGTGACGCGCTGAAGACACGGCCGACGGCTGTCCGCAGCGCTGGAACACGCAGTGCGATTACGCGGCCGGCAGTGGCAGCGAAAGAAAGTCAGCGGGAAAGTGTTCGCCGACGGCCTCGTCGGCTTGTCCCGGTATCGAGGATAGTGATCTGCACCCCGGCGAAGTGTGCTCAAGGGCGCAGATCACACGCGTTTCACATCACAGTCACTGGGTGAACGCGACGTATTTTGTGCTCAGGTACTCCTCAACGCCCTCGGTGCCGCCTTCGCTTCCCAAGCCGGACGCCTTGACTCCGCCGAACGGCGCAGCGGGATCGGAGATCACGCCGCGATTCACTCCGACCATGCCCGCCTGCAACGCGCGTGCGACGCGGAAGGCCCGGTCCAGGTTCTGGGTGTAGAAGTACGATGCCAGCCCGTATTCTGTGTTGTTGGCGAGCGCAATCGCCTCTTCTTCGGTGTCGAAGCCGTAGATGGGAGCCACGGGGCCGAATATTTCTTCCCGTGTGATTCGCGCCGAGTCCGGAACATCTGTGAGAACTGTTGGCGCAAAGAAGAATCCGGGCCCATCGATGGGTGCCCCGCCCGTTTCCACTCTGGCTCCCGCGGCGACCGCGTCGGCAACGAGATCAGCAACGGCGTCGCGCTGTTTCGCGTTGATCAGCGGTCCGATATCGGTACTCGTCTCATAGCCAGGACCCACCTTCATCGCCGCGATACGCGCGGTCAGCCGGGCGGTGAATTCCGCACGCACGCTGTTGTGCACGAAAAGGCGGTTCGCTGCGGTGCAGGCTTCGCCGCCGTTGCGCATTTTCGCTGCCATCGCACCGTCGACTGCGGCATCGAGGTCGGCGTCGTCGAAGACGATGAACGGCGCGTTCCCGCCGAGCTCCATGGAGGTGCGCTGAACATGGGCCGCGGACTGACCGATAAGCACACTCCCTACCCGGGTGGAACCGGTGAACGTCACTTTGCGCAAACGCTGATCGCTGATCAATTCCCCGCTGAGCGCCGCTGAGCGGGACGTGGGCAGCACGGAGAGCACACCGGCAGGCAGACCTGCGTCCGCAAGAACCTGCGCGAGCAGCAACATGGTCAGCGGAGTGTCTTCGGAAGGCTTGACGATCATCGTGCATCCTGCGGCGAGTGCTGGCCCAATCTTTCGGGTACCCATGGCGAGTGGGAAGTTCCAGGGCGTAATCGCAAGACAAGGCCCGACAGGTTCCTTAGTGACGAGGATGCGGCCGGTGCCGTTTGGCGCGTCAGTGTAGCGGCCCTGAATGCGCACCGCTTCCTCGCTGAACCAGCGCAGAAACTCCGCACCATAATTCAGCTCGCCGCGGCTTTCGCCGAGCGCTTTGCCCATCTCCAGGGTCATGAGGAGAGCGAAGTCCTCCGTACGCTCGATGAGAATCTCCCAGGCGCGGTGCAGAATCTCAGAGCGCGCGCGAGGCGGAGTGGCCGCCCATTCAGCTTGTGCTGCGTGGGCAGAATCAAGTGCACGCAGGGCGTCTTTCGGGGCCGCGTCGGCGACTTCCGCAAGGACTGCACCGGTCGCAGGGTTGTACACGGGGAAGCTGCCGCCCTCGAGCGCAGTGGTCGATGTGCCGTCGATCCACAGCCCAGTGGGGACGGTGGCGAGGAAGTTGTTGATGTCGCTCACGAAATGGTCCTTTGTCAGAAGATTCAGATGAGGGAACGGAGCGCTGCTTCAAGCACGTCGAGGCCGTCGCTAAGCAGTTCGTCACTGATCACCAATGGCGGCAGGAGCCGGATCACGTTTCCGTAGGAGCCACAGGTCAACAGAATGACTCCCTCTTCGAGTGCTTTCGCTGCAACCGCTTTGGCGAGCGCGGCGTCCGGTTCGGTGGTGCCCGGCGTCACGAACTCGACGGCAATCATCGCGCCGCGCCCACGGACGTCACCGATTGCCGAGACGTCATGCTGGAGCGCACGCAGGCGGGAAAGCGCGGTGTCACCGATCGATGTAGCCCGGCCGGGCAGGTCATAGGCACGCATTGCCTCGATGGCCCCGAGTGCGCCCGCGCACGCGATGGGGTTGCCACCGTAAGTACCACCGAGTCCGCCAGGATGAACTTGGTCGAGCAGGTCAGCGCGACCAGTGATCGCTGACAGCGGCAGTCCGCCGGCGATGCCTTTAGCCATGGTGATGATGTCGGGCACGACTTCTTCGTCGTTGCTGGCGAACCATTGACCGGTGCGCGCGAAACCGGTTTGCACCTCGTCGGCGATGAAAACCACTCCGTTTGCCTTTGCCCAGTCGACGAGGGTGGGGAGGAAGCCTTTCGCCGGAACGATGAAGCCGCCTTCCCCTTGGATCGGTTCGATGATGATGGCGGCGAGTTCATCGGCGCCGATCTGAACCTCGATCTGACTGATGACTCGCTTCGCCGCTGTCACGCCGTCGAGGCCGTCACGGAAGGGGTAAGAGCCTGGCATGCGGTAGATCTCGGGCGCGAAAGGGCCCATGTGCTTCTTGTAGGGCAACGACTTGGCGGTCAGCGCCATCGTGAGATTGGTGCGTCCGTGGTACGCGTGGTCGAAGGCAACCACCGCATTCTTCCCGGTTGCGAGGCGAGCGACTTTCACAGCATTCTCGACCGCCTCCGCGCCGGAGTTGAAGAGCACCGTGCGCTTGTCATGGTCGCCGGGGGTAAGCGCCGCGAGTTCCTCGGCAACTCGTACGTAGCCCTCGTACGGCGTCACCATGAAACAGGTGTGCGTAAAGTGCCCCGCCTGCTCACGGACAGCGTCGACGACGTGCGGGTCAGACGCTCCGACGCTGGTGACGGCGATTCCGGAGCCCAGATCGATGAGTGAGTTGCCGTCAACGTCGACGATGACGCCGCCATCGGCGTCCGCGGCGAATACGGGTACCGCGGAGCCCACACCGGCGGCGACAGCAGACCGCCGCCGCGCGGTCAGTGCCTGTGATTTGGGGCCAGGCAGTTCGGTGACAAGCGCACGCTTCTGCGGGAGGCGATATGCGGGAGCTGGCGAGACTGACATGTGGTTTCCTTTTCCGTCAGGCCGGTCGGCAGGGCCAGGGGAGCAGCGCCTGGCGGACACCCGGCGTCGGTGTCGTCATCAATGCACTCAGTGTGGGTGCGTTCACACCACCACGTCCCCTTACAGAATGTCGTTATGGATGAGAAGCGCCGTGCCATAATGTCTATTTCGTTGCTGTGTGGTTCGAAGGAGCGCCATGGGTGTGCCAGTCAAATGGGTGCTGCAGCAACCCGACCTCGCGCTCGAACTCCGCGGTGGTGCGGCAGGTGTGGACAGATCCATATCGCTCGTGCTGACGACCGAACTGGAGGATCCGTTCCGCTGGCTTTCCGGTGGCGAACTCGTGCTGACAACGGGGATCACGCTGCCACTGAGCGTCGCCGACCGCGCGGAATTCGTCCACCAGCTGCGTGACAAAGATGTGGCTGCACTAGGATTCGGCACCGGGCTCTCACACCCACAGATCCCAGCAGGGCTGACTGATGCGGCTGACGAAGCGGGGCTTCCGCTGTTTGAGGTACCGCTGCCGACCCCGTTCGCCGCGATCCACAAAAAGGTGATGACGCGGATCGCTGAACTTCAGTACGACTCGGTACTGCGCGCTTCTCGGGCACAGCCACGCATGACCCGCGCCGCCGTGCAGGGCGGCATCACGGCGACGTTGCGTGAGCTCGCCGCTGCGGTCGGCGGGACGGCGCTATTCCTCGATCCGTCTGGGCGCCTTTCGGACTCACAACCGCGCGCCGCCGCACGAGATGCGGTAGAGGAAGTAAGCCGCCTGGTTCATTCGGGAAAAGCAACAAGTCGCGTGTCTGTGCTCGCCAGTGGCGCATCGGTAGCGGTTCAGACGATCGCGGTGGGGAGCAGCATCCACGGGTACCTCGCGGTGGTGAGTCCCGTTCCGCTTGGCAATGTCGAGCAAATTTTGCTGGGTCATGCGAATTCGCTGCTCGCCCTGGATTTCGAAAAGCCCGTGCGGCTGCGCGCAGCGCAGAACACCCTGAACAGCACCGCACTGGGCTTGCTCCTCACGGGGCACGCCGATAAAGAAGCCGCCCGCGTCCATGTGCGTGGTGCTGCCGACTCGCACGGGCACGTGCGGGCATTCACAATCACGTCCGCCGACGAGAATGTCATCGAATCAGCAGCAGCAGCTGTCGACAAGCAGCTCACAGAGCAGGGCCGACCCGTCTACACACATCGCTCGAAGGGTCAGTTGCTTGTGGCCCTGCGCGGCACCGACACTGCCGAGTTCGCGCAATCGCTGCTGCAGCCGCTGCGGTCTGAAGAGCGCAAAGCCACACGCTGCGGTCTCAGTTCGGAGGTCCCGGCAGATCGGCTGAGCGATGCGTCCAGCACCGCGGCCCTCGCCGCCTCCGCGGCTGAGTACGGCGGTACTCCACTAGAATTCGCGCAGCTCACCGGCCAGGCACTCCTCACGTTCCCACAGACCCGGGAGGTCCTCGCCGCGCTGGCGGATACGCTCATCCGGCCGCTCGCGGAGCACGACGCGCAGCAGGGCACGGAACTGCTGCCGTCCTTGCGGGCTTTCCTTGAAGCGAACGGGCACTGGGAATCCGCTGCCGCCACACTCGGGGTGCACCGGCACACGTTGCGCAACCGGATCGCGCGCACCGAAGCGATACTGCGATGCGATCTCAGTGTCGCCCGGGTGCGCGCGGAGTTGCTTCTCGGCTTGATAGTCAGGCAGTCATGACGTCACCCAAACGCGGCTGTTAGCACGCATAGTCGTGCGGGTGTCACGCGGCCAGTTGACCGTACTTCCTTCACGAGTTCTCCGATTCGCTCACATTCGCGTGAACCGGCGAGCCATTTCGCCACTGCTGCTTGCGCATTCACAGCGGAGGGATCGGGGCGAGACTGTTCCATGATGCGGCGGACCGTGTCATGCCACCGATCGTGCAGTGCCGCAGTGAGGATTGTCGCTGCAAGCGCGTCCCAGTGATCGGTTTCGGGAGTGGCAGCTGCAGTGAGTTCCTCCGTCAGCCAATCGAAACCGAGGGCGCGGCCTAGTTCGGTGAACGCTTGTGCGACAACGCCCACGCGGCAGCCGGTTTGCCGGGCAGCCTCGGCGAACGCCAGCGCGTGTGAAAGTGTGCGCAGTGTGGTCAGGTCGGGCGCCAGCAGGCCGCGCAGCTGCGGCAATTCACCCTTTAGCTCCGAAACGTGCGGTGCGAACTCGGCCACCAGCTTGCTGGCGGGCACCCCTCGTTTGTGCCGCAATAGCCACGACGTCTCGGCTTCGATCAATGTTTGCACCGCATTGAGCAAGGTCATGCGCGTATGCGGTGGGATTTCGGCATCCACGAAGGCCGCCCAAAGCTCGTCGATGCCGAAGACTTCGCGCACCACCCAGTACGCCACGGCGATCTGGCCACTTGTGACGCCGAACTGTTCCTCCAGCCGGCGCACGAAGCCCGGTCCCACCCGATTGATGAGTTCGCTTGTGACGGTGACGGATTTTATGTCACGAGCGAGTTGATGGTCGGTGATTTCACGAGACGCGGCAGCGCGAACGGCCGGCGGGAAGTAGTCGACTACTGTATTGGCGAAAATGGGGTCATCGAGTTCAACGGAAGCCGCGAGTTCGCGCCGGACTAGATTCTTCGACTGTGCCAGCAGGATCGCAATCTCGGGCCGAACTAGTCCGGTGCCCGCAAGCTGCCGTGCACGGAACTCAGCTTCGGTGGGCAGCCCCTCGCTTTCGCGCGTGATTCCGGCAGCCGCCTCGAGATTTTCGATCAGCCGCTCGTGTTTGCTGATGAGGAATCGAGAATGCGCCTCGGCAAGACTGATCGCGAGGGTTTGACGGTCCGCATCTGCCAGAACGTCAGCCGCGACGTCACTTGTGGCTGCTGCGAGAATGCCGTCGCGTGCGTGTGTGCTGAGCGAACCCGCGGCAACGGCGGCGCCGAGTGCGATCTTGATATTCACTTCACGGTCGGACGTCGCGACTCCCGCCGCATTGTCGATGAAGTCGCCGTTGATTTTTCCGCCAGCCAGCGCGAATTCCACTCGGGCACGCTGGGTGAAGCCGAGATTGCCGCCCTCGCCCACGGCACGGCAGCGTAAGCGGGCGGCGTCGACCCGAACTGAGTCATTTGCAGGATCTGCTGCAGCGCTGTCTGTTTCGTCGCTGGCTTTGATATATGTCCCGATTCCGCCGTTCCACAGCAAATCCACTTCAGCGGTGAGCATCGCTTTGATGAGTTCGCTGGGCGACAGTTGGGTCGCCGACACACCGAGCCGCTGTTGCGCCTGCGGTGAGAGCGGGATTGTTTTGGCGTTGCGGGACCACACACCGCCGCCGTCGGAGATCAGTGACCGGCGGTAGTCATGCCAGCTGCTGCGTGGCAGCGCAGCTAGGCGCTGGCGCTCGGCGAAAGATGCTTCCGGGTCGGGGTCCGGATCGAGGAAGATGTGGCGGTGGTCGAACGCGCCGACCAGCCGGATGGCGCGCGACAGCAGCATGCCGTTGCCAAACACGTCGCCCGACATGTCCCCGATACCTATAACGGTGAACGGATCGCTGGCCGCATTGATACCGAGTTCGCTGAGATGACGATGCACCGAGCACCAGGCACCTCGCGCGGTGATGCCCATAGCCTTATGGTCGTACCCAGCGGATCCTCCGGACGCGAACGCGTCGCCGAGCCAGAACCCGCGGTCGACCGCGATGGCGTTCGCGACGTCAGAGAACGCGGCGGTGCCTTTGTCTGCTGCGACAACGAGATACGGGTCGTCGCCGTCGTATGTCACTGTGCGTGCTGGACGGACAGTGTTACCGCCGACCAGGTTGTCTGTCACATCCAGCAGTGCGCCAACGAACTCCTCGTAGGCGGCGCGGACCGTGTCGTGCGTTGTCTTCTTTCCGCGAACAACGAATGCTCCCTTCGCGCCTACGGGAACGATCGGGGAGTTCTTCACCACCTGCGTCTTCAACAGGCCCAGCACCTCGGTCCGGAAGTCGTCAGGCCGGTCGGACCAGCGCAAACCACCGCGCGCGATGAGTCCGCCCCGAACGTGACTGCCTTCAACCGAGGGGGAGTGGACAAAGATTTCCCGGAACGGCGTGACGGGCGACGCAAGCGACAATTTCGACGGGTCTATTTTGAAGGCAACCGCACGCGGCGCCGGAAGCTGGAACCAGTTTGTTCGCAGTGTCGCGTGCAGGAACGAATGCAGGGCCCGAAGCACTTGGTCTTCGTCAAGTGTCGAGGTGACGGCGACCGAAGCGTTGATGATCTCGCTGAGCGCCGACGGACTGAGTGAACTCGTTGCACCGCCCGGCTTACCTTGCCGGTCCGGATCGAAGCGGGCCTCAAACAGGGCAGTCCACGCGCGAAGGAAATCGGGATGACGTTTCAAGATTGCCACGATGCTGGACTCCGCGAGCATGAGACCGGCCTGGCGAAGGTAGCGGCAAGCCGCCCGCACCAGGATGATGTGTGTCCAGGCAATACGTGCGGAGCCAATCAACTGGGCATAGATATCCAGTTCGAAGCGGCCGCGTGCCGCGGCGGCGAGCGCATCCGCGAGGAGGGCAGCTGTTTCCTCCCCCCACTCGGGTTCAGTCGGGCAGAAGGTAAAACGGTGGCCGCCCCCAGCCTCTTCATGTTCGGCGACGCGCAATCCGACGTTCGCGAAGCTCTCGACAATGTCGGCAAGCGGCGGAACGCTATCGGGCCACGTGATGAGGGCAGTCGGGGTGCCGCCGCCGGAAACCGAGAGGGTGAACGCCGGTTCTGCCCGGTCCAAAGTTGCCAGGGTCGAAGTGTGGGTCATGGCTGGTCTGCTTTCTGGTGCGCCGGTTGCCTACAGTCTCGCCTGGTGAGACTGGCGCCACAGTCACCGGAATGGTGTGGCTACGTGTACCCAGTGCGCCAAAGTGGTACTTGCCGGCCTTTGGGATCGTCACCTGCTCACGACTGGGCGTCGTACGTCTGACGCGCGTCGAGCACCTTAGACAGATTCAGCTCCGACCAGCTCGCAAGCTCAGCCACGCGCCGCGCGGCTTCTAGTCCCAGCGGGGTAAGGGAGTACTCGACGCGCGGTGGTATCACTGGGTAGGCCTTGCGCAGCACGAGGCCATCGCGTTCGAGTGTCTGCAGCGTCTGCGCGAGCATCTTCTCGCTGACGCCGCCGATTCCCTTTCGGAGTTCGCTGAAACGCTGTGTGCCAGCCAGAAGAATTCCGAGAACCAGCACACCCCAGCGGCTCGTGATGTGTTCGAGGACGCTGCGTGACGGGCATCTCTGGTTGTACACATCCGCGTCTCTGACCACTTGTCTTACGTCCATGCCTGTAACTTACTTCAAAGTTGGTACTAACTTCTAGTTAGTTGTTCGGGTAGCTTGCGATGTGACTATCACACGTCTTGCGAAAGGGCTGGTTCATGAGCATCGTCGTCACAGGGGCAACCGGAAAACTCGGCACACTCGTCATAGCTGAGTTGCTTGAGAAGGTGCCATCGAGCGCCATCACGGCCGTGGCGCGAAGTGCAGAGAAAGCCGCGGCACTCACGGGCCGTGGTATCGAAGTGCGAACGGCAGATTACGGCGTGCCGGAGACGCTGGAAGCGGTGTTCAATGCAGGCGACACGGTCTTGCTGATTTCAGGAAGCGAAGTGGGACAACGTGTTCCACAGCACCGGGCAGTCATCGAAGCGGCCGTCAAGGCGGATGTGTCGCGGCTGGTGTACACAAGTGTTCTCGGCGGCCCGGCCGCAGACTTTCTGCTGGCAGAGGAGCACAAAGAGACCGAACAGATCCTCATCGAATCCGGGGTGCAATACACCCTGTTGCGCAACGGCTGGTACAGCGAAAATTACACCGAACAAATCCCCGCGCAGCTGCAGTTTGGTGTTGCGGGCAGCGCGGGTGCAGGGCGGCTCGGTACAGCCTCGCGCGCCGATTACGCAGCGGCTGCTGCGGTAGTGCTCACGACTGAGGGCCATGAGAACGTCGCGTACGAACTCAGCGGCGACACCTCATTCACGCTCACGGACTACGCGGCCGAGCTTGCGCGCCAGACAGGCACAGATGTCACGTATACCGACTTGCCGCCAGCGGCCTTCGAGGAGGTACTTGCGAACGCCGGTGTTCCGGCGCCGCTGGCGCACATCCTCGCTGATGTGGACATCGCCGTCAGTAAGGGTCTCCTGGAAGGTGGCAGCGGCGACCTGAGCCGCTTGATCGGGCGCCACACCACCCCGATTAGTGAGTCGATTGCGCTCGAGCTATCCCGTTAGCGCAGCGGGCAACAGTTGCCGTATCATCGCAGCCAACAGCACCGATCCGGCCATCACCGGGGAGCTTCCGGAAGAACAGCACGCGCCTAGTAGAACCGGACGGGTGGGCCCGTTACCGCCTGCAGTTGAGTGGCGGCCTCTTTCACCGAAGCCGCAAGCGGGGTGGTACCGCGGCTTTTGTCGTCCCCGTGCCGCAGCGAACAATGACGCAGCACGAGGAGTACTGAGGTGTCCGGCACCGCGACTACAGGCAAGTATCCGCTCGTCAGCTTCCCCGGAGCTGACCAGGCGTCTCCGCGCTTCCCTGACCTGGAGAAAGCAGTCCTCAAACAGTGGGACGCCGATGGCACCTTCCGGGAGAGCATCGCCCGTCGTGCGGATGCGCCCGAGTTCGTGTTCTATGACGGTCCGCCCTTCGCTAACGGGCTCCCGCATTACGGCCACTTGCTTACGGGATACGTGAAAGACCTGGTGCCGCGCTTCCAGACGATGCTCGGCAAGAAGGTCGACCGACGATTCGGCTGGGACTGCCACGGCCTGCCAGCCGAGGTCGAAGCCGAAAAACAGCTCGGTATCACCCACAAGTCTGAGATCGACACGATGGGCATTGCCGAGTTCAACGACGCATGCCGCACGTCGGTGCTGCGCTACACCCACGAGTGGCAGGAATACGTCACTCGGCAGGCCCGGTGGGTTGACTTCGATAACGACTACAAGACCCTCGATACCGACTACATGGAGTCGGTGATGTGGGCGTTCAAGACGTTGTGGGACAAGGGCCTCGTCTACGAGGGTTTCCGGGTGCTCTGGTACTGCTGGCGCTGTGAAACTCCGCTCTCTGCGACGGAAACCAAGATGGACGATGTGTACCGGATGCGCCAGGATCCGGCCGTCACGGTGGGAATGTCGCTCAAAGGTGAACTGGCGGATACCCAAGCCCTGGTGTGGACGACCACGCCCTGGACTCTGCCCTCCAACCTCGCGATGGCAGTGCACTCAGAAGTCGAGTATGTCCAAGTGCAGGCGGAAAACGGAAGCAAGTACCTGCTCGCTGAAGCACGACTCGGTCACTACCAGCGTGAGCTCGGCAAAGAGCCGGAAATCCTCGCGCGCTTCACCGGTGCGCAGCTTGTCGGCACACAGTACACTCCGATCTTTCCGTTCTTCGAAGGACGTGAGAACGCACACCAGATACTGACTGCCGACTACGTAACAACCGGCGACGGCACGGGCATCGTCCACATCGCACCGGCCTTCGGTGAGGACGACAAAGCAGTTACTGACGCCGCCGGTATCGACGCCGTGGTACCGGTCGATTCTCGCGGTGAGTTCACCACCGAGGTACCGCCGTACGCCGGTCAGCAGGTATTCGATGCGAACAAAGCGATCATCGCCGACCTCAAACAGGCCGGTGTGCTGCTTCGTCACGAAACCTACGATCACCCGTACCCGCATTGTTGGCGCTGCAACAACCCGCTCATCCAGCGGGCAGTGTCGTCCTGGTTCGTGGAGGTCACCGCCTTCCGCGACCGCATGGTCGAGCTGAACAAGCAGATCAATTGGGTGCCCGAGCACATCCGCGACGGCCAGTTCGGCAAATGGCTCGAAGGAGCCCGCGATTGGTCGATCAGCCGTAACCGATACTGGGGCAGCCCAATTCCGGTGTGGAAATCGGATGATCCCGCGTACCCCCGCGTGGACGTGTACGGCTCACTCGATGAGCTTGAACGCGACTTCGGCGTGCGCCCGAAAGATCTCCACCGGCCGTACATCGATGACTTGACCCGGCCGAACCCAGACGATCCAACTGGCACGTCAATGATGCGGCGCGTACCCGAGGTGCTGGACTGCTGGTTCGAATCGGGCTCGATGCCTTTCGCGCAAGTGCACTACCCGTTCGACAACCGCGAGTGGTTCGACAGCCATTACCCGGGTGACTTCATCGTCGAATACAACGGGCAAACCCGCGGCTGGTTCTACACGCTGCACGTTCTCGCTACCGCGCTGTTCGACTGCCCGTCGTTCCGCACCGTCATCGCGCACGGCATCGTCCTCGGCGATGACGGTCTGAAGATGAGCAAGTCGAAAGGCAACTACCCGGACGTCAACGAAGTGTTCGAGCGTGACGGTTCGGACGCGATGCGGTGGTTCCTGATGGCGTCACCGGTGCTGCGCGGCGGCAACCTCATTGTCACCGAGCAAGGCATCCGTGAAGGCGTGCGCCAGGCGCTGTTGCCTATCTGGAACGCGTGGAGCTTCCTGCGGCTATACGCCGACCGCCAAGCCACGTGGCGCACCGATTCTGAGCATGTGCTCGACCGTTACATCCTCGCGAAGCTGCGTGAGTCCCGTGACATCATCACGGAGTCGCTGGAAAGCAATGACATCGCGACCGCGTGTGACACTCTTCGGCAGTTCAGTGATGCCCTGACGAACTGGTACGTGCGCCGCTCGCGTTCCCGGTTCTGGGCGGGCCAGGACACGCAGGCGGACGCCTTCGACACGCTCCACACGGTGCTGGAAGTGACGTGCCGCCTGGCGGCACCGCTACTGCCGCTGATGACTGAGGTGATCTGGCGCGGGCTGACGGGTGGGCGCTCAGTTCACCTCACTGATTGGCCTGCCGCGGAGGACATTCCCGCAGATTCCGGACTGGTTGGGGCAATGGACGAAGCACGGGCCGTGTGCTCCACAGTGCTGAGCCTGCGCAAGGCGCAGAAACTGCGTGTTCGGTTGCCGCTTGCGTCGCTGACCATAGCGGCGGCCGATGCGGAACGGCTGCGGCCCTTCACTGACATCATCGCCGACGAGGTGAACGTCAAACACATCGACCTCACTACCGACGTGGACGTGCACGGCCGGTTCGAGCTCGCAGTCAACGCGCGTGTGGCAGGACCGCGGCTTGGCAAGGATGTCCAGACGGCGATCCGGGCGGTGAAATCGGGGGACTGGACGGCGAACGACGACGGTACGGTCACCGCTGCCGGGATCACGCTTCTTCCAGAAGAGTTCACCCAGCGGCTCGTCGCTGCGGAACCGGAGTCCACGGCCGCGCTGCCCGGTGGGGCAGGCGTCGTCGTCATCGATCTGACGATTACGGAGGAACTCGAGGCGGAAGGCTGGGCGAAAGACCGGATCCGGGAACTGCAGGAACTGCGCCGCACGCTCGGCCTGGACGTCTCTGATCGCATCAAGGTGTCGCTCGTCGTGCCGGATGACTGCCGACAGTGGGCGCAGCGTCATGCCGATCTCATCGCGGGTGAAATTCTGGCGGTTGATTTCGCGGTTGCCGCCGGTGACTCCGACGCTGTGGGCCACGACCTGGGTGGAGGCATTCGTGCGGTGGTCGAAATAGCGTAGGTGCCGATCGCAACTCCTGTGGCCGGTACCACATATTAAGAAGTGATTGTGGATGCGGCAGGTATCCGCAATTGTTCGCTGGCAGGGCCGTACTATCTGTGGGCAGAGACTGCTCGTGCCGATGTGGCCTGCCAGTGCGTCACATCGGCGTGATGAGAAGTAAAGGACTGTGTCGTTGAAACTTCGTAGCATGATGATCGCAGGCGTAGCGCTCCCGGCGCTTGCCCTGTCTGCGTGTGGTTCGGACGAAAACGGTGAGGCTCGGGATGACGCCGCCGGTACGACCGCGGCGCCCACCGCGGAGTGTGAGGTTCCCGCCGGTGACACTCCCACGAGGGACGAGCTGACGGCGATTCTCGATGATGCGCTTGACCCCACGCTGCCGGATGAAGAGAAGGCGAACCTCATCGAAGGCGGCGGGGATGACCCCGAGGTGTGGGCTCAGCTTGCGGAGCAAGCTGCGGCGAACCCGGATATCCAGTACGAGATCTCCGATGACGCGAACGCCATCTTCCCGCTTGATGAGTGCACACTGACCGCGGACTTCACGCTCCAGATCGCGCCAGACCAGGAACCGAACACGGGAATCCTCACCTTCGTCGCCGAAGACGGCGAGTGGAAGCTGTCCCGCGAGGACGCGTGTGGTATCGCGACTTCGTTCGGCATCGAAACGGAACTCTGCTGAACCGCTGCTAGCTAGGCTCACAACACGCTGACAGACCCTCATGGTCTGTCAGCGTGTTTGTCTGTCAGGGCGCGGACCAGCCAGTCGTCATCGACACCCGCTGACGGGCCGTGTAGCCGGTGTCGGGGTCCGAGTACAGCTGAGTGCCTCGCACACTGGTGCTGCCTTCGGCGGGCAGTGGCCGCTCGAGGTCAACCGTCAGTGCGCCACCGCCGCTAACGTCGAACTCGTCAACAGATATCCGGCCCTCATCGGGGACTTCCAGATAGGGGAGACGCGGCTGCTGCTCTATCTCGAGGTCCAGTAGCGCGGCCGTGCCCGAAACTTCTCGCAATGTGACGGTGGTGCGCTGCACGATCTCCATGCCGCTCTGGGCGACGGGCTGCTCGATCGTCCAGCGCGCGCCAGCGCCGACCGGCTCTTGCGGAAACACGACCATGCCGTACACCGCTTGGAACAGGGCTTGCTCAATGGTGCTGCGCGCGACGTCGTCAGCCTCAGCATTGGGTGTGATCCGCAGCTCGGGGACCGACCCATCCGACATGATCGACAGGCCAGCGACACTTCCCTCGGCGGCACCGAGAGAGTAATTCACGATCGCGTCCCGGCTCTCGGCCCGCCCGATTGTGAACGTGACCGTCCACTCGCCGCCTTCGGCCGCGACGACCTCGCTGTCGAGCGGAACCGTGACCGCGGGCCGCGACAAGTCGGCTTCAGGCTCGTCGCCCAGCTGCTGGAACACCTCAGAAGTCACGGTGAGGACCGTGCTGTGCCGCGCGCCTTCGCTGAGATCAGGAGCCAAAATCTGCCGGGGCTCCGCTCCAGGTTCCTCCACAGTCACCGTGACGGGCGGCACGGGAATAGCGAACTCCTGTGCAGTCTCCTCTGCGGCCCCGGGCTCATCTGCAGGCTCCGAGCCGATCGTGCACCCGGTTGCGAGCGTGAAAACGAGGAGACCGGCAGCTGTGCCGCGCGCACCGGCAGTGCCACGGTGCCGAGCCCTGTTGGACCGGGGAAGAAAGACAGGAAAGATCACAGGTGCGAGGGTAATGCACGCCACGCACGGACAGGCTGAGGACTGTCCGTAACCCGAGATAAGGGATGATGGCAGTGTGAGTCACGACGAGACGGAAACCGATAACCAACAGCCTCGCCGCTTGCGCCTGCTCTTTTCTGTGGCAGCGATTGTGCTCGCGCTCGATGTTGCTACCAAGATCATTGCGGTGGCTGCCCTGGAAGACAGGGAGCCAGTGCGGTTGCTCGGAGGCGCCGTGTACTTGGCGCTGTACCGCAACCCCGGCGCTGCCTTTTCCATGGCTACCGGTATGACATGGCTATTGACCATCGTCGCGATCACAGTGGTCGTCGTCATCATCAGGCTAAGCCGCAACCTTCGGTCCTTGCCGTGGGCGCTCGGCCTCGGACTGGTTCTCGGTGGTGCCCTGGGAAACCTCATTGACCGCTTGTTCCGCGCGCCAGGCCCGATGCGGGGGCACGTCGTCGATTTCGTTTCGCTGTTCGCGCCCGATGGCAGCGTCTGGCCGGTGTTCAACGTCGCCGATCCGGCCATCGTTGGTGGTGCAGCTTTCCTCGTGGTGCTGACATTTCTCGGCTACGACCCCGACGGCCAGCGGCATTCGAAGAAGGAGAACGCGGACAACGAGGGCAAGCGATGATGGCGCATTCGTCGACGACGACGCGGTCGATGCCGGTGCCAGACGGGCTGGAAGGAATGCGTGTCGATACGGGCCTCGCGCGGCTGCTCGGTCTGTCCCGGACAGTTGTGGCGTCTTTGACAGACAGTGGTGCAGTGCACGTTGACGGCGCTGTCGCAGGCAAATCCGATCGACTGCATGCGGGCTCTTGGCTTGAAGTTGAACTTCCGGAACCGAAGCGTGAGCCGGTGAACCGGCCAGAGCCTGTTGAAGGCATGACAATCTTGTACGCCGATAGCGACGTTGTGGCCGTCGACAAGCCTGCGGGCGTGGCGGCACACGCCAGCGTGGGCTGGACCGGGCCGACCGTCCTTGGCGGTCTCGCTGCTGCCGGGTATCGCATTTCGACGTCGGGCCCGCCGGAACGGCAGGGGATTGTTCATCGTCTGGATGTCGGTACATCTGGCGTGATGGCCGTGGCGGTCTCGGAACGCGCGTACAGCATCATGAAACGCGCGTTCAAGCAGCGCACTGTCAAAAAGCAGTACCACACGCTGGTGCAGGGGCATCCGGATCCCAGCAGCGGCACGATCGAGGCGCCAATAGGGCGGCACGGCAGTAATGACTGGAAGTTCGCGGTGCGCCCAGACGGTAAACACAGCGTCACGCATTACGACACTCTCGAGGCCTTCCAGGCGGCGAGTCTGCTCAGCGTGGATCTTGAGACTGGCCGCACCCATCAGATCCGAGTGCATTTCTCCGCGCTGAAACATCCTTGCTGCGGCGACTTGACGTACGGCGCGGACCCACGCCTCGCGCAGCGCCTCGGATTAGAGCGGCAATGGCTGCACGCCTGCTCGCTCGCCTTTGCGCACCCGGCGGATGGGCGCTGGCTAGAAATCACCAGCGAGTACCCGGACGACTTGCAGCGCGCACTCGGCGTGCTGCGGGCCCACTGAGGGCCAGCCACCAGCATGCTGACTCGCTCGTGGCGACATTGGTGGTGGACGATGGCCGCAGCCTTCACAATGTTCCTGGTCATCGTGGTTGTCATCGGTATGATGACACCGCCGCGAAACAGCGACAACGTGCGCACCGACCGGCTTGGCCCGATGAGCGGTGAATCGGCAGGGGAGTACGCGGCCCGAGCCGCAGCGGCTCTCGACCAAGCAGGCGCACTGGATCACTGGGGGCTTGTGACGTTCGATCCGCCCGCTTCTCCTGCTGTCGTCATCAGTGCGGTGGGTGACGTGCGGATCTCGCGAGTCGTCGTCGACGGAAGTTCGGGAGCGCGGGCAGAGGACGAAGCGTATCGGACCCTTCCGGATATGCCGATCGATCTGCCCGCACCAGTCGAAGGCCGGAATACGCCGGGCGATGCGCTGGAAACTGCAGTGGCTGCCGCATTGTCACGGATCCGGACCTTCCGCGGAGCGTTTGACGACGGGGTGACCCCGGACTGCGCATGCATCGTCGGTGTGGTGGTCCGCGGGGACGGGGACACACTCCGGGCGGCGGCCCGGCAGGACGCTGTCGCGACGGTGGAACCGTTGGCTGGTGACGCGGTGTGGGGTCACTTCGCGGTCCGCGCCCGTTAATGAGATATTTCTTCGGGTGAAGCGCTCCCGGTTTGCCCCCGCTGACGGCGTTGCGTTTGGTGCGGGCGCCTATGCGTGCTGGGGCATGTTTCCGGCGTTCTTCGGGCTCTTGGCCGCTTCTGCACCGTTGGAGATTCTTGCCCACCGCATCGTGTGGACCGCGGTGCTCATGGTGCTCGTGGTCGCAATGTTTGGCCGGATACGCCCGTTTTTCGCGATGGGTGGACGGTCCTGGGGATTGGTGGCCGCGGCGTCGCTGTTCATCACCATCAACTGGGGTGTTTACATCTTCGGCGTGGTGACGGGCCGCGTGGTTGAGACAGCGCTCGGTTACTTCATCAACCCGCTTGTCAGTGTCGTGTTCGGAGTGCTTCTCTTCCGGGAGCGGCTCAGCCGGGCGCAACTCGTGGCGGTGGTCATCGCGGTCACCGCCGTTGTGGTCCTCACACTCGATTACGGGCGCCCGCCGGTCATCGCGCTGTGTCTCGCGTTCAGCTTCGCGATGTACGGCGTAGTGAAGAAGGTAATGCCACTGGACCCCCGGTTGAGCGTCGCCGGTGAGGCACTCATTGCCGCCCCCTTCGCGCTGGGTTTTCTCATTGTGCTTGGTGTGGCCGGTTCGGCCACTTTTGTGAGCGAAGGCCCGGCCCATGCCGCGCTGCTGATCGCCGCGGGGCCCGTTACCGCGGTGCCGCTGTTGCTGTTCGCGGTAGCCGTGCAGCGGGTGCCGCTCGTGACGATGGGGATTCTGCAGTACCTCACTCCCGCCCTTCAGATGGCGTGGGGCATCCTCGTGCTCCGAGAGGACATGCCAGCGTCACGATGGTTAGGTTTCGCGCTGATCTGGTGTGCGCTCGCAGTTTTCACCGCTGATTCAGTGCGACGGGCCCGGCGGCGCGCGACGGCGCGCGCGGTTGTGCCCCAGGGTGCGCCCTGACATTATCCGTCAGTGCTTCTCATACTGGGCCGTTAGCGGCGAGGACCGAGAGGAGTTCGTAGGCAACATGCGCGGCAGCGATGCCTGTGATTTCTGCGTGGTCGTACACAGGAGCAACTTCAACGATGTCCGCACCCACGACGTTCATTCCGGTGAGCCCGCGCAGCGTCTGGAGAAGTTCCCTTGACGTGAGTCCGCCGGCCTCGGGCGTGCCCGTGCCGGGAGCATGCGCGGGATCTAGAACGTCGATGTCGATTGATACGTACACGGGACCGCCCGCGAGCCGCCTGCGCATTCGATCGATGATGCTCGTGACTCCGTCGGTCTGAAAGTCGTCTGACCGCACGATCTGGAACCCCAGCACCGAATCATCTTCCAAGTCCCTTTTGCTGTACAGGGGGCCGCGGATACCGATGTGCTGTGACCGTTCCATGTCGATGAGGCCTTCCTCGCTCGCCCGGCGGAACGGCGTGCCGTGCGTGTAATGGGCTCCGAAGTAGGTATCCCACGTGTCAAGGTGGGCATCGAAATGCAGGACGGCGACCTTGCCATGGTCTCGGTGCAGAGCGCGCAGGATGGGCAGCGCAAGAGTGTGGTCGCCACCCAGCGTGAGCACAGTAGATCCCTCCTGCCGAAGTGCGGTGATTGCGGTTTCCACCGTACGAAGCGCCTCATCGATACTGAAGGGGTTGACACCAAGGTCGCCCGCATCCGCAACTTGCTGCGCAGCGAATGGGTGGACGTCAAGTGCGGGGTGATACGGGCGCAGCAGCTTCGACGACGCGCGGATATGTGACGGTCCGAAGCGGGCGCCGGGCCGATAGCTCACGCCCGCGTCGAACGGGACGCCCAGAATGGCGACGTCAGCTCGTGAGACCTCGTCGAGTCGCGGCAGGCGGGCGAACGTGGCTGGCTCAGCGAAGCGCGGCACGCGAGTGGCGTCGACTTGACCGACGGTCTCTTCAGCCCCGTTGGGGCTGGTGATCCGCGGCAGATCAAAAGGAGCGCTCATTTCTCCTCCGACAAAGCTAGGAATAAAACGTATGGTTTCCCAGCCGGAGCATGCTGTCAACCCTTGTTTCCTGGCAGGAGAGGTGTATATATTCTGGACGTGCCGGACATTAGTGAGGGCGGGAGCGGCAAACGAGCCCCCGACGCGGCACGCATAATCGGGGCTCGTCTCAAAGCGGCGCGCCAGGCTCAGCGGCTTACGCTCGATGATCTCGCCGCCACCTGCGGTCTCACCAAGGGCTACTTGTCGAAAATCGAGCGCGGCAACTCGAGCGCCTCCGTGGCAACCCTTATCCGCATCTGTGGCGCCCTAGAGTTACCCGTTGGCTCGTTGTTCGAGGCTGCGCCGGTCGGCGATGTCGTGCGCGCCGGGGCGTATCCACCAATCGCATTCGGTGGCGAGCGAATGGCTGAGTATCTGCTATCCCCACGCAGTGAGCGGCGACTGCAGGTTCTTCTCAGTGAAATCGAGCCGGGCGGTGGCAGTGGGACCGAGGCCTACGCGCTTCCTGTGGACGTCGAGTTCGTGCTTGTACTCGACGGGGAACTGCGGATCGAGGTTTCTCCGGCCGGAGATTCTCACACGCCAATTCAGGACGCCGGACCAGCGGCACCGACCGCTGGCTCCATTGACCTCGGAGCAGGAGATGCATTGACCTTCACACCGAGTCGGCAGCATGCATTCACCGCGATCGGGCCGGCGGGTGCGCGTGTGCTGTGGGTGCTCGCCCCGGCGCTTCCTGAAGGCGGCCGCTGACGTGACCGTGGTTCGAGCAGCGCTCTTTCAGGGGCCGGCGCAGCCGGGTTCGATCGCCAGCAACCTCAACGCTATCGGCCGCGCGGCTCATTCCGCCGCAGCGGCAGGCGCGGATATCCTCGTCACGCCGGAGCTATCCAGCACCGGATATAACGTTGGCCAGCGGATGATTGAGTTTGCGCAGCCGAGCACCGGGGAGACGTGCCGCCGCGTGTGCGAGATGGCTCGCGAGCACGGCATCGCGATCGGGTGCGGATACCCGGAGAGCGACGCAGGCGCCGTGTTTAACAGCACTATGATCGCGGGCGCAGATGGCCACTCTCTCGCGCACTACCGCAAGACTCATCTGTACGGCGACTATGAACGATCGGTATTCGCGCCTGGGCAGGACTTGGTTGCCCAGTTCGATTTCCATGGGGTTCGCTGCGGCGTGATCACCTGCTATGACGTGGAATTTCCCGAGACGGTCAGGGCGCATGCGGACGCTGGTACCCAGTGGCTGCTCGTACCCACTGGCCTGATGCGCCCATTCGAGCACGTTGCACTGCATATCGTCCCTGCCCGCGCGTACGAGAGCCAGTTATTCATTACCTACGTGAATCGGTGCGGGAGTGAACACGGACTCGAGTTTTGTGGCCTCAGTTGTGCGATCGCTCCGGACGGGGGCGAACTGGTGCGCGCGGGCGCGCACGAGGACCTCCTCATAGCGGACATCGACACCACCGTTCTTGACAGGTCTCGCGCGGTAAACACCCACCTCAGTGACCGGCGGCGGGATCTTTACTGACACACGAACAGGCAGGAGGTCTTCACCATGACGATTCCGGTGACGCATGACAGCACCGCTGTTGATACCGATATCCGGCCCCTCACGATGTTCGGTCCTGATTTCCCTTTTCCGTACGACGACTACGTCGCGCACCCCGCCGGGCTTGGCTCGATTCCGCGGGAGCGCTACGGCGCAGAAGTCGCGATAATCGGTGGCGGTCTCGCGGGCATGGTCACGGCTTACGAACTTATGAAGATGGGACTGAGGCCGATTGTCTACGAATCGGATCAGATCGGAGGCCGCATGCGTTCCGTGAGTTTTCCGCAAGCCCCAGGCGTGGTAGCGGAAATGGGTGCGATGCGGTTCCCGCCATCGTCGACCACGCTTTTCCACTACTTCAATCAGCTCGGCCTGCGGACGTTTCCGTTCCCCAATCCGCTCGCGGAGGCGACGCCGAGCACCGTCATCGACCTTAAGGGCGAAACGTATTATGCCCGCACGCTTGACGATCTGCCCGAGGTCTTCCGGGACGTTGCTGACGCCTGGCACAAGACCCTAGAAGACTATGCAGGGGTCGGACCGTTACAGGACGCCATCAGACGGCGCGACACCACGACGCTCAAACGGCTCTGGAATGAGTTGGTTATCCGTCTCGATGACCAAACCTTTTACGGATTCCTCGCGGCGTCGAAACACTTTGGCTCGTTCCGGCTGCGTGAGATCTTCGGTCAAATCGGGTTCGGCACCGGCGGCTGGGATACCGACTATCCGAATTCGATACTGGAGATTCTTCGCGTCGTCTGTACTGCCGCGGACGACCATCACCGCGGTGTAGTGGGCGGATGCCAGCAACTCCCGATGGGATTGTGGGAACGCGCGCCCGCGTCGCACGAGGGCATGGCGCATTGGCCTGCGGGAACCAGCGTGAGCGTGCTCAACGGTGGACGGCCGCGGCCGCGCGTCACCGAGCTGCGCCGAACCGCCCCGCGCAACTACACAGTGACTGACGCTAGCGGTGAAATCCGCACCTATTCGGCGGTCGTTTTCACCGCGCAGAGCTGGATGCTTCTCGGTGGCGTACGGTGTGACGACGATCTGTTCCCGATCGATCACTGGACGGCGATCGAGCGGACGCATTACATGGGTTCGACTAAGGTGTTCGCGCTAGTGGACCGGCCATTCTGGAAGCAGCGAGACCCCGCGACCGGCCGGGAACGGCTCAGCATGACGCTTACCGACCGCATGAGCCGAGGAACCTATCTGCTGGATCACGGTGATGACGCACCAGCGATGATGTGCCTGTCGTATACATGGGCCGATGATTCGCTCAAGCTGCTCCCGCTGAATGCGGCTGAGCGAATGGATCTCACGCTGAAATCACTGCGTGAGATCTATCCCGCGGTCGATATCCGCAGGCACGTGATCGCGACGCCGGTCACGCTGACGTGGGAGACCGAGCGAGACTTCATGGGCGCTTTCAAAGCGAACCTGCCTGGTCACTACCGGTACCAAGAGCGACTGTTCAGTCACTTCATGCAGGAGGAGCTGGCTCCGCGGCACCGGGGAATCTTCCTTGCTGGTGATGATATTTCGTGGACTGCGGGCTGGGCGGAAGGTGCCATTCAGACGGCGCTGAACGCGGTGTGGGGCGTCATGCGTGACTTCGGCGGTGGCACCGAGGTGGACAACCCGGGTCCCGGGGACCGGTTCGCGGAGCTCGCCCCGCTTCGGCTCAGGGACTGACTGCAGCGGCTGGGCGGAAAATTGTCAGAGGGTGCGCCTAGCATGAGTGAGCCGTGGTAGTCGTTAGGCTTGGGCGACGCGGCAGGTTCGCTGGAGCGGGAGAGGGTGCGCGTGACTGATTCGGGGTCGTTTGTCCATCTGCACAACCACACCGAGTACTCGATGCTCGATGGTGCCGCGAAAGTCAAGCCGCTGTTTGCGGAGGCGAAGCGTCTCGGCATGAAGGCCGTGGGCATGACCGACCACGGCAATATGTTCGGTGCTAGCGACTTCTATAAAGCGGCTGTCAGTGCGGATATCAAGCCGATCATTGGTATCGAGGCGTACGTCGCGCCAGAGTCGCGGTTCAACCAGAAACGTGTCCGCTGGGGTGACCCCTCGCAGAAATCCGACGATGTTTCCGGCAGTGGTGCATACACCCACATGACAATGGTCGCGGCGAACGCGACGGGCCTGCGGAATCTGTTCAAGCTGTCGTCATTGGCATCCATCGAGGGCCAGCTCGGCAAGTGGCCGCGAATGGATGCTGAGCTGATCGCCCAGTACTCGGAAGGCATTATCGCCACGACTGGCTGCCCCTCCGGCGAAGTGCAGACGAGACTCCGCCTTGGGCATGAGCGTGAGGCACTCGAGGCGGCTGCCAAGTGGCGTGAGATCTTCGGTCCGGAGAACTTTTTCCTCGAGCTGATGGACCACGGAATCTCCATCGAGCGCCGCGTTCGTGAAGGTCTGTTGGAGGTGGGGCGGAAAGCAGGAATTCCCCCTATCGTCACGAATGACTGTCACTACGTGACGGTGGATCAAGCCCGGAGCCATGAGGCACTCCTGTGCGTGCAAACCGGAAAGACGCTGAGCGATCCGACACGCTTCAAATTCGATGGCGACGGCTATTACCTGAAATCTGCAACCGAGATGCGTGCGATCTGGGATGAAGAAGTACCCGGTGCGTGCGACAACACATTACTCATCGCCGACCGCGTCGAATCGTATGAAGATGTGTGGACCCACCGGGACCGGATGCCGGTCTTCCCGGTCCCGGGAGGCGAGACCCAGGCGACCTATCTGCAGCAGCAAGTGCATGCCGGCCTGCAACGTAGGTTTCCAGATGGCGTGCCTCCGGAGTACACAAAGCGTGCGGACTACGAGCTTGACGTCATCAACCAGATGGGCTTTCCCGCATACTTCCTCGTAGTCGGGGATCTCGTTTGGCATGCCCGGGAGGTGGGAATCAGGGTCGGCCCCGGTCGTGGTTCCGCGGCCGGGTCACTGGTGGCGTTCGCTCTCGGAATCACCAACATCGACCCAATTCCCCATGGGCTGCTGTTCGAGCGGTTCCTCAACCCCGAGCGTGTCTCGATGCCGGATATCGATATCGACTTCGACGACCGCCGGCGCGGCGAAATGGTGCGGTACGCGACCGAGCGGTGGGGAAGTGATCGGGTCGCACAGGTGATCACGTTCGGCACCATTAAGACGAAAGCGGCGATCAAAGACTCTGCCCGCGTCCTGTTCGGGCAACCAGGGTTCGCGATTGCTGACCGGATCAGTAAGGCGCTGCCGCCACCGATCATGGCTAAGGACATCCCGCTGCACGGGATCATGAATCCAGACCATGAACGCTATAAAGAAGCCGTCGAGGTTCGGTCACTCATCGAGACCGATCCGGATGTTCGCAAAATCTACGAGACCGCCCTTGGCCTCGAGGGCCTCATTCGTAATGCCGGTGTGCATGCCTGCGCAGTGATCATGTCATCCGAACCGCTGATGGACGCGATTCCACTGTGGAAACGGCAGCAGGACGGCGCGATCATCACGGGATGGGACTACCCATCATGTGAAGATATTGGCCTGCTCAAAATGGACTTCCTCGGTTTGCGCAACCTCACTGTGATTGGTGACGCAATCGAGAACCTCAAAGCCAACCGTGGCATCGATATCGACCTCGACACCCTCGCGCTCGACGATCCGAAAGCGTATGAGCTACTCGCCCGCGGTGACACACTCGGCGTGTTCCAGCTCGACGGCTCGGCGATGCGTGACTTGCTGCGCCGCATGCAGCCCACCGGCTTCGAAGACATCGTGGCGGTCCTCGCGCTGTACCGGCCTGGCCCCATGGGCATGAACGCCCACAACGACTACGCAGACCGCAAAAACGGTCGTCAGGAAGTCCGGCCAATCCACCCTGAGCTCGAGGTGCCGCTCAAGGAGATCCTTGCTGAGACTTATGGCCTGATCGTTTACCAAGAGCAGATCATGCAGATCGCTCAGAAGGTCGCAGGGTACTCACTCGGGCGCGCAGACATTCTGCGCCGCGCGATGGGTAAGAAGAAGGCCGAAGTCCTCGCCGCGGAGTTCGATGGCTTCCAGGAAGGCATGCGCGCCAACGGCTTCGGTGACGATGCAATTAAGGCGCTGTGGGATACGATCCTCCCGTTCGCTGGATATGCATTCAACAAGTCGCACGCAGCCGGTTACGGGCTCGTGTCGTACTGGACGGCCTACCTGAAGGCGAACTACCCGGCCGAATACATGGCGGGCCTCCTCACATCGGTCGGCGACGACAAAGACAAGGCGGCGATCTACCTTTCCGACTGCCGCAAGATCGGCGTGACTGTGCTGCCGCCAGACGTCAACGAATCTGAACACAACTTCACGTCGGTGGGGGATGACATTCGGTTCGGCCTTGGCGCCGTCCGCAACGTCGGTGCCAACGTCGTGCAGGCGATTATCAAGGCACGCAATGAGAAAGGCCATTTCGGCTCCTTCTCGGATTACCTCAACAAGGTCGACGCCTCCGCTTGCGGAAAGAAAGCGATCGAATCGCTTATCAAGGCCGGAGCTTTCGACTCACTCGAGCATCCACGGAAGGGACTCGTTCTCGTCCACTCCGATGCTGTCGATTCCGTGATGAGTACGAAGAAAGCCGAAGCGATGGGTCAGTTCGACCTTTTCGGCGGTGGCGGTGCGGACGACGAAATCGCCAGCGTATTCGAAGTCAAAGTCCCTGACGAAGAATGGGACACCAAACACAAACTCGCGCTCGAACGGGAAATGCTCGGTCTTTACGTATCTGGCCACCCCCTCAACGGAATCGAGCACCTGATAGCTGCGCAGACCGATACGCAGATCACCGCCATCCTCGAAGGTTCGGTCAAAGACGGCACCCAAGTCACTGTGGGAGGCATCTTCGCGTCCGTCACCCGGCGCGTGAACAAGAACGGCCAGCCCTGGGCTGCCGCCCAACTAGAAGACCTCGAAGCTGGAATCGAGGTGATGTTCTTCCCGCAGGCGTACTCGTTGTTCGGGATGGAAGTGGCGGAGGACGCCATCGTCCTGGTGCGTGGCCGTCTCAAGGTGCAAGACGACCGGATATCGATAATCGCGAACGACCTCGTCGTGCCTGACCTCTCGGAAATAGGTGTCGCGCAGCCCATCTCAGTCAGCATGCACACTCGGATGTGCACGCCCGACAAAGTGGGCGCGCTCAAACAGGTCCTCACCCGGCACCCAGGGCAAGCGGACGTGCATGTTCGCCTGATCACTGGCAGCCGCACGACAACGCTGAAGCTCGATGACGGCTACCGCGTTACGCCATCATCGGCGCTCATGGGCGATCTCAAAGCGCTGCTTGGCCCGGGTTGTTTAGGGTGAGACGAGGGAGTTGACGAGAAGGGAGAGTGCTGACGTGATAGTTCGTAGAGCAATGACCCTGGGCGCCTGCGCTGCGCTAGTGCTCGCCACGGCGTGCGCCACCGAACCCGAGGCAACCAACAACGGCACGATCACGCAGCCTGAGGCAACCGCCAACGGCGAGACCACTCCACCCGATGCAGCTGACCCGCTCGTGACAGGCCTTTACGATTTCGCCGAACGCTTCGGCCAGTCAGTTCTGACCGAGGGGGAAAACTCGGTGTACTCGCCCCTTAGCATCGCCTACGCTTTCGCAATGCTGCGTGCCGGTGCAGATGGCGAAACCGCCAGTCAGCTCGACGACGTGTTCGGCTTTCCCGCAGATGGACTCGCGGAAGCAGCGCGCACACTCGCTCAACAAACAGTGACGATCGACGACGCCCCACCGCGGACTGAGCCCGGGGAAGCCCGCGGACCAGATGACGAGCCGCAAGACCCAATCGTCGCCATCGCAAATGGGCTCTTTGTTCAAGACGGGCTCACGCTCGAGCCAGAGTTCACCGAAACCCTGGCCGAGTACTACGGCGCTCGGCCCATTGATGTCGACTTCGCCAGCCCAGAGGCTATCCAGACGATCGACGAATGGGTGGACGAGCAGACTGCTGGACGCATCGACCGCCTTTTCGACGAACTCGACCCAGAGACCGTCGCGGTGCTCGCAAACGCGATCTACATGAAAGCCGAATGGGAACATCAATTTACCGAAACTGCAACGGAAGACAGTGAATTCACATTAGGCGACGGTTCCACTGTCACTGTGCCGATGATGAGCAAGGACTCACTCTCACTGCGCTACTTGACTGGGGGTGGCGACGCTGAAGGCTGGAGCGCCATCGAGTTGCCCTATGCCGGAGGTGAGCTTTCCATGTGGCTCGTGCTGGCTGACCCGTCGGGTGAGACCGGCACGCCAGCCGCACCGAATCTCAGCGCGAGTCTGCTCGAACAATTGCACCAAGGCGGAGAGACTGTTTCCGTGGATGTTGCCCTGCCCCGATGGGACTTCGGAACCACGATCGAACTCTTGGGTCAGCTTCGTGAACTTGGGCTCACCGACCTCACCGACCTTGACGGGATAACACCTCAATTCGCGGTGAACGATGCGATACACCGCGCGAACATCACCGTCGATGAGCAAGGCACGGAAGCTGCCGCCGTTACCGGAGTAGCCGGAGTGACCAGCCTCCCGCCGGATGCTGAGATCCAGTTCAGAGCTGACCGCCCCTTCAGCTTCGTCGTCATGCACACGCCCACCGGCGCCCCACTTTTCGCCGGAGCAGTGGAAAACCCACTGCAATGAATCGCTAGTTGATGTTGACTGTAACTATGCCTCTCCATGGTGAGTACGAACCCAGTCCTGCGGACTACGTCCGCGAACAAGTTGAAACCTACGAGCGCACACACGGCGAAGAGGCCAACACGATGGGCGGCAAACCAGTCGTCATCGTTACCACCCTGGGCGCGAAAAGCGGCAAGCTGCGCAAGGCCCCGCTCATGCGGGTTGAACATGGCGGCAACTACGCAATCGTCGCGTCAATGGGTGGCGCGCCTACGCATCCCGTCTGGTACCACAACGTGCGCGCCAACCCGCTGGTCGAGCTTCAAGATGGCGGCGTGAAGAAGGACTACATCGCGCACGAGTCCACTGGCGAGGAACGTCAACTCTGGTGGGAACGCGCCACGGACGTGTGGCCGGACTACAACGAATACCAGAAGAAGACTACCCGCGAAATTCCCGTAATCGTGCTCGAACCCGCTGGTTAAACGCCTTCATACGCCCCTGGTTTGTTACGAGCTGTCACAAGCGCCTTCGTAACCAATGCATATCAGGCGGGGCAAAGTGAGTGTGTATCCGCGCCCGATTAATGGCAGCATAGGTCGGGTGTCTACAGTTCCCCGCGTTGAAGCTGCGACCACCCCGATCAGCCGTGCCACGCTGACCGCTGCCGACATTGATGCAGCGGCCGAGCGTATTAACGGCATTGCGTCGCAGACCCCTCTCGAGAAGTGTGAACGCTTGTCGCAGGCAACCGGTGCGAACATTTACCTCAAGCGCGAAGATCAGCAACGTGTCCGCTCGTACAAGCTCCGTGGCGCCTACAACCTCATGGTCCAGCTCAGCGACGATGAGCGTGCGGCCGGTGTGGTGTGCGCGAGCGCCGGCAACCACGCGCAGGGAGTGGCTTTCGCGTGCCGTGAGCTCGGGATACAGGGGCGTATCTATCTGCCGTCCAACACACCGCGCCAGAAGCGTGACCGTATCCGCGCCCACGGTGGACCATACGTCGCCTTAAAGGTGACCGGGCCAACCTACGATGAGGCAGCTGCAGCGGCGCTGCGTGACTGTGAAGCCTCCGGAGCGACACTAGTGCCCCCGTTCGATGACCCGCGGACGGCCGCCGGGCAAGGCACCGTTGCAAAGGAGATCACGGCTCAGCTCGACGAGCAGGTTGATGTCGTCGTCGTGCCTGTCGGCGGTGGCGGACTCATCGCCGGAATGACAGCGTACCTGCACGAGCGCTCACCATCGACGACGATCGTCGGTGCTGAGCCTGCTGGCGCGGCATCGATGATCGCTGCCCTCGCCGCGCGCGGCCCGGTAACCCTGCGCGACATCGATCCCTTCGTCGATGGCGCAGCAGTGCGGCGGATAGGCGACTTCCCGTACGCGGTGCTCTCCGCGGCAGGTGCGACGGCAGTCACGCACGCCTCGTTGCCGCTCGTCGCATCAGTGCCTTCGCCGCGGCATCCCGGTGACATATCGCTGCTCAAAGTCGACGAGGGTGCTGTCTGTACAGAAATGCTGGACCTCTACCAGAACGAAGGTGTGATCGCTGAACCTGCTGGTGCGCTCGCCGTGGCCGCGCTCAGGCAAATGAAGTTCGAGCCGCACCAAAACGTGGTATGTGTGATCTCCGGCGGCAATAACGACGTTTCCCGCTACGGCGAGATCGTTGAACGGTCGCTCGTGCACATGGGGCTCAAGCACTACTTCCTGGTGAACTTCCCGCAAGAGCCCGGTGCGCTGCGCCGATTCCTCGATAAGGTTCTGGGGCCGGACGATGACATCACGCTCTTCGAGTACGTCAAGCGCAACAACCGCGAGACCGGCGGGGCGCTCGTCGGAATCGAACTTGGCAGCGCCGACGGCCTTGAGCCATTGATGCAGCGGATCAGGAAGTCAAGTATGGAGGTAGAGCACCTCGCGCCCGGCAGCCCCGCATTCCGTTACCTGATTTAGCGATCGCCGGATTGTGCCAGTCGTTCGACGACTCGCCGGTGCAGTTCAGGATCCGGGGGCGGCATTCCGAGCATTGCCCCGAAGTAGATACCGTCGCCGGCGAGTCGCACTATCTCAGCGAGGACGGGGTCCTCGATCTCGTTTTGCAGATGCTCGTCCCAGCCTCGGAGCACGGCAATGACAGCGTCGCGGAGCGCGTGGTTCTGGCCATCGACGCTGTGCAGGGCTGCTAACAGTGAACGGTAAACCTGCAGGTCCGCCTCAGCCGCAGCATCAGGGCTCTGTAGATAGAATTCAGTGATCGAACTCCCAGCCGAGACCGCATCGTCCAGTTGCTTGTCCGCACGCTCGCCGAGACGGGAGACAAGTCCTAACAGAAGGGCATCTTTGCTCGGGAAGTGGTACAGCAGGCCGCCCTTGGAAACGCCCGCTTCAGCAGCGACGGCGTCAAGTGTCACTTGAGCAGACCCGGTAGCAAGCAGTAGCTGTTCGAGTGCGTCGAGAATGCGATCCCGAGTTGAGCCATTTGTCACGCTTCCGACTATACCGGCTGGACGGTTTTGCCCCGTCGGTGCACGTTTAACCGCTCACGGAAGGTCAGCGGGTATCCGCGTACAAATGGTCACGGCGTGCGGTAAATTCTTCTGGTCCGCGTTGTGCGGCGGCGCTGGATACGGAGGACATCAATGACGAAATCGCTGCGGGATGTCTTGATCTCGGACGAGGAAAGCCGCGAAGCGTTCGTCGTTCAGGCGCGCGCTGTGCTCGACGACGAAGTTCGGTCGAAGCGCGGGCCCACCGGCGTGATGCTGAAAGGTGCCTACAAGACCGTCAACGCTGTCCATGCGACGTTCGTCAATGGAGTGATACGCGTTCTGCTGCCTGACTTCCTTGATCGGATGCAGCCGCACTGGGATGCGTTTGCCTCATCGGGGCAGCCAGATTTCGGACAGTTCCTGGCGGGCCAGGGGGACGAGGCGGCGGACGCACTGCTCGCGGTTGTAGATGCACGCGCCGAGGCGTCGTCGTATCGCAGCGTTGCGAAGCTCTACGGGCAACTGCGTGGGCAGGGACACAAGCATGTCGTGTTAGCCCTCCCGGCAGTGGGCGCGTTGATTCAGCGGGAAATGCGTAAATCTGTCTAAGTTGCCGGGGGTGCCTCCGCGTCCTCGCCGCCAGAATAGTCCTTTTCACGGGCGGTGAGTGGAACAGGCATGCGCGGCGTCTCGCTCCCCCGCACCAACAATGCGACTGGGAGGTCTGCAAAAAGCTGAGCGGCGGCGGCCGCGCGGTGGTGCCGTCTGCCCGTCAGTACGTCGCGCCACCAGCCCTCTGGGAGTGGCAGCGCGGTATCGCCCCAGTCCGGACGGCCGTCAGATTGAGGTAATGACTCGGGCAGCCGCGTCACGGCAACAACTAACTCGGGAAGCGAGTGCTCGCGCGCCCGCTCGAATGCGATGACGTGGGTTTGCGCAGCGCCAATGGGAGCGATCGCTTCGTAATCACCGCCGACGAAGAGATCTGGCCGCTCTTCCCGCAACCGCAGTGCGGAGCGAAAGAGGAAAAACCGGGCGAGATCTGTCGTGTATTCGGCCCTCTCGAGCACCGGGTCGTCCGATTCCGCCGCGCCAAGTTCGACGGCGAGTTCGCGGCAACGGGCGAGGAGCGTCACGAGGCTATCTGTTTTCTTCCAAAGCTCGCTGCCTGCGGTAACAACCGGCAGGCCGGGACCCATGATGTGCAATAGGGATGCCGCGACGTTGGTGGTCTGCTGCGCGGGCATCGCGTTGGGTGGTCCAGGTTCCGGCGGCACGGGTACCCCTGAAAGACTGCGGGGCCAATATCGTGCGACGTCCGCCAGGTAGAGGTGAAGCTCGGAGCGAGGTACGTATCGCTCGGCAGCGGTTGCGCTGGAGGCCGATTTTCGGTGGAACACCCCAGCAATCTCACGTGTGATGCTCGCTCCGTTGGCGCCGTCGACAGACAGCTCCGCATCGAGCACCTGGGGCTGCCATTCCATCTGGTCGACGACCAGCAAACGGTCTGACCCTACGGCCGCGCGCAGCCACTGTAGGTAGCCGCGCGGGTCACCGAGATCCTCGAGTCCGCGAACACACAACCCGTCGAGAATCCCATCTGCCACGAGCGCACGCAGCTGCGCATGCGTACGGTCAAAGACAGCCGGATCTTCCTGGCGCAGCGCCGCAAACAACGCTGAACCGCGGGCGATGCGATAGTTCGGATGCTCTTTTTCTGAAACCAATCTGTAAGGCTGGTGGCGAAGCATCTGGTCGACGGGCAAGTGCGAGGTCCCGGCTGCGAGCGGGAACTCAAGGGGGGAACCAGCGAGTAGCAACCGATCCCCTGAACTGACGACAGGCGTGCTCGCTGCATTGTCCAAATAGGGGAGTCGCAGCTGGTGATACGGATCTGCGTCGAAATCTGCGTCGACGACGCCGGCGTAGGGGGAGTGTCGTCCGCGAGACAGGACGTCCCACCACCAGGCATTGTCGGCGGGACGCGACACATCCGTGCACGACGGAGTGATGTCGATGACCAGCCCGATGTCTCGGGAATGAGCTGCGGTCGCGAGACTGGAGAAATCGTCGAGATCGTACTGCGCCGGTATCACCCCAGTGGCCGCTGTAGCGGCACTCCCGGAAGGAGCGGCCAGCCACAAATGGGAAATCCCCATCCCAGCGAGATAGGTAAAGAACTCATGCCGGACGCTGACGGGCAGCCAGTTGCCGCCCCCGTCAAGATTGACCCGGTAAAGCGACACGAGTGGACGCTGCTGGTTGCGCAGCGGTCGTCGGACGGTCACTGAACCATCTTGTCACTAACGCACGGGCTTCGACCTGCATGACGCGATTTCGTGCTGCATCGTTGCGGAGCCCGAGGGCCAGGCAACCGGCAAGCGCTCGAAGTCCGACTGCGATCAGTGTGCCTCGTCAGGCAAAACAATGTGCTTGATATTTCAATTCGCTGGGCGGGATATTGAAATTGCAACTTTCAAAATATAAACGACGCTTTGGTGCGAATACGGTATTTAAGTTGCAGTGAAGAATCGATAGAATAGCACCGTTACATTTGGACTCAATCTCTCTTGGAGGCTGCAATGGCCGTCAAACAAAGAATTGGCCGAGTCCTGGTTGTGGGTGCTCTCGCAGCAGGCGCGACACTCGGGGCGCCCGCTGTCGCAAACGCGGCGCCAGAAATGTGGCCACACCCGCACATCTGTGCGTATCCGGGCGGCTTCGGGACTCAGTGGGAGGTGTCGTTTTTCTACGTGACTCTCTTCACGACACCCTGCTTCCCTTGATGTCAGGGAACAAGCGTTACCGCATCAGGCGCGCCAGGAAAGGGGTGGTATCTCCGAGTGACGCGGCCATCGTGCTGTCGTGATTGTCATTGGGGTAGTAACGGACGGCCGCGGGCTGGCCTGTCGCGCGCAGTTGTGCAGCCAGCAGTTCCGTTAACGGCGCCCAGACCACCACGTCCACCCCTCCCTGTGCGATGAAGAAAGGTCTTTCGTATCCGGATACCGGGACTTCCATCGCGTCTCGGATTGCTGTGAAGAACGGTGCATCGGTGAGCTGGCGCGAGAACAGTGATCCGATACCGATCCCGCGCACTCTAGCGTGCTGTTCCCAATAACAGAGGTGCTCGGCATCCGCGATTACGCTGCGGCCCAGCGGCGACAAGTACGAGTCGATGTGCGCTTCGGGATATGCGGCACGCAAGCTCGCGATGATGTACGAGACGAAGACTGTCAGGCCGGGCTGACCGATATCCGGCAGCCAAGGGCCTGTGGCCGAGATGAGGTACTCCAGATGGGACGGAACGCCCGTGCCGACTCCACCCCGAAAATCGAGATCCGGAGCGTAACTGGGCGCAAGCCGGGTCGTGAAGAGGGTCGCGTGTCCGCCCTGGGACTGGCCGATCACGGCCCACTTTCGTGACAGCGCGGGATCTGCAGCGACGGCGGCGCGCACCATGTCGATAACGCTGTACGCGGTCGGCTCCCCTATGAGGTAGGGGTGGAGGCCGGGCGCTCCCAGGCCCAGATAATCACTGGCGACGATTACGTAGCCTTGACTGAGCCAATGCGCCAGATATTCGATGTCACGGGCGGAGCGCCCCGCAGTCGACGGCGCGCAGTCATCTCCCAGTCCGACTGTGCCGTGCGCCCAGGAGAGGATCGGCCATCCGCCGGGTGGCGGGTTTCCTTCGGGAACGAAGATCGCTCCCGTGACCGGAACAGGTTCATCACGCAGACCGGTGGACCAATAGTGCACGTGGTGGGCGCGCGCGGTTCCAGGTAGCCACAACTGTGCAGGCAACGGCGAGACAGAGATCAGGGAGCCCGGCAGCGTCGCAGCGGACGCCGCCGGTGGAACACTTAGTGCGACGACGAGGAGTACGAGCAGGGGGAGCATGCGCACGCGACCCGGCATGTCCTCACTGTATTCGGGTCTAGCGCCGTTCGCCGGCGGAACCGGTGAACGGCGGTCATCCGTAGCGGGTCACTCACCCCACCAGCCGGTGGCTGCGCCGAGCTGTCGGCGCAACTCAGGCACCGTCGTCCGCACGTACGTTGCGCTGAGGTGATTGAAATCTCGGTAGACCAGGATGTTTCCCTGGGCGGCCCGGCACGTATCGACATCGCAAATTGCATCG
Organism: Hoyosella sp. YIM 151337; assembly: GCF_026041215.1. Classification (GTDB taxonomy): domain Bacteria; phylum Actinomycetota; class Actinomycetes; order Mycobacteriales; family Mycobacteriaceae; genus Hoyosella. The sequence goes on from NZ_JAPEIQ010000039.1 coordinate 289,634, forward strand.
CTGAGGTCCAGGGAGCGAAACCCTGGGATCTCGTCCTCGAGAGTGTCAGCAGGATTGGTCGGGCTGAGTACTTCAGAACGGGTGATGCCGCAGTCTTCGGGGCTGCCACCGGATGCGAGGCAGTCCGCGGGCTCTGGGAAGTGAGGCAGCCACGGTGAGTCGCGCAAACCGAGCACACTGATTCCGTTGTCCGACAGGTGCTCGAAAGCCTCCCGGTAATGGTCTGGCAGAAAATCGCCGGGGGAGCCGTGTAATGGGCGAGTGCTTGTTGTCATAAGGTAGTCCGGCTGTGCGTCAATAACCGCAGCGAGCACTTGCTGGTTCCACTCCCAGCATTGCGGGTAGGGGAAGCCGTCAAAGTGGGTGGGCTCTGGATTGCTCGACAGCGGGCACGCCATTTTCAGGTAGGTGACGACCCTGAATCCTTCGGCCAGCCCGATTTCGTGCAGCGCCGTGATCCATTGCTCTGCGTGGGAACCGCCAGCGAGGACGATGGTGCGATCGGCGGTTACATCACCGTATTCACAACTGAGCAGATCAGTTGTGTCGTTGTCGGCGATGCAGCCATCGAAAGCAGTCGGCGGATGGTCGTGCCAGGCGTCCAGTGGTGCTGGACGGACCGGTCGTGGCACGGCACGCGCTCCCTCAGTGAGTTCCGTGGCGCCGGGATATGCGGCAGGATCCAGCGCCTCTCCGAGTCGGTCGGTCCGGTCGTTGAGGTAAATGCGCCAGCCTGCGGCCGCGACAAGGAGGCTCAGCGCCGCAAGCGCCAGTGCCAGTGCAGGGTACGTTGAACGGTGCCGCCACCGCGCTCGGGACGCCGCCGGGGCAGGATTCTTGTGTGAATAGCGCAGGGGAATCTCGACGAACTTCAGCGTCAGCCACGCGAATAGCAGCGATGCAGCGACAACGCCAATGCCTTCGACGATCGAAACGGTGGGCGACCCGGTGGCCGCCAGATAGAAGATAAGGACCGGCCAGTGCCAGAGGTAAAAGGAGTACGCGAGGGAGCCAAGCCAAACCAGCGGCGGCAGCGCCAGAAAGCGCAGCACCATTGTTGGGTTCGCGTCCCCACTGGTGGGCCCAGGCGCGCCAGCGAAGATGACAGCGAGTGTGGCGAGCACAGGAACGAGCGCCCACGGACCCGGGAAAAGACGTCCGTCGACGAGGATGCCGCACAGCAGGATTGCGCCCAGTCCTGTTACTGCGAGCAGTGGACGAAGGGCTGCCGGGATGCGCAGCAGCGGCAGGAACGCCGCCGCGAGCCCGCCGGCCAGAAGTTCCCATCCACGGGCGAACGAGTCGTAGTAGGCAGTGGCAGGATCGTTCTGAATTGCGATGGCGGCGTACACGAACGAAGCCGCCGCACATGCGACGAGCACCGTAATCGCAGCTCGCGCCGCCCAGGTGCCGGCGTCGGGCCGTTTCCCTAGTGTGCGGCGCGTCAGCCATGCCGTGACGTACACAAGGGCCAGCGTCGCGATAAAGAACTGGCCTTGTACCGACATTGACCACAGATGCTGTAGCGGACTCGTCGTGGGGTCGGCGGCAAGGTAGTCGCCCGCGGTACGTGCGAGTTGCCAGTTCTGGAAATAGAAAAGGCTGGCGACGATTTGTCCGGTGACCGTGGCCCACTGGGTGGTGGGCAGCAGGAAGAAACCGGCAATTCCGACACCAGTGAGAATGGTGACGAGCGCGGGGAGGAGCCGCCGTGCGAGGCGCTTGAGCATGGGCCATGGCGAGAGATCGGACCCGTAGCGCGCGTTACGCAGCAGCATACCGACGAAAAAGAACCCGGACAGCGTGAGGAAGACGTCAACGCCCCCGGAAATGCCGAGCGCCCATACGTGATAGATGACAACGAGCGCGATCGCGAGCCCGCGCAGGCCGTCAAGGTCGTAGCGGTACGGCGCGCGGGGCGGTCGGCGCGCTGCGCTGCGGGGCGGCGCGCTTTCCGGAATTTCCGCCGATTCCAGGTGTGAATCGGGACTCGAGCTCTTATTCGCCATACGAATTGGGGACTATAGCCGCTTGTCGTGAAGTAAAGGAATCATCAAAATTTCCGTCGTACCGATAAAGGGTATGTGATCGTTTCGTTAATGTCGCGCGCAACCTTCGGTTTTCGCTGCTCTGCCGCGCGTGTCGGCGTTGCTGGGCGTAGGGTCAGAACATGACCAACGTCATACCGGATCGGGCTTCGCATGGTGTTCGCCAGCCGTCGGAAGACGACTTCGGCACTCTGTTTGCACCGCTGCGCCCGGAGATCATGGCGCACTGCTATCGCATGCTGGGGTCGGCGCACGACGCGGATGATGCCGTTCAAGAGACGTATCTTCGCGCGTGGCGCGCCTTCAGCGATTTCGAGGGCCGCTCTTCGGTGCGGACTTGGCTATACCGCATCGCGACGAACGTGTGTCTCACCGCTATCGAGGTACGCGGCCGCCGGGCCATGCCGTCAGGGCTCGGGCAGGAACCGAGTGATCCACGAGGCACACTCGAACAACGCCACGAGATCCCCTGGCTCGAACCGATTCCCGACGCATGGATGCCGCGCGACGACGACCCGGCGGCGGTAACCACAGGCAGGTCAAGCGTTCGGCTTGCGCTGATCGCCGCGCTGCAGCACCTGCCGCCCCGGCAGCGCGCAGCCCTTCTGATGAAAGAGGTACTGCAGTGGCAGTCCAGCGAGATCGCTGACGCGCTCGGTGCGAGCACCGCCTCGGTCAACAGCAGCTTGCAGCGGGCGCGGGCGCAGCTCGACAAGATCTCGCCACGCGAGGACGACATCACGGAGCCTGCGGAATCGGACAAGCGGGTGTTGCTCGACAGGTTCGCCAGTGCGCTTGAAAGCAAAAACATTCCGGAGATCGTCCAGTTGTTCACCAGCGATGCTGTGTGGGAAATGCCACCGTTCATCGGCTGGTATCGGGGGCCAGCGGATATTGGCGCGCTAATCGACACGCAGTGCCCGGCAGGGCCTGGGGAGCTAGCGGTTGTGCCGATTTCGGGCAACGGCCAGCCTGGCTTTGGCGTGTACATCTGGAGCGGGGGCGGACTGTGGGAAGCGTTCCAGCTGCAGGTTCTCGACGTCAGTGCGCAGGGAATCCGGCACGCGGCTGTCTTCTTCGACCTCGAGTTGTTCCGGGCGTTTGGGCTGTCTCACACACTTTCGGTTCACGAGCTTGCCGAGTTGCGATCACGCGCCTGACACTGTCGGTTCTAACCCCGGCCGGTCGACGAACGCAGATCCGGGACCGCATTCGTAGTCTGGTGCGGGCACCGGATAGTGTCGGTTGTCGTGGTGTCGCAAGAACTGAACGAGCCAGACATTGCTGCGCTGGATGCGAAGCATGTGTGGCACCCGTACGGAGCGTTCCCGCCCTCCACCGCGCCGCTGGTAGTCGAGAGCGCGTCGGGCGTCAGGCTGCGCTTGAGCGGCGGCATCGAGCTCGTCGATGGGATGAGTTCCTGGTGGGCGGCTATCCACGGCTACCGGCACCCCGTGCTCGACGGAGCAGCGAAGCAGCAGCTCGCGCGAATGTCTCATGTGATGTTCGGCGGGCTTACTCACGAGCCGGCTGTGCGGCTAGCGCGCACCCTCGTCCAGATGACTCCGGACCCTCTGCAGAAGGTGTTCTTCGCTGACTCCGGGTCTGTCTCCGTGGAAGTCGCGGTGAAGATGTGCCTGCAGTATTGGCGCAGCCGGGGGCGCCGGGAAAAGCACCGGTTGCTGACGTGGCGCGGCGGCTATCACGGTGACACGTTTACGCCGATGAGTGTGTGCGACCCGGACGGTGGCATGCACACCCTGTGGACGGACATCCTCGCGCAACAAGTCTTCGCGCCCAAGCCGCCCGCGGCGTATGACCCGGCGTACGTCGAGACACTTGCGGGTCTCATGAGGGAACACGCCGATGAACTCGCAGCGGTGATCGTCGAACCCATTGTTCAGGGGGCTGGCGGGATGCGCTTTCATGACGCGCGGTATCTGGCTGAGCTTCGCCGACTGTGCGACGAGAACGACGTGTTGCTGATCTTTGACGAGATTGCCACGGGCTTCGGCCGCACTGGCGAGATGTTTGCCGCTGATCACGCCGGTGTGAGTCCGGACGTGTTGTGTCTCGGCAAAGCTCTCACCGGTGGATATCTCACCCTCGCTGCGGTGCTCTGCACCGAGGGGGTCGCGGAGACAATCACCGCTGGTGAGGCGGGTGGACTGATGCACGGACCGACGTTCATGGCGAATCCGCTTGCCTGCGCGATCGCTGAGGCATCAATCGAACTGCTGGTGTCGCGTGACTGGCGCGCCGAAGTCTCCGGTATTGAGGCGGTGCTGCGGGAGCGCCTCGCTCCCGCCGAGGCGCTCCCAGGAGTGCGTGAGGTGCGGGTTAAGGGCGCGATTGGGGTCATTGAGTTAGCAGCACCCGTGCCGATGCAGCGTGCCACAGACACTGCTGTGAGCCACGGCGTGTGGCTGCGGCCGTTCCGTAACCTCATCTACGCGATGCCGCCGTTCATCTGCTCACGTGCTGATGCCGCCCACATCGCGGATGCGATGGTCGCAGTCGCTGAGGTATCGGTGCCGGGGGTGACGCGTTGACGGGACCTGATCCATTCGCGTGGCTCGATGGTGCGGCCGAGCGGCGCAGGTCCGCTGGACTGCACCGGGACCTTTTTGTGCGGCGCACGGGGGACACCTACGTCGACCTGGCATCGAACGATTACCTTGGCTTGTCCCGGCACCCTGACGTAATCACTGGTGCTGAGTCAGCGCTGCGCCGATGGGGGGCAGGCGCGACGGGCTCGCGGCTGGTTACGGGAACCACGGAAGAACATGGACAGCTTGAAAGCGAGCTGGCGGACTTCACAGCATTCCCGAGTGCGCTTGTGTTCTCTTCCGGATACATGGCGAACATCGCCGCGGTCACTGCCCTCAGTGACTCAGACACCTTGATCGTGTCGGATGCGGCGAGTCATGCATCGCTGGTCGATGCGTGCAGACTTGCCCGGGGTCGCGTTGTCATTGCGCAGCATTGTGACGTGACGTCGGTGCGCTCAGCGCTCGAAGAACGCGACGAAGAGCACGCTCTGGTAGTGACGGATTCCGTCTTCAGTGCGGATGGCGATCTCGCTCCGTTGCGCGGACTGCACGCGGTGTGCCGGGAAAACGATGCGGTGCTCGTGGTTGACGAGGCGCACGGTATTGGTGTTCGGGGTGCGGGCGGACGCGGTCTCGTGCATGAGGTGGGCCTCGCCGGGGAACCTGACATCGTCGTGACGATGACGCTGTCGAAGGCGCTGGCCAGTCAGGGCGGGGCCGTTATCGCGGATGACCGGATTCGGGAGCATCTGATAAACAGCGCTCGTACCTTCATTTTCGACACCGGTCTCAGCCCGGCAGCGGTCGGTGCCGCCCGGGCAGCGCTGCAGGTGCTGCGCAGTGAGCCTGAGCGGGCCAAGGCGGTGCTCACCCATGCCGCGGTCCTTGCGCAGGCTGCGGATGTCGCTGAGGTGCCGGAGTCAGCTGTCGTGTCCGTCGTTCTCGGTGCCGCGGAGACCGCGGTCGCGGCGGCTCAGCGGTGTTTAGCGGCGGGGGTGCGCGTAGGCTGCTTCCGGCCACCCTCTGTCCCGCCCGGGACGTCGCGCCTGCGGCTGACCGCGCGAGCTGATCTCACCGCACAGGAACTGGAGTTCGTGTCAGATGTGCTGCGCCGTGTAGCAGGGGAGGCGTAAATGGCTGTTCTCGCGGTAACAGGCACCTCCACCGGTGTTGGTAAGACCGTCGTCACTGCCGCGCTGGTGGTGCTCGCCCAGTCCGCGGGCTTGCGAGTGGCGGTGTGCAAGCCCGCACAGACCGGTATCGGCGCTGGAGAACCAGGTGACCTGGCCGATGTGCGGCGACTGGCGGGGCCAGTTGAAGTCAGTGAACTCGCTCGTTATCCCGAGCCGCTCGCGCCGCTGACAGCGGCGCGGCGCAGCGAACAGCCGTTGTTGACGATCGACAGCGTGGTCACGGAGATACGCAGGCTCGATGCTGCCTGCGATCTGGTGATCATCGAAGGCGCCGGAGGCGTGCTTGTTGAACTCGGCGCCGATGGTTTTACGCTGCGGGACGTCGCGGCGGCCGTCGATGCGGGCGTACTAGTTGTCGTCGCGGCCGCTCTCGGTACACTGAACCACACAGCACTCACTGTCGAGGCACTGGAACGCAGCGGCGTGCGCTGCACTGGAATTGTGGTCGGTGCCTACCCATCCGAACCTGACCTCGCGATGCGGTGCAATCTCGATGACCTTCCCCGCGTAGCCAGGAGCCCATTGGTGGGCGTCCTGCCTCAGGGCTGCGGGCAGTTGACGCATACCTCGTTCGCGGCCCAAGCCCGGTCATGGTTCACGCCCGGATTCGCAGAGCGGCTTCCGTTATTGAATCGGGAGCCCAGTTCACAATGAAGACTGCCGGTAAGGCACACTGACTAGCGTTGCGCAAGAAATACGAGGAGAGATCTTAGTGACTCAAGCACCCGTACAGTCTGCTCAGATCAGTACAACTGACATTCTCGCCGTTGCCCGTGAGCAGGTGCTTGAGCGTGGCGAACCGCTCGGTGAAGCTCAGGTACTTGAAGTGCTGCAGCTGCCGGAAGAGCGGCTTGAAGAACTACTGCAGCTCGCACACGACGTGCGGATGAGGTGGTGCGGACCCGAGGTCGAGGTCGAGGGCATCATCAGCCTGAAAACAGGCGGCTGTCCGGAGGATTGTCACTTCTGCTCCCAGTCCGGCCTATTCCAGTCACCAGTGCGGTCCGCGTGGATCGACATTCCCAGCCTGGTTGAGGCCGCCAAGCAGACCGCGAAAACCGGCGCGACGGAATTCTGCATCGTCGCTGCTGTGCGCGGTCCGGATGCGCGGCTCATGTCGCAGGTCAAAGCGGGCATCGAGGCGATCCGCAACGAGGTCGAAATCCACATTGCGTGTTCGCTCGGCATGCTCACGCAGGAACAAGTTGACGAACTCGCGGACATGGGTGTACATCGTTACAACCACAACCTCGAGACCGCCAAGTCGCATTTCCCGAACGTCGTGACGACGCACAGCTGGGAGGAGCGATGGGACACCCTTCGGATGGTTCGCGAGGCGGGCATGGAGGTCTGCTGTGGCGGAATCCTGGGCATGGGAGAGAGCCTCGAACAGCGCGCTGAGTTCGCCGCCCAGCTCGCGGTGCTGGAGCCCGACGAGGTTCCCCTGAACTTCCTCAACCCGCGGCCGGGTACGCCATTCAGTGACCTCGAGGTACTTTCGCCGACTGAGGCGCTGAAGTCCATCGCCGCTTTCCGCTTGGCGCTGCCGCGCACGATCCTGCGTTTCGCCGGCGGGCGGGAAATTACACTGGGGGATCTTGGAGCTAAGCAGGGCATGCTCGGCGGCATCAACGCCGTTATCGTGGGCAACTACCTGACCACCCTTGGGCGCCCAGCGGAGTCGGACATCGATTTGCTCGGCGAGCTGGAAATGCCGATCAAGGCGCTCAACGCCACCATCTAGGAGCGGGGGCGTGGTTAGCGCAAAGGTACCGGACCGGTCCCGCGGCTCGCGGGAAGTCCCCCAGCGGGACGGCGGCCCGCTGGGGGAGACCCAAACGTACAATCTCTACACGGGAAAGCTCCTCGCTGAAGGTGCGGAAATGCCGACCGCGGCCCAGTTAGGTCTCGAACCGCCGAGGTTCTGCGGCCAATGCGGGCGCCGCATGGTGGTGCAGGTGGATCCTGTCGGCTGGTGGGCGCAATGTTCTCGGCATGGCCGGGTTAACAGCGGCGCGCTGGGGTACCCCGACCAAGATCGTCGATAAGCCGGAGCCGGGGCCGTGCCCCGCTCGGCGGGTATAGTTGAATGCGCAATGTAGGCTCAATAGCGGGCATGCTCGAAACAACCCTGGTTGGGGGAGATAGTGACTGCAGCAGATAGTAACGATGCTCAACGTGGAGCGTCGGTTCGAGTCGCTGTTCGGGCGGACTTGGAGTACCTGCATATTTTTCGCGGGGTAGCGGAGTTGGTGTCGACCGCGGCCGGCTTCGATTTCGACGCGACCGATGATTTGCGTCTCGCGGTTGATGAAATCGCCGCGACGCTCATAGAAATATCGGAAAAAGGCGCTGACGTGGAGTGCGAATTCACCGAAAACGGTGAGTACCTCCATATTGAGCTACGCGCGCACGACGCGGTTGGACAGCTGCCGAAATCGACGAATTTCCGCTGGCATATCGTCAAAACGCTGGCGGACGATTTGAGCTGGGACGAGGTTCCGGTCGTTCCCGCGGCCGATTCTGGGGCGCACTCATACAAGACCGTGGTACGCATCGCGAAGCGGAAGGCGACCACCACCGGTGGATGAGCCCAATTACAAAGAAGTACCCCATCTCATTGCCAAGCTTCGAAAACTCGGTGACAGCCGTGACGAGGCGGAAGAGTTGCGGCACCAGATTATTCAGCAATGTATGCCGCTCTCCGAGCACATCTCTCGGCGGTTCGCTGGCCGCGGCGAGTCACTCGACGACCTTCGCCAAGTCGCGATGGTTGGCTTGATTCACGCGATCGACCGGTTCAACCCTGAAGTGGGCGACGACTTTCTGGCGTTCGCGGTACCTACCATCATGGGCGAGGTACGGCGGCATTTTCGGGACACGCGCTGGGCTGTCCGAGTGCCGCGCAGGCTGCAAGAGGTGCATCTCGCGATCGGCGACAGCACCGCGCATCTGACCCAGCGCCTCGGGCGGGAACCCACGTCCGAAGAACTCGCCGCCGAGCTTGGCATAACGGTTGCTCAGCTCGATCAGGGCCGTTTGGCGGGCAGTGCGTTCAGTGCGCAGTCTGTCGACGCGGCGCGCGGGCATGGTGAAGATTCGCAGCCGCTCATGGATGTCGTGGGAGAACCAGATATCCAGTTTGAACAGTTCGAGAATCACGAAGCTTTGCGTGCCGCCCTTGACTCCCTTCCCGCCCGTGAACGCACCATCATTGTCATGCGGTTTTTCGGAAACAAGACGCAAGCGCAAATTGCTGAGCATCTCAATATTTCGCAAATGCACGTCTCTCGGTTGCTCGCGAAAACGCTCACCCAGCTGCGCGGGCGGGTCGACGGAGAGCTCTGACCGCGTCGTGCACAGGTGGGCGCACTCAGTGTTTGCCGGTGGCTCGTCCGGGTAGTCACGCCTCATCAGTAACTGTGCGGCTGCGTAAGTCCGGTGAACGCCACAGAATCCCGGATGCCGGTAGTCGCGTGCGACACGGAGAGGCGCAACATGTCCTTTACTGTGCTGGTACCGGGAATGACAGAGAAACAGCACCGTCTGCTCCAGCAGGTGGAGCAGACGCGCGATGTGCAGTTTCGGCCATTGCTTGATTACGAGCGGCTTGTTGCGGTCGAGGAGATAGACTTCGGCCGGCTGCTCGACGCCGCGCGCGAGGAGATTGCCGCATTTGACGGCAGGATCGACGCGATCATCCCGCACTGGGACTTTCCGACGAGCGTGCTCGCACCGATCCTCGCGGCTGATCTGAACTTGCGGGCGCCCACTCTTGAGAGTGTCCTTAAGTGCGAGCACAAGTACTGGAGCCGCGCGCAGCAGCGCGACAGTGTGCCCGCGTGCGCCCCTGAATTTGAGCTCATCGATCCTTTCGATGCCGAAGCCGCGGAGAAGGCGCAGATTAGCTACCCGTTCTGGCTCAAGCCGGTGAAGTCGCATTCCTCTCAGATGGGCTTCCGTGTCGGCGATCGTGACGAATTGCGTGCCGCGCTGGAAGCCGTCAAGGAAAGCATCTCTGACATCGGAGATGCTTTCGCGGTGGTTCTCGACCAAGTGAGGCTGCCAGATTCGATCCATGAGGCATCCGCGCGCAAGTGTATCGCTGAGGAGCTTCTCACCGGCATCGAGTTCGCGATCGAGGGATGGGCGGTGCAAGGCGAAATCGGCGTGCACGGCGTGATCGATATGACGATCGAAGCGGACTCGCATGCGATCGATTCCTTTATCTATCCCGCTACCCGCATCCCTCGAGACGTACAGGAACGGGCCATCGCGGCCGCGAAGAAGTTCCTTTTGCACATCGAGTACATGGACGGCTGCTTCAATGCGGAGTTCATCTGGGATGAGGAGCGTGACTTGCTGCGCGTTGTCGAGTTCAACACGCGCATTTCCCAGTCGCACACCGAAATGTTCATCAACGTTGATGGCGCGCCCAATCACCTTGTTGCTCTCGATGTCGCGCAAGGCCGTGTCCCTGAGTTCCCGTACAGGCAGGGCAAGTTTGGTGTTGCGGCGCATTGCTACCTGACAACGACTGCGAAGGGAGTTGTCACCAAAGTTCCGACGTCCGGGGAGATCTACGCGGTCGCTGAGACGCTTCCCGGGACATCGGTGGATCTGGAAGTGGAGCAAGGCCAGGAATTGTCCGCAATAGCCCACCAGGATGCGTATCGGTCGAGGCTGGCGAAGTTGAACATCGCCGCGGACGGTCCGGAGCAACTCAAACGCGTCTATGAGGCGTGCCGGTCACAGTTGCTCTTCGAAATCAAGCGCCCAGACGCGGAGGAGAAGACGGATGGAGACCATCACGAATTTCCCGTACGCGATCGAATCGACGGAGAATGAGTTCATTCCGGTGCGCGATGGCGCGCATCTCGCGGCGCGGATCTGGAAACCCATCGACGCCGGGGACAACCCGGTCCCCGCTGTCCTCGAGTACATCCCGTACCGTAAGCGCGATGTGACCCGCGCGCGTGACGCGCTGAATCACCCTTACATCGCTGGACATGGGTACGCATGCGTTCGGGTTGACTTGCGCGGCGGCGGTGACTCTGACGGTGTTCTCCAGGACGAGTACCTGGAGACCGAGCACAACGACGCGATCGACGCGATCGCGTGGATCGCGAAACAGCCCTGGTGCGACGGCAATGTGGGGATGATGGGCATCTCATGGGGCGGTTTCAACAGCCTTCAGGTCGCGTCGAAACAGCCTCCCGAACTGAAAGCCATCATCAGCGCATCCGCCACGGAAGATCTGTACGTCGACAACATGCACTATATGGGCGGCTGCCTCCTTTCCGACAACCTGTCCGAAGCGACGGTGATGTTCGCGTTCAACAGCCTGCCCCCCGACCCGGCGATAGTTGGGGACCGTTGGCGTGACATGTGGCGGGAACGTTTGGAAGACAGCGGTTTATGGATCGACACGTGGTTGCGCCATCAGCACCGCGACGACTACTGGCGCCGCGCGTCCGTCAACGAAGACTACGGTGCCATCACCTGTCCGGTATTCGCGGTTGGTGGCTGGGCTGATGGATACACCAACGCTATTTTTCGTCTTCTGGAGCACCTCGAGGTGCCCTGTAAGGCGCTGATCGGACCGTGGGGACATAAGTATCCCCACACGGGCGTGCCCGGACCGGCGATCGGTTTTCTCGATGAGGTCGTCCGCTGGTGGGATTTTTGGCTGAAAGGCATCGACAACGGCCTCGACAAAGAGCCCGCGATGCGAGTGTGGATGCAAGAAGCTGTTCCCCCGCGCTCCGCGTACGAGGAACGCCCCGGTCGCTGGGTGGCTGAGGACGCATGGCCCGCTGATCGCATCACCACGGCACGGTTCGAACTGAGCGACGGCGCACTACTCGGTATGGACGGCTGCACCGAATCGGCTGGCCGCCGCGCCCATGTTGCGCGCCACCACGTGAAGTCTCCGCTCAGCGTGGGTATGTTCGCCGGCAAATGGGCCTCATACTCGGCACCCCCCGATTTGCCGTCCGACCAGCGTGAGGAAGACGGCGGAGCGCTGGTCTACGAAACGGGAGTGCTCACAGAACAGGTGGAAATCCTCGGGCTGCCGAAGCTGCGCCTCTCCGTGTGCTCAGACAAGCCCGTCGCAATGGTGGCGGTGCGCTTGTCGGATGTGGCGCCGAGTGGGGAGGCCACGCGGGTAACCTACGGTCTGCTCAATCTCACGCACCGAGACGGTAGTGCCGCCCCGCAGCCGCTGGAACCGGGACGCTTGTACCACGTCGAAGTGCCGTTGAATGGTGTGGCCCAGACCTTTCCTGCCGGACATAAGATTCGGCTGGCGATCTCGAGTTCGTATTGGCCGCTCGCCTGGCCATCACCTGAGTCCGCGACGCTGTCGATCGAGCCAGCGACAAGTGAACTCACTTTGCCAGTACGGCCGCCATCGCCGCGTGATGAGACGCTGCGCCAGTTTGGGCCACCGGCGGCAGCGCCGGAACTTGAGATCACACGGCTCGAACCCCCCGAGCATCACTGGAAACTCATCCGCGACCTCGCCTCCGGTCAATCTACTCTCGAAATCGTCAACGATCAGGGCGAGTTCCGCATCGATGAAACTGACACCGTGGTTCGGCGCGCGACTACCGAGTGGTTCAGCTTCACGCACAACGACGTGGAGTCGGTGCGGGGCGAGACGCAAACTGTCCGGCGGATCTCCCGGGGCACGTGGAAAATCGAGGTCAACACTCGGACCGTGATGACATCGACCGCAGCAGACTTCTGGCTGACGGCCCAGCTAGACGCCTGGGAATTCGATAGCACGCAGGGTGACCGGCGGGTGTTTTCGAAGAATTGGGATTCGCGAATTCCACGTGATCTTGTGTAGGGGGTTTCCCCGAGACCGCGAGGGGTACTCCGCGCACAGTCCACCGTCCCAGCTCGGGCGACTATGCGGAGGTGCCAGCGTGACCCTAGATATTGCGCGTGAGAACGCTGCTGCCGTACCGGAGCCGCCCGGCCTGCCGGTGCGGCCGCGAGTATTCCGGCTGCCGGGTGTTTACCGGCCGCAGGAGGACAGTGTGATGCTCGCCCGCGAGTACCTGCGCAGTGGTCTCGCAGGTCGGGGATCCGTCCTCGAATTATGCTGCGGGACTGGGTATCTATCGCTAATTGCCGCCCGCAGCGGGGTGCATGCGGTGACTGCCGTCGATCTCTCCTGGCGTGCAGTGGTATCCGCTCGCGTGAATGCTGGCATGTTGCGGGCGCCCGTGCGCGTCCGGCGAGGAGACTTCGCACGCATGGACGGCATCAGCCCGGCAAGCGTCGTGCTCGCGAACCCGCCTTACGTGCCGTGGTTCGGCAGCGATGGGTCGCGACCGTGCGCGAAATGGGACGCGGGGGCAGACGGGCGCGCAGTGATCGACGAGTTGTGCGCGGCGGCACCGCGATTGGTGGCCTCTGGTGGATCACTGCTCATGGTGCATTCGGCCATCAGCGACACGGCACAGTCACTCCTCGCGCTGAGTGGGTCCGGCTTCGCTCCGCGTGTCGTTGCGCGAGAGCACATCCCGTTCGGTCCGGTCATGCGGAGCCGCGCGCAGCAACTCGCCGCGGCCGGTTACATCGAGCCCGGCCAGGACCTCGAAGAGTTAGTGGTGATCCGTGCCGACAAACTCTGACGCCGTATGCCACCTTCGCTACACCGACGATGGACCGCTGCTCGTGCCAGGGCCAGTGCGAATCGAGCTCCCAGACGGACGGATCGTGGAATCAGATCGCGTACTGGTGGCGCTGTGTCTCTGTAAACGCAGCCGGATTTATCCGCTGTGCGACACCAGCCACCGGCGCAAAGCCCGGGCCAGGCGGAGCAACAGCGCGGATAACGCAGACTGAGCGGTGTGCGCCTCGTCAGGAGGCCACCGACAGCAGGCTCGACGAGCCACGGTGCCAGTGCTGCAGCAATCTGGATGCGAAGCGGTCTTCGAGGTATTCGCTGGCGTGGATCCCGAAGCTCACGTCCTCGGTGAGTTCCGGCTCGAAACGAAGCAGCGCGCCGACGACGTCCTTGCGCATGAGTTGTTCGTGCACGGCGTCAGCCTCGATGTGCTCGCGATAAAACTCAACGCATGCCTCAGGGGCTTCTAGCCTAGAGAGCGCATCGACCATCACTTTCGCGGACGGGCCGGTAGTGATCTCAGCTGCCGCGAACATTCCCACCAGGGCACCGCGGTGCGCTCGATGCAGGCCGCACAGCGACATAAGGTTCACGGTGGCGAGCGTCTCCGCAGGTACTGCGTCGAGGTAGGCGAGGTAACGGGGATTGAGCCCCGCTGCATCCATCAGGTCACGGTACAGCTGCGAGTGCATACGCGCGGCTCTGCCCCCGCCATACTCGTCGAACTCGACAGCGACAAGCGCTGCCTTCACTTGCCCGGTCAGTCGCGGAATCACAAAGGCGTGGGGGTCCGCTTCCTTGAGGTGGTAAATCGAGCGGTGGATGAAGAACTCGCGCAGCTGGTCCCAGGTTCCCTGGTCACGCAGATGCTGTGGCACGCCTTCGGCGTCGGTGTCAGGAGTCGTGCACAGATCCTCAAGCGTATCGACGGGGTCGCGCTGCGGGATGCGCGTACGCAGTGAGGTGACGAACCGCTCTTCGAGCGCGGCGCGGAGCCATAGCAGTTCCGGATACCACTCCCAGCGCTGATCAAGCTCAGCGAAGCCGCGATAATGGAGTTCGTAGCAGATAGTCAGCGCTAGCTGTACATCGTCGCCGAAGGGGTCGGACGACATTGCCTGGTCAGCGAGCGACCGCAAGTCATTGTCGCTGCGGTGGATGTTGCCGCGCGCGAACACGTCGAGCAGACCGCTGGTCACGGGTCCGCGGGCCCTGGGCAGGCGCGCGGGGGCGACGTTGAATCGATCAGGAGCACCATCCTCGACGATGCCACGCAGGGCGGCAGTGCGGTCATTCATGGGAGAGAACATTCCCCGCTGGCCGCAAGATTAAACCGTGCCGAGCAGCCGGTTTGCCAGGATGGGCGCCGCTGGCATAATTTCTTGCTGGGGGTTGAGCCAGCAGCCCGTATGGAGTAGAAGCGCCAGCGCGCGGCGGAGAGACCTAACCTGACAGCAGTATGCGACAGGTTCCGGTGCGCATCGTGGGCTTCTCTGCTAGCTGTTTAGGAGCTCGACATGGTCTCGCCCGCGCGTCGCTGGGGTTCAGCGTGGAGTTTGACGATTTACCCAACGGACGGGGTGCAGCCCGCTAAGACTGCGCGCGGCACATCTCTGTATGTGATCGAGCTGCGTGGCGACCTCGATGCGGCGTCCAGACAAGAGCTGGGTGTGCAGTTGCGCCGCTTACTCGATTTCGGTGTGGCCATGACTCTTGACCTGTCGTCACTGGACTTCTGCGGAGTGGCGGCGATCGAAGAGATCGCGAGCATTGCCGCCGACGCACGAGCCCGCGAGATCGAGCTAGTGATTGTCGCGCCGGAGAACATCTCCCAGTATCTGGAGCTGCGTCGGCCGACAGGAGACTGAGCACCGCAAGCTCGCGACGCGATATTGTCGTGCAGTGGGGCGGGTATGGTGGAGACGTGGACCAGGACATGTCTGATTCGCGCGATATACATTTGCGGCTTGCTGATCTGGCGCGCGATATGCACGGGGGGTCAAGCGCCGATTTGGATGCGGTGCTCGCACAAACAACGGAGGCTGCGCTGCGATTGGTGCCGGGCGCAGACCACGTCGGAATCACCCTGATCACCGGCCGTCGTGAAATCCAATCGATGGCCCCCACCGACGGCGACGCTAGTCTGCTCGATGCGATACAGCGGCGCCACGGCGAGGGCCCGTGCCTGTCTTCTGCCTGGAAGCAACACATGATTCGCTGTGATGACTATTCGGTTGAGGAGCGCTGGCCTATATTCACCGCTACGGCCATGAGGGAGACACCCGTTCGCTCGTCCCTGTGCTTTCAGCTGTTCACGCAGAATCAGCTGCTTGGCGCGCTCAACGTGCACTCGGACGAGCCAGATGTATTCAGCGATGACTCGGAGGAAATCGGGCTCATCCTGGCGACGCACGCGGCGATTGCGCTCGGGACCGCCCGACGAGACAAACAGTTTCGCAGTGCGCTTGCCACGCGTGACGTCATCGGCCAGGCCAAAGGCATCCTCATGGAGCGGTACAAGATCAGTGCCACGGAAGCGTTTAATCTGCTCGTGAAACTGTCGCAAGAGACGAACACGCAGGTTTCGGCGGTCGCTGAGGAATTCGTCGCCAGTAATGTTGCGCAGCCCTCCAGTGTCGCGGCCGTCGAACTTGACTAACGCGCACACCGAACGCGGTACCGGGATTACTCAGAGCTGATGAGGGTACCTGGCCCATCAGAGCCGATTCAGGAGGTCCGCCGCAGTGTCACAGTTGAAAGCCGTCGCGCTCGTATGCACCCTGAAGCCCAGCCCAGCTGAGTCGAGCAGTCAGCTGCTCGCGGAGCAGATTCTGCAAGCGTTGGAGGAACACGACGTAGCAGGCCAGTGCATCAGAGTTGCGGATCGTTCAATTCCGCCTGGCGTGGAACACAGGGTCAACGACAGCGATGAATGGCCCGAGATCCGCGCGGAGGTGCTGGAGTCCGACATTGTTGCCATCTGCACCCCAATCTGGCTCGGCCACCCCTCGAGCCTGGCGCAACGGGTATTGGAACGCCTGAACGCTGACCTGTCTGAGACTCAAACCGATGGTCGTCCAATCATGTGGGACAAGATTGGCCTGGCGGGAGTAGTGGGTAACGAGGACGGGGCACACAAAGTGATATCCGACCTGTTCCAGGGGATGAACGACCTTGGTTTCACGACTCCCGCGTATGGCGGCGTCTACTGGGTGGGTGAGGCTCGGGGCGGCACGGATTATCTGGAACTCAGTTCCATTCCGGAGTCTGTCGCCGGGACGCTGGGCAACATGACGCGAAATGCGGTGCATCTCGCACGCCTGTTGCGAAGCGCCGGGTATCCAGGCGATTAACGCGGAAGCAAGCCAGCCTTAACCGGTGGAAGCCCCGCTGCGAAAGGGGCTTCCACGCCTAATCAGCGGGCTCAGATGTCCAGCGGGCCTTTGCCTTCAGCTGAGACTTGGCGGTCACTTGTCTTTTCTGGATGTGTGGCAAGCTTGCGATTCGCCTGCCAGCGCCACAAAATGCCACCAGCGACGAGGAAAACAACGACACAAACACCAGCGATCACAGCCAGCGTCGTTTCGCCGGATGCAGCGGCGATAAGCCCAAGTGGCAGCGCCACGACTGCGAAGCCGATGAGTAAATAGGCCAGGCGGGCCATGCCACGGCCCACCGAGGTGTGGAATGCTTCCTCACGGCCGGCGTATTCGGGTTCCTTCATGGTCTTCCTCCACAACGTCGGACTGCTTAAGGGTTCCCAGTCAGGGCGATATCCAAACCTCGGGCAATCGTGTGGCGCTGTCCGAGCTGGTTCTCGACGGCCTCGATCACGGCGGTCACTGAGATCGCGAGCAGCCCAGGGTCAGTGGTCGCGCCGTGGGGATCGCCGCGGCGTCCGGCCCAGAGGACGCGGTGGCGGGGCAATCGGGGCGGGCCCCACTCTGCGGGCGAGGTTGGGCCAAAAAGCGTGACTGACGGTGTCGTGAAGGCGGTCGCCAGATGCGAGACTCCGGTGTCTCCACAGACGACTAGTCGTGCGCCCGCTACGAGTGTGCAGAGCCCCGTCATCTGCGTCCGTCCAGCGAGGACCCGGCTCTCGGGCAATCCTGCCGCGTGCGCAACCGTCAGTGCGCGCGACCGCTCCGCCACGGAGCCAGTCAGGATGACGTGTTCACCGCGCCCATGGAGCCAGCGGACAACCTCAGCGAAGCGGCCCGCCGGCCACCGCCGAGCTTCCGCTGCCGCGCCAGGGTGGATGAGTACGCAGTCCGCTGCCGGTGAACGCTGAGCCGGGGCCCGCAGGCACAAATCCTGCGGGTCAGTATCAATGCCGTATCCGGCCAGCAGTCCGCACCACCGGACCACCTCATGCTGGCCCGCACACCACGGCACGCCACCTAGTTCGGGGAAGGCCGGGTGGTGATGCGTGATGACCTTGCGTGGTGCCGCAAGTAACAGGTCGCGGTGGCTTTCTGGACCGGAGCCGTGGAGATTGACGGCGACGTCGACAGGCTCCGCAGCCCAGCGGAGACCGCCAAGCCCAGGAGTCGGCATAACAGCGTCCACCGCGCCAGTGCGTAACGCCAGCGGCCGCAGCGGTGCGGGGCAGGCCAAAATGATCTTGTGCGAACGGTATTGTCGCCGCAGCGCGCGCAGCGCGGGAACCGCGGTGAGGAGGTCACCGAGGCCGAGGGCGCGCAGCACCAGCACGACAGGCCGGGCATCCGCAATGCCGGCGGTACCGGTCACGGCCATGAGCCCTCAGTGGAACTACATACCAGCAGTTCCCGAACCTCGCAGCCGGGCGGCTGGCGCAGTGCGAAAAGCACCGCCTTCGCAACATCGGCAGGTTTGTTCAGCATCGCGTCCGGCGGCGGCTTGTACTGCTCGTCCCGGCCGTCGAAGAAAGCGGTCTCCATGCCACCGGGGACCAGCAGGGTCACACCGACCCGCCCGGCGGTTTCCGCAGCGAGCGCGCGGGTGAATCCCACGACAGCGAACTTCGAGGCGCAGTAGGCGGTCGCGTCGCTCACCGCACGCAAGCCCAGTGTGGACGCGCACGTAACCACCCGGCCGGCGTTCCGTTCCAGATACGGAAGTGCCGCCCGTACCACCGACACAGTCCCCAGCAGGTTGACGTGGATCACCCGCTCCCATTCTTTGCGGGGAACCTTGTGCAGTGGCCCACACGAATCCACCCCCGCTGCGGTGAACACCGCATCGATACCACCCGCGCGTTCGGCGAGCGCGTCCACAGCGGACTCCGCGGCTTCGCTGTCCCCAATATCTGCCTGAATGAAATGGACTATGTCCGGATGGGGCGCGACCTGGTCGATCACCAGCGGAGTACCGCCAGCCGCGCGTACCGCT
This sequence comes from Hoyosella sp. YIM 151337, assembly GCF_026041215.1. Taxonomy (GTDB): domain Bacteria; phylum Actinomycetota; class Actinomycetes; order Mycobacteriales; family Mycobacteriaceae; genus Hoyosella. The sequence goes on from NZ_JAPEIQ010000039.1 coordinate 308,445, forward strand.
TCGGCAACAGCAGCCCCAAGGCCGGATGCCCCACCGGTGATGAGCACATTACCTAGCGTTTCTTGCGTTGCTTCTGGACCCTGTTGAGTAATGGATTCGGTCACAACCGCTTCCTTCCGTTGCGTTCAGGACGAATGTCGCGCGCCGTCCGCCTGCAGGCGGCGAAGCAGCGACGTCGTCGAGTAGCCCCCGACAGTGGGAACGATGACGATGTCGCCGCCATAGCGGCGAATCACATCAGCCTCCGGGAGATCAATGGGTTCATAATCTCCGCCCTTCACCCAGACGTCGGGGCGGAGCTGTTGCAGAACCTCGCGGGGATCGTCCTCGTCGAAGATCACCACAGCGTCGACAGTTGCGAGTTCGCGCAGTGTTTGTGCCCGATCAGCCTCGCTGAGGACGGGGCGGGTGGCGCCTTTTAGCCGCCGGACCGACGCGTCGGAATTCAGACACACAACGAGCGCGTCGCCGAGTGCACGGGCTGCACGCAGCAAACTGAGATGTCCGCGGTGGAGGAGATCGAAGCAGCCCCCGGTGGCGACGATTCGCCGTCCGTTCGCCCGCAATGTTTGGACAATCGCGTATGGGTCGCTATCGAGGCCAGCCCGCGAAGGCCGGTTGCGCGCGGTGACGTCCACCGATAGTCGGCTTGCGCCGCCCCGGAGAACATACTGCGTCGCCGCGTGCACCGCTTCGGTCACTGCTCCCGCGCTGTCAGCGCCTGCTGCCAGATGGGCGGCAGCGGTGGCAGAAAAACAATCTCCCGCTCCGCACACGTCGAGTCCTTCCGTAAACGTGGCGCAGCGGGGTGCTTTGACATGCGTGGTGCGGTGCCCGTCATTGACGTAAGCGCCCTCATCGGATGCGGTGACCGCAACCGCAGCGGCGCACCATGTCCGTCGCAGGACCGTGGCGTGTTCAGCAGCGCCACTGGCACTGCCGCTGAACGTGCGTGCTTCCGCGAGGTTCGGGGTGACAAGTGCGCAGCCCGGGATTGGTGTTGCACCGCGGGGATGGGGATCCCATACGATCGGGATCGAGCTGGCGAGGGCAGTGAGGGCATCACGCAGGGCGGGATGCCGCGTCACGTCGCGGCCATAGTCTGCAACCAGAATCGCGCTGGCGCCCGCAAGAGCGTCTAGTACTGTGCGACCAAACGGCGCTGCGATATCAGCGCGACAGTCACCGTCGTCCATTCTCGCGACGGTTCGGCCTTCGACCTGCACCCGGGTTTTCGTAGTCGTACGTCCGGTCGCTGGCAGTGGGCACAGTGTCACATGCGGGGCGAGCAGCTGCTGGAGCCGTTGTGCCTCATCATCGTCACTCATCGCGGTAACCAAGATGACGCGGTGCTCCGCACGCGCGGCGATCAGCGCGGCCAGGCCCGCGCCACCGGGACGTTCCGACCGCTGCGTCACGTCGATGGCGGGCGCGGAGGGTGAGTCGGGGCAACGCCGGGTGCTCACACCGTTGATGTCACGGTCGAGCAACACGTCGCCGAGCACTACAAGCGGTGCTTGGCTCATCCGGGCACTCCCAATTGCTCGTCCAGCGCCGCACACAGCACGTGTACCAGCGCTAAGTGCACCTCCTGGATGGTTGCTACGGATGTGGCGTCAACGGGAATCGCATCATCGGCCATGGTGGCCAGCGGATTCGGCGCCGGTCCCGTCAGCGCCCAGACTTTGACGCCAGCCTCCTGCGCTGTCTTAGCAGCGGCGAGTACGTTGCGGCTCGTACCGCTCGTGGAGAGTGCGATCAGAGTGTCACCCTCGCGGGCGTGCGCTCGCACTTGCCGGGAAAACAGTTGCTCTTCGCCGTAGTCGTTGACAATCGCCGTGCCGGCGGACGTGTCGGCGTGCAGCGCTATAGCGGACAGCGGTGCGCGTTCGGAATGAAACCGGCCCACAAGTTCGCCGCTGAGATGCTGCGCTTCCGCCGCACTGCCGCCATTACCGCACGTCAGCAAGCGTCCGCCCGCGGCGTACATGGCCGCGAGTTCGGCCGCCCAGCGGGCCACCGTGTCCGCATGGGCGGCGGTAGCGTCGAGGGCCTTCTGTAAATCAGCGAAATGAGCGTGCACGCTGTTCGGGAGTGCGGTCATGGCACGAGTTCTCCAATCTGAGTCGTGCGGTACAGCCGCGCAACGGCCGACAAGACGTCCTCCGGAGGGATGGAATCCAGACAGGGATGCCCAGGAATGGGGCAGACCCGTGCGCGACTGTTTCGGCAAGGTGCCGACTGATCACCGAGGATGACCAGTTTGTGAGCCGGCGGCGCCCATTGGCTGGCCGGCACTACCGGTGCAAACAAGCTGATGACGGGCGCTCCTACCGCCGCTGCAAGATGCGCGGGCCCGGTGTTTGGGACGATGACCGCTGCTGCCCGGCTGAGCACCGCGGCGAGTGATTCGAGCGATGTCTTACCAGCAAGGTTCCGGACGCCCAACGTGCTGCCTATTGCGTCGGCAGCGAACTCCGCCTCCCCAGGTCCGCCCGTAACTACCACGGAGTAGCCGCTCTCCCGCAGCGCTGCGAGGACGGTGCGGTACCACTGGGCGGAAGGCCGTCGCGCAGACACCGATGCTCCCGGATGCACGACGAGATAGTCGCCGGATTCGGTGAACGCCTGCTGACTGGCGGGCCTCGTTATCCGAAGCTCTCCCGCATCACTGCTGGGCAGCGTGAATCCCGCTGCGGCGGCCAGCGAAAGTGCGCGCTGCACTTCGGGAATCGCGGGCGGACTGTGGTGACGCAAATCGAGCAGCGACCCGGGGTAGTCGTCGCTGTGCGCGCCGATCCACGGCACCGCCGCCATCCGCAAGAGCAGCGCCAGCGGCAGTGACGATTGATGAAACGACGTGAAAATCAGCGCCCGGCTGAACGCACCGGCAGCAAGCTCACCAACAATCGCGGTGATATCACTGGCCGCTACGGGCGGCGGGTGGAAACCAACCCAGGGCGCATCCCACGTTAGCACCTGATCAACGCCGGGAAGTAACCGGGCTGCACCAGCTCCCTGGGGACCAGCGAGGAACGTCACTGGGCCCGTTTTCGCGGCCACCGCACGAACGGCGGGGCCGGTAAGGAGGACATCACCCATGTTGTCGAGGCGGCAGATCAGCGTCTTCCCACTCATCGCGCACCACTCTGGATCGCCATGGACACGGCCATTCCGAGGTCTTCCGCCACGAGCGCCTGTTCTTGCGCGGCCTCGATCTCGGGTTGCAACGTCCGTCGTGTTGGTACGAGGATCGCTCTGGCACCGGCCCGCAGCGCAGCGTCGACGTCCGCCCCGGTGTCCCCGATCATGACGCAGCTTTCCACCGGCACCCCGAGCTCGCGTGCCGCGTTCCGGATCATCGCAGGGCACGGCTTACGGCACCCGCAACCGTCGTCCTCGCCATGCACACATATCTGCCAGGTATCGAAGCGGCCAAATTCGGCATTGACGCGCTCGTTGACGGCCAGGAGTTGCCTGATGGTGATCAGGCCGCGCGCGACGCCGGACTGATTAGAGACGACACCAACCCGTAACCCCGCCTGGCGGGCGCGCTCGACTGCTTCAAGCGCCGCCGGCATCGGGGTCACGCCGTCCGGGTCATTGAGATAGGGCACGTCGCGGATCAGCGTGTCATCCCGATCGAACAGGATCGCCTGGATGAGCGGCCGCGGCGCGAGAGCACTGGAACGCACCCGCCCAGTGCGCACATCCCATTCGCCGCGCAACCGCTGCATGCATGCAACCGGCGGGATTAGCCCGCTGGTGACGACCATCTGCCACCACTCTCGGAGCGTGCGGGGCCCCGCCGTCACACGTTCAAGGGTGAACCGCGCGGTCAGCGCGAGCCAGAGCGCGGATGCTGTGGTCAACGCGCGGCGTCTGCCCGCGAGAGCGCCGCCGACCGCGGTGACGAGCGCCCCAGTGATTGCGGTGTAGTACGGCAATCTGGAGGGACGTTCCCCTGACCGGCGGCGCCAGGCGTCACCGAATTTGGTCCGCATGAGCGCATCGTCACGGTTACCGCGCTGCGCTCGCACGCTTGCGAAAAAGCCCGCCTGCGCAACCGGGTGCACGCTCAGCCGGTCACCGCGAATGATGCTGTAGCCAGCGCTGACCACCCGCAGCGCGAGATCGGCGTCTTCACGATAAGCGCGTGGGAACGCCTCGTCGAAGCCGCGGACGGCTTCGAGCACCGCACTGCGGTAGGCCATGTCAGCGGTGATCCACCTGGCGTTCTCTAGGCCCAGCGTGCGGCGCTCGTTGTCGGTGGGTTTGCGATCTGCAGGGAACGGAACCGTAAGCCGCGCCTGAATCCCGCCGCAGTGAGCCGGAGCCGCCGCGAGATCTTTGCTCAGGTGTAAGCACCATTCGGGCGACACCGAAACATCGTCATCGAGGAAGACCACCCAGTCGCAGGTACCGCGCACCGCCTGCCAGCCCACATTCCGGGCCGCTGCGGGTCCACGGCCGCCGCTTCGCCGGATTTCACAACCGAACCGCGCCGCCGACTGCTCCATCGCAGGATCGGCGCGATCAAACACCACCACTATGCGTGAAGGACGTGGCCCCGCCGCGCCGTTGATGCTGCGCAGCAACGTGAGCAGGCTTTCACGGCCGATCGTGGGGATCACGATGCTGTACGACGCGCTCATGGGCGCCGCACCAAGAACGGGCCGATCGCGAGTACGTCGATTGGCGACGCGCCGAAGCACTCGAGTGCGTCTCTCGGGCTGTCAACGATCGGTCGGCCTGCCGTGTTGAAACTCGTGTTCACCACCGTGGGCAGTCCAGTAAGGGCTTCGAACTGTTCGAGCGTGCGCGCAAGCACCGGGTGCTCAGCCGCGGACACCGTCTGGATTCGGGCGGTCCCATCGACGTGTGTCACCGCGGGAATACGATGGCGCCAATCTGGATCTACGTCGTGAACGAACAGCATGTACGGGCTCGGCAGTGGGCCGCGGGAGAAGATTCTGCTGGCACGGTCAGCCAGCACCATCGGCGCGATAGGCCGGAACTGTTCGCGGCCCTTCACGTCATTGAGACGCTCGAGGTTGTCGGAGTAGCCGGGATGTGCGAGCAGCGAGCGCTGCCCGAGCGCGCGAGGGCCAAACTCGGCCTGCCCCTGGAACCAGCCGACGATCGCGTTGTCGGCGAGGCATTCAGCGACGGCATGAGCGAGGTCATCAGGCCGCTCGTACCTGATTTTCGCGCGTTGCAGCACCGCTTCTATCTCGGCGTCAGTAAACCCGCGCCCAAGAGCGGCAGTCCGCATCGGCTCTATCGCGTCGCCTCCCTCAGCCGCGACCGCGAGGGCAGCGCCGAGGGCAGTGCCCGCGTCCCCGGCCGCAGGCTGAACCCAGATGTTGTCGAACGGGCTTTCATCGAGCACACGGGTATTGGCAACACAGTTGAGTGCTACACCGCCCGCCATTGCGAGATTGCGGGCACCGGTGCGGTGGTGCAGCCACTTACACATGCGCAACAACACTTCTTCGGTCACCAGTTGCACGCTTGCTGCGAAGTCCGCGTGTTTCGCTGTGAACTCGTCGCCGCGTGCGCGGCGTGGCAGGAAATGGCCGAAATCGACATGTTCTGTCTGGAACGTGCCATCGGCGAGATACTGGACGCGGAGGCGAAGTTCAGGAGCGAAGCGGGGGCTGCCGTATGACGCGAGGGCCATGACCTTGTACTCGTCGCTCGACCGGGTGAAGCCAAGGTGCTCGGTCGCGTCTTCGTAGAACAAGCCCAGCGAGTGCGGCAGCGCCACCTCGGAGAGGACATCGAGCTTGCCGTCCCGATACTCGCCAGCCAGCGCCGAGGTGCTTTCTCCGCGCCCATCGGTGACGAGTACCGCGCAGTCACCGAATGGGGCAGCCAGTCCGGCCGATGCCGCGTGTGCGACGTGGTGCCGAACATGCTGAAAAGCGGAGACGTCGAAGTCCGGGAAAACAGAGCGCAGAAAATAGGGGGCACGCTGCGCAAAGTGGGTTCGCAAATGTTCCCACACGGGGTCGGTCGCCGGGCCGTCATCGTCGGCGCGCGCCGGATCGTACGAGTAGGCGACAGCATCGATGTCAGTGATCGAAAGTCCCGCTTGCTGCAGACACCATGCGGCGGCCTGCTCCGGTAACTCCCACGCAGCGAAAGGAACTGGCCGCTTACCGTGTTTACGGCGGCTGAAGCGTTCCTCTTCCGCAGCAGCGACGATTCGGCCGTCGACAACGAGCGCCGCTGAGGGATCGTGGAAAACCGCGTTGATACCGAGGACGCGCACCTTGGAAACCTCCTGATGTGAAGAGCAGCAGCCTGCTCACGCCGCCGCGGTGACAACCGCGCGGAAGTACGGGATTGTGCGGAGCAGGCCATCGCGTGTAGCAACCTCCGGCTGCCAATCGAGTTGCTCCGTCGCGCGGCTGATATCGGGGCACCTCACACGCGGATCGTCGTCAACCGGATCGGTGTGGATGATCGGCGAGGACGAACCGCAGAGGTCGCGGATCGTCTGCGCGATCTCCAGGACTGGCATCTCGTCCGGATTTCCGATGTTGAACGGGCCGAACTGGGCCGACCGTGCAAGGGCCAGCAGCCCAGCCACAGTATCCGAAACATGGCAGAGCGACCGCGTTTGTTCGCCACTGCCGTACACCGAAATGGGTGCATCGGTGAGAGCCTGGCACATTGCTGCCGGAACGAGCCGGCCGTCGTTTCGTTGCATGCGGGAGCCGAACGTGTTGAATATTCGGGCAATGCCCACATCCGCACCAAAATAGCGGGCGAAAGTCGCCGCGACCGCTTCCGAAAACCGTTTGCTTTCGTCGTAGGCGCACCGGGGACCAACCGGGCTGACATTGCCGCGGTAGGTTTCCCGTTGCGGGTGCTCGAGCGGGTCGCCGTATACCTCGCTTGTCGACGCGAGGACGAAGCGCGCGCCGCACTCCTGCGCGTACCGCATGAGGTTGAACGTGCCAAGTGAACCGGCTTCGAGCGTCTCGACGGGATGTTCCCCGTACGCCAATGGAGAAGCCGGAGACGCAAGGTGAAACACGACACTTGCTGCTGGCAATGTGGCCGGGAGAGGCTGCGAAATATCGTGTTCGATCAGCGCGAAGCGCGGATCACCAACAAGGTGAGCAATGTTCTCAGGAGAGCCGGTGACCATATTGTCGATGCACACGACAGCGGCGCCTGACCCATGCAGAGCTTCGCACAGATGTGAACCTATGAAACCGGCTCCGCCCGCAACCACAACAGGAACGTCCAATTGGTGCATGGGTCGGCTGATACCCTGCCACCTTCTGTATAAACATCGGACAGTTTGGGCGCGGGCCGTGTTGGGTAGAGACCTGGCGTGAGTGAACCCTCGAGCGTCAGCATGGCTGACACCACGGTGGTGATCGCGACACACAACCGGGCGCCGGAGCTGGCGCGCACACTGCGGCAGCTCACCCTGCTCACTCCGCTCTGTCCGGTCATTGTGGTTGACAACGCCTCAGCGGACGATACGCCCAATGTGGTGGCAGACCATGTGGGGGACTATCCGCCCGGCTACCTCACATACATCCGCCTGCTCCGGAACAAAGGCGCGGTGGCGCGAAACTTCGGAATCTGGCGAGCTCGAACGACCTACGTTGCCTTCTGTGACGATGATTCGTGGTGGGCGCCAGATGCGCTTCGCCGTGCGGAAGACATGTTCGCGGAGCACCCGCGCGTCGGACTCATCGCGGGACGCGTGCTTGTCGGCCCCCGCGGACTGGATGACCCCGTGAACGCACTTCTGGAAGACAGCCCGTTACCGAGGTCCCCTGATGCACCGGGGCCAGAGGTTCTCGGGTTCCTTGCGTGCGGCTGTGTGGCACGCGCGTTCGCGTTGCGCCAGTGCGGCGGCTTCAGCGACGTTCTCGAGTTCGTCGGGGAGGAGCGGTTGCTCGCGTATGAGCTAGCGGCTAGCGGGTGGCAGCAGTGCTACGTTCCGGACATTGTGGCGCATCATTATCCGTCGCCAACGCGTGCGGACCCGCAAGCCCGCATCGTGCTGGAGCGGCGGAACGAAGTGCTGACGGCCATCATGCGCCGGCCAGCCGGGCAAGTACGCAAAGCACTAGCGCGGCTGACCCAGGCTGTGTTCAGTGACCGGAGGCTCGCGCCCGCGCTCGGGGGCACACTCATGCGTCTCCCGCGTGCTATTGCGAGACGGCGCCCCGTACCGCATCACGTTGAGCAGCGCATCAGGATGGTGGAAAGGATCGCCGAGGATGGCTAGGCCGCGGATCAGCGTCGTGATCATGACGCACAACCGTAAGGACGAGCTCGATCGGACGCTGCGGCACATGATAGGCCTGGGTGAAGCGCCGATATTTGTCGTCGATAACGGCTCAAGCGACGGGACCCCGGAGTTCGTGGCACGTGCATACCCGGAGGCACAATTGATAGCGCTTCCTGACAATCGTGGTGCGGTCGCCCGCAACATCGCGGTCAACGAGGTGCGCACCCCGTACGTCGCGTTCTGCGATGACGACACATGCTGGGATCCTGGTTCTTTGACCCGGGCGGCGGATCTGCTCGATGCATATCCGGGTTTGAGTTCGGTTACCGGGCGCTGCCTGGTGGGCGAAGCCGCGACGGAAGACCCGATAACCCCGGAGATGCGTGACTCCCCGGTACCAGCGCCCGCGTGGCTTCCGGGCCCCGCGCTGTTAGGGATCATGGCTGGTCTCACCGCGGTTCGCGTCGAGGCGTTCCGCGGGGCGGGCGGGTTTCACCCGCGGTTCTGGCTCGGCGGTGAAGAGGAACTCCTGGCGCTGGACTTCGCGCGCGCCGGATGGTGGATGGTGTGGAATCCGGACGTGACCATTCGCCACTACCCGTCACGGAGCCGCGACGCGCGGCGGCGCCGGCAACTCGGGATTCGCAATACGCTATGGACGCTGTGGCTGCGGCGCCCGGTGCGCTCAGCCCTGCGGCGCAGCGCGGCGATTCTGTCGAGCGCGCCTCGTGACCGCGCCACCGTCGCCGCGCTTGCCGAAGCATTGCGCGGCGCCGGGTGGGTCTGGCGCGAACGCGCCGTCGTGCCGCCGGACGTGGAGAACGGGCTCGTGCTCCTCGAAGAGAGTCAACGGCGTTCGAAGGCCCGCCGTTACGTGGGGTAGCGGCGTTAACCGTCACCTACTGCCATGGCGGGGGCGCGCAGAATCGCACCGAAGCCGTTGTTGAACTTCACATCGTCTTGCGAACAGACCACCACTTCGCCACCCTGGTGGATGGTCGCCGCAATGACAGCGTCCTCCTCGCGTGTGTCAGTTTGGGCAGGTGATGGCTGTGTTTCCGTCAACGGCCTCGCCACGAGGAGAGTGTCGACGTTGCCTTGCTGCAGATTCGCGGCGACGATACGCATTCCGTCGACCGCATACCCGGAGCTGCGTCCCGATTCGATGCGGAACCGCTCGAGCGCCTCAGCGACGCGTTCAGCGCGACGTTGTTGCACGAGATCTGTGATCGCGTCTGCCAGGCGGGCATCGTCGGTGCCTTCCGCTCGGCCGCCCTCCGTTACGGAGTGTGTGAGTTTCTTCGCGTCCTCCGGCAAGTGACGCTCGATCCCGGTGCGGGCTTGCACTTCGCCGCTGAGCACGAGCATCGACGGTTTCACTTCGCGGACCACTTCCGCCAGGTATGTCGCCGTGTCGCGGTAGTTGCGCTCGATCATCTCCTCGGTGCGCTCCTGTACTTTCGCCCAGCTGAAGCGGTCGCCGACCGCGGCCTTGTGGATCGGATGGCGGTCCTGGTCTTCGCTGTCGAAATCGATGGCGTGCCCGTACTCATCTATGTAGCTGACGTCGACACCGTTGCGGTCGGCCTCCGCGAGGAGGATGTGTTGCTGCGGCGCGCCGAACTCGAACAGGGGGAGCAGGTGCGGCATGATCGCGAAACGTACGTCGGGTTGAGGGGGTGCCACCGGTAGTTCTTCATCGACAACGGTGACATCCTTGGTGAAGATAAGCGCTCGCCCGCGCCGGCCGATCGGTGGTTCACGCCGGGCGGCGAGTTCCGGCACTTTGCTGATCAGCTCGTCGGGCGTCCCCTGGTCCCGCAGCGCGTCCTGTACTGCTCGCCACTGAAGCTCGCGGCTTTTGATCGCATCTTCTGTGTTGTTGGAATCATCGATGTAAATCGATACAAAAGGGCCGTGGGTCGCGTCGAGGCGCTTCTTCAGATCAGCGTTATTCATCGATTAACAGCTCCCTTCCAGTTCGGCGTTGAGCTCTGAGCGAGATCCTGAGTGGCAGGCCCTTCGAGGAGAGTTCCGTCGGGGGCGAACCGTGAGCCATGTAGCGGACAGTCCCAGCTGCGCTCCGCGGAGTTCCAGCACAACACGCCCTTAAGGTGCGGGCATACCGCGGAGACTGTTCGTGTCTGGCCATCTACGGTGCTTGTGGCTACGGGCCGGAGACCGTCATGATGTACCTCGCCGTCCCCCTCAGCGGGCGGCTGGGGAAGTGAGCGGGCAATCTTAGCCCAGCTCTTGCCCACGTTGAGGCCGACTTTGGCGTTGAGCGCCGCAAAGCTCGGGAAGTGCCGTACCGCCATCGAACGCTGACTGTCGAAGAGATCTTCGCCTGGCGCACTGCGCCCGGTCAGGCGCGCGGCGAGAATGCGGGCCGCCGCCACCCCGTTCGTCATGCCCCACTTGGCGTAACCGCTCGCGAAAAGCACTGTCGAGTTTGTCGGCGTAAGGGCGCCCGCGACGGGCAGTCCATCAACGCTGCTGTAATCCTGGGCAGACCACTGGTGGGTCGGGGCGACCTCGGGGAAGTAGTGGCCCGTCCATGTGATGAGGTCGCGCACGTTGGCCCGGGTATTGCTTGATCGCCCAACGACGTGGCCGTTGCCGCCGACAAGCAAGTGACCCGGAGCGGACCGCAGCGACCGGGTGGGTGCGATATCGGGTTCATCGATGGAGATGTACATGCCTTCCGGCTGCAGTGCCTCGCTGGGCACCGCGTACGCGGTGAGGTAGGACCGTTCGGGTTCGAGCTTCGCGAAGAACCCGCCTCTGTCGAGGATTGGTGTCCCGGTTGCGAGCACCACTCGATCAGTCGTGATATCACCACCTGTGGTGTGTACGACCGCGGAGCCGGACGTGCTCACCCCCAATACGCGAATGCCTTCGTAAATCTGACCGCCGCGCGCGCGGATCTCCTCCGCGAGCGCGAGCGCTACACTCACCGGATCGAACTGGGCTTGCTCGTTCAGCGACACGAAACCGGCGATCGGGAACGGCGCGAAATCGAATGGTGCCCCGCGCGCTGATTCCACAGCGAGTCCCGCTGCCCGCGCGACTTCAGCCTCCTGCTCGACCGCGGGGAGTGTCGACGCGTCCTGCGCGATCGAATATGCGGCGCGCGTCTGTACGTCTACACCACTCTCGGCGCAGAACTCGCGCAACCAGGCCAGGGCGGACTGGTTCACCGCGGCATACTCGCGGACCGTGTCCATATCATGCGTTTTGCTTATCTCCGTGAGCTTCTTTCCCTGGAGGCACGATGCTTTCGCAGTGGTAAGCCCGGTGGTGAGTTCAGCGACGCCGAAGGCATCGAGCAGGGTGACACTCACACCGGCACGTGCGCATTCCAGGCCGCACACCAAACCAGTGAGGCCAGCCCCGACTATCACTACGTCGGGGCTGGCGCTGAAGTCGACGGAGTGCAGCGGCGCTGGTTCAGTCTCCGTCCGTGATTCAAGCCAGAGCGACGTCATACCGGCGGGGTACCGCACCAGGCGATCTCTAATCCTCTATTTGCGATTTGGATTGTCCCTATTTCTCAGGACTGCCGAATCACACATAGGGGTTTCACAGCGCTCGCAGTGGGGTAGGCGTCAGCGTATGGCTCAAGGGTTCAGCGGACTCTCGATACTCGTGTGGCACGTGCACGGTTCGTGGATGACCGCATTCGTGAGCGGATCGCACCGGTACGTGATTCCGGCGGGCCCGGGCGGCGGGCAATGGCTGCGCGGCCGCGCTGGGCGTGCATGGCCCGCGACGGCCATCGAGTCCAGTCCCGCTGCACTAGCTAGCGAGCAGATTGACCTCGTCGTTGTGCAGCGTCCCGAAGAACTGGCGTTAACGGAGGTCTTTCTCGGCAGACGGCCCGGTCTCGACGTCCCGGCCGTGTACGTCGAGCACAATGCGCCACGCCCCGGCAGCGCGGATGCGGTGCACCCATTGGCGCAATCTGAGTATGCGCGGGATATACCGCTCGTGCATGTCACGCACTTCAACCGCGTGATGTGGGATAACGGGCCGTGTCAGACATTCGTGGTCGAACATGGCATCGCGGACCCGGGTGTTCGCTACCGCGGAGATCTGCCGCGAATGGCCGCGATGATTAATGAACCAGGCCGGCGTGCTCGAGTGACGGGCAGTGACATGCTCCGTGATTTCGGTGCCGTCGGGCCAGTAGATCTCTTCGGAATGGGAAGCCAAGAGTTCGCTGGTGCGGTCGGTGGGGGGATTACCGGTAAGGGTGACCTGGCTCCGCCAGCGCTGCATCAGGCGGTGGCGCGAAGGCGCGTATATGTCCATACCGCGCGCTGGACATCACTGGGACTGTCGCTCGTCGAAGCCATGTACATGGGTATGCCCGTTGTTGTGTTCGCCGCCACGGAGGCGGCGAGTGTCATTCCGCCGGAAGCGGGGTGTGTCTCGTCGGACGTCGGCACTCTCACGGCGGCCGCTGAAGGGTTCATGCATGACCGTGAAATGAGCGGTGTGGCGGGGAAAACCGCACGGCAGTATGCCCAGGCACGGTTCGGTCTGGATCGTTACCTCGCCGACTGGGACGTGGTATTCGCGGAAGTCGTGGCCAGACAGTGAGGCCCCTGCAAGAAAGGTATGAGATGCGCATCGCAATGGTATCGGAGCACGCGAGTCCGCTAGCGACTCCGGGCACTGTTGACTCGGGAGGGCAGAATGTCCATGTCGCGGCGCTGTCCGCAGCTCTCGTGCGGCGCGGCCACGACGTTACTGTCTACACGAGGAGAGATGACCCGGAGCTGCCGGAACGCGTGACAAGCGACGACGGCTACACTGTCGTCCACGTGCCGGCCGGGCCGCCAGAGATAATTGCGAAAGATGACATCCTGCCGCATATGACAGATTTCGCACGCTTCTTGCGTCGTGACTGGGAGGTAGTCCGTCCTGACGCCGCGCATGCGCATTTCTGGATGTCGGGGATCGCGACCCAGCTCGCTGCGCGGGCACTTGGCATACCGACGCTGCAGACATTTCACGCCCTCGGCATCGTCAAGCGAAAATTCCAGGGAAACGCGGACACCAGCCCAGACGACCGCATCCGCACTGAGCGTGTGGTTGCGAAGTCTGCGTCGCGCGTCGTCGCGACAAGCTCTGAAGAAGCGTTTGAACTCGCCCGTATGGGTACGCCGCGCAACCACATCTCGGTCGTGCCGTGCGGCGTCGACCTAGAGATGTTCACCCCCGCGGAGGGCCGCCGCACTGAAGGTACCCGCAAGAGGATCGTGTGCGTCGGACGGCTCGTACCGCGAAAGGGATTTGAGACTGCGATTCGGACAGTGTCCGCACTTCCCGACACTGAATTGATCATTGCGGGAGGACCCGCGGAGGGGAAGGTCAAGGATGATCCGGAGGCGCAGCGCCTTGAGGGGCTCGCTGCCACTTTCGGCATCAGTGATCGCGTCCACCTCATCGGGCAGGTCCCGCGCGAGGATATGCCGGGCCTGCTCCGGTCCGCCGATGTCGTACTGTGTACACCCTGGTATGAGCCGTTTGGAATTGTTCCTCTGGAAGCGATGGCCTGCGGCGTACCTGTCGTAGCGCACGCTGTCGGCGGATTCCTCGACACCATCGTGGATGGTGTGACCGGCTTGCTGGTTCCGCCGCAGCGCCCCAGACTGCTGCTGAACAGCCTGCGCGAAATATTCGCGCATCCCTCAGTTGCCGAAGGATGGGGTGTCGCTGGCCGCGACCGCGCAGTCGCGCGGTACTCGTGGGACCAAGTGGCAATGGAGACGGAACGGGATTACCTGCACGTCGTACCGGCGCCGTCGCGTGTGCTGACGCAGAGTACGTCCTAGGGAATTTCTCCTGTTTGCCGGTTTGGGCGACGTGATCATGGGTATGCAGCACATGTCATCGAATCGACTCTGCCGAAAGGATGACAGCTATGCCGACCGAGAAAAACCGCGGTGACCGCGGCGAAGTCCGCGGTCCGGCCGAAGGAATCAGGCTGCCGCCTGCCGAAGAGGCGGATGTTTCGGGCCGAGTGAACGAAGAGATCGACTTCGAAGCCGGAGACCCGAACCGGCACGATCCCCGCGGTGAGGAGGCTCCCGGGGCAGATATTCCGGGCAGCCGAGTCGTACGCGAGAAAAAGCCCGTCCTCACGAAGACACCGCCGGTTAATCGGCGCTACATCTGGGTGGCACTACTTGTCGTGGCTGCCATCGTGGTCATCGCAATCGCCATTGGGGCCCTTACCGGGGCCTGGTGAGCAATCAACACAACCGAAGAACAGTAAGTCGCAACAACACAGGAGGCAACTGGTGTCTGACTTTGCAGACGAAATGAAGCACAAGGGCGAGGAACTTAAGGGCCGCACCAAAAAAGCGGCGGGCGAAGCCAGCGGTGACGACGAGTTAAAGGACGAAGGTACCGGCGACAAGATCGCCGGTAAGGCCAAGCAGGCCAAGGATAAGGCCGCAGACGCGGCACACAAAGCGAAAGACGCCATCACCGGTAACTGACGGCCACATGGCGCAGACCAGAAAGGCTGACATGCGACGGACGACGACGAAAAAAGGACTACTCGCAGCAGCATGCACGCTGCCTCTCGCTCTGGCGGTCGGCTGCAACGACGTAGGGACCGAAGACCAGCCACCTGAGCAGCCAGACCAGCCGGGTGTGAACGACACCAACGGCAATGGCATTGGTGACGACCTCGGTGATACCTGGGACGACACCCAGCAGGAGGTCGAGGATTTCTTCGCCACTGGTGGTGACACGCGTTGCGGGGACTTCATCGAACAGGATGAGGCCGACCAGTTCGACACAGTCGCGAGCTACCTGGAGGAAGAGCAGGACCGGACCTTCGAGTCCACTGATCCTGAGGTCGAAGAGACAACGATGAGGCTGCTGGAGGTCTGTGGAGACCCAGCCGAAGCAGACACCGAAATCCGTGACGCAGACACCGGGGGCATGTGAATATGACCTCGCTGAAACCATCTTCCAGTGGCGATCAGGAGGTCGATAAGCGAAACGACGAGCACCGAATCGGTGGGGTGAAAGGAGCTGCGCTCATGGCGCAGCTCGGCGCCCCCTCGCTGGCGTCGGGCGTCATCGCCCGGCGTCGGCTGGTGATGTCCTTCCTCGAGAAGGTACAGGCCGATGCGCCGGGCGTCGAAAAAGTGCGAAAGCTCCGTGCGGAGCATGGCGCGGAGCCGTTGGAAATTTCGCTGCTTGGACGCAACTTCGCGATCATCCTCGATCACGCTGACGTCGGCGCGGTGCTCAGTGGCGCCCCGGAGCCATTCCACCCCGCAAACCAGGAGAAAAAGGCCGCGCTCGGCGTGTTCCAGCCGCACGGGTCGCTGATCTCAGAAGGGGAAGAGCGCGAAGTCCGTCGTGAGACGAACGAACGCGCGCTGGGCTTCACCGATGAGATCCACGCGGCCGCGGAGGGCATCGTGTACCGGGTCGTGCAGGAAGCGCAAAACCTGTGCGAGCACGCCCGCGTCGTAGGCACGCTGGATGCGGATGAATTCACACGGGCGTGGTGGCGGATTGTGCGCACGGTCGTCCTCGGACCCGCGGCCCGAGATGATTCCGAACTCACCGATATGCTGTGGCACCTGCGCGCCACCGGCAACTGGGCGTATTTCCGGCCAGGCCGGAAGCGCCTGCGAGACGAGTTCACCGAGCGCCTGCACAAGTATGTCGAGAACGCTCCCCCCGATTCGCTCGCAGGGTCGCTGCCAGGTGTAGGCGATCGCGAAGAGGAGATCGGGCAGATTCCGCACTGGCTCTTCGCCTTCGACGCCGCTGGGATGGCGAGCATACGGGCCCTGGCGCTGCTCGCAACCCATCCAGAAAAAATGGCGGCAGCGCGCGGTGATGCCGAAGCACTTAGCGGGGGATTGCCGCAGGTGCTGCCGTACCTGCGTGCGTGCGTGCAAGAATCCGTGCGGCTATGGCCAACAACGCCAGTGATCATCAGGGACAGCACTGAGGACACTCACTGGCAGCATGACGGTGGCAAAGAAGTCACCATCCCTGCAGGGACAGCCGTGCTCATCTTGGCTGCAGCGTTTCACCGCGATGCTGAGCGTCTCACATATGCCGACCGGTTCGAACCCGAAATCTGGCTCGACGGCCGCGCGCAGCGGGAACCCGCACTGGTTCCGTTCAGCGCCGGGCCAGGTGAATGCCCGGGACAAAACGTGGTGCTGCTCGTCACGAGCACGCTGTTGGCGCAGCTCATACTCAGCGCCGATTTCGAACTAACGTCGAAGCCGGTGCTCACCCCGAACGAGGATCTCCCCGAAACGTACAACAATTTCGGGATCGAGTTCGCTGTTCGGTAATGGAAAGGTTCGTGAACTGGTCCGGAAGTGTGAGGTTCGACGCAGCGCAGCTGCGTCAGCCAAGTTCGGAGGACGGGGTCGCCGCGCTCGTGCGGGAAACAGCCGAGCGCGGTGGCAAACTCCGTCCGGTGGGTTCTGGTCACTCGTCGACCCCACTTGCCGAAACGCCTGACACGTTAGTGTCTCTCGACGCCATGTCCGGACTGGAGGCCGCTGATGCCGGGGCCGGAACGGCTACCGTCCTGCCCGGCACAGGTCTGTCGGATCTGGGCTCCGCCTTGGCCGGGCATGATTTGGCGATGGAAAACCTGGGCGATGTCGACTATCAGACGATCGCCGGAGCGATTGGCACCGGAACGCACGGCACCGGTCGCAACCTGGGTAACTTGTCGTCGACCCTCGTCGGCGGACGTCTCGTCACCGGTACCGGACGTGTTGTCGAATTCGGTGAGGGAGATGCTATCGACGGGAACGGCGACGTGTTGCGGGCCGCGCAGCTGGCACTTGGGTCATTGGGCATCCTCACCGCGCTACGGTTGAGAGTACGGTCCGCCTTCCATCTGCACAGACAGAATTGGATGACCCACATCGACTGGGTGCTCGACCATTTCAGTGAACTGTCTCGTGCATGCCGCCACGTCGATTTTTACTGGTATCCGCGAAGTGATCTCGCGCAGGTGCGCATCTTGACGCCCCCGGGGGAAGAGCCGGATGTGGTGCCGCCCGGGACCCTGAAGAAGGACGAGTCGGGCCCGTCCTACCAGATCATCCCTAACTTCCGCGATCTCAAGTTCGACGAGATGGAGTACATGGTCCCTCTGGAGGAGGGTCTCGACGTATTTCGGGCAGTCCGGGAGCGCGTCAAAGCGCGGCACAGGCATCGCGTAGGTTGGCGTGTCCTCGTACGTACCATCGCGCAAGACTCAGCGATGCTGACGAACGCGCCCCAGCCCACTATGACGATTGCGCTGCTGCAAAACGCGAGCCTGGAGTATGAAGAGTACTTCCGCGATGTCGAACCGATATTCCTTGCCGGGGGCGGGAGACCACACTGGGGGAAGAAGCATTACCGCAGCGCCGCCGACCTGCGTGAAATGTACCCCGAGTGGGATGACTTTCTCAGACTCCGGCAGGAATGTGACCCAGCCGGAGTCTTCTTGAACGACTATCTCGCCGAACTGCTTGGACTGAGGAGCGGCGCATGACATGCCCACCGATAGGTCACCGCCGCTGGGTGTTCACGGCCGGAAACATACCTCCGCAAGCGACCGGGCCAGAACCTGAATTCACCAGCCGGGATGAACTGTGCATCTTGAACGCGGGCGGCACCGACGTGTGCGCTGCGGTGACGGTTTACCACGAGGATCGCGAGCCGGTTGGCCCCTATCACATCGCCGTGCCCGCTAAGCGGGTCCGGCATGTTCGGGTCAACGATCTCATCGAACCGGAAGCAGTGCCGCTCGACGCTCCATACGCCATGATCGTCACGTGTGGCGCACCTATTGTGGTTCAGGTCAAGCGCCTTGATACCAGGCAGACGGCGCTGGCGCTGTCCGTCGACTCGGGGTTACCGCTTGGATGATTCGCACCGCGGCGCGCAACGTGCGCGAGCATGCTGTTTTGCTAGTGCTCGCCGCGCTTTCTGCCGGGCTGGCATACGGAGTCGCGAGCGTCGCGTTCGGGCCTGAAGGCGCGTTCTTCGCGCCGATCGCGGCCGTCATCTGTACAGGACTGACAGTCGGCCAGCGGCGGCGTCGGGCTATCGAGATCGCGCTTGGAGTCTTCCTGGGTGGTGCTGTCGCGCAAGTCCTCGTCTGGCTCGCCGGGCCAGGGGTGTGGCAACTCGCTTGCGCGGTGTTCGGTGCGGTGGTGATCGCGGCGTCCATACGCCCAAGCACACTGCTGGTGAACCAAGCGGCAGTCGCCGCGGTTGTCGTGATGGCGGTCGGCCCCATCCTGGAGGTGCCGTCATGGATCCGGTTAGCGGACGCTGTCATTGGCGGCGCGGTGGCCCTTACGCTGACGTCGTTGTATCCGGGTCATCCGGACCGAATCCTCGCGACCTCGGCGCGCCGATTCGTTGACGATTACGCCGCGATTCTGAATCAGGTCGCTGACGCGGTCGAAACCGAGTCGATTGCCGCATCGAACGAGGCGCTTGAACGAGTGCCACAACTCCAGCGGTCCGCAGGAGGTCTTTCCGAGGCTCTCTCGAACGCGCGGGAGCGCATGAGCAGCGGAATGCTCCTCCTGCCGCGGAAAGAGCGGGTGCGCGCCCGCACCGCGCTCTCTCGCGCAACCGCGCTGTCGGAATCAGCCGAACTGATGACCGCGACAGCGCGCGCGCTCTGCCGTGCAGCAGGCAACCTGGTGCGGCACCCGCATGGGGGAGCTGACCGCAGGCTTGCCGAAGCGCTGCAGCGGGTGGCGCGGACGGCATCCCGGGTACCCGAGTGGGCGGCAGGTACCGCCGACGTGGCACGGTTGCGTGCTGCCGTGCTGGACGTCGCAGAAGACGTGTCCGCTACCAGAGACGACACCAGCAAACGGCATCGCAGCGCCTCGCACACACGCACCGTACTGGTCATGCAGATCAGGTCAGCTGTGGTGGATATTCTCGCCGCGACCGGCTGGTCACGGACTCGAGCCATCGCAGAACTTGAGGCTCGTGCGGGCCGCAGTGATCAGCTGTGCTTGTGAACCTCAGCTTCCTAGCTGCGGCAGGACATGTTCACCGAATGCGTCGATGAATGGCGTTTGGTCCTGTCCGACGTGGTGGAGATAGATTTCATCGAAGCCGAGGGCGGCGTATTCGTTGATGAGTTCCGCGTGCCGTCCCAGGTCGGCAGTAATATTCACTCCGGTCGCAAGAGTGTCGTCGTCCACCTCGCGCGACAGTGCCTCGAACTCAGCGGGTGTGGAAAGCTCGGCCATTTGCGGCGGCTCCAGGACATTCGTGCGCCATTGTTCGCTAGCAAGTTGCCACGCGATATCCTCCGTCTCCGCCCAGCTCAGATGGACTTGGAGCACTGAGCGCCCGGACGGATTGCGCTCTTGAAACTCGCCCAGCATCCGCTTGAGGTCATCGAGCGGCTGGTTCACCGTGATGAACCCGTCCACGCGCGCAGCGAAACGCTGAACCGTTTTGGGAGTGAGCGCTGGAACGATGATCGGTACGGGTGTTTCGGGGACGTCCCAGATCCGCGCGGAGTCCGTTGAGATATGACGATGATGCGTCACTGTTTCTCCGCGATGCATGCGCTGAATTACGTCGATCGATTCTTCGAGAATGACTTGGCGAACTTCCTTGGGAGGCCAGGGATGTCCAGAGACACGTTCGTTGAGGTGCTCACCGCTGCCGGGCGCGAACCAGAACCTCCCGGGGAACATCACACCCAGTGTCGCGGCAGCGTGGGCGACCACAACTGGGTGATAGCGGTATCCGGGCGCGGTTACGGTGCCGAACGAGAGACCCGTGGTCGCGAGCGCGGCGCCGAGCCATGACCAGGCGAACCCCGAATGTCCCTGAGCGTGCGACCATGGCTCGATATGATCCGAGCACATTGCCGCTTCGAAGCCTGCCGCTTCGGCGCGCTGCGTATCCTCGAGAAGCTGCTGAGGGCTGATCTGTTCGTGGGATGCGTGGAATCCTATGAGGCTCAAAGCTTCTCCCTTCAGTACCGTTCGACGAGTGTGAGCGCCGCTGTCATCAGTGCGAGATGGCTGAGGCCCTGCGGGAGATTTCCGAGAAAAGCGAGGTCGCCGGGCTGAATCATCTCGGCGTACAGCCCCACGTCGTTAGCCAGTGGGACGAGTTGCGCCATCAGCCGTTCTGCTTCATCTTTGCGGCCCACTTCGGCGAGCGCCGCGACCAGCCAGTAACTGCACGCGACGAACGCGCCTTCCTCCTTGTCCATTCCGGCGTAGCGGTAAAGAAGGGGGCCATCGCCGAGGTCTTCCCGTACCGCATCGATGGTGCGCGACATCCGGTCGCCCGTGTCGAAACCTGTCATTGCGTGGAGCAGAACAGATGCGTCGAGTTCGTCAGAACCCGCGTACCATACGTAACTCTGCCGGTCGTCCGACCAGCAGTGCTTATTGACCCACTTTTTGATTTCGTCCCGTTCACTGCGCCAGCGCTTTACCTGCCCCTCGAGTTGCCCCGCTTCAGCAAGGTTGACCGCACAGTCGAGCGCATGCCAGCACCCCATCTTCGAACTGGTGTAGTGGCGGTCTTCCGTGAGTTCCCAGATGCCCGCGTCGCGCCGATGCCACACATCGCACGTGCGGTCGGCAACATCGCCAAGCAACCGGGCGGTGGGTTCATCGATGACGTTTCCGCCTTCGAGATAGAGTTCGACCATCTCGAAGAGATCGCCGTAGACACCGAGTTGCAATTGACCGCCGACGCGGTTGCCTTCAACGACCGGCCCGATATTCCGCCATCCGGGAGCGTCGACCTCTTTCTCATCCGTCGGTGTGTCGCCCTCGAGGGTCGAAAACACCTCGGGATTCGGTCCCTGCTTACGGATCACTCGGAGTAGCCAGCTCACCGCGTTGTGGACCTCTTCGCGCTCGCCGAAGCGGATGAGGGCGTGGAGCGTGTAGGCGGCGTCGCGGACCCACGCGTAGCGGTAGTCCCAGTTCTTTCCGCCCTGGGGGTTTTCGGGCAGTGACGTTGTCGCCGCGGCGGCGATGGAACCCGCGTGACTGTGGGTCAGGAACTTGAGGGCCAACGCGCTCCGCAGCACCTCACCAGACCAGGGGCCGTCGTAGTGCAGCTCCTGCGACCACGATTCCCAGTACTTTATGGTGCGCTCAATGCCATCCGTGATGTATTTCGGGTCGGGGCAGGGGAGAGGCTCGTGACGGGTAGAGACGAGGGCAACAAGCCGGTGCTCGTTAGGTTCGACGGTGAGACGGCCGCTGACCGAACGAGTGTCGGTGGTGACTTCGTCGTCCGCGCACCCGATGACGCCGAGCGTGACATCGCCTACTCGCAACAAAGGGCATTGTGGCGCTAGGTCAGCCCAGGGCGACACGCGGTTGAGTCTGGTGCCGGGTGCTACCCGCCAGGTAAACGTAACTTCGCCCTCGACGCCGTCAATGCGGCGAGCGAACTCCCCCCATGGCAGCCGGCCGCTTTTGCCAGTGTTCAGCGAGTCGGTGACTGTCGCTTTGCCCGTGGGTGTGGTGTACGTGGTACGGAGGACGTTCGTTCCAGGAAGGTAGCTGCGTGTGACGTCGTATTCGCCCTCAGGCCGCAGCTCAAACGCTCCGCCGTTCGCGCTGTCGAGGAGCCGGGCGAAGACCGGCGGTGAATCGATGTTCGGGAGCGGGTACCAGTCCACCGAGCCGTCATGCGCAATCAGTGCCACCGTGCGGCCGTCACCGACGGCAGCGTAGGAACGTAAATCGACGTAGCCAGTGGAATCACGCGGTGGCAGCTCAGTGATGCTGATGACAGATTCGCCGTGTTCGCGCATACGTTCCTCACGATGGTGGGTTGCCGTGCGGTGGCTGCGTGTCTGCGGACGAACTTCGCCCGCGCCTGCGTAGTGCCCAGACCGCGACGAAGATCACGAGTGCGAGAATGACCAGTAATTCCATGCTCAATGCGCTACCCCAATTTGGAGCTTTTACACCCGCTTGCGGGCGCAATGGCATCAGACTGTCAGTTACTCGCTTTTAACTGAAGGCTCAACGATTATGGTAATGCGCTAGTAAAATACCGAAAAAGACTTCGCGATTTGCTTGCGTTAGGGCCCGTTTGCGAGGGATGCTTAAGGAGGTTGAGCCAGCAGCCGACACAAGCGGTAAGCCTGGACGGTGCACCTTCAGGAGCGGCTCGGGTGTGCCCAGCCCTCCTCCGGTGTCTCCAGTCTTCCGGACTGCTATGCGAGGAGCTGGAATGACCAACGTCCATCAGTCCGACCCCACGTGGATGATGACTGTCACCGAAACGCGAACACCGGCGAGTGGCCGGCGTGTCTCACTTGTCATCCAAGGCGAGTTAGATGCTGCCCGGTGCGGTGAGTTCAAGCAAGAACTGCTCGCGCTGCTGGAATTGCGCACACCATCGGTGCTCGACCTTTCGCAAGTCCGATTCTGTAGCGTGGCATGTATTGAGGCAATCGCCGAATGTGCAGCACTCGCGAATAAAAGATCAATTTCGCTCTCGATTTTCGCCCCGCGCGTGGTGGCGAAATGCCTGCAGCTGTACGAGCCCGCACCGAATGTCGTCACGCTCGATGATGCTGGGCTGCCAGCGGAGCCAATCCAGGAACAACGGCGCGTGCGCACGCTGCAAGCGAGCTGACTCATCGAAACAGCAAGAGCGAGGTGTGCGCACCTCGCTCTTTCGTTGTCTGCGGTAACGGCTTCCGGGGTTTCGGCACCGGTCCGGAGGGGTATCGCCAACCCACGCGCTCCCGGGAAAAGCCCGCTGCGCACACCCTTTGAGGGCGGAGGGCAGGTGGAAAGAACGTGCTGAAGGTGGACCCTCTCGAAGATCCCGGCGACACGGCAAAAAACGCGCTACGGGTCGGAGTCGAAGAGGAGTTCCTTCTCTACGACGTACGTACCGGTGAGCTGGCTGCACGAGCACCAGCGCTCATTGAAATGCTTGAGCGTTCAGGCTCCAGCGCGCGTTCCGAGCTGCAGAGCACTCAGGTCGAGGTGGCGACCGAACCGTCTCGCTCGCTGAAATCGATCACGAGTGGCTTGCTGCAGAACCGGAAGCGGCTCACCGCGGCTTCGCACGAGTTGGATTTGGCCGTGGTGCCCGCAGGTTTGCCGCCGGGCGCGTCCCCGCTGCACACGCCGGTCGACGACCCGCGGTACCGCAAAATGTTCGAACGCTACGGCGCTGCAGCTCAGCACTATCAAGGCTGCGGGACGCACGTACACGTTGAAGTTCCGGATCGCGATGTGGCTGTGGCGGTTCTCGGTCACATTCGGCCCTGGCTGCCGCTTCTCGTCGCGATTGGGGGCAACTCACCCTACTGCCTGGACACCGACACGCATTTTTCGAGCTGGCGGATCGCGATGCAGCGCAGGTATCCGCTCGCGGGTTTGCCGCCGCTGCTGCGCAGCGCCGCTGAATACGATGCCACGGTCACAGGGCTCGTAGAGGCGGGCGCTCTTGAGGACCAGCACACCTGCTTCTGGCTCGCTCGTTTGTCGGACAAATACCCCACGATCGAGATTCGGGCCTCAGACGTCGGGCTGACAGCGGATGATTCAGCACTGCAGGCCGTGCTCAGCCGGGCGATCGTGTTAAGCGCGCTGCGCGATGCGGAAAGCGGGATGGCGCCGCCCGACATTGACCAGCAGTGGGCTGACGCTGCCGTGTGGGCGGCGGCCCGCTTTGGGCTCAACGGTCCGCTGATCGACCCCGTGCGTCGCGAACAGCTCCCTGCGACCGCGATGCTGGCCATCCTGCTCGAGAAGACGACCGACGCGCTGTGTGAAGCCGGGGACTATTACAACGTTCGTACGTTGCTCAGCGGCGTGAAGCGGCGCGGAACCGGGTCGCAACTGCAGCGAACGGCCGGGAGTTCGGGTCCCAAAGCCGTGCTCAGCCTGTTGACAACGGCGAGCTGCACGGCTGAAGGACTGCGCGACGGCAGCACTGCCCTGACGCGCGCAGTCGACAATGATTGGAGTGGTATGAAAATGGAAAACAAGGGAGACCAACCGACGAACCGTACACCTGAACCGACACCACCGGCTGAGGATCAGACGCATCTCGTGCATGAGGAGCACGACCCCGATACTGGCCCGCAACCGAAGGCTGCTGGGGGTGCGGTAGTCGTGATCGCCGCGGTGATCGCAATCGCATTTCTCGTTGTCGCCGTTTACCTTGGAGGCAGTCTATTCGGGGCATGGTAGGTGATCCGCGATGACACGAGACGTCGAGAAACGATTCTGGGACCCGCAGACGTTCCGCGGCGCAGCCGCGTACGCCCTTACGGTGACTGCAGTTGCATTGATCACCATGGGTGCACTCGCAGTGTGGACGTCGCCAGAGGACGGCGGCGCCGATGCGGCCATACTCACGTTCGTTCCCGCTGGGGTGTTGCTCCTAGGCGGAATAGGCGCCTTTGTGCAGACCTACCGGGTATGGCGCCGTGGGGGTACATGGCCGCTCTGGCAGGGTGCAGGGTGGTTCTTGCTCGCGCTCTTCTTCGCGTATGCGGCGCTGTCGAGCAGTGCGCTCGCTGGGGCATTCACCTAGCCCGCGGAACCGGTCGAGTACCACACGAGGCGCCTTTCTCTCGAAAGGCGCCTCGTGCTTGTGTGTCGGCGTGTCATTCGAACTGGTGCGTCGGACGGGTGCCTGCGCGCCCGCGATTCAGCATAGGAAGCAGGATGCCCAGTGCGACCATCCCGATGCCGAGCCAGAAGTGCAGCCAGTCAGCGGCCGTGTTCACGGGAATGAAGTTCGCCTCCGACTGGTGATCGATTGCGAGCCCGTAGATCCACAGCACCAGGTAGATGATCCCGCCGCCGATCAGGAAAAGTCTTGCGCTGCTTGCAAGCCGTGCCATGGCGACACCTGCGACACCGAAGAGCAAGTGAACAATGTTGTGGAGCACGGAGACCTGGAAGATGCCGAGGAGCATAGCCTCAGACTCGTGACCCGCGAAGGTCATCGCATCGTAGTTCGTCGTGATCCCAGGGATGAACCCCATGATGCCGGCGAGCAGGAACACAACACCGACAACCAGTGCGCCGATTTGCACCGGTGTGGAGGTCAATGAGTTTCGTGTACCGCTACGTTGTGTCATTTGGGATGCCTCCTGATCAGAACTGTCAAAGATGCGCATTTTGCGGCATCTCACATAGGACTACGCATCGGGCATCGGCGATAAACCTCTTAGTCCTCGTCGTTTGGCGTACGCGGGAATGGGTAGCAGAACCGGGAGGGGGAATAACGTGAGGTGATACACAATGGCATCACAATTTCGCACGCATGCGTCTCCAGATGCGGTGTGGCACATACTGTGCGATGGCTGGCTTTTCGCCGGCTGGGTCGTAGGATCGTCGCGGATTAGAGCGGTGGATGAGCATTGGCCTAGCGAAGGCAGCCGCTTTCATCATTCCGTTGGCCTATGGCCATTTCTCAATGACGATTTCACCGAAGTGGTGACCGCGGATCCTGGCCGCATGCTCGAACTGGAGGCGCACACCTGGCCGATGGGCAAGGCGCGGGTGCGACTAACGCTAACGAAAATACCTGAAGGCTGCGAGATAACCCTGGAGGAATGCGTGGTAACCGCGCCGTTCAAGGCCATACCGAAGCGGCTGCAGGAAAAGCTCGCAGCACCTCGCAACAAGGAATGCCTCCGCCGGCTCGCGCTAATCGCCGAAGGGCGCAACGAATGATCAACAAGAATCCGTTCCAGGGGCGGGAAGGAGCGAAGAATGAAAGCAGTGACATGGCAAGGGCGCCGCAACGTGACCGTGGAAACGGTGCCCGATCCGGTAATCGAAGAAAGCACCGACGCGATAATCGAAGTGACCACCACCGCGATATGCGGTTCTGATCTGCATCTTTACGAGGTGCTCGTACCGTTTATGCACGCCGGCGACATACTCGGGCACGAGCCAATGGGCAAGGTGGTCGACGTAGGCTCGGGAGTGACGACGCTCGCGGTGGGCGACAGGGTTGTCGTACCATTCCAAATCTCGTGCGGGCGCTGCTTCATGTGTGAACATGGCTGGCAGACCCAGTGCGAAACCACCCAGGTCCGTGAATATGGCACGGGTGCAGCACTTTTCGGATACTCCGAACTCTACGGCAGGGTACCCGGCGGCCAGGCTCAATACCTGCGAGTGCCGCACGCCGACGGCACCACGATCAAGATAGACGACGGTCCTGATGACCAGCGGTACCTCTACTTGTCGGATGTGCTGCCGACCGCGTGGCAGGCCGTGGAGTATGCCGGTCCCGAGCCGGGGAGTACGGTCGCGATACTTGGTCTCGGGCCTATCGGTGATATGGCAGCACGTATAGCGATGCATCGGGGCCTGCGCGTTATCGGGATCGACAGGGTGCCCGAACGATTGCAGCGCACGAAGGACCGCGGGGCAGAGACGATCGATTCCGCACGCGTTGACGACGTTGGCGACGCGGTCCGCGAGCTGACCACCGGACGTGGAGCCGACGCGGTGATCGATGCGGTCGGCATGGAGGCACATGGCTCGCCGGTCGTCACGCAAATGCACCGAGCGATGGGCATGCTTCCGAAACCGGTTGCTAAGCAGGCCCTCTTGCGCACCGGCATAGACCGGCTCGCGGCACTGTACGACGCCATCGACGCAGTGCGTCGGGGCGGAACAATTTCACTCGCCGGGGTCTACGGTGGCGCGATGGACCCGATACCGATGTTCACCTTGTTTGACAAGCAAATCCAGCTGCGGATGGGGCAGGCCAACGTGAAACGCTGGGCGCCCGAAATTCTCCCGTTGTTGCGTGACGACGATGTCCTCGGCGTCGAGGGGTTCGCGACTCACACGCTACCCATCGATGACGCGCCGCATGCCTACCGAATCTTCCAGGAGAAGCGGGACGGCGCGGTGAAGATTCTGCTCAAGCCCGGCGAGTCGGCGGCGTAGCGTAAGGACCATCGCGGTTTTCCCGGCTGCCCTCGTACGCAGCGGTTCGCAACCGGGCAAGCCACTTAGGTGCCAACTGGAACGCATGAGGCTGGTTCAGGCCGGGGTCGAATGACCACGAGCTATGGCTAGGCGTGTCCAGCGTGATCTCGCCCCGGAGAACGCCGACCGTTTCCGGTCGCCGTGACGAGAAAATCTGGATCCGCAACGGCGCTGCAGCTACTGCTGCGGTTGCAGCCCCGTCACGGCAGCGGACCGTTCTGCCGCCGGCAGCGCGGGCAAACACCCACTCCAGCCCTCCGCCAGTGCGATATGGCATGAGAGAGCTGTACAAGCAACTCGTCCACGAGGCAGCTGGACGAATCGCTAGGCGCGCCAGACGTCCCGGCCCGAAGCAATTCGAATGGCCAGGCCCAGCGCGTCGGGAATGCCATCGGGAAGTCCAACAGCTCGAGAAAGCCTTGCGATGCATCGAAACTCGTTCGCCTCACCCGCGCGGTGCAGCCTGGCAGGTGCGAAGAGCGTGGCCCTGCCAGTGAAGCCCTCGCCGCGGGGGTGAAATATTCGTTTGTCCGGGCCGCCACGGATACGCGTCGCGGCCCGGAACCCGAAACGCGCTGCGGATAAGGACGCATTGGTTATCGCCATGCAGGCGTGGCTACCCGCAGTGCAGACTTAGCAAACCGCACAGCGTCGCGCCGAGAGCCCCGCCGTGGACGCAAGAAAATCCCTAGTAATTGCCATCGACTTGCCCGGCAGCTCTAACTGTGGGGCGTGTCCGCAGTCGCTGAGTACGACGGATTCTGAGCGCGGGAGGGCCTGCTCCACGTGCCGGGCGAATTTCGCGGGCACGAGTCGATCATCCTGGCCCCAGACAAAAAGCGCGGGCGTCGCGACATTGCGCAACCGGTCCCAAAAGCCGTCTGCCCCGAAGGCCTCTTCGATGTAGATATTCGCGAGTGCAGACAGGGCAGCGCGCCGGTGGCGCCAGTGCGTCATGGTGAGCGCAAACTCGTCCGCGGCAGCCTCGAACCAACTCTCGGGCATACGCTCGGGGTGAGCGACCATCATCTTCGCTGAACGCACGATAAGCGAGCGCGGCACACTCAGCCGCGCGGCTGCGCCGAGCGATACCGGAAGATACCTCACAAGGGGAACGAGCTGCCGGAACCGGCGAAACGCGGGTGCCGGGCACAGCAGTACCAAAGCCCGCGCCGCGACCGGATCGTGCATGGCGAGTTCGAGCGCCAGCCTGCCGCCCATCGAGTTGCCAACCACCGTCGCGCCGCGGGTGCCTGTCACCCTGAGAAAACCATCGAGCCAGCGGTACAAGCGCGCTGCGGTGTAGTTCCACAGCGGTGCTTCGGACGCGCCAAAACCCGGAATGTCGGGCGCAAGCACGCGGTACTCGCGGGCGAGCGCGGCGAGCGCGGGAAGCATCGTCGCGTTGGTCCCTCCCAGCCCGTGCAGCAGCACGACAGGGGGTGCATTCTCGGGGCCCGCTTCGAGGTACGCGGTGCGGGCGCCGGACGCCTGGACCTCCCACGCTTTCGGCCGCGTGGGCAGCTCCGCTTGCGGGGCTAGCGAACCACCCACTTGAAGTACGGTGGCCAAACTGCCCCGCGTAGCAAGATCACCTTCGAGGAAAGCCTCCACTCCACTGCGGCGTCCCAAGAGCACATCCTCCAACGTATTGGCACCCATAGTGAGCGTGCTCGTAGGCTTGCGTGGCGCCTCGCGTGTAACTGCTGCTGACCCGTCAGAAATGGTGACACCCCACGAGCCGTACCCAGTGATATTCAGGCGCAATACCGCGTCGGAATGGGTCAGTGCAACGTCGTGCAGTTTGCGAGGAAAGAAACTTTCCAGCAGGCGGCCCGGGTCCATAATGCGACCGTCACGCTGGGCATTCATAGCCACCACCCTCCTGTTCGCGAAGATTGTCTAATTAGCTCTACCCACACACGTGAGCGAATTACCTGTTTGATTCGGAAGCATTTGGGTATGGGGTCGGGTATGGCCGCAGTCTTGTTCGATATTGACGGAACGCTGGTGGATTCCAATTATCTTCACGCACACGCGTGGTACCGGGCCTTTCTGCAAGCCGGGGTCAAAGTCGATGCGTGGCGTATTCACAGATCCATTGGGATGGATGGCGCCTCGCTTGTAGCGTCGCTGACCGGCCATTCTGATGACGCAGCCGCAAAAACCGCAAAAAGTTTGCATGCGGATTACTACAAAGAATGTGGTGACATGCTGCTCCCATTCCCGGGTGCGCGTGACATTCTCGAGAAGATCGAGCGGCGAGGGCTTTCTGTTGTCCTTGCCACCTCCGCTCCGGAGGACGAACTCGCTCTTCTGCGACGGACGCTGAAGCGGGACGATGTCGTCTCTGCGATTACGTCGGGGGAGGACGTGGAAACGGCCAAGCCGGAGCCACACATCATCAACATCGCACTTGAGCGTGCCGGGGTGCGCCCGAACGAGGCCATCTTCGTTGGTGACACCGTGTGGGACATCGAAGCCTGCCGACGCGCGAACGTCGACTGCATAGCGGTGCTCACCGGAGGGATAAGTCGCGCCGAACTCGAAGCGGCGGGAGCGGTGGCTGTCTATGAGAGCGTCGGCGAACTCAGTGCGGACTTGGAAAACAGTCCAATCGCTGCCCTGATGCGGTGAGCCCCAGCCGGGGGCTGAGGCTCACCGCCTTTACAACCTCTGATTAGGGCTTGGGCGGTTCGACGTTGCCGCGCCACGCACCCGTTTCGGCACCGCGCTCTTCGATGAACTTCTTGAATCGATCCATGTCGCCCTTTACTTGGGTGTCGATGATGTTGAGGGCGTCACCGACGCTTTCGGCGACACCTTCCGGATCGATATCGATCTGTGCGGTGACGCGTGTCTGATCGTTGTCAAGTCGGTGGAACGTGATCACACCAGCGTGGTTCGGCCCCTCAGTGGAATGCCACGCGACTCGCTCGTCAGGGTGCTGTTCGTCGATCACCGCGGAGAATTCGCGCTCGACCGGTCCGAACTTCACGTGCCAGCGCAGATGCGTCTCGTCAACCTGCTCGATGCGCTCCACATGGTTCATAAACTGTGGGTATTCCTCGAACTGGGTCCACTGGTTGTATGCGGTGGTAACGGGAACGTTGACGTCGACGGATTTCGTTACGGTGCCCATATGTGAGCACTCCTTTCCCTAGTCATGCGGAAATGTGGCTGGTTTCGCGGTCCCACGCGCGGTGTTGTGCGACTGCGTCGATGAAACTGCGAATGAATTCGTCGGGCAGGTCGTGCCCGCTGTGCCCAGTGACAACCACTCCTTCCTCGTCAGTGACCTGCACAGGATTGGTTTCGGCGTTTGTCAGCCCTTCAGCACGGAGGAGTTCCGCGCCTGTCCCGAATGCACCGATTGGCTTGTGGTGCTTATACGCTTCGAGCAGGAAATGCTTCGCTTCCCCGTTTGTGCGGAAGAAGGCGCCAATGTCTCCGCCAGGGACGATCACCGCGTCATACAGCACCGAGTCCGTAGCGGAGAGCGCAGTCGTCACGTCGACCGCGTGCCCGCTTTGGCCTTCGATAGTGCCCTCAGCAGGCCCGATGAGGTCTAGCATGGCGCCTTCACTCGCAATGGCGCTCGCGATCGTCCGCAGGCCAGTGTCGTCGGCACCATCGCACACGAGCGCGGCGATTCTACGCGTGGCGATCGAGGCCGGGGGGTCGTCGAACCCTGCGGTCGGGTAAATCTGGCTCAACGCAGCTGACGAGATGTCGTGCAGTTCGCTGTCGCTCGGGGCAGGGGCGGAAAGACCCATCTCTTTGGCAATGGAAGCAGAAAGGCCGGGGTCGACTTTCACCAGCTGTTCGACGACACGTTCGCGAATATACTTCGACTTCACCTTCGATAG
Organism: Hoyosella sp. YIM 151337; assembly: GCF_026041215.1. Lineage (GTDB taxonomy): Bacteria > Actinomycetota > Actinomycetes > Mycobacteriales > Mycobacteriaceae > Hoyosella. The sequence continues at coordinate 339,593 of NZ_JAPEIQ010000039.1, forward strand.
CTCGAAACTAAACGCCTCCTGGATGTGCTTCTGTTCAACATCCTTCATGCTGTTCCAGAAGAGCCGTGCCTGACTGTAATGGTCGTTAAAGCTTTCGGAGCGCCGTCTGACAACGTCTCCTTCGACCCTGCGGGTGTAGTGGCGATACACGTCTAGTGGCGGCTCTTGCTGTGACATTGTCATTGGGCAGCCGTTGCCCAGGCTGTTCTTGGTGTAGCTGGTGGGATGGGTGTGAATCGTCTGCTGACCGTAGCCATCCCGCTGATTTGTGTGCACACCGGTGATTGGCCGGTTGACAGGCAGTTGGGAGAAGTTGGGACCGCCCAGCCGAATCAGTTGAGTATCGAGATAACTGAAATTGCGCGCCTGCAGGAGTGGATCGTTGGTGAAGTCGATACCAGGCACCACGTTCGCAGTATGGAACGCAACCTGCTCGGTTTCAGCGAAAAAGTTCTGGGGATTCCGGTTCAGCACCATGCGCCCGACAGGCTGCACCGGAACTTGCTCTTCGGGGATAATTTTCGTTGGATCGAGCAGATCGAAATCGAAGTCGTGCTCCCGGAGTTCGCTGACTAACTGCACACCGAGTTCAAACTCCGGGAACTGCCCAGCCTCGATTGCGTCCCACAGGTCCCGCCGATTGAAATCCGGATCAGCCCCTGCGATGCGCTGACATTCGTCCCACTCCAGAGAATGCGAACCGAGTATCGGTCGCCAATGGAACTTGACGAATGTCCCATTACCCTCCAGGTCGACGAGGCGGAATGTGTGCACACCGAAGCCCTGCATCATGCGGTAGCTGCGCGGCAGGGCACGGTCAGACATTAGCCACATGACCATGTGCAGAGATTCTGGGTGCATCCATACGAAGTCCCAGAACGTGTCGTGCGCGGACTGTGCCTGCGGAATTTCGCTTGCGGGTTCAGGTTTGACGGCGTGAACGAAATCGGGGAATTTGATGCCGTCCTGGATGAAGAAGACTGGCATGTTGTTCGCGACAAGGTCGTAGTTGCCTTGGCGTGTATAGAATTTCGTCGCGAAGCCGCGCACGTCTCGGACGGTGTCCGCGGAACCCCGCGAACCTGCGACTGTCGAGAACCGGACGAAGACTGGCGTAGTCAGTTTTGGCTCGGTGAGAAACTCCGCGGCGGTGTAGTCCCGCAACCGGGTGTCATACGCCTTGAAATACCCGTACGCGCCTGCACCGCGGGCATGAACCACGCGTTCTGGGATCCGCTCGTGGTCGAAGTGGGTGAGCTTTTCCCGTGCGTGAAAATCGTCGAGCAGTGTCGGTCCGCGCGAGCCTGCCCTCAGCGAGTCGTCAGTGTGCTCCACACGCACGCCTTGTTGGGTGGTCAGCCACCCGTTGTCCTCGCTCACGCGTGCCGCGTCGAGGCTGCGGTCCTTGGCGTCTCTGCCATCTTTGTCGTCGCGCCGCTCCATCGCGCCTCCCTCCAAGTAGTCCCGTCTGCGCATACCCGGCCACAAGGCCGATAAACGGTAGGTTTGCCGCGCCGGAGCAGGGGAACACCAACGCAGTGACCACCTGATGAGGAGGCAGTGATGCAGACCTGTGAAACGTGTGGGAACGAGTACGACAAACCTCTTATCGTCACGCGCGAGGACCGCTCCGCGGCGTTCGACAGCTTCGAATGCGCCATTCAGGCCATGGCACCGTCATGCCTGCACTGCGGTTGTCGCATCATCGGCCACGGTGTCGAGAGTGACGGAGAAATGTATTGCTGTGCCCACTGCGCCCGAAGAGCGGGCCACAGCGGTCTCGACGACCGCGCATAACGTGACCGCTGCGCAGCCGGCTTACGAGTAGGGGGCTTCATGGAAGAATCGATGATCGAATACCCCGGACGCACCTCGGAAATGCCCGAGCGTCCGCAAGATGAAATGCGCAACTACGTCGGCCGTGATCTGCTGCAGGGCCAGAAGGCACTGATCACGGGCGGAGACTCTGGTATCGGCCGGGCAGTCGCTGTCGCCTTCGCGAAAGAGGGCGCGGACGTAGCGATCGGTTACCTCTCGGAGCACGACGACGCGGCCCGCACCGTCGAGTTGATCGAGAAAGAGGGGCGTCAGGCCTATCGGTATGCTTCGGATCTCTCGCAAGCGGATGCGTGCCGAAAGCTCGTGGCCGATGCCGCGAAGGACCTCGGCGGCATCACCTTGCTCGTCAACAATGCTGCGTACCAAGCACCGGTGCAGCAGTTCGAGGAAATCACCGATGAGCAGTGGCGCCATACCTTCGCGCTGAATATCGACTCGTTTTTCTACGTCACCAAGGCGGCGTTGCAGCACATTCCTAAGGGCGGCGCGATCATAAACACCTCTTCAATCAACGGGTTACGCGGAAACAAGCAGCTGATCGACTATTCGGCGACTAAAGGGGCGATTCTCGCGCTAACCTACTCGCTCGCGCAGTCCCTGATGGACCGGGGGATACGCGTCAACTGTGTAGCGCCGGGGCCGGTATGGACCCCGCTGATTCCCGCTACTTTCCCCAAAGATGCGGTCGAATCGTTCGGCGAGCAGGCACCCTACGAGCGTGCTGCCCAGCCAGACGAAATCGCGCCATCCTTTGTCTTTTTTGCGGCGAATCAGATGTCGTCGTACTACTCCGGGGAGGTCCTCGCGCCGATCGGCGGCGAGACGCTACCGGGATGAGTCGCACCGTTTGCTCTCTCAAAGGAGGCTGGCACCGATGCCGAAAACGAAAAAGAGTGGCGACGCTAAGAAAAGCGAACTGCCCGAGACTTTGCAGCGCTCGCCAGCGAAAGCCCAGCGGACGTTCTCGAAGGCATACGACTCCGCTATCGATGAGTACGGCAGTGAGGAGCGGGCGCACCGCGTCGCGTACTCCGCTTTAAAGCACTCGTATGAGAAGGTCGGGGATCACTGGGAGGCCAAGAACAAGAAAGGCCCGTCCGACAAGCGGGCTGAGGATAGCAGCGACTCCAGCGCGAAAACCCGCGGTGGCGTCAATGCAAATGCGACGAAGGACGAACTGCTCGACGTCGCTCGCAAACTCGACATTTCTGGCCGCTCGAAGATGCGGAAGTCAGAACTCGTCGATGCGATCGAGAAGGCGAACGATCGTAAGTCGCGCCGTGCGCGCGAGAACTCGTGAGTTGAACGTCATGAATGCACGCAAGCAGTACCAATCCGACTTGTCGGCGCAGCGCATGCGCAGACTCTTCGCGCTATCAATCGGCCTGGCCTTTCTTGCGGTGGGCATCCTTGGCTTTATTCCTGGTGTCACTACGGGAACCGACGAGTTGACCTGGGCGGGACCCCACACCGAGACGTATCTGTTCGGGGTGTTCGCGGTATCGATCCTGCACAACATCGTGCACGCGGGCTTCGGTGTGCTCGGCATCGTAATGGCCATGCGTGCAGCCGCGGCGCGTATCTACCTGCTTGCAGGCGGACTCGGGTACATCGCGCTCACCTTTTATGGGCTGGCGATTGACCATGCGAGCGACGCGAATTTCCTCCCCGTCAATTGGGCCGCCAACTGGCTGCACCTGGGTCTCGGGTTAGGCATGGTCATCCTCGGCAGCGTTCCGTTGCGGACACCGCGGTGACTCGCAAAAAACGGCGGAGAGGAACGTGTTTAACCCCCTCCGCTGAGTGGAAGGCAATGACGGTACGAGGATCGTACGCAAGGAAAGGAGCGCATCCACTATGACTGAAGCCGTTCGAAATACCGAGACCGGCGGTGTCAGTGGCACGGCGGATAAGGACTACAACATCATTTGGTTCACCGAAGCCTGCCTGAGCAATGCGCTGCGGCTGGAAGAGTACGTCAACGACGCAGAACGCGCGGGGGACGACGAACTCGCGGACTTTTTCCGCCGGGCACAGCAAGAGAGCAAGAAGGGCGCGGAGCAGGGCAAGCAACTGCTTGCCGCACGACTCGGCCGTTGACGGCCACCCAAAGACGGGCGCTGTTCAGGCGGACTGGCTGGACAGCGCCTGTCGTCTGCGCACCCCTTGACACGAGTCGAACGGGTGTTCGATAATGGGGTGTGCTCGGGGGAGACATGGGGGAAGATCTGTTCCGCCTGACTGATGCGGAACTGGTTGCGCAGCTGCGTGAGACGGAGGTAACTCAGCGTCGTGCGCAGGCAGCGCAGGCGAGGCTGACGGCCGAAGTGACTGCCCGCGGTGTCATGGGAACTTACGGCTACGCAGACGTCGCCGGTCTGCTGCGGGACGTCCTGAACCTTGACGCGGGCGAGGCGCGCAAGCGCGCCCGGCGCGCCACAGTAATCTGCGAGAGCGCGGGAATTGACGGCGCCGCGGTTCCTGCGACGCTGCCGCTCGCTGGGGCTGCATTGAACGATGGGGACGTTTCAGCTGCGCACGTAGACGTGATCGACCAGGTGCTCAGCTCGTTTCCGCCCGCGATTGAGCAGGCGCTCCGGGACGAAGGTGAGAGGATCCTCACCGACTTGGCCCGAACCAACTGTCCCACGGTCGTGCGCAAGGCCGGGCGAGAAATCCTTGACCGGGTAGACACGGACGGCAAGGAACCAGACGAGGCCAAACTCACCCACCCTCGGCGAGAGCTGCACCTAGGCTGGAGTGCCAAGGGTGACCGTTTACGTTTGTCCGGCTATGTCGACAAAGAGTCGGGCGTACGGCTCGAATCGCTCCTCGCGCCACTGGTGAAGCCACGGCCCTCGGAGGATGGCAGCCGTGATCTCCGCAACGTGAGCGAGCGCAACGGTGACGGGCTCGCGGAGCTTCTGGAGTACGCGGAGCGTTCAGTAAAACTGCCCAGCCAGGGTGGCGAACCACCCCACTGCACTGTCACGATGACGCTCGCCCAATTGCTCGGACACGACGACAGCGCCGATCCGCCAGCGAGCCTGAACAACGGTCGAGCCATCAGCGCGGCCGAAGCCAGGCTGATCGCCTGTGACGCGAAAATCATCCCCGCAGTCCTCGGCGGCCCAAGCGAGGTACTCGACCTCGGCCGCGCTGTCCGCAGCGCGAGTATCGGCCAGCGGTGTGCACTGTATTTGCGCGACAGAGGATGCGTGTTTCCTGGATGCGACCGCCCTCCAGAGTGGACACAGGTCCACCACATCAAAGAATGGTGTGCGCAGTCCGGCCCCACCGACATCGCAAACCTGTGCCTATTGTGCAGTTACCATCACCGGCTCATCCACCACAGCGACTGGTCGATCCGCATGGGTGATGACGGACTTCCCGACGTCATCCCGCCTGCATGGCTCGATCCGGAGCGACGTCCACGGCGCAACACATACCACCAGAGATGCCGCGCGCCCGCCCAGCTCAGGATCCGCGACACGCGAAAGCGCCCCAAACCCGCTCGGGCGCAAGCCGCTCAGCCCAGCGCGCCATGACGCGCGCACCCAGAGTTTCACACCAGTCATCGGCTATCCCGCACATAAGCAACCAGCTCAGTGCGGGAGCGGAGTTGCAGCTTCGCGTAGATTCGCGTCAAGTGGTACTGAATCGTCTTGACCGACAGGAACAGCTCATCGGCGGCTTGTTTGTTCGTTTTGCCCGCAGCGACGAGGGCGACGACCGCGCGTTCCTGCTCGGTAAGGTCAGAAATCGAGTCCCGGCTACGCTTGATGTTGACGCCCGCGGCTTTGAGCTCCCGGTCGCATCGTTCGGTATATGCCGTGGCACGGAGGCCCGCGAACGTATCCCGGGCTGCACGCATGATTGTGTCGGCGTCCCGGCGTTTGCCCGCACGCCGCAAAGTCTGCCCGTAAGCGAAAGCGACACGTGCGCGGCCGTAGGGTTGCGGGAGCTCGCCGATCGCCCGCAGCGCTCGCTCGAACTCACCGCGCGCCTCGTCGATGCCCGCCGTCGCGCCGAGAATGCGTCCCCGCACGGAACCGAACCTCGCGAGACTCGATTTGTGACTGATTCGGTGCGCGGCGTTCTCGTAAGGAGTAAGGAAGCGAGCAGCCTCCTCCACGCGCCCCGACATCACGAGCGCATTGGCATAGATATCCGCCCACGGCCAGAAACCCGCGAAATCACTGGACGGCGCGACCCGCGTCAGAGGAGAAAGTGCACGCAGCACGCCATCATAGTCGGCGTGGGCCTCGGCGTAATGTGCCTGAGCCAGACACGAAGGAATGTACATGGCTAGGTAACCGTGCGTGGTTGTCCGCGCAAGCCGCAGGTGGCGCTGGGCTGCCGCGTCGTCCCCGCGGAGGACATTGATCTGCGCCCCAGTCCAATGGATGAGCGGCCGAATCAAATCGATACCGGAATCTGATGCGTCGGCGGCCGCGGATTCAACAGTCCGCAGCGCGTCGTCCCACTCGCCGAGCGCGAACTGTACGCGCGCCAGCCAGCCCTGAGCCCACAGCGAAATCCTGATCGACCCGAAGCGGTACTCCGTCGGGACGGCCGACTCGAGCAGCAGACGCGCATCGTCATAGTGATCGAGCGCTGACGCTAGCCATCCCTTACCCATTCGGAACCGCTGCGACTGGGCGCCCACGATCGTCTCGGCCACCTCGTTCGAGTACATGCGCATCGCCGCAGCAAGCTCGCCAGTGATGGCCAAACCGAGCCCATTGATCGCCGCAGCCTCGATCGCTTCGGGCGCGGTCGGCGTGGTGATCTGTGCGACGCGATCGGACCATTCAAGCAACCGGCGGCCATCCCACCGTGCGAGGGAGTCGAGGACATACCGTTGTCCAACCGACGCGGCGACCGAACTACCTGTGTCCGCGTTCTGCCAGGCCCGTCTCAGAAGCAACTCAGCTTCGGCGGGACGGCCCCGCATCATCGCTAGATACCCAAGCACGGCGTCCCGCAACGCAGAGTCGTCAAAGCTCTCGATCTCCGGGACGAGCATCTCCGCGTGCGGAATCGCACCAGCACCGACGAGGGCATCAACGCCGCGAATAAGGCGATCCTGACGCAGCGTGGTCGACGGTGACAGGTGACTCGCTTTGATCAGCGCGTCAGCACACGCGGCCCACTCACCATTCGCCGCCCGCGTCTTGGCGTATTCGTCGAGGCGATCGGACAGCGCAGCATCGGTGGTCGGTTGCGCAGCTGCGAGATGGTTGAGGCGCTCGCCCTCGCTAGTCGCCAAAGCAGCTGCCTTGGTGTGTAGTTCATGCCAGCGCAATGGCGAGATAGTGGCGAGGACCGACGTTCTGGTCAGCGGCGATGCGAACTGCACAACCATTGCGGGACGAGTGACATCTGTCGTCACCAGCTTCGTCGCACACGCCAAGTCGAGCGCGGTGAGCGGGTTGGTGGTTCCAGCGAGACTCGCGGCCGCTCCGAGGGGACTCACGTCCCCCAGAATCGCGGCTGCCTCGATGAGCTCTCGCGCGTCCGCGTCCGTCTCTCCAAGAATGGCTGTGACGTGGGCTCGCTCGGCATTCGGAACGGGCAACTGCGCTGACCACCGAGCCCATGTTGCCGGGTCCGCTTCACGCAGTATGCGCACGATGAAGCTGGGGTTGCCAGCAGTGTGGTCTGCGAGTCGGCGCGCGATCGGCGCGGACAGCGGCGTTCCGATTATGTCTTCGGCGAGCGCGTTCACGTCCGAAGGGCCTAGTGGATGCAGGGTGATCACGTGGCGCCGGTACTGCTCGAGGAGATCGAACACTGCGGCCGGCTCCGACGCAGCAGAAACCGGATCCACGGTGAGGATCAGCAGAAGGCCTTCCGTCGCCCGCTGTGCAGCGGATGCCAGCGCCTGCAGTGACGGAACATCTGCCCAATGCGCATCGTCGATGGCGACGACGACCGGACCCCCGGAGACAGCTGCGTCCGAGAGGACGCTGAGTAGCGCCCGGACAACAGACTCGTGATCCGCACCAGCGACTCCGAGCTGATTTACCAGCGCAAACGCCGTGGCGCGCTCCCATTTCGCAGCTGCCGCGCGCAGCGCGGGAAGTGTACGGTGGCGAGCCAGAAACGCGTTCAGAAGCTCAGATTTCCCCTGACCGCGAGCTCCTTCGAGTGCAACCCTGACAATGTTTCCACCCCGGGCGGCGGCCAGAAAGCGATCGAGTTCAGAGAACTCGTGCGCACGGCCACGCAGCTGCGTCATTTCTCAACGGTAGCGCGGTCCATGAACCGCGAGACCACAACGCCGGTGACCAGTCCCCAGAATGCGGCACTCACGCCCAAGAAGTCGATGCCAGCCACTGTGACTAGGAAGGCGGCGAGCGCCCCGTGCGTGTGTGCCTGAGTAAACGAAGAAACGAACGAGCCTTTAAGCGCAGCGAGCATCGCCAGGCCTGCCAGTGCGGCGATGAAGGCTGCAGGCATACCGAGCATCAGCGCGACGAAAAGCGGGGCGAACAGGCCAATCAGCATCGCCAAGAGTCCGCAGATTATCGCTGCTGTGTATTGGCGCTCCCGTGCTCCAGAAGACGTCAGGATCGCGTTGGTGGGGCCAGTCAAACACGACGAGACAGCGCCCACGCACGCCGACAACAGAGACCAGAGACCGCAGGCGAGCGTCATCGGAGTGACAGGTACGGGATGTCCTGCCATCCTCAGCACCGCGACGCCCTGACCGTTCTGAACTACCAGTACGGTGATGGCCAGTGGAACAACAAGTTCGACGATCGCGGGCCAGGCGAACTCCGGCACCGTGAAAACCGGAACAGCGACGAGCCCGGGCGTCTCGTCGGCCGGACTGTACTGGCCGGTTGCAGCGACCGCGATCACCCCAGTGAGCAATGCGCCCAGCACGGGCGGAAGTACTGTTCCGGCACGCCGCGAGTATGACAGCAACACAAACACGACGATCATCGGAAAGGCGATCGCAGCACTCACCGACACGGATTCGACCAGCCCCACGCCGAACTGCAGGAACACCCCCGCAACCATCGCCATCACGATCGGAGTTGGCAGTGCGGACATCACTCGGCTGACGAGTCCCGTCGCACCGAGCACCAGGATCAGTGCGCCTGTGACAAAGTAAACGCCCACCACCTGGCTGAACGGCATGTGGGTCAGCGAATTGCCCACGAGGACAGTGCCCGGAATCGTCCAAAAGAACCCGAGTGGACGCTGGTACACCCACGACGCCAGGATCGTCAGGATGCCATTCAGGAAAAACACCCCGAAGATCCAGGACGCGAGTTCAGCCGCGGTCAGCCCGCCCTGGGCGCCGGCCGCAAGAATGACGGCAACGGGGCCGGTACTGGAAAAGACAACGCCGATCAATCCGTTCGACGCGCTGCGGAGGCTGGTTTCGCGCACGACGCGGCCCAGCGTCGGGAGTGGCCGTGGTGGCGCAGTTTCAGTCACCCGGCGTCACGCCTTCACGGTGTCTGTTTCCGGCTGGGTGATAACCATCGATTCGTCGACGGGCTTCTTCGGAACGACCATTGTGGCTGCCGCTCCTGCGAGCGCGATCGCCGCGAAGACGTAGAATGCGGCTGCCGGGCTCACACCCATGCTGATGAGGAACCCTCCTGCGAGCGGGCCGCCGATGCCGCCGAGGCGGCCGAACCCTGCGCACCACGCTACCCCGGCCGCGCGAGCCGACGTTTCATAGTAGTTTGATACGAACCCGTAGATGAGCACCTGTGTGCCGATTGTTCCGGTGCCAGCAGCCGCAACCAGGGCGAAGAGAAGAGGCAGGGGAAGCCCGAAGGTCAGCAGAATGAGCGAGAAGGTCGCCAGTGTGAATGTGGTTGCGACGACTCGCTGCGGCCCTTTGCGGTCGGCGAAACGTGAAGCGATCACGCCTCCTGCGATGGCACCGCCGTTGAGCACTAGCAGGAAGGCGAGCGAGTTGCGGGCGTTAAAGCCGGCGTCCTCCATGATCACCGGCAGCCACGTGTTCAGTCCGTATGTGAGGAGCAGGCCGGCGAAACTCATAGAACCGAGTAGCAGCGTCGCGACTGCGTACCGCCGGGACACGAGTGCGGCATACCCGACTTTGGCGCGGGGGCCTTCCGTCACGACCGGTGCGGCAACGGCTGGTGCAGGCAGATCGAACTTCTGAGTTATCGCGAGGGCTTCATCGGCGCGGCCCCGTGTCGCAAGCCATTTCGGTGATTCCGGGAGCTTCGCAATCGCAAGGGGCAGCAGAATCACGAGAGGCAGCGCGCCGATCCAGAACATTCCGCGCCAGCCGATCGTGTCACGCAGGAGGATCGCAAGCAGCGACGCCATCACACCGCCCGCGGGAACGCCGCTGTAGACGATCGCGTTGAACAGGTTACGTTTCCCGGGCGGTGCAAATTCGGCAACAACGGCACCAGCTGTGGCGACAAGTGCGCCGACCCCGATGCCGGTGATGAATCGGAGAAAGCCGAACATGGCGATCGACGTGGTCATCGCGGTTAACCCCATGCCCACCGAGAACCACACAATATTGATCAGCATGATGCGGCGGCGGCCGATGATGTCACCAATAGCTCCGCACAGCAACGCGCCAACGAGCACGCCGATCAGTGCGTATGAGCCGAGGGCACCCGCTTGCGCCGCGGAGATCTCGCCGAGGTGGCTCGGCTCGTTCATAAGAACAGGCAGGACGGTGCCGTAGACGACGAGGTCGTAGCCGTCGAAGAGCAGTGCGGTAGCCGATATGGCAACTACCCACAACACCGTTGCCCGGTGTTTGGTGCTCTGCCATGTGGTGCTGGAACTGTTCATGAGTCACTCCTGGACGGAAGGATGGGGAGGGATCAGCCGAGGTCGCCACCGGCAATGGGGACGACGTTGCCGGTGATGTAGGAGGCTTCGTCGGAAGCGAGGAACGCGATGGGTGCGGTCTGCTCTGCCAGTGTTCCGTAGCGTTTCAGCAGCGACGATTCGACGGTCTGGTCGACGATCTGCTGATACCAGCGGGACTCTTGCTGGTTTCGGGCGCCCGGCCCGCGGGCGATGCGCCGCGGTGGTGCTTCCGTACCACCGGGAGCCGTTGCGACCACACGAATTCCGTACCGCGCGACCTCCATCGCAAGCGATGCCGTGATCGCGTTGACGCCACCCTTCGCTGCCGAGTACGGGATACGGTTGATGCCGCGGGTGGCGACCGAAGAGACATTGACGATGGTGCCAGAGCGTTGCTCGATCATGTAGGGCAGAACGGCGCGGCACGTCCAGAGGGTGGGGTAGAGCGAACGCTGCACTTCTGCTGTGATCTGGTCGGGCGTGTACTGCTCGTAGGGTTTCGCCCAAATGGTGCCGCCAACGTTGTTGATGAGCACATCGAGCCGTCCGTGCTGCTGGCGCGCCTCCTCGATCGCCTCGCGCGCGCCGTCGAACGACTCGAGGTCCGCGGTTACAGAATGTGCCACCGCACCCTGCTCGCGGAGTTCCTTCGCGACGTCGTGAACGAGTTCAGCCCGATCGACCAGCACCATTGATCCGCCTTCCGCGGCGATCCTGGTTGCGACCGCCAGCCCGATTCCCTGTGCGGCTCCAGTAATAGCGACGCTGCGGCCAGCGAAGCGATCAGGGCTGATCATGATGGTCACGCCGCCGCCCCGCTAGCGGCGCCAGCGGCTGCGCTGCTGAACTTCTCGAAGAAGAAATTGGTCGGCTCAAGGCCATCTGAAAGGAACTGCTGCCGAACAGCTTCCACCATTGGCGGCGGGCCGCACAGATAAATATCGACGTCACCGCCGTTAAACATTTCGGGTGTGAACAAACTCATCACGTACCCCTTGTTCGGCGCATTCGATGCGGCGTCGGAAACGCAGTACTGGTAGGAAAAGTTCTGCAGCGAGTCGCGGAAAGCCGCGAGCTTGTCGAGTTCGACGAGGTCATGATCGAAAGTGACACCATAGATGAGGTGAACGGGAAGGTCGCTGTCCTCAGTTTCCATCTTCGCGAGAATCGACAGCAGCGGCGCGAGGCCGGTTCCCCCAGCGAGCAACACCGCGGGACGTTTGCGCTCCCGAAGGAAGAAACTCCCGAATGGCCCCGTGAACTCGAGTGTGTCCCCAACTGCAGCACGCCCGCGCAGGTATTCCGACATAAGACCGCCCGCGGTGATTTTTACGAGGAAGGAGAGCTCACGCGTGTACGGGCCGGTGCTGAAGGAGTACGACCGGGTCTGCGTCGTTCCCGGCACCTGAATGTTGACGTACTGTCCGGGCAGGAAAACCAGCTCGTTCCGGTTCGGGATCTCTAGCGTGAACCCGATCGTGTTCTCTGAGAAACGCGCGATGGCGGTGATCGTGCCGGAATATGTTGCGGCTGCGGTCTTTGCGACATCGGACGTCGTGGGGATTTGCAGCACTAGGTCACTCTCGGGTGTCATCTGGCACGGCAGGCAGTAACCTGCTTCGGCCTCCTCGTCGGTGAGGGCCTCGTCGATGTAGTCACCCCCGTCATAGGATCCCGACTCGCATAACGACTTGCATGTTCCGCAAGCACCGTCACGGCAGTCGAGCGGGATGTTGATGCGCGCCTTGTAAGACGCGTCAGCAACCGTTTCGTAAGGGCCGCATTTGATGAAGCGAGTGACGCCGTCCTCAAATGCCAGTGCAACCTGAAAGCTCATGGAAATGAATCTCTTTCGCTCGCGTGGCGGTCAGACGTGGTAGATGTCCACCACGTGGTGGATGTAGTCGTTCTTCAGGACCACCTTCTTCTTCAGGATCTGCGGAGTTCCGCCGGAGAAGTCGATGGTGTACTCCGAGTAGCCGAAGTACGTGTCGAGGGTGTTGTAGCGGAAGTACAGCGTGAACCAGTTGAACCGCACATCGACTTCTTGGCCACGCTGCGCGGTGACCTCGATGTTGGTGATGTTGTGGCCGGTGCGTGGCTCCGGCAAGCTGGTTGCGCTCGAACGGTCAGTCTTGATCCGGAACACCCGGTCTTCGATTCCACCTCGGTTGGCGTAGTAGATGAGCGAAATCTCGGTCATCGGATCACGTGTGAGCTCGCCATCGTCCGCCCAGGCGGGCATCCAGAATTCGGCGTCTGGGTGGTACAACTCGACCCACCTGTCGAAGTCCCGATCGTCGAGATACCGCGCCTCCAAGTAAAGGAAGGCTTCGACAGCTTCCCGGGTTATCTGATTCTCGAGGACAGCAGTCATGCGTGTGCTCCGTTCTTGAGACCATTGAGCAGCGCTTCCGCCCAATAGCCGTGCTGAATGGGGTACAGGCCCTCGTCTTCGACCTTGACGCCGCTCGATAGCGGTTCGATGCCGATCTTCTTCGCGTCTTCGTCGGGCCCGGGGATCTGGTGGGTGACGCCGCGGCTGAGGTCGTTCCACGGGGCTCTCGTGGCGAGATAGGTCTTTTGGCACGAGCGGAACTCCTCGAGATCGTCGGGAGTGGCCATGCCAGTGGCATTGAAGAAGTCCTCGTACTGACGGATTCGGTGGGCACGTGCCGCCGGGCTTTCGCCCTTCGGCGCGATGCAGTAGATGGTGACCTCGGTTTTGTCGACGGAGACCGGGCGGAAGTGGCGGATCTGCGAGCCGAACTGGTCCATGAGGTACACGTTCGGGTACAGACAAAGGTTGCGTGAGACCCCGATCATCCAGTCGGCCTGGTCTTCTCCGAACTCGCTAACCAGCCGGTCGCGCTGCTCGAACAGCGGGCGGTTGGCAGGGTCGGCCCACTTCGTCCACAGCAGGAGATGGCCGTTATCAAACGAGTAATAGCCGCCCTTCTGCTTCGACCATTTACCGGCATCCATCGCCTTGGTAGCGTTCGTTGACTCACCGGTTTGCCGGCGTGCGGTCGTCGCCGCGTAATTCCAGTGCGTAGCGGAGACGTGATAGCCGTCGGCACCGTTCTCGGCCTGCAGCTTCCAGTTGCCGTCGTAGGTGTAAGTGGATGAGCCGCGCAGCACTTCGAGACCCTCGGGCGACTGATCCACGATCATGTCGATGATCTTCGTGGTGTCACCGAGGTGTTCGGTCAGCGGCGGCACGTCTGGGTTGAGGCTGCCGAACAGGAAGCCGCGGTAGTTCTCGAAGCGCGCGACCTTGGTGAGATCGTGGGAACCGTTCGTGTTGAACTGCTCGGGATAGCCAGCGTCGCGCGGATCTTTAACCTTCAGCAGTTTGCCGTTGTTGCTGAAAGTCCAGCCGTGGAACGGACAGGTGAACGTGGTGCGGTTATCTGTCTTACGGCGGCAGAGCATCGCACCCCGGTGACTGCAGGCGTTGATCAGTGCGTTCAGTTCGCCGTGCTTGTCACGCGAGATGACGACGGGCTGTCTGCCCATGTAGGTCGTGAAGTAATCGCCAACATTCGGTAGCTGCGACTCGTGGGCAAGGTAAATCCAGTTGCCCTCAAAAATCACCTTCATCTCGAGTTCGAAGAGCTCTTCGTCCGTAAACACGTCGCGGCGAACTTGGTAGCGGCCGGTCGTCGGGTCTTCGACGAGGGCGCTGTTCAGTTTGGCTCGCAGTATTTCTGTCATGTAGATCCTCCAACGTCTCTCGGACGGGCTGGGTCCGACAGAAATCCACTCTGACAGCTTGTGTCTCGGGTCACACTGGGGTAAACCCTAGTGCTGGCCAGGGCATGCGAAATTTGCCTACGTGTACCCCAGTTCCGCGCTGAGTCGTTCGGCGTGGGCGACGAGAATAGGGGCGACTTCGGTGCGGAAGCGCTGTGGCGTCGAGCGTCCCGCTGAGGTGGACGATGCGAGCACGCCAGCGACCGCGCCAGACGAGTTGCGAACCGGTGCCGCGAGCGAGATCAACCCGTCTTCGAGTTCTCCGTACGTATGCGAATAACCCTGCGCACGAACATGTTCAAGTTCGCCGATCAGTGCGTCGCGGGAGGTCAGCGTCCGGGCGGTGTATGGCGTAAACGTGGTTGCATCGAGGACTGCGGCGACGGTTTCGCTGTCCTCCCACGCGAGGAGGGCACGGCCCATGGATGTGGCGAAAGCCGGTACCCGTGTGCCAACGGCGACGTTGATACTCATGATGCGCCGCACGGGCACGCGTGCTGCGTAAATGACGTCCGGCCCGTCGAGGACTCCGAGGGACGCAGACTCCCGGGTGCGTTCCGCGATGCGTTCAAGATGAGGCATGGCGAGATTAACGAGCGTGTTAGCGGCGGAATAGTGCTCACCGAGGGTCAGAACGCGCGCAGTGAGTGACCATCGTCCCCCGTTTCCGGTGACATATCCGAGGTGTTGCAGCGTGAGGAGGATGCGGCGAACCGCGGGCCGGGAGAGCCCCGTCGCGGTTGCCACCTCAGCAAGTGTCGGGCTGGTCAGCGTCTCGCTGAACGCGCGGAGCACGGCGAAGCCGCGTTCGATGCTCTGAATGTAATCGCGCTCGCTGATGTCCATGCGAGTTGGCCTCTCTAGGTGGGGACTAGGCAATCCCCGGAAATATTTGCGTTGACAAATGTTTGTGACAGCGCGCACACTATGGCATGTACGCAGTGCGGCGACTATGTACGCACAGCGTACACGGATTCTCTCCGCGTGACACCTCCTTCAGCCCCTCAGGAGATTTCAAATGACTACAGTCGAGACCAACTCAGTCAGTGCCGATATTGCACCCACCGCTGCAAGCTCCGGCAATGCGGCCACTGCCAAGTTCACGAGTAACCGCGTCAGCGCAGACACCTCGCCCGAACGCCTGGCGGCCATAGCAACCGACGTTTTGGGCGCATTCGCAAAAATCATCGAAAAGCACGGCGTCACTTATCCCGAGTACCGCGTACTGAAGCAGTGGCTCATCGACGTCGGCGAGTACGGTGAATGGCCCCTCTGGCTCGACGTCTTCGTTGAGCACAACGTCGAAGAAGTGGCATACCGCGGCCATCGGGGAAGTAAGGGCACCATCGAAGGCCCCTACTACGTGGCGGATACCAAGCGGCTTCCCGCCACGTGCACTCTGCCGATGCGTGCGGACGAAGAAGGCACCAGGCTGGTCTTCAGCGGCCAAGTCCGTGACCTCGAGGGCAAACCGCTCCGGGGCGCCACCGTGGAGATCTGGCACGCCGACAGTCAGGGCTATTACTCACATTTCGCCACCAACACGCCAGATGGCATCCTTCGCGGCACCGTTGAGGTCGATGATGACGGGCGCTTTGACATCACCACGGTAAGGCCGGCGCCATATCAGATCCCCACCGACGGTCCGACTGGCTGGTTCATCGAGAAGGCTGGCTGGCACCCATGGCGTCCAGCGCACTTGCACCTCATGGTGAAGGCACCTGGCAAGCGGCCAATTACGACGCAGCTGTATTTCGACGGCGGCGAGTGGGTGAGCAACGACGTGGCTTCGGCGGTGAAACCGGAGCTTATCCTGCGTCCCGAGGCTGACGCCGACGGTATCGAGCGCGTTACCTACAACTTCGATCTCGACCCCGCGTCCTGAATATTCGCCCCGCCTGACGAGGAAGCTTGCAGCAGTGTCTGAACTGACTATCGATTCGATCCAGACCACCATCCTGGACGTGCCGTTGGTGCGCCCGCATAAGTTCGCGACAACGGTGATGGACAAGCAGCCACTGTTGCTCGTCGAGGTGAGAACGTCCGGCGGTGTAATAGGCTTCGGCGAAGCGGTCGTCCCGGGCGGCCCATGGTGGGGCGGCGAATCCGTCGAAACCATGAAGGCGCTCATTGATGGCCACATGGCGCCGGTGGTTTTAGGTCGCAGCGCTGAGGACATCACGGGGATCATGCTCGATATCGAGCGTGTGGTTGCGAAAGCGACATTCGCCAAAGCGGGTGTCGAAGTGGCGCTGCACGACGCGTGGGCACGCAGTCTGGGTGTCCCGGTACACACGCTGCTCGGCGGCGCGTACCGCGACAGTGTGGACGTTACCTGGGCGCTCGGCTCAGCGCCGATTGCGGAGATCATTGACGAAGCGCTTGCGAAACTCGAGCAGCGAATGAACTTCAGCTTCAAGCTCAAGATGGGTGCCCTGCATCCCGCGGCGGACACCCAGCGGGTGCTCGCGGTGGTTGCAGCTCTAGAGGGTAAAGCCGGTGTGCGCGTAGACATCAATGCACGCTGGGACCGCTTCACCGCGCTTCGCTACCTGCCCCAGCTTGCTGACGGCGGTGTTGAACTCATCGAGCAGCCAACACCCGGCGATCAAATCGAGGTGCTCGCCGAACTCAGCCGTATTTTGCCGGTGCCGATCATGGCCGACGAAAGCGTGCTGACGCCCCATGATGCGCTTGAGGTGGTGCGCCAGCAGGCCGCAGCGGTGATCGCCGTGAAAACCACAAAATGTGGGGGCCTCCAGCGCAGCCGAGATGTGGTCGCCATCGCCCGGGCGGCAGGTGTGGCATGCCACGGCGCGACGTCCATCGAAGGCCCGATCGGAACAGCGGCATCGATCCACTTCGCTTGTTCGCAGCCTGGTATCAACTTCGGCTCGGAGCTCTTCGGTCCCCTCCTCTTCGCCGAGGAACTGCTCGCCGAACCCTTGCGCTATGGCGACGGCAAGGTTGCCTTACCGCAGGGCCCAGGGCTCGGTGTCGAACTGAACATGGATGCCGTCAAAACGTGGACCCGAAACTAAGGAAGAAGATGGCGCTGTTTCACGTACGCATGGACGTGCGGATTCCAAACGACCTAGACCCCGCGTTACGCGCGGAGACACTTGCGCGCGAAAAGGACTACAGTCAAAAACTCCAGCGCTCAGGGAAGTGGCCGCACATCTGGCGGATCGTCGGCCGGTACAGCAACATCAGCATCTTCGACGTGGAGTCCGCCGATGAGCTGCACGAGATCCTCTGGAATCTGCCGCTATTTCCGTACATGGACATCGAGATCCTGCCGCTCACGCGCCACGGGTCGGATGTTAAGGAGGCGTGAGCCTGGCCAGATTGAGTGTTCGAAAAGATACGATACCGTTTCGTTTCGTAAAGGAGTATGATAGCCGGGAACCATACCTCTGCTACAAGCAAAGGCGGACCGCGTGGCTACCACCCTCCCGACACCCGCGCACAGCACGGACAACTGCGACGAATCCGATACGGGACACCCTCGGCGCTGGCTGATACTGGGTGTACTGGTTCTCAGCCTGATCGTCGTCGTGCTCGACAACACCGTGCTCAACGTCGCAATGAAGACGCTGGCCGACCCGAATGCCGGCATCGGCGCAACACAGAGTCAGCTCGCCTGGCTGATCAACTCGTACACCCTTGTTTTCGCGGGACTGCTCTTCGCATTCGGTGTCATCGGTGACCGCATCGGCCGCAAACGCATGCTGCTGATCGGACTCGTGATCTTCGGTATCTCCTCATTGCTGTCCGCGTATGCAGTGTCACCCGAGCAACTGCTGATCTATCGTGCGATCAAAGGGGTCGGCGCAGCCGCGATGATGCCCGCCACGCTCTCCCTCGTGCGCGCGGTGTTCTCCCACAAGGAGTTTCCGAAGGCACTCGGTATTTGGACCGGCGCGGTGGGAATCGGCAGCGCCCTCGGACCGATCGTCGGAGGGGCCTTGCTCGAGCGATTCTGGTGGGGCTCAGTCTTCCTCATCAACGTACCGATCGTCGTAGCGGGCTTCGTGATGATTCTCCTCATCGCCCCCGAATCCAGGGGAACGCAAGGAAAGCCAGATCTCATTGGCATGGGACTCTCTGTCGTTGGTCTCGTCGCCCTCACCTACGGCATCATCAGCGCTGGCAATTCCGGATCCTGGTCGGGCCCCGCGGTCATCGGCCCGATCGTCGTGGGCGTCCTCGTACTTGTAGCGTTCGTTCTGTGGGAGCGCCGTATTCCGCATGCGTCGCTGGATATGTCGCTGTTCAAGAACCCGCGCTTCTCTGCGTCAGCAGCGATCATCGCGCTCGTCTTCTTCGGCATGATGGGTCTGTTCTTCTTCATGACCTTCTACCTGCAGATCGTGAAGGGTTTCACGCCCCTGCAAGCCGGGCTTCTCTTCCTCCCCACGGGTGTCGCCATGCTGATCTTCTCGCCTCTCTCCAACGCGGTGGTCGTCCGATTCGGGCCCCGCGCGGTCGGGGCCGCTGCGCTACTGCTGATTATTGCGTCGTTCCTCGTCGTCACGACGCTCGACGCGAACACTCCGATCGGAGTGCTCGTCGCACTGTTCTTCGTGCAAGGCGTCGGGATGGCGCACCTCATGCCACCTGCGATGAACACGCTCATGTCGTCGGTTCCGCGGGAAAAAGCAGGTGTGGGCTCTGCCCTTGGCAACACCCTCCGCCAAGTTGGTGGCTCGTTCGGTGTAGCTGTACTTGGCACGATCATGGCCCAGGGATACCGTTCGCGAATCGGTGAAACCGCTCCGACCCTTCCCGAATCAGCACGGGAATCAATCGCTGCCACGTTCGGGCTTGTCGAGCGTGGCGGCGCGCCTGCAGCCGTCATGGATTCCGCCAGCGAAGCCTTCATCGGCGCCATGCATTCCACCGCTTTTAGCGCGGTCGGCGCCGCGATCGCAGGCCTTGTCGTCGTGTCATTCTTCTTCCCAACAAAGCGGCAGATGAGCGAGGTGCGGCAACCTCAGGCCGAACCCGCACCCGCGATGTCGCGGACCTGAGGGAAGATGGGTTGGTGACGCAAGAAACCGGCGAAACCGCGGGGTTATCCCCGGACTGTTCGAGTCCTGCAGCGCGCGGGCGCCCGCGCAGTGAAGCCGCGAGCCAGGCCATTCTCAGCGCGGTGCTCGACCTGATCGCTGAACGTGGCTCTCTCGGCGATGTGAGCGTCGACGCGGTGGCTGAGCTTTCCGGCGTATCGAAGGCGACGATCTACCGGCGCTGGTCCTCCAAGGAAGAACTCGTCGCGACCGCCGTCGACAGCATCAAATCAACTCCGGAGGTGGAGCTTTCGCATACATCGGTCCGTGAGGACCTGATTCGCCTCGGGCGGAACATACGCAGCGGATTTACGGAGAAGGAACGCAGAGTCCTGAAATCCATGGTCCTCGAGTCCTCGTCGAACCCGGACTTCAAGCGTCACCACGACCGCTTCATCGAACGCCGGCGCGCCGTCGTGCGGGAAGTCTTTTGGCTCGGCGTTGAGCGGGGGGAACTGCGCGGCGACATCGACCTCGATCTCGCGGTCGCGATGTTCGTCAGCCCACTACTCACCATAATCGTCTATCAAAACTACCCTGACCTGCACACCGATGGCCTCGTGGAACGCATCGTCGATCATCTGCTGTACGGGTTCGCGCGCCGCGACTAGCGGCCGCGCCACTGCGGGGCGCGTTTCTCTTCGAATGCCCGGATGCCCTCGGCAGCGTCGTCCGTGAATGTCACTGGAGAAGCCAGTTCACTCTGCCGGTCGAACGCATCCGCAACGGGCCAGTCTGGCGTTGCATCGACGATTTGCTTGCTGACAGCGACAGAGAGGGGCGCGTTCGCGGCAATCGCCGCAGCGAGTTCACTCGCACGCGACAGCGCCTCGCCGGGCTCGCTCAGGAAGTTGATCAAGCCAAGCTCGTACAAGCGGCTTGCGGGCACCGGATTACCGGTCAGGGCGATTTCGAGCGCCATCGGGCGTGGCAGTTGCCGCGCCAGCCGCAGGACGCCGCCAGCTGCCGCGACGAGACCGCGCCTGGGTTCGGGTAATCCAAACACCGCATCACGGGCAGCCACGATCAGATCACACGCGAGCGCCAATTCGAAACCGCCAGCAAGAGCGTGCCCCTCAACGGCCGCAATTATCGGTTTGGCTGGAGGCTTGCGCGTCATCCCCAGTAGTCCGCGCTGCGGTGCCACCGGGAACTCACCGCGAGCGGCAGCTTTGAGGTCCATGCCCGTGCAGAACTCGCCGCCGGAGCCGGTCAGGACGGCCACGCGTGCTTCCGGGTCAGCGTCGAACGCGTCGAGGGCGCGTTCGATGTCGAGGGCCATGGTCAGGTCTATGGCGTTGCGCACCTCCGGGCGGTTCAGTGTGATGACGCACAGCGGGCCTTCCCACTCGATATGCAGCCGTGGCGCTCTCTGTGTGTGCGCGATCAGTGTGCGTACGCGAGCCGCATCTGGACCTCCCGGCGCGAGTGTGATGTCTGCTCCTCGTACCTCCGCGCTGACACCGAGAAGGTCGCGCTCGCGAGCTGCGGCGAGCACGCCGGGAGCGACTGAGCGGTGCAGGAACCGCGTGCCATCGGCCGTGAGCAAGCTAAGGATCACTGCCTCGGGCTGACCACTTGCCGTGAAAGGCATCGTGTAGCTTTCAACTACACATGGGCCGACGTACTCGGTGGTGACCGTGCGGGAGGGCGTGCGGTGCAGCCGGATTCCAGCATCGATATCCCGGAATGGCCGTTGCGGGGGAGCAGTCGACAGCACGGTGCCAGCGTGTTTCGTTGCGAACCAGCCGAGTGCGGTCACAAGTCCCATCGAACCCGGCGCGGCCCGCAGCGACTGCACAAGGGCCGCGACCCCATGCGTGCTGTAGTTGTTCAACGGTCCGCCCGCGAAGGTCAGCCCGCCCGTGCAGGTGAGGGGACGCGCCGGATCGTCGAGCGGCAGCCCCAGTTCCAGTGCTGCAGCCTGCACCGCGAACGGGAAACACGAGTACAGGTCAACATGTTCGATGTCATTGACCGTGACACCGGCGTGGGTGAGCAACGCGTCGCCGACTGCGCCGATCGCCGGTACCGCAGCCAGGTCGTGCCGCTCGGAAACGTACCATTCCTCATCTGCGTGCGCACCAGCATGGAGGAACACCCACTTTTCCGGTGTAATGCCCGCTTCCACCGCTGCGGCGGCGCTGCACAGGACGACGGCAGCGCCTTGATCAACCGTCAGGTTCGCGGACATGAGCTTTGTGTACGGCGCGGCGATCGGCCGATTCGTGTCGGAAGGCTGTGCGATCTCCGGTGCGGTGTAGCCCTTGCGCACCCAGGCGTAGGGGTTGTCCTTGGCGGCAGCCGCGAACCGTGACCACAGCTGCGAAATCGCTGTGACATGATCGCCAGGATCGCGTGCGAGCCGACCGCGCATCGCGGTTTCCATCAGCGCGTACATCACCGGTGGGGTGAGCAGGCCAACGGCCTCTTCGGCCGCATTGGTGCCAGGTTTATCTGACCCGACGGCGCGCGGCCGCGCCTTCTGCCGCGGAACTCGCTCCCAGTCGGGCGCCCCATCGAGAGTAGCGAGCGAGGCGAACGCTTCTGCGCCGGCAAGCACCGCCACATCGAGCCTGCCGGCAGCGATCCGGGCGGCGGCATCGTTGAGCAACCGCAGCGGTCCATCGCCGCCCAGCGGTGCTGACTGCGTGAGCTCGACTGGTTCGACACCGAGTACGTCAGCGAGGATGGCAGCCTGAGTATCGCCGTATGCCCACGACGTCGTCGGCACTGCAAAAAGACCAAGCGCCCCGGACGCCGGCAGTGCTGCGTCCATATCCCTGATGGCAGCCGTAACTGCTTGTGCAGCAAGAGTTATTGGATCGACAGTGCCCGAAGCGGTGGGGTGGTGGACGCTCTGGCCCACACCGACGATCACCGGTGCCCACGGGTCGAGCAGTTCACCCGTCACCGGATGTGGGACAGGGCCGGGCTTGGGGCGAGGCGGTGCGTCATCGCGATCCGGTGCGCTTTCCGCCGCCGCCGGCGTCGCGCCGGCGACGAGTGCGGCGAGGCGCTGCAGTGACTCGGCTGTGGCCGCGTGCAGTGCGCGCGCGACCATGGCACCCATCGGGCCTTTCAGGGCATCGCTTTCGAAACCGCCCACGACACCGAGATCGGTGCTGCCCGCGCGCTCAACGGCAGAAAATGCGAGCCCGGCGCGGGTTCCCAGCGGGCCGGACCCTTCGAGGACCATGCCGTTTCGCGTGCGGGCGGTGACGATCCACGTCACCCGGACGGGCGTTCCCATCACGCGCGCATTCTGGGTGAACCGATCACCCGTGGCCGGTGAGGCGGGCGGTCCATCCGGCCACCCGGCGTGTACCGAAAACCACTCGGGATAGCGGCTGAAGTCGAACATCAGTGTCAGCACATCGTCCAAAGCCGCCGCGATGGAGGCTGACTCCGTGTACGTGTGCGCGTACTCGCCGGAGAGCGCGACGGGTACGTGCGCGGTTTCCTGCTTCGATGTGATGCGGAACGACGCTACCGCCGCGCGCGCGACGTCCGGTGCCGCGCCGACAGCAACGGCCATGTTCCGCCGAACTGACGCCGCCAGCGTCAGCAGGGTGCCCAGATTCACGCGGAAACCTCCAGATCAACAGTGATCGGTGACACCGGTGACGGTACCGACCATTTCGTCGTGTCGGAGGCAGGGACACGACGGGCTATCGCACCGGCGCGAGCGCTAACGCCAAGGCGAGTGCTGCCGCGGCGCTGACAGCGATGTAGACCGCGCTGAAACCGCCGATCGCCGCGGCAGCCAGGATTCCGCCAGTCAATGCAAGCAACACCGAGATCCCGAGGGATTCGGACAGTTGAAGCGCCGCACTGTTCTCGCCCTGGTGGCGCGTTGGCGTACGTGCGAGCACGGTACTGGTGAGCTGCGGAAACGCGATGCCCATCCCGATTCCGCTGATGATGCAGCCGGCCACAGCAACACCGACAGGTAAGACGCCGGTTACGACAGCGAGTGCCGTAACCGGGCCCAACAGCACTAGGGCACAGGCGATTCGGATGAGTGACGCGGTGCGCCCCTTATCCGTGGAACGGCCCTGGATCCAGGCGCCCGCTGCCCATCCCAGTGCACCGAGTGCGATCACTGCTCCCGCTGCGATCGGTGAATAGCCGAGCCGGTTCTGCAGGTAAAGCGTCAGGTAGATGTCTGTTGCGGCTGCAGCGCCGCCGAGCAGGCCGCGCAGCGCGACGAACCGGGGGATTCCGGTCCGGCCAATCAGGGTCCCAGGTGGTAGCAAGCGCGTCACTGCCAAAAGAACAAGCGCGGTTCCACAGCTGGAGAGGATGGTCCGTGACAGCGCCGGCTGCTGGCCTCCAATGTGCAGTGTGAAGACGGCAGCGGCAGCAAGCGCGGCCCACAGCAGGCGCTGGGACACGATCCTCCCGCCGCCGCGATTGGCGGGGATCCTGTGTGCGACGAGTACCAGCAGTGACGCCAAGGCAACCAGTGATCCGACAAAAGCAAGCACGAATACGGCCCGCCAGTGGATGGTTTCGACGATCACCCCGGTCAGCAGTGGGCCCGCGAGCGAGGGCAGCAACCACGCAGTCGTGAAAAGGCCAAACATGCGGGCGCGCAGATGTTCTGGAATCAGCACGGCCACCACGACGTACAACACCACTGACGTGATGCCGGCCCCCAAGCCTTGCAGCAGTCGCCCCGCGATGAACGTCGGCATTCCGGGAGCGGCAGCACAGAGTGCGATGCCAGTGAGCAATAGGGCGCCACCCACCTTGAGCGGCACCACGGGCCCGCGGGCGTCAGCCCAGCTTCCGCCGACAGTCATGCCGATGAGGCCCGTGACCACCGTCCCGGCGAACGCGAACGAATACCATTCCTCAGCGGCGAGGCTGCGCGCGACTACGGGGAGCGCAGTTGTAATCGCGAATGACTCGAACGCCACGAATGTGATCAGCCCGAGCACGCCTGCGATGATGGGGCGGCGTTCGGGAATCCACAGCCGATCGGAAGCGGTGATGGTCGCGGTCACGCGGCCACTCCTGGCCCGCCCGTCCCGGCCTGTATTCCGATCTTGCCCAGCACCCCGGCACCGTCAAGAATGTCCGTACCGTGAGCAACGGCCGGAACGCTGCGAATGCCGAGCGCACGTGCCGCGCGGTGGTCGGTGACAACCGCGCTGGCGTACTCGTTGTCCTCGAGCATGCGCTGGACTGCGTCTGCAGCCAGGCCCAGTCGCTGCCCCAAGTGGTGCAGGTCCGCTGGATCTTCCAGGTTGGCGTTGTCCGCGAAGTGCGCGCGGTACGCGAGGTCCCAGACGGTGTAAGCGTCGGCGCCATGTTCGACGGCGAGTTTCAGGAGTCGATGCGCGGGTTGCGAGTCGATGACCAGGGCCGTATCGATCTGGATCGGAAGCTTCTGGCGCTGTGCGGCGCATTCGATCCGCTCTCGCTTCTGGGCCCACTCAGTGTTGCTCATGCCCCACACGGTGAGTGCGGCTTGCCGCACCGTGAGCCCGGTATGCAGCGGCCCGCCTGGTTCGAGCAAGTAACTTCGGTACTCCGCAGTGATGGTGCGGGCTGATGCCGCCAAAGCGGCGCCAAGCCGCCGGTGGCTGATCCAGCACCACGGGCACTTGATGTCGGCCCACACAATGATTCGTTCTGTCATGGCTGCTCCCTTGGCTCGCTGCAGTGACTGACGTAAAGTTCACTTCATCAAGTGCACTTGATGTCAAGGCAGATCCTCGGAGGCGTGGGATGCCGCAGCTCGAACGGAATCATGTGTGGCTCAAGCCAGGCCAGATCGCCGAACGCGCTGGCGTGGCAGTCTCCGCGCTGCACTACTACGAGAGCCTCGGGTTGATTCACAGCCGCCGCACGAGTGGGAACCGGCGAGAGTACCGGCGTGACACGCTGCGGATCATCGCGTTCATCCGGGCCGCCCAGCATGTTGGGGTGTCCCTGGAACGCATTAAGGCTGCACTCGAGGAGTTGCCCGACAATCGCGTCCCGAATAAACGCGACTGGGCGCGGATATCACGGCGATGGCGGGACGACCTGACCGCTCGTATCGATGAACTCACAGCACTGCGTGACCGCTTCTCGAACTGCATTGGCTGCGGGTGTCTCTCGCTGACGTCGTGCCCGGTGTCGAATCCGAATGATGTCCTCGGTCAGGAGGGAGCGGGCGCACGGCGGTTTCCCTGATTGCCGCATCGTGCGCGGCTTCACGTACCGTGAGGCTGTGCTAGTGATACTCGCGGTTTGCGTCGTCGCCGGTTTGACCGGGGCCGTCACCTGGGGTTTTCTCGCGCCGTCGGCGCGATATGTGGTCACCCAGGAGGGGCAGGCCTTGCTGCCCGGCGCTAACCTGCACCTGTTCGATTCGCTAGCGATCTTCATCGGCATCACCTCGATCGCAGGGCTGGTGTGCGGCGCGCTGGTGTGGTCGATGCGCAGCCGGCGCGGCCCGCTGACGGTCGTCATGCTTGTTGGTGCATCAGGGTTGGGATCAGCTCTCGCCGCGATTGGCGGCGGGCTGATAGCGGAGTGGCGCGTGCCTGATCCAACGCATGACGGCGCCGCCATGATCGTCGCAATACCAGCCGAGATGACGGTATGGCAGGCCTTGATCTTCCAGCCTTTGGTGGCTGCGCTCGTGTATTTCTTCGCGGCGGGAATCAGCCCCGATGCCGACCTGGGTACTGGCAGGCCGGAGTCAGGTGGGCGGCCGGAGGGCGGCGAATTCGTCGGTGACTCGGTAGCGGGCGTCGGTGAACCGGTAGAGCGCGGCGGGTCGCCCGCCGGCTCGTCCTGACGGCGCGGTTGTTCCCGTCGGCGTGATGACGCCGCGGCGGCCCAGGACGCGCTGCAGATTTGTCGCATCGACCGGGTACCCCAGCGCAGCACTGTAAATCGATCTGAGTGTGGAGATCGTGAATTCGCTCGGTGCGAGCGCGAAGCCGATGTTGGTGTAAGACAGTTTCGCGGCGAGCCTGTTGCGTGCGTAATCGACGACGGTCCGGTGGTCGAACGCCATGGTGGGCAGACGTGCGACGGGGTGCCAGCTCGTGTCCTCCGGCAGTTCAGGTTCCGCGGGGGAGGGGACGAGTCCGATAAACGTCGACGCGATTGTCCGGGTGCCGGGCACGCGGCGCGGATCGCTGAACACGGAGAGTTGCTCGAGGTGGCTGAGTTCACGAACGTCGACTTTTTCGGCGAGCTGACGCCGTGCTGACGTCGGCAGGTCTTCGTCGGGTTCCAGCTTGCCGCCGGGCAGCGACCAGTGGCCCGCCATGGGTTCCATGGCGCGCTGCCACAGGAGGACGCACAACTCGGGAAGAGAACGGCTGCCGCTAGCGTTGCCGTCTTGGTGAGGCTCGTCCTCGTGAAGACAGGGCAGCGTGGGCCGTCGGACTTGGAACACGGCTACCAGGACTTCATGAAGGGTGCTACCATGGGCAATCACGTTTTCGATTCTAAGACGAAAACCAGGGACTGGTCGAATCACCACACCGGCCAGGCCCGCGGCAAGTACCGGGACCCACCGGTGATGTCTGATGTGAGGAGACACCGGTCATGACGACCGCAACGACAGTAGCGCCGTTTCTGACGGAGAAGACTCTTGAGCTGCTCGGCCAGCTTCACGAGGGCCCGGGCGGCTTCGGCGGCGTGGCCGCAGGCCCTGAGTGGGCCCAGGAGGTGCGCAGGCTTGCTCGTGAGCGCAACGCTACGATCCTCGCCCACAACTATCAGCTGCCTGAGATTCAAGATGTGGCTGACCACGTGGGTGACTCGCTCGCGCTGTCGAGGATCGCTGCTGAAGCACCGGAAAGCACGATCGTCTTCTGCGGTGTTCACTTCATGGCTGAGACGGCAAAGATCCTCTCGCCAGAGAAGACGGTGCTGATCCCAGATCAGCGTGCAGGCTGTTCACTTGCGGACTCCATTACCGCTGCCGAGCTGCGCGAATGGAAAGCTGAGCACCCAGGCGCGGTTGTGGTGTCCTACGTCAATACCACCGCTGACGTCAAAGCGCTGACCGACATCTGCTGCACCTCATCAAACGCTGTGGACGTCGTCGCCTCGATCGACCCGGATCGCGAGATTCTCTTCCTTCCTGATCAGTTCCTCGGTGCGCACGTCAAGCGCGTTACCGGACGGAAGAATCTGCACATCTGGGCGGGCGAGTGCCACGTGCACGCTGGCATCAACGGCGATGAACTCGCTGAGCAGGCACGGTCACACCCGGACGCGGACCTTTTCGTGCACCCCGAGTGCGGCTGCGCCACCTCTGCGCTGTACCTCGCCGGTGAAGGGGCAGTCCCCGAAGAGCGCGTCAAGATCCTGTCGACCGGTGGCATGCTCGACGCCGCGCGCGCGACGGGAGCGCGGCAGGTGCTCGTCGCCACCGAGGTGGGGATGCTGCACCAGTTGCGCCGCGCAGCCCCGGGCGTCGACTTCCAGGCAGTGAACGATCGCGCGTCCTGTAAGTACATGAAAATGATCACCCCGGCCGCGCTGCTCCGCAGCCTCGTCGAAAACCGGGACGAAGTGCACGTAGACCGCGAGACGGCGGCGAAAGCCCGCCAGTCAGTGCAGCGCATGATCGAAATCGGCACACCTGGCGGCGGTGAGTGATGGCCCCCCTGCCTGGGGGTGAATACAGGGAGTGGGAGCGCCACGCCGATGTGGTGGTTGTCGGCGGCGGCATCGCTGGGCTTACCACCGCGCTCAGCGCGCAGGCCCGCGGGTTGCGCGTCGTCGTCATCCGGAAAACACGAGCTGGTGACACCGCCACCGCCCTCGCTCAAGGCGGGGTGGCCGTCGTTGACGGCGGTGTCTCGACAGACAGCGTCCCTCAGCACTTCGGTGACACGGTTGCGGCTGGCGGCGGGCTGGTCGATGGTCGTGCAGCTACGGTCATTCTTACCGAGGGCGCTGACGCTATCCGGTGCTTGCAGGACCGCGGCGCACGGTTCGACCACGGCCCGCACGGGCTGTTGCGAACCCGGGAAGGCGGACATTCGGAACGGCGTATCATCCACGCTGGCGGGGACGCGACCGGTGCGGAAATACAACGCGCTCTCGATCGCCGAGCTGGAGGCATACCGACGCTCGCGTCTCATACGGTCGTTGGTATCGGCGTCGCGAACGGCCAGGTCACTGGCGTGTCCGTCGTCGACGAGAGCGGTTCGCGCGCAATCATCCATGCGCCTGCTGTCGTGCTGGCGACAGGCGGGATCGGGCAGCTCTACTCGGTCACCACCAACCCGGAGACCGCGACGGCGGACGGCATCGCGCTTGCACTGCGTGCCGGTGCAGCCGTCGCAGACATGGAGTTCATCCAGTTCCATCCAACGATGCTGTACTCTGCGTCCGCGTTCGGCCGTCGCCCCCTTGTGAGCGAAGCAGTGCGCGGTGAAGGGGGAAGACTCGTTGACGCCGACGGCAGCCCCGTTACTGGCGGTGATCCGCGCGGTGATCTCGCGCCCCGCGATGTGGTTGCCCGGGCCATCGCGGCCCGCATGCGCGAAACCGGAACCGCCCATGTTTACCTCGATGCCCGGCACATCGATCGGTTCGCGAAGCGTTTCCCCACAATTGCGGCTGCCTGCCGGGGCGAAGGAATCGACCCGCAGCACGACCTGATTCCCGTCGCGCCGGGAGCGCATTATCACTGCGGTGGTGTAGTTACCGACATCGATGGGCGGACCAGCGTGCAAGGCCTCTTCGCCGTGGGTGAAACCGCGCGAACGGGTCTGCATGGTGCGAACCGGCTCGCTTCCAACAGCCTGCTCGAAGGTGTGGTGATGGGTGAGCGAGCCGCAGCAGCGGTCGCGGACCGGTTGCTGTCGCGGCCCCGTACCGAGACAGAATGGAACGCGCCTGCCGTCGGGGCTGCACTCGATCGAGATCTGTTGCAGACAACGATGAGTCAGCACGCGGGCGTCGTCCGTGACGAGGACGGGCTTGCTGCCGCTGCCGAAGTGCTCGGGCGGGGTGCGCAGCTGAGCACGAACGTCGAGCAGCAGAATATGTATCTCGCTGCATCAGCGATCATGGCCGCTGCCAGGTGGCGGCGCGAAACGCGCGGCAGCCACACTCGCCGTGATTTCACATGCCTAGATCCCGCGTATGCACGGAGCGCCCACGTTACGCTGCGCGATGGCGCGATCGTTCTTGACACTCTGGAGGCCACAGCTCGTGTCTAAAGCCCTGACCGAAGCGGAGCAGAGCGAAGCGCTGCGCGTCGTGCGCACCGCACTGGATGAAGACCTCCGATGTGGCCCCGACGTCACTACCGTTGCGACGGTGCCCGCGGATGCGACGACCGCGGCGCAGGTGGTGACGCGAGCTGACGGTGTCATCGCCGGCGTCGATATCGCGCGGCTTGTGCTAGATGAGGTCATCGGCACCGGCGGGTATGAGATCTTCTCGGCGGTTGGTGATGGCGCACGCGTGAAAGCGGGCGACAGCGTGCTCTCCGTGAAAGCGCCAGCAAGAGGCCTGCTCACCGCGGAGCGCACACTGCTCAACGTGATGTGCCATCTGTCGGGCATTGCGACGGAGGCCGCTCGCTGGACCGAAGCGGTGGCGGGCACATCAGCGCAGATTCGCGACACCCGAAAGACCCTCCCCGGTCTGCGCGCGCTGCAAAAGTACGCGGTCCGCGTTGGGGGTGGCGTGAACCATCGTATGGCACTCGGCGATGCGGCTCTCATCAAGGACAATCATGTCGCCGCAGCGGGGTCAGTGCTCGCCGCGCTCGAGGCGGTGCGCGCCCAGTTCCCTGGCCTGCCGTGCGAGGTCGAAGTGGACTCACTCGACCAACTCGATGATGTGCTTTCCGCTGGTGCGGAACTCATTCTGCTCGATAACTTTCCGGTCTGGCAGACCCAGATTGCGGTCCAGCGACGGGATCGGGTCTCGCCCGCGACGAAGCTCGAGTCGTCCGGAGGGCTCACTCTCGATGTGGCACACGACTACGCGGCGACGGGAGTCGACTACCTTGCGGTAGGTGCGCTCACGCATTCCGTTTCGGTTCTCGATCTCGGGCTCGATATCCCCGTTTAACTACGCTGGCAACGAAGGAGAGGTGTGCGGTGGCGCAGCTGGCGACCCGTGGGGAAGCGGACGTGGTTCGTGCCCTGATCACTGCGCTGCAACGCGCTGACGTCGAAGCCGCACTGGATCTCGTGCATGACGATGTCGTCTTCCACCCATATCCCTTGCCCCAGATGCGCGGAAAACCGGCAGTCGCCCGTCAGCTGGCGCTCATTGCGCTGCTCGTGAAAAACATCTCGATTGGTACGCACAACATTGCATCGAATGGGCACGTCGTACTCACCGAGCGCACGCATTCCTTCGACGTGGGCCCGGTGCCCATCGAATTCTGGACATGGGGCACGTTCGAAGTCGTCGACGGCCGGATCACCCTGTGGCGTGAGCGTCTAGATATCGCCGAATTGTCGTTTTCGGCGCTGAAGGGCATCGCGCAGGCTTCGCTTCAGATTGAGTCACGCCGCGGTCAAACTCCGTAGGCAGAACGGTTACAACTATCTCCATGCCGCGGAGTTCGCCCCTCGCGCTGGCGCACGCATCCATAGGCTGCTTCTCGCGTGCCCAGCCGGAAAAGCCGGCGCGCGCATCGCCGTGCGTCGATGAAGGGGTTCTCACATGCGCCGAACTCTGCTGGGAGTCGTTGCAGCGACAATGATTGCGAGCGGAGGGGTGCTGGCGGGAGTTTCGGCCGCGGGCGCGGAACCCAATGATGCGTATATCGTCGTCTTCCGTGACCAGGTGAACGCGCACGCCAAAACCGTTGCCGTCGAACGGCAGTACGGCATCAGCAGTTCCAGAAACTTCACGCACGCGATACGCGGCTTCTCGGCACGGGTACCAGAAGCTGTCCGTGCCAGACTCCTCAACGATCCGGACGTTCTGTTCGTCACGCCCGACCGGTCTGTCACCGCGCACGTCGACGGGCCTCCGCTCGCCACCGGCGAGTTGGTTCCCACCGGCGTTGAGCGAATACAGGCCGCGTCGTCTACTGCAGTGAGCCACCCAAGCGATGTGGCTGTGGCAGTGATTGATTCGGGTGTCGATCTGCAAAATCCAGACCTGAACGCGGTAGCGGGAACGGACTGCACGACGCAGGGCGGCACCACGCAAGATGTCAACGGTCATGGCACCCACGTCGCTGGCATCATCGGTGCACGTAACAGCGGCACGGATACCGTGGGCGTGGCGCCAGGCACACGCATGTACTCCGTCAAGGTTCTCGACAGCCAGGGTTTCGGAACACTCTCGCAGCTCATCTGCGGGATCGATTGGATGACGGCGAATGCTGAAGCACTGGGAATCAAGGTGGCCAACATCAGTCTCGGAACCACGGGCAGCAACGACAACAACTGTGGCAGGTCCAATAGCGACGCATTGCATCTCGCCATCTGCCGATCGACTGAACGCGGCATAACCTACGTCGCCTCGGCCGGGAATGACGCCGTGTCAATTGCCGGTGCGATCCCGGCGGCCTACCCAGAGGTTCTCACGGTTACCGCGATGGCAGACAGTGACGGCCAGCCTGGCGGAGGCGGCGGCGCACCATCCTGCAGAGTGGGTGAGAAGGACGACGCCGCAGTGACTTTCTCGAACTATGCCCGAAACGCAGCCGCCATCGCCCACACGATCGCGGCGCCGGGGATGTGCATTCGGTCCGCGAAAATTGGCGGAGGTACCGCCGTGCTCTCCGGAACTTCGATGGCAGCGCCGCATGTGACCGGTGCGGTCGCACTCTGTCTCGGCGCGGGCGGCCAGAACGGCGCGTGCACGGGCCTTACACCGGCGCAGATTATCCAGAAAATGCGTGAGCATGCTGCGGCGCAGCCCGCGAGCTACGGCTTCACCGGCGATCCCAGAAACTCGCCAGGCACCAACTACTACGGGTATCTCGTGCATCCGCACGTCACACCAGGCCCGGTTAACCCGCCACCGCCCGACCCTGAACCTGAACCCTGTCGTCCGACCGGCAGTTTCGGAACCTGCTGACGAGCCGCAACATCGACCCAGGAGTGCGCATGCGATCACCAGCCAGAAGATCTCTCGGCCCGTCTCTGGGCATCGCAATGGCGGTTGGCCTCGTCACACCGACGGTCCTGCCAATGACAGCAGCAGCTGCCCCATGCTCAATTTTCAGTCCGTCTGTCACCGAGACCGACCCGCAGATGGAGGTCGAAGGAACACCGCACGGGCGCAAGCCAATTACGGCGGACGGCCCCGTCGGCGTTGAGCCGCAACAGAACATGTTCGGTGCGCAATCAGCCTCAGCCGCATCACTTGTCGACTGGCTGACGGGTCCGCGCAGCAGCAATGACACCTATCAGCGGTTTGGAATGTCGGGCACCGACCTGGGCATCATGTGGGACAACGGCGAAACCGGTGACGAACAGCAAGTGCTGATTGCGTACGGCGACACATTCGGGAACTGCCTCCTCCCGGGACAGGAGTGGCGATTCAACACCCTGATGCGATCGTCGGACACGTCCCTGTCTAACGGACTGTCGATCCCCGATCCTCGCACTGAGGCGGAACCGGACTATCTGTACGGCGGATCACCCGTTTCGGTGGACCGGCCGAACTTCTCGAAACAAATCATTGACAGCCTCCACCTGGCTCCCACAGAAATTACGGTGATCCCCACAGCGGGTATCGCGGTCGGGACGACGCAGTACATCAACTTCATGTCCGTCCGGCAATGGGGTGCGCCGGGGCAGTGGACCACGAACTTCTCGGCGATTGCCGTGTCGGAGGACAACGGCGAGAACTGGGAGGTCGATCCAGGGACGATTCGCTACAACCAGAACAGCGGAATCTCCGGCGCGACTTTCATCGCGGGCAACGATAACTTCCAGATGACGGCCTACGTTAAGCGCGGGGGATACGTCTACACCTTCGGAACTCCTTCAGGCCGCAGCGGTGCGGCTCGGGTCGCACGGGTTCTGGAGGACGATATTTTGAGCTTGTCGGAGTACGAATACTGGAACGGCTCGTCGTGGGTGACGGGCAACCCAGGTGCAGCGCGCAACGTCATCAGCGCGCCCGTAAGCGAAATGTCCGTGCAGTGGAATGACTTCCTCGGCAAGTACATCGCGATGTACACCAACAGCCTCGGCAGTGTGGTTTTGCGCACCGCGGACCAGCCGCAGGGACCGTGGAGCAGCGCGCAGGCAATCATGACGGCCATCGCCTGGCCCGGCGGGCTTTACGCTCCTTACATTCACCCATGGTCCTCCGGCGATCAGCTCTACTTCACCGTGTCACTGTGGTCCGAGTACAACGTGATGCTGATGCGTACGACTTTGCGACGCGACGATTCAGGCGGCGGCGGTACAGGAAGCCTGCAGAGCCCCAGCTAGCGCGGTGCGAGGGTGGCCTCGCGACCCCGTATCCTTAGGGGTGAACGTTTCCGTGAGGAAGGACCTGCATGTCTCCCCGTGCCGATCTCGGTCGCCTTGATTTGCGCGGCCGGACACCGTCAACTGCCGAGCTGCGCGCTTCGTTGCCGCGCGGCGGTGTCGACGTGGATTCGGTGCTGCACCATGTGCGTCCCGTCGTCGAGGCAGTTCGGGACCGTGGCGTGGCAGCCGCGCTCGAATACGGGGAGAAGTTCGACCGCGTCCGCCCCGCACGGGTGCGCGTGAGCGGCGATGAGCTCCAGAAGGCATTGGCAGATCTTGAGCCTAAGGTGCGCGCAGCGCTCGAGGTCGCCATCGCGCGGGCCCGCAAGGTGCACCGGGACCAGCGCCGCGCCGATACCGCAACGGAGGTCGTCCCGGGGGGGACGGTCACCGAACGGTGGATACCGGTCGAGCGGGTGGGGCTTTACGTGCCGGGCGGCAACGCCGTCTATCCGTCCAGCGTTGTGATGAACGTTGTGCCGGCGCAGGAGGCTGGTGTCGGATCGCTCGTCGTCACCTCGCCGCCGCAGGCTGAATTCGATGGCGCACCGCACCCGACGATCCTCGCGGCTGCCGCGATGCTCGGTGTGGAAGAGGTGTGGGCTGTCGGCGGTGCGCAAGCGGTCGCGCTGCTCACCTACGGTGGTTCGGATCTTGACGGTGCTGAACTGGAGCCGGTCGATATGATCACCGGCCCCGGAAACATCTACGTGACCGCCGCGAAGCGGCTCTGCCGCAGCCTCGTCGGTATCGACGCGGAAGCCGGTCCCACCGAGATCGCGATCCTCGCTGATGAGACAGCTGACCCGAAGCACATCGCTGCTGATCTGATCAGCCAGGCTGAACACGATGTTCTCGCTGCGAGCGTCCTCGTCACCACCAGTGCAGACCTGGCAGACGCAGTGCAAGACGCGGTTGCCTCGCAGGTGGCAGCCACCAAGCATCAGGAACGTGTCGCGACTGCGCTGAGCGGCTCGCAGTCCGGCATTGTCCTGGTCTCGAGCCTCGAAGACGGACTGCGCGTGGTGAACGCATACGCCGCAGAGCACCTCGAAATTCAGACCCGGGAGGCTGCCGCTGTTGCGCGCAGGGTGCGGTCTGCGGGTGCGATTTTCGTGGGCCCGTATTCTCCAGTGAGCTTAGGCGACTACTGTGCTGGCTCGAACCACGTGCTGCCGACTGCTGGGTGTGCGCGGCATTCGTCAGGCCTCTCGGTCCAGACGTTCCTGAAGGGCGTACACGTGATCGAATACGAAGAGGATGCACTGCGCGAGGTCGCGCCGCACGTGGTCGCGCTCGCCGATGCGGAAGATCTCCCGGCGCACGGCGAAGCGGTGCGGTTGCGGTTCGCTGACGCGTGATTCGCTCGTCCGGAACGAAGACTGAGAGAGAAACGGTGACGACAACGGAATCGCCCGGTGCTCACATCGGGCTCGATGCCCTGCCGCTGCGGGAGAACCTTCGGGGAAAGAAGCCGTATGGTGCTCCGCAGCTGACGGTACCTGTGCAACTCAATACGAATGAGAACCCGCATCCGCCTTCGGCGGCGCTCGTCGCGGATGTTGCTGAGGCGGTGCGTGCGGCGGCCGCCTCGCTGCACCGGTATCCGGATCGTGACGCGGTGGGGCTGCGCACGGACCTGGCGGCGTACGTTTCGCGTCAGACCGGCACGCACGTGACGGTGGAGAACGTGTGGGCGGCGAACGGCTCGAACGAGATTCTGCAGCAGGTGCTCCAGGCCTTCGGAGGCCCGGGACGACAGGCGATAGGGTTCACGCCCTCATACTCGATGCATCCGATCATCTCCACCGGAACTCAAACAATGTGGGTGGAATCGCCGCGCCGCGCCGACTTTTCACTCGATGTGGAGGCCGCCGTTGCGGAGATTAAGGCGCACCGCCCTGATGTCACCTTTGTGACCAGTCCGAACAATCCAACGGGGCACAGCATTCCGATTGACGACCTTCGGGTGCTGCTCGCCGCCGCGCCGGGCATCGTCGTTGTTGATGAGGCGTACGGGGAGTTCTCGGCGGCGCCGAGCGCGGTCCGCCTGATCGCCGAATATCCAGCCAAGCTCATCGTGAGCCGGACGATGAGCAAAGCGTTCGCGTTCGCTGGCGGGCGGCTCGGTTATCTGGTTGCCGCACCGGCCGTGGTCGATGCGATGCTCCTGGTGCGGCTTCCGTACCACCTGTCGGTCGTCACGCAGGCGGCTGCGCGTGCCGCGCTTCGGCACGCCGATGAGACGCTCGAAAGTGTGGCCGAGTTAGCGCGTCAGCGTGATCGGGTTGAGCAGAAACTGTCAGAGTTCGGGTTTACAGTGATTCCCAGCGATGCGAACTTTGTGTTGTTCGGTCGTTTCGTGGATCAAGCCGCGACGTGGCAACGGTATCTCGATCATGGTGTGTTGATTCGCGATGTTGGCATCCCGAGTTTTTTGCGTGCAACCATCGGGCTGGCGGCTGAAAATGAGGTGTTCCTCGACGTGAGCGAGCGGCTCGCTGTGTCGGAACTGGAGGGAGAGAAATGACTCCGCGGATCGCGCGTGCCGAACGAACGACACGTGAGTCCAGCATTGCCGTTGAAATCAATCTGGACGGGACAGGGCAGGTCGAAATTTCGACGGGTGTCCCGTTCTTCGACCACATGCTCACGGCGCTGGGGGTCCATGGGAGCTTCGACCTGAACGTTCAGGCGCAGGGCGATATCGAGATCGAGGCGCACCACACGGTCGAGGACACCGCGATCGTGCTGGGGCAGGCTTTCGGCGAGGCGCTCGGGGACAAAAAGGGCATCCGCCGGTTCGCGGATGCGTATATTCCGATGGATGAGACGCTCGCGCACGCAATCGTTGACGTTTCCGGCCGGCCCTACTGCGTGCAT
Organism: Hoyosella sp. YIM 151337; assembly: GCF_026041215.1. Lineage (GTDB taxonomy): Bacteria > Actinomycetota > Actinomycetes > Mycobacteriales > Mycobacteriaceae > Hoyosella. The sequence goes on from NZ_JAPEIQ010000039.1 coordinate 376,416, forward strand.
TCTGGCGAACCTGAACACATGCTCACCACGATCATTGGGGGATACCCGGGGACGCCCTACGCGACCGTGATCAACAAGCATGTTTTCGAGTCCTTCGCCATGAACGCCCGGATCGCCCTGCACGTGCGGGTGCTGTACGGGCGGGATCCGCACCACATCACTGAAGCCGAATTCAAAGCAGTGGCGCGCGCACTGCGCGCCGCGGTGGAGCCGGACCCGCGCGTCGGTGGAATTCCCTCGACGAAGGGTGCTCTGTGAGTTCGGCGGTGATGTACCTGCTGTTTATGGCAGCGGGATTCTTGGCCGGTGGGGCCTATGCGCTGTGGCGCATCAATCGGTTCCTGTCGGGAGTACTTGCCGCGCTCGCAGTGTTGTCCGCAACTGGGGCAGTGCTGCGGCTGATGGAGGTTGTGTGACGATGAAGACGCCGAAGGTCGCGATTCTCGATTACGGATCGGGAAATTTGCGGTCCGCGCAGCGTGCAGTGGACCGCGTCGGTGCCGATACCGTCGTGACATCTGATCCGCAGGTTGCGCTCGACGCGGACGGCCTCGTGGTGCCTGGAGTGGGAGCGTTCGCCGCGTGCATGGAGGGATTGCGCGCGGTGAAGGGTGACTGGATCATCGGCCGCCGCCTCGCCGGGGGTCGGCCTGTGCTCGGCATCTGCGTGGGCATGCAAATCCTTTTTGATCGCGGTGTCGAGTTCGGTGTCGAGGCGCAGGGTTGCGGAGAATGGCCGGGTACGGTCGAACGTCTGCAGGCCAGCGTCCTGCCGCATATGGGGTGGAACACACTGGAACCGCCTGAGGACAGCGCCTTGTTCCGGGGTATCGCCCCGGGGTCCCGGTTCTACTTCGTGCACACCTACGCTGCGCAGAAGTGGGAAATGGAAGCGTCCGATATCATTGCGCCTCCGAAGTTGACGTGGGCTGACTACGGTGGAAAGTTCCTGGCAGCCGTGGAAAACGGGCCGCTTTCCGCCACCCAGTTCCACCCGGAAAAGTCTGGTGATACGGGCGCTCAGTTGCTTGAGAACTGGGTGACTTCGCTGTGAACCGCCGGCGCGAAGCCAGGCCGATTTCCTACGGCCGTCTGGCGCTGTTCTCACTCGGCGCAGGCACGTTGATGATCTTGCTAACTACGCTGATCATCCTTGCGCTGCAGCCGGAACCGGTACTGGGGCTCGTTATTGCACTTGCAGGGCTCGCCGGGGCTGTTGCGGCGATGGGCGTGGTGTCGACCCGGATGACACGGCGCGCCGTACAAGAAATGGAAACTACCAGTTCGCGGGAACGCGAAGGAAACGACTAGGGTTAGCGCACGTGAGTCTCGTTCTATTGCCCGCCGTTGACGTTGCGGATGGTCAGGCTGTACGCCTCGTACAAGGGGAAGCGGGCAGCGAAACAAGCTATGGGTCGCCACGTGAGGCGGCACTCCAATGGCAGAACGACGGAGCGGAGTGGATCCACCTCGTCGATCTCGACGCTGCATTCGGCCGCGGCTCGAATCGTGACCTCCTCGCTGAGGTGGTCGGTGAGCTTGACGTGAAGGTCGAGCTATCCGGCGGAATCCGCGACGACGATTCGCTCGCGGCAGCACTGGCCACTGGCTGTGCACGGGTGAATCTGGGGACGGCCGCGCTCGAGGACCCGGACTGGTGCCGGAAAGTGGTCGCTGAGTACGGCGACCAAGTTGCGGTGGGACTTGACGTACGCATCATCGACGGCCAGCACCGCCTCCGCGGCCGGGGCTGGGTGAGTGACGGTGGTGACCTGTGGGACGTACTTGAACGCCTCAACCGCGATGGGTGCACGCGCTACGTGGTCACCGACGTGACAAAAGACGGCACGCTGACCGGTCCTAACCTCGATCTACTGCGCCAGGTTTGTGCTGCGACTGACGCGCCGGTGATCGCGTCGGGCGGTGTATCGGCACTGCAGGACCTGGAAGCGATCGCGACGCTCACCGGTGAGGGAGTGGAAGGCGCAATCGTGGGCAAGGCACTGTATGCGGGCCGGTTCACCCTGCCGGAAGCGCTTCGCGCGGTTTCGAAGTAGGCGCCGTGCGCCCCACGGAATCGACACCATCGCTGTCGCAGCTCGGCGAACTGATCCGCATCGCCGGCGGCATCCTTGACGACGCCTCGGCACGGTTCCGGGAGGGCCTCGGTGCACCGAGCGCGGTCAGTAAGGGCCGCCGGGATTTTGCGACCGCCCTTGACCTCGAACTCGAGGAGACCATCGGCGGAGCGCTGCGCGAGCAGACTGGCATCCCCGTCTTGGGTGAAGAGTTCGGTCGCGCTGACGCGCCCAGTGGCGGCGACAGGCCCGAGTTGCTGTGGGTACTTGATCCCATCGATGGCACGATGAACTACTCCGCGGGGCTTCCCATGGCGGGTATTCTGCTCGGACTGCTGCACGACAGCGAACCGGTTGCTGGCCTGACGTGGCTCCCGATGCTCGGTGAAAGATTCAGCGCGGTTACTGGCGGTCCGTTGCTCCGCAACGGAGAGCCTCAGCAACCGTTGGCGCGAGCTGACCTTCGTGAGGCGATCGTTGCGTTCGGTTCATTCAACCTGGATAGCACCGGCCACTATCCCGGTGAGTACCGGCAACAGGTGATCGGAGAGATCAGCCGTGTCAGTTCACGGCTGCGGTTGCAGGGCTCGACGGGCGCCGACCTCGCTTACACCGCGGCTGGCGCTCTCGGTGCCGCGATTAGTTTCGGCCACCACGTCTGGGATCATGCAGCGGGCGCCGCGCTGGTGCGTGCCGCAGGGGGTATCGTGACCGATCTGCACGGCAACGACTGGCAAGCGGGGTCGCCGTCCTTGCTGGCTGCGTCACCTGGCGTCCACGAACAGTTGCTGGGGATTTTTCAGAAGGTCAACGCGGCGTCAGGTTACGAGGGGAGTAATGAGTGACACTCGCGGTGCGTGTTATCCCGTGTCTGGACGTTGACGCAGGCCGCGTCGTCAAGGGCGTCAACTTCGAGAATCTCCGCGACGCCGGCGACCCAGTCGAACTCGCCGCGCTCTACGACGAACAGGGCGCCGACGAACTGACTTTCCTCGACGTCACCGCATCGACCGGTGACCGGGCAACCATGATCGATGTCGTTCGGCGGACCGCTGAACAGGTCTTCATCCCGCTGACCGTCGGCGGTGGCGTGCGGTCGGTGGAGGACGTAGACCGGCTGCTCAGGGCCGGAGCCGACAAGGTGAGCGTCAACACCGCAGCGATCGCGCGGCCGGATCTGCTGCGTGAACTCTCCACCCGATTCGGTTCACAATGCATCGTCTTGTCCGTCGACGCCCGAACGGTTCCTGATGGCCAGCCTGACACCCCGTCGGGCTGGGAGGTGACGACGCACGGCGGTAAACGAGGCACCGGAATCGATGCGGTCGAATGGGCGATCCGTGGTGCTGAACTCGGCGTAGGCGAAATTCTGCTTAACTCAATGGACGCCGACGGCACCAAAGCTGGCTTTGACTTACCAATGATTCGCGCAGTGCGGGCCGCTGTAGGCATCCCTGTGATTGCAAGCGGGGGTGCGGGCGCAGCCGACCACTTCGCACCCGCCATCAAAGCCGGAGCTGACGCGGTATTGGCAGCCAGTGTCTTCCACTTCAAAGAACTCACCATTCCTGAGGTCAAAGCGGCGATGAGCGCTGAGGGAGTCGAGGTACGTTGAGCGATTCCGATCTCCCCGAGGGCGTCGCGGCCCGCTTGAAGCGCAATCCCGACGGGTTGTTCTCCGCCGTCGTGCAGGAACGTGGCACTGGCGATGTACTCATGGTCGCCTGGATGGATGATCATGCGCTCGCTCAAACACTTGCGACGCGCAAGGCAACGTACTACTCACGCAGCCGCAAGCAGTACTGGGTCAAAGGCGAAACATCAGGTCACTACCAGTATGTGCACGAGGTCCGCATCGACTGCGACGGCGACACCGTGCTGCTCAGCGTTGACCAGACCGGCGCAGCCTGCCATACCGGTACGCACACGTGTTTCGACACTGATGACCGGTTACTCCTGCGCGCAGAGTAATAGCGAACCACACGGAGGTGCAGTGACCGGCGAGAAGGCGAAGTTCAGCGGCTTTCCGGTTGCGGCGCTCGACTTCTATGAAGATCTTGAGGCCGACAACTCCAAACAGTTCTGGAACGAACACAAGGCGACGTATGAGACGTGCGTGCGGGCGCCCATGATTGCGATGCTCGCCGAACTCGAGGCGGAATTCGGCACCGCAAAGGTGTTCCGCCCCTATCGCGACGTCAGGTTCGCTAAGGACAAGTCACCGTACAAAACACACCAGGGCGCCTACGTTGCCGCGTCACTAAGCGTGGGCTGGTATGTGCAGATCGATGCATCGGGACTGTTCGTGGCCGGCGGATTCTATGGTGGCACACCCGCTCAAATAGCCGCGCTGCGGGCAACAATCGACCATGACGAGCGCGGACCGGCACTCGGTAGAGCCGTCCAGAAGATGGCGAACAGCGGCTATGAGATCGGCGGCGAGAAGCTGAAGACCCGGCCCCGCGGCATCGCGGAGGACCACCCCCGGCTCGGGCTGATGCGGCACAAATCGCTTACCGCCAGCCGTGCCTACGTGTCGCCGGACTGGCTCGAGTCGCACCATGCAGTTGAGCGTGTCCGTGCCGACTGGCGTGCTATGCGGCCCTTCATCGAACGTCTCAGCGCCGCCACGGCACACTGAGTGCATGCCATTGATTCAGATTTCCCAGACTCCAGGCCTCTCCGCCGATCAGAAACGTGCCACCATCGAAGCCGTTACCAGAGCGTACTGCGAAGCGACAGGCAAGAATCAGAGTGCCGTGTGGGTGGTGATCAACGAGGTACCGCGCGAGCAATGGGGAGTGGGCGGCACACCGCTCGGGTGAGACCGACACCGGCAGCCCGAGCCGGATTTCTTCTTCTGGTTCAGCCTCCTCGGTGATCCCGTAACGCGTAGGGTCGGTTACGGCGGAGACGTCATCCATCCATGGAGGAGGCTAACCGAAAATGCCGAAATACCTATGGCAAGTAAACTATTCGCCTGCCGGGGCGCAGGGATTACTCGAACAGGGCGGAAGCACCCGCAAAGCCGCGATCACCGAAATGGTTGAAAGCGTCGGCGGCACCGTTGAAGCCTTCTACTTCGCCTTCGGTACGGACGATCTGTATGTGATCGGCGACGTCCCCGACGAAGTCGCTGCGGCTGCGCTGAGTGTGCGAACGGCAGCATCCGGCGGTGCGACGTCCAGGACAGTTCCGCTTCTCACCGCGGAGCAACTCGACGCGGCGGTTGCGAAGGACGTTTCTTATCGGCCGCCAGGAGCGTAAATCGCGACGCAGCATCCCCCGGCGGTTGATCACCGTCGCGGGGGTGCTCATCGCGGTCGCTGCACTGTTCGTCGGTGCGGCATGGCTTTTTCAGCGGCAGCTGATCTACTTGCCGATGGGCGGCGATGTGCCGCCCGCGGCTGAGGCGCTCGATGATGCCACTGACGTCACGCTGCGCACCGCCGATGACCTCGCGCTGTCCGCCTGGTACGTGCCGCCGCCAGCCAATGATGCTCCGGTCGTATTGGTGACACCTGGAAATGCGGGTACCCGGTACTACCGCGTGCCGCTCGCGCGTGGATTCGCCGATGCTGGGCTGGGCGTTCTCCTGCTCGAGTACCGCGGCTACGGCGGCAATCCAGGATCGCCGTCTGAGGAAGGCCTCGCCCTCGATGCTGACGCGGCGTACCGTTTCCTGACTGACGAAGAAGAAATCGGCCCTGATCGCTTGGTGTATTTCGGGGAGAGCATCGGGGCGGGTGTGGCGACGTCTCTCGCCCAGCGCCACCCACCGGCGGCCATGGTCCTGCGCTCGCCGTTCACCAGCCTCGCTGATGTCGGAGCGCGGCACTACCCGTTCTTGCCGGTGCGGCTGCTGCTGAAAGACCGATACCCGATAGTCAGCGACGTCGAAGCACTGGACGGCGTTCCGGTGACTGTGATCGCAGGGACGCGTGACTCGATTGTTCCGCTGGAGCAGAGTCAGCAGGTCGCGGACGCTGCCGGTACGACTCTCATTGAGGTGGCGGACGCGGACCACAACGACGCGATCCTCAACTACGGCCCAGAGATCATCGAGGCCGTGCGCCGTGCAGGGATGTGACGGCAGCGGGCTGAACCTGCAAGGATGGTCGGCATGCTCGATTCGACGACCACGCGGGAACAATTCCACCACTTAGCCGCGATGCATCGCGTCGTGCCGGTGACGCGCAAGGTGCTCGCGGACTCTGAAACACCGCTTTCGGCCTACCGGAAACTGGCAGGCAACCGCCCGGGAACGTTCCTCCTTGAATCTGCGGAGAACGGGCGTTCATGGTCGCGATGGTCGTTTATTGGAGCCGGCAGCCCGTGCGCACTGACAGTGCGCGACGGGGAAGCGGCATGGATTGGCTCGGCCCCGGCAGGTGCTCCCTCCGGGGGTGATCCCCTTGCGGCGCTGCGGGATACGCTGTCGCTGCTGCACAGCGAGCATATTGACGGGATGCCGCCGCTGACGGGCGGACTAGTCGGCTACATGGGCTACGACATGGTGCGACGGATCGAGCGGCTGCCCGAGCACACGGTCGACGATCTCCGCATCCCCGAAATGGTGATGCTGCTTGCCACCGATTTCGCCGCGTTCGACCACCATGAAGGCAGCATCACGCTGATAGCGAATGCAGTGAACTGGGACGGTACGGCCGAGCGTGCAAACGAAGCCTATGACGCCGCGGTGCAGCGTCTTGACGATATGGCACGGGCGCTCGGCGCCCCGGCTGCATCGACAGTGTCCGTCTTCAGTCGTCCCGAGCCGGAGTATGTGCGGCAGCGCACGAGCGAGGAGTTCGAAAAGGCGGTAACTCGCGTTGTGCACGAGATAGAGGCTGGTGAGGCTTTCCAGGTCGTGCTGTCGCAACGATTCGAGATGGCGACGTCGGCCGACGGCCTTGACGTGTACCGGATGCTGCGAGCTTCCAATCCGAGCCCGTACATGTATCACCTTCGGGTTCCGAACGACGCTGGTGAAACGGCCTTCACCATTGTCGGTTCGAGCCCGGAAGCTCTCGTCACGGTAAAGGACGGCATGGCGCTGACCCACCCGATTGCCGGAACACGCTGGCGCGGGGAGTCGGAAGAAGACGATTTGCTGCTGGAGAAGGACCTGCTTGCAGACGAGAAGGAAAACGCCGAGCATCTCATGCTGGTCGACCTCGGGCGCAACGACCTGGGCCGGGTGTGCGAGCCGGGCACAGTGAAAGTGACCGACTATCGTCACGTCGAACGGTACAGCCACGTCATGCACCTTGTTTCGACCGTGTCCGGCAGGCTGCGCGAAGGAAAATCTGCATTGGACGCGGTGACGGCGTGTTTCCCGGCAGGCACGCTGTCCGGAGCGCCGAAGGTGCGTGCGATGGAGATCATCGATGAACTCGAGTCGACACGGCGGGGCCTGTACGGGGGAATCGTCGGGTACCTCGACTTCACGGGGAACGCGGATACCGCAATCGCGATCCGCACCGCGCTGCTGAAAGACGGAGTCGCATTCGTGCAGGCTGGTGCTGGTGTTGTCGCTGATTCGTTACCCGAATACGAAGACATCGAAGCCCGCAACAAGGCAATGGCAGTGCTCAAAGCTGTGGCGGCAGCGGAGACGATCGAACCGATGACCCCGGTGAACCAGGCAGAGAGGGGCCGATGACCGGGCCAGCTGATCAGTCGGCGGGTAGTGGGCGCGGGCCGCGGACGCGACTGCTCGCCATCGCGCTCGTGCTGCTTGGTGCTGGGCTGACCTGGGCGTCGTCACGCGCAGGCTGGATCACGATGCAGGTGGCGGATGGTCTGCAGCCGCCGCGCCCGGAATCAGTGATTGGTGCGACGTGGGCTGCTGAGCTCGCACCCATTGCGCTGGCGATGGGTGCCGCGGTTGTCGCTCTGCTGGTTGTGCGGGGCAGCTTCTACCGGTTGGTGGGTGTCGTTATTGGTGCGCTGGCATTGGCGGTGGGAGTTGCGGCCACGCGGTCACTGGTGGCCGGTGTGGAGATGGACCGGGTTCGCCAGCTCGAAGCTCTGCCAGCACGCGCGGAGATAGCTGAACTGGCCGTGGTGTGGTGGGCGCCCGCACTCGCATTAGCAGGTGCGCTGGCCGCCCTCGCGGGCGCGGTGCTGGCTGTCGTAGTGCCGTTGCAGGGCAAGGCGGCGTCGGGCCGGTACCAGACGCCCTCGGCCCGGCGTGACGACGCGCGTGCAGTGCTGCGCAGCGACGGTCGCGAAGGGGCGATTTCGGGTGGAGCCGCTGCGGGCATACCATTGGATGAACGGTTGCTGTGGGACGCGTTAGACGCGGGTGAAGATCCCACTGCAAGCGCAGATGAGGGTCCGGAGAAACCGGGCAGCCGGTGAGGTCTAGGCTAGAGGTTACCGCCGTGGGTGTCAGTTGGCGGGAAAGGACGCGTGGGGGCAGCATGACGGTTCTCGACTCCATACTCGACGGTGTGCGGGCGGATGTCGCTGCCAGACAAGCGCGCCTCGATATCGGAGAAGTGAAGAAGCTGGCCCAGCGGGCCTCAGATCCGATCGACGCGTACGCCGCTTTGCGCGAGCCCGGCATCGCGGTCATCGCGGAGGTGAAGCGCGCGAGCCCGTCACGCGGTGAGCTGGCCAATATCGCTGACCCGGCCGAACTCGCTCGTGAATATGAACTCGGTGGTGCACGCGTCATCAGTGTTCTCACTGAGGAACGGCGCTTTCACGGATCGCTCGCGGACCTTGACGCAGTGCGCGCCGCGGTGCGAATCCCGGTTCTGCGCAAGGACTTTATTGTCGGTCCGTACCAGATCCATGAAGCCCGGGCACACGGCGCGGACGTTATCCTGCTGATCGTCGCGGCGCTCGAACAGGACGTGCTTGTGTCCCTGCTCGACCGCACAGAGTCGCTGGGTATGACCGCTTTGGTCGAAGTGCACACGGAAGAGGAAGCGGACCGCGCGCTCGAGGCGGGGGCGCGAGTTATCGGGGTGAACGCGCGCAATCTGAAGACACTCGAGGTTGACCGCAATTGCTTCGCGCGGATCGCTCCGGGGCTTCCCAGCGATGTCGTCAAGATCGCCGAGTCCGGGATCCGGGGGCCGGCAGATCTGCTCGCATATGCGGGTGCCGGCGCTGACGCTGTGCTTGTGGGTGAGGGACTTGTGACCAGCGGTGACCCGCGCAACGCGGTGGCCGATCTGGTGACGGCCGGAGCGCACCCCTCCTGCCCGAAGCCGGCGCGAAACGCGTGACCGCACCGGGTGCAGCGGGGTCCGGCACGCACCGCACGGGCAATGTAGGGCAGACTGGCAGAGTGACATCGGTGGATTACAAGGCGGCAGCCCAGCCTGGCGGTGAGCATATGCCGCGGGCAAGTGCCGGACTAACGGAACGTAGCTCTACAGATCCCGATCGGCGCGGCCATTTCGGGGATTACGGTGGCCGCTTTGTGCCCGAGGCGCTCATGGCCGTCATCGAAGAGGTTACGGCCGAGTACGAGAAGGCTCGGTCAGACGACTCCTTTTTGGGTGAACTGGACCGCTTGCAGCGGGACTACTCGGGACGTCCGTCCCCGCTGTATGAGGCAGCGCGGCTGAGCGAGCATGCGGGCGGTGCCCGGATCTTCCTTAAGCGCGAAGATCTGAACCACACGGGGTCCCACAAGATCAATAATGTGCTGGGCCAGGCTCTGCTGGCGAAGCGCATGGGCAAGACACGCGTTATTGCAGAAACTGGCGCCGGTCAGCATGGTGTGGCGACGGCCACCGCATGTGCCCTGCTCGGACTCGATTGTGTCGTGTACATGGGCAAAGTTGATACCGATCGGCAGGCGCTCAACGTGGCGCGGATGCGTCTGCTCGGCGCCGAGGTCGTGGCGGTGGAGACCGGATCGAAGACGCTCAAGGACGCGATCAACGAGGCGCTGCGTGATTGGGTCACCAACGCTCACAACACGTACTACTGTTTCGGGACGGTCGCGGGACCGCACCCATTCCCGCTGATGGTGCGAGATTTCCAGCGCATCATCGGCTTGGAGGCGCGGACTCAGATTCGTGCGGTGACGGGGCGGCTGCCCGATGTCGTTGCTGCCTGTGTCGGCGGCGGCTCCAACGCTATTGGTATTTTCCATGCGTTCATCGGTGATCCCGGCGTACGGCTCGTCGGGTTCGAAGCTGGTGGTGAAGGTGTCGACACCGGCCGCCACGCCGCTACCATCTCAGGCGGTTCACCCGGTGCGCTGCACGGTGCCTTTTCGTATCTGCTGCAGGACGACGATGGACAAACCATCGAGTCGCACTCGATTTCGGCCGGACTCGACTACCCAGGTGTCGGCCCGGAGCACTCGTATCTCAGTGACGCCGGAAGGGCTGAGTATCAGGCGGTGACGGACGCCGAAGCGATGGACGCATTTGCGCTGCTCTGCCGGACTGAAGGAATCATTCCAGCCATCGAGTCCGCGCACGCGGTCGCCGGAGCGCTGCGGGTCGGCAAGGATCTAGGCGCGGGTTCGATCGTTCTCGTCAACCTTTCCGGGCGCGGGGACAAAGACGTCGAAACTGCGGCGAAGTGGTTCGGCGTCTCCGGAGAAACTGGTGGCCACAGCGATGGGGAAGGAGACGGGTCGTGACGGTTCATTCACCGAGTCCGCAGCGGGAACAGGCCCGACTGCAACCAGTGTTCGACACGTGTCACGCGGAGGCACGAGCAGCCCTGGTTGGATACCTCCCTTCCGGATATCCCGACAAAGACGGTTCGAAGGAGCTTTTCGCAGCGCTCGTAGAAGGCGGTTGCGACATCATCGAGGTCGGGATCCCTTACTCGGATCCGGTGATGGATGGCCCTACGATCCAGGCGGCCGCCGATGCGGCACTTAAGGCTGGTTTCCGGGTCCGCGATGTACTCGGCACGGTCGAGCACATCAGCAACTCAGGTGGCAGCGCCGTGGTGATGACGTACTGGAACCCCGTTCTCAAATATGGTGTCGACGCGTTCGCCCGCGATCTCGCTTCAGCGGGCGGTTTGGGCTTGATTACTCCGGATCTGATCCCCGAGGAAGCCGGCGAATGGATCGAGGCGTCGCGCACGCACGATCTGGATCGCATTTTCCTGGTTGCGCCCTCGTCGACGGAGGAGCGGATCGCGCTGACCGCAGATGTGAGCCGTGGTTTTCTGTATGCGGCGTCCACCATGGGGGTTACCGGAGCGCGTGACGCTGTGTCGACCTCAGCGCCGGACCTCGTTGCGCGTGTCCGGGCACACAGTGACATTCCGATCGGTATTGGGCTCGGTGTGCGCAGTGGCGCCCAGGCAGCGGAAATCGCACGGTACGCGGACGGCGTTATTGTCGGGTCGGCACTAGTTGCCGCGGCACAGAACGGTCCCGCCGCGATGGCGGAACTGACGCGCGAACTTGCCGCCGGAGTACGCGGCGCAGCGCAGTCAGCTACCGTGTGAAAGCGCCTTCCGCAGGCGGCTTTGCACCAATGTACCGGTGAAGGATCAGGGGGAGTGTAGTGACCCAGGGCTATCTGGCCGCGGATGCGGTCGATCTGCTCGCGCAAATTCCAAGTCCGCCGCAGGGTGTGTGGCAGGTAGGACCGCTCGCGATCCGTGCGTATGCCTTGTTCATCATCGTCGGCATCATTGTTGCGATCATCTGGGGCGACCGTCGCTGGCAGGCGCGCGGCGGTGAAAAAGGCACTGTCCTCGATATCGCCATTTGGGCGATTCCCTTCGGCTTTATTGGCGGCCGGCTCTACCACGTCGCAACCGACTGGCAGAAGTATTTCGGTGAAGGCGCAAATCCTGCTGATGCTTTGAAGGTCTGGCAAGGGGGCCTCGGCATCTGGGGCGCGGTGGCGTTCGGTGCGCTCGGCGCGTGGATTGGCTGTCGGCTGCGAGGCATTCCGCTCCCGGCTTTTGGTGACGCCATCGCACCCGGAATTCTGCTCGCGCAGGGCATTGGCCGCCTGGGAAACTACTTCAACCAGGAGCTTTACGGCCGCTCGACGGACGTGCCGTGGGGGCTGGAGATCTACACTCGCCTCGATGCTGAGGGCCGTATCGACAATCTCAACGGCGTGTCCACAGGTCAGCTCGTCGACGTCGTGCACCCAACGTTCCTTTATGAGCTGCTGTGGAATGTGTTCTTCGTTCTCGTCCTCGTGGCTATTGACCGCCGGTTCCGAATCGGTCATGGCCGACTGTTCGCGCTGTACGTGGCGGGGTACTGCTTCGGCCGATTCTGGATCGAATTGCTGCGTGCGGACCCGGCGAATGAACTCGCAGGTATCCGGATCAACTCCTACACGTCCGCGATCGTCTTCGTCGGTGCGGTGGTGTACATCCTGCTGGCGCGCAGGGGTCGTGAAGAACCGGAACAGCTTCTGTCAAAAGAAGCCAGAGCCGCGGCGCAGGCGGAGACAGCGCCCAGCGAGTCACAGAAGGCCGACGTCGCCGCTGGCGCCGCGAATGCCGAGGAACCGCCCGCTGCCCCCGGAGACGGGACGGACCGTTCCCACGCGAACCCTGGCAGCGACAAGAACTAGCCGGAAGCGCCACGGTGTGTGCTGAGTCAGTTCGCGAGCCCCGCCACCAAGCGGGCGTCCGCCGTGCACACCGGCAGCGCGCAGTCGTCAGTCTCGCGCTAGCTGGCCTGCTTGGAGCCGCCTGCCTTTATCTGTGGGCGTTCAGTCCCCATGATCCCGCGTCTGTTTATCCGCCGTGCCCGACGAAGTTGCTGACAGGCTTCGATTGTCCAGGCTGCGGGGCACTGCGCATGGGTCATGACCTGCTGCGCGGTGACCTTCTCGCGGCTGCGCACGACAATGTGTTTCTGCTCGTTCTCACTCCGGTCGTGGCAATCTGGGGCGGCTGGTTCTGGTGGCAATACCGTCGCGGACAGCGTCCGGGGGTGCCGGTCCGCGCGGGCGTGCTCCTGTTCGTAGCGGCGCTCGCGTGGGGAGTGGTGCGCAACCTGCCAGGTTTTCCGCTCACGCCGAGCTGACGGGGTCATGACATCGTTCGGCGCGCACTGCAGCCCGCCGATTCTTGGGCTAGTCTCAGCAACGAGCAGCTGACGTATACGGGTCACTTGCTAAAATTGTCCAATCTGGGCGCGAGTCCGGAGTGCCGGATCCTGTGTGACTGTCGCGGGACGGCTGAAATGGCGTTCACGGGCCAGCGAAGTCCGCGTGGATAGAACCGAAAAGCAGCTGGCCTGCGAGCTGGCTCCAGTACGTGCCCGTCGCGGTGAATTGCCCGCGCACCCTGCCGCACGGACACCCCGCAGCAATCCTGTGGAGGTGAGGCGTTGCACTTCTCGCTCACGCCCGAACGCCACCAGTTGTACGACCCTGCGCACGAATCGGACTCGTGCGGGGTAGCCATGATCGCGGACATCGCTGGCCGCCGATCCCACGCCGTCGTACGGGATGCGCTGCAGGCGCTCGCCGACCTTGATCACCGTGGCGCGCGTGGTGCGGAACCTAACACGGGGGACGGCGCGGGCATCTTATTGCAGATACCTGATGAGCTATTCCGATCAGTCCCCGACGAGGTAGATCTTCCGGAATCAGGTTCGTATGCTGCGGGCATTTGCTTTCTGCCGGCTGATCCGAACTCGCGGCAGTACGCCCGCGGACTGATCGAAACCATCACCGCGGACGAAGGGCTGCGTGTTCTCGGCTGGCGCGACGTGCGGGTGAATGCGGAGGGGTCGGACCTGGGTGCCGCAGCCAGCAGCTGTATGCCCCATATGTCGTACCTCTTCGTCGCTGATCCTGAGGGGCAGAACGTCCGGCGGTGCGGCCTCGAACTGGATCGGGCGGTGTACTGCCTGCGCAAGCGTGCGGAGCGTGACTCGGGCGTGTACTTCGCATCGCTGTCCGCCCGCACCATCGTATTCAAAGGCATGCTACTCACCAGCCAGCTACCTGTTTTCTATCCCGATCTCGCTGATATTCGGTGTCGCAGTGCGCTCGCCGTGGTACACAGCAGGTTCTCGACGAATACTTTTCCCAGCTGGCCGCTCGCCCAGCCGTTCCGGTTTACCGCGCACAACGGTGAGATCAACACGATTCGAGGGAACCGGAACCGCATGCGCGCACGAGAATCCATGCTCGCTAGCCCGCTGATTCCCGGCGACCTTTCACGCGCGTACCCGATTTGCACGCCCGGCGCGTCTGATTCGGCGTCACTGGACGAGGTGCTGGAGTTGCTTCACCTCGCTGGCCGTCCCATCCCCCATGTGCTGCTGATGATGATTCCGCAGGCGTGGGAGAACGACGAGACGATGGATCCCGCGGTGCGTGCCTTCTATCGGTTTCACGCTTCTCTGACTGAGCCATGGGACGGCCCGGCGTGTGTCGTGGCGACCGACGGCTCGGTTGTCGCCGCATGCCTCGACCGCAACGGCCTGCGTCCCGGCCGCTGGTGGCGCACATTCAGTGGACGAATCATTCTGGCGAGCGAATCAGGTGTTCTCCCGATTGATGATGCTGACATCGCTGCAAAAGGCCGGCTTGAGCCAGGAACGGTGTTTGTCGTCGACACCGCTGCGGGACGAATAGTGCCAGACGCGGAATTGAAGGCAGAGCTCGCCGCTGAGCACCCCTACAAGAAGTGGCTCGATGAGGGACTCACGGAACTCGATGAGCTCCCGAAGATGCGCCGAAAACTTGACGACCATCCAGCGGTTGTGGGTCGGCAAATAGCCTTCGGGTACACAGAAGAAGACCTGCGGGTGATTCTCACACCGATGGCTCGCACGGGCGCAGAACCACTTGGCTCGATGGGAACCGACACGCCAGTAGCAGTGTTGTCGACGCGGCCGAGAATGCTTTACGACTATTTCGCGCAACTGTTCGCCCAGGTCACCAACCCGCCGCTGGACGCGATCCGCGAGGAGATCGTCACCTCGCTGAATCGCGTGATGGGTCCCGAAGGAAACCTGCTTGAACCAGGCCCGCACTCGTGTCAGCAGATGTGCCTGAGCGCGCCGGTGCTGGACAACGACGAACTCGACACACTGGTCCGCATTGATGAGTACCGCCCGCAGTTCACGACGCGTGTCCTGAAGGCGCTATTCGACGTTGAACGAAGCGGCGAAGGTCTCGCCGATGCGCTCGCAGACCTCCGCATGCGGGCCAGCCGTGCGGTGGCGAAGGGTGCGAGCATCATCGTGATCTCGGACCGGGATTCTGATCATCAGCGCGCGCCGATCCCGTCCCTGCTCGCAGTGTCCGCGGTTCATCACCACCTGATCCGGCAAAAAGAACGCACCAGGGTGGCACTCGTGGTCGAGTCAGGTGACGCTCGCGAAGTCCACCATGTCGCGCTGCTGATCGGTTTCGGTGCCGCCGCCGTGAACCCATATATCGCGATGGAGACCGTCGCCGACCTGGTGCGAGAACGGGAGATCACGGAAATCGACCGGCGGACAGCCGTTCGCAACTATCTTCAGGCGCTCAGCAAAGGTGTCCTCAAAGTCATGTCCAAGATGGGGATATCGACCGTGGGGTCCTACACCGCGGCGCAGGTTTTCGAGGCCGTCGGACTGGACCGGGCGCTTGTTGACGAATACTTCACCGGAACCTCGTCCACTATCGGCGGTGCCGGGCTCGATGTTCTCGCGCACGATGTTCGGCTGCGGCATCGGCGCGCCTATCCCGACAACCCGACAGACCGAGTGCATCGCAGGCTCGATGTCGGCGGCGATTACCTATATCGGCGCGAGGGCGAACTGCACCTTTACACACCCGAATCAGTCTTTTTGCTGCAGCACGCGACTCGCAGCGGCCAGTTCGAATATTTCCGCAAGTACACCGCGGAAGTGAACCGGCTCGCGGCTGAAGGTGGCACCCTGCGTGGCCTGTTCTCGCTCCGAACTGGGCTGCGCCCAGCCGTACCGATCGAGGAAGTCGAAGCTGCGGAAAGCATTGTAAAGAGGTTCAATACGGGCGCCATGAGTTACGGATCGATTTCCGCAGAAGCTCACGAAACTCTCGCGATCGCAATGAATAGCCTCGGTGGCCGTTCAAACTCGGGAGAAGGTGGGGAAGACCGCGCCCGGCTGTATGATCCGCAGCGTCGGAGTGCTGTCAAGCAAGTCGCATCCGGACGGTTTGGTGTGACCAGTGACTACCTGGTGAATGCGACCGATATTCAGATCAAGATTGCGCAAGGCGCGAAGCCGGGGGAAGGCGGGCAACTGCCAGGGTTTAAGGTCTATCCGGCGATCGCCCGGACGCGCCATTCCACGCCGGGCGTCGCGCTCATTTCGCCGCCGCCACACCACGACATCTACTCGATCGAGGATCTCGCCCAGCTCATCCACGACCTGAAGAACGCCAACCCGCTCGCGCGCATTAACGTCAAGCTTGTCAGCTCGGTTGGGGTGGGCACCGTCGCGGCGGGGGTGTCGAAAGCGCACGCCGATGTTGTTCTGATATCGGGGCACGACGGCGGAACCGGCGCTGCGCCGCTCACTTCACTCAAACACGCGGGCACGCCGTGGGAGATTGGGCTTGCCGAGACACAGCAGACGCTGGTGCTCAATGGGCTGCGAGACCGGATTACGGTGCAAGTGGACGGTGGTATGCGCACCGGGCGGGACGTTGTCGTGGCTGCGCTGCTCGGTGCGGAAGAGTTTGGTTTCTCCACGGCCCCGCTGGTCGTGGCTGGTTGCATTATGATGCGGGTCTGTCACCTCGATACGTGCCCAGTCGGAATTGCTACCCAGAATCCGGAGCTTCGCAAGCGCTACACCGGCAAGCCTGAGTTCATCGAGAACTTCTTTCTCTTCATCGCGGAGGAAGTGCGGGAATACCTTGCTGAGATGGGCATGCGCAGCGTAGACGAGGCCATCGGCCACACCGAGATGCTCAACTTTGACGAGGGCATCGACCATTGGAAAGCGGCTGGACTGGACCTGTCCCCGATTCTGAAACCCGCGAGCTGTACGCCGGCGCTGGATGTGCCCCGGCAGCGCCGCCGTACACGAGCGCAGGATCACGGACTGGAACGTGCGCTTGACCACACGCTCATCCAGCTGGCGGAAGGGGCGCTGGAGGACGCGCACCCGGTACGCCTCGACGTGCCGATCCGCAACGTCAACCGGACTGTCGGCACATTGCTCTCGTCGGAAGTGACACGCCGCTATGGCGCGGAGGGTTTGCCGGACGACACGATCCACGTAACGCTCACCGGAAGCGCGGGGCAATCGGTGGGTGCTTTTCTTGTCCCCGGGGTGACGCTGGACTTGGTAGGTGACGCAAACGACTATGCGGGCAAGGGCATGTGTGGTGGCCGGCTCATCGTCCGCCCGTCACCTGCGGCGAAGTTCCGCGCGGAAGAGCACGTGATTGCAGGGAACACGCTGCTCTATGGGGCAACCTCCGGGGAAGCGTACTTCCGCGGCTGTGTCGGCGAGCGTTTCGCCGTGCGCAATTCAGGCGCAACCGCGATAGTGGAGGCTGTCGGTGACCACGGCTGTGAGTACATGACCGGTGGACTTGTCATCGTGCTGGGCCGCACCGGCCGCAATTTCGCGGCGGGCATGTCTGGCGGGGTCGCGTACGTCCTGGATCTCGACGAAGCCCGCGTGAACCTTGGGATGGTGACACTGCAGGAGCCGGAAGCCACAGATATCGACACGCTGCACGAGGCGCTGCGCGCGCACCACACGTGGACCTTCTCCCCGGTCGCCGCCGCGCTGCTCGACAACTGGCCGAGCGCGGGTGACCGCTTCACGAAAGTTATGCCACGCGATTACGAACGCGTGCTTGAAGCGACCCGCCGGGCACAGGCGGAGGGCCGCGACATTGATGCGGCTGTTATGGAGGCGGCCGGTGGCTGATCCGCGAGGTTTTCTGAACGTTGCGCGTGCGGACGCCCCGAAACGCGCAACCAGCGAACGAATAGGGGACTGGCGTGACGTCTATGCTGAGCAGCCATGGGAAACCTGGCATGACGATGTGGCGCAGCAGGCCCGCCGTTGTATGGACTGTGGCATCCCATTCTGCCACTCCGGTTCGGCTGGCTGCCCGCTTGGCAACCTGATACCCGAGTGGAACGACCTTGTCCGCCGCGGCCGGTGGGATGCGGCGGCGGAACGTCTGCACGCGACCAATAATTTTCCCGAGTTCACTGGGCATTTGTGTCCCGCGCCGTGCGAACCCGCGTGTGTGTTGTCGATCGCGGAAGATCACACGGGCGGCGCTGTCACGATTAAACGGGTTGAACTCGCGATCATCGACACCGCCTGGGCGACCGGCAGTGTGGTGCCACAGCCGCCGACGGTTTCCAGTGGGCGTTCCGTAGCGGTCGTTGGTTCTGGTCCCGCGGGGCTCGCGGCAGCACAACAGCTGACCCGGGCGGGCCACGACGTCACAGTGTATGAACGGGACGATCGCGTCGGTGGATTGTTGAGGTACGGAATCCCCGAATACAAGCTCGAAAAGTGTGTGCTCGACCAGCGGCTCATGCAGATGCGAGCGGAAGGTACGCGCTTCATCACGGAGTGCGATGTGGGTGTCCAGTTGCCTGCGCGTCAACTCCAGCAGCAATACGACGCGATCGTGCTCGCGGTTGGAGCGCTGCAGAGCCGGGATGCCGACGTGCCGGGCCGACACCTCAACGGGGTACATCTCGCGATGGAACACCTGGTGGCCGCGAATCGTGAGTGCGCCGGGGACGGTCCCGCGCCCATCAGTGCGGCCGGAAAACATGTCGTCATCATCGGCGGTGGTGACACCGCAGCGGACTGTTACGGCACAGCACTGCGGCAGGGCGCGGCCTCGGTGACGCAACTTGACCGGTATCCAGAACCACCGCCACGACGTGACAGTGAGCGAACGCCATGGCCGATGTGGCCGTTGTTGCTGCGGAATTATCCCGTGCATGAAGAAGGCGGGGAGCGCCGTTTTGCGGTGGCGGCGCATCGATTCGCCGGTGACGCGAGCGGTAGCATCACCGCGATGGAATTGGTGAAGGTACGCGCCCACAAGGACCGTGACGGGAACCGCAGCATCACACCGGTTTCTGACCCCTTCACCATTCCCTGCGATTTGGCACTGCTTGCGATCGGGTTCGAGGGTGTTGGTGATTTGCCTGTGGTGAGCGGTCTTGGGCTGGAACTCAACCGGCGCGGCACCCTATCTTGTGGCCCGGGCTGGCAGACACGCACGCCCGGCGTCTTCGTTTGCGGCGATGCACACCGGGGCGCTTCTCTTGTTGTCTGGGCGATCGCGGAAGGCCGGTCGGTGGCACACGCGGTAGATGCGTACCTGACCGGGCACTCAGATTTGCCGGCCCCTGTCCATCCCACAGCACTCCCACTCGCCCTGTAACCGCGCCTTGACGAGTATGCGACGGGTGTTCACTGTCCATACTGTGGATACACGTAGAACGTCGGTCTCTCCCGGACTAAGGTTTGGGGGGTGAAACGTCGTGCAAAAATTGTCTGTACCCTCGGACCCGCAACGGGAACCCCGGAAAAGGTCCGTCAACTTGTCGAAAGCGGCATGAATGTTGCTCGGCTCAATATGAGCCACGGCGACCACGCCACCCATGAAGCCAACTACAAAATGGTTCGTGCGGCAGCCGAACAAACCGGTCACAATATCGGTATTCTTGCCGACCTCCAGGGCCCTAAGATCCGCCTGGGCAGGTTCACCGAAGGTGGTACTACCTGGGCAAGTGGTGAGGAGATCCGCATTAGTGTGGACGACTGCGAAGGCACACATGAACGTGTCTCCACCACGTACAAGGGGCTCGCTGCTGACGCTCGTGCAGGCGACAGGCTGCTCGTAGACGACGGGAAGGTTGGTCTTGTTGTCACCGCGGTCGAAGGGCCGGACGTTGTGTGCCGGGTCGTCGAGGGCGGTCCTGTCAGCAACAACAAGGGCCTGTCACTGCCCGGTATGAACGTCTCTGTCCCGGCGTTGTCGGACAAGGATGTCGAAGATCTTGAATTTGCCCTGAAACTGGGCGTAGACCTTATTGCGCTTTCCTTTGTTCGTTCCCCGTCCGATATCGAACTTGTCCATGACGTGATGGACCGTGTCGGTCGCCGCGTGCCGGTGATCGCGAAACTGGAAAAACCGGAAGCTATCGAAAACCTCGAGGCGATTGTCCTCGCATTCGATGCGATCATGGTTGCCCGTGGTGATCTCGGCGTCGAGATGCCCCTCGAGCAGGTGCCGCTGGTGCAAAAGCGTGCCATCCAGGTGGCCCGTGAAAACGCGAAACCAGTCATCGTCGCGACCCAGATGCTCGACTCGATGATCACCAATGCGCGCCCTACCCGCGCTGAAGCGTCGGATGTCGCGAACGCGATCCTCGACGGTGCGGATGCGGTGATGTTGTCCGGCGAGACATCTGTGGGCCAATACGTATTGGAAGCGGTGCGGACGATGTCACGGATTGTCGTCGCTGTGGAGGCTGAGTCCACGGAAGCGCCGCCACTGACTCACGTACCGCGCACCAAGCGGGGTGTGATTTCCTACGCAGCGCGTGAGATTGGGGAGCGGCTCGAGGCTAAAGCCCTTGTCGCGTTCACACAGTCGGGTGACACAGTGCGCAGGCTCGCCCGCCTCCACACTCACCTCCCACTGGTCGCACTGACGCCGGTGGCTGACGTGCGGAGCCAACTGGCCCTGACGTGGGGCACCGAAACGTTCACCGTCGATTATGTGGAAACTACCGATGCGATGATCCGGCAAGTCGATGAGGCTCTTCTCAATATCGGTGGCTACAGTCGTGGCGGCCGTGTGGTGATCGTCGCTGGAGCGCCGCCGGGAACTAGCGGCTCCACCAACCTGATCCACGTGCACCGGATTGGCGAAGACGACCACTAAAAAGCCGCTGCTAGTGCTTAAACATTTTGGGGCTGCCGCCGGGATAGTGCTCGCCGTGCTGATGATCGCGTCATGCGGTGCGGGCAACCCCGGCAGCCAGCCGGGTTCAGTGCGTACGGTCGACGGGCCAGGACTGACCCGCCCTGCGACGGCAGAAGGGCCCTACGCCGTGGACCGGGTAGTCGACGGCGACACTGTGCGCGTCGTCGTGGACGGAGAGTCAGCCCGCGTGCGGCTCATCGGGATCGATGCGCCCGAAACTAATCATCCCCGGTTGCCTGTTCAGTGCTTCGGGTATGAAGCCACACAACACGCCCGTGATCTCGTCGGCGGAAAAGATGTCTATCTCGAATACGATCCCTCACAGGGGCGCCAGGACAGATTTGGGCGAGAACTCGCGTACGTGTGGTTCGACGGCGACCGGATGCTGAATTACGAAATGATCCGGGACGGTTTTGGCCACGAATATACCTACAGTGCGCCCTACCGATACCGCGACCTCTTCACCCAAGCGCAACACGAGTCTGCGGCCAGCGACCGCGGATTATGGCACGCCGATACGTGCGCAGGAGTTGTCGAGTAAAGACAATTCTGTCCTGGTAACTAAAGCTTGCACCAAGCAAGCGGCGCAATTCCGCCACGGCGCGAGGATTCTTCCGCGAAACTGTGTTCAGGAGGTCAAGCGGACACCTAGCTTCGGAGCGAAATCAACCGGTCCGCCCACAGGTAATGGATGCGTGGAATTCATTCGATGATCGATGGACGGCCGGATATACGGCCGAATACCTCGATGGAATGCACTTCACGGATTACGTCTGCGAAGTTGAGGCCTTAATTCGGATTGATGATTACGTGGGAGCGCTGGGGCTCCTGCGTGACGTGGTCAAGCGCCTCGCTGACCGGTCAGATTTGACCGGTCAGCACATTCCGTTCTGGTGGATCGCTACTGGCGCGTGCGTCGCGCGCAAGTTGTCTGACTACGAAACTGAGTTGTGGTTCCACGACATGAGCCGGTTAGCGGCGGCCGAACGGCCACCCGCACCGCCGCGGCTTGCGGATCACGACATCACCCATCCCTGAGCATGTCCCGTGGCGTGTCGCCGCGGACGGAACGAACCCGCGCGTGAGGGCGTCTTCACAACCCCCGCTATAAGGTGATATCTTTCACAACCAAAGATAGTACCTTTTCGCAGAGGGGTTAAATTCCGTGCCTACATCTACACCTCACTCAGGAGGGCAGTCATGAACGACTGGGTGCAGACGCTCAGTGCTGGTTCGTTGCTCGCGATAGCTGCAGGTGCTGTCGCTGTCCTGCTGTTCTTGATCATCAAGCTGCGTGTCCATGCATTCCTTGCGCTTGTTCTTGTCAGCCTGCTGACAGCCTTTGCGACAGGAATTCCATCGGCTCACGTAATCCCGACGCTCACAGAAGGTTTCGGCAGTACGCTCGGCGCAGTGGCGCTGCTCGTCGGTCTGGGCGCAATGCTCGGTCGCCTCGTTGAGGTCAGTGGCGGCGCACAGGCGCTCACTGACGCTTTGATCCGAAAGTTCGGTGAGCATCGCGCTCCGTTTGCGCTGGGCGTTGCGTCATTGATCTTCGGTTTCCCGATCTTCTTCGATGCGGGCTTCGTCGTGATGCTTCCGATCCTCTTCACCGTGGCGCGGCGGCTAGGCGGCGGCATCCTGCGCTACGGCCTCCCCGTCGCCGGTGCGTTCTCGGTGATGCACATCTTCGTGCCGCCGCATCCTGGTCCTGTCGCCGCAACGGAACTGCTAGGCGCCGACGTCGGCCTCGTTGTGCTGCTCGGTCTGGTTATCGCGATCCCCACGTGGTACGTCACCAGCTACTTGTTCGGTATCTGGGTAGGTAAGAAGATTGTTCTGCCGGTCCGTGACATCCTGGCAGGCGGGCCCCAGGCTGAGCATGACGAAAACCCGCCCGCCGCGCGGACAGTTATTCTGCTGCTCCTCCTGCCGCTCGTCCTGATCTTCATGAATACCGGTCTTGACACTGCTCGTGCAGCGGGCTGGGTCGACGGTGAGGCAGAGTGGTTTGCGTTCGCGCGCGCCATTGGTTCGACTCCTGTTGCACTCTTGATCACAGTTTTCGTGGCGATCTATGTACTCGGGGTGCGTCGTGGACGCGGCCCGGACGTTGTCGAAAAACTGATCGACTCCGCACTGGGGCCGGTCTGTGCGATCATCCTGATCACCGGCGCTGGTGGCATGTTCGGTGGAGTTCTGCGTGCGAGCGGTATCGGTGACGCCCTCTCGGACGCGCTCGGCGACCTGGGACTCCCGGTGATCGTCGCGGCGTATCTCATTTCCACGGCGTTGCGCGTCGCTCAGGGCTCCGCAACGGTGGCGCTGATTACTGCTGCCGGTTTGGTGCAGCCAGCGGTGATGCTTGCGGACTTCAACGCGGTTGAGCTTGCTGCGATTGTCCTCGCGCTTGCTGCCGGATCCGTTTTCGCGAGCCACGTCAATGACTCAGGTTTCTGGCTTGTCGGACGATTCCTGGGGATGGACGTGAAGACAACGCTCAAGACCTGGACCGTTCTGCAAACACTGATTTCGCTGATGGGCTTTGGGATCGCGGCTGCGATGTTCGCCATCGCGTGAGTGCGCCCGTGATTCGCGGAAAGGCATACAAATGATCAACTCACTATTCGATATCTCGGGGCGACGGGCTCTGATCACGGGCTCCTCGCGTGGCATTGGACGAGCTCTGGCTGAGGGGCTCGCTCAGGCCGGTGTGACGGTTGTGCTGAATTCTCGCAACGGGGCTGCACTGGAAGGCGCCGCGGAAGAGATCAGGCAGAAGTACGGCGCAGATGTCCATGCCGTGGCATTTGATGTCACGGACTCCGCCGCGGTCTCCGCAGGTGTGGAGCATATTGAAGAGACGATCGGGCCGCTGGATATCTGTGTTAACAACGCTGGTATGCAACGGCGTGCTCCAATCACCGAATTCACCGATGAAGATTGGCACGCCCTCCTTTCGGCTAATGTGACGAGCGCTTTCTTTGTCAGCCGCGCGGTCGCCATAAAAATGGTGCCGCGCGGGCGAGGGAAGATCATCAATATCGCGTCTGTGCAGTCTGAGCTAGCACGACCGGGGATTGCGCCGTATACAGCAACGAAGGGTGCAATAAAGATGCTCACTCGTGGCTTGTGCGCGGACCTTGCGGGGTCCGGGATTTGTGTGAACGCTATCGGTCCGGGTTATTTCGAAACCGAACTAACGCGTGCACTCGTCGACGACGAAAAGTTCTCCGCCTGGGTGCGTGGCCGCACTCCCGCCGGGCGGTGGGGCAAGGTCGAGGACTTGGTAGGCACCCTGATCTATCTGTCCTCGGACGCGTCAGAGTTCGTCAACGGCCAGGTCATCTACGTCGATGGCGGCATGCTTTCGGTGCTATGACGAGCGAATCTCCGGGTAAATGACGAGAGCGAAAAGGCAGAATAGTGAAAGCACTTGTGGCCCACGGGGCCGGAGATCTTCGGCTCGACGATATCGAACTCGAATCTCCTCCAGCTGACAGTGTCCTCGTTCGCAACACCCATGGCGGCATTTGTGGGTCAGATATCCATTACTACCGGCATGGGGCAGTTGGTGCATTCGCATTGCGGGAGCCACTAGTTCTGGGGCATGAGGTTGTTGGGAAGGTCGCCGACGATCCGTCGAAAACAATTCCAGCTGGCACGAATGTTGCAATTCATCCGGCGTCGCCGTGCGGTCAGTGTGCGGAGTGCGGCACAAAAGTGCCGAACGTGTGCCGTAATGGCCGGTACCTCGGCTCTGCCGCCACGTTTCCGCATACGCAGGGCGGGTTCTCGGAGTATATGGTCGTCCGACTAGACCAATTGCGTGTGCTTCCAGAGGAACTCCCGCTGGAACGCGCAGTGCTGGCGGAGCCGCTGGCGGTGGGACTGCACGCGCTCAATCGCGCTGGCGGTGTCGCAGGCAAGAAGGTGCTCATCGGAGGCTCGGGCCCTATCGGCATTCTCGCAGCGGGCGCGGCGAAGGCTGCGGGGGCGGCTGAGGTGTGGACGACGGATCTCCTTGATCACCCATTGCAGATTGCAAGGGCGGTCGGTGTCGACCACACGGTGCGAATCGGCTCGGATACCTTGCCGGATCAGTACTTCGACGTCGCAATCGAGGCATCGGGCGCGCCGTCTGCGATCGGGCCCGCTCTTGCTGCGGTCCGCCGACGAGGTGTCGTCGTGCAACTGGGCATGTTTGCGCCGGGACCGCGCCCGATGGAACTCTCAGCACTCATTGCGAAAGAAATTGATCTCCTGGGTGCTTTTCGCTTCAGCACAGAGCTCGACGAGTCCATCGCGCTGCTTGCCGCAACGAGTGTGCTCGACCCGGTTGTCACGCACACCTATGAGCTGGCTGAAGCGGGCGTGGCGTTGGACATTGCCGCAGACGCGTCGGTGTCGAGCAAGGTGGTGCTCAAGCTGTCAGACGTGTGACCGCCGAGTTTAGACATCTGGATCTGGCACGAAGCAGTGGGAAACCGGCACTGGCGCAGGCTCGCGGCCATGACACCATTTCCCTGTGAGTCAGACTAGTTCTTCCGCGCCCAACTCCGCGGAGCGCATCCACGCGTCTGAATGGGTGCTGATCGCGTCAGCGTTCGTATATATCGGCGCCTACGCGCTGATTGTGCTGATGCCCGACAGCGCCCTACATCTACCAGCACAGTTGACGATGATCGCGGTGTGGGTGGTTTTCGTCGTCGACTATCTGATGCGACTGGCAGGTGCCGAGCGGCGCGGCCGGTGGTTCGTGCGCAACTTACCTGAGCTCGCTATCGTGCTGCTGCCTATGTTGCGGCCGCTCAGACTGCTGCGGCTCTTGATTATCTTCCACCGCCTCCAAGCATCAGTTGGGCGCACATTGCACGGGCGGCTAGCCGCGTACGCAGTGGCCTCCGCGACACTGCTGATCTTCATGGCGTCGCTGGCAGTTCTTGACGCCGAACGCGGGGCGGCCGATGCCGAAATTACGTCTTACGGGGACGCCGTGTGGTGGTCGATCGTGACCGTAACGACGGTGGGGTACGGCGACACAGTCCCTGTGACAGCAGGGGGCCGCCTGATCGCCGTGCTGCTGATGTTCGGCGGTATCAGTCTGATCGGTGTCATTACCGGACTGCTCGCGTCGACAATCGTCAAACGCGTGAGCGAAGAAGACGAAGCCAACGAGAACGCAACCCGCGCGCAGGTGGATCATGTTGACGCCCGTATTGGTGAACTCAAAAACCTCATCGGCGAGCTGACTCGGGAACTAGCCGACGCGCGGCAAGCGTCAGCGGCGCCCAAACAGGCGCCAGCGTCGCCGGGGGCGGCGGATGGTGACATCGCCCATTCCTGAATGGCCGATGACGCGGATTCGGGACAGCCCTAATGTGTCATCCGCAACATCGTTCGTCACGGCTCCGGTGTCCTGTCCTACTCCCTCAGCGTTGACCGGAACACCGTCAGGCACGATCACGACAACGCCGCCCGACTTAGATTCAACTTCTACCAAAACCTCGCCGACGGGCAGGACGGCCTCTGTGAAATCCAGGTGGATGTTGCCCATCTCCGTCTTCGCGATGATGTGGCGAGGCACCTTCCAGCGGCCCTCACGGCGCACATCGTTGACGGTCGCCGTCAGGCGTACTGTGTCCGGCTCCTGGCGTCCCAGCGTTGGGAGACCCATGGGAAGATCATCAATCAGGGGCTCGAGTTCTCCGTAGGTCGTTGCTGCGTACACCTTTGCCAGGCGGTCGTCGAGTTCCGCAAACGAAATCCGGCCCTCGCCCGACGCCTGATGCAGTAGCGCAGCGACTGATTCCCGATCGGCATCAGAGGCCCTCAGGTTCTTACGGTCGGGATCGGTGGTCATCCCTCCACAATATCGGCCTCGAATACCCGTGACTGCGGCGTCCGTCGCATCACGCCGGATGTGGCGCAGGTGCCGCCGGAGCAAATTATGTGACAAGTATCACAGAAAAACTCTGTTCGCCTAAGGTGTACGCCCAGGTCAGTACAAGATCGATATTGTTGATTGCGAATGCGTGACTCGCGGCAGACCTGGTGCCCTCGGTGGGACTCGAACCCACACTGGACGGGTTTTGAATCCGTTGCCTCTGCCAATTGGGCTACGAGGGCCAGTGCCGCGACGCTCACAGGTGCTTCCGGGGCTTGGTGAGATCTTCCGGCAAGCGTCATCACTCCGTGTGCGGAGAGACAGGTTACCGGACGGAAGGCGCCTGTAGCACATCACTGTAGACGATCTCTGGATCGCGCTGACCCCCGGTCCACCGGTACCCTCTTTATGCGGTCGAACTAAGGAAGTTTTCCGCAAAAAATCACTAGTGAATGGTCGTGAAGGGGACAGGTGTCGATGAAGGGCTCCGAGGCTTCGAACGCGGAAGCCAGTGTTGAGGCCAGCGTCAAGGGTGCAATCGCTTCTGAGGCAACGGATCCGGTGGAAAATCCGGCTTCCAACGCTGATCAGAGTGCGCCTGCGTGGCCGGTGCGGCGCGTTCTTGTCGCGGAAGATGAAACCCTGATCCGTCTGGATCTGACCGAAATGCTTCGCGACGAGGGCTACGACATCGTTGGTGAAGCAGGCGACGGGCAGCGCGCGGTCGAGCTCGCGGAGGAACTCACTCCAGATCTCGTCATCATGGACGTGAAAATGCCGATCCGTGACGGGATCGATGCAGCATCCGAAATCGCCGCGAAACGGCTCGCCCCAGTCGTCATACTGACCGCGTTCAGTCAGCGTGAACTCGTTGAGCGCGCTCGCGACGCCGGAGCGATGGCCTACCTCGTCAAGCCCTTCACGCAGGGCGACCTCGTTCCCGCCATCGAACTGGCCACCACACGTTTTGCTGAACTGAAAGCGCTGGAGAAAGAAGTCGGTGAGCTCACCGACCGTCTGGAGACGCGCAAGCTCATCGATCGGGCCAAGGGTGCGCTCATGAGCGCCCACGGCATGACGGAGCCAGAAGCGTTCCGGTGGATTCAGCGTGCGGCCATGGACCGCCGCACCACGATGAAGGTTGTCGCGCAGGTTGTCATCGACACGCTTGCCATGAAGCCGAAGCCAGGCAAGTAGGGGTGTGAAACCGGCATTAAGGTCGTGTGACGGACGGTGTGTCTTTCTTGTCCGAAACAGAATCAGCGCTAGTCTCCCGAACTAGACCGTGATGCACCGCACAGCAGCCCGATGGCTCGGTGCATCACGGCATAACTGGATCTAGGGAGACTTCGGATGGCAAAACGCACGTTGATCCGCCTCGCCGCAGTCGCGGGCGCAGCCTCGCTTGTGCTCGCCGGCTGCGGTACGGAAACCGACGACACAGCAGCTGATACGGAAACCGGCAGTGACCTTACAGAGGTTGAGCTCGCGGAGACTGACTGCGACCCGCCCCAAGCCGAACCGAGTGGCAATCCTTCGACCGATCCACTGCGATTCGGAGGTCTGCTGCCACAAACCGGCGACCTTGCGTTCCTTGGTCCACCGGAAATCGCGGCAACTGAGCTTGCCGTGAGCGAAATCAACGAAGCTGGGGGCGTGCTGGGGAGCCCCGTCAGCATCAACCAGGGTGACTCCGGGGACACTACGACCAACATTGCCAACCAGACCGTCGACCGTTTGCTTGCTGACGGTGCGCAGGTCATCGTGGGCGCCGCATCGTCGGGCGTGTCACTAAGCGTAATCGACAAGATTGTCGACGCGGGCGTGGTGATGTTCTCGCCAGCAAACACCTCCGACCAGTTCGTGTGCTATCCGGATCGGGGCATGTACTTCCGGACGGCACCCACCGACGTCCTGCAATCCCAGGCGCTCGTTCAGATGATGGCCGGAGACGGTGTGCAGCGAGTCTCCATCCTCGCGCGTAACGACCCGTACGGTGCGGGGCTCGCCCGTAACACCGAGCGTTTCCTGCAGGAGGCTGGCATCGCGGGTGATCAGATTGATTTGATCATCTACGACCCGAACGCCCAGTCTTTCAACGCTGAGATCGACCGCATCGCCCAGTTCGATCCCGATGGGATCGCGGTGATCGGGTTCGACGAGAGCAAGCGCATCATCACCCGCATGGCAGAGGTCGGAATCGGTCCGCAGGACAAACTCGTCTACGGCACTGACGGCAACATGGGCAACGCCTTGGGCGAAGGTCTCCCGGCTGGGCTGCTCGAAGGAATGAAGGGAACTGCTCCGCAAACGGCGCTGAGCGGCGACTTCGAAGAGCGTGTCCGCCAAGCCGGTCAGGAGGCTGGCTTTACGCTGTCTGACCTGCAGTATTCGGCGGAAGCGTACGATGCGGTCATCATCTCGGCGCTTGCCGCTGAGGCCGCCGCATCGACCAACGGCGTCGACATTGCTGCTGAGATCAACGGTGTCACCCAGGACGGGGAGGACTGCACCTCCTTCGCGGAGTGCCGCGACCTGATCGCCGACGGACAGGACATCAACTACAACGGTGTGACGGGCGACCTGGAATTCCGCCCTGCCGGTGAACCGGGCATCGGGTCCTACGGTGTGCTGGAGTTCGGCCCCGACAACCAGCTCCTCGAGGTCGAGGACTACATTATCGTCAGCATCGACTGACAACTGCTAATCGGGGAGTTCACCACCGGTAACCCGGCGGGGAACTCCCCGATTTGCTATGTTTCGTGGCTGCCAGCGAGTGTGCCCAGATAGAGTTCGATGACTTTCGGATCGTGCAGCAGGTTGGCGCCAGTGTCCGTGTATGCGTTGCGCCCTTGATCGAGCACATAGCCCCGGTCACAGACTTGCAGGCACCGGCGCGCGTTCTGCTCCACCATGATTATCGAAACGCCTGTCGCATTGATCTTCTTGCAGCGGACAAAGACCTCGTCCTGAAACATCGGGGACAGCCCCGCTGAAGGCTCATCGAGTAACAGCACGGACGGATCCATCATTAGTGCCCGGCCCATGGCGACCATTTGACGTTCCCCTCCGGAAAGCGCGCCTGCCTTCACTCGGCGGCGTTCACTGAGCAGCGGGAATAAGCCCGCGACGAAGTCGAAGCGCTGCGCGAACTTCCTGGAGCGCAGGTAGATGCCCATCTGCAGGTTTTCTTCGATGGTGAGAGAAGGAAACACATTCTGCGTCTGGGGGACGTACCCAACTCCCTTGGTCACGAGCACATGCGCGGGCGCTGACGTGATGTCTTCGCCGCGTAGCGTGACTCGTCCTTTCCGGACTGGGATAAGACCGAACAGGGTCTTCAGCAGCGTCGATTTGCCGGCGCCGTTGGGGCCGATGATGCCGACGATCTCACCCTGCTGCAGGAAGAAGTTGCAGTCATTGAGGATGTTGACGCCGGGGATGTAACCCGCCGTCAAATCGTCACCGCGCATGAGAGCGCCCTCAGCGAGACGCGCGTGCGCTTCCGGGCTCGCTGCGAGTTCAGCGGGGGAGCGTTGTTCCGTCACTGGGGCTCCTCACTGTCGCGGTCAGACGTCGCGGGGGGATTCTCGGACAGGTCACCACCGCTTTCGAGGACGTCCTGAATCTCGCTCTCCATCTCAGCGACCATCTCGGCGGTCTCGCCGACCGGATTGCCGTGCTCATCAAACTCGAGCGGCTTGTCGTGGTGGCTGCCCAGGTACGCGTCCACGACGGCAGAATTGCTTGACAGTTCCGACGCGGGGCCTTCGGCAATCACCGATCCCTGGGCCATGACGACGACCCAGTCGCTGACGTCGCGGATCACATCCATGTCGTGCTCGACGAAAACCACAGTCATGCCTTCTTCGCGCAGCGACTTGATGTGCCCCAGCAAGCTTTGCGTCAGTGCGGGGTTCACTCCCGCCATTGGCTCGTCCAACATGATGACGGTGGGCTCGACCATCAGCGCGCGTGCCATTTCGAGAAGTTTTCGCTGCCCGCCTGACAGCGAACCCGCGAAGTCGTTTGCCTTATCGTCGAGTTTGAAGCGTGTGAGCATCGCGTGGGCGCGCTCTGTGATGTCGGCTTCCTGCCTCCGCCAGGTCCACGGCATGAGTGCGCCGGCCATGCGCTCACCCGTCTGACCGGTCGCGCCGAGTCGCACGTTGTCGAGGACCGTTAGTTTCGAAAGAGCCTTTGTGAGCTGAAAAGTACGTACTACACCACTGCGCGCCACCTTGTACGCGGGCATATGGGAGATCTTGGACCCATCGATGGTCCAGGTGCCGCTATCCGCGCGATCGAAACCAGTCAGCAAATTGAACAGCGTGGTTTTCCCGGCACCGTTGGGGCCGATGAGTCCGGTGATGCAGCCGCGCTGAAACTCGACATGCGCGACGTCCACCGCGCGGATACCGCCAAAGCTGCGAGTGACGTTGTCAGCCACGATGATCGGGTCAGGTTTCGGGCTGCCGGGCTCACGGGCGACTGTGGCGAATGGGTTCGCACGCACTGATTGCCTGGGTTCAGACATTGAGCTGTACCTCCCGCTTGCGTCCCATTATCCCTTGCGGCCGGAACACGATCAGGACCGCAAGGAGGATGCCAACCAGCATGATCTGAACTGCACCGACCTGCTGGGCAGTGATAGGAAGCACCGCATCGGGTCCTGAAGACAACTGGCGGAGCACATTGTCGGTGAACGAGAAAAGGAACCAGAAAACCATTGCGCCGACAACTGGCCCGAATACGGTTGCGGCGCCGCCGAGGATCATCGCGGTCCACGCGAAGAACGTTTGCTGGGTCGAGAAGAAATCAGGGTTCAGCGCCTGAGTCATCGCGATAAAGATGCCGGCGAGGCCGCCGATGAAACCGCCAAGAACAAGTGCCTGCATCCGATAGAGGAAGACATTCTTGCCGAGTGCGCGCGCGGCATCCTCGTCTTCGCGCACCGCTTTCAGCGCGCGCCCCCACGGGCTATTCACCAGCATCCATACAACAAGGAGCAGGAGCGCGATCAGTATCCAGCCGACCACCATGGCCCACAGTGTCGAGCCGAGGAACTTCACACCGAGAATCGTGTACTCGCGCCCCGGTGTGAACGGATTCATCGCCTGGAACGCGAAGTTCTGGCCCTGAATACCGCGCGTGCCGCGAGTGTACTGATCGGATGCCGTCGACCGAGCGGCGAGCCGGAGGATTTCCGACGCGGCGATCGTCACGATCGCGAGGTAGTCAGCACGCAAACGCAATGTCGGGATACCGAGCAGCAGCGCAAGCACAACCGAGGCTGCCATCCCGACGAGCAGACCGAGCCACAGCGGCTGGTTGTAGATCACGACGGTGATTCCGACGCCGTAGGCGCTCACGAGCGCAAAACCGATCTGGCCGAAATTAAGCAGGCCGGTGTAGCCGAAGTGCACGTTGAGGCCGATCGCCAGCAGTGCGAAGAAAATTGCTTGCGGGCCTACGAATTGGGCGAATGCGTTGCTGAAAACGACGCCGAAATCAATTCCAAGGAAGGTCATGTCAGCGTCACCCGATCCGTGCCCGGGAACCGAGGAGCCCCTGGGGCCGCAGAACCAGAACGAGGATGAGCACCAGCAAACCTCCCGTGTATTTCAGGTCTGGGTTGATCACCAATGTGGACCACTGGACCAAGAGCCCGATGAGGACACAGCCGAGCAGTGCGCCGTAAGCTGTGCCCAGGCCACCGAGAATGATGCCCGCGAACATCAAAAGCAGCAGTTTGAAACCCATTTCGAACTGCACGGTGCCATTGAGTTCAGACAGCCCGAACAACACTCCGCCCAGCGCTGCGAGACCGCCACCGAGCGCCCAGACGAACATGACGACCCGTTCCACGTTGATTCCTGATGCGGCGGCGAGATCGCGATTGTCCGACACCGCGCGCATCGCTTTGCCGATCTTCGTGAACTTGAACATGAGCGCTACCGCGATCAGAACTGCCAAGCTGATCAGCATCGTTGCCAGGTTTACCGGGGTGATCGAAATGGGGCCGTAGTTTTGCTGCCGCTGACTCTGGAACGTCGCGAATGCTTGCGAGCGATCACTGAAGAACAGCAGGAGCGCGGCACGCAGCGCGAGCGCGAGACCGATCGATACCACCAACTGGGCGACGAGGCTGGCGCCGCGACTGCGCAGCGGCCGCCACACGATCGCGTTGTTAAGCACGCCGACGATGACACCGACGATGATGGCGATACCCGTGGCGGGAATAAGATGCATTCCAAGCTTAACGTTCACCACCCACGCCGCGACCGCACCGATCGTCACGAGTTCGCCGTGCGCGAAGTTGGTAAGGCCGGTCGTCCCGAAGATCAGGCTCAGGCCGACTGCGGTGATCGCGATGACCAGCCCGAACCGCAGGCCCTCTACGGTGAGCCGCAAGAACCTGTCGGCGAACGTGGTTTCGAGGCCGGTGCGTGGATCGCCAAACGAATAGATGACCGAGGCGACCCGGTCCGCCCGCACCGTTGCGGACCGCTCAGTTTGCTGGACCGAAACATCAGCGGGCAGGGTCTCGGCATCGAGCGCAACTGTGTACGCACCTGGTGGTACGCGCATCGACCAGCGCCCGCGCTCGTCCGAAATAGCTTCCGCAACACGGTCGCCGTCGCTGTCGATGGCGTCGAGCCGGACGGCGGAGAGCGGATCGCCGGCGTTGATCAAGGTGCCCTGGATGGTGCCCAGCGGACCGTCTTCATCGCTGTCCTGCGCAAACGCGGCGCCTGCCGTTCCGACGGCGATCAGCGTGATGAGCAGGCCCGCTATGAGGGCGTGCAGTGAAGCCGCTCCCGCTCGGCGCGAGCGCGGCGCTCGCGGAGCCCGCGGGACTCTGGTGTGCGTCACTACGTTCCTCCTCTTGGCAAGGCTTGCCGAAGTGGCCGCGGCCCGCGAGCGGCGCTGGTATCAGCGATGTGGATTGTCCGAATCATATTGTCAGTCCGGCGACAGTAACGGGGGATCGTTTCCTTTCGACACACCGGTGTGTTGCCAGGGCGTTACGCGTGGCTAGTTGTCAGGGTGCTTCCCTACACTGACCTGTTGTGAGCCCTTCGTCAGTAACTCCGCCCGTTGTTCCGCAGACCGCCGCCGCTGGGCGTGCCGCCGAGAGACCAAGCACACCGGCCGTCCCTGTAAAGCTGCTTCTGCTTGACGGTCATTCACTCGCATACCGAGCGTTCTTCGCCCTGCCTGCGGAGAACTTCCGCACATCCAGCGGGCAAACAACAAATGCGGTGTACGGGTTCACGTCAATGCTCATCAATCTGCTGCGTGACGAGCAGCCAACCCATATCGCGGTGGCGTTCGATGTCTCCCGCCAGACTTTCCGGGCGGAAGCGTTTCCGGAGTACAAGGCGAACCGCAGCAAGACGCCGGATGAGTTCCGGGGCCAGGTAGAACTGACGAAGGACGTGCTGGCCGCCCTCGGTATCCCGGTGCTCGCGGAGCCCGGCTACGAGGCAGATGACATCATCGCGACGCTCACCACGCAGGCGATCGGGCTGGGCTATCAGGTGCTGATCTGCACCGGTGACAGAGACTCGCTCCAGCTGGTGTGTGATGACGTGACGGTCCTCTACCCGCGCCGGGGCGTTTCCGATCTGACGCGCTTCACGCCAGAAGCGGTCGAAGCGAAATACGGTCTCTCGCCCCAGCAGTACCCGGACTTCGCGGCGCTGCGCGGTGACCCGAGCGACAATCTCCCCGGTATCCCTGGAGTGGGTGAGAAGACCGCGGCGAAATGGATCCGGGAGTACGGCTCACTGGATTCGCTGGTTGAGAAGGTGGATTCGGTACGCGGCAAGGTCGGGGAGGCGCTGCGCGCGAACCTCTCATCGGTGCTCATGAATCGCCAGCTCACCGAGATGGTCCGTGACGTCGCGCTGCCGCTTGCGCCGGACCAGTTGGAAATCGGTGTCTGGGATCGTGAACAAATCCACAAGTTGTTCGACGACCTAGAGTTCCGCGTGTTGCGCGACCGCCTCTTCGAAACTCTGGCGTCCCCGGAACCCGAGGCGGAGGAGGGCTTCGAGGTGCGCGGCGGCGTCCTCGAGCCGGGCCAGGTGGCTGACTGGCTAGCTGCACACGCGACGAAGGAGGCCCGCCACGGACTATCCGTCGCGGGGGTTCGGCGGGTCCACGGCTCGGATGCCACGGGGGTGGCGATCGCCGCTGCTGACGGTGAGGGTGCCTACCTTCTCCCAGAGTCTCTGACTCCCGCTGACGATGCGGCGCTTACGGAGTGGCTCAGCGACCCGGACGTCCCCAAGGCTGTTCATGACGTCAAGTGGGCTATTCACGCACTGCGTGGCCGCGGGTGGAAGCTTGCTGGGGTGACGAGCGATACCGCCCTCGCGGCTTACCTCGTCCGTCCAGGTCAGCGCAGCTTCAATCTCGACGACCTGTCGCTGCGTTATCTGAGCCGCGAACTCCGCGTGGAAGACGGTGGGGAGGGACAGCTATCACTGCTCGAGGATGAAGCTGACAGTCAGCGGGCCCAGGCGGAAGGTGAAATCTTGCGGGCGCGCGCAGTCGTCGATCTTGCGGCAGCGCTGGATGGGGAGCTCGAGGCGATCGAGTCAGGAAGCCTGCTTACCGATATGGAGCTCCCGCTCGCCTTCGTGCTCGCCGACCTCGAAGCCGCAGGCATCGCTGTCGACCTGGAAATGCTTCGCGATCTGCAGCGCCAGTTCGCGAGCCAGGTGAACGACGCGGCTGAATCGGCCTACGGTGTGATAGGCAAGCACATCAACTTGGGCTCCCCGAAGCAGCTTCAGGTGGTGCTGTTCGACGAACTCGAGATGCCGAAGACTAAACGCACTAAGACCGGTTACACAACGGACGCGGAGGCACTCGCGGCGCTGTTCGAGAAAACGCAGCATCCCTTTCTCGAGCACCTGCTCGCGCATCGTGACGCCACCAGGCTGAAAACCACCGTCGAAGGATTGCTGAAAACTGTGGCTGACGATAGCCGCATCCACACGACCTTCAACCAGACAATCGCTGCTACTGGCAGGTTGTCGTCAACCGAACCCAACTTGCAGAACATCCCGATCCGCACCGAAGCCGGCCGGCAAATCCGTCAGGCTTTTGTCGTGGGCAAAGCAGGCGACGGCACCCCCTACGACCTGCTGTTCACCGCAGACTACAGCCAAATCGAGATGCGAATCATGGCGCACCTCTCCGGTGATGCGGGTCTGATCGAGGCATTCAACACCGGGGAGGATCTGCATAGCTTCGTCGGCGCTCGGGCGTTCGGCGTGCCCATCGACGAGGTGACGGCGGACATGCGCCGCCGGGTCAAGGCCATGTCGTACGGCCTCGCCTATGGACTCTCGACCTACGGGCTTGCGCAGCAGCTCAAGATTTCCACCGAAGAGGCGCGGGAACAGATGGACGCGTACTTCGCCCGATTCGGTGCGGTGCGCGATTACCTCCATGCGGTCGTCGAGCAGGCGCGTAAGGACGGTTACACGTCGACCCTCTTCGGGCGCCGCCGGTACTTGCCGGATTTGACGAGCGATAATCGGCAGCGTCGTGAAGTTGCCGAGCGCGCCGCGCTGAATGCTCCGATTCAGGGCTCAGCCGCCGACATCATCAAGGTCGCGATGCTGCGTGTGCACAGCGCGCTTGAGAAGGAAGGCTTGCGCTCGCGGATGTTGCTGCAGGTTCACGATGAACTTGTGCTCGAGGTTGCCGAGTCAGAGACCCGGCAGGTGGAGGACCTCGTGCGACGCGAAATGGCGGGCGCGTACTCGCTATCAGTACCGCTCGAAGTCTCGGTGGGCCATGGCAACTCGTGGGAAAGCGCAGGGCACTGATCATGAGCAACTCGTATGACGCAGCAATTATCGGTGGTGGCATGGCTGGTGCCTCCGTGGCCTATGAACTCGCACGCGAGTCGTCAGTTGTGCTGCTCGAATCGGAGCCGATGCTCGCCACTCATTCCACGGGACGATCCGCGGCGACGTATCTGCCAAGCTACGGCGGCCCGAGCGTGCGTGCGCTCACCGTGGCGAGCCGCCCGCTGTTTGGCTCTATCTCGGACCAGTGGGGTGATGTGCACCCGCTTACTCCACGTCCGGTTCTCTGGGTCGCCGTCGACGAGGAAACTGACACCGCTTTGACGGGCATGATCGACGCACGCAGCGGCGGACCTGGAGAACTCGAGACCTTAACGGCAGAAGAAACGCTCCAACTCTGCCCGGTAATGAATCCGGATGTGACGCGGCGTTCGGCCCTGGACAGCGAAGCACAAGATATAGACGTGCTCGGTATGCACCAGGCGTATGTACGCGGCCTCAAGGCGCGGGGCGGAACAATACGCACCAGCGCGGCGGTCCGCTCACTGCAGCGCAACGGCAGCGGTTGGACTGTCGAGCTTCCCGGCGGCACGGTACACGCGGATCTGATAGTTGATGCGGCGGGCGCATGGGCTGACCTGATCGCCGCTCAAGCTGGCGTTCCGCCCCTGGGCCTCGTGCCCAAGCGGCGCACCCTGTTCATGTCTCCCGCACCGGGCAAGCTGACCGCTGACGGGCCGACTGTCGGTGACCCGGCAGAGCGCTGGTACTTCAAACCGGAAGGCGACGGTGTTCTTGCCTCACCCGCGGACGCGGACCCAGTTAATCCAGGTGACGCGAAGCCGTCCGAACTGGGGATCGCGCGCGCGATGGAAGAGATCAACAAGGCGACCACGCTGGGACTGCGGACTGTGCGCCGCTCGTGGGGCGGGCTGAGGACCTTCGCTGCCGACGGTGAACCGGTTGCTGGCCTGGTCTCCGACGTTCCCGGGTTCGGCTTTCTCGCCGGTCAAGGAGGCTACGGTATCCAAATGGCGCCTGCCCTCGCGGTCGCGGCGGCAGCGCTGCTTACAGGCCGCGACATGCCCGCCGACATCCCTGTGCGGCCGGAAGCTCTCTCGCCGGAGCGGTTCCGCTAAGGTTTCACACGCGGGTAAACGCGCGCCGATACTCCTTGGGTGAGGTGAGTCGCAGCCGCTGAAAGTGGATGCGCATCGCTGCTGCGTTGCGGAAGCCAACCTTGTCCGCGATTGACTCGATCGTCAAGTCCGTCGACTCGAGCAGACGCTGAGCTTCGAGCACACGCTGGTCGTTGAGCCACCGTGCCGGTGTGGAGCCGGTTTCTTCCAGAAACCGTCGCGCGAACGTGCGTGGTGACATACCGGCACGTGCCGCGAGCGCGGAAACCGAATGGTCGTCGCGCATATGCTCCGAAATCCAGTCGAGCAGCGGAGCAAGAGACGAGCCGCTGGAGTTCGGGAGCGGACGATTCACAAACTGTGCCTGCCCGCCCTCTCGATGGGGTGGTACCACCATGCGCCGAGCAATCCCGTTCGCCACCGCAGGGCCCTGGAATTTACGCACAAGGTGCAGACACAAGTCGATGCTCGCGGCGGTGCCCGCGCTCGTGTATATCGGGTGATCGTCGACGTACAACACACTCGGGTCGACCAGTGCCGCCGCGAACCGGTGTGCAAGGCGCCGAGCGTGCAGCCAGTGGGTTGTGCACCGGCGGCCGTCGAGCAGTCCCGCGGCGCCCAGCAGAAACGCGCCAGTGCACAGGGACGCCACTGCGGCGCCGCGAAGCGTTGCCGCTCGCAGCGCCTCGAGCGCTGGCTGCAACCCGGCGGCATCTGCGGCGAGTGCCGTTGATTCGCCAGGCGCGTTCACAGCGTCACCACCGGCACTGACAATGATGAGGTCAGCGGTGGCGAACTTGTCGAGCGCGTGCGGTATCTGCATCGGGTAATGGCGTGTGCGCACTGGACCCGGGGCTGCCGCCACGAGTGAGAAATCGTAGGTGGGCAGCCCGTCATCGGCTCGGTCGACACCGAAAACCTCACACGCCACACCAAGTTCGAAAGTCTCCGCGCAGGGTGGGACTAGCACGGCCACTTTATTAATCATCCGTTCAGTGTGACCGGCGGCTGGCGGAAAATCGACTGTAATTGGCGTTGCTGCCACTGTCAGGGGGAAGCAAAAGGGATCACAGTAGAAGCATGATCATCCTGATCGCTTTCGTGGTCCTGCTGGTCGCGCTTGACGTGCTGGTGCTGCTCGGGCGAGCGCACGACAGCCACCTCGAAAAGTCCCCGCACGGCAGCCTGCAATGGTGGGACACTGAGTCACCGCGGGGGACTGCGGCACACATACACTGACATTACTCGTGGGCGATGATCGTTTCCGTTCGATGCGTGCCATCCCATCGGCGAGCGCCGACAAACGTGCCAGTGAGATCCTTGCGCGTCGCCACCAGTGGCAGCGCAGCGCTCACCTGTTGCGGCGTCATCTTCCGTGCCAGAGTGACGTGTGGCGTCCATTGACCGGGCGCCATGTGGCCAGGACGCCCGGGGCACTCCCGCAGCAGCGCGTAGACGCTCTCGTGCTTGGTCAACAGTGACGCGGACGTTGTGACGGCCCGCGCGAGCACCATGCGCCGGTCACCGAAAACAAGCAGGCCGCCGATCCTGGCAGCAAGAGGAAACTCGCCGAGTGCGCGCGGGATGTGTCTCTCGATTCGGGGATAAATTTCGTGTGCCACCCCGATCGTCACGTGCGGCCGCGCATGCAGCGGCTGACACGGCAGGCCAGCGTCGTGGAGAGCGCGCCACTGCGACCGGATCGAGTCTTCAAGCTCCTCGTTGAGGAGCAGTTCGACAGACTGCACCATTTCCATATTGTGCGGCACCGGGCCGCGGCCGATCTCAGCCGATGCGCGATGATGAGGAGATGGTGGACCTGCCGCTAGGTGTTCTGGAGGGCGACGGCATCGGTCGCGAAATCGTTCCAGCGACAGTTCGCGTCGTTGACGAGGCAATGCGGGCAGTCGGAGCGGGCGCGATTGCGTGGCAACCGCTGCCATTCGGCGCAGCGGCGATCACCACACACGGAAATCCGTTCCCCGAAGTAACTGACGAAGCGCTTGCGTCTCTGCCGGGCTGGCTGCTTGGACCGCACGACAACGCGTCCTACCCTGCCGAGTTTCGCGCTGAGACCGCGCCTGGCGGGCGAATCCGGAAGCGCTACGGACTGTACGCAAACATTCGGCCCGCTGCCGCTCTGCCAGGTGTGCGCGCTGTGCGTCCGGATCTGGACGTTGTGATCGTTCGGGAAAACACCGAGGGCTTCTACGCTGACCGCAACATGGTCACGGGATCGGGCGAATTCATGCCCACCCCAGACGTCGCTTTGGCGGTCGCCGTGGTCACGCGGCCCGCCTGCGCACGCATCGCCCGCACCGCGTTTCAGCTTGCGCGTCAGCGCCGCCGCCGGGTCACCGTCGTGCACAAATCGAACGTGCTCGCGCTCACCACCGGGCTTTTTCTCGAAACTTGCCGCGCCACCGCACGTGACTTCCCGGATGTGGCGATTGACGATGAGCACGTCGACGCGATGGCTGCCCACCTGGTGCGCGGCGGTGATTACGACGTGATCGTCACCGAAAACATGTTCGGCGATATTCTGTCAGATCTGGCGGGGGAGTTGGCGGGTTCACTAGGTATGGCCGCCTCGCTGAACGCATCAGAAAACCAGGCGATGGCCCAGGCCGCGCACGGCGCGGCACCCGATATCGCTGGGAAGAACCGCGCGAATCCGACGGCGATGTTCCTCTCTGCGGCGATGCTGCTGGATTGGCTTGGTGATCGGGAGAAAGCCCGCGAGTTGCGGCGCGCCGCGCAGCGCATTCGCCGCGCGGTCGCGGCCACAACCACGGCTGGAATCGCCACCGCAGATCTCGGCGGCCTTGCCTCGACGAGCGAATTCACCGAGAACGTGCTGGCACGGGTGGTGCGCTGGAGTTAGCCCGGCTGGCTGTCGCTGCCTGCTTGCTGCGCGGCGATCTGTTCGCGCACTGTGTCCATGTCGAGGTCTTTCACCTGGGTGATGAGGCTCTCCAGCGCATCGGGCGGCAAGGCGCCAGGCTGGGCGAAAACGAGGATGCCTTCGCGGAAGGCCATCACCGTTGGGATGGACTGAATCCCGGCAGCAGCCGCGAGCGACTGCTCAGCCTCGGTGTCGACCTTCGCATGCACCACGTCAGGATGCTTGTCCGACGATGCTTCGAAAGTGGGCGCGAATTGCTTGCAAGGACCGCACCACTCCGCCCAGAAGTCCACCAGCACGACCTCGTTGCTGGTGATGGTTGATTCGAAGTCGGAATGGGTGAGGTTCTGAGTTGCCACACTAAGTCCTAACGTTGTGGTGTTTCCTAAATGGGCTCCTTCCTACGTAACCAGACGTGGCAGCCGAAATGTTCCCGAACAGTTCCGCGAGTCCCGGACATCTGGCGGCCGCGCCGCGGTGTGCACTGCTCATTCCGATACGGTGAGCCATATGGAGCGCGACCAGCATGCTGACACAATCGAGCTGCCTGTGGAGGTCGCCTCACCGGACGCGGCGATCCGTGGCGTTCTTCACCTGCCAAGCGCACCGGTTGCGGGACTTGCGCTTGCCCACGGTGCGGGCGGCAACGCCGACTCTCCCATGCTCCGCCTGATTGCCGAACAACTCGCGGCCCGCCAGGTCGCGGTACTCCGATACAACCTGCCGTATCGCGTCAAACGAGCGTCAGGTCCGCCGCATCGCTCGGCCGCTGCCGCGGATCGGCAGGGCATCAGACTCGCTGCGGATGTCATGCGGGAACGCATCGGCGGACCAGTACTGATAGGTGGGCATTCCTACGGAGGCCGACAGGCTTCGATGCTCGCCGCGGAGTACCCAGGGGTGGCCGATGGACTGGTGCTCTTCAGCTATCCGCTGCACCCGCCGGGAAAGCCCGAGCGGGCGCGCACAGAGCATCTGCCCGGGGTCACGGTGCCTGCGCTGTTCATTCACGGTGACCGGGATCCATTTGGGTCGCTCGAGGAGTTGCGTGCAGCTCTGGTACTACTCCCCGGGCACACGAGACTGCTCGAAGTCACAGGGACCGGCCATGACCTTGGCAGCGGCAAGAAGAAATGGGTCGTGGAAGAGGCGGCAAGTGCCGTAATCGACACGTTCGGTTTGCAATGACGGCTGTCACCACCCGCCACAACCCTGCGCGAACGGTAGTCACGGCAGCGCTGGTTCTGCTCGCCGCCAGTCTGGCCGTCCGTGGCTGGGTGCTCAGCCGCGGCTACTTTTACTGGGATGACTTCATTCTGACTGGCCGGGCAGCGGAGCATCCGCTTCTCTCCGCTGATCTGCTCTTCTACGATCACGACGGGCACGTGATGCCGCTGGCTTTCGCAGTCGCCTGGATCATGACAATCGCGGCTCCACTGCAGTGGGGGGCGGCGGCCGCTTCGCTCCTCGTGCTGCAACTCGCGGCATCCGTCGCGGTGCTCCGCATGCTGGTGGTGCTGTTGGGCTGGCGCCCGCTGTTGCTGGTTCCGTTCGTGTTCTATCTCTTCTCGCCCCTAAGCCTTCCGGCCTTCGCATGGTGGGCGGCTGGGCTTAATGCGCTGCCGTTGCAGGCGGCGCTGGCGTGGGTTACTGCCGACGCGGTCAAGCTGGTGCAGACGGGCCGG
This sequence comes from Hoyosella sp. YIM 151337, assembly GCF_026041215.1. Taxonomy (GTDB): domain Bacteria; phylum Actinomycetota; class Actinomycetes; order Mycobacteriales; family Mycobacteriaceae; genus Hoyosella. The sequence continues at coordinate 418,836 of NZ_JAPEIQ010000039.1, forward strand.
TGGCGGTACGCGGCTTCTGGGCTCGCTGCTTTCGTGATCGCGCTGCTGTTCTTCGAAAAGTCTGTCGTTATCCCCGTCGTCGTGTTTGGACTGGCGGTGCTGTGGGCTCGTGTGACGGACGGTACGGGGCAGCGCGGGCTAGGCGGTGCCGCGCGCGAGGTCGCGTACCGGGGTCGCGCTTTGTGGATCGGCAGTGTCGTGCTCGTGGTGTGGTGGTTGCCGCTCTATTTCAGCGTTGTACGGCGGGATTTTCGGGCGGAGGAAGGGAGTAGTGCGGCAACGATACTCGGCCGAACGTTCACCGACAGTCTCGTGCCAGCGCTCTTCGGCGGGCCCTGGCGATGGGAGCGCTGGCTACCGTCAACGCCCTGGGCAGCGGCGCCGCAGTGGGCGACGATCGCCGCGTGGTGTGCGCTCATCATCACAGTCGCGGCGGTGCTGATCACCAAGCGGCATGCTGGTGGGGTGATCGGCTTCGCCACCGCGTATGTGGTGGTGGCGACCGTGCCGGTGCTGGCAGTGCGTGTGGGGTCCGAAGTGGCGCCCGAACTGGTTCAGTCGTTGCGCTATCTCGCCGAGACGAGTGTGATCATCACTGCCGCGATTGCACTGATATGCCTCGCGCCGGCACGCTCCCCGGAGCGGCGGCTCTCGAGCCAGGTTGTGACGACGTCGGGTGCTGCGGCGGGCGCTGCTTTCGTGGCGAGCAGCATGTGGTCCACAGTGGCGTTCGCGCACTCGTGGTCCGAAAGCCCCGCCCGTGACTACCTCTCGAATATCAGAGCAGGCACCGTACCCGGAGCGGCCGCTGACGTGCCAGTGAAGCTGCTGGATCAGGAAGTGCCCTGGCAGGTGCTCGGCCCGCTGACCTACCCGAACAATCTCGCGAGCCGGGTTCTCGCACCGATCCGGGACCAGGTGCAGGTCACGGATGCCGTCGCGGAGTTGCTGATGCTCACCGATGACGGACACGTCGTTCCCGCGGAAGTGTGGTGGAATCGCGGCATCCCGCAAGGCCCAGAGCCTGACTGCGGCTGGTTTCTGACAGCGGGTGAGCCGGTCACTGTGCCACTCGGCGGTGACATGATCGATCACGGCTGGACTGTGCAGCTGAATTACTTTGCCAGCGCTGACGGTGAGGTCGGCGTTGCTTTTGACTCGGCGGCGGGGCGGCGGGCACCGGTGACCGTCCCGGTCGAAGAGGGCATCAACACTGCGTTCGTGCGTCTCGTTGGTGGTGCGGACGCCCTGCATTTCGAGGTCTTCACGCCCGAGACGAGTATCTGTCTTGGGTCAGGTCCTGTCGGTGTGGCCAGTCACGCGGGGAACTAGCACTCGAGGTTTGCGGCAACAGAAAATAGCAGTCCCAGGGAAGTATTGTCCGCGCAAGGGGCTCCACTGTCCCCACTCCTGGTCCAGCCATTCGGGCCACTCTGGTTCGACGACGTCTTCGACAACGAGGCCCGCGGCAACTATTTCCCTGATTCGGTCGCCGATCGTCCGATGGTGCTCGACATAGGTAGGTACTCCCGCATCGTCGGTCTCGATGTACGGCGAGCGATCGAAGTACGGCATGGTTACGGTAAGTCCCCTCGGCCCGGGGTCGTCGGGAAACATCCAGCGCATTGGGTGATTGACCGAGAACACGAACTGGCCACCGGGGCGTAACACCCGTTCAGCCTCGCGCATCACGCGAGCTGAGTCCGCGACGAAGGGGATTGCGCCGAAACTCGAACACACCTTGTCGAAGGTGCTATCCCGGAACGGGAGACGCTCGGCGCTCGCCTGCACCAGGGGCACCAGCGGTCCTCCGTGCGACATCGCGGTTCGTGCGTGCCGCAGCATCCCGGCGGAGATGTCGAGCCCGATCACGTCGGCACCCTCGTGCCGCAGCCAGCGGGCGCAAGGCGCGGAACCGCATCCAATCTCAAGAATCTGTGTCCCAGCGACTTCGCCGAGGAGTCGCGCATCACCCTCGTGGAGACCTTCGGGGCACCAGATGAACTCTCCGTTAGGGGAGTCCGTACCCAGAAACTCACCGTGCTCGTCGTGGTAGTTGTCGGCGTCGGAGTCCCACCACAGGCGACTCGCCCGGTCGCTCTCGGGCGAGCCGGCTTTTCGAATGATCATGAATGCGCACCAAGTGGTAGTCGGCGGATGATCAGGCTAGTGTAGGTAACCGGGCAGGTTTGCCGTGCTCGATCGTGATCGCGTAGGCTATCCACGCTGTACTTGACGTACAGCACGGATGCGCATGCGTTCACTGTGTTCTGCTGGATCGCGGATTGCTGTGGTGCTGGTGGGTGCGGGTCGACGTATGGCATCCACGCCCAGTCCACGTACAACCTAGTCCAACTGTCCGGAGCAGCTCACCTAATGCCCACCACAACCCCGACCTCGCCGCAGGTAGCCGTCAACGATATCGGCTCTGCCGAGGATTTCCTTGCCGCAGTCGACGCAACTATCAAGTACTTCAACGATGGGGACATCGTTGAAGGCACTATCGTCAAAGTCGACCGTGACGAGGTCCTTCTCGACATCGGATACAAGACTGAGGGCGTCATTCCCTCTCGTGAACTGTCGATCAAACACGATGTCGACCCCAGCGAGGTCGTGAACGTCGGCGATGAGGTCGAAGCGCTCGTCCTCACCAAGGAAGATAAAGACGGCCGTCTGATCCTGTCCAAGAAGCGCGCTCAGTACGAGCGGGCCTGGGGCACTATCGAGGAACTGAAAGAGAAGGACGAGGCCGTCAAGGGCACCGTCATCGAGGTCGTCAAGGGCGGCCTTATCCTCGACATCGGTCTGCGCGGCTTCCTTCCTGCTTCGCTCGTCGAGATGCGCCGCGTCCGTGATCTGCAGCCGTACGTCGGCAAGGAGATCGAGGCGAAGATCATCGAGCTCGACAAGAACCGCAACAACGTTGTGCTGTCGCGCCGCGCCTGGCTTGAGCAGACGCAGTCTGAGGTTCGCAGCGAATTCCTGCACCAGCTGCAGAAGGGACAGGTCCGCAAGGGCGTTGTGTCCTCCATCGTCAACTTCGGTGCGTTCGTTGACCTCGGCGGCGTCGACGGTCTCGTCCACGTTTCCGAACTGTCGTGGAAGCACATCGATCACCCGTCCGAGGTTGTCCAGGTTGGCGACGAGGTCACCGTCGAGGTTCTCGATGTCGACATGGACCGCGAGCGTGTGTCGCTGTCACTGAAGGCAACGCAGGAAGATCCGTGGCGTCAGTTCGCGCGTACGCACGCGATCGGCCAGATCGTGCCGGGCAAGGTCACCAAGCTTGTTCCGTTCGGTGCGTTTGTCCGCGTCGAAGAGGGCATCGAAGGCCTCGTCCACATCTCCGAGCTGGCTGAGCGCCACGTCGAGGTGCCGGATCAGGTTGTCGCTGTCGGTGACGACGCAATGGTCAAGGTCATTGACATTGATCTCGAGCGCCGCCGTATCTCGCTGAGCCTCAAGCAGGCCAACGAGGAATACACCGAAGAGTTCGACCCTGCCAAGTACGGCATGGCCGACAGCTACGACGAAGCTGGCAACTACATCTTCCCCGAGGGCTTCGACCCCGAGACCAACGAATGGCTCGAGGGCTTCGAGAAGCAGCGTGAAGAGTGGGAAGCCCGCTACGCCGAGGCTGAGCGTCGCCACAAGATGCACACCGCGCAGATGGAGAAGTTCGCGAAGGTCGAAGCAGAGGCTGCTGAGGCTGCACCGAGCAACTACTCGAGCGACGGCGTGCAGGCGCCTGCCGCGTCGAGTGCTCCTGCGCAGTCAGGTGGCACCCTCGCCAGCGACGAGCAGCTTGCTGCTCTGCGCGAGAAGCTTTCGGGCGGAGCCTGATTCGCTGAATAGCTGAACCCAAAAGTCCCGGACCTCTGTTGAAGTCCGGGACTTTTGCGTACGGCGGTGGTTTTCAGATCCGGATCCGCCGCATGCCGCGCACTCCGAAAGCGAGGCTGACCAGTGCGAAGCCGATGATCACCGTAAAACCAAGGGGAACAGCAGAGTTTGTGACATCGGAGGCGAAAAGCGCCCGCTGGGCATCGACGGCGTAGGAAAGCGGATTCAGCCGCGAAACGGCATAAAGCCAGTCAGGTGCCAGTGTGATCGGAAGTAGCACACCAGATGTCACGATCACGGGTGTGAACACCAGCGTGAGCAGCCCCCAGAACGCGGCGGCGTTCTTCAGAAACAGGCCTACGGCGAACGATGCCAGCGCGAGCGCCCCCGCGAGCAGCCCGAGCAGCAGCATGGCCAGCGCAATCCCGCCCAGCGGGATGCTCAGTCCGAACGGAATCGTCACCAGAATCATGACGATCGCCTGAATCTCGACGATCGCGATGATGCGCAGCACCCTTCCGAGAAGCAATCCGGTTCGGCTGGCCGGGGTCACGAGCAGGCGCTCCAGCGAACCGGCTTGGCGTTCTTCCTGCAGACCAACACCCGCGAACCCTGCCGTTGTGAACACCATAAATACGAGGATTCCGGGGACGAACCACTGTAGTGTGTCACCTTCCGGCATGCCGGGCAGCGTGCCGAGTCCCGCGACGAGCGGGCCGAAGAATAACAGCAGCAACAGCGGATCACCGATTGCTTCGATATACGGCCACGGGGTGCGAATCTTCGCCCGCAGATCGCGTTCGAAAACGGGTGGAAGCGTAGCGACGAGGTTCATAGCTGGCCTCCTGTCTGAAGGCGGTCCGTTGGCCCGCTGTCGGGGGCACTGTGCGGCGCGGCTTCGTCGCGCAAGCTTCTGCCGGTGAGCTTGAGGAAGACATCGTCGAGGGAAGGACGGCGGACCTGCGTGCTCGTCATTCGTACACCCGCTGCATCAAGCGCCCGTACGAGGTCCGGCAGTGCCAGGTCACCGTGTCCCACGCGCAGACTCAGCACTGCGCCATCGGCAGTCACGTCGTGCGATGTCGGAAGCTGACGCGCTACGCTCATGGCTGCTTCACGATCGCCGGGATCGCACAGGTTCACGAGCAGAAGATCGCCTTCGACCTTCGTTTTCAATTGATCAGGTGTGCCATCGGCGATAATGGCGCCGTTGTCGATGACGATCACGCGTTCCGCCACTGCATCCGCCTCATCGAGGTAATGCGTGGTAAGGAAGATCGTGATGCCGTGTTGTTCGCGCAGTCGCACGATATGGTTCCAGAGGTTCGCCCGGCTTTGGGGGTCGAGCCCGGAGGAAGGTTCGTCCAGAAATACCAGCTTGGGGCGGTGTATCAGGCCCATCGCGATATCGAGACGGCGCCGCTGGCCACCAGAGAGGCGGGCCACGTCCCGCTGGGCCTGTCTGTCGAGGTCGAGCTCACCCAGCAACTCCTGGGCGCGGATGTGCGCCTCCTTGCGCCCGATGCCGTACAGCCGCGCCTGCAGCGTCAGTTCTTCACTGACACGAAGACCATCAAGCGACCCGTTACCCTGTCCTATCAGGCCTATCCGGCGGCGAACCTCGACTTGCTGGCTCACGATGTCGAATCCTGCAACCGTCGCGGCGCCGGATGTCGGTGGCAGCAAGGTTGTGAGCATGCGCAGGGTCGTAGACTTACCCGCGCCATTCGGCCCGAGAAATGCAACGATTTCTCCAGGGGCAACGTCAATATCGATCCCGCGGACTGCTTCGACTACCTCGTTCTTCGTCTGAAAACGCTGAGCGAGTGCGGTTGTGTGAATCATGGTGACTCCTATCGATGTTCGTCATGCTGGGTACGGAGTTGCCCCTCGCGCGGCGCGCAACGCGGTCGCCCACCAGAGGAGATGGCTTAACATCGTTTTCGCAGCGAGGAGTGCGGCAGACTCATCGCGCGGCTTGCCACTGCTGTCGAGAGTTCCGTCAAACACTCCGAAGCTGAGGCCCGCCGCGAGCGGCATCGCGTGCAGGGAACTGAACACGGTCCGCAGCTGTTCGACTGCACGCAACCCGTGCGCATCTGCTCCATAACTCACGAAAGCCACGGGCTTGGCGAACCACTCTTCGTACGCGTAGTCAATTGCTTGTTTCAGTGATGCCGGGTAGCCGTGGTTATACTCCGGCGTCACCACGATGAATCCGTCTGCCTGGCGAAACCGACTGTTCAATCGGGAGATTTCCGCATCCGGCCGCGCCGGATGGCGGGCAGGAAAGCCGAAGTCAGCGAGATCGACGACATCGACGCGGCAACGGGCGCGGTCATCAGCGACGCGAGCACACCAGTCAGCGATACCCTTGCCTGCCCGGCCCTCACGGGTGCTGCCAATCAGGATGATGATCGTCGGACCATGGGTTGGGGTCGTGTTCATAGCTCCCTCCGGTAGGTTGGGATTAACGTGCCTACCTTGTGGGCGCTAGATGATCCGCCAGACAGAATCTGGCGGGCCGCTAGATCACCAGCGGAGGCGGGAGGCAGTGACGGTTCGCATGCGTCGCGGCCTGTTCGGGCGCGAGACGGCCTTGCAGTTGCTGGATGACGCAATCCAGCGCAACCGGACCAGTCACGGCGGTGTCGTGCTAGTCGCTGGTGAGCCGGGGATCGGGAAAACAACACTGCTCTCCCATGCGATGAGCCGTATAGATGACGACTGTCTCGTGCTGCACGGCGCATGCTGGGAACGCGACGGCGCACCGGGATTCTGGCCGATAATCCAGGCGTTACGTGGACTTCAGCGTGATATTGGTGCTGAGAAATGGCGCGACGCGGTGCAGATTGCAGGGGAATCTTTGACGTTTCTGCTCGGCGATATCACCGAAGCACCGCGCGCTGACGACTTCTCGGACGGAGAGTTTCAGCATTTCGATGCGATCAGCCGGATGCTGATGTTCGTTGCACGAGAACGTCCCGTCATCCTCGCGATCGATGACCTGCACTGGGCTGACGCCGCGTCGCTGCGTGCCCTGGAGTTCGTTGCGCGCCACACCTGGTACGAGCGCGTACTGGTGCTGGGCACATACCGTGATACCGAATTGGGCATTGGCGCACTGCCTGAAGGGCAGGAAGAAGCGCTCAAGAGGCTAGTGGCTAAAGGCCGAACCATCGCCCTGACCGGGCTTGCTGCAACGGAAATTCGCGGCCTAGTCAGTGCACTTACCGGCGCAGAACCAGGGGATGCGGTCGTTGGTGATCTCGAGCGTCGCAGTGGCGGAAACCCACTTTACGTCGAACAGCTTGTGCAGCTTGGAGACGCCGCGCAAGCGTCAACTGAGCTCCCGGCGAATCTTCGCGATGCCGCGCGCAGACGCGTGGACTCGCTCCCTGGGCCGGTGAGCGCACTATTGGTGGACGCTGCAGTGCTGGGCCCGAGGTTCAGCCGGTCGCTGCTATCGCAGATTCACTATGCGCCTCCCGCAGAGGTGCACCACATGATTGAGTCCGCCGTGCAAGCGGGCATTCTCGTCTCGTATAGCCGGGGGGAGTACGGGTTCGCGCATGAACTCGTCCGTGATGCACTGCATGAATCGATCGAACCCCATGACAGGCAGTCACGGCACGCAGCGGTCGTCGGTGCGATCCAAACACACACCGCACTCGCGCGTGACACACCGAACCCGGTGATGCTGGCCTACCACGCCTACCAGGCGGTCCCTGCGATTGCTGCCGAGCACGCTGCAACTCTCAGTCTCGGCGCGGCGCGGGAAGCGGCGTGCCGACTCGCTGCAGCTGAAGCGTGCGTGCACTATGAGCGCGCACTCGAGTTCCTCTCGGATCCGGCGAAGCGCGCGGATGTCCAGGTGAAATACGCCGAGCAACTGCAGCGTTCGGGACGGATCGAGGATGCACGGCAGACACTCGACGGCGTCATAGCCGCCGCGAAGGCAGCCCGCGACCCGCTCTTGCTCGGCCGCGCCGCACTTGTTCTGTACTCACTCGGTGGTGTCTCCGGAGGAATCGATTTCGCGGCGTTCTTGAAAGGGGCCGGCGATGAACTCACCAGTGTCGAGGATCCGGCAGGCGCTGCGCTGCGGGCACAGCTGTTCGCGGCAGCGAGCAGGACGCTCAGATTGCTGGATCCATCGGATCCCCGTGCCGACGGCTTGAGTACGGAGGCGATGGCTCAGGCGCAGCTAGCGGCTGACGATCAGACCCTCGCACAGTGCTTGCTCGCGCGGCATGACGTGATCTGGAGGCCCGAAACAGCGAGTGAGCGTGTCGAGTTGGCTACCGGAATCGTCGAAGCCGCTCGCCGGGCCGGTCACCGCGAAATCGAGGCGACCGGCTTGCTGTTGCGAGCGAACGCCCGGATGGAGCTCGGCGACCCCCGGTTCGCCGACGAGCACCACGCTTTACGTGAGCTCGCAGACACGGCACGGCTGCCCCGGGTGCGGTTCATCGTGCTAACCCGTGCCGCTGCCCTCGCTTCCTGGCGTGGCGATTTCGATGAGGCGCAGCGAGCCATGCTGGCGGCGGATGAACTGGGGGCGGAGATTGGGGAGCCTGACCGGCACGCGCTGTTGCGTGACCAGCGATGGGCGCTGGCACGTGCCCAGAATGACATCGACGCGGCAGAGTTGTTGCTGGCAGATAGCCGGGAACGGACGGACCCGGTCGTGGAAATGATGCACATGCTGACGGAACTCGACCGATTCGCGCGTCGGCAGCCGGGTGGTATTTACCCGATCCAGATGGTGCACGAGGCTTGCGCGCGACTCAAAGAGTTTTCGCGTGCCCACCCAGCTTGGTTTCGCCCACTGTGGCTCGCTGCCCGCGCCGAGATAGTGGCGGCCGCTGCTCAGCGCGACCTCGCAGACGAGGTGCTCGTTGAGTTGTCCGGTTATCCTGAGTGGCTGGTGGTCTCCGGCGGCGGAGTCGTGCTCGGACCGGTGGACTTCTACCGAGCCCTGCTCCACCGTGCCGCTGGTCGTGTGGAGGAGACGGGCTTAGCGCTGCAGGCAGGTATCCGGGTGGCACGCAAAATGGGGTCACCGTTATGGGAAGCCCGTGTGGCATCCTTGCAGGCCAAGGCGGACGCTGCCCCGCCCGATTCAGGGCGGTTTTCATTCGTGTTCGATGGCTCAGTTTGGCGGCTCTCCTTCGATGACCACGTCAGTTACCTCCCCGATGCGAAGGGGCTGCACGACCTTCGCTACCTTTTGGGCCACCCTCACCGGCCTGTCTCCGCCGTGGATTTGCTCACCGCGGGCAGCGGCAGGGAATCGAGGGCAGCCCGGTCGTTCAGCGGAGATCGAGTTCTCGACGCGGAAGCTAAGCGGCAGTACCGCGAACGCATCGGAACACTCGACACACTCATCGACGACGCAATCGCTGCCATGGACGACGCGGCAGCAGCGAAGCTAGATAAGGAACGACAGGCTCTGCTGGACGAACTCCGCAGCGCGGCGTTCGGCAGCCACGAGCACCGCCTTGGAGATGAAGCCGAGCGATCACGGAAAGCGGTGAGTGCGCGCATCCGCGATGCGCTGCGCCGCATAAGGACCCGGGATGAGCGCCTGTACATGCATCTCGACGCATCGATTCAAACCGGGCTGAAATGCATGTATGCCCCCCAAGAGACCCACCCGTGGGAGCTTTGAGGTACGGACGTGACAGACTCTGTACCGTGCTACGTGTTGGATTGACAGGCGGAATCGGGGCCGGCAAGTCGACGGTCTCGAAGGTGCTCGACGAACTGGGCGCGGTGATTATTGATGCCGATCAGATCGCGCGTGAGGTAGTCGCGCCCGGCACCGCCGGTTTACGTAGGCTTGTTGCAGCGTTCGGGTCCGAAATCTTGCTCGGCGACGGCAGCCTCAATCGTCCTGCTCTCGCTGCGAAAGCGTTCAAGGACGACGAGTCGCGGCTCAAGCTGAATTCCATCGTGCATCCGCTGGTAGGCCGGCGTACGGCGGAGTTGAGCGAATCCGCACCGGAGAATGCGATTCTGGTGCACGACATCCCGTTGCTCATCGAGAACGGGATCGGTCCAACGTGCAATCTCGTCATGGTGGTGCACGCGGAAACCGAGCAGCGCGTGCAGCGGCTAACCCGATTGCGCGGAATGCCTGAGGAGGACGCGCGGGCGCGAATTGCCGCGCAGGCGACGGACGAGGAGCGCCGACTCGCCGCAGACATCTGGCTGGACAACACCCGCAGCGAGCAACAACTTGCGGCACAGGTGCGCGACGCGTGGACAAGCCGGCTCGTTCCTTTCGAGGAGAACGTGCGAATGCGGCGGGCGGCGACCGCGCAACCGGAACTCTGCTCGCCCGATGCCAGCTGGGCTGCCGTGGGTGCGCGGCTCGTCAAGCGCCTGCAATTCCTTGCAGGCGGCTTGGCACAGCGCGTCGAGCATATCGGGTCGACAGCTGTCCCAGAACTCCCGGCACGGGACGTCATCGATCTTCAGGTATCGGTGGAGTCGACGGTCGCGGCTGATGAGATTGCGCCCCTGCTTGAGGCTGGCGGCTTTCCGCGCAGGACTGATATCACGAGCGACAATCCACGTGCAGGTTCCGGCCCCGAGGGCTGGGAGAAGCGCTTGCACGCAAGCGCGGACCCGGGTCAGCCCGCGCATGTCCACGTGCGCGTGACGGGCTCGCTGGGGGAGCGGTACGCCATCGTGTTTCGTGACTGGCTTCGCTCGGACGCTGCCGCGCGCGCGGAATATGCGGGCATCAAGCAGCGGGCCGCGGTGTCACCGGACTATTCGGACGCGAAGGAACAGTGGTTCGACGCGGTGTATAGCCGAATGATGGGTAACTAGCGCCACCAGATTTCCATCCCGTGCGCGGCGAGCCACCCCTCGAGTGTATGACCGTGCGCCGCGATACCGTCGACCACTCTGATCGCACGCTGAAACGCCTGTTGAGCGGTTCCCGCGCTGATGTGGCCTGCACAGTGGGCAGCGAGCAACTCGTCGACGTCTTGGACCTCGCATTCCCGCCCCGTGCGGACCACGATGTCCAAGTAGTGGTCGACGGATCTCCACTGCGTGGGCGAGGGAGTGAAGTCACCGATATCCACATAGAAGTTCTGGTCTCGTTCGTGGGCGGGATAAAAGTGGAAAATTGACGCGCGGATGCCGAATCGGGGAATGATCCACGACTCGAGGTAGTGGAACTGTTCGTGGTCGGCAGGCCGGCCCATGTAGAGGCCCCATGGTTCAAGGTGGTATCGATCGACTGGCCGTACGAACCCCTTAGGATCTGTGTTTGTGCGGTCAGTGAGATTGAACTTCTCAACTTTCGGTGAGTGCACGTGCACTACCGCTGCGGGAGTGGGCGCGCCCGCCTTACTGTGACGTGTGTCATAGAGGCTCATATGTCCACCGTACCTTTCGCGTAGTTTGTCACACGAGGGGCGCCAATCTGCGAATCCTTCAACGCGGCGGCCATCTCGGCGCCGATATCTGTCAGACTGCCGCATTACCCTGGTGTCTATGGCATTTGCGACTGAACTCCCGGACGCCGCACTAGCTCATTCCGAGTACCGTCCGATTGGCGAGGTCGAGCGCACTTCCGGGCGGTTCACGGTGGTGAGTGACTACCAGCCGGCCGGTGATCAGCCAGCGGCAATCAACGATCTCGAGCGACGGCTGCGGCGCGGCGAGAAGGATGTCGTCCTGCTGGGGGCGACCGGTACAGGCAAGTCTGCAACGACTGCATGGCTGATCGAGCGCATGCAACGGCCAACACTGCTGATGGCGCCCAACAAGACTCTTGCAGCGCAGCTCGCCAATGAGCTCAGGGAGATGCTGCCGAACAATGCCGTGGAGTACTTTGTTTCGTACTACGACTACTACCAGCCAGAAGCCTATATCGCGCAGACTGACACATACATTGAGAAGGACAGCTCAATCAACGACGATGTCGAGCGACTTCGGCACCGGGCCACGTCGAGTCTGTTGTCTCGCCGGGACGTTGTGGTCGTCTCGTCGGTCTCCTGCATCTATGGTCTGGGCACGCCGCAGTCGTATCTCGATCGATCGATCGAGATCAGCGTTGGTGAGGAAGTGCCGCGAGACCGGCTGTTGCGTTTGCTTGTCGACATTCAGTACACGCGCAATGATTTAGCTTTCACGCGTGGCGCATTCCGGGTGCGTGGTGACACATTGGACATCATTCCGGCATATGAAGAACTGGCGGTACGCGTCGAGTTCTTCGGTGATGAGGTTGACTCGCTCTACTATCTCCACCCGCTTACGGGTGATGTCGTGCAGCAAGTCGAGTCGCTGCGCATCTTCCCCGCCACGCATTACGTGGCCGGGCCTGAGCGTATGGAGAAGGCAATCCAGGGCATCGAGCAAGAGCTTGAACACCGGCTCGCCGATTTGGAAAATCGCGGCAAACTGCTCGAAGCGCAGCGCTTGCGTATGCGAACGTCATATGACATCGAAATGATGCGGCAGGTTGGCTTCTGCTCCGGCATTGAGAACTACTCACGCCACATCGACGCTCGCGCCTCCGGGACCCCGCCTGCGACTCTGCTCGACTATTTCCCGGACGACTTCCTGCTTGTCATCGACGAATCGCACGTGACCGTCCCGCAAATTGGCGGCATGTACGAGGGCGATATGTCGCGAAAGCGAAACCTCGTTGAATTTGGGTTCCGGCTGCCGTCAGCACTGGACAACCGTCCGTTGACGTGGGAAGAGTTCTCGCAGCGCATCGGCCAAACGGTGTACCTGTCGGCGACGCCCGGACCGTACGAGCTTGGCCGGACTGGTGGCGAATTCGTTGAGCAGGTAATCCGCCCGACCGGGCTTGTCGACCCGAAGGTGGTAATTAAACCAACCAAGGGTCAGATCGATGACCTTGTCCATGAAGTGCGCACCAGAACCGACCGCGACGAGCGTGTCCTTGTCACCACTCTCACGAAGAAGATGGCGGAGGATCTGACCGACTATCTGTTGGAATTAGGAATCAAAGTCCGCTATCTCCATTCAGATATCGATACTCTCCGGCGAGTTGAACTGCTACGGCAATTACGTCTGGGCGAATTTGACGTTCTCGTCGGAATTAACCTACTCCGGGAAGGTCTTGACCTGCCAGAAGTATCTCTGGTGGCGATTCTTGACGCGGACAAAGAGGGTTTCCTGCGAAGTTCTACGAGTCTGATCCAAACGATCGGGCGAGCGGCGCGCAACGTTTCCGGTGAAGTGCATATGTACGCGGACAAGGTCACCGACTCGATGCAACGGGCAATCGAAGAGACTGAGCGCCGTCGCGAGAAGCAAATCGCTTATAACAACGAGCACGGCATCGAACCCGCGCCGCTTCGCAAGAAGATTGCGGACATTCTCGATCAGGTTTACGAAGAAGCCGATGATACCGACGCGGCAGTTGCGGTAGGGGGCTCGGGTCGCAACGCGTCACGCGGGCGCCGAGCGCAAGGAGAACCTGGAAAGGTCGTGAGCCCTGGGGTTTACGAAGGGCAAGACGTCAAGGCCATGCCGCGTGCTGAGCTTGCGGACCTGATTGCTCAACTGACTGATCAGATGATGGCGGCGGCTCGGGACCTTCAATTCGAACTGGCCGCACGATTGCGCGACGAGATTACTGACCTAAAGAAAGAACTTCGAGGAATGGATGCGGCGGGGATGTCTTGACCACATACTCCGGTGATCTGTGACAGAGATCGCGAGAATTACCTCCAAAAGTCGGTGGAATCACCACTGAAATCGGCGTGAAGATAGGTGTCTACAGACTAGTGTCAGCGCTAGCAGTACCTACCGCGCTCGATGCGGGGCGTTACCGTGCCCCGAGCACTGGCAAGATCAATGGAGGAACGAATGACCGCCTACCGCACGATTGTCGTGGGTTCAGATGGTTCCGAATCATCGCTCAAGGCTGTCGAGAAGGCTGGAGCGCTCGCAGGCGATGAGGATGCCAAGCTGGTGATTGCCTGCGCGTACTATCCGAGCGATCCGAAGGAACTCGGCGACGCGGCGGACCAGCTCAAAGACGATGCGTATCAAATCACTGGTGCTGCGCCGACGTACGAAATTCTGCGCAAAGCCCGTGAACGCGCGGTTGATGCGGGGGCGAAGAACGTCGTGGAACGCGCCGTGGTGGGAGCTCCTGTCGACTCTCTGCTCGCGCTCGTCGAGGAAGTAAGCGCAGATTTGCTTGTGGTCGGTAATCGTGGCCTCAATACTCTGACTGGCCGGTTGCTTGGCTCGGTGCCGTCGGACGTCGCACGCAAATCAGCGAGTGATGTGCTGATCGTGCACACAACTCGCTAAGGACGCGAGACGCACAGACCGGGGCAGGATTGCCTGCCCCGGGCGCAGTTGTCACGAGCAGTAGTGGGCTTGGGCGGCGTCGACGTAGATCTGTGCAATCTCCTGGCCGGACATGTCGCCGCTGGTTTCGCGTGCGATCACATTCGTCACGGACCGAAGGTTGTCGATGATCTGATCCTCGGTGGCACCAGCGTTGATCTGCGCGCAAATGCCTCGGCCGAGTTGCAGCGCGGTTGCAGGCGATTGCCCTTCCACCCCGGACCGTTCGAGTGCGTCGAGGAGACCCCGCGCACGCTCATCCGCGATAGAACTGGGCAGTGCTTCAGGTCTGTCGGTTCCATCAAGCCCGGCCTCGCCGTGTGCTCCCGCGTGCAGCGCCGCAGCGCCTGCAGGCGCATCGGCAAGATCAGAAAGCGGCTCGCTGCCGCCGCATCCCGCAAGCCCGATGGCAGTTACAGCTGCCAACAGCGTGGCGGCCGCGGCGCGTCGCGATGAGTGCGCCTGATTCTTGAGCATCGGGGTACGGTCCCTTCATAAGTGGTGCATCTACTCAGCAGTGTGCAGTGTGAGAGCGCTGACGCACATCAACTTCGCCCAGCTGGCAACTAGTACCGTACTAATCCGTTATGAAACTCAGACACTTGGGGAGTTCCTCGGCATGCAGGACCCCGAGCCGCTGCGTCGCGCGAGTGCAGGCAACATAGATGTCATTGAGCCCGCGCGGGGACTCAGCAAGTAACTCTTCCGGTTCGACTAGGAGAACCGAGTCGAACTCCAGGCCCTTGGCCTCCCGCACAACAAGCACGCTGACAGCATCGGAATTCAGCTCCGCGAACTGAGCAGCCAGGCGTTCAGACGCGATGACCGCGACGGTTCCCGCATCTTGTTCCCGCAGCCACGCGGTCACCTGCTCGGCCACCGCTGACGTGAGCTCACCGTGCGGGATCTGGCGCGCCCACGGGATGTGGCCCGATTCCCGGATTGACTTCGGTGGAACAGCATTAGGCGAAATTTGTTCAAGGACACCGGCCGCCACGGCCATGATTTCTGAGGGCGTCCGGTAGTTGATAGAAAGTTCGGTCAGCTTCCACCGTCGCGCGACGTACGGCTCCAGCGCCGCATCCCATGACGAAGCACCCGCTGGGCTTCCGGTTTGCGCCGGATCACCGACTACCGTCATCCAGCGGTTAGGAACGCGGCGCATCACCATGCGCCAGGCCATCTCGGAAAGCTCTTGGGCCTCGTCGATTATTGCGTGACCGTACGTCCACTGGCGGTCCGCGGCCGCGCGTTCCGCAGTCGTCCGGGACTGCCTGTACTCCTGACGCTCGGCAAGCTGCTCCGCGTCGATAAGGTCATACGCCATCAGGATTTCCGGATCGAGGTCGTCTTCCAGATCCTGCGGCGCGGAACCGGTCAGTATGTCGAGGGCTTCCTGAGCTTCTTCGATCTTTGCGCGCCAGCGCGCTTGCGCCTGACGGTCGTCGTCGTCGCCGTCGACGCCCAGCAGTTCAGCTAGCTCGTCGAGTAAGGGTGCATCACCCGGAGTGAACGGCGCAGCCCGGGGACGTACCAGATGTGCGCGCTCCGCATCAGACAGGTCCGGAGCCGCACGGCTCAGCCGGTCATCCGAGCTAAAAAGCTCACTTAATACATCCTGCGGCGTCAGGTGCGGCCAGAAGGAACCGATCACAGTCCGGAAGGTGGGGTCCTGACGCATCTCGTCGCGGACATCAGCGATGTCATCGCGACTGAGTAGCGACTGCCTGTCGATGAGATTCGCGCCTACGATTGCAGCGTACTGGTCAGCGAGACCTTCGATTGCGGTGGCGAAAAAGATATCGCGCGCCCTGTTATGGGGCCGGCGCGATGAGCGGGCACGCCCCCGCGCTCGGGTAATCAGTTTTCGGTCGATCGTGAGGGTGTAGGTGTCGAACTCGATTTCGACCGGACTCGATGGCAATTCCTGCCGGTCCCGCACGGCATTCTTCAGGACTGTGACCATGTCAAGGGAGCCCTTAATCGCGGACGATTCGAGCGAATCGTGGCCGCTAGCTGTGACACCGGGATACAAGTCACCGACCGTGGAGAGAACAACACCGGTCTCACCGAGAGACGGCAGAACCTGGCTGATGTATTTCAGGAAGGTGTCGTTAGGCCCGATGATCAGCACACCGCTGCGTTCGAGTTGCTCACGATAGGTGTACAGCAGGAACGCCGCCCGGTGCAGCGCGACAGCGGTCTTTCCAGTTCCCGGGCCGCCCTGAACGACGAGCACGCTGCGGTGTTCTGAGCGAATGATCTCGTCTTGCTCCCGCTGAATGGTGGCGACAATATCCACCATGTGCCCCGTCCGTGCGGCGCTCATCGCGGCAAGCAAGGCGTTTTCGCTGGCCACGCCGCCCTCGTCGCCACGCGACGTGGTGGCCGAACCGTTGGTGCCGCTGACGTCACTGAGGGCCTCGGGGTCGAGGTACTCGTCATTCAGCGCGGTCACTGTCCGTCCGCGGGTCCGTATGTGGCGCCGCCGCGTCACCCCTTCGGGGGATGCGGGCGTGGCGAGGTAAAAGGGGCGTGCCATTGGTGCGCGCCAATCGAGCAGCAGGGGATCGAAGTCGCTGTCTTCATCCCACATTCCCAGACGGCCAACGTAGCGGGCTTCGCCTTCACCTTCGCCGAGGTCGATGCGCCCAAAGCACAGCCCGTTTTCGGCCGCAAGGTACTTGGCCAGCTTCGCGGTGTACATCGCGTTGTACGACTCGCGTTCGGACTGTGCTTGCGGAGTCCCGCCGCGTTCGCGCATCACCTCGGCCAGGTTTCTGCGAGCGTTATCGCGAAGTGCATCCAACCGTCCGTAGAGCATCGTGACGTATTGCTGCTCTCGGTCGATTTCTTGCTGCTCCAACCCAGGCTCCTTCGGCTGCACGACAGCCACGTCGCGTCACTGAGCCAACCACTCTAGCTCAGAAAGGTGACAGTGCGTTCGCCGAAGGCGTGCTCCGCGGGTTCACCGATGATTCACTTGGGCTCGCACGTCAGATGCGGCTTCGCGAGCGCGGTCAGCGGTGAGGTGCGCCAGTTCTGAACCACGATCCGATGCGGTTTTGTACCACTTGTCGGCGCGGTCAGCCGCGGTGTCGGCGAGTTCCGGTGCCTTGGTTGCGGCGAGGGATGCAAGTTCTGACCCACGGTCAGCTGCCCGGGACGCGAGCTCGGAACCTCGGTGCGACGCCACCTTGTACCATTTGCCGGCGCGATCGGCTGCCGTTTCGTACAGGTCAGGCGCTTTGTCCGCCGCCGTTTCGTACCACTCCGCGCCCTTCTTGGAGGCAGATTCGAGCCAGTCCGAGCCACGGTCACTGGCTACATCGAGGAACTCGGAGCCGCGCTCACCCGCTTCACCCGCGAGTTCCTTCGCTCGTTCGGAAACGGTGTGCAAGCCCTCAGCCAGCTTGTGCCGCGCGCTTTCGCTGGTGGCACCGGCCGAAGCGGACGCCACCGGAATCGCCGCGGTCACAGCTGTGGAGGCGCGATCGGCGAACTTGCGGGCCCGCCAGCCCATCGAGGGTTTTCCTTCGGTGTCACCCGCCGCGATGAGCAGGCCACCAAGAAGCGCGACATTTTTGAGGAAGTGTGAACGTTGTTCCGCGCGCCGGGCGCTGTCGCTCTCGGCCCAGAACGGGTGTTCTACGACAGTGGTGGGAATCAGTGTCGCTGCCAGCACACCGGAGGCGATGCGCGGCAGCCGCCCGGTTGCGAGCAGCGCTCCTGCGCCGACCTGGACGGCGGCGTTGATGCGCGCGACCGTCGCCGGATCGGTGGGCAGCTTTTCGGCAGTTTCGGGCGGTAATGATGCGTGTGCTTGCTCGACGAGCGGCGCTGCCTTGCCGGCTACCTCCTCCGGATTGCGCAGCGTGGTCACACCGTTGGCAACAAAGATGCCGGCGAGCATTGGGCGTGCGATCCTGCGAAGCAGCATGAGTCAGCCTTTCCACGAACTAGTCCGGACACTCCTACTTCCATACCCCGAAACCGGCGTCCTTATCCGTCGCGCCGCGAACCGTTCACGAAAATCTCAGCTAAAGCGGACGGAACGGCACCGATTCTGGACAAAACCGGTGGCCTCGCTGGCCGGGCCGCAGTCACCATCCTCGCTCGCGCCATTCGGCAAGTTGCGGCCGCTCGGCGCCTAGAGTTGTGTCGGCCCCGTGGCCTGGGTACACGACAGCGGTGTCGGGGAATCGGTCGAAGAGCCGCTGCGTCACGTCAGTCAAGAGGCTGTCGAAGGCTTCGGGGGACTGTGTCTTACCTACGCCACCGGGGAAGAGGCTGTCGCCGGTGAAAAGGTGGGTTGTGTCACCTATGGTGGTCGCGAGAGCTACGGAACCGGGTGTATGGCCGCGGAGATGGATCACTTCAAAAGTGATGTCGCCAATGGGGAACGTGTCGCCGTTCTCTACCGTTGTTGATGGTGGTACCGGCAGTGCGCCGGCATCGAGAGGGTGTGCCGCAGTCGGTACGCTGGTGGCTGAGACGACCTCAGCGAGTGCTTGCCAATGGTCAGCGTGTTGATGGGTGGTCAGAATGAGTTCGAGTTGGGGCGCCTGGGCGACGAGTGCGAGGACCCTCTGAGCTTCGTTCGCGGCGTCGATCAGCAGTGATTTTCCGGTATGTTCGCACGTGACGAGATAAACGTTGTTATCCATTGGGCCCACGGACATCTTGACTATGCGCGCACCGTTCGTTGTTTTTCGCTGCGCGGGCCCGCCGGGTTCCACGGAGCCTGTGTACTCGTCGACGATCGTGAGAGGTTGTGCCATGCCGTCAACGCTAGCGGTGGCGCTGCCTCAACGCTGGTGTGGTCAGGAAAATTGCTGGTGGCAGATTTGTCAGCAAAAGTTGTCAGGGGTTCCGAATAGTATGTCGGCGCGAGCCGGAACTGGCTGCTCCGTGGGAGCCAGCCAGGTGTTTACCAGGCGCACAGGGTGCCGGACAGAGGGGTTGTCACAGTGGCGGATCGGTTAGTTGTTCGCGGCGCGCGCGAGCACAATCTGCGGGGAATCGATCTTGACCTCCCGCGCGACAGCCTGATTGTCTTCACAGGCCTCTCCGGATCGGGGAAGTCGAGTCTCGCGTTCGACACCATTTTTGCCGAGGGCCAGCGCCGCTACGTTGAGTCACTGTCCGCGTACGCGCGGCAGTTCCTGGGTCAGATGGACAAGCCTGACGTCGACTTCATCGAAGGGCTTTCACCCGCGGTCTCGATTGATCAGAAGTCGACGAACCGCAACCCGCGCTCGACCGTCGGCACGATTACCGAAGTCTACGATTACCTCCGGCTTCTCTTCGCGCGGGCGGGCACGCCCTACTGCCCGGTTTGTGACGAGAAGATCGCACGCCAGACACCCCAGCAGATCGTCGATCAGGTTCTGGCGATGGAGCCTGGTACGCGGTTCCAGGTACTCGCGCCCGTGGTACGCACGCGAAAAGGTGAGTTCGTCGAGCTGTTCTCCCAGCTCAGTGCTGAGGGCTTCGCGCGCGTGCGAGTCGACGGTGTGGTCTATCCGCTCACGGATCCGCCGACCCTGAAGAAGCAAGAGAAGCACGACATCGAGGTTGTCGTCGACCGCCTCGTGGTGAAAGAGAGTGCGAAACAGCGCCTCACCGACTCCGTTGAGACTGCGCTGCGGCTCGCCGACGGCATCGTGGTCCTCGACTTCGTCGACCGGGACGATGCCGCGCCCGACAGGCAGCGCCGTTTCTCGGAGAAGCTCGCGTGCCCGAACGGCCATGCGCTTGCGATCGACGATCTCGAGCCGCGGTCGTTCTCGTTCAACTCGCCGTACGGCGCGTGCCCGGAGTGTCATGGTCTCGGTATCCGTAAGGAAGTGGATCCAGAACTCGTGGTGCCGGATCCGGAACTCTCTCTGGCGGACGGTGCTATCGCGCCGTGGTCGTCGGGACAGTCGGCGGAGTACTTCACCAGGCTCCTCAAGGGCCTTGGCGAGGCGATGGGCTTCACCTTGGACACTCCCTGGAAGCGGCTGTCGGCAAAAGCGAAAAAGGCTGTCCTCGAGGGCTCCGAGCATCAAGTCCACGTGCGCTACACGAACCGGTACGGGCGGACGCGCTCGTACTACGCCGAGTTCGAAGGCGTGATGCCATTTCTGCAACGCCGCCTCGACCAGACAGAGTCTGACCAGATGAAGGAGCGGTACGAGGGCTTTATGCGGGACATTCCCTGCCCTGCGTGCCGGGGGACGCGCTTGCGGCCGGAGATTTTGTCCGTGCGGATAGCGGGCGGGGATGGCAAGGCGCGGTCGATTGCAGAAGTGTGCGAACTTTCCATCGCAGCGTGCTCGCAGTATCTTTCTGAACTTCATTTGGGCGCGCGCGAAGCGGCTATCGCGGGGCGGGTCCTCAAAGAGGTGCAGGCGCGTCTAGGGTTCCTGCTCGATGTGGGGCTCGATTACTTGTCGCTGGACCGCGCGGCCGGCACTTTGTCAGGTGGCGAGGCCCAGCGTATTCGCCTTGCCACTCAGATCGGGTCAGGCCTCGTGGGGGTGCTGTATGTCCTAGATGAGCCTTCGATCGGTTTGCATCAGCGTGACAATCGGCGACTCATCGACACGCTCACACGGCTCCGCGACCTCGGGAATACCCTGATCGTTGTTGAGCATGACGAGGACACCATCCGCACGTCGGACTGGGTGGTAGACATCGGTCCGCGCGCGGGCGAACACGGCGGTGAGGTCGTGCACAGCGGGACTTTCGCGGACCTGCTTGATAACGAGCGATCGCTGACCGGTGCTTACCTCGCAGGGCGCTTGCATATCGAAACGCCGCTGGTCCGTCGGCCAATCGACCGTAAGCGCTCGCTGACCGTCGTTGGCGCGCGTGAACACAACCTGCGGGGTATCGAGGTCGAGTTTCCTCTCGGGGCGCTTCTCGCAGTTACCGGCGTCTCCGGCTCAGGTAAATCGACGCTGGTCAACGAGATCCTCGCAAAGGTGCTCGCCAACAAACTGAACGGTGCACGTAACGTTCCAGGGCGTCACACCCGCGTCAAAGGGGTCGATCATCTCGACAAACTTGTGCAGGTTGACCAATCGCCGATCGGCCGCACACCACGCTCCAACCCAGCAACCTACACAGGCGTATTCGACAAGATCCGTACCCTGTTCGCCGCGACCACGGAGGCAAAAGTCCGCGGCTACCAGCCGGGACGGTTCAGCTTCAACGTCAAGGGCGGCCGCTGTGAGGCTTGTACCGGTGACGGCACCATCAAAATCGAGATGAACTTTCTGCCGGATGTGTATGTGCCCTGTGAGGTGTGTCATGGAGCGCGGTACAACCGGGAAACACTCGAGGTGCATTACAAAGGCAAGAACATCGCGGAAGTACTCGATATGTCGATCGAGGAGGCCGCGGACTTTTTCGAACCCGTCACCACGATCCACCGGTACCTCAAGACCCTCGTTGAAGTCGGGCTCGGGTATGTCCGTCTGGGTCAGTCAGCCCCGACACTGTCCGGAGGCGAGGCGCAGCGTGTCAAGCTCGCCGCTGAGTTGCAGAAGCGCTCGACGGGCCGAACCATTTACATTCTCGATGAGCCGACTACCGGGTTGCATTTCGAGGACATCCGGAAGCTGCTCAAAGTGATCAACGGACTGGTTGATAAGGGCAATACCGTGATCGTGATTGAGCACAACCTGGACGTCATCAAAACGGCGGACTGGATCATCGACATGGGCCCGGAGGGCGGTTCAGGCGGTGGCGTCGTCGTAGCGCAAGGAACTCCGGAGGACATCGCTGGCGTTCCCGAAAGCCACACCGGCCGCTTCCTCGCCACCGCCCTCGGCTCGGCGGCGAACTTGTCGGCGGGAAAAGCCGGACAGCGGCCCCGCCGGGCCGCAAACAACGCGGCGGGTAATGGCAACGGCAAAGGGAAGCGCACAGCAACGGGCCCGCGGCCGGCGCCCGCGCCCGTTGCCTGAACGCAGGATCGTCAGTGCACCGGGCCGGTGTACTTCTCGCCAGGCCCTTGCCCCGGCGGGTCAGGATAAGCGGAGCTCTCACGGAACGCGCGCTGCAGCGCCTGCAGTCCGTCTCGCAGTGGTGCAGCATGCGGTCCGAGATACTCCGCGGACGCGGTAATCAGCCCCGCGAGCGCCGTAATAATTCGGCGGGCTTCGTCGAGATCGAAATGCGGACTATCCGCGGGTTGCTCCGCTGAGAGACCCAGCTTTTCCGCACCCGCGCTGAGCAGCATCACGGCTGCACGGGAAATAACCTCGATTGAGGGGATCTCCGCGAGTTCACGCACCGGAAGCTCGCCCTCGATCTCTCCGGGCTGCATATGGGGTTCGTGAGGTGCTGAGCTGTTGCTCGCGTAGGTTTCATCCGCCATAGGTGGTACCCTGTCATACGCGACCGCTCCCGATCATCTCGGGGGCATCAAGTGGAGCCCAGCTCCCACCGTGGCACGCAGAGTGTTCACGGTCCGGTCCGCCCGAGCTTGGCCCGGGTTCCCGCTGTGTGGGGTGGTGAGACAGCATGCGATGTCTCAGCAGTGATCGGTCGGCAAATGGGCCCCGCTCGATACGTACCGTATCGAGTCAGGGGTTTTCTTTGTTGGGGCAGGGTTCGCTGGTCACGACCGAACCGTTAACTGAGGAGGCCCCATCAGCACTGAGACCCGCATCAATGACCGCATCCGTGTTCCCGAGGTTCGGCTGGTAGGGCCGAACGGCGAGCAAGTGGGAATCGTGCGGATTGAAGATGCACTGCGCCTTGCTCTCGATGCGGACATGGATCTCGTCGAAGTTGCCCCTGATGCTCGTCCGCCAGTCTGCAAGATCATGGACTACGGCAAGTTCAAGTATGAGGCGGCGCAGAAGGCTCGTGAATCCCGCCGGAACCAGCAGCAGACTGTCATCAAGGAACAAAAGCTGCGCCCGAAAATCGATGATCACGACTACGAGACCAAGAAGCGTAATGTCGTGCGGTTTCTCGACGCTGGTAACAAGGTGAAGGTCACCATTATGTTCCGCGGCCGTGAGCAATCGCGCCCGGAACTCGGATTCCGTCTCCTTCAGCGGCTCGCCGCAGACGTTGCCGAACTAGGGTTCGTCGAGACATCAGCCCGGCAGGACGGCCGGAACATGACCATGGTCCTGGCGCCGCACCGGGGGCAGAAGACACGAGTCAAGGCTCAGCAGACTGCCGGGCGGGCAGCGCGTGGCGAGCCGCGTGAAGACGAGGCAGCTGGGCCCGCTGAGGCGAGCTAGCGAGCAGCGGTTCGTGCCACCGCGCGCAAACTCCAGACGTGCGGCGCGTTCGCGCGGGATGACCTGCGCAGCCAGACGTCAATAGACATGCGTGCCCCCTCGGGGGCTAAGCACAGCACGCTGTGCCAAACGAACGAAGAACGAGGGACAAACTCATGCCGAAGAACAAGACCCACAGCGGTGCTTCGAAGCGATTCAAGGTTTCGGGCACCGGGAAGCTGCTCCGTCAGCGTGCGAACCGCCGCCACCTTTTTGAGCACAAGTCGAGCCGTCAGACACGCCGCCTCGAGGGCGTTACCACGGTAAGCGACAACGATGCGCCCCGCATCAAGCGGATGCTTGGCCTCTGAGGCCGGGTACGAACGCTGAAACAGCAATAGACCACATTTGGGTCGAGCCGACCCCAGAGAACTGACAGGACAAACTAGTGGCACGCGTTAAGAGAGCGGTCAACGCTCAGAAGAAGCGCAGGACAATCCTCGAGGGCGCCAAAGGCTACCGCGGACAGCGGTCACGCCTTTACCGCAAAGCCAAGGAGCAGATGCTCCACTCGATGACATACTCGTACCGGGACCGTCGCGCGCGTAAGGGTGACTTCCGAAAGCTGTGGATCACGCGTATCAACGCGGCAGCCCGCTCGAACGACATCACCTACAACCGCCTGATCCAGGGCCTGAAGGCCGCTGGTGTCGAGGTGGACCGTAAGAACCTGGCTGAGATTGCTATCTCGGATCCTGACGCCTTCACCGCACTCGTCGCGGTCGCGAAGGATGCCCTGCCTGCAGACGTGAATGCGCCGTCCGAGGACGCAGCCTGACAGTTGGCGGACCGGAACCTGCAGAAAACTCCAGTGACACGACCCGTGGATACGATCTCTGACCGAAATCCACGGGTCGTGTCGGCTTTGAAGCTGGTGAAAGCCAGTGAACGGCGCGCCACGGGCCTGTTCCTGGCGGAAGGCGCGAACGCAGCGGGCGGTGCGATTGACAGCGGTGTCGCCCGGGAAATATTTGTTTCCGCCGAGGCCGCTGCCCGCTACACGGACATCATCGGCCGGGCACAGTCGCGGGACATTCGGGTGTGGCAGATTTCGGATCGGGTAGCGAACGGTCTCTCCGAGACCGTTACTCCACAGGGTGTGGTGGCGGTGTGCGAGCAGTCCCAACACACGCTAGACCGGGTGCTCAGCGTCGCAGGTGAGTCTGCTTTTGTGGCGGTGCTTATTGACGTGAACGACCCAGGGAACGCCGGGGCGATCATCCGGGTGGCTGATGCGGCAGGCGCACACGCTGTGCTGCTGCTTGGTGAGTCCGTGGATCCCTATAACGGCAAGGTGATCCGGGCCACCGCGGGAAGTTTCTTCCACATCCCCGTCGTACGTGCCCGCGATACGGCCGATGCTCTCGATCGAATGCGGAAGCAGCGCTTTCTTGTGCTTGCCACTACAGCGCAGGGTGACGTGGCACTTCCTCAGCTCGGGCTGCAGCCGGAGATCGGGCCGCAGCGACGCGTCGCCTGGCTGCTCGGCAACGAGGCGCATGGTTTGCCGCCAGGAGTGCTCAGTGTTGCGGATCTCACGGTGCGTATTCCCATTTTTGGGCGTGCGGAGAGCCTCAACCTCGCGACGGCAGGCGCGCTCTGCCTGTACGAGAGTGCAAGGCTTGTGAGACGTGAGTGAGGGAATGGGAGCAGCAATTGCGGGGATGCGAGTCGTCTCGCATAACATCGGCACAGCACATTAGTGAGGAGAGAGACGGATCGTGGCACAGAACCATCCTCAGCAGTCCGCACAACGCGACAATTCTGGCTCAGGAGACTACGGCGCTGACGCCGCGCAGCTCCTGAGTGAGGAAGCGCTCGACGCTGCGGCGGTGGCGGCTGAGGAAGCGTTCGAGTCTGCCGCATCCCTGGACGCGCTCGCCCACGCGAAGACCCAGCACCTCGGTGACAAGGCTCCCATCGCGCTCGCGCGCCGCGCGCTCGGCACGCTGCCGAAAACCGACCGTGCCGATGCGGGTAAGCGCGTCAACGTCTATCGCGCTCGCGTGCAGCACGCGTACGAGGCGAGGTCGGAAACGTTGCATGCGGAACGGGACGCGGCGGTGCTGGTTGCGGAAACAATTGACGTTACGCTCCCCGCGGCACGCGCTCCGCAGGGCGCACGCCACCCAATCACCACCATCTCCGAAGAGATTTGCGACGTGTTCGTAGCCATGGGCTGGGAGGTCGCGGAAGGTCCCGAGGTCGAGACCGAGCATGCGAACTTCGATGCCCTCAACTTCCTGCCCGACCATCCGGCCCGCACGATGCAGGACACCTTCCATATCGCGCCGGAAGGCTCACGCCAGGTATTGCGCACCCACACGTCACCGGTGCAGGTCCGCAGCATGCTGACCCGTGATGTGCCGATTTACGTGGTGTGCCCGGGCCGGACGTTCCGGACCGACGAACTTGACGCGACGCACACACCAGTGTTTTCACAGGTGGAGGGCCTCGCAGTCGACAAGGGTTTGACGATGGCAAACCTCAAGGGAACTCTCGATGCGCTCGCGCGCGCGCTTTTCGGCCCTGCGGCAATTACGCGTATGCGCGCCAACTATTTCCCCTTTACTGAACCGTCCGCTGAGGTCGACGTGTGGTTCGAGCGGAAGAAGGGCGGGCCCGGCTGGGTCGAGTGGGGCGGTTGCGGCATGGTCCACCCGAACGTGCTCCGAGCCAGTGGCATCGACCCTGGGGTGTACTCCGGGTTTGCGTTCGGGATGGGGCTGGAACGCACGCTGCAGTTCCGGAACGGAATCCCGGACATGCGCGACATCGTCGAGGGTGACATCAGGTTTACGTTGCCGTTCGGTGTGCAGGGTTAACGACGATTCTTCACGGATGGGAAGCGAGTTCACGTGCGAGTAGCGCAGTCCTGGCTGACTGAGGTCATTCAGCGTGCCAACCCGGGGTGGCAGGTGACCGCTGAGGAACTCGATGCTGGGTTCGTCGGTGTGGGTCTTGAAGTCGAAGATGTTGCCGCGCTGGGTCCGGTGACTGGCCCGCTGGTTGTCGGCAGGGTCCTCACAATCGAGCAACTCGAGGGGTTCAAGAAACCGATCCGGTTCTGCACGGTTGACGTCGGAGAGACTGAACCGCGGGGCATCGTGTGTGGCGCCCAGAACTTCGTCCCGGACGACCTGGTGATCGTCGCGCTGCCCGGGGCGGTGCTGCCCGGAGATTTCCGCATCGCATCGCGTTCCACGTATGGGCGCGTGTCAGAGGGGATGATCTGCTCAGCAAGCGAACTTGGAATAGGGCGTGACCACTCGGGCATCTTGGTGCTGTCTCCCGGGGCTGCTGAACCGGGTGCTGATGCCCATGCCGTTGCGGGTCTCGACGACCACGTCATCGAGCTAGCGGTCACACCGGACCGTGGCTACTGTCTATCGGTGCGGGGGCTGACCCGGGAACTAAGCTGCGGCTGGGGTCTCGATTTCAAAGACCCGGCGGATGTGCCCGATCCAGCCGGTGAGCAGTCTGTAGATGAGGCGTGGGCAGTCACGGTCGCCCCAGAGTCGGGTGCGATGCGATTCGCGCTGCGGAGAGTCACCGGAATCGACACGCAGGCCGTGACGCCGTGGTGGATGAAGCGCCGGCTCCTGTTATCGGGGATCCGGGCGATCTCCCCGGCAGTTGACGTCACGAACTACGTGTTGCTTGAGCTTGGCCAGCCACTGCATGCGTTTGACACTGAAAAGGTCCGTGGTGACTTCGTCGTGCGGCGTGCTGAGGGAGGAGAGACGCTCACTACGCTCGACGACGTCGTGCGGGAGCTCGACCCCGAGGATGTCGTCATCGCCGACAGCACGGGGCCGGTCTCGCTCGCCGGCGTGATGGGCGGTGCTAGCACGGAGGTTTCGAGTGAGACGACCGACGTGCTTCTCGAGGCGGCGTGCTGGGATCCGCTGGCGGTCTTCCGAACGTCGCGGCGACATAAAGTGTCCAGCGAAGCAAGCAGGCGATTCGAGCGCTCCGTTGATCCTGGGGTGACAGTCGCAGCGCTTGACCGTGCCGCCGCTCTCCTGGCCGAAATCACGGGCGGCATCGTTGAGCCGGTGCTGACCGACATCGGCTTCGTTCCGGAACGGCCGACGATACGCATCGACCCGGAGCTTCCCGGACGCGTGGCCGGGGTTACCTATCGCCCTGGTGCGGCGCAGTTCCGGCTCGAACAAATTGGCGCGACGGTGCTCGAAGAACCGCTGGCTGACGGGAAAACTGCGCTGCTCGTGACGCCGCCGACCTGGCGGCCCGACCTCACCCTGCCCGCCGACCTTGTTGAAGAAGTGCTGCGCCTCGAAGGGCTTGACGTCATTCCCTCCGTTTTGCCGGCGGCTCCGTCCGGCCAGGGCCTCACCCCGCTGCAGAAGCGGCGCCGCGCCGTGAGCCGGGGCCTCGGTTATGCCGGTTACGTTGAGGTGCAGCCATCACCGTTTATGTCCGTTTCCATGTTCGATCAGTGGTCGCTCGACGCCGATGATCCGCGGCGAAACACGCTGAAAGTGCTCAACCCGCTAGACAGCGAACGGCCAGCGCTCGCGACAACACTGCTGCCCGGCTTGTTCGACGTGGCATTGCGCAACGTTGCGCGCGGGCAGCGTGACCTGTCGATCTTCACGATCGGCCAGGTAGTGCTTCCCGGGCCAGAAACCGGGCCAGTCGAGATGCTGGATGTGGGTCGTCGGCCCAGCGTCAACGAGGTCGATAAGCTGTTCGCCTCCTTGCCGCACCAGCCGATTCGTGTGGGAGTAGTCCTTACCGGGCTGCGCGAACCCGCGGGCCCGTGGGGCAAGGGACGCGTTGCGGATGCGGTGGATGCATTCGCGGCTGCGGAACTCATCGCGAACTCGGCGGGTGTCACTCTTGAGCGGCGCGCAGCGCAGTACTTGCCCTGGCACCCTGGGCGCTGCGCAGAACTCCTGGTCGACGGTGTCGTTATCGGGCATGCCGGTGAACTCCACCCCGCTGCGCTGGAGGCGATGGGCCTGCCTCCGCGCACGTGTGCCATGGAGATGGAGCTCGACGGTCTGCCGGTGCGCGAGAACCTGCCTGCGCCGCAGCTTTCGGTGTTCCCGGCGGTGCATCAAGATGTCGCTGTAGTGGTGGATACAGACACTCCTGCCGCGTCCGTCGAAGCTGCGCTGCGAGAAGGAGCCGGATCGCTTCTAGAGGAAATTCGCCTGTTTGACGTTTTCACCGGCGCGCAGATTGGTGCGGGCCGAAAGTCTCTCGCTTTTTCGCTGCGTTTCCGCGCGCCTGACCGGACACTCACCGAAGACGAAGCTACTTCGGCGCGGGATCAGGCTGTGGCGACTGCACAGGAGCGTGTGGGTGCGGAATTGCGCCACTGACGGGGCCGATACTACTTCCTTCCGGTGGGTATGGTGCTTCAGACGTATCCTTGATGCAACCATGCGGAGGAGGGCTTGATCATGGCGACTGATTCAGGTGCAGACTTCGGTGCGCTGCTCGCGCGGCTGGGGGAGTTGTCGGATCACGATCTGTCCGAGCTGGTCGCAGAAGTTACCGTGCACCGCTCGCATTTGCGGGCGCTGCATCAAGTAGCGCAGTTGTCAGCGATCGCGGGTCCCGCTCCGGTCGAGGGGACAGATGACGCAAGTATCTCGGTGGCCGGCGGAGTTGTGGCACCACGTGATGTTTCAGAGGGGCCAGTGGGTGAGGTGCCCCCGCTGGAAGACCCGGGAACCACGGGCGACGCGGCGCTTGAGCCTGGTTGGACGAAGGACGGCATTCCCACCTTCAGTAGAGTGCGGGACAAGATCGCCGCACGTTTCGCGGTGGCGATCGGGGCCCCTGATGCCGCCATTCAAGAGGCAGAAGATCGCTCCCTGGAGCAACAGTGGGAGGCTCGTGCGCGAGCAGCCCGGGAACGGCTCAATCAGATTCGCGGACTGATGCAGAAGTAGCCAAATATTCGAGTTGAATAAAGTTTCACATATGTGCATAATCATCACATGAATACGAGGATTGCCGTCGCAGGTGCCAGCGGGTATGCGGGAGGAGAGGTCCTTCGGCTGCTGCTGGGTCACCCGGCGTATCTCGACGGAACACTGCAGATCGGCGCGCTCACCGCGGGCGGCAACGCGGGGTCGACGCTCGGTGAGCACCACCCACACCTGTTGCCGCTGGCTGACCGTGTTCTCGAAGACACCTCGATCGACTCACTGGCAGGGCACGACGTCATCTTCTTGGGACTGCCGCACGGCCACTCCGCGGCCCTCGCGCGAGAGCTGCCAGCTAGCACGACGATTATCGACTGCGGGGCAGACTTCCGGCTGCGTGACTCGGATGACTGGGAGACCTTCTATGGTTCCCCGCACGCGGGGGCCTGGCCGTATGGTCTGCCGGAGTTGCCGGACGCTCGTGCGGCGCTGCGTGGCGCGACGCGAATCGCTGTACCCGGGTGCTATCCCACTGCGACGTCGCTCGCGATGGCGCCAGCGGTTGCGGCGGGAATCGTAACGCCGTCCGTGACAATCGTCGCGGTAACCGGCGCGTCCGGTGCGGGGCGCTCATTGCGCACGGATCTTCTCGGCTCGGAGGTAATGGGGTCTGCGCGGGCCTACGGCGTCGGCGGTGTACACCGGCACACCCCGGAGATCCGCCAGAATCTCCAGAGTCTGACCAGCGAGAAGGTAACCGTTTCGTTCACACCGGTCCTTGCCCCCATGGCGCGTGGCATCCTCGCGACATGCGTCGCTCCCACGACGGCTTCTGACGCTCAGGCGCGGGAAGTGTACGAAAAGGCATATGCCGACGAGCCATTCGTGCACCTGCTGCCCGCTGGGCGTCTGCCACAGACGAGCGCGGTGCTCGGGTCCAACGCGGTCCATCTCAGCGTGCACGTTGATAACGCTGCAGGCAGTCTCGTCGTCGTATCCGCAATCGACAACCTGACGAAGGGCACCGCAGGCGGGGCCGTACAGTCTATGAACATCGCGCTTGGGCTGCCAGAGGCGGCCGGGCTTTCGACAGTGGGAGTAGCGCCATGACGGGACCTCACGCCTCGCAATTTCCTGCCGGTCAGTCAGCTGCGGCGGTGAGCGCGCTGAGTGCCGCGGTGCAGCGCTCAGCAGGGGTCACCGCAGCTGCGGGATTCGCGGCGGCGGGGGTCGCTGCGGGGATCAAAAAGTCCGGTGCACGAGATCTATCCGTCATCCTCAACCGGGGACCGGACCGTTTCGCCGCTGGTGTCTTCACCACGAACAAAGTGAAGGCCGCGCCTGTGCTGTGGTCTCAGCAGGTCCTCACCACGGGCAAGTTGCGGGCCGTTGTCCTCAACTCGGGCGGTGCCAATGCATGTACCGGCTCGCGGGGATTCGCTGATACGCACCACACCGCCGAGGAAGTGGCAGCGGCTCTCACCGCGGGAGGCACCGAAACGGGTGCCGTCGAGGTGGCGGTGTGCTCCACCGGACTGATCGGTGACCTACTGCCGATGCCCGCTGTTCTTGGCGGCGTGCGGACTGCCGTCCAGCAGCTTTCTGACGATGCTCAGGCTGGCACCGATGCGGCCACCTCGATCATGACGACCGACACTGTGCCCAAAGAGGCCTGTTTGCGCCATGAGGGTGGCTGGTCGGTCGGGGGTATGGCGAAAGGTGCGGGCATGCTTGCTCCAGCTCTCGCCACCATGCTCTGCGTCGTTACCACCGATGCGGTCGCGACCAGTGAACAGTTAGAGACCGCGCTGCGCCACGCGACGAAGTACAGTTTCGACCGGCTTGATGTCGACGGCGCGACATCGACCAACGACACCGTGCTGCTACTCGCTTCAGGGGCGAGTGGGGTGGCGCCAAGCCAGTCGGCTCTGACCGAGGCGGTCTCAGCGATTTGCGACGACCTCGCCGAGCAACTCATGGCCGACGCCGAAGGCGTGACGAAACGGGTTCGGGTCACTGTGGCGGGTGCGGCGAGTGAAAGTGAAGCCCTCACAGGTGCCCGTGCCATCGCTCGGGACAATCTCGTCAAAACTGCACTCTTCGGGTCCGACCCAAACTGGGGCCGGGTCCTCGCGGCCATCGGCATCGCGCCCATCGCGCTTGACCCCGACCGCATCAGCGTCTACTTCAACGGCCAGGCTGTGTGTAAGAACGGTGTTGGAGCTCCGGGTGCACGCAGCATCGATTTGAGCGGCACAGACATCGCAGTACGTGTCGAGTTGGGCATCGGCGCTGGTGAAGCGACGGTTCGTACGACTGATCTCTCACACGCGTACGTGGAAGAGAATTCCGCGTACTCGTCGTGACACTGGCAGTACGCAAACTCTGAGGCGGGTGAACTGAAGTGGCGGACAAATCGACGGACACCATCTCTCCGCAGACTGGGGTCCGTGATGACCTGACTGCGCTGGACAAGGCGCACGTGCTCGCAGAGGCGCTGCCCTGGCTGCAGAAGTTTCACGGCAAGACGATCGTCGTGAAGTACGGCGGTAACGCGATGGTCGACGACACCCTCAAGCGCGCGTTCGCGGCAGACATGGTATTCCTGCGGACCTGCGGAATTCACCCGATTGTGGTGCACGGGGGCG
Organism: Hoyosella sp. YIM 151337; assembly: GCF_026041215.1. Lineage (GTDB taxonomy): Bacteria > Actinomycetota > Actinomycetes > Mycobacteriales > Mycobacteriaceae > Hoyosella. Next base: position 450,885 of record NZ_JAPEIQ010000039.1, read on the forward strand.
GGCCACAAATCACCGCGATGCTGGAGCGCCTCGGAATGGAGGGTGAGTTCCGCGGTGGTTTCCGCGTCACGACGCCGGAAGTCATGGATATCGTGCGGATGGTCCTTTTCGGCCAGGTGGGGCGGGAACTCGTTGGCCTTATCAATGAGTATGGGCCGTATGCGGTCGGTATCTCTGGCGAGGACGCGCATCTCTTCACCGCGCAGAAGCGGTCCGCCATGATCGATGGGAAACCCGTCGATATCGGGCTCGTCGGCGATGTATCAGCGGTGAGCCCTGCCGCCGTGCTGGACTTGGTTGCCGCCGGGCGGATCCCCGTGGTTTCAACGATTGCTCCGGACCGCAACGGTGTCGTGCACAACATCAACGCCGATACCGCGGCCTCTGCGCTCGCGGAGGAGATTGGTGCCGAGAAGCTGATCGTGCTCACCGACGTCGAAGGTCTTTACACGAACTGGCCAGATAAGGATTCGCTAGTCAGCGAGATCGACAGCGGTGCGCTCACACAGCTGCTGCCGAACCTGGCGAGCGGCATGATCCCCAAGATGGAGGCCTGCCTGCGAGCGGTGCGTGGCGGCGTACCATCCGCTCACGTCATCGACGGCCGGGTACCGCATTCCGTTCTCTTGGAAATCTTCACTGAAAAAGGAATTGGAACAATGGTTACTCTCGGTGACGGTACTGTGCCCCAGGACCTGGTGGGGACATGAGTGCCGCTCAGGGACCGAACCTGCACGGCAGCAGCAATAGCGCGGCGTTGCAGCGCCGCTGGTCCGAAGCGATCATGGACACCTACGGTGTGCCCCGCCTCGCGCTTGTCCGTGGCAGTGGAGCGGTAGTCACGGACGCGGACGGCAGGGATTATCTCGACCTCCTTGGTGGCATCGCCGTCAACATTCTCGGCCATGGCCACCCTGCCGTTCGGACCGCCGTGAATACCCAACTCGCGACACTCGGCCACGTGTCCAATTTGTACATGAGTACGCCCGTCATCGAACTCGCGGAACTGCTGCTGGCCCGGCTTGGTTGCGAGGGGCGGGTCTTCTTTGGCAATTCCGGCGCTGAGGCAAACGAGGCCGCATTCAAGATCGCGCGCCGCACAGGCCGCACCAAAGTGATCGCGGCAGAGGAGGCATTCCACGGGCGGACGATGGGTGCGCTGTCGCTGACTGGACAACCCGGCAAGCGAGCGCCGTTCGAGCCGCTGGTGCCTGGTGTGGTTCACGTTCCCTACGGTGACGTTGAAGCCTTAGCGGCAGCCATCGACGACGACACCGCCGCGGTGATCCTTGAACCGATGATGGGTGAAGCCGGTGTCGTCGTGCCGCCAGAGGGGTACCTCGCGGCGGCGCGGAAACTCACTGACGACCACGGCGCGCTCCTCGTCCTTGACGAAGTGCAGACGGGCATGGGCCGCACCGGATGGTTTTACGCTCACCAGGCGGCCGGAATTACGCCAGATGTCATGACACTCGCGAAGGGACTCGGCGGCGGCCTGCCAATAGGCGCTTGCGTGGCAACGGGAGCCGCGGCAGAACTCATGGGGCCGGGTTCCCACGGTTCCACTTTCGGCGGCAACCCAGTGTGCGCTGCTGCTGCGCTCGCGGTTTTGCGCACGATCGACGAGGACGACCTACTCACGCACTCCGACCGGCTCGGTAAGCTTCTGTCCGCCGAGATCGAAGGTATGGGTCACGAGTTGGTCGACTCTGTTCGCGGAGCCGGCCTGCTGCTGGGCGTCGTGCTCACCAAACCCGTCGCGAAGCATGCTGAGGCGGCCGCGCGCGAAAGCGGATACCTGCTTAACGCCGCTCAGCCATCGGTGCTCCGTCTCGCGCCGCCGCTCGTCATCTCGGAGGCTCAGGTCCGCGGGTTCATCAGTGCGCTTCCTGCAATCCTGGATAAGGCCCTCGAGGAAGGACAAGCATGACTCGGCATTTTCTGCGCGACGATGACCTGACGCCAGCCGAACAGGCGGAGGTACTCGCACTCGCGGCGCAGATGAAGCTGCAGCCTTTTGCGCAGCGTCCGCTCGAAGGGCCACGGGGTGTGGCCGTCATCTTCGACAAGAACTCGACCCGCACCCGATTTTCCTTCGAAGTCGGAGTCGCCCAGCTCGGCGGGCATGCGGTGGTAGTCGAATCGCGTTCGACACAGCTGGGCCGGGATGAGTCACTGCAAGACACCGGGCGTGTGCTCTCCCGCTATGTCGACGCCATTGTGTGGCGGACGTTCGGACAGGAGCGGCTCGAGGCAATGGCGGAATCAGCGACTGTCCCAATCGTCAACGCCCTGTCGGATCAGTTCCACCCCTGCCAGGTTCTCGCGGATCTGCAGACCATCGCCGAGCACAAGGGCCGGTTGCGCGGGTTGCGAATGACGTACCTCGGTGACGGCGCGAACAACATGGCGCATTCACTCATGGTTGGGGGAGTGACAGCGGGCATTTCCGTGACCGTGTCCGCGCCCGCGGGGTTCTCACCCGACCCGGCAGTTGTTGAGGCCGCCCACAGCCGCGCCGAGGAGACCGGCGCTGCGGTTGCAGTCGTTGCCGATCCAGTTGCTGCGGTGAGCGGAGCGGACGTTATCGTCACGGACACGTGGACGTCGATGGGGCAGGAGGCCGACGGACTCGACCGGATAGCTCCGTTCCTGCCATATCAGGTGAACACGGAACTGCTCAAACATGCGAACCCGGACGCGATCGTGCTGCACTGCCTGCCTGCACACCGGGGCGAAGAGATCACTGACGATGTGATGGATGGACCGCACAGCGTCGTGTGGGATGAGGCTGAAAACCGGCTGCACGCACAGAAGGCACTACTCGCATGGCTGCTGGATCATCAGTGAGCGAACCGGGCAGGTCCCTCGCGGCGAGTCGCGCGGGACGCCAGGCGCGCATCGTTGAACTGCTGGCACAGCATCAGGTCCGCAGCCAGACTGAACTCGCGCGGCTCCTCGCTGCGGAAGGCATAGACGTCAAACAAGCCACGCTGTCGCGCGACCTCGAGGAACTTGGGGCCGTGAAGTTGCGTGCAGCCGATGGCGGGACTGGCGTCTATGTGGTGCCAGAAGATGGCAGCCCAGTCCGGGGCATTACAGGAGGAACCGACCGGTTGTCGCGGGTGCTAGGTGACCTCTTAGTATCAGCCGAGCCCAGCGGGAATCTCGCGGTACTAAGAACCCCGCCTGGTGCGGCACAATTTGTCGCGAGCGCGATTGACAAAGCGGCCTTGCCGGAAATTGCCGGAACCATCGCCGGCGATGACACGATCGTCGTAATCGCGCGAGAACCTCACCTGGGTGTGGAGGTGGCTGCGATGCTCGAAGGTCTCGCATAACGCCCAGAGTTGAACGTAAACGCATTAAACGTAAGAGCTACGACTAAAGGAGTCAGGACACCATGGCAGAACGCGTGATCCTCGCCTACTCAGGCGGTCTGGATACCTCCGTCGCAATCAGCTGGATCGCGAAGGAGACGGGCGCCGAAGTCGTCGCTCTCGCCATCGACCTTGGCCAGGGCGGCGAGGATATGGAGGTTGTGCGTCAGCGCGCTCTCGACTGCGGTGCGGTCGAATCGATCTGCGTGGACGCCCGCGACGAGTTCGCGAACGAATACTGCCTGCCCACTATTCAGGCCAATGCGCTCTACATGGACCGGTATCCGCTCGTATCGGCGATCTCCCGGCCGCTGATCGTCAAGCACTTGGTCGAAGCCGCGAGGGAGCACGGTGGCACCACCGTTGCCCACGGCTGCACTGGTAAAGGCAATGATCAAGTCCGCTTCGAGGTGGGGATTGGCGCCCTCGCGCCACACCTCAACGTCATTGCGCCGGTTCGCGACTACGCGTGGACGCGTGAAAAGGCGATCGCCTTTGCGGAACAAAACAGCATCCCGATCACGGTGACGAAGAAATCACCGTTCTCAATCGACCAGAACGTGTGGGGCCGTGCCGTCGAAACCGGCTTCCTCGAGGATCTTTGGAACGCCCCCACCAAAGACGTCTACGACTACACCGAAGATCCCACCGCGCACTGGCAGGCCCCCGATGAACTCGTCATCACCTTTGACAAAGGCGTCCCAGTCGCGATCGACGGCCGCTCCGTCACTGTTCTCGAAGCGATCATGGAGCTGAACCAGCGCGCGGGGCGCCACGGTGTCGGCCGCCTCGACATGGTCGAAGACCGCCTTGTCGGCATCAAGAGCCGCGAGGTATACGAGGCGCCCGGCGCGATCGCGCTCATCACGGCGCACCAGGAACTCGAGGCAGTGACGAACGAGCGTGAGCTGGCGCGGTTCAAGCGGCAGGTTGAACAGCGCTGGGGTGAGCTGGTGTACGACGGCCTGTGGTTCTCACCGCTCAAGTACGCGCTCGACGCATTCATCGCGAACACCCAGGAACACGTCAGCGGCGACATCCGGCTCATGCTGCATGGGGGCAGTGCCGTCGTCAACGGGCGCCGAAGCAACGAGTCGCTATACGACTTCAATCTCGCCACCTACGACGAGGGCGATACGTTCGATCAGTCACTCGCGAAAGGCTTCGTGCAGATTCACGGCTTGTCATCCAAGGTCGCGGCCAAGCGCGATCTCGGCCAGTAAGGCATTCGCGTGGCTGACCAACACGGAACCAACGAAGGTGCACTCTGGGGCGGCCGGTTTGAATCGGGACCGGCCGCGGCCATGGCGGCGCTGAGCAAGTCCACCCACTTCGACTGGGCGCTCGCCCCGTATGACATTCGGGCATCGAAGGCGCACGCGAAGGTGCTGCACCGCGCCGGGCTGCTCAGCGACGCCGACCTCGTCACGATGACCGAGAGTCTCGATCAGCTCGCCAGTGACGTCGCCAGTGGTGCCTTTGCGCCAGCAGAGGCGGATGAAGACGTGCACGGGGCTCTCGAACGGGGCTTGATTGAGCGTGCAGGGCCGGAGGTCGGCGGCAGGCTGCGGGCTGGCCGCTCGAGAAATGACCAGGTCGCAACCCTGTTTCGTATGTGGTTGCGTGACGCGTCCCGGCGGATCGCCGCCGGATTGCTCGAAGTCGTTGACGCTCTGGCCGAGCAGGCTGCCGCCCATCCCGCGGCAGTGATGCCCGGGAAGACGCATCTGCAGGCCGCACAGCCGGTTTTGCTCGCGCACCATTTGCTCGCGCACGCGCATCCGCTGCTTCGGGACGTGCAGCGCCTGCAGGACTTTGACCGGCGGGCCGCGGTATCGCCGTACGGCTCAGGGGCGCTCGCCGGTTCCTCGCTGGGCCTGGACCCAGATGCGATTGCTGCCGACCTGGGTTTCTCGGCTGCCGCCGAGAATTCGATCGACGCGACATCGTCGCGGGACTTCGCCGCGGAAGCGGCGTTCGTACTCGCGATGATCGGCGTGGACTTGTCGCGGATGGCAGAAGAAATCATCATCTGGACGACTCCGGAGTTCAATTACGCGACGCTTGCCGACGCGTGGTCGACGGGCAGCTCGATCATGCCTCAGAAAAAGAACCCCGACGTTTCCGAGCTCACACGCGGCAAATCCGGTCGTCTCATCGGTAATCTCACTGGCCTGCTCGCAACACTGAAGGCGCAGCCGCTTGCGTACAACCGCGATCTCCAGGAGGACAAGGAACCGGTCTTTGATTCAGTTGCGCAGCTTGAGTTGCTGCTGCCCGCGATCGTTGGTTTGACGAAAACCCTCACATTCAACGAGTCGCGTATGGCCGAACTTGCGCCAGCTGGTTACACGCTGGCGACTGATATCGCAGAATGGCTTGTGCGGCAAGGGGTTCCGTTCCGTGTAGCGCATGAAGCAGCCGGTGCGTGTGTGCGGGCAGCGGAGGGGCGCGGCGTGGGGCTCGACGAACTGACGGATGCGGAGTTCGCCGCGATCGACCCGAATCTCACACCAGAGGTCCGCGAGGTGCTGACAGTGGCGGGTTCGATCGCGTCGCGTAACGCTCGTGGCGGCACAGCGGGAGAACGCGTGCTCGAACAGTTGAAGCGTGTCCGCGAGGAGGCTGCGGCGCTGCGTGTATGGGCCCAGCCGTTGCCGGAGTGAGGCGAGTGTCTCACTAACCTGGCTGCGCACAGCGTGGGTGATGTGCGAAGATTCCCGTGACTGGATCCGGACGCGTATGCGCCCGGAGAGGATACGGAGGTCTTGAGTGCCGATCAAAGTCCGCACGCTGACATCGCCGGTGCATCGCGTGCTAGCTACCGCGCAGAACGGCCTCGAGGTCATCCGTTTCGGTGGGCTCGACACCGGGGAAGACGCTTCGCCCTACATAGTGGTAGAGCGTCGGCCGATGTTCCGGCTGCGGCGGTACTTCCCGCAGACCAAGAATCTGAAGGACCGTGTGCCGGTGGTGCTGGTACCACCGATGATGGTGGCAGCAGACGTCTATGACGTCACGCAGGACAAAGGCGCGGTGGGGGTTCTCCACGCGCAGGGCCTCGATCCCTGGGTAGTGGACTTCGGTTCCCCGGATCGGGAGATTGGTGGCCTCACGCGGAATCTGGCCGATCACGTTGTCGCGGTGAGCGAGGTCGTCAGCCTGGTACGCAAGCACACCGGGCGGGACGTACACCTGGCCGGCTATTCGCAGGGCGGGATGTTCTGCTATCAAGTTGCCGCATACCGGCGTTCGGTGGGGCTCAAAAGCGTCATCACATTCGGCTCGCCGGTGGATGCCGTCGCCTTGCCTCTTGGTATCCCTGTGGGACTCGCGTCGAAAGGCGCGGATTTTCTTGCTGACCATGTGTTCAGCCGACTGGCTCTGCCAAGCTGGATGGCGCGAACGGGCTTCCAGATGCTCGACCCTGTCAAGACACTCAAGTCTCGCGTCGACTTCTTGTTGCAGTTGCATGACCGAGAGGCGTTGTTGCCGCGAGAGAAACAGCGGCGCTTCCTTGAGGCTGAAGGATGGGTCGCGTGGTCGGGGCCCGCGATCGCGGAATTGCTCAAGCAATTCGTGGTGCACAATCGCATGATCACTGGCGGCTTTGTCGTGGATGACCGGCTCATTAGCCTGGCCGAGATCACCTGCCCCGTACTGGTCTTTGTGGGTACAAATGATGACATAGGTCAGCCGCGTGCGGTGCGGGCTATCCGGCGCGCAGCGCCGCGTTCGGATGTGCACGAAGCTACCCTGCGCGCTGGCCATTTCGGGCTCGTTGTCGGATCCAGCGCGGCTACCCATACGTGGCCCACGGTCGCGGAATGGGTGAGGTGGCAGGAGAACGCTGGCGCAAAACCGCCGATAGTCAACCAGATGACTGACGACGCGCAGGAGGCGGCCGACGGCGAGTACACGGTCGCACAGCGGCTTGTGACGAGTGCAAGCCAAGTGGCCGAGATCGGTTTCGGCGTCGCTCAGGATGTCATCGGTGCCACCGTTGGCGCTGCCCGCTCGACCAAAGAAGTCACGGGGGAGGCGATGCGCACCTTGCCGAAGCTCGCGCGGCTCGGCGTGATGCAGGCGCACACCCGGATGTCGCTTGGCTTGCTCCTTGCCGAGCAAGCCAAGCGCAATCCGCTGGGCGAACTGTTTCTTTTCGACGATCGAGTACACACGCATGCCGCGGTCAACGAGCGCATCGACAATGTGGTGCGTGGCTTCATCTCCGTGGGTGTGAGGCAGGGGAGCCATATCGGCGTGCTGATGGAGACCCGGCCCAGTGCCCTGGCAGCTATTGCGGCGCTGTCCCGGCTCGGGGCTGTGAGTGTGCTGCTGCAGCCAGGCACCGACCTCGATGAAGCAATCAGGATTGGTGAGGTCTCGGCGATCGTCGCCGACCCGCCGAATCTCGACGATGCCACCGCCACGGGGGTGCGTGTGTTTGTGCTCGGGGGCGGCGAGGCGCGTGACCTTGGCCTCACAGAGGACTCTGACGTCGTTGACATGGAGCAGATCGATCCCGACGCGGTGCGCCTTCCGGCGTGGTATCGCCCAGACCCTGGTCTAGCCAGCGATCTGGCGTTCATCGTCTTCACTCGCACGAGCGGGCACACAGAACCGCAGTTCATCACGAACCACAGGTGGGCGCTGTCGGCATTCGGCACAGCCACTGCAGCATCGCTGAACCAGAGCGACACTGTGTACTGCTTGACTCCTCTGCATCACCCGTCCGGTCTGCTCATGGCACTTGGTGGTGCTGTGGCCGGAGGCGCCCGGGTTGCGCTCAGCAGAGGGTTTGACCCGAATCAATTCGCTGAAGAGGTTCACCGTTACGGCGTCACGGTTGTTTCGTATACGTGGACGCTGCTCAGGGAGCTTGTCGCCGCTGAAGACCTTCAGATTCAGCGGCACCACCCTATCCGGCTCTTTATCGGGTCGGGCATGCCTGCCGCGCTGTGGCGCCGGGTCGTTGAGCGGTTCGCACCCGCGAACGTCGTCGAGTTCTATGCGTCGACGGAAGGCGAAGCTGTACTGGCGAATATCTCCGGGTCCAAGCCGGGTGCTAAAGGTCGGCCCATCCCAGGTTCGGCCACCATCCGCCTCGCTGCCTACGACGTCGAGAACGATCGCTTCATCGAAGACGAGCGAGGGTTCGTGACCCTGGCTGAGGATGGAGATGTGGGGCTGCTTCTCGCGCATCCGCGAGCGGGCGTGGAGCTGACGGCAAACGAAATCCGTGGTGTATTCCGGGCGGGTGACACATGGATTGCTACGGACCACCTTTTCCGGCGCGACAGTGACGGCGACTACTGGATGGTCGACAACAGAAACTCCGTCATCCGCACCGATCGTGGGGTGGTGTTCGCATTGCCGATCGAAGATGCTCTCTCCGATATCGATGCGCTCGACCTCGCTGTCGTTTATGGAGTAAGTACAGGCGGCCGTACGCTCGTTGTCGCAGCTCTGGCGCTGCGTACGTGGATGCCCGAGAATGCCGCACAGAAGCCAGAAGTGAAGCCTGGAAACCTGGATGCGGCGCTGTCGATTCTTCCGGAAGGTCAGCGGCCGGATATCGTCCACGTTGTAGACGACATCCCGGTGACGGCCTGGTACCGGCCGAAACGGCAAGCTCTTGTGGAGCAGGGAGTACCAGGCGCTGGTGTCCACTCGTGGTACTACGACCCGGAAAGCCACCAGTATCGCCGACTTACTGAGGCCGCACGTAAACGTTTCGCGGCAGGCAACTGAGTGAAGCAGCGAAGGTAGGGTAGTCGTCGTGACTCTGGATCCGATCCTCATGAATGTCCTAGCTTGCCCGCAGGACCACGGGCCGTTGCTTCTCGTTGGTGACGAAGTGCTCTACAACCCGCGGTTGCGCAGGGCGTATCCAATCGAGAACGGGATTCCCGTGCTGCTCATCGACGAAGCCCGGGACGCCACTGACGAGGAGCATCAAGAATACGTTCGCCGCGCTGAGGCAGAGACTGCGAGCTGACGCTTAACCCGGCGTGAGCGGGAGCGGCCGGACTCCGCTAGCGAGGCTGATATACGCTCCGCGCAGCGGCAGACCCACGGTGTTCGACGCGAAGTGCAGGCGCCTAGCCCATTTTTGATCGCGTGTTCGGATGGTGGTCTGGTCTGGACGCTCTATGACGAGCACGCCGCACGGGTGATCCGCCATCTCGCGTGCGGCGCCTGCGAGGGCACTCAGCATTACTTCGCATTGTTCGGATTCGGGCAGTCCTTCTTCCGGGTCAGCGAGCGGTACGACAAGTGGCAGTTGGTACCCCAGCGGGGTGAAGAAAAGTAGCCACAACTGTGGGAACATGGCTGGCCCGACGATCGTGACGATGCGCGCGTGCATGTCGTCATCGGTAAGGACGGGAGTCTCAAGGAGACCGTGCAGTGGGGATGAAGGCGTAGTCATGCCGGTGATCGTTGCATCGTATGGCGGAGGCTTGGAGTTATCCCTGTGGACAACTATTCGCGGGAACCGTTCGTCCGTGCGATGCGTCGTATGACGATGATGGTGCACACAATGATGAGGGACGTGATGACACCCGAAGACTTGCGGGAACTGCTGATCCGTGCGGATCCGCCGCAAGCTGCGTCAGCTCTGCTGGGGCGTTCGCTGGAAGTCAGGGACTGTGCAGCGACGATTGTCGAAGTCGAAGCCTACGGAAGTGATAGGGCGGGGCCATGGCCTGATCCGGCCTCCCATGCGTATCCGGGACGCACCGGCCGAAATCCTGTGATGTTCGGGCCAGCGGGTCGCTTGTATGTCTATCGAATCTACGGAATGCACCTCTGCGCGAACGTGTCTTTTGGTCCCGACGGGCACGCGGGCGCCGTATTGCTCCGCGCCGCAGCGCTGACTACAGGAGTCGAGCGTGCGCGAGTGCGCCGCCGCGCCGGAGTTGCTCCAAGCGGTCTCGCGTCTGGTCCTGCCAATCTTGTGCAAGCCCTGGGCATCACGCTCGATGACCAGGGAACCGACGTGATCTCCGGTGATTCTGGGGTCACGTTGTCGATCACTCAGTTCAGCGGTGATATCCATGCCGGGCCTCGTGTGGGTGTCAGCAAAGCCGCGGACCGGCAATGGCGTTTCTGGTTCGAAGATCACCCCGCTGTGTCCCGCTACCGGAGGCACACGCGCGCAACAACTGACTGAGCGAGTGGCGTCACCGCCAGCGATTAGGGATGATCTGTCTCGTGACGCACGACATCCTGGAAGAACTGACATGGCGCGGCCTGATCGCACAATCCACCGACCTTGATGCTCTCGGCGAGCGGCTGAAGGCGGGCATGGTGACGCTCTATGCCGGATTCGATCCCACAGCGGCAAGCCTGCACGCGGGTCACCTGATTCCGCTGCTTGTTCTGCGCCGATTCCAGGAGGCTGGCCACCGGCCCATCGTGCTAGCAGGCGGCGCCACCGGCTTGATCGGCGATCCCCGTGATGTGGGAGAGCGTTCGATGAACGACGAAACCACAGTCGCTGAATGGTCAGAACGAATCAAAGGCCAGCTCGAGCGCTTCGTGGACTTTGATGCCGGGCCGAACGGCGCAGTCATCGTTAACAACATGAGCTGGACTGGCGCGCTCTCGGTAATCTCGTTCCTGCGCGATATTGGCAAGCACTTCTCAGTCAACGTGATGCTGGCGCGTGACACAGTCAAGCGACGACTGGAGTCAGACGGCATTTCCTACGCCGAGTTCTCCTACATGCTCCTTCAGGCAAATGATTTTGTGCACCTGCGCCGAGAACATGACTGTGTTCTTCAGGTTGGCGGCTCTGACCAGTGGGGAAATATCGTCGGCGGTGTCGACCTTGTTCGCAAGCTCGACGGTGCCCACGTGCACGGGTTCACGGTTCCCTTGGTGACGAGTTCCGACGGCAAGAAGTTCGGAAAATCGACCGGTGGTGGCAGCCTCTGGCTCGATCCAGAAATGACAAGTCCGTACGCCTGGTACCAGTACTTCGTCAACACCGCGGACGCGGACGTCGTCCGGTACCTGCGGTGGTTCACGTTTTTGAGCAAAGAGGAACTAGACGAACTCGAGCGCCAAACCGCGGAAACGCCGCACCTGCGCCTGGCGCAAAAGCGGCTTGCCCGCGAGATGACCACTCTGGTGCACGGCGAGAAAAACACCGTCGCCGTGGAACACGCCTCCCAGGCCCTGTTCGGTCGCGCGGACCTGCGGGAACTCGACGAGCCAACCCTCGAAGCAGCGCTGACGGAGGCATCAGTCGCACCACTAGGTCACGAGGCGCCTCGCACGATTATCGATTTGCTGGTCTCCAGTGGGCTCGTTGACTCGAAGAGCGCTGCACGCCGGACGGTCCGTGAGGGCGGTGCCTCCATCAACAACGAGAAGATTGCTGATGAGGGGTGGGTCCCCACCGATGCGCACTGGCTACACGGGCGGTGGCTCGTCGTCCGCAAAGGTAAGCGGCACTTTGCGGGAATACGGCGCGAAGCGTGAGTGTTGACCATCTGTGAACGCGGCGGGAATCCCGGCCGGGCCAGAGTGTGGTTGACCAAATGCTTCTGACCAGCGGATTTGTGTTCCCACCGCGTTCTGTGTAACTTTCTCTTCGCCGCCGACACGGGGAGGCCGGTTCCGGAAGGAGCCCAAGCCACCGAGCGGAAGCCAAGCTGACAATCTGGAAGATTCGCTGGTTTGACTCTCTGCCCGGAACCTGGTTAGGATTGGTGGCTGTGCCCTGAGGGGGCTGGGCCTGG
>NZ_JAPEIQ010000004.1 GCF_026041215.1 Hoyosella sp. YIM 151337
CCACACTAGCAGTCCGAGCCGCCCTCCGCAAGCGCAGTGAAGCGCTTCGATCGGCTGGTTCGGATACTTAGATGGACTCGCCAGCTGGCCGGTGCTTCGCGCTCCGTTCCCCGCTGGCCCTAAGAAAGTTACACACATGCAAACGGAAACACAAATACGCAGGTCAACGCCCTCTCGAAGAGTTAACCGGAAGGTTCGGGCCGATCTCTCGCCCGGCGTCGATCGCGGTCTCGTCATATCGCCTAGACTGAGGACGCCCGTCACCAAAGGTGGTGCGGCGCAGAACCAGGCGTGTCCGGAGGTACCCAGTGTTCGAATGGTCAGATACCGACCGCATGATGCGCACCGCTGTCCGTGAGTTTCTCGACAAAGAAGTGCGCCCGCATATCGACGAGCTCGAACACGGCGATCTCCCTCCCTACGCTCTCCTGCGCAAGCTGTTCGCCTCATTCGGCATCGATGCCCTAGCACGCGATTCCGTCACGAAGCTGCTCGAGAGAGAAAAGGCGGCTGCCGCGACTACTGAGGACCGCGCGAAGACATCTTCCCCAGGCCCACTATCAGTTCGCGGACAAGAGTCGCTCGGCATGATTCTGTGCAGTGAGATCTGCGGGGTCTCCATGGGGATGTTCGCCGCTATGGGCGTCAGCCTTGGTCTTGGCGCGGCGACGATCCAAGCGCACGGGACGCTAGCGCAAAAGGAACGCTGGCTGCCGCAGCTCGTCACCATGGAAAAGGTTGCCGCTTGGGCACTGACGGAGCCCGACTCAGGATCTGACGCGTTCGGCGGGATGAAGACGAACGTTCGCCGCGACGGGGACGCTTACATTCTCAACGGACAGAAGACGTTCATCACCAATGGCCCTTATGCGGACGTTCTTGTGGTTTACGCCAAGCTTGACGAGCAGGACGGCACGCCCGTGCGTGATCGAAAGGTACTGACCTTCGTCCTTGAGAAGGGCATGCCTGGCCTCACACAATCCCCGCCAATGCGCAAGATGGGCCTGCACTCCTCCCCGACTGGTGAGTTGTTTTTTGATGATATTCGGCTGACCACTGCGCATCTCCTTGGTGAGACCGAAACACATGCGGCATCCGATGGCCGGATGAGCGCGAAGCAAGGGTTCGTCACCGAACGTATCGGTGTCGCAGCCATGGCTCTCGGCGTCATCAACGAATGTCGTCGTTTGTGTGTGGAGTACGCGAAGGTCCGAAAACTTTGGGGGACGCCGATCGCGGACTTTCAGCTGATCCAGTTAAAGCTCGCAAAAATGGAAGTCGCACGTGTCAACGTCCAGAACATGGTTTTTCAGGCCATCGAGATGGCACGGAACGGCAAACAGCCCACGCTCGCGGAAGCGTCTGCAATGAAGTGGTATGCGTCTGAGACTGCCACGGACGTCGCGATGGATGCGGTGCAGTTGTTCGGGGGCAATGGCTACATGGCCGAGTATCGAGTTGAGCAACTCGCCCGCGATGCAAAGTCGCTGATGATTTATGCCGGCAGCAATGAAGTACAAATCACGCACGTCGCGAAAGGACTGCTCGAACGATGACGACCGGACCGGACAATCGCGAAGCGCCACCGTATCTGACGATGGCCAACATGGCGATCGAACACATGCTAGCTCCGGCGCACCGCATGGGCGTCACCATCGTTGAACTTGAAGAGGGGCGCGCAGCGGCGGAGGTTCCTGTCGAGGGCAATACAAACCACGTGGGCACGATCTACGCGGGCGTGCTTTTCACCGTCGCCGAGGTCCTCGGGGGTGCAATATGTCTTCCAACTTTCGACAGCACCCAGTTCTACCCGATCGTTAAGGACGTCCAGATACGATTCCGCCGCCCAGCAACCACGCGAATCCGGGCCACAACCGCACTGGACTCTGGCACCGTCGAGAAGGTGAGCGCAGCGGCGGCCGCCAACGGTAAAGCAGACTTCGAACTCGACGCCGAACTCACCGATACGGCCGGCACTGTCGTCGCCACCACACATGGCGTTTACCAACTGCGCCGACACGGCACCTAGAAATCGCTCAGACTCCCTCAGCGCGGCACAGTACGCCGACACGCCCCGCCGATTAATGCGGGATTCACGTGCGCAACTCCGCATTCATTCTGTTCCTCGCTGTATCCGCACCATTCACTCAGACGTCATATGCGCTTCGGATATTGCACGGATTGCAGTGTTCCGCTTAGTGCGACCTGCTGACAGTCCATCCCGAATGGAGCCCGGCTGATGTCTGAACCTATACCCGGTGGCGCAATGACGGCTGCGCCCACCTCGGGTGCGCCACAGCGCGAAGCGCGCGGGCCGCTCGACTTTTTGCCGCTCGGAGCTTCGGCACAGAAGTTCGCCAACTGGCTAGGTGTTGCCGCGGGGATCTATGTACTGATCACCGCCGTAAGCCTGATCGGTGGCGGGTTCAAGGCCGCGACCGGAGATCAGGCCGGCCAGCTGTTCCAATTCGCCTCGAATCCATTCATCGCTCTGATGATCGGTGTCCTGGCAACCGCCGCAACACAGTCGTCGTCGACGACGACCTCGATCACGGTCGGTCTTGTTGCTGGCGGTCTGCCGCTCGAGATCGCGATTCCAGTGCTCATGGGCGCGAACATCGGTACCACTCTGACGAATACGCTCGTGAGCCTCGGCATGGTGCGCGATCGCGACGGCTTTAAGCGCGCGTTCGCGGCCGCCACAGTGCACGACTTCTTCAACCTGATCGCAGTGGCGATTTTCCTGCCTCTCGAGCTGATGTTCGGCCTCCTCGCGCGCAGCTCAGCATGGCTTGCCGACCAGACCTCCGGCACCGACGGGGGGATCTTCGCCACCGTTTTCGGTGGGATCGGAGCCTTCGTCAAGGCCGTGACGACACCTGGCGCGGACGCCGTGAAGTGGAGCACTTCAGCGTTGCCGGATCCCTGGTACGGGATCGCGCTTATCGTCATCGGGATTGCGCTGATCTTGTTCGTCATCAGCTTCATCGGGAAGTTGCTCAAGGTTCTGATGGTCGGCAGGGCCGCCGATGTCCTGCACACCGCAATCGGACGGGGTCCGCTCACTGGCATCGGTTCCGGCGCGATTGTGACAGTGATGGTGCAGTCATCTTCGACGACAACGAGTCTCGCGATTCCACTTGCCGGGTCCGGGCAGTTCTCGCTGCGCCAGATCTATCCTTTTACGATCGGCGCAAATGTCGGCACAACTGTGACCGCGCTGATCGCGGCGTTTGGTTTTACGGGCATTGAGGCCTCGCTCGCGTTGCAGGCCGCGTACGTCCATCTGCTTTTCAACTTGTTCGCGACAGTCGTGATATTCGGGCTTCCCTTCCTGCGGAACGTACCGATCAGGGGAGCGACCTGGCTCGCCCAGCTGGCGACGGATAACAAGCTGTACGCAGCGGCGTGGGTGCTCGGCGTGTTCGTCGTCATCCCGCTGGTTCTCATCCTGCTGACTGTCATCTTCTAGTGAGGCTCACATGACTGACACACCGAACCCCCCATCAAGCCGCCCCGGGGCTGATCTCGATCGTGAACTCGAGCAACTTCTCGCTGAGGCGGAGGAGACCGTGGTCCGGCTCCGCCGTGAGCTACAACACCGTCGCGCTTTCGCGGCGCAGCACGCGGAGATCGAGCGACTAGACGAGCACATGGCCAATGCCCGTGTGCGCTGGAGCGAGGTGCGGGCGTTTTTCGAAGACGTTTTGCGCCAGCTTGTGGCCCGCGAAGACCAACGTGGCGGCACCACCGGAGGAGAACAGTGATCTCGGCCAACACATACCGCCGCAGTCTGCTCAGCGCCTCGGCGGTGGCACTGGCACTCACCGCTGTAACGGCGTGCAGCAGCTCGCAGGCTGATTCGCTGATTGAGGTGTCGGGCTCATCGACTGTTGCGCCGATCACCGAGGCGATAGCGCAGGACGGGGGCTTTAGCGTCAGCGTCACCGCGGAGGGCACGGCCGACGGGTTCGCGCGGTTCTGTGCCGGCGAAACGCCGATTAACAACGCATCTGAAGCGATCCCCGGCTCGGGACAGCGGACCGATTTTGTGGCGATGTGCGCCGAAAACGGTGTCGAGTTCATCGAACTTCCGATCGCGCTCGACGCGCTCAGCGTCGTCCGGAACGAAGCCAACAGCTTCGCTGCTGATATGACGCTCACGGAATTGAGGGAAGTATGGTCGCCTGGTTCGGCGGTGACGCGCTGGAGCGACATCCGTCCTGACTGGCCAGACGAGCCCATCAACCTTTATGGCAGGCCAGATGGCTCGGGTACCTTCGACTACTTCACTCACTTCGTCGTGGGTGAAAGTGGGGAGATTCGGGAAGACTATCGGGCCACCGACGACATGTCTGAACTTGCTCGCTGGATAGCCGAGGACGCGAATGCGCTCGGGTTCATGGGAGTCGGCAACTATCTCGCTGCGGACGAAGAGTTCCGCGACCGGATTTCGAATGTCGCGGTGGACGGCGTGGCTCCTAGCCGCAGCAACGCGCAGGATGGCTCCTACGTGCCGCTTACCCGCCCCCTGTTCATTTACGTATCGGCGACGGCGGCTGCGGACGAATCGGTTGTCGCACTCGTCGAGTATTACCTCAGATCAGTGCAGAGCATGCTGCCCCGCGTCTTCTTCTACGGCCTACCCGAGGAGGCGTACCCGCTGGTGCAGCAACGGTTCACAGACCGTGCTACCGGCACGATGTTCGACGGCGACCCATTCACGGACCGACCGATCATGGAGGTTCTTCAGGCGGAGTGACAGGTCAGCCCAGTTCAGTCTGGGCCCAGCAGCGGCCCCAGTGGCCCGAGGTCGATGTTGAGGTCAGCGGGGGTCAGACCGAAGTGGTCGAGCAGTTCCTGCATCTTCTCGTCCAGCAGCATGAGTGTTTGACCGATTGCCTCGACCTGGTCGTCGGTGAGGTCACCTGCGTCCACTCGGCGCAGCGCCTGGCGCTCCATGAGCTGGCGCAGCAGTTCAACGATCGTGAGGACGAGGCTTGCGAGCCCTCGCTCGACGGATTCGGGGGTCGCGTCGATGCGGCGGGTGAGTTCATGCTCGGGCCGCGCTGACTCATCACCCGCCGGCGTCATGGTCTTCTTGCCTTAGCGCGGGTTCGAGAGCGCTCACGGAGGAGATCAGCGTGCGCAACGAGATTCGCACTAAGTCAACATCCGCGATCGATAGGGTGATATCGCCACTGATCACGACTCCCCCAGCGAGCACGCGATCCAGGAGATCAACGAGCGCGATCCGGCGTTCCGGCTCAGCACGCGTTGCCGGTTCATATCGGGCGACGTCACTCATGGCGTCCTCGGTTCGCCTTGTGCCACCCCTTGAACGGCTGCGGTAAACGAATACGGCGGCCAGGGGCCAGTGAGGACTAAACGTAATGTACTGCTATTCATCTCGTTGACTGCGGCAACGAAATCGTCAGTGCGAGAGTGGTCGACGAGGTACGCCCCATTGAGCAGGACGGGTTCGTCGGTGCCGGCTAGCTGAGGACTGGGGGGAGGCTGGCGCCGAGCACCGACCGCGTAGCGGCAGAGCGTTTCGTGGACGGCGGCCGCTTCTTCGGCTGCCGCCCGGTCCGCTTCTTGCCTCGCTGACAGTTCGGATCGTCTGCGTTTGAGATACGCAGCGCCCGCTCCGCGCGGTAATGCGCCGGTGGACCGCTGGCTGCGCGGCATGCCTGACGGGACCGGGGTGGTTTCACCTTTGCGCACGTGCGCTCGTACTCCCCATTCCGATCGGCCGTCGATCAGCTGCAGCGCACTCGTGAATTCAGCCGAATGCTCTGCAAGTACTTCGCGCACACGGTCATCGTCGTGGCAGACGGTCGCTAAGCGCAGCGGCACCGCGGGAACGAGTTCAGCGACCGCGGCAATAACCGTGTCGTGCGCCCGGGCTACCCGCTCAAGCCAGGTGAGGTTTTCTAAGTTGCGGTGGAGCGCCTCTTCACCAAACTCGTCGAGCCTAACCCGGCCCACGATTGCAGTGAGGCCTGCACCAGAAACCGCGTACACACGTTCACCATCGACCCCCGCAATGGAAGGCAGCCACGAACCTGAAGAATCTGGGCGGTCCAATGCACCAGAGCCTTCAGGATCGCGGTCCTCCAGTTCGCCGTCTCCGGCGGAGACCACCGCGTAAAGCCAGACGCCGGTGTGATCACTCATCGTTGCGCGCCTTCTTCTTCCGCGATACCGCACGGCGAGGTTCTTTGACTTCCTGCTCTAGTTCTGCGAGCCGCGACCGCAATTCCTCGTTCTGCTCCTCAAGTTCTGCCGTGCGGCTGCGGCCAGTCAGCCAGGGATCGTGTTCCCACCAATCGATGCCCACCTCCTTGGCCGTTTCCAGAGACGCGACAACGAGCCGCAGCTTGATCGTCAGCAGCTCAATGTCCAGCAGGTTGACCTGGATATCGCCTGCAATAACCAGCCCCTTATCAAGGACACGTTCGAGGATGTCGCCAAGATTCGCCGAGGAGCTGCCGCCACCTCGGTAGGTAGCGGGCAGTTCGCTGCCGCCGCGGGCAATTGTCATTGCGCCTCATCTCCGCGGCCGCGCATGTAACGCTTGGTCCGCCGCCAGGACAGCAGGGTCCCCTCCTGGTCGAGTTGTACTTCGTACAACGCCAGGATGTCCGCTGAAGAGGGCACCCTGTGATCTTCGATGACCTCAACTTCGACTTCCCAGCCCTCGTCGGTGGGCGCGAGCGAAGTCACCGCTTGGGGTTCTTTTCCAGTGAGTTGCGCTAGGTTGCGCGCAGCTACCTGCGCTGCATCCAGCGGCTCCAGCGCAGAATCGCCATCGGAGGCGCCTTTTTCAGTCGCCATCGTCACGCGCACCACCTTCCGTTTCGCCTGGTGTGCTCTCGCGCGGTGCTCGTGCCCGGTCGAGGATTTCTCGCTGCGCCTGAGCCTCCTGCTCCGCCGAGATCTCCCCCGCTGCCCGGCTGGCAGCGAGGACTTCGAGATCCCGGCGGATCGCACCGGTTGAACGCATCTCTTCATCGACTTGATCACGGATAATCTCGGCCACCGCGACCACGCCACGCACTGGCAGTAGGGGCAAACCGAGAATTCCCGAGATAAGTCCCATGGCTCACGCCTCGGGTGATTGGGTGACGACAAAGTCGTACGCGGCGATCGGCCCATAGAGCGTGACGTCGGCGCGCTCGCTCCAGCTTTTCGCGAGTTCGCCAACTGCCTGCTCAAGATCCTGTTGCCGGTCTCGCTCCATAAGCAGCGCGATGCCAAAGGCGTCCAGTTCGTGGGTCGGATTTCGGACGCTCGATGCTGTCGCTAGGGGCCTAAGCAGTTCCCCCGCGGCTTCGGTGTCGGCCTGCCGTTTGGCTTCGATCGCCGTACTTATCAGTTCTCCGAGTGCGAGGCGGGTCTCGCGGGTCGCGTCTTCAGGCTGCCCGACGAGTGATTCGCGTAGCTTCGCCGCATCCTCGTTCTCGGTCAGAACCTCGCGGAGAATCGATTCTTCGATGTAGCGCGCTTTTACGAGAAACTCCACTTTGCCTTCGAGTTCCCGCAGTGCCGAGCGGAGCTGTTCCGTATTCGGCTCAATCAGCTCGTCAATGACGGCCTGCTCGTCAGTGACCACCGCGCCGAACGAGAATGGGAGCACCGTCGTCTTCGCCGCGACCTCATCCAGGACGCGTGCGTGCGCCATCAAGTCTTCGGGCTGCCCTAGGGGCTGGCTGACCTGGACGTCGCTGACGAGCGCGGCGACGGAGCCGTGCTGTACCTTCCTGACAGTTTGCTCTCCGCCACCAACCACGGGTCCACCGTTGGAAACATCCTTCGCCTCATCCCCCTCGCTTGCTGCGACGATCCCGTAGACGTAGACGGCAGTGCGCTCCTGCTGGCGTGTGCTGGCTTGCTCACTCATCAGGAACTCTCCTTCTTGGAGCGCCGACTCGAGGCTTTTTCTTTTTCCTTGTCGTCATCACTGTTCAGAATGTCGCCCACTTTCTCTCCGGCAGCTTCGAGGACACCCTTCGTCTTAGATTTCGCCCCTCCCGCAGTAACACTCTCAGTCAGGTCACCGAGATCTTTGGGCTCTTCGGTTCCCAATTCGAGGCGGTTGACGGCCTCAGCGAATCGGAGGTAGGTGTCAACGCTTGCGACGACGATTCGGGCGTCGATCGTCAGTAATTCGATGCCCACAAGAGAGACACGCACGAACGCGTCGATAACGAGGCCTTTGTCAAGGATGGTGTCGACGACTTCGGCCAAGTCCGAGGAGTTGGGGCGGGCAACACTTCCGCCGCCGCCTTGCTGTGCTGGTTGGATCGCAGTTGTCATGGGGTGGTTCCTCTGCAGTTTTGCGGTCAGACCGAGCACCTATCGAGAGGTCAGCGGTCTGCGTTTGCAAGCGTCATCGTCGACGCGCGGGAGTCAACTACCCGGAATGCGCAAGGTCGGGCCTAAACTCGCCGCCCGCGAAAAGCGGTGGTCTGGCAGTACCCAGCTTTGCTGCGCTAAACCATCCATACACTCACGATAAGACAATTTTTAGCAGACTGTTCGAAATGTCTGATTCATTCGAAACAACCTCTCCAAGCACGCGAAAAAGCCCGGTGCATCGTGGATGCACCGGGCTTTTCTCGTGCGGACTAGATCAGAAGTCCATGCCGCCCATGCCGCCGGTCGGATCGGCAGCAGCCTTCTCCTTCTCCGGCTTGTCAGCGACGACGGCCTCGGTGGTCAGGAACAGAGCCGCGATCGAGGCTGCGTTCTGCAACGCCGAACGGGTCACCTTCACCGGGTCGTTGATACCAGCAGCGAGGAGGTCTTCGTACTCGCCGGTCTCAGCGTTCAGGCCGTGACCGGTGGGCAGGTTGCGAACCTTCTCGGCCACAACGCCAGGCTCGAGGCCAGCGTTGACGGCGATCTGCTTCAGCGGAGCCTGCAGCGCGACGCGAACGATGTTCGCACCGGTTGCCTGGTCACCATCGAGCTTGAGGTCATCGAGGGACGGGCTGGCCTGCAGGAGGGCCACGCCACCACCGGCGACGATGCCTTCCTCAACAGCTGCCTTCGCGTTGCGGACAGCGTCCTCGATGCGGTGCTTGCGCTCCTTGAGCTCAACCTCGGTAGCAGCGCCAGCCTTGATGACTGCGACACCACCAGCGAGCTTGGCGAGACGCTCCTGGAGCTTCTCGCGGTCGTAGTCGGAATCCGACTTCTCGATCTCGGCGCGGATCTGGTTGACGCGGCCCTCGATCTGGGCTGCATCGCCAGCACCTTCGACGATGGTGGTCTCGTCCTTGGTGACGACAACCTTGCGAGCGCGGCCGAGCAGTTCGAGACCAGCGGTCTCGAGGGAAAGGCCGACCTCTTCGCTGATGACCTGACCGCCGGTGAGGATGGCCATGTCCTGCAGCATCGCCTTGCGGCGATCACCGAAGCCAGGAGCCTTGATGGCGACTGACTTGAAGGTGCCGCGGATCTTGTTGACGACGAGCGTGGACAGTGCCTCGCCCTCGACGTCCTCAGCGATGATCGCGAGCGGCTTGCCCGACTGGATGACCTTCTCGAGCAGCGGCAGCAGATCCTTGACCGTCGAGATCTTCGACGAGACAAGAAGGATGTAAGCGTCCTCGAGGACGGCTTCCTGACGCTCCGGGTCGGTCACGAAGTAACCCGAGACGAAGCCCTTGTCGAAGCGCATACCCTCGGTGAGTTCGAGCTGCAGACCGAAGGTCTGAGCCTCTTCCACCGTGATGACGCCTTCCTTGCCGACCTTGTCCATCGCCTCTGCGATGAGCTGGCCGATCTGCGGGTCACCTGCGGAGATACCAGCGGTAGCAGCGATCTGCTCCTTGGTCTCGATCTCCTTGGCCGTGTCGAGCAGCCGCGAAGTGACCGCCTCGACTGCCTTTTCGATGCCGCGCTTCAGCGCCATCGGGTTTGCACCCGCTGCGACGTTGCGCAGGCCCTCGCGCACAAGCGCCTGGGCGAGAACGGTTGCGGTGGTGGTGCCGTCGCCGGCGACGTCGTCAGTCTTCTTGGCGACTTCCTTGACGAGCTCAGCACCGATCTTCTCGTACGGGTCTTCGAGCTCGATTTCTTTAGCGATGGAGACACCATCGTTGGTAATGGTGGGAGCGCCCCACTTCTTTTCCAGAACGACGTTGCGACCCTTGGGTCCCAGCGTCACCTTGACTGCGTCGGCGAGAGCGTTGAGCCCCCGCTCGAGGCCACGGCGTGCCTCTTCGTCGAACGCGATGATCTTGGCCATTGCGTAGTGATCCTCCGGTTAGGGGGTGACACGATGCTGGCCAGGCGCGGTGCCCGCGACGGACGGCTGGGGGTGTCAGCCCCGGCCTCACCGTCCCGACCTAGCACTCGCATGTCTTGAGTGCCAGCTCCATGTTTAGCACTCGGGCCATGCGAGTGCAAGATCCTAGGGAATCAAGTTTGATCGGTTACGTTTGCCTGCGTGCCCCACCCCTCCCCGACTGGCTCGTCGCCGCTCCCGCCACGCGACGGAGTGGACGCCGCGTGGGTGCGTTTTCCCGACTTTTCGCCGTGGGCGACGGTCGGCGCGGCCATTCACGCAAAGTACCCGGAGCACTGGAATCGCTTCGCCGACCGGCTCCGCCGGGGTGCTGTCGTCGACATGCATGGAACACCGGTAGACGCGGAGACTCCACTTCGCCGGGGCATGACACTTTTTTACTATCGCGACCTTCCCGCCGAGGAACCTGTGCCGTTCACCATCACTGTGCTCTACCAGGACGAGAACATCGTCGTCGCAGACAAGCCCCATTTCCTCGCGACGATGCCCCGCGGCCGACATGTGACCGAGACCGCGACGGTACGGCTACGGCGGCAACTGAACCTGCCTGAACTCACCCCGGCGCACCGGCTGGACCGGCTAACCGCGGGTGTCCTCGTTCTCACCGCTCGGGCGCAGGTCCGGGGCGCGTATCAAGAGCTGTTCGCCCGTCGCGAAGCCGAGAAGGAGTATCTCGCTCTCGCCGCGTTCCGTCCGGCTCTCACGCTGCCCCTCACGCGGCGGTCGAGGATTTCCAAAGCGCCCGGAGCGCGGCAGGCGCACGAAATAGCGGGCACACCGAACGCGATCACGCACATCAGTCTCGACGCACACGACGGACGCACCGCCAGGTACCGGCTGCGGCCGGAGACCGGCCGGACGCATCAAATCCGCATTCACATGTGCGCGCTCGGCATCCCGATAGTGGGAGATCCCCTGTATCCCGAGGTCAACCCCGAACCAGCGGGATTCACCGAACCCCTGCAACTGCTGGCGCGCCGGCTCGCTTTCACCGACCCGATCACCGGCAGGCACCATGTTTTCGTGAGCGAGCGGGAGCTCACGTTGAGTTGATGGATTTCAGCAGGTGCGGCAAGTCGGCAACCGAATCGATCACATGATCCGGCTGGTGCTCAGCATCCTCGAGCAACTCCGGCCGGTACTTGCCAGTGCGCACGAGCACGCCGGTCATCCCGGCCGCCTGTCCTGCAAGCACATCGGCGTTGATGTCGTCACCGACCATCGCGATTTCGCTAGGTGCGACGTTCATGAGTTCCGCCGCCGTCGCGAAAGCGCGTCCGGAGGGTTTACCGACGACCGTGACTGATCGCTTTCCAACCATTTCGAGGCCCGGCAAATACGCGCCAACATCGAGCTTGAGCCCTTCCGACGTCGTCCAGGAAAGCGCCCTGTGCATCGCAATAACCGGCAGGCCCTGAATCATCAGTTCTGCGACCCGGCTGAGGTTTTCGTGCGAGAATACCGTGCCAGCACCGCCCAGAATTACGACGTCGGGTGATTCCTCGGTGAACTCGATCCCCGCCATATCAGTTCGGACATCCCCAGCGTTGAGAAGCCAGCACCGCGAGCCTGGGTGCTGCTTGCGGACATACTCAGCCGTGAGTTTTGCGGCTGTGACGATTTCCGCTGTCTCTGCGGGGATGCCGCATTGCCACAGGCGCATGGCGATGTCGGCCTGCGTGAGAGACGTTGTACTTGTCAAAAATGCGCTTGCGTAACCCGATTCAACGACTGTCCGCACAGCGTCAGCGGCACCAGAAATGGGCCGCCAGGAAGTCACGAGCACGCCGTCGATATCGAACAGCACACCCTTGATCGCCATATCCCGAGAGTACTGACTCGCCCCCGCCAGCGGACCCCTGTCACAAGAAATTCACGCGGCCGAAAAAGCGCCGGTCAGGGTCGTGACGATTACGCCCGGTGCGTCGGCTTCAGTGAGCCGCCCGGCGGCGGTTTCTTCCACCGCGCAGTGCATCACGCTGTAATACACGGCCAGGAGCCAGGACTCAGGGAGATCCGCGCGAAATGCGCCGCACCGCTGACCGGCACGAATCACCGCCTGCACGCGAGTTAGAGGCAGATCGTGCAATTCGCGGATCCGCTCAGCTGTTAAACACTCTTGAGCCGCGACGAGCAGCCCTTTGGTTTGCCCGACGACATGCCAGGTCGCGCGCGCAAGCGCCGCCAGGTCGGCGTGCGGATCGTCACCCTGGATGCCGACGCCGCTCAGGATGCGCTCCGCCTCTCCGATGGCGGTTTCGAAGACTGCGTCGATAAGTTCGGTGCGGGTACAGAAGTGGCCGTACAGGGTGACCCGCCCGACACCTGCCCGCGCCGCGATGGCGCCCATGCTGGCCTCGGGTTCGAGCGCCAACGTCGCACGGGCCGCGCCGAGGATCGCCTCGCGGTTACGCCGTGCATCTGCCCTCATCGCGCCCCCTAACTCATACAGCCGTGTTTAGTTTACTGCTAGGGTCTAACTCGAACATTGATGTACAACTTAAGGGGCTAGCATGCGAAATACACCCAAGCGCGTGGTCGTCCTGGGCGGTTATGGCGCCGTCGGCGCACACACGACCGCACTTCTCCGCAGCGCAGGCCACACCGTGATCACGACGGGCCGTGACCCTGCCCGCGCCGATCATTTACTCAACATTCGCGACCACGCAGCGGCCGCGGCGATGGCACGCGGCGCGGACATTGTCATCAACGCCACCGGCGCCGAGGATCCCGGGCTCGCCATGTCCGTCACTGGCGCAGGCGCGGTGCTCATTGATATCACCGCCACACAGAGTTACCTGGAAGACCTTGCACGGCATCACCACACGGCACCGATACTGGTCAGTGTCGGCGTTGCACCAGGGATCACAAACCTGCTCGCTGCAGAGCTTCATCGGCGCACGCCCGGGCCCATCGACATCGTCATCATGCTGGGCGCAGGAAAGAAACACGGCGCGGCGGCCACCGAATGGACCAACAGACTCGTCGGTGCGCACTTCACCACTCCCGACGGCACGCGCGTCCGAAACTTCAGCAGTTCACGCGTTTTTCGCCTGCCCAACCACGGTCGCCGGCGCGCATACCGGGCCGACTTCTCTGACCAGCATGTCCTGAGCCGTGACCTCGGGACACCTGTGCGCAGCTATTTTTTGCTCGATTCACGCGCCGCCACGGGCGCGCTCGCAATTCTCACGCGCTTACCGGGGCCACCACGGATGCCTGCGGGAATGCCCGTGCCTGGAGCGACGGATCGCTTTCTTCTCCTCGCTCGCGCGACCAGCGGCGAGGCTGTTTACGTACCGGGACGGGAGCAATCCCGCGCCACCGCCGCCGTCACCGCGGCGATGGTCACCTTCGCACATCGGCTCCAGCCGGGGATCCAGCACATTCACCACATCGCAGAGCTAGATGAGGTTGCACGCATTACCGGCCTGACCGTGGGCCAACAGTCCTAGCCAGATGCGGCGTCCCCGTCGAGAATTGCCGGGACCTTCGCGAACCACTCGAGGACCGCTTTTTCGTATGCAATACCGAACTCGAGTGTCGCGCGGCCGAAAGGTGTCATCTCAGCTCCCCCAGGATGCAGCAGGTAGTTTCGCAACCGGTCTTCATGCTCCGCGCGATGACGGGCGAGCATCGCGTCGATCTCAGCGCGATCCAAGAAATCTCCAAATGTCAGCGTGAGCAGCATTGGGACGCGGATGGTGTCGCTGCCTGGCTCCCGGGAGATCCAGTCCCTAAATGCCACCCGGCCCGCGTCAGTGAGGCTGTACGGCACGCGCTCGCGCGCCCCCGCCTCGCCGCGCTGCACGAGCCCGGCCTCGGCCATTGCCGCGAGTTCGCGGTACACCTGACTGCGCGTCACAGTCCAGAAGTCACCGATGCGCTCCGCAGCCAGTGCGGCGAGATCCCACCCAGACATTGCCCCTTGATGCAGAAAACCCAGCAGCGCCGCCGCTGTCGAGTTGATTCGCCGACTCACCCGCACTCCTCATCACCGCACCTTGACATTCCACTGTGGAAGGTCGATAGTTAATCGTAGACCTTCCACAGTGGAATGTGGCAAACCGGGAGGAATGATGAATATCGCCGACGGCGTACGCGCCTCGAACCACGACCGCGAGCGCGCCATCGCAGCCCTCAGCACCCACGCAGCTGACGGCCGGCTCACCTTCGAGGAGTTCGAGCAGCGTGTCGACCACGTATACCGCGCTGTGACGACCGCGGAGGTCGACGCTGTGCTCCACGACCTGCCAGCCGCCCAGCGCACTCCCGGCACCGCTCGCAACCGCCAGCTTCGGCTTCCGGTTTGGCTTCACGCGGAGTGGCGCGCCTGGCTTGGCGTCGGCATGCTGTGCATCGCAATCTGGCTGGCCACTTCACTGGCCGCAGGCACGCTGCTCTATCCGTGGCCGATATGGGTCATCGGGCCGTGGGGCGGTGTCCTGCTCGCGCGTTCTCTAGGGCCCGAGCGGGCACTGTGCACTCGCCGCTCTCACCGGTACCAGCGGTACAACCGCCAGCCAGCAAGCGCTGCGGCACCACCAAGTGCGACCAGCACGAGCAATTTGATTGCGACGAACAGCACAAACAACAGTGCTTCCACACCAGCCATGCACCCTGGCTTACACCTTTCCCACCAGTACCGGCAACAATGGCTGCATGCGCTCGGTCACCGAACATCAAGCAGCCATCAACGCGCTCGTCACCAGCCGGCCGGAAACTGAGGCGCGACTCGCGGCGGCGGCCGGCCGGCCGCTTGCCCGTGATGTCATCGCAACGCGGGCGCTCCCCGGTTTCGAAAACTCAGCGATGGATGGTTACGCGGTTCGCGTCGAGGACCTTGCTGGGGCGACAGCCGAGAAACCAGTGACGCTGCCTGTGGCTGAAGACATTCCAGCTGGCCGCACCGACGGTCCACCACTCGCACCTCGCACCGCCCACCGCATCATGACTGGGGCCGCCGTCCCCGCCGGCGCTGACGCAGTCGTGCCTGTCGAACTCACCGATGCTGGCACAAGCACCGTCGCTATCCGCAGTTGCCCCACACTCGGCCAGCATGTGCGCCGCGCCGGTGAGGACATCTCCGCCGGCGAGGTCGCACTGCGCCGCGGCCAGGTGCTCGGAGCACCCCAGCTCGCCCTGCTGGCGTCGCTCGGGTATGCCACGGCACCCGTCATCCCGCCGATCCGGACAATCGTGCTCTCTACGGGAAGCGAACTCGTCGCACCCGGACAGCCCCTGCGCCGCGGCGAAATCTACGAATCGAACGGCATCATGATCGCCACCGCGGTGCGCGAAGCCGGTGGTGAAGCCGCGCAGCTCCGGTTCGTCAGCGACGATCCCACTGAATTTCTCCAGACACTTCGCGACCGCGCCCCCGAAGCTGATCTCATCATCACATCGGGCGGTGTGAGCGCCGGTGCGTACGAGGTGGTCAAGGACTCGCTCACCGAGCACGGAATCGAATTTCTCAAGGTCGCGATGCAGCCTGGGATGCCGCAGGGGTGCGGCTTTTTTGAGGGGACACCCATCGTCACATTGCCTGGAAACCCGGTGAGTGCGCTGGTGTCCTTCGAAGTGTTCATTCGGCCCGCGCTGCGCCGGGCGATGGCGCTGCCTGCGCCTGAGCGTCCGCGCACGACGGCCCGTTTGACTGAGCCGGTCACCTCACCGCGCGGAAAACGGCAGTTCCGGCGGGGTGTCCTTGACCGGCAAACAGGAACGGTGAAACCCATCGGGCCGCCGGCCTCACACCATCTCCGCTGGCTCGCCTCCGCGAACTGCCTCGTTGACGTCGACGAGGACGTTACGGCCCTTCGAACGGGGGACACCGTCACTGTGTGGGACCTCGACTCGTGCTAAATAAGGCATACTCGACGCGGCATCCGGTGTGCACGCTTGCCGTACTCTGACACGTGAACCGATACTCGACGGAGAGGTGCCGACCCGAAGTGGCCCGCAAACCGACACCGCCCGGGCAAGAGCCCCCCAGCGCATTTGGACACGCGTTAACTCTGGCGCGCTCCCATATTCCACCGGTGCACCCTGCCGGGCTCCCCTTCATTGCCGCACCGCTAGCGGTCGCCGCACTCGGCCGCAAATATCCGTGGGTGCGCCGTGGCGGACTGGCACTCGCCGCAGCAAACGCCGCGTTCTTCCGGCATCCGCATCGCGTACCGCCGACACGTCCCGGTGTCGTGGTTGCACCCGCAGACGGCGAAGTCACGCTCGTTGATACGGCGGCACCACCGGCAGAACTCGGGCTCGGGACCACGCCGCGGCCTCGCGTCAGCATCTTTCTGTCGGTTCTTGATGTCCATGTCCAGCGGTGCCCGGTGGCAGGGCACGTTGCCGACGTCGTGCATCAGCCTGGCCGCTTCATGTCGGCTGATCTCGACGAAGCCAGCGACGCCAACGAACGCAACAGCATGCTCATTCGTACACCCAATGAGCATGAGGTCGTCGTCGTCCAGATCGCCGGCCTTGTGGCGCGGCGCATTATCTGTGACGCCCAAGCGGGTGACGTTCTCACACTCGGCGAAACCTACGGGCTGATCCGTTTTGGATCACGCGTCGACACGTTCCTTCCCCCCGGCACACGCGTGCTCGCAGAACGGGGCCAGCGGACGATCGGTGCGGAAACCGTTATCGCAGAACTCCCGTGACGCGAACGGGTAGCAGCCGGGGACGAAATGGCGGAGCGATGAACGACGAGGAACTGATCGGCGAGCAGGGCCGCCCGGTACGGTCCGCGGGCGTCCGGCTGGTACCCAGCGCGATAACGGTGCTGGCGATGGTCGCGGGCCTGTCGTCGATCAAGATGGCTCTCGATGGCAATGTCGGGCTCGCGATAGCGCTGATCGGGGCGGCCGCCCTCCTCGACGGTGTGGATGGCCGTATCGCGCGCTTACTCGACGCCACCACCCGAATCGGGGCTGAACTCGACTCGCTCTCGGACGCGATTTCGTTCGGGGTCGCACCCGCGCTGGTCCTGTACGTGACACTGCTCGCCGGAAACAATTTCGGCTGGGTCGTCGCGCTGATCTTTGCTGTGTCCATCGTGCTGCGCCTCGCCCGGTTCAACACGCTCATCGACGACACCGAGGCGCCTGCTTACCACAAGGACTACTTCGTTGGGGTTCCGTCACCGGCTGGTGGACTCATCGCACTCGCCCCCCTCGCCGCGTACGCGCAGTGGGGTGCCGGCTGGTGGTCGTCGTTCCCGTTGGTGGCTATCTGGATGGTCATCGCTTCGATCTTGATCGTGAGCCGAATTCCCACCCTCGCCATGAAGCAGGTTTCCGTACCCCCGCGCATGGCTGTTGCCCTGCTGATCGCGGTTGCCCTGCTTGCCGCAGGCCTGGTGACCTACCCCTATATCCTGCTCATCGCGGTCGTCTTTCTCTATCTCGGACATATTCCCTACGCGGTCCACACGCAACGGTGGGTGGCCGCACGTCCCGAAACCTGGGATATCCCGCCCTCTGAGCGCCGTGCGCTGCGTCGCTCTAATGCTCAGCGCCGGTCGCTGGCCCGGCTCGGACTGCGCAGGTCGAAGCCACGCGGCAGGTACTCGAGAGTTGCTGGGCGCGGGCGCGGACGGTAGCGGGCGCGCTCCACTCGTCTAGGCTCGTGGGCGTGAACTACGCCGAGGATGCTGCACAAGTCACGCTCGTCGCGCGGCTGAATACGTCCCACATGGATTCGCGGCGCGGCGTTGTCCGCGTTCACCCGGAGGTGCTTTCCGCTCTCGGCTTGCGGGAATGGGACGCAATAGGGTTGTACGGGACGCGCGCCACAGCCGCCGTCGTGGCACGGTCACCCGAGGGCACGGCACCGCGGGTCGCGCTGCTCGATGACGTGACGCTCTCCAACGCGGGCATCCGCGAAGACACCACCCTCGTGGTCCATCCCGTGCCAGTGCAGACTGCGCGGCGGCTGGTACTCAGTGGCTCAGCGCTGACCACCACGTCCATCGACCCTGCCACGTTGCGCCAAGCTTTGCTCGGAAAAGTGCTCACCGTCGGTGACACCGTTTCCCTGCTCCCCCGCGATCTCGGACCCGGCACCAGCAGTTCGGCTGCCACTCAAGCGCTGCGGCTTGCCGTCGGTATCACGTGGACCTCGGAACTTCTCACCGTCGTCAGCACCGAGCCCGCGGGTGCCGTGAGTGTGCAGCCGAATTCGGCGTTGTCTTGGGATTCAACAAGCGCGCCAAGCCCGAAAGGGCTCACGCGCGCGGTGAATACCGCAGGACAGCCAAATTTCAGCAGCCGCGAAACGCCCGGCCGCCGCAACGACCCGGACCCTGCCGTGCCCGCCCCCCTCGCCGAACGCAAAGCGACACTCTCAGTGGGTGATCTGGTCGGTGTCTCAGATCAGGTAAGCAAGCTCACCGACTGGCTCAGTCTCGCACTGGACGAGCCGGAACTACTCGCTTCCCTGGGAGCGTCACCCCGGCTCGGAGTGCTTGTCACTGGCCCCGCGGGCGCAGGGAAAGCAACCATGGTGCGAGCTGTATGCGCGCAACGGAACCTCGTGGAACTCGATGGACCCGGCACAGGCGCACTCGAAGCGGGCAGCCGGGCGGAAACCGTTTCACAAGCGATCAATGCCGCCGCGGGTGGCGGAGTGCTCCTCATCACCGAGGTCGACGCGCTGCTTCCGGCTGAACCCGAACCGGTATCAAGCCTGATTCTCAGCAGACTGCGCCGGGCGATCAGTGACGACCAAGTTGTCCTCATTGTCACCACCGCGCACCCGGATGCAGTGGACCGCCGTGTCCGGGGTCAAGACTTGTGTGACCGCGAACTGACCGTCGCGCTCCCGGGCAGCGCAACGCGGCGGGCACTGCTCGACCACCTGTTGCGCGATGTGCCCACATCTGAGCTGGACCTCGAAGCGGTCGCCTTGCGCACACCCGGCTTCGTCGCTGCCGACCTCATGGCCCTGCGGCGTGAAGCCGCACTGCGCGCGGCGTCTCGCGCCAGCAAGGACAGTACCGAAGCGATGATCGAACAGCGCGATCTCCTTGGGGCACTTGAAGTAATTCGGCCGCTCTCTCGCTCCGGAACCGAGGAACTCTCGATCGGCGGACTCACCCTCGAGGACGTCGGCGACATGGTGGAGACGAAGCAGGCGCTCACCGAAACTGTGCTCTGGCCCCTTCGGCACCCCGATAC
The DNA here is from genome assembly GCF_026041215.1 of Hoyosella sp. YIM 151337. Lineage (GTDB taxonomy): Bacteria > Actinomycetota > Actinomycetes > Mycobacteriales > Mycobacteriaceae > Hoyosella. The sequence continues at coordinate 19,507 of NZ_JAPEIQ010000004.1, forward strand.
CTTCAAGCGGCTTGGCGTTGACCCACCGCGCGGGGTTCTTCTCTATGGCCCGCCTGGATGCGGCAAAACGTTCGTCGTCCGCGCGCTCGCGAGTTCCGGACAGTTGAGCGTTCACGCCGTCAAAGGGTCCGAGCTCATGGACAAATGGGTTGGCTCCTCGGAGAAGGCCGTGCGCGACCTCTTTCAGCGTGCCCGCAACACCGCTCCGTCGCTGGTCTTCCTCGACGAGATCGACGCGCTCGTACCGCGTCGCGGGCAAAGCACGGACTCCGGCGTGGGTGACAAGGTCGTTGCCGCTCTCCTCACTGAACTCGACGGCGCCGAGCCGCTGCGTGACGTCGTGGTGCTCGGTGCGACTAACCGGCCCGAATTGATCGACCCCGCAGTGCTTCGCCCGGGGCGCCTCGAACGGCTCGTCTTTGTGCCGCCGCCAGACAGCGAGGCTCGAGCCGCAATCCTCCGCGCTGCGGGAAGCTCCATCCCGCTCGCCGACGACGTAGATCTCGATGCACTCGCAGATGAACTCGACGGCTACTCCGCGGCCGACTGCGCCGCCTTGCTGCGCGAATCTGCACTGGCCGCCATGCGGCGCTCGATGGATGCCACCGACGTCACTGCGGAAGACGTCGCTACCGCGCGAAAAGCTGTCCGGCCCTCGCTCGACCCCGAGCAGGTGTCGAGCATCAAGGCTTTCGCGGATCGCCGTGCTGCTGAGTGATCGCACCGATGGCCCGTATGCTGCGCTGATGCCCGCCGCCCCGCAATCCCAGCACGCGCCACTGCTTCCGCTCACCGCGCTCACGACGTTTCTCGTGCCCGCCGCAGCGGTGCTGTTGCTCGCAGGTGCTGTGCCGGTGACGGTGCTCACGCCCGCATACGAAGCGGGAGTCACCGCGCTGGCATATGGCGAGCCAGTGACGGCAGGCCTGGCTGCCGTGGTCGCGGTTGTGACCGCGCGGCTCGGCGGGCGAGTCCACATGACGTGGCTGCTCGCGCTCACCGGCTTGCTGGTCGCGACGGCGCTGCTCGGGTTCTTCGGAAGTTCCGGATACTCAGGTGCCGTAACGGTGTCGTCGTACCTGGTACTCCGCAGCATCATTGCCGTGTGCGCGGGTATCGCGCTGGGCGCAGCGTTCTCGCGTGCCTGGTCGTACGAATCGCCGGTGCCCGCAATCGCAGCCGTGAGCGGGACGGGGGCCACACTTCTGCTCGCAGAGGCGCTTGCGCGCCCGGCATCGGGACTGTTTCCCGGCGCCTACCTGCTCGGCTCTACGTCTGGGGCGACTCTAGTTACCTGGTCTGTGCTCGCGTGCGCGATCTCAGCCGCCATCATGGCGATGATTCTCGATGCTGCCCCGCCCCCAGCGCTCGCGCGCGAGACGATATCCCGGGCACGGGCCGGGCTCGCTGGTACTGCGGGCATCGTAGTCATCCTTGCAGCGCTGCAGATCGCCGGAGTAGACGTACTCGCACGCGCAGGACTCTTCTGGCCGCCTGCGGCCCGATTCGCGGCTGGTGCTGCCGTGATCGCGATCCTCTTCCTCGCTACCTGGTTAGCGGCGATGTGGCTCGGTCTCAACGACAGCCCGTGGTCTGGAGCACTGCTGCTTGTCGCGACTGCCGTCGCGGCAGCCGCACTGCCAGTTATCCCAGCAGTTCCGCGCATCGGCGCGTGGTGGGTCCTTCTGGTCGTCGCCATTGTTTTTATCGCTGCCCTCGCGCTCGGCGTGGCTGTACGGCACCGCGGCTATCACGCTGTCAACGGCTTGCTCGCACTCGCTGTCGTGCCGGTAGTGGGCCTGATAGCCGGCGGCACCGCGATCGGCGTCTTCGTGCAGCTCATTCTCGTCGCACTGGGTGGCGGCTTCGCGCTCGGTGTCTGCTTGCCCGGCGCAGGCCCCGCCGCGACCCTGCTGGGCTTTGGCGTCATCTTTACGGCACACACCTACAACGCATTGCTCGGCGGGGCGCCGTCGACCGGCGCGGTTCCAGTGTCGCTGTTCACAGGCAGCGCCAACGAGATTCCGCACTCCTGGTGGGCGGTGATCCCCGAAGGATCCGGAGCGATACTTTCCGTTGCTCTCGTCGGACTATGCGGTGTGGGGGTACTCACTTGTGGCTACACCGCATACCGCTTAGCGCGCCGCGGCGGAGGACCTCCCCCTAAGATGTAAACGCATCCCGCCCAGGGCGCTCCTGCCCACGACCCGGACGGAGTGGCCCTTGATCGCGGTCCTAGTGGCTCATGCGCTCGCCGCCCTCATCGCGCCGCTGCTCGTCAGGATCCTTGGGCGAAACGCGTTTCTCCCCCTCGCACTGGTGCCGTTCGGCGGTTTCCTGTGGACGGTCGCTCACTTCAGCGAGCCGCATCGAGTCAGTATCCCCTGGGCGTCTGAACTCGGCATGGACATCGACCTGTGGTTCGACGGGCTCAGCGCGATCATGTCCTGCATCATCCTGGGCGTCGGCGCGCTTGTGCTTGTGTATTGCGCCCGGTATTTCCCGCCACATGCAGCGCGGCTTGGGTCATTCGCCGCGTATCTCGTCGCTTTCGCGGGCGCGATGTTCGGGATTGTCACGTCGAACAACACACTTTTGCTGTTTATCTTCTGGGAAGCGACGACGGTGCTGTCGTTCTTGCTAATCGGATACAAAGCGGAGAAACAGACCAGCCGCCGGGCCGCCACGAAAGCGCTCCTTGTCACGACGCTGGGCGGGCTCGCCATGCTCGTCGGCCTCATCATCTTCGGACAGATGACCGGCAGCTACCTTTTGACAGACCTTCTCGAGGCACCGCCCCAGGGGTGGCTCGCCGATGTGGCGCTCGTCCTCATCATCGTCGGAGCGCTGAGCAAATCAGCGATCGTTCCGCTGCACTTCTGGCTGCCCGCAGCGATGGCCGCGCCCACCCCCGTCAGCGCATACCTGCATGCGGCGGCGATGGTGAAGGCGGGAGTCTTCCTCGTCGCCCGCCTCTCCCCTGCGTTCGCTGACGCATCCCCGTGGCGCTTGGTCATCATCACGCTCGGGGCGCTGTCGATGGTGCTCGCCGGCTGGCGCGCCCTGCGCGAGTTCGATCTGAAGCTGATCCTTGCGTTCGGCACCGTGAGCCAACTCGGATTTTTGATGGTGCTGGTCGGTATCGGAACGCGGCATGCCGCGCTCGCCGGTATCGGGCTTGTGGTCGCGCACGCCCTGTTCAAGGGCACCCTGTTCCTCGTCGTCGGCATCATCGACCGGGCCACCGGAACCCGCGACGTCCGGAAACTATGGTGCCTCGGACAGCGAGCTCCCGTGCTCGCGCTCATTTCAATCGCCGCAGCAGCGAGCATGGCTGGCCTGCCGCCGTTTCTCGGCTTCTACGGAAAGGAAACCGCGTTCACCGCGCTTTCCGAAGCTGACGGGCCGTTTCCAGGCTGGCAACTCGCCACACTGATCGCGGTCGTTGTCGGTTCGGTATTCACCGTGGCCTACACGCTGCGTTTCGTATCCGGTGCTTTCGCCCGCAAAGGACACTCTGCTCCAAGCCTTGCCGTGGAGTCGATGAAGCCACCAGGCCCGCTTTTTCTCGCGTCACCCGCAGTGCTGTCTGTTGGCGGACTGGCCGCCGGATTTCTGACCGTGCCACTCGTCGACGCGATGCTGCCGTACGTGGACCTGTTCCCCGTTGGCGTCGAAGGAGACCATCCGCACCTGGGCGGTTCCACACTGGCCCTCGGCCTCAGTGCCTTCGCGGTCATCGCTGGCTTCGTCGTTTTCTTCGCGCACCGGCGGGTGACGAAGTTGCGGTTCGCCACACCGCCGCTGGGAAATGCGGACCGTGTGTACGACGCGACGCTGCGATTCACCGATGTACTGGCGCAACGGGTCACCAGCCTGACGCAGCGCGGATCGCTGCCATTCACGCAGGCTGTCATCCTTGCGACCCTCATCGCGCTGCCGTCGACGGCACTCCTGCTGTGGCCCGATTGGCCATCGCTGCCAAACGGCGCGCCGAACTCGATGCTGCAGCTTTCCATCGGTCTCGTCATGGTCGCGGCGGCCCTCGGCGCCACGGTGCTCCGCAACCGGCTGACGATCGTTTTACTGATCGGCATCACCGGGTACGGCACCGCCGTTGTTTTCGCACTGCACGGTGCTCCCGATCTCGCGCTGACACAGGTGGTCGTCGAAACGCTCACCCTCGTCATTTTCATACTCCTGCTGCGCAAGCTGCCGGCTGAGCCGGTGCCGCACCGGCCTATGGGGCACCGCGCGGTTCGTGCGGCCCTCGGATTCGGCGCAGGCGTCATCGTCGTCACCGTGGGAATGTTCGCGGTGAGCGCCCGCGCCGCACAGCCGGTTTCAGCTTTCCTCCCCGACCTCGCGTACACACAGGGGCATGGCGCAAACGTGGTGAACGTTGTCCTCGTGGACATTCGGGCGTGGGATACGCTCGGTGAGATCAGTGTTCTGCTCGTGGCCGCGACTGGTGTCGCGAGCCTGATCTTCAGACACCGCCGTTACGGCAACACGCCACGGGTTGCTGACGCGCCGCCACCTCTCCCCCAGCCGGCCACCGTGGCAGTAGCCGCGGCACTCCGCGATGCAGACAGGACAGGCGAGGCCGGGTCCGGGCCAGTTGAGGCTGCGGAGCGGGAGATGGCTCCGATGCCGACACGCCGCCACCTCGAGTACACAGAAATCGTGTGGCTGCGCGGCAGCGAGCTCCGTAACCCGCGCAACCGGTCGTTCATCCTCGAAGTCACCACCCGTCTGCTCTTCCCGGCGATGATGGTGCTCTCGCTGTATTTCCTGTTCGCCGGCCACAACGCACCAGGTGGCGGGTTTGCAGGCGGGCTCGTTGCCGGATTGGCCCTGGTCCTTCGTTACCTCGCCGGCGGACGCTACGAGCTGGGTGAATCCGTCCGCGTGGACGCTGGAAAGATTCTGGGTCTCGGGCTTGCGCTCGCGGCCGGTACCGCGCTGTTCTCGATCCTGCTGGGTGCGCCTGCGCTGTCGTCTTCCACGATGTATTTCAGCCTGCCGCTGTTCGGGGAGGTCAAGCTAGTCACCGCCCTTATCTTCGACATCGGCGTGTACTTCCTGGTGATTGGGCTCGTCGTCGACGTCCTGCGCAGCCTTGGCGCCCGCCTCGACTCACAGATTGAGGTGACCCACCAGTGACCGTCACCGAAACCGTGGCCGGCGAAACGCTCACTACCAGCTTCGAAATCCTGGTCGTGGTGGGGATTCTCGTCGCGTGCGGCGTCTACCTGGTTCTCGAGCGCACTATCCTGAAAATGCTGCTCGGGCTCCTGCTCCTCACGAATGCGGTAAATCTCCTCATCATCACAATGGGCGGACTCTCCGGCGCGCCTCCGATCATCGGACGGCAGCCGAACGGGAGCACGGAGATGGCCGACCCATTAGTTCAAGCGCTGATCCTCACCGCGATCGTAATCGGGATGGGTCTCGCGGCATTCGTCATCGCCCTGATTTACCGGTCGTTCACCCTCCAGACCGTCGACGACGTCGAGGACGACACCGAAGACGTTCACGTCGCTCACCGCACCCGCATTGAGGCGCCGGACTACGAGCCTGAAGCCACAGTGCCCGAGTCTGCGGACGATCCACTTGGACCTCCGGTCGACGGCTCCGACTCCGACTTCGACGAATCGGAACGCTCCGACGACGGTGACAGCGAGAGAGGCGGCCGCTGATGCTGAATTTTTTGGGACCGTCCGCCGCGGAAGCACTCATTCCGCTGCCCGTGCTTCTCCCCCTGCTTGGCGCAGCGGCGACGCTGTTCTTCAGCCGCCACTATCGTGTGCAGCGGTACATCGCGCTCGCTGTGATCGGGTCCGTCTTTGTCGTGGCAACGATGCTGATGTATCTCACCGACGAATACGGCACCCACGTCGTTCAGGTCGGCGGGTGGGGCGCACCGGTTGGGATTTCACTGGTCGCTGACCGTCTATCCGCACTCATGCTGATGATTTCCGCGGCGATGCTGCTCGCCGTTCTTATCTACTCAGTCGGCCAGGGTATTCGCGACGGCCACCACCAGCAGCCAGTATCGATCTTCGCGCCCACTTATCTCGTCCTGACCGCAGGAATTTGCAACGCCTTCCTCGCGGGCGACCTCTTCAACCTGTATGTGGGCTTCGAGATTCTGCTCGCCGCAAGCTTCGTGCTGCTGACAATTGGCGTCAGCAAGGAGCGCGTCCGCGCAGGCATCACCTACGTGCTGGTGTCGATGGTGTCATCAATTGTTTTCCTCGTCGGCATCGCGTTCGCATATGCCGCGACCGGCACACTGAACCTCGCGCATATGGCTCTGCGCATGCAAGAGGTTCCGGAAGGGACGCGCAGCGCAATCTTCGCTGTTCTGCTCGTCGCGTTCGGCGTCAAAGCCGCTGTTTTCCCGTTGTACGGGTGGCTGCCCGACTCATATCCCACGGCCCCGGCCCCGGTTACCGCGGTGTTCGCCGGTTTGCTGACGAAGGTGGGCGTGTACGCGATCATTCGCACGCACACGCTGGTCTTCCCGAGCGGGCTTCTTAATGACGTCTTGCTGGTGGCTGCGCTGCTGACGATGGTCATCGGGATCTTGGGCGCCATAGCCCAATCGGATATCAAGCGGCTGCTGTCGTTCACACTCGTCAGTCACATCGGCTACATGGTCTTCGGCATTGCTCTGTCGTCGAACCTGGGCCTCGCTGGCGCGATCTTCTATGCGGTGCACCACATCATCGTCCAAACCACACTGTTCCTTGTCGTCGGGTTGATCGAGCGACAAGCAGGCTCATCATCGCTGCGCAGGCTGGGTGGGCTCGCGAAAGCCAGTCCGCTGCTTGCGCTCATCTTCTTCATTCCCGCGCTCAACCTCGGCGGGATACCGCCCTTCAGCGGATTCATCGGGAAGGTGGCGCTAGTCCAGGCTGGTGTTGACGATGCGGGTGTCCTCGCCTGGGTGCTTGTTTTTGGCAGTATCGCGACAAGCTTGCTCACCCTGTACGTCGTTGCTCGCATTTGGACAAAAGCGTTCTGGCGTGACCGCGCAGACGCACCGGAAGGACATCTGGTTGCCTCCCGTCCAACCGCACTCGTCGACGACGCGTTCGACGTGCCCTACGGCGAGCGTGCCGATGTCGGGCGCATGCCCGCCCTGATGGTTGCACCGACTGCGGGCCTCGCGATCTTGGGGATTTCGCTGACGCTCCTCGCAGGCCCGTTCTTCGCATATGCGAACCGCGCTGCCGAGGCACTGCGCGAGCGCACTGACTACGTCACAACTGTCCTCGACGCGGATCCCGAGGTACTTCACGGCCCAGCCGAGAGAATAAGCGGCACGACTCCAGCCGGAGGTGAGCGATGATCCGGGCGGTACTGCTGCGCGCGTTCGGCGTTATGTGGCTAGCGGGTATTTGGGTGCTGCTGTGGGGGACCTTGTCCGTCGGCAACGTGCTCTCCGGAATCCTGGTCGGGCTTGCCGTGGTGTACCTGCTGCCGCTGCCGCGGATCCCTATTGGCGGGCGGCTGCATCCGTTCTCGTTCATCATGCTCAATCTTGTGATCGCGGCGATGCTCGTTCGCGCCACGCTCCAAGTCACGTGGATTACGATCCGTCCAGGGCCGCCGCCCCGCAGCGCCGTTCTGAAACGGCGCCTGGATGTCCGGTCCGACCTGGTTCTCACGCTGATGGTCGATGCGCTCAGTCTCATCCCAGGCAGTCTCGTCTTGCAAATCGACAAGGCGCAGCGTGTCGTGTTCGTCCACGTCATCGACATCACCGACAAACGCGCAATCGCGAAGTTTCACAAAGACACCGACCGGCTCGAACGCTGGTTCGTGAGAGCGTTCGAGCGGCGCGACGAGTGGCGGGACATCACCTCCAACGCATCATTGGGGCGGGCCGAGCGATGACACTGATGAACGTTGTCTATCTGGTGTGCGCAATCATGCTCGTCACGGCGAGTCTTGTGACCACTTACCGATTGGTAGCAGGCCCCAACTCGCTGGACCGCCTCGTTGCCGTCGACATGCTCGTCGCGCTGTCGCTGTGCGGACTCGCGGTGTGGGCAGCGTACTCTCGCGACACGACCGTAGTGTCCGCCGTCGTCGCGCTAGCGCTCCTTGGTTTCATCGGGTCGATTGCCGTCACGCGGTACCGCGTCCCCGACGACCGGCTAACGGGCGAGGCTGACTCATGATCATCGACGTGCTTGTAGGCGTTCTCCTGCTCACCGGCTGTGCACTCGCGCTCATCGCCTCGATCGGGGTGGTCCGGTTCCCCGACACCCTCACCCGCATGCACGCAGCGACGAAACCGCAGATTCTCAGTGTGATTCTCGTGCTGACGGCGGCCGGTATCACCCTGTGGGGGTCTGTGGATGTCGGCATGCTATTTCTGGCAATCCTGTTCGCCGGGCTCACTGTTCCCGTCGTCGCCCACCGCGTGGGACGGCTCGCCTACCGCGAGAAACTGTACCGTCAGGACCTCATTACCATCGACCAGATGGAGCCGAACCGCGACGACTGACACCGCTCACATGACACTGCCGCGAAGTTCACCGACGAGGGAATCCACGATCGAGGCGAGGCTGCCGCCACCTTCCACGATGCTCCGCTGCCGCTGGTACGACGCCCCGTAGCGGGGGATGTCCGCGACTGACCCGAGTTCCCGCGCGCAGTCTAGCGATTTCGCGACCGGTTCGAGCTTCTCCAGCATCACCGCGAGATCATCGGTCACGACTTGCTCGTTGCAGTCACGATCAAGAATGACCTCTGCATCCAAGCCATACCGTGCGGCGCGCCATTTGTTTTCCTGCACCAGCCAAGGCGGCATGGAAGGCAACTCCTCCCCCGCTTCGAGCCGCCGGTCCAGGTCCACCACGATGCAGTGAATGAGAGCGGTGAGCGCGGCGAGTTCACGCATTGTGGGGATGCCGTCGCACACACGGACTTCGATCGTGCCGAACCCGGGAGACGGCCTGATATCCCAGTGCAAACCACCGAGTGACTCAATGATGCCGGTTTTCATCTGATCGCCGGTGAACTGTTCGAACTCTTGCCACGTTTCGAACTGGAATGGCAGCCCCGCTGTCGGAAGTTGCTGGAACAGCAGCGCACGGGTACTCGCATACCCGGTGTCCTTCCCGTCCCAGATCGGAGAGGACCCGGACAACGCCAGCAAATGCGGGTATTTCATCAACAGTGCGTTGAGGATCGGGAAGACCTTGTCTGCGCGGGAGACGCCGACATGCACGTGTACGCCCCAAATCAGAAGTTGCCGGCCCCAATACTGATTCCGGTTGATGATTTCGACGTAGTTCGGTTTGTCGGTGAGCATCTCATCGGTCCAATGCGCGAACGGATGTGTGCCAGCGCAGAAGAAATCAACTCCTAGTCGATCCCCTGCGGCGAGTACGGCCCGCAGGGAACGGGCGACGTCATCCATCGCTTCGCCGACGGTATTGTGCACCCCAGTAACGATCTCCACGGTGTTGCGCAGAAACTCTTTGTGGATCGGGGATTCAGCTTGGGTTGGATCTATGCCGTGCCGCTCGGCTAGCTCATCGAGCACTGCTTCAGCAGCGTTGACGAGGTCGCGGTCACCCCGGTTGACGATCGCCAGCTCCCACTCGACTCCCAGGGTCGGGCGGGGCGAACCGCTGAACGAAATCTCCACACCCTGATAGAACCACAAAGGACACCGCCCGGCAGGGCAGTGTCCTTTGTCTTATCTGAGCGTGTTGGGCGCGTTGGCGATTAGCTGCGCTCTTCGATCACACCGCAGGCGAGCCGGTCCCCCGAGTCGCCGGTTGACAGTGTTTGTTCATCCGGTACTGCGCCGCCGTCAGCGAGTTCGTAACGGTCCGGGATGTTGGCGAAATTGTCCGGTCCAGCGTGCAGGATGAAGGCCGCGCCGTCACCACTAAGCAGATCATCGACTGTCACGCGGTCGGTCGTTGTAACAAGCTCACCGGTACCGTCGTCAAGGATCAGAATCGACGTGAGATCTCCGCTGTGGTCCGCATGATCTTCACCGTCGAGATTCAGGTGACTGCCCGCGGACGTGAACGCACCGTTGTCGCCGTTAGCCTCGCACACACCAGTTTCGTGGATATGGAAGCCCTTGAAGCCCGGCGGGACCTCGCTCGGATCGGCATCGATGAGGGCACGGATGCGCAGATGATCACCCGACTCGGTGATCGTCACAGTACCGATCTCGGTGCCGTCTGCGAGCGCGAGCTGGGCCTCCACACTCTGCCCCGCCGGATCCTCGCCATGCATCTCGTCGTCCTCTTGCTGATGATCGACTGGAGCTGCTTCGCCTGTCCAGACCGGCGGCGGAGGCGGCGTCTCAGTCATCGTGGAGGGGGCCTCGCCTGGCGCTGCGCATCCACTCAGAACAAGCGCACCGGCAGCGACTGCTGCGGCAGCTACTGCGGGATTCCGCCACGAAGCTCCCCCGCGCCGGAGGGTCCGCCGTACCTGTGAGGCCATCACAAAAGCTCCTTCGCCAGAAAGGTCTCGCCCGGGCTGGGGTGACCACACGGTATCCCGGGATGTTGAGCGTTCTTCAGTGCCACAGCATATCGGTGGCCGTGCCGAGACCAGCGAGCACCCCGAACTATCCGGCCAGAATCACGACCACGCCGGGTGGCTGGTCCGAGATTCCCGGAAACCGGGGCGCTGTCGATGCTCCCAGCGTCGCGGCGACGCGCTCAGCGACTTGCTGTTCACCTGGTGCGTCCCCGTAGTACACGGTTGTGCCACCGACGATGCTCGCACTGTAATTCCCGACGGCACCGACCGGCCAGCCGGACGCCCGCAGTGTATCCGCGGTACGGCCCGCGAGCCCCTGCACGGTGCTGTTGTTGAGTACGTGCACGTCAACAGCAGGTACCGGCGGGGGCGCCAGCGATGTAGTCGGCTCCGGCTCATCCGTCGGCTCCGGATCGGCGGTGGTGGTCGGCGCGACCGTCGTCGTGGTCACCATCGGCGCACCCGCCTGTGGATCCGGTTCCGCGTTCGCGTCACGAAGAACGAAGACCCCGATGGCGATAAAGACGACAGCCGCGGAAAGCAGCATGAAAGCGAATGACCGCAACGGCAGCCGGTTCGCATCAGAGCGTGGAGTAGTCACCGTTCATCTCCCGGCTACGTGGTTCTGAAACCCAGGCGGCGCGCCGCCCGGGCCTTCTGCCTGCCAGCACGCAAGCGACGAAGCCGCTTGACCAGCATTGGGTCCGCGCTCAGCGCTTCTGGCCGATCGAGCAGCGCATTCAGCACCTGGTAGTAACGTGTGGCGGACAGGCCGAAAAGGTTCTTGATCGCCTCTTCCTTCGCGCCTGCGTACTTCCACCACTGCCGCTCGAACGCAAGGATGTCGCGTTCGCGGCGGGACAAACCCGAATCGTCGTCAATCGCGAGATCGTGAGCAGACGCCTCGGGTGCACTGTGTGGCTCCTGTGCTGGCTGCCCGGCTCGCGCTGCTGCGCTTTCCATCTCGCTCCTCAGGGAAATAACGTGCGTGTCGTTCGCCCATTATTGAACCATCGCACGCCGCCGAAACTCTGGCTCTCACTGCGGCGAGTCTGGCCGATGCGGGAATCCGGATTCCCTATCTGGACCCGAAATCAGTAATCTTTCACCTCATGGCCATCCACCCGATCCGCGTCATCGGTGACCCAGTTCTTCACAAGCCGACCCGCGCTGTCGAGCAGACGCCGGGGGAAAGCGCTGACATCGCTGAACTCGTTCAGGACATGTACGACACGATGGCAGCCGCCAACGGTGTTGGGCTCGCTGCCAACCAGATTGGTGTCGACCTGCGAATTTTCGTCTATGACTGCCCAGACCGCGACGAAGAAACCGGCACCGTAGTGCGTCGCAAGGGTGAAGTGATCAACCCGGTGCTCGAGACGTCGGAAATCCCCGAAACCATGCCCGACCCGGAAGACGATCTCGAAGGCTGCCTCTCCGTACCCGGGGAGCAGTTCCCCACCGGTCGTGCCACGTGGGCACGTGTCACCGGCGTCGACGTCAAGGGCAACCCGGTCGACATTTCTGGAACGGGTTTGTTCGCCCGCTGCTTGCAGCATGAGGTGGGGCATCTCGATGGCTTTCTTTACATCGATCGACTCATCGGCCGGAACGCGCGCGCCGCGAAGAAAACGATTAAGAAGAACGGCTGGGGTGTCCCGGGCCTGTCCTGGACTCCTGGCACTGTTCCCGATCCGTTTGGACATGACGACTGATGCGAATCGCCACCTGGAACGTCAACTCCGCCCGCGCACGCATCGAGCGTATAACGTCGTGGCTCGAGCGCTCCGACGTTGATGTCCTGGCCATACAGGAAACCAAATGCCGGGATGACCAGTTTCCCGCGATGGCTTTCGAGGCTGCCGGGTACGAAGTAGCGCACCACGGCACGAACCAGTGGAATGGTGTTGCACTCGTGTCACGCGTCGGCCTGGACGACGTACAGATCGGCTTCCCAGGTGTACCCACCTTCCGTGACCAAGCGGAACCACGTGCCATCGGGGCGAATTGCGGCGGCGTCACGGTGTGGAGCCTCTACGTGCCGAACGGACGGACACTCACCGACCCGCATTACGAGTACAAACTTCGGTGGCTCGATGCACTGTGGGACGCGACCGCAGCATGGCTCGGAAGTGCGCCGGGGGCACGTTTGGCACTCACCGGCGACTGGAATATCGCGCCGCACGACGAGGACGTGTGGGACATGGCGGTGTTCGCGGACTCTACACACGTGTCCGACCCAGAACGCAAGGCGTACCAGCGCTTCTTCGACTTGGGGCTCTCCGACGCGGTTCGGCCTTTCACACCGGGCCCGGGCATTTATACCTATTGGGACTACACCAAGCTCCGCTTCCCGCGGCGCGAAGGCATGCGCATAGATCACATGCTCGTTTCGCCCGCGCTGCGTGTGACCAGCGGCCGGATCGACCGCGACGAACGCAAAGGAAAAGGCGCGAGCGACCACGCTCCAGTGATCATGGAAATCGAATGAAGTCTCCGCCTCGTGAACGAGGCGGTTTCCTTACTCACTGCCGTGGTTCGGCGGCGGTTTTCGGGTTTTGACGTTTCACAGCCTGCCTGGTGGCGTTGGGCTCGACGTCCTGCAAGGCCACTTCCTGGCCCCGTTGTTTGATCACGATCGCAGCGTTGGTGTCCGCGTTCCCGGTCCACCCACAGGCCGGGTTCTTGCACCGGAACACCGCTTGGCTTTCGCGTTGTCCTGGTGTGGTTGACCCGCATGCGTGGCACGTTGTTGATGTGCCGTGTGGCCGGACCGCGATGACCCGCGCTCCTGCTTGATCTGCTTTATACGTGAGCAGGGTGTGGATCTGCGTCCACCCCTGATTGAGTATCGACCGATTCAGCCCGGCCTTTTGCTTGACGTTCACACCGGGTTCTTCGATGGTGCCTTTCGCACTGCGGGTCATGTTCGCTACCCGCAGGTCTTCGACCATCACTGCCGCGACGCCGGTATTGAGCAGGGCGGTCGTGGTTTGGTGGGCGAAGTCGTACCGGCGTCGTGCTTGTCGCGCTTTCAGCCCGCCGATTTGGGCATACGTGAGTTGGAGTCGCCGGCTCGGCTTGTGCCCGCGCGGCTTGGTGGCCTTCTGTCGCGCGGCTTTTCGTTCGAGTCGGTACAAGCGCTTCGCCTCACCGGCGGTGAGAGTGGGAGCCGGGTCAATGAACGACCCATCCGACAAGGCGATCGTGTGAGTGACTCCGCGGTCAATCCCGACGGCGCCCCGCTCGCTCCGGCGTGGCCGTGGCTTGACGACCTGGTTCTCACCCCGCACGACCAGCACCCACCCCGTGGCTTCCAATACGACTCGTGCCCCGGTGACCTTCTCCGGCAACGCCCGGTGCAGGCGGATCGTGCAGACCCCGACTTTCGGGATCTGCACGGTGCCCCACTTCCGGTTCAATCGGGTGATGTTCAGATCCCGCGCTTGAGGGACATCGACCGCTCGACGGGCACGCCGCGATTTCCATGCCGGGCGGTCGTGGGTGCCGCCCCAAAAGTTCTTCCACGCCTGCACATACGCCTTCAATACCTGCTGCGCCGCTTGGGCAGGCAGTACCGCGAGCCAGTCGATGTCTTTGCGGGCCTGACGGATCGCGGCATCAGATTCAGTCCACGTCGGCCACCGCCGTGATGATTCATGGAAAGTGTGGTGGGCGTGGATCAGGTTCCACATCACACGTGCCGCATTCGCCTGCGCGAGCAGTGTCTGAGCTTGGGTGCGTGACGGTGTCAGCGGGTACCTCACGCACCGCTTCACCGTCATCAGTTCGCTCACGCCCACAGTGTGGCTCACACCAGTGACAGTATCATTGGTTTATGTCACCTCGATGGGAACCAAACAAGGATGTACGCACAGGTCGGCATGTTGTTTATAACCTGCACGCCCATTTGGTTTTCGTCACCAAGTACCGCCGAAACGTGTTCACCGACGACATGCTGAAACGATGCGAGCAGATCATGCGGGACGTGTGCACTGATTTCGAAGCCGAGCTGCGGGAGTTCAGCGGCGAACACGACCACGTTCACCTACTCGTGCACTATCCACCCAAAGTTGCGTTATCGAAACTGGTGAACAGCCTCAAAGGCGTCACCGCCCGCCGCCTCCGGCAGGAATACACACCCCACGTCCGCAAATACCTCTGGGGCGGTCATTTCTGGTCCGGGTCCTACTTCGCCGGGTCCTGCGGCGGAGCACCCCTAACCGTGGTCAAGCAATACATCGAAAACCAGCAACGACCCGTTTAACCAACAAACCGTCTCGCTACGCGAGCCCAAAAGACGGGATGCCCTTCACCCCCGGCGTGAACACCGGAGCACTGCGCAAGATTAGAGGTAGACCTGCTCGTGCTGCGGCTTGTACTGGATCAGTTCGAAAACCTCGGTCCGGAAGACGATGGCGCCTGCCGTGGACGCGGCGCCGCCGCCAGCCTCGTCGCCACGCTAGGCCGTTTGAGACTAGCCAGCCGTGTTGAGTGCGCGTTCGCCCTCGAATGAACCGGGCCGGCCGGGCCCGGTGGAAACGAGGTCCCGGAGACTGCCATTGATGTACTGGCCCCACGCGTTCGAGCACACGCTGTAGCACTCGTGGCCGGGAACCAGTCCGGCATGGGTGAATCGGACCCGGGTGGCGCCATCCTCATCAAAGACTTCGAAGATGACGGTTGTCCCCGTCCACTCTTCGTTGTCTTCGGTAAAGCTGAGATAGCTGTCCAGCACCAGCCAGGCGACCTTCTTCGCCGGGACGAACTCGGTGATCCGGAACTTCGAGTAGTGCATGCCCGGGACGCGGTACGTGAATTCCCCACCGAGTGTGTCCGTACTGCCGTCAACCTGTCCTGACCACCACCCGGGCACGTCGATGATGGCGTCAAAGGCTTCTTTCGGAGTCGTCCCCTCCACCGAGAAACTGGTGGTAAAGCCGTTATCACTCATGATTTCCTCCAATTCGTGGGGCTGAGTGTGAAATGCCAGCGCTCACCGGCCAAGGTGATCCTTCAGCCGGTCTAGTGAGTCGTCCCAGTCGCGGGCGAGGGCGTTGAGGAACTGTTGCGCCACCTGCATCGGGGCGGATCGGAGCCGGTACCGCACCCGGCGCCGCTCCCCCGGTTCGCCTGTCACGAGGCCAGCCTCGGTTAGCAGTGCGAGGTGTTTGGCGATCGCTTGCCGCGTGATTGGCAGGCGGTCGGCCAGGTCGGTAGCGGTGGCGGGGCCGGCTGCTGAAAGTGCGGCCAGGACGGCGCGCCGGGTCGGATCGGCCAGGGCAACGAAGACCTGTTCCGCGATTGCCTCGGTATCAGGACGCATCGAGGTAGTCGGCGAGTTCACCCAGCTCGCTCGCCCAGCCTTCGGTGTGGGCGTCATACGCCTTGCCGTAAGCGTCGTCGGGCAGCTGCGCGAAGCCGGATTCGACAACGGTAAGCCGCGTGCCTGCACCGTTCGGCTCGAGCGTGAACTCGACATAGGTGCGTCGCGGATCGCCCTCGGGCATCCCGTACATGGGCCACGTGAAGCCGAACACGGCCCGCTCCTCTACTCGCTCGACCCGGAACTCCGCGGATTCACCGCTGGTCCACGTCATCGTGCCTGATCCGGCAGGACGGAGGTCGATCGTCGCCGTGTTGCCGAACCAGGCGGCCAGACCCTCGGCTGTGGTGAGCGCTTCCCATACCTTGCCTGGCGGGTGGGCGAGCTCGACAGTGCGCTCGATCCGGTCAGGAAAACCCATAACTGCCTCCAATCAATAGCAACCGATTGGTTGCTATACTATGGCAACCAATCGGTTGCGTCAAGGCGCCAGATCCAGCGAATTCCGGCCGTCAGGCCTGACGCGCAGATAACGCCTCACCGATCTCCGCCAGGATGTCGACGACGGCGCGCACAGCGAGCCGGGCATAGCGGTCGGGCCGTGACAGAGCGACAACGCTTCGGTCTGCGTGAAGACCAGTGAGTGGCCGCAGAACGACCCCGCACCG
This sequence comes from Hoyosella sp. YIM 151337, assembly GCF_026041215.1. GTDB lineage: Bacteria > Actinomycetota > Actinomycetes > Mycobacteriales > Mycobacteriaceae > Hoyosella. Next base: position 36,034 of record NZ_JAPEIQ010000004.1, read on the forward strand.
CGGTGACGTGGTGAAACGTGGCAGCACTGCCAGCCCCACGCCCGCCGCAACGAGACTCTCAACCAGGCGGTTGTCGCGTAACCGGATCCTGCGGTGCAATGCGTGGCCAGTAATGCGCTCGACGGTAAGGAGGATGGTGTCAAAGGGGTATCCGGCGGGTACCCCCACCCACGTCGTACCTATCAGGTCTTGGGGCGCGAGAACGGCCCGATCAGCCAGGGGATGATCGGCAGGAAGCGCGACATCGAGAGTCTCGCGCGCAATGACCGTACAGGTCAGCCCTTCCGCACCCGCTGGAACGTCACCTGTAAGGCTATGTGCGATAACGATATCCGCGTCAAGGGCACGCGCTGCGAAGTCGGCTTCGGCGAGGTCGAAATCGTCAATGTCGAGGCTGATCTGTGAATCGCGCAGCCGGGTGACGAGGCCGGGGAGTAACGCTTCGCCGGCGCTCGGCAGGGTGCCGATGCGTACGGTCCCCCGGGGCTCGCCTGCCATCGCGTCAAGGCGCGCTTGCACCGCGGCGAGCGCCCGGCAGACCTCGTCGGCACTATCTGCAAGAAGCTGGCCCTCGGCGGTGAGCCGAATTCCGCGCGAAACTGGCTCAACGAGCCTCACCCCCAGCTCACGCTCAGCGGAACGCAACTGCTGAGAGAGCGCCGAGGGGGTGCGGTGTGTTGCTTCGGCGACGGCCGCAAGAGTGCCACGGACGGACAGTTCACGGAGTAGCTCCAGATGCCTAACCTCCATGTAGGGAACCTACACTAATTGGTCAGAATTTTTCGCTAGACCTTAATTATGCGAACTAGCACAGTGATCTTGTGCCTACCCGCCATGTTCTTCTCGCCGCATTGGTTGCGGCGCTGTGGGGCGTGAACTTCCTCGCGATACACGCGTCGCTGCAACAGTTCCCTCCCCTGTTTCTCGTGAGCCTCAGGTTCCTGCTGCTCGCGGTCCCGGTAGTGCTGTTCGTGCCCAGGCCGCGGGTGCCGCTTCGATGGCTTATCGGCTATGGCCTAGGGTTTGGCACCCTGCAATTCGCTGGTCTCTACCTCGGCATGGCGGCCGGGTTCCCGACGGGCCTTGCGTCCCTCGTGCTCCAGTCGTCCGCGCCATTCACAGTGGTGCTGGCCGTCTTGCTGCTCCGGGAGCGGCTCACTGGGCGGCGTGTGTTTGGGGTCGCGGTAGCTGTTGCCGGGCTCGTGCTCGTCGGCTTCTCACGAGCGGATGCCACATCCTGGTGGCCATTCCTGCTCGTGCTGATCGGTGGACTGGGCTGGGCACTGGGCAATCTCGCGAGCCGGCTCGCGGCCCCGCCAAAGCCGCTTCACCTGACACTCTGGATGTCGGTGATCCCCCCGCTCCCAATGTTCATGCTGTCCCTGACTATCGAAGGCCCGCTACAGATCCGCGATGCAATGGCAGGATCGCTAAGCCTTAGTGCCCTGCCGGCGTGGCTCGGCCTGGCCTACACAATCATTCTGGGAACGGTCGCCGGATCAGGCATCTGGGTGTGGCTGATGGCCCGGCACCCAGCAGGGGTGGTTGCGCCCTTCTCGATGCTGGTTCCGATCGTTGGCGTCGCCACCGCATGGGCGGTTCTTGGTGAGCAGCCAGCGGTCTTCGAACTCGCGGGCGGACTTCTCGTGGTTGGTGGAGTTTTATGGGCGAGCCGCCCACACCATAAGCCTTATGCTGCCGCCTCCGGCAGAAATACGCACCCCACGTACGCGCAAATACCTGTGGGGCGGGCATTTCTGGTCCGGGTCCTACTTCGCCGGGTCTTGCGGCGGAGCGCCCCTGGCCGTGGTCAACCAGCACACGAGAGCTAGCAACGACCCGTCTAACCGATCAGCGGCCACGCTATGCGAACCCAACGGAGTCGGGATGCGCTTCACGCCCCCGAGATCGCCAGAGCACTGCGCAAGACTAGAGGTAGAAGTCCAGCGAGCGTGACTGACTAGTCGGCGCGGGCGGCCACCCCGGCACCGTCGGACGGCGCGGCGAGTTCCCGATACTCCGGGAACCGCGTGAGGAATCGCTGCACATAGGTGCATACCGGGCGGAACGTCTGCTGCCGCGCGCGCATGCCGTCGAGGATCTCGCGCACCATCGCACGCGCATACCCCTGCCGACTGTACTTTTCGTCAATGATGGTGTGCAGCAGCGTTATTACACCGTCATCGCCGATCTCATAACCTTCGATCCCGGCTAACTCCTCCCCCACCCAGATCTCGTATCGGCACCGAGACTGATTGTCGCGCACCTCAACGGGCTTCGCGTGCCCGAGATTGCCGGCCATCGCACCTCCATCTTTGTGTTGATCCTCACATCTTCTCACCCGTACAAGGATCACGCGCGGCAGCAAAAATGTGTAGCCCCGCTCACAGAAATTGTCCGCGTCCGCTAGGGTGGGGGACGCAACTGCACATTTCCACGGGGGCTCGCACCAGCGGGCTGAGAGGACGGCTAGGGCCGTCGACCGTATGAACCTGACCGGGTAATGCCGGCGTAGGGAGTTCGTTTTGCCAACCAATCCTGCACCCAGCACCGTCGTTGAAGGCGTCACAACTGGCCCGATCGAGGGCAGCAGCAAAGTGTACAAACCCGTACCGGGAGCGGACAGCTTGTCGTTTCCGATGCGCCGCGTGCACCTGACCAACGGTGACCACCTCGATCTCTATGACACCTCTGGCCCGTACACGGACACCGCAGCCGAGATCGATCTCGAGCTCGGACTCCCAAAGCAGAGGGACAACTGGCTCAAACCCGAGCCCATCGACGGAGCATCCACACAGCTCGCGTGGGCCCGCGCGGGCATCATCACGCATGAAATGCGGTATATCGCCGCCCGCGAAGCGGTGTCGCCGGAACTCATTCGGGACGAGGTCGCCGCAGGCCGCGCGGTGATTCCCGCCAATCACAAACATCCCGAGATCGAACCGATGATCATCGGGAAGGCCTTCGGCGTCAAAATCAACGCGAACATCGGAAACTCTGCGGTGAGTTCCGGAATCGCTGAAGAGGTCGAGAAGATGGTGTGGGCTACCCGCTGGGGCGCGGACACCATCATGGACCTTTCCACCGGCAAGGACATTCACGAGACGCGCGAGTGGATCCTGCGCAATTCTCCCGTACCGGTTGGCACCGTGCCGATCTACCAGGCGCTGGAGAAGGTGAAAGGCGATCCGACCAAGCTGACCTGGGAAATCTACCGGGACACAGTGATCGAACAGTGCGAGCAGGGCGTCGACTACATGACGGTGCACGCCGGGGTGCTGCTTCGCTACATCCCGCTCACCGCAAAGCGCGTGACGGGCATTGTTTCCCGCGGCGGCTCGATCATGGCGGCGTGGTGCCTTGCGCACCACAAGGAGTCGTTCCTGTACACGCATTTCCGTGAATTGTGCGACATCCTCAAGCAATACGACGTGACGTTCTCGCTTGGTGACGGCCTGCGTCCGGGTTCGATCGCGGACGCGAACGACGAAGCGCAATTCGCAGAGTTGCGCACGCTTGGCGAACTCACAAAGATCGCGAAGTCGCACGGCGTACAGGTGATGATCGAAGGCCCCGGCCACGTGCCGATGCACAAGATTGCGGAGAACGTCCGGCTCGAGGAAGAGTTGTGCGAAGAGGCGCCGTTCTACACTCTTGGACCACTCGCGACGGATATCGCACCCGCATACGACCACATCACGTCGGCGATCGGCGCAGCGATTATCGCGCAGGCCGGCACCGCCATGCTCTGTTACGTCACACCGAAGGAGCATCTGGGTCTCCCCAACCGGGATGACGTGAAGCAGGGCGTCATCGCCTACAAGATCGCTGCCCACTCCGCCGATCTGGCGAAAGGGCACCCGCGTGCGCAGGAACGTGATGATGCGCTTTCGAAGGCACGGTTCGAGTTCCGCTGGGTGGATCAATTCAACCTGTCCCTCGACCCAGACACGGCTCGGGAGTACCACGACGAAACGCTTCCGGCAGAACCCGCGAAAACTGCACACTTCTGTTCGATGTGTGGGCCCAAATTCTGTTCTATGCGGATCACGCAGGACATTCGTGATTATGCCGAGGAGCACGGTCTGTCAACGCAAGAAGACATCGACCGTGTGATCGCCGAGGGCATGGCAGAGAAATCAGCAGAATTCGCGGAGCAGGGCAACCAGGTCTACTTGCCGCTCACGAGCCGCTGATGGACTGGCTGCTCCCGCTGCCGAAACCTGGGGAAACGCCCGCGCGTGCCCTCACCATCGCCGGATCTGACTCCGGCGGTGGGGCGGGCATCCAGGCCGATATGCGGACGATGGCGTTATGCGGCGTGCACGGGTGTGTCGCTGTCACGGCGGTGACGGTGCAGAATTCTGTCGGCGTGCAGGGTGTCCACGAAATACCTCCGGGGATCGTGGCCGCGCAGATACGCTCCGTTGCCAGCGACATCGGGGTGCAGGCCGCAAAGACTGGCATGCTTTCGTCCGCCCCGATTATCGAGGCAGTCGTCAGCGCGTGCGAGGAACTCGGCATCGGCCACGGCCAGAGCGTGCCGCTGGTCGTGGATCCGGTGGCCGCGTCAATGCATGGAGATCCGCTGCTGCGCAGCGACGCGCTCGATGCGCTGCGGACACGGCTCATTCCGCAAGCGACGATCGTGACACCGAATCTCGACGAGGTGCGACTCCTCACCGGCGTCGAGGTCACCGGTGAGGTGTCACAGCGTGACGCGGCAGAGAAGCTGCTCGAGATGGGTGCAGAATGGGCACTCATCAAAGGTGGTCATTTGCGGTCTTCGCCGGAGAGCCGGGACCTGCTGATGAGCGACGCTGAGCGTCACGAATTGACGAGTTACCGAGTTCGCACCGGCCACGACCACGGGGGCGGTGACACACTCGCGGCCTCGATAGCGTCCGCGCTGGCGCATGGACATTCGGTGCCTGCTGCGGTGACCTTCGGCAAAAGGTGGGTGACGAAGTGCCTTGAATCGGCATATCCGCTCGGCAGTGGGCACGGCCCCGTCTCACCGCTATGGCGGCTGGACCCGAAGGACGACTAGCCGCGTCACCCGCCCGGTTCGCTGCTGCGCCGCTTGATCGCATAGAGACGGATGCCTTCCGGGACACCCGGCATTTTCACTCGGAGGAACCTGCGGTGGGGCTTGGCGTAAAGACCCATCTCGCCGAGTTCTTCGTCTCCAAGCGCGTCATAGGTCTCACCGGAGATCATGACACCGCCGTTCCCCGCTGCGTCCATGATGCGCGCGGTGATATTGACATCGACACCGAGCCAATCGCCGCCGATTGGGCGCGGTGACCCGGTGTGAATGCCGACGCGCATGCGCGGCTCGTACCCACTCACGCTTACTATTTTGAGCTCCGCGCGTGCCTGCATCGCGGCTTCCAGAGCTAGCCGCGGCGCCGGAAAGACGGCCATCACCCCGTCCCCCATGCGTTTGACCACCTGGCCACGGTGCTCAGCGATAGGAGTCTCGACGCACTTCGCCACCTTGCGAAGCAACCGGAGTGTGGCGTCGTCACCTGCTTCAAGCGCCCAGGACGAGAAGCCTACGAGATCGGTGAAGACGATCGTGACTTCACGAGCGCCCCGGCCGCGCCCGAAACGCTCAAGTACAGCCTGCCACACCTGGAGCGCACCAAAACCGGCCTCGCGGGTAGCGCCTGGCGCTGGATCGAGCACTCGTTCCATGACGCGCGCTACGCGGCCTGGTCCGCTGCTCCCGGCGGTCGACAAGGGATCACCGAAACCTGGGTCACCAGGAAGAGCGCGCCGCACCCGACGCGCAAATCCCACGAGGTGGGGGTTTTGATCAGTACGCTGCAGCCACTCCGAAACACGCTGTCCGGCACCCGGCTCAGTCTCCTTCTCAGGTACCGCTGGCTCCGGTGCGTTGTCGGTCACAGATAAACCATACGTGAGACGAACTGGCCACTGCCGAAGATGGGACGGAAGCCGTGGCGACGTTGTGGGGTGTCCCACCATCTCGGCATCCAGAGTAAGGTGAGCCTGACCATACTCATTGATCAGGATGGATTGAGAGTGACCAAGCGCCGACATCGATCCGCTGCGCGCACAGTGTTCCGTGCAGCCACATTGACCCTTTCCCTGGCCGCCGCCGCGACATTCGCTGTCGCATGCGGGAACGGCACTGACACCACCGAGCCGGGTGCGGGCGCCGCAGCTCCAGTCGAGGAGGGCGCCTTCCCGGTCACCATCGACCACGCGTACGGGTCCACGCCAATCACGGAAGCGCCCCAGCGGGTAGCTGCCGTGGGGCTTGCTGACGCAGACGCTCTGCTCGCCCTCGACGTCACACCGGTCCTCGTCACGCCGTGGAGCGGTGCCACCGACGCTGGCGTGGGCGAGTGGGCGCTGCCCGAACTCGACGGGGCGCGGCCGGTCGTCCACGACTACACCGACGGCATCAACATCGAACTGATTGCCAGCACGAGCCCTGACCTGATTGTGGCGATCAATCAGTCCGTGGACGAGCAGACGTACGATCAGCTCAGCTCGATCGCGCCGACAATCGTCCGTCCCGCCGAAGCGATCGACTGGGGCGTGTCGTGGCAAGATGCGACGCGGATTATTGGCAGTGCGGTGGGGCAGCCGGCCCGTGCTGACGAGATCATCGCCGAGACCGAGGAGTTGTTCGCGCAGGTGCGCAGCGACCACCCCGAAATCGTGGAGAAAACCGGCGCGGTGATGCTGTTGAATCAAGCTGGCGGCTACTACACCTACACCGAAGAGGACGGCCGCGGGCAATTCATGAAGGCCCTTGGATTCGAACTCCCCGGCCAGCTGCGCGCGCTCGAGGACGGACAGTTCTATGTCGACGTTTCCGCAGAAAACGCCCAACTTCTCGAGACCGACATCCTGATCGTGCTGCCGAACCACGACGCCGCCGGCGTGCTCTCCCGTGACGATGCGTTCCAGGCAACCGGGGTTGCCCGCGACGGTCGCTACATCGTTGTCGACGCACCCACCGGAATCGCCATGTCGATGGCTACAGTGCTGAGCATCCCGTACGCGCTCGACCGGGTGGTACCGGAGATAACGGAGCGCATCAGCTGATCACCGCGACTGCTCCCGCTCGTCGCGTCCCGGTACGCCGTACTCACCGCCGATGTCTTGCGAGTAGTACGCCACCGCATACGCGACCGCGGGAGCCGTCCGCGATAACGCGTCGCGATTGCTGTTTTCGAGGGTGTCACGAGCAGTGTGATAGTTCGGGTCGAATCGGCTTCCCGCGACACCGCCCCACCGTTCCGCTTGGTCGCGCGTCATCACGTCCTCAGCACCAGTGAAGATGCCGCCAACCGGTATGCCCGCCTCCATAAACGGCGCGTAATCCGATCTGCCGTCAAGCCCGGAATCATCCGCCTCGATGCCGATCTCCTCAAAGTATGCCCGGAACAGCGCCTCAATCTGCGCAGACCCTTCTGGACCCGCCCCCGGGCCACCTGCTTCCGTGCCCGCACCGTCGAGCACGAAGTACCCGGCGTTGTGCGAGGCAATCATGTCGAAGTTCAGGTACAGCGCCATATCGAGCCGCTCCGGCGGACTGAGCTCTTCCACGTACGCGGTCGAACCGACCAGACCGATCTCTTCAGCACCCCAGAACGCGAACCGTATCGCCTGTTCAACCCCAGGTTCGGACCCTAGCTGGAGGGCAGTTTCGAGCAGCGCGGCAACGCCGGAGCCATTGTCGTTAATTCCGGGTCCAGCTTCGACACTGTCGAGGTGCGCGCCAGCAACTACCACGTCAGTCGCGGAGCCAGTTTTCGTCTGGGCCACAACGCTGCGCGATGTCCGGATAGAGGTTTGGGCGTCGACGAGCAGCGTGGCGGCACCATCGGCCTCCCGCAGGCGCTCCCCTTCGCTGCTTGTTGTCAGTACAGTCGGTACGCGCGCTTCTGGTCCACTGCCCAAAGACGCGTCGATGAGCTCGTCGTCCGTGTTGACGATCACGACAGCGATGGCCCCGCGCTCTGAAGCGAGCTGCTGCTTCACAGTGAAACTGCACTGGCCACGATCGACGACGACGATCCTGCCAGCAGCATCGATATCCGCGTAGTCCGCCACCGAGCAGCCCAGGGTGCCGGACGGCAGCACCGCCAGACTCACTGCGACGCCCCCGTCGGGCGTTGACGGCGAGTAGCGAAGCGCCCGGACGTTCACGTCACGGTCGTCGATCGTCAAGCGCTGTGCCGCGATCTGGAAATGCTCGAATTCGAACTCGGGCACCTCAACATCGAATCCAGCGTCGCGCAAGCGACCGGCCACCATGTCGACCGACGCATCGTAGCCGCTGCTGAAGACGGCACGATTCCCGCCGTGATCATTGGCGATCCGCTGCAGCTCGTCCATGTGCGACCACACAGCGTCCACCGAAATGCGGCCAGCAACCGCCTGCGCGAAGCTCGCTGGGCTCAGGTCGTGCCCGACACCAATATTTCCGGCGACTCCGGGGTCCTCGTCACGACCCTGACCACACCCTGTGGCAAGCACCACAGCTGCCGTCACCGCCACGATCTTAGCCGCGCACCGCATCGGTCAATTGGATCACATACCGAGTACCACCCGAGGGTAATAGCCACCCGAATAGCGAAGAACCCGGCGCCGCTGGGGGGCACCGGGTTCCTCGGCCCGGTCTCAACGAGGCGCACCACCACCCCGGAGTCCGGTTCCCTGTGATTACTCCCGACTAGCAATCACCAGGCGTATTCGATTATCCCAGATTGTCACGCGTCACGGGAGTTGACGAGCGCGATACTCGCCGCGAAAACAATCGCTACGAAAGCCGCGAAGTAGGCAATGCCTCCCCACGGGCCCCAATGGAAGTTTCCGCCCACCGCCATCGCATCTCCACTGATGAAAAGGTTGGCGTTCGCGAATGGCAAGAACGGGCCGACATGCTCGCCAACGCGGGGCAGCACGGTGACAATCGACTCGATTACCAGCGGCCACAGCAAGAGGATTGCGACCGCTCCCGCCGTCTGCCGAACGATTGCTCCTACCCCCACTGCAAGGAACATCGCAAGCGCTGCGTAAAGCGGAATCGTGTACAGCAATCGTCCTGAATCTGAGCCGCTGAGTCCTAACTGCGCGCCCGCGTCAGAACCTGCTGCGAGTTGCGCCAAAACCAGTGCACCTAGTGTGACGGCCGCGCTCAGTACTGCCGCGAGAACAGCGGTCAGCGCCGCCTTGGACAGCAGCACCTTGCCCCGTTGATTTGCGGCAAGAAACGTATTACGAATCACACCGAAGCGATATTCGCTGGTAACGACGAGTGCGGCCAGGATCATCAGCACCAGGACGCCGAAACCATGAATACCCAGTGTGGCCTCGTACGGACTGATGAGCCATTGTTCGAATCCCGGCTGCTGAATCTCCTGGTAATTATCCCAGGCCATTCTTGCCGAGAAACCCATGAGCCAGGCGAAACCAATTCCGATGACGATGACAATGCCGCTGCACCACCACGGAGATTTGACCGATGTGAGCTTGATTCGCTCAGCTGCGAGGACACCCATCAGCGAACACCTCCCTGGCTTCCGACTCCCGCCGCGTGGTATTCCACGGAATCTCCTGTGAGTTTCATGAATGCGTCTTCCAGGGAACCCCGCTGCGCGGAGAGTTCGTGCAGCGTAATGCGATGCTGAGCGGCAAGTTCACCGACCGCATCCGTCGTCGTGCCTGGAACGAGGAAGGCGGGCACGCCATCGGGCCCATCACCTTCCTCGCGGACTGTGAGGCCCTGCGACGTCAGGGCGGTGCGCAGCGCATCGCCGTGGGGCGAGCGAACGCGCACTGTCGACGCACTCGCCCGTTCGACGAAGTCGTCGACGGTCGTGTCGGCGATCAACTGCCCCTTGCCGATTACCACAAGGTGTTCGGCCGTCTGCGCCATCTCCGACAGCAGGTGGCTCGACACGAGCACCGTGCGCCCTTCCCGCGCGAGCTGCTGCATGAAAAGCCGTATCCAGCGGATGCCTTCGGGGTCGAGACCGTTAACCGGCTCGTCGAAGAGCAAGACCTCCGGATCACCGAGCAATGTGGAGGCGAGGCCCAGGCGCTGCGACATGCCCAGTGAAAAGCCACCCGCCTTTTTGCCCGCTACCGCCGTGAGACCAACCAATTCGAGCACTTCATCCACGCGCTGGGCGGGGATGTTGTTAGTAGCCGCCATCCACCGCAGGTGACTGCGCGCCGACCGGTTGGGGTGCACCCACTTCGCATCCAGCAAGGCCCCGACATGCCTCAATGGATCCTTCAGTTCGTGGTAGTGCTTGCCGTTGATCGTGGCAGTGCCCGCGGTGGGGCGATCTAGCCCCAGAATCATTCGCATGGTCGTCGACTTCCCGGCACCGTTTGGACCGAGGAAGCCGGTGACTATTCCAGGGCGGACGTCGAAGGTCAGGCTGTCCACTGCCTTCGTCTGCCCGAACACCTTGGTCAGGCCCCGTACTTCGATCATGGCAAGAAGTTTTCCTTACCGAGTATCCTCCGCACATCGTCCGGAGGTCTCGACTCGTGTCATACCTGAGTATGACCCCAACCCTGACAACGCCCCGAGCACCGCATTAGCGCGTTCGCGCAAGCTAGTCGTCACGCGCCGGCGAGGACGCTTCCGCCCAGAAACGCTTGGGGATGCGTCCCGCATGCCGAGCCAGTCGGCCCGCGGTGACTGCCGCAGCCATCGCTTGCGCCATTCGCGGCGGGTCGTCAGCCCGGGTCACCGCTGTGGCAAGCAGGACCGCATCACATCCCAATTCCATTGCGAGAGCGGCATCACTAGCAGTCCCGATCCCGGCATCAAGGATCACCGGCACCGACGACCGCGACACGATCATCGAGATGTTGTGTGGATTGCAGATGCCCAATCCAGTGCCGATCGGTGCGCCGAGCGGCATCACGGCGGCGCAACCGGCGTCTTCGAGACGCTGTGCCAGCGCCGGATCGTCATTCGTATAGGGCAGGACCGTGAAACCGGCATCCACCAACTGCTCGGCTGCACTCAGTAACTCGATTGCGTCCGGCAGCAAAGTCCGTTCATCGGCAACGACTTCAAGCTTTATCCAGTTCGTTTCCAGCGCCTCACGCGCCAGTTTCGCAGTCAGTATCGCCTCGCGCGCAGTTCGGCAACCCGCCGTGTTGGGCAGGGTCGCGATCCCGAGCCGCTGCAGGAGCGAGAGGACACCGCTGCCGCCTTCGAGATCAGCTCGCCGGATCGCGACAGTCGTCATTTCGGTGCCGGACGCGATCAGCGCCTCTTCCAGCACGTCCAGGCTGGACGCTCCGCCGGTACCCATAATCAGCCGGGAAGCGAACGTGCGGTCCGCGATCGTCAGAAGATCACCCTGCACGTCTACCACCGTGCCCTGCATGCTACTCACCCACCTTGCACAGCAGTGACAATTTCAATGCGCGACGCAGGCTCCACCGCGGTATCCGGCCAGTCATCTTTCGGGACAACTTCGCCGTTGATCGCGATAGCCAGCCCCTTCGATGGCAGTCCCAGACTTTCAAGCAGGCCGCTCAGCGAGGCCCCGTCTGGGTAGCTGCGCCATTCGCCGTTGATCTGAACTTCACGCGTCACATTTGTCATGGCAGTTTCTGAACCTCCTAGGGTCGGTGTACTTCGTCTCGTCAAGGGGGGCTCCGGCGAGTTCCGCGACCACGGCGTCCGCGGTGAGCGGCGCGAGCAAGATACCGCCGCGCCCGTGCCCAGCCGCGATCGTCACGCGCTCGTCGAGCCGCCCGAGGATTGGCAGATTGTCCGGCGTCATTGGACGCATACCCGCAATTGCCTCGGCGAACTCGTATTCGCTGAGGCCGGGAAAAACAATCTCGGCATCGGCGAGCAGATCACGCACACCACCGGCAGTGACTTGTGTGTCAAATCCCGCCTCGTACTGCGTAGCCCCGACGACAACCCCGTCCGGCCGCGGAACCAGGTACACCGGTCGTCCATGGATCACAGCCCGGACCGTTGCCGACGGCGGGTCCGGCGATCCTGGCCGCTTCCGCAACCGCAGTACCTCCCCCTTCACCGGCCGGACTGGCATCCGGGAGAGGAGCGTGCTCGTCCAGGGACCAGTCGCCACAACGACCTGGTCTTCATGCAGCGAAGCGACGTTTTGCACTCGGTGCGGCGTCATTCTCACTCCCGCCGCGGCGCACGCTGCGGCCAGTGCGCGCACAAGCGTGCGATTATCCACAGCGCGCTCGTCGCTTACCGCGAACCCCGGGCGCAGCGACCTCGCAAGTTCTGGCTCAGCCTGCCTGAGTTCCGCGCGGGTCAGCGCGGTCACGCAGTGGTTGTGCTGGTCAAGCCAATCCCGGACGCGGTGCAAGTCGCGCACATCAGCCTCATCCGCTGCGACGGTAATCGTCGAGTGGGCGGTGACGACGCTGCTGCCGAAATCAGCGAGTGCGGCCGCGAACTCGTCCCAGCGGCGAAGCGACGCGACCCCCAGTTCGAGCAGACGCTCCTCACCTGGCCATCCCTCGGTCATTGGCGCGAGCATCCCGCCCGCCACCCATGATGTCGACCTTTCGATCGGGTTCGGGTCGTACACCGTAACGCGCCAGCCCGCGGTGGCCGCGCGCCAAGCGATTGATAACCCGATCACGCCGCCACCGGCGACTGCAACTGTTCCCTGCGTATCCTTCACGATTCCTGCAACTCCCTGCGCCAGCATTACCCGGATCAGGTTCGGCGGTCGAAGCGGCGTGCTTCCTCTCAGCCCACGTTCCGTAAGCTCCCGCGAGATTGTGTGACATCTCCACCGTAGCCCGATACGGTCAACAATGTGGAATCTCCGCGTGAACGACTTCGCTCAGCCCGCCTGTATCTCTGCACCGACGCGCGCCGCGAGAAAGGTGATCTCGCGGAGTTCGCGGAGGCCGCACTCGCTGGCGGTGTAGACATCATTCAGCTTCGGGACAAAAACTCCGAAGGTGAGCGGAAGTTCGGCCCACTCGAAGCGCAGCAGGAGATCGCCGCACTCGCGGTGCTCGGCGCAGCGGCGAACCGGCACGGGGCGCTCCTTGCCGTGAATGATCGTGCTGACATCGCCCTGGCCGCTGGGGCAGACATACTCCACCTCGGGCAGCACGATCTGCCTGTTCACTACGCGCGGCAAATCCTCGGCGACCGGCCTGTAATCGGCCGCTCGACGCACGACATAGATCAAGCCCGGGATGCCGCGATCGAAGAGGGTGTCGACTACTTCTGCGTCGGGCCTTGCTGGACAACTCCGACCAAGCCGGACCGCGCGGCGGCCGGACTCGCCCTGGTCCGCGCGACCGCGGATCACACACCAATGCGGCCGTGGTTCGCGATCGGCGGAATCGATGAGGAACGCTTGCCGCAAGTGCTCGGGTCCGGCGCCACCCGCATCGTGGTGGTCCGCGCAATCACGCAGGCTGACGATCCGCACGCAGCCGCGGCGCGCATCAAGGCGGCCTTGCTAGCCGCTGGCTGACAGGTCCGAGCCAGGCCGCGCATCGTCTGCTTCGTCCAGCCAGGACAACACCTCAGAGGGACTGAGCGTCTGAACATGGCCGGGCAAGCGCGACCGCAGTCCCCGGTCCGCGGTAGCAACGGCGTGCACGACTGTCTCAGCGTGTGCAGACTCTTCGCACAGCCGGACGATTTCGTCGTCACCACTGGCGGCAGCGCGATGGACGCGACCGGCCGGGAGGTCGGCGATCTCGCCAGCCCGCCCCTCAAGCACGAACTCGAGACTAGTCAGCCAGCAAAATCCGCCAGTCTTCAGCGCAACGGTCCGCGGCAGTGCGGTGGCGAGTTCCTGCGCGAGCGCGCGCGTGGCCCCCACCCGGTCACGCCACCACCCGTTCGGCCGCGCACCGACCACATTTGCGGTGTCGACGATCAGCCGGAGCGGCCTCGCTTCGAGCGTCGGCCAGCTTGCGGCGAGGCCCGTGTGCAGCGGAAAGCCGGCCACCTCGGATTCGGGCACCCATTTCAGGTCGAGGCTTTCACCATTCGCAATGGTTTCCAGTTCGGTGTCGGCATCCGCGACGACGGTGGTATATGTCCAGCCGGAGACGCCACCCGCCGTCGTAACCGCAGCCCGCACACGGATCCGGTCTGGCTCGATCCCGGCCTCTTCGCCCGCCTCCCGGATCGCGGCAGTCACCTCGGTTTCGTGGCTATCGCGCGCACCACCGGGCAGTGCCCACGTTCCGCCCTGATGGCTCCAATGCGCCCGATGCTGCAGCAACACCACCGAACCGCCGCCCGCGCCGGGCGCTCGAAGCAGTAAACCGGCCGCGCCGTGTTTGCCCCAGCGCCGCGCCCCATCACTGCCTACCACCCAGCCGTCGCCGTCGCCGCGCATAGCTCCACCTCAATCACCGCCCGCGATCCCGCCTCCGGGAGCCTCCTCCCACCACAGTAATGCGGTGGCCACCGAAACATCACGATCGCGACACGACCCCCGGTTGGGCGTAATGCCGGCCACACGAGAGAAGATGAAAGATATACGACATGGTGTGAGTCTTGTGACTAGCTCTGCGGGAGGTGCTGCGCGATGCCTAAGACGCCAGGCGCGCAAAAGCACGAGCCCGCGTCGTTCGGCTTCAATCGTTTTGGTATCGACCCATCCGCTGCACCACCAGAGGAGGCGGCCACACCAGAGTGGCTGATGCCGAAGGCCAGCAAACCGGTCAGCCGCAATCGCTATGCGCGCTACTACCCCACGCAAGCGAACCTCGTCACAGACCTGGCGACGTCGAGCCCCGGCAAGCTGGTAATCGCCGCATTCGTCCTGATCGTGATGTGTGTCAGCGCTGGCGCGATAACCGCCACCTCGATCAGCGCGCGTCAGGATCAGCTTGACACGATGATCAGCAGCACCGAGCCGATCGCCCACTCCGCGCTCGAGCTCTACACCGCCCTGTCCGTCGCCGATGCTGCCGCGAGCACCGCGTTCGTTTTCGGCGGTATCGAACCGGATGACGTCCGCACCCGCTACATCCACGCGGCACGCGATGCCGCACGCTCGCTGGTTAACGCGTCTTCACAGGTTGGCGAGGAAAACACGCGCGCCCAGCGGCTCCTCGCTGAGATCGCGATGCAACTACCGATCTACACCGGTCTCATTGAGACCGCGCGCGCCAACAATCGCGTGGGAAATCCGGTTGGTGCCGCGTACCTCAACGAGGCCTCACATCTGATGCGCACGGAAGTGCTGCCGCGCTCCGAAGACCTTTACCGTACGCAAGCTGCCCGCATCTCCGACGGCCACGACACCTTCATCAGACCGCCGCTGCTGGCGGTCTTCGCGGTGTTCCTCGTCATCGTCGCACTGGTGGCGGCGCAGTTCCGGTTGTCCCGGAAGACGCAGCGCACAATCAACGCGGGATGGCTGATCGGCAGTTTGCTGATGACACTGGTGCTGGTGTGGCTGCTGACAGTCGGGCTGTATTCGCGTGCTGAAGCTACCCGCGCAGCCGATGAGGGAGCGCGGCCGCTCGAAGCGCTCGCGACGGTTCGCATACTCGCCCAGCAGGCTCGCTCAGACGAGACCCTGGGGCTCGCGCGGCGTGGTGAAGCCGCCGAGATCGAAGCCAGCTTCCGGAACACATCAGCAACGCTGACGCAGCGCCTTACCGCCCTCCACGACGACGCTCGCGTCACGGTCGGCCGCAGCGCGATCGACGACGCTATCACCGCGAACGAAGACTGGGTCACCACGCACGACCGGATGTCGGCGCTCTACAGTGCTGGTGACCATCTTGAAGCCGCAAATATCGCCGTGGGCCCCGGGACGGACGGTTCCACAGCAAGTTTCGCTGCGCTCGACGATGCACTGCAGGAAGGGATTACCGACACCCGGGCAGAGTTGAGAAGCGCACTTATCCGGGCGCGGACCGCGCTGGTCTTCGCTGCCGGCGGTGTACTCGGGCTTTCCGTCGCCGCTGGGCTCGCGATCGCGGCGGGAGTATGGCCACGGCTGCGGGAGTACCAATGATGCGATTCACACGACGCGCTAGCTCAGTCGCTGCGGTGGCGGTGGCGGCAGTACTGACGTTCACGGGATGCGCGCTGCCAGACCCAGCACCCGGTGTTCCGCCGACATACCCGCCGCTGCCACAGCCCAGCGGTGCGGAGATCGTGCCCCACCCCGACGAGGTCGAACCGCCGCCCAGCCTCGATTGTGATCCCACCGCGAGCCTGCGGCCTCCAGAACCAAATCCCCCGCCGGGTGAGCTTCCACCCGAAAACCCGGTCTCGGAGATTTACGAACGTGGCCGGCTCATTGTGGGACTTGACGCGGGCAGCAACCTCTTCAGCTTCCGTGACCCCATCACTGGTGACCTTGTAGGTTTCGACGTGGACATCGCCCGGGAAATCGCCCGGGACATCTTCGGTGACCCCGACCGCGTCGAGTTCGAGATCCTCACGTCTGCGCAGCGCATCCCTGCCCTCGAGACGTCACAGGTGGACGTCGTCGTCAAAACGATGACGATCACATGCGAACGGCGTGAACGCGTCGAATTCTCGACCTCCTACTTCCAGGCTTACCAACGGCTGCTTACCGTGAGCGGATCCGGCATCGACAGTGTCGAAGACCTCGCCGATCGCACCGTGTGCGTCGTGCGCGGCACCACCTCACTCGCACGAATACAGCGGCTGCAGCCGGATGCGAAGATTCTCGGCGTGCCAGCGTGGGCTGACTGCCTGGTCGCCCTGCAACAGGGACAGGCTGATGCGATTTCCACCGACGACTCAATTCTCGCCGGACTGAACGCACAGGATCCTTATCTCGAAATCGTTGGCGGATTCCTCAGTTCCGAGCCGTACGGGGTCGGGGTCAATTTGACCAACACGGATCTCGTGCGCTTCGTGAACAATACGCTCGAACGGATTCGCACCGACGGCACCTGGAACGAGCTGTATCAGCGCTGGCTCTCCGTGCTCGGCCCCTCGCCTGGGCCACCGCCTGCCCGGTACCGGGACTGACTGGACTGAGGGGACCTGGCATGACAGACGACAACTCAGCAGGCGACCGCGACGCGGCGGAAGAGCCCGGCGAGTACCCAGCCACCCAGGCGGTCGGTGCGGGCGGCCGGAACCTCCCGGAGATGGATGAGCGGACACAGGCCGTGCATGTAGAGCCCGAAACGATGACCGCCGGTGGCACCGTTTTCGTCCCGCCCGCGAGAGGCAACGCCACCACCAGCGACGTCACGTCGGCCACTGTAGTGACGACTGGCGGGATGTCCCGAACGAGCGGCCGGTTCGTGCGAACCCGCACCGGGGGTACCCTTCGCCTCGGTGGGGGTCTTGTGGAAATTCCCGCGGCGCCGCCGATCGACCCCGCGTCCGCGATCCTGAAAAGTCCCGCGGTTCCCGAGTCCAAGCGCTACTGCCGCAACTGCGGCCAGCCAGTCGGACGGTCCGACGGTGGGGAAAAGGGGGAACCAGACGGTGTTTGCGCCAATTGCGGGACGCCGTACTGGTTTACACCACTGCTGAGTGAGGGTGACATCATCGCGGGGCAGTACGAGATCAAAGGGTGCCTCGCACACGGCGGTCTTGGCTGGATCTACCTCGCGATCGACCGCAACGTCGAGGATCGCTGGGTTGTCCTGAAGGGATTGCTGCACTCGGGTGACGCGAAAGCGCAGGCTGTCGCGATGGCCGAGCGGCGCTTTCTTGCCGAAGTATCCCACCCGAGCATCGTCAAGATCTATAACTTCGTCGAACACGTCAACCGCAGCGGCGAGACCATCGGCTACATCGTCATGGAGTACGTCGGTGGAACGACGTTGCGTCACCTCGTGCACAACAGGCGCAAGGAAACTGGCGACACCAGCGCTTGCATGCCCATCGAACACGCCATCGTTCTCGTCCAGGAAGTTCTGCAGGCACTCGGCTATCTGCATGCGCTCGGTTTGACGTACAACGATCTCAAACCAGACAACGTGATGATCACCGACGAGGGCATCAAACTGATCGATCTCGGGGCTGTCGCTGCTATCGAAAGCTACGGGTATATCTTCGGCACGCCCGGCTTCCAGGCACCTGAACTCGCCCGCACCGGGCCTACCGTTGCGTCCGACATCTACACCGCCGGGCGCACCCTTGCAGCGCTAACGACGCGATTGCCCTCAGAGAACGGCGTGTACAAGCCTGGGATACCGACAGCCGATCAGGAGCCGCTCTTCCGCGAACACGAGTTTTACTACCGGCTGCTCCTTCGCGCTACGAACCCGGACCCTGCGCGCCGCTTCGTCTCAGCGGATGAAATGTCGTGGCAACTCGCAGGCGTGCTGCGCGAAGTGCTCGCCCAGAAACGGGGCGAACCGCATGCCGGGATGTCGACCATGTTCACGCCGCAGCGCACAGCGTTTGGCACCGAACAGGCTGTTCGGCAGACCGACGTGTACGTCGACGGGCACTTCCGCGATATGCATGTGGAAGCGCGGGATGTTGTGGCTGCACTGCCGCTGCCACTGATCGACCCGGCGGATCCGGCGGCACGCATGCTTGCAGCGACCGCAGCGAGCGATCCGAGCGAAATCTTGGAGTCGATCCGCAAAATAAGAGAGTCGGCACGCGAAGAACTCGATCATGAAGATGGGGCCGGTGAGAACGCTGCCGTTCTCGAAGACAGCATGGCCGTGCCGCTGGCAGAGATCCGCGCACACATCGACCTCGGTGAACCCGAGCAAGCACGCGAAATCATCGGGGAACTGCGCAAACGTGCAGTACCAGATTGGCGGCTCGACTGGTACAGCGCCTTCACCGACCTGCTAGCGGGCGAATTTCGCGCGGCGTTCGACAACTTCGAAGCGGTTCTTTCGGCGCTGCCTGGCGAGTCCGCCCCGAAGGTCGCGCTTGCCGCGACCGCTGAACTGATCCTCGATCACTGGGAAACCGAAGACGATGCGGTATGGCACAAGTTTGCCGAGGACTACTACCGAAGCGTATGGCGCACCGACCGCAACATCGTAAGCGCCGCGTTTGGGCTCGCCCGGCAGCTTGTCCACGCCGGGAACCGGGCTGGTGCGGTCGCAGCGCTCGACCAGGTGCCGCTGAGTTCGCGTCACTATAACGTGGCGCGATTGTCCAGCGTAATGGCGCTGATTGGCGGCCGGCCTGTGGAGAGCATCAACGAACTCGAGCTGCGTGAGGCGGCGCGGCGCGTCGAAATGGTTCCGGAAACCGAGCGGCGTTCACTACAGATGCGGGTTGTCGTCCTTGGAGTGGCGCTGGATTGGGTGCGTTCCGGCAACCATGCTCGCTTCCCGGAACCGTTTCTCGGGGTGACGCTGAACCAGGAAGCACTGCGCGGCAGCACCGAGCGCGCGCTGCGAATCCTCGCCCGCAATGCACCCGAACGGCGGCACCGTTATCGGCTCGTCGATCTCGCGAACGCGATCCGTCCACGCAGCTTGTTCTAGGCGGTCAGATCCCGCTCAACCTGAGAGTTCCGCGGCGGCCCGGGCAATCGCAAGTTCTTCGTTCGTTGGGACGACAAGGACGGCTACCTTACTCTCCGGCGCCGAGATCACTCGCGGCCCCTTCGCGCGCCGCTCGTTCGCTGCCGCATCGACCACAATCCCGAGCTCTGCCAGGTTCGCGAGAGCATCAGCCCGCACTTGTGGCGCGTTCTCGCCAACGCCCGCGGTGAACGTTATGACGTCGAGCCGGCCCAGCGCCACCAGGTACGCCCCAATGTATTTGCGCAGCCGGTGGACATACACGTCGTACGCGAGTGCCGCCTGCTTGTCCTCTGCCGCAACAAGCTCGCTGAGAGCGCGAAAGTCGTTGACGCCAGAGAGACCCTTCAGCCCGGAGTGGCGGTTGAGCAGCGCATCGAGGTCATCCACTGTCATGTCCGCGGAACGACGCAGATGCAGCAAAATTCCAGGATCGATGTCACCGGACCGCGTACCCATGACGAGCCCTTCGAGCGGTGTCAGCCCCATGGACGTGTCGACGGCGACGCCACCTCGCACAGCTGACGCGGACGCACCGTTGCCGAGGTGCAGAATTATCTGGTTGAGTTCGCTTCCCGGACGGCCCAGAAAACTTGCGACCTGCTGCGAGACGTACTGGTGTGACGTGCCATGAAAGCCGTATCGCTGCACGCCGTGCTTCTTGGCGAGTTCTGCGTCGATCGCGTAGGTGCTGGCCGCAGGGGGCAGCGTCTGGAAAAAGGCCGTATCGAACACGGCGACGTGCGGCACATCCGGCAGCAGCGCCCGCGCTACCTCGATACCAAGCAGATTCGGGGGATTATGCAACGGCGCCAGTGCGGATAGCTTGTCGACTTCCGCTATCACGGCGTCCGTGACGACTGTCGGTTCGGTGAACACCTTGCCGCCATGGACGACTCGATGCCCGACAGCGGTGATGCCGAGCGATTCGAGGGGAGCGCCGCCGCGAGCGAACATTGCGAACGCGAGCTGCAAGCCCGCCCGGTGATCCGGTATCGGCTCGGTCGTTTCGGTGGAACCAGCGCGATCCGAATGCTCGATTCGCCCCTCGGGCTCACCGATTCGTTCGACCAGCCCGGACGCCACAATTGCACCGTCGTCGGGTTCTACGAGCTGATATTTGATGGAGGAGGAGCCAGAGTTGATGACGAGGACTGCCACGGGCTGACCTTACTGCTTACTTCGCTGCGGTGATGGCTTGAGCCTGGATTGCAGTGATCGCAACCGTGTTGACGATGTCCTGCACCAGCGCGCCGCGGGAGAGATCGTTGACCGGTTTGTTCAGTCCCTGCAGCACCGGCCCGATCGCGACAGCGCCAGCGCTGCGCTGCACCGCCTTGTACGTGTTGTTGCCGGTGTTCAGGTCGGGGAAGATCAGCACCGTTGCCTGCCCGGCGACGGGGGAGCCCGGCATCTTCGACCTCGCGACCGACGGCTCAACTGCGGCGTCGTACTGGATTGGCCCGTCCACAAGAATGTCCGGGCGGCGTTCCCGCACCAAGCGGGTTGCCTCGCGCACCTTTTCGACGTCCGCACCCGAACCGGACTCCCCCGTCGAGTACGACAGCATCGCCACCTTCGGGTCGATCCCGAACTGCGCGGCCGTCTCCGCGGATGAGATGGCGATGTCGGCGAGCTGGCCGGCGTCTGGGACCGGAACCACAGCGCAGTCGCCGTAGGCGAGCACCTTGTCCGCCAGGCACATAAGAAAAATGCTGGACACAGTCGAGCACCCGGGGACTGTTTTGATGACCTCAAACGCTGGACGGATGGTGTGCGCGGTCGTGTGAACCGCCCCGGACACCATGCCATCCGCGATGTCCATATGCACCATCATCGTGCCGAAGTACGCGACGTCTACCATGAGTTCGAGCGCCCGGTCGGACGTCATGCCGCGGTGTTTACGCAGCCCCGTGTATTCCGTTGCGAACGTCTCCAGCAGCTCCGACGTCGCCGGGTTGATCACTTCGGCCGCACCCAGGTCAAGACCTAGTTCCGCAGCGCGTTTGCGAACAGGCCCCTCCTCACCGAGCAGCGTCAGGTCAGCGACATCGCGCTGCAGCAGGCGGCTCGCTGCCCGCAGGATCCGGTCGTCACTCGCTTCGGGGAGGACGATGTGTTTGCGCTCAGCTCGTGCGCGGTCGATCAGTTGGTATTCGAACATCTGTGGTGTCACCACCGAGGGCATCTCTAGTCTGAGCTGGTCAATCAGCTCAGCACCGTCGACATGTCTTTCCATCAGCCCGATCGCCGTGTCCACCTTGCGCTGGGAGCCAACACCAACGCGCCCGCGTGTCTCCGCGGCGATGCTCGCTGTCTGGAAAGTTCCGTAGTCGGTTTTGATGATCGGCAGTTTCGGCCGCAGCCCCTCCACGAGCCGCGCGATGCTTTTGTGTGGCAGCAGCCCGCCGTTGAAGATGATGCCCGCCAATGACGGAAACCCCTCCGCCTCATGCGCCATAACGAGGGATAAGAGGACGTCAGAGCGGTCAGCAGGTGCGATCACTGCCGCACCCTCTTTGAGCCGCTCAAGCAGGTGCTCAGCGGTCATCGCACCGACCAGCACCGACGTAGCTTCGCGCTGCAGCAGCTCGCCGTCTCCGGAGTACAGTTCACCGCTCAGCGCATCTAGCAGTTCCTGCATTGTGGGTGCCACCATCAGCGGAACTTCAGGCAGCGCCCATGCAGCGACACCGGTCCTCTCGAGCGTCTCTTTCACGTCATTGAGCCGGGCAGGATCGCACCGGTTCGCGATAATCGCAACCGAATGCGCTTTCACAGCACGCAGTTCAGCGAGACACAGGTCCGCTGCCTGCCGGATCGTCTCAGGATCCCGGTTACGGCCGGTCAGCGAGAGGATGACCGGTGCACCCAGGTTGACCGCGACCCGCGCGTTGAAGGTCAGTTCCGTGGGACTCTCGACGTCGGTGTAGTCCGATCCGACGATAACCACGGCATCACACTGTTGGGCCACAACGTGGTAGCGGCGAACAATTTCCGACAGCGCGCCGTCCGCGTCGTTGTGCACGTCGCCGTAAGTGACACCGATGCACTGCTCATAGCTGAGATCCGCAGTGGTGTGCTGGAGCAGCATCTCCAGCAGATAGTCGTTCTCCTGGCTGGAGCGGGCTACCGGGCGGAAAACTCCCACCCGCGCCGCCGTCGTCCCCAGAAGATGCAGCACCCCCAAAGCGATCGTTGATTTACCTGTGTCTCCCGATGGGGCTGCGATGTACACACTCGACGGCATAAGCCCCATTCTTACGTCATTCGCAGCGTCAGCGCTCGCTTAGCACCGCGATTCGGGCGGCGACACCTGGGTGCGCTCGCGACGTGCCACTACCCGAGTTCACGCAGCCGCGGTGCGAGATCCCGTTCGAACAGGTCGAGGAAGCGCTTCTGATCGTGCCCTGGGGCGTGAAACACCAGGTGGTTGAGCCCAGCGTCGACGTACTGAGCGATGTGCTTCACCGCGTCATCGGGATCGGCGGACACAATCCACCGTTTCGCGACCTGCTCGAGCGGCAACTCATCGGCAAGGCGTTCCATTTCAGCTGAACTCGACACGGAATGTTTCTGCTCCGGAGTGAGGCTAAGTGGGGCCCAGAAGCGCGTGTTTTCGAGCGCTTGGCCGTAATCGGTGTCGTACGAGATCTTGATCTCGATCATCTTGTCGATACTCGCGGCATCCCGGCCCGCAGCACTCGCACCCTCGCTGACCGCCGGAATCAGCTTGTCAGTGTAAAGTTCCATCCCTTTACCGGAGGTGCAGATGAAGCCCTCCCCCGCGCGGCCCGCGTACTTGGCGACGACCGGCCCGCCCGCCGCCACATAGACGGGAATCGGTGTTTCAGGGCGATCGTAAATCGTGGCATCCACCGTGTGGTAGTAGTCGCCCTCGAATGTGACGTTGTCTTCCGTCCACAGTTGCCGCATGAGACGAATAGCTTCGCGCAGCCGCGCGAAGCGCTCCTTGAACTCGGGCCACGGATGGTCGTCGGTGACGTTGAAGCCCGTCGCGATTTCGTTGAGCGCTTCTCCAGTACCGACACCGAGCATGATGCGTCCCGGGTAGAGCACTCCCATCGTTGCGAAGGCCTGGGCGATCACCGCGGGGTTGTAGCGGAAGGTGGGCGTCATGACCGAGGTGCCGATGAGAACACGGTTGGTGCGCTCACCGACCGCCGTCATCCAAGCGAGGGAAAACGGCGCGTGCCCGCCGGTGTGGCGCCATGGCTGGAAATGGTCACTCACCGTGACGGAATCCAGGCCGCGCTGCTCGGCATAGACAGCGAACTCGACGAGGTCGCGCGGGGCGAATTGTTCGGCCGAAGCCTTGTAACCCAACTTCAACACTCAAAGCTCCTTAGTCATGCGCACATCATGTCAACGGGTTCGGCGCTGATCACCGCGCCCCTCCTCAGCCTAGACGTGCGAAAACCCGGGAACCCGCACTCAACGGCACGACAGCGGTTTCCCGCGAGGTGTCGCGGGTAGCCGGACCGGAACGCAGACACGCCTGTACAGCAGCGCGCCCGGCAGCCCAGGAAAGGAAGCTCTGCAGTGAGTGAACAGCAGCGCGACGTCATCGAGATCCTGATGCACGACCACCGCGCAGTCGAGGAGATGTTCTCCGAACTCGAATCTCTGCCCAATACTCGAGATAACGCGACACGGCGCAAAACTCTCGCAGATAAAGTGATCATTGAACTCGTCCGTCACTCTGTTGCCGAGGAGACGGAGGTCTATCCGGCGGTAAAAGAGAAGGTCAGCGCGGAAGAGGCCGAGCGGGCCAAGCACGAGCACGCCGAGGCCGAAGAAACCATGCACATTCTCGACAGCCTCGACGCTGACGACCCCGACTTCGACGCCCAGCTTGTGCTGCTTATGCGAGAAGTTCGCGCGCACGTGGCGGAAGAAGAGAACGAGATCTTCCCGCACATGCGCCAAATATTCAGCCCGGCCGAACTCGTCGAGCTCGGCCGCAGGGTGGAGCGTGTGAAAGGCAAAGCGCCGACCAGGCCGCACCCCAGCGCCCCCGACGAGCCGCCAGCAAACAGGCTCGCCGGGCCCGCGACCGGACTGCTGGACCGCCTGCGCGACAGCCTTACCGGACGCGGCCGGGACTAGCGCGCTACTTGAGTGCCTGCTCGAGGTCGTCTAGCAGGTCATCGACGTGCTCGAGACCCACCGAGATGCGCACAACTCCATCTGACACACCGATCGCGGCCCGCCCTTCCGGCCCCATGGCCCGGTGGGTGGTTGTGGCCGGGTGTGTGATGAGAGTCTTTGAATCCCCTAGGTTGTTCGAGATGTCAATGACCTTCAGTTTGTCGAGTACCTCGAACGCCTTCGCCTTGCCGTCCGGCGCGTCAAGTTCGAATGTGACGACCGTGCCACCACCGAGCATCTGGCTTTTCGCTAGGTCATGCTGCGGGTGCGAGGGCAAGTACGGGTACCGCACCCAGCGCGTCGCGTGATGCTCATCGAGGTAACGGGCAATCTTCAGCGCCGATTCGGTTTGCTGCCGCACCCGGATTCCGAGGGTTTCCAGGCCTTTTAGCATCACCCACGCGTTGAACGGGCTCAGGGCCGGTCCCGTGTGGCGCATCAGCGTTTGCACGGGGCCGTCGATGTATTCCTTCGGCCCCAGCACCGCGCCGCCAAGCACACGTCCCTGACCGTCGATGTGCTTCGTGCCCGAATACACAACGATGTCCGCGCCCAGCTCGAATCCGCGCTGCAGCAGCGGTGTCGCGAAGACGTTGTCGAGCACGACTTTCGCTCCTGCGGCATGCGCCATCTCGCTGACTCGCCGCACGTCGACAAGCGTCTGCATGGGGTTCGCGGGCGTCTCGAAAAACACTGCGTCAGCCGGTTTCGAGAGCGCGCGCTCCCACTGATCGAGATCCTCGCCGTCGACGAACTCGGTCTCTATCCCCCAGCGCGGCAAGATTTCGTTGCACACGACAAAGCACGAGCCGAACAGGCTGCGCGCCGCGACCAGCCGGTCCCCCGCCTTCAGCAGCGCCCCCAGCGAGACGAAAACGGCAGCCATGCCGCTCGCGGTGCCAAAGCACGCTTCAGCACCATCGAGCTGCCGCAGCCGCTCCTCGAACATCGCCACAGTCGGGTTGCCGTAGCGGGAGTACACGTAGCGGTCACCGTTGATAAACGCCTGTTCCGCGGCACCTGCTGACTCGTAGACGTACCCCGAGGTGAGGTACATCGCTTCAGCTGTCTCTTCGAATCCCGATCTGGTGAGACCACCGCGCACCGCGATAGTGTCAGGGCGCACAGTGTCCGGGAGTTCCCGGCGCGGCGGCATGCTCACGACTGCCTCCACGGAAATCCGAGCGCGCGCCAGCCCGCTTTACCGCGGTGGCCGTCCTCGTCGAGCGCGCCTTCGAAGCCATCGAGCATGTTGTACGACGGCCCCAGCCCCGCCGACGTCGCAAGCTGGGCAGAGCCGATCGAGCGCTGCCCGGAGCGACAGATGAACACGATGGGCTGTTCGGGTGTGATTCCTGCCGCCGTGAGCTCATGGAGGAAATCCGCGTTGCGTGCCCCAGAAGGGAACTTCAGCCACTCCACAAGGACGGTGCGCTTACCCAAAGATGAGATATCGGGCACACCTACGTAGTTCCACTCTGCCTGGGTGCGTACATCCACAAGCACTGCCTGCGGATTATCACGCAGCAGTTCCCAGGCCTGTTCAGGGGTCAAATCACCTGCGTAGCTCACCTCTACAGGGTTTCATACGGAGGGCAGGTGATGCACATTAGGGCGCGAAAATTGTGAGCCGGAGCTGCGGAGCAAGTATGGCGATACTAACGTGCAGTGCCGCAACCCAAGGATCTAATCTACACTGATCAGTCGACTGTCCGCTTCGGAACGAGGAAAAGCGCTTGACGATGACTGACCAGAATCGGCCCTTGCGTGTGGGGATCGTCGGCTCCGGCCCGGCCGGTATTTACGCCGCAGATGCCCTGATGAAATCAGATGTCGCGTCCGATCGCGGGGTCAGCATCGACATTTTCGAACGGATGCCTGCGCCGTTCGGGCTGATCCGTTACGGCGTCGCGCCTGACCACCCGCGCATCAAAGGCATCATCACCGCGCTGCATAAGGTGCTGGACAAGCCCGAGGTCCGGCTGTTCGGCAACGTCGACTACGGCTCCGACATCGACCTCGGCACGCTGCACTCGTACTACGACGCTGTGATTTTCGCGACAGGCGCGAACGCGGACCGGGCGCTGAGTATCCCCGGTATCGGACTTGACGGCAGTTACGGCGCCGCCGATTTCGTGTCCTGGTACGACGGACACCCTGATGTGCCGCGCGAGTGGCCGCTCAACGCGGAGAAAGTCGCTGTCCTCGGCGTCGGCAACGTGGCCCTCGACGTGGCCCGGGTGCTCGCCAAGACCGCCGACGAACTGCTCGAGACCGAGATCCCGCACAACGTTTACGAAGGCCTGAAGACGAACAAGGCCACCGAGGTTCACGTCTTCGGCCGTCGCGGGCCCGCCCAGGCGAAGTTCACGCCACTCGAACTCAAAGAACTGTCCCACTCGCCGAATGTCGAAGTGATTGTCGATCCCGAAGACATCGACTACGACGAGGCGTCCGAGGTGGCGCGCCGCTCATCGAAGATCGTCGATCAGGTCGCGAACATCATTCAGGACTACGCGATCCGTGACCCGCAGGGCCTGCCGAACAAGATCTACCTGCATTTCTTCGAGAACCCGACCGAGATCCTCGGCGAAGACGGCAAGGTTGTCGGGCTACGCACCGAGCGCACCGAACTCGACGGCACCGGCAATGTCCGCGGCACCGGCAAGTTCAACGAATGGGAAGTAGGCGCCGTCTACCGCGCGGTCGGTTACTTGTCGGAGAACATCGCCAAGCTGCCGTTTGATGAGCAAGCAGGAACCGTGCCGAACGAAGCCGGCCGCGTCATCGGTGACAACGGCGAGCCGCTCAACGGGATTTACGTCACCGGCTGGATCAAGCGCGGCCCGATCGGCTTGATCGGCCACACCAAGGGTGACGCCAACGAAACGATTGCCTGCCTCATCGAGGACATTCCGAATCTCGATACCCCTGAATATCCTGGCAAGGATGACATCATCGAGTTCCTCGACAAGCAGCGTGTCCCCTACACCACGTGGGACGGCTGGTACCGCTTGGACGCGCACGAGCGCTCACTTGGCGAGCCGCACGGCCGCGAACGGATCAAAGTCGTCGAACGCGACGAAATGCTCCGCGCCAGCGGTGCCGAAGGCTGACTTTCCGCAACCTCCCGCTTTACGCACAAAACACCCGCTCTGCGCAGAGCGGGTGTTTTGTTTGGCGGAGCGCAGTCAGATCACCCACGCGCCGATCACCCACGTGGCCGCTGCCGCCAGCGCACCGAGCAGCTGAATCAGCGTGGACACCACAACAGCCTTGGTAGCGTGAATCGTCGCGTGCCATGCCGCGCTGGGCTCTCGCATCCGCGCCGCCTCGGCCAGGAAAGTACCGCCAATGAACCCGATGAACAGGCCGATCACCGGAATCACGAAGAAACCGATCACCGCCGCCACCAGCCCGGCGACAATAGATCGCATCGGGATCCCGGCCGCACGCAGAGACCGGCCCGGCCAAAGGTACTGCAACACACCGGTCACGACCAGAAAAGCAGTGGCGACGAGGAGCACGATCCAGCCCGTCTGCGTGCCCTCGACCAGCGCCCACACCAAGATCGCACCGAAGACGACAAACACGCCAGGCAGCACCGGCAAGATAATGCCGGCGATGCCGACCGCGATGACGAGGGCGACAACAATCTCGCCAGTCAGCCCCATGCGATTGTTTTCACGCAAGCTGCCGCGTCACGCGCCAGCTTCCGGGCCGTGTCCACAGTGTCAGCACTCGCGACAGCCACCCCCATGCGCCGGAACTCATAGCTTTCCGGTTTCCCGAAAAGCCGCACATCCACGCCGGGCATTGCGAGCGCTTGCGGCACCCCCTCGAAACGGACGGTCTTCGCATCAACGCCCCCGTAAATCACCGCAGAAGCGCCTGGCGAGCGCAAAGCCACATCAACAGGTAAGCCCAGGATCGCGCGCGCATGCAGTTCGAATTCGGAGAGGCGCTGCGTCGCCAGGGTAACCAGTCCTGTGTCGTGTGGGCGGGGGCTGACTTCAGAAAAGTACACGTCATCGCCAGCGACAAACAGTTCGACTCCGAAGATGCCGCGTCCACCGAGCGCAGTGGTCACTTTCTCCGCGATATCCCGCCCAGCGGCCAGCGCAGCCTGGGACATCGGGTGTGGCTGCCACGACTCGACGTAGTCGCCGCGCTCCTGTTTATGGCCGATCGGCTCACAGAAGTACGTTCGCGTTTCACCCTCGTCCAGGGCACGGACAGTCAGCTGTGTGATTTCGTAGTCGAAGTCGACGAAGCCCTCGACGATGACCCGGCCGCCCTTCACACGTCCGCCCGCCATCGCATAATCCCAGGCAGACTTCAGCATGTCAGGATCGCTCGCGACCGACTGACCCTTGCCGGACGACGACATGACGGGCTTCACCACGCATGGGTAGCCAATCCGCTGGACCGCCTCCTCCAGTTCAGCGAAGGAATCCGCAAATGCGTACGGAGACGTCTTCAGCTCCAGTTCTTCAGCCGCGAGACGGCGGATGCCCTCACGGTTCATCGTGAGCTGCGTGGCGCGCGCCGTCGGGATGACTTCTGCGAGACCGCGCCGCTCCACCTCAGCGAGGGTGCCCGTCGCTATCGCCTCGATTTCCGGCACGACGTACGTTGGGCGCTCCCGCTCGATGAGCGCGAGCAGTGCGTCCGCGTCCGTCATGTCAATGACGTGCCCGCGGTGCGCCACATGATGGCCGGGTGCGTTCTCGTACCGGTCCACAGCAACCACTTCGATCCCAAGCCGCTGGAAAGCGATGATCACTTCCTTGCCCAGTTCGCCGGCGCCAAGCAGCATGACACGCGTGGTGCGCTGACTAAGGGGCGTTCCGATGATCAACGTTGACTCCTCCGCGACGGCCACATCGACGTGTCGAGACTAGCGCCTGTGGTGCGTGGATGTGAGGCCCGGTGAGTTATTTTCAGGGTGATGGAAATCCAGCTTGCACTCGAGACACAAGTGGCCCTCACAGCGGCGGGCCTCATCTTTCTGGGCGCGCTCGTGTTAGGCGTGTGGAAGTATGCGCAAATTGCGAAGTCGCCCCGCCATCAAGCCCACCCGTACGTCGACATCGCGCATCGCGCCGCCCTGATGTACGCATTCGCCACCTTGCTGCTCGCGCCGTTTGCGGAACTCAGCGCATGGCCGACGGCGGTCAACCTGGCGAGCGTGCTGGCAGTGGTGTTCTTCTTCGTCGCGGCGATCACGACGTACGCCGTTCACGGCTGGCGGCAAGACACGGACAATCAGTTCGCCGCACCGGTCCGCGGTACTCACGCATTCATGTTCGCGCTGATCGCCGTGGAGATCGGTGGGTTCGCGATCCTGTTCGCTGGTTTCCTCAGCAGCCAGTTTCTCTAGCCAGCTGAGCTAGACGTCACAGCGGACGAAATCGCAGGTGCGACAGGCCAAAGCGGGTATATGACCGCGTCGCCGGGGCTGTGCGTGACACACATCCCACCGATTCCGCCGCTCGCCGCATACCCTAGACGCCATGTCGAACGGTACGGGCACCCACCTGTTGAATGTCGCCCGCGGTGGTCTCATGGGCACCGCGGAGGTGATCCCCGGAGTCAGCGGCGGCACGGTCGCGTTGATCACGGGCATTTACGACCGACTGATCACGTCCGCTGGGCACGCGGTAAGCGGCATTCGGATCGCCGCCACTGACCTTCCGCGCGGTAAAGGCAGCGAGCGCGCTCTCACCGAGTTCCGGCGAGTGCACTGGCAACTCGTGATCGGCGTCCTGGCTGGGATGGCTGTGATGCTTGTCGTTGCTGCCCGCGTCGTCGCTCCGCTCGTGGAGAACTACCCGCAGTATTCGTTCGCCCTATTCTTCGGGCTTGTGCTGGCCTCCCTCTGGGTTCCGTACACCGGCTCGGGGCGGCCCTGGACTGCGGCGAACTACGGCGTGGCATTCCTCGCCGCAGCGGCCGCGTTCTTCCTCACGGGGTTGCCACCAACCGAGATCACCGATCCCAACCCGTTGCTCATCATCGGCGCGGCAGCGGTCGCCATCTGCGCGCTCGTGCTCCCGGGTGTTTCGGGCTCGTTCATGCTGCTGGCCTTTGGCATGTACACCGTGACGATTAACGCCGTGAACGAACGCGACTTTGGATATCTCGCACTGTTCGCGTTCGGCGCCGTCATCGGCCTGTCGCTGTTCGTAAAACTGCTGCAGTGGCTGCTCGAGCACTACCACCATCTGACGCTGGTCGTCATGACAGGTCTGCTGCTCGGGTCACTGCGGGCGCTGTGGCCGTGGCAGCCGTGGGAAGAGGAGCGCCGCGAAATCCTCGCCCCCACCGACAATGTTGTCGCCACGTCGGGTTTGATTCTGCTTGGCATGGCGATCGTTATTGGCATTCTGATAGTCGCGCACCGGCACGCAACGCGTGAGCACGAGCCGGGCGCGATCGTTCAGTAAGCTACCGGAATTGTGCGACGTTGCGCCGCGCCCATGCGGCGAACGTCGTGCCGGGGCGCCCGAGGATCTCCTCGACCACACCGGAAGGCTGCTGGGGATTGCCGACGAGCTCCCCATGAGTGTCGACGAACCACTCCGCAAACTCCCCCATGCCGGGCCGCAGCCGCTCGATTGCTTCCTCCCGGCTGATCTTCACCATCGGGATGTCGCGTCCGAGGGCTGCAGCGATGTGGCTGAGCATCTGCGCGCGAGTGAGCGTTTCGGGGCCCGTCATGTCGTAGTACTTGCCCACATGCCCGTCCTCGAGCAGGGCGGCCGCCGCAACGTCAGCGATGTCGATTTCATCGATCGGGGCGTTGGCTGCCTCGGGGTGCGGGTCACGTACCTCGCCGTCCGCGCGAATTTCGTCAGCCCACATCGCGAAGTTCCACATGAACTCACCGGGTCCTAGGTGTGTCCACGGGATACCGGACGCCTCCACGGCGTCTGCCATCTCCTGCCAGTGGCCGCCGCCAGAGAGATCGACGACACGGGAGACACCAGCGGTCCGGGCCACCTCCAGCGCCTGAGCTGCAGTCTCTGGGACCGGCGCGAGATACATGCGCTCGACCCCTTCGAGCGCGGCAGAGAGCGTCTCGGGTTTCCCCACGTAGCCGCGTGCGACTTCGACCCCAGGCGGCAGCTGCGCCCGTTCCGGATTAACTGTCAGCGCGCGGATGCCGGTGGCGCCGCGCCGTATCAGTGCGTCCACGACGAGCCTCCCGATCCCTCCGGTAGCTCCGGTCACGAGAATTGTCATCTGTTGATCCTCCCTTACTCGGCTAAACAGTGGCCCCTTCGAGCTGGGCTGCGGTCACCAGTCCGCGGTACAACTCATCGGTGCGGAGCAATTCATCGTGCGTCCCACGGGCACGGATCACCCCGTCGGCCAGGACGATGATCTCGTCAGCATGCTGAACCGTGGACAGCCGGTGAGCAATCGTGACGACCGACCGCTCCCGCGCGATCTCCTCGACACAACTGACGATCGCGGCTTCCGTCAAAGCGTCCACTTGAGCAGTTGCTTCATCGAGAATGAGGAGATCAGCGGGGCGGAGAATTGCCCGAGCCATCGCGATGCGCTGCCGCTGTCCGCCAGAGAGCGACGAGGCGGTGAGCATTGTGTCAAGACCATCCGGGAGTTCCCGCACGACATCTGCGAGGCGCAACCGCTCCAGCGCCAGCCAGATCTCCTCATCAGCGGCGTCCGGGTAGGTGAAAGCGACGTTGTCCCGCACCGAGCCCGGAATTACTGGCGTGTCCTGTTCGACGTAGGCCATGTGGGCGCGGATCTCGCGGTGTGACAGTGTCCCGTATTCGCGCCCCGCGAGACTGAGTGATCCGCTGGCTGGTTCAAGCAGGCGCAGCAGAAGCGAGACAAGGGTCGTCTTTCCTGCCCCTGAGGGGCCGACGATCGCGAGATGACCGCGCCGCGGGACTGTCAGCGTGACCTTCTCCAGCGCATTGCTCGCGGCGCCGTCGTAGCGGTGCGTGACGTCGTCGAGTTCGACGATCCCCCGCCCGCCGCGCACACCGGCTGGTGTCGCTATCGAACGGCCAGTCGTTGCATGTTCAGTCTCCTGAGTAAGGGCGTCCATCTGCCGGATCCGCACGGCAGCGGCGATCCCGGACTGTAGCGACGAGACGTTCTGCGCGAGCTCGGAGACCGGGCCGAGCAAGGTGAACGCGTAGAGCAGGAAGGCGATGAGCGTCGAGACGGATAGCTCCCCCTGCCCTACCCGCCACGCCCCGAAGCCGAGGATCACGATGACCGCAGCTTGCACACCGGTCCAGGCGATGGTCCACGCCGTGGCCGTGACTTTCACCGCCGTAATCGAATGCGTCCGTGCGTCCTCCGCATCGCCGCGGGCGCGCTGCAAGATGCGCTGTTCAGCGCGTGACACTTTGACGGTGCGGATCGCACGCAAGCTGCCTTCGATAAGTCCGCCGAGCCGGCCAACAGATTCCTGCGTCTTCGCCTCCGCGACGGCGATCCGCGGCATCAGGACCCCAAACATCACGATGACGACGGTGATTGCCGCAGCCGTCGTCGCGAGCAAGGTCAGGTCGAGCACCGCCATCATCACCAGCGTGCCAATGCCGAGCACCACGGCGTTGATGATGCCGACGATTGATGATGACGCGGCTTCCCGAAGCAGTACAGTGTCCGACGTCGTCCTGGTCACGTACTCTCCGACGCTTCGTTTCTGCAGCGCCGGGACTGTTGCGCCGAGGAACCGGCCGATCAGCGTGGTGCGCGCACCGAACACAACGTGCTCCGCAGCGGAGCCTAGTACGACCCATTGCCCCCACCCAAAGGCAGCACCGAGCACCAGCAATACGAGCAGTGCGAGGATCGGCGCCCGGAGGGAGACGCCTGCCTCCAGGGAATCCAGCACCCATTTGGTGATCATCGGCGTCGCGAGTTCTGCCGCTGAGCCACCGAGGGCAAGTAGCAACCCCAGAGCTAGCGCGCGTGACTGGGGGCGTGCGAACGCGATCAACACGCGCAGGTTGCTCCAGCGCTCCTCTTTACCGAACGAAGTCATACCCCAATGGAACACTATTGTTCCATTAGGGTCAATCAATTTACCTTACAGAGATGACATGTTCCGCTTTGAGAAGCCTTTACACTATGACGTGTGCAGACAACATCCGGGAGCCGGGTTCGAACGCAGCAGGCAATCGTCGACGCTGCGATCCGCGTCCTCGCCACCAGCCCGACCGCATCGCTCGGCGAGATCGCCGAGGCGGCACAGGTTGGGCGGACCACTCTGCACCGGTACTTCCCCGATCGTGCTGCCCTGATCAAAGAACTCAGCACGAGAGCAGTGAGCGCGATCACCGACGCCACCCATCAGGCCCGGCTGGAGCGAGACACCGGACGCGAGGCGGTCGTGCGCTTGCTCCAAAGTTACTTCGAAATCGGTGATCTGCTGAAGGTCCTGCTGCTGACGCCGGGCGTCTATGAGGAAGAGGAGTGGGCCCAGCACGGCGACGTCGACCAGGAACTGATCGACGTCGTTCTGCGCGGGCACCGCGACGGCACAATCGACCCGGAACTGAGCCCTGAGTGGGTGCAGAACCTCATTTGGGCGCTGCTCTACACCTCTATCGATCTCGTGAATCGCAATCAAGGCCCAGCGTTTGCGGTACTCAGCCAGGCGGTGACGAGTCTTCGTCGGGCGGTAACCCCGGATTGATCTCTCCGTCTCCCAAATCTGCCTCCGTAAGTCATCCAAAACCCCTCGATTTCGGGGGTTTCCGTTGACTTACACAGATGAATTGGGGAGGGGCGGGCAATCTAGCTGGTCCGCCAGGTCGAGGAAGTCCCGCGCATTGATGTCGAACTCATCTTCGAACTTTGTGTCTGCGTGCACGCTGGGACCGTACTCGTGCGGCCGAGCGACGAACGCTGTCCGAAAGCCGAGTGCTGCCGCTGCCCGGATGTCGTACTTATGGGACGCGACCATCATGATGTCTTTCGGCGGCAGGCCGAGAAACCGCGCGGCTTCGAGGTAGATACGCGGATGTGGCTTGAACGTCCCAAACATCTCGGCCGCGAAGATCACGTTCCACGGGATGCCCCCGCTACGAGAAATCCGCACAACCGCGGAGACATCGGCATTCGACAGCGTCGCCGTCACGAATCGCTCGTTAAGGCGCCGAATTCCTGGCACCACGTCGTCCCACGGCGTGAGCGTCTGCCAGGCACCAGCGAGCTTCTCACACTCCTCATCGCTGAAAATGGTGATGCTGTACGCCATGAGGAGCTCATCAAGCGCTGCGCGGTAAACGGCGTGGACGCTCACCCAGTCGTCCCGGGACTGCTGGATATCATCGACCGCTTCGAAATACATCGACCGCCACTCGTTGACGAACGCGCCCCAGTCCGTCTCCGGGCTGCGCCCGCCACTTGCCTCTTCGAGGGCGGAAAGGACGGGTGTGTAGAAGTCGGTGGCCGTCCCCTGGACATCAAACATGAGCGCCTTCATCGCCCCAGCTTCGCACTCCACCGCCCCAATCCGCCTATGCAGGTCAAGCAAAACCTCGTGATTTCACGGGTTCTGGTTGACGTACGCAGGTGGATTTGGGAAGTCGAGGGCGGCTTTCACCGCAGCCAGACCGCGCTGAAGATCGTCCCTACTCACCCCGGCATACCCGAGGACAAGTCCGCCCGGCGGCTCCCCCGCCCCAGACCAGTAGTGCGCCAGGGTGTGGACCAGCACTCCCTGACGCTCCAGTTTCGCCGCAATCGGCGCAGCGAGGCGAGACGGTACGGGCACAACGACGTGTGAGCCGGACGACGCCCCAGTGACTCGCCCGGCGCCAAGGGATCGGAGGAGTGCGTCACGCCGCCACGCCAGTTCAGTACGCACACGCTTGAGGTGCCGATCAAGGTCTCCGTGCACGCCCAATGCGGCGATCACCCGCTGTCCAAGCACAGCGGGACGGAAGCCGGTGCGCACTCGATGGTCACGCAACACCGCCATGACGCTTGCTGGCGCCAGCAGCCATCCAGTGCTGAGTTCGGGACTCAGAATCTTACTGAAACTCCCCAGATGGATGACGCGGTCGGGCGCGAGCGAGATCAACAGCGGCAGCGGCGCTGAGTCGTAACGGATTTCGCCGTCGTAGTCGTCCTCCACGATCCAGGCCTCGTGCCGCCGGGCCCATTCCACCAGCTGGCTGCGGCGCGGCGCGCTCATACGTACACCCGCCGGGAACTGATGCCCCGGCGTCACGACGATGGCATCGAGTTTTCCTGTTGGCACCGTGGCCCCGTCCTCATCCGCGGGAATGGGTATGGCTTCATGTCCGCAGCGCCGCAGGATACGGGCAACCCGCTGCCATCCCGGATTTTCAATGCCCACACGGAGGCAGCGCCCCGCTGCCAGCGCAAGTTCATGGATCACGGCGGCGGTCCCCGCTGTCGCAAACACCTCGGACTGCGCGTACCCGCGGTGCCGGATGAGTTGCTGGCTCACCACGTCCGCGAATTCCGGCAAAGCAATGTCACACGGCCAGGGCTGAGCCGCGGTGTCGGCCGCCGCACGGAGGGCGCGCCTCCAGGCTGCTTTCGCAACCCCGCCCGGCAGCGCAGCGCCAGGCACAAGCCGGATCAGCTGTGCGGTCTCTGACTCACCAGCGGCCTGAACAGGTCGTGACGCTGGGGCGGGCGGCTGCGGCGAACGTGCATCAATGAATGTCCCGGCTCCGTGCTTCGATACAACCCAGCCTTCAGCTATGAGCTGGTCGTATGCGGCCGCAACAGTGTTGCGGGAGACGCGCAGCGCATCTGCGAGCCCGCGGGTTGACGGCAGCTTGTCACCGAGCTTGAGCACTCCGGCAGTACAGAGGCGATGAACCTCAGAGACCACCTGCGCGGGCAGGGGCGTGCCAGACGATCGATCAATGGCTATGGGTAAATCCACCGGCATAAGTGGCCCCCTGAAATAGCGGCGAATTGGCCCGTGCACAGCACCACTGCTGCTTGGGAAGGTTAGCTTATGACGACGAGTTATACGCCGCTCTCACCTACTCCCCGCAGCACGCCACGCCGGCGTGACCGCACCCGCACGGACCGGAGGGAGCTTTATCGGCTGCTCGATGACGCAATAGTCGGACATCTCGCGGTTTGCATCGACGGCGCGCCGCTCGTACTCCCCACCATATTCGGACGCAACGGCGACAGTGTGTACATTCACGGCTCGAGCGCGGCACGCAGCTTGCGTGAGGGAAGTGCACCCGGCGCCGCTGTATGTTTCACGGTGACTCACCTCGACGGGGTCGTGTTTGCCCGCGCCGCCGCGCACCACTCGATGAACTTCCGCTCAGCTGTCATTCACGGGCACGCCCGCGCGGTTACCGGGCGAGAGCAGAAGCTAGCCGCCCTCGAGACCATCGTCGAGCATGTGACTCCCGGCCTATGGACGCATTCACGACCGCCCACGAAAAAGGAGCTTGCCCAGACACAAGTGCTCGAACTTGACACTTCTGAAGCGTCGGTAAGGGTTCGGCAAGGACCACCCGCGGATGACCTCGCCGATGTCGAAGCCGACGATTACTGGGCAGGGGTAGTCCCAATGCGACCCGTGTTCGGACCGGCCGAACCGAGCCCTGACCTGCGGCGGCACCGCGCTGCACCCGCATATATCAACAGTTGGTCGCAAAACAAGTCTCGGGTGATTTGCTGAGCGCGAGTCGTAAGACGATTCTGTGGATTATTGAAGAATCGTTATCTAGCCGTTGTGCAAGAGGTCCCTGACAGTTAAAACTGAACAAAGCAGGCCGCATTTTGTTGTTGAGTACGACAAACGGCGGCGTGTCACTGCAAGACCTGAAGCGGACGAGCGCAACAATGAAGGTGCGCGCGACTGTGAATGGAAATGAACACTCTGAAGTCAGGCGAAGCGTATGCATGTCGGCGTCTACACATCCCCAGGCTCCCTTGCCTGTCACCGGACCAAAAAGGCACTGGACAGGTACGGGGTCCACTACGAGGTTTACGACGTCACCGAGGACGCGGCTGCGGCCCGCATGGTTCAGTCCCTCGGCTACTCAGAGCTGCCCGTCGTCTACGTCCGCGACACGCTCGCTGAGCCCGAGCATTGGTGCGGCTACCGGCCGGAAGAGATCAATGAACTCGTCCGCTTCGCAGCCGATACCGCACTTTTCGCACCGCTGGATAAAGCCCACGGGAGCCTATCCGTCGCCCAGTGACCGTCAGCGGCGCGCCATGCGCTGCACGAACCTGCTCACGCCGCGCGTTTCGGCACCACGAGCGGACTCTACCAACTCGGCGACATCCGTGATCTTCCATCGGATAGCGCCCGCAGCCTCGCCACGTGCGCGTTCTGCCTGATCAATCCGGGCCCATCCGTCACTATCAATGACGTTCGGCTGTCGCCTGCGGAGGATCCGCTGAAACTCCCTTGGCGCTGAGGCTGGCTCTGGGAGCAGGCCAGCGTTGAAATCGGCGATCAGGTTGTCGACGGTTTCTTTCGCGCACGACTTGTTCGTGCCAATGAACCCGGACGGGCCGCGCTTGATCCAGCCACACGTGTACTGGCCGGGCACAGGCGAACCGCCTGGCCGTCCGAGAACCCGTCCGCCCTCGTTCGGGATCACAAACCGCTCGTCGTCGAACGGCACGCCGTCCAGTCGCTTGCCGCGATAACCCACGGAGCGGAGAACCAGACCGGTTTCGATCACCTCGCTGGTCGCGGTTGGCTGGGCGCGGACAGTCCCGTCGTCTGCAGTGACGAGCGTGTTGTGGACAACGCTCACCCCAGTAGCATGGGAATCGCCCAAAATGCCCGTCGGTGACGTCAGATAGCGGAAAACAATACGGCGATCGCGGTCCGTTCCAGGAACATGGAGCGCAACCTCTTCAGCCAGGCTGAGTTTCCGTTCGAGTTGGGGGTCGAGCGCCCCTTCGCTGCGCAGCCGTGTTGTCTCAGCGTCGAGGGCGAGTTCATCTTTGTCGATGACCAGCGTGGCGTTGTGCTTCCGGATCAATCCATGAAACTCCGGCAGGGTGTATGCGGCTTGCGCGACACCGCGGCGGCCGAGGATCACAACTTCGCGAATCTTGGATTTGCGAAGCGCGGCAAGCGCGGGGCGCGCGATGTCCGTGGCTGCGAGTTCCTCCGGATTGGTGGTGAGGATGCGCGCGACATCGAGCGCGACGTTACCGTTGCCGATGATAACGGCGCGTTCGGAACTGAGATCGAACGTACGGTTGGCATGTTCGGGGTGTCCGTTATACCAGGCGACGAACTCGGTCGCGGCGACGCTCCCGGGCAAGTCTTCCCCCGGAATAGCGACGCTGCGGTCACCCGAGGCGCCGTAGGCGTAGACCACCGCGTGGTGATGCTGAGCAAGTTCCGCCGCACTGACGTCTTTGCCGACCTCAACGCCCAGGTAGTACTCAAAATTGTCCTGGTCGGCGATCTGAGCGAAGAGCTTGGTCACCTTTTTCGTCGACTGGTGGTCGGGGGCGACACCGTAGCGCACCAGGCCGTGTGGTGTCGGAAGCTTCTCGAACAGGTTCACCTGCACACCGCGCTGTTTGAGCAACTCGTCTGCGGCATACAGCGCGGCGGGTCCGGATCCGACGACAGCAACTCTCAGATTGGCCGCGGGATCCGATTTCACCTCGGAGATCGGTATCAGCGCCAGCGGTGTCCGGGAGCGCGGCTCACGATAGAACTCCGCATTAATGCCTTCGTAGTCGCTGAACTGTGGCTGGAGCTTCGTGTGCGGGACGATCGCGTCGACGGGGCACGCTTCAGCGCAGGCTCCGCAGTCGACGCACGCCTCCGGGTCGATGTACAACATCTCCGCCTGGAGGAAGTCCGGTGCATCGGGAGTTGGGTGAATGCAGTTGACTGGGCATGCGTAGACACATGACGCGTCACTACAACACGACTGGGTGACGACGTGGGGCATTCGCTATCACGCCGCCCGGGTGATGTTGGCGATATGGGCTTGATCGCGTGACGGCTCGCTGCGAAAGCGAGATTCGCGACCGTCAATGCCGAGCACCTTCCACACAACCTTGCCGACCGGCGTCATCAGTCCTGTTTTTTTCGCAAGAGCGCGCACGTCGCCAAAGATTCCGCGCAGTGTCTCTCCGGACTCCTCCGTGCGCCAGTAGAGGTCTTTGATCACGGATTTCGGGATATCGAATTCTTTGCGGAACTCGGCTGGCGGCACGAGGATCATGTCGCACATCACACGCATGGTGGCAGGGAACAGCACGGAGAGGACTTGCCGCTTGATAAAGCTGCTTTGCGGGATGCTGCGGGTCAAGTGCTCATGCGCGAACGAGATATGACGAGCCTCCTCGGCGACGTGAATCTGCATGATGCGCTGCAGCATCGGGTGCAGGTCACGCTCCGC
Organism: Hoyosella sp. YIM 151337; assembly: GCF_026041215.1. Lineage (GTDB taxonomy): Bacteria > Actinomycetota > Actinomycetes > Mycobacteriales > Mycobacteriaceae > Hoyosella. The sequence goes on from NZ_JAPEIQ010000004.1 coordinate 76,098, forward strand.
GCGCAGAACCGACTTCTGCATGTGGTCGATCGGCTCTTCGCCACCAAGGACCATGGTGAAGAACCAGTCCGGGTAGTAGCGCACAGCAGGCCAGATCGCGAGGGTCAGTTTGCGCGTAACGCTATCCATGCCAGGCACGTCCGCACCGATCCGGTTGATCGCTTCCTGGAACATCTGAGTGTGGTTGCACTCTTCGGTGGCCTCGTGCGTGAGGTAACGGTATTCCGGATCACCGTTGGGCAGGTCGAAAACGTACTGCATGATCCCGCGGATCAGCAGATTCTCGAACTGCAGGCCCACCTTCATCATGTTGGCCTGCCGCCACATACCGATGGCGATTTGCTTGTCCTCCGGCTGCGCGAGGTACCACGGGTGGCGCCCCAGCGGGTCAGCTTTCGGCAGTATCCAGCGCCGGTCGGTCGGGTCGACCCGGAAGTCCGGCGAATCCCAGTCGATGTCTTCGAACGGGTCGAAGTGCTTGCGTACGGAACCCTCAGAGAGGGTCTTTAGCGTCTCTGCGTACGCGTCGCTGGGTGCCGCAGCGTCCTTGCTTGCGGCTGCCGGGTACTGACCGGTGTTCACAGCGTTCTCCATGGAAAGCGTCATTGCTACCCCTCGCAGTGTATTGGTCACGATGTCCCACATTGGACTGACTACGAGAGTAGGTTGCCGCGACAACCGTGTCAACGCACATTGGCACAATCTGGATTGCCTGTAATCGGATCGTGCCCCGAGCCTGTGGGAGGCCCGCAGTTTCGCACCTGGCAAGCCTCATCCCTGTGAGCCCCGACACTCTCGTGTGGTGCTTGTGAATCGCGTTCCGATTCCGCTCGCAAACACGCTACCCGAGCCCCCATTTCATATGCTGTCCAACATACTATGCAGCGTCGCATAGTACGCGGTATTGGCTGTGCGAGCGGATGCCGCCTCCTTCCCTTCAGGAGACTTCTATGGTCAGCGCTCTTAACTCCGCCTTCCGCAGCCTCGGCAAAGCCGCTGCCCAATTCGCCTGGTGGATCGCCGCCTTCTGGGTTGTCGCACTGATCGCCCTGAACGTCGGGTTTCCCCAGCTGGAGCGGGTCATTGCCGAAAACTCCGCAGCATTCATACCGGAGAGCAACCAGGCCAGTATCGCTATCACAGAAATGTCACGTGACTTCGGAAACCCAGACTCCTCGGCGGTGGGTTTCTTCGTCATGGCAAGCGACGAAGGTTTCGGCGATGCCGAGCGCGCCTATTACAACCAGCTCGCGCAGCGCCTCCTCGACACCCCTGAACATGTGGCGTACATCCTTGATCTGCAGACCACGCCCGAAGCGCGCGAGCTTACTACTAGCGCAGACGGCAAGGCAGTCACACTCATGACCGTTCTACACGGGGACAATGGGACAACCGAAGCGACCCAAGCTACCAATGCGGTGCGAGATATCGCGGCGTCACTCGACAAGCCCGAGGGCCTAGAGGTGAAGTTCAGCGGTCCGGTCGCGACGACGTCAGACCAGCTCCAGGCAGTCGAGCACAGCATGGCGGTGATCACCGGGGCCAGTGTCATTCTCATTAGTATCGCGCTCCTCTTCGCGTACCGGCGCACCTTCACTGTTGCCTTCGCACTGCTCATTCTCGGTTTTAGCCTCGGTCTCGCGCGGCCGGTGGTGGGGCTGCTCGGCGCAGGCGGCATCCTCGAGATGTCGATGTTCACCGCAGCACTGATGACTGCGCTCGTCATCGGAGCAGGTACCGACTACGCCGTATTCATCGTCGGCCGGTTTCATGAAGCGCGCCGGCGCGGACTCTCGCTGACTGACGCCATCGGCGATGCCATTGGGGGCATATCACCGGTCATCATCGCGTCCGGACTCACAATCGCCGCGGCATGCATGGCGATGCTGTTCACGGAAGTTGGCATCTTCCGCACCGCTGGACCGCCCATCGCGGTGGGCATTCTGGTGTCGCTCGTGGTTTCACTTACGCTTGGACCGGCGCTGCTCGCGATTCTCGGTCGGCGCGGGCGCCTCGACCGGCGTAATACAGCAAGCACCTCAGAAAGCCGGTGGCGCCGCCTCGGCACGCGCGTGGTCCGCCACCCGCTGCCCGCTTTCTTTCTTTCCATCGCGGTAATGCTGCCGCTTGTTGCACTCGCGTTCACCCATCAGACCAACTTCGACGAGTTCAGCGCTCAGCCTGCAGATTCCGAAAGTAACCAGGGCTACCAACTCGCGAGCAAACACTTTCCGAACAATGAACTTCTGCCGGAATACATCATCGTGCGCTCCGACCACGACATGCGGAACACGGCGGACCTCGCTGCGCTCGAACTCATCGCGCAATCCGTGGCTCATGTCGACGGAGTAACCGTCGTACGGTCGATTACCCGTCCCGACGGCACGCCGCTCCCCGCGGCTTCGCTGGGGTACCAGGCCGGGGTCGTGGCAGACGGACTCACGGAGGCATCCAGCCGGATAGCGGCATCACGCCCCGATCTGCTCCTCCTTGCTCAGGGAACCACCGAGTTGGCTGAGGGCGCAGGTTTGGCGAATCAGCGCATTCCCGAACTCGTCGCGGGTACGGACGAAGTCACCGCGCTCGCACATGATGTCCTGACGACGGTCGACCTGCTTGAAGTGACAATCAGCGAAGCTTCCGGCGGTGACATGGACCTTCGCGGCGCCGTCAGCGAACTCCACACGACGGCCTCGGCACTCTCCGGAATCTCTGCGCTACTGACCGAAAATGTCGCAACAGTTTCCAGTGCGTCGACCGCGCTCGCCACCGTCTTCGGTCCCGCGCTGAACGGCGACTGCGGTGACACCGTTGGATGCAGCGCGATGCAAGCCGCGCTGCGCGGGGTCGACGACGTGACCGGCGGTGCCGCATCCCAGGCACTGCGGTCAGCGATAGCAGCAGGTCCCGGCCTGCGAGACTCAGCGGCACAAATGTCCGCGCTCGCCGGGCGAATGCACCAGGTAGCCGACCAGTTCGGCGCTTCCCTCGACAACCTAGCCGCCCAAGGCTCAACCGCAGGCGCACGTGAACGCCTCAGCCAACTCACCGACGGCGTCCGCGAGCTCGCGGACGGTATCGCCGCGCTTGCTGACGGCGCACGCGAGATAGCAGCCGGTACCCAACGGATACCGGGAACGCTCGACGAACTCGCCGAAGGGCTCCAGCTCGCGACAGACCACCTCGGCGGAATGCACGCGCATGCCCTCAACGGGCCTGGCTCGGGCTTCTATCTGCCGGAGTTCGCGCTCAGTGATCCTCGCTTCGTCACGGCCAGTCAGTTTTTTCTGTCGCCCGACGGGAAGACAGCACGCATGGTCGTGCTGACGGAAGGAAGTGTGCTGACTCGCGAGTCGTTCGACCGAATCGACGCGATGCGAGCAGCCGCAAAAGCTGCCACCGACAACACGGTGCTCGCCGACGCCGACATCACATCAACCAGCTTTGCGGCTGTTTACAGCGACATGGAAGGCGAAATCAACCGGGACTTCATGCTGGTCGCGCTCACTGCGCTCGCTGCGGTGACGCTGATCCTCATCGCGATGCTGCGCAGCGTCGTTGCACCCCTGGTAATCATGGTGTGGGCACTCGTCTCGTACATCGCGACGATCGGCATCGGGGTCGCTGTCTGGCAGCACATGCTCGGTATACCGTTGCACTGGTCGGTGATTCCGATTGCGTTCGTCGTTCTCGTCGGCGTCGGGGCCGACTACAGCATGCTGGTCATCACCCGTATCAGGGAAGAGTCCGCCGCGACGCTGCGGGGTGTACGCTCACGCAGCGGCGGGCTGGAACTTGGGGTGATCCGTGCGCTCGGCTCAACCGGCGGGGTGATTACGACAGCGGGAATCGTGTTCGCAGCGACAATGTTCGCACTGATGTCGGGCGGTCTATACCTGCTGGCGCAGCTTGGTTTTGTCGTCGGAATCGGCCTGATTCTCGACATCCTGCTTGTGCGTGCCGTGCTGGTGCCCTCCACATTGTTGCTGCTGGGGCGGCTTTCCTGGTGGCCTGCTAGAAGTTAACAAGAAACAGGTATAGAGAAAGGAGCACATGGCAGGCGAAAGCACAGTCCGGGTCGGCGTTCTCGCGGATCCGGGCATCGCTGCGCGGCTGGCGCACAGCGTCGAAGATGAGCTTCCCGGCCTTCTCCGGGAGCGGATTGACGGTGCGCACAGCTTCACCGTGGAAGTGGTTTCACACGCCGTCCCGTTAAGTCCGGAAGGCGAAATCGACCTCCGCGAGGCGGCGACAGAGACGGCTCGCGACAACGAGTGGGATCTCACCATCGTCGTGACGGAACTCCCCCGGCGGTCCGGCACACGGCCTCTTGTCGTCGACGCGGAACCTGCCCTGCAAGCCGCGATCGTGTCAGTGCCTGCTCTTGGTGTCATTCGGCTGCGGACGCGGGTCAGGGCCGCGATCGTGCGCGCCGCGGCAGAACTGCGAATGGCGAGAATACCATCGGCACCATCAGAGGACACTCGGGTGTTTCGGACATCGTCACGCGTCCTGGGACGTACCCGGCTGGTTCTGGGGATGATCCGGATCAACCGGCCGTGGCGGCTAGTACCCAGCCTGTCGACAGCGATGGCCGCGGCAGCCGCAGCCTCAGCGTTCGGCATCTTCTATTCGAGCATCTGGGAAATGGCTGTTTCACTCAGTCAGCTGCGGCTCGCATTCATTTCAGTCCTCGCGATTACCGCCATGGTCGCATGGCTCATTGTGTATAACCGCGTGTGGGAGCGCTCGTCCGCCTACCGCAGCAAGGGTCAGGCCACGCTGTACAACGTCGTGTCCGTCCTCTCAATCGGGACGGGGGTCGCCCTTATGTACGCGGCGCTTTACGTTGCGACGGTCGCGGCGTCGCTCACGGTTATTTCGGAAGATTTCCTTGGTACCACGCTGGGACGGCCAGCCCAGTTCAGCGACTACCTCGTCTTGTCCTGGCTTTCCGCGTCCCTCGGCACGGTGGCCGGTGCGCTCGGTTCAAGCGCCGAGGACGACGAGGACATCAAACGCGCAACGTTTGGGCACCGGGAGTGGGAGCGTCGCAAGGTGCGGTCTGAGACTAACGAGCCGGAAAACTGACCCGGTCAAGGTCGCTGGCCACAACGATGTCACCGCTGAACTCTCTGGCGGCTTCCTCACCGAATCGTTCGAAGCCGCCCGCGGTGTAACGCTCCGAAAAGTGTGTAAGGACCATCTTCCGCACTCCAGCTTCGGCCGCGATCTCACCAGCCTGGCGGGCAGTGAGGTGCCGGTACTTCGCGGCCAGCTCACTTTCAGACGACAGGAATGTTGCCTCGATGAGGAGCAGGTCAACACCGCGGGCCAGTGCGATCGCTTCGTCACACCACCCGGTGTCCATGACGATCGCGAATGACCGGCCCGGCTCGCGGACGCAGTAGTCATCGAGGTACAGCGTCTCGCCGTCCGGCAATGTCAGGGCGCCGCGTTCCTTCAGTTCACCAACCGGCGGGCCGGTCACCCCCTTCGCCGCGAGAGCCCCGGCGCGCATATGGACCCGTTCGGGCTCTTCCACCCGGTAGCCGTAGACGGGGATGCTGTGCCGCAGCGGCAAGGCGGTGACAAGTGGCTCACCGAATGGCGCTGGCGCCGGACCGGAAAGTGGCCGCGGCACGACCACACTCGTGGGCACGAACTCACTGGCCCAGCGGAGCTTTTCGAAGAAGGCTTCGCCCGCCGCGGGATACGCGATCTCGACCTCATGGGTGACGCCGTCGCGCGCGATGCGCTGGATGACACCAGGCAGCCCGAGGCAGTGGTCGCCGTGGAAATGGGTGATGCACACCCGAGTGATGTCGTTCGCGGACAGTCCCGAACACAGCATCTGCTGCTGTGTGCCTTCACCTGGGTCGAACAATATGCCTTGCGCACCCCATCGCAGAAAGTAGCCGTTGTGGTTGCGCTGACGCGTCGGTACCGCACTTGCGGTACCGAGCACGAAAAGTTCCCTGGGCGACACGCTGAAAGCTCTCGTGCCGGGCGAGTCAGCCGAGGATGTCGCGGCGCACGATCGTCTGGTCGCGGCCGGGCCCCACACCGATGCACGAGATGTGTGCACCCGAGAGTTCCTCGAGCCGCAGTACGTAATTCTGCGCGTTCTTCGGGAGGTCTTCGAAGCGGCGTGCCTGCGAGACGTCTTCCCACCAGCCCGGCATCTCTTCGTAGATCGGCTTGGCGTGGTGGATGCCCGTCTGCGTCATGGGCATTTCGTCGCAGCGTTCCCCGTCGACGTGGTAGCCGACGCAGATCGGCACCGTCTCGAGCCCAGACAGCACATCCAGCTTGGTGAGGAAGTAATCCGTAATCCCGTTGACACGCGTCGCGTAGCGGGCGATGACAGCGTCGAACCAGCCGCAGCGCCGGGCGCGGCCGGTTGTCACGCCGACTTCGCCACCGTGCTTGGCGAGGTACTCACCGAACTCGTCGAATAGCTCTGTCGGGAACGGGCCGGAACCCACACGTGTCGTGTACGCCTTGAGGATGCCCAGCACCGTGGTGATCTTGGTCGGCCCGATACCCGAACCGACTGCCGCACCACCCGCGGTCGGGTTCGAGGACGTGACGAAGGGATAGGTGCCGTGGTCGACGTCGAGCATCGTGCCCTGTGAACCTTCGAGGAGCACGATCTCGTCGCGCCCAAGCGCCTGATCGAGCAGCAGACGAGTGTCAGCGATCCGGTGTTTGAAGCCTTGTGCCTGCTCGAGCACACCGTCGACGACCTGATCTGGATCCAGAGCCCGGCGGTTGTAGATCTTGGTCAGAATCTGGTTCTTCACCTCGAGTGCGGCCTCGACCTTGCGGCGGAGGATGCTCTCATCGAGCACATCCTGTGCTCGCACGCCCACCCGGGCAATCTTGTCCTGGTAGCACGGCCCGATACCCCGGCCCGTGGTACCGATCTTCCGGTTGCCGAGGAATCGCTCCGTCACCTTGTCGATCGCGACGTGATAGGGCATGAGCAGATGCGAATCCGCGGAGATCAGCAGCCGGGACGTGTCGACGTCCCGCTTTTCCAAACCGGAAAGCTCCTCGAGCAGCACCGCGGGATCGACGACGACACCGTTGCCGATAACGTTCGTGACACCAGGCGTGAGGATTCCGGACGGAATGAGGTGCAGCGCGAAGTGGTCACCATTCGGCAATACGACCGTGTGCCCCGCGTTGTTGCCCCCTTGGTAGCGGACCACCCATTGGACCCGCTCCCCGAGCAGGTCCGTTGCTTTGCCCTTACCTTCGTCACCCCACTGGGCGCCGATCAGGACGATTGCCGGCATTCCCTCACTCCTGTTGTTAGCATCTGGCTGCTGCCACGGCCCGCCGCTTCCCGGTCAGGCATTAAGGTCGTTATTCGCACACAACCAGACGTCAACCTTATCCCAGGAGTGCGTGTTGACCATTGTTGTCCTCGCATGCGGCGAAGTACCCGTCCCTGCAAACCTATCGGCGCTGCCGCATCATGCGCTCGACACGGTACCAGGGCGGGCAGCGATTGACCCACTGATCGCCGACGCCAGCCGATTCATCGTCGCCGGGAACGACGCGGCGTTCGCGGCCGTCGTCACCCGGCTGATGCGCCGCGAACGGCTCGACGTCGAAGTCGCCTACGTGGCGCCCCGGCGGACTCCTGCGACACGGCGCTATGGTCTGCCAATAGGTACTCGCGCCGCAGCGCTGGCTCTCACTGGAGAGGCGCACAAGCTGCCACTCATCCGCGATGATGCGGGAATAGCACTTGTCGGCCAGGCCAGCGTGTCTGGCCCGCATGGCGCCGAACTGTTCGGTGAGGCGTACGTCGACGATACTCGGCTATTCCTGGGCGAGATCGCTGGTGTAGAGATCCACCCCACCGCCGAGATGCCTGGGTTAAGGGCTTGTGTCGTCCGGAACCGGCTGATGCGCCGCCGCTGGGTCGCTGGACGCGCCATCCAGATGGGCGCCCACGAACTGGCCTTAGTGCGCGATGGTGTTCCGCATCCACGCATCGTGACTCGCTCCACGTTCTACCGCCACACGGAGGCGCTGCGCCTGGTCCTGCCTACCAAGTGACGGTCTCCTCGCACTGCTTCGTTTCCCCAGGCGAGTCGATTTGCACCGTCGCGTGGTCGAGGCCATAGCTGCCGAGCAGCTCCTTCGCTGCGCGAAGCACAGCCTGGTTATACGAGCGGGTCGTCAAGTGCACGGTAACCACATCCATCCCGGTCGTCAGGGTCCAGACGTGCAGGTCGTGCACATCGTCGACACCGGGAAGTGCCCGCAAATCCGCCTCAAGCGCTGCGACGTCAACGGTCTCAGGTGATGCCTGAGTGAGAATGCGCAGCGCAGTGCGGGCGAGTGCCAGCGCCCGGGGCACAATCCACAGCGAAATCAGCACACCCACGACAACGTCCGCGTAGACCCAGCCGAACGACAGGGTAAGGATGCCCGCGACAAGAACGCCGACACTGCTCACCGCATCCGCAAGCACCTCCATGTAGGCGCCCTTCATCGCGATGCTCTCTTTCGAACCACTTCGCAGCAAGCCGAGGACGACGATGTTGGCCGCGAGCCCCGCGAGCGCAACGAGAATCAGTGGCAGTCCGGGCACTTCCGGGGCGTCACCGATGCGGCCAATCGCTTCGATGAAGATGTAAACAGCGATCCCCATCAGCAGTGCGGCGTTGGCGACGGCAGTCAGCACCTCGGCGCGATGCCAGCCGAACGTCCGTCCAGGCTTGCGGCTGCCGCGGTGGGCGAGCATCAGGGCCGTCACACCCATCAGCAGCGCAACCACATCGGTCAGCATGTGGCCCGCGTCCGCGATCAGCGCGAGCGAGTTGATGAGCAGACCGACAGTGAGTTCGAGCGCCAGGAAAACCACGAGAATCGCGAGACCGATGAGCATCCGGCGAATCCGTGCACGGGTCGGCTTTTCTGCGGTTCCCCCGCTCCCGAGCCCGTGCCCGTGGCCGTGTCCGGCACCCATGCAGCCTCCTCTGTCGCGGTTCAGATCTTGACCCAAGTATGCACAGATGCGCATTAATTTATCAATGCTAGGGTGCTAGGCGTCACTACGCGGCCCAAAACGACATTGAGACCAGGGAAGCCCCCTGCCGCGTCGTTTAGCGCTGCAGAGTGCGGAAAGGGACCGGACCCCTAGTCTGGCCTTTCCTCCGGCTCAACCGCGGGATGCGGGACGGTCGGCGGCAGCGTCGCAAGCGCCGAAATCCGCGACATTCCGGATACCTGGAAAAGGTCGACTAGCACGGAACGTGTCTGAGCCAGGACAACACCGGCGGAGAGGCCGCCATCTGCGACGATTTCGTGCTTGGCACGACGCGCCACCGTGCGCAGGCGCCGTGCGGCCTCCGCCTCGTCGGGGGGCTGACCAGGATCAGCAAGCACCATGCGGCGTACGACATCCGTCGCTTCGGCAAGTTCGCCAACCAGACGCACCATGTCGGGGTTCAGCGCCTCGCCGTCCTTGACGAGTGTCAGCGCGCGCCGCGTGAGGACGCGGATATTGCGCAACGCCGCATCGATAGGATCAGCGGTGTCTGCAAGCCGCTTGTGCCGCTCACGGGCACCCCAGTAGATGGGAGCGAGACGGCTGATATCCCGCCCGCCCTTGAGGTCAGACCGCAACTGGTCGATACCCGGCTGGGTGGCCCTCGCCTCCCGCAGCGCCTTTTCGAGGACGGCTTGGTCCATCCGTTCGAGGCCGTCCGCCACCTGATGCAACACGTTCCCCGCGACCGCGAGGAGTGCGCCCGCATCGCGCCGGGCGCGTCGCACGGGGTGGGTAGGAACGAGCGCAACCACGACCACACCCACCGCGCCGCCGATGAGGGCGTCGAGCATCCGCGTATAGCCGGCCTCATCGCCCGGCGGTATCAGTGTGACAACGAGGACGCCCGATATCGCCGCTTGCATAGTGATGATCGGCCCGCCATCTACCAGCACAGCCACCGCCATCGCGAGCCCGACGACAAGCGCAATCTGCCACGGCCCCGAACCGATCCACGTCACCAGAACATCGCCGACACCGATCCCGACGACCACACCGGCCAGCAGTTCGAAGACACGGCGAATCCGCGTTGCGAGCGTCAGCCCCAGTGATACGACCGCCGCGATCGGTGCGAAGAATGGCTGTGGATTGCCAACGATTTCCGTCGCGAACCACCACGCCAAGCCTGCCGCGATCGCGCATTGCAGGATCGGCACAGCCGAGAGCACAAACCTCCGCGCTGGGACGCGCAGGGGCCGCGGCAAGCGGGTCGCGACGCGCGTCGCGACCCGGCGAATCAGCCGATCCGCGTCGCTAATCGAGACCAAGGTGTCCGGCCGCTCGAGGGTCACAGTCTTCGAGCAGATCGAGGCAGCGCGCGTACTCTTCGTTCTCACCAATTCCCTGCGCTGCCCGCGCCAGCGCACCTACCGCACGAAGGAAGCCCTGGTTGCCCTCATGGCTCCACGGGACTGGCCCGAAGCCTTTCCAGCCATGCCGGCGCAACTGATCGAGACCGCGGTGGTATCCCGTACGAGCGAACGCATACGCCGTCACATTCTGCCCATTGTCGAGGGCGCGCTCAGCAAGCGCGGCCCACGCGATCGATGCAGACGGGTGCGCACCCGCGACCTGCTCTGGGTCCACATGGTTGAGCAGCTGCGATTCCGCCTCTTCGTCCCCAGGCAAGTACACCGGCTGCGGACCAAGAAGATCACCAAATGAAGTCATGCACTCATGCTATGCGCCTACTTCTCGGTGAACAGCAGCCAACTCGGCTCAGCCGGGTCGAGGTCGATGTGCTGGGGCCGCAGGCCGGTCGCTGCGAGGTCCGGAATGAGCGGAATGTAACGCACAAGACTTGACGCGAAAACGCTGACCCGCAGCCGATGGCCGGGTTTGAGCAGCGCGTCGGTGTGCCGCAGGTCGATGTCGAGAACGGTCCGCTCCCCCGGAACGACCGGCAGCCGTGACTCGCGGGTTAGTGGGTGCACCGCGTCGATGTAGTCGCCGTCCGGCGTGGTGGTGCTGCGCGCCTGATCGATGGCGCGCCGAGACGACACAAGGCCGCCACTGGTCACCGTGGTCGAGGTTCCGTCTGGCGCAACATCAGACACCGTGACGTGCCAGAACCCTTCGGGCGCGTCGTGCCTTGTCACCAGCCGCAAATTCATCGGCCCGGATATCTGGGTGGGCTGTGCGACCGGCGCCGTGGTGAAGGTGACGGCATCGCGTTCGGCCGTCCGTCCGTCTCGAGTGCACTGCGAACCCAGCAAGGCCAACAGGCCTGCCGTGCCGAGCGCGGAGTCGCGCGAACACACGTTTTCAACACCCGGAGCCACACTCAAACGGGCCTGGCCGCTTGCTGTCTCTCTCAGCGAGCCGTCGTGTGCGGAATGTCCCGCCGAACCGCTTGGCGCCGCATCCAGAAACAGCTTGCGGTACTCCGAGCCCGGGTGCGGGATCGACGTGGTCGTAACCCAGCCACCACCCATCTGATCCGACACCACCGGGCCGTAGTTGTCGATTCCGTTCGGCACCCCTCGAACCCAACGGTCGAACCACGCCCGCGCCAGCACATCCAGCCGCGGTGGCTGGCCCGCTTCTCCCATCCGCCAGCCTGGGTTAGCGTGATAGTTCTCCCCCATGACGAGCTTCTTGTGGGTGGGAGGCAATTGGAGCCGGTCGAAGATCCGCACCTGCCCGCGCGCAAAAATGTCCTGGTACGAGCCGAAAACGAAGGTCGGCACCTGGATCCGCTCAACTTGCGGATTTATGCCCGCGAAGAAGGGACCGTCATAAGCGGCGATACCTTCAGCCAGGAAGGTAGCTTCCAGGAATTCCTCGCCCAGCACGTATGGTTCAGCCATCCTGTCCGCAAGCCACGCTGGATCGAATTGACCCGTCAGCAACGCTTCGAGGGATGGCAGAAACTTGAGCGTGTTGACCAGGGTCAGCCACAGCGGCATGAAACCAATGCCGCCGGCGCCGCCGGTCATCACAATGTCGTGCGCGAGGTCCTCGGCCGGTTCCACCGCAAACACTGCTTTGAGTGACGGCGGGCGGTGTGAAGCCGCCTGCAGACCGTTGATCGCCGAGTACGAGATCCCCGCGATGGCAGCGTCGCCGTTGGACCACTCCTGCGCACTGATCCAGTCCAGAATCTCCACACTGTCCTGCTGCTCGCGCGCCTGCAACACCTGCCACACGCCCTGCGAGTAACCAGTGCCGCGAACGTCGGCGACGACCTGCACGTACCCGTTCTGGATGAGGTTGCGGTTGATTCCGAGCAGTCGCGCTCCACCGCCGAGCAGGACGCTCGCGACCTCTTCGACCCCGTCGAATGGGGTTCCTGTGAGGTCAGCGTCGCGAACCACGGCCTGCAGCAACGGGCCTAGCTCCGGGTGTTCGCTAATTGCGTCGACGAGCGTGTTGACAAGCCGGGTGTAGGGCGTGAGGTTGACCACCACCGGCAGCGGCTCATTGATCGGCTGGCCAGACGCATCCGCGGGACGGTAAACAGTGGCCCGGATCGTCACGCCGTCACTCATCGTGATCGGCACGTCTTCCTGCGCGACGATCGACGGGTACATCGGCGCAGCATCCGTGGTGCTACCCCACTCGGCGCCTGCTCGACCGCCATCGGCAGGCATCGCGGGCTGCGCCTGTGCGGGCACAACCGGAATGAGCAACGCCACGATGAGAAGCAAAGCCCCCCTGAGACTTACCGCAGTGACAACGCGCCGCACGCTCAGCCTTTCGCCGGGGATGCCACACGGTTCAGTCACAATTTGACGTCATAATGGCATCGATCACAGAAAAAGATAGCACGCGCTCTCTAATGACGGTTAACGAATGGCCCGACTATGTGGGCGAAATGCACTGACACTGTCGTGGGCCACCATGGCCTCGCCGTGCCCGAGAGCAGGCCCCGGTACGAGCAGCCGCAACATCACCCCCGGGGCCGGTGCCGATTCCCCCGCAAGGCCAAGGGATTCCGCGTCCGCACGGGAGTTCAGCCCGAAGCGCACGCCTGTGTCGGACACGAACACCGCGCTGCCCGCTGGCCTGCCCGCATCAGCGCTGCGAATCGCCACGGGATGGACGAACCTGCCGCCACCCGGCGCAACGTACACATCATCTGCGAGACCTTCCTCCGCTGCTGTCGGACTGACGCGAGCAACCATCCTGGAACCAGCGGGCACTGGGACCCCCGCACCAGCGAGAACAGACACTCGCCCGCCCTCGTCAGGCTGCCACGACAGGCAGATCACCGGGGCGTCTACCACTTCAGGCGCGCTGCGGGGGTAGGTCTGCACAGGTAATCCAGCGCCAGCCGGGACGTTTTTTAGCGCGTCCGGCGGAACGACAGGAATTTCCCCCGCACCGAGCGAATCCGCGAAGCGGATCAGATCAGCCACAGCCTCCCCCACCGGCTGCACGCCGTCACGCAGAACGACGTAGTGCTGCACGCGGTCCGCCTGAACTACCCGAACAACCGTGCCGACTTTGCGGCCGCTAAGAAAGGGGGAGGCCTCGCCGCTCGCCTGAATCACCGGCGGCGTAATCGGCGGTGCTTCGGGAATCGCGTTGAGCAGACCGGCGCTGACCATGTTCGGCCGCAGTCCCTCAAGCCCGAGTGCGCGTACCACCGCCAGGTCGGACAGATCGATTCGCGATCGCGCGCCGTTGTACACAAAGTAGTCCTGGCTGTCTCGGCGTACCAGCATGGCCTGGCTTCGGGTGAGCGCACGGGCCTGACCACCCGCGGGCGCGCCAACGACGACGGCGGTCCGCGGCGAATCACCGATGGTGTCGCACACAGTCCACGCGGAACCGTCAGACTCATCAACTCGCAGCGTCTGCGGTGCGCCAGGGATGCCCAGTAACGGGCCGCGCGGATACTTCGCCAAGTCATCTTCGCTGACGATCGACGGCTCGGCTGGGTCCTGCAGAATAAGCCGTGCAGAAGCCAGGTTCAGCACGGGGTGAAACGTGTCATCCACACGGACGAACATCGCGCCGGAATCCCGTCCGACAGCGATCACCGAGTCCTTGACCTTGTCTTGCGGCTTGAGAAGCGCGAGTATCCCCGCACCGCCGATACCCACCATCGCGAGTACCAGTCCCACCGCGAGCGCGCGGTTCTGAGAGCGCAGCGGATCTGCGAGCATGCGTGCATCCCGCCGGACAAGTGCATGCTCCATGCGCCGTAGAAGAAAGCGATACCCACTGATTTGGGTACGCGTCGTAACCTGGCCCGCCACCGTTCCTCCCCTGAACTTGCGGTTGACGCCCGCGAACCCCGATAATTCCCCCAAACGAGGCACGCTCGTAGCGAGGGTAGAACGCTGGGGGGCGATTTACCATTCGCGCAGGTCACTTGCCGTGGTGGCGGCGCCGAGCGCGAACGTGTGCCATAAGGGGGGAACATATGGACGCGCTCGTCGCGCGCCTCATCCGCAGAGCACCTCTGCGCAGCGTCGTCGCCGCGCAGGCCGCGGCGCTCAGCGTAGCGCTCGCAGCCGCACTCGCGGGGTGGTCGACGGCCGCTGTCGCCGCATCCGCCTGCGCCGCCGCGGGCGTGTGTTTCGTGACCTGGCGGGCCCGCCTCCTGATCGACCTGATACCGGGCGCCCTCGCCAGCCCGCTCACCGCGCCCGGTTCCGCGCATCTTCTGGACTTTCCGCTATCCGCGGTCACCAACACGACCGATCCGTACGCAACCCACCGCATCGGCGTGTGCTGTTCCGGCACGCAAGTTTCCGCCGCGCTCGAAGTCACCGTCGCGCCAATTGCTCCCACCGCGTTCGGCCGCGATTCCTATGCGGGAGCAGTCTCGCTGCCCGTGGAGCTACTGGGCGAGTTTCTGCACAAGCACAGCGAGACCCTGCACGGCATCGACATTGTCACCCACGGCTTCAAGAGCACGACTGCGCATGCCGCGGGCACCCCCTACGCCCGGCTCATCGCGCCGCTCCCAGCGGCGTCACACCGGAGCACGTGGCTGGTTATCACGGTCGACCTAGTGGCGGCGCAGAGCGAGATAGACCGCCGCGGCGGGGGTGTGCGGGCGGGCGCGCAACTGCTCGCGCTCGCGGCACTGCGGCTGCATCGGCACCTTGCGGCCAGGGGGTTTCGGTGCGGTCCACTGACCTCCAGTGAACTCCGCACCATTGAGCAGACAGCACCGCACTGGGACCACAGCTACGCAATCAGCGGCTCTGGACTGACAGCGGAACGGCTACTCCCCCTGTGGCAGCCGACAACCGCGCTGACAGCCCTCGCGGTGCAGGTACGCCGGGCCGAACCCGGCGCTGGGGCGCGCTTCACGCTGAGCGCAGTCGCCGGGCACGCGTCGCTGCGCGGCGTCAAGCCGTTTGCAGCTCCTGTCAGGGGCGCGGTGGCGCTTCCGCGCCGCAGCCCGGTTATCCAGCGGGCACTGCTACCACTCGGCGCACCTGACATCAGTCATCTTTCGGCGACGGCTGGCGCGCTGCTGTGCACGGCAGAAGAACTGCACGATCTGCATCTTCCTGCGTCCGGGTGCGGGCAGCTGATCGGCACCGACGCGAGTGGCCGCGCAGTCACCGTACCGATCGCGGCACCGTCGGTGTCGCGATGTGTGGTCTCCGGTCACATACAGCTGGCACAGCAAATCGTGCTTCGCGCGCTCGCGACGGGAGCTCAGGTTCGCGTCAGCACCAACCGTCCCCACGCGTGGTCTCAGCTAGTGCATCCGTCCGATCCGCAGCGCGCCACATTCGCGGATGAACCCTGGCAGCCGCGCACTGGCTCAGCGGCGCTGGCTGCACCGCGCTTATTTGTCATTGACGACGGCGAAGACGGCGACGGTGCGTGCGTCACCGCGCATGCAGGTGTGACTGTGCTCGAGGTCCGGGGTGTAGGCGCGCCACCACCGCGCGTCGAACCTGATGTCCGGATCGATCAGTCCTGGCAGACACCGAGCGAACTGCGCCTCACTATCGGCACCAAATCGATGCAGCTGACCGCAGTCATCCTCCCTGAGGAGCGCGATTACCTCACTCGGACGACGGCGGCTGGAGATCCCCCAGCTGGACAGGTTCTCGTACCCGCCGGGTAGCCTCCGAGCGGGCCTGCAACTGATCGTTGGGCGGGTAATCGACGGCCCGCAAACTCAAACCGTGCGCCGGAGCGACAGTGACTGCACTCGATCGCTCGCGCTGCGTGACCAGTCCAGCAATCCAGTCCGGGTCGCGGCGCCCCTCCCCCACAGCCAGCAGCGCGCCGACCAGGCTGCGAACCATCGACCAGCAAAATGCATCCGCGCTGACGTATGCGATATGCAGGTCGCCCCGCTGCTCCCATTCAAGACGCTGGATCTCCCGCACAGTCGTCGCGCCTTCCCGGTGACGGCAGAATGCAGCGAAGTCATGCAGACCGACGAGATGCTGCGCGGCACGCGCGATGCGTTCGGTGTCGAGGCTGCGCGGCCAGGCGAGAGTATCGCGAGCTCGCACCGGGTCCGCGCCATACGGCGCGGTAGTGATTCGATACTGGTAGTGGCGCCGCAGAGCTGAGAACCGCGCATCGAAACCCGGCGGCGCCACAGTGATGTTTGTGATCCGGACGTCGACGGGCAGGAGCCGCGCGAATCGCCGCACCAGGCGCGGCAGGTCGTCCGGCACCGCGTCAGCCGGAACATCCGCGTGGGCCACTTGGCCTGCGGCATGCACGCCCGCATCAGTACGTCCAGCGCACGTGAGTTCGGTGCGGGTGCGCAGCACCAGTGACAGTGCTTCTTCGAGCACGCCCGCCACGGTGCGCTGGTCACGCTGGCGTGCCCAGCCTGCGAAGTCGGTACCGTCGTAAGCGATGTCGAGACGCAGCCGCACAGCGGAAAGCCCGCCACCCCCAGCATTTGGGGAGGCGGGCTTTCCTTCCTGAAACTCTTCAGGTGTCACGCCGAGTCAGTCCTACTTGGACTCGCCGGACTCAGTTGCCTCGGCAGCCTCGTTGGCGTCAGCGG
Organism: Hoyosella sp. YIM 151337; assembly: GCF_026041215.1. Classification (GTDB taxonomy): domain Bacteria; phylum Actinomycetota; class Actinomycetes; order Mycobacteriales; family Mycobacteriaceae; genus Hoyosella. The sequence continues at coordinate 93,122 of NZ_JAPEIQ010000004.1, forward strand.
CGGTAGCGTTCTGGTCCTCGATCGCGTCCTCAACCGCTTCAGCATTCTCGACAGCCGCATCGTCGGCTGCTTCGATCGCTTCCTCGGCAGGGTTCTCGACCACAGGTGTCTCGGCGGCCTCAGCAGCAGGCTCAGCCTGTGAGGCGGCAACGCGACGGGCGCGGTCAGCCTCGGAGGTTACAGTCTGCTCCCGCACCAGCTCGATCACTGCCATGGGGGCGTTGTCGCCCTTGCGCGGCAGCGTCTTGACGATGCGCGTGTAGCCACCGTTGCGCTCCGCGAAGTGGGGACCAATCTCCGCGAAGAGCTTGTGAACGATGTCTTTGTCACGGATGATCTTCAGCACCTCGCGACGGTGAGCCAGGCCACCCTTCTTCGCGTGGGTGACGATCTTCTCCGCGAACGGACGCAGCCGCCGGGCTTTGGCCTCGGTGGTGGTGATGCGGCCATGCTCGAACAAAGATGTTGCGAGGTTCGCCAGCATCAGCTTCTGATGCGAGGCAGAGCCGCCAAGGCGCGGCCCCTTGGTGGGCTTGGGCATGGTGATGCTCCTCTAGTATCGCCCGACCCGGTCAGTCCACCGAGGGCGGGAGAAAGTGGATTTACAGCTGTTCTGTTTCGGCGTAGTCCTGCTCGGCGGAGTAATCGCCTTCGCCGTCAGCATCGGTGTCGCGCCAGGTGCCGGTAGCGGCGTCGTAACCCGCAACCGCCGAAGGATCGAACGGTCCAGGGCTGTCCTTGAGAGACAGGCCGAGGGTGTGAAGCTTGACCTTCACCTCGTCAATGGACTTCTGGCCGAAGTTGCGGATGTCAAGGAGGTCTGACTCGGTGCGGCCAACAAGCTCGCCAACCGTGTGCACGCCTTCGCGCTTGAGGCAGTTGTAGGAGCGAACGGTGAGGTCGAGCTGCTCGATCGGCATTGCATAGGCAGCGATGTGATCCGCTTCCTGTGGCGACGGCCCGATCTCGATGCCTTCAGACTCGACGTTCAGCTCACGGCACAGGCCGAACAGCTCAACAAGGGTCTTGCCAGCCGACGCCACGGCGTCACGCGGGCTGATCGAGTTCTTCGTCTCGACATCGACAATCAGACGATCGAAGTCGGTGCGCTGCTCAACGCGAGTCGCCTCGACCTTGTACGTCACCTTGAGCACCGGAGAGTAGATCGCGTCCATCGGGATGCGGCCGATCTCGGCGCCGGTCGCCTTGTTCTGCAGCGCGGGAACGTAGCCGCGGCCACGTTCGACCACGAGCTCGATCTCCAAACGGCCCTTGTCGTTGAGGGTCGCGATGTGCAGGTCAGGGTTATGCACTTCCACGCCAGCAGGCGGAACGATGTCACCAGCGGTGACAACACCGGGGCCTTGCTTGCGCACGTACATCGTCACCGGCTCGTCCTCTTCGGAGCTCACAACAAGGCTCTTCAGGTTGAGGATGATCTCGGTGACGTCCTCCTTCACACCAGGAACGGTGGTGAACTCGTGGAGAACACCGTCGATCCGGATGCTCGTCACTGCCGCGCCGGGGATCGACGACAGCAGCGTACGGCGAAGGGAGTTGCCGAGGGTGTAACCAAAACCGGGTTCGAGCGGCTCGATCATGAACCGTGACCGGTTGTCGGCGACGACGTCTTCAGTCAACTCGGGACGCTGAGAGATGAGCATGTGTTCCAGTTCCTCCTTGGCATCCGCTATTTGATGCCGATTGGGGTGTTGTGAGGGTGCCTACCGAAGTAGACACCCTCACACCGATTACTTCGAGTAGAACTCGACGATGAGCTGCTCCTGCAGCGGAATGTCGATCTGCGCGCGATCCGGTTCCTTGTGGACCAGGATGCGGAGCTTCGACGGAACCACCTGCAGCCAGCCCGGAGCCTGACGCTCGGTGATGAGCTCGCGTGCGAGCTGCATCGGCACGGTCTCAAGCGACTGCGGACGAACATCGATGATGTCGTACTGCGAGACGCGGTAGCTCGGAATGTCGACGCGCTGATTGTTCACGAGGAAGTGACCATGCGTCACAAGCTGACGTGCCTGACGGCGCGTACGGGCGAGCCCAGCGCGGTAGATGACATTGTCGAGGCGGGTCTCGAGGATACGGAGCAGGTTCTCACCCGTCTTACCCGGACGGCGCACAGCCTCCTGGTAGTAGCGGCGGAACTGCTTCTCCATGATGCCGTAGGTGAAGCGAGCCTTCTGCTTCTCCTGCAGCTGGAGCAGGTACTCGCTCTCCTTGATCCGCGCGCGGCCGTGCTGGCCGGGCGGGTACGGGCGACGCTCGAAAGCCTGATCGCCACCAACGAGGTCCACCCGGAGACGACGGGACTTGCGGGTTACAGGACCGGTATAACGTGCCATTGTTTGACCTTCCCTTCCTGCTAGACCCGGCGGCGCTTCGGCGGACGGCAGCCGTTGTGCGGCTGCGGCGTGACATCAGAGATCGTGCCCACCTCGAGGCCGGCGGCCTGCAGTGAACGGATCGCGGTCTCCCGGCCAGAACCAGGGCCCTTGACGAAAACGTCGACCTTCTTCATGCCGTGTTCCTGTGCCTTGCGGGCAGCGTTCTCAGCGGCGAGCTGAGCGGCGAACGGGGTCGACTTACGCGAACCCTTGAAACCAACGTGGCCGGACGACGCCCAGGAGATCACGTTCCCCTGCGGGTCGGTGATGGACACGATGGTGTTGTTGAACGTGCTCTTGATGTGCGCATGACCGTGCGCGACATTCTTCTTTTCGCGGCGGCGGGACTTCTGCCCCTTCTTACCACCGGTCACTCGTGACTTGGGGGGCATTTCTTACCTTGCCTTCTTCTTGCCGGCGATCGTCTTCTTCGGGCCCTTGCGGGTGCGCGCGTTGGTCTTCGTGCGCTGTCCGCGGACCGGGAGGCCGCGGCGGTGACGCAGACCCTGGTAGCTGCCGATCTCCATCTTGCGACGGATGTTGGCTTGAACCTCGCGGCGCAGATCACCCTCGATCTTGTAGGACCCTTCGATGTACTCGCGAAGCTTCGCGATGTCATCGTCAGTCAGGTCCTTCGTACGAAGGTCAGGGCTGATTCCGGTCGCAGAAAGAATTTCATGCGACCGGGTGCGGCCGACGCCGAAAATGTATGTCAGCGCGATCTCCATGCGCTTATCGCGCGGCAGATCAACGCCCACAAGCCGTGCCATGCGGCTGTTTCCTCTCACGTAGCGGAGGTCTGCTCCCAGTCCGTCCCGAACAGGTGTTCAGGCCCCGGCCTCCGTTCCGGGGGAGTCTGCCCGCGTATCGGGCAGGTGGCGCTGGGAGGTCTTCTTGTGCTGTCTGGCAAGCAGATCGCGAAAAGTGCGGCAGTCATGCCCCCGCAGTCAGGTCAGCCCTGACGCTGCTTGTGGCGCAGGTTGTCACAAATGACGAACACGCGCCCCTTGCGACGGACAACCTGGCACTTATCGCAGATCTTCTTGACGCTTGGCTGAACCTTCACGTCCGTCCAATCTGTTCGGTTGTTTCATCGCACGGCTCGATAGCCCCGCGATGTGCTGGCATTACCAGCGCGATTACTTGTAGCGGTAGACGATCCGGCCGCGCGACAGGTCGTAGGGCGAGAGTTCCACCACTACGCGATCCTCAGGGAGAATCCTGATGTAGTGCTGTCGCATCTTGCCGCTGATGTGTGCAAGGACCTTGTGACCGTTTTCCAGCTCAACTCGGAACATTGCGTTGGGAAGCGGTTCGATGACGCGTCCCTCGACCTCAATGGCACCGTCTTTCTTAGCCATGTCCTCCGCTATCCCGGGCAGAGCTCACCCCGGCCCCTTGTTACCTTTTCATCTGATCCACTCAAGGCGCTTTACGCACCAACGCACCATCTTACGCAGGATCACCGGGGACACCAAATTCGCGCAGTTGAGAACGCCTCCCGCTTGGGGTAAGCGCACGAGAAACGGGACAGACTCACGGTTTGTGCGCGTGAGTCTGTCCCGTTTCTCGTGATTCTGACGGAGGCCCCTATTCCGGTGGGCGCACAGTGAGGATGCGCGGCCCACTGTCGGTGACTGCCACCGTGTGTTCCCAGTGCGAGGCGCGACTGCCGTCCGCGGTGACCACGGTCCACTCATCGTCCAAGATCTCTGTGTCGACCGTGCCGAGCGTGAGCATCGGCTCAATCGCCAAGACCGAGCCGACGACGAGGTGCGGCCCTTTCCCTGGCGCTCCTTCGTTGGGCAGGAAGGGATCCAGGTGCATCTCGTTTCCAATGGCGTGGCCGCCATAGCCATCGACGATCCCGTAAGCGCGACCGTGCTCGCGTTCAAGTTCGCGGGTGCGCGTTTCGAGTGCATGGGAGACGTCGGTCAGCCGGTTTCCCTCGACCATTGCAGCAATTCCCGCGTCCAGGGTGAGCCGAGCCGCCTCGTTGAGGTCGCGATCCGCTTCGCTCAACTCCCCTGCCCCGAACGACCAGGCCGAATCGCCGTGCCATCCGTCCAGGATGGCACCGCAGTCGATAGACACCAGGTCACCAGCCTGAATCACCCGGCTGCCAGGGATACCGTGCACGACCTCTTCATTGATGGAAGCGCAGATCGAGCCGGTGAACCCGTGGTAGCCAAGGAATGACGGCACTGCACCGGCTTCCCTGATCGTGGTTTCCGCCAGCTCATCGAGCTCTTTAGTGCTGACCCCCGGTTTCGCCGCGTCGCGAACGGCTACGAGCGTGGCACCGACGATCGCCCCAGCAGCAGCCATGGCATCGAGCTCACCCGGCGTCCGGAAAGGAACGACCTTACGCTTCCTCAATCGCACGTTCGATCAGACCCGTATCACTTGCCGAGGGCCGACATGGCCCGCTGATTGATCTCTTCGACCTCGCCGATGCCGTTAACCGACTTCACGATGGACGCATAGTGTTCGAGCAGCGGCGCTGTCTCATCGCGGTATACGCGCAGCCGGGTACGAATAACGTCCTCGTTGTCATCCACGCGCCCGCGACCGAGCATGCGTTCTACGACGATGTCTTCGTCGACCACGAAGGAAAGCACGGCATCGAGTTTGGTGCCGAGATCATCGAGGATCTGCTCGAGCGCCGCAGCCTGATCGACCGTGCGTGGATAGCCGTCGAGCAGGAAACCATTTGCCGCATCGGGTTCGCCGACGCGCTGCTCAACCATCCGGTTCGTGATCTCGCTGGGCACGAGTTTGCCGGCGTCCGTGTACGCCTTGGCCTCAAGTCCAAGCGGAGTGCCCTGGCCGATGTTGGCGCGGAACAGATCGCCTGTGGAGATGTGCGGGATGCCCAGCTTCTCCGACAGGATCGCTGCCTGCGTTCCCTTGCCGGCACCGGGAGGACCAAGTAGTACGACTCTCACTTCAGGAACCCTTCATAATTGCGCTGCATCAGCTGGCTTTCTATCTGCCTTACTGTATCGAGTGCCACGACAACCATGATGAGTACCGCCGAACCACCGAACGGAATGCTCTGGACGTCGCCCTGCCCCGCATTGAGGAAGACATTCGGGAGAACCGCGATGGTGCCCAGGTATATGGAGCCTGGAAGCGTAATCCGGTTCAGCACGAAGGAAAGATATTCGGCGGTGGGACGCCCTGGCCGGATGCCCGGGATGAAGCCGCCGTACTTCTTCATCTCCTCGGCGCGATCATCCGGGTTGAAGGTGATCGACACGTAGAAGAATGTGAAGAACATGATGAGCAGGAAGTACACGATGATGTACACCGGGCTGCCGGGATTCATCAGGTGTTCTGTCATGAACCGCTGCCACGCGGGCGGCTCTTCCTGCCCCACCGTCAGCTGCACCACCAAGAACGGCATGTACAGCAGCGACGACGCGAAGATGACTGGGATAACGCCGGCCTGATTGACCTTCAGCGGCAGGTACGTAGAGGTGCCGCCGTACATGCGGCGGCCAACCATCCGCTTGGCGTATTGAACCGGGATCCGCCGCTGCCCCTGCTCGACGAACACGACACCTGTCACGATGACCGCGGCTGCGATACACACCAGGGTGAAGGTAACCCCACCACGGCTCTGCAGGATGTTGTTGCCCTCGACCGGGATCATTGCGGCGATGCCCGCGAAGATCAGCAAGGACATGCCGTTTCCGACGCCGCGCTCAGTGACGAGTTCACCGAACCACATCAGCAGTGTTGCACCGGCCGTCATCACGAGAACGATCACGAGCAGGCCGAAGACGCTCGTGTCGGCAATGATGTCGAGTTCACAACCCTGAAGTAGCTGGCCACGCGACGCGAGCGCGACGATACCTGTGGCCTGCAGCATGGCCAGCGCCACCGCGAGGTAGCGCGTGTACTGCGTCATCTTCGCCTGACCGCTTTGGCCTTCCTTGCGAAGCTGCTCGAACTTCGGGATAACCACAGTCAGCAACTGAACGATGATGCTCGCCGTGATGTACGGGATCACGCCGATCGCGAACACGGAAAGCTGAAGCAGTGCGCCGCCGGAGAAGAGGTTGATGAGCGAGTACAGGCCAGCAGCATCACCGCCGGTAGCGCGCTCCACGCAAGTCTGGATGTTCGCGAAGTCAACTCCGGGCGAGGGAACCTGCGCGCCAAGCCGGTATAGGACAACAATCCAGAGCGTGAAGAGAATCTTCCGCCTCAGGTCTGGTGTCCTGATGGCCGTAACGAAGGCGGAGAGCAACGATCCTCCTGGCTAGGACGGAAATATCGGGCAGCGAGATGTCAAACAGGCAGGTGCATGTCTCGCGAGTCTGGTCAACTCTAACAGCATCTGGGGACGCACCTCCGGCACCGCAGCGAGTGCTCACCGTGGCAGCCTCGGAAGCCCCCGCTGCGAGACCGCCGCAGACAGGCCAAGAGGCCGTCAGGGATGTCCCTCACGGCCTCTCGTCATGTCTATAGGCGGTCCGGGTGGAGTATCACAGCTCCGTGACGGATCCGCCTGCAGCAGTGATCTTCTCCTTGGCGGCACCGGAGAACTTGTTCGCGGTGACCTGAACAGCCACCGAGATGTCGCCCTCCGCCAGCACCTTCACCAGTTCGTTCTTGCGGACCAGACCGGCCTTCACGAGATCCTCGACACCGATGGTGCCGCCCTCGGGGAAGACACGAGCGATGTCGCCCACGTTCACAACCTGATACTCAGTGCGGAACCGGTTCTTGAAGCCCTTGAGCTTAGGCAGCCGCATGTGCAGTGGCATCTGGCCACCTTCGAACATCACGGGCACCTGCTTGCGAGCCTTGGTGCCCTTGGTGCCGCGACCCGCGGTTTTACCCTTCGAGCCTTCACCGCGGCCCACGCGGGTCTTGTCCTTCTTCGACCCCTCGGCGGGACGAAGGTGGTGCAATTTGATCGGCATGATCAGACCTCCTCAACTTCTACGAGGTGGCGCACCACGTGGATTAGCCCCTTGTTTTGCGGGGTGTCCTCGCGAACCACCGACTGGCGGATCCGCTTGAGACCAAGGGTGCGCATGCTTTCGCGCTGCTTAGGGTTAGCGCCGATGACGCTCCGCACCTGGGTGATCTTCAGTTCGGCCATTGTTATGCCCCCTGCCCTGCGCGTGCGCGGAGCATACCTGCGGGTGCAACGTCTTCGATGGGAAGACCGCGGCGGGCGGCAACTTCTTCCGGACGCTGCAGCTGCTTGAGTGCTGCCACCGTCGCGTGCACAACGTTGATGGCGTTGTCGCTGCCCAGCGACTTCGAGAGGATGTCGTGAACACCAGCGCACTCGAGAACGGCACGCACCGCACCGCCGGCGATAACACCGGTACCGGGGCTTGCCGGGCGCAGGAGCACGACGCCCGCTGCGGCTTCGCCCTGCACCGGGTGGGTGATGGTGCCTGCGATGAGCGGCACGCGGAAGAAGTTCTTCCGGGCCTCTTCGACGCCCTTCTGGATGGCCGCGGGAACTTCCTTGGCCTTTCCATATCCAACGCCCACGACACCGTTGCCGTCACCGACGACGACAAGGGCGGTGAAGCTGAAGCGGCGACCACCCTTGACGACCTTGGCGACTCGGTTGATCGCAACTACGCGCTCAAGCTGGTTCGACTTCTCGGCTGCCTGGCCGCGCTGGTTGTCGCCACCGCGGCGGTCGCGGCGCTCCCTGCGGTCGTCACCACTTTGATTTGAACTACCGGCGGGTCCGCTGCCGCCGTCACGCCGACCACGTCCCGGCATTAGGCTTTCCTTCCGTTCGTACGATTTGGTGTGTTTCGGGTGGTCATCATGATCAGAACTTCAGTCCACCTTCACGTGCAGCATCTGCCAGGGCGGCGATGCGGCCGTGATAGTCGTAGCCACCCCGGTCGAACACCACCGTATCGACTCCGGCTTCCTTGGCACGCTGTGCGATCAGTTCGCCGACCTTCTGGCTGCGAGCCTTCTTGTCGCCCTCGACCGCGCGCACGTCTGGTTCCATCGATGACGCGGCGGCCAGCGTGCGGCCGGCTAGGTCGTCGATGACCTGAACGTGAATGTGACGCGACGAGCGGTGCACAGCGAGACGGGGACGCTCCTGGGTTCCAGACACCTTCTTCCGCAGGCGGAAGTGGCGGCGGGCACGCGAGATGCGCCGCTGCGTCGAAACATCGGTGCCGAGCGGCTTGCGCTTCGGCTGGCCTGTTGCTTGTGTTGCCTGGCTCATGGTTACTTACCCGTCTTTCCTTCCTTGCGACGGATTTGCTCGCCGGCGTAACGGATGCCCTTACCCTTGTACGGGTCCGGACGGCGCAGCCGACGGATGTTGGCAGCGATCTGCCCCACCTGCTGCTTGTCGATACCCGAGATCGAGAACTTGGTGGGTGACTCGACCTTGAAGGTGATCCCTTCAGGGGCCTCAATCGGCACCGGGTGGCTGTAGCCGAGGGAGAACTCGAGGTTGCTTCCCTTCTGCTGCACGCGGTAACCCACGCCATGGATCTCCATGTTCGTGGTGTACCCCTCGGTGACACCGACGATCATGTTGTTGATCAGTGTGCGAGAGAGTCCATGCAGTGCACGGCTCTTGCGCTCATCGTCGGGCCGTGACACCGCAATCGCACCGTCGTCATCACGCGCGATCGAGATCGGCTGCGCAATGGTCAGGTTGAGGGTGCCCTTCGGTCCCTTGACGACAACGGACTGTCCGTCGATGTTGACGTCGACACCGGAAGGAACTGGTACGGGGTGCTTTCCAATACGTGACATGTCGTGGCCTCCCTCACCAGACGTAGGCGAGGACTTCCCCGCCTACACCCTGAGTCGCAGCCTGACGGTCTGTGAGCAGGCCCGAGGACGTGGAGATAATCGCCACGCCCAGGCCACCCAGCACCTTCGGCAGGTTGGTGGACTTTGCGTACACGCGCAGACCCGGCTTCGAGACACGGCGCAGACCAGCGATCGAGCGTTCACGGCTGGGGCCGTACTTCAGCTCGACTACCAGTGACTTCCCGACGCGAGCAGGCTCGGTGCGGTATTCAGCGATGTATCCCTCGCGCTTCAGGATCTCGGCGATGTTCGCCTTCAGCTTCGAGTGCGGCATCACGACGGTGTCGTGGAATGCCGAGTTTGCGTTGCGCAGACGAGTCAGCATGTCTGCGACCGGATCGGTCATGGTCATGGGAGTGACCTACTCACCTTTCTCGCCACGGTTCCCAGCAGGGGCCTGCAGCGAAGTGGAAATTGATAATTGTTGCAAGTTCACCAGGACGACTTGTGCACGCCGGGCAGTTCACCCTTGTGCGCCATCTCGCGGAGGCACACACGGCACAGTCCGAACTTGCGGTAGACCGAGTGGGGACGGCCGCACTTGTTGCAGCGCGTGTACGCACGAACGGCGAACTTCGGCTTGCGAGCGGCCTTGATTACCAGTGCTTTCTTAGCCATTGGATGCTCAGCTCTCCTTGAATGGGAAGCCGAGGTGCTTCAGCAGCGCACGGCCTTCTTCGTCGTTGGTCGCGGAGGTCACAACAGTGATGTTCATGCCGCGAGGGCGGTCGATCGAGTCGACGTCGATCTCGTGGAACATCGACTGTTCGTTGAGACCGAAGGTGTAGTTTCCGCTGCCGTCGAACTGCTTCGGAGAGAGACCGCGGAAGTCCCTGATGCGCGGCAGTGCGATGGTGACCAGGCGGTCCAGGAATTCCCACATGCGGTCACCGCGAAGGGTGGCGCGCGCACCAATGGGCATTCCTTCGCGCAGCTTGAACTGCGCGATCGACTTGCGGGCCCGGCGGACCTCAGGCTTCTGGCCGGTGATCAGTGAGAGGTCACGGACAGCACCGTTGATCAGCTTGCCGTCACGCGCAGCGTCGCCGACGCCCATGTTGACGACAACCTTGACGACGCCGGGGATCTGCATGACGTTGGCGTACTTGAACTCGCTGTTCAGCGCGTCCCGGATCTCACTGCGGTAGCGGGTCTTGAGGCGCGGCTGTACTTCGGCCTTGTACTTTTCAGTGTGCGAGGGAGCAGTCATGATCAGATGTCCTTCCCGGTCTTGCGGGAGATCCGAACACGCTTTCCGGTCTCCTCGTCAGTGCGGTATCCCACCCGGGTCGGGTTGCCATCAGCATCGAGCACCATGACGTTGGAAACGTGGATCGGCGCTTCCTGGGTGACGATGCCACCGGTCTGCGCGCCGCGCTGGTTTGCCGAAACGGGGGTGTGCTTCTTGATACGGTTCACGCCCTCGACGAGGACTTTTTCGGTCTTCGGGAAAGCCTGAATGACTTTGCCCTTAGCTCCTTTGTCCTTGCCTGAGACGACGAGCACGGTGTCGCCCTTACGTACCTTCATCACAACACCTCCGGCGCAAGCGAGACGATCTTCATGAAGCGCTTGTCGCGAAGTTCACGACCAACGGGTCCGAAGATGCGGGTGCCACGCGGGTCCGTCGCATTCTTCAGAATGACGGCGGCGTTCTCATCGAAGCGGATGTACGAACCATCCGGCCGACGACGCTCCTTCTTGGTGCGAACGACGACAGCCTTGACGACCTCGCCGCGCTTGACGTTGCCGCCGGGGATGGCTTCCTTCACCGTCGCGACGATGACATCACCCACACCGGCGTAACGGCGTCCAGAACCACCGAGAACGCGGATGCACAGAATCTCCTTCGCACCCGTGTTGTCGGCGACCCGAAGCCGCGATTCCTGCTGGATCACTGTTTTCTCCTGAACCTGGATTTACACGTGGCAGATTTCCGACCTGGCCACGCACGGTCCTTCTCTGCCTGTTGGCCCGCTGACGCGGAGACTGTCGGCGCACTGCCCGCCACGGCTTTCACCGGGGCGGGCAGCACGCACGTCGCAGTCATTTGACCCACAATCACTTGGCCTTTTCGAGAACCTCGACGAGGCGCCAGCGCTTGGTCGCTGACAGCGGACGGGTCTCCATCAACTGCACGCGGTCACCGATGCCGGCGATCCCGTGCTCGTCGTGCGCCTTCACCTTGCTGGTGCGGCGGATGACCTTGCCGTAAAGCGGGTGCTTTACGCGGTCTTCGAGCTCAACGACGATTGTCTTCTGCATCTTGTCCGAAACCACGTAGCCGATGCGCGTCTTGCGGCGGCCACGGGGCTTCTCGGAAGCGGCTTGATTCACGCTCTTGTCCTCACTCATGCTGCGTCACCAGCGGTCTCGGTCTCCGGTCCTGAAGCGAGCCCGAGTTCACGCTCACGAAGCACCGTGTAGATCCGTGCGATGTCCTTGCGGACGGTGCCCAGACGACGGTTGTTGTCGAGCTGCCCGGTTGCCATCTGGAAACGCAGGTTGAAGAGCTCTTCCTTAGCTTCGCGCAGCCGCTCCACCAGCTCTTCTTTGGTGAGTTCACGAAGCTCTGAGGCTTTTGTTCCGGTAGCCATCAGAACTGTCCCTCCCTCGTCACGATCCTGCACTTCATCGGGAGCTTGTGGATCGCGCGGCGCAATGCCTCACGAGCCACCTCCTCGTTGGGGTATGACATTTCGAACATCACGCGACCGGGCTTGATGTTCGCGACCCACCACTCGGGCGAGCCCTTACCTGAACCCATGCGGGTTTCGGCTGGCTTCTTGGTCAGCGGCCGGTCGGGGAAGACGTTGATCCACACCTTGCCACCACGACGGATGTGCCGGTTGATCGCGATACGTGCCGACTCGATCTGCCGGTTCGTCAGGTACGCAGGCTCGAGCGCCTGAATACCGTAGTCACCGAACACAACCTGGGTACCGCCCTTGGCGAGACCCGTGCGCTTGGGCTTGTGCTGCTTGCGGTGCTTCACCTTGCGTGGGATCAGCATCGTCAGGCCTCCTTGCTTTCACTTGGCGCAGACGCAGCACCAGCAGTCGCATCAGCGGTCTGACGCTCCGCACCTGCGGCTGGTGCACCTGCACCGCCACGGCGGGGACGCGACGGACGCTCGCGGCGCGGGCGGCGATCCTCACCGGGGACGACGACGTCGGCTTCACGGCGGCCGCCGACCACATCGCCCTTGTAAATCCAGACCTTCACACCGATGCGGCCGAAGGTCGTCTTTGCCTCGTGGAGGCCATAGTCGATATCGGCACGCAGGGTGTGCAGCGGTACACGGCCTTCGCGGTAGAACTCCGAGCGCGACATTTCCGCACCGCCGAGACGGCCGGAGCACTGCACACGGATGCCCTTGACGTGCGGGTGGCGCATCGCAGACTGGATTGCCTTACGCATGGCGCGACGGAACGCGACACGGTTCGACAGCTGCTCCGCGATTCCCTGCGCAACAAGCTGAGCGTCGCTGTCAGCGTTCTTCACCTCGAGGATGTTGAGCTGAACCTGCTTGCCCGTCAGCTTCTCGAGCTGGGCGCGGATACGGTCCGCTTCGGTGCCGCGGCGGCCGATCACGATGCCCGGACGCGCGGTGTAGATGTCGACACGCACACGGTCACGGGTGCGCTCGATCTCGACCTTCGAGATACCGGCCCGCTCAAGTCCTGACTTGAGGAGCCTGCGGATCTCGACGTCTTCTTTCACATAGTCCGCGTACTGCTTGTCCGCGTACCAGCGTGACTTCCAGTCCGTGGTGATACCGAGGCGGAAGCCGTGCGGGTTGATTTTCTGGCCCACTACTGAGCTCCCTTCCGGCGGTTGCGGTTGCCTGAGGCCTTCGACGGCACGCTTTCGACCACCACAGTGATGTGGCTGGTGCGCTTACGGATCCGGAAGGCCCGGCCCTGTGCGCGCGGCTGGAAGCGCTTCATCGTGGGGCCTTCGTCGACGTAGGCCTCCGAGACCACGAGGGTCCGCGGGTCGAGACTCAGGTTGTTCTCGGCATTCGCGACGGCACTTGCGAGCACCTTGGCGACCGGTTCGCTCGCCGCCTGCGGGGCGAACTTGAGAACGGTCAGCGCGTCAGCAGCATCGCGGCCGCGGATCAGATCCACGACGCGACGCGCCTTCATCGGCGTCACGCGCACGAAGCGAGCCGTTGCCCGAGCGGTCGGGTTCTCGGTCGCAGTGTTGTTGTTGCTCATCGGCGCTTGCTCTTCCGGTCTTCCTTGATGTGGCTCTTGAATGTCCGGGTCGGCGCGAACTCGCCGAGCTTGTGACCGACCATGTTCTCGGAGACGAACACCGGAACGTGCTTGCGGCCGTCGTGGACCGCAAATGTGTGACCGATGAAGTCCGGGATGATCGTCGAACGGCGTGACCAGGTCTTGATGACCTGCTTGGTGCCCTTGTCGTTCTGTGCGTCCACCTTCGCGAGGAGGTGGTCATCGACGAACGGGCCCTTCTTAAGGCTGCGCGGCATCTTTCACTCCCTCCTAGCGCTTCTTGCCTGTGCGGCGGCGACGGACGATCATCCGGTCGCTTTCCTTCCGCCGGCGGGTACGTCCCTCCGGCTTGCCCCAAGGGCTCACCGGGTGGCGGCCTCCAGAGGTCTTGCCTTCACCACCACCATGCGGGTGGTCGATCGGGTTCATGACCACACCGCGGACGGTTGGGCGCTTGCCCTTCCACCGCATGCGGCCGGCCTTGCCCCAGTTGATGTTGGCGTGTTCGGAGTTGCCGACCTCGCCGATGGAGGCGCGGCAGCGAACGTCCACGTTGCGGATTTCACCGGACGGCATACGCAGCTGCGCGTACGGACCATCTTTAGCCACCAGCTGAACCGAGGCGCCCGCACTGCGTGCGATCTTGGCCCCACCGCCAGGGCGGAGTTCGATCGCGTGGATGACGGTACCGGTCGGGATGTTGCGCAGCGGCAGGTTGTTGCCTGGCTTGATATCTGCGTTTGGCCCGGACTCGATGATGTCGCCCTGCTTCAGCTTCGCGGGAGCGATGATGTAGCGCTTCTCACCGTCGACGTAGTGCAGCAGCGCGATCCGCGAGGTGCGGTTGGGGTCGTACTCGATGTGAGCGACCTTCGCGTTGATGCCGTCCTTGTCAGCGCGGCGGAAGTCGATGACGCGGTAGGCGCGCTTGTGTCCACCACCCTTGTGCCGGGTTGTGATCCGGCCGTGAGCGTTACGGCCACCAGACTTGGTCAGTGGGCGAACCAGTGACTTCTCCGGAGTGGAGCGCGTGATGTCAGCGAAATCTGACACGCTCGCACCCCGGCGGCCCGGGGATGTCGGCTTGTACTTACGGATTGCCATGAGTCTCGTCCTCTTTGTTTCTTCAGTCCCAGTCGCTTTGGCCCAGCGGGCTTAGGCGCCTGGACCTCCGAAGAGCTCGATGGGCTTGCTGTCTGCCGTCAGGGTGACGAATGCGCGCTTGGTGCTCGCACGCTGGCCGAACCCAAAGCGGGTGCGCTTCGTCTTACCCTGCCGGTTGGCGGTGTTCACGCTCACGACCTTCACACCAAAGATCTTCTCGATGGCGATCTTGATCTGCGTCTTGTTCGCATCCGGGTGCACGAGGAAGGTGTAGGTGCCTTCTTCGATCAGCCCGTACGACTTCTCCGAAATGACGGGCTTAAGGATGACGTCGCGAGGATCCGCGATTGTCTTGGTGCTGCTAGTCACTTCCACTCCTCCTCAGCTGCTGCTGCACCCGACTTGGCGGTCCGTGCGGCGACAAACGAATCGAGGGCCTCAACGGTGAACACAACATCGTCGCTGTCCAGCACGTCATACGTGTTGAGCTGGTCAGGCGCGATGGGGTGGACGTTGTCGAGGTTGCTCACGCTCAGCCAGGCAGCCAGATCTTCACGGCCGGCGACAAGGAGGAGCTTCTTCCGGTCGCTGATTTCCGCGAGGAACTTCTTGGCAGCCTTGGTCGATGGCGCCTGACCCGGAACCAGTTCTGTGATCACATGGATGCGCTCGCTGCGTGCACGGTCGGAGAGTGCGCTGCGCAGTGCTGCTGCGATCATCTTCTTGGGGGTCCGCTGGCTGTAATCACGCGGCTTCGGTCCATGCACGGTGCCACCGCCCACGAACTGCGGCGCGCGGGTCGAGCCCTGACGCGCACGGCCGGTGCCCTTCTGGCGGTATGGCTTCCTGCCACCGCCGCTGACCTCACCGCGTGTCTTCGTCGAGTGCGTACCCTGGCGTGCTGCCGCGAGCTGAGCGACAACAACCTGGTGCATCAGCGGGACGTTCACAGGGGCACTGAAGATCTCCGCGGGGAGGTCAACCGTGCCGTTGGTGCCGCCCTCTGGGGTACGGACATCCAGGGTCAGGTTGGTCGAAACTTCTGTGCTGGTCATGTTCACTCGCCACCCTTCACAGCGGTCTTGACGACGACAAGGCCGCCTTTACGACCCGGGATGGCACCCTTGATGAGGAGCAGACCAGCGTCGGTGTCGACCTTGTGAACCTTCAGGTTCTGGGTGGTCACGCGCTCGTTGCCCATACGGCCAGCCATGCGCATGCCCTTGAAAACCCGGCCCGGGGTGGCACAGCCACCGATGGAGCCTGGGCGGCGGTGCACTGCCTGCGCACCGTGCGAGGCGCCCTGGCCGCGGAACCCGTGACGCTTCATGGTTCCCGCGAAGCCCTTGCCCTTGCTGATGCCGGTGACATCGACGAACGTGCCGTCCGCGAAGACGTCTGCCGTTACTTCCTGGCCAACCTCGTACTGCGACGGGTCTGCGACTCGGAGTTCAACGAGGTGGCGACGCGGAGTGGCGCCTGCCTTCGCGTACTGCCCAGCAACCGGCTTGGAAACCTTGCGGGGGTCGATTGCACCGTATGCGAGACGGATGGCGTTGTAGCCGTCCTTCTCCTCGGTCCGCACCCCGACAACAACGCACGGCCCAGCCTTGACGACGGTTACCGGCACAACGCGGTTGCTGTCGTCGAAGACCTGGGTCATGCCGAGCTTGCTGCCCAGGATGCCCTTGATCTTTGCTTCGTTTTGCTTAGCCATTTCAGGGTGTCTCCACTGCGTCTTTCACGATCACTGGATGTTGACGTCGACGCTCGCCGGCAGGTCGATCCGCATGAGCGCATCAACCGTCTTCGGCGTCGGGTCGAGGATGTCGATGAGACGCTTGTGAGTGCGCATCTCGAAGTGCTCGCGCGAGTCCTTGTACTTATGCGGCGAGCGGATGACGCAGTACACGTTCTTCTCGGTCGGCAACGGCACCGGGCCGACGACCCTAGCACCCGTACGGGTCACCGTCTCGACGATCTTGCGCGCTGACGCATCAATCGCCTCATGGTCGTAGGCCTTGAGCCTGATGCGGATCTTCTGTCCCGCCACGCTTGTGTCCTTTTCCTTGCCGCTGTCGCTGTGACCCGGTGGGTCACACCTCTTCGATGTTGTGGCCACCGGGGCCACCCCTTCGATGTCGTGCGAGCCGTCTCCAGCTCACAGACGCCATTCCAGACGAACCGCAGTACGCGGGCGCGTGCCAGATTCGATCCGCTGCCGCTGTTCACCTGTCATGGTTCTCCGGTCCACGCGGTCGGGCGTGTCGCCCCTCCGCGCATTCGAATGCCCTGATGGGCATGCCGAACTCGGTCCGGATGCGCCCATACGGGCGCTCGGTTGTCTCTCGTTACTAGCTGCACCGCACATCACCTCGCGGTGACACCCGGCTGACTCGCACAATCGCGCGAATCGCAGCACTGACTAGTGCCTGAATAACACCGGGGCACGCCCGGGCCACTCAAGGCAACCCGAACAGTATGCCTCACGAGCCGTGATCAGCCAAATTTGGGCTCCGACCTGCGACCCACGCTGGCCGCAACCGCCCTATCGAGGACGCACCCACGTCGTGATGCGAGCATTCACGACCTCGACGCCGTTCTTGTCCGCGATGGATACCGTCACCACGATATCCGTGCCTTCCGTAAGCGCGGCGAAATCCGTCGGATCGATGGTGGCCGTCGCGGTGAGACCGGAAGGCGCTTTGGCGAGGTAGTCCACGGCCATGCCCTTGGGGATCCATTGGTGAGTCGGGGGCACCGTCACTTCCATCAGCACGCCCATCGCGGCCTCCGCGAGGTTACACATCGCAATGGCATGAAATGTGCCGAGATGATTGTGCACACCCAGCCACTTGGGCGAGCCCATGACGACGCGGCCAGGTTCGGCACTCTGCACCACCGGAACGACCGTCACGAAGTATGGCGCCTTGGCCCACACACCTGCCGAGAATGCAAGCCGCCCCACACGGTTGCCCCGCAGTTTCTTCCAGAGGCCGAACACCTTCGTCTCGGACGTGTTCGTACCTGCAATCTCACCTGGTGTGCTCACGAGCGAGAGCATACGCCGCAATAGCGGCGCAGGCTAGCGGAGATTAACTTCATGACGGGGCTCACGCGGTGGGCGCGCGGAGTAGCCTGATGATCAGCAGCGGCAGCGGACGACAGCCGATGCGGTGATGAGGGAGGCATGGATGAACAGCACTGCGGTAGGGCTTTTCACTGGTCTGCTCCTCGCTCTGGCGTTCATACTCGGCGGCGGCAGCGGCCTTTTCCTCGCGTTAGCGTTCGGCGCCGCCGGACTCGTGCTGGGCGCCCACCGGGACGGCTACATCGACCTCGGCGCGCTGCTGCGGAGCCGCGGCCGTGGGTGAGCAGGCTCCCCCACCGCGCGAATTGGCCGTGACTGATACGACGCTGGACGCCGCGGAGCGCGGGGCGCTGATACTCCGTGATCGCGTCTTCACGCGCGTTGCGGTAGCCACCGCTCGCTCCATGCCGGGCGTGGTGACGCATCGGGCGCGTTTTGCGCGACGCGACTTGCCCCGGGCTACTACCACCTTCGACAGCGCCTCCCGCAATACACCGGAAGGCGCGCATGTGACGCTTGACCTCGCAATGTCATGGCCAGCACGCGTCTCGCAACTTACGCACGATCTCCGCGCCCGAGTCTCCAGTGATATCGCCCGAGTCGCCGGAGCCCCGCCCCGCCGCATTGATATCCGGGTAACAATGTTCACGGGTGCTGGGGCCGAGCACGCCGCGACACTGGACGGGCCTGAGGAACACCCTCCCCATCCCGCAACCGTGCCCCGTGACCCGCTGTCCGCCCCTGCCGCACGCTATTTCGCACTGGCCGTCGGCGCCGTCCTCATCGTGCTCGGCGCGATCGGTATTCGCGATTACCTCATCGTGCGTGAAATCCTGCCCGGCGACGTGTGGATCACGCCGGCGCTCGACGCCGTGCTAGCCGCGGTCTGGCACCCGTGGATGTACGCGGTGGCGGGCACAACCCTGGTGATCGGCGTGTTCTGCCTGCTCGCCGCTGTCCTTCCGCGACGAAAGACGCACAGGCGGCTCACCACCGCAGACCCGGCGTGGATGCGCCCCACCGATATCGCACGCCGGTGCAGCGCGCTCGCCCGCGAGGTATCCGGAGTCACGTCCGCCCGTACGGAGGTGACGCGCAAGCGGGCGACCGTCACCGTTATGGCATTGAACCCTGGCGCCCCAGGGCTCGCACAAGCTGTCAAAGACCGTGTGACCTCCGGCCTCGACCTGCTTGAATCGCCGCTGCAGGTGAAGGTCCGGCTGCGACCCGCACTCAAGCGCGGCGGAACACGGTAACGAGATGACCACCGCCGTCGTGCTCACCAATCGTTTCATCAGCGCATTCGCTGGCATTCTGCTAGCCGGGGCCGCCCTGCTCGCGCTGGGCAACCAGGCAGGCTGGATGTGGGCGCGCAATGTCCTGGCTACCGTTGACACGACCGCGCTGCTCGGCGCGACGGACGAAACCTGGTGGCCGCGCGCAGTATTCGGCGTGTCGGTGGCGGCGCTTCTCGCTGGCGCCGTCATCGTGGCGTTTGTGTTCTGGCCCGACCGCATCGGCCCGGTCGACCTGGACCCAGACAGCTCCGGCGGACACTTGACGATCGATTTGCGCGCACTAGCCAGCGCGGCGGTGCGGGACCTGCACGGGCGCCTGCCGTCCGCGATCGACGTGCACGCGCACCCGTTTCTCGACCGTGGGGTGCCGACGATCCGGCTCACCGTCGTCTTGCCCGGCACAGCCGACCTTCATCGGGCCGCTGATGCTGTCGCAGCTTCGGTGGACGACATCGTGTTCGCTCTCGACGCGGCGCCGATCGCGGTTCCCGTGTTCTTCGAGATCAGCCGTCCAGGCAGCAAGGTCAGGACTTCAGGAAGTCAATGATCAATTCGTTAACTTCCTCGGGCCGTTCCAGTGCGCCATAGTGCCCGGCGTCTGCCACTTCGGCATAGCGCGCACCCGGGATCGCATCAGCGACTTCCTTCGCCAAATGCGGCGGGATCAGCCGGTCATCCAGGTAACCGACGGCGAGCACCGGAACGGTAATCGCGCGATACGCTCCGAGGCGGCTCGGGAAATCAGCCAGGCCCATTTGCGCGCGCACTCCCGGCGATGTTGCACCGCTCGAATATTCGATAATCGCGAGCCAATCCTGCGCCCTCTGATCCTCGCGCAATGTGGCAGGTGAAAGATTCATGATTGCGTTCACCGCCGCGTGGTAGGCCGGGGGCAGCGTCACATTATTGTCGTAAATCTCACGTTCGCCCTGCGAAAGCGACTTGATAACCGGGTCAACGCGGGCATGGGCGGTCAGCAGCACCGCCTTCTTCACTAATTCAGGACGCGCAAGGCACAGTTCCTGGGTGATGCGTGATCCCAGCGAGGTGCCCACCACGTACGCGGGGCCGTCGCCAAGGTGCTCGATCAGCGCAGCAGTATCGTCGACCATGTCGTCGATGGTGAATCCGGCTGCGCATTCATCACTCGGTGCGATCCC
The DNA here is from genome assembly GCF_026041215.1 of Hoyosella sp. YIM 151337. Classification (GTDB taxonomy): domain Bacteria; phylum Actinomycetota; class Actinomycetes; order Mycobacteriales; family Mycobacteriaceae; genus Hoyosella. Next base: position 113,249 of record NZ_JAPEIQ010000004.1, read on the forward strand.
GCGGTTTTCGAAGGTCACCGCGGTATAGCCCGCTTTCACAAGCGCGGGCACCTGGTACATCTCCCATACCCGGCCTGGGCTGCCGGTGCCCATCACGAATACCACGAGCGGGCCGTCACCGTGGACTCGATAGCTCAGCCGGATTCCATTCAGCTCGGCAGTTGGCATAAGCCGCATTTCTCCTTAGAACTTTGCTGTGCGGTGAGCGACACTCGTGACCGGCAAGTAACGTAGGCGCCGAGGGCTACGATAAGCCCGTTGCCTGTCCGATCAATACATCTTGTAGATGGTCTTCCGGTCAAGCAACGCGCGGTCTCTTAGTATTGGCCGCAGGCGCTGCCCAGCAGAATGCCGGATGGCACTCCAGCCGGACACACTGTGTGGGGACTTGCGCCACACCTGACCGCTAAACAGGAGTTTGGATGCGTTCATCGCCGGAGACCGCCGTGCTCGTCGACGACGTGGTCAAGACGTTCGGTGACGTCACCGCCTTGAGCGGAATCAGTTTTTCCGTGCCCAAGGGAACCGTCCTCGGTGTGCTCGGCCCCAACGGTGCCGGGAAAACCACCACAGTCAGCATCCTTTCCACACTGCAGCGCCCCGACTTCGGTAAAGCCTGGGTCGCCGGGTATGACGTCGTCGAGCAGGCCGCCCAGGTGCGTCGTTCGATCATGCTCACCGGCCAGTACGCCGCGCTTGACGAAACACTGACGGGACGCGAAAACCTGCAGCTTTTCGGCCGCTTGATGGGGCTCAACCGAAAGGCAGCGAAGGCGCGGGCAGACCAGCTTCTCAGCGCGTTTGAGCTCGAATACGCGGCCAACCGCCGGGTAGGCGGCTACTCCGGCGGTATGCGCCGCCGCATCGACATCGCCTGCGGCCTCGTCACGCGGCCTGAAGTCGTGTTCCTCGACGAACCCACAACAGGTCTTGACCCGCGCAGCCGCCAGGCCGTGTGGTCATTGGTGAGCGAACTCAAGAACGAGGGCATCACCGTGCTGCTCACCACGCAGTACCTCGAAGAAGCCGACCTGCTGAGCGACAACATCATTGTGATCGACAAGGGCACCGTCATCGCGGAGGGCACAGCGAACGAACTGAAGGAGCGCACCGGCGGCACGTTCTGCGAAGTTGTGCCGCTGGAGCCGAGTCAGCTGCGCAAGATCCAGCTGCTCGTCGCGGACCTCTACCCCGCTGGCACCGTTCCCGCAGATATCGCCGACGATGCCGACCGAATCGCGATTCCGGCCGAGGACGGCCCTGCCACCCTGAGTGAAGTCCTGCGGCGGCTCTCGTCAGAAGGGATCGAACTTGAGGATGTGGCACTGCGCCGCCCCTCACTCGACGACGTGTTCCTCGCACTCACCGGTCATGCCAGTGGGCAGAAGGACAGCAAATGACATCTGGAGTCATTTCACTGTCACTGGACTCGGAAGAGAGCCTCGGGCATCGCGCGGCGCCGCTGCGTCAGTGGGCCGCGCTGAGTTCTCGTTCGCTGCGGGAGATGGCCAGAAACGGTGACTTCATCATCGCGCTCATCACTCCTGCGATCTTCACGCTGGCGTACTACGTTCCGTTGCGCACGATGCTTGAGCTGCCGAGCTATATGGGCGGTGGCGGCGTCCGGAACTACGGCCAGTTCGTCGTGCCGCTCATCGCGTTCGGCGCAGTGGCTCTCACCATGCAACAGGCCGCGCTGAAGGCGGCGAAGGACGCCAAACAAGGGATGACCGCGCGGTTGTACACCATGCCGATCCCGCGGGTCGTCCCGCTGATGTCTCGGATGAGCGGAAACTTCCTCCGCGCCGCGGTGGCGCTGACCGCTGCAATTGCCTACGGACACTTAATCAACTTCCGGTTTGAAGGCGGCTGGTTACATGCCGCGTTTTTCGTGGCATTCGTGTTGTTCGTCGGTGTCAGTCTGATACTTGGCGCGGACGCACTGGGCACGCTCACCGCGAACCCGCGGGCGGTGACGCAAGCGCTCACACTCCCCATCCTCATCTTCGGCATGATGTCGACCGGTTTGATTCCAGAAACAGGATTCCCCGAGTTCGCGCGCCCGTTCGTCCGCAACCAGCCCGTGTCACAGTTCGCCGAAACGATGCGCGCTTTTGCTGGCGGAACCGCCACTCTGGAAACAGTGGGACCGGGGCTCGCATGGGCGGTCGCGGTCTTTGTTCTGCTCGGCGGCCTTGCCGTGTGGGCAGCAGTGCGGAGGAGGTGACGCATGGAAAAGAACCCCCGTTTGCATGAAGCCACGCGGTTCCCGAGTCTCGACTACACACATCCCGAGGGATCGCTGCGCGCCTACGTGCGGCACAGCCTGCTGATGACCCGGCGCCTGCTGGTCATCTGGAGCCGTGATCCGCTCACGATGGTCCAGGCGGTCGCTTACCCCGCGATCATGCTGGTGATGCTGTGGATGGTCATCGGTATCACGATGGAAGGCTTCTCCAACGAGCCTGCGGCGTACCGGTTCGCTCCCCTGATGTCGCTCGTCGCGGCAATGGTCGGATCAATCGCGGGTGTAGTCCTGGTGATCCAGGAACGGGAGAATGGGGTCCTCAGCCGCTACTGGTCGTTGCCGATCCATCGTGCTGCCGATCTGACCGGCCGATTGCTGGCAGAAGCTGTACGAATCGTGTTGACGACCGTCCTGATCCTCCTCGTCGCCTATCCCCTCGGCTTCCGCCTTGAAAGCGTCACGTCAGCGCTGGCGTTCCTTGCCGTCCCGCTGATGTTCGGCATTGGCTTCGCCACCCTCGCGACCGCCTGTGCGCTGATAACGACGAAACAAACGCTGATTGCGGCACTGCAACTGTTCATCATGTTCGGAATGTTCTTCAGTTCCGGGTTCGTGCCGCTGCAAGCGTTCCCCTCGTGGGCACAGCCGGTGGTGGAGAACCAGCCGCTTTCGCATGCCGTTGAGGCGATGCGCGCGATCGCGCTGGGACAGGATTACGGGTCGCCGCTGATACGGTGCGCCCTTTGGTCGGGTGGCCTGGTGGTGCTGTTCGCCGTACCTGCGATTGTTGGGTACCGGAGGTCCGCCGCAAGCTGAGCGCTTCCCGGCACCGCATGTGCGCACAAACGAGCAGCAAACGAGCCTAGAACCTGCACTTCCGTGCACACATGCGGCGCCGCGCGCGCCATCACCATCGCTTCCGCACCACTGCCCAGGTTCGCGCCGGTGGCTAGCACATACCGAACGGGACATGTCACGCGTACAAGCAGCGGACCGAGCCAAGCGGAGGTCTCGTTGATCTCGGCGACTTTCTGCTTCACCAGTGAGGCCGTGGCACGGGAGTTCCACCGTCGCAGACATTGGGCCGACGCCACTCGTGTGCACAAACGAGCAACTATCGAACTGAGAAACTACGCTTTCCTGCACACATGCGGGCCGCGCGGGCCGTACTCACATAGAAGCAGCTGCGCGGCTGTAGCGCGGGAGTTCCGCGGCCGGTGCGCCAGTCGCTTGCTGGCGGCGCGCAGCGGCGGAACACAGCCGCTCTTCGAATAGCCTGAGGACGATTGCTTTGCGCTCTTCCCCAGCAGTTTCCGTGCGCTTTGCGGTCTCCGGATCGGCCCCATCGGGCGCACTGATCGCGGCAACGATGCTGGATAACCGTGTCGCGAGTTCCTGGGCGCCGTTATCGCCATCCCCGGAGAACACGGTGGCCGCGAGCGCGAGCAAAACGGCAGAACCCTCGTCGATGTCGCCCTCAAAGGTTTGTGTCCAGATATCTCGGGCAGCGTCAATAAGCTTGGCAAAGGAGACTTCAGCCCCTTGTTCGCCCACTGATCCGGAATTCGGCGCGACCGCCGCGGCAGTAGAGATCAAGCGGTGAAGTGTCCACGTCCTCACTTCGTCATCCACTTGCAGACCTACCTCATTCGACCGTGCGAACAACAACGAATTCCAGTAACCAGCTTTCTCGAGTGTTCCGACATGGCAGCTGCCCGTTCATATCTCGGAGCGCGGCCGTAAACGCAAGCCGGGATACAACGGTCAAGCACTGGTCCGAGACTACTGGCACGCGTGGCTGAAGTGACCCCTGTTGTTCATACGAAGTGGTTACGAAACGGGTACAGGCAGTTACATTTCCGGATCTGCGCAGCCACCGGTGACGCTGTTCCGAGGTCAGACCCCAAGTTTGACGAGTTCCGACAGCTCAGATTCAAGGAGCGCGATGTATGTGTCGCCGTCGCGGATGGACGCTGAGTCGTACAGCGCATTGACAGTGACGACGTCACCGAGAGTCGTGACGGCATGTGCCAGCGGCACACCATCGGTAAACGGCAACCCGAATGAGGCCACGGAGCGAGCCTCACCGAAATACATAGGACGGCTGCCGCGCGGTACATTCACAACCGCGGCATTAACTGCAGCCCGGCCTCCCGAGAGCATGGCCAGCACCTTCGGAATGAACAGCGGCGGAATGCTCTGAAGCGCGCGTTCAACCGGTACCTTGGGACCGGTTCGGATTCGATGCTTTACGGCGGCCGTCTGACCCGCGACGTAGGCCAGTCGGTCACGACTGCTCTCAAGGTGCACACCGAAAGGCACTGCTGCCATGGTGAAGTCATTGCCCACGAACGGTGAATGAGGACGCTGGGCGGTGGCGACAGTGATAGCGCAGCGCAGGTCCGCATCAGGCAAGGGGCCGGATTCGCGCAAGTACGTCCGCAACGCGCCGCCTACTGCCGAAATCAGAACATCATTGATCGTGGCTCCCGGTACGGTCGCACGGGCGCGCTGAATGTCTTCTAGGGACGCGGCGAATGCACGGTAGCCGAGCGGCCCACCGGCGCTGTCGATGGCCGTCTGTGGGGCCGGACCGCGCATTGGCGTCATCTCTGTGGGAGCTCTATCGTCTGCACTTGCGTTCTTGCCGCGCGCCGCTACAGCTTCCCTGAGATTCCGGGCGAAGCGCGCCGCTCGGCTCGGCGCCTGAGCGACTGCGTCAGCCAGCAAGCCAACGTTCCCGCCTGACGGGGTCAGGATCGCCGCCTTACGGCCGACACCAACCTCAGTTACTGGCGCCTCAGGGAAGAGCAGGCGCCCGAGCGCCACGCTGCCGGCGCCGTCTGTAACCGAATGGTCAAGCTGTGTCACGACGCCGAGGAACTCCCCCGCCGCGCCGGGGATTTCACGGATACCTGTGAACACAGTGATATGCCACGGCGGCAGATCAGGATCGAGCGACGTTTCGCGGATACGCGCGAGCTCATCTCGCAGCTCTACCCAACCGCCCGAGCCCGGGGCCGTTCGCAGCGTGACGTGGTTGGCGACGTCGAAGTCGGCAACGGGCACTAGGCGGCTGCTGCCTGCCGCGAGCGGGGTACGTGCGACACGGCACTTGAAGTAGGGAAGCCCACTAATCCGCGCGGCGACATAGTCGCGAACGGCGTCGGCGCTGGGCGGTGCGCCATGGCGAAAGCCAGCATCAAAAACGGTGAAATTCACCATCGTGGTGCTGCCCACATGCTTACCGATGTGTGTGATCCAAGTTCCGGCGTCATCCAGCTTCACGGTCAATCCCCATTAGTTGCGTGCTTACCTGTGCCGAATGCCCTCTTGCGGCCCAGTCCTTCACCCAAGATCGCACCAGCTCGCACTAGACCCTAACGGCGTGGCCTGGCCTTCGCGCAGCGGCGGGGATTGCCGTCCAATATGCGGGGTTTGAACCCGGGCTAACGCCGCAAGGGCGACACGCCGGACAACCAGTAGCGCACCGCGGACGGCGCGAGTAGCGTCACCGGCAGTACTGCGACGGCCGTCACACCTGCCGCGCAATAACCCTGGGGAGCCCAATGCCTGAGGACCAGAGTGAGTCCGGGTGTCACATCACGTGGCATGAGGCTCGCGTAACGCGCGCAGACAGGCCTTCTCGGGGGATGACTGTATGGATAACGGGCCTGTCCGGTGCGGGCAAATCCACACTTGCGTGCGAACTGGAATGGGCGCTAGTCCAGCGCGGACAGCCCGCATATCGCCTCGACGGCGACAACCTGCGGCACCACCTCAATGCGGATCTTGGCTTCACAACGGCAGATCGGGCTGAGAACGTCCGCCGCCTCGCCGAAGTCGCACGCTTATTCGCCGACGCTGGCACTGTCGCGATTGTGGCCGCGATCAGTCCGCTGCGCGAGAGCCGAGACGCTGCACGAAAAGTCCATGCGTGTGACCAGCTGCCTTTCTGGGAGGTGTACGTGGACACACCACTCAACGTCTGCGAGCAGCGGGACCCCAAAGGCCTGTACGCGAAAGCGCGGTCGGGGCAGCTCGCCAATTTCACCGGAATTGACGCCGTTTACGAGGCACCTATCAGCCCCGAATACACCGTCAAGGGCGGCACTCGCGATCCTCACGAAGCCGCCGAACGGCTCAGCGGGCTGATCAGTGATTCATTGCGCTGATGCCGCGATCACATCACCTGAACCTCGTGAGAACTCAACTTTGCATCGGAAGGCCCTAATGACCACCAACCTTGATGACGAACGCCTCGTCGAATGTTACCGAATCGTCGAGGAAGAGCTTAAAATCCGGTATCGGGGCGAATACAAGCCACGCGATATCGCACGCCTCGCGGAGAACGCGGTGCGGGCCCAATTCTTGCCTCATTATTTCTCATATGTTCCGGGCTGGCGCAGGCTTATCCGATCGTTCAAAAAGGACCGCGTACTGCCCGACTTTGCTTGCGTGGGGGCAATCAAGTCGGGCACCAGTGAGTTAGCCACCTATCTGATGCAACATCCAAACATGCTGGTCCCCCTGTCAAAGGAACCAAATCGTCCCGACGCCGAGAAATGGCGTGTTTTCTACCCCACCGCAGAAGAGAAATCGGAAATAGAAAGTAAGATCGGCAAAACTCTAGCGGGCTACTTTGAGCCCCGCCTGCACCAGGTCACCGTCCTTGATACCTTTCACGACGCGCGACCCGACGCGAAGGCCATCATCGTTCTCCGTGACCCAGTCCGGCGCATGTACTCACATTTCAAATGGGACATCCTCATGGCTGGGCAGAACAAGCTGCTCCAGCGTTACACAAAGTCATACCTTGAGTACGTCACCCTGGCACTCGAAGTGTATCCAGCGCACGGTTTTCCCACCGCAATCACCGGCATGCCGCCCCTTCAAGCGGGAATCTATGCCCCTTCCGTGAAATTGTGGCTCGAGCGGTTCGGGCGGAGCAACATCCACTTCGTGTTCGCCGAGGACTTCTTCGCCGACATCAATTGCACGGTAAACGACATTTACGAATTCCTGGGGCTTTCACCATTTAGGCCGGTAATCCGGGAGACAGTCAACCAGAATCCTATCGCCACGCCGCACGAGAATCCTGAGGCCAAAGCCCTGCTGCAGGAGTTTTATCAGCCACACAACGAAGAACTTTTCGGCATCATTGGCCGTTCCGGCAACTGGACCTGACGCGAACGTGACGGCCTGTCGCGTCTCACGGCACATAGCCCGCTTTATCTTTTCTTGAACCCAGCCTTACCGTGCAATAGTCATTTAATTACGACACGGCGACGGATCAGTAACAATATGTTCTTATTGTGATCAGAAATACTAAAGCAGTGCCCCTGATGCGTGCATTCGCTTCAGTTGCATGCCTACCCTGGCTGTGGACCCGAAATCGCCGCCATCGCCAAACAGGCGCTACCGCGGCGTATCGAAGCGATTGCCCGGGAGCGCCAGATGCAGCAGATTGACCCTGTCAGCAGCGTAATGTTTTTGCGCGAACAAGAACATTACCACCCGAACCTCGTTGGTATTTATTTTGTTGAGGGCGATCTCGCGGAGGAGGATTCGGTACTTACCAACCTGATACTCACCCGGCTGTCGCAAAGCCCCGCATTCTCGGCGCTGATTGCGCCTACCCCTTTACAGCTCGACCACCCCTACTGGGTGACAGCATCTGAAGTCAGTGCTGAACGACACATCACCTTCCAGCGCGTGCAGGGCGCAGGTGATTGGAATGCTTTACGGACGCAACTCGTCGCATTCGCGGAAGAACCCTTCGACCTGGCGCGCCCGCTGTGGGAGGTCACCGTGTACCGCGGTTTCCGAGATGACAAGGTACCTGGAACTGCAGCCGCTATTGCCGTCAAAGTGCACCACGGTGTCCTCGATGGCTTAGGGCTGTCGAAATTCGCTGGCCAACTCTTCGATCTGCAGCCGCAGTCCCCAAGCGAACGGCGCCCGCGGGGCATCATGACCGCGGGCTCGCCAACAGAAACCGGCCCGCGAAGGGCCGTCAGCTTCGGCCGAACGGCGCGTGGTGCGCTGACAAGATTGCTGAACCTGCCTGCCGAGGTCAGATCGATGCGGCAATCACAGCGGGCGTACGAAAAGAGCGTGGCCAGCGGCGAACGCCCGCGCCTCCGCAAAGTCGCTCCGAGCACGATATTCAATGCACCCACCCGCGCCCACCGTGTCTTCGACGCTGAATGGTTCCCGCTCGAGGATATCCAGAATTTGCGGACGCTCGTGCCGGGGGCAACAGTCAACGACGTCGCACTGACGATCATCGCAGGCGCTCTGCGCTCGTACCTCGCCGCAGAATCAGCACTCCCAGCCGATAGCCTCCTCTGCGGGGTGCCGATGTCCCTGCGTGACAACGACGATCCAGCACTGGGCAATACCTTGACGGGACTCTGTGTCGACCTCTACACGACCGTATCCGATCCCGTGGAACGCATGCGCTTGATCAGTGCAGCGAGCTACTGGGAAAAGCAGCGGGTGCGGCAATACGGCGCGGTGATCGGCGCCGGCGCAGTTGCGATTCAGCTACCGCCTGCCTTGCTCCGAGAAATCCTGCGTAGTGAAGAACGCTCGGCTTCCGAAGGAAGCACCGTCACGGGAGCGAACGTCGCCGTAACCAACATTCCTCGGGATGCACGCGTTGCCTACTTCGGACAGAACCGCGTTGTTCGCACCTGCGGAATCGTGTCGCTGAATCCGGGAATCGGACTCAAGCACGAAATATCTTCCCTTAACGGTGAACTCAGCATTTCGGTGCTCGCCAACGCTGATCAGCTTCGCAGACCGGAGGAGTATATGGCGGCTTTGCGCGACGAGTTCAGCCTGCTGCGCAACCACCAGTTCGTCCACTCAGCGACTCGCTGACCCACGCCACGTGAGGTTCTCACGGTGAACTCGTGGGAACCTCACGTGCGTCAACTCTCGAATACAGCACTACCCCGCAGTACCTCGGCAATTTCGTCGAGTGCGGATTCGCTTGTCATTTCCCAGTGAGTAACCGGCAGCGCATAATCCGCAATCTGCCCGTTCACCGCTGACTGCCACGAGTGCGCCGCCGCTGATGCGTCATCCCGATCCTTCACCGCAGTGAAGAACGTCAAATCGCCATGGAAGACACCCGGGCGATAGTTACGCATCGCCTGAGCAGAGCGCTCTGCGACATCGAGCATTCGCTGCAACGCCTCGCGTGAGACGGGTGTCTGAGCGGCTATCCCATCAAGCACGGTCTCCAGGTCCATTTCCGGTGCCGCCGTCATTTCACCAATTCCGAAAGCACCGAGCACTTCTTGAACGGTAACGTCGGTCGCACCGACGTTATCCCCTGCGCCATCGGCGAAGCTATCCAGCATGACAAGTAGCTCGACTTCTTCACCGTCCGCCTGCAATTGCACCGCCATCGCGTGCGCGATCACGCCGCCGAGCGACCAACCCAGCAACCGGTAAGGCCCACTTTGCTGGACCTTGCGTATTTCGTGGATGTACTGGCCCGCGATGCCATCGATCGAATCAGGGACGGGTTCAGTCGACGAGGCAGCGGGTGTTTGGACCCCGTAGATCGGCATGCCAGCCGGAAGTCTGGGCTTCAAGCCGCTATAACACCACGCGAGCCCCACGATTGGATGGATGGCGAAGAGGGCGGGCCCCGCGCCGTCCGTGCGGATCGGGAATATGACGTTCAGTGCTTCGTCGTCACGGATGCCGCCAGTAGCCTTCGCTTCATCAACAGCCTGGGCAACTGCCTCCACGGTAGGTGTGCCGAACAGCGCATGCAGCGGGACAGCTACGCCCAGTTCCGCGGACAGCTGAGAGATGGCTTTCACAGCGATCAGTGAGTTGCCGCCCAGTTCGAAGAAGCTGGCGTCAACGCTCACCCGTTCTGTGCCGAGCACCTCAGCGAACACACGCGCGACCAGGGTCTCGCTTTCAGTCCGGGGTGCGATGAACTCCGCCCCACCACTGAAGTCCGGGTCAGGCAGCGCCTTTCGGTCCAGTTTGCCGTTAGCGGTGAGCGGCAGTGCATCGAGAACGACCACCGCGGCGGGCACCATGTGTGTGGGCAGGTGCTGCGCTGCGTCCTGGAGAACCGCAGCACCGTCGAGAGCTGCGCCCGTCTCAGCGACTGCATACGCCACCAGCCGCTCGCCGAGTGTCTCGTGGTCTTTGACGAGGACGACGGCCTGCGCTACTCCGGGGAACCGTCCAATCACGGTTTCGATCTCCCCAAGTTCGATGCGGAAACCGCGCAACTGGACTTGGAAGTCGGAGCGACCGAAGTATTCGAGTTCACCAGTACTGCTCCACCGCCCGATATCACCGGTGCGGTACATTCGCTCGCCTGGCTCCCCGAAGGGATTCGCAACGAAGCGCGAGAACGACAGGTCCGGGCGGCCGAGGTAGCCTCGCGATAGCTGCGGGCCAGCCACATACAGTTCGCCGGTCGACCCGACAGGCATCGGCCGCAACCGGTCATCCAAAACATAGACACTCAGGCCGGGGATCCCCCGGCCAATCACGGACGCGGAAGCGCTGGCCGCGAACGCCCGGTCGAGTTCCCGGTGCGTGACGTGGACGGTCGTTTCCGTGATGCCGTACATGTTGACGAGTTTCGGAGCGTCCTCAGGATGCCGTTGATACCACCGCTCGAGTTGCGACAGGTCAAGCGCCTCACCACCGAAGATGACGTAACGCAGCGCGAGCTCCGCGCCACCGGCTTCGCGGTCCGCTTCGACAAGCTGATAGAACGCTGTCGGAGTTTGGTTCAGCACAGTCACGCGCTCATCACGCAGCAGTGCCAGGAAATCAGCCGGTGAGCGGGAGGTGAGGTAGTCGACGATCACCACAGAGCCGCCGTAAAGCAGGGCGCCCCAAATTTCCCACACCGAGAAATCGAATGCGTACGAGTGGAACAGTGTCCACACATCCGACTCGGTGAAGCCAAACAGAGCGTCAGTGTTGGCCATCAGCGCGGTGACGGTAGCGTGCGTGACCGCCACGCCCTTCGGTTTACCGGTCGATCCTGAGGTGTAGATGACGTACGCGACGTTGTCGGGACGCAGCTCGCCACGCCGGTCGACGGCGGTCAGCGGCTTGTCGTCAAAGCTCTGGAGTTCCAGCTTCGTGCGCTCGTCATCCAGAACGATCCGTTCATAACCTTGTGGAAGCACATCTTGCTCCTCCGAGGTTGTCAGGACAGCGACGGGACGCGCATCGCCGAGCGTGTACTCGATCCGCTCCGCCGGGTACGACACATCCACGGGCACGTATGCGGCGCCCGACTTCAAGACACCCAGAATTGCGATGAGCAGTTCGTGCGAACGCGCAGTCGCCACCGCGACAAGTGACTCCGGGCCGGCGCCCTTTGCGATCAGCAGGCGCGCAACCTCGTTGGCCCGCCGGTCGAGTTCCCGGTAGGTGACGTCGACACCCCCGGCCCGGACCGCGACGTTTCCTGGTACTCGCCGCACCTGATCCTCGAACAGCGACACCAGCGTCGTTCCTGCGGGCGCTCCTGGCCCCGCAACATTCCAGCCATGCAGAACGAGTTCGCGCTCTTCGGGATCGAGAAGGTCGATCACTCCCACGCGGCGCTGCGGATCCACAATGAGAACCTCTATCGCGCGCACGAGCCGGTCCAGCATTCTCGCGACAGCTTGCTCCCCGAGGATCGAGGGGAAGTACTTCAGCTTCAACCGCAAGTTCGGCTCGGTAAACGCGAGCAGGGTCAGCGGATAGTGAGTGGCGTCGGTGCCCTCCGCTCCGAGCAACCGCATTCCAGCGAAGTCCGCGCTCCCCTCACCTGCTTGGTCGATCGGATACGACTCGAACACCGCGAGTGTGTCGAACAGTGCCCCGGCCCCTGCGATGCGCTGGATGTCGGTGAGGCCTACATACTGGTGGTCGAGCAGCGCTCCTTGCTCCTGCTGCAATCGCACGAGTAGACCTGTGAATGACTCGGACTCATCGATGCCGACGCGTACCGGCAGAGTGTTGATGAAGAGACCGATCATCTCCTCGATGCCCGTGATTTGCCCTGGGCGGCCAGAGACGGTTGCACCGAAAACGACTTCGCTTCGGTTAAGCTGACGGCTGAGCAACAAACCCCAGGCAGCCTGCACAATCGTGTTCAGCGTTATGCCAAGGCGGCCCGCGAGCGTCGTCAGCGCCTCTGTCTGCTCGGCGGACAGCTCGCGGACGACGTCAGAGGGCTCGCCGTGCGATCCCTCGGTGACGCCTGGTGCAACCAAGGTCGGCTCATCGACCGTCCGGAGCGCATCCCGCCACGTATCGAGCGCCGCACCATGGTCTTGAGCTGCGAGCCACGTGAGGAAATCGCGGTACGAACGAACGGCTGGCATATGCGAGCTGTCGCCGTCCAGGACGTAGAGGGCGATGAGTTCCTTGAGCAGCAACGGCATCGACCAGCCGTCGAGGAGCACGTGATGATTAGTGATGAGGAGTTCGTACTCGTCACCGGTGACCCTGATCAGGTGCATGCGGATGAGCGGTCCCGCATCCATGCGGAAACCGGCAGCAAGGTCCGCGTCGAGTATCCGGCGGACCTCGGCTTGCGCGTCAGTCGCTGGGCGCGCGCTCAGGTCCGTGAAATGCCAGGGCAGCGGCGCCGTCCGCTGGACCACCTGAATCGCATTCCCGGCCGCGTCATGGAGGAAGCTCGAGCGAAGGTTCGGGTGCCTGTCGACGAGTGCTTGTCCGGCTCGCCGCATACGCTCCGGGTCAACGTCACCGCCCAACCGAATCTTCGTCGGCGTCGTGTACACATCGAGGGCATCGCCGGCCAGGAGGGCGTGGAATAGCAAGCCGTTTTGCAGAGGCGTAAGCGGCCACACATCTTCGACATCGCCGTATCGCGCTTCGATGGCGTCGATGCGCGGCTGGTCAATGTCTACCAGCGGAACGTCCGATGGTGTCAGACCGCCCGCACTGTCGGACTCCGCATGCCACGCGAGACCGACGAGGGCTGCGACCCACGCGTCCGCAAGGTCACGGACCTCGGCTTCCTTGAGCACGCCTGAGGCGTAAGCGAAGGAAGCCTTGAGCTTGGGCCCAGACGGTGAGTCGAACACCGTCGCACCGATACTCAGAGTTGACGTGGCTGGCATGTCAGCGTCCGGATCGGTAACAAGCTCGATGCTTCCGTCTGGGAGCCACCCAATGTCACCGAATGCAGCGGCGTCCGCCTGGCCGAACCGGCCGAGGTAGTTGAATGCGATCTGGGGCTCGGCAAAACGCTCGAGTTCTGCTCGACTCTCAGGATGGAGATACCGGAGCATCCCGTAACTGAGGCCCTTGTGCGGTACAGCCAGTAGCTGCTCCTTGACCGACTTGACGAGTTCGCTCGTCTTCGGAGCGCCGGAGCTTACTTCCGTCAGCGTGACATCTGCGGCGTCGAGGCGTACCGGATACATGCTGGTGAACCAGCCGACGGTGCGCCCAAGGTCAGCTCCTGGAAGTATTTCCTCTTCGCGGCCGTGCCCTTCGAGCGCTATGAACGCCGACGATTGCAGCACACCTCGGTCTTCGCGCCACTGTTTGAGTGCCACGGCGAGCGCGGCAAGCAGCCCGTCGTTCACGCCGCCGCGATATTTGCGCGGCAGTGTCGTCAAGAGCGATGTTGTCGCTACCTCCGGAAGCTCCACCGTGAAACGCTCGACCGTAGTCATGGTGTCCGCTGAAGGATCAACGGGACGGCTCCCCAGCTGGGGATCTGGCGTGGACGCGATGTCCTTCCAGACGGGCAGAGTCGCGATGACGTCAGCATCACCGGAGCGGTCCGCCAGGCCGTGTGCCCACCGGCGCACCGACGTACCCACCGGCTCCAGAGCAGGCTGTGCTCCAGCACCGATTGCTGCCCCAGCCGCCGCGAAGTCCGGTATCAGAATGCGCCACGACACACCGTCGACAGCGAGGTGGTGGATGGCCACAATCAGCTTGCCACCGCTGCCCTGCCGCGAAATCCAGGTGAAGCGCACCATCACACCGGCCTCGGGATCAAGCAGCTTCACCGCGGCTGAGAACTCGTCGAGCACAAGGCGTTCGAGCGCCGCAGTGTCTTGGAACGTCTCGTCTGGCGCCGACACTTCCGAAATAACATCGTCGGCGTGGACGTCACCGACCGGCAGGACTTCGTAGTGGAGGGTCTCACCGGTGCGGGCGAACCGGCTGCGCAGGGCATCGTGGTGATCAAGTATCGCCTGGATCGTTCGCACAACGTGCTCGCGGGTTGCTTCCGCTGGAAGCGTGAGCAAGAGGGACTGCTGGAATCGGCGATATCCGCCGTCCGGCCCCACAAGGTCCGCGAGCCAGTGCATGATCGGCAGGGGCTCTGCCGCACCAATGCCGCCGCCCGAAAGCTCCTCCAGAACGGCGACCGCCTCGCTGCCTTCTTGGGCAACTTCGGCGAGCCCCGCGACAGTCTTGCGCTCGAAAACGTCTCGTGCGCGGATGATGACACCCTCGGCCTTCGCGCGCGCAACGAGCTGAATGGAGACGATGCTGTCGCCGCCGAGCGCAAAGAACGACTCGTCGACACCTACGCGTTCGAGGCCCAGCACGTCGCTGAATACCCGAGCGAGCTTTGCCTCCAGATCATTTCGCGGTGCCACATACTTTCGGGTGGCAAACACAGGCTCGGGCAGCGCCCGACGATCGATCTTGCCCGTCGGCGCAATCGGGACCTCATCGATCACCATGATCGATGAGGGCACCATGTAGTCGGGCAGCTTCTCAGTGACGAACTCAGCGAGCTCAGCGTTGTCGAGGGCGGCACCCGCGACCGCTGTCACGTACGCAACGAGCACGTTCTGGCCTGTCGCGGCACGCTTGTGTCCCATTGTGATCGCGAAATCCACGTCGGGGTGAGCGCGCAGCGCAGCGTCAATCTCGCCCAGTTCGATGCGGTACCCGCGGACTTTCACCTGGAAGTCGGTGCGGCCAATGAACTCGAGCACGAGGGAGCCACCCGGATCACGCACCCAGCGGACCAGATCACCAGTCCGGTACATACGCTCACCGGGCTCGCCGTACGGGTTGGCGACGAAGCGGTCCGCCGTCAACCCGAACCGGCCATGATATCCGCGCGCTAGCAGCGCCCCCGCGATGTAAAGTTCGCCCGGGGCTCCTGCCGGTGCCGGGCGCAGGTGCGCGTCGAGGACAAGTGCGTCGACTCCAGCGACTGGACCCCCGATATCGACCGGCCGGTCCGCCTGCATCGCACTGCTGGCGGTGCTCCAGATCGTCGCCTCGGACGGACCGTACAGGTTGAAGAGCGACGCGTGGCCCGCCCACCTCTGGACGACCTCCGGCGGACATGCCTCGCCGCCGGTGGCGATGACTGCGAGATCTGGCACCTGCGCCGGATCTACAGTCCGCAAGGCTGCGGGCGTGATGAAAGCATGGGTGACGCGGTTGTTTCTCAGGACTTCTTCGAGGTCCTCACCACCGTGAATCCCGGGAGGTGCGATAACCATGGTCGCACCCGCACCAAACGCGAAGAGGCTTTCGAACACTGACGCGTCAAAGCTGGGGCTCGCGAAATGTAAGACCCGGTCGTGCTCGACAACGTCGAAGTGCTGTCGCTGCTCAGAGACCACACTGGCCAACCCGACATGCGATACGACCACACCTTTCGGCAGTCCGGTCGAACCCGACGTGTAGATGATGTAGGCGGGGTGAGCCAGATCCCGGGCGCTTCGCAGTTCCGAATCTGCTAGTGCCGTCTTCGGCAAATGCGAGACATTGATGGTCGTCTCTTGTTCACTGAGAACGATCCAATCGGTCGTTTCGGGGAGCTTGCCGCGCGACTCCTGCACCGCCAGCCCGAGCGTGGCTCCAGAGTCTCGAAGCATGTGCTCGATGCGATCCGCCGGATACTCCGGATCGATCGGCAGGTACGCGGCACCCGTTTTGAGAATGGCCCAAATGCCGAGTACTGATTCGACGGAGCGTGAAATACCGAGCGCAACGTAGTCTTCAGGCCCTGCTCCCCGGCGGATCAAGTACCGCGCCAGCTGGTTTGATGTTTCGTCAAGTTCGCGGTACGTGACAGTGCGGTCGCCGCTCACGACCGCAGCCGCGTCCGGGTTACGAGCGGCAGCTGCGCTCAGAATATCCGCGAAGTGACGTGGCTCGGCCGCAGCCGCGCCACGCACAGGAACAAGGAAGTCCTTTTCCGCGGGCGTCAATACATCGACGTGAGCAAGACGCGCACTGCTGTCCGCGACGATCTGCTCGAGTACCGATACTGTTCGGCTGGCCAGCGCGCGAATCTGCTCTTCTTCGAAGAGGTCCGGGAAGAACTTGAAACGGATATTCAGCTTCGTGTCTACGGATGACACCACACCGATCGGATAGTGTGCCGCGTCCTCGCCATCGAACCCGGTGACGCGCATGCCAGCGAGATCGGTTTCTGTGGTGAGGCCGGCCTGGTCGACGGGGTACGACTCGAACGCGGTGAGCGTATCGAACTGGGCGCCTGGCCCCACAGCCCGCTGAATGTCCGCTAGCTGCAAGAAGTGGTGATCAAGCATCGCGGCTTGCTCAGATTGCACCCGCGTCAGGAGATCGGCAAGCGTCTCTGCCGGGTCAAGCGAGATGCGTACTGGCACCGTATTGATGAACAGGCCCACCATGTTCTCGACACCGGCTAGCTGCGGCGGGCGGCCGGAGACGGTCGCGCCGACAACGACATCCTGCCTCGCCGTTTGGGCAGCAACCACGGTTGCCCAGGCAACTTGCACCGCCGTGTTGAGCGTGACACCCAACTGTCGTGCAACTTCCTGCAGGCGCTGGGTTTCTGCCTCAGAGAACGCGTGCTCGATTTCGCGCGAGCGAACATCGTGCTGGCGTGCCTGGTTCAGCGGCGCCAGCGTGGTCGGCTCATCGATACCGCTGAGCGCGGCCTGCCACGCACGCAGCGACTCCTCTGGATCGTGCTCGGCGAGCCACGCAAGAAAGTCCCGGTACTGCCGCACGTCCGGCAGGTGGGTCGGATCGGCGTCGAGTACGTACAGCGTGAGCAGGTCTTTCAGCAGCAGCGGTGTCGACCATCCATCCATCAGGATGTGATGGTTCGTCATGACGAGGCGGTACTCGCCGCCACCCACATCGACGAGCGCGAATCGCAGCAGCGGTGCCGTCGACATGTCGAAGCGCTGGGCTTTGTCCTCTGTCAGCCACGCGCTGAGCGCGGCAGCAGGATCCTGCGCGGCCGAGAGGTCGACCGTCTGGAACGGCACTGCCGCGGCGTCGTCGATGACCTGGACGGGCCGTCCCGTGGCGTCTGGAGTGAAGGCGGCACGCAGGTTCGGGTACCGGTCGACGAGTGCTTGCACGGTTCGGCGCATGCGGTTGGCGTCGACTGTTCCGCGGAGGTGCAGCACCAGCTGCACGACGTACGCGTCGACGCTGTCTTCGGCGAGCGCGGCATGGAACAGCATTCCGCCTTGCAGCGGCGAGAGCGGGAGGACGTCCGACAGCGCGGGATAACGAGCCTCGAGCTGGTCGATCGACTCTTGACTGACGCGGGCAAGCCGAACGTCTGATGGTGTGAGGCCCGCCTTCTCGATCTCCCGGGCATACCGGGCAACCGAACCGAAAGCCCGTTGCCACGTTTCGGCGAATTCGCGCACGGCAGACTCGGTGAGGAGCGTGGACGGGTAGAGAATCAGCACCTTCATTACTGGCCCGTCAGCGCTTTCCGCCACGCGGGTCGTGATGTCGAGCGCTGCTGGCGCGGCCATGTCGGGGCTCAGCGTGTAGCCTTTTTCGCCGCCGTCCGCCGATGGCATCCAGCCGAGGTCGCGTAGTTCCTCGGGTATTTCACCCGACGCACCCCGGCCGAGGTAGTTGAACATCACCTGAGGCTTCGGCAGCGCCGCGAGCTCCTCAGCTGTGTCACTGTCCAAGTAGCGCAGCATGCCGTAACCGATGCCGCTGTCCGGCATGGACAGAAGGTGTTCCTTCGCGCGCTGTACAGCGCGCCCGGCAGCGGGACCGGCGTTGAGCGCCTCTTCGATATCGAGATCAGCCAGATCCACGCGTGCGGGAACGATCGAGGTGAACCACGCGACCGTCCTGCTGAGGTCAGCGCCGGGGACCGCCCGTTCCTCACGCCCGTGCCCCTCCATACCAACGAGTGGCGCAGCGTTGCCGCGCCAGGCAGCAAGTGCGAGCGAAAGCGAGGCGAGCAGACCGTCGTTGACACCGCCCCGGAAAACGTCAGGAACCCGGGTGAGCAATGCCTCCGTCACATCGGCCGGGAGGTCGAAGGTGAGTTGCTCGATGGTGTCGTTCACGTCGGTCTGTGGATCGAACGGCCGGGGACCGACCGGCGCCTCGGCACGATCAAGAATCGTGCGCCACAGGTCGAGTTCACCCTTCCGTGCCGGAGCGTTTTCCGCCAGGCCAGTTACCCAGCGGCGGAAGGAGGTGCCGACGGGCTGGAGCTGCGGCGGCTGCCCGGAACTCAGCTGGGCCCACGCCGAAGCGAGGTCAGGGATCAGGGCGCGCCACGAGACCCCGTCCATCACCGTGTGGTGCGCGACGATCCGGATCCGGCCTGGAGTCTCGGGGCCGCAATCGAACCAGGTCACCTGGACCATGACGCCGGTTTCGGGGCTGAGCCGACCGGCAGCGGCTTCGAGTTCCCGCTGTGCTAGCTCGACGAATTCGGCTGTCCCTGGAGCGGCGTGAACGAGGTCGACCTCCACTCGCGTGATCAGGTCTTCAGCCCGGACCGCACCGGGATCAGCCACGATCATCGTGTGGCTGGCCACGTCAATCCGCGCTCGCAGCAAGTCATGATGGTCGAGCACCGATTGGAGCGTCGACGCGATGCCCGTCTCGTCGACTCCTGTGGGGAGCGTCAGCAGCGCAGACTGCGTGTAACGCCCGAAGCTGCCACCGCGTTCGAGCATCCACTCCATGATCGGGCTCAGCGGCATCGCTCCGACTCCCCCGCCGGGGAGTTCGTCCAGTACGGTTGGCGCGTCTTCCGCGGCGTACCGGTCAGCGACACTCGCGAGGCCCGCGACGCTGCGCTGTTCGAAGACGTCCCGCGGCGTCAGATGCAGCCCGCTGGCCTTCGCTCGCGACACCAGGTTGATCGACATGATGCTGTCGCCGCCGAGCGCGAAGAACGAGTCGTCGACGCCGACTGACGGAAGGCCGAGGACTTCCGTGAACAACTGGGCGAGGATGCGTTCGGTTTCCGACGCCGGGGCACGAGATTCGGTGACCCGTGCCGCGAAATCTGGCGCGCGCAGCGCTCGGCGGTCGATTTTGCCGCTGGCGGTCAATGGGAACGCGTCGAGCACAACGAGCAGCGCCGGCACCATGTACGCAGGCAGGAACTCGGCGACATGGCTGATGACATCATCCGTATCGACCGGCCCCCCGTGGCGAGGGACGACGTACCCCACGATCCTGTCCGCACCGTCGCGGTTGACCACGACAGTCGCCTGCGCAACCTCGCGGTGAGTGAGCAACGCGGACTCAATCTCCCCGAGCTCAACGCGGAAACCGCGGACCTTCACCTGGAAATCTGTCCGGCCGATGTAGTCGAGTGTTCCGTCCGGGAGCCGCCGCACAAGATCGCCCGTGCGGTACATACGGGCACCTGGCGCGCCAAACGGATCCGCAACAAACCGCGCGGCGGTGAGACCGGGCATCTTTCCGTAACCGCGCCCGACACCGGTACCTGCGACATACAGTTCACCGCTCACACCAGCTGGGACTGGGGTGAGGTCACGATCGAGGACAAGGAGGTCGATGTTCGGGATCGGGCCGCCGATCGGCACAGAACCTGCGTGTCCGCGGGCGATCTCGTGGAAGGAAACGACGTCCGACGCTTCGGTCGGTCCGTAGCTGTTAAAGATCCGGACACCCCGCCCGAGGAGCTGCTGCAGCGGCCGGGGGCGTACTGCTTCGCCACCGAGGAAAACTTGGCGGATGGCCCCAAGGGCCTGCTCTGTGTCGCTGTCGACCAGGGCCTCGAACGCGCTCGGCGACATATTCGCGAGCGCCACGCTGTGTGTCGACGCCAGCGGCAGGATTTCCGCAGGGTCAAAACCTTCAGGCGCTAAGACGATCGTCGCCCCCTGAGTCAGGGCAGCCCATACGTTCTTCTGCGTGAGGTCGAACCCTGGCGACGAGGCGATAAGCACACCGTCCCCGGGCTCAAGATCGGTGCACTGCTGATACCAGGCCAGTGTGTTGGCGATACCGCCCATCGGAACAAGGGTGGGCTTCGGCCGCCCCGTCGAACCGGAGGTGGAAATGACGTAACCGATGCGCTGGTCGGCGCCGGGATCATGCCAGCGATCCTCGTGTTGCTGGAGCTCGACCGGCTGACCGGGTATGACGTCAAGTGTGATGAGGCACTGTTCCGCGGCCACGCGCGCATGCTCCCAGCCTGGCAGAGCGACGACAGCGTTCGCCTCGGTGTCGTTCAGGACAGCGGTGAGGCGGTCTTCCGGGAACGTGGGGTCGACGGGCGCATACGCGGCACCCGCTTTCCAGGCCGCGACCATGCCGACGACCCATTCGAACGAGCGTGGTACCGCAAGCGCGACAACATCGTCTGGGCCGACTCCCGCCGCGATGAGGTCCCCTGCAAGAACAGAGGCGTAACCATCCAGTTCGGCGTAGGTGAGGACTCGTCCGTCGGCGACGACGGCGGCCGCAGTGGGGAGGTGGGCGGCACGCGCGGCAATCATCTCGATGACCGACTGCGCTGGCGCTGCCTGCACCATCCCCTGGGAGGCTGTGATGCTCCACTGGAGCTCTTCCTCGGTCAGCCAGCCGATTGATCGAATTGGCTGGCGGGAATCGTCCGTAATGCTTTCGAGGATTCGCACGAATCGGCTGGCGAAGGATCGGATGGTCTCCGCGTCGAAAAGGTCGGTCGCGTAGTTGAAAATCAGTTCGCGCGGTGCGCCTGAGTCCTCGGCGAAGTCGACGACCGTCACACTGAGGTCGAACTTTGCGGTGTCGGCACCCGGATCGACGGGGGAAATTTCCAGTCCATGCAGTTCGAAGGTGGGGAATTGCTGGTTCTGGAATGTCAGGAGCACTTGGAACAGCGGTGAGTGCGCTGTGGACCGTTCCGGGCTCAGCACCTCGACGAGCCGCTCAAATGGAACGTCAGCGTGGGTGAGCGCGGCGAGATCTGTCTCTCGCGCGTTTGCGAGCAGGTCGCCGAAGCTCGCCGAGCCGTCGACATCCGTTCGCAGGACGAGCGTATTCACGAACATGCCGACCAGGTTGTCGAGGGCGCGTTCGCCGCGTCCCGCCACTGGAGTGCCGATGGTGATGTCACGCTGACCGGACAGTTTGGCAAGCAGCACCGCGAGCGCCGCGTGGACAACCATGAACGGAGTCGCGTTGTAGCTCGATGCGAGTTCCCCGAGCCGGCGGTAAGTATCACCGTCGATCGTGAAGTGCTCGGTAGCGCCGCGCAGGGACTGCACTGCTGGGCGCGGGCGGTCGGTGGGCAGCTCGATGAGTTCGGGAGCGTCGGCGAGCTGCTTCTTCCAGTAGTCCTCTTGTTGCGCCGCGAGGGAGCGCGGGTCGCTCTCATCGCCGAGCACTTCTCGCTGCCAGATGGCGAAGTCAGCGTATTGGACCTCAAGCGGGGCCCATTCCGGTTCGCTGCTCTGCGCGCGGGCAGCGTATGCGGTCATCACGTCCGTGGCGAGCGGAGTCATCGAAAAGCCGTCTGCCGCGATGTGGTGTACCACGACCCCGAGGACATGATCAGCGCTGTCGAGACGGAATACGCGCGCCCGCACTGGCAGTTCTCGCACGACGTCGAAACCCTGGCCCGCGAATTCTCCGGCCTGCGCCGTCACACGTTCTAGGCAAGAGTCGACAAGTTCGAGCTCAGTTTCGATCTGATGCATCTCCAGCACGACCTGCGAGGGCTGGCCGGCGAACTCCGGAAATACCGTGCGCAGCGACTCGTGGCGCAACAGCACGTCGCGGAACGCTGCTTGCATCGCGGGCACGTCAAGGGGTCCGCGCAGGCGCAGGACCATCGGGATGTTGTATGCCGCTGAAGCCGGATCGAACTGGTTGAGGAACCACATCCGCCGCTGTGCGAGCGAAAGCGGAATGTGTGCGGGCCGCGGCTGCGGGAGCAACGGAGTTCGGCCCGTGCCTTCGGCAGCATCTTCGGCACGTGCAGCGAGTTCTTCAACCGTGGGCGCCTCGAAAAGCACACGCATAATCAGGTCCGTACCCATCGCCTCGTTGATGCGGGCAATGGCGCGCGTACCCATGAGGGAGTTCCCGCCGAGTTCGAAGAATGAATCGCGAATGCTGACGTCGGAGAGACCGAGGATCTCCCCGAAGATCGCGGCGACCTTCTTCTCGGAATCTGTGGTCGGCGGGATGATCTCGCGGTCCCCGCTCAGATCAGGCATCGGCAGCGCACGCCGATCGACCTTTCCTTGCGGAGTCAGCGGCACCTCGTCGATCGTGACAACAACACTCGGGACCATGTAGTTCGGCAGACTCTGTGCGGCATGGCGGAGCAGTTCGGCCGTATCGAGCTGAACATCCTCAGCCGGCTGCACATACGCAACCAGGATGTTTTCACCTGCGGGTGACTCGTGAGCGAGAGTGGCCGCGAATTGCACCGCATCGTGATGGCGCAGCACCGCGTCGATTTCGCCGAGTTCGATGCGATAACCGCGCACCTTGACCTGGAAGTCGGAGCGCCCGATGTAGTCGAGGTGCTCATCGCTCGTCCACCGCACCAGATCACCGGTGCGGTACATTCGCTCCCCCGCGTCACCGTAAGGGTTCGCCACGAAACGATCCGCAGTCAGCCCTAGTCGGTCGTGATAGCCGCGCGCGAGCCCCGGACCGCCGATGTACAGCTCACCCGTTGTGCCGATGGGGACAGGCTTAAGGCGTGAATCCAGAACCATCGCGGTGGTACCGCGAATCGGTCCCCCGATCGTCACCGGGGCGCCAGGCTGCATCGGTCCGGCGATACTCGCCACGATCGTGGTTTCCGTCGGACCGTACCCGTTGTACATTTCGCGGCCCGGCGCCCATTGCGACACCAGTTGCGGTGGGCACGCCTCGCCACCCACGATGACAACACGGACATCTGAAAGCCCAGCCGGATCCACTGTGGCCAGGGCGGCAGGGGTGACGAACGCGTGCGTGACGGCGTGCTCCCGCAGCAAATCAGCCAGTTCGGCGCCGCCATACACGCTGGTCGGCGCGATCACCATCGCAGCCCCGGATGGTATCGCGAGGAGCAATTCCAGTACTGACGCGTCGAAGATCGGCGACGCGAAATGCAGGGTGCGGGCCGACGCATCGATCGAAAAACGTTCCCGCTGCTCCTGCGCGAACGCGGCAAGGCCAGAGTGGGTGACAACGACACCCTTCGGCAGACCCGTCGATCCAGAGGTATAGATCATGTACGCGGGATTCTCCGGCCGCAGGACGCCGAGGCGATCGAGGTAGGAGATTGGGGCAGGAGGATGTGTTTTCAGCTCCGCCTTGACGGCCTCATCGTCGAGTTCGATCCACGCGATAGTGTTAGGCAGCGTCGCCCTGGTCTCGCTGGTGGTGAGTCCGATGGTCGCGCCGGAATCGGAAACGATGTGGGCGATGCGGCCTTCCGGCGCTGACGGGTCCACCGGCACGTATGCGGCCCCGCTTTTCGCGATTGCCCACAAAGCAACGACTGATTCAATCGACCGGGACATCCCGATGATCACGAATGACTCGGGGCCCACGCCACGCGATATCAGCAGCCGCGCGAGGCGTGAGGAACGCTTGTCCAGCGCCGCATACGAGACAGTCTTCTCCCCCATGATGAGCGCCGGACCGGTGGGGTTGGCCTCCACCGCCGTCGCCATCAGCTGCGGAAGCAACTGCACACGCACGTTCGCGCCAGAGCTCATCGAACCTTCCCATCCCAACTAGACGGCACCACAAGGGATACCGGATCGCTGTCAGCGACTGTTACATCGTAGGCACTTCGCTGGTGCGCGTTTCCGACTCGGCACATCCGATCAGCGAGATTCCGCCTGACCCCGATCGAGGTATTCGATGACCCCGCCAGTGCCCCACCGCACTCGCACGCCAGTCCGGTACATGCGTTCACCGTGGGTATCGGTCGGATCCGGGACGAAACGCGCCGCTGTCCGCGCGGTTGCGCTCACGTAACCCCGCCCAAGCCCATTGCCAGCGAGATAAAGCTCACCTTCGCCACCTTCGGTGACTGGGCGCAGCGAGTCGTCGAGAACGACGATCTTGGCTCCTGGCACTGGTTCGCCCAGTGCTGGAGCACCATTCGCGATCGTGCTTGCGGGTGCCCCGGCAGACCCGATGATGCGCAACGCGGCACTCGGAGCGGCCACCTCGACCGGGGTGTGACGCCAGTCAGGTCCCTCCGCGGCGCCGCCGATGGCGAGCGACGCAGATGACGATGCCGCAAGCACCAGACGCAGCACGGAGTCGTGGACGTCAGCAAAATCGCTGAGTGACACGGGCTTTTCCGCAGCGGCACCGAGCCGTGCACGCAACGCGGTAACTGCTCCAGCGAGGGCACGGTGTGTTACCGCCACGGCACTCACACCCTCTGAGTCTGTGCTCAGCGCGATGTAGGCCGTGTTGTCAAGACGGACCTGCCCGAGCCGGTCATAGAACGACACCGGCGCCGGGGACATGGTCTTGAGTTGTGCCTTGACGGACTCGTCATCCACTTCGATCCATGTGCCGAGTTCTGGCAACCCTTCGCGCAGCTCCACGGCGGTGACGCCAATCGATGCGCCGATTGTGGCCAGCGCGCGAGCTGACTCGCCGGAGACCGACTGTGGATCGAGCAGGACGATCGCAGCACCGGTTTTAGCGACCGCCCACTGCGCCACCACTGCCTGGATCGACGGCGGCAGCGCCACGACTACGGAGGCCTCTGGACCAGCACCGTTCCTGATCAGCAGACGCGCGAGACGCGACGACCGTTTGTCGAGATTCATGTATGAGAGCGGCTTCTCACCGGTTAGCACTGCAGCGCCGGCCGGGTTTGCTTCAGCAGCATTGGCAAACACTTGTGCGAGCGTCTCGCTCGGTGGCGCCTCCCCACCTGTGAGCACCCCTGCCGCAGCGGTTGCCGCGCTCAAAGCCCCGGCGCCACCGCGCACGATCGAACCGCGTTCGGACGCATCGGCAATCTCGATATCGCCGATGATCGCGTCCGCATCGGCGGTGACCGCGTGAATGACGCGTTCCAGCCGTGCTCCGAGCCTTTCGATCGATACCGCATCGAAGATGTCGGCCCGATACACGAATCTGGCTGTGAGTCCCGCCGGTTGCCCGTCATCACTGAAGTGCTGTTCGACACCGAGCAGGAGGTCAAACTTCGCGGACTCGTCACCTTCGAGCGGTGACACGGTGAGGCCGGCGAGCTGCAGCTTGCGCTGCTGCGGGTTCATCAGGGAGAGCACGACCTGAACGAGCGGAGCGTGCGCGGTGGAGCGCTGCGGCTTCAGGACGTCGACAAGCTGCTCGAACGGGACGTCCGCGTGCTCGTACGCGCCGAGATCGACGTGCCGCACGTGCTGAAGCAGATCGGTGAAGGCGGCCGCGCTGTCGACCTGCGTCCGGAGTACCAGAGTGTTGACGAACATGCCGATCAAATTGTCGAGCGCAGCCTCGCCGCGGCCTGCCACTGGGGTGCCAATCGCAATATCGCGGGTGCCGGTGACGCGAGCGAGCACGACAGCGAGGGCCGCGTGCAGCACCATGAACATCGAGCCGCTGTGATGGTCCGCGAGCCGCACCAATCCGCGGTGCTCGTCGGCCCCTAGCTCGACCGTGACGTGGCCCGCCTCGGAGCCCGCAACGGCAGGGCGTGGCCGGTCGGTCGGGAGGTCCAGCAGTTCTGGGAGTCCCGCGAGCGATTCCTTCCAGTACGCAATCTGGCGGGCCGCCAGCGAGTCCGGATCTGACGGTTCGCCCAGCACCTCTCGCTGCCACAATGCGAAATCTGCGTACTGGACATCCAGCGGCGTCCATGCAGGCGCTTCGCCAGCAACGCGCGCCGAATAGGCAATCATCACGTCGCGTGCCATCGGGCCCATCGATTCGCCGTCACCGATGATGTGGTGCACGACGATCGCGAGCACATGTTCCTGCTCGGCTATCTGGAAAAGCGCCCCCCGCAGCGGCACTTCCTTCGTCACGTCGAAGCCCTTGGCGACGAACGCGGTGACGTGGTCGACGATGTCTGACTCCGGCACGGCGCGCGGCGCCAAGTCGACAGCGACCGCGCGCGGCGGCACAATCTCCTGCCGCGGACCAAGGTCTGCGTCTGGGAATCGTGTGCGCAACGACTCATGCCGCGCGAGTACATCGTTCACTGCAGCTTGCAGCGCGGCCGTGTCCAGCTCTCCTGAAAGACGCAGAACCAGCGGCATGTTGTACGCCGCAGAACCTGGATCGATGCGGTTGAGCAGCCACATACGCTGCTGCGCGAGCGACAGCGGAATGTGCGCCGGACGCGGCGAGACGGGCGCGAGTGGGTGCGCGGCGCGGGCATGCGACTGCGCATGCTCGACTCGCTCAGCCAGTGCGGCGACCGTCGGCGCGTCAAACAGATCCTGCACACGCACCCGCACGCCCAGCGCTGAACTGATTCGTGCGATCGCTTTCATCGCCGCCAGCGAACTGCCGCCAAGGTCGAAGAAGGAGGCGTCCGTGCTCACGCGATCTGCACCGAGAAGTTCGGCGTAGATGTCCGCGATGATCTCCTCGATCGGGTTTTGCGGCGCCTGGAAGGGCCCGGACTCGGCGTCGAAGGCCGGCACCGGCAGCGCTTTGCGATCGAGTTTGCCGTTCGCACTCAGCGGGAACTCGTCCAGGACAACGACCGCGGCAGGCACCATGTAGTCCGGAAGGTGCGCGGCGACCGCTGCGCGAATCTCGCCGCCATCTGTTGCGCTCCCCGCCGGCACTGTGACATACCCAATAAGCTGGTCACCGCGGTGCTCGTCTTTACGGAGCACAACCACAGCGCCCGTGACGCCGGGAAAGTCGCGCAGCGCCGTTTCGATTTCGCCGAGTTCGATGCGCTGACCGCGCAGCTTCACCTGGAAATCGGTTCGGCCGAGGTACTCGAGTGTCCCGTCTGGCAGCCACCGCACCAGATCACCGGTGCGGTACATACGCTCGCCGGGAGCGCCGAACGGGTCAGCGACGAATCTGTCGGCGGTGAGATCTGGCCGGTGGACATACCCGCGGGCCAGCAAGGGGCCGGCGACGTACAGTTCGCCCGGCACCCCGACGGGAGTCAAGCGCAGCGCTGAATCGAGGACGAGAACTTGCGTTCCCGGCACGGCACGGCCGATCGGCACCGATTTCACGCCCTGCGAACCTTCGCGCCACAAATGCGTGTGGGTGCGGATCGTGGCCTCTGCCGGACCGTACACGTTGTATAGCCCAGCAGTCGTTGCGCGGCTGAACCGGCGAGCCAGCGCAGCGGAAAGTGCTTCACCCCCGCTGAACACGATGCGCAGGTGCTCCAGCCCCTCCCCGGCAGTCACCCCGAGGTACACCTCGAGCATTGACGGCACAAAGTGTGTCACCGTGATCTTCTGCGCGGCGATAACCTCGGCCAGGTACTCGGGATCGCGATGGCCGCCCGGCTTCGCGAAAACGATGCGAGCGCCGGTTTGCAACGGCCAGAACAGCTCGGCAACTGAGGGATCGAAGGTGACTGATGTCTTCTGCAGTACCGCATCCGTGGTCCCGATCGGGAAGTCGTGCTGATGCCACGCGATGGAGTACGCCAAAGCATGCCGACTGACTTCGATGCCCTTCGGGCGTCCCGTGGAGCCTGAGGTGAACAGGATGTACGCGGTGTTCGCAGGGTGCGTTCCCGCCGGTCGTGCCGGGTCAGTCAGCGGCTCACTGGAATACCCCGAGAGATCGAGCGCATCGATCCGGACTTCCTGGCACGCCATCTCCGGCAACTGCGGTGACGTTTCCGCGGTCGTCAAGACGAGGTGCGGTTCCGCTGCCCCGAGCATGTAGCTAATCCGGTCAGCTGGATACTCAGGGTCGATCGGCACATAAGCACCGCCCGCCTTGAGAATCGCGTAAATCGCCGCAAGCAAATCGACCGACCGGTGGATCATGACCGCCACGCGCGTTTCGGTAGCCACGCCCTGATCACTGAGATAACGCCCGAGCCGGTTTACCTGCGCGGCGAAGTCTGCATACGAAACCTCGGCATCGCCCGCGACTACCGCGATCGCGCCGGGAGTCTTCGCCACTTGCGCATCGAACATGTGCATCACATCGAGCGGCGGCGCTTCGAGTACCTCTTCGGACGAGTTCCATTCCAGGAGCACCTGGGTTTGCTCGTCGACGGACATCACGGCGATGTCGTTCAGCGGCACTGTCGGCTCCGTGGCGACGCGCTGGATGACGCGTTCAAAACGTCGCGCGAACGTGGCCATCGACGCCTCGTCGAACAGGTCGGTCGCGTACGTCAAGCTGAGCGTCATACCTGCTGGGGCGCCGGTGTCGTCCCAATCTTGGAGCACCCCGAAGCTGATATCGAACTTCGAAGTGTGGGTGCTGATCTCCAGCGGAGAGATCGTCATTCCCGGCAATTCAACGGTGGGCGACGCATCGTCTTGCAGGGACAGCATGACCTGGAACAGCGGCGCGTGCGCGCGGCTGCGGGTGGGGTTCAGCACCTCGACGAGCCGCTCGAACGGTACATCCACATGGGTGAAGGCACCGAGATCGTTTTCCCGGACACGCGCGAGCAACTCCTCGAACGTGAGCGTCGGCTCCACCTCGGTCCGCAGGACGAGGGTGTTCACAAACATGCCAACGAGATCGTCGAGGGCACGCTCACCGCGACCCGCGACGGGCGTTCCGATCGGAATGTCCGTGGTTCCGGAAAGCCGTGCCATCAGTACGGCGAGGGCAGCATGAACCGCCATGAACGTCGTGACATTGTGCTGGCGGGCGAGCTGCACAAGCTTCGTGTGCACTTCCGGGCCGATGCGATATTCGTAGTTCGCGCCGCGCAGGCTTGCCACGGCGGGGCGGGGCCGGTCCGCCGGCAGTTCGACTAGTTCGGGAAGGTCAGCAAGCGCGGTCTTCCAGTACTCGAGCTGTTTCGCTGCGAGCGACTCCGGGTCAGTCTCATCGCCGAGCAGTTCGCGCTGCCAGATCGCGAAGTCACTGTACTGCACCTTGAGCGGGTCCCAGCTGACCTCTTGCCCCGCTGCGTGCGCGGTGTAGGCAACCATCACGTCACGGGCTAGTGGACGCATCGACTCGCCGTCGGCCGCGATGTGGTGCACCACGATGACTAGGACGTATTCAGTGTCGGTGACTTGGTAGAGACCGGCCCGCACGGGCGGTGCGATGGTGACGTCGAAGCCGCGCTGCGCAAGCTGCCGGATCGACTCTGCTAGTTCGGCTTCCCCGCTCACGGGCTGTGGCGTAAGTCCGAGCGGCACTTCACGTGTGGCGACGACCTGCTGTACTGGCCCGTCTGGCGTCTCCGGATACATCGTGCGGAGCACTTCGTGACGCGCGACCACGTCGGTGAGCGCAGCCTGCAGCGCGGGTACGTCGACGGTTCCCGACATCCGGAGCATAAGCGGGATGTTGTATGCCGCGGATTCTGTATCGAGTTGGTTGATGAACCACATCCGCGATTGCGCGAGCGACAGCGGGGCTGCGTCAGTGCGGGGCTGCGGCGTGAGTGCCGGCCGTGCCTGACCGTCGGCGTCGGCGGTTTCTACGACGATGGCGAGTTGCGCCACGGTGGGCGCCTCGAAGAGTTCGCGAACACCGATCGCTCGGCCGGTCGCCTCGCTGAGCCGCGCTGCGACCCGTGTAGCAGACAGCGAGTTGCCGCCGATGTCGAAGAAGTCATCGTCGACCCCGACCCGTTCGCGGCCCGTGATTTCGCTGAAAATGCCAGCAATGATTTCTTCAACCGGGCCTGACGGTGCACGGAACTCCGCGTGCATGGCACCGGCGATCTCCGGTTCGGGCAGCGCTTTGCGATCGATTTTGCCGTTCGCGGTGAGCGGCAGCGCATCAAGCTGAATGAACGCCTGCGGCACCATATGCGGCGGCAACTGTTCCGAGAGGGCGTTCTTGACCGTGGGAACGTCCGCGGTCTGTCCGGTCGGCACCACGTACGCGACGAGGACATCACCGGCGTTGGCGTCATGGTGTACAGATGCGACAGCTTGGTCGATCGACTCGTGCCGCGCCAAGGCTGCTTCAATTTCACCCAGTTCGATGCGCAAGCCGCGGATTTTGACCTGGAAGTCGGTGCGGCCCAGATATTCCAGGACGCCATCCTTATTCCAGCGAACGAGGTCCCCGGTGCGGTACATCCGCTCGCCGTTGCCGCTGAACGGGTTCGCGACGAAACGATCGCTCGTTGTCCCTGCCCTGCGGTGATAACCGCGCGCGAGTGCCACGCCCGACAGATACAGCTCACCCGCGACCCCGACTGGCACCGGATGCAAACGTGAATCGAGAACCACCACGTCGGTGCCACGCACGGGACGTCCGATATCGATCGGCTGCCCGGCCACCATTGGCGTGCTACTCGTCGACCAGATGGTCGCCTCGGTGGGGCCGTACAGGTTGAGCATGGTGCGGCCGGGTGCGAATTCGCTGACCAGTTCTGGCGGGCATGCCTCACCGGCGACGAGCAGTGTGCGGACGTCCACGACATCGCTGCGGTCGAGCGATGCGAGCACCGATGGCGTGATCACCGCATGGGTGACGCGGTGCTCACGCAGCACCGCACCGACCGTTCCGGCAGCTTCACGTCCACCTTCGACAACGACGAGAGTGGCCGCGGAACCATACGCCATCAGCAATTCGAAGACGGACGCATCGAAGCTCGGGGACGCGAACTGCAGCACCCGCGCGGTGCTGTCCAGTCCGAAGCGGCTGATCTGTTCATGCACCACGGAGGACAGGCCGCTGTGCGTCACAACGACCCCCTTCGGCAAGCCGGTGGAGCCTGAGGTGTAGATCATGTACGCGGCGGCGTCCTCGCGGATCGCGAAGCCGCGCTCACTATCGGTCAGCGGCGCCGCGCTCAGCGCATCGAGCTCGTTTTCGAACCCGCCCGAACCGAGAGCCAGCCACTCGATGCTCTCCGGGAGCTTGGTGACGTCGTCCGCACGTGCGATGCCGATCGCTGCCGCCGAGTCCGACACCATGTGGAGCACACGATCCTCGGGGTACGACGGATCGACGGGAACGAATGCCGCGCCCATCTTGGCCACCGCCCACACTGCGACGACCAGTTCCGCAGAGCGCGGCAGCGCGATCGCCACCACTGGCTCCGCAGCGGTTGCCTGGCGTGGCAGCCGGGCCGCAAGCATCCGCGCCAGCTGGCTTGAGCGGGCGTCAAGCTGCTCATACGTCAGTGTGGTGTCACCCGCGATCACGGCTGTGCGCTGGGGGTCAGCCGCAGCCGCGGCCGCGAAGATCTCGGGCAGCGTTTGCAGCGACGGCGCCCCGTCTCCAGCGACGGGCACCAGCGCCGCATGCTCAGCGGAATCGAGCAGCACGGCGTCACCGACCGGCTGTGCTGGCGCGGCAACGAAATGCTGCAACAATTGGACGAACCGGCGCGCGAACGACTCGATCGTGTCCGCGTCGAACAGATCGGTGGCGTAGACGAAGTGGCCTTGGATACCGGCAGGGTCACCGGCGTCATCCCACGTCTCCGCCAGATCAAGCATCAGGTCGAACTTCGTGGTGTGAACATCCACGGTCTGGAATTCCGCCGCGATGCCGTCGAGCTCGAACGCGATCGCCTCGGTGTTCTGGAATGCCAGCACTACTTGGAACAGCGGCGCGTGCGCGGTCGAGCGGTGTGGCTTCAGGACGTCGACAAGCTGTTCGAACGGAACATCGCCGTGCATGAAAGCGGCCAGGTCACGGTCACGAACCGTGCTGAGCAGATCGGTGAACGACTCCGCGCCATTGACTTCAGTACGCAGCACAAGCGTGTTCACGAACATGCCGACAAGCGGGTCGAGGGCACGTTCACCACGGCCTGCGATCGGGGTACCGATCGTGACATCGTCGGTGCCGGAAAGCCTTGCCAGCAGCACCGCGTACGCGGCATGCATTACCATGAACAGGGTCGCGCGGTTGCTGCGTGCAAGGTACTGCAGGTCCCGCTGAAGCTGGGCATCGATCGAGAAAGACATCGTTGCGCCACGCTGCGACTGCCGCGCCGGACGGGGCCGGTCAGTGGGTAACTCGAGCAGTTCCGGAATGCCCGCGAGAGATTCCTTCCAGAACTCGATCTGCCGCCCGGCGAGCGACTCGGGATCATTCTCGTCACCGAGCAGCTCCCGCTGCCACACCGCGAAATCGGCGTACTGGACCTGTAGTGGCTCCCACGCGGGCGCGTCACCGTTCGCGCGCGCGACGTACGCACCCACCAGGTCGGTCGCCAGTGGCTTGAGCGAAGCCCCATCTGCGGCAATGTGGTGCACCACGATCAGCAGCGTGTACTGCTCCGGCGCGGTCCGCAGCAGCGCCGCACGAATGGGCGCTTCCGCCGTGACGTCGAAACCAACCGACGCGAGCGCGAACAGCTCCCGGTGTAGCTCGGCCTCAGCGATGTCTACCGGCGAAATGTCAATGCCCACCTTCGACGCCGGGAGGACTACCTGGACCGGTCCCTGATCGGTCGCGGGGAACACAGTGCGCAGCGACTCGTGGCGGCCGATGACGTCGAGGATCGCCTCTTGCAGCGCCGAGACGTACAGTTTGCCAGTCAGCCGCAGCACCAGCGGCATGTTGTACACCGCGGATGCGGTGTCGAAGCGGTTGAGGAACCACATGCGCTGCTGTGCGAGCGACAGCGGCAGCCGGTCCGGCCGGTCACTGGCCTCAAGTTTCGGCCGGGACGTGATTCGGGAACCTTCGTGCTCGAGCATCGCGGATAGTCCCGCGACTGTCGGCGACTCAAAAAGATCCCGAAGGGTCAGTTCCGCACCGAGCGCGTCGTTGATTCGCGCCGTTACCAGCGTCGCGCTCAGCGAGTTACCGCCGAGATCGAAGAACGATTCGCTGACGCTGATGCGGTCACGTGCCGTAACTTCCGCGAAGATGCCGGCCACGATTTCTTCAACCGGCCCGGAGGGGGCGACGAAGCCCTTAGGGGAGCCGCCGAGGTCCGGCGCGGGCAGCGCTTTGCGATCGAGCTTGCCGTTGATGTTCAAGGGCAGTTCGTCGAGCACCATGAGCGTCCGCGGAACCATGTATTCGGGCAGCTGGCTGCCCGCGTCGCGTTTCACGTCATCGAGGTCGATGACTGCGCCCGGCTCCGTTGTCAGATAACCGACGAGCTGCTCACCGCCCGAAGGATCGTTGTACAGGGTGACGACGGTCTGATCGACACCCTGGTGCGAGCGCAGCACAGCCTCGATCTCGCCGAGCTCGATGCGCAGCCCGCGCAGCTTCACCTGAAAATCGGTGCGGCCTATGTACTCGAGTTCACCCTTCGTGGTCCACCGAACGAGGTCGCCGGTACGGTACATCCGCTCACCGGGTTCTCCGAACGGATTCGCGACGAAACGGTCAGCGGAGAGATCCGGACGTCCTACATAGCCGCGCGCCAGCTGAATTCCGGCGAGATACAACTCTCCCTGCACGCCGATCGGCACGAGGCGCAGACGCGAATCGAGCACATACACCTGCGTGTTCCAGACCGGCGCACCGATTGGCACCGTGACCGTGTCGTCCGCGGTGTACTGGTGATACGTGACGTCGACGGCAGCCTCGGTTGGCCCGTACAGATTGTGCAGTTCCGCGGTGGTCAGCCGGGTCAAGCCTTCCGCGGCGGGCGGCGCGAGCGCCTCACCGCTGGCGAAAACGAGCCGCAGCGTCGCCAATTGCTCCTTACGGCCGCCTTCGGCTGCGGCCGCCACGAACACCGCGAGCATCGACGGCACGAAATGCAGCACGGTCACGCGCTGCTCGCCAATCAGGTCGCAGAGGTACGCGGGGTCGCGATGCCCATCTGGCAGCGCGATCACGAGGCGCGCACCGATTTCGAGGGGCCAGAAAAACTCCCACACCGACACGTCGAACGTGAACGGGGTCTTCTGCAGCACGACGTCGCGGGGGGTCAGCTGGTACTCGGCCTGCATCCACAACAGCCGGTTGACGATCGCCCGGTGGCTTACCGCCACGCCCTTGGGACGCCCAGTCGAACCGGACGTATAGATCACGTAAGCGGTGTTGTCGGTATGGATCGGCCCGCGCCGCTCCCTATCAGTGATCGGTTCCGTGTCGTAGCCAGAAAGGTCGAGTCGGTCGATCTCCAGGGAATCCACGGGGCTTTGCATCGCAACGCGGTCACGGCTGGTGGTAACGACACACACGGGTTCGGCTGAACTCAGCACCCAGGCGATGCGGTCTGTGGGGTGATCCGGGTCCACTGGGACGTAGGCACCACCGGCTTTCACGATGGCGTACATTCCCACGACCATTTCCAGGGAGCGCCGCGCAACCAGCGCGACCCGCGACTCCGGGCCGACCCCGCGGTCAATCAGCAGCCGCGCGACCTGGTTTGCCCACTCGTCGAGTTCCCGGTAGGTGAGTTCGCGCTTGCGATAGACGAGCGCCACCGCGTCGGGCGTTTTCGAGACTTGCTCTTCGAACAGCGCGACGAGATTCGAGTCCGGCACCCAGTGCGTTGTGTCGTTCCAGCCCGATGCTTCGTGCGTCCCTGCACCAATCTGCGGCAGCAGGCTCGCTGCACCGATGGTTCCGAGGGCGAGTTCCGCGTCACCAGCGACCGCGTCGAGAACCGGCAGCAAACGGTCCATCAACTGCATTGCGGCGGGCTCGCTGGCTGCGCCCGCAGCGTACGTCAGCAGGGCTAGCGCGTAGTGACCTTCGCGCCGCACCCGCTGATCACCCAGCCGCGCGCCGATGTCGCGGGCACGGGACGTCACCTCCGCATAGGTGATGTCCTGGCCTTCCACCGTGAATGCCGTGGCGCCGGGGCGCTCGTGGGCAGCGGCTTCAAGGCGATCTTCAAGGCCGCCTGCCGCTGCCTGGCGGCTGGTGAAGAGGTTCTGCTCATGCTCGCTGAGAATGTTGACGTCACCGATCGGAACATCCGTGTCCGTGCACGCCGCGTCGAGCAGTCGCGTGTAGCGGTCGGTGTACTGCTCGATCGTTTCCCGCTTGAACAGGTCGGTGGCGTAGGTGAGCAGCGCCTTGATTCCTGCGGGCTGGCCGTCTTCGTCGTGGGTTTCTTCCAGCGTCAGCAGCAGATCGTATTTCGCGGTGTTGACGTCGATCGCATCCGCAATCACTTCCAGTCCCGCGATGTCGAAGCGGACCGGGTCGGTGTTCTGGAAGGCGAGCATTACCTGGAAAAGCGGCGAGTGGTCAGCGGCCCGCTCGGCACCCACCTCACGCACCACGCGCTCGAATGGCACTTCCGCGTGCTGGAACGCTGCGAGATCGGTTTCCCGTGCCCGGGCGATAAGGTCAGCGAACGTCGCATCCGATTCGACGTGGGTTCGCAGCACCAGCGTGTTCACGAACATACCTGCGAGCCGCTCGAGTGTCGCTTCCCCGCGCCCGGCGATCGGTGTCCCGATGGTGATGTCCGGCGTCCCTGAGAGGCGCGACAGCAGCGCCGCGAAGGCGGCGTGCGTCACCATGAAAACCGTGGCACCACCGCGCTTCGCCACTTCTTCGATGCGCCGGTGCAGGTCAGCGTCCAAGTGGAACGCTACCGATTCCCCGCGCAGGGACTGCTCCGGCGGACGCTGATAATCGGTGGGCAGCGGCAGGAGTCCAGGGGCCCCAGCAAGCGTATGTGCCCAGTACGCGAGCTGGCGCGACACTACGCTCTTTGGGTCGGTGTCCTCGCCGAGAACGGAACGCTGCCAAATCGCGAAGTCCGCGTACTGGATTCCCAGGGGGTCCCAGCGCGGGGCCCTTCCGTCGGTGCGGGAAGCATACGCGGTCATCAGGTCTGTCGCGAGTGGTGCCATCGATGCGCCATCAGCCGCGATGTGGTGCATCACCACGGCCAGCACGTGGCGCTCCGGGCTGAGCTGGAACAGCGTGACGCGGATCGGGATGTCCTTTGTCACGTCGAAACCACGTGTCGCGAACGACCCAGTCGCGGTGTCGAGTTCGGCAGCGCTCACCTGCATAACAGGGATCGTGCCGACAGCCTCCTCGGGGGCGAGGATGCGCTGATACGGCCCTTCCACATCCGATGGGAAGACGGTTCGCAGCGCCTCATGCCGCGACAGCACATCATTCATGGCCGCTTGCAACGCGTCTGCGTCGAGCGTGCCGGTCAGCTCCAGCGAGAATGCGATGTTGTAGACCGCGGAGGTGGGGTCAAACTGGTTGATAAACCACATTCCCTGCTGTGCGAGGGAAAGCGGAATACGTTCCGGTCGTGGTCCAGCTGACAGTGCCGGGCGCCCACCTTCGCCACCACTGGTGGGCGCGGCCGCCGCCCGCTCGGCTAGTTCCGCTACGGTCGGCTTCTCGAACACCTCACGGACACCGAGCTGGCAGCCGAACGCATCGTTGATACGGGCGGTCACCTTCGTCGCCGTCAGCGAGTTACCACCCAGCTCGAAGAAACTGTCGTGGATTCCGGCGCGTTCGATGCCGAGCACGTCCGCGAAGATTTCTGACACCGTCGTCTCAGCCGGGGTGCGGGGGCCAACGTAGGCCTCCTGCCCTGCACCGAAATCAGGTTCGGGGAGCCGCCGCCGGTCCAGCTTGCCGTTGACGGTCAGCGGGATCTCGTCGAGCACGATCAGCGCGGACGGCACCATATGGGATGGCAGGCTCGCAGCGACGTGTCCGGAGAGTTCGGCCGTGTCGATGTCCCGGCCGGAGACCGGCTTCACATAGGCAACCAGCCGGGTGATGTTGTTCGGTCCGGTGTGCCCGATCGTCACCGCGAAATCCACGTTCGGATGTGTGCTGAGTGCCGCGTCGATCTCACCGAGCTCGATGCGGAAACCGCGCACCTTGACTTGGAAGTCAGTGCGGCCCAGATACTCGATCTCGAGGTCTCCGGATGGCCCGTCGGTGGTCCACCGAACAAGGTCACCGGTGCGGTACAGCCGATCGCCCGCGGCACCAAACGGGTTCGCAACAAACCGCTCCGCGGTGAGCCCGGGCCTGGCGTGGTAGCCACGGGCCGCGCCGAGACCGGACACATACAGTTCGCCGGGGACGCCGACCGGTACGGGCCGCAACCGCGAATCCAGGACGAGTGCCTCAGTACCGCGGATCGGCGGTCCGATCGTTACCGTCTTCTGTCCCGGCGACATCGGGTCGGAAATCATCACCATGATGGTGGTTTCCGTCGGCCCGTAGCCGTTGTACATGCGGCGCCCTGGCGCCCACCTCGCCACCAGGTCGGCGGGGACGGCCTCGCCACCGGCGACCACATGCTGGAAGCTGTCTAGTCCGTCGGGGTCTACTGATGCGAGCGCTGCGGGGGTGATGAAGGCGTGCGTCGCGCCGTTCTCGCGGATCACCGCGGCCAGTTCCGCACCACCGTATGTTCCCGGCGGCACGACCACCATGGTCGCCCCTGTGCCGAACGCGAGGAGATACTCGAGCACCGATGCGTCGAAGCTTGGTGACGAGAAGTGCAGCACCCGCGAATCCTGCGTCACGCTGTAACGCTCACGCTGTTCTGCCGCGAAGTTCGCAAGGCCGGTGTGGGTGACAACCACGCCCTTCGGGACGCCAGTCGACCCTGACGTGTAAATCATGTAGGCCGTGTTCTTCGCCCGGATGGGCTGGCGCCGGTCCGCGTCCGTGACCGGTGCCGCTGAGTAGTTCGACAGTTCCGCGGCCACCGCCGGGTCGTCGAGCACGATCCAGTCGACCGTGCTGGGCAGACTAGTCACCTGCGCCGCGACTGTCAGACCAACACGTGTGCCCGAGTCATTCAGCATGTGCTCGATGCGTTCACGCGGATAGTCCGGGTCCACCGGTACAAACGCGCCGCCAGACTTAGCCGCCGCCCAGACGCCGAGGAGGGATTCCGGCGATCGCGCCATACCCAGAGCGATAAAATCTTCGGCGCCGATCCCCCGGTCGATGAGGAGGCGTGCCAGCTGCGAGGAGCGGTCATCCAGCTCCCGGTAGGTGAGCACGCGATCACCGTCGATCACGGCGGCGTTATCGGCTGCGGCAGCGGCGGACTGGCTGAAGATGTCTGGCAGCGGCACCGGCGGCGTCCCCGCTGGACCTGCCACCGGAGCGAGTTGAGCGTGCTCACCCGCTGTCAGCACGTCGTACGACGCGTAACGGCTGTCCGGGAACTTGGCGATCGCGGTGACAGTACGCACCAGCCGGTCGAGCATCGCCCGCAACCGGCTGCCATCCAGCAAGTCCGGGAAGTATTTGATGATGAGCTGCAGTGCGGGCTCGGCGTGCGCAATCACCGTCACCGGATAGTGCGCGGCATCGAGACCGGAGACGCCCGTAATCCGCATTCCCGCTAGGTCGTTGTCGGCACCGAGGCCGGCACGGTCTACGGGGTACGACTCAAATACCGTCAGCGTGTCGAAGATCGCGCCCTGACCGGCAGTCCGCTGAATGTCCGCCAGCTGTACATAGTGGTGTTCGAGCAGGCCCGCCTGCTCGTGCTGGACCCGGATGAGCAAATCAGCAAACGTTTCGGTCGGCTCCAGCCGCACCCGGACGGGCAGCGTGTTGATGAATAGGCCGATCATGTCCTCGACACCGTCGAGCTCCGGTGGCCGCCCGGAAACCGTCGCACCGAAAACGATGTCGTCCCGTGCGGTTTCCGTAGCGAGCACGATGCCCCAGGCAGCCTGGATCACCGTGTTTACAGTGACCCCTAGCTCACGCGCAACGTGCGCGATGTGTCGTGAGAGCTCGGCGGAAAACTGGTGTGTGATCTCCTGCGGCGCTGCCTCGTGCCTGCGCGCGCGTTCCAGCGGAACCAGGGTGGTCGGCTCGTCGAGACCCGACAGTGCGCCTCGCCACACGTCGAGTGACGCCTGCGTGTCCTGCGCAAGGGTCCACTCGAGATAGTCCTTGTAGGAGCGCACTGGTGGCAATTGCGCTGCGTCACCATCGAGCACGTACAGCCCGATCAAATCCCGCAGGTACAGCGGAGTCGACCAGCCATCCATCAGAATGTGGTGGTTGGTGAGAACCATGCGGTACTGCCCGGGAGCAACCGTGAGGATCGTGACGCGGACAAGCGGTGCGTGCGCCATGTCGAAGCGCCGAGCCCGATCATCCGCGAGCGCGTCGGCCACTGCGGCGTCGATGTCTGCTGCGTTCGACACGTCCTTGAAAGTGATTACCGGCTCGACGTCGTCCAGAACCACCTGGATCGGATCGCCAGTGCTGTTCGTAGCGAACGCCACTCGCAGGTTCGGATACCGCGCAAGCACGCCATTAAGCGCGCGGCGCAATCGCCCAGCCTCGATAGTGCCCTCGATCGTCAGTACAAGCTGCACCATGTAGGCGTCGACGCTGTCCTCAGCAAGCACCGCATGGAATAGCATGCCGGCTTGCAGTGGTGAGAGCGGCCAGATATCGGTGACACGCTTGAATTGGTGTTCCAGGGCGCTGATCGTGCGCTGGTCCACCCTGGCGAGCGGCAAGTCGGAGGGCGTTAAACCGCCCGCGTCGGGGCGCTGGGCGTAACGGCTGATCGCGCCAAGTGACCGCCGCCAGATGTCCGCGAACTCCTCCGCTTCCGCGCCGCTGAGCACGCCCGACGGATACAGCACGACAATCTTCAGGACCTGCCCGGCCGCTGTCGGCGAAATCATCGCCGTGATATCCAGAACTCCCGGTGCCGCCATGTCCGGCGCGAACGTGAACATCAGCTCGTCCGCGTCGTCAGACGGCATCCAGCCGAGATCCTTGAGTTCGTCTGGTATCTCGCTCGTCACAAAGCGGCCGAGGTAGTTGAACATCACCTGCGGCTGCGCCTGCGAGCCCAGACGCTGCGGCCCGTCCGGATGCAGGTACCGCAGCATGCCGTAGCCGATGCCGCGATCCGGCACGGCCCGGAGCTGTTCTTTGACCGCCTTCAGCAGTACACCGGCAGCCGGACCCCCGGCCATCGCATCAGCGGTGTCGGAGTCAGTGGTGCCGAACCGGATCGGCGCAACGGTGGTAAACCAGCCCATCGTCCGGGTGAGGTCCGCGCCAGGCACTGCGGCTTCCTCACGTCCGTGGCCCTCGAGCCCGACAATCGGCGTGGTGGCTCCGCGCCATTCGGAGAGCGCGAGAACCAGCGAGGCGATAAGGCCATCATCCACGCCGCCACGGATGACTTCTGGAACCCTCGTCAACAAGACGTCGGTGACGTCCGGACTGATTTCGAGAGTCAGACGCTCGAGTGTGGCGTTGATGTCGCGCGCAGGATCGAGTGGTCGCGACCCCAGTGGTTCCTCGGGTGCGTCCAGAATCGCTTCCCACAGCCCGAACTCGCTAGCGCGCGCCTCCGCTTCCTCCACGAGTCCATGCGACCACCGCCGAAACGATGTGCCGACCGGGGCGAGTTCGGGTTCTCGGCCAGAGCTGATTTGGGCCCACGCGGACGCGAGGTCGGGCACCACGATGCGCCAAGAGACCCCATCGATCGCAACGTGGTGAATAACCAGGAGGATCCGGCCCGGCGTCCGCGCGCCAGTGTCGAACCAGATAGCGCGCAGCATCACCCCGTTTACGGGATCAAGCTGGTCGGCCGCGGCGACGAGCTGCTGGGAAACGATGTCCTGAAACTCCGTGGTTCCTGGTGTCGCACGCACCGCCACTCGAGTGAGAAGCGCGGCGGCGTCGACCGCCCCCGGCGCTGGCACGACGAGCGTGTGGCCCGTCACACGCGCGCGCAGCAGATCATGATGATCGATGACGGCCTGCAAGGTCTGGGCGATGCCCGCCTCAGTGATGTCTGGCGGCAGTGTCAGCAGTGCGGCCTGCGAATACTGCCGGTAATCGCCGCCTCGCTCTGTCATCCACGCCATTACCGGCGTGAGCGCCATGTCTCCGGTGCCGCCACCTTCGAGTTCCTCGAGAACAATCCCGGCCGTGGTGTCCGCGGCACGCGCCACCCGTGCGAGCGCCGCAACCGTGCGGCGCTCGAAGATGTCCCGCGGCGAAATAATGATGCCGGCAGCTTTCGCCTGCGACACCACATGAATCGACATGATGCTGTCGCCGCCGAGCGCGAAGAACGAATCCTCCAGGCCAATCGCGGGCAGCCCGAGTGTGTCAGCGAAGATCTGCGCCAGTATGCGCTCAGTTTCGTTGGCCGGCTCCCGTGACGACGACACCATCGACCCGAAATCCGGGACGGGAAGCGCTTTGCGGTCGATCTTGCCGCTAGGTGTCAGCGGGAACTCGTCGAGCACCACCAGCGCGGACGGCACCATGTATCCGGGGAGGTAGTCAGAGACGCCCACAAGCACATCGGTTTCGTCGATCGCTGCCGTATTCGCTACGACATATCCGACAAGCCGGTCCGGTGTGCCATTGCCGCGGTGCACCACCGCGGCCGCCTGGGCCACCTCGGGCCGGCTAAGTAGCGCGAGCTCGACTTCACCGAGTTCGATGCGAAAACCGCGCAACTTCACCTGATAGTCGGTGCGGCCGATGTATTCGAGTTCACCGTCCTCACGCCACCGAACAAGGTCACCGGTGCGGTAGAGCCGCGTTCCGGGCTCGCCGTATGGGCTGGCTACGAACCGGTTGCACGTGAGTTCCGGGAGTCCACCGTAACCTCGGCCAACACCAATGCCCCCGACATAAAGCTCACCAGCAACGCCGACAGGCACCGGTTCCAGACTGCGGTCGAGTACGTACAGGTCGATGTTCGGAATCGGGTGACCGATGGGCACCGACTGGGTGTCCTTCAGCGACATGGCCGCGAACGAGACGACATCTGACGCCTCGGTTGGGCCGTAGCTGTTCACGATCCGGACGCCGGAACGAAGGAGTGCTGACAGTGGCCGCGGACGGATCGCCTCACCACCGAGGAATACCGTCCGGACCTTCTGAAGTACACCGTCGGTGTCGGACTCCACGAGCGCTTCGAACGCGCTTGGAGACATGTTTGTGAGAGTCACCGCATGCTCGGTGACGGCGGGCAGGATCTCATCCGGATCGAAGCCATCCTGCGCGAGCACGATTCGGGCGCCACTCACGAGCCCCGCCCATACGTTCTTTTGGGTGAGGTCGAACCCTGGCGACGACGCAACGAGGACGCCTTCGCCGGGTTCCAGGCGCACATCTCGCCAGTACCAGGCGATCGTGTTGGCGACGCCAGCCATCGGGACAACTGTGGGCTTCGGGCGGCCGGTTGAACCCGAGGTGGAGATGACATACGCCGTACGCGCCCCCGCGTCCGGCTCGAGCCA
The DNA here is from genome assembly GCF_026041215.1 of Hoyosella sp. YIM 151337. Taxonomy (GTDB): domain Bacteria; phylum Actinomycetota; class Actinomycetes; order Mycobacteriales; family Mycobacteriaceae; genus Hoyosella. The sequence continues at coordinate 156,005 of NZ_JAPEIQ010000004.1, forward strand.
TGGGTCCGTGGGGTCCGGGTATCCAGCAGCGTGAGTTTCGCTAGCGAGGACCGCGATGTCACATTCGACGAGCAGCCCAGGCGGGACTACACCCGCGTGTTCCCAGCCGGGACGGCTCACGACGGCGGCAGCGCGGGTATCAGCCAGAACCGCTTCTAGCCGCTCCTGCGGAAACGTGGGGTCCACCGGCGCGTAAGCGGCACCTACTTGCCAGGCGGCAACCATGCCGGCGACCCACTCCCGGGAACGCGGCACCGCGAGCGCTACCACATCGTCACGCCCGACCCCGCGCGCTTTCAATTGCGCTGCGAGGGCGGCGGCACTGCGGCCGAGTTCTCCGTAGGTGAGCGTGCCCTCGGCGCTGACCACCGCGACCGAGTCGGGCGCCTCAGAGAGGCGCTGGCGAACCGCTCCGATGATCGACGCAAGTTCAGCAGGCTGCTCGGTGCGCGGGCCCTTCGCCCACGCGAGTACCGCGTCACGTTCCTCGTCATCCAGAATCGATATCGAGCGGATCGAATCGGTATCGCCAAGCTCAAGGAAGCGCTGCAGGTAGGCGCGGAAACGCGCGTGGTGACGCTCTAGTTCTGCGCGTGAATACCGACCTGGGTTCGCTTCGAAATCCAGGTGAATCCGTTCCGGTCCGGAACTCGGGTACAGGTTGACGGACAGATCCTCGACCGGTCCTGTACTAAGAATGTGGATCTCACCGGTGATGTCGCCGAAGCGCAGCTCCGGCTGGAACATCATGATGTTGACGGTGGGGCCGAAGAATTCGCGATCCGCCGAAACGCTGCCCATGTCTCTGCGGATGTCTTCATAGCGGTAACGCTGATGGCGCAGTGCCGCGAACAGCTGGCTCTGAACGAGATCGCTGAGCTGCTTCGGAGTGTGATCCGGTGTTGCGGTGATGCGCAGCGGCACCACGTTAGAGACCATGCCGCCCGAGCGGCGCATCGTTTTCGTCACGCGCGCAGACACCGGGAGGCTCAGCACGACTTCATCGTTTCCGGTGACCCGGGCCAGGTAGGCGCCGAACGCGGCGATCGTGGCGGGTGACCACGAACCGTTGTAATTTTGCGCTGATTCTTCGAGCAGCTGGTCTGTTGCTGTTCCCACGGAGGAAGACGCAACGAGGCTGTGCTTTCCGGCGGGCGCCGAACGCTGCGCCAGGGAAACTCGGTCGGGCAGACCTTCCGTATAAGCACGCCAGAAATCGCGGTCCCGGTTGAACCGCGAGGATTCGCGATACGCGGCCTCGGATTCGTAGATGGCGTAAAGCTCTTCGACGGGTGCTGCGGGGGCTGATTCGCCAGCGGCGGCGGCTGAGTAGATCTCACTCGCGCGCAGCAACGTGTTCATCGCGCCGAAACCGTCGACCGCGATGTGGTGGATCCGCTGGTACCAGAAGTAATGCGACGGGCCGACCTTGATCAGGGTAGAAACCGCGAGCCGGTCTCGCGCGATGTCGATCGGTGCCGAGTAGTCTTTGCGCATCCACTCGCGGGCGCGGCCCACAGGATCCGCCTCACGTGTGAAATCGCGAAGATCAACGCTGTCGTCGATGGATCGGTCGACAAACTGTGCTGGTTTGCCGTTTGCGTCGACGACGCGGATATATCCGGAGCCGGTTTCGCGTCCTGCCTGCTTCGCTGAGCTGTTGAGCAGCTGGTGATCGATATCGCCGTGAATCTCTACGTACTGCGCGATGTTGACCGGCGTCTCTGGATCTAACTGCTGCGCCATCCAGATGCTGTACTGAGCAGACGACAGAGGGAAGGCACCAGCGGCAAGCGGCTGCCCTTCCACACGGTCGATCTCCGGCACATCACTAGGACTCACGCGTCATCTCCATTTGCACCAGCACAACCACAGCTGTGCGCTGCGGGGTCGCTTCTTGGCCCCAGCGGCGCAGCATGTGAATTAAATGCTCTAAGAATCTGCCAATCGTCAAGAGGCTGCAGAGAGTGAATCAATCGGCGATTAACACTCCGCTGGTTACATCGCTGTAACCGCACCTCCTGTTACCTGTAGCTACCTAGATCAACCTACCTCCAATGACCAATACCTCCCTCATGATATGGCTTCCATCCGGGCCGGAAGACACCACCACGAAAGCCGAGTGCCGACATTACCCGGTGGTAATGCATCAAGAGAGCCTACCGCCTTGCGCCCCGAGAATTTGGTCAAGAACGCCCAGCATCGGGAAAACATGTCCAGACAAAAAGTAACGGCACTCACCCCACATGTGAGGTGAGTGCCGTTACTCAGTAAGGGTGAGCCCGTCAGATCACTTGACGATCTTGGTGACTCGGCCGGCGCCGACGGTGCGGCCACCTTCGCGGATAGCGAAGCGCAGGCCCTCGTCCATGGCGACTGGCTGGATCAGCTTGACGCTCATCTCGGTGTTGTCGCCCGGCATGACCATCTCGGTGCCCTCAGGAAGGGTAACGACACCGGTCACGTCCGTGGTACGGAAGTAGAACTGCGGACGGTAGTTGTTGAAGAACGGCGTGTGACGGCCACCCTCGTCCTTGGACAGGATGTAGGCCTGGCCCTCGAACTCCGTGTGCGGGGTGGTCGAACCCGGCTTGACAACAACCTGGCCACGCTCGACGTCTTCGCGCTTGATACCGCGGAGCAGCAGACCAACGTTGTCGCCAGCCTCGCCGTAGTCGAGCAGCTTGCGGAACATCTCGATGCCGGTGACGGTGGTCTTGGTGGACTTCTCGCGGATGCCGACGATCTCGACTTCCTCGTTCACATTGACCTTGCCGCGCTCGATACGACCGGTAACAACAGTGCCACGACCGGTGATGGTGAACACGTCCTCGATCGGCATGAGGAACGGCTTGTCGGTCTCACGAACCGGGTCCGGAATGGACTCGTCAACAGCGTTCATGAGCTCGAGGATCTTGCCGGTCCACTCCGGGTCACCTTCGAGGGCCTTGAGGCCGGAGACGCGGACGACGGGGGCTTCCTCGTCGAATTCCTGCGCAGCGAGAAGCTCACGGACCTCCATCTCGACGAGCTCGAGGATTTCCTCGTCGTCGACCATGTCGGCCTTGTTCAGCGCCACCAGGATGTAAGGAACGCCAACCTGACGAGCCAGCAGCACGTGCTCACGTGTCTGCGGCATCGGGCCGTCGGTGGCAGCAACCACGAGGATTGCACCATCCATCTGCGCTGCGCCGGTAATCATGTTCTTGATGTAGTCGGCGTGGCCGGGTGCGTCGACGTGCGCGTAGTGGCGCTTTTCCGTCTGGTACTCGACGTGCGAGATGTTGATGGTGATACCGCGCTGCTTCTCTTCAGGAGCCTTGTCGATCTCATCGAACGCAAAGCTCTTGTTCAGCTCTGGGTACGTATCGCTCAGAACCTTGGTGATAGCAGCGGTGAGCGTGGTCTTGCCGTGGTCAACGTGACCGATGGTGCCGATGTTGACGTGCGGCTTCGTCCGCTCGAACTTCGCCTTCGCCACTTGATGTCCTCCTGGACTAATTAGTGCTTGCAGTTTGCAGCAGTGCGGTTGTTCTAACGAGGTGGTCGTGCCGATAACCCCGAGGCCGGGGTCCCCCAAGGGGTTCCCAGAGAAGCGGCTCCTAGGAAGGCTACCCGGAGATACTACCTATGGGCGGCGCTTGGTGAACTTACTCGCCGGTGGCCTTCGCGATGATCTCCTTCGCCACGTTCGCAGGAACTTCAGCGTAGGAGTTGAACACCATTGAGTAGTTCGCCCGGCCCTGAGTCTTTGACCGGAGGTCGCCGACATAGCCGAACATCTCCGACAGCGGAACCAGTGCCTTCACAACACGAGCACCGCTGCGCTCCTCCATGGCCTGGATCTGACCACGGCGGGAGTTCAGGTCGCCGATGACATCACCCATGTAGTCCTCAGGAGTAGTGACCTCAACTGCCATCAACGGCTCGAGAATCACCGGCTGCGCTTTCTTGGCAGCCTCCTTGAGGGCCTGGGAACCGGCGATCTTGAAGGCCATTTCCGACGAGTCGACTTCGTGGTACGCACCATCGAGGAGCGTGACCTTGACGTCGGTTAGCGGATAGCCAGCCAGCACGCCGTACTGCATGGCGTCCTGTGCGCCAGCGTCCACCGAAGGAATGTACTCCCTCGGCACACGCCCACCGGTGACGGCACTCTGGAACGCGTAGTGCTCACCATCTTCGCCCTTGAATGGCTCGAGCTTGATGATGACACGGGCGAACTGGCCGGAACCACCGGTCTGCTTCTTGTGAGTGTATTCGTGCTTCTCGACCGTGCCGCGAATCGTCTCACGGTAAGCAACCTGCGGCTTACCGACGTTCGCCTCGACCTTGAACTCACGCTTCATACGGTCGACGAGGATGTCGAGGTGAAGCTCACCCATGCCGCCGATAACGGTCTGGCCGGTTTCCTCATCGAGGTGGACCTTGAATGTCGGGTCTTCCTCGGCGAGCTTCTGGATGGCGGTGGACAGCTTCTCCTGGTCCGACTTCGTCTTCGGCTCGATAGCAACCTCGATAACCGGATCGGGGAAGGTCATCGACTCGAGGATGATCGGCGCGGAACCGTCACTCAGCGTGTCGCCAGTAGTGGTGTCCTTCAGACCGATGAAGGCGTAGATGTGGCCAGCTGATGCGTTCGGAACAGGATTCTCCTTGTTCGAGTGCATCTGGAAGAGCTTGCCCACTCGTTCCTTCTTGCCCTTGGTGGAGTTCTGCACCTGAGCACCTGAGTCGACCTTGCCTGAGTACACACGGACGTAGGTCAGCTTGCCGAAGAACGGGTGCGCCGCGACCTTGAACGCAAGCGCCGAGAACGGCTCGTCTGCGCTGGGCTTACGCGTAAGCACTTCGCTCTCGTTGTTGGGAGCGTGCCCTTCAACGGACGGAACATCGAGCGGCGACGGCAGATAGTCGATAACCGCGTCGAGCATCGTCTGGACGCCCTTGTTCTTGAATGCGGAACCGCACAGAACGGGGTAAGCCTCGCCGTTAACCGTGAGCTTACGGATCGCGCCCTTGATTTCCTCGACCGTGAGTTCCTCGCCACCGAAGAACTTCTCGAGCAGCTCTTCGTCAGACTCCGCGACAGCCTCGATAAGCTCCTGGCGGTACTTCTCGGCCTTGTCAGCAAGATCTGCCGGAATGTCGATGATGTCGAAGAGCTGGCCCTTCGCATCGTTGCCGTGCTCGTCCTTGTCCTTCCAGACGATTGCACGGTTCTCGACGAGGTCGACGACGCCGGTGAATTCGCTTTCCGCACCGATCGGCAGCTGGATGACCAGCGGCCGCGCACCAAGGCGGTCCTTGATGGTCTGGACGGTGAAGTAGAAATCCGCGCCTAGCTTGTCCATCTTGTTGACGAAGCAGATACGCGGAACGTCGTATTTGTCAGCCTGGCGCCAGACCTGCTCGGACTGCGGCTCCACACCCTCTTTGCCATCGAAGACGGCAACCGCACCATCGAGAACGCGGAGCGAACGCTCCACCTCCACCGTGAAGTCAACGTGACCCGGTGTATCGATGATGTTGATCTGGTTGTCTTTCCAGTAACAGGTTGTCGCAGCCGAGGTGATGGTGATACCCCGCTCCTGCTCCTGCTCCATCCAGTCCATGACAGCGGCGCCGTCATGAACCTCACCGATCTTGTAACTGATACCGGTGTAGAACAGGATTCGCTCGGTGGTTGTGGTCTTACCGGCGTCGATGTGCGCCATGATGCCGATGTTGCGCACCCGGTTCAGGTCGGTCAGCACGTCAAGTGCCACTGGAATCTTCCCCGCTCGTTTCTTGTCGTTATGTGCGGTTGCCTTGCCTGTACGCCGGGCCCGGTTCGGGTGATAGGCAGTGCACGGTGGTCACCGTTACTTTATCGAGCCCAGCGTGTTCTCTGGCAGTTGCCCGCTCGCGCAGACACCTGCCCAAGATCACCAGCGGTAGTGAGCGAACGCCCGGTTTGCCTCGGCCATCTTGTGCGTGTCTTCACGCCGCTTGACCGATGCGCCCAGACCGTTGCTGGCGTCGAGAAGTTCGTTCGCAAGCCGCTCAACCATCGTCTTCTCGCGGCGCTGCCGCGAGAAGGTGACGATCCAGCGCATCGCAAGAGTCGTCGCGCGGGCCGGACGAACGTCAACGGGAACCTGGTAGGTCGCGCCACCAACGCGGCGGCTGCGGACCTCAAGGGCCGGACGAACATTGTCAAGGGCACGCTTCAGCGTGACAACCGGATCCGTGCCGGTCTTCTCACGAGCCTGCTCGAGAGCGCTGTAGACGATGCGCTCAGCGGTTGACTTCTTGCCGTCGAGCAGGATCTTGTTCACAAGCTGAGTAACCAGCGGTGACCCATAAACAGGATCAGCGATGAGCGGACGCTTCGGTGCTGGGCCCTTGCGAGGCATTAGCTCTTCTCCTTCTTCGCGCCATAACGGCTGCGTGCCTGCTTGCGGTTCTTCACACCCTGAGTGTCAAGGGAGCCGCGGATGATCTTGTAACGAACACCCGGAAGGTCCTTCACACGACCGCCGCGCACGAGCACCATTGAGTGCTCCTGAAGGTTGTGCCCCTCACCGGGGATGTATGCCGTGACTTCAATCTGGCTGGTCAGGCGTACACGGGCCACCTTCCGCAGCGCAGAGTTCGGCTTCTTCGGGGTGGTGGTGTACACACGTGTGCACACACCGCGACGCTGGGGGCTCCCCTTCAGGGCCGCCGTCTTGGTCTTGGCGACCTTGTCCTGGCGCCCCTTGCGGACCAGCTGTTGAATCGTGGGCATAGACCGGCTTTCCTCTGGTGCTTCTTCACTCTCTTGGTCAAGAGCGGAACGTATTCAAAGTTTGTGGGTTCTACCGGGCTCCACAGTACAAGCCCAGCCCCCGCTATCCCGAGGTCGGGAGTGTCGCACTCCTGACCAGCGAAGACAATAACGCAGCTACCACTATGGCACCCGCACCAACACCGGCGGACAGTCTTCTGCCGCCGGAGTCACTGGATTCAGGCTTGCGATTCGACCCGAATGATCGGGCACGACCGGCAACAATACCTCTATATCACCGCCCAGGTCAAAGTGAGCGCATGGTGGACCAAAGGACTGGTCGTTCGCGCGTCAGAAGTTCATCCGGACGCTCATTTCCGCAAGCTCCAGCGCCGCATCGCAGCTGTTAACTCCCGTGCGCTGTGTCTGCGGATGCACCCACCAGGTCAGCGAGCCGCCGTCCCCCGCCCGGGTTGCGACGCCGCACGCCGACGGATCATCCGGGATCCGCACTTCGAACCCGCCCTGGCCCGCGACCGAGACGTTGGAGATCTCGTAGCCCAGTTCCTCGGTGGCGCGCCGTTCACGCCACAGTGAGCCGTCCTCAAACCACGCCAGGGTCACACCGACAGTTCCGGCCGGGCCGAACACGTCGTACCGGCAAATCGCCCCGAAAAAGGTATTCGTGACGCCGTCGGCGTCGAACACCTCCGCAATATCCTCAGCCGCCAGAAGTTCGCACTCGTTCAGGATGTTGTGGTACTGCTGCCGATCGAACACCTCGACGGAGCCATCGGCGCGCGGGTTCCCCTCGATTTCGCGTGTACACCCCAGCAGGCCCGCTGCGAGAACCGCACCCCCCGCTGTCAGGACCGCGGCACGGCACCATCTACCTCTACCCGGCACGGCTCACCGTCATTTCCGCGAGAGTCTGCACACGCTCGCACATATCGGCAGGCGGATTCAACTGGTCAAACACCACCGACCACACGAAGAAATCCGCCCCCGATTCAATTGACACCTCGCAGATCCCGGTCCCCCGGCCAGCGAAGCCCGTCAGCTGCCCAGACGCTCCCTCAACGGTGACCTCGAAAACATCACGCCCAGCGAATTCAACCAGGGTCCGCTCGCGCCCGATCGGACTCCCCCGGTACCAAGAGAATGACGCTCGTGCGCCGAAGAAGTTTGGATCCTCCCACCGGCAGCCCACCGAGTTCCGTTCAATGAGCCGGACGTTCCGAACGCCGGTTACCTCCATCAGTTCGTCCCCCGAGACGCCACCACACTCACCAAAGAAAAGGCCCGGGGGCGCACTCTGCGGGGTTTCTTGCGCCGGCTGCTCAGGCTCGTCTCCGGGGGCTGTACACGCGGCGAGGAGAACCGCGAGCACACCCGCTCCCAGCCCGCGCCGCAACCCCCGGATGTCCACGCTACGGATGCTACCTTCCGCGGCCGATCCGCACCGGGGACGTGCTTTTCTGCTGCGTGCGCTGATTGTGTCAATCTACCTCCGGAAACCGGGGGTAGATTGACACGGACCAATCTGGGGAGAGGCAGCACCGCGGCTTCGCACGTTCCGTCCACGAGGCACCCCAGGTGCACGTTATCGCTGCTGTGGCGTGTGCGGCGCTCTACCTTCTCGCCAGGGGCTGCTCGATCACCGTCCGTGTGGCGGCATCCTGCAATTCCGGCCGGGCACGCGTGGTGCAGACCATCGGGAGCGCTTCACACATCTGCCGTCGCTCGCGCCAGCGCAATGCTCAGATGCTGTGCCCATACCGCCACGATCTGCGAACGCCGCCGCGAATCGTCAGTAAGAACATCTGCAAGCCCCAAACCGCGCGCCATGTCAAGCGTCGCCTGCACCAGACGGTGCGTATCGGGGTCCGAGTCGTCGGCACCAAGCAGTTCAATCGCGATCTGGTGGACGGTGCGGCCAAAACGGAGTTCCAGCGGAACCACGCGCTCCTTGAGTGCTGGATCCGCAGCGGCCGCCGTCCACACTTGCAGAGCCGCCTTGAACAACGTCCCGGTGAAGTAGTCCACGAGCCGCACCACCACCGCTTCGACCCGCTCGTCGCCCTCCGGAATCACAGCGGCGGCAGCGCGAACCTCAGCCATGCGCTGATCGAAAATGAACTCCAGCGCAGAGGTGATCAAGTCTTCCCGGGTGGGAAAGTGATGCTGGATCGCGCCGCGGGACACGCCCGCCTGCTTCGCCACCACACCGACCGTCGTGCCTGACCAGCCGCGCTGCGCCAGGCACTCAATAGTGGTTTCGAGCAGTCGCTGATGCGTTGCGCGGCTGCGCTCCTGCTGAGGTTCACGAATTGTCACTGCTAACGGCCCGCCGTTTCGAACTCCCCCGCCCACCGGGGCGGACGTTTCTGCAAAAAGGCAATCATGCCCTCCCGTGCCTCTTCGGACGCAAAGAGCCGCGCGGAGAGTGCCGCAAGTTCATCGCCGCGCTGATCAATACCTGCCAGGACGTCGCGGGTCGTAAGCGCTTTCGACTCCGCGAGCCCCTGCGGGGAGCCTTTGCGCAACTCCGCGCACCACGCCGCAACCGTCTCCGCGGGATCCGCGGAGGCTTCGGTGATCAATCCGATTCGCGCCGCCTCGGCCGAGCCGAACTTCTCACCCGTCAGGAAGTACCGCGACGCAGCGCGCGAATCAAGCTTCGGCAGCAGCGTCAGCGAGATAATCGACGCTGCCAAGCCAAGTCGCGCTTCAGTCAGCGCGAATGTGCTTTCGGGCCCCGCCGCAACCAGATCACACGCCCCCACAAGACCCATGCCACCGGCCCGAACATGCCCGTTGACCTGCGCCACGATCGGTTTCGGGTGCGCGACGATGCCACGGAGAAGATCACGCATCTGCCGGGTGCGCAGCTTAGCGACTTCCATCGGGTCGAGCTGGTCACCCGCCGTGTCAGACGCCTCCTGAAGGTCCGCACCCGCGCAAAACGTGCCGCCGGTGTGCGTCAGAACGACCACACGGACGCCGTCATCGTGCGCGGCCTGCTGCAAACCGTCGACGACCCCCTGCACCAGCTTGGTCGAAAGCGCATTGCGGTTGTGCGGCGAGTCGAGGGTGACGGACGCTATTCCGTTATCGGCTGTGTACTGCACTAGTTCGCTCATTGGCAGCTCCGCTCAGTACGACTTGGGCAGACCCAAGTTGGCCTGCGCGATGAAGTTCAGGATCATTTCCCGACTCACCGGGGCGATCCGCGTGAGGCGCGACGCTGCGATCAAGGGGACCAGCCCGTATTCCATCGCCAGCCCATTACCGCCGTGCGTTTGCACGGCCTGGTCGACAGTTTTCGTGCTGACCTCACCGGCGGCGTATTTTGCCATGTTCGCCGCGGAAGCCGCACCCCAGTCGTCGCCGGAGTCATACAGCGCGGCTGCTTTCTGCATCATCAGCTTCGCCAGTTCGATCTCTATATGGCACTGCGCAAGCGGGTGCTGAATCGCTTGGTGCGCCCCAATCGGGGCCTTAAAGACCTGCCGCTCCTTCGCATAGTCCGTCGCCTTTTTGAGGGCGTACCGTGCCATTCCGAGCGCCATCGCCGACGCCATGATCCGTTCCGGATTCAGTCCAGCGAACAGCTGCATCAAACCTGCGTCTTCCGACCCGACGAGCGCGTCGGCGGGCAACCGCACGTCGTCGAGGAACAGGCTGAACTGCTTCTCCGGGCTCATGATGCCCATCTCGATCGGCTGGTACTCGAAGTTCGGCGCATCCGTGGGGACGATGAACAGCGCGGGCTTCAGCTTCCCGGTTTTCGCATCTTCGGTCCGCGAAACGACGAGCACGGCCTGCGCCTGATCGACCCCGGAAATGTACGTCTTCCGGCCACTTAACAGCCACTCATCACCATCTCGCCGCGCTGTGGTGATGATCTGGTGCGAGTTCGAGCCAGCGTCCGGTTCCGTAATCGCGAACGCCATCGTGATCGACCCGTCCGCAATACCGGGCAGCCATTTCTGCTTCTGCTCCTCGGTGCCGTAGCGAGTGATGATCGTCCCGCAGATCGCCGGGGACACGACCATCATCAACAGTCCAGTACCCGCGGCAGTCAGCTCCTCAAGCACAAGGGACAGCTCGAACATCCCGGCTCCCCCGCCGCCATACTCTTCTGGGATGTTGACGCCGAGGAACCCCAGTTTGCCGGCCTCTTCCCACAGTTCAGTGGTCTTCTCACCGGCTTTCGACTTCTCAAGCATGTATTGCCAGCCGTACTTCGAGCCGAGTTCCGTGACGGCCTTCCGCAGTTCGCGCTGTTCGTCGGTTTCCACGAAGTCCATGGTCATTCCCCTTCACCTGATGTTGAGTCTTCTTCGCTGACGACAGCCAGCACCATGCCCACGTCCACCTGCTGGCCCGCCTGTACCGGCAGTTCGGTCACAACACCATCGGTGGGGGCCGAAATCGTGTGCTCCATCTTCATCGCTTCTAGCCACAGGATCGGCTGACCAGTGCTGACGCGGTCGCCCACCGCGGCCGCGACCCGAATCACCGATCCGGGCATGGGGGCGAGCAGGGAACCCGCGGCGACTTCCGCGGAGGGGTCGACAAACCGTGGCGCCGCCGTGAACGTGGCGTGGCCGAGCGGGGAATCCACGCAGCGCACAGCCCCGTACCGGGACACCGCGAAGCGGCGCCGCACGCCCTCTATGTCGAACACGACGGCATCCGGGGAGACTTCCACCAGCACCAGTTCCTCGTGTCCCTCCACGCTGAGACCAGTTCGGGTGAAGCGGTACTTCACTACGTGCTCGGCAGCAGGCGTGGTGTACACCCGTTTCTGATGCTGCGCAGGCAAATTGCGCCAGCCGCTGGGAATCCGGCGCTGCACCCGAGCCGCAGCCCGCGTGTGCTCAGCGTCCGCGACCGCAGCAGCTATCGCCGCCCACTCGAGCGCCTCCGGGGCGGTGATCGGCGCGGCAAGGGCGTCGAGCCCGTGCGTTGCGAAGAACGCGGTATCGGTGTCACCGGCAAGGAAGGCGGGGTGACGCAGCACGTTCACCAGCAAGTCCCGGTTCGTCACCAAGCCATGCAGCCGCATGCCGGACAGCGCCGATGCGAGGACCTGCGCCGCCTGCCGTCGCGTCGGGCCAAACGAGATGACCTTCGCCAGCATCGGATCGTAGAAGACGCTTACCGCGGAGCCATCAACGACACCCGAGTCGAGCCGCACACCAAGTTCAGTGAGTACCTCGAATTCGGCCCGCGTCCCGGGCACGTCAAAGTGGTACACGGTGCCGCTCTGCGGCTGCCATTCGTTGGCGGGGTCTTCGGCGTAGAGCCGCACCTCGATCGAGTGGCCGCGCATCGCCGGTGGTTCCGCCTCCAGGGCCGCGCCCGCGGCAACATCGAGTTGTATCTGGACGAGATCAAGCCCTGTGGTGCATTCGGTGACCGGATGCTCGACCTGCAGGCGAGTGTTCATTTCAAGGAAGTAGAAATGCCCCGACTCATCGGCAAGGAACTCGACGGTGCCAGCCCCGACGTAGTCGATCGCTTTCGAAGCGAGCCGTGCAGCCTCGAAGAGCCGGTCGCGCATGCCGTCACCTTTGAGCCGCTCCACCAGCGGCGACGGGGCTTCCTCGACCACTTTCTGGTGACGGCGCTGGATCGAGCACTCCCGCTCACCCACTGCCCACACGGTGCCGTGCTGGTCAGCCATCACCTGCACCTCGATGTGGCGACCGGTCTCGAGGTAACGCTCGCAGAAGACAGTCGGGTCACCGAACGCCGACTCGGCCTCCCTGCGGGCCGCCTCGATTTGATCCTGCAGCTCGCCCAGTTGGCGCACCACGCGCATCCCGCGGCCACCACCGCCCGCGGAGGCTTTGATGAGCACGGGCAGCTCGGCTTCAGTCACCGCATCGGGATCGAGCTTGCCCAGCACGGGTACGCCCGCGGCGTCCATCATCTTCTTGGACTCGACTTTCGAGCCCATCAGTTCGATGGCTTTGACGGGCGGCCCAATCCAGGTGAGTCCGGCGTCGATGACCGCGCGCGCGAATTCGGCGTTCTCCGAGAGGAACCCGTAGCCGGGGTGTACCGCGTCAGCACCGGCTGCCTGAGCCGCCGCGATCAGCTTCTCCGCCCGCAGGTACGTCTCCGCTGGGGAGTTGCCCGGCAGGCGCACAGCCGCGTCAGCTTCTTTGACGTGCGGCGCGTCGGCATCGGCATCCGAGAACACAGCCACCGTGCCCACACCGGCGCGGCGGCACGTCGCGAACACTCGCCTGGCGATCTCGCCGCGGTTAGCCACAAGAACGCGAGTGATGTCCTTCATTTCGAGCATGTCGTCTCCGTTCATGGCGCTCACATCCGGAAGACGCCGAAGTTCGCGGTGCCTTCGACTTCGTTGGTGTGAATCGCGGACAGGCACAGGCCGAGGATCGTGCGGGTATCGCGCGGATCGATCACGCCGTCATCGAAAAGGCGACCGGACAGGAACATCGGCAGTGATTCAGCTTCAATCTGCGCTTCGACCATGGCACGCATGCCCTTGTCGGCTTCCTCATCAAACGCCCGGCCCTTGGCTTCCGCCGCGGCGCGCATGACCAGCGAAATCACACCAGCTAGCTGCTGGGGTCCCATCACCGCGGACTTGGCACTGGGCCAGGCGAAGAGGAAACGCGGCTCGTAGGCGCGGCCACACATGCCGTAATGGCCCGCACCATAAGACGCGCCCATCAACAGCGAGATGTGCGGCACCTTCGAGTTCGATACCGCGTTGATCATCATGGAGCCGTGCTTGATGATGCCTTTCTGCTCGTATTCCCTGCCCACCATGTAGCCGGTGGTGTTGTGCAGGAAGAGCAGTGGGGTGTTCGACCGGTTAGCGAGCTGAATGAACTGCGTCGCCTTCTGTGATTCCTCGCTGAACAGGATGCCGCGCGCGTTCGCGAGAATCCCCACCGGGTAACCGTGGAGCTGCGCCCAGCCCGTCACCAGCGACGAGCCGTACAGCGGCTTGAACTCGTCGAATTCGGAGCCGTCAACAATCCGGGCGATCACCTCGCGCGGGTCGAACGGAATCTTCAGATCGCCCGGGACGACCCCCAGCAGGTCCTCGGGATCGTGGACGGGATCGGCGTAATCGGTGTTCGGCCCCGGCCCCTTTTTCTTCCAGTTGAGACGTCTGACGATGTCTCGCCCGATCCTAATCGCGTCCTGTTCGTCGAGCGCGTAGTAGTCAGCGAGACCCGAAGTGCGGGCGTGCATATCCGCACCGCCGAGCGACTCATCGTCGGACTCCTCCCCCGTCGCCATCTTCACCAGCGGCGGACCGCCGAGGAAAACCTTCGACTGTTCCTTGATCATCACCACGTAGTCCGACATGCCGGGGATGTACGCGCCACCCGCGGTCGAGTTGCCGAAGACCAGGGAGATGGTGGGAATACCGAGGGCGGACGCGCGGGTGAGGTCACGGAACATCTGACCACCCGGAATAAAGACTTCCTTCTGGGTAGGCAGGTCAGCGCCACCGGACTCCACCAGCGAGATCACCGGAAGCCGGTTCTGGAAAGCGACCTCGTTGGCCCGGAACGACTTCTTCAGCGTCCACGGGTTGCTAGTGCCGCCCTTCACCGTGGGATCGTTCGCAACGATCAGGCATTCGACACCATTGACGACGCCGATACCAACGACGATGCTCGCACCGACCTGGAAGTCGCTGCCCCACGCGGCGAGCGGGCACAGTTCGAGGAACGCCGAATCCTCATCGATGAGCAGCTCGATACGCTCCCGGGCCGTCAGTTTCCCGCGTTTGCGGTGCCGCTCGACCTTGTCCGGTCCACCGCCGCCAATGGCTTTGTCGTACTCTGCCTCGACCTCGCCCAGCTTCGCCAGCATCGCGTCGCGTGACGCAACGAAGTCTTCCGACGAGGTGTCGAGGGTGGTCTGCAACACTGTCATGCTTTGAACCCCAATCGCTTCGCTGCAAGCCCGGTGAGAATCTCGTTAGTGCCGCCGCCGATCCCAAGGATCCGCATGTCGCGGTATTGCCGTTCGACTTCGCTTTCCCGCATGTAGCCCATACCGCCAAACAGCTGGACAGCCTGATGCGCCACCCACTCGCCTGCTTCGACCGCGGTATTCTTCGCGAAGCACATCTCGGCGATGAGGTCACCGTCGCCGTAGGTGAACCGCTCGATGAGCTGGTGTGTGTAGACGCGCGCAACGTCGATCTTGCGGGCCATTTCTGACAGCGTCGCTTGCACCGTTTGACGGCTGACGAGCGGGCGGCCAAATGTCTCGCGGTCCCGGCACCACTGCAGCGTCAGGTCGAGGCACCGCTGCGCGCTCGCGTACGCCTGGACGGCGAGCGCTGCACGCTCGGTGACGAAACCCTGTGCCAGCTGCGTGAACCCGCTGTGCTCGGCACCGATGAGGTTCGCGACGGGCACACGCACCTCGTCGTAATGCAGCTCGGCCGTGTCAGAACAAAGCCAGCCCATCTTGTCGAGCTTGCGCGCAACCGTGAACCCAGGAGCGCCCTTCTCCACAACGATCAGCGACAGCTGCCCCTTTTCACCCGTGCGGCACACGGTCACAACGAAGTCAGCGCGCACCGCCGAGGTGATGAAGGTCTTCGCGCCGTTGATGACGAATTCGTCACCCTCGCGGCGCGCGGTAGTGCGCATATTGGCGACGTCGGAGCCGCCGCCAGGCTCGGTGATCGCGAGGGAACCGATCAGATCGCCGCCGAGCGTCGGCTTCGCCCACTTCTCGATGTGCTCTGGGTCGCCTGCCGCGACCAGGTGGGGCAATGCGATTCCGTGCGTGAACAGCGACGCGAGAATGCCTCCCGCCGCGCCCGCGTAGCAGAGTTCTTCCGCCACGATCATCGCGTCGATGAGGTTGCCGCCGCCGCCACCGGAATATTCGGGGAAGCCTGCGCCTAGCAGCCCGATGTCACCCGCTTTCTTGTGTAGCGATCGGGGAATCTCACCGGCTCGCTCCCACTCTTCCTGGAAGGGCACAACGTGTTGTTCAGTAAAGCGGCGCACCGTTTTCCGGAGTTCTTGACGTTCCGGGCTCTCCCACAGTGCACGGGATGGCCAGGTCTCTGGTGATGTCATGCGGTTCCTTGTGCGTCGAGGAGCGAGACGGGGATATTGAGGTGCCGGGACCGAAGCCATTCGCCAAGGCCCTTTGCTTGCGGATCGAATCGCGCCTGTGACGCGACGCCCTGGCCGAGAATGCCTTCGATCACGAAGTTGACGGCCTTGAGGTGTGGCAGCAGGTGTCTGCGTACAGTGAGTTCTTCCGCTTCCGGCAACAACTGCTTGAGGGTCTCGATAGTGAGTGTGTGCGCTAGCCACGCCCACTCGTCCTCCGTGCGCACCCACACGCCAACGTTGGCGTCACCGCCCTTGTCCCCGCTGCGAGCGCCTGCGATCGCCCCGAGCGGGGCGCGGTGTGTCTCGCTCGAGGCGGGAGGCGGCGGCAGAGCCGGTCCGGGCACATCTGCCAGGGGCTGTGTCTGTGGAGCTGGATCGATGTCGACCCGCGTCCCGTCAGGCAGCACCGCCACATGCGGCACTTTCTCCTGCGGGACGTAACCGGGCGTGAAGAGCCCGTACGGTTGCGCGTCAGCCGGTGGCGCAGTGAGTGCGAAACCGGGATAGCTTGCCAGCGCAAGTTCCACGGCCACGCTGGTGAACGAGCGGCCGACGATCTTCGGATCCGCATCCTTGACGATGCACCGCAGGATCGAGCTTGCTTGCTCCTCGGTGGGTGCGTCTTCCTGTGCCGTGCCCGATACTTCCCAGCGCAGTTCGGCGGGGCGTTTCGTCAGCCACGCCTCAAGCTGCTGCTTGGCGAGTGCGACCTTCTCGTCGATATCCAGACCGGTGACGATGAAATCCGCTTGGTTGCGGAAACCGCCGAGCGTGTTGAGCGACACCTTGAGATCTGGTGGCGGCGCTTCGCCTTTGACACCGCTGATGCGGACACGGTCCGGGCCCTCCTGGCTCAGTTCGACAGTGTCCATGCGAGTCGTCACATCCGGGCCCGCGTAACGTCCGCCGGAGATCTCGTACAACAGTTGTGCAGTGACAGTACCGACGGTGACCGCGCCACCGGTGCGGGCGTGTTTCGTGATGACGCTCGAACCGTCGCGGTGGATCTCGGCGATCGGGAAACCGGGCCGGTCCATGTTGTCGATTTCGCGGAAGAACGAGTAGTTGCCGCCGGTCGCCTGCGTACCGCATTCGATCACATGCCCGGCGGCGACAGCACCTGCCAGCTGGTCAAAGTCAGTTCGCGACCAGCGGAACTCCGCGATCGCTGGGGCGACAATGACTGAGGCGTCGGTGACGCGTCCGGTGACCACAATGTCTGCGCCCTGGGTGAGGCACTCCGCGATGCCAAACGCGCCGAGGTACGCGTTCGCGGTGAGCGGCGAACCCAAGCCGAGCTCTTGTGCTCGTTCACGCAGATCGTCGCCTTCGACGTAAGCAACCTTCGCCTTCAGTCCCTGGCTCTCGGCCATCTCGCTGAGTTTGGCAGCGAGTCCAGCCGGGTTGAGCCCGCCAGCGTTGGCCACGATCTTCACGCCCTGTTCGAGCGCGAGGGCCATGCACTCATCCATTTGCCGCACGAATGTCTTCGCGTAACCGAGGCTGGCATCTTTCATGCGGTCACGCCCCAGAATGAGCATGGTGAGTTCCGCGAGATAATCGCCTGTTAAGTAGTCGAGGTCACCGCCTTCGAGCATCTCCCGCATCGCGGAGATCCGGTCGCCGTAGAAGCCGGAGCAGTTGCCAACCCTGATCATCGGTGGAGGTACCGGGGACACTGTCATTCGTTTCGAACCCCTTGTGAATCTGTTGCTGATTGCGGTTCCCTGCCATTGCCGGGCGGCCCAGCGAAGGCCTGCGCGATAGTGAGCCACTTCTCGGCGTCTGGGCCGTCCGCCCGCACGTCCACGTCAGCGCGGTGCCGGCGTTGCGTCACCAGATAGCAGAAGTCCAGGGCGGTGCCGGTGACGCGTTGTGACGCATTGTCCGGGCCCCACACCCACACGCTGCCGTCTGGCGCTACGAGTTCGACGCGGAACGGCTCCGCAGGTGGCTGCAACTGGTTGAGCGCGAACGCGAAGTCACGTGTGCGCACGCCGATATGTGCGACATGCTTGATGCGGCTGGTCGGTTGCGGCGCAATCCCCAGCGTGTCCGCAACATCGAGCCCATGCGCCCAGGTTTCCATGATGCGGGCAGTCGCCATCGATGCCGGACTCATCGGCGGACCGAACCACGGCAGCTTCACCTTTGGATCGGCGTTGCGGAGCGCTTTCGACAGCGCCGCCCGGCCGGTCCGCCACCGCTCGAGCAGTTCAGCGGGCGGAATTGCGGCCCACTCCGCCGCCCCGTCATCAACGAAACCCGCAGGATTTTTCCACGCCGACGTGACTAGCGCCTGGAAACGCTCAGGCTCAGTTGTGGCCGCAATCGCCGCGTCGTCAGTCCACGCGAGGTGCGCGATCTGGTGTGCGATCGTCCAGCCCGTGGCGGGAGTTGGCGAGTTCCACTCGGATTCTGACAGGCCGGAGACTAGCTCATCGAGGTACGCACCCTCGGCATCGAGATCGTCGACAACACTGGCCACGACCCCACTAGGATCTGGCATACCACTCACCTTCAGTCGTCTTCAGGTATGTGAGACAAGCCTGACACCATTCCACAAAAGAATCAAGCGTGCTTGCTTCTTTTGTGGGGTCGTTTCGGTGAAGTTGAATCGGTGACGTATAAGTTGCGCGTGGGGAGATTCGCTTACGCAGGCCTGCTCGGTAGTGGGATTGGTTTAGCCACGGTCATGTGGGCATCCGGATGCACGACCGATGGGGGAGCCATGGAAGCGGAATACATCCAGCGTGACTCTGGGCCCTCGTACGGCTCCTTCGCGATCATGGACGAACCCGAGGGCATGCCCGACTTTCCTGGCGGAAGCTGCGCGGAGCCCATGGTGAATGAGCGAATCGTGTTTATGTGCACGAGCGCCGAGGACAACGCTGTCGCGGTCACCGTCGCGTCGTACGCACACCTCCCTGGACCCTCAGAGGCTGGCTGGAGTGAGGTTTTCGATGTCACCGTGACCTCGCGCACTGGCCTGTACTTCTGGGCCGGCGGATCGGAGCGGTGGCCAGGGATTGAGCGGCAGCTTTCCGCGTCTGGGCCGGGGCATTACCACGTACGGATACACGCCAACGGCAGGGCCGAAAACGAAGCAGCCTGGCCCGCAGCTCCTGCGAACGAGGAGTATCTGGTCCAGGTCTGGCCCACCGGGCGGTAAAAGGATGTGGCCTCTGAGGCAGGTGTCGCGCCAAGGTCGGCACTTGATTTCCACTGGCGACATCACGCAACGACGCCAAGGGTTGGCACATTCCACCCCCAGGGTTGGTGCCCCTTGTTCTCCCGAAATCAGATAGTAGAAACACCGCGGCAGGTCTCGGCGATACACAGTCACCCACCACGTGCGGAATGCCACTGATTGGAGGGAACCATGAGGACCATCACACCCTCGACGACTCCTTCCGCTGTGCCTGAAATCCGCCGGCACTTCGTACTCACTGACGACGGCGTACCTCTCGCCGTCGCGGAGGTTGGCGACCCGAATGCGGCGCTCACCGTGGTTTTGCTCCATGGGCATTGCCTCCGCGCCGACTCGTGGTCAACCCTTCTCCCCCACCTCGTGAGCATGGCGGGTCGTTGTGTCCGTGTCGTCACCTACGATCACCGCGGGCACGGCCAATCCGGAGCCGCGCGTGCGGAAACATACACAGTCGACCAGCTTGGCCGTGACTTGCACTCGGTGCTGAACGCCGTGGCGCCGCACGGTCCGGTGCTCCTCGCTGGACACTCCATGGGCGGGATGACTGCGCTTTCGTACGCCCGCCAGTACCCCGACGCAATCGGCACGCGCATCATCGGGCTGGGTCTCATCGCCACTGCCGCGCACAGCATCACCGACGCTGGGCTGGGTCAGCTTCTTCGGCATCCGCTGGCATACCTGCTGCACCGCGCCGTAAACCGTGCTCCCGATCTGATGGAGTTTCCGCACCGGCTCAGCCGCCTCGTCGCGAAGCACGTGATCCGGGCTACCGCCTTCGGGCAGGGTCGCGTGAACCCGAACGTCACAGCGCTAGTGACCGCGATGATCAACGAAACCACCCTGGCCACGAAAATCGGTTTCCTGCGGTCGCTGCTCCAGCTCAACGAGGCCGCGACGCTCGCTGCGCTCGCCGTCATCCCAACGATGATCCTGTGCGGCTCCCATGACCACATGACGCCTTTCTCCCATTCCGAAGCTATCGCAGCGGGACTGCCCGGAGCTGAGCTCGTGCGGATCGAAGGCGCTGGGCATTCGGTCATTCTGGAGCGGACCGAAGAAGTCGCCAGCGCACTAGGCGCACTGGTGGAGCGCGCCCTGAACCGACCGAACCTACAGCTCGTTTCCTGAGACACGTGCCCGCGCTGGTGCATCGGCTGCCCGGTAAACGACTAGGCTGAACGGCCATGGAGATACGCCGGACGCTCATACTCATGCGGCACGGCAAGTCCGCGTATCCGCTCGGCGCGGCCGACTACGACCGGCCCCTCGCGCCGCGCGGACAGCGCGAAGCCGCACTGGGCGGCGCGTGGCTGCAGGACAGATACCCGCAGATTGACCAGATTCTCTGCTCGTCGTCCGCCCGAACCCGCCAGACGCTGGGCGCCGCTGACATCGACGCACCCGCTGATTACCTCGACACGCTCTACGGCGCAGACGCCGAAACAATCCTCGAAGAAGTGAGCCTCGTCGGCGATGACATCCAGACTGTCCTCGTCATCGCGCATTGGCCTGGGATACCCGAGACTGCGCTGCACCTCGCCGCGAATGATGATGGGGACGCCGCAGACCGCATCCGCACGAAGTTCCCTACCTCCGCGATCGCTGTACTCAGCACGGCCCGACCCTGGAATGCGCTGGACCGCGCCTCCGCGCACCTCGACACGTTCCACGTCCCGCGTTAGCCCACAAGGAGTCCCCATGCTGGAAGCCCAGCTGATGTGCCAGACACCGTTGATGCCCCTGCCCCGAGAAGGACACGTCTTCAACACAGCGTGGCCCCTGCGTGCATCCGACATCGAGCCGGGCTGGCGACTCCGAATCGACGGTGTCGCCCGCTACCTTCAGGACGCGGGTTTCGATCACCTCGATGCAGTGAGCGCACGTGAGGAACACCCGGCGTGGGTGGTCCGCCGCACTGTCATCGATTCGATCAAGCCCATCGAGTTCCCGGGCAACGTCGAGGTTCATCGCTGGTGCTCCGGGCTGTCGAGCCGGTGGTGCACCATGCGCGCCCGGCTCAGCACCGCAAATGGCGGTCTGATCGAGACTGAAGGGTTCTGGATCAACATCAACCCCAACACCGGACTGCCCACTCGCATCACCGAACAGTTTGAAGCGCTGCTCGGTGAAACCGCGCTCAGCAATCGGGTGCGCTGGAAACAATGGAT
Source organism: Hoyosella sp. YIM 151337 (assembly GCF_026041215.1). Taxonomy (GTDB): domain Bacteria; phylum Actinomycetota; class Actinomycetes; order Mycobacteriales; family Mycobacteriaceae; genus Hoyosella. Next base: position 177,284 of record NZ_JAPEIQ010000004.1, read on the forward strand.
CACCGCCAGCCCTGGCCCCGAGGACGAATCAGCGCCATTTCCGCTCCGCAGCACCGACATCGACGTCATGGCGCACGTCAACAACGCGGTCTACCTGCACGCCGTCGATGCTGCGCTGCGTGCACGTCCAGAGCTGCATGACACCGCCACACGAACAGTGATCGAGTATCTCGCGCCCGTCGCCCCCGACGAGAAGGTGGAACTCCGCACTCGCCACAGCAGCGATGATGTGCACCTGTGGTTCGTCGTGGATGGAAATGTGCGCGCGCAAGCCGCGGTACTGCCTCTGCCCTGAAGGGCCGTGTCAATTTACTTCCGGTTTCCGGAGGTGAATTGACACAATCCAGAGCCCCCGCAGCAGAAAAGCCCGCTCCCTGTTTTAGGGAGCGGGCTGTTCTGGGTCAGTGCGCTCAGCGGTAGTCGGAGTATCCCCCGAAGTCGTCGAGCGGAACCGCAGCACCGGTGCTCATGCCGAACGTATCAGGACCGTAGTACTGGTCCTCATACGAGGCGACGGAGTACGCGGCTTCGCGAGCCTCTTCGGTCGGCTGCACCTGGATGTTGCGGTACTGGTTGATGCCGGTACCGGCCGGGATCAGCTTACCGATGATCACGTTCTCCTTGAGACCGATGAGGCGATCGCTGCGGCGGTTGATGGCCGCATCGGTGAGCACTCTCGTTGTCTCCTGGAAGGACGCTGCCGACAGCCATGAATCCGTAGCCAGCGACGCCTTGGTGATACCCATAAGCACCGCGCGACCCGCTGCGGGCTCGCCACCCTCGGCGACGACGCGACGGTTCTCGGCCTCGAAGTCCGCGCGTTCGACCAGCGAGCCGGGCAGGAACTCAGTCGAGCCCGAGTCGATGATCGTGACGCGGCGCAGCATCTGGCGGATGATGACCTCGATGTGCTTGTCGTGAATCGACACACCCTGCGAGCGGTACACCTTCTGAACTTCGTTCACCAGGTGGATCTGTACCTCACGCGGGCCACGGACGCGCAGCACCTCGTGCGGGTCAGCGGAACCTTCGAGAAGTTCCTGGCCAACCTCGACATGGTCGTTCTCGGCGAGGATGCGCTCTACACCATCGTCGTGCTTGAAACGGGCAAGGCCTTGCCGCTTCGGCAGCTTGTCGATCGTGACCTCGTCACTACCGTCATCCGGGATGATGGTGACCTTGTAGAAGCGGTCATCATCGTCGATACGGACGCGACCGGACACCTCCGCGATCGGTGCTTTGTTCTTCGGCACGCGGGCCTCGAACAGCTCCTGCACACGGGGCAGACCACCGGTGATGTCCTCACCGACGCCACCCTGGTGGAAGGTTCGCATTGTCAACTGCGTACCGGGCTCACCAATCGACTGGGCCGCAACGATACCCACTGCCTCACCGATATCGACCAGCTTGCCAGTCGCCATCGAGCGGCCGTAGCAGGTCGCACAAACACCGGTTGCGGTGGTGCAGGTAAGGACGGAGCGGACCTTCACCGAGGTGACACCCGCGTCGATCAGCTTCTCGATCGCCGGGTCACCCAAGTCGTGACCGCGCTCGACAACAACGTTGCCCTCCGCGTCCTTCGCGTCAGCGGCGAGAGTGCGCGCGTACACACTGGTCTCGACATGCTCGACCGGCTGCAGCTTGCCATCGAAGCCAGCTTCCGCGATCGGCATTTCCAGACCCCGGGACGTTCCGCAATCCACCTCACGCACGATGACGTCCTGCGAGACGTCAACCAGACGACGGGTGAGGTAACCCGAGTCAGCGGTGCGGAGCGCGGTGTCAGCGAGACCCTTACGCGCGCCGTGCGTGTTGATGAAGTACTCGAGCACTGTCAGGCCCTCACGGAATGAGGACTTGATCGGCCGCGGGATGAACTCACCCTTCGGGTTGGTCACCAGACCCTTCATGCCCGCCAGGGAGCGAATCTGAGTCATGTTACCGGCGGCGCCCGACTTCACGATCATCGGAATCGGGTTGTCGTCCGGGTAGTGATCCTCGAGGGCCCGACCGACCTTCTCGGTGGCTTCCTTCCAGATCTCAACCAGTCCGTCGCGACGCTCATCCGTAGAGACCTGTCCGCGCTGGTACTTCTTCTCCAGCCTTTCGGCCTTTTCCTCGTACTCGGCGAGGATCTCCTGCTTCTCCGGCGGAACGAGCACGTCCGACATCGCGACCGTGACACCGGAACGGGTAGCCCAGTAGAAGCCAGCGTCCTTCAGCTTGTCGACGGTTTGCGCCACAACGATCATCGGGTAACGCTCAGCGAGGTCGTTGATGATCACCGACTGCCGCTTCTTCGGCATCACATCGTTGATAAACGGGTAGTCGGCGGGGAGCAGTTCGTTGAAGTGCACCCGGCCCAGCGTCGTGTCAGCGATCCAGGCGTCACCCTTTGTCCAGCCCGCAGGGAAGAGCACTCGCTCGTCCTCGCGGGTTGGCCGGCGCGTGGTGACGCGCACCTTGATGCGCGCCTGCAGACCGAGCTCACCGCGATCGAAGGCCATGATGGCTTCCGCTGGGGATGAATACACGCCCTGTTCCGGACTGTCGCCGGATGCGGGCTGGTATTCACCCTTCGCGCCCTCAACGTGACGGGTGAGGTGGTACAGACCCGTCACCATGTCAAGACGCGGCATAGCGAGCGGACGGCCCGACGCAGGCGACAGGATGTTGTTCGACGACAGCATCAGCACGCGTGCTTCAGCCTGCGCCTCCGCGGAGAGCGGCAGGTGAACGGCCATCTGGTCACCGTCGAAGTCAGCGTTGAACGCCTCACACACGAGCGGGTGCAGCTGGATGGCTTTACCTTCAACCAGGATCGGCTCGAACGCCTGGATGCCGAGCCGGTGCAGCGTTGGTGCACGGTTGAGCATTACGGGGTGTTCGGTGATGACCTCTTCGAGGACCTCCCACACCTGGGTGCGCTGACGCTCCACCATGCGCTTCGCGGACTTGATGTTCTGCGCGTGGTTGAGGTCGACAAGCCGCTTCATGACGAATGGCTTGAACAGCTCGAGCGCCATCAGCTTCGGCAGACCGCACTGGTGCAGTTTGAGCTGCGGACCCACGACGATAACCGAACGGCCGGAGTAGTCGACACGCTTACCAAGGAGGTTCTGGCGGAAGCGGCCCTGCTTGCCCTTCAGCAAGTCAGACAGTGACTTCAGCGGCCGGTTACCCGGCCCGGTGACCGGACGGCCACGGCGCCCATTGTCGAACAGCGCGTCCACCGATTCCTGCAGCATGCGCTTCTCGTTGTTCACGATGATCTCGGGCGCACCGAGATCAATGAGGCGCTTGAGCCGGTTGTTGCGGTTGATCACACGGCGGTACAGGTCATTGAGGTCGGACGTCGCGAAGCGGCCACCGTCGAGCTGCACCATCGGGCGGAGCTCAGGCGGGATCACCGGGACTGCGTCCAGGACCATGCCGAGCGGGGAGTTGCCAGTGTTCTGGAATGCCGCAACGACCTTCAGCCGCTTGAGCGCACGAAGCTTCTTCTGCCCCTTTCCGCTGCGGATGACCTCGCGAAGAATCTCAGCCTCTGCCTCGACATCAAAGATTTCGAGCAGCTTCTGGATAGCTTCCGCACCCATGCCGCCTTCGAAGTACTCGCCGTAGCGGTCAATGAGCTCGCGGTAGATCAGCTCGTCGACGACTAGCTGCTTCGGGGCGAGCTTGGTGAAGATGTTCCAGATCTCTTCGAGGCGGTCGATCTCGCGCTGTGCACGGTCACGGATCTGGCGCATCTCACGCTCAGCACCCTTCTTGACCTTGTCCAGTGCGTCGGCCCGCGCTCCCTCGAGTTCGAGCTGTGCGAGATCGGTCTCGAGCTTCTGCGCGCGCGCTTCGAGGTCGGCGTCACGCTGATCCGCGACACCCTTCTTTTCCACGTTCATCTGAGCTTCCAGGGTGGAAAGCTCGTTGTGACGAAGCTCGTCGTCAACGTGGGTGATGACGTAGGCGGCGAAGTAGATGATCTTCTCGAGATCCTTCGGCGCGAGGTCAAGGAGGTAGCCGAGACGGCTCGGCACGCCCTTGAAGTACCAGATGTGCGTCACCGGGGCGGCAAGCGCAATGTGGCCCATACGCTCACGGCGCACCTTGGCGCGCGTCACCTCAACGCCGCAGCGTTCACAGATGATGCCCTTGAACCGAACACGCTTGTACTTACCGCAGTAGCATTCCCAGTCGCGAGTGGGTCCGAAGATCTTCTCGCAGAACAAACCGTCCTTCTCGGGCTTGAGGGTGCGGTAGTTGATCGTCTCCGGCTTCTTGACCTCGCCGTGCGACCAGGCCCTGATGTCCTCCGCAGTGGCGAGACTGATGCGGAGTTCATCGAAGAAGTTGACGTCTAGCACGTAACTTCCTTTCCCCGTAAGGGTTATGGCACCGCAGATCAGGCTTGTGCTGACCTGCGGGGCCGAACTGCAATTCCTTCTTCACCTATTAAGCCCCGGCGCGGAACCGGCAACGGTGCGCGCCGTACCTCTACCCGTGTCAGATCGCCCGGCTGTTCATCCCAAGACTCGCAGCGGCACGTTCCACGTCATCGTCGTCGGTGTCGCGCATCTCGATGGCGGCACCGTCAGACGACAGGACCTCGACGTTCAGGCACAGGGACTGAAGTTCCTTCAGAAGGACCTTGAACGATTCGGGGATACCCGGCTCAGGGATGTTCTCACCCTTAACGATGGCCTCGTAGACCTTCACGCGACCGACCACGTCGTCAGACTTGATCGTGAGGAGTTCCTGCAGGGTGTATGCGGCACCGTAGGCCTGCATCGCCCAGCACTCCATCTCACCGAAGCGCTGACCACCGAACTGCGCCTTACCACCGAGCGGCTGCTGGGTGATCATCGAGTACGGGCCAGTCGAACGCGCATGGATCTTGTCGTCCACCATGTGGTGCAGCTTCAGGATGTACATGTAGCCAACCGCTACCGGGAACGGGAACGGTTCGCCCGAGCGTCCGTCGAACAGCTGCGCTTTACCGTTCGGGCCTACCATGCGGTCGCCGTCGCGGTTCGGCAGGGTCGAGCCCAAAAGGCCAGCGAGTTCATCTTCCTTTGCACCGTCGAAGACCGGTGTGGCGGTGCGTGTGTCCGCAGGCGCCTCGAGGACGTCCTCCGGAAGGTTGGCTGCCCAATCCGGCAGACCGTCACCAACCACGTCGATCTTCCAGCCGGTCTTCGCGATCCAGCCCAGATGCGACTCCAAGACCTGGCCGATATTCATACGGCGTGGCACACCGTGGGTGTTCAGGATGATGTCGACAGGCGTGCCATCCGGCAGGAATGGCATGTCTTCGTGCGGCAGGATCTTGCCGATAACGCCCTTGTTGCCGTGGCGGCCAGCAAGTTTGTCACCGTCCTGGATCTTCCGCTTCTGCGCGACGTACACACGAACGAGTTCGTTCACACCGGGCGGCAGGTCGTCGTTGTCTTCGCGCGAGAATACGCGGACACCGATGACTTTGCCGGTCTCGCCGTGCGGCACGCGCAGTGACGTGTCACGAACCTCGCGCGCCTTCTCACCGAAGATCGCACGGAGCAGGCGCTCCTCCGGGGTCAGTTCGGTTTCACCCTTCGGCGTGACCTTGCCGACGAGGATGTCTCCGTCGCGCACTTCAGCACCGATACGGACGATGCCACGCTCATCGAGATCAGCGAGCACCTCGTCCGCGACATTCGGGATGTCACGGGTGATTTCCTCGGCACCCAGCTTGGTGTCACGGGCATCAAGCTCGTGCTCCTCGATCTGGATAGACGTGAAGACGTCGTCTTCGACGAGGCGCTGCGAAATAATAATCGCGTCCTCGTAGTTGTGGCCTTCCCACGGCATGATCGCGACGAGCAGGTTCTTGCCGAGCGCCATCTCGCCTTCGTCCGTGCAGGGACCGTCAGCGATGACCTGACCAGCTTCGACACGCTGCCCTTCGTCAACGATGGGACGCTGGTTGATGCAGGTGCCCTGGTTCGAGCGACTGAACTTGCGCAGCTGATAGGTGCGGCGGGTGCCGTCATCAGCCATCACTGTGATGTAGTCAGCCGACACTTCCTCGACCACACCGGCTTTCCGGCTGACGATGACATCGCCAGAGTCATAGGCGGCGCGCAGCTCCATACCGGTACCGACCAGCGGAGCCTCACTGCGGAGCAGCGGCACTGCCTGGCGCTGCATGTTCGCACCCATAAGAGCACGGTTGGCGTCGTCGTGCTCGAGGAACGGGATCATCGCGGTCGCAGCTGACACCATCTGACGTGGCGAAACGTCCATGAAGTCGATCTGTGCCGGCGATACGAACTCGACCTCGGACTCCGATTCGCGGCGCACCCGGACCAGAATGTGGTCTTCGATGAAGCGATTGTCGGCATCGAGCGGCGAGTTCGCCTGCGCGATGACGTAGCGATCCTCTTCATCGGCAGTCAGGTACCGAATCTCATCGGTCACCTGCCCATCGACGACCTTGCGATACGGCGTCTCGATGAAGCCGAACGGGTTCACCCGGGCATACACCGACAGTGAGCCGATCAGACCGATGTTCGGGCCTTCCGGCGTCTCGATCGGGCACATACGGCCGTAGTGCGACGCGTGCACGTCACGGACCTCGAGGCCAGCACGCTCACGGGACAGACCGCCGGGACCAAGCGCGGAAAGGCGGCGCTTGTGAGTGAGACCCGACAGTGGGTTGTTCTGGTCCATGAACTGGCTGAGCTGCGACGTTCCGAAGAACTCTTTGATCGCCGCCACAACTGGCCGGATGTTAATCAGGGTCTGCGGCGTAATAGCCTCGACGTCCTGCGTCGTCATGCGCTCACGAACGACCCGCTCCATGCGGGAAAGGCCCACGCGGATCTGGTTCTGGATGAGTTCGCCCACCGTGCGGAGACGACGATTGCCGAAATGGTCGATATCGTCGACGCTAACCAGGATCTCGTCACCGTTTTGCGCCTTCATGAGCCGCTCACCGGCCTGCAGCCGAACGAGGTACTCAATGGTGGTGACGATGTCGTCGTCTGTCAGCGTGGTGGCCGTGGAGTCGACTGTCAGGCCCAGCTTCTTGTTGACCTTGTAGCGGCCGACGCGCGCGAGGTCGTAGCGCTTCTCTTTGAAGAAAAGCCCTTCGAGCAGGTTTTCTGCGCCTTCCTTGGTCGGCGGCTCGCCTGGACGCAGTTTGCGGTAAATGTCGAGAAGCGCGTCGTCAGTGCCGGCGGTGTTGTCCTTTTCGAGCGTCGACATCATGATTTCGGAGAAGCCGAATCGCTCAGCGATCTGCTCGGTTGTCCAGCCACGTGCCTTCAGCAGCACCGTGACCGGCTGCCGCCGCTTGCGGTCGATGCGGACGCCCACGGTATCGCGCTTGTCGATGTCGAACTCGAGCCACGCACCGCGGCTCGGGATGACCTTGACGCTGTACAGGTCTTTCTCAGTGGACTTGTCGCGCGCCTTGTCGAAGTAGACACCCGGCGACCGGACGAGCTGCGACACCACCACACGTTCCGTGCCATTGATGATGAAAGTGCCCTTATCGGTCATCATCGGGAAATCTCCCATGAAGACCGTCTGGCTCTTGATTTCGCCAGTCTCGTTGTTGATGAACTCCGCGGTCACGAACAGTGGAGCCGCGTACGTCATGTCCTTCTCTTTGCACTCCTCGACGGAGGCCTTGACCTCTTCGAAACGAGGGTCAGAGAACGACAGCGACATTGAGGAAGCAAAATCCTCGATCGGTGAAATCTCCGCGAGGACATCTTCAAGGCCGCTCGATACGACCTCGTCCCCGCGGGCAGCGGCGCGTGTGCGCCACCTCTCAGCACCGATCAACCATTCGAACGAATCCAACTGAAGGTCTAGCAACCCGGGTACTTCAAGGGGCTCGCGAATCTTCGCAAAGGAAACCCTCTTAGGAGCCCCGGGGATACCGGCCACTGAACTGGTCTGGCGGGAGACTGCCAAGATGCGTCCTTCCAGCACCTCACGCGTGCCGTTCGGCGAAAGAACGGCAATCGCTGTCGTCTGCTTTGCTGAGTGTTTGAGTCCGCTGGAGGCACCCCGAACGAACCCTCACCACTCGACCGGACGCAATGCGCGTCTAGACGAACAACGAGGAATGGACAGGAGGCAGCCAGCGCAACGTCCAACAATAGACGAACAATCTCAAGTTGTCGAATGGACGATTCAACACGGCCGCGACATGCGCGCCGACGGCGTTCCAGCGCACACCGAACAAACCCCACGACAGGGACGACGAACCCGCGGCCGCCTCCAAGCAGCTCCCTGCAGTGACTATCGTCCCACCGGAAGCATAATCCTAACTTGTTCTGATGTCACCGGCTGCGCAATGCATTTACCGGACGTGTGGTGTTCATCGCTCATCGATGGAGTCGATGAGCCACTCGCCATCAACCTTCTTCAGCGTGACTCGCAACGGCCCCGAGAACGTTTCACCAGGAGCATCGTCGTACTGGGTGCTCACGAGCGTGAGCGCGAGAAGTTCCGCTTCGTCACTTGACAGCGCGTGCACGCCAGCCTGCTGAACAACCATTTCGACGGTCGCTTGCCGTTGCTCGGCAGCCTGCCGTGTGGCGTCGATTGTCTGCCGGTACTCGTCTTGCATGTTTTCCGTGAGGTTCGCGAGAGCGCGATTGAAGTCTTCGTCGAGCGACCGGTAGTCGTAGCTGAAGACGGCAGCCAAGGCTTCCTTCGTGCGGTTTTCGACCGCAGTGGTCGCTGCGGCGTCTACAAAAGCGAGGTCATCGGTCTGCGGCTGTGCCCGCAGCGCCGATGGGCCATACACGATCGCAAGTACGATCGCCGCAGCAACGGCAATTGTGCCCATCACAATTGCCGCGGACAGCAGCTTCGTGTTCGCGGGTCCAAGGTCAGCGCGGCTCGCGCTCTGCGCACCGCCGATGCCGGCCCCGCGCCGGCCAGCGCGTTTCGCACCAGCCTTGCCGGTCTGTTCCGTCGGGATTGAGACCTCGCGACTACGGTTGTGGCCTGCAATTTTCGGGCGACGACTGCGCCCACCCGGACCCTGGTTGGCGCGACTGGGACGAGGCATGTGAATGTACTCCCTTAATACTTCTCGCTCGGGAAGACCGGCCTATTCTCCGGGCTCTTCTGGCTGTAGTTCGGCCGGCTCGGCGGGACCTTCACCGTTCGGTTCCGCGCCGGGCGCGTCACCATCGGGCGCCAGCTCACCGGGCAGCTCAGGGAGCCCTTCCTGGCCCCCGTGCTCCGCGACGAGTGCAGCGGTTCCCACCTGGTCAGATTGAGCGACTTTCCATGAACCGTCGACCCGCAACAGCTGCATTTGCATCATTACGCGCTGCGTCACGGACTGCCCAGTGGGCCCCGACGTGGTGCGCAGCACTACTGCAACCGCAACAGCTTCATCGGATCCTGGCTCGAAGTCCACGATCGCGAGGTCTGAGACGTCCGCTGAAATCCGGCCGCCAGTCGGCGAGTCGGTCTCCAACTGGGCGCGCGCTTCTTCCATTTCAGCGCGAAGCTGCTCTCCTGTGATGACGGACTCGATGTTCGCGAACGTCGTCTCGAGATCGTTCGTGTCGAATGCGTTCAGATATACAGCCGCTTGGCGGGCATCACCGAGCAGCGCGTCTCGCGCTGAAGCGGTTCGCGAATGATCGATCGCCTTCCACCATGCCCAGCCCACCCACAGCAGCGCGGCCAGTGCCACCACAAAGAGCACCACTACCGCGACTGCCAGCCGCCGGCCCGAAGCTCCATGCACCGGCGAGGCGGGGTCAGTTTGGCCAATCTTCTCACTCACGGCTACACCATAACCTTTGCGGTCCGTTGGGGACCTTTGCGAACTAATCACTCTGCGGTCCAGCGCTTTCCCAATACAGTTTTCTCAGCTAGCGGCCAGCGCACCCCACGGCGAGCGCACCCCACGGCGAGCGCATGCGAATTGGGGTCTAGCCGTCGGGCCAGACCCCAATTCGCGGGCGTACTTGCCGCCTATGAGAGGGCGGTTCGGTCGTCAGTTCCAGCCCACGAGTTCGAGCAGTTCGAATGCCTGCCGACCGAAGGGTGCGAGATCGGTGTGGTCACCGGCACGCTTCGGATTGTTGTCCCATGGCTGGGGAACGGTCGGGTCCGCGAAGATCGCCTTGTTCGAGCTCCGCACACCGGTCGGATTGCCCTGAGGCGTACGGCAACCCACTGTCGTGTCCCACTGCCAATCGGTAAGGGCACCGTTGATTCGGGGGTCTCCCGTCGGCCCTGCGGGCAGCCGCTGGTACGTGCCTTCGTATCCGACGGTACACGCGGGCGGGTTGTTCACCTCGAGGACAAGCCCGAAGTGTGCCGTCCCATCGCCCGGAGCGACAGTGTACGCCGCGGCACCTAGTGCAGGCAGCGCTTGGAGCACTGGCCGAATGAATCTGCCGCGCTCGCCGAGCGCTTGCGCGACCGGTTCGGTAGTGCGCAGGAACTCTGTGAGCCCGGGCCCGCCGCGTTCGAGCAGCGCGGAGACTGCTGCACCGGCGTCCGTCGACGTGTCGATAATGCGCCGAAGGTCCTGATCACTCTGCTGTAACTGGTCGGTAATCAGGGTGAGGTCCCGCGAGAACGACCTGATTTCGCCGGACTGCACGGCCTGGGTTCGCAACACAACGCTGCCGTCACGAAGCAACTGCAGTGTCTCCCCCATCGACTCGTTGGCTTCCTGGGCGAAGAGGTCGAACGAGTCGATAATCGTTCCGAGATCTTCCCCACGGCCGTGGAAGACCTCCGCAGTCTCCGCCACCACTTCGCGGAACTTGTCCAGCGGAATCGACTGCGATAGGTCATACAGACCATTGAGCAGCGATTCCACACGCACCGGCGCGGAAGCGTCTTCAAACCCGATGACGTCCCCCGCCTGCAGATAGGGGCCCTCTTCTGTCGTGGCCTGCAAGTCGACGAACTGTTCACCTGCCGCGGAACGATTGGCAACTATCGCCCGCGCGTCAGCCGGGATGTCCGGTGCTTCGTTCCGAATAAGGAGTTGCACACGTGTGCCGCCTGGGATCGGCGTGAGTTCGCCGACAAGACCCGCAGGCACGCCCCGATACGTGACCTCCGCGTACTGGAAGATACCGCCCGTGTCTTCCATCTCGACATACACCGGAAACTCACCGAAACCGAGGAGCGTGTGGAGACGCGCATACTTGGCGCTGACGAAAACGACGCCAACTATGGCCACGATCACGAACAGAATCAGCTGGATTTTTACGAAACGCGTAATCATGGCTGCCCATCTCCCAGCATGTTCAGCAGATCCTGGATCGGTCCTGGCATGTCGTCAGCATTCGGCAAACCAACCTGGATCATGTTGCCGAGCGGCAGCAGGGGCTGCGTACCAGGCCCCGGCCGCGGGCCGTTCGTCCCGATATACGGGTTCGACGGGTCGATAACGGGCTGAGGCTGGCCATAAGGCGGCACATAGCGCGGCTGCCCCTGCCCGACACCGAGGTTCTCCAGTGTTTCCGCGATCGAAAGATCCACCGCGAGCCATCCATTGATCGCACCACCGAAGGCGGAGTCGATCGCCGCGTCCGAGAACGGGTACGTCGGCAGAATCGACATTGAATTCGGCAGATCAGGGCCGGTGTTCGCGAGCGCCTGCAAGGTCGGCCGCAACGCTCTCAAGTCCTGAACGATGTCCTCCCGGGCCTGACCGATCACACGAGTGCCGACCTGGCCCATGCCATCCAGTTGCCGCAGCATCTCGATAATTTGCGGCGTCTGTTCACTCAATATCTGGGTTCCGCGCGGAATCTCTTCGACGATCCGGCTGATCTGATCGCGCTGATTATCCAGTTGTGTCGTCATGACGTCGAGGTTGTCGAACGTCCGCTGGATCTCCGCACGCTGATTGTTCAAGCTTGCGACCAATTGGTTGGTGTCGTTCAACAGAGCTTTCACCTGCGGCTCGCGGCCACCGAACGCGCGGTCAAGTTCCTCGATGATCGGCTGGATCTGTGCAACGCCACCACCGTTAAGCAGCAGCGACAGCGCACCGAAGATATCTTCGATCTCGATCTGTACGCGACTGTTGTCGATCGGGATGACGTCGCCCTCACCAATTACCTCAGCGCTTCGGTCGGCGGGCGGTGGCGGCTCGATCGCAAGGAACTTCTCACCCAGCAGTGCAGTTTGCTGAATTGAGATTTGCGAGTTTGCCGGCAGCTGCAGGTCACCCTGCAAGCGCATGGTGATCACGGCCGTCCAGCCCTCGTCGCTAAGATCCACGCGATCAATCTTGCCTACATTCACGCCGTTGACCTTGACCATAGTCTCCGGGAAGACTTCCGGAACTTGATCGAATTCAGCGGTAACCGTGATGGGTTCCGGTCCAAGGTCCGGGCCACCCGGCAAGGGGAACGTGTAGATACCGTCGCGCATCACGAAGCAGCCGGAGGCACTCATCGCCAGCGTCGTGAGCCCTATGGCTGCGGCCGCCACTCGGACAAGCCGCCGCTTACGTACAGCCGAGTGCTTTCTCACTGTCCACCTCCGAGATGCGGTGCGGTGAAGGTGCGCTCGTTATCGGTCTGCGGGAGCGGGGCGAATTGGCCAGGTACCGTTCCTGGCACCGGCCCTCCGCGCTCAATCAGATCGTTGCTCATAATGCCCAGCGGTAGTACGACTCCCGGGCTCCTAATACCAGCGTTCAACTGCTCAGCAAGACCTTCACATTGGCGGATGATCGGAGCCATCTGACGACCTAGTTCAGCGAATCGTGCGTCACCTGGATACAACCGCTGCAGGTCGATCAGGCCGCAGAGTGTGCCGCCCAGGTCCTGCAGTTCAAGGAGGTTAGGCCGAGCGGCAAGCGAACCTGACTCAGCGTCGTAGGCGTTCGCAAGGTTACTGATCGCGACGGGGAGCGCAATAAGCGCCTCACGGATTGCATCGGTTTCCTGCGACAACCGGCCAGTGATCTGCGCGAGGCCATCGACATTGCTCGAGAGCGCTTCCCGGTTGTCGTTCACGAATCGCGCCACATCGTCGAGCGCAAACGACAAGCGATTGATTGCTCCGCCCAGGTTTTCCCGCTCCCCTGCGAGGAAGTCTGAAAAGGTCGCCATCTGCGTATTGAAGTTGCGCACTTGTGCGTCGTTTTCTGCCAGCGCGGTCGCAAGTTCCTGGAGGTTGCGAACGGTGCTGAAGAAGTCTTCCCGGCCGTTCGCGAAGGTCCTTGATGCCTCCGCGAGTTCGGTGATGGACCGGCCGAGCGCCTCACCGTTACCCACGAGATTTTCGTGCGTCACGTCGATGAATTCGCTGAGTGCCCCGTCGGCGTTGGCGCCGCGATCACCCATCGCTTCCGTGAACTCTGCTAGCGCCGCGTAGATTTCGTCCACTTCCACCGGCGTGGCGGTGCGTTCCCGCGGTATCTCTGCATCGGGTCCTTCCAGCCTGGGACCGTCCGTATACGCGGGCGCCAGCTGAATGAAGCGATCGGAGACCAGCGACGGTGTCATCTGCATGGCGTGCACATCCGCTGGCAAGTCGATACCACGATTAATCCGCATTTCCACGCGGACCTCATCCCCGACCGGGGTCACGCTGGTGACTTTGCCGACGTCAATACCGAGGACGCGGACGTTCGTACCGCTGTAGATACCGACCGTTGTCGGGAAGTAGGTGGTGATTCGCATCCCTGGCCGGAAGAAGAACCACCACACCACAAGGCCAGCAAGAAGTACGAGGACTAAGCCGGCGGCAATCGCACCGATTGCTCTCTGCCGCGTCATCAGTTGCCTCCCCCGGTGTTGATTGGATCACGGAAACCAGGAACGTCCGGGAGTCCGGGCGGCGTGATGTTCAAGATTGCAATATCGAACCACCGTCCGTGGCCGAGTGTGTCGGCGAAAACCCGATAGAACGGTGCTATGAGGTTTACCCCCCGCTGAACAGCTTCCTGGTTGGCGACGAGCATGTCGGTCACGCCCTGCAACTGCTGCAGCGCCGGGCCGATTTGCTGTTCATTGTCTGCAACCAGACCCGTCAGTTCGTCAGCAAGATCCTGAGTCGAGGAGAGAAGCACAGAGATCGCTTCGCGCCGAATGTTGAGCTCCTGAAGGAGGAGGCCGGCATTGCTGATGAGACGCTGAAACTCCTGGTTCCGGTCGGCAAAGATCTGGGTCGTATCCCGCGTCTTGTCGAGAAGCTCAAGGAGTTCCTGGTCGCGGCTTGAAATTGTCTGCGACAACCGTGTGACACCGTCGATCGCGTTGCGCATGTGCTCGGGAGTATCGCGGAACGTGTCCGACAATGTCTCGAAAGCCTCGGCCGCTTGCGGCATATCAACCTCGCCGAGGGTCCGGCCTGCTTCCTGGAAGGCCGGCACCACGTCGTACGGAGCAACAGTGCGCTCCAGCGGAATACGGACGGACGGATCTAACCCCTCAGTACCGCGTGGATTGAGATCAACGTACTTCTGGCCGAGTAGCGTTTTGATCTGAATCGATGCGGTCGTCTGGTCACCGATCCAGGTGTCCTGCACCAGCATGTCGACAACGACGCGGTCACCTTCGAGCCGAACATCGGTGACATCGCCAACCTTCACACCGGCGACGCGGACCTCATCCCCCGACTGGAGACCGCTGGACTCGCTGAATTCCGCGGTGTACCGGTTTGACGCACCATAAATCGGCACGTCAGAGAGATAGAAGGCCGACAACGTCGCAAAGATCAAAACCAGAAGGCCGATGAATCCGGTGACCACTGGGCTGCGGTGGGTCGTCATTGAATACCCCCTGGCTGGCAGCGCGTCGCCGCATTGGTGTAAATCGGCTGATTAATCTGCGGAATTCCGGTCGGCAGATTAAGTCCGGTAGGTGTTCCTGGACCCAGAATGATGTCGATGCCACACAGGTAGATCGAGAACCATGAGCCGTACGACGCAGTCTTACCGATCCGTTCGAGCTTGACCGGCAGGTTTTGTATAGCGGATTCGACCTGTGGCCGGCCAGCATTCAAGTTGCCAGCAAGCTGGTCGATCGCGGAGATATTACCCTGAATCGACGGCCGCGCCGGCTCGAGGAGGGCGTTTAGCTCCTCTGACATTGATGCCAGTGTTGCTACGGCACTTCCGACGGTCTCCCGATCGTCCGAAAGCCCGGAAACCAGGATGTCGAGTGACGAGACCATATCGCGAATGTCGTCGTCATGCGCGTTCACCCGTTCGAGGACGGAGTTCAGGTTCGTGATGACGGAACCGATTACGGCGTCGCGGTCAGCAATTGCGTTGGTCAGTGTCCCCACGTTCGCCACAAGCTGGGTGACGGTAGCGGCCTCGCCCTGGAAGATTTGGATGATCTGATCCGCGAGACGGTTCACGTCCTCAGGCTGCAACGTCTCGAAGAGCGGCCGGAATCCGTTGAACAGGACCGTGAGATTGACAGCGTCGCGCGTACGCTCGTTCGGGATGGTCCCGCCAGCTTCGAGGAGCTGGCCATTCTGTGACTCACCTTCGCTCAGCAAGACATACCGCTGTCCAGCCAGGTGGCGATACCGAATCGCAGCATTGACGTCGGCTGGAAGTTCAATGCCAGGACGAAGCCGGAACTCAACCTCCGCTTCGCTGCGATCGATGACCCGCATGCCGGTCACACTGCCGACACGCACGCCCGCGATGCGGACCTCGTCACCAACGTTCATCGACGTTACGTCGTTGAACCGGGCCTTGTAGCTGTTGCCACCGGTGGGAAGGTAGTTCGCGATCGCAACGGCGAGCATGCTCACCGCCAGCACCGTCGTGACGATGAAAATGCCGAGCTTAATCAGGGGTGCTGCAAGACCTCTCATTCGAAGCTCACCTCCGCGCCCCGCAGGACCGGCGCACCGATCATCGTTGTCCAGCCGGGGACATCTTCTGGATCGAGGCCGCTGGCTTGCCCGTAGACCACTGCGAGCGCGTCGCGCTCAGCCGGACTTCCCGCGATATCCGAAGCGGTTCCACTTGCACCAACAGGCATCACTGAGGCAAGCGGGTCCGGGAGTTCCTGGAGGTTTTGCGGGCCCGGGTTGCGCGACGGCGGGGCGTACGCGCCGTCATTGATCGCGCCGCCCGGATACTGACCGAACTTGCCCTCAGTCCGTGGTACCGGCTGATAGCAGATTGGTCCGCGAGTATCGAACATGCGGGGTTCATCCTGATTTGGTAGGTACTTGCCGCGGGGATTGGCGAGCTGGATTGTGACGCTCAGACCACGAGCGCGATCCTCGGCACCCACTCCGAAGGCGCGGTCGATACGCGGCTCCACGTCTGCGAAGTAGCCGATGGCGCATCCGTACGCGGGCGAGTATCGCGCTAGCAACTCGAGAGTCTCGCGCGAGTCGGCCGCGATGTTGATGATGCGGTCACCGTTTACGTCGAGGAACGAGCGGAGGTCGCCAGCGGCGAGGGTCAGCGTTTCGAGCATTAGGTCGATACTCGACCGGCGCTCGATGATCGTCGTGTTAGTGGTCCGGAGCGTATCGAGGGCATCGATGAGATCCGGCAGCGCGTCACTGTAGGTATCGGCGAAGGTCGCGAAATCCTGAATATTCGATTCGAGATTCGGCAACTCGGTGTTGATCCCCTCCGCCATCTCCTGGAACGTCTCCACCATGCGGCCGATCTTTTCGCCACGGCCGCTGAAAGCCTGATTCAGTGAACCGAGGGTGACGGCGAGATCCTGCGGAGGGACGGCCGTCAAGAGGTCGTAGAAGACGTCGTACATACGGGAGGCGTCGATGGCGCTGCCCGCATCGTCTTCCGGGATAACTGCGCCAGCAGCGATCGGCGGGCCAGGATCTTCCGGCATGAGAAGTTCGACGTAGCGTTCACCGAACAGCGTCTTGGGAAGAATCTGCGCGGTCACATTGGCCGGGATGTACTCCACTTTGTCCCGATCGATCGCAATATCGATCTCCGCGCGCCCGTCTGGCGTCGCCCGTGTGCCGCGGACCTCTCCCACGATGACGCCAGAGATTCTTACGTCTGCCTCACGCTGCAAAAGGTTGCCGAGTGTTTCGACGTTGACCACGGCGTGAGTCACCGGCTTGAACACCTTTGCGAACGTCAGCGTCGTGAACAAGACGAACGCGACGATGAGCGCGATGAACGCCAAACCGTAGATTCGGAGTTTCGCTTTCCCACTCATCCAGCAACCCTCACCGTCGTCGTAGTCCCCCAGATCGCGAGGCTGAGGAAGAAGTCAAGAATCGCGATCGTCACGATCACTGTTCGAACTGAGGAGCCGACAGCCACGCCCACGCCAGCCGGGCCGCCACTCGCTGTGTAGCCGTAATAGCAGTGCACCATGATCAGCACAAACGCGAAGATCAGGACCTTACCGAACGACCAAAGCACGTCCTCCGGCGGCAAGAAGAGATTGAAATAGTGGTCGTACGCGCCTGTCGATTGATCATTCAAATATATGTTGATCGATCTCGAGGCGAAGTACGCGGAGAGCAGCCCCACGATGTAAAGCGGAATAACCGCAATAAAGCCCGCGACAATGCGCGTTGTGACCAGGAACGGAAGGCTCGGCACCGCCATGACCTCAACGGCGTCGATCTCCTCGGAGATCCGCATGGCACCTAGCTGCGCGGTGAAGCCGCAACCGACCGTCGAGGACAGTGCAAGGGCGGCGATGACGGGCGCGATCTCGCGGGTGTTGATGTAGGCCGAGAGCATACCTGTCAGCACCGAAGCGCCGATCTGGTCTAGTGATGCAAAGCCCTGCATACCAACGACGACGCCGGTGAACATCGACATCGCAATGATCACGCCGAAGGTGCCGGCGATAACAGCGAGACCGCCGGTACCGAAGGTCACCTCAGCCAGCAGCCGACTGACTTCTTTCGGATACTTCTTGATAGTCGCAGGGATCCATCCGATCGCACGCGCGTAGAACGCGAGCTGTTCACCGAGGTTGTCCAGGGCTCCGACCGGTTTGCGGACGATCTTGCCCGCGCGACGACTCATAACATCGAGTCGGCCTCTCGTGGCAGTCATGTGCTAAGCCCCCCTCGGAGGAACGATCTGGATGTATACCGCCGTGAGGATGAAGTTGGCGAAGAAGAGCAGGAGGAACGTAATTACCACGCCCTCGTTCACCGCGTCTCCCACGCCCTTCGGGCCACCCTTCGGATGCAGGCCCTTATACGCGGCGACCACACCGGCAATCACACCGAAGATCATGCCCTTGATCTCACCGATCCATAGGTCTGGCAGTTGCGCGAGCGCCGAAAACGCCGCGACATACGTGCCCGGCGTTCCGTCCTGGATCATGACGTTGAAGACGTATCCGCCGGCGACGCCGATGACGGCGACGAGGCCGTTGAGAAGGGCGGCAATGAGGACCATCGCCAGCACGCGCGGGACGACGAGGCGCTGAATCGGATTGATGCCCAGCACCTCCATCGCGTCGATTTCCTCGCGGATGGTGCGGGACCCAAGATCGGCGGTCACCGCGGAGCCGGCCGCGCCCGCGACAAGCAATGCGGTGACCATCGGACTGATCTGCTGGACCACCGCCAGTGAACTTGCAGAACCCGTAAAACCTTCAGCACCGAGTTGCCTGATGATCGCACCGGTCATCATCGACACAACGGCACCGAACGGGATCGCAACGAGCGCCGTAGGCAAAATTGTGACGCTGGCGATGAACCAGGCCTGCTGGATGAACTCGCGTGTCTGGAATGGCTTGCGGAAGGTGTTTCGCACAACGTCGACAAGCAACTGGAGAATGAGGCCCGCCTGGGTCAGCATTCCCTCGGCCGCTTTGCCAGCCTTGTTCTTCCGCAGGGCGCCTGCTGAAAGTGCCATTAGTTTCTGCCTGCCCGCTGCGCCTGTTCGTATTCTTCGAGTTCGGCGCGGATGGCGCGCTGCGCGGACTCAGGCAGCTCGCTGAGCAGATGCCGCACCCGCTCACGACGCCGGAGCTCACCCTGCCGTTCCGGCATGCCCGGAG
>NZ_JAPEIQ010000040.1 GCF_026041215.1 Hoyosella sp. YIM 151337
CACAAGGGATCGGTCGCAAGCCAGCGCGAAGCGGTGGCGCGGGAGCAATGGCGGCGTTTAGCGGTCGAACAGCGTGACGAGGCGGGCGAGTGCATGCAGTGCGCCATCCCATTGGGGGCCGCGCAGTCCGCCGCTGGTGGCGTGGATGGCGTAGAGCTTCTGGAACAGTTTGCGCACGGCTGCTGGGGAGCTGGCGACGCGCTGGACGCATTCATCGAGGCTCGGCTCGACGCGCACACGCTTGACATGGACCTGCTCGGTTTTGCGTTCGATGATCCGCACGCCGATCGCGCCGCGGTCGGCAGCCTGGCGCTCTTCGGAACCGCGGCGGCGGCATGCGTCTGAGCACCAGATGCGGCGGCGGCCGCGTCCGGGCGGCTGCACGATGTCAGCGCCGCAGCGGGGGCATGTCGAGGTGGGGTCGGAGCTGCTCACGGACGGGGATCTTATTTCGTCCGGCGAAAATCTCCCGCAAAAGTCTGAGTTTCAGCCAGAGGTGTGTCAGGTCCGAGTGAGGCAGGTCATGGATCTTTTGCGGCGCAGGCTCGGCGGGCTGCCGGGGTAGGGAAAGATCAACAGTCGTGAGTGAAGTGACTGCGCGTGCAGCGGCGTTTCGGGCTGTGGGGTTTGCTGTGGCCGGAGTTGTTGCGGGGCCGTTCCTGATCCAGGCGGTCTACCTCGCGCAGGGGTTCACGTGGAGGATGACCGGCTGGGACTGGACTATGGGACCGATTTCCAGCCTGTTGTTCCCGATCGCCGTTGCAGTTGCTGTGGCCGTGGTTGCGCACCGGAAGTCCCGGCGGCTGTGGCTGCGGGTTTTCGTGTGGGCGATGGCTGTCAGCGCGACAGTGTTCCACTTGTGGTTCAGCTTCTTCGTGCTTGCACGGATAAGCATCGGTCATTACTGATGTGCACAGGCCTATGCAGGCAGGAGCTTGTTCCACCACTTGCGGGCCGGTTCGGCGGTGCTGCTGGCTGTGAGCATGCGCAGTGATGCGGCCTGGGTTTCGATGACGCGTTCACGTTCGGCGGCGATGGCTTCGGCGATTTCGGCGCGCCGTCGCCATTGTTCGAGCTCGGCGCGCAGCTGTGACAGTTCGGCGTTGTCTGCTGACGCCGAGGCGGTGTCACGGGGCGTATCGGGTGCGGATGGTTTTCCGGGGGTGAAGCCTGCCGCGCGCAGCGCGTTGGGTGTCACACGCCAGACCCCGGCGTCGTCGCGGTATGCGCCGTGCTTGGTGAGCTGGTCAATTCTGCGCATGAGCGTTCGCTTGGACACATGACAGTGCCCTGATGCCTCGCTGAGTGTCCATACAACCGTCATAGGCCCAAGTGTCGCGGCAGTACCCGGTGACCGTGACGTATGTCGGTGAGGCGCCTTCAGATCGTTAGCGAGGCGCGATGACGCGGCAACCTTCCCAAGCTCGACCTGGTATGCACCGCGAGTAACAGATCTTAATGTGACACCGATCACATATCAGGGTGTATCGGGGTGTGGGGAGGTTCTCTCAAAATGATTACAAAGACGATGAGAAAGCTGGGTTCCATCACCGCCGCAGTTGTACTAACAGTATCTGTTAGCGCTGTGGCTTACGCCCAGCCTGTAGCTCGTTCTCCGATTGGAGCTGCTGAGCTGATTCCTGCTTTCGATCCGGATCTGCCGGTTTCGGGGACTACTGCGTACTCAGATGAGATGAACGCGCAAGCCACTTGGGTATGCAGCGTGTACGCCTCAGATCCAAGCAGCTTTGCAAATACTATTGAGGGCGAAGGGTGGCAATCCTGTTCAGGATTTGGATGGCAGCCACAAAGGATTAACGTTGTTATTCAGCGGTACCTAGGTTTGGGATTTTGGCAGAACAGAGCAAATCAGGATTCTGGTTATGTCTGGGTCAATTTTGTTCATCGCGACCTTATCTACGACTGCTCAGGTACCGGTAGTCAATTGTATAGAGTCGTTACGAATGGATATGCGCAAGGCGGGGCTTACTACCAGCCTGTGCAATCAGAAAATTACTTGCGCTATACGTGTCCTCAGTAATGTTCACTCGGCTAAGAGTTTGGCTTTCGCAGGTATGGAGTGACTTGTCTGCGTGGTGTAGAAGATCAACGCCACCTGATGGCACAAGCCCAGCTAGAGACATATCTATGCCTAAGCGACGAACAGATTATGGACCTAGTCGACGGCGTAGATGGGTGATCCGCCGCAAGCCTTAGAATGCCCTACAATTCGCCGCGTTGTTTCGCTAGGTTGAGCATGCGCCCAACTGTGCCTATTGGGCAACTGAGTTCCTCAGCAATTTCGCGGTACTTCTTACCCTGACGGCGCAGTTCAATTGCTCGTGTACGTCGTGCACGTGCACGAGCTTCAAACTCATCACGAGGTTCAGCAAACATGCGCTGAACTGTGCGGGGATGGCATCCAATTTTGTTGGCTGCTTCGCGTGCGGTGATCTTTCGCCGCACTGGATTTCTCGCTCCCATCTCAGGTCACTACCTCCCGCATAAAAGCCGCGTCGTAGCGAGTTGCGCGTCGGCGGTTTGCCTCGCGTTTTACTTCGGTCATTATGCGCCCACGTCGTGCTTGTTCCTGGTTGAAGGCGCGGGTGATGTTGCGCCAGGTCCAGCGGGATATAGAGCGAGCGAGGTGGAGGACCTCGGTGTCATGGAGGGGGCCGCGGGTGAAGTTGTCGGCGATGAAGACTTGGTTCCGGTCGGCGGTGTAGGCGTGGACGATTTCGTCCCATTCGGTGGGGTCTGTGTAGTCGCCTCGTCGACGGTAGGCCCAGCGGCGTACGTGATCGAACAGGGCGACGTTGCGGCCGATGGCTGAGACCTGGAGGGCGCGGCGGTCGTCGTATTTCGGGAGTGCTCCTACACGTGTGAGCGCGTCCGCGAGATCACGCAGTGTGTAAAGGTTGTCAGAGTCGCCCCACAGCGTCGTATGCGCGTTGTGGGTGGGGTTTTTGGTGAAACGTCCGGCATAGGCAAGATCACCGCCCAGAATCGTTGTCAGCCCTGATTCCACGCGTGCGAGCAGGTTTACCGGCCGCCGGTTGGCAGCGTCAGTGAGGCATACCGGGGCTGAGAGGCCATAGACGATGTGCCCGCAACGTGTGTGCGGGTTCAGGGCGATATAGGACGGTGCCGGCAGGCCGAGCATGCCGGTGAGCTCGTCAGCATCCCCGGAGTCGATGTCAGTCACGATGAGCGACTGCAGCGCTTTGGGGTTTGTCTCGACATAAGGCAGCGTCAACGCGGTATGTCGAGTAGTGCGCCGGTAGGGGCCGTGCTTGCAAGCCGCCGCTAGCGGCGCACGCGGCAGCCAAGACAGCTCGAAATCGAACGCATCCTCGGCAGTCTTCACGTACGGCAGCAAATCACAAGGATGTTTTTATTCAACTACGCCACGCCAGCCTAATCAGATATTTCCGCTCCCGGGCCCCCCGAAACGGGCAATAACGGCACTCCTCTTACGCCGCGCTGCTCTCGAAACGGTGTTGCTGTGCATCTGGTTACCTCGGTGAGCCAGTTCACTCGCGTCCCACACACCTCTTGCAGAAGTTCTGACTTTTTGGGTGTGTTTTTCGCCGGACGAAAAAATCTTGCCGCTTTGGGCGTTGGTTCCGGGGCTGCCGCGACCCGCTGGCGCGGGTCTTGGCACGAGATTTACCACCATCGGAGCACGAGATTTACCACCCTCGGAGAACCTCGATGAGGTGTG
>NZ_JAPEIQ010000041.1 GCF_026041215.1 Hoyosella sp. YIM 151337
TGTGATCGCCAGGGTCGTCGGTGAGATTCTCGTCCGGATACTTCCGGGCTAGAAGCCCTTCGGAAGGGTCATCGTTGGTAGCGGTGGCCCTTCCTCGTATCAGCACAGTTCCAAACTTGGAACCCTGCTGCGTTCAGGCTAGCACCGCTAAGACCTGGCCTGATAGGTATTAGCGGTTGCGTGTTCCCGCGATCTTGTGACCAAGGCGGCGGTGCACATCCGCGAGCAGTCGGGGGCTTTCCTGGCGGGCCGCGGTCTTCCCTGCCTGAGCGTGGGCGGCTGGATTCGCGCGCCTGGTTCACTGCTTCTGGTTAGCGTTCGCGGCCGTAGCCTGGGGCGCGGCCGGGAGGCTGCGGTGCTGGTTGCTGTTGTGCCGATTGGTTCGGCTGGTTTTCAGCATCTCGCTGATCGGCTTGGGGTGCGCGGCAGCGATGATGTCGGCCTGCCGCGCCTTTCCCGGCTCGATGCTGCGGGAGGCATGCCTGCTGGCGGGGTTTTCTCGTGTTATGGGTGTGGTGATGTCGCGGAACATTGCGCGCAGTGTCATTTCGCCGTCGCGGGATGCTTCGATGTTGCGGTGCGGGTCGAGGTGTTCCCAGTGCACGTGGTAGCCCGCATTTGCCGCGAGTTGCGAGGTGAAAATCCGCTGGGTACGGCCGTTACCTTCTCTGAATGGGTGCAGGTGATTGATCTGGTCGAATGTGGCTGCCAGCCTGCGAATGAAGAGGTCCGGCTCAAGACCTTTGAGATAGTTCTGGTGCGCCAGCTCTGCGAAGATGTTGGCAGCGCCCATGTCTATGCGGTGGTGCGGGAAGAACCACTCGCCCTTGGAGATGTTGACTGTGCGTGTCTGCCCGGCCCAGTCGTAGACGTCCTGAAACAAGTGGTGATGGATGGCTTTGAGGTGAGCGAAGTCGTAGCGTCCCGTGATTGGCTGCTCGTCAAGCTGCAGTGCCCGCCACGCGACCGCCCCTGCTTCCCAGGTTTTCAGTTCCTCACGCGTGACCGCGCGAAGCTTGTTCCGGAGAATGCCAGAGGCGGGGTCTATATACGGGTCTTGGTTGCTGCTGGTCATGCGACCGTGTTGCGGCGCTCCCGCACGTGCCGGTCAATCCGTTCGCGCAGCCGGGCCAGTCCCTCTTCCACAGTGATTCCGCCTTCGACATACTCCTGCATGTCGTCCTGGGTTTCCTGCGATACCTCAGCACCTTCAAGCCAGGCCGAGTGAATAGCTGCGGCAACACTGTCCTGGCGGCGCTGCTTCTCGGCAGGAGAAATGTGATGTGCCACCGTGCTTCCCTTCCGTTGCTGTGCAGCCTTCATTGTACGGCCGCGGTACTTGGCTGGTGCTCTCACGCGGTTCCTCTTCTGTCGTGTGTGGTTGCGTCTTTGCCCAGTAAGCGCCGCAGTGTCGTGCGGGTGATCCCGGCTTGCCGGGAGAGTTCGAGTTCGCTGCAGCGGG
>NZ_JAPEIQ010000042.1 GCF_026041215.1 Hoyosella sp. YIM 151337
CGGCCGTTACCTTCTCTGAATGGGTGCAGGTGATTGATCTGGTCGAATGTGGCTGCCAGCCTACGAATGAAGAGGTCCGGCTCAAGACCTTTGAGATAGTTCTGGCGCACCAGCTCTGCGAAGATGTTGGCAGCGCCCATGTCTATGCGGTGGTGCGGGAAGAACCACTCGCCCTTGGAGATGTTGACTGTGCGTGTCTGCCCGGCCCAGTCGTAGACGTCCTGAAACAAGTGGTGATGGATGGCTTTGAGGTGAGCGAAGTCGTAGCGTCCCGTGATTGGCTGCTCGTCAAGCTGCAGTGCCCGCCACGCGACCGCCCCTGCTTCCCAGGTTTTCAGTTCCTCACGCGTGACCGCGCGAAGCTTGTTCCGGAGAATGCCAGAGGCGGGGTCTATATACGGGTCTTGGTTGCTGCTGGTCATGCGACCGTGTTGCGGCGCTCCCGCACGTGCCGGTCAATCCGTTCGCGCAGCCGGGCCAGTCCCTCTTCCACAGTGATTCCGCCTTCGACATACTCCTGCATGTCGTCCTGGGTTTCCTGCGATACCTCAGCACCTTCAAGCCAGGCCGAGTGAATAGCTGCGGCAACACTGTCCTGGCGGCGCTGCTTCTCGGCAGGAGAAATGTGATGTGCCACCGTGCTTCCCTTCCGTTGCTGTGCAGCCTTCATTGTACGGCCGCGGTACTTGGCTGGTGCTCTCACGCGGTTCCTCTTCTGTCGTGTGTGGTTGCGTCTTTGCCCAGTAAGCGCCGCAGTGTCGTGCGGGTGATCCCGGCTTGCCGGGAGAGTTCGAGTTCGCTGCAGCGGG
>NZ_JAPEIQ010000043.1 GCF_026041215.1 Hoyosella sp. YIM 151337
CCGCCGCAGTACCCCCATACACATTGATGACAACACCATCATCAGACGCACACGACACAAGACTTAAAGAGAGCGCTCCGGCCGCTGAGATAGCAGCGCAACGCTGCCATCTGCGCGAGCGCGTTCTGTGGAACCGAGGTTCCATGTACTGGCTCCTAACTTTGCACTCACGATCGACATGTGAGTGAGGGATAAAGGCGCGAATGTCCTTTCTTCGAATGTTCTGAAGCTTGAGTTGGCGTTGTAGTCAGCCGTGCAAGCGCCGCCCCAGCTCGTTGCTTCGGCAGCCCCGGTCGGCCCGTCGGTGAAGACTGGTGATGCAGGCGCTGAGCGCCATCAGAGCGCGGAGGGTGTGCTCCGCAGGTCCTGCTGAGAGTAGTTATCGTATATGTGCTCTATGCCACGCAAGCGTTTTCCGTAAGCGTTTGCGTTACTATAACTAAGACACCACGGTGGCTGTCAAGGGTTGAACGGAGCGCAAATCTGATGCCACGCTCTCATGAGGTGACAATGGCCGACGTTGCCCGCGCGGCTGGTGTCTCTCTCGCCACGGTGTCGCGGGTACTCAGTAATGCGCCTGGCGTTGGCGCTGCTACTCGGGCGAGGGTGCGCGGCGAAGCGGAGCGCCTCGCCTATGTTGTATCTCCCGAGGCGTCTGGCCTCGCCCGCGGAACGACACAGAGGGTTGCGGTCCTCGTCCCGAGGGTTACCCGATGGTTCCACGCGGCGATGCTTGAAACCATCGAAAGCGAACTGCGCACAAGGGGAATAGACGTCCTCTTGTATCAGGTCGAGCAGTCGGAGCTGCGAACCCAGTTCTTTACCAACTTGCCTGCACGGCGAAAGGTCGATGTGGTGCTGCTGATCTCGCTTCCGCTTGACGAACGGGAAGCAGAGCGGCTTGCGGACCTCAAGGTTCACGTAGTGGTCGCTGGCGGTCAGATTCTGGATTACCCGTACGTGATGATCGACGACCACACTGCCGCGCGAGCGGCAACTGACTATCTCACCAGCCTGGGGCATGAACGAATCGCCACGATCACGGTCAATGATCCCGCTTCGCTGTACTATTCTTCGGCCGCTGCGCGCCTTCGGGGTTACACGGACAGTCTCGCTGCCGCCGGCCTGGAGGTCCGGCCGGAATACATCGTTCGGCTGCCTTACAGAGCCGAATCCGGATGCGAAGGTATCCGCCGGCTTCTCGGGCTCGACGAGCCGCCCACCGCTGTCGTCACCTACTCCGACGAGATTGCGCTCGGCGCGCTGCGTGAGCTTCAGCGGGGCGGAGTCCGAGTGCCCGGCGACGTATCCCTCACAGGCTTTGACGGGCACCCGATGGCAAAACTCTTCGGAATCACCACCATCGATCAACAGATCGCGGAGCAGGCGAGGGTGGCGGCCCGGATGGCAATCGACTTGATGGGCCGGAAATCGGTCCGTCCGGCAGTGTTGGTTGGCACTGAGCTCGTGGTCGGAGACTCAACGGGTGCTCCGCCGCGGACGTAGGCGGCGCACCTGGGAGCGGCAAGGACGATCAAGATGTGTCACCGCTGTGGTCGACAGCGGCAGATCAGACGCCTTCGCACTCAAGTACTGCAGCCGCACTAACTGAGTCCGATTAGGCTGCTGAAGTCGATGCAGAGGGATCCCTGGCAGCCGGGATCTTCTGGCGCGGTGTATGTGATTGTCACACTGGGGGACTCGGTGCTTTGGGCAATCCCGGTGGAATCGCCGAGGGAGGAACCTCCACCTCCGCCGCCGCCTCCTTGAGCCTCGTTCGAGCCGCCGCCGCCCCCGCCGCCGTAAAAGCCACCTCCTCCGCCGCCGCCCGCAGGGCCAAATCCGAGACCGCCTGTGCCGCCGATACCGAGGACGCCACTTGCGCCGTCACGGAAAGGGGAAGTAACTCCCGCGCCTCCGCTACCTCCCGTAGTATCGGTTCCCGCCTCGCCGCCCTGACCGGACGCGTTGCCTCCGTTGTCTCCAGCGTCCCCGCCAGGGGCGGAGCCCGCGCCGCCGTTGGCACCGCCACCACCTCCGCCTGCGGCGATGATGAGTCGGGAGTCCAGATCGGCAGCATCCGTGCGCACATCGGACGCACCGCCGCCGCCCCCGCCAGCGGTGCCTCCGGCGCCTCCGCTGGCACCGCCATTCACCCCGCCTGCACCCGGTGATATAGGCGCGCCATCTGCACCGTTACCGCCGACGAAAACGAAAAGTGGGCCCGACAAACCGCTCAGCGTGCTGGTAGCGGTTCCCGCTAAACCGCCAGCTCCGCCAGCGAGTCCACCGCCGTCTGAGCCGTTGCCGCCATGACCACCGACAGCCGATATTTCGAGTGTGTCCACCCCCGCCGGAATCTCAAAAACATGGGCCCCAGGGGTGTCGTAAACGCATGTCACCTCGCCAGCTGTCTGCGTGCATTCGGCGGGCAACTGAGCGGTCGCGGTGGCCGGGAACGCGAGCACTGCGGCAGTGAGGATGCCCGTAGGGACGACGCCGCGAAGCACCGTCGTGCGTCGACGAGTAAGACGGGTACTTCGCGGCATCTCCATGACGTTCTCCACATCTGATCCGGGGTCCCATGACTTCGGCGAATGTGGTTACGCTAGCGATCCGCCGCAATGACGTCCGGTGAATTCCGAAATTGACGCGATATCGACACGGCGTCACGAGCAGGGCAGCAACCTCACTCCACTGTCATATCGTCCTGTGACCAGAACGCCCGCATGCTTGTGATCTTGCCGTCGTCATTGAACGTCATGACGTCGATGGGGTGCACTGTGATCGTCTGCTCGCCAGCCTTGGCCACCACTCTCAGCCCAAACGCCGCGCTGTTGCCGGCGACGCGCACACCTTGGTGTTCGGCGGCGATGTCTGCTTGGCACACCGTGGCGTAGAACTTTTCGATCGCATCGCGGCCTTCATGCAGGGGTGTGCCAACGGGATCTTCGACCGTCGCGTCAGCCGTGTAGAGGTCCGCGATGTCGGATGCGGACCCCGCAGTGAGTCGTTTCGCATATTGTGCGACGGTTTCGCGAATCTGTTCAGGTGTAGCCATGTTTCATCCTTCCGTGAGTTTGCTGAGTTCTGCGAGCCGGATTTCGGCGTCGGTGATGATGCGGCCGACGAGATCGGCGACGGTGGGGACGTCCTCGATCATGCCCACCACCTGTCCCGAGGCGAGGACACCCGCGTCGGTGTTGCCGTCCACAAGACCGGCCCGCAAGAGCATGGGTGTGTTCGCTGCCATCATGAGTTGCGACCACGTCAGGTTGTTTTCGCGTTTTGTGGCGAGCCCTTCCCGAACCAGCCCGCGCCACGAAACCCCGGTGAGGCTCTGGAAACGTTTCGTGTTGCGGGCGGCATGCGCGAGGCCCCGGACCGGTCCGGATTGTTCGAGATGATTGACCAGCGACGTGCGGAGCACTCGGTGCGGCATGCCATCGACCTTGCGGGTCACGACTGTGTCGTTGAGGCTGCGGGCGAGGTACTCGCGCTTCACTTCTTCCGGCACAGTGCTTTCCTGCGTCAGTAAGAAGCGTGTACCCATGCCGATACCCGCGGCACCATACGCGAGCGCCGCCGCGAGACCGCGTCCGTCGAAGAACCCGCCGGCCGCGATCACCGGGATATCGACCGCGTCGAGCACGGATGGCAACAGGAGCGTGGTTGCGACGCCACCGGTATGGCCTCCGCCTTCACCACCTTGCACGAGGACGGCGTCGGCGCCCCAGCTCGCGACCTTTTCCGCGTGCCTGGCCGCGCCGACTGACGGAATGACGACGATCCCGGCGTCCTTGAGCTTGCCGATCATGGCCTGATTGGGGGCGAGTGCGAACGACGCGACACGCACCCCCTCTCGGATGAGCAGGTCGACCCGCTGATGCGCGTCTTCAGCATCGGCGCGCAGGTTCACTCCGAACGGTGCGTCGGTACGCTCCTTCGTCTCGTGGATCGCTCGCGCCAGTTCGTCATACGTCATCGTCGCGGAAGCGAGGATGCCAAGCGCACCTGCTTGCGCACTGGCTGTCACGAGCCGCGGGCCAGCTACCCAGCCCATACCTGTCTGGACGATCGGGTGCCGCACGCCCACGAGGTCAGTGAGTGCGGTGCGTAACGTCATGCACGGACCTCCTTGTCGCGCAGATTTTTTGGATCGAGGACGTTGCGGATGAGGTGCAGTTCCTCGTCCGTCGGCATTCGGGTTTCGGTAACGCTGGACTTGTCCAGTGCGAAACCGGTGTTTGCGGTTATTTCGTCAAGCGTGACACCGGGATGTGCCGACACGACGCGCATTGACCGGTCGGGTGTTTCGAAGTCGAATACTCCGAGGTTAGTGACGACCCTGTGCACATCGTGGAATGCGGTCGCGGCTGGTCCCGCCTTCTGCGCGTTGTCGTATCCGACCCCAGACACGACGTCGACGGCGTCGACGAAGACGCGTGTGGAATGACGCGGCACCCAATAGCTCGTCCGGTGGTTGACGGTGTTGCCGGGGCCGCCGCGCACCCCGAGCAGTTGCCGGGTGGGCCGGGAATGGTCCCCAATGGCGGAGATGTTCTGGTTGCCGAAGCGATCGATCTGGCTCGCGCCCATAATGACGTGGCGTTTACCGTGCGGGACGATGACGTCGAGCATTTTCTTGAACGGCTGCCAACCCTCGATGACCTTCTGGCCCGCGTCAGACTCGGGGGTGAGGAGGTAGGCCTCTCCGTCGGAGAGCAGCAGGTCCGGCGCGAATGTCTGGCGCGCGAGTTTCGCCCCGAGCTGGGGCACCAATCCCATTGGGCTGGCCACGATTTCGCCGTCACCGTGGAAGAGTTCAGCGCAGGCGACCACGGCGATTTCTGCACGGGTGGCGTCACTCATGCGGCTTCCTCCCTCAGTTTCGTGACCTCAGCCTGGTAACTCGCTTCGTCACCGACAAGGAAGCGGTCGTGAAATTCGCGCCACCCCTCTGCTGTTTTGCCGCTTTCGGCGTAGCGGCGCTGGAACGTCTCGTCCCGACCGTAATCGGGGTAGCACGACGTGAAGTGAGCACCATTCGGGGCTTCGACGACCCCGGCGACTGCGCTGCGGTTCAGCAACAGTGTCTGGACTGGTTTGCCCCGCGTGAGTTCATCTGTCGGGATGACCTTTTCGGCTGACACGAAGCATCGATCCGCGGCAAGTGCGAAGTCATCGTCAAAATAAGGGTCTGGGCCAAGGTATTGAGCGTTGCCGTGTATGTCGGCGCGGTTCATGTGGACGAGCGCAACGTCGAGCCGCAGCGCGGGCATCGCGATGAGTTCCTCGTCGGAATAGGGCGAGCGAACCGTTTTAAGATCAGGATTTGTCGTGACGACGCTCGAACCCAAGCCAGCACGAATCGGCAAGAACGGCAGCCGTTTTGCTGCCGCTGACAGTCCGGCGGCGAACATTCCTTCGTCGTACTCGGCGACAATCAGCTTTCCGTCTTGCCGTGCTCGGCAAAAGTGCGGATCGAGCGGGATCGAGTCGAGCGTGACGAAGCCGAACACGAGCTTTTTGATTCGCCCCGCGGCGGCAAGAAGACCGACATCAGGTCCGCCGTAGGAAACGATGGTGAGGTCCTTCAGCTCAGAACGCAGGATTGCCCGCACCAGAGCCATCGGCTTGCGGCGCGACCCCCACCCACCGATCCCGATTGTCATCCCGTCTTCGAGTTCGCCGACGACCTGGTCGAGCGTCATGCGCTTGTCAGCCATTCACGTTCTCCCCATTCGTGTTTCCGCCTGTGCGAGCGAGGAACTCCTGGCGTGCGCCGTCAGACACCCCGGCAAGGTTGAGTTCGAACGTGAAGCCCTGCTCGTACCGGTAACTGCGGTGGACAGGCTGCGGGTCGATGCCGTTGATTGCTTCCTTCGCCTTGCGGATGACGCGGGTGTCTTTGGCAGCGATCGCGCGAGCAACCTCGAGCGCCGCTTCATCGAGTTCATCGCGGGGGACGACACGGTAGACAGAGCCGTGGTGCAGCAGTTGTTGCGCGGTGACAGTACCGGCCGTGTAGTAAAGAGCCCGCATCAAATGCTGGGGGACCAGCCGGGCCAGGTGTGTTGCTGCGCCCAGTGCGCCCCGGTCGACTTCAGGAAGACCGAAAGTCGCATCGTCTGAAGCGACGACGATATCGGCATTGCCGACGAGACCGATGCCGCCACCGAGGCAGTACCCATTTACGGCGGCGATCACTGGGACCTTGCAGTCGTAGACCGCTGCGAACGCGGCCGCGCATCCGTGATTAGCTCCAATGAGTGCTTCGTATCCCGCGCTGCGCTCGATCTCTTTGATGTCCACTCCGGCGTTGAACCCGCGCCCTTCAGCGCGAAGGACAACCACATGGCAGTCAGGATCGTTGCCCGCGGTGGTAATCGCGCTGGCGACGTCGAACCACCCCTGCACGGTCAGGGCGTTGACGGGTGGCGCGTTCATCGTCACCACGCGGATGTGTTTCCCGGTGTGGACCGAACTGACGGCTGCTGCCATATTTACCTCCGCTACCAAACCTAACACTTGCTTGGTACGGTAGCAGGGAACCGGTCCAACCGGTAGGCGAGAGTTTGGAGGTTCACTATGTCGGCACCGTCCTTCGGCCTCGACGGGGCCGTTGTACTTGTGACGGGAGGAGTTCGCGGAGTCGGGGCTGGAATCACCCGGACATTCCTGCGGCTCGGTGCGACTGTCGTGTGCTGCGCGCGAAACGAACCAGGTGAGCCGGTCCAGGCGGCAGGACGCAACGCGGAATTTCTGCCGTGCGACGTCCGGGATGACCAGTCTGTCGCCGACCTTGTCGACAGCATCATCGACCGGCACGGCAAGATCGATGTCGCAGTCAACAATGCTGGCGGGGCACCATACGCGCTTGCGGCAGATGCTTCGCCGCGATTTCACCAGAAGGTTGTCGGCTTAAACCTGTTGGCGCCCCTCTCTGTCGCACAGCACGCCAACAGGTACATGCAGGCTCAGGAGCACGGTGGTTCCATCGTCAATATCTGCAGCGTGAGCGGCACTAGGCCGTCACCGGGTACTGCCGCGTATGGAGCGGCAAAGGCCGGGCTCGACAACCTCACTTCGAGCCTCGCTGTGGAATGGGCACCGAAGGTCCGCGTCAATGCGCTGCGCGTCGGCATGGTGCGCACCGAACTTTCGTCCCTGCACTACGGAGACGACGACGGGATCGCCGCGGTCGGCGCGACTGTGCCGCTGGGGCGCTTGGCAGAGCCGGAGGAGATCGGAATGTGCGCGGCGTTTCTCGCCTCGCCCCTCGCCTCATACGTCACCGGTGCAGCACTTGAAGTCCACGGAGGCGGGGAACGGCCAGCCTTCCTCGCCGCAGCATCAGTGAATAACGCACATATCGGAGGGAATCAATGAGCGGCATCGCCGACGGGCGGATCGTCATCGTGACCGGAGCGGGACGGGGAATAGGCCGGGCTCACGCTCGCGCCTTCGCGGCGGAAGGTGCGAGTGTCGTGGTCAACGACATCGGCGTCGCAACGGACGGTTCGGACCCTTCGTCCGCTCCAGCGCAGCAGGTTGTTGATGAGATAATGGCCGCGGGCGGCAGTGCGGTCGCCAACACCGACGACATCGCAGATTGGGACGGCGCAAGCAGACTCATCCAGGCCGCGGTCGACACCTTCGGCGGTCTCGACGTGCTGGTTAACAACGCCGGCTTCCTGCGCGACCGTATGCTCGTGAACCTCAGTGAGGAGGAATGGGATGCGGTCATGCGGGTGCACCTCAAAGGGCACTTCGCTCCCATGCGGCATGCGGCTTCATACTGGCGCAACGAAGCTAAAGCCGGGAGTCAGCGTGACGCCCGGATCATCAACACCAGCTCCGGCGCCGGTTTGCTCGGCAGCGTCGGGCAGGGCAACTACTCGGCAGCTAAAGCGGGCATAGCGAGCCTGACGCTCGTCGCCGCAGCCGAGTTCGCGCGCTACGGGGTGACGGTCAATGCGATCGCCCCCGCAGCGCGTACCCGGATGACAGAGCAGACCTTCGCGGACATGATGGCGAAGCCAGGTGAGGGTTTCGACACGATGGCCCCAGAGAATGTTTCCCCGCTAGTGGTGTGGCTAGGCAGCAGCGAATCGTCCGACGTTACGGGGCGGGTGTTTGAAGTCGAAGCGGGCAAAGTGTCAGTTGCGCAAGGCTGGCGGCACGGCCCGGCGCGGGACAAGGGGGAACGCTGGGCGCCAGCGGAACTCGGGCCCGTCATCAAAGAGTTGCTCTCTGAGGCTGCCGACCCCGAACCCGTGTACGGCACGCACGCATGAACGACATGTTCGCCCCCGCGCGGATTGGTCCAGTTACGTTGCGTAACCGCGTGATTAAAGCCGCGACATTTGAGGGACGCACCCCAGACGCGCTCGTGACAGATGATCTGATCGACTTCCATTGTGCGGTCGCTGCGGGTGGGGTCGGCATGACGACAGTCGCGTACTGTGCGGTGGCGCCCGAAGGGCGAACCCAGCGCGAGCAGTTGTGGATGCGGCCCGAAGCCCTGCCGGGCCTGCGCCGTCTCACCGATGCGGTGCACC
Organism: Hoyosella sp. YIM 151337; assembly: GCF_026041215.1. Taxonomy (GTDB): domain Bacteria; phylum Actinomycetota; class Actinomycetes; order Mycobacteriales; family Mycobacteriaceae; genus Hoyosella. The sequence goes on from NZ_JAPEIQ010000043.1 coordinate 8,565, forward strand.
GCGAGGGCGCGGCGATTTCGGCGCAGATAGGGCATGCGGGTCCTGTCGCGAACGAGAAGTCCACGCGACTGCGGGCAGTTTCTCCGTCGCGGATGTTCAGCCCGCTCAGTATGCGTCCGGTGCGTGCAGCCGGAATCGGTGACATCCGCCGGATCATCGGCGCGCACGCCCAGGCGGCGCGTATCGCGGTCGATGCAGGATTCGATGCGGTCGAGATCCACTTCGGTCACAACTACTTTGTGAGTTCGTTCCTGAGCCCGCGGCTGAACCGGCGACGCGATGAGTACGGCGGCGGCCTGCCGAACCGGGCGCGACTAGCGCGGGAGATTGCGGAAGCGGTGCGGATCGCAGTTGGCGACTCCATCGCGGTGCTCGCCAAGCTTAATATGAATGACGGTGTGCCAGGAGGGTTCTGGCTGGATGAAGCGATCCAGGTCGCGAAATGGCTGGACGTGGACGGTCATCTCGATGCGCTGCAATTGACGGCAGGGAGCTCACTGCTCAACCCGATGTACTTGTTCAAGGGTGATGCCCCAGTGCGGGAGTTCGCGGCTGCGATGCCGCAGCCTATGCGGCTCGGGATTCGGCTCGGCGGGCGGGCGTTCCTCAAGGCTTACCCATACCGCGATCTTTTCCTGCTTGACCAGGCCAGACAGGTCAGAGCTGCAGTGCGGATGCCGCTCGTGCTGCTCGGCGGGGTCACAGACCGAGCTTCGATGGACACCGCGATGGCGGAGGGTTTCGAATTCGTCGCGATCGCGCGGGCACTGTTGCGGGAACCGGATTTGATCAACCGTCTGAAGGAAAACCCGACCGCGCAGTCACTGTGCATTCACTGCAACAAGTGCATGCCGACAATCTTCACGCGTACTCGGTGTGTCCTGAACTGTGTCGAACGGGTTGACGAGATTTGACGATCGCGCGGCACCATCTCAGTTACACGGCTGAGATGGGATTTCGGGTGCCGCGGTTGCCAGGTCCAGTTACGCATGTCTGACCCTATAGCATGCAGTGCTATAGTTCGCGTATGCCTGTACAGTCTGATCTGCTGCGTCAGGTGATGTCTGAGACTGGCACCACCCAGTCCGCGCTGTCACGGGTCAGCGGAGTGAAGCAGCCGAGCATCAGCAAGTTTCTAGCCGGACGCGTCGAGATGAGCGACAGCATGCTCGACCGGCTGCTTTCCTGTATGGGATATCGCCTTGAGGTTGATCGGCGGGCAACAAGGCCCGAGCTAGCGCGCTCTGTGGAGCGGTCCTGGCGACTGCACCGCCAACTCGCCACGCACCTGGATCGGCAGACTCTGAATGAGTGGGCGCCGGCGATTCAGCGAAATCTGAAACGGCTGATTGAAAACGTTCAGGGGCAGCCACATGAGCGGAACTTACAGGCATGGAGGAAGCTCGTCGACAGCGGAGACGTGCCTGGGCTGCGGCGGGTAATGACTGGCCTGGATACTGCGTCGATTGAGATGCGTGAGGTGTCCCCGATGGGCGGGCTGCTGTCGCAATCGGAGCGATCCGGAGTGCTTGGCAAGGCGGGCTGATGCGGCTCGACCAGTTGGAGCACGCGATCCGTGCGGCGTGCCAGATTGTCGGGCAGCCAGCTGTGATCGTGATCGGGTCCCAAGCGATCCTGGGTACCTATCGCGAGGACCAGCTTCCACCTGAGGCGACGATGTCAACCGAGGTCAACACTCTTCCAGTGACAGACGACAACTCGGAGGGGGCGCAGCTAGCGGACATGATCGAGGGTGTTGCCGGTGAGTGGTCCCTGTATGAGGAACAGCATGGTTTCAGTATCGATGGTGTCGATGTCACGACTGCGATCCTTCCCGACGGCTGGCGCGATCGCCTGGTTAAGGTGCAGAATCCGAATACCGCCGCGCCTTCTGGCTCGCCGCAATATATCGGCTGGTGTCTCGACAAGGAGGATCTCTGTGTCGCGAAGCTTTGCGCATACCGCGAAAAGGACCTCAACTTCGTCCGTGCCTTGCTCCGAGCTCGGCTGGTCGACAGTGAGCTGATAGCGGACCGCCTCCTCACAGTGCCTGAACAGCGCACATTCGCTGTGGAGCGTGCGCGCGTGGCTGCGAGCGTAGTGCGTCAAGGCGCCACCTACGACAACAGCCCGCGCTTCTGTGCCTCGAGAACAGCTTTCGTCCGGCTGTCGACTCCGAGTTTTGAAAAGATCTGCACGAGATGTGATTTCACGGTTGCCTCGGAAACCGACAGGCGCCGCGCGATGTCACGGTTAGAGCCGCCCCGCGCGAGTTCGGTGATGATCTCGAGTTCACGCGGGGTAAGCGCCGTATCTGATCCGGTGACGCGGTTGAGAAGCCGTGAAGCGACCGGGGCAGCCAGCACTGTTTCGCCGCGCGCAGTAGCCCGAATCGCGCGCGCAAGCTCGGCGGGATGCGCGTCTTTGAGCAAGTAGCCAGTTGCGCCTGCATCGACCGCGCGGACAATGTTCGCGTCGTCTTCATACGTGGTGAGCACGAGCACTCGCGGTGCGTTCGGCAGCCGCCGAATCAGCTGTGTCGCCCTCGCCCCGTCGGTTCCGTCACCGAGATTGAGATCCATGAGAATCACGTCAGGTCTGGTTGACTGAATAATGGTCAGTGCCTCTGCGGCGGTAGCCGCTTCACCACAGATTTCGATGTCTCCGTTGGGATGGAGAACGGCAGCGAGCCCGGCTCGCACAACGGGGTGGTCGTCGACCAGCACAACACGGATCATGGCGCCTCGATCGGGATGCGGGCTGTGACGGTCGAACCAGCGCCCGACTCGGATGTGACAGTGAGCGTGCCGCCCTGTTCTTCGATCCGCGAGGTGAGGCCAGCGAGCCCGTACCCGCTGCCGTCAGGGCGAGGAACCTTCGTCGAGGCAGCGTCGAATCCACACCCGTCGTCGCTGATGCTGACCTCCGCGCACGTGTCGGTAACCGCTAGGCGGATGAGCACATGGGATGCGCTGGCATGCCGAACCGCATTTGCCAGCGCTTCTTGGGTCACACGGAGCAACGCAACTTTGTGCGGAACAGGGAGTGGCCGATTCCACTCCTGCTGCTCAACGGTCACCGGCAGCCCCAGCTGCCGGGTGCGTTCTGCCGCGGACAGGATCGCTTCGGGAAGCGTAGCGCCGTCAGTCGTGGCGAAACCGCGGATGAAGCCCCGGGTTTGTGCCAGCGCGTCCTGAGCGGTGTCGAGAGCGACGTCCAACTGCCTCCGGTGCGGGTGAGTCTCGGGCGTATGGGTGAGCGCGGATCGGAGCAACATAGTGATCGACGTGAGGCTTTGCGCCACCGTATCGTGCAGTTCCCGGCCCAGCCTTTCCCGCTCATAAAGCTGCCCCGCTTCATGTTCGCGCGCTGACAGTTCTTTCTGAACCCGTATAAGTTGTTCGGACTGACGACGGATCTGGTGGTAGACCTCGGTGATCGCCACCGCGGTCGCGATACCAATAACCGGCCCGAGCACGGCCGCTGCCTGCAACTGGTCGTGGTGCCACGCGAACGATGCCACTGATCCAGCGGCAATTGTGAGCACCAGTGGCAGCGCCGCCTTCCACGGCAGCACATGCCAGGTGAGAACAGTAAGTAAAAAAGCCAGCCACACGAATGCGGGGCTTAGTGCGATCAACGTGGCCCAGCCGAGGAGCAACACCACCAGCCAGAGCCTGGTTTGGGTGTCGTTGCGCTCGTCGAGCCGCAGCGAGACCAGATACCACCCTCCGAAAACGACAGCCGCGGCCACGGTGGCCGCATCGCCGATCGACTGCACGATCCCTACAGTCAGCAGCACAGCGAAAAGAATGCCCCCAGCGAGGCGTGCTGTCCGATCGGAAAGAGTTCGCGGCATTCCACGATTATTGCTGCCGGGCGAAGCCCGGTCCCTCCAACTTTCGATGGAGAAAGATCTCACCGTTTGCGCGAAGCCGCACGTACCTCTCCTTAGCGAATCTGTCAGCAACAGTTTCGGACCACGAAAAGGAAGCACGATGAAGAGTTCGCTGGCGTTCATCGGCCTGCGGGATATCGCATTTGCCCGCGGCCGGTTCACGCTCATCACAACGGTGATCGCGATGATGGCTTTGATGGTTGTAGCGTTGTCTGCGCTCACCAATGGCCTTGCTGGGCAATCAGTGTCCGGAGTGGAACGGCTTCCGGGGGCGGCCCTCGTGGTGCAGCAGGCTCCCGATGGGGACGCCACAACACTCGCGCAGAGCAAGGTCGATGAGGGTGTCGCGGCTGGGTTGGATACCCCGGTGCTGTCCGCGCTCGGCGTGACGTCGGTGCAGCTCGCTCACGGGGACACGATGGTGGCAGCGACAGTATTCGGCGCTGAACCCGATCTGTTCCCCGCGGCCGATACGGGCGCACTGCCAGCTGACGGTGACGTTCTTCTCCCGGCGGCGGCTGCGGAGGAACTCGGCGCTGAAGCAGGGGACACCGTGATGATTGGCGACCACTCGCTGCGCGTGCGGGGAATCGGTCAGGCAGGGTTCTTCGCTCACACCCCGGTCGTTTACACAACGCTTGAAACCTGGCGTTCCCTCAATAGTGGCGACGACCTGAGCGCCATCATCACCACGGACGTTCCGGCGGCGGCACCGGCGGGAACAACTGTGGTTCCGATGGCAGACTCGGTAACACTTGTTCCAGGCTTCTCGGCGGAAAACGGCTCGCTGCGCGCCATGCAGGCGATGCTTCTCGTTATCTCCGCACTTGTCGTGGGTGCATTCTTCGCGGTGTGGACCGCGCAGCGGCAACGCGATCTCGCAGTGGTGCGCGCGATGGGGGGCACACGAGCGTACCTGCTCCGTGACGGCCTGATACAGGCGCTCATCGTGCTCGCTGCTGGGCAGATGGTTGGTGCAGCACTCGGCATCGCCCTGGCAGCCGCTGCATCTGCCGTGGTCCCGATCGAGCTGTCCTTCGCCGCTGTAGTTGCTCCCGTCGCGGGCATGACGATCCTCGGCCTCGTTGGCGCAGCGTTCGCGATCCGGAAAGTGACCACCGTTGACCCCCTCGTCGCGCTTCAGCGCTGACCAGAATGAAGGAAGTACTGCCATGAGCCTCGCTCTCCAAAATGTCACTCTGACCTATCCGGACGGGGACGGTCGCCTCACAGCTCTCGACAACGTGTGCCTCGACGTGCCACCAGGGGCGCTAGTGGCGGTCACCGGGCCATCCGGTTCCGGCAAGTCAAGCTTGCTGGCCGTCGCAGGCACGCTCGTTACACCAGATGAGGGGGATGTCGTGATAGCGGGCGCGAGCACGCGTTCGTTAAGTCAGAAGCAGCGCGCGAAGATGCGCCGTAACGAGATCGGGTTCGTCTTTCAACAGGACAACCTCCTGCCCGCCTTGACCGCACTAGATCAGCTCCTGCTGTCTGCTGACATGCGCGGCATGCGCGTGCGGGCGTTCCGTGACAAGGCCATTCGGCTGCTTGAAGAGGTCGGACTCGCTCACGCGGCACACCGTCGGCCTCACGAAATGTCCGGTGGAATGCGCCAGCGCGTCAATATCGCTCGCGCGCTCATGGCGGATCCCTCGCTGCTGCTCATCGATGAACCAACTGCATCGCTTGACTCCGAACGCGGCAAGGAGATCGTCGCCATGATCTGCGAGCTCGTGCGCACCCGCAAGCTCGCCGCAGTCCTCGTCAGCCACGACCTCAGCACGCTCACGGACGCGGACCGGATTGTGCAAATGAGGGACGGAAGGCTGAGTCGCGTCGGGATCGTAGCGAGCTGAGGGGTACGTATACGCGATAGCCTGGATAGTGATCTTGATCCCGACTCAGGAGGGCTAGTGGCGCTCAGTGAAACCCGCGTACTGAAGTTTCCCGGTGTTCGGTCATTGCGGCGCCCTGGGCCTCCCGAGTTTGATCTGCGGTTCGCAGTTGAAGGCCCCGAAGACGGTCACCGGGTCCTTGTCTTCCCTGGCGGTCCAGGGCTCGCGTCGATTCTTCCGTACCACCGGTTGAGGAAACGGTTCGCGGCGGCAGGGTACAGAATCGCCATGATCGAACATCGTGGGGTGGGCGCATCGCGCCGATGCGTCGAGGGGAGCGATCTTCCGCTGTCGGCGCTCACTGTGGACGCTGTCATCGACGACGCACTTGCCGTGCTTGACGAGCTGGGCTGGGACGAGGTGCTCGTCTATGGGACGTCCTACGGGGGATGGTTGGCGCAGAGGCTCGCGATCGCCGCACCACAGCGGGTTCAGGGAGTGGTACTCGACTCCACGTTTTCGTCCGCTGATGATCACGAGGAACGCCGGCGGGCTGTGCGTGCCCTCGTAACCGGGGACGGCCCATTAACTGCGGAGGTTGACGAGCTGGTCCGCAGTGGCCGGGTCTCTGAGCGGCAGATCGTTAACGTCGTGGCCCCCGTGTACGAGTTCGGTGGGGTAGAGCTGGCACGAAAGATGCTGCAGGCGAGACTTACTGGCCAGCAGTGGGCGTGGAACTTCGTGGCAAGACTGGCCGACAACGAGATCGGGAAGACGCAGCCGTACCTGCTGGAATACGACTTGGTCGGCGTGATTATGCATCGCGAAGTGGATAGTTCACAGCCGGATGGTCAGCCATTCGACCCCATTGAGTTGTTCGCGCCGATGGCCGAGAAGTTCGGCCCGTATCCAGGTGAACCGCAAAACCTGCGGCCCGCACTGGCCGTGCTTGACTGCCCGGTGGGCGTGGTGCACGGTGCACGGGATATGCGGTCACCACGCGTGGTCGCGGAGCGGCTCGCATATTCATGTCCAAATGTGACGCTTGTTGTCTTCACGGACACCGGGCATAGCCTTCTGGATTCGAGGCCCCGAGCCGCTGTGGAGATCACTGACGCAGTGCGGCAGCGAGAGCTCAGCTCGGTCGCAGAACGAACCGCTGAACTCGAACGGCGGAGCCGATTCTCGCTGAGACTGGTCATGCCGCGACTGATCTCGTCGTTGCTGACGGTGGAGGGGGTGTTGCACCGGGTTCGCATTCGGCGCTGACCGTAGCTGTGCCTGTGCGCCCTTCACACGGCCGTTACAGCAGCGTCACCACCAGAAAAAGTGCGCTTCGTAGCCTGCATTCAGTCTGCAATAGCGACTCTTGTTACTAGTACAGGTGGTGGGGTATGACGATCGCGCATTTCAATTCGCTCAGCCCGGAACGGGCGGCAGCGCTGCTCATCTCAGTCGCCCACATACCGCGGTGGGTCAACACGATCGTCGACAAACGCCCATTCCCGTCCGTGGACCGGTTGCTGGAATTCGCTGAGCGGGCGTCGATGTGCTGGACACAGCAGGAGGTATCGGCGGCGCTGGCGAAACACGCGCAGATTACCGAACGGGTCGGTGGCGGCGGCGCATGGACGGAACACGGTGATACAGCCGCCACGCAGCAAACCCCAGCCGCGCAGTCCTACGAGTTGCGCACCCTCGCGATGCACCGGCTTGAGTGGTTGCTGGGGGATTGATCGGTGTCCTGCCGCCCGGCCTCAGCCTCGATGCCAATGGCACGCTATCGGGTGCACCCACGCAGGCCGGCATATTCGAGTTCACTGTAAGCGCAGACAACGGGATTGATCCCGCCGCGTCTCTCCAGGCCACCCTGGTGATCGAGGAAGCACAATGCACCGATTCCCTGTGCGGCTCCATCACGCTGCCGGGGAGCTAGGGGCAGTGGAGGCGAAACCTCACGCGGGCGGGAAGGGTTCACCGTTCCACTCGACGATCTTCCAGCCATTCCGCGGCGAACCCTCGAGCGTGACGATCCCGGTGTTCCGCAGCGTGTCAGCGCCCCAGATGTCGAGGTCATGCCCCGGGTCGTTGAGGAGGGTGCCAATCATCACCGACGCGGAGTGCGCGTAAACCACCGAGTTCTGGTTGCGTGTCTTGTGGATGGCGGCGAGTGCGTCATTGAATCGGGTCTGGAACTCGGTTCCGCACTCGCCGGGAGCCTCGAAGCACACGCTCACGTCACCAGAAAGCCAGCTGTCGAGGACGCTGAACAGTGTGTCACCCGCCTGGTCGTGGGTGAGGCCGTCGAGACCGAACTGGATTTCCTCCACGCCCGGCAGCACGCGCACGTCCATGGCGAGTTCATCGGCAAGATACTGCGCGGTCTGCTGGGCGCGCGGCATGACGGATGCGTAGATCGCGTCGATGTCGCGGTCCCCAAGTTGCGCTGCTGTCTCCTTCGCCTGCTGGTGCCCGCGCTCAGTCAGCACAGGACCGGGAATCGAAGTGTTTATCACCTGCGAGGTGTTGCCATACGATTCCCCATGCCGGACGAACGTGACCGTGACATCTGTGTGCGGATTCGCGGCTTCCGCCGTCCCGCATGCAGTGGCAGCGGCGAGGGAGGCGGCTGCGGCGAGAGCCACGACAACGCGGGTGTGCTTGCCTTGTGTGTAACTCATGTTGATCTTCCTTCTATGTGGGTGTTTCATCGGGGGAGAACGCCAGTTGTCAGTCCGCCGTCGCACACCAGCTCGGTGCCGGTGCAGTACGACGAATCGTCTGAGGCGAAGAACAGGACGGCACGTGCGACCTCGTCGGCGCTCGCGGCGCGTCCAATGGGCAGGTCGTGCATGACTTTCTGCACGGTTGGATCGGCGAGCCGATCAGTGATCATGGGAGTGTCCACCATCCCGGGGAGGACGCAGTTCACCCGGATGCGTGTTGGCGCGAGTTCAAGGCTCGCGGTCTTAGAGAGCCCTCTCACCGCGTATTTCGAGGCGACATACGCGGAGTAGCCGGGCAGCGCCTTGACTCCGGCAGTAGATGCAATATTGACGATGGAACCGCAAGGCGACATGTGGGACGAGGCTGCGCGCATGCCGAGGAATACCCCGAGCTGGTTGATCTCCACAGCCCGCATGAAGGCGTCTGCCGAACCGTTAGCGTCTGCCAGGGATGTGGGGTAATAGACAGCTGCGTTGTTGACGAGAATGTCGAAGCGGCCGAACTCCCGCAGCGTGCAGCTGATCGCCGCGTTCCACGAATCCTCTTGTGAAACATCGAGGTACGTGAAGCGGCTCGTAGAGCCCAGCGCACGAGCGAGTTCGTTCCCCTCATCCTCACGGACATCTGCGACGACCACGCGAGCACCTTCGTCGGTGAACAGTTTCGCCTCGGCAGCGCCCTGGCCACGGGCCGCACCGGTGATGACGGCGACCTTGCCTGCTAGCTTGCCCATTGGTGGCTCCTTGTCATAAGGACGAGGCCCTCATATCCCGCGGCCTTCACGTCCTCGCAGATAGTCGTGTAATTGCCGAGCCCGCCGCAGTACAGCATGAAGGTGCGCGGCTTACCGGGAATGTTCGCGCCGACGTACCACGAGTTGGCGAGTGGCAGGAGGGTGCTGTTCGCAAGTTCGGTGACGTGTTCGGTCCACTTCTCAGCGGAGTCCCGGCGGGCCTCGACTTGCTGCACACCGGTCTGTGCACAATGGGTGATCAAGTCGATGATCCAGCCCACCTGCTGCTCCGAGGTCAGAATCATGTTCGCGAGCACCGCTGGCGAGCCGGGGCCGTTGACGACGAACATGTTGGGGAAACCGGGAATGTGCATCCCGAGGTACGTCACCGGTCCGTTCCGCCACAGATCTCCCAGGCGTGTGCCACCGGCGCCCCGAATGTCGATGCGCTGCAGGGTTCCCGTCAGCGCGTCGAAACCAGTCGCGTAGATAATGACCTCAAACTCGTAATGCGCTGCCCTGGTGCGGATCCCGCTGGATGTAACGGCCTCGATCGGCTCACGCCGCAGGTTGACCAGTGCGACATTGTCCCGGTTGAACGTCTCGTAGTACCCCGTGTCAGTGCAAATGCGCTTCGCGCCAATGGGGTGGTCGGTAGGTATGAGGTCGTCGATAATATCTGGGTCGCGAACGATATCTCGGATTTTCTCCTCGAAGAACTCGCGCGCGTACTTGTTCGCGGTGTGATCGATGTTCTGATCGGGAAACGTCTTGCTAAAGAGGACACCTCCGGTGCGCCACGTCGCCTCGAATGCCGCGCGCCGTTCCTCAGCAGTTACCTCCGTGGCGTTCTGCGGGTGCGCTTGGTGTGGTGAACCGCCGCCACTCACGCGCGCGTTGCGTCGTCTCTCCGGATAGTCCCGGACGATGCGCTTGTAGTCCTCGTCGGTGAGTGGACGGTTGAATGCTGGAACACTGTAGTTGGCGGTGCGCTGAAAAACGGTGAGCGAGGCGGCCTCGCGAGCGACCATGGGGATGGTCTGGATGCCGGACGATCCCGTACCGATCACAGCGACACGCTTACCCTCGAACGACGGAGACGTGTCTGGCCATTGCGCGGTGCGGTACACCTCGCCGGCGAAATCACTAGCACCCGGCAGCGCGGGAATATTCGGGGTGGAAAGCGACCCGGTCGCGAAAATGACGTTGCGTGCCCGATAGGTGTTTCCTGACGCCGTGCGAATGGTCCACACCGATTCCTGGGCGCTGAAGTGAGCCTGCTCGACGCGCTCTCTGAAGCGGATGTGGGGAAGGAGGTCAAACCGCTGCGCGACGTGGTTGAGGTACGCCAGGATCTCTGGCTGGGTCGCGTAACGCTCACTCCACCGCCACTCACGCTGCAGCTCGTCGTCGAAAGAGTAGGAGTAGTCGATGCTCTCGACATCGCAGCGGCAGCCGGGATACCGGTTGTAGTACCAGGTTCCTCCCACGCCGTCCCCGGCCTCGAGGCAGACGACATCGAGCTGTGCCTGGCGGGCAGTGTGAATGGCGTAGAGGCCAGCAACACCGGCCCCCACGACGAGGACGTCGTGTACACCGTCTCGGTGCTCACGCATGGTCATCACTTCCTAACAAGGTGGGCTTGGCTGAGTAGCGCTTTGATGTCACGAAACAGCAGGTCCCGAGCCGAATCCGCGGCGCGCAGCGAGAGGATCGTGGCGAAACCGTGGAACAGGTCTGGATACCGCCGATGAATGACGGGAACACCTGCTGCGGCGAGCGTTTCGGCGTAGTAGATGCCCTCATCGCCAAGCGGATCCAGACCGGCGGTGACGACGATGGCGGGCGGCAACTCCGAGTGGTCTGGCGCGCGAAGCGGTGCGACGTGGTGTTCCGGAATGGGAAGCGACCAGTCAGGCAGATACTGCTGCCAGTACCACAGCATTGCTTCGGCGGTGTTGAAGAACCCCGTCCCGAAACGTTCAAAGCTCGACGTGCTGCACGACGGATCGATCACCGGATACAGCAGAATCTGCCCCGCAACATGTGGGCCGCCACGCTCGGTGGCGATCATGCACGCGACAGCAGCGAGGTTCCCGCCCGCGCTATCACCGGCCACGAGGATGCGCTCCCGGTCGCCACCGATCCGGTCCGCGTTCTCCGACGCCCACACCAGGGCAGTCCAGGCATCTTCAGCCGCGGCTGGGGCTTTGTGTTCCGGTGCAAGCCGGTAACCGACCGAGAGCACGATCACGTTCGCGCCGCGGGACAGTTCCCGGCAGAACGCGTCGTGGCTGTCGATATCGCAGAACACGAACCCGCCGCCGTGCAGAAAAATCACCACGGGCAGCTGTTGGCCTTCGGCGTCATGGGGTACGTATATCCGTACGGGGAGGGGTCCGCCGCTGCCGGGGATCTGGAAGTCCTCCGACTGCTCTACCGCGTTGTGATTGGTAACTGGCAGCCGCCGAGCGGCGACGGCTGCGCGCGCCTCCTGCGCTGACATCTCTTCAACGCGGGGGAAATGCGTATTGAGTGAGTCGAGAACTGTGCGTATTTCCTGGTCTAACACTGTTGCCTCCGAAGCATGAACCGTCACATATGGCTGGGCAGGAATGTTGCGAGCCCGGGTGCCGCGATCAGCACGACGCACAAGACTGCAATTGCGGGCAGGAACAACGCGATGCCGCGAAAAACATCCCCGAGTGTGATGCGCTGGCCGAGACTGACGTCCGGGTCTTTGACGAGATCATGGACGATAAACGCCAGCACCCCGACCGGGGGCGTGATGATCGCAACTTCCGCGAGGATGACGACGAAAACCCCGAACCACAGCGGTGAGATACCGAGCTCCGCCACCACCGGGATGAGCAGTGGGACCGTCAGCAGCATGATCGAAAGTGGGTCCATGAACATACCCATGATCACGAATGTGACGAGGATGATGAGCAGGAATTCGATCCGGGTGAACCCCATGTCACCGACCCACCGCGCGAAACCCGGCCCGATGCCAGACACGGACAGCACCCGGGCGAGCGCCATCGCCCCGATGAACAGGAAGAAGATCGTCCCGACGCTTTTCAGCGTGTCCGTGGTGGCTGTGGCGACCTTCTGCCAGGGCTGGTCCTTGCGCTGGTACCACAGCGCGAGCAGGGTGGCTCCGAGCGCACCGACGGCGCCTGCTTCGGTCACCGTCACCGCACCGGTGTACATCCCACCGAGCACGAGGACAATGAGGGTCGGCAGTGGCCACAGTGTTGCGGCGGTGCGCAGCTCCCTCGCCCGGAAGCGATCGCGAGAGCTGCCGGTGCGGACTCCTGCCAGCTGCGGCCGGGCGGTACATATCGCGATCACAGTGAGAGCAAAGAAGGCGGCCATGAGCAGTCCCGGAACGACGCCCGCGATCAATTGCTGACCTACCGGCACCTGCGCTAGCCCCGCGTAGATCACCAGGAAGATGCTCGGCGGAATCACCTGTCCCGGAAGTCCTGCGACGATCGTTGAGCCGACGGCGAGACGGCGGTCGTAGCCTGCGCGCAGCATCTCCGGAACACCGATGCGTGCCAGCGCGTGGACCGTGCCGACGGTGGTTCCGCTGACAGCTGCCAGGCCTGCGCCTGCGCCGTTCGTGACGACCGCGAGGCCGCCCGGCATCCAGCCGATCAGTCCTCGTGCAGCGCTGTACACGCGTTGCGTCACGCCAGCCCGCCACAACAGCACACCCATGAAGATGAACATCGGGATGACGCTCAGCTCCCAGCTCGCCACCGTGTCGTAGGGGAGCCGACCAAGCAGGCTGGTGGCCGCCGCGGGGCCGTACAGCCCGTAAAGCCCCAGCACGCCGGGGGCGGTGAGTGCAATCCCGATCGGCACCTTCAGGAACACGAGCAGCAGCATCAAGGTGACCGCCGCACCGCCCACCGTTTCGCGGGTGGACGGCCCGAGTATGAGGATGACGCACACGCCAGTCGCGGTGATGATCGCGGCCCGGATCAGCCATTCGTGGCGCGTGGTGAGGACTCTTGTTTCCTGCGTCATCAACATGACCGTGACCCCCTCGCAGTTGAGACCGCTTCGGCGAGGACCTGCACCGTTATAGCAGCGAAAATCAGGGGAACAAGAAACGTGACGGGCCAGATCACAACCCCCGTCACCCCGCCAGTCAGCCCAAGGTGCTGGCTGTGGAGCGCTTCACGAAACCCGAAATACGCGAAGCCCGCGCAGGCGATTGCCACGAGAAGCAAACCCGCGCAGTGTGTCTCCCGCTGAAGCCGCGCCGGCAACCGATTGAAAAGCACCCGAGCCTCGGTGTGTGCTCTGTCCCGCTGGGCCAGCACGAAACCGCAGAGTGCCACCAGCGGCATGTACCAGTAACTGACGATCTCGTTGGTCCCGGTGACCGGTGCATTGACGAATGTGCGCAACGCGGCGTTGAGCACAATATGCAGCATCATGATGATGAGGCCGGTGGCTGCCACAGCGAGCGTTGCCACCCGGAGCGCACCGACAACGTTGCGCGGCCGGCGGGATGCGGAGAGAGCGGTCATCGCTGGAACACCCTCACGATGGCCGGTGCTGGGACAGAACGTCCTCACGCAGACGATCCATGAACGGTTCGAGATCGATCTCGCTGGACGTGTACCAGTCGAGGAACTCAGCATCGCTCACGCCGGGATAGCCGAGTTCGGCGACGACACCGCGCCACCTTTGCAGAGCGTCCTCCAGGCTGCTGACGAGTGCGTCACCGTCGAGTACGGGGCTGCGGCGGGCTTCGCCCAGCATCTGCGCATTGACTTCGGTGAGAGCCGCGGCGACGTCGGGGCTGAAGGAACTATATGTTCCGCCGTTCTCGTCGATGAGCTCAGCCGCTCCGATCGTCGTGTTCCAGATACCTTCGCGCAGCATCACTTCGATGTACACGTCGAGGCGGTCGTAGATGAGTTGCTGGGCTACTAGCGGCAGCGAATCCCATTTCGCTTTCCCGAAGCCAAGTCCATAGAAGAGCCGCGCGAATCCGACATCGGAATCGATGGTGTAGTTCGGCGCGAGCGGTACGGTGCCGACGATGTAGCGCGTCCACAGCGCCTGGAGTTCACAGTCGATCGTGCCTCGCTGCAGCGCCTGATAGATCTCCGAGTAGGGCAGCGAAACAGGCGACATGCCGAGTGCTTCAGCCTGGCGGGCGAACGCGGCGCCACCCACGCGGACCTGTGCGCCACTCAACTCCGCCAGTGACGCGCGCGGCTGCGTGCACATCAGTCCGGAACTGGTTGCCGCACCCCAGGGAAGGAGGAGTTTGACGCCCTCACGTTCGGTTTCCGCCATGATCTCTGGTGTGGCGAGTGCAGCTTCCAGGTAGCCACCGAGGGCTTCGAGTGTGCCAGCGACGGGTGTGTGGTCACCGAGGAAGCTCGCGTTGGCGAGCGCGCCATGCGCGGGGTAGCGGGACGGCTCATAAACCGCGTACACATAGTCGAAATCAAGTCTGCCGTCAGCCAGGGCTTGTGGTGCCTGGTCTGGTGGGGCGATCGAATTGCCGTACGCCACCTCCATCGTGATCTTCCCGCCCGACCACTCATTGAGCGCCTCTGCATAGGTCTCAATGTGGAGTGCCTGCGCATCACCCGGACTTGTGGGCAGCTGCGTGGTGAGGTGGATTGGCGGGATGTCTTCGAATGCGGCGATGTACTCGTCTTTGGAGGCGCCTGCGACTACCCCGGTGCGGTCTGCGCTGCCCGCAGTGCCCCCGTCGGCCACACACGCGGTCGCGGTGATCGTGAGGGCTGCTAGTGCAGCACCGGCGAGCGTTTTACGGCGTAGCGTTCGTGTGCTCGTCATGACGTGTTCTCCATCAACAGATATGGGTCAGGCGGGTTCGCGTACGCGGTGCGACAGCGCGAAGGCCGCCGCGAACGAGTGGATACCGAGGTCGGTGAGAATCTGCGTTGTGACGGCGCTGGATGCTTCCTCACTCGAACGCAGGTAGAGCACTACGCCGCGGCCGTGCGCCGCGATGGTGCGCATCGCCTCGCGCAGTCGAGAGCGGCACTCACAGGCGAGCGATCCGAAGATGTCGCCAGCGGCGCATTCACGGTGGACGTGGACGAGTACCTCGCCGGTGCCGAACGGGGTATCGCCACACACGAGCGCGACGTGCTCGGATTCGTCAATGGTGCTGCGGTACCCGATAGCGCGAAAGGCGCCGAACTCTGTCGGAATTCGAGCGGACGTGACTTGTTCCACCCACTTTTCGTCATCACGCCGCCAGGCTGTGATATCAGTGACCGCTACAGCGGCGAGTCCGTGCTGTGCCGCAAAGGCCCGCACCTCAATTGCGTTCGCAATGCGGCACGGATCCAGTGGGCTGACGAGCTCAGTGACCACTCCGCAGTGCTGCAGTCCTGCTAGCCGGGCGAGATCGGCAGCGGCCTCCGCAGGCCCACTGCGGCTCAGCAAGCCACCATCCTGAACGCGTTCAGCGACGACATGGCCGGGCCGGGTCAACTCGTCCGGCTGCGTGGTGGCGGAGGCCAATAGCCGGATGGTTCTGGCCCGGTCGGCCGCGGAGATGCCGGTGCCGATATCGTGCGCCGCGTCGACGCTAACGGTGTACGCGGGGGTGCGAGCGTCCGGCGCCGGACAGACAGGGGGGAGGTCCAAGCGGTCGCAAGCCGTACCCGGCAGCGCGACCCGAAGGTAACCCGGCGAGTGGCGCACCGCGAACGCAACGAGTTCGGTGGTCGCGCGTTCTGCTGCGAACACGAGATAACCGGTGCTGCCGTCGAGTAGCAGGACCGCGCTGCCTGCCGCTACAGCGACGAAGGCATCCTGAACGCTGAGGGTGTTCATTGCTAATCCTTCATCGCGCCGTGCCCGCGAGAGCGCGCTGCTCGCTCATCTGCACGGCGATTTCAATCAACTGGTCTTCCTGCCCGCCGATCAGCGCCCGCCTGCCCGCGTCGACGAGGATCTCCGCTCCAGAAACCTTGTAGCGGGCGGCGAGCGAATCCGCGTGCTTCAGGAAGCTCGAGTACACACCGGCGTACCCCATCATCAGTTCCATCCGACCGAGGCGACATTCAGCGTCCATGATGGGCAGGACGACATCTTCTGCGGCATCAGCGATCGCGAAAACGTCAATACCGGTTGGAATTCCCAGCTTCTCGCAGACCGCGACGAATGCTTCGAGGGGTGTGTTCCCGGCGCCCGCGCCGAAGCGGCGAACAGAGCCGTCGATCTGTGCCGCGCCAGCCCGGACCGCGGCGACACTGTTCGCCACCCCCAGCCCCAGGTTCTCGTGACCGTGGAAGCCGACCTGCGCGTCGCCGCCGAGTTCGCCAACGAGGGCAGCAACCCGGTCGCTGGTCTGCTCGAGGATGAGCGCACCCGCGGAGTCAACGACATACACGCACTGGCAGCCCGCGTCAGCCATGATTCTCGCCTGCTTCGCGAGCTTCTCGGGGGGCTGGGTGTGCGACATCATCAAGAAACCAACGGTCTCCAGCCCGAGGTCGCGGGCGGTACCGAAATGCTGAACCGAGGTGTCCGCCTCCGTGCAGTGCGTGGCAATCCGGCAAATGGCTGCGCCGTTGTCGTGCGCTGCCCTGATGTCGTCGTTCGTGCCGACACCGGGCAGCATCAAGAACGCGATTTTCGCCCGCTCGGCGGTCTCGACCGCTGTGCGAATCAGATCGAGTTCGGGGGTGGCTGAGAAGCCGTAGTTGAATGACGATCCGCCGAGACCGTCCCCGTGCGCGACCTCGAGGACGGGAACACCCGAGTGATCGAGGGCGCGGACGATCTGCCGAACATCGTTGATGGAGAACTGATGACGCTTCGCGTGCGAGCCGTCGCGGAGCGACGAGTCAGTGATCCGGATTGACGGAGTAGACATGTCAGTTCGCCCCCTTGAGCTGCGCGAAAACTTCACCCAGCCGCGCTGCCGCTGCGGTCATGATGTCGAGATTGCCCGCGTAGGGCGGCAGGAAGTCCCCTGCGCCTTCAACCTCCAGAAACACTGCGACGCGGGCCATGCCACCGCTGATAGCTGTCGGGGCATCGAACTGGGGCTCCGCCCTAAGCCGGTAGCCGGGTACGTACTGCGCGACGTCGGCGACCATGCTCACGATCGACTCGCTGATCTGCTGCCGGTCCGCATAGGGAGGAATGGAGCAGAACACGGTGTCTCGCATGAGAACTGGTGGTTCGGCTGGGTTGAGGATAATGATGGCCTTGCCCTTTTGGGCCCCGCCGATCGTTTCCAGTCCGCGCGCTGTCGTTTTCGTGAACTCGTCGATGTTGGCACGCGTCCCCGGTCCAGCGGACAGCGATGCCACCGAGGCAACGATTTCCGCGTAATCGACTGGTACGACACGCGACACCGCCGCCACGATCGGAATTGTGGCTTGTCCGCCGCAGGTGATGAGGTTGACGTTCGGAGCGTTCACATGCTCCTTCAGGTTCACGGAGGGGATGACGGCCGGACCTACTGCGGCGGGCGTGAGATCGATTGCACGGATGCCCATCTCGGTGTATCTCGGGGCCGCTGCGCGGTGGACGTACGCAGTCGTCGCCTCGAATACCAGGTCGGGCAGTTCCGGCTGATTCAGCAGCCAGTCGATCCCCTCGTGAGTCACCTCGAGACCGGCTTTCGCGGCCCGCTTGAGCCCGGGGCTTTCCGAGTCAACACCGACCATGTACCGCGGTGTGATGACATCGCTGCGTAATAGTTTGTAAAGCAAGTCGGTCCCGATATTGCCGGGACCGACAATTGCCGCTGTAGCCATCGGTTTTCCTTAAACGAAAGAGAGCGAAACAGAGCCGAGTCCAGAGAATTTTGCGGTGTAGCTCGAATCCGGCAGGACATCGATGGCGCGTGTGCACGAGCCAGGCAGAACGAGGTGCCCTGCGCGCAGCCGAACCCCGTAGGGGCTGACTTTCCTGGCGAGCCACGCCACTGAGGTGGCAGGGTTACCGAGCACCGCATCCGATCTTCCCGCTGCGATAACCGCGTCACCGCGGAACAGCGTGGCGTCGATCATGGTGAGGTCGAGCCCGTCGACTGGGGCGCCGTCCCCGATGACGTAACCGGCCGAAGAGGCGTTGTCGGCGACGGTGTCCACTATGGTGATCCGCCACTCACGGATGCGGCTGTCAATCAGTTCGAGGGCTGGTACCACCCGTTCGGCGGCGGCCAGAACGTCGTATTCGGTGCATTCTTCGCCGGGGAGGTCCGCGCCGAGCACGAACCCGATCTCGACTTCCACGCGGGGATAGCAGTACCGGCTGAGATCGACGGGAAGATCCTCGTGGAGTTCCATCGAGCTGAGGAGATGTCCGTAGTCAGGCTCGTCGACGCCCATCATCTGCTGCATGACGATAGCCGACAGACCGACCTTGTGGCCACGAACCTCATCGCCTGCGGCGAGCTTGCGCCGGATGTTCACCAGCTGGATTTCGTAGGCGTCCTCAACCGTCATGCCGGGGAACGATTCACTGAGAGGTGCGATGGGTCGGCGCTGCGACTCCGCGGTCTCGAGACGTGCGGCGGCGTCGCCGCGCTGAGAGAGAAGAAGCATGGCGATCAGATCATCGAAGTGAGTGGGCCGGGCGAAGGAACAATATCCAGCGAAGCCAGGGCAGAGGCGTGGAAGACCGAGCCGGGCACGTGGATCGCGTGAGCGAGACCCATATGGCCGTCCCGCCAGAACCGCTGCAACGGATGTTCCATACGCAACCCATTGCCGCCAGACCGTGCGACGATCTCATCCATCGCGCGCACTGCCCGCCACGCGGCAGACACTTGTGTGCGCCGGCTCTGCGCGCGGTCAGCAAAGGTGATCTCCTCACCCGCGTCGACCTTGTCATAGAGTCGAGACACGTTGTCCAGCAATGTCACCCGCGAGGCATGGATTTCGGCGGCCGCATCGCCGATCGTTGACAGCACGTACGGGTCGTCACGAACTGCGGTGCCGACAATCTGTACGCGATCACGCTGGTAGTCGAGGTGATGCGCGAGTGCGCCCTCGCAAATGCCGATCACCGCCGCAGTGATTCCCAGCGGGAAGATCGTGGTGTAAGGCACGTGAAACGTGGGGTTTTCCAGTCCCGCCCCCCGCACCTGGCTGCCGTCCATGAGCTTGTTGAACTCGATGACGCGGTAGTCGGGGATGAAGGCATCTTTGACGATGATGTCTTTGCTGCCCGTCCCGCGGAGGCCGACGACATCCCATGAGTTTTCGACAATCTGGTAGTCGCTGCGTGGCAGCAGCACATGGATCATCTCCATGCTGGGCAGTTTCTCCCCGGACTCATCGCCGAGCCACGCGCCGAGGAAGATCCAGTCGCAGTGGTCGGTGCCGGAGGAGAATTGCCAGCGTCCATTGAAAATGTAGCCACCGTCGACGGGGCGCAGAATGCCCATCGGTGCGTACGGCGAGGCGAGCCACACATTGTGGTCCTCGCCCCACACCTCATGCTGGACCTGTTTGTCGGCCATCGCGAGTTCCCAGGGATGAACACCCACGATGCCGGCGACCCAGCCGAGTGAGCCGTCGAGGCTCGCGAGCCGCATGACGGTCTCGGCGAACTCGACTGGGTGTGCTTCCGCACCGCTGTACTGCTTTGGGGCGAGCATCCGCATGACGCCGGATTCACGCAGCAACGCGGCGGCGGTGTCGTCGAGTTTTCCGAGCTTCTCGCTGCTGGCGGCAGTCGCCGCGAACTGGTCTGCATGTTGGTCGACGAACTCTAGTACGGGATTGGTAGACATGTCACACCTCGTTTTCTGCCCGCGCGAGTGGGCTGATTCAGTAGTTGAGAAAGTTCAGCGCTGGCCTAGTGCGTGCAGGACAGCGAGGTAGCCGAAGACAATGGATGGTCCGATAGTTGCTCCCGGACCGGCATATTCTCGTCCCATGACCGACGCGGATGTGTTGCCCGTGGCGTACAGTCCGTCGATGCGGGCCCCGTCCTCACGGAGCACCCGGGCGTGCTCGTCACACACGAGTCCGCCTTTAGTGCCGAGATCACCAACCTCGATGCGGAACGCATAAAACGGTGCTTTGCCGACTGGATCGAGGTTGGGGTTCGGCAGCGTGGGATCTCCGTAGTAGTGCTCATACGCACTGTCCCCGCGTGAGAAGTCCTCATCCTTGCCTTGCGCGGCAAAGGTATTGAAGCGTGCAACGGAAGCACTGAGATTCTCGGCGTTCACCCCGATCTTGCGAGCGAGTTCACTCATCGTTCCGGCCCGGTGCACGATTCCCGCGTCATAAAACGGCTGCGGGATCTTGCCGCCTGGCATGATCTGCGCGAACGGATACCGGGTGCGCGTGCGGGCATCCATGATGCACCAGGCTGGCAGATGTTTGCCTTCGAGCTGGTCGTGTACGAAGTTGACGTACGGTGCGGCCTCGTTGGTGAATCTGTTGCCGTCACTAGACACAATGAGCTGGCGGGGGATGGCACGTTCAGAAACGAGCGGAATCGTGCTGCCACCGGGACGTTCGACGGAGGGCATCCACCACGCATCGTCCATGAAGTCGATCGCGGCGCCGAGTTCAATGCCGGCGTTGATGCCGTCACCAGTGTTCGAGGGAGCTCCAAGGCTGTGGTTCGCCTGCCCGCCATCGGGGAGGTAGGTGTCACGCATTTCGGCGTTGTGCTCGAAACCGCCCGTAGCGAGGAGCACTCCGCGCCACGCACCGATGCGCAGTGGCCGTCCGTCACGCTCGATCGTCACACCGGTCACGCGGCCGGTGGTGTCCTGAATGAGCCCGGTCATCGGGCTGTTCAGCCAAAGGGGCACGCCAGCGTCGCGCAACGCGAGGCGCATCCGCGCGACCAGCGCCCGGCCACCGGTTGCCATGCGGCGGCGGCGGAAAAGGTTACTCAGCACCCGCCACATGGATACGGCGATCATGCTGCGGCCCTTCCATGTTCGCGTGACCATCGCCATGTGGTGGTAGTCCTTTGACGTGATCCACAACCCCATTGGGCCGACGAGCAGGTTCGGGCCAAGGTCATTTTCGAGGGCGCCGAGCTTGCGAGTATCAAACGGCGGTACCTCGACAGACCGTCCCTCGGGCCGGCCGCCCTCAAACTCCGGGTGGTAGTCGGAATATCCTTCAACCCAGAGGAATGCGAGCCATGGGCTTCGTTCGAGCAGCGCCATCGCATCGGGCCCGTAGTCGACGTAGGCTTCGAGCCGCTCGCGCGGCACCTCCCCGTCGGTGAGAAGTTCCAGGTAGCGCAGGATCGATTCGCGTGAGTCGTTGTGACCGCGCCGGCGCAGCTCCGGGTTGTTTGGGACCCAGATGGCGCCGCCGGAAAGTCCGGTCGAGCCGCCGAATGAGGCGGCCTTTTCGACAACGACGGTCGACGCTCCTTCGTGGGCGGCGGTGAGCGCCGCCGCCATCCCGCCGCCACCGGAACCGATCACGACGAAGTCGTATTCGTCATCGAAAGCGGGCGTGCTGTCGGGGGTCATGGTCGCTCCTCATTGCGGGTGAGAAAAGCCAGAACGACGGACTCCCAGGCGGATTTCTGTTCGATCATCACCCAGTGTCCGCAGTCCGGAAACACGTGAAGTTCGGCGTTTGGAATGGTGCGCATCGGCACGATCGCCATGTCGAGGGGGCTGACGCGATCGTCGCGCCCCCATGTGATGAGCGTTTGTGCTGTGATCTTGTGGAGCATCGCCCACGGGGGCGGGGCGTCTGACGTGTTCATCGCCGCAACCATTGCCTGGAGGGCGGCACGCCCATACATCTTTCGGGCACTGGCGAGCGTTGCGGGGTCGGTTGCCTGCTGCCAGCGCTGTTCGATCAGCTCGTCAGTGACGAGACTGCGGTCGAACACCATCGAGTTGAGCCACTCGACGAGTCGTTCACGAGTGGGGTTCTCAGTGAACTCGACCAGCAGGTTGATGCCCTCACTTGGTCCCGGGCTGAACAGGTTCCGGCCGATTCCGCCGATCGTTACCAGCTTGCGCACCCGTTGCGGCTGTACTGAAGCGAACTGGCTGGCGATGATGCCGCCCATCGAGTTGCCGATGACATCGACCTGGCTAAGCCCCAGCCCGTCCAGGAAACGGGTGACGGCACTGAGTGCACCCACCATCGGGTGCTCGCCGGTCCCGTCACTCACCCCAAATCCAGGGAGTTCCAGGACAAGGCAACGGAAGTGGGGCGCGAAGCTCGCGAGGTTGTCACCGAAGTTGCGCCACCCGCTCACACCGGGGCCTGATCCGTGCAGAAGCAGGAGCGGAGGGAGGTGCGCTGCGCCAGCCTCGTGGTAGCGGAGAACCCCTCGCCCCGTGGGGAGTTCACGCAAGGTGGCGTCATAAGTTACGCGGTCTATTAGCTCCGTCACACTCTGGACGCTACGGTGTGGCAGGTCACGCTAGCTACGGCGTGTCCCGCTCATCGGAAGACTCAATTCACTACGTCAGCTGACGCGTTCGACGATCATCGCCATGCCCTGGCCTCCGGCTGCGCACATGGTCACGAGGCCAAGCGTCTCGTCACGGCGGCGCAGCGCGTTGAGCAGGGTTACGGTCATGCGGGCACCAGTCATGCCGAAGGGGTGGCCGAGAGCGATCGCACCGCCATAGACGTTCACTTTGTCCAGGTCGGCGCCTAGGTCGTCACAGCTTGGGAGCACCTGCGCGGCGAAGGCCTCGTTTATCTCGACCAGGTCGATGTCGCCGATGCTCAGCCCCGCGCGGCGCATCGCCTGCTGTGACGCCTCGACTGGGCCTAATCCCATGATTTCGGGGGAGAGTGCAGACACCCCGGTGGAAACGATCCGGGCGAGTGGTGTGATGCCGAGATCCGAAGCCTTCTGGTCTGACATCACGACGAGTGCTGCGGCCCCGTCGTTGAGGGGACAGCAGTTACCGGCGGTGACAGTGCCGTCGCGGTGGAAAACGGGCTTGAGTATCGCCAGGCTTTCAGCAGTCACTCCGGGTCGCGGTGAATCATCTGTGTAAACAACCGAGCCATCGGGTGTGGTGATGGGGACGATTTCGGTTGCGAAAACCCCGGCAGTCACGGCGGCCTCAGCGCGATTCTGGCTCAGTGTTGCGAACTCATCCTGAGAGCGGCGGGACACACCGCGCTGGGCTGCAACGAATTCGGCTGTCAGGCCCATCGCGACGTAAGGGTTGGGCAGCTCGCCGTCGATGCGGGGGTCTTTCCATTCGAGCGTGCCCTCGGCGATGGCCTGTGTGCGCTTGGTCGCGTCGCCGTATCTGGGGTTGCCGGTATCCGGCATCCCATCCGCTTTCCCTCGGGTGTACCCGGAGACCACCTCCACGCCGGCTGAGATGAAGACATCCCCCTCCCCGGCAAGGACCGCGTGCGCGGCCATGCGAGTGGTCTGAACGCTCGAGGCGCAGTAGCGCTGGACGGTTGTGCCGGGGAGGGCGTCAAGATCCAGTCCGAGCGCGATCATGCGGCTCAAGCCGTAGCCCTGCTCACCGGCTGGCTGCGCGCAGCCGACGAGAAGGTCTTCGATGTCTGCGGGGTCGAGCTCGGGTACCTGGCCTAGTGCCGCGCGGGTGACGGCGGTCGCGAGATCGTCCGCGCGGCACTCGCGCAGGGACCCTTTATGTGCCCTGCCGATGGGCGAGCGGGCTGCCGCAACGATAACTGCTTCTCTCATAACCCTCCTGTCAACCTAACGCTTGCTAGGTTACACAGGATGCCGGGTACCTCCTTCCGGACGCAAATGCCCGTCCGATTCGCTGAGCGGATGTGAGCAGAAGGCTGGCTAATGACCGGTGTCTGACCAGATCGCGCGGGCCGGTGATCGAGACGGCGGCGACTGCATAGCCGCCGTTGTCCCGGATGGGAGCGGCGAGGCAGTGGATGCCACGATAGTTCTCCCCGCGGTCGAACGCGATTCCCTGTTCGCGCACCTGGCTGAGTTCGCGGCGTAGCTGTTGCGCGTCGCGGGTAGCGCTGGTGCGCGGTGGCGTGCCCGCGGCGATTACCTGGTCAGTGAGGTGTGGTGCGGAGAACGCCATGATTGCTTTGCCGGAGGCTGTGCAGTACGCGGGCTGCCTCCCGCCTGCATGCGACGGATCCACCCCAGGCGGCAGAACCCCAACCTTGTCGATGTAGAAGATCTCGTGGCCGTCAAGGATGGAAAGATGCGCAGCGAGGCCGGTCCTGCCGTGCAGCGCGTGAAGCTGCGGCAGGGCGCACTCGTGGAGCCGGTTGTGGTGGGCGGCAAGGCCGCCGAGTTCGAGGATGCCGATCCCGAGCCGGTAGTTGTTTTCCGACCGTTCGAGCGCACGCAGCGCAACGAGCTGGTTAAGAATCCGGTGCACCGAGGACCGTGGCAGTCCAGTTTTGCGGACAAGGTCCGCGAGGGACTGTTCGGGTGGGCCACTGCCGAACGCGTAGAGAATGCGCGCCGCACGGGCCAGCATGGACGGTTCGAGTTCGGGTTCGGTTGCGACAGCGGGGACAGGCATGTGGCCGCTCCTTTGTCCCGGACAGCGGGATAACTGCGTGTGTGATTTGGGTTACGTACGTACTGTAACCCACATGAGACATCATTGTCTCATTTCTTTACGGCTTTGGTTCGGGACTTGCGGAGAGGCTGTGTATGTCTGAACTCGTGCTCGACTCGGTGCGTGACCTCCTGCCTGGCATCAGGGAACGAGCGCAGCGCACCGATGAGGGTCAGACGGTCTCGAGCGTTGCGGTCAAGGAACTTAACGAGACTCGCTTATTCGCATTGCTTCGGCCCAGAGAGTTTGGGGGCATCGAAGGCGAATTGCTGACGTGCTGCACCGCAATCAAAGATGTCGCCCAAGCATGTGGCTCCACTGGTGTCCTCGCAGCCGCATTCGCTGTTACGCCCTGGCGCGCTGCGTTACTCCCACACGAAGCACAAGAGGAAATGTGGGGAACGGCGTTTGACACCATGATGTCGTCGAGCGTGAGTTCCTCCGGCACGATCACGCCTTCGCCAGATGGTTACCTCGTACGCGGGCGATGGGCGGGCATTCCCGGTTGCGAGCACGCGGACTGGCTCGTCGTGCGGGGAGCGCTCGCAGGCAGCGGCGAGACTGCGGTTCTGCTCGCGCCAGGGGAGTACACGGTGATATCCGATGAGCCTCGCTTAGGCCTGCGGGGCGCGCTATCTCGCGCCGTGGTGGTGGACAGCATGGTCGGTGCCCACCGGATTCGGGTGCTCGGTAGCGGGGCAGGCATAGAGCATCTGCCGCCGTCGTCTGCCCCGCTGTACCGGCTACCGGCGGACGCAGTGGCTGGGGCCGTCTTTGCTTCCGCTGTGATCGGCATGGCAGAAGGCGCGTTTGCCGAGTACACCATGTTGCCGCGCAGCGAACCCGACTCGCACCAACTCGTTCGGTTCGCTGCTGCGGCCAGCGATATTGACGCCGCGTGGCTACTGATAACACGCAACCTCTGCGACATCGTCGCGCACACGATCGCTCATGAAGACATCCCAGAAGAACTTCTCCTGCGTACTCGCCGTGACCATCACGTCGCCCTCGCGCGAGCAACCACAGCGACGTCAGTTCTCGTCGAGAGTGCCCGGGGAGCTCCGTCCCAGGCGCTGAACGTCAGTAATCCTGTTACGCGCCACTGGCGCGACATTCATACGGCCCGCGCATGGTTGCCTTCCGGCAGCACGGCGGAGTTAGCCCGCTACAGCCGCGCTGTTCTCGAAGACGGCGGACTCACACCCGTCGATCACACCACTCAACACCTGGAGGAAGAATGATCCATTCACTCGGATACCTGAGGTTCGAGACCGCCAAGCTCGACGAGTGGCGCCGCTTCGGCACTGACGTCCTCGGTCTCGAGGAGACGACTGGGCCCGCGCAGGACCATCTGTACTTCCGGATGGACGAGCAGGCTGCGCGTTTCGAATTCATCCCGGGTGACACCGACAGGCTCCTCGCCGCAGGATGGGAAGTGCCGAACCGGCGGGCACTTGAAGATACCGTTGCCCGGCTGGAAGCCGCGGGTCATGCCGTCAAGCCCGGTTCTGCAGAGGAAGCCGCTAGCCGACGCGTCGAGCGCTTGATTCACGTCGACGATCCCAACGGCAATCACCTTGAAATTTACTGCGGGCCCGCGCTGAACCACAGCCCCGTTGTCACACCCCATGCGGAACGCTTCGTCACCGGGAACCTTGGGCTCGGACACATCGTGCTCTCCGCGGCCGACATCGACGCGTCCTTCACCTTTTACACCGACGTACTCGGATTCCGGCACCGCGATTCACTCCGATTCCCCGCCGCGGCCATTGGTGGTGAGGAAGGTGCGATGAACTGGGTGCGGTTCTTAGGCTGCAACCCTCGCCATCACAGCCTTGGTTTGTGTGAAGCGCCGTTCCCCGCCGCGATCTTCCACTTCATGGTGGAACTCGAAACCCTCGACGACGTGGGACGTGCTCTGGACCGTTTCCATGAGCGGGATATCACGATCATGCAGTCCCTTGGACGCCACACCAACGACAAGATGGTGTCCTTCTACGCCGCAACCCCGGGCGGCTTCCAAGTCGAGTACGGCACTGACGCAATTCTTGTTGATGACGCGACCTGGACGGCCAAAGAGATCACCGAAGACGCGTACTGGGGCCACCGATGAGCACTCTGAGCCCGGCTTCTCCCGCGGACTTCCGGCGTGTCCTCGGTCGGTTCGCCTCTGGTATCACCGTCATCACCTCGGTTGACGAAGCAGGTCCGGCCGGGTTCACTTGCCAATCTTTCTCGTCGCTGTCACTGGACCCACCGCTCGTGCTGTTTTGTGTCGCCGATGCGTCAACGAGCTGGGCGCGCATCGCGCCCACTGGACGGTTCGCGGTCAACGTCCTCGCCGCGGATCAGCGGGACGTGTGCCGGAACCTCGCGGTCCCGGGCTCACCTGACAAGTTTCGGCGCGTTGTATGGCACAAATCCAATCTAGGGACCGCTCACCTCGGGGGCGCTCTCGTCACCATCGATTGCCGTATCAGCGGTGTGTATCCCGGCGGCGACCATCGCATCGTCATCGGCGAGGTTCAGGAACTGCATGACCATCGCGAAGGTGACCCACTGCTCTTCTTTGGTGGCCAGTTCTGCTCCGCATCAGCCCATTTCGGCGTTTCCGCTGCCCAAGGAGGAAAGCAGTGACTATCCAAACCAGTCCCGCTGGCCGAACGGTTCGCACGATCGAAGCCGCGCCACCACCCGCCAGGTTCGCGCGCGGGTGGCACTGCCTCGGGCTCGCCGACACCTTCAAAGATGGCAAGGCGCACGCGATCGAGGCTTTCGGCACCAAACTCGTCGTTTTCCAGGGCGATGACGGCAAGCTCAATGTCCTCAACGCGTACTGTCCGCACATGGGTGGTGACCTCACTCATGGCACAGTGAAGGGAAACGCGGTTGCCTGTCCTTTTCATGACTGGCGCTGGGGCGGTGACGGTAAATGCGCGGGGATTCCTTACGCGAAACGAGTTCCGCGTGGTGCACGTACGCGAGCGTGGATCACGCTGGAAGAAAACAAGCAGCTGTTTGTGTGGAATGACCCGCAAGGTGCGCCTCCGCCGCCAGAGATGACCATTCCTCGTATCGAGGGCGCGTTCAGCGACGAGTGGAGCAACTGGACGTGGAACAGCTTGCGCGTCGAGGGTTCGCATTGCCGCGAGATCGTCGACAACGTTGTGGATATGGCGCACTTCTTTTATGTCCACTACGCGCTGCCGGAGTACTTCAAGAACGTCTTTGAGGGTCACGTGGCTACCCAGTACCTCAACGGGACAACGCGTGCGGATGCCGAACTGGGCTTTGTCCCTGGATCCACCGACGAGATCGCACAGCGTTCGGAAGCAGCGTATTACGGGCCGTCCTACATGATCGATTATTTATGGAACACCGCCGCGGGTGTCACCAGTGAGACAGTCCTCATCAACTGCCATTACCCGATCAGCAACAACAGTTTCATGCTGCAGTGGGGCGCGATCGTCAAAAAGTTCCCCGGCATGAGCGATGAGGAATCCGATGCGGTGGCCGCGCAGGTAGCTGACGCGGTTGGTTTGGGTTTCCAGCAGGACGTCGAGATCTGGAAGAACAAAGCCCCGATCGACAACCCGCTCCTGTGCGACCAGGACGGACCGGTCTACCAGCTGCGCCGGTGGTATCAGCAGTTCTATGTCGATGCTGAAGATGTCACGCCTGAAATGACCGACCGCTTCGAGTTCGAGATCGATACATCCCGCGCGGTCGAAGTCTGGAAGCGGGAAGTGGCCGAGAACGTCGCCAACGGAGTGTCCTTCTCCGTCATTCCAGCCTCGTTGCGTTAGTGAGGGAGTAGTGGATGAGTACACCGATGGGCGCGCCCGCATGCCCAGTTCAGTGTGCACAGTGCGGTGGCACGGTGCGTGTGCGGAAGAACAGTCTCCCGCACACCAGCGTGCAATGGACCACTGGTGCAGTCGCCTCCTGCCACGAGTTCGCACCACGTCTCGCCACTGGCACGCGCTGCGCGCTCATCCGGCATTGTGGTGCGTTGCGTGCCTCCATCGAAGCTGCGGTAGTGCGGGGAGACCTGGGGGTTGAGAGTCATGACTGACATTCGGAGGCTTCGAGTGATCGATGTCGTCACCGAAACGGCAGACGCATGTTCGCTGGTATTCGACGTATCAGCAGAGCAGGTGCCCTACCGCCCCGGGCAGTTCCTTACGATCGAACTGCCCGGCGGCGCACGTTCGTACTCACTCGCGAGTTCCCCTCACACCGAAGAGCAATTGAAGGTGACCATCAAACGTGTTGTGGGAGGGTACGGTTCGAACTGGTTGTGTGACCACATTCAGCCGGGTGACGAACTCCGCGTCCTCGCCCCTTCAGGTGTGTTCACCCCGCGGACCTTCGCGAACGATCTCTTACTGATGGCCGCCGGCAGCGGCATCACTCCGGTGATCTCCATTGCGAAATCAGCACTCGTGGCCGGGGAGGGGTCGGTGGTGTTGTTCTACGCCAACAGGGACGAACGGTCCGTCATCTTCGCCTGTGAACTCGCGGAACTCGCCAAGCGCTATCCAGACCGGTTTACGGTGCTGCACTGGCTCGAGTCGGTTCAGGGTCTGCCCACGAATGCTGCGCTACTCACCCTTCTCGCCCCGTACCGTCATCACGAAGTGTTCGTGTGCGGGCCGGCCGGATTCATGGACGCTGCGCGCGCGACGTGCGACAGCCTGGAAATGCCAAGATCACTCGTGCATTTCGAGAAGTTCGTGTCGCTGTCAGGTGACCCATTCGCGCAACCTGACCTCGGCATCGCCGTCGCTGATGACGACGATTCGGGAAGCCTGCACGCCGAAATCGATGGTGACGTGATTGAGGCTGCGTGGCCACGTACGGCACGCATGCTTGACATGCTCGTCGCTGCCGGAGCTGATGCCCCATTCTCCTGCCGGGAAGGGTCGTGCGGCGCGTGCGCGTGCCGGGTGATCGAAGGTGAAGTGGCACAGCCGGATACGGACGTCCTGGATCCAGGCGATCTCGAGCAAGGCTGGGTGCTCGCCTGCCAGGCAACGCGCGTCAGCGACAGCGTCAAGGTCAGTTACGAGGAATAGCCACATTTGAGTACAGAAGGGTGCCGAGATGCCCGAGCATGAACTGACCGGAAAAACATTGGGGCGCAGGACTGTTTCCTACAGCGAGCGTGACGTGATGCTCTACGCGCTCACTATCGGCGCGCAGGCTGACGAGCTCGATCTGATCTTCGAAAAGCAGCTTCAGGTGCTGCCCACATATGCGCTCACGCTCGGGTTGTGGGCGCCCGACCTGCTAGGTGAGCTAGGTGCGTATGACGTTTCGCGGGCCGTACATGGCAGCCAGGAGCTGGAAATCCACGCACCACTCCCGGTCGCGGGCGATCTTGAACTGGATGCCGCAGTCGCAGCGGTGTGGGATAAAGGCCGCGCGGCGGTGTTCGACGTCGACGTACGCAGTCAATGGTTCAGCGCAAGGTATTCCATCTTCGCCCCGGGGGCAGGCGGATTCGGTGGGCCGCGCGGGAGTGCGGCGGACCGGTGCGGCGCGAGAGTTGATGGGACGGCGACCACCGTCGCGGTTCCGACCTGGCCGGAGCAGGCCGCGCTGTATCGTTTGACCGGGGATAGACACTTGATTCATATATTGCCGGACGCCGCGAAGACCATCGGGCAGCCTCGGCCGGTTATGCACGGGCTGTGCACGCTGGCCACGAGTATTCTCGGTTTCTCCCGCTCGGTGGGGGCAAGCGCCGTGGACCTGACCAGGCTGGCCGCACGCTTCAGTGCCCCCGTCTTGCCCGGCCAGGTTCTGGAAGTAGCAGGACACTGTCAGGACGGACGTGCCTCGCGGTACGACCTGGCGGTGACAGCCGATGGCGTGCCGGTGATCTCCGATGCGTACGTAGAATTCGCCTCGTCTGCTAGCGGACGCGGGCCCCTTCCATGAAGACAGTCATGATGGCGTCGGTCGCATCTTCAATCCCCAGCTGGCGCAACGGGTCGAGAGTGAGGGCGCCGATAATCAACGACCCGAACAGCACGGATAGCTGGTGCGCGGGCAGATCGGTGCGGAGCACACCCTCCTGCTGGCCGCGGGCAGCGAGATCGCGCATAACGTCGCCGATCTTTTCTTCTTCCGGCCAGAGCTCTTTGCGGTGGGTGCTGACTGTCCACAGTTCGCGGCCCACGCTAAGCAATGCCCGGGTCGCCCGACTTAGCGCATCCGGAACCGGAACGGAGTCAATGCGGGCTTCATCGAGCGCTTCGAGTGACGTTTGCGCGGCGAAGCGACTGAGTTCGACGAGGAGTTCTTCACGACTGGAGAAGTACCGATACAGCGTCGCCCGGCCAAACCCGCCTTCGTCAGCGATATCAGCCATTCCGGCGCGCTCATGCTTGCGCAGTGCGGCGGCGGCCGCCTGAAGGATTGCGCGCCGAGTGCGCGTGGAGGGGTCGGGTTTCGTCATCACAAATCATATTAGACACAGGTGTATCAGTTCGAGAAAGGCATGAACATTGTTGCGATTCAAAGGAAAGACGGTTCTGCTGACAGGAGCAGCCACGGGGATCGGACGGGCGGCCGCGCTCCGCTTGACCTCCGAAGGCGCCGCCGTATACGCGGTCGACCGGAATGCTGAGGAACTGAAGGACACTGAAGCAGTTGTCGCCGAGGGCGGCGCTGGACAGATCATTACCCGGGTGGCCGACGTCTCCGACGAGACGTCAGTAATCGACGTGGTTGCCGATGCAGTCGGCGAACTAGGCGGAATCGATGTGCTAGCGAATGTCGCCGGGGTGCACAAGACCACCCCAATCGATGAGCTCTCAGTCCGCGACTTCCAAGGACTTATCGACGTCAACCTGATGGGTACGTTCCTGTTCTGCCGCGAAGCCATGCCGCATCTGCGGAAATCTCGTGGCGTCGTGATCAACATCGCGTCGACCTCCGCAACTCACGCGCATCCGTTCATGGCGGCGTACGCGGCAACTAAGGGCGCCGTACTGGCGTTTTCGCTCAGTCTCGCCGCGGAGGTGTCGGCCGATGGAGTGCGGGTTGTTGCGATCTCTCCAGGCGGAGTAGTCACCCCGCTGATGACCGGGGTGGCTTTCCCGGAGACTGTCGATTCGTCGTTCTACAGTCGGATCCAGCCACAGCTAGGATTCGGTGATCCGGCCGCGATCGCAGGCACGATCGCGTACGCAGCATCCGAGGATGGCGCGTTTCTCACCGGCGTTGAACTGCGGGTCGATGGCGGCTCGCACGTGTGAGAAGTACCGCGACTAGTGCAGACCGCGGCGCAGAGCCTCACCAATCGCTGCGGCAACGTCTCCGGCTGCTGCCCGTGCCACCGGATCGGGCAGCATGCTGACGAACCCGTGTGGCAAATTGTCGAAGCGCTGGGCCGTGACCTTCACTCCCGTCTTCTTCAGGACGGCGGCGAACGCCTCACCTTGATCGCGCAGCACGTCCATGCCGGCGGTTGCGATGTACGTGGGCGGCATCAGGGACAGTTCCTCGGCATTGAGGACGCTGAATCGGAGGTCCGCTCCGTTCTCCACGCCGCCTAAATACCAGTTCAATGCACGGTCGACGCCCGCGCGGGTGAGCGGCGTATCAAACAGATCCGATGATTCGTAGTTTGCGAGATCTGCGTCGAGGGCAGGATAGATCAGCGCTGCCAAAACCGGTCTGGGTGTGACGCTTTCGCTTGTCGCATCTTCGCGTGCTAGCTCGAGGGCAACTGCTGCGGCGAGGTTGCCACCCGCGCTGTCTCCTGCGATCGCGATTGCGTGTGGATCGATGCCCCAGTCATCCGCTTGCGCGACGGCGTAACGGTATCCGGCCAGACAATCGTCGAATGCGGCTGGAAATGGGTGATCGGGTGCGAGGCGGTAGTCGAACGCGAACACACGAACACCCGCTTTCGCGGCGAGGAAGCGTAACAGTGGGTCGTACCCACCTACGCTTCCCACATGCCATCCACCGCCATGCAGAAAGACGATGAGACCGTTGCCCCGGATGTCAACCGGCTCGTATAGCCGTGCATGAAGGGGAGTGCTCTCGCCTGCGAACTCGAGGTCGGTCGCACTCACCGCGAGTGCATCGGGTGCCACGTTCAGTCCCATGAGCAGATCGACCATAGCTCGGGAACGTTTGGTCGGCGCCCGCAACGCTGCGAGATGAGGTGCCGCCAACGCAGAGAGGACGTGTAGCCGTGCGGGCATGAGCTGACCGTCGACTGGTGTGCGGCCCCGCGCCAGCGGCGACCACCACGCGTCGGGCGTGGCTCCCATCACGCGTGATAGCCCACGTTTAGCCAGGTCGACCACAGCTCCCATTGCGCCCTCCTTGTCGAACGTCGCTACGCGCATTCGACATGCTTCCATACGGGACCGGGAAGCACTACCGTGCCGTGTAGCCCCCGTCGGCTACGAATTCGCTTCCGGTGCAGTAGGTTGACTCATCGCTGGCGAGGTAGGTGACGAGGCCGGCGATCTCCTCCGGTCGTCCCATGCGGGGAACGGGCAGGCCCTGCACCATCATTTCGATTCCTTCCTTGCCGATCGTCATCGGTGTTTCTATGACGCCGGGGTGCACAGAGTTCACCCGGATGCCGTCTGCTCCGAGCTCATGCGCGGCCGCTTTCGTCATGCCGCGCACCGCCCACTTCGAGGCGACGTACGCGATGATTTCGGGTGCTGCGACGATGCCCTCGATTGATGAGATGTTGATGATCGAGCCACCCTTGGCGCGTCGCATGGAGGGGAGTGCCGCACGCATACCGAGGAAGACACCTACCTGGTTGACGTCGATGACCTGCCGGTAGTCGGCTTCACTAAGTTCCTCGATCCGCGCACGCTGCACCATTCCGGCGTTATTGACGAGCACATTGATCGGGCCGAAGGCGTCCTCGGCGGAATCGACCAAATCACCCCAGGACTGTGCCGACGTGACATCGCATTTGGTGAACTTTGCCCGCGTCCCGAGCCTACTGGCGAGTGCGTCGCCCTCGTCGGTGAGGAGATCCGCGATAGTGACGGACGCCCCTTCGTCTATCAACATTCGTGTGATCGCGGCCCCGATACCCCGGGCGCCACCCGTCACCACAGCGTTCTTGCCTGTCAGCCGTCCCATCAGTGTGCTCCTGCCTGCGAGATGAAGTCGTGGCCCCGAAGCTACTGAGCAGGGTGGTTGGTGGAATAGCTCATAGTCCGGTGAGCGGGAGGATCGCGGGCCTAAATCCGCTCGATGATCGAACCGGTCGCCATTGCACCGCCGCAGCACATGGCAATCAAAGCGGTACTCGCGTCGCGGCGTTCCAATTCATGCAATGCCGTCGTGATGAGCCGTGCACCGGTGCTGCCCACAGGGTGCCCGAGAGCGATCGCACCGCCGTTGACATTCACCTTGGCCGGGTCGGGTTCGTGCACTTGCTGCCACGACATCACGACCGAAGCGAACGCTTCATTGACCTCGAAGAGATCGATGTCGTTGATCGACATTCCGCTTTTGTTGAGCACGCGCGCGGTCGCAGCGATCGGGCCATCAAGGTGGTAGTAGGGATCGTCGCCTACGAGCGCTTGCGCGACGATGCGTGCGCGCGGCGTCAGACCGAGTTCGCGGGCGCGGGATTCTTCCATGATGAGCACCGCAGCCGCGCCGTCGGAGATCTGAGACGAACTTCCGGCAGTGTGTACGCCGTTCTCGAGCACGGCTTTGAGTTTTGCGAGTCCTTCGAGGGTGCTATCTCGAGGACCCTGGTCGCGCGTGACGAGATGAGATTCACCGGTGGGCATTCCGTCACTCATGACTGGTGCCTTCACTGGCACGACCTCACGATCGAATCGCCCAGCTGCCCACGCCGCGAGCGCCTTGTGCTGGGACGCCACGGCGAACTCGTCCACCTCCTCTCGGGTCAGGCCTCGCCGTTCGGCGATGCGTTCGGCAGCGGCGAACTGGTTCGGCATGTCGATCGTCCACGAATCGGGGCGCGGAGTACCGATGCCTTCGCCACGGTTGGCGCCCAGTGGTACGCGGCTCATTGATTCGACGCCACAGGCGATACCAGCGTCGATGGCGCCGGAGGCGATGAGTCCGGCAATCAGGTGCGCCGCTTGCTGGGCCGAGCCACATTGCGCATCGATGGTGGTCGCACCGGTAGTTTGCGGAAGTCCGGCATGTAACCAGGCGGTGCGCGTGACGTTGCCGGCTTGCTCGCCTGCCTGGGTAACCGTGCCGCCGATAACCTGTTCAATCGTGTGCGGGTCTGCCTGGTTTCGCTCGAGTAGCGCCGTTTGCGCTGCGCCGAGGATTTCGGCGGGATGCAGGCCGGAAAGCCAGCCGTTTCGCTTACCTATCGGCGTCCGGGCCGCATCAATGATCACAGGGTGTCGCATAAAAGAGTCCTCCTACGTCGATGTTTCTGAATATAGAACACGTTCTTGCAAAAGGCTATGGCGCTTCGCTGCCAGGCAGAGTAGGGTGATGATCACTCAATTGTAGAACGTGTTACACCCAGTTACACCGCAGCCGGTGCAACCAGGAGGCAGATGTGGGCGAACCGCGCATTCCCG
This sequence comes from Hoyosella sp. YIM 151337, assembly GCF_026041215.1. GTDB lineage: Bacteria > Actinomycetota > Actinomycetes > Mycobacteriales > Mycobacteriaceae > Hoyosella. The sequence goes on from NZ_JAPEIQ010000043.1 coordinate 43,858, forward strand.
AAGGATTCGACTTCACCGACCCAGACATGTGGGCACAGCGTGTCCCGATCGAAGAGTTCGCTGAGCTGAGAAAGACCGCTCCGGTGTGGTGGAACCCCCAGCCGGCGGGCCTGAGCGGATACAACGATGGCGGCTATTGGGTAGTGACGAAACTCGCTGATGTCAAAGAGATTTCGAAGCGGCCGGAAACATACTCCTCCAGCGAGAACACGGCGATTATCCGCTTCAGCGGCGATATCGAACGCGAGCAGATCGATGCCCAGCGCGTCATTCTCATCAACATGGACCCGCCGGTGCATACCAAAGCCCGGCGGATTATCGCGAAGGGCTTTACTCCGCGCGCCGTAAGCGGCCTGCAGGACGCGCTCACCGAGCGAGCGGCGCGCATCGTTCACGAAGCCAAGAAGGAGGGGAGCGGGGACTTCGTTCAGCAGGTGGCGTGCGAGCTGCCGCTGCAGGCGATAGCCGAACTCCTTGGTGTACCCCAAGAGGATCGCCGCAAAATTTTCGACTGGTCCAACGAGATGATCGGGTACGACGACCCGGAGTACGACATCGATCCGCTGGCGGCATCCACCGAGCTCATGGGTTACGCCTGGAACATGGCGGAAGATCGTCGCAAGTGTCCGGTCGATGACATCGTGACCAAGCTCGTTACCGCGGATATCGATGGTGAATCGCTCGCGTCTGAGGAATTCGGATTCTTCGTAATTCTCCTCGCCGTCGCCGGCAATGAGACGACACGAAACGCCATCACCCACGGCATGAAGGCTTTCATCGACCACCCCGATCAATGGGAGCTTTTCAAGGAACAGCAGCCACGGACAGCCCCAGACGAGATAGTGCGGTGGGCGACGCCAGTGACGGCCTTCCAGCGGACAGCCACGGGGGACACCGAACTTGGCGGCCAGCTGATCAAGAAGGGCCAGCGGGTTGGGCTGTTCTACGCGTCCGCCAACTTCGATGAAGAGGCATTCGACGAGCCGCAGAAGTTCAACATCCTCCGGGACCCCAATCCGCATGTCGGTTTTGGCGGTACGGGGACGCACTACTGTATCGGTGCCAACCTCGCCCGTTTGGAGATCGACTTGATCTTCAAGGCCATCGCCGACGCGATGCCAAACATCCGGGAAGTTGCTCCACCGGTGCGGCTGCGCTCTGGCTGGCTCAATGGCATTAAGCACTACCCGGTGGCGTACGAGTAGTCGCCCTTGTCCCTTCCCAAATCTATCTGCCCGGGTCAACGGCAACTACCCAAAACAGCGAGTAATGATTGACCTGGACAGATAGATTCTCACCGTATGACGAGCCGTCGGGCGTACCTAATCGCTTCAGGTGTTGTCGGGAACAAACGGCGCAGACCGTCGCTGTCCGGTGCCACGCCGAGTGCCGCAAGTGGCTGCAGATGTTCTGCTTTCGTGCCCGATAGCAGAACGGTGATGTGCCGATGCTGAAGCTTTTCAATAACGTCCCTGAGCACCAGTACGCCTGTCGCATCAAGCGCGGTGACCCGTGAGAGGCGGAGGATCACGACCTTCACATCACTGACCTCCGCGAGTTCAAGCAAGAATCGGTGTGCGGCCGCGAAGAACACCGCACCGTCGATTCGGTAAGCGACAATATGCTCGCGCAGAAGGTCATGTTCCTCGACAGCGTGATCGCCAGTGTCAGCAAGGGGGACCTGCTCGAGTTTCGCGCTGCGAGCTACCGCGCGCAGCGCGAGTACGCCAGCGATACCCACGCCCACCGCGACGGCGGTGATCAAGTCGAACACCACGGTGACAGCAAAAGTCAGTGCGAGGACGAGTGCGTCGGCACGTGTCGCGCGAAAGATCGCGCGAACCGACGCTGTTTCGACCATTCGCACCGTAGTCGCGAGAAGTACCCCAGCTAGTGCAGCCAGTGGAATCTCTGCGACGAGTCCTGTTGCGAGGTAGGCGATGCCAGCAAGGATCACAGCGTGACTAAGCGCGGCCAAGCGCGTGCGGGCTCCGGAGCGCACATTCACTGCTGTGCGCGCGATGGCCCCGGTCGCAGGCACGCCGCCGAAGAGCGGCGCGGCGATGTTGCTGAGGCCCTGGCCCAGCAGTTCCCGGTCGGGGTTGTGGCGGGTACCCACCGCCATCGAGTCTGCCGCGGTTGCCGACAGAAGGGACTCCAACGCTGCGAGCGCGGCTACAGCGAGCGCGGGCGCAAGCAGCGCGGGAACGTCACTTAGCTGAAGGAAACTCAGTGACGGCGCAGGAAGGCCCTGCGGTAGTGCGCCAATCTTGGCGACATCGAGATCGAAGAGTCGCGCAGCGGCCGTTGCGACAGCCACAGTGGCTAGGGCAAACGGAAGCTTGGGAAAGTGCCGGCCACCCGCGAGGATGACGGCTGCGACGAGCAGTGCAATCGCTGGTTCTGTGAGCGATGGATGAGAGGCGAAGCGGAGCACCGCGTCAAATGCGCTTCGCCATACTTCTTCACCCTCGGCGTCGCTGATGCCGAGGGCGGTGGGAATTTGCTGCAACGCGATGACGACAGCGATTCCTGCCGTGAAGCCTTCTATCACAGGCGCAGGCATATACCGGACAGCTCGCCCGATCCCGGCGAACGCGAGCACCACGAGTATCAAACCCGCAAGCAGCCCCACGGTCAGTACCCCCGTGGCACCGTGCTGTGCCGCGATAGGAACTAACACCACAGTCATTGCGCCGGTCGGCCCGGTTACCTGGAATCGTGACCCGCCGAATATGGCTGCGATCGCGCCGGCAACGACCGCCGTCGCGAGCCCAGCTGCCGCGCCAAGCCCGGAGCTGATTCCGAAACCGAGCGCGAGGGGCAGCGCTACGAGTGCTACGACGAGCCCTGCGAGGAGGTCGCCACCCGGTGCGCGGACGGCTGGCCGCCAGTCGGTCCATGTCGGCAGTAACGAGCACGTGGTCTGAAAAACGCGAGGTCTTCTGCTGCCGGCGTTCGCCGGGGACTCTGGGGAGACGCCCTCGGCGCTGAGTTCGGACATGCGCTGCCTCGCTGTTTTATTACATAAATAAAATCTTACTTGCAAATATTAGCAAGTGAATAGGAAGGGTGAGGTGTGAAGTTTGCGACAGTCTGGTCAGTGGGCGGGCGGTTCAGCAAACTCGTCGAGCAGTTCAGCCTGCCCCGCTACAACGCTAGTGAGGATTTCACGCGAAACCTGGAGGAGTTCGGCGACGCGAGGTGATGTCAGTGTGTACAACACTGATAAACCTTCGCGTCTCGCCGTGACTAGCCCCGCACGCCGCAGGACTGCCAACTGCTGGGACAGGTTCGCCGGTTCAATGCCGATCTCGGCGACCATCTCGGAGACGGCATGTTCACGCTCGCTGAGCAACTCGAGCACCCGGATGCGCGCCGGATGTCCCAGCGTTTTGAAAAAGTCCGCCTTCATTTGATACAGCGGCTGGCGTGCGTCTGCGGGCATCGGCCCTCCTCTGTCCTCCACTGTGAATTGGCGGTACTGTGCTGCCACTATATGCGCTCGCAAATCCATCTGCGCATGTCAGTAGACCAAGGCCGGAGTCTGCGGTTATGCCTGAGGTGCACAGATGGATTGGGAAGCCGGGGTCAGAAAACCGATCGACTGTCCCGTCGCCGCTATGTCATGCTGTTGACCGCAAGCAATCAGTCTAGGGGGAGAGGCCAGCCGATGGACCTGACAGCGAACGCCGCGTATCTCGCACCGTCCGTTGTCGTCGAAAGGCTCCTATGTCTCACCCCTCCGCGCCCAACGCGGTCACCTGTATCGATCTCACCTTCGAGTGGCCTGACGGGTCACCCGCGCTTACCCGGCTGAACTGTGCTTTCCCACCAGGCCGTACCGGCCTGATCGGCCGCAATGGTGCGGGTAAGTCCACGCTGGTCCGTCTCGTCGCGGGGCAGTTGGCTCCAACGTCGGGGCGTGTCAACGCGAGCGGGGCTGTTGCGTTCCTGCCCCAGACGATCGCGCTGGAAGCTGGCCAGACGGTCAGTGATCTCCTTGGGATTGCAGTCAAGCGCGATGCGCTGCGGCGCATCGAGTCCGGTGTCGTCGACGAAGCTTTCTTCGCGGTGCTCGGTGACGACTGGGATATCGAAGAACGCGCCGTCGCAGCGCTGAGCAAATTCGGCATCAACCCGCAGGGCGCGCAGGGCGCGGCCGTGCTCGACCGTGCTGTGGGCACGTTATCCGGCGGCGAAACAGTGCTTACTGCGATAGCGGGTTTGATGCTGCGCAGAGCACCCGTCACAGTTCTGGATGAGCCCACGAACAACCTCGACCGGCGCGCCCGAACGCTGCTCTACGATGCGGTTGCGAACTGGCCGGGTGTGTTAATTGTCGCGTCGCATGACCGTGAACTCCTCGACCATATGGACCAGATCGCCGAACTGCGCAACAACGAGATTCGAGTGTGGGGCGGCAATTACTCCGAGTACATCGAGCAGCGTGATGCCGAACAGCAGGCAGCGGAACGCATGCGGCGCGTCGCAGAGGGAAAACTAGCTCAGGAAGAGCAGCAACTCGTTCAGGCGCGCATTAAGCTCGACCGGCGCGTCCGGTACGGGAAAAAGATGTACGCGAACAAACGTGAACCCAAGATAGTTATGGGTCAGCGCAAGCGCGCTGCGCAGGAGTCCGCGGGTAAGCACCGAATCATGCATGAGGGAAAGATCCAGGCCGCAAAGGAGAAGCTGAACGCAGCGGAGAGTGCCGTGCGTGACGATGATCTAGTCCGCATCTCGCTGCCTGCAACACATGTGCCCCAGGGGCAGGATGTGCTCACGCTGTTTTCTGGCGGTCGGCGCCTGTACGTACGCGGGCCGGAGCGAATCGCACTTGTAGGTGCCAACGGGTCGGGAAAAACGACACTGTTGGAGGCAATCGCTGGCGGGGCCGGATGTGGCCCAGTCGAATGGGTGATTCCGCAGATCGGCTACCTGCCCCAGCGGCTGGACATTCTCGACGACGCCAGTTCTGTCATGGACAACATCAGAGCAAGCGCGTCATCCGCCACCGAACAAGAGGTGCGGGCGAAGCTCGCCCGGTTCTTGATCACCGGTCACGGTGTCAGCCAGTCGGCCGGGACGCTGTCGGGAGGAGAGAGATTCCGGGTCGCACTTGCCCGGATTCTGCTTGCTGACGAAGCACCTAAGCTCTTGCTGCTCGACGAGCCGACTAACAACCTGGATCTCGACAGCGTGGAACAACTGACACGCGCGCTCTCCAACTATCAAGGTGCACTGCTGGTTGCGAGTCATGACGAAACGCTCCTGGGTGATATCGGAGTCACCCGCCGGTGGATTGTCAACCGGGGAACGATTGCGGAGGAATAGCACAATCAATCGGCGTTCGTCGATATAATCGGTTGGTGGCGATTGATACCTGTTCTGGCCCACAAGGCAAGTCTCTTGAGCCTGCCGCGGCGCTGTTCCGCAGCCTGTCAGAGACCACTCGGCTTGCGATTGTGCAACGCCTCGCAAACGGTGAAGCACGGATAGCGGACCTTGTCGCTGAACTCGGTCTCGCGCAGTCAACGGTGTCAGCTCATGTGGCGTGTTTGCGGGACTGCAAACTCGTCGAGGGCCGTCCAGTTGGCCGACAGGTCTTCTACAGTCTCGCGCAGCCGGAACTGATCAGCCTGCTCAAATCCGCGGAAACGCTGCTGTCTGCAACGGGAAGCGCAGTAGCGCTGTGTCCGAATTACGGCCTTGCTGCGAAGGCGGCGGACGGATGAGCGACATGTGCGGCTGCAGCCATGACGAACCGGCGCACAGTGCGGGGGCGGACTCAAAACCTCCGGTTATGGCACGTTAAGGAACTTCGCGCGGCCGCTGCGGCCGGAGTGCTCCTGCTCGTAGCGCTGATTGCCGAGTGGAGCGGTGCGCCGGACCCGATCACGCTGGTCTTCGCCGCTGCGGCATTGCTGATCGCCGGTGCGACGTTCGTGCCGCCGACCCTGCGCCGATTGATGAAAGGCAAAATCGGGGTCGGCACGCTGATGACGATCGCCGCTATTGGCGCGGTCCTCCTCGGTGAAGTGGAGGAAGCGGCGATGCTGGCCTTCCTCTTTTCGATCGCAGAGGGGCTGGAAGCGTACTCACTAACGCGGACCCGCCGCGGGCTGCGCGCGCTGCTGGCCGTAGTTCCGTCGCGAACCACCGTTCTGCGGGATGGTCGGGAAACCGACACGCCAGCAACTGAACTGCAGATCGGCGACCGAATGCTCGTGCGGCCAGGAGAGCGAATCGCCACCGATGGAATCATCCGCGACGGCCGCAGCAGCCTGAATCTTTCCGCGATCACAGGCGAATCGGTACCTGTGGAGGCGGGCCCGGGTGACGACGTGTTTGCGGGTGCGATCAATGGCGCTGGGGTTTTGACGATCGATGCAACCAGGACCGCCGAAGACAACTCATTAGCCCGCATAGTGCGCATTGTGGAGGCCGAGCAGAGCCGCAAAGGGGCAGCTCAGCGTCTTACTGATCGCATCGCGCAACCGCTGGTTCCCGGCATCATGGTGGTCTCCCTGCTGATCGCTGTGGCGGGTGGCGTGTTCGGTGATCCGCTCGTATGGATTGAACGCGCGCTCATTGTGCTTGTCGCTGCGTCGCCGTGCGCACTCGCTATCTCTGTTCCTGTCACGGTCGTTTCCGCAGTGGGCAGAGCGAGCAAAATGGGTGTCCTCATCAAGGGCGGTGCGGCCCTGGAGTCGCTGGGCAAAGTGCGTGCGATCGCCTTCGACAAGACCGGAACTCTCACGCGAAACGAACCATCTGTAGTCGGCGTCCGCACTCTCGGCGGTGTCGCGCGTAATCACGTTCTCGGTATTGCGGCAGAGCTTGAGACGCGCAGTGAGCATCCGCTTGCCAGCGCCATAGTGAATACCGTCAGCGACGTCACCCCCGCCACAGAAGTGAAGGCAGTCGCGGGTGCTGGTATCACCGGCAGGGTCGAAGGGCGGCTGGTGCGCCTGGGCCGCCCGGGCTGGCTGAACGCCGGTGCGTTGTCGGACGATGTCGAACGGATGCAAGCCGCGGGAGCAACCGTGGTGCTCGTGGAGGATGACGGTCAGATCCTCGGGCTGATCGCGATCCGCGACGAACTCCGCCCCGAGGCTGCCGCCGCCGTGCAACGCCTGCGCCGTGACGGTTACCGGGTTTCAATGCTCACCGGCGATAACGGTGCTACCGCGGAAGCTCTCGGCGCGGCGTCAGGAATCGTCACCGTGCACGCTGAGCTTCGCCCGGAAGACAAAGCTGGTCTCGTGAAGCGTCTCCGGCGCGATCCGGGGATCGCGATGGTGGGCGATGGTATCAATGACGCACCCGCACTTGCTGCAGCTGATGTCGGTATCGCGATGGGTGCCATGGGCAGTGATGTCGCGATCGAAACTGCTGACGTGGCGCTGATGGGTGAGGATCTGCGGCATCTTCCGCAGACCTTTGCTCACGCCCGCAGGGCCCGCCGCATCATGCTGCAAAATGTCGGGCTCTCACTCGGTTTGATCGCTGTGCTGATACCGCTATCTCTTACGGGAACGCTGGGACTCGCCGCAGTCGTGCTCATCCATGAACTCGCAGAGATCGCGGTGATCGTGAACGGTGTCCGGGCGGGCAGGCGGGGCGAGGCGCTATCAGACCCAGCTTCCGGCAGGGTCACCGATGCGCCGTCGCTTGCCAGCGCCTAACGTCGCGGGTGTTTGTATCGGATTCATGCTGCGCACTCGATACAAACGCTCGCGACGCTGAGGGCCAGTCACTCGGGCTTGTCGGCCCCCACCAGCCACATCGCAAAGTACTGAGACCCGCCGCCGTACGCGTGGCCGAGTGCCTTCCGTGCACCATCGATCTGGTAGTCGCCTGCGCGGCCCATCACCTGCTTCGCGGCTTCAGCGAAGCGCAGCATGCCGGAGGCGCCAATCGGATTCGAGCACAGCACCCCGCCGGAAGGGTTGACCGGGAGTTCGCCGTTGCGTTCAGTCACACCAGCTTCGGTGAGCTTCCAGCCCGGCGTATCACGGGCGAAACCCAGGTTCTCTAACCACATCGGCTCAAACCACGAGAAGGGGACGTAGATTTCCGCCGCATCGACTTCTCGCAGCGGGTCGTCAATACCGGCTGCCCGCCACAGCGCGGCGGCGGCGTCACGGCCCGCCTGCGGGTTCACCTGGTCGCGTCCCGCGAAGGTTGTTGGCTCGGTCCGCATGGCCATGGCGTGGACCCACGCGACACTTCCGCTCGCAGCAGCGGCGGCAGCTTCATCACCGATCACCATCGCGCAGGCTCCGTCGGAGGACGGGCAAGTTTCGTCGTAACGAATGGGGTCCCAGAGCATTTGGGACGCTTGCACCGACTCCATGGTGATATCGGGCTGACGGAGGTGCGCGTACGGGTTCAGCGCACCGTTTCGGCGATCCTTCACAGCGACCATCGCGCCGATGTGCTCGGGCGCGCCGGAGCGCTGGATATAGGCCCGAACGTGCGGTGCGAAATACCCGCCCGCACCAGCGCCGACCGGCATCGAAAACGGCGGTGCTATCGAAAGCCCCCACATGGCGTTAGATTCGGATTGCTTTTCGAACGCGACGGCAAGCACACGGCGGTGCACGCCAGCCATCACTTGGGTCGCAGCGACGATCGATGTCGAGCCGCCGACCGAACCAGCGGTATGCACTCGAAGCAGGGGTTTACCCACGGCTCCAAGTGAATCCGCCAGGAAGAGTTCCGGCATCATGACGCCCTCGAACAAGTCTGGCGCTTTGCCGATCACGACGGCGTCAATGTCTTTCCACTCGACTTGCGCATCGGCCAGCGCACGGTCGATTGCTTCACGGATCAGCCCGGGCATCGACACATCGGTGCGTTTGGTGCGGTGGTGGGTCTGTCCCGTACCGAGTACTGCGGCTCGGTGTGCGCTCATGACTGTGCCTCCATGACAGCGACGAGGTTTTGTTGCAGCAGCGGGCCGCTCGTAGCGTGCGCCAGGACGCGTGACGCGTCACCAGAGTGAATCCGGGCAGCTGCCTCACCGATGCGAATCAATCCACCCGCAAACATCGGGTTGCCGGCAAGTGGGCCACCTGAGGGGTTGATTCGCACAGTGTCGCTGAGCTGCAAAGCCTCCCGCAGGATGATTTCTTGGTGGGTGAATGGCGCGTGGAGTTCGGCTACCTCGATGTCACGTGCGCCGGCGGCCTGGCCTGCTGCGTGTGTGGAGGGCGAGGTGGTGAGATCGCGAGCACCGAGCACAGCACTGTCGACGCGATGATCGAAACCGCTGATGACGGCCGGCCGTGCGACGAGGTCGCGGGCACGTGCTTCGGTGGTAAGGATCAGCGCGGCCGCACCGTCTGAGATGGGTGCGACGTCGTAGGAGCGCAGTGGATCGGCGATCATTGGAGCGTCAGTGACCAGTTGACCAGATCGCTGGGCGTAGGGATTCGCTGTGGCATCGGAGAGACTGCGCGCCGCGATCGCCATCATGTCGTCTTCGGTCCAGCGTCCAGCTTCGAGGCCCAGGCGTGCCTGCATTGCTGCGAGGCTGATTGAATCGGGCCACAGTGGCGCGACGGTGTAAGGATCGAGCTGCAAGCTGAGTACTCGGCGCAGTTCCCCAGCCGACGATTTGCCGAAGCCGTACACCAGGGCGGTGTCGACCTCTCCGGTGAGGATTTTGATCCACGCTTCGTACACCGCCCATGCAGCGTCGCATTCCACGTGCGACTCGTTGATAGGCGGAAACGCGCCGAGCGCGTCGACCGCTGCGATGAAGGAAAAGGCCCGCCCCGCAAGATAATCAGACGACCCTGAACACCAGAAGTCGATGTCAGATTTCGTGAGGCCCGTCTGCCCGAAAAGATCCGAAAGAACCGGTACCAGCATTTCGACGCCGTTGGTGGTCCCTTCGGTTGAGCGGACGCTGGGTGACTGGGCGAAGCCCACGACGGCGACATTTCTCATAGGTGCCTCGCAAATGTTTCGATGGGGGCGTCGGGCTCGCCAGTTGGCGCAAAGTGGTCGATGTTGCTGAGCGAGGTTTGCCACTCTTCTTGCGGGCGCCACACTGCGCGCACACGCATTCCCATCCGGACGTCCGCGGAATCACAGCCACGCACGAGGTGGAGGAAAGCGATGTCAGCCCCGTCAAGCAGGATGTAGGCGACGACGTAGGGCGGTGTAATGCGCTGGCCGAGGAACGGGACATTGACGATGCAGAACGTCGTGACGATACCCGTGTCAGGCAACTCCACTTCGGTAGTGGTGGGGACGCCGTCAACCGGGCATGCGCCGCGCGGCGGAATGTAGACCTGGTCGCATTCGGGGCAGCGCTGCCCGATGAGCTTGCCGTCGGCGAGTGCGCGCAGGTAGCGGCTTTCCTCGGCAGAAACGGTGTGGTTGTAACTCAATTGGATCGGGGTGATCACGGTCGTCACAGTGCCGGCGTCATCGCGTATCGACTCGGGTGGCGCCTGTGGTTGCGGCGGCGCTGCGCTTTCGCTGTTAGCGGGCTCAAAATAGGCGATGTCCCGGATGTGGCCGGTTGGTGTTTCCGCCCAGTGAACTTGGACGCGCATGCCGGTTTGCATGTCGCTCGGTGCGGGCACGTTCACCGCGTGCAGGAACCCAGTGTCGGCCCCGTCGAGCTGGATCAGCGCCCACGCGAAGGGCTGCTGGATCGGCTGGCCATCAACGGGTTCCGGGCACCACGCCCACGTGAGCACCGTGCCTTCAGTCGCAACGTCAACGAACTCGGTGAGCGGTTCCGCTGTCACCGGATCGTATTCGACAGGCGGAACATGCACTCGCCCGTCACTGCCCCTGTTGCCAAGGATGTGTCGCTGGGAAAGGGCAGTCATGAATGTGGATAGCACGGGACCGAGCGAGCGGGTGTAGCCGAACTCGATCGTCAGTGGTGCGCTGAGTGGTGCTGTATCAGTCGTCACAGAGATAGTGGAACACGTTCCTGCCTAATAGGCAACAGTCTGTGCGCAAGTCCGAAGACAATTGGTGGAACAAGTTCTAAATTACCCGTGGGTCACGCGAACCTGGGTCCCGTCACGACTCCGCGGCGATCCGTGCCAAAGCCTCGCGGAAAACCCCGGGTTGCTCGAATAGCGGACGATGGCCGGAAGTGTCGAAGAGAACCATCTCTTTGTGGGGTGCATTCAAGAGATCGAACCACTCATGCGCTGGTTCGGTGCGGCCGCGTGCCTCGAACCGTCCCTGCATGAGGTACACCGGGATGTCGAGTGTTGGAGCGTCAGTGCGAAAGTCGACCTCTTGCAGTTGCGGGTAGATGATGCTGAACACATCGAGGACCGCACCGAGGATATGAAGCTGCTCGAGCAGCGTGTACTCACTGACGAAGATATTCTCCGAGAACTGCCCGGCGCCTTCGGAATTCGGGCTGTGATCGTAAGGATAAACATCTGAGGTCTCGTATGTTGTGGCGGTCTCGTAATCGCTGATCCGGTGGTAGGGCGGGTAGCCGATCGCGCTCAAGTGTTCCACCACCTCCTGGCGGCCGGCCGCGCGCGCCCAGGAGAGGGTGTCCTCGTAAATGATCTGATCGGTTTCCGCGGGGCTGACCATCTGTCCGACACCTATATACGCCGCGAAGAGGTCCGGCCGCTGCTGGGCGGCGCGAACGCCGACTAGCGACCCGTATGACTGGCCGACGAGATACGTTGGCGGTGCGCCGAAGCGCTCGTGCAGAAGCTCCGTTAGTTCGATGACGTCACGCACCGCACCATCGAATGTCAGGGTGGACGCAGGATCGAGCGCGCTGTAGGACTTGCCTGTCCCGCGCTGGTCCAGTGTGACCACGGTGAAATCCTCTTCGAGGGTGGCGAGGTGCCGGCGCATGGCGCCGAGTTCGGAACCGCCCGGCCCGCCCGCGATGTAGAGCAACAGCGGGTTGTCGGTGTCATGCCCGCGGGTCATGACTGCCAGGTCTTTTCCGTCTAAATGAACCGTAGTCAGCTCAGCGATGCTGCCGGATTTCAGAGCTCCATTCGCATCGATGATCGGATCGGTGCTCGCTGGCCGGGCAATCCCCACTGCGAGTGCGGCGAGCAGGATAGCAAGCACAACGGTCATCGTCCGGCGGAAGTACGCCCAGATGCGGCCCGCGAGTCCGCGGTACTGGGGAGTGGAGCCGCTCCGGCGCTTCGCGTACGCAGCGCCGAGCGCCACGCCGAGCATGAGAGGAGCTATCGCCAGAAGGCCGTGCACACCGCGTCCGGTCGCGAAGGCAATGAACCCGAATTGAGTGCTCACGCGAATCGCGTCGACCGTCGGTCCTGTCACTGGGAGGCGGGCGAGTTCCAGCGCAATAACAAAGGCGAGGGGCGCGAAGAGCAACGCCCACCTATTGCGGGCGGCACTCCCTGCGAGCAATCCCGTGACCAGCGCGAGCGCCATGGTCGCTAGGCCCTCGCCTGTGGTGATTGGCCCTCGCGGCGTGATCAATCCCGAGAGCACGCCGAAGAGGGCTGGAAGCGCGACGGCGATGACGACGCGCAGCGGGATTCTGGCGGTGCGCGCCGGGATCGCGCCGGGCGGCGGGGCAGCGAGGGCTGTTGTTGGCGGCACGGGCACTCCCTGGGCAACGGGCGGATGTTAACCGTCACAGCGTGCGCCGAGCTGCCATGGCTGCGCTATGGGAAAAGGTCCCCGAACGGTGAGCTTCAGGGCCTTCGTCACGCACTTCGCAGCCGCTAGCGACGCCTCCCCCGTGAAATCGGCGAAAACTGTCGCTAAAGGCTGCGAAGTGCCAGCGTCACTGCCCCCGAAACACCGGCTTGCGCTTCTCCGCGAACGCCCGGGGCCCTTCTTTGGCGTCCTCGCTCAGGAAGACCCTGATCCCGATCTTCGACTCGATCTTGAAAGCCTCTTCTTCGGGCATCGCCTCGGTGTCGCGCATGGTCTGCAGAATCGCGCCCACGGCGACCGGCCCGTTGGCGCAAATCTGCTCCGCAATCTCGAGGGCCTTGTCCAGCGCGGTGCCGTCGGGGACGACGTGGCCGATGAGGCCGATGTCTTTGGCTTCGGCGGCGGTGATGTGTCGTCCGGTGAGCAATAAATCCGCGGCGACGGTGTAGGGGATCTGGCGGGGGAGACGCACCGCGGATCCGCCCATGGGGAAGAGGCTCCACTTCACCTCAGAAATGCCGAACTTCGCGCTCTCTCCGGCAACGCGAATATCGGTTGCCTGGAGTATCTCGGTGCCGCCTGCGATGGCGGGTCCTTCCACCGCGGCGATTAATGGCTTCGTCAGCCTGCGGCCCTTCAGTAGCGCCGGGATCGAGGCGGGATCCCAGCCGCCGCCAGACATCGCTTTGCCGGGGTTGTTCTGACTCATGTTCTTCAGGTCGGCTCCTGCGCAGAACGCGCCACCGGCCCCGGTGAGGATGCAGCAACGGATTTCAGAATCTGCGTCCACAAGGTCCCACGCTTCGGTCATAATGGACAGCATCTCGCCGGTTAGCGCGTTGCGGGCGTGAGGCCGGTTGAGGGTGACGATCAATGCGCCGTTACGTCGCTCAATGAGCGCGTGCGGTTCGGTTTTGGTGTCGGTCCCCGGGCCTGGATTCACCATTTTCCAACCTCCTGTGCGATAACCATTGCTCAAAACAATAACATGTTCTAGTTTGGGGAAATGGCACTGAACATCGCTGATCTGTTGGAACACGCTGTCGATGCCGTGCCGGACCGCACGGCAATCATCTGTGGCGACCGTCAGGTGACCTTCGCGGAACTGGACGAGCGCGCCAACCGCCTGGCACACCACCTCGCTGCGGCAGGGGTGGGTGAAGGCGACCACGTTGGAATCTATTCACGCAACTCGATCGAAGCACTCGAATCGATGTTTGCGGTGTACAAGATTCGCGCCGTCGCTATCAACGTGAACTACCGATACGTGACGAGCGAACTGCGTTATCTCTTCGACAACGCTGACCTGACGGCACTCATACATGAGCGAAGTTTCAGTGACCTCGTTGCGGAAGTCCTCCCAGAGATTCCGTCAATCAGGCATGTTGTCGTTATTGACGACGGATCAGGCAAAGACTTTTCCGCCTACGGTGGCGTCGTCTACGAGGAAGCGCTCGCATCCGCATCGCCCCAACGAGACTTCGGCGAGCGAAGCTCCGATGACATCTATGTCGTCTACACCGGTGGCACCACGGGTTACCCGAAGGGCGTGATGTGGCGGCACGAAGACGTGTGGCGCGCGCTTGGTGGTGGCATCAACTTCATGACCGGCGAATATGTGCCGGATGAGTGGACGATGGCCAATGACGCAAAGAACAGCCCGGGCCTGGTGCGCCTCACCATGTCACCGCTCATCCATGGCGCCGCACAATGGGCGGCATTTGGTGCGCTGTTCACCGGCAGCCCGATAGTTCTCGTCTCTCGAGCCGACGCGCACGAAGTGTGGCAGGCAATCGAGAAGCACAGAGTCCAAGTCCTCACCATCGTCGGTGACGCCATGGCGCGCCCACTGCTCAGCGCCTACGCTGAGCGCAACTACGACGCGTCCTCGCTGCTCGCGGTCACCAGCCATGCCGCACTCTTCTCGCAGTCAGTGAAGCAGCAGTTCCTCGACACCTTCCCAAATCTGGTACTCACCGACGCGATCGGTTCCTCGGAAAGCGGTTTCACCGGCATTGGAATGGTCACCAAAGACGGCGACTACTCTCAGGGGCCCAAGGTCAACTTCACGAAACAAGCCGTGCTCATCGACGACGACGGAAACCTCGTCGAAAAGAAGCCCGGCAATGTGGGCCGCATGGCGCGCACCGCGCATGTCCCGCTCGGCTACTACAAGGACGAGAAGAAGACGAAAACCATCTTTGTGGAGATCGACGGTAAGCGGTACGTCATCCCCGGCGACTATGCCCGGTACGAGGAAGACGGGTCAGTCACGCTGCTCGGGCGAGGCTCGGGTTGTATCAACACCGGCGGTGAGAAGGTCTTCCCTGAAGAAGTTGAAGGTGCGCTGAAATCGCACCCTGACGTGTTCGACGTCCTGGTGATCGGCACGACGGACGAGCGCTTCGGCCAGCGGGTGAGCGCAGTGGTCCAGCCCCGAGACGGCGCCACGATCGATATCAGCGAGCTCGACGCGCACGTCCGTACGAAACTCGCTGCATACAAGGTGCCACGTAGTTACTGGGTGGTTCCGGAGGTGCACCGGCAGCCAAGCGGCAAACCAGACTACCCGTGGGCAAAGGCCCTCGTGGAGGAGAATGATGCATACGCAACTGTGTGATCTGTTCGGCATCGACTATCCGATTGTCGCGTTCACTCCGTCCGAACATGTCGCCGCGGCAGTGACCCGGGCAGGCGGCCTCGGGGTGCTTGGATGCGTTCGCTTCAACGACGCGAGCGACCTCGACAAAACGCTCGACTGGATGGACGCCAACACCGACGGCAAACCGTATGGTGTCGACGTTGTCATGCCGTCCAAGATTCCTGAAGAGGGATCGAAAACGGAACTCAGCAGCTATATCCCGGAGGAGCACCGCGAGTTCGTCGCGCGCACATTGAGCGAGCTCGGCGTGCCTGAATCGCAGGCCAACGACGATACTGGCGGTGTTCTCGGCTGGCTGCACTCGGTCGCGCGCTCGCACGTCGACGTGGCTTTGAACCACCGCGTGTCACTGATCGCAAATGCACTTGGTTCGCCGCCGAGTGACGTGATTGAGCAGGCACACGCACGAGATGTGAAAGTTGCGGCACTCGCGGGTAAAGCGGTGCATGCCCGAAGCCACGTCGACAACGGCGTCGACATCGTCGTCGCACAGGGCTACGAGGCCGGCGGACACACTGGAGAGATTGCGTCGATGGTGCTTCTGCCTGAGGTCGTGGACACAGTGGGAGCGGACGTTCCCGTCCTCGCCGCGGGCGGCATTGGATCCGGCCGGCAGGTCGCGGCCGCGCTGGCGCTCGGGGCATGCGGCGTGTGGATGGGCTCGTACTGGCTGACCACCACCGAGTACCTGGAGTCGATGAACAACTCGTCGACGATGCAAGAGGCGCTCGTTGCCGCGACCTCGTCCGACACAGTCCGCTCACGCATCTACTCAGGAAAACCAGCGCGGCTGCTCAAATCACGGTGGACCGACGCCTGGCAACAACCCGGTGCACCAAAGCCGCTTCCGATGCCCCTGCAGAACCTCCTCGTTGCGGAGGCGCACCAGCGCATCGCGGCCTCACACGACCCGTCGGTCGTCGCGATGCCGGTTGGCCAAATCGTCGGCCGGATGAATGCTGTGCGGCCAGTCGCCGACTTGATGTCAGAACTCGTGTCCGAGTACGGGGACGCGGTCGACCGACTTCAGAAAACCAGGTGAGGGACTTCATGCGCGAATACAAAGAGCTGTACATCGGCGGTCACTGGGCCGCGCCCTCAAGTGAGCAGCGAGTCGACGTTATCTCGCCACACAGCGAGGAGACGGTGGGTTCAGCCCCGGCAGGCACACCGGATGACATCGACCGCGCCGTCGCTGCGGCGCGCCAGGCATTCGATGAGGGGCCCTGGCCACAACTCGATCCGTCCGAGCGGCTTGCCGCAGTGCAGAGAATCACCGACGCATACAACGCGCGGCAGGCGGAGCTTTCCGAACTGATAAGCTCCGAAATGGGTGCGCCGCTGTGGTTTTCCCAGGTAGGGCAGGTCGGTGCGACGTCGATGGCGCTCGCGGCCTTCCTGAACATCGGGTCGCAGTACCAGTGGGAAGAGCGGCGCACGGGCTTCTTCGGCCAGGACGTGGTCGTTCGTCGCGAACCAGCCGGTGTTGCCGGCCTGATTACGCCGTGGAATGTGCCGCACTTCACGACGATTTCCAAGCTCATTCCTGCGCTTCTCGCAGGGTGCACGGTGGTGCTGAAGCCTTCCGAGGAAGTGCCGCTTTCGGCACTTGCGCTGGCTGAGATAATCGATGAGGCGGGCCTGCCGGAAGGCGTTGTGAGCATTGTCCCTGGGGGCCGCGATACCGGCGAGCATTTGGTGACACACCGCGGCGTCGACAAAATATCCTTCACCGGCTCGCCGTCCGCGGGCAGGCGAATTGCGTCTCTTTGTGGGCAAGACCTGCGGCGCGTCACGCTCGAACTCGGTGCGAAGTCGGCCGCGATAATCCTGGACGACGCGGACCTCGCCATGACGATCGAGCGACTGCCACTCGCATCGCTGCTCAATAGCGGCCAGGCATGCATCGCGCAGACACGGATCCTCGCCTCGCGGCAGCGGTATGACGAGGTTGTGGATGCCGTTACGGCAATGGCGCAAGGGCTTCCGGTAGGGGACCCGCTCGATGCCGCAAACTACATCGGCCCGATGGTGTCACGACGTCAGCAGCAGCGTGTCGACGGCTATATCTCGCTCGGACAAGAAGAAGGGGCCCGCATAACAACCGGCGGAAACGGCATGCCGGACGGGCTTGATCGGGGCTGGTATGTGCGCCCAACGGTGTTCGCGGACGTCGACAACCACATGCGGATTGCTCAGGAAGAGATCTTCGGGCCCGTCCTGGCGGTTATTCCATACGACGACGAGGCGGACGCGATCCGCATCGCAAACGACTCTGCCTACGGCCTTGGAGGGTCCGTATGGACGTCCGACGTCGAGCATGGTGTCGACGTAGCCCGGAAGGTGCGTACAGGAACACTGGGTATCAACCAGTACCTGCTCGATTTCACCTCACCGTTCGGCGGTTACAAGTCGAGTGGCTTCGGGCGTGAGTTCGGCCCAGAAGGCATCGAACCATACATCGAATACAAGTCGATCTCACTTCCGATCGGATAGGTGAACACCGTGGCCGTAACAGTCAGCTGGGATGAGAATGCGGGCCAGCCGCCGGCGCGCGTCGCAGCGCTGCGCTCGATGCGAGCCGTCGACGCGGGCAACAAAGAAGAGTGGCTGGCGCTGTTCGCTGCGAACGCGGTCGTCGAAGACCCGGTTGGACCGTCTGGTTTCGACCCGGCAGCCCAGGGCCACCACGGGCATCGGGGAATCGCGGCGTTCTGGGACACCGCGATCGCGAAGGTTGACCGCTTCGACTTCACTATGCGCGACTCCCACGCATGCGGGAATGAGGTCGCCAACGTCGGCACCATCACGTCGTACTTGCCGGGCGGCTACCGCGTCGACACCGATCTGATCACGGTGTACAAGGTCGACGATGACGGCAAGATCCTGTCGATGCGGGCTTTCTGGGAAGTGGAACGGGCGGCCGCGACCGCGCGGCACGTGTGAGCTGCCCTGAATAGGAACACCCGGCCCGCCTAGCGCGGACCGGGTGAACGCCTGTGAATTTACTGTTCGGAGGCTTCCCGTGCCTCGTCAGCGGCAGCCTGGCCGCGTGCCTTCTCGGCTTCGGCTTCCTTTTGCGCCACCTCGCGCTGGTTTTCGGCCTTGTCCTGTTGAGCCGCACCTTCACGCTGCAGTGAGTCGTTTCCAGTCACCGCGCCCGCGGCTTCCTTCACTTTGCCCTTTACGTCCTCGACGACGCCCTTGACGCCAGATTCTGGGCCGCTGTCCTTATCAGTCACAGTATTCACCATCCTTTCGCCGAGCGAGATACCCGGCACGGACGGTGCTAAACATTCAGCATTCCACGTGATTCACGGCGACGTTGATGGCCAGTCCGCCCATCGACGTCTCCTTGTACTTCGACAGCATGTCCGCCCCAGTTGAACGCATGGTTTCGATCACCTGGTCCAGGCTGACGCGGTGTGTGCCATCGCCCCGCAACGCCATGCGTGCTGCGTTGATTGCCTTGCCCGCAGAGATTGCGTTGCGCTCAATACATGGGATCTGCACGAGCCCAGCGATCGGATCACATGTCAGCCCCAGGCTGTGTTCCATGGCGATCTCAGCCGCATTTTCGACCTGGCGCGGCGAACCGCCAAGAACTTCAGCCAAACCAGCAGCGGCCATGGATGCGGCAGAACCTACCTCACCCTGGCAGCCGACCTCCGCGCCGGAGATCGATGCGCGCTCCTTGTAGAGCGAGCCGATTGCGCCGGCGGTGAGCAAGAAACGAATGGCGGTGTCATCCGCGTCCATACGTCCCGCTGGGGTGTAGTGGACGGCGTAGTGCAGCACTGCGGGAATGATGCCAGCCGCGCCGTTGGTTGGCGCGGTCACGATCCTGCCGCCCGAGGCGTTTTCCTCGTTCACCGCCAGCGCGACGAGGTTCACCCAATCCTCGGCGAACTCGGGCTGCCTGTCCGGGTCCTCCGCGCTGAGCTTCAGGAACCAATCGCGCGCGCGACGACGAACTCTCAGCGTGCCCGGCAGATAGCCGGAACGAGAGATTCCGGTTTCTTCGCACTCGCGCATCACGTCCCTGATGTGCAGCAGCCGTTCGTGAACGTCATGAGCAGAACGCTTTTCGCATTCCGACCGGTGCATGACCTCACTGATAGAGCATTCGAACTGATCGGTTAGCTCGATGAGTTCCTTCGCTGAGGTGAAGGTGAGTCCGCCGACCGCGGGCGGCGGCGGCTGCGACGCTTCCGCTTCGGTGACGACAAATCCGCCCCCGACCGAAAAATACGTTTCCTCGTGGACAACAGTCGCTTCACCCGCAAAAGCGCTGAGCGTCATACCGTTGGGGTGAAACGGCAGCGCTGTCAGCGGGTGAAGAACGATATCGTCTTCGCTCAGTTTCACCTTCTGTGTACCGCCGAGGGTGATGCATCCCGTCGAACGGATCGTCGTGATGCGCTCCTCGAGGTAGTCGGTGGTAATGGTTTCCGGATGGTTGCCTTCCAGCCCGAGCAGCACCGCGGGCATGGTGCCGTGGCCTTTGCCGGTAGCTGCGAGCGATCCGTACAGGTTCACCTGGACGTCAGTGACGTCATCAAGCCGGCCGCGTTCGCGCACCTCCGCGGCGAAGCGGGCAGCTGCCCGCATCGGCCCAACGGTGTGTGAGCTTGACGGTCCGATGCCAACGGAGAAGAGATCGAAGACGCTGACTGTCATCCGTCGTCCCCCTTCGTGAGTATGCGCGCGTACTGCGCAGGCGTGAGGAGCCCATCCATCGAGGACGCCGATGTGGGCAGAATGGCGAACAGCCACCCCTTGTAAAACGGATCATCCATGGCCAGTTGCGGATTCGCTTGCACATCCTGATTGGTAATGGTGACGAGTCCGCTGATCGGCGAACACACAGTGACGACCGCCCCGGACGACATCCGCAGCACGGCACATTCGGTACCGGCACGGACGTCGTCACGGACCCCGGGAAGCTCGACAGCCACGACGTCACCACCAGGCGCGATGGGGATGTCGGTAACACCGGCACGGATCGGGTAGTCAGCAAAGCGCGCACCCGGAGGAAGCGCCAGCCAGCTATGTCCCGGGGTGTAGTGGCGGTCGGTCGGAATCATGTTTGCTCTCATGGAGGTTCCTTTGAACGAGGGAACGTTACTGGCTTCCGAGAGTGAATTCCGCAGCTGCGTCAAGCAGCCAGCTGGCCAGGTAGTGGGCGAACGACGAGCGCACGAGAATCCGGTAATCAGTGCCAGCGTCATCGAGCGCGATGAGGACGACACCTGCCTGGTCCAGCATGGTTTGCACCGCAGAGCCTCTGGTGAAGGCACGCGGATGCAGGTCGATCGAGCACCCCTTCTCCAGGATGTCACGCGCACGCGACCCCTTCAGATGAACTACGGTGCGCTGACCAGAAACATCAGTTGCACTACCGCCGTGCGGTGCCACCGCCGACCGTAAGTCATTCTCTAGCGCCGGAGCCGGTGAGGCGGAAGTGACAAGCCACTCCTCGGGCCCCATCCACACCACGGTCGTCCCTCCGTGTGTGACGCACGTGGAGGGTGTGGTAGGCAGTTCGACGCCGAGTGTGCCGGAGGCGGCGCGCCCGCCCGGACCCGACGGGTCGACCCACAGCGTGGTCATCGTCGTGAACGGCTCTTCCGTGATGCTCACGGCCGGGGCGAGCGCGGAAAAGCGCTCTTCCCAGGCCTCCAGCGGACTAGCCGGGGTGAGAACTCTAGCCATCGCGGCGCGCTCCTTCCGGATCGACAAGAACAGAACTGGTTATCTCGACGGGAACGAGTTGCCCTTCGAGAGGTACGTGGATCACTTCGCCGACGCGCGACCGGCCGCCTTTCACCAGGGCTAGCCCGAACGGACGTCCCAGCGCAGCGCTGTGGTAGCTCGAGGTGACATGTCCGAGCATCGGCACTGGGGGCGGCGGCAGCACACCATCGGAGACCTGCTCGATGAGCTGAGCGCCCTCAGGAATGAACGTCTGCCCATCGATAGGCACCACCCCGACGAGCTGTTTGCGCAGCGGGTTCTGGTTCTCTGCTCGTGAGAACGAGCGCTTTCCGACAAAGTCGCGCTTCTTCTTCGACACCACCCAGGTCATGCCGAGGTCCTGCGGCGTGACGGTACCGTCGGTGTCCTGTCCGACGATGGGGTAGCCCTTTTCGGCCCGCAGCACGTGCATAGTCTCGGTGCCGTAGGGGGTGATGCCATACTGCTCGCCTGCGGTGACGAGCGCTTCCCAGAGCGACAGTGCGTACCACGTGCTGACGTTGACCTCGAAAGCGAGTTCCCCGGAGAAGCTGATGCGTGCCACCCGAACGGGTACGTCACCAAAGTGCGTGTCGCGCCAGGCCATGAACGGGAAGTTTTCGTTGGAAACATCGAGATCCGGGAAGAGGTCGCCGATGAGCGCGCGCGACTTCGGTCCGACAACCGGGAACGTTGCCCAGTGCTCGGTCACAGAGGTCAGGCGGACCCGCAGGTGCGGCCACTCGGTTTGCAGCCACTCCTCCATCCACTCGAGTATCTTCGCGGCACCGCCCGTGGTGGTGAATACGAGGAACCGCTCATCATCGAGTCGCATCACGGTGCCGTCATCGATAACCATGCCATCGACTCCGCACATCACGCCGTAGCGGACCATCCCGACCTTGAGCGTGCTCATCATGTTCGTATAGATGAGATCGAGGAAGGTGCCGGAATCTGGGCCTTGCACGTCGATCTTGCCGAGCGTTGAGCCGTCAAGGATCCCGACATCGCGCCTCGCCGCGGCACACTCGCGCAGAACAGCCTCGTGCATGTCCTCCCCGGGCAGGGGATAGTAGCGGGGCCGCTTCCACTGTCCGACATCTTCGAACACAGCGCCGTGGGAGACATGCCAATCATGCACGGCGGTAACGCGTTCCGGGTCGAACAGGCTACCGCGGCTGCGGCCGGCCAGTGCGGCGAACGCGACCGGCGTGTAGGGCGGACGAAACGTTGTGGTCCCGAGTTCCTGGATCGGCTGCCCTAGTAATTCCGCAGTGATACCTGAAGCGATGATGCCCGACGTCTTGCCTTGATCGTGCGCGGTACCGATAGTGGTGTATCGCTTGACGTGTTCGACCGAATGCAGGCCCGCACCGACTGCCCGTGCCAGATCAGCAACGGTAGCGTCGCGCTGCAGGTCGACAAATTGGGTGTCCTCACGCGCGGTATCGGGGACTCGCCACAGCACGAGCGGCTTCCCGGACGAATTACTCGATGACGCGGAGCCGATTGACTGCAGGCTGTAGGTAAATCCGAGTGAATCGAGCGCTGCGGTCGCAGCGGACTGCCCCTCACGTAAACACGCGCCCAGCGTGAACACACCGTTTGCTGAACCCGATACCGCGAGTCCAGGCACGGCTCCATCCGGCACGAAGGCCCCGAGCGCATCGTCGAATCGCAGTGTGCCGCGAACCTGGCTAAACAGATGCACTGCCGGGTTCCAGCCGCCACTCACCAGCAGGGAGTCACACTCGATTGGGGCAGCGTCGCGTTCGGCACCGCGCGGCGCAACGAGCGCGTGGGTGATTCGTTCATCCCCACGGGTGCCCGTCACCACTGAACCCGCGCGGACGACTATTCCGCGCTTGGCGCACGCGTTGTGCCATTTCTCCGGTGTAATGTCGCGGGCGTCGACAACAGCCTCGATTGTGACCCCGGCGTCGTGCAGATCGATCGCGGCCGCGTACGCGCTGTCGTTTGTTGTGAAGATGACGGCGTTGCGGCCAACGGCGACACCGTAGCGGTGCAGGAATGTCCGTGCACTTCCCGCCAGCATGATTCCGGGGCGGTCGTTGTCACTGAAGACAATTGGGCGCTCGTGCGAGCCGGTCGCCACAATGATGTGGCGAGCTCGGATGCGCCACACCCGCTGACGGCTGAGCGCAGTAGGTGCGGTGAAACCCAGGTGGTCGGTACGCCGCTCGAGCGCGAGGACGAACCCGTCATCGTAGTTACCGAACGCGGTGGTCCGCTGCAGGTGAAGGACCTCCGGGTACGTCGCAAGCTCCGCAGCTGCGGAACGGACCCAGTCAAGGGCTGGCCGGCCATCGATAGTCTCAGGAGAGCCCAGCAGGGACCCGCCCGCTTCACTGTGTTCATCGACAAGGATGACGCGCGCGCCCGAACGGGCGGCAGTCAGTGCAGCAGCGAGACCAGCAGGTCCGGCCCCGACGACGAGGATGTCGGCATGTGCGTGTTTGCTGTCGTACTTTGCGGAGTCGGGGATCTCCGCGAGCCGGCCCTGGCCCGGGACCCCCCGTGCGACCAGACCGTCGAACAACTCAACGGTTGTCGCGAGCAGCATTGGCTCGGGGAACGGCTCCTCTATCTGGACGAGGCCACCGGTGTCTTCCGCCCAAGCGGCGGTAATTCCGCGTGGGCGGCCCAGCTTGATGCTGCTGGTGATGTGGTGGATGCCGTGCGCGAGGAGGGCGGAGGCGATGGTGTCACCGGGGTGCCCGCTCAGTTGCTGGCCGTTAAAGGTGAAGGTGTACTGGGTGCTGCGGTCGATGCGACCGCCCTGTGGGGTGCGAAATGGTGCGCTCACTGGATCGCCGGCCTTTGCTCGTCGAGTCGGTAGACCTTGTGGAATCGGTACGTGGCTGTGTCACGAATTGCGTTGAACCACCGCCGGCATCCGGCGGCGTGGTGCCAGCGTTCCGCGAAGGGGCCTTTCGGATTTGCCCGGAAGAAAACGAAGTGCGCCCATTCCTCGTCGGTAAGCTCCGCTGGGTCCGCAGGGTAGGCGACGTGTGCTTCGCCGCCGTAGTGAAACTCGGTTTCCTCGCGGGCGCCGCACCATGGGCAGGTGATGAGTTGCATGTGCTGCTCCTTGATCCTCAGTGGGCAACCGCGGCTGCGCCGTGCTCGTCGACGAGTGCGCCGGACACGAAGCGGTCGAGACTGAACGGGGCGATGTACGGGTGTGGCTCGTCGTTCGCGATGGTGTCCGCGAAGCACCAGCCGAGACCGGGTGTCGCTTTGAAACCTCCAGTGCCCCAGCCACAGTTGAGGTACACGTTGTCGTACGGGGTGCGCCCAACGATTGGTGAGGCGTCAGGGCAGGTGTCAACGATTCCGGCCCACGTCCGCAGCAGGTGTGCCCGGGCGAATGCCGGGAACAATTCGACCGCGGCAGCCATCTGGCGTTCGATGATGTGGAAGGCGCCGCGCTGACCGTATCCGTTGTAGGAGTCGATACCGGCTCCCATGACCAGTTCGCCCTTGTGTGCCTGCGACACGTAGACGTGAACGTGGTTCGACATGACGACCGTGGGGTGCACCGGTTCGAGGAGTTCGGAAACGAGCGCCTGCAGCGGATGGCTCTGCAGCGGTGTGCGGAAACCCAGCATGTCCGTCAAAGTCGAGGTGTGCCCCGCGGCGCACAGCGCGACCTTTCCGGCGGCTATGTCACCGCGCGTGGTGCGGACACCGACAACTCGGTTGTCTTGCTTGATGAAGCCAGTGACCGTGCAGTTCTGGATGATGTCGATCCCGGCCTCGTCAGCACGGCGGGCAAAACCCCAGGCGACGTAGTCGTGCTTGGCGATGCCCGCACGCGGCTGGTACGTAGCGCCGAGCACGGGGTAGCGAATGTCGCTGGAGATATTGATGATGGGGCACAGCTTCTTCACCTCATCGGGGCCGACCCATTGCGCGTCGATACCGTTGAGCTTGTTCGCCTCCACTCTGCGCACGCTGTCGCGGACATCCTGCAGTGTGTGTGCGAGATTGAGGACGCCGCGCTGGCTGAACAGGATGGGGTAGCCGAGGTCTTCCTCGAGGCCCTCCCACAGTTTCAGGGAGTGCTCGTAAATGCCGGCGCTCTCGTCCCAGAGGTAGTTGGAGCGAATGATTGTCGTGTTGCGCGCCATGTTGCCACCGGCAAGCCAGCCTTTTTCGAGGACGGCGATGTTGGTGATGCCGTGGTTCTTCGCGAGGTAGTGCGCGGTCGCCAAACCGTGTCCGCCACCGCCAACAATGACGACGTCGTACGCCTTCTTCGGTTCTGGGTTGCGCCACAGGAATTCTGGATGGTCGGGCAGGTGGGCGCCGGGGGGCTGAGACGTCATCGGGTTGCCTCCGTGAGGTCGGGGTAGAGCGGGAATTGCGCGGCAAGTGAGCTGACACGGCTTCTGAGACTGTCGAGAGCGTCAGAATCGGTGCCGGGGCGCAGTGCGAGGCTGAGGATGTCGGCAACAGTTGAGAACGCGTCAACGGTGAATCCACGGGTCGCCAGTGCGGGCGTGCCGATACGAACACCCGAACTCACCATGGGTGGTCGCGGATCGAACGGAACAGCATTCCGGTTCACAGTGATACCGACATGGTGGAGGCGGTCCTCGGCTTGCTTGCCGTCGAGTTCGGAGTCACGCAAATCTACGAGAACGAGGTGCACGTCAGTGCCGCCGCTCACCACGTTGAGGCCGGCTGCGCGAGAGTCGTCACGCAGGAGCCTTTCAGCGATGAGTGCGGCGCCTTTGAGGGTGCGCTCCTGACGCTCCCGGAACTCAGGCTGCGCGGCGAGTTTGAATGAAACGGCCTTCGCGGCGATCACATGTTCAAGCGGTCCGCCCTGCTGGCCGGGGAAGACCGACGAGTTGAACTTCTTCGCCAGGTCCTTGTCGTTGGTGAGGATCACGCCACCGCGCGGGCCGCCCAAAGTCTTGTGTGTGGTTGACGTGACGACATGCGCATGCGGCACGGGAGACGGATGCAGTCCGGCCGCGACGAGCCCGGCGAAGTGGGCCATATCGACCATCAGGTAGGCGCCCACCTCGTCGGCGATCCGGCGGAATGCCGCGAAATCAAGCTGTCGCGGATACGCGGACCAGCCCGCAAGGATGAGCTTAGGCCGGTGTTCGCGGGCGAGCCGCTCCACTTCCTCCATGTCGATGACGTGGGTGTCTTCGCGCACGTGGTAGGCCGCCACGTTGTAGAGCTTGCCCGAGAAGTTGAGCTTCATCCCGTGTGTCAGGTGGCCGCCGTGGGCAAGTGCGAGACCAAGGATTGTGTCGCCCGGCTCGAGGAGTGCGGACATAGCCGCCGCATTGGCCTGTGCTCCGGAATGGGGCTGGACGTTGGCGTACTCCGCACCGAACAGCGACTTCAAGCGGTCTATAGCGAGTTGTTCGATCACATCGACGTGTTCACATCCGCCGTAATAGCGGCGGCCGGGATAGCCCTCCGCGTATTTATTGGTGAGGACCGAACCTTGCGCCTGCATTACGGCGAAGGGCGCGAAGTTCTCGCTCGCAATCATTTCGAGTGTGTCCTGCTGCCGCCGAAGCTCGGCAGATATCGCTTGGTGCACATCGGGATCTAGAGCGGCAAGGGGATGGCTAAGCGTTGGGTTAGTAATCGCTTGGGTGAGTTCGTCAGTCTGCACAGTCATTGGTCGCCCCTCTGAAGGATCAGGAACGAAGATACTGATATATCAACGTTGTTGTAGAGTAAGGTTAGTGCGAGACTTAGGTCAAGACCCCGGACGAGAGCGGAGACAAAAATGGCACAGCCGGCACTCCTGGATACCTTGCCCGCTGTCGGCACTCATGCTGACCGTGCCTACGAGCTGGTGCGTGAGCGTCTCATCATGCTGGATATCCGGCCGGGCGAGCCCATCAATGATGATCGCCTCGCCGACGAATTTGGATTCGGCCGTACGCCCGTCCGCGAGGCGCTCAAGCGTCTCGAGAGGGAACGGCTCGTCGTTGCGTATCCGCGTCGCGGCACATTCGCCACCGGAGTGGATATGACGGATCTGTCCGACATATCAGAGATCCGCAAACAGCTCGAGCCGACAGCGGCGGCACGAGCGGCACGGTCGGCTTCGGCAGAAACCCGTGCACGGCTCTCTGCGCTCGCTGACGAAATCAGCCAGATCAGGCCGGGGGAGGACTCGCGTGAGGTCCTGCGCAAAGACATCCGTGTCCACCGCGAAATCTATCGAGCCGCCGGAAATCCCTACCTCGAAGACATACTCGTGAGTCTCGACTCCCATGCCACCCGAATCTGGTGTCTCTTTCTCGACCGGCTGCCGGATGTCGCTAGCCATGTCGTCGAGCATGTTGCGCTACTGCACGCAATCGCAGATGGTGACGCAGAAACAGCGGAGAGATTGACGTTGTCGCACGTCTCGGGGTTCGAGACTGCGATTCGGGGCTTGCTGTAAGACGGCAACTGCCGACCTGGCAACCCCCTCCGCCTGTGGGACCTAATCCTTGCCCAGGCCGGACACCAGCGCCGCCCGCGACAGAGGATCGCCGCCGTCCACGATCAGAATTCCTGACGGCTTCAGGGCGGCGCAGATCCTTGCCAGCGCCCGATCGGCGAGTTCGGGGTGCCGTCCGTCAAGCGCGCCCACTCGTACCGCAAATGCAAGATCGAAACGCTGCTCATCTTCTGCCAAGTCGAACACTTCGATTGCGGCCTGACGATAGCTCAGCGTGCCCGCGGCGATCCCCGGTTGAGATCGCCCGATCGTACGGGCAATCGCTCTGGGGGATCGATCGATTGCCAGCACGCTAACGCCTTCACTGCGTCGTGCGATCTCCCGGGCTGCCGCACCGGTTCCACAGCCTATCTCCAGCACTCGCATGCCTGGGCTCAGTGGCAGTGCGTCTACGATTTCGCGAAGCCGGGGTGAAAGTGTCGCACCCATACAATCGACGGTAACCGCACGATTGAGGTGCCAGAAGAGTCTTCGTCACAAACAGCACGAACGGCGTGTACACGGCCATGGTGACGGTGATGCCGGTCAGGCCGGTGTGCACGTCAATCATCTGCCCGATCGCTGCGGGATCCACGGAGTGGTCATTGCGCGGCACAAAGCGATCGCAGCGGATCTCGGCATCACCATCTACTTCTGTGAGCCCACTCTCCCTGGCAGCGCGGCAGCAACGAGAACGCGAACGGAATACTTCGCCAGTACTTTCCGAAAGGCACCGATCTCGGTATCTACACCGACGAGCACCTCCGCTCCGTCGAAGACGAGATCAATTCCCGACCCAGACTCATCCTCGATAACCGCACCCCGGCAGAAATTTTCGGTGCTCTGATAGCCTCTCGAAATCCACTCTTGTTGCGACGTTGACTGGAACCCGCCCCGTCACAACCGGCCCAAATATCGGACCGTCGTCAGCAATGGGAAATTGACTTATGTCACGCTTCTGCTAAGCGTTCAGCGGCTCCAAGACACCGAGCGGTATCTTGCGCGAGGTCATCGCGTCATACGTATCGAAATGCCGATAGTTCTTGGTCAAGAGACCCCAGTACCGTTCACGTTCGGATTCGGACACTTCGCGAAATCGAACAGCAATCTGCCTGTTGTCGATCGTGGCTATCGCCTCGCCCGCTTCGCGCAGGTTCAAGTACCAGGCCGGAAGCTTCGGGTTGCCGCCGTTGGATCCGGCGACGACGAGGTCGTCACCGTCCCTGGTCAGGATCAACATGACGGTTCTCGGCGCCCCCGTCCTCCGTCCTCGAACAGTGAGCGCGAATACCGGGGCGGGGAAATACAAGTCGAACAATCGCCCGAGCGGCTTTCCGTAAGAGCGGGCATGGACCCTCGTGAAGGCGGACATGAAACCCTCGGCATATGTCGTGAGCACATGGTTGAACATGCCGACGAGGGTTTTCTGACGTGGTCTCATGTCATTGCTGGGCATGACCTGATGGTGGACGTAGATCCCTGCAACCACTGCACGTAGTCGCGGTCGAATTCGATGGACTATTCACCTCGGCGATTCCCTCATCGGCGGAATTAATCAAATTCGGCTACGCTTGCCCCGCCTGGACGTTTGGCACCTTCTCAATGCGGGCGGGCACGGTCTTGTGCCAGGGATTACCCCAGAATTTGTCTCGGCGAGCGAGTGTGGTGAGCGTGTTCGGGGGAACTCCAACGGTCGTCTCAACGCCGTCGTCGTCCGGGTGAATGACACCCATGCCGTTGGGCAACGAGACGTGACCCTCCTGCATGATGTCACTCACCTCCACGACTGCTGGCGCTGAACCCGATTCGGTGGTGATTCGGACGCGGTCCCCTTCGACGATTCCGAGGCGTTCGGCATCCTCGGGCGCCATACGCAGAGCGCCTTCTCTGTCACGCCGACGCCAGTCGGGATCGCGAATGATGACGTTGGCGGTAAACGATCGACGTTCGCCCGCTGACAGAACAAATGGAAATTCGTCGGAAGTGTAGTTCGGCTCCACGGCGTCGATAAGCGCGAGTTCCTCGATCAACTCCGGGATGGCCATGTGAATCTTTCCATCGGCGTGCTGGATGTAACCCCAGGCATCCTCGTAGCGGTCTTCAGCAAACGTCACACCTTCGCGGCGCGCCACAATTGCCTCAAACAATTGCTCACCTTGAGCGAATCCGCGTTCTGTGAAACCTGCACGAGCCACTGCGTCCGGGTTGCCGATGACGCATACATGTGCAAGGGCCCAAATCAGGGCAAGTGATTTCTGTCCGGCTGACATCACCGATCCGAGGCTTCGATACAGCAGGTAGGGGGTCAGCCCCGCAAGCTCGGGTTGCCTGCCGATGGTGGCGAAAAAGGTGAGCGCAAAAGCGCTTCTTCCTGCCTTGGCAGCAGCGGTCAAGTCCTCCACCAGTTGCTCGTCCACGACGCCTAGACGGTCGAGTACCGCCGCATAGATCTCGGGCTCGGAGCGAGTGCCCGGCAGTGGCTCGATGATCGGATGGCGCAGCTGGAAGTTGTTGTGTGGGAAATGCAACGTGAACAGTGACGCCTCGTACTTCTCGAACTGACTTGACGCCGGCAAGACATAATCGGCCTCGCGGGCTGTCTCAGTGAAGGCGACATCGACGACGACCGTGAGCTCAAGTGCCCGCATGGCCTGCCGAAACCTCGCCGACTCGGCGAGAGAATGTACCGGGTTGGATGCGTCTACCCACATTGCGCGGAACCGAGATGGATGATCGGTGAGAATCTCTTCGGTAATGGAATTGCACGGAATCAGGCCGCTGATGACTCTAGCTCCGGTTACCGGTGTCATTGTCGGTGCGGTGTTTCCGCTGAGCACGTCGACGATGGTCCGTGCGATATCGACCGATATCGCGGAGTAGAAGGCGGCCACAACGTGGTCAGCCACGCTAGCCGACAACCGGCCGCCAGCAGGTAATCGCGTCGCCGTCGCAGTCGTCCGACGCAGAGCCGGTGTCCCCCATCGCATCGCGGCTTGTCCGATCATGCGCCGCGCGCCTGCCGTCCGTGGGCCGGGATCTTGGCTCTGGACATTGTGCCAGCGCCCCGCGATAGGGAAGACCCACGAATGGATATGCACGCCCCCGGGCTTGGCGAAGTTGCCGGTAAGGATCCACATCAGCTTATTCAGGTACGCGACAAGCGTGCTGTTCGGGGATTGCTGCACGCCCAGGTCCTCGTAGGTCGCCGCGCTTTCGGCCGCTGCGATTCGCCGCGCGGCTGCTCGAATCTGAGTCTCGGGTACGCCACAACGTTTCGCATATTGCGCGATGTCGATCCTGCCCAGCATCTCCAGCACCGCGGCACTACCAGTGGTGTGGTGATTCAGGAAGGCGTGATTCACAAGATCTTCTTGCACGAGCGTCGCCACTATTGCACCGACGCACCACGCATCGGTACCAGGCTTCAGTTGCAAGTGGTAGTCCGCGAGTTCGGCCGTTTCGGACCTCCGCGGATCAATGACAATGATCGAACGATCCGGGTCCCGAGCCAGCTCGCGCAGAGTGGCCCGTGCTCGAGTAACCCCGTGCGATTGCCACGGATTCTTGCCGATGAAAATGGCAACTTCGGTGCGCTCGAAATCTCCTGAGGTATGCCCACCGTAAAGCTCCTGGTCAACCCAGCCCTCGCTCGTTTTCTCCTGTGCGAGAGGATTGGACATGTACTTGGCGCCAAGCCCGTGAAAGAGGGCGCGACCGTACGCTCCGCCGAGGTGATTCCCCTGACCGCCGCCACCCTGGTAGAAGATCTTGTCACCGCCATGCCGGCGTTTAATGTCAGCTAACTTCGCCGCGATCTCATCGAGTGCGGTTTCCCAATCGATTTCTTCGTAAGTGCCGTCCTTGCGCCGACGCAGGGGACTCGTCAGTCGAGTCGACGTGCTTTGATACTTATCGAGGCGGAGCGGCTTTTCGCACGTGTAGCCCGCCGAACCCGGGTGGTCCTTATCGCCGCGGATCTTGGCCAAACTCCGACCATTCACCTCGACCTCTAGTCCGCAATTGCACTCGCACAGGATGCACGCGGTCTTCTGCCAATTCGGCGCGGCCTGTGCCTCACCGGCAATGGTGGTTTCCGGGACGTTCTCCGGGCGCATGGCGCGCCTCCTTCCATGGGCGGTTTGGAATCAGCCGCACGCCGTGGACGTCATTAACGATCGGCCATACACCGGAACCTAACCTGGACGGCGTGTCCAATCAAGGGTTGTATGGGACAATGTGTCCCATACAACCAGAATGCAGTTGGTGTCGCGCTACCGACGGCTTGCTGATGCTGGACATCGACATGACCTAATGACAGGCGTGGCTGCGTGGCCCGTACCTGCGCCCAAGCAGGGCAGACTGGTGTCGGTGTGCCTGGCCTTTGAAATGTCTGCTCGTCAGCCCGTGCGGCATACATTGGGTTGTGACGTCCGATCGCCCCCGGGCAAGCTAAGCCGCGCCGTCGGCTGCCCCGGCTCAGCGCCGCACAGCCGATGCTGCTTAGCCGAGCAATCCCAGAACTCCGTCGACTCCGCCTGATCGGCAAGTCTCCGGACGACATCGCGGTGCGTGCGGTGTGGCCGCTGTTCGTTGCGACGGACATGGTAAAAGGGCTGGACACCGGGAGCACCGGGCATTGGGTATTTCGCTGACCGCCGAGGATGTCGCCGATTCGATTCTGAGGATCGCAGAAAGCCGATCCTCGCTGATCCCACGGGGCCCGCATTATCCGGTTGGCTGGCAATCGACTGCGTTTATGGCGGTCGCGGATCTCGTGCCGTGGTGGATCCTGCGGCAGATCAACCGTGTCACCTCTGGTCACTAGGCCGCAGGGCGGCCCCCTCTGCCCGGAAAGTGCGACGTGCTGGTGCTCGATACCACTCGCGAAGAAGGCGACTACCTCGGCGGGGCAAGGTCGGAAGGGCTTGACCTGCCAGTCGTCGAACGTGACCGTCTATGATCGAACGGTGTCTTCATCGGAATTAAAGCGAAAAACTGTGCGCGGGTTGATATATGTCCGATGAAAAGCGATCATTTAGTCCATTTCGAACTATTTCCCTCAGGTCGAAAATTCTGGTCGCTGCCCTGTGCGTCATAGCGCTATTTGCTGCCGCCGGAGCGGCCGTTGCGCACGCCATCGCCGATCGCAAAGCTGAAGAGTATTTCGAACACCAAGCTGAATTTATTGAGTTGATCAACGACAACGTGCGCGATCCGTCTGGTCTCGAGAACGCGGTCGAAACGGTCCCGACACTCGAGAGTGTTGCCGCGAGTCGCATGTTCAGCAAGCAATTCCGCGTCGCGGAAGCGCAGTCCCTTGCGCTTAACATCTACACGGAACTACTGCGCGAAGTACTCATCTCGTTCCGAAGCCCATCGCAAGAAGAATCCCTCGTTCAACCACTCACCGCACGCGCGTCCGCGTTTCGCGGCTCGATCAACGATGCGTATTCAGAGGTGTTCAGACGTGTCGGCATCCGCGCATTGAAAATCGAGGAAGACTTCGAGTCGGCGCGTTCTACTGCTATCGAGTTCCACGCCCGAGCGCTGTCGGATGCGCGCGCGCACAAGACTGACATCGCGGACCTGACTGCCGACAATGAGTTCATGCGGTCTCGCGTGGCGTTTTACCACGCGCAGGTCGATGGCTTCATCGATGCACAGGCTCGTGCTCTCGAGGCGGCCGAAGAATCGTCGACGATGGGCGCACTTTACCGGACATATGCCCTCAACGAGCGTGCTTACCAATCAGCCAGGGAACGGTTGAACTACGGCATCCGAGTCCTGGAACAAGGGCACTATGACATCGGGTTTTACGTCCGAGCGCTGATCCGCAGCATCGGGAGCGTCCCGGCGATGGACAGTCTGAGTGCGGACCAGGTGCGTATCGCCGTCATGGCCGGACACTACGGAGATATGGGACGCGAAGTGTTGGCAAACCCGCCTACCGATCAGGACCAAACCGGGGTGGCCCACATTGCCCTGGCACGCTACTTTCTCCAACGTTTCGTCGACGAAATCGATCGTTCCGATGCGTCCGAACGTGCAAAAGAGTCCTACGCCGAACGCGCCGAAAGGGCGCTTCACGCATTGAGTCTGCTACCCGACGCCGTTATTGACGGTCGTCAGACCGGGACGGGCGCTGTTCCGGTAAGGGCCTCGGCGCTCCGCGACGGTGCGTACGACGTGTGGACAACCTCGAACTACCCCCACCCGGGACTAGACTTGACCAGAGATGAGCGCTCCGTCGCGTGGGACGCTGCGGAGTATGACGAGGCGTTGCAATTCTTCGAAGATCAATCAAGCGAGCTCATGCCTCGCGACGATCAGTTCAAGAATTCGGCACAAGCTTACGTCGAGGCGATGCGAGTGTGTATCGCCGCCGACCTGAAGTACATCCGCGGTTTGGAAACGAACTTCCGAGAGTCAGGTGACGACCCTGCTTCCACTGCCCGCAGCAGAGAGAAAATCTGGGAGGTCAGCTTGACGCACGCGGAGGAAAGCCGTGCGTGCCGTCAAGACATCGACAGGGAATCCGAGGTTTTGACCGATCTCGCGGCAGATACTCGCAAGCTCTACGAGAACGCCGCGAATCGCTTCGCGCAAATCTATCGCTGAAGCAAACATCCGCAGTACGCAGGACTGTGCACATCTCCTCGACCCCGAGCCGAGTCCGCCGGCGTCTGTGAACAAGCCAAGAAGGTGCTGAATCTTCCACGCTAGGGTCACTTTGGGTCACGTCCGGACCTGCTCACTATTGATCCTGCACCAACGTCCGTATTGTCGGCGACGACGGTCGTCGTCGCTGCCGGGCCCGCTATAGCGATCGCCAACGCGAAACTCACCTACAACCAACGGCCGCGTTGAGCCCGCACTTCCGTGAGGTTCTCGTCCTTGAAAAGGACACGCTGCCGACCGAGCCCGCGGCGCGCTCCGGCGTCGGGGACACGACCTTTCGTGATCTGGTGATCAGCCGGATCGTGGACCCGACATCGCTGCTGGACACGGGTCGGGTCTTGACCGGCCTCGACAGCATCCGGTGAACGAGCGGACGATGCGGCGAACCCTCGACCGCGCTCAGCAGCGGGGCTACCGCGACCTGATACTCGACGCGCTGGGGTGGCTCCGAGGCAGGCACTAACCTGATTGTCCGGACTCAGGTGGTTCGCCCACGACGCGACGAGAGCATAGGACTTCTCGGAAACCCACGCGCGCTGGCTGGAGACTGCAATCGCACACGCTGTGGGGCAGCCGACACGCGACATGATTCCAGCGCGAGAAGTGGGGACATCACTGGCCGGTGACACAAGGTCAGCTGGCAGTGGCAACGACGGCAGGGCCACAAGGTCCGGAGGTCCCGTACCTTGTGGCCCCCGCATTTCGTCAGTTGAACACGACTGTCCGGTGTCCGTCGAGCAGCACCCGATGTTCACAGTGCCAGCGCACTGCCCGCGAGAGAGCGAGAGCCTCAGCGTCTTGACCGATCGTCGCAAGGCGCACCGGCGCATATGAGTGATCGATCCTGATCACCTCTTGCTCGATGATCGGGCCCTCATCCAAGTCGGGCGTCACGTAATGTGCGGTTGCCCCAACGAGTTTCACGCCGCGATCATATGCCTGGTGATATGGCTTTCCGCCCTTGAAGCCGGGAAGAAACGAATGGTGAATATTGATAGCGCGGCCGTGGAGCGCATTGCAGGCGTCGTCGGAGAGAACCTGCATGTAGCGAGCGAGCACCACGAGATCGGCTTGATACTCGTCGACAAGCCGGAGCAGCTCTGCCTCGGCTTCCGGCTTGGTAGCAGCCGTGACGGGAACGTGGATGAACGGAAGTCCCGCGGCTTCGGCCATCGGGCGCAAATCCGGGTGGTTAGACACCACAGCGACAAGTTCGCCGCCGAGCGTTCCCGCGCGCCAGCGGAAAATCAAGTCGTTGAGGCAGTGTCCCATCCGCGACACCATCACGAGAACGCGCGGCGCGTCGTCGGCGTGGAATTGGTACTCCATGCCGAATGCGTCCGCTGTCTCCGCAAAGGCCTCCGTGAGCGCTTCAGCGGTGGTGTCGTCCGTGGTGACGAACGAGGTTCTCAAGAAGAACGCCCGGTTTGGGTTGTCATCGAACTGTTTGTGTTCGGTGATATCGCAGTTGTGCTGGAACAGGAAGGCGCTGACAGCCCGGATGATGCCGGGTCGATCGGTACAGCGCAGTGTCAGGGTGAACGTGTGGGACATGTGATTTTCTCCTCGCTGCTAAGCCTTGATTCGCTTCATTTCTGGATCGACCAGCGGCTCATCGACGACGGTTGCGGCGATAACGCGGTCGAAGTACTGAATTTCGATCTGTGTTCCGGGTGTGGCCGCAGCGGGCAGCCACACGTAGGCAATTGGTTTTCCGACGGTGTGACCGAACGCTGCACTTGTTACGTAACCGGCGGGCTCGCCATGCATGAAGGCAGGTTCGTGCCCGAGAACGATGGACTTACCGTCGTCGACAGCGACGCAGGCCAGTCGTCGGGTCAGCGGTTTCTGCTTGATGCGCTGGATCGCTTCGCAGCCGATGTAGCCCTGCTTCTGTGCGCTGACGGAGAATCCCAGACCGGCTTCAAACGGGTTGTGCTCCGTAGTCATGTCCGATCCCCAGGCGCGGTAGCCCTTTTCGATGCGCAAACTGTTGAAGGCGGCCCGGCCTGCGGCAATCACGCCATATTGCTGACCCTCAGCCCATAGCGTGTCCCAGAGACGAAGGCCGTACTCGGCGGAGGTGTACAGCTCCCATCCGAGCTCGCCGACGTAGGAGAGGCGCATTGCTGTGACGGGGATGCCGTCGATCCAGACCTGCTTGGAGCGAAAGTACTTGAAGCTCTCGCCGCTGAAGTCGTCCGAGCTCAGTGCCTGTACCAGTTTGCGCGCCTGCGGACCCCACACCCCGATGCAGCAGGTGCCGCCAGTGATGTCCCGAATGATCACGCTGCCGTCAGAAGGTGACTGCCTGCGGAAATAGTCAACATCGAGGTTGCCGTTGGCGCCGATCTGAAAACTCGTCTCAGACAACCGGGCGACCGTGAGGTCGCTGCGAACGCCGCCCGCTTCGTCGAGCATCAGAGTGTAGGTAACGGAGCCGACAGACTTGTCCATCTTGCCCGTCGTAAGCCGGGTCAGGAACGCCAGTGCGCCAGGTCCACTGATTTCGACCCGTTTCAGCGGAGTCATGTCATACATGGCGACAGCGGTCCGGGTCCGCCACGCCTCCACAGCGGCGATTGGTGAAGAGAATTGCGCTGCCCATGCGTCTCGGGGAGGTGGCGTCCACTCGGGCGGCAGCTCGTCGAGTAGCCCTGCGTTCGCCTCGAACCACTGTGGGCGCTCCCAGCCACCGCTTTCGAGGAAGAACGCACCGAGTTCTTGCTGGCGCGCGTGGAACGGGCTTACGCGCAGGTTTCGCGGTGAGATGCGTGGCTGCAGTGGGTGCAGGACATCGTAGATTTCGACGAAGTTCTGCTGGCCGGTTTCACTCACGTACTCAGGGGAGGTCTGAATCGCTTCGAAGCGATGAACGTCGCAGCCGTGCAGCGAAATTTCGCTGCGGCCCTCGACGAGCAGCTGTGCGACTGAGCGTGCGACGCCGGCGGAGTGAGTCACCCAAACCGCTTCGGCGATCCAGAATCCCGCCACCTCAGGTGACTCGCCAACAACCGGGCCGCCGTCTGGCGTGAACGAGAAGACACCGTTGAAGCCCTCTTCGAGCTTTGTCGATTCGAGGCTTGGAATGAGCCTTTTGCATTCTGCCCAGGACGGTGCGAAGTCCTCTTCGGTGAACGGCAGCATCGAGGGCATGGCATTCGTGGTCACATCGTCGCTCTCAGCGAGATATCGCAGGTCCACCGGCATTGGCCGGTGGGCGTAGCTGCCGATTCCGAGACGGTCACCGTGCTCGCGGAAGTACAGATCCTGATCCTGGTGCCGCAAGATCGGCAGGCTGGCTTCCGCCAGTTCGCTGTTCTTGCCCACCAGTTCTGGGACCTGCCCGGTTTTCGCGTACTGATGGGCCAGAGGGAGGAGGGGCACACGCATCCCGACGAGTTCACCGACTGCAGGCCCCCAGAAACCCGCGCACGAGACGACGATGTCCGCGGGGAAGGTGCCGCGTGAAGTGACCACCCCAGTGACGTGGCCACCACTTTGTTCAATGCCAGTTACCTTGGTGGAGCCCTGGAATTCGGCTCCGCGCTGAGTGGCGCGACGGATGAGGGCGACGACCACCCGAGATGCCTTCGCCAGCCCGTCTGTCGGGACGTAGAGGCCACCGAGGATCTGGCTCTGATCGACGAGCGGATGGAGCTTGCCGCATTCCCGCGCGTCGAGTACGGCGGCGTCTGCAACCCCCCAAGAGGTGGCCCAGGCCTGTTTCCTGTGGAGGTCCGCGAGGCGCTCCTCTGTGGTGGCGACCTCAAGACCGCCGAGCTGACTGAAGCACCATTGGCCGTCGACGTCGAGGCTCATGAACTTCTCAACCGTGTAGCTTGCGAACTCGGTGAGTGCCTTCGACGCGTTGGTTTGAAAGACAAGACCGGGGGCGTGCGAGGTGGAGCCCCCGGTGAGCGGCAGCGGTCCCTGATCCAGAACGGTGATTCGGTCCCAGCCTCTCGCGGTGAGCTCGTCAGCCAAATTGGCTCCGACGATGCCGGCTCCGATTATCACTACGCGGGGTGACCTCATAGCGGTCCTCTCTGGTGTCTGGGATGCGCTTGTAGTGCGGCTGCCGCGGAATCTTTGATCTCAATGCAGCCCCACAGGTGGGGGACAACCCATTCGAACTCGCCGCTGCAGCGGTGGAACAGCAGGGATACGACTGATATATCAATACACTAAGTCTGATACTTTCATGCGTCAACCCCTCACTAGCTGCGACTTCGCGGATTCTTGAACGTTGCGGAATTGACGGTCTGAACCCGCCCAGAGTGCGCTAGGACGACGCGCCTACCGCTGTGTGCCCTTTGTTACAGTTGGGTTTCCCGGGCCTTACTGTCCAGTATCCTGAGTCTGATATGACTGATCTCGCTGGGTTTACGGACGCGCGCACCACGAATGGTGTCCAGTCGGTTGATCGTGCCCTGATAATCCTCGAAATTGTTGCCAGGCACGGCGAAGC
Source organism: Hoyosella sp. YIM 151337 (assembly GCF_026041215.1). GTDB lineage: Bacteria > Actinomycetota > Actinomycetes > Mycobacteriales > Mycobacteriaceae > Hoyosella. The sequence goes on from NZ_JAPEIQ010000043.1 coordinate 82,552, forward strand.
TCGGGTGACGGACGTTGCCGCGGAACTCGGCGTTCATAAGTCCACCGCGTCTCGCCTCATTTCGGCGCTCGAGTCGAGAGGGTATCTCGCGCAGGTAAAAAGCCGCGGCCGGGTCCAGCTTGGAAGGTCGATTGTGCGACTGGCGCGATCCGCGGCACCGGACGGAGACCTTGTACGGCACAGTCAGGAATTCTGTGCGGTACTTGCTGGCGAGGTTGGCGAGACGGTCAACGTGTCCATTCTTGATGGCGACCGGGCGGTGTGCGTGGTGAAAGCGGATGGGCCATCTGGGGTTGCCGCCCACACCTGGGTTGGCCAGGGGAGCCCTGCGTATGCCACTTCGAGTGGCAAACTTTTGCTTTCTGAGCTGAACCAGGCGGAACTGGCGGAACGCCTCGCGGGTGGGTTGAGCGCGGTAACACCACGGACGATCACGGATTTCAATGAACTCTTGCGCGTCCTGGCTGACGTCCGCGAGCGGGGTTGGGCGGAGGCTGAAGAGGATCTGGAAGCAGGCCTCAACGCGGTATCGGTGCCGGTCCACGATTTCACGTCCAAAGTGGTAGCAGCCCTGAGTGTTTCGGGTCCTGCGTACCGGTTGAAGCCCGATGTTTTCGAGTCGGTGGCACGATCTGCCCGAGCCATCGCTGACCAGATCAGCAGCCGGCTCGGGTATCAGTCGGTGTAGGTCGGGGCTACGTAGCTAGCGCGGCTGTCTCAGGCCGGGGCTGGCAGTAAGCCTTGCTGAGCTGCTTCTTGTAGCGAGTGAACAAACGGACGTTATTCATCGCGAAGACTCCGGTTGGCACGCCGTCACGTTCGTAGACGACGACGAAGGTGCCCGATACGGGGTCGCCTTCTACCCAGCGGATCTGGTCTGCCTGTCCCCGGGCCCCCGCAAACTGCAGCATCTTTCCGTACTGGTGCGACCAGAAGTACGGTATCGCCGCGGGGCTGGGTGTTTTGCCCAAGATTGAATCCGCCGCGATGCCTGCTTGTGCTATCGCATTGCTCCAGTGTTCGCTGCGGTGGTGGGCGTTGGCCCACACATCGTAAGAGCGGGCGCAGTCACCAATGGCATACACCCCAGGCAGATTCGTTTGACCCGCTGTATCGGTGACGAAGCCGTCATCGATGAGGATTCCTGAGGATTCCGCCCATTCAACATTTGGAACGGCGCCGATCCCCACTAGTACGGTGTCGGCGGGCAATATGCGTCCGTCCGCAAGCTCAACCGCGTGGACCCGCTCATCACCCGCGAGTCTCGCGACAGCAACGCCCGTGACGAGGTCAACACCGTTGGCTGCGTGCTGGCTGGCGCAAATTGCGCCGAGTTCAGCTCCTAGCGGCCCGGCCAGCGGGGTCGGCGAGGCTTCCACGACAGTAACGTTCAGGCCCATGCTCACGGCGCTCGAGGCTACCTCCGCCCCGATAAAACCGGCACCCACGATGACCACGTTTCGCGACTGCCGCAACGAGGCGCGCAACTCCCTGGCATCGTCGAGACTGCGGAGAGTGTGGACTCCGCGGAGGCCGGAGCACCCCGGCAGCGTCCGCGCCCGCGCGCCAGTTGCGAGAATGACCACGTCTGCGCCGATGGTCTCGCCACCGGAAAAAGTCACGCGATAACCACCGCACTCTGCTGCGGACAATTCGGTGGCAGTGTGTGCCATGCGCCATTCGGCATCTAAAGCGGCGTCATCGCCACTCATCAGAGCGATGTCGTCTTCTGTAAGTGCACCCGTGAGAAAATCTTTTGACAACGGAGGGCGGTCATATGGGCCGGAGGGTTCGCTGCCTGCGACGGTCAGCCTTCCTGTGTATCCGCGTTCGCGCAGCGCACGGGCTGCTGAGAGTCCTGCGAGTGATGCGCCAACCACCAGAATCGAGGCGGGACCGCTTGCGGAGTAGGTCATTTCAGGCACCTCCCGTTGTCAGCTTCAGATAGATAACGCCGTCGAGGACGACAACTTCGTGCGTGCGCACGGCAATCTTTGCGGGCGGACCGGAAGGGACGCCGGTGCGCAAATCGAAACAAGCTTCGTGCAGTGGGCACTCCACCTTGCAGTCTTCGACCCAGCCATCGGCGAGTGACGCATCTTGGTGCGTGCAGGTGTCGTCGATCGCGAAGAGTCCTTCGTCTGTATGGAAGATTGAGACGGGGCTCATTCCGGGCGGAGTAATCGTCGTGACTTCACCCTCAGGCAACGCTGAAAGTTGGCAAACGGGCATTACCGCTGAGCCCGGCATCTGTTCGGGCAGGGCGGTGTGAGAGCGGTGGTCGAGAATCACTCTTACCTCCGGTGGGACTAGGGCCGAAACGGAGGTGCCGTGTTGCGTTATGTGCACTTGACGGCGCCTTACGCAACACAATGCGCTGCCGGTTGCCTGATGTCAAGACTTTTCGATACCAAATCGCATAGCCTTTAGTAATGGGGAAAGACCTGCATGGCACGCCGCCCCTTCCCGTGGAAGGGCGAGCAAAAACTGTGCATGCTGTCGAACGCGCACTGGACGTCTTGGAGCTCATCGCTGCCGAGGGGCGCTTAGGGGTGTCGGAGACTGCCGACCGGCTCGATGTCCACCGCTCCACCGTTGCCCGGCTGGTCACCTCGCTGCAGCAGCGGGGATTCGTTGAGGAGTCGGCCAATCGCGGCCAGTATCAGCTGGGATTCGCTGTCGTCCGATTGGCGGAGGCAACAGTCGCGCAGAGCGCGCTGGTTGAGTCTGCTCAACCGGAATGTGATCGTCTTGCTGAGCATTTAGGGGAAACGGTGAACCTCGCTGTGCTGGACCGGTCGTCGATAGTGAATGTGCTCGAGTGCCGGGGAGATCGGCGCGTTGCGGTGCGCACGTGGGTGGGTAAAGAGTCACCCGCTCACGCGACCGCCACCGGCAAGGTGCTGTTTTGCGAGATGTCACCTACCTATGTCGAGCAACGCATCGGATCGGCGTATGAGGAGTTCACTGCCCGGACGATTGTCGATATTGCGTCGCTCGCCAGGGAACTCTGGAAGGTGCGAGCAGGCGGGTGGGCAGCGACTGTTGAGGAGCTCGAAGAGGGCTTAACCTCTGTCGCCGTACCGGTGCGAAGCCCGGTGAGCAAACGAATCGTTGCTGCGCTCTGCGTGTCCGGACCGTCGTACCGGCTGCCGGAAGCGTGCTTCAGCGAGGTTGTCCAAGCGCTGTCCGATGCCGCCCTGCGTATCGAACAGAATCAGGTGGCGTAAGGCTGGCGCCAAAGCAGTACGGGTGTGATGATTGACACATCTCTAGCGCGGGAGTTAGTTTTGTATCGCGCATCTGGTCTCGCATAGTGCAACAAATGCCCAGCCGGTTCCTGTGCGCAACAAACTTCATGTTCAAGAAACCGCGGCCCGCGGCGAAGCCCCTTACGTCCCGCATTTCGCGCACACGCCGGGGCGGCCCGCACGAAGGAACGGTGGCACTATGGCTGCCTTTGGCGATCACGAAAATCTGACAGAGGAACGCATATGACCGCGTGGACATCACTGCGCAAACCAGTCTTCATCCCTGCCTCGCTCGCTATATTCGGTCTTATCGCATTCGCCGCCTTCTACGGCGGCACTGCCGAGGACGCATTCACTGCCCTCAACGGCGTGCTTGCCGACGGTGTCGGCTGGTGGTACGTCCTAGCGGCCACAGGCTTCGTGATTTTCGCGCTGTACTGCGCGTTCACGCGCATCGGCAAGCTGCGGCTGGGATGCGATAACGAAGAACCCGAGTTCGGCCTGCTTTCCTGGTTCGCCATGCTCTTCTCCGCAGGCATGGGTATTGGTCTGGTGTTCTACGGAGTCGCCGAGCCGTTGATGCACTACCTCACGCCCCCCGAGGCCGGTGGAGTTGCGGGTGGCACGGACGCTGCCGCGAATCAGGCTCTCGAAATCACGATGTTCCACTGGGGCCTGCATGCCTGGTCGATTTACGTAGTGATCGGCTTGGGGCTTGCATACATGACGTTCCGCAAAGGCCGGCCTCTCGCGGTCCGGTGGCTCCTCGAGCCGCTGCTCGGCCGTAAACGCGTCGAAGGCTGGATGGGGCACACGGTCGATGCCGTCGCGATCGTGGGAACGCTGTTTGGTGTCGCCACGTCGCTGGGTTTTGGTGTTCAGCAGATCATGGCGGGCCTCGAATACCTGGGCTGGATCGAATCGAACAACCTATGGATCCTGGGCGTTGTCGTTGTCATCACACTTATTGCCACGCTCTCCGTTGTATCCGGTGTGCACCGGGGCCTGAAGTGGCTCTCAAATACGAACATGACCCTCGCGGCACTGCTGGCCTTCTTCGTATTCGCGGTGGGTGCGACACTCTTCCTGCTGCAGGCGTGGGTCCAGAATCTCGGCAACTACGCGCAAGCGCTACCAGAATTGATGTTGCGAACTGCCCCGTTCTCCGACGATGGCTGGGCTGCCGCGTGGACAGTCTTCTACTGGGGCTGGTGGATCAGCTGGGCGCCCTTCGTCGGCATGTTCATCGCTCGGATCTCCCGGGGCCGCACTATTCGCGAGTTTGTGATGGGTGTTCTTATCGCTCCGACACTCGTCAGTTCGGTGTGGTTTACCGTCTTCGGTGACTCCGCGATTCTGCGGCAGCGCGAAGCTGGCGATGTGGCCCCCGGTGACAGTGTGACCGCGAGTACCGCGCTCTTCGCATACCTTGACACGCTTCCACTTGCCACCATCACCAGCATCCTGGCGATCTGCGTCGTGGTGTTCTTCTTCGTAACATCCTCGGACTCAGGGTCTTTGGTGGTCGACATCCTGGCCACGGGTGGGGCAATCGAAACGTCGAAGATCACTCGCACGTACTGGGCGGTGCTTGAAGGAGCAGCTGCCGCTGTCCTCTTGATCGTCGGCGGCAGTGAAGCACTCACTGCGCTGCAGACGGCGTCGATCGTCACGGCTCTGCCGTTCTCGATCATCATGGTGCTCGCGTGCTTCTCATTGCTGCGGGCCTTCCGATACGACGTGAGTCAGATGTCCAATTACGTGCACATGGTCGAGGTGTCCGCCCAGGGCGAGCAAAGCGCGGCGGCACCGGTGGCCGCACAATCCTTGCCGCCGCACCGCTCTGTGTGGCGCGGCGCGCGGGGAATCTCCGCATCGCTCGCGACTCTCGACACGCCGAGGCCAGTAAGCGGCGACCGCAACGGGACCGGTGGAACGGTGTACTCCCTGCGTCCGGTGGAGTCGTGTGACATCGTGATCGACCCCGCAACCGGTGCTGCGACAGTTGCGGAAAATGCAGTGGAGGACCCCCTTGCTGGGCAGGTGTTCGATACACCTGAGTTCGCGGCCTCGCATGAGGGGTCGCTACGGGCTGCGCCCCCGGACTCGGATCCTCCTACGAAGGTCAACTAGGCCGATTCTGGCCTAAGCATCCGGAGCGGCGGACTAAATCCATCTACGAGAGTCAACGGAAAACCCGATTCTGGCGCGGTTTTCGATGACGCTCGTAGATGAATTTGGGGTCAGGAGAGCAGGTCAGCGCACCGCTCACCGATCATCATCGCCGGTGCGTTGGTGTTGCCCCCGGTGATGCTCGGCATAATCGACGCATCGGCGACGCGAAGCCCTTCGACGCCGAGGACCTTGAGCTGGGGATCGACGACCGCACGTTCGTCAGTCCCCATCCGGCACGTGCCAACGGGGTGATACACCGAGTGGATGCGGGTGGGGAGCTCGCGCCGCAGCGCGGTCTCGCTGAGGAAGGCCGGCCCGGGCGCGAACTCGCCTCGGACCTCGTGGGCGATGTCTTTGTGCGCCATGACTTCCCTGATCAGCTGAATGCCTTCAACAAGGAGGTCGGCGTCCGCCGGTTCGGAGAGATACGCGGGATCAATGAGTGGTGCGGCGGTGGGGTCTGCCGATGCGAGCCGCACCTCGCCGCGGCTGTGCGGATAAATCAGGGTGGGAAAGATGGTCAGCGCTGGCCGGGTGTCGACTTTGTGCCGCACCGGCAGGTCTTGATTGGGCGTCGGATACGACCACGGGAGCGTATGAATCTGCAGGTCCGGCACAGTTGACGCGAATGAGGTGCGCAAGAAGCCCGCAGCTTCGAAGACGGTGCGTCCGAACCAGCTATTGCCGCGGGTGGATTCCTGCACCATGCCGGACAAGAAGTGCAGTGGTGTTCCGCGGTGCAGTGCGGAGGGCATCAGAAACGTCATCGGCACGAAGAGGTGGTCGTGCAGGTTCTTCCCGACTGGCAAGTTTTGCCGCACGCGGATGCCGAAGTCACGGAGCTGTTCGGCCGGTCCAATGCCGGAAAGCATGAGCAATTGGGGCGAGCCGAATACGCCTGCCGCGAGTATGACTTCTCTTGCAGCACTGATGATCCGGATTCCCGACTTGTCGAGCACCTCGACCCCGGTCGCACGATTTCCGGTGAAGGCGACTCGCGTTGCCGTCACGCCGGTTTCGACCGTGAGCCGCGGCGCGCCGCCCAGGTAGCCGCGCGACGAACTGTAGCGCAGACCGTTGCTGGCACTTTGCTGGAAGATCCCGATGCCCTCTTGTTCCGGGCCGTTGTAATCATCAATCAGCGGAGCGCCCGTTGTGGCAGCCAGCGCATCCATGAAACGCAGCGACGCATCCGTCACGTCCCGCTGGCGTGTGACCTTGATAGGTCCGCCTGCGCCGCGGTGTTCATCCGCGCCGCCTTCCCAGTCTTCGAGTCGCTTGTAGGCGGGCAGCACATCGTCGTAACTCCAGCCATCGCATCCCTCAGCAGCCCAGCTGTCATAGTTGGCCCGATTGCCACGGACGAACAGCATTCCGTTGATTGAGCTCGACCCACCGAGCACCTTGCCGCGAGTGTGCGGGATTTTGCGGTCTGCCGCGTGCTTCTGCGGCACCGTGTAGTAACCCCAGTCGAACCGTTTCTTGACCTGCGGCACCGTGTGCACGATCGAGATCATCCCGGGTGTCCGGACGAACCGGCTGCTGTCCTTGCGTCCCGCCTCGATCAGGGTGACGTTCGCGCCTTGCTCAGCCAGCCGCGACGCGACGACGCATCCCGCGCTGCCCGCGCCAACGACGACATAATCAGCTTCACTCATGGTGGCCTTCCTTAGACGATCTCTTCGGCAAGTCGCGTTCCGAGCGTGCGCAGCTGCGCGGTGGCGCCGCCTAATGCGAATTCTGCGCGCTTCGCGGCGACGAAGTAACGATGCAGCGGATAATCGGTGTCGATACCGACGCCGCCATGAATATGGACCGCGGTGTGCGCAACCCGGTGTCCGGCCTCCGCAGCCCAGAACTTTGCGGTCGCTAGCGCGTCGGCCGCATCGGCATCACCATCGCTCACCTGCCAGGCGGCCTGCCATAGCGTGAGCCGCACAGCTTCCACGTCGATGTAGGCGTCGGCCAGTCGCTGCCGCACCGCCTGGAACGAGCCGATGGGTTTGCCGAACTGCTCGCGAGTACGTGCGTAACTGCTCGTCATCTCGAGTGCGGTTTCGAGCGTGCCAAGCTGCTGGGCACATAGGCCCAACGTCAGATGCTGGCGCAGCCATGCTGGCGAACCGTTGCCGGGGTTCCCCAGCAGTGTGGATTCGCCGGCCTCAACGGCGTCAAGCTCCAGGTGCACGGCGCCGGAGCCGTCGGTGGTGTGCTGGTCTGTCAGCGTGGCGCCGTTCACATCGCGTGGTACACAGAAGAGCGCGTGTCCGTCGGGCGTTACCGCCTCGCACAGGAACGCGCTGGCGAACGAGCCATCGAGGATCGCCGTGTGGGAGCCTGACAGTCGCCAGCCGCCTGTTCCGCGTTCCGCAGTGAATGGCGCGGTGTCACCCTCGTCGGCGATCACCGGTGCCATCGTGGTGGTGCCGCGGACAACGGGTACGAGCCAACGCTCGAGCTGTTCTGGGCTTCCATATTTGGCTAGCGCGGCGGCTGCACCTGTGACTGTCGTCAGGTAAGGCACCGCAGCGCACGTCCGCCCGATCTCGATGAGGATGCTGCACTGTTCGAGGACCCCGAAACCAGCACCACCGACCGAACTGGGCAGCGCCGCGTCGACCAGTCCAGCGCTGGTCATCGTCTTCCACAACTCGTGATCAAAACCGCCGAGTGGCCTATCCGGATGTGCCGAATTCCATTCGCCCAGAACTTGTTTTGCCAGACTGGCCAGGTCACGCTGCGCTTCGGTGAGGGAGAAATCCATTGATGGTCCTATCGGGTAACGGGCAGGCGCAATGCGGTGGCGGCGATGATGTCACGCTGGATCTCGTTAGTGCCGCCGCCGAACGTGAGGATGAGCGCTGCCCGGTGCAGCCTTTCGATGCGGCCTTTGAGCAGAGCACCTGGGGAGTTATGGCGGATGACCGCGCCCGTACCGAGCACTTCCATCAGCAGACGGTACCCTTCGGTCGCGTACTCGGTGCCGAAGACTTTTGTCGCTGACGCTTCTGCCGGAGTGATCTCGCCGGTCTCGGCACCCCAGGCGGTCCGCCAGTTTCGGAGTTTCAAGTACTCGGCGTGTGCATGTACGCGCGCGAGGTGTAGCTGCACCCATTCGGACTCGATGACGCGGGAACCGTCGGGGCATTTGGTTTGTTGCGCCCATTGCCGAACCTGCCGCAGTGACTCTTGGAGAGGTGCTGCTGGTGTAAGGGCCACGCGTTCGTAGTTCAGCTGGTTGGTTATCAGGGGCCAGCCGTTGTTTTCCTGGCCAACGAGTGCTTCCGCGGAGACCCGGACATCGGTGTAATAGGTGGCGCTTGTGCCCGGACCGGCCACGGTGTGGACTTTTGTCCAGCTGAAGCCTGGCGTGGCGGTGGGAACGATAAAAATGGAAAGGCCCTTTTGCTTCGCAGCGTCCGGATCGGTACGTGCGGCGAGCCAGATGTAGTCGGCGTACTCGATGAGGCTCGTCCACATCTTCTGACCATTGATGACGTAGCTGTCACCATCGCGGACCGCCCTCGTTTTGAGTGACGCGAGGTCAGTGCCTGCCTCAGGTTCGGAGTATCCGATGGAGAAGTTGAGTTCGCCGGCAGCGATCTTCGGTAGGTAGAATCGTTTCTGATCTTCGGTGCCGTACCGCATGATCGTCGGCCCGATGGTATTAAGCGTCAGAAAGGGGATCGGCACCCCGGCGATCGCGGCTTCTTCGGTGAAAATAAGCTGCTCGATCATCGGCCGTGCCTGGCCGCCGTACTCCTCGGGCCATCCTGCGGCAAGCCATCGGTCGCGCCCGAGCTGGCGGATGATCTCCTTATATGCGGTGCCGTCGCCGTATTCTCCGCCCGCGGTTTCGAGGCCCTCGCGACGTTCTGGCGTCATGACGCTGGTGAAGTACTGACGCAGGTGGTCGCGCAGCGTCAACTGGTCGGTGGTGTAGCTGATGCGCATTCAGCGCCCTCTCTATCAACCCTCTTGTCCAAAACAAGAACACGTTCTACTCTAGCTATGAAACACGCTGTGGGAAATACCTATCCGAAAATTGCCGAACAACACGAGGCCAGGAGAGCGAGTGGGGAAACTCGAAGGAAGAGTCGCGGTCGTTACGGGCGCAGGTGCGGGACTTGGGCGCGCCGAAGCGCTCGCGCTCGCAGAGCAAGGGGCCCGCGTTGTCGTCAACGACCTGGCACCATCCGTGGCAGACGTCGCTGACGAGATCGAAGCGGCTGGTGGGAAAGCCCTCCACGTCAGCGGCGATATCTCTGAACGCGCCACCGCAGACGCAATCATCGCGGCGGCGAGCGAGCATTTCGGTGGACTTGACGTGCTTGTCAATAACGCCGGGGTCTTGCGCGACCGCATGCTCTTCAACATGTCCGACGAAGACTGGGACCTCGTCTTGCGGGTCCACTTGCGTGGACACTTTCTCCTCTCACGCAACGCTGCCGCATTGTGGCGGGCGCGTTCGAAGGAAACCGGCGCCCCGGTGAAAGCGAGTGTCATCAACACCGCCTCTGAAGCGTTCTTATTCGGCGCTGCGGGGCAACCGAACTACGCGGCCGCGAAGGCTGGAATCGCGGCCCTCACCGTTGCGACAGCGCGGAGTATGTCGCGATACGGCGTGCGGGCGAACGCCATATGCCCGCGCGCACGCACCGGCATGACGTCGGACGTCTTCGGTCCCGCACCCGAAACAGGGCTGGACAAGCTTTCCGTCGACCATGTCGCGCCGTTCGTGGCCTTCCTCGCGTCGGACGCCGCAGCGAAGATTTCGGGTCAGGTGTTCGTCGTGCACGGCGGAATGGTGACGTTGATGGCACCGCCGACAGTCGAAAAACGATTCGACGCAGCGGGCACACTCTGGTCTCAAGAGGAGATGGCGAGTTCAATCGGAGGGTACTTCGCTGATCGTGACCCGGCTCGCGTTTTCGCCGTGTCGGACTTGCCAGCGGAATGACGGAAAGAGGCAGCATGAGTCGACTAGCGGGCAAAGTAGCACTCATCACCGGCGCGGCACGCGGCCAGGGCGCCGCCGCGGCGCAAAGATTCGTCGCCGAGGGCGCAAAGGTAGTCATCACCGACGTCCTCGATACGGAAGGCAAACTGCTCGCCGAAGAACTGGGCGAATCGGCGGCATACATTCACCTCGACGTCTCCGACGAACAGAATTGGGCAGAAGCCGCCGAATTCACGACGACGCAGTTCGGCCAGCTCAACGTCCTGATGAACAACGCAGGAGTGCTGCACTTTTCGCGCCTTCAGGACACCAGGCTCGAAGACTACCGGCGCGTCATCAACATCAATCAGGTCGGAACATTCCTCGGAATGAAGACTGCTGTCGAGCCGATAAAGGCCGCTGGCGGCGGCTCGATCATCAACGTGTCCTCCGTTGAAGGCCTCGCCGGTATGCCGTTCGTGGTCGCTTACACCTCCAGCAAGTTCGCGATCCGGGGGATGACGAAAGTTGCCGCGCTTGAACTCGGAGAGTACGGAATCCGGGTCAACTCCATCCACCCTGGAATGATCGACACCAAGATGGTTCAGGACGCGGCCGGTGGTGCCGACGTCGACACCAGCTGGGTTGGTAAACGCGTCGCGCTCGGCAGAGTCGGCAAAGCCGTGGAGATTGCCAACGTCGCAGTCTTCCTCGCGAGCGACGAAAGCTCCTACTGCACAGGAGCAGAATTCGTCGCCGACGGCGGCGCCACCGCGACTCACGCGCTGAAGGTGTAACGATGCCGACGGACGTTCCTGAACTCCTGAATACCGCCGACGTCACCGAATGGGAAGACTCCGCGGACGTCATTGTCGTCGGATTCGGCGTCGCCGGTGCCTGCGCGGCGATAGCAGCCGCCGAGGCCGGTGCGGAAGTCCTGCTTCTCGAACGTGCCGTCGCGAGCGGCGGCACCACGGCTTTGTGTGCCGGACAGATCTACCTGGGCGGGGGGACACCCGTGCAGGAGGCCACCGGGATCAGCGACGATGTCGCCGACATGTTCCGCTACATCGAAGCGGTGAGTCCCGCTCCAGATACTGAAAAAATCCGGCTGTACTGCGAGGGCAGCGTCGATCACTTCGTCTGGCTCGAATCCCTGGGTGTGCCCTTCGAAAGATCGTTCTACGCCGGGAAGGCGGTTTATCAGCCGGGCACTGAAGGGCTTATGTGGACGGGCAATGAACTTGTGTGGCCGTTTCGCGATCAGGCCCGGCCCGCGCCGCGTGGCCACAAAGTTGCCGCTCCCGGCGAGACTGGGGGTGCCGAACTCATGCGGATACTCACCAAACACGTCGAATCCCTCCCGATCCGTGTGCAGTACGAAACACGGGTACGGAACTTGATCGCGGACGACACCGGGCGAGTTACCGGCGTGCATGTAACGCGAGTGGGCGGAGATCCCGCGAATCTCCGCGCAGGCAGCGTCGTCCTTGCCGCGGGCGGTTTCGTGATGAACAAGGAAATGATCGCGCGCTACACGCCACGACTGGCCAGCGGGTTTATGCCGTTAGGCACGCCGGGTGATGATGGACTGGGCATCAGGCTGGGGCAGTCCGCGGGTGGCGTCCCTGTCCACATGGAAGGCGCGTTCATGACGGCCGCGTTCTATCCGCCGCCCCAAATGCTCAATGGCATCATCGTGAACGGGGCGGGCCAGCGGTTCGTCGCTGAAGACTCGTATCACGGCCGCACCGCTGGCAGCGTCCTTGCGCAGCCAGACGCGCGGGCCTACCTGATCCTCGACGCTGAAAGCACGGCATGGCCGGAGATTCCGCTCGCACCGTTCATTGACGGCTGGGAGAGCATCGAAGAGATGGAAGCGGCGCTTGGAATCCCGGCCGGCAACCTCGTGGCGACGCTGGCGGAGTACAACTCGAACGCCGGACGCAGTGAAGATCCGGAATTCCACAAGCACCCGGACTGGCTGACACCACTCGATGCCGGACCTTGGTCGGCATTCGATTTGTCGCTGGGCAAAGCATCCTACGTCGGGTTCACGCTTGGCGGGCTCTGCACCAGCGCTGACGGGCAGGTCCTCGGAGCGAGCGGCCCCATAGCAGGGTTGTATGCCGCTGGTGCGTGCGCATCGAACATCGCGCAGGATTGTTCCGGATATGCGAGTGGAACGTGCGTTGGCGAGGGGTCATTTTTCGGCCGCCGGGCGGGTGTACATGCCGCGGCCGAGGTTCGTGCGCACGTCAGCTGACCTGGGGCGTGCCCTCTTAGCGCGCGAGGGAGGCTGGACCGGATCCGTCAGTCGTCATTGTTTAGCGATGCCAGCGAACGCGACCCAGAGAGGTCAGCGATCTCCTTCTTCCAGGTGACGAGATCGTCGGGGCAGAATGTTATCGCCGCGACGCCGCTTAGACGGGTGGGCACCGCGTTCGTTCCCCCTACACGTGGACACGGAGGCTCCTTGCTACCGGGACGAGGAGCCTCCGTGATGCATGTCTGGCAACTACGGGGCGAGGTGCTTGGCGAAGAAGGTGTTGAGCTTGTTTACCGCCTGGGTGACGTACTGCTCGACGTCATACAGGTCCACATGGGTTGCGCCGTCGATCTCGAACAGCTCGGCGGTTTCCCCGGCAGCGGAGACCGCACCGTCACTGAAGCCCTTTGTCTCGGCCTCGGTGCCGGCGATCATCAGCAGCGGCCGCGGTGAGATCTTCCCGACTCCGGCGTACGCATCGAACTGATCAAGCTGGTCGACACTGCGCAACGCGAATTTGCCGATCGAGCGCGGGTGCTGTGCTCGCGGGGTCTTGTAGTAGTCGAAGAACTCCCGCACTGCCTTCGGTGTCGAATCGTCCACCGCGTCGGGCAGCACCGGCACCATGGGGACCTCCTCGCCCCTGGCCTCGGCAATCCGGGCGGCACCGGCCTGCTCAACCAGTTTCGCGAACCCGTCCGGGTCCGGAACACGGAAGAAGCTCGTGGCATCCGCGCCGCTGACGGTAGCGACCGCCTTCATCCGGTGATCGGTCTGCGCAGCAAATGGAACATATCCACCGGAAGCGCAGATCCCCAGCACACCAATCCGTTCCGGATCCACGTCCGCGCGGGTGCTCAGGTACGTCACCGCGCTGCGGAAGTCCTCCGCACGCTGGAACGGATCCTCCAGGCCCCGCGGCTCACCCTCACTCTCACCCTGATACGCGGCGTCGAACGCCAGCGTGACGAAACCCAGCCCGGCCAGCCGCTCAGCGTAAAGCCCCGCGGTCTGCTCCTTGACACCGGTCATTGGGTGGCCGACAACGATCGCAGGCAGCCGTCCCTCGGCCTCATCCGGGGTGTAAAGATGCCCGGCAAGCTGCAGATTGCTGCTGACGAATCGAACATCGGACTTGATAGTCATGATTACCTCCGTGGTCGGGGCTCTCGATCCGTCTACCGGATCGCGTGACATCAAGTCTCTGCGCCACCGCGGGACCTATGAAGGCACAAACTCATCCTGGGAAAGAACTATCCCAGGATGGATGAAGCGCCGAAGCTAACCTTGAAACATGGCCAGCACGGTACAGCCCGCACCACACCTGCGTGAGCTCGGAGCTTTCCTTAAAACTCGCCGGGGCGAGCTCACTCCGCCCAATGTGGGACTGCCGGATCTTGACCAGCGCCGACGGGTGAGTGGGCTGCGGCGCGAGGAAGTCGCGCAGCTCGCCGCGATCAGTACCGACTACTACACCCGCATCGAGCAGGGACGTCTCGCGCCCTCCGAGTCCGTACTAGAGGCACTTGTGAGCGCTCTGCAACTTGATACCGACCAGGCCGAATATCTCGTGAGCCTGGCAGATCACGCAGCGCACCGATCTACACCCCGCCCGGCACAAAACCGCACCGGCATGAGCCGAGTCCGCCCACAGGTACGCCGTCTGCTCGACCAGCTCACCGAAACCCCCGCCATAGTGCTCGGGCCGCGCACCGACATCCTCGCCTGGAACTCGCTGGCCACCAAGGTATACGCCGACTTTGACCAGATGTCTCCCCGCGAACTGAACTACGTCCGGCTCATCTTCACAGACCCCCGGATGCGCGAGCTCTTCGCCGATTGGCCTTCGGTCGCCCGATCTTGCGTTGCGATCCTGCGCCGTGAGGCTGCCGCGAACCCTGCCGACCCCGCCCTCTCCGCCCTCGTTGGCGACCTCACCATCGCCGATCGCCAATTCGGGCAGTGGTGGGCAGCGCGCAATGTCGCCCGCCAAGACTTCGGGACTAAAATTCTCAACCATCCAGTCGTTGGTGAACTCACCCTCGACTGGGAAATCTTCCGCTACTCCGGAGCACCCGAACAACAACTCGTACTCAACTCCGCTGAAGACGGGTCACCAACCCAGCAGCGCCTGGCACAACTGACGCATCCTAGAACATGACAACGCCCCGCAGATTACGACCAGCGTTCATGTCGTCAAACCCCCTAGGAACCTCGTCGAGCGAGTACCGACTAGTGATCAGCTCGTCCAGCCGCAGCGTTCCATTCTTATACATTTCCTTCTGCAGCCGCTAAAAGCGAGCAGATCAACGACTGCTCACAACCTCGCCCCCCACCATCGTGAGAGTCGGCTTTATAGCGCTGATGTGTTCGGTCGCCACAACGTTCTGATCAAGGACAACGATGTCAGCGAGCTTGCCGACCTCAATAGTTCCCGATTCGGTGTCGAGGTGATTGGCATACGCCGAACCGATTGTGTAGGCGTCTAGTGCGGTGCGCAGATCGAGTGCTTGCTCGGCTTCCAGGGGGACAGTCAATGCCTCCACACCAACAGCGTGGGGGTCCTCGGGCGGCGCAGTCCGGTGTACTGCGGTATGCAGCGCCCACATAGGATTGGGGTCGGTCACGGGCCAATCACTGCCCATCGCGAGTCGTGCGCCCGCGCGTGCCAGGGAGCCGAATGGGAAGTGCCATTTCTCACGCTCCTTGCCAAGCAGCGGCAGTTTCCGCTCGACGATTTCGGCGTCTCGACGCGCCCATAGCGCCTGGATGTTGGCGATCACGCCGAGTTCCGCAAACCGGGGAACATCCTCAGGGTGTATGACATCGACGTGCGCGATTTGATGACGGTTGTCGGTGATCCCATTTGCGGTCCGGGCGTATTCAAGCGCATCAAGCGACTCGCGCACTGCCCGGTCGCCAACGGCATGCAAGTGGATCTGGAAGCCATCGGCATCAAGGAGTTGAGCAATATGGCGCAGTTCGTCCGCGTCGATGAACGACATACCCCTCTGATCTGCAGGGCCGTGAGACGTGAGATAGGGGCTGAGCATCGCGCCAGTGCAGTTCTCGCAGATACCGTCTTGCATGATTTTGACGCTTGTGGCCCGAAACCGTTCGAACTGTCCGAGCATTCGGCGTGCACGCAGTTCGTCCATCTGCGCGAGACCGCGCTCGGGAGTCCACCATAGAGCGCCGACAACGCGAGCCGTGAGCTGCTCTTTCTCCGCCACGCTCACATAGGTGGGCAGGTTGTCCGGGGTGCCCCACATGGAGCCGATGATCGCGTCCTGCCAGGCAGTCACACCGAGCGAATGGAGGTGCTGTTGAGCCTCGAGCAGCGCGCGCTCCATCAGCTCGGCAGAGGGCTTCGGAACCAGCTGCGCCACAAGATCAGCAGCTGCCTCCACGAGAACCCCTGTTGCTGAACCGTTCTCGTCCCTGTTGATTCGGCCGCCGGGCGGATCGGGGGTGGTATCGGTGATTCCCGCGAGCTGGAGAGCGCGGCTGTTCACCCACACCCCGTGGGCGTCATGGCTCCCGAGGATTGCGGGCCGGTCCGCCACGACCTCGTCGAGGTCGTGGCGCGTTGGCAGGCTGCCGGGAAATGCATCGCCGTACCAACCGGACCCGGTTATCCAGTCGTCGTCGTGCGTTGCGGCGTATGCCTTGATGCGCTGCAGGTACGCGTCGCGAGAATGCGGTAGCTCAGACAGGTCACATCGCAGTCTGCGAAGTCCGGATTCCAAAGGATGCACATGGCCGTCCTGGAAGCCAGGCATGATGGTTCCCCCGGCCGCATCGATGACTTCTGTCCTTGGCCCTGACAGTTCCAGCACCTCATCGCCGCCGATTGCAGCGATTCGGCCGGACGTGATCGCGATGGCGCTTGCGGGCTCGCGAATCGCCGGGGCTCCGAACACATTACCGCCGCGAATAATGGTGTCTGCGTCCATCTTTCTCACCTCACCAAGACCGATTCTGCGTGCAGGGGCTCCTCGGGTGCTGGTTTGCGGTGCGCGGGCGTATGCCGGGTGGCAAGCATATAATAGGCACCGCCCGAAACGACCAGCCCAATAATCCAGGCGACGTCAACACCGCCTAGCACTGTTGCCAGCGGTCCTGTGTACAGCGAGGTCACCGCGAACGGAATCTGTACGACGATGCCAAGCAGATAAGCGCCCAGCGCCGTCCAGTTCCAGTAGCCGTAGCGGCCGCCATCGGCGGCGAAGAACGCTGCCACGTCGTAGTCTCCGTGACGGACCAGGAAGTAGTCGACCAGGTTGATCGCGGACCACGGCACAAGCACGTACAGCAGCAGCAGAATAAAGTTCTTGAAACCGACGAGGAAGTCACCCTGCCCCGCGATCGCGACTGTCAGTCCCACAGCGTGCAGCGCGATGGTTGTCACCACTCACTGGGTAACCAGCCTTTACGGAACGTCTCTCCAAGGGTAAGGGCGTTGAGCATCGCGCAATAAATGTTTCCGGCGTTGGTACTTGCAGATGCTAGCGCGAAGGCGATCAGTACAAAGACACCCAGGCCACCGAGGAGGGTGCCGAGGCCGACCATCGGTTCGCTGCCGGGGAGGGCCGCACCTACCAGGGCGCCCAGGCTCATGACAAGCACGGTGCTCAGCACCGAGCCGCCATAGGTGCCCCAGAATGCGCCTCGCGATCCGATTCCAGCGGGAAGGTATCGGGAATAGTCCGAAACATATGGGGCATAAGCTTTTTGCCACACAGCTCCGATCGCCATGACCGAGAAGAAGCCCACCGCATTGAAGTCTCCGGAGAGCGTTGTGCCGGATAAACCGGAAAAACCTAGCCACAAGAGCGACGCGACGATCAGGAGTCCGATGATCAGCGCCCACATCGTCACAACGACACGGATCAGTTTGAGGCCGAAGATCGAGATGGTCAGGCTGATCGTCGTGGCGATGCAGATGCCGGCGGTGACGCTCAGCGCGGGAATCACTTGATGGAGAGCCTGCGCGCCCACCACGAGGTTGGAGATGAAGAAGCCGACGAACATCACGAGTGCGATGGCGACGATGAGCGCGGCTCCTCTGGCGCCGAACTGTCCGCGAGCTTGCAGCATCTGCGGGACACCTAGCTGCGGACCCTGCACGGCGTGCAGGGCCATAAAGACACCGCCGATGAGGTTACCGATGACGATCGCGGCGAAAGCCCACCAGAACGGGAGTTCAAAGAGAACGGTGGAGATTGCACCCGTCACGACAGTGAGCGGCAGCATATTGATGCCGAGCCAGATACCGAACAGTCCTTTGCCGGAGCCGTGCCGCTCAGCGAGCGGAATTGGTCCGATGGTGTGACGCTCCAGCAGACTAGAGGTCGCGCGTGGCTTCTCTGACGAAGCGCTGAGAGGCTTCATTGAGTTCCTTCCGAGGGGCTAAGCTGCGTCGGTGTGAAGTAAGTTCGCTAGTTCACCGATCGCGTTGACGATCAGACCGGCTTCGGATTGCGTCACGGCCATGTTGTAGTTGATCGGCGGGAAAAACACCCGCAGGTGCGCTGCCGCGTACGGTTCGACGCAGATCCGCCATTCCTTGTGTTGCGGTGACCATGTGACTGTGCAGGAGGTCAGATCCACTGCCTGCACAAGCGCGGCGAGCGCGGGGCCAGTCAGCGGGGAGGTGAGGGGGCTGGCTTCGTCGCTGGATGGCTTCCACTGAAAGCGGCGCTCCTTCGAACCGGTGACCTTGAGTTCGAGCACACACGGTTGCTCGGGGCCGCGGGCAGTGGGGACGATCGCCCCGGCTTGCAATTGGCTGATCCGGCCGAGGAGCATGCGGCGCACCCGGAACTGAAGGGTGACCTGGTAGGTGGCATCGGCTAACCGCAGGCGCTGGGGCTGGCGCTCTGTGACGGTCATTCCGGCCTGCTGGAAGGGGAATGCCTGCGCATCGAGCCGAGTCGGGCGGGACATTGTCATCGTCATCGGACGCTCCCAGGAGTCGCAGCCGCTGGTTCCTCGTCCGCGGGCAACGCCTCCGGCAAGGCAGTCGGCGTGAAGAAGGGAACCTTCTTGACCACTCGCAGCCAGATCACCGCATACCCAATGATGAGCGCCGCGCAGACACCGGAGCCGATCCAGATCGTGGTTCGCATCTCTGGATCTGGGTGAATGTTGACGATCATCCACAGGCACATCGCGATCCCTACCACCTGTGGCAATGGGTAAAGCGGGGTGCGGAATCCGCGACGCGCATCAGGGTAGCGGCGCCGCAGGACTACGACGTCGACCTGCGCGAGAATGTATGAGAGCAGCCACATTACGGTCGCGATGAGAATAAGCGTCAGGATCGACCCGCTGTCGGCGATCGTGACGATCGAGGTAACGATCACCGCCGTCACGGCGAACACAGCTACCCACGGGGTGTGGAACTTCGGGTGCACCCACGCGAAGATGCGGGGCAGCATGCCGTCGCGGGCGAGGCCGTACAGCATCCGGGGGACAGCGGCGAGGATAGCCGAAACGGAGCTGGCAGCAGCGAGAACTGTTGCGGCGGTGAGGATAAGCAGCCCTGCGTGGCCGGCTATTCCCTCGGCAACAAGCAGGTGCGGTATGGCGGAGGTTGCGAGTTCGTCGAGTCCGACGTACCTCAGGGCGGCGAAGCCGAACAGCATGTCGACGCAGAAGACTGTCACCAGACCGACGATCATCGCTCGGGGGATAATTTTGCCGGGCCGCCGGATTTCCTCGCTCATGGGGCATATGAACTCGATTCCGATGAAGAGGTAGATGCCCATCGCAATAAGACTTGCGACTTCCACCCACCCCGCGGGGTTAAACGGAATCGGATCGGTCTGGGTGACGCCGCCCCCGAGTTCAAGGAGTCCCGTAAGCCCGAATCCGATCAGAACAAGCATCATCAAGCCTGTGATAATCGCCTGGACCCGGCCGAATGAACGCACCCCCAGCAAGTTGATGACGCAGAACAGCACCGTCACCACGACAGCGAACAGCGCTGGTGAGATGGCAGGGAAGAGCGATTGGGCGGCGAGTCCGCCGACGAACTGATTCGCCGGTTCCACCGTTGCGACGAGCACGAGATACCCGGCTAGAACACCGAAAATCGCGGGCCCACGGCCGAGTGCGGGCGCGGTGTAGGCGCCGATCATGCCAGCACCCGGAATGAGGTTCGCCAGCTCCGAATAGGAGAAGGCGATGAGAATCATGATGAGGAGTGCGGCCCCGGCCGCTACCATAAACGCCGGCCCACCGAGGCCGAAGCCGTTGCCCAGAGTGGTTAGTGTGGTGGCGGCGACAACGAGGCCGATCCCGGTGAAGAGGGCGCCCCAAAACCCCAGGGCACGCTCAAGTTTGGGTGTGGTCACGACGATCAGATCCCTTCAGGGTGCGGGTCTGAATCAGTGTTTGATCCAGGTTGTTTTCAGCCCGCTGTATTTGTCGAGGGCGTGGAGCGACAGGTCGCGGCCGAAACCAGATTGGCCGAACCCGCCGAAGGGGGTTTGTGCGCTGAGCGCATCGACGGTGTTGACCGAAACCGTGCCCGCGCGCAGCGCAGCGGATACTCGCAGTGATCGCGACAGATCTGCTGTCCACACGGAGGCCGCGAGGCCGTAGACGCTGTCGTTGGCGAGTTCGATCGCGTGCGCTTCGCTGTCGAACGGGGTGATGCAGAGCACCGGTCCGAAGATTTCTTCCTTCGCGATCCGGCTGGCTGGGTCAACGTCGGCGAACACGGTCGGTTCGAGGAAGCAGCCCCGCCCATCAACATAGGTCCGGGCGCCGCCGGTAAGGAGCCGGGCGGAGTTGCGGGCCTCTTCGATGAAGCTAAGAACCTGCTGGATGTGGTCTTCGTTGACCATCGCACCCATTCGGCTAGCTGGGTCGAGGGGGTCGCCGGGTGCGTACTCGCGCGCCGCTGCGGTGATCTTTGTCAGGACCTCGTCGTGGATCGACCGGTCGACGAGTAAGCGCGAGTTCGCTGAACACACCTCGCCCTGGTTGGCGAAGATGCCCCCGCATGCCGCGGCCACGGCAGCATCGAGGTCAGCGCAGTCAGCGAATATCAGGTTGGGACTTTTGCCGCCGCATTCGGGCCAGACTTGTTTGAGATTCGATTCGGAGGCGTAGCGCAGGAACAGTTTCCCGACCGCGGTGGAGCCAGTGAACGCGATGCAGTCCACATCGGGGTGCAGGCCCAACGCTTTGCCTGTGATTTCGCCAGGCCCGGTGACGACGTTCAGCACCCCATCAGGGAGGCCCGCCTCTGTCGCCACTTCGGCGAGCCGGAGCGCTGAAAGCGATGCTTGCTCGGCCGGTTTCAGCACGACACTGTTGCCGGCCGCGAGTGCGGGGGCAAGTTTCCACACCGCCATGTCGAGCGGGAAGTTCCACGGCGTGACAGCGCCGACCACGCCGAGTGGCTCGCGGGTGACGAGCGCGAGATTCCCTGGCTCGGTTGGTGCGACCTCACCACTGATCTTGTCGAGCGCCTCCCCATAGAAGGCGAAGAGTTCCGCCGCGGAGGGCACGTCGATGGTGAGCGCATCCGTGACAAGTTTGCCCATGTCCATGCTGTCCAGCAGGGCCAGCTCATGGCGATTGTCGAGAATTAAACTGGACAGGCGCTGCAGGACACTTTTCCGGTGCGCGGGTGAGGCGCCGGACCACTGCCTGCTGTTGAATGCCGAGCGTGCCGAGCGGACTGCCTTGTCGACGTCAACAGGGCCGGCGGACGCGACGTGCGTTAGCAAGTCGCCGGTGGCGGGGTTGATCGACTCAAACGTGCCGCCAGATTCGGCGGGACTGAACTTGCCGTGGATGTAGAGGTCGCTGCGGGGCTCGATGGCGGCTGCGCGCTGTTGCCATTCGGCAAGGGTGCTCGGCTCGGTCATGTCGCTCCTAGTAGTTGCTGACCGGCTGAACCGGTGTAATCGGGAGATAGGTGACGGGTTCTTCGGCGAGTTCGGCGACTTCGCGGAGGTATGGCACTGGTCCGAGGGGCTGCGGTTCGTCGAGTTCTTCGGCGTAACGGTGGCCGGACCAGACTGCTGCGGCGATCGTCGACGGTGCCCAGGCGTCGCCGATGCCCCGCACGCTTTTCAGGTCTGCGGCAGCCCATTCGGACTGGCGCGCCTGAAGTTCGTGGTAGAGCGAATCATGTGGCAGCCGCGCCGTGATGAGCACGATGCTGTCGGCAGTGACGGTGGATTCGTCGCCGGTGAAGGCGCATGCGGTGCGCACGCCGTCGGGGGTCACTGCGGTGACTGCGGTGTTGGTCAGCACTGTTACGCCGGCGCGGATAACGCGCTTGCGCACCCGGGCGACCTCGAGCGTATTAGTCGTCCACTGTGACACGTGTGCGGCTGGCGTGATCAGCGTGACGTCGAGGCCCTCCTTCGCGAGAAGTTCCGCGACCACACTGCCCATGTAGTAGTGGTCGTCGTCGAACACGACGACTTTCGGTCCGCGCGGACGCTGGCCTGCCATGATGTCGTCAGGGCTCAGCACCTCGGCCCCTTCAGCGACGTCAATCGGTCGCGTGTGCCACCGGCCTACTCCGTCCCGGCGCCAGCTCGATCCGGTGGCGACGACGACGTGCTGGAAGTCGTTCTCGATGATGTCGTCCGCTGTCATCTCGCTCTGCCGGAAGATGTCGACATTGCTGAGTTTCTCGAGTTGCTGAAGCCGGTAGTCGACGACGCGGATCCAGGCTGAGAGACCCGGCAGTTGGGACTCGCGTGCCACGCGACCGCCGAGGTTTCGGGTTGCTTCCGCAAGGCTGACCGAGTATCCGCGGTTGCCGAGTGAGCGGGCTGCTTCAAGCCCGGCGGGCCCGGCGCCGACGACGAGGACGGTGGAGTCACTGGACTTGGGGCGGATCCGCTCGGGGTGCCAGCCGCGGCGGAACTCCTCACCCATCGTCGGGTTCTGGGTGCAGCGGATCGGGGACATGGTGAAGTCGCCGGAGACGCAGATGTTGCAGCCGATGCACTCGCGGATGTCTTCAAGGTCCCCCGTCTCGATCTTGCGGGGGAGGAAGGGGTCAGCAATTGACGGCCGGGCAGCGCCAATGAGGTCTAGCACTCCGCTTTTGACTTGGTGCACCATCATGTCTGGTGACGTGAAACGGCCCACCCCCACGACCGGTTTGGTGGTGAGCTGCTTGAGTCCGCGGACGTACGGTTCCTGCTCGGCTTCGGGGCCGAAGCGGGAGGTGACGGAGTCGTCTTCCCAGCTGCCGAGTACGAAGTCCCACAGATCGGGGTGTTCACCGAGCATGCCGATGACGTCTTCGATTTCGGCGCGGGTGATGCCCTCGTCACCGAGGAGTTCGTCTACCGAAATGCGGCAGGCGACCGCTGCTTTTCCGTCTGCTTCCTCGCGGGTGTCTTCGAGGATCTCACGAAGAAGGCGTACCCGGTTTTCGAGGCTGCCCCCGTACTCGTCCGACCGGTTGTTGTAGCGGCGCGACAAGAAGTGGTGCAGGCCGCCGATCGCATGTCCGGCGTACACGTAGACGATGTCGTAGCCGGCGGTGATCGACCGGCGTACTGCTTCCCGGTGCCAGAAACGCATGTCTGCGATATCTGCTTTGGTCATCTCCCTGGCCTGGACGGGGTCGTAGTTCCAGGACACAACAGGCAGATTTTGTGGCCCCAGCGGTGTTTCGCGACTGATGAGGTTCGGGCTGTTGAGGCCGTTGTGCGCGAGTTCGATTCCGGCGAGCGCACCGCCTTCGTGAATCTTCTCGGCGATCCGCGCGACGGCGGGGATGTCCTGGTCGTCCCAGAGCCGGAGTTCGATGAAGGGCCCGATGTCTGAGGTCGGGTGTATCTCCACCTGCTCGGTGCAGACGACGGCCCATCCGCCTTCAGCCTTAACGCGGCGCATGTAGGCCTCGCCGGAGGGATCGCGGTATCCCATGCCATTGCAGTGCGGCACCTGAAAGAATCGGTTCCGGGCGGTCACTGGCCCGATTTTGACCGGCTCGAAGAGGATGTCGTACCGGGGGTCTCGCATTGGGTGCTCCTGGAAGCTGATCGACTGATGCCGTCGCCGGCGGGGCTGTGCGGCGTGAGCGCTCCGGGCATCATGTGAGGCAACTCACGCCGTTAGGTCAATTGTTTGCCCTACATTGGCAACAGTCAAAGCGTCGTTTTAGTTGATCTGCATCAGAAATACAGATTTATAGTGGTAGATGACCACTTCCGCCAGTGGAGGGACGAGAAATGCGCCGTCGGCCCGACGTGACACTCACACAGCTCCGTTATTTCGTGACGGCGGCCACGTACTCGAGCATGACCAGGGCGGCCGAGGAATTGCATATCGCGCAGTCCGCGGTCTCGGCAGCAATCTCGCAGCTTGAACAGCAAATCGGCACCCAGCTGTTCATCCGGCAGCGTGCGCGCGGGCTGGTTCTCACCGCAGCTGGGGAGGAGATGCTGCGCGACACCACCGCTCTGCTCGCGCATCTTGGTGAGGTGCTTGATGCCGCGAGCGGCCACGTGCATACCGTTCGGGGCACGGTGCGGTTCGCATGCTTTGTGACGCTCACGCCGTTCGTGCTGCCCCGATTGATTTCGGACGTGGGTGCTGCGCACCCGAATCTTGAGGTGCAGGTGGCGGAGATGCAGGCCGACGCCATTCGCACTGCTTTGCGCAACGGCGCGGCTGAACTCGCGCTCACCTATGATCTCGCTCTCGGGCCGGGGGTGGAGACGGAGGTTCTCGGGTTCGCGGAACCGCACGTCATCCTGCCGCGTGAACACCGCTTCTCGGATCGCACTTCGGTTCGGCTCCAGGAGCTTGCCGACGAATCAATGATCCTGCTCGACTTGCCGGATAGCCGCGACTACTTCGAGTCCATTTTGGTGGCTGCAGGCGTCGTGCCCGACATTCGTTATCGCTCGGCCAGCTACGAGACGGTGCGCGGCCTCGTTGCGCGGGGACATGGCTTCTCGATTCTCAATCAGCGGCCCGTGCACAACGAAACATATGACGGCGGCCAGGTCAGCGTAGTCGCCATTGATGGGGATGCGCCGGCGCTGCCGATTGTGCTTGCTCGGCTGCAGGGTGTGCGCAGCACCGCGCGTGCCCGCGCGGTGGCAGCTGCGGCGCGGAGGATCTTTGGTGTACCGCAAGAAAGCTGATCCCCGCCACATCTGAATTTCAGATTCTATTCCACGATAATCCGTGTTTTACAGATCGCCCGCTGGCTTCCCATGCTTGATGACATAGCAGAACGAACAGCGAGGGGACGTCATGACATTTTCGCTCGTGGCTCGGGATAACTCTGGGGCCGCTCCCGCATACGGCATGGTGATCTGTTCTTCCAGTCCAGCCGTAGCTTCACGGTGTGCGCACCTGCGCGCTGGTGTGGGCGCGGTTGCCTCGCAAAACGTCACCAACCCGCATCTCGGCCGTGTCGGACTTGACGCACTAGCAAGCGGTCTGGGCGCCGAACAAGCATTGAAATCGGTGCTGGACCACGAACGATTTCCGGACTATCGGCAGCTCATCATTGTTGGCCCGAGCGGCGCGACGGCGATCCACACCGGTGAACGAGCATTGGGTATCCGGCACGAGATCCAAGCGGAAAGCGCCGCTGCTGCCGGAAACATGCTTCGCAGTGAAGGCGTCATAACGGCGCTGCTTTTCGGATACACGTCCTCATCAGGAGAGACGTTCGAGAGCCGTCTGCTCGACGGGCTCGCGGCGGCGCTGGAGGCCGGAGGTGAGGCAGGGCCCGTACATTCGGCCGGGCTGGTCGTCGTGGAAGACGTGCCCTGGCCGGTGACTGATCTGCGTGTCGACTGGCACGACGACCCGGTCGGTGAACTTCGGCGCCTCTGGCAGGTGTGGGGACCGCAGAAAGCGGACTACCGCCTGCGCGGCCTCGACCCCTCCGGCGCACCCACCTACGGCGTTCCGGGGGACATGTGACTACCTCAGCTGATGCGGTGATCCAAGCGTCCGTCCGTGGCGCAGAACAACAGCAGCTCGATCTCCTGCACGATCTGCACGCGCACCCGGAGACCGCCTGGGAAGAATTTCGGTCCTGCGTGCGAGTGGCCAGTGTCCTCGACGACGCGGGATTCACTGTCGAAGAGAAACTCGCTGGCCTGCCCACTGCGTTCGCCGCGCGCATCGGATCAGGCCCCCTGCACTTTGCGGTGTGCGCCGAGTACGACGCGCTGCCGGGCATCGGGCACGCGTGCGGGCATAACATCATCTCGGCGATCTCGGTTGGTGCCGCACTCGCGCTCGCGCCGCTGGCCGATGATCTCGGCGTCTCCCTGACGGTGTTGGGGACACCCGCCGAAGAGGGGGGTGGCGGCAAGATCGAGATGCTCGAACGCGGCGCATTCGCGGGTGTGCACGCAGCTGCGATGGTGCATCCAGGCCCGGTCGACGTGGCGCGTGCGGAGCCATATGCGGTAGCGCACAACCACATTCGGTACGACGGTAAAGCCGCCCATGCGGCAGCCTACCCAGATCGGGGAATCAACGCCGCCGACGCGTTCACCGTCGCACAAGTCGCGATCGGGCTGCTGCGGCAACAACTGCCACCCGGATCGCGCGTCCACGGGGTGATGACTAACGGCGGCGAAGCACCCAACGTCATCCCGCAGCGAACCGAGGGACGCTGGTACGTGCGGGCGGCGACGCTTTCCACGCTGACGCAGCTAGAGGCCCGCGTCAACCGGTGCTTTGAAGCCGGTGCTCTCGCCTCGGGCTGCGAACTCTCAATCGAACCTGAAAGCAAGCCGTACGCTGAGTTCCGCAACGACGAAGAGCTTCTCGCCCTTTACTCCGCGCGAGCCACAGAACTCGGCAGACGTTTCAGCTCGGGCCCCGACTCATTGATGAACCGGGCGTCCACCGACATGGGCAACGTTTCCCAGGTTATTCCCGCAATCCATCCCTACATCGGCATTGACTCGCTGCCGGCCGTTAATCATCAGCCTGAGTTCGCCGCCGCCGCGGCCTCAGTCGCCGCTGAACGCGCGGCGATCGACGGGGCGTGCGCGCTCGCGCTGACGCTGCTAGACGCGGCGGCCAATGCTCCTGTCCGAGCGCGTTTGCTCAACAGTGATGCCTGAAACAACCGGAGACGTTGCAATGACAAGTTCACCCATCAAGGCCATGTCTGTCGGCGAGGTCCGGCGCGAACATGATCTTCTCGGCGAGCGTGACGTGCCCGCAGAGGCGTACTTCGGTATTCACACATTGCGGGCAGTGGAGAATTTCACCATTACCGGCACAGCGATCGCACGGTACCCCGACTTGGTGCGCGCGCTTGCCTGCGTGAAAGCTGCGGCGGCAGCGGCGAATTGTCGCCTGGGTTTACTCAGCCACGAGCAGGCTGACGCGATCGCATTGGCTTGCGACGAAATTCGTGCGGGCGCGTTACACGAGCACTTCGTTGTCGATGTCATCCAGGGCGGTGCCGGGACGTCGACGAATATGAACGCCAATGAAGTCATCGCTAATCGCGGTCTCGAACTGCTGGGATTTGGCCGGGGCGAGTACGCGCACCTGCATCCCCTCGAGCATGTCAACAAAGGGCAAAGCACCAACGACGTGTATCCGACCGCCATCAAGATAGCGGTGCAGTTTGCCGTCGAGCGGTTGCGCAGCGTGATGGAGAAGCTCGCGTCAGCGTTCGCTGCAAAGGCCGTCGAGTTCCGCGGCCACATCAAGATGGGGCGCACGCAACTGCAGGACGCAGTGCCGATGACTCTCGGGCAAGAATTCGGCAGTTACGCCGTGATGGTTCGAGAGGACGCGGACCGACTCGCCGAGGCGGCACGACTGGTCACTGAGATCAATCTCGGGGGCACCGCGATAGGGACGGGCCTCAATACGCACCGTGAGTACGCGCGAACGGTGTGCGCCGAGCTCTGCGGCATCACGGGCCTGCCGCTGACCACCGCCAGTGACCTCGTCGAGGCCACCCAAGATGTGGGCGCGTTCGTCCAGCTTTCTGGCGTGCTCAAGCGCACCGCGGTGAAACTATCGAAGATTTGCAGTGATCTGCGCTTGTTGTCGTCGGGTCCGCGCGCCGGGCTTGGCGAAATTAATCTGCCGCCGGTGCAGGCAGGTTCGAGCATTATGCCGGGCAAGGTCAACCCTGTCGTCCCGGAAGTCGTTAACCAGGTGGCGTTTGAAGTTATCGGGAATGACATCACAATCAGCATGGCGGCTGAGGGAGGCCAGCTTCAGCTGAATGCATTCGAGCCGATCATCGCGCACAGTTTGTTCGAGTCGCTGACACACCTCACGGCGGCGTGCAGCACTCTCGAGTCAAAGTGCGTGCTCGGGATCACCGCCAACGTGGACCGGATGCGTGCGACGGTCGCGAAGTCAGCAGGACTTGTTACGGCGCTGAACCCGCACATCGGTTACGAGGCCGCGACCGCGCTGGCTGCTGACGTGCTCGAAGCCGGGCTCGACGTCCCAGAGCTGGTGCTCAAACGAGGGTTGCTTACCCCTGAGCAACTGGAGGAGATCCTTCGGCCCGAAAACCTCACCCAGCCGTTCTGAGACGCTAACGTCCAGGTATGGGCGTTCACATGATTGCGTTGCCCGACGGCGTGCGGATATGCGCGGAGACCTTTGGCGATCCGAGAGCTCCGGCCATCGTGCTGTGTCAGGGTGCGAGCGCGTCGATGTTGTGGTGGGACGCCGCTGTCTGCGACCTGCTGGCTGACGCTGGGCGATTCGTCATCCGTTATGACCAGCGCGACACCGGCCTGTCAACGAAGTACCCGGTGGGCAGCCCGGGTTACTCGCACGCGGACCTGGCACGCGATGTTCTAGAGGTTTTGGATGCCCTCGGGATCGAGCGCGCGCACCTGGCGGGTTGTTCCATGGCGGGGGGCGTTGTGCTGCACCTGGGTTTGATCGCTCCCGAACGGTTCGCCTCATTGACCTTCATTTCTACGTCGACCGGTGAGCCGGGCCTGCCGGCACCGGAAGCCTCGTTCCCAGAGACGCCTTCCGGCCTTTCGGAACTGGGCGCACAAGTCGAATTCATGCTTGCACAGGTCCGGGCATGCGATGACGTGTCACCGTTCTACGACGACGCGGCGGCGCGGGCACTTGTGCAGGCTGATGCCGAACGTTCTGGCGACTTGCGACCGGCACTTATCAACCACTTCTTAGCCGAGCTAGGCCATCCGGATGATGCTAGTTTTGCTGACCTCACCTTGCCGACGCTCGTGCTGCACGGTGAACTCGACCCGGTGTTTCCGCTTCCGCACGGTGAGGCGCTGGCTCGGGCGGTGCCGGACTCGCGCTTCGTGGTTCTTCCAGCGCAGGGGCATGACTTGTTGCCGCACAATTGGGAGCGGTTCGTGCGAGAACTGGTAGCACACACAAGCGCGCCGTGACACAAAAGAGAACGTGTTCTACTCTTACCGGGTAGAACACGTTCTTATGGAGGGTGGTTCATGGCTACCACTAAGGTCACCGCAGCGATCGTCGGGCCGGGCAACATCGGTACTGATCTGCTGGCGAAACTGAAACGCAGTGACAAGATCGACGTCCGCTACATGGTCGGTGTTGTCGAGAACTCAGACGGACTCACGCGCGCCGCGCGCCAGGGGATCGAGACATCCGCAGGGGGAGTGGACTGGCTCCTGTCGCAATCAGAACTGCCCGACATCGTTTTCGAATCGACGTCAGCCAAGGCGCACAAAGCGAATGCGCCGCGCTACGCCGAAGCCGGCATCAAAGCGATCGACCTGACGCCCGCCGCGCTGGGGCCGTTCACATGTCCGGTCGTTAACCTGCCGCAGCAACTCGATGCGCCGAATCTCAACATGATCACCTGCGGCGGGCAGGCCACCATCCCTATCGTGCATGCCGTATCGCGCGTGACCCCGGTGCCTTACGCGGAGATCGTTGCTTCCGTCGCATCCGTATCAGCTGGGCCGGGAACGCGGGCCAACATCGACGAGTTCACCGCCACTACTGCGGAAGGTATCGAGAAAGTCGGCGGCGCTGACCAGGGCAAAGCAATCATCATCATCAATCCGGTCGATCCACCAATGATTATGCGCGACACCATCTTCTGTGCGATTGACCCGGACGCAGACAAGGACGCGATCAGGGAGTCGATCCATCAGATGGTGCGCGATGTTCAGGTGTACGTGCCTGGGTACCGCCTCAAAGCGGACCCGCAGTTCGACCCGCCACGGCGCGGGTGGAACGGGCGGGCCAGGGTCGCAGTGTTCCTCGAGGTCGCGGGCGCCGGCGACTATCTGCCCGAGTACGCCGGAAATCTCGACATCATGACAGCTGCGGCAGCACGGGTCGGTGACGTGCTCGCGGCCCAGATCGCGCGCGAAAAAGAAGGAGCCCTCAAGTGAATCAGTGGGATGACGTGGAGCGTGAGGTGCGGATCGTCGACACAACGCTGCGCGACGGTAGCCACGCGATGGCGCATCAGTTCACCGAAGAGAATGTGCGTGACACTGTCGCCGCTCTCGACCAGGCGGGAGTCTCACTCATCGAGGTTTCCCACGGGGACGGGCTGGGCGGCTCGACCTTCAACTATGGATTCTCTCTGGTGGACGAGCGCAAGCTCATTCGCACCGCGGTGGAAACCGCGAAGCAGGCGAAAATCGCAGTACTTCTTCTGCCTGGCCTGGGCACCGTGACAGACTTGAAGGCTGCCTGCGAGCTGGGCGCCGGTGCCGTGCGCATCGCCACGCATTGCACCGAGGCGGACGTCTCTGTTCAGCATTTCACCGCGGCGCGGGAACTGGGTCTCGAGACGGTCGGTTTCCTCATGCTGTCGCACATGGTGACCCCGGAGCAGCTCGCCAAGCAAGCGCGCATCATGGCCGACGCAGGCTGCCAGTGTGTGTACGTGGTCGACTCGGCAGGAGCGCTCATTCTCGAGGCCGCAGCGGACCGTGTCGCGGCGCTCGTGGCAGAACTGGGCGGGGACGCGCAGGTCGGCTACCACGGGCATCAAAACCTGTCGTTCGGCGTCGCCAATTCGGTTCTGGCGTATCGGGCCGGGGCGCGACAAATCGATGGTTCACTCGTCGCTCTGGGAGCTGGGGCAGGCAACTCTCCGACCGAGGTTCTCGCTGCGACGTTCGAGCGGCTCGGGATCGCTGCGGGTGTCGACAAGGATGCGCTGATGGCGGCTGCCGAGGACGTTGTGAAGCCGTTCATTACGAGGCTTCCGGTGATGGACCGGTCGTCGATCGTGCAGGGGTTTGCGGGTGTGTATTCGTCGTTCCTGCTGCACGCGGAGCGGGCTGCGGAACGGTACGGCGTACCCGCCCACGAAATCCTGTACCGCTGCGGTGAGCGCCGGTACGTCGGCGGTCAGGAAGACATGATCATCAGTATTGCGCTCGAAATCCAGGAAGAGCGTGCATCGCTTTGCATCTGATCTTTAGATAAAGAACGACATTTTCCACTATTTGCTTTCTGTACTGCGGCGGACCGAGACTAGGAGTACCAGATCACATTTCGCCGCAGAATTACCGCTCGACTGGGGCGGTTCGTCCGATGTATGGCACGCGGCGACTCTCACTTACCTATCGGGTGGAGTACACGATGTCACATCAAGAGACCGAAGTCCTCGTCGTTGGAGCCGGGCAAGCTGGCGTCGCAATGAGCGAGCATCTCACCGAGCACGGTGTACCGCATCTGGTCCTGGAACGTGACCGTATTGCCGAGCGGTGGCGAACCGGGCGCTGGGACTCCCTGGTGGCGAACGGGCCGGCCTGGCACGACCGATTCCCCAACATGGAATTCAGTGACGTCGCTCCGGACGCTTTCGCCCCGAAGGACCAGGTTGCCGACTACTTCGTCAAATACGCGGAGAAGTTCAGCGCGCCGATCCAGTGCGGTGTTGAGGTGCTTTCCGTCAGCAAGCTCGACCGCCGTCCCGGATTCCATGTGCAGACGTCAAAGGGAACAATAGGCGCGCAGTTCGTAGTCGCCGCGACCGGGCCGTTTCAGCGGCCGGTTATCCCGCCGGTCGTTCCGGATGATTCGGGTTTCCACCAGATCCACTCGAGTTCGTACCGCAACCCGCGACAGCTGCCCGACGGCGCTGTTCTTGTGGTGGGGGCCGGGTCTTCGGGAGTGCAGATCGCCGACGAACTACAGAAGTCAGGACGCCAGGTCTATCTCTCTGTAGGCCCCCACGACCGGCCCCCGCGGCGGTATCGCGGTCGCGATTTCTGCTGGTGGCTGGGTGTTCTCAACAAGTGGGACGCCGTGGCGCCGCCGCAGGGCGCGGAGCATGTGACGATCTCAGTCAGTGGGGCCGGCGGCGGCCAGACGGTCGACTTCCGCGGACTTGCCGCGAGCGGCATTCAGCTTGCTGGAATGGCGGGGTCGTACGAAAACGGAATCTTGCACTTCGCGCCGGACCTTCGAGACAACATCGCTCGTGGCGATGCCAACTATCTCGCGCTCCTCGCTGAAGCCGACGCATACGTTGAGTGCAACGGTCTCGATCTCCCCGAGGAGTCCGAGGCTCACGTGCTAGGTCCGGACCCGGAAAGCGTGATCAGCCCACTGCTCTCCGTCGACTTAGCCGCTGCGGGTGTCACCACGATCGTCTGGGCAACCGGATTCAGTGTTGACTACAGCTGGCTCGGCGTTGACGCCGTCGATGAGAAAGGCCGTCCCAAGCATCAACGTGGTGTCTCGCCCGAGCCGGGAGTCTATTTTCTGGGCCTGCCCTGGCAGTCACGACGCGGATCCAGCTTCATCTGGGGAGTGTGGCACGACGCCAAATACATCGCGGATCACATCGAGATTCAGCGTGGATACCGCCAGCATGGGCTTCCCCACGCCCGTCCACAACTCAATCCCGTAGGAGCTCACCAGTGAAACACACCAGAATCCGGCGCTTCAATACCAGGGAAACGTATCCGGAGCAGAACCTGGACAACGATCTGTGTCAGGCCGTGGTTGCCAATGGCGTGGTGTATCTGCGCGGGCAGATCGGCCAAGATCTGGAGACGCGCGAAAGCGTGGGTATCGGTGATGTTGAAGCCCAGGCGGAAAAGGCCATGGCCAACATTGACATGCTCATGAAGGAAGCGGGTGGCTCGCTCGAGCACATCGTCAAGGTCACTGTCTACGTGACGGATATCCGCTACCGCGAAGCCGTCTACCGGGTGATGGGGCGATGGCTAAAGGGCGTGTATCCAGTGTCCACCGGCCTGGTGGTCGATGCCCTGGCCCGGCCTGAATGGCTTGTCGAGATTGACGCTACCGCCGTGCTCGGAGACTAGAACAAAAGTCACTCGTCGACGTACAGCGCTCCCATGGGACATTGAGCGACGGCCTCATCTATGTCAGTTCGGTCAGCCTCAGTGAAGTCTTCTATGAGCAGTTGGACGACACCATCGTCGCCGACTTCAAAGATGTCCGAGCGGATTGCCTCGCAGAATCCCGTGCCCACGCAGGCGTTGGTATCGACCTGAATTTTCATATCTCTGTCCTCCTCGAGCTAGCGCTGGTCGCTATCCGAAAAAACTGCTGTTACGTCGCCAAGCTCTCCCATGAACGCGGTGACCGAGTCCCCAGCGCTGATTGACTCGGCGCGCGTCATCGAGCCCGGCAGGATGACATGTCCGGGTTCGAGTGTCGTGCCGAGGGGCCCGACCGTGTTGGCGAGCCAGACCAGCGCATTGATGGGGGAGCCCAGCACAGCTCCGCCGACTCCCGTGCCGACGGTTTTCCCATTGATGCTCATGACGCAGCTGATCTTCGCGAGATCAGCCTGGTGAAGGAGCGTCGGCTTGCTCCCGAGTACTACGCCGCCGGATGACGCGTTGTCCGCGATCGTATCGACGATCGAAATGCGCCAGTCCCGGATGCGTGAATCGACGATTTCCAGCGCAGGAACGACGTAATCGACCGCCCGCACAGCGTCGGCAACGGTGACGCCAGGCCCCGTCAGCTGTCGCCCCAGGACAAATCCGATTTCTGGTTCGATGCGGGGCTGGAGATAGCGAGTCGCGTCGATGGGCAGATGTTCCAGATGGAACATCGATGTCAGGAGGTGTCCATAATCCGGCTGGTCTACGCCCATTTGTGTTTGCATCGCGAGCGATGCCAGACCGACCTTATGTCCCTTGATGGTGTCACCACCAGCGAGCCACTGCTGGACGACTTCCTTTTGGATGCGGTACGCGTCTTCGATGGTAGATCCGGGAAAGTGATCAATGATGGGCTCTGTAGGTTTCCCCGTCTCGTAGGCATCCAGGATTGCCTGTGCGGCTTGGGAAATCGTTCCCGCTTCCATATAGCTCTCCGTCTGTTGGTGCACTAGACCCCCACTAGAATAGTAGAACGTGTTCTATTAGTGTGGGAAGGGGTAACGCGCGGACGATCCCGTGCGGACGTGACACAAAGGAACCACACCGAATGGCAGACAACACGACAGAGCGGGTTGTAGTACGGTTCGCGGGGGACTCCGGTGACGGCATGCAACTCACAGGAGAACGCTTCGCGTCCTCCACCGCCATCTTCGGCAACGATCTCGCGACACTCCCCGATTTTCCAGCCGAGATTAGAGCCCCACAAGGCACCATTCCAGGGGTCTCATCGTTCCAGATCCATTTCGCTGGCCACGACATCCTCACACCTGGTGACCGTCCCGACGTACTGGTCGTCATGAACCCCGCGGCCCTGCACGCGAACCTCAAAGATTTGCGTAGCGGCGGCGTCATCATCGCGAACAGTGACGAGTTCACCAAACGCAACGTACAAAAAGCGGGATACACCACGAACCCACTCGAAGACGACTCGCTCGACAGTTACCAGGTTCACCCAGTCGCGATGACGTCGCTCACCGAGGGTGCCGTCGCGCCCGCGGGCGTCGGCAAGAAGGACGCTTCCCGCTGTAAGAATATGTTTGCCCTGGGCCTTCTGTCCTGGATGTACCACCGGCCTGTCGCACACACCGAGCAGTTCTTGCGGCGCAAATTCGCGAAGGCACCCGCTGTCGCGGATGCGAACGTTCTCGCGTTGCATGCTGGCTGGAACTACGGCGAGACGATCGAATCGGCGGTCGCCCGCATCGAGATTCCGCCCGCGCGGTTACCGCCGGGCAAGTACCGGCAGATCACCGGCAATATCGCCCTGGCGTACGGCATTGTTGCCGCAGGGCAGTGCGCGCGCATGCCCGTCCTTCTTGGGTCGTACCCGATCACGCCAGCAAGCAGCATCCTGCATGAGCTCAGCAAGCACAAAAACTTCGGCGTCACGACCATTCAGGCAGAAGACGAAATCGCCGCGGTAGGTGCGGCACTTGGCGCCTCGTTCGGCGGGGCGCTCGGGGTTACCACAACATCGGGCCCAGGTCTCGCGCTCAAGGCGGAGACCATCGGGCTCGCCGTGATGACCGAGTTACCGCTGATAGTAGTCGACGTCCAGCGCGGTGGGCCCTCCACCGGACTTCCCACGAAGACCGAGCAGGCGGACCTGCTGCAGGCTTTTTACGGTCGCAATGGGGAGTCGCCGGTGGCAGTGCTAGCTCCGGCATCTCCCGCCGACTGTTTTGACATCGCGCTGGAAGCAGCCAGGATCGCACTGACGTACCGCACGCCGGTCATCGTGCTGTCGGACGGAATGATCGCGAACGGCAGCGAACCCTGGCGCATCCCTGACGTCTCCACGTTGCCGGAATTTTCCGCAGATTTTGCGACCGAACCCAACGCACCCGACGGTTCTGGGGAGTATTGGCCGTATCAGCGCGACCCACACACTCTCGCACGCGAGTGGGCGATACCCGGCACCCCCGGGCTCGAGCACCGCATAGGTGGTCTCGAGAAAGCTGATGGCAAGGGCGGCATTTCGTACGA
The DNA here is from genome assembly GCF_026041215.1 of Hoyosella sp. YIM 151337. Lineage (GTDB taxonomy): Bacteria > Actinomycetota > Actinomycetes > Mycobacteriales > Mycobacteriaceae > Hoyosella. The sequence goes on from NZ_JAPEIQ010000043.1 coordinate 118,039, forward strand.
CCCAGAAAACCACGACACAATGGTGCGGCTGCGCCACGCCAAGATCGATGGCATCGACGTTCCCAACGTAGAGGTCGACGACCCAACCGGCGACGCGGATGTGCTCGTCGTCGGATGGGGGTCGACACACGGGCCGATCGGTGCGGGCTGCCGCCGCGTGCGGCGCCGGGGATTGAGCGTCGCGCAGGCACATCTGCGGTATCTCAACCCGCTACCAGCGAATCTCGGTGACGTACTGCGGCGCTATGAACGCGTCGTTGTGCCGGAAATGAACCTCGGACAGCTGGGAATGCTGCTTCGCTCGAAGTTCTTGATCGACGCGATTCCCTACACCAAAGTCAGCGGTATGCCGTTCAAGGCGGAGGAAGTAGAGCAGATGCTGCTCGATCAGCTGGCGCCCACGACAGCCAAAGCAGGTGCACGATGAATGGACTCGACCTCATCCCGCTGAGCGAAAGCCCGCAAAAAGCGAAAGACTTCAAGTCCGACCAGGAAGTCCGCTGGTGTCCCGGTTGTGGCGACTACATTGTTTTGAACGCCGTGCAGGCGTTCCTCCCTTCGCTGGGTCTGAAACGCGAAAACATCGTGTTCATTTCCGGTATTGGGTGTTCTTCGCGGTTCCCGTATTACCTGAATACCTACGGCATGCACTCGATCCACGGCCGCGCCCCGGCGATCGCGACGGGACTCGCCGTCGCGCGGCCAGACCTGTCAGTGTGGGTAGTGACAGGTGACGGCGACGCATTGTCTATCGGCGGCAACCATTTCATCCATGCGCTCCGCCGCAACGTCAACCTAAAGATCTTGCTGTTTAACAACCGCATCTACGGCCTGACAAAAGGACAGTACTCACCAACATCCGAAGCCGGGAAGATCACCTCGTCAACACCAATGGGTTCGCTCGATCATCCCTTCAATCCGGTGTCGCTGGCGCTTGGCGCGGACGCCACATTCGTCGGGCGTGCGCTCGACTCTGATCGACAAGGACTGACAGAGGTGCTCGAAGCGGCCGCCCGTCATCGGGGTGCCGCGTTCGTCGAGATCTACCAGAACTGCCCGATTTTCAACCAGGGCGCGTTCGACGCTCTCAAAACGGATGATGGCGAATCGTTGCTGCTGCGGTTGCAGCCGGGGATCGAGGTCGACGGCCGAATCCACGACCCCTCTGACCCCGATCCGACCGGCGCCTTCGCCTTGTCTCGTATCGAGGGCCGGACGCCGATCGGTATCTTCCGGCAGGTTGAGCGACCGGCGTACGACGACCTGGTGCGCGATCAAGTGGCGCAGGCGCAAGCTTCGGCGCAGCCGAACCTGCAGTACCTGCTCGATGGGCATGACACCTGGGTGGTGGAGTAGGGGGCGTGTTTCGAGAGAGAAGGCGATTTCTCCCCAGTCACGGGCCGGGGAGAAATCGCGTTACCGCGTGGGTGAGAGTTCTTAGCTGCCGGAGATGCTTCCGAAGCCGCCGCCGCCGTTGGCTGTTGGGATCACAAAGGGTCCATCGATTCGGGCGAATGGAATGAGATCACTATCCTCGCACAGGGCTTGCGTGAAGTAGGTGCCGTCGGGGAGGGCATCGAAGGTTACGGTTTCCTCGATAGCACCATCCTCATCTCCGTCGGCAACATGTGCCTCGTCCATATATGAAAGGTCGTTCGAAACGACCATCAGGTTGCACGCGAAACCTGGCTCCCCCGTCAGACCGAGGGCGAAAGAAATCTCGTCGCCGCTCGCAGTGACGTGGGCAGTTCCCGTCACCGCCGCTGCGCTGGCGCCTGTGCCCAAGGTAAGTGCGAGTGCTGTTGCAGCAGCGAACGCAGTTGTACGCCCGATGACGTGACTCTTCATCGCAGATGTCTCCTATTTCCAGGGCATGCAGTAAACACTGCAGCTCGGGTGTGGGTGCGCGGAGCTCGTGTGCCTGCTGCTCGACGACGAAACAAGGCATGGCGTACGTGACTCCTGTGCCCGCTGGGGCTTGAGGAGCATATCCGGCAGAATGCCGCGGAGTTTGAGCTATTTGTGCAAATTAGGCTGTTTGACTGACATGTGGACCTGGTCGCCAGAGCGTCCCCCAGGGGCGTGTGACCGAGGCCGGAGGCCTCTCTCATCGGGAGTGCGCGATGTCCAGTAGTCAAGTTTGTCTAGCTGCGGTAGAGTGAGTCTAGACAAATTTGATTAGTAAAGGAGGCCGCGATGGCTTCGCTCGCGCCGTACGTCATGGTGGATGACGCAAGGGTGTTCAAGAACTTCGTAGAACAGGTCTTCGGGGCTGAGGTGCTTACGGTTGTCCCGCTGCCGGAGGACCCGTCGCGGACGCTTCACGCTCAGGCGCGAATCGGTGACGACATCTTCTACTTCGCGGATTCCGGCCCTGGTGGCATGAAGTGTTTGGACTCGCCTGACGAGCCGGTGCACATCCAGATGTGGACGACAGTGGCAGACCCGGACACTTCGTTCTCCCGGGCGATTGCCGCCGGGGCCCGACCGGTCCTGGAGGTCAGCGAACTAGAGGACGGCACGAGGTCGGGCGGATTCGTCGATCCATTCGGCACGCTGTGGTGGGTCAACAGTCAGGCTCAGTAACTTAATCGGAGGTCATATGTCGGCGGTGCGGTTGCTGGTGCTCGGTGCAGTGCGCAGGAGGGGGTGCGCCCACGGCTATCAGGTCCGCTCCGACTTGGAATCATGGGGTGCGCACGAGTGGTCAACCGCGGCGCCGGGGTCGATCTACCACGCGCTCAAATCGATGGCCGGGCGCGGTTTGCTCGCCGTTCACGAAGAGGCTGCGAGCGATGCGGGAGGTCCGCCCCGCATCGAGTACGAGCTGACGGCCGAAGGGGAAGCCGCCTACTTCTCGCTGCTCCGTGAGGCGCTCTCCGGCAGGGATGACAAGCTCGACGAGCTGACGGCGGCCGTGGGCCTCATCGACGATCTTCCCCGCGCGGAGGCAATCGAACTCCTTCACAAGCGTGCCGAAGCAATGGACTTGTGGTTGCGGAGCATTCGTGAGCATGTCCCGACGGATGCCAACCTCGATGAGTGGGGACCAGTTGGTGAGGTGATCGGGCTGTGGACGACTACTGCCAGGACTCGCGCAGAGTGGACTCGCGGTCTGATCAGCCGTCTGGAGGGCGGGGCGTTCACGATGGCGGACGAGCGCTAACTCAACTCCCGGGCCAGCGCATCGATCAGCGGCCCGACGCGCAACGGTATCCGGCGGCTCAAAACGATCTCCGTTCGCGTCCGGACAACTCCCGGTGTGCCGATAATCCGCTGGATCACGCGCTCGAGCTCGTTATTGTCTTTGGCCACGACTTGGCAGATCAGATCACCTTCGCCAGCGATCGAATCAGCCGCAATGACCTCGGGTATCGCGGCGAGCAATCGGCTCGTCTGATCCAGCTGTCCCTGGGCCAGATGTATATGGATGTACGCGCGGCCGCTGAACCCCAGGCCGGCGGGGGATATCTGCGGCGCGTAGCTTTCGATGACTCCTGCACGCTGCAGCTTGTCGATGCGCGCCTGCGCGGTGCCGCGGGCAATCCCGAGTTGACGCGCGTATTCACGCACACCAGCCCTCGGCTGTTCCACGAGCAACCGCAAGATCGTCAGGTCGAGCCGATCGAATTCCGGGGCCATATCACCTCATATGCAGATGGCACACCAGGGGTATGCCTGATCGTGCGTTGACTGTACCAATGGCTCAATGTGTTGCGCATCACTTGCGGGGTTTCCGTCCTATCAGGCTAACTAGTAGGCACATGGACATTTATGAGCCGGATCACACCCGATTTTGGCTCACGCCGGGAGTCACCCATTCCAGGCGCGACAGGAGGTGCCACGATGACCACGTCCGAGGCTGCCCATGGTGCGGACATCACCACTGGCGGCAAAAGGAAGACCGAATCCTTCTATCTCGATGAGAGATACGAACGCGAAGACGGCGTTGTATACCTGACCGGTATTCAGGCGCTGGTCCGCATGCTCCTTGATCGCGCCCGCCAGGATCGCCGCAGCGGGGTGAAGACCGCGACCTTCGTCTCCGGTTATGAAGGATCGCCACTTGCTGGCTACGACCTCGAACTCATTCGGCAGCGCAACCTCATCGGCAAGCTCGATATTGTGCACCAGCCGGGCCTCAACGAGGAGTACGGCGCAACTGCGGTGATGGGCAGTCAAATCACACGCGGTGTCGGCACGCTTACGTGCGACGGTGTCACTGGAATCTGGTACGGCAAAGCACCCGGTCTCGACCGGTCGACGGACGCGCTGCGGCACGCGAACATGATCGGCACCGACCCCATGGGTGGGGCGGTGGCGCTAGTGGGGGACGATCCCGGTGCGAAGTCTTCGACAATCCCGTCAGCGTCCGAAGCGCTGATGGCGGACATGTACATGCCCGTGCTATATCCGGGTGATAGCCAAGACGTCGTCGAACTCGGTGTACACGCGCAGTACATGTCTCGTTTTACGGGCCTGTGGACGGGTTTGAAGGTTGTGACCGCAGTCGCCGATGGCGCAGGTACGGTGCAGGTCAACCGGCACATGTCGGCGCCGCTTCTTGGTCACTCGGAACCAAGTAAGCATCAGCCGACCGGCATGGTACTGGGCAAGACGCTTGCCGCGCTCGAGCGCAGCCTCCACGAGGTGCGGTTGCCGCGCGCGCTCGAGTACGCACGCAATAACGGGCTCAACAAGATCACCCGTAGCGGCGCCAATGACCGGATCGGTGTCATCGCGTCCGGCAAGACGTATCTTGACCTGCAAAGCGCTTTCCGCACGCTCCGCATCACCGATGCGGACCTCGCCCGGTTCGGTATTCGTGTGCTCAAGCTCGGCATGATCTATCCGCTAGAGCCGCGCATCGTCGAGACCTTCGCGGACGGCCTCGAAGAGATCATCGTCATTGAGGAAAAGCATTCGTTCATCGAGTCGGCGGTCCGCGACCTCCTGTACGGGCGCGTCAACGCGCCGCGCATTATCGGACGCAAGGCCGTCGACGGTTCGGTGCTGTTCCCCGTGACAGGTGAACTGGACCTCGACACCGTCGCGAAAGGTATGGCAAAGGCCCTCAAACCCCGCGGGATCGAAGCAGTCAAGGCCTACTACAAGCGTCCCCGCGCACGCACATTGTCGCTACCGCTCGCAGTGCGCAGCCCATACTTCTGCTCCGGCTGTCCGCACAACTCGTCCACCAAGGTGGACGACAACACACTCGTCGGCGGCGGCATCGGCTGTCACGCGATGGTGCTGCTGATGGATGAAAAGCAGGTCGGCAACGTCACCGGTGCGACCCAGATGGGTGGCGAGGGCGTGCAATGGATCGGCATGGCACCCTTCCTCGAAGAAGGTCACCTGGTGCAGAACATCGGTGACGGCACGTTCATGCACTCAGGATCGCTCGCTGTTCGCGCAGCGGTCGCTGCTGGCGTCAACATCACCTATAAGTTGCTGTACAACAGCGCGGTCGCGATGACGGGCGGCCAGCATCCAGTCGGTGAAATGACGGTCGAACAGATCACCAAGATCCTCATTGATGAGCGCGTCGCGAAGGTGGTCATCACCAGCGACAACCCGAAGCGAATCAACCGGAAGCTCTTGCCGAAGGGCGTTGACGTGCGTCCGCGCGACGACCTGATGGACGTGCAGCGGGAACTGGCGCAGGTCCCCGGCGTAACCGTTCTCATCCACGATCAGGAATGTGCGGCGCAGAAGCGGCGCAAGCGCAAGCGCGGCAAGGTCGCCACACCCACCACCAAGGTCATGATCAATGAGCGTGTGTGTGAAGGCTGTGGAGACTGCGGTGAGAAGTCCAACTGTCTCTCCGTGCAGCCGATCGACACCGACTTCGGCCGCAAGACCCAAATCAACCAGTCGTCGTGCAACCTCGATTACTCCTGCATCAAGGGTGACTGCCCCTCATTCATGACAATCACGCCGGGGGAGAAGCAGCAGCACCAGATGCTGCCGCCGCTGAGCCTCGACGACTTGCCGCACCCGAAGTACTACTCAGGCCGCGACGAGTTCGATATGCGCGTCATGGGTATCGGCGGCACTGGCGTGGTGACGGTGAGCCAGGTGCTCGCCATGGGGTCTGTCATCGACGGTCACGCGGTGCGCACACTCGACCAGACCGGACTCGCCCAGAAGGGCGGCGCCGTGGTGTCCGACATCAAGATGACGGACGGTCCCGAGGAACTGTCCGCGAAGGTCGGTGAAGGTTCGTGCGACCTGTATCTGGGCTGTGATGCGCTCGTCGCGACCGACCCGCAGAACCTCAAGGTCGCGTCGCCGAACAAGACGATCGCCGTCATTTCGACGACGAAGGTCGCTACGGGCCAGATGGTCACTGACACCAGCGCGACCTATCCGGCCGACAGCTCGATCCACTCGGCGATCGACGCTGCGACGAAGCAAGTGCATTACCTCGATGCAGCGGACCTGGCGGACCGCCTCTTCGGTGACGAGCAGTACGCCAACATGATCCTCGTCGGTGCTGCGCTGCAGACCGGTGTGCTCCCGATCAGCGAGTCTGCAATCGAGCAGGCGATCGTTCTGAATGGCGTCGCAGTGGAGAAGAACATACAGGCCTTGCGTCGCGGACGGCAGTCAGTTGCTGATCCAGATGCGCTCGCCGCCGCGATGCGTCAGGAACCGAAGAAGCGGGCGATTTCCTCGCAGGCACGGCAGCTTGGCGCGCTGATCGGTATGCCGCATCCGTCTGAGGCGATCGAGACCCGCATCGACGAGCTCATCGCATACCAGGATCTCAAGTATGCGAAGAAGTACGTGGCGTTCGTCGCGGAGACGTACCGGGCTGAGAAGGCGGTACAGCCGAGCTCGACCGTCCTCACCGAAACCGTCGCGATGTATCTGCACAAGCTGATGGCGTACAAGGACGAGTACGAGGTTGCGCGCCTTGCGCTACTCCCGGAGATTCGTGAGCAGATCGAAGGCGAGTTCGGTAAGGGCGCGAAAGTGCATTACAAGCTGCACCCGCCGATGCTGCGCGCCATGGGCATGAAGAACAAGATGACGTTCGGTCAGTGGTTCGATCCGGCGTTCCGCAGCCTGAAGTCGATGAAGAAGCTGCGCGGCACGAAGCTCGATCCCTTCGGTAAGGCAGAGGTCCGTAAGACCGAACGGGAACTCATCGACGAATACATCGGTGCGATGCGCACAGTATTCGCGGGCCTCGGCGCCGAAACGCTCAGCACCGCTGTGGAGACCGCCGCTCTGCCAGACATGGTCCGAGGCTACGAGGACATCAAGATGCGCAACGTGGCGAAGTACCGAAAGGCACTGGCGCAGCGGCTGGCACGCCAGTAGCAAAGAACTCGTTTGGGGCCGAGACCGGTTCGGCCCCAAATGTTTCTTGCGCGCCACGCGTGCTCAAGCTGGGCGTAACCTTCTGTTGAGCTGAGACCGGCACGCTCCCGGGGTGACTTCGACGACGACCGAGCGAGTGCTGCCCGAAACGGGCAAGCGAGGGTTCAGGGGCCGGCCGTGGCGCGATTACGCACTATTCGCCGCCCTCGCTGGGCCCAACCTGCTGCTGCTCGCACTGTTTACGTACCGGCCGCTCGTCGACAACATCCGGCTGTCGTTCTTCGACTGGAACTTGGCTTCGCCGGTCTCGACGTTCATCGGCTTCGACAATTACATCGAGTGGTTCGGGCGGGCTGACTCGTGGCAGATCGTGCGGAACACCGTGATTTTCACGGTGTTTACGGTGGTCGGCTCCATGATCCTTGGCCTCGCCCTCGCGCTGCTTCTCGACCAGCAGCTCAAGGGCCGCAACCTGGTTCGATCCGCGATCTTCGCGCCCTTTGTCATCTCGGGTGCCGCTGTGGGAATTGCCTTCCAGTTCGTGTTCGACCCGAACTTCGGGCTTGTCCAAGATCTCATTCGCCGCATCGGCCTCATATCCCCTGACTTCTATCAGAACCCGAACTGGGCGCTGTTCATGGTGACCCTCACGTTCATCTGGAAGAACCTCGGCTACACATTTGTCATCTACCTCGCTGCCCTGCAAGGTGTGCGCAAGGATTTGACGGAAGCCGCGCAGATTGACGGCGCCAGCCGCTGGACCACCTTTTGGCGCGTTCTCATGCCGCAGTTGCGGCCGAGCACGTATTTCCTCTCGATCACGGTGTTGCTGTCGTCCGTGCAGGTCTTCGACATCATTCACGTGATGACGCGGGGCGGGCCGCTCGGTACCGGCACGACCACCATGGTGTACCAGGTGTATCAGGAGACATTCCTCAATTTCCGTGCCGGTTACGGCGCGACCGTGGCAACCCTGATGTTCCTCGCGCTGCTCATCCTCACGGTGGTGCAAGTGCGAATGATGGATAGGGGGCGTGACTGATGCACACGAGCACCGCGATCGAAACACCCGTACTGCCCCCTGCGCAGCCTGCCGCGGCCACAGCGCCCACGCGGCGGCGAGTCCCCGCACGCAAAATATGGGGGTATCTGGCGATGGCCGTCGCACTGCTGATCATTGGCCTGCCGCTGTACTGGATTCTGATCACGTCGTTCAAAGAACGTGGCGACGTGTACGTACAACCGGTGACGTGGTGGCCCTCGGTTTTCCACCCGCAGAACTACGCGGACGCGACGGGTCTCGTCCCGTTCACCACGTTCCTTCGGAACTCGCTCATCATCACGACAACACTCGCCGTCATCAAGTTCGTGCTCGGGATTCTCTCGGCCTACGCGCTGGTTTTCCTGCGTTTCCCCGGGAAAACGGTCGTGTTCCTGACGGTGATCGCGGCGCTGATGGTACCCAATCAGATCACAGTCATCTCGAACTACGCGCTCGTCGCGGAGTGGGGCTGGCGCAACACCTTCCAGGGCATCATTCTCCCGCTCGCGGGGGTCGCCTTCGGAACCTTCCTGATGCGCAACCACTTCCTCTCCATCCCCTCGGAAATCATCGAGGCTGCACGGATGGACGGCGCGGGCCACGTCAAACTGTTGTGGCGCGTGGTACTGCCTATCTCCGGACCAACCATGGTGGCATTCGCCATCATCGTTATCGTCAACGAATGGAATGAGTACCTATGGCCATTCCTCATGTCGGATGATCACCGCGTCGCGCCGCTCCCGGTCGGGCTGACACTTCTGCAAAACAACGAGGGCCTTACCAACTGGGGGCCGGTGATGGCTGGCACGATCCTTACGATGCTGCCCATCCTGATCGTCTTCCTCATCTTGCAACGACACATGATCAAGGGCCTGACTTCAGGCGCGGTCAAAGGCTGACCATGACAGAGAAGGAAAAACACCCAATGGCTGGTTTCAATCGACGTCACTTCCTGGGTCTCGCAGGCACAGCTGCCGCGGCGGCGGCGCTGACCGCCTGCGCAGGTACCGGCGGCGGTGCCGGGGGAGGAAACGGCAACGGGTCAGGGGGCGGGAACCGCATTACATTCTGGTCCAACCACCCGGGCACCTCACGTGACGTCGAACTCGAACTGATCCGCCGTTTCGAAGCGGAGAACGACATCACCGTCCAGTTGATCAGCGCTGGGAAAAACTACGAAGACGTCGCGCAGAAATTCAACGCATCCCTGGCAGGCGGGGAACAGCCCGATGTCGTTGTGCTGTCAGATGTCTGGTGGTTTAACTACGCCCTGAACCGCCAGATCGAGCCTCTCGACGCGCATTTCTCCACCGCTGGTGTCGATGCCGATGACTACGTCGACGCGCTGCTCGCGGACTATCTGTTCGACAACAGCCACTTCGCGCTTCCGTACGCGCGCTCAACACCGCTGTTCTACTACAACAAGGACCTGTGGGAGCAAGTGGGACTTCCGGACCGGGGCCCGGAAAGCTGGGCCGAATTTGGGGAGTGGGCGCCGGAATTGCAGCAGGCGATCGGCAACGGCAGGTTCGCGCACAGCTGGGGCAACGCCGTCGACTACCTGGCCTGGACGTTCCAGGGGCCGAACTGGACCTTCGGCGGCGCGTACTCGGACGAGTGGCAACTGAAGCTCACCGACGAGCGGACTATCGAGGCGGGCAACTGGCTCCGTGATCAGATCCACGAGGCTCGATACGCGAACGTGTCACCCGATATCGCGACCGATTTCGCAGCTGGGCTGTGCGCGTCGACGATCGCATCAACCGGAAGCCTCAGCGGCATGATGGCGACGGCGACCAGCTTTGAGGTCGGCACCGCGTTCCTGCCTCGCACCGACGCGCCTGGCTGCCCAACAGGCGGCGCCGGACTCGCGATCCCGTCCGGCATTGCAGACGAGCGGAAAGAAAACGCACTGAAGTTCATCGAGTTCATCACCAACGCGGACAACACCGCGTACTTCGCACAAAACGTTGGTTACATGCCAGTGCGGAAGTCAGCCGCTGACTCAGCCGAATTCGCGCAGTATCTCGATGAAAACCCGAATGCCCGCACCGCTGTCGACCAACTGCCCTTCACTGGCCCGCAGGACTACGCGCGTGTCTTCGTACCTGGGGCCGACCAGATCCTCGGTACCGGTTTTGAGCGCATCGCGCTGCAGAACGCCGACGTCGAACCCACGTTCGCGGATGTTCAGAACCAGATCCAGCGGATCATTGACCGCCAGATCGCGCCCAGCCTGCCGCGCTGACCGCCCGTTACGAAAGGAGGCCCGCTGTGGCGGGTATTCGGCTCGACGATGTCACTCACCGCTATCAGGGCAGCGATGTCGTTGCTGTGGACGCACTGAACCTGGACATTGCCGACGGGGAGTTCCTCGTCCTCGTCGGCCCCTCGGGATGCGGGAAATCAACAACACTGCGGATGCTCGCCGGGCTCGAATCCGTTGAGCGTGGCAGCATTCACATCGGGGCGACGGACGTCACGCATCTGCCGCCCACGAAACGCGACGTCGCGATGGTGTTTCAGAATTACGCGCTCTACCCGAATATGACTGTCGCGGAAAACATGGCGTTCGCGCTGCGCAACGCGGGCGTGCCGAAAGCGGAACGGGCCGCGAAGGTCGCCGAGGCTGCACGGATGCTCGATCTGGAGCCTCTGCTGGACCGCAAACCCGCGCGCCTCTCCGGCGGTCAGCGGCAGCGCGTCGCGATGGGCCGTGCCATCGTGCGCCACCCGAAGGTGTTCTGTATGGACGAGCCGCTGTCGAACCTGGACGCGAAACTGCGCGTCAGCACCAGGTCGCAGATTGCAGCGTTGCAGCGCCGCCTCGGCGTCACCACTGTCTACGTCACTCACGATCAGGTGGAGGCGATGACGATGGGGCACCGGGTGGCAGTGCTCAACGGTGGAAAGCTGCAGCAAGTGGGCACGCCGCGCGCTCTGTACGACGACCCGGACAACGTGTTCGTCGCGGAGTTCATCGGGTCACCCGCGATGAATCTGATCACCGCCCCACTCGAGGATGGCCGGGCAGTTGTCGGCGGGCTGAAGATCGCGGTACCGCGATCGGTGCTGAGCCGGCTCGGTGGTGACACCGTCGTCGTGGGTATCCGTCCGGAGACATTCGAACTTGTGACAGAGGAATCTTCGGTAGCGCTTCGAGTGACGCTGCACGAGGAACTGGGGTCTGAAGGTTTCGCCTACGGCGTTCCGGTGCACGGTGACGCCTGGTCGAGCAAATCTGGCCAGCTCGTTGTGCGACTCCCAGCCCGTGTGCCGGTCACCGTCGGCGAAACGCTGCGGGCATGTGTCCATGCTGGAGGCGTCTTGTTTTTCGACTCCGTCACGGGCGAGCGATTGCGCGGCTGAAATACGCATTCGCGACTCACATGGTGTGAAAAAAGCTAGCATTAGCCAAATCGTTCTCACATCAGGGGCGCGTATGGCCAGTTCAGGGCCTTTTGCGGGCATGAGCCGCAGGGAATTCTTCGCCAAGTCATTCGCCGCTGGAGGAACGCTCCTGCTCACCTCCTGGGCGGGACCAGTCATCGAGCGGGCGTACGCCGCGGATCCGCTGGGCCATGGACGGCTGGATGACATCGAGCACTTCGTGTTGCTGATGCTCGAGAACCGATCCTTCGACCACTACTTCGGCACGCTGTCCGGTGTCCGCGGTTTCGGCGATGCATCACCCGCGTTCCAGCAGTATGGCTACTCGCCTGGGGTCGGGCCGACACCCACCGGATATCTCAACCCGTTCCGGCTCGACACCACCCGCGGGGCGACCCTGTCCGGCGAGTGCATCAACGACCCGACCCACAGCTGGGGTCCGCAGCATCGGGCGTGGAACGGCGGTCGCATGGACCAGTGGGTCAACGTGCACCTTCAGCATGAGGGACCAGGAAACGGCCCCGCAACGATGGGCTACTACACGCGTGAAGATCTGCCGGTACATTTCCAGCTCGCTGACGCTTTCACACTGTGTGACCACTACTTCTGCTCCGTCATGGGGCCAACTGACCCGAACCGGTTGTACTGGATAAGCGCTCATCTTGACCCGGAGGGGACACACGGTGGTCCGCTCGTCTACACCCCACCCGTTCTGCCGCAGCACGTATACAGGTGGCGCACGTACCCGGAGAATCTCGAAGAAGCTGGCGTCAGCTGGAAGGTGTACCAGAACAAGGATTATGGACCGCTTTCTAGTGTTCTGCTCGACGGGATGCTCGGCTGCTTCGTGCAATCCGCAGATCCCGCGTCCGCGCTGTACCGCAAAGGGATCGCGCCGAACTATCCGTACGACTTCCAGGTGGACGTCCAGAACGGCACGCTTCCTAGTGTCAGCTGGATCGTGCCGTCCCTGCTGGAATGCGAACATCCCGCGCTGCCCCCGGCATTCGGTGCCGTCGGACTTGTCCAGGTGCTCGACATCCTGACGTCGAACCGTGCGCTGTGGGAGAAGACAGCCCTCATCGTGAGTTACGACGAGAACGGCGGATTCTTCGATCATGTGCCGCCGCCCACGGCCCCGCCCGGCACGCCAGGGGAGTACTTGACCGCGCCGCTTAATACAGTCACGGAATCGGATGGGATCGCTGGGCCCATTGGCCTCGGATTCCGGGTTCCGGGCATGGTGATCTCGCCGTACAGCCGGGGCGGACTTGTGAGCTCCGAGACGTTCGACCACACGTCACAGCTGCGACTCCTGGAGAAACGCTTCGGTGTACCCGTCCCGAATCTGACGCCGTGGCGGCGCGCCGTCGTTGGCGACATGAGTTCAGCCTTCAACTTCGCGGCCGCGCCTGATTCCGGTGGTGTTGCGCTCATCGACCCGATCCCAAAGGCGCACGCCGCGCTGGTGCAGTGCAACCCCAATATCGTCACCGGCTTCTTCAACCAGGGCACGCCGTACCCAGTGCCACCCAACGCGATGCCACAACAGGAGCCGGGCGGGCGCGGCCGGCCAAGCGGCTGAGGTGTGATTGTGAAGAATCCGGGCGCCCCTTGCGCCCTGATCCTTCACAATCTTCCTTGGCGAGCGAGGGCCGAGCGGATTTCCCTCAGCACCCGATCGGGCTCATTTGCCAAGTGATGCCAGGTAAACCGGAGCACCAGCCAGCCAGCATTCATGAGGGCGTTCTGACGGTCAACGTCACTGCGAAACCGTGCAGCGTCCCGGTGCCACGCCCAACCGTCGACTTCTATCGCGACACGCTCCCGGATGAACGCCACGTCGATCTCGTATCCGATGCTTCGGACGTGCGGCTGCCACCCGCCGATATCAGCGCGGCGAAGCAAGCGATGAAGAAGCCGTTCGGCTGCGGAGGCTCCGCCTTCCCCGGCCGCCTGCAGCAACACCTCCGCCGCGCGAGCCCCTGCCCGTCCTCTGTTACGCTCGTGCACACGGCGCAGCGCATCCAGAGTCGTATGGGTCTGCAGCGCACGATCAAGGAAGACAGAGCCCCGCGGATGGTCCACTGCGGCTTCCAGGATTGTCAAGGGAAGACCGGTCACCGGCAGGCCGCGAACGGTTGTCACATCGTGTTTGTGGATGTCCCGGTGCCGGATGCGGCGGCCTTCGGCTTTCGTGATTCGGCGGCTGTGCGGAATAGTGACGTAATGTAGCCGGGGCGGGTGGGTGAGGAGCCCATGCCACCACGCAGCACTCAAACCGTGCGCCACGGCAGAATCACCCGCTGCGTGCACCGCGGCCCGCAGCGTCACAGCCGCGTCCACCGCACGGTCGGTCGCAACGTAGACGCCCGGGTACAGCCTAGTCCACCGGCCCGTGCGGAGCCTGCCTTTAACTTGATGCCGCGTGAGCCCCGCAGCAAGCGCCTGCTGCAGCGTGATCACGCCGTCATTCCGAGCCATGATCGCGGTCAACCGGTGTATTGCCATGCTCTGTTAGACGCGGCACACGACGACCGGTTCCATCGCGCGCCGATTGTGAAGAATCCGGGCGCCCCTTGCGCCCTGATTCTTCCGAATTACGCTGCACTTGGAAGTGGACAGCAAAAAACCCGCCGACTGGCGGGCTTGGGAGTGCGCCATCAGGGACTCGAACCCCGAACCCGCTGATTAAGAGTCAGCTGCTCTGCCAATTGAGCTAATGGCGCGCACATCGTGCTGCGGTGAGAAACAGTAACAGGTCCGCCGTCAGAAACGAAATCCGCAGGTCATGGCGGCCTCACAGCGGTTGTCATCCAAATAGGAGACAGATAGTTGCTTAGGTCACCATCCTCTATGCCGGGACGGTCCCACTCATGCATACTCTTCGATAGGTTCCGCCTCGTGCGGACATTGTGTCTCTTATGTCCAGTATGCGTAACAAGCGGGTCTCAACCGACCGAAAACTAAACGCGTACGGCAGCAAACAAGATATGACGAATGTGGTGGGATGCATGAAAAGCCGGCTAAGTAGCCCGGATCGACATACCCGAGCAGTGGGCGGGGCAGTACTCGCAGCCAGTGCTCTCTTTTTGTCTGTCGCGTGCACGGTTCCGTCCGGCAACAGCGCGGTACCCGCTGGCGAGCAGGAACAGTTGCCTCGCCCGGCGATCAGCAAATCACAGCCCGATGGTGCTGTCGGCATCAACCCCCTGGAACCGTTCACGCTCGCGGTTTCGGAGGGCGCACTGACGGACGTCACATTGACCAACCAGGATGGCAAGGTCGTCGAAGCGGAAGTGTCGGACGACGGTACATCTTGGACGACAACAGAGGTACTCGGCTACGGCCGCGTCTACACCCTTGATGCCGCAGCGACTGGTCCCGGCGGCACAACCGTGACATCAAGTCAGTTCACCACGGTGCAGCCGAACAATCTCACGAAGCCCTACGCGCTTCCATGGGACGGATCCGTCGTCGGTATCGGCCAGCCTGTGCGCGTCCAGTTCGATGAGCCGATCGCCGATCGGCAAGCGGCTGAAGATCGCATCACCATCACGACCGAACCGGCAGTCGAGGGCGCGTTCTACTGGGTGAACAACACGGAAGTGCGGTGGCGCCCCGAAAACTACTGGGAGCCCGGCACCACCGTCACCGTGGACGTTGACGTCTACGGCCATGACCTCGGCGGCGGCATGTATGGCGAAACCAACGCCAAGTCGACGTTCACGATCGGTGACTCGGTGATCGCTATCGCCGATGACTACACCAAAACGGTTTCCGTGCAGGTTAACGGCACCACGGTGCGCACCATGCCGGTCTCGTTCGGACGGCCATCGTCGCCCACCCCGAACGGAACTTACATCATCGGCGACCGGCAGCAATCGATGATTATGGACTCTTCCACCTATGGCGTTCCGGTGAACTCCGCATACGGGTACCGCACGCGCGTCGAGTGGGCGACCCAGATGTCGTACAGCGGCATCTACGTGCATTCCGCGCCGTGGTCGCTTGGTGACCAGGGATACCGAAACGTCAGCGCGGGCTGCCTCAACGTGAGCCCCGCCAATGCGCAGTGGTTCTACTACAACACCAAGCCTGGCGATCTGGTCGTCGTTCAGAACACGGTCGGCGGCACGCTCTCGGGAGTTGACGGTCTCGGCGACTGGAACATTCCATGGTCGACGTGGAAGGCCGGCAACGCCTGACACAAGTAAGACAAAACCCCGCTCCGGGAAACCCGGGGCGGGGTTTTGTTTTGGGTGAACGACGGGGCTCGAACCCGCGACACCTGGGATCACAACCCAGTGCTCTACCAACTGAGCTACGCCCACCATGCTTGCAGTAGATACAACATCATCCAGCCGTCGTATCTTCCCGCAGCGACTCCCGATATTAGCGTGTCTGGGTGGGGTTTGCCGAATCGGCCCCCTCAACTGCGTTGATTTCTTGTTGCAGATCACGCGCGACCTGCGCGATCTCACCGGTAGTGGGGCCCGGCTCGGCTACAAACGCGGTCCGGCGGTAAAACCTCAGCTCGAGGATCGACTCGCGAATGTCCGCGAGCGCGCGGTGTGCGAGGCCTTTGTCTGGCTGCCCGTAGTAGATGCGCGGATACCATCGGCGGCACAACTCCTTGATCGAACTCACATCGATCATTCGGTAGTGCAGGTGCGCGTCAAGGGCGGGCATGTCCCGGGCGAGGAAGCCGCGGTCGGTCGCGATGGAGTTGCCGGCAAGGGGCGCGGTGGATGCTGTGGGTACGTGCTGCCGGATGTAGCTGAGCACACGTTGTTCAGCTTCTTCGAGCGTGACTGTTGATCTGCGGACTTCCTCGGTAAGCCCGGAACGCTGATGCATCTCTGCGACCACTGGCTGCATTCCATCAAGTGCGGCATCGTCGGCATGGATAACCACGTCGACGCCTTCGCCGAGGATGTTCAGGTTCGCGTCTGTCACGAGCGCTGCGATTTCGATGAGTTTGTCCTTGCCGAGGTCAAGGCCCGTCATCTCACAGTCGATCCACACCAGCTTGTCTTGCACTCCATTCACAGTAGCCAGCATGTCATGGCGTCGCTGCCGCGTTGACCCCGGACTGCTTAGTTGTTGTCCGGGTCGGGAAGCTCACGCGGCACGACCTTCCCCGTTGCGTTACGCGGCAGTTCGTCGAGGAAAACTACGTCCCGTGGTACGGAGAACCGCGCCAGTTTCTGCTTGACGTGAGTCTTTACGTCGTCCTCAGTGAGTTCGTTTCCCGCGTCACCGTCTTTGCGCACGACGTAGGCCGCGAGGCGTTTTCCGAAGCTGTCGTCGTCGACGCCAATCACGGCGGCCTCAAGTACCCCGTCGAGTTCACTCAGTACATTTTCGACCTCACGCGGATAGATGTTCTCCCCACCGGAGACGATCATGTCGTCTGAGCGGCCGTCGATGAACAGCAGCCCTTCGTCATTGAAGTGACCGAGATCCCCCGTGGACATGAGGTTCCCGTGGCGGTGCCGATCTTCACCGTCGCGTGTGTAACCCTCGAAGATCATGCCGTTGCCGACGAAAATATTCCCGATTTCGCCGGTCGGTGCCTCGTTTCCGTCGTCGTCGAGGATTTTCACGACGGTGCCGAGCGGCGCCCGGCCTGCCGTCGTGGGATGCTCGAGCAGCTCTTCGGGAGTGGCGATTGCGGCCCAGCTCACCTCCGTCGACCCATACAGGTTGTACAGGACTGGCCCGAGCTCGCTGAGGGTGCGTTTAACAAGGCCAGTGGGGATGGCGGAGCCGCTCGCCGCCACGACCCTCAGCGCTGATAGGTCGACCTTTCGGTCCTCGGCTGGCAGGTCGATGATCCGGTGCAGCATCGTCGGTACAAGGAACAGCGACGCCGCTTTGTGTTTCGCGACGAGGCGTAGCGTGTCCTTTGGGCTGAATTTCCGCTGCAGTACCAGGGTCGAGCGCAGCGCCAGGTTGATCTGAATCGTCGCGAAACCCCAGGTGTGGAAGATTGGCGCCGCGATGAACGACACTTCTTTGCTTTTCAGCGGGAACCGGGACAACAGGGCGGAAGCGGGCATCCAGCTGCGCGGTTCGGGGCGACGCGCACCCTTCGGTGTACCGGTGGTGCCGGATGTGAGAACGATCGTTTTGCCGCGCCTCGGACGCCCGGGCAGCTTCGCCTGCGGGCTTTCCGTATCTGGTGCTTTGTTGATCAGTTGGTCCTGCGTAGTCCATCCGTTACGCAACGCCGTTTTTACGGTTTCTGTCCACGACAGGGCGACGCTGACGTCCCCGAGGTCCTCCGGCAGCGTCTCGGTGAATTCTTCGTCGAGGAACAGCCAGCGGATTTTCTGTTCGCGGATGACCTCGCCAAGCTGTCCACTTGAAGCGCCCGTGTTCAGCATGACCAGATCGGTTCCCAGGCGTGCGGACGCGCCGATCAGCTGCAAGAAGCCGCGATGGTTGCGAGCGAGGACACCGATCCGGTCACCGGCGGTGACGCCCTTTGCGGAGAGCGAGCGTGCGAGAGCCTCGGACGTTTCGTCGAGTTCCCCGTACGTCATCGAGCCGGCATCGTCGATGACGGCAAGGTGGTCGGGGTTTCTTCGCGCGGCGAACGCGATCAGTCCGCCTGGCGTGAAGTCAAAGCGGTACCACGCGGCCGCGAGCTTCCCGAGCCGATCCGGTCGCATGGGCGCAACGATGCCCGCCTTGGTAATCGGGATGAGGCCCTTAGCGAGGTCGCGGGTCTCGGACAGTCGTGACCGCAAGAGTGCGGACAGAGGTGGCATGGGAATCCTTTCACTCGCCGCCGAGCTTCTTATAGAAGCTCCCGACAATCGGTGCGACAACTGCGCGCGGGCTGTATCCGCCCGCCACGGACATGGCTTTGCTGAGTGGACCTGGCACAACCCGCATCTTGTTGCGCGAGAGCGCGTCAAGAGACAGACGGGCAGTGTATTCACCCGATACCCACAAGAAGTCGGGGACTAACCGCTCAACGACTGATTGGTCTTCGATCGGGGGCATGTCGGTGCGCACCGGTCCCGGCGCCAAAAGGGTGACGTGCACGCCGGTGTCTTTGAGTTCACCGCGCAGCGACTCACTGAACGAGTTAGTGAACGCCTTGGTTGCCGCGTAGGTCGCGTTGTGGGGGATCGGCATGTTTCCGGCAGCGGAACCGGTGATGAGGATGCCGCCGCTGCCGCGGTCGAGCATGCCGGGCAGCACCGCGAGGGTCAGATCGTGCACCGCAACCGCGTTGAGTTCGACGACGAACCGTTCGTACGCCGGATCAAGCTTGCTGACCGGCCCGAACGTAGCGATGCCCGCGTTGTTGCACAGGATCGCGATGTCGCGCCGCGCGAACTCGTCAGCCAGCTCCGCGCGTTCACCGCGGTCCGCTAGATCCATCGCGCGCACCTCGACGGTGACGCCGAAGCGGCGCGACAGCTTCTCGGCATTGCGCTCGAGCACGTCTTTGCGCCGGGCAACCGTAATGAGGTTGTACCCGCGAGCGGCGAGTTCAGCAGCGAGCGCTTCACCTATACCTTGGGACGCACCGGTGACAACGGCCCGGTTCTCAGCACTGGGAAGTGGTAAGGGCATGACGCAGATCGTACTGCCCGGTGGCTGCGGCGTCCCCCTAAGCCGTCCTTACGGGATGAGCATCGCTTTGATCGCCGCGCGCTGGTCCATGGCCTCGTACGCGCGGGCGACATCGGTAAGCGGAACCTCCAGGTCGAAAACGCGCCCGGGGTCGATTACGCCTTCCAGCACGTCGGTAAGGAGCTCAGGAATATAGCCTCGCACGGGCGCAACACCGCCTCCCACGCGAAGGTTCTTACCGAAGATCACACCGACGGGCAACTCTGGTGCACCTGCGGGCACTCCAACGAAACCGAGTCGGCCACCCGGCCGCAGACACGCGATCGCCTGGGCCATCGAGTCTTTCATTCCGACGCATTCAAGTGCGCAATCGGCTCCGCCACCGAGGAGTTCTTTGACGTGGGCGACCCCTTCCTTCCCGCGTTCGGAGACGATGTCGGTCGCCCCGAACTCTTTCGCGAGCGCCTGGCGGGGCGAGTGCCGTGACATTGCGACAATGCGGTCAGCGCCGAGGCGTTTGGCTGCGATGACGGCGCAGAGACCGACAGCCCCGTCGCCGACGACGACGACGGAAGAACCCGGGGATACGTCTGCCATCACTGCCGCGTGGTGTCCAGTACCCATGACGTCTGTGAGTGTGAGAAGACTTGCGTAGAGGTCTGGCTCCGGCTGGCTGGGGAGCGGTACGAGTGTGCCGTCGGCGAAAGGCACGCGCACGTATTCTGCTTGCGCACCGCCTAGCTGTTCACCGGCGCGGTTGCGGCCGCCCCAGAACCCGCCGCGTGAGCATGACGTGTAGATCCCGTTACTGCAGTTGGCGCAGGTGCCGTCGCTGTTGGCGAACGGTGCGATTACGAAGTCGCCGTTGCGGACTGTGCGCACCTGTGGGCCCGCGTCCTCCACGATTCCAATGAACTCGTGACCGATGGGGTGAGGACCCTCAGTCGGTTCCGCACCACGGTAGGGCCACAAATCGGAACCGCACACGCACGTGCGAACGATACGGACGATCGCGTCCGTATCCGCCGACAGGGTGGGGTCTGGCACACTCTCGAGCTGAATATCGCGGGGGCCATGGATGATTGTCGAACGCATGCGCCCCACGCTATATGAGGACCGGCTCGCGCAGGTGGGCGATGGGCGGGTTCATCGCCCACCTGCGCGATGGCTCACAACTTCGCTGCGAGCTCGGTGCCTTGCCTGATCGCGCGCTTCGCGTCGATTTCAGCGGCGACGTCGGCGCCACCGATAATGTGGGTCGGGATTTTCGCCGCTTTCAGCGCGTCCTCGAGATCCCGCACCGATTCCTGCCCAGCGCACAGCACAATCGTGTCGACGTCGAGCACTTTCGCGCCCTTGCGGTCCTCACCGAATGAGATATGCAGGCCGGCGTCGTCGATACGCTCGTAGTTCACACCGTTCAGCTTATTGACACCCTTGGCTTTGAGGGCTGCGCGATGGACCCAGCCGCTAGTTTTCCCGAGGTTTTTGCCGATCGGGCCAGTCTTGCGCTGGAGCAGATAAACCTCGCGGGGTGAGGGACTGGGCCGCGGTGCCGTGAGGAAGCCAGGTGCCGACTCGTCGTCGGTCACGCCCCACTCTGCTTTCCATTCCTCGAGGTTGAGTGTGGGTGACGTTTCATGCGTGAGGTACTCACTGACGTCCACCCCGATACCGCCGGCGCCGATGACAGCGACCTTCTTTCCGATCGGCTTCTTTTCCTTCACGGCCTCCGCGTAGGTGATCACCTTGGGATGGTCGACTCCGTCGATAGTGGGGATGCGGGGAACCACGCCGGTTGCGAGGATGACATCGTCGAAACCGCCCGCGACGAGGGCGTCAGCCGACACTCGAGTGTTGAGATGAACGATGACTCCCTTGAGTTCGAGTTGACGCCGGTAGTACCGGATCGTCTCCGTGAACTCTTCTTTGCCCGGTATTTCCTTCGCAATCGCGAACTGGCCGCCGATGTCGGATTCGGCCTCGAATAGCTCAACCTTGTGGCCACGGTCGGCGAGGTTCACGGCAGCGGACAAGCCAGCGGGGCCGGCGCCGACGATGGCGATCTTTTTTGCCCGCTTTGTCGGTAGCAATACAAGTTCTGTTTCACGTCCGGCTCGGGGGTTGAGCAGGCACGATACTCGCTTCATGCCGAAGGCGTGGTCCAGGCATGCCTGGTTACAGGCGATGCACGTATTTATTTCGTCTTCGCGCAGCTCAGCTGCCTTGTTGACCCAGTCGGGGTCGGCCAGCATGGGCCGCGCCATCGAGATCAACTGCGCATCGCCGTTCTCGAGGATTTCTTCCGCGAGTTCGGGCATGTTGATGCGGTTCGAGGCACAAACCGGGATGCCGACGTACTTCTCCAGCTTCGATGTGACATCGACGAAAGCGCCACGGGGTACCGACGTGACGATGGTGGGAACGCGCGCCTCGTGCCAGCCGATGTCGGTGTTGATGATGGTGACGCCTGCGCCTTCAAGATCTTTGGCGAGCGCGACGATCTCGTCCCAGGTTTGGCCGTCTTCGACGAGATCGGCCATGGACAGGCGGAAAATGATGATGAAGTTCGGCCCGACGGCTTTGCGCACCGCGCTGGTGATCTCGACTGCGATGCGGCGCCGGTTCTCCGCCGAACCGCCCCACTCATCTGAGCGTTTGTTGGTGCGTTTGCAGAGGAACTGATTGATGAAGTACCCCTCGCCGCCCATGATCTCGACGCCGTCATAACCGGCATCGTGCGCGAGCTTCGCGCACCGAGCGTAATCCCTGATCGTTTTCTTGATGGCCAGGCCTGGAAGCGGCAGCGGCGCAAACGGGGTAATCGGCGACTTCAAACGAGACGCGGACACGCTGAGCGGGTGATAGCTGTAGCGGCCGCCGTGCAGGATCTGCAATGCGATCTTCGCGCCTTCCGCATGTACCGCGTCGGTGATTTCGCGGTGGCGGCGCGCTTCCTTTTTCGTGGTGAGCTTCCCAGCGAAGGGGTAGAGACAACCCTCGAGGTTGGGCGAGTAGCCGCCGGTGACGATGAGGCCAACCCCGCCGCGTGCGCGCTCAGCGAAGTACGCAGCAAGCTTTTTGGTGTTCTTCGGTCGGTCCTCGAGCCCGGTGTGCATCGACCCCATGATGATGCGGTTGCGCAGTGTCGTGAACCCCAGGTCGAGCGGGGAAAGCAGGTGCGGGTATTTCGGATGCGGCTGCGCTGCCGCGAGAGAACTAGCTGCCATCATTGTCACTTTCGTGGTGATGTGAACCGGGCCGGGCTGCGGCCGCGGTTCAATGTGATTCGGCGGGCTGTGCCGTGAGTTTGTTCGCATCCTCAGTGAGCCGGTCAATGACTTCAGCGCACCAGGAAGCGAAGGTTTGCTGCTCGAGGATGCCTGCTCGAAGCACCAAATGCTGGTGCAGTGCAGTGCCCGTGAGGCTGGTGTGATCTGGAAAATCACGCGCTTCGATTTCGTGGTAGACGGCGAGTTGCCGGGTAGCGGCTTCTCGATGCCGTTTGAACTCCTCGATGAGTTGATCGAGATCGCCGTAGTTCGCGCCACGAAGCTTGACGGCGAGTATCGCCCGCGTGTTCGCTCCGGAGACTGGCTCGGCAATCCATTCGCGCAAGGCACGGCGGCCGTCCACGCTCGGTCTGTAGACCTTCTTATCGGGCCGGTCGTCCTGGTAGACGACCTGCTGGTCGACCCAATGAACATCCGCCATGCGCTTAAGGGTGCGGTAGATCTGCTGGTGGCTTGCGTTCCAGAAGTAGCCAATAGAACGGTCGAAGCGGCGGGCGAGCTCGTAACCCGACGCGGCCCGTTCCATCAGCGACACCAAAATCGCATGCTCCAGTGACATGACAGGAGCATAGCTATGCAACCCGTTTCATAGCAAGGCCCTAGTCGCTCCCCAGTTGGTCAAGGGCATGGCGGAGTGCATCGGCAGCGGAAGGGGAATAGGCGACCAGACGTACACGCATCTTGGCGGTGGAGTCCAGCACGGACTCCACCGCGATCAGGGCCGCGTTCTGCAATGGCCAGCCGTAGGCGCCAGCCGAGATAAGCGGGAAAGCAATTGACTCAGCACCGAGATCTGTCGCGACCTCAACGCTGCTCCGGTAAGCCGAGCGAAGCAGGTGCGACCTGTCCTCGGATTGTGAAAAAACCGGACCAACAGTATGGATCACCCAGCGTGCGGGCAGTTTCCCGGCCGTAGTCGCAACAGCGTTGCCAGCCGGGAGTCCGGAGAGCAGTACGGTGTCCCGAAGCTTCCGGCATTCACGCAAAATTTCTGGACCGCCGGCGCGATGTATCGCGCCGTCCACGCCACCACCACCGAGCAAGGATGAATTGGCGGCATTAACGATCGCATCCACCGCGACCCGCGTTATATCACCCTGATGGACTTCGATGTGCATCGTCATCTCCACTCAGCGTCGCAATAAATGCGATTATATGGGGCGCGCGAAAAGCGCCCCAGCGTTAACTGGGGCGCTCGAGCGAATTAGGTTGGTGCTGCTGGAAAAGGCAGCTGCATCACTCCTCCGGTGGCAGCAGCACAGTGTCGATGACAAACACCGTCGCGTTCGCCGTTGGGATGTTGCCGCACAGCACGCTGGCTTCGTTCACTGTCACGTCGTCGCCGGAACCGCCGATAGTGAGCGTCTCGCCCTGGATAGTCTCAAGTTCGCCTGCCTCGAGGATTGCGTCGCGATCATGCCGCTCGGAAATCACGTGGTAGGTCAGGATGGCCGTCAACTGCTCCTGATCAGCAAGAACCGCGTTGAGCGTCTCCTCGCCGAGCGCATCGAAAGCGTCGTCTGTAGGTGCGAACACGGTGTATTCGGCCGATGGATCGTTCAGTGTATCCACGAGGCCTGCTTCAGCCACCGCGGTGGCAAGCGTCTGAAGCAGCGGATTGTTGCTCGCCGCGGTGGCGACAGGATCGGCAACCATGCCGTCTAGTGATCCTGGGTCCGACGGATCCTGCGGAACAGCGCCGCACGCTTCACCGAATACGTCGTCAACGGTTGTGACCCCGTCGCGCGTTTCCATTTCCATTTCGTCGGTACCATTCATGGTGCCGGTCGTATCGTCGCCCATTTCGGTCATTTCGGTGGGAGCGGCATCCGGAACGGTGTCAGTCGTGCCGTTGCCGTCATCAGTACCGCAGGCCGCCATCGCCAACGCGAGTGCAGAGGCAGCTGAGAGTACGGCGATGTTTTTCGTTACGCGCATGGACTATCACTCCTTCATCGGACGTGGCCCCGGTGGATTTCGTCCGGCACCTACATCCAGTTCTTCGGAACGTCGGGCGCGGGGGATTGGTGGGACTGACAGAAATTTTCGAAGTCCCCTTTTTTTGAGAAAGGGAACGCGCAATGCCGTCGCTTTTACTCAGCCCGGAACGCTACCGAATGCCAGCCGGTAGCCCCGTCAGGGATCGGCGGCACGCGTTGTTCTGTCTGCGTGTACCCGTCGCGGTCGGTCGCGCGGCACTCGATGCGGTGGTTTCCAGGTGAGACGTCCAGCTCGATGCGCCACATGCGCCATGTGTCGTTGTTCACTTCGCTGCTGAGGTCGGCGTCTTGCCACAGACCGCCGTCCACCCTGACCTCGACGCGTGCGATGCCGGTGGGCTGTGCCCAGGCGATGCCTGCAGCGATGAAGCGGCCCGCTGGTACCTCGGCGAACGAGCGGGGCCGGTCGATCCGCGACATCGTTTTCACGGGCGCGCGCGCAGCCCAGTTACGCCGCACCCAGTAGGGAGTGAAGGCGTCGAATGTTGTCAGTTCCATGTCGACGAGCCATTTGGTCGCGGACACATAGCCGTAGAGCCCAGGCACCACCATCCGTACCGGGAAGCCATGCGCGACGGGCAAAGGGTCACCATTCATGCCGATCGCGAGCATTGCGTTGCTGCCTTCGGCCATCACGGCATCGACCGGAGTGCCGCACGTCCATCCGTCCGAACTTGTTGTGGCGATCTGGTTGGACGCGGGATTAACACCCGCTTCGTTCAGTACGTCTGGCAGTGATACGCCGATGAAATTCGCGTTCGAGATATAGGGTCCTCCCACCTCATTTGACACACAGACGAGGGTGATCGTGCGTTCGTACAGCGGCAGCTCGAGAAGATCGTCGAAGGTGAGGAAAAGCTCCCGGTCGACCATCCCGTGAATCCGAAGCTGCCACGCATCGGCGCGCAAGCGCGGCGGGGTCAGCGCGGTGTCGACGCGATAGAAATCTCGGTTAGGCGTGATAAAGGAAGGCGTGCCGTCGGCCGCGAAGTCGGCTCCTGCGGGAATGGGAGGAGCGGGCACATTCGGTGTGATGGAGAGCGCCCGCAATGCGTCCCGCGACTGTTCCGCTCCGGTGCGCTGCGACAGCAGGCTGCCACCTAGCGCGGCGGCGCCGGCGCCCACTGCCACCGCGGTTGACGACACCAGAAATGAGCGCCGACCAAGATCAGGCACGTGCCATGTCACTTGCTTTGGCATTTCGCTAGCGGCGTTCTCAGATGCTGCTCTACGAGCGGCGCGGCGCAGCCAAAGCAGGGCGAGAATACCCGCGACTGGGGCTGTCACGGCTGCGGCGAGCCAGCCGACGGCGAAAGTCGGACGCGAAGCAGCAGCGACGGTGCCGACCAGCCCCAGAGCCAGGATAAGCGTGACGCTGAGGGCCGCTGAAGACCGCGACAGCGAACCAGACACGATCGCGAGCAGCAGCAGCGTCACGCCAATAGAACCAAGCAGAACAGATTTGTTGTCCTCACCGAACTGCTGGATCGCGAACTCTTTCAGCGGAGCGGGTGTGATGTCGATGACGGCGCTGCCGACGACGAAAAGCGGTGACGAATCCGGCGCGACGATGCCCGCCACGAGGTGTCCAGCGCCGACTGCGGCCACCACGGCCACCACACACGCGACAGCGGAATGCAGCCTTGAGATCGGGGGTGTTCGGCCGCGTGCCCCAGTCGCGGTCTCTGTATCACTGCGGTTCATCACGCTAGGCCTCCTGCTTCGGCGCATCAATGGAGGATTCGGCGCAGGGAGGCGGGCGGATTGCCTTAACGGCACAGCACGGAGTCAAGCCCCGAAAAGCGCTGCGAGCGCCTCAGCGCTCTGCCTGGTACATGCATCGAGGATCAGGTAGGCGCCCAGGGCCGCCACAGCGATCATGACGATCCGCCAGACCAGAGGGTTCTTACTTTGCGGATCAGCCATAGTGCCTCGTCCGTCTCGACGTACGTGCGTGTCAAACAGTTTAAGCGTAACGCGCTGACCACGAATTTCGTGCCGCGCTGTCCGAACCGATCGCGTCGATCGCGGTCGCGCCATCTGGGGTCAACATAGCTGGGACGCGTTCCCCAACGCTTCCGGGACGCACCGGGTGCACGAGTCCAGCCCGCACCAGTGCATAAGCTGTGGACTGGTCACACAGCGGTAGTCCGTCGATGAACAGTTCCGGTTCACGGCTGAGCGTGAGATGCACTCGCCCGTTGCGCGTCGCACGCAAGACGCTGAGTTCGCGGCGGTTCAGTACCGACGGGGCGGCTGTGTTGTGTTCCGACATGGTGATCACCGGCTTGGGGATGAGTTTGCTGTCTGGGCCGTACAAGAAGTGACGGTAGCCGCCGCGTCCCAGAGCCGAAATCCTGTGAACGCGGCCGCTATCCATAAAGCGCGCTGCACGCCGGGAACCCCGCCTACCCGACTGGCATCACCATGATCGGGTCCGTAGTGCCCTGCGGCGATCCGCCTGCCGGCTCCACGGTGATGGCTAGCTGCGTGTCAGCACCGATCCCTCGTGCGAGCACTGCGCCTTCCGTTTCGACAACACCAGGCGAATGGGTCCCGTCCGGACCGATGACCCACAGCTGGTAGTCGCTGTCTTCCGGCAGCGGAGGCAAGTCATGCGTCACGAACAACGCAGAATTGTGACTGTGCGCGACGACTGCTGACGCGGTACCTCCACCCTCCATTGTGGTTGTCATCAGCTGCGCATCCCCGGCGGTAACGAGGTCTGCGAACTCCTGGTAGCGCTGCGCGATGAGTTCGCGTGCTTCTCTTTCCTCGCCGAGCTGCTGATTCACTTGGCCGAGTTGGATACCGAGGGCGATCGCGATGAGGAGACTAGCCGCGGCTGCCACGGCCGAAGCAACAGGAAGCCACTGTGGCTTTCGCCGTTCGGGTGCCACCTCTGGCGGTCGTTGCCGGGTTTGTGAAACCTCGTGCAGCACGCGTTCGCGCAAGTGACTGGGCGGCTCCGCAGCCGCCGCGGCGCCGATTCGCGCGGCCGCACCGCGCAATTCAGCAACTTCGTTTGCGCAGGTAGGGCAACGCTTCAGGTGTGCCTCGAAACGTTCGCGCTCGATCGGGGGGAGCGCATCAAGCGCGTACGCTCCGGTCAGAGAGTGAAAATCAATCCTCACCGCGATACCCCCAGACAATCACGCAGCCGGATGAGCCCATCCCGCATCCGGGTCTTGATGGTGCCCAACGGTACTTTCAGTAAGGCCGCCACCTCCGGGTACGTATACCCCTGATAGAAAGCAAGCATCACCGACTCTCGCTGCAGTTCGGTCAGCGAGCCGAGACATCGCTGTACCTGATGCTGTTCCATCTTCGCGTCGACCTTTTCGCTGACTTCGTCAAAGCTCCGTGGCTCAGACATGAATGCCGCTTTGCGCTCACGGTCCGTGGACGCCTGTGCCGAACGCACTCGATCTACCGCGCGCCGATGCGCGAGAGTCAGCACCCAGGTCATCGCGCTGCCGCGCGCGGGATCGAAGCGCGGCGCGGTTCGCCACAGTTCGACGAAGACATCCTGCGCCACTTCCTCCGACTGAGCGTGATCTCGCACAATGCGCCGCACAAGGCCGAACACTGACGGTGCCACCTCGTCGTAAAGCTGCGCGAAAGCGTCCTCATCGCCGAGGCCAGCGCGGGCGAGGAGGACCTCGGGCGGCTCAGGCGCGTCGTCCGCCCCGACTGGAACGACGGCCCGAACACGTTCATGCTCCGGCATTTCGGATCCTTCCTGATCCCTCTCAGCATGTGCGACATCCGCACGCGGCGCACTGTATTGGCGAAACCGGTGTATGCCAGGTCGCACCTCACCACCGCTTGCGACTTCTACATGCCTATTCGAAGCCAGGCGCACACAGGATTGGTCGCTGTCGGGTGACCTCGGACACGCTGCGAAAGACTCAATCAGCCTCGGACGTGCCGCGTGAGCGGCGCAGCGCAACTCCTTCGTCACGCTCTTCTTCACGTTGCTGGGCGCGTTTGTCGAAACCCCTGGTGTCTCTGGCTTCGAGCTGAATGTTGTCTTCGGCAGGCAGCCCTTTTTGCAGCTGCCTCGCGCGCACGATTTCGCTGTCCAGTTCGGCACCGAAAAGGAGCGCCATGTTCGTGATCCACAACCACATGAGGAAAACGATCACCCCTGCCAGCGATCCGTACGTTTGATTGAAGTTGCCGAAGTTCGTGACGAAGATTCCGAAACCGACCGACCCCAACACCCATATGGTGATCGCTACGACCGCACCTGCGCTCAGCCAGCGGAAGTGGTGGCGCCGCACGTTCGGTGTCGCCCAGTAGAGAACACCCACGAGAATAATGACGAGAAATAGAATCAGCGGAAAGCGAGCAAGGTTCCACACTTGCAAAGCCCTGTCGCCGAGACCGACTATGTCGCCCACGGCGCGCAGGATTGGCCCGCTCACCACGAGCATCGCACAAACCAGGGCAACTGATATGAGGACGATCACCGTGATTCCGACCATGAATGGGCGGACTTTCCAGAAAGGCCGCCCTTCTTCGATCTCGTAGATGCGGTTCATCGCACGGCCGAAGCCGTTTACATAAATTGACGCGGTCCACAGCGCACCCACCAAACCGACTGCCAGCGCGAATCCGGCTGCTGGCGCTGTAACGATCTGCTCGACCGGCCCCTCCATGGCCTCCACGACGACGTCAGGCGCTGCGCCGGCGAGGTAGTCGAGTGCGGAATCTACGGTGCGCTGCCCCTCGCCGAGGACGCCCACCAGCGAGACGAGTGCGAGCAGTGCGGGAAACAGGGAGAGGACAGCGTAGAACGTCAAACCCGCCGCGAGATCCATACAGTCATCGCGCAGGAACTGGCGCACTGTCTTTTTTGCCACGAAGCGAAACGATGCAACCGTCAGCTTCACCCTCATGCACTCCTTATGTAATTTGTCGATAACGCATTCCGCGGCGTTAATCGTTATGCCACAGTATGTTGTGCGGGCTACGGCGATGCCACCGCTGCGACAGCGGACGAAGTTAATACGCAACTTCTTCGGCAGCTCTGCTGCCGAAGCGTTCCTCGTCGCCGCAATCGCTACGATCCTGCTGACGCGCCTCTACCTCGCAATTACTGACTACCCGCAGGTGGGAGGTGAAACCCTGCACATCGCGCACGCGGTGCACGGCGGCCTGGCGATGGTGTTGGCCTTGCTGATCGGCTGGTTGTTTCTCGGCTTTGCAGTCCGCGTGACCGCGGTAGTGCTTGGGGGCGTCGGGTTCGGACTGTTCCTCGACGAAATCGGCAAGTTTGTCACAGTCGACAACGACTATTTCTACGGCCCCTCCGCCGAAATCATGTACGTCACGGTCTTGCTGCTCCTCGTCGCGAATCGGGTAATCCGCCAGTTCCGCGCTCCCACGGCGGACGAGAATCTCGCCAACGCCGCTGCGATCGCCGCCGACGGCGTCGTGCATGGACTGCCACCGGGGCGCCGTGCGGCCGCATTCCGTTTGATCGAGCAGGCTGAGCAGCTGGGGGCTGACCCGACCGCGGTGCGTGCGGTGCGGATGCTTCTCGCCAGCGCGGATCAGCGTGACGATCGGCTGCATGCAGTGCGAGAGCTAGCGCCACGGCTCGTGCCGGGTTTTCTGAGACACCCAGTACTGGTGCCGGTACTCGGATGGCTTCTGGTGCTCGCTGCATCCAGCGGACTGGTTCTTGGCGTTGTTCAGTTGCTGGCAGGGGGTCTCGATCTCGACGACCGCGCTCGCGCCATCCAAGTGGGCGAAATGGGAATTGCGAGCGGAATCCTGTTCGTCAGCGCCGTGATTACACTTGCCCTCGCGCTGCCTGCCATGCTTTGGCTGCACCGGGCCGACACGCTGTGGCCGTTGCGGACATTGCGGTTGGCCGCCCTGATCTTCACAGCACTCAACGCGCTCTCCGAATTCGCGACGGACGGGTTCGGTGCCGTTACCAATGTCGCAATCGGTCTTTTCGTGATGGCTGTCATTTCTTATCGGATAAACGTCCGTACCGGCGAGCCAACTGGCGCCGATCGTGAAGTTCTCGGCTGAATAGGGTATTTCAGACACCCGCTATCCTTCTGCGAGTAAGATCACATTCGTTCACAAACCGCCGCCTCGGAGAATCTGACGATGGATGGAGGGCGCGCACATGAATGGACGAACCCCCTTACGTTTGGCTGCAGCCGCAAGCTGCGCCCTTGCTCTCGCGCTTGCCGGGTGTGCGACGGTCGAGGAAGGTGAGCCTGCGCCTGAGCCGGGTGTCACCGACGAGCAAACCGCTGCGCAACCAAGCCCGGAGACACCTGAAGCGCAGCAAACAACCCCGGCTACCGAGACGCCAGTCGGCCCCCCGCACGGCGAACGCTGCCTCACCGATGAGTTGAGTGTCGAGCTCGGCGGGGAGGAAGGCGCAGCCGGTTCGACGGTGTACACGATCGTCTTCACCAACACCGGTGACCGCACATGTGTGCTGCACGGATTCCCCGGCGTCTCCTACGTGACGGGCGAGGACGGCTCACAAATCGGCCAAGCCGCTGAACGGCGCGGGGATGCAGGGACAGCCGTCAACCTCACGCCTGGTGATGAGGCTTCATCAGAAGTAGAGGCCGTCGACGTCACGAACTATCCCGACGATGTGTGTGACCAGACGGACGTGGCAGGATTCAGAATCTATCCGCCCAATGACTTCGACTACCTCTTCATCGCGAACGAAACCACAGCGTGCGCGAACGCGACCGAGGATGCGCACCAACTTGACGTCACCGCCGTCGTCGCCGGTGCCGGTGAATAGCACGGAGGCACGAAATGAGTGGGAAATCAGTCACGACTCGAACCGGCGCTGCCACCATGTTGATCGCCGCGACAGCGCTGGCAGGTTGCGGCACAGCGCAACCGCCGACAACCCCTGAGTTAATGAGTTCATCGCAGTCAGTGGCAGGCTGCACCACCGCGGAACTCGACGTGAGCCTCGGTGAACCACAAGGCGCGGCTGGGTCAACGGTCTACGCCCTCATCTTCACCAACGTCAGTGGCGACACTTGCACGCTGCAAGGCTTTCCGGGAGTCTCCTACGTGACGGGGGCTGACGGTTCACAGATTGGACGCGCGGCGGAACGCAGCGGCGCTACTGGCGGTGCGGTATCTCTGAACCCCGACGGGCAAGCCTCTGCGCGTATTCGCGCGGTGGACGTCGAAAACTATCCTGCGGACGTATGCGACCCGATGCAGGTCGCGGGCTTCCGCATCTACCCGCCTAACGATTACGACTCCCTCTACGTTGCGAACAGTGCTACTGCCTGCGCCAACATCAATGCGGACGCGCACCAGCTCGATGTGACGACGGTAGTGCCGGGCGTACAGGAATAATGCCGCTCAGACCCGGCGCCGACCGGACAACAGCCGTAGACGGTTCCGGAAAGCCGGAGGCAGCTCTGCTCGTGCTCGTCTCCGTATACGCCTCGAGCAGCCGTGATGTGCGGCAATCTGGATAGGGCTGTTCCATCACCGCTTCCTGGTATGTGGGGGCGGTGCGCCTTTGGTTCTGATGACCGGAGTGCCGCAAGGATCGCCGCAGCCTCCGCAAACGCCACGGCCGAGGATTTCGAACACGCATGGAAAGTTGCCGAGAGTGACTCACCGGCCAACGAGGGCACGACCGAAGCAGGTAGCGGCCGCCTGTCTCGCGTTTTCCGGCGCTTCCAGCGCGACCGTACTCGCGCGCCGCCTTGGGTTACGTCTCTGGCACGGGCACGATCAACGGCTATCGAAAATAGCTTTGACCTGCATGAACAGATGTGCACCTCGCTGGGTGGTTCTCAAACCCACGCAAGCCGCTCGTGACGTTGATTCGCCGGGTTCTGCGGGGATCACGGCGCTCGGCGTCGCGTCCTGAACGTCAGCCTATCGCGGATGTGCGCGGCTCAGTGGCGAAAAATTCACCCCGGTCTCAAACCCGTTTGAGTGTCTCGAATCGGGCTGCGCTGGCCGAGGAGTACGCCAAGGGTGTGCCAGTTGATGAGCTGGTGCGGCGGTTCGGGATACATCGCACGACGGTGCACCGGCTCGCTTCTCAGGTGGGCGTCGCGATGCGCCGCCGCGGTCTGGATGAGCCCGGGCGCCGGGAGGCCGCGCGATTGTACGAGCAGGGCATGACGCTCGAAGAGGTCGCAGCTGAACTGGGGGTCGGCCATGAGACGGTGCGCTCTGCGGTCGTGGCCGGTGGGGGAACGATCCGCCCGCGCGGTCGCCGTCCCGCCAGGGTCTGACCCGCTGTGTAGCTCACCTCGCTGTCGGCAGGGGCGGTAGAGGCCGACGATGGCCTTCGCGTTGCTGGATCGGCCGCCATCGGGCGTTCGTGAGATTTCCGGCTGTACCGGCCCGGATTCGGTGGTTTCGTACGGTGTCCGTGCCCCATCCTCCGGTATATCGCGATGATCGCTGGCCTGCGCGGGGTTGGCTGGAGTGCTGCGCCGGTGGGTGTGGCTTTTGGGGTTCTGTCGACGCTCCGTGGCAACTTTCGCTTCCGGGTAATGCTGGCGGGGCTACGCTGACTGACGTTCCGTTAGCCGATCGCTCACCGGACGCTGTTCGGCATTGAGCGTGGGTCCGGTGCCAGACGGCGCCGGTTCCGTGCGGTCACAGGTAGCGGCAGACGGTCGTGGCGTCGCAGTTGGTGGGGTCGCTGGTGGCGGCACCGTCGCGAAGGTGCGCGACGGTGTGTCGCAGTGCCTGCAGGTCGGCGATCTGCTGGTCCAGGTCGCCCAGGCGGGCCTCGAGCAGGTCGTGCACGTGCTGGCAGGGCGCGACTCCGGCGTCGCGGATGTCGAGGACCTCGCGGATCTGGGCCAGGGTGAGCCCAGCGGTGCGGCCGCGGCGAACGAAATCCAGGCGCACCAGGGTATCAGGGGCGTAGTCGCGGTATCCGTTGGCGGTGCGCTCAGGCGGGGGCAGGAGTCCGGCCTCTTCGTAGAAGCGGAGCGTCTTGGTCGTGGTGCCGCTGGCCTCGGCCAGCTCACCGATGCGCACAGTGACCCCTTGCTCGGCTCTCTTCCATGTTCACCTTGACCTTCCCCTGCACTGGAACGTCCAGTGTGGTCACTGAAAACGCGTAACGCAAATGAGGGTGCGAGATGACTGAGGACTACGACATCGATCTGGCCGTGATCGGCTCAGGAGGCGCGGCCATGTCGGCCGCCATCGCGGCCAGCCAGGCCGGTAAGAGCGTCGTGCTGATCGAGCGGGGTGTCCTGGGCGGCACATGCGTGAACATCGGCTGCGTGCCGTCCAAGACGCTCCTGGCGGCCGCTGGAGCCCGGCACGCCGCGATCACCAACCCCTTCACCGGCGCCCCAACGGCAGCCGGGCGCGTGAACCTCGGCGATCTGGTGGCCCAGAAGGACGCCCTGATCGAGCGCCTGCGCGATGCGAAGTACGCCGACGTGGCCGCCGCCTACGGCTTCGAGGTCCGCCCGGGCCAGGCTACCTTCCTGGACAGGGACACCCTGGCCGTCGACGGCCAGTCGCTGCGGGCACGGGCCTATCTGGTCGCCACCGGCTCCGCCCCCGCCGTCCCGGACGTGACCGGCCTTGGCTCCGTGGACTGGCTGACGTCCACCACCGCGATGCAGCTCACTGAGCTGCCCGAGTCCCTGGCCGTCATCGGTGGCGGGTACGTCGGGATGGAGCAGGCCCAGCTGTTCGCTCACCTCGGCGCCCGGGTGTCGGTGGTGGGGCGTCTGGCGCCCCACGCCGAGCCGGAGCTGGCCCAGGGTCTTCGAGAGATTTTTGCCGACGACGGCATCACCGTGGTGGAAGAGCACGCGACGACGGTGGCTCGCGAGGCGGGCCCCGCAGGAGAGGTGGTGGTGACCACGGACTCGGGCGAGCAGGTGCGCGGCGCGCGGGTCCTGGTGGCCACCGGACGCCTGCCCCGTATCGACGGCCTGGACCTGGCTGCGGCCGGTGTGGACGTGGACGAGCGGGGCTTTATCGTGGTCGACGAGGCCCAGCGCACCTCCAATCCCCGCATCTACGCCGCGGGTGACGTCTCTGGGGCTCCCCAGTACGTCTACGTCGCCGCCGCTGGCGGTCGGGCCGCCGCGCTCAACGCCCTGACCGATGACGGAGTCCCGCAGGTAGCTCGGGTCGACTACGCCGGCTTGCCAGCGGTCGTCTTCACCCGGCCCCAGCTGGCCTCAGCGGGGCTGACCGAGGACGAGGCCCTCATCCGCGGGCACGCTTGCGACTGCCGCGTCCTGGACCTTTCCGACGTCCCCCGGGCGCTGGTCCAGCACGACACCCGCGGCGCGGTGAAGCTCGTCGCCGACGCCGAGAGCGGCGAGATCCTGGGCGTACACGCCCTGGCTGACGGCGCCGGAGAGATCATGCTGGCGGCCACCTACGCCATCAAAGCCGGCATGACCGTCGATGATCTGGCCGATACCTGGGCGCCATATCTGACCATGGCCGAAAGCCTGCGCATCGCGGCCGGCCTCTTCCGCAACCAGATGCCAACGTCCTGCTGCGCTTGACCCGCGGCCCCAACCCGAGGCTGGGGCCAGAGCGCGACGTCGCCTGGTGGTGCACGCGCTCCTGTGCCGCGCCGGGCACAACACAAGCACGACCCACCGCCCTAGATGCCTTGGACCTGTAAGCACTCCTTCAGACAGTGGGCTGCGGCATCTCCATAAGGGGAACCCGCCGGGCCGAAGCGTACCTGGGTTGGAAGAAGTGCGGTGGTGACGTCCCGCCAGGGGATCCTCTACCGGAACGTCGAGCCTGGGGACCTCT
Source organism: Hoyosella sp. YIM 151337 (assembly GCF_026041215.1). Lineage (GTDB taxonomy): Bacteria > Actinomycetota > Actinomycetes > Mycobacteriales > Mycobacteriaceae > Hoyosella. Next base: position 153,483 of record NZ_JAPEIQ010000043.1, read on the forward strand.
CTTGTTCGCTTTGGCTTCGTCAGAGACCAAACGCTCCGCCGCTGACGAGGATGAGGATGCCCAGGCCGATCAGGACGATGGGGAACAGGATGTGTTCCCAGCGTTCGAGGACTTCGGCGATCGGCGGGCGGGTGGCGACGAACTTGGCGAGTATGACTAGGACCGCGACGAGTGCGAGGAAGACGAGGCAGTAGGCGACCACTGCGATGGGTTCCACGTTGAGGAAGACGGGGACGTAGACGCCGATGTTGTCTCCGCCGTTGGCGAAGGTGACTCCTGCGACGGTCCACGCGCTGACCTTCTTGCCTGCGATCTTGGCGTCATCGTCGTCATCGTCTCCGCGTAAGGCTTGCCATGCCGCCCAGAGGCCGAGGGTCAGGGGGATGAGCCCGAAGTACGGGATAGCTGCTGAGGGCAGGAATGCTCCGGCTCCGATAGTCACCAGCACAGCGGCACCGAGGATGCCGGCGAACCCCAGGTACTGGCCGACCAGGATGCGCGTGGTCGTCCCGCGTTGGCACGCGCCGCGGGCGAAAAACAGGGAGAGCACGATGATGTCGTCGATGTTGGTCACGATGAACAGGCCGATTGCCTGCAGGACGGAAGCCAGGATCACGCGACCACCTCTGCTGCGTCGCATCTGGGCACCGAGCAGGCCGGTTCAATGCACGGGGCGTTCTCGTCCAACGCGAGGGTGACGTCGACCAGGGCAGTCAGCGCCCGCGTCAGGTGCGGATCGGCGATCTCATAGCGCGTCTTGCGGCCCTCGGGCTCGGCGATCACGATCCCGCAGTCGCGCAGGCACGCCAGATGGTTGGACACGTTAGAGCGTGTCAGATCCAGATCGCGGGCCAGCTCTGCCGGGTAGGCCGGTCGGTCGAGCAGCGTCAGGATGATGCGGGACCTGGTCGGGTCGGCCAGCGCGCGGCCCAGCCGGTTCATGACGTTCAGGCGAGAAGCAATGGTCAGCATGCACTGAACTATACAGCAGGGACTGAAGTGTCCCAGGCGCAGCCCGGAATCAAGTTACGTGTGCGAACCGAGCCGAACACCCTCCTGGCTGTGCCAGTTGGGGAACCCATGACGGGAACGGTGCAGGTCATCGGTCGCGCGTGTTCGGGTGTTCGCAAGATCCGCCCGAGAAGGTGCCCGGCGACGGGGCGTCATGCCGGACACGCCCGTCGTCCCGCCAACGATTCCACTACCAGGTTCGTGCGTTGGGGCGTGAAGGTCCGGGGCAGTCTGCGGTTCTTGCCACCGCGTTTGGAGCGTGCGGCACATGTTGGTCACTGCGCATATCAGACCATCCTCGCCAACTCGGACATGCCTCTTTCGGATGTGTCGTTGGCCTCTTGTGGGGCGGTTCGTCGCTGTCGTCGACGTGCGCCGGCTTCACCGAGGCGGGCTCGGAGGAGCCAGGCGATGCTGGCGGGTCCGAGCCAGAGCATCTTGAATCCGGACCACACTGTCAGCAGTACGAACAGGTGGAGCCAGCCCGGCGCGCCCTGTTCGATAACGCCGACGAGCCAGACGGCAGCGGCGAAGTACGGGACGGCCAGCAGCATCGCTACCGGTCCCCACTTCACGCCGCGTCTGGTGTGGATCGCGTCAGCGAGGATGTTGGTGGGCATGTAGCGGCGCAGGAAGTATCGGATTCTGAGGCTTCCCGCTAGCAGGAGGCGGAACATGATCGGCTCCTCTCAATCGCACGTTTCACCTGAGGAGGCAGTGCGTTGAGAAGGGTCCAAAGCCGGACTGACCGCGTACGGCCGAGTGGTGAGAAGAATCCTGCCTCGCCTCCACGATACGCCCGATCTCTGACATCTGAAAGTGCTCACAGCCGGGGACCGATCTGGTCGCGTCCGGCCGGTTGCGGCCCCGGCCCATCCTGCCGGGGCCGGGTGATGGCTTGGGCGCGTTGGAGGGCGGTGTCGGCACGGGCGTGGCCGATCTTCTGCGCCGTGGTGTCCGGTTCGGGGCCGAGGGGGTGGCTGCCGGTGATCTGGTAATGGTCGCGGTAGGCGGCCACGACTCTCGCTTCGCGCCGCCACGCCTGCGCTTCCTTCTCTCCCTCGGGCACGGCGCCGAGCCGGGTAGTCCAGGGCTCTTGGTCGGTGATGGCGGTGTCCAGGACGGCGGTGGCTCGTTGCTCGATGAGTTGGTGACATTCATCGAGGGCATGGCGCATGTCAGCGGTCATCGGGCCTCGCGCTGCGGGGACGAGCCCGGCGATCAGCCGCGGTGCCGTCCGGGTCCGGCCCGAGCCGGCGGGACGTGCTGTGGCGCGAGTGACGCGGTGGTGCAGGACGGAGGCGATGTCGTCTGCGTCATCGAACCCGCGGGCCGCGATCAGGCGCGGGAGCAAACGGTCCATATCGTGGTGGTTGGCCTCGGCGCGCCGCAGCTCGGCGGTGAGTGCTCCGAAGGCCTCCGAGTCCGCCGCGGCGTCGGCCTGGCTTTCGGTGAGACCGCAGGCACGGATCAAAGTCGCCCAGCGGTCACGTTGGGCTGCGGCAGCGATGGTTTCGTACTCGGCCGCGAGTTGGGCGATCGAGCCCCACTGCTCGTGTTCCGCGGTGATGGTCTCATAGGCGGACAGCTCCGCGCCGACGTGCTGGAGGACGCCGTAGAGCACGCTCCGGGCGGTGGCGTCGGGATTGTCGCCTGGATGCGGCTCGGCGTGGGCATCGTCCGCGCGGTCCAGGACCACATACGCCCGGTTGGAGTGCCTGCCGCGGGTCATGGCGACATAGAAGTTCTCCCGCGTGGTCGTCGGCCCCACCAACACATGCGCGGTATCGACCGTGACACCCTGAGCGCGATGTGCGGTGACCGCGTACCCAAGATCGACATGCTCGGCCACATACGACGTCGGCAGCACGATCGACCCGCCGAATCTGCGTCTGCTGGGACGGATCGTGACCGAGCCATCGTCGCGCACGTCTTTGATAGTCCAGGTGTCGCCGTTGCGGACCCAGTCCTTGCCGTTGCGAAGGCGCCGGTTGTTGCGGCGGGTGATGACCGTGTCCCCGACCCCGGCGGTGGTGCCGTCGGTCAGCTCGACCTCGCGGCCGGGTGCGAGGGTGCCGTCGAGGATCAGGTCCGCGCGGGCACGGGTGTTGAGGGTGTTCACGTCGTCGCGGGTCTCGGCGATCAGCACTGCCACCGACCCGGCGTCGCGGTCGGCGCGCCAGGCGGCGTAAGCGGCATCGGTCATCGCCTCGGCGTCGCCCTCGTGGATGCGGCCATGATCGAGGTAGGCGTCGATCACCTCGGTACGTCCATGCCGTAGCCCAAGGGATGCGGTCTTCTCCCAGGCGTTCGTGAAGCGGTGGACGTCGACCAACTGGGGAGCATCGTCCCGGTCGCTCACAAGGAGGTTGAATGCGCCACCGGCGTCCACGGACTGGAGCTGGGCGAAGTCACCCACCAGCAGCACCTTCGCGCCCGCCTGCTCCGCGAGGTGCGTGATCCGGTCCAGGGACAGGGTGCCTGCCAGGGATGCTTCGTCGATCATGACGAGCTGCCCCGCCTCGAACCTCGTCCCGTGCACGAGGTGGTTGGTCCACCATTTCGCGGTGTTCTCCGTCGCGATGCCAAGGTCATCAGCGAGGACCTGCGCTGCCACTGCGGAGGGGGCCAGCCCGACCACGGACCCGGAACCGTGTTCCTTCTCCCACATCCTCCGCAACGCCGACATAGCCGTGGTCTTGCCCGCACCTGCCGGGCCGACGAGCACGTCGAGCACCCGCCCGGAGACGGCGATCTTCATCAAAGCGTCGGCCTGGTCCTCGCCGAGCATTCGTCTCTCGGCATCGGCCTGGGAGGTGATCGTTTCCACAGTGCCGACTGGGACCGTGGGTGCGGTGATAGTGCGGGATCGGTCGAGCAGCCGGTCCTCGGCTGCGAGCAACAGCTCGGAGGAGAACACGGTGGAGTGCTTGGGCCGGAACACACTGGTGCCGTCCACGCGCCGGAGCGCTGCTGGGCTGGTAGTGAGGTCGGGTGGAGTGAGTCGCAGCGACGCGTTCTCGGCGGCGTCAGCGACCATGCCGACGATCGCCTCCCGGTCCTGCATGGAGGCGAACCGCCAGCCCATCGTCTGGCGGGACGCCTCGGCCATAAGGTTCCAACGGCGCCAAGTCGAGCGCTTCTCACCGACGACCTCGACCACCGCGATCCCGAGCTCGGCAACCACGCCGAGTGGGACGTCGTCGGCTCGCAGCAGTAAGGGCGTCTCGTTGTCGGTGACGGCGCGTGCCCATGTAGTGGCGTCCTGACCGATTACACCGGTGGCACGGGTGCGCCACTGCTCGGTGAGGTTCGCCAGCGACCGGACCTCCTTGTCGGGGCGCGTGGACAGGGTGGCTTGGGCGCGCAGCTTCATGATCGTCGCCGGTGACGGCCGCCGCCCGCGCTTGTCGACGTACTCGGCGATGAGGCGGTCGGTCTCGGTGTCGATGTGCCGGGCGCGGGTGGAGAACTCTTGGACCAGCTCTTCCGGCACACCGGTGATCGCCCACGCCGGGTTCCGGTCCCGGCCCATGTCACGGGCTTCCCATTCGACGCCGAAGGTGCGGGTCATGTGATCGGCGAACACCGCCTGGTGCAGCTCCGAGAGCGCGACGACGGCGGCGTGCATCGGCCGCCCATCCACGCTCCGCCACTTCCCATCCAAGGCAGTCTGTACCTTGTTGGAGATAACGACGTGGGTATGCAGGTGGGGGTCGCTGGCGCGGGAATCGAAGTGATCGAACGCCGTGGCTACCAGCCCGGTGACATCGACCTGTGCAACAGCTCCGTCGCCGGCGGTTGCGCCGGTGCGGGTGGCTGCAACCTCTCGCTCCATGAACGCAACCACCTCCGCAACCGCCCGATGATGCGCCTCACCGATCAACGCCTGCGTCCCGGCATCAGAGACCGCCCACAGTGCCGAAGCGGACTTCGGAATCGAGAAAGTGAAGTCGAACCCCGCAACCGCCCGCCGCGTCCCACACTCACTCTCCTCGGCCTCGATCTGCGCGACCGCCTCACCTTTCGCGCCAGGACTCAACGCCGGGTCGAGGCCAGCCACGCGGGCTTCGATCCGCTCTGCCGCGGACTTGTAGGCCGGGAACGCCAGACCGAGCGGGTCGCCGGTGAGCGGGTCGCGGCCCATACCCATCAAGAGCTGGAGCTGGGCCTCCGACACCCGATCACCCACGGCAAGTCGGCCCGTGCCGAGGGAGGCCACCCCCGACCCAAGCCACTGGCCTGGTGGTGTGCCCGCCTCGGCGTAGTAACGCGTGAGAGGGGTCGAAAGCGACCGATCACCATCGGCCGCAGCGACCGTGCGCAGCAGGTACTTGTAGCCGTCGCCAGCCGACATGACCCGCATCGAGACCGTCACCACTGCCTCCTTCGTGACAGTCAGGTGAGCGCCCGGCGACCAAGCCGAGCAGGCTCGGAGTCACTTGCTCTCGACAACCGACGTCAACCTTGGCTGACAGCGTCAACCTCGACCTGCAAGAGGCGTGGCAGCTCCGATGGCGGGCTGAGCGAGAGTCGGATGGGTGCTGGTCTGACGGCCGGGAGTGGGCGTGCCTGGTCGTGTCGTCAGCGAGGCATCGGCGGCAGTTGAGCGGTGTCGTGCACCTGGCAGGTGATCAGCCCGGCGATCGGCCCCGTGAGGGGTCCGGGTCCGGGGTCACCGAACTGCCGGAGCCCTCATGCACGACCGCTCTGTCCCACCTGAGGACCATCGTCTGCGGGTCGGGTCGCTGTTCTCCGGATACGGCGGCCTTGACCTGGCCGTCGAGCATGTCTTCGACGCCGAGACGATCTGGTTCTCCGAGATCAACGAACCCGTCGCCCGCATCTTCGCTCACCACTGGCCCGACGCGCCGAACCTGGGTGACGTCACCACCATCGACTGGAGCGACGTGCCGTCGGTGGACATCCTCTGCGGCGGCTTTCCATGTCAAGACGTCTCGACGGTGGGCAAGCAGACCGGCCTCGCGCCCGGCACCCGTTCGGGGCTCTGGTCGCACATGGCGGCCGCGATCGAGGCGTTGCAGCCGGAGTTCGTGGTGATCGAGAACGTCCGCGGTCTGCTCTCCACGCCGGCGGTCCGCAACCTCCCGGAAGGAGCAACCAATGCCCGAAGCAACCCCGCCACCGCAACCCCCGCCGCCGATGCGACCACAACCCTTCGCGAGATGGAACCCGACCCGTGGGGTGTGGGAGACGATGCAACCCGACTTCTCAGGGCGTTTGGCGCCGTGGCGGGAGACCTGGCCGACCTGCGGCGAGATGCGCGATGGATCGGCCTACCGGCATCATCCATCGGCGCACCGCATCAGCGCTTCCGTGTCTTCGTCTTCGCCGACCGCCCTGTTCCGGACCCCGCTGGCCTCGGACTCCTCCCGCGGCGGCGAGAGCCTGGAACAGGTCCGGGCTCGTCGGGGCACGATCGCGCTGAGCCATCAGATCATCGACCCCGCCCTGCACGGACCGCATGGCTCACCGAAGCAGAACAGCGAGTCGGAGACGCTGTGGTCCCTGATCGAGGACATCTTCACCGCTGGGGACGCTACGCCCCAGCTATCGCCCGATGGGAACACATCACCGGCCGACCCGCCCCCGCACCAGCGCTCTTGAACGAAGAGAAGGGGCCACGGCCCGCGCCGGAGTTCGTGGAATGGGTGATGGGCCTCGAACCATGAATCGCCCCGCGTCTGGTGGAGGGTCTGATTCCCCGAGAGGATGGGTGTCATGCCAGCACC
>NZ_JAPEIQ010000044.1 GCF_026041215.1 Hoyosella sp. YIM 151337
CAAGGGCGGCCTGCAAATGAAGGCAAAGAAAGCGCCAGGCAAAGCGGCACCGGCGAAAGCCGCGCCCGCAGCGCCCGCGCCAGAACAGGCTGACGCAGCTCCGGTCGCAAAGAAGGCACCCGCCAAGGGCGGCCTGCAAATGAAGGCAAAGAAAGCGCCAGGCAAAGCGGCACCGGCGAAAGCCGCACCCGCAGCGCCCGCCCAGCCGGAAGCGTCGCAACAAGCCGCAGCCGAGGAAACCACGGCCCCACAGCCGGAATCTGCCGAGACGACGACCGCCCCCACCCCGGCTGCGGATGCACCGAAACCGATCCGCACCGGCGGTCTGCAAATGAAGGCGAAGAAGGCGCCCGGGAAGGCCCCCGCCAAGCCGACAACTGCCGATACGTCTGACTCTGGCCAAGAGCCGACTGCTGAACCGGCTGCCGAAAAGGAGCCAGTTGCAGAGGTGACACCGGAGCCTGCTCCCGCGAATGAGTCGGATAACGGCAAACCGACCGCGGAATCCGCGCCTAAGCCCAAGGGCCTTGCGATGCGGCCGGGAGCCAAGAAGCCCGGCGGAAAGAGCTAGCAGCACCCCAACCAGCCCGCAGCCACCATTCCTGACAACAGGGTGGTGGCTGCGGTCTTTGGTGGCTCAACCGAAGAGATCAGTCACAAATCGGCCCCCGCCGCACAAATTCGCTCGACAGCGGTGGCACGATAGGCACGTGAGCCGAAATGATCCTTTGCCCGTGCACCACTACCATCCGAGAGTTCTGCAGCAGTCCAGCAAACTTCAGGATGTCCTCTACGAGATCCGCGGACCTGTGCATGAGCACGCGGCGCGGCTCGAGGCGGAGGGGCACCGGATCCTCAAGCTGAATATCGGGAACCCCGCGCCGTTCGGGTTCGAAGCACCCGACGTGATCATGCGCGACATGATCGCAGCCCTTCCCTACGCGCAGGGATACTCCGATTCGAAGGGTGTTCTTTCGGCCCGTCGGGCGATCGTCACGCGTTACGAGCTGATCCCAGGTTTTCCCGAGTTCGATGTCGATGATGTATTTCTCGGCAACGGCGTGTCTGAACTGATCGTCATGGTCATGCAGTCGCTGCTCGACAACGGGGACGAGGTGCTCATCCCGGCGCCGGACTACCCGTTGTGGACGGCCGCGACGAGCCTCGCCGGGGGCACGCCGGTGCACTACCTCTGTTCCGAAGAGGACGAGTGGAATCCGGACGTCTCCGATATCGAAGCGAAGATCACCAAGAAGACCAAAGCGATCGTGGTCATCAACCCGAACAACCCCACCGGGGCCGTTTACTCGGACCACGTGCTGAACCAGATCGTCGACCTCGCGCGGAAGCACCGGCTCCTGCTACTCGCGGACGAGATCTACGACAAGATCCTGTACGACGACGCGAAACATGTGTCCCTTGCGACGTTGGCTCCCGACCTCCTCACGCTCACGTTCAACGGACTGTCAAAGGCGTACCGCGTGGCCGGCTACCGTTCCGGCTGGCTCGTGATCACCGGGCCCAAAGACCATGCGCTGAGCTTCCTCGAGGGCATCAATCTGCTCGCGTCGATGCGGTTGTGCCCGAATGTGCCTGCCCAGCATGCAATACAAGTAGCGCTCGGCGGGCATCAAAGCATCGACGAGCTCGTGCTGCCTGGAGGGCGCCTGCTCGAGCAGCGTGACGTCGCGTGGGAGCGCCTCAACACAATCCCCGGCCTCAGCTGTGTGAAGCCGAAAGGTGCGCTGTACTGCTTCCCCAAGCTCGATCCCGAGGTTTACGAGATTCACAACGACGAACAATTCGTGCAGGACTTGCTGCTGCACGAGAAAATTCTGGTCGTCCAGGGAACTGGCTTTAATTGGCCGGATCCTGACCACTTCCGGATTGTGACGCTCCCCTACTCTCGGGATCTGTCAGCGGCGATCGAACGGATCGGCAACTTCCTGGCTAGCTACTCGCAGTAGCCGGTTCTCGCTGGTCAGTCTCGCTCGCGTCGGCGGATGCATCGTTGTTGCTTCGATCGGACCCCTCCGACTCCCGGTCAGGCCGCGCCGGTTCATTTCCATCGGTGGGGGCCAGGGCTGGAGGATCGGTGACTGGTTGCGCGGTTGCGGTCGGTTCGTCCCTCGGGGGACGCTGCCTGGTCCGTTCGGGCTCGGATGATCGCGTTCGTCGTGGCGGATCCGCGTTTGTGACCGGCGGCATCGTTGGTGCATTCATCTGCTCTGTGACACTGCTCACCGGGTCCTCTGTCGGTGCCGGTTCCGGCGAGGGTGTCGGTGACGGTGGTGGCATAGTGATTTCGTCCTCAGTCGGTTCGGCGGTAGCCGTCGGTGTTGCTTCGACGGGTGGCTGAAGGGTGGCCATCCATTCGGTGCGCGGTATACGCGTCCTATCCGTCTCCCACGGATACGGGTCACGCTGCGGCACGGTGACCGCGCCCTGCCGGTCTCTCACAATGCTGTCCCATTGAGAGTTGACCTCGGACGCCAGAAAGAGTCCTACACCGACTGCGGCGACAACGGAAATCGCGGCGGCAGTAACGAGTGTGCCCACAGGGAATCGTCTGCCGCGTGCGCCGGAGCCCGCAATCTGTGATTCCGCCACCAGCCCGTGTACAACGGCGAATTCGGATTCGATCGGCCGTAGCACGGGGACGCGGAACCAGTCGCTCGCCAACTCGACAAGAAAAGGCAACTGCGCCCCGGCGCCCACGAGGGCGATGGCTGTGACGGCAGCTGATGCTCCGGAAAGGGTTCTAGCGATACCTGCGAAGGACGCCGCGACGATGGGTGCCGCAATGCGGTCGAGCTCTTCCGTTGTGAGGGCAACACGCTCCCCACCCACATCGATTACTGCGCTGTTAGACGAAGAAAGAGCCTCTTTGAGCCGTTGGGCCGCGCGCTGAAGATCACCCTGCTGGATCGGTGCCAGACTCAGGCTTCGCTCATACAAATAGGAGGCAATCGCTTGATCGAGTGCGGCGCCACTGGGGCTGGTGTCAGTCACTTGCTGCAGCACTGCGCCATCTGACGCATCGACGAGCACATATCGGACAGCCGCAGACCCGAAGTCACATACCAGGAGATAACCTTCGCGCGGGAGATCCATTGAATCAAAGATCCCCGCCCACGCTGCGGTTCCCGCCGGCACCGGGATGGGCTGGTAACCCCCGTCCCGCAGTGCACCGATCACGCCCGGGCGACTCGAATCAGCGACCCGCACCGCTGCTTCGTGCTTGAGCGAAATCCGGTGCTTGCGTTCGATGCTTGCCACGAGCTCGATCAGGTCTGCGCCGTCTGCCAGGGTGCCGTATTTAACCGCGCCCTCGGAGGTTTTCAGCGCCCATCGAACGTTCGCTTCGCCTGCCGCGATGCCGATTGTCGCCGCCACACGATCCCCCGCTCAGCTGGAAGCGCTTCTTGCGCGCGTCCAGGATATACGCGGACCTGCCAGATCAGAATCCCAGCGGGATTTGTGTCAGAGTGTCGCCAGGGTCTGCCGGTTGCTCGTCACGCTGGTCCCCGCTGGGTTCATCACCCGGGTCAGTGTCCTCCCCGGCGACGGCTGCGCCGTCATCGGATGCGCTGTCGTGATCCGGATTCGCTTCGGCGCTGCCATCGTCAACCGGTTGACCAGCTTCCGTCCGCCCCGGAAGTTCGTGCGCTTCGCCCGGTTCGGGGGCCGGAGCAGGCGGAGGCAGCAGCGGGGGCACCACTGGTTCAACTGGAGCGGGCGGAATGAACGGCGCGGGCTCGTCAGCCGCCGGTGCGGGCTCAGGCTCTTCTACCGGTTCAGGAGCGGTTTCCGCTGGCACAGGATCAGCGGCTACGGGCCGCTCAGCGTTATCTGGCCGACTGAGTTCGGCTGAGGACTGCCGGTCCGACCGCTGGCCCCATTCTTGTGACGTAGTCGCCGCCTGGTGCACACCGAGACCTGTGCCGGCTAACAGCGCAATGACTGCGGCACCCATGAGCAGCCGCCGCGAGTTGGGTGATCGGCGATGCACGGCGGGCTGGCGCCGCCGCGCTCCGACACGTGCCGCCTTGACGACCGAAACGGTGCTAGCAGGGTTCGCGCCGGTTTGCTCAGCCGCGTGCACGACTGTGACAAGACTTGCCGCACCGATAGCTGCAACAGCGGCTGGGTCCTCAGGCACGATGATCGGTACGTTGCGGTACTCGCGGGCGACCGGAGCGAGCAAGACGGCTGAAGCGCCGAGCAGGTAGATCGATTTCGCGTCCCGGCTGCTGTCAGCTGCGAGTTGCATCGCCGCGCTGAATGACTGGTGAGCACCGCGCGAGATCCGCTCAGTGACGTCAGTTCGATGGACTGTGACGCCGCCTGCCTGGGCGGTTGCGCGGTCCGCCAGGAGGGTCCTCAACTCTTCGATGCGATGGCGGCTCCCCGTAAGTTGACGGATTGCCTCATCGATCGTTCGCTGCCCCATGAACGGGTGGTAGTCACGCGCGAGCGTCTCCCCTGATTCGGGGTCCAGAAGGCTCACCGTCGCAGCGTTGTCCCCCAGGCTGTACAAGATTACGTCGCCCGGCGCCATGAAGACGCCGATCTCCTGCAGGTATGCCCACTGAGCAGAGGCGATGTCGACGAATTGCAGGGTGCGGTCGCCATCATTGAGCGCACCTTCGATGGCTCGCACTGGTTCCCGACTGGGGCTTGCGATGACCACCGATCTGATGGGACCTGCCCACTCTTCCATCAAAGTGACAGCCCTGGCGACAGCAGTGCCGACGCCCTCACTTCCCACCGGGACGGTCTGCTCGTCGCATGAACCGTCCGGGTAGCGCAGCGCGGAACGTACATGCCGCGCGTCGACCGCGATGCCCAGTACCGATCCCACTTGCTGTCCCTTCCGCCTGCCAGCAGGTGACCAGCGAAGTCACCTCGTCAGCAAGTGTGCAGGCAGCTCCAGCGACTGATACACGAAACGTGTCCGTTCGCTGTCAAATCGCAACACACGGTTACGAGGCGCTCCGGCCGAGCGCACGATACCGCCAGCCGGCCTGCACCCATTTGGGCGCGTTGAGACAGTTTCGGCCATCCGCGATGACTTTATTGCGCACAACGCCGTCGAGGACGTCCGGGTCGAGATCGCGAAATTCCCGCCACTCGGTGAGCACCAGCACGATATCCGCGTTTTCACACGCTGTGGTCACCGCATCGGCGTATTCGAGCGTCGGGAACACTTTCCTTGCGTTGTCCATGGCTTTCGGGTCGTAAACGCTGACGTTGCCGCCTTTGAGCTGCATCTGCCCAGCCACGTTGAGAGCCGGCGAATCTCGGACGTCATCGGAATCCGGCTTGAACGCTGCACCCAAGACCGCGATGTTCTTCCCGAGCAAAGAGCCGCCACTCGCCGCGGTCGCGAGTTCGACCATGCGCGAGCGGCGGCGCATGTTGATGCTGTCGACCTCACGCAAGAACGTGAGCGCCTGATCAGCACCAAGCTCACCAGCGCGCGCCATGAAGGCGCGAATGTCCTTCGGTAAGCATCCTCCACCAAAGCCAAGACCAGCGTTGAGGAACTTCCGCCCGATGCGATTGTCGTAGCCGATCGCATCGGCAAGCAGCGTCACATCGCCACCCACTGCTTCACACACTTCCGCCATCGCATTGATGAAGGAGATTTTTGTGGCGAGGAACGCATTTGCGCTGACCTTCACCAATTCCGCCGTCGCATAATCCATGACAAGGAACGGTGTACCAGCTTGCACGGCGCTCGCGTATATGTCGCGGAGGATTCCTTCCGCGCGCCCACCCGGGCGCGCGCCGATGACGATGCGGTCGGGCTCGAGCGTGTCTTTGATCGCAAACCCCTCGCGGAGAAACTCCGGGTTCCAGGCGAGTTCGACATCGGCACCGGCAGGCGCGAGCTGCTGTACACGGTCAGCCAGCGCGGCTGCGGTGCCCACCGGCACTGTCGACTTGCCCGCGATGAGCGCCGGTCGGGTGAGCAGCGGCGCCAGCGTATCGATGACGGCGTGCACATACTTGAGATCGGCGCCGTAGTCACCGCGCCGCTGCGGCGTGCCAACGCCAAGAAAATGCACGTCGCCGAACTCAGCGGCCTCCTCATACGACGTGGTGAAAGCAAGTCGGCCATTCTCAATATTTCGCTGCAGGAGTTCAGTCAGACCGGGTTCATAGAAGGGCACCTCACCGGCCCGGAGGCGGGCGATCTTCTTCACGTCCACGTCCACACCCAGTACCTCGTGCCCCAGCTCAGCCATGCAGGCGGCGTGTGTAGCCCCAAGATACCCAGTTCCGAAGACGGCCATCCGAATCGACATGGCTGGACAATATGGGCGCTTAATGAACACAAGGCATCCGCATTCTGAAGTCCATCCAATCAGTTATCGCTAATTCGCTGACGTCCTCCGCTTCGTTGCTGAGAGCTACTCAAACCTGGAACGGCCTCACTTTTGAGGCGTAGGCTTCCACATGAGGTACGTGACTAAACCATGAGGGAGAAACTATGCCGCACCGAGCTTCGTCCGCCCTCGGTACGCCCTGCTGGATCGACCTTATTAGTACTGAACCCGACCTCGTGACCCCCTTCTACACCGGGCTTTTCGGGTGGAGTTCCGAGCGCTCGGGCGAAGGCGACGAAGATTACGTGATGTTCTACCTCGACGGCCAGGCTGTGGCCGGATTGGGTCCGAATACCCCCGGATCAGATTTGCCTGATTCATGGACCGTGTACATGGCCGTGGCGGACGTGGACGAGACTATCGCCGCGGTTCAGAAGGCTGGCGGACGCACAGTAGTTCCTGCGACCACAGTCGGGCCGGAAGGCCGTTTCGCCCTCATCGTCGACCCCGGTGGTGCAGTGCTCGGCCTGTGGGAAGCCGGGCAGCAATCCGGCCTTGAAGTGATCGCCGAGCCAGGCGCACCAGTCTGGTTCGAATTGAACACACTCGATATCGATGCGGCACTGCCCTTTTACCGAGACGTCTTCGGCTGGCAGTTTCAGCCGCTCGGCGCTGAGGGGATGCGCTACGAAACCGCCGTCGTCGAAGGGGAGCAGGTGTGCGGCATATTCGACGCCAAGGGGTCGCTGCCAGACGGTTCAGTTTCGCACTGGCACGCGTATCTCGGCACTGCTGATACGGATGCGACCGTGGAGCAAGCCCTCGAATTCGGCGGGAAACTCACAGCTGAGCCCTTCGACACAGAATACGGGCGTATCGCCCATATTCTCGACCCCTCCGGAGCTGCAGTAGCCCTCTGCTCAATACCCGCGGCAGAGGATGAAGAAACGCCGGGGTGACACGAGCTGGGGCCGTTTACGCATTGACGGCCGAGGCTTGCTAAACTCGGCAGCCGCAGCACATCGCGGCAGCGCCGATGTAGTTCAATGGTAGAACATCAGCTTCCCAAGCTGAATACGCGGGTTCGATTCCCGTCATCGGCTCTTACGACGAACGCCCTGGTAGAGGACTTGACTTCCGCCGGGGCGTTCGTCGTTGGCTAAGCCTGGGCGTCGCCGCTCCCCGCTGAAGGTAATCAATCGCCGACCCCCGCGCGCCCCCTCACAAAACCCGGCTTCGTTTGCTTGAATGACCCCACCGGTGCGGCCGCAACGGCGCGTAATTTGCCTGCCCGGAAGGCAACCGAGGGATACGCATGACTCTTGTGAACATGGCGCAGCGTATTAACGTGCTGAATGGCTCTACCGGCGAGCGGCTCGGCGAATTGCAGAGCCGCCGTCTCACCGAACTAGTGCAGTTCGCCAGAACTCATTCCCCGTTCTACCGCGGCCTGTACGACGGTGTCCCACAGCATGTGACGGACCCAGCAGTCCTGCCGGTCACGAACAAAGCTGTGCTTATGGAAGACTTCGACGACTGGTCAACCGATCGGGAGATCACCCGCGACGCGGCTGAGGCGTTCGTCAGCGATCCCGAAATGATCGGGCACAAGTTTCTGGGCAAGTATCTCGTTTCAACCACGTCGGGCACATCCGGCTATCGCGGAATCTTCCTCATGTCGGAGGAGGAACTGGCACAAGCTGGGAGGATCAATCTTCTGCCGCAGGTTGTCGACTTTCTGAAGAAGGGAATCGTATCCGGCGCTGCGCTTCGGCTTGTTCGCGGCCGACTGCGCTCGGCGTCGATTATCGCGACCGGGGCCCACCACATCCTCAATTCGATAAGGCTGAGGTCGAGCGAGAGTGGTCGGCGGAAGGGAAGTAACCGCAACATCGTGCTGTCGGTGCTCCAGCCAGTCAGCGAACTCGTCCGTGAACTCAACGCGTTTCAGCCGGTCATGCTCAGCAGCTACGCCGGGATCATCTCCATCCTCGCGTCAGAACAAGAGAAGGGGACCTTATCGATCAGGCCGGCGCTCGTCGCGCTTACAGGCGAGGGTTTGCCAACCAGCGAATACGCCCGGATCGAGCGGGTGTTTGGTGCGCGAGTCATCGACTCGTACGGTTGCAGCGAGGCGATAACCATGAGTCGCTCCTGCGAGCACCGCTGGCACCACATCCTCAGCGACTGGATTATCGTCGAACCGGTGGACGAGGATTGGCGTCCAGTCCCACCGGGAACGCTGTCTCACACCACGCTGCTCACCGTTCTGTACCGAAAGACGCAGCCGATCATTCGCTATGACCTCGGCGACGCGGTCCTGCAAAGGCCCGATCCGTGTCCATGCGGTAACCCCAATCCGGCGGTGCGCGTCAGCGGCCGGGCGGTTGATCTGCTGCGCACACCAGACGGCGCAGCGAAGACGAGCGCTGCGCTTGTCGTGGAGTCACTCGCCGCGAAGGTGGACGGCATTCGGCAACTTCAGCTTCTGCAAACGGGTCCCGCCACTTTGGAGGTGAGGCTCGTGCCAGACCACCGCGTGGAATCGGAGTCGGTTTGGACTAATACCCTCGCCGTGCTCGCGAGACTCCTCGCCGACAACGAATTGGAGTACACGCTGAAGCGCGGTACCGCACCACCTGAGTTGAGCCCCGGAGGTAAGCTCCGCCAGTTCATTCCTGCCGCGCCGAGTGGTTCCGGCTGAACGTCCAGCCGCGAACCTACTCCCAGTGAATCGGCGGCCCGTGCGGCGACGCATAGGCGACAATGTGCTCTTCCTGGTACGGCCAGCACGCCCATGTCACCGTGAATTCGAAGCCGTGATAATCGACATCGGTGTCGTCGCGTACGCGGCGCGGCTCCAGCGCGATATGCGCGACTGGTGCCGCGGATGTCGCTGCGGCTCGCAGACGGGCAAGTTCCCGCGTGCATGCAGCGCGCACTGAGTCGGGCAGATACTGCCACATCACAGAATGCTGAATCACTGTGACACAGCCAATTTCAGGTTCTAGCCCGGCCAGGAACTGCTCGGCCGACTGTGCCGCAACGTCGGCAGGCACCGCACGAGCGAGTTCTAAGGCACCGCGCAACCGCTCGAATCTAGCCTGTTGGTCTGGCCAAACATAGGATTGCAGACGCAGCGCGGCGGCGTCATCTACCGGGGAGATCGGTTCGAGGTCGCATCCCCGCCGCTCGCAGATTGTGAGCGCCGCGGAAGGCGGCGTGTTACCGACCCACGCCCCGGGGATGAGGACGGGCGAGTCGGCCGGACCGCGGAAACCTTCTGGTGTACCGACGCGGAAAAGATCCGCTCGCAGATTGAGGCCCGCGCTGGCGCCGATCTCATTCAGGCGCAAAGGAAGCCCGGTGCGCTCAGCGGTGAGTTCCATACCCCCTCGCAACGCTGCGCCACGACCAGGCTCGTTGGTCTGCGGCGGATGTGTGAGGCCCTCCGCGACAGCCTCGCGATGCACCTCGCATGCCTCCGCAAACGCCTGCCATACCGTGTCGGGGTGCGAGCGCGTGGTTCCCCCGCAACTCGGATACCACCGGGCCAGTTCCGGCACCAGGCCTTTGAGCGCGAGCAGATGCACACTGCCGAAGAGCCGAAGTGCAACTGCGGCCCCCCGAGGCTTCGCGACGTATGGCTCGAGCAGTTCAGCAATGATTCCCCCAGCCTGTGCATTCTGCGCGGCTCGAGCCATCAGAGAGGAATAGAGTGCTGAACCAAGCCGCGCACAAGCGTCGCTCTGGAATCGCAATTCGAGCGCGATATGGTCGCGAGCTTCAGGCCGCAGCCTCACACCCGAAACCGTACCCCACAGCCGCTGGCGCGGCGCGCGTGCCTGTCCAGCCCCTCGCCACCGGCGCCGACGTGACTGTGGCGGTACCGGAGTGCTGACGTCTACTGGAAATTCAGGTATGCCCGCGACGGGGTCGGTCCGCGCTGACCTTGATACTTCGAGCCGGTGCGGGCGCTGCCGTAGGGATCCATCGCAGGACTGGACAGCCTGATGAGACATAGCTGACCGATCTTCATGCCGGGCCACAACGTAATGGGAAGATTCGCGACGTTGGAAAGCTCCAGGGTGATGTGACCGCTGAAGCCTGGGTCTATGAAGCCGGCAGTCGAGTGTGTCAGCAGGCCGAGCCGCCCGAGTGAGGACTTGCCTTCGAGACGCCCGGCCAAGTCGTCCGGCAACGTGCATACCTCGAGTGTCGACCCCAGTACGAATTCTCCCGGATGCAGGACGAAGGGCTCACCGGCCGGCGCTTCAACGAGAGAGGTGAGTTCGTCCTGCTGCAGTTTCGGGTCGATATGGGTGTATCGAGTGTTGTTGAAAACTCGGAAGTAACTGTCGAGGCGCACGTCCACACTCGACGGCTGCACGAGCGAGTCGTCGAACGGGTCGAGCCTGAGGCGTTCGGCATGAATCTCAGCGCGGATGTCACGGTCGGAAAGCAGCACCGTTAGAGGGTAGCGGTGCCAAGCTCAGATCACGAGTACCTGTAGCGGTCACCTCCGGGGCCGACGCCCCGCACCCCACCACACCGCTGTTTACCTGCACACTGCCGCTCATTGGTAATACGATGTGACTAGCGCACTTTCGCCACACGAGGGGAACCCATGACAACCCCAGACCGTTCCACTCCCTCTTCGATCGTCACACCGAAGCGCGTCGCTGCGGTTGTGCTGATCGCACTCGCGGTAGCGTTCATCGCGCAGAATACCGCTCGGTCCACAATCACGTTGCTCTGGCTGCAAGTGGAGTGGCCCATGTGGCTGGCGCTGGCCATCATCTTCGTTCTCGGCTTAGCCAGCGGTTTTCTCGTCGGCCGTAGCCGCACCAAACGTAAGTACACGCGCTGAGCACCCCTCTGCCGATATATCGGACTAATCCGGCGGCTCGCCGCTCCAGCGACTGCGCCATGCGTACGAACGGCGGGACCTAAACTCAAATCGTGCAAAACGCTGGGCGGGCCGACTGGGCAGACTGGGAGCCTTCTTCCTCTGTCGCATCCGGTTCGCTCCCATCCCGGCGGGTGCTGACGGCCGATTCGCTTGCCACACTGGCCGCAAATGTGCTCGGCGCCGTCACCAACCTGCTGTTCTGGATCGCCGCCGCCTTCCTCTTCAGCGCCGCAGACGTCGGCGCTGCAGGAGTGGTAATCGGGGCTGCCCTCGGGCTGAGTACTGTATCTAACTTCAGCGTGGGCACCCTTGCGACGCAATACCTGCCACTCTCGGGCTCACAGGCGATGCGCTGGTTTTTCCGGAGCCACTTCGCAGTCCTCGCCGCCAGCGTGACCACAGGCTCACTGTTCCTGCTCATCGCGCCCCGTGATCTGCTGTTCGGCAGCCCCACTGAGGTCCTCATGTTTCCCGCGCTCGTGGGAATCCTGTCCCTCTCGATGCTGTACGACCCAGCGGCGTCAGGTCTTGGGCGCGCGCGGTGGTCGGCGCTCGCCAACGCGAGCCACGCAACACTCAGACTGGTCCTGCTGCCGATATTCGCTTTCATTCCGCTGGGCACGACGGGAGTGGTTCTCGCGTGGTTCCTGCCTGTGATGATTCTGGTACCGATCCTGAGCGTCGCGATCATGTCCCGTATTGGTAAGACCCAGCCAAATGAGGTACCCCCGGAGGCGGGACGGCGCGGTCAGCTGCTGCGCGACTTCAGGCTGTCCTACGCGCCCGCGCTGCTGGCTGCGCTAGTGCCCGCAGCATTGCCGTTCATCATCATCAAGACGCTTGGCCCCGAGCAGGCCGGGTACTATATCGTTACGTTTTCGCTGGTCATGATGCTTGCCGTGCTTCTGTCAGCCACCGTGGGCCCGTTTACGTCAGCGGCTACCCAGTACGCAGCCGATCTCGCTGGCCTCACCTATCGCTTCGGTTTCCTCAGCGTGCTAGCGACCATCGCGAGTTCAATGTTCCTCGCTGTAATTGCGCCCACAGGCCTTGGGCTCATTGGGGAGGACTACCGTACGCACGGCGGGCCATTGCTGCAGCTCGCAGCTGCAGCGATTCCGTTTCTGGCTTTTGGCGCGTTTTACGGAGCACTCGCGCAAATCCGGAAGGATTACCGCCGCGTCATCATCACGCAGCTCGTTAGCACAGCGACACTGCTTCTGGGCGCGGCCTTCTTCGCAGGACACGCCGGACTCGCCGCAGTGGGCTGGTCATTCCTCCTCGCGGAAGTACTCGTCGCCGCGATCGTTTTCGTTCCCGCTGTTCGCGCGATCAGGGCGGCATTGCGCAGCAGGACGGGTGGGGCCTCGTACACCCGCGCATCCGATAGCACAGTCGCTAGCTGAATGTGAACCACTTCGCAACAGCGCGTATTGGCAGCAGCGCATCTACCACGTAAACTAGCTTAAGTTACTGGCGAGTAGTTAGTGAACGCTACGTCGGCCGGTATAGCGACCGTACGACAATCTCAACGGAGAGAGTTAATAATGGGCCACTACAAGAGCAACGTCCGCGACTTGGAGTTCAACCTCTTTGAGTTCCTCAAGCTGGACGATGTCCTGAAGTCCGGGGAGTTCGGCGACCTCGACGCCGAGACTGTTCGTGACATGCTTACCGAGGTTGCGCGACTCGCTGAGGGACCTCTTGGAGAGGCCTACGCGGACGCTGACCGCAACCCGCCGGTCTTCGACCCTGAGACCCACGAAATAACGCTGCCCGAATCGTTCAAGAAGTCTTTTAAGGCGCTCTGGGACGGTGAGTGGTACCGCATGGGGCTCGCAGAAGAGATCGGCGGCATCCCCGCTCCCCGCACTGTTGTCTGGGCGATTGCTGAGATGCTCCTCGGTGCACAGCCAGCTGCCTTCATGTATGCGGCAGGACCTTCGTTCGCCAACGTTCTGTACCACCTCGGCACCGAGGAGCAGAAGAAGTGGGCCGAGCACATCGTCGAAAACGGCTGGGGCGCCACCATGGTCCTCACCGAGCCTGATGCCGGTTCGGATGTCGGCGCAGGCCGGACGAAGGCCGTCAAGCAGGACGACGGCACGTGGCACATCGATGGCGTGAAGCGCTTCATCACCTCCGCCACCTCAGACGACCTGTTCCCGAACATCATGCATCTCGTGCTCGCCCGTCCCGAGGGCGCCGGGGCCGGCACCAAGGGCCTCAGCCTGTTTTTCGTCCCGAAGTACCACGTCAACTGGGAGACCGGGGAATACGGTGAGCACAACGGTGTCTTCGTCACCGGAGTCGAGCACAAGATGGGCCTCAAAGCGTCGGCCACCTGTGAGCTGACCTTCGGACAGCATGGCAAGCCCGCCGTTGGCTGGCTCGTCGGTGAAGTGCACGACGGCATTGCGCAAATGTTCGAGGTCATCGAACACGCCCGCATGATGGTGGGCACCAAGGCCATTTCCACGTTGTCGACCGGCTACCTGAACGCGCTCGAGTACGCCAAGGAGCGGGTCCAGGGTGCCGACATGACGCAGATGACCGACAAGACCGCGCCCCGCGTCACTATCACGCATCACCCCGATGTCCGGCGCAGTCTCATGACCCAGAAGGCATACGCCGAAGGCCTGCGCGCCGTCTACCTGTACACGGCCGTACACCAGGACCTTTCCGCCGCGAAGATCGTCTCCAACGCGGACAAGGATCTGGCCTTCCGCATCAATGATCTGCTGCTTCCGATCGTCAAGGGTGTCGGCTCTGAGCGGGCGTACCAGTACCTCACCGACTCGCTCCAGACGCTCGGTGGTTCCGGCTTCCTGCAGGACTACCCGATCGAGCAGTACATCCGGGACGCGAAGATCGACTCCCTTTACGAGGGCACGACAGCCATTCAGGCGCTGGACTTCTTCTTCCGTAAGATCGCGCGCGACAAGGGTGTTGCCCTTACGCACGTGGCAGGCGAGATCAAGAAGTTCATCGACAACCCCAGTGGTGACGAGCGCCTGAAGAATGAGCGCGAACTCCTCAGCGCCGCCCTGGAAGACGTTCAGGCCGTATTGGGTACCTTCTTCGGTCATCTCATGGGGGCTGCCGAAGAGCCGAAGGAGCTTTACAAGATCGGGCTTGGGTCGGTTCGTCTGCTGCTCGGTGTCGGTGACCTCGTCATCGGCTGGCTGCTCCTGAGCCAGGCCGAGATCGCACTCGGCGCACTCGACAAGGGCGCGAGCGATAAAGACAAGGCGTTCTATGAGGGCAAGGTCGCTGCGGCGTCCTTCTTCGCTAAGAACCAGCTGCCGGAGATCCACGCGATCCGTCAGGTGCTGTCGAACATCGACGCCGACATCATGGAGCTCGACGAAGCCGCATTCTGATGCCGAAGCAGCGGTGAATCCGTTGCTTCTCACTCCGTAAGCGGGGTGTTACTGCGCTACGCACGCAGTAACACCCCGCTTGCAACTTCCGGGGGTCGGCGGACTACGCTGCCGGGCAGGGGGTGCTCGTGGAAAGATCATTAACATGACTGACGCGGAGGAAGCGCCGGATTCCGTGCATGGTGACTCAGACGGAGACGAAGCCGCCGTCGTCACCGCGCGTGAGATCGTGCTCAATGGCACGCGCGGGCGGGTTTACGGCCCATGCACTTTCGACATTCCGGCAGGGGAACTCACCGTCATCAAGTCCCGCCCCGGGTCAGGGCGCACCGCGCTTCTCCTGTCCGTCACCGGGCGGATGCGCCCGAGTTCCGGCGGCCTCACGGTCTTGGGTCTTCCCTACCCCAAGAGGGGAAAGGCGATTCGCGCCCACACCGCCATCGCAGGGTTCGACGATATCGATGATCTCGACGAGTCCGTCACTGTCGGAGAAGCCATCCGCGAACGCTTGGTGTGGGCCGCTCCGTGGTATCGGCGGGTTCGCAAAGTTTCTGACGACACCGCTATGGCCATCTGCGCACCCGTCTTCGGTGACCGGGCGGTGCCACCCGCGAAAACAGTGATCTGGGAGCTGGGGCAGCTCGATCAACTGCTGCTGCGAGTCGCGCTCGCCCTTGTCCCCGATCCGTACCTCCTCGCTGTCGACGATTTCGAACAGGTAGAAAGCGACTCAGACCGCGCGTTCTTCACCGAACGGCTGTGCGCGATCGCACCATCATGCACCGTGGTGTCCACCGCGGTGGACACTGTTTCCGGGTACGGCATCTGTCACGTCGACCTAGGGGCAGATTCCAATCGCGCAGCGCAGGCAGCGCAGTAAGGCGCATCGGGGACACTCTATGGTTTCTGCTCTCTCAACTGGCTCAGAACTTCGCCGCTTCAGCCGTGAACGGCTCCCCCGGCTCGCCCTCGTCGCGATCATCTTTCTGCCACTGCTCTACGGAGCGATGTACCTATGGGCGTACTGGAACCCACTCGGCAATGTCGACAAGATGCCGGTGGCAGTGGTCAACAGCGATTACGGGGCCCAGGTCGACGGTGTCATGGTGCGTGTCGGCGAGCAGGTCACGCGTGAGCTGCTGCGCCGCGGCGACCTGGGCTGGGAGCGCGTTTCACTCGCCGAGGCACAAGAGGGCGTCGAACGCGGCCGATACTATTTCGCGGTCGAGTTCCCCACTGACTTCAGCGAGGCCGTTACCTCGCCTGCCAGGAACGATCCCCGCCGCGCCGTCATCAACGTGACGTATAACGACGCCAACAGCGCGATCGGCACGACTATCGCGGAGACCGCGATGTCACGCATCCTCAACGTGCTGTCCGAGCAGATCGGCACTCAAGCCGTCGATCAGGTGCTGATCGGGTTGCAGACTGTTCGCGGCGGGCTCGTGGAAGCAGCTGACGGCAGCGGCCAGCTGGCTGACGGGACAGGCCAGCTGCGTGCAGGTGTCGCGGAACTCGATGAGGGTGCGAATCTGCTCGCCACCAACCTCCGCGCTGCCAGTGAAGGAGCTGTCCAGCTCGCTGACGGAACCACCCAGCTCGCAGACGGCGTCAACCAGTTGACCGAGGGTGCGCTGCCCCTGGCCGACGGGCTGCAGCAGCTGCAGGGTGGCGCCCAGCAACTCGGCGAGGGGGCCACGGCGCTCAGCCAGGGTGTGAGCCAGCTCGTGAGCCAGCTCGATGTACTCGGTGCCCGCCAGACGGAACTCACCACGATGATCCAGCAGAAAGCGGATCACCTCTACACCGTCCCTCACCCCGCGGTGCATGACGCAGCGCGGGAACTGGAGAACCTCCGGGCGCAGATCGACCGGGAGGGGCTCGGCCCGGGGGCACTTAGCGATTTGCAGCGTCTCCGTGACGGCGCGGCAGAGCTCGCATTCCAGCTCGGCGACCCCTCGAGCCCATTCCGCGCTGGCCTCGCTACGGCTGCGGCGGGTGGCGGTGAACTGACAGCGGCACTCACACAGCTGCGCGATGGCAGCAGCCAACTCAATGCCGGAGCCCTGGAACTGAGCGATGGGTTGCGGCAACTCGCCAGTGGCGGTGACGCACTTACAGAAGGCGTTGGCCGCCTCGGTGAAGGCAGCGCGCAACTCGATGAGGGCGCGAGGGTGCTTTCCACAAGCCTGGCGGAAGGCGCCGAACAGATCCCGGCCTGGAACAACCAGGAGCGAGCCGCGCAGGCGGGCGTCCTGGGTGGACCTGTAGAACTTGATCAGCGCCACCTGGCTTCCGCGGCGAATTTCGGTACGGGAGTCGCGCCATTCTTCATCTCCCTCGCGCTGTTCATCGGTGGTTTTATCATCTGGATGGTGATGCGCCCGCTCCAGACCCGGGCGCTTGCGGCGGGACTCGGTGGCTTGCGCACCGTCCTAGCGTCCTATTGGCCTGCAGCCGTAATCAGCGTGGCGCAGGGCGTCGTTATGTTCGCGGTGGTCCGCTACCTGATCGGCCTGGAACCGAGCAACAGCGCCGGCACGCTCGCCTTTCTGGTCCTCACCGGATTATCGTTCCTCGCGTTCACTCAGGCCGTCTTCGTCGTGCTGGGCAACTCCACTGCACGCGTCGCGGTGCTAGCGCTACTAATGATTCAGCTCGTTTCCTCCGGTGGCCTCTACCCCACCGAAACGACGGGCCGGCTATTCCAGGTCATCCACCCGTACATCCCGATGAGTTACTCAGTGACCGGCCTGCGGCAGTTGATTATCGGCGGCGCCGATGGACGGCTTTGGCTTTCAGTAGCGGTACTCGTGGGCCTGCTAGTCGGCTCTCTTGCTGTCGCGGCGTTTGCGGCGCGGCGACAGCAAGAGTGGACGATGAAGCGACTGCACCCGTCGCTGAAGGTGTAGCTGCTCAGAATCCGTCCTGCACCTGCACGACGGTCCGGCCTGTCGCGCCACCCTTCTTGATGGCGGCGAGTACATCGTTAACGTCACGCACCGCAACTTCACGGGTGAGTTGCGCGAGACGGCGAGGACGAAGGTCCGTTTCGAGCCGTCGCCAGATTTCGCGGCGGCGTTCGATACCTAGCTGCACCGAGTCGATGCCCAGCAGCCGCACACCTCGCAGAATGAATGGCATCACCGTCGTATGCAGCGCGGCACCACCGGTCAAGCCGCTAGCTGCGACAGCACCTCCATAGTTGAGTGTGCTCAGCACATGCGCAAGCGTCGCGCCGCCCACGCAGTCGACGGCCGCTGCCCACTGAGAACGGCCCAAGGGACGCGGTTTCCCGTCCGGATCTTCTGGCAGGCGCCCGATCACACCCGAGGCTCCCAGTTCACGCAGAAGATCGGATTGCTCCTTACCGGTCGACGCTGTCACGTCGAACCCCAGCCCCGCGAGAATGTCGATACTCACACTTCCGACACCACCGGTCGCACCGGTGACAAGCACCGAACCACCGTCAGGGGTCACGCCGCTGTCCAGCAGTGCCAGGACGCTCATCGCGGCGGTAAAGCCCGCCGTGCCGATAGCGGCGGCGTCCCTGGGCGAGAGGTCACCGAGTTTAACCGCCCATTCGGCCGGGATTCTGGCGATCTCAGAATACCCTCCATCGCGGCTCACACCGATCTCGTAGCCGTGGGCGACAATGCTGTCTCCAGGAGCGAAATCGGGATGCTCCGACTCGATGACCTCGCCCGCGAGGTCGATACCGGGGACGATAGGGTACTGCCGCACCACTCCGCCGCGAGGGGTCACCGCCAGCGCATCCTTGTAGTTCACGCTCGAGTACTGCACGGCGATGGTGAGTTCGCCGGGCGGGAGATCAGTTTCGCTTCGCTGTTCTGGGGCGAGCAGGATAGCGTCGTCGTCCTCTTCGCGTGCGACGAGGGCTGAGAAACTTTCGGGCGACGGCTTTTGCGCTTCAGTTCGGGATGTCATGGCCCCATTCTGGTACGCGCGCAGGAAGCGCCGTCACTCGCCGTCCTCTGGCGTTTCGTCGCCGCCCGCTGGGGGTTCCGCGGGCGCAGGCGGTTCGGCAGGGGCTGGCGACGGCTCCGGTGCGCGCCGGTCACCATTGTCCCGATCGTCATCGTCGTCGTCCCGCTCTCGCGGGCGGGGCGGTGGCGGTACTTCACACACCACAACTGGCTGGGCCTCATAGGTCACGGTGCGGGTTTCCCTCGAAATCTCTTCACCGCTGTCAGCGTCGGTGATGATGCGGGTGTCGCTGGTGGTGAAGCCTTGTCCCCCGCCGCTGGGCTGACAATTCGGGCCTGCCGGCAGCACGATTCGCCTGGGCTGGGTGTATGCCCAGCGGCCGCCGTTGATCGACTCCACGTTGACCGTTTTCGTTCCCCACACCCGCACGGTCACCGATGACGAGTCACCGTAAGCTTCGAGCAATACGCCAGTGTCATATTGATTACGGAACGCGAGGTCGATCGAACCTTCGAAGACGGTGGCCTCGCGTCCTGCGGGGTACCGCGAGATGTAATAGCTGTGCTCGGTGTGTTCGACGTCTTCCAGACCCGCGAAATACGCGGCGTTGTAGAGAGTGGTAGCGAACTGGCTCACACCGCCGCCGACTGCCGTCGACGGTCGGCCGCTGTAGATGATGCCGGATTCAACATATCCCTGTGCGTACCCTCGCGGGCCGGTGTGATCGTTGAGCGAAAAGGTCTCCCCGGGCTTTATCAGGGCACCGTTGACTTGTTCGGCAGCACGACGAATGTTCACACCCGAGTTGGGGGTGAAACCTCCTGTCGTGAACTCACCAACGACCTCTTCAATCCCCAGGGCGTCGGCGTCCTCAGTTGTGAACTGGGCATCAGTGGTCCTGTACAGTGCCGTGACGACCCGGCCGGTTGGCTGACGCATCACATCGTCGATGTCAGCGAAGGTCTCATCCCAGTCGACCCCCCGTCCGTCCTGATGCGGCACGACGATCGGCCCATCCGAGCCAATGCGGACCGTCGCATCCACGGCGGGCGACTCAGTCTCTGACAGCTGCGGCGCAAGAATCTCCGACAGCGCGGTGATGTCGTAGACGGCGTCCAGCCCACCATCGCCGTCTGGCTCGAAACTCAAGTAATCACCCACAGCTGCGGGCTCGGCGATCGCCTCGATATCGCCTTCCCCGATGACAACGAGGTCTGTAGCTACTGCGGGCTCGGCGATCTCCGTTTGTGCACGCTCGACGCCCTCCGGTGTGACCGTCACCTCGTCAACCGTCACCGGGATTTCGACTGGTTCCGGGGACAGCCAGTTGTCGATGATCACCTCACGCGCGGCGTCAACCTCCACTGCAAGGCCATCGACCGGCATTACCGCCACGGGCGTCGCACCGTCGAACTCGATGTCCCCTTCGATGGCTTCCCGGTCAACGGCAGTTCGGACCTCATCCATCGCCGCGTCGAGCTGAGTATCGCGGACATCGCTCACGTAGCCTATTTCGCGTTCGCGGAACAACGCGAGGAACCGTGTGATCGGATTAATGGGCTGGCTGCTCGCCCTGTCGATGGTGGCGGACCAGTCCAGCGTCAGTCCCGACTCGGCGGGGACAAGATCGACCGGCACGTCGCCGCCGATAACCGTGAAGGGCTCGTCGATGCGGGACTCGATCTCCCCGCGCAGCCGAGCTTCGGCCTGATCAGGGGTCAGGCCGCCGATCGACACGGCAGCTACGGTGACTCCGCGGGGCACTTTCCCGCTCGACGTCACCCAGTCGAGCACGTAAGCAACAGCCGCTACCAAGATCAGGCCAGCGATGACGACCAGGCCATTACGAACCGGTTTCCGCGCTGACCGAGAAGCGCGCGGCGCCGTCCCTGCCCGTTCTTCGCCTGCCACACTGCCTCCCTACCGGACACACCGAATGCGCACCCGCCACAGAACATTTCCGTCAGTTACTGGCGAAAAAAGCTCTTTGTCCAAGTTCGCTTTAGAGTAAGCGGTCGGAGCCCTCGCCTGCGAGTCGCGTACCGCTCGCGTGAACGCCGCCACAACGTAAGAATCCCGCGCTCGCACCGGGTCGGGGGTCGGATGCGTGCGCGGGACTACTTACGTATCGCGCGTCAGAGCACGGGTGTTACCACGCGTGCCCGGTTATTTTCAGCGTTCGATAATCGCGACAGCGCCCTGGCCGCCTGCCGCGCAGACTGAGACGAGCGCACGGCCCGATCCCTTCTCCGCCAGCGCTTTCGCCACGGAAGCGACAATTCGGCCACCCGTTGCGGCGAACGGGTGACCAGCCGCGAGTGACGAGCCGTTGACATTGAGCTTGCTGCGGTCGATCTTGCCGAGCGCACCGTCGAGGCCCAGTCGCTCCTTGCAGTACTCGTCGGATTCCCACGCCTGCAAAGTGCACAGAACCACCGAAGCGAACGCCTCGTGAATCTCGTAGAAGTCGAAGTCCTGCAGCGTCAGGCCATTACGAGCCAGCATGCGCGGGACAGCGTAGGTCGGAGCCATCAGCAAGCCGTCTGGCCCGTGAACGAAGTCGACCGCCGCCGTTTCGTAGTCGCGCAGGTAAGCGAGTACGGGGAGGTTCCGCTCGGCTGCCCATTCGTCGCTGGACAGCAAGACCGTCGACGCACCATCGGTGAGCGGCGTCGAGTTGCCTGCCGTCATCGTGGCGTCACCGAGCGACACACCGAAGACCGGCTTGAGCTTCGCTAGCTTCTCAACGGACGAATCGCCGCGCAGGTTATCGTCGCGGCTCAGGCCGAGGAATGGGGTCACCAGGTCATCGAAGAAGCCGCGATCCCACGCGGCCGCCATGTTCTGGTGGGACGCGACCGCAATCTCATCCTGTGCTTCACGTGCGACCCCGAACTCCTTCGCGGTGATCGCTGCGTGCTCGCCCATGGACAGGCCGGTCCGCGGTTCACCGTTTTCCGGGATGGACGGCACGATCTGGCTGGGTCGCAGGTTGCCAAGCAATTTGAGGCGCTGGGCCGCAGTCTTGGCGCGGTTGAGATCCAGGAGCACACCGCGCAAGTCTTCGTTGAGCGCAATCGGAGCATCCGACGTGGTGTCGCTGCCTCCACCCACGCCTGCTTCGATGCGGCCGAGCGCGA
This sequence comes from Hoyosella sp. YIM 151337, assembly GCF_026041215.1. Taxonomy (GTDB): domain Bacteria; phylum Actinomycetota; class Actinomycetes; order Mycobacteriales; family Mycobacteriaceae; genus Hoyosella. The sequence continues at coordinate 21,719 of NZ_JAPEIQ010000044.1, forward strand.
TTTGGTCAGCCACGATGCTCAGCGCGGTGAGACCTGTGCCACAAGCCTGCTGAACATCGACCGCCGGTGTGTACGGCGAGAGTGCGCTGCCGAGCACCGACTCACGAATGAGGTTGAAATCACGGCTGTGCTTCAGGACCGCACCACCGGCGACGAGACCGAGGCGCTCCCCTTGCAAGCTGAAGCGACTCACGAGGCCGTCGAGTGCCGCTGTAAACATGTCCTGGTTGGACGCCTTCGCGTATGCCTTGTTGCTTCGCGCGAACGGAATCCGGTTGCCACCGAGAATCGCGACAGGCTTGGTCTGGCGCGCTTCCGGAGCGCTAGCCTTTGAGGTTGCCACTTTGCATCTCCATACAATTCGGGAGTGTTGGACTACCGCGTATTCTTACTCACCGGTAAGTTGGTTGTCGATACCGCGTGCTCCGCCGTACGTTCGTGCAGGATACAACGCATCGGGGGCAAGCCGGTGAACACCATGGTTAATGGCGTTCTCTAGGGGAAAGCCACGCGGTAGTGAAACTGCAACAGCGCAAGAGTGACATCACTCACGAGAGGTGGCCCGTGTCTAAAAAGGGAAGCTCGGATCTTTACTCCACTCTAATTTCGTCCGCGCCGGGCGCGTTCCTCGCCAGCAAGGTAGGCCTACCGCAGCCCGAAACGCTGCGCCGCTACCAGGCCGGCGAACCACCCCTGCCCGGCCCGCTGCTCATCGGGGGCTCCGGTCGGCTCGTGGAGCCGATCCGCGACCTGCTGTCCGATTACGAATTTGCTGGTGACGACACCGAAAAATTCGGCGGCATCGTGTTCGACGCGACCGGAATCACCACGATCGAAGAACTGAAGCAGCTTTACACCTTCTTCCAGCCGCTTATGCGGAAGACGGCACCGTCCGGGCGTGTACTCGTCGTGGGTACCACCCCGGAGCTCGTGCGCAAGACTGACGAGCGAATCGCGCAGCGCGCGCTCGAGGGCTTCACCCGCTCGGTTGCGAAGGAGCTGCGCCGTGGGGCGACCTGCAACCTCGTGTACGTAGCACCGAAGGCGAAGACCGACTTCACGGGTCTGGCGGCGCCACTGCGCTTCATCCTCTCGGCGAAGTCCGCGTATGTCGATGCACAGGTGATTCGCGTCAGCGAGAAGCCAGCCGAGGCGCCGGCGAATTGGGACAAGCCACTCGACGGCAAGGTGGCACTCGTCACCGGCGCCGCTCGTGGCATCGGTGAAACCATCGCTGAGATTCTCGCCCGTGACGGCGCGAAAGTAATCGTGGCGGACATCCCGCCCGCAGGTGACGCGCTCTCCGAGGTCGCAAACAAGGTCGGCGGTGTTGCGCTCGCTCTCGACGTGACGGCTGATGATGCCGCAACTAAGATCACGGAAGCCGCAGAACGTTTCGGCGGCCTCGACATCGTGGTCCACAACGCAGGGATCACCCGTGACAAGACGCTTGCAAACATGGACGACGCCCGCTGGGATTCAGTCATCGGCGTCAACCTCCTCGCGCCGAAGCGCATTACCGAGGCACTTGCGGCGAACGGCGGACTCAAAGAGGGTGGCCGGGTCGTTGACGTGTCCTCCATTGCGGGTATCGCCGGCAACCGTGGGCAAACCAACTACGCCGCGTCCAAGGCTGGCGTTATCGGCATGGTCGATGCCGAGTCCGCAGAGCTGGCGAAAAAAGACATCACCATCAACGCGGTCGCACCGGGTTTCATCGAAACTCAGATGACCGCCGCGATTCCGCTCGCCACACGCGAGGTAGGACGGCGGCTGAACTCACTGCTGCAGGGTGGTCAAACCGTGGATGTCGCAGAGACCATCGCATTCTTTGCCAGCCCAGCGTCGAGCGCCGTCACCGGCAACACCGTTCGGGTGTGCGGTCAAAGCCTGCTGGGTGCGTGATGAGCGAGAAGAACATCCAGATCCTCGATCAGCAAAGCATGCTGCAGACATACGCGAAGGCAGTCCTCGGCATGCTTCCACTGCCAGGTGCGAAGGCAGAAAGCCTGCCCGAGCGAACACTCCGTATCGCGGACGTCACGATCGATACGAACAACCTCGCCGAGTACGTCAAGGTCTGCCGACTGCGGCTGCGTGACACTCTTCCCGTCACGTACCCATTCGTGCTGAGTTTTCCCGCAGTCATGAGTCTGATCGTCGCGAAGGATTTCCCCCTGCCCGCGATGGGTCTCGTTCACATGTCCAACAAAATCGAGCAGATTCGCCCGATCTCCGTGAGCGACACCCTCACGATCGACGTGCACGCCGAGAACATGCGTGAGCACCGCAGCGGCATCCTTGTCGACGTAATCAGCGAGGTCACGGTCGCAGGTGAACTGGCCTGGCGGCAGACCAGTACGTTCCTGCGCAAGCAGCGAACCAGCCTGAGCGATCAGCCCCGCCCCGAGAAGGTCGACGACGCGCCTGGCGCCGACGGCGATCTGCCGAAGACGACGCTGAAGGTCACCGGCAAGCAGATCGCCAAGTACGCGGAAGTATCTGGAGACCGCAACCCGATCCACATTTCGAAGGTCGGTGCGAAAGCGTTCGGTTTTCCCACCGTGATCGCGCACGGCATGTGGAGTTGCGCGGCGGCGCTCGGGATCCTCGAAGGACGCATCCCAGATGCTGTTGACTACTCGGTCGACTTCGGCAAGCCAGTTCTCCTGCCTGCCAAGGTCCAAGTCTTCACACGGCACACCGGCAGCACCTGGGAGATCGCGCTGCGCCACCCGAAGAAGGGCTTCACACACCTGACCGCGAAGGTGACCGCGCGCTAGTGCTGCGCTGCAAAGTGCCCTGGAATCCAGATTCCAGGGCACTTCTGCGTGTGCTTAACAACCTCGCGGATCCCAGAAACTGCATGAGCTGTCGATGAACAACGCACTCGGCCCGAACTCCGCAGGCAGCATGTCCAGCTCGAGCAGCGCCTGAGCCGATCCGAAATCTTCGCTTTGCACCTCGCCGCCGACAAGGTGCCGGGCCGAGAATCGCAGCGTGGCAGCGTGCGCGTCATAATCAGGTGCTGTTAACTCGAATACCGCGATATCAGCTTCTCCCGCTGATTCGATTGCCAGGGCGGCGTTAGGCGGGTCGTCAACAAAGTCGAACTCCTGGAGGAACTGGCTAGTCGAGACAGTTCCCACCTCCCGACGGGGGCGATCTGAAAAAAAGACGAGTCCAGACGGTGCGTCCTCCAGCAGCAAGGCGAACTCACCCCCCTCACCAACCGGATCCAGGCGGCCGCTCGAGAAGCCTGACATCGTGTACAAGTAGTTCGCCTGAACTTCCGCGCGATCGTCCGCTCCCGCGGCATCCTCCCGCTCGTCAGCAGTGCATGCCCCCGCAGCGAGCGCAAGCACCGCAAACCCGGCTATCATTGACCGCGAAAGCGACATAGGGGATATTTTATCGCCGAGGTTGCTGAGCGGGGTCTAGTTCACTGTGGTTTCTTGCCCGCGAGACCCCGCCAGCCTAGATTCACGAGCAACTGAACCGCCGCTTCTTTGTCGATCGCGCCGTCCGCAATACGATCGGCAACGGCTTCACCCGCCCCAATGAGTGCGGTGGCCATCAGGCGAAACTGCTCATTGCTGTGCGGTTCCCTGCTGCTCGAGCGCAAGATCAGCGCGGTGAGTTCGATTGCACGCTCACGGCTTCCAGTCACAAGGTCAACAAATGCCTTCTGATACATCGCCTGGCGGTACATCACGTGCCACGCTTTCCGATTCTCGTACACGAAACCGAGGAAAGCGCGAATGCCATGGGTCAATTGTTCCCGCGGGGACAACTCCGGATCTGCCGCACCAGTGAGAGCTTCGAGAAACCGGGCACTTTCACGGCGGATGCACGACGCGAAGAGTTCATCTTTAGACCCGTAGTAGAGATACAGCATGGGCTTCGAGATCTCAGCGCGTGCCGCAATCGCGTTCATCGAGGCATCGTGATAGCCATGCTCTGCGAAGACGTCAATAGCCGCATCCAGCATTTGCTGCTCACGCACCGCGCGCGGCAACCTCTTGGGCCGTTCTGTCATCGATCTGCCACCCACACTTCCCACCTTACCCGGGGGTAAGTTTACGGGCTTCTGGGTCGCGGAGCAGAATCCGGGACTCGAACGAACTGCTAACAGTCTATAAGCCCCTTCGCGGCACCGACGCGCACTACCGAGTCGTCGACCTGATCTTGTGGCAACTCACCATCCGCGACTGCGGTCTCAAGCCGATCCAGCACCGCCGTCACCTCGTCGGTAGATATCCAGAGCGCGACGTCCGCCCCTGCCTGCAGCGAACGAAGAACCGCTTCGGTGATACTGAAATAGTCGGTTATCGCACGCATACTCCCAAGGTCATCGGTGAAGATCAACCCTTCGAACGGTGGAGCGCCATAGCCCGCGCCGGTACGCAGTAACTCCATCGTGGCCGGACTCAGACTCGACGGAACACCCGGCTCGGTGAGACCCGGCACGGTCAAGTGCCCGACCATCACTGCCGCGCCAGTGCCCGCGAGATCTCGATACGGAATCAGGTCCCAGTCGACGAGGTCGCTCAGCGGCGGTGTCGTCACACCTTCATAGTGCGAATCGCCGGTCGCGCGACCATGTCCAGGGAAGTGCTTGATTACGGGGAGCACCCCAGCGTCCCGCAGGCCCCGCGCGTAAGCCCCGGCGTACGCAACAACATCGTCCGGCGCCGCCCCGAAAGCACGGTCGCCTATCACCTCGTTGTCTGCCTGATCAGTAATATCGACCACGGGCGCAAAATCGGCGGTGATCCCCAGTTCACGCAGGGCCTCACCGCGTTCCTTCGCGAGCTCGTAGGTTTGTTCGGGCGTCAGGGTTTGCGCAACTTGCCTTGCTGACGGCGCCTGCCCGATCACGTGCGCGGCGCGGCTGACCCGGCCGCCTTCTTCGTCGATGGTGATCATGAGCGGCACGTCGGACGCCGCAGCCACCTCGAGCACTCCGCCGCTCGCCAAGAACTCTGGGTCCGCCCAGCTGGTGACGAAAATTCCACCGATCTGCTCATCGTTCACGACACCCAGGGCATCGTCCTTGCCGGTGACGCCCACATTAAGCAATTGCGCGAGCTTCTGCCGCGTCGTGAATTGCGCGAGAAACTCATCGTGGCCGGTGCACCCCACCGGCCGCTGCGACACCTGCTCGGTTTGGGCCGGGGACGTCACTGTGCCCGGCGGCGACGTTGGGCCCCCCACCTCATCGCCGCCGCCCTCTGGCGCACCGCAAGCGAGAGCCGCGGTCGCGACGACGCCGGTCAGCGCAAGCACACGCGTGAATTGGGTGCGCAGGATCATCGGCTTTCCTTCACATTGACGGATGTGCGGGCTGCCCGCATCCTACCGGCGCGAGATGATCTTCCGCCCGAACAGCAGCGCGGCGGAGTACGCTCAAAACCATCGCCGGATTCGTCCGATAGCAGCCCGTACCAAAGCGACAGTGCGCAGCCAGCAACAAACGGGAGGGAACATGGCGCAGAGTTCAGCTGATCTCATTCTTATCGCGTACGACGGCTCAGAGAACGCACAGCGCGCAATCCGGTATGCCGGACACTTTCTCAGTGCAGGCCGAGCAATTGTGGTGACCGCGTGGGAACCGCTAGCGCGGCAGGCAGCCCGCATTTCTGGCCTCAGCGGCGTGATGCAGCCCGGATGGGTTCCCGATATTCAGCAAGAAGACGCGGCGCTGACGGATGCAAAGGCCATCAATGACGAGGGCATCCGGCTCGCGGAAGCTGCCGGCCTGCAGGCCGATGGCCGCTGCATTGAAACCGAGACAACAGTGTGGGCAGCGATCGTGGACGCCGCCGAGGAACTCGACGCGACCATCATCGTGACGGGCACCCGCGGCAGCACCGGCATCCGTGCACTCCTGCACAGCAGCGTTGCAGACCAGGTGCTCAGACACTGCCATCGCCCCGTGCTGATCGTGCCGCCCAACGAAGGAAACTGATCCGGCCACGCTGACCTGCTGCACGGGCGCGCGGGCGCACCAGCAATACTCAGGTGCGTGGACGATGCTGGATTCGTGCTGTCACGGCCGCACCATACGCTGTCAGCGTTCGGAGCGCGGCAGGCCTTTGCCGACGTCGCGGCAGCCCAGCATGCCCTGCATACCCGCGCTGTACCCATGATCGTCGGTGCTATACCGTTCCTCGCCTCCCAGAACTGTGCGCTCATCGCGCCGGAGACCTACCGCTTCGATCTGGGCCCCTGGACCTCGCCCACGGGTCTGCCTCCCTTGCCGCGTGGCACGGTTGCCGCTGAGCATCCCGCACCTGCGGAGCACATGCGTACCGTCGAAAAACTGCTCGCCGAGGTTGCGGACAAGAAGCTGGACAAAGTGGTCGCGGCCCGATCCGTCGTGGTCGAGTGCGAAGACGATATTCATCCGCTGTCCCTGCTGGCGCGGCTGGTTGAGCTAGACCACGTAGGGAACGGGTTTTGTGCCGATCTTTCGCCCGCGGGCGGCAAGTACCGCGCCAGTTATCTGGTGGGGGCTAGCCCCGAGACGCTGATCCGAAAGACAGGCACGACAGTTTCGTGCTGGCCGCTCGCCGGGTCGGCGGCGCGCTCGAGCGACCCCGCTGTTGACGAGTCCCGGGCCCAGGGCCTGCTCGCCTCGGAAAAGAATCAGCACGAACATGCCTTCGTCGTCGAGTGGATGCGGGAACGACTGGCGCCACTGTGCAGTGAACTCAGAATCGAGCCCCAGCCAGCGCTGTTCGCGACGCCGGAGGTGTGGCACCTCGGAACGCCGATATCCGGGGAGTTGCGTGATCCAGCCACGACCGCGCTGGATCTCGCGCTCACGGTGCACCCCACTCCAGCGGTCTGCGGAACTCCCCATGCGGCCGCTCTGCGCGCGATCACCCAGTACGAGGGCGACCGCGGCTTCTACGCGGGCGCGGTTGGTTGGTGCGACGCGAGCGGAGATGGCGAGTGGATGGTCGCGATCCGCTGCGCGGAGGTTCAGCGGCGAACGGCACGAGCGTACGCGGGCGGCGGCATCGTTCGCGGCTCTGATCCTGCGGAGGAACTCGCCGAAACGACGGTGAAACTGCGCACACTACTCAGCGCGTTCAGCGGGAACGTTGAAAAAATGCTAAAAACTAGCTGAGGACACGCGCGACACGGATATGGGTTGCATCACAGCAATGCTAGGTCATGCTAGGTGGAGGCGTTACCCTGAAAGCTGTTACACGAGTTTCGCGCGCAGTGTCCTGGCCCGCATACCGGCCGGGCTGAAGTGGAAGCAACGAGGAGAGTCCTATGAAGTTCTTGATCCCCGGGGCCATTAGCGCCTTCGCGGGCACGACTCTCGCTTTCGCTCTGGTGATTACGGGCACGACATTCGCGGAGCAGAACTCACGCCCCGAAATCAACCGCGTCGTTCAAGAGCAAAACAACCTGCTGAACCAGCCTGAATATGGCGCGCGTTAACCGCACATCGGGGTGTTGAAACCCGAAACCTCGCCTCACACGAACAGCCCGCCGAACCGGTTTCCCCGGCGTGGGCTGTTTGTCGTTTTCGGTGTGTCACTGCTGCTGAGTTTCGCACAGTCCCCCGGCTTGATTGTCGCTGATACCAAGCTGGACCTTGCCGTCGATCCTCAGGGCTTCCTCGGACGGGCAGCTCATCTGTGGAGCAGCCTCTCCCCGTTCGGACAGGTACAGAACCAGGCTTACGGGTATTTTTTTCCGCACGGCGCTTTCTTCGTCGTCCTTGACAGTGTGGGAATCCCCGCCTGGGCCGCACAGCGTCTGTGGTGGGCGTTGCTGTTAACAGCTGGGTTCTGGGGCATCATTCGGGTCGCAGAAGCACTCGATATCGGCAGTCAGCCCTCCCGCATCATCGCTGCGTCAGCTTTCGCGCTGTCTCCCAGAGTTCTGACGACGATCGGTGCGATCTCCTCGGAAACGACACCGATGATGTTGACACCGTGGGCGCTGCTACCGGTAATCCTCGCGCTGAATGGGCGATCGCGCCGGCCACTCTGGCAGCTCGCTGCCGGGTCGGCGCTGGCGGTCGCGTGTATGGGTGCGATTAACGCTGTTGCAACTGCCGGGGGCGTTGCGGTGGCGCTGCTGTGGTGGCTCGCGCATCGCCCCGACCGGCGCTGGCTTGCGTTCACCGGATGGTGGGTGCTGTTCGGCCTGATCGCGACATTGTGGTGGGTCATACCACTCTTCCTGATGGGGCTTGTGAGCCCGCCGTTCCTCGATTACATCGAGTCAGCCGCAACAACGACACGCTGGACGTCACTTGTCGAAGTGCTGCGCGGGACGGATAGCTGGACCCCCTTCGTCTCACCTGACCGTGTCGCGGGGGCTGCCCTCGTGACGCAGCCGATCACCGTGCTCGCAACCGGTGCCCTGGCGGCGGCGGGGCTTGCCGGACTCGCGATGCGCGGCATGCCCGCCAAAGGGCGGCTCGTGTTCATCCTCGTAGCGGGACTCGCCGGAATCGGCGCAGGCTACGCCGGTGATCTTGGCTCCCCGCTGGCAGACCAGGTTCGCACATTCCTCGACGGCACCGGCGCGCCGTTGCGAAACGTGCACAAGATCGAACCGCTCATCAGACTGCCGCTGGTGCTTGGAATCGCGCATCTGCTCGCCCGTGTCCCACTTCCGGGCGGGGTCCCCCCACGCGAGTGGCAGCGAGCCTTCGCACGCCCAGAACGCCAGCCGCTCGTTGCGGTTGGCACCGTGACGCTCGCAGCACTGGTAGTCGCCACCTCCGTGGCGTGGACTGGGAAGCTCGCACCACGCGGCGCATACAGCGAGGTCCCCGACTATTGGCACCAGGCGGCAGACTGGCTGACCAAACATGCGGGTGCTGAAGGCGGCGGCGAGGCGGCCACTGACCGTGCACTCGTGGTCCCAGGTTCGCCGTTCGGTTCGCAGCGCTGGGGCCTCACACGTGACGAACCACTTCAGCCGCTTGCTCGCACACCATGGGGCGTGCGCGACGCGATTCCCCTCATCCCGCCCGGCGGGATTCGTGCGATGGACGCCGTGCAGCGGGTGCTTGCCGACGGAAGATCCTCTCCGGGGTTAGCCCCTGCCCTGCTGGCGCAGGGCTACCGCTACCTGGTAGTGCGGAACGATCTCGACCCTGACACGGCCCGCGCGACCACTCCGCTGCTCGTCCGCCAGACCCTTGAGACGTCGCCGGGGTTTGAGAAAGTCGCCGAGTTCGGCACGCCGGTCGGCGACGAGGCGCGTGCGTCCGTGGTGCGAGGCGCTGGTATGCGCGCACCCCTGCCTCCCGTCGAGATTTACCGCGTCACCGTCGGTGAGACCTGGCCGCAAGGACCGTTCACGACTGACCTTTCCGGGATCCCGATTGTGCAGGGCGGGCCAGAAGCAATCGTTCGCGTCAACGAAGACAGTGGGACGAACGAGCCGCTGCCCATCCTCGTCAGCGCCGACGCCGCGAATGCGGGAATTTCAGTCGATGGTGTCATCATCACTGATACGCCCAAGGCTCGCGAAACCGACTTCGGCCGCGTCGATCACCAACGTTCCGGACTGCTCAGCGCAGCGGACCCGCGGCGCACCACCAACCGAGTACCCGACTACCCCGCTGCCGACCCCCTCGTTCTCGCAGAGTCAGGCGGTGGCCATGTCACAGTGTCCTCAGCGGTTTCAGACGCCACCCAGTTGGGGGCCGTTCAACCGGGTCGCGGCCCTGCTGCCGCCGTGGACGGCAATCCCGACACGTCCTGGCTGAGCAGCACCTTCCAGGCCGCGGTAGGTCAGTGGCTGCATATCGACTTCGAACAGCCAATCGAAAACGCGCTTCTACGCGTAACCACCAGCCGCGAAGCAGTCGGTCCGACCGTGCGGATCCTTGAAGTCACGACCCCGAATGGCTCCACCTCAGCCGTCGTCCAATCCCCCGGCGAATCGCTGACGGTGGCGCTGCCCGCCGGAACCGCGGATTGGGTACGCATTACCGCGCGTGCCACGGACACTGGCACCGCAGGCGACCAGTTCGGCATCTCGGACGTCACTGTGGAAGCAAACGGCCGCGATGTCCCCCTGCGCCGGGTGGCGACGCTTCCTCCGCTGACGACCAGCGCGAACGTCAGCGCGTGGCACCTTGGCCAGGAGTTTCCGGGTCGTCGCGAATGCGTGACCGGCCCCAGTCAGGTTCTCTGCTCGCCCGGTCTTGAGCTTGTTCCCGAGGAAGCTGGTGCTTTTGTCCGGCGGCTTAGTGTCGGCGAACCCAGCAGTGTCAGACCGGAGCTTCACGTACGGGCCGTACCAGGTCCCGCGCTCGATGATCTCCTCACCGATGACACAGCCGCGTATACACGCGGGCTCAGCAGCATCCGTGACCCCCGTGGCAATGCATACGCTGCCGCCGACGGTGATCCAGAAACAGTGTGGTACGCGCCGCTCGGTTCGGCCCCCGGGAACGGGACACGGCCCACCGTGACCCTGGAACTGCCGGAATCCAGAATGGTCACCGCGGTGCGCATCACGCCAGCACCCGGGCCTGCTCCCGCGCGGCCGACCGAGGTCCGCGTGGGCAACGGTAACGGGACCGTCACCGCAGAGCTGCGCCCGCAAGGCGACACGACCGTCGAGCTTGATCCGCGTGAGACATCGAGCATCACGATCACTGTGAGCGATTGGGATGAGGTACGAGCCCCAGATCTCTTCGGCTGGTCATCTGTGATGCCGCCCGGCATCGCAGAGATCACCGCGATCGGTGCAGACGGAGACCCAATCCCCGCACAATCCGCTGACCCAGATCGGATCATCGAGATCGCCTGCGGAGATGGCCCACTCGTCCAAGTCGGCGATACGAGCGCCGAGTTGGCAATCAGTGCCCGAGCGGACGACCTGCGCACCGGCGCAGCCATCCCTGCCACCCTCTGCGAGGCGGAGCCGCTCAATCTGCCGACCGGAACTGTGGACATCGAGACCGAAGTGCCAGCCCCCTTCATCGTCGACCGTTTGACCCTGCACGAAGCCCACGAAAACACGAATGGCGCGTCCGTCGCAGACACCGGCACCCCGATCACCGCTGCACCGGTCAACGTACGTTCGTGGAGCGACACCCACCGAGTCATCGTTCTCGATCGCGCTGACACGGACCGGCTGCTGACAATCCCGGAAAGTGACAACAACGCGTGGTCAGCGGTCACCGAGGACGGACGTGAGTTACCTCGAATACCTGTCAACGGCTGGCAGCAAGGCTGGGTGATACCCGCAGGCACAGCTGGGGAAGTGACGCTGACGTTTGCTCACGACGGCATATACCGGACCGCGCTGTTCGGCGGACTTGGCCTGCTCGTACCGCTTGCGCTCCTCGTTCTCATTCGTCCCCGTCCGCGCGACCACAGCGTGCCGGTGCGAGTGTGGCAGCCGCGCATCGCGGCTCCGCTAGCCGCCCTCGTTGCGGTGGCTGTGATCGCCGGTCCAGCGGGTGTGGCGGGCGCGCTCACACTCGGCGGCCTTGCGCTAGTGGTACGGCGGCGCTGGGGTGCATCCGCGGCGGGGCAATTGCTCGTCGCGGTAGCAGGGACCGGCATGGCGGGCGCGGCCGCAGTGCTGTCCACCGGTCCGTGGCGTGCGGCGTCCGGCTATCTCGGCCACTCCGGCTGGGTTCAGTTGCTCGCGCTGCTTGCCGTGGCAGCGGTTGTGATCGCCGCGCTGCCTTGCTGGCGTGGCGAGTCCGGCGGCACCTGATCGATTATTTCCCGAGCGCGGACGGGTAACGCATTCGCACGTCGCGCCTCCCATTGACGCAGCGCGCGGCGCGCGGGTTCCTCAACCAGCGCGTAGCTCACCGATGCCACCGCCACACTCAACAGCACTGTGACAATCAGGATCGGCCACATGTACCCAGAGAAGGCGGGCACGCCCAGGATAGGGAAGGCGACCATCAGTATCGCGACGTGCCACAGGAAGATCCCGTACGACCAGCGGCCGATCATCAGCCCCGCGGGGCTCGCCAAGATGCGGTGCTGATGACCTGGCGCAGCGAGCGCGATCGGCGCTAACAGCGCGAAACCGATGAGCGCCCCGCAGAGAATCTTGATCGCGTATTCTTGCGGCCGCAACTCCACGAGGCCAGGTGGTCCTGCCAGCGGGGATGCGGCAACCGCAAACGCCGCTACCGCGATCACCGGCATGAGGAAGCGGACACGCACCAGGCGCACCATAAGGGGTTGGGGGGCCACAGCAAGCTCTGCGAGGATCATTCCGGCCGCGAACCACGAAAGGTATCCCGGCAGCCAGTTGTCATGATGCACGCCATCAGCGGTAGCGATCGGGAGGTACTTCCAGCCCAGACTGAGCACCGCGGTGAGAAGAATCACCGGGATGCGCCAGCGAGCGCGGCGGCCCCGAAGGGCGATCAGAATCGCCGCCACGAGCGGAAGAATGAGGTAGAACCCCATCTCCACGGAAAGACTCCACATCTGGGTAAGTCCCTCAACGAGCGTGTACGGCGTGTAGACCTGCGTCAGGGTCAGGTTTGCGAACCACACCTGCAGATTCGATGTCCGTGCCTCTGGCAGGAGGATGAGGACCGCGACAACCACGACAACATAGGCGGGCATTATGCGGACGATCCGGTGCCGGAGATATCGGGCAATTCCGGGGGCAGAGGAAAAACCTCGTGCCGCACGGGAATGCGGACGCCACAACAGGTACCCGGACAGGGCGAAAAACAGCGCCACCGACAGATCGAAGCGCCCCCAAACCCGGCCGAGAAGTGTGTCGGTGACTTCGCCAGTCTGGAACGCCACATGGGTAAGCAGCACGCCAAGCGCGGCGGCGCCTCGCATGCCTTCGAATGCGGGGAGAAACCCCTGTGCGCCCGCGACCGCGTGGTGCTGTCGGGAGCCAGGTTCCAGCTGTGTGGCAGTCATTTCTCATCTAGTGTGCAGGGAAACAGGCGATAATACACATTTCTGGCCACTGATGGGTATCGAATTGAGTCCAACATGCAGCCCTCGTGTGCTTTCGTCACGGCGCAGCGGGCTGAGAACCTGTTAGGGTCGGGACGCATGCGGCTGCTCACTGGGGAAAGCAGCCCGTTCGGGTCGCGCTACGCGCCCACAGCCATGGAGGAGTAACCGTATGACCGCACGCCTTGGGGGCTCGCAGCGAATAATCGCATCCGTGCTCGTTGGCCTGGGCGTTTTCCTCCTCGTCTGCGCGGTGCTGCTTCCGCTGTACACGATCCCGAAGCTCAAGAAGCTTCCCCTTGATTACGAAGCGGTACAGGTTTCTGAAGGCAGCGGCGCCTTCCTCGATGCGAACGCGCAGCTAACCGGCGACCCGGAGGACGCGCTTGGGGACGAAGTCCCCTTGCGGCAGCAGCTCTACATCACCGTCGAGGACCCGGCAGACAGCGATATCGCCACGTTGCAGGGCGGACTCACGCTCGTGCGGGCTGACACCTCACCCGGCCGCGGCCTGTTGAACGCAAGCATCGATCGGGTCACCATCGACCGCACAACTGGGTTGCCCACTAACGACCCAGTCGGCTCGCTACAGACGGACCGGCAGCGGCCTGCCGCGCAGCTGCCGCGCGACGGGCTTCAATACAAGTTCCCCTACGGCGCGGAGCAGCGTAGTTATCCGTTCTTCGACTTGCCCTCCCGGACCACCGCGGACATCGATTTCGTTGAGTCCACCACACTCGGTGGCACCGAGGTCTACCACTACCGTCAGGAACTCGAGCCCGTCGACCTGTTCGTGGCCACGCGAGACACGGCCAACCGGGTGGGGCAGACACGTGCGGCGTGGGGGCTCAGCGAGGAGGGCAGCGCAGACGCCGGCGAAATCGTGTTCATGAACAGGTTCTCGACCACCACGCGCGACGTGTGGGTGGAACCGGCCAGCGGAATCATCGTGGACTCTCGCGAACAGGTCAGCCAGTTCTTCGGTACCGGCGCCGATGACCGCGCTGTTTCAGTCGCGTCGTACGACGTCCGCTACACGGACGCCACCGTGAACGCCATGCTGGGAGTTGCCGACGCTGAGCGTGACCGGGTTGGCATGGTGTGGCAGTTGGGGCCGGTCGCAATCGCCGCACCGTGGCTCGTCGGCTTCTTCGGGCTCCTCACCACCGTCTTCGGCGTGCTCATGGGGCTCTCAGCGACGCGACGTCCTGAAGCTGAGGGAGCTGCAGACGATTCGGCGGAGCACACCATCGAAGAAGAAACGGCCGCCGATGACGACCCTGCCGTCGCTATGTACGTGCCTCACGATGACGGGCCCCACAGCGAACTCGATGACGTCGAAGCAAGCAGCCACCGTGAGGCGAACGCAGACGAACACCGCTAGCGACGCAGCGCAGCCTGCACTGTGACAAGCGCGAGTAACGTAGTCACCGCCGCGCTCCCGAGCGCTACCAGCAGGAACGTGGTGAGGGTGAGCGGCAGTGTGAGGAGCAGTGCACCCTCAACTGCTAGGCCGCCCCACACGACAAGCGAGACAGCGGTGCGGTCACGAGCAATCGCGGAGAGAAGTACGCCCTGCAGGATCGCGAGAACGGCTCCCTGCGCGGCAAACAGCCACAACAGACCCACGATCGGGCGGTAGTCCTCCCCCACCAGCACCGGCACAACGGGGGCAAGTACCGCCGCAGCGATCACCATGAGGACTCCGAGCGCGGCGAGTACAGCGATCGTGAACTTCAGCGCAGACCTGGTGAGGCTGGGATTCGCCATCCTGGGGAAGAACACGATGCCCACCGCGTGTGGCAGCCAGAACGCCACCTTCGCCGCGACGGCACCCAGCGCGTACTGCCCCGTAAGCGTGTCCTCGAACACGACGCGCGCAAGAACCAAATCAAGCGAGGTAAAGACAACGATTGCCAGCTGAATCTGCGATGCGCGCAACACCGCTGTCACGCTAAGACGCTTATCCTCCTGCCGGGCCGTGCGAGCCACGCGAGGAGAATCACCATCTGCTCCTGGCCCGAGCCGCACCAGCATGTTCGCGCCAATCGCCGCTGCGAGTGCACCCAGGGCCGCGGCGGCCAGCGCAGCCGCGGGACCGCCACCCAGCGCCAGCGTGACCACTGCGGGCCCCACTCTGGCAATTCCCGCGCCGGCCAGCACCGCTGCAAGTTCAGTGAACCGGTGCTGGCCCTGCAGCAAGCCTTGTTCGGTGGCGAGCAGCACCAGCGCCGGAGCCGCGAACAGCGCCGCGGCCGCAGCGGCGAGCGAAGTGTTCAGTACCGATGCAACCATCGGCGCTGCCACCAGCGCTGCCAGCGCCACCAGCGCCGCCGTCGAATAGCCCAGTCGGCGGAACTGGGATGTGGCTGCACGTCCGTCGAGACGGGCTGTAACGACCTCCCGCGCGATCACCATCTGTAGCGCCAGCGCGGGCACGGCGACGATCAATTGCGCCGCGAGCAAGCTGGCGAACTCGCCGTAGCCAGCTGGCCCAAGCCACCGGCTCGCGGGCAAGTGCAGAAGATACGCTGCCGCGTTGGCCGTCATCGAACCGGCCGTCACAACTGACACCCCGGCGATCACTGTGCTGCGCCGGGGTGCCATATTCATCCCACCATCATGGCGTGTTGTGAGCTGATCTTCGACATCCCCGGTCTAAGGTGCCGCCATGCGAGTAGTCGAACGGCAGCGGATCATCGCGCCCTCGTGGTCCGCACTGCTCGCGCTCATTGTCCTCGCTCCCCTGCTGCAGCCCGGCTACCTGCTATTTCGCGATGCCGTGAGTACGCCACGGTCGTATCTCACCGATTCTGCGCTCGGGCTCGGTGATGCGGCACCGCGGGCAGTGCCTCAAGATTGGCTGCTCGCGGGCGTGTCGGTGATCATCGATGGCGGCCTCGCCGTGACCGTCCTACTCGTCCTCTCGGTGTGGCTCGCGGGCTGTGGCGCGGCCCTGCTTGCCCGCACTTTCTTGCGTGAACACGGCGCCGGGCCGGGAGCGGAGTGCACAGCTGCGACAGTTGCGATCTGGAATCCGTTCGTCGCTGAGCGGTTGCTGCAAGGGCACTGGAGCCTCCTCGCGGGGTACGCGGCGCTGCCCTGGATTGTTGTTGCGATGCACCGGATCAAGAACGCCCGCGCCGGTGGCTGGCCGTTGCTGGTGTTCGCCGTGGGGTGCGCCGCCCTCACTCCTACGGGCGCCGTGCTCGCGGTCATGCTTGCGCTCGGCGTCAATGCTCGCGACACGTTGAGGCACCTGAAGCGAAGCGGACTCATTCTTGTGATCGGCGCCGCCGCGGGTGCGCCCTGGGTTGTCGCGGCGCTGTTGAGTGGTGATCCGGGTGTGTCTGGCCGCGCCGGCACGGAGGCCTTTGCTGCGCGGGCTGAACCGTGGCTCGGCACTCTCGGCAGCCTCGCTGGCCTCGGCGGCATCTGGAATGGCGACGCGGTGCCGGTAAGCCGGACCACGCCGGTCGCACTGCTCGCGACCGCATGGCTCCTGATCCTTGTGGCAGGGGGTGCGGGGGCGTTGCGGCGGCTGCGAATCGCGGGTGCGCTGCCACTGGGGCTTATCGCGCTCACGAGCATAACCATCCCCGCTTTCGCCGCGACGCCCGCTGGCCTCACCGCGCTGACGTGGGTGACGTCGAGTGTGCCGGGCGGGGGCCTCCTGCGTGACACACAAAAATTCGTCGCCCTCGCCATGCCGTTCTACGCTCTTTGCGCAGCTGCAGCGGTCCTGCTACTCGCACCGCACGCTCGGGCTCTCACGCGGGCCGTACCAGCTTTCGCCTGTGTGATGGTCATCGGTGTACTGCCGGACCTCGCATGGGGCGCTGGCGGCCAGTTACGCACCGTTCAGTACCCTCCGGGGTGGGAGGCGGCAGCACGCATTGTCGAAGACGGTTCACCGCACGGAGCGGTCGCGGTGCTGCCCGCAGGCATGTTTCGCGTCTATCCCTTCACGGGTGACGTCGTGGTCCTCGACCCAGCACCACGGATGATGCCGCGTGACGTGCTCCTGTCCGGCGATCTTGTTGTCGCTGGAACTCTCGTGGAGGGTGAAGGCGGGCGCGGCCGGGCGGCCGAGGCGGCGCTGCTGGGGGGAGCATCTAGCGCGGAACTTCTGGACCTCGGGATCGAATGGGTCCTCGTGCAACTCGACACGCCCGGTGACCGCGGGGACTCCCGAGAGACGCTTGACCAGCTTGTGCTCGAACACTCCGGTATCGACGTGGCGTTGTACCGCGTACCAGGAGAACCCGCTGACTTCTCGGCACCCAGCGCCGCCAGGACAGCTGTTGTAGGAGCTCACGCCCTGTGGCTGGCCGTCACCCTTGCGGCGGGAGTAATGCTCGCAGTTGGGCGACTACGCAGTACGCGCAGTACCAAAATGTGAGTGGACCGGCGTAACGATGCCTGCAAGATGACGCCCGTCCGCCACCGACGCGGCCACTTCACCGACGCCGTCGGCGCACAGCTCCCAGGAAAACTCGCCAGCGCGGATGCGCGCCTTTTCGCCCATCAGCAGCCGTTGTGAAGGGTCCGCAAGCAGTTCACCAACCGCAGCAGTGAGTTCCGCAGGACTGGACACCAGATGCCCTGTGACGCCATCAATGATGGAATCCGTCAGTCCCTTCGACGTCCCGTACCCGACGGTGGGGACGCCGTGTTGAGCTGCCTCGATCACCGCGAGCCCCCAGCCTTCTTTGCGGGACGGCATGACGTGCACCCAGCTCCGCGAAAGCAGCTCGTGCTTGCGCTCTTCTGTGACGTGCCCGTGGAACGTCACAGAGCCTTCGATTCCCAACTCATGCACCGCGTCTCGGAGCGGCTGCATCCACCAGCCATCACCGATGACGTCAAGCTGCACATCTGGATAGGTGTGGCGAAGCGACGCGACGGCGTGGAGTGCGTCTTCGATCTGCTTGTGCGGCACCAGCCGGGAAAGGACGCACAAGCGCGGCGATTCGGCGCGCGTAAGCGCTGAACCGATCTTCGTCTGTGCGGGGATTGCGTCCGCACCTGCGCGCACTACAGCGATACGATGCGAATCAACCCCAAGGGTCGTGAGTTCTTCCGCTGAGGGCAGCGAAACCGTCAGATACTGGTTGCCCCGGTGCACACGCGGGGAAAGCCAGGATTCGATCCACCAGCCCAGATGGCTTAGCAGCCTGCCAGCGACTGGCCATTGCTCACGATGGCAATGATGGACGAGCAGAATGACCGGTACTGCGGCGACGAGCCGTGCGAAGAAGGGCACACCGTTTTGGGTGTCGATGATGACGTCCGGCTTGACTGACTTCAATGGCCCGAAGCCGAACCGCGCCGCGAGTATCGCCAGCAACGCGCGCGGATAAACAGTCAGCCTGCCTCCGCCCCGGCTGATGAACATGCCGTCGCGGTGCTCCGATCGTGCCGACCCGCGGTACCGTGACGTCCTGAGCGTTACGCGCACGCCCTTCGCGGCGAGCGCAGCACCGACCTCCTCAAGGTAGCGCTCACTGCCCCCGCCCAGCGGGTGGCCGGTGTCCCGCCAGCACAAGAGTAGTACTTCTCGCACGCGTCGCTCCCAACATCACGGCCGCCCCTGTCCTCTGCCGTGTCTCACGCAGAGCACAACGTCACCGTACAGGGCGGTTATGCCACACAATAGCCCCGAAGGCGGGGCCACTGCGACGGCTCCGGACCGGGTGTCCCAATCCGTAACAGTCCGTATTCTGTATCGATGTGCGCACGCTAGCCGTTACCAGTCCCGCCGCCCGACAGTTCGCCCGCCGCGCCAGCCTGCGCCGCTCGCTGCGACTGTTGAGCGACTTCAAGCATGAACAAACCCGTCCCGACCTGTTTTACGGAGCGATCGCGCGCGACTCTGCCGACATGCTCAGCGACCTTTATCACGAGGTCACCGGGCAGGATCTCACCGGCACAGTGGTCCTTGACGTCGGCGGCGGACCTGGATACTTCGCCGACGTGTTCGCTCGCCATGGGGCGCATTACCTGTCGGTCGAACCAGATCCCAGCGAAATGCACGCCGCTGGCATCGCGTTCGCCGGCTCCGCCCGCGGTTCTGGCATGGCACTGCCGATTCGTTCGTCGAGTGTCGATATCTGCTTCTCCTCGAACGTTGCCGAACACGTAGCCACCCCCTGGGATATGGCCGACGAGATGGTGCGCGTGACTCGTCCGGGTGGGCTGACAGTCCTGTCGTACACCCTGTGGTGGGGGCCCTTTGGGGGCCACGAGACCGGGCGCTGGCACTACTTCGGCGGGGAGTTTGCTGCGCGCCGATACCGCCGAAAGCACGGCGCGGAGCCAAAGAACCGTTACGGGGTTTCCTTGTTCCCGATCACGGCTGCCGCGGGGCTGCGGTGGGCGCGCGGGATCAGCGACGAGGGCCGCGCCGACCTGCTCGGCGCGTTCCCCCGATACAACCCGCGCTGGAGTTGGTTCGTGACGTCCGTACCCGGAATCCGGGAGCTTATCGTCAGCAATCTTGTCCTCGTGCTGCGTAAGCGCTAGCTCGTTTCTTCCAGCCGGAAACCGACCTTCAGCCCCACCTGAATATGGCCGACGGCACCTTTTTCGATGTGGCCGCGGATCTCCGTCACTTCGAACCAATCGAGGTCCCGCAGCGTCTGTGACGCGCGTGCGATGGCCCCCTTGATGGCATCGTCCACGCTCGTCGCGGACGATCCGACGATTTCGGTGACCCGGTAGGTGTGGTCCGACATGGCTTCTCCTCGACTAGCGGACAGTATCGCTCCATTCTTTCGCTGATGCCGTTGCGTCCGTGTCGTTTCCACTGATTCCGTCAGTTTCACAGGAAACGGGACAGGTTCACGAGCAGAAGTCGTGAACCTGTCTCGTTTCCTGTGAGCCTGTCCCGCGAGCGTTTTTGCAGGCACACCCGCGGTTATCCACAGCTGTGGATAACTTCAGGGCCGAGTCGGCGAGGTGGGGAAGAATCGCTGCATGCACGGGCACGGCGATACAAGAAGACATCTCATCCGCGGCCTCTCGGCCAGTGAACGGCGAACCAACGCGCGCACTCAGCACCTTCACCGCGTCCGGCGCGGTACCTACGTCCCTACTGCAGTGTGGGATTCACTCACCCAGCGGGAGCGGCACTTTCTGCTGGCCCTCGCGGCCGTCGGCGATCAGCAGCGCACTGACTGCGTGCTAAGCCACGTTTCCGCAGCTGTCGTGCACGGATTGCCGGTCTGGAACCTTCCGCTGCGTCAAGTTCATCTCACGCAGCCGTCCCGGACCGGGGGACGGATTCTCAGTCACCAGGTGCTTCATTCCGCACCACTTGAAGCCGCAGACACATCGGAGGCAAACGGCGCGCTAATCACCAGCCCAGCCCGCACTGTTGTCGATGTCGCACGCACTGCCCCGTTCGAGCAGGCTGTAGTCATTGGTGACGCGGCGCTCAACCGCGGGCTCGTCACCCGGTCCGAGCTCGATGCGGCACTCGCTCACGCCCGCAACTGGAAAGGGATAGCCAGCGCACGCCGGGCAGTTGCGTTCATGGACAATCGCAGCGAAAGCCCAGGCGAGTCTCGCAGCCGCGTCTTGTTCCACAATCACGGACTCGCGGCTCCACATTTGCAGGCCAGCGTATTCGACGAGGCACATGCGCTGGTAGGCCGGGCAGACTTCCTCTACGACGACGGCTTGATCGGTGAGTTCGACGGGAAGGTGAAGTACGGCGCCTTGCTGAATCCGGGTGAAACTGCCGCCGACGCGGTGATCCGCGAGAAGCGCCGCGAAGATGCCTTCCGGGAGCTCGGCTGGCTCATCATCAGGTGGATGTGGGATGACCTCAACCGCCCGCTCATCCTCGTGCGCCGCGTACTGCAGGCCCTCAGCCGGGCACGCGCACAGCGGCGCCCGTCAGGACTGTGGGTGCCTGCGTAGGGCCCGGCCTAAGCCAGACGCACGGGAAACGGGACAGGTTCACAGGAAAAACCCGTGAACCTGTCCCGTTAGTCGTGAACCTGTAGCCCTGACGGTGTCAGCTGTCGAGCCGGTCCTTCAGCGCCTCGAACTCGTCGCGGATACCGCTGGGCAGCCTGTCCCCAACGAACTGGAGCCACTCCTCGATTAGCGGGATTTCGGCCTTCCAGT
Organism: Hoyosella sp. YIM 151337; assembly: GCF_026041215.1. GTDB lineage: Bacteria > Actinomycetota > Actinomycetes > Mycobacteriales > Mycobacteriaceae > Hoyosella. The sequence goes on from NZ_JAPEIQ010000044.1 coordinate 42,805, forward strand.
CTTCGACATTCACGGCCAGCGCTTCGTCGACATCGGCGGGGTTGGCATCAAGTCCGTCAAGATCCATGTCGGCGGCTGTAGGAACGTACCCAATTGGGGTGGCCTGCGCGTCAGCAGTGCCCTCGATACGCTCGACGATCCACTTCAGCACGCGGCTGTTCTCGCCGAATCCTGGCCAGAGGAAACGCTTGTCGTCGCCGCGGCGGAACCAGTTGACGTAGAAGATCTTAGGCAGCTTCGACTCGTCGGCGTTCTTTCCGACGTTGATCCAGTGCTGCAGGTAGTCACCCACGTGGTAGCCGAGGAACGGCAGCATCGCCATTGGGTCGCGCCGGACGGAACCGACCTTTCCTTCCGCAGCTGCGGTTTGCTCGCTGGACATGGTGGCGCCCATGAACGTGCCGTGCTGCCAGTTGAAAGATTGATTGACCAGGGGGACTGTAGTCTTGCGCCGCCCGCCGAAGAGGATTGCGGAAATGGGCACACCCTGTGGATCGTCCCACTCCGGCGCCAAGGTCGGGCATTGCGCCATCGGAGTGCAGTACCGGGAGTTCGGGTGCGCGGCTTTACGGCCGGAATCCGGGGTCCAGTCCTGCCCGAGCCAGTCAGTCAAGTGGTCGGGCATGTTCTCGAGGTCTTCCCACCACACGTCACCATTGTCGGTAAGTGCAACGTTGGTGAACACGGTGTTACCCGCCTCGATTGTCTGCATAGCGGTCGGGTTTGAACTCCAGTTGGTGCCTGGGGCGACGCCGAAGAATCCGAATTCGGGGTTGACGGCATAGAGCCGGCCGTCCTCTCCGAACCGCATCCACGCGATGTCATCACCGAGTGTTTCGGCACGCCAGCCCGGAATCGTCGGGCGAATCATCGCGAGGTTCGTCTTGCCACACGCGCTCGGGAACGCCGCGGCGACGTAGTAGGCCTTGTTTTCGGGCGAGATCAGCTTGAGGATGAGCATGTGCTCTGCGAGCCAGCCCTCATCGTGGGCCATCGCCGAGGCGATGCGCAGCGAGTAGCACTTCTTGCCGAGCAGTGCATTGCCGCCGTAGCCAGAACCGAAACTCCAGATCTCCCGGGTTTCTGGGAAGTGCGTGATGTACTTCGTGTCATTGCAGGGCCACGGGACGTCTTTCTCACCCGGTTCGAGCGGCGCGCCAACAGAGTGCAGCGCCTTGACGAACGGCATGTCCGTACCCATCTTGTCGAGTACCGCCTGCCCCATCCGAGTCATCACCCGCATGGACACCACCACGTACTCAGAGTCGGTGATCTCAACGCCGAGCTTTGGCTCCACTGCACCGAGCGGCCCCATACAGAACGGGACGACGAACATGGTGCGACCGCGCATGCACCCTCGATACAACTCGGTCATGGTCGCGCGCATCTCATCTGGGTCGACCCAGTTGTTGGTGGGCCCAGCGTCCTCTTCGCGCTCGCTGCAGATGAACGTGCGCGACTCGACGCGGGCGACGTCAGACGGGTCTGACTGCGCAAGGTAAGAATTCGGCTTCTTCTCGTCGTTCAAGGGAATGAAGGTTCCCGCTTCGACGAGCTGGTTCGTCAGACGCTCCCACTCAGCATCAGAACCGTCGGCAAAAACCACACGGTCAGGCTGGGTGAGTTCAGCGACTTCCTGCACCCAAGCGAGAAGTCCTGCATGCTTCGTGGGGACCGTGTCGTCCGTTCCGTTCAGCCCTGGAATGGTCGCTGCTGTCATCAGCCTCTCCTGGTATAGGAACCGGCCCTGTGCCCGCTGCCCCCGGGCGACAGTAAGCGAACTGACCGGATCCACTCATTTGGTGCTCAACGCCCGTCGTTCTCAAACCCTAACCGAATTCGGAGCGACGAAAACGCAAGCACCAGGTGTCCTGACTAAGAGGTTAGCGCCAACACGGTCGGTGGGGCGGCGCCTGCCTTGTTGGATGTCGCACAGGACCGATTCAGAACCGACCGGGGTAGGAGCCGGCTGACTGTTCCTGCGCATGAGAGCCGCGCCTGGAATCCCGATGCCAAGCACAACCTGGTGTGTCACCCCCTTAGGCTATCAGCCCGGTTTTCCCAAGCCGCCACTGCACAGCACCGCTAGCTGCGTCTTCCGCCAGCTCCCACACATCGAACTTTCCATCCGGGGCAATTTCGGTCACGGTATCGGCGAATCCGTCACCCGTCTCGTCTGTTCCGACGTACACGAGGTCATCGGCGAAGAATCTGCCGCTATCGGCAACTCCGTCACCACTCATGTCGATCGTGGGATTCAGCAGCTCCGCGCGGCATAGTTCTGCCGAAGTGCCGTCCAGCAGTGTCCCTAGGCACTCCGCTGCGCCCAATTCGTCTGGCGTCCACATCCCACAACCCTCTCATCCGCGCGTCCGGTGATCCCTGTGTGAAGTTAGGACGCAGCGCGTCCCGGTTCGGTTCCACCAAGCACAGAGCTATTCCTTGCTATTCCTGCGGTATGCGCTCGCCATGGAGGAAGCGCATACCCCGCTCCATTGCGGCGGAGATATGACTTACTTCGCTCGATAGCACGCTGAGTTCGCGATCCCTGGTCGACGTGAGGTGCTGCAGTTCCGCTTCGATCGCGTGTACCTGCGCATCGGTGTCCGCGATCTTCGCGTCGAAGCGCCGCCCGATTGCGGTGGCGATTTCCTGCTCGACGGTGACTAGCCGGGTGGCGACAGCGCGTTCCATCTTGCCGCGCGCATCTAACAACTGTTCTGCGGCCCACTCCCGAAGGCGGGCACGCGCAGCGACCTGCCGCCGAAGGCGCAACATCAGAAACGCAATCGCCCCGCCAAGAAGCAGCGTGAGCGGAATTGTCAGAATGTCCAGCACAGGCACCAGCGACAGTGGCGCGACCGCGATCCTGCCCAGACCCGCGCCAACCGACGCGCCAATCAAGATCATGACATAGTCTTCAGCTCCCCGGCGCGGAGCTTCCAGTGGCAGTTCGTCGTTGGGTACGACGCCGGCAGGTCCGGAACCCGGTTCATCACCTGCCGGTGCGGCGCTGTCTGGCTCAGCTGTCATCGCGTCTGCCGGGGCTTCGCCGTCCACGCCGTGCCCGGCCTGCAACGCGCCGGAGCGCGCGGTGACACGCGCATCATTCTCGTTAAGCCCGGTACGTACCAGTGAACGCACCCGCGCCGGATAGCTCACTATCGCGCTGCCACTGAGTGCGTCGATTTCCGCCCTGGTCACGGCCGCGGTCGCCCGGGCCCACTCAGCGACATCGTGCCCGAGCTCGACACGAGACAACTGCACATCGGACCGCAACGAGCTCAGTTCATCGCTGCGCCCCGCACCCCGATTACGCAACAGTTCGGCGCGCATGCGATGCAGCCTGTTGATCTCCGGGTTGTTCTGGACGTCGCGGCTGACGCGCTGCCGCGCGGCGCGTGCTTCCTGCAGCGCCCCAGTCACCGACCACAGCAGGTTGCGCGCCACATAGTCGGCGCCCGGCGGCGGCAACTCATTGCATATCACCTCGTAAAGCGCCTCGACCCCAGCCGACTCAGCGAGCGCTCGTGCAGCTTCCGGATCAGAATCACGGCGGTCGTTGGCCGCCTGGACAAGCGGGGTCGCGATCGGATGAATCTCCGCGCCGGTGAACCTCGGAGTGTGAATCGAGAGCAATTGCGCATCCCGGTCGCGCACCTGACGCCAGTTCTGGTGCATGTCAGTCTTCGTGATCGCGAAGACAACCCGGTCGACGCTGGCATTCAGACGGCGAAGTTCGGCGAGCTCGGTGCTGCCCATCGGTCCTGCAGCGTCAAAAACCATCAGCACGACCGCCAGCTGCACACCGTCCCCGTCAGCTTCTGACCACTCGCGAAACAGGACGGGGCCGCGCGGCTGCACTGCATTCAGTGCCTCCACCAGCGCGGACTTTCCGGTGTTCTCGCGCCCTGTCACGACGACCTCGATTGTGTCCTGCCCGCGTGGGCTGCGCAGTTTGCTCCGGCTCGCCAGGCGTGCGGCTGCGGCAGGCTCATGCCTTTCAAGAGTCCGCAGCATCTCGTCACACAGAATGCGGGCAGCATGCCGGCTTTGCACTGCGGTACGGGCCGGATCGTGGCCGCTCACGCCGCCCGTCCCTCCAACATCAGATCCTCCGCGACCGCCAGAAAATGGCGGTATCGGGCGAGCGCCGCGTGCGCGCCATGCGAGGTGCGGGCACTCGCGGCCTCGCGCCGCGCAACCGCAGCCCATGCCAGCACGTTCTCGAGCGTCCGCGGGCCGCTCACAAGCTGGTCGACCGCCCACGGCACGCTGATAAGCGCTGAGCGCCGCAGCAGCCGCAGGCTCGCCGCTGCACGGGAGCGGCCCGATGCCAGCTCAGTCACCATCAGTCTTTCGAGCGCCATGCGGGCGCTTCCCGCGCGCGCTGCGGCGGCATCCCATAAGGCGCCGCGAACCCACGTGTCGAGCGCAGCGATTCCACTTGCTTTGCGCATCAGCTCCCCCATCTCGTCGAGCGTCATACCCGGGTTCGCCCGCAACGCATCCACCGCCAGCCGGACGCCCGGCAGGTCAAGCAGCGACAGCAGCTGCTCACGCTGGCTGCGCTCCACCCAGACCGCGTGCGTGCGGAAGAGATCAGCGGAATACCACCACACTCCATCCGGCTGCCCACGGTCGTCCGTGGAACGCACGCTGGCGATCCGGCGCAGTGCATCAAAGTCCTCAACGGTGATGCGCCTCGCCGCCCGCGCCAGCATTGCACTCACGGGAACCACCCCTATTGTGAGGACACGTTCCGCCGAATCCGCGTGAGGACGCGCCGCGGCAGCGGAAACTCGCTGACTGCGACCAGGCATCCAGCCAACGAGGTCGGCTCGTGCGAGCACGCCGAGAACACCCCGTGGCCAGGCCTCCGGCCGGGCGGAGGCACCGCCGGCCCGGTCTTCACACAGAGCTGCGACCGCGGTGACATCTTCCGGGCGCGGCACGGGTCCGCATACGTAAAGGACGGCGTCCGCATCCACCGAGACGTCACAGGCGCTAGCGTCGAACACGGTGACACACTCCGGCAAAGTTTCGCGAAAATACTCTGCCAGTATCGATACGCCAGCGCCCGCGGCTCCGGCGACCGCGACGCGATATGATTCCGCACTCAAGACTTCCCCCAATCTCCCCGCGGGGATTGTCCCACTCACCGGCCCCAATGGCACATCAGAACTGCGCTTGCGCCGCCCCGACTTGGACAGAGCGCAAGAATCGTGAACCATAGACGGGTGCTGAACGACCCTGAACCCGAGACCAGCGCAGGCCCCGGGCCCGCCAGCGGCCGATCCGGCGACGCACCGGACCGCGCTGGCTTCCCGCGTGTGACGAGCTTCCGGACACGCACCGGCGTGCTGAAGCCATCCCGCCAGGACGCGTGGGACCGCCTGTGGGCCACGTTCGGCCGCGACGCCGGCGCTGGGCCCATTGACGTGGACGGGTGGTTCGAGCGGACAGCGCCAACCGTCGTGGAAATCGGGTGCGGTATGGGCACGTCCACCGCGGAAATGGCGCTCGCCGAACCGGGTGTCAATGTCATCGCGATTGATGTGTACAAACCGGGACTCGCGAAGCTGCTCCAATTGATTGAAGAGAACAACATTGCGAATATTCGTATCGTTCGCGGTGATGCCGTCACGATTCTTGAAGAGATGATCGCGCCAGCCTCATTGGCCGGTGTGCGCGTGTTCTTCCCAGACCCGTGGCCAAAAAAGCGGCACCACAAGCGGCGGCTGCTTAAGCCCGAGATGTTTCGGCTTATCGCAACGAGGCTGCAGCCGCACGGCGTTCTGCATGTCGCGACGGATCACGCCGAGTACGCTGAGTTCATTGAAGAATCCGGGAATTCCGAACCGATGCTTGGTTCGGTCACGTGGCCGTGGCCGATGAGCAGCGTCCGTCCCGAGACCAAGTTCGAAGGGCGGGCGGCGCGCGTCGGTAGCGCGATTACGGACCTCGCATGGGGGAGAATTACGGAATGAGCGTCAGCCAGGAGATACCTGAGACAACCGATCGGGACGCGTTTGACGTCCCCAGCCTCAGCGGGCGCCGGTCCCGCGTGCTGCTGGTGTGGGACGCACCGAATCTGGATATGGGTCTCGGAGCGATTCTGGGCGGCCGCCCCACTGCCGCATACCGGCCCCGGTTCGACGCCCTCGGGCGGTGGCTGCTGCAGCGCACCGCCGAGATCGAACAAATCCGCGGTCTCCCCGCTGGGAGCCTCGAACCCGAAGCGACTGTTTTTACCAACATCGCGCCAGGCAGCGCGGACGTAGTCCGGCCCTGGGTCGAGGCGCTGCGCAACGTTGGTTTCGCGGTGTTCGCCAAGCCGAAGATCGACGAAGACAGCGACGTCGATGCGGACATGCTCCGCCACATCGAGCACCGCCACACTGGTGACGGCCTCGCGGGTGTCATGGTTGCCTCGGCTGATGGTCAGGCATTCCGTGAACCGCTTGAAGAACTTGCTGCCGCAGAAGTCCCGGTCCAGGTAATTGGCTTCCGCGAGCACGCAAGCTGGGCAGTTTCGTCGGCGACGCTCGATTTCGTCGACCTCGAAGAGATCCCCGGCGTGTTCCGCGAGCCGCTGCCGCGCGTCAGCCTTGATTCACTGCCTGAAGAGGGAGCATGGCTGCAGCCGTTCCGCCCGCTTGCGGCGTTGCTCACCATGCGCTGACAGCAGCGGGCCTCGTCTGCCACTGTTGATTGCGTTGTTCGCGTCGGCAGCTGCGCCGTGCGCTGAAACGTGAGGAGTACACATTGTTCGCGACGATGGGACACTTCGTCTATCGGGCGCGTTTCACCGTGCTTGCCTTGCTCGTTGCGATCCTGGCCGGGCTCGGCGCATTTGGGCTCGGCCTGGGCGATCGGCTCAGCCAAAGCGGGTGGGACGATCCGGGCAGCGAATCCATCGCGGCGGAAGCAGTCATGCGGGCCGAGTTCGGCCGCGATAACGCCGGCGACATCGTTGCGCTTTTCACCGCGCCTGCGGGGAGCACTGTCGACGACCCGGAATTCGCTGCCGAAGCCCGGCAACTCCTCAGCACGGTCCGCGACGACAACCCTGACGAGGTGGCGTTCGTCCACAGCTACTGGGATAGCGGCGCCCTGCATGCGCTCGCGACCGCGGACCGCCAGCACGCTTTCGCGAGCATCGGGCTGAGGGGCGAGAACGACACCGAGGTCCTGGGCAACTTCCAGGCAATCAAGGATCAGTTCCGGACAGGCGACGTCAGCGTTCAGCTTGCGGGCCTGCAGCCGGTCGCCAACGCGCTGAGCCAGGGCATGGAAGACGACATCAAGCGCATGGAGCTGATCGCCCTGCCCGCGGTCGCCGTGCTGCTGTTCTTCATTTTTCGCGGTGTGGTCGCCGCAGCCCTGCCCGTGATCATCGGCGTACTCACGGTGGGCGGCGCGTGGGGCATCACCCGTCTGCTCACCAGCGTTGTCGAAGTCAACGTTTTCGCGCAATCCGTGATTTCGCTGATCGGTTTGGGCCTCGCGATCGACTATGGCTTATTCGTCGTGAGCAGGTTCCGTGAGGAACTAGCAGAAGGCTATCCGGTGCCTGACGCAGTGCGCCGAACAGTGGCGACTGCTGGCCGCACCGTCGTCTTCTCAGCCACCATCATTGCGATCAGCCTCGGCGGGCTGCTGGTGTTCCCGCAGGGCTTCCTGAAATCGGTCGCCTACGGTGCGATCGCCGCGGTGTCGCTCGCCGCCATTCTCGCCGTTACAGTGCTCCCCGCGATGCTCTCCATCTTGGGACGGCGGGTGGATTCGCTTGGTTTCGCCAAGCTGCGCCCCACGAAGCCCGCGGCGGAAATGCAGCATACGTTCTGGGGCCGCATCGCTGGCTGGTCCATCAAGCGGCCGTTGCGCGTTGCGGTACCAGTGACGATCGGTTTGCTGCTGCTCGTCATTCCGTTCAGCAACATCCAGTTCGGTGGCATGTCGGAGAACTACCTGCCGCCGGACAATGAGACACGTATCGCGCAACAGCAATTCGATGAGCTTTTCCCGGAGTTCCGCACCAAGCCGATCAAGGTGGTCGTGACCGGTGATGTTGGCGCCACGGGCGCGGTTTTGCGGCAGGCCAACGAGGTGCCGGGGTTCACCGCGCCATTCTCGCTGGAGTCCCGGAGTGCGACCGCCGTCGTCCTGTCCGCGGGGCTAGAAGACGAAGCGACTGCCGGCGAGGCGGTCCGCGCCCTGCGGTCGATCGACACACCCGAGGGGGCCGTCGTCCTTGTCGGTGGCGGTCCAGCGATTGAACGAGACAGCATCGACGCAATGGTGACCATGATGCCGTTGATGGCGATCGCGGTCGTTCTCATCACGACGCTGCTGATGTTCCTTGCGTTTGGTTCACTCACGCTGCCGATCAAGGCGGTCGTCATGACGGCCCTGAGTCTCGGCTCGACACTGGGAATCTTGACGTGGGTCTTTATTGACGGCCACGGGGCCGAGCTGCTGAACTTCACACCCGGACCTCTCATGGCAGCGGTAGTCGTGCTGATTGTGGCGATTATTTACGGCCTCTCAACCGACTATGAGATCTTCCTTGTATCACGGATGGTCGAGGCACGAGCCAAAGGTGCGAGCACAAGTGAGGCCATCAGGATGGGGACGGCGCAAACCGGCCACATCATTACTGCCGCAGCTCTGATCCTCATCGTTGTGACCGGCGCCTTCGGTCTGTCCGAGATCGCGATGATGAAGTACATCGCGTACGGCATGATCGCAGCGCTGATAATTGACGCTACGGTGATCCGAATGCTTCTTGTCCCGTCGGTAATGCGGCTCCTCGGTGAGGATTGCTGGTGGGCCCCAGCGTGGATGAAACGAATCCAGCGCAGGATCGGCCTGCAGGAGCACGAACTCGAAGACGAACTGCGCCCCGGCGGTATGAACGCACCGCGGTTGACTGCGGACAGCCTTCCTGCCGCGGGCCCCGCGCCCGCGGAGATGACGCCGCCCGGCCAGCGCGGCTAGTCCCACGGCGAGGCAGCGCGTGCCGGGTACGTCAAGACAGTCACGGAGCCACCTCTTCCGCGGCCAGTGGGGAATCCTCGCCGTCATCGCAGTCGGTGGCGCACTCGGCGCTGTCGCGCGACACGCGCTTGCGCTCGCATGGCCTGCTGCCCCAGAGGGCGTTCCGTGGCACACACTCGTCACAAACGTGTCAGGCTCGGCATTGCTGGGCGTAATTATTGTCCTGGTGAGCGAAGTTCGCACCGCGCACCGGCTGGTCCGCCCCTTTCTCGGGACCGGTGTCCTCGGCGGATTCACCACGTTCTCGCTGCACACCGATGAAATCATTGTTCTTGCAGAGCATGCGCGGGTATGGGCAGCTGCCGGATACTCACTATTAACCCTCGTCGCCTCACTGGCCGGCGCGTGGGCCGGAATGCGGTTCACGCGGGCAATCGCGAGCCGTTAGCTCAGGATCGGCGGCAGAAAGGAGCATTGTGAAACGGCATAGCACTGCGCTGCGCATCATGGTGTTACTGGCCGAAGACGACACGTGGCGGCACAAACCGCTGTACAGCGAGGTTGTGCGCCGCGCCCGCGCCGCCGGACTCGCGGGCGCGAGTGTATTTCGCGGCATCGAGGGATTCGGAGCGTCCGCGCTGGTGCACACATCGCGGCTCTTGTCGCTGAGCGAAGATCTGCCGATCGTTGTTGTCATTGTCGACAGCGAGGAGAAAGTCCGCGCGTTCCTTCCGCACCTCGACGAGATACTGACGGAAGCGGTTGTTCTCGTTGATCCGGTAGAGTTCGTCCGCTACCAGGCTGAATCGTGACCTGGCTGCTTGTTGCCGCCGGGGCTGCGGTGGGTGCGCCCCTCCGATATCTCGTCGATCGCTGGGTAGCGACCCGGCTTGGTCCGGCGTTCCCATGGGGGACCTTCACAGTCAACGTGGCAGGCAGCGCCTTCCTCGGCGTACTGGTGGGTTTGATCGCGGCTGGCCTTTTGCCTGACCACTTGCAACTTGTGCTCGTCACCGGCTTCTGCGGGGCACTCACGACATATTCCACGTTCTCGTACGAAACAGTGCGGCTTGCCGAAGACGGTGCCCGCCTCATCGCGATCGCAAATGTCGCCGCGACGCTGACAGTGGGGGTGCTGGCCTTCGTCGCCGGACGCGGGGCCGCCGCGCTGATCTGGTGAATTCCTGTGAACTGCGTATCCAGTGAAATCCGGCGCACAGTACCAGTACCGTATTACCGGTGAGACTGATTCCGGGTTCGCTCTCCCGCACACTCAGCACGCGGTGGGTGTTCTACGTCGTCTCCATGCTTGTAGTCAACGGTGTGGGCGCATTGTTCGTGCTGTCCTTCATCCGTTACGGACTGCCGGTGTCGCCCGGCCCGGGCTTGATCGTCCGTGACCCGGTAAGTGAAATCATTTTCGCGGTCTACCTGGGCTTCAGCGCGGTCATGATTCTCGGCTCCGCGATCGTGATGCTCCGATTCGTGATCAGATGGTACGTGCGCGGCGGTCCGCCGACGCGCCAGGAGCAAATCATGGCGGTGCGGGGGCCGCTCATTCAGTCGTTTGTCTATCTGGTGCTGTGGCTGATCGGTGGCGTGCTTTTTGTGCTGCTCATCGGCCGGGAAATGCCCGAGCTGATGACGACGACCGCGTTCACGACCGCTCTCGCTGGCGTGGTCACGTGTGGCTTTGCGTACCTGCTCGGTGAGCGGGTCATGCGGCCAGTGGCTGCGCGCGCGTTATCTGACGGCAACGTGGACCCACGCATCGCTCCGAGCGTTCGGCTGCGCATGGGGGTGGGGCTCTTGGCGGGCACTCTTGTGCCCGCGATCGGTATCACGTTGCTCAGCTTCACGCAGCTCTCGACCCACGCTTACGCGCCGCGATCTTTCGCCTGGGCGGTTTTGATGGTGGCGGTCGCGATGATCGTGTCGGCCCTGGTGACGACGGTGCTGCTGGCAAACCAGGTTTCGACCCCGCTGCGGGAGCTCACCCAGGCTGTTACAGATGCGCAGCGCGGTGACGACGCTCAGGTGGAGGTGTACGACGGTAGCGAGGTCGGTCTGCTTCAAGTCGGCTTCAACCAGATGATGGCGGACTCGGCAGAGCGCCGCGTCTTACGTCAGCTTTTCGGGCAGCATGTCGGTGAAGACGTAGCGCGACAAGCTTTACAGTTCGGCACCGAGTTGGGGGGCGAAACCCGCTTCGTGGCTGTGCTCTTTGTAGACATGGTCGGTTCGACATCGGTGGCATCGACGAAGCGTCCCGCGGATGTAGTCGCGCTGCTGAACCAGTTCTTCAACATCGTCATCGGTGTGGTGAAGCGGCATGGTGGGTTCGTCAACAAGTTCGTCGGTGATGAAGCGCTCGCGATTTTCGGGGCTCCGCTTTACCGCGCCGACGCCCCTACGGCGGCGCTGAACGCCGCGCGTGAACTCAGAGCAGAACTCGAAGCCATGCCTGAGATCTCAGTGGGCATCGGGGTGTCCTCGGGTACCGTGGTCGCGGGCAACATCGGCTCGGAAGAACGTTTCGAGTACACCGTGATCGGCGACCCGGTCAATGAAGCTGCCCGGCTCACGGAACTCGCGAAGTCACGTCCAGGCAGTGTCCTCGCCTCCAGTTACACGGTGTACTTCGCGAGCGACGAAGAACAAGAATTGTGGGAACTCGGGGAACTCGTCGCGCTGCGTGGGCGCACGAAGCTCACTCAACTCGCGTGGCCCCGGACGGCGCAAGAACCGAGCCGACCGCCGTCGACACAGCTGTCGGCCGCGCCGAAAGAGCCGTCCGATCACGGCGACCAGCAAGAACCGAACGAATCAGGCATCGATGCGGAGATGCGGTAACAATGCACACGCCCTGCGGCATCCTGCGAGCGTAATGGTTACTCTGGCGTAGTGACCCAGTCCGCGCCGAAGCAGCCCCGGGCAATGTCTGCCGGTGCAAACGATGCTGCAGGAGCGGACGCCACTAGCATTTCGTCGGATGCCACCGAGGTTACGAAAAAGCAGCGCCGCTGGCGCTGGATCAAAATTGCCGGCGGCATCGCACTCCTCGGGCTCATGGTTGTGCAGGGCGTGGTGCTCTGGCCAACCTTCAGCGACTCGTTTCGGGCGCTGCGCGAACTCCACATCCCCTGGCTGGCCGCGTGTATCGCGGCCATGGCCCTCTCGATGTCAAGCTTCGGCTGGGTGCAGAAGACCCTGCTCCGCGCGGGCGGGGTCGAGGTGTCGCAGCGCAAATCGGTTGCGGTAATTTACGCGGCAACCTCGATGACGCTGACGCTGCCCGCGGGCCAAGTGTTCTCGGCGGCGTTCACCTACCGGCAAACCCGCAGGTGGGGGGCTAATCATGTGGTGGCTTCCTGGCAACTCGCGATGGCTGGCGTTATCGCGACGACGACACTTGCCGCCCTGGCTGCGATTGGAGCTCTCGTCGTCGGCACGACCGTAAGCCCGGTGATGCTGATCACGTCGTTTGTGGGGCTGCTCGCACTGGCGGTGGGCAGCCGGTACGTCTCCAAGAACCCGGAGTCACTCGAGTCTTTCGGCCGGTGGATCGTCGGCACGATCAACCGGGTGCGGCGACGCCCCCGGCAGGACGGTATGCACCGGGTAGGTGCGGTTCTCCAGCAGATTGAGGCGGTCCAGATGAACCGCTGGGACGCGCTGAAGACTTTCTGGTGGTCGGCGCTGCACCGTATCACCGACGTCGCCTGCCTAGGTTTTGCTTGCCTGGCGGTTGGCGCTGAACCACGGCTTTCCGGAGTTCTCATCGCGTTCGCCGCCAGCAAGGCGGTCGCATCGGTTCCGCTGGCGCCCGGCGGACTCGGCACGGTCGATGCCACCCTTTTCGCCGCACTGACGATCTCAGCCGGGCTTCCGGCCTCACAGGCACTCGCGACGGTGTTCGTTTACCGCCTCATCAACCTAGTGCTGGTCAACATCGTGGGCTGGATAATTTTCTTCTTCCTTTTCCGAGCCAGCCAGGCCGATGACGCCGACTTGGACCGCGAATTCGCTGAAGGCGATATCTTCCACTCCAATGAGACGTCGGCTGATCATAATGATGATCAGTCACCGCCTGGTGACGGTGCAGCGCCGGAGCCGGATAACCGCTAGTCGATCCGGAAGAGCGAAATCACGATGAATCAATGGGATGTGCTGCGACAGTTAGCGCACCCTATCGTGCTGACCTACATCCTCAGCATGCTGATGATCAATCTCATCGCGGCGATGACGGCGCTTCTGTTGATCGGTGCGGTGCTGCCGATCCCTGTCCTCGAGGATCCCGAGGGCGTGTGGGAACGCAACGTCGGCTGGTTCCTCCTCGCCGTGCCTTTCGCAGCCGCCACGTTCGGTGGGTTGCACCTGCGGTACTCCTGGCCGAACCTCATGTGGCTGGCGCGGGGCGGCACGCCACGTGCGTATGAAGCTCACGTCGCACTCGGTCAGACGAAACGCCAGGTCATGATCGAATCAGGCGCGTGGGTCGCCGCCACTTTCTGCTTTGTGGTGGTGAACCTTGCCGCGCGGTCGCCGGAGCTACTGGTTCTCATTGTGATCACCACAGCGCTGGTTGGTTCAGTTTCTGTGACGCTCGGTTACATCATCGGCGAGCGGATGCTTCGGCCGCTTACCGCGATCGCGATGTCGGTCCGCTTCCCGGCTGCCCATACTGCACCGGGCGTGGGCACTCGGATCGTGCTCATTTGGGGTCTCACCACGGCTGTGCCGGTGCTGGGCGTCGTGATGATTTCTGTTTCGCAGATCACCGATCACGCCGGCCCAGCGGCCACCGAGATGAACACAGCCGTACTAGTGCTGTCGCTGATAGCCATGATCATCGGCTTCGTCGGAATCATCGTTATGGCCCGTTCAATCTCGGACCCACTGCAGCAGGTCAGTGACGCAATGCACCGGGTCGAAGCCGGGGATCTGTCGACGCGCGCCGCCGTCTATGACGGCTCCGAGATCGGACAGTTGCAGGCCGGCTTCAACAGCATGGTGAAGGGTCTTGCGGAACGTGAGCGGCTAGCAGAGCTATTCAGCAAACATGTTGGCGAGGAGGTCGCGCGCGCCGCCCTTGAACACGGCAATGCACGCGGCGGCGCGCTCCGGAAAGTATCGGCCCTGTTTATCGACCTCACCGGATCCACCCGGCTTGCTGCCGAAAAGCCACCAGAGGTCGTCGTCGCTGCACTGAATGAGTTCTTCGAGCTTGTGGTCGACACCGTGAGCGAGCATGGCGGTTTCGTCAGCAAGTTCGAGGGCGATGCAGCCGTCGCGGTATTCGGTGCGCCGCTTGAGATCCCCGACTCTGTCACACCTGCGCTGCAATGCGCCCGCGACATGCGCGCCACACTGCACGCACGGATAGCCCTCGATTTCGGTATCGGTGTCGCCTTTGGCAGCGCGCTCGCTGGCAACATCGGCGCCGCAGAACGATTCGAGTACACGGTGCTCGGGATGCCAGTGATCAAGGCAACTCAACTCAGTGATCACGCTAAAACGCGGCCCAGCCGGGTGCTCGCAACAGTCGAGGCGATCAACGCAGCTGACTCCGATGAGGCCGCTCAGTGGCAGATCATCCGCCTCGGAGACCTCACCGTTGCTGAGCCGTTGCTGGCCGCACGGCTCAGTGACGGTGCACGCAAAACCACTGGAGGTGCGCCGTCATGACGCGCCCGGTGCGCCTGCCTGAGCTTCCAGAATCATTTGTCCCCATCTTCAACCAGTTCCTTAAGCCGATCACGCTCGCGTATGCGGCAGCGTTGGTTTTTACCAACTCGATCGGAGCGGTGATGAGCTTCGTGTTGCTGCGATATGTGCTTCCCCACCCCGCAAACGCGGAGATCACCCCAGAGATTCGCAGTTCTAACACCGTGTTGCTGTCGACGGTGCTGCCGTTGAGCATTGCGTTTGGAATTACGATCTCGGCTTGGGCAGGCCGGCCGATCTTTCGCTGGATGGAACAGGGCGGGATGCCCAACCCGCGACAGCATGCGCTCATAGTGAGCGCACCGGCCCGCCAGACCGCACTGATCGCTGCGCTGTGGGTGCTCGTCACCACAACATTTGCGATCAGCGTCACACGGGTGGGCAGTCCTCAACTAGTCCTCATGGTCACCCTGACTTTCCTCTCAGTGGGCCTCACCTGCTGCGCGATTAGTTATTTCGTGGCGGAACGAATACTGCGCCGGCTCATCTCTGACGCCATGCATGGAGTGAGCGTCGAGTCCAGGTCCGCAACGTCCGTGACAATGCGGCTCGTGACGATGTGGATCATTACCGCCGCGCTGCCACTGTTCTGGATCGCATTGGTCGTGGGATTCCGCTTTCTGTCCTCAATCTTTCCCGACACGAACCAGACGGCCACGGCAGTGGCGATCCTCGGGATCCTCACTATCGTGGTGGGCTTCCTTGGCATGGCGGTGGTGGCACGCTCGATTTCCGACCCAGTGAAACAGGTCAGTGCCGCGATGGAAGCCGTGAAGGGCGGGCGGTACGACATTTCGGTGCCGATCTACGACGGTTCCGAGATCGGCCGTCTGCAGTACGGCTTCAACCAGATGGTGCACGGCCTCGCCGAACGTGAGCGACTTTCGGACATGTTCGGACGGCGCGTTGGGACCGACGTGGTGCGAGAGGTGCTCGACCGTGGCGGATCGCTGGGCGGCGAATCACGTTACGTGGCGGTGATGTTCGTCGACCTCGTGGGGTCAAGCCGTCGCATCGAGGCGCTGCCCCCCTACCGTGTCGTGGCAATGCTCAACGAGTTCTTCGAGGTCGTCGTCGACACGGTTCACACCCACGGCGGCATTGTGAACAAATTCACAGGTGACGCCGCGCTCGCTGTCTTCGGCGCGCCGGTGTCACTGCCGAACGTCGCGAGTGCGGCACTCGCCGCGGCCCGAGAATTGCGGCCCCGCATTCAGGCAACCACGACACTGAATTTTGGCGTCGGGGTCTCGGCGGGATACGTCGTCGCCGGGAACGTCGGTGCTCGTAACCGGCTCGAATACACGGTAATTGGTGATCCCGTCAACGAAGCCGCGCGACTGAAAGAACTCGCTAAAGCCTGGCCGGGCCGCGTACTCGCGTCGTTTGACGTCCTGCAGAAAGCCGACGCGCACGAATCCGCGCGGTGGCTGCCCACCACATCAGTCACCCTGCGTGGACGCATCGCCCCCACTCGGCTGGCGGTGCCGCGTTAGCGCAGCTTGCTGGGCTGATTCTGGGCGGCGCGGCCAGTCGGGTCTACGCTGAGGGCGTGCAGACGAAAAGCGCGGCCCGAGTGGTCACCATCGCCGTCATCGTTGACGTTATCGCCGTTGTCGCCTTCGCGATCACCGGGCGAATCCACCATGCGGAAGGAACCGACGCCGCCGGCATTCTCGACACGGCATGGCCCTTCCTCGTCGGCCTCGCCGCAGGATGGATCACCGTGCTTAAAGCGCACGAGAACGCGAACCCGCTCAGCATCGTCCCCGCCGGAGTAACGCTGTGGGCCTGGGTCATGGTGGGTGGAGTCGTGATTCGATTCCTCACCGGCGCCGGCACGGCGTTCGCGTTTGTTGCGACCGCGACCCTCGTCACCGGCGCATTGCTCGTCGGGTGGCGGGCGATCGTGCAACTCGTGCTGCGGTTCCGGGGAACCGCACGTTCGTCCTAGGCCGAACTGCCCGCGCGTCACTCCTGCAGAGGCCGCAGAAAGCGTTCCGCGGAGTCGACCGCCTCGTGCGCGTTCGCAGCCTGCCTGACCAGCACTGCGAACGCGAGATCACCATCGATTCCGATGAACCACTCGTCGTGTACGTCGCCTTCGCCCGCGGTCGCGGCCGTGCCCGCAGCTCCGATCAGCCCTGGCAAATCGGCCAGCTTCGCAGCAGCCCCTGCGGTGACAGCCTCGCGCATCATCCGTTTGAGATCGTTGGTAACCCCGAGGTCGAGTGCCTCGACCTCCTCCGCGGCGGTAGTTGTGGGAGCGGCAACATCACGGGCAGGGCCGTTTCCCCGCCCCAGCAGAAAGGGCTCCGGTACGGTGCCCCTGGCGATGGTCGCGGCAGCGAGTGCCATCCCAAATGGCGTCACCCGCAAGTCGCCCTGGCCATGCGCGGCCTCAATGCGCTCCGCGCGCGAACCTGTGATGGGGACACTGCCGGTCGCAGCTATCAGACCGGGCGAATCAATGCGGAGTCCGACACCGAGGCGCAGTGCCATATTGTGCAGAGCATCGTCGGGGAGACGCAACGCGAGATCCTCGATCGCCGCGTCACATGAATTCGCGAAGGCCCCCGAGAACGGTACTTCCTCGCTGCGCTGTTCATCTTCGCGAGGTTCAGGGGCCTCGACTGGGACAGGGACCGCGTCAGCGTGCGCTCCGTCCGGGCAAGAAACGAGGTCATCTAGGTGGACGAGGCCATCGTCGAGCGCCGCGAGCGCGGTAACCGCCTGGAACACGGAACCGGGAGCAAACTCCCCGGTCAGTGCCACTGGCCCTAAAGCGTCCGCGGCGGCATTCTGCGCAACGGCAAGCACTGCACCCGAACTGGGTTGCAGGGCTACGACAGCGGCGGGCACAGATACGTTCCGGATGGCGTTCTGAGCTGCGAGCTGGACGTTGAGGTCGAGTTCGGTGGCCACATCATGGAGCGGAATCCCGGGCTCGGACGCCAGCATGGTCGCCGAACCGTCTTCTGCCACTAGTTCCACTGTCCAGCCTGCGGAGTCCTCCTGCCGTTGCTCCCACGATTCCCGCAACACCGGGAATACAGGCGAGTTCAATGCGGCCGTTGCGGTAACGAGCGTGGGCTCATCCTGGACGGTGACTCCCTGAATCGCGGCGAGTCTGGACGCGAGTGGTTCGTACTCTTCTTCACGCAGCGTCACGATCACGACCGGATTTCCGCGCCCGCTCGAAATCGCGTCAAGGATGGAGGACCGCGTGATGTCATCGTCGACGGGTCCGAGCAGTGCAGCAAGATCGGTGGCGGCAGAACCCGTGCTCCGCACTCGCGCAGGGTCCACAGTCACGGCTTTCAGGGTCTGCTGCGCCATCACCGTCTGACCGGACCGGTCACGGATCTCGGGCGGGTCCGGCGGCTGCGGACGGAACCGCACCTGTTGCCCGTCTTGCATTCCCGGAATGACCACATCCGGGCGCCACTCGATTTGCCACCCAGTGGCAGTGCGCACCGCCTTGCCGCTCGTGGAGAAAGCCCACTCCCTGGCGCCGTAGGCGCTGTCCCCGAGGTGCCACACGGCGCCGAGGGTGAAAGTAGCGCTCGCACCGGCAGCGGAGGTGCCCACGGTCATGGCCTGCACCACGAACTCGGCCCCATCCTGGTTGAGCGCGGTAAACACAGCCTCGAGGTCCGCCCGTGCGCGCGTCGGCTGATCGGTGTAACTCGATGCGAGCGCCGCATCACCGGCTGAAAGCGCATCAGTGAATGCTCGTATCGAAACGAGCGCGTCCGGACGCTCCGGCGGAGCTTCACATGCCACTACCACCGTCACCCCGAGCAGCGCAGCGAGCACAAGCGCGACCGTTGGCCGGCGCTTGCGCGTCAAACTGGCTCGCTGCGAGAGCGAAGACGGCACAAAACGCACAGCCCCGATTGTGCCCGCAGAATAGTGTGGTCTACAGGGCGGGCCGCGATTCTCAGGGGAATCCCAGCAACACGCACGGCGCTAACGCTTCTATTCTGTGTAGCGTGACCCCGGACGAGCAACGCAATGATGCGCCCCCCGAAACAACGAAGCTTCTCGACGCCCTCACCAAGTTCGTGATCGATGAGGTGTCCGGCGAGAAGTTCGCGGCAGCGGTTGAGCGTGAGGTCGATTACGGTCTGGAAGCCGCACGGCTGCTGAAGCTCGGTGACGTGATCACGAGCGCGCAAGTCGAGGCGGTTGCGCTGAAGTACGCGAGTGAGTGGCGTATCGGCGGCGGGATCCCCGAGCTTGCGGGTGAGATCGCACACCGTGTGCACCGGCGCACCCTCGCTGAGGCAGGCCAGGAACTGAGCGACGTCGTGCCAGAGGATAGTGTCGCTGAACTCACGCGGAAGATCGCTACGATGCCTGCATTTCAGCGCGTGGTTGACCGGATTTACCACAGTCCCGTCACCGCGCAGTGGGCGGCATGGTTCATTTACCACGTCACGCTTGACGCATTGCGCCGCAACCGGGCAATAGCCGACAATCTCCCCGGTGTAGGTACGCTGCTCCGCCTGACGGCCACCGTCGGAGCGCGGGTGGTACCGTCACTCTCTCACCAGGCTGACGTGCGTTTCAGGGAACTCACGGAGCGGCTGACGCATTACCTGGTGACGCACAGTCACAGCATCAGCGACGAAGAGGCTGAGGGCTCGATCGTGGAAGCGGCGCTCGAATTGTGGGAGGAGCACGCACATCACTCGCTGAGTTCACTAGGTTCGGCCGTCGATTCCGAAGACATCGAAGATTTCCTGATCCTCGGCTTCGAGTTTTGGCGCGATTTCCGGAAGACGACGTACTTCCGGACGATCGTCAGCGAAGGGATCCGCTACTTCTTCGAAAAGTACTCGGACCACACGCTGTACGAGATTCTCGAAGAAGTGGGCGTGACACGGGAAGACATGATCGAGGAAGCGATGCGGTTCGCTCCCCCGATCCTCGATCTCGTCTCCCAGAACGGCATGCTCGAAAGCTTCGTCCGCCGCCAGTTCGCCCCGTTCGTGGACTCAGAGGAGGTGCGGGCGCTCTTTAACGGCCGCTAGCTCGATGTCCGCGCCGCCGCCAGTATTGGCTGCAGCCACTCCACAGTGTCATCGAGCACCTGCTTCTTCTCTGGCTCGTTGAAAAGCTCGTGGTACAGACCGCTGTAGACGTGCAATGTGCAGTCGGTGTTCGACACCAGGTCCGGCACAGAGCGACTGCCCGCCACGGCGGTGAGTTTGTCTTCCGTGCCGTGCAGAACTAGCAGTGGCACACGGAGGCGGCCGAGGCGCGGCGGCAGCGACTCCATCGTCAGCACCAGTTGTCGCGCGATTCCTGCCGGCACAAAGCCGTGGTGAACGAGCGGATCGTTCTTGTACTGTTCCACAACCACGGGGTCCCGGGACACGTCGTCGGCGGAGATCTTTTCGACCGGCACGAACGGCAAATACCGGCCGAGGGTTTTGCCGAGCGCCACGATCAACTTCGGGGTGCCTGTCGCGAGCTGAATAGCCGGAGCGGAGAGCACAACCGCGCTGAGCCCCTCTGGGTGCTCCAGGGCGTACGTCAGCGCAATCGTGCCGCCCATACTGTGCCCCAAGAGCACCGTCGGCAAGCCAGGATTATGCCGCCGCGCGATCGCGAACATCGTGTGCAGATCAGCCGTGAAATCGCCCCACGTACGCAACCCAAGGCGCCGGCCCCCAGAGCGGCCGTGGCCGCGATGATCGGGTGCGTACACCACCAGCCCGAGCCCAGTGAACGCTTCAGCTACATGCGCGTAGCGCTCGGCGTGCTCGCCCAGCCCATGGGAGATGACCATGATGCCGGACGGCTCACCGTCCGGCTTCCACACGCTGTAGTTGATCCGTGTTCCGTACACGCCGCGAAAGAACGATTCCGAGTGCTCCACGCCGCCGATTCTAGAGCCCGCGACCGGAGATTCAACGCTGCCACGTGACAGCTGCAGGTCGCTGTGATGCTTGGCAGCTTTCCGGACGCACTCATGGAGTATCCGCGCGACCCACGTTGACTACCGCTAACGTGGAAGGGACCAGGTGTGCTGAGCTGAACGGGAGGTGACCGATGCGTACCGCCGATTCTCCTCGCGTGGAAGTGGTGCGAGCTGGTGATCGCCCCCGTACGCGCGTCGCGTGGCTTGAGTCGCGCCACTCATTCTCATTCGGCCCGCACTACGACCCGGAGAACACGCATCATGGTGTGCTGCTCGCCAACAATGAAGAGCGAGTCACCGCCGGGGCGGGGTTCGATACGCACCCGCACCAGAACATGGAAATCGTGACGTGGGTGCTCGAAGGTTCCCTGCTGCATCAGGACTCGATGGGCCACGCCGGGATCGTGTATCCAGGCCTCGCGCAACGCATGAGCAGTGGCACCGGCGTCCTGCACTCGGAGCGCAATGACTCGTGGCGGCTCGCTGGCCCCAAGCACGACGCACCGGTGCACTTCATCCAAATGTGGGTGCTGCCAGACGAAACCGGCGAACCGCCGGACTACGATCAGACCGAGATCGACACTGACCTCAGCGCAGGTACTTTAGTGCCCGTCGCATCAGGCATGCCGAAGTACCGCAACGGAGCAGCTGTCCGGATCAGAAACCGCAGCGCAGCGCTCCACGCTGCACGGCTACAGCCAGGTCAGGTGGTGCACGTTCCCGAAGCACCGTTCGTGCACGTGCACGTGGTGCGCGGCGCGCTGGACATGGAGGGCGCGGGTGACTTACATGAGGGCGATTCTGCTCGCCTTACCAGCACTGGTGGGCACCGCCTGCACACCAGCAGCGATGCCGAAGTGCTGATCTGGGAAATGCACACCAGCCTCACGGGCCGCTAAAGCTCGTGCCTCAGGCCGTCACCGCGGCGGCGAGTCCGTGCATGTTCAGTATGTCTACAGCGCTGTAACGGACCCTCACAAAGCCCGCCCGCTCAAACTTCTTCAGCACGCGATTAAGTGACTGCCGTTGTACGCCGAGCATCGCCGCGAGTGTCTTCTGCGGTAGCTCAACCACCCCATCGACAGCTTCATCGATAAGCATCCGCGCTACCTGCTCCACCAGCCCACACCCCAGGAGGCCGATTATTCGGTCCTGGCTGGTAGCAACACGCTGTGCGACGGTCTGCAGCCATCGTCTGGCCACAGCCGGGTGCTGCGAGAGCAGATCTTCGAAATCCCTGACCTCAAGAAACAAGAGTGTCGCGTCTTCGAGCGCATGGGCCGAGTACGGCATCGGGTGCCCGAGGAAATGCTGCACATCCCCGTCAACGTCGCCACCGCGCAGAATCTGCACCACGACTCGCCGCTTACCGGATCCGACCGTCAGCTCGACGCGGCCACTCTTCACAATCCAGACCCCGGCCGAAGCCTCTCCACCAGTGAAGATGCGTTCCGCGAAATCGTAGGAGCGCGCCTGAATTCGCGCGGCCAGCGCGTCGACATCACCCGGCCGCAGCGGCACAAGGTCACCCCTGCCGACGCAGCGAGCCACCCAGGCCGCATGCCGGAGAGCGGCATCGGCCTCGGGGTCGCTCCCCAGCAGGGAGGTTGCCCGGCTAAACGAACCAGCGGTGATGTCCGAAATTCCCATATGGTCATCGTGCCCGGTTTCAACCGATTTCGCTTGTACCGCAACATTGTCACCTCGGTGACAGCCACGCTGTGGCCATTGCCCACGATGCCTAGCGTGATCGATATACCGACGTAGACGGCATGCGCGAAAGGTGACCATGGCATTCTGGAAAACCACAGCTGGTGCAGTACTCACAGCTTCAGCACTCGTACTCACGAGCTGCGCGGCAGATCCTCGCGAGCGCGCGTCCGATTCACCCAACGCTTCGCCTGTGAAACATTCAGATGACACTACGGCTACGGAAGACTCCGTCGCGGTTATTCCATCTGCACTCGAGTTCACAGCTGAGACACTGAACGGCGAAACCGTTCACGGCACGGGTTACGCCGGACACGCTGCCGTCTTCTGGTTCTGGGCTCCGTGGTGCGCGGTATGCCATCGCGAAGCACCGAATCTCGCAGACGCAGCCGCCTCCTATGGCGACTCGGTAGAGTTCCTCGGGATTGCGGCGCAGGACAGTCCTGACGCCATGCGTGGCTTCGTTGATCAGTACGGCGTTAGCGACTTCCCTCACCTCAACGACGCTGATGCCGCAGTGTGGGCGAAGTTCGGCGTCACCCAACAGCCAGCGTTTGCTTTCCTCAGTGAATCGGGCGAACTAGAAGTCGTCCGCGGGACCCTCTCACCCGACGAACTCGACATCCGCATTAGCGAACTTTCTGGATAGCAGCCGTGGACATCAGTGCACTTAGTTTCGCGCTCGCAGCCGGAACGGTCGCAGCTTTCAATCCGTGCGGATTCGCCATGCTTCCGGCTTACCTCACGCTGGTGATCGCTGGCGAAACTCCCAGCGATCACCAGCCCCCCGTCGGCGAAACCGTGAAGCGGGCCATCGGTGCGACCGCAGCTATGGCGTCGGGGTTCATCCTCGTGTTCGGCGCGGCGGGCCTGGTGCTGACGCCAATCATCAATCAGGCGGGTCGCGTACTGCCGCTTGTCACAGTTGTGATTGGACTGGCTCTGGTTGCGCTGGGCGGCTGGCTGCTCGCTGGCCGAGAACTCACGGTAATGCTGCCGAAGCCTGGAGGGGGCGCACCGGCCTCTCGCATCGGTTCGATGTTCGGTTACGGTCTCGCTTACGCGACAGCATCACTTTCCTGCACAATCGGACCATTTTTGGCCGTCACAGCCGTTTCCTTCCGCAGCGGGTCCTTTGTCGACGGCTTCGCCGCTTTTCTTGCCTACGGCGCAGGCATGGCAGTCGTTGTGGGTGTCCTCGCGCTCTCGATCGCGCTCGCCGGAAATACCCTCGTGTCGCGGATACGCCGGGTACTCCCGTACGTCAGCCGAGCCGCAGGGGCCCTCATGCTGCTCGCCGGGGCGTACGTCGCCTACTACGGTGTTTGGGAACTTCGCCTCCACTACTCGGACGGGCGCGTAATAGATCCGATAGTGGATACCGCCCTGCGTTTCCAGCAGACGCTTGCCCTGTCCGTTGAGCGACTCGGTGTTGCAGGGGTGCTCACCACATTCGCGGTCGTCATCGGCATCTCGTGGGGCGGGGCTTACGTGCGGAGGCGTCGGGCGAAGCAAAGGCAGCCGTCATGAGTGCTGTCCCTCCGCAGGCAGCGGCCTTCCGCGCCTACGTCGAACCTGAAATTGAGGTGTTGCTCCGTGTGGGGCGCACCCTCACCGGCAATTCGATTGATGCCGAGGACCTTGTGCAGGAGACCCTTATCCGGGCCTGGCGGGCCGTCGGACAGTTCGACGGCAGGTACCCACGCGCCTGGCTCCTTACGATCCTGCGCCACACGCACTCCAGCATGCACCGGCGAATGCGGCCCGACATTATCGAGGATCCTGCCAGCGCGAAGGGCGCTCGGCCAGCCTTCGGCGCGCGACCCAGCGAGTCTCCGGAAGACTCCGTCATGGACAACACTCTAAGCGCCGAAGTTGGAGCTGCACTCAGCGAACTCGACCCAATCTTCCGCACGACCCTACTGCTCGTCGACGTGGATAAACTGACATATGCAGAGGCGGCGCAAGCCCTGGGGGTGCCAGTGGGGACAGTCATGTCCAGGTTAAGCCGTGCCAGAGACCGGATGCGTAAGGCGCTACGCGCACGGGGACTTGTCACACAAGGGGACGCGGCATGATCCGAATGCTTCGGATGATGATCACTTGTCACTGGTCCGCGAAACGAATACAGCACTATCTCGACGCTGATCCCGCCGCGCCGCTAAGTTCAGAAGACATTCAGCGGCTGGAGGCGCACCTTTCGCAATGTAATAAGTGCAGGGCGCTCGCTGAGGAACACCACCGCCTGCGGAGCCTCCTCGACGTCTGGGCCCGCCGAACGCTGCCCGATAAGGGCGCCGTGCAGCGGGTTCAGGGTTTTCTCGATGACCTCACAGTCCGCGATCCGGGCGACCTCGAAGATCGCTAAGCAGGCTAATCCACGCGGCCCCCACGGACCTGGATGTGCCCGCCCCGCAAACTCGCCGACGCAACGTCACGACACCGGTCCTCGACGAGCGTCCATGGCCGCGCTGTGATGTCTGCCCCGCCGAGGTAGCAGGCGAGACGAGCCAGTGGACTGCAGATTTGTGCCATCCCGACTGGCGGTTGCATATCTGCAACCGCCACGTGCGCCCCAGGCCGTGATGCGCCAACCGCGGATTCGAATGCAGCTTCGGGGTGATGCATCAGCGATAGTGCGTAGGTCGCTATCACGGCGTCGAAGGCTGCGCCATATATAGTGTGCGTAAGGTCGTCTCGCGTCACCTCGGTCGCGTCCCCTCGAACCAGCGCGACGGTCGGGTGCCCCCACTGTCGGCCCTTCCGACGTGCTTGTTTCAGCATCTCCGGGCTCTTATCAAGCCCAACGTAAATTCCCTTGGGTCCGATCTTCTCGAGCACCAATGGCAGATTCAGTCCAGTTCCGCACCCGATATCGAGAACCTTCATCCCCGGCTCGAGGCTCAACATCTTCACGGCAGCGACCCTGCCCGCACGATAAATCGGCCACTCCGCCGAGATCACGTCGTATACCCGTGCTGACATCGTGTACTTCGTCTGGCCCAAGAACTTGTCAGCCGCCATCGTTCTCCTCAAGTCGGGAAGTATTCGCAGCACCAACTGGGTTCCGACGCTGTGAAAGAGTTGCAAGAACCAATCCAGATTCGGCAGCGATGATCCGTACATTGCGGACCATGCTGACCTGCCGGTGGTCAGCCCGTCGTATGCAACGCTACCTCGACCGCGACCCTGCAGCGATGCTCACAACCGCCGAAGCACGTCTACTCGAAGTGCACCTCACTGACTGCGCACGCTGCCGGGATAAGCTCGAGAGCTACCAGTTCCTCAGCTGTGTGCTGAGGTCCCTAGCTGAGTCCACTCTGCCGGAAGAAGAAACGTTACGGCGCATGCACAGAACACTCAGCTGCTTGACGCGAGGAGACTGTGGTAGCGACGGACTAGGGAGTTGACATGTGGGATCTACTCGTCGTCGGCGGCGGATCAGCAGGAATCGTGGCGGCGAAGACCGCCGTCAAACTCGGCGCATCCGTGCTGCTTGCCGAACAGGAGCGCCCCGGCGGCGACTGCTTGTGGACTGGTTGCGTCCCCTCAAAATCGCTGCTTGCCGCAGCTCATCACCGTGCTGGTATCCGAAAAGCAGCCGGACTCGGCGTGCAAGCCGAGTCCGTGACGGTTGACTTCGCCGCAGTCAGGCGGCACATTGACTCAGCAATCCGGACCATCGAGCCGGTGGATGCTCCCGAGACCCTGGAAGCAGAAGGAATTCGGGTAGCGAAGGGTACAGCCGCCTTCCTCAGCGACGGAAAAGCCGCGATAGATGGTGACCGTGTTGCGTACCGCCAGGCGGTTATCGCTACGGGCGCCTCACCCATCGTTCCCGGTATTCCCGGTCTGCGTGACTTCGTGACCAGTGAAACGATGTGGGATCTCCGTGATCTCCCGTCCCGACTCCTCGTCCTCGGCGGTGGAAGCGTCGGCTGCGAACTCGGGCAGGCTTTCGCCCGACTGGGTTCTACGGTGACACTGGTCGAAGCCGCTGACCAGATTCTCCCAGCGGAATCTCCGGATGCCGCGACAATAATCGCTGAATCACTGAGACAAGACGGTGTGAACATACTGACTGGGCGTGCGCTCACGGAGCTGACTGGAAACACTGCTGTCCTCGCCGACGGCACCCGCGTCGAGTTCGATCAGCTCCTTATCGCTGTCGGGCGCCGCGCGCGAACAGCCAAGATTGGCCTCGAGCACGTCGGCGTGGCTGTCGATGAACAGGGACGCATTGTCGTCGATCGTTCGATGCGAACATCGAATCCGCGAATCTGGGCTGCCGGAGATGTCACGCCGTTGCCGCAATTCACGCACACCGCCGGCGCTTTTGCGAGCATCGCCGCGAGCAATGCGATTCTCGGATTACGTCGCAAAGCAACGACGTCGGCGATCCCGCAAGTGACCTTCACCGACCCCGAGGTTGCCTCTGTGGGCCTCACCAGCGCAGCTCACGGAACTCGGCAGCAGACGATCACACATGATCACCTTGATCGCGCGGTGACCGAAGACGAACGACGCGGATTTTCGCGGCTTCATTTCGATCGGAAAGGTCGCATAGTCGGGGCCACAGTGGTCAGCCCACGTGCCGGGGAGACCATTGGCGAGCTGACACTAGCGATCCGGCTAGGCTTGCGCGGGCGTGAACTCGCCGGCACGATCCATCCCTACCCTACGTTCTCCGACGGCGCATGGAACGCGGCGATCGCGGATACCCGCGAGCAGCTCAATGCACGGTCAGCGCGGCGTGTGATCCGGGGACTCACGAGCGCAAGGAGCATGTGGCTGCGCCTGCGCCAAGATTAGGGACATTCCTCGCAATTTCGGGAATGCCTCGTTCCTGCCACCGGGTTGCCTCCACGTACGGATACCGGCTCCATTTATCAGCATTCAGCTGACCTGGCGCCTGAACCAAGGAGATAACCATGAGCACGAGCGCAGCCAATGCTCCAGGTCACGCAGTCCAAACCGCGAACTGGACCCGTTGGGGGGTGGCGGGCGCAGTCGCAGGGATCGTTGCATCACTCGTGATGGCGATGTATGCGATGATCGCTGCCGCCACGTATCAGGGAGTCGGCTTCTTCACCCCGCTCTACCACATCGCATCGTCGGTGATCTCCGGCGAAGCCATGATGGAATCGATGGAAGCAGGGATGGCTGGTGACAACTTCGTCTTCATCGCTGGCCCTGCAATTGTGGGCGCCCTCGTTCATATGATGATCGGCGCAGGATATGGCATCGTGTTTGCCGCCTTCGCGAAACTCGTCAAACTACAGGGCGCTGCCATACTCGCAGCCGCAGGCGCGGTGTACGGGTTCCTCGTCTTCGTAGTGAGTTCCTGGGTACTGCTGCCCCTCACCGCCTCGATCCTCGGTGGCGGAGATCCGATTCGTGACATGCCGACCATGGTCGGCTACCCCACCTTCATCGCCGAACATATCCTGTTCGGCCTCGTCATCGGGCTGCTACTCATCCCCGTGGCCCGCAAATCGCTCGCCCACCGCTAGCTGGCGGGCGGCAGCGCGCATGCCCGCCGGTGTTCCCCCCGACCGTCGGCGGGTATGCATACGCTGTCGCAGGACATCTGGACAGCGGACCCTCAGCAAGTACTGCTCGACGCGGCGAACCGGGGCGGTAGCTGAGGGCAGAGCGGCCGCGATGGCATGCGCCACGGCTCACGAATCACCGATCAAGCGCCGCCACCAGCGCCTTCTGGGTGAACCGTCTGGCAGTTGCGGGAATTGACCGGGAAACTCACGGTGAATTGCTGCGATCACCTGCTCAACGGACGGGTTGACGAGTGCCCGGCCGCCCACAACTACCGTTGGGACGGTCTCATTGCCGCGCGCCACTTTGCGGACGGTGGCGGCTGCGTCGGCGTCTTCCCAGATGTTGCGCTCTCGCAGCGAAACACCCGCGGCGGCGAGTCCCTCGCGAAGCCTCCGGCAGTACCCGCAGTGCTGGCGCCAGAGAAACGTGACTTCCGGATGCGAGGGCATACCAGAAGTCTTACCCGAATGGCCTCCCTGTACACCAACGCCAGCCCCTCCCCCTATATACCTTTGCAGCGGCCGTGTACAAACCTACGCATTTGCACTGAGAAACGAACGAATTGACCGTGGCCGCTGGAGTGCGTACATAGGGTGGTGCTCCTCCTACCGCAGCGACCGGTACCCCGCGTACACACGGTGCGCTGCACTCACCCCCACGATCACCGCCCACACGAGTGCGATCTGCCAGCCGAACATGGGGAACACCAGCCACAGGCTGTGCACAACAATTGTTTCCGTCCCCTCTGCGAGTCCACCGAGGAACGAGAGAGACCGGCCGTCGTCGAGGGTCTTCCCATATCGTTCGGCTATAGACGAAAACGCCAGAAATGCCGCTCCGTTGACGTAGTAAGCGAGCAGTACCAGCAGAAATGGCCATTGGGGCGCATCGTAAGCTGCCGCGACTCCCAGTGAAACACCGACAACCGTCGAGCCATACACGATGAAGTCGGCAGTGATGTCGTAGAAACCACCCGCCCCAGACTTCGTGCCGCGACGCCGGGCAAGCGGACCGTCCAAGCCGTCCGCGAGCCTCGACGTAAGCCACATCGCTAGCGCTAGCCACCACCATTGCAGTGCCGCAGCTCCCGCACTTGCCAGTCCCAGAGTCAGCCCGGCAGTAGTAAGCCGGTCGGGAGTAACCCATCCTTTGTCGATAGCCGCGGCAGCGCGTTTCAGTGGTGCGTCGAGCACGCCTCGCAGTTGCGCATCAAACACGGTCGGTGAGTTCGGGCTCGGCTGCTCTCATACGCCGAGCGTAGTAGGCGCCACCGGCAGTGAGGACGACAAACGCCACGATGGCAGCCACGAACGGCCACGAGAGCGGCTGGGTTCCGAACGCGCCGAGAGCGACGTAGCTCAGCACGCCGGGGACGATTCCCAGCGCAGTCCCGAAGAAGTAGTCTCTGGCCTTGATACCGCTGATCCCGCCGGCATAGTTGACGAGCCAGAATGGAAACAGCGGCACGAGACGGACGAGCAAGACAGCAACAAACCCGCGTTTGCGCAGAAACTGGACAACGCGGTTAGTTTTCGCACCTCCGTAGCGGACGACAGCTTCCGCACCCAGGTGCTTGCCAAGCAGGTAGGAAACGGTCGCGGCGATCATGGCGCCGATAAACACGACGGCTGCTCCCCCAGCGAACCCAAATAGCACACCGCTTGCGATGCTGAGGACACTCGCTGGCGCGGGAATCGAACTCAGCGCCGCGTAGACCAAGACGAAAGTTAGTGCGCCCAGCAATCCAGCGCCGGCGACCTGCGAGCGGACTTCCTCCACACTCGGTACATCAACAGCGAGCGCCACCACTCCGCCCACGACGAGGATGCACGCGAGTACCGCGAGCTTCACCAAGGGAGTGAAGAACGTCCGGCTGCTCTCGTCCTGGTGCACAGCACCTCCATCAGAACTGGCGGGCTTTGAGTAGCCACCAGTGTTCCCGCTGCAGCGTGGTACCGCCACGAACCGGACAGAAACTGTGCGAAACTTCGAACGCTGGACGAGGGAGATGTGATGGCAGCGAAACGGTTCGGACGCGCACTAGCCACTTCAGCTGTGGCTGTTGTGACACTCGCTGGCTGTTCAGCCCCCTCCCCGGAAGCCCCTGAACCATCTGAAACATCCTGGGCGGAGGTCGTAGCGGCGGCAGTCGGCCAGACAGTCTCGCTGTGGATGTGGGGCGGGGACGAGCAGGGTAACCGCTACGTCGATTCGGTGCTGGCACCAGCGGCGGCAGAAGCAGGAGTGACCCTGCGGCGCGTTCCGATCGCCGACACGGGCGAGGCCGTCAACCGGATCCTTGCTGAACGTCAGGCAGGCATCACCGATGGGGACGTCGACCTCGTGTGGGTGAATGGCGACAACTTCGCAACCGGGAAACAGGCTGGCGCGTGGCTATGCAATTGGACTGACCAGCTGCCGAATATGCAGTACACCGATCCGGACGATCCGCTGTTGCTGTCCGACTTCGGCACACCAGTGGATGGCTGTGAAGCTCCTTGGCACAAGGCGCAGTTCACCCTCGTTTACAACGAAGCCGCGATACCCGACCCGCCATCCACGTTGGAAGGCGTCCTTCGCTGGGCCGAAGAAAACCCAGGCCGGTTCACGTACCCGGCGCCCCCCGACTTCACTGGGTCGGTCTTCATCCGGGAAGTCCTCACCCGCGTTTCTGACGACGTGCCACTCGAGTACAGCGATGACGCCTACGAGGAGCACAGCGCGCCTTTGTTTGACGCTCTCATTGACCTCGCTCCCGCCCTCTGGAGATCAGGGCGCACCTACCCACAGAGCGTCGAGGAGCTGAACCAGCTCTTTGCGGACGGTCAGGTCGACATGACGATGACGTATGGGCCGGCGACCCTCACAGCTCTGGTGGCGCGCGGAACATTCCCAGAAACCACGCGGGTACTTATTCTCGATGAAGGTACCGTCGGCAACGCCAGCTTTCTCGCCGTGCCGTCGACTTCCGGCAACTCGGCGGGGGCCCGTGTCGTCGCGAACCTCGCCTTATCGCCGCAGCAACAACTCGAGAAGGCGAAACCGGATGTGTGGGGACAGTTCACCGTCCTCGACTCAGACCGGCTGAGCAACGAAGACCGCGCCGCTTTCGATGCGCTGCCAGAGTCACCGGTCGTTCCGGCCTACGAAGAGCTTTCTCGCAACGCGCGCCCTGAACTCGGCACTGCCTGGGTGCCTGCACTCGACGAAGGCTGGCGGCGCACAGTCCTCGCGGGACGCTGATGTCAAGGCGGGCGGCACGGTTACGAGCGACAGCGCTGCTCCTCCCTGCACTCGTCCCGACGGCAATCGTGCTTATCGCGGGGCTTGGCACCGTTGCCCTCCAGGCATTCGGATTGATGCCGCTTGTTGGCGAACCGGCGTTCAGTACCCAGACGTTCACGGCGCAGGGCGATGACCTGATCACGGCGACTCTGCTGTCACTGGCGATCGCCGCCTCGTCGACAATTCTGGCGTCCTTCATCGGGCTTGCCGCCGCCCTGGCGATCGTCGCGAATGGAAGGGTCGTCACGGCGCTCGCGACGTTGACCATTCCCATACCGCACCTGATCGGCGCCGCTGCGATCGGGCTGCTCCTTTCCGACGCCGGACTCCTTGCCCGCATATTCAGGATGGATTCTGCAACGTGGCCGCAGCTGGTCGGCGGGCGCTGGTGGATCGCTGTGATCGCGGAGTTCACGTGGAAGGAATCCGCGTTCATTGCGCTCGTTGTTGCTGCAGCGCTCGCGACGCGCGTGACCGGCTATTCGGAGGCAGCCGCGGTGCTCGGCGCTGGTCGATGGCAACGGTTCCGGCTCGTCACATTGCCCCTCGCGACACCCGCGCTTGCCGCTGCGGCCATGATCACTTTCGTCTACTCGTTCGGCTCATTCGAGGTGGCGCGGCTGCTAGGCCGTCCGCATCCTGAACCGCTGCCGGTGATGGCAGTGCGGCTCTTCTCCGCTATCGACCTAGCCGCGCGACCCAATGCCGCCGCGGCCGCCAGCGTTTCGGTTGCACTCTGCTTGGTGACGCTCGCCGCCGCGCTGTTCGTCCTCAGGAGGTCGTCGCTGTGGCGG
Source organism: Hoyosella sp. YIM 151337 (assembly GCF_026041215.1). Taxonomy (GTDB): domain Bacteria; phylum Actinomycetota; class Actinomycetes; order Mycobacteriales; family Mycobacteriaceae; genus Hoyosella. The sequence continues at coordinate 74,812 of NZ_JAPEIQ010000044.1, forward strand.
TAAGAACGATGGCGAGGGCCGGGCGAGCGCTCCTCGTACTGTGGTTTTTGCTGCCGCTCGTCCCGATTCTTCTGTGGTCTGTGGCGAACCAGTGGCGATTTCCCGCGCTGTCCCCGCAGGAATGGGGGCTCACGGGACTCCGGAGCGCGCTCTCAGCGGGTGCTATCGACGCCTTCGCGACGTCGGCGACACTTGGCATGAGTGTCGCAGTGCTGGCTACCCCGGCGGGTGCGCTGGCGGCCAGGGCGCTGGTTCTGCATAGGGTGCACTTCCGCGGCGCTGCCGCCGTCCTACTGGTAGCGCCCCTCGCGTTCCCGCCGTTCGCGGTGGCGATGGGGCTAGACGTTCTGATCCTGCGCGCAGGAATCCCCAATCTGATCGGGGCAGTACTGATCCTGACAGTGGTGGCGATCCCGTATACGACCTACATCATGCGCGTGGGGTTCGGTGCCTACGACATTCGCTTCGAAGAGGAGGCCCGGACGCTGGGAGCGTCACGCTGGGTGGTTTTCTGGCGGGTTCAGTTGCCCCTTCTGGCACCCGCGATCGCCACGGCTGGCTTCCTCGCATTTCTCGTCGGGTGGACTGACTACGTCGTGACGCTCCTCGTCGGCGGAGGCCGACTGGTTTCCGTTCCTGTTCTTGTAGGTGCATTCGCAGCCGGATCAGGCAACCAGCCGGTGGTAGCGGCGCTGTCTGTCGCTGCGATCGCACCGCCACTCGTATTGTTGCTGCTGTTATGGCGCCTGCGAGGAAGGAGAGCCCCATGAGTGCGCTCTCGCTTCGCTCACTCACGAAAGCCTTCAATGAAGGTGCCGTGATCCGGGACATCGACCTCGAAGTCGCCGCCGGTGAATGTGTCGCCGTCCTCGGACCTTCCGGTGCTGGTAAGAGCACGATCCTGCGCCTCATCGCAGGGCTGGAGCAAGCTTCTTCAGGCACGGTTGCACTCGGTGACCGCAATGTCGATGGAGTTCCCGCGGAACGACGCGGTGTCGCCCTGATGTTCCAGCGGCCGTTGCTCTTTCCTCACCTCAACGCTCTGGACAATGTTGCGTTTTCGGCCCGGTCGTCCGGAAAGTCGAAACGTTCCTCCCGACTGCATGCGCAGTCCTACCTTGAGCTGGTACAGCTTGGCGATTTTGCGTACCGCCGCGCCACGGAACTCTCCGGTGGTCAGGCCCAGCGGGTAGCACTCGCGCGTGCGCTAGCCGCCGAACCTCGCGTTCTACTGCTAGACGAGCCGTTCAGCGCACTGGACCCCCAGTTGCGAGGCGAAATGCACAGCCTCTTGCGCCAGATTCGCCGTGAGCTTTCGCCGACCATTCTCCTCGTCACCCACGATCAGCATGAGGCCGCAGTTCTCGCCGACCGGATGGCGATACTGCTCGACGGCACCATCGCACAGATCGATACCCCGCACCACATTTACACCCGTCCCAGGTCGCTCTCTGTGCACCGGATGATGGGCGGTATCAACGAGATCTTCGGTGATGTCCGATACGGCAAGCACCACTCGGAGGCCGGTGTCCTGACCGTCAACACCAGCTCCGGAGCCGGCACACTCGTGTTCCGCCATGAAGCTGTGGGCGTCACCGAGGCGTCAGAGCCTGGGGACCTCGCCGGGGTCGTCGCCGGGATGGAAGTCATCGGCGCACGGCAGCGGCTGCACATCAACATAAACGGCGCGAACGTGACTGTCTGCGCGGAAGCTCCTCCAACGCTGCATCTGCCACCAGGTTCACGCGTTTCACTGCACATCCCGCAGGCGGCACGACACGTGATTCCGGAAGAAGCCCCGTTCGGGAATGATCAGACACCGCCACTGAGTTCCCGTCCCGAATCCCATTGATTAGGAGTTGTGATGGCAGTACAAGCTGAGGTCGGCGACCGCCTCGAATCGATCACCCTAAAGACCGCGGACGGTGAGCCGGTGGAACTGGACTCGCTCCTCACGCGTCCCACGGTCGTTGTACTCGTCCGCTACTTCGGTTGCATGCCGTGCCAGGCGTATCTGAAGGAGATAAGTGCACATCTCAATGAGTTCACTGCCGCAGGGGCCGCCGTTATCGGGGTCGGCGGTGCCGCTGACTACCAGGCGAGGCATCTCACCGAAAGTGGTGTGAACTTCCCCCTCTTGCTCGATCCCTCGCACAGCCTCTACAACGCCCTGGATCTCAAGCGGTTCCCCTGGTGGCGGCTACTTACCCCTGAGACTTGGTGGCGCTACCTCAAGGCAGCTCGGACAGCACGGCAAGGGCGCATCACCGCGCATCCGCTCCAATCACCTGGACTCGCAATTCTCGCCACTGACGGCACGATCAAATACCTTCACCGCGGGCATACACTCGGGCACTATCCGCCGGTCGAAGAAGTGCTGAACGCGACGCGTTGACGGTGTCAAGAATCCTCAACGCACGCTAGCCCAAAAGCCGCATTTTGGGCGCTTTCGCGTTTAGGCTCGTAGGCGCCGCTCATGCGGCCACTAATCGCGACTTCCTGCGAAGGGCTTTAATCGTGCTCGCTTACACCCGCAAGTCAGGCGCCGCTATCACCACCGCCGTCGCCGCGGCTTTCCTTCTCGCCGCCTGCCAGTCGACCCCCGTGGATGAGGAGACCGCTCCCCCGCCTGCGGCTGGCCCGGATGACGAGGTGACTGCCGCGAGCTTCGAAGTGTGGGCACTCGACCAGGCTGACACCGTCGAGGACGGCGGCGGGCTGCTGTACATCTGGAACGGGGACGAACTGGGCAGCGATGCGCCCTCAGACGCAACCGCTGAAGTCATCGATCTTGGGGCCGCCGCGGAGGCCGCGGGGTGCGAACTCGCGCAGCGGCCGCACATGGTTCTGCCAAACAATTCAACGCCACCGACGCACATGATCATCTCCAATGTGGCGTCCGGTGATACTCACTTCATGGACATCGAGACCCGCGAAATCACCGGCTGTGTCAACACGGCTGAAGGGTTTGACGGTGCGGGCGGCTCGCACGCGGCGCATGCGAGCGTCGCGAGCCCAGATGACAGCTTCGTCATCGTTGCTGACATGAATCACGGTGACGACTCCGGCTTTCTCCACAAGATCCAGACGGACTTCAGTTCGGACTCCTACGAACTCATCGAAACACTTGTGCTGGAGGATTACGCGGCTGAACTCGACAGTGACTTTGTTCGTCCGATCTGCCACGAGTTCACCTCTGACGGGCGTTTCGCCTACGTCACCCTGGCTCAGGGCGGCCTCGTGATTGTGGATACCGGGACTGCTGACGGAAGCACGCCCATGGAGGTGGTGCGAGTACATCCGGCGGACACTATGCCGGGTGCCGGGTGCGGTGCGTTCCCTGTCTCGGATGACGTGATGCTCACCAACGGGGAAAGTGGCGCCTCCGGAGGTGACGATTTCTTGTTCTTCCACAACACCAGTGGCGTCAACGACGGGGACTTCCCTGCACCCTTCACACTTGAGTTGCCCGGGGAGGATACCCACGGCACAGCCTTCTGCACCGATGCAGACGAGCGGGAGTACGCGCTCACCTTCATGCGCGTGAGCAACGACATCAATGTCGTTGACATCGAAGCACGCGAAGTTGTCGCGACAGAATCGATGGCTACTGGCTTCAGCCCTAATCCTGCTCCTGATCTCGCCTACCACAGAGACGGAAAGATCTACGTCAGCCTGCGCGGCGCGGAGCCGCTGACAGCCATCACAAGCCTGGTCGATGCCGATCGTACGCCTGGCGTGGCAGTCCTCACCGTCAGCGACGATTGCCGCACCTTCACGTGGACCGAAAACGACCTGCTCACTATGGAAGACAACCCCAACACGGTGAACGTCGACGGAAACGAGGTTTCCGCAGCAGATCCGCACGGACTGGCGGTGATCGAACGCTAGTGAGCGCGTGCTACGCCCGGATGCGCTGACGGCAACGGCCCGAACAATCAGCGCACTAGTCGGCCAGCTTGCGCTGCATCAACTTGTGGAGGCCAAAAACTACGGCAACCACTACTACCGCGACGATGCCCGCCACCGCGGCGGCTGCTCCGGGATCGCTGCGCACCAAACCTCCTGCGATGGCGCCGAACGACGCGAATATCCCGATCCACGCTGCGGCGCCGACGCCCCACCACAGCATGACGCGCCGGTAGGAGATGCCGTGCGCGGCCGCGATGAAGGGGGCAAACGCATGCATCAGCGGGAGCACGATCGCGAGCGCGATAACCGGTCCACCACCGCCGCTGTGCAGATATTTTTCCGTGCGCTGCCACACTGAGTGCCAGCGGGGACGGTGCTGTGCCCACCCTTTGATCCGGGCACCGAAGAGCGCGCCGAGGCCGTAGCCGATCGTGGCTCCGCCGATACAGCCGAACACCCCCGCTGAAATCACCGCTACCAGTTGTGCTGGGTGATCGACGCTGACGCCAGCGATAAGCACGGTGATGTCGCCTGGCACGAACGGCCCAACGAAGGCCGTGGTGTGGACGAGCATGAGCGCCGCGAAGATCACCGCGACGAGTGCGGGATGCTGAGCGGCGAGGCCGTGGAAAAGCTCGATAATGTGGACTTCCACTCAGCAATCGTGTCACACGGCGCCGTTACCGTTCTCGAATAGCCGATTCGATTCCGCCGACGCGGTCCGCAAGCAGGCCGACTGCCCCGACCGCGCGTGTGACCGGGTCGTCCTCCGCACCGCCGAGTGCCTGCGCACGCCGGAAGCCTTCCTTGACAGTTTCCCAGCGCCGCTGCTGTTCGGGAGTAAGCCGACCGCGGATCTCGCCGAGCTTGAGCAGGTTGGATTCGGCGCCCGAGGTCAGCGTTTGCGCTTCACCGAGGTAATGGTCGTCGATGACGGCTTCGAGTTCTTCGTCGTTCATGACGGGGGCGATGCGCTCCGCCAGTCTCCCCATGTTGCGATATGAGCCCTGCAGCTGGAACGGCGGCTCTGTCCGGTTAGCATCAGCGGTTGCCGCGGACGCGATGTATGCCTGGTTGACCGCCAGCACGACCTGCTGAACGCGCAGCATTTTCTTCATCACAGCGAGCACTTCGTCCATTTCCGCGGCCGAATACGGGTGCTGCAGCTGATCTGGCCGGGCGGTGCTGTCGCCGCGGGCGAGACGGACGATCAGGTCGATATCTGAGCGCTCACGCGCCGCGAGCGGTGCGAGCACTTGATTCGACGTCAGTGCGTTCTCGATGTAGCTGAGGGCGAACAAGTCCTCCCGGCCGGACAGGACGTCGCCAAGGTTCCATACGTCAGCGCGGTTGGCGAGCATGTCGGGAATCCGGAACCGTTTGCCTTGCTCCGTGTAGGGGTTACCGGCCATGCACACCGCGAATCGCTTGCCTCGCATGTCGTAGGTGCGAGTACGCCCGTTCCACACGCCTTCCATCCGGCGCTGGGCGTCGCACAGAGAAATGAATTTCTGCAGCAGTTCAGGGGAGGTGTGCTGAATGTCGTCGAGGTACAGCAGGACGTTGTTGCCCATCTCGAGCGCAAAGTTGATCTTTTCAACTTCTTGCCGGGCCGTCGCGTTCGGCGCTTCCGCGGGGTCGACGGAGGTGACATGATGTCCGAGCGCTGGGCCGTTCACCTTGACGAATACGACCCCGAGCCGGTTAGCGACGTATTCCATCAGCGTCGTCTTGCCGTACCCGGGTGGACTGATGAGAAGCAGCAGACCTGACTGGTCGGTTCTGCGGCCATCCCCGGTTGCTCCGAGTTGTTTTGCGAGGTTGTCACCGATCAGCGGTAAATACGCGTCATCGAGCAACCTGTTGCGCACGAAACCGCTCATCACGGTGGGCGCATACTCGTCGAGACGCAGCCGCTTCCGTTCCCTGACGACCAGCTCGTTGCGCTGACGCTGGAAAGCACGGTATCCCGGGACGCGAACCGCGCGGAAATGCCCGGTCCTCGCCAGCAATTCGTCGAGCCGGAAGGTCAGCTTCCGGCCTTGAATGCGGGGGTGCGATCCCAGCATCGGTTCGGCAGTGCCGGTGATACTCGCAGACGATTCGTACCGGTCGAGACGGGTGCCGGTGACTTCTATCGCGACAGCTTCCGCGAGGTCGCCTTCGGTTGCGGCGCTTTCATCGGGTGCGGAGTCGCGCGTGGCGATGAATGCAGTCAGCCATGCACGCACCAACTGCAGACGCGCGGACACGTCGCCTTCCAGTGCTCGCAAATCCTCGTCGAAATCCATCCTGGACTTTGCGGCCGCGCCGCCGAGGGCACGATGGAAACGGTCCAGCAGGGTGCGGGCACCGTTGCTGCTGACAAAGCGCGCGGAACCAGCAGCCAGCTCTTCAAACAAATACTCGCCCACGAGTTCCTGATCACCCGGTGCAACGAGAATGTCGTGGGCCGCACTGAAGCGCGTGACAGCTGCGGATAGTTCGTCTGCGAGTGCGTCCACAGCTTCGGTGCGGCCGAAAACGTTGCGGGCCCGGTGCAACGATGCAGCGCGGGTCTCCCACGCCGAGAATTGTTCGGCACCCGGACCGTCCGGCCCATAAGCCCAGAAAAGCTGGGCTGCCGCGCGCGCACCCGGCGAGTATCGCAGCAACTCTGCACCCGCATGAAGACGCAGGACCTCGCTCAGTATGCGTGCCGCATCATGGTCGTGGACGCCGCGCTCGTAGCCTTCGTCATAGCGTGCCTCCGCAGCGCGCCGGACGAGGGCCTCTAGCTCCCCGTCCGCGACGAGGGCTTCGCGCAGTTCGTCGGCCGTGCCACCACGCTCCGCCTCAGCAAGCAGCGCCGCAGCGAGGTATTCGCCGCGGTACACATCGTTCGTCTCCGATACGAGCAGCTGGTTCCAGTAGGGCGCTGTCTGCGCAAACTCCGGGTCTGTGACGTCCGCCCGGTAGTCCGTGCCGGTGATCGCGAAGGCCATACGAGTGTCACCGTCAGCACCGTGTGGCACGAGTGTGAGGTCCATGGCTTGCGTGTTGACGGCAAACCGGTGCTTCCCCAATCGGATGGTTTCGCCACCGTCGGCGTAAAGGTCCTGACGGTCCCGCAGCGACCGGCCGGCCTCTTGCCGCGCGGCTTTGATGCGGCCCTCGATCTCTTCCGCGCGGACCGAGTCGCCGATTTCCCGCAGGTCACCGGCGAGGCTGCGGAGTTTCGCCACCATCGGGTCTGACGCGAAGTATGTGTTTACCTCGTCGACCGTGTTCATCCCCGCGACGCGGCGGCTGACGGAGGCGATGATGCGCTGCGCAGAGTCCGCGAGCCGGTCCGCGCGCCGGGACCGCTCGTCCAGCAGTGCCTGTTTACGTGAGGAGAAGGCCTCGTATACGTCCTCGCGTTTGGTGCTCAGTTCGTCGAGAAACTCGTCGAACTCACTGAACCGGGATTCGAGGTTTTCGAGTTGCAGCAGCAGGCGGCCGAGTTGTTCGTCGCATGCATCCGGGGAGTCCGCCACTGCAAGTGCTCCCGTGATCGCTTGCCCCAGTAGCCCGAACTCGGCAGCGAACTCCGCGCGGCCTTCGCGCGTCAGCAGTTCTTTCCGGCGGGATTCAACCGTGGCGCGAGCACGGTTGACGCCTGCGAGCACCTCCCCGATTCGTTCGAGGATCCGGGTGCGCACTACCGCGTCACCGATCTCCAGTGACGAGACAATCTGCGTCACGACCTGCAGACCATCAGCTTGCTCCGCGAGTCGCGCGGTAATCGGCTGGGCCGACGCGACGGTGTCGATGCTGTCCGCATCATCGATGAGCTGACTGATGTCGCGGTGGAAGCTGTCGAACGCGTCGTCACCGCTGAGAAACTCGACTGCGCGGCGGCCCGAGTCGCTGAGCGCCTCTGACAGCTGCTCGTCGAGCCCCTCGAGACGCGCTGTGTCCACGTAGCGCATATCGCGCAGCGTGATGAGGTGGCCTTGCTGTTTGCGGAGGTCGGCGAGCAGCGTTACCCAGCCGTCGGCTGACCGGGGCGCGCTCCCCCGGCTGATCCGGATAAGTGAGGCGATTTCGGCTTCAGACTCATCCACTGCGCGGTCTGCCTGAGCCGTGAGCGCCGACACCTTTTCGAATTCGTCGATCACCCGCTCGGCGGTCTCTTTGAGGTCACGTAAGGGCTGGAGCAGGTCGCCCGCTTCCTCACTGCCAAGCCAGTGATAGTGATCGCTTGCCCGCGTGGCGGCGGCGATCATCGCTTCGAACACCGCTGTGGCTGGTGTCATTTCACCGACCATACGGGCGAGGGAAAGGCAGTCGGAGATACCGCGCACGAGGTCGGCATTGCCGATACGTTCCAGCGGTCCCGTGCCTGCGGGCTGTGCCGCAGCGTAGACGTCGGATTCGTACGGGGTTTGCCACACCTGCATCGGGTGGACGCGAGTGGGCTCATCCGAGTCTGCCCGGAACACCACGAGCGTGCCGTCATCGAACAGCGAATACCCATGGCACGGAACGGGATTCGCGGCTTCTTTCCGGATGACGTTGTAGGGAAGCAGCAGCGTGCGCCCCTCTTTCCGGGCGTGAAAGACGTAAAGGACATCCTCACCGTTTCCGGAGCGAATCACACGCTCGAACTCGAGGTCCGCCGTATCGGTGTCGAACGTGCGTGCGCTTCCGGTTTCAAGGTAATAGCCGCCTGGAAAGATCAGGCCCTGATCCTCGGGCAGTCGGCGACACGCCTGCCCGATTCCGTCGAGACGCTCAATGTCTTTCGTGCGGGTGTTGAAAACGAGATAGCGCCAGATCTTCTCGTTGTAGGGCCGGATCTTCAGCAAGATGAGCGGACCCACCTCCGCGAAGTGGACGTCCGCATCGGCGAGGCTCTGGAGCGGCTCGTCAACGGGCTCCTGATAAATGCCCTCGCCGCTCTCCGAGTTGTCTTCGACCTTGATCGTGAGGTTGCCGCCAACAGTTTCAACGAACACCTGGCCGCGAATCGAGATATGCGGATGGCGGCCCAGAACGTGGTCGTCGCGGGTGGTTTCAGTCCACTCGAAGTCGTGCTGCGCCGGGAAGACGTGATCGCGTTCGCCGCGGTTATCCAAATACGTGACGGTGCCGTCGGTGCTGATTCGCCACCTCAGCACCTTGACATCTTCGGTGCGCACACCGGTTTGGAAGATTGCGAGCAGCTTCCCTTCCACTCGTCGAAGCTGCAGCAGTCGCGTTTCGCGATAGTAGCGGTACAGCTCAGCGAAGTGCCGCTGAAAGGTGCTGTCCCGCAACAAGCCTGGCATCTCGTCGGGAGCTTCGTCGAAGCGGAACGTATCACCGTCCCGTACGAATCGGTGCAGCGAGAAGACGTCGTCGACAGTTGTTTCCGGCTTCAGGCCAATGAACACGTTGTAGCCGAACAGCATGAGGCCACCCTCGCCCCCTGATGGGAGCGCCACAATGTCGCGAGGGACGCAGTTGTGTTCAGTCCGGATGCGTTCGGTTCCGATCAGGCGGAGTTCTGATCCGCCGAACACCTCGACGCGTCTCGCGTTGAGTGCTTCCGCTCGGCGGGCGAGTTCTGCCGCGTGCTGGGCGAGTCGGCTGCGCAGCACCTCATAAGTGCCGCCCTCAAGTTCGGCCTCGCCAGTCCGGGCTTCGGGTGAGCTGACCGGTGTGGACGACGTCATGGCTTAGCGTTTGCCACCGGGACGTCGGCCAGCCCGAGCTTCCGCGCGTTGCCGAGCAACTGGCGCAAACCTTCTGCCTGCGGGCCGCCCTGGTTGATGAGCTTCAAGAGGAGGGCAGAAACGGTGAGGTTCTTGACGTCTTCCGTCCCGGCCGATTCGAGGACCCGCGACAGGTCTCCGGCGAAGCTCTGCGTCCCATCCAGCCAGTCTTTGCCGAGGACTTGAGCGACTTCGGAGTTGTTGACGAATCCGTCGACGCCCTTGCCGAGCGCGATGGATCCCATGAGGCGGTCGAAGAAGACGCTCTCACCGCCGACGATGTTGATGTCGGCCTCTTTGAGACCGGCTGCGAGCACAGCGGCTTGGTGTTCAGCGACCTGCCTGTGCACATCAATTCCCGCGAGCCGAACGTCCTTCTCGAGTTCGAGTCGCAGCCGGTACTCTTCGTGCTCCCGGGTCGCAGCATCGAGCTTCGCCATCGCGTCAGCTTTCTCAGTGAGACCTTCCGACTCGGCTTTCAGCTTTTCCCGGACAGCGTCGGCAGCGGCGAGTGCCTTCTCGCGGTCAACCTGGGCTTCCGCGCGGCCGACCTTTTCGATCGCGTCCGCATCGCGTTCACGCACCTGAACTTCAGCGAGACCCTGGGCCGCTGTTTCGGCCTGCTGTCCCTCAGCGAGCCGGATCTTGGCGCGCGCTTCAAGCTCGGCAGCCTGCTGGGCTGCCTCGGCAAGCGTGAGACGTTCTTTCGCTTTGTGTTTCGCCGCCGCCTCTGCCGCTTCGGCAGCTTTGATGTCTTTAACGAGGTTTTCTTGTGCTTCGGCTTCGGCGCGGATGACGATCGCCTGGCGGTCACGCTCCGCAGCTTCGACGGCGCGCAGCCGGTTGATGCTCTCTTCCTGCTCCGCGACAGTCTTATCGACGGCGATCCGTTCCCGTGTCGCCTCCGACACCGAGCGGCGTTCCGTTTCGACCTCACGGTCCTTAGCGATGCGCTGCAGCTCGGTTTCGCGCTCGCGGTTGATCACTTCGAGCAGGCGGTCTTTCTCGATGCGCTCGGTTTCGACCGCGATGACGCGTTCGCGGTTCTTTTCAGCAACCGCGATCTCGCGCTGCTGGTTCTGGGCCTGCACACCAATCTGTTCCTCGGTGCGGATGCGAGCGCCTTCCGACTTGAGCCGCTCTTCCGCCTGCACACGCTGTGTTTCAGCCTCCTCACGCGCTACCGCCGTTTCAACTTCCCGGCGCTGTTTCGCTTCCGCGTCAGCCTGCTGCCGCTCCAGCTCGAGAATCGCTTCCCGCGCTTCGACGTTCTGGCGGGTGATCTCTTTTTCTTCGTTGCGCCGGTAGTCGTTCGTGCGGACGTTCTCGATCGCCGTGAGTTCGGTGATCTTACGAATGCCCTGCGCGTCGAGAATGTTCTTCGGATCGAGCTGGGACATCGGAGTCTGCTCGAGGTAGTCGATCGCGGCGTCTTCGAGACTGTAACCATTGAGATCGGTGCCGATTACCCGGACGATCTGATCACGGAACTCGTCCCGTTTGGTGTACAGGTCTTCGAAGTCGAGGTGCTTGCCAACCGTCTTCAGCGCTTCCGAGAATTTGGCGTTGAACAGGGCCTGCAGCGTGGACTGGTCACTCGCCCGCTCGGTACCGATGGCTTGTGCCACCTTGATGACGTCCTCGATGGTCTTGTTGACGCGAACGAAGAACGTGATCCTGATGTCCGCGCGAATGTTGTCGCGGCAGATCAAGCCATCGTGGCCGCTGCGCTCGATTTCCATCGTCTTGACCGAGATGTCCATCGTTTCGGCCTTGTGCAGGATGGGCAGCACCACAGCGCCGGTGAAGGTGACGTCAACCTTCTTCAGCTTCGAGACGATCAATGCGCTGCCTTGCGGCACCTTGCGGTAGAGGCGCGTCACCATGAAGATCACCGCTAATACGGTGAGCAGGATGGCCGCTATGACCACACCTAAGCCGGCAGCGATCGTATCCACAGTGTTTCCTCTTTCCTCCGGGCCTCGCTACGGCCTGAACGTGTCGAGCGCGGGATCTACTGGCGCGACCCAGAAGAACTCGCCATCAGCGTCGTAGTCGTAAATCAAAGCAGAGCTTCCCGCTCGCAGCGGTGTCTCCTGCGCATGTTCGGCGGTTTGACGGACCTGGACGATCGCGGACGATCCATCCGGTGACGTCACCTCCGCCTGCCCAAAATCAGGCCCCACACTGGAGGTTCTGACGACGCATATCTTCCCCACGAAATCAGCGCGCGACTGCGCCGGCACCTGATGAAACACACGCTTGAGCGGCGCAATCAACACACGTGTGCCCACCATGGCAATGCATAGCGCAAACACCAGGACGCCAATCAGAGCGGCCACGAGGCCGGCGCCGCTCACTGCGCTGTCCATCAGAAGAACGCCGCCGACGATGCTAGCCAGCCAGGCAATTATCACGAAGAACGACAACGCTATCGTCACCGGAACGCCACCGAGGCCGAGCCCCTGCTGCCAGCCCGGCGCTGCGTCCGTATCAGCGTCGCCGTCCAAGACGTCGAGACCGGCACCCCCAACGAGGACGAGGAGCCAGTAAGCGACCACCACGAAAAATGCGAAGGTGAAAATGACGGCGGGAAAACTGAACGCAGCGTCCAGCAAACCGCTCATTGTGCTGGCCCCCTCTGCCGTCATCGCGCCGCCGTGCGCCATTACCCCCGGGTTTGGATCGTTGCACACTCGGCAGCGCCTCACAACTGGTACGAGAATTCGCTGGCACCAACCCAATTACCGCTAGCCGCTGCCTGCGCTAACCAGGTATAGATGGTGGGGTGAGTAGCGCACTTGAACCGCAAGTCCAGGCCGGCGTGAAGTCCGGGATCGACCTTGACCATCGTGACCCATTGACGCGCCCGCAGGACGACCTGTTCGAGCACGTCAACGGCAAATGGCTGACGGAGCACGTGATCCCGGCGGACCGGGCTCTCGACGGCGCGTTCCGCAAGCTCTTCGATGAGGCTGAAGAGAATGTGCGCGCGATTATCGAAAACGCTGCGGCCGCCGTGGAAGAGCCAGACTCCGACGCGGGCCGTATCGGCGGGCTGTACGCGAGCTTTATGGATGTCGCGCGCATCGGCGAGCGCGGCCTTGCGCCGCTGCACGCCGAGTTCGAGATGGTCGAGGCGGCAGACAGCCCGGAGGCACTCGCAGAACTCATGGGGTCACTGCAGCGCGCGGGCGCGGGCGGTGCCATCAGCTATTACATCAATACCGACGCGAAGAAGAGTGACCGCTACCTCGTCTATCTTTCGCAATCCGGCATCGGCCTGCCCGACGAGTCGTACTACCGTGACGGCCAGTACGCCGAGATCCGGGACAAGTACGTTGCACACATCGACCGGATGTTCTCGCTTTGTGAGACACCGGCGGCCGCCTCGCAGGTTTACGAACTAGAGCGGCAGCTTGCCGCTGGGCACTGGGACGTGGTGAAGCGGCGGGATGCCGAGCTCAGTTACAACCTCTTCACCCTCGATCAACTCGTCGTGACTGCCCCTGGTTTTCCCTGGCGGAGCTGGATTCAAGGGCTAAGCGCCACCGAATCTCACTTCGCTGAAGTCGTCGTTCGGCAGCCCGATTACCTGCGCACACTGAGCGAACTATGGTCCACGTTGCCGCTCGACAGCTGGAAAGCGTGGCTGAAGTGGCGAATTGTCAACACCCGCGCGCCATATCTCACCGACGATATTGTCGAAGCCAACTTCGATTTTCACGGTCGCACCCTGAGCGGCGCGGAGGTAATCAGAGACCGCTGGAAGCGAGGCGTATCGCTCATCGAGCACCTGCTGGGTGAGGCGGTCGGCAAGCTGTACGTCGAGCAGCACTTCCCTCCCACAGCAAAGTCGCGCATGCAGGAACTCGTCGACACGCTTATCGAAGCGTACCGGCAAAGCATCACCACTCTCGAATGGATGAGCCCGGAGACACGCCAAGCGGCGTTGCGGAAGCTGGAGAAGTTCACACCAAAGATCGGCTACCCCGATGCGTGGAAGGACTACTCGAATGTCGTCATCGATCGCACGGACCTCTACGGCAACGTGTGCCGGGGCAGCGCTGCGGAACATGACCGTGAATTTGCGAAGCTCGGTGGCCCGGTAGACCGTGGGGAGTGGTTCATGACTCCCCAAACCGTCAACGCCTACTACAACCCCGGGATGAACGAAATCGTCTTCCCCGCTGCCATTCTGCAGCCACCGTTCTTCGACCTCGAGGCTGACGATGCAGCCAACTACGGCGGCATCGGCGCGGTCATCGGACACGAGATCGGGCACGGATTCGACGATCAGGGATCAAAATACGACGGCGATGGCAATCTGGTGAATTGGTGGACAGAGCAGGACCGCAAAGAATTCGGCGTGCGGACAACCGAACTCATTGCGCAATACAGCTCATTTGAGCCCAAGGCATTGCCTGGCAAGAAAGTGAATGGCGACTTCACTATCGGGGAGAATATCGGCGATTTGGGTGGCCTCGCTATCGCATTGAAGGCATACAAGATCGCCACCAATGGTTCAGAGCCGCCCGTGCTAGATGGCCTCACGGGCCTGCAGCGGGTGTTCTTCGGCTGGGCTCAAGTATGGCGGACGAAGGTCCGCAACGAAGAGGCTGAGCGTCGCCTGGCAACGGATCCGCACTCCCCGCCGGAGTTCCGGTGCAACGGCGTGATCCGCAACATCGACGACTTCTACGAAGCGTTTGATGTCAAGGAGGGTGACGCGCTGTTCCTCGATCCTGACCAGCGCGTAAAGATCTGGTAGTGGCAATGTTTGGGCTGTTCAGCGTGCCACTGCGAGCCGCGGAATCGATCGCCGCCGCTGCACGCGAGACAGCCGCCCACGCCATTACCGGCATCAGCAGCCGGGCTACCGAGACCGTCCACACTGTCGATGTCCGCGGCCAGCTATCCGTCCTGCAGCACATCGTGCAAAGCGGCATGCTGGATCCCAACGGGCCGGTAGACCGGTTGCTTCAGCGGGGCGGCCTGCTGGAGCAACTCGCCCGGGAAGACGGCGTCGTCGAGCGGCTCATCGAGCGTGACGGTCCGCTCGACAGACTCCTTGAACGCGAAGGCCTACTCGCGAAAGTCACCGAACGCGACACCCTTGAACGGCTCATTGCGCTGACCGACACCCTCGATCGCCTAGGGCCGGCCTTGGACCGCATCGGCCCTGCCCTGGATATGCTGAACGCCCGAATCGCTACGCTGCAAGACCTCGTCGCACCGGGGACCACCGTGGGTGACCTGGTCGCCCGGTTCCCATTTCGTCGCCGTCCGCCTGCACCCCCAAGCTCGGGCCGTTCGGCCCCGGAAGCCTAAGCGCTTTTCGCCAGCGCAGGGCCTTTCGGCGCAGTGCCCCGCAGCTTGGGCGGCAGTTCGAAGAGCCACGTCAGTCGCATCGCAACAAGTGCTTTGTGCAGGTACAGCGCCAGCATGATCGTGGCGATAACCACAAGCGCAGGTGTCGCCAGCTGAAGCGCGGGCAACTCTGCGACGATCGGCACCTTGATGAGGCCGTAAACGAGTATCGCGATCACGATGTCGAGCATCAGATACACGGGCAGTGTGTTCTTGCCGACGGTGTTGAGTAGCCCCCCGAACCAGGTACCGGCGAGGCGTGACGCGACGAGCACACCCGCGACGAGACCCGCCGTCGTAAGCACGACTTTCAGCCCAGGTACTCCGACGGGCAGGGCTTCCTTGAGGAGGTAGTAGATGCCTGCGTAGAGCGCCACCGAAGCGGAGATCCAGAGCAGCGTGTTCCGGTTACTGATCCGGATAATCACGGTTCGCAGGTGCAGGCCGAGCAGGAAGTACACGAAGTACTCAGCCAGGTTGTTCCACGACCAGCTGACAACCGGGAAGTACTGGGAATAGATATTCAGTGCTACCGCCACACCCAGCTGAACAGCTACCGGCAGTTTGGTGATCAGCTTCGCGGCGACCGCGAAGACTGCCAGGCCGTAGATGAACCACAGCGCGCTATTCGGTATGTATAGCCCGCTCACGATATTCGCGAGGGTTGCGTACCCGTCATGCCGGACTTCAGCGGGCAAAACGTTGTGGACGGCGAAGAAGACGACCAGCCACAGCGCGTATAGGTAGAAGAGGTGGGCGACGCGACTGCGCAGCATCTTTGGCCACGTCATCGCGATCATGCCTTGTGCGAACAACCCGGACGCCACAAAAAAGAGCGGCATGCGGATCGGTTGCAGCACGCCGTTGATAGTGCGCCAGAAATCCGGCGCGAGGTCCTTGGTGACGAGCATGTTCACGGCGTGCAGCAGCACGACGAGAACGATGGTCATGCCTTTCGCGATGTCCACCCACTGCACACGCGGCTGTTTCCCTTTCGCCGCCACGTGGTGCGTGGCGGCGCGCGTGGGCGGCTGACGGTCGTCGAGCAGGCGCGCGCCAGCTACCTCGGGTGCGGAACCGGCGCCGCTCGGCCGCGGTTCGGACACCGCGACTGAACCAGCCAGTGCGGTACCTTTCTGCGGTGACGCCAGCATTCCACCATCTCCCTTTTGTCTGTTTTTAGTCGGGGAGAGTTGCGCGCCGACGCGGAAAACAGGTGAATCGCGGCGCTCCGACCTGAGAAAAGGGTAAAAGCCCAGGCCGGAGAGCGGAAGACCGGTGCAGTGAAAGTCACAAAGAAAACTATGCGGTTTCTTTACCTACTCGTTGTTCCAGAGACACCAGTGCATCGTCTAAGTAAGTGAGGATCCGCTGCAGGTGCGGCACCGACTTCCGGCAGCCGACAACACCAAAATCCAGGTTCCCAGCATTGCTGGTCAGTGTGATGTTCAGCGCCAAGCCGTCCATTGCGATCGACAGCGGGTAGATCCCGTCGAGGCGGGCGCCATCCCAGTACAGCGGCTTCTTAGGCCCTGGAACGTTCGAGATCACAATATTGAACGGCGGCGGAGCGTGCGAAACATACCCCGGAAACGGGGCAAACGCGAGTGGAGCGACCATGAAAGCACCCACAGCCATCGCCTGCAAAGGACTCAATCCGGTAAGCATTCGCTTCGCCTGACGCATCGAATTCGTAATGCATTCGAGACGGTCAATAGGGTCCTCGAGGTGGGTTCCGAGGTTGGCGAGAACGCTTGTCACCGCGTTGCCGCCATTGGACTCAGCGACGAGGCTGTGCAGCGAGACCGGCACCATCGCGATGAGAGGTTCGTCAGGCAGCGCGTTCTGAGAGATCAGGTAGTCACGCAGTGCGCCGCCACACATCGCAAGGACAACATCGTTGAGTGTGCACTCGGTCGCTTTCCCCACTTCCCTGATCCGCTCGATCGGCCAGGATTGTGCGGCGAACCGGCGCGCCCCTCCGATCGGAACATTGAACATGGTGCGGGGGGCGCGCAGTGGCAGCACCATGTCGCGTTCGCGCACTGCTTGCCAGCTGATGCGAGCAGCAGCCGGAACCCCGCCCGCGACGTCACCAACGAGGTCGGCGCCAGCTTTGGCGAGACCCAGTGGGTTGAATACGGCCGTTTTCCCGGCCTTCTGCTTTCGCGTCTGCGGCGCAAACGGAGCCGGCGTCCCCACAGCCTCCGGATCTTCGAGGAGCACCC
Organism: Hoyosella sp. YIM 151337; assembly: GCF_026041215.1. Classification (GTDB taxonomy): domain Bacteria; phylum Actinomycetota; class Actinomycetes; order Mycobacteriales; family Mycobacteriaceae; genus Hoyosella. Next base: position 92,042 of record NZ_JAPEIQ010000044.1, read on the forward strand.
GCTGCAGCGTCCGGAGCGCAGACACCCCGTCGATGAGCGCGTGGTGAACCTTCGTGTAGACGGCGAACCGGCCGTCTTCGAGGCCTTCGATAACGTGCGCTTCCCAAAGCGGCCGGTGGCGGTCCAGCAGCGAGCTGTGCCACCGGGACGTCATCGCGAACAGCTCGCGTATGCGGCCCGGCTGCGGCAGCGCGGAAAGCTGGACGTGATAGTCGAGATCGATATCGCTGTCGGTAGTCCAGAAGAGATTTCTCGGCGTATTGAAAGGCGTGCCGGGGCGGCGCCGAAATTTATCCGCGACCTCCGGCGTGTCGAGTAGCTGCTGGTAGCGTTCGCGGACAAACTCGGCCCCAGCACCTTCCGGCGGAGAAAAGAGTTCGAGTCCACCAACATGCATGGGATGTTCACGACTCTCAATTGCAAGAAACATAAAGTCTTGCGGCAGCATCAGAGCCATTCGTTCGCCTTCCCCCCAGAGCGCCGTGGACCGCTGGTCACATACGAAACGTTTAAGAAACAACTACGTAACGAAGTGATGCTTTTCACGATGATCCGTTGTACATTACATCGACCTGACCCGTACGACGACGAACGGAGGCGACAGAGTGATGTCTAACCACATGCGTCACACGCGCCCCCTCCGTCTCGTGGGGAACACCGCGACCGCGCAGGCATTTCCGCAGCACTCCCACATCGTGCGCGAGAATTATGTCGGCGTCAGCCTACAGGCGGTAGCCCTCGCGTCGACGTTGCGACTCACAGTGCGGCCGTTCTTGTCCGTGTGGGCGAAATGGCCACACCTGCCGTGGCCGACTGGCATCGTTGACCTCGCCGGTTCGGTCTTGCCTCCGGTACCCGGCACCCGATACCGGCCCGTCCAGTTACCCCAGTGCAAAGCCGAATGGGTCCGCGCTGAGGACGTCAACACTCATCGCGTTGTCCTCTATCTGCACGGTGGCGCATTCGTCACCTGCGGCCTCCGCACCCACCGGCGCATGGTCTCGCTGATCTCTGCGTCGGCGCAGTCCCCAGTACTCAGCGTTGATTACCGGATGCTGCCGCGGCACACGATCAACCACGCCATCGAAGACGGCGTGTCCGCGTACCGCTGGCTGCTGCGGCGCGGTTACCGGCCCGACCAGATCGTCATCGCGGGCGATTCGGCTGGCGGGTATCTCACGTTTATGGTCACCCTGGCCTTGCGGGCGCAAGGCATGCCCATGCCAGCCGGGCTCGTTGCGCTGTCCCCTCTTACGAACCTGAATCCCGCATCGAAGCTGGCGCACGAAAACTCGACCAAGTGCGCGCTGTTCGCCGCAGATGTCCTCAACGTATTCACGGAGTATGCCGACCGCGTGGAACAGCGCTTGCTCATTGGCGGCGAGCCAGGCCCACGAGTATGCCCCGTGGATAGTGATCTCAGCGGCCTGCCGCCCACACTCCTGCAGGTAGGCTCCACCGAAATGCTCTACTCCGACTCCGAGATCATGGCGGAACGGCTGTCGCATTACGGCGTCGACGTCAGCTTGCAGGTGTGGGAACGCCAAGTCCACGTGTTCCAGGCCGCTGCCGGACTTGTCCCGGAATCGTCACGCGCGATTCGCGAAATCGGCCGCTTCGTGCGCGAGTCGGTCCCCATTCAGTCCTTCGGCCGGTCACGGTCCTTGCTCGGCTGAACACGCTTCGGCTCGCCTGGCATTTTCGGATAGTTCGGTGGATACGGGAGTTCACCCTCCCCGTTGTCGTCATCGCGCGCAAACCACTCAAGCAACGGGTCAAGTGAGTACTGACGCTCGTGCAGATTCGCGTGCGGATCGCCCCGCTCGCTCACGAGACCCGGCACCGTCGAGATCGTGAACTCATCCGGATCCGCAGCATCAAGTTCCTGCCACGTCAGTGGCGCGGAGACTGTCGCGATTGGCGTCTTGCGCGCCGAATATGCCGAGGCAACGGTGCGGTCGCGCGCGTTCTGGTTGTAGTCGATGAAGATGCGTTCACCGCGCTCTTCCTTCCACCATGCCGCGGTGGCGAGGTCGTCACTGCGGCGGACCACTTCGCGGGCGAGGGCAATCCCCGCCCTGCGTACCTGGATGAAGTCCCAGCGAGGCTCGATCGGCACCGTGACGTGTATGCCGCGGCCGCCCGACGTCTTCACAAAGCCCTCATACCCCAGCTCTCCTAATATCGGGTTGAGGACATCTCGAGCAATGGTCCGTGCTTCGGAGAATCCGGTACCCGGCTGAGGATCGAGGTCCACACGCAGCTCATCGGGCCTGTCCGTGTCAGTGCATAACACCGGCCACGGATGAAAGGTAATTGTCCCCAGGTTCGCGGCCCACACGACGTCGGCTGCAGCGGTCACGCGCAACGCCTCCGCCGTTCGGCCCGAGGGAAACGTCACCGTGCACGACTTCACGTGGTCCGGGCGCCGCGCCGGTACACGCTTCTGGTATATCTCCTCGCCTTCGACGCCGTCCGGGAACCGCTGCAGGTTTGTCGGACGGTCACGCAACGCAGCGAGGATCGGCCCCTGCCCGGAAATATCAGCCATGGCACGGTAGTACTCCACCAGATGCCGCTTCGTGCCGCCAGACGCACCGAGCCGCGGATAATAGATCTTGTCAGGATTCGACAACCGCACCTGCGTACCACCGACGTCCAGCATTTCCGCGCTCATGCCGCCAATACTGCCCGAGATCAGTTGCTTCGGGTGGCAAACCGGGTCCAGTCAGCGGATCCGCTAGCCGTCGCTGTCCAGCGAATTCAGCGCGGACTCCGCTTCCTGGAGTTTCCTTTTCAGTTCGTCGACGCGCTTGGCAGCGGCCTCACGCGCGGCGCTTAAGGCGTTTTCGACAGTCTTGACGGCAGCCGGGTTTTGCAGCTCGCGCACCGCACGCACCACAACATCCGGCTGGATGCGTGCGGGCTTGAGCTGCTGCCCACCCGGCCGCTCCACCTCAAGTGTCCACTCGCCGGATTCATCGGACCGGAGAATGAGCGCGCAAGGGCCCGCTTTGCTGGCTGCGCGCCGGCGCACGGGTGCCGGCACTGATACTTCCGGAGGCCGGGGCGGTTCGGCGGGGGCCCCGGCCGCGCGTTTGCTGGGCGCCTTCCGGGTGCTGGATTTGGCTGGCGGGGCTTTCTTTGGTTCAGCGGGGGCCGCCTTGGTGCGGCGCAGCTCCTCAGCTTCGAATGGAATCTCGTCATCGACGCCGCGCGGGCGAACAATCACCGTACGCCCATCGACGGCGACCACCCGGGCGGACGCGCCCGCTTCGAGACCCTGTCCCGGCAGCGGTTCACGCAGGTAGACCGTGGCGCGTTTGCCAGCTGCCACAGTGTCCGCGAGTTCACGCAGTTGTTCATCCGTGAGATGTGTTGTCGGCTTTGCGGCTTTAGGTGTCGTTGCCATACACCACATTGTGTACGGGAGTGACGAAATCGGCGTTTCCGGGTTCGGTTTTCCCGTGTTAAGGAGTTAACCTACATGCTGAGCGAATGAGCTCTGTCCAGGGGGTTTAATGGCTATCGCCGCTGCGGGTGCGACACGGTCGCACAGCGATCTGAGAGAGTTCCGCATCCCTTTGTGGGCACATGCAGGCCTGCTCCTCGGTTCGGTCTTCGTGGTGGTGCTCCATATTCGTGCCGTTCCGATTTCGGCGCAGCATTGGGGACTCTTCCAGAACATGGTCGACGTTCTCGTCTACGGCGCGGGCGGCGTTCGGGTTCGCGAGGGCGTGCCGCTTTACGACGGCAACGTCCTCACAGACTTACCCTTCACGTATCCGCCGTTCGCTGCAGTGCTGTTCACTGGAGTGGCCTGGATCGCCAGTTTCGGGAAAACAATTCTCATCGCAGCATGGTCCGCGGCAACGATCGGCGCACTCTGGCTGACCATCGTGCTTTCCTGGCGCGCGTTGGGATACCGCGTCAGCTGGCAACTACTGGTAGTCAGCACCTATCTCGCTTTCATTGTGACGTGGCTGGAGCCGGTTCGAACCACCATTTGGTATGGGCAGATCAACCTCATACTGATGGCACTATTGATCTGGGATCTCACCCGCCGGCACGGTAGTGCGCTTCGAGGGTGGTCAGTGGGCATCACGGCAGGGATCAAACTGACCCCCGGCTTCTTCTTCGTCTATCTGGCGCTCACCAAACAGTGGCGGGCATTCGTCACGGGAGCAGTGGCTTTCGCCGCCACAGTCGCCGTCGGATTCCTGGTCATTCCGCGCGATGCACTGACGTTCTGGCAAGGCACCATGCTGCAATCAGAACGTGTCGGCGAAATCAACTCGCCGGCCAACCAGTCAATAACGGGCGCGCTAGCCCATCTCTTGCGGGTGCCGGAACCGCCACTCGCGGCTGTCGGCGCGGCAACCGTCGTGGTGCTGCTCCTCGGTCTCACCGCGATCTGGCTGGCACATCGGGCGGGGCACCAACTGCTAGCGCTGACTCTGACTGGGCTTACCGCATGCATGGTGTCTCCGTTTTCATGGGGCCACCACTGGGTGTGGTTCGTCCCGCTGCTGATCATCCTGTGTGACTACGCCGTGCGAGTCCAGCACCGCGCAGTTGCCGCGCGTTTAGCCTGGCTACTGCCGATAGCCCTGTACCTTGTTGCTGCGTGCTGGATTCAGGAGTTCATTGACGAACGTCAGCCCACGGGTGTGTTCTATGCGATCGGCACGTTCATGCTGTTGCCGCCACAGCCCGGCCTGGTGACGCTTGTCAGGGTGGCTTACCCGCTCGTCTATCTCATCATCGTTATCATCGTCGTCGCAGTTTTCCTCACCGGCGCGCTCCGCAAGCGATCTCGAGCAAAACATCGCGACGGTGATCTGAACCAGCCCGCGGCCGCCGCCGAGCCGGTTCGGTCGCACAACCCTCCTGCGCCGGACACGCTCCACATCACGCGTGAGCGCCCGGAGATTTCAGCCTGGCACTGAGCCGCGCAGCCACACCGGGTGGCGAAGCCGTCCTGCAGTTGTCCAATCCTGGAAGCGAACGGTACCGGTGAGTTCGGGGCGCACCCACACCGCGTCGCGCAGTTGCTTGTTCCTGGATTCCGGTTCGGTGTCCCAGTCCGCGAACGGGCTATGACCCTGTTCAAGTTCACTGAGCCGCTGCAACAGGCCGGTCCGCTGCTTCTCGGACCAGCCCGTCCCCACTCGTCCCGCATAGCGAAGCTCACCGCCACGCTCCACGCCCACGAGCAGCGCACCGATTCCCCCGCCACGACCCCCTTCCCCGGGTTTCCAGCCCCCGACGATCACGTCCTGTGTGCGCCAGTTCTTGTGCTTGAGCCACGCAGTGCTGCGCTGGCCCGGCAGATACAGCGAGTCGCGGCGCTTTGCGATGACGCCCTCCCAGCCCTGCTTCTCCGATTCCTCGATCGCCTCTTCCGCTGTACCCGTGAGCAGTGGCGGAACGGTTGCACAGTGCAGCAGACCAGCGATCACCTCCAGCACCTTTCGCCGGTCCGACCAGGGCTTCCGCGTCAGCATCGTGCCATCGAGATACAGCACGTCGAACACGAGATATGTGGCTTCACGCGGCGCTTCCTGCAAGCGCGAAAAACTGGTGACGCCGCCCGCATCGAACCCCACGAGTTCCCCATCGAGCACAACCTCATGGCCGCGCAGTTCATCCGCGAGTTGGCGCAGCTGCGGATAGTCGCGGGTGATGTCGAGGCCGCTGCGGCTGAGGAGACGCACTCCGTCGGCTCCCACTTCCGCGATCGCCCGGTAGCCGTCCCATTTGCCTTCGAAGGCCCATTCGGCGGAGTCGAGCCCAGTGATGGCCGCGGACTTCGCAAGCATCGGAGACAGGCCCCGCGGCACACCGCGCCCGCGGACCGCTTTCTCAGCCTCCGTTTTCATTTTGTGCATCAGCCAGTTTTTGCCCCCGGTTTTGATCAGCGCGTACCGGCCCTGCGCACGCTCGCCGTGCAGCTCGACGATCACCTCATCGTCACGCCACTTCTCGAGTGTGTACGTCCCGTGATCCCAGATGTACACCTCGCCTGCGCCGTACTGGCCCTTGGGTATCTCGCCGCTGAAGCTGCCGTACTCCAGTGGATGGTCTTCAGTGTGGACAGCCAGGTGGTTGACATCCGGTGATTCGGGGATGTTTTTGGGCACTGCCCACGACACAAGCACACCGTCCCGTTCGAGGCGAAAGTCGTAGTGGAGCCGGCGGGCGTGGTGTTCCTGGATGACGAACGCCGGCTCACCGTGTTCTTCCCCCGGATCGTCCTGGGTGTCCGGAACGGGTTCGGGCGTAAGCGCCCGGTCCCGTTTCGCGCGGTATAACGCGAGCCGGTCAGGACCTGAAGCTGCCACTTTGTGCGGTTCCGCAGACAAGGGGTCACCCAACTCGTCAACGCGACCCAGAACCTCTGAGAAAGTGAGGTGCGCGAGCTCCGGATCGTCCAGTTCGTCCCACGTTCGCGGCGCCGCAACGTACGGACGGGCCAGACCGCGCAGCGAGTACGGCGCGATTGTCGTTTTCGCTGCAGAGTTTTGGCTCCAGTCGACAAACACCTTTCCCGGCCGTGCGGCCTTTGACATTGTCGCAGTGACGAGTTCAGGTGTTTCCTTCTCGAGGCTCGCGGCCACCGACTGCGCCACCTTCGACGCTTGGGGTGAGGACACTGGATCGTCAAGGTGCACATACAAGTGCAGGCCCTTGCTGCCGGACGTCACTGGGTGGACCTGCAAGCCGAGGCTGCGGAAGATCTCCCGGATACGGCGGGCTACAGCCGCGCAGTCGGCGAGTGTGGTGCCTGGGCCAGGGTCGAGGTCGAATACGATTCGATTCGCAGGCCCCGCCTTGCCCGCGCGCGCAATCCATTGGGGTACATGCACTTCCAGCGCGGCTTGCTGGCCAATCCAGACTAGTGTGGCCGTAGAGTTCAGCAGTGGATAGGTGACCGTTCGGCTCTTGTGTTCCAGCGGTAGCCGCGGTATCCAGTCCGGCGCAGAGAACGGAATGTTCTTCTCGAAGAACGGCGCGGCTGCGACCCCGTCAGGCCATCGTTTTCTCGTTGCGGGCCGGTCGCGGATATGAGTCAGCATCACCGGCGCGATCGCTTCGTAGTACGCGATCACCTCACCTTTTGTCGTTCCTGTTTCCGGATAAAGAACTTTGTCGAGGTGGGTGACGGCGATTGTGTATCCGTCGATGACGAGTTTCGACATTCAGACCCTTCCGCTGGGTGTCCCCGGAACAGGTTGTGGGCAATACTAAGATCATGCGCTCTATATGGAAAGGTGCACTGACTTTCGGGCTCGTAAACGTGCCCGTGAAGGTCTACGCAGCCACGGAGGACCACGACATCAGTTTCCACCAGGTGCACGCTGAAGACCGGGGGCGCATCAGATACCGCCGTGTTTGCGAAGAATGCGGCAAACAGGTCGAATTTCGCGACATCTCCAAAGCCTATACATCCGAGGATGACGAGATGGTGATCATCACCAACGAGGACCTCGCGAGCATTCCCGCCGACATCACGCGAGAGATCGAAGTCGTGGAATTTGTTCCCGCCGAGCAAATTGATCCGCTTATGTTCGATCGGTCCTACTACCTGGAACCGGACGGCAAATCCACAAAGGCGTACCAGCTGCTCCAGAAGACGCTCGCAGACACCGACCGCATCGCGATCGCGCATTTCGCGTTGCGTAACAAAACACGGCTTGCCGCTCTGCGCGTCAAAGGCAAAACCCTCACTGTGCAGACGCTCCTGTGGCCGGATGAAATCCGCGACCCAGAGTTCTCGTCACTCGAAAAGGAGGCGAAGATCAGCAAGGCTGAGCTTGACATGGCCAAACAGGTTGTCGATGCCATGACGAAAGACTTCGAGCCTGACCAGCACACCGATGAGTATCAGGAAAAGTTGCGCGAACTCATCGAGAACAAGCTCGCTCAGGGCGAGTCGTACACACCTCCCGAACCTGCTGCTGAGGAACTCGACAAGGATGTTTCGGATCTGCTTGCGTCCCTTGAGGCGACGCTGAAAGCGAGCAGTCAGAAGAAATGATCAACCTCGACGCTTTGCTTGCGCCGGTCGACGCATTTCTCGATCAGCACTATCCCGTCCCCTTCCGGCGCGGCCAGCCACCGCACACCGTGTACGTCAGCGGTGCTGACGCATCAGCAGGTGTGCCGCAGGCGTGGGGAGCACAGGCCCAGGGCTTAGCCGACGATCATCAGGAGCTGCTCGCCTCGCTCGACCAGCGCGGTGTCTTGCCGCGGGTGCTCACCCAGCTCAACGACCGGCCCATCCACGATCTGCGGTTCGACTTCGAGGATGGTTACGGCTGGCACGATGACGCGATTGAGAATCGGCACGCATTGCGCGCTGGCGAAGCCTTGCAAAGTCTTTGCCGCCAGCCAGACGGCCCGCTTGCGTGCGGTATTCGCCCCAAAGGACTCGCCCCACACGAACGGCACCGGCTGGTGCAGACACTCGAAGCGGTGCTCGCGGGAGCCGGCGGCGTCCCTGCTGGTTTCGTGTTCACAGTCCCGAAGTTGCGGCATGCCGACCAGGTGCCGGCAGTGGTGGCGCTGTGCCGCGAGTTCGAGCGCGTGCATGGCCTCGATGAGGGCTCACTGAAGTTCGAGCTGCAAATCGAGTCACCGCAAGCCGTGCTCGCCGCAGACGGAACAGTGCCGCTCGCCCGCGCGGTCCATGCGTCTGAAGGGCGCTGCACGGGACTGCATTTCGGCACCTACGATTACAGTGCGGCGTGCGGGATCGCGCCTCAGCACCAGTCTCTCGATCACCCGGTGGCCGACCACGCGAAAGCCGCGATGCTCGTTGCCGCGGCGCAGACCGGGGTGTGGGTCTGTGACGGTTCGACTCAGATCGTCCCGGCAGGAGATGCCGCGCAGCAGGCAGGGGCGCTGCGAAACCACCACAGGCTCGTGCAGCGGTCGCTTGCGTACGGGTTTTTGCAGGGCTGGGATATGCACCCGGGCCATCTCGCGACCCGCTGGCTAGCCACGTTCGATTTCTATTGGGAATCACTCGAAGTCGCCGCGCCACGGCTCGAAAGCTACTTGCAGCGCCGATCAGGCGGCGTCGTCGACGAACCAGCGACTGCCGAGGCCCTTGCGACGGTGATTCTGCGGGGTCTTGATTGCGGGGCGTTCGGCGAAGCTGATGTGCTCGCGCTGAGCCCACACAGCAGCACAGAGATACTGGAAGGGCTGGTGCAGCGCACGCTGCCCGATATTTCCAGATAAGCGCCACTTTGCGGTACCGGAGGATTTTTGAACAACATGGGAAGCGCACCATCAAAGGCGCCAGAGTTCACCCAACTCCCTGATCTCGCGGCACGGACACTGGGAGGCTCCGTGGTGTGGGCGACGGACGAATCGTTCGCGGAGAAAGAAAACCTGATACGCCCCACCGCGCCAGGGTTCTCCCCAGCGACGTTCGGCCACAAGGGCCAGGTGTACGACGGCTGGGAGACGCGCAGGCGGCGGGAGCCCGGGCAGGATGAGGCAATTGTTCGCCTCGGCGTGCCTGGTGTGATTCACGGAGTGGTAGTCGATACCGCGTTCTTCAAAGGCAATTATCCGCCCGAGATTTCCGTTGAAGCAACGACGGTGGCCGGTTACCCGAGCGCGGACGAACTGAGCACCGACTCGACGTGGGAAACCGTGGTGCCCCGCGCTGCGGTTCGGGGTGACTCGCCCAACCTGTTCGCAGTTTCCAATGAGGGCCGCTTTACGCACGTCAAGCTCACGATGTACCCGGACGGTGGCGTTGCGCGCCTGCGCGTCCACGGATATGGACGGCCTGACCCAGAGTTTCTGCGGGCGGGACCCGTAGATCTCGCTGCTCTGGAAAACGGCGCGTACGTCACCGGCTGCTCGAACTGGTTTTACAGTTCCCCGCACAACCTCCTGATGCCCGGCTACGCACGGGTGATGGGCGACGGCTGGGAAACTGCGCGGCGGCGATTCGCCCCTGGTGAATGGGAGTCCAGTAATGATTGGGTCGAAATTCACCTCGCGGGAGAGGGCGAACTGCGCGTCCTCGAACTCGACACCACCTGCTTCCTTTTCAACGCACCAGGCGCGGCGACGGTCCAGGGACTCTCACATGGCGAATGGGTTGACGTGCTGCCCCGAGTCACGTTGCAGCCGGATACCCGCCACCGCTTCCGTGTCCACGACGCCCCGAAAGTCACCGACCTGCGGCTCGATATCTTCCCAGATGGCGGACTCAGCAGGTTCCGCGCGTGGGGAACACTGACAGCCGCCGGGCTCGCCGCCCTGGCCGAATCGAGGTGACGTGGTGGCTTACCCTCGTGATTTGATCGGTTACGGACCGCATCCGCCACACCCGCAGTGGCCGGGCGGCGCGAAGATCGCGGTTCAGTTCGTCCTCAACTATGAGGAGGGCGGCGAGAACTGTGTGCTCGACGGGGATGCTGGCTCCGAGACATTCCTGTCCGACATCGTTCCAGCACAGTCATTTCCAGACCGGCATATGAGTATGGAATCGCTGTACGAGTACGGTTCACGTGCGGGCGTATGGCGCGTTCTGCGCATGTTCGAGCGGCGCGGCCTGCCGTTGACGGTTTTCGCGGTGGCACGGGCGCTTGAACGTAACCCTGAGGCTGCGGCCGCGTTTGGGGAACTCGGGCATGAGGTCGCCAGTCACGGTCTGCGATGGATCAGCTACCAGGATTCCGATATCGACGCCGAACGCCAGCACATGTCGGAAGCCGTGGAGATCATCAAGCGGCTGACCGGCAATGCGCCGCTCGGGTGGTACACCGGTCGCGATTCACCGAACACCCGGCGGCTGGTTGTTGAGCACGGCGGGTTCGTGTACGACGCGGACTCCTACGCGGACGATTTGCCGTATTGGGTGAAAGTACCTGTCGGCGAGGATTACTCAAACCATCTGGTGGTGCCGTACACGCTGGAAACGAATGATATGCGATTCTCGTCACCGGCTGGGTTCGCGAATGGGGACGAGTTTTTCGCGCACTTGCGCGACGCGTTTGACGTGCTGTACCGCGAAGGCGCGGAGGGGGCACCGAAGATGTTGTCGGTGGGTTTGCATTGCCGGCTCGTTGGCCGTCCGTCGCGTGCCGCCGCGCTTGAACGGTTCCTCGAATACGTGCAGGACCACGCGGACGCGTGGGTGGCCCGCCGCATCGATATCGCGGAGCATTGGCGGCGGGTACACCCGGCGTCGTGAGACGTTAGATTCTCGTGGCGCAGGAGGCGATGCCTAGCCACGTGTGCCGGTTGCCAGCCCAGCAGAACCCAAGTTTCGGTTTGCGGTTGCTAATCCAGAGACCAGGCACGCGGCGATCGCCACATCGTGACCCGGGCATCTGAAAGCAATTGTTCTTCTCCAGCGATTTCGGATAGTGCAGCAGGAACGCGGTGCCTTCTTCCACGGTGAGCGGGCTGCGGTTGTCCTTCGCGAACTGAGCCATGGCCTCGTCAGGTGTCCAGTTGCGGGTCGCTGCGCCACGATCGATGTCAATGACGGCATACACCGGGCGCTCCGGGATGCCGACCTGCTCGATCGGGCTGAACGTGTCGATGTCCGCGGTGTCCGCGGAGAGGAAGCCCTCTTGCTTTCCGAGACGCAGATGCGGCACCGCCAGCGAGACGGGCAGCACCTCGCGGGTGAGTACCAGTGCAAAAGGAACGCGTGCAGATTCCGGCACCAGAGCGCCTGTCACCTGGTCGATCGTCGCCTCGCGCACCGCGTTCAACTCGTCGAGAACATCGGCTGATTGTCCTTCCGCGACGAGGAGGTCGTGGAGAACGGCGCGCTGCCGGTCGAACTCTTTCTCGGCATCCATTCTTGTCAGGGCGGATGTGGTCACGTGGTCCCCTTCCGTTCGTGGCCACTGAGGAACGCGCATCCGCGAGAAAGAGTTCCCAGTCTGAATATATTCGGCACTTCACACACACGTGACGTTCGGGCACGCCGGCGCAACACGCCTTTCTTACGGTGAGATACCGAGGTCTCCACCACAGCACCGAGCGAGCAGGTGAAAAATGCTGATTCCCGACACCGCTGGACAACCAGCAAAGGATGCAAACTATCCCGCCGCAGTGCAGGAAAAAACTGCAGGCGGGGAAACGCTGGCGCCGCAGAAAGTCCGCATTGTGGGTCGCACGTCGTACCTGCTGATGTGGATGGGCGGCTGTGTATCGATCGGCACCTTTACCATGGGTTCAAGCCTCGTCGGCACACTAAATTTGCTGCAATTGGTACTTGCGATTTCACTCGGCTGCCTAGTGATCGGAGCAGGACTCGTCATCAACGGCGCGGCTGGATACAAGTACGGCATACCGTTCATGGTCCAGGCGCGGAGTTCCTTCGGTTTCAGTGGAACCCGCATACCAGGGATCATCCGAGCGGTACCCGCCCTAGTGTGGTACGGCTTTCAGAGCTGGATTGGCGCAGCGGCTCTCAACCAAGTATCAGCGGTACTGTTCGGGTTCGACAACCTCGTGTTCTTCTTCATCGCTTTTCAGTTCCTGCAAATTGCACTCTCGGTATTTGGATTCAAAGGCATTAAATGGCTGGAGAACGTGGGCTCTATCTTCATCCTCGGCGCCCTCATTTACATGTTCTTCAGCGTGATCAACCGCTACGGTGCGGAAATCCAGTCGAATCTGCTTTCCGCAGAGGGGACGTGGGGCACACCATTCTGGGGTGCCACCATGCTGTTCCTCGGGATTTACGCCACCATGATGCTCAATGTCAGCGACTACTCCCGGGAACACACTCCCGGCACCGGGCCCGGCCGTATGCTGACGATCTACACGGCAGCGATCTTGCCCGTAACGCTGTTCATGGGCCTGATCGGGCTGATGGTCTCCGGGGCCACCGGCGTGGTCGATCCGATTCAGGTTTTCGCCAACGCCGTCGATAACACTCCCCTGCTCGTCATCACGCTGATTTTCATCGCGTTCGCGCAGGTAACCACGAATGTCCTCAACAACGTCGTCCCGCCGACATACGTGCTGATGGACATCTTCAAGGTGCCGTTTCGTGTCGCGACGATCCTGGTCGGCCTGCTCGCTTTTGCGACGTTCCCTTGGCTGCTGGTGCGCGACGAATCAGCTGCTGGTCTGCAGATCTTCGTGCAAACGTATTCCGCGTTCCTGGGACCGATCTTCGCGGTTATGGTGGTGGACTACTACGTCATCAGGAAGCGGACACTTGATCTGCGGCTGCTCTACAACGGGTCTGGCCCCTTCCGCGGCGTCAACTACGGTGCGCTCGTGGCCGTCGCCGCCGGGATCGTCGCGGCCTTCTCGTTCCCTGATTTCTCGTTCTACGCCGGTCTCGTCCCAGCCGCAGTGTGCTACTACGCTGTGATGACATGGTGGCCAGCGTGCCGCCGGTTCACCCCTGACGAGCAGAGCGCTGCCGTGAGCCTGGAGAGTTGATGAGAATTCTCGCGGTCAACGTCAACACAACCGACGCGATGACTGAAATGATCGGCAAACAAGCACGCAGCGCTGCCGCGCCTGGTACTGAAATAATCGCTCTCACTCCACATTTCGGGGCACCTTCAATCGAAGGTAACTTCGAGAGCTACCTGGCAGCGGTGGCGGTGATGGACCGTGTGGTTTCGTACCGCGGCGAATACGATGCCGTGATCCTCGCCGGTTTCGGTGAGCATGGCCGCGAAGGGTTGCAGGAACTTCTTGACGTTCCCGTCGTCGACATCACGGAAGCCGCAGCTCACACCGCTTGCCTTATTGGGCGGACATTCTCGGTGGTGACGACGCTGGATCGTGCGGTACCGATGATCGAGGACAGGCTGAAACTCGCTGGACTGGCAAGCCGGTGCGCATCGGTGCGAGCGAGCGGACTTGGCGTTCTGGACCTGGATGAGGCGCCGTCGCGCACGATCGACGCCGTTGTCGCTCAGGCAAAAGCGGCTGTAGAGTTCGACCGCGCCGAGGTGATTGTCCTTGGGTGTGGCGGAATGGCTGGAATTGAGCACGCGATCAGGGAGGCGACCACAGTACCCGTCGTGGATGGCGTTGCCGCAGCCGTGAAGTTAGCTGAAACACTTGTAGCGTTGCGCCTGTCAACGAGCAAGGTGCGGAGCTACGCGGCTCCGCGGCCGAAGTCGATCACGCGTTGGCCGATGACGCCGCCCCCGACGTAATCGCGCTGCCCCAGTACCCCCTATATACGTGCTCGACACCCAGGTACAAATCGTACAAAACGATGCCCAAACTGTACGTTTCGCACCTGGTCACCGAAAAGCACTACCTACCCCTCGTTACTCATGGGGCGCCTGTGGATTACTAAGTAACAGCACTGCAGTCCTTGACAGCAGAAAACGATCACAAGAGGGGTAGACCTAGTACTCGAGCCGCCGCCATTCCTGCGCCGGAAAACATATCACCACTTGACGGTGTGGGCGTCCTCCCACGGGTCTCGCGTCCACCGCGTAGGTCGAAAGCATGACGGACGTGAGTCGACCCCTATATAGCTGTTCGAGACCCCGGTACGAATCGTACAAATCGATGCCCAAACTGTACGTTTTGCACCTGGTCACTGAAAAGCACTACCTACCCCTCGTTACTCATGGGGCGCCTGTTCCTGCAAAGCGCGCCATACCCGCACCGCGTTCATCGGCAGCTCCCGCACCCGCACCCCGATAGCATCGCGAATAGCATTCGCGAGGGCAGGCGCGACAGGGTTATATGGCGATTCGCTCATCGATTTCGCACCAAGCGGGCCGAACTCGTCATGCGTGTCAGCGAAATAGATCTCAGTTTCTGGCACGTCCGCGAACTGTGGAATGTGATAGTTCCGCAGCGTATCAACGAGCGGCCGTCCCTCCTGAACGGGAATCTCTTCCCATAGCGCCGAGCCGAGCGCCTGCGCCACACCACCTTCAATTTGCGCGCGGCACTGTTCCTCGTTCAGCACGGTTCCCGCGTCTGCCGCGTGCACGGACTGCAGGATCGTCACGATGCCGGTGCGTGTGTCGACGGCGACCCGGAACGCGTGCACGTTGAACGCGACGGAGCGCGGTGTGCCGTCGTGTCGCGCGGACGCCTCGATTCTGCCGTACCGTGCCGCGACCTCGCCTAACGGCATCGCGTGCCCATCACAGACCACGGCGCCGCCTTCAATCCGCACGTCACTGGCCGCAGTGAGTTCCCGCGCCGCCTTGCACAGTTGATCCGCAGCGTGACGCGCTGCCTGATACACCGCTTTGCCCGCGACGACGATCCCGGCTGAGCCGAACGCTCCCGTGTCGTGCTCGACCACATCAGTGTCGCTCTGCGCGATACGAACCGCATCGGGGGTGATGCCGAAAACGCGGGCCGCCAGCTGGGCGTGCACAGTGGTCGTGCCGTTGCCGAACTCTACGGTGCCAACGCGCACCGTAACCGTCCCGTCCTCTTCAACCGATACCGACGCGTCCGCAATATGTCCGCGGGGCGGAATCGTCGCGATCATGGCGGCGGCCATCCCCTCGCCCACTCGCATGTACTGGGGAAGCTCCGGAATATCCTTGCGCCGCAATGCCTGCTCCGCAAGGTCAAGGCACTCTGTGAAGCCATAACTGCCGAACATCAAATCGTCGTCGTGTACTACAGCGTCAACGAACGAATCACCGGGACGGACGACGTTGCGGCGCCGGAACTCGAATGGATTGATACGCAGCTTGCGCGCCACATCGTCGAGGGCGCATTCAATTCCGAACATCAACTGTCCGAGGCCGTAACCCCGAAACGCACCCGAGGGCGGGTTGTTGGTGTAGACGGCACGCGCGTCGACCCGCTTGTTCGCACATCGGTATTGCGCGATCGACTCGCTGCAACCGTGAAACATGACGCCCGGACTGTGATTGCCGTACGCTCCGGCATCGGACAGCACTTCCGCGGAAAGTGCTGTCAGCGTTCCATTTTCGTCTGCAGCAGCGGTGACAGTGACCCGCATCGGGTGCCTGCAGGCGGAGCGGTAAAACTCATCAGTGCGCGTGAACTCGTATTGGACTGGCCGCCCCGTTTTGAGCACCGCGAGCGCAACGACGTCCTCGGTGAACATTTCCTGTTTCGCGCCGAAGCCGCCACCTACCCGTTCGGTGAACACACGCACCGACTCCCTGGTTCGGCCGAAGATGCGCGCCAACTCGTCTCGTGTCAGGAACGGCACCTGGCTGCTTGTGCGGATTACGAGCCGCCCAGCGTCATCGAGCCAGCCAATTGATGCGTGAGTTTCCATGTGCACGTGCTGCACCCGCGCCGTGTGCCATGTTCCGCGCACCACGGCATGTGCCTCCGCGAGGGCTGCCGCGACGTCGCCGGTTTCGCCGTGCAGCTCCGCCACTGTATTCCGGGCGGCGATGTCCGCGTGCAATTGTGGCGCGTTCGCTGCGCAGGCCTCCTCTGGGTCGAATACCGCGTCGAGGATGTGGTACTCGACCCGGATCGCGGCGCAGGCACGCTGCGCGGCGCCCACAGAATCCGCGACGACCGCAGCGACGCGTTGACCGATGTGGCGGACGACGCGATCGAAAACAACCGTGTCTTCCGGATCATCGGTGTAAAAGTGATGGCGCGCAGTGGAATAGCGCGTGGCGGGGCTGTCCTTGTACGTCAGCACGGCGACAACACCAGGCATCGCTTCGGCTTGGACAGTGTCAATCTCGGTGATCCGCGCATGCGCGTGCGGACTCGCGACGATCGCGACGTGCAGCAGACCCGGCACGCTCGTATCGAGCGTATAAGGCTCGGTACCAGTGACGATCTGGGCGGCTGCGGGCGGCCGGGGTGATTCGGCGACCTTTCCCGCGAACGCATCGCGAATGGATCGGTATCCGGTGCAGCGGCACAGGTTTCCTTTCAGTGCCCGCGGCAGATCAGCACATTGCGACGGTGTCAGTGCACTCCCTGTTACCACCATGCCCGGAGTGCAGTAGCCGCATTGGAATCCCATCGCCTCCTGAAACTGGTTCTGGATGGGATGGTTCAGTGCGGCCGCCGTGGTAACAGTCTTACCGGAAGCCCGGTAGGCAGGAGTGATGCAGGAGTGGACGGGCTGCTCGTCCACGAGCACCGTGCACGCTCCGCAATCGCCTGCGTCACAACCTTTTTTGACGTCGAACTGCGCGTGTTCCCGCAGAAACGTGCGCAAACACTGCCCCGGCCGCGGCTCATCCGCCACACCACGCCCGTTGACAGTAATCATTCTGCACCGCCGAGCGCCGCGAGTGCTTCCGCGGCAAGCAGTGCGGTCACGCTGCGCCGCCAGTCAGCGGCGCCGTGCGCGTCCTCATACCAGGCTGACTCGGGCACAGCCTCGTCAACGCCGCTCCGAGCCGGGATGAGGTACGGGCGTTTCGTCGCAGCACTGATGCACAGGACCGGTCCGTCGCTCGTTTCCCGCGCAATGACAACTGAGCCGGCCCGGCCTTGCGGCGCAAGCGAAATGCGCCGGAACGCGACACTGCTGGTAAGCGCAGCAGCCGGAATGTGAATGCTGCGAAGCACTTCCCCGCTCCGCAGCGACGTCGTCTGCACACCGGTGACGAACTCGAGCACCGAGGTTGTCCGCTCTGCCCCGTCCGGACACCAAATGCGCAGTGTTGCCCCGAGCGAGGCGCCGAGCGAAATCATCGACCCCGCAGGCAGGCCCATACACATGTTGCCGCCCACCGTCGCGGCGTTCCACACCTTGAAGGATGCGAGCAGCGAGTCCGCGCACTGCCGGAACAACACCGCTGCCGCCCACTCCGCGGGATAATCGTGCGCGACCAATTGTGCGATGGTGCACGTCGCAGCGATTTCCAGTCCATCGTCGCGAATGGTGAGCGGCGGCCAGCCCATCGTCGTGATATCGATGAGCCTGTTCAGCTGGTTTTGCGGCTCGGAGAACAGCCACGTACCACCTGCGAGGAACGCGCAGTCCGGCGACATACCCCGCAGGTCGGCCCGAGTGCGAGCTTGTTCGACTGTCGTGATCGTCGGTAGATCCATCAGCCCGCCCCCGCCCGCTGCCACAGCACCTTCTGCGCGGTGATCACGACTTTCGCAGCCTTCTCGGCATCGGCCGTCACCACGTTGCCTTCTTCTACAATGACACGCCCGTCGACAATCAGCCGCTCGACCAGTGGCGGAGCGCCCATGACGAGCGCCACAACAGGATCCTCGATGCCAGTGTGAAGGGGCCCGTCGATGCGCCACAGCGCGAGGTCCGCGAGTTTCCCCGGTTCTATCGAGCCGAGTTCCGCCGACCGGCCCAGCACCGCCGCACCTCCTAGGGTGCCGAGTTCGAGCGCCTGCCGTGCCGTCATCGCGTCGGCGCCATCACGTGCCCGGGCGAACAGTAGCGCGTGCCGCACCTCCTCGATCATCGACGTGCCCTCGTTACTCGCGGCACCGTCAACGCCGAGTCCTACCGGAACACCCGCAGCCCGCAGTTCACGGACGCGCGCGATTCCGGCTCCTAGCCGCGCGTTTGACGTGGGGCAGTGAGCGACACCTGTCCCCGTTTCGGCCAGGGCCGCTATGGACTCATCGTCAAGGTGAACCGCATGCGCGAACCAGACATCTGGACCCGTCCATCCGAGTCTGCTCACATACTCGAGTGGGCTCCCGCCAAGGTGGGCCTCGCAGAATTCGACTTCAGCCTGTGTTTCAGCGAGGTGCGTGTGCAGGCGGACGTTCCGCTCCCTCGCAAGGATCGCAGATTCCCGCAGCAGGTCAGCGCTCGCAGAGAATGGCGAGCACGGCGCCAGCCCGATCCGGAGCATCGAGCCGGGTGCGGGATCATGCCAATCGCTGATCGCTTTCTCGCTGGCCTCGAGTATCTCGTCGGTGTCCTGCACGATCTCGTCCGGCGGAAGGCCACCGTCGCTGCGTCCGAGGTCCATGGATCCGCGCGTCGGGTGGAAACGCACGCCGACCGCCGCAGCTGCGGTGATTTCGCTGCCCAGAATGTCGCCGGGATGCGTCTTCGGAAACACATAGTGGTGGTCCGTGGTCGAGGTGCAACCGGTGCGCGCCAACTGGGCGAGCGAAGCGACCGCCGCGGTGTACACCATGTCCGGGTCGATACCGCGCCACACTGGGTACAGCGAGACCAGCCAGTTGAACAGGTCGTGATCGACTGCCTGGCCCCGCGTCAGCCACTGATAGAGGTGATGATGGGTGTTGACCAGTCCCGGGGTGAGGACGCAACCGCGGCCGTCGATGACGGTGGTGCGTTCCGGAAGCTCCGGTTCTTCCCCCACTGCCGTGATGCGGTTGCCCTCGATGACGACGCTGCCTGTGAGTTCACGCCGCCCAGGATCCATTGTCACGATGTGGGCACCCCGGATTACTTTCGTCACCGCCATAACCCATGAATCTAGTGATGGGTTATTACACGCTGGTGACGTTTCGCCGGGATTCCGCCCGGCGGGTTTCGTGACGGTTGACAGCGCCCAGCAGGACGTCGATGGCGAGGAAGCCGAGCAAGCTCACCCCGAGCAATGGCACAAACCAACCGACCAGTGCAGCGCATACCACCAGCGGCACCGCGACGACCGGTGAGACTCCGCGCAGTCCACCCCTCGCCGGTGCCTTGCCGAAACGACGGTTGCCACGGGTCGGCCGCCGCTGCCACCACATGGCGTATCCCCGCACAATCACGGTAACCAGCACCGCCGCCAGAAGCGCGAGTGCGCTCTGGTTCGACAGCCCGAACAGCAGACCCATATGAAGCGAAATACCCCAGGCCGTGAGTTTCGCGGCGACCGGCCAGTCCTCGAAACGGTTCACATCTGTCACCGCCCCGGTTTCGCCATCAACAGCTACCGCGCTCGTCGCGAACCGCCACGGCTGCCGCGTTTGAGTAACGCTGAATGCAGTGTCTGCGGCCCCAGGGATCGCGATTTCCACCGGGCCCGAGATGTCGTTGTTTCGCGCTGTCGCCAGGACGGAGTCCAGGTTCTCGAGGCTGTGGGTGAGCACCCCCGGATCAGCATCCGTCGCGGAACCGCCGCCGTGCCCGTGGTGGTGGCCACCGCCGGCGACCACGTCGTCGGTGCCGGTGAGTGTGCGGTCGAGCTGTGGGGTGGTCCAGCTCATAGCCGTGCGCAAGTCACCGATGTTCTCGCCAGCGTATTTCGACCACGTCAGCCCGGTGGCGGAGAGAAACACGAGACCCGCAGCGATCCAGACTCCGGCGACGCCATGCCAGTTCAGGGTGCGCTTACGCCCGGCGCTTCCGCGGTCAACCGTCAGCAACCGCGCAGTCTCACGATTGCGTGCCCGCTCCGTTCGGTACCGCGCTACCCACAGATACACACCACCGAAAGCGACGACCCACAGCCACGATGCGGCCAGTTCGCTGTAGATCCGGCCCGGGTCGCCGAGATGCAAGTGCCGGTGCAGTTGGGAGATCCAGGCTCGCATGGGCAGTGCACCGCTGCTGCCATACACAACCGACTCCCCGGTGGCTTCGGCGGTGCCCGGATTGATGAACACGGCCCGGCGTTCCGACTCACCGAGTTCCGGATCGTCGAACAGCACCCAGGTCGTTCGTTCTGGAGCTGCCGCCGGACGGACCGCACTCACCGTGAGGTTCGGCACGCTCCGCTGGGCGGCCTCCACTTGTTCGTGCAGCGGCAGAGCCGGGCCACTCGAGTCAACTGTCAGGTAATCCCGGTAGAGCACTTTCTCGAGCGCGGGTGCGAGCGCGTACAAACCTCCAGTGATCGTGGCGATGAGCAGAAAGGGAGCAATGAGAATTCCGGCATAAAAGTGCAGGCGGAGAATCAGCGCCCGCAACGGTAATGTTCTCGTGGTTTTTGGTGACGGCTCAGCCGCTGTCACCGTTGTTTGTTGCACGTCATGCAAAGACATCCGTGGTCTCTCTTCTGGATCAGTCGTCGTGCACCACATGAGCGCCGGACACAGCGCCATGTGCGCACGTCGTTCGCGGAACGGCACCCGCGCACTGCCGCTCGCGCAGTGCCGTTGACAAAGCCACGCCCCGAACGAGGCATCGTGTTGCTGGGCTCGCAGCGTCGAAGACGTTTTCAGACCACAGACGGAGGGGCGCGTGTCCCACCGGCAGCACATGTGAGCAACCACGGTTGAAGCGTCGCGCGATGCGTGGGTTTCGCAGTCCACGCTTGGGCGTCCGGACTGGGTGGGGCCGCGACGATCAGAACGATGCGCAAAAAGAGAGCGCACGCCGTCAGGTACGCCCGCTCTGCCAAGCGAACAAGCAAGGCGGTCAGCGCGATGGCCGCCGCGTGCGCGGCGATCATCGGCATGGATGGGACGAGCGTGTGCGCGTGCTGGTGCGCGACGGCCGCATGGTCGGCGGTCGCCAGCGTGACGTGCCCGATCGCCTGACCGGCCGCGATCGCAGCCACCAGACAACTGCGCTGACACTGGGTGACTCGCAGCGCGCTGACCACCGCGCCCAACGCTGCGCTAACCGCCACCAGCAGGAGGATCGCAGTAGTTGTGGGCGGTATGCCACCGCCGCCGGCCCCGTGCGCGCCGATACTCACTGCCCCGGACAATGAACCCACGAAGGCTCCGCGCAACCGCGCCAGGGCTGATTCGCGTGAGTTCACGAGTGGAGGCTAACAGCAGCCGTGTCGCGTGGTTCCCCCTGCGCTCTTCCTTGCTGCGTCGGGTCTTAGGATCGCGAAGTACCCAGGGCTGATCGCGGCGTGTCATCCGCTCCCATATAACCCGCATTCCTTCCCGTGCTGTCCTACGATGGAGGCGGGCCGGGCATGTAACTGTTGTTCCGCACCCAGCCCTGGTGTTTAGTTGTTGCCCTCGTGCGGCGGGTCTTCCCGAGTGTCGCCTCGGTTAGTTCGCGCAGTTTCCAGCGCGATGTACGCCGTACGGAGGGCCACAACCGTGGAGGCGAGAACCAGAAGCTCGCCAGAACCCAATTTCAGGGAGCGGAGCGGAAGAAATTGGGGGACGCGCGACAGCGCCCGGGGGTGGGTTGACGCAACGGGCCCCGGATGAGGCCACAAACCCAGCCACCCGCCAGGTCCTCAACAAACACAGCGCCGCGCCGGCGGCCCCAATGAAAACTTCACGTGCTCAGCGCCTCAGCAAGCGGAGCGGCTGTCACTGAACCATTGCGCGGCAACCAATTTGAGTGAAGGAAGTGATTTTTGAATAGCACCACAGATGGCGCACGCAACAGTCATTCCTATTATCCCGGTCGGATAGCTCAAGTCCTGCTGGGATTATTCGCAGGAGTCATCCTCTGGACGCTGCTCATCCGGATACTCGTCCAGTCAGGGATGGTGATGCCTTGGTACGGATTGTTCACTCTGCCTGCAATTAGCGCTGGGCTTATCGCATTCGGTGTGAAGCGCTGGCTTCCACCAGCGGCGACGTTCGGATGGTCCTTGCTTGCTGGGGTGGCAGGAACATCGATCTTCGTGCTCATAATAGTCTCGGGCTTTTCAAGCATCCCGCACTAGCTGCAGCATTGCGCTATCCCAACGAATATCACTGCGCCGGATACAGCCTGCTATCTCGTCACCTCTCACAACCAGTCCGGACGCGGGACCAATTGTGGTTCTATACAATAGGGTACTTGAGAATGGCACATTCTATGTGGATGCAGATTTCAGCGCCTTGCCAGAGGGATAGTTCCTGCTCGGCATAAACGGACCAGAAGGGTAACGATCGGGCATGAGCGTCGGCAACGTTACTACCTCCCTGTCGGCGCCATTTCCCGCAGGCCTGAGGAGTATAAGCCTTAGAAGCGGAACGATGAAGTTTGTTTTCATGATTATGTTCTTCATCGTTCCACTTCTGGTCGCATGCGGATACAATGAATCCGATGACCGGGAGCCTTTGCCCACCCAGTCGTATTCGCCCCAGAATTCGGAGGTGAATGTGTTTGACAAGTTAATCCAAGAGGATAGCGGTGACCCTTGGGGACACTTTACAATAATGGATCAACCTAGCGGACTGCCATTGTGGCCAATCCTCCCTGATGATTGCATTGAGCCCGCTACGGATGGGAAAATAATATTCGTCTGCACCGGAGCCGAGAGCGGTATAGTTTCAATACGCGTAGAAACGCTAGCCAGCGCGCCTGCCCGTCCCACAGAAGGATGGGCCGAGGTCTTTGACACTTACGTTTCGTCGGTAACTGGTGATCTCTACCTCTGGACCGGGGCCGCAGAACGCTGGCCCGGCATCAGCCAGCCACTTACCCCGCACCCTGGCACGTACCACGTCAGGATCCATATCAATGGGCGCTTAGAAAATCGCGGCTGGGGAGAAAACATCACGGATGAGTCTTACCTAATACAAGTATGGGAGCAAACGTAGCGTTCCCTCGCCACCGCCGGTCACCGGACGCTCATAGAAACCCCACACGGGGCCGACAAGGAGCACCCCGCTGATTCCCGGGACTCCCCGGACAGGCCCTGAAAGACCGCGCAGTCCCACAGGCTGGCGGGCGCACGAGTCCGCGCTGGCGGACTTCTCCAGATGGGCAGTCCACGGTGGCGGTGTTCTTTCTACGGCAGCTACGCACCCGAGTCACACGGGAGATGGTGCGGCAGGGTTGGTCGCCGACAAGTTACTGCGCATGATGTAGTGCAGATTGGGTTACGCAGGCGCACCTCGCGGCCCAGTCTCAGAGTGAGCGCGGCAGCTTTTTCGTCCGTTGCCTCGACAAGGTCCGCGATCGCGCCGTCGCCCGCTCGCAGGACTCGCGAGAACACCTGCTCGACCGTCAGACCAGCCATCGATGCCGTTTCGTTGAGGAATACTCGACGTTCGTGATGGTCGCCGCGGTGTCTTAAGTGCGGCAATAATCCGCGTGGTGGGAGCATTCCGCGCTAGGAAGGGGGAAACCGTCGGCTGAATTGAATGTCGGCCTCGATTTCGGGCCCAGTCAAAGGGCGGAGGATAAGGTCCTCAAGGTATATACTTGCCGCTGAGGCTGCGTCATCTTCGGGAGCCATACTTCTGAGCTTACGAAGATCCACATAATTGTTGATTTGAATCGGTGGATCAACTTGATGATGCAGAACGGTAATTGTTACTGAGCATTCTTCGTCATCCAGGTGGAGGCTGAGAACTCTGATACCTCCGCGGTTTTGGTTGCTGATCAGCCCGCCGAGCATCACCTGTGAACATACGAGGTTCCACGAGTCGAATAAGCGGTCATACTCGAGGTGAAGCTCTCCGTATTCTCCGTGGTACTCGTGCCACGAGGAGCCGCTCGACTCTGACTCAGGCCCCACAATCCCTCCTAGACCGAGATTACTCGCGACCATAGCGAGCCCACCCCAGCTTAGAGGTGCCATCGCTGGCGGTCTCATTTTGATGCGCACAGTGGCATCTCGTCTGGCGTAAGGCGGATCTCTGCAAAATGTGCACCTGCTGGCGTCGCCTTACACAGCCCGACCAGTGTCGCTTGCCCGGGTGGTGAAACCACGTCGTTGCCGCTAGTGTTCGACTACCCGTGAGTGTCCATCGGGCATCGGTCTCGCTTTCTGTCGTGCCAACGGTTGGTGTGTTCAGGGCGGGTGCGTTGCCGGTAGGTCGGGCCCTCGATGACGAGGGTGTGCGTCGTCCACCGAGCACTCCCCGGACTGGAGTCAGTCGCGCGGCGCTAGGGGCGTAGCCCGCATCCCGACTCCCAGCTGGTCGGGCTTCTTCACCGCGAGCACCAGCGCCAGCCCGGCGCTCAGCACGAGAATTATCCCGATGATTCCGAACCGGTCTCCGGCGAAGATCCAGACAAATAGGCCGAAGAGCGCAGGCGTCAGGAACGAGACTGCCCGGCCCACCATGAGGTAGAGCCCGAACATTTCCCCTTCCCGGCCGGGCGGTGTCAGCCGCACCATGAAGGTGCGCGCCGCCGACTGGATTGGACCGACCCAGAAGGTAAGGATCAGTCCGAATACCCAGAACATCATGGGCCCTTCGGCGATGAGCAGCACCACACCGGTAGCGATCATTGCGACGAGACCGGTCACGATCACGGCCTTCGGGCCGAACTTGTCGTCGAAGAAGCCTGCCGATAAGGCACCGAGACCGGCGACGATGTTCGCCGCGGCACCGAAAAGCAGCACATCGGACTCAGTGATGCCGTACACGGTGACGGCAAGGATCGCTCCGAAGGCGAAGACACCGGACAAACCGTCCCGGAAGATGCCCTGCGCGAGCAGATACAGCACCGTGCGGCGATCCTCGCGGTAGAGCGTTTTGACGTCCCGGAACACTTTGGCGTACGACTGCCTCAGCGTGGCCCGGTGGTCCGCGCGCGGATCGCGCGGCAGCTCGGGAATTGTCAGGAACAGCGGCACCGCGAGGATCGCGAACCAGATGGCCGCCATCACGACAACCAAGCGGACGTTGAAACCCTCGTCAGTGCTGAGCCCCAGAAAGCCTCTGGTGTCACCGTCCCCCGCCATGAAGCCGAAGAACGAGAAAAGCAACAGGAAAATACCGCCGAAGTAGCCGAAGGACCAGGCCAGCCCCGACACCTTACCCACCGTCTCTGGGCGGGACACCTGCCGAAGCATCGCGTTGTACGGGACGTTCGACAGTTCCGAGAAGGCCGCCGCCAGCGCGAGCAGGATCAGCCCTAGCCAGAAGTAGTAGTGCTGCACCGTAAACTCGGTGAACCCAAGGTTGAACGTGAACGGCGTGTCGCTGTTGCGTACGAAGAACATGCCGAACATGCAGATGATCGTGAGCACGGTGAGGAACCCAAGGGCACGTTTGCGCCGCCCCGCAGCGTCAGACCGCTGGCCTGTAACGGGCGCGAGCACGGCGATGATCAGGCCGCCTATGGCCATCGACCACGCCAGCCACGTGGAGGCGGCGAACGGGCCGGTGATGTTCTCGCCAACGGCGTTGACGAGGTACACGGCGAATACGAACGTCACCACAAGGGCGTGGAACGACGAATTACCGGCATCCCACAAGCCCCATGAGATGACTTGATGTGGCTTATTCGCGGTAGCGACGAGCTCTTCTTTGCTGCGTCCGTGTCCCTGGAGCGGGCTCGCTGTCATGGTGCGAGCTTACTGGTCAGCGACCGATTTCTCGCCCTCATCGACGCCTCACGCGAGTAGTGTTCAAGGATGAGTCACGGAAGAACAGCTTTCATCACCGGTGCGTCCCGCGGGATCGGGGCCGGAATCGCCCGCGAATTGGCCGACCGGGGATGGAATGTCGCACTCACCGGCATCGAGCCCGACGAACTAGCGTGGCTCGCGAAGGAAATCGGTTCCAGCGCAGCCTGGTTCCTGGCGGACGTTACAAGCCAGGATGACCTCGATAAAGCCGTCGCGGGCACCCTCGACCACTTTGGCCGCATCGACGCTGTCGTCGCGAATGCTGGTATCGCTTCCTTCGGCACGGTGCGGGTCACTGATCCTGATGCGTTCGCAAAAACGATTGACATCAACCTCACTGGAGCATTCCGCACAGTTCGTGCCGCTCTGCCCGCGATCATCGAGAGCAAGGGGTATGCGCTTGTCATCGCGTCGGTGGCGAGCTTCGCGCCCATGGCTGGCCTTGCTGCGTACGCGGCGAGCAAGTCGGGGGTTGAGTCGTTTTCCTCGGCTTTGGCTGCCGAGGTCGCGGGGCATGGGGTAGCTGTGGGGTGCGCGCATCCGTCCTGGATCGACACCGACATGGTGCGCGACGCGGAGGTCGACCTGCGCAGCTTCCGCGATATGCGCGCAACATTGCCGTGGCCACTGCACGCCACGACGACACTCGACGACTGCTCCCGGATCATCGCGGATGGTATCGAGAAGCGCCGGCGCCGCATCTACGTACCCGGGTCAGTGCGGCTGCTGTATTGGATGCGAGCGTTCCTGCAATCGGGGCCAACACTCGCTCTTCTCGGCAAGATTTCAGCCCCAATAGTGTCGGAAGTCGAGGAGGAGGTCCGCGCACTTGGCCGGTCTGTCAGCGAGCGAGTGGCCCGGTTGACGTCGTAACCCACCAATCGTGTGAATCGGTAGCGCTGCCTGTTCGGCCACAGTGTGGGAGTGTTTGTAGGTGCAGGTTCACCGAGGCCATCTCCTCCATATCACGGGTAGTCCCGCGGTTTGGGCAGCCCGTGATTCGCTCGTCGAGGAGTCGGACGGTGCGCTCGTGGTGGATGCCCTCGGACGGATCCTGTATTCGGGTCCGTTCTGGGCGATGCCCGATAGGTTCCGGATCGCGCCTGTACGGGATCACCGCCCCGCGTTCCTGATCCCGGGCTTCGTGGACACACACGTGCATTTCCCGCAGGTGTTCTCTGTCGCCGCACATGGCGGCGGCACACTGCTGAACTGGCTCGATCGGTGCATCTTTCCCGCTGAGGCACGTCTGCGCGAGCCGGAGCATGCGCGCCGCGCCGCAGCAGCGTTCTGCTCCGCACGCATTCGAGCGGGCACCACGGCAGCGATGGTTTTCGGTTCCGCGTTCCCTGCAGCGCAGAATGCGCTGTTCGAAGCGACCGCACGGGCGGGGTTACGTATCGTCAGCGGGCGCGGGATTCAGACGCGTGGACCTGCAGCCGCAGCGCCGCTTCTCACCGGCGATCGTGAGGCAGAAGACCTGTGCCGCCTGGAAATTGAGCGATGGCATTGTGCCGATCAGCCTGACCGCCCCGACCTCGCACACCTTCAGGTCGCGCTGGTGCCACGTTTCGCGCTCTCCGTGACTACGGAGACGCTGCGATGGCTTGGCGACCTCTACGATGAACTGCGCGATAAGGGCGTGTACTTCCACTCTCATCTGAGCGAAAACGATGCTCCCGGCACCGGCGAGGTGGACGCCGTGTGCCGTGACTTCGGCACCGTCAGTTACCTCGACACCTACGACGGCGCTTTCCTCCCCGGGTCAGAACCGAGTGGACGGTCGCTGCTGGGCCGCCGGAGCATCCTCGCTCACGCGGTGCATTGCACAGAGGCCGAACTTGCCCGATTATCCGCCACCGGCACGTCGATCGCGCATTGCCCGACGTCTCAGCTGTTCCTGGGGTCCGGCACTATGCCGTGGCTGAGGACAGTGCGCAGTGGTGTGACGGTCGCGCTCGGTTCGGACGTCGGCGCCGGCGACGAATGGCTCATCAGCCGGGTGGCCAACGACTGCTTCAAAGTCCACATGAGTGAACGAGCACCTTTCGCGACCGCGATCGATCCGGCAGCACTGTTGTACACCGCTACCCTCGCGGGCGCGAAGGCACTCGACATGGAAGCCAGGTTCGGCAACCTCGATGCGGGGAAGGACGCGGACTTTCTCGTAGTCGACCCTCGGGAATGGGAACCGCTGGAACGAGCACTGGAATCGGTGCGAGGCTCCGCCGATTCGCTCGTCTTCTCACTATTGATGACGATGCGTGAACCCGCGATCACCTCAGTATTCGTTGCGGGTAAAGAGGTTTCGGCTGCTACGGATGCATCTCCTCCCGAGACCACGGGGCTGGCCGCGGAACCGTCGACGGCGTTCGATAGCTGAGCGATACTGCGGATCCGGCCACGCGCCACGGCTACGACATAAATCGTAAAAACCGCACCGACACCAACCAGTACGAGCGTCACAACGATCGCGCCCGCAACGAACGCAAGCGTGTCCACAGTAGCTCCAGCAGTGTCAGGCATAGATTCCCCCTTGCGCCCCCTGTCACCATTAGTACGCGCAACTAAGGCCTGTCACGTGGTCGACCCGCCGCGCATTGTTGCGTGTTCGCGCAGTAGACATCTGGCGTTCACCTCAACGGGCAAAATCCCCCCTGCTTCGCGGTTATCCCCGCCGGATCGGGGGCACCCGGCAAGTGTGAACATCGTGATTACGGGAGCGTCAGGAAATGTGGGTACGGCGCTGCTGCGTGCGCTTGCTTCGGATGCAGGCGGCCCGCACCACGTCGTCGGGATCTGCAGGCGTCGGCCCCCGCCTGAACCCCCATATGACACAGCCGAATGGGTGAGGGCTGACATTAGTGAGCTCTCCGCAGAACGGGAACTCCGGGAGCGGTTTCGGGACGCGGACGCCGTAGTCCATCTTGCGTGGCTCATTCAGCCCTCTCACAACCAGGACGCGCTTAAGTCCGTCAACCGCGATGGCACGCGGCGTGTCATCAGCGCAGCGCTGGATGAGAAGGTTCCGCACTTGGTTCACATGTCCTCGATCGGAACGTACGCGTCTGCCGAGCCGGGCACGATTGCGACGGAGTCCTGGCCGCACGACGGCATTCCCAGCTCCTATTACAGCGTCGATAAGGCTTTTTGCGAGCACTTGCTCGACGGGATAGCGGCAGGCGAAACGACGATCGCTCGCGTGCGGCCGACGCTGATACTGCACGAGCCTGCCGCCTCAGAGGTCGCACGGTACTTTCTGGGGCCGCTCGTCCCCACGGTGATGCTGCGTGAGGGTCTCCTCCGCTTCGCGCCGCTGCCGAACGAGCTGCACATCCAGTTCATCCATGCGGATGACGTCGCCCGCGCCATCACTCACATCCTGCACCGGCGCGCCGGTGGCGCCTTTAACCTTGCTGCCACCCCGGTAATCGATCGCGAGAGCTGGGCGCAGATCTTCGGAGGCACCGGGCCGCCAGCGCCGGTTTCGCTTCTCCGGGCGGGCGCCGCGCTCAGCTGGCGGCTCCGGCTCCAGCCCACCGGCCCGGGATGGCTCGACATGGGCATCCAGCTCCCCCTTCTCGATTGCAGCCGGGCACATACTGAACTGGACTGGCATCCCGAAATAACAGCGGACGAGCTGCTGCCATCGTTCTTCGAAGCCCTCCGCAACGGAACTGGCAGCCCGAGCCCACCGCTGATCCCGCGCAAGGGCTTGCAAGCGCCCTGGACCAGAACCGCGCGCACCCACTGATCGGCGTCCGTGCACATCGCTTGATTGTTCCCCGAAGTCAGCACCGCACAATCGTAACTAATCCAGCTACTGCTCCGATAATGCGGGCTGTATGCTGACTTGATGCCGCACTTTCGACTAAGCGAGGCAGCCGAGATTCTTGGTGTCAGTGATGACACTGTTCGCCGGTGGGTATCTCAGGATCTGCTGACTTCCCACGCCGACGACGCTGGTCGCCAAGTTATCGACGGTGCCCAGATCGCCGCATTCGCCCGTGCGCGTGCTAGTTCTGGCAGTGGCGGTGAGCGTGTGTCTGCACGTAACAGAATCAGCGGGATTGTGACAGAAGTTCTGATGGATGGCCTCATGGCTCAAGTCGAGGTGACGGCGGGGCGCTTCCGCTTGACGTCGCTGATGTCTCGCGAAGCTGCAGTGGAAATGGGGTTAGAACCCGGGGTCGCCGCAACTGTCGTTATCAAGGCGACGACCGCGATCATCGAACGGGAAGGGCCGCGATGATGAGAGGGCGGTTCCGGCGCTTCGGCGCCCCGCTGATGCTCGTTGCAATCGTGCTGGCGGGGTGCGGTCATCCCAACGATGGTGACGGCGGGACTCGCACCATTTCGGTTGCGGCTGCGGCTGATCTGAAGTTCGCCCTCGACGAGATCGCTGATGCTTTCCAGTCCGAGAACGAGGACGTGACGGTATCGGTGTCGTACGGATCCTCCGGCAATTTCGTTCAGCAGGTTCGCAACGGCGCTCCCTTCGACCTCTATCTCTCCGCGGACATCACCCTCGCGGAGATGCTCGCCGACGAGGGGTTCGCTGACCCGCGTGACGTTTTCGGCTACGCGGTTGGACGTCTGGTCGTATGGGCGGCCCACGGATCGCCTGCTGACCCCGAAGCCGGGATCTCCGGACTGACCCGGGATGACGTCACAACAGTGGCTATCGCAAATCCTCAGCACGCGCCGTATGGCCAGGCTGCAGAAGCTGCGATGCGCACCGCGGGAGTGTTAAGCGCCCTTCAGGGAAAACTCGTGCTCGGCGAAAACATAGCCCAGGCCGCTGAGTTCGCCTCCACAGGAAACGCCGACGCAGGGATACTCGCGCTTTCCCTCGCGCTGTCGCCTGGTCTGCGCGGGCACGGGACATTCACCGAGGTTCCCCTCGACGACTTCCCGCGTCTCGTTCAGGGCGGCGTGGTGCTGGGCGGCGCTCCGGAGGCTGCGCACGCGTTCGCGGAGTTTCTTACTTCCCCAGCGGGACAGGACATATTGGCGGACTACGGTTTTTACCCGCCGACTGACGGCGAAGGCTGACCAGCGGCCGTGGACTGGGATGCTGTAGCGCTGAGCCTGCGACTCGCGGCCGCGACAACGATTGTGCTGCTGCTCATTGGCGTGCCGCTAGCTGCTTGGCTGGCGTTTTCCCGCAAGCGGTGGACGGTGCTCATCGAAGCTGTAGTGGCGTTGCCGCTCGTGCTGCCGCCGACGGTGCTCGGTTTCTACCTCCTCGTCGCACTCGGCAACCGGTCGCCAATCGGACGGTGGTGGATTGAACTGACCGGTTCACCGATTGTGTTCACTTTCAACGGGCTGCTGATCGCCTCTGTGCTGCACAGCTTGCCGTTCGCTGTGCAGCCACTCATGGCGTCGTTTGCAGGAGTCGACCGCCGGCTGCTCGAGGCGTCAACAGTGCTGGGCCGGTCGTGGCCTGCAACCATTGTCAAGGTCGTCCTTCCCCTCGCCCGCGCGGGCTTGCTTACCGCGGTGGTGCTGACGTTTGCCCACACCATTGGAGAGTTCGGCGTCGTACTCATGGTCGGCGGTAACATCCCGGGACAGACCCGAACCGTCGCAATATCGATCTACGACAGTGTGCAGGCTTTCGACCACGCCACCGCCGCCCGCACCAGCCTGGTACTGCTGCTGTTCTCGGTGGTGGTGCTCGTGACGACGTACACGATCAACCGCAGAGGCAGGCCCGCATGGCCCCGACCCTGAGCACCCGCGTCCGCTATCGTTCTCTCGATGTTGATCTGGACGTGCCGCTCGACGCAACCGCACCGGTCACCGTCCTCTTCGGGCCTTCAGGTGCGGGCAAAACAACCCTCCTGCGGTGCGTGGCAGGGCTGGATACGCCGCCCCCGCCCGCACTCATCCGGTTCGGTGACGAGGAATGGGTCGGCAGTAACCGCCACGTCCCTGCACGTCGCCGACGCATTGGTTACCTCTTCCAGGAGCATGCACTCTTTCCGCATCTCGATGTCGACGCCAACGTGTCTTATGGACTCGCGAGGCTATCCCGCGCGGAACGGCGCACCCGCACATCGCAAGCGCTGGCCACCGCAGGCGCTTCACACCTAGCGGGGCGCACAACGCCCACACTGTCAGGCGGGGAAGCTCAGCGGGTCGCGCTCGCACGCGCGCTTGCGGTGCATCCGCGACTTCTGCTGCTTGACGAGCCACTCTCCGCCCTGGATAGCCCCACCCGTGCCCGGTTGCGCGGCGAGCTGCGCAGCATCCTGTTGACCATGGGGACCCCCACTCTGCTCGTCACCCACGACCGTTCTGAAGCACTAGCTCTCGGAGACCGGATTGTGGTGCTCGTCGACGGCCAAGTACACCAGCAGGGTTCAGTTGAAACGGTCTTCTCGCAGCCAGCCACACCACATGTCGCCGACGCTGTGGGAGTGGAAAACGTGCTCGCGGGCCAGCTGGAAAGCCGAGGCAGCGGGCTCGTACAGATTGCACTGCGGTCGGGCACCCTTGCCGCGCTCGATCCGGGCGACGTTCAGCTGGGTTCGCACGTCTTGGCTTGCGTGCGTGCCGAGGACATCGCCCTGGAAACTGCTCCCTCATATACCGCGAGCCCCCGCAACCACATACCGGCGATTGTCCGTGACGTCACCTCGGAGGGCCCCCTGCAGCGGATCCAGCTCGACGCCGGGGTTCCGCTCATCGCATATATCACTCGCCCAGCCCTATCTGACCTGCGACTGGTTCCCGGCAGCCGGGTAAGCGCAGTCATTAAGGCGACTGCGGTCCACATCATTCCCCGGGCGCAGCGGCCTGCCAGGTAGAGATAGCGGCTTAGTCATCAACAGCGCAGCGATGCACAGGGCTGGTGCAGTGGTACCCCCAGTCCGAGAGCATTTTCGAGCTCAGCGAGCGCTGTCTCAAGATGAATCAGCAGACGTTGCACATGCGGAACCGCGGTGCGACAGCCGATAATTCCGAAGTCCAGCGTGTCTGCCGTGCGGGTGAGCGTGATATTTAAGGCAGCCCCATCCATCACGATGGATGCCGGGTACACACCGTCGAGCTTCGCGCCATCCCAGTACATCGCACGTGTGGGACCAGGAACATGGGAGATCACGACGTTGAACGTCGGCGGCACCGCACCGACGGCACGCGTCACACTCGAGGTAGCGAACGGTGCGAGCATTGCCGCTGATACGGCCATCGCCTGCAACGGAGTCAAACCGGACATCATCTGCTTCGCCTGCCGCATCGAAGCAGTTACGGCTTGCATCCGCTGCAACGGGTCGGCAGTGTCAGTGCCCAGATTCGCGAGAACCGCGGCGACAGAATTGCTCGCGTCTCCACTTCCTCTGCCGTGCAGCGATACCGGCACGAACGCGACCAGCGGCGCATCCGGCAGCGCCTGCTGTTCCAGGAGAAACGCGCGCAACGCCCCACCGCACATGCCCAAGACCGCATCGTTGAGCGTGCAGTCCAGTGCGTTCGCTACCGCTCTGACGCGCTCGATACGCCACGATTGGGCGGCGAAGCGCCGCGCGCCCCCGATCGGCACGTTGAACATCGACCGGGGTGCACGCAACGGCAGTGGCATATCGCGTTCCCGGGCGATCTGCCAGCCGATCTCCGCCGTCGCACGCGTCAGCCCCACAGCTTCCATGCCCATGCCGGCCGCGACCTTGAGCGCACCGAACGGTCCCCTACCAGCGTCCTCGTCCCGGTGGCGCTTGTGCGGAGCGAAGAGCGGCGGCACGCCCGTCACGCCGGGATCCTCACTGAGCGAGGACTGCATCAATTTCAGCGCGGTGACTCCATCAGCAAGAGCGTGGTGCATTTTTGTGTACACCGCGAGCCGCCCATCGCGCAGTCCCTCGACCACATGGATCTCCCACAGCGGGCGATGGCGATCCAGCAGCGAGCTGTGCCACCGCGACGTCACCTCCAGCAACTCCCGGATCCGCCCCGGACGCGGAAGGGCTGACAGCCGGACGTGGTAGTCCAGATCGATGTTCTTGTCATCGCGCCAACTCAATGCCTTCGGTCGCGCTGATACCGAGCCCAGCGTCTGGCGGAAGCGTGTCGACACTGCTTCCGCGCTAACGAGTTTCGTGTACAACTCCCGCGCGAAGTCGGGCCCGGCGCCCGCTGGCGGCGTGAAAAGCTGGAGGCCGCCTACGTGCAGCGGACGCTCACGCCCTTCGAGGGCAAGGAAAAAGTAGTCGACAGGATTGATGAGACGCATCGTGGGACCTTCATTGGCTGTGCTGGGCGTTGTCAGCTGTACAGGGACTCGATTTCGGGCGCGAACTTTTCCGCAACCACGTTGCGCTTGAGCTTCATAGACGGCGTCAGCTCACCGGTGGCCTCCGTGAAGTCGACATCAAGGATCTTGTACTTCTTGATCGACTCAGCCTTGGAGACGGCCTTGTTGGCCGCCATCACGGCCTGCTCTATCTCGACCAGCAAGTCTGCGTCCGTACGCAGGTCGGCAACGGTCGCCCCCGCAGACTTGCCATTGCGTTCCTTCCAGCCCGGGAACGCTTCGTGATCGATGGTGATGAGCGCGCCGATGAAGGGCTTTTGATCGCCGACTACCATCGCCTGGCTGATCAGAGGATGCGAGCGCAGCACGTCTTCGAGGCCGGACGGGGGCACGTTCTTGCCGCCTGCGGTGATGATCAGTTCTTTCTTACGGCCCGTAATGGAAAGGTAGCCATCGCTGTCGAGACTCCCCAGGTCGCCAGTGTGGAACCATCCGTCCACGATCGATTCGGCTGTCGCCTTCTCGTTCTGCCAATAGCCGGAGAACACGACCGGCCCAGCCAGCAACACCTCGCCGTCATCATTGATACGAACCCGGTTGCCGGGCAGTGGACGGCCCACGGTACCGATCTTCTGCCTGCCGATAGTGTTGACGGTGATCGCCGCTGAGGTCTCCGTGAGCCCGTACCCTTCGTAAATCGTCACGCCGATCCCACGGAAGAAGTGCCCTAGGCGCGCGCCCAGCGGGGCGCCGCCGGAGATCGCGAGTTCGCACTGTCCGCCAAGCGCCGCCCGCAGCTTGCTGTACACGAGCTTGTTGAATACCGCGTGTTTGATCGCGAGCGGGAGCGGGGTTTTCCCAGCGTCCTGTGCCTGGCTCCAGGCGATCGCCGTATCAGCAGCCTTATCGAAGATCGAGCCTTTGCCCGCGTCGTGGGCTTTCTGCCGGGCCGAGTTATAGACTTTCTCGAACACTCGCGGCACTGACAGGATGAGGTTTGGCTGGAAGCTTCCGAGATGCTCGACAAGATTCGGGATGTCGGACGTGTGGCCTACGGTGACTTTCGCTTCCACGCACGCGACCGAGATCGCGCGCGCGAAAACGTGCGCGAGCGGCAGGAACATCAGGGTCTTGTTGCCTTCTCGGAGCAGCGACGAGAAGCTTGAGGCCAGAATAGATGCTGACTCCGACAGCAAATTGCGGTGCGTCAATTGCACACCCTTGGGACGTCCGGTGGTGCCCGACGTGTAGATCAGCGTCGCTGGATCAGCGGCAGTGAGCGCTGCCACTCTCTCACCGACGGCGAAGTCCGCCACGTCCTGTCCAGCCACGGCGAGCTCTTGCAGCGCGGAAACGTTTCCGCCGTCGATCACCAGCACGGTGGTGAGCGCGGGTGCCGCGGCGCTCACCGCATCGAGGGTCTCCCTGTTCTGCACCGTTTCCACGATCAGTCCGACCGCTGCCGAGTCCTCAAGAATCCAGGCGACCTGGTCCGGCGAGGATGAGGCGTAGATCGGCACGGTTACCGCACCGGCCGACCAGATGGCGTAGTCGAGAACCACCCATTCGTAGCGCGTGTTCGCGAGCAGCGCCACGCGGTCTCCCTGATTGACACCAAGCGCGATAAGACCTTTCGCAGCGCTGTAGACGTCATTCTTGAACTGCGCGGCACTCACGGCGGTCCAGGCGCCGGCGATGTTGCGCTGGAACAGCGGGAACCCGGGGGTGTCCGCTGCGTGACGCGCGACCGCGTCGGCACAGGAGGCAGTGTCGTTGATCGTATACGTCGCTGGTGCGCTGAACTCTCTTGTCCCAGAGGCAGGTGCGGTGTTTTGCGTGATGGTCATGATGCTTCCTTGTCAGTGAAGGGGGTGGCGCCGTGCGTGACAGCGGCGATTGGCAGCCGGAGGGCCGCGGGCGCGTGTTCGGGAACTGCCGGGTATTTAGGTGCGATGGCCGCGAGCCTTGTGTACGCCGATCCGACGGGTGGCCGGTTGTCGGATTCTCCCTTGTTGGGCCAGAAGGCGAGTGCGCGTTCGGCCTGGGCAGTGATGGTGAGGGACGGGTTGACACCGAGGTTCGCGGTGATCGCTGAACCGTCGGTGACGTGCAGGCCAGGGTGACCATAGATGCGGTGCCAGGGGTCGATGACGCCAGTGTCGCGACTATCGCCGATCGGGCACCCGCCGATGAAATGGGCGGTCATGGGGATATTCGCGATTTCACCGATGGTGCCACCGGGAACGCCGTCGATCTTCTCGGCGACGCGGCGCGTGGTCTCATTGCCTTTGGGAATCCAGGTGGGGTTCGGTGCACCGTGCCCTTGGCTGGAGGTGAGCCGGTACGAGCCGAACCAGCCTTTCTTTCCGCGGATGTTGATCGAGTTGTCGAGCGTCTGCATGACGAGCAGGATGATGGTCTTCTCAGACCAGCGGCGCACGGAGAACCACGTGAGGTTGCGCGGCCCCAGGAGCATGGTCAGCACCCACGTAAGCCAGCGGGGGATCTTCTTGCCGCCGTCAGTGAGTGCGGTTTGGAGCAAACCCATGGCGTTGCTGCCTTTGCCGTACCGTACCGGCTCGATGTGGGTGTGTTCGTCCGGGTGGAACGACGAGGTGATCGCAACGCCGCGGGTGTAGTCGTTGGCCGCGGTACGGCTCTTGGCGCCGAGGATCGATTCCGAGTTGGTGCGCGTGAGTTCGCCCAACCGGGGCGACAACGCCGGGAGTGTGCCCTCGTCGCGCAATCGGTGCAAGAGCTTCTGGGTGTTGTACGTTCCGGCCGCGAAGACGACCTGTTCAGCGGTGAACGTGGCGAGATTCTTTCGCCGCCGCGCGTTGCGCCCGGTACGAACTGTGTCGACGGCGTAACCATGGCCGTCGAGCGGTCGCACCGAGGTGACCGTCGTGAGCGGGCGAACCTCTGCTCCATTGCGTTCAGCGAGGTGCAGATAGTTCTTGTCGAGAGTGTTCTTCGCGTTGTACTTGCAGCCCGTCATGCATTCACCGCAGCGGATGCACGCGTTGCGCTCCGGGCCGACGCCGCCGAAATACGGGTCACCAAGGGCTTCACCAGGCATGGTGTCCGGACCGCCGAAGCAGACGCCGACCGGGGTGGAATGGTACGTCTCGCCTGCACCCATTTCTTCGGCCACCTGCTTGATCACCTCATCGGCAGCAGTGACGTCCGGGTTGGTTTGCACACCGAGCATGGACTTGGCCTGCCGATAGTGCGGAGAAAGCTCGGAGCGCCAGTCGGTGATATGTGCCCACTGCTTGTCGTTGTAGAAGGGCTCAAGCGGTTCGTACAACGTGTTGGCGTACACGAGCGATCCGCCGCCAACCCCCGACGCCGCAAGGATCACCGCGTCCTTGACCATGTGAATACGCTGCATGCCGAAGCACCGGAGCTTTGGTGCCCAGAGGAAGTTCCGCAGGTCCCACGAGGTTTTTGGGAGCGTGTGGCGGTCGAAGCGGCGGCCCGCCTCGAGCACACCAACTCGGTAGCCCTTTTCAGTGAGCCGCAACGCCGCGACCGACCCACCGAATCCAGAGCCGATGACAAGAACGTCGTAATCAAAAGTGCTGCTTGTCATTTCATTCCCGCTTTCTTCATCACCACGAAAGCCGCGGTGAGGGCGGCCGCCCACAGCGGGAAGCTCATCCGGCCGGGCGGCCGGAAGCCCATGACTCGCTGGTGAGCTATCGTCTGGCCCTCGGTGTACTTGAGCAGGCCCTCCGCTCCATGGCGGCGGCCCAGACCGGAATCGCCCATTCCGCCCATCGGGGCGTCCACACTGCCCCAGGCAGCGGCGAATGCTTCATTGACGTTGACGGTGCCCGCATGCAGCCGGGCGGCGAGTGCGCGACCGCGTTTGCCGTCGCGGGTCCACACACTGGCGTTGAGCCCGTAGCGGGTGTCGTTGGCGAGTCTCACCGCTTCGTTCGCGTCACTGAATGGATATATCGATACGAGGGGGCCGAAGGTTTCGTTCCGGTAGCACTCCATCTGAGATGTCACGCCCGCGAGCACCGTCGGCTCGTAGAACAGCGGGCCAAGATCGGGGCGGGCCCTGCCGCCGGCGAGAACTGTGGCACCCTTGGCGACCGCGTCGTCCACGTGGCTCGTCACGGCAGCGAGCTGGGACTGGGAGGTCAGTGATCCCATGTCGCAGCTGTAGTCGAAAGCCGCACCGACACGCATCTCGCTGATACGCCGGATAAACCGCGTCACAAACTCCTCGTATACCGACGCATGCACGTACAGCCGCTCGATCGAGATGCACAACTGGCCAGTGGATGCGAAGCACGCGCGTACCGCGCCCTCGGCCGCTCTGTCGAGGTCCGCATCGCCGAGGACGATCATGGCGTTCTTTCCGCCGAGCTCTAGTGACGCGCCGATCAGTTTCTCGCCCGCATCACCTGCAATCGCTCGCCCCGAATTGGTGGAGCCGGTGAACATCATGTAGTCGGAGCCGCGCATCAAAGCATCACCAAGCACCCTGCCCGGGCCGATCACTGTCTGCCACAACCCCTTTGGCAAACCCGCCTCGTACATGAGGTCCACAGCCCACAGCGCGCTGAGCGCAGTTTGGGTATCGGGTTTCTGCACAACCGCATTGCCTGCGAGCAGGGCCGGAATGGTGTCTCCAGCGGCAAGGCTGAAAGGATAGTTCCACGGTGAGATCACCGTGACGACGCCTTTCGGGTGCCGCAGTTCCGTGGTGTGGGTCAGCACGGGGAACGCGCCGCGACGACGCTTCGCTTTCAGCAGTGACGGCGCCGAACGAGCGTAGTAGCGGGCCGTGAGTGCGATGTCCGCGACTTCCAGGAAAGCGTCTTTCCGGGATTTACCGTTCTCGACCTGCATGAGATCGAGAATCTCGTTCTGACGCCTCAAGACGAGGTCATGAAAGCGCGCGATAACTTTCGCTCTGTTCCTGATAGGCGTTGCCGCCCAAGCCCGTTGCGCCTCACGCGCCATGGCAAACGCCTCATCGACGTCCTCAGCAGTTGAGACGGGCAGGTCCGCGATGATCGAGCCGTCGTACGGCGCGGTCGTAATGGCCCGCTGCGCATCGGGTGCGGCGGTGATTCGTGTAGCCAGGTGCGTGACTGAAGCCATGGTGAGAGTCGTGGGCCGCTCGACCGTGTGACGGCCAGTAACGTTCGATGTCAGTTCTTGGAGGTGGATGCTCATCGTGGTGCTTTCGGGGTGGGAAGTGGATGGGCGTTTCAGCCGAAGATCGGGAAACGGCGACGGCGCGCGAGCCGGTCCATCCCGGCCTGAATCGCGGCTTCAACCTGCTGGTAAATCGCATCGACGTACTCTGCGTCGTTGGCCCGCTCTGGGTCGCTGTCCACGGTGATGGGGTCGAGGATCTCGGTTCGGATCTTGGCGGGCAGCGGAATGTGCATCGGCAGGATCTCGATTGCCAGCGGGAAGGGGAATCCAGAGATGATCGGCATCGTCGCACCGCGCAGCCGCTTGCTCAGCCCGCTCCACCGTGCGAGTGCCCGGCCCTCGGAGAGGACGAAGACGGTGTCATGGCCCCCGATTGTTGCTACGGGCACGATGGGCACACCCGATCGGATGGCCTGCCGCACAAATCCTTTTCGCCCCGCGAGTACGGCCTTGTCCCGTTTGCTCCAGCTGCGCATCGCGTCTTGCTCGCCACCAGGCCAGACGACCACGTCGCGGCCTGCCCCGAGAGCCGCTGAGACCCCGTGCCGCGATGCGGGTATGACACCCACCGCTTTGAAATAGTCACCGATGAGGGGCGCGGCCATGAGGACGTCGTGAGCGGTGCCGTGCAGGATGCGCTTGCCCTCGAAGCGCCGGTGCCAGGCATGCACGAGCGTCCAGGCGTCCATTGTGAGTGATCCGCCGGAGTGCACACCCACGAGGAGTGACGGCTCGTTCGGCAACCGTTCCCACCCGTCAATTTCTAGGCGGAAGTAGCGGTCGCACAGGACGTCCCATATGGGCCGCTGAAGCAGGCGCATGAAGGTGGAGTTCGGCCCTTCTGATGTCTGAGCGTTCGCTACCCGGCGGGCAATGAACCGGGAAAGGGGATCACGATGCCCTTTCTGCGCTCGGGATTTCACCGGCAGGATCTGGTGCGCGCTGCGTGCGGGAGTCACTGACGAACTCCGCTGTGGAGCTGGGGCGGGCTGCGTGGTCGTTAGGGCTTTTGCAGGCATGACACCTTCCTTGGGGTATGACGGATGAGCGTTCCCTGGCCCAGGTGAACGCGGAGTTGTTGAGGCACGCCGAGTGGGCAGGATGTACCGCGAATCGGCGCGATGATGTTGTTGGGTCGTTCAGCTACGCAGAAATTGCCTCGATGTACGGGGCGTAGATACTGGCCACGCCTGAGATCGCTTCCTCGCGATCCTTGGGCGGGAGTGCAACGAAATTCAATGCGGTGCGAGTCATTGCTTCGCCTAAGACGTTTGCGTCGCGCTCGCTCGCCCCTACCCAGCTGTGCTGGAATGCCTCCGCGATGACTGGCGACGCATCATCCACGAGGAACTGGCTGTCCACAGTGATCATTCGCAGCAGGTCAATCGGCGCGTCGGGGCCGCGCAGCGAAGCTACGAGCGGATCCGCTTCGATGCGGTCGAAGAAGTCGCTGTACGCCGCATGGATAGCACCGTATGGATCACCAGATCTGGCCTGAATTTCCCGGGCGATCGCGTCAGCAATCTCACCGGTGAGGCGGGCCGCGTAGGCGCGGGCGAGCCCACTGCGGGACTGAAATTCGTTATAGAGCGTTTTGCGGCTGACACCGGCTGCAGCGGCGATGTCCGCCATTGTGACCGCAGACCACTTTTTGATCCTGAGTTGCTCACCAAGGGCATCTAGGAGGCCACTGCGCATGAGACTCAGCGCTGTTCGCTGGTACCGATTTGGCGACCACTCGGCCTCAACCATGCGCTTCAGACTAGTGGACGCATGAATCATCGTCGGCCTCCTCGCCATGAGGCCACCACGCGACTGTTCCGGCACTGACGTTGCGCCCGCGGGACTTGGCATGGGATCTCCTGATTTGCTGATCTGATTTACAGAATAGCACTCTGTGTGTAGTAAGTACACATATTGACAGACATGTGTACTTACTGGTGGTGTACGTCACCGGACAGCCGCGTGGCAGTTTCTCTCAAGAAGTGGCCAACTTCGTGCACCGCGCTACCGGAT
The DNA here is from genome assembly GCF_026041215.1 of Hoyosella sp. YIM 151337. Classification (GTDB taxonomy): domain Bacteria; phylum Actinomycetota; class Actinomycetes; order Mycobacteriales; family Mycobacteriaceae; genus Hoyosella. Next base: position 133,613 of record NZ_JAPEIQ010000044.1, read on the forward strand.
TCGGGAAGTAACCCCGCGTGCAGGTGGCACACGTGCCACATCCCGCTGAGCTTCCGGTAGCGCACCCTCCCGCCCGCGCTGCGCACGCGCGCAACGAATCGTTCGATACTGGGACGGAGGATCTCATCACTGGCCGCATGTACGAGCATGGGCGGGAGTCCCGTAAGGTCCGCCGATAGCGGTGCGAGCACCGCCGCTCCCGCCGCCGCGGCTCCAGGATCCCCAGCGCAGTACCTTTCGGCGCAAGCACGAAGCCAGCTGGCGCGCAGCATCAGATCACGATCGTCGTCATAAACGTCTGTCAGCGTGAGGTCCAGCCACGGTGACAGCAGCGCAAGCCCCGCGGGTGCTGGCATCCCCCGGTCCCGCATCGCGAGACAGAGCGAAAGCGCGAGGCCACCCCCAGCGGAGTCCCCCGCAACCGTGATCCGCTCGGCAGCGAGACCACGCTCTAACAGCGCTTCGTACGCGGTGACAGCATCGTCGAGCGCCGCCGGAAAAGGATGCTCGGGAGCGAGTCTGTACGCAGCCACAAACACGGGCATCCCGGATGCGGCTGACAGGTGAGCGGCCAGCGCCCGGTGCGTTGCGGGCGAGCCCACCGTGTAGCCGCCGCCATGGAGATAGAGGACCGCGCTGTGGGGGTCCGCGCCGGGGGTAGTGATCCATTCGGCCGCGCATCCACGCAATGAGATCCGGCGGACCTGGACTCCCCGCGGCGTCCTTGCGACCCGCGCCGCAAGTTCGAGCACGCGGCGCTGGCGCTGCACCGGCGCGCCGGGGCTGAGTGCCGGACGGACAATGCCGCGAATTACCAGTTTCATGAGCTGGCGCTGAAAGCTCATGAGGCAACTGCACCCACATACTGCGGTGCGCGAGCGGGCTCAGCGTGATAGTCGCTCTCGTTGAGCCTGCGCGTTGCGCGGCGGTACGCGAACGTGAAGCCCGGCCAGTTGTTCGTCACCTTGCCAGACGCCGTCTTGTACCAGCTTGAGCAGCCTTCAGCCCAGACTGTCGCACCGATTTTCTTCTGCACCTGCGCGTTGAAGGTGCCCTGGACGTGCTGCCGCACGTCGAGCCACTTGATATCGCCCTTGGCCAGACGTCTGACACCTTGCAGGATGTACCGGATCTGAGATTCGAGCATGAACACGATCGAGCTGTGCGAAAGGTTCGTGTTCGGGCCGTACAGCATGAAGAGGTTCGGGAAGCCCGAGACACTGATGCCAAGATACGCCTCCGCTCCGTCTCGCCACTCCTCATTGAGGGTCTTCCCGCCGAGGCCCGTAAACTCCATTGGTGAGAGGAATTCTGTCGCCTGGAATCCCGTGCCCAGAATGATGGCGTCAACTTTATGCAGTTCGCCATCAGCGGGAACCACCCCGTCAGGCGTGATCTCCGTGATCGCGGCCGTCACCACATCCACGTTCGGTTGCGCGAGTGCCGGGTAGTACTCGTTGGAAATCAGGATGCGTTTGCAGCCCATCGGATCTTTCGGTGTGAGCTTCGCACGAAGCGCCGGATCATGGATGTTCTGCTTGAGGTGACGTTTGAAGCGCCACTCGATCATCTTCATCGCCTGTGGGAACGTGGTGAACGCGAGTGCGCGCGGTTCGAGGGTGGCGTAGGTAGCCCACCGAGAAAGCCGCACAACTCCCGGGACACGACGGAACAGCTCGACCGCGGCCTTGGAGTAGGCGTAGTCGGGCTTCGGGATCACATGCGCGGCGTCCCGCTGAAACAGTTCCACCTGCGCACCACTCGCCGCAATCCTTGGGACGAACTGGATCGCCGAAGCGCCGGTGCCAATGACAGCTACCTTTTTCCCTTCCAGTTGGAAGTTATGGTTCCAGGTGGCGGAGTGGAAGATCTCACCTTCGAAGGTGTCGATGCCCGGGATGCGGGGATAGGCAGGCCGGCTGAGCTGTCCAGTTGCTGTGATAACGACGTCAGCCCGATGGGTGGAACCGTCAGCGATTTCGATCATCCAGTTCCCGGCCTGCTCGTCGAATTCCGCGCCACGCACCTCCGTGCTGAACTTGATGTGTGGCAGCAGGCCGTATTTGCGGGCGCAGTCGCGCAAATACTGGTGGATTTCCGCTTGCGGAGCGAAGCGGCGTGACCAGTCGGGTTTCGGCTCGAAGGAAAACGAATAGAGGTGCGAGGGGACATCACAGGCAGCACCTGGGTAGTCGTTGTCGCGCCACACACCGCCAACATCATCGGTCTTCTCGAACAGAGTGATGTTGTCGAAGCCAGCCTTCTTCAGCTGGATCGCCATACCCAAACCGCCGAAGCCGGTGCCGATGATGGCGACTGAAGGTGTGTGTGCACGCCGGGCTGCTCCCTGAACTGCCATGTTCGTGTCCTCGCATTGTGCTCGTCGGAATTGGGACTGAAATCGAGAATATTGAGGTCAGAACGTGGTTAACAGGTGATAATTGGCCGGAGAGTTACTAGATATGGCCACGGCGTACCGGGGGAACTGTGATTAGAGAAGCGTTGCCGCGCTCGCCGGCTAGCGCGGCTCTTCTCGTTCAGTTCGCGCAATCACGCGGCACCCCGCCTGAGACGTGCCTCAAAGGGACTCGGCTCACTCTGGGCGACCTGCGCAATCCAGCCACCGAAGTCGACGCACGGCAAGAGCTCCGCATCATCAGCAACATCGTCGATGCGCTCCACAGCGAACCTGGCCTCGGACTCGAAGTGGGCAGGCAATACCACCTCACCACGTACGGGATCTGGGGGTTCGCGCTCATCAGCAGTCCCACACTGCGTGACGCCATCGACGTCGGCTTGCGATTCGTGGGACTGACCTTCGCGTTCTGCCAGATCACTGCACGGCAGCACGGAGACGAGGTATGGCTCGTTCTCGACCCCAGTGAAGCGCCTGTCGCTGTGCGCCGCTTCGTCACGGAACGGGACAGCGCCGCGATTACGACGCTGCAACAGGAACTTTTCGCGCAGCCAGTCCCGGCGCGACGGGTGACCTTCACATTTCCCGAGCCAGACGACGGAATCGAGCGGTACGCCGAGACCTTCGGTGTTACACCGATCTTCGGCGCCGAGGAGAACACTCTTGCAATCGACCCCGCTTTTCTGGATCAGCCACTGCCGCAAGCGAACGAGTACGCGCGAGCAATCGCGCAGTCACAATGCCGCGACCTGCTCAACCAGCGCAAATCTCGGGCGGGCCTGTCTGGGCAAGTGCGTGACCTGCTGCTCGCTAATCCAGCGCAGCCGCTCACGCTTGATGAAGTCGCCCGCGAACTGCATACCAGTACACGAACCGTGCGCCGACAGCTCGCCTCGGAAGGAACCTCGCTGCGCGCCTTGATCAATGAGATAAGGGAAGGCCTCGCCGAGGAACTTCTGATCACGGGACGGATGCCAGTCGCTGACGTCGCCCACCGGCTTGGATACCTCGAAGTATCGAGCTTTTCACAGGCTTTCCGGCGCTGGAAAGGACTGGGACCGCGCGAGTATCGGGCGCGAGTGAGTGGCGCCCGGTGAGCCACGAATTGTCAGTGGTGTCTGGCAAGCTTCGCTATGAAACCCGGCGATGGGATAGGGGCCTGAAACTCACGCAAGCTGGGAAAATGGATAAGAGGGTGATGAGTTGAAAATGACCTGCAGCCACATCCCGTCAATGAAAAGTTACCCGCCTGGCGGAAGGGACGCGCGGAAAACGACGAGACCATGCACGAGACTTTGGATCGAGTCTTCAAGGCGAAGGACACCCGCGAACCACTGACATCACGGTGCTGAACCCTGACATTGCCCGCATTATCGCCCGCCAGCCCGAATTTCGTAGCGCGATCGTCGCGGACTTAGAAAGGAGTGCGCAATGACCGCTTCACCTCAGCAGGTGGAGATGTATCGGACTCAAGACGGGACGGTTGAGCTCGCGGTGCGTGCCGACGGCGAAACTGTGTGGTTGTCCAGGCAGCAACTCGCAACTCTTTTCGGCCGCGACGTCAAAACGATTGGCAAGCACATCTCGAATGCGGGCCGCGAAGAACTCGCCGGGATTTCAACTGTCGCAAAATTTGCGACAGTTCAGCCAGAAGGCGACCGGGTAGTCACACGGCAGTTAGAACACTACAGCCTGGACATGATCCTTTCGGTCGGATACCGCGTCAAGTCGACCGAAGGTGTCCACTTCCGGCGCTGGGCAAACAGTGTCTTGAAGAAGTATCTCGTCGAAGGAGCCGCGATCAACGAGCGACGTCTAGAGCAACTCGGCTCTATCGTCCGCATCCTCAGTCGTTCTACCGACGAGCTCGTCGCGGGAGTCGCCGATGTCCTTTCCGGCTACCTACCCGGCCTCACCCTGCTGCGCGACTACGACGACGGACGCATCGACACGCACCCTTCGGCGGTGCCGGGCTGGACTCTCACAATTGAGGAAGCGCGCACAGTGATCAGCCAAATAGCAGCCGAGTTCCAGTCTGATGGACTGTTCGGACGTGAGCGGGGCGAAGCACTGGACGGAGTGATAGCGGCCATTTACCAGAGCTTCGGCGGCAAGGACCTTTATCCAACGGTCGAAGAGAAGGCCGCGAACGTGCTGTACCTCGTGGTTAAGGATCACCCATTTGCCGACGGCAACAAGCGCAGCGCAGCGGCGTTGTTTGTTACTTTTCTCGCCCGCAACGGCGTTCTGCAGGATGAAGGCGGCAATCCGCGCATTACCAACAACGCGCTCGCCGCCATCACGCTCATGGTCGCCATGAGCGATCCCAGGGAGAAAGACCTGATGGTCTCGCTACTTATCCGCATGATCACCGAAGGGTCGGACAGATGATGTAGTTACCCAAATGGGAGACCTTCATAATGCCCGCAATCGCTGCGCTAGCGGATGGAAAAACCACCGCGCGGCGAGAAATCTACAGGCGGGCGGCAGCCAAGATGCGTCTGTCGACTAGCAGCTAAGCGACACGCTGCAGTCCGGTCAGCCCGTCTATCAGAATCGAATCGGGTGGGCACTATCCTAGGGATCACTGAGTACAAGGCCACAGCAAGGAGCCAAAAGACGTTCCTGCCCGAGGCCGTCCGCGACCGAATAGGTCAACTCATGAACAAATGTGCTCCGCCGGTCTGAGTGCAATACCGCTGGCATTCCATGGACGCCCGCATTCAGCCCACCACCTCACCCCTAAGCCACTGACACAGCAGCAGCGCAACCTCGACATCGAGTCGATCGTCGCTGATCTCGCGACCGCGGCGTTCCAGGGCCCGGCGGACGCGATATCTGACGGTGTTCGGATGCATGTGCAGGTGCTCAGCCGCGCTTTTGTAACCTGATTCAGCACGCAGGAACGCGCGCAACGTTTCACGGAGTCGCTCGTCGCCTGCCGTGTCTGACGCGAGCGGCCCGAGGACCTCCTGCACCCATGCCCGCACTGCCTCACCCTTTTCGGCGAGCAGTCCCGCGAGCAAGACACCACATTCACTAGCCTTAATAATCCGAACGTCTGGCCGTGCGGCAGCGAGCGCCACGATGCGGGCCTCACGCGCCTGCTGGTGCGAACGGCGAAAACCTTCCAAGCCGGGCAGGGGCTGACCAACTGAGAGGAACGGGGCACCCGAGTCCGCCTCAGCTATCTCTCGTATCCGTTGCAGCACAGTCGCTTTAGCGTCTGCGAGTATCGGGATCCACGCCCACCCCGTTAGCCGGTCGGCTGCAACAAACAGTGGCGCCTCCACGCCCGCTTCGCCGCTGTCAGCGAGCCTCTGCACGAACCGTTCGATGACGGCGAGTTCTCCACCGCCTCGCTGATCGTTGCACCACAGAATGAGCGCCAGGTGTGTCCGCCGCAGCGGGTAGCTGATGGCCGAGGTAAGCACATCGATATCAGCATCGGTGTGCTCGGCTTCGAGAAGTTCCCGGATACGTGACGCGCGCAGGCTGGTGCGGCTTGCCTGCCAGCGGTCTCGCTCGTCCTGATAGGCCCCGATCACGCGTTGCGAGATCCAGTCGATGTAGCTAAACGTGATCGCGGTGATCCATTCGATCACATCGAGCATCACACCGGATTCGAGGCCGTAGTTGCGGATCTCCGCCATCACAACGTTCAGGACTGTTTGATGACCAATCCGGTAGGCGCGCACCAGAGCGTCCGCAGAGACATCCCGCTGCGCGAGCCGGCGTGCGTATTCCAGCGCGGTTGTCGGGGGCTCAATGTGGTCGAGCGTGATGTCGTTGCGGATAGCAGCGAAAACGGTGTCGATGTTCGCCACCACTGTGTCGTGGAGCAACTGCAGTAGCTGAGCATCATCACGCAACTCCGGTATTTCACGGATCAGCGTCTCTTGGGTAGCGCGCGCGACGTCACCCACGCGGTCATCCAGCTGTGTGGTGATCGCTGCCGCGGCATGCGCGACTGCGGCCCGGTCAGGGTCACCAAATTGACGGTGCGCCATGTGCGCAGCGTAGTTCTGGACCTTTGGATCTGTGCGTGATTCGCACTCTCAATTTTGTATCGCCGTTACAAACTATCCGATGAAGTTGGTATCGCCGCACCATCGGCGCGAACGCACGCTGACCGTACCGTTTCTTCCAAGCACCCCACAGAAACTGCTTTCCGATCTTGTATCTCACCGACAAAGCGAGGCACCCATGAGTACGACAGCGCACAGCGACCTCGGCAGCATTGATCTGGCTGACCCACGGGTGTGGGACGGCGGCCCTCCCTATGCACTGTTCAAGCGATTGCAGCGCGAGGATCCGGTGCATTTCAGCCCGCAACGCTCAGCTCCGGAGGAGGGCGGATTTTGGTCGATCACACGGTTCGACGACGTTCGTGCCGTCAGCCGCGACCACAAGACGTTCTCATCGGAGAAACGCGGAATCTTCCACTTCGACGACATCGGCGTCCCGCTCGACATTCAGCGGCTGCAAATGATTTCGATGGACCCGCCGCGCCATGACCGGCTCAAAGCGCTCGTCATCAAGGCCTTCACGCCACAGCGGGTCGCCGAACACGAAGCACACATCAGGCAGATCATCGGTCACGTGCTCGACGGTGTGGCGGATAAGAAACAATTCGATCTTGTCGCAGAAGTCGCACGGCCGATACCGGCGCGTGTCATCGGATCGTTTCTCGGTACCCCACCGGAAGACGACGCCAAGCTGGTGTATTGGACGAACGTCTTTACCGCCTTCGAAGACCCCGCTATCCGTGAGCAATGGTCGGATACCGCGGCCATCGTCACGGAGGTCATCGAATACGTCAACGGGCTGATCGAACAGCGTCGCCAGAATCCTCAGGATGACCTGATCACTGCCCTCATGAACGCTGAAGTCGACGGCGAGAAACTCAATGAGCTTGAGCTAGCGACGTTCTTCATCCTGCTGATGTCCGCTGGTAACGACTCGACCAGAGCCACCTACAGCGCCACCATGCTCGAACTGCTGCGCAACCCCGAGTTGCTCGCCCAGTTACGCGAGAAGCCGGAACTGATCGACGCTGCGGTTGAGGAAGGGCTGCGCTGTTATCCCGCTTTCGCGTTCATGGCGAGAGCAGCGACCCGTGATGTCGAAATGCACGGTAAGACGATCAAAGAAGGCGACCGCGTTCTGCTGTGGTATCTCGCATCGAACCGCGACGAAACAGCCTTCGACAACCCCGACACGTTCGACATCACCCGGCCTGGACTCGCGGACAAGCACCAGGCGTTCGGCGGACGCGGACGCCACTTCTGCCTCGGCGCCAATCTGGCCCGCCTGGAACTGAAGCTGTGGATTGAGCAGACACTCAAGCGCTTCCCAGACCTCCAACTCGACGGCGAGCCCACACGTGTGCGTGCGCTGTTTCTGAACCAGTACAATTCGATTCCCGTTCGGCGGACGTCATGACCGCTCCAAACGTGATTGCCGATTCACCCCAGCGCAGTAAAAGCGCGTACCGGGAAGTTGAGCTCGACCTCCAGGTCCGTAAGCGCGAGACGGTGGCGGAGGGCGTCGTCGTCCTCACCCTGGCGGACCCAGATGACGCGGACCTGCCTGATTGGTCGCCTGGCGCGCACATCGACCTGATGATGACACCAACGCTCGTGCGCCAGTACTCGCTCTGCGGCGATACGTCCAACCGCAAAGAGTGGCAGGTCGGAGTGCTGCTCGATCCGGCCAGCCGTGGCGGTTCGCAGTTCGTCCATGACAGTTTGAGCGAAGGCGCCACAGTACGCGTTCGTGGTCCCCGTAACCATTTTCCATTCGTCAATTCGCGCAAGTACACGTTTATTGCCGGAGGTATCGGGATCACCCCAATGGTGCCGATGATCGGTGCTGCCATCTCTACGGGCGCCGATTGGCGGCTGCTGTACGGCGGGCGTTCCCGGAAGACAATGGCCTTCGTCGATGACCTCGAGAAGCACGGCGATCGTGTCGTCATCAGCCCTAAAGACGAGACGGGGCGCATCGACATCGCGGCGGAGCTGGCTGAAGCGCAGAACGACACCGTTGTCTACTGCTGCGGGCCTGAAGGCCTGCTCACTGCTGTTGAGAAGGCGTGCGATCACTGGCCTGCTGGAAGCCTGCAAGTGGAGCGTTTCGCGGCGAAAGCCGTGGAGCCCGCACCAGAGGGCGACGCACCCTTCGTTGTCGAATGCCAGCGCTCTGGGGTCACCGTGGATGTCCCGCCCGGCAAGACCATCTACGACGCTGTCGAGGCAGTCGGCGTTGATGTCCTCGGCTCGTGCATGGAAGGCGTCTGCGGCACCTGCGAATGCGACGTCCTGGAAGGGACCCCCGACCACCGCGACTCGGTCCTATCCGACGCCGAACGGGACAGCGGTGACACCATCCTGATCTGCGTTTCGCGATCCCGGTCCGAAAGGCTGGTGCTGGACCTATGAAAACCAACTACCCCTTCAACTGCTGGTACGTCGCCGCGACGAGCGCGGAGGTGACGCGTGGAAATTTGCTGGCACGGCGGCTACTGGACAAACCCGTAGTGCTGTACCGGAGCGCCACAGGGGCGGTTGTCGCTCTCGAGGACCGTTGTCTCCACCGCGCCTATCCGCTGTCTGAAGGTCGTTGCGAAGGCGACCGCATCGTGTGCGGCTACCACGGTTTCACTTACGACCCTGATGGCCGACTGGTCGGCGTGCCCTCTCAAACGAATGTTCCGCGCGGCGCGCGGCTGACAAAGTATCAAGTGCAAGAAAGGTCTGGGTTCGTCTGGATCTGGCTGGGTGACCCGGGCGCGGCCAGCTTGCGCCCACCGCCTCGAATGCCGTGGTCGGCCGACGGCGAGGGATGGACCTCATCAGTCGAGGCGCTGCCCGTACAGGCGAATTACCTGCTGCTGCACGAACACTATCTCGACCTGACAAACGTCTTCTCGATGTACCCCGAGGCCGCGCCGCCGGATATCCACACACTGCCTCCGCTTGAGGAAGTCGAAGTTTCCGAAATGTCAGTGTCGCACTCACGCCTGACGGCTCCGACCCGGCCAGCGGAATGGGAATTGAAGGTCGCGCAACTCGCCGCCAGCACTGCGCTGCCCCGTCTTGAAGAAGGGTCGTTCGTGTCCCCCGCGCTGCACGTGCAGCGCTACGTTATCGATCCCTCGGGCGCAACGCCGTACACACTTATCCGGATTCAGGGCTTCACACCTGAAAGCCCCACTGCGACACACGTGTTCCTGCGTATCCAGCGTGACTACGCCCGCGGTGACGACGGTGTCACAGAGTACTTGCGAACAATGTTCCACGAGATGGCGATGCGTGACACCGCCGTCCTGGAGAAAATTCAGATGCGGCATGCCGAGGATCTTCAGGCCGGAATGGCACCCCGGCGCGACCTCAACGTGAAAGCGGATCGCGCTGCGGTACGGGCCCGCCAGATCGCCCTGCATGCACACGGTGGGCGGCAGAGTTGACACAGCGTGAGGCGGTCGAGCGAGTAGTGCAGGCCGACGAGGTCGCCCTACTCGATCGCCACGTGGTCACGTTGCCCGACGATGCACGGGAAGTATCAACCCCATACTCAGAGTGAAAACTCCGCCACGACCACATCGGTGTGCGTGAAGTCGTCCCCCTTGAACAACAGTGGCTCGCCCGCTGAGATGGCTAGCGCGTAAGCGAAGCAGTCTCCAAAGTTGAGTTGTGCTGGATGACCGCTCCCCTTACCGAAATCTCGATACGCCTCGCGAGCGACGCCCGCGTGCTCAACGGTGACGGCGACCAATTCCAGGCCAAGAGCGTCAACAAGCTCATTGAAGCGTCGCGTGACCACGGGGTCCGGTTGCCGGTCAATCTTGATCGCCACTTCGAGATAGTTCACAACAGACATGCGGAGCCTATCGGCCGATGCAAGAGCGCGAACAAATGCGGCACGCTCGGGCTCATTTTTCAGAATTGCGAGCAATGCTGATGCGTCAACGATCACTCCGGCAGCCCTGACTGATCGTAGAGGTCGTCAGTAATCAGCATTTCACGGTCTTGATCGGACAGCCGGGCATCGATGTCCTGCAGTATTACGTCGATACGTTGCACTTTCCCCCTTGCGGCATGCTCGTCCTCATCGCCGAGTCGTTCCAGAAGAAGCCGCAAAGCTTCCTCGATGACACTCGTTTGAGATCGCCCCGTCCGCGCGGCAGCTTCACGCGCAAGAGCGTGCACGCGCTCATTTTTTATATTTAACCCCATATCTACCATTCCTCCCTTGCATGGTAGAAGTCTACCTTGCTGTGGATCATAGCGCCCGCCGCGGAAGCGCGTCGACGACCCGAACCGGAAGCTGCTCAAGAGCACGCGCGTCCTCGCTGCAATGAGTGACCCCAATCAGTCGATGAGACGATTCCTCATGGCGTACTGAACCAAAGCAGCATTGCCGTCCAGGCCCATCTTCTTGAGCAGTCGCGATCGGTAAGTACTGACGGTTTTGATGCTGATATGCATTTCCTGTGCGATTGCCGTCAGACTCACGCCGTTGGCAATTTTGATCATGACCGCGTATTCACGTTCAGACAGTTGGAGGTGGCGATCCTCACCCTGAAGAGAATCGAGCTTCTCCAGCATTTGTTCTGCAACCTCTGGTGTGATGTACCGGCCACCCTCGACGACTTTGTGGATCGCCTCGAGCAGGAGTTCAGCGTCCATATCTTTGGACACGTAGCCGCGCGCTCCGGCCTCGAAGGCACGGATCGCGTACTGCTTCGCGGAGTACATGCTCAGCACGATGACTGGTAGCTGTGGATCCAGGCGCTGGAGGGACGGTAATAACTCGATGCCGCTCCGCACTGGAAGGTTGATGTCGAGCAGCACGACGTCAAAAGAGCGTTCGCGCAATAGCCGGAGGGCTGACGCGCCGTCGTCTGCCTGCGCGACAGTGCGAATGCGTCGATCCTCCTCGAGGAGGCGCATGAGTCCGGCGCGGAAGATCGTGTGGTCGTCCACCAACAGAACGTCGATCATGAGTCCCTGAATCTTTCGCTGTCTGACGTTGGCCGCCGTGGCTGGCACGGGCGCCGGGGTACAGCCCATTTGACCACGGTAACGCTCCTCAGTCGCGGCGCTGCTGCGTGGGATTTTTCTGACACCGATCACCGCGCAATTCCGACTGCCCCGGGAGCGAGTGCTTAGCAGAATGCACGTAATCAGTCAGCTTGCGGAAGGTAGCACTAGCAGATGACATATTCACCACCGATTCGCGAGATGCAGTTTGCACTGCACGAAGTGGTCGACGCAACGTCAGTTCTCCGTGCAGCGGGCATCGAGATCGACGCCGAGACGATCGACGGTGTCCTCGAAGGCGCGGGCGACTTTTGTGCACGGGTTATTGCGCCGCTGAACGCCTCGGGCGATCGACAGGGCTGCCGGCGCGACGGTGACAGCGTCATCACGCCCGATGGCTTCAAGACGGCATACGAGAAGTTCGTGGCCGGCGGATGGCCGGGCGTGGACTGTGAGGAGCGTGACGGGGGCGGTGGTTTGCCGTCGATGATCGGCTCCGCGATCAAAGAGATGCTGGCATCAGCGAACCCGTCGTGGGCGCTGTATACGAGCCTCTCCACAGCGGCCTACCGGTGTTTGAACGCGAACGCCTCCGAAGGGTTGCGGAAGCGGTATCTGCCGCAACTGGCTTCGGGCCGGTGGACCGGCACGATGTGTCTGACCGAAGAACATTGCGGGACCGATTTGGGGATGCTGCGCACACGCGCGGTTCCCGCGGAGGATGACTCATTCAGGCTGACCGGAACCAAGATCTTCATAACCTCCGGCGAGCACGACCTCGCGGAGAACATCGTCCATCTCGTCCTCGCACGGACCCCGGATGCACCTGCGGGCACCCGAGGTATCAGCCTGTTCGCGGTGCCAAAGCGGCACGTCGACAAGGACGGCACCGTGGGTGCGCGCAATGGCGTGTTTTGCGATGCCATCGAGGAAAAGATGGGTTTACACGGCAGTGCTACCTGCGTCTTGAGGTTCGACAATGCTGTGGGCCACCTTGTCGGCGAACTCAACAAGGGCTTGGCCGCAATGTTCGTGATGATGAACAGCGCCCGGTTGGGCACCGGTTTGCAGGCACTCGGGGTAAGCGAGTTGGCCGGCCAAATGGCGTTGACGTACGCGCGAGAACGACTCCAGTCGCGTGCACCCACATCGCTGCAGGACCCAGCAATGCCGGCCGATCCGATCATCAATCAGCCCGACGTTCGGCGGATGCTGCTGACGCAAGCAGCATGGACCAACGGTGGTCGGATGCTTCTCTACTGGCTGGCGCTGCATGTCGACGTACGCAAGAAGTCCAGCGATCCTGCAGCCCGCCAATGCGCGGACGACATTCTCTCGCTCCTGACCCCGATGGCCAAAGCGTTCATGTCGGATCGGGCGGTTGAGGTGGCCTCCCTTGCCATGCAAGTGCATGGCGGTGCAGGCTACGTCACAGACTATGGTGTCGAACAAACACTGCGCGATGCGCGAATTCTCCCAATCTATGAGGGCACCAACGGAGTTCAGGCCTACGACCTCCTCGCGCGCAAGGTGTTAGGTGATGACGGCCGCAGGCTGGCCGGCCTGTTGAGTACCGTTCGCGAGTTCACCGGTGAGGCAGGTATCCATCCGGAAACCAAGCCGTTCCGCGCCACCCTGGCAAAGCTATGCGATGACGTCGAGGACCTCAGCGCTGACCTCGCAGAATGGTCAAAGAATGACGACCTCCGGATTGGCACCAGCGCAGCCGACTTCCTCGAACTCATCGGGTATTGGATGGTCGCCTACTTTTGGGCCCGGGCCGCTGCCGTCGTTCACGCTCTCGCGGATGACGCCACACCGTTTCACCACCAGCAGCTGGCACTCGCACGCTTCTACTTCGACAAGCTGCTGCCGAACACTGCGGCGATTGCCGCGCGCGCCCGCTCGTCCACAGCAACGCTGATGGATCCCGCTGCGATCTTCGCTCGCTGACGCAGGTTCAGGCCCGACAAGCTTGCTACTCCACACCCCTAGGAGAACCACATGATCCACGCGGCCGGAGTCCCCGACGATGTCCTCGCCGACGTCGTCAAACAAATCACGCATTTCGTGCGCACGAAGGTCGTTCCGCGGGAGAACGAAATCATGACCACGGACGCTATCCCCGACGATCTGCGCGCCCTCGCGGCCGAGATGGGGTTATTCGGGTACGCACTGCCCGAGGAGTGGGGCGGCCTCGGGCTCAACCTCGTCGGCGACGTCGAAGTCGCGATGGAACTGGGCTACACGACCCTGTCGTTGCGCTCACTTTTCGGCACCAATAACGGCATCGCCGGCCAGGTGCTCGTCGGCTTCGGCACCGACGAGCAGCGTGCACGATGGCTGCCGCGAATGGCAGCAGGCGGCGTGGTCGCCTCGTTTGCACTTACAGAACCCGGTGCGGGCTCCAACCCCGCTGGGCTCACCACCACCGCAACATCGATCGGTGACGAGTGGATCATCAACGGCAGCAAGAGGTTTATCACCAACGCACCCATCGCAGACCTATTCGTAGTTTTTGCGCGCACCAAGCCGACCGGCCAGGACGACAACGGGATCGCGGTCTTCCTCGTGCCAGCTGACTCCGACGGTGTCCACGTCGGGCACAAGGACGCGAAAATGGGACAGCAAGGCGCTGGCACAGCTGATGTCACGTTCACTGATGTCCATGTCGGAGCTGATGCCCTGGTGGGTGGGGATGCTGCGATTGGCTATCGTGCCGCGATGGCATCCCTCGCGCGCGGGCGAGTGCACATTGCCGCGCTCTCCGTCGGACAGGCGCAGCGCGCACTCGACGAATCCGTCGAATACGCCGCTCACTCCACCCAGGGCGGCACACCCATCGGCGAGTTTCAGTTAGTGCAGGCGATGCTGGCCGATCAGCAAACTGGCGTCATGGCCGGGCGGTCACTCGTACGTGAAGCAGCGCGCAGTTGGGTTGACAACACCGACCGCCGAATCGCACCGTCGGCGGCCAAACTTTTCTGCACCGAGATGGCCGGGAAAGTCGCGGACCTCGCAGTGCAAATTCACGGCGGAACGGGATATATGAGAGAAGTTCCGGTCGAGCGGATCTACCGTGACGTCAGGTTGTTGCGCCTCTACGAGGGCACCAGCGAGATTCAGCGACTCATCATCGGACGTGGCCTCATGCGAACGGCATCGGCAGCGAGCGCACCGGCATGATCTCATGGTGAGGATTCCGCCGCGCCAAGGGAGGTGACCGTGTCAGATTTCGAACGCGACTTCTCCTCGAATGCGGCGCATCTTTTTCACGGCATCGTGGATCAAAACGCCGCGGGAATCTACCTTGCTCAAGGCGGTGTGCTGCGCTACGTTAACCGCCAGTTCGCCCGCTTCTTCGGGACCACGCCGGAGCGTCTAGAGGGACGCTCAGTCGCTGACGTCGCGCCGCCTAAGCAACGCGCAAGGCTGGTGGCGCATTACGAAAACCGCATAGAGGGTGCACCGCTGCCACACTTCCTTATTCAGGCGGAGATCCGCGATCAGGGGCTGCGGCAGATTGAGTTGCACGGTAACCGGGTGGTCTACCGCGGTGAACCCGCCGTTGTGGGTATTGCGCTGGACGTTACCGAACGCGAAGATTCGCACGCCGAACTGGTGGAGTCGCGGTCGCAGCTGCGAGCATTGATGTCAAGGCTGGAGAACGCGCAGGACGCGGAGCGAACTCAGATTGCGCTGGAACTGCACGACAACCTCGGCGGGCTGCTGACGGCGCTGAAGTTCGACACCGCCCGCATGCGACGCCGACTCGAACGGCTGCGCAGCGATCCGGTCACTCCGGCGGCGATTGATGAACTGCTGCAACTCAACTCAGATATCACCGGCACAGCCCAGGAGTCCATTGCTGCGGTACGCCGTCTGTCCGAACAGCTTCGGCCGAGTTCACTGGCCGAGTTGGGCTTCTACGGCGCGTTGCGTGACTACGCCGCAAAGTTCGAGACACGCTACGGCATTGCGGTGTCAATCGCGTTCCCCCATGACGCGTCGTGCGCCGCGCCAGCGGCGGAGCTGGACGCGTTCAGGATGCTGCAGGAGGGGCTAACCAACGTGGCTCGGCATGCCGAGGCCACCCAGGTGACGGTGGTTCTGTCCCGTGAGAAGGACGCTTTGGTGTTTTCCATCGCTGACAACGGTCGCGGTTACCCACCGGAAAACCACCGGCGATCTGGTCTCGGGCTCGTGGGCGTGCGAGAGAGAGCCCGAAGGCTTGGGGGTCGTGTCGATTTCGGGAACGGCCCGGCAGGTGGTGCGCGAATCGTCGTCCACCTGCCATGGCAGTTCAGCACCTAGCAAAGGGACAAGGCTGCGTTCGGGGTTGACCTTCGAGCTGGTTGAGACCTGAAGATAATCAGGTGACTGACACAGAACTGATGTCGATCGGCGCGTTCGCGAAGCTAGTCGGCCTGACCGCGAGCGCATTGCGGTTCTACGACGACGCCGGTGTGCTTCGCCCCGACGAGGTCATTCCGCTGACCGGCTACCGGATGTACAGCCCCTCGCAACTGACTCGTGCCTTCCAGTTACGGCAGCTGCGCGAAATCGGAATGCCGTTGCCGATTGTCGAGAAGTTCTTCACCGCGGACGCCGAGGAGGCAGCGCTGCTGATCGACGAGCAGGCCGCTAAGGCCGCCAAGGGGGCTTCTGCCGTCCAGGAGGCTGCTGCCGGGCTCAAGGCTTCGCTCGGTCATCAGCCGCAGCTTATGATCTGCTCGCTGCCGGGGCCGGTCCTCGCAGGCGCTGTCGACGACGTTCTGGCCACCACGATCCACGACCCCGATATGCCGATCCTGAACGGCGTGCGTTTAGCGGCAGATTCCGAATCAGTAACACTCACAGCGACCGACCGGTACCGGCTCGCTACGCGAACGCTAGTTCCAGCGCATTCTTCCGGCGAATCGTGGGCAGGCACTCTCTCCGGTGACGATCTGAGAGCCTTGACTCCCCGGCTCCGGCGCAGCGTCACTGTAAAACTTGCGGCTGGCAAGCGAGCCCTGAGCATCCTACTTGGCGACGGCACCGTCCTGTACTGCCGCCTGCTGACCGGAGCCTTTCCGGATCACCGGCTCTTGCTCGACTCTCTCGCGCCGTCCTCCTGCTGAGCGAGCCAGTCGGTGAGGGCGCGTGACACACGCGAGGGTGTTTCGATAGGGGCAAGGTGCCCTTCCCCAGTCAGCATTTCTACTGCAGGGCTCCCAGGGAGCCGGTCTTGCAGTTGAGCTACCTGGCTGACCGGGATCCAGGGGTCCTGCTGGCCCCACCCGATCTTCACGGGGCAGCGCACCCGATCCAGGCTTTCTGCGACGGGCCTGGTGTGTTCGGGGTCAAGCGCGGCGATCTGGCGATAGAAGGCTGACTGCCCGGACGCCCCGAGCCACGGCTCGCTCAATGTGTCGATCCAGCCGGGTGTCAACGGGTGGCCTGCCGCTCCGGCGATATATGCCTTAACCAGCGCCGCGTGGAGCGCAGCTGGGAGTTCCGCGAAAACGTTGGGATGGTCAGCGACCAAACGGAAGAACGGCGATCCCCATGGGTCGAGTGTCACGATGTCCCACAGAAACAGCCCGGCATAGTCAGTGTTGTGCAGCAGGTGCGCCCCGAGCGCAACGGCTCCTCCGATGTCGTGTGCGACGACGTATGGCCGGTCGAGGCGCCAGTGCGTGTGCAGCTGAGCGAATCGTGTCATCTGGGAGGCTAGATCGACCGGCACTGCCGGATCCTTCGTTGATCTGCCGTAGCCGGGCATGTCCCATAGGAACACCCGATAACTGCTGCTTAAGTGCCATGCCGCCGCCGCCCATACCTGAGATGACCACGGTGTTCCATGGCAGAACACCACATCGCCGCGCGAAGCCGTTCGCTGTGGTGTGAGTTCGTACACCGCGACGCTCGCGCCACCGACGGTGACGTGCACGGGCTCCGGCAAGCGCGCTTCTCTCGTATTCATGAGGTGACGCTAAAACCTCAGGCCAACCTGAGGTCAAGCGGAAATAATGGCGGCATGAAGATTGGAGAAGCCGCTCGCCGCCTCGGAGTTGCCGAGCATGTGCTGAGGCACTGGGATGACGTCGGCGCCGTCGTACCGGACCGCACAGCGTCCGGGCACCGTGAATACAGCGAGGAACACCTGCACCGCCTGCAGGTCCTGCGGGCCTGCCAGAGTGTCGGCATGAGCCTGCCCGAGATCCGGCACGTTCTGCACCGCAGTGAGCCCGGCAGAACGCGGGTGATCGAACGGCAACTCCACCGGATCCGAGCACAACGAGCGCAACTCGAGGATGCCGAACGCTTTCTCGTCCACGTGATCACCTGCGAGCACGACCTACTCACCAGGTGCGAGGCGTGCACGAAATACGCCGCAACCACACTCTGAGCTAAGAGATCAGATCGGGCAGAAATGTCACAATTCCCGGAAACGCTATCAGCACCCCGATGAAGACCAAGACGACTGGCAGGAAAAGAAGAATGCTGACGATCACGTCGCGCAAAGTGATGTCGTGACCTTGATTCACCATGGGGTCTTTGACAATGCTGTGCACGATGTAACAGATAATGCCAACCGGCGGCGTAATCATGCCTAGTTCGCCTAGCAAGACAGCGAAGACACCAAACCAGATGAGCGAGATCTCAAGCTCGGCAAGCGTCGGGATAAGCAGCGGAATGGTGAGAAGCATCATCGACAGCGAGTCCATGAAGGCGCCCATGACAAGGTAAGCCACCATCATGATGAGCAGAAACTCGACGCGACTCAATCCGAGGCTGGTGATCCAGTCCGAGAATCCGGTGGCAAGCCCCGAGATTGATAGCAGCCGGGTGAGCATGTACGCACCAATGATCAGGAAGAAAATCGCGCCCACGGTGCGCACTGTTTCGGTCGCAGCATCGGCCACTACCGCAAATGGACCATTCTTGCGCTTGTACATCACAGTCACGATCAATGCCAGCAGCGCGCCACCCGCGCCCGCTTCGGTCGCGGTCAGCAGCCCCGTCAGCATGCTGACGACCACGGCGACAATCAGAAGTGGTATCGGCCAAATTGCAAGGAGTGACCGTCCCAGCTCGTTCTTCGAACTGCCCCCTGCCCGCGACCCGCTAGATAATGGAGCGTTGCGGCCGGCCAGCGACGGGCGCGCAACGCTGACTGCGAAGATCACTACGCTACAGAACAGTGCGATCAAGATCCCCGGCACAATGCCGGCGACGAGCTGCGGGCCGACGGGAACATTCGCGATCCCCGCGTAAATGACGAGCAGGATGCTGGGCGGAATGAGATGGCCCGGCAAGCATGCGACGATCACGGAGCCAACCGCCATCCGCTTGTCGTATCCGGCTC
The DNA here is from genome assembly GCF_026041215.1 of Hoyosella sp. YIM 151337. Classification (GTDB taxonomy): domain Bacteria; phylum Actinomycetota; class Actinomycetes; order Mycobacteriales; family Mycobacteriaceae; genus Hoyosella. The sequence continues at coordinate 152,430 of NZ_JAPEIQ010000044.1, forward strand.
GCAACATCTCAGGAATGCCAATGCGCCCCAGCGTGTAGGTTATCCCGATCGTCGAGCCCGATACCGCCGCCATTCCAGCGCCTGCGCTGTTGGTGCCGATTGCAAGTCCACCCGGCAGCCAGCTCAGCCATTGGCGCGCAGCGACGTATATTTTGGTCGCCACCCCTGATTTCGCCAGCAGCAAGCCCATAAAGACAAACATCGGCAGCACCGAGAGAGACCAGGACGCCACCGTGTCATAGGGAAGGTGTGCGAGCATGTTCACGGCGGCCCGGTCACCAGCGAGCGCATACACACCGATGACTGACGGGACAGCGAGAGCGATCGCAACCGGGAGCTTGATCAGCATCAAAAGCACGAGCATGCCGACGGCTGCGAGGCCCACCACTTCTCGTGGAGCGCCGGAGAACATCGCGCCAACGCACGCGGCGAGAAGGGCAGCGACTACTACCCGCGTTGTGGTTCGGTGCATCGTGCTAGACCCGGCTGCAGATCCAGGTTCTGGGTTCTGCATCAGCGTTCTAGTGGGCAAGATACTGGTCATCACTTTCCCCTGGAATCAATCGTGGTGACAGCTGCCGCGTCAGGATTCCTGGAGCGCATCACCATAACGAGATCGAGCATGAGCTGCAGCGCGAACAGCGCGAAGGCAAGGGGGACAACGAAGTAAACGGGCCACGTGACAATCCCGCTTGCTCCGCCGGTTTGACCAACCATGTATGCATCGATTGCGGCGTTCATGCCGAATACGGTGAACGCGCTGGCCAGCGCAATCGCCAGGACCTGGCCAAATATCTGCGCCTCGAGCTGAACGCGCAGAGGCAGTCGATCAAAAATCAGCCTCGCCTCAATATGATCACGCCCTCGCTGCGCAAGGTAAATCCCCAAAAGCACCGCCAGGGGCATGTACCAATACTGCACAAACTCTTGAGTTCCGGTAATAGGCTCCGCCAATGCGTACCGCATTAGCGCATTAGCCACGGTATGAAGCATGATCGCAACCACGGCAATCACTGCGATTGCCTGAATGGCGGTGTTGACCAGGCGGGACAGTTTCACCGCCAAAGCCACCGTACGCATTAGGATACCTTCCGTTTACGAGTCAGACTCTGGCCGGTGGGAATTCAGAATCTCGGTCGCGAGAAGGTTGAGGTAAGCGGTGAGATCGACCGACTCTGGATCGAACGAATCTGCGAATTCGTAGTACGTCTGATTCGCAGGATAACCGAGTTCACCTTCAACGACTGTGCGCCACCTGCCGAAGGCCAGTTCGGCGCTATCAACAAACTCTGCGCTGTCTGCGATGGCATTCGATGCCCGCACATTATCAATTATTTGTGCGTTTACCGCTGCCAATGCCGCTCGGGCGTCTGGCGCTAGCTCCGACACTTCGCCGTTGTTCTCTTCGATTGTTCTGACCGCTTCTACTACGCTGAGCCATTCACCGATTGCCCGGCCCGTGATGTAAGTGTCGAGCCGGTCGAAAATGAGCTGCTGCGCGGCAAGGGGCAGCTGCTCCCAGGCACGCAAGCCGAACGCATACGCCGCTGGATTCGCGACAAAGCTGGCTTCCGGATCCAGCACGACGTGCCTGGCCACGGGAAGGAAACCCCCCAGATTGGCAATAAACAATGCTGCAACGGCACAGTCAATTGTGCCGCGCTGGAAGCCTTCGTAGACTTCTGGATACGGCAGAGACACAGGTGAAAGCCCAAGTGCTTCAGACTGTTCCCGGTGGGCTGCCACCCCGATCCGCGCAGTCCGCCCCGCAGAGTCGCTTAGCTGCGTATTAGCCTCGCGGCAGGTGAGCGCTGTCGCATTGCGTGGCACCGCGGGCAGGAGCACCTTCATGCCGTTCGCCGCGAACTCGCTTTCGATTTCCGGCGTCGACAGCGCAAGGTCCAGCAACGCGGCATTGGTTTGCAGCAGGCCAGATGCTGGCGCCGTTGAACCGAGCAGACTAATCCGGTCGAGTTGGTCGTAGGCCCGATACCGTGACGGGTCGTACTGTGGGATGACCTGGCTGAAGTCAAGTCGGCCGTCGTCGAGCGCCTGATCCGCCTGACTGGGGTCCGCGTATGCGTTTCCGTAGCCAATGTCGACGGTGATCTTTCCCCCGGACCACTCCTCGAGTGCGTCCGCGTACATTTCCGTAGCAACCGCCTGCGGCGAGCCCGGGGAACCGCCGTTTTGCGTCGTCAGCTGGATGGGCTCCATGTCGGCGAGCGCGGCCGCGTATTGCTCTTTGGTTGCGCCGGGAGGTACCGAAGGCCCGCCCGCAGAGGTGTTCCGGTCACCAGCGGGGGTGCAGCCAACCATGAAGGCGATGCTGCAGCACAGCGCGATGCTGCCTTTTGCTGCGAGTGGTCTCGGGGGTGTCTTCATCAGTTACTGCTCCGTCTGCTGAGGGTGATTAGCTCGCCGCTAATGTGATTCACAACACGTGCTGGAAATTCTGCGGATTATCGCGTCGCGAATCAGTCAGAACTAGGTGGAGATACGTGTCGGAAAATTCTTACGGTGGGCGACGCAGCACCGCGCTGAAAGGTCCCGTGTTTCGCCTGGCCTTTGCCGGGTAGGCGAAAGTGAGGAACATCCAGGACCTTGGCACATCAGCCACTGAAAGTGAGGAACAGGAGACGAGATGACGCAGGAAACTACGTCGCACCGTCCGGAGACTTCCGCCCGGCCGTCCGGCTCGGAGACCCCACCAACCGAGCTTTCAACAGTGCAGCTCGTCGAGCGGCTAACCCAGCAAGTGTCCGCACTCGTGCGCACCGAAATAAGCGAGGGGCTCGAGGAAGTCAAGGGCAAGAGCAGCCGCTTCAGCACCGGAATCGGGGTTTCCGGGGCAGGCGCACTGCTCCTGCTCTTCGGATTCGGAACACTGATCGCCGCAGCGGTGCTCGGCCTCTCGAACGCCGTACAGCCGTGGCTTGCCGCATTGATTGTGGGCGGCGTGCTCGTTCTCGGAGGTGCGGTCTTCGCAGCCGTCGGCCGCTCGCAAGCTAAGAAGGCGATGCCGCCAGTACCTGAAAACACCGCCCACAGCGTGAATGAAGACATCGCCGCAGTCAGGAGGAGCGTTCAATGAGCCCGGGAGACACCAACCAGGCCCGTATCGAAGAGCAGCGCGCTGAGCTGGCTGACACCGTCGCCGCACTCGCGGCAAAGGCTGACGTGCCAAGCCGTGTGCGGGACAGCGCCGCAGCGCAAGCCGACCGCGCGAAAACCGTCGCGGAAAACAATCCTCAAACACTGATGCTTTCAGGGGCGGCGGTTTTCGGAGTTGCGCTCACCGTGTTCACAGTTCGGCGGCGACGCGCCAAAAGGAGGTCACAGCGGTGAGTAGCGTATCGAAGGCGATGTATAAGCCGCTTTCCATCGCGACCAGCGTTCTCGGCGGCATCGCGGCAGGACTGGTGTTCAAACAGCTGTGGAAGCGTGTGGGAAGTGATGAAGACACCGCTCCCGACCCCCGAGATCTGAACTATCCCATGCGCGAGGTCCTTATCGCGGCTGCGCTGCAAGGCGCGATCTTCGGTGTCGTCAAAGCTGCCGTGGATCGTGCAGGTGCGTCCGGATACCGCGCACTCACACACACCGACCCATCGTGAGTTGAGCAGCAGCGCAACCCCCTAACAGCTACGGTGTCACTGCGTACGAAACGCTGCTTTGCCCGCCTGTAACCGGTGCGGTTCTAGGAGCGTCCGCTGGTGTTCCGCCCGGTCGATGAGGTGCTGAAAATCAACCTCGGGCAGCCGGGTTGTCAAATCAGCGAGGCTCTCAAGCGTGTGCCACAGCTGCTTCTTTCCCTCTATGCCCATCGTAAGAAAGTCGAGTTCATCGAAACGGCTCAGCGGGGAGTAGCGCACGATGCGGCCGTTCAGCTTCAATCGGCCGAGCCGCTCGGACGCGAGAGCGCCGAGCACTTTCACGGGGTTTTCGCGGAAACCTAAGCGCCGCATCATGTCACGAAACGTCTCGACATCCTCTGCGATTCCGGTTGCGACCTCCGCGAGAGCGTTACCCACCTCCGTACCGCGGTTAGAGCGCTGTGACCGCTTCGCCAATTGGCGCCACCCAATGCCGAGCGCAAGCTGGTCGTTCATGTAAATAGCGAGAAACCGGTCCATGGTGCCGAAGTACCCGATACCGAAACAACAAACCGCTATAGCGTGAATGGATGGCCACAGCACAAGATGACGAGCCCGCAACCGTAGCGGATGTGCACGACATCGCGGGCGGCATGCCGTTCGTTCGTGTGGAGAAGGCAGGGGCTAACCCGGTCTATCAGGTCGGAGGGAAGTCATTCATTTTCTTTCGCAACCCTCGCCCGGACGCGTTCGATCCGGAAACTGGTGAACGATACGCCGACGTCATCGTGATCTGGGTAACGGACGCAGGCGAGAAGGACGCACTAGTGCAGGACGCCACGCGCCCCTATTTCACCACCCCGCATTTCGACGGCCATTTATCCGTGCTCGTCAGGGCCTCCCAGCTCCATGAGATCCCGCGCAGTGAGCTGCGCGAACTGATCCAGGACGCGTGGCTATGCCGGGCCTCGCGGCGCCGCGCCGCGGCCTGGCTCACGGAACATGGTTTGTGACATGGCCGTGTTTAGCCCAGCCAGTGCCGTTGTTGCGTCCACGCGGAGCCAGCATCCGGTGCGTCATCGCGCACCACCGTAGCCTGAATCAGCCCGTACGGCCGGTCATCAGCGTGAAAGACCTCGTTGTGGTTCTCGATGCCGAAACGTTCGATGTCATAGACGAAGTGGTGCCTGTTGGGGGCGGAGAGTCGCATCTCCACCAGTTCCTCGTGCTCTTCGAGCACGTTCTTACCGATTTGGTAGAGCGTTTGCTGCAATGCCAGCGAGTGGTGCGTCGCGAACGTCTCGGTGATTATCTGGCGTACGGAATGATAGACGACATCCCATGCCTCGCCCGTCCGCTCGGTGCCAGCGAAACGCCACTGCGCGACAAGTGATGTCGCCATGACACGGTCGTCCGTGGGTTCGAGGACCGTGAACTCGTCGGTCAGAAAATCGTGGAACTCCGAGCCCGTCGATTTGAGGATGACGAGGTCTTTGATCCCCCCGATCACCCACGCTTGCTGGCTAGAGCCGTCACCAGAAATGGTGATCGCGGCGGTTCGCACCTCAGGCCCGCGCTGCGTCCACGTGTGAGCGTGTTCAGCACCGCTAGCCGTAACGCGCTCCCAAGCGTGCTCGTCGATTTCTATCCGGGCTCCGGTGACCGGTGGTGTGTTGTCAACGAAATGCCGTGCCAGCGCAAGTCCATAGTCCTCGATCGACCCACCACCATGAGTCTTCGCGAAGGCGTACACCGTTTGCTTCTGCGTATCGGTCGGCAGAACAGGAGACTGGTCACCGTGGGTGTGGGCAACCGTGAAATTGCCCCGGAGAGCGGTGGAAACGGTAAGGTCTCGTATCTCGTGCCGCGGAGTGTCGCGGTAGATACGCACGACCCGGTTCTCGGCTTTGCCGTACTGGTTGCTGCCCAGAGAAATACCCATACGTCACCTCGCTGGTCGATCATCGGTCACCAACTGACGCAGCCGGTGCAGAGTGATTTTCTGAAGTTCAGTGCATGCGTTGCGCCACTCAGTGTCCGCGTCATTGGCGAGACGATCGGTAAGGATTGTCAGAAGTTCTTCTGCCGACCGGCCGTGCGCGAAAACAAGGTAGACAAACCCGAATTTAGATTCGTATTCGAGGTTCTTCGTGGCTAGCTGCGCGAGCACGTCCTCCTGGGCTCCCGCGACTTGCGCTTGTTCTGATTTCGAGTGTGCAACAGAGTGGCCCGCAGAGGGGCGCTCGCCGATCCGCGGATGCCCTTCGAAGCCGCTGCGGAAGTCATCCGTACCGATGGCCCTGAAGGCTTTGGATGCGACGCGCAGCAACTCGCCCATATCAGCAAACGGGCGAGCGTCAGCGATGTTCTCCGCCCACGCACGCGCCGAACAACAGCCGAGCAAGCGCGCGACCGCCTCCGCACGCGGAAGGGCATTGAATTCCGCCATGCTGACCGCCGGCATGGTTACGTCCGTAGCGCGGCGAGCCGTTTCAGCTGCGCCGTGAGGTTCGTTAGCTCCACATGATCATCCAATCGGGTGTTGGCGATTTCCGCTACTCATGGCGCTGCTGATTCGTCAGCACGTAACAATGGAACGATGGGAGGTGCTGTGGCTGGTGTGGTACTCGCAGCGGGCGCTGGCACGCGGTATGGGGCGCCGAAGATACTGGCAGAGCAGGGCCGATGGCTGATTGCTGCCGTACGGGCTCTTGCCGACGGCGGCTGCGACTCCGTGTGGGTGACGACCGGAGCAGCACGTCCACGCCTCCCTGAACCCGCCCGTGAAATCTACGTCCCGCACTGGAAGCGCGGTATGAGTGAGTCTGTCCGGACGGTGATTGAGGTCGTGTCTGCTCTCCCGAGCGAATGTGGTGTGCTCGTTCTCCACACCGTCGACACTCCTGATGTCACCGCGGCGGTGACAGCTCGAGTGCTAGGCCAGCACTCCAGTGCACCTGGGCTCACCCGCGCCGCCTATCACGGTGCCCCCGGACATCCTGTGGTGATCGGACGGTCCCACTGGCCCGGCCTGCTGAAAACGCTCGCCGGCGACTCCGGTGCTCGCGCCTTTCTTGCGCGCCACGACACGCGAATGGTGGAGTGCGGTGATCTCGCGTCCGGCGCCGATATCGATGTCCGCACGTGAGTGCACCGAATCTAGCTGCGGATGTCAGCTAAAACAGCGCGTTTGAAGCCCATTTCGCTGACACCCGGAGATGGATCCGGAGCACGGAGGAGGCTGATCCGCTCGGCACCCGTGTACACGTTCATCGAGTCGCCACGCAGGAAACCCACCAGCGTGAGCCCACTCTCCGCCGCCAGGTCAACCGCGAGCGAGGACGGGGCAGACACAGCAGCAAGCATGGGAACCCCTGCCATCACCGCTTTCTGCACAAGCTCGAATGACGCGCGTCCACTCACCATGAGTATCGTGTTGCGCAGCGGCAGCATGCCTGCTGTCAGCGCGTGCCCAATCACTTTGTCCACGGCGTTGTGCCGCCCGACATCCTCGCGGAGACAGAGCATTTCACCATCAGACGTGAAGAGCCCGGCCGCGTGCAGCCCACCCGTCTTGTCGAACACCTTCTGGGCGGCGCGCAAGTGCTCGGGAAGTTCAGAGAGCACTTCCTGCTCGACTGTCATGGGATCTGCTGCGACGGACCATGCTGCTGTGGTGCGGACGGCGTCCAGACTTGCCTTGCCGCACAAACCACACGAGGACGTGGTGTAGAAGTTGCGTTCGAGCGACGCATCGGGCGGTTGCACCCCGGGCGCGAGGGCAACGTCGACGACGTTGTAGCTGTTGCGCCCATCGGGTGCGGCGCCGGCGCAGTAGCGGATCGCGGCGATATCGCTGGCAGCATGCGCAACGCCTTCACTGACGAGGAAACCCGCCGCGAGGTCGAAGTCGTGCCCGGGCGTACGCATGGTGACGGTGAGTGGGCGCCCGGCAACCCGGATTTCCATCGGTTCCTCAGCCGCCAGCGTGTCCGGTCGCGTCGAACGCGAGCCGTTGCGGATCCGCAGCACCGGTTGTCTTGCCGTCACGCGACCCATCGCTCACTCCCCCTTCGCGCCGTTGGTCGCCACCACACGTTCCAGCCGCACCACCACGCCTTTAGAGGTTGGTGTGTTGCTCACATCAGCGACACTGTCCAAGGGCACCAGCACGTTGGTCTCGGGGTAATAGGCGGCTGCCGAACCGCGGGCAGCGGGGTATGCAACCACACTGAACTCTCGTGCGCGCCGTTCAACCCCGTCGTGCCACACACTGATGATGTCGACGAGGTCACGATCAGCGAGCCCTAGGTCCTCCAGGTCGGCCGGGTTCACAAGCACCACGCGCCGTGCGTTGTGGATTCCGCGGTACCGATCATTCATGGCGTACGGAATGGTGTTCCATTGATCGTGAGACCGCAGCGACTGCAGGACCAGGTGTCCTTCCGGCGCCTCCAGCATCGCGAACTCATTGCACGTAAAAACGGCTTTCTTACTCGGCGTGCGGAAAACATAATCGTTGACGGGGTTAGGCAACCGGAAGCCGGCTGGCGCTTCCACTCGCTGATTGAAGTTTTCGAAACCAGGGACGACCCGCGCAATGCGGTCCCGAATCAAGCCGTAATCATCCTCGAACTCATCCCACGGGATCGACACCTTGTCACCGACAGTCCGCCTGGCGAGCCGACAGATAATTGCCACCTCGCTCAACAGACCCGGCCCAGCCGGTTCGAGCCGCCCACGAGACGCGTGCACTTGGCTCATCGAGTCTTCGACCGTCACAAACTGCTCACCGGTAGCCTGCTCATCTCGGTCGCTGCGGCCCAGCGTCGGCAGGATCAGCGCGATTTCCCCGCACACCGTGTGGGAGCGGTTGAGCTTAGTGGAGATCTGAACGGTCAGCCGGCAGCGCCGCAACGCCGCTTCGGTGACCTCGCTGTCGGGCGTGGCGCGCACGAAGTTCCCCGCGACTCCGATGAATACCTTCGCGCGGCCGTCTCGCATAGCCCGAATCGCATCGACCGAGTCAAGTCCGTGTGCCGCAGGCGGGGTAAAGCCGAATTCCTGGCCGAGCGCGTCCATGAACTCCTGCGGCATCCGTTCCCAAATGCCCATCGTCCGATCGCCCTGAACGTTGCTGTGACCACGCACCGGGCATACACCTGCGCCGGGACGGCCAATATTGCCGCGCAGCAGCAAGAAGTTCACGATCTCCCTGATCGTCGGCACACCATGTTTGTGCTGGGTGAGGCCCATCGCCCAGCACACGATGATCTTCTTGCTTCGCAGCACACGCTGGTGGACCTGCTCGATCTCAGCGCGCGCGAGTCCCGTCGCAGCCAGCACCGCGTCCCAGGAAACTTGACGCGTGGCGTCCGCGAACAGCTCAAAACCGGTGGTGTGCGCCCGGATGAAGTCCTCGTCGAGCACTGTTCCCGGCGCGGCGTCTTCCGCCTCGAGCAGCAGGCGGTTCAGCGCCTGAAAAAGTGCCAGGTCGCCACCGGGCCGAATCTGCAGGAACTGGTCAGCGATTGGAGTTCCGCGCCCCACCACGCCACGAGCGTTCTGCGGATTCTTAAAGCGAATAAGGCCCGCCTCGGGCAGCGGGTTGACCGCGATAACGTGCCCACCGTTGCGTTTGGTCTCTTCCAGCGCGGAAAGCATGCGCGGATGGTTCGTACCGGGATTTTGCCCGACGACGAAAATCAAGTCCGCATCGTAGATGTCGTCCAGGGAGACGCTCCCCTTACCGATGCCGAGCGTTTCGCCCAGCGCCGACCCACTCGACTCGTGGCACATATTCGAGCAGTCAGGAAGATTGTTGGTGCCGTAGACACGGGCGAACAGCTGGAGAAGGAACGCTGCCTCATTGCTCACCCGCCCCGATGTGTAAAACAGCGCCTCGTCGGGCGAATCGAGCGCACGCAGTTCAGCGGCGATCAAGTCGAGCGCCTCATTCCAGCGAATACGCTCATAGTGCGTCGCACCGGGGCGTTTGACCATCGGCTCTGTGAGCCGGCCTTGCTGGTTCAGCCAGTAATCGGATTTAGTGTCCAGCTCCGCGATGGAATGCCGCGCGAAGAACTCGTCGGTGACGCGCCGAGTCGTCGCTTCGTCGTTGATGTGCTTCGCGCCGTTTTCGCAATACTCGTTGCGGTGCCGCCGGTCCGGCTCTGGCCATGCGCAGCCAGGACAGTCGATTCCGTTTGCCTGATTCAGGCTCAGCAGCGTCAGCGCGGTCTTACGGACAGAGGTCTGCGACAGCGAATACTCAATCGCGTGCCGCACGGCAGTAACACCTGCCGCCCACTCTTTCGGCGGCGTGACGGAGAGATTGTCCTTCGGGTCCTCGAGGGAAGTCATATTTTGCTTCTATCTACTCGCGTGCGTCCGCTTAATAAGTGAAGGATCCGCCATATCAGGAAGGACGTCAAAGAAATCTGTTCGATGCCGTGATAACCAACAGTTATCGCGGGCTGCCGGGGGGGAATGCCGACGCGGCGCGGAAAGTTCACAGTGAAATGAGGGCTTGGCAATGAGTGACGCGATGGGGCTGCGACACGGTGAAACCGCGCGGTTCTGGCGGCATCCGACGGCACCTTCGCTGGACATGCTCACGGCACGGTTTATTGACTACCGCTACGACCGGCATATCCATGACACGTACGCGATCGCGGTGATTGAGGCGGGTGTCGAGGAGTACTTCATCGATGGCGAAACGGAACGTGCGGGTCCTGGCGCGGTGGTCGTTGTCCCGCCTGGCGTTGTGCACACGGGGCACGCGGGCGCCCCGGAGGGCTGGCGCTACCGAGTCCTCTACCCAGACACGCAGCTCGTCGGTGAAGTCGCCCGCGAACTCGGAGTTCGTGGCAGTCCGGCGTTTACCCGAACCACCGCGTACGCCCCCGGCTTGTGGTTACTCATTCGTGGTGCGCACCATGCCGCTGAAGCCGGTGACACGCTCGCGGCGTCGACACTGCTGCGCAGCACGCTCGGTCGATTAGTCGCCGACCTTGGCAGCCAGCGCACCGTACTTGCTGGCCCCGATCCTGAGATTCGGGACGTCCGGGACATGCTGCATTCGCGCCTCACAGATCCGCCGACGCTTGAGGAGCTGGCCGCCACCGTCGGCAGCAGCACGTTTTCGGTGCTGCGCGCATTTCGGCGTGCGTACGGCCTGCCGCCGCACGCCTACCTGAACCAAGTGCGTGTGCAGAGGGCACGAACATTGCTGCGCCGCGGCCTCAAGCCTGCCGAAACGGCATACCAGGTAGGGTTCGCCGATCAAGCACACCTCACCCGTCATTTCAAACGTACGGTGGGTGTGACGCCAGGCGCATACCAGCGAGGTGTGCAATAACATTCAAGCCCGTGCGGCGTGGAGGTTCGTATCGTCCCGGCTATGTCGACGATTGTGCTGTCGCCCCCTGTCCGCAACGGCCTGGCCGTCGGCGTGGGCGTAGGGTTGTCTGGGTTCGCGTTCGGATCCGCAGGGGTGACCGCCGGGCTCAGTGTCGCGCAGACATGCGCATTGAGCCTTGCGGCGTTCACTGGAGCGTCTCAATTCGCCTTCGCGGGTGTTTTCGCCAGCGGCGGCAGCCTGCTCGCGGGCACAGCCGGGGCGCTGCTGCTCGGCGCGCGCAACACGTTGTACGGGTTGCGGCTTGCTGACCACCTGGCGTGGCGGGGCGGCAAGCGCGCGCTGGCGGCGCACGGCGTCATCGATGAAACGGCGGCCGTGTCCATCGGTTACCGCAGCCGCGGTGAGGCGCGTCTCGCGTTTCTCACCACAGCAGTCACGCTTTACGTCCTGTGGAACGCGACCACATTCGCCGGCGCGCTCGCGACCGGCCAGGTCACCGATCCAGCTGTCCTCGGGCTTGACGCAGTCGGCCCTGCGGTGTTCCTCGCGCTGATCTGGCCACGGTTGCAGGATGGTGGCCGTGAGCGTGTCGTGGCCTTGCTCGCCGTGCTGATCGCAATCGCGACGGTGCCGTTGCTTCCGGCCGGGCTGCCGGTGCTGCTCGCGGCGGCCGCCACTTTTGCAGTCTTCTTGAGGCGGGGTGCCGGGTCATGACGGTGTGGTTCGCGGTTATCGCGCTCTGCGCAGGCTGCTACTTCTTGAAGTTCGCTGGTCTCGCGGCCCCGGCACAGTTGCGGGAGCACCCCGTGGTGCAGCGTTTCGCGTATATGGTGCCGGTGGCACTGCTCGCAGCGCTTGTCGTCGTACAAACATTCTCGGAGGGGCAGACCTTGGTGCTGGATTGGCCCCGCACCGCGGGAGTTGGCACGGCCGCAGTCGCGCTTGCGTTACGGGCGCCCTTCTTGGTGGTACTGATCGCGGCGGCTGCGGTCACCGCTGGGTTGCGGTGGGCAGGCGCCTAGCCTACGGGCAAACTCACGATAAACGGGACAGGTTCACAGTTCGTTCCCGTGAATCTGTCCCGTTTGTCGTGCGTTGGCGGTGGACTAACTGTAGGTGTAGCTATCCAGCGGGAAGCGTTCAGCTTCGCGGTGTGCAGCGATCGTCGAGGTGGGGCGCAGGATCGCGGCCTCTCCGTGCTGGTTGAAGTAGTAGCTGCGTGAACCCTGGCAACTGCCTCGGTAAAAGACGGAGTCGCCCAGTTTCTCGGTCATTCGGTCGAGGAATGCGTCGTTCGCCTCCTGCTTCACTTCGAACGTCGTAGCGCCACGCCGCTTGACTTCACCGAGCAGTCGCTTGATGTGCTTCATCTGCACTTCAATGGTGGTGAAGTAGGACAACCCGCTGTAGGAGTACGGGCTCGCGAGCGTCATGAAGTTCGGGAACTGCGGAACCGTGATTCCCTCGAATGCCTGGAACCTGTTATCTCGCCACCATTTTCCAAGGTTCCGCCCGTTACGGCCGAGTACTTCGATGGCTGGGAAGTTCACATCCCAGAGGTTGAACCCGGTGGCGAGCACAAGCGTGTCGATTTCGGCTTTGCTGCCGTCCGCGGTGACGATTCCGTCAGGCTCGATGCGTTCGATTGTCGACGTCTGCAGGTGGACGTGCGGTTTGTTGAATGTGGTGAAGTACTCGTTCGAGAAGGTGGGGCGCTTACAGCCGAAGTCGTAGTCGGGCGTGAGCTTGCGCCGCAACTCGGCGTCTTTCACCTGGGCACGCAGATGCAGCTTGGCAGCTCCCGCAGCGATCTCGTTCAGCACACGGGCCTGGCGGAAATGCAGAACCGCACTTACCATCAGCGCCTCGAGCAGCGCCGTGTTGACGAACCGGGCAGCACGCTGGGTCGCTGGGATTCGCTTGAACAGCGCCTGCACGGTCTTCGGAATCGGGGTGTCCACCTTGGGCGTCACCCAGATTGGCGTGCGCTGGAAGACGGTGAGTTCACTGACGCGATCGGCGAGCTTTGGTATGAGTTGCACCGCAGTCGCGCCGGTACCAATGATCGCGGCTTTCTTCCCTGTCAGGTCGTACGAGTCATCCCAGTTCGTTGTGTGGATGATCTTGCCCTGGAAGGTGTCGATACCCGGGATCTCGGGGGTGTGTGGCTGCGACAAAAATCCGGTCGCAGTCAGAATGTACCGGGCCGTCACGGGTTCCTGATCGGCGATTGACACGGTCCACTGCTGCGCCTCGTCGTCCCAAACCGCTCCGCCGACGACCGCGCCGAACCGCATGTACTTGCGCAGATCGTATTTGTCGGCAACGTGTTCCGCGTACTTTTTGAGTTCGGCGCCCGGCGCGAACAGCCGGGACCAGTGCGGGTTGGGCTCGAACGAATACGAGTAGGTGACCGACGCGATGTCGACAGCAAGACCCGGGTAGCGGTTGACGTGCCAGGTACCGCCGAGATCGTCTTCACGTTCCAGGATGACGATGTTGTCGAGTCCGAGTTGTTTCAGCGCGATTGCGGCACCCATGCCGCCGAAACCCGCCCCAACGATGACGGCGTCGTACTGCGGAGCCATATGACCTGCCTCAGGTAACTCGTTTACGAACCTCGTCGTTCGTAAAACCTGAGACAGAATGTACCAATTACCGGCGCCCGCGTCGAGACACCGATGGCTGTCGTCACATCAACCGCTGGACAACCCGGTCAACGACACGCTCCAGCGGTTTCGGTGCGCGAGTCAGGCCCATCCCTAACCGCATCGCATAGTCAACCACCGGCGTTGGTGTAACGGCATTCAGGAGCACAGCGCCGATCGCGTCAGCGCCCACTAGGTAACGGCTCCGCGGATATGAGGCGCTCAGTGCACGCTGAATCGTTTTCGCGACGGGGGTCGGCGCTGGCATGTCGGACACGCTCTCTTCGATCTGATCGACCATCCCATACGCCTCGCGGTACGCGGATTTCTCTCGATCCGGCAGCGCCGAAAACGCCGTCTGCCACACACCGGTCCCGTAACTGCCAGGCTCGATGAGAATGACCTTGACCCCAAAGCCTGCTACCTCCCGGCGTGCTGCGTCCGACACCGCTTCCAGCGCGAACTTCGACGCCGCGTACCAGCCCAAGAAGGGCAAGGACACCCTGCCTGACATCGATGACACGTTCACGATCCGGCCGTCACCGCGCTCCCGCATCGCAGGCAGTGCAAGGCGCATCAGCTTTGCGGGGCCGTGCACGTTCACGTCGATCTGACGGCGCGCCGCCTCGTCATCGACATCCTCGATCGCGCCCGCCTGGGCAATACCGGCATTGTTCACCAGCGCCCACGGGCCGCCGCCGGTGAGTGACTCGATTTCGGCCCACGCGCGTGCTGTCTGCTCATTGTCGGTGACGTCGAGCTGTACGGTTCGCACCTTAACGCCCGCATTGCCCGTGGCCTCCGTGACCTTCTTCGCTGCCGACTCCGACCGGACGGTGCCGATCACATCGAAGCCTTTTCCTGCGAGTTCCAGCGCCGTCGCGAGACCAATCCCGCCGTTCGCTCCCGTCACCACAACTGTCTTTCCCGCGTTACCGTTGCTACCCATCTGGGCGACCCCTGCCTTCTTCCGTCTCTTCACCGCTGCACAGCGCTCGGCTGGCCCGGTTTTTCCGGCTTACCGCCACGGTAGTCGTACCGCTGGGCACGCGCCCCCACCACAACCGCGGCGACGTCACCGAGCACGAACACACCAATGATTGCCACCAGAATCCACTGCGGAAACGTCGCCGGGTCTGCGCCGATAGCTGTCAGAAACTCTGGGTTGACGAGCGGACTCACCGTGGCCGCCCACGCCAGAACACCTACTACCGCAAGATCACCAACAACGGCTACGGTCGCTGTCCATCGGGACCAGCGCCCCGTCTGCATGCGGCGGATGTCAGCGAGCAGCAAACTCGCAATCGCCGCCATGATGGCCGGCAGCCAGCCTCGCCACAGCGCAGGATCGATGACGGGGACCGCCGCGAAGAACTGTTGCCACGGCACAAACCCGAGCACGAGAAGCAACACGATGATGGAAAATGCGGCGTCAGATCGCGAGGTTCTCATGCTCGTACGGCTGAGCGAATCCGGCGTCCACGCCATCGTGAAATGCCGATGCCGGTTGCCGGTCCGCTCAGCAACCACAAACACCAGCGTCATCCAGAAAATTAGCTGCACGCCGGCAACGAACGTCCACAGCCCGGCAGCAGCGATCACCTCACCCGGGTGCCCGTTACCGAGGACCACACGCGGCAGCGCAACGAGCAGTGCGATAACCGGGAAAGCTACCAGCACAAGACTTTTCAGCATGCGGACGTAATCCGGGTACAGCTCCGCACCGATAAGGTGCTGTGGTGATCCGCGGTACTCGGCGGAGAGCACCGCCGGGTCGCCGAGTTGATTGAGCGTCTCCCACTCCGCGTTAGGGCCTGGACGCGCCGCCACCATATCGGCGATCGTGGCGCGCAACTCTTCGGCAATTTCGCGTCGCGACGCGGGCGGAAGCCGACGCGTCACCGCGGCAATGTACTGCTCGGAAAGGCTGGCCACTCTGTTACCGTGTCACATTTCGTCCGATACGCCGAAATAGCGCGCCGTGCAGTACATGTGAGGATTCACCCAACGTGCCAACCACAGCTTGGTAACGTCGCGATTGGGCACAAGATCGCTAAGTGGAGAGCAATGAAACGGCAGACAGTCACGGCCGGCGCATTCACCGCCGCCGCAATCCTTTCCCTCTCGCCAATCGCAACCGCTAATACCGTTGATGGGCAGGGCGGTGGGTACGCCGAGTTCGCCGTAACCGGCACCGCGACCAACTGGTCCGGAACAATGACACTTGGCGGCGGTTTCCCTCAAGCCAGCCTCACATCAAACGCGCGCACTGCGCAACGCATCGGTGGGACAACCAATTGGCTCGCAGCTAGCTCACCACCCGGTATGAAATACGGCTCAAGCCGGAACCTGCCGTACCTGAATGTGAACCCGCTCAGCACCACCGCAGCGAATCCCCAACCCTCGATCACCACATATACGTTCGCGGAGCCCACCCCCGGCGAGAATTGGATGTTCACGTTAGGTGACGTCGACGCGGACTATGTGATCGTGTCGGCGCGCGGCCGCGATGGTGAGCCGGTCCCTCCAGCGGCGCTGGGCTTCAGGGGTACGTTCAACTACTGCATCGGCCCCGGATCTCCTTCGTGTTCCCGGCCGACCGACGAACCGGCGTGGAACCCTGTGACGGGTGAGTTGCGCGGTGGAGGCAGTGACACAGACGGGGCGTCAGCGTGGTTCGAGCCAGTCGTTCAACTGACTTCCTTGCGCTTCGAGTTCCACCGGCTCTCCGGCACACCGATTTTTCAGACGTGGTTCGCCAGCGTTGCGCGCGACATCAGTGGCCAGGTCTCAGGATGCGACGACCCATCTGACGGCCCCGGCGGTATCCCCATCACACTGCTCCGCGATGGTGAACCGATCGCGGCAACAACGACCAGCGCCGACGGAACCTACGCTTTCGTCAATTACCACGCACAATCTGGATACACAGTAGAGATAGACGAGCCTGACGGTTGTGTGGCCGAAACGCCTGCAACCCCGGTGAGCACCGCGTCGGCTGATGCCGTGGGAGTCGACTTTGACCTCCGCGAGCGCACCGCCGAGGACGACGCTGCTGAGGAGCTCACCGAAGAACTCGGCGAGATCACCGATGCACTGGAACTGCCCATCGATGTCGATGGTCTGCTGATGCCACCGGTCATCACGCCGGGAGATCCAGGGAGCTTGGACGACATCATCCGGTGGAAGCTCGATCTCCACCGGTAGTGACCGATGAGCATTAGTTTTCGGCGAGGAAGGCGCGGAAATCGGAAAGGATGGTCACGCGGCGACATTCGCGCAAATTCGACCGGTTTACCGAGCCAACGAGCACTCTCCTACGGCCATTTTCGACGCCTTCGTTTTCGAACACACGAGACGGCTCAAGCTGGCACGGCGTGAGCCTTCACATCATGAAGGATCTCGACTATGGCTTCGACATGCTGGTCGGGAAAGATAATGTCGGGTCGGCCCCGATCGGTGTACGGCGACTCGAAGAGCCGACTTGGCTCCATGATGCCGTTCGCCGTGAGCTCATCGACAATCAATTGGACGAAGCGGACCTGGTCTACCGAGAACTGTGTGCCGTCGAGATAGTTCCCGAAGGCCTCAATAGCAGCCGCGCGATCAAGGCCCACCAGCGAGCGGATGAAAACGCCCAGCCCCCCGCTCTGCTCACCAGCCCGCACGAGGTCAGCCTTCTGAACGCCCGACTCCATGAGCATCGCTTCTAGGGCCTCAAGGTCCTCAGGCGTGAGTTGTTTGTTCCGGCGCAAACGCTGGAGAGCGACGTGGTGGAGGTGATCTTTCAGGTAAGCGGCCGCTTTCGCGCGGAAGCGTTCGAAGTTGGTGCCTGGGGTAGTCCCCGGGAGGTCGACGGCGATTGATTCGCCGAGTTCATCTTCGAAGTCGGTGTAGATGGGATTACGTTTTGTCTTCTCAATGAACCGCACGAGGGCGCGAACCCGGACCCGGAGAAGTTCGAGCATTGGGAGGGTGACATCAATCCACCACTCATCCCCCGCGACCGATTCCAACAGCACGGCTTGTTCCGCGACGGATGGGATCGCCGTCTTGGTGAGGAGTGCGGAGGCGATGTTCTGAATGGTTTCGCGCAACTGTTCCGCTGCGACCGCATCGGATTGCAGTTGGGCGAGCTGTCGACGAAGCACCAGGAGGTCGAATCGCTTGGCGTCCTCGTCAGGGTCGACGGCTGTCGATGGCAAACCAGCCAAGTGTTCTGCGGCTTCGTTGGCGTCTTCGGTGGTGAGTGTCTCCCATACCTTCGGGTCGGAGTACCGCTCGACCCATTTGCGGTGCGGGCGGATGAGGAAGTTGTCGAGGTTCATGCCAGCGACGAATTCGTGCAGCGTATTTGCTGTAGCATTGCGCAGGTCTGGCTCAGATTCACCCAATGTCGTGATCAGCCCGAGGCGCGCCTCAAAAATTCGCTGGGTGATCGACTTCTGGATTGAGCCCTCCGAGCCGGGAAGGTCCTGGCTGAAATATTCGAGGTTGCCGCAGAAGTCGAAGACAAGGAAGTCCTTCTTGTCCTGGCCTGGTCCGAATAAGTCGGGGCGCAGCCGGGTGCCGCGGCCAATCATTTGCCAGAACTTAGACTTCGACCGGACCATCTTGAAGAATACGAGATTCAGGACCTCGGGCACGTCGATGCCAGTGTCGAGCATGTCGACACTGATGGCGATGTGCGGTGCTTTGTCCTGCTGGGAAAAGTCGTCGATGAGGCTCTGCGCGTACGGTGTGCCGTGGGTGATGACGCGCGCGAATGTGCCCGCGTGCTCGGGCCAACTGATGTCGAAGCGCTGCTGGATGAACTGAGCGTGGGCCTGATTCTTGGCGAAAACAATCGTTTTGCCTAGCCGGTCCCCACTGGCGACTTTGTGCCCGTGCTGCATGAGCGTGCCGAGCACTTTGTCGACGGTGTCTTCGTTGAACAGGAAGCGGTTTAATTCCTCTGCACCAACCTCGTCCGGCGGATCGTCCTCACCCCAGTCGAGGGTGTCCCACTGGTCCTTCTCCTCTTCCGGCAGGTCGTTGTACTTGATGCCCTGGCGGAGGAACTTCGTACCGACGGCCACTCCCTTGGGCGGCACAAGAAAGCCGTCCGCCACCGCTTCATCAAGGCTGTAGGCGTCGGTGGGGACACCGTCCTCAAGGTGGAAAAGCCGGTACGTGTTGTGGTCGACCTCGTCCTTCGGCGTCGCCGTCAGACCCACGAGCAGCCCATCAAACCAATCGAAGATGGCCCCATATTTCGCATAGACCGACCGGTGGGCCTCGTCGATAACGATGAGGTCGAAGTAGCCTGGCCCGAACCGACGCCCCGATTCGCCTACGTCGTTGATGAGATTCATCATCGTCGGGTACGTCGACAGGTACACCCGGCCGTCAGTGGCTTTTTCCGTCACCAAGTTGACGGGCGGGGCACTCGGCAGGTGTGCTTTGAAAGCGTTCGCAGCCTGATTAACCAACGCGGTGCGGTCAGCGAGAAACAGCACTCGCTTGACCCAGTTGGCCTTCATCAGCTGGTCGACCAGGGCGATTACGGTGCGAGTTTTTCCTGAACCTGTGGCCATGACCAGCAATGCTTCGCGCTGCTTCTTCGTCAGGGCGTCGCCGACCGCTTTGATTGCCCGCTCCTGGTAGTAGCGTCCGACAATGTCTTTCTTGATCGGCGCGGCAGCAAGCGGCAGACGAGTGTGGCGTCGCTGAATCATCAACTCCAGCTCGTCACGGGTATAGAAACCTTGAACTTCGCGCGGCGGGAACCCCGCCGCGTCATCCCACAACCAATGCTCGTACCCGTTGGAGTAGAAAATCACCGGGCGGCGCTTGAATTGCGCTTCGAGACAATCGGCGTAAAGCTTGGCTTGCTGCTGACCGATCTGCGCGCTCTTAGTAGTGCGCTTCGCCTCCACGACCGCGAGCGGCAATCCGTCGGCACCCCACAGCACATAGTCGACATATCCGACGCCCTTCGTGTTGGGCATGCCGGTAACTTCGAACTCGCGGTCACGATCCTGGTCGAGCGGCCAGCCAGCTTCTTTCAGCAACCAGTCGATAAGCTTGTCGCGGGTCTGTGCTTCAGTGTAGTCGTGGTCGTCTACCTTGGTGTTCGCCGCTTGAGCTACCTTGACTTGCTCACGCAACTTCGCGAGCTCAGCCTCATGAGAGACAAGCAGCTCATCCTTCTCGGCCAGCAGCTTCGCATGGGCTTCATCCTGGGCTTTGAACTTCTGTGCGAGCTGAACAACTTCCGCCCTCGTCAGCGGCGCAGCCTGTGATGCGAGTTTGGGGTCAAACTGCGACCCCGTTGGCGATGCGCCAGGGTTCGCGGAGTAGTGGAACGCGGCCCACACCATCACATGGTGCAGTTCACGAAGGACTGCTTCCGCAATATCAGGCCTGATCGGCTTCTGGTCATGAACAGCCGCATTACCGGCCTTGCGAATCAGATTCAGCTTCGTGTTGATCATGACGCCCGCACGAGCCTTGAACCCTGCGTCGTTGATCCGCGCAGCCAGATCATTCTTATACGGCAGCGGCAGACCAAGCAGGTCATACAAATGGCCGACCAAAGTTTCCACAGCCCGACGACTATAGAAACAAGCCGAGCGCGGATCAGCCATCAAATACGACTCGGCCCTCGCACAATCAGGATGCAGCCCGGGGAAAGTCAGCTTCACGAAGTTGAAATTGCTCATGAATTGTCTCCGTCCACACCGAAGTGCCTCGCCAGCCGTTCGAGCGTAAATTCCTGGCGGAGCTTGCAGGCGCTGTTCTGATTAGCGAACATGCCCTTTTCCCAGAAAGCATCGGACTTGGGCCTGCTGGCGATCCAACGGACAGGGACGACATACTCCGCAATAGCATCCGATTGCGGCTGTCCCGTCGGCCCGTGGGAATACGTAGCGCGCAGAGCCTGGTTGGCCAGCGGTACCCACTCGTTCTTCACGAACACATTTGCTTCATCGAATCGGACGGCCTCGCCCAGCGTTTCCCCAATTGCAACGTACCCGTGGGATGGGATGTGTACGTTAACGCGAGCCCCGACAGGCAACGACCGGAGGGTGCGCGAATACCAAATATCGCCGCCCGCCGACACAAATCCGTAGTCGTGGCCATCCTCCCACGCTCGCCCTAGGCCATCTCCGAACGATACGAACCAATCCTGTCCATTCCACTCCGCCCGCTTGCCCTTCTTCTTTCCCGGCGTGGCGGGCTGGCCTTCCTCTGAGGTTGCGAGCCAGGAGCGGGCGAGATAACTGCGGTCGTCGTCCTTCAAGTAGGAAAAGAACACAGCATTTATGGGGACACCGAAGTCACGCAGGTACGTCACGATACGTTCAGAACTTGCGTCAAGGTCGGTGGCAACAACCGTGAGTTCAAGCTCGGCATTCAACTCATCGGGAGGAGCACTGCCGAACACTTCCTCGAAAGCCGCTTCGAAGGGTTGCCCAAGATGGTCACTGGCGAGGTCAATGATCTGCTCGCGAGTGAGAGTGGCGACCCACGAACCGTAATCCAACACCTGAGCAACAACATCGCGCGGAGTCTTGTCACGCTTGAGCTCCAGGACATGCAGATTTCCGTCGCCGTCAATGGCAAGGAGATCAATGAACTTTCCGTAAGGCGTTCGGACCTGCCGCCCAACAACGAGAAGTCGGGTGCCCAGCAACGAAGGATCCTGCTCCAAAAAATCTTCAAGAGCCGCCTCACTCGGCAGCATTGACGATTTGAGCGGACGAGGCCGCTCACCGTCGATTCGCCACATCCGCATCTCAACAGGCATCAGTCACAGCTCCCCTCGGAACGCACGAGACTGGAGAGAGGCGAAAAGTTGGTCATCTGAAATGAGGAGATTCTGCACTGCGGTCCGCTGAGCATCTACGCTTTCGATCCTGGCGGTGAACTTACGCTGCAAATCTGAACTCGGTAGGGCAATTGGGATCCTTTGCAGCTCAGACGCATTAATATTTGCCTGATTGACAGCAGCTTTCGCGAGGCGCCGCCGAATAGCCTGCCCAAAAGGACTCGTGAGATATGCCGACACGAACTCGGATTGGTGCTCAGGCTTGCATCGCACTCTAACTAGGTAGCCAGCCAATGCGAGCGACCGGTCGGTACGAACCACTGCTGTCTTGCCGACTTTTTCCTTGCTGTTCGTTCGATTGAAAAGCATGTCGCCCCGGCGAACGGTGTACTTAGGAACGTCGGCCACCGAAAGGTCGATGTACTTGAGGTCTCTCAAATCCAGACGGCCGCTGTCAGTTACGTTCCCCATCCGGAGAATCGGCCACTCACCGGAGTCGCCAGCTTTCGCGGATGTCCCATACTGAGCTGACTGGGTCATGTCTCCAATTACCCCCATCGGCCATCGGCTAGCCCATGTGGCAGGGTCACCGAACATGTCGTGGAAGATTGCCTGGGTGAGATCGTCGAGGTGGGCGAGCACTTGGCGTCGCTTGGCACGAAGGGCGGCGGCGTGGTCGAGGATCGCGGTGATGCGGCGCTGCTCGTCGAGGGGCGGGAGGGGGACGGGCAAGGCGAGGAATATCTCCGCCGGGAGTGAACGCCGCCGAGCTGTGCTACCTCTCAGTTTTGCCTTGTAGTAGGCCATCGCACGCGCGGACCTCAGGTACTTCTTGAGGTACTCCACATCGACGCGAGTGTCGTCGCAGAGGTCCCAGATGCCATAAGCAGGGCTTACGATTCCCGCGTCGTACAGCGATTGGAAGTCAAGCACGCCCTCGTCAATCGGAAAACCCACTACAAGCTGACCGCGCCTGACGACCTTGTAGTCTGAGACGTCATTGCTTGCTACCCGCTTCTTGAACTTCGCACTCTGGTCGACTAGACCGTCGCGCATCGTCATCGACAGGAGGGGATATTCGTCGGTGCCAGCACGAGCCACTCTGGCAGATTTTATAAGCTCGCCAAGCGCAACCATCTTCACGACAGCATCGCCTTCAGCTCTGCCAGCCCTTTGGCGATCTCATCTTCCAGAGCTTCGATGTCCGCGATGATCTCTAGCGGCGGTCGGTGCTCAACTTCGTCGTGGATGATCTCTTTATAGCGGTTCAGGGAGAGGTCGTATCCCTGCGCGACGATGTCGTCTTTTGGTACGCAGAATGACTGCTCTGTGCGGGCACGGTCACGCTCAGTCGTGTCGCGTGACGCCCACCGAGTGAGGACGTCGGGCAGATCATTGGCTTCGACCGTGTTGCGTTTGTCGTCGAGGGAGAAACCGTCAGCTTGGACGTCGTAGAACCACACGTGGTCAGTGCCGCCGGAGTTGGTTTTGGTGAAGAACAGGATGGCGGTCGACACCCCGGCGTAGGGTCGGAACACACCTGAAGGGAGCTTCACGACGGCGTCGAGCTTCTGCTCTTCAACTAGGGTCTTGCGTAGGTCCTTGTGTGCTTTGGATGAGCCGAACAGCACTCCGTCAGGGACGATGACTGCGGCTCGGCCACCGGGCTTCAGGAGCTTCAGGAAGAGTGCGAGGAACAGCAGTTCCGTCTTTTTGGTTTTAACGATCCGCTGGAGATCTTTGCTGGTCGACTCGTAGTCGAGTGATCCTGCAAACGGGGGGTTAGCAAGGATCAGGGTATACTTCTCCGCGTCACCGGCGGCCCCCTCAGACAGTGAGTCGCGGTAGCGGATGTCCGGGGATTCGATGCCATGCAACAGCATGTTCATGCTGCCGATCCGCAGCATCGTCGAGTCGAAGTCGTAGCCGTGAAACATTGACCGGTGGAAGTGCTGCCGCTGCGTCGCATCCGTCAGCGCGGAAGGATGCTTCGCGCGGATGTATTCGCTGGCAGTCACGAGGAAGCCGCCTGTGCCGCACGCTGGGTCGCAAATCTCGTCAGTTGGTTTGGGTGCCGTCATGTCGACCATCAGGTTGATGATGTGCCGCGGGGTGCGAAACTGTCCGTTTACGCCAGCGGACGCGATCTTGGACAGCAAATACTCGTATAGGTCGCCGTTGGTATCCCGGTCTTCCATCGGGATGCCGTCGAGCATGTCGACCACCTTCGATAGCAGCGCCGGTGTGGGCACGGTGAAACGCGCGTCGCGCATGTGCTCGGAATACGTTGATCCGTCACCCCCGAGGCCGCGGAGGAACGGCAGCACCTCTTCCGAGACGATCTTGAACATGACATCTGGAGCTTCGTTTTTGAAGTTGCTCCACCGCAAATGTGACTGCGCTGGCAGAAAGATCGGATCCTCGATCACACCGCCAGTGAAGCGGGCCTTCTTTTCGGCGAGGGTCTGCAAATCGTCCAGCCGACGGATGAACAACAGGTAGGTGATCTGTTCGATCACTTCAAGTGGGTTGCTGATGCCGCCAGACCAAAACGAGTCCCAAACACGGTCAATTTTGCTCTTCAGCTCGCCAGTAATCACACCCGAAACTCTAGTTCAATGCGCTTGAGTCTTCGCGCAGGTAGCGGCCGTGGACGGTAAGCGGCCCCCTCCCACGCGTTGATATCCCACACCAGCCGCAGGCTCAGTCGTTATCCTCGATCAGTTCGTGCCGCTCACCCTCACCGTCTTCGAGCCGCTCCATCGAATCCAGCAGACGCCTCGCGTTCGCTGGTGATCGCATTAGATACGCGGTCTCACGCAGGGCTTCGAAGCCGGCAAGCGAGCCGATCACTATCGGCTCATGTCCCGAACGCGTGATCACGACCTCTTCACGGTCGGTGACCACCGAGTCGAGAACTGCTGCATACCGCGCGATGCGCTGTAACTCATAATCCGCACCACACACCCCCTCACGTACGGGCCGTCCGGAACTTTGCCCGCCCGTTGGGAATCTGCCCCGTCCATGCGGTAGTTGTCAGCCTGTCTGGGACAGGTGGGGTGGTTTGGTGTTGATTCCGGTGGCTTCGGGGAGCCTGGGTGCTTGTGGGGGTTTCCGGAATCGTTTTGGGTGTGCGGCGTAGTACTGGTCGAGGTGTTGTTGCCGTTGGTGCTGGATGTGGTGGGCGGTGCGGTGGTAGATGCTGGCGGGGGTGTGCCAGTTCAGGCCGCTGTGCCGGTGCTGGTGGGCGTAGGTGTGCAGGAACTGCCCGGTCCATTGGCGGGCGTGTTCGATGCTGTCGAAATGCAGGGGGCAGTTCAGGTCGTATTTCAGGGTTCTGAACATTGATTCGGAGAACGGGTTGTCGTCACTGACCCGGGGCCGTGAGTACGACAGGGTGGCGTGGTGCGGGGTGTTTCCAGCAGGCTGGTCAGTTCGCTGGCGCGCATGGCGGCGCCGTTATCGGAGTGCACGACTGCTGGTGCGCCGTGCGCGGTGAGCGCGGCGGTGAACATGGTTTTCGCGTCTGCGGCGTTTTCGCTGTAGCCGATGTACCAGCCCACCGGGTAGCGGGAGTACACGTCCAGGATCAGCGCGAGCCGGTAG
The DNA here is from genome assembly GCF_026041215.1 of Hoyosella sp. YIM 151337. Classification (GTDB taxonomy): domain Bacteria; phylum Actinomycetota; class Actinomycetes; order Mycobacteriales; family Mycobacteriaceae; genus Hoyosella. The sequence continues at coordinate 177,456 of NZ_JAPEIQ010000044.1, forward strand.
CGGTCCTGGTTCCGCGGCCCGCGCAGCTCGGTGGTGTCCCAGGTCCACAACGCGTTCGGTGCGGCGGCCGCCACGATCGGTTTCACCCGTTTGCTGCCGCCCTGACGGGTCCGGCGGCGGTCCCCGGTGAGTTTCTCGCTGCGAGCAACGCGGAAAACGTGCTTAGCGAACAGCCGATCTTCTTCGTATCGAAGGGGCGTGTCAGATGGTCTGTGTAAGGGTTCGGTCCGTCTGAGAGGAAGATGATGGACCTTGTGACAGATGATAGGGAGCATCGTGGGTCAGATGTAGCGGCAGAACTGG
>NZ_JAPEIQ010000045.1 GCF_026041215.1 Hoyosella sp. YIM 151337
CAGGTGAGGTTGGAGGCAGACGCCACCCAACTGGATGCACTGTGCCGAACATTGGTCGCGTGCAACGAGACTGCGACCCTGGTCGCGAAGATCGCCCACGAACAGCGCGTGTTCCGCAAACGAGACCTACGCGCCATCACCTACGCTCAAGCCCGCGCACATCGGGGCCTTGGGGCGCAGGTCGCGCAGTCCTGTATTCGTAAGGTCGCTGACGCCTACCGGACCAAGCACGCGAATCTGCGTGCGGGCCGGTACGGCAAACCGGGGACGAAACGGTACGACATGATCGTCGGCAAGTCGGTCGAATTCCGGGCGTTCGCGGCGCAGCCGTTCGACGCCCGCTGCCTGTCCTGGCGGCACAACGACACCGGCCCGGCCGCTGGTTGGGTGTCGATCTGGACCGTCGATGGGCGGTGCAAGGACATTCGATACGTCGGAGACCCCGCCCAGGTGGCGCTATTGCACAAGTACCGGTGCGGTGAAACAGATCTGGTGATCCGCCGCCAGAAACGTGGTGGGCAGGTGCGAGCGTTCCTGATCGCCACCATCGACGTGCCCGAAGCCGACCTCACGACCGGGGATCACCTCGCTCAACCTGACGGGTGGATCGGCGTGGACCTCGGTATCGAGAACATCGCCGTCACCTCCGACCGGCCATTGGCGACCGAGTTGATGACCACGTACGGTGCGGACGCCCCAGACGGGCCAGCAGGCCGCGGCTCCACGAAGGACCGCCGCACCCGCAACCGCGAACTACGTCAGAAACTGCAACGCAAGGGGACCAAGTCCGCGAAGCGGTTGTTGAAGAAACGCTCCCGCAAAGAGGCACGGTTCGCCGCTGATGTGAACCACCAAATATCGAAAACCATCGTCGCCGAGGCTGAACGCACCGGACGCGGTATCGCCATTGAGGATCTCACTGGCATCCGTGAACGGGTACGGCTCCGCGAGCCTCAACGAGCAACACACTCATCGTGGGCGTTCGCCCAACTGGGTGCGTTCCTCACCTACA
>NZ_JAPEIQ010000046.1 GCF_026041215.1 Hoyosella sp. YIM 151337
GTTCTGCGAACCGAAGGTCTTCGTCAGACCCTCGACAGCGACCTCGACTCCCACCGAACCTCCACGTTGTTCGAGAACACCAGAGACACCGTCACCCGGATGAATCTGAGCACGAAGGTTATCAGAAGCCCCGAACTACGGATACCCCCATCTGATAACGTTCGTTATTAGATGGGTCGTGATCGGAGGGTGTATGCGGCGAGAGAGACGCCTATCAAGAACAGAATTGGATAATTTGGACAGCAGTGCATTCAGCCGCTCCCTGTTATCGATGGGGCAGACGATGAGCACGGCGAACGTGATCATGCAATTGGCCAACCCCGCGGTGGGATATGCGGTGGCCCGCAGCACCGTCGAAAGCGGCCGCCTAGATCGGCATCCCGTCAAGCGCGCACGGACTACCGCCTCGTATCTCGCGGTGGCCATGCTTGGCAACGCCGATGATCGGCGACGGTACCGGCAGGCAGTGAACCGCCAGCACGCGCAAGTTCGGTCGGCGCCGGATAGCCCGGTGAGTTACGACGCGATGAGCACAGATCTGCAGCTGTGGGTCGCGGCTTGCCTCTACGCAGGCTGGGAGGATATCTACGAGCGGGTCCATGGCCCACTCGCCGGGCCGCAGCGCGAGGTGTTCTACCAGCAGGGCAAGGTTCTGGGAACGACCCTCCAGATGCCTGCGGAACTGTGGCCGGCCAACCGCGACGCATTTGATGAGTACTGGCAGCAGCAGGTCGGGAGGATCGAGATCAGCGATGAGGTGCGCGACTTCCTCCTCGGCATCGCGCACTTCGACTACGCCCCACCATGGATCAAAACCCGGTACGGGCCGGTTAAGTACCGGCGCACTGTCGGATACCTGCCGGAGCCATTCCGGGCGGCACTGCGTGTGCCCTGGACCGACGAGGACGAAGAGTGGTTCACGAGCTACATCGCGCGACTGGTCAAGCGTGAGCGCCGAAAGCCACTTTGGCTGTCGCAGCTGAGCTTCCGTCTGCTGCTGTGGGACACCCGGCTGCGGCACCGGCTCGGACGGCCATTGGTGTAGCGCCCTCCTGCCCCGGAATCCATCTGTAAGCGTCATACGAAACCCTGGTTTCAGGGCCGTTTTGGCTGACGCCCGTAGATAGATTCGGCGCCGGGGGCGGCTAACCCATTTTGTCGAAGCGCTCGAGCGACTTCTTGATGTCGCCTTTCAGCGCCCGTGACACGCCGAAACCGATCGGGCCTGCCACGAGCGGGCCCGAGAAGTCGACATCGAGTTCGACAGCGGAACCCGCACCAGCGGGTGTGATTGACAGTGCCAGCTTCACTCTCGTGCCGCCCACACCGTCACCCTTCAGCGCCACACGCCGGGGTTCACTGAACTCGGTGACGGTCCACTCGATGCGATTGCGCATGCCTTTCACCGAGACCACGCTCGTCACGACCGTGCCTTCACCAATAGTCTCCGGCAGATCACCGCGCCAGCCGTCGTGCAGCATGAGCCACTCACTGAACCGGGAAAGATCCGACGCCCGGTCCCACGCTTCCCCTGGTGTGAAATGCGTGTTCAGCGAAACACTGGTCGAAGCCATCGGCAAAGCCTTTCGGTCGGTGAGCGATCACCGATAATTCTGGTACCCGTGCCATGCAATCCGGCGAGCGGCGCGCGGATCGCTCTCGATCCTGTCCTCGACATCGAAGATCTTGGTGGCGCGCGATGGGGCCTCGTAGGCGGGCCAGTTCGCCAGGGGTGATCCGGTTTTGGCGAAGCTCAGCCATTGATCCTGGATTCGGTCGCTGATACCCGCAAGGCTCGCTTTGCCGCCAACCGTGGTGAGCGCTTTCGCAGCCCGGCTATCGAGGGTGCCGAAAACTGCGGGGAGTTCGGTCGCATGGGTGGCGCCCATCCGGAGCACCCGCAGCAGGCGCGGGGCGAAGTCATACCTGTACATATAGGTCGGTGCTATCTGACTGTGCCCGTCGGCAGCTTCAACGGTGGGGTGCCAGAAAATTACGTCGCCACCGATATCGGTGGCCGCGCGCCGGCCCGGATAGTCCGGGTAGGCGGCCAGCACTTCGTCACGCTTGTCTGGGTCCGTTTGCGCGAACATCAGCTCAATCATCGGAACCGTGGTGGGGATCGTCTCTCCCATCCGGGCGAAGAGGGCACCTTCGCGGTCGGTTGTTCCGATGAGCAACGGGACTGGGTGCGCCGCACCTTCGGTGAATACCTCGATGGGCCGCCGCGGCAGAAACTCCCCGTCGATCACCGGACTGAACGTCATCGCACCTGGTGACTTCCGTACTCTGCGCTCCTTGAGTTCTGTTGCTGCGCTGACGAATTCTTCGGGCGCCACACGGCCGAGCACTTCCGTCGCGTGTGATTCGAGCACGTTGAGGATGTCGAGGAAATCACTGGCCGTGCTGTGTGCCCGTTCGGGCTCATAGACTGCGGCGACCGCAGGACTCTGCGCGATAGCTCGGTGAAAGAGTCCGCGCGCCCGTGGGACCGTCATCAGAGTCGTGACGGAGATACCGCCCGCCGACTCGCCGAAGAGGGTGACGTTCCCGGGGTCACCGCCGAACGCAGCGATGTTGTCACGCACCCATTCCAGCGCCATGACTTGGTCTCGAAGTCCGACGTTCGTGTCGAACGTGCGTCCCACTCCGGAAAAGGCGGAAAGATCGAGGAAGCCCAGCGCGCCGAGACGGTAGTTGAATGACACGAACACCACGTCACCACGTTCGGCAAGCCGTGAGCCGTCGTAGACGTCGAGGGAAGAGGAACCGCTGGTGTATGCGCCCCCGTAGACGTACACCATGACCGGCCGGAGTGTTCGCGAACTGGCGCGGGGGGCGATCACGTTGATGGTCAAACAATTCTCGTCCATCGTGACATCTGGCGAGGGCGCGGTTATTCCGCGGGGTATCTCCTGCGGTGGAATAGGCCCGAAGTTTGTCGCATCGCGGATACCCTTCCAGCGCTGCGGCAGCTCAGGGGCGCGGAAGCGCAGCTCTCCGACCGGCGGGGCGGCATACGGGATGCCGCGCCAGATCCGGGCCGTGTCAGTTACGAATCCCCGGACCTCGCCGCTGGTCGTTACAGCGTCGATGCCTGACACCGACGTATGAGGCTGGTGGGTCACATCGCCCACTTTCGCCCGGAGCAGCGCCACATGTCCAACAAGGGACGAAATTGATGCCAAGACGATAACAATTTCGTGCGCACCGTCACAGCAGAAACCCGGGGTGACGATGCGTCACCCCGGGTTCCCCGTGCTGCTTGGACACCTCAGTGCGGGTTAGTGTGCGACTGCCTTCTCCGCACCGACACCAGTGAGGGACCGGACCTCCATCTCCGCATTCTTTTCGGCGTTGCCTTTGTCCTTCGACAGGACGGAACCGAGGTAACCGAGGAGGAACGCGAGCGGGATGGAGACGATGCCTGGGTTCGCTAGCGGGAACCACGCGAAGTCCATGCTCGGGATCATCGCGGTCGGTGAACCTGACACTGCCGGGGAGAAGATGATCAGAACGAGCACCGAAGCGAGACCACCGTAGATGCTCCACAGCGAACCGGTGGTGTTGAATCGCTTCCAGAACAGCGAGTACAGGATCGTCGGCAGGTTGGCCGAGGCAGCGACCGCGAAGGCCAGTGCGACGAGGAACGCAATGTTCTGTCCGTTCGCCAGAATGCCGAGCCCGATCGCGAGGGCACCGATCACGACCGCGGTGATGCGGGAGACACGGACCTGCTTCTTTTCATCGACATTGCCGTTCTTCAGCACGTTTGCGTAGATGTCGTGCGCGAACGACGCAGACGCGGTGATGGTCAGTCCCGCGACGACCGCGAGGATCGTGGCGAACGCGACGGCGGCGATGATGCCAAGCAAGACGGTGCCGCCGAGTTCGAAGGCCAGCAACGGTGCTGCCGAGTTCTGGCCGCCGGCCGCGCTGAGAATCCGTTCCGGTCCGACGATCGCGGCTGCACCGTAACCGAGGATCAGGGTGAACAGGTAGAAGGCGCCGATCAGGGCGATCGCCCACACGACCGAGCGGCGTGCTTCCTTCGCCGTGGGCACTGTGTAGAAGCGCATCAACACGTGCGGTAGGCCTGCGGTGCCGAGGACGAGCGCCAGTGCGAGTGACAGCATGTTGAGTTTCGAGATTTCGCTGCCGCCGTACTGCGCTCCTGGTGCGAGGACATCGCGGCCGCCTTCGACAGCGGAATTGACGGTTTCCTGCGCCGAGCCAAGCATGCCCGAGATGTTGAAGCCGAACTTCCACAGGACGATTGCGGACATGATGCCTGCACCGGTGATGAGGAGGAAGGCCTTGATGATCTGCACCCAGGTGGTGCCCTTCATGCCGCCGACGAGGACGTAAACAATCATGAGCGCACCGACAACTGCGATGATGAGCGACTGTGTCGCACGGTCGTTGATGTCGAGCAGCAGTGCGACGAGACCACCGGCACCGGCCATCTGCGCGAGCAGATAGAACAAGGACACGGTGAGCGTCGACGCGGCGGCCGCGGTGCGGACCGGCTTCTGGCGGAGCCGGAAGCTCAGCACATCAGCCATCGTGAATTTGCCGGTGTTTCGCAGCAATTCGGCAACGAGTAGCAGGGCCACCAGCCAGGCGACGAGGAAGCCAATCGAGTACAAGAATCCGTCGTACCCGAAAACGGCGATAGCGCCGGCAATGCCGAGGAAGCTGGCTGCCGAAAGGTAGTCGCCAGCGATGGCGACACCGTTTTGCGGACCGGTGAATCCGCGGCCGCCCGTGTAGAAGTCGGCTGCAGTTTTGTTGGTGCGGCTCGCGCGGATCACGAAGAACATCGTGGCTGCGACGAACAACGCGAAGATCGAAATGTTGACGAGCGGGTTGCCGACCATTGAGCTTGATTCCTGCGCGAGGACGTTCATGCTGCGGCGCTCCTTTCCGGCTGGGTGCCCTCCATCTCCTCGCGGATTGCGCCGGCGCGGGGATCAAGTGTGCGGTTAGCGAAGACGATGTACCACGCGGTGATACCGAACGTGGTGACGAACTGGCCGAGCCCGAGGAGCAGGCCGACGTTGATGTTGCCGATGACGGGTGTCCCCATGAAGCCCGTTGCATAAATGCCGAGCAACACGTAGATCAGGTACCACCCGAGGAAGAACGCGGTCATCGGGAATACGAAGCGGCGGAGCCGGCGGCGCAGATCCTGGAATTCGGGGCTCGCCTGGACGCGGACGAAGTCTTCCGCGGTGGCTATCCGGGGCTCAGGCTGCGGGGCGTGCTCGGCCGGCTGGACGAGGACTGGTGGTGCGGTCACGATAGCTCCTCGACGTTCACGGGCCCGGCCCTTCCGGTGCCCTTCGAATGTGCTGCGATGACTTGAAGGTAATGAGAGCGCAGTCACAAAAGGGGGCTGTGGTTGCGGTCACACGGTGAGCAGCGTCACCCTGCGCCAAACGGTCCTCGTGCCGCGACAAACGGTGAGCGGTTGGGCGCGTGAGCGCGGCGTTGGCACGGTGAAGGCCTATGCAGCACCGAAGAAGGACCTTTGCCTCTAACTTGACGGGCCGGCGCGCGCGATTCTGGTACCTGTACGGAAATCGTGTTGACCGACCCTGGGTGCGCGCAATGTCTGACATGCCTGCTGTCATCGACCGAACTGGTCTCGACCAACTGGTGGGCGTCCTGCGTGCCCGCGGCTATCGGGTGATTGGGCCGCAAGTGCGGGATAACGCCATTGTCCTCGATGAACTCGAGTCCGGCGCGGATCTGCCCGCTGGGTGGGGAGCGGAAACGGGGCCTGGTACGTACCGCCTGTACCAGCGGCCGGACGAGGCAGTGTTCGCGCACTCCGCCGGCCCGGGTTCATGGAAGCAGTTCGTTCATCCGCCACGCAGCAAACTGTGGGAGGTGGGCCCGGATCTGCAGACCCGAGAGCACACGGACGATCCTGCACCGCTGGCATTCCTCGGCGTGCACGGGTGCGACCTCGCTTCACTCGCAGTCTTGCGTCGCGTGCTCAACGGCTGCGACCATCCAGACTCCGCTTATGCGCGACGCACCAGCGGTCTGTTCATCGTCGCGGTTAACTGCACCGAACCGGGCCAGGTATGTTTCTGCGCCTCGATGGGCACGGGCCCGTCTGTCGCGACACCGTACGACCTGGCGCTCACCGAACACGCCGACGCAGATCGGCACTGGTTCCTCGCCGAGACCGGCAGCGAAATTGGCGCCGATGTCCTCGCGGACGTGCCGAGTCGCGCCGCTGCAGCGACCGAAACTGAGGCTTCGCAGCACGCGGTTGCTGCGGCCGCGAACAAAATGGGCAGAGCAATGCCGTCGGTCGATCTCCCGGCACTCATGCGCACGTCGGCTGAGTCGCCGCACTGGCAAGACGTTGCAAGCCGGTGCCTGGCGTGCACCAACTGCACGATGGTCTGCCCGACCTGCTTCTGCACGTCGGCCGAGGACGTCACCGACCTCACTGGCAGCCACGCCCAGCGGTGGCAACGGTGGGCGTCGTGCTTCGAGATCGAATTCTCGTACGTGCACGGCGGCAGTGTGCGGCGGTCTACTGAGAGCCGGTACCGGCAGTGGCTCACCCACAAGCTCGGCACCTGGCACGACCAGTTCGGCAGCTCAGGCTGTGTGGGATGCGGCCGGTGCATAGCGTGGTGTCCGGCTGACATCGATATCACCGCGGAGGTCGCCCGGCTAGCCGAACTCGCTGAACAGGGCGGGCGGCATGCTGACAGCTGACTATCCGCGTAACGACGTTCCGTTGGCCTACCGGGTCGCCGAGAGCATCCAGCAGACTTGGGATACTAAGACTCTGGTGCTCGAGCCGAGGGGCAGCGCTACTCCGCGCTGCCAGCCGGGGCAGTTCATGATGCTCTACCGATTCGGGGTGGGTGAGGTGCCGATTTCGATCAGCGGTAACCCGGCCGGTTCAGATATCTTGGAGCACACCATCCGTGCCGTGGGCGCGGTGAGCACGGCGCTGTGCGCCGCCGCTGTCAACGACACTGTCGGGGTACGCGGCCCCTACGGCACCGAATGGGATCTGAGATCCGCGGTGGGCGGAGATGTGGTCATCGTCGGCGGGGGCATAGGGATCGCGCCGCTGCGTCCCGTCATTGTGGACGCGCTGGCTGCCCGGACGTCTTTTCGGAGACTCATCGTCATCGTCGGTGCACGCGCGCCCGCTGACATGCCGTTCCGCGACGACCTCACAGTGTGGGCCGCAACGGGCGACGTGGAGCTGTACCCGACTGTCGATCACCTAGCGGAAGGCTGGGAGCACGAGCATGGCCTCGTTACTCAGCCGCTATCGCGCCTTCACCTCGACCCTGACCGCACGACCGCGTTCCTGTGCGGGCCTGAGCCCATGCTCAGGTACTGCGCACAAACACTGCTGGACAAGTCGATTCCAGCCACGCGCATCCAGGTGTCGCTGGAACGAAACATGCAATGTGGTGTCGCACGATGCGGACATTGCCAGCTCGGTCCGCTGTTGTTGTGCCGCGACGGTCCAGTCGTCGATTACGCGAGCGCCCAGCCGCTGCTGACCATTCCGGAGTTGTGATGACTGCTACAACGCTTGCCGTATGGAAATTCACGTCCTGCGATGGGTGCCAACTCAGCCTGCTTGATTGCGAGGACGAGCTTCTCACGCTGGCCGATCGGGTAACAATCGCGCACTTTCTGGAAGCTTCCAGCGCGGTTGCCCCTGGACCGTACGATGTTTCGCTCGTAGAGGGATCGGTTACCACTGAAGACGAAAAGCGGCGGATAGCCGAGATACGCAACCAGTCACGCATACTCGTCGCTATCGGTGCGTGCGCAACGCACGGCGGTATACAGGCGCTGCGCAATTTCGCCGACGTCACTGAATTCACTTCGCTGGTTTACGCGAGCCCGGAGCACATTTCCACGCTGGCCGCCTCCACACCGATCTCGGCACATGTGACCGTCGACTTCGAATTACGCGGTTGCCCCATCGACCGCCACCAGTTGCTGAACACCCTCAGTGCATTCCTTTCCGGACGCAAACCCGATATTCCGACGACGAGTGTCTGCGCAGAATGCAAGCGGCGCGGCACAACCTGTATCACGGTCGCCGACGGGATTCCCTGCCTCGGACCAGTCACACAGGCGGGCTGTGGTGCCATCTGTCCGGCATATCACCGTGGTTGCTACGGATGCTTCGGGCCTATGTCGAACCCGGACGTTCCAGCCCTGCTGCCCGTGCTGCGCCGATGTGGCATGCCTCCCGGCGAGGTTGACCGGGTGTTCGCGACTTTCGCGGTTTCCGAGCCAGCGTTCGCGGAGAGGGGTGGCGGTGACTCACGACAGCAGAGAACTCAAAGTTAGTGCACTTGCGCGGGTAGAAGGTGAAGGCGCACTGCGGGTCCGCATCCGTAGCGGGGTGGTCGAACAGGCTGAGCTCAACATCTACGAACCACCGCGCTTCTTCGAGGCCTTCCTGCGCGGGCGCGCATACACGGAACCTCCGGACCTTACGGCCCGCATCTGCGGAATCTGCCCCGTCGCTTATCAGGTCAGCGCCTGCAACGCGATCGAGCAGATCTGCGAAGCGGAACTCGATACACCGCTCCGCACGCTGCGGCGATTGCTGTATTGCGGGGAGTGGATTTCGAGCCACAGCTTGCACATCACGCTGCTGCACACGCCGGATTTCCTCGGGTTTCCGGACGCCATCGCGCTGAGTACGAAGCATCGCGAACGTGTGCAGCAGGCCCTCGCAGTGAAGAAGGCCGGGAACATGTTGCTCGACGTGCTGGGCGGCCGGCCGATCCATCCGGTCAACGTCAAAGTCGGCGGCTTCTACTCGGTGCCCAAGAAGACTGATCTCGCTGTTGTCGCCACTCAGTTGCGTGACGCTTTGGGCCACGCGGTAAGCACCGCACGCTGGGCCGCGACGTTCGACTTCCCTGATGTCCAACTCGACCACACTCTCGTCGCTCTCGCGCATCCGGAGGGATACGCAATCGAGAACGGTGAAGTGCGTGCGACCACCGGCCTGCGCTTTCCGGCCAGTGATTTCCTGAAACACGTCACCGAACGACAGGTGCCGCACTCCACCGCACTACACGCCACACTCGATGGAGATAGATACCTCACTGGGCCGCTCGCTAGGTATTCGCTGCACTCGCGCGAGCTGTCACCGCTCGCCCGAGAAATCGCGGAGGAGGTAGGGCTCGGTGAACAATGCCGCAATCCGTTCCGCAGCATCCTGGTGCGCTGCATCGAAGTCATTTACGCGATCGACGAAGCCGTGCGGATTATTGACGAATACGAGCGCCCGGCGCGTGCGGCTGTGCCGGTAACCGCTCGGGCGGGGGTCGGCCACGGCGTCAGTGAGGCACCACGCGGATTGCTTTACCACCGCTACGAATTGGGCGATGACGGCACGGTTCGTTCGGCGACCATCATTCCGCCTACGTCGCAGAACCAGGCGGTGATCGAAGACGATCTGCGCCAACTCGTTACAGCCAACACTCACCTCGATGACGCCCGGCTTACTGCTCTTTGCGAACGGACGATCCGCAACTACGACCCCTGCATTTCGTGTGCGGCCCATTTCCTCGATCTGGACGTGGTTCGGCTGTGACTGGGGCGCCAGCCGGTGCAGTCGTCATCGGGGTGGGAAATGAGTTCCGCGGTGACGACGGCCTCGGTCCTGCAGTGATTGCCCGCCTGCGCAAGCTTGCCCTGCCTGGCGTGCGGTTGGCCGTGTCGCACGGCGAACCCACAGAACTGCTCGATCTCTGGTCCGGAACTGACTTGACGATCGTCATCGACGCTGTCTGCTGCGAGCACACCACCCCGGGGCGCATCTGGACCACGACCGCCGAAGCAATGGCCAGCTTCACGACAGCAACAAGTTCCCACGCACTGGGCATAGCGGATGCTGTGAAACTCGGACGTGTCCTGGATCGTGTCCCCGATGAGTTGGTCGTGATCGCAGTCGAAGCGGAGTGCTTCGAGGCGGGTACACAGCTTTCCGTGCCTGTCGCTGATGCGCTGCCACACGTTGTGACGACCGTACTCGCGGAACTGGCGAGGCACGGCCTCAGCACGCCACCCGCAGCCCTTTAGCCGCCTCCCCAGCGCTCCACAGCCCGGTCACGAACCATGCCGAATCGCTCCGGCACATGCATACGCGCGAACGTTCTTGCCACGTCGGGACGAACCGAAGCTCGCGTAGCGAAGCTGACGGCGATCATCGTTGTGAACGCGAGCGGCACCGTCACCGCCGCCGGATGGGTGAAGAGGGCCGCTGCCCACCCCGTTGCCGGCCCAAGGCCGAGCACCGTCACGAGCACCGCGGTGAGGCTGGACAGGCCGCCCGCGAGCAGCCCGCAGGCTGCCCCGGCGACCGTGAGTCCGCGCCACCAGATGCCAAGCACCAGCAACGGCGCGAACGTGGACGCCGCGACCGCGAACACCAATCCGACCGACTGTGAAAGATCGAGCCGCGCGGCGAACAAAGCCAGCACCATCACCGTCACACCAGCCAGCAAGGCGCTCACCCGGAAATCTCGGACCCGCCCGCGCAGCACATCCGTTGACAGCACCCCAGCCGCGCAGACAAGCAGACCCGAGGATGTTGACATGAACGCAGCGATCGCACCAGCAGCAACAAGGGCGGCGAGCATTTGGCCACCGAGCCCAGCGAACACAGACGAAGGCAGCAGCAGCACCGCTGCGTCGGATGTGCCGGTGAGGAGAAGCTGCGGCACATACACCCGCGACAGCACACCGAGCAACACCGGAAAGAGGTAGAAAACCGCGAGCAAACCGATGACGATCAGGCTTGTCCACCGCGCGAGGCTGCCGGTCCGGTTGGTGTAAAACCGTACCAGCACATGCGGCAGCCCCAAGGTTCCGAGGAACGTCGCGAGGATGAGCGAATACACCTCGTACAGTGCGATGCCGCCAGCTTCGCCGCTGCCCGTCCCGAGCCCTGATCCCGGCTGCAGCCAGTCGGTTGCGTTGACCGGCGCACCGGCTATGACCGGAACCGCAGCGCCCGCGGGCAGCACAATCTGGGTACCGGCCGGCAGACTGTGCATACCCGGCTGCAGCGTCGTTTCCGCACCGTCCATAGTGAGCGTGACCGTTGTCTCGGTCTGCACAACGACATCCGTCTCGACATTGACTGTGGTTTCCGCGCCGACGACCGGCGGCAGCGGCTCACTCAGCGGCCGCTGCTCCGTAAGGAAGAAAACCGCGATGGCGATCGCGGGGATAGCGATCGCGGTCAGTTTCAGCCAGTACTGGAACGCCTGCACGAACGTAATCGACCGCATACCGCCCGCTACGACGTTCGCGATGACGATTCCGCCCACCACGGCGACACCCAGCCACTCAGGCACGCCGAGAATGGTGCGCAATGTCAGGCCAGCGCCCTGAAACTGCGGCACCATGTAGAGCCCGACGATGAGGACGACAAATACCATCGTGAGCAACCGCAGCCGCTCCGAGGCGAGCCGGAACTCCGCAAAGTCGGGCACGGTGTACGCGCCGGAACGGCGCAGCGGCGCGGAGACAAACATCAGAAGAAACAGATACCCGGCGGTGAATCCCACCGGGTACCAGAGCGCGTCCGCGCCGTGTTTCGCGATCAGGCCCGCAACCCCGAGGAAGGACGCCGCCGATAGGTATTCGCCGGAGATTGCGGCGGCGTTCATCCGCGGCCCCACGCGGCGCGACGCAACCAAGAAATCTGAGGTTGTCCGTGCGAACCGCACGCCAAACGAGCCCACCACGACCGTTGCGAGCGCAGCGAGAAGCACCGCCGCGAGCGTCAGCACCGCGCCGGTCCCGTACTGCTGCACTCCGGTCATCGGCTCAGTCTTCAACCAGTTCCGAGAACTGTTGCTCGTTCCGCTCGGCCTGACGCACGTACAGCCACCCCACTCCTGCGAGCAGGGGGTAGATTGCGGCCCCGAGAAGCAGCCACGCCAGTTGCACACCGCCCACGGTGGTCGCGGCCAGATCGGGGAAGAGCCAGAACGCGAGTGGCAGCACCCCAACGCAGACGATCACCAGCAGCGCGAACCGCGTCGCCAGGAGAAATTGGGAACGCACAAGCCCGGAAGCAAGCACTTCACCGACATGTGTTTGTTCTTCGATTTCCCTGCGGGTGCGGACTCGCCGTGCTCCGGCGCGACGTGACAGGACGACGCGTTCGCGCTGTGGACGGCTCCCGCCGCGCGAAGCGTCAGAGGGCCCGCCGAACCCGATGCCACCGTCAGGCATTACGCAGCCTCCTAGCTAGCGCGAACTCTACTTGGCTTGCCACGCCTGCATTGGCCCCCGAACGAGGCGGTCCTTAAGAGCACGCGTGTGTCTGCGGCTGACGGGCAGTTCGACCGGACGCAATTCGCGTTCGCCCCGCAGCGTGACGACGTATCCCGTGCCTGCGGTTTTCAGCCCCGTGACGAGGCGCAGCGAGACCAGGTACGAGCGGTGAACCCGGATGAATCCGGCATCGGCCCAGCGCTCCTCCAGAGTGGACAGCGGAATACGCACAAGGTGTGATCCAGTGGTCGTGTGCAGTCGCGCATAATCACCATCCGCTTCCACCCAGCCAACGGTCGAGCGGCGGACCAGGGTGGTGACACCACCGAGTTCGACGGGAATGACCTCGTCTGAGGGCACCTGCTGTGCCTGTGCACGGGCTGGCAAAGCCGGTGCGCTGACTTGTTTCGCGCGGTGCTCCCTGATCCGTGCGATCGCCTGTGCGAGACGTTCTGTACGCAGCGGCTTCAGGAGGTAGTCGACCGCGCCCACGTCGAAGGCATCGACGGCGCGGTCATCGTGGGCGGTGACGAAAACAACGAACGGGGGACTCCGGAATTCACTCACGATTCCGGCGAGTTCAACCCCATCGAGCCCAGGCATCCTGATGTCGCTGAAAACAGCGTCGATCTTTTCCGACTTGAGGATGCGAAGCGCACTGGTTGCGTCACTCGCCGCGTGAACCGTCTCGATTCCGTCCTGTTCACGAAGCAGGAAAACGAGCTCGTCAAGTGCTGGTGTCTCATCATCAACAGCGAGCACGGTGAGCGGTGACGCCGCGGAACTTTCCATGGTTTCTATCATGCCGTCACGCCGTGACACCCTGGCGGTATTTCGGCACACGCACAATCACCTTGGTCCCCGCCCCCGTTGCGGTTTCCACCACGAGACCGTAGTCGTCACCGAACACGGCCCGCAGCCGCTCATCAACGTTGCTGAGGCCGATGTGTGTCGCGTCCGGATCGGAATCGAACGCGCCCGACCGCAGTTTCTGCGGGTCCATTCCGATCCCGTCATCTTCGATGCTGAGCATGCATTCCGCACCGGCGTCGGCAGCGGTGATCGCCACGGACCCACCGTCCTGTTTGCCCGCGAGACCGTGCCGCACGGCGTTCTCTACCAGCGGCTGGAGGACGAGGAAAGGGATGACGACGTTGAGCACTTCGGGCGCCACCTGCAGGCGCACGGTCAGTTTGTCTCCGAAGCGTGCCTGCTCGAGTGTCAGGTAACGCTCGACGTTGCGGAGTTCCTCCGCCAGCGTGGTGAACTCTCCCGCCGAGCGAAACGAATACCGCGTGAAGTCGGCGAACTCCAAGATGAGTTCCCGCGCGCGCCGGGGGTCGGTGCGGACAAACGACGCGATGGTGGTCAGCGCGTTATAGATGAAGTGCGGACTGATCTGCGCCCGCAGCGCTCGCACCTCTGCGTGAGCGAGCCGCTCGCGTGACGCGTCGAGTTCGGCGAGTTCGAGCTGACTCGCCGCGTACCGCGTGACTTCGGTGAGGGTGCGCACCAGACCTGGGCTTACGGGCGCGGTGACAGCCGCCGCGAGCACCCCGATCGTCTGCACGGCGCCCGATGCTTCACCCGTGATGATCGGCTGCGCGACGATGCCCCAGATTTGGCAGTCGTCACGGCCGCAGTCGATTTCGTCATGGCGGATCAGCCGCTGTCGCCCAGCCCGAATGATGTCCTGCGCCACGGGCGGGAAGCCCGCCCGGTGGTTGTCACCGGCACCCTCCCAGGCGAGCACGCTGCCGTCGGCGTCACAGATAGCCATGCCCTGAGCGCCGACGAGGAGCGAAAGTACCGGCGCCGATTCCTCCGCTGATTCGGTGGTGAGCCCTCGGCGAAGCACTTTCGCGGCCTCACCAGCGGTGGACAGCGTTGCGTGCACAGCGCGTTCAGTGGGTGTGGTGAACCCCTGCCGGGCGCGCAGCACCACCGCGATCCCGAGTACGGCGAGCACAGCGATCACCACGGCACCGGTTGCCACCACGAGCGAAGACATAGTTAAAGTCTGCCGACAATACGGCCACAGTGGCGTGATGTTTCGCTGAATGTCGCTATTCTTCAAGGCTTCTGCACTAGCGTTGACGACTGATCTTGTGATGGACACGTAACAGGCGCTGCTGTTGCGCCGCCCCGCATCGTTGGACAGACTCAGCCGATGTGAACGAAAACTTTTCGTTCAAAACGGACCTAAGGAGTACTCAATGACCCAGTACCCCCCTGGGGGCGAGCCGCCTTACGGCAGCAACCCCGATGACGCTGGTCGCGGGGACCAGGGCTGGAATCAGCCCTCTGACCCGAGCGGCTACCCGCCGCCACCGCCGCCGCAGTACGGCAACTATCCTCCGCCCCCGCCTGGTGACTTCGGCCCGCAGGGTGGTTACCCGCCGCCCCCACCGCCGGGCGGCGGCTATGGGCAGGCCAGCGGCGAGTTCCGCATCGGTGACGGCATCCGCTGGGCCTGGAACCGGTTCGTCGAGAACTGGCCAGTCTGGGTCGGGTTCACCCTGATCATCGGCGTGGTGAACGTGGTTTTGGGCCTCGCCAGCCCCGGCGGGCGCAGCCCTGACGAGGTGTTTGCGTTCAGCGCTGTCGATCTCCTCTCGACAATCATCTCGGCGGTGCTCGGCTGGATGATGGTCCGGGGGGCGCTTTTCACCGCGGACGGCCGCAAACCCGGCTTCGGTGAGTTCGCTCAGCTCAACAACGTCCTGCACCTGGTCATCGCTTCGCTGCTGGTCGGTATCGCAACGACCATCGGCATGGTGCTCCTGATCATTCCTGGCTTGATCATCGCGTTCCTGTCGATGTTCACGACGCACTTCGTGCTGGACCAGAATCAGGACGCGATTACCGCGATCAAGTCCAGCTGGTCGCTCGTCGCGAAGAATGTTGGCGCACTTCTGCTGCTCGTACTGACGGTGATCGGTCTCGCGCTGCTCGGCATCGTCACTTGCGGCCTCGGCTTCCTGGTGATTCTGCCGATCATGACGATGCTGTCCGTGTACGCGTACCGGACCTTGACCAATCGTCAGCCGGCGATGTAACGCAACTCGCACGAGTACACGCTGGCGCGGGGCCCAGGCCCCGCGCCAGTAGTGTTTGTGCCGTGGTACTTAAAGCTGAGAGGCTGAGATGCTGCAAGGCAGAACCTTCCGAGGAGATGGGAGCCGAAAGTGACTGATAGCTCCAGCGAAGGCGGCCTGCCTGGGGAGTCTGGATTCCCCCCGCCAGAGGAGATTCCCTCGCCGGGAGCGATGCCCGAACCGGGCGGCTTCCCGCCGCAGGGCGAGTACCCCACAGCTGGCGGTGGGTATTTGGGGGCGGGCGCGAAGCCACCGCCGGGGAACTATCCGGACGATCCGAGCGCATCGACGCCACGGTACGGCCGGGTAAAGGGCAGCGGCGGGACGGGGCGGCTGCGGCAGCGCAAGACGGCACCTACCGGTTTCGATCTCGGTGACGCGTTGCGTTTCGCCTGGACGAGGTACGTCGACAACGTGGGTGTCTGGCTTGGTTTCTTGCTGCTCGCGCTCACATTCGCACTGATGATCGCATTTCCGGCTTCAATGATCTTCCTGGTTCCGGCCGGTGCGGCGGAACGTCACCCACTGCTTGTTGTGTCGCTTGCCGCAATTGGGATCGCAATCATCGTGGCGGTGATCATGGTGCTGAGTGCCGCGATGGTGCGTGGAGCGCTGTATGAAGCCAGCGGCACCCGTCCGTCGCTCCGCGACTTTCTGAGGCTGCCGAACATCAGTCAGATCCTGTTGGCCACCGTGACTGTCACAGCGCTCACCCTGATTGGGCTAGCCCTGTGCGTGGTTCCAGGTCTCATCGTTGCCTTCTTCAGCATGTTCACGGTCCACTTCGTTGTCGATCAGAACCAGAACGCAATCGAAGCGATTAAGTCCAGCTGGCGCACGGTGATCGCCAATGTGGGGCCACTGCTGCTGCTCACACTGATCTGCTACCTCATCATCGTGGTAGGCACCATTGTGATCGTCGGTTTCCTGATCACGGTACCGTTCACCGCTATCGCGGTGGCCTACGCGTATCGGGCAGTCACCGTGACGTCCGGCCCGCCCCACCCCGCGGCGCCGATCAGTTAAGCCCCCGTGATGTCATGCAGCAGCCAGCGTCCGTCTTCACGATGCACGGTGACGAGGAGACGGCTGCGGTCGACCCGGCCGTCAGGCGCCAGGACGTTGCGGACTTCCTGATCCAGAAAAACCATGACGGTCGCCTCGCCGTCGGAGTGCTGGTAGACGGCGGCGTAGTCGGCGGTGCCGGTCGATGACCCTTCTGCTTCATTGAGGAAGTCACGGAGTTCGGCCGCCGCGGTCTCATACTCATCCCGAAACTCCGGGGTGGAGATCGCCGCCACCGCATCGAAGTGTGCGTCGAAATTGTCGTACGAATAGGTGCTTACGGTGATTGCGTGCTCGGCCGCCGCCGCTGCCGCACCCGTGGGGTCGGTCCCCGCGAAGTCACTGGCGACCCCTCCTGCCCGGGTGGCGTCCCAGTAGAGGTACCCGAGCACCAGGGCGGCACTCGTCGTTACCGCGAGCGCGACAGCGAGAATGACGGTGCTCCTCCGCCTCCGCGGAGAGGGCGGTACTGCCTGCGCCGTCGTCTCGGCGTCCGGCACCGTCGCCTCGGTGTTGCTGCTCATCAATTCGGTCCTTCCTCAAGAAGCTGGCGGAACGCGTCGATTCCGGTGGGCAGAAGCAGCGGATCACTCACCACCGGCGGACCCACCGTGCGGATACCTGGTGTGGTGTACCCGAGCAGTCCCAGCCCATCTGGCCGCGGCGCACTCAGCGCGCCCCGATTGGCGTGGTGTTCCCCTGGCGGGCAGTACACGCCCCGGTCGGGCTCGCGCGGGCTGTCGTCGCCGACGACACGGCGCGGTGTCTCGTAGTAGCACACCGGTCCTTGCGTCACGACGAGTGCGAAATCCGCACGGTCCCCGATCCCGATTGAGGCCAGCTTATCCAGTGCGCTGGGAAAGCTGTCCGCCATCGCCAGCAGTGCGGCATCACGGCCGCCGATAATCTGGAAGATGTCCGCGAGACCCCTGGTGAGGCGCGCGTCGTCGCTGGGCATCTCTTCGAGCAGTGTGGTAAGCCGCTGCATCACCCGCGGACCCTCCTCGAGGAGGTAGTCCACCGACCCTCCGCCCGCGTTGAAGTCTTCGCCCACCACTCTCATCGACCGTGCAGTCGCGGGCAGGGAGTCAGACGCGTCCGCCAGCGCCGCCATCGTCCTCGGGCCGTGCTCTCCGAACCATCGGAAGGTCTCGTCGTTACTCTCGAATACACCGGCCACCGCGTGCGCGTTATCGATGATGTCGCCGAGGTCGTCGGACCGGTTGGCGAGCGCGGCTGACATGCTTTGCGCGAGCGAACCGATGGAGCCCGCGTCAAGCGAGTCGACCAAGACGCGCATTTGAGCCAGTGACTCTGTGAAAGTGACGCTCTGCATCTCCGGCGGCGCGGGAACCAGGTCGCCGTCTCGCAGGTAGACGCTGCTCGCCGCTTCGGCGCGGAGTTCGAGCACGGACAGTCCCGCTGGGTTCAGCATGGAGGCGATCGCGTACGAATCCACGGGGATTGTTGTTCCTGGATCCAGGGCGATATTGACGTCGACGCCACCGTTTTCTGCGACATCGACTGAGGTCACCACTCCCACCACGATGCCGCGGAAGGTGACGGGCGTACCGTTGCCGAGGCCGCGCGCATGATCGAAGTGTGACACCACATGAATCGTGGAGCCGAACGGGTTCGCCTGCGGCCCGAGCGAATACCGAATTCCCGCTGGGACAACGACGATGGCGATCGCCAGGAACAGGGCAACTTGTATCATCATTGCTTTTCTCACCGTGTACCCCCTGTGAGCAACCGCATCAACTCGTCCGGATCGACTGTCGCCGCCGGATCGTCGGCGCGGGTGCCTAGCAGCACCTTTGCCAGTGATTCTGGGATGTCGAACGTTCCGTCGAACCGGAGATAATCACCATGCTGGGCGTTGGCGAAGCCATCCAGGAACTCGGCGAGGATGACATGCAAGTGCCTGAGTTCATGGTTGACGGATTCAAAGGCCGAGACCACGCCCTGTAGGCGCGCTGGAAACTTCGGCAGCTCTGCTTCGGTGTGACTCAGCAACTCTGCGAGGTCCACGCTCGCCGTAGCGAACCGGTCCACGAATACACCAATCTGCTGCTCCTGCTGGGCGAGTACGTCGAGCATCGGCCCTGAGCTTTCCAGGCCACGCTCAAAATTGGCACGGTTATCTGCAAGCTGTGCGGTGGTGCTGGCCAGCGCAGTAAGGGTTGCGTCAATTTCCGCCTGCTGCGTGCTGATCGTGTCCATGATGACGATCAGCGAATCAACAAGGCTGGCGAAATCGTCGCCGCGCCCGCGGAACGCGTCGGCGGCCTCTCGCACGACGATCTCGAGCTGGTCGATTCCGCTTGCCTGCAGAACCAGGCCAATCGCGGCGATACTCGACTCGAGTTCTGGCCCGAGTTCGGTGGCGTCACGGGTGATGACGCTGCCCTCGTCGAGCGTCAGAGCTGACGGCTCGGCGGGCATCTGCACGCGCACGTATGGGTTCCCCAGCAGCGTGGGCAACTCGACTCGAACCCGCACATTGCTGGGCAGTTCAGTCTCGCGCTCGAGGCGCATGGTGAGCACGGCTTGGCTGCCTTCTGGGCGTAGGTCACTGATCCGGCCGATCATTCGCTGACCGAGACGAACTTCACTGCCGACGGTGAGCAGATCCGCGCTCTGGACAACGGCATCAACGGTGTACGTGTCTCCGCCTTGCGCCCAGTCAGTAGGTATCTGATCGAGGCCCACCGAACAGCCGGCCACCGTCACCGCCGCGACCACCGCAATAAACGAACGTTTCAGAGTTTTCAGCACCGCCATCACCGGCCCCCCGCCTGAAGAATGCCGCGGATGCCAAGCGGATCCGACAGGCTGATGGGCAACGAAATCGGGTTTGTGAGCCCCATACCGGTACAGATGGGCGGAGGCACCGGACCACACACGCCCTCGCCCTGCAGACCCGACAGCTGCTGCAGCTCTGAAGCAACGTTGAGGCGAATGCGTGCCCGCTGGTCATCTCCGATGAGGTTGTCGATGTTCTGCATGACCAGTGGCAGAACATCGATGATGTCCGCGAGCTCGCTGGGTTTCGCGGAAACCGAATCGACTACAGTCCGGATATTGTCGAGCACCACGGGAAGACTGTCGCCGCGTTCGTCGATGAGTATGTCGATCTCTTCAAAGAACCCCTGGAACGATGTCATGAACTCGGCGATGTTCGCTTCCTCGGCCACGGTTTGTTCGCTGAGGATCGCGAGACTTGCTGCGAAGCTGCGGATTTCCTGTTCACGGTCGGAGACGAGGCGAGCGACGTCACCGAGCACCCTAATGATTTCGTCAAGTTCGGCAGTGTGCGCGCCAGCAATACGGGACGCCGCGGCCACTTCCCGGATCATCGCGTTGGTGTCGGGCCCGAGCCCCTCGAATGAGGCAGCGACACGGTCGATCGCGCCACCGATGCCGGCGCCAGTGCTCAACGCCTCGCCGAGATGGTGGAACGACTGCAGCAGGTCATCAAAGGCGATGGGGACATGGGTTTTCTCCCGCGGAATTGTGCCCCCGTCGGGGAATTCAGGGCCACCGGCGTAACGCGGGGACAGCGCGATGTAGCGATCAGCGAGAATCGACCTGTTCACGATGTACGCTTCGGCGTCCGCAGGGATCGCTATGTCGCGGTCGACGCGCATTTCAACGCGGACGTGGTCACCAAGGGCTGCCACGGACGTCACCCGGCCCACTTCGATACCGAGCACTTGCACCGGACTGTCGGGATAGATTCCGGACGCGGATGTGAACTCCGCGACCATATGTTTGCGGTCTTCACGAAGGAACGCGAACCACACGATCGCAAACACCAGCGCAATGACGAGGACTAGGGCGAGTATCCGAAGCACACTGCCGCGGTAGCTGCGGGCGGAAGTCAGGTTGGTCATCACTGGCACCCTTCGAGCGCACCGAGCAAGCAGAGCAGATTGTCAGGGATGATCGTGGTCGGGGTATTGACGTCCACCCATGGGCCGTGGCCTGTGACATCGGCGACCTTCCGGAACGTCGGCGCGCCTTTCTCGATGATTGCTTCGAGGTTGGCCGCTTGCTCCGCGAGGGTTTGCGTGACACTCACAAGGTTGGAGACAAGTCCCGGCCGGTCCTCCAGCAACTCGTCGAGTTGTGCCGCGACAGTCTCCAGTCCCTGGCTCAGCCGAATCAGCATCTGATGACGGTCAGCGAGTGTCTGCAGAATCGTTGCACCGTGCACGAGCAGCGAGTCGAAGTTGGCTTGCTGAGCATCAACGGTACGACCGACATCGCGTGCAAGTACGAGGACCTGCTCGATTTGGTCGCCGCTGTCATTGATCAGCGCCGCGGTTGCGTTCAGGGTGGTGATCGCGTCCCGCATCACCGCCGAGTCTTCCGGCAATGAATCGACCGTGAGCTGAGTGAGTTGACCCAGCTGATCGAAGTCGAGACCGTCGGTAGATTCATAAGCGGCCCGAGCGATGGCATCGATACTGAAAGGCACGCTGGACTGTGCGAGCGGGATCGTCGCGTCCTCGAGCTCACCGGTTCCGTTCGGCTTCACCTCGAGATACATTTTGCCGAGAACGGTGCGCAGTTTGACTGCGGCGGTAGTGCGCTCGCCAAGCTGTACACGCCGCTCGACCCGGAAATCAGCGCGTACCAAGGGTCCGTCGAGGACGATGCGGTCGACCTTGCCTGCAGGGACACCCGCCACATACACCGGGTTCCCGACCGTGAGCCCGCCAGACTCCTCGAGTTCGACACTGTACGAGCTGGTACGCAACAGGTAAGTCACCTGTGGCAGCGCACTGGCTCCAGCGAAGAGTGCCAGCACGAGACCAATGCCCACCAGCCCGATAATTCCGGGACGGCGCACCCGCAGCGTGGTTGCTCCGGACGTGGTGAGCGTGCGCCACAATGACGTGACCAGGTTCATCGGCACACCGCCGAATGGCCGCCGCCCACAAGCTGGAACACGTCGACCTCAACGCCGTCGACTTTGAGACTCAGCGTGCAGAGGTACAGCGTGAGCCATGAACCGTAGTCGCCGATCATGTTGACCGCGGCAGTGATCCGGTCCAGCGAGGTGAGCAGTCCCACGAATGTGTCCGTGTTCGGGATCCAGGTGTCCGTCATGGTTTTCGCCTCCCGGATGGTTGCATCGAGTTCGTCAAACGATGCTCCGGTGAGGAACTCGGCGAGATTGTCTGCTGTCAGCGAGCCGTCTTCGAGGATGGCGATGACGTCGTCATTCTGTGCCGCGATACGCTCTGTGAGCAGTGTTACGGCGCCGAACGCGGCTTCGACATCTGTCTCGTGCGCGGCGACGGTGTCTAGCACCACCGCCAGGTCGTCGGCCAGGGTGCTGATCAGCGCGGACCGTTCCAGGAACACTCCGGCGGCATCCACGGTGCCGATCATGAGTGTCTCTAGCGCGTCGGTGTTACCTTCCAAAGCAGCTATTGCCGCGGCAGCTATGTCGTTCAGCCGCTCCGGTTCGATAGCCGCGAACAACGGTTTGAAGCCGTTGAAGAGTTCGGTAACGTCAACGGGCTCACGGGTTTGCGAAAGCGGAATGGTCGCCCCCGGCTCGAGCTGCGCCGTGGTAGTGTCGGGGTCCGTCAGCGCCAGGTAGCGGACACCCAGCATGTCAGCGAAACGAACTGCCGCACTGACGTTTTCGGGCAGCGGGTGCTCCCGCGCGATTGAAATGCCCACAAGCGCGTGTTCCCTTCCTTCCGGTGTCCGCGTGAAGGTAATGTCGCTGACTTTGCCGACGCGAACGCCCGCAAGCGTGACGTCGTTACCCACCATCAAACCGGTGATATCGGTGAACTCGGCGTGATAGGTGACGGCCTGCCCGGGCACCGGCCGGGCAAGTGTCTGCCAAATGCTTGCGCCCGCGAGAAGTGCGACCATGATGAACGCTCCGACTACCACCGCGGCGCCCCAACTGAATTTCATTCGCTCTCCAGTAGTTCGATGATGTTGCCGCGAATCAGTGGACGCAGCAGCATGTTCGCGGCCGCGCTCGGTCCAGAACCTCCGTTGGCGGAAGCGTCATTACGGGGTCCGGTCAACTCGTCTTCGAGCATTCGCACTACGTCCGCATCATCGAGTACGGCAGCGAAATTCCCTGGTATCGCCTCGATCTCACGAACTGTGGACGGCGTGGACTGGCGCGGTGGAACTACCACGCCCGGAGCGGGGCAGGTGGGCCCGCTGAGCCCTGGGTACTGGGGACACTCATTCGCTGTATAGGGCATGGGATCGGAGAAGTCTGGCACCGCGACGATATTGAACCGCCCAGTCCGGAAGGACGGCGCCGCCGCTTCACCCACGGGAACGAGCTGCTGCAGCACTTCAGAAAGCATCGTGCCGCGTGTACCGGGCGTGCTGAACGCAGGACCGCCATCCGCACCCTTGACAACAACGACGAACGAGTTCGCGCGCGGCCCGAAGAGTGTGCTCACCGAACCGAAGAGACCCGCGAATTCTTCCAGCGCTTCAGGCACCCGATCGCGACGCGGCAGAATCCGCTCCGAAAGGAGCGTCGCCTCGTTGAACGCTGCGATCGTGTCGGGAGTGCCGCCATCGAAGTTGCGGGCAACACGACTGAAATCCCGGATGACGTTTTCCCCAATCGCAGGGGCAAAGGAATCCGTGAAGTTCGCTGAACGAGTGATGAGTTCACCAAACTGGTTGCCGCGGCCGTCGAATGCCTGCGCCAGCGCCGTGAGAGCCACGTTGAGGTCTGCCGGGTTGAGCGCGTGCACCAGCCCCATGACCTCGTCGTACAGCCCATACAACTGGACTGCTTCGTCAGAGGCATCGACCGCCAGCACGTCACCAGGTTGCAGCCCCGGCCCGGGCGGGCTTTCCGGCGGAACCAGGACCAGCTCGGTATCGCCGAAGATCGTGCGCGGCGCGACCCGGACGGTAGTGCCGCGCGGGATCCTCGGCAGCGCGTCGCCGTCGATTCGCATGTCCACATGCGTATATTCGACGCCCTGATCAACCGACGCCGTCTTCCCGATCGTCGCGCCGAGGTAGCGGACATTGAATTCGTTGCCGATCAGAAAACCCGCATTCGTGGGCAGGATCGTCGACACCATCGGGCGGCGGTCGTACATGCCAGTCCCCCTGCCAACCACCAAGATGCTGATCACAACGATGAGGATCGTCGCGATCATGCCCTGCAGAACGCGCGACGTTGCCGCGCGGCGAGCCCAGGCGCGCATCACTCCACCCCCATACCTGGGACGGACGGTGTGAGCCCGAAGAGGCCAAAAGTGAGTACGACGGCCGACATGCCGATGACGAGGATGCTTGTCCGCAGCGCGTGGCCAGCCGCCCGACCGACACCTTCAGGCCCGCCCGAGGCGTGATACCCGTACGAGCAGTGGATGACCGCGACGAATATCGCAAACACCACCGCCATCGTTATCGACGACGCGAGCGCGCTCGGTGACAGCGATTGCTGGAAGTAGTAGTCGTACGTACCACCGGATTCGCCGCGCAGCACAACAATAGTGAAACGCGTGGTGAGGTACGCCGATAGCAAACCGACCATATAGACCGGGATGATCGCGACGACCATCGCAATCAGGCGCGTGCTCGCCAGGTAGATCGTCGAGTTCACACCGAGGGTGTCGAGCGCGTCGATCTCGTCGGAGATCCGCATCGCGCCCAGCTGGGCTGTGAAGCCGGTCCCCACTTTCGCGGCCAATGCGATCGCGGCAACGATCGGTGCGACGCCTTGAGTATTCGCGATCGCCGATACCATGCCGGAAAGCGCTGTGAAGCCGAGCAGTTCCAGACCGCGGAACAGCTCGATCCCGAGCAGCATCGCGGCCACTCCCGACATTGCGATGACCACGCCTATCGTGCCGCCACCGGAGAGAATCGCGGTGGAACCGAAACTGACGTCACTGACTTCACGGACAATGACCTTGCGATACCGGACTAGGGCGGTAGGGATGCCGGCAACCATCTTCACACCGAACGCGATGTGCATAGCGACGACTTCGAACCCGCGTGGAATAGCGCTGAACTTGCCCGCGAATCGCTGGATCCGGTGCCGAGTCGAGTGCGAAATAATCACATGTACTCCCCGACTGCCGGAACGAGCGTGATGTACAGCTGGGACAGCACGACGTTGACGACAAACACCGCGATGAACGCGAGCACCACAGCCTCATTGACGGCGTTCGCGACTCCGGCCGGCCCACCTTTGGCGTGCAGCCCCTTGAAAGCGCAAATCAGCGCGGAGACGATCGCAAAGCAGGTGGCTTTGATAATCGCCATCATGAAGTCGCTGACCCGGCCATAAGATGTCAGCGTCATGAGAAACGCTCCCGGCGACTCTCCCACAACGAGAACCTGATTCACGAAGGTGATGAAGACACCGGCAAACGTCACCATGCCCACCATGCAGATCGCGACGAAGATCGCAGCGAAAACTCGGGGAACAACAACGCGTTCGATGACGTCAACGCTCATGACGTGCAGAGCCTGGACCTCTTCGCGAATGGTGCGTGAACCCATGTCCGCACAGATAGCGGACCCGCCCACACCGGCCATCATCAGGGCAGTCACCAGCGCCGCGGCCTGCCCGATGATGACGAAGGCGACCACCGCTCCCGAGTAACCCGCCGCCCCAATCTGGGTGGCGAGACCACCCACAATCACGGCGGTAAGCACACCAATCGGAATCATCAGCAGCAGTGCCGGAATCGTGCACACCCGAAACAGAAACTGCGCCTGATTCAGTGTCTCTGCCAGCGGAAACCTGCGCAGCGCGATCGCCCGCGCGCCCGTCAGCACCGTTTGCGCCGAAAACGTCACCAGCGCTCCGACTTCGTTGACGGCGTCGGGAACCGCCCCACGCTTGGACGAAACGACCTCGATCGTCACTGGTTGCTCCTCATCCTCGCGACGTGGTCTCACGGTGGCCCGAATGGTCGTTCGCGGTCACTCACGCCTGCTCGGCAGATTTTATCAAATATAAAAGTGATGGCAATCACGCGCCATCACCGGCTGACAATACCGCCTAATGAGGATTAACTTCAGCCTTTTGGTTAGATTGATCCGCCTTAAAGACACCAGGTCAGCACGTGGAAATGGGATCGACACCACGCAGTCGATTGTCAAGCCAATCCAGAACTTCCTGAGTGCCGTTGAGGTTGAAGTGGTCTGCCCCAGGCACGACTACCTCTTCCACCGGGGTGCCGAGGTCACACGCATTGCGCACTGCCTGCGCCGTCCACGCCGGTGGTACCACAGCGTCACGGTCGCCGTACAGCACGAGCAAAGGCCCGTCCGATACGTGCCGGGGCAACGCGATATCGTCGAGCCACTGCCGAATCGCCGTTGTCGCATCCTCGGTAAACGGGCCAATGTCGTCTCGCGAACTCTGCATGAGCGTGAGGGCTGAGTTCAGCCACCCGTCGTGAGTGCACGCCTCGAGTGCCCCAAAGCCGCCCGCGAGCGGGCCGCGCAGATAGTCGTCGAGATCCACAGAAGGATCCGCGGCCTGAAATCCTGCAAGGACGTACGGCAGGAGGCCCAGCTGGAACAGATCGAGTTCCCATGGCGGGTCAGGCTCAGCGATGGGCGTGAGATCAGCCGCAGGCGCTAGCGCCACAGCACCGAGGAATTCCAGTCCCGTACCGTAGGCCTCCGCCTGCTCGCTCGCCGCCCATGCGGCTTGCCCGCCCTGCGACACTCCAACAGCGAGCCACTGTGCGCTAAGTGCATCGTTTACTTCCCGCGCCGCACGCACAGCATCGATCACATTGAAGGCGGCCGTCGCAGGCTCGAGGTACGGGTGCGGCCCGCCAGCTCCAAGCCCTTCGTAATCCGAGGCCACAACCGCGTATCCCCGATCGAGGAGTGAATTGATCCGGGCGGCCTGGCCTAGCATGTCTGGGTACTGCGAGGGGCCGCACTCTGGCGCTACCCCTGTTGTGCCATGCGCGTATGAGACGACTGGCCAGCCACTCTCAGGCGCAGGACCGTTCGGCACAAACACCGCGCCAGTCACTTCCGATGGGCCCCCGCTAAGGCCGGATGTCGACCGGTACGTGATTCGCTGCGCCTCCGACACCCGGCTCGCGATCCCCGCATCAAGGTCGGCGAACGGAGCCGCCTCCAATACGGCGCCGCGCTCGTCGACCTCCACATCCGATTCCGCGTACTCCGCCTGCGTCTCAGTTGGGGCAAACGGCGACGCATCGTCGTCCACGTCGCCGATGGTGCATGCTGGCAGCGCGAGAAGGGCAGCCGCGCACCCCGCGGCTAGGAATTGGCGGGCTGGCGATAGTCGTGGACTCACCCCGTCGAGTGTGCCGATTTATGCCCGAGTTGGCACGTTCAGCGACGCTCCCCGACGAAATCGAGAACGACGCCGTCAGGCTCTGTGCCGCAGAACGCGAAAGCCGCGATCCCGGAAAACCGGAATCGCGGCCTTTACGCACGAGTCGGCTATCGAGCCGACCATCCAGAGGCGAGTGCCTCAAAGAATCATTCCGCAGGAACGACCTTCTTGGCGGTCTCCTGGACCTTGCTGACCTGAGCACTGAACTTGCCCTTGGTCTGGGTGTCGACGAACGAAGCAGCCTTGTCGACGGCAGCGTCGATGTCACCCTTCTTGCTGACGAGCAGGCTCTTCGCCTTGGCCGTGTTCTCGTTGACGAGGGTCTGCGCCTTAGCGGCGTTCTCGTTAACGAGTGTCTGCGCCTTGGCAGCCAGATCCTTGACGGAGTCGAATGCGCTCATCATTCTCCCTTTGTCTTTCCGGCGCATCTCTGGCGCCGCATCGGTCGGGGTTTCCCCGCTTGCCGCCAATTTTCGCAGCCTGCCTGACAAATCGCTACTCAGTGTGGGCATTACCACCTTGCATTACACGAAAACAGCGATGCATAAGACATCATGTCTCACTAATACGCCGCTCAATACGACCCACAATCTCGACCAGCACGATACCGAGTACAGCGAGCGATGCAGCAATCGTGATCATTCGCGGATTCGATGGATCCAGAAGAAAAATTTCCTGAGTCAAGGAATTCGAAAAGAGCACCACGTAGGCCAGCGCCGATCCCCCAATCAGCACCACCTTCCACCAGGTATAAGGACGAGCCACCATTGCGAGGACCCACATGGCAATCGCGATCAGCGTTATCAGCGCGGCGGTGGAGGCCTGAACTCGTGATTCCACCGAACCAGCGGCGTCGTACACCAGAGCAAAACATGTGAACGTCGCCGCACCAATGATCACCCCAGACGGTATAGCCCGGCGCATCACCCGCTGAACAAAACCAGTACGGGCGCGTTCATAATTTGGCGCAAGCGACAAAATGAACGCCGGTATACCGATAGTGAACCACGCGATGATCGTCACATGACGCGGCAAGAACGGGTACGGAAGCGCACCGTTTCCGAGGAGGTGCGCGATAACTCCCGCTCCACCGAAAAAGAGCGCAAGAAAAACCGAATAGACCGTCTTCGTCAGAAAGAGATTAGCGACGCGCTCGATATTGCCGATCACCCGCCGGCCCTCGGCCACCACGTACGGCAACGTCGCAAACCTGTTGTCGAGTAAGACGATCTGCGCAACTGACCGCGAAGCCGGGCTGCCACTACCCATCGCGACACCGATATCCGCATCCTTGAGCGCCAGCACATCGTTAACCCCGTCGCCCGTCATCGCGACGGTGTGGCCCTGGGCCTGCAAGGCCTGCACCATAGCTCGCTTCTGGTCCGGCGTTACGCGGCCAAAGGTCGCGTTGTGCTCCACAGTTGCAATCAGTTCCTTGGAGGTTTCAGGCAGTCCGCGCGCGTCAACGGCCGCTCCCCCGCGCAACCCCAGCGAGCCCGCCACCGCCCCCACCGACCTCGCGTTATCACCGGAGATTACCTTGACCTCCACGCCCTGGTCGGCGAAGAACTCGATGGTGGGTCGCGCATCGGGCCGCACACGTTGCTCGAGAATCACCAGTGCGCGCGGCGTCACCACACCAGGGGCTCCAGCGGTATCAACTGCACGGTCTGATGTCGCGAGCAGCAGCACACGAAGACCACTGGATCCAGCCTCGTCGGCCTGCCTCGCAGCCTCCGTATCGGGCGCCACCAACACGTCAGGTGCGCCCAACAGCCAGTTGCCATGCTTCCCGAAAGACATCCCTGACCACTTGCGAGCTGACGAAAACGGTGCGACTGCAGTCCGCTGCCACCCTGCGGGACGCTCGGGAAAGGCCTCCAAGATCGCCTCCACGCTGGCATTGGGGCGCGGGTCGTCAGCAGCCAGCGCGGCGAGCGCATTGTGCTCCGCCGCGTCATGCAGATCTGGATCACTGGAAAGCAGCCGAACCTCGGCCAGCCGCATACCGTTCTCCGTAAGCGTCCCAGTCTTGTCCGCACACACAACGTCCACCCGCGCGAGACCCTCGATCGCTGGCAACTCCTGAACGAGACACTTCCGTCGGCCCAGACGAACGACACCGACCGCGAATGCGATCGACGTCATCAGCACAAGTCCTTCGGGAACCATCGGAACGAGAGCTGCCACCATACCGCGCAGTGCCACCGTCAGCGATTCCTCGCTCATAAACAGTTGACTGCAAATAATGAGCAGACCAGCGGGAACTAGCAAGTAGGTGATGAACCGCAGAATGGTATTGATCCCGCTGCGCAATTCCGAACGCACCAGCGTGAATCTGCTTGCTTCCTCCGCGAGCCGCGCCGCATACGCGTCACGGCCCACCCTGGTAGCCCGGTACGAACCGGAACCAGCCACGACGAAGCTCCCAGACAGCACCTGAGCCCCGGGCCCCTTCGGCACTGGATCCGCTTCACCTGTCAGCAGCGACTCGTCGACTTCGAGTACCTCGGCCGCCAGCATGACGCCGTCGACGACGACCTGATCCCCGGCACCTAGTTCGATCACGTCGTCGAGCACCACCTCGTTCGGTGGCAGCGCGACACTCACTCCATCACGGCGGACCATTGGTTTGGCCTGACCGATGATGCTGAGCTTGTCGAGAGTGCGTTTCGCACGCAACTCCTGTACCAGACCAATCACGCTGTTCGCGACGATGAGAAGCCCGAACAACCCGTCGATGGGGGACCCTGTCGCGAGCACGATGACCAGGAGGACGCCAAGAATCGCGTTGATCCGTGTGAAAACGTTCGCCCGGATGATGTCCCGCACTGAGCGGCCAGCACGGACGGGAACGTCGTTCGTCTCACCACAGCTTACCCGCTCCGCGACCTCGGCAACAGACAGCCCATTCAATTCAGCTGATTCGACAACGCTGGTTCGCATCGAAGCGCCCGCGCCGTTACCGAACTTCGTACTCAACGATTCATCTCCGCGCTTCCCCCAACGCCGGACGTCCTCACGACACGCCCAGCCACCATTCGTTACGCGGAAGCGGCTTGAGCAGGTCAACACGCTGACCCGGCATTGGCACAACGCTGCGCACACTCTGCGCTTCCTTCGCCTGCATCAAACGGACGATCGGTTCCGCCCATGGATGAAAGCCAAGGTTGAATGTACCCCAGTGAATCGGCAGCAAGACGCCGTTAGATGGCGTGCCGTTCAGCACACAGTGGGTCTGCACCGCCTCCTCAGGGGTCATGTGCACGTCCGGCCACTGCTCGCTGTAGGCACCAATC
Organism: Hoyosella sp. YIM 151337; assembly: GCF_026041215.1. Lineage (GTDB taxonomy): Bacteria > Actinomycetota > Actinomycetes > Mycobacteriales > Mycobacteriaceae > Hoyosella. The sequence continues at coordinate 30,138 of NZ_JAPEIQ010000046.1, forward strand.
GGCAGCAGTGTCAGATCGAACGGGCCGTACTTCTCACCGACCTCACTAAAGCGGTCGGTATACCCCGTGTCACCGCCAAAAAAGACAGAATGGCGCGGTCCACGCAGCACCCACGACGACCACAGCGTGACGTTACGCGCGAGACCACGCCCGGAGAAATGCCGCGCCGGCGTACACGTAACCGTGAGATCGCCGATCGTCACGTCCTGATTCCAATCAAGCTCGATGATCCGCTCAACCGGCACGCCCCACGCGCGCAAATGACTGCCCACACCGAGCGGCACAACAAACGGAGCGGGTTGCAGTCGCACGAGCTCACGAATTGTTCGCCGATCGAGGTGGTCGTAGTGATCATGAGAGATCACCACCGCATCGATCTGCTGAAGCTGCGACACTTTCACCGGGACAGGGTGCATCCGGCGCGGTCCCAGTCTTGACGACGGTGATACGCGCTCGCTCCACACCGGGTCAGTCAGCACACGGAAGCCATCGACCTCGACAAGCACCGAGGAGTGCCCCAGCCACGACGCCGCCAGCTCTGCAGCAGCCGCAGGCGCGAGCGGAACCGCCAGCGGCACCTCCCGCGAGGGCGCACCAGTGTTGCCCCGGAGCACAATCGCAAAGAAAAGATCCGGTGCCTGGCGTGCGGAAAACGGGACCGCGGGTTCCGCGTTGCGAAACGTGCCGCCCCAGTAATTCGGCGATCCGGCAGCGTAAGGGCGGATTCGCGCACGCGGTGCGCCCAGTGCGCGATACATCTCCCACACCGACCACGCGAAGCCAGCCGTGCTAACGGCGGCAGCCGTTCCTAACCCAGCCCAGCCCAGTTTACGAAGCACACCGCTAACTGTATGTCGCGAACCGAAATCGTGCGGTATCGAGCGATACGGCAGTGCTGTCTGTGCCTTCTGCGCTTTCGGCGCTCGCTAGGAGCTACTCGCCGCGGAACACTGGCGGCCGCTTCTCTTTCCGGGCTGCGCGCGCTTCTGCCATGTCCGCGCTCGCCCAGGCCGCACGATGCGCCTCCTGCTGTTCCTGTGTTGGTTCGGAATCCGGCATGTGATTGAAAACCAGCTTCATGTGCCGGAGCGAAAGCGGCGCCAGCTTAGCGATTTCACGTGCCCACTCATGCGCCGCCGCACTATCGCCGATCCCGTTCACCAGCCCGAACTGAACAGCATTCTCTGCGGTAATTGTCTGGACTCCCATGAGCATCGCCCGGGCCACGCCGCCGCCGGCAAGTTCTGAGAGACGCGCGATTGTCCAGTTATCCATTGCCAGCCCCAGCTTCGCCACTGGAATCATAAAGGACGCATCGGGCACCGCGACGCGAAGATCCGCCGCGATTGCCAACTGCACACCTGCTCCGACAGCAGGGCCATTGACCGCCGCGATCACCGGCAGCGGCGTTTTCTGGACCGCGTCGAGCATTCCGTAATGCGCAGCCAAAAAATCCCGGTCATACGCGGCGCTCGTCAAATCCGCACCGGCTGAGAAAACTGTGCCCTGGCCAGTGATGACAACAACCCGGGCGCCCGACTCCTCCGCGGACCGGATTCCGTCCCTGATCCCGGTACAAACCTCAGTGTTGAGCGCATTGCGCCGTTCGTGACGCTGTATCTCAAGTGTGGTGACGTCGTCGTCCCTGGTGATGCCGATCATGCCTGCAGAGCCTATCGGGACCGGTCACGGTTTACAGGAACTGGCCCCAGACTGACCTCGGTGTTAGGCCGCGGCGTCGCCGGGTAGGTCGTAGGTAAGGTGCACACAAGCCCGGGACGATCGGCCAGGACTTGGGCAACCGAAGGAGAGTGACCTTATGGCAGAAAAACAATCTGAAGATCAGCCTCGGGACCCGAGCGACGCCCGCCTGAACCCAGGCAAGCACATTGATGAGGAAGAACAGCGCATCGAGCGAGAGCGCACTGAAGAGGGCGTGCCCGGGAATGCAGCCGAACGCGAAGCCGTCGAGCCGGTGGAGCCCGACGACCAGGCGCCCGAATAAGCAGCGGAGGTCAGAAGACGTCCGGGTCCGGCCCGATGCGGCCATTAGCGACATCCAGTGCGCTGATGGCCGCGACCTGGTCGTCAGTCAGTTCAAAATCGAACACTGCCAGGTTTTCGCGGATCCGGCTTGGTGTCACCGACTTGGGGATCACAACATTGCCGAGCTGCAGGTGCCAGCGCAAGATCACTTGGGCGACGGTTTTACCGGTCGCGGCGGCGATGTCAGTGAGGAGCGGATCATTCAGGATGGTGCCCTGCCCGAGCGGGCTCCACGCTTCAGTGACAATCCCGTACTGAGCGTGGAAGTCGCGTAGCTCCGGCTGGGAGAAGCCTGGGTGCAACTCGATTTGATTCAGCACTGGAACTTCGCCGGTTTCGTCAATGACCCGCTGCAGGTGCGGAATCTGGAAATTTGACACGCCAATCGAGCGCACGCGGCCTTCTGCCTTCAGCTTCTGAAATGCCTTAAACGTCTCCACGTACAGGCCCTCCGACGGTTTAGGCCAGTGGATCAGATACAGATCGACATACTCCAGACCCATCCTCGTCAAGCTATCGTCGAACGCACGCAGAGTGCGTGTCATGCCCTGATCTTCATTCCACAGTTTCGTCGTGACGAAGATGTCGCCGCGATCAATTCCTGACTCGCGGATCGCGCGGCCAGTGCCGAGTTCGTTGTCGTAGATACGGGCCGTGTCGATGCTGCGGTATCCCGCGTCAAGCGCAGTGGCCACAGCGCGATACGCCTCCTCGTCGGGCACCTGCCACACGCCGAAACCAAGCTGCGGGATCGCGTGGCCGTCGGAAAAAGTCACAAAAGGAATCTCTGGCTTATCACTCACGCCCCTATGAAACACTGACGCACGCCCGCTCATTCCCTGACACGCACAGCACCACCCCGTTCCGTCCCGTAGCGTGCTAACCGTGCCGACCACAGCTCAGGAACTGTTTGATCGAGTGCTCGATACGGGGTCGTACCTCTCCTGGGACGCTCCACCGATCGACCTGCCCGCCCACACGAAGTATCACGACGATCTGGTCGCAGCCCGGCAAAAATCCGGTACGGACGAGTCGGTGCGCACCGGTGAGGGCAGAATACGCGGCCGGCGAGTCGCGGTGATCGCGTGTGAGTTCCGCTTCCTCGCCGGTTCTGTGGGTGTCGCCGCAGCCGAACGAATCGTCGCCGCTATCGAACGCGCCACCGCGGAACGGCTGCCGCTGCTGGCATCACCCACGTCGGGCGGCACGCGTATGCAAGAAGGTACCGTAGCCTTCCTGCAGATGGTGAAGATTGCCGCCGCGATCAAGCTCCACAAAGACGCACACCTCGCCTACCTGGTTTACCTCCGGCACCCCACCACAGGCGGTGTCTTCGCGTCCTGGGGCTCGCTTGGACACATCACCGTCGCTGAACCCGGCGCACTGATCGGTTTCCTCGGCCCGCGCGTGTACGAATCCCTGTACGGGGAGAGCTTTCCAGAAGGTGTCCAGACGGCGGAGAACCTCTACCAGCGCGGCGTCATCGACGGTGTGGTCCCCGTGCGGTGGTTACGTCCGATTCTCGACCGGGCGCTGCGCGTGGTATGCGGAACCACGGGTGCCCCCGGCGAACTCGAGCCAGCCCCGGTGCTCGATGAACTCCCAGACATCCCAGCGTGGGAGTCCGTGGTCGCGTCTCGTAATCCGGTGCGCCCAGGGGCCCGCCATGTGCTTCGGCACGGCGCTACGACCCTCACGCCGCTAAGCGGGACCGGTCAGGGAGAGGCCGACCGTTCGATGCTTCTGTGTTTAGCCCGGGTTCGGGGCACGCCATGCGTTGTGCTCGCGCAAGACCGGGCGCTCACCCGGGACTCCGGTGCGTTCGGCCCAGCCGCGCTGCGCGAAGCCCGCCGTGGCATGCACCTCGCCGCCGAACTTCGCCTGCCGCTCGTATTGATCATCGACACAGTGGGCGCCGCGCTTTCGAAAGACGCCGAGGAACGAGGCCTCGCTGGCGAAATCGCGCGCAGTCTCGCTGACCTTGTCACACTGAAGTGCCCCACAGTGTCCGTGCTATTGGGGCAGGGCACTGGCGGCGGCGCGCTCGCAGTGCTCCCGGCGGACCGGGTGCTGTGCGCAGAAAATGGCTGGCTCGCACCGCTGCCTCCGGAGGGGGCAAGCGCCATCATGTTCCGCGATACCGCCCGTGCTCCAGAAATTGCAGCCGAACAGGGAATTCGCGCGCGCGATCTCCTTGCCTCCGGGATCGTGGACGCAATCATCCCGGAGCAGCCAGACGCTTCGGCAGAGCCGATTCTCTTCAGCCAGCGCGTCGCCGCCGCGATCGCGCGGGAGGTACGAGCCCTGGCGCTGATTCCGGAGCAGAAGCGTTACGCGGCGCGGCTGCACCGATACCGCACGCTTGGGCTGCCGTGAGCCTGTCTTCAGCTGTTCCTCACAAAGAACTGGCAGGATGTGGCCATGGACGATTCCGCCACCGTACTCGTGGTCGACGATGACGCCGACGTCCTCACGTCCCTGCAACGCGGCCTCCGCCTCTCCGGGTTCGAGGTGATCACTGCAGAAGACGGCGAATCTGCGCTGCGAACGATCCGCAGCCGCGAGCCTGACGCTGTGGTTCTGGACGTGACGATGCCCCGGCTCGATGGGGTGAGTGTGGTGACCGCGCTACGGGCGATGGGCAGCGACATTCCGATATGCGTGCTGAGCGCGCGCAGCTCCGTCGACGACCGGATAGCTGGGCTAGAAGCCGGCGCAGACGATTACCTCACCAAGCCGTTCGCGCTGGGCGAGCTGATCGCGCGGGTGCGGGCAATGCTCCGTCGGCGCCCGGAACAACCCGCCGGGACAACACCAGCCACCGCGCCCCGTGAGTTGCTTGCCGCTGGACCACTAGAAATCGATATTGCCGCGCGCCGCGCGACGATTGATGGACATGAGCTCGACCTCACCAAGCGGGAGTTCGAACTTCTCACGACTCTGATGCGGCACCGTGACGCGGTGCTTTCACGACGCCAGCTGCTCGAGATCGTGTGGGGCTACGATTTCGATGCTGACACGAACGTCGTCGATGTGTTCGTCGGCTACCTGCGGAAGAAAATGGAAGCGAGCGGCGCACCCCGAATGCTGCACACTGTGCGCGGCGTCGGGTTCATTTTGCGGACACGCTAGTGGCGGGCGAGGGAGCGGTCGACACGGTGCGGAACATGCGGCGGCGGGGGGTCCTGCAACGGATCAGGCTCGCGTCGCCGTCCCTGCTTACGCGCGCCGCGCTTGCGGCAGCGGCCGGCGCGACGATCGTCGTGGTCACGGTCGCGGTCTTCGTCTGGTCGGGCGTGCAACGGGAAGCCTATGCCCAACTCGATCAGCGTCTCGACGTCGTAGGCACCATTGCCGCAACAGTCGCGAACCAGTCGCTATACGAGGCCCGCGAGCAGATACCCGACGATTATGAAGCGACGTACCGCGCCGGCCCCGTCGTCATCCGGGCACACCGCGTTACCATCCCGGAACTGCCGGAAGGCTACGCGACGGAAGTTATCGACGGTACCGAGTACCGGGTCCGTACGATTGCCGTACCAGACCGTCCGCGAACCACGATTTCCGTTGCTGCGCCGACCGAAGCAACCGAAGAACAGATACGTGACGAACGCCGCAACACCATCCTCGTGAGCATGCTTGCGATCGCAGCAGCGGCGGGGCTCGGATGGCTGCTTGGCGGATTCGCGATCAGGCCGCTCCGCCAGCTCGCCGGGCAAACGCGCATTATCGACCCGGAAACGGCGACGCCGCGGCCGCACGTTACGGGAGCGAGGGAGGCTGAGGAGCTCGCCGCCGCGATCTCCGGCATGCTTGAGCGAATTAGCCGCGAGAAACAGCGCACGTCAGAGGCACTGCACACCGCGCGGGATTTCGCTGCGGTGTCGGCTCATGAATTGCGGACGCCGCTGACCGCGATGCGAACAAATCTGGAGGTCCTCGAAACGCTCGACCCCCCAGAGCCCGACCGCCGTGAAGTGATCGCCGAGACGCTCCAATCGGTGAAGCGGATCGAACAAATCTTGCACGCCCTCGAGAGGCTCGCCGCAGGCAGCCTCACCGCCACAACCGACTACGAGGATGTAGATCTCGCTGAAGTCCTCTACCGGAGCGCACATGAGGCGCAGCGCCTCCATCCTGAGCTTGAAGTGCATGTGCACGATGCCGAACCGACAGTCATTCGAGGGCTCGCCGCGGGCCTGCGATTAGCAGTGGACAATGCGATCACAAACGCAGTCCGGCACGGGGGCGCCGAACGTGTCGAGCTTTCGCTGCGGGACGGAGCTTCGGGCCAGGACGAAAATGCCGAGGGATGCGTCGACATCACCATCGACGACGACGGCTGCGGCATCCCCCTCGAAGATCGGGACAGAGTGTTCGAGCGATTCGCACGCGGTTCGCGCGTGCACGCACCCGGTTCCGGCCTGGGTCTCGCGCTCGTCGCACAGCAAGCAGAATTGCACGGTGGCAGAGCATTTCTCGCGGATAGCCCACTCGGGGGCGCCCGCCTAGTCCTGAGGGTTCGAATATGAGCAGGTGGCAAGACACGTGTGGCGGCCCTGGCGGCCGGAATGGCGAAGACTATCAGCGCCACTTCGAGCGGCTCGCTGCTACCGGAAAGGACACGCATGGTGAGGCCCGCTTGTGCGCGGAACTCGTTGCGCCTGGTGCACGTGTCCTCGATGCCGGCTGCGGTACCGGACGGGTCGCGATATGGCTGCAGGAACACGGCTATCACTGTGTAGGTGTCGACCTTGACGAATCGATGCTGGATGTCGCGCGGCGCCGCGCTCCCGAATTGAACTGGATTCACGGTGACCTAGCAGACCTTGACGCGGCGAGCCTCGGTACGTTCGATCTCGTTGTCGCTGCGGGGAACGTGATACCGCTCGTTGCCAGCGGAACTGAGCAGCAGGTGGTCGAATGCCTGGCGTCGGTTCTCAAACACGGTGGAATACTGGTCGCGGGATTCGGGCTCGATGCCGCCCATCTCCCTTTGGACGATGCCCCGCTCACACTCGATGATTACGACGGTTGGTGCGAAAGCTCGGGTCTGCGGCTGGAACATCGCTTCGCCACTTGGCACCGCGATCCGTATGTGGATGGCGGGTACGCCGTCAGCGTCCATCGTCGATTCGCTACGTAGGTTGTCACACAAGCCTCAGTCGGCTCCGGCACCCATGACCCCTGATCGACAGGCACGTACACATCGTCCGATTATGGATGAGAAATGCACAGTTTAGACATGGCCTCCGAAAACCGTATAGGGGTCTTACCTGGCCCCGAGTTACGTGTGTGACATCAGTTAGCTGACGCGGCCTTCACCTCGTCATAACGCGCAAGCGCCTCCTTCCGCTCCTCCGCGTGATCGACAATCGGCGCCGGATAACCGGTGACATCCTCACCCCGCTCGCCTACCGTGTGCACCTTCGCTCCATCGATGTTGCGAAGTTCAGGCACCCATCGGCGCACGTACTCACCATCCGGATCGAATTTCTTCCCTTGCGTCACCGGATTGAAAATACGGAAGAACGGCGATGCATCCGTGCCGGAGCCCGCTACCCACTGCCACCCGTGCTGATTCGCCGGCAGGTCACCGTCCACGAGGTACCGCATGAAATGCCGCGCACCCCACCACCACGGCAGGTGGAGGTCCTTCACAAGGAAGGACGCGACAATCATCCGCACCCGGTTATGCATCCAGCCTTCCGCCCGCAATTGCCGCATTCCAGCGTCGACAATCGGATAACCCGTTTCGCCATCACACCACGCCCGGAAGCATCGCCACGCTTCATCTCCCGAATCGAGCGGCATCGCATCGAACTTACGGTCAAGGTTTCTGCGCGCTGAATCCGGATTATGGTGCAGCACGTCACCGTAGAAATCGCGCCACGCGAGCTGACGCCGGTATTCTCGCGCCCCGTCGCTGTCAATAGTGGCCAGGTCGGCCAGCATCGTGCGCGGGTGGATCGTGCCGAACTTCAAATGCACCGACATACGACTGGTGTCATCGAGATCGGGACGGTCCCTGTTCGCGTGATACTCGTTCACGCCACCGCCGTCTGCTTTCAGAAACTTCCGCCACTGCCGCTGGGCGGCGTCTTCGCCCACCGCGCACACTGGTTCTTCGTCCGGCAGCTCCGCCCGCCGGAACTGCCGGACGTCCTCTGGGTCTAACCACGCCACTGTGCTCGCGTCAGTTTTCGCCGGCTTGCGCCAGCCATGGTCCAGCCAGCTGCGGTAGAACGGTGTAAACACCCGATAGGGACTGCCGTCTTGCTTGACGACACGCCCAGGTGACACCGCGAACGGAGACCCGGTACGTACGAGGTCGATCTTTTCCGCGATCTGCTCGTCGCGGGCAGCCCCGTAGGGCCCGAAATCCGCGGATACGTGCACCTGGCTCGCCCCAATGGCTTCTGCCAAGCCGGGAATAACCCGGATCGGCTCGCCTTCCACGACGAGCAGCTTCCCGCCGAGCTGTCGGTCGAGATCACGCAGGCAGGCATGCAGCGCTGCGACACGATGAGCTCCAGCAGGGCCGAGCAGTGCGGGGTCGAGGACGAAAACTCCGAGCGCCTGCTCCGCCGCTGCCGCCGCAGCAAGGAAGGTCGGCATATCGCGAGTGCGCAAATCGCGCCGAAACCACACAATTGTGTTCTCAGCCACTTTTTCCGAGCGTGTCGCAGCGATTCTCATCAACTCCTTAAAGAAGGTTCAGAGCTCCAATACTTGGCGCTCATAGCGTCGAATACATATGTGTTCAGCTTTCCGCCTTAAAGGAGCGAATTCAATGAAACGAGCCCGCCAGTTCCGGCTGCCCGCCGTCCTTGCCGCGGCGGCGCTGCTGCTGACGTTCGGCTCTGCTGCTGTGCTCCTCACGGAGCGCGGTGGCTCCCCCATTCTGGAATCCAGCGAACCGGAATCGGTTGTGCTCGACGAAGAGCTTGAGCGCGCGCTTCGGGTGCTTCGTCAGAATAACCTCAGCGCAACGTTTCTTACGGCGGGTACGCAGCAGGCGGCGAGCGGTGCGGGTCAGTTGTCGGACGGCGCTAAGCAACTCTCCACTGGACTTGGCCAGGCCCAGCTCGGCGCCAGCCAGCTCGCGGACGGCAGCAGCGAACTCGCCAATGGCATCGCTCAAGTCGACGATGGCGCCACCGAACTTCGCGGCGGAATGACCGAGTTCGCCGGTGGCATCGATCAACTTGGAGAGGGCGCGACGCAGATCAGCACAGGTGTCGACGAACTCGTCACCCTCCTGCTTCCGTTAAAGGAAGCAGCTGCGCCGTTTTCGCCGGAGGCAGCGCAGGCTTTGGCGCAGCTGGAGGAACTGCGCGGGGGTGCGGCTGAGCTTGCCTACCAGCTGAATAACCCCGCCAGCGACTTCCGCTCGGGCGCGACACAGCTGCAGGCCGGAACGGCACAGTTGAGCGACGGTACCCAGCAGCTTCGCGGCGGCGGCTTCGAAGTTCGCGATGGCGCGATTCAGTTGCGGGATGGCCTCAGCTTGCTCACCGACGGATCGGGACAGCTTGTCGCGGGCACCGATCAGTTGGCTAGTGGGGCCGGTCAGCTCCAAACGAACGCGGAGAAGCTCACCGGGTCGGTCGATGATGTAGTCCGGAACACGCCGCGCGGCAACGCAGCGAACGGAAACAACGCTGTCTCGAACACCGCCGCCGAGACAACCGTTCAGCCCGCGACGTCTGAACTCACCCCCACAACCGCCGCAGCGCTTGCCGGGGTCGGCGCCGGGATAACGCTGCTCCTCACCTCCGGTGTTCTGGCGATAGCGCGCCGCCGGTCACCAGCCGAGTGAGCACAGGCCCGCAAAAAGCAGAAACGCCCGGCGTTTGCCGGGCGTTTATTGCTGTTGTTTGCCGCCTAGGCTACTTCACATCAAGCAGATCGATGACGAACACCAACGTCCGTCCAGAGAGACGATGCCCAGATCCTGCGGGACCGTAAGCTTGATCCGGTGGGATGGTCAACTGGCGGCGGCCGCCGATCCGCATGCCGGGGATGCCATCCTGCCAGCCCTTGATCAGCCCGCGCAGCGGAAAACTGATCGATTCACCGCGGTTCCAGGAGGAGTCGAATTCCTCACCGCTTTCGAAATCGACGCCAACATAGTGCACCTCAACGGTGTCTCCGGGCTGAGCTTCTTCGCCGTCACCGACGAGCAGGTCCTGGATCACCAGTTCTGCAGGTGGCGGGCCGGGCTGGAATTCTACTTCAGGCTTTGTCATGAGTTATCGCGCCGAAACCTCTACATAGTCGCGTTCGGTGTAACCGGTATAGATCTGCCGGGGACGCCCGATCTTGGTGGTGGGATCGGCGTGCATTTCACGCCAGTGGGCGATCCACCCGGGGAGACGGCCCAGGGCGAACAGCACCGTGAACATGCGCGTCGGGAAACCCATCGCGCGGTAGATCAGGCCGGTGTAAAAGTCCACGTTCGGGTACAGCTTGCGCTCGATGAAGTAATCATCGGTCAGCGCCGCCTCCTCGAGCGTCATCGCAATATCGAGCAACTCGTCGCGAGCGCCAAGTTTGCCGAGAACGTCATGCGCCGTCTTCTTCACGATCGCCGCGCGCGGATCATAGTTGCGGTACACGCGGTGCCCGAAGCCCATGAGCTTCACGCCCGCTTCTTTGTTCTTGACCTTACGGATGAACTCCGACACATCGAGGCCACTCGCCTTGATGTCATCGAGCATTTCGAGCACAGCCTGGTTGGCGCCGCCGTGCAGTGGGCCCCACAGCGCATTGATGCCACCCGAAATTGACGTGAACAGGTTCGCGTCGGAGGAGCCCACCAGGCGCACCGTGGACGTGGAACAGTTCTGCTCGTGGTCCGCATGGAGGATCAGCAGCATGTCGAGCGCCTTCACCACTTCTGGGTCCGGCTCGTACGGTTCAGCGGGAAATCCGAACGTCATACGCAGGAAGTTCTCGACGAGCGTGTTGGAGTTATCCGGATACAAGAAGGGCTGGCCCACGGACTTCTTGTACGCATACGCGGCGATCGTCGGGAGCTTTGCAAGCAATCGGATCGTCGACACCTCGACCTGCTGCGGGTCGTTCGGGTCCAGCGAATCCTGGTAATAGGCCGACAACGCGTTCGCTGCGCTGGAGAGCACTGGCATGGGATGTGCGTTGCGCGGAAAGCCGTCGAAGAATCGCTTCAGATCCTCGTGCAGCATGGTGTGCCGCTGAATCCGATGGGTAAAGTCATCGAGTTGCTCACTGCTTGGCAGTTCGCCATAGATCAGCAGGTACGACACCTCGAGGAACGACGACTTCTCGGCAAGCTGCTCGATCGGGTAACCCCGGTATCGGAGGATGCCTTTTTCGCCATCGATATAGGTAATCGCCGACTCGGTAGACGCGGTGTTGACGAAACCACCGTCGAGCGTGGTGTATCCCGTCGTAGCCAACAGTTTGCCGAGGTTAATGCCGTCGTTGCCCTCGGTCGCCCGAGTGATCGACATTTTGTACTCGCCACCGGGGTAACTGAGTACTACTTTTTCCTCATTATCAGCGGGCACGAGGGCTCCTTTTCACACTCAACTCGTCAGTAGCCTATCGGCCTATGCGCAAGCTCTCAACGCACAACCATAACGATGAACCTAGTCCCTGGTGACCTCACCACCGTCACCAGGGTCCAGGTGAGGCGGTCTTGACCCAGACTGCCAATCAGGGCTGCAACCTGAAAACCTCCCATCCCGCGCTCGTCTTCTCGCAGCGAATCCGGTTGTGAAGCCGGTTCTCTCGCCCCTGCCAGAACTCTACGACGGACGGCTCGAGGCGGTAACCGCCCCAGAACGGTGGCACTGGGACGTAATCCACATCACAGAATTGCTTGGTAACGGCCGCGAGCGCCGCCTCGAGATCCGCGCGCGAACCGATGCGCCGGGATTGGTGTGACGCCCAAGCCCCCAGTTGTGAGCCCCGCGGCCGCGTGTCCCAGTACTCACGCGTCTCCTCCGGGCCCACGCGCGTCACCGAACCGCGCACGTGAACCTGCCGCTCCAGCAGGACCCAGGGAAAAGTCACAGACGCAAACGGGTGCAGATCGAGGTGCTGCGCTTTGCCCGATTCGTAATTCGTGTAAAAGACGATTCCACGCTCGTCAGCGCCCTTGCACAGCACCGTGCGCGTAGCGGGAAGACCACGCTGATCAACTGTTGCGAGCACCATTGCGTTAGGCTCCGGGATGCGCCCGCCATCGGGTGCGACATACTCGGTGGCGTCACGCAGCCATTGCACGAAGAGCGCCAGCCAGCCGTCAGCAAGCCAGCTCTCATCGAGATGCGGATGCTCTCTCGGCACGGGTGGCACCGGTTTTTTCCCGTAAGCAACACGCATGTGTGCCAGATCGAGAGAATCGGAGGAGTAAGACGGGTTCAGCACCACACTGCACACGCTACGCGCAACCCGGCATGATTCCGTCCCGGACGCTTTTCACCCGCCCGAGGCCTGCTGGGGCCGGTCACCGGCCTGAGACTCCGCACACCATCCACGTCAACTCGCACAGGAGCTAACGCTATGGCAGCGCAAATACCGGAAGGCTTCTCCCCTGGATTGGAAGGGGTGCTCGCATTCACGACAGAGATCGCGGAACCCGACAAAGATGGTGGTGCTCTGCGTTACCGAGGTGTCGACATCGAAGACCTCGTCAGCCGCGGCGTCCCATTTGGCGACGTCTGGGCACTGCTTGTAGACGGAAAGTTCGGGCACAGTCTGCCGCCTGCGGAGCCGTTCCCCTTGCCGGTGCATACCGGTGACGTCCGGGTTGACGTACAGGCCGGGCTCGCGATGCTCGCCCCGATCTGGGGCTACCAGCCGCTGCTCGATATCGACGAGGAAACCGCGCGTGAGCAGCTAGCTCGTGCGTCAGTGATGGCGCTTTCTTATGTCGCGCAGTCTGCGCGCGGCATCTACCAGCCTGCCGTGCCGCAGAAAATCATCGACGAATGTCCCACCGTGACGGCCCGCTTCATGACGCGGTGGAAGGGCGATCCCGACCCTGATCACATCAAAGCGATTGACGCCTACTGGGTGTCTGCCGCGGAGCACGGCCTGAACGCATCGACATTCACGGCCCGCGTGATCGCATCCACCGGCGCGGACGTCGCTGCCAGTCTTTCGGGCGCAATCGGCGCCATGTCCGGGCCCCTGCATGGTGGCGCACCTGCTCGGGTGCTGCCCATGATCGAGGAAGCTGAGCGCAGCCATGACCCGCGGGCAATGGTCAAAGGCATTCTCGACCGTAAGGAACGCCTGATGGGCTTCGGACACCGCGTGTACCGCGCAGAAGACCCGCGTGCCCGTGTACTTCGCAATACCTGCAAAGCGCTGGGCGCACCCCGCTACGAGGCTGCTGCGGCACTCGAGCAAGCAGCGCTTACAGAGCTGCGTGAACGCCGGCCCGACCGCGCGATCGAAACTAATGTCGAGTTTTGGGCCGCGGTCATTCTGGATTTCGCCGGGGTGCCGCCACACATGATGCCGGCCATGTTCACCTGCGCGCGGACCGCTGGCTGGTGTGCCCACATCCTGGAGCAGAAACGGCTCGGCAAGCTGGTGCGGCCAGCCGCGCTGTATGTGGGGCCGGCGCCGCGTACGCCCGAAGACGTGGCGGGCTGGAGCCAGCTGACCGACCAGGGACAGCAAGGTTTTTTGCGGCGCATACTAGGCTAGTCGCGAAGCTGTGGCACAGAACTGACCCAGATTGACCCCTGAATCACCTCTAGTTAAGGACGGCGAGGACGTGACCGGCACTCCCGATATCAGCATCCCTGACGAGCTCAAGCCTGCGGATGGCCGCTTCGGCTGTGGCCCGTCCAAGGTAAGGCCGGAGCAGCTTCAGTCCCTTGTGGACACCGGCGCAGCGGTATTTGGGACCAGCCATCGGCAGGCTCCTGTCAAGAACGTCGTGGGGCGGGTTCGCGATGGCCTGCGCACGCTCTTCGCACTGCCGGATGGGTACGAAGTCATTCTCGGCAACGGCGGAACCACTGCTTTTTGGGACGCTGCGGCGTTCGGACTGGTTCGCGAGAAGTCATTGCACCTCACTTACGGTGAGTTCAGCAGCAAGTTCGCCGCGGTGACGAAGAAGGCGCCGTTCCTCGGCGAGCCAATCGTCGTCAGCGCTGAGCCCGGCAGCGCACCGGAGCCCACGTCGGACCCGTCTGTGGACCTCATCGGCTGGGCCCACAACGAGACCTCCACCGGCGTCGCCGTTCCGGTTACCCGTCCAGAAGGGTCGGACAATGCGCTGATCGCCATCGACGCAACCTCAGGCGCGGGCGGCCTGCCCGTCAACATCGCTGACGCTGACGTGTACTACTTCGCACCGCAAAAGTGCTTCGCTGCTGACGGTGGCCTGTGGATCGCGATCATGAGCCCCGCCGCGCTCGATCGGATCGCCGAGATCAAAGCGTCGGCCCGCTGGGTGCCGGAGTTCCTGTCGCTGCCGATCGCCGTGGACAACAGCGTCAAGAATCAGACGTACAACACGCCCGCACTTGCGACGCTGCTGCTTCTCGCCGACCAGACCGAATGGATGCTCAATAACGGTGGCCTCGAGTGGGCGGTCAAGCGGACGGCGGACTCGTCGGCGCGCCTGTACGAGTGGGCGTCGAACACCTCGTACACCACTCCGTTCGTCGCCGAGCCAAAGCATCGGTCGCAGGTCGTCGGCACCATCGACTTCAGTGATGATGTGGACGCTGCGGCGGTCGCTAAGGTCCTGCGGGCAAATGGCATCGTCGACACGGAGCCCTACCGGAAGCTCGGCCGCAACCAGTTGCGCATCGGCATGTTCCCTGCCATTGACCCCGAGGACGTGACGAAGCTGACCAAGTGCGTCGACTTTGTGGTCGGAAAGCTTTGACACACAGCGCGTGTCCCTACCGAAACTGTGGTCACGACTCCATTACAGTGCGATAAAGACGCGAAGTTCTACGTCGCGAGTTGCCTGAGGAGGAAGCGTGCGAGAGCTCAAGGTGGTCGGGATTGAATCCGACGGCAGCGCAATCATCTGCGCGGACGTCAATACGGGAGCGAAATTCCGCATCCCCGCCGACGACCGCCTGCGTGCCGCCTCGCACGGTGATCTAAGCCGACTGGGTCAGATCGAGGTTGAGATGGAGAGCCGTCTGCGGCCTCGCGAAATCCAGGCGCGCATTCGCGCTGGCGCGAGCGTGCGACAGATAGCTGAGGAATCGGGGCTGCCCACCGCGCGTGTAGAGAGTTTCGCGCACCCGGTGCTCCTTGAGCGCGCTCGCATGGCTCAGATGGCACGCAACTCACATCCCCTCCTCGAAGATGGTCCTGCGCTGCAAACGCTTGCTACCGCAGTCGCGCATACGTTCGGTGCGCGTGGCCAGAAATTCGAAGAGGCAACCTGGGATGCGTGGCGCAATGAGCAGGGCCGCTGGGTGGTGCAGCTCGCGTGGGAAGCCGGGCGGACCGAGAACAAAGCGCACTGGCGTTTCCAGCCCGGCGCTGACGGCGGCACCGCAGCTCCGCTGGACGAGCTCGCTAAGGAATTGGTCACGACTGACACGCCCAGGCCCCGCCCCGCGCTGAGCCCCGTCACGCCGATCGTCGCTGCGAAGCCTGCCAAGCCAGCTCCGCAGCCCGAGGCGCCAGCGGAGCCTCAAGCTGCACAACCAGCCTCGCCCGCAGCTGAGAAGCCAGCCGAGAAGACGCCGAAACAACCCGCCCCGGCGCCCGCCAGCGGGAAGAAGAAGCCCGCTATGCCGTCCTGGGAGGATGTACTGCTCGGGGTTCGGACAGGCACCGGGCCTGAGCACTGATCCACAGCACGTTCACGTCCCGCCACTCGTAAGATCAAGGTATGCGAAAGCGACCGCTGCTGACGATTGGCGGGATCCTCCTTCTGGTCCTGTTCCTCGCCATTGTGGGCCCGTGGGTGTACCTCAATTTCATCGCACCGTGAACTCCGTCAAAGCGAACCGCTGAACACCCCGACGATCAGGAATCCCCACGCGAAAAGCGCCCCCATAGCGATGCCGAGGGCCGCGAAACGCAGCGTTGGCCGCTTCCGCCACTCCCATAAGGGCTGAGCGAACCCGATTGCGACAGTTACGTTGAGAACGAGAGCGAGCAACGGGTGGATGGCTACCAGCCCGCTGCCAGCCGCCGCGACGATCACCCCGACTATCAGCGCCACGGAACCCGCGAACACGAGGCCCAGCACCCAGGTTTCCGTCCGATCCTCACGTTCTGCCACCCGTACCCGCCTCACTGCCTAGTAGTCGCGCAACCGCGCGCGCTCATAAAATGCCACCGCAGCAGCGGTTGCCACGTTAAGCGAATCAACTCCCGCGGACATCGGTATGTGTACCCGCGCGTCGGCACGCGTGAGCGCCTGTTCCGTCAGCCCCGGGCCTTCTGCTCCGAGCAGCAACGCGACCTTGTCCGGGGTGACTGCATTCGCTAGCGGAAGTGAGGGCTGCGCCGGGGTCAGAGCGACGACGTGGAAGCCGTAATCCTGCAGAACCCCGATCGACTCCGGCCACGCTGCGGCGGGCGCGAACGGCACCCGCAGAACATGCCCCATCGATACCCGGACCGATCGGCGGTAAAGCGGGTCAGAACAGCGGTCGCCGAGGATGACCGCATCGACGCCCAGCGCGGCCGCATTGCGGAAAATCGCGCCGAGGTTCTCGTGGTCATTCACGCCTTCGAGGACGGCTACCGTGCGCGCTGTGCTGAGTATCTCCGCCATGTCGCGCGCCGCCGGCCGCCGCGCGACGGCGAGCACTCCCCTGTTGAGGTGAAACCCCACAACCTGGGCCATCACGTCAGGGTTGACTGTGAAGTACGGTGCGCGTAATGGGGCGAGTTGTGCACGCAGCTGCTCATAGCGGCGTTCCACACCGAGCAGCGCGTACGGTTCGAATGGGGTTCCCAGCATGCGTTCGACGACTACCGTCCCCTCTCCGATCACTAACCCTCTGCCGCCGGGCCGGTCTGGCCGCCGGTCAGCAGTGGTCAGATCCCGGAAATCGTCGACCCGTGGGTCGCTAGGGTCGGTGATATCGACGGTGTAGGCCACCTCCTCATCCTATTGAGATGTATTGCGACGGCGTATGTGCCAAGCTCGTGCTGTGACAACCGAGACAGGATCCGCAATCGAGGTTAGAACGGCCACGGACGACGACTGGCCGCACATTGTGAAGCTGGACAGCTTTAGCTTCGGAACCCATATTGTGCCGCTGAAAGCCAGCATTACCCGCGAGCTCGCGCCCAACGCGCATGTACTTGTCGCAACCATAGGTGGGCAGGTTGTGGGCGTCACGATGCACTATGAGTTGCAAATCACGGTCCCGGGCGGCGCGCTCATCGACTTGCCTGGTATCTCCTGGGTATCGGTGGCGGCGACACACCGTCGCCGTGGCATCTTACGCACGATGCTCGCCGAACAGCACCGGCGCTTCACCGACGCCGGCGCACCTATGGCGGTTCTCACTGCATCTGAGGGCGGCATTTACGGTCGTTTCGGGTACGGCCCCATCACCACGGAGTTCACACACAAACTTGACCGTCGCTTCGCCGAGTTCCGGGACAGCGCGGTCGATCCAGGCGGAGTTCGCCTGCTGACCAAAGAGGAAGCTGAGCAGGCGGTGCCAGCCATCTACGACCGGTGGCGGCGGCAGCACGCGGGTGCGCTCGGCCGACCAGCGGCGTTCTGGCGCGGCGTTTTCGCTGATCCTGAGGAGGGACGGAATGGCGCGTCCGCCCTATTCTTCTTGCTGCACGACGACGGGTATGTGAGCTACCGCGTGCGGACCGGCGAAAGCATGTCAATCGAGGTCGCTGACTTCTTCGCGGTCACGCCTGGCGCATACATCGCTTTGTGGCGCACGCTGTGCGGCCTTGACTTGATGCAGACGATCACCGTTTCGGATGCCCCTGACGCGTTGCTGCCGTACTTGCTGAAGAACCCACGGTTGCCTCAGCTGACCGGCTCCTACGACTTGCTGTGGGCGCGCATCCTCGATTTTGCGGGAGTGCTGCGCGCGCGGAGCTACGCCAGCGAGATCGACGTGGTCCTGGAAATCACCGATGATTTCCTCGGCCAGGGCGGCGTGTTCCGGCTGACGTCGGAAGGCAATGGCGCGAACGCGAAGTGTGAACGCGCCGACGAACTGCCCCGACTGCGAATCAGCGCGGGCGATCTTGCCAGCGTGTACTTCGGTGAGCACCGGGCACTGAGCCTCGCGCAGGCGGGGCGCATCTGGGTTCCAGAAACAGATCTGCTCGAACAATTCGACCGTGCGTTCGCGACCACCGCCGCACCGCGCGGCGGTATGTTCTTCTAGTCGCAGGTCTTCATGAGTTCCGTCATCGTGTCGACCGCTTCTCGCAGCGAGGTGAGTTCCGCGCTGCGAAGATTGCGGAGCTGCGCGGCTAGCCACGCCTCTCGCGCGTCCTTCTCGTTCTGCACCAGCGCTTTGCCCGCTTCCGACAGCGACACGATGATCTGGCGCCCATCCGACGGATGGGGCATGCGGTCGACGAGCCCGACGTCCGCAAGTGAACCGATAACTCGGGTCATCGAAGGCGGCTGTACGCGTTCACGCGCCGCGAGTGCACCCGGTGTCATTGGGCCTTCACTGAACAGCGTCGAGAGCGCGGAGAGCTGCGTTAAGGACACCGCGGAGTGCTGCCGGTGCCCGCGGAGCTGCCTGGCCAGCCGCACGACAGCTAACGCGAGGTCACTCGCCAATTGTTTCTCGTCGTGACTCACGAATAGAGACAATACGGGAGTTTCGTGCGGCAGGTTCACGGTTTGCAACGCATACTTTCCGGCAGTACATAGTGTTATTCAGCGGTGTGTTGTTCATCTGGGCTCGCCTCGTTCGCCGGGGACGCGCAATATGTGAGGTGCGCTGTAGGGCCAGAGAATCCGACACGATAGGTTTGCGGTGTGGGAACGCATCCTGAACCACCTCCGCTTCCGGCACGACTGTCGGATCCCCGGCCTGTGATCGCGGTGGGGACACTCGGATGGACGGTAGCGACGATCATCGTCCTCGCGTCAGGTGAGCGGTACGCCGACTACCTTTGGATTTGTGTTGCAGGGCTCGGGGTTGCCGCGTTCGGCGGTCTGATTTTCCTGCTGCAGCGCCACGCGATGCGCCGGGGTGACCGCTCCGCTCAGCGCGGACTGTGACGTCGCGCTACCCGAAAGTCCGTTGGCTGCAATGCGTGCGCGAGCGCCATGCACGCGACCGCCCACACAGTTCCAATCAGCCAGCCGGCCAGGATGTCAGTGGGCCAATGAGCACCGAGGTACACCCGCGAGATACCGATCAGTGCGGAAGCCGCGACGAGCAGCGGCCAGAGCGCCCGGTTTCGAACCGCGATCGCGCCGACGCTCACCGCGAGGGCCGCACTCAGCATCGCGTGGCCTGACGGAAACGCGTATGTGGATAGCTCCACGAGCGTGAACGGGGCCGGCGGGCGCTCCCGCGCTGCTAGGAGCTTTAAACCGACCATCAGCATCCATGCGGTCACCATCGTCGCTATGGCCGCCGCAGCGTCCCACCGGCGTCCCGCCCGGATCGCGACAGAGGTCGCGCACACGGTCATGACAGCGATGGCAGGCACACTCCCCGCCATCGTTATCACGGTGAAGAACACCGTCAGCCAGGGCTCGCGACTATCTGCCACCCACTGGAGGACGCTCGCGTCGAACTGGTTCGTCATGAGACCGGCGGCCAGTACTTAGTCACGCTGGCCCGGCACGTCCACCACCTCGACGACGCCATCGTCGAACGGATCGTACTGGGGTGAGCCCGCCCCACTCGGCAGCTCGGTGTCCGAATGCGCACCGCACCCGAAACCAGCGTGCACGACGTGCCCATCCGCTGAGTACTCGTTGCCGCATACGCCGAATGCAGCGCGCAAAGCCCCCTCAAGGGGCAGATAGAACCCACAGGTCGCGCACGGAGCTGGCGCGGCTGCAGCCATGGGCGAGCGCGGCCCGAAGTCACCCTCACTCCAGCGCTCAGCGGCCGCGAGGCGTCCTTCACGGCTCATCAGTTGCTGGCGTCCGAGCCCAATCTCGCCTGCTGCCTCGTCGACCGCCGGATCACCGGTTTCCAGATAGCCCGGGACGAGGCGTTCATCGTCGTGTTTGGGCGGCAGCAGGTCACCGGGCATAAGGTCGCCGGACTGAACCCGGTCCTCCCATGGAATCCACGGCGGCGCGAGCAACGCGTCAGCACCAGGCAGCAGGGCGAGTTCGCTCACCGTAGCGCTGTCGGCACCGGGGCATGCCGCGACGACGACATTCCATTCCCACCCCCGATAACCGGGCAAGCGCGCGGCGAACCGGTGCGACGCCGCCCATTCCCCTTCCGCAACGACTCCACGATGCGCGCCTACGGCTGCATCGTCCGCGACAGCGCGGACTGCATTGCGGGCTAATTCGATAGCATCCGCAAGCAGAAACGGCACCTCACGTGATTCACTGTTATCCGAACCCGCGGCAGGGCGCGAAACGACTGAAGCGTTCACAGTGCCATCTTGCCTCAAAAGGCATGCAAATCTCGACTTCGCACACCGGACTTCTCAGGCAGGCTAGGTCACATGACAGCGCGAACATGCACCAAATCACACTTGCTGGTCGTTATTGGCATCCTTGCGGGTGCTAGCACCCTCACGGCCTGCGATGATGATCTTAGCGCGCTGAACAGCACCGATGGTTCCGGCGATGCCGTCGAGTTGCTCCGCCCCGAGGTGCTGGCAGTTCACCCCCACGACGTGCAAGCCTTCACTCAGGGGCTGGAGTTCGCTGGGACAGTTCTTTACGAATCGACGGGACGCGTCGGCAGCTCGTGGATCGCCGCGCGCGACTTCCGCACGGGCACGGAACTGGCCCGCGCCGATTTAACGCTCCCCTATTTCGGAGAAGGACTGACCGTCACCGATGAGCGCGTGTGGCAGATCACCTGGCAAGACGGGATCGCGTTTGAGCGGGATCCGGCGACACTCGAGGAACTTTCGACCGTTAAGTACGACGGTGAAGGGTGGGGGCTGTGTTCTTACCCCGACCAGCTCGTGATGAGTGACGGCTCTGACACACTCACTTTCCGCGATCCGAGTTCCTTCGAGACGCTGGGGACTCTCGACGTCACGCTGCGCGGAAACCCGCTCGCGAATCTCAACGAACTCGAGTGCACGGATGATGGTGTCTACGCGAACGTTTTTCAGACCGACTGGATCGTTCGCATCAGCCTTGAGACGGGGCGGGTGGAAGCTGTCGTGGACGCGGCCGGACTGTTGAGCGCGGACGAACGCGCAGGGACTGACGTACTCAACGGCATCGCCGCGATTCCGGATACCGATCGCTTCCTGCTGACCGGAAAATTGTGGCCCTCGCTGTTCGAGGTCCGTTTTGTACCAGCGACGGAGTGACCGGTACCCCTACACACTTCCCGAGGGGTATGTCCAAATTGGACAATTCTCAGCACAGATTTGGCAATTTGCACCTGCCGTCCAAACAGAGGTACCTACCCCCCGTAACCACAGGTGCTGATGTGGCGGCCGATCCACCCCGCGTCGTCACGGCGCGTGACACGCGACATGCCGTGCGGGCGTGCCGGAAGTGGTCGCGACGGCACCTCGTGAGCCAGAATTAGGCGGTGACCGATTCGCAGCCGCCACCTACCCCGCATAGCGGCAGGCGACGCGGGTACGGAGACGGGATGAGCACGCACCCCGGCAGTGACAATTATCCACCGCCAGCACATGGAGCGCGGTCGCATCTGCCGCCACTCGATCCCTTGCCGCAGCACGACACCTCACGTCCACGCGCAGCGTCGCGTGGGCCTGAAGCGCCGCGGCTGCCCCGCAAGATCACGGTGACGCGCGTGGCAGCGATGCGCAGCCGCCAGCTGACGAAGCAGGGCATTGACACGTTTCGCCGTGCCGCGACAGCCGATGGTGCAGACAAGTCGGGGCTCACGGCGCTGACGTACGCGACAATCGCGAATTTCGCGACGGATGCGGCGCTGGCAGTCGCGCTGGCGAACACCTTGTTTTTCTCGGCGACCACTGCTGAGAGTCGCGGTGCCGTCGCGCTGTATCTGTTGATCACGCTCGCTCCGTTCGCCGTGATCGCTCCGCTGATCGGACCCGCGCTCGACCGGTTGCAGCGTGGCCGGCGGCTGGCGCTCAGCGCCTCATTCCTGGGCAGAACCGTGCTGGTTCTCGTGCTGCTGTTCAACTTCGACAGCGCCACCGGGAGCTTTGATCCGTGGGTGTTGTATCCCGCAGCACTCGGCATGCTGGTGCTGAGTAAGACTTTCGGCGTGCTCAAAGCCGCCGTCACACCGCGCGTGCTGCCGCCCAGCATCGATCTGGTGCGCACAAACTCCCGGCTGACGGTCTTCGGCCTCGTCGTGGGCACCATCGCAATCGGTGCGATTGCGAGCGTTACCGAGGCCACGGTGAACAGGCTGTTCGACCTCTCCGGCGCGATGTTCTTGCTCATTCTGATAACGCTGGCTGGGGCTTTCCTCAGTATGCGGATTCCCTCCTGGGTGGAAGTCACTGAGGGCGAGGTGCCTGCCACGCTGACGTACCACGGTGACGGCCGAGATAAAGACCCGTCACGGCGGCCGACGGCTGCACTGCGTGGCGCGCGCCGTCAGCCCCTCGGCCGGGCGGTGCTGACTGGCCTCTCAGGCAACTGCACGATCAGGGTGCTCACCGGTTTTCTGACCCTGTACATTGCGTTCGTTGCGAAATCGCGCACCGAACACGAGCCCCTCATGCAGGTAGCAATGCTCGGCCTGGTGGGTGCGGCGGCGGCAATCGGCAACTTCGGCGGCAACGCGACCGGTGCACGGCTGAGGCTGGGCCGCCCGGCAGTCATCGTCATACGGTGCGTTTGTGCTGTGACCGCGGCAGCGATATTCGCGGCGCTCACCGATAGTCTCGCAACCGCCGCTTTCGCTGCGTTTGCCGCTGCCGCTGCGAGTGCACTCGCAAAGGTTTCGCTAGACGCATCTCTGCAAAACGACGTGCCTGACCGCTCGCGTGCCTCCGCATTCGGACGCTCAGAGACAGCGCTGCAACTGAGTTGGGTATTCGGCGGCGCACTCGGGATCTTGCTGCCCACCGAGTACTGGATCGGCTTCACGGTGATCAGCGTGCTCCTCGTCATCGGCCTTACCCAGACGATCTTGACGTATCGGGGCCACTCTCTGCTTCCCGGGCTTGGCGGCCGCCGTCCGGACCGAACCGCGACGGAGGGCGAACCGGAAGATGTGCCGGTCACCGGTTTTACCGCGCCGCGCGCGACAACACCTGGCGGTGGCGCGACGGGGAGCGGCCACCACGTATCCTCCGAATCAGCGGATTCAGAGCCGCTCTTCGGCGCGGTATCCGCACCCCGGCCGCCCGGTGACCGACCCATCGAGGAGAAATAGCTGCACATGCCCGTATCCCGCAAGTTCCTCGCCATCGCCACGGCTGTCGCTATCGTGTCGGTTCTCGGCATCGTTGGGGTGTACGCCGTGCATGTGGCTCTCCGCGGTGACGAACCGCACCGGCCACACCTCACCGTCTATTCGGCTGGTAACACGGTGGAGGCGGACGCGTACCAGTACTGTGATCTCTCCAAGCTTTCGGAGGTCACCGAGCGCTGGGCGGATCGGCAGCCTCTGACGCCGGAGCAGGAAATTGAAGCAAGCCTCGAGTTCGCGGGAACGTGTGATCCGGAAGGCGAACCGGCGCTAGTCAACATTCGGCAGGGCGGCACTGTGCAGATCTCGCTGCCAGGCGAAATCGCCGGCGCGCCGTGGAGCCTGCTCGCGATTTATGAGGACGAAGCGGGGTCGATGGCTGATGTCATCGACGATATGCACCGTCCCAGTGAGCGCCGCTCAGTGTCGCTGCCTGCATTCACCGACGACGGGCTCGCACTGCGGATCGTGGAGATCAAGCTGCCGATGGGAATCGTCGACGCCGCGACGGGTGAGCAGGCGATCGTGTCGCATGCCACGTGGGCAGTACACACCCAAATCTCGGGCTGACAACTCGCTGTGCGCGAACAGGCCCGGTGCGCTTCTTCGCGCACCGGGCCTGTTCGCAGGTGTTGGGTCTAGAGACTAGGCGTCTAGCTCCCGTGCAACAGCGCGAATCACCTCGGCGAGGCGCTGCGCCTGTTTCCGTTCGGGGTAGCGCCCCTTTTCGAGCGTGGGCTGCACCGAGGCTTCGAGGAGCTTGATCATGTCCTCGACCATGCTGTGCAACTCGTCTGGTGAGCGCCGCTTCGCGGCGGTTTCCTTGCGCGCACTCTGCCGAACGGACGGCAGCGGATCAAGCACCTTCACACTCAGTGCCTGAGGTCCGCGGCGGCCAACAGCCATGCCGAATTCGACGCGCTGGCCAGGCTTCAGCGCCTCTACACCAGACGGCAGCGCCGCGGACCGCACATGCACGTCCTCGCCATCATCCTGGGAAAGGAAACCGAACCCCTTTTCCGCGTCGTACCACTTGACCTTGCCGGTAGGCACCCTCGTCACCCGCTCATCACTAGCTACTGAACACACGTTTCACGCACGGGTATGCATGAACGAACGCACCCTGCGCACTGCAGGATGCGTCTGAGATCATCCTAGCGCCTCCGCTGCCACAGTCGCATATGTGCAAATCAGCGCGGAGCGGTACCGTAGTTCGCGTGGCACACGAATCCGCGGGCCTGCAGGCGCGCCCAGCACGGCGCCAGGAGCCCTCTTCTCGCGCAGAAACGATCGCGCTTGCGGTCGGGATGACGTTGTTCATCGTTGGTGTGATTGCTCTCGTAGCAATATTCGTTATTCACGCGCTCGGCGGAGGTCCGATCACCGCGCTGTATGTTGTAAGCCTGCTGTGTCCCCTGGGGCTTACCGTTGCGGTCTTCACCACGATCGCAAACGGCAGCCGACGGCGGAGGCGGTAGTGCTCCGCATCCTGCTGAACATCATCTGGCTGATGTTTGGTGGTATCTGGCTCGCGCTGGGCTACATTGCCGCCGGCATCATCTGCTTTCTGCTGTTCTTCCTTGTCATCACGATTCCGTTTGGCATTGCGTCGTTCCGGATCGCGATCTACGCGTTGTGGCCCTTCGGCAGCCGGGTCATCAACAAACCGACCTCGGGAGTGCCGAGTTTGGTCGGTAACGTGATTTGGCTACTCGTCGCCGGCATCTGGCTCGCCATCGGGCATGTCGTCACCGCGTTCCTGCAAGCGATCACGATCATCGGGATCCCGCTTGCCATCGGCAACCTCAAGATGATTCCGATTTCCCTGATGCCGCTGGGCAAACAGATCGTTCCTTCTCACCAGCCGAGTTTTCCGAACCCGGCTTCAGGTCCGCCGCACGGCTACAGTCAGTACCCGCGGTAGCCCAGCCTGCAACTTCTGCGAGATAGCGGTACCCTGAGTTGTTATGTCAACGGTCGGGCTGGGAATGCCTTCGGTCGCCAAGGGCCTGCGCACTCAAGCAGGCCCTGCTGTGTCGGAAACCGCCCCCGCAGCACCCACTAGCGGACCCCTCGTCGACACCTACGGCCGGGTGGCGCGGGACCTGCGCGTCTCCCTGACGGACCGCTGCAACCTGCGCTGCACCTACTGCATGCCCGCTGAAGGCCTGGACTGGATGCCGTCATCCGCTGTCTTGACGACCAGCGAGTTGCAGCGGCTGATCAGGATCGCGGTCACCCTGCTCGGTGTGCGTGAGATCCGGTTCACGGGTGGTGAACCGCTGCTGTACGCGCGGATCACCGAGTTAGTCGCGGCGACCGCGGCGCTCGAGCCGCGTCCGGAAATCTCCCTCACGACGAACGCACTCGGTTTGCAGCGAAAAGCGGCCGCGCTGAAGGCTGCCGGGCTCGACCGCGTGAACGTGTCACTCGACACTGTGAACGCGCGGAACTTCCATACTTTGACCCGGCGGGACCGGCTCGCTGACGTGCTCCAGGGACTCGCGGCAGCGTCGGAGGCGGGGCTGACTCCCGTCAAAGTGAATGCGGTTTTGCAGCCCGGGATCAACGATCTGGACGCACCGGAGCTTTTGCAGTTCTGCCTCGATCATGGCTACGAGCTGCGCTTCATCGAGCAAATGCCCCTCGATGCGGAGCACGGGTGGCGGCGCGACCGCTTTGTGACGGCGGAGCAGATTCTTGCGTCCCTGGCGCGCAAATTCACTCTGACTCCACATAGCGAGCACCGCGGCTCCGCGCCCGCAGAGCGGTTCTGGGTCGACGGCGGGCCAGCCACGGTCGGCATCATCGCGTCCGTGACACGGCCCTTCTGCGGCGACTGTGACCGTACCCGGCTCACAGCGGACGGCCAGATCCGCAGCTGCTTGTTTTCACACGGCGAGACCGATTTACGGGCCCTGCTCCGTGGTGACAGCTGCGACCAGGTTGCCGACGGGGCCGAGGGCGACGCTGTGCTGGCGCAGGCCTGGCGAGCTGCCATGTGGCGCAAGCTACCGGGCCATGGAATCAATGATCCTGGTTTCCTCCAGCCTCATCGGTCGATGAGTGCGATTGGCGGTTGAGAGTGACGATCACGATACGGTATTTCGCTGCGGCGAGCCGCGCGGCTGGCGCGGACGAAGAAGTGCGCGCCGTGACGCCGGGCACAACGTTGTCTGATCTTATTAACGCACTTTCTGACCGAAATGCGGAATTAGCGCGAGTTCTCAATAAATGTCAATTTCTCGTGAACGAACAAGCGGCTTCAGACACAACTATGCCGTTGAGTGACGGCGCTCTCGTGGATGTCCTGCCCCCATTTGCAGGGGGTTAGCTACCGGAAAACCCCAGATCTGTTCCATATCGTGAGAACTCACCGCCCACGATCGCGTGAGGCTCATCACATAACGAACCGATAACGGGACGATATCTTTTCGTGATTTTTGCAGGATTAGCTGGGAATTTGCACCACTTATACGCGTACCGTAATCAATTCTTAAAGCGGGCGCGCGGTCACCTAAAGGGGTGACGCCACGGCGCTGGCGACGTAGCGTCTACCGCGGCTGAACAAACCAGCCACCCCCGGAACCACGCGCCGAGCTCTGTCCCATGGTTCCGGTACCCGACACTTTGAGGGACAGAGGCGGGGGACCCACCATCCCCTAGGGATCCGGGGTGCCGTGCGAACCACGCACGGTGCCTCTTGGGGTAAAGCCAGCATCGTCCGCGGTGACGCCTGGCCGGGCACACTCTCGCAGCCCGCACCCGACAGCTTACTTCGCAGGCGCCCACACGAGAGGACCACTTCTTTAATGAGCGCACGTCGTAAGACCGCTACCCTTACCAAGACCATCCTCATCGGTGCAGCCATGGCTGCCGGAAGTGTCGCTCTCGCAGCACCCGCCGCAGCCGCACCGGACTCCGACTGGGATCGCCTCGCACAGTGCGAATCCGGTGGCAACTGGGCAATCAACACGGGCAACGGTTACCACGGCGGCCTGCAGTTCTCGCAGAGCACCTGGGCAGCGTATGGCGGCACCGAGTTCGCGCCGCGCGCTGACCTCGCGACTCGCGAGCAGCAGATCTACGTCGCAGAGAAGACTCTCGCGGGCCAGGGCTGGGGCGCATGGCCGTCATGCTCGAGCCGTCTGGGCCTGAGCAGCGCACCGACGCAGCGCCCGCACCCGAACAGCGCGCCGCAGAACATCGCCGCTCCTGTTGTACAGCACGGCAACGCGGCCGCGGCGCCTATCGCTGATCTGCAGTCGCAGATGAAGGCAGATGCACTGCGCATGATCGCAGATGCCAAGGCAGCTGGCATCCCCGTTCCGGCGGAACTCGAGGCCTGGGCCAACAGCCTCTGATCCCTAGGGACAACAGACCAATTGAATATCGCCCTGGCGGCAACTCCCTCCCCCTTCCTGCCGTCAGGTGTGTATGAAACCCCGCACCACTCCCCCCTCGGTGCGGGGTTCATGCTGTTCGGTGAAACACGTACCGTTGATTCATGTGCCGTAACATCACCGTGCTGCGCGGCCTCGAGCCCCCAGCCACCGCCGAGGAAATTGAAGCCGCGGCCACTCAGTACGTCCGCAAGGTCGCTGGAATCAGCAAGGTCTCTGATACCACCCGAGACGCATTCGACGCTGCCGTCGCTGAGGTAGCCGCTGCGACGACGCGCTTGCTCGAACAACTGCCGCCCCGAAAACAGCCGCCACCAACGGTTCCTCCACTGCGGCGCCCAGAGGTGGTGGCGCGGATACAGGGCCGCTCGGCCGGCTGACCCGTCAACCAACGTTACCAACGCGAGATCAATACGATATCCGAACGTTATTTTTCGAGTTATCGAAGCGCTATCTGCGGGGACGAGGGTTGAGGTCACCCCGGACGGCCAGGCAGGCCGTCGAGGCTCGCCGAATGAAGGGACGTCCGAGCATGAACCCTTTCGACCGTTGCCTTCTGGTGAGCAAATGTGAGTGCGCTCGTTCATTAGGCAGCCTCGCCTTGCGGTGAGGCGCTTCCATTGCTGGATTCAGGTTTCATTGCCACCAGCGCCGCCGCAGCGGTCGTCTTACGGTCGGCTCCACCATTGTCGAAGCAGGCACTCTGCTCCGCCCGCGCATACCGCGCGAGGTTGATCGCGGCGTTAAGATCACGGTCGATACCGGTGATGTTCAACCCGCAGTGCTCGTTGTCGCAGACGTACAAACGGTCTGACAAGCTCAGTTTGGCTTTCACTGAACCGCAACCAGAACACGTCTTCGAGCTGGGATACCACCGGTCGGCCTGTACACGCACCGAGCCGTACCGGGTGGTTTTGTAGTCGAGCTGCCGGGAGAACTCACCCAAACCAGCATCAGCGAGCGAACGATTCAAACCCTTCTTGCGGGCACCACCGGCGGTCATCATGTTCTTCACCGCAAGCGTCTCGGTGCCGATCACATCGAAGGACTGCGCCAACGAGGTGGTGAGTTTGTGCAGACGGTCCCGGCGCAGGTTACCCACCCGTATGTGCTGTTTCGCGATGACTGCCTGTGTGCGTTGCCAGGCGTTCGACGGCTCCCGCCGGGTTTCGGTTTCCGCGTCCCATGGGCCTTGCTGGCGGGCGGCTTTACGTTGCAGCGCCCGCAACGTCCGCGAGGCCTGTTTGAGTTCCCGTGGGGCTTTGCACCGCAGGACTTCCTCACCGTCGGGTGTGGCTGCGACGATCAAGTCTTTGACACCGAGATCAACACCGGCCACCGGGGCGAGGCGCTTCACATGAGCCGGACGGCTGGCGGCACGCTCAACCACACAGGTGAAACTCACCAGCCAACTCCCACGCTCGAACCGAACCGTGGCCTTCAGAATCCGGGCTGTGCCGTGTTCGAGGCGGCGGGCGAGTTTGCGGGTCGACTCGTGCACCCGCAGCGTCCCTAGCCGGGGCAGTGTCACGTGATGCCGGCCTGGTTCGACGCGGATCGTTCCGGTGGTGAACGCGAACGCCCTGGCCGAACGCTTCGACTTGAATGACGGGAACCCGACGCGCGGGCCTTTGCGTTTGCCTTTGCGGGACTCGTCCCAGTTCTTCAACGCGGCCGCGAGGTTCTTGCACGCGTTGGCGTACACCTCTTTCGAGTTCTCCGGCCACCACGGGGTGCCGTCCTCGCGGACCGCCACCTGGTGTTTACGCCGGTTGAAGTCGTTGCGTAGCGATTGGAACGTCCATGCCAGGGTTGGGGTGAGATCAGCGTCGGTGATCCCGTAAGACTTCTCGGCCTCACGCTGGGACAGGTTGGCTTTCACCGCGCGGAGCATCGTGTTATACGCGAACCGCGCGCCGCCCGCATGCGACTCCAACACGGCAATGTGCGCCGCAGTTGGGTCGAGCGCGTACTGATACGCCTGCAACACCCAACCATCAGGAACCTCGAACCTCTCAGCCATCAGGCCGTCTCGGTTCCAGAGTGCTTGGCGGCGGTGACCGCGCGCATCGCGCGGTTTCTCGCTCCCCGCCGCCCGTAGAGGCGGGCACACATCGAGGTCAGCACCTCGATCATGTCCCGTACCAGATCGTCCTCAGTCTCACCTTCGCCGGTCACCACAATCCGGCGGCCCTGCGCGGACAGGGCCGCTTCTAGGTGCTCAACCCCGAAACGGGCCAGCCGGTCGCGGTGCTCCACAACCACCACACTGGCAGAGGGGTCGGACAAAACCCTCCGGATCTTCGGACGCTTCCCGTTCAGCCCGGACCCGACCTCGGTCACCACCTCACCCACCACATGCCCGTTGTTGGCAGCCCACTGCGTGAGGCGCGCGACCTGCCGATCCAGATCGGCACGCTGATCATGCGACGACACCCGCGCGTACACCACAACCCGGCCATCGGGCCGGGCTTCGGCCACGTCGACCCAGATCGTCCCCGAGTCCAGCCGCCGAGCAGGCACCGGCATCCGGTCCTCCCGGAACCACCGATACGCAGTCTGCGGATGCACACCCTGAGTACGCGCCCACTCGGCCAACTTCACACACTCAGTAAAACATACATTCGATCACGTTTACTCATATATCACCGAACAGTATGCAGCCCCACACCGTGCTGAAGCTAAGTGGCACTCTCGACGCGCTGTCCCTTCCGCGATTCTTCACCATTCTGGAGATGCTCAGCGAACCAGCGCAGCTGCTCGTCGACCTCAGCCGCGTCGACTTCTGCTCTGTCTCCGCAGTGCGTGCGCTCACTGAACTTCGCATGCGCGACGCACTGAGCGATACAGCCATCGCGATCATCGCCCCAGAGCATGTGCGCTCAGTCTTCGCGCTCGCTCAGCAGCAGCCGGGCGTAACGGTGCATGCTTCCCTCAGCGACGCAGCAGAAAGCGCTAGCCGGCGAGGCGTGCGCAGCCTATCCCTGGCACAGTAATTCTGCCCAGCCCGCTCACTCGAAATGGCGCAGCACTGCACGTGCCGAACGCTTCACGACGTCGCTGTCATAGGAGACGACGTAGTCAAATTCACGATCCTGGTCCGCAGTGCCGCGGCGCAGATCCAAGGCGCTGAGCACGCAGGAGAAGTGCGGTGAGAGAACAATAACGTTCCACTCGCTCGTGAGCGGGTCCGAGGTGTCGAGCGGCGCGTGATGCACTCCGTCTATCGCGGTCAGGCTCATTCCGACGCCGTACACGCCCGCGTAGGTCACATGCCGGGCGAGGTTCCGCCAGCGGGCGGCGGTGCGCTCAGTGAAGTTCTCCGCGTACTGGAAGGTGCCGACACAGATCGCGTCCCTGCCAAGTCCGGAAGCAAGGGTCTCCAGACCGATGCTCATTTCGATGAGCAAACGCTTCGCGCTGCGCACCGGAGCGCGAAGCCCTGACACGATGGTGAATGGAGTTTCGCCGACGGCGCGAGTTGGCGCAGCCGGCGGAATGGGCAGCGGCGCAACGTGCTCGGTCGTGATCTCTGCCAGAGATGTTGCGGGTTCGTACAGTTTGCCCATCCCATGCGTCGCACCGGTCGCGAGGGCACGGCGCCGGTGCAGTTCGCTGTCGACACCATCGGCGATCAGCACCGTGCCGTGCCGCTCGGCACAACTGGCCACGCTGTGGACGGTGCGCGAGACATCGGCGTCCGCTCGGCGAGCAATGAGTTCTGGACTGAAGATCACGATATCCGGCTCGATCAGTGGCAGAAGCGCTATCGATTGCGGCGCCGAGCCGACTGAGTCCAGCGCTATCAGCCGGCCAGCGTCCCTGGCTTCGATCGCGGCCCGCAGCGCATAGGCTGGCTGCTCGGCGAACGCGTGGTGCGTGATGGTGATGACGTGCAGCACAGACTCGGAAATACCCGGGACCGTCGGCGATTCAAGGTCAACCGACACGAGCACCGGCATCGGCGCTGACTGGGGGGCAATCGCAAGCTTTACCGCATCAAGCGACTGCGTCTCCTGCATGGCGCGCGCTGATTCCCGCAAGGCCCGGGGCGCCGATAGGCGCGTGCCTGGCGGTCCGCACAGCTGCAATTCAACTGCAGCGAGCGCGCCGTCGTGCAATCTCCGAACCGGAGCCCACCGCGAATTAACAGCGATCTGGCTGGACTCTGTGGCCCGGTTAGCGGCGACAAACACAGTTCACTGTGGCAAGAATGCCACAGAACCACAACCCGCTAGGCGCAGCCCACCCACTCGTCGGTGCCGTCGGGGAAGATCTGGCGCTTCCACACCGGAAGTTGGGCTTTTATTTGTTCAACCAGGCCGGAACATGTGGCGAAGGCTTCGGCCCGGTGATCGGCAGCAACTGCGCACACCAGCGCTGCGTCACCGATCTCCAGCGGCCCCACCCGGTGACTCACCGCGATCGCTCTGACACCGAACGCCTGGGCCGCCACCTCGTCAGCTACCCGCGCGACGACAGCCCCCGCGGTGGGGTGCGCAGAGTATTCGAGCCGGGTTACCGTTCGGCCGCCGTCATGGTCACGCACCACACCGGCGAAGCTCACGACAGCACCGGCTGAGCGATCAGCCACCAGAGCCTCGTGTTCTGCAACATCCAGTGGTTCAGAACTGACGGCCGCACGTCGTACCACCGGGGTGTGTTCGAGTGCCCCTTTCGGGACCGAACAGCACGGCGACGTGTCACTCTGCATGGCCACCTCCACGGATCTGGTCTAGCGCGTGCTCAAGGATGCCGTCGAGAAGCGAAAGCGCGTCGTTGACGCCGCCGCGCGATCCGGGGAGGTTCACGATGAATGTCCGCCCAGCCACACCTGCCAGTCCACGGGAGAGCACAGCTGTGGGGACCTTCGCGATTCCTGCCCGGCGGATCGCCTCAGCGATCCCCGGTATCTCGTAATCGATAAGTGCGGCGGTGTGCTGCGGTGTCACATCGGTCGGTGTCAGCCCC
Organism: Hoyosella sp. YIM 151337; assembly: GCF_026041215.1. GTDB lineage: Bacteria > Actinomycetota > Actinomycetes > Mycobacteriales > Mycobacteriaceae > Hoyosella. The sequence continues at coordinate 63,079 of NZ_JAPEIQ010000046.1, forward strand.
GTACCTCCCGTCGTGAAAATGACCCCGCAGCCATCAGCTATAGCCTTGCGCAGCGCGTCACCGACTTCCTCACCGTCAGGCACGACGATCGGAGAATCCACGGCGAAACCGCGCCCTAGCAGCCACTCCGTGATAACCGGCCCAGTGCGGTCGGTATACAAGCCTTGCGCGGCGCGCGTCGAGGCAACGATAACGGCGGCTTTCACGGCCGCTCCCACCTTCCCGTTTTGCCGCCTTCTTTGAAGACGACTCGCACATTGTTCATTGTCGCTCCAGGGTCGACGGCCTTCACCATGTCGTGCAGGGTGAGACCGGCGACGGCCACAGCCGTCAGGGCTTCCATTTCAGCCCCAGTGCGGCCCGTAGTTTTGATGGACGCGGTTACGTCAATGTACGTATCGCCAAGATCAAACTCGACTGTTACACCGGCAAGTGGAATCGGATGACATAAGGGCACCAACTCAGGAGTTTTTTTCGCCCCCATGATCGCGGCGATACGCGCCGTCGCGAGAGCATCGCCCTTAGGGAGACCATCAGCCGCGAGCAAACCGATGACTTCGGCGGTGGTCTCGAAACGTCCAGCAGCGGCCGCGCGGCGCGCAGTCTCCGATTTTTCGCTGATGTCAACCATGCGGGCAGAGCCCCGGCTGTCCACGTGGGTTAGGCGGGGCTCGCCGCTTGGAGTATTCAGCTCATTCACGGAACTAGTACGCGGTCAGCGGTTAACGACCGTGTAGGGATGGACGTAGTGGACCTGCTCCACGGGAAGAGGAAAGGAGGTCTCCCCGAATGGTGAAAGACCGCCGGCGCGGTCCGAGGAAAGCTCAGTCACGGCGTGGTCGCCGTCCTCTACCGCTGGCCAGCCCGGATCGACGTACTTGTTTTTCTTCTTCTCAGCCACGTGTCCATTTTGACAGTTCGATTCTGAGGCGCGCACCCGAGGTCGCCTTTCGGGTGGGAAAACTCTCTACGCTGGTACACGATGACGCCCTCGACTCACCCTGCCTCCCGCAGCGGGCGGGACTCTGCGTTCGGCGCGTGGCTCACGCAATTGAGCGACGCGGACCTCGTCATGCTCCTTCGAAACCGCCCTGACCTGGCAGTACCTCCCCCGTTGAACATGAACGTGCTCACTGATCGCGTATGCCTGCGCGCATCGGTGCAACGCGCCCTCGATGATGCCGATCTGCTGACGCTCACCGTGGTCGAAGCCCTTGCGCTGCTCGGGGCTGCCGAACAACGCGTTAACCGCGCCGCCCTGCTCGGGATGTTCGCTGGCCTCCACGGCGCCGAACTCACCCGCGAAATTGACGCCCGGATCGACTGGCTCCGTGAACGCGCCCTTATTTGGGGGGACGATCTTCAACTCATTGACGGCGCTGCAGACGCCGTTCCGTGGCGGATCGGCCGTCTCAGCACGCTGCAGCATGTAGCGGCGCTCGACGGTCTGCCGAAACGGCTGCAAACACTGCCGCCCGAACAAGCGGTGATCGTTGAAAAGCTCGCCCACGGCACGCCGTTCGGTTCGACGCGAGACGCCGCACCCGACGCGCACCCCGAACGCCCGATACCGCAGCTGATCGCGGCCGGACTGCTCGCCCGCATCGATGACCACACAGTCGAACTGCCGTTCCACGTTGGCCAGGTGGTGCGCGGCGAGGCGGCACTCGATCCGCATGTCCTGACAGAGCCGACAACAGACCTCAAGACGGGAGACATGCGGGCGGCGAACGCGTCCGCCGCCGGAGAAGCGATGGAGTTCCTCCGCGACTGCACCTCCATCATCGCTGTGCTCGGTACCGCGCCCGCGCCGGACCTCAAAGCCGGCGGGCTAGGTGTCCGAGAGTTGCGCCGCATCGCGAAATCCGCTGGGCTCTCCGAGGAACGCACCGGCCTGCTTGTCGAGGTTCTCGCTGCGGCGACACTCATCACGAAGGGTGATGACTATCTCGCATCCGGTGATCCGGTGTGGGCGCCATCTGAGATCGCCGATGCGTGGCTAGACGCGGACACCGCGGCGCAGTGGGCGAAAGTCGCGAGCGCCTGGTTAAGCATGAAGAGCCGCCCATGGCTAATCGGATGGCGGGGCGCCACCGACAAACCGGCGGCCGCGCTCTCGGAGGACATCGTCTCGCACACTGCGGAAGCGGACCGCCGCCACATGCTTTCGATCTGGACCGCGGTCCCCGAAGGTACTGTGCTCCAGGCAGACGACGCACAGCGATTATTGACGTGGCGGCGCCCCCGCGCGGCTCGGCGCTTCGCCGGGCAGGCGGTCATCAGCACGCTCGCCGAAGCGTCCGCGCTCGGGCTGGTCGTGGGCGGCATCCTCACCGCCCCCGGGCGGGCGCTGCTCACAGACCCTGATCTTCCTGAACTCGCGGACATTATGCAGCCGCTACTGCCGCAACCGCTCGATCATGTGCTTGTCCAGGCCGACCTGACCGTTGTCGCGCCCGGGCCGCTCGTGCCGGAGCTCCACGACCAGGTCAACCTCGTGGCGGACGTCGAATCGGCTGGCGCGGCAACGGTGTACCGCGTCACCGAACACAGCGTGCTCCGCGCACTGGACAGCGGCATGTCAGCAACCGCCATACACACTCTGTTCGACAAACATTCGCGGACACCCGTTCCGCAGGCCCTGAAATACCTGGTTGACGACACGGCGCGGCGGCACGGGCAACTGCGCGCGGGCATGGCGTCGTCATTCATCCGGTGCGAAGACCCCGCGATGATGAAGGAAGTCCTTGCCTCAGCCGCGGCGGCCGAGCTGGGCCTGCGGGCGCTGGCCCCCACGGTGGCGGTGTCCCAACTGCCGCTTGGTGACGTGCTGGAACGTCTGCGCTCAGCGGGCTTTACCCCAGCAGGTGAGGACGAGAGCGGCGACATCATCGATCTGCGTCCCCGGGGTGTTCGGTTGCAGGCGCGGCGCCAGCGGTCAGTTGCGGTGCCGCGGACACTTCCGGTGCCGAAACATGAGCAACTCGTCAGCGTGGTGGAAGGACTTCGCGCGACACAGATCCGGACCTCACATTCGCGCGCGTCCGCGTCCGGCAGCACCGCTGCGACGGTTGCGCTGCTGCAACTCGCGGTGCAGGCACAGCGGCGCGTGCTGATCAGTTTCGTCGATGCGCAAGGCACCGCCGGTGTGCGGGTGGTCGAGCCGGTTGCAGTGCAGGCCGGACAGTTGCATGCCTTTGATCCCACCGCAGACGCCGTTCGGCGCTTTTCTCTTGCCCGCATGAGTTCAGTGGAGCTACTAGATAACTAACCGAACTGGAGGTTTGTTGTGGCAGTACCGGCAGGAGCGTACAAAGCGGCGTACGACGCGAGCATCGACGATCCGCACGACTTCTGGCGGGCCGCTGCCAGTGACGTCACTTGGACGCGCAAGCCCACACAGGTACTCGACGACTCAAACGCCCCGTTCTATCGCTGGTTCCCTGACGGTGAGCTGAACACGTGCGCGAACGCGCTCGACCGGCACGTCGCGGCGGGGCGCGGCGATAACCTCGCGCTCATCTATGACTCTCCAGTGACGGGCACGGACCGCACTTACACATACGCCGAGTTACTGTCCGAGGTGGCGCGATTCGCTGGCGCGCTGAAGCACGCGGGGGTGGGCAAAGGTGACCGGGTAGTCATCTACATGCCCATGGTGCCGGAGGCCGTGATCGGGATGCTCGCGTGCGCGCGCCTCGGCGCCGTCCATTCAGTGGTATTCGGCGGGTTCGCCCCGGCGGAACTAGCGGCGCGCATCGACGATGCTCAGCCTGTTGTGGTGCTTTCTGCGTCGTGCGGGATCGAGCCTTCCCGGGTGGTGGAATACAAGCCGATGCTGGACAAGGCGCTTGAACTCGCCGCGCATCGCCCGAAACAGTGCGTCATCCTGCAGCGGCCCCAGTCTGCTGCGGAACTGCTGCAAGGCCGAGACATTGCCTGGTCGGAGTTCATCGCGGCGGCGCCCGAGGCGGATCCGGTGCCGGTCGCATCGACCGACCCATTGTACGTGCTGTACACGTCCGGGACGACAGGCAAACCGAAGGGCATTGTGCGGGATAACGGTGGCCACGCGGTCGCACTGCTGTGGAGCATGCGCAACGTCTACGGGATCCAGCCTGGCGACGTGTACTGGGCCGCATCTGACATCGGCTGGGTGGTCGGACACTCCTACATCGTCTATGCGCCGCTGTTGCTTGGCGCCACAACTGTGCTTTACGAGGGAAAACCGATCGGCACGCCCGACCCCGGCGCGTTCTGGCGGGTGATCTCCCAATACGGCGTCAAGGCGTTGTTCACCGCACCGACCGCGTTCCGGGCCATCCGCAAAGAAGACCCGGATGCGGCATACCTATCGAAATACGACATCTCCGTGCTGCGCTGCCTCTTCCTGGCTGGCGAACGCCTCGACCCAGACACCTACCACTGGGCCGCAACAAAATTAGGCATTCCAGTTGTCGACCACTGGTGGCAAACCGAGACAGGCTGGCCCATCGCGGCGAACATGATGGGACTTGAGCCGATGCCCATCAAAGCCGGCTCCCCCACCGTCCCGGTGCCCGGCTATGGCGTGCAAATCTTGCGCCCTGATGGCACCGAAGCTGCAGTCGGTGAAGAAGGAGCCATCTGCATCAAGCTGCCGCTGCCGCCGGGCACACTGCCGACACTGTGGGGTGATGATGACCGATACGTCGCCGCCTACCTTTCCGCCTTCCCCGGCTACTACCTCACCGGCGACAGCGGCTATTTCGACGATGACGGCTACTTGTTCGTAATGGGCCGCACTGATGACGTCATCAACGTCGCAGGTCACCGCCTGTCAACGGGGTCGATGGAAGCGGTCATCGCGGCACACCCCGCAGTGGCAGAGTGCGCGGTGATCGGTGTTGCCGATCCGCTGAAGGGCCAGGTGCCGCGCGGACTCGTCGTGCTGAAGGCGGGCGCGGAAATCGATGCGGACACACTGCAAGCTGAGCTTGTGGCGGCCGTTCGCGAACACATCGGCGCGGTGGCGGTGTTCAAGCACGTGGACGTCGTCCCGGCGCTTCCGAAGACCCGGTCCGGCAAAATTCTGCGTAAGACGATGCGCGGCATCGCGGACGGCCGCGATGAGCCGCTGCCCTCAACGATCGAGGACCCTGCCGTGCTCGACCGGCTGCGCCCCATCCTGGGACGCTGAGGTTCGGTACACCTGCGCACTGGCCGGCGGCGGGGATTCCATGGACAATGGTGTGTTCGCCGCAAGTGACCAGTGAGGGAGATTCGACGTGACCGACGGTCCGCTGATCGTTCAGTCAGACAAGACGCTGCTACTCGAGATCGATCACCCACTTTCGGACCAGGCACGTTCGGCGATCGCCCCATTCGCAGAACTCGAACGTGCACCCGAGCATGTGCACACGTACCGGGTGACGCCCCTCGCGCTGTGGAACGCGCGGGCCGCCGGCCACGACGCCGAACAAGTTGTGGACGCACTCGTGCGCTTCTCCCGTTATCCGGTTCCGCAGCCGCTGCTCGTGGACATCGTCGACACCATTGCGCGGTACGGGCGGCTGCAACTGGTGAAGCACCCCGCGCATGGCCTGACGCTCGTCAGCCTGGATCGTGCCGTCCTCGCTGAGGTCATGCGGAACAAGAAAATCAATCCGATGCTCGGCGCCAAGATCGACGACGACACCGTGATCGTGCATCCCAGTGAGCGCGGCCGCCTCAAGCAGATGCTCCTCAAAGTCGGTTGGCCCGCTGAGGATCTCGCTGGCTACGTCGACGGCGAGGCGCACGCGATATCACTCGAAACCCACGACGAGTGGGAGTTGCGTGACTATCAGCGCATGGCCGCGGACTCTTTCTGGCAAGGCGGCTCCGGTGTCGTAGTGCTGCCCTGTGGTTCCGGGAAAACTATCGTCGGCGCGGCAGCGATGGCGAAAGCCCAAGCCACGACGCTCATCTTGGTGACGAACACCGTGGCGGGCCGCCAGTGGAAACGTGAACTCATCGCCCGCACGTCACTGACTGAGGAAGAGATCGGCGAATACTCCGGGGAGAAGAAGGAGATCCGCCCCGTCACGATCGCGACTTACCAGGTGATCACCCGCCGGACGAAGGGTGAGTACAAGCATCTGGAGCTGTTTGACTCCCGGGACTGGGGGCTCGTCATTTACGACGAGGTGCACCTGCTCCCCGCGCCGGTGTTCCGCATGACAGCTGATTTGCAGTCCCGCCGGCGGCTCGGCCTCACGGCGACACTGGTCCGGGAAGATGGCCGTGAGGGTGACGTCTTCTCGCTGATCGGCCCGAAACGCTATGACGCGCCGTGGAAGGACATCGAGGCGCAGGGCTGGATCGCGCCCGCGGACTGCATCGAAGTGCGAGTCACGCTGACGGAGTCTGAGCGCATGGCGTATGCCGTCGCCGAGCCCGAAGAACGGTACCGGCTATGTTCCACCGCGCACACGAAGGTAGCGGTGGTGAAGTCAATCCTCCAACGCCATGCGGGGGCACAGACTCTCGTTATCGGTGCCTACATCGATCAGCTGGAAGAGCTGGGTGCCGAACTCGATGCGCCTGTGATTCAGGGTTCGACGCGAAATAAGGAACGTGAAGCCCTGTTTGATGCGTTCCGCCGGGGCGAGATCCAGACTTTGGTGGTCAGTAAGGTAGCGAACTTTTCGATCGACCTTCCAGAAGCGACAGTTGCCGTGCAGGTTTCAGGGACGTTCGGATCCAGGCAAGAGGAAGCCCAGCGGCTTGGCCGGTTGCTTCGGCCGAAGAAGGACGGGCACCAGGCCCATTTCTATTCAGTGGTGTCTCGGGACACCCTCGATACCGAGTACGCAGCGCATCGGCAGCGGTTCCTCGCTGAACAAGGATATGCGTACCGGATTGTTGACGCCGATGACCTGCTAGGACCTGCGATCGGAGACATGACCAGCTAGGCCTCGATCGTGAAGGATCAGGGCGCTCAGGCCGCCCTGATCCTTCACGATTTTGCCGCCTCCTCCTGGCGTAGCGCCATGTCCCGCGACACCCGTGATGTCTCCGAGCGAGGCACCGCCGCCACACCGCCACCGGGTTTCCTGAACCTCCGCCCCACAACCGAACACTCCAGCGCCGCCACCCCACCGGTGGCCTCATCTTGCTCACACACTCGGTCCCACGCGGGTGCCTCAAGTGAGCAGTGGAGCGCGAGCCCGCGAACGCCCTGAGCGCCACCGTCACACCTGCGATATTCGCGCTACGCGACCGGATGCTCGTTACTCAGGCCCGCCCACTACCGGCACGTTCACTCATCAACGGACGATCGTCCACTGTATTGACAGTCACACTCGTTTTACTTGGACTTTTATCCAGCCGCACCCTACTGTCTTTCAGTGTACAGACGTTCACCGAAAGGGAGTCATCGATGACACTCGGCGCGCAGGTTCTCACTTCATCCAGACTCGGCCGTCGTGTGTTGAGCTCTTCGCTCGTAAAGGCCGCGACTACCCCGCACGGAATTGACCGCTACATCGAAATGATCGATCCGCTGTGGTCAGGCACTGAGATCCGGGCTGAGGTCACCGACGTTGCACGAAAGACCGCAGACAGCGTCACGCTGACATTGCGGCCGAACGCAAACTGGACTGGGTTCCGCGCCGGACAGTTCGTCCGCCTCTCAGTCGAAATCAACGGTGTTCGCCGCACTCGCTGCTACTCACCAGCCTGTTCCGAATTCCGCCGTGACGGCCGGATCGAACTCACCATCAAGGTTGATCCCAACGGCCTCGTCTCGCGGCACCTCCAGGCACACGCCAAACCTGGGATGATCGTCCAAATCTCTCCTGCGCAGGGCGAGTTTGTCTTGCCGCTGCCGCACCCGCGGCGAATCCTGCTGATCAGCGGCGGCTCGGGCGTCACGCCCGTCATGTCGATGCTGCGGACTCTGACCGATAAAGCATTCAACGGCAAGATCACCTTCTTGCACTACTCGTTCACCGAAGAGGACATCATCTACCGCCGCGAACTCGAAGAGATCAAGGCGAAGTACGAATCGATCAACATCGTGCACGCCTACACGGAGCAAAAGGATGGCGGCGACTTGCACGGCTATTTCAGCAAGGAGCACCTGCTCGCTGCTGACCGGCACTACGCGGAAGCGGAAACCTTCCTCTGTGGGCCGCTGCCGCTCATGGATGCCGTCCGTGCCGTATACGAGGACGAGGGTCTGACGGACCAATTGCACCTCGAGCAGTTCACCGCGCCAGTGCGCACCGCCAGCAGCGAGGACGCTTCCGGTGAACTCGTTTTCTCCGCAACTGGAACCACCGTCGCCAACAGTGGACGAACGATTCTGGAGCAGGCCGAGGATGCCGGTCTCACACCTGAGTACGGCTGCCGCATGGGTATCTGTTTCTCGTGCGTACGCCGGAAAGACTCCGGCACCACCCGCAATGTCCTGACTGGTGACGTCTGCAGCGATGGCGATACCAGCGTGAAGCTTTGCGTCTCCGAGCCTGTCGGCGACGTCTCCATCGACCTCTGATCCTTCTAGACCACTCCGGGAGAACCCCATGTCTGCAAATGACCTCAAAAAGCTGTCCCCCGAGCAGATCGAAGCTTTTGGCAAGGAGATGGACGCGCTCCGCGCCCGCGTCGTCGCCGATCTCGGCGAACGTGATGCGGAGTACATCCGCGGTGTCGTATCGCTGCAGAAGAAGCTCGAAGTCGCTGGCCGTGGACTTCTCTTCCTCGGTTTCCTTCCGCCAGCCTGGCTCGGTGGCGTCGCAGCGCTGTCGTTGTCGAAAATCATCGACAACATGGAGATCGGCCACAACGTCATGCACGGCCAGTACGACTGGATGCAGGATCCGGCGCTCACCTCAAAGAACTTCGAGTGGGACAACACAATCCACGGCGACAGCTGGTTGTACACCCACAACTACATTCACCACACCTTCACGAACGTTGTGGGCAAAGACCACGACGCGACCGGGTACGGCGTCATGCGGGTGACCGACGAAACACCATGGCACCCCATTTGGCTGCTCAACCCGGTTTTCGCAGCGCTCCTGCAGACGTTGTTCCAGTGGGGCACGGCCATACAGGAGCTCGAGTCGGAGAAGATCATTCGCGGCGAGAAGTCCTGGGCAGAGGCGAAAGAAGGCTTCGCTCGCTTCCGTGACAAGGCCGGCAAGCAGGCACTGAAAGACTATGTGATCTTCCCGCTCCTCTCGGGCCCTGGAGCTCCGTTCACGTTCGCGGGAAACGCCGCCGCCAACCTTGTGCGCAACCTGTGGGCGTCGTCGGTGATCTTCTGTGGCCACTTCCCCGAGGAAGTTCAGACCTTCTCGATTGAAGAGACTCAGGACGAGAGCCACGCGGGCTGGTACTACCGTCAGATCCTCGGTTCCGCCAACTTCACCGGCGGCCACTGGGTGAACGTTCTGTCCGGCAACCTGAGCTACCAGATCGAGCACCACTTGTTTCCCGACATCCCGGCCTTCCGCTACGCGGAAATGGCGGTCGAGGTGCGCGAGATCTGCGACCGCTACGGCATCGATTACCACGAGGCTTCCATGGCGCGGCAACTGGGAAGTGTCTGGAAGAAGATCTTCCGCTACTCACTTCCGGATGAGCTGCCACTGATCAACAAGCTGCCGTTCGTCGGCAAGCGCGCGGCAGCCAAGAAGGCGACAGTCACCCCGCTCGCCACGGCCGAGTCGAAGAGGGAACTCGTCGGCGCAGCTTCCTGAGGCAAGCGCACGACAAAGCCGGGCTCGCTGCGAGCCCGGCTTTGCGGTGCCTTCCTGTCAGTTCTGTCCGGACCGGCCACCACTCACTGCCGCGGCGGGAAACTGTACACCTGTCAGTTCTTCGGATGCGGTCCACAGTTTCTTCGCGAGTTCAGTATCCCGCGCCTCGCGTGAACGTCCGACAAGTTTGGGGTTGCCCCGCAGCTCCCAGCGACCGTCGGGGCCGACGTAGCTAGCACCGGGCAGGTCCTGGCTCGCCGCGTAAAGCGTGGGCGCGGCGCCTGCTTCGGCGTCCTGAGCGTAAAGCTTGTTGCCGAGGTTCATCAGGCCGTCGTACAGGCGGTTTCCGGAGTGTGATTGCAGGTTCGTCGCAGCCCAGCCCGGGTGCGCGTTGTGGGCCCGCACCGGGGAGCCGGCCTCCGTGAGGCGGCGCTGCAGTTCCAGGCTGAATAGCAGATTGGCGAGTTTGGACTGTCCGTAGGCGGCGACGCGGTTGTAGGCGCGCGTTTCCCAGTTGAGGTCGTCAAGATCGATCGTGCCACGTCGGTGCGCCGCCGAAGCGACAGTGACGACGCGATCAGTGATGTGCGGAAGCAGAAGGTTGGTCAACGCGAAATGGCCGAGATGATTCGTGCCGATCTGGGTTTCGAAGCCATCTTTGGTCTTGCCTTCGGGCGGCATCATGATGCCCGCGTTGTTGACCAGCACATCGAGGGCGCCAGTCCATTCGTCGGCGAAGCGGCGAACCGAAGCGAGGTCAGCGAGGTCGAGCGCACGGACTTCGGTGGTGCCCGCGATGGTGGCGGCCGCGGTCGCGCCTCGGTGCGTATCGCGGACGGCCAGCACGACGCGGGCGCCAACTCGGGCTAGTTCACGGGCTGCCACTAGGCCGATGCCACTGTTCGCGCCGGTGACCAGGACGGTCTTGCCCTCGAAAGAGGGAAGTTCTGCTGAGGTCCAGGAAGATTTCGTCATGAACCCAATGTAGACATTGACCACAAAGTAGTCAATGACCACATTGGCGCTGGTTTCGGATATCCTCAGTGATCATGACGTCATCCAGCCCCCGCTCCTACCACCACGGCGATCTGCGTGGTGAACTCCTCGATCGCGCCGAGCAGACGCTTCGGGAATCAGGCGTGGATGGCCTCTCGCTCCGCCAGCTCGCACGGGACATCGGCGTCAGTCACGGCGCCCCGAGCAGGCACTTCCGTGACAAACAGGCACTGTTGGACGCGATTGCACTGACAGGATTCGAGCGTCTCGGCGCCTTGTTCACCGGCGCGGTGTCCGAGGGTTCGTTCACGCAGCGGCTCGAGTCGGTGGCGCGAGCTTATGTGCGGTTTGCGACCGAGAATGCCGCGCTGCTGGAGTTGATGTTCGCCCGGAAGCACAATCCCGAAGCCGGGATTGAATTGCCCGCCGCCGCCGAGCGGGCATTCTCAGTTCCCGTCGCGCTGATTGCCGATGGACAGGGTAACGGCGAAGTGATCAACGGAGACCCGACCGCGATCGGTTTCGCCTCGTTCGCCACGATCCACGGTATGGCGACCCTCGTCAGCTCGGGGCTTGTCCCCGCTGCCCTGGCCGAGACCATGCTGGGCGACGTCATCACACAGATCATGGACGGCATTAGACCGCGGACCTGACGGCGCTACTTACTTGTCGCCTTGTACCGGTTCACCGAAAGCGGCACAAAGATCACCAGGATCACGACGACGCAGATCAACGAGTACAAGACGGGGTTCTGCATTGACCACATGTCTGGCACCGGGACGTTCGGGAACGTCGCGCCGAACAGGGGTATGCCTACCGCATCGTCGACGCAGATGACCTGCCCGGCCCCGCGATCGGCGACAGGACTGGCTAGACCTCGATCGTGAAGAATCAGGACGGCCTGAGCGCCCTGATCGTTCACGATTGTGCCGCCTCCTCCTGGCGCCGCACCATTTCGCCAATCCACAGGGGCGCGTAGGGCGAGGTGCACCCGGGTGGCGTCGGGTAGTCCTTGAGGACTTCGAGGCGCTCGCCGATCTCCAGGGCGCGGGCCCGGCATTCGGCGTGCTCGATCCCGATGTAAGCCAGGCAGGTGTTCATCGCCCATTGCAGCCGGTCTGGTGCATCTTTCATATCTGCTTCGATCGTGTCGAGGAGCTTCGCCAGCTCAAGCCCGGCGGGCTTCTTCACGATCCGCTCGGCCGTGAGGGCCCAGCCGGCGCTCGCGACCACGGGGTCTGGGTCCTCGAACCACGCTTGCCGTAACTCTTCGGCGTGCGGACTCTTCTTCACCACATAGTTGACGAGCCAATCGTGCACTTTAGGCGTGCGAGCGCTGCGAAGCATAGCGTCGAGCTCGTCGCGATCGAACGCCTTCGGGCGGCACATCAGCGCCGCTAGCAGCTTCGCTGCGGTGTCATCTGTTTGCCACAGTTCCCGCGCCAGTTCGTGCTGCGTTTTGAGTCGCTTCGCAATCGCACGCAACTTCGTGAGATTCACGCCATGATCGTCACCATGGTTCTCGTTGACCGCGCGGATCTTCGGGTCTTCGAGTGCAGCCAACTCGGCTAGCACTGCAGCCACTGTCGTGTCGGACATGGGAACTCCTCCACCTCACGTTGGACACAGCCTAAGGGCTCGCGGTGACTGACGTATTGTCTCGGGAGTGCCGCCCCCACAGCCAGTGCGCCCAGCGATGAACAAGCCTCCGGGCACATGGCATTTCGCAGTGACGGTGGCGGCGCTCATAGTGGCGGTCGCAGCGTGGTGCCGCTGGTGGCCGCGAGACGACAGCGCTGTCCTTACCAGCGTCGCTTCCGGGCTCGTGCTGCTTGGCTGCGGACTCTGGTGGGCAATCCGGAGCATTTATGTAGCTGGGCAGGATCGCCGGTGGTCATGGTGGATTCTCCCCGCCCCCGTAGCAGTGGGCATCGCGATTCTCGTTGCGCTGTGGGGCGCGCCCAGCTTCGAGCAGGCACGTCCAAAGATGGACGAGATCGCCGCTGAACTCCGCGCCGATCCTGATGACTCGTCGGTGTCCTGGTGGAACGACTCACCGCTAGAGCGCTTCGATATCAGGTTCGTCCACGAGGACGCCGACGGCAACGTGTACTTTAAGTTCACAATTTATGGCGCGAATAAGGGATGGATGCACGCCCCTGCAGGGCCCCCAGATAACGATTTCCTTGAACTGATTCCACTCGGCGATGGCTGGTACAGATACGAACTGCCGTGGGTGAACCCCAGCCCCGGCATGGTGCCACCTGATTAATCGTGGAGGATCAGGGCGGTCTGAGCGCCCTGATCCTCCACGATTTGACCCAGCCCGGAGAAGCCCTACTTGCTTGTCGCCTTGTACCGGCTGACGGAGAGCGGCACGAAGATCACCAGGATCACGACGACGCAGATCAGTGAGTACAAGACGGGGTTCTGCATTGACCACACGTCTGGCACCGGGACGTTCGGGTCGACGTTGCCGAAGAGCTGACGCACGGCCTGCGTCACCGCGGAAACCGGGTTCCATTCCACGAAGGTGCGCAGCACCGGCGGGAACGATTCGAGCGGGACGAATGCGTTGGAGATGAACGTCAGCGGCATGATCACCACGAAGGACGCGTTGTTGATGACGTCAACGCTCGGCACAATCAGTCCGACGAACGCCATAATCCAGCTGACCGCGTACGCGAAAATGAGCAGGAGCAGGAACGCGGTAATCGCGTCGACGATTGAGCCGCGGATCCGCCAGCCCACAACCAGACCGGCCAGCGCCATGATGGCGATCGACAAGACGTTGTAGGCGATGTCGGAGACAGTCCGGCCGATGAGGACGGCTGAGCGTGACATCGGCAGTGACCGGAATCGGTCGATGATGCCCTTCTGCATATCCTCGGCGAGGCCGACACCGGTGAACGTCGCGCCGAACACCACGGTCTGCGCGAAGATGCCGGCGATCAGGAATTCGCGGTAGGGAATGTCCCCTCCGGGGTCGATCGCGCCGCCGAACACGTAGGCGAAGAGCAGGACGAACATCACCGGCGAGATCAGCACGAACACCAGGATTTCTGGCACTCGCTTGATCTTGATCAGGTTGCGTTTCGCGATGACACCGCTGTCGGTGACGGTGCGCTTCAGTGTGGGCGTCGAGGTCATCGGTGTGCCTCCTGGCTGGCAGGTTCATTGTCAGCGTTGTCTTGTTCGTCGCTGGTTTCGGCGGCGTGACCGGTGAGCGACAGGAAGACGTCGTCGAGGGTGGGGCGCCGCAGTCCAACGTCAAGCACTTTGACCTTTTCGCCGTCGAGCGCGCGCAGGAGGTGCATGAGCGCCTCAGGCCCGGTGCTGACGGGCGCGCTGAAGGACCGCCCCGAGTTGCTGACATGCACTTCACCGGTGGCGATTGCGTCTATCGCCGCCTGCGCGGTTGGAATGTCTGCGTTGTTTTCAATGACGAGTTCCACGCGCTCGCCGCCGATTTGGCGTTTCAGTTCATCGGCAGTGCCCTCGGCGATAGCGCGCCCGTGGTCGATCACCACGATGTTGTCGGCGAGGACATCGGCCTCTTCGAGGTATTGCGTTGTGAGTAGCAGCGTGGTGCCGCCCGCGACGAGTTCACGAATGACGTCCCACATCTGGTTGCGGCTGCGCGGGTCGAGCCCCGTTGTAGGTTCGTCGAGCACGAGGACTGCTGGCTCGGCGACGAGCGCCCCGGCTAAGTCGAGACGCCGGCGCATACCGCCAGAGTACGTTTTCGACGGGCGATCCCCGGCGTCAGCAAGGCCGAACCGCTCAAGGAGTTCACGGGCCCGCGCGCGAGATCGTTTACGGTCGAAACCATAAAGGCGGCCGACCATGTCGAGGTTCTCAAAACCGGTGAGGTGCTCGTCAACTGCGGCGTACTGGCCGGCTAGGCCCATGCGTGAGCGGACACCGTACGGGTCTGCGAGCACGTCGACGCCCGCTACCTCGGCGGTGCCGCTGTCGGGTGTCAGCAGAGTAGTGAGAATACGGACGGCGGTGGTCTTGCCCGCGCCGTTGGGACCGAGAAGGCCGAGCACACTGCCTTCCGGCACATCGAGATCGAGTCCATCGAGTGCCCGCACTTCGCCAAAGGTTTTGACGAGGCCGCGCGCACGAATCATCTGGGCGGGTTGCCCCATGACGCTCCCCCAAGAGTATTGGTGCTGCTGGTACTATCGAACCTGTAACTGAGTACAGCGTACTTCGTTATTACTGAGTACACCATACTTCGTTTTAGCCGGCAACGCTGGTGCAGGAAGGTGACCGTGCCCACCCCCTTCTCACGTTCGGGTATCAAACGTTCAGAGATCCAGGCTCAACTCGAGCGCATCGTGACGACCCTCTGGAATCCTGAACCCCCGCGCACCCGCGGCCCTAAGCGAGCATTCACCCGCGACGAGGTTGTCGCAACTGCAATTTCGATCGCTGACGCCCGCGGGATCGACGCCGTCTCCATGCGCAGCCTCGCCGACCAGCTCGGACTCGGCACGATGTCGCTATATCGCTACGTGCCGGGCAAGGAGGAACTCGTCGCCCTGATGCTCGAGCGCGCCTACGGTGAAACCACACCCGCATCTGAGCTCCCGGGAGATTGGCGCGCCAAGCTGGAGAGCAGCGCGCATCAGCAGTGGGCGCTGTTTCACCGCCACCCGTGGATGCTTGACTTGCCACTCGACCGCGTCTCGCCCGGGCCGCTGTCAATGGAGCGGTATGACGCGGCCCTCGCCGTGGTGCTCAGCACCGGCCTGCCACCTGACGCGGCCGTCGCGATCAACGAAGCGATCGAGTACGTGGTGCGCGGCGCCGCCCGGGCGTCGATCGAAAACATCAGCTTCATCGAAGAGACCGGGCTGACCATCGAACAGTGGTGGGAACACCAGGGGCCGAGCATGCTCGCCGTCATGGACCCGGCACGATTCCCCGCACTCCAAGAGGTACTGAACGCGGGAGCGTTCAGCGACCGCCCACAGTCGAATTCCTTTGAGGTCGCGTTTCTCGACACCCTAGCCACGTTCCTCGATGGCGTAGCGGTGCGGCTTGACCGCCACCTGAGCGGCCAAGACTGAAACGGGCGAAGCACCCGCCGATGTGCGCCTGCTCACCACACTCGTCCCAGTAGGCTGTCGATGTGCGAACACTGGATTTCCTTGTCGACATCCCCCATGCCCGCCGCGTGAACGAGCAGCTCGCCGACTTGCGCCGGCTGCAGGTGTCTGCCGGGATTTTCGCGGTCGCCATGCTCGGCGCCGCGATCGGCCTCTTCATCGTCGGGGAAACCTGGGCGATCATCACCGGCATGATCCTCATCGGCGCCGCCATCGGGTGCGTCTACGCCGGGGTCGTCGCGCCGCAACGTGCCTCCGACCTCAAGAAGATGTACACCGAGCATGAGCTGGTCCCTGCCGTCGTGAGCGCGGTGCGCCCGCGGGGCTTCACGATGCTCGCGCTGGTCAATCTCACCCGGGACCGCTCACAAGAATCGCGGTGGGCGCTCGTTCCCCGTCGCGCCCAGAACCTGCCCGGCCACCGGGTAAAGGTCGGCGAGCGCGTTCCCTGCGTCGCGGTGACTGATGCGTCAAAGATGTCGCCGTACTGGCAACGCGTGCAGCCCGTACCTATCGCGTGGGCCGCACGCGACGAAGAAGTGCTCAAGCGGGCGGAACGCGCGATTTCAGACTCGGAGTGGAAAGTTCTCGCCAAGCACGCCAAACGGAGCGAGGAAGCCGAGAAATCACGCGGCTACCTCACCTTGCCCCCTGCGGAACTCCCTGCCGACCTGCGCTAACAGGGGCTCCCTCCCTGAAAACTCAGCTGCGCGGAGTTCATTTGCCCCGTATGGTCGGGGCCGTGTTCGCAGAGTACGTCCGGCCGCCAGTCACCGCCCGCGTCTTTCATGACGACGACGGTCGGGTGATCAACTACGGCGAGCGCTGGGATGGCGACCCGCCTGAGGACGCCTACAGCGTCACACAGCACCCCGAGCGGTTCGCTCCCCTGCACCTCGTGGCGGACGCGCTGATCGCGCATCTCTCCGCCAGCTACGACGTGCGTGTTGACGAGCACGACGACTGCGGCGCTGACTTCATGCGGCCGCCTTCAGACCTCGTCCGCGCCGTCCGCCTCACTCCAGCCAGGCGTGACGCCGCTCCATTGACGTTCGGCTACACGCCCTACCCCGGCATCGCGCTGCACGCGGGCTACCTGCACGACACGTACTTTCCTTCGTGCGGGTGTGACGCGTGTGATGACACCTGGGAAGAGGAGGCGGCACGGCTCGAGAGGCACGTCTTCGATGTGGTGAGCGGCGGCTACCAAGAAAAGTTCGTCCGCGGCTTCACGGCACACCTGAGGTACTCACTCGGCGGTCCCGGGCGTCAGCGATCCGGCAGCAGCTTGGTGACGCGCGGCCGATTCCGCGACAGCATCACACAGCGGCTCGCCGCGGCGCGGGAACAGGGACGCCCACTGCCTGACCTGTGGGCGCCGTGGCCGCGGCGACCGGGCGAATGAACTGCCGGGAAACCACCCAGGATGCGAACGAATCGCCCTGCGCCGCAGTCACATCAATGAATTCGCATTGTTTATTGTGAAACAATCGGTGCGACAAATCGTCAGCAATGCCTATCACAGAACGAAAACACTGCGCTGCGCGTCACAATTCTTGCCCGCAAAGTCCCAACACGGAGCCGCGGGCCAGTCGCCAAACGGTGATCGGACGCCCGAAGATCATGATCGCTAGTCGTCAGCGCCCTGCGACGAGCGGTCATCACAGCCATGACCTGCGGTGATCCGCGTGTGAAGTCGGCGTTAAAAGTTAGTCCGATTGTGCGTGATGATGGTCACATTGCATTGGGTGAACACAAAGTTAATGGTGGGAAAACCTGCAGGCAGGCAACCCTTAGTTGATCATCAACGTGACGTCAGTCACACAAATGACAGCTGGCTACTACGTTAACTCTCTAAACGGACCCACCAAATTGTCTAAGAAGTCGTGTAAAAAAACTTCCCGGGGGTCAACACGTGGCCCGTTAGGTACGAAACCAAGGAGTAAGTCATGGACTTCGCAGAACTCGCAGCAGCACTCGCCGACCTCGGCTCCTTCTTCAGCGGCCTCGGTGACTTCACCTCCGGCTCCGCTTCGTTCAACGACAGCTTCATCGGCTCAATCGACTTCTTTAGCAACGGTGAGTGACGATCCACTGGCCTAACGGTCACGCGTGGCCCTTCAGTGCCTCCGGGCACTGAAGGGCCGCACACTTTCTGTGCCTGCCCCTGTGCTAGAAAATGTGCGACGCACAACCCGACATCTGCCCCTAAAACCGCAAAGGACTGTCCCCCATGAGTCTTGAATCCCTCGCTGAAATCGGCGGCTCTCTCGAAACCAGCTCCGACCTCGCGTTCTCGATCTCCGACATCTTCGGTGCCGCGAGCGGCGTGCTGGAGTTCATCGCGTTCATCAACGATCTGGTCAGCTTCTTCGGCTGACGATCTCCTCGCCCCGGGCCTGCGCCCGGGGCCGCTTTGTCTCTGCGATAACCGAAGTGGCACAGAGTGTCACCAATTTGTACCAACTTGACGCGCTGGTGCGCGCCATACCTTATTGTTCGATTCGTACACCTGTACGCACGCAACTCGGGCACCCGACACGTCAACTTTCTTACGCACCAAGGTGAGGTCTTCAATGCGCCGAACGACGTTCCGACGCAAGCTGGTCACAGCTCTCGCTGCCGCAGCTCTCGTAGCCGCCCCGATGACGATGACAGCTTCTGTCGCCACCGCGCAGACATCCGGCGCATACGTCACGTCCACCGTCCAAGAAGGTCCGCGGAAGCTGACGGTCAACGTCTACTCCCCCTCGATGAACAAGATCGTTCCCATCGAGGTGCTGCGGCCCGCTGACACGAGTGTCCCGCGCCCCACCTTCTACCTGCTCAACGGCGCAGGCGGTGGCGAAGACACGGCGACCTGGGCGGCCCGCACTGACTACGAAGACTTCTTCGCGAACAAGAACGTCAACGTGATCACACCGATCGGCGGCATGCTCTCGTACTACACCGACTGGGAGCGTGACGATCCGACCCTCGGCCGTCACAAGTGGACGACGTTCATCACGCAAGAGCTGCCACCCGTCATCGACGCGGCGCTGGGCGCCAACGGCGTGAACGCCATCGCGGGCCTGTCGACATCGGCCACGTCGGTGCTCAACCTGGCGATAGCCCGTCCTGGCCTGTTCAAGGCCGTCGGCTCGTACAGTGGCTGCGCGCAAGTGTCTGACCCGCTGGGCCAGGCGTACGTCCGCACCGTTGTCGAAGGACGCGGCCAGGCTGACGCAACCAACATGTGGGGCCCGTATGACGGGCCGGGCTGGCGCGCTCACGATCCGGTTCTGAACGCGGAAAAACTTCGCGGCACCGCGATCTACGTCTCTAACGGCACAGGCTTGCCCGGCCACCACGACACTCTCGAGTCACCGCTGGTCAACAACAACCCGGTGACATTGGCGAACCAGATCGTCGTGGGCGGCATCATCGAAGCCGCGACGATCCCCTGCACGGTCAATCTGCAGGCACGTCTCGCCAGCCTCGATATTCCGGCGCACTTCAACTGGCGTCCCACCGGCACCCACTCGTGGGGTTACTGGCAGGATGACCTGAAGGACTCCTGGCCGCTCATCGCGTCCGCGATCGGGGCCTGACGAAAAATTGAGAAGTGGCTCCCGGGAATCCCGGGAGCCACTTCTTGTTTCTGGGGTTACACGCGGATCTTGCCCGAGGCGACGTCGTCGGCGTATTCGGGGTAGAACTCGACGTAGCCCTTGTCCTTGCCAGCGAGCACGTAGATCGGGTCAGAGACCTTGTCGGGGTCATAACCCTCATTCCGCAAATCCACCTTGCGGCTCTTGAAGGTCGAGGTCTGCTCCACTTCGCCGATCACCCGGATGAACAGCGGGATCGCGTAGCTCGGCAGCTCACTGAAGAGGTGGTCAGCGATCGCCTTCGGGTCGAACTCAGCACCCTCGGAAGGCTTAACAGCGGCCATGCCTGCCTTGCCGTCAGTTCCGGGAACAGCAACACCGTAAGCGACTGCCTGATCGACGCCGGGGTGGCTTCCGAGCGCGCCCTCGACTTCCGTCGTGGCGACGTTTTCACCCTTCCAGCGGAACGTGTCACCAAGCCGGTCCGCGAAAGCGATGTGGAACAGTCCCTGCTTGTACACGAGGTCCCCGGTGTTGAACCACTCGTCCCCGTCTTTGAACGCGTTGCGGAGCACCTTTTTCTCGGACGCTTCGGGATCGGTGTAACCGTCGAACGGCGCGCGGCTCGTGATTTTGGTGATCAACAGCCCTGGCTTGCCCGGCTTCACCTTACGCAGCTTGCCGTTCTGCCCGCGGCGCGGCTCTTCGGTCTCCTGGTCGTAGTCGACAATCGCGAACGGCAGCGGGCACACTCCCGCGGTCTTATCGATGTTGAGTGCGTTGACGAACGCGAGGTTGCATTCGCTGGCACCGTAGAATTCGGCGATCCGCTCGATCCCGAAACGGCGCTGAAAGTCATCCCAAATTTCGGGGCGCAGCCCATTGCCGACGATGACGCGTACCTTGTGCTGCCGCTCAGCCGGTCGCTCCGGCTGATTGAGCAGGTACCGGCACAGCTCGCCGATGTAGCAGAACGCGGTCGCGTCGGTCGCGACGACCTCGTCCCAGAAGCGGGACACCGAGAATGACCGGCCGAGCGCGAGGGTCGCGCCCGCGCCGAGAACCGAGGACAGCGACACCGTCAGCGCGTTGTTGTGGTACAGCGGCAGGCAGGAGTACAGCACGTCGTCGCTCTTTAACCGCACGCCGAGGCCACCGAGTCCATACATGCTCTTCAGCCAGCGCATATGCGACATCGTGCTGGCCTTCGGCATCCCCGTTGTGCCGGAGGTGAAGATGTAAAACGCTTTGTCTCTCGCAGAGACGTTCGCGCACGCGCGCGGGTCTGCGTCCGAAGCCCCTTCGGCGAGGTCGTCCAGATCGGCTGCTCCGTCGAGCATGTCGTCCCCGTGTCGCAAACCGATGACGACGCCCTTGACCTTCTCCGCGGAAACCGATTCGAGCGCCTCCCGAGATTCCGCGCCAACCACGAGCACCGTGCTGCCGAGCAGCTTCAGACTGTGTTCGAGGACATCGCCGCGCTGGTTATAGTTCAGCATGCCCGCGGTCGCACCCAGCTTGACTGCGGCGAGCGCAGCGAGCAGCGTATGCGGACGGTTCGATGCGAGAATCCCTACCACCGAACCTTTTTCGACGCCATGCTTGGCGTACACGGCGGCATAGCGGTTGACGATCCGGTTGGCGTCACCGTAGCTGATTTCCGCACCCTCGAACCGCAAGAAGGGCCGGTCCGGGTGCCTGCTTGCAGCGTCCTGGAAAACCAGGCCAAGTGACTTTTTGGTGTCCCCGGTGACGGTTACCAGCCCGACCGCGCCGCGCAACATCTTGGGCGCATCCGGTATTAGGGCGGGTGCCTTCTTGAGGACGTCGGCGAGCCCGACCCTGCGGATTGTCGACTTTGACGTGTGCTCCATATAACGCACATTACGGGCGTCGACGGCTTTGGCAAACCGGTGAAGCGGGAGTTCACAAAACTCCGCGCAGTCGCCACATTCTTCCGGTGGCGGAGTCGATCAGCGCGGTTCCCGCGACGGTGAGCTGCAGCGGCAGGACGTCGAAGAGAACATGTGAGACCGCAGGCACGCGGTCCCGCGCCGCCCTTGTGACGATCGACAAATGTGGCAGCCAGCGCCCGCGCGCGTAGTGTTTGTGCACCAGCGCCCCCGTGCTCTCGACGGCGTCTAAGACAGCGGTCTGGCGGGCAGCCAGGTCGGAGGTGGGAGCGGGCATCAAGCAGACTCTCCCCCGTCGCATCACACCGACCGCGTCGAACCACAGCGTGAAGGGGCCCCGGCGCTCCAGAGTGTCGAGGGCCATCTCAACTTTCCGCTGCTCCCATTCGAGGAGTACGACATACGACAGATGTGCGTGGTGCTGGCCATGAGTGTGCGAGAGGAGGGTCGGCAAGCCCAGTTCCTCTGCGCGGCGCCACAGTTGCCGCACCGCGCGGTCTGAGTCCGGATCAAAAAGCAGACACACTGCGAGCGCCACAACTTGACAGTAACGGTGGCCCTGCCAAACGCACGAGTAACGGGACAGATTCACGACAACTGCCCGTGAACGTGTCCCGTTACTCGTGAACCTGGTATCAGCGCACTCGCCGGCGGAACAGCAGTGCAGCGAGGAGCATGGATACTCCCGCGATCCCGGCGCACCACGCTACGGCGAGCACACCGCTTAAGCCGATGGGCGTCCCGAGGAGCAGGCCCCGCACCGTTTCGATGACGGGCGTGGCTGGCTGGTTCTCCGCGAACCAGTGCAGCCACGTCGGCATCGTCTCCACCGGCACGAACGCGCTGCTGGGATAGGGCAGGAACATGATGAAGAACTGGAAACCCGCCGCGCCCTCGGGTGTTTTCGCAAGCAGCCCGAATACTGCAGCCAGCCAGGAGATCGCGAAGACGAACAGCAGCAGCACCCCGAGTGCCAGCAACCATTCGGCCGCTGACGCGTTCGGTGAGAAACCGATCAGCAACGCGACAGCGATCAGCAGTGTTATCGAGACCGCGTTGCGGAGCACACTGCCCGCAACGTGTCCACCGAGCATTGCCGCACCGCCCACCCCGAGCGAGCGAAAACGGTCGACGATGCCTTCCTGCAGGTCCTCGCTGACGCGAGTCGCCGTGAGGGCGGATACAAACCCCGTGCACAGCAGAAGCACACCAGGCAGGGCGTAATCGACATAGTCGGTGAAGCCCGTCTGGATCGCGCCGCCAAACAGATAGACGAAGAGCACGAGGATGAGGATCGGCAACATCACCGCGGTGAGCAGTGCTTCCACATTCCTCGTGCTCAAGCGAATGTTGCGCTCCACCATGACGATCGCATTAGACATGTGCGGTCTCCTTGCCTTTCGGCTGCCCGGTGAGAGCCAGGAAGGCGTCGTCGAGGGTCGGCTGGTGCAGCGAGAATGTCTCGATGTCAGTGCCGAGCGGGTCGACGGTGCCGAGCAATTCACGGATGTGCCGGGCGGTACCGTCGGTTGCGAAGCCGACGGTCAGCGCCTCGCGGTTCGCAATAACGTGCGAGTGCAGGCTGGTGGCCCGGGTGAACGCCTCGGCTTCCCCAAATCGGACGTCGAGGCGCTCCTGACCGACAAGTCGTTTGAGTTCGGCGGGCGTGCCGTTCGCAACGATACGGCCGTGGTCGATGAGCGCGATCCGATCCGCGAGCATATCCGCTTCCTCGAGGTATTGCGTCGTCAAGAGAACTGTGACGCCATCCGCGGCAAGTGCTGTAATCGTGTCCCACATCGTCTTGCGGCTTCGCGGATCAAGGCCAGTGGTCGGCTCGTCTAGGAAGATCAAGGCCGGCTGGCCGACGAGGCTGGCGGCAATGTCGAGCCGGCGGCGCATACCACCTGAATAAGTAACAACTCGCCGTCTGCCCGCCTCCGCGAGGTCGAAAAGCGTGAGCAACTCGTGTGCGCGTTCTCGGGCCGCAGCCCGAGAGAGTCCCGTCAGTCGGCCCATCATGCGCAGGTTCTCTTCTCCTGTTTGCATACCGTCCAGGGCTGCGTACTGCCCCGTCAGGCTGATGATGCGATGCACGCTTTTGCGGTCCTTGACGACGTCGAGCCCAGCGATGGTGGCGGTGCCGCCATCGGGCTGGGTGAGGGTCGACAGGATGCGTACCGTGGTGGTTTTGCCGGCGCCGTTGGGACCAAGGAGCGCGAAGACTTCTCCTGCTCCCACGCTGAAGTCCACTCCGGTGAGCACCTCGAGGCTTCCATATGCCTTGCGAAGACCCCGCACTTCGCAGATCGTATCGGTCATTCTTCCTCCTTTTGCGTATGCTATACGCTTAATTGCGTATCATATACGCGCACTAAGGTTGTTGTCGATACTGAAGGAGAAGAATGACCGTGCCCAGCGACAACAGCCTGCTGACACCTGCCCTCGCCAAGGCGTGGGGCGTTTCAGCCGCGGCGGCGCGCGGCCCCAAGCCGAGCCTCAGTGCAGAACGGATCATCAGCGCTGCCATCGACGTTGCGGCCGCCGACGGGGTCGACGCCGTCTCTATGAAGCGGGTCGCCTCTGAGCTGGGCACGGGGCCAATGTCGCTCTACCGGCACATCTCGTCAAAAGAGGAACTGCTCAGCCTCATGGTCGACACCGCCGTCGGCCCCCCTGAACCCGGCCTGCCCACCGATACCGACACCTGGCGCAGCGGGATTACCCGGTGGGCATGGGACCTCCGGGCGCGCTACCAACAACACCTGTGGACGATGAACGTGCCGATCCCCGGCCCGCCCATCACCCCCAACTCGGTGCGGTGGTTTGAAAGCGCCCTTCGCTGTTTCGCTCGTGGCGGGCTCACCGAAACGGAGCAGACCTCGGCGGTGCTGCTCGTCAGCATGTTCGTCCGCAGCGAATCCACTCTCACCGCCCAGATCACCGCGGCGATGCAGCGCAGCAACTCCACTGAAGTGCTCACCGGGTACGCCGCTCTGCTGCGCAGACTCACCAACCGCCACGACTTCCCCGCCGTCACCAGAGTCCTCCAGGCCGGCGTGTTCGACGCCGACGACGAGCTGGACTTCGACTTCACGTTCGGGCTCGAACGCATCCTCGACGGCATCGCGGCTCTTACGCGCGAACTGGGCGCCGCACCAGCTGACTGAGCAACGCAAGCACGGGCAACTCCACCAGCGGGCCAATAACCAAGGCCACGGCGATCAGCGGCCGGTCCGGGAACGCTGCCACCGCTAAAGCTAAAGCAATCGGCGAGTTTCGGGCCACCGTCGTCATCGTCAGTGTCACACGCTGATCATCCGGAAGTGCACTGAGAGAGCCTGCCATCCGCGCGATGAGTGGCGTCACCACGAAAAACAAGCCAAGCGGAATGAGCAGAAGGAGCAACTCTCCCCCGTGGTCTGCCACCACCCGACCCTGCCACGCGAACATCGCAAACACCGCGAGATACAGCAGCGGCAGAATCGCCCGGGAAGCCGAGTTAGTCAGCGTTCGGCCGCGCGCACTCCCCGCTGTCAGCCAGCGGAGCACCACCGCCACTACCAGAGGCGCCGCCAGCACCAGCACAATCGCCTCAAAGAGCGGGCCCACCCCGATCATCGCCGCTTCGCCGCCCAGCAACAGCACATACACCGGCAGCAACAGCAACTGCAGTACCAAGTTGATCGGCAGCAGTGCCGCCGCACCGCCAAGATGGCCGCGCGCGAGTGCGGTGAACACCAAATACCAATCCGTGCATGGCGTTACGAGCAGCAACAGCAATCCGATTCTGAGATCCGGAGCGCCGCCAAGCAGTCCCGCTCCGAGCATCCAGGCGAAGAGCGGCGTCCACATAAAGTTGATCACCAGACTCACGGCGACAAGCTTCTTCGTGTCCCGCGCGGCCCGAACCTGCGCGGCGTCCATCTGCAGAAAAACAGCCGTGATCATCAGCAGTAGTGCGGGCAGCACGATAGATCCCACCGCCGCACCTATCGGCAGCGCGATGCCCGCAGCGAGTCCGAGCAGCGCTGCAAGCGCAACGAAGACACTTTGCAGTCGCTCCAAAACCGACATACTTAGCACGCAACCGCGGATGTGCGAACGATCTGCGTCATGGCTCAACGGTAAACGCTGGAGCCATCACGACTGTCAATGCATTCAGTCCGGAAGCCACGCTCCGTGCAGCCCGGCTGGCACCCTGATCGGCATACGCACTCGGCAGAGCGGACCGGACGCAGGATCGTCGACGGGCAGGATCACAAACCACGACGTCATGTCGTTGCGGTCCGTACCAATCATGCCCCAGTAGTCATTCTCCGAACCGGGCATGTAGATCGGTTCACCCACCGATAGCGCGCCCGCGTTCCAGCTCGTTTCCCGGCCCTGCGCCATGTCGAAGAAGAGCAGGCTGTCGAAAACGCCGTCGCGCCCGCCACTATCGCCGACTGCCGCGGCGTGCCTGTGCTCACCAGCGAGGCGGCGATCGTCGATCCGCGGGAACTCGACGTCGCGGTCGCTCACGACCGTTCGGTCGAATGCACCTGTTTCCGGATTGATGACGGCCCGCGCCATTCTTCCGCGAGCGGGTTCCTCCTGGCCTGTGAATCCGCTGGGAAATGACCATTCGGCGTAGTCCACCGTGACTCGCCCGTCCGGCGTGTCGAAGGCATTGGCGAAATGCCACACCCAGAATGCGTCGGTGTCGCACCAGCGGACCGGTCCCCCGTCCCGCGGTATGAGCGCGACACGCAACCCGTCCTGCGGACGCCAATCCAGCACTGAGCCGCCACGGAACACCGCTACAAAGTCAAAGACCAAGGGGCAGAGGAAGAGCACTATGTATCTGCGGGTGAGTGCCATGTCATGGATCATCAGCGGCTTGTCCAAGCCGTCAACGACGGTCGGTGTGCGCACAACCGAGCCGTCTGCTGCAATGACAGCCCACGTCAAATACGGCGGTTCGAATAGATAGTTGAACAGCACCATCTCCCCGGTTTCCGGGTCGATTTTCGGGTGCGCCGTGCTGCCAACTGGCATCGCGCCGCCACACGTGTCGGGCCCGAGGGTGCTGAGATCTTTCGGATCAAGCCGGTACGGTTGCGCCGCTTCAGCCATCGCCAGCAGGCGGCCACCATGGCGGACAACATTGATGTCTGGGAGATCACGCAACCGGCCCGCGAGTTCGGGGCCGACTTCTTCAGCGGGCGGTGCGTACGGGTCCATGACGCCACCCCAAATGGCACGCCCCGCTGCCTCCTCGGCAACCACCATGGGGGTGCGCACGAACCTATTGGTGTAACTCACCGCGCCGTCGCGAATGGCAATGCGATGCACCATGCCGTCGCCGTCGATCGGGTACACATAGGTGCCGATGGGGTCGAATCGCGGGTTCGGGCCGTTGCGCAGGTACTCACCTGAGAGATCGTGCGGCAGTTCGCCTTCCACTGCGAGGTTGTGGACGTCAACTTCTTCCCGCTGCGGCGCGAACACGCCGGTCAAGTGAGTGTGGTGCGCGATGTCGACGGGGCGCAGCTTCGGAGGGGCGGCAGGATTCTCGGTGGTGCTCATGTGCACGCTCCAGTCAGGACGGATGGATTCAAGTGTGGGCCACGCCACAATGATCTAGCTTGCTCTCAGTGGAACTAGTTAGCAATACCCTGTAACTAATTTGTCAACGACCCGAGGTGCGCTGTGGCCGAATGTTGATGGTGGCAATTCACATAAACGCTGCATGCTTTGCATCCTTTTGCACACCGCCGGAAGCAGTCAGGGGACGAGACAAAATGGACGCAAACACCACCCAGTCGCTTTGCTGACTGATAGCCTTCCCTTTAATTTCGCTTGACTATCCGGCTCGACTGATCGGACTGCGGCCATGGACAGTGAACTCACTAGCCAGAAGTCCCTGCGAGAACGCCCACGTTCGCGCGGATTGGGGGTATTCGCGGCCGGATCACTGGCCCTCGGCCACCTAACCCTGCTCCCCTCGTCGGCGGCCGCACAATTTCCGTCTGAGTGCACGGCGTCCGGAACCACCGTCACGTGCACGTACAGTTCGCCCGGGCAGTATGTCCTTGACCTTTTCGGCGGCACCGGTGACCTCCATGTGGTTGCCATTGGTGGCAGCGGAGGCGCTGGCATGCCCGCTGAGGGCATAGGAGGAAGTGACGGAGGCCAAGGAGGGCAGGTCACAAGCGTGATCTCCGAGTACCCCCCACGCCTGTTCATCTTCGTCGGCGGTGACGGCGTGAGCGGACACTTCGGCGGGGCCGGCGGGTTCAATGGTGGAGGGGATAGCGGCAGCGGCGCATTTCTGGGCGGCGGAGGAGGCGGGGCATCAGATATTCGCCGCAACCCAGCGGATCTAGACTCTCGGCTTATCGTTGCCGCGGGCGGCGGCGGAGGCGGCGCAGGCTCCGCGCCAGACAATAGTGGTGGTCACGCTGGCGCCGCTGGAGGTTCTGGTATTGGCGGTGGGGGTGGTCCAGGGACGGAGTCGGCTGGCGGAACCGGCGGTAGCGCCGGCAGTTCAGGTGATTCAGGCTCGGCGGGCGATGTCGGCATTGGCGGCAACGGAGGCGGCAACGCACAAATAGCCGGCGGCGGCGGAGGCAGTGGCCTGTACGGTGGCGGGGGCGGCGGCGCGGATGCGGCACCTGGTTCGGCTGGCGGGGGTGGCGGGGGTTCGTCCTTTGGCGATGACATCAGCATCGCACCGCCCACTACGCAGCCTCGCGTTGTCATTTCCTTCACGCCCGACCCTGCTCAAGAACGTTGCACGGGCTTCTTGTGCATCGATTTGGGCAGCTTGTTCAACTTCAGCTAGCTAAACGAGCACTGGGCCCCGGGTGTTCAATCTCGCACACCCGGGGCCCAGTTTGCGCTGCTACTTACCCACGATTTCCTTCAGCCGCGGGTGCGGGGTGAAACGCTCGCCGTACGTGGCGGCAAGCTCCTCGGCGCGCTTGATGAAGCCATCAACGCCCCCCTCGTAACCCTTGATGAACTGGATGACACCGCCCGACCAGGCCGGGAAGCCGATGCCGAAGATCGAGCCGATGTTCGCGTCGGCATGCGTCATGAGCACACCTTCGTCGAAGCACTTGACGGTCTCGAGCGACTCCGCGAACATCATGCGGTCGATCAGATCCTGGAGCGGCACGTCCAGTTCTGGCGACGATTTGAACGTCTCGCGCAGGCCCGGCCAGATGCCATCGCGCTTGCCGTCCTTGTAGTTGTAGAACCCGGCGCCGCCAGCTTTGCCGGTGCGCTCGAACTCGCCGATCATCTTGTCGATGACACGGCCGGACGCGATCGCGGCGTCATCGATCTTCTTGCCCTCAGCCTTGGCGGCCTCCAGGGTCTCTTTGAAGATCTTCTGCATTGTCTGGAAGTTCAGCTCATCCGACAGCTGCAGTGGTGCGGCGGGATAGCCAGCCTGCAGGCCCGCCTGCTCGATCGTCGACGGCTCGACACCTTCTTCGAGCATCTTGACGGCCTCGTTGATGAACATGCCGATCACTCGCGAGGTGAAGAACCCGCGGCTGTCGTTGACGACGATCGGGGTCTTCTTGATCGCGAGCACATAATCGAACACGCGAGCCAGCGTCTCATCGGACGTCTTCTCACCCTTGATGATCTCCACCAGCGGCATCTTGTCGACCGGCGAGAAGAAGTGAATGCCGATGAAGTCTTCCTGACGCTTCACACCGTGCGCGAGCATGGTGATCGGCAGCGTCGAGGTGTTGGATCCGAGCACGGCGTCGGAGTCGACGACGTCCTCGATCTCCTGGAAGACCTTCGCCTTCAGCTCTGGGTTCTCGAAGACGGCCTCGATCACGAAGTCGACGCCCTCGAAGTCGGCTGCATCCGCCGTCGGCATGATGCGGTCAAGCAGAACCTTCGACTTCTCTTCGGTGGTCTTGCCACGCGAAAGCGCCTTCTGCTCGATCGCCTCCGAGTAGCCCTTGCCCTTCTGCGCGGCCTCAATGGTGACGTCCTTGAGGACGACCTCCATGCCAGCCTTGGCGGAGACGTAAGCGATGCCCGCACCCATCATGCCGGCGCCGAGGATGCCGACCTTCTTGATCTCACGCGGCGCGATGCCGCTCGGGCGGGAGGCACCCTTGTTGATCGCCTGGAGGTCGAAGAAGAACGCCTGCGTCATGTTCTTCGCGACCTGTCCGGTGGCCAGCTCAACGAAGTAGCGGTGCTCGATCTTCGCCGCGTTGTCGATGTCGACCTGTGAACCCTCGACCGCAGCGGCCATGATGGCACGCGGCGCGGGCATCGGTGCGCCCTTGATCTGCTTGCGCAGGTTCGCGGGGAATGCGGGCAGCATCTGCGCGAACTTCGGGTTCGACGGCGTTCCGCCAGGAATCTTGAAGCCCTTGACGTCCCACGGCTGCTGCGCCTCGGGGTTGGCCTTGATCCATGCCTTCGCGGCTGGGATCAGGTCGTCGACCGAGTCGACGAGCTCGTTGACGAGACCGATTTCCTTCGCCTTTTCCGGGCGGTGGCGCTGGCCCTGCAGGAGCACCTGCATGAGCGCGTTCTGGAGGCCGAGCATCCGAACGGTACGGACGATGCCGCCGCCACCGGGCAGCAGACCGAGCGATACCTCAGGCAGACCGATCTGCACGCCACGCACGTTCGCGACGATCCGGTGATGCGTCGCGAGGGCGAGTTCGAGACCGCCGCCGAGCGCGGCACCATTGATCGCCGCAACGACCGGTTTGCCGAGAGTCTCGAGCGCACGGAAGCCTTTCGCGAGCTCCGCGACCTGGTCGTACACTTGCTGGGCGTTTTCGGGACGCGCCTGAATCAGATCGTCAAGGTCGCCACCCGCAAAAAACGTCTTCTTCGCGGACGTCAGAACGACACCGGTGATGGTGTCCTTTTCCGCGACGAGACGCTCAACGGTCGCTTTGAAGGACCGGCCGAACAGCTCATTCATGGTGTTGGCGCCCTGGTTCGGGTCGTCCATGGTGAGCGTGACGATGCCGTCGGCGTCCTGCTCCCAAGCAATCATGTTGTCACTCAATTTTGTTGCCTTTCGAGAATATTCCGCAGGATCTACAGGTTCAGACGCGCTCGATGATGGTTGCGACGCCCATGCCGCCGCCGATGCACAGCGTGACGAGGGCGCGGCGTGCGTCGCGGCGCTCGAGTTCGTCGACCATCGTGCCGAGGATCATCGCGCCGGTCGCACCGAGCGGGTGACCCATTGCGATCGCGCCACCGTTGACGTTGAGCTTCTCGTCCGGGATCTTCAGGTCCTTCTGGAACTTCAGCACGACGGACGCGAACGCCTCGTTGATCTCGAACAGGTCGATGTCGTCGGTGGTCAGGCCCGCGCTTGCCAGCACCTTCTCCGACGCGGGAGTCGGACCGGTGAGCATGATCGTGGAATCTGCGCCGCTCGTTGCCGTCGCGACGATGCGCGCGCGGGGGGTGAGCCCGAAGTCTTTACCGGCCTGCTCGGTGCCGAGGAGCACCAGTGCGGCGCCGTCAACGATGCCCGAGGAGTTGCCACCGTGGTGCACGTGGTTGATCTTCTCGACCTGGTGGAACTTCTGCAGCGCGACAGCGTCGAAACCGCCCATGTCGCCGATGCCCGCGAAGGACGGGTTCAGGCCCGCCAGGTTGTCCGCGGTCGTACCGGGACGCATGTGCTCGTCGTTGTCGAGAATCGTCAGCCCGTTCTGGTCCTTCACCGGAACAACGGACTTCGCGAAGTAGCCGCCCGACCATGCCTTCGCCGCGAGATCCTGCGAACGCACCGCGTACGCGTCGACGTCATCACGGCTGAACCCTTCGAGCGTCGCGATGAGGTCGGCACTGATGCCCTGCGGCACGAAGTAGGTGTCGAACGAGGTGGCTGGGTCCATCGCCCACGCACCACCGTCGGACGCCATCGGGACGCGTGACATGGACTCGACGCCGCCCGCGATCACCATGTCATCCCAGCCGGAACGCACTTTCTGCGCCGCCATGTTGACGGCTTCAAGACCGGACGCACAGAACCTGTTGATCTGCACACCACCCACCGTGTCGGGCATCCCGGCGGTGAGCACTGCTGTGCGCGCGATGTCTGCGCCCTGGTCGCCAACGGGCGTGACGCAGCCAAGGATGAGGTCAGAGACGCGCTTCTCATCGAGATCGGGGTAGCGATGACGCAGTTCCTCGATCAGCCCAACCACGAGCGAGAGCGGCTTGACGCTGTGCAGCGAGCCGTTCGCCTTACCTTTGCCACGGGGCGTGCGAATAGCCTCGTAGATGAATGCCTCGCTGTTTGTGGTCACGAGTGCATCTTCCTTTCTATTTCTGTGGTGATGTTTCGGGAGTTCCCGCGGCCCGTTGGGGGCTGGGAATTCCGGTTACAGTGTCTGGATGCTGGTGCCGCGCCTCGAACCCTTCCGGACGACGATATTCGCCGAAATGACCGAATTGGCTGTGCGACATGACGCAATCAACCTCGGCCAGGGTTTTCCTGATGAGGACGGACCATCCAGCTTGCTGGACGCGGCGCGTGACGCGATTGCCGGCGGATTCAACCAATACCCGCCCGGTGCGGGTGTGCCTGCCCTGCGTGAAGCCATCTCCGCCGACCGGGGTGCACGCTACGGGACGCATTACGACCCTGACGGTGAAGTTCTGGTTACCGTCGGCGCGACGGAAGCGATCGCCGCGTCGCTGCTTGCCCTCGTCGACCGCGGCGACGAGGTTGCCCTCATCGAGCCGTATTACGACTCGTATGCCGCTGCCGTCGCGCTCGCTGGGGCACGGCATCGCAGTGCGAAGCTGGTGCCGAACGGCCGCGGATTCACGCTCGACCTTGATTCGCTGCGCGACGCGGTCACCCCGGCAACGAAGGTGCTGGTGGTGAACTCGCCACACAACCCCACCGGCACTGTTTTGTCCCAGGACGAGTTGCTGGCGATCGCGGAACTCGCGGTCGACCGCGATCTGATCGTGATCACCGACGAGGTGTACGAACATCTGTTGTTCGACGGGAAGGTGCACACTCCCCTCGCGGGCTTCCCGGGGATGCGTGAACGTACGCTTGCGATCTCCAGTGCGGGGAAGACGTTCAGCGTCACCGGGTGGAAAATCGGCTGGGTGTGCGGGCCGCGCGAGCTCGTCGCCGCGGTCCGTGCCGCGAAGCAATTCCTGACGTTTGTGGGCGGCGGCCCGTTCCAGCCCGCGGTCGCGGCAGCGCTGAGCGCGCAACAGCCCTGGGTGGCTCAATTGCGTGACGCGCTGCAGCGCAAACGAGACTTTCTTGCTAGCTCGCTCCACGACGCGGGCCTTACTCCGCACACCAGCGACGGTACCTACTTCATCTGCGCTGATCCACGCCCCCTCGGTTACAGCGATGCTGCAGTCTTTTGCAGGGAGCTGACCACCGCGATCGGCGTCGCGGCGGTACCAGTCAGTGCGTTCACTGACGACGCTGATAGCGCAGCCTGGAAACACCTGGTGCGGTTCGCGTTCTGCAAACGGCACCAGGTGCTCGGCGAGGCCGCCCGGCGCCTGGCGC
Source organism: Hoyosella sp. YIM 151337 (assembly GCF_026041215.1). Classification (GTDB taxonomy): domain Bacteria; phylum Actinomycetota; class Actinomycetes; order Mycobacteriales; family Mycobacteriaceae; genus Hoyosella. The sequence continues at coordinate 95,974 of NZ_JAPEIQ010000046.1, forward strand.
GCCTTGCGGAGGGGACATCGATACACGCTTAGCGAAGGTCCTCAGAGGTTGAGCGAGCGACCGATGATTTCCTTCATGATTTCGGTCGTTCCGCCGTAGATGGTCTGGACACGCGAATCGAGGAATGCCTTCGCGATGGGGTATTCGCGCATGTAGCCGTAGCCACCGTGCAACTGCACGCAGCGGTCGATGAGTTTGGTCTGCAGCTCGGTCGACCACCACTTGATCATGGCAGCATCCTGGACACTGAGCTTCTTCGCGTTGAGCATTTCGATGTACTTGTCAACGGCAAGACGCACCATCTGGGTCTCGGTCGCCAGCTCAGCGAGAACAAACCGCGTGTTCTGGAAAGCTCCGATGTTTCGGCCGAAGGCCTTGCGGTCGCGGCAATACTCGATCGTCATGTCGAGGCACTGCTCCATCGCAGCCGCGGCGACGACGGCGATCGACAGGCGCTCCTGCGGCAAGTTCTTCATCAGGTAGATGAAGCCCTGGCCTTCCTCACCCAGCATGTTCTCGGCGGGCACCCGGACGTTGTTGAAGTGCAACTCGGCCGTGTCTTGCGCCTTCAGCCCGACTTTATCCAGGTTGCGGCCTCGTTCGAAGCCTTCCATGCCACGTTCGACAACAAAAAGGCTGAAGCCTTGTGCACCGGCGTCCGGATTGGTGCGCGCGACCACAACAACGAGGTCAGCATTGATGCCGTTCGTAATAAATGTCTTGGAACCGTTGAGGATCCAGTCACTGCCGTCTTTCTTGGCATTGGTCTTGATGCCCTGCAGGTCCGACCCGGTGCCAGGCTCCGTCATCGCGATCGCGGTGATGAGTTCACCGGAGACAAAACCGGGCAGCCAGCGAGCTTTCTGCTCATCAGTCGCGAGTTCGGTCAGGTACGGCTGCACCACGTCGTTATGCAGCATGAAGCCGACACCGCTGTACCCGCCGCGGGTGGTCTCTTCCGACACAATCGCATTGAAGCGGAAATCCGGGTCACCGCCGCCACCGTACTTCTCGTCGACAGCAGTCCCGAGGAAACCGAGCTTGCCGGCCTCGACCCATAATTCGCGCGGGACGATCTCGTCCTTCTCCCACTGCTCGTGGTGTGGTGCGACATGTTCCTTGAGAAAGGCCCGGAACGAGTCACGGAACATGATCTGTTCATCGGTGAAGAGGGAGCGTTCCACGCTGAAGGTCTCCTTCGATCGGTTTTGACCACACTACGGTCGGTGTAACACTACGACGCAGTAACTTCACGGGCGAGGACCGTGGCGCGCGGAGTCTATGACCGAACCGATCACATAGAGTGGGGTGTGACCAAAACGCTCACGCCCAGCGCCACATGATGAAACGCCCGATACCCACTGACTACGTCGCACGCACGATCCGCGCAGCGGACCGGCGCGGAATAGACTTGCAGCCTGCACTTCAGCGGGCGCAGATCGTGCCTATGCTGGACGATCCCTCCGTGCCGATCACCCCTGAGCAGGCGACGGCATTTACCCAGGCAGTCTGGGACATCACTGGTGATGAGCTTGGCGGACTGGGCGCCGCCCCAGTCCCCCGCGGTACGTTCCGCCTGGTGACGCTAGCGCTGATTCATTCGCCCGACCTCGAGCATGCGCTGCGACGCATGATGTCCTCTCTGCCCGCATTGCCCGCGATGACGCCGATCGACTTCCGCTTTCACGCACCTGCCGAATCCCCGGCGCAGACCGGAGCAATCGAATTAGATCTGCGCAGCCGGCCGCCTGATTTAGTCACCCAGTTGCTGATCGAGTTGTGTTTCCTGCTGATCCACCGCTTCTCGAGCTGGCTGATCGGGCGCGCGATCACCCCGGTCAGCGTGACACTGCCGCACAGCGCACCTGGTGATTTCGAACCGGGGTTTTATCGCACGCTCTACGGTGTGGCACCGCACTTCGGCGCCCCCACCGCCACAATCGTGTTCGACCGGGCCACACTGCACGCCCCAGTTGTCCAGAACGAGGACACGCTCCGTGAGTTTCTGCGGAACTCACCGGCGGTTCTTTTCAGCGAACCCGCAGGTGAAACACCGCTCACCACGAAGGTCAGGCGGATGCTCGAGCGCGGCGTCGCGGGCGGTATTCCCGATGCTGCGACGCTGGCCAAACGAGTGTCGATGAGCGAATCGCACTTGCGGCGGCTGCTGCGCGCCGAGGGCACCTCCGTGAATCAGTTGCGGCAGGAGGTGCTGTGTGACGCAGCATTGGCTCGCCTGCGACGCGGCGAACCCATCGACCAGATTTCGGCAGGGCTTGGTTTCTCGGAACCCAGCGCATTCCGGCGCGCGTTCAAGAGGTGGACGGGCAGCAGCCCTGGCGAATTCCGGACTAACGCTGCCGGAGTTTCCTGACCTCGAGGTACCCCTGCCACGCCCCAAAACCGAATGCCATATCGTCCACCCGGCGCAAAACGGCGTAGCGAACCAGGTCGAGGCTGTCGTCAGAGTCGCGGCGCGACATCCAGTCGAACGCACCTTCCGCGAGCGCGAGCACGGCCAGGGCATACCGCGCACGCCGGGACACCACAGCCGCAGCGAGCGACACCGGCCACGCGTGACGGAGCACCAGAGCTGAGCATCGCCAGAACGCTCCGCGCAGTTCGAGCGCGGCCATCGTCGCCGCAGTCTGGAGGGTGTTATCGACGGGCGGCACCCGGCGCGCCAGACGAGCCGACCCGCCGAGCGCCAGCACGAACAACCCCAGGGCCGTCGATCGCTTGCCCAACAACACGAACACCGCGAGCAAGGCCGGCCACACCCGGGACCAGAGCGCCAGTCGGCTCGCATCGGAAAACGACGCCGACAACCGCGCCGACGCGCTGCCGGCCACAGCACGTGCCTTCACCCATTGCGCCAGATCGCTCGGCGCCTCGCTCTGCACCACCGCCACTGGGTCGAAGCGAACGCGCCAGCCGTCATTGACGAGGCGTAAGCACACATCAGTTCCGTTCGCGGCCGGGAAACCCGCGTCGAACCCGCCTACTGCCAACAATGCTTTCCGCCGTGCTACCAGGGCCGACGCTGGCACACCAAAGGGCGCGGCACCGGGGCTCAAGCCACATTCGCGGCGGCCGGGCTCAAGTGAGGGACGCATCGCGTCGTAGCGCTGCGCCCACCGGCGGCGGCTGGGCAGAGGGTTCAACCGCGGCACAACAAGCCCCACGTCAGGATCGGCGAAATGGGCGAGCAGCGCCTCTGCCCACAGCGAACCGGGCTGCACACAAGGGTCCAGGAACGCGACAAACGGGGTTTGCGCCGCGCGCAGACCCGTGTTCCGCGCCTCCGCGAGACCAAATGGCTGCTGGTGGCGGATCACGGTAATGCCGGGTCGTTCGATAGGCGGATACGAGCCGTCGTCGACGACGATGATGGACACTCCAGTCAGCGCACCGAGCAATCGATCCAATGAGGCGGCGCCGTCGCGAACAGGAATCACAACAGTGAGTTCGGCACGCGATGGCCCACGCGACGGGCGGGGGTGAGCCACGCCGAGATCGAGAAGGCGCCTGGCAAGTGCGCCACTGACATGGTCAGTGACTTCGAGCACGCCGTCATCGATCATGCCCGATTCGTGTGCCGTCAAGGCGACCACCGTGCCGAACGGCGCTACCAGATTCGCCCCACCCTGTCCCCGCGCGCTGCGATCCGTGATGCGTACCCGGGAATCGAGGCGTACCGCGAATCCCTTCGGCAGTCGATCGGTAGACATGTGCGTTTCCGTCCGCGCGTTGACGGCTGTCGTGCTCAGAGCCCTCATCGCCTCCCTCATCTGCCCCCTGGCTTCATCGCCGGACCTATATGATCGCTCACCGAGAGCGCGCAACCACTAAGCCTCAACTATCGTGAGCCATCTGCCCCGGTCTTCGCAGCCGAATCAGCTAACCACCACTAGTTAATTTTGCTTTGGGTCCAAACTAGCTCGGATTCCGTACTGCACTCCCGTGAGTGCCTCGGACTCCTCCCACAGCGAAGCTGCCGTACGCCGATCATGTGAACGCTTACTAGATCGAACTAGGACAGGTGAGCCCCGCTGCTCGAAGCGTCCACCGGGGCCGACGTAACTACCGCCAGGCAGACTCGGCGCTGTGGCCGCATAAAGGCTCGGAAGCGCTCCGCCCTCGGCGCTTTGCGCGAAGACCCGGTTACCGATTTTCATCAGCCGGTCCTGGATCGTGCCCGTATGTGACTGCAGGTTTGTCGAGGCGTAACCCGGATGTGCGGCAACTGCCCGAAGCTGAGAGCCGGCTGCGTCGAGTCGTCGCTGCAATTCGTAAGTGAACAGCAGATTCGCGAGCTTTGACTGCGCGTACGCGGGCCAACGCCGGTAAGTGCGCCGCTCCCAGTTGAGGTCAGCAAGGTTGACTTTGCCAAGGAGGTGCATCCCGCTAGAGACAGTGACGACCCGATCGCCAAGGCGATCAAGCAACAGCCCGGTTAGGGCGAAATGACCGAGATGGTTTGTGCCGAACTGCATCTCGAAGCCATCTTTGGTGCGGGATTTCGGCACCGCCATAACGCCCGCGTTGTTGATCAGCACATCGAAGCGTGGACAGCTTTTCGCGAATTCGTACACGGAACTGAGGTCAGCAAGGTCGAGTTCCCGCACCTCACAGCTGGCTTCAGGGTGGCGCGCGACGATGTCTTCGGCGACACGCTCGCCCTTATCGGTATTTCGGCAGGCGAGGATGACAGTAGCGCCGGCCTCCGCGAGCACCCTGGCTGTCACGGCACCAAGACCGCTATTCGCACCGGTTACTACGAACGTACGGCCCGACTGATCATTCATTTCGCCGACCGTCCATCCATACATGATTAGGACCCTACGATCATCAGCGTCCGAGCGCCATGCCCAGCCGGAAATTCGCGACAAAGAAAACTACGTGTTGGGTCTCGTGCGACAGTAGTTCAATGAAGGGCACCGTCGCGGTGATCTGCGCCGGACCAGGAGGTATTGTCGCGGCGCGGTGGCTGCTCGCACAGGGGTTCGAGCCCACGATCTTCGAGCAGGGCCCGATGCTGGGCGGGCAATGGACTAGTTTCCAGGGCTGAGCGGCGTGTGGCCTGCCATGCACCGCGTGGACCCCCACATCCAGGATGCTGCCGCTTTCGCTGCGATCACAACAAATGAACTGAGCGATCGCGAGCAATGAGACTGGTCCGTCATCGAGCGCCAGGAAGAACAGGGGCTGATGCCAGCCCTCTATAGAAGGAAACTGCCCACTGTGGCTAAGACCGGGATCGAACCGAACCAAAATTGAGGGTCAAACATCCACTATCAGAGCCTCGTGGCGAAAAAAGCGGATGAAAATGAGCCTCGTGGTCCCCGCGAGCTAGTTCCATCGCGTTGCCTCGAGAACCGCGGGACAAACAAAGAGCCGATTCTGCCTCCGTCCAGTGATCTCCCGGAGGAGACCTTTGTCGACGAGCCGGGCCACTGCTTGGTTCGCCGCCTCGAACGATATTCCGATGAGCGCTTTTACGGTCGGGACGTCGATCACGGGGTAACCGATGATGAGCTCAGCGAGTTCAACCGAGGACCCGCGAAGACCCGACTCCCTGACGTCCGTGACCATATCGTCCCGAAGCGCGAGAAGGCGCTGAATTCGCTCAAGACCTTCACGCGCCTGACGGTCGACGGCCTCGGCGAAGAACAACACCCAGGGATTGAAATCACCAGTGATGCTGACCGCAAGCAACCCGTCCTGATACTGCTGTCGGCGACTCTCAAACCACGGCGCGATGCTCAGGACGGGATACTTCAGCTCGCCAACACGCATCAGTTGAAGGAGCGCCACTAAACGCCCAAGCCGACCGTTGCCGTCGCCAAACGGGTGCAGGGTTTCGAATTGATAGTGCGCGAGGGCCATCTTGGCAATGATCAAGACATCATTGTCGCCCTCTACCCATTCCTGCCAAGCCAGCACTCCTGCTTCCAGCTGATCCCCGGGTGGGCACGGGACGAATCGTGACTCCTCAATCGGCGAGTTGTGCGGACCGATCGCCACCTGATGGGGTCGAAGATCACCGGCGTCGGGCGTATCTCCGCGCGTTCCCCTCACGATCGTCCGCTGCAACTCCCCCAAGAATGTTCGCGAGATAGGGCGCGCGTGGACCTGCTTCACGGCTGCCTCGGTCGCGATCGTGTAATTGCGGATCTCCCGCTGTTCGGAAGACATCTCTCGGTCCTCAAGGAAGTCCGCTTCAAGAACCTCGTCGAACGACGCGTAGGTACCCTCGAGGGCCGACGTACTCGCGGCCTCCCGGCGAACGATCGGGCGGACGATGATCTCGGGTCGCGGAAGTTGTGAAACAGCCTCGTCCAACCGGGCAACCGACATCGCGGCTTTGGCTGATGCATTGAGGGCCTTCGCCGAAAGCGCCGGGTGTTCAGGAAGGTTGTCGGGAAGGTACGCCCAGTACTTCCACTCGCGCGAGGTACGAGGATCGAGGCCCCCGATAGGCACAAGCTTGCCAATCGGCGACTTCCCAAGAGCGTCGACGTCCATGCTGTTCAACCTTTTTGCGATTTGCTTCAACCAGGGCCTTCGACGTTCAAGGTACCTTGCACCGTCGGTAAGTGATTCAAGCTAACTAGCGAAAGCTTGAATCACACGCGTGAAAGTTCAAGCTAACCGTCGGAGGCTCACCAGGGAGAGACTGTCGCCGAGCCTTCTCGTCGACGCTGGCGCGGTTGCCATCCTCGGCGAGGAGCCGATCCTCATTCGGCGGCTGCCGATCTGACGTGACCGGACAGCGTTGTTCGCGCCCGGCTGCCCGGAGCACTTAACCGCACCACTGCAGTTCGTCTGGGCGCGCAGCGCGCCGTTTAATCTTGTAAGTGCGAATTCCGGCACATTCGAATTCAGACTCTGCGCGGCCACCCCGCGATCATCGCGGGCTTCGTCTACGGCCGCCTCGCAATGGACACGCTCCACCAGGTCGAGAAGGCATTCGAGCCCGCCGATGGCACGCGGTGGTGTACTGCAGGCCGAGGGCGCGGCAAAGATCGAAGCCCGAAACCCAACGCCGGATACCCTGCGCGAATAACGCCGTTACCAGCGTAAAGAATATGGTGGCCAAGGCCGGGATCGAACCGGCGACCTTCCGCTTTTCAGGCGGACGCTCGTACCAACTGAGCTACCTGGCCGAACCAGCCCCCGAGGGAGCTGACGAGCTTCGATCGTACAACGAAGCGACCCTGACGGGACTCGAACCCGCGACCTCCGCCGTGACAGGGCGGCGCGCTAACCAACTGCGCCACAGGGCCATATGCAACTTTCCACTCCCAAGAGAGTGTACCCCCTACGGGATTCGAACCCGCGTTACCGCCTTGAAAGGGCGGCGTCCTAGGCCTCTAGACGAAGGGGGCCCGCTGAATCACTCCAGCTGGCTTCCCCAACGAGTGTTTCCGTTGGGAGCGAAGCAAGCATAGGACACGTGGCGCCAAAGTACAAAATCAGTGGTTGGCGCGCCTCACGGTCAAGAAATTTGGCCTCCAGCGGGGCCGGTATGTAACGGTCGAGCGATCGGCTGACTCTCCAGACTGACAACCGGATGCCCCGCGTGCACGCATGCCCGGCTATTCGCTAGCATGGTTCCCGCATGCTCACCACAATGAGTACGCACGCCCCTTTAGCTCAGTTGGTAGAGCTACGGACTTTTAATCCGCAGGTCCTCGGTTCGAGCCCGAGAGGGGGCACTCTCACTGACGGTCCCCGCCCGAATTCATCGGGCGGGGTTAGCTCCAGAATCAGTCGGCTGGTGTTTCCTCTTTTGCGCGCTCCGACATGCGCGCCGCAATCCGGATCGCAAGCCAGCACGCCGCGATCACAATGGACCACCGGGCCGGTCCCAGCGGACGGCAGCCGAACAGGTAACTGGCGGGCGACTGAACAAGAACGAACAGCACGAAGGCCGAGACGATTGTCGCCGTGAGAACGGCACGATCGCCTTTCGCGCTCGCCGCCGTCTGCGCCAGCTGAGCGCCCACGAGAGTTGCGAAACCAACCGACCGCGCTCCGCTGGCTCGGCCGATAGCACGGGCCGCGAGCCAGGCGGACAGCGCTGCCACGGAGGTGGCTGCGGCGCGTGCAATGAGTTCACCGTTTAGTGCGTTGCCCACAGCTGCGTCAGGTCCTTCTTCGAGCAGCTCGGCTGGGGTGACGTCGCGTGGTGGCCGCGCGGCAAGTGCGAGCGCCGGCGCAAGATCGGTGAGTAGATTGATGGCGAGGAACTGTCGCGCGTTGAGGCCAGGCTGCGCCGAGAGGAGCGTTGAGCCAAGCGCGTACCCGATCTCACCGAGGTTGCCGCCGACGAGGAGCGCAACACTCTCGCGTACAGAGCGCCACATGGCCCGGCTTTCGATCACTGCGTCGACGATCGTTTCGATGCGTTCGTCGGTGACAACAATGTCAGCGGCTTGTTTGGCTGCGGGAGTGCTATTGGCGCCGAGCGCGATACCCACGTCGGCGAGCCGGATCGCCGGTGCATCGTTCGCGCCATCGCCTGTCACTGCAATGGCGTTTCCTGCGGCCTGCAGCGCACGCACGATCGCTGCCTTATGCGTCGGCGTCACCCGCGCGAAAACGGCGGACTCCGCGACCAGCTCCGCAAGTTCCGTGTCGCTCAATGTCTCGACCTCAGGTCCAGTAATCACGCGGCCCGTTGACCGTATGCCGAGCTCGGCCGCAATCGCTTCAGCTGTGCTGGGATGGTCACCGGTAAGCATGATCGCTTCGACGCCCGCCGCGCGCAGATTCCGGACTGCTTCGGCCGCTGTCGACCGCACCAGATCGCCCAGGCAGAGTAATCCGGCGAATTCGAGGCGCTCGATACGTTCCGCGTCGAAGTCTTCTCGCTCCGAGGCGTCGCGCTCCGCGACGGCAAGCACGCGAAACCCTTCTGCCGCAAGCTCGTCGACACGCCCCTGCAGACGTTCCCTCTCCGTGGCAGTCATCTCACGAACCGCACCATCCTCACGGAGCGCGGAGCACCGTGGCAGCACGGCCTCTGGCGCTCCTTTGACACTGATGATCTGACGGCCATTGGTACGGCCCAGCACCGCGTGAAACCCGCGGTCATAGGCGAAGGGCAGTTCGCGCACCATCGTCCAGCCGGGCTCATCGGCTTCACGCACAGTGCCCGTCAATTCGCCGCCGGACACAAGGGCACGGTCTGTACCGTGCCGGAGCTCGCCGGTACTAACTGGTGTTGCACGCAGCGCCGCGGCAAGTACCGGCCGCAGACGCTCATCCAGTTCACTAAGCGGCTTATCGGTAGCTGCGTCGCTGATCTTGCGCAGTTCGATCCGGCCCTCAGTGAGGGTCCCAGTTTTGTCGAAACACACCATGCTGACCCGGCCCAGCGCCTCGAGAGTGCGCGGCGCCCGCACAAGCACGTTGCGGCGCGAAAGCCGCCGCGCGGCGGCGAGCTGGGCGATGGTGGACGCGAAGGGCAGACCCTCCGGCACCGCAGCAACCGCAAGCGCGACCGCTGAACTGGCCGTCGCCGAAAGCCGTCCTCGCAGCAAACCTATGCCAAGCATCGCGGCTGCGGCGCCCACCGACACGCGTATCGAGGTCGCAGTCAGCGTGCGCAGCTGGGCCTCGACTCCGCCCGGCAGACTGCCTTCTCCAAGCAGAGCACTGCTGCGCCCCGCTTCCGTGGCATCCCCGACGGAGACGACGACCGCAGTCGCGGCACCGGCGATCACAGATGTGCCCGCGTAGAGCATGCTGGCCCGCTCGGCGAGGTCATCGGCATCAACCGGTGCTGGATTCTTCAGGACCGGCAGGGATTCGCCCGTCAAACTGGACTCGTCAACTTCGAGATGCTCTGCTTCCAGCAACCGGCAGTCCGCTGGCACTGAGTCACCCGCTTCCAGCTTCACGATGTCCCCGGGAACGAGTTCACTGGCAGGTGCAGTATGTTCCCGGTTATCGCGACGCAGGGTGGCCCGCACCACGCTGGCCTCGGAAAGCGTACGCACCGCGCGGCCAGCCGCCAGCTTCTGTACGGCACCGAGGATTGCGTTGCCAAGCATGACGACGCTGACGATCACGGCGTCGAAAAGCGATCCGCTCGCCGCCGACATACCCGCGCCTGCGGCCAGCGGCGCGGTGAGCGGGGTGTCGAGCTCCGACGCGGTCGCGTGCAGCAGACCATTCTGCTGCGATGAGTCATCGTCGTCCCCGTTGGTCTGGCGCTCTGCCACCTGCTCTGCCCGAAGTCCGGACATATCGGTACGCAGTGCTTCGAGCGCCTCTGCAACGGCCATCGCATGCCACGGTGTCGCGTCACGCTGCGCGGGCGGACGGCGATGGGTGAGCCCCCGCACTGACCAGACACTCGCCATCATCGCCACAAAAGCTGACACAGCGACGGGCAGCGCACCACGGCGGTACGCACCCCGCTCGGGCCCTAACAGGCCCAGCACGGCACCGCACAAAGACCCGAGCATCGCCAGCTGCACGCTGCGGTTGCTGCTTACCCGCGCGACAGTGCAGGCTTTGAGGAGCAACCACGCATCTTCGAGGCCGGGACCGCAGAGGACGTCGGCAGCCCATGGCGGATGCTGGTCTTCCGTGATGATCCCGATCGCGCAGTCCGCAGCAGCGAAAGCAGGATCATTCCGGTCACCGACTAGAGCCACGACATGGCCATTGGCCTGCAAGTCATGCACGGACGACGCCAGGTGCGAACCTCCCCCGATGCTGTCGTCCGCACCAACACGCTCCGCTAACCCGGAAGACTTCGGTGACACCACAACTTTGCCCGCTGAATGGGCCGCTGCCATGACAGCCTCACTGAGGGGATTGAGTTCGCCGGTTTCACGCGACGCCAGCGCGCCCGCATCGATCACGACGGTATCGACGCGATCGAGACATCGCAGTGCCGCTGGGTGGCGCACCAGGGCGCCGCGCACCGACAGCGTCCGCCCGAGTTCAGCGATGAAGGCGTCGGACCCCATCTTGGCGGGTTTCGGATCACCGATGACAACCGCACGGGCAGCTTTGCGCACGTTCCCCAGCTGCAGCAGCGCCGCAGCGGCCGCGGTCGCGTCGGTGACGGTACTTGCCCGCTGCATATATGTCTCGATGGGCCCGGCAGGGAGCGGGACGGGCCGCGCGGATGGGGGTTCCTGTGCACGAGCTGAAGACAACCGCGAAGTGGCGGTGAGTTCGTGTGACCGCTGCTCCCACGTCCGTCGGCGCGCAAGTGCCGCTGGCAGCTCGACAGCACGCAAACCGGCGTCGGCGAGCGACGAGATGGGGCTGTGCGCCGCAGCGCCGATCGCCGACGCGGCCAGTGACAGCATCATTTCAACGCGTTCCGGACCGAACCGATCCTCAAGGCGCTGGCGGACCCCTGGCAGCAGGTCCAGGCCTGCGACGAGCGCCATCGTTTCCGGCGGCAACGACACCGGCAGAACCCGTCCGAGCACTCCCAGAGTCGCACCGACGGCGTCACCAGCTAGCTCGATCAATCCATCCAGCACTGGCTCGAAGCCGCCTGGGTGCAGCGGGCGATCCCGCGGCAGGTCATTCGCGCCGTAATCGTGTTCTACGCGTTGAACTGTGTCGCGCAAGTCCGCGAGCGAAGCAGTGTCATCATGTTCGGCGATGACATCGCCGAGGATGCCGTTGACGGCCACCCAGCGAACACCTTGGAGAGCTCCCACTTCACGTTTGAGTGCTGCGAGATAGCTCGCGGGCGCGTCGGCACGGTGTGTACCGCGCGCCTCGATATGGACGCGCTGGGCATTCGCCCACACTTGACGGCCCGCCATGACGTTGCCAGCTGCGTGCACAGTGTCCACAGCGAGGGCGGATACGAAGCGAATGCCTGAGGCTATTCCGAACATGGGCATCAACCTGTTGCTAACTCCACCGCCACGCCGGCGGCGCCGAATGATGAGTTACGCGTGCCCGGCAGGCGCCGCGCTAAACACCAGTCCGCTTGCTGCATTTTGAATGGCGGGACATTCGCGGGACCATCGTTGTAGTGTTTGCGTCCCGAAGAAAGGTCCAGTGCAGGTGGCAGAGGTCTCCGTCATGCCCGTGGCGCCAGCGTCCCGGCTCCGCATCGGTCCGCTTGAGCTGGGCAGCCCCGTAGTCCTCGCACCCATGGCGGGCATCACCAACGTGGCCTTTCGCACGTTGTGCCGTGAGATCGAGACCGCGAAGATGGGCAGCACGGCGGGCCTTTACGTGTGCGAGATGGTGACCGCACGCGCACTGGTGGAGCGCAACGAAGCCACCATGCATATGACGACGTTCGGGCCCACAGAGACCCCGCGCTCGCTTCAGCTGTACACCGTTGACCCGAAGTACACCTACGAGGCTGCCCGGATGATCGCGCAGGAAGATCTGGCCGATCACATCGACATGAATTTCGGTTGCCCGGTTCCCAAGGTGACGCGCAAAGGTGGCGGCGCCGCCATTCCGTACAAGCGCAATCTGTTCGGCCAGATCGTGGCTGCAGCAGTCCGGGCGACTGAGGGCACCCAGATACCCGTCACGGTGAAGTTCCGGGTTGGCATTGACGCGGAGCACCATACGCACCTCGACGCCGGCCGGATTGCCGCCGCTGAAGGAGCCGCGGCAGTTGCGCTGCATGCACGCACCGCGGCGCAGCGCTACTCGGGAACCGCGGACTGGGACGAGATCACACGGCTGAAAGAACACGTCACTGAGGTCCCTGTTCTCGGCAACGGTGACATCTTCAGCGCCGAAGACGCTGCGCGCATGATGGCACAGACCGGCTGTGACGGTGTGGTCGTGGGCCGGGGCTGTCTCGGACGGCCCTGGCTGTTCGCTGAATTGAGCGCTGCGCTCAATGATCGACCCATGCCGACGGCGCCCGATTTGGGCGAAGTGGCGAAAATCATGTACCGGCACGCGCAATTGCTGGCGGATCACTTCGGGGAATTCAAGGGACTACGCGAAATCCGCAAGCACATCGCCTGGTACCTGCGCGGGTTCCCCGTGGGGTCGGAGCTCCGTTCAGCACTGGCCCTCGTCACCAGCCTTTCCGAGCTGGAAACGCTGCTTGCGCAGCTTGATTGGGAAGCCCCGTTCCCAGCTGCCGCGGAGGGCCCACGGGGCCGGCAGGGCTCACCGGCGAAGGTAGTGCTGCCGCATGGCTGGCTGGCCGATCCGTTCGACTGCACTGTGCCAGAGGGTGCGGACGCGATGCATTCCGGCGGGTAACTAGAGTCGCACAACAACAAAACCGAATCACTAGTATCACAAACAACGCTGCTGCTTCCGAGTGCTCTACCCTCGCGATCAGGTGTCTGCTGAACTTCATGTTTAGTCTGGTCAATACGAGTCCGCGTACGCACATGCCCAGTCCGTCGCGGCAGCACCAGTAACGAGGCGAGGATGGACGAGTGAGCGAACCGGACGAAAACGGCGCAGAGCCGCGGTCACGGGCCCTCCCCCAATTCGTGGGAGTCACCGAGAGCCCCGCCCCAGTCCGGAAACGGCGCTCGAAAGCGCTGATTGCCGCCCGAGCCCTCGTCACCCTGGTATCGCTCAGCGCGCTGGTGCTTACCGGCACGGTGTGGACATATGTGCGCAGCACCGATTCGGCACTCACTATCGTCGACGCCCTTGACCGCAATTCCGGTGATGTCCGCAGCCCTGGGGACCAGGCGGGAGACGAAACATTCCTCGTCGTTGGCGTCGACAACCGGGCCGGTGAGAACGCCGCCATCGGCGGCACCGGGTGGCAGCACGAAGGTTCTCGGTCCGACACGATCATGCTGGTGAACATCCCCGATGACCGGCACCGGGTGGTCATCGTTTCCTTTCCGCGCGACCTGAACATAACGCGGCCAGAGTGCGACCGCTGGGACAACGACTCCGCCACGTACACCGACGAGGTAGTCCCCGAAGAGGACAACGTCAAACTCAACAGCGCCTACTACGAAGGCGGGCCGAAGTGCCTCATCCGGACGATCCAGAAGATCTCCGGAATGAACATCACCCGGTTCGTTGGTATCGACTTTGTTGGCTTCGAAGCGATGGTGGACACACTCGGCGGCGTCGAAGTCTGCACAACCGAACCGATGTGGGACGAGGAACTCGGCTGGATTCTTCGTGAAGCAGGGACACAGACCGTCAACGGCGACACCGCGCTGGACTATGTGCGAGCCCGCCGCGTCCCGACCGAGGGCACGAACGACTACGGCCGGATCAAACGCCAGCAACTGCTGCTGTCGTCCGTGCTGCGCGAGGCGCTTTCTAACAAGGTGATGTTCGACCCGAGCAAGCTCGGCAAATTCGTCGATGCGTTCACCACCCACACTTTCGTCGAAAATGTTGATACGCAGTCGCTGCTCACGCTCGCACGATCGATGCAGGGCGTCGACGCGGGCCGTGTCACCTTCCTCACCATCCCCACAGCGGGACCCAACGAGTTCATGAATGAAATTCCGCGCGAGGACGACATCAACGCGATCTTCGAGGCAATAATCTACGACCGCCCACTTCCAGGCGAATCGTCCGGTGACGCTGAGGATGCCTCGTCGGACCCTCCCGCGACAGACGCGGCCCCGGCGCGCAATGGCGCTGATGCGCACGACCAAACCGGGGAATACGAGGCCCAATATCCCAGTCTCGTGTCAGTCCGCGTGGCAAACGGCGCGTTGACCTACGGCTTGGCCAGCAGCACCGCTAGCGTCCTTGCCGGCTACGGCTTCCAGATCTACAGCGTTGGCGACCATCCGCGAGTGGTGGATGAGACTGTGATTCGCTATTCGCGCGGTAACGAGGCTGCGGCGGCGACACTCGCGTCTTCCTTCCCCGGCGCGGTGCTGCAGCCGGTCCGTGGGCTCGGAACGATCGTTGAACTAGTGCTTGGGACCGACTTCGACGCCAGCGTGATCGCGCCGGCGGCGGTGGGCACCCTGCTGCCGATCTCGAGTTCCGGCAGCCTGCAGCCGCATCAGGAACTTCCTGAGGATCTCGACGTAACCAACGCAGGCGACACAACCTGCTCCTGAGTTCCACGCTATTCACGTGTCGTTAAGCGCCGGATCGTGCTCAAGGCCCCAATTCGCCGTACTCTAGGGGGTTATGCGGGCTGCTTACACGGAAAAGATCGCGGACCTCGCGACATCACTGGCCACTATGTGCCGGATGGCGGAGGATGCGATGGGGCAGGCTACCCAGGCGTTGCTTCAAGCCGACCTGCCCATAGCTGAAAAGGTCATATCGGATCACGACGCGATGGAGACGCTACGTGCGTCATGCGAGGAGAAGGCTTTCGCGCTGCTAGCCCTCCAAGCGCCGGTCGCAGGCGATCTCCGGTCCGTGGTTGCGGGCATCCAGGCAGTGAACGACCTCGACCGGATGGGGCGCCTCGCGTTGCATGTGGCGAAGATCACTCGTCGCCGACATCCGAAGCAAGCGCTGCCTGAGGAGGTCAAAGCGTACTTCGCGGAAATGGGCCGCGTAGCGGTTCACTTGGGGAAAGGCGCTGCGGAGGTGCTGGAAACGCACGACGCCCAGATGGCTCAAGACCTGCTAGACGAAGACGACGCGATGGACGATCTCCACCGCCACTTGTTCAGCGTCTTGATGGACCGTGAGTGGAAGCACGGCGTGGCCGCTGCCGTCGACGTCACGCTCCTGGGCCGCTACTACGAGCGCTTTGCCGACCACGCAGTGGAGGTCGCACGCAAGGTGATTTATCTCGTCACCGGGCGAGTCCCTGAAGACCAGGTGGTGTGACGCGGCAAATACGCGTTCTTAGCCGAAGCGGCCGGAGATGTAGTCTTCGGTCGCTTTCTTGGAAGGATTAGAGAAGATCTTCGCGGTGTCATCGATCTCGATGAGCTGACCGGGGCGGCCCTGAGTTTCGAGGTTAAAGAAGGCAGTGCGATCACTCACGCGTGCAGCTTGCTGCATGTTGTGGGTGACGATGATGATTGTGAAGTCCTTCTTCAGCTCCGTGATCAGATCTTCGATCGCGAGAGTGGAAATCGGGTCGAGCGCCGAGCACGGCTCGTCCATCAAAAGAACCTCGGGTTCAACCGCCGTAGCTCGTGCGATGCACAGTCGCTGCTGCTGACCACCCGACAGGCTTCCGCCTGGTTTGTCGAGGCGGTTTTTGACCTCGTCCCATAGGTTTGCGCCGCGCAGCGCTTTCTCCGCGACCTCGTCGAGTGTCTTCTTGTTGCGCTGACCCTGCAGCTTCAGGCCCGCGATGACGTTGTCACGGATCGACATCGTCGGGAAGGGGTTTGGACGCTGGAAAACCATCCCGATAGTGCGTCGCACACCCACCGGATCGATGCCGTTATCGTAGATGTCCTGACCGTCGAGCATCACAGCACCGTCGACACGTGCGCCGGGCGTCACCTCGTGCATACGGTTCAGCGAACGCAGCACCGTCGACTTACCGCAGCCGGACGGCCCGATGAACGCCGTGACGCTCTTCGGTGCCACCGACAGCGTGACGTCCGATACGGCGTGGAATTTGCCGTAGTAAATGTTCAAGTCTTTGAGATCTACACGCTTCGCCATGACAACTCCGATGCTTCTAAAGGGCTTTACTTGCGGGCGCCGGTGTAACGGCTGATCAGGTTCGCGACCACATTCAGTAGCGCGATGATGAGGACGAGGGTGAGCGCAGCTCCCCACAGCCGTTCACGGCCAGGCACCGAAGGGTTGTTGAGTTCGGCGATCATCATGCCGGGCAGCGAGCCCATTTCGCCTTCCATCATGTTGTAGTTGATGTAGGTCGCATACCCCACGAGGATCAGCAGCGGTGCCGCCTCACCGATCACGCGTGCGATCGCGAGCATGAGGCCGGTGATAATCCCCGGCAGTGCGGTCGGAATCACGATCCGCACGATCGTCTTCCACTTGGGAACCCCGAGAGCGTATGACGCCTCCCGCAGATCCATCGGAACGATCCGCAGCATTTCCTCGCCCGAACGGATCACAATCGGCAGCATGAGGAGCAGCAGAGCCAGCGCTACTGCGAAGCCGGACTTACTGAACCCGAACGTTGTAATCCACAGGGCATAGATGAACAGCGCGGCCACGATGGACGGCACGCCGCTCAGAATGTCGACCATGAAGGTGGTGATACGGCCGAGCCGCGAACCATTCGCGTACTCGACGAGGTAGATCGACACCATGAGGCCGATCGGGATAGCGAACGCCGCCGCGACCGCTCCCTGCATCAGGGTGCCGACGATTGCGTGATATGCCCCTCCACCTTCGAAAAACGGCAGCACGCCACGCATTGAGCGAGTGAACCACTCATCGGACGTGAGGGCAGTGAAGCCGCGGCTGATGACCGTGTACAGCACCCAGATCAGGGGGACCATTGCGACGACAAACGAGGCGAACACCAAGATCGTCGCAAGCGCATTGGTCGCCCGTCGCCGCGGGGTCAGCGACGGAAAGATCTGCGGGGGTTTGACCGGGCGATCGAGAGTCGTGGTTGTCATGTCAGTGCACTCCCTTGCCCTTGACGATCCAGCGGGCGACCGCATTGACGGCGAACGTCAGGATGAACAACACCAGCCCAGCTGCGATATACGCACCAGCCTGGATTTCGTTGTTGATTTCGGCGTAACCGGAGGCGATCTTCGACGCGATTGTCTGACCACCCTCGAACAGTGACCAGCGGAAGTCAGATGCCGCGGTCGACAGCACGATGTAGATAGCCATAGTCTCGCCGAGTGCGCGCCCCAGACCGAGCATCGATCCGCTGACGTAGCCGGATTTGCCGAACGGGATGACCGTGGTTCGGACCACTTCCCATTTCGTGGCACCCAGCGCGAGCGCTGCTTCGATCTGTGCGACAGGTGTCTGCGCGAAGATTTCGCGGGTGATCGCGGTAATGATGGGCAAGATCATCACTGCCAGTACGATACCGGCGGTGAAGATCGTGAAACCTGCCTCGACGAGGCCTTCATTCTCCGCGCGGAAGAGGAAGAACCAGCCGAAATTCTCATGCAGGAAGCTCGACACTGGCTTGAGGGCAGGTGCCAGCACGAGCAGACCCCACAGGCCGTACACCACGGAGGGCACCGCAGCGAGCAGATCCACGAGGTAACCCAAGGACTTCTTCGCGCGTTTCGGTGCATACTGCGTGATAAAGATCGCGATCCCGAGCGCGACCGGCATCGCGAGCATCAGCGCGAACGCCGAGACAAAAACCGTCACCAGGAACAGGTCGAAGACGCCAAACGCCAATGAATCGGGGCTGAACGTCCGCCATTCGCGGCTGGTGAGGAAGTTGACCTCGTTCTGCTGGAGCGCAGGGATCGCCCGCCATAGCAGAAAGACACCGATCGCGGTGATGACCGCGGTAACAAAGATCGCAGCGCCCCGGGCCATGCCCCCGAAGAGGGCATCCCCCGGGCGGGTCGCGCGCCCGCCCCGCATCCGGGCTTCCACAGGATCAGGGGGCAATTGGTCAACGTTCACGTTCATCCGATCGCGTTAATCGAGTCCATAAGACGGTCACGGAAAGCGTCGGGAAGCGGGACATAGCCCATTCCTTCGATTCCCACCTGGCCTTCATTGGCAGCCACAGTCAAAAATGATTTCACCGCCGCGGAGGTTTCCGGGTCGTAGCCCCCGGAACAGACAATTTCGTAGGTCGCTAGCACCAGCGGATAGGCACCCGGCTCGGTCGCGCCGTACACCGACTCGAGGTCAAGGGTCATGTCGCCGACGCCGGTACCCGCGAACTCGGCCTGCTCGATCGCCTCTGCGGCCGTTTCGATCGTCAGTGGCACCGGGCCCGATCCGTTGTCGATCTGCGCGGCGGGCAAACCGTTCTGTTCGATGTATGCCTTCTCGACGTAACTGATGGCGCCGTTGGTGGAGGCGACGGCTTGAGCGACGCCCTCATTCCCCCGGAAGCCGTTGCCAATTCCGCCTGTGAAGTCCGAGCCCGCGCCGGACGTCCATGCGTCGGGCGCAACGGTTTCGAGGTACAGCTGAAAATTGTCGGTAGTGCCTGAGGAGTCAGAGCGGTGGATCACGGTGATGCCGCGGTCAGGAAGGTTCTGGTTCTCGTTGAGAGCTGCGATCTGCGGATCGTTCCAGTTTCGGATAGTGCCATTGAAGATTTTTGCGATGGTAGGCCCGTCGAGAACAAGGTCGTCGACACCCTCCACGTTGTACGCCATCCCAATTGGCCCGAATACCAGCGGCAGATTCCACACCTCATGGCCGTTGCAGCGCTGCTGTGCCTGCGCTAATTGGTCACCCGTGATTGGGGAGTCCGTACCGCCGAAGTCCGTGTAACCCGAGGTGAATTGCACGCGGCCGTCACCGGAGCCGCTTGACGTATAGGCGATGTTCTTGCCTGGACAGGACTCGCCGTAGCGGACGTTGAAGGCAAGCATGGCGTTCGCCTGCGCGGACGATCCCGTCGCGGACAGATTCGGTTTTCCCTCGCAGCTGGCAAGAGTATCGACACTGCCTGGGCCGACCTCTTCCTGAATGCAACCGGTCAGCGCGACGGAGCCCGCCGCGGCAAGCCCGATCACGAATGCGCCTCGCTTGAGGTCCACCCACATCCTCCACAGTGTGAACGTTCGATTAACTCTCACGGCACACGCTAAGAGAGTCAGCCGCTAGCGTGAAGGCTAAAGGTGAACGGAAGATGAACAAACGTGACGCGATTTGAAGGGTCTCGAGAAACAGCAGGCCAGAGGCCTGATTGTTACGTCATGACATACGCCACATCGGTGAAGTGGCGATGGAATCCAAGCTTCTCGTAGGTGCGCAGCGCAGCGATATTGTTCGCTTCGACGTATAACAGCACTGCTGGAAGGCCTTGCTCCTGCAAGGAATGCAAACCCCGCAGCGTGAGAAGCCGCCCGAGGCCACGGCCGTGGACAGCCGGGTCAACGCCGACAATGTAGACCTCACCAAACGGAGGCTCCGGTGGGTGCGCACCGTGTGTCTTCGTCCAGTGGAAGCCCAGCAACCGGTCCGGGGCTGACGTATCGAATGCGAGGAACAGCCCCTCGGGGTCGAACCACGAGAGCTGTTTGCGGGCCGCGACGTCGGAGATGCTCCAGCCGCCTTGTTCGGGGTGCCAGTGGAACGCGGCATTGTTGACGCGCACTATCTCCGCGTCGTCCTCCGCGCCCGCGTAAGTCCGAACCTCGAGTCCGTCCGGCACGGTCAGCTCGGGAAGCGGCGCTTCAGGGCCGAGGCTGCGCCGCATCTGCAACAGTTCCCGGACGCGTGCCATGCCGAGCGATTTCGCCAGGCTTGCAGCTGCCGGGAGGTCGCCGTGCGCCCATAGTTGCGAGCCTTTGGTGGCAGCAGCGGCGATCAGTGTGCGCCCAATCCCCTGCCGGCGCCGCGCTGGATCCACCACCGCTTCGATGTTCGCTGTGCCGTTCTCCACCCGAATGGTGGCAATGCCTGCCGGAACACCACCGCTCGTCGCGACGACGTGTTCGGCACTGATCCTCCCCTCGAAACCAGCCAGGCCCTGCTCGGAGATCGGATCGGCATCGTCCGCCGCACGCGCCGCCGCGATGATGAGCGCGACTGCATCGTTAAGCTCGCTCGGCAGCTCGCCACTCAGCCGCGTGATCTCGATGTCAGGGACCATCACAGCGCACCAGACGCCGAATCGCGGGCACTATCCTCCAGATCTCCCTCGTCCTCATCGAGATCGTGGTTGTCCTCCGCGGGTTTGCCTGACCGGCTCGGACGAACGGCCTTGTAACCGACGTTCCGTACCGTGCCGATGAGCGACTCATGCTCGGCGCCCAGCTTCGCGCGCAACCGCCGCACGTGGACGTCAACCGTCCTGGTGCCACCGAAGAAATCGTAGCCCCATACTTCCTGCAGCAACTGGGCCCGGGTGAATACCCGACCCGCGTGCTGCACCAGGTATTTGAGGAGTTCGAACTCCTTATAGGTCAAGTCGAGCGGTTTGCCGCGCAACCGTGCCGTATACGTGCCCTCGTCGATGACTAGTTCGCCCAGGGTGACAGTCCCTGCATCCTCGTCCTGCGTCTGTACGGTCGTCCGGCCGACCAGCAGCCGCAGCCGCGCATCGAGTTCCGCGGGCCCCGTGCCCGGCAACAAAATGTCGTCAATCCCCCAGTCGGAACTCACAGCCACAAGCCCACCCTCGGTGAGCACCGCAACCACCGGCACCGAGGCGCCCGTATTCGCAAGAATCCGGCACAGCCCGCGCGCGGACGCAAGATCGGTGCGCGCATCGACGACAGCGACATCCGCGCCACCAGCCTCGAGCAGCGACGACACGTCAGCGGGCGCAGGCCGCACATTATGTGGCAAGAGAGCCAGCGAAGGCAGAACAGACTCAGGGTTCGGGTCGGCCGTAAGCAGGAGAAGCTCCACACCGCCCCCTTTCCGTTAAACCGAAGTCGGACCTGCCGCATAGCCTTCGGACGCCCGCCGCTGCACGCCAAGGCTCACGTGAACTCACACAGAGTATCGCGTAACTCTTACCGTCCCGACATCCAACTGCCGGGTGTCAGTAACAATAAGGATGTGCGCAAGCTGATCGTAGGGGCCCTGGGACTGGTCGTGGTGCTCGTGCTCGCCGAACTCGGAACGGCCGCCTACACCGAACACCGCATCTCCCGGGCGTTGCGGGCCAGCGCGGATCTCAATGCCGACCCGGACGTAGTCGTCCGTGGTTTCCCGTTTCTCGTGCAAGCTGCGCGGGGCGAGTTCGTCGGCGTTGACATCCGCGCTGACCGCGTCGACACCGACATCGCCGGTCGCGTCACGATCGAGGCTGGACTCGATGACGTCACCCTTGAACCGGCGGCGTGGTACAAGCGGCGCACGGACGCCATGCATGCGCGAATCCTCGAAGGCCGCATCGTCATGCACCAGACCGAACTTGGCGAGTTCTATGACATCCCTGATCTCCGCATAACACCACTGCCCACCGGGATCATCGACGCGTTCGGAACCGCTACGCCGGTGACGATCGCACGCTTCCGCCCGGTTCTGCTCACCGCGACCTTCCCGCAACACGGTATTACGGAGGAAGTGAATGTCGAAGCACGCCTTCGGCTTTCCGGTCGGCAGCTCAACGTCGAACCGATGCGCTACTACCCCGGCCGCGACGGTTCCTGGAAAAATCCCGTGCCCGAGGAATTACGCGACGAGATTCTGCGTTCGTTCTCTATAACGATTGACGTGCAAGAAGTACCGTTCGGGCTGCCGCCCGCAGTCGCGTACGCACAGGGCGGACGGCTTGTGGTTGAAGGAGAAGGCAGGAACGTGTCACTGGAACTGCTGCGACGCAATGCGATCGGTGGAGGCCTCGGCCAGTGAGTGGAGCAATCATCCTCGGCAGCGCGACAGCGATCGCGACGGCCGTGGGCATCTGGTGGCATCGCCACACGGGAACAGTGATTGCCCGTCCGGCAGACACCACCGAGCCGGTTACTGAGGCGAGCGTACCTGGCGAATTGCGTGACGCGGGTTTGTCCGCCGGGACTCCGGCGATTGTGCACTTCACGGCGGACTGGTGCGGCCCTTGTGCGGCAGTGCGGCGCGTCATCACCGCGACCCTGCCCGAATTCCCAGATGTTTCTCACCTCGAACTAGACATCGATAACTATCCGCAGCTCACCCGGCATTTGGGGGTGCGGTCGCTGCCGACGACTTTCATCTACGACGGCGCAATGCAGCAGCGTTTCCGGATCCCCGGAGTGCCCAGCGCGGACGCGTTGCGTGACGCACTTATCCCAATCTCTGGACACTCGAGCTGACGAATGGCTGACAAATCGAAATCTGCGGGTACCCTTTCTAGCGTGTTAGACAACCAGGAGCTTCTGCTCACCCGTCGCCGCGCAGTCGATCTGTGCCGCCTCGGCGGTTGTTGCTGTCCCTGTTGCTGATCTGGAACAGCCCGGCACGATTACCTAGCTGTTCCCTGCCGATCCCCTTCTACGGACCCGCCGTTAGCGGGTCGGGTTCGAATACAGGAGCAGAAACCAATGTCTACCCCGCCCGCATCTCAGAATGTCGACGTTCGAGGACCGCGCTTCGCGGCCTGGATCACGACTGCTGTTCTCGCGATCACACTTCTCACCGGCTGGTGGATCTTGCTGGCCTTCCAGGCAATCGTATTTGCGCTGGGCGCCACGCTTGGGCCGCGCCGGAGCCCTTACGGTGCGCTTTACGGTTATCTCATCGCGCCCCGGCTGGGGCCGGTCCGGGAACGTGAACCGGTCGCACCGGTTCGGTTCGCTCAGCTGGTCGGCCTGATCTTCGCGGCGGCTGGGCTGATCGGCTTTATCAGCGGCGCCATCCTCGCGGGCCAGATCTTCACAGGCCTGGCGTTCATCGCTGCGTTCCTCAACGCGGCGTTCGGGATTTGCCTCGGCTGCCAGATGTATCCCTTTGTGGCGCAGCTACGCTCAACTCGCCGCAGCTCTGCTGCGTAACCCCCCGCTGTTTTCTCTCATTCACGGATCCAACGGAAAGGAAACCCATGGCTCGCTCCGACGTCCTAGTCTCCGCAGACTGGGCCGAGCAGAACCTCAACGCCCCTAAGACGGTTTTCGTCGAGGTCGACGAGGACACCACCGCATACGACGGTGGCCACATCGAAGGTGCGGTGAAGATCGACTGGAAGCAGGATCTGCAGGATCCGGTGCGGCGCGACTTCGTCAACCAGGAGCAGTTCTCCGCTTTGCTGTCCGCAAAGGGCATCGCGAATGACGACACCGTCATTCTTTACGGCGGAAACAACAACTGGTTCGCTGCCTACGCGTACTGGTACTTCAAGCTCTACGGCCACCAGGATGTCAAGCTTCTCGACGGCGGCCGCAAGAAGTGGGAACTCGACGGCCGTCCCCTGGTCACCGAGGTTCCGAAGCGCGAGTCTACGAACTACTCCGCACAGCCGCAGGACGTCACGATCCGTGCGTTCCGCGACGAGGTCATCGATGCGATCGGCAACCAGAACCTCGTTGACGTGCGTTCACCAGACGAGTTCTCCGGCAAGATCCTCGCCCCGGCTCACCTCCCGCAGGAGCAGTCGCAGCGTGCAGGCCACATCCCCACGGCGATCAGCGTTCCGTGGAGCAAGGCAGCCAACGAGGACGGCACATTCAAGTCGGATGACGAACTCCGCCAGCTGTACAAGGAAGAGGGGCTCGACGACGGCAAGGACATCATCGCCTACTGCCGCATCGGCGAGCGCTCAAGCCACACGTGGTTCGCGCTGCGCGAACTCCTCGGCTTCGAGAACGTGAAGAACTACGACGGCAGCTGGACCGAGTACGGGTCACTCGTTGGCGTCCCGATCGAGTTGGGAGAAAAGTAAAGATGTGCGGAGCACCAGTTCAGGGTCAGAACCTCCCGGCGGGCGTTGACGCTGAGAAGGAAACGGTCATCACGGGCAAGGTTGTGAGCGATGCTGGCTCCCCGGTGGGCGGGGCGTTCGTGCGGCTGCTCGATAGCACCGGTGAGTTCACCGCAGAGGTTGTGGCCTCCGGCAGTGGCGATTTCCGCTTCTTCGCGGCACCCGGCACGTGGACAGTCCGCGCACTCTCTGCATCAGGCAATGGCGATGCGTCGGTGAGCCCAGAGTCCGCTGGCATCCACGAAGTGACGATCACCGTCAGCAAGTAATCCGTGTGGCCGGTCCGCGTACCGGCAGCCTGACAGGCCCGGATCGTGATCACACGGTCCGGGCCTGCCCTGTGTTTGTGCGACTTTGCATGGCAGGCCCAATTCGTGGTGATCTGCCGCACCCGATACACTCGAACCGTGGTGCTTATCTTCGAGATTCTTCTGGTGCTGTCGAGCCTGCTGATCACCTGGTTCGCGGTGTACGTCGTGTACCGGCTTGTCACTGACGAGCGCAAGCAGCACAAGTGAGCCAGGGCGACACATCGGCACCTCGTCGTGAACCGGGCAGCGGCAACGCGGCGGTTGAGGCTGCCGCCGAACGCGCGAAAAGCACCGGTTCGCGCAATGTGGCTGACTTGCCTGGTCTCCCACTGCCTGAAGACACCGCGAATTTGCGCCAGGGCCCCAATCTGAGCGATGCCCTATTGGCGCTGCTACCGCTCGTGGGTGTTTGGCGCGGCGAAGGCGAAGGAAACCACCCTGACACCGGTGATTACCGATTCGGCCAGCAGATCGTCGTGACGCACGACGGCGGCGACTACCTCACGTGGGAAGCGCGCAGCTGGGTTATCGATGATGCTGGCGCCTATGTCAAGCCCGATCTGCGTGAACGCGGGTTCTGGCGGGTCGCCGACTCTGACGGCGAAGAAGTCATCGAGTTCCTCCTCACACACACCACCGGCCTCGTTGAGCTTTATTACGGTGAGGCGCGCACACAGTCGTCCTGGGAACTCGCGACTGACGTCGTCATTCGCAGCCAGTCGGCTGAAGTTGTGGGCGGAGCGAAACGCCTGTACGGAATCATCGCAGGCGGTGACCTTGCGTACGTGGAGGAACGCATCAACGCCGATGGGCAGCTTGTTCCGCGGCTCTCGGCGCGGCTGCAGCGCTACGCGGGCTAGCTGCAGAATCAGTCTGCGCTGATCAGCTGTAACTGCTGGTGTGTGCTCGCCAGCACCCCGGAGCCGACAAGGTCCACCCGCGCCACATCGGCGACGGGCACTGACCAGATCCGCTTACCGTCGTCTAGTCCCACCCCCGCGATTTCGCTGGGGTTGTGCCCGCGTGTGATCATCTCGCCGTCCGCTGAACCAACCACCCAGCCGAACTCACCGAAAGGGGCGGTCCACCGTTCCTCTCCGGTGCGCGCGTCGAGACCGAGCGTGGGCCCGCCGGGCGTGCTGCCGGAACCGAGAACGACCTCACCCGCCAGCGCGAGAACCCAGAAGAACCTCGGATCCCGCTGCCACAACTGCTCGCCCGTTGCGAAGTCATGAACTGTCGCACCATCGACGACGTACACGGGCTCGGCGGCAGCACCGCTGCGACTCACCACGGACACCATGCTGGGCCGCTCATACCTGGCGAGCTCGTCCCCCGCGCTGGTAAAAACCGCAGACACGGCTTCGGTCTCGCACAGATCAGCAACGAACCCATGGCCGGGGACATTCGCCACCGAATACAGCGCCTCGTCTGGCACCCGTGATCCGTCGCTGACGCGCGCCACAAATGCTTGCTCCCCGCGGAAGAAGATCAGGCCGTCGGCAACCTCGATCCAGAAACCTCGCACTTGAGTGTCGCACTCGGGAGCGAGTTCGTACTCCTGGCGCCATTCGCTCTCCGGGTCGTCGACCGTGCCCCGCGTAAGCGTGGCAACGCGGCCCAATTGCCCGTACGGATCCTGCCACGCGAGGATCACGGAGCCGTCATGCACCGCGACCTCACGTGCCGACGCTGCCGGTACCGTCGTGGCCACCGTGCCGTCAGTCAGGCGGAAATAATGCAGCTCGGTCTCCGGGTTCGGCGCGGGGCTCATCCCCGTGCCGGGCTCGTGTGGGTCCCCGCCAACCAGACACGGCAACAGACCGTCAATCTCCGCTTCCGCGCAGGTGAGAGCACCGGTCACCGGCTGCGTCCAGCGAACCTCACCGTCTTCAGCATCAAGCGCGACCAGCACCTGTTCTGGGACGCTCGCACTGGTGTACTCGGACGAGTTCACGTCCGTGCGCACCGTCGTGACGATGACCTCCCCGATCTGGAAACCGCCGGTCGGAGCATCACTGATGGGGGACGCGCCGATCCGGGCCGGGCGAACGAAAACCCCGCCCTCTTCGATTCCCGACGCGACGGCCGTCCACGCCGCTTCGGTGACGCGTTCTTCCGGCGCGGCATCCGGAGTCTCTTGCGCTGCAGGCTCACCCTCCTCGGGGGCCCCACACCCCGCGAGCATGACCGCCCCCGCGAGCACGGCAACCCACATCGTGCGCACCCGCGCGCCATTACACGACATCACCGCTCCCCCTGCCGATCTGGGCACAACCCCGAGGGTACGCGCGGAAGCTGCCCGGCGGGCTTGGTCGCGTAATACGGCGCGTCATTCGCCGGGGATGCACCGGCCTGAGAGTCGGCACCGGATCGGAAAGCGATTTGCGAGATTCTTCTGGCTTCACTCTTGCCAGAACGCAAATATGATGACAAACTCCTGAACTAGACTTCGCGAATTAGAAATCGGAGAACGCTATGGATGTGAGCCAGCTCGGCTCCGTCGCCCTCGGGGCAGCCGTCGCAGGGCCGTGGCTTGCTGCCGCAGCAACCGCCGTCGTACCGCGACAGATACGAGCCGGATTGTGGTGGGCGACTGCAGCCGCGGCGCTCACCACAGTGGTTTCGGTGGTGGCCGGTGGTCCTGCAGCAGTCCTGATCGGCACTGACGACTCCAGGCCCGCCCTCGGGGTGATAGCGAACTCGCTCACGATGTGGTTGCTGCTGCTGGTGTGCAGCGTCGGCGCACTCGTCCACGCTTACGCGGGTCGCTATCTGCGCGATGACCCGCGGGCGCCGCGCTTCGAGGCTGCGATGGCGGTAACGGTGGGCGCGATGGCACTCGTCGCGACATCTGCCACGGTTGCAAGCCTGATCATCGCCTGGGTGATCGCCGGAATCGGTTTCACCGCTGTTGCTGGGTATCGACGGGATCTCCCAGGAGTACCGCGGCTGGTTCGTTCCATCCGGTGGGCCCTCCTGGCCGGCGACACCGCATTAATCACGGCGGCTGTCATCCTCGCTGTCACCGTAGGAAACGTTGCGATCGCGCCCGAAGCACTGCAGCAAGCGGCCACCGACCTGGGCGCCTTGGCCCCTGTCGTGGCGATGCTCATCGCCGTTGCGGTCCTAGCACGCTGCGCGCAAGGCATGTTCCGGGGCTGGCTGCGCCTCACCGTGTCAGCACCCACGCCGGTGTGCGCGATTCTGCACGCTGGCGTCGTCAGCGGAGGCGGCATCCTGCTGGTCCGCATGGGCCCCATGGCTACGTGGACACCTGCATTGGTGGTTGTCGCGGTCGTCGCGACGGCGACGGCGGCTTGGGCGAGCCTCGTGGTCGCGCGCCAGCCGGATGTGAAAGGGCAGCTTGCCTCGTCAACCAGCGCACAGATGGGCTTCATGCTCATGCAGTGCTGTGTCGGCGCCTACCCGTCGGCCATGGTCCATCTGTTCGGTCACGGACTTTACAAAGCGGCACTGTTCCTCTCCGCAGGTTCGGCGGTTCCACGGCCCGGTATGCCCAGCGTGCCCAAAGTGGCGCGGACCCGCGGCCGCTACGCCGCGGCGCTCGTCTCTGGGATTGCTGCCACCGCGGCAGCAGCGCCTGGCCTCACCCATGGTGAGGAGCCGGTACTAGTCGTGTTCGCGGCTGTCACAGCCGCCGTGCTTGCAGGCGCTTGGTGGCTGCGGCGGCCGACAACTAACACGCGGCGGTGGGTGTGGCCAGCGGGTTTGGTTGTGGCAGCCACCTGCTACGGAGTTGCAGTGGCGGCGCTCGGCGGTGTGATCGCGCAGACAGCACCTTCCACAAACACCGGATTACCAGTGTGGGCTCTGCTGGCGATCGCCGGGCTTACCTTCACCCTTACCGCCGCAGCGGCCCGGTCGCCGATGGCCAGCAGACTCCGGGCACAAATGTCGGATTCGGCCGCTGCGCCAGCCGGATGGGACGACGTGCCCCGCCGGGAGCTCGCCACGCAGAGCATCCGATCTTCCTGATCTCCGCCCACAGCGTCCGAAGAAAGGTACGGCATGACCACCACTGAATGCGCCTCGATACAGCCCCAGTCCTGCACCACCACAGAGGATCTCATCGAGCAGGCGGCGCGGCCAATACCGCTGCTGTGGCCACTCACTACAGCCATTTCGGCCAACCCACTGTGGGACCTGCGGGACCGCAGTTTTGAGCATGCGACCACGATCGCCGCTGAGGTTCTCGGTATCGACGGGTTGCCGTCACCGCGACTGCTTTCCGACGCTTACCTATGTGGCCGGATCACCGATGCCGACCTCACTGCCACTCTGGACGGGGAAGGGCCAGCCGAGTCGTGGCGAGGTGACGGAGACAGTGCTTCACCATGGCGGACTGTCCTTGAAGATCACGACTGGCTCACGGGAAGCACGCTTGCCGCACTCACCGATCGTGAAGTCGGCAAATGGTGCGCCCTGTACGTGACCGGCCGTGCAGTTCCGGATGGTGACAGTGCGGGGCTTTACGACGTGTGGCGTTCGCAGGTGGTTTTTGACCCGATCGCGCGCCGGTGGGGCATCGGCTCGAGGTACCCGCTTGCGGCGACCGCGGCGGACGCTATCTTGGGTGCGCTCGAAAGCCTGGGCGTCACAGCTGATGAGCGCTTGGCCGAACTGACCGCGCAGTTGGCGAGGCTCCCAGGCTGGGCTGCCCACGCGAAATGGCGAACTCAGTGGGCCGCGCCTGATTACGCTGGTCCCACCCTCACTCTGGCTGACCTGCTGGCGGTACGCCTGAATTACGATGCGGCCGCTTACACAAGTGCCCGCGCCACAGCGTCCACATCAGCCAGCCGGGGCACGTTCGCGCAGCCGGGCACCGAAGACCTCTCGATGCCGAGTCCTCGTGACCCAGTGGTGGCTGCGCGCTTGGAAAAGCTGCCACACCGCAGACAACGACAGGTGTGGCTCGCAGCCTACGAACGCCACTATCGGGACCAGTTCCTTGCGAAGGTCGATGCCATCGCGGCCTCAACGCGCGAACACCATCGAATGCGGCCAGCCGCACAGCTCGTGTGCTGCATCGATACCCGCAGCGAGGGTATTCGCCGCCACGTCGAAGCCCAGGGCAACTACGAAACATTCGGCTTCGCGGGCTTCTTCGGAGTTCCCGCACAGGTCCTCCCCTTCAACAGTGAAGACCGCCTCGATCTGCTTCCCGTGCTGCTCAGGCCCGCAATGGTCGTCCGCCAAAGGCCCCTCGACGCCTTCGCTGGTGCGGGTGCCGCAGCGGCGGCCGCCGACCTTTCCGCTGCAGAGTCGGCAGTGAGCGCGGCACAGAAAGCGCCGCTGTCGGCATACTTGCTCGCTGAAGCGGGCGGCTTCGTCCTCGGCCCTGCCGCGCTGTTTCGCACCCTCGCACCCCGTGCCGCGGCCGCTATGCGCCGGTGGATTCGCGCACGCCTCAGTCCTCACACTGAGTTGGAGTACGTCACCTCTGGACCGGACGCCCCGACAGACGATCAGCAGGCAGCCTATGCGGAATCCGCGCTGCGCGCGATGGGATTGACGGAGCGGTTCGCCCGCTTAGTAGTGCTGTGCGGACACGGCAGCACTACTACCAACAACCCCTATGCAAGCTCGCTCGACTGCGGCGCGTGCGGTGCCGCCCGCGGGGCCACCAGTGCCCGGCTCGCTGCCGCGATGCTGAACCGGCCCGCGGTTCGGGGCAGGCTCGCCGCGGCGGGCGTAGAGATTCCCGCCGACACAGTGTTTCTCGCCGCCGAACACGACACGGCAACTGACACCGTCACCTGGTTCGACGTGGCATCGGTCCCCGAGACGCACCGGAGCGAACTGGCCAGGCTCCGCGATGACGTGAGGCTAGCAGGGCGCGCGCTTGCCTCCGAACGAGCCTCGGACTTACCCGGCGCCCCGCGCAAACGCGCGGCCGCGCACGTGGCTGCCCGCTCGGCGGACTGGGCGCAGACGCAGCCGGAATGGGGCCTGGCACGCAACGCTGCCTTCCTGATCGCACCTCGTCGCGTCAGCGCCGGGGTTTATCTCGGTCGTCGCAGTTTCCTGCACTCCTATGAGCCCGAGACCGACTCGAGCGGCACGGTGCTCGAAGCTATTCTCGCCGGACCGATGGTTGTTGCCCACTGGATCAACACCGCCTACTACTTCTCGACGGTCGACCCGGACGTGCTCGGCGCGGGAGACAAGGTGGCCCACAATGTGGTCGGCGGAATCGGCGTCTACCAGGGTGCAGGCGGTGACCTGCGAATCGGTCTGCCCCGCCAGTCAGTATTCACCCGCCCCGGCGTGCCTTACCACGAGCCGATGCGGCTGCTCGTGGCAGTCACCGCTCCACGAGAGCGCGTTGACGCTGTTCTCGACCGCAACGAAACCCTCACCCACCTCGTTGCCGGCAGCTGGATTCAGCTCGCCGCACACGACGGCCACCGATGGTGGCTGCGCGGCCGCCGCGGCTGGACTGAATGGCAGTCGGCCATCACCGCCGAAGATCACCCCACGACCCGTCCACTTCGTTCCGAAGGAGTAACGCAATGACCGCTCATCTTGACCCCGCCCCATGGGCCCTGCCGCGCCCGCACCATCACAGCACCGGATTCACGCCCAGCGCGAAGCCACTCCCGCTCGAAGCGCGCGAGATCCTCGACCGGCTCTTGTGCGGCAACCTCCGCCACGCAGCGGGAGAAAGAATGGCAACCGGAATGACGAAGAGCCGGGTTCTCGCCACGGTCCTAACGTGCTGCGACCTCACCCCGGCACCCGAGCAAATCTTCGATACTGCCCCTGGCGAATTGATCGTCACGGCCAGCGCCGCGCACCTTGTCGACACCGCCGCTCTCGTCGGTGTCGAGTACGGCGTCGAGATTCTGAAGACCCCGTTAGTTGTGGTGCTTGCCCACGAACCATGCCCGATTATCAACCGCATCACCGCCGATATCCAGCACGGCCACTTTCCTGAAAATCACTGCCGCGCCGTGGCCGAGCAACTGGTGTTGCACACGCTCGCCGCAGAGTCCAACCTCAGTGAGATCACCCGCCGCCACCTGCGTGCCAGCATTGTCCGGCTGCGAGAAGCATCCGCCACCCTCTCTGGTGACCTCAGCACCGAGCGCAGCTCGCTAGTAGGACTCTCCTACAACACTAGGGATCGTCTCGTCCGACAGATCGAACCGCACCCGCAATCCGATTCACTCGACGCTGTGACGTCCGCGATGCCGCAGACTACACGATAGAAATGCCCGCCCATACGGACTGTATCCAGCATGGGCGGGCGGCTTCGCAGCGGTCCGTGATCTGTCCTCCATGCGTCAGCCGCGGCCGATGTACGGCATCGCGGTTGCCATAAGCGTCACGAACTGTACGTTCGCGCTCAGCGGCAGTTGAGCCATGTGAAGTACCTGTTCGGCCGCATAAGCCGCGTCAAATGTAGGTTCCTGTTTGACCGTGCCGTCAGCCTGGCGGGCCCCGGCAGCAAAACCGTGCGTCATGTCGGTGGCGGCGTTACCGATATCGATTTGTCCGCACGCAATGTTGTACTTGCGCCCGTCGAGTGAGATTGCCTTGGTGAGACCGGTGATCGCGTGCTTTGTCGTCGCGTACGCCGCCGTGCCCGGCCGCGGCACATGCGCCGAGATCGAACCGTTGTTGATGATGCGGCCACCCATTGGCTTCTGGGCTTTCATGTGCCGCACAGCTTCTGCAGCGCACAAAAAGTAGCCGGTGAGGTTAACGTCAACCGTTGCCCGCCACTCGTCCGCGCTGATCTCGTCTACGTCACCCACGGGGCCGAACGTCCCGGCGTTGTTCACGAGAACGTCGACGCGGCCCCAACTCTCGCGAGTCGCACCGAAAAGGTTCGTGACGGCAGCTTCATCGGTGACGTCGGTGACCACGACGAGGGCGTTCGCACTCGTGCCCGCGGTGTCCCGCAGCGGAGCAGCGTGACGGCCCGCGAGCGCGACGCGGAAACCCGCGCCGAGCAGCGCCTGAGCAATGGCCCGACCGAGTCCGGACCCCGCTCCCGTTACGACCGCGACTGGCGCCGCACCCGTCTCAGCCATGTCGCTCCTTTACGATCAACGGTAATGTCCCTTCATTCCTACACCGTCAACTGTTCAATTCTGCTGACGCATCTGCCGCTGCTGCAGCGGCCACAAGCGGCGCGGGACGCGGGCTTCAGCGCCGTTGAGTTCTGGTGGCCGTTTGATGCGGCGGTGCCGTCGGATCGCGACGTGGATGAGTTTGTCCGCGCGGTTTCCGGCGCTGGAGTGACATTGTCGCATCTGAACTTCGCCGCTGGGAATCTCGCAGCAGGCGAGCGCGGGTTGCTTTCGGATCCGAATCGCGCCGCGGAGTTCCGGGACAATATTGATGTCGTTGTCGGGATCGGCGAGCAACTTGGCGCATCAGGATTCAACGCCCTGTACGGAAACCGGATCGACGGTGTGCCGCCCGCTGAACACGATGCGGTCGCAGCGGAAAACCTGCAGCTCGCCGCGCACGCAGCCGCGCGAATCGGCGCGTCAGTACTCCTCGAACCAGTCAGTGGGTTCGCGGCGTACCCACTGAAGCTGGCAAGCGATGCGGTCGCAGTGATCGAGCGCGTCGGCTCACCGCACGTAGGCCTGCTCGCGGACCTCTATCACCTCGCCGTCAACGGTGAGGACATTCCTGCAGCCCTCACCCGTTTTGGTAAGTACATCCGGCACGTCCAGATCGCGGACGCGCCAGGTCGCGGCGCGCCGGGAACCGGGGAAATGCCTCTGCAGCAGTACCTGTCGCAACTCACCGGGATCGGCTACGACGGATACGTATCGCTCGAATACGTATCGTCTGCGGCAGACCCTTTCTCGTGGTTGCGCCCAAACCGAAACCCGCCTTACCCGGCCAACAAGCTGTGCCCTTGCCGCCATGGCGAGCCGTACGCCAACTGCTGCAGCCCGATCATCCACGGCGCTCCAGCACCAACAGCTCTGCAGCTCATGCGTTCTCGGTACACTGCTTTCGCGGTCGGTGCAACGGATCATCTGCTTTCGTCGTGGCATCCATCGACCCGGCCCAGCCGGCTTGAACTCGATCCGCAACAGACGTGGCGGAGGCTCGATATCGTGCGCACCATTAAAGGCGGCCCGTTCGACACAGACGGCGTCGTGGAGTTCCGCGCCCACTACCGCCATCTGGGCCACCGCGACAGCTTGCACGAAGTGAGCAGATTCGTGCGTGAGCAAGGCCGCTGGTTCTACGTCGACGGGCAGATCCTGCCCTGAGCCTTATGTCCCCCGATTGGGG
>NZ_JAPEIQ010000047.1 GCF_026041215.1 Hoyosella sp. YIM 151337
ACCGCTACCAACGATGACCCTTCCGAAGGGCTTCTAGCCCGGAAGTATCCGGACGAGAATCTCACCGACGACCCTGGCGATCACATGGACGGTGGCCGCAAACCAAAGCGTCCTGTGCGCCGGGGTTTCGTCTTTTCTGGGATTTCGCATCGTGCCTCACCTCCAATCATCCCTAAGTTGCGACGCGCAGAAATCTCGAGGTATCGGTGACCGCGCATCTCAGGAAAAGCAGGCATCCAAAGGGTAGGGGAGTTTTGCCCGATCTCGGGGTGGGCGTTTGTGAACGTTTCGTGAACCGGGCCGGACTACCGAGCGGAGCCGCTGGTCCGCGCGGCGGACAGGTGGCGGGTGAGTGTTGCGCGGGACAGGCCCACAACGTCGACGATTTCCGCGAGTGTGCTGCCAGACTCGCGCATCCGCCGGGCCTCACGCAGCTTCGCGGGAGTCATCTTCGGCGGGCGGCCGC
This sequence comes from Hoyosella sp. YIM 151337, assembly GCF_026041215.1. GTDB lineage: Bacteria > Actinomycetota > Actinomycetes > Mycobacteriales > Mycobacteriaceae > Hoyosella. The sequence goes on from NZ_JAPEIQ010000047.1 coordinate 467, forward strand.
CGACGCGGCCGTGATCGCGCGCGGCTTTCAGCCCGATCGCGGTGCGCTCACGAATAAGGTCACGCTCGAACTGTGCCAGCGCCCCGAAGATGTGGAAGACCAGTTTTCCTCCGGGTGCAGTTGTGTCAATGGCCTCTGTCAGCGACCGGAACCCCACACCGCGCTCGTGCAGCGATTCGACCGTTTAGACAAGCGAGGGACCGGTCGATCCGGGCTAGCCGCCACACCACGAGTGTGTCACCCGCATGCAAGGTGATCGAGTGCCTCGCGCAATTGCGGACAATCCGGGGTGGTCCCCTACTGCCACCTCGGTCCAGAGCCGGTAGCAGCCCACGGCGCGCAGCGCGTCAGCTTACGCATATTGGTCTGATCACTGGTTGAAACTCGCGCATACCCGAGAAGCGTCACGCCGGGATCGTCGCATAACCCACTGACAGTGCGAGGTTATGAGCACCCATAGTGCGGAATTTTGAACGCGAGTTTTGTGCCGCATAGCGCCTGGGCCGATGTACGTCGCTGGGTCTAGCGGCGGCAGGGTGCGGGACTGGCTCAAAAACGGACGATTTCGAGCCGCCCTACTCTAGCTAATGTTTCTAGGTCACATAGCGTGACTAGCCCTAATATGCCCGCGGCCGCGCGGACACCCCGCCGGATCACCGAACCGCGGATGAATGAGCGTACCCGGGGCGGGCTTGCCTGCTGAGCGCGGGAGTTTGTCGTCCCGGCGCACGCGATGCCCGAGCAACCACCGCAGCCAGTTTCGCGTTTCCGCTGTGGTGATGGCTGGTGCCGCGGCTGGAATGCCCGGGATGGTGCCGGGGTGCTTCACCCCTGCTGGCCTCTGATCGTGCACCAGGCTGCGCCTGCCGCAACCTCCGCAGCAAGCTGCCGGTCCTCCTTCCGAAAAGTTTTCCCGCCCTGCGGGTTCGCGCTGCGCGCCGGGAAAACTTTTCTCCCCCCGGCCCGGTCCCGGAGGTTGCAGCAGTCTCTGCCCGCCCGGCGCCGTGATCAGGCACAGCAGGGGCGCACAAGCCCCCCGGCGGGAACCGCGCAACTCCCACCGGACTCTTTGACAACACCACAGCGGAAAGGCGAACCATCATGGCCACGTTTGCAGCGATCATCCTCAACGTCCACGACGACGACGCGGTCGAGCTGTTCAAGTTCGACGCCGACGCCAGTGTCTTGACCACCGAGCAGATCGAACTGATCGCCGCCATCATCGCCGAGCGGGAACACGGACCCCAGTGGCGGGTACGACTGGTCGCACCCATCGTCGACGCCACCCTCGAAGTCCTCTCCGACCACCTCGGCTAACCCCCGCAACCGCCCGAAATCCGGGGCTGGGCAGCACCACGCTCAGCCCCGGCAGAAAGGAGCCACCCCCTGTGTTTCACCAGCTGATCGCCGCCGATTCCGGCACGGCGTGCATCGCTTGCGGCGCGTACTGGCGCACGGAACCAGCACACAGCCAATGCCACGGCGCACCCGGGCTGGTGCACGGCTACGACACCAGCAGCCACAGCCTCGACCAGTGCCGCGCGTACGACACCAGCGGCGAATGCGAACACCTCGCGATCCTCACCGGCTGCGACTGCGACCACTGCACCGGATGACACCCGCTGGGGTCCCGCACGACAAACAGGCCCCTAGCCACCACCTGCCACCGCTTCCCGTTCCCAGAGAAAGGCCCGCAATGACAGACACCCGCACCCTCGTTCTTTTCAGCGACAGCCGCCTTGCCGAAATGTGGTACACCCCCGAGCAGTGGCAGCCCGCATTCGAGCGGGCCACCGCATTCATCGGCAAAATGCTGCTCACCGGAGAAACAGTCACCGCCAGCGGTGACGAAGAATCAGGCTCGTACTCAATCGACTACGGCGGCGGAGAGTCCTACTCCGCGCACTGGCAAACCCACGACGACATCACCGTCTGCGCACACGGCTTCGCCCACATCACCACCCAGCAACACTGCCGCGAATGCACGCTCGAAGCCCTTCTCGAGGACAACCGCGAGTAACACCACTTGGGGCGGGGCCACCGGCCCCGCCCCAACCACCGCGGCCGCCGCACGCCGATAGCGGCCTGACCCTGCAGGGTGAAACAGCCACGTAGTCAGCAGCCCGCGCGTGAGGACCGGAACCGGTCGAGGAGTGTCCATCCGCACCGGCGGCATACCCATATCCGGCAGTAGGGTTCCTCGGTGGTTTGCCAGCCCACCAGCATCGTTCCCGGGCCCAGTTTATGGCCGTTCCCGCACATGCGCGGAGCCCACTCAACCAGCGGGGTCACACACCCCATCCTAACCATTATCGAACTCATGTTCGATATGATTGGGGTGGTGTGGCAGGGATGATCGAGGGAAGCGACCACCCCTGCCACGCCACCAAGGCCAGCCCCTGCGGCCCGTTAGTGCAGCTATACCGAAAGGACCACCGCAACCGCGAGCTACCCGCCCGAAGAGGACCACGGCCAGCGCGGACTCGTGCGCCTGTCAGACGGCACCTACGGTTTCCGCTATGACGAAGGCGCAGAGCCCATCCCACTGGTGACCCCACCCTCGGCTATCCTAATGCTGAGAGCTTCGAGTGATGCTCGCCAGGCGGTCGTATCTCGCGAGGACCTGATGGTGTGCGCGGTTTTGTCGGTGCCAGCGCGTATTGTCAGGCCGGACATCGTCTCGCGGAAGGAAACCGATGGTGGGCATGCGTGATGACGCCGAAACCGCGGCCGAAGCCATCCGCAGTATCAACCACTCTCTGGCCGCGCAGCCCGCGGTTCCAGCACCCGAGGTGTACAGGCTGCTCGGCGGACTGAAGTGGACAGCACACTGATGCCGCAGGCGCTGACCAGTCTCGCGGCCGCTCTCACGAAATCTCTTGATGCGTTCGAGATTTACGATGCCGCAGGCGATCCCGCGGACAGTGTCGCTGCATGCAACGCCAGCCTCCAACGCGCAGCCACCCTCCTTACTGAGGCCGGGGAAGAGCTGGAAAAAGCTCAGTCCGCGATCGCAGACCAGGGCTATCACCCCAGCGAGTAACCCCGCCTGAGCAATGAAGCTATTCGGGGCCGCTGGCGCGGCGCTGTGTTTATTGAGGACCTGACGGGTGGCTGGGTTTGTGGCCTCATCCGGGGCGCGTGAGTGTGGCATGCCGGGGGCCCGTCGCGTCAACCCACGTCCGGGCGCTGTCGCGCGTCCCCAATTTCTTCCGCTTCGCTCCCTGAAATTGGGTTCTGGCGGCCCGGACTCTTCGGGTTGACCCGCCACCCTGAGCATGCCCGGCGATGCGCTGTCCCGGATGGTCCGGGACAGATGGGAGGTCAAGGTGGTCAGCGACATGCTGGCGATCGCGCGGGAGCTTCTGGTTCTCGCCTCCACGGTCGTGGCCCTCCGTACGGCGTACATCGCGCTGGAAACTGCGCGAACTAACCGAGGCGACACTCGGGAAGACCCGCCGCACGAGGGCAACAACTAAACACCAGGGCTGGGTGCGGAACAACAGTTACATGCCCGGCCCGCCTCCATCGTAGGGCAGCACGGGAAGGAATGCGGGTTATGTGGGAGTGGGTGAGTGTCGGGGCAGCGGTGGTGAATCTCGCCGCGATCAGTGTCGCGTACTTCGCGATCCGTAAGACCCGCAGCCGCGAGTAAGAGCGCAGGGGGCTGGCCCGGTGGCCGGCCCCCTCGCCGCGTGCGGTGTGATCTCGCCCGGGCCAGTCAGCGCGACGGGCTAGGGTGCGGCACGATCGTTGGTGTGTCGCACCGAAAGCGGTATCTCCCCCTGACCTTCGCGCATAGTGTTCTCTGCGCGGTCCTGATTCTCGTGTTTACTGTCCGTTTGCAGGCAGGTGAATCGGTGGGCTGGTTTTACATCGCGGTACCGGCCCTGGGTGTGGCGTCAATGGGCCTGTACCTGGTTCTGGAGCGTCGCAGAAAAGCCACCGAGGCAGAGCAGCGCTAGCCGCGAATCGACGCGGGCCCAGTCAAAAAACGGGGGGGGGGGGGAAGCGGTCAGCAGCACAACAAGGGGGGAGGCCGCTGACCGCTTACGAGTCTGTGCACAGTTGACTCAGACAAAAAGGATACCGGCCATGGTGGAAGATCCCCAATCCACAGCCCCTGGCGGCGGGTGCACGGTCACGATGCGCACTTTCCGGCCTGGCTGGGCGACTCGAAACTCCTCAAGAACCCCGTCGGAAAACTCGATAAGTCCGCGCCCTGCGGCGCGCCAGCGCCGCCAGGTAACCACCTTCTCCGTCGCAGGTGCCGACCACCTCGATCTCCTCAGGCACTTACCCGGAGGTTCCGACGCATGCATGCCCTAGGCCAGCGATCGAGTCCGTGGGCAGCCTCCGCGGCGCGGATCGCACGCAAACCCGGCGTGACCTCCGAGTCAGGCAGGAAACGAAACCCAATCCGTTCGTAGTACGGGCCGTTCCAGGCGACTTCGCTAAATGTGGTGAGGGTCAGCGCCGGTGCGCCACGATCGTTCGCCCAGTTCGCCACATGCTCGATGAGCGACCGGCCGATTCCCCTCCCTGCATGGTTGGGGTGCACCGATACCTGCTCGATGTGCACGTTGCCGTCGACCATCTCAGCGATCAGGTACGCAACGGGAAGGTCGTCGTCCGCGGTGTATACCCAGGCCTGGCCCGCTTGCTCGAACTGGCGGAGCCTCTCGAGTGACGGTGGTTCGTCCTCAGCGACAGCAACCATGCCGATCACGGCGAAGGCACGTCCCGCGGCACGCTCGATCTCCCGGAGGATCGGCAGGTCTTCTTCTTGTGCGAGCCGAATCATTCTCGAAGCTCCTTTCTCGGACAGAGATGAACCGTTTCACCCGGAACCGCTTCACGCGGCGGCAGGGCTGACCCGTACCGGACGCAGAGCAAGCGCGGCGAGCGCCGCCGCGACGAGCAGGATCGCAGAACCTTTGAGCACCGCGACCAGCACTCCTAGCGACGTAAGGGCGTGAAACACCCGCTGTACAGTTCTCCACAGCCAAGACTGCCCATTGGTCAGGACACGCTTACGGTGCCGCGCATCCCAGCCCAGGCTGGGGCGGATCACCACGCTGGCGCGTGGTGGTGGGTGTTGTCCCCGGCCTGCGGCCGGGGCAGTGAAAAGAGTTGTGTTCTCCTGCCCTCCTGGCATCCCATTGTGGCCGCGCGGCACCTGCGGTCAAATACCGTGACCTGCTCTGCAGAAACTTTTCCCGCCCTGCGGGTTCGCGCTGCGCGCCGGGAAAACTTTCTGCCTCCCGACGACCCCGTTATTTGACCTTCGCCGCCTTCCCGCGGCCGTCATGTGATTCCCGCCAGGAGGGCAGGAAGAACGAGGCCCGGGGTCTAACCGGGAGAGGGAGGCACAGCCGTGATGGGACGCGCACGTACCGCTGAGCAGCGCAAGGCACACGCGGAAAAGAAGGCAGCCCAGGCCAAGCAGCTGCACAACGAGTTAGAGGCCAAGGTGGCCGGGCTGGCCAGCTCGCAACAGTGTGTTGCGCCCCGGTTCTGGTGGAGGGTCTCATCGCACGGAAGGATGAGATTTATGGGAGTGCCGAGGAAGTACCCGGAGGAGCTGAAGGAACGGGCAACGCGGCTGGCGATCGAGGCCCGTCGTGATCCAGGATCCAAAACAGGAGCGATCAAGCGGATCGCTGATCAACTGGGCATCCATCCCGAGGCCTTGCGTACCTGGGTCCGGCAGGCTGAGGTCGACGGTGGTGTCCGTCCGGGCACCACGACGGCAGAAGCGAAACGCATCGCCGAACTCGAACGGGAGAACCGGGAACTGCGGCGTGCCAACGAGATCCTGAAAACGGCCTCGGCGTTTTTCGCGGCAGCGGAGCTCGACCGCAAACTCAAGTGATCGTCGACTACATCGACGCCCATAAGACCGATTACGGGGTCGAGCCGATCTGCCGGGTTCTTGGCCGGGCCGGTGTGCAGATCGCCCCGTCGACGTACTACGCCGCCAAAACTCGCCCACCGTCGGCGCGAGCCGTCCGCGACGCGGACCTGGTCGAGCAGATCCACCGGGTTCACGCCGAGAACTATGGCGTCTACGGAGCCCGCAAGGTGCATGCGGAGCTGAATCGACAAGGAATCCGGGTGGCCCGGTGCACCGTTGAACGATTGATGCGCATCGCAGGGCTCCGTGGTATCGCAAGGTCGAAGAACCCGCGGACCACCATCGCTGCAGTGGACACTGGCAGGCCCAGCGACCTGGTCAATCGGGGGTTCGTCGCGTCGGCGCCGGACCAGCTGTGGGTTGCTGACATCACCTACGCGCGCACGTTCGCCGGTTGGGCTTATGCGGCGTTTGTGATCGACGTGTTCTCCCGCCGGGTCGTCGGCTGGCAGTTGTCGACGAGTCTGCGTACCGATCTCGCACTCGATGCGCTGGAGATGGGCATCTGGACTCGTGAACATACAGGTCAGGACCTATCGCGGTTGATTCACCACTCCGATCGCGGAGTGCAGTACCGAGCCATTCGCTACACCCAGCGCCTTGCCGATGCCGGCGCAGTCGCCTCGGTCGGCAGCCGCGGTGATTCCTACGATAACGCCCTCGCCGAAGCATTCAACTCGCTGTTCAAAGCCGAACTGATCCGCAACAAGGGTCCGTGGAAGTCAATCGACGACCTCGAGATCGCGGTAGCCGAGTACATCGACTGGTTCAATCACCGGAGGCTGCACGGCGAGATCGGGATGATCCCACCCGTCGAAGCCGAACAGTCCTACTACGATTCACACATCCCCGCCGGAACAACCGAGCGGGTCACCGAGAGCCTCTACTAAACGCGGGGCGCAACAGTGGACGGCGTATCTGCGGTTCTGCCAGTCCTTTTATTCGTACAGCTTCAACAACGTCATCCTGATCATGTCGCAGTGCCCGCACGCTACCCAGGTCGCCGGGTTCCGCAAGTGGCAGGAACTCGGCCGCCAGGTCCGCAAGGGCGAAAAGTCGCTCAAAATTTTCGGGTACAGAACCAAGAAGTACACCGAGGAAAACCCAGCCACCGGAGAGGAAGAAGAGAAGCGCCGCGCGATCTTTCCGGTGCTGAGCGTGTTCGATATCTCCCAGACTGAGCCCATCGAGGGGCACCCGCAGCCCGAGCACCCAGTGCAGCGGCTTACCGGAGACGACGAGCACGGCATCTACTCACGTGTGCATGATTTCATCACCGCGCGCGGCTGGACAGTCACCCGCGAGCACATCGACAGCGCAGCCAACGGCTACACCATGATGGACGGAACACAGCGCATCGTGATCGAAAAGACCCTCAGCCCCGCGCAGGCCGCGAAAACCCTTATCCACGAAACCGCGCACGCCCTCATGCACGGCAAGGACCAGATCGACCGCAACACCCACCATCAAGGACTGCGGGAAGTCGAAGCCGAATCCGTCGCCTACGTCGTCGCGGGAATGCTCGGACTCGACACGACCGCCTACTCCGTTGGCTACGTCACCGGATGGGCAGCCGGTGACCCGGCAGCATTGCGCGCCACCGCCGAACGCGTCCTTGCCACCGTGAAAGACATCATCAACGCGCTGCACACCGACAGCACCGAAGAACCAGACGCGGCCTAACTCCGTCACGGGCGGTATTCGCGCAGGCGGCCCATCGAGGACCGCTGCGCGACAACACCCCTCTGGCCTGTGCCCGCCGCACCCGCCAGCTGCCCGGGTGCGGCGGCGTCACCGCCTGCGGCGGATCACCACGCTGGCGCGCGGTGGCCTCAATCGCCCCGGCCTGACGGCCGGGTCAGTGTTTCTGGGCGCGGTTGCTTTCCCTGACACGCCGATTCTCGGCGGGGCCTCG
>NZ_JAPEIQ010000048.1 GCF_026041215.1 Hoyosella sp. YIM 151337
TGCGGAGCTTGACGGCGACGAGGCCCCGCCGAGAATCGGCGTGTCAGGGAAAGCAACCGCGCCAATAAGCACTGCCCCGGCCGTCAGGCCGGGTCCAAACAAGCCACCACGCGCAAGCGTGATGATCCGCCTAAGGCGCCCACCAGATCACATCCTTGCGCTCCGTGGCCGTGCCCGCGCTGACTAGAGTCGCGGTCACCTGCTGCAACTGGAACCAAATTCCCGCCCTCCTCGGAACAGGTGCCGCTCCAGGCCGACGGTGCTCACCGACACGGCCGCACTGGCTGCCAAGATGCGTAAGCCGCATGAGCACGGAGACAATTTGGTTTCTCCTTCAGATGTGATGCGGAGCTTTAAGTCATCTGGCTTAGCTTCCCGACCTGACATAGTTGCGCAGTGCGAGGATAAAAATCACAAGCGGCACCGCGATGAACGCCCGTACGAGGTACTGCCACGAGTCGATTTCGGTTCCGGTTCCTGACCCGACGATGGCACCGAACGGGCTGGCAGCGCGTTCCACCCATCTGAACATGAAGTTGCCGACATCAGGCCATCCCGTAGGGAAAACTTCAGCCCATGTCGTTGGGAAGTTGGCCACGCAGACAACAACAAAGGCGAGTAACAGCCAGGTGACAAATGGCGGTCCAGGCCGCTCACCGTAGCCGAGCACGCGATACACCCAAAGTGCGGCACGCTCCGTTCTGCCTTGCGTGGTCTCGTGCCTAAGACGTTGCGCGCACCACCCCACTTTGGTTCTGGCTGCCCCTGATGCTCCCTTCTCACGAGTTAGCTCACGCATTTTTCTCATCAGCTCAGCATCATGGCGAAGTGCAGCACCCGACTGCCTCACGCGGGCTTCCGCTCTGGTCTTCCCCGATGTCAGCCACCCTGTAATTCCGAGTTCCCAGCCGGGCAATGACTTAGTCGATGGCTCGATGTGGTGCGCGTCGTCCAGGAGATTGAGCATGCTGCGGCCCCTCAGTCCGTCTGGTACACGAAACCCGCTAAGAAGGGCCCCTTTACACGGAGTATCGAGAGGCTGACCGCCGATCTTGTGAGTGTCCTTAATTTGCTTAATAAGGAATCCCCCTGGGGCACCTGATATCTGGGCGCCTTGGATTCCTGCGATGGTCAATTCACCTTCAACGCCTTCTATCACGGCACCGGGCTTCGCACTCACGGACGGTGCCTCGTTTCGATTGCTCTCAAAGATCACGCGATCACCAACAGATGTGCCGTCAAAGTCCACATTTACTGAGCCACGGAACCGAGTGTTCGCAGCTTCGTCCTTCACCGCGATGGTCATCGATGAGTCTGCAGCCACGATGATGTCTCGGATCTTGTTGACAGTAAGGGGTCGGGTGTCGCGGCGCTGGCCTACCGACTGCACACTTAACACCGCTGGGCGGTCTCCAGATGACTCGATCAGATCGAGTTTTGACTGACCGTTGTTTCCTGCCAAATTCAGGATCGCGTTGTCATTCCGGACGATGAGTTTTTCGATGGATAACACGCCACTCGATGGGAAGATCTCCCCCCGGTGTGTCAGGTGTACCGTCCTGAACTCACCTCCCGCGAGCTTCCCTCCGTTGAGTTCCACACGGAGCCCGCCGAGTCCCTTAGAACCGGCTACCAGTGCGCCGTTCTTGTGGACCAGCGTGCCTGCACAGTGTTCGTCAGCAGTCGCCTCGATCTGCCCATCGTCCAAATCAAGCTCTACACGGCCTTTGACTGACTCATCGAAATGCAGAGCACCCTTCACGCCGTATGAAGTCTTGTACAGCTTCAGATGTACTCCTGAATCCGAGCGGACATCTGAGATTGTCCACTCAGCCACGGAAGGTAAGTGAATCGATACCGACTGCCCTGCAGGAATTGCATCTGCGGAGATGTTTCCCGCCGCACCGGAGCGAACTCCGCCGGATATCTCGAAGTACACGCACACCCCATTCGGCGCGTCAGGCGCATCCTTCACCTTCGGGATAAGGCCTCTCTGGCTCTTGTTATCTCCAAGGAACGTACTTAGCCAATCAGGGCGTGCACTCGCCGCGGGCGACCTTGTCATCCTTTGTCCTCCGCAGGGAATGCACCGTGCCTAATCACGAGGACTAACTCCTTATTCCAGGACGAACACACCGACATAAAAGTCCATCTTGCTATGTTCGAACACGCGGAGCACGCTCCGACCGCACCAGTCCGCGCTGACCGTGGTCTTCGCCGGGTGGGTAGCTCACCGGTTTCTGGTTTGATTTCTGTTCAGCTGCACTAACGGGTCGCAGGTCGGCGTTGACGGTCCGGCAGGCTCGGCCGCTTCCCTCGATCACCCCTGCCGCACCGGCCCTACCGTATCGAACATAGGTTCGATAAGGGTTAGGATGGGGTGTGTGTCCCCGCTGGTTGAGTGGTCTCCACGCATGTGCGGGAACGGCCACAAACTGGGCCCGGGAACGATGCTGGTGGGCTGGCAAACCACCGAGGAACCCTACTGCCGGATATGGGTATGCCGCCGGTGCGGATGGACACTCCTCGACCGCTCCCGCTACTCACACAGGAGCCGCTGACTCGGCGCCAGTATGGGCTTAGAGTCCGGCTTCGCTGCACTTTTCTTGTTGTAGTTGTGGTGTGTGCGAGGTGTGGTGTTCGCTGAGCTGCTGGTGGTGGGTGAATTTGGGTTTCACTGCGGCAGTGTTCCCGAGACCGGCAGCGCGGAGGTCGTTTTCGAGGTTGTCCTTGTTCGGGGAGGTGTGTGTGCGCGCGGTGTAGCGGCGGAGACTTTCGCGGGTGAGGTCTGCGTGGGTCAGCTCTTTTGCGGGGGTTTTCAGTTGTCCGTGCAGTGCTGACTCGGCATTGCTGCGGGCGCGGACTTGGGTATTTGCGGCGCCTGCGGCGAGTTCTCCTTCGCTGTTCCAGGCTTGCCAGTGCCATTGGTGTGCGTGCCAGTAGGTGCGTGCGCCTGGTTTGCCGCTGTCGGGGTCGTGTCCGTAGCGCAGTTCGTGTGCGCTGGGGCTAGTGGCCTGCCATGGGCTGGTGCGTGCTCGTTGTTCACGGTCCGCTGCGTCTGCGTGCCAGCGCTTTTGTGCGTCTGCCATGCGTTGGGGGACGGAGGCGGTGAGTTGTTCACGGGTGGTGCCGCGTGCTTGTGCCCATCCTTCGGTGGGGTTGAGGTCGCGAGTCCAGCCACGGTATTGACCTTCGGAACGTCGGCGTTGTTCGTCGGCTGCTTGCCGCTCGAGGGCTTCGGGGGAGTTTTCGCGGGCGTTGACCTCGAGTCGGAGTTCGTGAGCTTGGAGTCGGGCGAGTTCGAGTTCTTCTGTTTCGGTGAACACGGCTTCGGGTTCTTTGAGTGCGGCGTCGAGTTTGGCGTTGTTTTCCTGGAGCTGGCGGTGCAGCGCTTCGGTTCGTGCGGGGACTTCTGCGGCCATGTTCCGCATAATTTTGAGCATGCCGTGTGCTGCTGCGTCGTTACGCAGGGTGTCGGTGACTTTGTCCCGGGCGAGGTAGCGGGTGCGTCCGTGGAGGGTGAGTCCGTACATCGCTGTTGCTGAGTTGTACGAGAGGGTGACCGCTGAGTCTTTGGTGATTGTTGCGACGGTCGGTTGCTGGTCGAGTGCGTGTTTGTTGCGGATTATTCCGGTGAGGGAATCGCGTAAGCCAGTGATGAGGCCGTTGGTGTCGTTGTCGGCGATGGAGCGGCCGTTGAATTGCCAGTGTTTGCGGTCGCGCTGGGAGTTGATCCATGTGTCGATGTGACCGGTCGCCTCTTGTAGTTCGGGCAGCTGGTTTTCGATTGTCTGGATGCTGCGGCGCAGTGCTGCGATGCTGGCGCGGCGGGCTGCGTTCGCGTTGTCGACGGCTTTCTGCCGGGCTTCGAGGGTTTCTGCTTTCTGGTCAGCCTCGACTTGTTTGATGTAGACCTGGTCTCCGGTTGCTGCTGCTTTGGTTTGGGCCCAGGAGAGGGTGAGGTCCGCGCCGATGTCTTCCATTGTGGGCGGGAGGTCTTCGCTGCGGATCTGGGCGACGGCGCTGGCTTTGCGTTCGACGACTTGATACATGGTGGCGTCGTAAGAGCGGCGGGCGACGAGGTTGACGATGTTGACCTCGTCGTTGACGTTGCCTTGCCGGATACCTCGCCCGATTCGCTGTTCCATGTCGGCTGCTGTCCAGGCGGAGTCCATGTTCAGCACGGTTTTTAGTAGTCGCTGCGCGTTGAGTCCGGTGCCGCCTTTTTTGGTGGAGGTGATGAGCACACGGATGCGGCCGTCGCGACATGCTTCGATCATCTGGGTCTTGGCTTTTGCGGTTTTCGCGTCGTGAAGGAACGCGATCTGTTCTTGTGTCATTCCCCTGGCGATCAGTGCGTCGCGCAGTTCGGTGTAGACGTTTTGCGCGCGGGGCCCGTCGCCGGGTTTGGGTGTGCCGCGGTCACAGAAGACCAGCTGGAAGACACCGTCGGCGGCGGGGCCGTGTTTGTCGGCGGGGGTGTGCAGGGATGCGTTGTCGCTGTGGACTTTCCATAGGTAGTCGGCTGCTGCTTCGACACGGGATTTGTCCGGCGGCGGTGGGGCGAGACCTGCGAGACGCGGGTGCATGGTGGCGTTGCGTCCGTCTGTCGCGATTTTGAGTGTGTTGTCCCATGTCGGCTGTATCGGTTCGTGCAGTTCGGGGTGGCCTTGTTTGAGGTCGGCGAGACGGTCGTCGAGGTCGGCCATGAAGTCGAGGACTTCTTGTGGCATGTCGAATTCGAGGTTGTGCGCTTGTCCGCTTGCGATTGCGGGCAGCTTTACCGGGATGTCGTCGCGGGTGACGACGTCGCGGAATTGGTCGACCATCGCGACGAGCTGGGGAACGTTGGCGTACTCGGCCATGCGTGAGACCATGCGCAGTTTTGTTCCGGTGACGTTCATTTCGGCTTTGGTGACCGATTCAGCGAATGTTTGCGCCCAGTTGTCGATGCGACCGAGCCCAGTGTCGGTGAGCAGGTCGGGGCGGAGGAATTTGTTCATGACCCACAGTTCGGACAGGGAGTTGCTGACGGGGGTTCCGGTGGCGAACGCGAGGGCTTTAACTGGTGCGCCGGGACGGCCCAGTGCTTCGTTGCGGCGGGCACCTTCGGCGCGCAGGTAGCGGGCTTTCATCTCGAGGTCGGAGGCGCGCTGGCTGCCGTCGTTGACGGCGAGGTCCCGTGAGGCTGATGCTCGTGTGAGGTTTTTGTATTCGTGTGCTTCGTCCACCCACAGCGCGTCGCAGCCGGATTGTTCGAAGGTGAGGCCCTCATCGCTGCGGGTCTGCTCGATGATCTTTCTGATGCGGTCCTCAGTGGCTCGGATCGAGCGTTCGATTTGTTTGACGGTGAAGTCGGCGCCGTTCTGGTTAGCGGAATCGAGGGCCTGGCGCATGTCGGAGATCTCGTTTTCGAGGTACTCGATTTGCGCTTCTCGTTTCATGCCGATGAGGGTGAACACGCTCTGGGGGACGATGACGAGGTCCCAGTCCGCTGCTGCGGTCTGGCCGATGAATCGCTGTCGGTCTTCGGGGCCGGACATGTCTGTTCCGATGAGAATCTTGGCGTTGGGGTATGCGTCTCGGGCTTCGTTGGCCCATTGGCCCAGCAGGTGGTTCGGGACAACTACCCAGGGCTGGCGGACCTGTCCGAGTCTTTTTGCTTCCATCGCGCTGACGGTGATGGTGAGGGTTTTCCCGGCACCGACCACGTGGTCGAGCAGGATGGTTTCGTCGTTGAGGTATCTCTGCACGGCGCGGGCCTGATAGTCATAGAGCCGGTACTTCGGGTTCAGTCCCGGGTATGTCTTGTGGGCGCCGCTGTAGACGGGCTTGACGAAGCTGTTGAACTTCTCGTTGAAGATGTGTTTCAACCGCAGGTAGCGGTCGCCGTCCGCCCACATCCAGTCCGCGAATTTTTGCTGTAGCCCGGTCGCGGAGGCGCGGGCGGCGGCGGTGTGCTCGGGATGGTAGGAGGGGTTTGGGTTCGCTTCGAGTTCCTCGGCGGTTTTGTTGACGACGACGGGTTTGTTGTTGGCGATCATGTTGAAGATGTCGATCCCGCTGATGCGGCGGCTGCCGTACGGGTCGGGGTAGCCGCGGATGTCGTCGACGTGCCGGTTGTTCTGCTCGGTGGAAAAGGACCACTGTCCGGTGACCGGGTCAAGCTCTGTGGTGAGCCGGTCGGCGTCGAGTGTGAACTCTTGGGTGAGGAACTGGCGGTAGTACTCGACTGGTACCCAGGTCGCGCCCGGCCGGATGTGAATATTGGCGGGTTCCACGTCGGGCGGGATGACAGCTTCGAGCGCCTCAACTACTCCGTCGTAGCGAGCAGGGTTGTGCTGTGCTCGCTGCCGCGCGAGCGCGAGTTTGTCGCGGATATGCCCGGAGAGGAACGTCGCCGCGAATTCCCAGCGGTGGTCGTCGTCGAGGGAAGGGTATATCGCCCCTTTTGCTGCGGTGAGGGTGTCTTCAGCGCTGCGGCCGAGCAGCTCGGCCATTCGTTCGGGCCTGATCTCGCCGGTCTCGTCGAAACTGATCGCGGCGGCTTCTTCGACTGTTTCCGCGCTGACGGCGGGGTCGGTGAAGGGTGTGACGTCCTCGGTGAAGATGGGGCCTTTGCTGGCGGTGGCGTTGCTGCCGTCGTAGTCGGAGGTGAAGTCTTCGGCGCCGAGCACCATTCCCAGCCGGGGATCGCGGGCGATCGCGCCTTCGAGGTGACTGCGTACTTTTCTCGGCGTGCGGGGTGTTGATGCTTCGTCGAACAGGCGGTCCCGTACTTCGGCTGGGATTTCTCCGGTGTACGGCCTGGCGGTGGTGGGGTCAAGCCCGTTTTCGCGGGCTTCGGCTTTGCCTGCGTCGGTGCGCCACTTGGCGATCTTTTCTTCGAATGCTCTGTTGATCGCGTCAGCGCTGAGTGCCTGCACTGCTTGGAGTTTGAAGCGGTTTACCGGCCCGAATTCGGCAGTGTATTGGTCATGCAGTGTGTTCAGTTGCTGGCGGAGGGCGTCGCGGTCAGCGCGCAGCGAATGGGGATCGCGGCTGGCTTCGTTTAGGTCAAGGATGGTCTGGCCCATATCCGTGATGAGCCGCCACTGCTGCTGCTTGGCTGCGCCGCGGCAGGTGACGGTGTTCCATCCGCTGCCGATGCTGAACTGTTCGAAGGTGTCAGTGACTTCGTTGTAGCGCAGTGTGCCCGGCAGGGTGTCGGTATCTCGTTCGGTTGCGGACGTATCCAGCAGCCCCGGCTCCCGCAGTGTGTCCTTGCCGGGGCCTGGCTGTGCGGTTAACGCAAGTCCCGTGTTACGGGC
Source organism: Hoyosella sp. YIM 151337 (assembly GCF_026041215.1). Lineage (GTDB taxonomy): Bacteria > Actinomycetota > Actinomycetes > Mycobacteriales > Mycobacteriaceae > Hoyosella. The sequence goes on from NZ_JAPEIQ010000048.1 coordinate 7,311, forward strand.
CTGCGCGATCAGTGGATCAAGCTGGGTGCGCAGTTGCGCGGACAGTGGCGTGTCTGTGCGGGGTGTGACAGTCAGCCCGGTCCGGCCGTGCAGGCCGCTGCCGAGTGCGAGTTCCCCGAGCACACGCTGTGGGTGTTCGGTGAAGTACCGGTTGATTCGCAGTGGTTCGAGATGGCCGGATCGTTCATTGCGGACTTCTGTCTCATCGATAGGACCTGCCCATAGAAGAGTGTCCGCGCTGGCCTGACGATCGTGCTCGCGGCGGCGGAAGATCAGAACATCGGTGACGACATCGGTTTTGGCTTGCCGGTCGAACGCTCCGGTTGGCAGCCGGACCGCGGCGATCAGGTCACCGAGTCCGGCCATCCGCGCGCGTGCCTCCGGGCGGACCGCGTCGCTGGTGTGTGCTGAGGTGATCATCGCGACGTAACCGCCCGGGGCGGTCAATGCCAGGCTTTTGACGATGAACTGGTTGTGCAGGGAAAACCCGTCAGGGTTGTGGACCGGGTCGTAGACACCGGTTTTCGCGAAGGGCACGTTGCCGATGGCGCCGCTGAATGCGCCGTCGGGGGCGAAGCTACGTTCAAAGCCGTGGTTCCGGATCTGTGCTGAGGGATACAGGTGATGCGCGATGTGCGCGCTGATTTCTTCGATCTCGACGCCCACCATGTGCACACCGGCAGGTGCGGTGCCGATGAAATTTCCGCTGCCGCAGCCCGGCTCGAGGATAAGGGCACCCTCTGGCAGGCCCGCCCGCTGCAGGGCCCGCCACATTTCGTGCACAACAGCCGGGTCGGTGTAGTGGGCGTTAAGAGTGGTGGCTCGTGCTGCCCCGAAACCTTTGTCTCCGAGCAGCTCACGCAGTTCAGCTTGTTCGGCTTCCCATTCCTGCGCGAATCGCTGCCGGTTATCGAATACCTCTGGGGTGGCGCCCCAGCCTGACCACTGCGCGAGGATGGATTGTTCCTGCGCGGTTGCGGCGCGGCCTTGTTCATCGAGGAGACGGATCAGGCGGACAGCTTCGATGTTCGCGCGTACTCGCGCTTTAGCCCCTGACGGGACAACGACCTCAGCGCCCAGGGCGAAGTTACGCCCGGCTGGCGCGCCCTGGCCCAATGCGGCGTGATGTTGCGGGGCGGCTGCCGGATCTGGGGTGGGCTGGTTCTGTGATGTGTGTTGTCCGGATGGTTTCTCAGCCTGGCCCGGCTGGTGTTCTGCGGCTGTTTCCCGGTACTGCGCGGCCTGCTCGGGGGTGAGGTAACGGATTGACCCGGATTCTGTGATCGCGGGCACGAGGGTGCGCTCGCGCCAGGCCGGGTGCGTGAGCGGCGGGCCCCACACGTCGTCCGGGATGACAATCTCCGGCCGTGGCGCGGCTATGCCCTCAGCTGGCTGCTGTGTGTTCTCCGCGGCGGCGATATCGATGGCGTCTTGCTGTTGTTCCACCTGTTCAGAGCGCTGCGCAGCGGCGGCTCTGAACGCGTCGGTGTCGTCGCTGATCTCCGCTTCCGCAGCCACGGACTCAGCCTCTGGCGGCGCGGTGGTATCGATGATGTCCTGGAGTGCGGACAGGAGCGGCTCGCCTGGTTCGCGTTGCTGCTCAACTCGTTCACGCAGCTGCGTAATCGCGGGGTCAGGCTCTGCGGCTCCGCGGCGCTGCTCCCAGTACGCGGCGGCGGCACGCTCACCAGTTTTCTGCCATCTCGTCTGGTCGTTGAGGAATGCGTGCAGCTCGTCGCGCAGCGCCAGAGTCGTGCCAGGATCGAGCGCGAGTTCCCCGGCCTCAAGGACTGCACGCTGGGTGAAATGTGCGTGAGCGATTGCAGCGTACTGATCGAACGTGTTTGCCGGAGACGCTGCGACAGCGTCGATCTCCGGGTCATGCTTGCAGAGACGCTGGATAAGCAGGGTTTCCGCCTTAACCGGTGGTTCGTGCCCGGTCTCACTGGCTGGCCCCACGGATTCGCTGCGTGCGGTAATCGTGTGTGACTCGGCCGGGGCCTGGCGGGGCGCTGGGGTGGTGAGGGCATGGATTAGATCGCTGGCTTCACCTTTCGTCAGATCTAGCTCAGGGGCGTAGTCCTGGCCAGCTTCACCGCTGAGGCGCTTGAGTGTCCGTAACTGGAGATCGGTTGCGGGCTCGGCCCGCCAGTCACGTCCCCGCTTGCGCCGCGGGGCCTGGATAGCGAGGGACTGCGAGACCTCAGCGGGGTCAATTCCGGCTTCGCGCAGCTGGTGTGCAAGCTGGGCGTCACGGTCAGCAAGTGCGCGCCATTCGTGACGCAGCCGCTCCAATTCACTGCGGAGCTGTTCGGCGCGGGCCGCATTGGTGGCAACGCCCTCGCTGAGGCCGCGAGCTTCAGCGGCTTCTAACGCCCGCTTAGCTGAGGCGAGACGCTTCGCGACTGTGCGCCCGCGCTCAACAATTCCCAGAACGTCGCGGTGCGCAACGGCCCACGCGTGCTGCAGGTCTAGAACGGAAGATCGGGATTCTCGGGCGGGTTCGCCTGCAGTTCGTCCAGGATCATCTCCTCCAGCTCGTCCGCGAGCGGATCGTGCGGTGTCGCCGGGACCGGCTGATTGTCCTCGATCCGCTGCGCTATAAGCGCTTCCGCTAACGCTTTGAACGCCCCTGGCTTGTGCATCCAGACCCGGTCCACGACCTTCGCTGCGACCGGATTCGGCTGAACGTTCTGCGTCTTCCACCGGTCGGGCTCGCGGGCTTTGAGCGCCCGGTCGTACTCCCGCTGGATCTGCTGCTCCATTGCCGCGAGATACGTTTGCTTGTCCTGCTTCATTTCCGGCGTCACCAGGGAATACAACTCCTGGGCGAGCACCATTTCCCGCGCTTGCCTCCACGCGCTCTCCCGCGCCTGGATTTTCGTGCGGAAGCTCGGTGTCTGTCCCGGCGGAGTCCACTCCTGCAGCGCCTGATGCTCGAACGCCTCGGCCGCGTCCTCGGTCATCTGCTGCAGCCGCAGCGCTTCCCGATCGATCTGGTCCTGCTTCTCGGACGGACTCAGCGCCGGGTCTAGCCCGACCCATTCGGTCAGAATCCGGTGCGTCTCGCTCGCTATCTGCGGATCGATTCCCTCGATCTGGTCCCTGTCCACCATCCCCGTCGCTCCCCTCGCCGTAATAAAACTCGAATGCGCCCTGGCTCTCGCTGCGCTGCGCCACCCGGCCCCCTCGTACTCACCCCTGCACTCCGGTTGCATCCCCCTCGCGAGCACTGGAGGGGCACGACACGCTCCAGACCCTACCAGCCGGTAACATGAAAAATCGCTTTGACCAGGGTTAACCCTCGACGAGGGGGTGAAGGTTGTCAGAACCCGGTTTCTAGTAGTACATCGTCTGGTAGCGCACCGGCCGAGATGCGGAATAGACGACCAGCATGATGATCGCGGGAATGATGAAAACCCCCGCGAAGGCTCCGAGTACAGCGCTTGTGGCTGTTCCGTGCCTGCGGTATGCGAGGAACGCAAGCCCACCAGAGCACAGTCCGATAACCGCGTGGCCGGCAAGCAGAAACAACAGCCCTATCAGTAGGTCCATTCAGGTGCCCCTTTATGTAGGTGGTCTGCCTGCCCCTAAAACTGGGGGCAGGGTTCGCGGCCCTCTCTCAGTGCCAGGGTGTGGTGTCCCAGCTATGGCGACCGCCCCCGTAGCGACGTGAGACGAGATCTTTAACCGAGGTCTTGACTCGGTCAATGTCGTGAATGGCCCGGAGCTGAACCGGGGCCGGTTCCGATGGGTCATACAGGACCAGCGTTCCAGTTCCGAACACACGGTCAATGAGGGTTCTTTCAGACTCCACACTGGTGATCCTTCCCATCGGAAGCGTCCGTTCGGTACGCCGCAGTATCCCGGATCGGATCACGATCCGGTCCGGGTAGATGGTGAAAGTAGTTGCTAGCCAAGCAATGATCGCCAGGACACCGTTCGCGAGCCCAACGAGAACCAGAACTACCGTGAGGGCTCCGGGCACGTACTTCATGACAGGGATGTCTATCCCGATTTCCTCCGGGGCCAGCAGCGCGGGCATCAAGAATCCTGTCATACCCGCGAGAATCAGAAGTACCACCGTAGCGGCAGCTGGACCTGCCAGGGTGCGGGCGTGCGGGCGCCCACGGAATAAGACTCCCCCCGCTAATGGCGAAGTCGGTGGTTGCCCCCAGTTCATTCGATGGTCTCCTTTTCGCATTGATGCACCGCCATCTGTCCTGGCAGCAGCTTTTCTATCAGCTCGGACTGACACCATTCCGGGAATGTAGCATCGCTACATAACTAGCGCTACTTGCACGATTATGCTAGCAGCGCTAGATCACTGAAGGATGCACGCACACGACGCATTCACTACGCCAATGAAGCCGCGGTACCGGCTCAACCAACTTGTTTGAAGCCGGGGGGCATCCGACGGGCCCCACCGGGTCACCCATAATGTCGGTGCCTGCTGGTTTACTGAACGGGAGCGTGCGAACTACCGCAGCCGTTCGTCACGGACCGCACCGCACCACCCCATCTATGCAAGTCAACAAGGGAGCGCGTCGTGGACGATGTGACAGAGCTCGAGTCGCTGCCGGTCGAGCAGCTGATCGAGATGATTCGAGAGAGGACTGGGGCGGGGGTGAACCTCTCGTTCCCCGGCAAGGTACTGGCGCGCCAGCTCGGCCGCCGGGTGCGACCGCGGAACCAGCGGACGGTGAAGACCCACAGTGCAGGTGACGAGCACGGCCGCTCGCGCAACCTGGTGATCGAGGGCGACAACCTCCAGGCGCTGGCATCTCTCTACCGGGAACGCGGCCAGATCGACATGATCCTTACGGACCCGCCGTACAACACGGGCGGCGACTTCCGGTACAACGACAAGTGGGACAAGGACCCCAACGACCCAGACATGGGTGAGTTCGTGGGCAGCGACGACCCCGCGAAGCACACCAAGTGGATGAAGTTCATGTACCCGCGTCTCCAGATGATGCGGGCCATGCTCAAGCCCTCCGGAGTGCTCGCGATCTGCATCGACAGCCGCGAGCTGTTCCACCTCGGCCAGATGCTCGACGAGCTGTTCGGCGAGGAGAACCGGCTGGCGATCATCAATTGGCAGAAGTCGTACTCGCCGCGCTCCGACAACAGGCACGTCTCCACAGCGACCGAGTACGTCCTTGTGTACGCCAAGAACGAGAAGGTCGGAAAGACCGGGCTCGAGCCCAGGACGGCCTCGATGGATGCCCGCTACCAGAACAGGGACGGAGACCTTCGGCTCTGGAAGCCCGGAGATTTCTCCGGCCCCAAGGCGTCGACGCACCAGGGCATGGTTTACGGCGTCCAGTCGCCGTTCACTGGCGAGGTCCACTACCCGCCTGCGGGCAAGTGCTGGCGGTCTCCGCAGCGAGAGGCCGAACGCTGGCTCGAGGAGTGGGGTGTGTCCTACGTCCTCAAAGCGATCGACGACGCGTCAGTGCGCGCTCGAATAATCGGGGTGGACGCGTCGGACGTCCGTCCCGTCAAGGCGCTGATGCTCGCGACGCCGCTTGCAGAGGCAAAGGAGAAAGCGACCAAGCGGTGGAAGGATGGCCCGTGGCCAAAGATTTTCTTCGGCGTCAAGGGGACTGGTCGCCCGCAGCAGAAGAACTACCTCGAAGACGTCAAACAGGGCCGCGTGCCGATGACGTACTGGGCCGACGAAGACCTCAATGATCCCGAGATCCTCGGCGACGTTTCGTGGGACCACGAGGAGTCGGGGCACAGCCAGACCGGTGTGGACGAGCTCACGGCGGTCGTAGGCGAGGGTCACGGGTTCGAGACCGTGAAGCCGATGAAGCTCATGACCAAGCTCATCCAGATCTGGTGCCCTCCAAGCGGGACGGTACTCGACCCCTTCGCGGGCTCCGGCTCCACCGGTCACGCGGTGCTCAAGCTCAACCGTGACCAGGGGGCCGACCGGCGCTTCATCCTCATCGAGCAGGGTCGTCCGGACAACGGGGACTCGTACGCGAAGACCTTGACTGTCGACCGCCTCCGCCGCGTGATCGACGGGAGCTGGAGCAAGAAGAAGCACGCACCGCTCGGCGGCGGCTTCACCTTCAAGAGGCTCGAGAAGAAGGTTGACGCCAAGACTCTTCTGCTGATGGAGCGCGACGAGATGATCGACACGGTCATCGCGTCGCACTCCAGCACCGGCAGCCGGCGGAACGCCGTCCTCATCCCGCTGGGCGACGACGACGAGCCGTACACATACCTCGTGGCCAAGAACGCGAGCAACGAGGGCATCTACCTCGTCTGGTCAGGCGCGGGCTCGAACACCGATCTCACGGAGGAGGCGTATGAGGAGATCACAGAGGAGGCGGAGGCCGCGGGGCTGGCCGACGTTTATCACGTGTACAGCAGGCGGAACCTCATCGTCACCGACGACGTGATCTGGTACCAGATCCCCGACCGCATCCTGTCCGACTTCGGTCTGGACATCCGCACCGAGTCGTTCACCGAGGAGGGATGACCATGGCGATCGAGCTCTTCCAGTTTCAGCAGGACGCGGCCTCGCAGATGGCCGACCGCTTTATCGAGTACTCTGCGGAGCCCATCGTGATGGGGCGGCGGGCGAGCGTGCGCGACGTGCCGTTCTACCAGGCGCTCTCGTCGATCACCGGGTCCGGCAAGACCGCTATCCTGGCGCAGGCCGCCAGCGAAATCGTCGCGATGTCGGAGATACCGCCGGTCATCCTGTGGCTGTCCAAGGGCAAAGTAGTCGTCCAACAGAGCTACGCGAACTTGGCCGACGGCGGCAAGTACGACCACCTGCTGCCGGACATCAATGTGCGGCTGCTCAGCGAGTACACCCCGGAGGACGTCGCCAACTCGAAGGAGGCACTGCTCTACTTCGCGACGGTCGGCACCTTCAACCAGAAAGACCGCGAGAACAGCAACCTCCGGATTTTCGCGTTCGACACCGACGACATCGAGTCGACGCGGTGGGAGGCACTGAAGGTCCGCGAGACTGCGGACGGCAAGCGCCGTCCGCTCGTGGTGGTCTACGACGAGGCGCAGAACCTCAGCGACCAGCAGACGAACCTGTTGCTCGAGCAGCAGCCTGCGGTGTTCCTCCTCGCGAGCGCGACTCTTCAGTTCCCCGCCCAGTTCGAAGCGGAGGTCATACAGCCGCTGAGGCAGCAGGGTGAGTACCGGGACGAAGACCTCATCACCTCGGTGAAGTCCTCCACAGTAGTCGCGTCTGGCCTGGTGAAGGGGATGATCTCCCTGGATGGCCTCAACGCACCGATGGAGGAGACCGTCTCTGAGATGCTATCGGACATGCGCGAAGCAGAGGACGATGCGCGGATCGAAGGGTTGAATTTCTCGCCCAAGGCGATCTACGTCTGCAACACGAACATCCTCGCTCATGACGCCAGCCAAACGGACGACCCGAAGCAGCCGTTCGACCAGAGGCAGGCGCCGCCGATCCTAATCTGGCGATACCTTACTGAGCAGTGCGGCGTCCCCGCCGACGAGGTAGCGGTGTACGCGGACCTAAAGACACACAAGGACTTCCCACTACCGTCGGACTTCAAGTTCTTCAGCGGAGGAGAACGAGACTATGAAGACTTCGTGGCTGGCGACTATCGGCACATCATCTTCAATCAAACCCTCCAGGAAGGCTGGGACGACCCGAGCGTCTACTTTGCCTACGTCGACCGGACCATGGAATCGTCGGTGCAGATCACACAGGTGGTCGGGCGCGTGCTTCGCCAGCCCGGCGCGATACACTACGAGTCTGATCGCCTGAACACCGCGCACTTCTACGTGCGGGTGGACCGGAATGACTCTTTCGCGCAGGTCGTGGACGACGTGCGGCGAGGCCTGGGAGGGGACGCGCCGGAGGTGCGCATCCTGACCTCACCGCCCGGGACGGAAGAGCCCGAAAGCCTCGCTCCGAAGCAGTCCCGGACAGTGCCCCGAACCGCGATCGATAATCAGCCGACGCTGGGCCCTGTCGAGAAGGTACTGGCCAAGATCCACGACTACTCGCATGACGAGTTGAACACGCGAGGTAAGGGCCGCCGTCGCACGGTCCAGCAGACCATCGGTTCGGGCGACGCGGTGGACTCGGAATGGGTCGACTTCGAGCAATCGAACCGTGTCAACGCTCGCTGGGTCTTCCGGCGCGAGGTCGCTCGGAGGTACCGGCCCGCATTGATGGTGATGAACACCGACACGGAGAAGTTCGACGCGAAGGTCGGCGTAGGCAGCTGTGCCTATGCAAGCCTGACCGACAACGCCGCCGAGGCAGTCGACGAGTACCTCCGTCACGCTGTGATCAAGCAGCTCATGCCGAAGCCGTACGCAATCGGAAGCACGCTGGTGCGCCGCAGCAGCATGGAGACCTTCAAGAATGCCCTGCATGAGGGCTACGACGGTCTCAACGACCTCGAGCGGCGCTTCGCCAGGGCGCTCGACGATACTGGCCTGCCGTGGGCGCGGAACAGATCTCAGACGGGGTACAAGATCCCGCTGGTGTCCCTCGGCCAGACAGTGTGGTTCTTCCCCGACTTCCTCGTATGGGCGGGCGAGACCGTGATCTGCGTCGACACCAAGAGCGAGCACATAGTGGTGGGCGACGCTCGCCGCAAGTTGCTGGCGATCAAACCGCACAAGAAGGTGCCGACCACCGTCGGGGTGAAGTTCGTGACCGAGGGGACATGGAAGGCCGACGGCACGCCCGACGGCAGGGAGGGGTTCTCGGTGTGGGAACTCGGCAGCGGACGGGACCTCCGAGCGCTGCCCCACGACGATCTGGAGTCGCTTGTAAAGACGTTCATACCGGAGGCTGATTCTGACGACTGAACGATGACTGGCGCTAGGCGCGCCGTAGATCGTTCAAGGACGTCGATCTGACAGTCATACGCCGTTCCGGCAAAGATGTCCACTGGAACTGCCGCCAGCCTGCTGGCCTGTTCTGGGCGGTTGGGCCCGGCACTTAGCTAGCGCGTTCGTAGGTCAGCGGCTCGCAGGTAGCTGTATACGGTTTCGCGGCTGATACCGAATTCTCTAGCGAGAGCAGCCTTGCCTTCACCTGCACTGACGCGTTCACGTAACTCGCGGACCTTCTCAGCAGTGAGTGCAGGTTTACGGCCGGTGTAGACACCACGAGTTTTCGCCTTGGCGATGCCCTCGCGCTGGCGCTCACGGATAAGCGCCCTTTCGAATTCAGCGAAGGCGCCCATGACTGAGAGCATCAAGTTCGCCATCGGTGAGTCCTCCCCCGTAAAGGTAAGGCTCTCTTTGACGAATTCAACCCGCACACCCTTCCCCGTCAGGGTGCGTACGATTCGGCGCAAGTCATCGAGGTTACGCGCGAGCCGATCCATCGAGTGAACGATGACGGTGTCGCCTTCCCGGACAAAGTTCAGCAGTTCCTCGAGCCTTGGGCGTGCGATGTCTTTCCCGGAGGCTTTGTCGGTGAACGTCTTTTCCACGTCGATGCCATCGAGCTGGCGGACGGTGTTCTGATCGAGGGTGCTGACTCTGATGTAACCAACCCGCACTGTCCCGGACCGCCTCTCTCCCAGCAAACCGTCAGAATGAACTCTCAGAACCTATCAGACACGAGTCAATAAATGCTGATTTAGACCCTAACTTGACGCTCTTTGCTTTGAGTGCGACATGTGATCCTAGGGTGCACCCTAACACCACATTGGTGTTAGGCGGCGGGGTATTTCCCATTCGCAGCTGGGATCTCCGCCATGGCTCAGAACAAGTGATAAAGGAGGGAGGCACACTAACCTGCCGACGGAGAAGAGCCCATGCAGCATCGGCGGCCTGTTGCGGATCGCACCGCCTCAGCAGGAAGGGTGATGCACAATCGTCGACATGGCTCGCAGGACCGGTTGGATCAGGTGGGTGGTAGTGGCCGCGTTGCCGGTCGTGTTCGTCTTCATCGTGGTTGGAGCGTACTGGTATGGCGAAATGCAGGAGCAAGGTAAGGGCCTGCCGTATGCGGTTGGGGCTGCGACCATTCTCGGCGGTTTCGGCGGCGCCGTTGGCTGGAGTGTGAACCACGCACGCCGCCGGTCTGCTGGTAGTGACGTCGGGCTCCCTCCGCTGGCCTCAGCCACCGATGAGAAGATCCGGTTCGGGGACGCTGACCCGGTGACGTCGCTCGGAGTGCACCAGGCAGTCCTGGCAGCTGATCAGAGTGACCATGATCCGTTCATCCCGCATGTGACCCACGGACTCGATGCGTTGACCCCGTATATGCCACGTGGCCACGACAAGAGGATTCAGGAGGCAATAAGGCCAGCGGCGACAGGCAATGCGTCCGTGCTGGTGATGGTGACCGGCGATTCCTCTACCGGCAAGACACGGGCTCTGTACGAGGCACTGCGCTATCTCGCGCCCGACCGTGTTGTGCTGCGCCCTTCGGATGCAGCGAGCCTCCTTGAGCAGTTGCGGGCGGGGCGAGTGAACGATCAGACCGTGTTGTGGCTCAACGAAGCTCAGCGGTTCTTCGACCGTTCCCACTCTGAAGAGGCCGCAGTGTGCCTGCGAGAGCTCCTGGTCAAGCAGATCGGCATTATCGCAGTGGGGACACTATGGCCCCAGCCTTGGGAGAAACTGACCCGGCCCGGCTCGGAAGGTGATCCGCACAGCCACGTCCGCGACGTGCTTACGCTGCCCCAAGTCACCGTACATGTGCGCGTTCCAGATCACCTCTCCGAGGACGAGCAAAAGAAATGGCGGGCGCTCGCCGAAAAGCAGGGTGATCAGCGGATGATCGACGCCCTCAATGCTGCAAAATCCGACGGGCGAATAGTGCAGCACCTTAGCGGCGGGCCAGAGCTCCTACAAGCCTTCCTCGACGGTCCCAATCAGCACTTCACTTACGTTGAACACGCCCTACTCACCGCCGCAATTGATGCGCGCCGTCTGGGACACCGCACTCCCCTTTCGGCCAAATTGCTGGCAGATGCAGCCGATGGCACAATCATCTCCAAAAAGCGCCTGGCCGAGCGGGACTGGGCACGCAAAGCCCTGACCGCCCTAAGCACTGGGGAACGCGATAACCAGCAGCGCACTGATATCCGGTGTACCCTCACCGCCCTCACCACCGTGCGCACTGCTTCCGGCGCCGAAGCGTTGTACGAGCCAGCCGACTATTTGGACCAGCGCTTACGTACGATCCGCGCGGACCAGCTCGGCAGCGCATCCCTGTGGCAGGCCCTGCTTGACCACACCACCGATCCCGACGACCTCTCTTCCCTGGCGGACGCAGCTAAGCACCGTGGCCTGCTCCAGCACGCGGCACGGCTGTATCACCGGGCGATCCTCGCCCAACACCCCCACGCTGCTTGCGAACTTGTCGGACTGTTGTCATCGGACACTGACCCGCACCAGCACGGTTCCTGCTGGGCCGCCGCCCACACATCCCTCACAGACCCGGTAAGCGTCACCTGGCTACTGATGAGTCTGCATGAGAAGGGGCAAAAGGATGCCACTGACCTGCTTCTCGCCCGCGATTTCGCCGTCGACGTGAACCTCTCTGATCTGTGGGCTGTTAGCAGGCAGCTGCTGATACTGGATGCGGCGAGACAGTCGCAAGCCGTCGCTGAGCTTGCCGCCCGCGCCGCCAACGATGCACCCCTCACCGACGCGGGGGACGTCGCCAGGCTGCTGAAGGCGTTGCACGAGGTGGAGCAAAACGACGCCGTCGCTGAGCTTGCCGCCCGCGCCGCCAACGATGCACCCCTCACCGACCCGTGGAATGTCGTCTTGCTGCTGAAGGCGTTGCACGAGGTGGAGCAAAACGACGCCATCGCCCAGGTGTTAGCCCGGAATCCTGCTGCCGAGGTCGCCGTTACCGACGCGGGGGACGTCGCCAGGCTGCTGAAGGCGTTGCACGAGGTGGAGCAAAACGACGCCGTCGCTGAGCTTGCCGCCCGCGCCGCCAACGATGCACCCCTCACCGACCCGTGGAATGTCGTCTTGCTGCTGGAGGCGTTGTGTTGATGTGGACCAGGGCGGACTGGAGCAGGTGAAGGGCAAGCATCGATACTTCGGTGTGTTCGCGGTCGGGGCCAGTCAGGTCGCCGTCTTTGCCGTAAAAGATGACGGTATTGCCGGAGTTCCAGTTCTCGACGACTTGCAGGCCGCCGTGGATCTCCCGCCGCAACTCTGGTGAGGCGAGAAAGTCGCAGGCGAAGATCGTGCGTACCGCGCGACCCAATTCTTCGAGGGCCTGGTAGGTGGGGTGTTTTGGTCCGCCTCGAGTGAACCGGCGCAGGATCGACTCGGATTCGGCGGTACCGAGCCGTAGTGCGGTGGCGTAGCGGACCATTTGGTCGTACTGCTGAGTGATCATGTCCCAGCGGATCGGGCGCGTGAGGACTGGGCTGAGTTGCCCGTATGCTGAGGTGTCGTCGGGACGGTAGAGCCGGATCGAGCCAATGCTTTTCAACCGGGGCAACAGCCGGAACCCCAGTAGTTCGGTGAATGCGAAGCCGACGACTGATGCGCCGTGGGTGTCGACGTAGCTGGTGTAGATGTCCGCGTCGGTGCAGTGCCGCAGCAGCCCTTCAATCATCGCTGCAACCTCAGACGACGAGCACGATTTCAGCTGGGAGTAGATGCAGGTGGAGCGGCGTTCGACGTGCCAGTAGATCATCACCCCGGCGCCGCCGTAGCGTTGATGCCATTCAGTCATCAGGTTCGATTCCCACGACCCGAACTTCTTCGAATCGCTCGCACAGGTGGTGCCGTTGCCCCACCATGCTGGGTCACGCGCCTCGAATGTCGAGTTCACCAGTTTGGCGATCGCTCGGCGCAGGTTGTCGCGGGTGATGAAGTGCCGCCGCACATGCCGCAGCGCGGCTTCTGATTCACCGTGTTCACCGGTGGCCACGATCGCGCGGATACCCATGTTCGTACCAAGGGCGAAAAGGCACAGCAGCAGGCGCCGCCGCAGCGTGTCGCGGTCGATCACTTCACGGGAGGCGACTGAGGTGAATTCGCCGGTGAACTCGGCAAGGAAGTCGGCTTCCTTGAGCACATCGAGAAGGTCCAGGGTGCCCCATCGTCGCTGTACTTCGTCTTTTACCGCGGCGAGGTTCACTGGTTCGGGCAGTGGTTCGAGTCGGGGCATGGTGATCCACGGCTGCCCGGCTCGCGTGGTGAGGCTGACACCAGCGCTGCGGTCGGTCAACGCGGCATCCAGTCGCGACAGGGCATCGCTCATCCGTTGCTGCAGGCTAGTGATGAATTCGCTGGCGTCGAGCGGCTTCCGCAACGCGGCGTAGTGGATCTCGCGTGCAGTGTCGAAATCGCGAGGGAGATCCTCGTCAGGGTTGCGCCACCGGTTCCCGCCACCGGCGTAGATTTCTCGGCGTCGCAATGCATCCCGCAACGCGATCAATACGCACAGCTCATAGGGGATGCGTTCGATCCGACCCCGGTCATCAAGCACCGCGTCACGCCATGCTCGCGGAACAACCCCGTCGAGTGGCACCAGATCATCGGGTGCATAGAACCGGGCCTTCCCATCAGTGTTCGCGTAGCGGGCCAGCAGATCCAACGCTTGCATGACAGGCCGGTAGGCAGTGTTGTTGCAGCGGAAATCCAAGGCAACCAACAGTGCTGGGAGCATCCGCCGGTAGTAGCTGCTGTACGAGCCCCTCAGCACAGTGCGGACCCGGGCTTGGAACGATTGCTCGTTGGCGCGGGCTTCCCGGACCAAATCATGCAGCTTCTTCTCACCGACCACCGGGAACAACACGTCACGAACCGTGTCATCAGGGTGGTCCACCGCTGCTTCAGCGATCCGGAACAGGATCGACTCCTTGCCCCGAACTCGCCGCAGGTCGTCGATCAACTCGCGTTCGACGCGACGGTCGGCGCGGGCGTTGATCCGATGCACCAACCCGATCAACAGATCCACCAGCGCGTCGATGATCTCTGCCGACCGAACCCAGCACAACGCAGCCAGCAAGGTCAGTCGAATCGCTCGCGGTGCTGCCTTCAAATCCGATGGATACGAGCGGGCTGCGCGAGCACGCCACGCATGCACCAACTTGTCCGAGGCATCGGCGAACAAACCTTCCGGCAGCTGAAGACTACGGACCGAATCGAGCTTGCCGATCTCACGCAACAGTGTTTCGAGCCCGAGCTGGCCGGGATCGGCCTTCAACTCCGCCAGCAGCGGCGAACCGGCCAGTTCTTCCAGCCGCGCCACACAGTCTTCACCGAGACGATCCACCGTCGTGCTACAGAAACGCTGGTCGAAACCCGCTCGCGCCGACCGGATGATCCGCTCGATCCTGCCCGGTGGCTCGATCCGTTCAACCCGGCACCGAACCAGCAAAGCCTCCCGCAATTGTTCATCGCGCAGCTCGACCGGACACACCTCAAGCGACAGCCAATCCGCGAGTTTGTCCTCGTCAGCACGGGTGAACTCCCGGAACCCGAACACCGCCCTAATCTGGGCGCGGTGGTACTCGATCGTCCTGCCCGCCCACCGATAGTTTGGGAACTCCGTCGGGTCGACCTTTACCTGTTCGGCGACGTAAGCCACCGCATCGGTAGGGATTTCGCTGGCCTGGCTCGGGAACCGGGCCTCGATCTCGAAGAATTTCAGCATCACCGCGAACGCCAGACGGGTAGCCCCAGTCTTGTTCCCGACAAGACGCCAGTCCTCTCCGATCAGCGTCCACGACGCGACCAGATCCTCAACCGACCAATCCTGGCGCATGAGCCGAACAGTAGACCAGGTCAAAGCCGACCGCTGACCGAGACGGGGTTCCGGTAGTAATCGCGCGGAAAACAACACATATGGCTGGACCAGCGGCGATGGTGTTGTGATCGGTTCGGGCTGCGGGCGGGTGCGGTAGGTGCTTGGCTTGGCTGCCGATGAGGTTGGTCGGTGTGCTGGAGGTCGGGTTTCATGGCGACGCAGGTATTCGCGGCTGAGGAGTTGGCGCGTCTGCGGGAGTTTCCAGAAGTCAGCCGCGAGGAGCTGTTCCGGTTCTTCACGCTGACGTCGGCCGATATCGCGTTCGTCGCGCCGGGGCGGGGGCGTGGTCCGGAGGATCAGCTCGGTCTGGCGGTGGCGTTGTGCACGCTGCCGTGGCTGGGGTTCGTGCCGGACAAGGTCGCCGCCGCGCCGCCGGTGGTGGTGGCACGGTTGGCGGATCAGCTGAAAGTCGATGCGTCGCAGATCCGTTCGTACGGCCGCCGGGCGCAGACCCGCACCGCGCATCTGCACCTGGTGGCCCAGTATCTGAGCTGGCAGAGCGCGGGTGCGATGGAGTTGAAAGAACTCGACGAGTTCCTGTTGGCGCGGGCGATGGAGCACGATTCCCCGACCCTGCTGTTTCGGTTGGGGTGTGAGTATCTGATCTCGGCGCGGGTGATCCGGCCCAGCCCCGACACCGTGGTCCGCCGCGTCGTGCACGCGCGTGAGCAGGCCCAACGAGAGACCTACGACCGGTTGGCGCATGAGCTGACGCCGCAACGCTGCGCGGAGTTGGACGGCTTGCTGGTCACCGATGTCTCGATCCGGATGTCTCGGTTGCGGTGGCTGTCGACGCCTCCGGTGGAGGCGTCGACAGCCGCTGTGCGCAACGAGGTCGAGAAGCTGGAGTTCGTGCGCGGTTTGGGCGCGGACACTCTTGATCTGTCGGTGTTGCCGACTGAGCGTCGCCGGTTCCTGGCCATGCTGGGCCGCCGTCTGACCGGGCAGGCGTTGGAGCGTCGCGATCCGCAGCGCCGGTATCCGATCTTGTTGACGGTGCTGGCGCAGTCGGCCGCTGATGTGCTCGATGAGGTGGTGGCGTTGTTCGATCAGGCGCTGTCGGGGAAGTTCAGTGCCGCGGAGAACCGGATGCGCGAGCAACTGGCCGACCGGGCGAAGACCGGGGAGGACCGGCAAGCGCTGCTGGATGACCTCCTATCCATCCTCATCGACCCGCAGATCCCTGATGAGGATGTGGGCGGGTTGATCCGGGGCGGAAGCATCGGGTTGGAGCGGTTGCGTGCGGCGATTGCGCAGGCCCAGCCGCGGTTGCCGCGTGATCACGGGCATCTGGCCGCTCTCGATAGTTCGTATTCGTATCTGAGGAAGTTCACTCCGGCGGTGTTGTCGGCGGTCCGGTTCTCCGGTGGTACGGCGGCGACGGAGTTGCTGATCGCGGTGGACATGCTGCGCGAACTCAACGCGACCGGTCGCCGCAAGGTGTTCGACGACGCACCGGCGGGGTTCGTGCCGACCAAGTGGCGCGGTTATCTCGAGGAGGCCCGCAAGACCGGCAATACCGTTGCCTATCGTCACTTTTGGGAGCTGTGCGTGCTGCTCGGGTTGCGGGACGGGCTGCGTACCGGGGACGTGTTCGTGCCCGGATCACGCCGCTACGCCGACCCGGCCGCCTACCTGCTCACCCCGACCCAATGGGAGCCGCAGCGAGCCGAATTCTGCCGCCTGGTCGACAAACCCGCCGACCCGGCCGCCGCGTTGGCCGCGCTCACCGACGAGTGGTTGACGGCGGTCGGTGAGCTGGAGCAGATGCTCGCCGCCGGTGACGGGCCGGTGCGCTTGGACGAGACCGGTGATCTGGTGATCTCCCCGCTGAGCGCCGAGGACATTCCGACCGAGGCCATCGAGTTGAAGGCCGAGCTGACCGAGATGCTGCCGTTCGCGCCGATCGTGTCGGTGCTGATCGAGATGGACAAGCGCACCGGCTACCTGGATTGTTTCACCCACGCGGGCGGCAAGCAGACGCGGAGCCCGGAGTTGAAACGCAATCTGATCGCGGTGCTGCTGGCGTACTCGACGAACCTCGGTCTCACCAATATGGCTGCGGCGTCGGGGATCTCCTACGACATTCTGTCCTGGACCGCGGAGTGGTATGTGCGGGAGGAGACGCTGCGCGCGGCGAACCTGGCGATCATCGGCTACCACCAGAGACTGCCACTGACCACGGTGTTCGGCACCGGCACACTCTCGTCATCGGACGGGCAGAGGTTCCCGACGCGCGGCAAATCGGTCACCGCCCGTGCGGTGAATCACTTCTTCGCCGAGGAGGGCCTGTCGACCTATACCCACGTCACCGATCAGCACACCACCTACGGCACCAAGGTCATCGTTACCACCCGCCGCGAAGCCCACTACGTCCTGGACGAAATCCTCGGCAACGCAACGGATCTGCCAGTCACCGAGCATGCGACCGATACTCACGGGGTCACCCTGGTGAACTTCGCGCTGTTCGATCTGCTGGGGATGCAGCTGTCCCCGCGTATCCGGGATCTGGGCAAGATCACCCTGTACCGGCCGGTGCCGCGCGCCGAGGCCGACACCCTGTTCCCGCACGCCGGCGCTCTGCTGACACGGAAGTTGAACCTGGACCTGATCGCCGAGCATTACGACGACCTGCTGCGGCTGGCCGGATCGCTGAAGTTCGGGCACGCCACCGCCTCGCTGCTGGTCGGCAAGCTCTCGGCGTCGGGAAGACAGAACGCCCTCGCCGCAGCATTGAAAGAGTACGGGGCGATGCGCCGCACCATCTATGCCTGCCGGTATCTGACCGACCCTGACTACCGGCGCAAGATCTCGCGCCAGCTCAACAAGGGCGAATCCATCCACGCCCTCAAACGTGGCCTCCTCTATGCCCACGAAGGAGCCTTCCGCGCCCGTCACTTGGAAGCCCAGACCGAGCAGGCATGGTGTCTGACCCTGGTCACCAACGCCCTCATCACCTGGACCACCGAGTATTACGGGCTGGCGGTCGAGCAGATGCGCCGGGCTGGGCGGCGCATCGACGAGGAGGTCTTGGCCCACATCTCGCCCGCGCACAGCGCCAACATCAACTTCTTCGGCGCGATCGAGGTCGACATCGACGCCGAGTTGGCTCAGCTCGGACCCACCGGCTACCGGCCGTTGCGGGTCCGCGACACCCTGTTCTGAATCCGAACCGACCGCGCGCCGGGGTGCGCAGACGAGGCGATCGGGCAGCGTGGCAGGGCTTTTGCCGACTACCCGCGGTGGGCGGTGAGGAAGTCGTCGACCAGGCGCGCGCAGTCGTCGTGATCGATGCTGTACAGCCCGGTCAGGCGGGCGAAGACGATCGGGCCCAGGAGTTGGATGATGGCGAAGCTGGTGTCGAGGTCGCCGAGGTGGGCGCGGGCCTCAGGGCTGGTGAGGATGTGGTCGAACGGTTCGCGGTAGCGGCGGATGACCTGGGCGCGCAGGGAGGTGACCGCGCCCGAGTCAGGGGGTGCGCCGGGGTCGGGGGTAATGGATCCCATGGCCAGCCAGGACAGGGTGGTCAGCTGGAGGGGAGCGTTCTCGATCAGGTCGGCTTGGGCGGTGAGCAACGCGATCAACTGCTCGCGCACGGGCCCGTCGTCGGGTGGGGTGTCCACGCGTGGGAGTAGGCGTTCGAAGGTGGCCGCGAGCAGGTGGGTGCTGCTGCCGAAGTGCCGGTAGAGGGTGGTGCGCGCGACTTTCGAGGTGCGGGTGACCGCGCCCGTCCCGGGCTTCTTCGGCGAGGTCGATGCTGAACATGCGGTTGCCCAGGTCCGCGCCTTGCAGGGCGAGGATACGGAGGATCCAGCCGTCGCTGGAACACGGCCGTGTGTTAGGAACGCGTTTCGAGTAGCACGGTTCTGACGATCGGGTAGCGCGAGTATGAGCATCCGGTAGCGGTAGCCGAGGCGATGTGCTCGTCTCGGGTTCACGCGTGGCAATTCGGCTGCGCGTGAACCCGAAACAGGAGGCACGGGTGACTGATTACCGATTGGTGATGTCACAGTTGCTGCAAGGCAGGTCGTACCGGGAGATCGAAGCGATCGCAGGATGCTCGCACCGCACGATCGCCAAAGCGAAGAAGATCTGCGGTGAACGGGAGCTGACCACCGAGGACCAGATCGAGGCGTTGACCGCCGAGGAGATCGACGCCTTGTTCACCGATGGGCGAAAGAACGCCTCAATCGATTTCGTGATGTTCGATGTCGCCGCCGCGGTGAAGAAGCGCTCAGGCAAGAAGAAGCTCCCACTGCGGGTGCTGTGGGCCAACTACCTGGAAACCGAAGGGGCGCCGGGGCAGCGGCACTACAGCTACCAGCGGTTCTGCCAGATCATCGGTGAGTACGTCGAGGTCAACGATCTGACGATGCGGATCGCGCACGTACCCGGGCACACGATGCAGGTCGACTGGGCCGGCACCACGATGGCGATCTTCGACCCGGTCACCGGCAGCAGGACCCGGGTGTCGGTGTTCGTGGCATCGCTGCCGTACTCGGGCATGGTCTTCGCCTGCGGATGCCTGGACGAGAAGGCAGCGAACTGGCTCGATGCCCACGTGCAGGCATTCGAGTACTTCGGCGGCGTCACGCAAGTGGTCGTGCCCGATAACACCTCGACCGCGTCGAACCAGATCACACGCGGGGACAGGGCCCGCGAGGTCAACCACGCCTACCGGGACTTCCTCGAGTACCACCGCACCGCCGCGGTGCCCACCAGAGCGGTGCGGCCCCGCGACAAGGGGCACGTCGAGTCCGGGGTCAAGATCGTGACGAACTGGGTGATCGGCCGACTCGCCGACCGCCGGTTCGCCAGCCTGGACGACCTGGGCGAGGCCATCAACGTCCAGGTCGATCAGATCAATGACCGCATCCCGTTCCGCGGACAGAAGATCAGCCGGCGGGAGTTGTTCGCCGAGCACGAGCAGCCACAACTGCTGGCGCTGCCCGACGCACGGTGGCAGCCGGTGACCTGGAGGAAATCCAAGGTCAACAGGGATTACCACGTCGAGATCGCGACGGTGAAGTATTCGGTGCCCCACACCTTCGCCGGTCAGCTCGTCGATGTGAAGATCACCGGCGAAACACTCGCAATCATGTGCGACGGAGAAGTCATCGCCTCCCATGCCGTCTCCGGGCGCCGGCACTCGTACGTCACCGACCCCGAGCACGTGCCCGCCCAGCATCTGCAATCCTCGGATCTGTGGTCCCGGGCGTACTTCGTGCGCCAGGCCCACAAGGTCGGTCCGTGCACCGTGGCCGCGATCAGCGACCTGCTCGACCGGCAACGCATCGAGGCCCAGGGCTACCGCTCGTGCCAGAACATCCTCGCCCTGGGGAAGAGCGACAAACAACTCCTCGAGCGGGCTTGCGGGCAACTTGTCTCCGAACAGACCCGACGGGCGATCTCCTACACCGCGGTCAAGCAACGCCTGGCGGCGCTGCGGGCCCAGGCCGCCGCACGACCGACCACCGCGGCGGAACCAGCGACTGCTGCGTCGGTAGCGCCACCGGCGGGACAGCGCGACACCACCGGGGCGCATCTGGCCGGGCCCGAGCAGTTCAGCCTTTCTGCCTTGACCGGAGCCACCGGAGCCGACTTGACGGATGAGGGAGGGGCCAAGTGATCGATCGTCACCTCACCGACGCGGACATGCCGTTGTTCACGCAGCTGCGTATGACCGCGTTCGGGCAGACCGTCATCGAGCTGGCCAACGATCCCGCCTGCGACGAGTGGACCTTCTCCCAGAAGATCTTCCACGCGCTGGATAAGGAGATCACGGCCAGACAGGAACGTCGGACCCAGAAACTACTCAAGGCCTCCAGAACGCCAAACCCTGATGCCTGCGTAGAAGAGATCCGTTATCTGGCTGACCGCAACCTCAATCGGGAGCTAATCGCACGGCTTTCCAGCTGTCAATGGATCGAGTCGACCCGCAATCTTGTCGTGCTCGGTCAGTCCAGCGTGGGCAAGACCTATGTGGCTCTGGCACTGCTCAATACCGCGTGCCGAAAGTACTACAGCGCGAGGTTCTTCCGGCTCGACGATCTGGCCAACCGGCTCGCCGTGTTGGAACCGACCTCGCAGCGGCGGTTGGATTTCCTGACGGATCTGCACAACTGTGACCTGCTGGTCCTGGATGACTTCCTGACGACGCCGGTGGCTGCGCACACCGCGGCCGAGTTGCTCAACATCCTGGCCGCTCGTGAAGGTCGAGGTTCGACTCTGGTGACCTCGCAGTTCGATCCGCCGGACTGGTACAAGTCGCTCCAGGACGCGGTCATCGCCGAATCGATCCTCAACCGGATCGTCGCCGGCGCCGAGATCATCGCCCTGGACGGGCCGAACATGCGCCGACATCTGGCGGACAGCCGATAGTTGGGCGCCGCGGTCGGGCAAGCTAGTATTCATCAATATGACTCGCTGATCACTGTGCATGTTCGAGGCTGATCCGAAGTCCACCACTTCGCGCAGCCTTTTTTATACCAGCGGCGGGACGGGTAGGTTATTCGTGCCGAAATTCGCGTGGAGAGCGACCAGTCCACCGCTTGAAGGCGTGAGAGAAGTTGGCGAGGTCGCTGTATCCGAGATCCGCAGCGATCTCACTCACCGACATCGATCGGTCGAGCAGCCGCAGCATCGCACGATCACGCAGGAATGATTCGCGCAACTCGCGAAAGGTGGTCCCCTCCTCGGACAGGCGCCGCTTGAGTGTGCTACGGGATATCGAGAGCTCGTGTGCGACCCAGTCGTTACTTCGTTTGCCGGGATCCTCCTCCAGGAGCCGTCGCACCTTCTCCGAGAAAGACGTGGTTCTGCTTCGCTGTTCGAGGGTTTGCTGCAGATCAACGATGGCGAGGCGATAGGCGACGGGATCGGAGAACCTACATACCTCGTTGAGGGTATCCGCGGGGACACGAAGGAATGACGTCGGAGCGTCGAAGTACAGGCGCCCAGCTAGGGCGTCCTCATGATTGGCCAGAAAGTTCGGCGCCGACCAGCTCAGATGGAGGGTGACGGTCGGCACATCGCCAGCGAGCATGTCAAGCAGGCGCAGGAGCGCCGACCCGCTGTACGCGACGACCAGGCAGTTCAGGGCCGGATCGCCTGTATGTGCGCTGAGCCCCACAGTAAGCCCCTCGTCTCTTGGGTGGAACTGTGGGCTGAGGGCCGTCGAGATCAAAGGCAGATAGGTGAGCAGCTCGACGATCTCGGCTACCGAACCTGCACTGACCAGAGGAAAGCTCAACGGGCCAAAGGACGTCAACTGAGCCTGCTCGGCGAACGCGAAGCCGAGCGTAGTTGCCTGGTCGACATCGAGTGCGGGGTACACCTCGCGAAACCA
Source organism: Hoyosella sp. YIM 151337 (assembly GCF_026041215.1). Lineage (GTDB taxonomy): Bacteria > Actinomycetota > Actinomycetes > Mycobacteriales > Mycobacteriaceae > Hoyosella. Next base: position 29,435 of record NZ_JAPEIQ010000048.1, read on the forward strand.
CCGTATCGGGGCCTGGATGTTCCGCTGGATCAACGTCGTCTCGTCGATTCCTTCGCGAGCCATGATGTTGCGAAGCCGCGCGACAGCGTCTGAGTCGAGTGCTTGGCTCTCGAGCAATTGCGCGAACATGAGTGGAGGCACACCCTCGTCGTTGAGGTTCACCCTGGTCCCCTTTGAGCCGAATTCACAAGTTTCTGACTCTGCCGAACATAGCCGCCGCGCTCGTCTTCGACAACACTTTGACCAAGTTCACATTGAGGACGACGTATCCAGGAGTTGGCTATGGCAGTTGTCACCTTTGTCTCCCACGATGGCCAGAAGCACGAGGCGCCCATCGAGGAAGGGCAGTCGCTGATGCAGGTCGCGACCAACAACGCGGTGCCCGGCATCGACGGCGACTGCGGAGGCGAAGCCGCGTGCGGTACCTGTCATGTGATCGTCGATCCGCAATGGTCCGAGCAGGTCGGCCTCTCGGGTCCCGAGGAGGAGGAGATGCTCGCGATGAACCCCGAGCGCCAGCCGACCTCCCGGCTGTCCTGCCAGATGGCGGCGTCGGCGGCGTGGGACGGCTTGATCGTCGAACTACCCGAATTCCAGATGTGACGGCGAGAAACGGTTAAGACCTGATGAAGATTCCTGAAGCAATCACCGCCAAGGTTCAGTCGACCATCCCGATGGATCTGCAGATCCAGGGCGCGCATCTGTATGACAAGACCCGGCGATGGGTGACCGGGACGAACGGAGAGAAGCTCTTCGTCGAGAGTCCTATCCCGCCGGTCGAGGACGTCGAGCTCGCCGACATCGACCTCAGCAACCCTTTTCTCTATCGCCAGGGGCGCTGGCAGTCCTACTTCGAGCGCTTGCGCAACGAGGCGCCGGTCCACTACCAGCCCAACAGTGCGTTCGGTCCGTTCTGGTCTGTCACGCGGCATGCCGACATCGTGGCCGTGGACAAGAACCACGAGCTCTTCTCCGCCGAGCCGTTCATTGTCATCGGGGCCCCGCCTCGTTTCCTTGATATCGCGATGTTCATCGCGATGGATCCGCCACGCCACGACGCGCAGCGGGCCGCTGTCCAAGGCGTTGTTGCGCCGAAGAACCTGCGTGAGATGGAGGGGCTGATTCGATCGCGTGTGCAGGAGGTGCTGGACGACCTGCCCGTGGATCAGCCGTTCGACTGGGTGCAGAACGTCTCGATCGAGTTGACCGCTCGGATGCTTGCCACCCTTCTGGACTTCCCGTACGAGCAGCGTCGCAAGCTCGTCTACTGGTCAGATCTCGCGACGTCGCTGGAGCAAGCCAACGGCGGGCCCTCGGACAACGACGAGGTGTTCCCCGGCATGCGCGACATGGCGCGAGGTCTCAGCGCTCTCTGGCACGACAAGGCAGCGCGGATGGCTGCCGGGGAGGAACCCGGCTTCGATCTGATCACCATGTTGCAGAGCAACGAGAACACCAAGGACCTGATCGACCGCCCGATGGAATTCTTGGGCAACCTCGTGCTGCTGATCGTCGGAGGCAACGACACGACCCGCAACTCGATGAGCGGCGGTGTTCTTGCGCTGAACCGCTTCCCCGATCAGTTCGAGAAGCTGAAGGCAAACCCCGACCTGATCCCCAACATGGGCTCGGAGATCATCCGGTGGCAAACCCCGCTGGCTTATATGCGCCGGGTCGCCAAGGCCGACACCATTCTGAACGGGCAGTTCATCCGCAAGGGCGACAAAGTAGTGATGTGGTACGCCTCGGGCAACCGCGACGAGCGCGTGTTCGAACGGCCCGATGAGTTCATCATCGACCGGGCCAACGCCCGCAACCACATCTCCTTCGGCTTCGGCGTCCATCGTTGTATGGGCAACCGGCTGGCCGAGCTCCAGCTGCGGATCCTGTGGGAGGAGTTGCTTCCCCGTTTCGACAATATCGAGGTCGTCGGCGAGCCAGAGTACGTGCAGTCCAATTTCGTGAGGGGCATCAGCAAGATGATGGTCCGCCTCACCCCGAAATCCAGCGCATGACCTCGCAGCGGGCCCTCATCGTCGGGGCCGGCCATGCCGGGGCCCAACTCGCGGCCAGTCTGCGCCAGGAAGGGTGGACCGGTGAGATCGTCCTCATCGGCGAGGAGTCGGCGCTGCCCTATCAACGCCCGCCGCTGTCGAAGGGTTACCTGGCGGGGAAGAGCACGCTCGACGAACTCGCGATCCGCAGCGCCAAATTCTACACCGAGCAGGGGATCCAACTCCTGAATGCGAAGGTGGAGGCGATCGACCGCTCGGCTGGTCATCTCGTGTTGAGCACCGGCGACGCGCTGCCCTACGACAAGCTCGCGCTGTGCACTGGGGCCCGCCCTCGACGGCTTTCCATCCCGGGGGCCGACCTGGTCGGCGTCTACTACCTACGCACCGCTGCGGACGTCGAGATGATCCGAGAGGCCACCAGCCCCGGGTGTCGGGCTGTGATCATCGGCGGCGGCTACATCGGACTGGAGACGGCCGCCTCATTGCGTGCGCTCGGTCTGGAGGTCACTGTACTCGAGGCGACCGAGCGCGTCCTCGAACGGGTCACCGCCCCCGCTGTATCGGCGTTCTTCGACCGGATCCACCGGGAGGAGGGCGTGAACATCCGGACGGGCGCGCTGGTCGAAGCTCTATCAGGTGACGGCAGGGTCCGCGAGGTGTTCCTGTCCAGTGGCGAATCAATTCCCACCGACCTCGTCATTGTCGGTATCGGCGTTGAGCCGAACACCGAGCTCGCCGCCGCCGCGGGTCTGGTCGTCGACAACGGCGTCGTGATCGACGACCAGACCCGGACCAGCGACCCCGACATCGTGGCGGCTGGGGACTGCGCCAGCCATGACATGGCCCGTTACGGCCGTCGCATACGCCTGGAGTCCGTGCCGAGTGCGGGTGAGCAGGCCAAGGTGGCGGCCGCGACCGTCTGCGGCAAGTCCAAGATGATCGCGGCGCTTCCATGGTTCTGGTCGGATCAATACGATCTCAAGCTCCAGATCGCCGGTCTCAACACCGGGTACGACGAAGTCGTCCTCAGCGGCGACCCGACCCGGGACCGCGACTTCACCTGCTTCTACCTGCGTGCGGGCGAGCTCATCGCCGCCGACTGCATCAACCGGCCCCGTCACTTCATGTTCAGCAAGCGGGTCATCACGCAGCGACTCCCCATTGGCCGGACCGAACTGGTGCTCGCAGGCTCTGTCTGAGGTGATCGGTCCCTTGGCGGCGATGGTACGACAACAGCGAGTACGGGCCCACATTTCGGAAAGGAACGTCAGTGACGAACATCATCCAGCTCCCGCTGGCGAAGGGTCGTGAGCGGCTCTCGTCGGTATTCCTGGCACCATTGCCGAGTCGGGCCGACGCGACCCTGCTAGGGGTCAGCGACCAGTGGCCTGTTCGTGAGCTCGCCCCGCCCCCGGCGGGGTCGGGGCTCGAGCCCGTCCGAGGGACCGCGGGCATGCCTCTGCTCGGTCACACCCTGGACTACATCAGGTTCGGCTCCAACTTCACCCGGGCCAGGTACCAACGCTTCGGACCGGTCTGGTGGATGGGCGCCTTCGGCACGAGAATCGTGATGGTGGCGGGCGCGGATGCCACACAGGAGGCGCTGACGACCAAGGCGAAGTCGTTCTCCCAGGACGGGTGGACCTATCTCATCGATGCTTTCTTTCACCGGGGCCTGATGCTGATGAGCTTCGACGAGCACAGGATGCATCGGCGGATCATGCAGGAGGCGTTCACCCGCGACCGGCTCGCCGGCTACGTCGACCAGCTCGGCCCGACGCTGGAGACCAGCATCCGCAGGTGGACAGCGGGCCGGTCCACGCGCATCTACCCACTGTTGAAGGCCCTGACTCTCGACGTCGCAACGGAGGTCTTCATGGCAGGTCGGGGAGGGAGCGAGGACACTGACGCCATCAACGACGCCTTCGTGGCCACCGTGCGCGCAGCCAGCTCGATCATCCGTTTCCCGCTGCCGGGGACTCGGTGGCGCGCCGGAGTCCATGGGCGCACGCTCCTGGAGGACTACTTCACCCGGCATCTGCCGACGGCTCGAAGTGCCCAGGGAGACGACCTCTTTGCGGGGCTGTGCCATGCGCGCACGGCCGACGGTGAGGCGTTCACTGATGAGGACGTCGTCAACCACATGATCTTCTTGATGATGGCGGCCCACGATACCTCGACCATCACCACCACCGCTGCCGCCTACTTCCTCGCCAAGCACCCAGCCTGGCAGGAACGGGCTCGGGCCGAGTCCGACCGACTCGGTGAACGCCGCCCCGACATCGACGACCTGGACTCGATGGCGACTCTCGACCTGGTGATCAAGGAGACGCTGCGCCTCGTGGCGCCCGTGCCGATCGTGATGCGCAAGACGATCGAGAACGTGGAGATTGCCGGACGCCACATCCCGGCGGACACCCTGGTGGCCGTGGCTCCTGCGGTGAACCACTTCGACGAGTCGTGCTGGACCGAGCCCGACACCTTCGACCCCGACCGTTTCAGCGAGCCGCGCCATGAGGACCAGAATCACCGTTTCGGGTGGATCCCCTTCGGCGGAGGAGTGCACAAGTGCATTGGTCTGCACTTCGGCACCCTCGAGGTCAAGGCGATCCTGCACCACATGCTGCGCACTTACACCTGGTCGGTCCCCGACCAGTATGAAGTGAGATGGGACAACACCTCGCTCCCCATTCCTGTCGACGGGTTGCCGATCACCCTGGAGCGCAGATGAATCCGGCACCGGTGGCGTTCTTGGGGGCGACCGACTTCCTCGACATCGAGCACGAGTCCGTCCGGGCATTCACCGCCGCCGCGGTTGGGGATGCGAGCACCGACCGGGACAAGGCCAATCGCCTCTTCACCGCCGTCCGTGACCAGATCTGGTACGACCCCTACACGGTGTCGGACAATCCCGCCCACTATCGAGCCAGCTTCGTCCTCGAGTCCGGGCGCGCCTATTGCGTCCCGAAGGCGGTGCTCTTGACCGCGGTGTGCCGAGCGGCAGGGATTCCGGCGCTGCTGGGTTTCGCTGACGTCCGCAATCACCTGCAGACCGAAGCGCTGCGAGCGCTCATGGGCGGCACAGACCTGTTCGTCTATCACGGCTACAGCCGTCTCTACATCGACGGCCGGTGGTTGAAGGCGACGCCTGCGTTCAACACCGAGTTGTGTGCGCGTTTCGGTGTGCCGCCGGTGGATTTCGACGGTGATCGCGACGCACTCCTGCACGCCTTCACCGCCGACGGAGCCCAGCATATGGAGTACGTCCGCGAGCGCGGCATCTTCGACGATCTGCCTTTGAACGCGATCCTGACCGAGCTTCGGCATACCTATGGACCGTTGATGTTCAAGCGCGCTGACGTGATCGCTGACGCTTTCACCGACACACCCACCAGCCGCACCCAGCCCGACGGGATCTCCGGTGGGTTCCACTCACCCCTGGAGGACCGATGAGCACGGCGACCGCAGCGGACGCCTTGGACGTGTGCAACCCAGCCGATGGCCGGCTGATCGCAACCGTCCCTGTGGATGATCGCGAGACCGTGAACGGTGTCGCGGCTGACCTCCGCTGCGCCCAGGTCGGGTGGGTCGAGGCTGGCCCGCGGCAACGCGCCAGATGGTTGCATCGCTGGCGGGACTGGATCCTGGCTCACACCGACGAGCTCACCGATCTGCTGCAAGCCGAAACGGGCAAGGTGCGCCCAGATGCCCTCGTGGAGACGACCGCGTCGTGCGAATTCATCACCTACTACGCTGACAACGCCGAGAGGTTTCTCGCTGGCGAGCAGGTCAGGTCCTCGAGTCTGTTGAGTCTGCCGAAGCGGCTGTCCAAGACCTACCACCCATATCCGGTTGTCGGGCTCATCACGCCCTGGAACTTCCCGATCACCCTCTTCCTCATGGATGCAGCGCCCGCGTTGGCTGCCGGATGCGCGGTCCTGGCGAAGTCCTCGGAGGAGACGCCACTGACGTGTGCGCGGGTCGTCGAGGGCTGGCACGAGATCGGCGCCCCTCCGGTCTTGGCCCATGTTGTGGGTGCCGGCGAAGCGGGTGCGTCGGTGGTGGACGCCGCTGACTTCGTGCAGTTCACCGGCTCGACAGCCACCGGGCGTGCGGTCGCGATCCGCTGCGCCGAGCACCTGAAGCCGGTGAGCCTGGAGCTGGGCGGTAAGGATCCGGCGATAGTGCTGGAGGACGCCGACCTTGCTCGTGCGGTGGAGGGGATCGCGTGGGGCGGTCTGTTCAACGCAGGGCAGGTCTGCATCTCCGTCGAGCGGGTATACGTGGTAGCTGAGATCTACGACGAGTTCGTGGCCCGGCTGACGCAGAGGGTGCGCTCCCTGGCCCAGGGTGCGGCGACAGGTGACGACGTGGGTGCGATGGTCACTGCGAGGCAGGTCGAGATCGCCGATCGCCACGTCAGCCAGGCGGTGGCGGCGGGTGCGCGGGTCCTGGCCGGCGGAACCCGGAGTGCGGTCGGGAACTACTACGCTCCGACCGTCCTGGTCGGTGTCGACCACACGATGGCTTGCATGACCGAGGAGACCTTCGGCCCCACGATCCCGGTGATGCTGGTCGCGGATGAAGACGAGGCCATCCGTCTGGCCAACGACTCGGCGTACGGCCTGTCTGCGACGGTGTGGACCCGCGACCACGCTCGGGCACAGCGCATTGCGAAACGCCTGGACGCGGGTGCGGTCAACATCAACGACGTCTTCAGCAACCTCTTCGCCACCACACTGCCGCACAGTGGATGGAAGGCATCGGGTATCGGTGCGCGGCTCGGCGGTGCCTACGGGCTGCACAAGTACTGCCGGGTCCAGGCGGTGACCGAGCCGCGGATTCCTGTCCCGGCACGAGAACTCACGTGGTACCCGTACACCTCCCGGCGTGCGGCCATCGCCGAAAGAGTATTGCGCGCGGCAGCCGGCCGCGGCCTGTGGCAACGCCTCGGCCTGAACAAGGAGAACAGCAAGTGACGACGCACATCCCCCACACTGCCGCCAAGACTGTGGCGATCACCGGCGGAGCCCGCGGCATCGGCTACCAGACCGCGAAGGAGCTGATCCGACGAGGCCACCGCGTCGCCATCGGCGACGTCGACGAGGCACGTGCCAAAGAGGCCGCCGTCGAGCTCGGGGTGAAGGTCGTCACCCGCCTCGATGTCACCGATCCCGACTCGTTCCGCGAATTTCTCGACCTGGTCGAGGGGGGCCTCGGCCCCCTCGACGTGCTGATCAACAACGCGGGCATCATGCCCACCGGGCACGCCCACGAGGAAGCCGACGCGGTGACCCGGCGGCAGGTCGAGATCAACGTCCTGGGAGTCATCTTCGGGACCAAACTCGCCCTCCAACGGATGCTGCCGCGGCGTGCCGGGCACATCATCAACACCGCATCACTGGCCGGTGAGCTCGCCGTACCCGGTCTGGCGACCTATTGCGGCACCAAGTTCGCGGTCATCGGGTTCACTGAGGCAGCACGACAGGAATACCGCAAGTCCGGGGTCCAGCTGTCCACGGTCCGGCCTACGTTCACCAACACCGAGCTCGTCGCTGGGACGGCTGGGGCCAAGGGACTGCGCAACGCCGAGCCCGAGGAGATCGCTCGAGCGACAGCCGATCTGATCGAGAATCCGCGTTCTTTCGTGCGTGTCACCCGCCTCGCCGGCGGCATGGTCGCCGCGATGAAGTTCGTCCCCGGTCGGTTGGCTACCTGGCTCGGATCGGCCCTGGGCACGGACTCGGTGTTCCTCGACGACGTCGACATGAGGATACGCCAGGCCTACCTGGACAGAATCCGGAGCAACTGATCCAGTCTTCGAACCCCGTCGTGCGCCGATCCACCGAAGAGGAACTCCTATGCCCCGCAGAACCCTGATCAAGGACTACCCGCATCGGATGGCGGGGCATTGCGGCTCTGGCGCGATGCGCGATCTTCTGCACTGGCATGGTCTGGGGTGGGATGGACCGCCCGACGAAGGTCTGGTGTTCGCGCTCGGTGGCGCGGTGGGGCTATCCTACCTCCGGTCGAGCGACCTCGTCCCACCGCTGTACCTGGTGGGACGAGGTGCCGACTTCGAAGTCGATCTACCCCGCCGACTCGGCGGACAGGTCCACGTTCTCACGACCGACGATCCTCGCGAGGGATGGTCATGGGTTCTCGACGAGATCGAAGCAGGCAGACCCAGTCTGGTGTGGGGCGACATCGGTGAGTTGCCGTACCTGCGGGTCCAGTTGCGGATGAGTCGCCACGATATCGTCGTGATCGGTCACGACGAGGCCGAGGGGATCGCTTTTGTCGTGGACAATGACCGCGCCGAGGTGCAGGAGGTCCCGCTCGATGCGCTGGCTCGGGCGCGGTCCTCGAAGTCTTTCCCGGAACCGACGCGCCACTGCACCTACCGCATCATCTGGCCGGACGCGCTGCCAGACGTGGCGGAAGTAGCGGCAGAGGCATTTCGCCAGTCCGCGGCCAGTATGCGCCGCCCGTCGCAGCCCGGGATCGTCGATCTCACGACAGCGGCGGCCGGGGCCGAGGGCCTAGCTGCGGTCGTACAGCTGGCGGCCGACGTTCGGACCTGGGCCGATCTTCCGATAGACGACCTCGAGATCCTCCTGTTCAGCCTGAGCGCTTTTATCGAGAAGGCAGGTACCGGCGGCGGGCTGTTCCGCCGATTGCTCGCCGATGGCTGCGCGGATGTCGCACGCCTGACCGGCGACTTCGCCACCGCTCAACTCGCCGTCTCCGCCAGCCGTTGTGCGCAGGCATGGACCGAGACTGCACGTGCCGGTATCCGGCGCGACGTTGATGTGCGAGCGCGCGCGGCCGGGATGTCTTTGGCGGCTAGCCGGCTGCCAGAGCTGGAGTTGGACCTGGTCGAGTCCCTGGAGTCTGCTTCAAGCTCGCTTATGGCTGCAGATCGCTGACAGCCCCACTTTTCCCCGGACGCTCGGTCTCCGGATCGCTGTGTTCGAAGGCAACTCTCTCAACAAGGAATGCTATGCAGAGCACGATGATGAACGTCCCGTTGACAACTGCGGCGATTCTGCGCCACGGCTCGAGTGTGCATGGCTCGGCAACCGTGCGGACCTTGCAGCCCGACGGGAGCGTGAAGGTCGCCTCGTTCGCCGAGATCGGACGGCGGTCCGCCCAGTTGGCCAACGCGTTGCGCGGTTGCGGGATCACAGGCGATGAGCGCGTCGCAACCTTTATGTGGAACAACCAGGAACATGTGGAAGCCTACTGTGCGGTGCCCTCGATGGGCGCGGTACTGCACACTCTCAATCTACGCCTCGCCTCAGATCAACTCGTCTACATAGGCAACCACGCCGAGGACCGGGTCGTGATTCTCGACGGAAGCCTGGTCCCGCTGCTGGCCCCCGTGCTGCCGCACATCACCAGTGTGCACACCGTCGTCGTGACCGGGGGGGTGGACCTCACCCCGCTGCACCGTGACGGGCTCACAGTCGTGGGTTACGAGGAGTTCATCTCCGCTCAGCCCGAGACGTTCGACTGGCCTGACCTCGATGAGCAGTCAGCAGCCGCCATGTGTTACACCTCCGGTACCACCGGGACCCCCAAAGGCGTCGCCTACAGCCACCGGTCGACCTACCTGCATTCGATGGCGGCCTGCGCCGCCGACGGACTGCGAGTCGGCTGCGATGACCGGATCCTCGCTATTGTGCCGATGTTCCATGCCAACGCCTGGGGACTGGTCTATGCCGCCCTCATGGCAGGTGCCGACCTTCTCATGCCTGACCGGTTCCTGCAGGCCGAGCCGCTGGTACGGCTCATCGATGCCCAGAAGCCAACCGTCGCAGGCGCGGTCCCGACGATCTGGAACGACGTGCTGAACTTCGTGGAGGCCAACCCCAGCTACGACATCTCCTCTCTCGGCCTGGTTGCCTGCGGTGGCTCCGCCGTGCCCGTTCACCTGATGGAGATCTTCGAGGAGAAGTACGGCGTACAGGTTGTCCAGGCGTGGGGAATGACCGAGACCTCGCCGCTGGCCACCGTCGCGCGTCCGCCGGCATCGCTCGACACGCAGGAGCGGTGGCGCCTGCGAGCCACTCAAGGCCGTCCGGTTCCAGGTGTGGAATTGAGGATCGTCGGCGACGCGGGCAATGAGCTCCCGCACGACGGCGAAGCCGTCGGCGAGCTGCAGGTGCGCGGACCTTGGATCACCGGCTCGTACATCGGCGAAGAGGATGACGGGGAGAAGTTTCAGGACGGTTGGTTGCGCACCGGCGACGTCGGTCGGATCGATGAACGCAGTTTCGTCACGCTGACCGACCGCACAAAGGACGTGATCAAGTCTGGCGGGGAGTGGATCTCCTCGGTCGAGCTCGAACTGCTGCTCGCCGGACACCCCGATGTGCTCGAGGCATCTGTGATCGGGGTGCCGGACGAGAAGTGGCAGGAACGTCCCCTCGCGGTGATCGTCGTACGTGACGGGCGCGAGCCCACACCTGCCCATCTGCGTGACTTCCTCGTTGGCAAGGTCGCCAAATGGTGGCTGCCCGAGCGTTGGTGCTTCGTCTCCGAGGTGCCCAAGACCTCGGTCGGCAAGTTCGACAAGAAGCGCCTGCGCTCCCTGCATGCCGAAGGAGAGCTTGCCGTCGTCGAAATCTAGGAATCCTCTCTAGATCATCGAGCACGGGTCCCTGCTCACATCGTGGGGTTAGGATCCGCGGCGGACAGTCCGACTTCGAGTACCTTGCCCGGCCTTAGTGGTCACGCCTCTCTTCAGTCACGCCGCGAACGCAGACCGGGTGGTGCGACATACCCCACGCTGAGTCAGCCGAGAACCTCGCAGGCCAAACCTCGACTGCCGCGCGATCACGGCCACTTGGCGGCCCTGGATACTTCCTGCTGGTACCTGCGAAAATTCCCACCTGCAGTGCTGGCGGCGGTCCGGTTCGACCATCGCAAGGTGTGGGCGATGTGCCGTTGCGACGGGCACCCGGTGTCGCAGGCGACCGTGCTGCGGTGCCTGCGAGACGAGGGTCTGCTGCCGCCAGCCGCAAGGCTGCGTTCGCCGCCGAGCCCACCGGCCCGAATCAGGTGTAGCGTTTGGACTTCAGTGAGTTCGAGACCACCGCTGGCGGGACGTGGCGTATCGCGGATTGCCGGGACTACTGGAGCAAATACGAGCATCCCTGGCATGTGTCGCCGACGGCGAACCAGCACGAACGCGATCACCGCGATCGAGCGCGCTTTGGCCGACTACGAGCAGTCGTACGACCACCCGCTGGCCGAAACGTGCCCACGCGAGCCCGGCCGTGGTCTCGAGCCCGCGGCGACGATCGTGACCTACAACGGCGGCCCGTTCCGGTCGTTCCGCTTCGAGGCGTTCGTCACCGCACACCCCGAACTGCGCCACGTCGGTACCCGAGTCAGGTCGCCGGGCCAGAACGGCTCGCGCGAACGCGGTTTCGGGTCGCTGAAGTACGAGCGACTGTTCCTCGAGGAGATCGATGACGTCTTGGCCGTGGTGAAGCACGCTGACGCCTACCGGGTCGAGCACAACACCGTCCGGCCGCACGAAGCCATCGCTTGGAACCGGCCGATCCAGATCCACCCTGGCCTGGTCGGCCCTCGGATCCCCAACTTTCCCCGAGACCGAAAACCTGCCAACTACTTGACACGGGACACGACGACGCAGCAGCGGCCTCGTCCAGGAGTGTTCGATCAACGGCTCTGGTATCCCTCACACCCGAATTGAGCCAGAGCCGTTGACCCGACCTCCGTACGTGCGGGCTTTTGTCGGTTTTACTTGCGGGTGTTGTGGTTGTGGTGGGCGGTGAGGAAATCGTCGACCAGGCGTGCGCAGTCGTGGTGGTCGATGCTGTGCAGCCCGGTGAGGCGAGCGAAGACGATCGGGCCCAGCAGCTGGATGATGACGAAGGTGGTGTCGAGGTCGCCGAGGTGGGCGCGGGCCTCAGGGCTGGTGAGGATGTGGTCGAACGGTTCGCGGTAGCGGCGGATGACCTGGGCGCGCAGGGAGGTGACCGCGCCCGAGTCAGGGGGTGCGCCGGGGTCGGGGGTAATGGATCCCATGGCCAGCCAGGACAGGGTGGTCAGCTGGAGGGGAGCGTTCTCGATCAGGTCGGCTTGGGCGGTGAGCAACGCGATCAACTGCTCGCGCACGGGCCCGTCGTCGGGTGGGGTGTCCACGCGTGGGAGTAGGCGTTCGAAGGTGGCCGCGAGCAGGTGGGTGCTGCTGCCGAAGTGCCGGTAGAGGGTGGTGCGCGCGACTTTCGAGGTGCGGGTGACCGCGTCGATGGTGACCGCGTCGATACCGCCGGTGGCCAGCAGATGGGTGGCCGCGTCGAGCAACCGTGCCCGCGAGCGCGCCAACCGCGGATCGGCCTGATCGAGATCCGCGTCCTGCTCGCCGGTGGCGGAGTGGGGCGCGGCGGGTCCGGTGCGGGTGTCGGCCTGGTCGCGGGTGGTCATGGTCGGGAAGACCTCCAAGGAAACGGGCGGCGGTGAATGTGTCCGATTTCGACTCTATCGCAACCACTCTCGCCTGTGATACTCATGGTAGCGAAGCGATACCGATGGTTTCGTCGGGTGGGAGGTGCCGGTGAACGCACCGGAAACGACTGACGGTCACAGTGTGCTGGCGCGGGCCGAATGGTGGATGCTGACGGTGTCGTGCCTGGCGGTGGCGCTGGTCGTCGCGGCGATGGCTGCACTGTATTCGGCGTTGCCGCTGATCGCGGTCGCGACCGGGGCGACCCAATCGCAGCTGACCTGGATCGTCGACGGCTACACCCTGATCCTGGCGTGCCTGGTCCTGCCCGCCGGCGCGGTGGGTGACCGCTACGGGCGCCGCGTCGTGCTGATCGCGGGCCTGGCGGTGTTCTCCGTGGCCTCGGCGCTGCCGCTGCTCATGTCGGGGCCGGTGTGGCTGATCGCGGCCCGCGCGGCGGCGGGCGCGGGCGCGGCACTGGTGATGCCCTCGACCCTGTCGATCCTGACCGCGGGGCTGCCCGAAGCGCATCGCGGGCGCGCGGTCGGGGTGTGGGCTGGGGTCGCCGGGTCCGGTGCGGTGCTCGGGATCCTCGGCTCGGGACTGCTGCTGGCGCGGTGGTCGTGGGAATCGGTGTTCGTGGGACTGACCGTGGCCGGGGTGGTGCTGGCCGCGCTGGCGTGCACCATCGCCGAATCCCGCGAGCGGGAACACCCGCCGGTGGACTGGGTGGGCGCGGTGGCGGTGGCGATCGCGATCGCGGCGATCGTGTTCGCCTGCGTCGAGATCCCCGCGCGCGGCTGGCTCGACCCGCTCGTGACCCCCACCCTCGCGCTCGGTGTCGCCGCGGCGGTGGTGTTCGTGATCATGGAGTTGCGGGTCGCCGCGCCGCTGCTGGATGTGCGGTTGTTCGCCCGGCGGGGGTTCGGGGCCGGGTCACTGTCGGTGACCATCCAGTTCCTGGTCACCTTCGGGGTGTTCCTGCTGCTGGTGCAATACCTGCAATTGATCCTCGGGTACGGGCCGCTCGGTTCGGCGCTGGGCCTGGTGCCGATGGCGGTGCCGCTGGTGGCGATCTCGGTGATCGCGCCGTGGCTGTCGAGCCGGGTCGGGCTGCGGGCGATGACCGTCACCGGGCTGCTCGCCATCGCGACCGGACTCTTCCTGGTGAGCCGGTTGACCCTGGCCGCCGACTACCCAGACCTGTTGTGGCCGTTGCTGATCCTGAGCGCCGGGCTGGGATTGTGCACCGCCCCGGCCACCTACGCCATCGTCGCCGACACCCCCGTGGCCAAACACGGTGTCGCCGCCGCCGTCAACGACGCCGCCCGCGAGATCGGCGCGGCCATCGGAATCGCCGTATCCGGCAGCGTGCTCGCCGCCGGATACACCCACCACATCCAACCCGCCCTGCCCCAGCTGCCCGAACCCGCTCGCGGCCCGGTCGCCGACTCCCTCGCCGCCGCCCTGCAGGTCGCCGACCGCGCCGGACCCGCCGCCCAGCCACTGGCCGAATTCGCCAAGACCGCGTTCGTACACGGCAGCACCCAGGCCGCGCTCGCGCTGGCGGCCATCACCGCGGCCGGAGCACTCGCGCTGGCCATCCTCGCCCCCGGACGCACACCCCGGCCCACCCCCACCACGACCACGACCACGACCACGACCACGGTGCGCGAACCGGCATCCACACTGCAGGACCCCCACAGCTGATACTCACCGTGAAAGGGAGGTCGTCATGACGGCCTACCACACCATCCTCGTCGACACCGACGGCTCCGACCGCTCCTACCGGGTGATCGACCACGCCGCCGAACTCGCCCGCGCCAGCCACGCCCGCCTGCTCATCCTGTGCGCCCGCCACGACATCGACGCCCACACCCTCGGCCCCGACCTCGACCGGCTCGGACCCGACGCCTACCAACTCCGCGGCACCACCCCCACCGACACGATCCTGCGCACCGCCCGCCACCACGCCACCGCCCACGGCGCCACCGACATCACCACCCACATCCTGGCCCCACCCACCCTGCACGCCCTGCTGCACCTGGCCGCCACCACCGGCACCGACCTCATCGTCACCGGCCACCCCCACCGCCACCCGCTGCTGGCCCGCTGGCTACCCACCCTGCCCATCGAACTCGCCCGCCACGCCCACTGCGACATCCTCATCGTCCACGCCCCGCCCGACAATCCACCCCACCTGCCACCGAACCCCGCAGACCGGCACTCGACGACTGTCCCGTAAGCCGATCGGCCACCGGAACACCACGATCCGCGGACTGCCGCCCAGCTCGCAGGTGTTCCGTAGAGGTGTTCCGCGTACCGTCCCGCTCAACCCCCGCTATCCGGAACAATTCCGGGTATGGGTGAACCGTTCCGCGTCGGATACTGCCGTTGCTCCACCGATGAACAAGACGTCGAGATCCAAACCGACCAACTCCTCACTCTCGGCGTTCCACGCGACCGGATCTTCATCGACACCGGGTTCTCCGGCACCACCCGCCGCAACCGCACGGGCCTCGACAACGCGCTCGCCGCAGTGACCTCGGCAGCGGCGGCCGTCAGCGGGCGGCAGGTCGTGCTGACCACAACGAAATTCGACCGATTCGCCCGCAACATGGCCGAAGCCGGAGAAATCCTCACCGACCTGCGCAAGCGCGATGTCCTGTTCGGGCTCGGCAGCTCCGTCTACGACTGGAACGACCCGTTCGGCAAACTCTTCCTGCAAACCCTGGCCATGGTCGCCGAATTCGAGGCCAACCTGGGCCACCTGCGCACCCGTGAAGGCATGGCCAAGGCCCGCGCCAAGGGCCGCCTCAAGGGCAAACAGCCGAAACTGCCTCTCGCAGCACGCAAAACGATCCACCGCCGCTACCACGACCCCGGCGACGACGCCAGCCTGGCCGACCTCGCCGAGGAATACAGCGTCGGTCGCTCCACCATCCACCGCATCATCAGCAGCCCCGCCCCACCCCGCATCTGACGCAAACCAGCGCACCGCCCGAGCCGATCACGACGGCATCGTCGCTGGTCCAGCCATATGTGTTGTTTTCCGCGCGATTACTACCGGAACCCCGAGACAGCGCTACCTTGCGGCTCAGGCCAGCTTCGGGAGTTCCGGGCCTAATCGTGTCATCAACAATGATGCCCCTGCTGCCACTCCTCGCTGACGAAGAATCGTCAGCCTCGGCCGTTGGCTAGCCACCTCGTCGAGGTGTGTGATGTCGATCCAGGAGTAGTCTTCGTCGCAGCCTCTGGATCGCGTGCAGTTTGATGTCAGTGTCGGACGTGTGTACACGAATCGCCTGTAGTCGGCTACACGCATGTGCGGGCTTCTGATGTGTGGCGCTCAACCACACATGAGCTTGGCGCTGCCGATTGAACAAATGAAAAGGGCTCGAATCAACTCTGAACGTAAGGAAGCCATGGAGCGGCTGCGGCGAGAATCAAAAGCTCGTGGAGACCGAGGGGTTGGTAGACAGGACAACCGCAACAGCACTGTGGCCCTGGGAACAACACCCAGAGCCACACTAAACCTCCGTCGGTTCGAGCATCGCTAGCGTACAAGCGCTAGGACGTTAGCTATGCTAGTAGCCTAGCTCTTTGAGGTAGCTCTCAAAGGCTGCCTCAACGAATGAGGCTTTGGATATCCTGCGTTTTTGCTTGTAGGAGATGGCCAGGATTGCTTCGTCGATCCGCTCGGCGATGGAGTGGTCGATTCGCAGATTGACTTGCACCTTCTGACTGATCTTCCGGCCTTCCGGCACTGCTGGCAGTTCGGGTTCAGTCGGCGGCTTGGGCGGAATGTCGTCCGCGGGGTTTCCCCTTCCCCCCTCAGGGAGTGCTGATCTGCGCGCCATTGTTCTTCCTTCCATCCACTTTGAGGCCGAGCTCATCGAGCAGTCCGTCGTAAGCCACCCGCAGCGACACCGCTTTGCCCCTAGTCCAGGCGTAGGGTGACTGCTGCGATTCATGGGCGTCCGCGCGGGCAGTGAGATGCGGGACGATCGTGCGAGCGACGAGATCGCCGTAGTAGCGCCGTAGTTCCCCTTCGTGGAAATCGTGGGAACTCCAGCGACTGTCTTTGTCCGAAATGATGATCTTCTGGAGTTCGGGACCTCCAGTGATGGCCTGAACCTTTTCGAGTATTGTCTCGACGTCACGGAAGCCCTTGACGGAGTCGACTTCAGGCTTAATGACCCCGACTACACCGTCCGCGGCCATTAGCGCCGCGAACAGTAGACGTCCAACTGAAGGCGGGCAGTCAATCAGCACTGCCGTGTATTGGGAAAGATCCGCCCCTTCCAGCGCGAGCTTCAGCCTCCATGGAATGTCCTCGTCACCGGACTTTGCTATGTGCGACAGGTCCAATCCCGCTGGAATGATGTCGACCCCATCCCAGGACGTAGGTGTGATGCACTCTCCCGCTCCGCCGCGGTTCAGCTGACCGAGGATATGCGCGACGTTAGGTTTCGAGTCGTCACAAACGACTCCGACCCCCGTGGTCGCGTTTCCCTGAGGGTCCATGTCTATAAGAAGCGCGCGACCACCTTTAGCGGCAATCGCCGCCGCGAGCCCCGTGGTCGTTGCCGTCTTCCCTACGCCGCCTTTGTGATTCGCAAAGGCCATCACCCGTGGTGACATAGAAGCTACCCTTCAAACGAGTGTTGTATAGAGAAGATAGTAGCGCTACACAGGAAGCAACCACGGTGCCGTTGCGGGCCTGTCTTCATCCCGAAATGCGCTTGATATGTAGCGCTACATATCAAGCTTTGCAACTACAGTAGCAACTACGTATGCGCTGCTGGGCCTCTGAGATGGGTGTTATAGAGGACGCGAAGTGGAGTGTTGCTGCGCGGTTGGCCTCTAAGGTTTTCCCTGTAGCCAGTGATGGATTATTTTCGCGGTGATTCGGCCTTCTTCGCTGACGGCCAGTGCTGTGAGGAGGTCGCCCCATCCGGCAGCGTTCCAGGTCTCTTGCGCTTGCTGGTAGGGCTGTAGGTTGCCGTTAACGTAGTCAGCGTCGATGATGCCGCCACGTCCCCATGGGCCCAGTGGGTGCCGGAGAGCTTTGTCGAGGGTTAACCACACGAACGCTGTGTCATCGAGAGGAGCGTTGGTCCAGCAGCCTGTCGGGTAGGCCAGAACCTGGTTGTTGTATCGGCCAGGAAGATGCGTGCAATACCCGTGCCTCCCATTTATGTGAGCGTTTCCCTTCACTTCGACAACGACTCGTGGCACTGGGGGATCGGACGGGTCGCTCGCCGGAGTTGTCAGTATCAAGTCCGGTTCGTGGGGGCAGCAGTTTGCTGGCGGATAGTAGTGAGCGAAGTCGCTTGCATATGTACGAATCCGGGTTCCGGCAGGAGGCGTGCCAGCGACGTTCGCCGCTTTCCAGAAGAAGTCCACTAGGAGACTCTCGAGGTCTCCGGTCGCGGCGGCAAGCAACTCGGTGATGTCACTCTCCGTGGGCCGCCGGGCGCTTCCGTCGAAGGCTGCGTTGAGGCTCTTCTTACGCCGGTCAGTCCAGGTGCGGGTGTATCCGGTGTAGAGATGCGTGAGCAGCAGCCGGTGGAGGGTCATCGGCGAGCCTCTCTGCAGTGCGGAGGTACGGGGCAAGCGCCACATGGGTGCACTTGTTACTACATTTGTAGCGCTAGCAATGTTGCTTTGCTAGCAAGTAGGAGTCTCTCAGCTGAGGCTCACGCCGTACACTAAGGCGAGACGACACGATGCGGCAGGAGGTGAGCAACTTGCTGGAGCTGGAAACACGTAAGGCTGTCCGGCAGAAGCTCATGCAGACTGCCGTTCTGGAGAAGATTGAGCGGAACCATCTGCGGATGGACACGCCTGCTATTCGCGAGCTGCTGACTCTGACTCGGAAAAGGGTGCAGGGTACCGCCATGATTGACCGTGTGCAGCGGTGGGAGAGAATCGTCCGCACCGGTGACCTGGAGTCGGTACGCCGGATTGTGGAGTCAGATGACGAGGATTCGCTGGAGATGCGGAATCTCTCTCCGCTGTCGGTTCTCCTTGAGGAGAATGAGCGTCGGGACGTTATCCGCGCCACGCGGCGGCGTTTCGAGCGGTGAAGCGCGAGGAGATCGCGAGAGCGGTGCGCGCGGCGTGCGCACATCTCGAGGAGCCTTACGTCGTCGTCTTCGGCTCCCAGGCGATTCACGCCAGCTTTGAAGAATCCAGGCTTCCGGAGGAGGCCCTGATGTCGCGAGAAGTCGACATCACTCCCGGAACTGCTTTTGCGGCACAGTCACAATCGGTGGTCGAGGAAAAGATCGAGATTCTCAACGCGCTGGTGGGGGAGGCATCCCCCTTCCACCGGACCTATGGATACTACGTAGAGGGCATCCATAAGGATGTGGTGGTGCTTCCGCATGGCTGGGCGAACCGGCTTGTAAAGCTCGATGCCTCAGACGGTGTCGGTGGCGAGTACGGCCGTACAGGGTATTGTCTTGACGCCGTCGACTTGTGTGCTGCGAAAGCGCTCGCAGGCAGGGGCAAGGACCATGACTTTGTTTCCGCCCTTTTCCGCACGGGTTTGGTGTCCCCTGAAGCGGTACTGGAACGTATCGCGGAAAGCGGAATCGAGTGGCCTCCTACCTACTCTGGGGATTGTGCGGTCGCGCTCTCGCGCGCTACAGATTGGCTGAAAGCCCAGGTCACCTCGCCGCCGGCCGACCTTACTGATGCCCTTCAGGCTGTTCGCCAGGCGCACCCGCATTCACTCGCTGACATGACAGTGGAAAACGTCGGCGACGTTTCGAAGAGCGAGCAGCGAAAAGGCAGCACACCTGAGCGCGGTCTCGATATCTAGCAGCGCGATCAAGCAGGGAGGACATCGTGACCTTCCGTTTGCGCTGTGTGAGTACACCGTTTGACAGCTCCCTCAGATGCTTCGATCCATCCGAGTTCATCGCAATGCGGGCACGCCGCGATCGCTGCTTTGCGCGCAGCGGCCCGATCGCGGCGCTCGGTTTGCTCTGCGGCTGGCCGGTGTGTGAGGTCAGCCGATTTGAGAATCCGTGCGAGTAGCCCGATCGGGCGGTGAGGGGCGTCGGGTATCCAGGTCTCACATGCCCACCGTGAGATTTGATGCACCACATCGTCAGCGGTCCACCCAGCTGCAGCCGCTGCCTGCAGACTTGCTGCCCATGCAGCAGGGGAGTGGCGGTGCACCCAGCGCGGAGTGCGGGGGTGAGCGCGGAGCGCGAGACTGAGCGCCAGCCCTTTCCGGGGGGGCGTATGAGCCACGCGGCGGTAGCCGCGCAGGGTAGTAACTTCTTTCATAACAGAGGATTTCGCGCTTACGCGCTTACCCTTCGGGTGGGGTGACAATTTCTGTCTACCAGTGGATTCCGCGTGTGATTTATCCACAAGTGGTCGCCGGGGGTGCAGGTGCCACACTGACGCCCATCCGCGGGAACTGTCGCCGCGCCGCCACCGCAGCTCTATGCGCTCAGTGCGTGTACATAGCCGTCCCCGCGCTATTTCGCTCGCTACGCCGAGGGCTCGCAGCACACATCGGGCGCGTTGCACGGTGCGTTCGCAGCAGCCCGCACGGGCGGCGAGGGTGTGATTACTTAGCCGCATTTCGCGGCCTGTGCTGTGGTCGGCTGCCATCGCCATTGCAGCGGCAATGGCGAAGAGTGTCCGGGCGCGGATGCTGAGTCCCCGCCGCCGTAGTTCTCTCTGGTGAACAAGGAAGGCGGTTTGCACTGCCATGAGCCACTGCGCGCGGTGATTCCAGCAAGGCACTGCGTGTGGCCGCGACCTTACAGATTCTGCGAAGGCGGCTAGTCCAGAGCCGAGCAGTGTCGGCACATCATCTGAGATTGTCCGGTGGACATTCTGCGGAAATTCTTGGTACTGACGAGGGTGTGCGCTACCCTCATAAGTGCCTGGAAGCACTTATGTTCCTCTCTATGGGAGGAACACCCGATCAGGATTGAGCTGCCAACCCGACCCTGATCACCAACAACATGATCCGAGAACCCCGGCCGCTAACCGGGGTTTTCTGCTGTTGTAGGCGTTCCGTGTTTGTTTTTGCTACGCGGTTTCGCGGAAGGCCAATACCTCCTGGTTGTCCTCGTCTAGCCCTGTGTGCTGAATGATGAGTTCAGCGATCAGGTCATTCGCGGTCATGCCGCGCGCGCGCGCCGCTTGATGCAGAGCATCTTTGATATCGGGGCGCAGCCTCGTGAGAAACGGAGTCCGTGGTCCTTTATGGGGCATAGCCATGCGTCCCATTCTGATATCCGCCCGCCGCAGACTGGTGTCCGACACGCCGGCCATATCTCATAATAATGGTAGAGGTTGTTGCTTCTGCCCGGTCTGTGTGGCGCAGATTGCACTGAGAACAGTGGAAACTGGCCTAAGCTCTGCAGGTCGCTTGTTTGGAGGAGGTTTGCGTGCGTGAGGTGGTTGTCGATACTGACTGCGGCATCGACGATGCGCTCGCGCTGCTAACGCTCCTTTGTGATCCTGGCATTAAGGTCGCGGCCGTGACGTCGGCGGCAGGGAATTGCGCTGCTGCGCAGGCGGCACGTAACGCTGCAGCGGTGTTAGCTGTTGCTGAGCGTTCTGATATCACGATTGCTGTGGGGATCGAGCCTAAGGGCAAGGACTACAGCGGGTCTCCTCACGGCAGTGACGGCTTAGGCGATACGGAGCTGGGGGTCGCGGCACCGGCTGAGTTGTCTGCTCTCTCAGCCCCAGCGTTGATTAGTGATCTCGCTGAGCCGTCTCGTGACTTGCTCTGTCTGGCGCCGCTGACGAATGTCGCGGCCGCCCTCCGGGAAGATCCGGGGGTTCTGCAGCGCTACGGCCGAGTCATAATTATGGGCGGAATGGGGCCACAGGCGAATACGAGCCAGGTTCTCGCTGGTTACCCACAGTTCCTCATGAAGGGGGACACGAACACGAACCATGACCCGGCCGCGTCTGCGGCTGTCGCTTCGGCCGGGGATTCGCTGCTGTGGGTAGGCATGAACGTGACTGCCCCGCTGCATGTGCCGTTCACTCTCTTTGAGAGTGCGACAGGGAGCCGGGGCGCGTTTGTGCGCTCGGTTTCGGCGGGGTATGCCGAATACGCGACCCGCATGTACGAGAGCCCAGAACTGATTGTCACAGCGCATGATTCGGTAGCTGCAGCTGTCTTGGCGCAGCCGGATGCTGTGATCAAGTCGGAAAAGGGGACTGGCGAGGTTATCCAGACAGACGGCCGCTCGGTGCTGTGGGCTGTCGGGGACGGTCCGCATGAGTTTGTGACTGAGGTGGACTACGAAGCGGTGCTGGCCCGTATTCACAGCGCGATCGGGGCTGGCTAATGGTTGGCGGCGACTGGTGAGTATCGGTGATAAGCGGGCCGCTGAGCGCCGGGTCCGTGACGTCTTGTCGCGACTGAGAATGCCTGAGCCGTGGAGCATTGACGCACTTATTGATGACGTCAGTGAGGTTTTGGGACTTGAAATTCAGGTTCAGGAGGTACCGCATCAGGCACTTGCCGACTCGCCGTGCGGCATGACGTTCATCTGCTCAGGGCTGGCGATTCTGGTTGTCGCGGAGGGTAGCCCGAAATGGCACCGTGAACTCGTGATCTGTCACGAGCTCGCACATATGCTGCTTGGGCATCAGTCGGGAGAAAAGCCGCCCTGGGAGCTTCTCAGAGAGTGGTTTCCTTCGTTTGAGCCTGATGCTGTTGAGATGATGTTCGGCCGTACCACCTTCGACACTCGCGATGAGCGGGAAGCCGAGCTTCTGGCCACGTTGATGGTGGATCAGGGGACGGCGAAAAGGTCGGCTCGCATGTTCGGCACATTTCTGGGGTGAGCCCGTGATTAACAGTCTTCCTGCGGTGCCGCACCTGCTGCTCGTGGTGTTCGTCTGGTGCATCATCGTTGCCCGGTTTTTGTTTCTGCCGCGTTCACTCGATACCAGCCGGTTGACCGCAGCGCTGGCCTTCGGTGGTGGTGCACTAGTGCTGAAAGATCCCTCGGTGGGTCAGCTGGTCGCTGAGGTAATTGGTCCGGTGAATATGCGCGTGGTCGTGCACGTGACGGTGATGCTGTCAGTAACTGCGTTGTCTGGCTTGCACAATGCGTGGCAAATCAACCCGGGCGGTCGGGTGATGGCTTTCCGGTACGCTGCCGTGCTCGCGATGGGGGCGGTGATGTTCGTATTGGCCCGCCCCGCCAGCGAAGCTGGCATCACGGTGGAGTCGCTGGCGAGCTGGCGATCAGTCACCTATTTTGCGCTTTTCGCGTTCCCGGTAAGCGCTGGGCTGTTCAGCGTGACGGGCGCGTATTTTCGGTCGATAGTAAGACGCGGCCGTTCAGCGGGTAACGCGACGGTGCTCGGCGTGATTGTGGTGCTGGGCCTGATGTTCCTTGACGCTGTGACAATGCTAGTGGCGGCTGTGATGAAGGCACTTGACTCCGCTTCAGCGGTGGTGTCCGCGAAGGAATCGGCGAATACATGGGTTTTCGCCGTACTGATGACTGCGGCTGCAGGAGTGTGTGCGCGTGCTCTGATCACACGAGTCAAGGGCCGAAAAGTCGATGGAGTCGCCACGGTGTGGTCAGTGGTGACAGCAAAGGTACCGGAAGTCGTTCTGCGGCCGGGCAATGCGCTTTCCTCGAGACAGGCCCGCTTGCGGATGGCAGCTGAAATCTACGACGGGTTGCGCGCTCTGGGAGCTTGCGAGGCCCCAGGAGTCGAGCATCATGTGGACCCGCGCGAAGTAGCGCGACTGGTAATGGGCAGTCTGCGGGACCAGGTGCTATCTAGCGAGGTTTTCTACGTGCCCAAGTGCGAGACAGCCGATGAGTGGCTGGGTTTCGTGGATTCGGTAGGCCGGGAGTTAGCGCTGATGCTTCCCGAGAAGCTGGCTGAGCAGGCGCCTCGTAGCTGAGGTAGGGGCTCCTCGCAGATAGAGCTGTGTAACTCCGCCATCTTTCATTCTGCGAATGAGGGTTGCCTCGGCGTGGATCGGGCCGTACACCGCGGAATCGCTGCTTGTGAGGTACTCAGGCTGGGCTCGGAAGTGTCTGGCGAGCGCAGCGAGGATCTCCGCTGATAACTCCTGCCCTCCGGCCGCTGCGGCTTCGAGTTCGCTGGCTGTGACCGCTGTTCCTGCGGACGTGAGTGCTGCCGCTACGTCATCTAATGCGGTCGGCATGGAATCCACGCCCTCCCACAGTCGGATGAGAGTGTGGATTCTTTCTGCTGTGGAGATCTGCGGGTATATCACTGCGCGGTCGATGCCTTCCATCGGGCATGAAAACGCTCGGCGGTTGCCTCGTCAGGGTTGAACATACCTGCCAGCCACCGCCGGTATTGCCTCTCTTCGTCGTCCTCTGGGCTGTTGCTGGTTTTCAGCAGATGCTCGAATATCGGGACCAGCGGATTGAGGTCCGCTGCTGGCTCTCGCCGGTTTCTTTCGAGCAGGTGGGTGACGTACGACCCGTAGATGGGCTGCAGTATTGCGGCCAGATCACGGTGCACGCGATTTAGCCTTTTCCGCAGTTCAGCAAGGTTCAGAGTGGTGTCGTCAGCTAACTGACCGATCCGGTCGGCGACGCCGATTAAGTCAGTGACAACCGCAATCGGGACTGTGCTCGATCCCCGTCCCGGAATCCAGGACTGCTGTTCAGCGAGGCTAGGTTCAGTCCCGTCCTCCACAAGCGCCTTCGCTGCTCCTGGCTTCCATCCAAGGGCGCGGTCCAGCTTTGCGAGGGTCACGCTGCTGGGAAGAGGCACTTCTGCATGCTCGATGCGCACGATTGTGGGGCCTGATGGC
Source organism: Hoyosella sp. YIM 151337 (assembly GCF_026041215.1). Taxonomy (GTDB): domain Bacteria; phylum Actinomycetota; class Actinomycetes; order Mycobacteriales; family Mycobacteriaceae; genus Hoyosella. Next base: position 53,745 of record NZ_JAPEIQ010000048.1, read on the forward strand.
CCGCCACGGCCCCGGAGCTGAGATTGGCTGAGCCCGAGCTCTTTTCGCCTGCCACGGACTGCGTTGGCCAAGCGATCTGCAGCAGCGTCCATCCCACTCCAAGACAAATTTAAGGGCACATTGATTAAGCGTAGCGGTCCATCAGTTTCGCAGAGGCCCTGTTTACGTAGCCATTCTTATATGTAACCCAACTCACAACTACAAGGAAACGACGACGCTTGTGTTGCAACACTGACTTCGAGTGCTTAAATTTAACGCATGCCATCAGGGTGGGGTGCCAGGCGGGCGGGAGCGCACAGCTTCATGTGCAGCTACGACCGTCTCTACAGGGAAGGCGAGCACGTCAGCGAGCCGTTGCGCGATTTCAGGCCGCAAGCGGCGCTGCCCGCGTTCAAGTTCGGCGAGTGTGGCGGTGTTGATTCCGAGGCGAGCGGCGAGCGCGGGCTGGGTCAGCCCGCGCAGAATACGCAGGTCGCCGAGGAAGCGGTCATCCGGCGATATCTCAACGAAGTGTTCAATGGGCTCCCCGAGAACCTCGGCCACACGCGCGAGAAGGTCGATCTGGGGCGTCCGTTCACCGTTTTCCCAGCGGCCGACAACAAGCCCAGCGCTCAAGTCCGCCATGCGGGCAAGATCTTGCTGCGATATACCACGCGCTTCGCGTAGCTCGCGCAGCCGCTCCCCGCGGAAGCCCCGCATGACACGCCTGCTCACAGTTTCAGTTCTCCCGCGTTGTAGGTCACGAGCGTCACGGGATTTCATAGTTCCCCCAGTCCATCGGCAAGTCACAACGGTTATGAATAGAGGTAGTGTGCATTTTTCTAAAATAGCGGTAGAGTAGTGGCGTGAAATAAACCTCGCCGTCAGCAGATCAAGTTTGGCGACATGGCTGCTGACGGGAGGCTCAAGGTCCCCGCCCGGGTAATTGCCGCCCGGCGGACAGCAAACCGGCAGCAGGGGCATCTCCGATTGTAGGTGCCCCCGCTGCCCGCAGAAACGTGGCAGCGAAGGAGGTCACTGATCGTGATCTCGGCGTAATGGACGTTGGGATTCTCATTTTTGCAGTCGTCTCGGCGCACCCCCTGGCCGAGTTCGGTGCGGGGGCCAGGTTCAGCATCGATTTCCTCCCTTGACCTGGTCCCCGCAGTTCCCTCTTCCACGTCTCGTGGAGGACTGCCGCTTGTCCGGTTCCATCCCTGGTGTTCCGGACGCTGGAGTAGGAGAAGGATCGGAGATGTATCTTTTGCGCCGGGTGAGTGCTGCGGGCGTTGCTGCTGTCGCGGCTGCCGCGGTTTCTGCGGTCCCTGCTCATGCGACACCCGACTGGCGTGACCAGCTTGTTGATTCGTGTCCTGCGCTGTATGTGCTGGCGATGCAGGGGACGGGGCAGTCTTCACCGAATGCGCCGGTCAAGACTGATACGGGCGCGCTGAGTGAGGTTTTGTCGCCGTTTCTGGACCGGACGCGTCAGGCCGGAGTGAAGGTTGATCGCGCCTATGTTCCGTATCCGGCAGGGTTCGGAAGCATGGTGCCCGGTGGCCCGGAGCCTTACATCGAGTCGGTGGCAAAGGGTGTTGAGAATCTGAGGTCCGCGGCCGAGCGTGTTCTTGCGGAATGCCCGCAGACGAAGCTGGCAGCGGTGGGGTACTCGCAGGGGGGACACGTCGCCTCGAGGTTCCTCTCGGAGATAGGTGCGGGCGCGAGTTCGATTCCTGCTTCGTCGGTCGCGGCTGGCGCGGTCCTTGGTTCCCCGACCCGCGGTGCCGGTGCGGGACCCTTTCCCGGCACCCAGGCAGTGTCGCCTGCCCCGGTCCCTGGCACGGCGGGGGAGGCTGTCCGCTCGCTGCCGGAGCCTTCCTACGTTGCCCCGGAGGGTGCTGGGATCGGGCCAGACGAAGACATCGCGCTTGATTACGGTCAGCTCACAGGCCGGGTCGCGGAGTTTTGCACACCGGGCGACTTGGCGTGTGATGCCCCGGTAAAGGCGCCGATCGCCCGTGCGGTGGTGCAGGTTGCAGGTCAGACCGCGATCGGCGGGGACCCGATCGTGGCTCTTGAAACGATTGGCCGGTCTTTGTCGGAATCAGCGTTCGCCGTTGCGGTCGACACGCTTAACGAGGACATTCAGGTCCCCGGTAATGCCCTGGAAAACCTGTCGATTGAACCGCGGAAAACGATCTCTGAGCGTGTGGCTGAAGCAACCGCGCCTAACGCAAGCATCCCTTCCCCGGACGATGCGCTCGCGGCGCTGACCAAGGTGGGCCTGGTCGCGGCGAGTGCGGTGATCTCGGTCGCGCAGAAGGTGATTACTCCCGACACGATCGCGCAGATGGCTGCGGTCGGGTTATCGCATCCGCCAGCTGCTTTCGCCGTGCTGGCCGCGAAGGTCGCTGATGCTGTGGTTGAGGTGATTCCCCCGGCGACTGTCTCCCGTGTTGTGCAGCAGACTTTCGACATTGTCTCGGCGGAGCTCGAAGCAAATGAGGATCTGTTCGATTTGCAGGCGCTGTCGACGTATGCGCGCAATCCCGCCGCCCACGGATCGTATGGCTCGGTACCGATCACCGCTTCTGGATGGTCACCCACGAAATTCGTGGCGGAGTGGCTGACTGCGGCGGCTTCGGATATCGCCGCGCAGGGGGAGGGAAAACAGGCGAGTTCGGCGTCAGCGGCGACCACTGCCGTAACACCGTCTCCCGCACGTGATACGCCGCCCTCCTCGCTCCCGCCGGTCGTTTCTTCCGGAACTACTGTGCCGGTCTCTCCTTCATCCTCCGCACCGCCGGGACGGCTCCCGATCGGCGCTGCCCAGGCGGCTGTGCCAGATGAACAGGACACGCAGTCATGAGGATTTCCCTGGACGAGGTCCGTGACCAGCTCGCTGCGGCAACAGAATGCGACCCCCACGTGGACTACGAAGAGACAGCCTGCGCGTATCTGCAGCTGTACGGCGAGAAGCCGCCGTGTGAGGTCAGTCCTGCGGTGATCCGTCAGCTGGTCGGCGCGTTCAGAGGGACCCGGATTCGGCGTGAGGACACATATGCCGCGCCACCCACTGTCTCTGTACCCCCGGAGGGCTCCAGTTTTCGCCATCACCACATCACGGAGAGGAAATCGAGGAAGTCAATGAAACAATTGGGAAGGCGAGTGACCGCCACATCTGTCGCGGCACTGGTCGCCACGGGTTCTTTCGGGGCCGCGATCGCGGCGGCGAATCCGCTTGAGCGTCAGGGAGGTGTGACCGAAGCTCCGTCGCAGGCACCTTCCGGACAGGGAGGAACAGCAGCACCTGCGCCCGCTCCCGCTCCTGCTCCGGCGCCGCAGCGGCAGGTATGGGTTGAAGTCCCGCAGCAGCAGCGGTACGAGAACGTGCAGTGGCGCCAGTATGACGCGCCCGCGCAGACCGCTCCCGCTCCGGTGCAGAACACCGCCCCCGTGCAGAACGCTGCGCCTGCGCAGGCCGCTCCTGCTCTGGTGGAGGATTCCGCGCCGGTTGCTGAGACGGTTCCGCAGAGCGGGGTGATTGCTCCGATCGCTGCGCCGGAGGGCCGTTTGCGCATTGGTGATTTCATCACTGATCGGCCGGACTGGATGAGTGAAGACGATCTGGAGAAGACCAACAACCAGAGCGCGCTGATTGAGGCAGACATCGCCAATGCGTGGGTTGACGCTGGTTTGGGTGATGTGGACCGTGCTGACCGGGTGGCTGCGGCCACGATGGCTGGCGGTGCGACAGGCGTGCTGGTCGCGGGCGGTGCTGGCGCCCTGGTTGGTGGCGCTGCGGGTGCTGCTATCGGTACGCCGATCGGCGCCGCGGGCGGGTCGGTGGTCGTGCCGGGTGTGGGCACGGTGGCCGGCGGTACCGCAGGCGCAGTCACGGGCGGTGCGATCGGTGCGGCCGCGGCCGGTATCCCGGCTGCGATCGCAGGCGGCGCGGCGGGCGCATTCGCGGGTGCCGCGTTCGGTGCCGGTGACACCCTGCCGGACGAGGAAGCCCGCGAACTTTTCCCCGAGCCCCTGGTGATCCCCGGTGCGGAGAACATCCCCGGCCTGGAAGCGTTCGCGCCACAGCCCGAAGAGACAGCGGAGCCTGAGGAAACAGCGGAGACCGAACCTGTTTCGGTGGCTCCTGCACAGCCTGCCGCTGCCCCAGCAGCGGCAGCACCAGCGCCGGAGCAAACCGTGTTCGAGGAGCCAGTGGCGTTTACGGATGTCCTCGCCGCGGTCCAGGTCGTCGAGCTGTCTGCCGACGCGGAGGCCGCGATCACAGACATTGAGTCCGGCCTGGCGGGATTCTTCGGCCAGTAAGAGCAGGGCGGGGCGTCCCGGCAGATGTCCTGCCCTTCTAATCATGGAGTGAAGATTGTCCACGGACTTTTCAGACGGCGGCGGTGACCTTTTCCCCGATCTTGCAGAGGATTACAGCGATGATCCCGCGCTGTGGAGCGGCGAAGCAGATACCGGCGCTGCTCCTGAACCCGATGACGGGTTTGACCTTGACGACGATTTCGGCGCTGTAAGCCTCACCGCTGGCACTGGGCACGTTCCTGCCTGGGTGCAGGCACACGTTCCACACGAGAATCTGGCCGATGCTCTCACGCAGAGACAGCAGGCGGGTTCTCCGTCACGCAAAAGGGCTGTTGTGTGGGCAGCCGGTGCGGCCGCCGCACTGGCGCTGGGCACGCTGATCGGTGTCAGTGTGCTGGGCGGAGACAATAACGACGCCGCTGAGCTCACGGCCGCCACGCCACCGGCGGCACCGGTCACCGAGGCTTCTCCTGAACCAGAACCTGGCACGGAGTCTGCCCCGGATCCTGCGGACGAGTTCGCTGCGTGGTGTGTGCCGGAAACCACCGAGTACAGCTTGGTGTCAGACGGGCCTGGTGACCAGCGCACGCCCGTTGGGGTGATTCTGGCGTTCCAGCATGCGTATTACGCCGATCGTGATGCGCCGCGCGCTGCGTCGCTGATGGACCCGGTGCGTGACACCGGCCAGCTGCAAGCCGGTATCGACGAAGTACCCCGCGGGACCGACCACTGCGTGACCGTGAGCACCACGGACCGCCCGCAGGTCTTTGAGGTAACGATGCACCTGCGGACACCGTCTGATGACGAGGGCATGTTCACGCAGCGGGTCGTGGTAGTGCCTGCTGGCGGGGAGTACCGGATCGCTTCCATTGAGGCGGTGACCGAGGGTGTCTGACACGTCCCGGATCGTCACTCTCATGCGCGCCCCGCAGATCAGCAGCCCCGCCTCGCTGAGCGCTGTTGTGGTCGCAGGCTCCGGCGGAGCGTCATCAACGACGACAGCGTACGGACTTTCTACCGCGCTGCGGCTGGGCACCGGCTGCGAGGTGTCCCTGGTTGACGCCACGACTGACGGGGGAAACCTGCTCGCGCGCACGGCAGCCGCGGCGGTCACGCCTGCGCAGCGGTTGCGTCAGTTTGACGACACGATGGCTCTCACCTCGGCGGGCGCGATCGTGGTCGGCGCGACCGAGGAGGGGCCTGTCGGTGAGCCAGCGCTGATTGACGAGCTGCTCGCGGTGCGGGGATGTGCGCGTGTTTACGACGCGGGCACAGCGTTGCGGGCTGCGCGGCTGACCCGGCTCATCGACTCCGGGCCGCCGCTTGTGGTGACTGCTCCGGTTCGCGCGGAACCGCTTGAGCGGCTGCGGGCTGCGCTCCAGTGGCTCACTGCCACCTACGGCGGGGATTTCCTTTCTGAGACCGTGGTCGTGCTGTCTCATCAGGCACCCAAGCCGATGGTCGAGGTCAGCAGAGTGCGCGAGGCTTTGTCTTCCCGCACCGCAGGGGTGGTGGAAGTTCCGTTCGATCCGGTTCTGTCCCGGCCAGGCGTGCTTGATCACACCAGAATCAGCCGGGCCACCTTCGATGCCTGGACAGATGTGCTCGACATTCTCGGCAGCCTTGCCGCTCCCGTTTCTGAGGAGAAGGAGAACCTCGCATGACAACCGTTGCGGTGTGGGACCGGCTGATCCCGTCATGTGCGCCGCCGGGGCCCGCGGTGTGGCTGCTGGGGGCGACTGGCGGCGCGGGAGTGTCCACTCTCGCGGCGTTCTTTGATTTCGCCGAAGACTGTCAGCATCAATGGCCGTCCGGCACGGATATCCAGGCGGAGTCACCTTTCGTGGTCATTGTCGCCCGGGAAACGATTGCCAGTCTCAAGGCCGCGCACGCACTGATCATGCAGCACCAGACCGAGCAGCTCGCCTGCACGCTGCTCGGTGTCGTAACCGTCAGCGCGGCACGTGAAGACACGAAACCGGTACGCCAGTACCGGGAGGTGGTGCGCGCGGCCGCGCCCGCACACTGGGCTATTGGTCACCATCCGGGCCTGATCTCGGCAGGACCGGACAGTCTCCCGAACTGGCGCGCGGCGGATGGTCTTCCGCAGGGGCGCCACCACTTCCCCGGCGACGTCCTTGCTGCCGGAGCCGGAATCATGACCGCTATTCAGCAGCAGCTTCCCGGGCTGGGGGTGGCGCGGTGAACGCTGTCTGGATTCTTTTCAGTTGCACGGTGCTCGCGGCCTCACTGGCCGCGCCGCGGCTGGCTCTGGCTGCGCGGTGGCCGCGGTTGCGGGATGCAGCCTCGTGACGTGGGGCTATGTCTACGCGTGGGGGTCTGCGCACCGCGCGGGCGAGTTCACTTTGACCGCCGATCATCAAGAAGCCCTCGGGTGGGGGCTGTGGCTGGCAAACGGACAGACCCTGGTCGCGGCTGCGGTCCTGCTCACGGCAGTGACCTACCGGACGCTGCAGCGCGCGGCCGCGAAACCTCCCGCGGCTGCCTGAACTCTGTGTCGCCCTCGATTTTTCACGGAAGGAAACCACATTGATTATCGAAACGGCTGCTCAGGCCGCGGCGGTGAGCCACCTCGCCCTGGAGTTCAACATTGTGCCGGAGATGCCTCCCGGAGCGAACGGGTTCATCCGGATCGTGAACTGGCTGCTGTGGGCGGTGGTGCTCGCGTGTGTTGCTGCGCTGATTTACGGCGGCGGCAAGTTCGCCTGGGAAAAGTACATGACCGGCCGCGGTGAAGCGGGCCAGGGGATGGTCTGGGCGCTCGTGGGTGCGGTTGTCGCGTACTCGGCCAACCAGATTCTCAACGCCGTCGTCGCATGATGCTCCTCGCGGCGGCGGAGCTGCCTGATTCAGTGGTCCGCGATATCAACATGCTGCTGGGCTGGGCAGCAGGCCTTGTCGGCGCGGCAGCTGTCGCGAAGGTCATCTTCGTGGGCGGCCGCTGGGCCTGGGACCGCCGCCATAATCCCGGCGTGGAAACGCCCACCACTGCGGAGCTCATTGCCGCTTTGGCGGGCTGGATCATCGCAGCGTCAGCGGCGCTGCCGATAGCGACTCTGCTGCTGACGTCGGCCTACGGCCCGCAAGCCACCGCCCCGGCGGGCAAGTGCCAGCACACCGCGGGTGAGGGTGAGCGGCAGTGCCTGGTGAACCAGATCAGCGACACATACGGCCGCGGCGGCACCAGCGGCGCGGGAGACGGTGATGGGGGGAGTGGCCGGTGAAGGCACGCCTGATCGCTGTGGCGGCTGTGTGCATGAGCGTCGCCGCGTGCAGCTCGGCACCGGACAGTGACCCCGAACCGCAGGTGCAGGCTCTCGGTGTCGCTCCCGTGATCGCACAGTGGCGTGACGTGCAGGGGATCGAGGTGCCACTCGGTGCGGACGACGGCCCATCCAGCGGCCCGTACGAGCCATTCACCGGGTTCACGCACACTCCGCAGGGTGCGGCCCTAGCCGCCATCACGCAATCGGTGCAGGTGTCGACCGCCGTGGATTCCCAGTGGCCGAAGATCTTGTCCACAGTGGCCGCGCCGGGTGCAGGGCGCGACCTGTACGCCGCGCACCGGGCGCTGGTTTCCGTGTCAGAGCGGGTTGATGCTGACGTCGCCCCGGACATCATCGGCTACCAGTGGCGCTCATATGAGCCCGATCGCGCTGAGGTGAACGTGGTGCAGAAATACCCCGATGACTCACTCGGCGCGAACCGCGTCGTCGTGGTCTGGAACGGGCAGGACTGGCAGCTCGACCTGCCAGCGCCCGGTGAAGACCGGGCCGCCTTAGCGCTCGCCGCGATCCCTGACGACACCGTACGCCTGAAAGCAGAGGACGAATGATGAGGCGCGGCAGCAAGAAACGCGACGAGGCGCAAGAGCACCCGCAGCAAGCGGCCGAGCCGGTGGCAGCGAAAGTGACGATCGCGATCGCGGTGGTCACGGTGATCGTGGTCATGGGAGCGATCGTCAGTATCTGGATCATTCTCAACGGCGGGGATGAGCCCCTCGCATCGCCTGGGCCTGCCACTACCGGAGAACCCGGGCAGCGCCAGCCCGCGCCACGGTTCACCGGCGATCCGTTCTTTGACGAGCTGGGACGCCCGGTCTACACGCCCGCCGACGAGCGTGGTGCCCTGCTGACCCAGGTGACTGCTCCGTCAGGCCGGGCCGCGTCGGAGGCGCCCGGCGGCATCGTGCTGCAGGTGGTACACGGCAACCTGGTGCTCCCGTTCAGCACCACGGACGGCCCGACAGGCTTCACCGGCAACGGCATCGCCACCGGCTTTTCCCGTACCTCTCAGGGCGCGGGACTGGCCGCAGCGCACTACCTCGCGTTCCTCGGCGGAGGCAACGACCGGATCAGCCTCATGAAAGAGGCGGGCCTGGTCGACGACGAGGAAGGTTTGCTGCAGCAAGTTGTGATGCTCAACGCGCAGGGCGGTGAAGGGGCCGCCAGAGATGGGCGCACCCAGGGTGCGCCGGAGTTTGTGCGGGTGGAGTACCACGACGACCTCAGCCGGGTGTATTTCGGTCTGCGCCTCACAGCACCGAATGGGGAAACGGGCAACCTGATCGGCTGGATGGACCTGGTCTGGCGGGACGGGACCGGCTGGATCGTGAAAATCCGCGGCCCCGAAACCTTCGGTGATGGCTGGGCGGACTCGTTCGAAGGGTGGTCCCAGTGGTGGTGACCACCGGGCTGCGCCGGATCACGGGGATAGTCCTGCTCACGATGGCACTGCTGCTCGGCAGCGCGGCCGCGGCTCTCGCGCAAGACACCGAGGAGGCACCCGAGGGCGGTCAATCCGGTCCTGAGGCACTCGCCGGGCTCGTCACCTGCATCCCTAGCGTGAACATGGGGCTGAGCACCCTCAGCAACGGTCTAGAACAGCTCGGTGTTGAGAACACTATCGGCTCGAACTGTCTGGAAAGTGTCGGTACCGCGGGCAGCCGGGCGCTGGAGGGCGCCGGGGAGGTCGCCAAGCGGGCGGCAGGCGGGGCGTTCGAGGATATGGCGCTGTCGTTCGGTGAGGCGGGCGCGATGTTTCTCGAGTGGGGCATCGGCTTGTGGATTCACGTTCCCGAGATGGAAGAGCAGACGTTTCGCAACGTGCTCTCCGAGATCGCCGATTACACCTACAAGGTGCAGCTGGCGTGTCTTGCGCTGTCACTGATTGTGCTGGGCGGGCGGCTGGCCCTGGCCCGGTCTGGCGCGCTGCGCGACGTGGGTGAAGAAGGTTTTAAGCAGATGGTCCGCGCCACGCTGGCCGCGGGAGTGACGACTGCGGTGATCACCGCCGCGATGCGGATGACTGATGGGCTTGCCCGGTGGTTCATCGAGGGAACAGTGGGCAGTGACCCGAAAGCGCTCGTGGAAGCGATGGTCAACATCGCTTTGTACCCGGGCGGTACCGCGATTTTGTTCGTGATCGGGTTCATCGGGATTCTCGGCGGAATCGCAATGCTGCTGGTGATGATTTTCCGCAGCGGTGTGCTGGTCCTGGCGGCGGCAGCACTGCCGATCGCGGGCGCAGCTGGCGGGACACGGGTGGGCAGCCAGGCGTTCGACAAACTGATCGCCTGGATCATCGCGTTTCTGCTGATTAAGCCGGTCGGGGCGTTTGTGATCGGTGTGGCCGCGCTGCTGTTTATGCGATCGGCTCCCTCAAATGAGGATGCGGGGGGACCGTTTACCGCTGTGGTGGGGGCGATTCTGCTGGCGTCGGTGGCGCTGGTGCTGCCCGCGCTGATGAGACTGATCGTCCCGGCGCTGTCGGCGCTCGGTGGCGGCGGCAGCGGCCTGGCCGCGGCTGCGGGTGTGGTCGCGGCTGGTGCCGCGGTGGGGAAGCTGGCCGCAACGAAGGGCGGCTCGGCCGCGATGGCGGCTGGCCGCGGCGCGGGTGGTGGTTTGGGCGGCGGTAAAGGCGGTCCCGGTGGCGGTGGTGCACCGTCACCGCCACCGGGCAGCAGCGGTGGCGGTGGGGGAGGCGCCCCGGCTGGTTTCGGTCGCGGCAGCGGCAGCTGGAGCGGCAGCCTCGCCGGTGGTGGCCCCCGGCCGGGTGCCAGCCCGTCCGGCGGCCGTGATGGCGGCAGCCGGGTGCGCGGCAACGCCGCCGCACCGCCGGGTGCCGCGCAAACCCAGAGCGGCCGTGGTCAGCGTTCTCAGCCGGTGTCTCGCGCGTATGCGGCGACAGGGGCGCGGATGCCGCGGCCTAACACGGGAGGTTTCCGGCGGTGAGTGAGGCACCGGCTTTTCTGACGTACGGCGGCTGGCGCAAGCCCCGCTCGGCGGGTGTGTGGGGCGCGACCTTCGGCACCACGATGGTGGTGCTCGCCGCGTTCGTTTTCTGGTTTCTGGCAGGTCTGATTTTCGGTTTCCTCGTCACGCTGGCGGGCGTGCTGCTTTCCGCGATCGCGATAGCGCCGCTGGTCATGGTGCACGACGGCCGCTCAGGTTACGAAAGGTTACTGATGCGCTGGCAATTCTGGCGGGCTGGCCGACGCGGCGAGCACGTTTATTCGTCCGGTCCGTTCTCCCGGGTTCCCGGCGGCCGCTACCGGCTTCCCGGTGTGCTCGCCGATACCGAACTCATCGAGGGGGTCGACGATCAGAACCGGCGATTCGGCATGATCCACATGCCCGGCAAGCACCTGTCGACGATAGTGCTGGAGGCGTTCCCGCAGGGCGCGGAAGCATTCGATCAGGCAACGATCGACAACGCTGTCGGTCAATGGTCGCGGGTGCTCTCCGCAGCGGGCAGTGACGGTGATATCGCCGCGATCGTCGCGATTGTCGAGACACTGCCCGACACCGGGATCGAGCTGTACGAAACAGTCGCCGCGAACGTGCGTTTCGACGCCCCGGAGCTGGCGCGGGAGTCGATGTATGAGCTTGCCACCGGGCTGACCAGCGGCGGGGTGCGGCTGACCGCGCGGATAGCGGTGACGTTTGTCGCGCAGACAGAAGAGCGCCGCGCCGATCCTCTGGAGCAGGCGGTCGAGATCGGGCGCCGGCTGGGCGGGCTGACCGGGATGGCCGCCCGCGCGGGAGTGCCGTGCACACCGATGCCTGCCGAAGACATCGCCGCGTTCGTGCGGCGCTCGTATGAGCCCGGCGCGCTCGCTGACATCGAGACGGGCCTGTACTCGGAGGCAGGCACCGGTCTGGAATGGGCCGATGCGGGGCCGCGCACCCAGATCGAAGAGCGTGACCGGCTGCTGCACGACGGTGCCGTGTCGGTGACATGGGAGATGCGCGAAGCACCCAGGGACGCGGTGACCGAGGATGTGCTGTATCAGCTGCTGCAGCCTGACTCACGGCTGCCGATCAAGCGCGTCGCGATTATCTACCGGCCCCACTCAGCCGGTGATGCCGCCGAACTCGTGGACAAGGACTACAAGGACGCGCTCACCGCCCGGTCCGCGGCACGAGGTATCGCATCGGCGCAGGCTGAGCTCGATGTCGCGTCCACCGAGCAGGCACGTATCGAGAAAGCCCGCGGTCACGGCCTGACGCGCTTCGGGATTCTGATCACGGTCACCCAGCCGCACGAGGACGCCGACGTGCCGCGCGTGGATGAGATCGTGCGGGACCTGTCGAAACAATGCTCCCTCGCGGTGCGCCGCAGCTTCTGCTGGCAAGCGCCAGCATTCGCGGCGTCACTCGGCGTGGGTGTGATCCCCCCAGAGCACTCCACCATCCCGAAATTCCTCGCGGGCTGAGAAAGGCAGCGGGCGCAGCCATGACGACACTGAAGAAGCCGAAGCGGGCCCAGGCCCGCACCACGAGCACGGGGAGTTCCCCCGCCAGCACGATCGCTTTCCTCTCCGATGCGGACTTAAAAGCGCTGGAAGCGCGGGCGCATGAAGCCACCGGGCTCAAGAAGCAGTGGCTGGAGCTGCAAGTTCTGCGCCAGCACCGCCGCCGCGCGATGGCAGCACGGCTGGAGAAATCACGCGCCGATACCTCAGACCGCGACATCCGGGCCCTCGATGAGCGCGGCTTCGCGGGACCGGGCGGCGGGCGGCAGGCCACAGTGGTGCCCCCGGTGGAATACCGGGGCACCACAGTGCAGGTCGCGGGCCTGTTCCCCTGGTCAGTGGGCGCGGATTCCCCGATTCTCGGCACACCCCTGGGTCATCACCTCGCCACCGGGGCTCCGGTGTGCTTTGACCCGCTTAACGCATGGAAGCTGAAAGCGATGACAGCGCCGAGCTGCTTCATCATCGCGCTGAACGGTTTCGGCAAGTCCACGCTGCTGCGCCGGATCACGCTCGGTGACATCGCCGCTGGCGTGCGTGTCATCTGGCCAGGGGATGTGAAACCAGACGGCAAGGTGCTGACCGAGAAGGTTGGCGGTGAGGTGCTGCCAGTCGGCTACGGGATCGGGTCGATTAACCCGCTCGCCCCGGGCCCTATCGGTGAGGCGCTGGTAAAGCTGCGCCAGTCACTGCCACAGCTCAGCGCCCAGGACCGCGCGCAACGGCAGCTGCGTATCCGGCAAACCGAGTTCGCGCTCGCTGCCCGGCAGGTGAACGTGGTGGCCGGGCTGCTCGAGATTGTGCGCCGCCGCCCGCTCGAGGATTACGAGCAGACACTGCTCGCCTCCGCGATCCGGCTGCTGTACACAGCAGCAGCAGACGGCGGGCAGGGATTCGCCCCGGACCGGCCCGCGGTGGTGTCGGACCTGATCGAACTCGTGACCACCGGGCATGACGAGCTGCTCGCCGACGCCGTGGCCGACACCGCCGAGGAGTACCGGGCGCAGGTGAAACCACTGCTGCGGTCACTGCGCGCCCTGGTGAAGGGCCGCTTCGGTGAAGTTTTCAACGGCACCGACACCGTGCGGCTGAACGTGGACATGCCGTCAATCTGCCTCGACATGTCCTCTATCCCTCCCGGAGATGAAACGATGCGCGCGGCCGCGCTGCTGTCGGGATGGTCAGAAGCGTTCGCCACGATCGAGGCCGCCCACGTGCTCGCTGACTGCGGACTCGGCCCCCATCTTGCGTTTCACGTGGTGATGGACGAGCTGTGGCAGGTCATCAAAGTCGGCCCCATGATGGTCGGGCGGATCGACGCCGTGCAGCGGCTGCAGCGCGTATACGGCGTGGCGATCACCGCGGTCACCCACAGCATCGCGGAAATGGAAGAAGCCGGGGCGCTCGGCTTCGTCGAACGTTCCCGCGCCCGGATCATCGGGCCCGTCCCGCGCGGCGAGGTAGAGCGGCTCGCGAAGGTGCTGTCCTTCTCCGGCCGGGAAAAAGAAATGGTGATCGGCTGGAGCGACGAAGCAGACCAGAACCGGCTCGTTGATCAGAAGGCCGCGAAACGCCAGCACAACGACAGCGATGGTGCCGCGAAGATCACCGCCGCTGGCACCGGTCACTTCCTGCTCAAACTCGGTGAAGGCCGCCGCCCCGGCATCCCATTCAAAACCTGGATGACGCCCTCGGAGCGGGCCTCCGGGATTCACGACACCGATGTGCGCCTCAACGCGGCGAACAAAGAAAAAGAACACGCCGCCCAGGCAGCAGAGGCGGTGCTGGCGCGGTGAGCACGGACAAACCGAAGCGCCGGTATCGCCTCACCGATGACGACACCAAACAAGCAGCGGTGGACACGGTAGTCGCGCAAATCCAGCGCGGCACCTCGTTCACCGCCGCATGCCGGGCGGTAGCTGAACAGATCGACGTGTCCGAGCAGGCCGTCCGCACCTGGGTGAACCGCTCCGGACGGCGGCCCAGAGCCGCGTGGGACGAAGTGATCGACCTGCGCGCCCGCCTCGAAGCAGCACTGCACCTCAACCGCCGCCTGCAGCAGCAGCCGGAAACGAGGTGGCTTCAGTGAACAGCCGCAACCTGGTGGCGCTGGGCACGCTCGCGCTCATCCCGCTGCTGCTGTTCATCCTCTTCGCGACCGTGTTCCAGGACGAAGAAGACCGCACCGCCACCGACTGCCTTCCCGGCAGCCGCATGTTTCCCGGCAGCGGGGGTGACCTCATCGCGCCACCGGGATCGTTCATCAAACCCGTGAAACCCGAGGACGTCGTGTTCACCTCAGGATTCGGGATGCGCTGGGGAACGATGCACCAGGGCATCGACCTCGCAGGCCCGGTCGGCACACCCATCTACGCCGCCGCGGACGGCGTCGTGCGCCACGCAGGCAGCGCGCAAGGATTCGGGCTGTGGGTCGTGCTCGACCACCACCTCGGCGGCCAGCTCGTCTCCACCGTGTACGGGCACATCGACACGTTCTCCGTGCAGGACGGCCAGAAGGTCCGGGCAGGCCAGCAGATCGCCACGATGGGCAACCGCGGCATCACCACCGGCCCGCACCTGCACTTCGAAATCTGGCAGGGCGGGCACGGCGGCACCGCCGTCGACCCCCACCCGCAATACATGGCAGCACCAGCGCCCGGTGAACAACTCGACCGCCGCGGTGAGCTCAGCCAGCTCGCCACCGATACCGGGACCAGCCCCAGCCCGGCCGCAGCGGTCACACCACTCGGTGATCTCTCCCGCCCCGTCCCCGCCTCAGTCGGTTCGGAAGCGAACCTTCAGGTCAACACCACACGGCTGATGCGCGCCGTCCACGCCAAATTCGGCGACCGGATCGACACGATCGGCGGGTGGCGCCCCGCCGACCCCTTCCCAGATCACCCCAGCGGTCAGGCCATCGACGTCATGATCCCGAACTACTCCTCCGGCGCTGGCGTCGCGCTCGGTGACGAGGTCACCGACTATGTCCTGTCCAACGCTGACTTCTTTGGCGTGGACTACGTGATCTGGCGGCAAATGTACATCAAACCCGGCCAGGCGCCCTCCCTGATGCAAGACCGCGGCTCGCCCACCCAAAACCATTTCGACCACGTGCACGTCACCGTCCGCGGCGGCGGGTTCGACGACACGGCGATGGACTGGGGACACGCTCCCGGACGCACCGGAAGCTACGACCCGATGGCCCCGATCGACTGCGTCATCAGCGGTGACGGGCTCGGGGACCACCTCGCCGACGGATCAGTACCACCTGAATTCGCGCCATGGATCACCCGCGCCGGATCACTGTGCCCCGAGATCAGGCCGTCCCTGCTTGCCGCGCAGATCGAGGCGGAAAGCGGATTCCGCACCCACGCCGTCTCCTCCGCGGCCGCGCAGGGACCCGCACAGTTCATCCCAACCACCTGGGCAAGCTGGGGCCGCACCGTCGACGACAACGGCAACCCCACCGGCCCGCCCGGCTCCGGCAACGTCAACGCCATCCCGGACTCAGTGATGGCACAGGGCCGCTACATGTGCCACATCGCACAAACCATCGACGCCGCGATCACGGACGGCCGCGTCCGCGCCCCGAACGGGGCAGCCGAGCTGTACCTCGCGGGCTACAACGCCGGAGAAGGTGCTGTCCTCTCCGCCGGGGGATTCCCCTCAGGCGGGCAGTACACCACCGAAACACGGCCATACGCAGACAAAATCCTCGCCGCGGAACCAAAGTACCGGGCAATGAACCAGCAATGACGCGCTAGCAACCACACAAGCGCTACCACGCTAGCTAAGCAAGCTAGCTTGCGCTACCAGACAAGGAAGGGGAGAGGGATGCGCAGAAAGCACCGGGGCCAGGCCGCGGTCCTGATCGGGCTCATCGCGGTCACCGCGGCGTGCGGGCGCTCTGAACCCGCTGACGGCCCGATCCCGGAAGGCACGGACGCGCACGCGGAGATCAGCCCCGTTGAGGCGTCACCGCAGCCGGTCGCCAGGGCCGCGATGCAGACCATCCTGTCGTGGCAGCCAGCCACCGACGCCAGCAAAACCGATGCGCTGCGCCGCGCGCAGCAGTGGCTCAGCGGGGAACTGCTCGATGCCGCGCTCACACCAGACCCGGACAGCGCGCTGCGCCCGGACCCGCACTGGGAAGCGTGGAAACAGTCCAGCGATGTGGTGACCGCGCGCTGCGACACCGCCACTGACGGTGTCGCGATACCCGACGGTGCCCGCACCGTAGTGGTCGATGTGCAGTGCACCCAGACGGTGCTGCACACCTCCGGGCAGTCAACTCCGCTCACCCCAGAGACATGGCGCACCACGCTGACCGAAACCAGTGACGGCTGGCGCCTGACCAGCTACCGCTTCCACAGCTGAAAGGAACCCCAGCACTATGGCGTCTCGAGTTCGCCGCGACCGGCCCGGCACCGGCACCGCCAGCACCAAGATGTTTCTGATCGTGCTCGCCGTTATCGCCGCGCTCTGCGTCATGAGCACGGCATACAAGCTCGGCGGGGGAGAAGCTGACTGGAACCCGCTCGGGCTGATCGTGCTGCTGTTCCTCGGCAAAACCTCATGGCCTGCGGCCGCGACCGGCTACCTCGCCGCGTTCGGGCTCGCGATACTCGGTCTGCTCGTTGCCGCGGCGGTGATCGCCAAACACACCGGGATAGCGGAGAAAATGCGGCGCCGCCGGGTGGAGAAACGACTCGACAGTCTAGCCCGGACCTCCATGATCAATCCGCACGACGTGCCCGAAACCGACCCCCGGTTCCAGGCCGCGACAACCCGGAAACTCGCCCCCAACGTCCCGGAGAACCACCCCGGCTTCCTCGGCGTGCCTGTGGGCACCACCGTCGTCGCCAACCGTGTCCTGCGGATGATGTGGGAATGGGTAGCGCTCGCCTACGCCGGTACCCGCATGGGTAAAACAGCCGGTTTATGTGTGCCCGCGATCCTGGCCGCCCCCGGCGCGGTGATCGCCACCTCGAACAAGCCCGACATCTTCACCGATACCCAGGGCATACGCCGCCAGCACGGCACCGTGTGGCTGCTCGACCTGCAGGGCGTCGTCACCGGGAACCCGCAGCAGCGCGCCCTGTTCTGGTTCAATCCGCTGCGCGGTGTGCGGGACCTGCCTGCCGCCAAACACGTCATGGACTGCTTCGTCTCCGCCGCGATCGAGCCCGGCTCCCGCCCCGACGCCTACTTCGACCCCGAATCCCGCGACCTCTTCGGCGCCTACATCCTCGCCGCGGCCATGGCCGGAGGGGACCTGCTGCACGTGACCTCCTGGCTGCGCAACACCCAGTCCCAAGTCGCGCCGGCCATCCTCGACGAAAACGGCTACCACGACCTCGCCGAATCCATGCGAGCCCGCCAGCGCATCAACTCCCGCCAGCGCGACGGCTTCTACGGCATGGCCCGCCGCTACCTGACACCACTGGACGAGCCGCGCTTCGCCACCGCGGTGGTTCCCAACCAGCGCACAACAATCAGCCTCAACGAAAACGGCAAAGTCACCGTCGCCGACGGTGACCACATCCACAACCTGCCCGAACTCAACATCGCCCGATTCGTCAGAAGCACCGACACCATCTACGCGCTCTCCGAGGAAGGACCCGGCAGCGCCGCCGCCATCGGCACCGCCCTGATCGGCGCGGTCTTCATCGAAGCGAAACGCTACGGCCGCACCCAGCCCAACAAACGCATGCCACTGCCGCTGCTCGCCGTGCTCGACGAAGCCGCAAACGTCTGCCGTCTGCGCGAACTGCCGAAGTGGTACAGCTACTTCGGGTCACAAGGCATCAACGCGATCACCATCCTCCAATCACCGTCACAAGCCGTCGACGTGTGGGGCGAGGCAGGAGCGAAACTACTCAGCGACGCCGCGAACCTCACCTGGTACGGCGGCAACGTCGACGACAAAAAATACCTCGGCGACCTCGCCGCCTCGATCGGCGACCACTACGTCGAAACCGAATCCATGTCCGTATCAACCAGTCTCCGCAACGGCGCCGGAGGGTCCTCACAGCGATCCTGGCAGCGCGAACGCATCATGGACGTCTCCGACCTTGAAGCGCTCCCGCACACCCGCGCGATCGTGAAAATCGGCGGGTCAAAACCCCTGCTCGTCAAGAAAGACTTCTGGTTCGACAGCACACACAAACACGCCGTCACCGCCTCCAAACAGACCGCCGACACGAACGCACTAATCCCGCCGAAACCACACCAGCGCCCGCAAACCGCACCGCCCGCTGTAGACAGCGAGTACGAGGCACTCGCCACCTCACGATTCTTCGACCACTCCCAGAAAGCCTGACCGCACATGTTCGACGACGACGTGTTCAGCAACGAGTTCACCGACCCCGAACCACCCGCTCACCACCACCAAACCCGCGCCGAGGACACGAGCAGTGACGAGCGTGAGTTCGTCCCCCAGTTCCCCACCGTCGTGGACTGGGTCCACGGCTACTTCCTCAAACTCATCCGCCGCAAAATCGTCGACGGAGCCGGATCCGGCCTCTCCTGGGACGCCCGCTGGTGGCACTACCCAGAAGTCGTCGCCCGCCTCACCGCCCTGCACCAAGCATGGGAAGCCGCCCGCGCCTCCGACGACATGACCGCCATGTCCTCCTGGTGGATCAACCACCTCGAACCCCACCTGCGCGTCATCCTCGACCCCGAAACCGGCCCCATGTCCGACGCCACCCGCAACGGCGAATTCCTCGGACACCCCCGCCTACCCGCACACCCAGTACCACCACACGTACTCTCGATCATTATCTGAACTGACTCACTGGGCTGGATGAGTCGAAGAAGGCCCCGTCCCCGCGAGGGGCCCGGGAAGGACTTTGAATAACGGTGGATCTGATCTTGGTTCGACACGCCAGGCAGTAGACAGCGGATGCGTGACGGCTGGGGTGGGTGTACGGGCGCGCAGCGATGCGTGACCGTCTCCGTGTACGGCGCCGGGGTGGCCGTCGAGCAGGCGACCGGTGCGCTGCTTCCGAGGCCGCCGAGATGCGTTCGATGTCGGCCGACCACCAGCCCTCGTCTGAAGTCGACTTGACGGTCCACGAGGTGACGCGGCCTTCACCGCAGGTGCGGTACTTACCCCACACTCGTCTCGGTGTGCTAGCGATCGCTGTGGAGCGTGGGGATGCAATGATGCATAGTCTCTTGACGGAATATTCTATGAAGGGAATACTTTAGGTGTGATTGTCGATATGCCTGAGGAGTTCTTCGACTACCTCGACCGACTGGAGGCCAAGGCCACCGGTGGTGACGTGCAGTCGACACGGGTACTGGCGCATGTGGTGGCGGCGCTGGCAGATCTGGCGGCCTTGTCGGCGCCGCCGTCGGTCGAGACGCCCGGTCTCAAGCGGGTCCGCCAGTCGGGCCGATTCCCGGTCTGGCGGACCGCGCATCCGTTCGATGAGGGTGTGGCAGTGCGGTTGATCTGCTGGTTCCCGCCTGACAGCGACACGGTGGTGGTCGCGCTGTTCGCCGCGGACAAGGCCCGCATGGGTGATGTGTTCTACAACAGCGTCGGTCCTCGAGCTGACGTGGCGATCCAGCAGTGGATTTTCGAAACAGAAGGTGGTGGAGGCGATGACTGACCAGCCCAAGGAGCGCCAGTCGTTTCGGCGTGGCAACGAGCGGATCGCGCAGCTGGCGGCCAACCCGGCGATCGCCGAGCAGGTCGAGCAGGTGCGCGCGGCGACCGCAGCGGTCGACCGGCTCTACGTGCAGACCCTGGCCGAGATTCGCAAGGCCGGCCAGATGACCCAGACCGACGTGGCGGCCGCCCTCGGTGTCGCACAGGCCGCGGTGTCGAAGATCGAACACCGGCACGACCTGCTGCTTTCGACGCTGCGCGAGTATCTGACCGCCACCGGCGCGCAACACCCACGCATCGTGGTCGAGAAAGACGGTGTCGAGGTGTCCCTCGACCTCGACACCTTCACCAGCAAGGCATGAGTAATGCTCTCCGGTCGAGTAGTACGGATCGACGTGGGCGGTAGCGATGCCGGTAACATCCTGCGTGTGATCGGATGTCCACCGGGTTACGACATCGCGGTCGTCGGCCGAGGTCGGTCCGTACGTGTGGGCGGTGGTCGGGCGTGACGGAAGTGCCGTGGGGCAGTCCGCAGTGTTCCGGGGACGCAGTGGAAAACTTCGTTGCTGCTCTACTGCTTCTGAAGTTCCCTAGCGGCACGCGCATTACCCCATCGCAGGGCGATCAGGGTGTCGATATCAAGGTGCCCACTGGGGGTGGCTTTGACGTCTACCAAGTCAAGAAGTACTCGACTGCTCTCGATGGTGGACAGGCATCGAAGGTCGAAAAATCGTGGGACCGTGTCAACGCCGAGTTCGGTGCGGAGAACACCATCACTGGCTGGTATCTCGTCATGCCCTGGGACCCAACGCACGAGCGGGAGAAGTGGTTTCGCGACCTTACGAAGGACGCTGGGTTTCCGTGTGAGTGGCGTGGTCGCGCGCATCTGAACGGTTGGGCTGCCGATAATCCACGTCTGGTCGAGTACTTCTTCGGCTCGGGCGCTGAGCGCCTCGAGAAGATGATCGCTTCGCTCACCCTGAACGGGACCGAACTAGAGGACAGCACCGGTGACAGTCGCCTCGACGCTGTCACTAACCGATACCTCCAGCTGCAGAACACGCTCGACGACCTCAGTCCCTTCTACACCTATCGGCTCAATCTGATTTCAGCCTCGAATCTCGCGCGAATGCGCGAGGAAAAGAACTGGAGTTCGAGCAGCAGTTCAGTCGGAGTCACCACCTACAGGCGCGTCAGCTCGGACTACTACGTCGAGATTTCGGTAACACCGATTTCCGCAGCCGCAGCGGCGTTCGATCCCATCAGCGTGCGGATGGAGATATCTGCTGATGAACCGGCGGACGCCGAAGAACTGGAGCGGTACTTCAAGTACGGCATCGCGCCCACTGAAGCTGTCGATGCGGTCGTCGTCGAGGCGCATGGTCCGCCGGGTGCGGTTCCTGAACTGGCCCCTGGCATGGTGCGCCTAGCCGACGTGACTGTCCCCAGCCCGTGGGAGACGTTAGCGCTACACTGCACCACCAACGATCCCTTCGCCGCCCAAGACGATCGTGCAGAGAGCGAGGGTGGGGACGACGACGCAGTGCTCGAGCTAGGGCCGATTGTGACCACCGAGGGCGCACGCGGACGCGCGTTCCGGGCCCGCGGTGAAGCCATCGAGATGGAACTATTGGTCGGACGTAGTGATGACCCCATGACGATCAGTGCGTGGGCGGTGCCGATCGGCGACAAACTGCCGCACCGTGTCCTGCAAGAGCTGGTCTTTGCCCAAAAACTCTGGTCGGGTGACTTCTACGTATGCCTCACGATCCCAAACGGACCGGCGTTGGTCGAATCCACGCGGCCACCGGCGAGACCACACGTTCTGCATTCCGCGCAACAGTGGACTGACGTAGCTGTGAACCTGATGGTCCTCCAGCGATTCAGCCACCGGCAGCTCCGAATGCCGCACTACCTGACGGGCAAAGAAGCGCACACGATCGAATCGGCGGCCCAGATGGCGCTCACCGGAACGATCGAACACAGCTGGGAGAACCTTCGCGTTGTGAGCCCGGCTATGCCTCTCACCGGGATAGCTGCCCTCGTGGTTTTCCAGCCCCTAGTTCTGGTCTACGACGGCGCCACCCACGAGCTAGACATCACTGTGCGCTCGGTGTGCGATCAAGTCGAAGCTGTCGAGGTGGCCGATGATCACATTCTGGTCAGACCGGTGAATGGCGCCAAGGTTCGCAGCACGCTGGTGCCCCGCAGCGAGTATGACTACCGAGTTCTAACGCGGCCGGTTGACCCCGGGGTGGCCTTCCGGGCCCGCTGAGGTAAACCAGTCAACACGAAGGGGAAGAGGCACTAAGCCCTCATTCAGAAGGGCGTCATTCTTACTGCAAGGGTGGTCTCGATCAGGCACCACTCCGGTATGTTGAGCTAGGCGCCGAACGCAGGTCACAGGTCAGAATGTGATGCCAAGCCCCGAAAATGAGGTCACAGATTCCTCTAGATCTCCGCACTGTAGTCGGTGCTGAGACCCAATACGGTGCTCGCGTCGAGTGCAGGCCCGGTGTCAGCGTCCTGTTGCGGGTGGTTGTGGAGCATTTCGGCCGGGGTGCGTGGGTGGCCGAGTTTGGCTGCTGTGAGGGCGTCGATGATTTCGTGGGGGATCTGGCCGGGGTTTGCTCCGTCTGTCATGGGTGGCTCGACGTGGTCGTCGCCTGCGACTTGTCCCATGGTTTGTCGGGTGTGGTGCAGCGCTGCCCCGGCCAGGGCCACGGTGGTGAGGCTGGCGCTGTTCGTCGCGGAGCTGGTGGGCGCGGTGGGTTCTGCCGCGTGGCCGGTGAACGCGGCTCGTGCTTGCTCATCGAGTTCGTGTGAGGTGTGGGGGATGAGCTTGGCGGCGGTGTAGACGGCGGCGAGCGCGGCTGCGGCTTCGAAGATGGTGCGGTCGTTTCGTTCGCGCTGTTGTTCGGCCTGGGCGTGCTGGCGGGCGCGTTCGTGTTCTTCGGTGAGGCGGCGTTCGTTCTCGGCCGCGATCGCGGCGTAGTCGCGTGCTTTTTCGGCTTCGCTGCCGTGCAGGTGCCGGGCGGCGGCTGCGGCCGCGAGCGCTTGGGCGGCTGCGCGCTGCTGGAGGGTGAGCTGGCGGGTGATGTCTTCAGTGGGCCGGGGCTGTGGTGTGTGCTGGCCTGCCGCGCGCCGTTGCTCGACGTTGTCAACGAAGCGTGTGACCGCGCTGATCTTCCTTTCCGCGCTTGCCGTGTGGTCGGCGGCGGCGGTGCGGCCGCGGCGGCGCAGCAGGGTGCGCCGCTGTCTGCGTGTCGTGTCAGCCACGATGGTTCCTTCCCTGGTGGTGGGTCTAGTCGTCGATACCGTGTCCGCGATCCGGGCCACGGTAGTTGTCTTGCGCGCGAGGCGTTCTGGGTGTTGGTTGCGGCCCGCGTGCGGGGTCTCGGCGGCGGGCGTCGAGTTCTGCTTTCATCAGCTGTGCTCGCTGTTGTGCGGCTGCGAGCTGGCGCTGCAGGTCTTGCTGTTGCTCGATGGTGGTGTCTGCTGGCTGCTGACTGTGGGGATCGAGCTGGCGCCGGGCTTCGGTGATCTTGCGGTTCGTCTCGGTGAGTGCGAGGCGCAGACTTCCTGTGTCGTAATGAGCGTAAGCGGCTGCGGCATTGCGTGCCTGCGCGGTGGCGTGCTGCTGCCGTAACTGCGATCGGACGATGTCCTCGCGCTGTCGCTGCTCGGGGGTGAGGGTGCTGCGGCGCTGCAGCTCTTGGTGCAGACGCTGTTTGCGCTGTTGTTGCTGCACGGTCCAGTCGTGTTGTCTGCTGCGCAGGGTGTCGCTGGCGGTGCGTGCGAATTCCGCGTGCTGATCGCGGTCGCGGCGGGCACGGTCGAGCATGCCGGGTGTGGGTCGCGGCCGATCGGGGGTGAGCCGGGCCGCGGCCGTGTGGAGCTGTTCAGCACGGCGGCGGGCCGCATCGTATTCGCTTGTGAGGTGTTCGATCTGGGTGTCGAGGGTGTCACGCTGGCGGCGGGCGAGTCTGCCGAGCTGGTCGCGCTGGCGCTGCAGCTCCGTGATCTGCCGGCGGATCTGGGTGGCGTGTTCGAGCGCGGGCCCGCTCTGGGCTTCGGCGTCGTCGTAGCGCTGCCATTGGTGCTGGCGCTGGGTGAGTTCCTCAACGAGGGCGGCGGCTTTGTGCGCGTCAGCGGTGTGCTGGTGCGCTTGCGCCGCGAGTGCCGCGGGGAACGGGGCGGGTGGTTTCGCGATTTCGGCGTGAAGTTCGGTGTCGCTGTAGCGGCGCTCACGGTGCGCGCGGATCGCGTCGTAGAGTTCGCGGATTTCAGCGGTGTTGTGGTCGGTGGTGAGCCGGTGGTAGCGGCGGCGCATGATGGCGGCGTATTCGGCCAGCCCGATGTCGGTGCCGGGGTGACGTGGCGGCAGCGGCACCAGTCCGGTCTGGCCGGCTGGCGCGGTGACGGTGGTGGTGGTGTCAAGTCGGTGGCGTATCACCGCGGCGATGTCATCGGCGGTCTCGAGACCGCGGGCGTGGATGGCGTCGGCCAGTGCGCCTGCAGGGTTGATGCCTGCGTCGTGGAGTTCGGCGAGGCGGGCCTTCAGGCGCGTGTAGCTTTCCGGTGATTCCTCGCGCATGGTCGCGGCGATCGCGGACGGCATTGCGGTGTCGATGAGGTGCTCGAGGTATGCGTCGCGCAGCATGCCCTGTGCGGTGGTGTAGGCGTCGAGCGCCCGTTCGGGGTTGTCGGCTTCGTGCAGCGCAGCGCGGAGCTGTTCGGTGGCGGAGAGTTCGGCGGCGTCCGCGGCGAGGATGCGCCGCAGCCCTTCTGTTTCGGGGGAAAGCGGGGCTTGCTGGGGGAGCCGGTTGTCGGGGGCGTTGCGGATGTGCTGGCCCTCGGTGTCGACATCGAGCGGCTCGTCGGTGATGACCCATGCGTGGTTCTCGCCGCGGCCGCGGGTGAGCCCGACGTAGGCGGACTGGCGTGACGCGCTGCCGGGGACGGTGAGGTAATGCCCGGTGTCGACGGTGAGGCCCTGCGCGCGGTGCACGGTCGAGGCATAGCCAAGCTCGACGGATTGGCGCACGTATCCGGCGGGGAGGGTGACCGAGCCGCGATGCTCGGTGTGACGCACGGTCAGTGCTCCGTCGCTGTGTACGTGCTCGACAGTCCAGAGGTCACCGTTGAGAACGCGGGAGCCGGGACGGGTACCGCCTTTGGTGCGCAGATCGCGGTCGTTGTCGCGGGTGACGATGCGATCGCCGCGGCCTGCGTCGAGTTCATCGGCCAGGGTGACGGTGTGGCTGGTGTCGGTGGTGCGGTGTTCGCGGTGATGGGCCTGGATGCGTTCGTTGAGTTCCCGTGTCAGCGCGACGGTGTCGGTCATGACGATGGAGGTCAGGCCGCGCTGAGTGTCGCGCAGGTGCGCGTGCACAACTTCGTCAAGGAGGCTGTCCCGGTCGCCGCCGTGCAGCCAGCCTCGTTGTTCGAACAGGCTGATGGCTTCAGGCTTCCCGGACCGCAGGGCGAGCGAATTCACCGCTTGCTGCTGGTCGTCACCGAAGCGAACCACGGTGGTCAGTTGCGGGGCGCGGGTGTGGCTGGCGAGCAAGCGCAGGGTGCCGCTGGTCTCGACCGCGTCGAGCTGGGCTGGGTCGCCGAGCAGCCGCACAACGGCACCTGTTCGCTCGGCGATGTCGCGCAGCGCGTCGAGGTCATGCAGTGAGGTCATTGCGGCTTCGTCGACGAGCAGCATCGTTTCAGGTGTGATGTCGCGGCTCAGTGTGCCCGCAGCGACGTTGTCGATCCGGCCGCGCCACGGGTAGGTGAGCGAGGCGACGGTGCTGGTGTCGGTGCCGATTTCTTCACCGAGTTTGGTGGCGGCGGCTGCTGAGGGCGCGAGCGCGATGACGTCGCGGCCGCTGGCTTTCCACGCGTCCACGACGGCTTTCATGGCGGTGGTTTTCCCCGCGCCTGCGGCTCCGGTAGCGACAGCGACGCGTGCACCGGAGAGACAGAAGTGTTCCGCGAGGGCACGCTGGCCCGGGTTCGGTGTCCGGTCCATCGCGTCGATGGCGTGCGCCAGGTGCGCGCGTGTGGTGAACGCGGTGGTGGGTTCACCACACGCGTCGATGAGGCGGGCTTCGGCATCGAGGACCGCAGTGCTGGTGTGCAGTTGTTCGCCGTGGCGGGTGAGTTGCGAGCTTCCGTCAGCGCGGCGCAGCGCGTCTGGCACTGGGACTGTTTCGGGTGGTTCGAGGGTGACGGATTCGCGGGAGAGAGCGCGCGCGACGACCGCGTCGATCATGGCGCGGCGCTGCCCGGAGGTGGGGAAGGCGACGCTGGCGAGTTGCGCTTCCACGGCACCTTCAATGTGGGGCCGCGCCCAGGTGGCGCGTTTCTCCGACACAGCGGCGATGGTGAGCGCGGCCTCCGCATCCACACCGTGGAAGTCCCTCGCGCCCAGGTTCTCTTCGGGCCGCAGCGCCCGGTGAAGCATCGCTTCTACGCTGGGCTCGCCGCCGAGGATGGCGGCCGCCTGGCGGCGCCACTGCTGCTGGTGCTGGGCGAGGGATTTGGCTTCGTTTTTGCCCTGCCGGGTTTCCAGGTTCGCCTGCTGCAGGAGCCGGAACTCGGTTTCCCGGTCGGGGGAGTAGCCGTGCTGGCGGCGGTAGTCACGCACGAGCTCATCACGGCGGTTCTTGATCATCTGCGAGCGTGTCGACCATGACTGGCACAGCCGCTCATCTATCCCGGCGACTTCGATCACCGGCTGCTTGCCGCGCGCGGTGACGCGCTCGACCGTGGTGATGCCCAGTGATCGTCTGAGGTTGTCGATCACGGCGGCGTTGTACCGCTGCGATGCGGCGACGCCGTGTTTGAACACCGCGCGGGTGTCGAGCGCGGACCACGTCCCGTCCACGCCTTGTACCTTGACTGACACAGCGCAGTGGGTGTGCAAGTTAGGATCACCCGCCCGGGTGTCGTAGTGATCGTAGGCGGCGATGATCAGTCCGGTGGTATTGATCTGCCGCTCGCTGCGGTCCCCGCGCCGGGTGAACGCGGCGTTGTCTTCCAGGAACCCGATCGCGTCAGCGACCGCGTCGTGGTGTGCCTTCTCGACCGCGCGGCGCGTTGTCTCATCACCGAGGGCCCACAGCACGCTGACGGATTTCGCTGGCGTGAACGTCAGGTCGAAACCCGCCACCGGGTAGCGCTTCTTCTTCGCCGCTTCCGCAGTAATCCAGGAGGACAGCTCCATACTGCTGGCAGGCGCGCGGCCGTGGTGCTTCTCGAAAACAGGGAGCGCTGCTTCGCTGTGGAGTTGCTGGCGCTCGTCCTTGCTTGGGGCGCGCCCGTTGTCTTCGGCGAACGCGCGGTCCGCGGCTTCGAGTGTGTCCCGCAGCACGGAGTCGTTCTTAAACGCGGGGAACTTCCTGCCCAGCCTGGTCTGCCGGACTTCTTCCCGTGCGGCGCGCTGCTGAGCGCGCCGCGTCGCGGCGTTGGCATGCACTGCCGTGGTGATGGTGTCGGTGTTGGGGTGCAGTCCCTCTCCGAACAGCGCCCGCATTTGCGCCTCGGTGACCGTGCCGGACACTACTCTCTCGTCGCGGCGCTGCCCGTTGTAGTCGGCGAGCGAGCGTAGCCCGGCCCCGGCCCACCGGCCCGGTGGTGTCCCGTTGGCGTGGTAGTAGCTCGCGAGGGATTGGCCTGCCTCGCGCTGCACGTCCTGCGTGGCGACGGAACGGCTCAGGTAGCTGTATCCGTCGCCCGCGTGGAGGACATGCACGGTCATCACGCGACGTGATCTTACGGGCAGTTCCCCCTAAAGTCTGAATTTCAGCCAGAGGTGTGTGCGTTGTGAGTGACTGCCGTCATAGTACTGACTGGCATAGATCGCGTGCCGGACTTAGGGGGCTGCTGGCTGGAAGTTGGAGTGCTGGTGACGGTGTTGCCGGGGCGGTCGGTGCGCGGGCTTGTTATGGTGTTTCGCAACACGCTCCGGCGTGAGCGCGGGTTTTGGTTGCGTTAGGTTTTCCGTCTCCGGGGATCGCCATGTTTGTCGGCGAGGGTGTGACGCGCCCCTGTCACTGTTCGTTCGTATGATGCTGTGCATGACATCAAACGTGAAGGTTTCCGCTCGGTCGCAGGCGCGCAAGCGGACTCAGGAAGCGCTCGCCGAACGGCGGCGCCGGGACCGGGAAAACGCTGAGGCGCTCGATTCGTTTTTCGAGTCGGTCGAGACGGAGTCTCAGATTGACGATGAGATCGAGCGGGAGATCGCCAAAGTTCGGGCTCGCGCCGAGGACAAGAAGTCCCGGCTTGCGGAGTCGAAGCGAGCGGCGCTGGAGGCGCTGCAGCGTAATGAGGAAACGATCGGGTCGATCGCTGATCTGACAGGTCTGTCCACCAAGGATGTGCGGGCTGTGCTGGGCACGACGCGCAGCGCGAAGAAGAACAGCGCCGCGGACGCGGCGGGATCGGGTGCGGGGTCCGCGGCGGAGAGCGCGGCCTGATGGCAGCGCCGCGGCCGCTGGAAGTGGATACGGACCGCGACGCCCGGGAGGTGTCGCGGTTCTGGTCTTCGGTGGTTCGCGGTCCCGGCGTCGATGACTGCTGGGTATGGATTGGTGCGATCGGTGATGACGGGTACGGGCGGTTCTGGATCAAACGCGACGGGCGTCAGCGCGCGGTGCGCCCGCACCGTTACGCGCTCATTCTGGCGAACGGCGGTGCACCGCTGCCGGTGGAGTGGGTGAGCCTGCATCTGTGTGACGTACCGCTGTGTGTGCGCGCGGGCGCGCACGTCGTGGCAGGCACACCGCGTGAGAACTCGCGCGATATGGCGGAGAAGGGCCGGGTGCGCGGACGGTGGAACCGGTGGCTGCCCCGAACGGGTGAGGACCGGGCGCTGCGCTCACGCGCGGTGCGCGATGCGGTGCGCGGCGGGTGGGATGCGGCGCGGCTGCGGGACGCTCTGCACGGCACCGATCACCCGATGCTGTTCTGAGGTTCTGTGCCCGTATGGTGTGGCTGGCGTTTGTTCGCGTGCATCATCGTGATGACGTCGCGCAGCCGCCAGGTGGCGTGTTCGGGTCGCCACAGTGTCCCGTCTGCGCGGACACGGCAGACGATGAGATGGACGCTAGCGCCGTCGGTCAGCGCGATCCACAGCCATCCGGTGTAGCGCTGTGTGCGTTCCATCAGCTCCGCGAGCATGGTGCACTGGCGGTGAGTGAGCGTCCCGGTCTCTGGGGTGATGTGGCAGTGCCAGATCGGTGATTTCGTGTCCCGGACATGTTGCAGTCGCGCGAATTCACGCACCCACGTGTCACAGTGTATGGTGCCTGCGACGGCGGTGAGCTTCTCGGCGCTGAGTTCGCTGCTGAGCAGTCTGATGTCCTGGATGCGGCGTATCCAGCCTCGCACGGGTAAGTGTTCCTTCCTGCCAGAGTGCGCGCTGTGAGGCCGGGGACCTCGATGGTCCCCGGCGTCAATCCCGCGGTCACACTAACGCCGTGTCGCGGTAGCGTCGCGTTCGCACACATCAAGTGTGGCGCCGGTCCAGTCGTCGCCGGTGGCGCTTTCGGTGGCGATCTCTTCGGCTTCCTCCGCTGTCTCGGCGCGGATGGTGAAGGTGTGGATGAAGGTTTCGTGCACGCGCACGCTGTAGGTGTTCATCGCTTGTTCCTTTCCGGTGTTGTCTGCTCGTATCGGGGATGCACGTGTGCCTCGCGGGTGAATCCGCTGTAGATGCCACCGTGATGGTCGTGGTGTTCGGCGAGTTCGAGTGCGCGGTGTCCGGCTTCTTCCGGTGTCGCGGCGCCGACGGTGAAGCAGATGGTTTGTGTTTCGGTGACGGTCACGCTGTAGGTCTTCATGGGGTTCGCTTTCGCAGCTGAGTCGCTGCGATCATCGCGCGGTAGGCGTAGATCGCGCGGGTGGTGCTGTCACGGTCGCGGATCTCGGCTTCGGTGACGGGAGTGCCGTCGGGGCGCAGCATCGGTCCGAACGCGGTGACGCATGCCGTGCAGGCGTCACCGAACTGAGTGACGGGGCGGGTGCATCCGGGCAGCACACAGTCCGGGAACAATGACGTGTCACTACCGGTCATGCCGGGGTCCCCTGTGTGATCAGGTCTCGGGCTTCGCTGATGGCGCCTCGCCAGGTGTCGTGCTCGCCACCGAGCATGGTCACATCGGGGTGGCCGGTGAACTGCACGAGCACGCTGACGGTCCAAAAGCCGTAGTGCACGTGGGCGCCAGTCCAGAACTTGGTGCGCCGGATTGTGGGTTTGTCGATCACTCGGTACGTGCGCATGGTGAGTCCTTCTTTCGCCGGGTACAGGCCGGGATGGCGGGGTCGCTGGTGTGCTCCCAGTACCCGTGGTTGATGCCGAGAGTGAAGTCGCTGGGCTCGATCGCTGCGCAGTGCGGGCACCGCCACCCGTCTGCGGTGTGAACGCGGGCGAGCCATGCGGTGTGGTGGCTTTCGCGTTTCTCGACGGTGCCGAACAGATCGAGCTGCATCATGTTTCTCCGTTCCCGCGGTGCCGGGGACAGCGCGCCTGGCACCGCGGGGCGTGGTTAGTGGGTGCGGGTTCCCTCGAACGCGGCGGCGAGTTCACTGATCAGGTCGGCGCGCATTTTCGTCACTGGCCGGGGGCCGTAGAGATCAACGAACACGCACGCGAGGAACTCGTAGTCGATGCGCGGGTTCGCGCGGGTGACGTCTTCTAGCTGAGCCTGTATCTGGTCGAGTGTGGCTGTGATAGACATGGGATGCCCTTCCGGTTTCGTGAGTGTTTCCGCGGGGGTGGGTCCCGTACCGGGGGGCAATCCTGGTACGGGGCTGTCTGTTAGTGCGCGAGCGCGTAATTCGATCGTGGCGCGGTGATGACGATGGCGTTGCCGTAAACGTCGAGTTCAATTCCGGCCTGACGTGCGATTCTGGTGGCCTCAGGGTTCAGGGTGCTGGCGTGCAGCCCGTCGTCGCTAACCCACATATCGGTAGTGCCGGTGAGAGTCACCATGTCGAACGCTGCCCCGAGGTGCTCATGCAGGGTGTCAGCGCTGCCATCTGAAAGGCGCTGGTACACGCCCTCTGTAGTGATAAGTGTCGCGATCATTTCGGGGTTCCTTCTCTGTCGTGCGATTCGGTGATCGAGTGGTGTGTTAGGCGGCTGAGGGTGCGAGGTCTTTGCGGACCTGCGCGGCGATGCGCTCGGCTTGCTCGCGGGTCATTGCGTCCCGGATCAGGGCGACGGGTCCGCGCAGCCCGAGGGCGGGC
>NZ_JAPEIQ010000005.1 GCF_026041215.1 Hoyosella sp. YIM 151337
TGAACATCACCATCGAGGTCGATACCCGCTTCACCACCACCCCCACCATCCTCAAAACACTCGCCATCACCATCGGCGTCCTGGCCACCCTCATCTCCCTGGCCGCCCTGCACCGCCTCGACCTCACCGACGGCCGCCGCCACCGCCGCATCCTTCCCGCCTCCTGGTGGAAACTCCGCCCACTCGACGGCATCGTCGGCGCCATCCTGCTCACCTGGTACTTCATCGGCGCCAACACCGCCGACGACGGCTACATCCTCAACATGGCCCGCGTCGCCGGCCACGCCGGCTACATGGCCAACTACTACCGCTGGTACGGCGTCGCCGAAGCCCCCTTCGGCTGGTTCTACGACGTCACCGCACTCCTGGCCACCATCTCCACCGCCAGCCCCTTCGTCCGCCTCACCACCCTCATCGCCAGCCTGCTCTGCTGGTGGATCATCTCCCGCGAAGTCATCCCCCGCCTCGGCCGCCGCGCCCGCCACACCCCCGCCGTCTACTGGACCGCAGCCGCCGTCTTCCTCGCCTTCTGGCTCCCCTACAACAACGGCCTGCGCCCCGAACCCGTCATCGCCGTCGGCGCCCTGCTCACCTGGATCAGCGTCGAACGCGCCATCGCCACCGGACGCCTGCTCCCCGCCGCCGTCGCCACCATCATCGCCGCCTTCTCCCTCGCCGCCGGCCCCACCGGCCTCATGGCCGTCGCCGCACTCCTCGCCGGCAGCCGCCCCCTCCTCGCCATCCTCATCACCCGCGCCAAAAAACTCGCCCACAACCCCACCGGCCCAACCAGCCGCACCAGCACCCTCCTCGCCTGGACCACCCTCGCCGCCCCCATCCTCGCCAGCGGCACCGCCGTCCTCTTCATCATCTTCCGAGACCAAACCCTCGCCGCCGTCCAAGAAGCCAGCCGCCTCCGCACCG
>NZ_JAPEIQ010000006.1 GCF_026041215.1 Hoyosella sp. YIM 151337
CCAGTTCTGCCGCTACATCTGACCCACGATGCTCCCTATCATCTGTCACAAGGTCCATCATCTCCTCTCAGACGGACCGAACCCTTACACAGACCATCTGACACGCCCCGATCTTCGGCACCAGCCAGTCCACCGCGCACCGCATCATCCGCGACCTACTCCCAGCCATCGCGGCCCTATTCACCAGCGGTGATGTCCGATCCGGTGAAACCTTGTTGCTGGACGGAACACTGATCCCGGTGCACGACCAGGAACTCACGAAGCCATCGAAGAACTACCGTCGGTCAGTCACCATCCACGTCCTCGCCACCACATCTCGCAGGATCGTGCACGTTGGCAGGGCGTGGCCGGGCAACCGCAACGACATCATCGTCGCTAAAGCGACCGTCACCCTCCCGCCAGGCGTGACTACCTTGACCGACGGTGGTTACCGGTCCCTACCCGGTGCGACGCTACCGCCACCGAAAACCGACAACCACCGCCATGCCGCACACCGGAAAATCCGGGCCAGAATCGAACACATCCTCGCCCGCATGAAGGACTGGCAGATGCTTCGACAATGCCGGCCGACGCGGCGACAACATCAACAACGCCGCCCAAGCAGTCGCCCACCTCTACAACCTCAACCACCGCAGATACTTATGAATCAACTCTTAGGCAGAGGCGCGGGTGAGACCGAGCTCTTCCGCTTCATCGAACGCGTCGTCGATCAGCACTATTGTTCTGCCATCGCGATCGAGCAGCGACGCCGTGATCGACGCCCGGTACCCGGATTCGCAGTGCACCCACACCTCACCACCGGGAACTTCATCCCTGCGGGCGAGCACCTCATGGATGGGAATGTTGATTGCACCTGGAATGGCTGATTCATTGTGCTCGTCTTTGCGGCGCGCATCGAGCACCACCAGATCGCGCTCGTCTCTTTCTCGCGCGAGGTCAGCGAACGTCGCCACCCGGTAGGAGCGGACATCGCCGTCCCGCAGCGCGAGGTCACCGAGGCGGTCGCGTTCGCTGACCGCCGCTCCTGTCACGTTGTCGATCCCGATTCGCGCGAGGTCCCGGCGCGCGTCGCGCACCTGATCCGAGCTGTCGCCAATCAGCGTGATTGGCGCGCCCCACGTATAGAGCCAGCCGAGGTAGGTCACGAAGCTGTTGGACAGCTCGAATCCCGTAGTGCCCGCTAAATGCCCGGAGGCGAATGCCCGCCGGTTCCGCAAATCGACCACCCACTCACCGGCGTCGATGCGCCGGCGCAGCGCGGCCGGTTCAACGGGCTCAGGCGTACGGAGATCAACCGGTTCCGGCCCTTCCTGGTTGATCACTCCCATGTGCGCGTAGTAGGCGGGGTAAGCGGTGAGACCAGCCATGAGTTCGTCGACGTACGTCTGTTCGTCTTGCGTCAGTGCGGGGTTCGTTCGTCTTTCCGCCCCGATTGTGGACGAGTCTTGCTCGGCGGCCGGTGTCGACGAGCAGAAGCTGCCGAAACCGTGGGTCGGATACACCTCGACGTCCTCGGGCAGCGCGTCCGCGAGCTTGCGCACCGAGTGGAACTGCTTGTGCGAAAGGTCGGTAGTGTGCTCTGGCCCTAACAGGTCCGTACGCCCCGTGGTGCCGTAAAGCATTGACCCACCGGTGAACACAGCGGCCGGCGCACCGCCGCTATCGAGCACCACGTAGCTGAAGTGATGGTGGGTGTGCCCAGGTGTGTGCATCGCCCTGAAGCGCAGCGAACCGACGTCCACGACCTCACCGTCGGCGATCGCGCGGTGCCGGAAGCTCAGCTCGTCCATATTCGACAGCACGTACTCTGCCCCGGTGACGCGCGACAACTCGAGACCACCGGTGACGTAATCGTTGTGGATGTGCGTTTCGAAGACATGTGTGATGCTGACGCCGCGCGCACCGGCGGCAGCGAGCGCCCGATCCACGTCGCGCTGCGGGTCGATCACTGCGGCGACAGCGCCATCATCGACAAGGTACGAGCGGTCGCCCAGGCTTGAGGTTTCGATGGTCGTGATGTGCATCTTCTGCCTCCCGTCGCAAGCGGTTCCTTCCACAATACGCCTAGGGGTATTTACCTACGCGAAAAAATCCGCCCCCGATACTGGCTCACTTCACGGGGTATACCCCAAAGGGAGACCGAGTATCCGTGGCGGATTCGCAGATGAATCGTCAGGCGAGGCCTGAGCTGTAAAACACCAGCAGGTCGTGACGGGTGATCACACCAATTGGTTTGCCATCCTCGACTACCATCAGGGCGTCCGTATCAGCAAGGGCCTTCTGTGCGTCGTCCACTGTCTCACCCGTACCGATGAGCGGCAGCGCCGGACCCATCACCTTGCTCACGGGATCCGCGAGGGACGCACGCCCCTCGAAGACCGCGCCGAGCAGGTCACGTTCATTGATCGAGCCGCGGACCTCACCTGCCATGATCGGCGGCTCCGCGCCGACCACCGGCATCTGTGACACGTCGTACTCGCGCATGATCTCGATCGCGTCGCGCAGCGTTTCCTGGGGGTGCGTATGCACCAGATCCGGCAGTTTGCCCGACTTGCCGCGAAGGACGTCGCCCACGGTGGACGCGGCCGTAGTGCCGTCGAGACGGGTGCGCAGGAACCCATACGAGGACATCCAGGCGTCATTGAAGATCTTCGACATGTAGCCGCGACCGCCATCGGGCAGCAGAACGACGACTACCGCGTCGGGACCCTCGCGGCGCGCTACTTCCAGAGCGCCGACGACGGCCATACCGCAGGAGCCACCGACGAGGAGACCTTCCTCACGAGCGAGCCGACGGGTCATTTCAAACGAGTCTGCGTCGGAGACGGCGATGATTTCGTCCGGAATCGCAGGGTCGTAGGCGGTCGGCCAGAAATCCTCCCCCACACCCTCGACCAGGTACGGGCGGCCAGTGCCGCCGGAGTACACAGAACCCTCGGGATCCACACCGATGATCTTCACCGCGCCGTCCGAGACCTCCTTCAGGTACCGTCCCGTGCCGGTGATTGTGCCGCCAGTCCCCACACCCGCGACAAAGTGGGTGACCTTGCCGTCCGTGTCACGCCAGATTTCCGGCCCGGTCGTCTCATAGTGACTCTCGGGGCCATTCAGGTTGGAATACTGGTCCGGCTTCCAGCCGCCGGGAATTTCCTTCGTCAGACGGTCGGAGACCGTGTAGTAGCTGTCGGGATGGTCCGGCGGCACGGCCGTCGGACACACCACGACTTCGGCGCCGTATGCGCGCAGTACATTGCGTTTGTCTTCACTCACCTTGTCGGGGCAGACGAATACACATTTGTATCCCCGCTGCTGGGCGACGAGCGCGAGTCCCACACCCGTGTTACCGGATGTCGGCTCGACGATGGTGCCGCCAGGCTTGAGCTTGCCCTCTTTCTCGGCCGCTTCCACCATCTTCAGAGCGATACGGTCCTTTGAGCTGCCGCCCGGATTGAGGTATTCAATCTTCGCCGCGACGATGCCCTGGATTCCCTCCGCCACTGAGTTCAGCTTCACCAGCGGGGTATTGCCGATGAGGTCGACCACGTGATCTGCAATGCGCATATCTCCATGGTCCCAGATGTCGCGCGCGAAGTACGCATCGCGGTCCGATAAGGGTCATCACCGGTGGGCTCAGACATGATCACCGGTATAAATTTGAATGGACATGCCGCCCTGAGGACGTTGCAAATCGGGGCATCACCAGATCTGCGGAGCGTAAGCGTTGAGGGGAGGTACGACGTGGCACCACGCCGCCAGCGCTCCGCACGCACGCGTCCGGCAGATACACGCAGCCACGTCGCGGCCCGGGCAGCTGCCGCCGCCGCGATCAGTGCCACTTCAGCAGGCGCAGCGAGCTGGGCCACTTACAACTTTCTCGCCGCGCAGGCGCGCACTGCTCGCGGCCGGATCGGCAAGCTTCCCCCGTTTCCGCCCGAAGCGGACGGTGTGTACAACCCGTACGGCGGACGGCCCGAACGGTGGAGTTCCTCGCGCCGCGCCGACATTCATCTGATGGTGTTCGGGGACTCCACCGCGGCGGGTCTTGGTTCGACGTTCGCCGACGAAACGCCAGGTGTGCGGCTGGCCCGCGGCCTCGCCGAGGAATCGGGCAAGCGCGTGCGTTTGAGCACCAAAGCGATCAGTGGGGCCACCTCGAAGGGCCTGAAAGGCCAAGTGGATGCCGCGCTGATCGCGGGCAGCCCACCGGATGCCGCGGTCATTCTTGTGGGCGCAAACGACGTCACCGCGCGACAATCTGTGCGCCGGGCGGCGCAGCGGCTCCGAGATGCCGTGCGCAGGCTCCGTGAGCATGGTGTTGTCGTCGTGGTCGGGACCTGTCCCGACTTCGGGATCGTGGCTGAAATTCCGCAGCCGCTGCGTTTCGTGATGCGCCGATGGGGGCTGCGTCTGGCCCGTGCACAAGCCGCGGTGACGCTGGTCGAAGGCGGTCACCCGGTGCGGCTGGCCGACCTCCTCACACCTGAGTTCCTGGCCGCGCCCGACCGGTTGTTCTCGTCCGATCGCTTTCACCCGTCCCCCGCGGGATACGAGCTCGCCGCAGAGAACATACTGCCAGTACTGTGCACCGCGCTCGGCGTGTGGAAGGGCGGCCCGCTCGAGGAGCTGCCCGAACTCTCCACCGCAGCTGAAGCCCGCCGTCCGACCGTCCGGATCTGGAATGCGGCGAACCGGCTCTGGTTCCGGCATCGCACTGCGCCGCAGGGCTCATCGCCGGCGCAGCCAAGCAGCCCTTACGGTGCCGACGCCGCCGCCCGCCTCACCCGCATCGCACGGCGCCAGCGCCGGAAGAAGTGATCACCTGGGGACTACGCTGGTGTGACATAACCATCCGCACTCGAAGGAGTTCTCATGCCTGAGGCTGTCATCGTCGCCGCCGCCCGGTCGCCTATCGGGCGCGCGATGAAAGGCTCGCTGAAAGAGATCCGGCCTGACGATCTCGCGGCCCAAATGGTGGCAGCCGCGCTGGGGAAGGTTCCTGAGCTCGATCCGACCGAGATCGACGACCTTATCCTCGGCTGCGGGCTCCCGGGCGGGCAGCAAGGGTTCAACATGGCCCGCACCGTCGCGGTGATGCTCGGCTATGACTTCCTTCCAGGCACCACGATCACCCGGTATTGCGCCTCTTCCGTGCAGACCACGCGCATGGCACTGCACGCGATCAAAGCCGGTGAAGGTGACGTCTTCATCTCCGCCGGTGTGGAAAGCGTGTCGAGCTT
Organism: Hoyosella sp. YIM 151337; assembly: GCF_026041215.1. Lineage (GTDB taxonomy): Bacteria > Actinomycetota > Actinomycetes > Mycobacteriales > Mycobacteriaceae > Hoyosella. The sequence continues at coordinate 5,238 of NZ_JAPEIQ010000006.1, forward strand.
CATCCACGGCAACTCGGATTCGCTTCCCGGCACGAAGAACCCGAAATTCGCGGAAGCCGAGGAACGGACCGCGCACACCGCACAGGGCGGTGTCACCTGGCACGATCCGCGTGAGGACGGACTGCTCCCCGACGCCTACATCGCGATGGGCCAGACCGCCGAGAACGTCGTCCAGCTAACGGGTATCAGCCGCGAAGACCAGGACCACTGGGGTGTTCGTTCGCAGAACCGTGCCGAAGCCGCGATCAACTCTGGCTTCTTCGACCGGGAGATCACTCCCGTCACGCTTCCCGACGGCTCGCAGGTGGCGACGGATGACGGCCCGCGGCCTGGTACCACGTACGAGGCCGTGAGCCAGCTGAAGCCAGTATTCCGCCCGGACGGCACGGTCACGGCTGGCAACGCGTGCCCGCTCAACGACGGGGCCGCGGCGCTTGTGATCATGAGTGACACGAAAGCGAAAGCGCTCGGCCTCACACCGCTCGCCCGGATCGTCGCGACTGGTGTGTCCGGGCTGTCACCGGAAATCATGGGTCTTGGGCCGATCGAGTCGACGAGGCGCGCCCTCGCGACCGCCGGAATGTCCCTGTCGGACATCGATCTCTTCGAGATCAACGAGGCGTTCGCGGTGCAAGTGCTTGGCTCCGCCCGAGAACTGGGCATCGACGAAGACACACTGAACGTCTCCGGCGGCGCGATCGCGCTTGGTCATCCTTTCGGGATGACCGGCGCCCGCATTACCACCACTCTCCTCAACAACCTCCAGACGCACGACAAGCAGTTCGGCCTCGAAACGATGTGTGTGGGCGGCGGTCAGGGGATGGCGATCATCCTCGAGCGCCTCAGCTGACGCGCGAGGACGATTTTCACACGCCGTCATTTTTTGGCGAATGAATGTAACTCCGAAGTGGTTGTAGCGGAGTACGATTTCGCCTGATGGCTCACGGCACCTCGATAGCAAGGCGGCCGGACCCCATCACCTTTCACCGAGAAAGTGGGTAAAGATGATGCGTTCGGCACGGAAGCTTGCGGCGGTATTCAGCATCGCGATCCTGGTGCTCGTCGGCTGTGGCGGGGAGTCAGGCGACAACCAGACGAATGGCGCGGCCGGTCAGCCAGCGGGCGCGCAAACCGACCTGGAAGGGGTGCGCGCCGCGACCGTGCGCATCGTCGCCGAAGGCACGTTCGTCGACCCCGAAGTGGGTGTCCAGATGAACGCCGCAGGCAGCGGCACCGGCTTCATCATCGACCCAAGCGGCATCGCGGTCACCAATAACCACGTGGTCACCGGTGCCGCACTGCTCCGCGTGCACATTGACGGTGAGCAGCAGCCCCGCAACGCGCGTGTGCTCGGCTACTCCGAGTGCTCTGATCTCGCCGTGATTGATATCGAAGGGGACGGTTTCCCGTTCCTCGCGTGGCACGACGGCGATGCTTCCGTCGGACTCGATGTGTACACAGCGGGATATCCGCTCGGTGATCCCGAGTTCACGCTGACGCGCGGCATTGTGTCGAAAGCGCGGGCTGATGGTGACACCGACTGGGCGTCCGTCGATTCAGTGATCGAACACGACGCCACCATCAACCCCGGCAACTCCGGCGGCCCGCTCGTCACCACCGATGGTCAGGTCGTGGGGGTGAACTACGCGGGCAATCATGATGCTCGCCAGTACTTCGCGATCAATTCATCAGAAGCGCGGCCGCTCGTCGATCGCCTCCGGGGCGGCGAGAATGTCACGTCGATCGGGATCAATGGGCAGGCAGTGACTGACGGCGCAGGGCTCAACGGCATCTGGGTGGCGGCGGTCGCATCTGGCTCCCCCGCCGACGAGGCCGGCCTCGAACCCGGTGACATCATCACCCATCTTGAACGCCTCGAACTCGCCACCGACGGGACGATGGCCGACTTCTGCGACATCCTGCGCAGCCGATCCGCCGACGATGTGATGTCAGTCGACGTGGTCCGGTTCGCGTCGCAAGAGGTGATGAGCGGCCAGCTCGGCGGTGCCGCCTTGGAGCAGAAGTTCTCGTTCGCGGACGAACTTGGCGACAGCGTCGCCAGCGGTGCTGCCGAGTACACCAACTACGTCACGATCAGTGACGACAGCGGCGCCCTTTCCGTTTCCGTGCCCGCCGAGTGGGGTGACGTGGACGGAGCGCCATTCACCTCGGAGGGTGCCGAGTTCATCGACGTCCGCGCCTCGAATAATCTGCAAGCCTTCATGTCGGGCTGGACTACACCCGGCGTGATCGTGACAGCGTCGCGGGACCTCGCGGGAAGTTACGACGAAGCCGCCTACCTCGAACGCCTCGCCGAGGACTTTCACGGCATGTGCAGCTACGGTGGCAGGTTCGACTATTCCGACCCGCTCTACACCGGGGTGTACGACCTGTTCGAGGAATGCGGCGGCACCGGGGCGCTGTACATCATCGTCAGTGTGATGCCCGAGGATCGCAGCGCCCTGATCGGCGTCCAGATTCAGGTCAACGAAGAGCGAGACTTCGCCGCACTCGACCAGGTGCTCGCGACATTCGTTCTGTCCTGATGAAGGCCGGACCCACCCCCTATACCCCTTTCCGGCAACCACGTCCATTTCAGGCGAATGTCATTGCAAAATGCACAATCTGTACATGCCCGCTGAAAAGAGGTATAGGGAGCTGAAGGCTCAAGCGGTCTGCCCAGCCCTGATCTCCGCACCGTAAAGTCCCGCCGCAGCCGCTTCGTCCGCGATAACGGTGACGTTTGCGTGCAATTGGAGCACCGACGCTGGGCAGTCGGGCGTGACCTCGCCATGCAGGGCCGCCGCCAGCGCGTCAGCTTTACGCGCACCAGTGGCCACGAGCACGAGGTGGTGTGCTTCGCGAATAGTGCCTAGCCCCTGCGTGATGCATTGCGACGGCACCTCCTCGAGGCTTCCGAAAAACCGCGCATTGTCCTGGCGGGTTCGCTCCGCGAGGACACCCACGTGGGTGCGCGAATCGAGCGGCTCCCCCGGCTCGTTGAACCCGATGTGCCCGTTGCTGCCGATGCCCAGAATCTGCACATCCACACCACCCGCGGCGTGTATTGCGGCGTCGTACCGCGCAGCTTCAGCCGCCGCATCCACTGCATCTCCCGACGGGGACTGCACCGCAGAGTCCGCGAGGTCGACATGTGACACGAAATCAGACCGAATGACGGAGTAGTACGACTGTGGGTGGCTGCGCGGCAGTCCAACGTATTCGTCGAGCAGAAAAGCGCGGGCCCGCGCGAAACTCAAATCTTCTTCGCGGTGCCGCCGAATCAGCTCACGGTACGCGGGTATCGGCGATGAACCCGTCGCGAGGCCGAGCGTCACCGCGCCAGACCGGACGTAGCCTTCGATCACGTCAGCGACCGAAACCGCGACACCGGATAGTTGACGTTCAATACGAATTTCCATTTGTAGCTCTCCGTTATGGGTGGCTGGGAGCGGGTGTACCGGCGGCGGAGGTCGTCCGGCCGCTGAGTTCTTCACCCCGGAACCAGATGCGCACCGGCTCGAGGTTGTCGCCGAGGGCAACAATGTTCGCGGGGTATCGGAGGGCGATACTTCCAGCGTAGGCGCCGATCAGACGGGCTGGGGTCACGGTGGCGGCTTGCACGGCGCTCAGCAGGTCCACGCCCGCCGCGACGGTGTGGCGTACAACGTCGATCATGCTGGCTGTGCCGCCAGCGATGGGCAGCTTGCCGTCAGCTCCACGGTGGGCGGCGTCGCGCAGCCGGGCAACGCCCTCTTCGACGCGCACATCCAGCGCGCCCAGCATGTAGTCGCCGTCCGCCATACCGGCCGCTGCCATAGCGTCCGTTACTAGCGCGACTTGGCCTGGCCCTACAAGGTCGAACACCATACGCACTGTCTCTGGGGCGAGATGCACACCGTCAGCGATCAACTCCACGACCATGTCGCCGGACGCTGCTGCACTGAGGCACGCGGAAACCGGGCCCGGTTCGCGATGCAAGAGCGGTGGCATCGCGTTGAAAAGGTGCGTTGCGCACCATTTCCCTGACGAAGACTGCAGCGCCTGTCGCGTGGTCGCCGCGTCCGCTGACGTGTGACCGACGCACGGCACCGCACCGCGCGCCCGCAGCAGCGCCACGAGCTCCGCGAAGTGTGCAGTCTCGGGGGCGAGCGTCTGGCTCAGGACCGTGCCGCCTCCGGCGTCGAGGACGCGGCCCAGCAACTTCGGGTCGCCAGGGATGATCGCAGCGGGGTCTTGCGCACCGCACTTCGCTGCCGACAGAAACGGCCCTTCGAGGTGAATTCCGGCGAGTTCACCGCGCTGTACCAGCGGTGCGAGCGCACACACCTGTGTCTCGAGCACATCCCCCGGCGCTGACACTAGGCTCGCCATCTGCGTGGTGGTTCCCCGTGACCGGTGGTAGGCGGCAGCCGCGCGCGCGGCATCCGGATCCCCGCTGAATCCTGCACCCCCACCCCCATGACAGTGCAGGTCAACGAAACCGGGGACCAGCGTCGCACCGGTATCGGTCGCGTGACCGGTGAAGTCGCGTGCGTGGCCCACCCACGTGATCACACCGTCGCTGAACGTGACAACACCGTCGCTGATGACTTCGGTGCCGGTGATGATTCGGCCGTGCAGTGCTGTCATTTCCCGATCGGCATTCATGAGAGACCCACATCGCTCAGCAGGCTGGCTGGGGCTAGGGCTCGCACAGCGCTGCGTGCTTGCGCAGCTGTGCGGGACTTGCGCGCTGCGGCCGCGAATTGCTGGCACTGTTCGTGCGTGACCGCGTGTAATGCTGTGCGCACCGCAGCGATCGCGCGCGGCGTCATCGAGAGACTGGATACGCCAAGCCCGGTGAAGACGAGCGCGAGCAGCGGATCGGCTGCTGCCTCCCCACACACGCCGACTGGCTTTCCCTCGGCCACAGCGGCGGTGAGAGCGACCAGGTCGAGCAGCGCTGGCTGCCACGGATCAAGCAGATGCGCGACTGCGCCGAGCATGCGGTCCGCCGCGAGCGTGTACTGCGTGAGGTCGTTCGTTCCAATGCTGACGAACGCGGCTTCGGTCAGAATGTCACCGGCGCGCAAAGCAGCTGACGGGACTTCGATCATGGCGCCCGCAGTCTGAAGCCCGTACTGGCGAGCGAGCGCTGCGAACTCTGCTGCGTCGTCGGTGGTGGCGACCATTGGCGCCATCACCCACAGATCAGCGCTGGTTTCCGCGGCTGCCGCAGCAAGTGCGTGCAGTTGCGTCTCGAGAAGCGCTGGGAAGCGCGTTCTCGTCCGCAGTCCGCGTACGCCCAGCGCCGGATTCTCCTCGGTCCCAAGCGGCAGGAATGGAAGCGGTTTGTCCGCGCCCGCATCGAGCGTCCTGGCCACCACCTTCCGGCCCGGGAACTGCGCGAGAACGTCGACGTAAAGCTGTTTCTGCTCCTCGAACGACGGTGCCGACGCACGGTCGAGGAACGCGAACTCCGTGCGGAAAAGCCCGACACCCTCCGCGTCAGCTTCGTGGGCGGCGGCGCTGTCCCCCGGTCCAGCGATGTTGGCAAGCAGGCTCACCCGATGCCCGTCCTGCGTCTGGCCAGGGCCACTCGTCAGCAGCGCCGTCGCTTCCGCCGCGGTTGCGGACAGCCGCTGCTCCTCTGTCGGGTCAGCGACCACCACGCCACGCGCCCCGTTGACGAGAAGATCGGTCCCCGCGCTGATCGCAGTAGCCCCAGACACGGCGACGACCGCCGGGATGCCCAGTGCCCGCGCCAGGATCGCCGTGTGACTGGTCGGCCCGCCTTCCTCCGTGACGATTGCGGCCACATCGCTGCCACCGAGGGTGGCAGTGTCTGCTGGAGTGAGGTCCTTTGCCACCAGCACGTACGGGTATCCCGGTTGCGGGATGCCTGGCAGTGCAACGTTTTTGATGGATGCGACAACCCGGTCACGCACACCCCGCAGATCCGCAGCACGCTCGGCCATGTAGCCGCCGAGCCTCTCGAGCATCGTCGCGAACTCGGCGGCGGCGAGGGTGACCGCGTGAGCAGCTGGCGCGCCTTCGGTAATGTGCTTTTCGGCGGCTGCGTGCAGCGCGCTGTCGTCCGCGATCTGGGCAGCAACCTCGAGAACGTCGCGGGCATCGCCCTCACGGCGGCCAGCTTCTGCTCGCAACTGCATGACCGCATTGGTGAAGCCGTTGCGCATGGCGGTGAGTTCGCCAGCCGTGTCGGCGCGCTCGTCTTCCGCGGACGTTGGCACGGGTGGTGCGAGCTGCAGGGCCGGGGCGATTACGGTGCCGGGGCTGACACCAATTCCGGTAAACATCGTGGCTCGGCTCCGATCAGGCGTCGAGGTCGGTGCTGAGCAGCGTGGCCAGAGAGTCGAGCACTTCCTCCGCGCCCTTCCCTTCCGCCGTAAGCGTCACGGTTTGCTGATGCGCGGCGCCAAGCGTCATGACTGCCAGCAGGCTGGTGGCGTCTACTGGTTCGCCACCGTCGACGGCGATGGTGACGGCGAGACCTGTCGCAGACGCGGCCTTCGCGAACTGGGCTGCGGGGCGGGCATGAAGTCCAACGGTTGATCCGATCGTGGTGGTGCGGCTGAGCATGTGGTGGTTCCTTCGGTTGGTGGCTGAGCGAGGAGGGCGGGTGGACTACTTCGATGCGGTGGTGTCGGCGGTGCCGTTTTCCTCATCACGTCCGGGCGTTCGAAGGTTCCACTTGCGGATCGCGAACCGGAACATCACGTAGTAGATGACGGCGTACATGAGACCGATCGGGATGAGCAGCCAGGGCGTTGTGGCCTTGCCCCAGTTCAGAACGAAGTCGAAAAGACCTGCTGAGAAAGTGAAACCGTCACGTATCTCCAGCGCGTTGACCAGTGCGTGCGACGTGCCGGTCAGGAAGGCATGCATCAGGTAGAGCGGCCACGCAATGAACATGAAGGAGTATTCGAGGGGCTCGGTGATGCCGGTGAGGAACGCGGTGAGACCGGTCGAGAGCATGATGCCGCCGACGACCTTTTTCTGCGTGGGGCGAGCCTCATGCCAGATCGCGAGCGCGGCAGCCGGTAGCGCGAACATCATGATCGGGAAGAAGCCGGTCATGAAAATGCCCGCGTCCGGGTCACCGGCGAAGAAGCGAGGCAGGTCACCTCGCACGCCGTCGTACTCGCCGACGATGAACCACACCACAGAGTTGACGACGTGGTGCAGACCGAGCGGAATGAGGAGGCGGTTGATCATGCCGAAGATTCCGCCACCGATGACGCTGTTCTCGTTGACGGTTTCACCGACCCAGGTCAGCCCGTTGTTGAAAAGCGGATAGATGAGTGCCATCAGGACACCGACCAGCATCATCACGACCGCGGTGATGATCGGCACCAAGCGCCGGCCGGAGAAGAAGCCGAGATAGTCCGGCAGTGTCTTCCGGTAGAACCGCTGCCACAGTATCGCCGCCAGCAGGCCGGTGACGATGCCCGCGAGGACTCCGTAATTGATCATCAATTGGCTGCCGTCGGGCGCCGTCTCGCCCTCCAGCACCACGGGTGACAGCGCGTCGAAGACGCCCATCAGCACGAGGTAGCCGACTACCGCGGCGAGCGCCGTAGAGCCGTCGGCTTTCTTAGCCCAGCCGATGGCGATGCCGACCGCGAAGATCAGGCCGAGATTCGCGAAGAGCGCACCGCCAGCTGCGGATATCACGCTTGCGGGGACCTCGAGAGCGGAAAATCGGCCCAGCAGGTCGTCCTGGCCGAGGCGCAGGAGCAGGCCGGCCGCTGGCAACGCGGCAATGGGGAGCATCAGGCTGCGGCCGATGCGCTGAAGACCGGCGAGTGCCCGGTTCTGCTTCGGCGCCGGAGGGGCACCTGCTGTCATTGCGGTCATGAGAACCTCGATCGGGTGTCGGGTTGAGACGTGAAATTGTGGTCTTGCCCACTCTGGCTGTGACAGGTACTGTCTGGTTATGACCAGTGAGATCAGAATGGGCAATCACAGCACCGCTTGTCAATAGTCTGGTCAGAATTTATGTGATCCGAACCATAGAGCAACGCTCTTCTCCACACAGGGAGTGACCATGTCCAAGGCCGAAAGCATTCTCAGCGCACTCGGCGGCGCAGACAACATCGTCGAAATCGAAGCCTGCATCACCCGCCTTCGCACTGAGGTGAACGACGCTAACCTCGTCAACGACGAGGCACTCAAAGCCGCTGGCGCGCACGGCGTCGTTCGCGCCGGGTCGATCGTCCAAGTTGTCGTGGGACCGGAGGCGGAGAACCTCGCCGAAGACATCGACGACCTTCTGTGAGCTGACGATATGAATCTTGTGAGCCCCCTGCCCGGAACAGTCGTCGCACTGACCACTGTGTCTGATCCAGTCTTCGCCCAGCAGCTCGTCGGCGCCGGAGCTGCCGTAAAACCCGCACGCTCAGGTGAAAAGCTCACTGCGGTCGCACCCATCAGCGGCACGATAGCAAAGCTGCACCCCCACGCATTCGTCATCGTCGGCGATGAGGGCGTTGGCGTGCTCGTGCACATCGGTATCGATACCGTCCAGCTGAAGGGCGAGGGCTTCGCGCTCCTCGCGGCCGAAAAGACCCGAGTCAACGCGGGCGACCCGGTCGTCACCTTTGACCCAGAAGCCGTTGTCGCGGCAGGTTACGACGATATTTGTCCCGTGGTGGTTCTCGACAGCAAGCCAGATACAGCCACCGTCACCGCGACCGAGGTGGCCGCCGGCGATCCCCTGCTCACCTGGCACCCATGATTGTGCACGGCCTGTGGGAGTTTGCACGGGGCATACGCAGTGCAAACTCCCACAGCCGGTGAGAACCTAGTGCTCTTTCGATGCAGTGGCGTCGCCCCATAGATTGATTCCGAGATCGACCGCGTGCTCGTCGATGCGCGCGAGCTCCTCAGGCGTGAAACTCAGGTGCTGGACTGATGCGAGGTTCGCTTCGAGCTGCGCGACGCTCGAGGCGCCGATTAGCGCCGACGTCACCGGGTAGGCCTGCCTGCGCAGCACCCACGAAATCGCGAGCTGCGCCAGTGACTGGCCGCGTGCTGCCGCGATCTCGTTGAGCGCACGCACGTGCTCCAGGTTCTCCGACGCGACCATGCTCTGCGCTAGGCTCTTTCCGGCCGCAGCTCGCGAATCCGCGGGCACGCCACCGAGATACCGATCAGTGAGCAGCCCTTGAGCCAACGGCGAAAAAGCGATCACGCCGAGCCCTTCATCGCTAGCTGCCTGCAACAGTGACGGCTCCCCGTCCTCCACCCAGCGGTTCACCATCGAGTACGACGGCTGGTGTATCAGCAGCGGGGTGCCGAGTTCGCGCATGATCTTCGCAGCCTTGCGGGTTAGTGTCGGGCCGTAGGACGATATCCCCGCGTACAGCGCCTTCCCGGACCGGACGGCCTGATCCAGCGCCCCCATCGTCTCCTCCAGCGGCGTTTCCGGGTCCGGCCGGTGGCTGTAAAAGATGTCAACGTAGTCGAGGCCCATCCGCTGCAGCGACTGATCCAGCGATGCGAGCAGATACTTACGCGACCCGCCGAAACCGTAGGGGCCCGGCCACATATCCCAGCCAGCTTTAGACGAGATGATGAGTTCATCCCGGTAGCGCCGGAAGTCCTCCGCGAGCACGCGTCCAAAGTTGATTTCCGCCGACCCGTACGGCGGGCCATAGTTGTTTGCCAGATCGAAATGCGTGACACCGAGATCGAAGGCGCGGCGCAGGATCGCCCGCTGCGTTTCGAGCGGCTTATCGTCACCAAAGTTGTGCCACAGGCCGAGCGATACTGCGGGCAATTTGAGGCCACTGCGGCCGCAGGTGCGATACGGCATCGGCTCGTATCGCTGCGCTGCGGCCTCGTAAGCGTCGTAAACCACGGTGGTAGTCCTTCCCTGTCAGCGCACCTGCCCCGTGTTGGAGCCACCCTGCGGTGACGTCTCATCCAGGCTCATCTGGAGCTGGTACCGATCACCGCGATAGGTGGAGACAGCGCGCTCAATCGGCAATTTGTCGCTATAGGACACCCGGTCGAACACCAGCACCGGATCCCCTTCATCTACCTGCAAATGGCGCGCAGTCTCAGCCGGACACGCGCGAGCAGCCACTGACTGTTCCGCTCGGTTGATTGGCACGCCGTATTTGTTATCGAACTGCTCGTACAGCGACGCCTCAAGATCCGCAGACAGCAAATCAGGAAGATACGCCGGGTTGTACCAGCCGTCGTCCACACTAATAGGCTGCTCGTTCGCAAGCCGCAGGCGGACGATATGGAAGGCCTCGTCGAAGGGCCGCAAGCGAAGCAGTGACGCGACGTCCGGTGGCGGGACCGCCCGTTCGGCCTGGAGGACCCGCGTTGAGGGGATGGCGCCGGCGCGGCGCATGTCTTCGTGAAAAGACGCGAGGTGCAGCGTCGAGCGCACTGCCCTGCGCGCCACGAACGTGCCTTTGCCCGGGACCCGCTCGAGCACCCCGTCAGCGACGAGCTGGCCGACCGCCTCCCGGACCGTAATACGGCTCACGCCGTATTCGTCGACCAGTTTTCGCTCACTGGGCAGCATGTCACCAGGCTGGAGGGCGGTGCGGCACAAGTCGAGGAGGATCGCGCGCAACTGTTCATGCTTGGGAATCGGCCCGTCAGCGAGAACCTGCTGCACAGCTCGGTCAGGCAGGGTGGGGTTCTCAGACACGGTCAACCTCTCGCACGGACATCGTGACGGGCAGCTTCAGTATAGCGTGGTCATTGCTGGTTATGACCAGACTCGGGCGCTAAATTCACCAGAAACGCGTCAGATTCATCGGTTAAGGCCGTGAATCTGACGCGTTTCTCGTGAATCTGTGGGGCTGCGGCGCAAACAAAAACGGCCCCCGAGTTGGGGGCCGGTTTCGTTGAGGCGAGATCACTCCTGGTTGAAGTAGCTCAGCAGGCGCAGGATCTCGATGTACAGCCAGACGAGTGTGATGGTGAGGCCGAGTGCGACGCCCCAGGCGGCACGCTCCGGTGCGCCCTGGCGGATCATCTCGTCAGCGGCGTCGAAGTCGATCAGGAAGCTGAACGCTGCGAGGCCAATCACGAAGAGCGAGAAGATGATCGCGAGCGGGCCACCGTCGCGGAGGCCGAAGCCACCGTCCATGAAGAAGCTGGCAACCAGGTTGCCGATCATCAGCACAAGCGCGCCGAAGATGCCGGCAACCACCATGCGTGTCATGCGCGGCGTCACGCGGATTGCACCGGTCTTGTACACCATCAGCATGCCGAAGAACACGCCGAAGGTACCGAGCACCGCCTGGCCAATCAGCGCACCCGCGGAGATACCGGCGACCATGACATTCGCGAACAGCCACGAAAGGCCACCAACGAACAAGCCCTGGGCAGCCGCGTAGCTGAGCACGATGGCCGGGTTGTCCATCTTCTTACCGAAGACGGCAACAAGTACGAGGACCAGGCCGACGATCATGCCGCCGAAGACGAGGATCGGCGCGAGACCTGGGTTGGTGTTGGTGAGGAAGTAAGACAGGACCGCGGTGACGGTCAGGACACCAAGAGTGGTGCCGGTCTTTGTGACGACATCATCGACCGTCATCGCCCGCTGCGGGGCGGATGGCGTGTACTGCGGCGCCGTCTGCTGGCCGTACTGGTAGGCAGCCTGCGAAGCGCCTGCCGATCCACTACCGAATGTTGCGTAACCCCCGGGGCCTTTCGGCAGGTTCTTGAACACCGGGTTGCTGGTGGTGCGCACCTTAGGATGTCCCTTCCGTTCTGTGCCGGGCTTCTGCACACGCCGTTGCCGGTCCAGTGCCCGATGGTGTCTCCCGATTCTGCAACGTCAACGAACAAGTAGTTCGGGGAGTTCCCAGCGCCGGAAACTCACATGAGCCACATGTTCCTCAACAATGCCTCCCCCGGAACTTTACCCGCTCTTTGCTACGACGTCTGTGTAGTGCGGCACACAAGCGCCTGATCAGGACCGAATCGTTAACTCATCAGCGCAGCGGGAACTCGTGGAAAATATGGAACGCCCGGTTCGAGTAGACGAGCGGGAGCGCCGTTGACTCGGTCTGGCGCACGCTCAGCACCTCCGCGGCGACGATCGACGAATCCCCCACGTCGAGGTGTCCGAGATGACGGCAGCGCAAGTACGACTTCGTCTCAACGAGGATCGGTTCGCCCGTCGGCAGATACTCCCACGCCATATCGTCACCGAAGCGGACGCTTCCCGGCTTCGCGAACGTCTGGGCAAGCTTCAGGTCCGCAGCATCGAGCAGGTGGACGACAACGGTTTCCGCGCTGCGCACGATTTGCGCGGATGCCGTCGTCGTCGAAATTGTGAATGACAGCGCGGGTGGATCAATTCCTACCGACGCGACCGAGGACGACAGGATCCCCGCTGGCCCGTCAGGACCGCTCGCCGAAATTATCGCGAGGCCTGCCGGGTGCCGCCGAAACGCGTTACGGAACAAGTCACTGACGGATGGCTGCGCCTCGTGACCCACCGACATCGCCCGTCCCTTGCCTTCCCGTTCCCTGCATCGCTGCATCCTCGACCTTAGATGCACCATGAGCACTTGTCTGCTCACAGGTATACCCTCGCGGACGATACTGAACTCATCAGCACAAGAAAGAGGTACTCACGCAGTGGCCGAGGGTGCCCGCACACGCAGCCTGACATTCAAACTGTCGATCGCGGCTGCCGTTGCGCTATTCGCTCTGACCGTCGCGTTCGTCGTGATGTGGTCCCAGCGTGAACGCGGCATCCCGGAGGCGCTCGCGCACGTGTACTGCGAAGAAACGGTTCTTCGCGTGATGCAGATTCCCGACGGCGCGCGTTTCTCCGGTATCGGAGCCACGCAAGACGAACCGTTCACGTGGCAGATCAGCGGGCGTGTGCGCGGTGAGGACGCCGCCGGGGAAGATGTTGATTCGGCGTATTACTGCGATGTCCACGGCGATGCCGAAGGCACGATGACAAGCATCACCATCGATATCGATGGTGAGCGATACTTCGATTATCCCTGACGCCGGACCGCTGCGAATCAAGGACATTCGAGAGACGCGTCGCCACTCATCCGGGCATACAACTCATAAGCCACCTCGTTCCATGGGGCACGGAACGACTCTTCTGGCACGCAACCGGTCGACGTTATTCGCATGACCGGGAATACCTCCAGCGTCTCGTGCGAGCCACCGCGATTAAGCCGGTATAGAAACGGTTGCCCGGTGTCGTGCAGCGCCTGCAGGTGGGCTTCCGCGATCGGCCCGACGAGTTCCCAGTACTCATCCGGCGTGAACTGATCCGGCGGAACCGCCTGCGGGCTCGCATCTGAGAAATCGACGTTAACCTGCACCTCAAGCATGTGCTCGTACGCGATCAACCGTAGTAACGCCGCGCCGGAGGGTTCCACCCCAGCGACAGCAGAATCGAAAGTCTCCCACAGCGCAGTGACCTGCGGCCCGGGCAGACCGTGCGACATGAACACGCGCGAGCCCGGTTCTTGCTTGAGGTACCAGGTGTACCCGTCGTCGTGCGCGGCAGGGAGTTCGGCGATCCTGGAGAAGGCAACGAGAGGGTCAGTTTCCTCTGGCAGCATCACCGTGAATCTGGTCCGCGCGGAATTGTCCGGATACTCGGCATGGACGGGCACCCGGAAGACGTCTCTCACTTCACGCCACAAGGGCACTCCGGCCGTCAGGACGGCAGCCGGTGTGTCCAGCGACGCGAGGTGAAATTCTGACTCCGGCGAGCTGCGAAAAAGTGACCGGCCATTCGGCTGACGGATTGTGTACCCGGCCCGGAAGTCCTGCCGAGCCCCATACTCGCCTAGCGTCGCGCCCACTCGGATAACGTCGGTATCGCTCGCTTCTGGGCGCATCGTCACCACAACGGCGACTCGGTCGCCACCGCCGCCCTTGTTCCCATGCACCTTTACGTCTGTTGTCCGCACCCCGGGGAGGGCGGCGCTCGCGATCTCCCGCTCGAATCGTTCAGCGGCCGCAACGGTTTCTGGCGAGGGCCGTGCGCAGCCAGTGACCACCTGAGCAGCGAGCGCAAGGGCGACGAAGAGCAGCAAAGCGGGAAAGCGCTTGGTGCATACCCGCGAGCCGCTCACAGGCGCTAGCTTATCTGCCAGTCCAGCGCGCGCTCGATCATCGCGGTTATCATCACGTCAACTCCACGGGAACGAGACCGGGGACATATGGCGCGCTGCCGGCATGAAGCCCGGTGCGACATTCTCGACTACACCTACACTCCCACGAGTGCCGTCGAATGCGACCTCGCCTGGGGACAGTCACTCTCCGTCGATTTCGAGGAGTCCGGGTTCGTGTGCGCCGGTGACACCGTCTTCGGCTCGTACCCCGTCCTCGACTACGACCACAGGACCCAAATCGGCAAGACGATATGTGCCAGCGAAGCCAGCGGTGTTACCTGCTTTCATAACCTGACGGGCAGCGGGTTCTTCCTGTCCCGCGATGCGTATCGGATCTTCTGAATTGGCAGTTCTAACGCAGAATTCAGGTCGCGGGCTTTAGCGCTCCGGCCACGTCAGGTGCCGTCAGGATGGTGGATAATCAGAAGCCACAGGCGGTGAGGAGCGCCGCACCGAGCACCACAGGCGCTGCGGCAGCGGCGGCAGCACCTGTCAGGCCGGCAGCGGCATGGAACGCTCTGCGACGGCCGCTGACGGGCGCGACGAGTCGTTCCGCCCGCGCGAGGACGCCGTTTCCTCCCGCGCTCATAGTGAATGCCGGCCCGGCCGTCATTGACACCAGGGCTGTCATGAGGAGACCGGGGCCGTGGCTGCGGGCCGCGATGTCGTCCGCACGCATTTCGAGCAATTGACTGACGGCATTCAGCGCGGCAGGAAATAACGGAAGCCATGCACCAGCCCGAGCGAGACTGCTGAGTACCGATAAGAGAGTCTGATGGTGCCCGGACAGGTGAGCGGCTTCATGCGTGAGGACGGCTTGAACTTCGTTGTGGCTGAGTCCTTTGAGCATTCCACTGGTGACCACGATGGTTCCGCCGCGTCCCGCCACGCTATAGGCGGACCGCTGTGGTGACTCCACCACAACGACGTTGCTGCCGAGGCGGGGCGCCGCACTGGACACCAGGCGTAACGCCTGGCAGTGAGTTTTGCGGGCGGCCCGGTCGCGGCAAAACTGCCACGCCGCAGCGATTACCAGCCACGTGATGCCGACCGTCGCCAGCACGCCTAGCGCGCTGTGCAGCAGCAGCGAAAGTCCGTCGTGCGAAACCGCTGCACCTGCAGCCAATCGCGGATAGGCAAGAGCCATCAGCGCAGTGAGCGCCGCCGCCAGCCACACGATCAGCACGCCACCGACCGCCACCAGCCACATTGCAATGCCTATCCGAGGGGAGTGCTCGGTCCGGATTCGCGACAGCGGCCCGGGCAACAACACTGCGCCTGCAAGCCCAGTGATGGCCAGGCAGCCCGCGATCAAAAGCATCAGTGCTCCCGCTCAGTCAGGCGCGTCAGAGCGTCACGTAAAGCCTCGGATTCTTCCTCATTGAATCCTGACACGAAATGCGTGAAAACACCGCGTGTGTCCGGGCTCGAATGCAGTGCTTCACGCATCAATTGCGCGCTGTACTCCTCGCGCGACATAACGGGCCGGTAACTCCAGGCGCGACCTTGCTTGTCCCTCAGCAGCCACCCCTTGGTGTACAAAATGTTCATCACCGTCATCACGGTGGTATAGGCAATGTCCCGGTCAGCTCTTAAGCGCTCCAGCACCTCGCGGACGGTGCACGACTGGTCCCGCGACCACAGCACATTCATGATCGCGGTCTCAAGCTCACCGGTAATACGCACTGTTGCCCTCCACCAGCAGCCTTTGCCGCCCAATTACTAATCGGTTTAGTGGACACAGTAGCGCGCCCAGGCAGGTCCCAGCACGTGCATCAATGACGTCCGGTTACGGGGCATCGTCCGCTACCGGCCCTGAGGGTAGCTCTCCGGCGATGCGGCGAACTTCCCGGCGCATGCGGCCGAGCAGAAGTAATACATCGTCCCATCGTGTCGCAGCCGGTGCGGCGCGTGATCAGTGTCCAAAGTCATCTGACACACCGGATCAAGAACCGATTCGCGGGCTGGGCGGTCTGCCCATTCCGCCTCGAACAACTCAACTGGCACGGGGATATTCCGCAGGCTGCGGGGGCCAAGCGGAGTGAGTGATACACCTGGAATGTCACCTGCTGCGTCAGCTACTGCCTGACTGGCTAGCACCTGCCGCCGCCCAGCGAGCGCGCCGATGCGTGACGCGATATTCACCGTCGACCCGAACCAGTCGCCGTCTCGCGACACGGCGGTGCCGTGATGCATCCCCACCCGCACGTCCGGATATCCATAACCCGAAAGGAGATCGTTGGCGAGCAGCAGGCCGAGGCGGATGGCGGCAGCTGGTTCTGGTACCCGCAGCATGAGCGCATCACCAAGGGTCTTGACCTGTTCAGCCCCGCACTCGGACAACACCGGCGCAGCTGCGCAGACGAACTCGTGCGCAAGGTCAGCGGCTGACTCATCGCCGTGCGCTTCAGTCAGCGCGGTGAACCCGGCCAGATCGGCGAAGATGAACGTGCCCTCCGCTCTGAACAGCGGCTCCGCACCATCGCATCCCGTCGCCACCCCGTCAGCTTAAGCCGGGCCCTTCAGCCTTGCACTTGCATTTACACCCCCACGAGTCCTCAGCACTCGCGTTATTACTAATGTACTTAGTAGCATTGAACAGACGTGCCGGACACGAAAGTGTCCTTACCCGATAGGAGTCTGAGGTGAAAAGAACTGTCGCAGCAGCTGCCGCAGCTGTCGCCGTGCTGATCGGTACCGCCGCGTGCGGCGACGACGGTGCAGTGGATCCTGACACTACCGCCGCCCCGCCCGCCGCTGAAGACGTCGTAACAGGTGAAGTCAGCCCGACAGATGTCTGGTTCGCGCAGATGATGATTCCGCACCATGACCAGGCCATCGAGATGAGTGACATGCTTCTGGCGAAGGACGGGATCGACGACCGGGTGCTTGCGCTGGCCGAGGACATCAAGGCGGCCCAGACACCAGAGGTCGAACAACTGTCGGAGTGGCTCTCCGCCTGGGGCGAGGATGTTCCCCCGACTGGTATGCCGATGCAACCTGGCAACGGGATGCGCATGCCCGGGCACGAGATGGCCGCAGATGATATGCACGCAGGCCCCGGAGGTATGGGAATGATGTCAGCAGAAGACATGCAGGCCCTCGCTGATGCCGAGGGCGATGACGCGGCGCGGCTATTTCTGGAGCACATGATTGTGCACCACGAAGGTGCCGTCATGATGGCCCAGCGCGAGGTCGATGAGGGTACCCATCCCGGCGCGACGGAAATGGCCAACACCATCATCGAAACCCAGCAGCAGGAGATCACCGAGATGCGGCAGCTACTCGACGAGCTGTGAACGGCACCCAGGCAGGCACCTGGGCCGCCAGGCAAGCGGGCCAATGCGGTGATCTCGTTCGCGACCGTGGCAGGCGCACAGGTGCGCTGCGGCTGGGGCCGGCTTACCGCCGACCGTGTCATTGCCGGTCATGACCGGACGCGTGCGTTGAACCACCGCGGCGGTGCATGCCCATCATCGCGAACATCATGATGGCGCACACCGCCGCGATGGCGAGGAAGCCCGAATCTAGGGTGCCCGTCCACACCAGCACACCGACAATCAGCACAATTGGGGCGCAGCAGGCAATCATCAGCCATCGGTGCCCATGATTGTGAACCGGGACTGATTCAGGAGTACTTTGCTGTGGCGCAGTCATTGGGGAATCCCCTTCTGTGATGTGACGTGCACGCGACTGTGAATCAGACGTCCAGTTTCGCGCGCTTGAGCAGCATCGAATTGCCGATCACCGACAGCGAACTGGTTGTCATGGCGATGACACCGATCATGGGGTGCAGCAAGCCGATGGCGGCAATTGGTATAGCCGCACCGTTGTAGAACCAGGCCCAGAACAAGTTCTGAACAATCTTGCTGAACGTTGCGCGTGAAAGCCGGATCGCTGCGACTGCCTTAGTAAGTTCACCGCTGACGAGCGTGACGTCGGCTGCTTCGATCGCGACGTCGGCACCTGCACCGATGGCGATACCCACGTTCGCTTGTTTGAGCGCGGGGGCGTCGTTGATACCGTCACCGATCATGGTGACGTGGGGGCCGAAACGGTCCTGCAGTGCGCGGATCTCATCGACCTTGCCTTCGGGCAGCACTCCCGCATGAACCTCGTCGATGCCCACCGCGTCTGCGACTGCGCGGGCCGCGCGTTCGTTGTCGCCGGTCAGCATAACGACGCGCAGACCCAGTGAGTGCAGCGCTGCGACGGCCTTGCGCGAGTCCGGTTTGATGGCGTCGGCGACCGCGATGAGACCGATCGCGTTCCCGCCGGCCGCGACAGTGACAACGGTGCGGCCCTGGCGCTCCAACTCCGCGAGTGCAGTATCGAGCGCGTCGAGTCCCGCAACACCGGTCTCTTGCAGCAAGCGGCGGTTTCCGATCAGAATCTTCCTGCCGCTGACGATGCCCTGCACGCCACGAGCCTTGACGGACCGGAATTCGCCCACCTCGCCAACCCGGATACCGCGCTTCCGCGCTCCGTCGGCAATCGCCTTCGCGAGCGGATGTTCCGAAGCGTTCTCAACAGCGGCGGCAAGCTCAAGCACCAGGGACTCGTCCATCCCGGGCGCAGCAACGACGTCGGTGAGTTCTGGCTCTCCGAGCGTGATCGTTCCCGTCTTGTCAAGTACAACGACCTTGATGTCTTTGAGGGTCTGTATGGCCTCACCCGAGCGGATCAACACGCCGTGCGCCGCGCCGAGTCCGGACCCGACCATCAGCGCGGTGGGAGTAGCCAGACCCAGCGCGCAGGGGCACGCGATGACGAGCACGGCCACCGCGGCCAAAATCGCGATCACCGGCACGGGAAGGTCTGGATTAACCCAGGGCAGGAACCCTGCGCCCCACTCGAGGATCGGCCGGAGGGATTCCCCGAAAATCAGCCATACAGCCAAACTGCCGAGCGAGATCGCGATAACTGCTGGCACAAACTTGGCGGTCAGACGATCGGCGAACTCCTGGATCGGCACCTTAGAGCCTTGCGCTTCCTCCACGAGCCGAATGACTTGCGAGAGGAACGTTTCGGCGCCAACACGGGTCGCCCGCACGATCAAGCGACCCTCCTTGTTGATCGTGGCGCCTAGCACGAGATCTCCGCGCTGCTTAGCAATGGGGAGGGATTCGCCCGTCGCGATAGATTCGTCGACGTGACTGTCACCGTCGATCACTTCCCCGTCAGTCGGGATTTTCTCCCCGGGGCGCACGACCATCACGTCACCGACGGCCAAGTCCGCAATGGGGACCTCCACCTCGCTGCCGTCGCGAAGGACTCGGGCGGTCTTCGCCCCAAGCGTCAGCAGCCGCTTGATCGCTTGCGAGGCACGGCCTTTCGCACGGGTCTCCAAGTATCGGCCGATGAGATGGAACGTCATGATAGTCGCGGCCATCTCGGTGAACGACGTCATCGGATAGAAGAAGCCCACTAGTCCTATCAGGTAGGGCGGCAGGCTGCCCAGCGAGATGAGCACATCCATATTGGCGGTGCGGTTGGTGAGCGATCGCCACGCGGAGCGATGCGTGACAAAGCCGCCGTAGAGGAAGACCACCGGGAACGCCAGCACAGAGATGATGGCGAGGTAGCCCGGGACCGGCTCCCAGAACATGTGTACCGCCATGAGCACCATGATGAGAGTGGCCGGAACCGCCGCGATCCACACGCGTTTCGCAGCAATCGCGAGATACTCCTGATCCCGGTCAACTTCCTGCGGTGCGACTGCACCTGCAGTGTCACCCCCGGCCTCGCCTTCGGCAACGTCGTAGCCCGCTCGCTCCACCGCAGCACGCAGGACGTCGAGAGCCGCAGCACCCGGGCCGTCTCTCACTGTGACCCGAACGCTGTGGCTAGCGATACTCGTGTGGATTTCCTCGACACCAGGGACACGCCGCAGCGACGTCGTGACGATTCCCGCGCAATGGTCAGAACCCATGCCGGGCACAATCAGTCGATAGCTGACCTGGCCGCGAATGTCCGGTGCGGTTTCAGTCATGATGTTCCCTCCTGGCTCAGATGACGCGGCTGTCACGCCAGTTCTGAGACACCTACTTTTGACGAGCGTTCCCTCCGTCCGAAGTTGGGGGTTAGGGCCGAAAGTCCCTTCTCGGTGGGTCAGCAGGCCTTTGCCGTCGGCCGTTGGGGACTTTCGGCCCCAGAGATGGAGGAGTCTCTCGACGCTGTATCAGCTACGACATTGCGCGCATGCTCACGGGAAAAGGCACTACGCCGTGAACTACTCGTCGGCACACTGACATGGAGCTTCGCGGCGCGGGGCAACACCCGCTGGGACTACAGCCGGGCGCACACGCAGCAGATGATGGCTGGGCCGATGGGTGCCATGGGTGCGATTGTCCAGGGGACGGGGCCGGTTGAGACCCCGGATGAAGCCATCGCCAGCGCAGAGCAGCTTGCGGCCAGGTGGGGGCTGGGCATCGGCGAGGTAATGGAGTTCGGCAACCACTTCTACATCGAACTCGTTGACTAGGGCGGGGGCAGCGCAACCGAGGTGATCTTCGACCGGACAACTGGTGATGTGCATCTCGAGTGGGGCCCAGCGATGATGTGGAATACCGCATACGGGATGATGCCGACCGATACGCGACCGGCAAAGCCGGTGATCGATACGCAAAAGCTCGCACACTAGCGGACGAGTGGCTTAAGCAATTCAGGCCAGAACTTCGGACAGGACAAGTCCACGCATTTCCCGGGTACTACACCTTCCACACGATGCGTGACGGCGCGATCGCCGGAACGCTCTCCGTACATTAACCGTAGCGGCCAGGTGTGGTATCACACCTGGCACGGAGAGTTTAACCAATCAGCCGGTCACCCTGAGTAGCTGATCGCCTGAATCAGCCACTGGAAGGGCGTGCTTCGCGATCGCGGGAAGGAACGTCGCGGAAGCAACTCAGTGGCGGCGCAATATACCTTCCAGTTTCGAAAGCACTTCGCGCCAGCCTCGCTCCATCACATTTCGCTGCATTCGCTGTCGCTTTTCTGCGACGTCAAAGCCGCTGTTGACGAGCAGCAGCCGGGTGCCGTGCCCCTGTGGCTGTATCGCCCAGCTCACTTTCCATCGGGACGGCGATGGGCCGCGCATGTCCGTCCAGCTCCAGGTCATCGCTTGCCCCGGCAGAACCTGAAGAATTTCGCACGCGATCTCGGCCGGAGGATCTGATGGCAGCAGAAAGATGAATGCGGTTCCCGCTTGCAGAGAGTCGAACCCGACCGAGGGAAGCAACCACTGCTCAAGCAGGGTTGAGTCTGTGAGCGCTCGCCACACAACCTCGGGTGGCTGCTGGTAGAACATTCCCAGTTCAACTCTGGACGGATCGAGGTGCGGATCGATCGCCACCTTCGACCTCCCTGGGCAAAACGACATTGAGCGATCTGAGGTCAGATTACTCTGCCGGTCCTTGTACCGCCGGATGAGTTGAGCCGCCCGCGGTCACCTAATGCTCGAGTTGCAGAGCAGGTGGCGGCCGCCGGACACACAGCACGGCGAAAACTGGCGTCCCGAAGCGGGGAGAAATCTGGCCGAAGATACGTGAAGGCAGAACACCGTCACGACTCATTGAATTGAGAAATCTGGAGACCGGGGCCTGGTAAGTGAGGGCGGAGCCGAAGGCACCGGCGATTGCGTCGGCGAAGTCGTGGGACGGATACACGCCGCGCCTGAAACGTGCGCAGTTTGGCCGTCCAACCTGGCACCGCGCCGCAGCATTCGTGGCATGACCAGCCACAACGACGGTTTGGCCGAGCGTGCGGCGAAGTGTGGGTAGCTTCCGCACGTAATCCGCGTCGAGGACACGTCGACCAGCCAAGAGGCGGCGCCCACGCCTGACCCCGAAGGCGGCCGGGACACAAACCGGGATTTCATCACCCGATACAGCTAGAAGACACTTCAAACAATTGGCGTCCTCCGGAATCACCACCTGGACACGAAAGACTGCTTGTGCCGCGGAGCTTCTCGTGCGATCCTCGATAACTATGACTACAGGAAAGGCGGCTACCGCCACCGTCCGGTGAGCGCGATGCCGATCTCATCAGCGGTTCCACACCGCGCCCTATCCCACAAAGTCACCGATCCCCACGCCCTGGCCGATGCGGCAGATGCCCGGCGCGACTATTGGCTTGAGCACGGACTGTGCACGACACCTTCCGATCGGCCCTCCGCCGAGGAGACTGTCGCAGAGCTCTACGAAAGAGCCGGGTTCACAGCACCGAGATTCGTGTGGGCGCCTTCTCCCCCGGCGGCACATCGGTTGATCAACGATGCAGGCCTATCGGTCCCGCCGCTGACCTACGGAGCGCCTCCCCACCCTTCGGAGGGGATCGCCGCAATGTGGGCCAAGTCCCGTGCCCGAATGGACGCACGGATACACCGACTGCCGGGGCCGAGCTCGAGAATCATTGGGCCAGCGTGCAATTCATTGCGAACCTCACTGTACGACGGTGTCGCGACGGCGATACGCGGGCTGCTGCCGCGCTCACCTCTCGGCGTCACCTGGTACGGGCAACAGGAAGCTCATCGGGTCGCGTACTACGACACGTTCCGGCACTTCGGGCTCGTGGACTACCAGGCGCGCGACGACGACCTCCTCGATCTTCACGCCACGCTGGTAGGCGCGACGGGGTGGTGGTGGGCGTTCGATGGTGTCTGCGTAATGTCCGAACGACCCACCGCACTACACACGGAACCCACGCCCAGCGGCAACAACAATCAACGTCGGCTACACCATCCGGACCGGCCAGCACTCGAGTTCACGGACCGCAGTCACACGTTCGTGCTGCACGGCACCATCGTTCCCGATTGGGTCGTTCTCGATCCCACCGCCGAACGGATCAACAGTGAGCGCAATATCGAGGTCCGCCGCTGCGCGATCGAGCGGATCGGTTGGGACCGGTACATCGACATGGCTGGCCTTGCGCTCGTGGATCGCGCCGACGACCCAGGCAACCCCGGGTGCACGCTGGGGCTCTACTCAACCCCAGCTGGCTGGGGGCGACCGGGCCTAATCCTGCTGGTCGTCAACGGTTCCGTCGAACGCGACGGCCAGCGCCGCCGCTACGGCATTCGCGTCCCCCACTGGGTTCCCTCCGCGCTGGACGCCGCTGGCTGGACCTACGGCATCAGCGGTACCGACTATGCACAACTCGTTCGCCGAACCTGAAAACCTCCAAGGTGATATTCCATGCATGCTGAACTCACACTGTCCGACCTCACTGCACTCAGTGGCCTGGATGTACTCGACCACCTCGACCGCGAAGTTACTGTCCCGGTGACAAGCGGTCTCCAGGCGCAAGGCGATCTCATTGTCATCCCCTACGCCGTGGTCAGTGCCGCCATCCAGCCTGCGCCCTGGGCACGCTCCATCGCAGTGCCACGATCGGGAATCGAGTTGTTGCGGAGCGCCGCCGGCGGCAACCCGCACTGCCTCGTTGCCGATGAAGGTACCTGCATATGGACGACATCCGTCCAAGACACCATGCGTCTCGCCCTGGGCATCATCGAGACCACCGGGATCGCGTATCTTCTTCACCCCGAGCACGGGGCGACAGGGATCGCTCCAGGGTGCTACGTCGTTCGCCGACAGCGCGAGCGCGGCGCCGGACGACTCGGGCCGCCGCTACTTGTGGCCGATTGACCCGGACACTGTTGGCGGGCGGTCCCGTTCGACCATGAACACCCGCACTGTCAACAGCAGCACTACCAGACCCAGCGACGCCTGCACGACGGTTGACGTCGCCGCAGCCGACGCGTACTCGTGAATTCCAACAGCGTCTCGGACTACTGATGAACCCGTGAGGACCCCAGCGACTGCGGTTACCGCGCGGCTGACCCAAGCGACGCGCTGACGAGATCGCACACCCAGCACGAACAGTGCCGCCCCAAGGAACGTCAGGTACCCCCAGCGACTGGCAGCGCGCTCGGCGCTGCCAGTATCGCGACAAGCGCAACAAGCCCGTACCCGACGTGACGTCGCCTGCCGCCCCGCGGCGCGCTGCGCGTAGCCGCGCGATCCACAGCCCGACAAGAGGGACCGCCACCGCGTCGCCATCGTCGCATGCCCGTAGGCCGCAGTAGTGACAGAGACGAGCACAATTCCGGCACCGTGGCAAGCGGCGCAACCGCAGCCTGGCGCAAGCAGCGCTTAGGACGTCCTCGTACTCACAACAGCGAAATCCCAGTGGCAGTCACAGGAGCGATGATTTCGATACCGTTGCTGTACCAGTAGTTTTACTGTTGTTGTGTGCGGACTTCAGCGCGGTTTCCAGAGATCGACCACAGAACCGGGCACTACGAGAGCTTCTATCTGAAGGCGACTGAGCCCAGTGGCGGGAGAGGCGTGTGGATTCGCTACACGGTCCACAAACGCCCGAATGCCGACCCCACCTGCTCACTGTGGTTCACCCTCTTCGCCCCAGACGCACCCCAGGCAACAAAGGTCACATTCGACGCGACGTCCTTGACCACGCCGCAAGGCTCCTACATACGCATAGCGGAGGCGGAGATCGCGCCGGGACGGGCCTATGGCTCCATCAGCAGCGAGGCGCTGAATGCGAACTGGGATTTGACATTCAGTGACCGCCACCAGGTGCTGCGCCACTTGCCGGCCGACTGGATGTACACGGGACCGCTGCCTCGCACAAAGCTCCTCAGTCCGCACCCGGGCGTGCTGTGGTCTGGCCGGCTCACAGTCGACAACGAGCGCATCGACCTGCGTGACTGGCCAGGAATGGTCGGCCACAACTGGGGACGGGAACACGCAGAACGGTGGATATGGCTCCACGCACCGCTGCGCGACGGCGGATATCTCGACATCGGCGCCGGGCGCATCAAGCTGGGGCCCCTGACCACGCCCTGGGTCGCGAACGGGATGCTCGTTCTCGATGGCGCGGCGCACCGGCTCGGTGGGTTACCTGGTGTCCCGCGCACGCATATCGACGAGTTGCCGGATCAATGCAATTTTGTACTCCCCAGCAAAGAGGTCGCTGTCCGTGGAAGAGTCAGTGCGCCGCGCGAGCGATACGTCGGATGGGTCTATGCCGACCCTGACGGGGGCGAGCACAATACCGTGAACTGCTCGATCGCCGACCTTGACCTTGAAATTGACCGGCCTGGAGAAACTCCTCAGCGGATGCACGTATCTGGTTCCGCCACATACGAACTCGGTATGCGCGAGACTGATCATGGCATCCCAATGCAGCCGTTCCCGGACGGCTAGGCAGACTGGGCAACCTACCTCGCAGAGCATGCCCGCCGTCGAGAGATTCAGCGCAGGTTCGGCAATCGCCGGGACGTGATCTCTCGCGCCTCCTCGCTGGGAAGGCCGAACATTCGCAGCATGTTTCTGGCCACTTCGTCGGCAGCCTGGTCGATTTGCACGGCCGAGCGGCCTTCCATGATGTGCAGGGCACCCAGTATCGCGCCTCCGGTGCAGGCGAGGGCGACAACCGGATCTTCGACGTCGAAGCGACCAGCTTCTAAGGCGCGCTGAATGTCGCGCAGCGCGCGCGGAGCCAACCCAGTGCTCGACTGCAGGTAAGCAGGCCCCGTGTTGGTGATGATCTGCGCGAGCTGCTGATGCGTGCGAAAGAGCCGGACCGTGAGCCGGACACCCGCGGCGAACACTTCGGCTGGGTCTTCGATGCCCTGGGTGACCTGGTCGACCAGCGCACCGTGCTCTTCGAGCGTTTGCGCTACTGCCGCGTCAAACAGCTCGTCCTTCGAGGTGAAGTGATTGTAGAAGGATCCAAAACCGACATCAGCGAGATCAGTGATCTCCTGGATGCTCGCTTCCGTCCCGCCGTGGCGGGCTAGCAACGTGCGGGCGGCCGCGATCAAGGCGGCCCGCGTCCGCGCCTTGCGCCGCTCGAGTCGGTTCACGGCTACTGGCTCAGTCATGCACGCCAAGATAACACAAAACTGATCTGTTCATCAGTTATGACGGTTGTTGACAACCATGGTTCTCGTAACTGATGCTTTCATCAGTACCGTGGAAGGAATCGGATATGACCACACCAACCAAGGACGTCCACGATGGTCTGCACAGCGAGCAGGGCGCCGTGCGTGGAGACCGCGCGCACAAGGCCAAGAACCCGGTAATCAAGGTTGAAGATCTGGCGTGGCTGGAGTTCGAGAAGCCCGATCTCGACGCGGCGGAACGGTTCGCGCACGACTTTGGCTTCGTCACCGCCGCCCGCACCACGGACGCGCTCTATCTGCGCGGTGCACTCGCGGGCACCCATTGTGTCGTCATCCGGCAGGGCGAGAAGTCGCGGTTCATCGGCCCCGCCTTTAGGGCTGCTGATATCGCTGACGTGCACAGGCTCGCCCGGGCGGCGAATACGTCGGCCTATCACCTGCCCGGCCACGGCGGTGGGATCGGTGTTGACCTGGTCGATCCCGGTGGAGTCCCGCTGCGCGTTGTCGCCGGTGCCGAGGAACTCCCCGAGCTTCCGATCCTCCAGCGGAAGCTCATCTTCAACACCAACGGTGAACTGAACCGCGTCAACGCCACTCAGCGGCCGCCGCGTGAACCGGCGCGGGTCGAGCGACTGGGCCACGTCGTGCTCGAATCCACGAACTTCAACAAGGCACTCGACTGGTACCAGCAGCACCTGGGTCTGATCGTCAGCGACTTCCTGTACTTTCCCGGTCAGCGTGACCAAGGGCCCACGATGGCGTTCATCCGCTGCGACCGCGGCAGCACCCCGGCCGACCACCACACCCTCGCGATGACGCTCGGCCCCGGCCGCAAGTACATCCACTCCGCGTTCCAGGTCGCCGACCTCGATGCACTCGCCGCGGGCAGTGAGTACCTGAAGGAAAACCGCTACAAGCATTCATGGGGCATCGGGCGCCACATCCAGGGCAGTCAATTGTTCGACTACTGGCGCGACCCGGATGGTTTCCTTGTCGAGCACTTCACCGACGGCGACATGTTCGACAACACCGTCGAGGCGGGCTGGGCCGAGATGTCGGCCAGCGGGCTCTCGCAGTGGGGACCTGCCGTCACCCGTGACTTCCTCGAAGCGAATCCATCGCCGCATTTCATCAAGCAAGTGGTATCGGCACTCGCCGACCGCGACAACGAGTTCACCTCCCGGCGCCTGCTGGGCCTAGCGAAAGTAGCCCTGAAATGAGCATCAATCTAATCCGCCACAGCGACGGCTGGGGTGTCGTCCGCGGCACCGACATAATTTCTCTGCCCGGCACCTACGAGACCACTGCAGAAGTCCTCACCGAGGGGGTCAAGGCCGCCCGCGAGTCGCTGGCCAAACCCGAGGCCAAAGGGATTCCGCTCAGGGACGTCACACCGTTGAACCCGCTGCCTAACGCGCGGGTGCACTGCCAGGGCGCGAACTACCGGTCGCACATGATCGAGTCCGGCATGGACCCGAACCGGGCGTTCAACATGCTGTTCACCAAATCAACCGCCTCAATGTGCGGCGCCGATGACGACATCGTCACCCCGCCCCACGTGCAATTGCTGGACTACGAAGTCGAACTCGGGATCGTTGTCGGTAAGCCGATCACGGAACCGGTGACCGTAACCCCGCAGAACCTGGCCGAATACGTCGGCGCCTTCGTGGTCGCTAACGATGTCAGCGCCAGGGACATCCAATTGCCGCAAGGACAGTGGTACAAGGGCAAGAGCTACCGCACCTTCTGCCCGGTCGGTCCGCACCTGTGCGTACCGGAGAACGCTGCAGAGGTCGCCCGTTGGTCAGATCTGCGTCTGACTCTCTCAGTGAACGAAAGCAAACGGCAGGACTCGCTCGCCGGCGACATGGTCTTCCAGCCAGCCGACACCCTCACCGAGTTCTCCCAGCTTGAGAACTTTGAGGTTGGTGACGTTATCCTCACCGGCACGCCGGGTGGTGTCGCCCTGCAGCCGCCGAAAGCAATCGCACAGAAGGTCGGTGGCCTGCTCCCTGAAAGCACTAAATGGCAGCTCTTCATCAAAGGCCAAGCCAAAAGCAGCGCGTACCTCAAGCCCGGTGACCGGGTCGTCACGTCGATTCGCACCGACGACGGCGCGCTCGACCTCGGAACTCAGCACAACACGATTCGGTAGGCGACATGCGCTACATCCCAGCCGTGGTGATTGGCGCCGGACCCACCGGTGCTAGCGCGGCGATCATGCTCGGCCAGCACAACATTCAGACACTGGTGCTCGAACGCTGGCCGGAGGTTTACCCCCTCCCTCGCGCCGTCCACTTCGACGACGAGGTCTTTCGGATCTTCGCCGCGATGGACCTCGAAGGTGAAGTAAGTGCGATCTCCCGGCCGGCGCCTGGTATGCGACTCACGGACGCCCAGCACCGTGTTCTTGCCAATCTTCGCCGCGAGCGCGAGATTCATGGCTACCCCCAAGCGAACATGTTCGATCAACCCGATCTCGAACGCGTTCTCCGCAATGCGCTCGACAAATACCCCTCGGTCGAGTTTCGCGGGGGCGTTGAGGTTTTCGCGGTCGAACAGGCACCCGGCATCGGTGGGGTCATGCGCGTTCGGTACCGCGAAGGCGACACCGAACATGAAGTCTGGACCGACGCAGTACTCGGCTGCGATGGCGCAAACAGCATGACTCGCGGTGTGGTCGGCGCCAAAATGGAGGACTTCCGCTTTCAGCAGCAGTGGCTGGTCGTCGACATTGCGACCACGGAACCGCTCGATGTCTACGACGGCGTCCAGCAGGTATGCGACAGCAACCGCGCGGCGACTTTCATGCCGATAACACCCCAGCGCTACCGCTGGGAGTTCCGGCTCAAGGCCGGCGAGCGGCCCGGGGATTTCACCCACCATCGGGTGCTGGAACTAACCCGGCCTTGGCTCGAAAACGTCGACTTGGAGAAGGTCACCTTCCTGCGCCAGGCCTGCTACACATTTCGCGGTGTCGTCGCCGACAAATGGCAGCGAGGCAGGGTGTTCCTTCTCGGCGACGCGGCACATCAGACCCCGCCCTTCATCGGCCAGGGCCTGTGCGCCGGGATTCGTGACGCCGCGAACCTCGTCTGGAAGCTCGCCCTCGTACTGGACGGCATGGCCGACGACCGGATTCTTGACACGTACGAGGCGGAACGGCGACCCTACGCTCGCCGTGTTGTAAAACTGGCGATCGTCGTCGGCGCCGCGATGACCGGCGGTCCGGCACAATTCAACTCGGTACGCAACGGCGCGATCCGCGCGGTCACCCGACTTACCGGCAGCGAGGACGAGTTCGTCACCGCGCTGTGGCCCACCTTCAGTGAGGGCCCACTCGTTCACCAGGGCGGCCGAGGCAAACGAACCGGCGACGTCTTCGCTCAGCCACTCATCGGAGGTCAGCGCCTTGATGCACTAATCGGACTGAATTGGGCGATCATCTACCGCGGCGCGGACCGCACAGCCGCCTTCGACGCCGAAACCCGCAGATTCTTCGAATCACTGGGACTGTCAGTTGTTCGGGTCGGGGCTGCCGACACCGAAGCACACGCGCTGCTCGACTTCTACCACGCGGATGCCGTGCTGATTCGCCCGGACCGCATCGTAGCGGCTGCCGCCGACTCCCCCGACCTGCGTACGTGGCAGCGGCGACTCGCCGCGGCCGGCATCAACCCGACGACCGTCAAGGAACTCCGATGACGACTCAAGCATTGCCCGTGGCCCACGCGTCAACCGCCGCACTGTTTCTCGAGCAGTGCCACCGTTCGGCCGACCGTGAGGCATTTCGCACTCCCGCAGACGACGGCAAGTGGCGTTCGCTCACATGGGCCGATACCGAATTGCAGACGCGCGAACTTGCCGCAGGACTCCTCGCTCTCGGCGTTCAGCGCGAGCAGCGAGTCGCGATCGCTGCGACGACCCGGCTCGAATGGGTGCTGGCCGATGTGGCGGTGGCGCTCGCAGGCGCCGCAACTACCACCGTCTACCCGAGCACCAACCCCGACGATGTCGAGTACATCCTCAGTGACTGCGGAGCCGTCGTAGTATTCGCTGAGGACGAGACACAGCTAGCGAAGTTGCGCAGCGGCCGCAGGTACGTCGGCGCCGTCACGCACGTCGTGCTGTTCGACGGCGCCGGCGATGGTGACACGGTGCTGTCGCTCAGCCAACTCGCTGAACTTGGCCGCGATCACCTCCGCCAGCACCCGGACGCCGTCGACCAGGCAGTCGCCGGGATCACGCCCGACAGCCTCGCGACAATTGTGTACACCTCCGGCACCACCGGACGTCCCAAAGGTGTCGAACTCACGCACGGCAACTGGCTCTACCTCGGCGCGGCGGTCGCCTCGGAGAACGTCATCCAGCACGATCACGTGCAGTTCCTGTGGCTGCCGCTGTCCCACGTGTTCGGCAAACTGCTGCTCGCCGCGCAGTATGAGGTCGGTTTTATCACCGCCATCGACGGCCGAATCGACCGCATCGTTGACAACATAGGACTTATCCAGCCGTCCTTCATGGCCGCTGCACCGCGCGTCTTCGAGAAGATATACAGCCGGGTTGTCTCCACCACCGAGGCCGAGGGCGGACTCAAGGCCAAAATCTTCACGTGGGCGTTCGGCGTCGGCATCGACGCGGTGCGTCGCAAGGCTGCGGGCACAGTCGTCCCGCCGTGGCGGGCCGCGCAACTCGCGCTCGCGGATCGCTTGGTGTTCAGCAAGATTCGCGCACGCTTCGGCGGCAATCTCGAATACCTCGTTTCTGGGAGCGCCGCTCTTCCGCCGCGGATCGCCGAGTGGTTCGCGGCCGCGGGTCTGCCGATTCTGGAAGGTTATGGACTCACCGAAACCACAGGCGCTTCTTTCGTCAACCGGCCCGGCAACGTCAAAATCGGCACTGTCGGGCAACCATTCCCGGGTACTGAAGTACGCATCGCCGATGATGGCGAGATCCTGATGCGCGGCCCGGGTACCATGCGCGGCTACCACAATCTCCCCGACAAGACCGCCGAGGTGATCGACAGCGACGGTTGGTTCGCCACCGGTGACATCGGCGAACTCGATGACGAGAACTTCCTCAAGATCACCGACCGCAAGAAGGACCTGTTCAAAACCAGCGGCGGCAAGTACATCGCGCCAACGGCGATCGAATCTGCGATTAAGGCCGAATGCCCGATCATCTCGAACGCAATAGTCGTCGCCGACGGCCGCAACTTCGCAAGTGTGCTGCTCACCCTCGACCCCGACGCCATCGGCCAGACCGCGGACGCCGAGGCAGCGATCACCGACGCACTCGAGAAGGTCAACGCGGGACTGAACAGGTGGGAGACAGTCAAGCAATACCGCGTCCTCCCCCACGAACTCACTGTCGAAAGCGGTGAACTGACGCCGAGTCTGAAGGTGAAGCGTCCCGTGGTCATGCGGAACTACGCGTCGCTCATCGACGACATCTACTCGGGAATGCGCACATGACGACCAGACAGAGCGCCGCGGCTAACCTTGTCCGCCGGGCGGGGTTGGCGATCGTTCGCCGCCACAACCAGCATGAACTGCACGTCGACTCGCCACTGCCATCCGCACCGGCACTGCTGGTGAGTAACCACGGGCACGGGGGAATCACCGACCTCAACGTCTACGCCCTCGCCGCCACACTCGACGAGCTAGGTGTCAGAGACAACGTCATCTTCCTCACCCACCAGATTGCCTGGACACTGGGTTTCGGCACGCTCGCCGAGCAACTCGGATGCCGACCGGCCAGCAAAGAGTCCGCGGACGAAGGCTTCGCTGCCGGACACTATGTCGCCGTCTTTCCCGGCGGTGACGTCGAGGCGGCCAAACCGTACCAGGAGCGCCATCGCATCAAGTTCGGTGGACGAAGCGGCTACGCGCGACTCGCGATGGAACACGGGGTCCCGGTCGTACCTGTGGTCACGGCCGGTGCGGGCAACTCCTTGTTCGTGCTATCCGACGGGCAGAGAATGGCGAAGGCACTCTGCCTCCCCCGCCTCCTTCGCGTGAAAACGCTGCCGGTGACGCTGTCGATTCCCTGGGGCTTGTCGATCGGAATCACCGCGATCCTCCCGTATTTGCCACTGCCCGTGAAGATCACCACAGCGGTGCTTCCGGCGATGTACCCGGAAGAGGGTGAAACGCCTGAAGACTTTTCCGCACGAGTGGAACAGGCCATGCAGGCGCGCCTCGATGGGCTGGTCCGATGATGACTCTTAGTGCCCCTTCGGTCGACATCGACCTGTACAGCACCGCCACGCTGAAGAATCCGCAGCCGGTCTACCGGCAGATCCGCGACACCGGCCCACTCGTGTGGCTGCCCCGGCATCGAATGTGGGCGATGGGCCGGTTCGACGATGTGCGCGAAGCGTTGCGCGACGATACGACCTTCCTCAGTAAACAAGGTGTCGCGGCCAACCCGATTGCCAACGCGCTGGGGCGATACACCACACTCTCCAGTGACAATTCAACCCATCTGACGCGCCGCATGATCCTGATGCGGTCGCTGACATCGCGGGCCCTGTCACCGTCCGCGGAGGTGTTCGAGGCTGAAGCCGCGGAGACGATCGAACGGCTACTCCGGCAGGACTCATTCGACGGCGTCGCCGACTTTTCCGCCAGGCTCCCTGTACAGGCGGTCGCGGAACTTGTCGGCGTCAAGGTCACTCCCCACCATATGCTGCGATGGGCCGGGGCGACCTTTGACGGGCTCGGTCCGGCTAACCTGCGGTCGCTTTCGACTTTTCGTCGCTCGCTCGCCCTGTACCTGTACACGCTCCGCCTGAACCGGGCGGCCGTGAAGCCTGGCAGCTGGGCGTCCACGGTCTTCGACGCAGCCGATCGCGGTGAAGTCTCCACGATCGAAGCCAAGAACATGATCATCGACTTCGTGGCCCCTAGCCTTGACACCACGATTCTTGCTACAGCACAGCTGCTATGGAGTTTGGGAACAGTGCCCGGTGTCTGGCGGCAGTTGCGCGACGATCCCAGCCTCGTCCCAACAGCGGTCGTGGAAGCCGTTCGACTGGCGTCTCCTATTCGCGGGTTCACCCGAATGGTCGCGCAAGACACCGAACTTCACGGCATTCGGCTCGGCCGGGGACAGCGAGTGGTCCTGCTCTACGCCTCAGGCAACATGGACGAACGCCACTTCGACCAGCCCGAGAAATTCACGTTGAACCGGCGCGGAAGCAACCTGGGCTGGGGTCACGGCATCCACACCTGCGTCGGCATGCAACTGTCGAAACTCGAAATGCAGACCCTCCTGTACGCCATGATCCCGCGGGTCGACACGATCACCGTCAGCGACCCCGTACCTGTACTGAACAACACCCTCCAGGGCTTCGCCTCGTTCACCGCCCGATTCAACTAATACTCAAGGAATTCGATGGCACACGTCATCACGCAGGCCTGCTGCAACGACGCCAGTTGTCTGTCCGTCTGCCCCGTCAACTGCATTCATCCCAGCCCCGACGAACCCGGATTCCCGACCGCCGAGATGCTCTACATCGATCCGGCCAACTGTATCGACTGCGGCGCGTGCGTCGACGAATGTCCCGTCTCGGCGATCAAACCCGACGACAAACTCGACGAGACCAATCGCCACTTCCTCGACCTTAATGCCGCCTACTACACCGACCACCGGCCGATTCGGCGTAAACCGGTTGCGCTGCCACTGCCACGGCCGCGCCGGCCCGCGCACATTGCCGTCATCGGCAGCGGCCCGTCGGCGTTCTATGCCGCCGAGGAACTGCTTTCACAGCCTGGAGTGTCGGTCGACATGTTCGAGAGACTTCCCACCCCGTATGGACTGGTGCGAGCCGGGGTCGCGCCCGATCACCAGTCCACGAAAGGTGTCACGCGGATGTTCGCCGCCACCGCTGCTCGGCGGTCGTTTCGCTACTTCCTCAACGTCGAAGTCGGGCGTGACATCACTCTCGACGAGTTGACCGCGCGCTACGACGCCGTGCTGCACGCCAGCGGCGCCGCCCACGATCGACGTCTCGGTATCGGCGGCGAGGATTTGCCCGGCTCTGTCTCCGCGACCCGATTGGTCGCCTGGTACAACGGCCACCCCGACTTCGCCAGCGAGCAGTTCGATCTCTCCGGTGAGACGGCGGTTATCGTCGGAAATGGCAACGTTGCCCTCGACGTGGCCCGGATTCTCGTCAGTGATCCGAAGTCCCTGGCGCCCACCGATATTGCTGATCACGCCCTCGCGGCGCTGCGACGTTCGAAAGTGCGCGAGGTGGTGGTACTGGGTCGGCGAGGGATTGCTGAGGCCGCCCACACCATCGGCGAGTTCGCTGCGCTGGGCAACCTCCGGGGAGTCGACATCGTCATCGATCCCGATGACCTCAAGCTCACCGAATCAACGGCGACGGCCCTCGCTGAGGGCACGCTCGACTCGATGCTCGCCGCGAAGATCCGTATCGCCCAGGCGTATTCCAGCCGTCCGATCACGCCAGGCAACCGGCGCATCCTGATGCGCTACCTCGTCGCCCCCGAAGCGATCATTGGCGAAAGCACCGCAGCTGGGATTTCGTGCGTCCACAACGTCTACGCTGACGGTGCGAAGGTCGCGGCGACTGCCCGGCGAAGCACCATCGACACCGGTCTCGTCATCCGCGCCGCCGGCTATCGCGGCGGCCCTATCCCGGGTTTACCCTTCGACTCAGGACGTTGCGTTGTGCCAAATGACGAAGGCCGAGTATCGCAGACCCAAGGACATTACGTTGCGGGGTGGATCAAACGAGGCCCCACCGGCGGTATCGGGATGAACCGAGTCTGCGGCCGGGAAACCGCCCGCACAATCCTCGCCGACCTCGCTTCCGGTCAACTTCGCTCGCCCGAGATCCCGTGCGGCGACGTCATAGATCTCCTGAAAGCCCGCGGTGCTCACCCCATCGACGCAGACGGATGGTCGCGCATCGACCAGCACGAACGATCAGCGGGGCACCGAGCCGGGCGCCCTCGGGTAAAAATCGTCGATACCGCAGAGTTGGAGGCGGCGGCGCATCACCCGGTGCACGGGTAGCGGAGCAGGCCGCGGCTATTCGGAGCGTGGAAAAGGGCATTGCCGCAAGCTCACTCGGGCGGGTTCGATTGAGCCGAGCATCGAACGATCGCCGTCAGGTCATTGCCTGTTCGATGATCTGGACCGCTTGTGTAACACCGTGCTCCGAGTTGGCTGTCTGGGCGAACTGGGCTGCTTTCGCAGCGATCGTGCTGCTGGTTACCGCGTGGGTAATCGCGCGGGCCAGTCCCTCGGCGGTTATGTCTGCCTGAGACACTGGGGGCGGGCTAACGCCGATGCGGTGCATCTGTCGCGCCCAGAACGGCTGGTCTCCAGTGAATGGACAGATCACTTGCGGGATGCCCGCCCTGAGCGCCGCACCAGTCGTTCCCCCGCCACCGTGGTGGACGATGACGCGCGTCAAGGGGAAGAGCCAATCGTGCGGTATCTCCCCGGCGACGAAGACGTCACCAGAGAACGCCTCTTCCCTGAGTCCTCCTTCGCCGGTTACGACGATCGCGCGCATCCCCGTTATGGCCAGTGCTTTTGAGACCGTCGCGGCGGTCTGCGCCGGGTCCTTTCCGGTCATGGATCCAAAACCAATGTAGACGGGCCTTTCGCCGTTGCTGAGAAACGCGGCGAGTGCTGGGGCGGGCTGCCAGTCCCCGGGTGCGGGAAGGTACCAGAACCCGGTTGTATGCACGGTGTCTGGGTACGCGGGATCGGCAGGAAGCACGCCGTTGCTGAAAGCTTGGAGGGTGGTCGTGGCGGCGCCGTCTGGCCGCACGAACGGGTTGTGCATTCGCCGCCGGTATCGGGGCAACCCAAGCCGCCCGGCGCGCCAGGCGCCAATCTTCGGAAACATCGCCCGCACCAGGAACTGGGACGACGAGTAGGTCATGCGGTTAAAGGCGGGGGGTAGCGACTGCGGCCCGAGCGGTGAAGGAAACGCAGAAGTCGGGATCCACACGGGTTGAAGCGCCACCGGGAACGTAGGGACGTCCAGGTATTCACCCAAGTGCTGTCCAGGAACAAGAGTGTGATGAACGACAGCGTCGTACATGCCCTCGTCGGCGACATCCGCGATTTCACGAAGAACGGTGGCCATGTAGGCGCGGGTTCTGCGAATCACTGTGCCCGCCAGCTTCTTTCCCTTGACCCCGGCATAGTTCGACTCGAGGGCGTGCCGGATCTCCGGGTCATCAGTCAGCCGGTTCCACCGGTCGTCAAGCCCCGCGTAGTTCAGTCCGTGCTGCTCCGCATGCCCCGAATAGCAGCGTGGCCCAGCGACAACAGGTTCATGTCCAGCATTGTGTAACGCGTAACCAAGCGCGAGGTAGGGCTGCACATCACCCCGAGTGCCGTGGGTCCAGATGAGAATCCGCATTGCGCCATACTAGATACCTAGCCGGGTCGTCTTTTCACGCAGAACTGCTCAGCTGATGCGCACCGACTTTGCAGCCGACAGCACAAATAATCCACGGCTCGGCCGACTATCGCTCACCGCCTCCAACTGCCATTCGTGTCATGGTTTGGTAGCGGATGGCCATCTCGTGGGGGGTCAGTTCGCCGTCGGGCCGGTACCACTGGGAGACTCCGGTGCACATGGTGACCACGGCGCGGCTGATCTCGCGCGGGTACGGTGTCGAGAAGGCGCTGGTCTCCACGCCCTTCTGGATGATGCCGTCCATGAGGCGCTGTTGGCGGTCACGGGCAGCGATGTGCGCGTCGCGTGCAGCGGACTCCAGGCTGCGGATCTCGCTGGACGCGAGGAAAGCCAGTTCTCGGCGGTTGGCGTGGAAGAGTACTAAGCATTCAACGAGAAGGTCAAGACGCTGCGCGAGGTCGTCACCGGCCTCCTCGAGCGCGGCAACACTGCGAGCCCAGAGGTCGCGCATGGCCTCTTGCACGATCGCAACGAGCAGGGCCTGCTTTGACGGGTAGTGATGGTATAGGCCCGGAACCGATAAGCCAGCGCTCGCTGCGATCTGGCGAATGGTTGTCCCGTGATACCCCTGCTCCACAAAGCAGCCGAGCGCTGCCTCAAGTATCTGGGGCAGCGCTTCGTGGGAGAAGTCGCGCCAGTCGGCGTGCAGTTCTGTTGGTGTCTCAGTGGCGATGGTTCGGTCCTTTTCAATCGCCTGGCAGCAGCGCTACCTGTGGCCCGGCGGCCTTGACAGTATCACGCCGCCCGGGCCATAGTAGGCACCGAGCGATCGATCGGTCGGCACGCTCGCCGTGTGCTGTGAGGAGAGAAGGAATTCGCGTGAATCACACCAGCGTGAACAGGTTCGAGGGCCGGACAGCGATCGTTACCGGAGGCAGCCGGGGAATCGGCCTTGGCATTGCGCAGCGTTTGGTGCGAGAGGGTGCACGCGTCTGTATCACGGCACGCAACGAAGACCAGCTCGCTGAAGCGAAAGCAACCATGCCGGAGGGGAGCGTCATCACGGTCGCTGGCAAGGCCGATGATGATGCGCACCGGCAGGAAACGATCAGGCGTGTCATCGACGAGTTCGGGCGGCTCGACATCCTTGTTCTCAACGCGGGCATCAATCCGGCGTATGGGCCAATGCTCGAACTCGACGCGGCCGTCGCGCGAAAGATCCTCGAGGTCAACGTGATCGCACCGCTTACCTGGACCCAAGACGCCATGAAGCTGGCCGCTACCGGCTTTACAGATGGGGGTTGTATCGTCACGATCTCCTCGGTCACCGGCGAGACCCCGGCCCCTGGCATCGGGATGTACGGGGTGAGCAAGGCCGCGCTCACGCAGTTGACGCGCACGCTCGCCGCGGAGATGGGGCCGAACGTGCGCGTCAACGCGGTGTCACCGGCGGTGGTGAAAACGAAGTTCGCCAAAGCGCTCTACGAGGGCAAGGAAGCCGAAACGGCAGCGATGTACCCGTTGAAGCGTCTCGGCGATCCTGCCGATATCGCGGCCGCGGTCGCCTACCTCGCCTCCGATGACGGAGCGTGGGTCACTGGCGAGGTGCTCACCGTCGATGGCGGTCTGCGAACCGTCGGCGGAACCGCGTGACCACACCAACCGTAAGGAAACCCACCATGGACCACCACAGCCTCCCGCCCGAGATTGAGGACCTGCGTCAGCGCACCCGGGAATTCGTCCGCGACACGGTAATGCAGCATGAACCCGCGCCCGGGGACTACCTGACGCACGCCACGAGGGAGAAGCTTCAGGCCGCCGCCAAAGAAGCGGGGGTGTTCGCGCCGCACGTGCCCCGCGAGTATGGCGGGCAGGGCGTGCCGATCGAGTACTGGTCGCCGATCTTCCAGGAAGCCGGCTACTCGCCGATCGGCCCTAGCGTGCTCAACTGCATGGCACCCGATGAAGGCAACATGCACATGCTGAACCTCATCGCGACCGGCGAGCAGAAGCGCCGCTACCTCACCCCACTCGCCACCGGTGAGGTGCGTTCCTGTTTCGGGATGACCGAACCGCATCCCGGCGCGGGCTCGGACCCGTCCGCACTGCAGACCACCGCTACCCGCCGTGGTGAGCGGTGGATCATCAACGGGCACAAGCGGTTTATCAGCGGCGCGATCGGCGCGGGCTTCTGCATCGTCATGGCCACCACCGCCGCCGGTGAGGACGCACCTGGGGGTGCGACGATGTTCCTCGTCGACATGGACAACCCCGGCGTCCGCGTCGGCGAACCGATCCACACCGTGGACCGCTACATCACCGGCGGGCACCCACACGTCTACTTCGAGAACTGTGAGGTCGGCGCCGACGCCGTGCTCGGCAAGGCGGGTGAGGGGTTCCGGTACGCACAGGTGCGCCTCGGTCCCGCCCGGCTCACACATTGCATGCGCTGGCTCGGTCTCGCACGCCGATCACTGGACATCGCGCTTGACCGCGCGGAACAGCGCGAGGTATTCGGGTCCGCCCTGAAAGATCTCGGCCTGACACAAAACCTCATCGCCGAGTCCGTCATCGACATCGAAACCTCCGACGCAATCATCACAAAAACCGCGCGACTGCTCGAAAACGATCCCAAACAGGGTTCAGCCCTGTCGTCGGTTGCGAAAGTCCATTGCTCCGAAGCGATTTACCGCGTGATCGACCGGGCGGTGCAGATCTGCGGCGGTGACGGTGTGTCCGACGGACTGCCGCTGGCCCAGTATCTCAACGAGGTCCGCCCGTTCCGCATCTACGACGGCACCAACGAAACCCACAAGTGGGCCATCGCGCGCAGAGCGTCCGCAGCCCGCCGCAAAGCCGTCGAGTCCGGTGCGCCACGCCAAGACACCCCCGTGATCCGGGAGGCACACCTGTGATGTTCACCGAACCCGACAACACCGAAGTCGTCGCGACCGCAGGCGCCGCCGCCGGCCTGCCCAGCGCACCGCTGCTCATTCTCGACCGCATCACCAAATACCTTGACGCCCACGGCATCGGCGAGGGACCACTTGCGTGGCAACGCATCGGCGACGGCCAATCAAACATCACCTACCGGTTGCGCCGCGGTGATCAGGACATCGTGCTGCGCCGCGGCCCCCGCCCGCCGCTGCCCCGCTCCACACACGACATGGTTCGCGAGGCCCGCATCCAGCAGCTGCTGCGTCCCGAAGGGTTCCCCGTCCCCCGCATCCTCACCGTATGCTCCGACGAAACGGTGCTCGGCGTGCCGTTCTATGTCATGGAAGCACTCGACGGCGCCGTCTTGACAGACACCATCCCCGAAGCCCTCAGCACCCCCCAGGACCGCGCGCGCACCAGCGAAGCGCTAGTCGACACATTGGTGCACCTGCACAGCATCGACGTCACCCGGCCTGACTTCGCCGCGTTCGGCCGCCCGGACGGTTACCTCGAACGGCAGGTCACACGCTTCAGCGGACTATGGGACGTCAACACCACGCGCACCATCCCCGGCGTCGCCGAACTCGGCACCTGGCTGCGTGACAACATCCCCACCAGCCAGGCAGCCGCCATAGTCCACGGCGACTACCGCCTCGGCAACCTCATGTACCACCCGCAGTCACCCGCCCGCGTGCTCGCCGTGCTCGATTGGGAAATGGCCGCCCTCGGCGATCCCCTCGCTGACCTCGGGTACCTCACAGCCACCTACACCGACACCAACTCAACCCCCACACCCCTGGAACTCAGCCCCGTCACCGGCCAGCCCGGCTACCCATCGAGCAACGCCATCGCCCAGCGCTACGCCACCCAAACCGGGCTCGACATCACCCCCCTGCCCTGGTACCAAACCCTCGCCCTATGGAAAGCCGCCATCTTCTGCGAAGCCATCTACACACGCTGGCTCAAAGGCGAACGCCCCCACGACACCACCTTCGGCCCCTCACTCAAAACAGGGGTACCCCAACTACTCGAACTCGCGGCCGAATACAGCGCCGGGACGCGGTGAAGTAGTCAGCGCCTCGGTCCAAGCTGGTTGCTGTTCTGCTGCTTCTTGGCACGTCGCACTTCGCTGTGATAAGCGATTATGAACGCGGGAGCGGTGAAAATGGTCCACGCCCAGACTGGGAAGGAGTCTT
Organism: Hoyosella sp. YIM 151337; assembly: GCF_026041215.1. Lineage (GTDB taxonomy): Bacteria > Actinomycetota > Actinomycetes > Mycobacteriales > Mycobacteriaceae > Hoyosella. The sequence continues at coordinate 45,849 of NZ_JAPEIQ010000006.1, forward strand.
CCAGCCTGAAGCCGACGACCAATACTGCAAGCATCGCGGCCGTGACTGTTGCAGCGAGCAGACCAGCGCTGATGCCACGGATACCAATCGCCATCCGCATCTTCATGTGCCGATAGTCCCCCGGTGAAGTATTTTCCCCTTACACGGGCGGCCCGGGCCGGGGACTCCTGTGACATACTTCCACGGGTGGTACTCGTGCGCATTGCTTGGCTGCTGCTCACCGCAATTACCGCCTACGCTGCCCTGAAAGTGGCGCGGTCGCCGTTAGTTCACTTCAGCGGTGAATGCCAGAAACTCTATGCCGCGGACCCGTGCGAATCGCTCATGTACGACCACCACGGCGCTTGGCTCATCGCCGCACTGGCCATGCCCGTGGCACTGTGCCTTGCACCCGTGGTCCGTCCCCACCTCCGCATTGCATGGATTGCAGCGTTGGGCCAGATTGGGTTGTCGGTCTTTAGCCTGGCAGTCTGGTCGGGTGTAATACCCCTGCCGGACGTGTGGCAGCATTCCGCGTCGCTCGTCGCCATGCTCGGCGCATTCACCCTCGCGATGGCGCACTGGATCGTGGCCGAGTTTCGCCGACCCGGCGCGGCCGAGGAGGGTGACGCAGAGCTGGAAGCCGTTTAGGTGCTGCGAGCCCGGGAGCTTTAGGCTCTGTCAGCAGCGTCGAAGACGTGCTGACAGATGAGTTCGACGCTGCTTTCCACGCTGGTGGTGCTGGTGTCGATCACCAGATGATCGCGATCCCAGGTTTCGTAACTCCGATCAAGCACCTGCTGCCAGGTAGGCAGCACGAGACCCGGGATATCCGATGACCGGTGTTCCACGCGGCGCTTGTGCTCGTCGCGATCCGAGCAGATGAGTTCCACCTCTACAATCCAGCAGGACTGCTCGTCCGCGACCCGCCGCCAGGCAGCACGGGTGACCTCAAGCGGGTTGACACATTCCGCGACAGCCGAAAGCCCAACGCGCAGTTGGTCAGCTGCTAGCGCATAGCCGGTGAGATAGCCGACTGCCTGCGGCGCTTTTCGTAACTCGCCGGAGCCGACGAGCGACTGCTCGATGGTGTCGATCCGCACATATGCCGACCGGAGCCGTCGCGCAAGTGGAACAGCTATCGACGACTTGCCAGTGCCCGGCAGACCGCCCACCACGATTAGGCCAGGGGTTTGCTTCTCGATGCCCTGGGTTGGTCCGTGCTGGGAGTGCTCCATTGGCTACACATCCTGCCGTAAGCGACGTGCTCAGCGAGCACGGCCGCACTAGGCAGTGTCAGGGGTGAACGGGATAGTGGCCGGTGATTGCCACACGGTTCCACGCGTTCATGACAGTGGCAAGCCAGCTTACTGCGGACGTTTGCAGCTCGGTTAGCGTGCCGTCGTCCCAAGTGCGACGTTCCGGGACAGCCAGTTTGGTGACTTGTTCGGCTAGCGCGAGGGCGGCACGCTCAGTTGCTGTGAAGTACTGAGACTCCCACCAGGCGGATAGGACGGCAAGGCGGTCTGTGCTTTCGCCCTTCTCGAGCGCATCGCGGGTATGCATGCGCAGACAGAAGGCGCAACCATTGAGCTGGGAGACCCGGATTCGCACAAGCTCCGCGAGGAGGGGGCTCAGCCCGGACTGCTCGATCGCAATGTTTGCTTCATCGCTAAGCGCGGTGAGCGCTTTATAGGCGGAAGGGTGTTGTTTCGCGAGATTTACGGAGGTCATCACATTCCTTCGGGTTCGGCAGGATTTCAGTGGCGCGTGTGCCCAACAGTAATGGGAGATAGCAGGTTTCGGCGAAGCCGGGTTGGGCAGCTTGACATACGAAATTGACCGCGGCTTCCGTGCGGGCTGCCGTAAATTTCCTCGACTACTTCGAATTTCCTCAAGATACCGGTCTTTTCCCTAGGATGTTTCCTGCGGAAATGTGCACTATCCCAAGGCAATTCGAGCGACGGGGTCGTGGAGACGCGGGTTGTCGACGGGACACAGCCGAGCCGAGGGACTCAGCCCGCCCGCTCATCGCGGGAGACCTGGCCCTATTCCAGAGAAGTGGCGGCGCAGGTGTTCGGCGGTGTGAGTGTTGCCGTCGGCGGCCATCGGGTCAGGGGGGTCCTCGAAGATGACCTGGCCGCCATCGTGTCCGGCCTCCGGGCCGAGGTCGATAATCCAGTCGGCGGCAGCAATGATGTTGAGGTTGTGCTCGATCACGACGAGCGTCGATCCGGCGTCGATGAGCCGGGACAGCATGCGCCTGATCGCGGGCTGGGCAACGCAGTCCGGCGCGTCGGTGACGCTCATCTCGAACACGTCTGCGAAGTTCTTGCCGGCGACATGATCTTCTTGGGCTTGGCCGGTGAAGCGTCGCCCCTCGCAGACTTCGCAGCGGGTGATGACGCCTAGCGCCCAGATGCTCATAAGGCTTCGAAGTAGATGATGAATTTCGCGGCGCGGATACCTGACCAGCGGTTTCCTTCGAGTCCATTAAGAGTTTTTTGGATGACCCTGAGTGACCACCACGTTCGTGGTTACGCTGGTAGATGGTGCCCCCGGTGGGACTCGAACCCACACTGTGACGGTTTTAAGCCGTCTGCCTCTGCCGATTGGGCTACGGGGGCGTTCAGTATCGCTCGTCAGTCACCGTTTCCTGACGCAGCGAGACTGTAGGCGATTCCGTCGAGGATGTCATGTTCGCTCACCACAAGCTCGCCGATATCGGTGACGGCGGCGAGCTCTTCGGCGAGGACGCGGGTGATGATCGCTCCTCCCCCGATGACGTCGGCGCGGCCCGGGTGCATCGGCCCGAGTGACATGCGGCGGGCGCGTGTCATGTGCACGAGGTCATCGCACACCTCGAACAGTCTGGGGAACGGCACTCTTGAGAGGTGAATTTTCACGGAGTCGTATTCGGGCATCTCGTGCGCTAATGCTGACAGCGTCGTCATCGTGCCAGCTACGCCCACCCAGGTGTGTGCTGGCGCCAGAGGTACCGCGCTGAACGCGTCCCGGAGCACTTCGCGGGCTGTCTGGATGGCCGCGGTGATCTCGCTATCAGTGGGCGGGTCGCTGTGCAGGCAGCGTTCGGTGAGGCGCACGCACCCGATGTCAACTGATCGCGCTGCGATGACGCTGTCCGCTCCGTACACGACTTCGGTGGAGCCGCCACCCAGGTCGACGACAACGAAGGGGCCTTCCGCAGGGTCTAGGTCGGCAACCGCGCCGAGGAACGAGAGCTCGGCTTCTTCGTCGCCGGTGATCACTTCAGCCACCGAGCCGGCGATGACGGGGTCGAGGATTTCGCGCGTCATGTCGAAGAAGACGTCGCGGTTGCTCGCGTCGCGTGTCGCGGAGGTCGCGACCATGCGCAGCCGTGTCGCGCCCGACTCGGCGATGAGCGTCGCGTATTCCTGCAGGCCGCGCCGTGTGCGAGCGATCGCGTCAACATGGAATTCACCGGTCGCGTCGACACCTTGTCCGAGACGCACGACGATCATCCGCCGCTCAACATCAGTGAGCGTTTGCTTGCCGTCGGGCGTCTCTTCGACGTCCGCGATAAGGAGTCGCAACGAATTGGTGCCGCAGTCGATTGCGGCGACGCGTGTCACTGCTCGTTCCCCTCTTCGTTCGCTGCCACGCCGGGCCAATCACTCGGCAGTACGGACCCTACGAGTTCGGGTTCGTCTCGCGCGATCATCGCGACTGTTTCGTCTCCGATCGGGTTGACGCCTGGCCCGCGAGCCAGCGAGTGCGCGACAACCACGTGCAGGCATTTGACACGGTCCGGCATGCCACCGCCGGAGAAGTCGGTGCCGAGCGATTCGAGCGCGTCACGTTCCCGGAGGTACTCCTCGTGTGCGGCACGGTACGCGGCAGCAAGTTCGTGGTCCGCACCGAGACGCTCGGACATTTCTTTCATGACTCCCGCTGATTCGAGACGGCTGGCAGCCGCGGTCAGCGCGGGATGGGTCAGGTAATACAGCGTCGGGAACGGTGTGCCGTCGGGCAGCCGTGGCGCCGTCTTCACGACTCCGGGGGTGCCATCGGGGCACCGATACGCGATCGCCACCACACCGCGGGGGTGTCGGCCGAGTTGCTCCGCGACAGCCGCAAGATCGTCTTCGGACACAGCTGAAGACTCGTCGAGAACCACTACGGCTCGGCCTCCGGTTCAATTGGAGCGATCGGGAGGTTCATTTCACGTTGGGGTCCCTGATCACTGGGTACCGACATTTCACGCCACAACTGTGAGTACCACGGAGCCGCGCTGCCCGGGCGGGCGACCTCGTCGTCCACACCGACGGGGGGATCATCGTCGAATTGGACGCGATACGGGGTCTCGCCGGGGTACACAAGGTTGAGTCGCTCCCGCGCCTCGGCCCGGATGTACGCCGGATCGGATTGCATTTCCTTCTCACGCTTGAGGTCTTCCACCTCTTCGAGCAGCGTTTCGTACTCCGCGGAAATGCGCCGAGCCTCCCCAAGTTGCGCGAAGTACGTGCGCAGCGGCATCACCAGCGTAAGCACCAGCGCACCCGCGACAAGGACGAGAATGAACGTTCGCCGGGTGGACCAGCCAACGTCGTGCGCGCCGCTCGCTGACTGCGCTATCTGCGCACCACTGGGTTTCCGCATCGCTTTCGCGCCGACAGCTTTGATGCTCGGCGCTTTTTTTCCGTTTCCTCCCTGCCCGCGGGAGAACCGTGGCCGCGACGGCTGCGCAGCAGAACGAGCTGACCGGGCGTCCCGTGAATCACCTGATTGACGGGGTTCCCGGCCAGCTGGACTGCCTTTGGGGCGTCTGCCCCGCGGCCACGATTCAGCCATCAGCTACCTGCTGAATTCCAGGAGAATCGGGGAAACGCGGAAGCACCCGCGTACCGAGCGGCATCACCGAGAGCTTCTTCGATGCGCAGAAGCTGGTTGTACTTGGCGACACGCTCACTCCGAGCGGGCGCGCCCGTCTTGATCTGGCCGCTGCCCACCGCGACCGCGAGGTCTGCGATGGTGGTGTCTTCCGTCTCGCCCGAACGGTGACTCATCATCGTCCTGTAGCCGTGGCGGTGCGCAAGGTCAACCGCGTCCAGGGTTTCGGTGAGGGTGCCGATCTGGTTCACCTTCACCAACAGCGCGTTCGCTGCCTTCTTGTCGATGCCCGTCTGCAGCCGCTCGGGGTTGGTGACGAACAAGTCGTCACCCACGATCTGCAGCTTGTCACCCACCTGGGTGGTCAGACCAACCCAGCCGTCCCAATCGTCCTCACTGAGCGGGTCCTCGACAGAAACAAGCGGGTAGCTCGCGACGAGTTCACCGTAGAACTTCGCCATTTCGTCGGCCGACCGAGTGGTGCCCTCGAACCGGTAACCGGCGTCTTCCTCGTAGAACTCAGTGGCTGCAACATCAAGCGCAAGAGCAACGTCACTGCCCAGCGAGAGGCCGGTCTTGCCGATCGCTTCGATGATCAGGTCAAGAGCTTCTTTCGTTCCCGCCACGTCAGGCGCGAACCCGCCCTCGTCGCCGAGACCAGTGGCCAGACCCTTGGCCTTCAGCACACCCTTGAGTGCGTGATACACCTCGGTGCCCCAGCGCAGCGACTCTTTGAACGTAGGTGCGCCGATCGGAGCGATCATGAACTCCTGAACATCAACGCCGGTGTCCGCGTGGGCACCACCGTTGAGGATGTTCATCATCGGGACAGGGAGGATGTGCGAGTTCGGGCCGCCGACGTACCGGAACAGCTCCAGACCCGAGGACTCTGCCGCGGCGCGAGCAACAGCGAGCGACACACCGAGGATCGCGTTCGCGCCCAGTCGCGACTTGTCCGGGGTGCCATCGAGGTCGAGCATCGACTGATCGACGGCACGCTGCTCGATAGCGTCCAGCCCGATCAGGGCGGGCGCAATCTCGTCGAGAACACCATTGACTGCACGCTGGACACCCTTGCCCAGGTAACGCTCTCCACCGTCACGCAGCTCTACGGCTTCATGCTCACCAGTGGACGCCCCCGAAGGGACAGCGGCACGCGTGACCGTCCCATCGTCTAGTGCAACCTCCACCTCAACGGTGGGGTTACCGCGTGAATCCAATATTTCACGTGCTCCGACCTGCTCAATGACGGCCACGAAATTACTCCTTACGGCAACTGGCAACTATCAGCGGAGCAATGACTCCGCAGTGGACAATCTTGCCAGGTTCGAGGGTAACCGGACCAGAGGCCTCTATGTTTCAGGCACGCTTACGCGCCGCCCTGCGGTTCGCCATTAATTCCCAGCTTCGCGAGGAACGCCCAGATCTGCGCCGCGAGCTTCGCCAGCACATCGGGAACCCGCTGTCCTGCAGGGCGTTCGGCCGGATGACGGTCTCGGTCGGTTTCACTGCCCGGTTCGCTCTCGGCGTCATCGTGCGGAGCGAACTCGTCACCGTACTGCTCCGCGAACTGCCGCAGCAGTTCAAGATCGGCGTCGTCAATCTCGCCTTCTGGGAACGCGTCTTCGGGGAACGCATCTCCGGGGAACTCGTCTCCGGGGAACTCGTCTCCGGGGAACGCAGGGCGCTCGTCAGCCTCCTCGCGCTCATTGAGTGCTTCGAATTCGTGCAGCGCTGGACCGTCAAGCTCCTGCTCGTGATGGACGAGCTCTTCGGCTGGCGGAGGCAGCTCACCCTCGGGCGGAGGCAGCTCATCCTCCACAGGTGGCAACTCGGCGTCCACTGGCGGCAGTTCCTCCGCCGCGAGCTCATCCGTGGGCAGTTCCTCCGGAGGCGGCGCTTCACCCTCGGCAGGCGGCGGGAGTTGACCTTCAGGGAGCGGTGCGTCACCTTCCGCTGGCGGGGGCAGCTCACCCTCGGCTGGCGGTTCTGGAGCGGGCTCCGGCGGTGCGGGTTCGGGAACATACACGTCGGCCGCGTACCGCCAGGCCGCATCGCGCACGTCGAGCAGATAGTCTTCGGACTGGTTGTAGGCGAGAATCGCTTTCCGCCAGCCTTCTGGGGTGCCGAGGTTGCCCCCAGCGGCGCAGAGGTAGCGCGCAGCTGACATCGCTGCGTCATCGATGTTGTCGGGGTCCGCGATACCGTTGCCGTTGCCGTCGGTGCCAAAGAGCCGCCACGTTTCGGGGATAAATTGCATGGGCCCCATAGCGCGATCGTGTTCGGGGTCGCCGTCGAGTTCGCCGTTGTCAGTGTCTGGGATGTCCGCGAGGCCAGGTCGGCCGTCGAGTTTCACTCCCCGGATGGGCGGGTCGACTGTGCCGTCTTCCAGGATCTGGGCGCCTTCGTAGGTACCGTGCCAGCTTTCGATTGCGCCGATCCCAGCGAGGGTGGTCCAGTTGATGTTGCAGCCGGGGTTCGCGGCTTGCGTCGCCAGCGCGGCATGACCGTACGCCTGCATGGCTGGACGCGGGATTCCCAGCGCGTCGGTGTGGGCTTGTGCCCAGTCAGCGAGCAGTTCTGACGTGCGCCCGGGCGCGTGGTGGTCGATGGGCGGAACGTAGGTTCCCGCCGCGGGCGGCATTGCTTCGAGTACCGCATCCGCGATGTCAGTGAGTGTCTCTGCTGATGCAGCAGCTGCACCTGCGAGGGGCAGCGATGCTGCTGCCATCGACGCGGCCACCGCTGATGCGACACGGCGTGTCTGTCGGGTACGGGCGCTGCTTCTGCGTGGAGATGTCACGCGGTCATCATTGCCACGTACAGCTTTGTGGTGCAGCTGCTTTCATCGAGTCTCAAGCAGACTGTGCCGTGGCCGTAACCGCGTTGTGCGCCTTTGGTGACCGGGTTCAAGCGCTGCGAGTTCTAGCTGGAGGTATCGTCCCAGGCTGCGCGCCACTTTTCGGGGTCCGTAGTGGTTCGTCCGATTTTCTGCTCGGTGATTTCGATTGTCTCGATGAAGTCAAGGACCGCGGCGCGGAGTTCGAGTTCGGTATTTCCTTGTGGCCGAAGTGTCACGTGGCGCAGTGTTTGGGGGAAAAGATCGGGTGGAATTCCAGCGTCGACGGCCCGCTGCAGCACCTTTTCAGCGAGGGCGAGCGACGGCTGTGCGAGTGGAATTCCTTGCATCACACTCTGTCTAGGCTTCTCCGCGGCTTTGCGCTCCTGCCACCGCCGGTTTTGCTCGTCAGCGTCCATGGGCGCGTCGTCGGGCCCGAACTCGAGGGGGTTCCGGTGCAGGAGTTTCGCGGTGAGTGCTGCAGCGACGTCGTCGAGTGTAAAAGGGTCGGTCAGGTCGTCCTCCGCGATACGCGCGTGGAAGAGCACTTGGAGCAGCATGTCACCGAGTTCTTTGCGCAACTCGTCCCGGTCGCCTGCCCGCACCGCGTCGAGTAGTTCGTACGTTTCCTCAAGGAGGTAGCGCTGCAGAGATTCGTGGGTCTGCTGTTGTTCCCATGGCCCGCGGCGGCGCAGCTTATCCATCAGATCAGCTGACTCAAGCACCTTCGCCCCCGGGAAGCCGTCCACGGTGATGATGTCTTCGCCGTCGTTCAGCCGCTGGATGACAGCGGGATGTCTGGGGTCGACGGCGACGAGTGTCGCGGCCGACCCGACGACGTCGAGGCTTTCCCGGATGGCCTGCGGCACATCATCGGTCACCTGCACAGGCTGCGTGAGATGGCGCGCAGCAGCGAGGGGCGCGAGCGTGGGGCGTCGCACGTCGAGGAGGACGACCGTCATGTGACGAGCACTTTCATCTCCCCTTTCGGCGTGCCTTCGAGGGAAGTGAGGAAGTCTGCGACGAATTGAATCACATCGTTGTCCCGAATACGTGGATCGGCGGGCGTTCCGCGGCCGCCGCGAGGCAAAGGAAGCTGAATCTGGCTCGTGGCAGGCCGGTATTGCGCCGCGGGGAACAAACGCTTGAGTCGCACCTGCTTGGAGTCGGGCAATGTGATGGGTGACAGACGGATCTGCGTACCCGCAACAACGACGTCAGTAAGGCCACGCTCCCGGCACATGAGCCGCAGCCGCGCCACCGAAAGCAACCGCTTGACCTCCTCAGGAAGCGGACCATACCGGTCGATGAGTTCTTCCATCGCCGCGTCGAGGTCGGTGTCGCTCGTCGCGGCAGCGATCTTCCGATACGCCTCAAGCCGCAGCCGATCGCTGGATACATAGTCGGGCGGAATGTGCGCGTCGACAGGAAGGTCGATCTTGACTTCCTTCTTCTCTTCGGGAAGTTCGACGGGCCGCCCGTCAGCGATTGCTTTGAATGCTTCGACGGCCTCTCCCACGAGCCGGACGTAAAGATCGAAACCAACACCAGCCACGTGACCGGACTGTTCCGCGCCAAGGACGTTTCCAGCACCCCGGATTTCCAAGTCCTTCATGGCCACCGCCATGCCCGCACCGAGGTCGCTGTTCTGGGAGATCGTGGCGAGCCGGTCGTATGCCGTTTCGGTGAGCATCCGGTTCGACGGGTACAGGAAGTAGGCGTAGCCGCGTTCCCGGCCACGGCCAACACGCCCGCGCAACTGGTGCAACTGGGACAGGCCGAGCGCGTCGGCACGCTCCACGATCAATGTGTTGGCGTTGGAAATATCCAGACCGGTTTCGACGATAGTGGTGCACACGAGCACGTCGAATTCTCGGTTCCAGAATCCTTGCACCGTCTTTTCCAGCGTGTCCTCGTTCATTTGTCCGTGCGCGACGACAACGCGCGCTTCCGGGACGAGATCACGAATATGTTTGGCTGCCTTCTCGATTGAGCTGACCCTGTTGTGAACGTAGAACACCTGCCCGTCGCGGAGGAGTTCGCGGCGGATTGCAGCGCCTACCTGCTTGTCTTCGTACGCACCGACATACGTGAGGACGGGCAGACGTTCCTCCGGTGGGGTGAGGATCGTGGACATTTCGCGAATGCCGGCCAGGGACATTTCAAGTGTCCGCGGAATTGGTGTCGCCGACATGGTGAGCATATCCACGTGCGACCGAAGCGCCTTGATGTGCTCTTTGTGCTCGACACCGAAACGCTGTTCCTCGTCGACGATCACGAGGCCGAGGTCTTTCCACCGGACGCCCGTCTGCAGCAGGCGGTGGGTGCCGATCACGATGTCGATCGAGCCGTCAGCGAGACCGGCAACCACTTCTCGCGATTCGGCTGGATCCGTGAAGCGCGATAGTTGCTTCACCTTCACCGGGAAGCCCGTCATGCGCTGCGTGAACGTCTCGGTGTGCTGCTGCGCGAGCAGGGTCGTCGGCACGAGAACCGCAACTTGTTTGCCTTCTTGAATGGCCTTGAACGCAGCACGTACCGCGATCTCGGTTTTGCCGAAACCCACGTCACCGCAGATAACACGGTCCATTGGCACGGGCCGTTCCATATCTGCCTTGACTTCCGCGATCGCAGTCAGCTGGTCTTCCGTCTCAGAGAAGGCAAAAGCGTCCTCGAGTTCGTTCTGCCACGGCGTGTCCGCACCAAAGGCGTGCCCAGGAGAGGCTTGACGCTTGGCGTAAAGCTGCACGAGTTCGTTAGCGATCTCGCGCACCGCTTTGCGGGCCTTGCGTTTGGTGTTCTGCCAGTCAGAGCCTCCCATCTTCGACAGGCTGGGCGCCTCACCACCGACGTATCGCGATAGCTGGTCGAGCGACTCCATTGGCACGAAAAGCCGGTCACCGGGCTGGCCGCGCTTACTGGCCGCGTACTCGATTACGAGGTATTCGCGGCGCGCGCCACCTACTGTCCGTTCGGCCATTTCGACGAACCGGCCGATGCCGTGCTGATCATGCACGACGAGATCACCCGCTTGGAGAGCGAGTGGATCCACCTGGTTGCGGCGCTTCGACGCGAGCTTGCGCGCGGGTACGGCGGTCGCACGGTTACCCGTGAGATCTGCCTCGGTCAGGATGATCAACCCAGCGTCGTCGAAAACTGCGCCGCTGCCCAGCGTCGCGCACAGCAAGTTGACCACTTGCGGAGCAGGCGCCGCTCCCGCCTCGAGGAGGGCGGCGGCCACTTCCGCGTCCAGCAGGCGTTCCCGGTAGCGCTGTGCGGTGCCTGCGCCGGGCACGACAATGACCGCATGACCGCCGTGAGACACGTGCGCACGCAGCATCGCGAACGTTGTCGCGATCTCCTGGTCACTGCCACGCGTTGCGGGTGCCGCGTGGATCGGCAGCACAATCTCGTCGTCGCTGCCGCTGGCCAGCTGCGTGAGGTTCCACCACCGCATCCCCTCGCCGAGTGCACGCTCGCGCACCACAGGCAGCGGTTTGAACGCGGACGCAGAGAGGTCGAGCGTGCCCGAATCAATCGGGGCCGCGCCACCGAACGACGCCGCAGCCCAGGATGCCTCAAGAAACTCAGTTCCTGAGCTGCGCAGATCATCGGCACGCGCGCTCGCCTTCTCCGGATCGCACATCACGATCACCGTGCCGCGTGGCAGCAAATCTGGGAGAAGCTCGAGAGGTCCCTCCGCAAGGACCGGTATGAGTGCTTCCATCCCTTCCACAGGAATTCCGGACGACAGCTTGTCGAATAGCTCGACGAGCGTGTCGTTGCCCGCGTGCTCAACGGCCAGTGCGGCGGCACGGTCGCGTACCTGCTCAGTAAGTAGCAATTCGCGGCAGGGCGGCGCGATCAAAACGTCCAGCACACCGCCGGACAGCGACCGCTGATCGGCGACAGAGAACTCGCGCAGCTCAGTTACCTCGTCGCCCCAGAACTCCACGCGCACCGGATGCTCAGCGGTCGGCGGAAAGACATCGAGAATGCCACCACGGACCGCATACTCACCACGTTTGGCAACCATGTCGACGCGTTTGTACGCGAACTCGGTGAGCTCAGCAATCAGATCGCTGAAATTCCGTTCGTCACCAAGGCGCAGGACGATCGGTGGCCGTTGGCCAAGCCCGCGTGCCATCGGCTGGATCACCGCCCGCACGGGAGCGACGATCACCCGCAGCGGCGGCCCGAAAACCGCGTCATCAGGGTCAGCTAGGCGGCGCAATACCTGCAGGCGCTGCCCCACTGTGTCCGCACCCGGGGACAGCCGCTCATGCGGCAGCGTCTCCCACGACGGAAACAGCGCCACCGAGGCACCCATAGTGCCCTGCAGCTCAGCTGTGAGATCCTCCGCCTCCCGCCGCGTCGCGGTGACCAGCAGCACCGGCGCAGCCGCAGCGAGTGACGCAGCGAAAAATGGGCGCGCACCGGGCGGCGCGACGAAGGTGCACTCTGGCGTATCCGCGGCGTCGCGCACGCGGCGCAGCGCGGCATCTCTGCACGCGAACTCGAACAGCGCCGAGGACGCTCCTTGCCGTGACTGCTGAGCGGACAACCCCGAGGCTCCTCACGCGATAGAACTGAATCCCCACCTGCCGGCCTGCATCGCGCGGACCAGCGGCCACGATTCTAATTCCGCACACTGACAATGTCCGCACCCGATGTCATCGGCCGCGGCCAGCCCAGCCTATTACGTTCCTGAGGCGTCCGTTCCGTGCAGGTGCGGCTCCTCCTCGAGGTTCATCAGACCGTTCCAGCACAAGTTCACCAGGTGTGCCGCGACGATCTCCTTCGGCGGATTCCGCTCATCAAGCCACCACTGCGCGGTCACCGACACCATGCCCACCAGCGCCTGCGCATACAGTTCAGCTGACTCGGGCTGCAAACCCCGCTTCGCAAAGTCCGATGCGAGCAAATGCGTGACCTGGCTGATCGCGTCATTCAGCAAGCTCGAAAACGTTCCTGAACTCGCGCCCTTCGGCGAGTCACGCACCAGTATCCGAAACCCGTCGGTGCACTCCTCGATATACGTCAACAGCGCGAGCGCGACCTGCTCTACGCGCACCCGCGACCGGTGCGACGACAAGGACGACGTAATCCGGTCACGCAGATCCGACATCTCCCGGTCAACGATGACCGCGTAGATGCCCTCCTTACCTCCGAAGTGCTCGTACACCACAGGCTTAGAGACCTGAGCCCGCTGCGCGATCTCCTCCACCGAGGTCGCCTCGTAGCCCCGCTCCGCGAACAGGGAGCGAGCCACCTCAATCAACTGATTGCGGCGCTCAGCGCCCGTCATCCGAGCACGCGGAGCCCGCTCCGGCCCACCGACAGGGCCCGGACCAGCGGCTTCCGCACTCGAATTGCGTGCGCTCGTCATCACGAATCACCCTTCCAGCGAAATCAAAATCGCAACCAAGTCGACCAAAGACCACTCTGTATGTAAGGATCATTGCGCACATTCGCTCCCCAGCCGAGCACTGGGGTCAGCCGGGTGTGGCATGCAATCCGCCGTGGTGTAATTGGCAGCACCGCTGATTTTGGTTCAGCTAGTTCAGGTTCGAGTCCTGGCGGCGGAGCTTTACGCAGATAGGGCCGGTTTCTAGCTTCCGACATGCGGCCCATAGGGGGTTTCCCGGCCATTCCCGGCCAGCCAGAAAAAGGTGGTCGATCGCTTCGCGTGTGCGGTCGTCCTCTGCGGGCCATAGATGGGTGTAGGTGTCGAGGGTCGTTTTCACGCTCGTATGCCCTAGCCCTACCGGTCGATTAGTTGGTGTGCGCGTTGGTAGGAGACACCAAGGACGGATCCAATGTCACGGACTGGAACGTGGGCGCTGGCTAACGCCTGCGCTAGGTAGCGGGCGCGGTCACTTGCCTGCGCTTCGAGTTTCGCTGCGTGTTCGCGGAGTGATCTAATGTGCAGCGCTTCGCCGACGACGTCACCGAGTCCCTCCACCTCGACGGTGACGGTGACCTGCACGTCGGAAATCTTCGAATCTGTCGTTATGGCGATAAGTTCGCGAGCCATTTGCTCGACCTCGCTTACGCGGCGCGCCTGAGTGAGTTCGTCAAGTTCTGGCACCCGCACGATCCACCAGCGACCCTCTCGGGTCACTTTGACGTCGTAGGCGCTTCTGGCCATGGCTGCTGGTCCCCCTTGCTTCCTTACCGTGTTCCGCGGCGGCTTTGGCCACTTTGCGCATCGGGTGCTCCGCGATCCCGAGTAATTCTATTGACATAGACGAAATTAAGTCTAGCTGGGACGACACACTTCATTTCAGTGTTATCGTAATTCTGAAACCTCGATACGCCCTCGTGGCGTCGACTACTTCCTCGCGTTAACGCGGGGTCACCATTGGGTCGAACGCGGTTAGATTTGGCAGACCGTTCCGGTCGGATCCGCGTGACCCGGTGGCGCTAGGTGGGTTTCACGCTGCGCGGACGGGCCGTCGCGACACTAACTTTCGAACGCTGACGTCCCGCCGCTCACACGCCCACTTCGCTGGTTAGCCGACCGGAATTGGGGTCGCACCCTGTTTCCCGAAGGGCCTCGTGACCGCCCACACTGCGAAGTGCTCCAAACGATTGAGCGCGAGCAGGAGGTTCAGTTTCATCCCGCGCATCTCGTGGTGCTTGAGGGTGCGGCTGATTGCCCGCGCGTACTGGCGGTACTCCCAGGGTGACGACAGGTAGCGGCGCGCCGAGACTTCAGCGCGCATCTCGAAGAGCTGGTGAATCGTACCGCCGACGCGCTGGGTTAGGCACAGCGCCATATCGATGTCGTCGAACAGGTCAGTTCGGGTGCTCGTTTCAGTTCGGACTTTCTGCCACGCCTGCTGCCGCATGGCCATGTTGTTCCCGGAAAACAACCCTGCCGGGCGGGAGCCCGTTTTCTTGTCCAGCCGCCCGTTCCACCAGCCAGCGACTGGCGTGCCGTAGAGATAGTTCAATCCTGCGAGCGCATCGACGTCGGGATGGGTCTCAAAATATTCGCGGATAGCGTCGGCCCAGCCTTCCATCACGCGGGTATCGGCGTCGATTCGCGCGATGATCTCGTAATTGGCCGAGTTGAACGCGGTAGTGCGGGCATGGACGACGCCTTGCTGTGGTTCATGGACCACCGTCACGCCACTGTATGACCGCGCGATATCAGCTGTCCCATCCGTCGAGTTGTTGTCAACCACGATTACTTCGTCCACGGACTGCCCTTGAAGCGATTCGAGACACGCCCCGATGGTGGTGGCTTCGTTGTATGCAGGGATTACGACACTGATCTTCAGGCGGTTTTCTGGCATGGCAAATACACGTCCTCTGGCGGCGATGGGGAGCGAAGGATGACGGTGAACTGAGCCACACTCTTTGGGGCCTGCATCTTTTATACCCGTACGCTTAACGCGTAAAAAACCCGAAGTGTACTAATTCACACCGATCCGTTGCCCACCCGTAACCGGCCTGGGCGCCTCATTCCCCGAACGGGAAGCCGAGGCTTTCGCAATCCGCCCGGTCGGCGTAGCCCTGCTCGCACGCGTACCGCATCTGCACCTCGCCCGAGGAGGGACCGCCGCTGTAATCCGGAACATGTGTTGCGCTCGGGTCCGGCATTTCGACGCCCGTGTACGGATTCCTGCACACGACTCCATCACACTCAAACGTGTTCGCTTCACGCTCATGCCGGAGCACCTCATCGTGCACTGATTGGCAGTAGTCGGAGTAGCCGGTGACTGAACCGTCAGACCAGTACGTCACGATCGGGCCGAGGCCGGTTTGGCAGTCCACAATGACCGGTGCCGGCGCCTGGGTCGCCGGTTGCGGCGATGCGGGCGGTGGGGGCGGCATCTCCGCCTCGCTGGTTGCCGTTTCAGTGGGAGTTACGGGCGCAACGGGAGTCGTCGTGGCCGCCGGTTCGTCACCGCCCGGGTCGCCCCCGTCTGAAGCGCAAGCCGCCGCAGTGAGCGCCAAGATGGCGAGTGCCGCCGCTGTTCTCCGCATGGAAACCGTCTACCCGGAGGGAACAGTCACCGGTAGCCCTAGAAGTAGGGGCACTGGGGCGGACAATGACCCGCGCAGCCGAAGCCCAGCAGCTGCTCTGGCGAGGTGCGCGCGGAAGAATTGAAATACGCGTGCGAACGCGTCTTCAGTCGCGTCAGCGTCGTACCTGAATCCAACGATCCGGGTCACCGCCTGTGCAGGCAACTCGGTCGCGAAGCTGTGTCCGACACCGGGATACTCGTTGAAGTCATGCTCGATGCCCTTTCGCTCCAGCGTCTTGCGGAGCCGCGTCGCGTTGCCGGGGTCCACCGGGTCGCGTCTTCCGTAACTCGCGACGATCGGGCATCCTCCGTCGACGATCCTGTCGTACATCGGAGGGATGGGCGTATAGAAAGGTGCCGCAGCGCCGGGCAACTTCATTCCGAACGTCGTTCATGCACGGTTAGCAGCAGATCATCGAAGGCGCTCCGTGAATCTTCACTGAGTTCGATCTGAATCGCTGCGCGCCGGACCCGGCGGGCTATCTTGCTGATCTTCATATTCGTCGATTGTGAGCGCCAGCGCAGCACCTCGAATGCACGGTTTGCATCGATTCGGTAGACGAGCATCAGCATGCCTTTGACCTGGTCAATGGCTGCGCGGCTCTTGACGACCTCGGCCACTGCCTCGTCGGCGGAGACCTGCATGTCATGGACCCAGGTGTCGGTCACGTCGATGTAGAAGCCCTCCGTGCCGTCTGGCTCGCCCTTCTCGTCGTAGACGGTGCGACCCGCCACAACGACATAGCGGACACGGCCACTCGTGTCGATGATCCGGTAACGCCCGCTGAAGGGAACATTCGACTTCCTGGTCCGCTCCAGCAGATCCGCGACCGCTTTCACGTCATCGGGATGCTTGTGCTGCATCACGAGTTCAGTGGTCGGCTCCACCGTTCCCGGCGCATAGCCATGTATTTCGGCAACCTCGTCGGACCACTCCCACCGGTCGGCTTTCGGCCAATAACGGAAGCTGCCGACCGCGTGAACAGCCTCGCTCATAGGTGGAGTTTACTCCGCCGCAGTGGCTTTCAACATCAAATACCGCGCTTTCAACTAGACGGTTCAGCCTTCCGTGTACGTCGTCCGGGGCTGCCAGGCGAGCGGCGGCCGGACGCGGCAGCCGCAGGGCGGTCCCGGATGATCGCCCCACACGTCCGGCACTCCCACGTACGGCAAAACGGCTCTGATGTGGTCTGCCAGCCCACAAGTACAGTGCCAGGGCCGAGTGGATGCCCACGGGGGCAGCGCTTCGGTGCGGGCTCAACCAGCTGCACCTCTTCATGCTATTCGCTGGGCCTGACACTTAGTCCCGAGTCGCCGACTGCGTCACCCAGCGGTGCTGTGCGCGCGTTCTTTCTCCAGCCGAACTCTGGTGAAGAGGAACACGACCGCAACAACTCCCACGATGGCCAGCAACCTGTTGACATCCACAGCGGGCACCCATCGGGCTGTGCCGTCTTTCAGCACGTACGCACCCACCGGCTTCGCGCCTGCCCCAAATCCGCCGCCTTCGCGCCTGCCCCAAATCCGCCGCCTTCGCCACCCTGGCCGCTTTCGTCGTGACCATCGCCTCCACCGCCTCCGGTGGAGATCCGGGCCGCAGGGACGAGAGTGACACCGTCCCGCTCTATTGGTTCACCGAAAACGCGTCGTACGGATGCGGCCTCGCGCGCCGACGTCAGCACATCATTGAATTTCACGGGAATCCCCTCAACTCATGTACGGCTACGAACCTTCCACCGTGACACTGCCGCGCGAGGCTGCGTATCCCAAGAGGAGAAAGTCATCTAGTTTTCTCGCCAGCCGCGCGACGGTACACGACGCGCCCGGGTGCCGCCGTGAGCGCGAACGCAACCGTGCTGAGCGCGATGACGAGTGTTCCCGCCCCGTACATGGCAGGGTCCAGCCCAATCCTGTCTTCGATGAGCAGCAGGTAGAACAGTGCTGCCACACCGACTGGCCCGAACCAGCCGAGGTAGATCGCGTCGCGAAACTTCAGGCGCAACTGCGGAGCTAGCGCGAGCACCACAGGCAAGCGCCGCAGCAACAGCACGGCACACGCGAACACGATCCCTCCTGCCCCAAGTCGTGACCAGTCATCCCAGGGCAAGACCATTCCGAAGAGCATGAACAGCGGCAGCACTGCGAATCGGTTGACCGCCTCATCGATGCGCACCTCGGATTCTCGTTCACGACCAGTCGTGGCCATATTGAATGCCAGTCCCCCGATGAATACCGCGAGCACGCCGTCCGCGTGAATCAGATCCGAGAGGCCGAGGATGCCGATGGCAAGCGCGACCGCGAAGAACAGCATCGGCCCGGTCTCGGTGGAGCCGTGTTTCTCCCCGATACGCAGTGCTTTGCCGCCGCACCACCCTGCTGACGCGCCGATGAGGAGTGCACCGGCCACCTGCCACAGCGATTCGAGGACGGTGTCCCCGAGGGTCAACGCGCCCGTGACGGCGATCGCTATCAGCACGATCGGCAGGGCGAGACCATCGTTCGCGCCAGCTTCGATGAGCAGCAGCTTCCTGGTCCGCCGGGGAATGTCGTGTTCGGCGAGCCGTCCGCCCACCACGTTCGATGCCAGCACGGGGTCGGTGGGGCACAGTGCCGCGCCCAGCAGGATGCACCCGGCGAGGGGCAGACCGAGCAGCAGCCAGCCGAGCCCGGTCGTCATGGCGGCCATCAATGGCATGACGATGAGCAGCAGGATGCTGATCGCGCGGACTTCTTTACGTATCGATCGCGCCGGGAATTGCAGGGCGACGCCCATGACCGAGAGCGCGAGCAAAAGGTTTGTCGCCTCTCTGAGGATCGCTGCCTGATCCGCGGGCGGTTGCAGCGCGCCGAGAACGTGGGGGCCGAGAAGCACGCCCGCAAGCAATCCGAGCATCGGTTCGGATACGGGCCATTTGCGCAGTGAAGCCGAGGACGCCGCAATGACCAATGCGAGGCCACCGAAAACCGCAAGAAACAGGCTCAGATCCACGAGCGCTATTTAACAGCTTCGACTGGCGGCGGGCATGAAGACTGAGAACCGAAGTGGAATACACCGCCTGCGAAATGCGATGAACACCACAGAAGGTTCCGGTGTTCTCATCGACCTGCGGGGTGCCACATTGTGAATCTCACTTACAAGACGAAGCGGCTGCTCATCACGGCACTGGCGGCCTCTATGGTCGCTGCCAGCCTCATTGGTGTGCGTACCGGGGACCCCGCGCTTGCAGCCACGGTCTTCGCCGTGGTTCTGCTGGCGGGATCAGTTGTGGCTTTCCTGTCCGGGCGCCGGTGATGGCGCGCGCGCCACTCACGTCCCACCCGGCGCACCCGTGCACAGGTCGGCGACAAATCGGCGATGCGTTTCGGCTCAGGGGCATAATCTGCGTATTATCGACGATCGGCGCAGGGACGCGCCGCGCAACGATGTCACCTGACTGACTGACACCCGACTCGCTGTGAGCAAGGGAGAAGAATGCCGCAGACTCCACCAGCTGCTGCAGTGGTTCCTGGCGCGACATCTGCGTCATCAACAGCAGCAACGGCGGTCATCGTGCTCGCCGCAGGGGCTGGCACACGGATGAAGTCGGATGTCCCGAAAGTCCTGCATACGCTGTGCGGACGGTCGATGATCGGCCACGCTCTCGCCGCGGCCAGTGCGGTTGAGCCGCACGCTCTCGTCGCCGTGGTGGGACACCAGCGCGAACGTGTGACAGCCGCCGTGAAAGACGTCGCGGAAGCGCTCGATCGGGATATCGCCGTCGCGGTACAGGAAGAACAGAACGGGACTGGTCATGCCGTGGGCTGCGGACTGGCTGTGCTTCCGCCCGACTTCGCCGGAACCGTCCTCGTCACCGCGGGTGACGTCCCGATGCTCGACGGCGCTACCCTCTTACACCTCGTGGAGACACATCTCGCAGGCGACGGTGCTGCGGTCACCGCGCTCACCTTCACCGTGAGTCAGCCGCGTGGTTACGGGCGAATACTCCGCACGGATGATGGCGCGATCGCCGCGATCGTCGAGGAAGCAGACGCGACGGATGAGCAGCGCAGCATCACTGAGGTGAACGCGGGCGTATACGCATTCGACGCGCAGCACCTGCGCGCGGCGCTCTCGGAACTCAGTGCTGACAACGCGCAGGGTGAGCTTTACCTGACCGACGTCATCGAGATAGCACGCAATCAGGGCCGTATCGTCCGCGCGCTGCATCTGGAGGATTCGGCCCTGGTTGCCGGAGTCAACGACCGGGTGCAACTCGCTGTGCTGCGCAAAGAAATGAACCGCCGCATCGTTGAGCATTGGATGCGTGAAGGCGTCAGCGTGATTGACCCCGACACCACGTGGATCGACGTCGGTGTGCGGCTCGGCCGGGATGCGACGCTGCTGCCGAACGTGCAGCTGCACGGATCAACGGTAATCGGCGACCGGGCTGAGATCGGGCCTGACACCACACTCGCTGATGTCACTGTCGGTGCGGACGCCCGCGTGATCCGCTCTCATGGCGAACGCTCGGCTGTAGGTGCAGGTGCGGTGGTTGGCCCGTTTGCGTACCTGCGGCCAAAGTCCGTGATCGGTGACCACGCCAAGATCGGCGCCTATGTCGAGACGAAGAACGCGGACATCGGTTCGTTCACGAAGGTTCCGCATCTCACATACGTTGGCGACGCCACCATCGGCGAACACACGAACATCGGCGCATCGAGCGTTTTTGTCAACTACGACGGAATCAACAAGACCAGGACCGTGGTGGGCTCGCACGTGCGAGCCGGTTCCGACACGATGTTCATCGCGCCCGTGCACGTCGGTGACGGCGCATACACCGGAGCAGGTACTGTGCTCCGCGAAGATGTCCCGCCCGGAGCTCTCGCGATTTCCGGCGGTCGGCAACGCAACATTGAGGGCTGGGTCGATGCGAAACGTCCCGGCACCGCTGCAGCGAAAGCAGCGGTGAAGGCCCGCAATGCAGCTAAGAAGAAACACAACGCAACCGAGGACGGCGGCACCGAGTGAGCGCAATTTCCGTTGATAATCAGAAGAACCTGATGCTCTTCTCCGGCCGGGCTCATCCCGAGCTCGCCGAGCAGGTCGCAAAGGAACTCGACATCTCGGTCACTCCGCAGACTGCGCGTGACTTCGCGAACGGCGAGATCTTCGTCCGTTTCCAGGAGTCCGTGCGCGGCTGCGACGCTTTTGTCCTCCAGAGCCATCCGTATCCGCTGAACAGCTGGCTGATGGAACAGCTGATCATGATCGATGCGCTCAAACGTGGCTCAGCAAAGCGTATTACCGCGATCCTGCCGTTCTACCCGTATGCACGCCAGGACAAGAAACACCGCGGTCGCGAGCCCATCTCAGCCCGTCTGGTCGCAGACCTGCTGAAGACAGCTGGCGCCGATCGCATCATCACTGTCGACCTGCACACGGATCAGATCCAGGGCTTCTTCGATGGCCCAGTGGACCACATGCGTGCCGCACCGCAGCTCTCGGAATACATTCGCGACCACTACTCACTGGACAAGATCACCGTGGTGTCCCCCGATTCGGGACGCGTGCGAGTGGCGGAGAAGTGGGCGGACCTCCTCGGCGGCGCACCGCTGGCGTTCATTCACAAGACACGTGACCCCCTGGTGCCAAACCAGGTGAAATCGAACCGGGTGGTCGGCGAAGTGGAGGGGCGCACCTGCATCCTCATCGACGACATGATCGACACCGGCGGCACCATCGCGGGCGCAGTGGGCCTGCTCAAAGAAGCGGGTGCGGGCGATGTCGTGATCGCGACGACGCATGGCGTCCTTTCCGATCCGGCTGCGGAACGGCTCGCGAACTGCGGCGCCAAGGAAGTGGTTGTCACCAACACGCTGCCTATCACTGACGACAAGCGCTTCCCACAGCTGACAGTTCTGTCGATCGCGCCGCTGCTTGCACAGACGATTCGCGAAGTCTTCGAGAACGGCTCAGTCACTTCACTATTCGACGGCAGCGCGTAACGCGTCGCAACTTCAAAAGAATCCGGTAACGCTCAGGCCACCATGTGGCTGAAGCGCCCACAGTAGCGACTGCTTGTGCTTACGATCGCCGTCATCATGACGAGCGAGGGAGTAAGCGTGAGTTTCTCAGCCCGGGCAGTTGCCGCAGGTTTGATCACGGCCGCCGTAGTGTCAGCATCCGCTGTCGCTGCGGCGCCCGCGTATTCACAGTCGGCGCCCCGGAACGCAGCGACTCTGGACGTCGACGGGAGTACCGTCACCTTCACATTCCACAACGACGCGGACGAGTCAGCCTCCTGCTTCGGCGCGCTGCAGTACTTTGGGCTGCCTCTCACGCAGTTGGGTATGCCGCCGGTCACGCTGGTAAAGCCCCGTTCCTCCGGAACGCTCGACGTGGACGTACCCTTGCCCGGGGTTTATCGTCACGTCTCTGCTTGCCTCGTCGGTGATGAGTTTCCCGACGACCCGGACGAACTCAGGGAGCATCTCGTTGTGCCGCTCGTTACCCCCGCCGGCAACATGCTGTTCGGTGACGCGGGCTACATCGTCGTCGAGGGTGGGCACCTGCTGCCGTAATCCGGCTGGGCTAATTTCGCGATACGCCTCCCGCACCGCTACCATGGTCGAGTTGTCTCGGCGAGGGTGGCCCTGGAAGTGTTTCGCGTAAACACGCTTGAGCCCCGTTATCGGCGCGACGGGTATACGCCCGATCTCACTGGTTTTCTGCTGGTGTGCGCACTCGTACGGGACTACGCGACAACACGTCCCGGCAGAGGAGTACACGATGGCTGATACTTATGACCTTGATGTAGAGGTGCGCACCGAGTTCGGTAAGGGCGCTGCGCGCCGTGCGCGTCGCGACTGGAAGATCCCCGCGGTTCTCTACGGCCACGGCGCTGACCCGCAGCACCTGCTGCTTCCGTTCACTGAGTTTGCCGCCGTCCTTCGCTCTGGGGGCACCAACGCGATCCTCTCGCTGAACATCAACGGCAAGAAGTCGCTGGCATTCACGAAGTCGGTGTCGACGCACCCGATCCGCCCGGTCATTGAGCACGTTGACCTGCTTGTCGTGAAGAAGGGCGAGAAGCTCAGCGTTGACGTACCGGTCGTCGTCACTGGCGAAGCCGCTCCGGAAACCATTGTCACCCAGGACGCGAGCACCCTGACCGTCCTCGCGGATGCGCTGAATATCCCCGAGGAGTTCGAGGTTTCCGTGGAGGGCCTGGAAGCTGGCACTCAGGTTCTCGCGAGCGAGGTGTCCCTGCCCGCCGGTGTCGAGCTCGAAAGCGATCCGGAAACACTGGTCGTCAACGTCACCGTCGCGCAGGCAGCTGAAGAGCCTGAGGAGGGCGAGGAGGCCGAGGCTGTGGCGGCTGAGGCGCCGGAAGGCGAAGAAGCAGCCGAAGCAGCTACTGAAGAGTGATATCACCTCACCAGGCGGCGCGTCGTCCTCACCGGCGGCGCGCCGTCTGCTGTGTGAGGATCAGTACAACAAGCGTCAAGGTGAGGAGGCCGGAGAGTGACGTTCGTCGTGGCAGGGCTGGGCAATCCGGGCGCGCAGTACGAAACGACCCGGCACAACATCGGTTACCTCGTTTCGGATGTTCTCGCCGCTCGGCACGGCACCAGGTTTTCCGGCCAGAAGCGGACGCGGGCTGACCTCGCGGAGATCCGCGTCTCGGGACACAAGGTCGTGCTCGCGAAACCCCACACGTATATGAATCTCTCCGGCGCGCCCATCTCCGCGACCGCAAAGTTTTTCTCGGTGCCGCCCGATAATGTGATCGCGATCCATGACGATCTTGACCTCGATTTCGGCATAGTGCGGTTAAAGCGCGGTGGGGGTGAAGGCGGACACAACGGCCTCCGGTCGCTGACGTCGCACCTGCACACTCGCGATTATCTGCGGCTACGCGTCGGTGTGGGCCGCCCCCCTGGTCAAATGGCGGCGGCCACGTACGTCCTGAAGCCATTCTCTACGGTCGAGCGCAAAGAACTCGGCGTCATCGTCGAAGAGTCGGCCGACGCACTGGAACTGCTGATCGAGGTCGGACTCGAGGCGGCACAGAACCGGGTACACGCACGCTGACTCAGAATCCGACGAGGCCCGCCGAACTCGACCGGCGCAGCTTTCCCGACGGTGTTTTGGGAATCGCGCCGGGCGCCAGCACGGCGACCGTGCGCGGCCGGACCCCGACCTCCGCGAATACCGCGTGCACGACTTCGTGCTGAATGCGGGAAACCTCGTCTGGATCGCCGTGCTGCTTCGTCTCGACAGCCACCGCGAAGCTTTCACGCCGATCGCCGGCGTCCAGGCGAACCGCGACAGCGGCCCCGGGCCGCACACCTGCCACAGTCGACGCGGCCCGCTCGATATCGGTGGGATAGATGTTGCGTCCGCCCATGATGATGACGTCCTTCGCGCGCCCACAGACGACGATGTGCTTCTCTTCCGTGAAATATCCGATGTCGCCGGTGTTGAGCCACCCGGCCGTGTCCTGGGTGGGCTTTTCCCCGTCAACGGTGACGTATCCCGGACTCACTGCGGGTCCGCGCACTTCGATCGTTCCGACACCACGAGCGGCGAGTTCGTTGCCTTCGTTGTCGACGACGCGGCCTTCTAGGTTGGGCACGAGTGGTCCGAGTGTGACGAGACGGCGAGTGTTCGCGCCCTTCTGCGCCGGCACGGCGGTATGCATCGCTTCAAGAAGGTCGGCGTCAACCTCGTCGATGGTCATGCCTGTATCGACAGCCATGGATATGGCAAGCGTTGTTTCGGCCATGCCGTATGCCGGGGCGAGCGCGGTGGGTTTGAGGCCGAAGCGAGCACCAGCCTCGAGAAGGTCGAGCATGGTGTCCGCGTCGATAGGTTCAGCACCGCTCATCGCGACACGCAATGACGAGAGATCACAGCAGCCGTCAGGCGCCTGGCGGAGCCGGCGCGCGAGCAGTGCCCACGCGAAGTTCGGCGCTGAGGTGACGGTGCCGCGGTACTTCGTGATCAGATCCGCCCAGAGCAAGGGCGATTGCAGGAAGTCCAGTGGGGTGACATTGATTGTTTCGCATCCCACCTGCATGGGCGTTGTCAGGAAACCCACCATTCCCATGTCATGGAAGAGCGGGAGCCAACTCACCATCACGTCGGTATCGAAGTCGTAATGCGCGGCATCCACCATGGCGTGCGTGTTGGTGTAGAAGTTGGCGTGCGAGATGCGAACAGCCTTGGGTGACCCAGTGGACCCAGAGGTGAGTTGCAGCAAGGCGATGTCGTCTTCAGCGGGGTCAAGCGGGTCGATCGCAGGGCCCTGCTGCAGGTCCGCGACTGACACCGCGGTAATGCCCTTGTCGGCCAAGATGGGGGCGACGGGCTCGAACGGCGCGCTGAGGATGATTGCCCGGGCCTGGATCATGTCGATGACAGTCTGTGTCTCTTCCGCCCAGTGGTTGAGATCTGTCCGGGGTGTGGGCTGGTGGAGCATGGTGACAGAGGCACCGCGCATCCAGATGGATTGGACGGCGGGAGCAATCTCTACCGGCTGCCCGGCAAGAATCCCGACCGCATCGCCAGGCCCGACACCAACAGCGGCGAGTCCCCCCGCCATACCGCGGGCTACCTGATGGACTTCGCCCCACGTTTGCCGAAGGGGCGCGTCCGGCTCGCCAGTCACCAGACCGGTAAGGCTTGATGCCGCCGTGGCGTACATCTCATCGGTGAACCTGCTCAATGCATTCTCCTTAGGCCACGTACGGATGCACGGATGCACGGCGCTGCATAACGGCACAGGTGTGACCGCTTCAGCCTAATTCGCGTGGGTTCGCGCGCCCCCGCTTTGGCACTTTCTGACGATTAAGTTCCCAGCGCATCACCGACTACTCTGGACTGGGCATCCACACTGGGCATCCACACTGGGCATAGACCAGAGACACGATCTTTTGAGGTAGCAGCGTGACCGATATCGAGCAGGCCGTCCCTAGCAGCGACACCGCACCGCGGGGGAACTCCCCTGTCGCGGCCGAAGCGCAACGGCGCCGGACCTTCGCTGTCATCTCCCATCCCGACGCCGGTAAATCAACGCTTACGGAGGCACTCGCGCTGCATGCGAAAGTCATCGCGGAGGCCGGTGCGGTACACGGCAAAGCGGGGCGCAAGTCCACGGTGTCGGACTGGATGGAGATGGAGAAAGCACGCGGCATCTCAGTGAGTTCGACAGCGCTGCAGTTCACGTATTCCACGTCGGGCGGTGCGGAGTGCGTGATCAACCTCGTCGATACACCGGGCCACGCTGACTTTTCCGAGGACACTTACCGGGTGCTGACGGCGGTCGATTGTGCAGTCATGCTCATCGACTCGGCAAAGGGTCTTGAGCCGCAGACTTTGAAGCTGTTTCAGGTGTGTAAGCATCGGGGCATCCCGGTCATTACGGTGATGAACAAATGGGACCGTCCGGGCCGAACGGTGCTGGAGTTGCTCGACGAGGTCGGTGAGCGTATCGGACTGCTGCCCACCCCCTTGTTCCTCCCGGTGGGCATCGCCGGAGATTTTCGCGGCCTGCTGCGCCGCGGGACGGACGGCGCGGCCACCGAGTACATCAAGTTCACTCGCACCGCTGGCGGTGCGACGGTAGCGCCGGAAGAGATCTTGTCACCCGAGGCTGCACACACGATTGAAGGCAGCGAGTGGGAAACCGCCGTGGAGGAAAGCGAACTACTCTCGGCAACAGGGCAAGATCATGATCAGGAGACGTTCCTGGCGGGCGAGACTTCGCCCGTGATTTTCACCTCCGCGATGCTGAATTTCGGTGTGCGGCAACTGCTTGATGCCCTTGTTGAGCTTGCCCCGCCGCCCCGTTCACGAGACGACGCGCAAGGCGCAGCGCGCGCGGTGACGGACCCCTTCTCAGCCGTCGTGTTCAAGGTTCAGGCTGGCATGGACGCCGCACACCGTGACCGGATCGCATTCATGCGCATCGTGTCAGGTGAGTTCGAGCGCGGCATGGTGGTCACGCACGCACAGACCGGGCGGCCTTTCGCGACGAAATACGCGCAAACAATGTTCGGCCGGGACCGGTCCACCGTCGATACCGCGTATCCGGGTGACGTGGTAGGGCTGGTCAACGCGACCGCCCTAGCGCCGGGGCACACTCTCTTCGATGGGCCGCAAGTGGAGTTCCCGCCGATTCCCTCCTTCGCGCCTGAGCATTTCGCTGTGCTGCGAGCGTCAAGCGCAAGCAAGTACAAGCAGTTTCGGAAGGCGATTGACCAGCTGGATTCAGAGGGCGTCGTGCAGGTGCTCCGCAACGATGTGCGTGGCGACGCGTCGCCGGTGCTCGCGGCGGTGGGGCCGATGCAGTTCGAGGTTGTGACCGCGCGGATGCGCACCGAGTTCAATGTGGAAACGCAGCTGGATCGTCTGCCGTTTACGCTCGCCCGGCGAACCGACGCGGAGTCCGCTGATGAACTTGCCCGTCAGCGCGGGGTGGAGGTGTTCCTGCGTACAGATGGTGTGTTGCTCGCGCTGGTCAGCGACAAGTGGCGCTTGCAGTTCATCCAGAAGGAGCGTCCTGATCTGACGCTTGAACCACTAGTCGCGACGGCTGACTGAGCCCCTAGAATCGCTGCATCGCGGCCCGCACTTCGCCAAGTAGCTGACGCATGTGGTTCTCCGCGTCGGCGCCGCGGCCTTCAGCAACCGCATGCGCGACCGCTTCGTGCAGATCTAACGCGGCCGGTTCCGGGTGGTGGGGCATGAGTCCCAGTATCGTTCGGCCGCGCAGCACCACCGCGACGACGTCGACGAGTGCGGCAAACATTTCGTTGCCCCCTGCCTCGAGCAGCATCGTGTGGAAATGGATATCGCGATCGAGAAAGTCGCTGAGGTTGCCAGCTTCACCCAGCGCGCGCATCTCAGCGGCGATCGTGCGGATTTTCACACGCTGCTCCGCTGACGCCCCGCGCGCGGCCGCAGCAGCGGCGATCGGTTCAATAGCAATCCGGAGTTCAGTAAGTGTGCGTAACTGTGCGTCGCGGTCCGCGCCGGAGAGCCGCCACCAGATCACACGCGGGTCGAAGACGCGCCACGATGATTTGGGCTGCACGATGATGCCCACCCGCCGCCGTGACGTGACGAGTCCGAGCGATTCGAGCAGCCGCATCGTTTCACGCGCGACCGTTCGGGAGACGCCGAACTGCTGCTGAATCTTCTCGAGCGTGAGGACGTGCCCTTCGGGCAGCACTCCGGCGGTGATGTCGCTGCCCAGCATGTCCAGCACCGAATTGTGCAGCACGCCAGCAACACTAGAACTCGCACCGGCAGCGCTGGTGCTGCTGGGGTTCCCGGAGATGCTCACTTGTCCAGCCTATCGCTACGGGGGACTTCACATCACCCACTAAAGGTGATACCTTTCACAGTCAAAGGTAGTACCTTTGGGCGTCGAGTAGAGGAGAAGCATCGGATGCCAGCTGAATCGCCCCGGACCGCCCTGGTCGTTATGGGTGTCGCCGGAGTCGGCAAGACAACGACAGCTAGTTTGCTCGCCAGGGAACTCGGCTGGAAACGTGCGGAAGCCGACGAATTTCACCCGCAAGCCAATATCGACAAGATGTCGGCTGGCATCCCCCTCGGTGACGATGACCGGACACCCTGGCTGCGGGCGATCCGCGATTGGATCACTGATCGCGCCGAAGCAGGCGAAAACGTCGTCCTCACCTGCTCAGCCCTCAAACGCTCATACCGAGACGTGCTGCGCGAGGCGAACGCACGGGTCCGCTTCGTCTTCCTCCACGGCCCCGCGCCAGTGGTCGCGGAACGCATCGGGCAGCGCAGCGGACACTTCATGCCTCCATCGCTGCTGAATTCACAGTTTGGCGACCTTGAACCGCTCCAGTCCGACGAGGACGGCGTCACCGTGGACCTTCGAGACAATCCGGAGCGCATTGTGACCTGCGCACTCACCGCACTCAACCTCGCCGGGCCCGGCGTATCCCAGTAGAAGGCGCCGTCATGATCACCACCGAAGACTGAACTCTGGGCACGGGCACCCTCCTCGCCATCACCGCTTCGTGATCGCGCGACGCCCACGCTCTGCGCAGCGTGATCGTCACTCTCGGGTGTCGACGGTGCGGGGGTAGGCCCGATCCGGTATCTCCCCCGCAGGGCACGGCTTCTCCACCGCCGTGAAGTGACCCCGATAGTGAAACATCCGGCCGAGCACCGGGTTCTTCACCGTCACTTCGATGCCATGCCGCTGCTGTTCCTCATCCCACCACTCCCGCGCCTCGGTTGTCGCCGAAACGAGAACCGGCAACCGCGGTGCGAATGGGATGAGGAATTTCGGCGGACCGCTCGTAAGGCGGAGCGCACCATGGTTATCCACCCACACCTGCGTCTTCACCGCCAAGTCTGGCGCAGACCCCAGGTAGTCCACCACGTAGGGTCCGGTCTTTCCGCCCACCATGGTCGAATCCATCTCAGCGCTGCGCGACGCAAAGCCGAACGTTCGAACCGTGGCCAGCGTTTCCCGTCCCACGGCGTCGGTGTACGCGTAATTCTCAACCCGAAACGGCACGTCAAATCCGGTGTGCGAGGGTGCAACCCGACGTGCTCCAAGAAATCTGGCCACAGGCAAGGGTACGGCAAGGGAGTGCGACATTTCTTCCATCACACCGGTTCCCACCTGGCAGAGGCCGTCCGCCGCCGACATGCCGAAGCGCCACTGCACTTTGGGGTGGAGTTTGGCGAACCTCGCTCCGAGCGCACGCTCCACAACCGACGGCATCCTGTCACTCCTGTTACGAACCAAGGTAGAAGCGCCCACCCTGGTCATCCCGGCAGTGCACAGACACACCGTACTCGCGGACCTCTGGCCCCGCGAGGATCTCTCCGCCCGCCTCGGGCACGTACTTCGTTGCCGCAGCGGCATCTTCGACGCGCCACATCGGGACAACGCGATCCTCGGGGCCACGCGTCAGGCCCGTCATTGGGTGGATCCCCACTATCTCGAATCCGCCGCGCTCTTCGCTTCCGTCGAAATCCCAGCCCAGCACGTCCCGGTAAAACTGCTGTGTCTCCCCTACGTCGACCGCCTCCAAAGTGAGGTACGCAGGATCTCCCGGCCCGTCGCCGTTGATCGCGGGGCGCCTTTCGCTGCCGGTGATCTCGACGAGTTCGAACCGCACGCCATGGGGTCCCTCGCACGACACGAGTTCACCGTGCTGCGTCCAACTTCCGCCCTCCGCTTCGACGCCGGCGAGCGCATCGCCGAGGTGCTTCACCGCGAACCTGCACCGGAGCTGGCTCACGTCATGGCCACCCTCCAGAAAGACCGGTGCGGACGTGTTCGTGACGCGCAGTTGCTCTTCAGCTGGCACTGTCTGCCAGCCCAGCACCGCGTGATAGAAGCGCGCGGCGCGTTCAAGGTCGGGTGCGCAGACTGTGAGCGCGGCGATATCACCTGGCCGCAACGCACCGCCGAGCGGCGCCGCGAGCATCCAGCGGTGACCGAACGCGTCAATCAGTGTCGCGTTCCGCTGTCCGTGGCTCTCATATGTCCACCGCTCCACCCGGCCGCCCGCTTCACGGGCGCGCGTCAGCACGAGATCGGGATCATCCACCGGAATCATGAGGCTCACCGATGCGGTGCCGGTCCGCGGCGCTGTCAGCCCCATTTCGGGGAACTCCTCAGCGAGATAGATAACGCCATCACCAACGGTCAGTTCGGCATGCCCCACACGCCCGTCTTCCATCATGATCGGTTCACTCTGTACCGATGCGCCGAAAACCTTCGAATACCAGTTCAGCGCCTCTTGAGCCCCATTCACGATGAGGTACGGCACGGCACCCGAGCGCGGGAACCCGCTAGCAACGTGGTGGTCTGCCCCGGCAGTCGGTGCTTCCGGATCGCTCATCGCCCTTCACTTCCCCGCTTTCGCCTTCTTCTTTTTCTTCGCCTTCTTCGTGTTGTCGAGCAGCATCGCGGCGTAATCCTCAACGTAGCGGAACTGGGCACGCGGCGGGCGTTCATAATTCGTCGCGGCCGGCCGTGGGGGGATCTCCACCTGTGGCGGCGTCACATGTTCGAACGGAATGGATTTCAGCAGATGGTTGATCACGTTGATGCGCGAGTTCCGCTTATGCTCGCTCTCCACCGTGTACCAGGGCGCTTCGGGAATGTCGGTGTGCACGAACATCTCATCTTTCGCCCGCGAATACTCCTCCCACCGGACGATCGACTGCAGGTCCATCGGTGACAGTTTCCACTGGCGCATCGGGTCTTGGAGGCGCGAGTGAAAACGCCGCTCTTGCTCAACATCGGAGACCGAGAACCAGAACTTGCGCAGCATGATTCCGTCCTCAACGAGCAGTCGTTCGAAGATAGGCACCTGATGCAGGAACCGGCGGTATTCGTCGGTCGTGCAGAACCCCATGACGCGTTCGACACCCGCCCGGTTGTACCACGAGCGATCTAGCAGAACGATCTCCCCGGCGGCCGGCAGATGCTGGATGTAGCGCTGGAAGTACCACTGTGTGCGCTGACGCTCCGTTGGTGCTGGAAGGGCCACGACGCGGCAATGCCGCGGATTCAGATACTCGGTTATCCGTTTGATCGCGGATCCTTTGCCGGCCGCATCCCGCCCCTCGAACAGCGCCACGACCCGGGCGCCTGTCTCCTGAACCCAGTGCTGCATCGACACGAGTTCTGCCTGCAACCGCTTCAATTCGGGCTCGTACACATCCAGCGGGAGCTTCCGCTCTGCCGGCTTCGCTCGACCATTGAACTCTGCTTCCCCACCGGGGTTTTTCTTCGCAGCCATGGGCTGAGGTTACTCGGGCGGTAAATCCAATGGGGCAGGTTGCGTGAGACGGGGTCAGCCTAGCTCGTCAGCAAGTTCGAGCCACCGCTCTTCGAGCTCCGCATGCTCGGCGTCGACATCCTTCAATTCGCCACCGAGGCGCTGCAGCTTTTCTGGGTCCGTCGCGGCCGCCGCAAGCCGTTCGTGCAGAACAGCCTGCCGCTCCTCCAGCTTCGCAATCGCCCGCTCAAGCCTGGCGAGTTCCTTCTGCGCCGCACGCTCGGCGGCACCGCCCTTCTGGCGAGAACCCGTCTCCCGTGCCGCCTGGCTCGCATCAGCTGGGACGGGTGCGCTCTCCGCGATCGTTGCGCGCCGCTGCAAATACTCCTCGATGCCGCGCGGAAGGTGCGTCAGCCGTCCGTCACCAAAAAGTGCGTACACCGAGTCGCAGATGCGTTCGGTCAGGTAACGATCGTGGCTGATGACGACGAGTGTGCCCGGCCATCCGTCGAGGAGATCCTCGAGCTGTTGCAGTGTGTCGATGTCCAGGTCGTTTGTCGGTTCATCGAGTAACAGCACGTTGGGCTCAGCCATAAGGATGCGCGTCAGCTGCAGTCGGCGCCGCTCGCCGCCGGAGAGATCCGCAATCGGCGTCCACTGGCGGGCGGCGGGGAAGCCGAGCCGCTCGGCTAGTTGCGAGGCGGACAGTTCTTTATCCCCGAGAACCACCCGGCGCCCGACATCTTCGACCGCTTCGAGCACACGCATCTGCTCTGGAAGATCGTCCAGCTCCTGCCGCAGCCAGCCA
Source organism: Hoyosella sp. YIM 151337 (assembly GCF_026041215.1). Classification (GTDB taxonomy): domain Bacteria; phylum Actinomycetota; class Actinomycetes; order Mycobacteriales; family Mycobacteriaceae; genus Hoyosella. Next base: position 78,160 of record NZ_JAPEIQ010000006.1, read on the forward strand.
ACCCGCACAGTCTGGCCGACGATACGCCGGCCAGACACCAATTCTGCCGCGCCCGCCAGCGCCCGCAGCAGCGTCGTCTTCCCAGAACCGTTCACGCCGACAATGCCGGCGCGCTCACCAGGTGCGAGCCGCCACGTCATGCCAGTCAGCAACGTACGGCCGTCAGGGGTGGCGAGGGTGGCGTCTTCTAGCTCGATGACGACCTTCCCGAGGCGCCGCGTGGCGAACGCGGAAAGCGTGACCGAGTCGCGCGGTGGCGGCACGTCGGCGATGAGACTTTCCGCAGCCTCGATGCGGTACTTCGGTTTGGATGTGCGGGCCGGGGGCCCGCGTCGCAGCCACGCCAGCTCTTTGCGCGCGAGGTTGCGGCGGCGCTCTTCCTGGGCGTCCGCGATGCGGGCGCGTTCCGCCCGCGCGTACACCCAGTCGTTGTACCCGCCCTCGTAGCTTTCGACGCTGCCACCGACGACCTCCCACGTCCGGGTCGCGACGGTGTCGAGAAACCAGCGGTCGTGCGTAACGACGACGAGCGCGCAGCGGCGCGCGATGAGGTGTTCCGCAAGCCACACCACGCCCTCGACATCGAGGTGGTTGGTCGGCTCGTCGAGTATCAGCAAATCCAGGTCCTGGACCAGCGCGGCGGCGAGAGCGACGCGGCGGCGCTCCCCACCGGAAAGCTCATCAATCGGTGTATCCAGGTGCCGCTGCGCCTCGCGCAATCCAATGCCTTCGAGAATGCCGCGGATGCGAGCGTCGGAGGCCCACTCGTGTTCTGCCAGACCGAGGGGGCCGAACACGACATCGCCGATGCTCGCACCGCCTGGCAGTTCGCCGCGCTGCGTTACCACCGCGAGCCGCACATCACCGCGGCGACTCACGCGGCCGGCATCGGGCGGGGTGAGGCCAGCGAGCACCTCGAGCAGCGTGGTCTTTCCGCCGCCGTTGAGACCGACGACGCCGATCCGTTCACCCTCCTCGACGCCCAGTGACACACCGTCGAGCAGTGGTTTGACGCCAAAGGACTTGCTGACCTGCTCGAGATTGACCAGGTTCGCCACTCATGCACCCCCATCGACGGCACGTTCGTTTGCCGGATCATCTGGACTGCCACCGGGATCGACCAGCCGGGCCCCCGGCACCGGGCCGGTCGCCGTTCGCACGGTTCGGCACACCCCGGTGGCGGACACTTCCACGCCAACATTTACCGCGTCATCCGCATCGCGGCACAAGAACGCGCAGGTGGGCCCAGAGCCCGACACGATCGTTGCGAGCGCGCCCGCGTCCACCCCGGCCCGCAACGTGCGCCGCAGGCGCGGCATAAGCGAGATCGCCGCTGCCTGTAAGTCATTGCCGAGCAGCGGTGCCAGCACCGCGGGGTCACCAAGCGTCAGTGCGTGCATCAGCTCATCGGCGGAACCGGCGCGCGGGGGGTTACCTGCTTCCCGCAGCCGGTCCAGTTCCTTGTAGACGGCCGGGGTGCTGAGGCCGCCCTTCGCGAAGGCAAGCACCCAATGGTAGGTGCTCCGCGAGAGGACCGGCAGCAGTTGTTCGCCCCTCCCGATTCCCATTGCGGTACCGCCGCGCAGCGAGAACGGCACGTCGCTCCCCAGTTCGGCGGCAATCTCCACCAGCTCGTTTTTGCCTAACTCGAGGTGCCACAGCGAGTTGAGCGCGACGAGTGTGGCCGCAGCGTCCGCGCTGCCGCCCGCCAGCCCGCCAGCCACCGGGATTCCCTTGGTAATCGCAATATGCACACGCGGGGTACGGCGCGCCTGCTTTGCCATCAATTCCGCGGCCCGCCACACCAGATTGGTCTTGTCCACGGGCACCTGACCAGCACCCTCGCCGCGGACTGTGACAGTCAGATCATCCGCACGGGTCACCGCGATCTCGTCATACAAAGACAGCGCCTGGAATACGGTGGTGAGTTCGTGATAGCCGTCGTCGCGCAGATCACCCACAGCGAGGTGCAGGTTCACCTTAGCGGGGGCGCGGACCGTCACCGGTTCGTCAACGACATGCAACACAGTTGGACAGCTTATAGCGTCGATCAGCTCGGCTCGCGCGCGTCGCGGGCGGCTGCGATTCGTACGAAGTCAGCGATGGACAGCTTTTCTCCACGTTGCGCCGGATCAACACCCGCCGCCTGCAGAATGTGTCCGGCTGCGGCTGCGGAGCCCGCCCAGGACGCCAGCGCGGCACGCAGTGTTTTGCGACGCTGGGAAAAGGCCGCATCGATTACCGCGAACACAGCGGTCCGATGCGAGCGCGACATGTCCCACGGCGGTTGCTGGTACCGATCGATGCGAACCAGGCCAGAATCCACATTCGGAACCGGCCAGAACACGGCGCGGCCGACTGCACCGGCCCGTTTGACTGATCCGAAGAATGCCGCTTTTGCGCTCGGTACGCCGTACGTGCGACTGCCGGGCGGAGCTGCGAGCCGATCAGCCACTTCAGCTTGCACCATAACGAGGACTGTTCGCAGCGTCGGAAGCTCGGCGAGCAGATGCAGGAGCACCGGAACGGCCACGTTGTAAGGCAGATTCGCCACCATCGCCCGCGGCGCGCTGTGCGTGTGTGGAAGTTCCGGGGCAGTAACCCGCAGTGCGTCTGCCGTCAGCACTGCGAGCTCATCTGCCGACTCTGGCGCATGCGCCCGGACCGTCTCGGGAAGCTGCGCAGCAAGCACCGGATCGATTTCTACCGCCACAACCGGATGTCGCGCCTCGAGGAGGGCGAGCGTAAGTGAACCTAGCCCCGGCCCGACTTCGAGCACTGTTTCGCCTGTCGCGAGGCCTGCGGCGCTCACGATGCGGCGCACCGTGTTGGGATCGTGAACAAAGTTCTGTCCCCGCTGTTTGCTCGGGCGCACGCCGATGCGGTCGGCGAGGCCACGAATTTCCGCCGGCCCCAGCAGGTTTACCCCGGCGTGGGGCGCGCTGCGCGCACGCGAAGACCCCGGGTCCGCGAGGGCCCCGGGGTCTTGCCGGTCTTCCGTGGTTCCGCCGTGCTGGTCGGTGCTCAGTGCGGTTACGCCTTTGCGTTTGGTGCGGCGGACGCCGCGTCGGTCAGGTCAGCAGATCAGCGCAGACCGAGCTTCGACGAGCAGGCTGGCCATGCGCCCCAGCCCTGTCCAGCGCGGGTCTTCTCGGCGATCGCGATCTGCTGCTCGCGGGTAGCGAGGTCAGCACGCGGCGCGTACTGGGTGCCGCCGTAGGCCGCCCAGGTGCTCTGCGAGAACTGCAGGCCGCCATAGTAGCCGTTGCCAGTGTTGATTGCCCAGTTGCCAGTTGACTCGCACTGCGCCAGCGCGTCCCAGGTGGAGCCGTTGGACACGGCGGGTGCGGCGGGCCGTGGCTTGGTGCCAACGCGAATCACCTTCGGCTGCGCCTCACGGCTGATGTCAGAAGCAACCTTGGTGCGTGCTGATTCACCACCGTTGGCGTGAACAATGACGTAGGTGTTCGTGGCGACACCAGCCTCGCCAGCAACCTCGACCCGGGTGTCGCCTTCAAGCATGTTGGGGTCTTCAATGACGTTCTCGGGGAGGAACTCCTCTTCGAGGACCTCACGTGCGACCCGGAGCCGCTCGACCGCGATCTCCATACCTTCCGCGAGTGGCGTGCGAGCATGCGGCCTCACGGCATCGAAACCGGCCAGCGGTGCGCCCAGTTCAGCGAGCACATCCTCCACTGTGAAGGCCGTGGTGCTGAGTTCCGCTTCGTGTTCGCCGTCAGTGATCTTGACGGTCTTGGGAGTGCTCACCGAGAACTGCATCCCATCGAACGGGATCCGTTCCGAGCGTGACGCTGACACGCCCAGTTCCCGGCCGGCCAGGTCGAGCTGCGCGAGGGCCTCGTCGACTGTCTGGGCCGTCGTCCAGATCTCGCGGGCTTCGCCGTCGATGGTGACTTCGAGTGGCTTAGCGCGCTGCAGCACGATCGTGTCGCCGTTGGAGATCGACTCGTTTGCTGCCGGGACGACGACGTCGTGGTCAGTCAGGGGAAGACCGGCGGCCGCGAGTGCGCCGCTGACACTGCCCTTGAAGGTGCTGACGGTGCGAGTTTCGCCGTCAACCTCGAGGGTGACGTCTTTGTGGGTCGCGACGGCGGTTCCGGCTCCGGCGATCATGGCGACGAGAGCGCCGCCAGCGACGATCTGCGCCTTCTTGGAGTTGGAGGTACGCGGTGCTTGCGACATTGTCTTCCTGACTGTTGGCTGGCCGGGCAGGTGAAGTCAGCACGCAAAGCGTGGTGTCGGGAACGTGCTGAGTCGGGCTTCTCCACCCCGGATGTCGATAACAAAACAGTAACGAGGTGCTGCTAACTGGAGCAAGCAATCTCACGATAATGAGAGCTGTTCCACATTTCTCCGAAATACCGGATTTTCGGGAAACAATTATTCAAGCGTTATATTTCAGCCTTATCGCTCAGCTAAATCCGCTGGTAGAACGCGTATAAAAAAACGAACAATTTGTTAATTCACAATTTTCCCGTGATGTGCCAGTCGTCACATTCGCAACTTCCGCACCAGGCCAGACAAAACTCATTCGGGGATAAATGTGACCATCGTCACTTCCTGAAGAACCTTAAATTACGTTTGAACGCAATTCAGATGCCGTAGACGCGGCGCGCCGTCGACGTGGTTGCCGTCGCCAGTTCTGCCGCGTCATCACCGCGGATCTCGGCCAGTGCCCGAACCGTGTACGGCAGGCAGTACGACTCGTTCGGAGCGCCCCGATACGGATGCGGAGTCAGGTATGGCGCGTCGGTCTCCACTAGCAGCTGACCAGCGGGGATAAGCCGGGCTGCCTCGTGCAGGTCCCGCGCGTTACGAAAGCTGACTGTCCCCGAAAGGCTAAGCACCCACCCCTGATCCACGCAGGTCCGGGCCATCTCAGGTCCAGACGAGAAGCAATGAAAAATGACGGTTTCTGGTGCGCCCTCGCTCAGAAGCACGCGCACGAGATCAGCGTCTGCCTCCCGGTTGTGAATCATCAGCGGCTTGCCGGAGCGCTTAGCCAGATCGATATGCCAGCGGAAGCCTTCCTCCTGCTCCGAGACCTCAGCGCAGCCCTCGAGCTTGCCCGGCCAGTAGTAGTCCAAACCGGTCTCACCCACTGCGACGGTACGCGGATCGCCGGCGAGCTTCTCGAGCACGCTTTTCGCGTGGTCATCGAGGTGATTCGCGCGGGTGGGGTGCAGCGCCGTGGCGGCAAACACCCGATCATCCCAGTGCGCGAGCGTGCTGGCCAGTTCGGCCGCAGCGAGATCGTCCGCGACGGTCACGATCGTCTCCACACCCACAGCGGCGGCTCGATCGACAATCACACGCAACGATTCCTCATCTACCGCGCCGCAGGCATCGAGGTGTGTGTGGGCGTCAATCAGCGGCGCCAGCCGCTCTGGTTGCGGTGGCGCTGGACGTTCCTTCTTCGACGCCTTCGTGCTCATTTCTTGATCGGCGCCCATTCGGGGCCGGTCTCGCCCAGTTCCGCGTCCAGTTTGCCGAACAGCGGCGTGGGTTTTGACAGTTTCGTGCCCGGCTTGATGTCGGTGCGGCCCCAGCGCGCTTGTTCACTGGCGTAGTCACCCATCAGAACGGGATAAGAGCGCCCGGCTTCCGGCAGGTTCACCCCCACCGGCTCCACTTGAGCTGTGTCATCAGTAACCTCACGGACCTCCGGCTCAGCGGCCCACACGCCTTCCCCGCCCAGCAGCTCGTGCACCTTCTGCGCAGCGTGCGGCAGGAACGGAGTCAGCAGCGAATTCGCGTCGGAGACTACCTGCAAGGACGTGTGCAGCACTGTCGCGAGCCGATCGCGCTGGTCGGGTTCCTTCGCAAGTTTCCAGGGCTCGAGTGCGGAAATATACTTGTTCGCCGCCGTCACTACCCGCATACCCTCAGTCGCCGCGGCCCGGAACCTGCTTCGCTGCAAGTGTTGCCCGGCAGTCTGGAAAGCCGCCTCGGCTGTGCGCAGGAGCTCAGCATCAGCATCGGTCAGCGAGGAGGGCGCCGGGATCTCACCGAAGTTCTTGTTCGCCATCGACACCGCCCGGTTGACGAGGTTGCCCCACTCGTTGGCCAGCTCGAAGTTCGTCCTGCGCACAAACTCATCCCAGGTGAAATCCGTGTCCTGCGACTCTGGGCCCGCGACCGCGATGAAGTAGCGCAGCGGATCCGCACCGAAGTCGCGCAGGAAATCACGCACATAGATGACTGTGCCACGGCTCGTCGAGAACTTTGATCCGCTCATGGTCAGGAACTCACTCGAGACCACCTCGGTAGGCAGATTCAGATTCCCAAGCGGACCGGGCGCACCACCATGCGCACCCCGGCCTCCATAGCCGAGGAGTTCGGCAGGCCAGATTTGCGAGTGGAAGGTGATGTTGTCCTTGCCCATGAAGTAGTAGCTGACCGCTTCGGGATCGGTCCACCACTTGCGCCACGCCTCGGGGTCGCCGCTGCGCACCGCCCATTCGATGCTCGCGGATAAATACCCGATCACCGCGTCAAACCACACGTACAGCTTCTTGTCGGGACGGTCGGACCACCCGTCAAGTGGAATGGGCACGCCCCAGTCGATATCGCGGCTCATCGCGCGGGGCCGCAGGTCGTTGATCAGGTTCAGACTGAAGCGCAGGACGTTCGGCCGCCAATCGGTGCGGCCTTTGAGCCACGTTCCGAGCGCGTCTGCAAGCGCGGGAAGATCCAGAAAGAAGTGCTCAGTTTCGACAAACTTTGGCGTCTCACCGTTGAGCTTTGAGCGTGGATTGATTAGGTCGATCGGGTCGAGTTGATTACCGCAGTTGTCGCATTGGTCACCGCGCGCACCGTCATACCCGCAGATCGGGCAGGTGCCCTCGACGTACCGGTCTGGCAGCGTCCGGCCGGTCGAAGGACTGATGGCACCAGTCGTCGTCTTGGGGACCAGATAGCCGTTCTTGTGCAGTGTGCGGAACAATTCCTGCACCACTGCGTAGTGATTGCGGGTGGTGGTGCGGGTGAACAGGTCGTAACTCAGCCCGAGTCCCGCGAGGTCCTCCACGATCACCCGGTTATAGCGATCGGCCAGCTCACGCGGCGTCGTCCCCTCTTGGTCCGCCTGCACCAAGATCGGTGTCCCATGCTCGTCCGTACCCGAGATCATCAGCACGTCATTACCCACCATGCGCTGGTATCGGGCGAAGACATCGGACGGAACGCCGAAACCTGACACGTGGCCGATGTGGCGCGGGCCATTCGTGTACGGCCAGGCGACCGCCGTGAGAACTCGGGTAGACATGCGTACCAGCCTATTCGTTGTGGGTGGTGGATTCCCAACCGGCCATTTTGCCAGCCTGCCCCCCGCCGGTTCCCACACCTGCGGGTCAAGAACAGGCATACTGCGGTGCTATGGGGAAAACCACGGAGCAGCCCCGGCGGGCGCGCGGCACCCGCCGTAGTGACGGCTCTCACCGCAGGCCGAAGCCTAACGGGGACGCCCACCGCAAATCTTCCTCTGTCCGCTGGTCTGACGCGCCGGACGGCCACGCGCACGGACACCAGTCTGGCGACCAATGGCACGCCCTCAACTGGCCGGGCGGAATCGTGCGTCCCGGCACCGACCCGCAGACGGTCGTGCAGGAAATGATCCTCACCGGTGCGGACGCGGCAGTCGGTCCGAAACACCGCCGCGAACACGCAGCACACATCGCCGACCAGCTAGCGCGCGCGGACGCCGGGCGGGAACCGTGGCTCGCCACCCGCGTCGCATGCGAGATCTTGCTCTCCGCGATGGACTCTCTTTACGAACACGGCTGGCAGCCGCGGGATGTCATCCACGTCGTCAGCCGCGCACACCCCCAGCCGGTAACCGACCTGGCGGTGGCCACAGTCACCTACCAGGCCGCGTTATCGAACGCGACGCAGCGCGCGCCGCTGATGTGGGCCGAACAGCTCGAGGACATCGCGGCCATGAGCTCCGCCGTCGCCGCCAGTGTTCACTGGGCGGCAACGCGCAACCCCGGGAACCGGCCCTTTCTGCTGGCGCTCGGTGGCGAACCGCCGCTCCAAACCGACTGGCCTGCCCTCCTGAGGCTTATCGGGCAGTGGCACGACCTCCCCGTGTGGCCGCTAGTCTGCGACCCGCCATCGCAGTGGCCCGAGCAGCGAACCGACGCCGCACCCCGAACCAGCTGCGCCGGTCCGGTTGACACACGCGTGCTGAATAAAGTGCGCAGCCTGCTCGCCAAAGCTGAGGCGACAACGTACACGAGTGAAGCGGACGCGTTCACCGCGAAGGCACAGGAATTGATGACGCGTTACGCGATCGACGCGGCGTTGCTCCGCTCCAACTTCGCTCGCGGCGACGTGCAGACCACGCGTATTCACATCGAGAATCCGTACACCAAAGCGAAGGTACATCTGCTTCACGAGATCAGTCTCGCCAACCGTGTCCGAGTCGTATGGGACGCACAGTATGCAGTGGCCACCGCGGTGGGAACCCCTGTTGACCTGCGCCAAGTCGAAATGCTGTACACGTCAGTGCTTGTCCAGGCGACACACGCGATGACCGATCTTGGCCGGAACAGCGATGACCCCGCCACACGTACTGCCAGCTTCCGCCGCGCGTTTCTGTTCGCGTTCGCGGTTCGGGTGGGCCAGCGGCTACAAGAAGTGGGCGAAGAAACCACCGCGCGGGCGGCGAAGCGCGCCCGTCTCCGGGGCAAGCGGCTGCTGCCGATTCTCGCGGCCCAGAACGAAGCGGTGAACGCTGAATTCGAGCGTCTGTTTCCGCGTACCGAGAAGCAGACCGCCGCACCCATGGACGCGCGCGGCTGGATAGCCGGGAAAGTAGCCGCTGACCAAGCCGTTCTTCAACCGGCCGCGGCACGCATCGAGGCCGCGCAGTAGCCACCACGACGCACGTGCCACTCTTATCCAATGCGATGTGAACGCATAGGTGCAGGCGATGACTGCGCGAGCGCAGCGGATGTGGTGCGTGCACTCGCTCGCCGGGCACGCGAACTCGGGGCTCCCCCGCCCGCCGCGGTGACCGGTAACTGGCTGGGTTCACGCGCGATAATCGCGCCCGCGCTGACCGCGATGGAAACCGGCCATGCACACCCGGGCAGTGCGCATCCGTTCGGTGAACACGTCGCGACCGGAAGCGCGACGGACCGCGACTCGGCGGAGCCCGCCAATGCAGTCGGCGGCGGCTGGTTCGGGTATCTCTCGTACCCCGATCCCGGACCGCACGGAGAATACGGCCCGCTGCCCGCAATGGCCGGCGGCTTCACCGATCACGTGCTGCGGCTCGATGCCGCGGGAAACTGGTGGTTCGAATCGCTTGCTGATGAGACGTGCCCGGACTGGCTGGCCCGCCTCGTCAGCGGCTCCGCCCCATCCGCGGAGTGGTCGTGCCGGTGGACGCCCCCGAGCCGCGCCGCACACCGATTTGGTGTCGAATCCTGTCTCGAGGCCATCCGGGCGGGCGAGGTGTACCAAGCATGCGTGTGTGGACACTTCACGGGGCACTTCACCGGTGAACCCGCCGATTTCTTCGCCGACGCCATCACCGCTACACGCCCGGCCAAGGCCGCGTATCTGCAGGGAGAGTGGGGCGCGGTCGCATCCCTCTCGCCGGAAATGTTTCTCTCCCGAAAGGGTGCGATCGTTCGGTCGAGTCCCATCAAAGGGACCTTGCCGATCGACAAGGACCCCGCGCTGCTGCGCTCCTCGGTCAAGGATGTCGCAGAGAACGTGATGATTGTCGACCTCGTTCGGAACGATCTCGGCCGCGTCGCCGCGCTCGGTTCAGTGACCGTCACAGACCTGCTCGGGGTGTATCCCGCGCCGGGTGTGTGGCACCTCGTATCCACCGTGCAAGCGCATGTCGACCCCGCAATCGAACTCAGTGACCTGCTCGCCGCTGCCTTCCCGCCGGCCTCTGTGACCGGCACACCGAAACACCGGGCACGCACCCTGCTGCGACAGTGGGAGCCCGAGCCGCGCGGGGTCTACTGCGGCACAGTGGGTTTCCACTCGCCCGTGGCAGGTCTCGAGCTGAACGTGGCGATCCGGACGGTGGAGTTCACCGCGCGCGGTGACTGCAGGCTAGGTGTGGGCGGCGGTATCACCATCGACTCCGAACCCGAACGCGAGTGGCAGGAATGCCTGGACAAGGCTGCGACCATCATAGGACTGCAAGCCTCGGCGCCGCTCTAGTCAACGCGTCAATCGCCATCCGGCGCGCGCCTTGCGAGGACTGCCTCGTACAATTCGCGCTTCGAAACGCCAGCGCGTTCCGCGATAACAGCGCACGCCGCTTTTAGCCGGCTTCCCGCAGCGACCAGCCGTTCGACGTCCGCCACCTGATCGTGCACACTCTGCGCCGCGGGCGCCGCGCCTTCGAGAACGACCGTTATCTCGCCCCGTACCGGCTGAGCCGCCGCCCAGTCCGCGAGTTCCTGGAGGGTACCGCGTTTGACCTCTTCGTAGGTTTTCGTCAATTCCCGGCACACCGCCGCGCGCCGCTGCGGACCGAGGACGCTGACCGCGTCACTGAGACAGTCGGAAAGACGGTGCGGCGCTTCGAAAAACACACAAGCGCGCGGTTCGTCACGAAGCGTTTCGAAGAATTCGCGGCGCTGCCCGGATTTGCGCGGCGGAAACCCATCAAAGCAAAAACGGTCGACAGGCAAGCCAGAGAGTGCGAGTGCGGTCGTGACCGCAGACGGCCCGGGCAGACATGTCACCACGAGGGCGCGCTCGGCGCAGGCCGCGACAAGTCGGTAGCCCGGATCGCTGATCGACGGCATCCCGGCATCGGTGACGAGCAGGACTGTGCGGCCGCGAGCGACCTCGTCGACAAGGGCCGGCAAGCGCGTTTTCTCCACATGGTCATAGAAACTGACCAGCTTCGCTGTCAGCGCAACACCGAGCGCGGCGGCGAGCTGACGGGTGCGGCGCGTATCTTCTGCCGCGATGATGTCGGCTTTTGCCAGCATGTCAGTGAGTCGCGGCGAGGCGTCACGGATATCACCGAGCGGTGTTGCGGCGAGTACAAGCTGTCCGGCCATGGTCATACAGCCTACGATCGTCGCGTGCCCGTGCTTAGTACTGCCCGTCGTGTGCCCGCTCACGCGGCGCGATGCGCAGCGCCCGCCGCGCGGGATTCTAAGCCGGTCCGCAGCCCTGGATCTCTTGATCCGGCGCCTGACCCGATGCCGCCGGACACCAAGCGGGGCTGGCTCGTTGCCGGATTCCTGACGCTGCTCGCGGCAATCACCCGCTTCGCAGGTCTGCACACACCGACAGACGCGGGCACACCGGTCTTCGACGAGAAGCATTACGTCACCCAGGCCTGGCAGATGCTCGGCAACGGCTGGGTCGAAGATAACCCAGCGTACGGGCTGGTCGTGCACCCACCGGTGGGCAAACAGCTCATCGCGCTCGGTGAAGCTGTCTTCGGCTACTCCGCGCTGGGGTGGCGCTCCGCTGCGGCAGTGGCAGGCGTGGTGCTTGTGCTGCTCGTCACCCGCATCGCGCGCCGCCTGGCCAGGTCGACTCTCGTGGGCGCGATCGCTGGGGTGTTGATACTGGCCGACGGCGTGACATTCGTGACGTCGCGGATCGGAATGCTCGACATCTTCCTTGTCGTGTTCATCGTGGGAGCTTTTGGCTGCCTCATCGTTGACCGTGATGATGTCCGGCGACGGTACCGGCGTGTTTACGACGAGGGCCGGATCGATGAATCGGCCTTCGGCCCCCGAATGGGATTCCGCTGGTGGCGATTCGGTGCCGGCGTGTTGCTTGGGCTCGCGTGTGCGACGAAGTGGTCCGGCATCTACGTCGTCGCGTTCTTCGGCCTGCTGGCGGTGGCATTCGATCTTGCCGCGCGCCATCACTTCGCCGTCAGACGTCCGGTCGCGGGCACTGCGATGCGTGACCTAGTGCCAGCTTTGGGGTCGCTCGTCGCCATCCCGGCGGCTGTGTACGTGGGGAGTTATTGGGCGTGGTTCGCCAGCGAAACCGCGATTGACCGGCACGCAGTCGGACGCGTGATCGGGACAGGCGGAACCTGGAGTTTCCTCCCGGATTCGCTGCGCGCTCTCTGGTACAACCACAGCCACATTCTGTCGTTCCACGCGGGGCTGACGAACTCCGAAGGGCATATTCACCCTTGGGAGTCGAAACCGTGGACATGGCCGATGGGCTTGCGGCCGATGCTGTACTACTTCGCACAAAGCGACGAGATCTCAGGTTGCGGTGCGACGGAGTGCGTTCGGGCCGTCATGCTGGTCGGAACTCCAGCGATGTGGTGGCTTTCACTACCCGTGCTCGCCTGGTCGGCGTGGCGAATCATCGGCTACCGCGATTGGCGTTATGCGGCGGCACTCACGGGATATCTCGCGGTATTCGTGCCCTGGTTCGCCGCTCTCGATCGGCAAATGTATTACTTCTACGCTGCGCCGATGGCGCCCTTCATGGTGATGCTATTCGCGCTCGCACTCGGAGATCTCATTGGACGACACGAACGGGGCAAGCTGCGCCCCCGCATCCCCGAGCGACGGCAACTCGCCACACTCGTGGTCTGCGTATACCTGGCCGTCGTCATTGCCAACTTCATCTGGCTGTACCCGATCCTGACGGCATTGCCCATAACCCCCGAAATGTGGCAGCGCCAGCTGTGGCTGCCCAGCTGGCGCTGACAACTGTTGCCGCGAAATGCGCGGCAGCCTTCAGGAGAAGCGGCTGAGCCCGGGAAGCATCCGGTCGAGACTTATCGCACCGGCGCCGCACGCCGCAATGAGCAGTGAGCCGACGCCCAGGGCCAGGACGAGCTCGAAGCCACCATCCTCGACGAAAACGCCGTGCTCGACGTGGACCAGGACGAAAGCGCCCACCATGTTGCAGAACAGAAGGAAACCCACCAGTGGGGTGAGCACACCGATGATGAGCATCGCACCGCCCACGAGTTCGAGATAGGTCACGACGTACGCGGTTATCTCAGGGAGCGGCGCGTTGATCGACGTAAAGAAGGCCTGGACACCTTCGATGGTCGATTCGTTGAGTTTCTGCCAGCCATGAGCGACGAAAATGACGCCGATACCCACGCGCGCTATCAGTAAAGCGATGTCACGGTGCCAGCCAGTTCCCACGATGCCTCCGATTTTGTTGCACGCCCGGATGGGGCGCGGTTGCCCATTGTGCTTTCAGCCTAATCCGACAATAGTTGACTGCGCAACTATTGTCCCCTTGTGGCGGTCTCATCCCAGCCAGCCGGTACTGTTGCGAGACCACCCACGTACCGCGATATTGATCAAAGCGGACAGCTCTCGCGCACTTCAAAGGAGACGGAATGGACCTGGTGCTGTGGATACCAGCCGCCATCCTTGCCGCCGCGTTCCTCATGAGTGGCGTGACCAAGACGTCCACACCCTATGAGAAGTATGTCACCAAGAGGGGCTCCGGGTGGGCAACGGAATTCTCCCCGGGTTCGGTACGCGCGATCGGAATCGTCGAGATACTCGGCGCTATTGGACTGGTATTGCCCCAAGCGACCGGCCTCTACCCCATTCTCACCCCCGTCGCCGCTATCGGACTGGCCCTGCTCCTCATCCTCGCAATGATCGTGCTGCGCCGTCGGCGAGAGCTGGACACCTACCTGCCCCTCACCGGAACTCTGCTCATCCTCTGCGCGGCCGTCGCAGTCGGCCGCTTTCTCACGGCCTGACAGCTCAGCCAAGCCCCTTCAGGGCCGCGTCGACGAACGTGCGGATCTCCTCGTCGCTGAAGCCGAGTCCCCGCAGTTCCGTCACGTAACACACCGCCTGGGACTGCGCGTGCGCACGCGTCGGGTCACCGGAAGCCGCGACGAAAGACCCGCGGCGCCCGCGGGTTTCGATCACGCCGGCAGCCTCGAGTTCTCGGTAAGAACGCGCGACCGTGTTGGGCGCGATCCCGAGTTCAGTCGCAAGCTGCCGCACAGTTGGCAACTTGCACCCGGCCGGCAGCCGCTCGGCCCGCACCAGTTCAATGACCTGCGTACAGATTTGCTCGTAAGGCGGCACTGACGACTCAGTGTCGATCGACAGCAGCACCGCGCACCTTCCTTCGCCAGCGACGCCCTGGCCGTACAACCCGTGAAAACGCCACAGCTAAGTATCGCCCCTTTGCGACGCGTTGTGGGCAAGTCGGCGATCATTGTTCGTATGAGCGATGTGACGATCTACCACAACCCACGGTGTTCGACCTCACGCAACGTGCTTGCCCTCATCCGCGAGACCGGTACCGAACCGGATATCGTCAAGTATCTTGAAACGCCGCCCGACCGAAACACCCTGACCGCACTGCTCGCGGCGGCGTCGCTGTCACCCCGCGATGCGATACGCAAACGGGAAAAGCTCTACAAGGAACTCGGGCTTGATGGACCCGGCGTAACCGACGATCAACTGCTCGACGCGATGCTCGAGCACCCCATTCTCATCGAGCGGCCACTCGTCGCTACCCCCAAGGGCGTACGCCTGGCCAGGCCGGCCCACACGGTTACCGAAATCTTGTGACGGACAGCGCTTGAGGAAAGTGCACTTCCGCTTGCAGGTGCTAGCAGCATGACCCATCCTGCGTTAGCCTGCCTGTAACGTACGAAGACAGCAGCCTTCAGTCCAGCCGAGAACGACATAGAGGTCTTCATGGCAAACACGGAGCGCACCTCCGGCAATGGCGGTACGCGTGACGCCACGGAATCATCTGCGGAGCCACGCCGGCCGCAGCCTACCCAGCGAACCGAACCCGATAAATGGGTTATCACCTCAGACGGGTTCCGCCTGGCGCTGTACACCCGGGGCGATCCCGCTAAGCCGACCGTCGTCTGCGTTCACGGATTCCCCGACGATCATGGCGTCTGGGATCCCGTGGCTGCGCTGCTCCAGGAGCAGTACCACGTGGTGTTGTTCGATATGCGCGGCGCCGGACGATCCGACCGGCCTAAGCAGGTCGCCGAGTACACAATCTCCCAGTTGGCGAACGACATCGCCACCGTGGCACGCACAGTCGCCGACAACGGGCGCGTCCATCTGCTCGCCCACAACTGGGGCGGTGCCGCAGCATGGGACCTCGCACTGAACCCGGTCGACGGCATCGAACTGCTCTCACTGACGACCATCGGCTCCGCTTCCGCCGAGTACTACTCGGCCTGGGTGCGCGATCAGCTCCGCTTTAACTGGCACCACCTGCGTGATCTGTTCTCCACATGGAGCATCAACACCTATATGACGTTCTTCCAGGTACCTGTTATCGCGCCAGCGCTGTTCCGGGTCGGCGTCGCGGACGCCGCGATGCTGTTCGCGAAATGGAAGTTCGAAAAAGGGTCTGAACCCGCGGGCTATGGACGCCGGCTAGCGTCCCGTAACCGTGACGGGTTACGCATCTACTCCGCGAACATCTACAGTCTCCTGTTCGGCGCCAAACCGCCCCGAAATACCAGTGAACCGCGCAAGCCTGTGCCCTCGCTGGTGATCGTCCCTGAAAACGACAAGCTATTCCCGCCACCCGCGCAGGCGGGTGCTGCTGAATGGGCCATTGACTGCCGCATACGCTTCGTCGACGGCGGGCATTGGCTGCCCAGCCATCAGCCGGACTTGGTTGCGCAGATGGCGACCGAATTCATTGAAGAAATCGAAGAGCGACAAAACTGAGAACGTGCCCTCAATAACGAATACAATCCCCAACCTTCGCGACCTCGGCGGAATCCCCACTGGCAGCGGTCACCACACCAAGAGTGGAGTCTTCTACCGGTCCGCCCACCTCGGCGAGAGTAATGCCGAAGCGCTTGACCGCCTCGGCGTCCGCACGGTCATCGACCTGCGTTCGGGTCCTGAGCGCCTGCGCCAGCCAACAGAGCTGCCCCCAGGCGTGAAGACGGTAATCGCCGATGTCCTTGCGGCCCGGCCGGACGGCGTCGCCGCACAATTTGCGCGCGCGTTAGCTGACCCCGAGCGCGCCACCCGCCTCCTGGCGGACGGTTCCGCCGAACGTGAAATCACCAAGATCTACCGCTTCTTCGTCCTCGATGGGGCAGCACAAGACGCGTATCGCACTTTCTTCGAGGTTGTCGCGGATCCGGCGAACCATCCGCTGCTCTTCCATTGCACCGCCGGCAAAGACCGAACCGGCTGGGCCGCCACGATGCTGCTGTGGCTTGCCGGTGCTGGCGAAGCAGATCTCGAGGCCGAGTACCTCGCAGTGAACCCGGCGGTGGAAGAACTATTCGCACCCATCTACACGGTCGCCGCCGAGCGCGGCCTCACGCGCGAACTGCTGCAGCCAGTCCTCCAGGTGCGACCGGCATACCTCGCGGAAGCACGCCGCTCGGTCACCGAGCATTTCGGCACTATCGAGGACTACGTCACCCGTGGCCTGCGCGTTGACCGTGATGCCCTCGATGCGGTCCGGCACGCGCTTCTCGGGCGCTGACTAGAATTTCCGGGCTAACAGATCGCAGCGTATTCCGCGGTGGGGTAATTTTGTAATTAACAAGTGAAATGGAAAGAGGAGGAAGTGTGTCCGCAAAACCTCCGCAGAACGCCACTTCCGGGAGCGGATCGGCGCTCGTGAGGGCCTGGTCGTCGCTGCTTAAGCCCGTTTTCGTCCCCGCTTCCGTGGCAATCGTCATTCTCATTGCATTTGCGGCCGTATATGGCGGAACCGCGGAAGACGCGTTCTCGACGCTTAATGAATTCATCGCGAACGGTGTCGGCTGGTGGTACATCCTGGCCGCCACTGGCTTCGTCGTATTTGCAGTGTATTGCGCGGTGACGAAGATCGGCAGAATCCGGCTGGGTCGCGACGACGAAGAGCCCGAGTTCGGCCTTCTTTCATGGTTCGCGATGCTGTTCAGCGCGGGCATGGGCATCGGCCTGCTGTTCTACGGCGTCGCTGAGCCCCTCATGCATTACCTGACGCCCCCGGAGGCCGGCCAAGTGGCGGGTGCCACCGATGCGGCGGCCAACCAGGCACTCGAACTGACGATGTTCCACTGGGGCCTGCATGCGTGGTCCATCTATGTCGTCGTCGGTCTTGGCTTGGCGTACATGACTTTCCGCAAAGGCCGCCCACTTGCGGTGCGTTGGCTGCTCGAGCCACTGCTCGGCCGTGAACGCGTCGAAGGCTGGATCGGCCATACGATCGACACCGTGGCCATCGTGGGCACGCTGTTCGGTGTCGCGACCTCGCTCGGCTTCGGTGTGCAGCAGATCATGTCCGGCCTAGAGTTCCTTGGCTGGATCGAAGCGTCGAATGAGTGGATTCTGATCATCGTCACGGTCATCACGCTGATCGCGACCCTGTCAGTGGTGTCGGGCGTCTACAAAGGCCTGAAGTGGCTGTCAAACATCAACATGACCCTCGCGACGATGCTGGCACTGTTTGTTGCGGTCGCAGGCGCCACGCTCTTCTTGTTGCAGGCCTGGGTCCAGAATTTGGGTAACTACGTTCAGGCGTTGCCGGAGCTTATGCTGCGCACCGCCCCCTTCTCCGAAGACGGCTGGGCTGCCGGATGGACGATCTTCTACTGGGGCTGGTGGATCAGTTGGGCCCCGTTCGTCGGCATGTTCATCGCACGTATTTCGCGCGGCCGCACCATCCGCGAATTTGTCGCCGGTGTACTGCTCGCCCCCACACTGGTGAGCTCGCTGTGGTTCACGATCTTCGGTGACTCGGCCATCCTGCGTCAGCGCGACGTCGGTGACGTCGCACCCGAGGGAGCGGTGAACGCCGACACTGCCCTATTCGCGTACCTCGACACGCTCCCGCTGGCGGCCCTAACTAGCGTCGTCGCGATCCTGGTCGTGGTGTTCTTCTTCGTAACCTCATCTGACTCCGGTTCCCTCGTCGTTGACATTCTCGCTACCGGTGGAGCCGTGGAAACGTCGCGAATCACCCGCGTATATTGGGCAGTCCTCGAGGGCTTCGCGGCTGCGGTGCTGTTGATCGTTGGTGGCGGTGAAGCCCTTACTGCCCTGCAGACCGCATCAATCGCGACAGCCGTACCGTTCTCGATCATCATGGTGCTGGCCTGTTTCTCGCTACTGCGCGCTTTCCGGTATGACGTGGCGCAAATGCCCACCTACGTGCGGGTGGAACAAGTGTCGAGCAGTGCCGGGGACGCGGGCACACCGGCCGAAAGCGCGGCAGCGACATCAGGTGGCATCACCCTGCCCATCGCCGCACCGCCACCGTCCAGTCCGTTCCCCCAGCATGGCCCGAAACGGGCGTGGCGCGGTGTCCGCGGCATTTCCGCGACATTCGCGGGTCTGTCCACCTGGCAGCCACAAGTACCGCGCCGCGACAGCTCCGGGCTGCTCGTGTCGGTTCGTGCGGTGCCACCCACTGACGTCGCGATCGACCCAGAAACAGGCACCGTCATCGTGAGCGCCGCGCCCGTCGAAGACCCGCTGGGCGGGGAAGTCTTCGACACTCCGGAGTTCGCGGCCTCGCACCAGGGTGCAATCGTTGCCGCAGAGCAGAATGGGGACCCAGCCGCCGAAGATAAATAGCGGGCCCGCCAATCCCCCCTGTTATTTCCTCCGAATGTCAGCGAAAGAGCCGTTGACATCTCGGAGGAAAAAATGGTGCATGTCCACCGCACATTCGTCGTCGACAAGCCGAACAAGGTCACTTCTGACTACCTGGCTGATTTCGCTCACGCGACCGAGTGGGATCCTGGCACGGTGGCCTGCGCGCGGGTGGACTCCGGGCCCCTCCGCCCCGGAGCCAAGTGGCGAAACACCTCGCGCGTGCTGGGGCGCGAGACCGAGCTGGTGTACGAACTAGTCGCGATGCGCGAGGATCACGTCAAATTCGTCGGCAGAAACAAAACCGCAACGTCGGTCGACGACATTCGGCTGCGGCCGCTGGGCGATCGCACCGAAGTCAGATACACCGCGGACATCACGTTCCACGGGGTCGCTAAACTGGCGTCACCCGTGATGCGGCTGTATTTCGAGCGGCTCGGCAACAAGGTTGTCACCTCGATGCAGGCCGCCGTCGATCGTCTATAGCGGCTTGGTGAATTCGATTTCCGTGGAATCCGACAAATCCTCCAACCGGCGGCTACGGCCGGTACGCCGATACCCAAGACGCTCGTAGAGGACATGCGCGCCGGTAAACCGCGTGTCCGACCACGCCTGCACCTGATCAAATCCAGCGGTAAGCGCTGCTTGTTCAGCGTTTTTAACCAGCACGCTGGCGAGCCCCTGCCGCCGAATAACTGGACTGACGTAAACGCCTTTCATTTCGGCGATCGCGTCCGTCACTGGACGATAACCGGCAGAACCCACAACCTCGCCGTCATCATCAGCCACCCAAAATTCACCCGCGTACTGCGCATACGCCGTGGCTGGCGCGCGCAACCACTGCTCCTCCGCATCGACGTCGAGAATGCATCCCGGGAATTCGGCCCAGCACGTGCCGATCAAGTCGATGAGTTGCGACGAATCAGTGTCCCGCACTGGCCGAAGAATCCACATGCCACCACCGCACCAAATCTGCCTCCACAGGTCAACACCCGACTGCATCAACCTCCGCGCGCTTCAGACTTCCTGAGTCCCTTCGTCCTGATATCCCCGCTTCCTCTCGCAGTGCGATACTGCAGTCAATGGGCATTTCAGGGTTCGTCACGGTTGACCACCATCAGTTCATGTTCGGAAGTGCTGGCGCCGATACGCTCGCTGAACGCGCTTCGGGCAGTTTGCTCACGGTGGGCAGGGACTTTGTGACGCTGAAGAGCGGGATTGCTTGCGGGCCAGTCTCGGTCGAGTTCACGCAGGCGGATTCGCTGCACGACGACGCCGATTTCTCGGAGTGGGAGGTGGTTGAGGAGGCCACTGTCCCGTTCTCGTCGAATCCAGTCGTGATGACACTGCACGGCGAGATCGTGTTGCACGTGCCAAGCAATCAATGGCAAGGCGCAGGAACATACGGGTGCGGGCTCACGCTCGCGGGCGTGATATCAACTGGGATCGTGACGTCACCGAGCCGACCGAGAATTATCTACTGATCTTTACGCCTGCAGAATCGTCAATCATAGGTCTTCAGCGCCTGAAGAAAATCGACCGTGCCTGGGACGAACCAATCGTGAGCCTCACGGCTACTCCTGAAACGGAACTCCCGCCACAGGTGAGAAACGACGATGCAGACGCGGACTGGCGGCACGTCCACCTCCATGCGTCGCGCTTTGACCTGCACGGCTGCGCTGACGACGCCCGGATCGCCGTGGCAGGGCCCGCACCCGGACTCGACGCCAACGTCCCGTCCGGAACTCAATCCGCTGACACTAGCGACGATTCAGCCAACAGACCTCGTGTCCGTATCCTCCGTGGCAGAGAAATCGACGAGCTTGAACTGGACTTCCCAGGGATCAGGCATGTCGCTAGAAGGCACCAACAGGATAGCGAGCAGGATTAAACCCATTCGCGCGGAGCGTGACAGTCATTTTGAGAACCCGCCGGCGGACAACAAGAGGCTCACACCGGGGCGCGAGGTGTCCGACTTTCTGCAATGATCGTGAAGAGTTGTCAGGGGGACACGGCATCATGGAACCGTGAGTGCCCTAGACACCTTCTCCCCCGCCACGAGCGAGTGGTTCCGCGGCGCGTTCGGCGGCCCCACCGCGGCGCAAGAGGAGGCGTGGCGCGAAATCAGCGCGGGCAACCACACTCTTGTTGTCGCACCGACCGGCTCAGGGAAAACGCTCGCCGCGTTCTTGTGGGCGCTCGACCGGTTGATGGCCGGGGACGAGCACCACACCCGGATCATTTACCTATCACCGCTGAAGGCCCTGGCAGTCGATGTGGAACGCAACCTTCGCGCCCCTCTCGCCGGCATCGCGAATACGGCGAAGATTAAGGGGCTTACACCGCCTGCCGTCACGGTCGGTGTGCGAACCGGTGACACCCCGAATGCACAGCGACAAGCGATGCTGCGCAATCCCCCGGACATTCTCATCACGACGCCCGAATCGCTGTTCCTTATGCTGACGTCGTCGGCGCGAGAAACGCTGAAAAGCGTCGATACCGTGATCGTGGACGAGATTCACTCGATCGCGGATTCCAAGCGGGGCACCCACCTCGCCCTGTCACTTGAGCGTCTCGATCTGCTGCTTGATAAGCCTGCGCAACGCATCGGCCTTTCCGCGACCGTCCGGCCGCACGACGAGGTCGCACGGTTCCTGGCGGGCGCCCGGCCGGTCAGCATCGTCGCGCCGCCAGCGGACAAGCGCTTCGACCTCACCGTTTCAGTTCCCGTCGAGGATATGGCGAACGTACCCCCCGCCGTCGGCACCCCGGCCCAGGATTCAAGCACTTCCGGTGCGAACAACCTCTCCGCGAATTCACTGTGGCCCCATGTGGAAGAGCAGCTGGCTGACTTGATCCTCAAGCACCGCTCGTCGATCGTGTTCGCGAACTCGCGGCGCCTCGCGGAGCGCCTGACCGCCCGGCTCAACGAGATCTACAGTGAGCGGCTCGGATTCGAGCTTCCCGGCCAGGTCCGCTCGCCCGCCGAGATGATCGCACAAAGTGGCACTGCCCGCGACGCTCCCGCGGTACTCGCCCGGGCACACCACGGATCCGTCAGCAAAGAACAGCGCGCTGTCATCGAAGACGATTTGAAGTCAGGCCGTCTGACATGTGTTGTCGCTACCAGCAGCCTCGAGCTGGGTATCGACATGGGTGCCGTCGACCTCGTGATCCAGGTGGAATCGCCACCCTCAGTAGCAAGCGGCCTGCAGCGTGTCGGCCGCGCTGGACATCAAGTCGGCGAAGTATCTCGCGGTGTGCTTTTCCCCAAGCACCGCGCAGACCTGCTGCACTGCGCGGTGGCAGTAGAGCGGATGCGGGCAGGCGCTATTGAGGCCGTGCGGATCCCGGCTAATCCGCTCGATGTGCTCGCGCAGCAGACTGTGGCTGCGTGCGCGCTCGAGCCCCTGGATGTTGAGGAGTGGTTCCACACCGTTCGCCGTACCGGTTCGTATAGTTCGCTGCCGCGTTCCGCGTTCGATGCGACGCTCGACTTGCTGTCCGGCAAGTACCCGTCGGACCAGTTTGCGGAGCTGCGGCCGCGCATCGTCTGGGATCGCGACACCGGTGTGGTCGCTGGACGGCCCGGTGCACAGCGCCTCGCGGTGACCTCCGGCGGAACCATCCCCGACCGCGGCATGTACCCAGTTCTCATGGTGGGTGAAAAGAACACGCGGGTGGGTGAACTCGACGAAGAAATGGTGTACGAGTCGCGTGTTGGTGATGTTTTCGCCCTCGGCGCGACGAGCTGGCGAATCGAAGACATCACTCATGACCGAGTACTCGTAACCCCCGCCCCCGGTCAATTCGGCAGGCTTCCATTCTGGATCGGCGACAGCCTGGGACGGCCTTCTGAACTGGGGGCGGCACTTGGCGCGTTCGTTCGTGAGATCGCGGCCGACGGCGCACACGTCCGTGATCGGCTGACCGCATCCGGGCTCGATGAGAACGCCGTCGCGAACACGATCGCTTTCGTCAGGGAGCAGCGCGACACTACGTCCGTTGTCCCGTCCGACACCACGTTGCTGGTCGAACGCTTCCGTGACGAACTGGGTGACTGGCGCATCATCCTTCACTCCCCCTATGGGCTGCCGGTGCACGCGCCGTGGGCGCTTGCCGTCAATGCGCGGATCCGCGAGCGTTACGCGCTTGATGGTGCTGCCGTCACCACCGACGACGCGATTATCGTCCGGCTGCCCGACACGGAGGGAGAACCGCCCGGCGCTGAATTGTTCGCGTTCAGTCCCGACGAAATCGACGAAATCGTTACCGCTGAAATCGGCGGTTCGGCGCTCTTCGCAGCGCGGTTCCGGGAATGCGCTGCGCGCGCTTTACTGCTGCCGCGGCGGGATCCGGGCAAACGTTCTCCACTGTGGATGCAGCGCCAGCGCTCCGCGCAGTTGCTCGAAGTGGCGCGCAACTACCCCACGTTCCCCGTGGTCCTGGAAGCAATTCGGGAATGCTTGCAAGACGTGTACGACGTGCCCGGGCTCACGCGGCTGCTCGCCAGCGTGGAACGCCGGGCAATACGGATCGTCGAGACCGAGACCGCGACGCCCTCGCCATTCGCTGTGTCGGCGCTGTTCGGTTACACGGGAGCGTTCATTTACGAGGGTGATTCCCCACTCGCGGAACGCAAAGCCGCGGCACTGTCGCTCGACACCGCGCTGCTCGCAGAACTCCTGGGCCGACTGGAAATGCGGGATCTCCTCGACGGTGACATCATCGCTGATTACGAGGACTACCTGCAGTGGCGCTCCCGCAAAGCCGATAGCGCAGAGAAGCTCATCGACATGGTGCGCACCATCGGACCGCTCACCGGCACAGAAATCGCGGAACGCTGCGCTGCCGATCCAGCCGGGTGGCTGCGGGGCCTCAGCGAGGACCGTCGCGTTATTGAAGTGACGTTCGGGGCCCGTACCTGGTGGATTGTGTCCGAAGACGCAGGCCGGGTGCGCGATGCCTTCGGTGCGCCCTTGCCCGTCGGCGTGCCGGTTGCGTTTCTTGACGCCGTGCCGAACGCGCTGCACGACCTTGTCGCGCGTTACTCGCGCGGACACGGCCCTTTCACGGCGCAGGCTGTCGCCGCGCGTTTCAATCTCCCGCACGGACTCGTCGTCTCGGTGTTGCGGGCGCTCGCCGCCGATCGCCGAATTGTCGAAGGCGAATTCCGGCCTGGAAACGACGGGATCCCCGAGTGGTGCGACCTCGGGGTGCTTGCAGTGCTGCGCCGGCGTTCACTCGCGAAACTCCGTGACGCGATCGAACCCGTCAGTACCACGGCGCTCGCACGTTTTCTGCCAAGCTGGCTCGGTGTGGGTGCACGCGGCAGCCGCGGTGCAGACGGCGTACTCGCGGTGATCGACCAGCTTGCGGGGTTCGCGCTGCCCGCGTCCGCACTGGAGCCTCTTGTTCTCGCGCCCCGAGTCAGTGATTATTCACCCGCCTATCTCGACGAGCTCACCGCGTCCGGCGAAGTGCTGTGGTCCGGCGCTGGGGCCCTCTCGACGCGTGACGGCTGGATCAGCCTCCACCTCGCTGATACTGCTTCGATCACACTGGCACCCGCCGCCACAGACGTGTCGTCAGTGGCTCTGCGCATCCAGTCCGTCCTCGTACGCGGGGGCGGGTACTTCTTCCGCGACCTCGCGGACGCGGTGGGTCGTGACAGCCTGGCAGAGGGCGTTGAAGCGCCAG
Source organism: Hoyosella sp. YIM 151337 (assembly GCF_026041215.1). GTDB lineage: Bacteria > Actinomycetota > Actinomycetes > Mycobacteriales > Mycobacteriaceae > Hoyosella. The sequence goes on from NZ_JAPEIQ010000006.1 coordinate 102,423, forward strand.
CGGACGCCGCCCTTATCGACGCGTTGTGGGAACTCGTGTGGGCCGGTCTCGTCACCAATGACACATACTCTCCTGTGCGTGCCCGTCTGTCGTCGGGGCGCACAGGTACCGCGCACCGCACCCGTCGGCCGACTGCGCGGGCCCGCACATTCCGGACCACCCGGTTGCCACGCGCAGCGCTGCCGACCAGGTCAGGGCCACCAACAGTGGCGGGACGCTGGTCGTTAGTTCCGAACCTCGAACCCGATTCCACCGTGCGCGCACACGGCATGTGTGAGCAGTTGCTCGCTCGATACGGGCTCGTCACGAAAAACGTCCTGACCGCTGAGCGGACAACCGATCCCGCGACGTCGAGTTTCTCCGTGCTGTACAAGGTGTTTCGAGAGCTGGAGGAGCGCGGGTTGTGCCGCCGCGGCTATTTCGTCGAGACGCTGGGAGCAGCTCAGTTCGCCACGTCAGCGGTGGTCGATGAATTGCGCAGCGTCGCCGAGGCACCACCCGACGGGACAGCGGTGGCACTAGCGGCGGTGGATCCAGCGAACCCCTTCGGCGCGGCACTGCCGTGGCCCGACCCGCCTGCGGGCGGTCACCGTGCGGGCCGAAAGGCGGGCGCACTCGTTGTTCTCGTCGATGGCGAGTTGCAGGTGTACCTCGAACGTGGCGGAAAAACCGTTCTCGTCTACAGCGACGAGAACGACGCGCTCCACGCCGCGGCACGTGCGCTGGTGACGACGGCACAGGGCGGCGCGCTCGACAAACTACTCATCGAAACCATTAATGGTGTGCCCGCGCCACAGGCTGAACACGCGACCGGCGCGGCTGGCTTCTTCGCGCGCGCACTATCGGAAAACGGTTTCGCGGTGGTGCCGCGCGGCTATCGGTTCCGGCGGTAATCGATGCCTGAAGGCGACACCGTCTATCGCACCGCGGCCAAGCTCCGCGCAGCTCTTGAAGGCAACGTCCTCTCACGCACCCAGTTTCGCGTAAACACGTACGCGAACCTCGACCTCGCCGGTCTTACCGTGGCGCGCGTGTGGCCGCACGGCAAGCACCTCTTCATCCAGGCTGGGGATCACGTCATACATTCTCATCTCAAGATGGAAGGCGCGTGGCACGCGTACCGCAGCGGTGAAAAATGGCGAAAACCAGCCTGGCAGGCACGCGTCGTGCTCGAGACAGACAGCTGGCAAGCGGTCGGCTACAGGCTCGGGATTCTTGAAGTCATGAACACATCTGACGCGGGGGCCCGCACCGCGCACCTCGGCCCGGACCTCCTCGGTTCGGACTGGGATATCGGGCAAGCTCGGGAACGGATCCTGACTCGTCCTGCACGCGGAATTGGCATGGCACTGCTCGATCAGCGGAACCTCGCAGGCATCGGCAATGTGTACCGGAGCGAATTGTGCTTCGTCCGTGGCCTTGACCCGCGCACACCCGCCGCCAGCGTGCACGACCTCGATGCGCTGCTTGCCCTCGCGCACCGGATGTTATGGGCCAACAAGGACCGCGCGCAGCGCTGCACCACCGGCAACATGCGGCGCGGCCACACCTTGTGGGTATACGGACGTGAACACGAACCCTGCTGGCGCTGCGGCACCCTGATCCAGCGACACCTGATCGCCGAGGAGGGCTTCACGCAGGGCGCACGGCCAACAGCGGACGAAAGAATCGTTTACCTGTGCCCCACTTGCCAGGCGCGCCCCAGCCCACGGTGAACCGTCAGCGCCAGACCGCAGCGGCAATTCGCGCGAAGTTCGCCCAAAGGATCTTGTGCACCGCTTCATCGGGATACCCGTGCGCCGCCAGCGCATCGTGCAATTGCAGCATCAAACTCGGAGCAACGAAATCGATAGGGCCGTAACGGGTGTAGGGCTCCGGGAAGACCTGCGGATTGCTCAGCATCTCCGCACGGAAATCCTCGTAGTCGAAGGGATAGTCGGAGGCGACGCCGACGTGGTCGATGCCGATGAGGTCAACAGCGTAATCAATGTGGCGGATCATCGCGTCCACCGTCGCCTCGTTCGGTCCGAGAAAGATTCCTACACCCGTAATCCCTACAACACCACCGGTTTCCGCGCATGCGATCGCCTGCTCGTCAGTGATGTTGCGCTCGTGTTCCCACACCGCGCGCATGCACGAGTGGGAGTACACCATCGGTGACGCGGATGCCTCACTTAACTGCAGCCCAGTCTTCGTGCTGCAATGCGACCCGTCGACGACCATGCCGACTCGATTCATTTCCGTGACGAGTTCCCGTCCGTACGCAGTGAGGCCCCGGTCGACCGCATCCAGACAGCCCGATCCAGCCGCATTGACGAAGTTGTAGCTTGGCAGAAGGGTGCGCACGCCTAACAGGTAGAAAAGCTCGATGTTCGCGGGATCACCGTCAAGCGGCCGGGAATCCTCCAAATCAAAAGCAACAGCGGTTTTTCCGTTTGCGACGGCTGCGTCGACCGCGTTCCAACTGTCTGCGGGCACGAGCCGATCATCCTTCGCGATTCCGCGCGTGAAGTGGTCGATAACTCCGAGAACGTGTGCCTTGTCGTGCAGCGCGTATCCGACGTTCACGGACACAAAACCCGGACCGTAGGCGGCGAGAGCGCCGAGGTCAGCGTTGGCGGACAACGGGAGACAGCAATGTTGCTCCCACAGGGCGGATGTCATGTTGTTGACAGTACGCCCGGGAAACCTGGACCGCGCTATGTCACTTCCACGTCAGCCCCGACTCGATCCTGGCGTGCACGATGAGAGACTCAGCGAACACCAGGTCGATGCGCGTCAGTTGTGGACACAGTCTGGCGAGATCGGCCCATGCTCCCATGACGTCGCTGTCGATAACGCCATCCTTCACTCCGCCGTGTGCTTCAAGCCGAGCGAGCAATGCCATGATCAGCGACACCATGGGGATCATCAGCCATGGATGTGCCTGTGTGTCAGCAGTTCCCAGGGCGTCGCTGCGGATCGCGATCTGATCGTAGAACTGCTTTCCGGCCTTGCGGATCGCGCGGACGAATTTCTTCGCACGCACGATGAGTTCGGTGTGACTCGTTGTTTCGGCCCAGCGCTCACGCATCGCGAATGCTTCCGCGATTGCACTTACCCGGGTGTCGACGTCTAGCACCGCACCGGGGATGATGCGTGCCACGTTGAAGATCTGATCGACCTGCTCAGCTGGCATATGGTGAAGCATCACCGTGGTGTGATCGAACAGCGCTTTCGCCAGTTCGGTGTCACGTCCGGTATCCAGAACGCGAAGCAGCGCCTCTCCACCCTGCTCGTCGAGCTCTTCGCGGGCAGTCTCCCACTCTTCACCGCCACGCTGAAACTGCGGAAGATCCGCGAGTGTGACGAGGCACTGTACCCACGAGTTCGCACCAGTCGCCCCCGCTGGATCGTCAATTTCGAAACTCGCCTGCGCCAGCCCGGTGCTGATCAGCAGCGCTGGCTGTTCAGAAACGGGAATCGTGCTGTGGGTAAGCGCGAGCACCGCTTCGCGGGGCTGTTCGCGAAGCATCGCGCCAAGTCCCGCGCGAACTTCCTCATGGTCATCGGCAGTGCTCAGCACATGCAGCGCCGTCCACATGTGCGGGCTCGGCGCGAGCCCTGACGGCAGGTCAGCCTCGCCGGCGAGGCAACACGCCAATGCGTCCATCGCCGGGTCTCCGCTGCGTACCCAGCCAGCCTGTGGCAGGCGAACCGTGTCCGGCGGCGGGGTCGCTGCTGCGGTTGCCTGATCGCTCACCACGAGTCGCACTCGCAGCGGGCCCGCCGCCACCAGGTCGCCGGGCAGCGCGACGCGCTCCTCACGGACAGGCAGCACCACCATTTCCATCCAGGGCGCGGATTCCGGCCAAATCTGCGCCGCGAGTCCTGCCACCTCGGCGAGGTCATCGAAGACCAGCGCGTCTCCGTCGAGCCGGATCTCGGAGCACAATCCGGCGGGACGCACGTTCGCGAGATCAACAAAATGCGGGTCCTCACCTTCGGCCTGAACAACGGCGGTGATTCGCGCCGCACGCAGCCGCCCCAAGCCCGCCGCAAGCCGTGCTGTGGAGACCTCGAAAGCATCGGTGTACTCGTTGTAACCCGGTGGCTCTTGCAGACGGACCTTGCCACTGCGGTCGCGCAGCTCAACCCAGGTGTTGATATCGGTTGTGGCTGGGACGCGATATGCAAGTATCCGGTCCTCGGACAGTTCCTGGACTGTCACGACATGGGGAAGGGCCGACCACGGCACCGGCGCGCTGCCGCCCTGCGTGCCTGCGTCGTAAAGACGAATCTCCGCTTGCGGCGGGTGAACGAGCAAGGGAAGCGCTCCTGCCCCGCGTACTACGGCGACTTTCTCCGACTCATCGCTTCCGAAATGCAGTGACCCGGGTTCCGCGGTGAGCGCGCTGTCGCACGTCAACTCGATAAGCGATTCAGACTGGCCGCCGCGTGCGGGCACCCGATAGTCCGGGCTGACCGAGACATCGAGCCCTTCGGCCAGATGGACGACCTTTCGCAGGTCCGCACCGAGCGGCCCGCGAACAACGATCTCGTAGGTGCCGAAGAGACCCGCAGTGACCTCGTCAAAGGGATCGCAGCTGAAGTCCTCACCCTCGAGCGTCCACACGAAGGTCGCGACCCACTCTGCCGAACCAAGGCGGCGTGCGCTGACCCGCCACTGCACCTTGTGTCCCAAAGCGTCACCCGGCAGCCACACGGCGGGACGCTCGTTGTACAGCGGTGAACCGTTCGCCGCCCGTACACCGCGCAGCGGATCAGCCAAGAGCACTTCGGGCAGGTAGCTGCGGCGCACGAGGCGGACGGTACCGACCTTGTCGGTGCCCTTGACGAGTTGCAGCGAACGCCGCTCCGTCGTATCGATCTGCAGCAGCTGCCAATCGTCCCAGCCCGCGGGGTGGCCACGGTCAGCATCCGGTTCGACAGCCTTGCCCGCCACACTGTCGACCACCTGGTGGCCGCGTGGGACAAGCGCGTACACGGTGCCGAGGGGCACCGGCAGCCGCCGTCCGAGCAGTTTCCCACCATCGGTAAACAGCACCAGCGGATCCTTCGGATCCACCAGGGAATAGACAAAACGCCGCGGGATCGACGGATGTTCGGCGCTGACGTGCCGCGCGGGGCTCGTGATGGTGTGCAGCGCGTGCGGTGCGGTCATCCAGGCGGGGTTCGCTGGGTGCGTGATGCTGCCGGGGACGCGCACGTCAGTGACATCTCCGTCCGCGGAGATCTGCCATCGATCGCCAGGCTGCGCGGGCGGATGGGGAACAAGAAGCTGCACAGCGCCATCAGCAATGTCAAGGCGCAGCCGCGGCGGCTCGATGTGGCCGTCCCCCGCGAGGAGCCCACGCTCGGAGCCAGGCTGCTCCAACTCGGTAATCGCGGCGACTGCCTGCTGAAAGATCACGTCTGGCAAACCACTCGTCACGGCGAGTGTGCCGACGGTGCCGTGCCACGTCGAGGGGTTACTCATCGACACCGCGACGATATCGAGTACCCGATCGATGAAGTCGATCGCGAACTCGCCGCCTTCAGTAATAAAGGTGCGCACCGGCACGTCCACACGGGCGAGGCGGTGCGGTTTGCGCGGATCGGTCAGCCAGTTCGTGAAGCTGGAGCCGTTCGGTTCACCCCCGCGCGCCAGATGATCAGCGAGCACGCCGACAAGCGCTGCAACGTGGGGCACCGGCACCCCAGCGTGCACGCTGAGGATGTGCACGTAGCGGCCGCGCAGCCTGGGAAACTCGGCCAGGGAGAACCTGCGAAGCAGCTTGGGAATGGCTTGGCGCAGGTCAGCTTCGGTTTTCGAGTCGCGCGCGATGCCGAGTGCGGCCCAATAGCTTTCCCAAAAATCGGATGTCCGCCCGGTTGCGGATGCGTGGGAGACCAGGGTGAGCAAAGTCAGCGCCGGATATTTGCGTACCAATGCCGCGCCCGGTGACACGCCAGGACCGGCGAGACGCGCGGCCTGCTGTGCGTAAGCGCGCGCGATATCCTCCGCGGCGGCGGGACCGGGGTGCGCCTCGATCACCAGCGTCGCCCGTTCGAGCCGCGTGGTTATCTCGTACTCGCGGTCGCTGAGCCAGTCTCCAATCGATGCTGCTGAACCACTCGATGGAACGCTGCCGCCCTGCGCCACTAACGCCACCCTTCTTCCCTGACTCGCTACGTGCGGCCGCTGCCCGGACTCCCGATACCGACCGATCCACGATATTAATGGCGCGCGGCGCCGAGCGTCACCGCGGATTCCCGCCGGGCCGCGACACGCCGGCGCTTTGGGCACTATTCGAGCGATAATTCCCACAGAGCGGACATGATCTACGGGTAAATGGCTGTCAGCGACGGCGTGAGTGCACCTCGTAGGACATGTCTTCGAGCTCTCGGCCCTTCGTTTCGGGGACCTGGGTAAACACAAACACAAAGCTCAGGAGGGCAAAGAAGGCGTAGAAGCCATAGGCAAAGGTCAGTCCGATCTCGCTGAACGTCGGGAATGTGGTAGAAATCGCAAAGTTCGCCAGCCATTGCGCTGCGGCAGCGACTGCGAGCGCGCCCGCACGGATGAAGTTGGGGAAGATCTCACCGAGCAGAACCCACACGACCGGACCCCAGCTGACCCCGAAGAAGACAACGAACGCGTTCGCCGCGATCAAGGCCGTGGTCGCCCATCCACCTTGGAGGTCAGCGCTCGTCGTCCCATCCGGGTTGGTGATGAGGGTGGCCTGAGAGAACGCGATCGACATCGTCAGCAACGACACGAACATCCCTGCCGAGCCAGTGAGAAGAAGCGGCCTGCGCCCCACCCTGTCGACTAGGGCGATCGCGACGAGGGTCACCACGATGTTTGTGACGGACGTGATCACCGTAATCTGCAGGGCGTCCGCCTCTTCGAAGCCGACCGAGCGCCACAGCGTCGTCGAGTAGTAGAAGATGACGTTGATACCAACGAACTGCTGGAACACCGATAGCAAGATGCCAACCCACACCACCGGTTTGAGGCCGAGCCGGCGCCCCCGCAAGTCAGCGAGGGACCATCGGTGGTCCGCCCGCAGCGATTCCTTGATTGCCGTGACCTTGTCTGACACGTCCACGATGCCGGTATAAACCCGCAGCACCCGGGTCGCGTCCTCAATGCGGTTCTTCGCAACGAGGTATCTGGGCGATTCCGGCAGTCTGAGCGCCGCCAAGCCGTAGATGACGGCGGGAATGGCCTCAGCCATGAACATCCAGCGCCACGCTTCTTGCCCGAACCAGAGGATCTCGATCGACCCGCCGGCGAGGTCCGCCAGCATCGAGTCCGACAGGAGTGCCGCGAAAATACCAGTGACAATTGCGAGTTGCTGCAGCGAGGCGAGTCGGCCCCGAATGCGGGCGGGCGAGACTTCAGCGATGTACGCGGGCGCGATTACGGATGCCGCCCCGACACCGAGACCACCGATCACGCGCCAGACGATGAGGTCGACGACGGTGAACGCCAGTCCAGACCCGATCGATGACGCGAGGAACAGCGACGCGGCGATCAGCATCACCGGGACTCGGCCGAGCCGGTTGGCGATAGGGCCCGCGAACCACGCACCGGCTGCACAGCCGAGAAGTGCTGACGAGACCGCAAACCCCTGCAGCGCGGGAGTGAGCGCGAAGGTCTCGGTCATAGCGTCGACTGCACCGTTGATGACTGCGGTGTCGAAACCGAACAGGAAGCCGCCGAGCGCAGCGGCGACGCATATCCCGATGATCCGGATGTTGAAACGGTTGAAGGTCTCTGGGGAGTCAGGGTGAGTGGTCATCGCCTGCCTCTTCCTCTCGCGCTGCCGGTGAGGTGAGGCTACCGCCGATGCCCTTGCGCGCGCGCAGTCTTCAGCGATTCGGTGCCGCTTTCCGTCGCGCCTACGACCCTGGTATGACAGTTTCGTCACGCACATCATGCTGTACGCCGGCGATCTTCATGCCGGACCTTCCTAGCGTCATAGACACGACCGCAGGAAGAGGGGAAGCATGACTGAGAAGCGATACGCGGTGCACGCCGCCGGCGTCACGAAGACCTATGGGCACGGCGCGGCCGAAGTGCACGCGCTGCGTGGCGTCGACGCAGAATTTGAGCACGGCAATCTCACCGCGATCATGGGTCCGTCCGGTTCAGGTAAGTCAACGCTGATGCACGTGCTCGCAGGCCTGGACGCGGTTACGGCGGGCCGCATACACCTCGGTGGGACAGAGATCACCGGCCTCTCCGATCGTGCGCTGACCGAGTTGCGGCGCGAGCGGATCGGGTTCGTATTCCAGTCGTTCAACCTCTTGCCGGTCATCACCGCGGCGGAGAACGTGTTGCTCCCACTGCGTCTCGCGGGCAAGCGGCCAGACCCCGTCTGGTACAACGAGGTCATCACCAGGCTCGGTCTGGCTGACCGGATGCATCATCTGCCGCACGAACTCTCAGGTGGACAGCAGCAGCGGGTAGCGGTTGCCCGGGCGCTGCTGCCGCGCCCGGATGTGATCTTCGCTGACGAGCCGACAGGAAACCTTGATTCGCACGCGGGTGCGGAGGTGCTATCCCTGCTGCGGCACAGTGTTCACGACATGGGACAGACGGTGATCATGGTGACGCACGACCCTGTGGCAGCGTCCTACGCGGACCGTGTGATGCTGTTCTCGGACGGTGAACGCGCCGACGATGTGCACGATCCATCACCAGAGAAGGTGCTGAACGCGCTGCGCCACATAAGTGCACCAGCCAGCCGTCTCAGTGGTGTGGGGGCGGCGCGCTGATGCTTGGTGTGACACTTGCCAGCGTCCGGGCTCACAAAGGACGTTATGCCGCATCGGCAGTTGCGGTGATGATCGCCGTGGCCTTCATCGTGACCACGATGACGCTTGCCGCGACCGTGGAGCGCAGCATCACGGATTCGCTGGGCATGCAGTACCGCGGTACAGACGTGGTTCTCGAAGGCGAATTCGCGCCCGCTGACGTCGAACTGGTCCGTGCCACTCCTGGTGTTGCCGCTGCTGCGGCTGGCGGCTCAATGTTCGTGACGACTACCGCGCCCGGAAGTGGCGCCGGCTGGGCGACTGCCGAGGCGCTGCCTGCCGCGGGTCCGCTGCGCTGGCAAACACTTGCCGAGGGAAGGTATCCGGAATCGCCCGGCGAAGTGCTGGCAGGTTCGACGTCAGGTTTCGTGCCTGGCACTGCCATTACCCTCAGCGCCGCACACGGCGAGGGCACACGTGCCGTGTGGACTGTTGTCGGGATAGTCGATTTGCGCGGCTCGCCGCAGGCGATGAACGGCGCCGCACTCTACGCGTCCGAGTCTGATCTGGCGGCACTCGGGCTACCGGTAACCTCGATCCATGTCGCGGGCGCTGACGCAGATGCGTTGAAAGCCCACTTCGCCGCCGCCTTTCCCGAGGCGACCGTGGCAAGCGGCACCGAGGCTGCCTCAGCAGCCGCAGAGCAGTATCTCGGCACATCCGGTTTGCTCCGCAATGTGTTGCTCGGTTTCGCAGCTATCGCAGTGGTGGTCGCTGGACTAGTCATCGCTAACACGTTTGCTGTAATTGTTGCCGCACGGACGCGTGAACTTGCGCTGCTGCGCGCCGTCGGCGCAACGAGCCACCAGGTGCGAGGATCCGTCCGTGCAGAGGCAGCCATCGTCGGTGTGGCGGCATCGGTGGCGGGCATCGCGCTGGGCGCTGGGCTGGCCTTTGCGCTGCGAGCGCTCGGGAGCGCCATCGATTTACCTATCCCGATCCATTCTGTTGCCGTGCCGTGGACCGGCGTGGCTGCTGCACTGTTTGTGGGTATTGCGGTATCTCTCGCCGCGGCTCACGCACCTGCGCAAGCCGCGACCCGAGTGTCGCCGCTGGCCGCGCTGCGCCCGCTCGAAGCGGTCCCTGACGCTGTCGGCGTTACCCGGATGCGCATGGGTGCTGGCGCGCTCCTCGCCGCAGTCGGCACTGGCCTGCTGGTGTACGGGGCAGCGTCGGAAAGCGTCATGCTGGGTTGCCTCGGCGGGCTTGCTTCCTTCCTTGCCGTCGTGGTTCTCGCGCCGAGAATCATTCCGGGCGCAGTAGCGAGCGCCGGAGCCGTGCTGGCGCGCGTGAGTGGTCCTGTCGGCGACTTAGCGGCGCGCAATGCTGGACGCAATCCGCGGCGGACCACCGCGACCGCGCTGGCGCTGCTGATCGGTGTCACTCTCACCGCGACCATCGTGACGGGGGCGGGGCTCTCGAAGGTTGCCGCAGCGGCCAGCGTGGACGAGGAGTTTCCGGTCGACGTCGCGGTGACTCTCGCGGACGGCGGCGTGGAGGGTGACGTGGCGACGGTCGCGCTCGATATTGAGAAGCAGATTGCTGCCGTGCCTGGCGTGGATGCCGCTGCGCGTGCGCTGAAACAAACCGTGCTCAGCGGTGACAGCACCGTGACAGCGTTCGCGGTCACGCCGGAGTTCGGCTCCGTCGTCCGCGGTAACACCGCCCTCCCGAACCCGGGAGAGCTGGTGCTGCCGGCCAGTTCCGCCGATGTCGCCGAGGGTGACACACTGACAACGCCCGGCGGAACGCCGCTGCGCGCAGTGCGGGGAGGCGAGAAGCAGATCGCCCTCATCAGCATGGAGTCAGTGGATGACTCGCCGCCCACCTGGATCACGGTCGCGGTGCGGCTGTCCGATGGGCTCGACGGCGACCAGCTCCGCGAGACTCAGCAGCACATCGCAGCGATCGTCGACGAGCTTGCGCCCGGAGCCGACATCGTGGGTACTGCCTCAGAGCGCGCCGTCATTGAGACCATCATCGACACGATGGTCATGATCGTCGCCGGGTTGCTGTCGATTGCCGTTGTGATCGCCCTCATTGGCGTGGGGAACACGATGGCGCTTGCTGTGCTCGAACGACGGCGGGAGTCAGCTTTGCTTCGCGTCGCGGGGTTACACCGGCAGAGCCTACGCACGTTGCTGGTGTGGGAAGCGATGCTAGTAGCGGGCTGCGCCGCCGCCCTGGGGGCTGGACTGGGGCTAGTATTCGGAATCGCAGGAACCGCGTCGGTTTTTGGCAGTGACAAGGTTGCCCTCAGTGCCATCCCTGCCGCGCAGCTTGCGGTGATCGTATGCCTTGCGCTCGGCGCGGCCGTACTCGCGACGCTTGTGCCCGCGCGACGGGCGATGCGAGCAGCACCGGTAGAGGCACTTGGGGGATGATACCCCTCAGGGTATCATCGGTGATGAAATCTTTCCGCCAGTCCGGAGGCCCACCATGGAACACACTGCTGAAGACGCTGCCGCGATCCTCAATCGACTGCGCCGGGCGCACGGCCAGCTCGCCGGCGTCATCCGCATGGTCGAGGAAGGCCGCGATTGCCGGGATGTTGTCACGCAGCTCGCCGCGGTCTCGCGAGCCCTGGATCGCGCCGGGTTCAAGATCGTCGCGACATCGCTGCGCGAGTGCCTGACCAAAAGCGAGGCTGGCGAGGAAAACCCGCTGTCGGCCGATGAGATCGAGAAGCTCTTCCTTACGCTCGCGTAGCGCCAGCCACGTCGATCAGTTCAAAGCTCACGGCGGATGGTGATCCAAACTGCTTGCCTGCAGCGGCGAGTCCCTCACGGATCATCGTGAGGGACTCCGCTTCGCCGCCAAGCCCTTCAAGATACGCGCGATGTTCACGCAGCGACGCAATAGCAACGTCCTCGTAGCCCGTGACGTCAACCGCGTGGCCTGATTGTGGCGATGACGCGGCGGCGATGAACCGCACACCGCCTCCCGCTTCTCGCACCGCGTCGACCACAGCAGCGCCCGCGTTCATATGGTCGGCGGAGTTCTCAAAGCCTTCCCCCCAGCTACCCCGGAAGTTGAGTGTGAGAACGATGTCCGGCCGAAAATCCCTGAGCACCTCCGTGAGTGCGGCGCGCAACTCTGGCGTGTTCTCGAGCGTGAAGTCCGGAAACCGCAGAAACCGCACGTCGTGCACACCGACAATCTTCGAGCTCGCAATTTGCTCTTTTTCTCGGAGCGGTCCGCATACCTCAGGCGTCATCCCCTCGATGCCCTGTTCACCACTCGTCATCATGACGTAGGCCACCGTTTTGCCCTGCGCCACCCATTTCGCCACGGCAGCCCCGGCGCCATACTCGACGTCGTCGGGGTGCGCGACGACGAACAACGCGCGGCTCCAGTCCTCCGGGAGAGGACGCAGTGGTGTCGCTGATGTGTCAGCCATCGGTGACTCCTTTCGCGGCGAGGTACTACGTTGCGGCAGGATCTGCCTCTTCTTCAACCCACTGGGCGCGGCGCACCTTCCATCGTTCGAGCATTTCCCCGAGGTCATGGTCCATGAACCGGTAGAACTCCACAGTCTCACGCAGCCTCCGGGGACCGCGCCGCGCGCCCCCGAGTTCCCGGGCGCCCTCTTCGAGAATGTCGATGTAGCGGCGCAAAAGCGGGCGGCGCTGACTCATGATCGTTCCCCACACGTCCGCATCGTCGATGCGGTAATGGTCCGCACGTTCCCCCGGATCACGGCCCCTGATCAGCAAGCCAGCCTGCACAAGGGGCCGAACGGCGCCGGAGATCGCGGCCGGACTCACGCGCAAGCCATCAGCCAGCTCTTTTGCCGTGTACTTGTCCGAGTCCTCGGCGAGAACAAAGGCGAACACACGCGCCGACATGCGCGGCAACCCGGCCTCATTGAGCAGCATAGCCAGCCGCTCCGTGAATTGGAGCAGCCGCTCCTGGTATTCGCCCTGCGTCTCGTCTGGCACTCAGCACCTCCCGACTACTCTCTACACCAAATCCTAGCTTAACAATATTCAAATAGTTCACAGTTTTGTGAAATCCCTGTACGCTCTACCCATGACTACGGCGATCGACATGAACGGCGTCGTGAAAACCTTCGGGAAAACACGCGCCCTGAACAACCTGAACCTGCACGTCGAAACTGGCGAAGTGCACGGCTTCCTAGGCCCGAACGGTGCCGGAAAGTCCACCACCATTCGCGTGCTTCTCGGGTTGCTGCGGGCAGATAGCGGCAGGACCGAACTGCTCGGCGGTGACCCTTGGAACGACGCGGTCGAGCTTCACAAGCGCCTCGCGTATGTCCCCGGTGACGTCGAACTCTGGCCGAACTTGACCGGTGGCGAAGCGATCGACCTGCTGGGCCGTCTGCGCGGTGGCCTAGACAAAAGGCGCCGCGCCGAACTGATCGAAAAGTTCGACCTCGACCCGTCGAAAAAGGGCCGAACATACTCGAAAGGAAACCGCCAGAAAGTCGCGATCATCGCGGCACTAGCGTCGAACGTTGAACTGCTGCTTCTCGACGAACCCACGGCGGGGCTCGATCCGCTGATGGAGACAGTCTTCCAGACCTACATCAAAGAAGCTGCAGCCGAGGGCACGACGGTGCTGCTGTCGAGCCACATTCTGGCGCAGGTTGAGAAGCTCTGCGACCAAATCAGCATCATCCGCCTCGGCGAGGTCGTGCAATCCGGAACCCTTGCAGAAATGCGTCACCTCACGCGCACCACAGTGGAAGCGACCACCGCAACTGCGGCAACCGACATCGAGCGGATGCGCGGCGTACATGACTTCACTGTCGATCACGACCGGGTGCGGTTCGCGGTTGACAGTGACCAACTCGACGACGTCATGCGCGAACTCAGCGCATACGGCATCCGCAGCCTCGTGAGCCACCCGCCCACACTCGAAGAACTTATGCTGCGGCACTACCAGGACGAACTGAACGGCACCACTGAGACTGCAGGAGCACGCACATGACTACCGCCACGGCCCGCCGGCGCGGCCCCGAGGTCATGGGCTCCGGGGGTGCCCGCCACCCCTTCGCGGGTACCGCGACCATGACACGGCTGGCATTGCGCCGCGACCGAATCCGGGTGCCCGTCTGGGTCGGTGCACTCACCCTGCTCACTGTCGGCAGCCTGCAGAGCTTCCGCGACACGTATCCCACGCTCGAAGACCGGCAGACCGTGGCGCAACTCGCGGATCTGCCGGCCATGATCGGCATGGTTGGGCGTAGTTACCAGCCGCAGGACTACAACTTCGGTGTGATGCTGGGCCACCAGATGACGGTCATGACGGCACTGGTGTTCGGTCTGATGAGCATTTTGCTGATGGTGCGGCACACGCGGGCCGAGGAAGAAGCCGGACGCGCGGAGCTGCTGCGCTCCAGCGTTGTCGGGCGCCATGCGACGCTCGCGTCTGCGCTTATCCTCGTCGTCAGCGCGAACCTTTTGGCGGGACTGCTGACCGCGCTCGGCGTTGCCAGCAGCGGGCTTGAGGGAATCACGACAAGCGGGTCATTCCTGTACGGCGCGAGCCTGGCCGCCGCTGGCATCGTTTTCGCGGGCGTCACCGCGATCACTGTCCAGATCACTGAGTATGGGCGCGGCGCCATGGGCATGGCGCTCGGCGTACTGGGGGGTGCGTACGCCCTCCGCGCGGCGGGCGACATTGGTGAGAACTTCCTGCGCTGGCTCTCACCCCTTTTCTGGGGACAAGCGTCGCGGCCATTCGCCGTCGACGAGCGCTGGTGGCCACTCGCACTAACCCTGGCTACGGCTGGAATTCTGATCCTCGTTGGCTTCCGGATGAGCATCATGCGCGATGTCGGCGCAGGACTTCGACCACCCAAGCTCGGCGCTCCGGAGGGGTCCGCAGCCCTGACAAATCCGCTCGGATTCGCCGTACGGCTGCAGCGCGCTGCGGCGATCGCCTGGATCGCGGGCCTCGCCGTTTTTGGACTGACCTACGGAATGCTCGTCAACGGCGTGGAAGACATGCTTGAGCAACTCACTGCCCTCGGTGACGTTCTGCCTGACATCCCGGGCGCGAGCCTCGTCGATTCCTGGGTCGCGATGCTGATCACCTTCCTGTCGATCATCGCGTCGATCCAGGCGGTGCTCGCCGTCAACCGGTTGCGCAGCGAGGAAAACGCGGGGCGCGCCGAACCCATTCTCGCCACTGGTGTTTCGCGCAGCCGCTGGATGGGGAGCCACCTCACCGTCGCGTTCGTCAGCAGCGCGCTAGTCGTGATGGCTGCAGGGCTCGGCCTCGGCGGTGCTGGTGCAATCGCGTTGGGTGACCCGGAATTCCTCGTCCGAATGCTGGGCGCGGCAGCTGCGCATATCCCGGCGGTGTGGTTCGCGGTCGGAGTTGCGGCGGCATTGTTCGGCGTTGCGCCGCGACTGCAGGGACTCGCTTGGGTTATCCCGGTCTACGGCGTCCTCGTCGTGTACATGGGTGCGATTTTCGGATTCCCCGAATGGATGTACAACTACTCGCCGTTCGGCCATATCTCCGAAGTACCCGCTGCGCCTCTCGAGTGGACTCCGCTGATCGTCCTGATTGCGCTCACGGCGGCACTGACCACCGCGGGGCTCGCCGGTTTCCGGCGCCGCGATCTCGAATCGAAGTAGGCCGTTTTTTCGCCAGTACTTGGCCGCCCCGACGCTGTTCACGAAGCGTCGGGGCGGTTCCCGTTAGGACGGCAGATTGAACCAGCCCTGGCTGAAGGTCCAGCCAGAACTGAACGGGAAGGTATCGGCGGTCAGGAAATCAATGATTGAGCCCAGCGAGATTTCCGGCAGTGCCATGTTGATCAGGTCGAGAATGATGTCCATTCACGCGCTCCTTACGGAAAGTAGTTGTGCCACCTAAATGATCTATCCGAGCCCGATCGCTTCGCTGAGGATTGGCCACGAAACGCGGAGATCTTCTTCCCAGTAGGCCCATGAGTGCGTCCCAGCGGGGCGCAGGTTGATGTGCGCCGGGATGTTCAGCTCATCAAGGCGGCGGGCGAAGTCCACGGTGCATTGATAGGTGGCGGCTTCGAGAAGCCCGCCGACAACGAGGAGGTTCGCATACCTCGCCGGACTTCCCTGCACGAAGTCGTTGTCGAACGTGTCGTATGGTCCCGGAAGCCCGGTGGCACTAGAGACGTAAACGACTGTCCCCCGCAGCCCTTCAGCATTGAGGTACGGATCGTACTCACGCCAGGCGGGCGAGCCTGATGGTCCCCACATGTTGTCGACGTCGCCCGGGCCAGCCAGCACCGTTCGCACATAGAATTCGCCAAGCCGATCACTGGTTCTGGCGCACCCGCTGTAAGAACCTACGGCGTCATAGACCTCTGGCGCAGCTATCGCGAGGGCAAGCACCGACGTCGCTGACATCGACAAACCCGCGATAGCGTTGCGGCCCGTGGCGCCGAGCGCGGTATCGACAATGGGCGGCAATTCGCGAGTTAAGAAGGTTTCCCACTTGACGATTCCAAGGTCCGGGTCCTCGTTAATCCAGTCTGTGTAGTACGTGTACGCGCCGCCAATGGGCGTCACCACGTTGACATTCTTGTCCATGAAGAAGCCGAAGAGATCGGTCCGCTCACGCCAGGTGGCCGAGTCTTCTCCCCCGCCTGCACCGTTCAGCAAGTACAGAGTCGGGCGTGCAACCGAGTTGTCGGCCGGAGTGATCACCTCGAGCGGAATGACCTTTTGCATCGCCGCCGAGTAGACGTAAAGCATCGCCTCGCGGTCACTAATGCGCTCAATACGGTCTAGATAGGAGCCAGTCGTGCTGACAGACGGTGGCGGCCCGGTTTCCGGGTCTCCGTTCTGCCCTGGCAAGCCGGGCTGCGCAGACGCGACGGATGACTGAACAAACAAGAGGGCGAGCGCGAGAAGTGCGCCCGTGCGTAGTCTGAGTCTCACTCCCCAGACCTCCAAGCTCGAAGAAGGAGTTATTACCCGAAAAATGCGGCGTGCTGGGCGCGGTATCCGCGCCCAGCACCCGCTCGCTGGCCCGTCTAGCTGCCGATGGTCAAGTTCAGGAAGTCTGAACTCATGAAGTTGAACCATTCTGAACTGAACGCCCAGTCAGAACTGAAGTTGAACACCCAGTTAAGGAAGTCGCTGGACACCGCATCGCCTCCATCTCGAGAACATCACCACACACCACGTGCAGCCATAATGAGGTATATCACATTTGCGTCACAGAGAATCACTAATTGTGTCCCCTAAATTTCCGTCCCTAATTTGACCTACACGTTGATGATCTTGTTTCTAACAGACAGAAACTAATTCGCTAGGATAAGCATTTATCCGGTCCTCTAGGTACCCATTTGGAACAAAGTTGCCGTTAATGTCACGAACGTCCCACGAATCTAAAATAATCACATTGGCCACACGCTGCCTTGGCGAATCCCCAGGTCAGTCGTGGCTCGCGTGTTCGAACTGTTGCGCCCCGCTACGACCCGCCCGCACTTCGAACAAAACCAGGAGATGTGACCGAATGGGCAATTGCACTTGTGCTCAGCAAATCGTGTGATTCCTGGACGTTGCGCATTCGCAATCGCGTAAGACGGCCGTCAGCGTACAGCTTGCTTAACCAGGTCAGCTAGACGTGCCCAGCCCGTTTCGGTCACCTGGGTCAGCGCATACGATGTGGGCCATATTCCGCTCGCTTCGTCCAGGCTCGCCTCCGCGCTGAATCCGAAGGTCGAGAAGCGCTCCTTATCCATTTGCCCGCTGCGGAAAAAGCACACTACCTTTCCTTTTCTGGCGTAAGCGGGCTGCCCGTAGTACAGCTTTGGCGCGAGGTCCGGCGCAACAGATGTCACTATCGCGTGCACACGCTCGGCCATGTGCCGATCCGGCTCGGGCATCTGCGCAATCTTCGCGCGCACGTCGGCCTCGTCGGCAGCGGCTTTATCCGCGGCTCGGCTGCGCCGCTTCTGCGCCGTCAACTCCGCGGACCGCTCCTTCATCGCGGTGCGCTCAAGGTCGGAAAACCCAGAGTCCGATGATGCGCCCATGGTGGCTCCTTCGTCTGCGTCGCTGCTCTTCCTGACGAATCCAAGCTAGCCAATGGCGACGATCCGCACTTCTCGAATTCTGATCAATCACGCTTGCGGTCCGCGCGGGTAGGCAACTGCCAGTGCCCATTCCGCTATCCGGTCGTCATACCCGTGAGCCGGGAAAGTGCCGTCAACAGACACATCCTCGATCGTCATGGAGACGAAGCCGTCCACCGTCCTGGCCTGTGGGGGCCAATCCGGTGTGAGGCTAGGTCGCCGCACACGGCCCCGGTTGTGCCGAACCGCACGCGCCGTCAGCGCTGTCACTGCCTGCAAGCCACCGAACAGAAACGCATCAATGATTCGCCACTGCCCCGCCAGCACGTCCGCCCTACTCTGTGAGGGATGCCGGAGGAGGTAGCAGGCCACGTTAACCGCGTGATAGTCCCCCACGGCTGTCGACGTTCGTGATCCAGCGCCAGCAAGGCCATGAACAAGCCAGCGCAAGGCCCATACCGGCCCGGCGCGGCACATTCGCTGCACGCACTTTCCATAGCAGTCACAGTAGAAGTTGCCGTGGCGTCACCCGCAAATGCGGAGGCAAGAACTATTCAACTCCCAATCGCGCGCTCTAAGACCGCACGAAGGTGGTGCGGGTTCGCCGGAGCGTTGTCGAGGAGGATTGCGGTGCACAAGCCGTCGGACGCAGCGACGAGGGCGTCGATCGATTGCGGGTCCTCAGTGAGCGAAGCGGCAAGTTCGGCAATATTCTCGCGCCACCGCCGCGCCACGGGCCGCAACGCGGGACGGCGGGCGGCCAGGGTGGTGAGTTCGCGCTCCGCCAATGCTCGTTCCCGGCCCGGACCCGCGGACTCAGCGATGAGCTGGGCGAGGCCTGCGAGTTTGTCGCCAGGGCCGTCAAGGATCTCACGGATCCGGGTGGTGTATTCGTCGGCGACGCTGGTAAGCGCAGCGACGAGCAGGTCATCGAGAGTGGAGAAGTAATACGTGCTCAGCGACGTCGCGATGCCAGCCTGTTTCGCAACAGTGCGGTGCGTGACACCGGCGGCGCCATCGCGCGTGACTACGGCCAGGGTGGCGTCGATTATTTCGGCGCGCCGCCTCGCTCCGCGCAGCCGACGGCCGTCGCGAGCTTCGCCGTCTTCGCGGGCGTGGTCCATGCTCCCTCCTCGCTCACCCCTACGCTAGCCGAACCGTCAGTGGAGCGTTCGCGCTGCGGTGCGGCACTGTGCCCGAGGCGAGGCACGTGGCGCAGCATCCACAAGCACAGCACCGCCACCGCTGCGATTACAGCTCCCGCGACGATCGATGAGACGTTGAGGCCCCCGGTAAACGCGCGCTGAGCATCTTCAACGGCCCCGGCTGGGAGCCTGTCGGCAAAGAGGATGGCGCTGTTGAGGCTGTCACCGATCGCGTGCGACGCGTCCCCGGCCAGACCGTCGGGTACGGATACCCGAGCACGGTAGACGGCAGCGGCGAGACTGCCCAGCAACGCAACACCGAGGGCAATGCCCAGTTCCTGGACCGTCTCCGATAACGATGCTGCCGACCCCGACTTTGAGGGCGGCGCCGCACCAACCACCATGTCGGTGCCGAGTGCGGCGATGGCACCGAGGCCGAGATAAACGAAGGCGAATCCGATCGCTACGGTGACCTCGCCGTCCAGGCCAACGGTCGCGAGTAAGGCGTAGCCGACGAGCGAGATCACGAGGGTGGCGCCCATGACATAGCCGGGGCGCACGCGGCGCGCGATCAGCGGTGCCCCGATCGCGGCGACAAACATCGCCAGCGCCGGAGGGCCCATCCACAGCCCAGCAACGAATGGCGTGAGTCCTTCGACCAACTGGAGGTACTGGGTGACCAGGAACATCGAGCCACCGACTCCCACGAGACCGACCAAGAGCACGCTCAGCGCCACGCTAAAGGCCCGGATGCGGAAAAGCGTCAGATCAAGCAGGGGGTCGGGTAGCCGTCGCTGCCGTCGCACGAACAGCAGCCCCGCCATGACGCCTGCCAAAGCGAGTAACAACGATTCTGCTTGGGGTCCGTAGGCGGCCATGTGCTTGATGGCGTAGATCATCGGAAGAATCGCGGCGAGTGACAGAGCCACGCTGAATAGGTCGAGCTTCCCTGCGGACGGGTCAGCGAACTCCGGCAGCAGAACTCGGGCCCCAGCGAGCACGGCTATCGCGATAGGCACCGCTAGCAGGAACGCTGCGCCCCACCAGAACGCGTCAACCAGCAACCCGCCCACAACGGGCCCCGCTGCCATGCCCAGCGCGAACATCGTCGCCCACACGCCGATCGCGACCGCGCGCTGGCGAACGTCCGGAAACATGTTCGAGATCAGCGACAACGTCGACGGCATGAGCGTCGCGCCGGCGACCCCCAAGAGCGCCCTGGCGACGATCAGCAGCTCTGCGGTTGGTGCGAACGCGGCGAAGACTGACGCAGCTGCAAACGCGGCCAATCCGATCATCAGCAACCGGCGCCGCCCTATTCGATCCCCCAGCGTGCCCATCGTGACGAGAAATCCAGCGATGAAGAACCCGTAGGCGTCCATGATCCATAGCAGCTGCGGAGCCGAAGGCGTCAGGTCGGCGACCATGCTCGGCGCTACCAGATACAGCACAGTCACGTCCAAGCCCAGCAGCACCGTCGGCAAGGCGAGTAGTCCAAGCCCAGCCCATTGGCGGGGTCCGGCCCGTACCGAGTGTTCGTGCATTCCAGCCTCCCGCCTAGGGATATTTATTTGAACGATAATACAAGTTGTACTTTGATTCAAATATCTCTCGTGCAGGCCGAGTGCAACGCTGTCTGGCGCTCAGCATTTCGGTGGGGGCGAGCCACGCGTCGCACGCACCTCTGGCGAAGCTGTGAGGGTGAACTTTCGCGATGGCGGCCGATCAGATCGAATCTGCCCTCTCGCTGGGAACTTGCCCGGCGCGCGGCCGGGGCAAATTCCCGGCAACAGGGCAACTGAGGAGTCCAAACGAAAAACCCCGGCCAATGACCGGGGTCTTCGCACACTGTGGAGCTAGGGGGAATCGAACCCCCGACCTTCTCGATGCGAACGAGACGCGCTACCAACTGCGCTATAGCCCCAGGCGCAGTGATTGTGTCACTGCATCGGCAACCTTAGCAGGCCGCGCATCCGCTAGTGAAACCGGCGCGCAACGTTGTGCGCAGCGCCGGCGATATACCTGGTAACTACTCGGCAACGAACTTCGCCAGCGGCGTTTTTTGTCAGACCCCAGGGGCACACTGGATATGTAGAGGAGGCGCAAGAATACACCCCTGAGCAGGGGCGTTGCGGGAATTTCCCTGCCCCGCAACGCGTTTTCTCTAGAGCACTAGGAGCAACAATGGTGTTACACCTGGGGAGGCCGCGATGAATGGTCTAAAAGGCAGGACGGTCACTGCCGCCATCCCGCCCGGCGCGGACTTGGTTGGTCATCTCAACCAGGCTGCCGCGAAGCACACCCTTGCGCCGTGGGTTGCCGCACTGCTGGGCGTGGCCGGTGCGGCAACGCTGCCGTGGGGCATTGGTGTCTGGCTCGCCGCGGTGCCGATTGTCTGGTGGCTCGCACTGTACGACCGGAGAAACCGAACCGTCGCCGTTCACTACGAACTCGGCGATGAGGCAGAACGCTGGTACGGGCAGCTCACCGAAGCGGTACGCCAGCTCAAACTAGGTCACCACCTGTGGCGCATCGACACAGCCGGATTCGCCGAGTCACCCTCCGCCAGCGCGGGCACCGGCATCGATACCACCCTGCCGCGCCAGCCGATCCATGTCAGCACCCGGCCCGAGTACCCACTTGTGAGCAACCTGAGGGTGCCAACATTCTCCTGCGGGACGCACACACTGTCGCTGCTGCCCGATCGCGTGCTCGCACGCGCACACAACACGTTCTCCGACGCGACCTACGATCTCCTCACCGTGTCTGCACGCAAACTGCGCTTCACCGAACAGGAGACGCTGCCTGACAGTGCCCAGATCGTCGACCACACGTGGCTTTACACGAACAAAGACGGCAGCCCTGACCGTCGGCGCCGCGACAACCAAGAGCTGCCTATCGTCGAATACGGGCTCGTCGAGATCAAAAGCAAGTCCGGAGCCCGATGGTGCATGCTGCTCACCGACACCAGCACAGCAGACCAGATTGTCGAACTTCTTAGCGACGCACCTCGCGACGTGTCACGCACGCATCACTGACCGAAGCGCCGAGCTCCTGCAGGAGACTCACCGAACCGATCGAGATGGTCAAAGGCCGGATTCTCATCGTCGATGCCTACAACCGACCCATCACCGGCTTCGGCTGACTCGTCACGGCGGCGCTCACCGCGCAGCCGCGCCAAACGCCGCTCACGGATATTGCGTTCGATCCTCACCTGTGTGCGCAGGTAAACGAGATACCCTGCGAGCGCAACGAACGACACGGCTGTGACGTACCAAGCGTACGAGGTGAATAGGATCGCGACCACGACACTGAGGACCACGACAGCCGCTAATGCGATCACGATGCGCTGCCGCAGCGTGTAACGCGCCGCAGCCGCAATCTCGTCGGCCTCGGGATCGTATCCGCCCCGGCCGCGTCGCGTGTGTACCTGCTCGCTCTCGAGTTCAAGTTCAGCATCGTCGGGCGTGCGGTAGCCGCTACCTGCGAACCCGCCGGTGTTGTGAGCGCGAGAATCCATCACGTCCTCCCCGTGAATTGTGTTCATCTGGGCGTCGAGGTGCGCCCTGACGTGTGCCCTGACGTGCGCACTGTCTGCAGCACCGTCAGAACTATCGCCAATCCCTGATTGGTTTTGTCTTGCCAGGCGGAGCCGCCCCCCGCCCCGGTGCAGCAACCGTGAAGACAGCGCACGATCCCCCGCGCGGAAGATCGGTTGCCGCAGATTGACGACCATCGGAACGAGCACAAAGAGACTGAGAACGACCAGACCAAGCCACAAGAACGAATTCGGCACGGGTCAGTTCTCCTTCCCTGGTGCGCAGCGGGCCAGGATCAATTCGTGATCCTGAAGCAAGGCTAGGGCGAATAACGGTAAGACAACGGAAGGCACGCCGAAGATCACGCCAGTGAGATGCGGCGATCATGTGTGAATGACCACACGCGCAACTTTAGTTACCACTGAGCACGGTTCTGCCGGACCAATCGCCCCACCGCGCTGTCTGGGTAGTCGTCCACGAGAATTGCGACGAGGTGGTGGTCACGCCACTCCCCGTCCACATGCAGGTAGCGTCGCAGCAGCCCCTCATCCCGGAATCCCACCCGGCGCAACACCGCCTTGCTCGCATCATTTTCCGGCCGAACCGTGGCTTCAAGCCGATGCAGTCCGACTGCCTGAAAGCCGTGATCCACCCCCATGGCCAATGCGGCAGTGGCAATACCCTGACCGGCAAGTTCACGAGCCACCCAGTACCCGATCCAGGCCGAACACAGAGGGCCGCGCACCACATTGCCGATCGTCAGCTGTCCACAGAACTGTCCGTCGAGTTCGATCGCGAAAGGCAGCATCATGCCCCTGCGTCCTGCGTTTCGCAGATTCATGCACACCGACGGCCAGGCTGTGGCGCGGTGCCGGGACTCCCACGTTCCAGGGCCAGATGGCTCCCACGGGCGGAGGTAGTCCTCGTCGTTCAGCCGGTAGCGGCTCCAGGTGGCCGCGTCTCGGAGCCGGACTGGGCGCAGCCGCACTACCCCGCCGGCGACTGTCACAGGGCCAGCCGCGGCCGGCCAGCCAGGCTGGCTCACCCGCGCTGCGCGAGGAACGCGACATCCACGTCCTCGCCCGCTCCGACGTGGGTCGCCTCTGGGGCTACCTGAATGAGGCAGTTCGCCTCCGCCAGGTCAGCGAGCAGGTTCGACATAGTGCCCGAACCGAGCGCCCGGACCACGTAGTTGCCTTCGCGGTCACGCATTAGCTGGCCACGAATGAAACCCGCACGGCCCTCGATTGACGTGACGTCGTTTATCAGCGCTGCACGGACGACGCGGCGCATCGGGTTGTTCTTCCCCAGGCCCAGCCGGATCAAGGGCCGGATCATCACTTCGAAAACGACGAGCGCACTGACAGGGTTCGACGGAAGGAGAAACGTCGGCACTTTAAGATCGCCGAGCTGGCCGAATCCCTGTACCGAGCCGGGGTGCATCGCGACGCGGCCAATCTCCATATGCCCCAGATCGAGCAGCGCTTCACGGACGATCTCGGACGCAGTGCCGCCCACAGCACCGCTGATCACGATGATCTCCGAGCGACTGACCTGACTCTCGATCGCCGCCCGAATCTCGCTGACCTCGCTGCCCGCAATTCCGGCGCGCGTAACGTCGGCCCCGGCGTCACGGGCCGCGGCTGCGAGCGCGTAAGTGTTGACGTCAAACACCTGGCCCGACGCGGGTTTACGGTCAATATCGACAAGCTCCGCCCCGACGGAAACGACCGCGACGCGCGGCCGGGGGCGCACCAGTACGCGCTGCCGTCCCACAGCGGCGAGCAGCCCGACCTGTGCGGGACCAATCACTGCACCTTCAGCCACCGCGATGTCACCGAGCCGAACGTCGTCGCCAGCACTGCGCACATAATCGCCCTGGCGCACCGAACGGTATATTTTCACCTTCGCGCGACCCGAATCGGTCCATCCGAGTGGCACCACCGCGTCCGCGAGAGTAGGCATTGGCGCACCCGTTTCGATGCGCACAGCCTGTTTCGGCTGCAGCCGGGCCGGCTGGCGCGAGCCAGCGCGGATCTCCCCCACGACGGGGAGCGTGAAATCCGCTGGCTGCCCGAACTGTCCCTTGAAGTCCGGGCCGGCTTCCGTCACGTCAACGCTGCGAACGGCGTAACCGTCCACCGCGGCCTGGTCGAATCCCGGAAGCGGATGCTCGGACACGACCTCCTCGGCGCAGACTAGGCCGTGGGCCTGGGATATCGCTACGCGAACAGGTTGCGGCGCTACGGCGGCGGCCCGTATTCGGGCTTGCTGTTCCTCAACCGAGCGCATGAACCCCTTCCCTTCCTTCACCTCCCCGCTGCCGCCACTCCGCTTTCTGCGGAGCGGTCATCGCTGGGGATTGTCAGCCCAAGCCGCTCAGTGATCCACGAGCGCAACTCTGGGCCGTACTCCTTGTCGTCGAGTGCAAAGTCAACCGCAGCTTTGAGAAACCCGCCGGGATTTCCGAGGTCGTGTCGGGTGCCCTTGTGAACAAAAATATGCACCGGGTGGCCCTCTTCGACAAGCAGCGCGATCGCGTCGGTCAGCTGGAGCTCGCCGCCCGTGCCCGGCGTGATGCGCCGCAGCGCACCAAAGATCTCGCGATCGAGCAGGTATCGGCCCGCCGCTGCCAAGTTGGACGGTGCCTCATCCGCTGAGGGCTTTTCCACCATCGCGGTGACTTGCATGACGCTATCGGCTTCAGCGGGATCGCCGGTCGGCTCGACAGCAAAGACGCCGTACGCGCTGACTTCCTGCGGATCTACCGGAATGGCGCACAGAACACTGCCGCCATAGCGCGCACGGACGTCCGCCATCTTCGTGAGGACACCGGAGGGCAGTACGAGGTCATCAGGCAACAGAATCGCAATTTCTTCCTCATCGTCATCCAGCGCGGCCTCCGCACACGCGATTGCGTGGCCGAGCCCGAGCGGTTCCTCCTGAACGACCGCTTCGACGTCCATAAGTGCGGGTGCGCGCCGAACCTTGTCTAGCAATGCGTGCTTGCCGCGCTCTTCGAGCGTGCCTTCAAGGAGCTCGTGCCGCACGAAATGAGCGAGAACGCCCTCCTTGCCTTCTGAGGTGATGATCACCAATCGGCCCGCACCAGCTTCGGCCGCCTCAGTCGCGACCAACTCGATCGCTGGGGTGTCGACCAGCGGTAGTAGTTCTTTCGGTACCGTCTTTGTGACGGGGAGGAAACGTGTGCCGAGCCCGGCGGCAGGAACGATCGCCGTCCGGAACGGCGGCACCAGCTGCCCGTTGGCCTCAGTCATAGATCACCTCGTTGCTAGTTCGTGGGCCATCCAGCAGGCTCCCGCGAAGCTTGCCTGCGCAAGCGCCCGAAAACATGCTCGTGGCCAGTCCCGCAAAGCGTCTCGCACCTTGGGGGAGTTTTCAACAGGAAGACATGTGAGTATTCAGTTATGAGCGATAAGGGTGAGCAGTTCGGTGCCAGTCCTGCACCGGTACAGATACCGCATTTTGCGGGAGATCAAACGCGGCTCGACTCGAAGGATAAATGGCGTGCGGCGATCCTTGCGGAACGCGCGGCGCTGAGTGGGCAAACGGCGGCTGCGGAGGCTAACCTGCTGACTGAGCAGGTGCTGACCGCACTGGCCCTTACTGCGGCCTCGGCATCATTTGCACCAGCCAGCGCGGTAGTCGCTGCCTATGTACCGGCACGGGATGAGCCCGGCTCAATTGGGATGCTTGACGCCCTCGCTGCGGCTGGCGCACAGGTGCTGCTACCGATCACCGCGCCGGGAAACACGCTCGACTGGGGCCAATATCACCCTGAGTATCCACTCACAACCGCGCGCTACGGACTGCTCGAGCCTACCGGTCCCCGCCTCGGCGCCGCGGCACTCGGCACCGCGGACGTCATCTTCGTACCTGCGCTCGCCGTCGACCGGCGTGGCGTTCGGCTCGGCCGCGGCGCGGGCTACTACGATCGCGCGCTGGCCGCCACCTTGGTGACCGGCTCGGTTCTTGCCATCGTCAGGGACGCAGAGTTCGTCGCGGAACTGCCGGAGTCAGCCCATGACCGGCGCGTCGACGGTGTTGTCACACCCGTTTCGGGGCTCATGACGATCTCAAGCGACTCCAGCGGGGAATAAGGCCGCCAGATGTGGGGTTCACCTCAGTAGCCTTCTCATTTGGCACTCTTCACGCTAGAGTGCTAAGACCTTGTTTGTGCCTTCGGAGGTGCCCTGTGCCGACCTACTCCTACGCCTGTACCGATTGCGGCGATAAGTTCGACATTGTGCAGTCGTTCACGGATGATGCGCTCACCGTGTGCGGAAAGTGCGACGGTAAGCTGCGCAAACTGTTCAATACCGTGGGGATCGTGTTCAAGGGAAGCGGCTTCTACCGCACTGACAACCGCGCTTCGTCGTCATCGAGCACAGCGGCATCTTCCGACTCTTCCAGCTCCAGCTCGGCTGGTTCCAGCTCCTCGAGTTCCAGCAGCACGCCGGCGGCAAGCGCACCAGCAGCAGCGTCCTGAGTTTTCCACAGTCGGCCAGTTATCCACAGTTCGATGAGCGGGTCTGGTTCCTCCCTCATGTCCGCGTCTACGCTTCGGTCAATAAGGCGCTGAACAGATCAAGTGCGCGGCCGGGGAGGGCACGTGGGGGGACGGAAATACGAGGCAGGGCGCGAGGGCGAGGATTTCGCCTCACTGTCACCGCAAGTCCGCGACAGAGCGGTGGCGCTGGCGCAGCGGATACGGGCGCGTGCAAGCGTGCTCCGGCGAATCGCCGCAGGTCTGCTCGCCCTGGCTGGTTGTGTCGTGGCTCTGCAAGCAGGCGGTGGCAACGGCCAGGCCGTTCTCGTTGCGGCACGCGATATAGGCGCTGGTGAGGAACTCACCCCCACCGACGTGGCATCTGCGACGGTAGGCGAAGCGCCCGCCACGGCCTTGGGAGAAGCGGGGCAAGCCATCGGCCAGCGCACCGCGAGCCCTGTACGGGCGGGCGAGGTGCTCACCGATGCCCGGATACTCACGCCCCACCTCATCGGCGAAATCGCCGGCAACGCACCCGCGCGAGCCGTGCCTGTCAGGCTTGCGGATCCCGCCGTCGCAGGACTACTGCGCCCAGGCGACCGTGTTGATGTTCTCGCTGAGAGTGCGCACTCGCGCGGCGGGAGTGACGCGGACAGTGAGCCCGCTGCCCTGGCCGAGGATGCCGCAGTGTTGTTCATTGCGCACGTTTCTGAGCGGAGCGATCCACTCGTCGTGCTGGCACTGGAACCTCCTCAGGCCCTCGCCGTTGCCGCTGCGTCCATGACGAGCGCAATTACCGTCACGCTGCGCTGAAAGCAAGCGTTCTGCAGAGCGAACGGCCTTTCGCTCGTATACGATCTCGACAGTCGATGGTCGCCCGTCCATCCCTCCAGAAAGAAGGAGTCCGCCCGATGCTCAAGGGTTTCCGCGATTTCTTGATGCGCGGTAACGTGCTCGACCTCGCCGTTGCGGTCGTCGTCGGTACGGCTTTCACCGCAATCGTGACGGCGTTCACGGAGAACATCATCAATCCGCTGATCGCCGCTATTGGTGCCGACCAGGACGTCGAAGGACTTGGCATCCTCCTACGGTCCGGCGCGCCCGCGACGTTCGTTGACATTGGCGCTGTTATCACCGCCGTCATCAACTTCGTGATTATCGCTGCAGTGGTGTACTTCGTGCTCATCGTGCCCTTCACTGCAGCGAAGAAGCGCTTGATCAGGGAGCAGCATGCGGAGGAAGAGGCCGGCGTGACCGACATCGAACTCCTCACGGAGATCCGCGACCTCCTCGCCGCGCAGCGCAACGCACAGCCTCCGGCTACGTCCTGACTCGAACGTGATTATGGCCCTGTGCTCGCAATGAGCACAGGGCCATAATTGTTCGTCGCAGCTGCCAGGCGGCAGGCTCAGCCGTGGTGCGGCGGGCGATTCTCCAGCAGCCAATCGTCGCTGCGCACCGAAGCGTCCCCACCGCCCCGGCCAGCAGGGCCCGCCGGACCATCCGGGTCCTCTGGAAGCACGGCACCGAACACAGCATCGAGCGCAGCTTTCCGCCGGACATCGTCTTTCACGCGATCCTTCGCGCCACGAGCCTGATCGTGAGTTTCGTGGCGCGCCGCCGAACCGGACACTAGTCTTCCTCGAACGTCGACTGCTCGGCAGTGACATGCGCGACCAGCGGGCCGATGGTGGCCATTCCGTCGCGGACCGCAGCGCGCGATGACGCCAGGTTGACCACCACGGTGCTGCCGGAAATGCCCGCGAGCCCGCGCGATAGAGCTGCGTCATGCACTCCGTCAGTCCGCCCAGAAGCCCGCAGCGCCTCCGCGATCCCCGGAATCTCACGATCAAGAACCGCTGCCGTTGCCTCCGGTGTGACATCACGAGCGGACGTGCCGGTCCCGCCGATCGAAATCACGAGATCAACACCGCCGATCACCGCGGTGTTGAGTGCGTTGCGAATTTCCACCTCATCAGCCGCGACAGCAACAGTGGCGTCGACATGGTAGCCCGCTTCAGTCAGCAGTTCCCGTACCAGCGGCCCGATGTTGTCTGCCTTTTCGCCGTGTGCCTGTCGATCGTCAACAATCACGACGAGTGCGCGCCCGCCCGGCGACGTCTGCATCTCCATGCTCTTTACGGTAATGCCCACGGTTGGGGCCGCCGACAGCGCATCCCCGGTCGTCACCCAACTCGTCACCGCGTCGCCTCCTCAGCACCCAATTCAACCTCCACTGTGCGTTCCTCTCCCCCTGGTGAGTCAGTCCAGGTGATTGTCACCGTATCGCCCGGTGCTTGCGCCCGGACAGCTGCAATCAGTCCGGCCGCGCCGGTGATGATCCGATCATCGAGCCGCGTGATGATCGCGCCCTCGGGAATCCCGGCGGCGTCCGCAGCTGCCCCGCCGATGACCTCAGTCACAAGCGCCCCCCGCACCGGATCACGCGTGTCGAGCAAGACCCCCAGCCGTGCAGTGGTGGCCTGACCCGTGCTGGCAAGTTGCTCGGCGATGCGGCGTGCCTGATCGATGGGGATTGAGAAACCAAGCCCGATCGAGCCAGGGTTTAGGCCCGGCATTGACCCTAGCGTGGCGATGGCCGTGTTGATACCCACCAGTTCACCGTTCATGTTCACCAGCGCACCGCCGGAGTTCCCTGGGTTGATGGCGGCGTCGGTTTGGATCGCGTCGATGACGGTGTACGACGTGGTGCCGTCCTGCCCCGTCTCCCCAGTCGCGGACACCGGCCTGTGCAGGGCGCTGACAATCCCTGACGTGACGGTGCCATCGAGCCCAAGCGGTGAACCCACCGCGACAACGTCCTGGCCCACACGGAGGTCGCTAGAGCTGCCGATAGTCGCTGGCACCAGATCCGTGCGGCCTTCCACCTGTACCACTGCGATGTCGGTGCTGACATCACCGGCGACTACCCGTCCAGTGGCGGTGGTCCCGTCATAGAAGGACACCTCAACCGTCCCATCCGAGGGGGCAACCACATGGTTGTTGGTGAGGATCAGCCCGTCAGAACTGAGAATTACGCCCGAGCCGCTGCCCGAGGCGCGCTGTGTGCGCACGTCAATCATGACGACGGAGGGAATGATGCGCTCAGCAGCCCATTGCACCGATCCTTCCGGGGCGGCTTCGCCGCCTCCAGAACTGACTGGAGCCGAAACAGCCGGCGGAGCTGAGTTCGAGTCCTGGCTCGCCACATAACCACCGACCGCGCCGCCGATACCCGCACTCAGCAGCGCAAGCACTAGCGCCCCCGCGATAAAGCCGGTTCGGCTCGTGCCGCGCTTCTGCGGTTGACCTGTTTCAGCCGGCGGATATAGCGGCCCCTGCGGGTACGGGGCATGCTGATACTGGCCGTGCGCTCCCAGCCCATGACCATGCGGCGGCACACCGAGCCCGCCTGGCTGGCCGGCGTCGGGATGAGCATCATAAGCAGGAAACCGCTGCGTGTCTCCGCTGCCAGCTGCGGCCGGTTCCTCAGGGCGCGGTTCGCGCGGATACTGCTCGTTACTCATCTGTCCCCTCTTCCGGTATGCCCACGGGCACAAGCGTCGCTACTCCGTCAAACGTGCCGGTGCCGCCTGAAATTTCTGTGAGACGGAACTGTCAATCTGGCGTGAAAAGATCAGGTTGGCCCCGGTGCACCGTTAGGTGACTCACCAGGCAAGCGGAGTGTGACGCGCGCCCCGCCGCTGGGCGACTCCCCTATCGACACCGTGCCACCGTGCCGCTGCATAACGTGTTGCACAATGGCGAGCCCCAGTCCGGAGCCCGGCATCGAGCGCGAGGCATCTGACCGGTAGAACCGTTCGAACACGAGTTGTCGCTCTTCAGGCGGTATACCCGGGCCGTCGTCATCTACACAGATCTCCACTGTCCGCGGGGCAAGCAATGACATCCGGACGCGCACGGTCGCACCATCCGGACTCCATTTCGCGGCGTTGTCGAGGACGTTCAGCAGCGCCCGGTTGAGCGCACCTGGGTCCCCCCACGTGAACCATGGGAAAGTGTATGGCTCGATCACCACATCGCCGCGCCGCCTGCGCACCCGCTCGACACACTTGTCGACAACATCAGCGAGGTCGATTCGTTCAAAACCGGGCTCGGGAGCGTCCTCGCGCGCGAGATCGACGAGGTCCCCGACGAGTGTGGAAAGCTCCTCGATCTGCGCCATGACGTCGTTGCGCAGCCCTTCCATATCTTCTGCGGACAACGCCGGAGCTTCCGGCCGGCTGGCCGCGATGAGGAGTTCCATGTTGGTGCGCAGCGAAGTCAGCGGAGTGCGCAGCTCGTGGCCGGCGTCGGCAACGAGGCGCGCTTGGCGCTCGCGTGACTCAGCCAGCGCGGCAAGCATCGCGTTGAACGCCTGAGTCAGGCGCGCGAGTTCGTCATCCCCTGTGACCGGGATCGGCGTGAGGTCATCGGTTCGCGCGACCCGCTGCGCAGCCGCGGTCAGCCGCCCCACGGGCCGCAGACCGGTGCGCCCCACCGCGGTACCTGCCGCGGCCGCCAAGACAACCCCGCACCCACCGACGACAAAGAGGACAATCGCCATCCGGTCGAGAATGTCGCGTGTGGGACCCAGGTCCTGGCCGAGCACGATGGTGACACCGCCGTGGCTGCGCTCCGCGTAAACCCGGTGGTTGCCAATTGTCCGCAGCGAGGATTCGGTTTCGCCGCGCACCACCGCGAATTCTGGCTCGTCGACCTCCAGCAGCGGCGGCAGGTGCGTCGACGTGCCGTCGGGGAAAATCAGCATCACGGTGAGGTTTTCAGAGAACACTCGCGCGGTCCCCAGCGCACCCGGCCCGAGCCGCTCCGCAGTGTAACTGTCGATCATCGTGTCGACCCGGTTGCGCAACTGCTCATCGACTTCGCTGTAGAGCGCCCGCGACACGACGCTGTACGCCGCAGCGGCCATCAGGGCAACCGCGAATGCCACAACCGTCGTCGCGAGCAGCGCGACGCGCAGACGAAGGGAAATCGTTCGGGTGAACTCGCGCGGCTGGGTGAGGATCCGGCGGTCCGCCCTCACGGCGGCGTTTCCCGCAGCACGTAACCCACGCCGCGCACAGTGTGGATAATCCGCGCTTCCCCTTCGGATTCGGTCTTGCGGCGCAAGTACCCGATGTATACCTCGAGCGCGTTGCCGGACGTCGGAAAGTCGTACCCCCACACCTCTTCGAGGATGCGCGCACGAGTGAGCACGCGGCGCGGGTTCGCCATCAGCATCTCAAGCAGCGAGAACTCGGTACGTGTGAGGCTGATCGGACGGTCATTCCGTGTCACCTCACGCGTCACCAAATCCATTTTGAGACCCGCGAATTCCATCGTGTCGGATCCCTCGCCCCCCTCATGTGGTGCGCGGCGGCGCAACAATGCACGCAGGCGCGCCAGCAGTTCCTCAAGCGCGAAAGGCTTGGGCAGGTAATCGTCAGCACCAGCGTCGAGACCCGACACGCGTTCGGACACCGAGTCACGCGCGGTGAGGACCAGAATCGGGCGCTCGTCCCCCTGACTGCGCAGGCGACGACACACTTCGAGCCCATCCATCCGTGGCATCATGACGTCGAGAACAATCGCATCCGGTGCTGAGTCCGCTACTTTTTCCAGCGCATCGGCACCGTCAACCGCCAGGTCGACGCTGTAACCATTGAACGACAACGAGCGCCGCAGCGACTCACGAACGGCGCGGTCATCATCCACAACGAGAATCCGCATGGTCCTAGTGTGTACTGAGCAACTAAGTAATCCTTAAGAGCGTCCCATTCGGAACGTATCTCTTCTCAGCCGGACGTGTCAGCGCCCTGCGAGGCGGGGCGCTGTCGGCAGATTCCAGCCGCGCCACAGCGCCAGCAGGCGCAGCCCAGCCGCGATGACACTGCCAGCGATCAGGCCTGCGTCCTCTGGCATCTGTGAGAGGTCTGCGAGGACCACCACCATGGCACCGAGCAGGGCTGGCAGCGCGTATAAGTCGCGCTGCAACAGCAACGGCATTTCGTTGACGAGGACGTCGCGCAGCACACCCCCGCCAATGGCGGTGATCATCCCGATGATTGTGGCCGCCAGCGCGCCCGCACCACTCGCGAGCGCGATGCCAGCGCCACCAGTTGCGAAAACGCCAACTCCGACAGCGTCAAGGACGAGGACGCCAGACCGGATGCGCCGCACTTCAGGATGCAGTATCAGCACCACAAGGCAGGCCGCGAATGCGGTGGCGAAGTACGGCCAATTTTGCAGCGACGTGGGCGGATTGATGCCCAGAAGGACGTCACGGATCAACCCGCCGCCGATCCCGGTGATTACTCCGACGACACATACACCGAAGATGTCGAGCCGTTTCGACACTCCAACAAGGGCGCCGGAGGCCGCGAAAACAGCGATCCCTGAGAAGTCGAGGATGCGGAGGAGCACTCACAAAGCCTAGGGCCCGTACGGAAAAACATCCGTACGGGCCCTCTGGTTGCACGCGGTCAGCGCAGTTTATCCGGATCGATCAGTCCCCGGCGGACAGCGGTGAGCAGGCGGTGCGGGATACGCAGCGCCTCGCCCCCGGCGCGCACGGGCACCAGGTCGACTGCGGTGGCTTTCCACTGCGCCCGGCGGCTGCGAGTGCGCGAGCGGGACTTCCGCCGCTTTGGTACTGCCATGATGAGGTTCCTTTCAGTTTCCGCTTACTGGCCTTTGGCGCGAGGCCGCACGCGGTTGCCGTAACGTTGACGGAATTTTTCTACCCGCCCAGCCGTGTCGAGGATACGCTGTGCGCCCGTCCAGAAAGGATGCGACTCCGAAGTTACGTCGACGACGATCAGTGGGTACTCGTTTCCGTCTTCCCAGGTGATGGTCCGGCCGCTCGTAACGGTGGAGCGGGTAAGGAACATCGATCCCGTGTTTGCGTCCTGGAAGACGACTGGATGATAGTCGGGGTGGATGCCAGTTTTCACTAGGGTCCTTCTTTCCTGATGGTGAGATCTACCGCATTGTCCGTACCGGCGAGGTCTTCGCAGGGGTCTTCATGCCACTGTCCGAACGGGTCGTCCCACGTGGCCCATTCCTTCTCGCCGAGCGCGAGCTCAGTGTCAGTCAGCAACGCCATGTCCAGTGCCGCGGTGATCCGCTGGGGGTCAGCGTCGTGGACAAGAACCGCCATCGAGCAGTCCCGGTCACCGAACTGTGGGTGCCACCGCAGGGCGGCAATAGCACGGCGGTCTTCCGGCTGGGCTCCCTGTTCTGCTGGGCTCATCGCGTCCAGCCACAGCCCGGAGGCTGCGATGCGGAGGCCACCGCCAGCTGATTCCATCCACAGCACCTGGTCAGGCTGAGACGCGACCCAGAAGCGCCCGCGGGTGCAGATGACACCGTCGAGCAACGTGTCGATCGCCTCGTGCAGGCGCCCTGGGTGGAAAGGACGCTGCGCGGTGTACTCGACGATCTGCACACCGCAGTCCGAATCGAGGGGCGGCTCGCCACGAAGCATGGGCGAATGCGCGTCGGTGATTGCACCGCGGCGCGAGTGCGCGGGAACGTTCGCGAGCAGCCGTTCTGCGTCGATCGCCGGCTTGTTTCCCATCCACGCCATGGGCGCGCCTGGTGCGAGCCTGCTCAGGACGGCGCACAACTTCGCCTGTTCCCAACCGTCCTCCGCGTCCCCAGAAATGACGAGGGCGTCCGCGAATGCCACCTGCCCCACGACGACTTGCGCCACTGTGCGGTCATCGTCGTGGCTCGCTGTGATCTGGCGTTCTTCCAGCGTGTCATCACTGGTGGCATCTGAGAGCCACGTCGCCGCATCGAGGCACGTGACGGTGGCGTCGACGCGGACGTCGAGGCTCGCGGGACCGTCGATATGACCGACCATGCCTTCGATCATCACGTTGTCGATAGCCCACGACAGCGCCTCGGGTTCCAGCACCGGGTCAAGCAGGAGCACGATCCGCTCGACCCGGCTGCGGGTGTGCAGCCGGCGCAACAGTGGCAGCAGATCTTCCCGCAGCGTGCACGACACGCAGCCGTGCGCGAGCTCGAGGATCGTCGTCTTTTCCCGCGGAATCGGGCCGTTTGCGGTAATCAGCGTTCGGCGCACCACCCCCGTCGACACCTCGCTGAGGTCGTGGTGGACTATCGTCGTGCCCTCACGCAGCAGCGACTGCGCGACCACGCGGGCCTTCTGTTCGGCGGAGCTTCCCTGCCATCCGCAGACCAGCACTACTGGTGTGCGCTGATCGGTCACGAGCATTCCCCTTTACAGCTTGCGCTTGTGCGGTTATCAGCAATCCGTTGCCGGTAACGATTGTCAGAATCCTTTTCAAGAAGGTACCGTGTTCAGTCGGCTTTGTCGAAAACGAATGTCACTTACGAGAGGTCCGCCGCCATGTCCGCGCACTGCCAGGTCACAGGACGCAAACCCAGCTTCGGGAAGTCCGTCTCGCACTCCCACGTGCGCACGTCCCGCCGCTGGGATCCCAACATCCAGCGCCGCCGCTACTTCCTGCCAAGCGAAAACCGATACGTCACGCTGCGCGTTTCTGCAAAAGGCATCAAGACGATCGATCGCGACGGAATCGAGGCCGTCGTCAAACGCATCCGCGCGCGCGGCGACAAGATTTAACCGGCCGGCTTCCCACCCCCGAAGAGAGAACACACAATGGCTCGCAATGAGGTTCGCCCCATCATCAAACTGAAGTCCACCGCAGGAACCGGATTCACATACGTCACCCGTAAGAACCGGCGAAACGACCCAGACCGGCTGGTTCTGAAAAAATACGATCCCGTTGTCCGCAAGCATGTTGACTTCCGGGAAGAGCGCTGAGGTAGAGTTTTATGGCTAAGAAATCGAAGATCGCTCGCAACGAGCAACGCAAGGCAGTCGTGGCAAAGTACGCCGCACGCCGGAGTGAACTGAAGGACATTATCCGCAACCCGGCCACCTCCGATGAGGACCGGATGGCAGCCGTCAGCGAACTCCAGCGACAGCCTCGCAACGCAAGTGCGGTAAGGTTACGTAATCGGGACGCGGTAGACGGTCGTCCGCGTGCGTACTTCCGCAAGTTCGGGCTTTCTCGAGTTCGGCTGCGCGAAATGGCGCACCGCGGCGAACTGCCCGGCGTCAACAAGTCGAGCTGGTAACAACGATCGTCAGGAACGAAGGACACATGGGGAAGAAAACAGTCGCCACCAAGAAGAAGGGTGGCGAGCAGAGCCGGAAGACGAAGAAGAACCCGCTGATCACCGCGGGTATCGAGACGGTTGACTACAAAGACGTCAACCTGCTTCGCACCTTCATCTCTGACCGTGGCAAGATCCGTTCACGCCGCGTCACCGGCCTGACGCCCCAGCAGCAGCGCCAGGTTGCAGTAGCAGTGAAGAATGCGCGCGAGATGGCGCTACTTCCCTTCTCCAGCCGCTGACTTCGCGATAGCTCACACCCCCAGGCAGTACGTTGAGTGCCCTGGGGGTTTTGCTGTGCCAACTCCGCTGTGAGGGTAATTTTCGTCACAGCACGACGCGCGCGTACCTGATCACATTTGCCGCCGTTCGGATTCCGTGCGGCCCACTCCTGGCTCTAGGCTGCTTAGCGCAGCGAATGAAAAGGGGTACCAGGTGTCCGGAGTGGTCGTCGGCTTCTCGGTCATCTTCTCGATCGTTGTCGTCGGGTATCTCCTCGGCCGTTCCGGCGTACTCGGCCCGGGTGCGGAGCAAGCGATTAGCCGACTGGTATTTCTCGTCGCTACCCCCGCGCTCTTGTTCGACACGCTCTCACGCGCCGACCTCGCAGTCATCTTTTCGCCACTGCTGGCAGTCGCGGCCGGTTCCGCTCTCGTCGCCGGCGTCTCGTACTTTGTCCTCGCACGGTGGTGGCTGCGCCGGAGAGTGCCCGAAGCCACGATCGGGGCGCTCGCCTCGGGATACGTCAACGCCGTAAATCTCGGGCTGCCGATCGCTGTCTACGTTCTCGGGGACGCGACGCTCGTTGCCCCGGTCCTGCTCTTTCAGGTGCTCGTTCTCAACCCCATTGCGCTCACAGTGCTGGACGTCAGCACCATGCGGGCCCGGCTGCCGGGTGGTCACCGCCGATCTCGACTCACGGTGATCGTCACCCCGCTGAAGAACCCTATCCTCATCGCGGCGCTGGCAGGTCTCCTGTTCTCGATGCTGGGCACGAATCTGCCCGAAGTTGTGCAGCGGCCTATCAGCCTCGTTGCAGGCATCTCCGTTCCGGGTGCACTGATTGCATTCGGACTCTCACTGCACGGCAAGCGTGCCCTGCAGCGCGGAATCAGTCCGCGCAGAGATGTCGCACTTGCGGCCACGTTTAAGACACTCATCCAGCCGGCTGTCGCGTATCTGCTCGGCCGATACGTGTTCGGGCTGGACGGTCACGCCCTGTTCAGCGTTGTCGTTATGGCAGCACTCCCCACGGCACAGAATGTCTTCATCTTCGCGAGCTGGTACACGCGCGGAGTTGTGCTGGCCCGGGACGCAGCGATAGTCACCACGCTCACGGCAATACCCGCGATCGCGGCGGCCACGTTCTTGCTCGCCTGACGCTTGTGTCATTCTGCCTTCGGAAAGCGGCGGCAGAATGACACAAGCCAAGGCTGTCAGT
The DNA here is from genome assembly GCF_026041215.1 of Hoyosella sp. YIM 151337. GTDB lineage: Bacteria > Actinomycetota > Actinomycetes > Mycobacteriales > Mycobacteriaceae > Hoyosella. The sequence goes on from NZ_JAPEIQ010000006.1 coordinate 140,086, forward strand.
GCGCGAAGTGCCGCGCCCCCGTCAGGTATAGCGCCACGCCCGCATCTTTAGCCGCAGCGATAACTTCAGTGTCCCGCACGGAGCCGCCCGGCTGGACGACCGCCCGCACGCCAGCATCCAGTAGCACCTGCAATCCGTCGGGGAAGGGGAAGAACGCGTCTGATGCAGCGACACTCCCCCGCGCCCGATCGCCCGCACGAGTCACAGCGAGACGCGCCGCGTCAACGCGGTTCACCTGGCCCATTCCGACCCCCACCGTGGCTCCGTCGGCTGCGAGAAGAATCGCGTTCGACTTCACTGCACGGCACGCCCGCCACGCGAAAACAAGGTCATGCAGGGTGGCTTCATCAGCCGCATCTCCGGTCGCCAATGTCCAGTTGGCTGGGTTGTCGCCCTCCGCGTCAAGAATGTCGCGATCCTGCAGCAACACCCCGCCGGAAACCGCACGCAACTCGGCACCTGCCCGGGCCGGTGCCGAAGAACGCAGAATGCGAATGTTCTTCTTCCGTGTCAGCACGTCGACTGCTCCTTCTTCGTAGGAAGGGGCGACGATCACTTCGGTGAAGATGTCCGCAACCTGCTCCGCCATTTCAACAGTGATCTCCCGGTTGGCGGCGATAACACCACCAAACGCGCTCACCGGGTCGCAGGCATGGGCGCGCCGATGCGCATCAGCGATCGCTGCACCCCCATCGAGCCGGGATTCAGCGATACCGCAGGGGTTGGCATGCTTGATAATTGCGACACACGGCCCGTCATGATCCCAGGCCGCGCGCCACGCGGCATCGGTGTCTGTGTAGTTGTTGTACGACATCTCCTTGCCGTGCAACTGCTCCGCCTGCGCAATCCCGGCGCTTTCACCGGGCCGGGTGTACAGGGCCGCCTGCTGGTGCGGGTTTTCGCCGTACCGCAGCGACGCGCGGCGCTCCCAGGTGGCCCCCATCCAGCGGGGGAAACGGCTATCGGCTGACGCAGCCGCGCGCACGCTGGTCATCCAACTCGCCACCGCCACGTCGTACATGGCTGTGTGCTGAAACGCGGCCGCAGCGAGTTCGATGCGTTCTTGCAGTGTGAAACCGCCCGCATCAACTGCCGCGATGACGCGGCCGTACTGCGCGGGATCCACCACCACTCCGACTGAGGGGTGGTTCTTTGCCGCAGCACGCACCATTGATGGGCCACCGATGTCAATCTGCTCGACACATTCGTCTTCGGTTGCCCCGGATGCGACCGTCTCCGTAAACGGATACAGGTTGACGACCACGAGCTGAAATGCCTCCACCCCGAGTTCATCGAGCGCTTCGAGGTGCTCGTGTTTGCGGGTGTCCGCAAGAATGCCGGCATGGACATGCGGGTGCAGCGTTTTCACCCGGCCATCGAGCGTCTCGGGGAAGCCAGTCAACTCCTCGACGGGCGTGACATCGACACCTGCGGCCGAGATGCGGCTCGCGGTCGAGCCGGTGGAAACAATCTCGACACCCGCGGCGGCGAGTCCGCGTGCGAGGTCTTCGAGACCACTTTTGTCGTACACGCTGATCAGCGCACGCCGAACCGGGATCTGCTCGGCGTGCGAGCTCGCTTGACTCACGGGATCAGTGCCTTCCGTCCATCGATAATCACACCTTTTGTTACTAGCCCGGCGACCACCTCAACGAGGAGGCGCCGCTCAACAGCCTTGATTCTCTCGTGCAGTGACGCCTCTGAGTCATCAAGCTCGATTGCTACCGGTTCCTGCGCAAGCACTGGCCCCGTGTCCACACCTTCGTCCACGATGTGGATCGTCGTTCCCGTCACCCGCACTCCGTATGCCAGGGCGTCACGCACGGCATGCGCCCCAGGAAACGCCGGCAGTAGCGCCGGGTGACTGTTCACTATCCGCCCAGGAAAGGCTGACAGAAAGTCTGGCCCAAGGATTCTCATGAAACCCGCGGTGACGACGAAATCAGGGTCGTAGTCAGTGGCGGTTTTCGTCAGCGCACGATTCCAGTCCGCACGGCTGTCGTACTCCCGCGGAGTGACCCGCACAACCTCGATGCCTAAACGTTCCGCCCGTTTTTCCGCCTCACACCCGCGATCAGTCACCAGCGCGGTGACTCGGGCCGGATAATCGCCTCGGGCGGCTTCTGCCAGGGCTTCGAACAGCGTTCCGGAGCCTGAGGCGAGCACGACGAGGCGAGACGGCACTTCACGCGCGCCCCCCGCAGCTGCGGCGACGGGTGCGGATTCAACGTCAGTGTGGCTATTCAGCGCGGATCTCCTGATTACCGAACGTGCCAGCTCATGAGAGCTTGCTACCGGCACATAGCCTAGCCGCTCGGCGCGAAGGCGAATTTCCGGGGTCCGCTCCACCGACCCGTCGTCTGTCGCAGACCGGGCTCAGCTCAGTGGTCTTTTTTCCGGCGCCAGATCTTCCACTTCTGCTGGCCATGACTCGCGGGCACGTCTTGCGGGTCGCTCTCGTTTCCGCCCTCGTGCGCGCTGTCAGCCTTCCCGTCCCTGGATTCGCCGACCGCGTCATCGTCGTTGTCCGGGGACTTCGCTGCGGCCGAGTCCGTGGCAGAATTCCCGGAATCGTCAGCTTCCGGCGCCGCTTGCGCGGGTGCACTGACTTCTTCCCCGGCCGAGCTGGCGTCCACTTCCGGCTCCGGCTTATCCGGTTTGCTTACACCAGGCAGGTTCTTGCGCAGCTTGCTCACTGCCCCCGGGATTGCGGTGACGGAGACGGGAACCGCCGGTACCCGCTGGCGGACCAGGGCGAGGAGCCCGCTTTTTTGCGCGGTCTCGCTTGTGTCCGGGCCAGCACCATCCGTCTCGGGCTTCTCCGCCGTGGCTTGCTCACGCGCCTGTTCTTCGGCGAGCGCTTCCGCGATCGCGCGCTCCACCTCGGCACGCCGTTCGTGCCGGTCCTTCCTGCGCGACATCCACAGCAGTAGCCCCAGCGCGGCACTGCTCGAAAGCAGGAGCCACCCGCACAGGAAAAGTCCGCCGTACAAGGGGGCCAGCGTCGCGCTGCCGAAGACTCCCAGCGCGCCGCCCGCTGCGACGGCCAACAGGAAGTAACCTGCGCTCGCCACCACTGCGGCGCACGCGGCCGCGCTGAATGCCTGCCTCGCTGGCAGCGCGGCGCTGTGCAGAAACTGTCCGATCGACACGCCAGCCGCAACGGGGATAAGCATTAGCAGGGGCCACCACGGCTCCGGGCCGGAGACCGGCAATGCCGCCAGCACAGGCACGGTGGGCACCGGCGCGGGTACGAATCCAAACAGACTGATGTAGCCCTCGCCGATCGTTATCGCAGCGCCCGTGCTCACGCCGACGACACCCACCACCACATTCGCCAGATACAGCAGTGACAAGGCCGTGAGACCTAGTGGCGCAGCGGCGCCGTGGTGAGCTTCCAGCACAGCGACGATATCGTCGAGGGACGCGGCTAGCAGCGCCAGCGTGGCCGCGAGACCCGCCGCGGCGAGGGTCACCCCTCCGCGCCGTGCCGCACGCAAAGCGTCCCAGCCCCAGCCCGGTATTCGCAGCAGCTCGGCGTACGGCTGCCAAAAAGACCGGCCCAGTGCGAACGCGGCGGCGATTCCGTGGATGCCGATCGTCCACGCGAAGGCCTGGAAGAAGTTTGGTGTGGCGATCTTCAGCACCGTCGATGCGTCCTTGACGACGGCGAGCGCGATGATCGTCATCACCAGCGGCACGCCCACGACCGCTGCAGCGAGCTGGGCAGCGTCCCGCAGCTCAAGCCCACCACGAGCCACTTTCTTGCACTGGTGATACGACGCCGCGAAGATCGCCGCGGTCGCCAGAATTGGCAGGACACCTAACCGCACACCGGATATCGGCAGTGAGACTTGGTGGATCGCGAGCCAGCCTGCACCTACCGCGGCAAAGGCTCCTGTGAAGTCACCGTCACCGGTGAGCAGTACCGCGAGCACGATAATGACGATGATTCCGGCAGTCACACCGGTCGGCAGAAATGCCGCTTTCATCAGGGTCCGCGCCGCCTCCGGAGGCACCCCTGGAGCAGACTCTTCCCTACCGGGATTTCCGGGTCGGACGTGCAGATCAGTCATCGTTATCGAGGGTGGCACCTTCCCTGCGCCGAGGCCGGCAGGCGCGCCGTAGCGCAGACGCGCGTTTGGTCACAGCGCTCGGCCAAAAACCAGACGGGCCGCTGCCCGAATTGTGGCAGCGGCCCGGCGAGGTGTAGAGCGCGTCAGAGCTTCTCAAGGATCTCGCGCGCGATCGCGGCGGTCTCGGAAGGCGTCTTGCCAACCCGGACACCTGCCGCTTCGAGTGCGTCCTTCTTCGCCTGCGCGGTACCGGACGAACCGGAGACAATGGCGCCAGCGTGGCCCATCGTCTTTCCCTCTGGGGCGGTGAAGCCGGCAACGTAACCAACGACCGGCTTACTAATATTCGCCTTGATGTAGTCGGCCGCGCGCTCTTCCGCGTCACCGCCGATCTCACCAATCATGACGATCAGTTCGGTTTCCGGGTCATCCTGGAAAGCCTGCAGACAGTCAATGTGCGTGGTGCCGATCACCGGGTCACCACCGATGCCAACACACGTGGTGAACCCGAAGTCACGGAGCTCGTACATCATCTGGTACGTCAGTGTCCCGGACTTCGACACGAGACCTACTTTGCCCGCGCTCGTGATGTCTGCCGGGATGATGCCAGCATTCGATTGCTCGGGGCTGATAACACCCGGGCAGTTCGGGCCAACGATCCGTGTCTTGCCACCCTTTTTGAGGTTGTACGCCCAAAACTCGGTGGTGTCATGGACAGGGATACCTTCAGTGATGACGACCGCGAGGGGAATCTCAGCGTCGATTGCCTCAATCACCGCAGCCTTGGTGAATGCGGGCGGAACGAAGACGACCGTCACGTCCGCGCCGGTCTTCTCCATAGCTTCCTTGACGGTCGCGAACACCGGGATGCCGTCGACGTCGCTGCCCGCTTTGCGGGGGTTCACGCCGCCGACAATGTTAGTTCCCGACTTCACCATGCGACGGGTGTGCTTTGTGCCTTCGGCGCCGGTGATGCCCTGAACGATGACCTTGCTGTCTTTGGTCAGGAAGATTGCCACGATCCGCTCCTTGTCACTTCGCCGCGGCGGCGAGTTCAGCGGCGCGTGCGGCCGCGCCGTCCATGGTGTCCACCTGCTGCACCAGGGGGTGCGCGGCATCGTCGAGAATGCGGCGGCCTTCGACGACGTTGTTGCCGTCCAGGCGCACGACGAGCGGCTTGTTTGCCTCATCGCCGAGTATTTCTAGAGCTTTCACAATGCCGTTTGCGACAGCGTCGCAAGCGGTGATACCGCCGAACACGTTGACGAACACGCTCTTGACACTGGGATCGTTGAGGATCACGTCGAGACCGTTTGCCATAACTTCTGCGGATGCACCGCCACCAATGTCGAGGAAGTTGGCGGGCTTCACCCCGCCGTAGTTCTCACCTGCGTAGGCAACAACATCGAGCGTGGACATGACAAGTCCGGCGCCGTTACCGATGATGCCCACCTCACCGTCGAGTTTCACGTAGTTGAGGCCCTTGGCCTTGGCTTTCGCTTCGAGCGGGTCGGCAGCTTCGGCGTCGACGAACTCTTCATGCTCAGGCTGGCGGAAATCGGCGTTGCCGTCGAGGGTGACCTTGCCGTCGAGGGCAAGGATCTGATCGTCCGGGGTGCGGACCAGCGGGTTCACCTCTACGAGGAGGGTGTCTTCTTTCACGAAGACTTCCCACAGCTTCGCAATGGTTTCAGCTGCGGCGTCGAGGACTTCCGCGGGAAGCTTCCCGTCCTCTGCGATCTTGCGCGCGAACGCGAGATCAACGCCCTCGGTCGCGTCGACCGGAACCTTAGCGAGCGCTTCCGGTGTCTCAGCGGCGACCTGCTCGATCTCAACGCCGCCTTCCTTGGAACACATCGCCAGGAATGTCCGGTTGGCGCGATCGAGCAAGAAGGAGATGTAGTACTCCTCTTTGATGTCGCTTGCCTCGGCTACAAGGAGGCGCTTGACGACGTGCCCTTTGATATCTAGTCCGAGGATCCCCTCCGCCTTCGCTTTTGCATCGGCGGGATCCGAAGCGAGCTTGACGCCGCCCGCTTTACCACGTCCTCCGGTCTTGACCTGAGCCTTGACCACGACGGGCTTTCCGATTTCGGCCGAGATTTGCTCGGCTTCTTCCGCCGTGTCAGCTACCCGGCCCGGAGTGGTGGGGACTCCGTGCTTCGCGAAAAGTTCTTTCGCTTGGTATTCGAAGAGATCCATGTGCTCACCGTCTCATCTACTGTGTCGCCCACCCAGGTTTGGGGTGAGCCAAGTCGGACCTTAGTCGAGGCAGCCCAGCTCACTACAGGGGGTATGCCGGGACGTGTGATATGTCACTTTTTGGTCACGTCTAACCTATCGCGCCGGCGGCCTTGTTCGGACCCTTTTCTCAAGAGGCTTTCGCACAGCGGGGGCCTTTTGGCTCGAGTTCATCACCCAGACACGGACCCCCACTAACCCGACAAACCGGTATTCGCGAAATAAACATCCGCTTCGGCGCAACTCCCACATAGTGAGAAGGTGCAAGCAGGTGTAGTAACGGTGCACACAGCTGAATTCACGTTTTCCCAGGTGAAAATGTGAGAGCGCTCTCAGTTCCGTGAATCAAACCCGAACTGCTTGCAGCCATCGCAACCGTTTCGTTACCTTTCATCGCAGTGAAATCACGGTCCTACGAACACTGCGGGCATCCCGACAGATTTACCGCCCGCGCTGAGCGACCGTGCACCGGTGCGGCGCACCCCGACAGCGCCCGCCGGAGTCATCAACCGGGATGACACTGCGGCGCGTCGCGGCGCTGTAGCAGAATCGACCCGAGGGATTCGCACCCCTTTCTGGAATCCATGCTGCGCACCACACTAAATAAACATGCCCAGAAACGTGCCCCGAAGGGCCGAATAGCACTAGCCGCCGTCACCATTGGCGCCACATTTGTGGGTGGCCAAGCCATGCTGATGGGCGACACAGCGGCACACGCCGACAGCAATATTACGTTCGCTAGCACGGGGACCGCGCTGGACGCCCCCGCATTCGCGGCGACCGCGGACTCCACCAGTCCGTCCGGAACCGTGCAGGTTCTTAACGTCGCACGTGCGCTCGATCCTTCGTCGTACGCCCAGCAGCTTGCTACCGCCAAGCGCTTCACTGACGAACGGGCTGCCCGCGAGGCCGAGATGCGCCGCCCAGTCGCCGCGCTTCCCGTTATTGGTGTGCTGACCTCTACTTTCGGTCAGCGCTGGGGCACTCTGCACGGTGGTATCGATATCGCCGCGCCTATTGGCACACCGATTGTCGCTGCCGCCGACGGCGAGGTTATCGACTCCGGTCCGGCCGCCGGCTTCGGCTTGTGGGTGCGGATCCGCCACGACGACGGAACGATCACTGTTTACGGTCACAACGACACCAACATTGTTTCCGTGGGTGACCGGGTGCACGCCGGGCAGCAGATCGCGACAGTTGGCAACCGCGGCTTCTCCACCGGCCCGCACGTTCACTTCGAAGTGTGGATCGGCGGCGACAACAAGATTGATCCGATCGGGTGGCTTGCGGGCCTCGGGATCGACGTTTTCGGCGGCCGCGGATAATTCGCAACCGCTACCGTAGGCATAATATCCGCGCTGGACGATGTCCAGCGCGGATATTCGCTTGTGCTGACGCTACAGCTTCACCATAGGTACACCGCCGATAAGCAGCAATGACACTTTTCCGGACACGCCAAAGTCGATTGTGGCGCGAGCGAGATTGCCGCTGCCCTCGGTTGCGAGCACCGTACCGAGTCCGTATTTGTCGTGACTGACACGATCGCCTGGGTTCAGCGTCAGTGGTGCACCACCCCGCCCCCGGGTCCCTGCGCCAGGGCGACTGCCGCCAAAAGGAGAGTCATAACCCCCGGCACCACCGGACCCACCCCACCGCGATCCGATAGCCCGGCCACCACCGAAAGCCCGCGCGGCGGGTGCCCGGCGCTTCCAGTCCACGAGTTCCTCGGGGATCTCTTGCAGAAACCGCGACTCTGGATTCGACACCGGCTGCCCCCAGGCGGACCGGGTAACCGCGCGCGTCACATATAAGCGGTGCCGCGCCCTCGTGATACCCACGTACGCCAGGCGCCGCTCCTCGGCAAGTTCGTCTGGATCCCCGAGTGCCCGCATGTGCGGGAACTGCCCGTCCTCCCAGCCGGTAACGAACACGACCGGGAACTCCAGGCCTTTGGCGGTGTGCAGAGTCATCAGGGTGACGACTCCGTCAGTGGAATCCGGCACCTGGTCTGAATCGGCGACAAGCGCCACACGCTCGAGGAAAGCGTCGAGCGAACCGGGCTCCGGATCACCCTCCGCGGGCTCATAGCCATCCGCGAGCAACTGAGCAGCTTCCGCACTGAACTCATGGCCAACACTGACGAGTTCGTTGAGATTGTCGAGCCGGGAACCATCCTGCGGGTCATTGCTGGCTTCGAGCTCTTTGCGGTAGCCCGTCATCGTGAGGATGCCATCGATCAACTCCCCGATGTCGAGCGCATCGGGTGTCCGAGAAAGGAGGGGCGCGCGCAGCGCGTCAAGCAACTCCACAAACGACGCGATCGCACGGTGCGCCCGCGTCCCCAGCAGCGGCACGCGGCCCTCAGCGGCGTCCCGCACCGCTTCAGCGAAGCTGATTCCACGCTGCTCAGCGTGCACCGCGACGCAAGCCTCGGCCCGGTCCCCGATGCCGCGCCGCGGCGTGTTCAGTATTCTGCGCAAACTGACCGTATCTTCCGGGTTCGCGAGGACCCTGAGATACGCGACGATGTCTCGCACCTCTTTGCGCTCGTAAAATCGCACGCTCCCCACGACTTTGTACGGCAAACCGTGCCGGATAAAAACCTCTTCAAACGCGCGAGAGGAGCTGTTGGTGCGGTAGAAGACTGCGATGTCGCTGTATTTGATGTTCTCGGCCGAACCACCACCTATGGCTCCGCCGCCGGTTACACGATCGATTTCGGACGCAACGAAGGTGGCTTCGTCGTGTTCACTGTCCGCTACGTAGCCGACGATGGCCTCGCCATCTCCACTGTCGGTCCATAGCCGCTTCGGCCGCCGTCCAGCGTTGCGCGAGATTACTGCGTTCGCGGCGGACAGAATCGTCTGCGTCGAGCGATAGTTTTGTTCCAGCAGAATCGTTCGCGCATCCGGAAAATCGCGCTCGAATTCGACGATGTTCCTAATGGTTGCTCCGCGGAAGGCGTAGATCGATTGGTCCGCATCGCCCACTACGCACAGCTCCGCGGGCGGTACGCCCTCGGTCTCCTGTGCACCTGCACCCGTGAGTTCGCGCACTAGGACGTACTGGGCGTGGTTAGTGTCCTGATACTCATCGACTAACACATGCCGGAACCGCCGGTGGTAATACGCGGCGACCTCGTGAAACTCCTGCAGAATCCGGACTGTCTCACTAATAAGGTCATCGAAATCGAGCGCATTGGCCTCACGCAGGCGGCGCTGGTAGAGACTGTACACGCGCGCAACCGTGCGGGTGAGCTCTGCGGAGTCCCCCTCAGCGTCCCGTGCCGCCTCGGCCGGGCCGATCAGCTCATTCTTCAGGTTGGAAATCTGCGTAGCGAGCATTCGGGGCGTGTAGCGGCGCACATCGAGCTCAAGATCCTTGGCGATCATCGCTAGAAGGCGGCGAGAATCGTCAGCGTCGTAGATCGAGAAGTTGGAGTTCAGCCCTTCCACCAGACCGGCCTGCGAGCGCAAGATCCGCACGCACGTCGAGTGAAAGGTCGCCACCCACATGGACGCTGCGCGCGGGCCGACAAGCTGGGCGACCCGCTCACGCATTTCTGCAGCAGCCTTGTTCGTGAAAGTGATTGCGAGGATCTCAGCTGGCCGCACCTGCCGTTCCGCGAGCAAATAAGCAACTCGCCGCGTCAGCACCGCAGTCTTGCCCGAACCCGCGCCAGCGACAATAAGCAGCGGCGAACCCTCGTGCAGAACAGCTTCCCGCTGCTGCTGATTCAGCCCGTCAAGCAGCCCCTCCGCTCCACCGGACGGGGGCCGATGGGGCCTTTGGTCTTGGTCAATTGAATCCGCAGTAATCGACAACATCCCTCTTCCACAACTGGCCACTCGCTCTACCAGCATAGGTGCCCTCACCGACAGTTTCTGGCCCGGTGCTCCCCGGCACCGAAGATTGCACGCCGCCAACCTCATGGCACAATCGGACGCATTTGGTGTTCAGGGGTCCGGACACGGGTAGAGGGTATTCACGAACAGCGTGTTGCTGGATCCGGCAGTCCCGGTGACCCCACGCACAGGAGAGAAGATGACCACTCAGTCAGCAGATAACGGCGCCACCCCAGACGGTGACGAACAGCCAAGCGGACATACCGAGATCGATGCCCTGCGCGAGGAGATCGATCGCCTCGACAAGCAGATCCTTGAAGCTGTTCAGCGCCGGACCGAGGTATCTCGCCGAATCGGGCAGCTCCGCATGGCGTCCGGCGGCACCCGGCTCGTGCACAACCGCGAGATGAAGGTCATCGAACGCTTCAGTGTGCTCGGTCCCGAGGGCCACAACTTAGCGATCTTGCTTCTTCGCCTCGGACGCGGCCGCCTCGGACACGAATAAGCCACCTGCTGCCGGTGCTACGGCGCCGGCAGCGCCACATAGCGCGTCTCGAGATACTCGTCGATGCCTTCGATGCCACCTTCGCGCCCGAAACCGGAGGCTTTGATACCGCCGAACGGCGCAGCCACGTCAGAAATCACGCCGCGGTTGATTCCCACCATGCCGGATTCCACGTTCTCGGCGATCCGCAACGCCCGGCTCAGGTCGCGGGTGTAGACGTAGGCGGCAAGGCCGTACTCGGTGTCGTTGGCTAGCGCGATGCCCTCGCCTTCCGTGTCGAATCCAGTGATCGCAACGACTGGGCCGAAGACTTCCTCCTTGAGGATGCGCGCGTCGCGCGGGACATCGGTCAGCACGGTGGGTGGGTAGAAGTATCCGGGCCCTTCCGGGGCCACACCGCCGGTGAGGAGCCGTGCACCTTTGGCGATCGCATCCTGCACCAGCCCCTGGACGGTCGTGAGCTGGTCAGAGTTGATCAGCGGGCCGAGTTGAACACCTGGATCAAGACCGGGTCCCATCCGTACATCGGACATGCGCGCCACCAGTTTCTCGGTGAAGGCTGCCCGCACAGCGTTGGCAACATGAAAGCGATTCGCCGCAGTGCAGGCCTCCCCTCCGTTACGCAGCTTCGCGAGCATCGCACCATCGACGGCCGCATCAATGTCCGCGTCGTCGAACACCACAAACGGCGCGTTCCCACCCAGTTCCATCGATGTTCGCAGCAGATGCTCCGCGGATTGTTTGACGAGCACCCGTCCGACAGGCGTCGACCCCGTGAAAGTGAGCTTACGAAGCCTCGCGTCCCCGAGCAGCGGCGCAGACAGATCCGAAGAGCGCGAGGTGGGCAGAATGGAGACCACACCCTTTGGCAGTCCGGCTTCCGCGAGAATCTGGCCGAGCATCAGCATCGTGAGCGGAGTGGCGCCAGCGGGCTTGACGATCATCGTGCACCCGGCGGCGATGGCTGGGCCGAGCTTGCGGGTACCCATCGCTAGCGGAAAGTTCCAGGGCGTAATAGCTAGACACGGGCCTACCGGACGCCGCAAGGTGAGGATGCGCCCATTGCCTGCCGGGGCAGGCGTGAAACGACCAGAGATTCGAGCGGCTTCCTCGCTGAACCAGCGGAAGAATTCGGCACCGTACGCAACTTCGGCTTCACTCTCCGGGAGTGCCTTGCCCATTTCCAGCGTCATCAGGTGCGCCATATCGGCTTTGCGGTCGGCAATCGCGGTGTACGCGGCCCGCAGGATCTCGGCGCGTTCCCGTGGCGGGGACTGCGCCCAGGCATCCTGCGCATCAACTGCCGCGTCGAGGGCTGCTGCCCCATCATCCGGTCCAGCATCTGAGACCTCGATCAGCACTTCGCCGGTCGCAGGGTTGTGCACGGGAAAGGTCTTGCCGGACGCGGCAGGCTGCTGTTTGCCTCCGACCCAAAGGCCCTTCGGCACTGCCTCAAGCAACCGCTCGGTGCGCTGTTCACGTGACTCATCTTGTTGCGCTGGCATTCTCAGGACCTTCCCACCATTGATGTGTCGAAACCTACACCCGAGGGGCCATCGTCCGCACGCTGTTTGCTGGTGCGGGCATGTCCCGCCCGTGTCGTGACTTCGCCTGTCACCGAAGATGTCCACCCGCTAGTCTCAGACCTGTCGGTTCGGGGCGTTTGCTCACCAGCCGGCGGATTTTTCGAATGCCACAAGCGGGAGCGATAGTGAACAATATTTCAGCGTCTGCCGAATGGCAGGCCCTAGCAACTCACGTAAAGACCTTGAAGGAAACGAGTCTGCGCGCCCTCTTCGCCGAAGACCCCGGGCGCGGCAGTGCGATGACTCTGCACGCTGGGGACCTGTACATCGATTTCAGCAAGCATCTCGCAACCCCAGAAACCATCTCACTGCTCGCAAACCTCGCGCGCGCCGCAGGCCTCCCCGAGCAGCGTGACGCGATGCTGCGTGGCGCTCACATCAACACAACGGAAGACCGTGCTGTTCTGCACACAGCCTTGCGCGCCGCGCGGACGTCCACACTGTCGGTCGACGGCCAAAACGTTATCCGTGATGTGTACAGCGTCCTCGACCGGATGGGCGGGTTCACCGACTCGGTCCGCAACGGTGTCTTCCGTGGTTCGACCGGCGAACGCATCACGGATGTCGTCAACATCGGCATCGGTGGGTCCGATCTAGGGCCAGCGATGGTTTACCAGGCATTGCGCGCCTATTCCAACGCGGGCATTACCGCTCACTTCGTGTCGAATGTCGACCCCGCCGATCTCATTGCGACGCTGGACCGGCTCAATCCCGCCACTACGCTCTTCATCGTGGCGTCGAAGACGTTCACGACGCTCGAGACGCTGAGCAACGCCCGTGCGGCGCGCACGTGGCTTCTCGAAAAACTGCGGACGGACGAGACGGCGGTCAAGCACCACTTCGTCGCGGTGTCCACGAACGCGGACCGTGTCTCGGAATTCGGCATTGACACCGACAACATGTTCGGGTTCTGGGATTGGGTGGGGGGCCGCTACTCGGTCGATTCGGCGATCGGACTGAGCGTTATGCTCACCATCGGCAAGGAACAGTTTGCGGAGTTCCTCGCCGGGTTCCGCAGAATCGATGAGCACTTCCGGGAAGTGCCCTTAGAACAGAACGCACCAGTGGTACTCGGGATGCTCGGAGTGCTGTACACCAACTTCTTCGGCGCGGAATCCCGTGCGGTGCTCCCCTACTCGAACGACCTTGCCCGCTTCCCCGCGTACCTGCAACAGCTCACGATGGAATCGAATGGGAAGTCGGTGCGCATCGACGGCGAACCAGTCACGACCGACACCGGAGAGATCTTCTGGGGTGAACCCGGGACCAACGGTCAGCACGCCTTCTATCAGCTTCTGCATCAGGGCACGCGGCTCATCCCCTGCGACTTCATCGGGTTCGCTGAGCCCACTGGTGACATCGACAGCGGTGACGGTGTGGGCATGCACGATCTCCTGATGTCGAACTTCTTCGCCCAGACTCAAGTGCTTGCTTTCGGGAAGACTGCCGACGAGATCGCCGCCGAGGGCACACCCGCCGCAATTGTGCCGCACAAGGTCATGCCGGGTAACCGGCCGAGCACGACGATCCTCGCTCACAAACTCACCCCGTCCGCCGTGGGACAACTCATAGCCCTCTACGAACACCAGGTGCTTGTGCAGGGCACGGTATGGGGCATAAACCCGTTTGACCAATGGGGCGTCGAACTCGGAAAGACCCAGGCCAAAGCGTTGTTGCCCGCCGTGACCGGCGCGGAAGCGACAGCCGGCGACGCTGACTCATCGACCGCTGCACTTCTCGCGCAGTACCGGAGGTGGCGCGGACGCGCATGAGCGAGCACAAGGCCACCGTCGAATACCTGAGCATTGTCGACACGCATTTCGTCCGCATGCATCGCGGTCACGGTGTCCAGGTCGCCATGCAGGGGCTGTGGATGCTCCGCGATGTCGTCGACGAGGCTACGCTCGCGGACCTGCATAGCGGACTGGCCGTGGGGCCGCTCAACCGTCGAGCGGTCCGCCCCAGAATCCCCGGCGGCCGCCACTACTGGGCGCGCGGTGCAAGCATCGCACCGGTGCACCGCGCCCCGCAGCCGATCCGCCGTGAAGACATCGTCGACTGGGCAGACGAGCGCGCTCAAGTCCGGTTGAACCCCGAACACGGGATCGGGTGGGAGTTCAGCGTCGCGCGTCTCGAAGACGGCGGCATGGTGATGTCGCTGGTGTGCTCGCACGCCCTCACCGACGCGCAGGGCATGATCGCCGCGGTGCGCGCGGCGATCAGCGGAGATACTGCCAGCGTCTCGGACGTGCCCGAGTTGCCAGCGACGCGGCTGAGCATCTGGCGGGAACTGGCGACCGCCTGCCGACAGTACTGGGCGCTACTCGCTGGCGCCTTCGTGGCGTTCTACACGATCTTCATCCAGGGCTCCAACCGGGACGAGATCGTGCGGTACCTGCGGCTCAACCGGATTGATGTGCTGCGCCGCAAACGTGCGGTCACGCTGGCAAAAAGTGGCAGACTCGATGAGTCGTGGCGGGAGCCTGCCACCATCATCGACGTCGACGCCGCGGAGTGGGATGCCGTCGCTGCGAAATCCGGTGGCACCCCCAATAGCCTGCTCGTTGGGATTGCAGCCAACTTGCTTTTCAGCAGCGGTGCCCGAACAGCGAATGAGACCGTCACGATCGGCGTGCCCGTCGACCTGTCAGAGCTGGGTACCATCGCGGGCCGGACACCGGTGCGAACCAACGAACTGACAATCGCCCCCGTGACGCTTCGCCCCCGCGGTACCCGGTACGGCGAGCTGTTTCTGGTGCGGGACACGTGTCGCGTGGCGTTCGCCAAAGCCGTCGCCGAGAAGTTCCCCCAGGATGCCCGGCCAGCCAGCATGCCTACGGAAATCCTGGATATCGTGCCGGACCGCATCGCGGCGCGGCTCGTGCGAACAACCGGCCTGGCCGATGCCGTCGCCACATACGTTGGCGAGCTTCCCGAGGGTCTGACACAGCTGGGCCCCTACCAGATCGAGTCGACTGCCGCACGGGCCGTGCATCCTGGGCTGACACCTATGGCTGCACTGGAGTCCCCGTTCAGCCTCGACCTATGCCTGGTGCGCAGCGGCAGCCGCTACACCCTGTCTGTCATCGGCGTGAATCCGCTCCGCTTTCCCGATTCGAAAGCGCTACGAAGTCTCGCGATTCGTGAACTAGAAAAGTGGGGCCTGGTACCGCAGAGCTGGGACAGCGACCAGCCAGGCCTCGGCCGGCCAGGTGGCCCCTCAGCGCTGTACTAGCGCGGTTCACGGCCGGTGGCGGCGCAGAATGTAGGTGTCCATCACCCAGCCAGCGCGGTCTTTCAGTTCCGATCGCCGCGCTTCGATCTCGTGTTCCACGCTGCGCAGGCTTCCCGCGACAAGCACCTCGTTGCGGGTGCCGACGTTGCCGCCCCAATATATGTCGAAGTCATCTCCGGGAACGTCGGAGAAGGCACACGCGCCATCGAGCATAATGACCGCATTGTCGACACCTGGCGGTAGTCCCTCCGCTAGGTGACGGCCGGTGGTGACGTGTATCGATTCGCCGATCCGATTCAGCGGGATCCGGTGCTTCGCTGCGAGCGCCTGAATACTGGTGATACCTGGAATGACCTCGTATTCGAATTCCACCGACTTCGCGGCAAGCATCAAGTCGATAACGCGCAGCGTGCTGTCATACAGCGCCGGATCACCCCAGACGAGGAACGCGCCTACGCTCTCGTAATCGAGTTCGCGGCGCACCGCGTCCGCGAACAGTGCGGCACGACGGTGATGCCAGTCGGTAACCTGTCCTTCATACGCCGCTTGGACGCCTGTCGCAGTGCGGTCGCGCGGCGGGTCCGGTATTTCGACAATCCGGCAGTCGGGCGCGTGCTCCGCGAGCATCCCGCGGCGCACGTCGACAAGTTCAGCTTTACCTGCCCCTTTGTCGACGATGAAAACCACGTCGGAGCGACGCATGGCCTTGATTGCCTGCAGCGTGAGATGTTCGGGGTCTCCAGCACCAATACCGATGACATAAAGCGTCCGCATACCGCTAACGGTGCCACAGTCACACTGTTGCGCTGACGCTGACCTGCCGTGTCTTCGGCGCGCTTCCCAGTGACGGAAGTTCTAGCAGCTCGGTCACGAAGTCACGCAACTTCTCCGGGCTATCTGTGTCCACGAGCCCCGGAGTGGTGATCAGCGATGTCACCATGCGGTACAGCCACTCGGCGAGTGGAACGAGCGAACTCTGGTCTGGATCATCGGTGCCACGCATGAAGTAAGGGGACATGAATTCGGCAACACGCTCGATCAGAGTGCCACCGCGCGCAGCGAACAACTGCATGATCAATTGGGGGTCTTCGCGTAGCGTTTTCTGGAGCAGTTCGTGCTCACGGGCATGACTGACAATGAGAACGATGCTCTCGACGAGTCGCGCCTTCGCATGGTGAGTGCTATCGGCCACGGGCTTGAGCCGCGTGAGAAACCGTGCGGCTTCCCTCTCGAACAGAGCTTCGATGATCGCCGACTGATCACCGAAGTACTTGTAAACCGTGGGCCGCGAAAGGCCCGCTCGCTGGGCAATCGCTGCATGCACCCGCGACCGGAACCCGGATTGCAGCAGGCATTCCTCTGCAGCGTCCAGGATGCGCGAGCAGATCTCGTTTCGGCGAAGAACCTCGACCGTCGGTCGCGGCGACAGAATACGCTGAGCTTCGTTTCTCACACCAGTCCCTGCAACGTCCCCGGCCTGACCTGCGCAGACCGTTCTACCAACCAGTTGTCGTTGACAATCCCCATCCGAATGTCCACGAGTGTAACCGGGATCGCACGATTTCCAATAGCACAATGTCGACAAGGTTCGTTGTCACGGTTGCGTCGCACCCATGCGACAAGCCTCAGCTCAACGCGGTAGACTCACTGCCGCCCGCCACAGACGGCGGCGTGAGCGCCCTCGTAGCTCAGTCGGATAGAGCGACTCCCTCCTAAGGAGTAGGCCACAGGTTCGATTCCTGTCGGGGGCACTTCGCACAACGTGTCAGAGGATCCAGCGGTATCGGTGCTCGGGACGCCCTGCAGAGCCATAGCGCAGTTCTAGCTCAGCCCGGCCCTCCGCGCAGTGGTGTTCGAGGTAGCGGCGAGCCGTGACCCGCGCGACCCCAGTTCGCTCCGATACTTCCGCCGCTGAAAGCAGCGTTCCGGCTTCGCGAAGTGCATCTGCCACCAGCTGCGCCGTCGCAGTGGTGAGCCCTTTGGGCAGCACCCGCGTGCTCGTCTGCGGACGCAGGATGCCGAGCAGGCTGTCAACATCGTTCTGGGTGGCCGAGTCCATTCGGGTGAGCTTCTTTTGAGCCGCGGCGTAACGCTCAAGCCCTTCCCTCAAAGCGGACAAGGGAAAAGGCTTCAGCAGGTAGTAGATGGCGCCATTGTGGAGCGCTGAGCGCAGGTGTTCCACATTTCGAAGGGCCGTGATCACCAAAACGTCGACGAGACGCCCAGAGGCTTCAGCCTGTGGTCCGCGGAGCTCTTTGAGAACATCTAGGCCCGAGGCGTCAGGGAGGAAGAGGTCGAGCAGCACCAGATCCGGCGAGTGCCGACGTACCTGGGCTACCGCCTGCCGGGCGGTGTGCGCGATGCCCACCACTCTGAATCCGGGCACAGAATCGACTAATTCGTGGTGGTTCTGAGCGACACGAACGTCGTCGTCCACCACGAGTACTTCGATCATTGGGACACCTCCGAAGTAGACGTGATCCCGCCGCGCGAAAACCGGCGGGTGGGGAGGTATGCGCTGAAGACAGTCTCCTCCGCACTCTCGACCACGACTTTTCCACCCCACCGTTTACAGGCCTGTCGCACAAGCGCCAAGCCAAGACCTCGCCGCTCGCTGCCTGGCATCTCCTTTGTGCTGAAACCTGCGGAGAATATTCGCTCTTCGAAATCGGGGGCCACTCCTGGCCCCGAGTCTGTCACGCGGACCTCGATAATGTCGCCCATCAGTTCACCCTCGACTGACACATGATGGCGCACGAGCAGTTCCACCCATTCTCCTTCGCCAGTGGCTTCCAGCGCGTTGTCCACCAGATTGCCCACCACTAGCAGCACGTCAGCACGCAACCGGTCGTCTAGTTCATCGGCTAGATGACTCATCGGCGAGACCTCGAAGGTAGTGCCCTGCTCTGCAGCCTGGACCGACTTGGCGAGAATCAGGGCGCTCAGAGTGATATCGGCGATCCGAACGGAGACCTCCGAGTTCGCACGAATTGTCGCGGTGGATAGCCCGGTCAAATACGCCTTGGCGCGGTCGACTGCGCCGAGCTCGAGCATGCCCGCCACCGTATGTATCCGGTTGGCGAACTCGTGCCGCTGCGCCTGAAGGCCACGGGTCACGGTGCGCGCACCGTCGAGTTCGTCGCTCAACTTGGTCATCTCGGTCTGGTCGCGCAGAGTAACCACTATGCCCCCATCGGCATCACGCACGCGCACTGGCCGCCGGCTGCAGACCAGAATGCGATCGTCTAGAGCGATAAGTCTGTCTGTCACCGGCTCCCCGCTTTCCAGCAGATCCCGCAATTCGCCCGAGATGCCAGTCGACTCCGGTGTGTCGCCAATGTCTGAAGCATGAAGCCCGAGCAGGTCCCGCGCAGCGGCATTGGCCAAGACAATCTTGCCGTCTGACCCCACAGCCAGCACTCCTTCGCTGATCGCGTAGAGCAGCGCTTCCCTGTTGTCGAGCAGTTCGGCAATTTCGTGCGGCTCCAGCCCGTAGATGCGCGACCGTATCCGCCGTGAAATGACGTAAGCGCCGATAGCACCCCCCGCCAGTACCACAAGTACGGTCCCGCCGATTGTCAACAAAGCCGTACTCACGTTCCCCGCGATATCCGACGCGAGGATGCCCACTGATACGTAGCCGATGGTCCCGCTCTCATTCTCGTCAGCACCGAAAATGGGAGCCCTCGCTCTGAGGGTGACACCTGCAGGACCTCGCTCGACCCCGGTCCACGTCTCTCCAGCGAGCACCGCCGACGGATCGACGCTCGTCGGCTGCCCAATAGCGGATGGGACCGGATGGGAATGCCGGATCCCTTCCCGATCAGCAACAACGATGTACTCGAAGCCTGATGCGTGCCGAAGGTTCTCAGCCAGGGTCGCCAGCTCCTGCGACCGATTGGTGTCGGCGAGCATTTCTTTGACATCCGGCATCGCGGCCACCGACTGGGCCATCGTCATCGCGCGCTCTTCCATATCGTTCTGCACCATTCGCTGGTGATGCGCAAACCACATACCCCCAAGCACGACGACGGTGGTGGTCAGCAGAACGGTATTCAGAATGAAGAGGTAGCGCGTCAATGACATTCGCATCAAGCCATTCTGCTCGTATTGGCCCGTGACCAATATGACCATTATCGCGCCTTCGTTCACAACCAGGTGATGCCAGTCACGAGTCAGGCAAGGTTGTGCGTCAGATCGCAGTGGCTACGCACCACCTGGAGGAACAATGCTCAGCCTCGTCGGCCTAGCCGTAATTGCTTGTATAACCACCTTGCTGATACTGGGGCGCATATCGCCTGTAGTGGGGCTGACGACAATACCTATCATCGGCGCGCTGCTGGCTGGATTCACCCCCGGCGAGATCAGCGACTTCTTCGAAACGGGCTTAGGTTCCGTGATGGATGTCGCCGTGATGCTCGTCTTCGCCATCATCTTCTTCGGAATCATGAACGACGTGGGCCTTTTCAATCCGCTGATCAACCTGACGGTTCGGCTCACGCGCGGGAATGTCGTCGCGATTTGCGTCGGCACAGTGGTCCTAGCCGCCATTTGCCACCTCGACGGCGCCGGGGCCTCAACCTTCCTCATCACGATCCCGGCTCTCCTGCCGCTGTACAAGCGACTGGATATGAGCCCGTATCTTTTGCTCCTACTGGTGGCTACCAGCATGGGCATCATGAATATGCTGCCCTGGGGCGGCCCAGTGGGGCGTTCCGCCGCTGCACTCGGGCTTGATCCGGTGAGTATTTGGCGTGGGCTGATCCCGGTGCAAGTCATCAGTATGGTGCTGCTTATCGGCATGGCCGTGTTGTTGGGCATCCGCGAGAAGAGGCGCATCAGGATTCGCCAGCGCATGAACACGAAGCAACTCGCTGCAGCAGGAAGCGGCGGCCGGTCGGGCGGCGGTTCTGCCCCCGGCCCGATGGAGGCCGGCGACTGGGCTGCTGGACCCGCAAACCATGAGCAGAAGCCGAGGAATCTCTGGGCCAACACGCTGCTCGTGTTCACTGTCATGGGCTTGCTGATCGCGGATATCGTGCCGCCGTCTCTCGCGTTCATCGTCGCACTGAGCGTGGCCCTGCTCATCAACTACCCCAAAGTCACCGATCAGATGCAGCAGATCCGCGCGCACGGGGGCGCCGCTCTGGGCACAGGCGCAATCATCCTCGCCGCGGCATGCTTCCTGGGAATCCTGCAAGAGTCCGGCATGCTCGAGTCACTAGCGAGTGATGCCGTTGGACTGCTGCCTGCGGCGACCGTGCCCTACCTGCATCTGATTGTTGGCATCCTCGGGTTGCCGCTCGAGCTGATGCTAAGCACCGACGCACACTACTTCGCGTTGCTGCCCCTTGTTGAGAGTATCGCCGCGGAGGCAGGGGTCAGCACTCTTGCAGTCACCTACACCGTGATTGTCGGCAACGTCATAGGGACCTACATCAGCCCGTTCAACGCCTCGCTGTGGCTAGGCCTTGGCCTGGTAGGGGCTGACATTGGAAAGCACATTCGCTACTCGTTCGTTCCGATGTGGGCGTTTAGTGTCCTCGTGCTAGCTGCCTCGCTGGCACTCGGCGCGATTCCTTTCCGCTGACCCCTTGACATCCACCGGGGAGATGTACATCACATTGTGCTGATTTCCGGGGGCTGACCTGCGTTGAACAGGTGAGATTCACGCTGTCAATATTCCGCTTCATGAAAGTTTTCGTAACAATGGGAGTGTAATGAGCCACCCCAGTCGACATAGCGCCCATCGCCACCATCCGCTTTTTCGGCAGCGGATGCACAAGGCCCTCACGGCCGGGATGATGATGGCTCTCGTAGCGGTACCGACCGCAGCAGCTAATCCGCCCAGCGATCCGGATGCCATTCCTGAGCACGCAACAGTGGTCGAGCGCTCCGCGCACCCGTTGGGAACCGACTGCGAACCGCTTTATGTCCTAGCAACGCGGGGCTCTAACGAGCCGCCCCAGGACAGGGCGGTCATCTATGAGGATCCCGTCTACCCCGCGGACACCGAAACACGCGGCATGGGCCCACTGCTGAACGACTTCTATGACACATTCGTGCGCGAGCAGCAGAATCGCGGAGCCGCCGAGCCGGCCGGCTTCGGAGTGGTCTACCCAGCGGTTCGGGTGGGCGACGGGTGGTTCCGCTACCCTGCCAACTACCGTGAATCGATCGAGGAAGGCGCACAGCGGCTTCGGGAAACACTGCAGGAAATCAACGCACTGTGTGCGGGCAAGCACACCGATGTCGTGGTCACGGGGATCTCCCAGGGAGCCGACGTCATCAACCGGGCACTGAGCGACGAGGTGGCAGCAGGAGCCGATGATTTCCGTAATGTGTCAGCGGTCGCCCTTTTCGGTGACCCCAGCCGATCTAGTTCGCAACCTTCCGTGAAGGTCGGCGCCACCCATGGAGATGGCTTTTTCCGTATGTTCCCGATTGGGGACGGCGCGCAAGACGAGTGGATGCGGGAACGCCCCGGCAGCGTGATCTCGTTCTGTATACCCGGCGATAACGTGTGTGACCCGCTCGAGCACCCCCAGGATTCGGACAACGCGGCCGGGATCGTCGGCGTTTCCCCCTTCGCGAGGCACGAAAGCTACCACACCGAGAACATCACTTTGGAGTGCCTGACCAGCAGCGTCAGCGCAGGTACGTGGCTTTCGGCGAAGGAATGTGCGGTCAAGATGGTCGCCGATAAGATCGGCCACGGCGATCAGGGCAGCACGCTGCCGGAAACGATGCTGGCACGCAGCGCCGACAGCTGAACGCTGCCGGGCGAAGACGCGGTGCTCACCGTAGAGTTGACGCGTGATCTTCGCTGCAGCGGTGCGCCGGTCTTTTGCCATTCTCGCGGGCTCCATGCTTGCGACTGGGCTGACCGCACCTGCCGCCTACGCTAGCGAAACCGCTTCTGCCTTCGGCTCACAGTGCGAGGCGGGGTTTGTGCTGGCGCTGCGCGGCTCAAATGAACCACCCCAGGATGGCGCATCCTACGATCCGCCCGTGTATCCGGCGGCCACCGCGACCGCGGGTATGGGACCGTTGCTCAGTGCCTTTTACGCCGCTGTCGTGAAGCGGGCGGCGGAGCGGTCGATCATGGTGCCGACAGGATATGGCGTGGTCTACCCAGCCGTCCGCGTGGGCAACGGCGGAGCCTCGTACTTCGCGAACTACACAACGTCGATCGGCGCGGGTGCCGAGAACCTTCGGCTGGCGCTGCAGCAAATCAACGCGGCGTGCGCGGGCACCGGCACCACTATCGTGCTGGCCGGAAATTCGCAGGGCGCCGATGTCATCAATCTGGCCCTCGGCACGGAGGCGCGCACCCCAACCGGGGACTTCCAGAACGTCGCGTCGATCGTTCTCTTCGGTGACCCGAGCCGCGCAGACCGGCAGACTCTCACCGCAGTGGGCGCGCAGCACGGCGTCGGCATATTCCGCATACTCGGACTCCTCGACGGCAGCCAGGATGCGTGGATGCGCGAGCACCCTACGCTGACGATGTCGTTTTGCATCCCTGGTGACAATGTGTGTGACCCGGTCGAGCACCCCGATGATGCAGCTAACGCTCGCGGGACGGCTGGGATCACACCGCTTGATCGGCATCTCAGCTACGCGAATCCCGCAGTGCAGTTGCGGTGTGAGGTGCCAGGCGAGCAGGGCGATGTATGGATGAGCGCGAAGGACTGCGCCGCGCACCTCGTGGCAGACCGGCTCGCGGAGTGACCGCGCCGGGCTGGCAGTTCACCTCGGTACTGATGCTTGCTGCGTACGCAGCCGACGCACGGCGTCGTCCATGTGGGCGGCGAGCAGCGTGAACGCTCGCTCCTCGGAGCCCTCCTCAATCGCATCCCGCAGCACCTCATGCTCGGTGACCTGCTCATGAATATCGGGATACGTCGACTGCAGGGCACCGAGGCACATGCGAGTCTCGATCAACAGCGTGCGAGCGGCGCGGACCAGCCTGGCACTACCTGAACTCTGCACCAGAGTTTCGTGGAATTGCTGGTCTGCGTCGGACACTGCGCTGATGTCGTTTCGGTCGGCGGCGTCACGCATCATGATTACGACCGGTGTCAGCGCCGCGGCTGTTTCTTGCCGACGACCATCGAGCACTCGTTCAAGGGCACCGCGCTCGATGGCGGCGCGCGCGTGGTACACGTCTTCGATGTCGTCCAGCGTCAGGTCGATGACGAAGATTCCACGGTGCCGCACGCTGTGCAGCAGGCCTTCAGAAACGAGCCGCTGCATGGCCTCGCGGATGGGCCCCCGCGAAACCTGAAACTTCGCAGCGAGATCAGCTTCACCGAGTTGGCTCCCTGGAACCAGGCTGCCCCGCATGATCCCCATCCGCAGCTGGTCGGCGATGAGTTCCGCGGTCGACTGCCGGGCAACGGGTTCGAGGTCGAAGATCGTCATCGTGGTGGTCTTTCATGTGAAGAGTGCACCGAGTGCCTCTTGTTTGTCGGTGAAACCGGCTAGTCGCAGCCCTTCCCAAATGGTGACCTGGTTGGCGGTCAGCACTGGTTTCCCCAGCTCCGCTTCGAGTTGGGACAGCACACCGATCGTGTGCATCGCGGTATCGGGGATCAAAACAGCTTCCGCGTCGGGGTGGTCATGAGCGCGCGCGAAATCGAGTACCTGGTCTGGGGTGAGCGTCCCGACTTCCGCTGCTGTGTCAATCCCTTTGCTTGCCATAGACACGACTTCGATGCCGCCAGCCGCGAGGAACCGGACGAAGAGGTCGGCCACCTCCGCCGGGTAGCTCGCCGCTACCGCTACCTTCTTTATCCCGAGAGCGTGGGCCGCGTTGACGAAAGCGAAGCTCGTGCTGGACGCCGGCACGCCCGCGACATCGGCCAGGTCCGCGATCTGACCGGATGCACCATCGGGACCATAGACAAAGCTGCCGGAGGTGCACGCCCACACGACCGCTTCAGGTTTCTTGTCAGTCAGCAGCGAGGCTCCGCGTGCCAGCTTCTCGGGGCTGCCGAGATCGAGCAGTTCGGGTATCGCGTGGAGGTCAGTTCCGTAGATATGCACCACCTCGAGGCTGACCGTCGCGCCCGCGTCGTTCAGAAGCTTTTCGGCGCGCGGATAATCGTCTTCGGCGGCGTGGTCGGGGTAGATGAAGCCGATTGCTGTGCTCATTCACTCTCCCTGAAAGACGTCGCGGAGCCATTTTCCTGGCCCCATCATGGGTAATTTCATGCGGCCCAGACACGCCCACATGGTCAGCTGGTTGGCTGTGAGGATCGGTTTGCCGAGGGTGCGTTCCATCGGCTCGATCAGGTCGTACGTGGGCAGATTCGTGCAACTCACGAAGATCGCTTCGGCTTGCGGATCGTCGGCCTTGATAATGCGCTCTGCGATTGTGCGGTAGTTCACTCGCCACATGCCGCCGCCGAGTCCCAGATGGTCGGACTGCACAACGTCGACCCCGAGTTCACCGAGGAATTCGTTCAGCTTCTGGGTCAGCACGGCATCGTACGGCGTGATGACGGAGACCCGGCTCAAATCCAGATGCCGCACCGCCTCGACGAGGGCCCCACTCGTTGTGAGCGCGTCGGGGGCGCCAGCTTCCAGCATCGCGTCGACGAGTCCGCGCTCATGCGCGAGGCCGTTGATGAAGCTGCCTGACGTACAGAGATACGCCACAACTTCTGGTTCGACGTGCAGCACATCGCGAGTCGCCATCATGACCCGGCTGCGGTCAGAAACCAGCACCGCCATTTCGGCGCTGACCTCGACAGGCTCGTAGGGAGTGCGCGCGAGGTGCAGGCTCACCTCCATGGGCAGCCATCGCCACAGTTCCCGTTCGAGTGCAAGATCGAACGGGGCGATGATCCCAATGCCGCGCTGCGCGATGGGGCCATCGAATTCCGGGATATTGAGGTCCACGGCCGCCCTCACCTTCACTCGGTGGCTACGCCAAGCGATAAATCAGATTGTTGACAATCATACGAGCGGCTCCTACGGTGTCAACGTGACCGAGAACCCAGTTGTTACGGTCCTCCACGCGGACGCGAAACCGGATGAGGGCCTCCTCGCCCCTGTCACCGAGCATGCCACCGTACGCTTCGCTGGTGCGGAAGACTTGCCCGAAGCGCTGCCCGGTTCACATGTTCTTTTCGCGTACGACTTCTTCAGCCACGCGCTGCCCGACAACTGGCGCGCAGCCGATAGCCTCCAGTGGATCCACATTGCCTCCGCGGGTGTCGAGCGCTTCATATTCCCCGAGCTTCGGGACAGCGGAGTCATCGTCACCAACTCACGCGGGATATTCGACGACACCATCGCTGAATACGTACTCGGGCAGATCATTTCGTTCGCCAAAGACTTCCCTGGGTCATGGCAACTGCAGCAGCAACGGGAGTGGAAACACCGCGATTCCCGGCGAGTCGGCGGGAGCCGAGCCCTCATAGTCGGCACCGGCCCCATCGGCCGGGCCATCGCACGACTCCTCAAAGCAGCGGGCGTGGAGGTGACGGCCTCTGGGCGGCGAGCGCGTGCGAACGACCCCGATTTCGGCACCGTCACCGCGCAGGAAAACCTGGAAGACGCACTGTCGCACGCCGATTATGTGATCGCGATCGCACCGAGCACGCCACAGACCTACCACATGTTCGACGCCACCACCTTCCGCGCTATGAAGGACACCGCGTGTTTCATCAACGTCGCGCGCGGCGACCTCGTCGTCACCGACGATCTCATCGCGGCACTGCGTGCGGGTACGATCGCCGGAGCCGCGCTCGACGTGACTGACCCCGAGCCGCCGCCGGACGACCATCCCTTGTGGGAGGCACCCAACACAGTCATTACTCCGCACCACGCCGGTGACGTCGTGGGCTGGCGCGACGATCTGACGCGCCTGTTCGCCGACAACTACCGGCGCTGGGCTGCGGGCGATACGTTGCTCAACGTCGTCGACAAAGAGCGCGGCTACGTCCCGGGATAAAGGAGCACAGATGAATCCCACCGAGATCACATCCCTGACCGCGGTCGATCTCGTTACCGCCTACACCTCCGGTGCGCTCTCCCCGGTTGAAGCAACAAAGGCGGTGCTAGACGCGATCGATAGCCGGGACCCAGACATCAACGCCTTCTGCCTCGTCGACGCAGAGCGCGCGTTAGCGCAGGCCCGGCTTTCGGAAAAGCGCTACCAGAACGGGCACGTGAAAGGCCTGCTCGATGGTGTTCCCATGTCGATCAAGGACATCTTTCTGACAAAGGGGTGGCCGACCCTGCGTGGTTCGCAGTGCGTTGACCCTCGGCAGGAGTGGACGGTTGACAGTCCGGTGAGTGCCCGGCTGCGCGAAGACGGCATGATCTTCATCGGCAAGACAACCACGCCCGAAATCGCCTGGAAGGCGACCACAGACAGTCCACTGACCGGGATCACGCGTAATCCTGTCGACCCGTCGAAAACAGCCGGTGGGTCCTCAGGTGGCAGCGCGGCGGCGGTCGCCGCTGGGCTCGGTCCATGCTCAGTGGGCACGGATGGCGGTGGCAGCATCCGCATACCCGCATCCTTCTGCGGAATAGTCGGTTTCAAACCGACCCACGGGCGTGTGCCCATGTTCCCGGCCAGCCCATTCGGCCCGCTCGCCCACGGCGGCCCCATGGCCCGCACCGTCGAGGACACCGCGCTGCTCCTTGACATCCTCTCTCTGCCCGATTACCGCGACCCGACGTCGCTCGGACCGGTCTTCACCACTTACCGCGGCCAGATGAACCGCGATGTGCGGGGGCTCGGTGTCGCCTACTCCAGGGACCTCGGGTACGTCCACGTCGACCCGGAGGTCGCGGAGATCGTGGAACGTGCGGTACGCAAGATTGACGAGGCCGGCGTGCCCGTCACCGAGGCCGACCCCGGCTTCAGCGATCCGATCGACGCGTTCGAACTGTTGTGGGCCGCAGGCGCTGCCACGCTTCTCGCCGGCTTCCCGGAAGGCTCCAAAGAAAAGGTCGATCCCGGCTTGCGTCAGGTGTGGGACAAGGGCGAGTCTCACAGCGCAGTCGAGTACCTGGAAGCCCGCGCGATCGCCGCTCAACTCGGCATCACGATGGGTAAATTCCACAGTGTTCACAATCTGTTGTTTACGCCGACGATGCCGATAACCGCGTTCGAAGCGGGACACGACGTGCCCCCGGAAAGTGGGCTGCGCAGCTGGGCGCAATGGACACCGTTCAGCTACCCGTTCAACATGACGCAGCAGCCAGCGATCAGCATCCCCGTTGGGCAGACGAAGGCTGGACTTCCCGTGGGTCTGCAGATTGTGGGACCGCGCCACTCCGACGACCTCGTCCTCGCTGTTGCCAGGTACGCGGAGCATGTGCTGAGCTGAACGCGCCGTAATCAGCACCGGGAAGGAACAACGACACCGTGTCCGATTCGCCCCTAGGGGAACTCGCCGCGTTCGCAGGTCGCTGGGCCGGTTCCGGGGCAGGTCATTACCCCACGATCGAGAGCTTTGCGTACCGCGAAGAAATCGAGTTCACCCCCAGCGGCAAACCATTCCTTTCGTATCGTTCGCGCACGTGGAACGGCATCACCGGGCAGCCGATGCACACCGAATGCGGTTACCTTCGCCGGACGGTGAGTGGGCAGGCTGAACTGCTGGTCAGCCAGCCCATCGGCCTCAACGAGATCTATCGGGCAACATTAAGCCGGGGGGCACTCGACTTCGTGACGCACACGCTGGCGGTCTCGCCGGAAGCGAAACCGGTGAAGCAGATCCGCCGCGCGTTCGTCCTCATCGAGGACGTACTCACCTACGACATGTGGATGGCGCATGCTGATACGCCGCTCACGCATCACTTGCACGCTGAACTCCAGCGCGTGTCAGAAAGCGGCCTCATCGAGGTCCATGATCGACCCGTCGATTCCGCTGAGGACCTTTCGCGTCGACGAGATCGCCGGCAGGACGTTCCGCGCGAAAAATAGGGCGCTCGCAACTTTGCCCTGGTAAAACGCGACGTCGCTCGTCCCGGAGTCCAATGCCCGCAGCGCGATCTCTGCGTGCCGCAGCAATTGCCAGCCGATCAGCAGATCGCCGACAGCAAGGAGCAAGCGTACCGAGCCTAGGCCGATCTTGTACAGTTCTTTGGGCTCCTTCTGCGAGCCCATCAGGTGACCGAACAGTGTCGCGAGGACGGCCTGGACGTCATCGAGCGCGGTCTTCAGCAGCTCGCGTCCATCTGCGAGGCGTTCATCCGCGTCCGGGCTATCGAGAAACGCCGTGATCTGGCCGGCTACGTGCCCGAGCGCGCCACCTTGATCGCGTGCAATCTTGCGGAAAAAGAAGTCCAGCGACTGAATGGCTGTGGTGCCCTCGTAGAGCGAATCAATTTTCGAATCCCGGATGTACTGCTCGATCGGGTAGTCCTGCAGGAAACCGGAGCCGCCCAGCGTTTGCAGTGACTCGTTGAGCAACTGGTAAGCACGCTCGGATCCCACACCCTTGACAATTGGCAGCAGCAAGTCGTTGACTCGGCCGGCCATTTCCGCGTCAGCGCCGGACACAAGCGCAGCGACGGCAGCATCTTGGTGCGCCGCGGTATACAGGTAGATTGCGCGCAAGCCTTCAGCGTAGGACTTTTGCAGCATGAGCGACCGGCGGATGTCAGGGTGCCGCATGGTGGACACACGCGGCGCATCCTTGTCTGTCATGTTGACCATATCCGCGCCTTGGACGCGCTGTTTCGCGTACGCGAGGGCGTTGAGATAACCCGTGGATAAGGTCGCGATGGCTTTCGTCCCCACCATCATGCGAGCTTCCTCGATTACGCGGAACATCTGCGCGATGCCGTCATGCACGTCGCCGACGAGCCAGCCCTTGGCGGGCACGCCATGCCCACCGAAGGTCAATTCGCACGTCACTGAGGCTTTGATGCCCATCTTGTGTTCAACGCCGGTGACGAAAACGCCGTTTCGCTCGCCCGGCGCGCCGGTCTCCGGATCGAACAGGAACTTAGGGACGAAGAACAGGCTGAGGCCTTTCGTGCCAGGTCCCGCACCCTCAGGACGGGCAAGCACGAGATGCATGATGTTTTCCGCGAGATCATCTGAATCAGCGGAGGTGATGAACCGCTTAACACCGTCGATGTGCCAGCTGCCGTCGACTTGCTGGACTGCTTTAGTCCGTCCCGCGCCGACATCGGAGCCTGCGTCTGGCTCGGTGAGCACCATCGTGGCGCCCCACCCTCGTTCGGCCGCGAGTTGAGCCCAATGTTTCTGCTGCTCGTTGCCGATGCCGTAGAGAATGTCGGCCGCCTTCGGTCCGGAGTGATACATATACGCCACGGGCTGCGCACCCAGGATCAATTCGCGGATTGCCCACGCCAGCATGAGTGGAGCCCGCTCACCGCCGACGGCTTCATTCAGTCCCAGCCGGTAGTACCCAGCGTCAGCCCACAATCGCACAGCCTTCTTCAGCGACTCCGAGAGCCGCACGCTATGGCTCGCGACATCAAACTCGGGCGGGTTGCGGTCCGCTTCGGCAAAAGGCTCCGCGAGAGGCCCTTCAGCGAGCCGGCGTGCTTCGGCGAGAATAATTCGCACCGTTTCCGTGTCCAGTTCCCCGAATTCACCGGTTGCCAGCACATCATCAAGCTTGAGTGACTCGAAGAGATTGAACTCGAGATCGCGCGTATTGCTGATGTAATGGCCCATAACAGCGTCCTTTGGTGCGATAGGGTGTGGCTTATATGCCCTGGTGTGAGCATTGTGACCACTGTGATCGACCGAAGTTCGCCTACGCAAGCGTAAGGCGCAGCTGTGTCGGATATCTTCGCTCAAGTGTTATGTGCCGTTGTCCGGCCCGCGTCCGTTCAGCGGTAGGTGTACATCCGCCGTCGCCGCCCTCAGGCGTCACAACTACACCCCTGTACATCATTAGCCTCAGAAACAGAATGTAACTAATTCCAGATGAAAGATTTTCCTCGAAATCCTGCGGAAGTTTTGAGAAAATGGAATTAGGCGAACATTAGTCGCCTTCTTATCCAGCACGGGTCGGGACTCAAGGAGAGTGTTCTCGATGGACCTCACACTATTGGTCGACTTCGGACTCCACCTCTGGAAACTGTTTGTGGACTTCACCGTCTCAGGTGGGTTCGGCAGCTGATCGGGTAGATAAGCGTTCGTCGCGCGCACACCCCGTCCGCGCGACGAGCGCTTTTTCGCGCTTCACACGTCCCCAAGGGCGAGTTCATCACGCGACGAAACATCATGTTATGTTTAGGCACACCTCATGAGGCTTGCCTAACCTGACCAACATTGATGATTGCGATGATGACGCGCCGGGCACTGGACCCGGCGGTAGGAGCTACCGTGCGAAGAAGCGTGAAATCGGGCGTTGCCACCGCCTCGATCACCCTCACCGTTGCCTTGATCCTCACAGCGTGCGGATCCGGCACCGCAAACAACACAAATGGCGACGCCGCTGCCGGTGAAACCTTCGAGTTCACTTTCGAGTACGCATCCGGCCCGGACGACGACCCCGTGTATCAAGAGACCACGGTCGAAGTCCCGAAGAATCCCGCCAACGTCGTCATCTTCGATATCGCGACGCTCGACACGTTCGGCTCGCTCGGGGGCGAAGCAGCCGGCGCGCCGCTCGAATGGGTGCCCGACTACCTGCAGCAATACCTGGCCGACGACGCCTACGACGCCGGCACGCTCTTCGAAGCCGACCTCCTCACCATCGAAGCCAACCAGCCTGACCTCATCCTCATCGGGGGACGGTCATCCACGCTGTACCAGGAGCTCAGCCAAATCGCCCCCACCGTCGACCTGACCTCACAGGGGTCTTTCGAAGAAACTATGGCGCGCAACGTCACTTTCCTCGGCGAGGTCCTCGGAGCGGAAGACGCTGCCGCCACCGCGCTCGATGAGCTCACCGCCGGTATCGAAGAGGCACGCCAGGTGACTGCGGGAATCGGCACCGGCCTCAGCGTGATTGTGAGCGGCGACCGGATCAGCGCCCTCAAGCCATCGAACGGCGACTACTCAGACCGGAATCTGCGTACCGGCCTTGTCTATGACGTATTCGGCGTCACACCAGTCGTCACTGACATCGAAGCAGCAACGCACGGCGAGCCCATTTCGTTCGAGTTCCTGTTGGAACACGACCCCGATTACCTCTTCGTCACCGACCGGAACGCAGCAACAGGGGAGGCGAACGGCGATTCAGCACGAGTGGTGCTGGACAACCCCATCGTTCGCCAGACAACTGCCCACCGGGAGAACCAGATCGTCTACCTTGACCCCACCGCGTGGTACATCGTCTTCGGCGGCATAACCACCACGCAGATCATGATCGACCAAATCCTCGAGATCGCTGCGTGATCTCAGCCACCACCACAATCACTGCCGCAACGGCCGCTCCCACCGATGTTCAGTCCAATCGGACCTGGGTGGGAGTGGTCATCGGTGTACTCCTCCTTGTTCTCGCGCTCGTCAGCGTGTTCGTCGGCGCGTCTAAGGAAGTAACGATCACGGCACTGCTCAGCCCAAGCGACGACAGCAACGCCGCCTTTCTTGTGACCGTCAGCCGGATTCCGCGAACAATCGCGCTCATACTGGTTGGCGCATCGCTCGGTATCGCCGGGCTGATCATGCAGATGCTGGTTCGCAACCGCTTCGTCGAACCGAGTACAACCGGTGTGACGGAGTTCGCGGCCCTCGGGATGCTGGTCGCGATGGTCTTCTGGCCAGGCATGCCGATTCTGACTCGGATGGTTTTCATCGGTGGCTTCGCGCTCTTCGGCACGTGGGTGTTCCTGCGAGTCATCCGCCGCGTGCCCGTGCGACAGCGCGTGCTCGTGCCACTCGTCGGCATCATGCTCGGCGGCGTGGTGGGCGCGGCAACCACATTCTTCGCCTATCGCCTGGACCTGATGCAATCACTCAGCCATTGGTCGCAGGGCAGCTTCGCACACGTGATGCAAGGCCGGTACGAATTCTTGTGGATCGCCGCAGTCATGATCGTCATCGCTTGGTTCGCAGCTGACCGCTTCAGCGTCATCGGCATGGGGGAAGCGTTTGCGACCAACCTGGGGCTGAACTACCGCCGCGTGGTGGCCGTGGGAATGGTGATTATCGCGGTCATCACTGCGACCATCGTCGTCACGGCAGGCGTGCTGCCGTTCCTCGGCCTTGTCGTTCCGAACATCGTGAGCCTGATAGTCGGCGACAACGTGCGCCGATCAATCCCCTGGGTGGCCGGTCTGGGTGCCGTGTTCGTCGTCGCCTGCGACATCATCGCACGGGTCGTCCGCTACCCCTATGAGATACCGCTTTCCGTTGTGGTGGGAATAATCGGCGCTTTTCTTTTCCTGTGGCTCTTGCTGAGAAGGAAAAGCCATGCTCATTGACCCCACCGACCGCGCTGCCACTGTGCCGGCCGCCGCCGAAAGCCCGGCGCTGACGATGAGAGGCGCGATCCGCTCGGCATGGCAGGAGCCCGCCGTGCGCGTCACGGTCCTCGCTGTGGTCGCGATCGTCCTCGCAGCGTTCTACCTCTTCTTCAATGTGCCCGGCTCACTCGCCTTCGCGCTGAAGATCCGCGGCATGTCGATACTGGCGATGGTTGTGGTCGCTATCGCGGTCGGCTGCTCAACTGTCGTGTTTCACACCATCACGCAGAATCGCATTCTCACGCCGTCAATCATGGGTTTCGACGCGTTTTACATGCTGATTTCGACACTCGTCGTCTTCTTCTTCGGGTCACTCGTCTTTCTCACCGCGAGCCCGTTGACGTTGTGGTCACTCCAAGTCGCCGTGATGACAGCGTTCAGCGTCGCGCTGTTCACGTGGATGTTCGGCGGGAAACGACGCTCGATCCACTTGATGCTGCTGGTCGGCATCGTGTTGGGTGTGTTCTTCCGCAGTTTCACCGAGTGGATGCAGCGCATGCTCGACCCGCTCGACTACCAGGTGCTGACCGACACCATGTTCGCCACGCTCACTCGGCCGAACCCGGCACTCTTGACCTTCACCGCGCTGCTGGTAGCGGCAGGCGTCATCGTCCTCATCCCGCTGTTGCGGACGCTTGACGTCCTCACCCTTGGTGAGCCTGCGGCTGTGGGTCTCGGCGTCAATCACAAACGAGTGGTCATGACGTTATTCACTGTCGTCTCGGTGATGATCGCAGCGTCCACGGCACTGGTGGGGCCCATACTGTTCTTCGGCCTCATCGTTGCGAACCTCGCGTATTCGTATGCTGGCTCTTTCCGGCACGTGTGGACACTTCCCGCCGCCGCACTACTCGGCGTCGTGTGCCTCCTCGGCGGGCAGATTGTGCTGGAGCAAGTCTTGGGCTTTTCCGGCACCTTGTCCATGGTCATCGAGTTCGCGGGCGGACTGTTCTTTCTCTACCTCGTACTTCGCAAAGGGGCGCGATGATCTCGCTGCACAAAGCAACGAAGCGCTACAACAGCACCACAGTGCTAGACGGCGTCAGTATCTCCTTCGGGGATGAGGGCGTGACCGCATTGATCGGCCCCAACGGTGCGGGGAAATCGACGTTGTTTGGCATGATCGGTCGCCTGATTACGCCCGACGCGGGAACTGTGTCGGTAGACGGAATGGATGTGACGAAAGCACACTCGCGAAACCTCGCGCGAATACTCGCCGTGCTGCGGCAGGATAACCACATCACGGCGCGCCTCACGGTCCGTGACCTTGTGGAGTTCGGACGGTTCCCGCACTCACAGGGCCGACTTACACTCGACGACCGCGACCACATTGAGCGCGCGATCGCGTACCTCGAGTTGCAGCCCTTCCGGGACCGGTTTCTCGACGAATTGTCTGGCGGCCAGCGCCAGCGCGCCTTCATCGCGATGGTGCTGGCGCAAGACACCAAGTACATCCTGCTTGACGAGCCACTCAACAATCTCGATTTGCGGCACATGACGGAAATCATGAAGCTCATTCGCCGGATGGCAGACGGACTGGGCAAGCGGGTTGTCGTCGTGCTGCATGACATTAACTTCGCTGCCACCTACAGCGACCGAATCGTCGCCATGCGACAAGGCAGAATCGTGGCTGACGCGCCTGCGAGTGACATCATGCGCGGACCGGTGCTGCGCGAGGTCTATGACACGGACGTCGATGTGCGTCATATCGATGGCAGGCCCGTCGCGCTGTACTACACGTGAGACTACGATGGAATGCAGCCGTGAGAGATCCTAGTCGGGGAGGTTCGTCATGGTTGTCACCATTCTCGAAGGCACCGTACCTATCGACAAGTTCGACGAGTTCGCCGCGAACTACCGCGCCGTGACCGCCGGGACTCTGCCACCGCAAATGATCGAGACCTTTCTCGCCCATAGCGCGCATGATCCCTCGGTGTGGCGCATCATCACGATCTGGCACAGCCGGGAAGCGCTTGAGGAATACCGCAAGTCCGTGGACACGCCAGGCGGGATTCTTCTGTTCCGCAGCGTTGGGGTCGAGCCGAATCTCCTCGCGCTCGACGTCGCGGCGCACGCGGGACGTGCCCCGCAAGAGTCAGCGGCATAACTGGCATCACTGGGTTCCGGCTCGGGCGAATGCCATCTCCTCCCCTGCAAACCCATTGATCCACAGGTCATTGCAGGCGGCGGCGATGTCATCGAGGCCGTCTTCGATGGCGGCGAAAACGTTGCCTGGCACCCACCCCATGTCGCCATTGATGAGGAGATTGTTGCGGCCGTAGAAGATCGCCAGGTCCGTCGCGCCCAGGGCGGCGTGCGCTTCCGAGCCGGGCTCGTATCCGTACGCTGGGTTGCCGATCTCCCACGGCTCGAAGTCGAACAAGCAAACATCACCTGGAATCGGCGTTACCGTCGGGTTTTCGCGGCGCGGCGCCCCACTGATCCGCGGGACTAACGTATACACCTCATTGCGCGCATACTTCGCGTGATAGGCGGCGCCCGCTTGCGGCAGCGCATTCCAGACCGCCTCACACGTCCCGGGTGCTTCCTTATCGAGTAGGCGAGCGCGGCACGTAACGTCCCGCTTAACCAAAGTGATCGTGATGTATCGGGTCACGCAGTTCCTTTCAGATCTCGGCGAGGACTTCCTCCCAGATGCGCAGGCCTTCATCAATCTGTTCGCTCGTGACGATCAGCGGCGGAATCATGCGAACAGTGTTCATGTAGGCGCCGCACATTAACAGCAGCAGACCTTTCTCCGCGGCGAGCTTCTGTGCCGCTGCGGCCCTGGCACTGTCGGGCTTGCCATCCGCTGCGACGAACTCGCTGCCGACGAGCAACCCGAGCCCGCGGGTGTCCCCCACCGCATCCGTGGCAAGTTTCGTGACACCGGCCAGTAGTTCGGCTCCGCGTTCGGCGGCGTTGTCGACCAGGCCCTCGTCCCGAATAACGTCGATGGTTGCGCTTGCCGCCGCGCATGCCACCGCGTTGCCGCCGTAGGTGCCGCCCTGGGAACCCGGCCAGGCCTTGGCCATGAGTTCTTCCCGCGCAGCGATTCCCGAGATCGGGAACCCGCTGGCAAGCCCCTTCGCAATCGTCATGACATCCGGGGTAATACCGAAATGCTCGTGGCCAAAAAACTTACCGGTGCGGCCGAACCCAGTCTGAATTTCGTCGATGACCAGCACTATGCCGTGCTTGTCGGCGCGTTCTCGCAACCCCTCGAAGAACCTGGTGTTGCCCGGAACGTACCCCCCCTCGCCGAGCATCGGCTCGACAATGAACGCTGCTGTCTCTTGCGGCGAACTGATCGTGGCGAAGAGATAATCGAGTTCGCGCAGCGCAAAATCAGTTGCTTCCTCCACACTCCATCCCCAGCGGTACGGCGTGGGGAACGGGGCTACGTGCACCCCAGCCATCAACGGGCTGAATCCCGCGCTGAATCGCGTCCCGGAAGTCGTCATCGACGCGGCAGCCACCGTTCGCCCGTGAAAACCCCCATGGAAGACGACGACATTTGGGCGGCCAGTTGCCTGCCGCGCGAGCCGGAGCGCGGCTTCGACAGCCTCGCTGCCGGAATTCGCGAAGAACACTGAGTCGAGCGTTTCGGGCAGCACCTCTCCGAGTTTGTCGATGAGTTCAAGCATCGGTTTATGCATGACCGTTGTGTACTGCCCGTGGATCAACTTTCCGACCTGGGCTTGCGCCGCTTCCACGACACGGGGATGACAGTGACCGGTGCTGGTGACCCCGATCCCGGCGGTGAAATCGAGGTATCGGCGCCCGTCGGTGCTGTGCAGATAGCAGCCTTCACCGCGTTCGACGGTGACGGGAGTTGCTTGCTTGAGGATCGGTGATAACCGTGTCACTGACACCCTCCGAATCAAAGTATTGTCGGATTGTCAACAATAG
This sequence comes from Hoyosella sp. YIM 151337, assembly GCF_026041215.1. Taxonomy (GTDB): domain Bacteria; phylum Actinomycetota; class Actinomycetes; order Mycobacteriales; family Mycobacteriaceae; genus Hoyosella. Next base: position 176,913 of record NZ_JAPEIQ010000006.1, read on the forward strand.
GCATACCATGGCGTCGACGGTGAGGCAACGCCCTGACCAACCGGACCGGAACCCGACTGCTGAAGGAGCGGCGATGTCCCCCACACCACAGGACGAGCGCGACGCCATCGCGTCAGTACCAACCGGACTGTTCGTCGGTGGTCAATGGCGCGAGACGGAAAAGTCGTTCGCCGTCGATGACCCGTCGACCGGGGGGACGCTGTGCCACGTCGCGGATGCGAACATCGACGAGGCGATGTCCGCCCTTGACGCCGCCGCAAAGGCCCAGCCCAGTTTCGCCGCCACCTCACCCCGGGAGCGCAGCGAGATACTCCGCCGCGCCTACGAGTTCCTCATCGAGGAACGTGACCGTCTCGCCCTGATCATGACCCTCGAGATGGGCAAGCCTCTCGCCGAAGCCCGCGGGGAGGTCACCTACGCCGCGGAGTTCTTTCGGTGGTTTTCCGAAGAAGCCGTGCGAATCGACGGCGGATACATGCCCGCACCAGCGGGAAACGCCCGCTTCCTCGTGACGCGCCAGCCAGTGGGCCCCAGCATCCTCATCACGCCGTGGAACTTCCCCATGGCTATGGGAACCCGCAAGATCGGGCCCGCAATCGCGGCGGGGTGTACGTCCATCATCAAACCAGCCGAGTACACACCGTTGTCGATGCTGGCGCTCGCGGAAATCCTCCAGCGCGCCGGTCTGCCGGACGGCGCAGTCAACGTCGTCACGACGACCCGCCCCAGTGAGGTGATACCGCCACTGATCTACGACCCGCGCAGCCGAAAATTGTCATTCACCGGCTCGACCGAGGTGGGCAAGATACTGCTGGAACAGTGCGCGAAGACCGTCATGCGCACATCCATGGAACTCGGCGGCAACGCACCATTCATCGTTTTCGACGACGCGGACATCGACGAGGCGATCAACGGCGCCATGGCCGCGAAGATGCGCAATATCGGGCAGGCCTGCACCGCTGCGAACCGAATCTACGTACAACGTCCAGTCGCAGAAGAATTCGTCCGCAAACTCACCGAACGCATGGGTGAGCTGAAAATGGGACGCGGCACCGAAGACGGCATCGTGGTCGGCCCGCTGATCGAGAAAGAAGCCATTGACAAGGTCACCCATCTCGTCTCTGATGCGACCCAGCGGGGAGCGAAAGTCGCGCTCGGCGGCACTCCGCCAGAGGGAAGCGGCTATTTCTACCCGGCAACCGTGCTGACCGACGTGCCGGATGAGGCAGAAATGACCAGCACCGAGATATTCGGCCCCGTCGCCGCGATCAGCGTGTTCGACACCGAAGACGAGGTCATCGGCCGGGCAAACAACACCCCGTACGGGCTGGTGTCTTATGTCTACACGGAGAATCTCCGCCGCGGACTGCGGGTGTGCGAGGCACTAGAAGCCGGAATGGTCGGACTCAACCAAGGCATCGTGTCGAACCCCGCCGCCCCATTCGGGGGTGTTAAAGAGTCAGGACTCGGGCGCGAAGGCGGATTCACCGGGATCGACGAATTCCTCGAAATGAAGTACGTCGGCGTTCAGATGTAGTGCACGTCAGTCTTCTAAGGCTTCATCCTCGTCGTCATACTCGCGGTCCGCGCGCGGGACGTCATTCTCGGCCTTGCGTGCGGCTTCGACCATCTCGAAACCGTCGGTGATCCAATCGCCAATTTCGCGTGCGACGCCAGCGACGGCACCAGTGATGATCACTGTGATCCGGCCGACATGCGTGGCAGCGGATTCGACGAGCTGCTGCGTGACATCCTTGCCACGCTCCAGCTTCCCGACCATGTCCCCCTCCTAAGCCTGGGAAGTTTTGCGCTCCACGATAACAGTGCGCACCCTGTCCGGCGTCACCCACGACTGGGGAAGACCCAGCTTGACGATCTTCTTCCACGCCGAAAACAGCTGTTTAGGCAGTGTGCCTGTGTTGTACGGCAACCCGTACACGTCGCACAGGTGTTGAACCTCACGCGATATTTCCGGCAAGCGACACGACGGGAGATCCGGAAACAGGTGGTGCTCGATCTGGAACCCGGTGCTGCCCGCCAGAATGTGCAGCAGACGTGAGCCGGTGTAGTTCGCCGACCCAAGCAGTTGGCGGAGGTACCACTCGCCGCGCGTCTCGCCACTTATCTCGGCTTCCGTGAAGGTCTGCGCTCCGGTCGGGAAATGCCCGCAGTAGATCAGGTTGCCGACCCAGAGGTTGCGGATCAGGTTGGCCGTGGCGTTACCCGCGAACGTCAGCGGGAAGAGCGGACCAGTCAGCGCGGGGAAGAACACGTAATCTTTGGCAACCTGCGGCGCGATCTTCGCCCACCAGTGCCGCCCCACCTTCTTCAGGTTCTTCCAGTGATCACCTGGCAGCACCGAGTGATCGAGTTCCAGCACGTGCAAGGTAGCGAGCCATTCGAAGAAGAGGACAATCGCGCCCGCGATCACTGGATTCAGCAGGAAGACCGGGTGCCAGGGTTGTTCATCGTCCATCCGCATTACACCGAAGCCGATGTCGCGGTCCTGGCCGATCACGTTGGTGTAAGTGTGGTGGCGGTAATTGTGGCTGTATCGCCACAGATCACCCTGCACGACCATGTCCCACTCATAGACGCGCGAATTCAGGCCGTGCTCACGCATGAAGTCGTATTGCCCATGCATGACGTTGTGGCCGATTTCGAGATTGTCGATGATTTTCGACAAAGTCAATGAAGCGACCGCAGCACACCAAATCGGGGGCACAAACCCCAGAAAAAACAGGCCGCGTCCCGTTGATTCCAATGCTCGTTGCGCCCGAATTACGTTATAAATGTATTTACGGTCGCGTTCACCCAGGTCTGCTAATACGCGTTCCCGGATCTCATCGAGCGCCCGGCCGAACTCCTCGACCTGGTCGGGCGTCAATCGAATAGGCTCGTCGCTCGCGGGCTCTTGGCCCGGCGCGTTGCGAACGAAGGAGACATTCCGAATAAAAGGGATTCGCTTGAGTGTGCGCACCGGTACTACCCCAGCCCGCCCGGCGTCTCCCCCGAAGAAGCCATTTAGCGGCAGAGCTACCATATGCACGCCCTCCCATATACCCCATTACTGCAAGATCGCCACTGATCTCGATAGACAATACTTGAGACAGCAGGATGCGGGCATCGCGATATGAACAAAGTCACTACCCACTAACAGATTGTCGCCATTTTGCGATCACCCTGAGATTACTCGTATACCCAGCGGTATTCGCGGCACGAGCCGCCAGGCCGGAGTGGTGTCGCACACCACCATCACCGCGCGCAGTCCGTCATACTGGCCGGCAGACCCTTGTAACCGCGCAACGAGAAGATACACGCGATGCCACGACTGATCTCGGCGCTCGGCGCCTGCGCAACGACGGCCGCGCTGGCGATGCTCGCGAGTGCGTGCGGCGGCGGCAGCGCGGACGACACATCCCGGGATAGCCAGCTCGACGACTTCTTCCCGCCACCGCAGGGATCCCTGCAGCTGCCCGGCGCCGTGCCCGCGGACCTCCCGCCGCGTTGCGCGCCCGGGGGCGGACGCACCGTCACCCCGGGCGAACTGACGATTGCGACCGACGATCCCGCGTACGAACCCTGGTTCATCGACAACGACCCCGCAAACGGTCAGGGGCTCGAAGGCGCTGTCGCCCGCGCAGTTGCCGATTCCCTCGGCTATCCCCCAGACCTCACAAGCTTCATTCGCGTTCCCTTCACCGACGCACTCGAAAGCGGCCCTAAGAATTTCGATTTCGCCATCAGCCAATTCAGCATCCTCGGCCAGCGCCGCGACAACGTCGACTTCTCAGCGCCCTACTACGCGGTGGCCCAGGCCGTCGTCACCCGGGCCGAGAACCCCGCTGCAAGCGCCACCACGCTGAGTGACCTCGAGAACGTCCGGCTCGGCGCGCACGCTGGCTCCACCGCGCTGTACGCCGCGGCGCACAGCATCCACCCGGCCGATGCGCCGGCGGAGTACCCCACAACAGACGACGCGATCGACGCGCTGATTGACGGGGATATCGACGCGCTGATAGCCGACCTTCCCACGGCCCTCCAAATCGCCAGCGCCCGCCTCGATGACGGCGTCGTTGCCGGCCGATTCCCGGCGCCCAATGAGGTGACCGAATTCTTCGGGCTCGTGCTCGAAAAAGACAGCCCCTTCACCGAATGCGCGACGCTGGCGCTCGAGCACCTCCACCACGAAGGCATCCTCGAAAACCTCGCGGACCAGTGGATTTCCAGCGCCGACGAGGTGCCCGTGCTGAGGTAGCAACAAATTTTCGTGATCTGTCCCACATTTGCAACAATCTTGGTACGTTGAGGACACCTTTCAGCGATCCGAACGAGGGGGCGATCTCGGCTCTGGGCCAAAGGTTCGCGAAGCGACATGCATTCCGCGTTGCTCGGCTGAGCAGGCTTGCCGTGGCGATTGGCACCGCGCTCGTTGTTGCCAGCGTCACCGGAATCGGCGTCGCCGCGGCGCAGCCGATTCAGGCAACGCCGGATCCTGACCCCTTCTATAGCGCACCCGCTGATCTCGGTGGTGCCGCGCCAGGGGATGTCCTGAAAACCCGGCAACTCCCACCCGTACCTGCGCTGATCAACACGGACGTGCAGCAGATCATGTTCCGCTCAACGAATTCTGCTGGTGCGCCCATCGCGGCAACCACCACTTTGCTGCTTCCGCGGGGCTATAGCCCGGATGCGCCGGTGGTGTCGTATCAGCACATCATTAACGGTCTCGGCGTGCACTGCACACCCTCTCGCGCCCTCTACACCGCGAATCCCTTCGAGTGGATCTGGGAAACCCCAGGCCTGAACAGCGCACTGCAGCAGGGCTGGGTCGTGGCGCTACCCGATCATTTAGGTCCGCAGAGCGCCTATGGCGCCGCCCGGCTCGGTGCTCATATCACGCTCGACGGTGTGCGTGCCGTCCAGCGCAGCCAATTCGGGCTCGGCGGCAGTCCAGTGACTCTTGCTGGCTACTCGGGTGGCGGAATGACAACGCTTTTCGCCGCGGCGCTCGCCCCTCGCTACGCACCCGAAATCCGGCTGCTCGGAGCCGCTGCGGGCGGTGTCCCCACCAATCTGGAGCGCCTGGTATCGATGATCGACGATCAGCCACATCCCGCGTTCGGCCTGGCCTTTGCCGCCGCGATCGGACTCGAGCGGGAGTATCCACACCGCTTCCCCACCTCACGACACTTGAGCCCGGCGGGTCACGCGCTCGCGACGCAGCTGCGCGACGGATGCACCCAAGACCTGCTCAACGCCGGGTCCAACCTCGGGATCGCCGATGTCGCACCCGGAGCCTCGATAGTGGGCACACCGGAAGCGCTGGGAGTTCTCCACGAAAACAGCCTGCGGTTCGCCCCGGAAACACCCACCGCGCCCGTTTACATGTGGCACAGCCGTAACGATTCCATCATTCCTTACGACGATGCCGCCGCCACTGCGGGACGCTACTGCGCAGGCGGCACACCGGTGCAGTTCGACACCGTCGGCGCCGAGGATCACGTCCAGGCGGCGGTCGAAGGGGCGGGGCCAGCAATGGCGTACCTCGAGAGTCTCGTGCGGGGCCAGCCTGCGCCGTCCAATTGCTAGCGATCTTGACAAGGTCGCAATCGGTACCGTGGGACCATGGACGCGCACCTCAATGACATTTATGACGCCGTGATCCGCCGCAACCCCGGTGAGCCGGAATTTCACCAGGCAGTCGAGAGCCTATTTGGGTCCCTCGCGGTTGCCCTCGGCCGTCATCCCGAATACGCCGACGACGCTCTCGTCGAGCGTATGTGCGAACCGGAACGGCAGATAATCTTTCGCGTGCCGTGGGCCGACGATTCTGGCCGTATTCACGTCAACCGGGGGTACCGTGTCCAATTCAGCAGTGTGCTCGGCCCATACAAGGGCGGCCTGCGGTTCCACCCGTCGGTGAACCTCGGCATCATCAAGTTTCTCGGTTTTGAGCAGATTTACAAGAACGCGCTGACCGGCCTCCCGATAGGCGGCGGCAAGGGCGGCTCCGACTTCGACCCCAAAGGGCGCAGCGACCGCGAGGTCATGCGTTTCTGCCAGTCATTCATGACGGAACTTCAGCGCCACATCGGTGAGCACACCGACGTTCCTGCCGGCGACATCGGGGTGGGCCAGCGCGAGATTGGCTACCTTTTCGGCCAGTACATGCGCCTCAAGAATGCCCACGAGTCCGGCGTCATCACGGGCAAGGGGATCTCCTGGGGCGGATCCCTTGTGCGGAAAGAGGCCACCGGGTACGGCGTGGCCTACTTTGTGTCTAATGTGCTTGAATCCGCGGGCGATTCGCTGGACGGGAAGCGCGTGGTCGTATCAGGGTCGGGCAACGTCGCGATCTACGCGATCGAGAAGGTGCAGCAGCAGGGTGGCATCGTCGTCGCGTGCTCCGATTCCAGTGGATATATCGTCACCGAAAAGGGCATCGACGTACCGCTGCTGAAGGACATTAAGGAGCGCCGCCGTGCGCGCATCCATACGTACGCTGACGAGTCCGGTTCCGCCACTTTCGTGCGTGACGGATCAGTCTGGGACGTGGACTGCGACGTTGCGCTCCCCTGCGCGACGCAAAACGAACTCGACCACACAGCTGCCGAAACCTTAGCCCGCAACGGTTGCACCATCGTCGCGGAAGGAGCGAATATGCCCGTCACTCCAGCCGGCGTCCGGACGCTCCGGCAGGCAGGCGTCAAGTTCGGGCCCGGAAAAGCAGCTAACGCGGGCGGCGTCGCCACTTCTGCCCTGGAGATGCAGCAGAACGCGTCCCGCGACTCCTGGCATTTCGACTACACCGATCAGCGCCTGGAGTCGATCATGTCCGACATTTTCCAACGGTGTCGCGACACTGCCGAAACATACGGGGCCCCGGATGACTATGTGCTCGGCGCCAACATCGCTGGCTTCACCACTGTCGCCGATGCGATGTGTGCACTTGGGGTTGTGTAAGACCAATGGCGACGGATCAGGGAGCACCCTGATCCGTCGCCATTCTTGGTCAGCCGTTACGCGACAGAGTTCCGATCCGCTGCGCGTTCTACGATCACGCCTGCTGGCTCCTCGATCTTCACCAGCGAGTCCGGCAGCGCAAGCTTGAAGATCTTGCCCCACACCGAGCCGATCTGCTTCATGAACGGGCCCTTGTTGTAGGGAAGCCCGTACTTCTTGGCGATCGCCTCGACCTGCGGCGCCATCTCCGGGTAACGGTACGCCGGGATGTCAGGGAACAGGTGGTGCTCAATCTGGTGTGACAGATTGCCCGACATGATGTGAAACAGGTCGCCGCCGGTGATGTTCGCGGAACCCAGCATCTGGCGGAGGTACCACTCAGCACGCGTTTCGCTGGCCGTCTCCTCCTTGGTGAACACCTGGACACCGGATGGGAAGTGGCCGCAGAAAATGATGCTGTACGCCCACACGTTGCGGATCAAGTTGGCCGCGGCATTGCCAGCCAGCGTGGACAGGAACAGTGGTCCCGTGAGTGCTGGGAACATCACATAGTCCTTGAGTGCCTGCGGACCGGCTTTGCGAACCCAGCCCTTGGCGAGTTCCTTCACCTCGTTCATGTCCCGCTTGCCCTGCACAACTTCCTCGGCATGCATGTCGTGGAGCATGACGCCCCATTCGAACAGCACCATGAGCAGGAAAGCGTAAACCGGGTTACCCAGGTAGTACGGGTTCCATTTCTGGTCTTTGTCCATGCGCAGGATGCCGTAACCGATGTCACGGTCCATATCCAGGATGTTGGTGAACGTGTGGTGCATGTAGTTGTGCGAATGCCGCCACTGGTCGCCGGGGCACACGTTGTCCCATTCGAAGACCCGGGAGTTCAGGCCCTTTTCCTTCATCCAGTCATACTGACCATGCATGACGTTGTGGCCGATCTCCATGTTGTCGAGGATCTTCGCGACACCGAGTGACGCCACGGCGAGAGGCCAGGCTGGAAGCACGTACATCAAGCCGCGGCCGGCAACCTCGAGTGCGCGCTGCGCTTTAATGATCTTGTAAATGTAGTCGCGGTCTTTGTCACCGAGATCAGCGACGATGCGTGCGCGGAGGTCATCGAGTTCCTTGCCGAACGCTTCCACTTGTTCATGGGTCAAGCGCACAGGCGCCTTATCCTCAGCGGACTTGCCGAGCGCCTTCGCGAACGGAGCAGTCGCGGCCTTGGTGACGCGGCGCCGAAGCTTCTTGCCAGGCAGCGCAGGTGCAGACACCGGGAGGGTGAGAACAGCCATCGTGAAGTCTCCTTCGGGATGTAATCCGTTGGCGGCTCGGCCCATGTTTTTGGGATGGGGCTACCGTCACGGGTCAAAGAACTGGGGTTTGAGGGGTACTTAGCGGTCAGATATCGATGTCGACGTCACCGACTGCGCGTGAGACGCACAGCTGAATTGGCTCGTCCGGGAGGTCGTTGATCTCGCCAGTCAGCAGGCTCTTGGTGCAGCCCGACTTCTTGACGGCGGTGCAGGTGAAACAGATGCCCATCCGGCAGCCGTACTCAGGGCTGAGGCCCGCGTCCTCGGCTTCCTCCAGTAGCGATGAGCCTGTGTTCTCCCGCTCGACGCTGCTGCCGGTGAAACGGATTGTGCCCGTGGCATCTTCGGTATCATCGACGGTTGCTGGTGCGGTCTGAAACTCCTCAGTGTGCAGCCGTTCACTGAGGCCCAGATCGGAGTAGAACTCGCGGATCGCGTTCATCATCGGAGGTGGACCACAGAGGTATGTCTGCGCCTCGCCAAACCACGGCGCAGCCGTGTTCACATGCTCGGCGCTGAAAAATCCCTCCAGGTCACCACCGCCGCCGGGCACTGTCGATGCGACCAGCAGCGTGACGTTCGAGTGCTTCGCGGCGATGTCCCGAAGCAGCTCAGCATGGGGAACATCGGCGACTGTGTCGCAATAGTGCAGAAACGTGATATCGCCCGTGTAACCCTCGTCGACCAGCGTACGCAGCATTGAGAGCACAGGTGTTATGCCGCTGCCGCCACTGAGGAGCAGGATTCTTTCCGGACGCTGCGCGGGAAGATGGAAGACACCTGCCGCCTGTGAAAGGTCAACAACCAGGCCTGGCTGCGCCTCGTCACGCAAGTAGCGTGATACGAAGCCATCCGGATGCGCCTTGATGGTCAGCTCGATGCGGCCATCTGCGCTGTGCTGTGAGTTCGCCGGCGAGAAGCAGCGAGTATGGCGTACACCATCAACTACCACACCGACCTGGACAAACTGCCCGGCCTCGAATCCCTGCCACTGCCGGGTCGGTTGCAGTTCGAGCGTGACAGTGTCCTTGGTGTAACGCTCGACGCGGGTCACTCTGGCGCGCAAATCGCGCACCGTGAGCATCGGGTTGACGAGCTCGAGGTAGCGGTCCAGCGCGTGCGGCGTGGCGAGCTTCTCCACCAGGCTGACCAGCGAGAACCGCACTTTACGCGCAGACTCCTGAGTAGCTTTCTTCGCGCTCTGGAAGCGAGGCGGGTTTGGTGCGGTGGGTAGCGCCCGTGGCGAGATCGATGCAGTCATCGTTGTCTCCTCATCGTTGTGCTGATCCTCCGGCCCGGCCCCTCAGACCGACGCTCGAACTTTCAGTGAACGTGTGTACACCGAAGAGTCTGCCGATTGTCTCCGTACGATGTCAACAGCAATCGCCGTGATCCGCATGACAGTGCTTGTGCGTTCACCGTGCCAAGTCCCCCTAAACTGATTGTCGTGACAAACCCCGGTAGCAGATCTGAGCGCAAGGAACGCACGCGCCAGGCACTCCTTGACGGCACGCTCGAACTGCTCGATGACCGCAGCTTCGTGAGCGTGTCGCTGCGAGAGGTGACACGCGCGGTGGGGATTGTTCCTACGGCCTTCTACCGCCATTTCGACTCCATGGAGCACCTCGGGGTCAACCTCGTCGAGATGAGTACACGGGCGCTGCGCCAGATTCTCCGAGAGGCACGCCGCAACAACAACCCCACGATCAAAGACTTCCTGACCATCATTGCGCGCGAGGTACGCGAGCATGAGCGTGAATTCCGGTTTATTACACAGGAACGTTATGGAGGCGTTGCAGAGATTCGCCGGGCAATCGCTACCGAATTGCGCTTGTTCTCCCGCGAACTCGCCGCTGAACTGGCCCGGGTACCCGCCATGCGCGATTGGGACTACGACGACATCGAATGGGTCGCCGACCTCAGCGTCACCGCTATTCTGGCGATAATCGACGCCTTGCTGAACGCGGACCCCCGCAACCCCGCCGAGGCACGGGACGCGCTCAAACGGGGCGAGAACCAGCTTCGTGTGATCGCGCTCGGGGTGTCACAGTGGAATCTTGCCCGCTAGCGAAAGATCCGCCACAGCACGACAAAGACAAAAAGCACGCCAACGCCCACGATCGCGATACGAACTTCAGGCTCCTCCGACTTCGCGATTGCCTTTTCCTTGGCACTGTCGAGGACACGACGCGGGTTCGCACGAATCGCCAGCTCGTCCAGCGTGCTTGCAAGCTGTTCGCGGGCACGCTCGATGTCGCGTTCAATGCTCTCAGTGTCCCTCGACACGCGTCCTCCATCGTCGGCGAAAATGTGGCTTGCTCCTACCGTAGTTGAGAGCCCGCACAACATCCTGCACCAACCCCACAATGCCGACAACAGGAATCGACGAGTTATCCACAGGATGCCGGTTTTGGGGTGTTTATCCACAGGGATGGGACCGGCTGTCAGCGCCGTAACTTAGTCTTGCGCTGTGACTGAAAACAACCGCCTCAGCCCCGGCGATGCCGCCCCCGATTTCACCCTGCCCAACGCCGACGGCAACCCCGTTTCCCTCGGAGATTACCGCGGCCGGAAGGTCATCGTGTACTTCTATCCCGCCGCCGGCACTCCCGGTTGCACAAAGCAGGCGTGCGACTTCCGGGAAAGCCTCAGCGAGCTCAACAGTGCCGGGATTGATGTCATCGGGATCTCCCCTGACAAGCCCGAGAAGCTAGCGAAATTCCGTGACGCTGAGTCGCTTTCATTTCCGCTACTTTCGGACCCCGCGAAATCGACGCTCGCAGCGTGGGGTGCGTTCGGGGAAAAGAAACTGTATGGGAAGACCGTACAGGGTGTCATCCGTTCGACATTTCTGGTCGACGAAAACGGCAAGATCGAGGCCGCTCAGTACAACGTCCGGGCCACCGGCCACGTAGCGAAACTCCGGCGTGACCTCGCCGTTTAAGCTACCCGCGAGTACCGTATCCGGGCCGCGTTCACTTCCGGCCCGGATACTTCGGGTTATCCACAGAAACCGAGTTATCCACAATCTATAAATTGCTGTGCATATCTCTTCACAGAACGGGTCGTGATCGCGGCGCGATACCGGCTACCACACCGTGCGACGGGGATGGCTCCTCGCAAACCCTCAGGCAGCGTGCCCTGTTCGGGCAAAAATCGACGGGTAAAGATATCCTTCGGGCGTGGAGTCATCGACAGAAAGCCGCCTGCGTGGTGCCGTGGGCCCGCAGACAGCTGGTGCCGATGCCCTGAAACTCGATGAATCGGATCCGCTTATCAACACCCCAGATAGCCTCTCCATCCCCGAACCCTCCGGAGCACCGGAGGAGTTGCTGCCGCGCCGCCGTCCAGCCCAGGAACGCAGCCGCCGGAAGTTCGAGGCCATCTTGAACGCATCACGCGACCTGCTCGTCGAGGTTGGTTTCGAGTCGTTCACCTGCGAGGAGGTCGCCAATCGCGCGGGGGTGCCGATCGGTACGCTCTACCAGTTCTTCGCGAACAAGTACGTCATTGTGTGTGAACTGGATCGTCATGACCTTGTAGGAGTTCAGCGCGAGCTCGCAGCGTTCCAGACTATGGTGCCAACCCTGCAATGGCCGATAATCCTCAACCGGTTCCTCGATCATCTTGCGGACCTGTGGCTGAACGACCCGTCACGACGGGCTGTATGGCTCGCTGTGCAATCAACACCAGCGACCCGGGCAACAGCTGCCATCTACGAACGCGCGCTCGCTCAGCAAGTCTCAGAGCTGTTGCAGCCCCTCTTCCCTAGCGCGGACTCGGCATACCGTCAGAAGATCGCCGAGGTGCTCGTACATATCGCCTATTCGATGCTCAATTTCGCGGTCCGTGACGGACAGAATCATCCGGAGGCGGTCAGCGAGCTTAAGCGGTTACTGGGCTCGTATCTCCTGCAGACCGAGCGCGACCTCCGCAAGCGGAAGCGCACTTAAGACCGGACGCCGCAATGCCGAAACCCCGAGTGCTGGATGCGGCACTCGGGGTTTCCTTTTCTTTCGTTATGGATCTTCGATGATGACGAAGGCTCCTGCCATGTCCCCGTCGTGAGTCAGGGATACATGGATGGCGGCATCTCCGATGTAGCCGGCGATGTCGCCTTTGACCACGATGCTCGGCCGGCCCCAGTTGTCGTTGACCACTTCGATCTGGTCGTAGCGGACATCCGGCATTTGGACGGGCTGGGCGAACCGGGACCCTGACCAGGCTTTGATCAGGGCCTCCTTCGCGGCCCACCGTGCGGCGTAGTGGCGTGCTGGGTCGTCCGTGACGTCCGAGCAGTAGCGCCGCTCGCCGACGGTGAAGTTCTTCAGCATCGTGGTGCCTGGGTGCGCGAGCTGCTCAGCGAACTCGCTCACGCACACCAGGTCAAACCCGATACCCCGCACCGTCACGGTCGGTCACTGAACTCCGGGCACCGGGTAGGTTCCGGACTCGCCGAGCCGGGCCTGGGGGTCGAGCAGCAGCGCTGCCTCCGACTCACGGACCGAACCGGCGAAGCGGCGGTTCTCCGGGCGCTCGTAGAGTGCCGGTCCACCAACCATCGCGGCGGCGATACGGCGGCGGCCGTCGGCGACCCGCTTCGCTGCCCGTGCCAGGTAGTCAGCGGCCCGCTCGGCACCGAGTGCCTGCAGGAACGCTTCCGCGTGCACGATTGCGACGAACGCGGACACGTGCCCGAACCCGAGGCTGGTGACAAGGCCCGCCTTGAGCGGCAGGCGCTCGCCGAACTTCAGGGCCTGGCGCACCCACACGAGATGCGGATGCTGGGCGAGCACCTCGTCGACGCAGTCGAGGCTGCGGTTCGGAGGCACCACACCGTCAGCGAGGACCTGGCAGAGCCCGATCATCTGGAACGCTGCCGCACCGCCCTTCGCGTGGCCGGTAAGCGACTTCTGGGAGATCACGAACAGCGGTGCGCCGTCCGTGCGGCCCAGCGCCGTGGCGATGCGCTCGTGCAGTTCCGACTCGTTCGGGTCGTTGGCACCGGTGGAGGTGTCGTGCTTCGAGATCACCGAGATGTCGTCTGCGGTGACACCGAGAGCAGCGAGTTCCTTCGCCAGCTTCGACGTCGTGCCGCCGCGCCCGGCGCTGAGCGCACCGAGGCCGGGTGCCGGGATGGACGTGTGCGCACCGTCACCGAAGGTTCCGGTCCAGCCGACCACACCGAGCACTGGCAGTCCCAGCTCGAACGCGAGGTCACCGCGGGCGAGGAGGACGGTGCCGCCACCGTTGGCCTCGACGAAGCCGCCACGGCGGCGATCGTTGGCGCGGGAGAAGCGTCGCGGATCGATGCCCTTGTCCAGCATCGCCTGGGTGTTGGCGGTGGCGTTCATGTCACCGAAGCCGGTGATGCCTTCAACTCCGAGGTCATCGAAGCCGCCGGCGACGACGAACTGCGCCCGGCCTGAGCGGATCTTGTCGAAGCCCTCCGACACCGACACTGCTGCGGTCGCGCATGCCGCCACGGGGTGGAGCATGTCGCCGTAGCTGCCGACATAGGACTGGACGACGTGCGCCGCGATGACGTTCGGCAGGGCCTCCTGCAGGATGTCGTTCGGGCGGTTCTCGCCGAGGATCGCATCGATGTAGAGCGAGCGCATCGACTTCATGCCACCGATACCGACGCCCTGCGTGTTCGCGACGTCTGCCGGGTGTACCCAGCGGAGCAGCTCAGCCGGTGTGAACCCGGAGCCGAGGAACGCATCGACAGTGGTGACGAGGTTCCACAGTGCGACCCGGTCGATCGAATCGGCCAGTTCCGCGGGGATGCCCCAGCGGGTCGCGTCGAAGTTCAGCGGAATCTGAGCACCGACGGTACGGGTCATCTCGACCCGCCGCGGGACCCGGATTTCGGTGCCAGCCTTGCGGGTGACCTGCCATTCACCAGACTCCAGCGATTCGATGACCGTGGAATCGGGCGCGGCGGACACGAACGCACGAGCTTCAGCCTCGCCGCTGACCGTGAAGGTCAGATCGTTGTCGAGGAAGACCGAGCTGAGGAGCGGCTGGGTGCCGTCCTGCAGTGCCCCATCGTTCTCGTACGGACGGATGCCGCACTGCTCAACCACGCGGTCGTGGTACAGCTCCCAGATGTCCTCCTCAGCGACCTCGTCACCGGACTCGGTGTCGTACCACGCTGGCTTGGGATCGTTGTGCCAGGTGACGAGACCCGTGGTCCAGGCGAGTTCGAGAACACCAGCCGCCGAAAGTTCTTCGGAGACCTCCATCTCGAAGCGGGTACGTGCCGAGCCGTACGGCCCGAGTTCGCCCGCACCGACGATGACGACCATGTCGGCAGGATCAGCGGCAACCTTGTTCCACTCGACCCGGCGGACCGGGTCAGCAGCGGGTGCTGCTGGCAGCGCGCTGATGACGTTGTCGCCTTCTTCGACGGCTTCTTCGCTCTCTTCCTCAGCAGCCGCGTGTGCCTTGCCGGCCAGCGCGGAGAGATCGAGGTCTGCCGTGTCGAGCCCGCCTGTGAGGTTGAGGGTCACCGGCTCGGATTCGGCGTACGTGCGTGCCTCGGGGGTGCAGCCCTTGAGCAGTTCCGCCGCCATTTCAGTGGTGGCCCAGGTCTTGACGCCAGCTGCCTCGACAAAGCGGACCAGCGGGTCGTTGCCGCCCATGAGTCCGGTGCCGCGCACCCAGCCGATGAGAGCGTGGGTGAAGGTCACGCGCTGTGACCAGCTCGACTCGGACTTCCACTTGGCGATGATCGCGTCGAACGCGGCCTTGGATTCACCGTAGGCACCGTCGCCACCGAAAATGCCGCGGTTCGGTGAGCCTGGCAGCAGGACGTGGAGACGGGTGTCGATGTCGTTGTCCTTGCCGATTGCCGATAGGCCACCGATCATCTTCTCCACCGACCAGAGCAGAACACGCATCTGCAGTTCCGCCTTGGCGCCAGCGTCGGCGAGTTCACCGCTGACTCGTGGTGCCGCGAACGGAACCAGCATCGTCGGGGTGAGTGCCTTCTTCAGCACCTTGGTCTCGGGGCCAGCGGTGATGGCGTACTCGCTGCCAACCCAGTCGACGAGAGCGTCAACGTCGCTGAATGCTGCCATGTTGGCCGGGACGACCCACAAGGTGGCGCCAGCGCGGGCGTTCGCCCGGTAGAGCTCCTTGTAGAAGCCGACGCGCTCGGAGTTGAGGCGCGAGGTCGTGGCAATGACGGTTGCGCCGCCGTTCAGCAGCTCACCGGCGACAGCCGCGGCGATCGAGCCTTCGCTCGCGCCGGTAACGATCGCAACTTCGGAGTCCCACTTGCCCGTGGAGGTGTCCATGGCCTCTGCGGCGAACCGGTTGTAGGCCTCGGCAAGGGCAGGACGTCCCGCGTCCTGTGCCTTCTGTGCCCACCAGCGCGCCTGGGTAGCGACGATCTCGCCGGTCCCGGTGAACGTGCCGGCGTTGTCGGCGTTGTCACCCAGCCAGAGCTTCGCGAGGTCTTCGCGAGCGCTCGCCCACCGGTCGTCGAACGCGACGGCCTTGTTGGCGTCGAACGCGGGAGCAACCTGGCGTGCCCAGTCGCTGCCGAGTTCCTGGGCGACAAGCTCGGCCAGTTCCGCGGACGGATCCTCAGCGTCGGCGATGGACTTCGGCGCCGACAGTCCCAGCTCCGCGAGCAGGTGCCGCGCCGTCGAAGCGAGCACACCGTCGGGTCCGGTGATCGACTCAGTGAGAGCCGAGACCGTAGCAGAGTCGACCGTTCCGCCGCCCGCGCCACCGGCGCTTGGCTTGCCGACGGTGACACCGTTGCGGGCCGCGACGGACTGGATTGCCGCGTCGATCAGTTCGTCCGCGGTGCTGCCGGAGATGCCGCCGAGTTCGCCGCCGCGTGAGCTGGAGCCTTCACGGGTGCCGAGGGCAAGCTCAGCGGTGACGTGGTGGACCCAGCCCTGTTCGAGCTGCCACACGTCGGTGACGACGTCGCTGATGTAGGCGGGACGCTTGCCGGTCGGACCGAACACCTTGCGAAGCTGGTCGCCGAACGCGTCGGTGAGCACGGGGCCGAACGGCTTGTACGTGCGCGCCAGCTTGTTCACGGTCTGCGACAGGGTCGGGATGTCCGCGTCCGCGGCACCGTCGATCGCGCCGAGGCCGAGCTCGGAACCAAGGTCGAGGAGCACCTGGTTGCGGCGTGAGGACACACCGTCGCACAGGGCCTCGATGGTGTCAGCGGAGCCGATCTGCTCGGGGCGCAGCTTGGTGAGCGACGCGATGAGCGCACGGGTGGCGTCCGCTGCGGAGAACGGCAGGTCGTCGGGACGCGGTCCGCCAGCAGGCGCGGCCGGAGCCGGCGCGGGTGCCGGGGCAGCCTCTGCGGGCGCGGCGGCCTCCGCAGGAGCGGCCTCAGCGGTCGCTTCCGCCGAGTCGTCCACGTCGTCCTCGAAGTCCTGGCTCTCGTCCTGGCCCTTGACTGCGAGCGCGTCACGCTCGACGTTGAAGACCTCAGGCTTCGCGACGTAACCGGGCAGTCCCAGTGTCGACTTCGCGAGGTTCGCGAGCGTCGGGGCGCTGCCAGTGCCGATCTCAACGAAACGCTCGACGGCGACGCCGCCTTCGGCTTCGTCGGTGAACAGCAGATCCTGCGTCTCGATCCAGCGGACCGGGCTTGCGAACTGCCACGCGAGCAGTTCGATGAGGATCTCGCGGCTGAGTGCGACAGGCTTGGCTGACCAGCTGTCGAAGTCCGCGAGCACAGCCTTCAGCGGCTCCGAGTCGACGAGGTCGGCGATCTCCTGAACGAAGTCGCGCCCGAGGTTGAACAGCCGCGGCACGAGGTTCGGGATGTAGCGGCCCACGAGGATCTGCGGGTCGATGTCGTGCGGAACGAGTTCGCGCAGCTTCTCACGGAACTCCGGCACACCGCCAAGCAGCACCGAGGAGTGGAACGGGACGTCGATGCCGGGCACGAGGATGAACGCGCGCTTGCCGCCCAGGGCGGTGCGGCGAGCATCGATGTCCGACTCGAGTGCCTCGAGCCCCTTCACCGTGCCGGCGATCGCGTACTGCGAGCCACGCAGGTTGTAGTTGACGACCTGCAGGAACTCACCCGTTTCGGCGGCAATGCCATCGATGTACGCGGTGACATCGGAGTCCGCGATCCCAGCCTGGGACGGACGGATCGCTCCGAGCCGGTAGTCGCTGCGGCCCTTCGCGTCACGTGGCACGAGGGTGTGCATCGCTGAACCACGCCGGAACACAAGTTCGAGCACTGCGGGCAGCGGCAAGACCTCAGCAACGGCGGAGAGCGCGTTGTACTCACCGACGGAGTGACCGCAGAAGTACGCACCTTCGATGAACGCGCCGGATTCCTTCAGTTCCGCAATCTGCGCGAGGCCGAGGGTGGCCATCGCGACCTGCGTGAACTGGGTCAGGAAGAGTACGCCGTCCGGGTGGTAGTAGGTGACGCCGCGGGCCCGGATCTCGGTGGGGTTGTCGCGGACGATCGCGAGGATCGAGAAGCCGAGTTCCTTGCGGGTGTGCTCATCGGCACGCTCCCACACTGCACGGGCAGCCTTGGAGCGGGTCATTGCCTCAAGACCCATCCCCTTGTGCTGGATGCCCTGGCCGGGGAACGCGTACACGATCCGTGGCGGCGCCATGCGGGCCGTACCGATCATGACGGGGGTGTCGCCGACCTTGCAGGTGACCTCGATGATCTCGCGGCCCGCTTCGATGCTGACGCGCTCAGCGCGGACATCGATGGTGTCGCCCGGCAGCACGGGTGCCAGGAACCGGGTGGTCCAGGCTTCGATACCCGGGTACTTGCGCTGGTCGCTGCTGATGTCACGGCCGGCGAGCACATGCTGTGCCGCAGCGGAGAGCCACATGCCGTGCACGATCGGGCCGGGCAGGCCCGCGAGCGCAGCAGCCCCATCGCTGGTGTGGATCGGGTTGTGGTCGCCGGAGATCCGGGCAAAGGCACGCATGGACGTCGGCGCGGTGAAGCTGACCTTTCGGACGAGCTTGCGCGGCGTGCTGGCGGCGTCCTTGCTCGCGACGGAAACCGGATCGGTGAGGGACGCGCTGCCCGTCCGGTTGCGGATGGCGAAACGCTCGCTCAGCGTGGCGATCAGTTCGCTGCCGGTGCGGATCTCAACCTCGACCTCGATGACACGGCCAACCTCGGCGTCGACAACGCGGCCGAGCTTCGCGCGGACGTCCAGTGTCGCACTTTCCGTGGGGAGGCTGCCGAGCAGGGACGTGTGGTGGTCGAGGTGAACAAGATCAAGCAGACCTTCGACGCAGGGTGCGCCGTCCGCTGACTTCGCCGCGCCGATAGCAGCGAAGACGGCGGGCCAGCAGGTGCCGACGAGAACGTCCGGCACGGTGCCCGGCATCATGTCCGCGCCGATACCGGTGGCGGTGACGGCAGCGTGGTCAGCCACGAGTTCAGGCAGGTAGGTGGTGCTGAATTCAGCGACACCATCAACGACTGGAGGCAGTTCGCCGCCGCCTGCAGCGACCTCGAGAAGGGCGCTCATAGCGGTCGCGGTGTCTTCAGCGCTGACGATCGGTGCGCCACCGGTGGTGCAGGACGCGGGAACGGTAAGGCGCAGTGAAACTTTGCCGCGCAGCACCGGAACCTCGAGGACCGCGACGTTCTCGCCAGCGGCCCGCAGCACGGCGCCGGTGGCGGCGTGCCGCGCGACATCATTGGACGTGATGTCCCAGGTTGAGGGCTCGCCGATACGGAACACAGGGTTCTTGGTGAGGCGGCTCCCCCAGGTGGCGTCGGGTGCTGCGAGGAGGATTCCGAGGACACCATCGGCTTCGGCGCGGCGGCGGCTCGGTACCGAAACAGCTTCGGTGGAGAGCGCGGAAACGGTCTCGTCCTCGAAGCGCTTGAGGATGTCAGCCACCGGCTCGTCGGCCTTGGTGATGCCTGCGACAGAAACGGTGCCGGGGATGACGCATACCTGGTCGGCGCTGTAACGCGGGTCGTGGGCCTGCCACAGCGAGTCCGAGCGCCACCAGCGGCGAACCTCAGCGTCGATGACGGGCACGAAGTTGACCGGCTTGCCCGGGGTACGGCATAGCGACATGAAGAACGGGACGTCACCGGGGTGCAGAACCGTGGTGGCTGCCTCCGGGTACGTGGTGACGAGTTCCGCGATCGCCGCGTGTGGACGCTCCAGGTGCACGGCGTCGGAGAACAGCGACGTGATGCGGCCCCGGTCGGCCGGGTTGAGGCGTGCCTCGGCGCGGCGGATCATCGACGCGAACCGCTCCCGCCAGGTGACGTCGAGCCATACGGAATTGATCGTGTCGCTGGCATCGGAGAAGTCGCCGCCGATGTTGAAGTCTGTCGCAGCCTCACCAACGGCGAGTTCGACGTAGCGCTCCAGCCATTCCTGGTACGTCATCGCGGCGACGTCACCGAAGTACGGCTTGGCGGTGCCATTGAGCGCGGCGATGATTTCGTCGCGGCGGCGTTTGACCTCCGCTGCGTCACCAGCCACCTCGTCGAGGAGACGCCCGGTCTTCGACGCGGTGTTGTCGACCTCGTGGATATCCGCGCCGAGTTGGCTGCGGCCCGAGGACATTCCGTTCTGCGCGCCGCCAGCGGGGATCCACTCTGGGGTGCCCTGGGTGTCGACGAGCAGCTTCTTGACCTCAGGTGAGGTCGTCGCCTCGAGTGCGGCCATCGCCGCGGTGCCGATGAGGATGGAGTCAACGGGCATCGCGGGGAAACCGTGCGCGACGGACCAGCGGCCGGTCAGGTAGTCGGCTGCGCGCTCGGGCGTGCCGATGCCACCGCCCGCGGCGATGACGACGTTGGGCCGTGCCCGGAGCTCAGCGTAGGTCTCGAGGAGGAGGTCATCGAGGTCCTCCCACGAGTGGTGACCGCCGGCCTTGCCGCCTTCGATCTGAACGATGATGGTCTGGTGCGGTACTTCCGCGGCGATCCGGATGACTGAGCGAATCTGCGCAACCGTGCCCGGCTTGAAGGCGATGTACGACAGTCCGGCATTGGTGAGGTCTTCGATGATTGACAGCGCGTCATCGAGCTCAGGGATACCGGCGGTAATGGTGATGCCATCGAAGGGTGCGCCCGCGACGCGCGCCTTCTGCAGCAGGCGCTTGCCGCCGACGTGCAGCTTCCACAGGTACGGGTCGAGGAACATCGCGTTGAGCTGTACCGCGCGGCCCGGATCGAGGAGCTTCTTCAGGTCTTCGACGCGATCGTTGAAGATCGGCTCGGTAACCTGGCCCCCGCCTGCGAGTTCGGACCAATAGCCAGCGTTCGCTGCGGCTGCGACGATCTTGGCGTCGACGGTGGTCGGGGTCATGCCCGCGAGGACAATCGGTGAACGGCCGGTGAGGCGAGTGAAGAGGGTCTCTGCAACCTTGGTGCCGTCAGGAAGTTCGGCGACGCGCGGCGCGAAGCGGGTCCACGGGCTGGGAACCTCCGGCGTGGCGCCGGGGGTGAAAAGATTGCGGTGTCCGCCACGGGTGCCGGCGGGGATCACGGCGACGCCGAGTCCGCGAGTTGACGATGCGGTGAGGCGGGCGAAAACGTCGCCCGGCCCGACGTCCAGCAGCCACTGCGCGCCGGATTTGGCGAGACGCTCGATTTCCGCGACCCAGTCGACGGGGTCGACGAGCGCGCTGGTAGCGAGGTTGCGGGTCAGTTCGGTGTCGATGCCGCACTCTTCGGCCCACTCGACTGCGAGTTCAACGGCGGCGGACATCGATGGGTGGTGGAAGGCCACCTCTGCTGCGATGGGATCGAAAACAGGAGCGAAGATTTCGCCGCCGCGGACACGGTCGGCGCGCTCCTGCTTTTCTTTCTCGGCGATTTCGGCGCAGCGCAGGCGGATTCGCTCGATTTGCTCAGGCCGGCCGGAGATGACAACACGGCGGCGAGCGTTACGGATGGCCACGACCGGCGCCTCGTCGGGCGACATGCCACTGGTCGCCTCGGCAACGATGTCGGCGATGCGCTGCGGATCAGCCTTGGAAACGGAAACCATCGCGGAGTGCGAGCCGACCGAGCGCAAGCCGCGGCGGCGGCCGGTGAGTGATGCGGCTGCACCCATCAGCTGGGCGATTGCGAGGAGTTCCGCATTGCGGCTACCGCCCTGACGCAGAACTTCGACGCCGAGCACACCTTGTGAGTGGCCGGCAGTCGCGGCGGGCGCGACCTCGACAGTGTCGAGACCTTCAAGCTCGAGCAACCGCAGCGCAGCGAGCTGGGCGAGGAATACGCCGGGCAGGGAAATAGCGGCGGTGGAGACGTCAACGGTGGTCTCTTCGTCACCGGTCTGCTCAGCCCACTGCAGCGGCGCGAACTCCGCGCGCACGATCTGAAGGTCACTATCGACCGGGGCGAGCATAGCGTTTGCTTCTGCGACAAGGTCCGCGAGCTCAGCTGCGAAGCCGCCATCGTTGATCAGTTCGCGGAGCGCGGGGAGCCATTCTGCACCCTGACCGCCAAAGGCCACGGTGTAGGGAACTCCGTTACGGAACTGGGCGCTTAGCGCGAGGGTGTTGTTCGCGGTGTGTGCACTCCGTGAGGAGAAGATTGGATTATCGCTCAGGGTCACTGTTCGCTCCTGTGTAGACGTGCCTGAATAGACCCGGGTAAGGGCAACTACCCAGGCGAGATTGTGGGGTTCAGGAGGCAACGCGACGTCACACGCTCTGCACTGCTTTGGGCGTTGTGCGTCCGTTCACGCGCTGACCCAAGAGTGGCACACATTCGTGAGGATTTCCTCATGTTCCACACCAGCGATTTTTTCTACTAGTGAGTAGCTTGCGAGCAGATCATGAGGATTCCCTCAAGTTTTTCCATCCCCGCAGGTCAGCGAGGATATTTTGATCGATTTGACATCTCGGGTGAATATGTCAACGTTACCGAATTGTTATATTTGCTGAGATGCACGCCACACAGCCTGTCTCGCAATGAGAGAAAATGCAGGCAGAAGGCCTTTTTTGGGTGCACTGGCAAATGACAGCGCAACGACGTAATCTTTACCGCGGTACGCCCAGATGCGCGAGTGGCGGAATTGGCAGACGCGCTGGATTTAGGTTCCAGTGTCTTAGGACGTGGGGGTTCAAGTCCCCCCTCGCGCACCCCCAGGTGTGGCTGCTCACACAGAGTTTGCCGGATTTTCCAGGTACCTTTTATAACGTGGCGCAACCAACCCGATCACCGAGGCTAGCTCTGATCATTTTCGTGATCGTCGGTGCTGCTGCCTGCCTCGCACTCGGATGGTGGCAACTGCAGCGCTACGAATCGGCCGCGGGTTCCGCGCAAAACCTGGGATACGCCCTGCAATGGCCACTGTTCGCCGGCTTCCTCGTGTACGCCTACGTCAAGTTCGTACGGCTGGAACGCCAGGAAGAACGCGGTGAACTGAACGACGATCAGCCGAAGGAAATCCCGGAGGATCTGCTTCCCGCCCGGCCTTCGCGACCGGCAGCTGCAGACGTCGACCCCGAAACCGCCGCATACAACCAGTATCTTGCTGAGCTCGCCAACGAGAGCGGCGGACAGCCAAGTTCCCCCCATAACCGCGATAGGAGCACTCGTGACATCTGATCGTGCGGCGACGACGAGTACCGTGGCCGAACTTTCGCCCCGCATTCAGTCGGCACTCACGAGATACCGCGTCCTCGCGATCACCACAGGGATCTGGCTGCTCGTCCTCACTGTCGAAATGGTGCTGAAGTACCCCATGGACGTCGATCTGCCCGAGTGGGCCCGCATCGTCCCCATCGTGCACGGCTGGGTGTACTTCATCTACCTCATCATGACGACGGATCTCGCGGTCAAGGCGCGATGGCGGCCCTTTCCCACGATCGGTGTCCTGCTCGCGGGCACCGTACCGTTCCTCTCGTTCTACGTTGAACATCGCGTCACGCAGAAGGTCAAGGCCGGGCAGCGGCTGTGAACCGCCCGCGCGGGACTTTGACATGGTCGATACTGCGGGATATGTAACTCACATGACAAAGCGCCCCCTCGTCCGGGTTACTGGGATTCTCGCTGCCGCCGCCATTCTCGGCGCGTGCGGTACAGGAGAGGGGGATACAGCCAGTCTCGCCCCGCCAACAACTGTGGCTGTATCCGTTCCGCCCGTCACCACCACGACGACGCCGATCCCTGAACCGGAGGAGGCAGAACCCGCACCCACGCTCGCGGATTACCTGGCTGAGCAGGGTATCGGCCGGACACCTCTCGCAGCGGGCACCGAAACCGGCCCGCTCGTCGAGTTCGATCTGCCGGATGGCTGGCACATTGCCGATCCCGGTCTCTTTCCTCAGTCGTATAGTGCCGCCGTAGGCACGCGGTGGGAAAACGATGAAGAACCTGGGCCGGTGCCCGCGGCCGTGCTCACTGTGCTGCGCCTTGACCGCGTCGTCGATCCCGATGAGGCCCTCGGCCTCGCGAGCGGCGCTGTGCTGAATTTGCCCGAATTCGAGATTGCGCTCGACGATCCCGATTCGGAAGTCAGCGGATACCCGTCGTATGCGCTCTCCGGCGAGTATGCCGACGCCGAAGCGGGCTACATCGCGATTGTGGAGCGCACCGTCGTCATGGATGACGGTGCTGCGACGTACGTGATCCAGCTCCGCATCACCGCGCAGTCGCGCGACGCCGAGGCTGTGACCGCTTCAGTACAGGAGATCGATAGCAGCCTGACGGTCACGGCCCGAGCTTAGCTGCTCGCCCACTGGGCGAGTGCGGGTACGAGCGAGCGCAATGCCTTTCCGCGGTGTGACACCGCATCCTTCTCTGCAGCGGTCAGCTGCGCCGCTGAGCGTCCTTCGTCGGCGTCGACACCCTCAGGCAGCTCTGCGGGCAGGAAGATGGGGTCGTAGCCGAATCCGCCGTCGCCGTGCGGTTCGTGCGCGATTGCGCCCTTCCAGCTGCCGCGGACCACAGTTTCCACCCCATCGGGCACGACAAGAGCGCAAGCGGACACGAAGGACGCAGACCGGCGCTCATCTGGCACGTCCCGCAGCTGGGCGAGAAGGAGCCGGTTGTTTTCCGCGTCCTGGCCGTGCTCCCCCGACCAGCGGGCCGACAGGACCCCAGGCATGCCATGCAGAGCGTCAACCTCGAGGCCAGAGTCATCGGCTACGCACGCGAGACCCGTAGCGTGCGTGCCGTCACGCCCTTTCAGCAGCGCATTCTGCTCGAATGTCTCACCTGTCTCCGGCGACTCGGGATAGGGTTCCACGTCGTCGAGCCCGACGAGTTCAACCCCGGCGATGCCAGACACATCGAGGATCCGGCGCAGCTCGGCAAGCTTCTTTCTGTTGCGGCTCGCGACCAGCAACTTCTTGGTCATTTTGTTCCGAAAGCCTTCTTCTTCGGCGCGTGCGGGTCAGGCTGCGGGAGTTCACCGGGATACGGTGCGGCAAGCACTTCATTTTGCACCGCGAACAGCTGCTCACAGCCTTCAAGCGCGAGGTCGATGAGCTTGTCGAGCGTCGAGCGCGGGAAGGTGGCGCCTTCGCCCGTGCCCTGAACTTCCACGAGGGTTCCGACGTCCGTGGCGACGACATTGAGGTCCACCTCGGCGCGGGAATCCTCGTCATATGGGAGATCTAGCCGCACCCGCCCGTCAACAACTCCGACGCTGACCGCCGCGATGGCACACGACAGCGGCTTGGGGTCAACGAGCGCGTCGGCAGCACCCAGATACGTCATCGCGTCGTGCAGGGCAACGTAGGCCCCGGTGATCGCCGCCGTGCGCGTGCCGCCATCGGCCTGAATGACGTCACAGTCAACGGTCACAGTGCGGTTACCGATCGCCCCGAGATCGATGCAGGCTCGCAGCGAACGCCCCACCAGCCGGCTGATCTCCTGCGTGCGCCCGCCGAGTTTGCCGCGCACCGACTCACGGCCACTGCGGCTGTGCGTCGCCGCCGGAAGCATCGCGTACTCAGCAGTCAGCCAGCCCTGCCCGGAGCCGTCACGCCAGCGCGGAACACCGTCTTCTACAGACGCGGTGCATAGCACCCGCGTTTGCCCGAATTCGACCAGCACAGACCCTGCTGGGTAATTCGTGAAGCCCCGGGTGATCCGAACGGGACGAAGTTCATTGTCTGCTCTGCCATCAGCACGTCTCGTCACACCAACGAGCGTAGCCGTTCACGTCAAGAAAGGTCTGCCGGCGCAACCTGGGCTACCTGGAAGTGCTCATTCGGCGCGACCAGCCGCACTGGGCCATCAAACTCGGCCTGCGCTTCAGCCAGCACAGCCTCGCGCGGTGTCCACGGCGGGACGTGAGTGAGCAGCAGTTGACCGACACCCGCTTCACGGGCGATGCGTCCTGCCTCGGTGCCGGACAGGTGGACGCCGACAGGCCGGTCCGGGGAATGCGTCCATGACGCTTCGCAGAGGAACACGTCAGCGCGGTCCGCGAGTTCGTATACCGCGTCACACACACCGGTATCGCCACTGGAAGCGAAAACGGCGCCAGTGCTGGAGGTGAAGCGGAATCCGTATGACTCAGGAGGGTGGAACACGCGGCGCGGCAACACCGTGATGTCGCCGAATGTCACTGCCTGGCCGTCTTCCCACGCCCGGACGTCGAGTACGTCCGAGATGTCGTCGATATGCCCACCGATCTCCGATGACGCTGCACCAATCCGCATCGCCGTATCGGTGGGCCCATAAGCGAGCGCTTTCCCTTCGGGCGGGTCGGGATGGTATCGACGCCACACCAGGAGCCCTGGAATGTCCAGGCAGTGGTCCGCATGCAGGTGGGAAAGAAGGATCGTCGCGTCACCTGGATCGATGAACCGCTGTAACGCACCGAGCACGCCGCCGCCAAAGTCAAGAACCAGCGGCGGGGAGTTCTCTGCACGAATCAGATATCCCGACGCTGGCGAATCCGGACCGGTGACGCTTCCGGAACAGCCCAGGACGGTTACACGCATACGCCTAATGCTGCCACGTCGCGTCAATTCACATTCAACTTCTCCCCCAAATCCCTGAAATGTACGAGATTTACACCGGACCGTGACTGAACCTGGGTGCAACCCGAATCTTTTTGTGACATATCAGCTTTGCAGCTATGCGTCTTTTGCCGCGTCGCTCGCGCTCACACGTGGCCGACGACGGGTACCGACGGGCCCAGGAACCGGGCGGCGAGTTTGCGGAATGGTTCCGGCTCCCCCGTCGCGAGAAACTGCCTTTGCGCGATGCGATCGGTGTGTTCGTGGAGCAAGTCTCGTTCGGTGAGCACGCGCAAGACGTCCTTTGCGGTCTCTTCTGCGCTCGACACGAGTGTGACGTCTTCACCCATAGCCAGCTGGATGACACCAGACAGCAACGGATAGTGGGTGCAGCCCAAAATCACCGTGTCTACTCCTGCGCGTTGCAGTGGGTCTAGATAACCTTGCGCGAGCTGCATGACCTGCCGACCGCTGGTGATGCCTCGTTCCACAAAGTCGACGAACCGCGGACACGCCGCCGACACGACCTCCACGTCGCGCGCTGCAGCGAAACTGTCTTCGTACGCCCGCGACGCGATCGTCGCTTGTGTGCCGATTACCCCGATCCGGCCATTCCGGGTCGCTTTCGCGGCACGGCGCACAGCCGGGAGGATTACTTCAACCACTGGGACTGGGTATCGCTCGCGGGCATCACGCAAATACGCCGCGGACGCGGTATTGCACGCGATTACAAGCACTTTGGCGCCGCGATGAACAAGATCATCTCCGATTGCGAGCGCATGCGCCCGAACTTCGGGAATCGAAAGCGGGCCATATGGGCCGTTTGCGGTATCACCCACATAGATGATGTCTTCATCCGGCAATTGGTCAATTATTGCCCGGGCAACAGTTAGTCCGCCTACTCCAGAATCGAAAATTCCGATTGGCGCATTCGAATCTGGCGCACGAAACTGCGGGCGATCGCGTGATTCACTCGCGGTGGTTTGCGTCACGTATACATACCACCGTGCGGAGGCAACTGTTGTCGCGAGGCACGCCGCCGGGCACGCTCGTCATTCGACAGAATCCAGGCGGCAACCACGCCGCCGAGCGCACCGAACAAATGCCCCTGCCAGGACACACCCGCCTGCCCAGGCAGGACGCCCCACAGCAGAGTGCCGTAAAAGAACAGCACCACACCGCCCACGAGAAGTTGCATCCCACTGCGTGTGAACAGGCCCTGCGTAATGAGAAAAGCGAGCCATCCGAAGACAATGATCGAAGCACCAATGTGCACCGTGTTATCGCCACCGGTCAGCCACGTTCCCATCCCGCCGACGACCCAAATGATGGCGGTCGCCATGACGGCCCGCGTCAGCGACGACAGGAACACCAAGAAACCCAGAACCAGCAGCGGCACCGAGTTCGCCATGAGATGCGCCCAGTCAGCATGGATAAGCGGGGCGAACAGGACACCGCTCAATCCGTCCATCGACCGGGGTGCGATGCCCGACAGCGCGAACGGGTACGCGGTAAGAACGTCCAGCAGCTCCACGACATAGAGCACCGCGACGAACCCGACGGTCGCAACCAAGGCTTGTTGCCAGCGTGGCCCTGGTGGCTTGCGCGCCGGCTTCCCAGCACCAGATGGTGGTCCGAAACCGCCCGAGCCCCCCAGGCTGTATGTCATCGCGCCTCCTCGCTCATCACGGCATATCTTCACGCCGACCCTGAAAACAGGTCCCGGTACGCGGGAATTCCCGCGATCGGCACCGCGTCAAGGACCGCGTGCACGACGGCGCGCTCGACGCAAGCGGCCCCGGCCGCACACAGCGCGTCTAACATCGCCGTACTTGCCGGTATACCCGGCGGCGATGCGGGTGTCACACTGGCGGCTGCGGGATCGGGCGCTTTTTCACCGGTGGCGAGCGCAAACACAGTATCGCCGTCCAGCGGCGAATGGACCGGACGGATCGCACGCGCCAGGCCAGTGTGGCCAGCAACGGCCAGACGTTCGCAGCCCGCCTTGTCAAGGGCTGCGTCAGTGGCGACCGCTCCGATGGTGGTGTTGAACACAGTGCCTTTGTGAGCGTGCGCGGCCGCAGCGACAATCTGCTCGCTCGTCGGCTCCGGCAGATCGAACTCACCAGCCAATTCGCTGGACGCACCCCACGGCAACCCGGTCCGAGTGTCGAACACGGAACCAACGGGGTTAGCAACAACCAGGGCGCCAACCGTGTACCCGGCGGCGGGGCCCCCGTCGATCACCACGCTCGCCGTTCCGGTGCCGCCTTTGATGCTCCCGGCACACGCTCCCGCACCCGCACCCGCGGACCCCGTCCGCACCTCCCGGCCGGCGCCCTGCGCCGCGGCGTAACCCGCCTCAGGTCCCGGCCGGTATGACCAGTCGCCAACGAGAAGGTCGAAAATCACCGCTCCCCCGACGATCGGGACCAACCGATCCGGACCGCCGATCTGCAGCCCAATACTGTTCTCCTCGAGCCATCGCATGACACCGTCAGCGGCGGCGAGACCATACGCGCTGCCCCCCGATAGCACCGCTGCATGAAGATGCTGGACGGTGTTTCCGGGCCGGAGAAGGTCAGTTTCTCTGGTGCCCGGGCCGCCGCCGCGGACATCACCGCTCGCGACGGCACCCTTCGGGGCGAGAATAACGGTGCACCCAGTCGCCCATCCGCTGCCAAGAGTCGCATCAGGATCGATCCGGTCCCATTGGCCAACCAGAATGCCGGCGACATCGGTGATGGCGTTGCGCGGACCCGGCGCACCGGCGATCGGAAACATACTTACCTTTCACCAACGAGTGCGGTGACGAGCGAGTCCTGAATCCAGGTGAGCCAGTGGTACACGCCGAGCTGCGGGGCGCGGGGGTCGTTCGGGTCGATCTCTTCAGGCGTCTCATGCGAAATCTCAAGCATTGTGCCTAGCGCCAGCCGCGCGTCGTTGACCGCAGAAATCCATGCGTCCGCTTGTTCGGGCGTCAGCGAAATTTTGCCGCCCTCCGGCGGAACGGTGTCCAGCAACACCGACGCGACACCGCGCTTTTCCTCAATGATCAGCGGCTCATTCAGGCTGCGCAGCGCACTATTCAGGCTGGCCACATCGTCTGGTCGTTCAGTTTTGCCCGGCGCTTCCTCATCTTGACGGTGGAACTCGGGCAGCAACCGCGCCAGCACAGAATTTTCTGGCGGGGTGGTCGCACCGGTCCTGAGGCCGGTCAGCTCCTCGAGTTCGTCATGCGGAGAGCCTGACTCACGCTCGTCGAGCATCGCGACGACCGACTGCACCACCGAGCGAAGCACCTTGGCCTCGTGCGCGTCAATTTGCGAGCGCAGCCTCAGCCCGCCAATGGTGTTCTTCCTGCTCCAGGCATGCACCAGCTAATCGCGCCCTTCTCCATCTCTGCGTCCTTGCACACGGACATCCGGCACGAGTGTCTTCACGACTCGTGCTGCATCGTAGCCCACAGGCCCGCAGCGTGGAGTTTACGGACGTCGACCTCGACTTTCTCACGCGTCCCAGATGACACCACGGCCTTGCCGTCGTTGTGCACTTTCAGCATCAGTTCAGTCGCCTTCTGGCGACTGTAGCCGAAGATCTTCTGCAGGACGTACGTCACATATTGCATGAGATTGACCGGGTCGTCCCACACAATAGTCACCCAGGGGCGCTGGCTGGCCTCCTCCTCGGATTCGACGGCGAGACCACCCGGTGACACTCCTGGTTCGACTTGGGGGTCGGTTTCCATCGGAACAGGCATACAACCAGAGTACGACCTTCCTCCATACCGTCGACCGCCATGTGCCGAAAACCCCCAAAACGGCTGTATCCGGAACACCGCGCGCGGTGACTTGGCCGTACGGTGAAGACTGTGACTGCCTCACCGACAGTGCTCTTGACGGACCAGTATGAGTACACGATGCTTGCCGCCGCGCTCCGCGACGGCACCGCACACCGGCGCTGTACGTTCGAAGTGTTCGCCCGCAAGCTCCCCAACGGCCGTCGATATGGAGTCGTTGCTGGCACCGAGCGAGTTCTCGACGCGATCGCGCGGTTCCGGTTTACCAGCGCCGAACTGCGCTCTTTGTCGGCATTTCTTGACCAGGACACGCTGAGCTGGCTGGCGGACTTTCGCTTCCGCGGTGCCGTGAGCGGTTACCGGGAAGGCACGCTCTACTTCCCCGGCTCACCAGTGCTGAGCGTCACCGGAAGTTTCGCCGAGTGCGTGCTGCTCGAAACTGTGGTTCTCGCTATCCTCAACCACGACAGCGCCATCGCATCCGCCGCCGCCCGCATGGCAACAGCGGCGGATGGCCGGGGCCTCATCGAAATGGGCTCGCGGCGAACGCACGAAATAGCAGCTGTCGCCGCTGCCCGCGCAGCATACCTGGCTGGGTTCACAGCCACGTCGAATCTCGAGGCGGCACGCAGGTATAAGGTGCCCAGCGCAGGCACCAGTGCGCACGCATTCACGATGCTGTACACGGGACCCGAAGGCCCTGATGAAGCGAGCGCCTTCCGGGCGCAACTCGACTCCCTCGGCACCAAAACCACACTGCTGGTCGATACCTATGACATCACGGAGGGCGTGCGCACCGCGGTGCGCGTTGCCGGAACCGAACTCGGTGCGGTCCGTATCGACTCCGGCGATCTCGGCATGCTTGCACGTCAGGTTCGCGAACAGCTTGACGCCCTCGGTGCGGTGAACACGCGAATTGTCGTGTCTGGGGATCTCGACGAATACTCGATCGCCGCACTCCGGTCTGAACCAGTTGACATGTATGGCGTAGGAACGTCCCTCGTGACGGGATCGGGTGCGCCCACTGCAGGCATGGTATACAAGCTCGTCGAGGTCGACGGACAGCCCGTCGCCAAACGCAGCTCCAGCAAAGAGACCAAGGGCGGCGCGAAGCGCGCGCTCCGGTTTGCCCGTGCGACCGGCACGGTTGTGGAAGAGGTCGTCTATCCCGCCGGGGCGCAGCCGCCTGAGTCACCTGATGGGCTGCGCTCGAGTGCGCTCACTGTCGATTACCTCGCGGGTGGCGAACCGGTGGTCACGTCTCCCACACTGGAAGAAACACGCGAATACGTCGCGGCGGAACTAAAGAGTCTGCCGTGGGAAGGGCTAGCTCTCTCGGCCGGTGAGCCAGCCATCCCCACCCGATTCGCGACCGGCCAGCCGAGGGAGGCGACTCTATGAATCAGGCAGCGAAGAGAGCGCTGATCGTGGTGGATGTGCAGAATGACTTCTGCGAAGGCGGTTCACTAGCTGTGCAGGGCGGCGCGGCCATCGCCGGTGAGATATCCGCTCTCATCGCCGACACGGCCGACACCGAAGTCGGCTACGACATGATCGTCGCCACGCGCGACTACCACATCGACCCGGGTGACCATTTCTCGGACAGCCCCGATTTCGTGGACAGTTGGCCGGTGCACTGCAAGGTCGGCACCGAGGGTTCGGAATTCCACCCCGACCTGGAGCTGCAGCGTGTGGAAGCGGTCTTCTCAAAAGGTGAATACACCGCTGCATACTCGGGTTTCGAAGGCGCAACCAGTGATGGCATTCCGCTCGCGGATTGGCTGCGTAATCATCAGGTGACTTCGGTTGATGTCGTCGGTATCGCAACTGATCATTGCGTGCGCGCAACCGCACTCGACGCGGCACGCGCAGGACTCGACACCCGCGTGCTCCTCGACTACACGGTGGGCGTCAGCCCTGACACCATCGATCGCGCCCTCGCCGAACTGCGAGAAAACGGTGTTGAGGTCACGGGCGCAGTGGGGGGCGCGCTCTCGAAGAGCTCCTTGTAGCCTCGATTCGTGACGACTGCGCCCAACACCAAACAGGCTGCTGCCATTGCCGAGACTGAAAAGTTGCTGCGCTGCGCCGTCACCGCGCTCGGGGGTCAGGAACGCACCGGCCAGATGAACATGGCGATCGCTGTCGCCCGCGCCATTGACACTCAGGAACACCTCGCGGTACAGGCAGGTACCGGCACTGGGAAATCTCTCGCGTATCTCGTCCCCGGGATCTCGCATGCGGTGAAGACGGGTAAGACCGTGATCGTCTCCACCGCCACGATCGCATTGCAGAAACAACTCGTCGACCGAGATCTACCGCGGCTGGTCAAAGCGCTCGCGCCCGCACTTGGCCGCGCACCAGAGTTCGCCATCCTCAAAGGCCGCAACAACTATTTGTGCCTGCACAAATTGCATCACACACCCGAAGAGCCCGACGAAGGCAACGACGCGCTGTTCGACCCCTTTGCGGCGTCGCGGCTCGGCCGGGATGTCAGGCGATTGCACGAATGGGCGGAAACCACCGAGACCGGTGACCGGGAAGAAGTCGTTCCCGGGGTGACCGACCAGGCGTGGCGGCAGCTGAGCGTCACCTCCCGCGAATGCCTCGGTGCAAGCCGCTGCCCCATCGGGGAGGACTGCTTCGCCGAGCGCGCCCGGGTGGCCGCGGCACAGTCCGATGTGATCGTGACCAACCATGCACTGCTTGCGATCGGGGCGCTATCTGAGGCAAGCATCCTGCCGGAACACGACCTGGTCATCATCGACGAGGCCCACGAACTCGTCGACCGTGTCACCGGCGCCGCAACGGCCGAACTGACGCCTGCGGCCGTAGTGGCGGCGGCCCGCAAGTGTGCCCGCATCATCGACGAGGCGCAGACGGACGCGCTCCACGCGGCCGCT
Source organism: Hoyosella sp. YIM 151337 (assembly GCF_026041215.1). Lineage (GTDB taxonomy): Bacteria > Actinomycetota > Actinomycetes > Mycobacteriales > Mycobacteriaceae > Hoyosella. Next base: position 209,831 of record NZ_JAPEIQ010000006.1, read on the forward strand.
GATGACCTTGAAGGCCTGCTCGACAGTACAGGCGACGCACCTGCCGGACTATGGCAGACATTGCCCGCTGGCGCGGCACTTGCCCTGTCTGGCTTGCGGGACGCCGCGTGGGCCGCCCGTACAGCGATCGGGCCGATTCGTCACAACATGGCAGCAGAAGAGCCAGACGCCGCAGCGGCCCGCACCAGTGCGCTCGCGATGCTTGACGAGTTGCATGACACCGCTGTGCGAGTGCTCGAAGCCTACGCCGAAAGCGACCCGTCGCGGCGCCGGGACGTGGTGTGGCTCACGCATGACGATCGGCGGGGTCCAGTCCTGCGTATCGCGCCCCTGTCTGTCGCCGGGCTCTTGCGTTCGAAGCTCTTCTCTGAGGCCACCGTGATTCTCACGTCCGCGACTCTCACGGTGGGCGGCACCTTCGATGCGCTCGCACGCAACTGGGGGCTTCCTACGTCCGGCGGCGAGCCTGAACCAGGTCCCGACGGAGCAACCGGAAAGATCCGCTGGACGGGTTTGGACGTCGGCTCGCCGTTCGACCATCCGCGTGCGGGGATTCTCTACGTGGCGCGGCATCTGCCGCCGCCAGGGCGGGATGGCCTCGCGCCCGCCCACATCGACGAGATCACAGGTCTTATCAAGGCTGCCGGTGGGCGGACTCTGGGGCTCTTCTCGTCGATGCGGGCCGCACGTGCTGCAGCGGAGGCGCTGCGTGAGCGCGTCGATACACCGATCCTCTGTCAGGGTGAGGACTCAACGGGCCAATTGGTGCGAAAGTTCAGTGCGGACACGGCAGCGTCGCTGTTCGGCACACTTTCGCTGTGGCAGGGCGTTGATGTTCCTGGGCCCTCGCTCACGCTTGTGATCATCGATAGGATCCCGTTTCCCCGGCCCGACGATCCACTGCTGCAAGCCCGCCAGCGTGCCGTGGAAGCACGCGGTGGAAACGGCTTCATGTCTGTTGCAGCCACTCACGCAGCGCTGCTGCTCGCTCAGGGCACCGGCAGGCTGCTGCGTTCAGTATCTGATCGCGGCGTGATCGCGGTGCTTGACTCCCGTTTGGCGACCGCACGCTACGGCGGGTTCTTGTCAGCCTCCTTGCCACCGTACTGGCGAACAACGGATTCCAACGTAGTGCGGGGGGCATTGCAGCGCCTCTGAGAGCGGTTCGCGCTATGTTCGGTCGATGAGCCGAGATATCGAACTGGATTCGAAGGATTGGGCAATCCTCGAACTGCTCCAGCGTGACGCGCTGATCTCCAACAAAGCACTTGCGGCCGAGGTCGGGCTCGCGCCGTCGACCTGCCTGCTTCGAGTGCGCCGGCTGCGCGAAAGCGGAGTCATCACCGGGTTCCACGCAGCCGTTTCACCGGCCGCTGTCGGGCTTGGCGTGGACGCTCTTCTCGCCGTGCAAGTTCGCCCGCACACTCGCGAGGTATTCAGCCGCTTCGCAGACTTTGCCCTCAGCCTGCCGGAAACCCGAACGCTCTTTCACGTCAGCGGCGACGACGACTTCCTCATACTCGTGAGCGTCGCGGACGCCGGCCACCTGCAGCGATTGGTGCTCGACGTGATGTCACAGCGTGGCGAAGCGTCACATGTGCGGACGTCGCTCGTTTACGAGCGGACCGAACTCAGAGACATCCGGCCCGTGGACGCGCGGCGCCGGGAGCCACCGCTTATCGCGCCGCATGAGCATGCCCGCACGGCGTCTACGGTGACGGCACGGAAACGGCCTTAGCAGGGCACGCTTCGCACCACCCCAACAGGCCTGCCGCCACCGAAGATAGGCGCGACACCAAGGTCGCCAACGACCGGAGCATCAACACCCAGGAATCGCAGGCCGGCGGAAAGTACGCGGAACAACGCGCGCCCACCTAGATCACCGTCCTCGACTTTGACCGCCACCGTCCGTCCATCTGCGAGGGCAGCCGCTGCGACACCGTCAGCACCGTCTTTTGCGATGAGTCCCGGTATCTCACGCATAAGGCGCGTCACTGGCCGGCCCTCGCCCCCAACCGCCCACGGATGCGTACGCATCGCTGCTGCCACACTCCTCGTCGCGTCATCCGCTCCACTCGCGATCGTGGCGTAAGCACGGGCGAGACCGGTCAGCGAAAGAGCGAACGCGGGCGCGCCGCACCCGTCGATGGTGACGGTGCTGATTCGTTCGCCTGAAAGTTGCTCCGCCGTAGCGATCAAGCCCTGCTGGAGCGGATGAGCAAGGTCGAGATAGTTGTCAAGGCGCCAGCCGCACCGGCGGGTTGTGAGGCACATTGCCGCGTGCTTGCCGGAGCAGTTCGCGTGCAGGACTGAGGGCATACCACCGGCCCGCAAGTATTCGTGACGAGTGTCTCGATCGAGTGGAAGATCAGGTGTGCACTGCAGGTCTGCCGGGCACAAGCCCCCGTCGGCAAGCATCTTCGCTGCCAAAGCGGCGTGGCGCTCTTCCCCAGAATGACTGGCGCATGCGAGAGCAAGCGGCTCTGGCGCAAGGCTAAGCCCCGCGCGCACCATGCCGGTGGCCTGCAAGGGCTTCATACAGCTCCGGGGCAGAATCGGTGACTCGATGTCACCGGCCTGATGCAGCACTGCGCCATCAGCACCGAGCACCACTACGGAACCACGGTGGCGACTCTCGACGAATCCATTGCGCTCGACCTCGACAAGGATTTCTGTATCCACTGCTGCTCCCTACTGTTGTGCCACTGCCGCGGAATGCTCCGGTCAAGCGGTTGATACCGTCAACCTGCTTCGCATGCTGTGCACTATCTGCGCACGCAGATCGAATATTGTGCAGCTCCACGCGTGCAGTAGCGACGTCAAACCGAACAAAATCTCGGCGATTGAAAAATTTTCGAATCTCTGCACAGGACCGATTGTTGTGTGATGGCAGACACACGAACATTGGCTTCGCTGATGCAACGTTCGAATCGGAGGCACCCCACGTCATGCATCCCAAAACGCACCGCATTGAGCACGATTTGCTCGGTGACAAGCCCGTTCCCGCCGGAGCATATCACGGCGTTCACACAGTGCGAGCGGCAGCGAACTTTCCCATCACGGGTCTCCCGATCGCGCGCTGCCCCGAACTGATCAAGGCCCTCGCATGCGTCAAGGAAGCGGCTGCACTTGCCAACCAGGAACTCGGGCTGCTTTCTCGTGAACGGGCTGATGCCATCGTTCGCGCGTGCCAGGAAATCGCGGCTGGCGATCTCCATGACGAGTTCATCGTCGACGCCATTCAGGGTGGCGCCGGAACGTCGACAAACATGAACGCGAACGAGGTGATCGCGAACCGCGCACTCGAGCTCCTCGGCTACGAGAGGGGCCGTTACGAACACCTGCACCCAAATGACGACGTCAACCGCAGCCAGTCGACCAACGACGCGTATCCCACAGCCGTCAACATCGCCACAGCATGGATGCTTCAGGGCCTAGCGGAAGCCATGACCACGCTGCAAGACGCGTTCGCGTCCAAGGCTGCTGAGTTCGCCGACATCCTCAAGGTCGGGCGCACGCAGCTTCAAGATGCTGTACCGATGACGCTTGGACAGGAATTCGGGGCCTACGCGGTCATGCTCGAGGAGGATCGCGCACGCCTGCAGGAGTGCCTGCCCCTGATCACCGAAATCAACTTGGGCGCGACGGCAGTAGGCACCGGCCTCAATGCTCCCCCGGGTTACGCCGAAGCGGCGCGCGCACACCTTTCACGCATTACCGAGCTACCGCTGGTGGCCGCACCCAACCTTGTCGAAGCCACCCAGGACGCCGGTGCTTTCGTCCACGTCTCCGGCGTGCTGAAGCGCATTGCGGTCAAACTGTCGAAGACGTGCAACGACCTGCGCCTGCTGGCCTCTGGCCCCCGCGCTGGCCTGGGTGAAATCACGCTGCCGCCGATGCAAGCCGGATCAAGCATCATGCCCGGAAAAATCAACCCCGTTATCCCGGAAGTCGTCAACCAGGTGGCGTTCGAGGTGATCGGCAACGACGTGACGATCACCATGGCAGCGGAAGCCGGTCAGCTGCAGCTCAACGCGTTCGAACCGATCATCGTGCACTCACTGCACAAGAGCATTAGCCACCTTCGAGCAGCATGCATGGTACTGGCAGAGCGCTGCATCACGGGGATCACCGCGAACCGTGAGACTCTCCTGATGTCCGTAGAGAACTCAATCGGCCTGGCGACCGCGCTCAATCCCCGCCTTGGTTACGCCACAACGTCCGCACTTGCCGCGGATGCCCTGGTCAGCGGGCGCAGCATCGCCGAACTTGTCCTGCAGCAGGGGCTACTGAGTGCCGACGAACTCGCCGCGCTGCTCAGCCCCGACGCAATCGCGCGTCCTGGTTTCCGCCGCGTGGCAGCCAGCATCAGCACCGAACCAATGGAGTGAGCCCGATGGACGCCCTGAACAATGCCGTCAACACCGCGATCCTCAGCCTGAACGATGCGTTCTGGTCCTGGGCGGTCATTCCGCTACTCGCCGTGCTCGGTGTGTACTTCACCATCCGGTCACGTGCCGTGCAGGTGCGGCTCCTGCCGGAAATGATCCGCAACTTTCGCGGCACCCCGGAGGTGGCACCAGACGGCAAGAAGTCAATTTCGTCCTTTCAGGCCTTCACAATTTCCGCGGCCTCACGCGTCGGCACGGGGAACATCGCTGGCGTTGCGATCGCGATCGCACTCGGCGGTCCGGGAGCGGTGCTCTGGATGTGGATTATGGGCCTCATCATGGCTTCGGCAGCGTTCGTCGAATCCACGCTGGCCCAGCTGTATAAGGTGCGGGACAACACGGGATACCGGGGCGGCCCTGCCTACTACATGCTTCACGGCCTCAACGCGCGCTGGATGGGAGCAGTGTTCGCGGTCGTAACCATCTTCACATTCGGTTTCGTTTTCAATATGGTGCAGGCCAACAGCATCGCTGCAGCTGTCGGTAATTCGGTGTCGACGGTGTCGGCGACGCCCGCTGGCACTTGGGTAGCTCCCGTTGTCGGTGTCGTGCTCGCTGCCATCACTGCGACCATCATCTTCGGTGGCGTTAGGCGCATCGCGCACGTTGCACAAACAATTGTGCCGTTCATGGCGCTCATCTACCTCGTCATGGGCGCTGTCATTGTCGCCACGAACATCGATCAGGTGCCAGCGGTACTGTCCGACATCGTCGCCGGCGCGTTCGGCATTCGGGAAGTCGGCGCCGCCGGCGTAGGGACGGCCATCATGATGGGCATTCGCCGCGGGTTGTTCTCCAACGAGGCAGGAATGGGGTCGGCCCCTAATGCCGCTGCCACCGCATCTGTGAGCCATCCGGTCAAGCAGGGCCTCGTGCAGACGTTCGGCGTGTACTTCGACACTCTCATCGTCTGCTCGATCACCGCGTTCGTCATCCTCCTCTCGAACCCGGTCTATGGTGAGGAAATAGGCGCGCAGCTCACGCAACGGTCGGTGGAAGCGAGTCTCGGAACGTGGTCCCTCCATGTCTTGACACTCATCATCCTGCTGCTCGCTTTCACGTCGGTAATCGGCAATTACTATTACGGCGAATCGAATCTCGAGTTCCTGACGACTCGGCCGAAGATGCTGACGCTCTACCGTTCACTGGTTGTCGCGATGGTGTTCCTCGGGGCGATCGGCTCGCTCGACCTCGTGTGGAATCTCGCGGACGTCACGATGGGCACCATGGCGGTAATCAACCTGATCGCCGTAGCACCGCTCAGCGTCCTCGCAATGCGTTTGCTCTCGGACTATCAGCAGCAGCGCCGAGCTGGACTTGACCCCGTCTTCACACGTGACAGATTGCCTGGCGTCAAAGGCATCCAGTGCTGGGAATCTTCCCGCCCAGCACTCTTCGCGGACCGCAAGTAGGAGCACGGTAGCTAACCCGCGTGTCTCTTGCGGTGGTAGTGGTTGCGCCTCGGCGTTCGCGTGGGGTCAATCCAGACGGGCGGGACGGCTTCAGGTATGCCGTCTGCGCCCATCTGGATTTCCCAATCACTGTGGTGGACGAGTGTGTGATGGTACGTGCACAGCAACGCCATGTTGGCCAGGCTGGTCGCCCCGCCTCGGGACCAATACTTGAGGTGGTGAGCGTGGCACCACCTGTGAGGCCGGGTACAGCCAGGAAAGACACATCCCTTGTCACGCAGGTTGAGCGCGCGGCGCAGCCCGGGCGGAGAGGTCCGCTCGGCTCGGCCTAGGTCGAGTATTTCACTTCGGGCGCCGAGAACGGCGGGGATTATTTTCGCGTCACACGCGAGCCTTCGCGCCAGCCCAGCGGGGATCGGGGAGTCGTGATTCACGAGCGCGGCCGCGTCCAGTTCACCGGTGAGTTGTTCGAGGGTCATCGTCACCACGATGTGTGGTGGTTCCCCACCGTCGGCAGGCAGCGCCGCCGCACGTTCGGTGTGATCAAGCAGTTCCGCCAGCGCGTCACCGTACCGCTGTGGCCTGGAGCGCACATCCGGGCTGCCTTCGGTGGCGGGACGCGGCGCGGCCAGCGGGGACAGCAGCGTTTCGAGCCGCACGCCGGATTCCTTATCGAAAGTTCCGCGCACTCGGAGGGTGCTTCGGGCAGCGTTCCACTCCAACGTCAATTCCCGGCGCGGAGCGGCGAGTTCCTCGTCACGCGGCGGGGTGTCCTGCTCAGCCAGTGCGATCAGATAGCGCCCCGCGGCACGCACCGCACCGGGATGCGCTGCCCGCGCCAATTCTGTGAGGGTCGTTTCATGCTCGGCGCGCTGATCGGACTTGATATGTGGCGGCAGCCCAGCGAGGGCGTCATCAATCGCGTCAAGATGCGCGGCGCTGATGTCTCCGTCATCGAACGCCGCGGCAGCCACGGGCAACACGGTCGGCGCGCCGCTGCCCGCGCAAGTGACGGAGGCGCGGCGGGTCCACCGGCGCGCCATGCCGCGGTCTACGCGCAGCACGTCCTGCAGTAGTCCGGGGACATCCCGATACCCATAACAGCTGCTCACACCACGCGCGGTGATCTCTGCAATCACCGCGCATTGCCGCGCCGCCGCGGCCCGCGCCACGTTCTCTGCGTCTGTAAGAACAGCGATCAATTCGGCGTCAGTGAGCTGGTATAGCTCCGGACCCTCGTCTCCCCCCAACACCCCACAATTATCGAACATATGAGCGAACGCTCGCTAGCAAGAAAATTACGCTCACAGCGCAAACGAGACAGCAGGCCGTTTCAGGGCACGGCAATCACTGTTGCCGATCCGGGCGCGACCTCGGTAAATCCCGCGTCGCGCACCACGACGAACGCCTCCGGCAACAATCGGCGCCAGGCCTCCTCGTCCGCTTCTCGCACAGTGCATGCGAAACCTTGCGCCGCCCACACGGACACGGCTTCGGTGGGAAGCACGGCCGCAAGCAGCATCGCGGCGTGACCAACTTGGGCTGCTTCCTTACCGACCGTCATCCCCAGCGATGCGTTTACCGACAACACTGGCAGTCCCTCGGCAGGGCTCGGTAGTTCATCGCGCTCAAGCTCGGTGCCCGAGATCTGCAGTCGCTTGATCCGCGAGTCTAGCGCGCCGACAGGGCCCGGCACGCACGCCCGGGCTTGCGCGCCTTCCACCTCGATGGTGACGCCTGGAACGTCCTGCGCCGCCTTCCACTGTGCACCGCGGGCACGTCTAGCCACCTTGCGGATCCGCGCGGCCATCCAATCTGAGACTGGCTTCTGCCATTCACCGCCGTCGCGCACCCGTTCGTCCATACACACAGCGATCGATGCCGCGGCAGCTGCGGCGAGCAGCGCGCTGCGGCGCGGTAGCTGCTGTTTTGGTATGTGAAGCACGATCTGCATCGCCAGGATGTCCGCAGGATTCTCAGGATCGGTGCGGGCTGCGAAGCGCGTCGCCGGGCCGCACAGTCGCGCAAGCTGGGCGTGCTGCTGCTCAAAACCAGCCGTCATATGATAGGTACGCGACGCAACACACCCTCGGCGGCATCGGCGTGTTCCACTTCATGGCGGGTAATGCCGAGGATGAACAGGATCGCGTCAAGGTAGGGATGGCTGAGGGACGCGTCAGCTACCTCTTGCAGCGCAGGTTTCGCGTTGAACGCGATACCGAGCCCTGCCGCCTGGATCATGTCGATGTCGTTCGCTCCGTCACCCACAGCAACTGTTTGTTCAATCGGAACACCCCGCTGATCGGCGAACGTCTGTAGCGCGACTGCCTTAGCAGCGCGGTCCACCACATGGCCGAGGACACGCCCGGTGAGTTTGCCGTCGACGATCTCGAGCGTGTTCGCCTCCATGAAGTCCAGTTCCAGATCGTCCGCGAGGGGCTGGATCACTTGACGGAAGCCACCGGAAACCACGCCACACCGGAAGCCGAGACGGCGCAAGGTGCGGATTGTCGTCCGCGCACCCGGTGTCAGTTCCAGTTTCGCCGACACCTCGTCGATTACGGCAGCATCGAGGCCTTCGAGTGCCGCAACTCGCTGATTAAGGGATTCGGTGAAGTCGATCTCGCCCCGCATCGCGGCTTCTGTCACCTTGCGCACTTCTTCTTCGCGCCCCGCGTGCGCGGCGAGCATTTCGATCACTTCGCCCTGTATGAGCGTCGAGTCGACGTCGAAAACGATGAGCCGTTTCGCACGGCGGGCGAGGCCACCCCGCTCCACCGCAATATCCACACCTTCAGCGACGGAGACCCTCGCGAGCCCTTTCCGCAGAGCGAGGTCGTCGTCGTGGGAGCCGGTCGGGGTGCTGACTTGAAGCTCGAGCCCAGTGACCGGGTAATCAGCGACGCCGCGAATCGTGTCGATGTTGACGCCCTGCCGTGCGAGTTCGCGCGCGATCACTTTGAAGGTCCGGGCGGTCACTGGCCTGCCGAGCACGACGATGGCGTGTGTAGAAAGCGCGCGCCCGCCCACGGGGTCGGCACCGATCTCGACGTCCACGTGGAACCCGATCGATGCCATAGCCTGTTCCACTTCGTCCTGCAACGCTTCCGCATCATTCGGAATGGTCAGCAGTACACCGAGTGTCAGGCGGCCCCGGATCACGACCTGCTCCACGTCGAGCAGGTTGGTTTCGTGACGCGACAGCGCACCGAACAGCACGGAGGTGACACCCGGCTTGTCGCGGCCTGTCACCGTGATAAGAACCGTGGTTTCCGGTGTGGTCACCGCGCTCCCCTTTCGGCTCGCATTGTCAAAGAGAGATTATCCGCTGCTCACCGCAACGGCCCTGCCAGCGGGTGCAGGCAGGGCCGTTGCGGCGATGCTGAGTATTCGGCGCGGGCTACTTCTCGTCCTCGGGCTTCGCCACAGGACGGTACGGTGGCGGCGCATGACGGTCGGCTTCGATCAGCTCGTTCGACTTGTGGCCGTGGCCTGGGCCGACGTGAGCTTCGTCGCGCATCCGCTCGATCATGTGCGGGTAGTGCAGCTCGAACGCTGGGCGCTCCGACCGGATGCGGGGCAGCTCGTAGAAGTTGTGCCGCGGCGGCGGGCAGGTGGTCGCCCATTCCAGCGAGTTTCCGTAGCCCCACGGATCGTCCACCGTCACGACCTCACCGAAGCGGATGCTGCGGAAGACGTTCCAGATAAACGGAATCGTGGAGGCACCGAGGATGAAAGCACCGATCGTCGAAATGGTGTTCAGTTCGGTGAAACCATCACCCGGCAGGTAGTCCGCGTAGCGGCGCGGCATACCTTCGTTGCCCACCCAGTGCTGGACCAGGAAGGTCGTGTGGAAGCCGATGAAGGTCGTCCAGAAGTGCCATTTGCCGAGACGCTCGTCGAGCATGCGGCCCGTCATCTTTGGGAACCAGAAGTAGATGCCGGCGTAGGTGGCGAACACGATCGTGCCGAAGAGCACGTAGTGGAAGTGCGCGACCACGAAGTAGGAGTCGGTCAGGTGGAAGTCCAGCGGCGGGCTCGCGAGCAGGACACCAGAAAGACCACCGAAGAGGAAGGTCACGAGGAAGCCAAGGCTGAATAGCATCGGCGTTTCGAACGTGAGATGACCCTTCCACATAGTGCCTATCCAGTTGAAGAACTTCACACCGGTAGGCACCGCGATCAGGAAGGTCATGAAGCTGAAGAACGGCAGGAGGACAGCACCTGTCGCGTACATGTGGTGTGCCCACACTGCGATGGAAAGCGCAGCGATCGCGAGCGTTGCGTACACGAGGCCGGTGTAACCGAAGATCGGCTTACGCGAGAAGACCGGGAAGATCTCCGACACGATGCCGAAGAACGGCAGCGCAATAATGTACACCTCAGGGTGCCCGAAGAACCAGAACAAGTGTTGCCATAGCAAGACGCCGCCGTTAGCGGGGTCGTAAATATTGGCACCAAGCTGACGGTCAGCGAACAGCCCGAGCAGCGCGGCAGTCAGGAGCGGGAACGCCAGAAGGACCAGAACGCTGGTTACCAGGATGTTCCAGGTGAAGATCGGCATCCGGAACATCGTCATACCCGGGCAGCGGAGGCAGACCACCGTGGTGATCATGTTCACGGCGCCAAGGATGGTGCCAAGACCACCGATGGCCAGACCCATGATCCAGAGGTCACCGCCGGGGCCGGGCGAGTGGATGGCAGTTGACAGCGGGGTGTACGCGGTCCAGCCGAAGTCCGCGGCACCGCCCGGGGTGACGAAGCCACTGACGGCAACCAGTGCGCCGAAGAGGTACAGCCAGTAGCTGAACGCATTCAGGCGCGGGAACGCGACGTCAGGCGAACCGATCTGCAGCGGAAGAATCACGTTCGCGAAACCGAACACGATCGGCGTCGCGTACAGCAACAGCATGACCGTGCCGTGCATCGTGAACAGCTGGTTGAACTGCTCGTTGGAAAGGAACTGCAGGCCGGGGACGGCGAGCTCGGCGCGCATGAGCAGCGCCATGACGCCACCGACCATGAAGAAGAAGAACGATGTAACGAGGTACATCATGCCGATCAGCTTGTGATCGGTCGTCGTCATCATGTCATAGATCAGTCCACCCTTCGGCCTATGTCTAGGCGGGTAGGGCCGATCCAGGTCCGGCTTGGGCGCTACGGCGGTCACTGATCCTCCTGACTGCGCGTCTGCAGGCACAACGTGTGAGCGCAGACTGATTGCTGTCGCTGATGGGAATCCTAAACCCTCGCGGATAGTGCTTGCGCACCGGTCCTACGGATTGTCGTAAATGAGCCGTAAAACACCGGGGACGGACCGGACAGCCGCCATGCCGACCTGGGGTTTTCTACTGCACATGACGCGCCACACCGGCCAGCGTTACGGCAGCACCGGAAACCTCACGCGGCCCCATCGCTTCCCGAACCCGCGCCCCATCTGGTAAATAGGTTTGCCAACCCTAAATCACTTCTGCCTAGTACGGATCGGACGAACGTTGATTTCTTGCCCCGCCCGGCGGCGCCGCGCTCACATCGCCAGCGCCCTCACCGCCACCCTCCTGCTCGCAGCGTGTGGCGACAACGCTGAACCCGTGAGCCCCAGTCTCGGGCAGGACGGTTTCCCGCGCACCGTCTCGCACTACATGGGCGAGACCGAGATTCCTGAGCAGCCGCTGCGTGTCGCGGGTCTCGACGGAAGCTACGCCGACGCTGTCCTGCTGCTCGAAAGCGAACTCGTCGCTTACACGAACTACGACGACCCGGGATTGCCGTCATACCTCGGCGATGACCGCGACCTGTACGCCAGTTCTGCCGAGCCGGTCGGAGACCTGTCCGAACCGAATCTCGAAAAACTCGCGACGGTTGCACCTGATCTAATCGTCTCGGCAGCAGTGCGGCACGAAGCCTTCTACGACCAGTTCGCTGCAATCGCCCCCACCGTTTTTTCCCAGACGACCGGGCCGACCTGGAAAGACAACATCCGTCTCCTGGCTGACGCCCTCGGCAAGGAAGAGCTCGCGGAACAAAAAATCAGCGCCTACGAGGAACGTGCCCGCAGGATCGGCGCAGCCATCAATGAGAAGCACGACAACCCGGTGATCTCCATCGTGCGCTTCGCCGGGGAGCCCACGGCCCGCCTCTACCGTTCCACGTCGTTCAGCGGGATCGTCCTCGACGACGCGGGCCTGCAGCGGCCCGAATCACAGGGCCCAGACCCGCAGGACCCCACGAGCATCATGGCGTCGATCAGTCCGGAAAACCTGCACCTCGCAGAGGCTGATGTGATCCTCGTCTCGACCTGGCTGGGTGGCTCAGACAGCGAGAACCGAGAGGTCCGCGACGCGGCGGCACAGTTCACTGACAGTCCGCTGTGGGGCACGCTGCAGGGCCGGAAGGTCGACGTACGGGACAACGTCTGGATGACACCGGTGAGCCTGCAGGGCGCCCACGCGATCCTCGATAATCTCGCCGAGATCTTCGACGTCGACCCGTACCGGTCCTAAACTCAACTCTCGCGTGTATAGGTGACGAAGCGGTAGCGAATTCCGTTGCGGGACTCGTGCCAGCCCTCCCCCGGGTCTACGGCAGCGCGCAGCCAACCGGACCCGAGGGTGGGCGCGTACGCGTCTCCGGCCACGTCGAGATCGATCTCGGTGACGTGAAGCTCGGTGGCATACGGCAGCGCCTCCGCGTAGATCTGGGCGCCGCCCATGACCCACGCTTTTCGGTTGGTTTCCTCGAACGCCTCAGTCAGCGAGTGCGCGACAATCGCGCCTTCCGCGGACCAGTCATGCCGCCTGGTGACCACCACGTTGTCCCGCCCCGGCAGCGGGCGGAACTTCGGCGGCAAGGACTCCCACGTCGCCCGCCCCATGATTACCGGATAGCCCTGGGTGACTTCCCGGAAATGGGCCATATCCTCAGGGACATGCCACGGGATCGCGCCCCTGTCCCCGATGACACGGTTACGGGCCTCAGCCCAGATCAGTCTCATCGATGCACCTCACTCAGACAGCGACAGGCGCTTTGATCGGCGGATGATGCTGGTAGTTCTCAACGATGATGTCGTCGTACTCGTAATCGAAGAGCGACGGCGGCGTCCGCCGGAAACGCAGAGCGGGATACGGGTACGGGGAGCGTGACAGCTGCTCTTTCACCTGGTCGACGTGGTTGTCATAGATGTGGCAGTCACCGCCAGTCCAAATGAATTCTCCCACCGCGAGCCCCGTTTGCTGAGCGACCATTTCCGTGAGTAGCGCGTAACTGGCGATGTTGAACGGGACGCCGAGGAACAAGTCCGCGCTGCGCTGATACAGCTGACACGAAAGCTTGTCGCCCGCGACATAGAACTGGAAGAACGCGTGGCACGGCGGCAGTGCCATGTTCTCCAGTTCGCCGACGTTCCAGGCCGACACGATGTGCCGGCGCGAGTGCGGCGTGGCGCGGATTGACTCGATAACCTGCGCAATCTGGTCGACGTGCCGCCCGTCTGGCGTGGGCCACGAGCGCCACTGCACGCCGTACACGGGTCCAAGTTCGCCATCGCCGCGGGCCCATTCGTCCCAAATCGTGACTCCGTGGTCTTGGAGCCAGCGGACGTTCGAATCACCACGCAGGAACCACAGCAACTCGTAGACCACTGATTTCAGGTGCACTCGTTTGGTCGTTATCAGCGGGAAACCGCGCGAGAGGTCGTAGCGGAGCTGGCGACCGAAGACACTACGGGTGCCGGTTCCAGTTCGGTCCGGCTTCACTTCGCCGGACTCGAGCACATCCCGTAGGAGGTCCTCGTAGGGGGTCGGGATAGCTTCAGGCACACCGGTCACCCCACTACGGTAATCCAAACCCGGGCGGCGCTAGCGAATCGTCCCCGGATGGAGCAGTTCGCCGAGCCGTGCGACCGCCTGGCGCATTTCCGTGTCTAGCTCAGCGTCGCGCAACCAGTCAGCTTCTGCAGCACGCAGCTCCGCCGCGACACGGGCGTGAAGCTCACCGCCACGCGGACTCAGGTGCACACGCACCTTGCGGCGATCGACCGAATCGACTTCTCGATACAGCAGTGCGCGAAGCACCAACTTGTCGACGACGCGCGTCAGCGTGGGCCCGGACACTTGGGTGGCCTGCTGGATCTCCGCCATCGTAAGACCAGCATCGCGGCCGCGTGTGAGGGCCACGGCCTCGAGAGCGAGCCATTGGTCGAAAGTGAGTGAATCGCGCTGCAAGAGTTGCTCAGCGGCGCGGGCCCGGAGTTTCGCGAGCCGGTTCAGCGCGTACACCAGCGACGAGTCTGTCACGGATGGATCCGTGGCAGACGCCCTGCCGGGCTGCGTTGTGGCTTTTCCGGAAATCACAGTCTCCACTTGCGTTCGATGCTGACACCGCGAATACTTTCAATTGAAATGAGTGTAGCCCCCGCGACGCCAGATTTCACCCCGCCGCACCGCAGCCCGGCCCGCCAGAGCGCTCCAGCGAACACGCCGGACACTCTGCGCATCGGCATGGTTGTTCCACTGCAAGGGCCCGCCGGTCTGTTCGGCCCGTCATGCGAAGCGATAAGCGCGTTAGGGGCACACGAGTTGAACTCGGCAGGGGGCATCCTCGGCCGCCAGGTGGAGATTGAGATCATCGACGGCGGCGCACCGCCCCGGGACGTCGCGCGAACCGTCAGTGCACTCGCACACGCAGGACGCATCGACGCGGTCAGCGGCTGGCACATCTCGTCAGTGCGCCACGCCCTCGCCCCCATCCTCGCCGGCCGCCTTCCCTACGCCTACACCTCGCTGTATGAAGGTGGCGAGAGCCGTTCCGGCATCTACTGCTGCGGCGAGACCCCGCGCGAGCAGATCGGGCCCGCGCTGCGCTGGCTGCGCAACAACCTTGGCACGCGACGCTGGATGATCGTCGGGGACGACTACGTGTGGCCACACCTTTCCGCTGCCGCAATTCACCAATACGCCCACCAGCTCGGTCTGACAATCGCTGGTGAAGCGTTCGTCCGGCTCGGACAGAGCGACATGCGGGACCTCATCGCGGATGTCCGCGCAGTACGGCCCGAAGGCGTCCTCATGCTCCTCGTGGGCCAAGACGCGGTCGAATTCAATCGCGCCTTCGCACGCGCGGGGCTGCACGAACACATCACCCGCTTCAGCCCACTCATGGAGGAGAACATGCTGATGGCGAGCGGCCCGGAGACGACAAGCGGCCTGTTTGTCGCTGCCGCCTACTTTCGCTCGCTGATCGGCGCGAATTCGCTTGACCTCATCGGCCGCTACACGGCGTTGCACGGTCCGCACGCGCCAGCACTCAACAATGCGGCCGAGTCGTGCTACGAGGGCCTGCAGACACTCGCCGCATTAGCCCGGCGTGCGGGTTCACTGGACGTGACCGCGCTTGATTCGGCGGTCGATGGTGCAGGTTATGACGGGCCACGCGGCCCGGTCTCGTTCCGCGGTTCGCAGGGCCACCAACGGGTACACCTCGCCGCCGCGTCCGGTGTGGACTTCGAGGTCATCACTTCCCTTTAACCAGCGCCGAACCCTAGTTCTCCGCCAGCCCTTGACGATGTGACGGCCAACACTTAAATTCATATGAAAGCTTTTCAAATGAAATTAACTGGAGGTCGCGATGGGCAACGTCGGGCTGCTCTATGTCGGAGCCGTACTTCTCGTTAACGGGCTCATGCTTCTCGGGGCCGTCCCCAGCCGCTCCGCCGCTGCCCTCAACCTGTTCGTGGGTGCACTGCAATGCGTGATACCGACGGTTCTGCTCATCCAGTCCGCCGGTGCCCCCGATGCGGTCCTCGCCGCGTCCGGGCTCTACCTGTTCGGCTTCACCTACCTTTACGTCGGCATCAATACCCTCGCTGGACTCGACCCCCAGGGTCTCGGCTGGTTCTCCCTCTTCGTCGCGGTCGCCGCCGGTGTGTACTCAGTGTTGTCCTTCACCGTCACAGCCGATCCGGTGTTCGGCGTCATCTGGCTGGCATGGGCGCTGCTGTGGACACTGTTCTTCCTCGTCCTCGGGGTAGGCCGCACTGAACTCACGCGATTCACCGGGTGGGCCGTCGTATTGCTGAGCCAGCCAACGTGCACCATCCCCGCATTCCTCGGCCTCGCAAATCGCTACACAGCGAGCGCAGACGCAGCCTGGCTGGCCGCAGCATCCTTCGCGATCCTCCTGGCCACAGCGGCCCTACTCGCACGACGCGGGCTTCCCCGCCAACACGATCGGTCCAGCGAATCCGCTCCCCACTCCGTGCACGTCTCCGCACGAGCCGCGCACGCCTGAACGCCAGAAAACCAATCCAGAGAAAGGTCAACTCAATGCGTCACGGAGATATCTCGTCAAGCCCAGACACTGTCGGAGTCGCGGTTGTCAACTACAAGATGCCTCGGTTGCACACCAAAGCTGACGTGCTCACCAACGCGCAAAAGATCGCCGACATGCTCGTGGGCATGAAAACCGGGTTGCCGGGCATGGATCTGGTCATCTTCCCTGAGTACTCAACCCAGGGCATCATGTACGACGAAGCGGAAATGTACGACACCGCGGCGACGGTTCCTGGCGAGGAAACCGCCATCTTCTCGAGCGCGTGCCGCGAGGCGCGCACCTGGGGCGTCTTCTCAATCACCGGCGAACAACACGAAGACCACCCGCACAAGCCGCCCTACAACACCTTGGTTCTCATCAACGATCAGGGCGAGATCGTGCAGAAATACCGCAAGATTCTGCCGTGGTGCCCCATCGAAGGCTGGTACCCGGGTGACACTACGTACGTCACAGAAGGGCCCAAGGGCATGAAAATCTCCCTCATCATCTGCGACGACGGCAACTACCCGGAGATTTGGCGTGACTGCGCAATGAAGGGCGCCGAGCTCATCGTGCGCTGCCAGGGCTATATGTACCCCGCAAAAGACCAGCAAGTGCTCATGGCCAAGGCCATGGCCTGGGCGAACAACTGCTATGTCGCAGTCGCGAACGCGGCTGGCTTCGACGGCGTCTACTCATACTTCGGCCACTCGTCGATCATCGGCTTCGACGGACGGACACTCGGTGAAACGGGTGAGGAAGAGTACGGCATCCAATTCGCTCAGCTGTCGCTCAGCGCGCTGCGCGACGCACGCATACATGACCAGTCACAGAACCACCTGTTCAAGCTCTTACACCGCGGGTACTCCGGCGTGCACGCCGCAGGCGATGGCGACAGAGGCGTCGCGGACTGCCCGTTCGAGTTCTACAAGCTGTGGGTGACAGACGCACAAAAGGCGCAGGAGCATGTGGAAGCGATCACCCGGGACACCGTGGGCGTCGCTGACTGCCGCGTCGGCTCTCTGCCGGTCGAGCGAACACGGGAAGCCTGACCACGCAGTAGCGAACACCCCCGGATGCGAGGACTCACATGCCGTTTCTGACCGATATGTACCACGACAACAATAAGGGCCGATCTAGCACCTCACGTCCGGGGCACACGCCCGCACCTGAACACCACGGCTTTGATCCCGACCATTTCGCACGCCAACTGCGTGCGCGGATTGCTGGTCAAGAGTCTGCAATCCGGGCCGTCACCCGCACGGTCACTGTCGGCCAGAGCGGCCTGAACGACCCAGAGCGGCCGCTGGGCAATGTCCTGCTCGCCGGACCCACCGGCGTGGGAAAGACTGAGCTCGTGCGCCGGGTTGCCGCCGAACTGCGCGCGTCTTCCGAAGACTTCTGCCGCATCGACATGAGCGCCCTCGCCCAGGAGCATTACGCGGCATCATTTTCCGGAGCGCCGCCCGGATACGCGGGTAGCAAAGAATCGTACAGTCTTTTCGACAAGGGCGTCATCGAGGGCGATCCGTACACACCCGGAATCGTGCTTTTCGACGAGATAGAGAAGGCCGACCGGGCCGTCCTGCGTGCGCTGTTGCACGTTCTCGACAACGGTCACCTGCGGCTCGCGAACGGCCAGCGCACCATCTCGTTTCGCAACTGCTATGTCTTTCTCACGTCAAACCTGGGGTCACGAGCACTGCTTCAGATGCGGCGACGGCGTGCTGCGGCGTTCGCCCCGGCACGACACTTCCGCTCCCGCAGCCCGGAGCGAACGATCCGCAGAGAACTCGAGCGGTTCCTCGAGCCGGAGTTTTTCAACAGGATTGATGAGACCGTTGTCTTGCACGCATTCACCGCTGAAACTGCGGCCGAAGTGACCAGGCGGGAGCTTGACCTGCTCGCCAAACGGCTCGCACGCCGCAGCGTCACGCTCACCGTAAGCGACGCAGCGGTCCATGCGCTCACCCGGGCAGGATTCGACCCCGCCTATGGTGCGCGCGGTTTGCGGCGAGCGGTCCGGAGCCTCCTCAGTGACCCCCTCGCCCGGGCACTCCTGTCGGCTCGAAGCCCTGTGGACGCATTCGTCAGCGTCGCACACGGAGAAGTCTGCGTGGAGGTCCGCTAGCCTCTGCGTGTGGCGATTCCCGATTTCATCCTCGAACTCCGTGAACACATCGGCCATCGCATGCTGTGGCTGCCCAGCGTCAGCGCCGTCGTCTTCGATCATTCTGAGCAAAACATCCTGCTTGCTCAGCGAGCCGACAACGGTGCCTGGGCGGTGATCTCCGGCGTCCTCGAACCGGGTGAACATCCTGGGCCCGCGATCCAGCGTGAAATCAAGGAGGAGGCCGGGATCGACGTGGCACTACTCGGTCTCAGCAGTGTCGATGTGAGTCCGGAAGTCGTGCACGCCAACGGGGACCAGTGCCAGTACCTTGACCTATGCTTCGCCGCGCGCGCCGTAGGCGGCGTCCCGCATCTGGCGGATGACGAGAACATTGCAATCGATTGGTTCTCGCCACTCAACCTTCCTGCCGGCCTCACCGACACGTCACGGCGACGGATCGAGCGTGCGATCACGCACCGTAAGCAGCAAGCTGCCGGGCTCGAAAATGCTGGTGCGCCGTGGTTTCGCCGCTGAACAGCCCTTCGGCGCTTTGCACGATTTGAGAATTAGTATTGCGAATTGCTTATAGGTGTTTTTACCTTTTCACAGCCTGTTACTCCGCTATTTAATTATAATTCCTTTCCGGTAACTCTTGAATTTTCCCAACGCTACCGGCAATATGAACAGCCGAGCCGGGTGTCGTAAGAATTACCCACTCCGCCCTACGCGCGGTGGGACCACCCGTGCTCGATCGTGAAATTTGCACCCAAGCACAGGAGTTACATCCATGCGCAAGTCGATCAAACGATTCGCTGCAACTGGCGCTGCTGCAGCGCTTATATCGGGCGGCATGCTCGCCGGAACAGGCACCGCATTCGCTCAAGAAACGGACGATACCGAAGCCGCCCCGACGCTCGACTTTGGCGGTGTTATCAGTGACTTCGTGTGTGCTTTCGACTTTGCCGGGTCGCTTGGCTTCTGTGACGCCGACGAAGATAACGGCGAAGCGGAAATCGACGAAACAGTGGACGAATCCACGGCCGCTGGCACGGAAGACGCCGAAGATGCAGTCGGCGACGATGCTGCGACCGGTGACGAAGCCGGCGAGTAGTCCGAGCCGCGCATCTGCATCACAACGGTGACGCAGAAAGGCCGGGCAAATTCCGGAAGCAGTATGATCCGCAATTTGCCCGGCCCTTCGCTACATTTTCGCGCGCCACACCATTGCCAAACTGAAGACCCCGAAGATCGCCATTCCGGACGCCGCGAGGTAGAGCAGAATCGGGCCGAAGGGCTGCGCTGCCAGTGTTCGCAGCGCCGCGTCGAGCCCGGCAGCCTCCTCGGGCTGCGAACGTGCTGTCGCCACCAGCACAAGAATCCCGACCATCAGGATCACCAGACCCTTGCCTACGTAGCCCGCGATACCCAGCTTTCGCAGCATGCCGCCGGCGCGGCCCACGAGGTCGTCGATGAACTTGCGATTCGCGCCTTTGTAGATGTAACCGACTCCGACGCCCACGACGACGAGGCCTACGATCAGCAATAACGCGCTCCCAGCAGTTGTCTGCATGAGACGGCCGGTGAAGGCCACCGCTTCACCGTCTTCGACACCCTGACCGGTGGCATAGCGAAACGCGAGGTAACCCAGGCCCGCGTTGATAACAGCGAGCGAGAATGCGCTCACCCGCTGGAACAGCGACACAGATTGCTCGCCGTCCGCAACACGGCCCAGGAATGTCTCCACCAATCGCCACAGCGCCATCGCGACGAAGCACCCAAACGCCGCCCACAGCGCCGCCTGCCCGCCGGCACGCTGCGACATTTCAGCGAATGCCCCCGACGGGTCGGGGTCTGCCGCGACGTCGCCACCGCCCATCACTAATTGCACCGCGAGGTAGCCAATCGCGATGTGCAATAGGCCGGTGACTACGAACCCACTGCGCGCGACTCGCTCGAAAGCACTGTGCTGCGCTACGGCTCGCTGATCATGCTTGCTCAGCTAAAAATCCCAATCCTCATCCTCGGTGTTGACTGCTTTCCCAATCACGTATGAGGATCCCGAACCCGAAAAGAAGTCGTGATTTTCGTCGGCGTTTGGCGAGAGCGCCGACAGAATCGCCGGATTCACGTCCGTTTCGTCCTTCGGGAATAGTGGCTCGTAACCAAGGTTCATCAGCGCCTTGTTCGCGTTGTAACGCAGGAACTTTTTGACATCCTCCGTGAGGCCGACACCGTCATACAGGTCCTGCGTGTATTCGACCTCGTTGTCATAGAGCTCGAAAAGCAGTTCGAACGTGTAATCCTTGAGTTCCTGGCGCGTCTCCGGGCTCGCGAGCTCGAGCCCGCGCTGATATTTGTACCCGATGTAATACCCGTGCACCGCCTCGTCACGGATAATCAGCCGGATCATATCTGCGGTATTCGTCAGCTTTGCCCGTGACGACCAATACATCGGCAGATAGAAGCCTGAGTAGAACAGGAAGGATTCGAGGAGCGTAGACGCGACCTTGCGTTTCAGCGGATCGTCACCACGGTAGTATTCCATGACGATCTCGGCTTTGCGCTGCAGATTCTCGTTCTCCTCCGACCAGCGGAACGCATCGTCGATGTCGCGGGTCGAACACAGCGTCGAGAAAATCTGTGAGTACGACTTGGCGTGCACCGACTCCATGAACGCGATGTTGGTCAGCACCGCCTCTTCGTGCGGAGTGAGCGCATCGGGAATCAGGCTCACCGCGCCCACTGTGCCCTGGATAGTGTCAAGCAACGTCAAACCAGTGAAGACGCGCATAGTCAGTTGCTTCTCGTGCTCCGTCAGAGTCCCCCACGACGGAATGTCGTTCGATACCGGGACTTTTTCCGGCAGCCAGAAGTTGCCCGTCAGCCGGTCCCACACCTCCGCGTCCTTCTCGTCCGGCACACGGTTCCAGTTGATCGCCGAGACGCGGCTGATCAGCTTGACCTTGCCCCCTTCAGCGGGAGTGTGCGAATCCGAAGTGATCGTCATGGGTGCTTCTTCCTGTCAGAGGATGCCTCATTACCAGTCTCTCAAATGTCGCGCGGGCGCCCGAAATACCCCGAGAGTCGCCGGGGTGCGAACCACAACACCTAGGGGCTCACTCTAGCTCAGCAGGAACATCTAGTAGTTACATTGATGGAATTCCCCGGTCTGGTGCGTGTCACGGCGTGTCGTATCAACGGACCGATCCGATGATCGAACGTCATCTGAACTGAGGCCTTTCGGCCCCTGCGCGCAACCCCCGGCACACGCGACTCTTGAACCGTCAGCCGACTCGCCACTAATGGAGAAACAAATGAAAGCTGCGGTCGTCACCGGATTCCACACACCCCTCGAGATCGAAGAGCGAACCGTACCAGACCCCGGGCCGAACCAGGTTCTCGTACGCATCGAAGCATCCGGGCTGTGCCACACCGATATCCACGCAGCCAACGGAGACTGGCCGGTCAAGCCAGCTCCCCCCTTCATTCCCGGCCACGAAGGCGTGGGTATCGTCGAGAGCGCCGGTGCAAGCGTTACGCGGGTCAAGCCCGGAGACCGGGTCGCGGTGCCGTGGCTAGGGTCCGCCTGCGGTGAATGCGAATACTGCCTCACTGGCTGGGAGACGCTCTGCGAGAGCCAGCAAAACACCGGCTACTCGATCGACGGAGGCTGGGCTGAGTACGTGCTGGCGGACGGTCGCTATGTCGTCAAGGTACCCGAGGGCGTCGATCCCTTCGAAGCGGCGCCACTCACCTGTGCGGGAGTAACGACGTACAAAGCAGTCAAGGTATCGGGTGCGCGCCCCTCAGACCTCGTTGCGATCTTCGGAATCGGCGGGCTCGGCCACCTCGCTCTGCAGTATGCGCAGATCGCGGGCGCCCAGGTTGTCGCGGTTGACCTGATCGACGAGAAACTGGACATGGCACGCGAACTCGGCGCGGCCTATACCCTCAACGCACGCGAAAAGGATCCTGCCGAGTACATTCAGGGACTCGGGGGCGCAGACACCGCGATCGCCCTGGCCGTCAACCCCAAATCGTTCGAACAGGCCTACCGCTCACTCAAACGCGGGGGGACGCTTGTCCTCGTCGGACTGCCCGCTGACAACAACATGAATCTGCCGATCTTCGAAACCGTGCTCAACGGCATCAAAGTTGTCGGATCCATCGTCGGCACACGCGTCGACTTGCAAGAAGTGTTCGAACTGCACGCCGCAGGCAAGACGTCGGTCCACTATCACACGCGCAAGCTGGACGAGGTCAATGACGCCATTCGTGACGTCGAGAATGGCCGGGTCGACGCTCGTCTCGTGTTCGACATGTCCTAACGCACTGAGTGTGCAGGCGCGGGGCTCACCGCACCTGCACTGCGTCGAGAATGAGACGGAGGCCGACCGGGTTACCCGTGATCTCGATGACGTCCGACGCGACCGGACCAGTGCCGTTGCCGTCAAGGCCCATCCGGCGCCACACAGCGAGCAGCAGGTCGGAGGCTGCGCCTCTGAGCACCATATGCGCCTCGTCGCGGCCGCGGCCGCGACGCACAATTGGTCCATCTTCGCCAATGGTCAGCGTCCACCGCGCGGCATCGACGTCAACGCAGTCCAGCTGTAGCGCAACCTTGGGCAGCGCAGCGGTCCTGGTGCCCGCAAGAATCCTCGGCACGAATACGGTGAGCCACTCGTCGATGCCGTCAGCAGCCAAGCGGGCGTCAATGCGGCTAGCTGCTCCTGGCAGCACGGCATTCTCCGCGTCCCACCTGTGCACTGCTGTTTCGTGCGCCTGCCTCCGGAACCAGAAGCCGGCCGTACTGGGACCGGTGAACGTGTCGGCTGGAGCGTCCGGATCCTGCCGATTGAGTTCATCGACCAGGGCTTCGTACGATTCTCGGTACCACGGCATGATCGCTGGGCCTGACGGCGGGCGACTGTCCTGCGATACTGCCGCAGCGGCTTCTGCACCGCCCGCGAGGTAGCTTGTGGCCCACCTATGCACGCGGCCGAGATGGGCCACAAGACGCTCCAGCTTCCAGCCCGGACACGTCGGCACGGGAACGTCAAGCGCTTCGATGGGCTGAGCGGCGATGAGCTCACCATCGCGCACGATCGCGGCAAGGTACTCGTCGGGTTGCACGCATACAAAGGTAACGCCCGCGGCTCCTCAGTCAGCGCGACTAATCTGCATTGCCTCCAGCGGGTACGGCGTCCGTGGTGAAACCAGGTATCACGCCACACATTTCGCCTGCCGCGTTTTCGTAGACTCCGTACACCACGGAGACAACAGTGCCCGGCCCGGTCTCTGCGAGGGTAAGTGGCACAAAGACACCGTCCGCGAGGAACTCAGTGGGGATCAGCGGCTGAGTGCCGAACTGGAATGAGTCGATGTTGAGCCAGCCGACATTCGCACCGTCGCCGCCCTGCTCATTGATCACGTAGAAGATTTCCCCGGGTGGCACCGCGTCATTGTTGGTATGGACAACTGATTGAACCGCAGCCATACCACTCTCACAGAACAGAACTGTTGGCTGAGAGTCGAATGGAGCCGCAGCAGCCACTGCGGGAGCAGCAATGGCTGCCGCAGCGGCCGCACTGGTCGCGAACAGGGGGCGGATGACTCTGGGCACGCGTTCTCCTTTCACAAACGTATGTGGGATTAGCACTTCTGGGGCGTGACGGTATCGCCGCGTTCAGCTGAGGTAAGTCACCAGGAGATCGATGATTTCAAAGATGTCGTCGGGGAACGTCACTGTGACCCCCGACTCGGAGAAACTCCATTCATTCGGCGGAATCTGGTTAGGGTTGGTATTGACGCAGTAAACCTCGACCGTGTAGTCACCCGGCGGCAACGGTGCGAAGGTGAACGATTGCTCCTCGCCGCCCACAAGACTGCTGCTCTGCGTGATATTTACTGGCACGAAAGTGTTTTCTCCACTGACTGTGACGTCACAGTCTTTAGCGTGCTGCCAACCCCCTGGCGTCGTGAAGGCGACTTGGATGACGGCGTGCCCTGAGGTGACCTGCGGCAGTTCACCGAACTCTTGTGCTGTCGCGATCGACGATGCGGCGAGAACGAGGCCTGCGGCTGACGCGGTGACAACCACGGCCCGGCACGGAATCGACGACATAACGTACCCCTTTCCTGGATGCCCAACAAAGAAAACGTGCGCGTACGAAGATCGTCACCTTTACAGTAAACCCGAGTTAAAAGTAACGGAATGGAAACGAAGAAATTTGTGCCAGTCCACGCAACTCAGTCGCCAAAACGAGCCGCGAAGTCGCCCGGTGTCATCCCGGTGACAGCACGAAAGTCGTGAATGAAGTGCGCCTGGTCCGCGTACCCAAGGTCAGCTGCGACGTCGGCCAGTGGACGGCGCGGCCCTCGCAGGTGTTCTGCCGCCTCCTGCAGTCGACGGCGCTGAATGATCCATTTCGGCGAAAGACCTATCGTCCGCCGCGTCAAACGCTGCAACTGCCGCTCGCTCACACCGAATTTCTCGCACACCTGTGCCACACGGATAACCCCAGCGTCATTTTCGATGTAGGCAACGACGTCATTGATGAGTCTGTCGCTCAGACCCGTGCAGTACGGCGCTAGCGCGTCACTGAGCGCTGTCATCGCTCGGTGATGGTTCGCTGGTTCTTCTGGATTGGTTCCCATCACCGCACGGACCCGTCTGGTCAGCGGTGGGCCAATCTCGGGAAGGATTTCGCTCAAGTCGGTGAACCTGTCACGCCAGGCGACCATCGACGCGCCCGCTACGCGTTCCCCGCCAGCCGGCTGCAGCATCGCACCGACCGCCCATCCCGCACCGGTGAGCGTCGTTGTCGACAGGCCGCGGTCTACACCGTAGAAGCGCGCGTAGGTATCGCTGATAACGATGAGCGCTACGGGGTAGCGGAGCACTCTCTGCACCGCTTCCTTGCCCGCGGGGACGGACCACACCGGTATCCAGAATCTGCGTACTAGCGGCGTGAGCGTGCCGGGCGGGTCGTAGCGAAAGACCGTGTGCGACGTGTCGCCGGGGGTTTTCAGGTGGGCTCGCTCGATCATGTCGAGCGGACGCGGCTTGTCGGCTTTCATCAATTCCCAGCATGCCCGAGCGTCCTACGGTTAGCGCATGGAAACGAAAGCGCAGAGTTCGCTCGCTGAGCGATTCGAGAGGGCCAGCGGCCGGTTGACAGCGGTGCTCGTTGCTACCCCCATGGCGCGGTGGGACGCGCCGTCACCATGCGAAGGCTGGACGGCCCGCGATGTAGTGCGGCATGTCATTGACACCGAACAAGACTTCTTCGCCCAGCACGGCGTGGATCTCCGGCCTAAGCCGGATGCCTCCGACCCCAATGCCGCCTGGGCTGCACACAGCGCACGAGTGCAGAGCCTGCTCGCTGACGAGCAGTTCACGGCAGCGAGGTTCGACGGCTACTTTGGCCCCACAACCATAGGCGCAACGTTCGACACGTATTACCTGTTCGACGTCCTCGTCCACCGATGGGATATCGCGACCGCTGCGGGCCTTGCAGCGACCTTCACTGAGGAAGAACTGGAGGCAATTGAAGAACGGGTCGCTGCGTTCGGCGACACCATGTACATGGAGGGCATCTGCAAACCCGCGCTGGAAACATCGGCTGGCGCCGATAGGCAGACCGCGCTGCTCGCAAAGATGGGCCGGGCGGGCTAAGCGGAAATAGTGTCATTCTGCCTCCGTTTTTCGGAGGCAGAATGACACTGGCTTCTCGGCGCTACAGCATGCAGCTGACGCAGCCTTCGACTTCCGTCCCTTCGAGGGCGAGCTGACGCAGGCGGATGTAGTACAGCGTCTTGATGCCTTTGCGCCATGCGTAGATCTGCGCCCGGTTGAGATCACGCGTGGTGGCTGTGTCTTTGAAGAACAGCGTCAGGGACAAGCCCTGGTCGACGTGCTGGGTCGCCGCCGCATACGTGTCGATGATCTTCTCGTAGCCGATCTCGTACGCGTCCTGGAAGTACTCCAGGTTGTCGTTCGTCATGTACGGCGCCGGGTAATAGACGCGGCCGATCTTGCCTTCTTTGCGGATCTCGATTTTTGACGCGATCGGGTGGATCGACGACGTCGAGTGGTTGATGTAGCTGATCGACCCGGTGGGCGGCACAGCCTGAAGGTTCTGGTTGTAAATGCCGTGCTCCTGCACAGACGCCTTCAGTTCCAGCCAGTCCTGCTGTGTCGGGATGTGAACGCCCGCATCGTCGAACAGTTTCTGCACCCGCGCGGTGCGCGGCGCCCACTCCCGATCGGTGTACTTGTCGAAGAATTCACCGCTTGCGTACTTCGACTCGGGGAATCCTTTGAAATACGTTCCACGCTCAATCGCGATTTTGTTTGACGCACGCAGCGCGTGGAACAGGACGGTGTAGAAGTAGATGTTCGTGAAGTCGATGCCTTCTTCGGACCCGTACTGGATGTACTCGCGCGCAAGGTAACCGTGGAGGTTCATCTGCCCCAGGCCGATCGCGTGAGACTCGTTGTTGCCCTTTTCGATTGACGGCACCGAGGAAATCGTCGTCTGGTCGGAAACAGCTGAGAGCGCGCGAATCGCAACCTCGACGGTCTCCCCGAGATCTGGCGAGTCCATGGTTTTGGCGATGTTCAGCGAACCAAGGTTGCACGATATGTCTTTGCCGATGACCTTGTACGAGAGATCATCGTTGAATTCGCTCGCGGTCGAAACCTGCAGAATTTCTGAGCACAAGTTCGAGTGCGTGATCTTTCCCTTAATCGGGTTCGCCCGGTTGACCGTGTCCTCGAACATGATGTACGGGTAACCCGACTCGAACTGCAGCTCAGCGATGGTCTGGAAGAACTCACGCGCCTTGATCTTGGTTTTGCTGATGCGCTTGTCGTCAACCATCTCGTAGTACTTCTCGGTGACGTCGATGTCCGCGAACGGCACGCCGTAAACGCGTTCTACGTCATACGGCGAGAAGAGATACATGTCCTCGTTCTTTTTCGCGAGGTGGAACGTGATGTCCGGGATCACAACGCCCAGCGACAGTGTCTTGATGCGGATCTTTTCGTCCGCGTTCTCCCGCTTGGTGTCGAGAAAGCGGTAAATATCTGGGTGGTGGGCGTGCAGGTACACCGCGCCAGCGCCCTGCCGAGCACCGAGCTGATTGGCGTAGGAGAACGAGTCCTCGAGCAGCTTCATCACTGGGATGACGCCCGACGACTGGTTTTCGATCTTCTTGATCGGCGCACCGTGCTCACGAATGTTCGAAAGCAGCAGCGCCACGCCGCCACCACGCTTTGACAGCTGCAGCGCCGAGTTAATCGAACGCCCAATCGACTCCATGTTGTCTTCGATACGCAGGAGGAAGCAGCTCACTGGCTCGCCGCGCTGCTTCTTCCCCGAGTTCAGGAAGGTGGGCGTCGCGGGCTGGAACCGGCCTGCAATCATCTCGTCTACGAGACGCTCAGCGAGACGCTCATCCCCAGCGGCAAGCGTCAGCGCCACCATGCACACACGGTCTTCGAAGCGTTCGAGGTAGCGCTTACCGTCGAATGTCTTCAGAGTGTACGAGGTGTAGTACTTGAACGCGCCGACGAACGTGGGGAATCGGAACTTTTTCGCGTACGCGCGCTGGAGCAGGGATTTGACGAACTCGCGGCTGTACTGGTCAAGGACCTCAGGCTCGTAGTAGTCGTTCTCGACGAGGTAATCGAGCTTTTCGTCGAGGTCGTGGAAAAAGACCGTGTTCTGGTTCACGTGCTGCAGGAAGTACTGACGGGCGGCTTCCCGGTCCTTGTCGAACTGGATCTTGCCGTCCGGGCTGTAGAGGTTCAGCATCGCGTTGAGGGCGTGGTAGTCAAGCTCGCCCTCCGCGCGCGCTGACGCGGCAGGCGCAGTTGCAGTCACTGTCGGTGCCAAAACTCTTCCAATCCTTCGCGGACGCGGTGAACGTCCTCAGCTGTTCCCATGAGCTCGAAGCGGTACAGGTAGGGAACCTTGCACTTTTTCGAGATGATGTCTCCTGC
This sequence comes from Hoyosella sp. YIM 151337, assembly GCF_026041215.1. GTDB lineage: Bacteria > Actinomycetota > Actinomycetes > Mycobacteriales > Mycobacteriaceae > Hoyosella. The sequence goes on from NZ_JAPEIQ010000006.1 coordinate 238,124, forward strand.
AACGCAGAAAGCGTCGCCAAAATTCGTGTTTCCCGCAGCTATTACGCCCCGGATGAGCGCACGGTTGTGCGGATTGTTCAAGAACCGGATTACTTGCTTCGGCACCGCGCCGACATGGCGGCCGCACTCGTCCTTCCCGCCCGCGTATGTCGGCACCACCAGAACGAATGGCTCATTAACCTCGATGTTCCCGTCCTGCCCGTGGACTGGTATCCGGACTGCGGGGACGTCGAGCTTGCGCACGAATCGGTGGGTGTTCTCCGAGATACTGGAGAAGTAGACCAGCATTCCCATTCCTTACACCGCTTCCCGCACCGGTGAGGTGCGCCCACGGGAGGTCAGGCAGCGGCAGTTTCCAGCGACTTGATCCGGTCCGGCCGGAAGCCCGCCCAGTGCGCATCGCCAGCCACTACCACTGGAGCCTGCAGATAGCCCAGCGCCATGACGAAGTCGCGTGCGTCGGCGTCTTCCGTGATGTCGACGATCTCGTATGCGAGGCCAGCCTTGTCGAGGGCCCGGTAGGTCGCATTGCACTGAACGCACGCTGGCTTGGTGTAGACGGTGATGCTCATCTGCTACCGACCTCTCTTGGTAAGGGCGCACACTTCTGGTGCTTGCATCTGAAAACACTCATCGCCGTGCGGATGCTCCGTCATCATTGATGAATGCGGCCGAACGCTCCCTCGCAAGCCGTCGGCTGGCTTCCCCTCCGACCGCCGACCCCTTGGGTGCCGCTCTGGTCTAAACACTACACCTAGTGTCTGACACCGCAAGCGAATCGCATATCTAGTAATCACATTTTTGAAATTCGCAGGTTGTAAGCCGTAACGAAGAGGCAACAAGGCGTGTCGCGGAAGCGGTGGCGTGTCGTCCACAGGCCCTGTGGACGACACGCGAATCACACTCGCGTAAGCAAGCTGCCAGCAAACACTCGAGGCGATTCACGCCGAGTCAGCCGCGTCCGCACACCCCCGAGCAGCACCAGAGCAAGGCCAACGATGAGCCACGCGGTTAGGACCCACACCGGACGCGCGGCCGCCGCACCATCGAAGAACGCGACCGACCGCAGCAGCGCGACACCCGCGCCAGGCGGTAGCGCCTGGCCGAGCACGCCCCACCCACTCGGCAGCATTTCAGGCGGCACCGCAACACCGGACAAGGGATTGCCGAGCAGAAAGACGGTGATCGCACCCAGTGCGATTCCAGCGCGGCCGAGTATCGCGTGCAGACCCGCGACAGTCGCCGCGATCGCACCTATCGTTAGCGCAATTGCGGCGCTGTTCAGCCAGTAGTTTTCGGCAAGCACCCCGAGCCACCCTTGCGTCACCCCGCCCATAACCAGACCGGACAGCACCGCGCCGGTAGCGAGCCCAGCCGCCCGCTTGCCCGCACTTGGCAGCAGCAATGCACACGCGACGCCGAGGAGCAGGCCGCCCATCACCATCGGTAGCGCGGCGGCAGCAAATCCAGCACCCCGGGGATCATTCTCCGGCAGCGGCACCAGGTCGGTGACCTCGGACGCCGACATTTCAGCCGGATCCACCGGCCCCACCGCAGCCGACTGCAAAAGCTGCGCGACCACCGGGCTAGCCGCAGACGCGGTAATCACCGCTGGCGGCGCACCAGGGGCCAGTACGAACGCCCCGTACACCTCCCGCTCCCGAATGAGGCGCTCCGCTGCATCAGCGTCAGTCGCCTCGCGCGCCGCGAAAACACCAGGTGCACGTTGCTGCAGTTGAGCACTGAACTCGGCAACCGCCGGAGGTGGACCAGCCACGGCCACAGGGATATTTGCTGGTGCCGAACGCGCGGCAGGCCATGCGAAGGCCGCTACCAGCAGTCCTACACCCAGTGCGACAGCCATGCCTATGCCAATCGCCTTCTGCCAGGTGACGCTTTGCGGGTGAGTCGTTGCCATCGTCATCACTCCTCTTAAAAAACGAATGCTCGTTCTCTGATACCCTCAAAGGGTAGCCCGGCGCACAAGAGCCCCGGCCATCGTCAGCAGCCACCGATTAAGGTCATTAAGGTCACAGCCATGCCCCGCGTCTCCGAAGAACACCTCAGCGCCCGCAGAGAGCAAATCCTCACCGCCGCCTGGCGCTGCTTTGCGCGCGACGGGTTCCACATGACGTCTATGCAGGACATCTTCGATGAGGCCGGGCTTTCGGCCGGGGCGGTCTACCGCTACTTTCCCGGGAAGATCGACTTGATCAAGGCCACGGCCGAGCGGGTTTCCCAAGGCCTCAGCAGCGCCTTCGATCAGATTGAAGTGAGCGAACCGGTACCCCGGCCGGTCGAGGCATTGCGCCAGGTCATGACGTCGGTGCTTGATTTTGTCTCCGCGCAACCCGTTGACCCCACCCGGATTGCGATGCACGTGTGGTCAGAAGCGTTGCGGGAACCGCAAGTCGGCGCCGTAGCACGCGATTTCGGCATCGCGGCGCGTGCCCGCTGGGAAGCGATCGCGATCCGCTGGCAGCGCGCGGGTTTGATAACGAACTCGGCACAACCTGGCGAGATCAGCAAGTTTCTCTACGGAGCCATGGCGGGCTTCCTGGTCCAGCGGAACCTTGTCGGTGACATCGACATTGACCAGTACTTATCCGGTTTCACGGCGCTGCTCGAACGGACACAGGACGAGCACCGGGCAACGGATGGCGCGAGCGAACCGACTGGCTAGGCGGGCTGCGAACTCGCGCCCTGTGCGGCAGGCTGTTACAAAACCGCTTCAGGAGGCTTACTCAGTGTCTGATTCAGCGCTCTATCTCGAAGGGCTCTCGAAGTCGTTCGGTGCAACACCGGCCGTGCGGTCGTTGACACTCACCGTGCCAAAGGGATCCTTCTACGGACTGGTCGGACCGAACGGTGCTGGCAAGACTACGACCCTCGCTATGGCCACCGGTCTGTTGCGCCCCGATATTGGACGCGCCGCGGTGTTCGGGCACGACGTGTGGTCGGACCCCACCACCGCGAAAACCCTATTCGGCGTCCTGCCCGACGGGCTGACAATGATCGACCGGCTCACTGGCCGAGAACTGCTGACGTTCCAGGGGCTGCTGCGGGGTATGGACAAAGCCACGGTGACGCAGCGAACCGATGACCTTCTGAACGTGCTCGGCCTGCGGGATGCTGAAAGCAAACTCGTCGCTGACTACTCCGCAGGCATGACCAAGAAAATCGGACTGGCGTGCGCGATGCTCCATGCGCCTCGACTACTGCTCCTTGACGAACCATTCGAAGCCGTCGACCCGGTCTCGTCCGCGACGATCCGGAAAATCCTGCAGCGCTTCGTCGCGGGTGGAGGCTCAGTGATTCTCTCCAGCCATGTCATGGCGACGGTTGAACAAATCTGCACCCACGTGGCGATCATGGCGCACGGCACAATCGCCGCTGCGGGCACCATCGATGAGGTACGCGGCAGCGAACCGCTCGAAGATGTCTTCGTCCGGCTCGTCGGCGGGCGCACCGACGGCGGAGAGGAGCTTTCGTGGTTGCGCTCCTGATGCGGCTGCGCTGGATCATCACGCGCAACAACTACTCGGGCAACCGGCTTATTCTCTACATCGTGCTCGCGGTCGTGGGCGCCCTCGCTGGCCTCGGCTCCCTCGCCGTTGGGCTCGCGGACTTCGAACGGCCCGGAGCGGTGGCGGACATGATCGCATTGATTGCTGCCACGTGGGGTGTCATCTGGCTCTTCACGCCGTTCGTTGCAGGCACCATCGGCAGCAGTCTGCGCCCGACCCAGTTTGCGTTGCTTCCGGTACCCCCGCGCACGTTCGCTGTCGCGTTCTTAGTGACGTCCTTTGCGACCGGACCGGTGGTGATCACCCTCATAGGACTGGGCGCCCCTATTCTTTACGCGCTGCGGCAAACGTGGGTCGCGGGGGTGGTCGCCGTCCCCGCGGTCGTGCTGCAGACAGCTCTGATCGTCGGCCTTGCGCGGCTGACCGGCCTGTTGCTCACCGCACTGGCGAGTACGCGTCGCGGCCGGGACATCGCGATGCTCGCGGCAGTCATCCTCGGGGCCACACTGTGGCTCGTCTACATGGCGATGCAACTCATCGTGCCCGCTGTCCTCGACGGTGACCCGCCATGGCTGAACACGCTGCTGCGGGCGCTGCCCTTCGGCTGGGCCGCACACGCAACCGAGCTCGCGGTGACGGGTGCGTGGGCCGGGGCACTAGGGATGATGGTGGCGCTGAGTGTCAGTGTGGCACTCATCGCTGCGGCATCGGTCCCCGTCGTCACCCGGCAAATGCAGTGGCCGGGGACGGAGTCAGGCTCTGGTGACACTAAGCGCCGGGGGCGCGCGGGCGCGAGGCGCAGCCCATCGAGCGCATTAGCCGCCGCCGTGAGCAAAGAGTTCGCACTGTTGTGGCGCGACCCGCGGCGCAAGGCTGCACTGATCGTTGTTCCGATGTTCCTGGTCCTCCTCTTCGTCGGCCCCGCTGTGATGGAGGGGTTCGATATATACCTGACCATCGCGCTGCCGGTCATGACCATTGCGCTTCTTTCTGGCTTTCTGAATCTGTACGGCTTCGACGGACCTTCTACGTGGCAGGTTCTCGTCATACCGCATGGTGCCCGGTATGACATTCGCGGTAAGCAGGTCGCCTGGATGGCTTTCGCCGCACCGATTCTCCTGCTTGTGCTGGTTGGCAGGTACGTGTTCTACGACCGGGGAACGGACGCGCTGCCGTATGACGTAGCGGCTTTCCTCGCGGTACTGGGTGTCGGCGCCGCGGCGCTGGCTCTGTCGTCGGTCCTCGCGCCGTATCCGGTGCCATCGGCGAAGCAGGGCAACCCGTTCTCTACGCGCGGCTCGTTCAATACCGCTTCGCTCGCCTCGCTGCTCGTCACAATCGCCGCCATCGCCGTAGTGTTTTTCGGGCTAGCGCTGGTGACGGCCCCGGGCGGCTGGATTGCGTGGCTGGCTGTCCCCGCAGGTGCTCTGCTGGGCTACGGCGCGTGGCGTGTGGGCGAGCGCTTCGCAGCGCAAGCGCTGCAGCGCCGCGGTCCCGACCTTCTTGAGGTTGTTCGCAAAGAACCGTGAACCGGTGCGGTGATCAGCCGCCAGCATAGTCCGGGTTTTGCGCCAGGTACGCGTCGGCCTTGATCTTCAGGGACGTGGAGACGCCCGAGTTCGGCAAACTAGCGCGCACATTCACGACGGTATTGAAGGCGCCGAGCGGCCCGGCGCCGGTAACCGCGGGCACCCTGAAGTTGGAGGCCGCGACGTTCACGTTCCCAATCGCAATCACGCTGGACGGAACCCCGTCGCGCTTGAGAATCGGGATGTAGTCGTCACCCTCAATGCGCTGCATACGCACAGTGAGTGGCGCGCTTGGAGTTCCGATGTAGCACTCGCCGCCCACGAGTGGGTTCTGCACATGAATGCGCAGGAACAGGGTGAGATCAAACGCGAGCAGGTCGTTGATGACAAGGGGCTTCACAGCCTGCACCTGTGCCGTCACGTTGCCCATTGAACCTAGTGCCCGCGAGACGGCACCCACACCGGTGACACCGCCGGGGACAGCGAGCGCCTTGCCGTAGATGCCGTGACTGCCGTCCGACGGCGCGACAAACGCCCCATCCTGCACGCCGCCGCTAATCTTCAGGCCCCCGTCGCTGATCGGGACGACGAAGTTGGCGCTGCGGAACTCGCCGCCCCGAATGAGCACTGTCAAGCAGTGCTGCGCGCTTGGTGAGCTCGCGACGAACCCAGGGAAGGCGGGTCTTGCCGTCTTAGATGTGGTCACAGGTGACTCCTCGCCGCTTGCCGCTGCGCGGTAGCTGGTGTCAGCGTTGCTGATTCATTCTGTCTACCGCACAGCGGCGGCAACCGCGCGAAGTTAAGTCACACTATAACTACGACCTGGGCGGTCAGCCCTGCCGAGCCTTGAATCGTGGCTCCTTCTTGTTAATCACGAACACCTTGCCCCGGCGCTTGACGACCTGAGCACCTGGCTTGTTCTTCAGTGACCGCAGTGATTTGCGGACCTTCATGGCTGCCTCCTAGCTACACGATAATGATTTTCACTATAGCTAGCAGCGCGCAATCTTCCTAAGCGACGAGGGCGACGTCGCCAGCCAGAGTCTCGATCGCGTGACGAATCTGTGCCACCACCTCGGCGTCAGCCCCTGGTCGCACCTCCGCGAAGCGCTGGTAGGCACCGCCAATGGAGACCGAAACCCCCTCGACAACTTTGCCCCCGGCGATTCCAACCGACTTGCGAGCGTCGTCATGCGCCCAGGTGCCGCCATACTGACCGGCCGCGATCCCAGCGACTGCAACGGGCTTGTCCTTGATCGCACCCTCCCCGAAAGGACGAGACAGCCAGTCAATTGCGTTCTTGAGGACCGCGGGCAGGGTGCCGTTGTATTCGGGCGTCACCAGGAAAAGCGCATCCGCACGCTCAACCGCACTTCGGAGTTCCGCGGCAGGCTGCGGCAACTCAGTGGGGCTATCGATGTCTTCGGAGTAAAACGGCACCGAACCGAGGCCCTCGACTATTTCGACTTGCACACCGGCAGGCGCGTTCGCCACCGCCAGTTCCGCCAGCTCCCTGTTCAAGGATCCGCCGCGAAGGCTGCCAACAAGTACTGCCACCTTTGCGGTCTTCCCGTTGTTCGTTCCCATACTGCCCTCCAGTGCTTGCGTCAATCGGCTGCGGCAGTGCCGCTCACATACAGTTCAAACCGGACCGTGGTCCGCTTAATTCCAGCGCGCACGTATAGTGGCAATCGTCACACCACTGGATGCGCGGTTACGATGCCCTCGATGACGAATCCGCGTCCCGACCCCGTCGGCATAAACTTCGCGCCAGGCCCTCCGATAGCGCGGGCAGATGCGGTGCGCAACCGAGAACGTCTCATCTGCAGCGCTCGGGAGATCGTCCGCACGGAGGGCGCCGCAGCGCTCACCATGGAGCGGCTCGCGCAGCACGCAGGCGTGGGCAAAGGGACGGTATTCCGGCGATTCGGCAGCCGTTCCGGGCTTATGTTCGCCCTCCTCGACGAGGCTGAGAAAGAAATCCAGCACGGGTATCTCTTTGGCCCGCCACCACTTGGTCCCGGTGCGCCGCCGCTTGATCGCCTGCTTGCATACGGAGAGGCGCGATTGCGGTTTCTTCTCGAGCACGGCGACTTGCAACTGCAAGCGGAGCGAGAACCGTTCGAGTCATTCCGGGCCCCGCCTCGCATCGTCGAACACACCCATGTGACGAATCTCTTGACCGAGGCCCAGGTGACGATTGACCCACGTTTGCTCGCCTACTCGCTTCTCAGCTGCCTCGCCACGCCCAATGTGCTTTATCAGCATCACTCACAAGGTATTTCCCTTGATGATCTCGTGGCCGCATGGGAATACCTCGTGATACGGAGCGTCGCCCCCGGGCGGTGAATACCGCCCACGGGACTGTGGCTACCGCCACAAGCTTTTGTGCGAGCAAGGACTTCACGATCGTGAAGCCTTAACATTCTCGGTATGGCGGACGACCCCGGGCTCTTTAACGACCCCAGAATCACGCTGATGGGCCTCTTCGTTGAGGCGCACGGTGCGCTTACCGCGCGAACAGCAAGTCAGATCAGCGAGCATGAACTCGCACCCGCGGAGTTCGAGGCATTGCTGCGCCTGAGCCGTAGCGCGGAGCGCAGTCTCCGCATGTCCGATCTTGCCGCGCAAGCGGGGCTCACCAACAGTGGGGCGACTCGCCTCGTCGATCGCCTCGAATCACGTGGCCTCCTGACGCGGGAAACTAGCCCCGATGACCGGCGCGGAACCACAGCCGTTATCACTGACAAGGGCATCGACAAGGTCTTGGAGGTCCTGCCAGGACACCTCACGATCGTGCAGGATGCTTTCCTCGATGGCGTCCCAGCCGACGTGCGCGCGCCATTTTTCGAGGCGCTACGGGCAATCCGCGACCATCTCCGGCCAGATGCAGAGCGCGACGCTCGCTGACTCAGCGGGGACCCCAAGTATTGTGGGTCCTCATGGACGGTCTGCGTGAAGCTATCCGGCGTGAACTGCGGGTCACACCCGAAATCGACCCTGCCTCTGAGATCCGGCGCCGAGTCGATTTTCTGAAGAACTACCTCGCCACGACCGGTACTGAAGGCTTCGTCCTGGGGATAAGCGGCGGACAGGACAGCGCACTCGCCGGCAAACTGTGTCAGATTGCGGTATCCGAGCTGCGCACCGACGGCGCTGTGGCGCGGTTCGTCGCCGTGCGGCTGCCGTACGGCGTCCAGGCAGACGAGTCCGACGCCCAAGTGGCGATCGACTTCATCGAGCCTGACCACACGGTGACAGTGAACATCAAAGCGGGCACCGACTCGATCACAGCGGAAACGTCCCAAGCTTTAGCCAGCGTCCAAAGCGCGGACAGCGCCACCGGCATCAGCGACTTCGTGCGCGGCAATATCAAGGCGCGCAAGCGCATGATCGCCCAATACGCACTTGCGGGCCAGCTCAGGATGCTCGTGGCCGGTACCGATCATGCGGCCGAGGCCATCACCGGATTCTTCACCAAATTCGGCGACGGCGGCGCCGACGTCATGCCCCTCGCGGGGCTGACCAAAAGGCAAGGCAAACAGCTACTTCAGGCGCTCGGCTCGCCCGAGAGCATCTGGCAAAAGGTCCCGACCGCAGATCTCGAAGACGGCCGTCCCGCGCTTCCCGACGAGGCGGCGCTCGGCGTGACCTATGAGGAGATCGACAACTATCTCGAGGGCGGTGACGTGAGCGCTGCGGCCGCGCAGCGACTCGAGTCCCTATACCTGGCGTCACGGCACAAGCGGACCGTCCCGGTCACACCGTTCGACGACTGGTGGCTTTAGCGCCGCTAACCTCACCGCGCCAGTTATGACCAGCGGCATGGCGGCCCACACCACCATGCAATAGGGGCACAAAGCCTCTAGCACAACGGTGCTTTGATACACCAGCCACACCGCGAACCCGGTTGCGGCGATCACTCCGGCAAGGTGGACCCACGCCACCGACCGTGGTATCCGCACCTGCCCCAGCGCGAGCACGCCCACCGCTGCCACTAGTGGGAAGCCCGCAAGGCCGAGATACGTATTCGGGAAACCGAACACCTCGGCCTGCCAGGACAGCAGCACTCGCCCGCACGAGAATGCTGCGCCCAAGTCACATACGGGCACGTATCCGGGGTCACTGAACATGCGGATGCGCTCGAGGGTCAGCAGGACTGCTGCCGCGAAGCCCGCTGCTCCCCCAGCAATCAGCAGTGATCCGGTGACGCGCGCACCAGGCCTTCTACGCATCCGTGGCCCGCACGAATTCAAGCACTTCGGCGTTGCAGCGCTCGGGATGGTCGAAGGGAATCTCGTGTTTCGCCCCAGGGATAATCTCAAGACGTGCACCTGGCAGCGAACGGGCGATCAGTTCTGTGTGCGCTGTCCGAACGACATCCCGTTCTCCCGCGATTACCAGCGCCGGGACGTGCGTGCGCCGCAGCCTGACCGGGTCGAGGTGCGGATGATTCGTCATCAGTGTCACACGCGCCAGAGCTGGGGCTGCGCGCCGGGTGCCGCGGGCCAGGACAGCAAGTGCAGCGCGCTGAACCGCCAGCACAGCCCGCGTCCATGCGTGCAGCCCGGTGGGATCGAGGTTTGCCCCCACAACCACGGCGGAACGTACCCGCTGCGGGTGGTCACTAATGAGCTGCAGCACGATGTTGCCGCCATCGCTGTATCCGAAAAAGTGTGCCGAACGGACCTTCAGTTCGTCCAGCACGGCCAGAACGTCGCTGGCGAACAGCGGGAAATCCCACGGGACCGTGCCGTGGCTTGACCTGCCGTGACCACGAGTGTCGATCGCGATCACGCGATAGTGTTCAGCGAAGGCGCCGATTTGCTGATCAAGTGAGCGCAGGTCTTCGCCATTGCCATGCAACAGAACCAGGGGTGCACTCGAATCCCGGCCGTACGTCTCGAAGTGGATGTGTGCGTCTCCGGTCCGTACGTGCCCGGACGCCACCGGGCCGCCTGACTCCGCGTTTCCCATTACGGTCCTGGCCTCCTGCTCGCTTTACACGCTTCGCACCGCGTCTCAACCTGACGGCGCGCCGGCATTACAGTGACGGGGTGCACGACGACTCTAGTTTCCTGCCTCTTGGTGCTGCTGCGCACGTCGGCGCACCGGGCACGCACCAGGCGGACGCACTATTCGATTTGGAGGAGCTCGGCGCACACCCCTTTAGTACAGGAGTCCCCGATCCGGTCGTCGATGAGATAGCGGCGGCGCTCCGGCGCGCTGATCCGCGGGGTGAGCGATTCGCCGCCGTTTTCCGGGCAACCTTCGATCAGTTGTACGACGGTCAGCACACTGGACGATACTGCTGGGACCAGTTGTACAAGACAGAGAAGACGCATTTCGGCACGCTGATCGAGATCAACTTGCGCCGCGAGTTCGGTGATGTGCTGCACGATGGCGAGCTACTCGACTACAAGGTCCGCGGCCACGATGTTGACTGCAAGTTCTCGCAGCGCTCCGGCGGCTGGATGCTGCCGCCGGAGGCTATCGGGCACGTGATTCTCGCGTGCACGGCGAGCGACCAGGCGGGCACGTGGAGTGTCGGCGTCGTCCGTGCCCGGCCCGAGACGTGTCGGCTGAGTGTGAACCGCGACGGCAAGACCGCGCTGACTCCCGCCGGCGTAGCGGGAATCGTCTGGCTGCACCAGGACGCCGAATTGCCCCCGAACGTCTTGCTCCGGGTGGACCCCGCAGTGGTGACTGGCATTTTCGCCTTCCCTACCGGCCAGCAGCGCGTCAACGAACTGTTCCGCAGAGTCACTAATCGCCGGATCGGACGCAACACGGTGGCTACCGTGGCGGAGCAGGATGACTACATGAAGCGGGTGCGCGCGAACGGTGGCGCCCGCTCCACGCTGCAGGCAGAAGGCATCGTGATCACTGGCGGAGATTATGTTGCGCACCGCGCGATTGCTCGTGCCCTTGGCGCAGAGGTACCGCAGCCCGGCGAGTTCGTAAGCATCCGGGTTGTTCCCGCGCTGCCTACCGATGCGGCCCCGACCGCTGAGATCGAAGGTTCGCTATGGCGTCAGGCACGCACGGGCGAAGCGGCGGTGACTGCTGCGCCAACGCTGCCTGCCGCCCGCCGCGACGTAGCCGCGGCACGCTTGGATGACCTCCTCATCCCGCTGCTTTGACCACACGTAGCGCGTGGCGGCGCGGAACGCTGCCCCGTGCGCCCGCCAGCATCCGGCTGATCGACGCGCCGATCGCCGCGGCAACCGGCGGTGGGAAGGCATTGCCAATCTGCCGGTACGCGGCGGTCTTGCGCCCGAAGAATTGCCACTCCGGTGGGAAGCCCTGCAGCGCAGCCACCATCTCGAGTGTGAGTCTCGGCGTGAAGTCGGCCGGGGTCTCAGCGCCGGGCGGAGCATCAGCGATGCCCTTACCGTCCACGCCGAGTGCTAACCAGCTGGCGCGAGCACGCGTGGGCCCAAGATCTGGCCCGCCGTGTTTGCGCGACCCCCCGACGATCGTCGGGCCGATCCCCTTGGCTCCTCCTGCCCAGCGGCGCGCTCCAGACCACCCGTCTCGCGCCATCAAGGGATACAGCGTTTCGCCGACCGTGGGCGGCGTTCCTTTCGCGCCCGGCCACTCGAAACGTCGCATATGGCGCCGTTTGGCAGCCACGAGAATGAACCGCGGCCGAAGTTGCGGAACCCCGAACTCCGAGGCGTTAAGAACCTGCCAGTCGGCGTCGTACCCCAGGGAATCGAGCCGCTCGAGGATTGACTGCCGGTAGGGAGCGAACCGCGCGCTGGAAAGCCCGCGAACATTCTCGAGCAACACAGCGGCAGGCCGCGCCTGCGCTACAAGCCGAAGTGCCTCCGGAAAGAGGTCACGCTCATCGTCCGCGCCGAGTTGGTGCCCCGCGATCGAGAACGGCGGACAGGGCACTCCGCCCGCCAGCAGATCGATCCCGCGGAAATCACGGCCCCGAACCTCCCGTACGTCACCCTCGTGGATCTTCCAGTCCGGCCGGTTGAGCCGCAACGTTTCACAGGGCTCGGGCTCGATCTCGACAGCGAGCTCATGCCGGAACCCAGCGGTCTCAAGTCCGAGTGACTGCCCGCCTGCTCCAGCGCAGATCTCCAAGCACGTCAACTCCTCCGTCACCGGTTCCTCCAATGCCCGCCGCCTGATTGTCGTCTCGCACCGTACGGTATCGGTCTGACAAGTTTTGCTCCTGCGCAACACACCAGGTTCAGTATGTGAAGCGACCACCCCCACATCGCACTCCGGAACGGGACTCGCCATCATGGAAGAAGAACGGTTCACTAGCTGTTGCGAGTTGGGTGGCTGCAGAGCTGCAGCACTTGCCTCAACAATCACGCCACATTCCGCGAGAGGGGACGTAATCCAGCATGAGCAGGTGGTCGCAGCGCCTCACGTCGATGCTGTTCGGCGAACGCGCACAACCAGCGACTATCGACACCGCGGCGTTGCCAGCGATCCTCCCGCTGCAACCGATCGATCTCACCGATGACGCTGCGGTAACCGAAACACTGGACCTCGCTGTCCGCGTCGGCGCCGTCCTGCTGGACTCAGGGACCGGAGCGATAGACACGCAAACCCAGATCCAGTTCGTCGCCTCGACCTACGGCCTCGAGCAATGTGAAGTCGATGTGACTTACAACTCGATCTTCATCACCGCGCATCGCGGCGCCGCTATGCCTCCGGCGACCACGATGCGCGTGGTGCACCACCGCTCCCTGGATTTCTCCCGGCTCTCCGCCGTCGACCGGCTGCTCCGGCGGATGCGCAATCGCGCGCTGACACCGGCGCAGGCGCACCGGATTCTCGACACGATCGTGTCCGCGCCGCACCCATATCCGCGCTGGGTGGCGGGACTTGGCTGGTCTGGGCTCGCCGCGGCGGTGGCTGTGCTGCTCGGCGCCGGACCGGTGATCGCAATCGTTGCGTTTCTGACAACCGTGGTGATCTACCGGACCAACCTCGCGCTCAACAAGCTCGGCCTGCCGTTGTTCTTCCAGCAAGTGGTGGGCGGAATCATCGCGACGATCCCGGCGCCGATCATGTACGCGCTGAGCGGCCCCCTCGGTATTACCGTGCACCCCTCGCAGATTGTGGCAACCGGGATCGTCGTGCTTCTTGCCGGGCTCTCGCTCGTCGGCTCCGTGCAAGACGCCATCACCGGAGCGCCAATTACTGCGTCGGCACGTCTTCTCGAGGTCGTGATGATGACCGCCGGCATCATCACCGGTGTCGCGCTGACCTTGCAAGTGAGCCAGCAGCTTGGCGCTGAGCTGCCGATGATCGGGACCACCCTGGTACAGGGCTTCACCCGCATGCCGGTGCAGATACTGGCGGGTGCGGTCGCCGCAATGTCGTTCGCACTCGCGAGTTATGCGGAGCGGCGCGCGCTGACAGCGGCAGCGCTGGGCGGCGCCGCGGGGATGGCAACCTTCCTCATCACCGTCAACGCGCAAGCAGGCACTCTCGCAGCCGCTGGCACAGCAGCGATTCTCGTGGGCTTCGCGGGTGGTCTCGTTGCTCGCCGCGCGCTGGTACCACCCCTGGTCGTCGCGGTGGCGGGAATCACCCCGCTCCTGCCAGGCCTCTCGATCTACCGCGGTCTGTATGGGCTGGTCGCAGATGACCGGTTTGAGGGAATAGCTAACCTCGCCAACGCGCTCGCGATCGGTGTGGCACTCGCGGCGGGTGTCGTGCTCGGCGAGTGGATGGCGCGCACACTGCGCCGTCCACAGTTGCCATTCCGCCCCGTGGTGGTCTCGACGCGCTTCCTGCCCCGCCCGTGGGCCCGTTCGAACACTTAGCGAACAGTGACAACGAACATTGACACAGTAATGATTGGTATACTCTGCCGAATTGCAACACCTGGGCGAACTGGAGAGTCGTATGATCAGCGCCGTGGACGTTCAACGGAGAACTGTCACCAACGGTGACGTATCGCTGGCAGTTTTCGAAACGGGAAATCTGGCTGGCGAGACGATCGTGCTGGTGCATGGCTGGCCAGACACGCACGACCTGTGGCGCTATGTCGTACCGGGCCTCGCTGATCGGTTCCGTGTTGTCATGTATGACACGCGCGGCGCCGGCGAGAGTTCCGCACCGACAAGCGCATCAGAGTATGAACTGGCGAAACTTGCATCTGACTTCAATGCCGTTGTCGACGCGGTGAGCCCGGGCCGGCCAGTGCATGTCCTGGCCCACGATTGGGGCGGCGTGGAGGTGTGGGAAGCGATCTGCCACCCCGAGGGCGCCGAGCGGGTTTCCTCATTCACGGTAACGTCCGGCCCAAATCTCGACATCCTCGGCTACTGGGTGCGTGATCGCATCAAGCGCCCCACCATACGAAACCTTGCTGGTCCGCTGGAACAGGGGCTGGCGTCGTACTATACGTACCTGTTTCATCTCCCCCTGCTCCCTGAGGCTTTCCTCCGGACGGTGATGGCCCGCAACTGGCCACGTTTTCTGGGGCTTTTCGACGGCATGGATCCGGCCCGGGTCGTTCCTGCCGCGACATTAGCGACAGACATGGCCAATGGCGTCAAGCGCTACCGGGCGAACATCACTTCACGGCTGGTTCGGCCCGCACCCCGCCCCACAAACGTCCCGGTACAGGTGATCGTCAACGAGCGCGATCGCGCGGTCCGGCCTGCGGGCTACGACGATTACGGGAAGTTCGCGTCGGCGCTGTGGCGGCGCACAATCGACGCCGGACACTGGTCACCGATATCGAGCCCGGACGAACTGGTGGAAGCCACGATCACCTTCATCGACGTGCTTGGCGGTGCCGAGTGCCCGGACGTCCTCGAACGTGTCCAGGACTGAACCTTTCTGACAACTCGCGCGCCGTGGCAGGGTGGAGGCCATGACGCGCGCTGCCGACTTCACACCGCCGACTCCCGGCCGGTCGCGCAACATGGCGGCAATCAAGCGGTCAGGGACCGAGCCGGAGCGATTGGTGCGCTCCGCTTTGCACCGGCAGGGTTACCGCTTCCGCAAAGATCTCCCCCTGCGGGAGGGCGGGATGCTCATTCGCCCCGACATCGTGTTCACGCGCGCGCGAGTGGCGGTCTTTATCGACGGCTGCTTCTGGCATAGCTGTCCCGAGCACGGCGCCGCACCACGCACCAATAGCACGTACTGGAATCCAAAGCTTGCTGGTAACGCGGCCCGAGACCGCCGCCAGACCCTGGCGCTGCAAGCATCCGGATGGATGGTTTTGCGCATCTGGGAGCACGACTCCGTGGAAGCAGCCTGTGCCGCGATTGTCGCGGCGCTTCGCTCCCAACGAACACGGACCATTCCGGCACCATCAGCTGAGGGATCGTGACAGGGTGGAGACGTAGTTGACTTCGAGAGGGGTGAGAGGATGAACGCTCCCCAGGAGACGGCCCTGGATGATGCGATCGCCACTGCAGAAGAGAAGACCGAGAATACGTCGTCTCCCACGGCGAAGACGCTGGGTAAGGCGGCGGTCGCAGGTCTCACAATCGCCCGCGGCCCAGCCGGAATCGGACTCCTGGCAGCACAGCGTCTGCGCGCACGGCGCAAGGCACGCCACACGGATGCTCCGGCACGCAAGCAACGCTCTAAGAAGGCCCGCGTTCTGCGCGGCACCCTCTGGGTGACGAGCGCGGCCGGATTGGCTGGCCTTGCTGCATATATGGCGAAGCATTGGGACGAACTCTCCGAAGGTGGTCCCGATTCACCGCAGATCGGCCTCGGCTACGACACGCAAACGTAAGGATCGATGAGCAGCCCCGCTTGGCGGACCGCGGCCACTACCTGCGCGGTGGCCGCGGCGCTAGCGGGTTGTGCGCAACAAGCCACACCGCCGCCCGCGGAGGACACCAGCATGGCGGTCACGGTGATCGCCGAGGACCTCGCGGTGCCGTGGGATGTCGATTTTCTGCCCAGCGGTGAAGCGCTGGTTACCGAACGCGACGCTGGCCGGGTGCTGCAACTCGGAGACGGCGGAGCGGCTTTTGAGCTTGCAGCAATCCCCGAGGTAGACAACAGCGGCGAAGGCGGATTGATGGGAATCGCCGTGTCCCCCGACTTCGCGGAGGATAATCATGTCTTTGTCTATTACACGACGGCGGCCGATAACCGGATCGTTCGGTACACATACGAGCACACACGCCCAGCCCTCACCGCACCGCAACCGGTCCTCACCGGCATTCCCGCGGCCCGGATCCACAATGGAGGCGCTCTGACATTCGGCCCGGACAGCTACCTGTACGCCTCGACAGGCGATGCGACGGAGCAGCAGAGCGCACAAGACCCAGAGTCGCTCGCGGGGAAAATACTCCGGATGACAGCAGATGGCGAACCAGCTTCCGGAAACCCGGGTGACTCAGTGGTGTGGAGCCTGGGACACCGCAACGTTCAGGGGCTCGCGTTCGACTCACAGAATCGGTTGTGGGCCTCAGAATTCGGCGCTAGCGCGTGGGATGAACTCAATCTGATCGAGCCTGGCGCGAATTATGGGTGGCCCGAAGTCGAGGGTATCGGCGACGACGACCGCTTCGTCGATCCGGCACATGTCTGGCGGCCAGCGGAAGCATCACCCGCGGGGCTCGCCATCGTCGACGACGTGCTGTACATGGCAGCCCTGCGCGGCAACCGATTATGGGAAATTCCCATCACCGACGCCGCGACTGGCGCAACCGGCGAGCCGCGCTCATTTCTCGGTGAATACGGCCGACTCCGGGCCGCGGTCACCGGGCCGGACGGCGAACTGTGGGTATCAACGAGTAACCGGGACGGTCGCGGACGTCCCGAGCCTGGCGACGACCGCATTGTGTCGGTGCGCCCGGGCTGATCGGCTCAGTACTCGGCCGCGTCGATCATCGGGCCCAGATCCACGTCACGTGCCTTTTGCACATGCGGTTTCGCGACTTCCTCTTTGATGTACTTGGCGACGAATCGCTTCACTTCGTTCTCCATCCCCGAAACGATCTGAAGCACGCTCGACGCGAGACCCTCGGCGCGAATGTCGACCGCGACATCACTGCGGTGCGGCGGTTCAACTTCAATGATCGCGCGCAGCGGTTTCGCTGCTCGTGCCGTGAGCTTAAGATCGACGGCGACGTCGGCCCGAAATCTATGAACCGTCCCCGTCAGCCGCACCACGAATCTCAGGTCGACCGGGATATGAAGATTGAACCGAAGTGGTTCGTCCTCCGAGATGCGCGACACCACTGGGTCATTCACGACACCGTGGGCCGTTACTTTTGCGATGCGCCCTGGACCGGCGCCGATCGGCCCGAATTCGATGGGCGCTCCGGTTATTCCGGATACCGCCGACAGAATCCGTTCATAGGAGATCGCGCGATGGAAGAACGCGAGACCGAAGTCCGCGTAGGAAAAATACTCTGTAGCCGCACCGCTCTGTGCGTCCTGCTTTGCGCTCACAGTTACTGAACATACTCCGGCCTGTTCGCCGGCTAGCCGTGAACTAGCCGGTAGAACCTGAAGAAGTCGTTCTCGATGTCGAGGATCTCGATTCCGGCGAACCCCGCAGCTCGCGCGTACTCTTCAAGTTTCGCTGGCCGCATCACCGTCCCAGTGCCCACAGATGGCTGGTGTGACATGCCGTCAGCGAGGCAGCAGAGCACACTGTAGCTGTACATGATCTGCTCGATGTCGTCTCCGGGCGCAGTGAACTCGGGTGCGACACGCTCATCCATAATCAGGACTGTCCCGTCCGGGCGGACGAGCCTCCGCATCTCGGCGAGGACGCTGATGGGATCGGACATGTCGTGTATACACTCGAACGCGCACACCAGGTCATAGCTTGCGCTGGCAGCGGGCATAGCCGCGGTGAAGCTCACACGATCGCTCACCCCGTGCAACTGTGCGTTATTCCGGGCCGCCGCAACCGATGGTTCATCAACGTCGACGCCATCCACCGTTGCCGCTGGGTACGCGGTGGCGATCCCGATTGACGACCAGCCGTAACCGCAGCCGATATCAGCCACCCGGCCGCCTGTGCGCAGTGCCTCGTCGACTTCAGGCAGGGCCGGGAGGTATTCGCTGCCCAGCGGCCCCAGGAACAACGGCCGGTTGATCGCTGCTTGACCTTCACGGGCGTCATTTCCGAGACGGTCCCAACTCACACCCGTGCCGTGCCGGTAGGCGTCGGCGAGATCGTCGAGGTGCCGTGCGCTCGCCGCGAATATTTGCGCGATTGGGGTGAGGTAATTGAGGGAGTCGGCATTCGCGAGCACATCAGCGTGGGCAGCGGGCAACGTGTATCGGCGCGCATCCGGTTCTGCACGCACATTATCGACGCGGAGGTAGCCGCACACTGCCTGCTGCTCGAGCCATTCGCGGGCATAGCGTGGATGTGTGCCTGAGCGCTGCGCGAGTTCCGCGGCCGTGCAGGCGGCTCCAGTGGCCAGGATGGTGTAGTAGCCGAGCTTCGCGCCCAGGTGCATTGCTTGGGTGGTCGCCGCCCCGAGGAGGGCGTGGAAAACTCGTTCGGCGAACGCCTCAGAGGTTTCCGAAATCGCACTTGTGTCGTGGGTCTGCTCGATGGTCATGGTTCCGCCTCTCTGCGTGGCCGGTGGGTGCGTCCCACTCAGGAACCAACACGGACGGGTCGTGCCCGATGGTTCATTTTATTTCGCAGAAAGGCGGATTACTCCGCCCCCGCGAGCGTTTGGCCCAATTTCACCGCGGTGAATCGGCCCGAACGCTCGCGGTCTCAAGGGGTCTTTCAGACCTTGAGCCAGACGGTCGCGTCCGCCGGGATCTCGTCGTCGACGGGCACACTCGCCAGCACGACTTCACCCGGGGGCAACGGCACCGGCTGCGCACTGAAGTTCGTCACGCATTGCCAGCCGTCCGGGCGCGCGAAGTGCAGCACCTCAGCGTTGCCGTTGTCGACCCACTCGAGCGCCTCGCCCGACTGCAACTTATGCCGCGCCTCAAGCGCCCGGCGGTACAGCCACAGCGTCGATGCTGGATCGTTTTCCTGGACCGCCACCGCTACATCCGCGAACCAGCCCGGCTGCGGCAGGTGTGCGCCATTCGAACCGAAGCCGAAGGATGCGCCGTCCGGCGTCCACGGCAGCGGCACCCGGCAACCATCGCGTCCTTTTTCGACCCCTTTATTACGGAAGTACGACGGGTCCTGCATGGCCTCTTCGGGAAGGTCGCCGACTTCGTGCAAGCCAAGTTCTTCTCCCTGATACATGTACGTGGAACCAGGCAGAGCGAGCAGCAGCAGGACAGCGGCGCGCGCACGCCGCTCGCCCAGCTCGCGGTCGAGCTTCGGCTCTTTGCCGTCCGTCATGAGCCACGATTTGCCGTTTTTCGTGTCGGGATCCTGCGGCAAACCGTACCGCGTTACATGCCGAACGACATCGTGGTTGGACAACACCCACGTCGACGACGCGCCAGACTCCGAGGACAACGTGAGATTGTCGTCGATCACCTCACGGAACTCGCTGGCATCCCAGGCGGCTTCGAGGAGGTCGAAGTTGAATGCCTGGCCCAGACCTTCCGCACTTGCGTAGCGGGGCCGCCGCGGGCGCGGCACCCACGCCTCAGCGACGGCGGTGCGCGGCGGGTCGTACTCGTTGAACACCTTGCGCCATTCTGCATAGATCTCGTGAACCTCATCGCGGTCCCAGAACGGGTGCGTGCCGTCGAGTGGCAGGTTCTCGTGCATCAGGTGGCGCAATTCCTCCCAGGTGGGGAGCGGCTCAGACAAATCTTTTGTCAGCGCGTGGGCAACATCGATGCGGAAACCGTCAACGCCGCGGTTCGACCAGAAGCGCAGCGTCTTGATGAAGTCCTCGTGGACATCCTTGTTGTCCCAGTTGAGGTCAGGCTGCTCCGGCGCGAAAAGATGCAAGTACCACTGCCCATCGGGAACCTGGTGCCACGCCGGCCCCCCGAATACCGACTGCCAGTCCGTGGGTGGCTGGCTACCGTCCGGGCCGATGCCGTCACGGAAGACATACCGGTCGCGTGCCGCCGACCCGGGTGGCGACTGCAGCGCCTCTTGGAACCACTCATGCTGGTCAGAGGTATGGTTCGGCACGATATCGACGATGAGTTTGATACCGGATGCATGGAGGGCAGACACCATCTCGTCGAAATCAGCGAGTGACCCGAGGCGCGGATCAACATCGCGGTAATCAGCCACGTCGTAGCCGCCGTCTGCGAGTTCGGACGGGTAGAACGGGCTCAGCCACACCGCGTCTACGCCAAGTTCCTTGAGGTACGGCACGCGGGCCGTGATGCCTTTGATGTCACCGAGTCCGTCACCGTTGTGGTCAGCGAAACTTCGCGGATAAATCTGGTACACGGCTGCTTGACGCCACCAATTTGGTTTGCTGGGGGCGTCCTTTGTTGCGGACTTGGGCTGTGCCGTGGTGTCGGACACCTGTCCTCCGATCGAGTGCATTGTGGGCGGTTCGGTTTCGCATAGCTAAATCGAGTTAGCTACAATCGAGTATGTTAGGGCCATCACAGCAGTGTCAAGCCTGCCCACGCACATTTGCCGAACTCAGCGAGGAGGGGCCGCTTATGCCCAGAGTTACCCTTGCTGACGTCGCGCGAAAAGCCGGTGTTTCCCGAACCGCGGCCTCGTTCGTGATGACTGGCCGGTCTGCGGACATGCGTATTTCGGAAGCCGCAACGCAGAAGGTACTCGAGGCTGCTGCGGAACTCGGTTATCGCCCCAACCTGACTGCCCGCAGCCTGCGTACTAGCAAGACGCACACCATCGGACTCGTTTCCGACGTCATCGCTACGACCCCGTTCGCCGGCGAGGTCATCCACGGCGCCCTCGACGCCGCACTGGCGCGGGGGCATCTGCTGCTCGTCGCTGAAACCGGCGGCGACTCCGCGGTCGAAGCTGACTTGATCTCAGAGATGCTGGACAGGCAGGTCGACGGGGTCATTTACGCGGCTATGCACACGCAAGAGCGACAACCCCCTGAGGCGCTGGCTGGCGTCCCCGCAGTGCTCATCAACTGCATCGCGCCGGGTTCACAGACCGCGTGCGTACTCCCCGACGAATACGAGGGCGGCAGGGCGGCAGCTACCGCGCTGCTCGACTCCGGGCACCGCGACGGGATCTGCGCCATCGGGGGTCATCACGATCTGCCGCACACGCCGGGCGGTCTGCATGCCGGGAACACCCGCATGCGCGGCATCGAGGATGTTCTGGGCGAGGCGGGCGCCGCACTCTCGTTTTCGATTGAGTGCCAGTACGAACCGGAATTCGGGTACCGAGCCGTGCGTGAGCTTTTGGAGCGAGGCCAGAAGCCAGAAGCGCTGATCTGCCTCACTGACCGGCTGGCGATGGGCGCCTACCAGGCACTCGGTGAAAAGGGGCTGGATATTCCGCACGACGTTTCGGTCGTCTCATTCGACGGCTCTGACCTGGCTTCGTGGCTGCGCCCACGCGTCACGAGTGTTGCCCTTCCCCACTACGAGCTGGGTACCATCGCCGTGAACGCGCTGCTGGATAAGCCGGACTTCATCGGCGACATCTTGGTGTCGATGCCGGTACGTGCGGGCGAATCCATCGCCGCACCCTCGGAAACGCGCGATCGGTTACGCCGCAGCGAGCAGTGAATCGACCGCTCGCGGCGAAAGGATGTCATCAAGAATCATTGTCGCGCACGCTGCTACCGACCCTTGTCCGTGCAGGTCACTCGCCTCGATTCGCAGCTTCCGCGTGGCCATAGCCGTCGCGCGCTGGTAGATCACTTCGCGCATCCCGGCGATGAGTGGTTCCGCGGCGTATGCGAGGTCACCGTCGACGAAAAGCAGTTCTGGGTTCAGCACATTGATGAGCGCGGCAGCGACCTCGCCGATGCACCGGCCGGCGTCGCGGACGGCGCGCACCGCTGCCGGGTCCCCATCGCGGGCCAGGTCAGCGATATCGAGCGTCCGTTTGACGGGCAAACCCGCCGCAGCGAGTTTCGGTGTGAGCGCCCAGCCCGCAGCGACCGCTTCGAGACAGTCGATGCCCCCGCACCGGCAGAGCGCACCGCCACCGTCACTGACTTTGATATGGCCGATTTCGCCTGCAGCCCCGACGGTGCCACGTATAAGCGTGCCCCGGCAGATTATTCCCGCGCCGATACCGGTCGACGCTTTGATGACAACGAGATCATCGACGTCTGGGTGCCGCCGGCGCTGCTCGAGGGCCAGCGCGTTGACGTCGTTGTCCACCGTGATTGGCACCGGGAAGCGGGCAGTGAAGTAGTCAAGGAACGGCACGTCGCCCCACCCTTGCTGAACGGGAGGGCTCACACTTCGTCCAGTGACGACATCGACCGCACCGGGCACGCTGAGCCCGATGCCGCGGACCGCCTCTTTTCCGAAGCCGCTGTCATCGAGCAGTTGGGCAAACTCGGCGGCGGCCGCACCGAGAACGACCGCTGGCCCGTCGGAGAGGTCGACACTGAGCTCGGTTTCTGCGAGAGGCTCGCCCGCGAGATCACACACCGCCATGATTGTGCGGCTGGCGCCCAGAGCGCCCGCGAGCACCACGCCGCCGTGCGCGTTGAGTTCGAGACGTACGGGCGGGCGGCCTCCGGTGGATTCGGCCGCCGCGCGTTCAACCACTAAGTCACGCGCGAGCAATTGGTCCACGCGTGCGGTGACAGCCGTTCGCGAATGACCTGTCAAACGTCCGATTTCGCTGCGAGTCAGCGGTCCGCGCCTGCGTAGCAGCGCCAGGATCTCGCCCGCGGTTGCACCCGGCACCACGGTGAGCGGTTCTTTCACCCCCGACTCCTTTCGCGTTCTCTCTGTTCTACCCGACCACGGCGCTCTCACGCGCGCCATGGGCTCGCTAGCTGACCTTTGGCGCGAGGCGTAGTACCCTCGGATCCACAAGTAATGTACGAAAAATACATAAGGTCTAGCCACATCATACCTAAGTCCTGTAACGTGATGTGCGCCCCCTCACAATCAGTGGCAACTGAGGAGCCCGAAAATGCTCACCACTCAACAGGTCGCTACGTGCGACATCGTCGTATTCGGCGGCACCGGTGACCTGGCAATGCGCAAGCTGATCCCGTCGCTCTACCTGCGCGACCGCGATGGCCAGCTCAGCAGCGAATCGCGGATCATCGCAGTGTCACGTGCCGGGCTCGATGCCGCGGGCTACCGCGACAAAGTAGCCGCCGAACTCCCGCATTTCCTGCCGGCTGACACATTCGATAAGCAGACGATTGAAGAATTCCTCACCCGTCTGCACCATGTGACGCTCGACGTCACATCTACCGAGCCGTGGGAAGAGTTCGCAGGCCTACTCAGCACTGATCCCGACCGGGTTCGCGTCTACTACCTCGCGAGCGCACCCAAACTGTTTGGTGCCATCTGTGAGCGCCTGCAGCGCAACGGACTCGTCACCCCGCAGTCGCGCGTCGTTCTCGAAAAGCCCATCGGAACGGATCTCGCGTCGGCGCGACAGATCAACGACGAGGTCGGCGCTGTCTTCTCCGAGGAGCAGATTTTCCGGATCGACCACTATCTGGGTAAAGAGACGGTGCAGAACCTGCTGGTGCTGCGCTTTGCCAACACCCTCCTTGAGCCACTGTGGCGGTCGGCTTCCGTCGACCATGTCCAGATCACTGTCTCCGAAACCGTCGGGGTCGGTAATCGCATCGGTTACTACGACGGCTCAGGCGCATTGCGGGACATGGTGCAGAACCACATGTTGCAGTTGCTCTGTCTCGTTGCGATGGAAGCACCCAACCACTACGACCGCGACTCCGTCCGTGACGAGAAGCTGAAGGTGTTGCAAGCCCTCAAGCCGCTGACCGGCCACGACGTAATCCGAAATACCGTGCGCGGACAATACAGCGCCGGCGCGGTCGACGGTAAGAGCGTCCCCGGTTACGCCGAAGAGCTCGACGGCGACTCCAGCACCACTGAGACCTACGTTGCCCTCAAGGCAGAAGTGGCCAACTGGCGCTGGGCGGGCGTCCCCTTCTACTTGCGGACTGGGAAGCGCCTCGACCGGCGCGCGAGCGAGATCGTTGTGCAGTTCAAAGAGATTCCGCACTCGATTTTCCCCGGCATCGAGGACGGTGTTATCCCGCCTAACCGTTTGGTAATCCGGCTCCAGCCAGACGAAGCGGTGTGCTTGCACCTCGTCACAAAGGCGCCCGGTCCAGGTGGATTGCGGATGCGCGAGGTCCCACTGAATCTGAGCTTCGCTGAGACCTTCGACGAGCGTCTCCCCGACGCCTACGAACGACTCCTGATGGACGTCGTGCGCGGTAATCCCCTGCTCTTCATGCGCCGCGACGAAGTCGAGGCCGCATGGGAATGGGCCGAACCCATTCTGACCGCGTGGGAAGACTCCCAAACTGCTCCGAAACGTTACGCCTCAGGCAGCCATGGCCCCGCAGCTGCGACAGCCCTGATCGAGCGTGACGGCCGCACCTGGAACGACGAGGAATGATAGTGCCTGTTCACCCCAGCATTCATCCGACGGTCACCGCAGTCACCGAAAAGATCATCAACCGGAGCCGCGACAGCCGCTCCGCTTACCTCGAGCGCATACGCGCCGCAGCCTCACAAGGGCCCGCGCGCGGCAAGCTTGGGTGCACCAACCTCGCGCACGGTTTCGCCGCGGAAGCGCCCCGCAGCAAGGATCTGCTCCGGCGCAACGTCAAGCCGAATATCGCCATCGTGTCGGCGTACAACGACATGCTGTCGGCACACAAACCTTTCGAGGGTTATCCGCGGCGCATCAAAGAAGCCGTGATTGACCACGGCGGCATCGCTCAGTTCGCCGGCGGCGTCCCCGCCATGTGTGACGGCGTCACGCAAGGGCGCCCCGGTATGGAGCTCTCGCTATTCAGCCGGGATGTCATCGCGATGTCCACCGCCATCGCGCTCTCGCACGACATGTTCGACGGCGCCCTGATGCTCGGCGTCTGCGACAAGATCGTGCCCGGCCTGCTCATCGGTGCCCTCTCCTTCGGCCATCTACCGACGATTTTCGTACCCGCGGGCCCGATGACGTCAGGCCTGCCGAACACGGAAAAAGCCCGCGTGCGTCAGCTCTACGCGGAAGGCAAGGTCGACCGGGAAGCGCTCCTGGATGCGGAAGCGAAGTCGTACCACAGCGAAGGAACCTGCACGTTCTACGGCACGGCAAACTCCAACCAGCTGTTGATGGAGGTCATGGGCCTGCACCTGCCTGGCGCAAGCTTCGTGAACCCGGGGACGGAACTTCGCGACGCACTGACCACGGCAGCCGCACAGCGGGTGGTGGAGTTGACGGCCGGCGGGCCAGAGTTCACCCCGATCGGCGAGGTCGTGGATGAGAAAGCCATCGTCAACGGGGTGGTCGCGCTGCTCGCTACAGGCGGGTCGACCAATCACACGATGCATCTCGTCGCGATGGCGGCCGCCGCGGGCGTCGACCTCCGGTGGGACGACTTCAGCGAACTCTCCGAGGTTGTGCCGCTCCTCTCGCGGATCTACCCGAATGGCAGTGCGGACGTTAATCACTTCCATGCCGCTGGCGGCATGGCATATCTTATCGGCGAACTGCTCGACGCCGGGTTGCTGCACCCGGACGTCACAACAGTTGCAGGCGGCGGCCTCGACGCTCGCTATCGCCGCGAGCCCGTGCTCGAGGGCGGCCAACTGTCCTGGCGCGCGGGTCCTCGCGACAGCCTCGATAAGCAGGTCCTCCGCAGCGTGGCCGACCCGTTCTCCACGGACGGCGGCCTGCGCATGCTGCAAGGCAACCTCGGCAAGGGCGTCATCAAGGTGTCAGCCGTCAAGGCGGAGCACCGCGTCGTCAAGGCACCGGCCGTGGTCTTCGATGATCAGGACGACTTCCTCGCCGCCTTCAAGCGCGGCGAACTCGAGCGAGACTTCGTCGCCGTGATCCGCTTCCAGGGCCCCCAAGCGAATGGGATGCCTGAGCTGCACAAGCTGACGCCGCCTTTGGGGGTGCTGCAAGATCGGGGCTTTAAGGTTGCGCTCGTTACCGACGGGCGCATGTCCGGAGCGTCGGGCAAGATCCCGGCCGCAATTCATGTCACCCCGGAGGCGACCACCGGCGGCCCAATCGCGCGAGTTGCTGACGGCGACGTTGTCGAACTCGACGCGGAAGCCGGGACGCTGACGGTATTTGCTAACGACCTCGAAAACCGGGTTCCCGCTGCACCCGCTGGCGGCACGACCTTCGGAACTGGGCGTGAACTATTCGCCGCGCTGCGCGGCGCTGTTGGAACCGCTGATCGCGGTGCTTCCGTTTTCGGTGCGACACTCTCTGGAGCTCAGGCATGACCCCGACACCTTCAATCGCCGCCCCGTGGCTTGTGGCTGACATCGGCGGGACTAACGCCCGCTTCGGCCTCATCACCGAGCCAGGGGGCAGGCCGCAACAGATAGCCAGCCTCGCTGGCGCGAAGTACCCGGACCTTGCTGCCGCGGTCGAGGCGTATCTCGCATCCGTGTCCGGCGTTGGCCGTCCGCGCGTCGGTGGCATCGCAGTTGCCGGCCCGGTCAGCGGCGACAGGTTCCGGCTTACGAACGCGGCCTGGGACTTCTCGGTCACGGCAACAAAACACACACTCGGCTTTGACTTTCTCGGGCTCATCAACGACTTCAGCGCTCTCGCGCTCGCCGTCCCGCATCTCGACCATCATGCGGTCGTCCCACTCGGCGGCGGTGTGCGCAATACCGATCTTCCGGTCGCAGTGATCGGTCCAGGCACAGGCATGGGTGTCGCTTCCCTGATCCCCGTCCGGGACAAATGGATCCCTGTGGCTACGGAGGGCGGGCACGTTACGCTGCCCGCCGAGACGGAGCTCGAAGCCCAAATCGCGACGTTGCTGCGGCGCCGATTTGGTCATGTCAGCGCGGAAACCGTCCTCTGCGGTGTCGGACTCACCAGGCTGTACCACTGCATCGCCGCGATTCGCGGCGAAGAGTCAGTGATCATCTCACCCGCCGAGGTGTGCGCGCGCGGCCAATCTGGCGCGGACACTATCTGTACTGAGGCTCTCCAGGTATTCTGCGGGATGCTCGGCTCGTTCGCAGGCAACACAGCACTCACGATGGGCGCCCGTGGTGGTGTGCTTATCGGCGGCGGTATTCTGCCCCGCATGCGCGAGGTCCTGCTCGCCAGCGACTTCCGGGCGCGCTTTGACAACAAGGCACCGATGACGGGATATGTGTCGGCGATCTCGACCGAACTGATCATCGCGGACGCCCCAGCACTACTCGGAGCAGCAACGTGGCTGGCTCAGGAACTCACCCCCATCACCGAAACCAGCCCAAAAGGAGCACTGGTATGACCGCCTCAACTGCATCCAAGGACACCGCCGCTGCTGTAACCAGCCTTCTCGACGTGTCTCCGGTGATCCCCGTTGTTGTGCTCAACAGCCCGGACGAGGCGGTGCCGCTTTCCCGTGCGCTGCTCGATGGGGGCATCCGCATTATCGAGGTGACGCTCCGTTCGGAGGCTGCGCTGCCCGGAATCGAACGGATCGCCGCCGAAGTTCCGGACATGGTGGTCGGCGCTGGCACGGTCCTCAACCCCGCTGACGTACGCAATGCCGTCACGGCAGGATCACAATTTCTGGTGAGTCCCGGGTCGACGTCACGGCTGCTGGCCGCGATGGATGATAGCGGTGTGCCGTACTTGCCTGGTGTCTCGACTCTGTCGGAAATGATGACGCTACTCGACCGCGGTGTCACCGAAATGAAGTTCTTCCCCGCGAAGGCCGCAGGCGGGCACGCCTACCTGAGTTCGGTGGCCGGGCCGCTGCCGCAGGTGCGCTTCTGCCCAACCGGTGGCATCACGCCACTCACCGCGCGTGACTACCTCACGCTGCCGAACGTGGGCTGCGTGGGCGGCACCTGGCTGGCGCCCAAGGCAGCGGTCACGAGCGGTGATTGGGCGCGCATCACCGAACTCGCTGCGCAGGCGTCGAGCATGGCACTCTGACAGCGGCTCCTTTCCGCAGCGCACGCTTCCCGTCCCTGGCTTTCCCGGCTAGCCAGGGACGGGTTTCGCGTTTACGGCGTGAGGGTGGTGTCGCCGAGGCTGACAAGAAACTTGCGCAGGATCGCATCAAGTTGGGCACGTTCTTCGATAGTGAGAGCGTTGAGGACACTCGCTTCGTTCGCGATGTGTGGCGGCGTCACGTCTTCGACCTTTTTGCGGCCCGCTTCTGTCAGCCGCACCAGCATCGAGCGCCGATCGGACGGATCGGTATCGCGCGCAACTAAACCGCGCTGCACGAGCCTGTCGACGCGGTTGGTGATGGCGCCGGATGTCAACAGCATCGCCCGTATGAGCGCCTTCCCCGAAAGGCCATGCGGATCACCTGCTCGGTACAGGGTCGCGAGTACATCGAACTCCCACCACTCGAGGTCATGTTCAGCGTGCAGATCACGCACGTGTTTACCGAAGTGCTGAGCGGCGCGAGTCAGTCGCGCACCCGTCCCGACGATAGCGAGATCGCCGAAGAAGTCCACCGGACGTCCGTCACGGTCGAGCCGTCGGCACCACTGTGCAACGAGTTCGTCAATAGCGTCCGTTTCACTCACGGATCCAATTTATCTCAATATTGATCTATTTGACATTAAGAGATTGGACGCGGAGAGTTGACAGCGGCACCGCAGTACCGTGCCACACGACCAACGATGAATGCACAGAAAGCTCGGCGGACATGGCGTACACGGCTGATACCGCAGCCACCTCCGGACACGGAGCTCATAAGGGCTACCACCGCGCACGCCTGTCCGACATCGCGCTCACGCTCATCGCGCCCATCACGTGGGGTACGACTTACGTCGTCACCACCGAACTGCTGCCGCCGGACCGTCCGCTGCTCGCGTCCCTCCTCCGCGCGCTCCCAGCCGGGCTCCTGCTGCTCGCAATCACGCGTCAACTCCCCCGCGGCGACTGGTGGTGGAAGGCAGCAGTGCTCGGCACCCTCAACTTCGGCGCGTTCTTCCCCCTCCTCTTCCTCGCCGCATACCGGCTGCCCGGCGGTGTCGCGGCAACAATCGCGGCTGTGCAGCCGCTGATTGTGCTCGCCGTGGCCTACCTTGTATTCCGGACCCGCCCCACGCTCTGGTCACTCGGCGCGGCGCTGGCCGGCGTCCTCGGCGTCGGCCTCCTTGTCCTGACCGCAGCTGGAGCACTCGACACAACCGGGGTAATCGCCCAGCTGACCGGCATCACCATGATGGGCACCGCGATCGTTCTCGCGAAGAAATGGGGACGGCCGCAGGGCACCTCGATGCTGTCGATCGCGGGGTGGCAGATGACGATGGGCGGGCTGATGCTAATCCCTGTCGCGCTGATCGGCGAGGGCATCCCGCCATCACTGACCGGTACCAACATCCTCGGGTACGCGTACCTCACGATCATCGGAGGTGCTCTCGCCTACGTGTGCTGGTTCCGCGGCATCGAGCGGCTCCCGTCGACGTCGGTCGTTTTCCTCGGCCTCGCGAACCCCATGACCGCGACCCTCGCGGGTCTCGTCATCCTGGGCCAAACCCTGACTGCGTGGCAGACGGTTGGCTTCGTCATCGCGCTCGCCGCAATGGTGACTTCACAAGTCACCCCAAACACGAAACGCCACCCAACGTGACATCCTGGTCTGGTGTACGCCGAGCGCAGCTCTCCCATCCACCATGCTGTGGTGTGGACGGCAACCGACCCTAGCGAGTCGGCTCAGCTCGTCATTCCTGACGGGTGTATCGACCTCCTCTGGCACGCCGGAAACCTGCTCGTTGCGGGGCCCGATACGCGCGCCCACACCACCACGTGGAGTGCGGATTCGTGGACGGGGCTGCGGCTGCGGTGCGGCATCGGTCAGCACATAATCGGGGTGCCCGCACACGAGATAAGGGACCAGCGCGTGCCGTTCGCAGAGCTGCTTTCTGCCAGCGAAGCGCGGCGATTCCACACCATCGTCGCCGCGTCCAACGATGCTGGCACAGCGCTTGAGCACATCGCGCGGCAGCGTCTGACTGAGCCGCCCGACACGTTCGGTGAAGTCGTTTTCACTATGCTTCAACAGGGCACGAAGGTGTCTGGACTCGCCGCCGCGCTGGGACTCAGTACCCGCCAGCTGCACCGCCGCTGCCGCGACACGTTCGGATACGGACCGAAAACCCTCGGGAAAATACTGCGGTTCAATCAGGCGCTCAGTCTCTCCCGTTCCGCGCATTCACTCGGTGACGCAGCAGCCCAGTCCGGCTACGCGGACCAAGCACATCTGGCGCGGGACGCGAGATCGCTGACCGGTCGCACCGTCACGTCGCTGCTTGCGTAGCCGGGAGCAGCGCGTACAGGTCAACACCGTTGCCGTCCGGGTCGTGGACGACAGCATAGCGCTGACCCCAGAAAGCGTCCCAGGGCGCGAGGTGGCCGTCGTATCCCGCTTCCACGAGGTCGCGGTAGACGGCATCAACATCCGCCGGGCGCTCGCATTGAAAAGCGAGGCTGATCTGACCAGACTGCGGAGGCTGCCAATCGGGCTCAAATGACCGCACCGTGGCCAGGTCGTCCCACGCCAAGCGAATGCCGCCGCCGAGTTCCGCCTCGACGTGCGGCTGCGAATCCGCGTCGTCAGGGATCGCTAGACCCAGCTTGCGGTAGAACTCGAGTGAGCGGCGCATATCCGCGACCACCAAGGCGATAACGTTCAAACGAGGCTTCATACTACCCACAGTAGAAACCATCGCTCACCGTGTCTTGAACGAATCGGACGTCAGCCGCGCGTCAGCGCGACGACAGGTATGCGACGCGTCGTCTTCGTCGTGTACTTGTCGTAGTCCGGCCAGAACTGCGCCATCGCGCGCCAATGCTCCTCTCGCTCCGTACCTTCGAGAACCGTCGGAGTCACCCGAAACTTGTCGGTCCCCAACTCAACCCAGCCCTCGCCACGATCACGCAGATTGAGATACCAGGCTGGGTGGGTATCGCTGCCGCCGAACGATGCGATCACGATGAGACGGTCACCGTCACGCGTGAAGAAAAGCGGCGTCGTGTGTTCTTTCCCCGACTTTCGGCCGACTGTCGTCAAGAGCAACTGCTCGTGGCCCCCCATGGTGGCCGTCCCTCCAGAGCGGCGAAATCGCCACGTTTCGACTTTGGTGCCGATACGCATGACCGCTTTAAAAAGGGCACTGTGCTGCGTCATAGCGACAGCCTATTACTAAATCTGCTGCAGGGACTACGGCAACAGTTGCACGATGTGCTCAGCGATCGGCATGGCAGATGTCGCCGCTGGTGAAGGCGCGTTCAGAACGTGCACAGTACGGTCGGTCCGCTCGATGAGAAAGTCGTGAACCAATGTTCCATCCCGAAGCACCGCCTGCGCCCTGATACCAGCTTCGCGCGGCTGAAGGTCGCTGAGCGTGAGTGCGGGACAGTACTTTCTGCACTCCGCGAGATAACCCCGCTTAAACAGTGAGTTTCGGGCTTCACGGAACCCTACGCGCATGTTCGCCTTCGCTACCCGGTAGAAGCCAGGGAAGGACAGATAGTCCCGCACATCCGCGAAGCTGACCGCGCCCTTGCGATACCCCTCCCGCGCCAAACCGAGCACAGCGTTCGGTCCGACCGTGATTTCTCCATCAATCGTCGCGTTCAGATGAACCCCAAGAAACGGCAGGTCTGGATCCGGTATGGGATAGATGAGGTGGTGCACCAGGCCGGAGCGGTGCGGCGGCAGCCGATAGTATTCACCGCGAAACGGGATGATGCGCAAGTCAATCCGCAGGCCGGCCAGTCGTGCGAGCCGGTCCGCCTGCAATCCTCCGCACACGACGACGTGACGGGCCCGATAGGTGTCCGCACGCGTTCTGACAGTGACCGCGTCGGTGTCCTCGGCGATATCTATTACTTCAACACCGACACGTATTTCACCACCGCGTTCGGCGACGAGGTGGGCCAATGTGTCTGCCACGCGGCGGAAGTCGATGATTCCCGTACTGGGGACGAAGAGCGCCCCTACACCCGTGACGTTCGGCTCTCGCCGGGCGAGTTCCGCTCCGTCGATGCGCTCCACTTCGAGGTTATTGATGCGTGAACGGTCATGCAGCGCAAGCATTCGTGCATGTTCGCGCGAGTTCGTGGCGACGAGAAGTTTGCCACGGACGTCGAACGGGATGCCATGCTGTTTCGCGAACGCCTTCGTTACTTCAGCGCCGCGGCGGCAGAGGTCCGCTTTGAGGCTGCCCGGCGGGTAGTAGATCCCGGAATGGATGACGCCGCTGTTATGGCCAGTTTGGTGCGCACCGAGTGCGGGCGCCTTCTCCAGAACGAGCACGCTTGCGCCGGGCCGGTCGCGCTGCAGCCGCTCCGCGGTAGCTAGTCCGATAATCCCGGCACCGATTACGCAATAATCGAAGACCACCGCACGAACCTATCCCGCCTGCGATTGATAGCGCGCGCCCCAGTCGTCAAGCATCGCAACCAGCGGGGCTAGGGTGGCACCGAGTTCGGTCAGCGAGTACTCAACGCGTGGCGGCACCTCGGCATACACTTCCCGGTGGACGATGCCATCCGTTTCCAGTTCGCGAAGCTGGCGCGTGAGCATGCGCGCGCTTACCGCACCGACCGCCCGGGCCAGTTCACCGAATCGCAGGGTCGCCCCCGTGAGGTGCTTGACGATTGTCATCTTCCACGAGCCACCCAGCACCGCAATCGCCACTTCTACCGGACACACGTCCATGGCGCGGAGTACAGGATCTCGCACCGGCATTCCCTCCTTGGTTACATAAGTGTTAGTACTGCACATTAATGACCGTACTTGCTTGCTTCGAATATACGTACCAGCATGAACCTGAAAGCATCCCTCAGGGAAGGACTTCTTCATGCGAGTTCACTGGATATATGCGCACCCCAGCGCAGAATCACTCAATGCGCGGCTCCACCTGGCTGGGACAGCTCACCTTCGGCAGTCGGGACACGACGTCGTCACATCGGATCTTTACGCAATGGACTGGAACCCGGTGTTCTCACAAAACGACTTCGGCGAGCACAGGCGCGACAATGCGACAGTGAGTGAGCAGTCCCACCGGGCGTTCCGCTCCGGAAGCATCGCCGGCGACATCGCCCTGGAGCAGGGCAAAATCGCGTGGGCGGACACGGTGGTGCTGCAATTTCCGCTTTGGTGGTACGGGATGCCGGCGATCATGAAGGGCTGGTTTGATCGCGTCTTCGTCAAAGGATTCGCCTTCGGCGTCAAAGATCCCGCATCCGGCCGAACACTCAAGTACGGGGAAGGCGGACTACAAGGAAAGCGAGCGCTAATTGTCGTGACAGCAGGCGACCGGGCCACATCGTTCGGAGCGCGCGGCATCAACGGTGATATTGAGTCGCTGCTCTGGCCAATTCTCCACGGCACATTCTGGTACACCGGCATCGCACCGCTGCGGCCGCACCTCATACCAGCCGTCGACACCCCCAGCTGGGCCGGCGCAGGCCAGGATGAACGCTGCCTCCTGGCACGCCTGTCCACGATGACCGACGAACAGCCCATCCCGTACCGCGCACTGCGCAGCGGCGACTATGACGCCGACCGCACACTCGCACCCACGATTCTCCCTGGCCAGCAGGGGCTCGGGGTGCACAAGCACTGCGCGTGAACACTCAGTAGTGAATGAGTATCCAGGGCGTGTTGAACACACCCAAACAGGACAGCCGCCACTGCCCGGCCATCAAGTGCTGATGCATTCCCATAAGGCACTCCGCCTGGTTCGGGTACACATGGAACCCGATCCCCGGGTGCGCCGATGCGCTCGGCGCCGCCGCCAGCGAGATACCTGCAGCCATCAGAACAGATGCCCCCAGAACCGTCGCCCTGCGTTTCATCGCTCCTCCTCGAGGACGCTTAATAGAAGCCGCACAGCGAGGCCATGCCCGCCCGTGCGCGAAACAGCCTGACTACTCCATTAGACGCGCGGATGATGCACCGCACAATCCCTCGCGAGCAACCACAGCAGCTGCACATTGCCCGCGCCGGAACGCCGGTGCAGAGCGGAATTCGCTGACGTATCCTGTGATCAGCACCATGGTCGTTTTGTCCGAATTACGGACGGTCGATGGTGCTCAACCAACGGTTCATCACATCGGAGGTGTGCGATGACAACGCACAGCGCGCCCCATATCGAATCCCATCCTGATCTCGCGGCCATGAGCGCGCGCTACGAAGAGATTTCGGAGTCACGATCCGCCCAGTTCACTGACTCACTACTGGTTCTCGCCGGGCTGTTCGTCGCCCTGTCCCCCTGGATCGTCGGGTTCCACGACGTTTCAGTTGCTCTAGCGATGAACAACCTGGTTGTCGGACTGGTGATAGCCGCGCTAGGTGTCGGCTATGCAGCTGCCTTCGACCGCACCCACCGCTTGACGTTCCTCTGCCCGCTCCTGGGTGTCTGGACGATCGTCGCTGTGTGGCTGGTAAGCGGCACAGTGCTGGCAATGGCAACCATATGGACGAACGTCATCGCCGGGGCGGTGGTAGTACTCCTCGGCTTCGCCGCGATGATGCCGTATCTGCGCATGCAGCGCTCAAGGAAGTGACGCATCCACGGGGTTCAGCCCGACCCGCTGAGAGCTGAACCCCTGGCGTCTCGCATGTTTTCGCAAAGTCCCGCGCTCCAGGAACGTGCCGGGTACGTTCACAAGCTATGGCAACGACCGGAGCATGAGCGCTGATGAGGATCCATATCGACGGGTCCGAAGGGTCTCTCACGGCAGTGGGAGCAGCCGTTCGCGCCATCGCGACAACTGCAGGTTTACGAGAAGACTATGCGACACGGTTTCGCGTTGTCGTGGAGGAACTCGTCCGCGAGGCCCTCTCGCGCGAACATGAAGGCACCGTGCCCGATATCCAGGTCGCTGTGCAATCGCGCCCGGCGGTCCTCACTGTAACCGTCATCGACCAGGGCTTGCCCATGACGGGAAGCCAGGCCCGCACCGCGCCGTCCCGGCGGCTCGCGGCGCTCGGATTCGTGGACGAACTCCACATTGCCAGCCACGGGCAGGAGGGAAACGTCGCGTCCTGCGCGATCAGTTTGACTGCGGGTAAAGCCGGTCTGGCGGGCACCATCCTCGCGGAAAACGCGGAACGTGTCACTGCGGACGAGGCCGCCGCAGTGGAGATTCGCCGCATGACTCCGGACGACGCGGAAGGGCTCGTGCAATGCATCTATCGTTGCTACGGCTACACGTATAAAGACCCCGCGCTCTACGAACCACGGCACATCGCCCACCTTCTGAAACATGGCCACATGCATTCGGTGGTGGCCGTGAGCCAGGAACGGGGCGTCGTCGGTCACGCGGCGTATTTCGTGCAGCGCGAAGGAGATCCCGTTCCGGAAGCGGGAAAACTTGTCGTCGATCCCCGCTACCGCGGCCGCCACCTGGCGGAACGAATGGCCACGCTGCGGCGTCAGATTGCCTCTGACGAAGGACTGCCCGGCACGTGGGCTCAGGCCGTCACGAACCACACTGGAAGCCAGCGAGAAGTCATTCAGCTCGGCGGTCTCGAGGTCGGCCTGCTTCTCGGCGCGTCACCGGCGACGGTAGCGATGGCAGAGCTCGACAACCCCAACGACGGCCGGCGCACACTTCTCGCCATGTACACACCGCTGATGCGGCGCGCCCAGGTGGTGCATCTGCCCCGCCACCTTGACGCACTGATCGCGGATTTGGCGGCGTCAGCGGGTCTCGAGCGCATTTCCGCGGAAAGCGCGCGCAGCCCCGTGGGTCATACGAAACTTAGGGTGATGACGGCGCCAGCCACTGGGGTGGCGCACATTCGGATTGAACGCTTCGGGGCGGACGCCGCCACGAGAGTGGCCGAAGAAGTTGATGGTCTCGGTGCGTTCGACCTCGCGGTGATCTACCTTGACGTCCCACTGAGCGACCCCGCCGCGATTACGCTGGCAGAGGATACGGAGCGACTGGGCTTCTGCTTCGCCGCGTGGCTTCCCGACTTTGCGCCCAGCGGTGACGTGCTGCGCCTGCAGCGCGTCGGCAGCCGTCCAATAGATATTCAGCACGTTCAATGCGCACGTTCCCAGGGCCAGCGAATTCGTGATTTCACCGTGTCGGAGTGGCGGCGCGTGCGGCGGGGCGGGCTGGCATAAACCTGCACGTAAACTCAGCGCCTGTCACCCCAGCGCGGCCCTTTTTCGGGCTAAAAAATGGCGAGAACGCAATTAAAATCCTGGCATTCGTTTGTTCATTCTGGTAAGTGTCAGCAAGGATCGCACGCTGCGCGAATTGGCGTAACCTGAATAGAAAAACCGAGGCGAGGTGAGTGACAATGAGCTCAGGTGGATATAACCCCAGTACAGACCCACAGTTCGGCGCCGCAGGTTTCAACGCCCGCCCAGCAGGCGTTTTCTCCCGCGGCGCTGCCCGCTTCATCGACTGGATTATTGCCGGGATTCTCGGCGCGATCGTTTTCTGGCTGCTCCGGCAGGGTGGGGAGGTCCCCGCGTGGGCGGCCGTCCTGCCGGGTGCAGGCTTCGGCTACCTGTATTTCCTCGTATTCGAGGTCACTACCGGCTCCACGCCCGGCAAGAAGGTTTTCGGGTTGCACGTCAACGGATCAGGAGGGCAACCGAAACCCAGCCTGAAAGACTCCGCGTTGCGCAACGCCTACATGCTGCTGAATCTGATCTCGTTCGTGGGCTGGCTGCTGTGGCTGATCGCCGTCATTGCAATCGGCTTCACGATCAGTACGAGTTCATCGAAGCAGGGTTTCCACGATCGCTTCGCTGGCGGCACCCAGGTTGTGAAGCGGTGATCGAGTTCAGTGGAAACTGATGTGTACGTGATCGAAATGGTTCTCCGTTACTGAACCACGGTCTTCCATGGGCTGCCATCCGCCACCTGGATACCGGATCCGCTGCCGCCAGATCACGTACTTCACACCGAAATGGGCTGCCTGCGAGAGCGCGAACTCCGCGATCGCGTCACCGACGTTGCTCGTGATCATCGCATCGATCGCATGACCGGTGCCGTGATCACCCCAGTCGCCGTGCCGGAGACCGCCGAACGCAGTGACGTCGGGGAACAGCGCACAGATCGCCAGGTATGCGCGCGCCGCGTTCGGTGTCAGCCCCAGGCTCTCGGGCGACCCGAAGGGACACGGGCGCTGCGAGATATCAACTACCGACGGGACGGGTGGCTCTTCAGCGACCGGCGGGTGAATGATGGTCCGTGGAATAAAGGAATGCGCTGCCTCGAGCGCGAGAATGCCGACAGTTGGGCGTTCGCTGGGCACGGGTGAGGGCGCTTCGGCGACGGCCACATTGGTGGATGCCAGGACGATACCCACAGTGATGGCTATCAGTCCGCGCATCCTTGCTGAGGGGAGCCGGTACATCTTCACGTCATGTCCTTTCGAGACAAATTGCTCACAGAACATACGTACTGTTGACGTGAAGTGCCAAGTTGATCACTGCGTCCGAATTTCTCGGCGCAATCGGCAAAAACAGCATTGACCAGGAGAATTAAGAGCGTGTCAAGCCTTATCGCGGCAGGGATCTGTGCGACGAGGATCACGGCAACCAATTACAAACCGCACAATTGCACGCGCGAATTACATATCACAGTATGAATACGTCGTGTACTAATTCATCCGCCCAGATGCGCCCCGAAGCCTCACCCGCCGGCCAGCCGCATCAGTGCGGCCAGCGGAATGGGCAACCACAGCGGCCGGTTTCGGCGCTCGTACCCGGCTTCATACACCACTTTGTCGAGTTCGAAAGCGCGCAGGACCGCGTGGGTGTCCGCCGCGCCAGTTTCGACTCCGCCGACCGCCGCGTACCCCTCAATGAACGCGGCGCGGTTGCGCTCCGCCCACTCATTCGCGCGGACTTCGCGCTGATGCTCTCCGCGCTCACTCGCCTCTCCGACGAGCAGGTGGTGCGCCGCATAGTCGAACGATCGGAGCATCCCCGCGACGTCCCGCAACGGGCTGCTCAAGGCGGAACGGTCTTCCATTGTTGCTGCGGGCTCACCTTCGAAATCGATGAGCACCCAGCCGGTGGTCGTGCGCAGCGTCTGCCCCAAATGCAAATCACCGTGCACATGCTGCAGCGTGAGCGGCAGGTCTTTCAGGTCATCAAACGCGGCGCGCACGACCTGCTCATGCTCGCCCACCTCTGGAACCTGCTCGAGCACATTGTCGAGCCGCGCGTGCATCGACGCCGCGACGTCAGACACTTGCTGAGAGCTCGCTGTGACGCTGCCGCCAGCCCGAGCGAGATCGGCGTGCACCGTCGCGACTACCGCGCCGAGGCGGCGTGCCTCGCCAGCGAAGTCCCCACCGACTTCCGACGCGTGCAAGTCGCGCTCGGCCATCAAATCGCGGACGCTGGCGGTCGCTGCCGCCCACCCCTCCGTCGCGTACGGAAGGTAGTTCTGCAGAAACCCGAGAACCGTGTCACCCGCATGGATGTTGCCTAACGGTGCAGCGATGTGTTTGCTGCCCGCGGAATGAAGCAGTCTATGCAGCTCGAGGTCGCGCTGGGGCCCTGGATGTGGGCGGCGGTACAGCTTAAGAATGTAGGCGTCACCGAAGATCAGAGAGGTGTTACTCTGCTCGGCGGCCACAGCACGTGCCCTGAGGCCAGTATCGAGGCCGACCCCTGGCTCAAGCTGAAAGACCACACCGTCGCAGTTCGCACCGCTCGCGAACAGATCCAGCAGCCGCGCCATGAGCGCAGGCTCCGCGGCCGCATCAAAGACCGACAAAGCGCCGGTCCTCGCGATCACCTCCACGTGGTCACCTGGCTCACGTGATACGCCGAGGACGAGTTGGTATGTCTCATCCCGGCCCTGCTGGTGCACGTTCACCAACGCATGTAACACACCTGGATCGCCTTCGTACAGCCACGCAGAAGTCAGCGGTTCGATCGTGTCCACAGCTTGGTTCTTGCTCGCGAACCACCGCTGCCTGGGCAACCATTCGCGTAACGGCTGAAGTAGCGAACGAATAATACTGTCGGCCGTCACGGTGCGTCGCCGCCCTCGATCGGGTCCGACACCTGGAACCAATAGAAGCCGTGCCCCGGCAAGGTCAGGAGATACGGCA
Source organism: Hoyosella sp. YIM 151337 (assembly GCF_026041215.1). Lineage (GTDB taxonomy): Bacteria > Actinomycetota > Actinomycetes > Mycobacteriales > Mycobacteriaceae > Hoyosella. Next base: position 277,271 of record NZ_JAPEIQ010000006.1, read on the forward strand.
AGTCCCCTATCACCGGGAACCGTACGCCCCCTGTCAGTTCGATTGGCTGCCTGCCCGCATATTCGGAAAGGTCCAATTCCACCGGTTGCGGGAACCGCGACAGATTGTTCACACACAACACCAGGTCATCCCCATCCGCGGGATCGTTGTAGTGCCTCAGGTAGGCAAGCATGCTGGGATTTGACGATCCCAGCTCGATGAACTCCCCCAGCCCGAACGCGTGGTGTTCACGGCGGATCTCGAGCATCCGGCGGGTCCAGTGCAACAATGACGACGAATTGTTGAGCTGCGCTTCGACGTTCACACTTTGATAGCCGTACACCGGATCCGCAATCGGGGGCAGATAGAGGCGACCGGGGTTGGATTTCGAGAACCCGGCGTTGCGGTCCGGACTCCACTGCATCGGTGTGCGGACGGCATCGCGGTCACCGAGCCAGATGTTGTCACCCATGCCGATCTCGTCACCGTAATAGAGAACCGGCGACCCGGGTAGTGACAGCAACATCGCCGTGAACAGTTCCATCTGGTTGATGTCGTTTTCGAGCAACGGCGCCAGCCGTCTGCGAATACCGATGTTCGCTTTCATTCGCGGGTCTTTGGCGTACTCAGCGTACATGTAGTCGCGCTCGTCGTCGGTGACCATTTCGAGCGTCAACTCGTCGTGGTTGCGCAGGAAGATGCCCCACTGCGCCCCGGATGGAATCGCTGGGGTCTGCGCCAGAATCTCTGAGATCGGGAACCGTGACTCGCGGCGCACCGCCATGAAAATTCGCGGCATCAACGGGAAATGGAACGCCATATGGCACTCGTCGCCGCCCACCGCCGGATCACCGAAGTAGGCGACCACGTCCGACGGCCATTGGTTGGCTTCGGCGAGCAGCACCCGGCCTGGGTATTCGTCATCGACCACCTTGCGGCAGCGCTTCAGGAACTCATGCGTACGCGGCAGGTTCTCGCAGTTCGTGCCCTCTTCTTCGAAAAGGTAGGGAACGGCGTCAAGCCGGAAGCCGTCGATACCGAGATCCAGCCAGAACCTCAGCACGTCGAGCATCGCGTCACCGACCTCGGGATTCTCATAGTTGAGATCGGGCTGATGCGAAAAAAACCGGTGCCAGTAGAACTGGCCGCGCACCGGGTCATATGTCCAGTTCGACGCCTCGGTATCGACGAAAATGATCCGCGCGTCCGGATACCCGGTGTCGGTGTCGGACCAGACGTAAAAATCACCGTACGGGCCGTCCGGGTGGTTGCGGGATTCCTGGAACCACGGGTGCGCGTCCGACGTGTGATTGAGGACGAGGTCGGTGATGATCCGGATGTTGCGCCGGTGCGCATGGTCGAGCAAATAGACAAAGTCGTCGACAGTACCGAATTCCGGCAAGACAGCACGGAAATCCGAAATGTCGTAACCGCCATCGCGCAGCGGTGACGCATAGAACGGGGGCAGCCACAAACAGTCGACCCCGAGCCATTGCAAGTAATCGAGTTTGTCTACCAGCCCGCGCATATCGCCGGTGCCGTCGTTGTTCGAGTCATAGAACGATCGGACCAGCACCTCATAGAAGACCGCGGTCTTGTACCATTCCGGCTCCCGCTTTGCTTCACGGGCATGCTTGAACGCATCAGCCTGGGGCTCGACAAGGTGACCGTCCTCGGTCATCCCCTCGCCGGTATGCGGAATGCCTTCGAGGCCCAAGGCGGCGTCGGGACGCCATTCGTGCGCTGGGATTGCCATCGCGGACACCGACTTCCTTGATCGTTTTCGGTCTCCCTTCTACGTTGCTACCTGCGGGCACGCACCGCAAGCCCCTTGCGTCACTTGGGCGAAACGCGAGTGTGGCCGGATTCACCGATTGACTGCCCAGGATGCGCCCTGCTGGCGATGGCAGCCTGAATGCCTGTCAGCTCACGGAGCCGCCGCGCGTTTTGTTCAGCCAGCGCATCTCCTGAGATGACGTGCGCGTCCGGACCGGGAAACACCAGCGCAAAGTGGTCATCATCCAGCCAGTGAACGCGATAAGGCGGTGAGCCATCGCCGGCTGGCACGTCGACGATGAGTCCGCGCCGCTGTTCATGACCGAGCTGGCTGCTTTCCACCACCAGCCAGTCTCCGATCTTTGCGTGCACGATTACACCTCGTTCTACAAGGACTGAGAATCAATCGGCAGGGTCGATCAGGCCGTAATGACCGTCATAGCGGCGATAAAGCACCTTGCCACGCACTGATCCGGGCGTGCGGAAGAACGGCTGCCCCGCAATGTTCAGCCGCTCGATCGCCTGCTGGAGTGTGAGTTCTGCAGCGGAATGGTCACTCTGCATGATCGGAGGGCTTTCCGGCACTGCGGTGACTCGTCCAGGCACGGCACGGGCGTATCGCAGGCCGTCCGGCGTCTCGTACACGACACTGTCGACCCCCGACTCGGCGTCTGTGAACAAGTAGAATCCGTAGTCCATCGAGATCATAAGATCGGCGGCCTCGGAAACAGATAGCTCCCCAAGCCCGAATGACTTGTGACGCAGCACTGTCCGCTCCTCTGGTGGCCTCGGGTACACCGAATCGCGGTGGGCCTTCAGCTGCCCATGCCGCCACTCGCCCGGTGCAGGAACGCGCGCGCGGACTGCCTCCCAGTTGCGCGCGGACGATTCAAGCCGCCTGCGCAATCGGGCCTCGAGCAGGTCCACTGTCTCCGCAGCGGTCGCGCCGCAGGCTTCAGCACGCACCGTACGTCCGCGCATGTCCACATTCACCTGCGCGACATACGGTTGGGCGACCGCTGGGTCATCGTGCTTGCTCAGCTTCACGTGCGCGGAATGCACCGTCTCCGGCGCAACGCGCAACGCTGCCCCAATCCGTGTGACCGCATATTCGTCTGCGCCAGGAAGTCTGCCGCGCGTCGTCACACGTACGTCGCCAGGCTGGATAGTTAGATGCTTCGCCATACCCTCCAACCAACACCAGCTGCAGCGGCGCGGTGAGAGGCTACGGACCCCGAATTTCGGGGACTTTCGGCCCGACTGCTTCCCGCGGCTCAGGACTCCAGCCTCGCCCGAATTCTGCCAAGCCGCTCGGTAAGTTCCGCTTCGGTGATGATTCCCCGAGCCAGCAGGGTGTGCGCCAGGGCCACAAGCTGATTTTCCGGGTACGGCACGTCCGCGTACAGCGATGCTGCGAGCGCGTCCTCCTCGTCGCGGCGCTCTTTGAAGGTGGGGATGTCCGCGTCACATACCGAACGGTCCAGGGCGTCACACATACCGTCCAAACTCGTTTTCCACGGCGGTACCGGGTTGCTAACCCCATACTTTGCCGTCATGCGGGACCACACCTGATTCCTCGCCACAATGTTCTTGAGGGGTGCTAGTTCGGTGTTTTCGATCGGGCTCGATTCCACTGTCGCTCCATCATTCGGCGGGGTGGATGGCAGGACGGGTGTCGGTGATGACGTTCGTCGTCACACCCGGTTTAGGCAGGGCAACGCCGATAAGACAGTCGCGTGTGACGATCTCCGCCAACTGATCCTCGGTCCAGTCGTCCGTACCGTCGGGGCGAAGCGGCATTACCATAAACCGATGCTTCTGATTCGAATCCTGCACACTGACTTCGACGTCGTCAGGTAAATAGAGCCCGAACTCGGCCAGTACCTGTCGCGGCCAGCGCACCATGCGCCGCCGGTAGTTGGGGGTGCGGTACCACTCCGGTGAATTTCCCAGAATCGGCCGCGGATAGCACGAGCACAACGCGCACACGATCACGTTATGCAGCGTCGGGGTGTCCTCGAGAATCTCGAAAGCGGTGAAATCGCTGGGTGTGCCGAAACCCGTAGGTTCGAGCCAGTCAACGCCAACTTCTTTGCTCGCAGCCATCGCGTCAGTGAGCGCGAGCCGTTTGAAATCCGGATCCAGCCACGCCCGCGCCACCAGGCGCGCTGCAGGTGTCGGGCCTATTTGTTCGGCGAACTCGGTGAAACGGCGATGCTCCTCGGCGGTGAAAATTCCTTTCTCGATGCACAGTTCGCGCAGCGCTATCTCCAGCACTTCGAAGTCTGTGATTTCCTCCACCATGGGCGCGACGGTGCGCTCGTGATCGTGATCGTGATCGTGACCTGTCATAGCTACCTTCCTGGGGCCTTACTCTGCCGATTGCAGCCAGCGTTCGGGTATTTCCGTTCGCAGGCTGTCACTGGTCGTTCCCGTGTAGCCGTCCCACAATTCAGAAAGATTGAATTGGACGACGTAGAACCACTCCGGTTTCGCGTCCGGCCGGTCCCAGGTCTCGTCTTCTGGTGCCGGGCTTTCGTAAGCAACCGAAGCGATTTCACCGGTGGCACCACGCACGTATTCCGGCGTCCGGGTGTACAACAACGCGGGCAACTCACGCACCACAACGGCATCGCCGACCCTGAACTTTGGCTCTCCGGCCTGCCCCGCATACACCTGCGGATCGCCTTTGCCGACAGCGTGCAGGTGATGCTGATTGCGGCGAACCTGCGATCCATCGCCTTCGAACTTCGGCTGTGCCTCGATAGGCTTCCCGTCGAGACCGCCTTCATAGCGCTGCGCGACCTCTACCATCCGTTCGCTCAGTTCGCCAAGACCGATGTGATGCTTCTCAACGAGGACGCGGGCGACAGCGAGCAGCCAGCGGCCGTAATACGGGATGCCCAGGTAGATTGCGCGCCCGACGTCGACATTTCCCATCCGGCGCCGCTCCTCGGAGAGCCAGATTCCCCGCCAAGCGAGCACCTCACAAATCACGTAAGTGTTGTGCTCCCACACCTCGTACTGCTTGTTCTCGTATTTCATCGGCGCATCGGGTTCACCACCAACGTCATGAACTGTCTTCATATACGCGTAGAACCGATCGTGATCGATGAGGTCAGGCGTCGGCGCGTCCGGCAATTCCGGATACGACGATTTGAGCCGGGCCACCAACTCCAGGCGGGCTGCACGTTCCGCTGCAGTACTCATGAAAGCTCCCATCGATGGGGGAACGGGTGACTAAGAGATGTGTCGCATCGACACTCGACATGAACTGGCCCGTTGCAGCAGCGCGTTACCCGGCCAGTAGAGAAACTTCGCTGCCGGATGGGAGGCAGCGCGCACGTTGTGATCGGCCCCAGCTGCGGGGCAGCAACGCTTCACATCGTTAAATGTAAGCCCCGTCACAGGAGGGCGGAGGGAATTCGAATCAACCTGTCGCCACGAGGGCGATTTGCGAACTTCTGCGACTCACTCGCTCTCGGCATCAATCAGAGAGAGCGCCAAATCGCGGTGCCCAGACTGGAGAAGGTAGCCGAGCACGAGCGCCCGGAACGCCTGATATGACGTTTCTTCATCGATGTCGCCCGGTACCGCCAATTGATTCAGCGCCAAACCGTGCGCCAGGGCGGTCAACGCCGGGGCGACTGCTTCGGGGTTGGGGGTGCCAACAGCCTGCAGCGCCGCCGCAGCCACCGCCCGTGACCCCGCGAGCGCGTCGCGAACCGCGTCACGAAACTCCTCGGATCGCGCGGCGTGCAGAAGGCTTTCCATGAACGCCGGGGTTTCTGGGTATCGGGGCGCCGTAGCCGCCGTGAGCTCGCGCCCGACCTCGTCGGCCGTCAACTGCTGCGACGCCAGATGCTCGGCCGCAGCGGTCTGCGTCGCACACTCGTCCGCCATAAACACGCGCAAAGCCTCTGCTTCCAGTTCATGGATAGAGGAGAAGAAGTAGCTCACCGTGGCCAGCGGCAGGCCCGCGCGCTCGGTGACGGCCCGGTGCGTCACCGCAGCAACTCCCCGCTCCGCCACAATCTCCAGCGTCGCCCGGAGCAGGGCATCGCGGCGCGCCTGGGCGCTGGGACCGTGGCGTCGAGCAGTCATGACTTGCCATCCTAAATCAGCATGTCTGGAAGTTCTACTAGACAAAGTCTGAAAGAGTTTCTAGCCTTTCTGGAAGAACTTCCAGACACTGAGGAGCGCCCTAATGACCCGAGTTCACGCATTCGCCGATGACGCCCTCGGCGACGACGATGCCGTCGGACTGGCTGAACGCCTCGCCGCAGGCGAGGTGAGCGCCGCCGAACTCGCCTCGGCCGCCGTGGCGCGTGCAGGACGCGTGGACGCGCAACTGCGAGCCATCGCAGTGCCTTACGACCAGCCGCGCTACGCGTCCGATGCCACCGGCGCGCTCGCCGGAGTGCCGACTTACGTCAAAGACAACGTGGACCTCGCCGGACTACCCACGCAAAACGGCAGTTCCGCATACACAGCGTCCCCCGCGACACGAGACGGGAACTTCGCGAAGCAGTTCCTGGCCACCGGCGTCACCGTCCTGGGAAAGACGCGGCTCCCGGAATTCGGTCTCAACGCCAGCACCGAGTACAGCGCGGACGAACCCTGCCGCAATCCGTGGCACACGGACTTCTCGGTCGGCGCCTCCTCTGGCGGCGCCGCAGCGCTGGTAGCGGCTGGAGTTGTGCCGATCGCCCACGCCAACGACGGTGGCGGCTCGATCCGCATTCCCGCCGCCTGCACGGGACTGGTCGGCCTCAAACCCACCCTCGGCCGTCTCGTTGACAGCGAGGCGACCCGGTTCATGCCCGTCAACATCGTCAGTGAGGGCGTCGTCACCAGAACAGTCCGCGATACCGCCGCATTTCTGGCCGCAGCCGAACGCTACCGCCGCAACCCGCGACTAGCTCCCATCGGCAGAGTCCTCGGCCCAGCACAGCGCACACTGCGCATCGGAATTCAGCTCGAAAGTCCGACCGGCGCCACCATCGACGCAGAAACTCGCGCCGCGGTCGAGCGCACTGCGACGGCGCTCGAACGCGCGGGACACATCATCGAACAGGCAGACATACCGGTGACCACTGAGTTCGTGGACGATTTCGTCCGCTACTGGGGGCTCTTGGCCGACCTCGCGACAACCACCGGCAAAGTGGCCCTCCACCGCTCATGGAACAGCAGCCGAGCCGACGGCCTGACACGCGGCTTGCGTGACCACCACCGCCGGTCACTGCACCGGATACCCACCTCGCTCAAACGATTGCACGCCGTCCGGCACGCCTACGCGGAATCATTCACCCGCCATGATGTCGTTCTCTCCCCTGTGCTGTCGCACCTCACACCGCGCCTTGGACACCTCTCGCCGACCGTGCCGTTCGACGAACTGATCGACCGGCTGATCACCTACGTGTCATTCACGCCGCTGCACAACGTCGCCGGCGCCCCGGCCATCTCCCTCCCCGCCGGCCTCTCAACCGACGGGCTGCCCGTCGGCGTCCAGCTCTCCACCGCCCGCGGCGACGAACGCACGCTGCTCGAATTGGCATACCTGCTCGAAGCTGAGCAGCCGTTTCCCACGATTCACGATCGGGAACGATCGAAGGTGGGGTGATTGGGGGGAATCTGCCCCGCTGTTGGGAATTTGCCCGGGCCGTGGACAGGGCAGATTCCCGGCGAGCGGGCAAGCAGGAAACCCCGGGCACCTGGTCAGCCGCAAAAAGGCGGCAACCCGCGAACCCGGACGACGGCAGCCCCGTCATTCAAGCTCGGTCAGCGGATGTCACTCGAAACACCAGCCGAGATCGTCCGCCGGTACCAAGGTGGCGAGTCATCGCGGGCGCTGGCCGCGCGTTGTGGCGCGACACCCGCGCGAGATCCTCACCGAGTCTCATCCTGGCATCGCCGGACAGTCGGCCAGCGTCCGCTAAGTCCCGGCTCGGAAACCGGGGTAGGCCGCGATCGTCCGGCCTGCGAAAAGCGCTTACGCTGACATAAACGGAACCCCCAGGAGCAGGGCAATGACCAAGGAACCGCCTGTCGAAAACACATCCGCGTCGTCGGCAATCGTCTTCAACGGGCGCGTGCAGAAAGTCGGTGAACGGGCAATTCTGCGGTTTCCCGACAAGGCGAGCGCACAACTGCCGTCGCGTGGCCAGGTCGCGGTAAAGGCCGTGTTGAATGGACACTCCTTTGAAACGGTTGTCGAACCTGATGGCATGCGGGGTCATTGGCTTCCGGTCGAGAATTCGCTGATCTACCTTCTCGTCCTCGATGCCAACGATCCGGTGACACTCGAAGTCGAACCGACCAAAAACTGGCCAGAGCCCGAACTGCCCGACGACTTCCGTGCCGCTCTGCTCGAGGCTCCAGATATCGCAGAGAAATGGCGCACCATCACGTCGATGGCGCGCTGGGAATGGGTGCGCTGGATCAACGCCACGAAGAACCCGCAGACGCGCGCGCGTCGCGTCGCGGTCAGCATATCGAAACTGCGCTCTGGCAAACGACGCCCGTGCTGTTTCGATCTCTCGTCATGTACCGATCCGGAATTGTCGAAAAGCGGCAAGCTCGCAGGCGCGAAACCAACTTGATGCCCCGAATCGACCTCGTCGGCGCTACTACGCCCCTGTAGAGAGGAAACGTGGCATTGCTTCGACCGTGGGCGCTGATCGGCTTCGCCGCGCAGCTGGTGGTGCTGGCTGTCCTTGCCGGCTTCGTCCACATCAGCGCGCTGGGTTGGTTGGCCGGACTCGCATTCGGCGCTGTGGTCAACATATTGGTCGCGAAGTTGCTCGACCGTGAAGGTCTTACCTCGCTCGGGCCGGCGAACCAGGTCACGCTCGCGAGGGCCATCCTGGTCGGCGGCGTCAACGCGCTGGTGGTCAGCGGATTCAGCACTGACATCCCGCCCGCCCTGCTCGTAGGCCTCACTGTGCCCGCCCTGATCCTCGACGGAGTGGACGGCTGGGTCGCACGGCGCACCCGCTCGGTGTCGGCGACGGGCGCTCTGTTCGACCAGGAAGTCGATGCGTTCCTGATTCTCGTCCTGAGCATCCAGGTCAGCAGAGCGCTCGGCGCGTGGGTGTTAGTGATCGGGCTGGCCCGCTATGCGCTCTGGGCAGCCGAGCGGCTGTGGCCATGGCTTCGAAAACCGGTACCGCCACGCTACTGGGGCAAGGTGGTGGCGGCGGTGCAAGGCATCGCGCTGATCATCGCGGTCGCGGACGTGCTGCCGCAGGTCGCCAACATCATCATCGTCGGCGTTGCGCTGGTGCTGTTGTGTGAGTCGTTCGGTCGCTACATATTCTGGCTTTGGCGGAAGCGACCCACGAAATCGAGCTGATGCGCGATGTAGACCAACTCCCCCGCGGCCAGTTGCCGGCGGCGCTCGGCCAGCCAATCGGCAAGCTCCGTGGCTCCCACCCAAACCTCGCGACCCCGTAAAGCATCCCCGATCGTGTCGAGGATGATGCGCACGAAGTACGCCTCTTCGGCCGGATAGCTCCCGTCCGGGCCCGGGTACACGACCCAGTCCGACGACCCCGCTGCCAGCGCGGGCGCCCCCGCGTCCCGCAGGTGGTGAAACATCCGTCGACCCGTGCGGCTTTCCCCCGCCGGACGTCCGTAGCGGACTCGCTCGTCCATGTCGCGGTGAAAGGCCCGCAGGACCTGGTCGTCGGCGGAGTGAGAGGGCTCGAAGATGCTTTCGCCGTCGTAGTTGATCGTGAACCAGTAGACACCGCCGGGGACGAGAAGCTGCAGCAAGCCGGGCAGCACCGTCGGCACGTCCACCAAGTCGAGGACGGCGTTGGCGATCAGCACATCCGCCCGCACCTCGTGAGCGGCTTCCACGTAACTGCCCAGCTCGGCCTGCACGAGGCGCACCCGAAGATCGCCCACCTGAAGTCCATCAGGCAGTGATTCGCTGCGCAGACCGCGAGCGGCCGCCCAATCGGACAGCCAGTGACAAGAAGCATCCAGCAACTCCCGGTCGGCGTCCAGGAGGATGTACTCGCCGACGCTGACCACTCCCCAGTCCATCAGGCGGGCCACCATCGTTCCGAGCCCGGCGCCGACCTCCAGCACTCGCGGCGCATTCGCGGGCATCAGCCGCCGCAACTCGTCCAGGACATGTCGGTTGAGCGCCCGGTCGTCCACGGTCGTCTTCGCCGCCAGGTAACCCGCATAGTCAAAGGTCATTTCTCCGCCACCATCGCGAACTTGCGCACCCGCCCGCTGCCCAGCCAGTCACTCCACAGCTCATGGGACGTGATCAGATCGGCGGTAGCCTGCGTCCCGATCTCAGCGGCGATCTCGCTGCGATGCGCTCCATAGCTGAGAAGCAGCGCAGTCGCTATCGCGTGATGTGAGGAGCTGCAGTCCTGCTGCCAGGTCAGGTTCAGCCCAGCGTTGCCCAGCACGGCCGTCAGTTCCGCAAGCTCGATGGGCCAGACAGTATCGGCGGCGGGCATCAGCTCCCGCTCCTGATAAGTGAGCGGTCGGCCTTCTTCGACGGTGAAGGCGAAACGCCCATCCGGCTCCAGCACGCGCGCCACCTCACGAACGAGGGCGTCTTTGTCGCGGAACGCGAGCATCGTCTCCAGCAGAAAAACCACCTCGAAATGGCCATCGGGCAGCGGCGGGATTTCGAGCTGCTCGAAACGGCACGGTAGGTCTTCGGCCCGCTCCCGTGCGGTGGACAGTGAGCTTGCGGAGCGATCGATGCCCAAGTAGTTGCACCCGAACTCCGCGCTGACCATCCGGCCGGGGCCAGCGACCCCGCAGCACAGATCGAGCACTGAGACGCCGAGACCGACCCGGGCCTGACGAGCCAGCTGCCGGACCTCGCCTGCCGACACAAAGCTCTCCTGGCCCACATACTCGGCCGCGGGGAAGGCAGACGCCCGCGCCCGTTCCAGCGCGCTCACGTGGCGAAGCGCGCTGAGAGCGCATAGCGCAACAGGACGACGTCGCCGATCTGACGCGTTTCGGCAAGCGTGGCGCGGTGGCCCGGATTCCACGGGAACTGTCCGTCGCCAACGAATCTGCAGCCTCGTGAATCACCGACGAAGAACGGTGCCACGACTAGTTGCAGCTCATCAGCCAGACCCGCCGTGAGGAACTGAGTGAGTATTGTTCGTCCGCCCTCGACCATCAGCCGGCGAACCCCCCGGTTGCCCAAATCGCTGATCAGCCACTCCATGTCAACGCATTCACCTGCATCGACGACCGTGGCCACCGATTCGAGCCGTCGGGCTGCCTCAGTTTTGGCCGTCGCGCAGTAGACGATCTTGTCGGCGGGACCGCACGTGAAGAAGTTCGCAGCGGCGTCTAGGAGACCGCGCCGGGTCACCGTGACCTTGATCGGCGATGGCGACAACCCGCTTGCTACTCGCTGTGCCCGACGTTCGGCTGACCGGACCAGCAGCCTGGGGTTGTCGTTACGGATGGTGTTCGCGCCGACGAGGATCGCATCGCAGGATGCCCGAACGCCGTCGACCCGGTCAAAGTCGGCGTCATTGGATAGCAGAAGGCGTGGAGCTGTTGCGGTGTCGAGGTAGCCGTCAAGCGACATGCTGCAACTGAGCAGTGTGTAGGGACAATCAGCCATGCGCGGACGATCCTTCGAGGAGTTCACCAGATCTCTGCGGCCGCCGGTGGGGGACCAACAGCATGATCGCACCGGGAAGCGCTGCGGCGATGGTAAATACGCCGAATGCGGTGGAGACGGCAAGCCCTTGTGCTCCGCCCAGCCCAGCCGCTCCGAACGCCCAAACGGCCGCGCCCTCGCGCGGACCCCAGCCGCCGACATTGAAGGGGAGTGCCGCCACCACCAACACCAGCAAGGTCAGGGGCAGAAGGTGCGCCATCGAGACGTCGACTCCAACGGTGTGGGAGGCGAGGACGAAGGTCGCGGCGTGGCCCACCACGACGGCTATTGATGCGAGCACGATTCCCGGCCACGCGCGCGGGACGAGGCCGAACCGCCCTACCACCGCAATCAGCCCGACGAGGACAACAGAGACTATGGCAAGCACCGCCACAGGCACCGGGGACGGCAGAACGGCAAGCGCCACGACGGTCAGCGAAATCAACACGAGTTGACCAGCGACGCGTTCCTCCACGACCGCTCGTCCCGCACGCGGCACAGTGCCGACATCCAAACCATGCCGCACGGCGCGGTGAACATCGCCGAGTACACCGGCAGGAAGCACGATGTTGAGGAACTGCGACTTGTAGTAGGCGGCAACGGCATCCCGCATGGGAAGTTTGAGGGCGAGACCGTCTGCGACGAGCCGCCACCGCCACGCTGAACACACCGTGGTGGCGAGGCCGATTGTCGCCGCGATCGCGATCGACGGAATGCTGACGGCCTGAAAGCCCGCCACAAACGGTCCGGTACCGAACTGAACCACCAGTAGGACGAGGATCGCGACAGCGACCGCGACCTGCAGGAAAACGCGCACTTTCATCCGGCGAGTACCTCGGCGACTCGCTCGGTGGTTGCCTGCCACGTGGGCAGCGACCGCCGGCGGTCCCGCGCCGCGCTGCGAAGCCGGTGACGGAGCTGAGAATCCTGCAACCAGCGAGCCAATTCTGCAGCCAGTGCGCCGACGTCACCCGGCGGTACAAACAGGCCAGGCGAAGTACCGTCAGCGGCGGTACCGACGGCCTCGGGGATGCCGCCCACCTCGGACGCCACCACGGGAACGCCCCGGGCAAGCGCCTCGCAGATCACCATTCCGTACGTCTCGCTCCGCGATGCCAGCACGAGTAGATCGGCAGTGGCGTACTTCTTCGAAACGGCATCCGCGTCGAGCGCCCCGGTGAAGGTGACCCGACCGGCGATCCGCGAGGTGTGCAACTGCTGCCGCAGACGATCGACGAAGACGGGTTCACGATCCAGCGGACCGGCGAGGGTGCAATGCCATGACAGTTCGGCGATGCGGTCCAGCGCGTCGAGCAGAAGGTCGTGACCCTTGTGTTCGGCGACTGTCGCCACGCACAACAGCTGTCGCCCCTCCGGACTTCCACGTGCGAGTTCAGCGGAGTCCACGCCGGGATGGGCCACGTGCACGCAACCGGCCTCCAGACCGTACTCGGCCAGCAGCTTCTCCCGCGTCCAGCGGCTGGTAGTGACGATTGAGTCGGCTGCCCAAAGCACTTCGCGCTCACGCTGGTTCTCGGGGAGCATATGCACCAGCACAACCAGCCGAAGGCGTCTGGCCGCCGACACAAGAACCTGCGGCATGGCAGAGACAATGATGCCGTCGACGAGCACCACCGAGTCGTCCGGAATCTCGGCCGTCACCTCGGTGACGTCAACGCCCTCGGGCCGCGGCCAGCAGCCCGCGACCGGCTGGACGCATACCTGCCACCCCAGCCGGGTAAGCCCCTCCGCGATCCGACGGTCGTAGTAATTGCCGCCGCTCGGACGGGCTGGATCGTCGAAGCCCTCGGGCACCAGGAGATGAACGGTCATGGTGTTCGTTCGTACGACGCCCACGCCACATGCGACTCACGAAGCGTCACCATGATTCCGGCAAGCCCCGAAGCACTTTCGCCGAGCTCGCCAGCATGAATGCGGTCCACCAGCCGGTCAGCTACGAGCTTCGCGAGCACCTCAGTAGTGGTGTTCGTGTCCGCCAGGGACGGCTCGTCGTCGAGGTTGCGATAGTTCAGGTCCGAGAGCACGGAGTGCAATGCAGTAGTCGCAGCGCCGATATCGACGACGATGCCGTTCGGGTCGAGTTCGGCCCGGCGGAACGTCGCATCGACGACGTACGTGGCGCCATGCAGCCTCTGCGCGGGCCCGAACACCTCGCCACGCAGGCTGTGCGCGATCATCATGTGCTCTCGCACCGTCACACTGAACACTGCTTTTCACTCCCCTTCGTAGGTGATCACGTGGCACAGGCCTGGCAGCGAACCGAGCTTCGCCATCGTTTCGGGCAACTGATCAAACGGCGACCTGCTGCTCAGCAGTGCGTCAAAGGCCGGGTCGCGGAGAAGTTCCAGAGCAAGTTTGCGACGGTCCGTGTTCGTTCGGCTCGTCCTCCGAACCGGAGCGACCAGACCGACTTGGCTGGAACGGATTGCCAGCCGCCGCGAATGGAACGCTCCGCCAAGCGGGACCTGGACGTCGGTATCGCCGTACCAACTCACCTCGATCACCTCCCCCTCGATGGCCAGCAGCCGCAAAGCCAACCGCAACCCTTCGGCCGTGGCAGTGGCGTGGATGACGCGATCCTGATCCCGAGGGGCGTCGCCGGGCTGCGCAAACTCGACACCGAGCGCTGCCGCGACCTCGGCACGTGAGGTGTCCACATCGACGAGCGTGACTGAAACTTCGGGAAACTTGGCGAGCAGCCGGGCCACGCAGCAGCCGATCATCCCGGCACCCACGACCGTGACCCGATCACCGATGAGCGGCGGCGCGTCCCAGAGCACGTTCAGCGCCGTCTCTACTGCGCCGGTGAGCGCCGCCCGCGCGGGCGGGACGTCGTCCGGCACGACGACCACGGCATCGGCGGGGACAACGTAACGGGTCTGGTGTGGATAGAGGCAGAACACCGTGCGACCTACCAGTTCCGCCGGCCCCTCCTCGACTTCCCCGACATTGAGGTAGCCGTACTTCACCGGCCCTGGGAAGTCCCCGTCCTGAAATGGCGCCCGCATCGCCTGATGCTGGTCGGCCGGGACACCGCCGCGAAACACCAGCATCTCGGTACCGCGGCTGATCCCACTGAACAGGGTTCGGACCACCACCTCGTCGGGCTTCGCGGATGGCAGCCGAACGTCGCGGAGCTCGCCCAGCCCGGGGGCACGCACCCAGTAAGCACGTGCGTCGCCCTCAGACATCGGCCCTCCGAATAGCTTTCGTTCCATGGCCTGTGCACCGTGTATACCACGTCGGTAGGGCCCAAACGGGGGCATTGCTTCGACTGAGCGAGCGAGCGGCCTTACTTGCTAAAAGCGGTCAGGAATCGGTCGCGGAAGGACTCCATCGGCCAGACCGGAGCGTGCGGACTCGGCCGCAGCCCGGCCTCCCAACCCCAGTCCGTGATCTGGTCCAGCACCGCCCGGTCGCGGGTGACGATCGTGATCGGGACGTCCAAGCCCTTGTCCTCGCCAATGAGGTAAGTGGGCGGCTGGTGGTCGCCGAGGAGGACGAGCACCAGGTCGTCGTCACCGTAGGTCTGCACATAGGAGACCAGGGTGGACAGCGAGTATTCGATGGTTCGGCGGTAGCCGTCGCGCATCCGGGCGTTGTCGAGCATGACCACCTGCGCGGAAGCGCTCTGCCCGGCATCGGGCTCGTCGAAGACGGCGCCGTCGCCGACGTCGTTCCAGTCGCGCAGGTAGGGAATCATATGCCACGGCCAGTGACTGGTCACGAGCGCGATCTTCGCCATCACCGGCTCCCGGCCCGCGCGCTCGCGGTCGGTGCGCTGGAAGAAGGACAGCGTGTACTGGTCTGGGGCTTGAAAGCCGAAATAGTTGCGGGATTGGATGTCGAGGCTCTGCTCGTCGTAGATCTGGTCGAAGCCGTAGTAGTCTCCCGCCGGCCACGGTCCTCGGTTGGCCGGCATAACCGCGACGGTCCGCCAGCCGGCGTCGTTGAACGCGCTCGTGAGCGTGAGCCGGTCGCTTTCGACGAGCTTCTCGAAGCTGTTTTGATTAGCCACCCGCAACCCGGACTGCAACGTTGCGTGCGCCAGCCAACTGTCGCCGCCGGATATCGGCGAGGTGAGGTATCCACTGCGCGAAGCGAATCCGGCCGCATCGAGCTGGCGGGTTCCATCGTCGAGGATCGCCTTGACCGTCGGCGCGAACTCCGGATCCTCGAGCGCGATGCGTCCGTAGCTCTCCACAAAGGCGAAGACGACATCCTTCCCGCGTAGCGCGGCGAGCGGACCCGAAACCGAAGTGTCGTCAGCGGCGCTCAACTCAGCGTCGAATTGTCGCTGATTCTCCACGCTCGTCCGCACCTGGTGGCCGGCGTCGTACGCGAGCTCCACGACGCTCCGCGACGCCACCGGCAACGATGGCGCGAGCTGCACGGAGAATGTGAGGCATACCAGCCAGATGACGGCCAGTCCGGCGACCGTGCGTCCCGTCGTGCGCCGGTGATCGGTGGCGACGCGCGCAAGCCGCCCGACCGACAGCGTCACGACCAGGACCACGGCAATTGCCAGCGCGACGGCCCCGGCTGCGACGGCGAACGCACCGAGCGAGCCGATCTCCCTTTGGAGCAGGGACACTCCGTTGCCGAGCTGAGGCCAGTCGAAGACCGGGTCGAACTGCCTGCCCCGGATACCGGAAAAGGCCAGCTGGATTATGCGCAACAGGGTCAGCAAGCCGAGCAGGGAGCCTAGGGCGAGAGCCACAATCCGGCGTGGGCGTGCTGGCAGAACGAGCAGGAGCGCGGCAGCGAGCAGTCCCTCCACGGGGATCCGCAGTATCGCCAGGGGGGTGAGGTGCTGGGTGCCGGGAGGTGCGACGAGTGCGAGGAAGACCAGCAGGGCAGCGAGGGTTGTGAGGAGCCATTCGGGGACACGACGGCGGGTGGTTCCCTCCCCCGCGTGCCGCGCTGTCTGCGATCGATCCATGTGCACCCTGACCCCGGAACGGACAACTACTGCGCGGCTCTACAACGCGACGGCCTGATGATTCTCGCGCTGCGAACCTCGCCGAGAGTTCTGCTGACGACGTGCTCCACTTCGTCACCTTCGGTCAGCGTCCCACAACTCGGGCTCGACACAAGGGAATTGCCGAGGACTACGGCGACTTCACGAGCATTGTCGGCAATGCGTCACCGGTTCTCGCGAGCGTCGAGAAGGCAATCGAGCAGATAGCAGAACGATGACTTGGGTTCAGCGCCAGACCTAATCGGTCGAGAAAAATGCTGGACTGGCGGAGCTGCATTCGAGACTGACATCGAACCCGCTGACATAGCCGCTGGTGCAGGCCGACAGTGACCGACTATCGGGGAGCGGCCACATGCCGTTCAACCTTTTCGCGGTTTGCTTGAACCAGGGCTTCGACATTCAAGGTACCTTGCATCACCAGATTGCCTTTTTCTCGCACAATCTGATCGTCTGACAGTGCCGCTTGACACCGAGGTCGGAGGGCGTCTCAATGACGACCTCCTACAAGAAAAACCGCTGAGTGCCATTCGGACTCAGCGGTCATCGTGAGTGGAGCTAAGGGGACTCGAACCCCTGACCCCCACACTGCCAGTGTGGTGCGCTACCAGCTGCGCCATAGCCCCGAACACATCGGCCCACTGGGCCGCTGCTCGACCGAAATTACACCACGTTGAGCAGTTCCGGCAAATCTGCGCGTCACTCGCCGATCAGGTCGTTGAGCCAGTTGCGGTTGTTCCAGTCGATGATTTGGCCATTGGCTGCGACGGTGGGAGTGCCCTCTCCTCCTGCGGCGTCCATCGCGGCGCGTGCCAGGTCAGCGTGTTCGCGTGCTGCTTCTTCACGAGCGCCCGTCGCGATGCACTCGACGGCGGTGTCGCTGGCGCCCGCATCCCGGGCGAGTTCGGCGAGTTCGTCGTTGGAGCGGTCCTCACCGGATCGCGGTTTCGCCTCGTAGGCCGCGGCGTGGAAGGCGCTGAATGCGGCACCGTCACCGGTTTCGGCAACGCATTCGGCTGCTGCGGCCGCGCGCGTCGAGTAGCTCCCGCTGCTTGAGGCCGGGTCGAGAAAATTCAGGCTGTGGTAGTCGACGCGGATTTCACCCTCGTCGACGACGCGGGCGATGTGCTGGCCGTAAAGCCGCTCGAACGCCTGGCATCCGTCGCACATGTGGTCTTCGAAGATCATGATCGAGCGCGGCGCCTCTGGGTAGCCGAGCGTGATCACTCCGTCTTCAGCGAGCGCGACTGGCGCAGCCTGCACGCTCCCGTAGCCCTCGTCCACGGGGGCACTGGTCCGCTGCTGCCACATCACCATCCCGACGACGGCGACCGCGGCGACGAGCACCGCGACTGCGCCCAGAATGTAGGTTGCAGAGCTTGAAGGCTTTTCGGGGGTGTAGGCGCTCTTGCTGGGCTTCTTCCGCGCGCTCACAATCATCCTTCCGGCTGCTGGTCGTTGTGGGCGCTACAAGACTGCCACAGCGACCTGACAGTCAGATGAGGAGGCCAACCATCGTTGCACTGATGAAACTCACGAGTGTCGCGCCGTACAGCAGCCGCAGGCCGAACCGGGCGATCGTGTCGCCTTGAGCTGTGGCGAGCCCTTTCACCGCACCGGCGATCACTCCGATCGACGCGAAGTTGGCGAACGACACCAGGAACACCGCGACGATCGCGTATGTGCGTTCCGATAGCTCGTATTCGCCGGCGGCGATTTGGGTCATGGCGACGAACTCGTTGGTCACCAGCTTCGTCGCCATCAGGCTCCCAGCGTCGACGATTTCCGACGGCGGCACGCCTGTCAGGAACGCGAGCGGCGCGAAAACGTACCCCATGACCTGCTGGAACGTGACACCGAAGACTCCGTTGAACACGCCGTTCACCATCGCGATCAGCGCAACGAAGCCGATGAGCATTGCCGCGACGGTCACCGCGACCCGAAACCCGTCCCAGATGTACTCGGTGACCATCTCAAAGAATGAGCGGTGACGTGCGTCCGCGAACACGGCGACGTCTTCGGACGGTTCGAGGTCGTACGGGTTGATGAGCGAAACGACTATGAAGATGCCGAAGAAGTTCAGCGCGATCGCGGTGACCACGAACCTCGGGTCGAGCAGCACCATGTACGAGCCCATGATCGACGCCGACACGGTCGACATCGCGGCCGCCGCGAGGGTGTACAGGCGCCGCTCGTTGAGGTGGTGGAGCTGGTTTTTCAGCGAAATGAAAACCTCAGATTGGCCCAGCAGCAACGACGCGGACGCACCGAACGATTCCAGTTTGCCCAGTCCGTTGATCTTTCCGATGGCGATGCCGATGTACCGGATCACGAAATGCAATATCCGTGACCACTCGAGAATGCCGATCACCGCTGAAATGAACACTATCGGCATCAGTACGGCCATGAAGAATGCTGGGGTGAGACCGTTAGTCGCATCCGGATCCCCAGCGAGGGGCCCAAACACGAACGACGTCCCCTCGAATGCGAACTCGAGGAGACGACCGAAACCGCTCGCGATCCCGTCGACGACTGTTTGGCCGACGGCGGTTCGGATCAGGAAGATTCCCAGCAGCACCTGGATCGCGAGCATGATCGCGACGTATTTCAACCGCTTGAGAGCGAGCTTCCGGTCATAGCTCGCGCCCCATGCGAGCCCCATGAACACGGCAAGCCCAGCGATCCCCACGGCATAGTGCATCGGCCCTCCTCGGTTGGTGCTGGACTCCAGCGGTGTGACACCGCGAGAAGATCACTGTCACCAATGGTGGGGTGGGCCGCAACTCGAGCGTGGGTGATTGGGATAACGAAACGGCCCGGACCTTTATGGTCCGGGCCGCTTCTGGTGGAGCTGCCGGGAATTGAACCCGGGTCCTCCGTTGTGTTGATAGGGCTTCTCCGTGCGCAGTCCGCTGTGCCTCTACTCGGATCTCACAGTCTCACGGACTAGCTGTGATGACGATCCCAGTCACTGTTTGATGTCCCGCTTACCCCCGTGACCGGGATAAACGGTTTGTCCCTCTAGTCGACGCCAGGGTCCGGGCCGAGGGCATTCCCGGTCTGACGAGCCATCTGCCTAACTACGCTGCGAGAGCGAAGTCAGACTGGCTGCGCTGAGCATTGTCGGCGCTTATTGGTTTGCAGCGACGCTTACGGTGGTCTCTTGCCTGCACCGGCACGCTTCCCCCATCGCGACTAACGCAGTCGAAACCGATCAGCCCCTTGCGGTGGGTTCTACAGGACTACCGAGTGTAACGTCTGCCGGCCGCCCTGTCATTCCCGTATTAAATTCTCAATCTCCTCGCGGAGTGCACATTTCCTCAGGATACTGGTGATCGCCCCAGGAAACCTCCCGAGGCAATGCGCGGTTACTTGAGGAACTGCACGCTTCCTAAGGAAATCAACGCCGCGGCCGCTCGAACCATTCCCCTACCGGCGCCGGACGGTGCTGCGCTTCGGCGAGCGCCTCGGAAATCCGGTGGAAAAGCTCGTCGGGCCGGTCCAGATCAGCCCACACCCAGCGCACAACGAGCCAACCCGCGCGCCGAAGGGCATCTTCGCGCTGCTTTTCCCGAAAGAGGTCTTCGCCGCGACCGTACTTCACCCGGCCGTCGAACTCACCGACGACTCCCCCTGGGAAAAGGAAATCGACGCGCGCAATAACCTTGCCCCGCTTATCACGGATAGACGCCTGCAGACAGGGCAGTTCCAGTCCGAACTGGTGCATGAACACCCTGCTGCGCGACTCGCCGGGGCTCTCGCTTCGCTCGTCCGAGAACGCGATCGCCTTCTCAGCTTCCCGAATTCCCGTGCGATGGCGGGCTTCCGCGAGTTCGCGAGCGAGGTCGTCCCGTGTCACGAGACCCCGGCAGAGTGCAGCATCCGTGATGACGACCGCGGTCTCGAACGACTCGGTGCGTGCTAGGTCGACAACGGTTCGCGCCGGTGCGGTGACCGGCAGTCCGGCGATGAGGTGGGTTCTCGCGAGCAGTCCCGTATGCACGTGCAGGTCGTCCGTCACCCGCCCGGCCGACCGCGGGCCGCGCGTCACGTGCACGCGCTTCAGGTTGATGCCCCACGTCGGGAGCCCGTGCAGCAGCGCGGCGGATGCGTGGCTCAAGACCGCACCGCTGTGCCGCCGTGCCGCTGATACGGCAGCGATGCGGACAAGATGTTGCTGTTCCCGCGACATTGCGTCCCATTCGTGACTGCGGACATAACAGTTGCGGCGCAGCCTCAGCAACCCTGACCGGCCCTTCCGGGTTTCTCTGAGCGGCATATCGGTCAGCAACAGCTTTCGGCAGGCGGCGTATCTCTCGATCGTCACGCCCCGAGTTTGCCGCAAATACGGCAATCTGCCTGACCTTTATCCACAGCCCTGTGGATAACTAGCTGCTCATGCCCTTGATGCGGCGGCCCAGTTCACGCGTAGCCTCACGTTCGGCGGTGCGCCGTGCGATGTCCTGCCGCTTGTCATGGAGTTGTTTACCGCGCGCGAGGGCGAGTTCAACTTTCACTTTGCCGTCAGAGAAGTACATCGACAGCGGCACCAGGGTGAGGTTGCCTTCGCGCGTCTTGCCGACGAGATGCTCGATTTCGCGCTTGTGCAGCAGAAGTTTCCGGCTGCGCCGCGGCTCATGGTTCGTCCACGTGCCGTGGCCGTACTCCGGAATGTGCAATCCGCGCAGCCACACTTCCCCGTCGTCGACGGTGGCGAACGCATCGACGAGCGACGCTTTGCCCTCGCGGAGCGTCTTCACCTCCGTGCCGAGCAGGACGACGCCTGCCTCGTACACATCGAGGATGCTGTAGTTGTGGCGAGCTTTCTTGTTGCTCGCGATGACCTTGCGGCCCTTCTCCCTCACGTCAGGGCCCTTCCTGGCTTGCTACTCAACATGACCTTCCAACGATACGGGCAGTCGCAAGCGATTTATTACTCGCGCACGTAGAAGCGCAGTGTGAGATAACCGGTGATCGCCGACAGCACGGCTGCGGCCCCCACTAGCCATGGCGAGACGGAGGCGATGGCCGCGTTCGTTATCGGAGCGACAATGTTCGACTGGTAGACCTCACCCAATATGTCATCGAGAAAAACATTCTTGGTGAGGAACAGTCCGCCCACCGCTACAGCGGCACCCGCCAGCGCCGCGACAACCGCTTCCAAGAGGAACGGGAGCTGCGTGTACCAGCGTGTCGCGCCGACGAGCCGCATGATCGACACCTCGGCACGACGTGTGTATGCGGCGATCTGCACCATGTTGGCAATAAGCATCAGCGCTGCGAGTGCCTGGAATATCGCGATGGCGAACGCTCCGTTGCGCAATCCATCGAGCACCGAGAACAGTCGCTGCACCAGTTCTTCCTGGTTGCGCACCGACTCGACGCCTGGATACAGGTTGAAGTGCTCGTAGATCGCGGAGAATTGGTCTGGGTCGTCGAGACGCACGCGGAACGACGCTGGCAGCGCTTCCGGCCGAACCAGGTCGAGAATCTCGGGATTGTCGGCGAACGTTGCCTGATAGATGGCAAGCGCGTCCTCCCGGCTGACGTACCGCACCTCCGTCACACCAGGGAACTCACCGAGATCCGCACGCAGTGTGGAACAGATATCGGTTTCACAGCCCGGGTCAGCCGCGCTGATGTCATCGGTCAGGAAGATTTCGACCTCGACATTATCTAGGTACAGCTGCTCGGTCTTGTTGGTCATATCGACGACAAGCAGTCCGCCGCCGAACAGCCCCAGGGATATCGCCGTCGTGATGATCATCGCGAGCGTCATTGTGATGTTGCGGGACAGCCCCGCGAACGTCTCGCGGACGATGAGGGTGAGTCGCATTACCGCCCTACTCCGTAGATACCGCTCTTTTCGTCGCGGATGACTGCGCCGTGGTTCAGCTCGACAACTCTCTTACGCATTGCATCGACAATATGGTTGTCGTGTGTTGCCATCAGAACGGTCGTGCCCGTGCGGTTGACGCGCTCAAGCAGCAGCATGATGTCGTTGCTGGTGTCAGGATCGAGATTGCCCGTCGGCTCGTCGGCGAGAAGCACTTTCGGTTTATTGACGAACGCGCGCGCCATCGCAACGCGCTGCTGCTCGCCACCTGAAAGTTCGTCTGGCATCCGGTGCGCCTTACCTTCGAGCCCAACGAGTTGCAGCACCTCCGGCACGGTCTCGTGGATCTCCTTGCGGGACTTACCGATCACCTGGAGGGCGAACGCCACGTTCTCCGCCACCGTCTTCTTCGGCAGCAGCCGGAAATCCTGAAAAACGCACCCCACGCTCTGGCGCAGCTTCGGAACCTTCCGCCCCGGCAGCTTGTTGACATGAAAATCGGCGACGTGGATGTCGCCGGACGTCGGCAGATCCTCACGAAGCAAAAGACGCAGGAGCGTGGACTTCCCTGATCCCGACGGGCCGATGAGAAAAACGAACTCACCCGATTCGATCGAGACAGAGACCTTGTCCAGCGCGGGGCGTGTCGAGGTCTTATAGGCCTTCGTCACGTTGTCGAGGCTGATCACGCCGCCGAGTGTATAGGCACGCTTCGACAGCTAGCATTTCACGCTAGACAGTCTCGCTCTTTCGCCACCGGATGCCGGCCTCCAGGAAGCGATCGATCTCGCCGTCGAGCACGGTTGACGGGTTGTTCACCTCAACTTCGGTGCGCAGATCCTTCACCATCTGGTACGGGTGCAGCACGTACGAGCGCATCTGGTTGCCCCACGAGCTGCCACCATCGGCCTTCAGCGCATCCATCTCCGCACGTTCTTCCAGCCGCTTGCGTTCGAGCAGTTTCGCCTGGAGCACGCGCAGCGCGGCAGCCTTGTTCTGGAGCTGCGATTTTTCGTTCTGGCACGACACCACAATGTTGGTGGGAAGGTGCGTAATTCGCACCGCCGAGTCGGTCGTGTTGACTGACTGCCCGCCCGGCCCGGACGACCGGAAAACGTCCACACGCAGTTCCGTCTCCGGGATGTCGATGTGGTCGGTCGTCTCCACCACCGGGAGCACTTCGACCTCCGCGAAGGACGTTTGGCGCCGCGCCTGGTTGTCAAACGGACTGATGCGCACGAGACGGTGCGTGCCCTGCTCCACTGAGAGGGTGCCGTACATGTAGGGCGCTTTCACCGCGAACGTCGCACTCTTAATGCCCGCTTCCTCGGCATACGACGTGTCGTACACCTCGACGGGGTACTTGTGCTTCTCGGCCCAGCGGACATACATGCGCATGAGCATCTCGGCCCAGTCGGCAGCGTCGACTCCACCGGCGCCAGAGCGGATCGTGACCAGGGCTTCGCGCTGGTCATACTCGCCGGAGAGAAGCGTGCGCACCTCGAGAAGCTCGATCTCCTCGCGCAGTCGCACGCGTTCTTCATCGGCCTCGCGCACCGCGTCTTGCTGAGCGGCGCCCTCTTCTGCTTCCGCGAGTTCGTACATGATTGGCAGGTCGTCGATGCGCTGGCGCAACTCCTCGACACGGCGCAGCTCACCCTGCGCGTACGAGAGCTGACTGGTGACTTGCTGCGCGTGCTCCTGGTTGTCCCAGAGATCAGGCGAGGCTGCCTGAGCTTCGAGTTCACGAATGCGCGTGCGCAACTCGTCGACGTCGACAACTGCCTCGACAGTTTTCAGGGTGTTGTCGAGGTCGGCGATATCAGCGGAAACATCGGGATGCACAGTCCTCTAGCCTACCCGCTTCGCAAGGCAGCGAGCGCACGCGGAGCTCAATGCTGGTGAGCGAGCTGTGCGACCTCCCACTGCGGCAACGGGTCTGCGTAGCGCCGCCACGCAGCGGGCCCCGCCTTGAGTTCCTCGTCGGTCAGCAGCGCGTCACGCAACGCTTGTTCAGGCTTAGTGCGGTCAAGCTTGAGCCCGATGAGCACAATCTCTTGCCCGGGCGGAATGTCGATTGCCGACCACCGCTGCGCCGGATCAACCGTCAGGTGTGGGCCAGCTTGCGACCAGATCGCGGCGTACGGGTGCCGAGTGGCTAGCCAGCAGAAACCTTTGCTTCGCAGCAAGCCTTTGAAGCCATCGATGGCGCGCGCGAGCCGTTCAGGGTGGAAGGGACGGTCACCGCGAAACGTGACGCTGCTGATGCCGTACTCCTCAGTTTCGGGGGTATGGCCCGCGGCGATTTCTTCTGCCCACCCGGGCGCATCCCAGGCGCTTTCGCGGTCGAAAAGGCCGGTGCCCAGAACCTCGCTCAGTTCAACTTTGCCGTGCTTCGTTCGCAGGATCCGGGCATGCGGGTTCAAGCGCCGCGCGGTGGCCTCCACGACGCCGGCTGCGGCCTCGCTGACGAGATCGGTCTTGTTAAGCAGGATGACGTCGGCGAACTCGACTTGGTCGACAAGGAGGTCAGAGATGTTGCGGATGTCCTCTTCCCCGGCTTCCAGCTGCCGTCGCGCGAGTAGTTCACCGCGCGCGAGCTCATTGAGGAACGTCGATGTGTCCACGACCGTGACCATCGCGTCGAGCCTGGCGATGGAACCGAGCTGGAAGCCGCTGTCGAATTCCCATTCGAAGGTGGCAGCGACCGGCATCGGCTCTGAGATGCCTGTCGACTCCACGAGGATGTAGTCGAATCGGCCATCGCGGGCGAGTTCGCCTACTGATTCGACGAGATCTTCACGCAGGGTGCAGCAAATGCACCCGTTTGTCAGCTCGATGAGCTTCTCTTCGGTGCGGTCAAGGTGGGTTTCACCGCCCAGTTCGCCGCTGACGAGTCGCGCGTCGATGTTGACTTCGCTCATGTCGTTGACGATGACGGCCACGCGTTTGCCGTCACGGTTGGCCAGAATGTGGTTGAGCAGCGTGGTCTTGCCTGCGCCAAGGAATCCAGAAAGCACGGTTACAGGGACGGGCTGAGTAGTCGACATTCCTTAATAGTAATCATTTTCAATAAGGCCGCGCGACTGCCCCGGCCGCACGCCCGAGTAGCGTTTCGAATCATGGATGACCTGACCGCCGCATCGGACCTCGAACTCGCCCATGCAATCGCTGACCGCGCCGACACAATCACCACAGACCGGTTTGGTGCCATTGATCTCGCTATTGATGACAAACCAGACCTCACACCGGTTTCCGACGCCGACTTGGCTGTTGAAAGGTGTGCTCGGGAGATTCTCGCGGCCGCGCGCCCCCAAGACCTCATCCTCGGCGAGGAGTTTGGCGGCGACACTGTTTTCAAAGGACGGCAGTGGGTAATTGATCCGATCGACGGAACCAAGAACTTTGTTCGCGGAGTACCGGTGTGGGCATCCCTGATCGCCCTGCTCGAGGACGGCATTCCGATCGTCGGCGCAGTGAGCGCCCCGGCACTTCATCGACGCTGGTGGGCAGCGCGCGGCTCGGGCGCATGGCGACAGGTTGGCGACCGCACACCCGAACGCATCGCGGTATCCAAGGTCGGCGGCCTGGCGTCAGCAAGCCTGAGCATCTCAAGCCTATCCGGCTGGGCTGAGCGCGGAGTGCGCGACAAACTGATCGACTTCACGGATCAGGTGTGGCGACTGCGCGGGTACGGCGACTTTTTCTCGTACTGCCTCGTCGCCGAAGGGGCGGTCGATATCGCAGCCGAACCGGAGGTATCACTATGGGATCTCGCCCCACTCGACGTACTCGTGCGTGAGGCGGGCGGCCGGTTCACGTCCCTTGACGGCAAAGACGGCCCGCACGGAGGCAGTGCCGTCGCGACGAACGGCCTGCTTCATGACGTCACATTGCAGGCACTTCAGTGATGCTGACAACACACCGCAATCATTTTCGCCAGCCCATTCCGCTCCAACCTTACCGGCGGGTAAGATAGCGGTCACCTTGACCCTTCTCGCAGGAATAGCTGGAGATCATGAGTAAGAAGAACTCCTCATCGGGCGCACCGCGGCGCTCGATCTCTGCTGTAGGCCTGAACCCGGTGAAGCGTGATGCCATCGGCACCGCAATGCGCGTGCTGACCTCGCTCACCGGCTCGGAGCTGGCAGAAAAGTACAACCTCCGGAAGCCCATCGACCGGGTCGCCTACGAAGCCACAAAGACGGGCTTCCGCACACTCGGTGCCGCAACCCGAACCTTCAAGAAGGTTTCCGGCGGCGGTAAGCCGAAGCGCCTGCCCGACTCTGAGGCGAAGAAGAAGGGTCTTTACGACCTGACCCTCGGCGACGAACAGCAGATGATCGTCGAAACAGTCTCCGAATTCGCTGCGGAGATCCTGCGGCCAGCAGCTGCCGACGCAGACACCGCCTCGGAGGCCCCCGCTGACCTGATCAAGCGCTCCGCCGAACTCGGGATCACCTTGATCAACGTGCCCGAGGACTTCGAGGGCGCGGCAGCCGAACGCGGCGCCATCACGAACTCGCTCGTCGCAGAGGCGCTCGCACACGGTGACATGGGTCTTGCACTGCCGATCCTCGCTCCGAGCGGGTTCGCTGTTGCGCTCACCCAGTACGGGAATGACGCACAGCAGCAGACCTACCTTCCCGCGTTCGCGGGCGAGAACGTGCCCGGCGCCGTGGTGGCGGTCAATGAGCCACGCGCCTTGTTCAACCCGTTCAAGCTCGAGACGAAAGCACATCGCGCAGCCGGCGGCTACACGCTGCAGGGTGTGAAGAGCCTCGTGCCGATCGCTTCCTCAGCTGAACTGTTCCTCGTCGCGGCGGAGCTTGGCGGCAAGCCCGCTTTCTTCATCGTTGAATCCGACGCGACCGGCCTCGTCGTCGAAGCTGACCCCGGCATGGGCTTGCGTGCGGCGGGCATTGGCCGCCTGAACCTCGACAACGTTGTGGTTCCCGAATCGGCGCTGCTCGGCGACGGTGACACTGACAGCCGCGCCAAGGACTTCGAAGACATCATCCAGCTCTCACGCCTGGGCTGGGCGTCGCTTGCCTGCGGCGCCAGCAAGGCTGTCCTCGACTACGTCATTCCCTACGTGAACGAGCGTGAGGCGTTCGGCGAGCCGATCAGCCACCGCCAGGGCGTCGCCTTCATGGTGGCGAACATCGGCATCGAACTCGACGGAATGCGGCTCGTCACCTGGCGCGGTGCATCACGCGCTGAGCAGGGGATGCCGTTCGCGCGCGAAGCCGCACTCGCCCGCCGCCTGACCGCGGAAAAGGGCATGCAAATCGGCCTTGACGGTGTTCAGCTCCTCGGTGGACACGGCTTCACCAAGGAACACCCAGTCGAACGCTGGTACCGCGACCTGCGCGCTGTTGCGGTCGCTGAAGGTGTCGTCGTCATCTAGTCCACCCCTCCTCACGCCTGGAGACTTTCATGATCAATCTCGAACTCCCTAAGAGGCTGGTGGCCGCGTCGAATCAGGCACACCAAGCCGCAGCGGAAATCTTCCGCCCGATCTCACGCAAGTACGACCTTCTCGAGCACGAGCGTCCCGTCGAACTCGACACCATGGCAAGCCTGGTCGAGGGTATGGCGGACGCGGGACAAGCTGCATCGGGTGCCACCCTGGGCCGCGGCGAGAAGCCGCGCAAGGAAGGCAACATCAACGGCGGCAACATGTCGGCGCTGCTGAACGTCATCGAGACCTGCTGGGGTGACGTCGGCCTGACGCTCGCGATCCCGTTCCAGGGCCTCGGCAACTCCGCGATCGCCTCGGTCGCAACCGACGAACAGCTCGAGCGTTTCGGCAAAGTATGGGCCTCGATGGCCATCACCGAGCCCAGCTTTGGCTCTGACTCAGCTGCCGTCACCGCAACCGCGGTCCTCGACGGTGACGAATGGGTCCTCAACGGCGAAAAAATCTTCGTGACCGCGGGTGACCGCTCCACCCATGTGGTGGTGTGGGCATCCATCGACAAGTCGAAGGGCCGCGCCGCGATCAAGTCGTTCGTCGTTCCGAAGGACGCACCCGGCATCACCGTGGCGCGACTCGAGCACAAACTCGGCATCCGCGCGTCCGACACCGCCACCATCATTCTCGACGACTGCCGCATCCCGAAGGACAACATCCTCGGCAGCCCCGAGGTTGACACGAAGTCCGGCTTCGGCGGCGTCATGGCGACCTTCGACAACACGCGTCCGCTTGTTGCTGGCATGGCCATCGGCGTCGCTCGTGCTGCGCTTGAGGAGCTGCGCAAGATCCTGAGCGAGGCCGGTGTTGAGATCGACTACAACGCACCCGCGTTCACTCAGCATGCAGCCGCAGCCGAGTTCCTTGAACTCGAGGCGGACTGGGAAGCTGCCTACCAGCTGGCCCTGCGTGCCACCTGGATGGCTGACAACAAGAAGCCGAACTCCCTCGAAGCGTCCATGTCGAAGGCAAAGGCTGGCCGTGCCGGATCAGCGATCACGCTGCGCGCCGTCGAACTCGCCGGTTCGCTGGGATACTCGGAGCGCCCGCTGCTCGAAAAGTGGGCTCGCGACAGCAAGATCCTCGACATCTTCGAAGGCACCCAGCAGATCCAGCAGCTCATCGTGGCTCGCCGCCTGCTGAACAAGAGCTCCGCTGACCTGAAGTAGCAGCTCAGAGGATAAATCCGCCCCGGTCACCGATCATGGTGGCCGGGGCGGATTTGTGCGCGTTCAGTTCGCGTGGTCTATGACTGCTCGTTATCCACGTGGCTCTGGGCAGGCCGAATTTGTTTGATCACCCATGTGATCAATCCGCGGCCGAGGTCCACTGGGCGCACGTCCGACAACGTCACGACCGCTTGGATGACTGACGATTCTTGCACCTTTTCCTTCAGTGCGGCTGGGAGCAGTGCGCTCCAATCGCGCTCGCGCGCGACCTCGACACCTTCGAGTATCGGACCAACAGTAATACTCCGGACTTCTCCCGGGTCGACATGCAACTGCGCAGCCATGAGCGAAAGCAGCGCGGCGTAATCACCAAAGTTGGTCCCCTCGGGGATATTGAGCTCACCTTCGAGCCTGTCTGCTGCATCCCAGGTCACGGCTACTCGTCGCATCACAGTCATCAGTCACACCTCACAAGGCCAACACGAAGCAAAGGTGCCGCTTCCAATCGGGGAACGACATGCAAAATTCTGCATGAGCGGCGTGGTCCTTGGTTCGCATTGACCGCAAGGTGAGGAGAGTCACCGGGGTCCGTCAATCCTCCTGCTGGCCCTCAGGTATTGGAAATGGGGCGTCTGGATGGTCCGTGGCGGCAACCGCGCCCCCAAGGCAGGTGAGCTCGGGGATGTACACCGTGCCATTGAGGAAGTACGGCCGTGGCAGCGACCGCAGGGAAGTCACTGCGGTCGGGATCGCGAGGGCGAACATGCCGATGCGCTTCGCGAAGGTCAGCACGCGGAGCCAGAATCGCGCACACCGGATGATTCAGTCATAGCGGTCATTATTTCCAGCGCGCACGGCTAATACAAGAGCCAGGCACGCGCCAAGTGCCGCTGCTAGTTAATCCACACTCCGCGCTGCGCCAGCCAATGCCGCGGACTAATGGGCGTCCCGTCAGTCTTGCGGACCTCGTAATGCAGGTGCGGCCCCGTGGAGTGGCCGCGGTTTCCCACCGTCGCGATCATTTCACCGGCTTTGACGTGCTGCCCCGCAGTAACGAGTGAGCGATCGACGTGACCGTAAACGCCGATCGTGCCGTCATCCTGACTGACTCGAACCCACAGCCCGAAGCCACTTGCAGGGCCAGACTCGAGAACCACCCCATCAGTGACGGCGAGCACCGCGGCGCCGAGCGGGGCCGCAATATCGAGGCCGTAGTGGAACTGCCCCCAGCGCGGCCCGAAGTCCGACGTCACGATGCCGCCATACGTGGGCCCGATCGCGAACGGGCGGGCAATACCCTCCGGGACCGCGATACTTCCGGCCGGGTCAGCTGCGGGCACATCCGGCGCCGCCGCTGCCTCCGGCTCTTCGTTTGGCGGTGCCATCGGTGGCACCGCAGCTTGTTGCAGCGGGGACTGAGCACCCGCTGTGCTGACATCGTGGCGAGGCTCCCCCACGGCTGCACGGGCGGCAGATGGTTCGCTCGCACCACTCGAACTAACTTGCGCGGCGAGCGTTCCTGCAATCAGTGTCGACGCGACCGCGACGAAGATCGTGAGCGCACTATCGGGGATGCGGTCTCGGGCGGCCGCATACACTCGCCCGATTCTCGATTTTCCCGACTCAGCCGTTCGCCGGCCTGCGTGACGCTCTTCTCGCGCAACAGTCACCTTCGACTCGTCGGCGTGGATACCGGACAAGAACCGCCCCCTTTAATTCCTATAACGGCACGATAACGAACATGTACGTGCCGCGCACCGAAATCCCGAAAACGGACGCGGTGTTTACGCCCCCAGCGCGATCGCGACTCCCCCGACGAGCTCAGCTGAACGCACTGCTCACGATGTTACTGTGTGATCGAAACGATACGTCATCACAGTGGTCCAGCGAGGGGCGGGTGCCGATATGCCCGAGTTTGCTGCGTTGCTGACACGGTCGGCGAGTGCCGGACGACGCTTCACCGAGCTATTCAAGGGCAGCCGCGCCCTCTTGCGGTCGGGCGTGGTGTCCTACATCCACCCCGCTGAGAACGTCAAATATGTACGTGCCACGAGCCGCTATGGCGCGCTCGTCGCAACGTGCCAGCATGCTGCCCGATCCACACCAGCGAGGTCCGCCCTCATCGACGACCACGGGGTGCTCACGTTCGCTGAGCTTGACCGCCAATCCAACGCGCTGGCACGGGGTCTGCACGCCGACGGGGTGCGGGCATCTGACGCTGTGGCAGTGCTCGCACGAGATCTGCGGGGCATCGTGCTGGCCATGCTCGCTGCAGGAAAACTCGGCATCCACCTTCTCCGCGTCGATTCAACGATCAAAGCAGGAGAACTCGACGAGTTCTGCACCGCAGCAGGCGTGCACGCACTGCTCCACGACGCCGAGTTTACGGGCCTGGCGGCGACCCTCTCCGACAGAGTTCCGCGGTACTTGACCTGGTCCGACGAGGAAAGCCTTGAACCGTTCCGGCCCACACTTCGGGCTCTCATTGGTGCGCATTCGCAGGCCCCTCTGCGAAGTCTCGCTCGGGTTGGCACGCTGCTCGGCAGCAGCGCAGCCACCTCCTCGGAGGTACCTCGTGAGCGGCAATCCGCGCTGGCCTCGGCTCAGTTTCTGGATCGCATACCGCTGCACGCCGGTCAGATCATCGTGCTCGCAGGAGACTGGGACCACAGCACAACCCTCGCGCTCCTGTCGTTGGCGTTTGCGCTCGGCAGCACCGTGGTCTCTCAGCAATGGTTCGACGCGGAACGGACCGTCCGGTTCGTTGAGATGCATCGCGCTGATGTCCTCGCAGCCACCCCTGAAGCACTGAGGGAGATCCTGGACCTCGGCGCAGAAAGAGTGCGAAAGTACGACCACTCGTCGCTCAGCGTCATCATAGGCACTGGGGCGCCGCTCACTGAGGACCTGTGCCGCCGCGCTGAAGAGGTTTTCGGCCCCGTTCTGCATACTGTGTACAGCCCAACGCCGGGAGCCGTCGCCGCGGTCGCAACACCAGACGAACTTCGTTTGGCTCCGGGGACGGTCGGCCGCTCACCATTTACCTGCCGCGTCGCGCTTTTCACCGCGGACGGCGAACGGATCGCCGCGCCGCACACGCCTGGCCGTGTATTCGTTGCGTACGCTCAGGGCATTGAAGGTCGCCAGCCGGAGCACGCCGCGGGAATGATCGCGACCGCCGATACCGGGCACTTCGACGAATCGGGCTTGTACTTCATCGACCGGAATGGCGGTTGAGTTCAGCCGCCTACTTCCGCACAC
The DNA here is from genome assembly GCF_026041215.1 of Hoyosella sp. YIM 151337. Lineage (GTDB taxonomy): Bacteria > Actinomycetota > Actinomycetes > Mycobacteriales > Mycobacteriaceae > Hoyosella. Next base: position 309,428 of record NZ_JAPEIQ010000006.1, read on the forward strand.
CGGCGCCAGCACGTGTCACCGCACGGACGTGTCCGCGCATGCGTGATCGATACGTGATGCGTTGAGACTCGTCAACCGCGGTAAGCACCCGGTCAGCTCGCAGGATGCGCATTGCGGCGCGCAGCACCGGTTCTGGAACAACGGCACGCACGACGTCCCAGACGATCGCGTATCCGGGAACCGCCACTTCGGCGCGGCGTGTTTCGCAGTTGCGGATAATCGCCCGCGCGACGTCTTCCGGTTCCACCGTGGGCAAACCCTGCCCGAGTGGAATACCCGAACTCAGCGACGTCCGCACGCCGCACGGCAGCACAGCACTCACGCTAACCCCGCTGCGGTCAAACTCGGCCCGTACCGCCGCCGACAAACCGACGGCCGCGAACTTGCTGGCGTTGTACACAGCGAGTCCTGGGATGGGTACCTTGCCCGCCATGGAGGCCACATTGATGATATGGCCGCGCCCCTGCCTCACCATGAGCGGCAGCACTGCCCGCATCCCCAGGACGAGACCAAGGGTATTGATGTCAAAGGTGGCGATGACCTCATCGTCAGGACCGTCCAGAAAGCCGCCGGCAGGCATGATTCCCGCGTTGTTGATGAGCACGTCGATGCGCTCATGACGTTCGATGACGGCGGCACACAGTTCCGTCCACGACTGCCGCGACGTCACATCGAGCGGGTAGGCGAATGCCCCTGGGCCGAGGTCGTGCGCCACAGCCTGCGCTTCCGCTACGTCGATATCACCGATCCAGACGATCGCACCGATGTCGTGCAAGAGCGCCGCTGTCGCCCGGCCGATTCCCCCCGCCCCGCCGGCGACGATCACAACGGAACTATCGAGCGCTATATGCGGGTAGCGCTTCCGCATGTGACACCCCCCTTGTTCGGCCGCGCCAGTGTTCCCCGCGGCCCCAACCCTTCCGGCTCCCACCGGCAGCAAGCACGTATTAGCCATAAACGCTACCGCTGACGATCATCAGCGTCGAACCGGCCACCGACGCGCACCCAGCACACATACTAGCAGTATCTGGGTTCTCCCGGTAGCTTGAGTGGGGATCACAGCAGGTCAAGGAGGGGTCATGGTTCGCTTGAGTCGCGCCGAAAGCCAAGCGCAAACCCGCAGGCACCTCGTGCGTACCGCACAACACATGTTGCTCGCCCAGGGCTACGCCGCGACGTCATTGGATGCGATCGCTGACGAAGCCGGTTTCTCCAAGGGCGCCGTTTACTCCAACTTCCGCAATAAGGACGCGTTGTGCCGCGAGGTGTTGCGGCACATTCGCGCACAGCACGCGGCTGCGCTCGTTGATCAGGTGTCCACTGCGACGACGCTAGACGGCCTGCTCAGCGCGTTTGCCGCGTGGAGTGAACGCACTCTCGGCGACCTGCAGTGGTCTGCACTCGAGGCCGAGTTCGCCGTCCGCGCCAAAGCAGACGATGAGTTGCGCCAACAGCTCAGCGCAGACGCCGCCGAGATCCGGGACACCATCGGCCAACTGGTAGCGGCCGCTACCGAAGCCTACGACCTCGATCTCGGCATGTCCGCGGAAGATGTCGCCACCGCCCTGCTTAGCCTGGGCATCGGATTAGGCCTTCAGCGGGCTATCGATCCCGAGGTGTCTGCCGGGATCTTGACAGACACAATCCGGGCCATGCTGAACCAGCGACTGTAGGGCCGCGCCGCTCATGCAGAAACCCCCTGCACAAGCCGGGGGCTTGTACAGGGGGTTTGTAGTAGCGGGGACAGGATTCGAACCTGCGACCTCTGGGTTATGAGCCCAGCGAGCTACCGAGCTGCTCCACCCCGCGTTGGTGAACCCAAGGTTACAGGCCTGGGTGTTTCAAAAGCAAATCGGCCCAATAGGCCACGCATACAGCGCTTTTGGCGACTTTCATCGCACACGACAGAGCCCGCCCATCCGCAGGGACAGGCGGGCTCTGGCTGACCGTGGCTAGTTGTGGTCAGTTGCCTCGAGTCTGCTCATACGCACGTACTGCGCGTTCCAGCCGGTCGAGCGCGGCACCGTAGTCGGAGAAGCTGCCGTTGCGCTGTGCTTCCCGCAGAGCGGCCAATGCCGCATCCATCTCGGCAACGATGCCTTCTTCGTCACCGTCCGCGGGCGGCGCGGGGGCCGGTGGCGGTGTTGGCGCCTCACCGTCAGTCTCAGCGGCAGCGGCCTCTTCATCGACAGGCAACTCAGCCTCGATGTCGACGCCTGCTTCCTCGGCCGTTTCGGCCTCAGTCACATCACCGCCGGGAGCCGTAGCCAGCCCTGCAGTCCGTGAGTCGAACACCTGCCGGAGCGCACCGGCCAGTGTCGGCGCGTAACCGATACGTACTCGGCCATCCGCACCGCGGTAGCTCACAACAACACGAGCGAGCTGTGGGAAGGCGCTTTCCGCAGCGCCCCGGCGCTCCGTGTAGATCGGTTCGACGTAAAGGATGCCGCCGCCACCAACCGGGAGCGTGAGGACGTTTCCGAAGTGGAGCCGGTTCGCGCGCTCGAGCAGTGTGATATCCGTCGCGACGCGTGTGTCGGTCACCATCGAGTTCTGCGCGAGCTGCGGGCCTGGCGTCTGCGTATCGAGCGGCAGTCGCCGGATCGTGAACTGACCGTAGTTCTCCGGGTCCGAGTTCACCGCGATGTGCGCCGCGAGGAACTCACGCTGGAAGACGACCATCGGGCTCGTGAGGTAGAAGGTCGCGTCACCTGTCTCCGGGTCACCCATCAGCATGTAATACGGCGGCTGATCTGGCGGGTTGTTCTCGACCGTCGGATCCTGCGGCACCGACCAGAACGCATTGTTCGTGAAGAACTCGCGCGGATCGTCGACGTGATACCGCGACAGGATCTCGCGCTGAATCTTGAACAGGTCCTCCGGGTACCGTAAGTGCGCCATCAGTTCGTCGGAGATCTCTTCCCTCGGCTGCACGGTATCTGGGAAGACACCCATCCACGCGTTCAGCACCGGGTCTTCTTCGTCCCACTGATACAGCGTGACCGAACCGTCATACGCATCAACGGTGGCCTTCACCGAGTTACGGATGTACGAAATCTCCTCAGGAGGCAAGGGCCGCAACGTCTCGGTGCTGTCTTCGACCATGCTGTCAAGAACGGCCCGCTGTGAATACGGGTAGTTGTTCAGCGTGGTGTAACCATCGACAACCCAGACGACCCGACCATCCACAACCGCGGGATACGTCGTGCTGTCAGGGATGAGCCATGGCGCGACAGCTTCTACACGGTCGCGCGGATCGCGCTTGAAGATGATCTTCGAATCCGGCCCAACGGCATCGGAGAACAGGATGTTGCGCTCCGAGTACTGGGCGAAGAACGCGAGTCGATTCAGCCAGTTGCCGATCGAGACACCGCCAGCGCCGCTATAGGTGTACCGCTCAGCGTCGGTGTCGTACTCACGTGGGCCAGCCTGCTCGGTCTCACCGACGATCGCATAGTCCGGGTCCATCTGAGCGATGAGTTCGCCGTAGTAGATTCGCGGCTGGTCGACGGGAATGAGATCGTTGTCACTGAACAAGTCGCTCACGGTGTAGATCGGGTAACCGCTGTCGGAGCTATCGGCTGATTCCACATCATCGATCGCCGCGTTCACACGGTTGGTCGGCGCCGCGACAAATCCGTTGCCGTGCGTGTACACGGTGTGCTTGTTGAGCCAGTCCTGCTGGTTGGCTGCGAGGCCGCGCGGGTTGAGTTCACGCACAGCGACGATGAAGTCCTGCAGTTCGCCTTCGATTTCGTAGCGATCGATATCGAGGTGTTCCGGGAAGCCGTAGAAGTTACGCAACTGCTGCTGCTGCGTGAACGTGCGAGACAAAATCGCAGGATCAAGCAGACGAATGTTCTGGATCGTCGTGACGTCGGCGGGGTCATCAGCGGGCGGACGACTGCCGATGCCCGTCCAGCTTTCGTAATCGATGCGCTCCGGTTCGACCCCGTACGCGGCGCGCGTGGCCGCGATACTGCGCTCGATGTACTGACCTTCACGGTCGACAGGGTTGGGCCGCACCGAGAACTGCTCCATGAGCATGGGCCACACAGCGCCCACAAGAACCGACGACAGCAAGAGAAGACCAGCGGAAAGCGCAGGGATGCGCATATCGCGCAACACAATTGCAGCGAAGAACGCGGCGGCGCAGATTACCGCGATGGCAAGGAGGATCAGCTTGGCCGGCAGCACCGCGTTGATGTCGGTAAACCCGGCACCAGTGAAGATCGGCTCTTTCCGGCTGCTCGATAGGAGCGCATACCGGTCGAGCCAGTATGCGACTGCCTTGAGCAGGATGAACGTTCCTGCCAGTACCGCAAGTTGCACGCGCGCCGAGGTGCTGAGGGCGCGATCGCGGTTGTCGAAGCGGATTCCGCCGAAGACGTAGTGCGTGACGAGGTTCAGGATGAACGCAAGAACAATCGCGACGAACAGCCAGTTCAGCACCAACTCCCAGAACGGCAGCGCGAAGACGTAGAAGCCGACATCCAGCCCGAACTGCGGATCAGTTACGCCGAAGGCCTGCCGATTGAGGAACAACTGAACGACTTGCCAGTTACCCTGTGCGACTAGGCCCGCGAGCACACCGATCACGGCGGGGATGCCGATCGCGAAGAGCTTGATCCGCCCAGTCACCGCCATTCGGTATCGCGCGACTGGGTCGTTCGGTGACGTCGGAGCGAAGATCGGCCGGCTGCGATACGCAAGCACCAGCGATCCGAAAATGATGAGTCCGACAAGCACGCCGACAATGAGGAACAGCGCGACTCTCGTGAACAGGACGGTCGTGAAAACATTCCGGTAACCGACCTCACCAAACCACAGCCAATCGATGTAGGTATCGATCAGGCGCGGACCTACGGCGAGCAAGATACCGCCGACAGCGGCAAGCACGATCAGAATCCGGCTGCGACGGGACAGTGTCGGTACTCCAGCGGGGGGCCTTATGCCCACGAGGCCTCTCCATACGTTCCTGGCGGCACTCATGCGCCGCTGCGGTCATTAACTGGGTTCTCTTCAACTCTACGGAAAACCGGGCGCTTTGCACGAAACCCCTAGCCAAAGCGAGTCGGCTGAGAGCGAAATCGCGTTCAGCACACCGCGACTTCCCCGCCGTCACGCAGTTCCGCTAACGCGTTGACTGCGTCATCGAGAGTGTCGACCCGCACGAGCGTGAGGTCGTCGGGCGCGAAGCTCAGTGCCTCCCGGCAGTTGGCACCCGGGACGAGAAACTCTGTGGCGCCTTCTTCTCGCGCAGCGATCAGCTTGTAGCGGATTCCGCCAATCGGTCCCACCGCACCGGTGGTGTCGATCGTCCCGGTGCCCGCGATAAAGCGGCCCCCAGTCAGTTCACCGGGTGTCAGCTTGTCAATCAGTGCCAGCGACAACATAAGCCCGGCGGACGGGCCGCCCACTTGTTCGACGTTGAAGGCCACCTCAAAATCGATCTGCGGCTCGTCAACCACAGCGATCCCAAGAATGCCCTGGTCGTCGTCCTCCGGATGCGAACCCAGCGCGATCGTCACGGTCCCCGGCTCGCCGGCCCGCAGAAAACCAACCTCCACCCGCGAACCCGGCGGCATACCCGCTAGTTCTTCGGGCACCTCGGCCGCCGAGAAGACGTCGGTGCCGTTAACGGTGGTGATCACGTCACCAGACTCGAGAAAACGCGCCGACGGGCTGGACTCGCTCACCTCGGCGACCTGAACCACGAACGGATAGTCGAGATGACGCAATGCAGCGCGTTCGGCTTCACGCTCGGAGCGTTCGAAATCAAGCCGGTTGATCTCGCGCACCTCTTCGTTGGTGCGCCCGGGCGGCACCACCTCATCGAGCGGAACAACCCCGTTGCGTCCGCCGATCCAGAAACCCAGCGCATCGAACAGCGAGAGTTCCGTGCGCACCGCCACGGTAGTCATGTTCAAATTCCCACCGAATTCGTCGGGCTCGATGCCCGTGAGTTCAATGATGTCGCGCCCGGAGAGCGTGCCCAGCGTGTTGTAGGTCGGTCCTGGACCGACTGCTGCGTACGGGACTTTCACATTGGCGCCCAGGGAACCGAAGACCACGATGGGCACAAGAGCCGCAATAAGCGTCACGATCCGGCGATTCACTCCGCCCAGAGTAGATGGTTCCCGCGCGCAGGTCGCGGCGCACCTGTTCGCCCAGGGCGTCACGGCTGAGCATCAGTGACCGAAGCTCGCCTTGTACCGTTGAGTCATGAGCGATACGCCCTTTGGATTCTCGCACTCCGACGACGACCCCGAGCGCCGAAAGAAGGACCGGGGTGAAGGCGGCGGTCAGGGCGGCGCTTCTGGTGGCCAGGGCTCCCAGGGCCCCGGATCTGGCGGTTCGGGTGACGCCAGCTCCGGTAACCCCTTCGGTGCCGGTGCCTTCGGTTTCAATCCTGGCGCATTCGACCCGGCAGCGCTGGGCAAGATGCTGAGCCAGTTCGGCCAGATGCTGTCGGGTATGGGCACCACAATGGGTCAGTCCGGCCAGAGTCCGGTCAACTACCAATTGGCAAAGAACATTGCGCGCCAGCACATCGGTACGTTCACCCCGGTTTCGGAACGTCAGCGCACCGCGGTCAAAGACGCGATCCACCTCGTTGACGTGTGGCTCGACGGCGCGACCACCCTCCCATCCGGGGCAACTCGCACCGCAGCATGGACGCCAAATGACTGGCTCGAGAACACCATCAGCACGTGGCCGCAGCTCTGCGATCCGGTAGCCGAGCAGATGTCCGGCATGTGGGTGAAGGGGCTGCCGGAAGAGGCCCGCGAGATGGTTGGCCCGATGATGGGGATCATCAAGCAAATGGGCGGGGCCGCGTTCGGCTCGCAACTCGGCCAGGGCCTCGGCCATCTCGCAAAAGAACTTCTGACGTCGACGGATATCGGACTGCCGCTCGGCCCGGCCGGCACCGCGGCTCTGCTTCCTGAAGCAATCGCGACCTTCGCGGAGGGGCTTGACTTACCGCACCGTGAGGTTCTTGTGTTCCTCGCCGCTCGGGAGGCTGCGCATCAGCGCCTGTTTAGCCACGTACCGTGGCTGCGCAGCCGAATCCTGGCGGCTGTCGAAGAGTACGCACGCGGCATTCACATCGATTTCAGCGCGATCGAGGAAGCCGCGCGCGGCATCGACCCGATGGCGCTCGCCAATCCGGCGGAGATCGAGAAACTCCTCCAGCAGGGCGCTTTCGAGCCCCAGAACACTCCTGAGCAGAAGGCGGCGCTGGAGCGGCTTGAAACGATGCTCGCGCTCATCGAAGGATGGGTCGAAACCGTCGTCTCCCAGGCCCTATCCGACCGGATACCCGCTGCGGCGGCGCTCACTGAAAATCTTCGCCGCCGCCGGGCCTCGGGCGGGCCGGCCGAGCAGACGTTCGCCAACCTCATCGGGCTCGAGCTGCGCCCGCGCCGCATCCGGGAGGCCGCACAGCTCTGGTCACAACTCGTGGCTTTCAGCAGTATCGAGCAGCGTGACGGCGTGTGGGCACATCCCGACCTACTACCCGACTCCAGCGACCTCGACAACCCGGCCGCGTTTGTCGACCGAGTGGTGGGAGGCGATACGTCGTTCTTCGAGGACGACCCGATCGCCCAGCTGCGGCGGACCGAAGAACAGGAGCGCTCGTCCGGCGGTAAGGGGAACGACGACGCCCCCAAAAACGACCCGGGCAGTGCAGGTGATGGCGAGGACGGGGACGACCGCCCAGCAGGCAACTGATCAGCGCTCCGCCGCGATCGCCCGATCGTCATCGTCGCACTCTGCTGCTTCGTCGGCGCCGTCAGTTTTCGCCGTGCTCATTCGCGAATAAGCCTCAAGAAAGCCGATGGCGCGCTCAGTCCGGGGAAAGCGATACACCTGTTCCCAGAATTCGGGCGGATGTCCCCCGGGCACGATCAAATGGACAAGTTCGTGCACCAGCACATAGTCGAGGACATAGTCCGGCACGGCGCGCAGCAGGGTGCTCACACGGATTGTGCCGTCTTCTGGTGTGCACGACGCCCACCGTGTCCGCATAGCCGGAACCCATCGCACTGAGACTGGCTCGGCGGCGCCATCCAGCCACCGCCACGACAGCTGCCGCGCGCGTTCGGCGAGACGAGCATTGTCGCGACCGCGATCTGTATCGCGCCTATCATCCGCTTTACGCAGCTTGGTGACCATACGTTCCACTAGTTCCGCTTCAGTGGACTCGGAAAGCCCGCTCGGCACCAGGACGACAATTCGATTGCCCTCCCGGCGGGCACTGATGGTCTTCCGCCTTCGCGGGCTCCGCCGGATCTCGATCTCAGCCGTGTCATACGCGGAGGAGGAATGCGCCTCTTGCCTCAGTTTTGGCTCATCCCGCGGAATGGTCTGAGTTCCTGCTGTTTGTGAACTTCCCGCATTGACGGGTGATGGGGCGGCACTGCGGGCCCGCCGCGATCCGTCGCTCATGATGTGAAGGATAGCGATCATCGGCCGAACCGTCCGCGTTCAGCCCATCGATTCTCGGTCGCCGGGCTCGTTTGAGAACCGAAGTGGCTGGTTGAGCGCCGAAACTGTGGATAAGTCGCAGCGGGCGCCCGAAGATCGGCAATCCTGTGGATAACTCACGGGCCTCCGTGTGAGAACGTGCGAAGCTTGCAGCGTGACGCCGAATGTGATGGCTGCCAGTGATCGCCAGTGCCTGCTCCTCGATCGCACCCGCCCGGTGCTCGTACGCCCCAGCGGTGACGTGCAGATTGGCTGGAATCCCGAGTCCACGCTGCTTATCACTCCCCCAGAGAGCTGCACAGCCGAGGTTCTTGCACGTTTGCTTCGCAGCCTCGACGGGTCCCGCACCATCGATGAGGTGGTGCGCCATGGTGAGCGTGACGGGATCACTAAGACCGCACTTATGGCGCTGCTCAGCCAGCTGCGCGACGCGGGTGCTCTGACGGCCGTGGTCTCCCCGACGGTTCGCAAACCGCCAGACGTCGCACTTGCTGGGCAAGGCCCAATAGCGGACGTGCTGCTGCGCGCGCTGCCGGAGCTCGGCGTTATCGTGACACAATTCACCACTCCTAATCAGCAGCGCACCCAGCAGCGCGTCGCACGGTTACGCCCGCTGCTGGTTTTGATCACCGATACATCACTTGCGAGCCCTGTATTCAGCGACTTCCTCACGCGTGAACGTCTCCCCAGCCTCGCCGTCCGGATACGCGACGGGCGCGGGCTGGTAGGCCCGCTCGTCCTTCCAGGACTTACGAGTTGCTTGCGATGCGCGGACCTGTATCGAACTGATCGAGATCCAGAGTGGCCGCATCTCGCAGCCCAACTGGCGGGCAGCGTCCCACACGCACCACCAGCGGCTGTTTATGCAGCAGCGGCGTACACGCTTAGCCAGATTCATACAATTCTCGCGGCGACTCGCCAGTCTCGTGAAGGCGCGGTACCACCTCATTCGCCGAAGCCGCCGCAGACCCTCGGAACCACCGTGGAGTTCGACGCGAGCGACTTTTCAATCGTCCCACGCGAATGGCCGCGGCATCCCTTGTGCGCGTGCTGGGGACAAGCTCCTGACAGCTCGCAACCCGCAGCGTGACGGGCCGCCCCTGTTCGACACGACAGAAGGGAAGTTGGGCAGTATCGCGAAATTCGGTAATGATGTGGGGGTGACTGCGATTCCCCGGGGCCGCGCCGCCCGCACTGCGAAACTCGCCAGACTGCCCCTCGGCTATGCAGGCCGGGCCGCTGCTGGCCTCGGGCGCAGGATTGCTGGGCAGAGCAGCGAAGAAGTCAGCGCGGAGATGGCGGCCAAGGCCGCCGAGCAGTTGTTCAACGTCCTCGGCGAACTCAAGGGCGGCGCGATGAAGCTGGGACAAGCTTTGAGCGTCTTCGAAGCTGCCGTCCCTGAGCATCTTTCAGCCCCCTATCGTGACGCTCTCACCAAACTGCAGCGTGATGCGCCACCGATGCGTCCGCAGCAGGTGCACAGGGTGCTCGACCAGCAGCTGGGGACATCGTGGCGCGAGCGCATCAGTGAATTTAACGACGCTCCAGCGGCGGCAGCGAGCATCGGGCAGGTGCACAAAGCCCGCTGGTCGGACGGGCGGGACGTCGCTGTCAAGATCCAGTACCCGGGCGCCGATGAGGCGCTTCGCTCAGATTTGCGCCAGATCGCCCGGCTCGCGCCATTGTTCAAACCGCTCGCACCCGGAACAGACATCCGATCCTTGGTGGAGGAGCTCACTGAACGCTCAGTCGAGGAACTCGATTATCGCCTTGAAGCGGATAACCAGCGCGCCTTCGCGCGCGCGTTCAACGACAGTCCCTACATCCGGATTCCTAAGGTTGTCGCAAGCGCACCGAAGGTGATGGTGACTGAGTGGATCGAGGGGGCGCCGCTGTCGCGAATCATCGCGGGGGGCAGTGCCGTTCAGCGCAGCCATGCTGCGCAGTTGCTGGCAGAGTTTGCCTTGTCCTCACCCGCGCTGGTGTCGCTGATCCATACCGACGCGCACCCAGGGAACTTCATGATCCTCGACGACGGGCGTCTCGGTGTTATCGACTTCGGCGCTGTCGTGCCACTGCCAGGTGGCTTCCCAACCGAGCTCACGAAGATGATCCAGCTTGCTGTCGCGGAACGCTACGGAGACCTGATCGGGCACATGGCCGAGGCAGGATTCCTTGCGGGTGAGCGCGCACCAGATGTCGATGACCTTGCACAGTTCCTGCACCCGCTCCTTGAGCCGCTTCGCACGGACTCATTCACTTTCTCCCGCGAATGGATGCAGGCCGTCGCTGCCCAATACTCTGATTGGCGCGGCAGTGAATTCCGTACTGCGCGGACATTCACGATGCCTGCGCAGTTCATGATGCTGCACCGGGTTCTGCTCAGCACGGTCGCGGTGCTGTGTCAGCTCGATGCGCACGTTCCTTTTGGCCAAATCGTGCGGCAATGGGTGCCGGAGGCGGTCATTCAGTGACCGCTTCCGGCACCTATGCGGCCGGGTTCGCCTTTCTCGGACGGCCTCGCGGCCGTTTCCGGGCGACGACTGTCCCCCGATCGAAAATTTCCCCGCCCCAGACGCCCCACGGCTCCTGACGGTCGAGAGCTAGTTCAAGACAGCGTGCGCGCACTGGACAATGTGCGCACAGCGACTTTGCATATTCCAGGTCTGCGGGGCTATCTGCGAACCACAGGTCGGGATCGCCCTGTCGGCACGGCAAAGCCCGGTGCCTGTCGGGCATGGCACGAACTACGGACAGGGAATCGGACGGTTCGACTTGGCTACTTCCAACGTCGATAGTCACGGTGATGCTCCTCGGGCTAGGTAAAGGTCTGTTTGTGCATTCCTTGACCAGCGGACCGGGGCCTCAGCAGCGAACCAGCGCGAAGTCGACGAAATAATCGTCACGCGCAATGTGATGACCAAGGCCACGGAACCGGCTGGCGGGTCCGTGGCCTCGTGTGCGGGAATCCCCTAAGTGACTAAGAAGGGATTCGCTGTGAGACCGTGATGGACCCTGGGGCGATCTGGCTGAATAGCTCTCGCTGTGCAGCGAGGGCGGGCGGCGCCGCCTTCGGTACCGTCAGGAAACGGTGACGCAACGTCGCTACGTTGCCCGCAGCTGCGGAGGAGGCGGGAGCAGCAGCCATAACGGCCCACGCATTGACACCAATGCCGTGGATCGCACCTGCGATTGCGTTGTCCACCTCACTCCTCCTCAGTCAGATCGGGAAGACACCTTGGGCCTGCCCGAGTAGTGACACGCGGTGAGACAGCAGAGCGTCCCCCGCGCGCCGGGTGTTAACAGACTAAACCTGGTCGCACTGACCGCACAACCTATTTTCTACCTGCGAAAACGCAATCAGCGTTGCCGGACACTGTCATTGACGACGGTGAGAACGTCAGCGCCGAAACGCTCGAGTTTCGCAGCGCCGATGCCCGGAATCATGCCGAGAGTCCGATTGTCAGCGGGCTGCCGCGCGGCAATCGCCGTCAGAGTCGCGTCCGTGAAAACCACATACGCGGGCACGTTGAGTTCGCGTGCCTTCTCGAGCCGCCATGCTCTGAGGCGTTCGAACCGATCTTCACCTGCGCTGTCGAGAGTGTCGCGCGAAGATTTCTGAACTCCCTTGGCGCCGGTCCCGCCCTTGCTGCGTGCTACGGCGTCAGCCGGGAGCAGCGGAGTAAGAAACCGGGAAGGCTTGCGGGTTTTTCGTCCGCCCTCACCGCGCGCCAGCGCCCAGGTCAGCGTCAAATGCTCCCGGGCACGCGTCACACCAACGTAGAAAAGCCGTCGCTCCTCTTCAATGGCACTCTCGGCCCCCGTCCCGTCACGGTCGCCTAGCGCATGCGAAATCGGCAATGTCCCGTCCGTAAGTCCCGCGAGAAACACCGCGTCCCATTCAAGGCCCTTCGCGGCGTGCAGCGACGCGAGGGTCACACCGTCAACCACAGGAGGCTGCCGCGACGCGGCGCGTTCGTCCAGTTCACCCGCTAGCTGTCGAAGCGTGAGGCCTTCATGTGTTTCGGCAAGATCGTCTGCTAGTCGCTCCAGCGCGGCAAGAGATTCCCACCGCTCCCGTGCCTGCTGACCCGCTGGTGGTGATTCAGTGAGGCCAATTGGCGCAAGCACTGCACGAACAACCTGGCTCAGCATTGCGTCCCCGGGAAGATCGTTACGTTCGGCTGCTGCACGCAGAGCACTCATCGCCTGCTTAATCTCCGAACGTGAAAAGAAGCCTTCACCGCCGCGGACCTGGAACGAGATCCCCGCTTCGGTAAGCGCCTCCTCATACACTTCAGATTGCGCATTAATGCGGAAAAGGATCGCAATTTCAGAAGCAGGCACACCGCGCTGCAGCAGCTTCTTCACACGACCAGCGATTCCCGCGGCCTCGCTCACTTCGTCATCGAACGAAACGAACTCCGGGTCGGGACCGCTCGGTCGCTGGCCGATCAAATCGAGCCGCATCCCCGCGATGCGGCCCTTCGCAGCACCGATCACCCGGTTTGCCAGCGTCACCACCTCGGGCGTCGACCGGTAGTCACGCACCAGCCGCACCACCGTCGCCTCCGGAAAACGTCGCGAAAAATTCAGAAGATACGCAGGTGATGCGCCTGTGAAAGAATAAATCGTCTGGTTTGCATCCCCCACCACCGTCAGATCGTCACGTGCGCCCAGCCACGTATCGAGCAACCGTTGCTGCAGCGGCGTCACATCCTGGTACTCGTCGACAAGAAACGAACGGTAACGATCACGGAACTCCTCGGCGATCACTGCGTTCTCCTCGAGTGCAGCCGCCGTGAAGATCAGCAAATCATCGAAATCCAGCAGCATGGTGTCACCCGACACTTTGAGCTGCTCATAGTTCTGATACACGCGAGTGAAGATCTCCGGCGGCGCGGGAGAATCACGCCCCTCCTCGGCGATCGCCGCAGCATAGTCGTCCGGGGCAATCAAACAAGACTTCGCCCACTCGATCTCCGCTGCGAAATCACGCACGCTATCCGGATCAGTAGACGCCCGGGCATGCTGAGCCGCTTGCCGGACTGCCGGAAACTTCCGGTCCAGCAACTGCCACGAACTATCGCCAATCACCCGGGGCCAGAAGTATCGCAACTGACGCAACGCCGCTGCGTGGAATGTGCGCGCCTGCACACTTCCGCACGAAGGATCCGCACCGCCAGCAGCCCCTAGCTCACGAAGCCTGGTCCGCATCTCGCCCGCGGCGCGCGACGTGAACGTCACCGCAAGCACCTGATTCGCTGCGACGTGCCCACCAGTGACGAGATGCGCGATCCGCCGCGTCACCGTCCGCGTCTTACCCGTGCCCGCCCCCGCGAGCACACACACCGGACCTCGCGGCGCGACAACTGCGGCACGTTGCTCAGGGTCAAGACCTTCCAGCAGATCAGTAGCGGATGAGCGCCCCGAAGGCGCGGACCGTCGAGACGTCGCGTGCATGGCCCCCATCATGACAGGCGGCTCTGACAATCAGCGGCGCGACAGCCGTCTCACAGCGAAAACCACCGCCGAGTGAAAATCCCCACACCTTACGCTCCACCGGAATGTTCGCGGCGCAACCAATAGTTCACTCTGATCGTGGCAGCGAACACAAACACCATCGAACAGCCCCTCACGATCTACTCGACGACGTGGTGCGGCTACTGCATCCGGCTGAAAAAGCAGCTCGACGCAGCAGGCATCGCCTACAAGGAAGTCGACATCGAGGTGAACGCCGACGCCGCGGAATTCGTCGGCCGGGTCAACAACGGAAACCACGTCGTCCCGACGATTGAATTCGCGGACGGACGGACCGCGACCAACCCGTCACTCGCCCAGGTCAAGCAAATACTCGGCAGCTAGCCGAGTCCGCACCCCACTCACCGGTGCCGAGTCCGCACCCCACTCACCGGTGCCGAGTCCGCACCCCGCTCACCGGTGCCGAGTCCGCACCCATGCAGACAGGATGCCGTGCGCAATCGAGACCGCGCCCGGCGCGGTGAAGCGCCGTTTACCCACGGCCGGTCCCTGGTTCACTGCGACCGCAGACTCGACCTCTGCCCTGTGGAACCAGCGCGCGTCCTCGATTTCTCCCGGTTCCGGGACGATCGGCGCGGCGGGATCGGCTACGGCGTGATAACCGAGCATCAGCGAGCGCGGAAACGGCCACGGCTGGCTCCCCAAATACCGGATTCCCTCCACGGCCACGCCAACCTCCTCAGCCACCTCACGCAGCACACACGCTTCAGCGGACTCGCCAGCTTCGACGAACCCCGCGAGCAGGGAGTAGCGGCCTTCGGGCCAAGTTGGCTGCCTCGCGAGCAAAACACGGTCCGCACCATCATGGACAAGGCAAATAACGGCTGGATCGGTGCGCGGGTAGTCTTCGCGGCCGCAACCGTCACACGATCGGGCCCAGCCCGCGGAGATGGCCTGCGTGCGCGCACCGCACGAGGGGCAGAAGCGCGCCGTGTCATGCCAGTTCAGCACCGCTTGTGCAGTGGTGAACAACCCTGCGTCGCGAGGTGTCAGCAACGACCCAGCGTCACGTAGCGTTGTGACGGGACCGGGCGGAAGTTCACGGCGCAGCGCCCACACGTGCCCAGTTACCGTCGCGCTGCTGTCTATCGCGATCAACACGGCTCCGCGCGGCGGCGCGGCACTAATCTCTGCGCCCCGAATGAGTTGCAGCCCCGCTGGCGTACCCGGTGCCTCGTTCGCGCGGTTCAGCGTGAGCACAGCAGAGTCATGCCAGCCAGTCGCAAGGACCGCGGCATTCGTGCGCAACTCCGCGGCTCGTTCGAGAGCGGAACGAGACAGCGCAGGCGTAGTCGCCAGTTCGAACGCTTCTAACCCGTTGGCCACTTTGGTTTCTCATCTGGTGCGCGGCGTATATGGAGGAGTCGATCGTTAGCTTCGACCATACCGACTGACGGCTGATCTACGCGCGTGAGCTGTCCGCCGCGAACGACAGCGAGCACAATGTCCGTCAGCTGCCGCGGTGATGAGCCGACCTCCTCTGGACGCACCGCGCGTTCCGCGATCGCGAATCCAACTTCCGGAGTGAGCAAGTCTTCGATCATTTCGACGACGTTCGGTGTCGTGGTAGCGATACCGAGCAACCGTCCCGCCGTCTCCGACGACACAACCACAGAATCCGCACCGGACTGCTTCACAAGGTGGGTGTTTTCCGCTTCGCGGACGGCAGCAACGATCTTCGCCCGCGGCGCTAGTTCGCGCGCCGTGAGCGTCACGAGGACAGCTGAATCGTCCCTGTTGGTAGCGATAATGATCGCGGCTGCGTGGGGTGCTCCCGCCAGTTTGAGGACATCAGATTTCGTCGCGGAGCCGTGCACCGTCACCAGACCGCGTGCCTGGGCCGACTCGAGCATCGCGGGGTCAGTGTCGACCACAACGATCTCGGTGGGCCGCACTCCGTCGCCGAGCATCGCATATACCGCCGTACGGCCTTTCGTTCCATAGCCCACGATGATGGTGTGATTGCGCACCTGTCGCCTCCAGCGCTGAATCCGCCACGCCTGCCGCGAGGTCTCTGTGAGTACTTCTAGGGTGGTACCGATAAGCAGGATGAAGAACATCACGCGCAGCGGCGTGATGAGAAAGATGTTCGTCGCCCGGGCAAACGGCGTAAGTGGGGCGATATCGCCATATCCGGTGGTCGAAAGGCTGACGGTCGCGTAATACAGGCAATCTAGATAGGTCAGTGGCGCGTCGACCGAGTTGGAATAGCCGTCGCGGTCGAAATACACCAGTGCGGATGTCAGCAGCAGCGCAGTAAGTGCCCCGGTCACGCGCCGCACAATTGATGCGATGGGACTGCGCTTCAGCTTCGGCATGGTGATGACGCCGACCAAAGCGTATTCCGGCCGCCCAGTTAGTGACTCCGCCGCCTCCCGGCGTATCCGGATAAGTCCCCGCACGCGGGGTAGCTTATCGCCCCAGCCGCACTGGCCAGTGCGGACAGCACACAACGACTCCTAGCTGTAATAGCTCGGTAATTGCGCTGCCCTCAGGAAACGGGCACGGTCCCAGGCTCCGCGACACCCAGGTGCAGGCAGGTGTCGCGGAGGACTCCCAGCCCATACGCCTGAACTGCCCCGAGTACACCGGTACGCCGGTGAACCGACCGGGCGCTCGCGTGAGACTCGACGGTTGCCGCCCATGCGAGCAACTCGGCCGTCAACTGATAACCATTCGGGCCGCTTAGCGTCACTTCGCTCAGCTTCTGCTTCGTTTTCGCGAAGACACGCGCCGTGACAATCACACCTGACTGGTCACGTTCGGGGCCGTCAGGTCCTGGTTTACCCAGCCCACCAAGATGGCTTCCCACCGATGTCACGATACGTTTCGCGCCAGGCAGCCGAGAGAGCACAGGTCCCGCTAAGCTCGCTCGGGAAAGCAGCGGTGACGCTTTACCGAACCAGCCGAGGTAAACGTCGAGTTCCTGCAGACTCGGAGAGATTTCCGGCAGCGTCAGATGCTCGGTCGTACCGATGCTGAAGCCGGAGTGCTTGCGGCCGTCCACGCGAAATGAGGTGCTGCGCGCGCCGGGACGTTCGGCACGCACACCGCTGCGAAACGTGAAGGAACGTTCTAGGCTGCTGCCGGCCAGCGACGCAACGGTGCCGCGACTGAGGGAACACAGTGAACCACCGGTCCGGAAGTAGCCGACCTCGAGTCGGTGCGGCACACCCATCTCGGCAGCACGTTCCAGCGCCCAGGCGCCAGCGAGTTGGCCAGTCACATACTCGTGTCCGAAGCCGGGCATGATCCGGGCTCCGCGTTGCGCGGCACGTGCCCCCAGCTTTTCGAAGGTCCAGCGGATGAAGGGCGGTTCGCCCGCCGAATCCAGGTAGGCGGCGCCCGCTTCCGCGGCGGCTTCGGCGACTGTGCGGCCATGCGCGTGAAAGGGCCCAACTGTCGTGACGATCACATCATCAGCGGAAATGGTTCGGCGCAGCGACCCGACGTCGTGGACATCAAGCACCATTGAGTACGGCGGGTCCGACGGTTTGATTTCCGCGGCACGGGCGTCGAGAGCTGCCCGGTTCCTGCCCACCAGAACTGGGACCTCGCCGCGTTCGATGAGTGCACGCGCAACGAGGCCGCCGGTGTACCCGGTTGCGCCGAAGAGCAGAATTCTTCTCGTCATATTGCCCGAGCCTAATCGGCCCTGCAGGCCGTGTTCTACCGCGCACCACTGTGTCGCGTGTCGCCAGGGTTCGCGAGCAGTTCGCGCAGTCCATCCCGATTGGGCAGGTCATGGGGCGAAATGGTGCGATTAGACCGGACATAGTGAAATGCAGCACGTACCTTCTCGAGCGCTACCGGCTCGCCCCGTGCGGCCATGAGGTCGGCCCAGGCGATGCGGTACGCCGCGAGTTGCATACTTACGGCAGCCTGATCACGAGGACCGGGTTCCTTCCCGGTCTTCCAGTCCACGACGCTATAGCCGCCGTCATCGTCGCGGAAAACAGCGTCGATCCGCCCCCGCAGCACGGTGCCGTTGATGGTTGTCTCGAAGGGAACTTCGACCTCGATTGGACTGCGCATCGCCCAGCGGGACGCGAGAAATGCGTCCTGCAGTTCTCCGAGATCAGCATCTGGGCTCGCTCCAGTGTCAGCGGCGCCTGGCAATTCGTCCAGGTCGAGCAATCGGGTGGCGCCGTAGCGGCGCTCGAGCCATGCGTGGAACGCGGTGCCGCGACGCGCGAGCGGGTTCGGCGGATACGGGAGTGGCCGGCGCAATCGCAGCGCGAGTTCTTGCGGGTCACTCGCGAGTTCAACCAGGTTGCTGACGGAAAGGTGTCGGGGCATCTCCACGACAACCTCGCGAGCGCGGCGCCGTTCCCGTTCCGCGAGCAGCGCATCCACGTCTGCTGCCCATTTCGCCCCGTCGGGGGTTTCTGGAGCCGCCGCGGGTGCGTCGCCTTCACCTCGAGCGTTCTGAAGTGCAGCTAAGACGCGTGCAGCGCCTTCCTCGACGTTCGCACGCTGCGCTCCGAGCGGGTCAATCGGCCACGTGCTGGTTCGCGCATTTGCGGTCAGCGGGTTTTCCGCGCCGTCGGGTGGTGTGTCCGCCCATTCCACAATCGTTGCACCGGAGCTGTCGGCATAGTCGCGCAGCTCTTCCAGAAAAGCAGACGGCCCTCTCGGCTTATCGCTGGTCTCCCCCCAATGGTGGCCGGAGACATACAGCGCACGCTCTGTTCGGGTGAGTGCCACGTACAGCAATCGACGTTCTTCGTCGAGCCCACGGGCTCGAAACTCGTCCTGGTGCCGCGTGATCGCCTCCTCGAGCTGTTTACGGTCGTGCACGTCGTCGAGCGTGAGTACCGGCACACCATCGGTGTCTCCCGAGACTGCCGGGTCTTCGGTACCGGCGTCTCGGCGGTCGCCGCGCAGCGAGGAAGGGAGCTGACTTATCGATGTCAGCCACGTCTCGGAGGCGGTGGACGACGGAAAGACACGGTCGACCAGGTGCGGTATCGCGACGACCTCCCATTCGAGCCCCTTAGCCGAATGCACAGTCAGGATCTGCACCCGGTCCGGCGCCACTCTCGTTTCGCCAGGTGTCAGGCCATTCTCGATGACCGCCGCCGCGTCGAGAAAAGACATCAAACCCGCGAGTGACGCCGCCGGCTGGCGGGCATAGCCAGCCACGACGTCAGCGAATGCGTCGAGGTGCTCGCGTCCCGCCCCCGGGACGGTCCCCTCCGCACGGAGTCCGCGGGTTTCCGTCTCGATACCGAGACCCATTGTGCGCTCAACATCAGCGACCAGCTCCGTGAGTGGCTGCCCTAACCGATCGCGCAATGAATTCAGCTCTCGAGCCAATTCAGTGATGCGCTGGTAACCGGCAGCAGAGAAATGTGCTTCGGGCCCAGGGTCGGCGATTGCGTCGGAAAGCCCCGGTTGCTCCGCCGATTCCCCGGGAAGCGCATCGTCAAGCGCGGCATCGAGCTCCGCTCGAGTCGTGACCGATATCGACCCGCCCCCCGCATGGACAGCGAGTTCACGAGCGCGCCGCCACAGCACGGCGAGGTCGGCGGCACCGATCCGCCACCGCGCGCCGGTGAGAATCCGCAACGCTGCGGTACCCGCTGCCGGGTCAGCGACAAGCCGCAGCATGGCGGCAAGATCCTGCACCTCAGGGGTCTCGAGCAAGCCGCCGAGCCCTACAACTTCCACGGGCAGGCCAACACCATGGAGTGCTTCGGCGAGTGCCGCGGCGTCTCGGTTGCGCCGGACCAGCACAGCCGCTGTTGGCGGCGACTCGCCCTGTTGCTGCGCACGTTCGTATTCGAGCTGAAGTTGCCGCGCCACCCAGCACCGTTCGCTCGCGATATCGGGAAAGAGCCCGACATGCACGTCACCGTCTGGTGCGGCTGGCCGCGGCTTGAGAACGGATACTGGAACTCCTCTGCGCCGCAAGGGTTCCGACACCTGGTTAGCGAGTGCTAGCGCACGTTCCGGGTTGCGCCAGCTCGTCAAGAGCTCGAGCCGGGGCGCGGGGGCTCCGCTGCCTTGCGGGAAGTCGGTGGCGAATCGTGGCAGATTAGCTGCGGACGCCCCACGCCAGCCATAGATCGACTGGATGGGATCACCTACTGCGGTGACCGCGAGCCCGGCGTCCATGCCGCGACCGAACAGGCCAGCGAGCAGAATCCGCTGCGAATGCCCCGTGTCCTGGTATTCATCAAGGAGCACGACACGAAAGCGCGTTCTTTCGGCGGCTCCGACTTCTGGGTGTGACGCGGCGAGTCGCGCGGCGAGAGCCATCTGACTTCCATAGTCCAGTGCGCCTTCTTCGCGCAATACTGCACGCAGGCGCTTCACGAGTGGCACAAGTTGCAGGCGCTGGTGCTGTGTCTCCAGCAATGACAGTAATCGCTGGCTGGGCGCTGCCCGCTGTCGCGGGCCTGCCGGCAGATAGTGGACGAGTTTTTCGAGATCGACGTGGGCGGTGCCGAGGTCGTCGATGTCTGCGAGGTGTTCGTCCAATGCCGCAGACAGTGAAAGGACGGCACTTGTGACTGTCGCTGGGGTGCGCTCAATGTCGAGTTCACCGTCCCACGTGCTGACAACGCGGTGCGCGATCTGCCACAGCTCGGTTTCGCTGAGCAACGTGGCCGACGGCTCGATGGGCAACCTCAGCGCGTGTTCGCCAAGGAGTCTGCCCGCATACGCGTGGTAAGTGCTGACCTCAGGCTCACTCATGCTGAGCTGTGCGCGCAATTGCCCGGACGGGTCTGCCGCGTGCACGAGACGGGTTCCCGCAAGTCGCGCCAGTCGGCTGCGGATCCGGGCGGAAAGCTGGTGGGCTGCTTTTCGCGTAAATGTCAGCCCCAGAACGTGTTCCGGTTGTACGAATCCGTTGGCGACCAGCCACACCACACGGGCCGCCATAGTTTCGGTCTTTCCGGCTCCAGCCCCTGCCACTACAAGCAAGGGCCCCGCCGGTGCTGCGATAACGGCTTGCTGTTCTGGGGTCGGCTCCGGCAGGCCGAGCGCGTGCGCGAGTTCCGTGGGCGCGAAGCGCGCGCGGCTGAAGTCTGGCACATCCTTCTTCCGAGCGGGGCGGGAGCGTCCCCGTTCAGCCCGTGTGTGTGGAGGCGCTGGCATTATTGCGTCACCTGCCGCCCGGTGTCCTGGGCTGGACAGCTCCCCCGAACGGGGCAGTGGCTACAGCTGTCACTCACACGGGCCTCGAAGGCAGGTCCTCGCGTTGCTGACGCAGCCTGCCGGATTACATCCGTCCAATGCTCGATCTGTTCGGGTGACAGTGGTGTTTGCGAGCGTTCGGCCGCCCCCGTGTTCTTATGTGTTTTCGCGACGAACACGAGGCGCGCACCGCCCGGCGGGGCTGCGGGTTCACCGTGCACGAGCCCCGCTGCAGCGGCGACTTGGTAGGTGGCAAGCTGCGCATGTTCAGTGGCCGCGGCTGAGCTGACCGGTGTCCGCGCCGTTTTCACATCGACGATCACGGGCCGTCCGTCATTGTCGTACTCGAGCCGATCGATACGGCCGCGCAGCCGCACATCCGGTTCTGTACCGCCGGAGCCGGGCAGCACGCCGTCCACCGCAACTTCAACTCCCGCCTCCGTAAGCTCGGTGCGGGATTGCCGGAGCCATGCGGAGAAGTTGGAGATCATGCTGTCCATGCGAGCCCGCTCGTGCCGGGCGTACCACGGCGATCCGACGTCGACCTTCTCCCACGCGCGCACCAGAGCATCCCGGACCTGTGTCTCGTTCAGATTCCCGGCGACCGCCTGCGCAAGCGTGTGAACGAGTACGCCTTTAACCGCGCTGGTGTCGCTACTGTCTCTACCGCCGTGACGCTCGAGCAGCCAGCGCAGCGGGCAGGTGACGAGCTGATCCACAGTAGACGGCGAGAGGGATACCGGCCCGTCCGCTTCGAGCCAAAGGTGACGATCGGTCGACACCGGCGCAAGTCCGTACCACTGAGAAGGATGCGCGCCGGCAACGCCCGCCTCAGCGAGTCTGGCAAGCTGGCATGCCGCATCGGTTTTTCGTTCGTTTGATTCAGATGGTGAGCACACCACAGCCCGTAGCTTCGCGACTAACGCGGGAAGCGCCAGCACCGTTTCCCCCGTGCCATCGTCGACGAGGTGTGCCTGTGCTGCAGGCGCGTGATCCTCGCCGGTGTCGTCCGAGCCTCCTGGGCCCAGCTCATCGAGGAACCTGGACGGGGCCAGGTCGGACTGACCAGCAACGCTCTGGGCCGCTGTCACGAGTAGCACTCGTCTTGCGCGCGCACAGGCAAGGAGGAAGAGTCGGCGCTCATCTGCGAGGATGGGGGCCACGCGGGAGACCGGGACCGCGGGCTCTCCGGTGACATCGCGGTGGAGTACACCATCCAAATCGTCTGTGCCGAGCACGCTGCCGCGACCGCGCAGCGAAGGCCACGTGCCTTCCTGCACTCCCGCTACCGCGACAACGTCCCACTCACTTCCCGCAGCGGCGTGCGCACTCAGTAGCGTCACAGCCTCCGGTCCCGCAGCTTTTCGCACAATCGGTTCGGCAGGCAACTCTTGGTGGGCGATGTACTCGGTGAATCCACTGACTGACGCTGCAGGCAGCCGATCAACATAGTTCCCGGCGGCCTCAAATAGCGCGACGACGGCGTCGAGGTCGCGATCGGCCTGGGCACCCACCGCCCCATCCCGCAATGCCTGCCGAACCCAAAGAGTCTCGAGTCCGGCGGCCCGCCAGACCTCCCACAGCAACTCCTCCACACCGCGATTGCGCTCACGCGCCTTCCACGCACGCCGAAGCACCTTCCGAACACGGTTCACCGGTTCCGCTTCGACTTTCGTCAGGGACTCGAGCAAGGCCGCGTCAGAGTCCCCGGCAGCTGATTGCGACGCATCCAAATCACGCGCGCATACGAGACTGGCAAGAATGTCCGCGGATTCGCGTTCCCCTCCACGCGCGAGTTCGGCACGGCGGACACCACGGCGCAACCGGCGCAGTGTCAGCGGGTCCGCGCCACCGATCGGCCCGCACAGCAGCTCGACGGCTTCCTCCGGACTCAGCACGGCGCGGTCGCTAGAGGCTGGCCCGCCCACCGCCTTGAGAACGAGCAGAAGCGCGCGCGACGCGCGCTGCCGCGCCAGCGGAAGTTCCGGCACCGGAGTCTTCACCGGGACTCCCGCACCGAGCAAGGCTCGCCGGATTGGTGCGGAGAACTGTGGCACCGAACGAACGATTACCGCCATTCGTGACCAGGGCACCCCTTCGTGCAGGTGGGCACGGCGCAGCGTGTCAGCTATGACGGCCGCCTCACGAGCCGGGGAACTGAGAATACGCACCCGCACACGCCCTGATGCGGCGGACGGCCCAGCCGACAAAGCCTTGCGCTGCGGCTGGGCGCCGGGAAGCCGGGCAGCGAGCCTGCCGATGCACTCGACTATTTCGGGCGCACTGCGCCGATTCTCCCCCAGAATGATCTGTGTGGCTCCGGGCGTGTCATTGAGACCTTCGAGGAATCCCGGATCCGCGCCGCGGAAGCGGAACACCGCCTGATCACTGTCACCTGCAATCAGTGTCAGCTCGGAGCCGCGGCCGATCAATTCGATCAAGCCAGCAGCTTGCGGATCCACATGCTGAGCATCGTCCACCAGCAGGAAGCGCACGCGCTGACGTTCGCGAGTCAGCAGCGCATCGTCGACGACCAGCGCTGTCACCGCCGAACTCACGAGTTCCGCGGCGTCGAGCGCGGGTGCCGTGGCCTGGGGCGCTTCCATACCGACCGAGCCACGCAAGAGGGAACTCTGCTCGTACACCGCGGCAAACCGGCCGGCCGCAACCCATGCTGGCTTGCGGTGCTTGCGCCCCATTTTCACGAGGTCCTCCGGCCCCAGCCCGCGCTCCGCGGACCGCCGCAGCAAGTCACGCAGCTCGGATGCGAATCCAGCGAGGCTCAGCGCTGGACGAAGCTCTGACGGCCAGTAATCAGCGTCGTCCTCAATGTCGCCACGAAGGAGTTCACGGAAGACCGCGTCTTGTTCAGCGCTCGTGATCAGCCGTGGCGGCGGGTTTCCGTACTGTGCGGCCTGCAGGCGCAGAATTGCGAACGCGTACGAGTGAATGGTGCGAACGAGCGGCTCCCGCGTCGCGCGGGGCGCTGCTGCGGACGCGCCCGCAAGCAGCGCACCGGTGATGACGTCACGCATCGCGATGCTGGCCCCACGAGACTGTGTGAGCACAAGAATCGACTCCGGATCCACGCCCGCAGCCATAGCGGCGACCGCCACATCCGCGATGAACGAGGTCTTACCCGTCCCCGCGGCACCCAGCACCTGCACAGGGGCCCAATCGGGTGTCCCCGTGGCACGCCCCTGGGCGGTACCGCCAGTTACGCGCTCAAGCAGCGCTTGCGCAGCACCGTCCCAGGCACGGGATGTCTGTTCAGGTTGCGGCGCGCCAACAAGCCGGATCTGAACGTCGTCCGCCAGCGCTTGTCGTGCAGTCATGCGCTACATGACACCACGAGGGTCTGACATTTATGCGCTGAGTTCCCGGGTGTTGTGCGGCGGACGGTTCTTGCTGCGGCTAAGAGTCGGCAGCACTGTCTCAGCGAGGCGCTGCGCAGACGTAACATCCATCTTTCCGGCGGCGTACGTCAGCAGCGCGAGAGCGAGGTCACTGCCTGCGCCCAAAGTCGACCCGGTCGCGCGCGAAGCAAGCTGGCCAGCGCGTCCGACAATCTCCGAGTATTTGTTGTCCTGCGGCGGCGCGATTGCACTCCCGTGACCGGCAAAGCTCATCACACGCTCGAGTGAACTGGTCTTCCGATGCGGGAGGAGCAGACCGCGCTCTCGGTCAGTGAGCACGTCGATGTCACTGACAGGGAGGTCCGGGTGAGTTGCGATCCCCGTGAGCAGCCGCTGAAAACGCTGCACAATTCCGACGATCGTCGACTCATCGAAGAGTTCAACGGCGTACACCATGGAGGCAGTGATTCCGCTGGCTTCGCCATTGTGTCCGAGCGTCTCGGTAAGAACGAGTTCTAAATCACAATCAGCTGCTTTTGCTTCAAGCCCGCCAATGGCGACATCGAGTCCCGCGATCGAAGTCATCTGCTGCTCTTCGTCGTGCAGCGAAAGCATCACCTGAAACACCGGATGATGCGAGGGCGATCGCGGAATGCCGAGCACCTCAACCAGCCGCTCGAACGGTGTCTCCGCGTGGCTGAATGCCTCCAAGTTGCGTTGCTGTGAGCGGCTCAGGAGATCGCAGAAGCGCTCCGACTCGATCACCCGGCTGCGCAGCGCCAAGGTGTTGCCAAACATGCCGACGATGGGGTCAAGCGAATCGTCAGCCCGCTTGTCGACAGGCGTACCGATGATGATGTCGTCAGTCGCACAGAGTTTAGACAGCAATACAGCGAAGGCACTCTGAAGCACCGTGAACATCGGGACGGCTTGGCTCGCGGCAATTTGCTGCAGACTCGCATGTACCTGCGGGCCGAGGTAGAAATCCACCGACTTACCGCAAAGCGACTGAAAAGCGGGGCGCGGCCGGTCCAGCGGCAGCCGCAACACTTCCGGCGAACCTTCCAGTTCAGCGCGCCAGAACTCGATTTCCCGGGCGATCACGCTGTCCGGATCGGTTTCCTCGCCAAGCAGCTCCCGTTGCCACAGTGCGTAGTCCGCGTACTGAAGCGGGAGCGCCGACCAGTCCGGCGCGGTTCCCTCGCAGCGCGCCTCGTACGCCTGAAACAGGTCGCGTAACAGATGCCGCAGCGAGGCTCGATCCGCGGCGATGTGATGGACGACGAGAGTAAGGATGTACTCCCCCTCCGCCATCCGGAAGAGACGAGTACGGAAAGCAACCTCGTTCGTCAGGTCGAAGCCCTGCCGCGCGAACTTCAGAATCGCACCGGCGGGATCCTCCGCGTCACCGAAGTCGAGATCCACTGGCGTCATATCGACGGTGATTTCGCTGGACGGCACGATCGTCTGGTACGGTCCATCAGCCGACGCCGGAAATATCGTCCGCAGAACCTCGTGTCGTTCGATCAGATCGCGCACAGCAGCGGTCAGGGACGCGCCGTCGACGTCCCCAACGAGCTCGACAGAGATCGGCACGTTGTGCACTGGCGAGTATGGGTCGAAACGGTTGATCAGCCACAACCGCTGCTCGCCCAGCGAGAGCGGAATGCGTTCAGGACGCTGCCTGCCAGACAGCGTGGGACGCTGCGACGCGGCGAGTGCTCCATCGGCACATGCGCTGCGCTGACGGCTCACGGGCACGGCGGCAAAGGTGTCTGGTGCGTCGTTCATAATCAGGCGCTCCTCGCTGAGTGTCCGCTGCTGCCTGCGGTGCAGCTCGCTGATGACAGTGAGATCACCACCACAGATCGGTGGTGATCGCGTAACGATCCGGTGCGGCGCACCGATTTCGTCACCAATGCAGGGTGTGGAGACATGCACTGTGAACGCACGTCACCGGAAAGCGGAGCCGACAGCTCAGAACGCCCTGTGGCGACCCCGCGAGAATGCGCGGCGGTACCGGCGGTCGGAACCATATCTGAACTACTCCACTCGTCGTGTAACCCCGAAGGTTAGCATTGCGTGACCCACGTGTGATCAGCGTACAGTCCACGTCATTTCGTCCGGGTTAATTCCCCATCAGCGAATCGGTGATTCGCTGTAATTGCTCGCGGAGCGGGACGTGTTGTGTCTGCTGCATCACAATGCGGTAACCGGCATAACTGTACCTGTTCACAGTTAGAGATCACTATGGCAAATTTCGCTACACCGCTAAACGTGTACGAGTTCGGTCCTGAAGAGCCGCCGCCTGACGGCGCTGCGACGGGTTCACGAGCTGCATCCGCACCCGCAATTCTCGCGTTGCACGGTCTCACCGGCCACGGGCTGCGCTGGCAGCACTTCGCGCGTGATCAACTCGCCGATTACCGAGTCATTGCTCCTGACCTGCGCGGCCACGGGCGGTCCCCCTGGGTGCCGCCGTGGACGATCGAGCAGCACGTAGCGGACCTGACCGCGATTCTCAGGCACCTCGACCGAGCGGTGATTGTCGGTCATTCATTCGGCGGAAACCTCGCTGTGCATCTCAGCCGCGCGATGCCCGAAAGGGTCGCCGGGCTGGTTCTGCTCGATCCCGCAGTGGAACTCGAGCCAGCGTGGATGCTGGAGCTTGCGGACGCGACAACCTACTCCCCCGACTACACCGACCGGGCGGAAGCGCGCAGCGACAAACTCAGTGGCGCATGGCGCGGTGTTGCCCGGGAGGTCCTCGAGCGGGAACTCGACGAACATCTTGTAACGCTGCCTACCGGCCGCGTGAATTGGCGTATTGGTATGCCAGCGGTGATAGCTACCTTTGGGGAACTCGCGCGCACCCGAGTCCTGCCACCCACAGGGACCCCGACTGTGCTCGTCGTGGCCAAGCACGCGTCGCCGCCGTTCGTCACCCCGGCGTTTCGCGCTGCTCTCGCCGCTGCCCTCGGGAACGCACTCACCGTGTTCGACGCCGACACAGACCACATGGTCGCCCAAGAAGACCCGCTCCTTACGGGGCGCGCGATCCGAACCATTCTCGAAGGCCTCGCCCCATGAGCCCAGCGCTTACTGGTGAGATCGTCGAGCGGGTCCGCACACTCGTCGAAGCCATTCCGCCCGGTCAGGTGGCGACGTACGGCTCGATCGCCCAGGCTGCGGGGCTGCGCTCGGCCCGCACCGTTGGATTCATTTTGCGAACTGACGGCAGTGACGTTCCATGGCACCGCGTGGTCCGCGCGGATGGTGTGCTGCCCGCGCACCTCGCCACGAAGCAGACGGCCTTGCTGACGGCGGAGGGTGTGATAGTGAGGGACGGGCGCGTGGACATGCAGGCACACCGCTTCCGCGGATGACGCTTAACGACGCAGCGACGGCACGGACAGCGCACGCGCGGCCCGGAACCGCGAACAAATAAGGCTGACCAGTTCGTCATGCACACCGATCGGTGCTGCTACACCATCTGCCCCCGCCTCGAACAGACGGTTATGAAAAAGTCCATCCGCGAGGAGGTAGGACGCGATGAACACGCGTTTGCCTGTCCGTCGCCGAACGTCGTCAACAACCGCGCCGACCCGCGGCTGCGCTGTCGCGATATAACCCACATCGACTCGGGTGTGCAGGCGGTCGGCTAACATGACGGCCGCACGCCTCACGTCGCGCAGCGCGCGCTCATCTGAGGAGCCAGCAGCGGCGAGGACCACCGCATCTCCCGGCACCCACCCCGCCTCCGTCAGACGCTCCGCCAGAATGCCCGCCAGCACCGGGTCGGGCCCGATCGCCGGCGCTATCCGAACATCGGAATGACCTGATTCAGTGATCTCACGCGGCAAGTCGGTACGTACGTGATATCCCGAGGCAAGGAACGCAGGAACGAGCGCCGCAGGGCCCCGAAGCTGGCTCAGAATTTCCGCTGGCGACGGTCCAAGCACGTCGACGAACGCGACCCGGGTCGGCCCAGCCTGCTCGGATACCGCGTCGGCAACCGCAGCGATCATGGACACACCGCGGGGGTTGCGCGTGCCGTGCGCAACAAGTATCTGCCCGTGCATGTCCTTCACCTGTCTCCCTTCGGGTCCGACTCGACTGGATCAAGCGCGAGCCGATAACCGCGTTTGACGACGGTCTGCACTACCTTCGGCGCGCCGAGCGCCGCGCGCAGTCGCGCCACCGCTGTTTCCACCGCGTGCGTGTCACCGCCAGCACCCGGCAGGACCGCAAGCAAGTCTTCGCGTGAGACCACCGCGCCCGGACGTCGCGCAAGCGCACGCATGATCGACAGCGAAGCGGGCGGAACCTGCTTCACCGCGCCGTCGACCACGACACAGCTGCCCCGGATGCTGAGGTAGTGTCCCCCCGCTTGAAGGTGGCTTGCGCGTCTCGGCAGCTCCTCGGCGATGTGCCGGGCGAGCGCGCCGAGCCGGGCACGGTGCGGTTGCGTCGTTGCAACACCGAGCGCTTCCAGCGGCGCCGCCGTCACTGGCCCGACACTGAAGGGAACAACGCGGCCCCGGAGCGCGTTGAGCAGCGACTCCAGCACCCGTGTTTCCTTCGCCCGGCCGAGCAGTGACGCAACAGCCGGAGCACTGGTGAACGTAATTGCGTCCAGCTCTCCATTAATGGACATTTCGATCATTCGGTCAAGTTGCGAACGATCGTCCGGTGGCACCCACCGGTACACAGGCACGGGCACGACCTCCGCGCCAGCACTGCGCATCACCTCGCAGAAGTCTGGGATAGGCTCCCATTCCGTCGTGGCACCATGCAACTGAACAGCGATCCGTTTGCCTTCGACGCCTTCTTCTAGAAGGTGATCGAGCACCTCGGCTGACGACTCAGACTCTGGTGACCACTCTTCGCGCAAGCCTGCGGCGCGCATGGCGCCCTTTGCTTTGGGGCCGCGTGCAAGTAGGCGCGACGAGGAGAGCGACTGCAGCAAGGGCTCAGCGAGTCCCCAGTTATCCGCAGCTTCGACCCAGCCGCGGAAACCGATCCCGGTGGTGGCGACGGCGATGTCCGGCGGCGACGCGATCAGCGATTCGGTGGCGGCGTGCAGTTCAGTGTCGTCGACCAGCGGGATTATGCGGATGGCTGGCGCATGAACGAGAGATGCACCACGCTTGCTGAGCAGCGTCGCGAACTCTTCAGCCCGGCGGGCCGCAGTAATGCCGATCGTAAAGCCGGCTAGCGCGGCGGGGCTGTCGTCGCCAGGCCGTGCGGGCGCGGCCTGCTGCTCAACTCCCATAGTGTTCACGCTACTGGTGTCTCCTAAGATTTCTGCGCGGGCGGTGCTCAGAGGTGGTTACTGTCACTGTTTCGGCTGCCGCGGCACCTGGGCTGGACGGATCTCGACGAGACCGTCGCGCACGCGTACCTCGAAAACACCCAGCACGCGGGCTGGATCATCCAGGCAGATACCACTGTCTAGCGAAAAGACTTGCTTCAGCAAGGGGGACGCCACGGTCGGCTCACCCTTCCGGTCGCCAACCAATCCGCGCGACATGACGGCAGCACCCGCGAACGGGTCGATGTTGCCCACCGAACGCAAAGATCCATCATCGAGCCGGAATAGCGCGGCCTGTTCCCCTGTGGGGAGCAGCACGGCGACCCCACGGTTAGGCAGCAGGTAGTCGTACGCACACGCCGTCGTCCACTCATCTGAACTGTTCAGTGTACGGAGTTCGCGAACATCCAGTGCGGTCATCATTTCACCCCTGTCGGTGCGGTTTCGGGCATGCTGGGCATTCCCAGCGTTACGGGAACCTTGCGTCCATCAGCCTCAGTGAACTGAACGAGAGGGTCAGGCTCTGATGGCGCGTTAACGAACGAGACAAAACGGGAAAGCTTTTGCGGGTCTTCGAGGACACCGGCCCATTCATCTTTGTACCCCGCAACATGGCGTTCCATCGCAGCTTCGAGTTCGGCCGCGATACCCAGGCTGTCTTCGCAAATCACCTGCTTGAGATGGTCAAGACCCCCCTCGAGCGCTTCCTGCCAGGGCGCGGTGCGCTGCAAACGATCCGCAGTGCGGACATAGAACATCAGGTAGCGATCGATGTACTTGACGAGGGTTGCGTCGTCCAGGTCGCCCGCCAGCAATTCAGCGTGCTTTGGCGTCTGCCCGCCATTGCCGCCGACGTACAAATTCCAGCCCTTTTCGGTTGCAATGACGCCGACGTCCTTGCCGCGCGCCTCCGCGCATTCGCGCGCACAGCCGGAGACGGCCATCTTGAGCTTGTGCGGCGACCGCAACCCGCGGTAGCGCTTCTCCAAGTCAACCGCCATCTTGACGGAGTCCTGCTGCCCGTAGCGGCACCAGGAAGAACCAACACAGCTCTTGACTGTGCGCAGCGATTTGCCGTAGGCGTGGCCTGATTCCATTCCGGCGTCCACGAGGCGCTTCCAAATGGCTGGCAGTTGTTCGACGCGGGCCCCGAACAGGTCGATTCGCTGCCCGCCGGTGACTTTGACGTACAGGTCGAACTCTTTCGCGATTTCACCGATCACGATCAGCTGGTCAGCCGTGACCTCACCGCCCGGCATGCGCGGTACAACCGAGTAGGTACCGTTTTTCTGCAGGTTCGCGAGGAAGTGGTCGTTGGTGTCCTGGAGCGAGGCTTGCTCACCGTCAAGAATGTGGTCACTGCTCGTTGACGCGAGGATCGACGCCACGGTTGGTTTGCAGATATCGCATCCGCGGCTATCGTCACCGTGCTTGGCGATGAGTTCCGAGAACGTTCTGATTCCAGTGCTCTGCACAATTTGGAACAGTTCCGCGCGGGAATGCGTGAAACATTCACACAGGGCTTTAGACAGTTCCACGCCAGAGTCGGCAAGGAGCTTCTTCACCAGCGGCAGGCAGCCACCGCATGAGGTCCCTGCGTTGGTGCAGCCTTTCACCGACGCAATGTCACACGCGCCATTCGCGATCGCACCGCAAATGTCTCCCTTTGTGACCGCGTTGCAGGAGCAGATCTGGGCGTCGTCTGGCAGTGCCCCGGCGCCAATTTCCGCGCCTCCTGCTGGCGCGATAAGCGCGGCAGGATCGCCGGGTAATTCCCGGCCGACCATCGGCCGCAGGGTCGCGTAAGCGCTCGCGTCACCAACAAGAATGCCGCCAAGGAGCGTCTTCGCGTCGTCAGAGACGACGATCTTCGCGTATGTGCCAGCAGCAGGGTTGCTGAAGACAACTTCGAGGGCGCCTGGTGTTTGTGCGAACGCGTCACCGAAGCTGGCAACATCGACGCCGAGGAGCTTCAGCTTCGTTGACAGGTCTGCGCCCGGGAAGTCGGCTTCGCCGCCCAACAGCCGGTCGGCAACCACCTCCGCGGTAGCGTAGCCGGGCCCAACGAGCCCGTAGCAACGGCCCTCAATAGCCGCGACCTCGCCAATCGCGTAAATATCGGGGTCTGAGGTCTGGCAGGAGAGGCTGGTGATGACACCGCCACGCTCGCCGACCTCAACCCCTGCGGTGCGAGCAAGTTCGTCGCGCGGCCTGACGCCCGCAGAGAAGACGAGTAGCGATGCGTCGATCACACTGCCGTCGGAGAGTTCCACCGCGAGGCGCCCATTCTCCAGTTCCTTGATGGCTGCCGTGGAGACGCCCGTATGGATGCTGAGCCCCAGGCTGGTAACGAGGTTCTTCAGTAGTGCGCCACCGCCTTCGTCGACCTGCAGCGGCATCAGGCGCGGCGCAAGCTCGACGACATGCGGAGTGAGCCCCAGCAGTTTGAGGGCATTCGCCGCTTCGAGGCCGAGGAGGCCACCACCCACGACGACAGCGGCACTGCCGGCGGGCGCAGCCTCGGCTGCTGCGCGGATCTGGTCGAGATCATCGAGCGTGCGGTACACGAAGCAGTTGCGTGCATCCTTGCCCGGAACGGGTGGCACAAAGGCGTAGGAGCCGGTAGCCAGGACCAGTTTGTCGTACTGGATCGTCTCACCCGCGCTGGTCGTGACGGTGTGGGCGTCGCGATCGATCGCTGTCCCAGTCGACCCGAGCCGTACGTCAACAAGTGTGTCACCCAGATAGTCGTTACCTGCGAGGGCGAGTTCTTTCGGGTCCCAGGTGTTCACGTAGGACGAAAGCGCCACCCGGTCATATGCGGCGACAGGCTCTTCACACAGAACTGTGACGGCCCAGTCACCGTTTTCATCGCGTGCCCGGAGCGCCTCGACGAATCGGTGCCCGACCATACCGTGGCCGACAACAACGACCTTCTTGTGCATTTTGCCGCTCCTTCTTGGTGCTGGTGATTCCACGCTATGTACGCTTCGTTACCTCCCTGTTTCGCGTCCGGGTCACCCTTTTTAAGCCATTCGCACGGGCTGGAGGCTGACATGGTGCAGGACGGTAGCCAGGGTGTATTCGCGGCGTCGCCGTCGCGGCACCTGAACAAACTCGGAGGAAGCGCCGAAGTGTCTGTCTGAAATGTGAAGACCTTCGCTGGAGCGAAGCCGGGCCAGTCCGGCGGCTGCCATGCGGAGGTGAGAGGGTGAATTGTGGTTGTCCGGAAAGGCCTGCGGGCACTGGGGACTATTGCCGCCCCAGTGCCGCAGCCGAGGGGTCCGCGCTGCTCGTAACGTCAGACGTTCGCGTGTGCGAGGCTAGGAGCGCGGGAGATCGCGAAGGACGTCCGCAGGTAATACCACCAGGTCACGCCCGCCATCAGCAGGAAGACAACGGCGTAGGTCCAGAAGGCCGGTGCCATCGAGCCAAGGTGGACGTTCGACAGCCGCAACGCTTGCTGCAGGATGAAGCCGCCGAACGCGCCGATCGAGCCGATTACACCGATGGCCGCACCGGCCTGGCGCTTCGCGGAGGCGAGCGCAGCTTCCGTGCTGATGCCCTCGGACTCCGCCCGGTGGCGCACGCTGGCGCTGAAAATCATCGGGATCATGCGGTATGTGGAGCCGTTACCGATACCGGTGATTACGAACAGCGTAATGAACGAGATCAGGTAAAGCGGGAAGCTCTCGAGGGCGAGTGCCCCCATCACCGCGGCGATACTCAGCGAGAGGCCGACAAAGACCAGGAAGGTGAGCTTCGCACCACCGACCTTGTCGGCGAACCAGCCGCCAGCAGGTCGCGAGAAAGAACCGACAAGCGCGCCGATGAAGGCCAGGTTACCGAGTGCAACCATCCAGCCGACGTTCTGCAGTTCAGGGAAGTAGGTGCGCAGCAGAGTTGGGAACGCGAACGAAAAGCCGACGAACGAGCCGAAGGTCCCGATGTAAAGAAACGCCATGATCCAGGTGTGCTTGTTCTTCATGGCGCGGGGGTAGGAATCGCCGTCTGGTTTAGCTCCGCTGATGCTGTCCATCCGGGTCCACGCCCCAAACATCGCGATAAGGATGAAGGGCACCCAGAACAGCGCCGCAACGCTGAGCGCGAAGCGATAACCTGCTTCGTCGTTCGCCGTGAAGAGCAGAGCGGCAGTGATGACCAGCGGCATCGCGAGCTGTGTGACAGCAACGCCGAGGTTTCCGCCGGCCGCGTTGATTCCGAGCGCGGCGCCCTTCTTGCTTTCAGGGAAGAAGAAGGAGATATTCGCCATCGAGGAGGAGAAGTTACCGCCGCCGAAACCGGTGAGCGCAGCGAGAATGAGGAATACCCACATCGGTGTGCCGGGCTGGCTGAAGGCGATGGCTAGGCCGATCGTCGGAATGAGCAGCATGGCCGCACTAAATGTGGTGAAGCCGCGGCCACCGAACTTTGAGACCGCGAAGGTGTAGGGGATGCGCAGGATGGCACCCACGATGACGGGCGTCGAGATCAGGATGAGAGCGTTGTTGACGGCAGCGTCACCCTGCATGAAGACGAACCCGGCCGCGCCCATCTGGGTGACGAGGATGCTGTAGAGCACCCATACGTTGAAGCCGAGGTGTTCGGCGAACACCGAGAACAGCAGGTTCCGGCGGGCGACTTTCTTGCCCGTCTTCTCCCAGAATTCCGGGTTCTCTGGTTCCCAATGGTCAATCCAGCGGCCGTTCCGGCGAACGGGTTCGACGTGTTCGCCCGCCTTCGAGTCAGACGCGGGTCGTTCGCTCACGAGCGTCATCGCGGTCCCCTTTCTAGTGTGGAGACCTCAATGTAGGAATTTGGTGTTGCCACGGTGCTGCCCTGAATGACTGCCCCGTCAAAATCTCCTCACCTGGACAAATCGTGCCCGGTGAGGGTTACTCCCGTGTTTCCGCACTGTGTCAGCGAGTGAAGATCGGACATCACCATGTGTCCTCAACCACACGAGGGGCGCAGGCGTGACGCGCAGCAACCAGCGTAATCGCCGCGACACCAGCCAAAACAGCGAACGGGATCGCCCAGCCGCCGGTCAGTTCGTGCAGTACGCCGATCCCGAACGGTCCGGTACACGCGACAGCGTAACCGAAGCCCTGCGTGAATCCGGAGAGCCGCGCGGCGCCGGTATCGGTGCGGGACCGCAGGTTGATCAGTGTGAGGGACATCGGGAAGGTAGACGGTCCCAGACCGAGCAGAAATATCCACACGACCGTCGCGTGCCCGGGGGCGAATAGCAGTCCGGCCATGCCGGCCACAATCACGATCATGCATGCCACGACGAGCGGATACGGATTACGCATCCGGGACGTGAGGCTGGGCATGACAAGCACGCCAAGCAGCCCGGCAAGGATGAAGACCCCGAACAGCGTACCGGCGGCAGTTCGGCTGATACCTGCATCGATCAGGATCGTCGGCAGCCAGGTCAGGAACACGTATGTCATGAGGGCGGTCATGCCAAACATCACGGCGAGCCCCCAGCCAAGCGGTGAACGCCACACTCTGCCACTCTCGGCCCTGTCAGCCGCACGGCGAGGTGTCTCGGCAGGCCTGCGGGAAGCCCGGCTAAGGCCGATCCACGGGAGGATTGCCGCAGCGCAGACCGCCGCCCACATCCCTAGCGAAAACCGCCAGCCCAGTGCGTCAGCTACCGGAATAGCCAGCACTGCCGGGATGACGGTTCCCAGTTGCACAAAACTGATGTAGAGCGTCGACATCAGCGCGATGCGGTCGGAAAAGTACCTTTTCACCAGTGGTGGCAGAACGATGTTGCCCACACCCATGCCAATTAGCGCGACCGCCGTCAGTGCGAGCATCAGGCCGACGTCATCGGTGAGTGGACGCACCGCGAGCCCCACCGTGGAGAGCAGGACGGAAAGCAGCGCTGTGCGCTCGAGGCCCAGCCGCATCATCACTATCGGCGTGAGCAGGCCGGCCACCGCGAACATTGCCGGCGGCATCATTCCGAATACGCCGGCCATCACCGCGCCGAATCCGAGCTCCGAACCGACATCGGCGAGCAGCGGCGTCATTGACGTCACGGCGAGCCGCAGCGTTAGCGCAGCCAGGAGGAGAGCCGCAAAGACCAGCATCCGGCCACGCCACAAGTGCGGCTGCGTAACCGGCCGGGGGGCCGGGGTGATGGTCGCGAGACGCGCGCCATCGCTCGCGATGGCGTCAGCCGGAACAAGCGGTGGCACGTACCCTCCTCTGATCGCAGGCCTCTTCCCAGACTCGACAAATCATAGGATGATTGGATGAACGGAGGCAACGTATTCTTAGCCACACCCGATTCATCCCCATTTGTCAGGAGAGACCGGTGCGCCAGGTGCAGCGACAGAGCTTGATTACACAAGTCACCGACATGCTCCGTGAGCAGATCACCTCCGGCGCCTGGCCAGTTGGCTGCCGAATCCCCACGGAACCCGCACTATCCGAACTCACCGGCACGGGACGTAACACTGTGCGCGAAGCAGTCCAGGCACTCGTACACGCAGGGATGCTTGAACGCCGCCAAGGTTCTGGCACGTACGTGACCGCAGCTTCCGACGTGAGCGGAACGTTGTCGAAGCACCTCGCCGCGGCCGCCGAACGCGATGTATACGAATTACGCCAGGCCCTTGATGTCACAGCCGCCGCGCTTGCGGCGATCCGGCGCGACGACACAGATATCGCAACGCTCAAGCATCTGCTTCGCGAACGGGCACGGCTCAACGCTGCCGCTGAATATGACCGCGCCATCGAGGTTGACGTCGACTTGCACCGCGCCATCGTCGCAGCGAGCCACAACGCCCTCTACCTAGAGTTTTACGACTCGCTCGTGCCGATCATCAAGTCAGCGATCCATCATCACGTGGAGTACCACGGACTCGCCGAAACCCATTACGACCGTGAACACGAACGCCTAGTGCAGGCAATTATCGACGGTGATCCCGCCCAGGCCAGCCAGGAAGCACAGCTTTTCCTCGCCAGCGTGCTGAGGAACATCGAATGAGCTGCCTCAGCAGCGTGCCGTTACAGCAACTCGAGAATCTGTTCAGCGGTTCGCTCGATTGCGGTGAACGCCGTCGTCGTTGAGCGCGGGTGCAGTGCGTGTACCGCCACACGGAACATCAATGCACGCAGCAACATCTGCGGCCACTCCTGCATGGCGTCCCAGCGCTCTACCAAACCCTCATCGGCGCCGCCCCACGACAGCGAATCGACAACCACAACCGCGGCCGCCCATGAGACGGGTCGCCAGTACGGCGTGATATCCGTGATACCTGGCGCCGCGGTTTCGGCAAAGAGCACCGTGCCGAAAAGGTCACCGTGCACCAACTGAGCGGGAAGCTCAACCGGTTTGCGCTGGTCCGCAAGGTGCTTCAGAAGCGAGAGACTCGCGTCGACACCGTCTTTCGACATGTCGAGCAGCCCGGTACGCTTCGGATCTCGCAACGGGATCGGCTCCCACGCCGCACGATCCGCCGCGACGAACACATCCACATCTGAGAACGGCGCGACTGGCGGCTGCGTGAGGAACCGCGGTTTTTCCAGCCGTGAAGTGGCCGCATGCAGTCGTACTGACAGCGACACAACTTCGTCGTGACGCGGTTCGGGCGAACCCTCGATGAAAGTGTCGGCGCGCCACCCGGACACGACGTAGCGGCCATCGGTAGCGCGAACGGGTTTCGCCACCCGCGCGCCGTCGACCATCAGCGTCTCCCGCACCTTCGCCGACCACGCGGCCCGCGCGTGGTCACCCACCGGCGAGAGTACGACGTCACCGAACCGCCATCCTCCGTCCCAGTCGGCGCCGAGGGACACAGGTTCTCTCTCACGCAGGCCAAAAGTGGAGCGCACATGATCTGGGGGCGGGGCGGAACTCACGGACCGTAACCTACCCCTCTGCACGCCCGATACTGCGTAACGAAGCCCACGTGTCGGGCATCCGGGACATGAAACGACCTGATCACGCCCCCAGTTGATAACACCCGCACCACCGGCTAGTACATCGGCAGCGACTGGTCGATTTGCTTCACCCACGCCGCCAGACCACCCCGCAGGTGGACCGCATTGCGCAGGCCAGCCTCATGCAGCGTCTCGAGCGCGGCGGCAGACCGGATCCCAGTTTTGCAGTACAACACGAGCTGACGTTCCTGGGGCAATACCGACAACGCCGAACCTTCTTCAAAATCTCCGTGCGGAATCAGGGTCGCGCCAGGCAAGCGCACGATGTCCCATTCGACGCGATCACGCACGTCAATCAACGCTGGCGGGTCGTCCGACTCAAGCAACTCCTTCAGCTCGGCCGGTGATATCGAACTGCCTCCGCTCGCGGTCTGCGCCGCTGTCCCACAGAATTCCTCATAATCAGCGAGTTCCGAGATCGGGGCCGCAGCAGCGGAGCGCCGCAAGCCAAGGGAACGGAACGACATGGCCAGCGCGTCATACACGAGGACCCGGCCCAGCAGGGTTGAGCCGCTACCCGTGATCAACTTGATAGCTTCAGTAACCATCAGCGATCCGATCGTGGCGCAGAGCGCACCGAAAACCCCGCCTTCTGCGCACGATGGCACACTGCCGGGCGGGGGCGGATCGGGGAACAAATCTCGGTACGTGACACCCCTCCCCGTCGGGGGGCTCTCCCAAAAGACGGACACTTGGCCTTCGAACCTGAAGATCGATCCCCACACGTACGGCTTGCCAGCCAGCGCTGCCGCATCGTTGACCAAGTAGCGTGTCGCGAAGTTGTCGGTGCCATCGATGATCAGGTCGTACTGCCTGAAGATATTGACCGCGTTGCGATTCTCCAGGCGCACGTTATGCCAGCGCACCTCGACATTGGGGTTGAGCTCCCGGATCGTGTCGCGCGCGCTCTCCCCTTTGGGCCGGCCAAGATCACGCTGGCCGTGAATCACCTGACGCTGCAAATTCGACAGTTCGACAGTGTCGAACTCGGCAATCCCTATGGTGCCAATGCCCGCTGCAGCCAGGTACATCAACACGGGAGAACCCAGGCCGCCCGCGCCGATGACAAGGACACGAGCGTTCTTCAGTCTGCGTTGCCCGTCTACGCCGACGCCCGGGATCAGCAGATGCCGCGAGTAGCGGGCGATCTCGTCACGAGTCAACTGGGTGGCCGGTTCGACCAGCGGAGGGAGTTCGTTCATATCTGCCCGAAGTCTACTGGGCGCCGCGCGGGTACGGCCACGGGTTGTAACCGCACACTTTCCCGTCCGCAGGCACCACCCCACCTGGATCGAGGAGCGCGATTTCATCGTTCGCGGTGCTCAGCGTCTGCTGCATCATCACGTTCGCGAGGCCGCCATCGGTTTCGCACGGCACATGATCCGGGTACCCGATCGCATGTCCGACCTCGTGGTTGATGAGGTACTGGCGATACGAACCGATGTCACCCTGGAAGGCAAGGGCGCCGCGCACCCACCGCGCGTCGTTGATGATGACCCGCCCGGTGCGAGGTGAGTAGCACGAAACCTCAAGCTGGATGGTGTAACCGCAGAACTGACGCACCGTCATCACGGACGTCAGCGAAACCCGGAAGTCAGGTTCGCCGTCTTCAACAGCGGAAATGCGGCGGAACCCGAACTGGCGGTCGGCGATCCAGCTTTTCGGATTAGCAAGTGTCTCGTCCACCATTCTGGTAAAAGACTCGTCACCGCCGTAACTCGATGTGTCTATACCCTCTTCGATTTCGACGGTGTAGGTGAAGAACCGTCCCTCGCCCGCACCCACCTCAGCGGTTCCGCCGGGCATCACCCGCCATGAGCCCGTGCCGT
Organism: Hoyosella sp. YIM 151337; assembly: GCF_026041215.1. Classification (GTDB taxonomy): domain Bacteria; phylum Actinomycetota; class Actinomycetes; order Mycobacteriales; family Mycobacteriaceae; genus Hoyosella. Next base: position 349,069 of record NZ_JAPEIQ010000006.1, read on the forward strand.
GTTCCGTGAATGGGCCACCGTCAGGCAGAACGCCAGCGGGGAGTTCCGGAAAAGCGCCATCCGCGGGCGGGGGCACCGGTTCACCGTCCTGCCCCACGCCACCGTCAAGCAATACGGACGCGGAGTCACCACCGGCGCCGGACTCCCCGCCCTCTTCACCCCCGCGGGCAGAGAAGACAGTCACCCCCACGATAAGCAGTGCTACCGCGGGGATCGCACAGGCGCGCCACCCAGGGCTTCCGAGGATGCGCGCTGCGGCGCTCTGGCGATTGGCCGACCGCACGCGGCGGCGAGCGCGGCTGCCTGCGCTGCGGGCCCTGCGGTGTTCTGCACGATCGGACCTGCGCCTGCGCACGGGCTGCGGGTCGGCTGGCTCGGGGTCGTCGCAGTAGCCCGAGGCAGCGCGTGGTGCGCCTACTGGATCCCAATGCGCATCGAGCGGCTGATTAAGCGGGCTTCTCCGCACGGCGGAGCGGGACGACGCCGCATGCGCCCGGCGCCCGTGGGCGTCGCGGGAGTAACGCGCTTCGTCGCGGGACAAGCGCCGGTAGCGGCCGTCCTTTTGGTGACGTGCTCGGCGAATCGTCACCCTCCCAGACTCTCATAATCCTGTGCAGCACAGGCAGCGCCGCGCCGCAGCGCCAGTTGCTGCACTCCCGGAACTCCCACCGCGAGCTTACCGCAGGTCAGCACCGAGCCTCACGTCCCAACGAATGAAGTCCAGATCGGCTTTTCACCCGCTACAAGGTAGTGTCAATGCACTGGCAACCAGTAACGACCAGCGCGATATGAACGGTGATGGCTTTGGCGGAACGGATCGGCGCCCAGTCCTCCTCTACAGGGGAGCGGCGCGGTGGGTCGCGCGGGGCAGAACAGCCACGCGCACGGAAGAACACCCGGCTCCCTCGGGGAGCCCGGCGCGCTCAACTTCTCAACGCCGCGAGTGACGTGTTCGCCAGCCAGGGCTATCATGCGGCCGGGATGGACGAGATCGCGGAACGGGCGGGCGTCAGCAAGCCAGTGCTCTATCAGCACTTCCCCAGCAAGCTGGAGCTGTATCTCGCCGTCCTGCAGGCACACGTGGATAAGCTCATTTCCGGGGTTCGCCAAGCCTTGCGGTCGACTACCCATAACAAGCAACGGCTGTACGCGGCGGTCCAGGCATTCTTCGACTTCGTAGACAACGACACGCAGGGATATCGGCTGATTTTCCAGTCGGACGCACTGAGTGACCCTTCGGTACAGTCTCGCGTCGCACAAGCCAGCGAAGATTGCATCGATGCGGTATTCGACCTCGTGAGCCACGATTCGGGACTGGATCCTTACCGAGCGCGAATGCTCGCGGTCGGCCTCGTCGGGGTCAGTCAGGTCAATGCACGTTACTGGCTGGAAGCCAGTCGGCCCATCAGTAAGTCCGACGCGGTCGAGACGACCGTCAGCCTCGCGTGGGGCGGACTTTCACACGTCCCCTACCAGCGCACACGCGACATGGTTGCGCCCAGTTCCCCGCCACGCGACGATGAGATCGTGCCGGAGATTTCTGGAAGCGGCACAGCCTAGGCAAGCCCGGTTAGCCCTTGGATCCCCGAGCCGAGCCAGCACACAGTCCGCGCACCGAAAAGGCGTGGCGGGCAGCCCCAGGAACCGGCTGATACCCACCACGCCTCGACGCCCGATCTGTTACAGCGCGGCGAAACCTACTTTGCGGGGGTCCGCTGGGCCGATCTCGACGTATGCGATCTTGCTGGACTGGACAAGGTACTTGCGGCCTTTGTCATCAATCAGCGCGAACGTCGCGCTATCCCCCTTGTCGAAGGCCGCGCGCGCCTGCTCCTCGACTTCCTCGACCGATTGGGTGCTGTTAACGACCAGCTCCCGATTGCTGTCGGCAATCCCGATCTTGACCTCCACGCTGTCCTCCGATCACATCAATGGATTACGGCCCCGGCCGTGTCGTTCAGCAGGCTGAGCCTGCCTTGCCAAGCACCCCGCATGCCAGGCTAGCGAACCGGCGAGCAACGAGCGGTGCGATAGCCTGCGCTGTTAGCGAACTCGGCGCGGCGGCGGCACCGTTCACTCGAGGCCGAGAGTCTTCATCCGGTCGTCGTTCTTTCCCTGCATGCTCTCGAATAGCGTAGCGATGTGGTTAAGGTCACCGCTCGCGGTGAGGAGCAGTTCAGTGAGTTCGTCCCGCTGCCCAAGTACATGCTGTGCCTGTGTCAGGGCCTCGCCGAACAACCGGCGCGCCCACAGCCGCAGACGGTCCGCTTCCTTCTTATCTCGCTCCACGATCGAGCGAACCTCGTCCTTGACGAACTCCGAGTGGTGAGTCTCCGCGAGCACGCCCCGGACCACGTTCGCGACGTCATCGGGAAACGCGCTCGCAATCTCCAAGTAGAAATCAGCGGCGATCGCGTCGCCGATGTACGCCTTGACCAGAGCTTCCGGCCACGTGCTCGGCAACGTTGATTGGTGGTAGGCGTCCAGCACCTCCACGTAGGGTTTCATCACCTCAATGGGTTCGCGGCCGAGGTCCCGAATCGCGGTGTGCAATAGTTCGTAATGCCGCATCTCCGACCCGGCCATGCGCGCCATTGCTATCCGGCCGTGCAGGTGCGGGGCCAAGCGGGCCTCATCCGCAAGCCGATAAAACGCTGCGATTTCACCGCACGCGAGTGCTCCGTACAATTCGATTATCCCAGGGTGGTCGCTGCTCACAGATCCCATACCGATGAGCCTATGTCACGTGCGGTGTACGTGCGCAGGGACTAGGCATGCCCGGTACCATGACGGCAAGCCCTTGGCAACGAGCGGTCGCTCACGTTCGTCCTGCGCGTTCGCAGGACTGGACCAAGCACCCCGAGCGCCAGTGAGGCGCCGCGCAGCGGCGCGGTTCACAGCGCCGCTGCGCGGCGCAACAACAGAAAGGCAAATCCTGAGCAAGTTCACGAAAGACACAGGGATCTCCGGGCCGCCCGGCGGGTCATCTACAGGCAAGACTGTCACTGCAGATGCCCGCGCACTCACTGAGCCCCACGAATCTCCGACATTTGCCGAACTCGGCGTCCTCGGGGACATCGTCCGCGCACTCAATGAGCAAGGCATTGAGCGGACATTCGCGATCCAGGAACTCACCCTGCCCCTTGCTCTCGCTGGCGACGATCTTATCGGTCAGGCGCGCACCGGCATGGGCAAAACCTTCGGGTTCGGCGTGCCGCTACTGCATCGCGTCGCGGCTGGGGCTGCGCCACTCAATGGGACTCCGCGTGCCCTCGTAGTCGTTCCGACCCGCGAGCTGTGCATCCAGGTCACCAAGGATTTAACCGCGGCGGGCCGCTACCTTCGTGCCGGCGCGGACGGCGCACCGCGCCCACTGAGTGTTCAGGCGATCTACGGCGGCCGCCCCTATGAAGAGCAGACCTCCGCGCTTGAGAGCGGCGTCGATGTCGTGGTCGGCACACCTGGACGCCTGCTCGACCTCGCAAACCAGAAGCATCTGCGCCTCACCGGGGTTTCGATTGTCGTTCTCGACGAAGCCGATGAGATGCTGGATCTCGGCTTCTTGCCCGACATCGAAAAGATTCTCAGCCGCGTGCCAGACGAGCGTCAAACGATGCTGTTCTCCGCGACGATGCCCGGCCCAATCATCACACTAGCGCGGACGTTCCTTAATCAGCCGACACATGTGCGCGCAGAGGAGGCCGACTCTTCCGCGGTCCACGACCGCACTCGGCAGTTCGTATATCGTGCGCACGCCCTCGACAAGCTCGAACTAGTTTGCCGTGCTTTGCAGGCACGAGACCGCGGCGCCGCGATGCTTTTCACCCGCACCAAACGCCAGGCTGACCAGCTCGCACGCGATCTCGAAGAACGGGGTTTCGCGGTGTGCGCTGTGCACGGTGATCTCGGACAGGCCGCACGTGAGAAGTCGCTGCGCCGCTTTCGTTCGGGACGCGCCAACGTGCTGGTGGCCACCGATGTTGCGGCGCGTGGAATCGACATTGAGGACGTCACTCACGTGGTGAACTACCAATGTCCGGACGACGAGAACACCTACGTTCACCGCGTTGGCCGCACCGGGCGCGCTGGCCGCACGGGCACTGCGGTCACACTGGTCGATTGGGAAGATCTCGATCGGTGGAAGCACATCAGCCAGACACTCGGCATCGGCATTGACGAGCCAACAGAGACCTACTCGACGTCCCCCCATCTGTACAGCGATCTGGATATCCCCGAAGATGTGACCGGTCGCGTGGCATCGCCCACTCAAGAGGGTGAGGCAGTCGCCGCGGAAAGCGCTGATGCGAAGCCGGACAAGCGCGCTGCCCGGGGCAAGCGCAGGCGCACGCGCGGCGGAAAGAGCACGCAAGGCGGGAATCTAGACGCGGAGGCCCCGGACACCGCACCAGGTCTCACGTCAGCGCCCGACAGCCCACCTGGCCCGGCCGTGCCATCTGGGCCAGGTGGGCCGTCCGGACCGAAAGAGGGCCGCACACAGCGGCGCCGCAAGCGGACCCGGAGGGGTGCACCGAGTGCAGCTGACGACGCTGGGAAGACCGACAGCACGGTGCGCGATAGTCACGCCGCGCCTCAGGTGAGCTCAGAATGACGCTCGGCGTTCCTCTCGGCGCTAGATTCTCAAAGGCAGGTTCAGGCGCTGCTCGCTGGCTGCGCTGACGATGCCCGTCACCCCGGAGCGCCGCACTCGCGCTGACCTCGTCGCCGCATTGCTTATTACTGTCGTCGTGACAGTTGTGGCGCTCGTGATCTGGCTGCGCAGTGACTACCGGCATACTCAGCTGGAAGTTGCCAGCCCGCCTGTACCAGCGGTCGAACCCGCCACCGCCGCACCCACCGCGGTGCAGGAACTGTGGGCGGCACCCAACTCAGCGGCGGGCCAGCCCGTTGTCGTCAACGGCGCCGTCGTCAGCGCGGAGGGTGGCGCCGTTATGGGCCGCGCTGCGGGGACGGGTGAAGTCGAGTGGCGGTATCAGCGAAACCGCGTGCTGTGCTCGGTGACGAACCGCGACGACGACATCATCGCGGTTTACCGCACGGCGCGCGGCTGCACCCAGGTAACCGTCCTCGATGCATCGACGGGAAATCGCGGACCGCAGCGGTCCAGTGACGCGGATCAAGAGCTACTGATTCACAGCTACGGCGCCCACGTGCTGGCTTTCGGCAGCGAACGGCTCGAAGTGTGGCGCACCGATATGGTGCGCACTCTTGAATTCGGCCGTGTCGCGGCGCCGGTCAACCCGAACCGGCAGCCCCGCGGTGGGTGTGCGATCAACGATGCGCTGCTCAGCCGCGCGCGAGTGGCAACTGTCCTTCACTGCCAAGATGAGCCAGGCGAGCGTCTGGTCATGCTCAACGCTACTCCTGAGCGAAACAGTGAACCGGAAGAACTCGGGAGTGCGCTCATCACCACTCACGACGCTGCATTAGGCGCTGTGCCAGGAGCAAATGGGGCTCGAATTGCTGCCGCGTCAGCGCAAAGCACCGCGATTTTCGTGCCAGGGGATATGGCTGAACTCGTCACCTACGACACCGCCGCGACGGAGTTGGCGCGGTGGCCGCTCATCGATGTGCCCGTTGCGGAGGGCGCCGCCCGCCCCGGAGGGGCCCCAACCGTAACTGTCGATCCCGCAGCCAACGCGGCAGGATACGTCCACAACCCGACGGACACCGCCTACTGGTTTACGGGCAGGGATGTGGTTGGTCTCAGTGCGCGAGACTTCCGCCCGCTGTGGCGAATTCCTGACGCGACCGGCATCTCAGCGGTGATGGGCGGCGAACTGCTCGTGCCGACCGCTGACGGGATTGGTGTACACGATGCGAGAACGGGCGAGTTCCAGCGACTGATCGCTGTCGATCGCGGCGGCGCCAGCGCAACGGCACTATCGGTCACTGGTACCTATATCGTTGAGCAGCGCACCACGCCCGAGGCGGACACATCTGATTCGGTTCTCGTCGTGCTCGGCCCGGCCTGACACGTCTCACCCTGCTGTGGCATGACCACAAGCAGGTTATTCGTAGGGGGCGAAGGTGGACAGCGCTTCCCCACTCGCCCAGTACCCCACCAAGTTCTGCGCCAAATCCCGGTATGCGGCCGCCCCTTTGTTTTTCCGGCCAGCAAGGATCGTCGCACCGGATGCGGAGGCTTCAGCGAACCGCACAGTGCGCGGAATCGGCGGCGCGAGCACGGGGAGGCCGTAGCGATCAGATACGTCTGCAAGCACATCCCGGCTGTGGGTCGTTCGTGCATCGTAGAGCGTGGGCAACGCACCGAGCAGCGTTAGGTCTGGGTTCGTGATTTGCTGCACCTCGCTGACTGTCCGCAGCAACTGGCCCACGCCACGATGCGCCAGCGTTTCACATTGCAGAGGCACAACGACCGAATCCGCAGCAGTGAGACCATTCAGAGTCAGCACACCGAGCGATGGCGGACAATCGATCAGAATCACATCGAAGTCAGCGGCCGCCGCGTCAAGCGCCCGGCGCAGTGTGAACTCACGGCCCGGCCGCATCAGGAGCAGTGCTTCCGCGCCTGCGAGGTCGATGTTCGCCGGCAACAAAGTCATTCCGTCTGCGGTTTCCAGAAGGACGTTCGCGACCTTCTGTTCACCAATGAGTACGTCGTGTACCGATGTTTCGAGCCTGTCGGGGTCATGGCCGAGCGAGAATGTCAGGCATGCCTGCGGGTCGAGATCGACCACGAGCACCCGTTGATCGAGCGCCGAGAGCGCGGCACCGAGCGACGCCACGGTCGTGGTCTTCGCGACCCCGCCTTTTTGGTTCGCAATCGCGAGAACTCTGGTCACGCGCCCATACTTCCTGATCTGTTTCGCAGAAGCGAGGACGTTCACGGCGTTTTGCCGCCGGATTTGACAAACTGCGCAGAACTACTCTTCCGACATCCACTCACTCGAACGGCCGGTCATCAACAGCACAAGCGTGCCGACAACCACTCCCCCGAGGACGAACCCCCAGACGTACTGGTGAGAACCGGTGAACATGGAGAATACAACCGGCAGCAGGAGCAACTGCAAAACCACCGCGATCGATCGTCCCCATCGCTTCCCGATAATCAGCGCCGCACCAGCTGCCAGCACAGGGATACCCAGGAACAGGAACCACCCCGCGGTGGCAAATCCGCTAACTTCTGTGCCGCCTGTCTTCGTAATAGCGCGCGCGGTGAGCCACACCGCGAGACCGAGCAGGACGATTCCCTGCAAGGAGACGATCGCACCAGCAGCGCGTATTCCGAGCGGGACATAGAGTGCACGAGAGCCGGATGGTTTCCGGAATTCATCTGATGGGGACGTGGCGGCCACGACGACAGGGTACAGCGCCGCGGCTCGCGCCTAAACACGATAGGCTCTCACACCGTGCGTGCGCTGCTCATTGTTAATCCTCACGCGACCTCGACCACGCCTGCGGGGCGGGACCTCATCGCGCTCGCGCTCTCGAGCGCTCTCAAGCTCCGGGTCGCGCACACCGCGTATCGCGGCCACGCCGCGGAACTTGCCGCAGAGGCGACGAGCGACGGTTATCCGCTGATCATCGTGCACGGCGGCGACGGCACTGTTAACGAGGTCGTCAACGGTGTACTGGGCGCTCCACGGAGCGGCCCACTCGCAGCGATCGCAGCAACCGCTGTTCCCTCAATCGCGGTTGTCCCTGGCGGCTCGGCGAATGTGTTCGCTCGCTCACTCGGCATCAAGAACGATCCTCTGGATGCGGCCAACCAGCTGATCAACCTGGTACAGCTCCGTCATCATCGACGTATAGGTCTAGGGCACTGTGAGGATCGCTGGTTTTTGTTCAATGCGGGGATGGGCCTTGATGCCCACGTCGTGGAAGCGGTTGAAGCCAGCCGGGCGCGCGGCAAACCCGCGACGTCGGCGCGATACGTCCGCTCGGCGGTTCGGACATTCCTGCGCGAAAAACGCCACGAGCCCGCCCTCACGGTTGAACTGCCCGACGGCAGCGTGGAAGACGGTGTTTGTTTCGCTTTCGTATCCAACGCGAGCCCGTGGACGTACCTCGAAGAACGCCCGGTTATCACGAATCCCGGCGCAACCTATGACTCGGGACTCGGGCTTTTTGCGATGCGTACGACAGGATGGGTGCCGATCCTGCGGGTAGCTCGGCAGCTCGTTTTCTCACCACGCAACGGTCCACGGCACCCAGCTCTGCTGCGCACCGACGATCTCGAACAGGTGCGAATTCACAGCAGCCGCCCCATTGGTCTGCAACTGGACGGTGACTTCATCGGCCTGCGTGACGACGTCACTTTCCGGACCGCCCCAAACATGCTCGATGTCGTTGCGCCGAAAGAGCCCGCCTGACATCTTCGCGGCGCTCCAGCCTGAGATACTCCTGTGAAATCACGCACATTCGACCCCTAAAGTCAAATTACCTCTAGAGAATCTGCCCGATTTCACACAGAATTGAACCTCCGGGCGTACAAATAGATGGGTAACCACACCAGCTAGACCGAGCGCCTGCCATGCTGCGAACCGTAGCGGGTCGCGCGCTGAGTGATGTTCGTTACGACCGTCTCGGGAGTATTGAGCTTCCAACAGGTTCGTGACAGCATTTCAGTTAACGGCGTGGAAACACAACGGCTACGCGTGAATGAATTGTTGACAACCATGGTGTGACGCACTTCGGTTCCTCGTGCGCGCAACACCCAGTTAGGAGCTTAGATCATGGACTGGCGCCATCGGGCGGTCTGTCGCGATGAGGATCCGGAACTGTTCTTCCCCGTCGGGAACAGTGGCCCGGCCCTTGCGCAGATCGCGCAGGCCAAACTCGTTTGCAGCCGCTGCCCCGTCACTCCCGAATGTCTTACGTGGGCACTGGAATCCGGCCAGGATGCAGGCGTATGGGGCGGCATGAGCGAAGATGAACGTCGCGCACTCAAGCGGCGCAAGGCTCGCACTCGCGCGCGCAGCGCTGTATGACGTTTTAGTAGCTCAAAGCAGGTATTTGGCTTGGATCGTCCCGATCCAAGCCATTTTTCTGCATTTTCGTACGAGTAATAATAATTCGCGCCAAAGCGTTGTTAATTGTGAATGCCGTCATGCCAATGCGGCATTCACTAACGGCGCCGGCCGAGTGGTACGCGCAGTACTGCATCAGTGCCGCCCTCGGCACTTTCGTGCAGTCCCAAAGAACCACCGAGTTCCGCGGCGACCAGGGTGCGCACGATCTGGAGCCCGAGGCGATCCGAGCGTTCCAGACTGAAGCCTTCTGGCAGGCCATTCCCATTGTCATGGATGACGACATCCAGCCATCGGGCCGACCGCTCCGCCCTCAACACGATCTCGCCCGGGACGTCCCGGTCCCGAGTGTCATCGTCGAAATCCGCATAAGCACCCAAGTTGAAAGCATGCTCGATCGCGTTCTGCACAAGTTCGGTGAGCACCATGACTAGTGGCGTCGCTTTGTCCGCCGGCATCACGCCGAGGCTGCCTTCCCGTCGCACCGCGATCGGCTTACCTACCGTCGCCACGTCGACCATCATCGGCACCAGCCGATCGATGACGTCATCGAGGTTCACTTGCTCATCGACTGACATACTGAGCGTGTCATGAACCAGCGCAATGGAACTCACACGCCGAACAGACTCGGCAAGCGCCTGGCGGGCCTCCTCGTTCGTGGTGCGCCGCACTTGCAGCCGCAGCAGTGCCGCGACCGTCTGCAGATTGTTCTTCACGCGATGGTGGATCTCACGGATCGTCGCATCCTTGGAAAGCAGGGCGCGATCCCGGCGCTTCACCTCGGTGATGTCACGTACCAACACGAGCGCACCAGCCGGTTCGCCGTGCGGATACAACGGCAGCGCTCGGAATAGCACCGTGGCACCGCGGGCGTCGACCTCCATCCGCATGCTGGACTCACGTGCGGTAACCGCCTGAAGCCGCACGCCGAACTCTTGAGCGTCGAAGGGATCGGAGATCAGCGGACGCGTGACCGAGGAAAGGTTCTGACCTCCGATCTCGGTGGAGAGGCCCATTCGGTGGTATGCGGATAATGCGTTTGGGCTCGCGTACGCGACTACGCCCTCGACGTCGATGCGCACCAGCCCATCCCCAGCGCGTGGGCTCGACTGAATACCAACGAGGTCCTCACGCAGCGGAAAGCTTCCGTCACAGATCATTTGGCACAGATCCGCGGAGCATGCGATGTAAGCCATCTCCAATGCGCTCGGCACTCGCAGTTGGGCCAGCGACGTATCGCGAGTAAGCACGGCGATGATTTGGCCGGAATTTCGCACCGGAATCGCTTCCCGCGCCAGCGGCGTTCCCTCATGCCAGCGCGGCGTATCTTCACGCAAGATCTCGCCACGGAGCATCGCCGCGACAAGTTCAGGGTGATCGGCCCATTCCACAGAGGTTCCGACCCGGTCATGCGAATACACCGTAGGTGACGTCGTTGGGCGGCATTGGGCCACGCACACAGCGCGTGCCCCGGCTAGGTCGTCTTGCCCTTCGGCATCGTCGAGATCACCCGTAGCGACCCACATCAGGAGATCCGAAAACGACAGGTCCGCGACAATCTGCCACTCGCCAACGAGACGCTGCAGATGATTGACAGCATCACCTGGCAGGTCCGTGTGCTCGGCGAGCAGCGCACTCAATGTCGACATAGGAAGCAATCACCCGCCACGTGCTACGAAATCACGGCGATAAGGTCACCCTGCTGGATGACGTCGCCCTTGGAGACATTCACGGCACTGACCGTCCCGTCGTACTCGGAAAGGACGGGGATCTCCATTTTCATCGATTCGAGCAAGACAAGAGTATCGCCCTCACGAACCACGTCACCGACATTGACGACAACATCGAGAACCTGCGCGACCATTTCCGCGCGCACATCTTCTGCCATGAGAGCCTCCGCCATTCCGCTAGCGTCTCTAGGCTAATCGAGCGACTGCGTGTGGGGCGACACGTGGGTAAGCACCGCGATTCGCGCAGCGGAGTGAGGGCGCAGGGCCACTTGGGCTGACAGGCGTTCGAGTACACTGGACCGGCAACGAAGTGAGCCAGCGGGATGACCCGCCACAAAAGGAGTGACCATGAGCAAGCGTGGCCGCAAGCGCAGCGACCGCCGCAAGAACAAGGCGAACCACGGCAAGCGCCCTAACGCCTGATAGCAGCGAAAGTCCGGGAATTCCCGGACTTTCCTTGTTTGCGCAGTGCGTAAGCCCCCTAGTCGTCGGCAATCACGCGCCGAATCGTCACCTGCTTGCGGATTTCGATCGTTAGACGTTCACGCAGATACTTGGGAGCGCGATCACCGCCACACTTCCTTGAGAGCAACCGCTTGATCTTCTCCTCGACGCCGTAGGCCTCTAGACACGGGCCGCACTCGTCAAGATGTGCTTCAAGCCGCTTGCGCACTTCTTGGTCACATTCGTGGTCGAGTAGCAGATAGACATCGGCCATGACGGCCGCGCAGTCCACGTGATCATGTTCGAGGAACCCCTCCTCGCTGTGGTTGTCCGGTGGGGTCATCACTGCGCTTTCTCCTGTGTCTCAGCGGAAGCCTTGCTGTTCGAACGGTGGAAACCACGGTCACGGGCGACATCCGCAAGCATGCCGCGCAGTTGCTTGCGCCCGCGGTGCAAGCGTGACATCACAGTGCCGATTGGGGTGCCCATGATCTCGGCGATGTCCTTGTAGGGAAAGCCCTCGACATCCGCGTAGTAGACCGCCATCCGGAACTCCTCCGGCAGCGACTGCAGCGCTTCTTTGATGTCATCGTCGGGTAGTGCCTCAAGCGCTTCGACTTCCGCGGAGCGCAGCCCGGTGGAGCTGTGATCGGCGGCCGCGGCCAGCTGCCAGTCCGTAATCTCATCGGTCGGGTACTGTGCAGGCTGCCGCTGGCGCTTCCGGTACCCGTTGATGTAGGTGTTCGTAAGGATTCGGTACAGCCAAGCCTTGAGGTTGGTTCCTTCTTTAAAGGAACTGAATGCTGAATAGGCCTTCAGATAGGTTTCTTGTACCAGGTCTTCGGCATCGGCGGGGTTACGCGTCATCCGAAGGGCAGCCCCGTATAGCTGGTCGATGAGCGGCATGGCATCACGCTCAAACCGGGCGACCAGTTCCGCTGGCGTCTCCGCCTGCACTGATTCGCCACGAGGGGTTTCAGATGGGTTCGTTTCCGGCACTGGCTTCCCTTCGCTGATGGCAGCTTCCAAGCCTACCGCCCGCGGTACACCGGAACCGTCGGCCCATCCTGAAATCTGCCACTGCGAAACGGGATCGTCCAGGCTCAGCGCTGCGACAGCCACGCACACTCCTCATCGATCAGGACACGGACATTCCGTACGCCGGATTCAACAGCGACAGGGCCGCAGATGTTCCCGATCAGAAAAGCTGCGCTTGTTCTGGGTGCCGTTCGGCTTCCGATCCAGCCGGCTCAATAAGCTCCGGCCCCTCGTTACGCACATGGTTGACCTTGGTACTCACCTCTCGGATCTCGATGAGACTGTCAAAATCGGCCGGAGGGTGCAGAAGCTCCTCGCCGGGCGCCGAGTCCGGTGACAGCCATGCATCCCAGCGTTCCGGCGGCATCGCGAGCGGCATCCTGTCGTGGATGCTGGTAAGCGCGCCGATCGCGTCGGTGGTCAGCACCGCACAACTGAGCAGCGGTGGCGCATCTCGATGCTCCGGGTCTCGCCACACAGACCAGACGCCGGCCACATACAGGCGCGAACCATCGCGCGGCGTCATGAAGTACGGGATTTTGGCCAGTTTCTTCTCCCCGCGGCTGTCGGAGTTCTCACCTTGTACCCACTCGTACCAGCCGTCCATGGGGATCAGGCAGCGCTTGTTCTTCATCGACGACCGGAAAGCCGGCTTTTCCGCTGCGGATTCCGCGCGGGCATTAAAGAGCAGCGGTCCCTTCTTGACTTCTTTTGACCACACCGGCACCAATCCCCACCGCATCGCGCGGATGCGCCGGCGCAGCGGCGACTCGGAGTTCGCGGACTCATCATGCCGGTCCACCACTGTCGCGATCGTCGTTGTGGGTGCCACGTTGTAGCCCACGCGAACTCGCTCGGACGGCGCGTCTGCAGCACTGGGAGCACCGCTGACAGTGCTGGTTGATCGCTCCGCCACCGCGGGGCCGCCCTGCTGGGTCTCGTCGAGGGCATCGAGTTCTGCCGCGAGCGTCGCGGGATCAGCTGTTGTCGCGTATCGGCCGCACATAGCTCCATGCTGACACAGCACGGCGCCTGTGCTGGAGAGTCAGCTGTCAGATTCACGCCTCGATGCGCAAAGATAGAGCTATGACCATGTGGAGCGCTCCGACTCACCCATCCCCGATCCGTGCGACAGTCAGCATCCCTGGTTCGAAGTCGGTCACCAATCGTGCACTCATCCTTGCGGCCCTCGCTGAGGGCCGATCCACAATCCGCGGCGCCCTTCGCAGCCGCGACACCAATCTCATGATCGATGCGCTGCGCGCCCTCGGCATCGCCATCACCGAGCACCCGAGTGATCCGTCGGTGCTGGACGTAACTCCCGGACCGATGCACGGCACCGCCGTCGATTGCGGGTTAGCCGGCACCGTCATGCGTTTCCTCCCGCCCGCTGCGGCGCTGGCACGCGGCGATGTTGATTTCGATGGTGATCCGCACGCACGCAACCGGCCGCAGCGCGTCGTGCTAGACGCGCTGCGTGCACTAGGCGCATCAATCACCGGTGATGGGCTGCCATTCACCGTGCATGGAGCTGGTGAGCTCCGCGGTGGGACAGTCGATATCGACGCGTCAGGATCATCCCAGTTCGTGTCCGGCCTGTTGCTTTCGGCCGCCCGCTTTGCCTCTGGCGTTGTGGTGCGTCATACCGGCGAGCGGGTGCCGTCAATGCCACACATCGATATGACCGTAGAGATGCTCGGGGAAGCCGGAGTCACCGTCACCCGGCCGTCCGCACGGGAGTGGGCGGTCGCGCCAGGTGCGATCAAGGCGGTTGGCTGGAATGTCGAGCCTGACCTGTCGAACGCGACACCGTTCTTGGCTGCAGCAGCGGTCACCGGCGGATCTGTGACTATCCCCCGCTGGCCGCAGCAGACCACGCAGGCAGGCGACCACATCCGGGGCATCCTGTCAGCGATGGGCGCGACAGTGCACCACGACGGCGCGTCCCTCACTGTCACCGGAGCTGAGAGGCTGCGCGGCATCGATGCCGACCTCGGTGACGCTGGAGAACTGACGCCAACTGTCGCCGCGCTCGCCGCGCTGGCGGACTCGCCGTCAGAACTGCGTAACATCGCGCATCTGCGTGGTCACGAGACTGATCGCCTGGCGGCACTAACCGCGGAAATCAATGGCCTTGGTGGTAACTGTGAAGAGATTAGCGACGGATTACGCATCCGCCCCGCAAACCTCCACGGCGGAGTCTGGCACGCGTACGCTGACCACCGAATGGCAACAGCCGGAGCGATTATCGGGCTTCGGGTCCACGGCATCGAGGTGGATGACATCGACACAACCGCGAAGACGCTGCCCGGTTTCGCCGGTCTTTGGCAGTCGATGCTGGACGCCAGCGCCGAGGCTCCGGAAAGGGCGCCGCTCTGAAACGCCGCGAATTCGACGAGTCGGACGTCCGGGTACGGCCCGGGAAACGGTCGCGTCCCCGCAGTAAGATCCGGCCCGAGCATCGAGATGCGCAGCAGGCGATGGTCATCTCCGTTGATCGCGGCCGCTGGGGCTGCGTGCTCGAGAGCGGGACCGGCCAGCTCGTCACAGCGATGCGGGCCAGAGAGCTGGGCCGAACGCCGATCGTGGTGGGTGATCGCGTCTCGGTGGTCGGTGACCGCAGCGGCCAGCCAGGCACGCTCGCGCGAATTGTTCGCCTGGAGGAACGCAGCAGCGTCCTGCGACGCACCGCGGATGATACCGATCCTTTTGAGCGAATTGTTGTCGCGAACGCCACCCAACTGCTGATCGTCGTCGCCGCTGCCGAGCCGACGCCGCGGACCGGATTCGTCGAGCGAGCGCTGATTGCAGCCTACGCCGGAGGCATCGCGCCGATTTTGGGCGTCACGAAAGGGGATATCGCTGACGCCAGCTCTTTCGCAGCCCACTTCGCGGGCCTGGACCTGCCCATCGTCCAGTGCGGTATCGCGGATTCCCTCGAGGTCCTGAGCGACCTGCTCGACGGCGAGATTACGGCACTGCTCGGGCATTCTGGGGTGGGCAAATCCACGCTGGTCAACAGGATTGTTCCCGATGCTGATCGCGCTACGGGCGCGGTGACAGGGGTGGGTAAAGGCCGGCACACCTCGTCACAATCCGTGGCTCTCAAGCTCCCTCGGCATGACCACTCAAGCTGGGTGATCGACACACCAGGTGTGCGCTCATTCGGTCTGGCGCACATCAGCGCCGACGATGTTCTCGATGCGTTCGCCGACCTCATGGATGCTGTCGAGGAATGCCCGCGCGGCTGCGGTCACCTTGGGGCGCCGGAAGACCCCGAATGCGCCCTCGATGAGCTCGAGAGCGCATCCTATGCGCGTGCGATGGCAGTGCGCCGCCTGCTCGCGGCCCTGCGCACAAACGAGGCGTGGTAATTCAGGCCGCTTGCAGGGCGGGTACAGACGCCGAGTTGTCCCGGTTGCGGCCCAGCAGTTTACGCAGTGAGGGCACTACACCGCGCTGCTTCTTGGTCGCCTCGATCGCCGAGCGAAGACCACGGCGGGCCCCCGTCACCGGGTCGATACCGCCGAAGGTGTCTTTCAGACCACCGCGAATGCGGAACTTCAATTCCGAATTTGTTTCTGGAGCGTCATCCCGGGTGCCAGTCAAGAAACGGTCCGGCAGCGCGAGCTTGAAGATCGTGCGCCACGTCTGCCAGTACATCTTCGGGAACGAACCGGTGGTGTACGGCAGGTCGTATTTCTCCGCGAGCGCCTGGACCTTGACCGAGATGTCCTTCAGACGGTTGCTCGGCAAGTCCGGGAAAAGGTGGTGCTCGATCTGGTAACAGAGGTTTCCGCTCATGAATCGCAGGATTGGCCCGGCGTCGAAGTTCGCTGAACCCAGCATCTGGCGGAGATACCACTCCGCTTGCGTCTCGTTGCGGTACTGCTCTTTTGTGAACTTTTCAGCTCCGTCTGGGAAGTGCCCGCAAAAGATGATCGCATTCGACCAGAAGTTCCGGATAAGGTTTGCTGTGGCGTTCGCTGTGAGTGTCGTCAAGAATGCCGGGCCAGTGAGCAACGGGAAGAGCAGATAGTCTTTGCCCGCCTGCTTCGCCAGTTTCTGCAGGACCTCTTTGCGGAGTTCGTCGAACTCGTCCGGATCCTTGCGTCCGGCGAGGTACTTCCCAATCTCGAGGTGCTGAATCGCCACGCCGTACTCGAACAGTGCGGCGAGAACGAAGTTGTAGACCGGGTTCCCCAGATTGAATGGCGTCCATCGCGTATCACGCGTGACGCGAAGCAGACCATAACCAACGTCAGGGTCTAGCCCAACGATGTTGGTGTACTTGTGATGCATGAAGTTGTGGGTTTGCTTCCAGTGTGCCGCCGGGTCACTGATGTCCCATTCCCACGTGCTGCTGTGGATTTCGGGGTCATTCATCCAGTCCCATTGACCGTGAATGACGTTGTGGCCAATCTCCATGTTCTCAACGATCTTGGCGACGCCCAGGCCGACGGTGCCCAGCACCCAGGCCGGCGGAAACCAGCTGGCGAAAAGTACAGCACGGCTTGCTATTTCAAGTGATCGCTGGAAACGGATGGTGTTACGGATGTAGCGGGCGTCACTATCGCCGCGCGACTCCTCGATTTCTGCCCGGATCTGGTCGAGTTCGCGCCCAAGCGCCTCGACGTCCTCCGCAGTGAGGTGTGCGTATTCTTTGATGTCGGTGATCGCCATCTGGTGCCCGTCCTAACGTGTGGAGGTTGCGTTCGACAGACGCTTCTCCCGCGTTCCTACCTACGCTGTCGTAGGTTACCAAACCGTAGGTTACGGATCGAAGATTGTGACAGGCGTCATAGTTCTATCGAGCAGTCCCCCGCCGCCGACGACACGCACGTTTTCACTCGTTCTCCCGGACCAGCCTCACGACCGCTGCGCAAATCCCGCAAGAAGCCGTCTTGGATCTCGGCGACGCAGGTGTGGCAGATCCCCATCCTGCAGCCGAAAGGCATCTGGACACCGGCCTTTTCTCCCGCTTCGAGCACCGTAGTCGCGCCATCAATGGTGATCGATTTGCCAGACCTGCGGAAGCGGACGGTCCCGCCCTGGCCAGCGTGCGCCGAGCGGTCGATGGTGAAACGCTCGACGTGGAGATGGTCCCCGCGCCCTTCCGCCGTGAGATGTGCCTCCACCGCATCGAGAAGCGCCTGCGGGCCGCATGCCCACACTTCCCGCTCGCGCCAGTCCGGGAAATGATCATCGAGCTGTGCTGGCGAGAACTTGCCTGCTTCGGCGGTCAACTGCAAATGCACCCGATAGTGGGGCGATCTTTCGTACTCTGCGAGCTCCTCCCGAAACATCACCTCGCCTGCCCTCCGCGCCGAATGGACATGCGCGATGTCTGGGTGCTCGCCGCGCCGCGTCAACGTCCGCAGCATGCTGATCACCGGCGTGATACCGCTTCCAGCAGTGATAAACAGGATTTTCTCGGGCGGAGGCTCCGGAAGGGTGAAATCACCCTGCGGCGCGGCCAGACGGACGATAGTCCCTGCCCTTACGCCACCCACAAGGTGCGACGACAAATAACCCTCTGGCATCGCTTTTACGGCGATAGAAATAACGCCTTCTTCCTGGGACGGCGGCGAAACAAGCGAATACGAACGCCAGTGCCAGCGCCCGTCCACGTGCAGTCCGATACCCACGAATTGGCCCGCCTTGTAGTCGAAGCGGAAGCCCCACCCCGGTTTGATCACCAGAGTCGCCGAGTCAGCGGTCTCGGGCCGCACATTGACGACCCGGCCGCGCAGTTCACGCGCCGACCACAGCGGGTTGACGAGGTGCAGGTAATCATCCGGAATGAGCGGTGTGGTGAGCCTCGCGAAGAATCCCCGAACAGCATTGAGGCGACGATTCCCGAGCGCGGGTACGCCCTCGATCGGCTCCTCCAGCCAGCGACCGAGATCCTTGAACTTCATAGCTACCCTTCCAGCGCCATGCCTGCCCCTCATGCGGGCTACCTACGACATCGTAGGTTACGGCGAAGATAGCTCTTGTGCATCAGCGGGCCGTCCTCGCCTCGACTGCACGAGGGCAACATTTATAGCGCAGCACTACAGCAATTCGACCAGGAAACGCAGTTCCTGTGCGGCGTACCACGCTAGCTCGTGATCTTCAGCCTCACCGAGCAGAAATTCCGCTTCCGTATCACCCAGATCAGCCTGGTCAATGACATCCACAGCCTGGGCTACCGCTTTCTCAGCCTCTGCGAGATCTATGTGCGCCGAAGCGACGTTCTTCATGGTGACTGCAGAGCCCACAGAAACAACCGCGTCATCCAAGTCCGGGCGCAAGCGAACCTCCCCGTCGAAATCAGCCGCGAGCACCGCGCGCCGGAAAGTGACAGGTGCAGCTTCTGCCTCTGCCTCTGCCTCTGCCGCAAGCAGCCGCAACGATGCCCGTGCGGCATCTCGCATCGCGATCTCGGCTAGTTCCTCGTCATCGCCTGAACGAAACGCCTCCCGGAGCGCGGGCGTCACAGCGAATGCCCGCCCAGCCACCGGAAATAGTTCTCCCTCCGCGACCAGCTGATGCAGCATACGAACGGTTACGGGAATGTAGATGCGCATGTTCTGCCTTTTCGCCGTGCACGTGAGTGACCTTCTCGATCACAAATCTAGCTGCATGCCTCCTGCAGCTCCTCCAGAGACTCGCCGAGCATCGCCGCGAAAACGTCCACGTCCGGCATCGCACCACGATCGGCGTTGAAACCGAAGTAGATGCGCCCGTCGTAGGAGGTGACGGCGATTGACAGCGCCTGGTTCTTGACGAGCGGCGGCACGGGGTACATCTCCGTCATTTGCACGCCCCCGGAAAACAGCGGAGATTGCGGGCCCGGCGCGTTCGTGATCATCAGATTGAATCCGCGCTGTGAGTAGGAACTCGCGACCCGCGCACCCAGCGCATGCAGTGTGGCCGGAGCAAAACCGCTCAGTTGCACAAGCGTCCCCGCACCAACGGAGCGCCCCGACGTGGAATGCACCTCTGTCGCATGCGCAACCTGCGAGAGCCGAACCACCGGATTCGCCTCGCCTACGGGCAGATCAAGAATGAACGACGACAGCTTCTTTCCCGCATCCGCACCGTCCGGTGCCCCCTCGAGATACACCGCCATCGGCACCAGCGCACGCACGGTCGTCGACGCTGACACGGGCTCGCCACGAGACACGAGCCAGTTGCGAAGAGCACCTGTGATCACCGACAGAACGACATCGTTAACCGTGCAACCGTAGCGCGCACGAATGCGCCGGAAATCTGACAGCATCGCCGCCGCTACCGCGAAGCGGCGGTTCCGCGAGATCGTGACGTTAAGTGGGCTGGTCGGCGCCGTGTTTGCCGCCGACCACACTGCAGAAGCGATCCGGCCGGCACCCTGTGCCACCTTGGTCACGGTCGTCGACACGTCCTTCGTTGCCAGCCGCATTGTCTCCGCCGCATCGCGCGGCCGCGATACGAGGTCCATCACGGCGCCCGCGAGCAACCGCGCTTCGCTGGGCTCACGTTCAGGCATCCACAATTCATCTGTCAGCTCCGCCTCACGCGGCTTCCGATCGAAGATGACCTGACCGATCTCCATGTTTTCGACACCGTCAACGAGAGCTTCATGCGACTTGATGAAGATCGCCGCGCGCCCCTCAGAAAGCCCTTCTACCAGGTACATTTCCCACAACGGACGAGTGCGGTCCAGTGGCCGCGAAACTAACCGTGCGATCAAGTCATGCAGCTGATTGTCATCCCCCGGCCGCGGCAAAGCTGACCGTCGCACGTGATAAGTGATGTCAAAGTCAGCGTCATCGACCCACACCGGACGCCCGAGGCCGCGAGCTACTTCACGCACCCGTTGCCGATACCGCGGCACCAGCGAGATCCGCTGCTCGACGAGATCCAGCAGCGCGTCGTATTCCAGCCCGTCTTGCGGGGTCCGGAAGACCGCAAGAGTGCCGACATGCATCGGCGTCGTGCTGTCCTCAAGGTAATAAAACGCGGCATCCAGGTTAGACAGCTTCCTTACCACCGCGTTGCCTCCCCGACTCGCGAGCTCATAACCGTTCTTCCCAACCCCAAAGCTGGCCCGCACCGTTCCGCTCCGTGCACTTCGCTTGTGACTCCCCCAACGTGGCGGTGCACGCACACCGTCACCAAGTTGCAGTCCCCTTCACACGCACTTGTCGTCATGACGCTGCACCACAGATTACCGCGTTTGGTGCAGACTATTCCGCCCGCCGGGATATTTAGGTGGTTGGCAGAAATAACGACTTATCCGGCAAAGGGCGTGTACCACCTTCACCAGCGAGGCGGTACAATTGCGGCGCTACGGTCGCGGTCCTCTCCCCGCGGCCGGGTACACGTCACCCCGTTCAACTGAGGAGAGGACTGCGTTTTGCCGAACCACAGCCCACCCACCACGGTCGCGTGCAGCAGCGTGATAGCCAAGCCGTGCGGCAGCGAGCAGGCAGCAGAATCGAGCATCGCAAGGGGGAGAAAACCACGCGTCCCTTTATGCCCGACAGCCTGCTCTATTCGGCGCGCGCACAGCGCCGAGCCACCGGTCGGGCGGGCCGAAAGCAGCCGGAGTACCGCCGCCCGCCGTGCGTGTAACGGTACTGATCCTGGGGCCCGGAGGCCATCAGCGACTCGAAGTCCAACTCGCCAGCGCGCACAGCAGACCGAGGCGCCAGGGGGTGCGCACTCGGCCGCCACCACGGTATTCCGGCTGGCGCTCGAAGTGATCGACCGCAAACGCCCGGTTTCCCATCTCGCGCAATGCACAACGCCGCTGGTGGCCGATCACGTGGCGCTTCTCGCCCAACGCGGTCACCGTGGTCGCAGCACTGGTGAGCACCGACGACTGCTCCGGGTGCATGTTAGGGTCAGCGACAACGCGGGCGTCGAGGCTTTCTGCACGTACGAGCGCGGCGGCCGTGTTCTCGCCATGGCGGCAAGGCTCGACACTCGCCCCGGAATACCGCCGAGCTGGGTCTGCACCACCCTTCGTCTGATCGTCTAAGAGTAAGACGCGCCGTGCGCCCGCCTGCAAGCGGGCGCACAGTGAGTCCTACCGCATTTTAGCGACGGTGCCGCCCAGGCTTCTTCCGCCCCTTGACGGCCGCGCGGCGGCTGCGCCGATTCCCGCTTTCGGCATCCGATCCATCATCGCGGCGAACTTCGGTGCCGCCCGTCTCTGAAGGGCCAGAGAAGGTGAGGCCCTTGGTCGACCGCTCTTCTTCGAGGCCGCGTGCCCGCAATGCCGCGCCCACGCCCGCGGCCCCAGCGGCAACCGGAGTGCGCGAGGCCGCCGCGGCTTGCGCGAGTGGGCTCGCCCCGGCCCCGCTCAATACCTGCGCCGGCGGCGCGGACTGCACTGTCGGCTGACCGGCAGCCTGCTGGCCCGGTTGTTCGATCGCAATATTGAACAGGAAGCCTACGACCTCCTCTTTCAGCCCTTCGAGCATCCCCGCGAACATGTCATAACCTTCGCGCTGGTACTCGACGAGCGGATCACGCTGGGCCATCGCCCGCAGCCCGATACCTTCCTTGAGGTAGTCCATCTCGTACAGGTGTTCACGCCACTTGCGATCGAGCACCTGCAGCAGAATTCGCCGCTCCAACTCCCGCATGGCGCCTTCGCCCGCGATTCCCTCGATGTCCTTCTCGCGCTTCTGATACGCACTGTGCGCATCGTGGATAACCGCTTCGAGCAGCTGTTCACGCGTCAGGTCCGAGCGGTCACCGATCTCCGTTTCCCCCGCGAGTTCTTGCCACGTGATCGCGATGGGGTAGAGCGTCTTCAGCGCCGTCCACAACTGTTCGAGATCCCAGTCTTCGGCGTAGCCTTCAGCGGTCGCACCGTTGATGTACGCGGTGACGACGTCGGTGATCATGTGATTGATCTGTCCCTCGAGGTTTTCCCCGCGCAGAATGCGGTTACGCTCCTCGTAGATGACCGTGCGCTGCTGGTTCATCACCTCGTCGTACTTGAGGACGTTCTTGCGAACCTCGAAGTTCTGCTGCTCGACCTGGGTCTGAGCGGACTTGATGGAGCGGGAGACCATCTTGGACTCAATCGGCACGTCTTCAGGAAGATTGAGCCGCGACATGATCACTTCAACCGCACCGAAGCGCCGCATCAATTCGTCGCCAAGCGACAAGTAGAAACGTGACTCACCAGGGTCTCCCTGGCGCCCTGAACGACCGCGGAGCTGATTGTCGATGCGCCGTGACTCGTGTCGCTCAGTGCCGAGAACGTAGAGGCCACCGACCTCACGGATCTTGTCACCTTCCGCGACCGTCTCAGCACGAACGCCAGCGATGAGTTCGTCCCACTTCTGCTGGTATTCGTCGGGCGATTCGACCGGGTCGAGACCCAGCTTCCGCAACTGAGCGTCCAGGATAATCTCTGGGTTGCCGCCCAGCACGATGTCCGTACCACGGCCAGCCATATTGGTCGCTACGGTGACGGCTCCGAGCCGCCCCGCCTCAGCGATGATTTGGGCTTCTTGCTCGTGGTATTTCGCGTTGAGGACATTGTGCTTGATCTTCCGTTTGCGCAGCTGCTCCGACAGGTACTCGGAACGTTCGACACTGGTGGTGCCGACCAGCACCGGCTGCCCTTTCTCATGCCGCTCCGCGATGTCGTCCGCGACGGATTCAAACTTTGCCCGCTCTGACTTGTAGATCAGGTCGGCCTGGTCCGCGCGCACCATCGGCTTGTTCGTCGGAATCGAGACGACACCGAGTTTGTAGATTTGGTGCAGTTCAGCAGCTTCCGTCTGCGCAGTGCCCGTCATGCCTGAGAGCTTGTCGTACATGCGGAAGTAGTTCTGCAAGGTGATCGTGGCGAGCGTCTGATTCTCGGCCTTGATCTCCACTTTCTCCTTGGCTTCGATCGCCTGGTGCATGCCCTCGTTGTAACGACGGCCCGACAGAATACGGCCCGTGAACTCGTCAACGATGATGACTTCCCCGTCGCGAACGATGTAGTCCTTGTCGCGCTGAAAGAGCTCTTTCGCCTTGATTGCGTTGTTCAAGTAGCTCACGAGCGGCGAATTGGCCGCCTCATACAAGTTGTCGATGCCAAGCTGATCTTCGACGAATTCAACGCCGGCTTCGTGTACACCGATGGTTCGCTTCTTGATGTCCACTTCGTAATGAACATCCTTTTTCAGCAAAGGGGCCAGCCGGGCGAACTCGGCGTACCACTTCGACGACGCATCGGCAGGGCCAGAGATGATCAACGGGGTTCGGGCTTCGTCGATGAGGATGGAGTCCACCTCATCCACGACAGCAAAGTTGTGCCCACGCTGAACGAGTTCGGCGAGCGAATGCGCCATATTGTCGCGCAGGTAGTCGAAGCCGAATTCGTTGTTGGTGCCGTAGGTGATGTCGGCCTTGTACGCCTCACGGCGCTGCTGCGGCGACATGCCAGAGAGGATCGAACCAACCTCCAGACCGAGGAAGCGGTGGACACGACCCATCCATTCGGCGTCACGACGGGCGAGGTAGTCATTGACAGTGACAACATGGACACCCTTGCCTGAAAGCCCATTGAGGTACGCGGGCAACACGCAGGTCAGAGTTTTACCCTCACCGGTCTTCATCTCGGCAATGTTGCCGAAGTGCAGCGCGGCCCCACCCATCACCTGCACATCGAAATGCCGCTGCGAGAGTACGCGCGCAGATGCCTCCCGCGCGACGGCAAAAGCTTCGGGCATCAGGTCATCGAGCGACTCACCCGCCTCGTGCCTACGGCGGAACTCGTCTGTCTTGGCGCGCAGCTCCTCGTCGGTCAGCTTCTCCACGTCCGGGGACAGCGTGGAGATATGGTCTGCGATGACCTTGAGTCGCTTGACCATGCGGCCTTCACCGACTCGCAGCAGCTTCGAGAGCATGTACAGATTTCCTCAATCATCGTTGTGCGTGCGCCCACCAGCATGGTGCGGTGCCCGTGCGTTCTCCAGGCGGGGTCAGCGGGTACACGATCCTGCCACGGAAAGTCCGGCTAGGTTTCACCCAGCCGGACTCCATGTTAGGACGTGGACGCTGAAACGTCCCCTTTGGTCACGCCAGCCTAATCAAACCGTAGTCGAAGGCGTGGCGGCGGTAGACCACCGAGGGCTTGTCAGTCTCGACGTCATGGAACAGGTAGAAGTCGTGGCCCACCAGTTCCATTTCAGACAACGCATCGTCAACAGACATGGGCTCCGACGGATGCTCTTTAGTTCGTACGATGTGACCAGGCCCGGGATACTCGTCGCTGGGAAGCCCGGGAACCTCGGTAAGCTCAGCCCCGTTGAGTGCGCCCCTGTGCTCGCCCGCTGACGTTTCGTGCAACGGTTCGGCGGCGGTGTTTTCGCCGGGAGCGGCCGAAGGCAGCGGCTGCGCATCGCTCAGCACCGCTGTCGCCTTTGCAACGGAAATTGGGGTTCGAGCGCCGTGGTGCACCTTGCGCCGGTCGCGGAACCGCCGAAACCGGCTTTCAAGCTTGTCCACCGCGGTTTCCAGGGCGGCGTAGAAGCTTTCAGCGGATGCTTCTGCTCGCACGACGGGCCCTTTGCCCCGTGCCGTGATCTCAATACGCTGACATGTCTTCGATTGGCGGCGATTCTTTTCGTGATGGAGTTCAACATCAAAGAGGTAGACACTCGGGTGGAAACGCTCTAATCGCGAGAGCTTCTCCTCCACGTGAATTCGGAAATGGTCAGGGACCTCAACATTGCGCCCCTTGACCACTATGTCGGCGTGGAGCGAATCAGGTTGCTCGGACAGACGTTCGGTTTCGCCATTGCGGGCTCTCACAAGATCCGCTTGTGGAACGGTCGACACTGTACCTCCCAGAATCCGCCGATGCGCGTACTCGGCATCGACCTGAATTGCGATTGTGCCGGGAGTCTTCCCATTATCAGCACCCGGCACGAGGGTTCGATGTCCTCACCTCCCCACGTGCAGTGCAACGGGTTGTGTCCGCGACGGTAGTACGCCGTTTCCTTTTATGCCACCGTTACGCAAGAAATGTCATCTGATATTTCCCTGAAACCGGTATCGCGCGGGTTCTGCCCCCATCACACGGCCTCAACAGCCGCGCCAACCACACGTGTCACGCTGCCGCCAGCGTCACTGCCCCCCATACGTGCACACCCGCGGCATGCAAGGCCCGCACAGATTCGCTGACCAGCGCCCCCGTCGTGATCACATCATCGACGATGAGAACTGCCGCAGGCAGCTCGCCGACTCGTTCCCGAACCCGCACCTTGCCGGCTACGTTGCGCCAGCGTTGCGCGGCGGATAGCCCCACCGAGTCGCGAACACCCGGAGCGAAGCGCAGCAAACTGCACGCGGTTACGTCAGGCGAAGACACAGCTGTTCCCGGAGGTGCGAGTCTGCGTGCTAGTGCGCGTGCCCCGGCCCGGGCGACAGCGCGCACCGGGTCACCCCCGCGCCCGCGCGCGGCGAGCCAGCGGCTCGGTGCTGGAGCCAGCACGAGCGGAGCGAGCCGCGGATCATCCACGTCCCCCTGCGTGCACAGCGCGAAAATCCC
Organism: Hoyosella sp. YIM 151337; assembly: GCF_026041215.1. Classification (GTDB taxonomy): domain Bacteria; phylum Actinomycetota; class Actinomycetes; order Mycobacteriales; family Mycobacteriaceae; genus Hoyosella. The sequence continues at coordinate 374,829 of NZ_JAPEIQ010000006.1, forward strand.
GCGGGCAAGGAAATAGCCCGCGACGGGCACCAGATCCGCCCTGCCACGTTCTTTCAGATTCACCACCAATTCGCGTGCGGCGCCCTCGTAGGACGCAAGTGTCCATACCGGTACGCCACACTCCCTGCGTGGCCGCAGAAGGCGCGGAGACTCCGCGAAACTCCCGCAACACGTCCCGCAGAAGATCGCGCCCGAGGCGCTGCATCCGCCGCACTCCACGGGCAACAGGAGATCCAATAGTGCACGCATGAGTCCAGCGTGGCCGCGCGGGCAGTCCCCCACAATGCCCACTATTGCGAACTGGGGATTACGGCGGCCAGAACCCCATCCTGTGGACAACCGCACCTAGCCGGGAAGAATCGGCCTCGCGTCCACTCCCATGAGCCGCGTGACCTCCCGCCAGAACCGTTCGCCATCAGGCTCATCCTGACCGAGCCGCAGAACACCGCGGCTGTCCGCAACGTATTCCGTCGTGGGTGATGCGTCAACCGCTGTCACCGGCGGTGAGAGGTTGCCACGGGGCAGCTGATCCACTCGCGATCCGTCAGCGGACACGCGCGCTACCGGTGCGTCAGCCGAGTTACGCACCACCAGCAATGAATCGGTGCTTCCCCAGTCCAGAGCGACCGCAGTGTCCGTAAGCGTGAGCGCGACGGGTTTCGGATTCAAAAGCGTGTACATGCCTTGGCGCGGTTCCGCGATGACCGCCACATAGACTTTGCCACCAACGATTAGCGCGGCCCGCACACCGTCCGGACCTATCCGGAAACTTGTGATCTGTCCCTGCAGGGCAGCGATCGCGCCGGATTCCACTTCGACGGATGAATGCTCACCGGACGCAGGTTCCCGGACGACTCGGATCACAGTGTCGCCGTCGACTACTGCCCACACCGAGTTATCGCTGGCTGACCAGGTGGGGCGTGTGATCGAACTGCCTTCAGCCGCGACGGTCAGCGCGCCTCCATAAGCGCCGATCATCAATTGGAAGGCGCTCCTCTCGGGCTCATCATTGCGCGCGACAACAGCCACCTGCTTGCCGTCGTGAGAAAGCGACCCGGAGTCGAGTGAGGTCAGTGCCCCGGCGGTGCCGGGGATCGGGCTCACAGCTGTGTCCGTCACCGCCACGAGACCCCCCTCGTAAATGGCGTGCAGCCCCACGTCAGCGGCCGCGGCCGCGTTGGGGTCCATGGAAGCCACATCCTGGCGTGTCCATCCAGCCGGAAGTGACTCGTCGAGCGGCGCACCGTCAGCCTCGATGACGTACGGGCCTGGCACATCCGCGTGATCGAGCGTCCAGATGATCTGCGCAGCTAAGCGGCGGCGCTCCTCTGGGCCGGCTCCACCCAAACCTTGCAGGTCCATCTTGATGCCGCCCAAGCCGATACCCACCTGGACGGTCCTCCCATCGGCCTTCGTAATCGGGCCGCGCAACCGCACGTCATCAGTGAACTGACTTACCACTCCGGGCGCGATGGTCGATGACGGTCCGTCCATGAGCATCGCCACCAGTTGCGGAACGACCTGTTCCTGATTCACCGCAACCCACCGCAGATCAGGGACGAGCCGTGTGCCGGCCGGATCGAGGAAGTACACGGCGCGTCGTTCGAAGTGGCTCAGAAAATGCGGCCGTTCGATGATCACTCCGCTGGGGAGATCGTTGATTCGCCATTCGTTGTTGTCCAGTACAACGGAGATCTTCGTTTCCACGGTGCCTTCCTCAGCGGTGAAGACACCATCTGGACTCAACTGGCCGATCTTTTCCGCCCGTACGAGGAAGGTCGCCGTGCTCTCGGTGCGCAGCCCCTCTGACAGCACGTCGACCCGGCTGGCAATAATCGTGCTCGCGCTGTCATTCCATCGGCTTTCTGCCTCACTCGTGAGGAACTTCCGCGCGGCCGCATGCCGCCCAGTGGGCTGTGCGCTGGCCTTGATGAACTCTCGCACAAGCGGAAACGCATCAATGCCGGGGGTTGGCTCAGGGACCTCGATCTCGGCAGGACTGTGGGCGATACCCCCAATCGCTTGTGGCTGCGACTGGGTGGGCAGCGTCGTGCAGCCAGTGAGGGCCAGGACACCAGCAGCGCACATAGCGAATCCGGCACGCGCCCCCCGCGAGCGGATGTTTCCGCGGGCTCGGCGCACCGGATTTTGGCGGGCACGCCCAAACCGCCGATTCCGTGCCCCCGCAGCGCCGGAGTCACTCACTGACTGGTCTCCCGTCCCGCTCCCAGCGGCCCACTCATCACTTCCCCGTCCAGCATGCCATCAGTGCGGGTACCGTCACTATCATGGCGAGCGCCGCGCCGGTGCGATGGCTCTGCGGGAAGCGCCATGTCACCTGGCTCGGGACGCAGCGGCAGCGGGCTTGACGTGATCCGCCGGCCTCGTACCACGGGTAGTGTCAGGCGGAAGCATGAGCCGTGGCCAGGTTCACCCCACGCTTCGAGCCTTCCGTTATGCAGACGAGCATCTTCGACACTGATCGCAAGACCTAGCCCGGTACCTCCGGAACGACGCACCCGCGACGGATCTGAGCGCCAGAACCGGTTGAAAACGAGCTTTTCCTCGCCGGATTTAAGGCCGACACCCCAATCGCGAACGAGCACCGCGAAGGCTTCCCCATCCGACCGCATCCGGAGGAGCACCGGGTTACCTTCACCATGATCAATCGCATTGGCCAGCAAGTTGCGCACGACACGTTCGACACGTCGTGGATCGACTTCAGCAACCACGGCCTGCTCTGGCAGATCTACCACGAGTTGTGTGCTCGCCTCAGCGGCCAGATGCTGCACAGTTGCGAGTGCAGCCTGGACGCAAGACCGGACGTCGATTTGCTCGGCGGCTAGTTCCGCAACCCCCGCGTCGTGCCGGCTGATCTCCAACAGGTCTGCCAACAAGCCTTCGAAGCGATCCAGTTCACGCACCATCAGCTCCGCCGAGCGCTGCAGCATGGGATCGAGTTCGTCACGGCTGTCATAGATGACATCGGCTGCCATCCGCACTGTGGTGAGCGGCGTGCGCAGTTCGTGGCTGACATCCGAGGTGAAACGCTTCTGCAGGTTACCGAATTCCTCCAGCTGGGTGATCTGGCGCGAGAGGCTTTCAGCCATCTCATTGAACGACATCGCGAGCCGCGCCATGTCATCTTCACCCCGCACCGGCATACGTTCCTTGAGCCTGCCCTCAGCAAATCTGGCTGCTACGCGTGCGGCTGAACGCACTGGCATCACCACTTGGCGGGCAACGAGCAACGAAATCGCGGCGAGCAAGACAAGCAGCACCGCACCGCCGGTCACAATTGTGCCCCGCATCAGAGACAGGCTGCGCTCTTCGCTTTCGAGCGGAAACACGAGATAAAGCTCGAGCGAGGGAATGTCCGAGGCAGTCGGGCTGCCCACGATCAGTGCGGGCACTTGCGCACCGGCCGTGTCTTGCACGGTGGAATAAATGCGGGTGATCTGCCCTTGACGTACGTAATCGCGCAGCGATGGCGGGATCTGCTCCGCTGGACCGCTGGTGATGAGCGGTGAGGACGCGTCGGCGTCAGCGATCAGCACTGCGGTGAACTGGCCGGCGCCGCTTCCTGCGGCCTGTTCGGCCTCATCTTGCCAGCTGAGCGCTGCCCGAGCGCTGTTAAGCCTGCCCTGGCGTGACGTTGTATCTCCAGCACCGGCCAGCTCGCGCTCAACCGTCTGACGTGCTGACTCGATCTGCTGCAGGGCCGCTGCGATCTTTGCCTCGAGCATCCGCTCTGTGAGCTGGTTAGTCAGCGTGAAACCGAGAACGAGAATAACGAGTAATGAGAGTGCAAGGGTGGACGTCACAACCCGCAGTTGCAAGGAGCGGCGCCACCAGCGAGCCAGAACAGCGCCGGTGGCACGAATGCGGCGCACCCACCTGGTCGTACGACCATTGATCTTGCGCCGCGTTCGGGCGCGACCGATCACGGCGGTCCGGCCTTGTATCCAACTCCTCGCACCGTCAGCACAACTTCAGGTTTTTCTGGATCATTCTCGACCTTCGCGCGTAAACGCTGTACGTGCACGTTCACCAGTCGCGTATCGGCGGCATGGCGATACCCCCACACCTGTTCAAGAAGGACTTCCCTGGTAAATACTTGCCGCGGCTTCCGCGCGAGGGCGACTAGCAAATCGAATTCAAGCGGCGTGAGACTGATCGGCTCACTATTCCGGGTCACCTTGTGCGCCGGCACATCGATCTCGATATCGCCGATGCTCAGGAGTTCAGCCGGCTCATCGTCGCGGCGGCGCAGCCGTGCGCGCACCCGGGCGACAAGTTCCTTGGGTTTGAACGGCTTGATGACGTAGTCATCCGCACCGGACTCGAGACCCAGAACCACATCAACTGTGTCAGTCTTCGCGGTGAGCATCACGATAGGCACGCCAGAATCAGCGCGAAGCACCCGGCAGACGTCAATGCCGTTCATACCCGGAAGCATCAGGTCAAGCAGCACCAGGTCGGGCCGGATCTCGCGGACCGCGCTCAGAGCCTGCGTGCCATCGCCGATCACGTACGGCTCAAACCCCTCACCGCGTAGCACGATCGTGAGCATTTCGGCGAGGGCCGCATCGTCATCGACAACCAGAATCTTCGGCTTCATATTCATATCGTGACATTCCAACAGTGTGTAGAGGTGCTTTGGGCTGGCCGGCGCGCCGCGCGTCGCCAGGCTTTGTGCGCACCCTCACCTTCGAGAGTACCGAACTCGCGTTAGGTGGCGACTATGCGAGAAGCCATCGCGTGAGCTCTTCACCGGGGTCGCTGTCATGGACCACCTGCCAGGGTGAGCACCAGCCTTGGTTGGCCAGCTGTGCATACAGCGCTGCGGTACGTTCCTGAAGTGCGGCGTCGCGTTCGAACGCGTCCCGCTCGCGGCCGCTCTCCGTACCCTCACGGAACGCGGCACGGCGCTGTGCGAGCTCGACGGGAACATCGAGATAGAGGTGCTTAGCCGGACGCGGCAGCGCGAAGCGCCCGAACTCAAGATCACGCACCCAGGTAACGAAGGATCCATCAGCGCTTTCGTGCAACCGCGCGGCCCCGTAAGCGGCGTTCGAGGCGACGTACCGATCAAGCAACACCACATCGTGATTCGCCAGGAGTTCGGTTAAATGATCCCGCGCGCCGAAGCGGTCGAGCGCGAAGAGCAGCGCCATCCCATGCACCGACGCAGCGAGATCACCATGACTGCCGCGCAACGCTTCAGCAGCCAGGTCTGCATGTACGGAGGCGCCGTAGCGCGGGAACGCGAGGGTCGCGACCCGCGCACCAGCAGCCTCCATGTGAACCACGAGCTTCTCGGTCAGGGTCCGCTTACCTGCCCCGTCGAGGCCCTCGAGCGCGATGAGTTCACCCATCAGTAGCGGTAGTGGTCCGGCTTATACGGGCCTTCGACGTCCACACCGATGTACTCCGCCTGCTCCTTCGTCAGCTTGGTGAGCGTGCCGCCGAGCGCTTCAACGTGGATGCGCGCCACCTTCTCGTCGAGGTGCTTCGGCAGGCGGTACACCTCGTTGTCGTATTCGTCATTCTTCGTCCACAGTTCGATCTGCGCGATGACCTGGTTCGAGAAGCTGTTGCTCATCACGAAGGAAGGGTGGCCGGTCGCGTTGCCCAAGTTCAGGAGTCGACCTTCCGACAGCACGATGATCGAATGCCCGTCGTCGAACTTCCACTCATCTACCTGCGGTTTGATGATGTCCCGCGTCGTTGCGGGTGACTTCTCCAGCGCAGCCATGTCGATCTCGTTATCGAAGTGGCCGATATTGCCGAGTATTGCCTGGTGCTTCATCTTCCGCATGTGCTCGAACGTAATCACGTCCTTGTTGCCGGTCGCGGTAATGATGATGTCCGCCGACGAAATCACCTGGTCGACGGTTGCGACCGGGTAACCGTCCATCATCGCCTGCAGCGCATTGATGGGGTCTGCTTCAGTAACCGTGACGCGTGCGCCCTGCCCGCGAAGCGCTTCCGCGCACCCCTTGCCCACATCCCCGTAGCCGCAGACAACAGCGTGCTTGCCGCCGATGAGCACATCAGTTCCGCGGTTGATGCCGTCAAGGAGGGAATGCCGAGTCCCGTACTTGTTGTCGAACTTGCTCTTGGTCACCGAGTCGTTGACATTGATGGCGGGAAAAACGAGTTCCCCGACGGCAGCAAACTGATAGAGCCGGTGCACCCCAGTGGTGGTTTCTTCGGTAACGCCCTGAACGGACTGCGCCACTTTCGTCCACTTCTGCGCATCGGCCTCAATCGAACGCTGCAGCAGGCCGAGAAACACCTGGTACTCGGCTGAATGCTGCTCGGGATCGACGGGCGGCACGGTACCGGCCTGTTCGAATTGTGCGCCGCGCAGGACGAGCATAGTAGCGTCGCCGCCGTCATCGAGAATCATGTTCACGGGCCCTGCTTCGTCCGGCCACGTGAGCGCCTGCTCGGTGCACCACCAGTATTCCTCGAGCGTCTCACCCTTCCAAGCGAACACAGGCACACCCTGCGGATCTTCAGGCGTCCCATACGGGCCGACCGCAATCGCGGCAGCGGCGTGGTCCTGCGTCGAGAAAATGTTGCACGACGCCCAGCGCACCGACGCGCCGAGCGCAGTAAGGGTCTCGATCAGCACCGCGGTCTGCACAGTCATGTGCAGCGAGCCTGTAATGCGCGCGCCTTTGAGAGGCTGCGCCTCCGCGTACTCCCTGCGCAGCGACATCAGACCCGGCATTTCATGCTCAGCGAGACGGATTTCTTTCCGTCCGAACTCGGCCAGCGAAAGATCAGCGACTTTGAAATCAAGTCCGCTGCGCTGCGCCACTGATGGCTGTACCGCCATGCTCCTCATCAACTCCTTCTCGCGAGACACCGGTGGGTCTTCGCACCGATACGACAGGCTATACCGTTAACGCGCGGCCTGGCGGGCGACGAGGCTCGCCGCCTGGCGCTGTTATCTCCGTGACGCTGTGAACTCCCCAGTGCTCCCACCGTAGCTACGAAGCCTGACGGCGGGCGAGCGATGCCTCGTAGGCTCGCTCGAAGAACGGGACGACGAAGCTGGTGAAATCGTCGATGATCGTGTCTGGTGACCGTGCCGGAATCGCGATGAAACTCAATGCAATTCGGCCGACGTGATTTGCCGCAATGCGCGCGTCGCCCGGCGACAGCTGCACCCAGCTGTTTTCAAAGACTTCCGCGAGGCTGGTGACGGCTTTTTCCAGAACTGGCCACCCGTCGGTGGTGATGAGGCTGAGAAGTTCCGACTTGGCCCGGCCGAGCAGTGCCCAGCGAACAGCGGGATCGTTCGTGGCGATCCCGATGAACCGCTCAAACGCGCTGACTACAGCACTACGTGCATCACCTGGATGTGCGGCGACCGCCTCCCGCACCTCGTCGATGAACTGATCGACGAGCCGCAAAATGTACTGCTGCGCGACCCCTTGGCGCGAGTCGAATTCGTTGTACAAGGTTTGACGGCTCACACCCGCGGCACGCGCGACCTCGGCCATCGTGATGTCCGACCATTCCTTCTCATCGAGCAAAGAACGGACCGCGTCAAGCACAGACGTTCGCAACAGTTGCCGGGCCGCTTCTTGATACGAACCCCGCGTTCTTCCACCAGGCATGCTCCCGACATTAAGGAAAGCCCTGTGCGGTGTCAAAGAACTTGACACTGGGTCGCCCGGTCGGCGGTATAGGCCGCGCGAGTCAACTAAGTTTACAACGAGCGTTGTCATGATTGCTCGTCGGCGCGCAGCCCGAGCCAGCTACTTCGGCGCAGCTGAGGAGAGATCGGGCATCGCCAGTGGAGCCGTCGTCGGTATGCCGACCTCCAGCACCCTGCGCCGGATGTACGGGGCATCATTAATGAGTGCTTTGGCGCTTCGGAATTCCTTCGGCCGCCCCATCGACACGACACCGACTAGCCGGTCATTCTGCAGGCACAGGACGGTGAAATCATGGTCTTCGAGAGACCCATGGATAATCAGTTCGTCATCAGGCGACGGCCATCCCGCGGCTTGCAGGTTCTTTCCGTACTGCTTCGTCCAGCACCACGGAACGTCGGCGTATGGCGTTGGCATTCCCAATATTGCGCGGGCAGCGTGGGCGCCTTGTTCCTGCGCGTGACTCCAGTGCTCGACACGCTGGACACCACCGAGCAGCAAGTTCGGGAAGATCGCGACGTCACCTGCCGCGTAGATGTTCGGGGCTGAGGTCCGGCAATACTTGTCAACAACGATGCCGCCGCGGCCTGACGTATCGACAGTGAGTCCGGCACGTTCAGCCAGCTCTGTATTAGGTGCCATACCAACCGAAATCAGGGCAGATGAGCCTGACCAGACTTGCCCGCGCGGCGACACCGCAGTGACTCCGTCGGGGCGAACATCGAGTTGGTCGAGTTCGACATTCGTCCACAGGTCTACGCCATTGTCTCGATGCATCTGCGCATAGATTTCCGCGACTGGTTTGGGAAGTACCCGGCCGAGCGGACGATCCCCGGCCTCGAGCAAGATGACTTCACTACCAAGGCCGCGTGCAGTCGCGGCAACCTCGCAGCCGATCAGCCCGGCACCGATGATGAGCATCGCGCCGGGCCCTTCGATGGCTTCCCGCAGCGACGCCACGTCAGCGATGCTTCGCAGGTAATGCACATTCGACTGCTCTTCTGGCGCGAACCCGGGGACCGCACGGGGCCGCCCACCGGTCGCGATCAGGAGCGCGTCGTACCGCTGCTCTTCGCCATTGTCCAGCGCGATGACGCGGGCCGCGGTGTCGATGTCGGTAACCGTGACGCCGCGCCGGATCTCTACCTTTTGCTCGTCCCAGAACGCGGGAGGCCGGAGCCGCGAACGCTCGATCGTCACCGATCCCTGTAGAAGTTCTTTGGAAAGCTGCGGACGGCGGTAGGGGTACTCACCGTCGTTGCTGATCATGACGACCCGGCCGCCAAAGCCCTCTTTACGCAAAGACTCAGCGGCCGTGGCAGCGGCCACCCCGCTACCGACGATGACGACGGTTCCATCCGGGGCAATCTGATCACTCACGAGCGGGAAACCTCTACCATCTCGAAATCCGCCTTGGCGGCGCCGCAGTCTGGGCAGCTCCAATCATCGGGGATGTCGTCCCAGAGGGTGCCTGGCGCGATGCCTTCGTCGGGCCAACCTTCTGCTTCGTCATACTCGAATCCGCATTGCAGACACCGGAAGACCTTGTATTCGACGCTCATGATTTTCTCGCAATCTTCGACGACGTTGTCTCGATGGTTCTTGTGGGCGTGCCCGCCGGGTGCTGAAATGCAGGCACCCGGCGGGCACGAGATGGTCAGAGTTTGTGCGACTCAAGCACTGGTGAGCGGGACGAAGTCGATTTTCTCACGCACCCCGCAGTCAGGGCAGGGCCAGTCATCCGGGACGGCATCCCAGCATGTACCGGCGGGAAACCCCTCGCGCGGGTCACCCTTCTCCTCGTCATACTCGTAATCGCACACTGTGCATCTGTACGTACTCATCACAGCGGACCTCCCTACACCGTTGTAGTTGGCACTGCGTCCCCGTATTTCGCAAGGACCTTGTCACGCTTACCGGGCTCGATGTTAGCTTGCGTGATGTCACCGTTGTAGTGCGCGACCACACGCTTGTCCATCACCTTGCGCCACAGCGGCGGAATGAGCGCAACTACGATCATCGTCGCGTAGCCTGCCGGAAGCTGGGGTGCGCCTTCCATGCTGCGTAGCGTTTGGTACCGGCGGGTCGGGTTGGCGTGGTGATCACTGTGCCGCTGCAGGTGGTACAGGAAGATGTTCGTGCAAATGCGGTCGCTGTTCCAGCTGTGTTCAGGCGTGCAGCGCTCGTACCGGCCACTGGGCAGCTTCTTGCGGCGCAAGCCGTAGTGCTCGAGATAGTTCACAGCCTCGAGCAGGCTGAAGCCGAACACTGCCTGGACAACCAAGTAGGGCAGGACATTCCAGACGCTGTAGTTCTCAAGCGCACCTGCGAAACTCAGTACCTGGAGACCAGCCAGGAGCGAACCGAACAGTGCCACCGACATCAGCCAGGCATTCAGAACGTCGTTCTTGACCGTCCAGTGTGATTTGCCGAGACGGGCGAAACGAGCCTTCTCAATTTCCCAAGCGGACTTCAAACTCCCAGCAACTGTGCGGGGCCAGAAGCGGTAGAAACTCTCCCCGATGCGGGACGATGCCGGATCCTCGGGCGTAGCAACGCGAACGTGGTGCCCGCGGTTGTGCTCGATGTAAAAGTGTCCATAGAAGGTCTGCGCGAGCACAACCCGAGAGAGCCAGCGCTCGTTCTCCTGCTTCTTGTGACCTAATTCATGAGCGGTGTTGATCCCGATGCCTGCGGTGACACCAACGGTGGTCGCAAGACCGATGCTCTCGACGACACTGAGCGAGCCAGAAGCCCAGAGGTACACCGCGGCGAGGAGGCCACCGTACTGGAGCGGAATGTACAGGTATGTGCACCAGCGGTAGTACTTGTCGTTTTCGAGTTCCTCGATGAACTCGTCGGGCGGGTTTTGCCCGTCCTCACCCAGCAACACATCAATGATCGGGATGATGACGAAGACAATCGCCAGGCCGGCCCACCAGAAGCCACCCCATCCAGTCGCGGTCACCAGACCCCACGCGATGAAGGTGGCGGCGGAGGGAATCAAAGAAAGCAGCCAGAGGTAGCGCTTGCGATCGCGCCAGCGCTCAAGCGACGCTGCGTCAGCAGCATCGCTGTCCGAAGCCTCGATCGCACTGCCTTGAGTCGGTGCAGACATTTACATCATGCCTAACTTTGTCGATGTGCTAGACCTCGATGTCGTAGCAACTCGTTCCTTTGACTATAGGCAGTTATTCGTTCGCCAGCTAGACACAGTAACCATATTTGTAAAACTGAATCGGTTCAGTTGTAAATGCCAGCAAGCGGGCCGGAGCGATCTGCTGGAGATTTCCCGCTTGTGCGCAAACTCTGGCAAGCACACTGCCACTGCGCCTAAGCCCGCACGACTGCGCGAAAGACTTGAGAGCGCGCCGAACCTGCATGCAAGATCACTTCACGATCACACGCTGGCACCCACAGCGCAGCCCCTTGCGGGACTTCGATCTCTTCGCCCTCGCACCGCGCGGTGACGCCGCCGTGGGTGCACACCAGGATTTGCGGGCCAGCGTCGATCACACCGATTGACACACTGTGATGGAGGCCCGTGGCGTCGAGTTCGATCCTTGACAGCTGGAATTCTGGTGCTGGGGTGTCATAAATGAACTCCGCCGTACCACCGGGGCTAGCGTTATAGACGCCGACCGGGAGCGCGTCCGTCGGTGAAAAATCGAGCACGCGAAGCAGTTCCGCAACGTCCACGTGCTTCGGCGTCATACCGCCGCGCAACACATTGTCCGAATTAGCCATCACCTCGACACCCATGCCGTGCAGGTAGGCATGCAAGCTCCCGGCTGCGAGGTACAAGCCCTCCCCCGGCTCGAGTTCGGCATAGTTGAGGAGCGACGCGGTCAGCACCCCCGCGTCGCCCGGGTAGTACTCAGCGAGTTCCAGCAGCATCTTTGCGACCGGACGGAAAGGACCGTGAGCGTCCTCGCGCAGATACCTGACACACCCATCGGTCAAGTCATCGAGGAGGGCACGCAGCGGCCGGTGCGGCAGCGTGATCCACGTCGTGAACAGTGCGCGCAGGCCCCCGGAATCTGGCTGCTCCGCGAGCATGTCGCAGTAGTGCTTCATGATCGGGCCCGACAGATGCTTGAGCACATCTACGGTCTTCGCGGGGTCGCGAAATCCGGCTAAGGCCCGGAACGGGGTGAGCGCTACAAGCAGTTCCGGCTTGTGATTCTCGTCTTTGTAGTTTCGGTGCGGCGCATCGAGCGGAATGCCAGCACGATTCTCTCTAGCGAAGCCGTCGCGCGCCTGCTCCCGACTCGGGTGAGCTTGCAACGAGAGCGGCTCCTCCGCGGCAAGCACTTTGAGCAGAAACGGCAGCTGGTCACCATGCTCGGCCCGGACACGGCTACCCAGCGTTGCTGCCGGGTCGTGGGCGATCGCGTCGACGAGGCTGACACGCCCGCCATCCTCACGCAACCAGGCGGAATCAGCGGGGTGCGCTCCCATCCAGAGTTCCGCTTCCGGATGGTCGGCGGGCGCGGGCAATCCTCGCAGCTCCGCAAGTGACGTTCTCGATCCCCACGCGTAATTCCGAATAGGGCATTCGAGCAGTTGCACTAGTGGGACCCCGCCATCTGTAGGTACACAGCGGCCATTTCCAGCCGCGACGCAAGAACCATCAATTCACACAGTTCCCTCATCTTGCCTCTATCGCGCTCCGCCGTGGCAACTATCCCCCCACTCCCCTCGGCCTGGTGACCGGGCTGGGCTGCATCAGCTATCTCGGCACCACCGGTATGCTCCGGCAAGACGAGAACAGCGTTGCCCCGAAGCATGGCAGCACGTCGTTCAAGCTCGGTGCGCTCCTGGGTCGTGGCAAGCAGCACAATGCAAAGCGGCGCCGCAGGTGCCGGGCCGTCGAGTTCAGGGTCGTGGAACAAGGGATCATAATCGGGCGGCACGCTGGCGACCAGTAGCGGCAGACCGTTCAATACCTCTGCCAGATCCGCATCTGGCGCAAGGAACCCGCCGACGCGCACAAATGCCTGCGAAGCATGCGAGGCGATCACCCGCGTGCCCGGCGAGTCCCCCGACAGCACCGTACGATGACCGATCATTTTCTCCGCCAGCGACTTTGCCGGGTTCTCGTACACGTCGCGCTGCGGGTGGTTGAGCATAGCTTCGTGGTCGAGGGCGTCCGCGCAGCTCATCAGGTCGAACCCGGCCCCAGTGTGCAATCCTCCCCGCAGCGACTGAATAACCGTGATGATCGCAGCGACGAAGCCTGCTAGCGCGAATTGATCCGGCACGGTAACTCGTGGCGGCAGCGATACCGCACGGGCCGCCGCAGCCGCTTGTAATGGCCCCCCTGCTGGCGCAATGACCACAGTCTCACAGCCCCGCCGACCCGCGCGGTCCACGGACTCCACGAGCACGGGATCGCCGGGATCATCGCCAGCAATCACCACCACGTCGAGCGGCCCGACCCAGGACGGAGCGTGATCGGTAACCACAACCGGGATGACAAACTCACGGGCAAGCGCTGCGCTTACTAGGTGTACTGCGGACACAGCGGCTCCCCTGCGCGCGACAAGCACGAGGCTTCGGGGGCGCGAAGCAACCACTGCCGAAAGCGCGCCCTCTTCTGCCGCCACTGCAGCGGCGCGCACCTGAGCGCCAGACAAAGCAGCGTGGCGCAACCGCCCCTCACGGTCGGCGGCGATCAGTCCGTCGGCGTCGTCAAGCCCAACGCCCGGCAATAGTGTGTCCATCGCCGCCACCCCTTTCGTGTCCCGGCCCTGCTGGACTGTCCAGCCAGCGAACGGCTACCTGCTCTTATTATCGCCCGCTTTGTCAGGTATTACCGGCGTACGATCCGTAAAACCTCGGCGGTTATTTCGTCGACCCGCTTCTTAGCTCGCGCCTCCACATTAAGGCGCACCAGCGGCTCTGTGTTCGACGCCCGCAAGTTGAACCACGACCCATCCGAAAGGTCGATCGTGAGACCGTCGAGCCAGTCAACCGCTGCAGCTCGCTCTTTGAACTCGGCAGCAACCTCTTCCATACGCCGCGCGGCGTCAGCCACTGTCGAGTTGATCTCGCCGGAAGCGATATACCTTTCATACTCTGCCATCAGCTCGGAGAGCGGACGAGGCTGTTCGCCAAGCGCTGAGAGCATGTGCAGCGCGGCTAGCATCCCCGAGTCCGCACCCCAGAAATCCCGGAAATAATAATGAGCAGAGTGTTCGCCCCCAAAGATCGCGTTGGTCTCGGCCATCGTCTGCTTGATAAACGAATGCCCTACCCGCGTCCGCACGGCCTTGCCACCACGCTCAGCCACTATCTCGGGCACGGCCCGCGATGTAATGAGGTTGTGAATGATCGCGGCCCCGGGCTCTTTCGCGAGTTCGCGGCCCGCGACGAGCGCCGTCACAGCCGAAGGCGAAACCGGTTCTCCGCGCTCGTCCACGACGAAACAGCGGTCCGCGTCCCCGTCGAAGGCCAGACCGATATCGGCACCTGTTTCACGGACGAAGTTCTGCAAATCGACCAGATTGGCCGGGTCGAGCGGATTCGCCTCATGATTCGGGAAGGAGCCGTCGAGCTCGAAATACAACGGCTTCAATTCGACGTTCAGCTCCCTGAAGACCGCCGGAACCGTGTAGCCACCCATCCCGTTTCCGGCGTCGACTGCGACGGTGAGCCGCCGCATCTGCGTCAGGTCGACGAGGTTCCGCACGAACTCCGCATACTCGCTCAGCAGATTCTGCGATGACACTGTCCCGCGCGCGCCATTATAGTCCGGCACACCGGCCTGCACCTCGCGTGCAATCTGGGCCAGTCCGCTTGCCTGCCCCACTGGACGAGCTCCCGCGCGGCACAGTTTGATGCCGTTGTATTTCGCCGGGTTGTGGCTCGCGGTGAACATCGCACCTGGGCAGTTAAGGCTGCCCGAAGCGAAATACAACCCGTCCGTCGAAGCAAGCCCAATGTCGACAACATCGAGACCTTGCGCCTGCACTCCCTCAGCGAACGCCTTCACCAGCCCCGGTGACGACTCCCGCATGTCGTGCCCCACTACGATGCGACCCGCACCCTCTTCGCGCGCAAGCCGCGCGAACGCGCCACCGATATCTCTGACGAACTCCGCGTCGATCTGCTCACCGACGACTCCCCGGACGTCGTACGCCTTGATCACGGAGTTCACCGAATCAGCGGAACGGCTCATCTACCCACTCCTGTCACCACGCTGGGACTCAGCTTTCGAGTCAGCCTAACCGTCACGATGACGCGAGGGGCAGGAAGGAGGCTTCACCAAACCGGTGATTCAGCACCGGGCGCTGGAAGTGCTCTGAGATGTGCGCGCCGCACGTGGTGGCCGGGACCGATCTCGACCCTGCTCTGCGCAATATCTGGCTCGGCGCCAAACTCAATCGTCGCTGTCGCGACAGCGCCCGGCTCGGCGGCCCGGGGCTGCTGGCTGGCATCCGCGGACGCGTCGTCAGGGCCAGCCGCGCTACCCGCACCGGTGACGTCGACCGGAGACCAGTGCCGCACCAATTCCCAATTGCGCGGTGCGGTGATCCGCAGTGCATGCGCCTCGCACAGGTCCCACGAATGGGGACCGTCGCTCTCAGTGAGGGGCTCTACGACAGCGACAGATTCGGCATAGATGTACGTCAGCGTTGCCACAGCGCGACCCTTGCAACCGGGTTTACAACAGCGCCGCACGATACTCACAAGAGTGGAGGGTAGCGTGGCCCGCCCGGCAATCCGGCGATTGACGCGCCCTAGGCGCGTTCGTGTCGGGCGGGACGGGTGGCGTGTCGAGATCCAGTGAGCGGCGGCGGTAAAGTGCCGCCATGACCCGTAAGCGCGCTGAGTCGAGCAGCCTGCCGCGATCCGTCCCGGCTACGTCGCTGAACCGCGCGTCCGCACGCCGCAACTCGACCCGCGCGGCGGAGCGTCGGGGCCGGGGCCTGCGCGGCCGCCTTATTCAGGACACAGTTCCGGCGTGGAAGTCTAGGGCACAGAAATTCGACTCTGTGGCGCTGGCAGCTTTCGAGCCGATCGAAGCCCGCTGGCACAAGCGTCTCGGTGAATTGGATATCGCGGTTGACGAAGTGCCGATGATCAGGGCTCTCAATCCCGAATCAGTGACCTGGCCGCCCGAGATCGTAGCGGACGGGCCAGTACCGCTGTCGCGACTGGTTCCAGCAGGTATCGACAAGCGCGGACAAACGACCCGGGCGCGGATCGTCTTGTTCCGGCGTGCGCTCGAACTCCGCGCCGAGACACCCGAGGAACTCACTCAGCTCGTGCACGACATACTGGTCGAACAAGTCGCTACCTATCTGGGTCTGCCCCCTGACGAAATTGCGCCATAGGCATCACTTCAACAGCGATTTACTTAGACTTTATATGCGCGTTTATCTATTACTTAGCTTGACTATCAACAATTGCCCATAATGCAAAAAGGTGCGGTGGTGTAGTCGGGCGATTTCCAGGAATCGCCCTACTACACCACCGCATTACTTCGAGTCGACTTTGAGGATCTTCTCAGCAAGTTCTTAGCCTAGCGCGGCTGGGGTTGAGGATTGCGGGATTACACAATCCCCTTCTTCAAACGGCGACGCTCCCGCTCCGACAAGCCTCCCCAGATGCCGAAGCGCTCATCATTCGCAAGCGCGTACTCAAGGCACTCATCTCGCACCTCACAGCCAAGGCAGATCCGTTTTGCCTCGCGCGTTGAGCCGCCCTTTTCGGGAAAGAATGCCTCCGGATCAGTCTGCGCACATAGGGCGCGATCCTGCCACTCCTCGTGCACCACTTCGAACAGGTGATCGAAGTCGGCCTCCACCAACTTGAGCTGCGGGCGCGCCCCCTCAGCCTGCACACGCTCAGCCTCAGCGACCGAATCTGTCGCCACCGGCACACCCCACGTTACGTCACTGGATAAATTAGTCGTCATTGACCTGGATGGCTCTCTGAATTCCTGAAAGTGCGGCATTCTCTGTATCCCCAACCTGTTGTCGCGCACTGCTGACACTGAAGTTCACGTCGCCAGGCGACATATCACGCGGCGCCGAGCAGATGGACAGCCCCATCCAGATTCCGCACGGCCCCTGTGCGGTATTCGCCCCATGTCACGAAGTGAATGACACATGTGTGATTAGACACTTTTTCTGCGGTCCGCGCAAGTAAACCGAAAGATTCCTCTACCACTTCCTCCCAGTAACGATCAGCGGCGACACGGGCCACAATTCGGACTAATGTCAAATCCATACCCTTCCGCTGCCGCCGCGACACTCGACCGCCCACAGTCACAGGGCGCGATCGCCGGGAGCGACGCACCGGAAAACCACGTAGGCTGACAACCCGTGAAGCTGACAGTCCTCGCCGGTGGAGTTGGCGGCGCACGGTTCCTCGTCGGTGTGCGAGAAGTCCTGCGCCCCGGTTTCAGCAGCAAGAATGACACGAGCGTACCAGAAAATGCCGATGTCAAGATCACGGCCATCGTCAATATCGGTGACGACGCATGGATGCACGACCTGCGCCTCTGCCCCGATCTTGACAGTTGCATGTACACACTCGGCGGCGGAATCGACTCAGCTCGCGGCTGGGGCCGCGCGGAAGAAACGTGGCACCTCAAAGCGGAACTAGCCGCGTACGGAGCGAAGCCTGACTGGTTCGGGCTCGGTGACCGCGATACCGCCACTCATCTCATACGCAGCCAGATGCTTCGGGCCGGCTATCGGCTCTCCGACGTCACCGAAGCCCTTTGCGCACGCTGGAATCCAGGTGTGAAGCTGCTTCCAGCCAGTGACGACCGTTGCGAAACGTACGCAGTTATCACCGGTCCTGACGACGGCAACCAGCGCGCAATTCACTTCCAGGAGTGGTGGGTTCGTTATCGGGCAAAACTTGAGACGCACAGCTTCGCACACATCGGCGCGGACAGCGCCAAGCCTGCTCCAGGAGTGCTTGAAGCGATTGCCGAAGCAGATGTGATTTTGCTCGCGCCGTCGAACCCGATCGTCAGCATCACGCCAATACTTGCCATCCCCGGCATCCGAGGCGCGTTGCGAACCGCGCAGGCACCGGTGATCGGCATCTCACCGATCATCGGCGGCAGGCCGTTGCGTGGCATGGCTGACACCTGCCTCCGCATCGCAGGCACCGAAACCAGCGCACAGGGTGTCGCACAGTACTACGGGGCGCGCAGTGGAACAGGGCTGCTTGATGGCTGGCTCATTCACCCCGGTGATACCGCAGAGGTACCTGGTGTGGCAATTCAGACAGCTCCCATCTTGATGACGGACGTGGACGCGACTGCCAAAATCGTGCGGGAAGCGCTGAAACTCGGTGGCGCGCAACTGTGAACGGAGAACGCGAATTGCAGCCCGGTGACCACGCAGCCACCGGCGGCCTTCAGATCCTGCCGGTGCACGGCGTTCCCGAAGTGCAGCGAGGTGCCGACCTCGGCCACCTTCTCGCCACCGCGGCACCGTGGCTTCAGCAGGGGGACATCGTTGTGCTCACCAGCAAGGCCGTGTCCAAGGCAGAAGGCCGCGTCGTACCCGCACCCGCCGACCCGGACGCGCGAGACGCGTTGCGCCGTGAACTTGTCGAGCAGGAATCTGTGCGTGTCCTCGCTCGTTTCGGCCGCACGCTGATCACGGAAAACCGGCTCGGCATCGTGCAGGCTGCCTCGGGCGTCGACGGCTCGAATATCGCACTAACGGAGATCGCGCTTCTTCCGGAGGACCCCGACGCGAGCGCGGCCGCCATCCGGGCGCGAATCAAGGGACTACTCGGCACCGATGTCGGCGTTCTCATTACGGACACGATGGGACGCGCCTGGCGGCTCGGCCAGATCGACGCAGCGATCGGAGCCTCGGGTGTCCAGGTGTTACATCCGTACACCGGGACACGCGACAGCTACGGGAATGACCTCCAAGTAACGAATATCGCTGTCGCAGACGAACTTGCAGCGGCATCGGACCTCGTCAAGGGTAAGCTCGCACGCACGCCCGCGGCAGTCGTGCGTGGCTTCGCCTCGCGCGATGACGGATCCCGTGCGCGCGATCTCATCCGTGGTGGCGACGAGGATCTTTTTTGGCTCGGCACGCAAGAAGCACTCACCCGCGGACGGCAAGAGGCACTGCTCCTCCGGCGATCAGTCCGGGAGTTCGCGGCTACCCCAGTGTGCGCGAAAGACATTCGTGCCGCACTCGGCGAAGCACTCACCGCGCCAGCGCCACACCATACCCGGCCAGTCAGGTTCGTCTGGCTGCGCGACCGCGAGAAAAGAGTTGAACTGCTCGACACCATGCGGGAGCGCTGGCGCGCCGACTTGACCGCCGACGGCCTCTCCCCCGAGGCCATCGAACGGCGGCTCACGCGAGGCGAGATACTTTATCGCGCACCGGAATTGATCATTCCTTGCCTAGTTACCCAGGGTGCGCATCACTACCCCGACGAATCGCGGCAGATGGCTGAGACCACCATGTTCACAGTCGCGGTCGGTGCAGCGGTACAAGGACTGCTCGTATCCCTCGCCGTTCGGGAAATCGGCAGCTGCTGGGTGGGCTCCACGATCTTCGCCCCAGCGGAAGTGCGTGCTGTGCTCGCGCTGGCCGACGACTGGCAACCGCTAGGCGCGATCGCCATCGGATATCCGGCTGAGCCTCTTGCCGTACGCGCCCCGCGCCCGACCGACGGAATGATCCTCGAACTGTGATGACCGCACTCCACGCGTCAGCTGTCGCTGCGCTCACTAACTTTCACGCACCGACAAGTGAGCAGGACTCGGTGCGACACACGATGCTCGCGTTCCTCGACGCGGCACCCGATGGCTGTCTCCGCAAGCACGCTCCCGGCCACGTGACTGCCTCAAGCCTGGTCTTGTCGGAGGACCGCTCGCGTGTCTTGCTCACCCTTCACCCTAAGGTGGGCCGCTGGATACAACTCGGTGGTCACTGCGAGGAGAGCGACGCGACAATCCACGATGCAGCGCTGCGCGAAGCAACCGAGGAGTCAGGGATCTCCGGGCTCCGGCTCGATCCGCACGTTCTTGGGTTACACACCCATCCAATCACGTGTTCATTGGGTGTACCGACGCGCCACCTAGACGTGCGGTTCCTTATCTGGGCACCGGATCGAGCACCTGCAATTCGCAGCGCGGAATCGCTGGATCTGCGCTGGTGGCCTATCTCCGATCTCCCCTCCAACGCCGAACACGACACGATTGCCCAACTGCTCAGGTTTTCGGAACGGCACGCCGCGCCTGGCTGACCAGGACCCGGGCCAGGTTAGACATCGGTAGAGAACCGCAAGCCTCCATCCGGAATAACGACACCCGGCCACACGCGTGCGCCATTGAGCAATTCACAGCGGGCACCGATCTGCGCACCGTCGCCGACCACCGCGTCGCGAATAAGCGCGCGCGGGCCAACGCGCACCCCAAACCCGATGATCGAACGCTCAACGACGGCACCGGCTTCGACCTTCGCGCCGTCGAACAGTACTGCACCGTCAATGCGTGCGCCTGCCCCCACCTCGGCACCACGGCCGATCACCGAACCACCCATCAACAGCGCACCGGGGGCGACACCGGCTCCCTCGTGCACGAGATACTCCCCACTCTGCCCATTGAGTGCGGCTGACGGCGCGATGCCACGCACCAAGTCCGCGGAACCACGCACGAAGTCCTCAGGCGTGCCCATATCCCGCCAGTACGCGGCGTCGACGTGAGCGAAAACCTTGGCGTCCTCGGCAAGCAAACGCGGGAAGACCTCACGCTCCACTGACACGGCGCGGCCGGGTGGGATCTGCTCGATGATCTCGCGTTTGAAGACGTAACAGCCAGCATTGATCTGGTCGGTCGGCGGGTCCTGCGTCTTTTCCAGGAAGGCTGTGACCCGGCCGTCCGCGTCTGTCGGCACGCAGCCGAACGCGCGCGGGTCGCCGACGCGCACGAGGTGCAGTGTGACGTCGGCGGCCTTCTCACGGTGGGTGCGAAGCACAGCGAGCGGGTCGGTTCCGCCCAGCACGTCACCGTTGAACACCAGAGCGGTGTCGCCACGCAGTTTGGGCAAAACGTTCCGTATGCCGCCACCCGTCCCCAGCGGTTCATCCTCCATCACATAATCAATTTCGAGCCCGAAGTCCGACCCGTCACCGAAGTACTGCTCGAACACTTCTGCCCGGAACGATGTCCCGAGGACGACGTGTGTGATACCGGCGGCCTTGATACGGGAGAGCAGGTGCTGGAGGAACGGCAACCCGGCGGTCGGCAGCATCGGTTTCGGCGCCGACAGTGTGAGCGGCCGCAGACGAGTGCCCTTGCCGCCGACGAGAATCACCGCGTCGGTGCCTTGAGCGAGCGAAAAATCCTTCTCAGGTTCTTCGCTCGCGGCCGACGGTGTCGCGCCAAACCGGAAAATCTGCCCGACCACTTCAGCTCACTTCCTTTCGACTGCCCTGCTGGTCACGCAGCGCCGCTGCGACCGCGAGCCTGGACCGCGCCTTCAGACCGCCGCGCAGCGCCGCACGCAACGGTGCCTGCCACCAGTGCGGGTGGCGATCCGCCTGGAAACGGTAGGCGCTCTCGTGATGCGCTGGCAGCATTATCTCGGGGTGGCGGCCCGCGGCGTGTCCTTTTGCATGAGTCACTTCAGCGCCCGGAACGTAAACGTTGAGCCAGCCTTCTTTGCCTAAACGGTCACCAAGATCAACATCTTCCATGTACATGAAATATCGCGAGTCGAAGCCGCCCACTGAATCAAAGGCCGCACGGCGCAGCAGGAGACACGATCCGGACAGCCACCCGACCGCCCGTTCCGTGATGCGCTCGTTCTCCTGCCGGTATCGCAGCGTCCACGGGTTGCGAGGCCAGACCGAGCCCAGTACCGCGTGCGCGCCTCCGGAAAACAGGGTCGGAACCTGACGCGCCGATGGATACACGGAGCCGTCGACGTTGCGGATCAGGGGCCCCAGCGAACCCGCCCGTGGCCACCGGCCGGCCGCGGCCAGCAACACGTCGATCGCGCCCATGCTCCAGCGAATGTCTGGGTTCGCGACGACGATGAACTCGACCGCCGGATCGAGTTCGGCGACCGCGCGGTTGACTGCCCCGCCGTATCCGATGTTCGCGCCGGTCCGCAGCAGCCGGACCGCCTGATACTTTTCGGCGGCTGCTTCCGGCGCGCCGTCCGTCGAGCCGTTGTCGGCGAGAATCACCTCAGGTCGCTCTTTGGTGGCAACCGCGAGCGTCGAGAGGAACGCGTCGAGGTGCGGACCTGGTGAGTATGTCACGGTCACTACGGCGAGTCGGGAAGTCACGCGGCCACTGTAGCGGGCGAGGCGCCGAAACGCCGTGACCCGCGTAACCTGTTAGGTCCCAGTACGCCGATCGGCGAGGGCGGCGTGTAGTGCGTCACGCCAGTGCCGCAGCGGCGAAAGACCGGCGCCTCGCCATGCTCGATCCGACAGCACTGAGAAGTGGGGGCGCGGCGCCGGCCGCGGGAACGCTGCCGTCGTGCATGGACGAATCCTCGCTGGATCCGCGCCAATTTCGCTGAATACCGCTTGCGCTAGCGAGAACCACGTCGCGGTCCCCGCGTTGGTGGCGTGGAGCGCGGTAATCGCGCGCGCGTGCGGTGCTGCGGCCAGCTGCAGCAAACCGGCCGCCAAATCTCCCGAATACGTCGGCGACCCAACTTGATCGTCAACGACATCGAGAAAATCGCGCTCACCGGCGAGCCTGATCATGGTCCCCACGAAGTCTGCTGGCTCACCGGTGAACACCCACGATGTACGCACGATCTGCGCGGTGGGAGCGGCCGCTCGCACCGCATGTTCACCAGCGAGTTTTGTGCGACCGTACGCGGTAGCGGGCGAGGTGGGTGCATCGGGTTCGTACGGCTGTTCGGCAGCGCCGCCAAACACGTAGTCGGTGGAGACGTGGATCAGATGTGTGCCGGTCGCAGCGCACGCGGCCGCCACGTTCGCCGCACCAACGGTATTGATAGCCGCGGCGCGCTCCTCCTCGCTTTCCGCTCGGTCGACCGCAGTATAGGCGGCGCAGTTGATCACGACATCGCCGTGCGCCTGGGCGATTGTGTCATTCGTCGCGGCCGCGTCGGTAACGTCGAGTCCAGCTGCGGTATACCCAACGATGTCAGCCCCCGCGGCCGGTCCGCGCGCGACGATCTGCCGACCGAGCTGGCCTCCCGCCCCAGTCACGACAACGCGCACAGCACTCTCCCGCCCTCACTAACGGGCGCGCACACGTTCGAGGAAACGGTCGGCGGCCCCACTCTGAAATTCACAGTGTTACACGTCACGGCCCGCCCCGGAGTGCCGCCACCGAAATGCCTGTGCCGATCGCTAGTGTGTGAGGCTAGTTCAGCCGCCTTAGCCAGCCGGTTTCGAAGACAAGGAAAGGACACTCACCGTGCCCGATCGGGACCCGTCACAGCAGCGGGGCCGCACGCCCCGTGACGGCAGCCCCCGCGCGCGTGAGTATCAGCGCACAAGGCGCCCGAAGGCCGATCCCCAACAGCCTTCCCCCCGAAGTGCGCGGCGCAGTGCTTCTCCGCAGCAACGCAGGCAAAAGCCCCCGTTTGTGCGTCACGCGCAAATCGCAGTGACGCTACTTTCGGTGTCTGTCCTGCTGATAACGGGATTTGCGTGGAAACAGTACGATTCCTTTTCATCGCGGCTGGCCACGGCTGCGGGGCTCAATCTTGGTGGCGACGAGGACGGCGCCATCGACATACTTCTGGTGGGCATTGACAGCCGCACCGACGCGCACGGGGAAGAACTCTCCGACGAGGAACTCGAGCAACTGCGCGCGGGTGACGTTGACGGCACGAATACTGACACCATCATCCTCATTCGCATTCCGGAAGACGGCGCCGGCGCCGCGGCGTTCTCGATTCCGCGCGACTCCTACGTCGAATTGCCCGATAACGTTCCCGGAACCGACTGGCCGTCAAACCGGATGGTCAAGATCAATAGCGTCTTCGGATCGACGCGCTTCCAGGAACTCGTGCGCCTCGTCGAGCGGGAGGGGATGTCGCGAGAGGATGCGGAGCCACTCGCGACCGCTGCCGGCCGAGAGGCACTGGTCAACACCGTCACAGATCTCACGGGCATCACTGTCGACCACTACGCCGAGGTAGGGTTGCTCGGTTTCATCCTGCTGACCGATGCAGTCGGTGGCGTAGAGGTGTGCCTCAACAACGCTGTCAACGAGCCCAAATCCGGCGCCAACTTCCCTGCTGGCAGACAAACTCTCGATGGCGCTGATGCGCTGAGTTTCGTCCGGCAGCGAGAAGGCCTGCCGGGCCTTGATATCGGTCGCATTCACCGACAGCAGGTGTTCATGGCGTCGCTGGCGCAACGGGTGCTGAGCACGCAGGTGCTCACCAACCCGGCTGCACTCAATCGGCTCTCCCAGGCCATTCAGCGATCAGTGGTTCTCGACTCCGAGTGGGACATTCTGGGGTTCGCCAAGCAATTCCAGGGTCTTGCGGTCGGCGACGTGCACTTCGAGACAGTTCCTGTCGTCAGCATGAACTCATGGAGCACCGACGGCACCCAGAGTGTCGTCGAACTCGATCCTGAAGAAGTGCGCATGCGGATCGCTGAAGTCGTTGAGCCAGCGCCAGAACCCGAGGAAGAGGAGCTGCCCGACTTTGGCTTCGACGCTTCCGCGGTAACCGTGAGCGTGGCGAATGCAAGCCTGCTCGAGGGTCTTGCGACCCGCGTCTCCGACGAACTGGAGCGCGTTGGGTTCGCACTCGGGGAAGTGGGTAATTGGCGTGGCCGGCCCACACCGGAAAGCAAGGTTATTGCTGCCGACCCGTCCAGCAAGACAGCGCAGGCTATCTCGGAGCACCTCGGCGGGCTGCCTATCGAACAAGATCTCTCGCTCGAAAAGAACCACCTCCAGGTCGTGCTGACGACGCGCTACGACGGCCCGGGTGCTGCGGCACCGCTCGATCCGCATGAACCTGGTGAGCAGCTGGTCATCGACGGTGATGCGCCGCCACCGCCGATGACTGCCGATAACCAAGGACCGCCCTGTATCGATTGATTTCAGGTGCCACCAGCACAGACTCCTCCACGTCCTCGGCCGGGGGTAAGATCCCGCTTGATGACACTTACAGACGATCTGCTCAGCCCGATACTCGCCGCGGATCCGGCTACCCCCCGGATCACCTACTACGACGACAGCACCGGCGAGCGTGTGGAACTGTCCGGTGTCACACTGACGAACTGGGCGGCGAAAACCGCGAACTTCTTGCGAGACGAATTCATGCTCACCCCAGGTGACCGGGTATCGGTAGCGCTGCCCGCACACTGGCAAACTGCCGCGGTGCTGCTTGGAGCCTGGTGGGCGGGCTGTGAGGTCATGCTCGGCGCCGACGACGACGCTGACGTCACATTCGTGACAAGCGAGCTCGCGGAGTCTGTTGAAGCTGGGCGCGAACTCGTCGTGCTCTCGCTCGATCCATTCGGTCGCGCCGCAGATGTCCTCCCGGCCGGTGCGACGGACTATGCGACGTCGGTGCGCGTGCATGGTGATCAGTTCCGGTCCTACGAATCGAACGCCGGTCCAGTATTCGCTGGGCTAACGAAGGACGACGTTCTCACGAGGGCGAGGCTGGTATGCGCCGGCCAAGAGTGGTCGAGTGGGGATCGTGTCCTTTCAGCGCTCAACTGGAGTGATGCTGATAGCACAATCACTGGTTTCGTCGCAATCCTCGCGGCGGGCGCATCGCTAGTGCAGGTACGTAATCTCGACGCCGCCGTTCTTGATCGGCGTATCGAGACGGAGAAGGTCACTGGCACTCTCGGCCTGCCCTGACGAGGGCTGCGAGCCTGCCCGTTCTCCATATCCAAGGTTGCACGGCAACGCCCGCTCAGATGTAGCCGCCTTCCGCGAGGCCCGCGTCGACTTCGAACCGGTTGAGCTCCCGAGGGTTTCGCAATTCCTCGAGCCAGTACCGGATCGGGAAGGCTACGCCGTAGCGCGCCCACTGATCCGCGTGTACTGACTCGTGCCGGATGAGTTTGTCCGACGGATACCGCCGGGTGAGGAAGACTCCACCGACCGTTGTGCCTGCCCTCGCGAATCCGTGACTCATGCCGGTGGCGAGAAAGAGCCGGAGTGTGGGCTCAAACTCGATGCTTGCGCCCCACAGCCGGGCGTAGAGCAGCGCAGCGACAGTCACGAATGTTGACTGCCAGCTGCTCCGCGCAGCCGCGCGCACGCGTGCAGCAAATGAGCTATCTTCAGCCACGCGCGTCAGCCTATCCGCCAGGAAACTCCAAGTCCTGTGAACTGCGGAAGCGGCGCGGCTCACCCGTGACGGGGTCGGTAAAAGCGATTTCTCGCGCGAGAAGCCGCAGCGGATCACCGAAATCGTCTCGGGCCGCAGGCCGGTAGGCCGGGTAGTAGTTGTCACCGCGGATGGGCAGACCGAGAGAGGCCATGTGCAGCCGCAGCTGATGTGTTTTTCCGGTGACGGGGCGCAATGCGTAGCGCGCGTACCGGTCACGTACTTCCGCGAGGTCGATGTGGGTTTCACTGTTCGGTTCACCTGGCACTTCCCGTGCCACCATGACGCCGGACTGCTTCACGATACGGCTGCGAACTGTCACGGGCGTGGCGACAGCGGGATCGTGTAGCGCGATTGCTTCATATGTCTTCGTCACCGCGCGCTGCGCAAACAACTCTTGGTAGGCCTGCCGCAGCGTGGGCTGGGCGACGAAGACGAGCACACCAGCCGTCATGCGGTCGAGGCGATGCGCCGGAGAGAGGTTCATATTGCCGGTTTGCCGCCGGGCACGCACCAGCGCAGTTTCAACTACGTGCTGTCCGCGCGGTATGGTCGCGAGAAAATGCGGTTTGTCGACTGCCACTAGGTTCTCGTCCCGGTGAAGCACTGTGAGTTCGAAAGGCACCCGCGGTTCCGGGGCAGGTTCTCGATAGTAGTAGACGATCCTGCCGGGCCGATAGGGCGTGGCTGCTGAGAGTTCTCGGCCATGCTGGTCCACGACGTGTCCGCGGCTCGACTCGCCAACCCAAAACTCACCAGTGCCGGGAAAACGTTCAGTGAGGTACTCAAACATCGTTGTCGCTTGCGAACCCGGCTCGATGCGCACCCGGGCCGGCCCGAGCCCATCCCGCACGGGCAGGGGCGGACCGCCGTCAGCCCGCATCAGAGGTGGTGTGTGAACAACCCTCACACACCAATGTGAGGTCTCGCCCCAGCGCATCGGGGTAATTCTCAAAACGTGATGTAGCAGCGCCGCATAGCGTGCACTGTCCCAGGGTCTTCGCTGCTGGTGAGAAGGTCGTTGTCATCCGCGAATCGAAGACATAAAGCGCACCCTCCCACAGGCCGTCGTCCCGATATTTCTCGCCGTAGCGCACAATGCCGCCATCGATTTGATACACCTCGTTGAACCCCCGGTTGCGCATGAGAACCGACAGCACTTCGCAGCGGACCCCACCTGTGCAGTAGGTGACGACGGGCTTGTCCTTCAGGTGATCGTATTTGCCGCTTTCGATTTCACTGAGGAAATCACGTGTCGCCGCCGCATCGGTGACGACCGCGTCCCGGAACCGCCCCACGGCTGCTTCAAGGGCGTTCCGGCCGTCAAAGAACACGACCTCGTCGCCCCGCTCGTCAACAAGGTTGTGCACTTGCTCCGGGCTGAGATGGGTCCCGCCGCCGATAACGCCGTTCTCGTCGACCTTGATCTCATCCGGTGCGCCGAAGGTCACGATTTCCGGCCGGACTTTGACACTGAGGCGCGGGAAATCGTCACCCGCTCCGTCGGACCATTTGATGTCCGCTTCTCGAAACGGCGCGTAACTGCGCGTTTCACGGACGTATCGTTTCACCTGCGCGAGCTCACCGCCTACGGTGACGTTGATACCGTGCGCCGAGATGATGATGCGGCCCTTCAGATCATTGGCCTCGCACAGCGTACGCTGCCACAGCCGGATCGCTTCAGGATCCGGGAGTGGTGTGAACACATAGAACAGCACGACCTTCGGGATTGACACTGGCCTATTGTGCCGTGCAGCCTCGATGAAATGCACATTCGCGGGTGTGTAATCACTGTTCCCGCCGGGCCAGCACATCTTCGGGTCGCACGAGTCCGGTCTGAAAGGCGAGGATTACCGCCTGCACTCGGTCCCTGGACTGTGTTTTCGCGAGCACACGGCCGACATGCGTCTTGACAGTCGCTTCGGAGACGAAAAACTCCTCGGAAATCTCAGTATTCGATAGTCCCTGCGCCATCGCGGTCAGGATTTCCAGTTCGCGCGGCGTGAGGTCGGGCGGCAGTGCAGGTTTGCCAGGTTGATCGTCCCCGTTAGGCCCGCCGCGGAGAATCGGGCCGACATGGCGCAACAGCTTTCGTGTGGCGATCGGCGCCATCACGGCGTCGCCCTCGTAAACGGTGCGTATTGCGCTGAGTAGTTCCTCCGGATCGGCGTCCTTCAAGAGGAATCCACTCGCTCCAGCACTGATCGCGTTCATGACGTACTCGTCGTTGTCGAATGTGGTGAGAACAATGACGCGCGGTGTCTCCCCCCGTCCGGTGAGCTGCCGGGTAGCGTCGATACCGTTGAGCCGGGGCATTTGCACGTCCATCAGGACGATGTCGCAGCACACTCTGGTGATTTCTTGAATCGCCTGCTCGCCGTCGGAAGCCTCGATCACCACGGCCATGTCCGGCTGCGAATCGATCACCATGCGGAAACCAGCGCGCACTAGTTGCTGATCGTCGATGAGCGCGACACGTATCTGATCCCCGGTCACCGCATCAACCTACCCTATTGCCGATACTCCCGGTTTGTGTCACCGGCTCGGGTTGTAGGGCAATACGGCGCGCACTTCGAAACCCCCCGCGTCGTGTGGCCGCGCGTGCAGCGATCCGCCATACAGCTGCGCGCGTTCCTGCATGCCGATGACGCCTTGGCCCGCTGAGTCATGTTTCGGGAGTATTCCGGCAAGCCCCCGTCCATCGTCAATGATTGCGATAGCCAGGGCATTCGCGCCCCACTCGAGGGTGACGCTGGCCGTCGCCATCGGCCCAACATGCTTTAGCACGTTCGTGAGTGACTCCTGTACGATCCGGTACGCCGTCAGCCCCGCGCCAGTCGATATCTCTCGTGGTTCGCCGTTCTGCCGCAGCGTTATGGTGACGCCGCTGCGGCGGACATCTTCGATGAGCGTTTCGATGTCGTTAATCCCGGGAGCGCTGGCGAGATCGCGCTGATCACTTTCGCGGAGGACCGCGAGGAGCGCTCGCATGTCGGACAGCGCCTGCCTCCCGGTCGCTGAAATCTGGCTGAGTGCTTCGGCAGCGGCATCGGGATGTGCCGCGGCGGCATACCTGCCGCCGTCGGCCTGGGCAATCACGACAGTCAGCGAATGCGCGACAATGTCGTGCATTTCCCGGGCGATGCGGGTGCGTTCGGAGATCGCTGCGAGTTTCATTTCTTGCTCACGCTCGAGTTCGAGCAGTCGGGCTCGCTCCGTCAGTCCCGCGACCTCACTCATCCGGAAACGCCTGATCATACCGAACGTCCACACCACCGTGATCAGCACGACCGCGAACAAGACGTTTGCCGCACGCGCTTGTGGTGCCGCTCCCTCGTATGTGGATATGTAGCCGTACATACCCATACCGAGCGCGCCAAGGACCAATCCGAGTCGCGCTGCCCATGCGTGCGCATAGGCAGCCAGCCCGTACGCAGCAAACAGGACCCCTATCGTGGCCAACTGCGGTTGTCCGATGAGCAGGAGCTGCGCGTAAGCGAATACTGCGATAGTGAAGCCTGATAACGCGGGGCGGGATCGTCGCCACGCGATGGGTACGGTGGTTCCCACCGCGAGAACGACAGCGACCAAGCCCTCTTCGGTGGTGAGCGAGCCGAGCAGGCCCAGCATTGTCACCACAGCGGCAAGAGCCGCATCGATCCGGGCCGCGTTCCTGCGCGACCATGCGAACCAGCGCGAAGCCAGCGAGCCGTCGGCGCCCAGACCGGTGCGTGTCACCGCCGGAGGCGACATCGTCACAAACGGGCCTTTCAGCGCAGCAGCGAGCGTGCCATGACGACGCGCTGAATCTGGTTGGTGCCCTCGTAGATCTGGGTGATCTTCGCGTCCCGCATCATCCGTTCGACGGGGAAATCTCGGGTATAGCCCGCCCCGCCGAACAGTTGCACCGCGTCAGTCGTCACCTCCATGGCGACGTCGGACGCGAAACACTTCGAGGCGCTCGAAATGAACCCGAGGTTATGCTCGCCCCGCTCTGCCCTGGCTGCAGCGTGGTAAACCATCAGACGGGCGGCTTCGAGCTTCATCGCCATGTCGGCGAGCATGAACTGCACACCCTGGAAACCGCTGATCGGCGTCCCAAACTGCTTACGATCCTTCACATATGCGAGCGCCGCGTCCAGCGCGCCCTGAGCAATTCCCACCGCCTGCGCACCAATCGTCGGGCGCGTGTGGTCGAGGGTTTCCAGCGCGGTTTTGAAACCGGTACCCGGTTCGCCGATGATCCGGTCGCCGGGGATGCGGCAGTTCTCAAAGTACAGTTCCGCGGTCGGCGAGCCCTTGATGCCGAGCTTCTTTTCCTTCGGACCGACGATGAACCCGTCATCGTCTTTGTGGACCATGAACGCTGAGATCCCACTGGAACCGCGGTCCGCATCGGTCACCGCCATCACGGTGTACCAGGTGGATTTGCCGCCGTTAGTGATCCAGCATTTCGACCCGTTCAGGATCCAGTCATCACCATCTTCACGTGCGCGTGTACGCATGGACGCCGCATCCGAACCAGCCTCGCGTTCTGAGAGGGCATACGATGCCATAGCTTCCCCGGACGCGACCGCCGGCAGCACTTGCTGTTTTAGCTCTTCCGAGCCGCTGAGGATGAGGCCCATTGTGCCCAGTTTGTTCACTGCGGGGATCAGCGAGGAGGACGCACATACGCGCGCTACCTCTTCGATCACGATGCACGTGGCCACCGAATCTGCGCCCTGACCGTCGTACTGCTCAGGCACGTGAACCGCGCTGAAACCGGAGGCATTGAGTGCCGCCAAGGCCTCTTCCGGGAAGCGCTCTTTCTCGTCAACCTCCGCTGCGTGCGGGGCGATTTCCTTCTCGCACAGCGACCGGATCGCGGCACGTAGTTCGTTGTGCTCGTCAGCAAGCTTGAAAAGATCGAATTCGGGGTTACCAGACATTGGCCGCCCTCCCTGGGTTGCTGCGTTGGCGTCTGGTGTGGATACTAGCCCAGCAGCTTGCGCCGCAAGGCGTCATCCTTCTCCAGCACCAGTTCCGCTAGCCCCCGCTGGAACGTCTCCATCGCGCTGCGCAGCTTCTGGTCAGACGCCCCGAGAATGCGCACCGCGAGCAGCCCAGCGTTGCGCGCGCCACCGACCGAGACTGTGGCCACTGGAACGCCGGCGGGCATCTGGACGATCGAAAGCAGCGAGTCCATGCCGTCGAGATACTTCAGCGGCACAGGGACACCGATCACCGGCAACGCGGTCGCGGATGCGACCATCCCGGGCAGATGAGCGGCTCCCCCGGCTCCCGCAATGATTACCTTGATGCCACGCCCTGCCGCGTTAGCCGCATAATCGAGCATCCGCTGGGGAGTGCGATGCGCGGAGACGACACCGACTTCGAATGGCACGCTGAACTCCGCGAGCGCTTCGGCGGCAGCTTGCATGACTGGCCAGTCCGAATCACTGCCCATGATGAGGCCCACCTGGGGACCTGCGGTCGTTTCTGACACCGTCACTGCTCCTCACTGTGTGCTGCCGTATGCGGATCCCACCCGTCGGCCCAGACACCGTGTGAAAGCCAATGCGCCGCAAGTTCTGCGCGGCGGCGAACCGACTGGACGTAATCGGTATCGTCGGGCGACCCGTCTGGCGCGCCGAGCACGTTAACGTGCCCGAGTTTGCGGCCCGGGCGTTCCCCTTTGCCGTAGAGGTGGATCTTTACGTCTGGCATGCGTGCGCACAAGTGGTGCACGCGTTCATCCATACTGATGTGCGGAGTTGTCGGTGCACCCAGGACGTTGGCCATCACCGTGAGCGGCGCAATCGGCGTGGTGTCCCCGAGTGGGTAGTCGAGCACCGCGCGGACGTGCTGTTCGAACTGTGAGGTCCGTGCTCCATCCATCGACCAGTGCCCCGAGTTGTGGGGCCGCATCGCGAGTTCGTTGACGAGGATGCGCCCGTCAGTCGTTTCGAACAGTTCAACAGCGAGACAACCGGTGACGCCGAGTTCTTCAGCGATAGTAAGAGCAAGCTGCTGGGCTTGCGCCGCGAGGTCAGCGCTGAGCTGTGGCGCAGGCGCGAGGACAACGGCGCACACACCGTTGCGCTGCACTGTCTCCACTACGGGCCAGGTCGCGCCTTGCCCATACGGCGAGTGCGCCACCATAGCCGAAAGCTCGCGCCGCATCTCGACCTTTTCTTCGACCAGCAGCTCTGTCCCAGCTTCGAGCTGGACAGTGACGATGCGATCTGCCTCTGCCGCAGTGTCCGCGATCCATACGCCTTTACCGTCATATCCGCCGCGCGTTGCTTTGATGACGACGGGAAAACCGTGCTCAACGGCGAACGCGTGAACATCGCTGACCGTGCGCACCGCGCTGAACGGCGGGACAGGCGCGCCAAGGCTCGCCAGCCGCTCCCGCATAACTAGTTTGTCCTGCGCGTGAATGAGCGCCGAGGGTGGCGGCTGCACATTGACACCCTCGGCGAGCAATGTTTCGAGGTACCGCGGCGGCACATGCTCGTGGTCGAACGTCAGTACCGCGGCACCGTCAGCCGCGCGACGCAACGCGTCGAGGTCGTCGTGACGGCCGAGAACGATGTCATGGCACACGAGCGCGGCAGATTCGTCCGGTGACGCGGACAACACGCGCAGCGACTGTCCCAGCGCGATCGCGGCCTGGTGAGTCATTCGAGCGAGCTGGCCGCCCCCCACCATCGCAACAGCTGGAAGCTGCGCACCGCGGCGCTGGTACATAATCTCCGCGGGAAGCTGGCTGAACTGGTCTGTTACCACGATTCTCTATGGTGACAGAAGACCTCGCCGGAACGTAAATTGGTGATGTCACCCACCGAATGCAGATCTCGGTGCTGTCGCTTCAGTAGACTGCGACCTTGTGTCCTTAGCCGACGTCGTAATCTCGCGATTTCCGCCCCCGTTTCGGGGTTTCGCGATCCAGCACCGCGAATTCATCAAATTCGCCATCGTGGGCGGTACGACGTTTGTTTTCGACATGGCGATCTTCTACTCCCTGAAACTGACAATCCTTGCCAGCAATCCGGTAACCGCAAAGATCATCGCGGGCGTGATGGCAGTCATTCTTTCTTACGTACTTAACCGGGAGTGGTCTTTCAAGAATCGCGGCGGGCGCGAGCGCTCACACGAGGCGTTCCTGTTCTTCGTGGTCAGCGGCATCGGCGTCATCATCGCGTTCATTCCGTTGTGGATCTCGTCCTACATACTGGAACTGCGGGTCCCGAACGTCTCACTGACGACGGAAAACATCGCCGACTTCATCAGCGCCTACCTCATCGGCAACATTCTGCAAATGTTGTTTCGTTTTTGGGCAATGCGCAAATGGGTCTTTCCGGACGAATTCGTCCGAGGCGCAGCGGCCGGGTCCGTGCTTATTCTCCCCACTCCCGAGGATTTGTACGAAGAAGAGCTCGGACACGCCTAGCGGGGCTCACCCAGCAGAGGTGGGATTGCGCGGCCGTGCTGGTTTTCCGAGCCCGATTCCACGAATAGCGCGAACACGGCAGGTTTGCGCTGCTGCAGTTCCATCCGCCCTCCGTCAGCCTCCACGAGAGCCCGGGCGAGCGCGAGGCCCACACCAGATGAACCGCCCCCGGAGAAACCTCGCTCGAAAATCCGCGGCGCGATCGCATCAGGAATACCCGCGCCGTGATCGGCGACTTCCACCACGACCATTTCGCGTCTGTCCCCAGTCGATCCGACGTTGCGGACACGTATCGAGCACGTCCCAGCACCGTGCTTGAGCGCGTTGTCGATAAGCACCGACACCGCTTCCCGCAGTCGCGAAGGCGTCGCGCGCGCCGTCACGCCTGCGTTGCCTTCCAGCGTCAGGCGGCGCCGCTGCTTGCGGAAAGGCGCCTCCCAGTCCGACAGCAGCTTGCCCAGTTCCTCGACCACGTCAATCGGCGCGGAATCGGTCAGATTCTGGTCACGTGAGGCCCGGACGAGGTCGTCAACGGCTTGCGAAAGCCGATCGACCTGGCCGAGCGCCTCAGTCGCTTCAGCCACGACATACGCGTCCTCATGACCGGCTAACTCATCGAGGCGAAGGCGGATCGCGGTGAGGCGACTGCGCAACTGATGGGATACATCGCCGACGAGGGCACGCTCGCGCTGCAGGCGCTCCGAGATCTCCACGCTTGCGGAATCGAGAACTTCAGATACCCGGTCCAGTTCAGGAATGGAGTGGCGGCGCGGATCCGGGCGGAAGTCACCGGCGCCGAGGCGGGCTGCGCGCGCCGCGACGTCACTCAGCGGGTCCGACAGCCGTCGTGCCGTCAGCTGCGCGACCACCGAACCCGCCCCGATAGACAGCACGACCAAACCCCCCACGACCGCCACCGCTTGCCATTGCGCGGCGCGCATTTCGTGCGGGGGCATTTCCAGCCGCAGCGACCCGGAGACCCCGAGCGAGAGTGACTCGACGATCGCCTGGTCGACGTACGGTTCACCGACTGAAGCTCGGGACGCACTGTCCAGCGGCGTGGGGTAGATGACTTCAAGCCTTCCGCCCGGCGGAACCACGAGCCGAAGCGGTTCCGTATCGAGCCGGGGCTGGATGAGGCCCTCCTGCCCTTGCTGCCGCAGGACTTCACTGGCCATCTGGTCCAGGCGGCCCTTCATATCCTCCCGTGTGAGTTCCTCGACGATCCGCCAGGCGCTGAGCATGAGTGGCACACCAAGCAGCATCGCAACCACGACCACTACCGCCACTGTGGACAGCAAAATGCGGCGATTCACCGGTCAGCCCGGCGATCAATCGGCATTGAACCGAAAACCGACACCGCGGACCGTGGAAATCCGGCGGCTGAGTTCGCGTCCCTCATCACCAATTTTGCGGCGCAGCCAGGACATGTGCATATCCAGCGTCTTCGACCCGCGGAGGTCGACATCTCCCCACACTTCACGCTGGATCTGGTCACGGGAAACCACTTCCCCAGCGTGTTCCATCAGCAGCTTGAGGAGTTCGTACTCTTTGTTCGCGAGCGAGAGCTCCTTGCCGTCGAGCAGAACGCGGCGGGCTGGCTTGTCCAGCAGCAGTCCGCCGATCTCGATAGATGCCTCGTCACTGGGGCCGCCGTGGCGGCGCAACAGGGCACGAACCCGCGCGAGAAGTTCAGCTAGGCGGAAGGGCTTCCCGACATAATCGTCCGCACCAGCATCCAGACCCACGACGAAGTCGACCTCGTCGGTCCGCGCAGTCAGCATGAGTACGGGCACGTCGAGTTTCTTCGAGCGGATCTGACGGCACACCTCGAGCCCGTCCATTCCGGGGAGCCCAAGGTCGAGAAGCAGCAGGTCCCACGTGCCCGTAAGCACCTGATGCAACGCATCCTCACCGTTTGGTGCGATGCGGACTTGATAGCCTTCGCGTTCCAGCGCTCGCGACAGCGGCGCGGCGATTGCTTCGTCATCTTCGGCGAGCAGCACAGATCTCACGCACACCACACTAGAGTTTTTGCGGGGTCTCGGCGCGTTCCCACCCTGGCCCGCACGCTACTTTGCCTTCAACAGACCGAAAAATCGCCGGGATTTGGGCGCCGGGCCGGTACCGAACACCTGGGCATACAGCACCGCATGGGTATCCCGGATGCCGGGCACGTGGGCAAATTCGAAGGGCGGTTCCCCGACAGGGGAAACGATGAGCGTCCCCGTTTTCGCCAGCCGGTCGGAGAACGTGCACCGAAAACGCACCCCCGCCACACGCTGCAACGGAATATCGAAGCCGCGCCGGGCGAACAAGCCCTCACGCACCGCGATGCGCTGATCTGTGATGATCAGCACGGTACGCCACCAACTGACGTAGGGACGGAAGAACCGCACAGCGACGAGCACCGCCCACAACGCGGCAACCAAGGCGATGGCACCACCGCGGATCCCTGCGGGAGCCCCCACTTCGATCAGTCCAATGAGTGCACCGGCTATGGCGGTGGATCCGATCATCCACAACGCCGGCGCGATCATCATCTTCCAATGCGGGTGCCGTTGCACAAGCACGTGCTCGGCACGCGCATGCGGTCGTCCCCCGAAAAAGGCCATGAACCTAATTTTGCGTCCCTACTCCGCGGCGCGCACGTGCGTCACGTCACCAGCTGATACCGAAATCAGATCACCGCCTGTAACGGGGCGGACGACCAGGCACCCAGACGCATCGATCCGCTCCGCGCGGCCAACAAGTTCGTCGGCGCTTGGCAGTATCACCCGCACCAGCTGGCCGAGTGTCACACATGCGTCGACGTACTCCGCTGCGGTCTCGGTTTCGCTGCCACCTGCTTCGACCCACCGATCAAGCCGAAGGCCAAGTTCCTTCAGCACCGCCGCGGCAAGGTGGTTGCGGTCCACACCCGGCACGCCTTCCACTGCCAGCGAGGTCGCCGTGGGGACTGGAAGGTCTGCCGCGGCGAGGTCCACGTTGATCCCGAAGCCCACCACTACGCCGGGACCACCTTTCGGCTTGGTGGCTACCTCGGCAAGAATTCCCGCGAGTTTACGCTCACCGACAAGCACGTCATTGGGCCATTTCAGGTCTGCGGCTACACCCGTGGTCTCCCGCAGCGCGCGGGCGACCGAGACACCGGTAAGCAACGGAATCCACCCGAGGCGAGCCGTATCTACGCGATCCGGATGCACCAGCACTGACATGATGAGCGCGGATCCCGGCCGGGTGACCCAGCTGCGCTGATGCCGCCCGCGCCCGGCGGTCTGCTGTTCGGCGAGCAGCACAGCCCGATCCGCCGCTGCGTCCGCATCACGGGCCTGAGACAGCAAGTCCGCATTGGTGGAACCTGTTTCGTCCACGACGTCAATGGTTCTCCAGAACGCGGCCGCGGCACGGGACTGCGCAGCCAGCGCCGAGCGGATTTTCTCGGCGCTGAGCCGAGCGCTTCGCGGGTCTGTCATGCCCTCACACTACGACTGGGGTGCCGCGACATGGGTACTCGGTGACCGCTTTCTCGGAGATTCTCGATACACTCGCCGCCATGACCAGTGTGACCGAGCCAGGGCGAACTTCGCCGGACACGCCAGAAGCGCAGCCAGGCGAAGCCGGGGAGACTGATATTCATACCACCGCGGGAAAACTTGCCGACCTGCGGCGGCGTCTCGACGAGGCCAGACACCCGGTAGGTGAGGCCGCGATCGCCAAAGTTCACGACAAAGGCAAGCTCACCGCTCGTGAACGTATCGAACTGTTGCTCGACGAGGGCTCCTTCGTGGAACTCGATGCTCTCGCCCGGCACCGCTCGACAAATTTCGGGCTTGGCGCCAACCGGCCGCTCGGTGACGGAGTCGTTACTGGCTACGGCACCATCGACGGTCGCGAGGTGTGCGTGTTCAGCCAGGACGTCACCGTGTTCGGCGGCAGCCTCGGCGAGGTGTACGGCGAGAAAATCGTGAAGGTCATGGACCTGGCCATCAAAACGGGCCGGCCACTAATCGGTATCAACGAAGGCGCAGGTGCGCGCATCCAGGAGGGCGTCGTTTCGCTCGGCCTGTACGGCGAGATCTTCCATCGCAATGTTCGTGCCTCCGGCGTCATCCCGCAGATTTCGCTGATCATGGGCCCGGCCGCGGGTGGCCACGTCTACTCACCGGCTCTCACCGACTTCGTGGTGATGGTCGACCAGAAGGCCCAGATGTTCGTGACCGGGCCTGACGTGATCAAAACCGTGACCGGAGAAGAGGTCACGATGGAGGAACTCGGTGGCGCCCACACCCACATGGTGAAGTCTGGCGTGGCGCACTACGTCGCCAACAGCGAGGAAGACGCGCTCGACTACGTCAAGGAACTCCTGAGCTTCCTGCCCAGCAACAACCGGGGCGAGGCCCCGCGGTTCCCGGCACCGAACCCCATCATGGGCAGCGCGGACGAATCGCTCACAGCTGAGGATCTTGAGCTCGATACAATCATCCCCGATTCTCCAAACCAGCCGTACGACATGCACGACGTGATCGCGCGCATCGTTGACGACGGCGAGTTCCTCGAAGTCCAGGCGCAGCGCGCAATGAACATCCTGTGCGGTTTCGCACGGGTAGAAGGCCGCAGCGTGGGGATCGTCGCGAACCAGCCAACCCAATTCGCGGGCACGCTCGATATCGCCGCTTCCGAAAAGGCTGCCCGGTTCGTTCGCACCTGCGACGCTTTCAACGTTCCCATTCTGACCCTCGTCGACGTTCCCGGCTTCCTGCCCGGCACCGATCAGGAGTTCAACGGCATCATCCGGCGCGGCGCAAAGCTGCTGTACGCCTACGGCGAGGCGACGGTCGGAAAGATCACGATCATCACACGCA
This sequence comes from Hoyosella sp. YIM 151337, assembly GCF_026041215.1. Classification (GTDB taxonomy): domain Bacteria; phylum Actinomycetota; class Actinomycetes; order Mycobacteriales; family Mycobacteriaceae; genus Hoyosella. Next base: position 413,119 of record NZ_JAPEIQ010000006.1, read on the forward strand.
AGGCATACGGCGGCGCCTACGACGTGATGGGTTCGAAGCATATGGGGGCGGACGTCAACCTCGCCTGGCCGACTGCGCAGATCGCCGTCATGGGCGCCTCGGGGGCAGTCGGCTTTGTGTATCGGCGGCGCCTGCTCGAAGCGGCGAAGAATGGTGAAGACGTCGAGGCCTTGCGGCTCCAGCTTCAGCAGGAGTACGAGGACACGCTCGTCAACCCGTACATGGCTGCAGAACGCGGCTACCTCGACGCGGTCATCCCGCCCTCTCATACCCGCTGGCAGGTAGCGACGGCGCTGCGTCTGCTCGAACGCAAGGTCGTTAACTTGCCGCCGAAGAAGCATGGGAATATTCCACTGTGAGCCAGTTAGCCGAAGCAGCACGGGAGGCAGGGGCGCCAGAAAACGAAGCCCCATTCCTCAGGGTCGAACACGGCAGTCCTACCGAGGGGGAACTCGCGGCACTCGTCGCAGTGTTCGCCGGTGCTGCCGCTGCCGCGGCGGCACAGCCGCGGCACGATCCACGCCCGCGTGAAATGTGGGGCAACCCGGTAGACAACCTCCGGCACAACCCGCCGCTGCCGCCCGGTGCATTTGTCAACCAACGGCATTGGCAGTGACAGCCCTCCGTATGGTTCCCTTTGTCCTCGCTTCAGCGTCACCGGCGCGGCGCGCTGTTTTGCGCGCCGCGGGCGTCGAACCTCTTGTTCGCGTTTCGGGGATCGACGAGGAAGCGCTCGCGGAAGATCTCGGCCCCGGTGCATACCCCGAAGAGGTGGTGACGGAACTCGCGCGCGCGAAAGCACGTGCGGTCGCGGAGGAGATCACGGCCGGTAGCACCGAATGGGCCGGGGAAACACCACTCACCGACTGTGTGGTGGTCGGCTGCGACTCGATGCTCTTCATCGCGGGCGAGTTGCAGGGTAAGCCGCTGACCATCGACGTGACACGTCAGCGCTGGACGCAGATGATGGGCCGCACAGGCGACCTTCTGACCGGGCACTGCGCGGTGCACGTGCGCGGCGGCGCCATCAGCGGTGAAGCGTCCGGCTGCAGTACCACCACTGTGCATTTTGGCGACCCGAGCGCTCAGGACCTCGACGCATATCTGGCAACCGGGGAGCCGCTCAACGTCGCAGGAGCATTCACTCTCGACGGACTGGGCGGCTGGTTCATCGACCGGATCGAGGGCGACCCGTCATCGGTCATCGGTATCGGGCTGCCGCTTGTGCGCTCGCTGCTGGATGAAGTCGGCATCCGCGTGTCGGATCTGTGGAATCACAGCGTATGAGGGACGGCCTGTCACGCCGTGTTTTCTTCGGTTCGCTCGCCGCGGGGGGCGGTGCTCTGCTGCTCGGCTGCGGTGGGCGGGACGCTGGGAGCCAGTCCTCAGCGGGAGACGTGACGAGTGCCCCAGTGCCTGGGTCCAGCGGGACCAGCATGGTCACAACTCCACGGGGGCGCGTGACGGTGCCACTGCAGCCCGAACGGGTCATCGCGATCGACAGTCGGCAGGACCTGGAAATCGCGATCGCGCTCGAATTACCGGTGGTTGGCTACACCTCTCATGTCATCCGGCCGTGGGTACCGCTCCCGGCGACGGCCGAACCGCTGCGCTCGCCGGTTGACCTCGTCGAACTCGTGCGCGCTGAGCCCGATCTTGTCATTTGCACGGACATCGAAAGCCCCTACTGGTTCCCGTCCGGTCTCGATTCGGTGGCGCCGGTACTGCCCGTCGATCCGCGCGCAGAATGGGACAGCAACCTGCGAACCCTCGCCGGGTGGCTGGGTCGCGAGGCGGCGGCTGATACGGTGCTCGGCCGCTACAGGGAGCGCGTTGAGCGGGTACGCCGCCGTCACGCCGACGCTCTCACTGACCCGATCGCGGTGGTCGGCTTGAACACTGACGACACCCTTACCGACCTGGGTCACAGTCCGTCTGTCGTCGCGCAAGCCGCCCGTGACACCGGCGCACATATGCTGCATTTCGGGGTGGACCTTCAGTCCCCGCTCGATGTCAGCACCGCTGCACCCGCACTCGGCGCCACCCAGCGGCTGATCGTGGCCAGCGACGATCCCGATGTCGATGCTGATTACCTGCGAGAACACCCCGCACTGGGGACGATCCCCGCCATTGCGGAGAACCGTTTCGCCGTCACCGCTGATCTCAGCTACGGATCGGTGTACACAGCGCTCGAGTCACTCTCCCTTCTCGACGAAGTGTTGCGGCGCTAGGCGCAACGGCTCGCGGCCCGCGGCCCGCGGCTATCGTGCAGTGGGCGGGCAAGAACCGCTAACGTTGACGTGACAACATTTCTATAGGCACCCCAAAGGAGCTGACACCGTGCCTGTCCCTCCGGAGAAGAACGCAGCCTTCGCCGCATACGCACATCCCGAGCGCCTGGTGTCTACCGAATGGCTATCCGCCCATCTCGGTGCTCCGGGCCTGAAAGTCGTCGAGTCAGACGAGGATGTACTGGTCTATGACATTGGCCACATTCCGGGCGCGATCAAGATCGACTGGCACCTGGATCTGAACGACCCAGTCACCCGGGATTACATCGACGGGCAACAGTTCGCCGACCTGATGCGCCGGAAAGGCATCAACCGTGACGACACCGTCGTTATTTACGGCGACAAGTCGAACTGGTGGGCCGCATATGCCCTCTGGGTTTTCACCCTGTTCGGCCACCCCGACGTTCGGCTGCTCGACGGTGGTCGCGACGCATGGATCGCGGAAGAGCGGGACATGAGTTTCTCGGTGCCGCAGTTCCCAGCGGCCGAATACCCCGTCGTCGCTCGTGATGATTCGAAAATCCGCGCCTTCCGCGAGCAAGTCCTGTTCCACCTGGGTTCAGGCCCGCTCATCGACGTGCGCTCGCCTGCCGAATACACGGGTGAGCGCACGCACATGCCGGAATACCCAGAGGAAGGCGCGCTGCGCGGCGGTCACATTCCCACCGCGGCCAGCATTCCGTGGGCAAAAGCCGCAGCATCCGATGGCCGCTTCAGATCGCGTACGGAACTCGACAGCATCTACGGCGCCTTCGATCCGGAGGGTGACACCATCGTCTACTGCCGTATCGGTGAGCGATCTAGCCACACATGGTTCGTCCTGACGTACCTGTTGGGCTTTGGCAACGTCCGCAACTACGACGGTTCCTGGACCGAGTGGGGCAACACCGTGCGGGTGCCGATCGTCAAGGGCGAAGATCCTGGCGACGCGCCCGCCCGAGCATCGTGAAGGCGGGCTTCTGATGGGCACACTGCCCGGAGCACTCGGCGATATCGTCGAGGACTTCAAATCGGTAGCGGGCGAAGACAAGCTTCAGCTGCTGCTCGAATTCAGCCGTGAGTTGCAGCCTCTTCCAGCAGAACTGGAGGAGGCTGCCATGGAACCTGTTCCTGAATGCCAGTCGCCACTGTTCCTCGCAGTCGATGTGGCCGATCCGCAGCGCGTGCGACTGCACTTCAGCGCACCTGCGGAAGCCCCCACGACGCGCGGTTTCGCGTCGATCCTCCAACAGGGACTCGACGGCGCGAGCGCGAGCGCGATACTCGATGTGCCGGACGATTTCTACGCTGACCTCGGGCTGGATTCAGTAGTCAGCCCGCTGCGTTTGCGCGGCATGTCCGCCATGCTGGCGCGCGTGAAACGGAAACTCCGTGCCGAAATCTGACCAGCGTGTGACCGCGATTCGGACGCGTCGTTCGCGTGCTACCGATTAGTAATCTGTGACAGTGGATGAGTCGCAGGAGAACAGATACCGACCCTCGGCTTACGTTTCCGCACGGTCTCTGCATAGACTCACTTCGACACAATGTGGAAGCTCATCGTTCGCGCTGTCCACGAGCAGGTGGCGAGCGACTTAGGCGAAAACAGGAGGCTCCGTGCCCAGCGAGACGACTGCACGCATCACAAAGGTTCTCGTCGCGAACCGTGGCGAGATCGCTGTCCGAGTGATACGCGGCGCGCGGGACGCGGGAATCGCCAGTGTGGCAGTGTACGCCGAGCCTGACGCGAACGCGCCGTTCGTGCGCCTCGCAGATGAGGCATACGCGCTCGGCGGGCAGACGTCCGCCGAGTCATACCTCGTATTCGACAAGATTCTCGACGCGGCACAGCGCTCCGGCGCGAACGCGATCCACCCCGGCTACGGCTTTCTTTCCGAGAACGCTGACTTCGCGCAAGCGGTCCTAGACGCGGGCTTGATCTGGATCGGGCCGGATCCCCAGTCCATCCGTGACCTCGGCGACAAAGTCACCGCTCGCCACATCGCGCTGCGCGCGGGGGCCCCACTCGTCCCCGGCACGAAGGATCCAGCGAAAGACGCGAGCGAGGTTGTTGACTTCGCGAAAGAACACGGGCTCCCGATCGCCATCAAGGCGGCGTTCGGCGGTGGCGGACGCGGCATGAAGGTGGCGCGCACACTGGAAGAGATTCCCGAATTGTTCGAGTCCGCCACGCGCGAAGCGGTAGCAGCCTTTGGCCGCGGCGAGTGCTTCGTCGAACGTTACCTCGACAAGCCACGGCACGTGGAGGCCCAGGTTCTTGCCGACACGCATGGCAATGTCGTCGTCGTTGGTACGCGCGACTGCTCACTGCAGCGCCGATTCCAGAAACTTGTCGAGGAAGCCCCAGCCCCATTCCTGTCCGACGCACAGCGCGACGAGATCCACACCTCCGCCAAGGCAATCTGCCGTGAAGCGAACTACCACGGGGCAGGCACGGTTGAGTATCTCGTGGGCCAGGACGGCCTGATTTCGTTCCTCGAAGTCAACACACGCCTGCAGGTCGAGCACCCGGTTACCGAGGAGACGTCCGGAATCGATTTGGTGCGCGAGCAGTTCCGCATCGCGGAGGGACAGGTCCTCGACCTTAAGGAAGACCCGAAGCCGCGCGGCCACTCGTTTGAATTCCGCATCAACGGTGAGGACGCGGGACGTAACTTTCTTCCCGCGCCGGGCTCGATCACACGCTACGACCTGCCGTCAGGCCCGGGCGTCCGCGTCGATTCGGGAGTCGAAACAGGCAGTGTGATCGGCGGACAGTTCGATTCGATGCTCGCGAAACTCATCGTCACCGGCCAGACTCGCCAGGAGGCGCTTGAGCGGTCCCGCCGCGCGCTCGCCGAGTTCGTTGTCGAGGGCATGGCGACGGTAATTCCGTTCCACCGTGCCGTCGTCGAGGACCCCGCGTTCGTTGGCGACAGCACGGGCTTCAGCGTTCACACCCGCTGGATCGAAACCGAGTGGGACAACCCGGTTGAGCCCTACGGGGGTGCTCCCGCTCCAGAAGAGGAGCTGCTGCCCAGGCAAACGGTGGTGGTCGAAGTCGGCGGCAAACGTCTCGAAGTCTCGCTGCCTGGCGATTTCTCGGTCGCCAGCAATGGTGTTGCGGGCGCCAGCGTGGGTGGCGTACGCAAGAAGCCGAAGCCGCGCACTCGGGGTGCTGCCGGTGGGGCCGCCGTGTCCGGTGATGCCGTAGTAGCCCCGATGCAGGGCACGGTCGTGAAGGTCGCCGTTGAAGAGGGCCAAGAGGTTCAGGAGGGCGAGCTTGTCGTAGTCCTCGAAGCGATGAAGATGGAGAACCCGGTAACGGCACACAAGTCTGGTGTTGTGACAGGTCTCACCATCAGCGCCGGGGCAGCGATCACGCAAGGCACCGTTCTCTTCGAACTGAAGTGACACGGTCGTGAGCGGCCCCTGACAGTAGGATAACCGTATGGGGGACACACCAGAGATCCGCGTGGGGCACGACGATCGCGAACGGGCGATCGCTGCGCTCAACGAACACTTGAACGCTGGCAGGCTCTCGCTGACCGAGTTCGACGAGCGTTCAGCGCGAGCGATCGCGGCGAACACTCGCCGGGACCTCGACGCGCTGTTCGCTGATCTGCCACCGCTGCCAGCCCGCGCAAGCGCTCCGGCGTCACCTCAGCCGGTCAGTGCACCGCAGCAGCGGCGTGAGTTTCCGCGCGGGCCAGTCATGGCACTCATGCCATTCGTGGCGCTGATTCTCTTCATGGTCACGGACTTTCCGAACAACTGGCTGTTCTTCCTGTTGGTTCCCATCTCCGCGATCCTGCTCTTCGGCTTCGGTGGCTCTGACAACGGCGAATCAGGTAAGTGCTGAGTGGAACCCATCGAGATCAACGCTGGTGAGTGGTACCTGCGCGCGCTCCGATGTGACGAGCGGGTCGATGACGGTCCCGCTCTCGCCGAGCACGGTGTCGCGGACCCGGCCAGGTATGTCGCGTCGGCTAGCCGCGCGTGGACTGACGAAAGCCGCTTCAGCTGGGCAGTGTGTGAGCCCACCAGCGGGGAAATGCTGGGTGAGGTTGCGCTAGTGCCGCTGGGAGAGCCTGACGAGCGTGTGGCGCTTACCGCGTGGCACAATCCTGGCCACGCACAAGCGGTGGAGACGGCGCGCGCAGCGGTGCGGCGGTTTGCTGAAGGTGCCCTGGGCATGCACGTGACCGACACAGCACCGTAGCCGCGAGGCGTCACTACATGCCCGCGAATGTGGAGCGCGTCGCACGCACCATCCCGTTAGCTGTCACATTTGTTGTCACGTGTGTCACCCTCTTCGGGCCACCAGCCGACGTATCACCTGACATCCCCCACCTCGATAAGGCGGTGCACTTTGCACTGTTCGCTGCGCTCGCACTGACATCACGGCTGGCGCGCATACCCGTGCGATGGACGCTAGGCTGGCTGGCGGTTTTCGCGGTTGCTTCGGAGGTGATACAGGGCTTGCTTCCTTACGAGCGGCGGCCCGACCCCGCGGATGTTGCTGCTGATCTACTGGGTGCTGCGGCGGGCTTACTGCTGGCGCACGCGCTAGGCAGGAGGCAGCCGGACAGCCGTTCGCCGCTCCCAGCCGTGAGGGACCAGCGGTAGCACGGGGGTGTTACGGCTGTCGGCTAAGTGAGTCGCGCACAACAGGATTCCGCCGCGCGGGCAACCCCGGCAAACCGGTAGGCTTTCGGTCGTGAGACCCGCGCAGAAGGATGAGCACGCGCCGCCGAGACGTGCGATGCGCGGGCGGCGTGCCAGGATGAGAGCGGCAGTGGCCGCGATACCGTCGGTCTTCGGGAGCAACTGGGCCCGCTTCGGTGGAACCCAGCCAGTTGCGCCCACCGACGTGCTTCCAGTCAGCACGGCACCCCTCCCCACTGCCGACCCGATCCGGTCACTCGCCGCCGTGCCGGCGCACCTCGGCAAAACCGCGAAGGGAGCGCTAATCCCGGCGCGCAAGGTTATCGCCCACGCGTCTAGCACGCTTGGGCCAAAGCAGCAGCCAGAGCCGGAACGTCCGGTTCTCACCGAACTCGACCTCGAACGCCTGCAGGCCGTCCAGGAGGAGCTACGGGTGCTCGCCCGGGCGGTCCGCGACCGGCGCATACGCCGGCGACTTAGTCTCGCCCGCGAATGCCTCGGTGAAATCGGACGGGACCAGCGAGCGGGCGGCCTGTTCCCCCGCATCCCCCGGACGCGGGATGACTCCCTATCCAGGCTGCACAAAACGCCCGCGACACGAATCCACGTGGCGCGCAACCCGCTGAATCCGCTGAGCTACCCGGCCTATTTGCGGACGGCACTCAGCAGAATCTAAGCCCCTGCACAGAATCGTGACGCCAATCACTTAAGATTCACATGTGGCATTCAGGAACAGGGCTCGGCGTGGGCGCCCCGGACGGACTGCAGCGACCGCTGCGCTGACCGCAGTTGCGGTCGCGTTCGGTGGCTCTCAGGCCCTGGCGCAAACTCCACCGGCGGGCTTCTACGTTCCGCCCGCCGACATCGCCACCGACTCTCCCGGCGGGATCATCCGTGCTGAGCCGTCACCGCTGCTCATCGAAGTCCCTTCGCCCGACGGTCCGGTACCAGCGGCAGCAACTCGGATCATGTACCAGTCGAGCGATACCCACGGTAACCCGATAGCGGTGACGGGCACGTATCTCGACCCGGCTGCGCCATGGATTGGGCCCGGGCCGAGGCCGCTCGTGAGCATGGCACCTGGCACCCAGGGGCAAGGTGATCAATGCGCACCGTCGAAACTCCTGAGCCAATTGATCTACTTCGACTACCCTCTCGACCTGCGCGGTGAGTATGAGCTGCCATTCATGACCGCGATGCTGGCACAGGGCATCGCCGTCGTCATGACCGACTACGAAGGGCTCGGCACACCTGGCCATCACACCTACGTCAACAGAAAGGCGCAGGGACACGCCGTGCTCGACGCAGCGCGCGCCGCGATGAATCTCCCGAACACGAAGATCAGCTCGGGCGCCCCTGTGGCGTTGTGGGGCTACTCACAAGGGGGTGGAGCGTCCGCGGCGGCCGCCGAGCTTCACCAGTCCTACGCCCCCGAACTCGACATCAAAGGTGCTTACGCGGGTGCGCCCCCGGCGGATCTTGCTGAGGTGCTCGAAGTGGTCGACGGCACGGTACTGACCGGAGTGATCGGTTATGCGATCAACGGGTTCGCGCACGCATACCCTGAGATCACGCCGATCATCGAGGATGAAGTGAACGACCTGGGCCGGTCCGTGCTCAGGGATGTCGCTACCCAGTGCGTCGCCGAAACCGCCCTGCGGTTCGGTTTTCAGCAGACGCGTGATTACACACGCTCACGCGAGCCGCTTTCCGTCGTCCTGAATCGCCACGACGTTGTGCTGGAGATTCTCGCTGACCAGCGGCTGGGAAACGCACGGCCCAGCGTTCCGGTGCTCGTGCAGGCCGGGACCGCTGACGACATCGTGCCAGCGCAGCAGGTGCGCACTCTCGTCGCTGAATGGTGCGAGCTCGGCGGCACCGTGCGGCTGTCACCGAACGAACTGCCGCCGGTCCTGCCGGGGCTGGCCGTCAACCATGCCGTCCCCTATCTCGCTGGAGTTGGCGAATCGATCGAATTCATCAACGACCGCTTCGCGGGCAGCGCGGCACCGTCATCGTGCTGACCCAGCCGTCGCAGTAATCAGCGCACCAACCGGGCGCTGACTGGCTCCTTGATGAAGGGCCGCGCTTCCGGCGCGGCAGCTCGCAACGCGTCCGCTGAGGCGTCGTCAGGCTGAGCTTGGGACTCGCGTTCAGCCCGGACACGAGCCAGGAACAACTCGACTTCACGGTCGATTTCCGCCTCACCCCAGCCCAGGACGGGCGCCACCAGTTCCGCGACAGTGCGCGCGCAGTCCGCCCCACGATGCGGATACTCGATAGAGATCCTGGTACGGCGCACGAGAATGTCCTCAAGGTGTAATGCGGCCTCAGCAGCCGCCGCGTACACCATTTCTACGTTCAGGTAGTCAGGCGCACCATCAAGCGGATTCAACAGATGTGGCGCGTTCTCGGCATACGAAAGGACTTCGTAGACCAGTGACCCATACCGGTCCAGTAAGTGCCGGATCCGGTAGGGATGGATGCCATATTCGGCACCAAGGTGGTCAGCCTGGTTAACGAGGGCGTGATACCCGTCGGCACCGATCAACGGAACTCGCTCGGTGATCGACGGCGCAACTCGCGTGGGGATGAACTCGGATGCGGCATCGAGCGCATCCGCGGCCATCACGCGGTAGGTCGTGTATTTGCCACCAGCGATGGCGATCAGCCCGGGTGCCACCTCGGCGACCGCGTGTTCCCGGGAAAGCTTCGACGTGGTGTCGCTCTCCCCAGCCAGCAAGGGCCGCAAACCGGCGTAGACACCTGAAATATCGTCGGGCGTCAGCGGCGTCACAAGAACTTTGTTTACCTGGCCGAGAATGTACTCGATGTCGGCGCGAGTGGCGGCCGGGTGAGCGAGATCGAGGTTCCAATCGGAGTCGGTGGTACCGATAATCCAGTGTCTGCCCCACGGGATGACGAAGAGGACGGACTTCTCGGTCCGCAAGATGATCGCTGCCTCACTGATGATGCGGTCCCGTGGCACCACGATATGGACGCCTTTCGAGGCACGCACGCGGAAACGTCCGCGCTGCCCAGAAAGCGCCTGTATTTCGTCCGTCCACACACCAGTGCAGTTGATCACCACATGTGCGTCGACGTCTCCGGTCTCCCCGGTCTCGCAATCACGGATCGTCACGCCTGCGACGCGGTCGGCTTCCTTACGGAAGTCGACAACCTGCGTGGACGTGCGGACCACCGCTCCGTAGTGCGCCGCAGTGCGCGCCACGGTCATCGTGTGGCGCGCATCGTCAACGACGGTGTCGAAGTAACGAATACCGCCAATGAGAGACTTCCGGCGCAGCCCGGGGGCCATGCGGAGCGCGCCTGCCCGGGTCAGCTGCTTTTGGGCAGGCACCGATTTCGCGCCCCCCATCCTGTCGTAGAGGAAAATGCCTGCACTCACGTAGGGACGTTCCCAATACCGCTTGGTGAGCGGGAACAGAAACTCAAGCGGCTTCACAAGATGCGGGGCGAGCCGACTCAGCGCAAGCTCGCGCTCCCGCAATGCTTCTCGCACTAGGCCGAACTCGAGCTGTTCGAGGTAACGCAGCCCTCCGTGGAACATTTTCGACGACCTGCTCGACGTTCCCGACGCGAGGTCCCGGGCTTCGACCAGACCCACTTTCAAGCCCCGCGTAGCGGCGTCGAGCGCTGCTCCGCACCCGACGATCCCACCGCCGATTACGAGGACATCGAACTGCTGGGTCGTCAGATCGCGCCACGTTTGTTCGCGCTGAGATGGGCCGAGGACGTGTGTATCGGACTGATGACGCAACGAGAACCCCCTAAATGGCGCCGGAGCGATTTCCAGGCTAGTAGCTTTGGCCGGGAAGCACAGGACGAACACACTGGAGCGACACGTGACCGTGACACGCTACGTTGCTGCCATCGACCAGGGCACAACCTCAAGCCGATGCATCGTTTTCGACCATTCCGGGCGAATCGTTACCGTCGCCCAGAAGGAACATCAGCAAATCTTCCCGCGGCCTGGCTGGGTGGAGCACGACCCGACCGAGATTTGGTCGAATGTGCGTGAAGTAGTGGGCGCTGCGCTCGGGAAAGCCGATATCCCGAAGGATTCCATTGCCGCCGTGGGGATCACGAATCAGCGGGAGACCACGGTGGTGTGGGATCGCGCCACCGGCAAGCCGATCTATAACGCGATCGTGTGGCAGGACACCCGAACGGAAAGCCTCTGCCGCGACATCTCCGGGTCCGCCGACCCCGACATTTACCGCGGACGCACTGGCTTGCCGGTTTCGACTTACTTTGCAGGCCCAAAGATCCGCTGGATTCTCGACCACGTCGAGGGCGCGCGCGAACGAGCCGAGCGCGGCGAGCTGTGCTTCGGCACGATGGACACGTGGGTGCTGTGGAATGCCACCGGTGGCCCAAACGGTGGCATCCACGTCACCGACGTGACGAATGCGTCACGCACACTGTTGATGGATCTCACAACGCTGCAGTGGGATCCGGAGATCTGCGCTGACCTCGGCGTGCCAGCCGCCATGCTGCCGGACATCCGAAGTTCCTCCGAGGTTTACGGAGTGGTGCGGCCGGGGCGCGGCCTCGACGGCGTCCCGATAGCCGGCATACTTGGCGACCAGCAGGCGGCGACCTTTGGGCAAGCGTGCCTCTCCCCAGGTGAAGCCAAAAACACCTACGGTACGGGCAACTTCCTGCTGCTGAACACTGGTACGTCCCCCGTGCAGAGCACCAACGGTCTCCTCACGACCGTGTGTTACCAGCTCGGATCCGAAGATGCGGTGTACGCACTCGAAGGATCGATCGCCGTTACCGGTTCGCTGGTCCAGTGGCTGCGCGACAACCTCGGGCTTATCTCGTCGGCCCCTGAAGTCGAGACGCTCGCGGGTTCCGTCGAGGACAACGGCGGCGTGTATTTTGTGCCGGCTTTTTCTGGCCTGTTCGCGCCGCGCTGGCGCCCTGACGCACGGGGTGTGATTGCCGGACTTACCCGGTTCAACAACAAAGGTCACATCGCGCGCGCCGCGCTAGAAGCGACGGCCTATCAGACGCGCGAGGTGATCGAGGCCGCCCGCGCAGACTCGGGCGTGGAGCTCACCACTCTCAAAGTTGACGGCGGCATGGTGTCGAACGAACTCCTGATGCAGTTTCAGGCCGACATCCTGGATGTGCCAGTGATCCGTCCGGTTGTTTCTGAAACCACCGCGTTGGGCGCCGCTTATGCGGCGGGGCTCGCGGTTGGGTTCTGGGGTGATGTGGACGATGTCCGCGCCAACTGGGCTGAGGACAAAGTGTGGAAACCCAGGATGGATAGTGCGGAGCGACATCGCCTGTACACCGACTGGAACAAGGCCGTTGAGCGGACGTACGGCTGGGTGTGACAGCTTCGCCCGCTCCGCGGGAATCTGCCCCGTCCATGGCGCGGGCGAATTCCCAGCGGGCGGGCAAGTGGGTATGTCCGGAATCTGGATAACTCCTCCAGGGGTCCAAATCTGTGGATGACGCAGGGCGCGTTTGCACAATTCGGGCGAAACTCGACGCGTGACAGACCACCGCCACCTTCACAGCCTCATCACGGGGCTGAGTTCCGCACAGCGAAAGCGCAATTCCTACCGCAAAGAATTCGTACGGCTTCGCCCCAACGCCTACGTGAATTGCCAGGACTGGAAACGGCTTACTCCGAAGGCACGCCATTACTTGCTGACGCTTGCTTCGATCCATGGGCAGCGCGGCGATGAGCAGCCGGTTTTAAGCCATGTTTCCGCCGCAATCATGCATGAGCTTCCCGTCTGGCAGATACCCCTCGAGCGGGTGCATTTCACTCGCAACGGTCCTGGCAGTGGCCGCGTGGAGAAGCTGCGCCACGTACACACCACCCGGCTTGAACCGCGTCACATCGTAATGCGAAATGGGATCGCCCTAACCTCAGCGGCTCGCACCATCGTCGATATTGCGCGGTCGTCGCCATTCGAACAAGCTGTCGTCGTCGGTGACGCTGCACTGCACCGCGGCCTAGTATCGGCAGACGACCTGCGGGAGCAGATCGACCTCCTCCGGAACGCGGCTGGTATGGACCAAGCCCGGCTGGCGGTCGATTTCATGGATGGCCGCAGCGAAAGCGTTGGCGAATCCCGCAGCCGGGTGTTATTCCACCGGGAAGGCATCGGACCACCGCGTTTGCAGGCGCTTCTCCGTGACAGCTTCGGAACGGTCATAGGTCGAGTCGATTTCCTGTTCGACGAAGGTGTCGTCGGAGAGTTCGACGGGAAGGTGAAGTACGGGGCGCTTCTCCGGCCGGGTGATGATCCGGGCGATGTGGTGTTCCCAGAGGAGATTCGAGAGGACGCCATACGAGAAGCAGGCTGGATAGTCATTCGCTGGACGTGGGCCGACCTCGAGCATCCGGAACGCCTTATCGCCCGCATCCTCAACGCGCTGCAGCGGGCCGCCCGGTAGCACGCCCGCTCCGCGGGAATCTGCCCCGTCCATGGCGCGGGCAAATTCCCAACGGACGGGCAAACTCAGTCCAGGTCGTCGTGGCGCATCAACTGCCGCGCCGCTTCGTTAATTGAGCCCGAAAGCGAGGGGTAAACGGAGAACGTCGAGGCCAGATCCGTTACGGTCAGGTGGTTTTGGACCGCTATTGCGATAGGCAAGATCAGTTCCGACGCCACCGGCGCGACCACGACGCCACCGATTACCACACCAGTCTGCGGTCGGCAGAAGATCTTCACGAAACCGCGGCGCAAGCCCATCATCTTCGCTCGGGGATTCGTGTTCAGCGGCAGCATGACCGTGCGGGCCGGCACGTGACCCTCGTCGATCGCGGTCTGTGCAACTCCAACCGTCGCGATCTCCGGACGGGTGAAGATCGCCGACGCGACCGTTTTGAGCTTGATCGGATTCACGCCCTCACCGAGCGCGTGATACATGGCAATCCGGCCCTGCATTGCAGCGACGGACGCGAGTGGCAGCAAGCCTGTGCAGTCACCGGCCGCGTAGATTCCGGGAATGCTGGTGCGCGAGACGCGATCCACTCGAATGTAACCGCCCGGATCTACTTCAATGCCAACGCTGTCGAGGCCCAGCTTCTCGGTGTTGGGAATGGAACCGACCGTCATGAGGGCATGGCTGCCGGAGATAGTCCTGCCATCGGAAATGTGCACCAGAACACCGTCATCAGTGCGCTTCACCTCGTCGGCGCGGGCATGTTTGATAAAGCTCACGCCGCGTTCAGCGAGTGACTCTTCGAGCACCATGGCCGCGTCGGCGTCCTCGCTGGGCAGGACGCGATCTCGGCTGGTCACCAGCGTGACATGGACGCCCATCTCCGTGTAGGCGTTGACGAACTCGACACCGGTGACGCCCGAGCCTACGACGATGAGATGTTCGGGCAACTCGTCGAGGTCATACACGTGCCGCCACGTGAGGATGCGTTCACCATCGGGCCGCGCGGTCGGCAGCACTCGCGGTGAAGCGCCCGTGGCGATCAGCACGAAATCAGCGTCGAGAATCAGCTCCTCACCGGAGGACAGTCTGGCTTTGACCCGGTGCGCGGCTGTACCGCGGCCGGTTTCAAAGATCTCGCCGGTGCCGCTGAGCAATCGCACGCCTTCACGCTGCAACCGCGCACGAATATCCGACGACTGGGCCTGCGCGAGGCTTTTCACCCGGGCATGGACACGGGGCACGGAAATGGCTGCTTTCGCCGGATCTAGATCGACGCCGAGCGCGGCGGCACGCCGCATGTCTGTTCTGATCCCCGTTGATGCGATGTACGTTTTCGACGGTACACAGTCGTAAAGCACGCACGCGCCGCCGATGCCGTCGGCGTCGATAACGGTGACATCCGCTCCGTGCTGGGCTGCGACAAGCGCGGCCTCATAGCCCGCGGGCCCGCCGCCGATGATCACGATCCGGGTCATACTGTCCTCCGTTTCCGCGGATTGGATGTCACCCAGTCCAAAGGCGTGAGGGTTGCCCACGCGTTTCAGAATTATTCCTCGTCCGCACCTAACGCTATAGCGTCGCCGTTCCGGGCGTGCAGAGTGGTGGCACCTGACTCGAGAATGTCGAATCCCCCACGAAAATGGTGGATGATAGGACCTGACAGCTGAAAATCTGACCAAGACGATCTAGGCTTGCCGCCGTGCCCTTGTATGCCGCTTACGGGTCGAACATGGACCCCGAACAGATGTTGTCTCGTGCGCCCCACTCGCCGATGGCGGGTACCGGATGGCTGTACGGCTGGCGATTGACCTTCGGCGGGGACGATATTGGCTGGGAGGGAGCCCTCGCAACGGTCGTGGAGGATCCCGCTTCTCGGGTGTTCGTGGTGCTCTATGACGTCACACCCGAAGACGAAATCAGTATGGATCGCTGGGAGGGTGCCGAGATGGGCATCCATCGCAAGATCAGGGTGCGCGTCGATGTCAACGGGGGGCAGCCCGCGCTCGCGTGGCTCTATGTCCTCGACGCATACGAGGGCGGTTTGCCGTCCGCACGCTACCTGGGCGTCATGGCGGACGCGGCGGAGAAGGCCGGGGCGCCCGCTGAGTATGTGCGTGGGATCAGGACGCGGGAGGCCCGGAATGTCGGTCCGGGGTCGCCATTCGCCTGACGGGGCAGCGAGACAGGTCAGCGGAAGAATGGCACTGGCGCTGTCACGCCAATGCTCACTTCCTCACCGTGCGTGAACGGGCGGTCTCCCGCACAATGTGCGCGAATGCAGGTCGAGCGGTCCTCGTTCGCCACCGTCACAACTGTCGACGGTCCGGTGAAGCGCACATTGGTCACGCTCAGACCGGTCGGTTCTGTGGCTCGAGTGCACGTCACCTGCTCTGGCCGGACAAGCACGGTCCCGCGGCCCGACGGGTTCCCGATCACCGGGACAAGGCCGATCACAGTGCGCATCCATCCGCTCGGTGCGTTGGCTGACTCAGCGTCGAGGACTACCGAGTCGCCGACGAACCGGCCCACCGCCAGCGAAACCGGCGAGTGGTAAACCTCTTCCGGTGTCCCGATTTGCGCGATCTGACCGTCGAGCAGCACCGCGATCCGATCGGCCATACCCAGCGCTTCGTCCTGGTCATGTGTCACGAGGATCGACGTCATCTTGCGCTCATACAGCAGGGACCGGACGTCCGTCCGGAGCGATGCGCGCAGGCCCGCGTCGAGCGCACTGAACGGCTCATCGAGAAGCACAAGTGCGGGCGACGGCGCGAGAGCACGTGCGAGCGCTACTCGCTGCTGCTGTCCGCCTGAGAGCTGCGCGGGACGCGCGCGGCCTTTTCCTGGCAGACCGACGAGTTGCAGTAGAGCCTCGACTTGGGCGCGGCGCGCGGAGCGTCTTTTGAGATCGAAGGGGTGCCGGCTGCCAGCCGAACCGGCGCGACCGTTCCGGAGTCCGTACGAAATGTTCCCCGATACCGAGAGATGTGGAAATAGGGCGCCTTCCTGTGGCACGAGACCCACATGGCGCCGTTCCGGCGGGACGTGCCTGCCGTTGCCCTCAGCGACCACCCGCTCGCCGAGGCATACTTTTCCCTTATCCGCCCGATGCAGCCCAGCGATCACCCGCAAGAGCGTCGTTTTCCCGCAACCGGACGGACCGAGCACCGCGAGCAATTCGCCTTCGTGGACGTCGAACGACACGTCGTGGAGGACAGCGTTCTTTCCGTACGACGCGGAGACGCCACTCACCTGCAATCCACTGGGCTTGTCGTTCACTTCTGCACGTCCTCTGTTACCGCTGTCCCGCGCGGCGCGGGATAACCACTAGCTTGCCCCTCAGTCTCCGTTTCGAGTAGCGGAGTGGCGGTTTTCCAGCCCATCACGTTTCCAAGCAGCAGCGCTGGAAGCGCCGCGACAAGGATCAGGGCTGCAGCGTAGGGGGCTGCAGCGCCGTACGCGAGGGCGTCCGTGTAGCCCCAAAGCCGCGTTGCGAGAGTATCGACTGACGTGGGGCGCAACATCAGGGTGGCGGGGAGTTCCTTCGCCACGGCGAGAAACACGAGCGCGCCACCCGCCGCCGCACCGGGCAGCGCGAGCGGCAGCACCACACGAACAGTGGTGCGCCAGCGCCGCTCTCCGAGCGTCGCCGACACGTCCTCTAACGCCTCAGGTACCGCCGCGACCGCAGAACGAATGGCTCCGACAGCCAGCGGCAAGAACAGCACGATATAGGCGAGCACCAGCATGGGTACCTGCTGGTACCACTGAGGCAGCACCCGGATGCCCAGAAATACCACCGCCAAACCCACCGTCACGCCGGGCAGAGCGAAGCCAATATAGGCCACCGATTCCGCCGCACGCGCGGTGACCGCGCGTGAACGCGCAGCATAAATCCCCACCGGGAGCGCCGCGAGAGTCGTGACGAGCGCCGCGATCGCGGCGATTCGAGTTGTTGACCACGCCGCGGAAAAAACCAGGTCCCAACTCGGATTCACCTGCTGTGCCCGGTAAATCCAGCGGCCCAGAGCGGCGAACGGAAGGAGTATGCCGATCGTGATCACTGAAACTGCGAGGCCGTAGACAACGGGGCGCATTCGACCGAGCTCGAACGGCTCAGCCCGCCGGGGCGCTCCCGACCCGATGCGCGCGGCGAAGCCACGTCGCGCGCGCCGCTCCGCGATCGTCAGGAGAATCGCGGCGAGCGCGAGGATCAGCCCCAGAACGGCCGCTGGTGTTCGATCGAACGATCCGCGGTAGCTGTTGTATATCGCGACGGTGAATGCTTCGTAGCGCATGAGCGCGACCGCACCGAAATCGCTGAGCGTGTACAGGGCGACAAGGAGACCGCCCGCCGTCGCGGCGGGCCAGACTTGGCGCACGGTGACAGACAGCACGGCCCCGAGCCTGGACCGCCCGAGCGTTTGCGCCACTTCTTCACCGGCCGGGTCCGCCGCGGAAAGTGCCGCGGCGACCGGCAGGAACACGTAGGGGTAGCTGGCAATCGTCAGCACGACCGTGGCGCCGATGAAGCCGGAAAACTGTGGGAATTCCGCGATCCAGATGAAGCCGAGAACGTACGACGGAATCGCAAGCGGCACCGTGAATGCGATCCCGAGCCAGCGCCGCCCAGGGAGGTCAGACCGTACGGTTATCCACGCGAGCACGGAGCCGATGATGATGCACGCAACGGTCACGACGGTGGCGAGCCAAAAGCTGCGCCAGAAGAGCTCAGCGGTCCGGGTTCGCGTCAGCACGGACCAGACCACGTCCGGGCCGCGCTCAAATGCGCGAAGGAAAAGGTAAATCAGTGGAGCCGCGGCAAGCGCGGCGACACCGAGCGCGGCCAGCCCAATTATTGGGCGGCCGCGCTGCGGCGAGCGAGCCAGCGAGATCAGAGCAGCCCGACCTGAGCCAGAAGCTCTTGAGTCTGCTCGAGCGAGGCTAGGTCGGACAGATCGATGTCCGGGCCCTGCAACTCATCGAGCTGCGGACGGCCTTCCTCAGTCACGCTCAGACCTTCGATAACGGGGTACTCCCCGGTCTCGTCGAGGAAGTACTGCTGCGCATCCTCGGCGAGAAGTGCAGCGACGAGCGCCTGTGCAGCTTCGGGGTGCTGCGAGCTGGCGAGCACGCCGACACCTGCGATGTTCACGAGCGCGCCTTCGTCGCCGGCTGCGAGGTACTTGAGGTTAGCCCTGAGGTTCTCCTCGCCCTGCTCATTCGCGAGCTTGTACCAGTAGTAGTGGTTGATCAGGCCGAGTTCGACTTGACCCTCGTTGACGGCGGTGAGGATTGCATTGTTGTTCTCGTAGCTGACGGGCTCGTTGTCCCGGAATGCTTCAAGCCATTCGCGTGCGCCGTCTTCGCCACGAGATACACGCAGCGCTGTAACGAATGCCTGCCAGGACGCATTCGTCGGCGCGAATCCGACCTTGCCGCGCCACTCTGGGTCGAGCAGCGCATCTACCGTGTCAGGCACGTCGGCTTCGTCGACGGCCTCGCTGTCGAACGCGATCACGCGCACGCGGCCGGAGGTTGCCGCCCATGTTCCATCGGCGGCCTGGTACGCCTCAGGCACGAGGTCCAGGGTGTCCTGGTCAAGTTCTGCCAACAGTCCAGCCTGAGAGAGCGCACCAAGCGCACCCGCGTCCTGTGAGAAGTAGACGTCAGCAGGTGAAGCGGCACCCTCTTCGAGGATCTGCGCGGCGAGTTCCGCGGTGTTGCCGTAGCGGACGTCGATCGAATAACCCGTGACTTCCTCAAGGTCTTCGATCAGCGGACCCACCAAGTCTTCGTTCCGGCCCGAGTACAGGACGAGCGACACGTCGCCGGCAGTGCCATTGGTTTCCTCATCCGGCGCCGCTGTGGTGGGCTCATCCGCACCACAGGCCGCGAGGGGGACAGCAAGTGCAACGGCAGCCAAGGCCGTTGTAAAACGCTTGCGTGTGAACACGCTGGCTCCTCATCTACGCAAACCGACAATTACGACGAGGCTAGCCTAACCGATATAAGGCATGGGTATCCAAATCTTCTTGGAGGACCAGGTTCGTGAAGACCCGAACCCCCACCTCCAGCGCCCGCTCATCAATGTCGAACGTCGGCTGGTGCAAATCCCGTTGCGGCCCTTCGCCGGACCACACACCGAGTCGGCCCATTGCGCCCGGGACATGCTCGAGATACCAGGAGAAATCCTCTCCCCCGCCAGACTGCTCCGTTTGCGCGATCGCACCGGGATCGCCGTCGGTGACCGCCGCCCGGAAAATCGACGTTGACACGGGATCGTTGATGACCGGCGGAACGCCCCGCCGATATTTGATCTCGTAGTCCACACCCGTCGGCGTGATAACCGACGCGACGATCTCACGCACCAGAGGCTCAAGCAGCGCCCAGGTCGAGTGGTCACCAGTGCGCAGCGTGCCGCGGATCAGCCCGGTCCGCGGAATCGCGTTGGCCGCGTCACCCGCGCGCGCAGCACCCCACGCCATCACCGTCGATGAGCGCGGATCAACACGCCTGCTCAGCAATGCCGGCACCGACGTGATCGCCACCCCCATCGCGTAGACGAGATCCGACGTCAGGTGCGGGCGCGAGGTGTGACCGCCCGACGAGGAGAAGACAATCTCAATCCAGTCGGCCGCAGACGTGATGGCCCCCGTGCGCAAACCGACCTTGCCCACCTCCAGCCGTGGATCACAGTGCAACGCAAAGATGCGTGACACGCCGCTCATGATTCCGGAGGCGATAACGTCCAGCGCCCCGCCGGGCATCACTTCTTCTGCAGGCTGGAACAGCAGCCGCACGCCGCGCGGCAGGGACGGAAGGCTCGCGAGCGCCAAACCGGTGCCGAGCAAGATTGCAGTGTGCGCATCGTGGCCGCACATGTGCGCAACACCCGGCACTTCCGAGGCGTACTCGGCATCGTTGAACTCTTGCATTGGCAACGCGTCCATGTCCGCGCGCAGTGTCAGTCGCTTACCGTCTGCGTCCGCGGGCCCCAGGTCGCAATACAGACCCGTTCCGCCGGGAAACCGCACGGGACGCAGGCCTGCGTCCTTGAGGCGGTCCTCAACGAAGGCGGTCGTCCGCACTTCCGCACGCGCGAGTTCAGGATGACGGTGCAGCTCGCGGCGCCACCGGACGAGGTGATCCCGATGCTCCACAAGCCACTTGCCGATCATTTCCCGCACTGTCGCGCTCACTCCTCTATCGTCCCAGTTACCCTCCGGTGCGCTCTCACCTGCCCGCACAATCAGGCACTTATTGTTGCCCGAACGAGAATTCAGTGTCGCGGGTTCGGGTAGCCAGCGCGGCGAGGAGCTCGCCGTGAATGCTCTGCTTGATGCCGCTGAGGTTAGCCCCCCGCTTGCTTGTGAGCGGCTGCACCCGCGCGATCGCTTCCTGCACAAGTTCTGCTTCACTGCATGTGGCCTGTGCAATACCAGCCGCTACCGCATCCGGTCCGCCGTAGCGCCGGCCGGTAGTCATCGCCTCGATCGCGGTTTGCTTGGGCAAGCGGGAATTGAGCAGCGCGCTCATCCCTACCGTGAACGGCATGTTCAGGTCGACTTCAGGAAGGCAGTAGAACCCGCGATCTTCGCGCATGATCTGGAAATCCGTCGATATAGCCAGCATCGCTCCGGCACCGAATGCGTGACCACCGATTGCTGAAACCGTCGGCATCGGGAATGTCAGCAACCGGGCGAACACACTGTGTACACGGTCGAGATATTCGGGCAGCTTGTCCAGGTTGCCGAAAACCCATTCGACATCCAGACCGTTGCTAAAGAATTTGCCGCGGCAAGCCACCACGAGCGCAGCTGGGCCTTCAGCAGCTTCTACCTTGTCGAGGCAGTTGTGCACCGCGTCGATCCAGTCCGGATGGAACCGGTTTTCGCCGTCCTGCTGGCCGTCATTGTCCAGATTCAGAACAAAGACATCGCCCTCGCGCGAGATATATGGCATAGAAGGAGGGTAGTCCCGCGCGGCGGCCCGCACGGTCCGCACCCCCGCTCCTAGCCGCCCGTTGAAACGTCCGGACTGTTGCGACCGTCTCGGAAATGCCGATAATGCGTGAGCAACAAGACACAGGAGTTAGCGGTGCGTAACCTAACCGGCACGGCGCCCCTTCGCATCGTGAGCGGGCTGAAGAGCTTTGGCAGTAACGTCGCAATTGCGCATAGTTCGGGCGTGCTTTCCTACGCTGAACTGGCCGATCACGTCGCTACGGCGGCGGCGCGCTTTGTCGACGGGCGGCGGCTTGTCGCGATCGCCATCGACAACAGCGCCGAAGCGATCACGGCCTATCTTGCGGCACTGACCGCCCAGCAGCCTGTGATTTTGCTCTCGCCTGACGCACCAGAAAACCTGCAGCGGATCATCGACGTCTATCAGCCGGACACAATCTTCACGCCGGCGGCTGGCTGGACTGACCGGAACAACACACCCCAACACGTTATCCATCCGGATCTTGCGCTCCTGCTCAGCACCTCAGGTTCGACGGGGTCGCCGAAACTCGTTCGACTGTCGTACGAGAATCTCGACGCCAACGCGGAGGCAATCGCCGAGTATCTCAGCATCGCCAGCGCTGATCGTGCTGCCACGACGCTTCCGCTGCACTACTGCTACGGGCTATCCGTTCTGCACAGCTACCTCGTGCGCGGTGCCGGTGTCATCCTGACCCAGGCATCAGTCGCCGAGCCGGAATTCTGGACGGCGTTCCGAACCCATGAGGGCACCTCGCTCGCGGGTGTTCCGTACACATTTGACCTGCTCGACAAAGCGGGTTTCGCCGAGATGCACCTCCCGTCACTGCGCTACATCACGCAGGCGGGCGGGCGCATGGAGCCGCACCGCGTCCGCGAGTACGCACTCCTGGGCCGCGAACGAGGGTGGGAGCTGGTCGTCATGTACGGCCAGACAGAAGCAACCGCCAGAATGGCGTACCTGCCACCCGAACACGCGGCGACGAGACCCGAAGCTATCGGAGTGCCTATCCCGGGCGGACAGTTTCGCATCGAATCGCTGGGCCCGGGAGGCGACGAACCCGGGACGGGTGAGCTGGTTTACATGGGCCCCAACGTCATGCTCGGCTATGCGGAAACACCCGCTGACCTCGCACGCGGTCGTGAAGTAGACGAATTGCGGACGGGAGATATCGCGCGGCGCAGTGCCGACGGGATGTACGAGATTGTTGGACGCCGCAGCCGGTTCGCCAAGATCTTCGGCCTGCGGATCGATCTTCAGCAGCTCGAGGCAGCCCTGCGGACATCAGGTGCCGACGCCCTCGCCGCCGCCTCAGACGAACACATATCGATCGCGGTCACCAGCCGCGACAGTGACTCAATCAGAAGGCGCGCCGCGGAACTCACCCGGCTGCCCGCCTGGGCCATCACCGTCGCGTCCGTACCGGAGTTGCCCCGGCTGGCTAACGGCAAACCTGACTATCAATCTGTACTCGGGCTCAGAAGCCACGCAGGCGAGGATGCTGTCGACATCGCCGGGTTGTTCAGCCGGGTGCTGAACGTTCCCCGGGAGTCTCTTTCTCCGCACGATAGCTTTGTGTCGCTCGGCGGCAACTCGCTCTCCTACGTAACGATGTCTGTACAGCTCGAGAAACGTCTCGGGACGCTGCCAGCGCAGTGGCACACCCGCGCGATCGCCGAACTCGAAGCTGCGGCCCGGCCCCGATCACGCTTCTGGCGAACTATCGAAACGCCGGTCTTGCTCCGCGCCGCGGCGATCGTCGCGATCGTCGGGGTGCACGTGCCGCTATGGAAGGTCTTGGGTGGCGCGCATATTCTGCTCGCCGTCGCGGGCTACATGTTCGCGCGCTTCACGCTCGCCTCAGCGTCGCTGGCCCACCGCCGCCGCGCGCTTGCCAAAGCCCTCGCGGGCGTTGCCCTGCCCTCAATCGCGTGGATTACTGCCGTGTATCTCACCACCGATTGGTACGAACTAAGCAACGTCTTCCTCGTCAATAAGCTCGCCGGGCCCCACACGCGGACCTCAGGAGTGTTGTGGTTTATCGAGGTGCTCGCGCTGATCCTGCTAGGGGCAGCGCTTCTCCTCAGCATTCCGGCCGTTTCCCGGCTTCAGCAGCGGCATCCTTTCGGCCTGCCGCTGGGACTCACGCTGGCGGGCATCGCGTTGCGGCACGGTTTGCCGTGGGCGCCCCTCGCCCCGAAGGATGCCGTGTACCTGCCGCTATCCGTTTGGCTCTTCACTCTCGGCTGGGCAGGGTGGGCGGCGCGGAACTGGCAGGAACGCGCCTTCGTCACCGCACTCGCCGCAGTGTTTCTTCCGACCTATTTCGAAAGCCCAGACCGCGGGCTCGTCGTCCTGGCCGGTGTCGCACTCCTGCTCTGGGTACGGGCCGTCAAGCTCCCCGCACCAGCGGTGTGGGGAGCGGCTCTGGTCGCGCACAGTTCGCTGTACATCTACCTCACGCACTGGCAGGTGTTTCCGTTTGTCCGCGACGAATTCGGGCGGTGGCCCGCCCTTTTCGCTTGCCTTGCGGCTGGCATCCTTTATCACCGCGCGGGATCGGCTCTCTTGTCCGCGTCACTGTCCCGAGTCCGCGGTACGCAGTGACGCGGACAGGAACCTCGTGACATGTTCTGTCGCTTGCCGTTCAGCAGCGGCATGCGCGGAGCGTTCTCCGCCGAGGACGATGCCGCCGGTCCACAGCGCGTCCGTCGGGAAGATCCCGAATCTGAAGAAATGACCCGCACCCTGGAATTCGATGCGGCTATCTCCTGGCCGGTTCCCGCGGCGGCTCATCAGCTGTTCCGCCATCACGGTCGAGGGCCACAGGGCATCTTCTGCGCCGCTGATGCACAGCAGCGGACAGCGCACTTTCTCTGCTTGCAGCGCCGCCTCGACAGGCGGGTCAACCAGCCCCGTTTCGTAGGCGGGGCGCAACCTGAGCAGGGTAGGACGCCCGGCCGCGATGTCGCGATTCACGCGCCACGCGTTCCGGATGAGCTGTGGCATCAGGGACCCCGTTGGGAGCGGCGCGAAGGCGAAGTCTTCCCCAAAAAGTGACCAGGATGGCGTGCCTGGTATCTCACCGTCGGGGCCGACTGCTTGCCACGAAACGGCGCTCGGACTCAGTAGCACGATCGCATGGACGTCCAGTGTGGTTTCAGCCGCGGCCGCGAGGAGGCCTTCCGCACCGCGCGAGATTGCCAGTGCGGCGAGCAGTTTTTCCGACACGTCGTTCCTTGCAGCTAGCCAGTTTGCGGCAGCAGCGAAGCGTTCCAGTGGGACTCGGCTAACTGGCGCTCCGGCGTCGATCCAGCTGTACGCCAGTGCGGCGAACCCACGGGATGCCAGCATCATGATCGTTTGGCGCTGCGAATCGTAGCCACCTTCGGAACCACCAAAACACACCACGGCCGGCCATCCGCCGGGCGGCGGCGCACCCGCGGGCAGCGCCATCAGTCCCGGTCGTCCGTCCACGTCTACCGTTGTTACGGTGACCGAGTCGGCAGTACCGCGCCTACTCACGGTGCGCCGCGAAACCGCTTCGCCGCACACGGCTTCGACCGTCACACGCCAGTCTTGGCCGGGCGGAACGAAGATTTCCGGTGCGGTTTCACCGACCGCTGGACGCATGGCCCACACAATCGCGTCTCCGTCCGCTTCCTGCCAGTCACCAGCCGCCGGACGTTGCGCCGCGATCTCAAGGATTCCCGAATCTGGCATAACGAACGACGCGGTTGCTGACCATTCACGACCAGTGATGTCAAAACCGCTGGAACGTATGTCGACTCTTGAGCCTGCACGGTTCCCGGATACCACGAGGGATAGTGGTTCATCGTGGCGCGACGTGCCCGGGAGGTCGAGACGCAGGTTTTCGTCGGCACGGTCCGGTGGCGCTAGCGGCTGGGCGCGCACCTCCGGTTCCGTCACTCGCGCTGAGACCCGTTCCGACTGCTTCTCGAACCAGGATGGAAACAATCCCGACGCGAGGCCCGCGATGCCCAGCACGGTGTAGGGCACCACCCAGTAACACACCACCGAAAGAAGATGACCTTCGTCGCGGATCGTGGCTTCCCCATCAACGATGGGAGGAATCAGTGACGAGAGTGTCATGACACCGAACGCCCCGGCCCACATCCACGTCATCGCCACCGTGATGACCCGGAACCCGTCGCTCGCAGCTGTCTGCTGGTCCACTTGCTCTTCGGCGTACTCCCGCACGAAGGGGCGCCCCAGCGCGAGCCCCGCTACGGTGATCAAGAAAAGCCCGCTGTTGCTGATCGGCTGCAGCCAGCGTTCAAGCACAGCGTCACTGAGCGCAAACGCGAGCACCAGCAGCACCGCGAATACCACCCCGGTGCCAATGTCGAGAGTGTGCAGCCGCCCGCCACGCATCCGCTGCACGATCGGCCCAGCGATCGCGATTCCCAGTGCGATGGCGACCGCGTGCACGAATCCGGTGTTGCCAACCAGGATCCAGTACACGATCCAGGGAGCGAAACCGATCAAATAGCCCATATCTACAACTCTGGCGCAGATGGCCTGCCGGGATGCCATTTCGCCGATTTATCCACACCGTTCACTGATATGAGGACTTCTGGCCTTCCCCTGGCTGACGCAGGACCCTTTGGCTCACGAGTCGTTCGGCGCATGCTGGAAACACCCCAACCGCACAGCACCGAGACCACCGAGGTACCGCGATGTCCAACGATCGGCCAACCCAAGAAGAAGTGCTTCGCCGCGCCGTCGCACGAGCACATCGTGCCCCCTCCGTGCACAATACGCAGCCCTGGATCTGGGAGTTACGAGACGACTCGCTCGAACTGTTCGCCGACCCCGATCGCATGGTGTCGGTGGCGGATCCGAGCGGCCGACAAATGGTCATCAGCTGTGGGGCCGCGTTGCACCACGCGCAAATCGCACTCTCCGAACTCGGATATGACACGACCGTTGCACGCTTTCCGGACACAGATGACGCCTTCCACCTCGCAACGCTGACGGTCAGGCCGGTCACCTTCCCGGATCAGCGCAACCGGACACTTGCGGAAGCTGTCGCCACCCGGCGCAGTGATCGCCGGCCACTGGGCCCGCTCTCCCATGACGAAATCCAGACGCTAGTGTCGAGCCTCCCCAGCGACGCCGTTTCGGCGAGTGTACTGAGCGAAGACGGTGGCGAACTCGTTCGTGAAGCATCCGAGCTGGCGGTGCGTGAGCGGGCGGGTGACGATCGCTACCACCGGGAGCTGCACTGGTGGAGCGGACATTACCGCTTGTTCGAAGGAGTTCCCCGGTCCGCGCTGCCACCGCTCGCCAAACGCGGGTCCGTCCCGAGCGGGCGCGAATTCCCCGCCGGAACGCTGGAGCCGGCACGCGATGTCCCAGATCAGGCAAACCTGCTCGTGCTGAGCACGCCTGGCGACACCGCGCTGGATTGGCTGCGATGTGGTGAGGCGATGTCGGCGCTGCTACTCACAGCCGCTGTCACGCGTCTGGGCGCGTGCCCCATCACCCACGTCACCGAACTCGAAGACTCCCGCGCGCTGGTCCGCGAGGCAACAGAACAGGCAGGAGAAACGCTCCGCTTCCCTCAGGTCATCATTCGCGCTGGCGAACGACTCGTGCCCGGACTTCCACCGGAAACCGGACGGCGTCCCGTGGAAGAGATTCTGCGGGTTCGAGTCACCGGCACGCGGTAATCGGCCGCTCCGCGGGCGAGATTCCAGGACAGAACAAGGGCCCCTCCACAGCATGTGGAGGGCCCCTTGCGCTGTGGTTCCCGGGTTCCTGCGCGCTAATGCGCGGCCGCAACCTCTTCAGGAACACTGAGAACGACACCGGTGAGTGCGCCACCGTCGACGACGAACTCTGAACCGGTCGAAAATGTCGCCTTTTCCGCGAGGAACGCAACCATATCCGCCACCTCTTGAGGTTCCCCGAAACGTGGAATCGGCTGCGTGGCAACCATCTCGTCACCAAAGCCCGCCGTCATCGGCGTGCGTATCGGGCCGGGATGGACGGAGAAAACCCGCACGCCCGAAGGCGCCAGCTCGAGTGCCACGGTTTTAGTCAGCCCCCGCATCGCCCACTTGCTGGATACGTAGGCGCCCAGCTGGGAATAGCCGGCCATGCCTGCCGTCGACGACACGTTGACGATGACGCCTCCACTTTGCCGCAAGGCAGGCGCGGCAGCGCGCATGCCCAGCCACGCACCCACAAGATTGACATCAAGAACAAATCGGAAGTCGTCGGGCGTCTGCTCGGCGATGCCGCCAAACTTGACCACGCCAGCGTTGTTCACGAGCATGGCCAGCGGACCGTCTGCCGTCGCCGCAGTCAGGGCTTCGCGCCACTGCGATTCCTCGCGCACATCAAGGTGTACATACACCGCGCCAGCGCCGAGTTCCGCGGCGAGGGCTTCGCCCTCATCGTCGAGCACATCGGTGATGACGACGGTTCGTCCCTGCGCGTGATAGGTGCGGACAATGGCGGCACCAATGCCTCGCGCACCGCCAGTGACGAGAACAGATCCTGCTACAAGCGTCATAACGCTCCTTTACTGTGCGTTCTGGGCATACAGCCCGCTACGGACAACCATCAATGGGCGCTTGCTCGCGTGCATCAAGGTCTCGCTGGTGGAACCAAACACCAAGCTGCCGAGCACACCGCGCGCATAAGTGCCGACGACAAGCAAGTCAGCGCGGCCAGAAAGAGCGGCCAGCGTGTTTGCGGGATGGTCGCGGACGACGCGTTCAGTGACACGCACTGAGGGATACTCCGAACGCCAGCCGGCCAGCCGGGTCGAGAGGACAACGTGCTCACCAGTCGCGACGTCTTCCCAGGAGAGCCCCGCGTCGCGCGCCAGCGTTGTGGTGAAGTCAAAATCCGTCCACGTGTGCACGGCAAGCAGTGAAGCGTCGCGCACCGCCGCCTCTTCGAAGGCCGCGCGCACGGCGTCTTCGCTACCTGGCTGGCCGTCAATGCCCACCACAACCCGCGATGCGGCCCGCTTCGGTGTCCGGTGCGGCTCTGCCCGCTGCGGAACGATGATCACGGGGCATGGCGCATGCCGGGTGAGGGTTGAGACGAGCGACGTTCCGAAACGGGAGCGATGCGCGGACGCGGGGGTGACGAACATCCGCGCACCCGCCGCTATCGGACCTGGCAGGAACCGGCCAGTGATTTCCCGAATCTCAACGTCGAGTTCCTTCTCGGGATCGGCCTCAGCTAACACCTGCGCGATGATCGCAACGGGGTCGTTCGCCGGCCCGTTCGCAAGCAGTCGCCAGAGCGACCCCGCGCTGAGATACACGAGTTCCAGCGGCGCGCGGTGCCGGAGCGCTTCTCTCGCGGCCCAATGCACTGCCGTGAATGCGCTGTCAGAGCCGTCAACAAGTACGGTGACTGGCCCATGCTGGGCTGCCCAGAAACGTGCGTGTGTCAACTGGGGGCGCATAGTGGTCGCCATAGACACAGGTCCTCCTGCAGATTTAATTACTGCATCTCAGCAAACTCGACTGCCGCTGCGCGTGCGAGAGGAGCTAGGCCACGAGCGATAAGGCCTAAAGTCCTTTACTTTCCGGGCCGTTTGGCCGTCTCTCCAAGTCAGCAACCGGGATACGATCAAGGGGGACGGCCGTGCGAACGCCCCGTCGGTACGACGTGCGTGAGGAGCGAGGGACCGATGTACACAGTTTTCCTGGTGGATGACCACGAGGTGGTTCGGCGCGGACTGGCGGACCTGATCTCGGCGGATCCACAACTTTCCGTCATCGGTGAGGCCGGAAGCCGAGAGCAGGCTCTCGCCCGCATCCCGGCTGCCCAGCCTGACGTCGTTGTCTTGGATGTGCGGCTGCCGGACGGAAACGGCATCGAACTCTGCCGAGAATTGCGCTCCGCGAACCCGGCTCAGAACTGCCTCATTCTTACGTCTTTCACCGACGAGCAGGCCATGGTAGACGCGATCCTGGCCGGCGCTGCTGGCTACGTCATCAAAGACATCCGTGGCATGGACCTGACCAAAGCGATCATCGACGTGGCTTCGGGCCGGTCACTGCTCGACAACCGCGCTGCAGCAGCGCTGATGTCAAAACTTCGTTCGGGCACACAAGACTCTGACCCCTTCCCCGCGCTCACCGAGCAGGAACATACGCTGCTGTCTCTCATCGGCGAGGGGCTGACGAACCGTCAGATCGCCGAACGCATGTTTCTCGCCGAAAAGACTGTGAAGAACTACGTGTCGCGGTTACTCGCGAAGCTCGGCGTCGAACGGCGCACTCAGGCAGCGATTCTCGCGACGCGCATCAATAAACGCAACGGTGGGGCGCGCTAAGTAGCCGAGCGGTGATTAGGGACCTCAGTCCCTACCCGGAGACGCCTTTCGGCTCTGCACCACAGCGCTGCAGCCGGCCACACTCGAAGCTACCGATGTCCGCCCACGGAAAGCAGGCTTCATGTCTCTCATCCAACCCATCATCGTCGGCACCGACGGTTCCCCCGCAGCAGACAATGCGGTGCGCTGGGCCGCCCGCGAAGCGCGCCTGCACGACGCACCGCTGCGGATCGTTACCGCACTCGATGGCCCGCCACAAGTGTGGGGAGACTTCGCGATTCCGTCGACGTACATCAACGAAGCCCGGGAATACGCGGCTGCTCGCTTGGATGAAGCGTCGCGGATCGCTGCAGAAACCGGATATGAGAATCCCGAAACCGCGATACTGTCAGGGTTCGCGCACGCAGATCTCATCGCGGAGTCCAAGAACGCCCGGATGCTCGTCCTCGGTTCGCGTGGTCTCTCGCCTTTCAAAGCCAGCATGGTCGGTTCCGTCACTCATGCGGTTGCGTCCCACGTGAAGTCTCCGCTTGTGGTTCTTCAAGACCTTCCGGCCGGCTGGGACACGGTCCCGTCCGCACCCGTTGTGGTGGGCGTCGACGGTTCAGAACACAACATGGCCGCTATCGACGTTGCGTTCGCCGAAGCTTCGGTGCGGGGTGCGCAGCTGATCGCCGTGCACGCGTGGAGTGATGTCGCGCTGCCGAAAGCACTCCGCTCTGAGGAAGGGCTGCCGTGGCAGAACCTCGTCACGGCGGAGGAGGCACGACTTTCCGAATCGCTGGCGGGCTGGGGCGAAAAGTATCCCGAAGTCGAGGTGCGCCGCGCAGTCATCCAGGACCGGCCGGTCCGGTACCTCACCGAGATTTCAGCGGCAGCAAGCGTCGTCGTTGTCGGCAGCCGCGGACGCGGTGGCTTCACGGGCATGCTGCTTGGCTCAACGAGCCGGGCGCTGCTGCACAACTGCCAGTGCCCACTGATCACGGTGCCAACCCGGTCATAACCTGCCACGTGCCGCTACTGTGGTGTGGGTGAGATACATCGACAACCCTCACGTCATCGCGCGGGGCGCGGCCAACGCTATCGCGACCCGGACGGGAATTGCGGAACACCCGATCGCAATCGTGCTCGGATCCGGCTGGGCGCCTGCGGCCTCAGTGCTGGGCGCGCCTACCGCCACCATCCCGATGCCGGAACTGCCCGGGTTCGCCGTACCGACGGCTTCGGGGCACGGCGGTGAAATCCGCTCCGTCGCCGTCAATGGCACACATGTGCTCGTACTCCTCGGCCGGGCACATGCCTATGAAGGCCACCCGCTCGCGACGGTTGTCCACCCGATTCGCACCGCGTGCGCAGCCGGCGCCCACACCATTATCCTCACGAACGCCGCGGGCGGCCTGCGGCCCGACATGAACGTCGGTCAGCCCGTCCTGATCAGCGACCACATCAACCTCACGGGACGCTCGCCGCTCATCGGCGCGCAATTCGTTGACCTCGTCAACGCGTATTCGCCGAAACTGCGTGAGCTCGCGCGCCAGATCGACCCCTCGCTGGCTGAAGGCGTGTACGCAGGGCTCCCCGGCCCGCACTATGAAACCCCGGCAGAAATCCGGATGCTGCGTACGCTCGGAGCCGATCTCGTCGGAATGTCCACGGTGCACGAAACGATCACCGCGCGCGCGGAGGGTGCGGATGTGCTCGGTCTCTCGCTGGTCACCAACCTTGCCGCCGGAATGACCGGTGAGCCACTCAACCACGAAGAAGTGCTCGAGGCGGGCCGGACATCTGCGCAGCGCATGGGCAGTCTCCTGCACAACCTGGTGACACGTCTGTGACTGCGGTGAGTCCGGCGGCCGTCACCGCCTGGATTGACGGTGATCCCGACCCGGCTTCCCGCGCCGAACTGCTGGGTTTGTCGGCTGCCGAACTCGCCGAGCGGTTCTCCCAGCACCTGCGGTTCGGAACTGCAGGTATTCGCGGCCCTGTTCGGGCTGGGCCCAATGGAATGAACCTCGCGGTGGTAATCCGGACCACCGCCGGGATCAGTTCGTGGCTTACTCGGCGCTGCCTTGGCGGTTCGATCGTCGTCGTCGGCCGGGACGCGCGGCGAGGCTCCGAAGCATTCTCCCGCGCCGCAGCTGAAGTCCTTGCGGCAGCTGGTTTCCGGGTCGTCTTCCTCCCGCGTCCGCTGCCCACCCCCGTTGTCGCCTATTCCACACGTCTGCTAGGCGCGGCAGCGGGCATCCAAATCACCGCCTCACACAACCCGCCCGGGGACAACGGTTACAAGGTGTACCTTGACGGCGGTGCACAACTTGTCGCCCCAGCGGACAACGAAATCGAGCGCGAAATCGCCGCTGCTCCGCCCGCTGCATCCGTCCCACGGAAGCCCGTGGAGGCAGCAGACTCACAGCTCGTCGGAAAATACCTCCAACGTGTCGCTGGGCTGCCAAAGGGACAACACCGGCGCCTGCGCATCGCGCTCACACCCATGCACGGAGTCGGCGGGGAGGTCGCACTCGCCGCACTTCGTGACGCCGGTTTCACGGACGTCCACACGGTACGTGAGCAGTTCGAACCCGATCCAGCGTTCCCGACGGTCGCGTTCCCGAACCCCGAAGAGGCGGGCGCCGCAGATCTGCTGCTCGCACTCGCGGCGGATGTCGGGGCGGACATCGCCATTGCGCTCGACCCTGATGCAGACCGATGTGCGGTCGGCGTGCCAACCGAGAACGGCTGGCGGATGCTCACCGGTGACGAAACTGGTGTCCTTCTCGGCGACTACGTTCTGCGCCACACCGCAGGAGACCGGCTGGTCGCCACTACTATCGTGTCGTCATCGCTGCTCGGCCGCGTGGCTGCGGCGCACGGCGCGCGCTATGCGGAAACACTCACCGGCTTCAAATGGCTCGTCCGCGCCGGCGACGGACTCGTCTACGCCTACGAGGAAGCACTCGGAATCTGCGCTGACCCCGACACGGTGCGCGACAAGGACGGGATTTCCGCCGCTGTCCTCGTCGCGGACCTCGCCGCGACCCTCAAAGCTGAGGGTCGCACCCTCACCGGCGCCCTGCACGGCCTGATGGACGTACACGGGTTCCACCAGACGGCGCAAATCTCTCGGCGCTTCACCGACCTCACCGCGATCAGTGCCGCGATGCAAAAGCTGCGCCACGCACTTCCGCGTGAAATCGGCGGCGAGACCATCACTGTTAACGACCTGACCGCAGTGCGCGGCCCAGGGCGAACAGATGCGATTATCCTGCGGGGCGAGCACCTCCGTGTCGTCGTGCGGCCCTCCGGCACTGAACCGAAACTGAAGTGCTACATCGAAGCGGCTATGGATGACAACAGCGCGGCAGCGCAGGAAGCCGCGAAAACGCTGATCAGCGCAGCCACTGAGTTCGCGGCCCAACTCTGAGCGGGTTGACGTTCAGCTGTATCGGGGGCCGAACTGCCGATCACCGGCGTCACCCAGCCCTGGCACGATGAACGCATCCTCATTGAGCCGCTGATCTATCGCCGCGGTTATTAGCCGTACTGGATATCCCGACTCTTCGAGCGCACGAATCCCCTCCGGCGCCGACACGACACAGATTGCCGTGATGTCGGTCGCGTTCCGGGCCGTGAGAAGCGCGAGCGTGTGGAGCATCGACCCGCCTGTCGCGAGCATCGGATCAAGAACGAAGACCGGCCGGTCGGCCAGGCTCGCCGGCAGCGCTTCCAGATACGGCGTCGGCTGGTGCGTTACCTCGTCCCGTGCCATACCGACGAATCCTGTTTGCGCTTCCGGGATCATGACACTGGCTTCGTCAACCATTCCCAATCCAGCGCGGAGCACCGGGACGAGCAGCGGCGGGTTTTCCAGCCGGAAGCCCGTTGCCTCGCCCACTGGAGTGGTGACACTGAAGCCGGCCACCTTGGCATCGCGCATCGCCTCGTAGATGAGCATCTGCGTCAGCTCACGCAGTGAGTTCCGGAACACTGCCTGGTCGCTGCGTTCGTCGCGCATTGACGTGAGGCGCACAGCCGCAAGGGGATGATCAACGACGCGAGTGTCCATGACGCTGAGCATATCGGGAAAAGAAATTTGCCATCCGGCGGAACCGCTACCGGGTGTGATGCGTCGTCTTCTATATCGGTGCATCGAGTTGAGATGGGAGTGGCAGTGTGACTGAGTCCGCTGGGCGTCAATTAGCCGTTAGTGAGGTTGCCGCAGTTCCGGGCGAGATTCGCCAGTTCGGCGCCTGCGCGGCCAGCAATCGCGAGGATCTCCTGTCCGCGCTTACGCTCGTAGCGGGGTGTGCCCCGGCACAATTGCAGCCGGTGCTCGGAGCAATCGGCGCTGACTACCTCGGCGCCTTCGCTGAGGCCCAGCAGCGGTATTCACAGTCTTTGAACCACCTCGCTGACCTGGCAGGCGCCATCAGCATCGCGGCGGACAACACCGCAAGCGTCTACGAATCGCGTGACACTGCATTTGCGGCCGCGCTGACAATGGCACCGGAAGGACACCAGCTGTGATCGACGTAGCGCTGCTGAAGAGGCCCATCGATGAGCTTGCCGCGGCCCTCGGAACGGGGCACAACCCAGCAGCGAATCCCTTGCCCGAGTTGACGGCGGCGGCGACGACGCTCAGCGAGGTGAGCGCAGCTGGCACGGCGGCGACGAATCAGCTCGCTTCGACCTGGCACGGCGAAGCCGCCACGGCAGCGCTGCTAAAAGGGCGCGAGTTCGCTGGCGCTGCCGATCAGTACGGTCTCCAGGGCCAGCAAATGGGGTTGAGCTGGCTCGCAGCTGCCGAGTCCGTCCTCCGTGGTGTCGGCGAACTCGCCACGATCGGCGCATCATTTCTGCGCATCCTCCAGCACGCAGAAACTCTGCTGGCACACCCACTTGGGCAGTTGACTCTGCTTAAAGAGGCTCTCGACCATCTTTCCCGCGCGCTGGGCGTGGTCATCCGCATCAGCGGAGAATTGTCGGCCAACGCCCAAAGTCTCGACGGAATCGGACGGGGCCTGACGCTGCCTGAAGCCCCAGGGGTTGCCGGGCTTGCCGCCGGCGCAGCCAGCATCTCCCCTGCCACGAACACCCCAGCAGACGTCGGCGCGTTCGGTTCAAGTGACCCGGGCAGTTCGCTAGCGGCCGCCGGAACGGGAGTGGCCGTCCAGCTGCCCGACGGCAGCATCACGCACGCACCCACACCCCAGGCCGCGGACGCGGTTCGCAACGCTCTCAGCCAGCGGGGAGTTCCTTACGTGTGGGGCGGCACAACCCCGGGTGCCGGGTTCGACTGCAGCGGGCTCACCCAATGGTCCTATTCCCAGGCGGGCGTGGAGATCCCGCGACTCGCGCAGGAACAGAACGTTGGGACCCCCGTCAGCCGGGACAACGTGATGGCTGGTGATCTTGTCGTGTGGGACGGACACGTCGCGATGGTGATTGGGAACGGCCAAATGGTTGAAGCGGGAAATCCCGTGAGTGTTACCCCAATTCGGACGGATAACATGGGGCAGGCTTTTTACGGCTTCTACAGGCCGACAACATGAGCGCGGATGCACGTAGGGTGCGTGTACGTGCGTCCGAGAGCGGTTTTCCACTGGAAGTTTCGCTCAGCAGGGAGGCACTCCGGCTTGGGGGTGCCTACATCGCGGCGGAGGTGGTGCGCCAATGCCAGGCCGCCGCATTGAAACGCGGCGCCCAGTATCGTGAAACCTGTAGGGAAGCCGGCGTATCGAGTGCCACACTCGCTGCACTCGGTGTTCCTTCGTCCGACGATGTCGCCGCGAGAGAAGCTACGGAGCCCGGCGCAACAGCCCTGCACCGGTGGGGGTTCAGCCGATGAGCCCGCAGCCGGAGTTTCAGTCGGTGCTGGCGCGCGCGCAACGGCAGCGGGAGGCGCTCGAGACGGCGATCAGCACCCTCCAAGCCTCACGGAATGTGGGCAAATCTGCAGATGGGCGCGTCGTCGCGGAAATCGACTCGTCCGGCGCATTAGTGAGTCTGGTGATCGACGAATCACTCACGCGATTGTCCCCGCGTGAGGTCGCGAACCTTATTGTGGCTGCCGCGCAGAGCGCCTCGTCCGCTTCAGAATCCGTGCGACGCGCCGCTTTCACCAACCTGGCTAGTGCGTTCGGACCGGACACTGGCTAGGCTTGCGCGCATGGCAGGTGACATCGTCCCTATTGAGCTTGGTTTGACCGACGGCGACGTCGTGACCCTGTGGGCACCGCGCTGGCGCGAAGGCGACGATGAGTGGCAAGCGTTCCTGGGTCGCGAGGACGACCTGTTCGTCTTCGATTCAATCGCGAATCTGGCTGCGTTCATCAGGACCGAGGACGACCACGACCTCGCCGAGCACCCGACATGGCATGTGGTGGCCGCGCTCTCAGCCGCCGAACTCGAGCCTGACGAAGAACACCGTTATGACCTCGTCGGGGTACCCGAACTCGCTGCTGGCGCACCAGAACCGCTGACGGTCGCGGAACTCGAAGACACACTCAATATGGCACGCACCCTGGGTGAAGTGTGCGACTTGGACGCGGTTAACGCCTTCTTCGATAATCATCCGCAGCTGGAGGCACTGCCGGGCGGTCACCACGCATTCGCGGGCAGCGATGGCATTGAACTATGGAACAAGGTGGGCATGGCGCTCGCCGACGGTTGGGACGACGTTCTCGACGCCATTGATGGCATCATCGAATCCCCCGAGGTCGATGCTGATGTTCTCGCGCTGTGTGAGGCTGAGATCCTCGCCGCAGACGAAAACGACGTCGAAGCGGACGATGCTGCCGAAAGCGCTGACGATGTGGAAGTAATTGACGCCAAGCCGACAGCATCGAGCGACGACGAAGACTCAGGCGAAGACGATTTCTGGACAAGCGTCGGCATCGACCCCGTAAAGATACTCCTTGGGGCCGACGAGTACTACACGTTGCGCTGCTACATCGATGACATTCCTGTTTTCCTCGGAAAAGAGGGGGTTATTTACGTCTTCCGCAGCGATCGCTCGCTCGCGCGCTACCTCGCGGACGCACATGATCACGAGCTGGCGTCCGTGAGTACGTACGGTGAGGTCGCTACCGCCGCCACCGACGGTTCGCTCGACATCACCGTGACTGACGACAACACGTATGTACTCACCGGGCTGTTTGAGGACATCGCGGAAGGCCCCGAGTCAGTTGACAGCGAGCAGCTCGACCTTGCCGTCGAATTGCTGACGGACGCAGCAGACTTCGCCGATGACGACAGTGTTGAAGAGGCGCTGGCCAGTACCACCCCCTTGGGCTGGTACACCTCTTACGTCACCAACCCCGATCCGACACGGATGGCGCCGAGCCCGCCTTTCGCGTCAGAGGCTGCGGCGTGGCTTGACCTGGTCCGCGCGTTCGAGGGGCGTCTGCGAGTGCGCTAGCTGGCCCGCATCCGCCCGCGTGCCCATCAGCCGACAAGCACGGCGTAACCGGGCTTGATGACGTCGTCGATGATGCCAAGACGCTTGTCGAACGGATAGAATGCCGACTTCATGGCGTTGATTGTGAACCGTTCGAGGTCACTCCATCCGTAGCCGAAGACCTCAACGAGCTTCAGCATTTCTTCACTCATCGTGGTGTGGCTCATCAACCGGTTGTCCGTGTTCACGGTGACGCGGAACTTCAGTTTGGCCAGATGATCGAACGGGTGCTCAGCAATACTTCGCGCCGCCCCGGTCTGCACGTTCGAACTCGGGCACAGCTCAAGGGGGATCCGTTTGTCGCGAATGTAATTGGCGAGGAGGCCGAGATTCGCGCCCGCCGTTGAAGTATCTGGACCCAACTCGATGTCGTCCATAATGCGCACGCCATGCCCAAGCCGGTCTGCTCCACAAAAAGCGACCGCTTCGTGGATGGAGGGCAGTCCAAACGCCTCTCCCGCGTGAATAGTGAAGTGTGCGTTCGATTTCTGCAAGTATTCGAATGCGTCGAGGTGACGGGAGGGCGGGAATCCGGCCTCGGCGCCAGCGATGTCGAACCCGCACACGCCCTCATGCCGATACCGAACCGCTAGTTCCGCGATCTCACGTGAGCGGGCTGCGTGCCGCATCGCGGTAACGAGACAGCGCACAACAATGTCGTACCCGGTGTCCGCGTTGACGGCTCGAATACCTTCGTCAAATCCGCCAAGCGTCGCCTCCATAACCTCGTCCAGACTGAGTCCCGCATCGAGGTGCTGTTCGGGCGCAAAACGAACCTCCGCATAGACAACACCGTCGGCCGCGAGGTCTTCCACACACTCGCGGGCGACGCGGCGCAGCCCCTCCCTGGTCTGCATCACGGCGACGGTATGCGCGAAGGTTTGCAGATAGAGTTCCAGCGATCCGCTATCAGCCGCGTCCCTGAACCAGGTTCGCAACTCATCGGCGTTCTGTGCCGGCAAGCCGTCGTAGCCGCAGTCCCGCGCCAGGTCGAGAATCGTTTGTGGGCGCAGCCCACCATCAAGGTGATCATGGAGCAGCACTTTTGGTGCTAGCCGAAGCGATGCCAGGGTTATCGGCGTGTGCGTCATACAGCGACGGTAGCGGATCGGTGAGCACGCCAGTTGGCGGGTGCGGGGGTCCCGGCCGATATGGAAGGATCTCCGGTGTGGCTGAGTTGACTGACCCGTATTTGTGGCTGGAAGACATCACCGGCGAGGCTGCGCTGGAGTGGGCGCGCAAACACAACGACACCGCCGAAACGGCGCTCGCTGGTAGCGCTTTCGAGACCACCCGCGCGCGAATCCGGGATGCGCTCGACACCGACGAGCGCATTCCCTACGTACGCCGCCGCGGCGAGTTTCTCTACAACTTCTGGCGCGACGCGCAGAACCCGCGCGGCCTCTGGCGCCGCACCACGCTCCCGGAATACCGTCGCGAACAGCCACAATGGCAGATCCTTCTCGATGTCGACGAACTCGCGAAAAGTGAGGACGAAAACTGGGTTTGGGGTGGTGCTACGGTGCTGAGGCCCAGCTATGACCGGGCGCTGATCAGCCTCTCCCGCGGTGGGGCGGACGCTGCGGTTGTCCGCGAATTCGATCTGGAGGAACTCGCGTTTGTCGCCGATGGTTTTTCGCTTCCGGAGGCGAAAAGCGAAGTCCGCTGGGTGGATCGAGATGCCGTCTTCGTGGGGACTGACTTCGGTGATGACACGCTCACTGAGTCCGGTTATCCGCGAATCGCGAAGTTGTGGCGGCGCGGAGCCCCGCTCGCCGAAGCTGAGACTGTTTTCGAAGGGCAGCGCGAGGATGTCGCGGTGTCTGCCTGGCGCGATCTCACCCCAGGTTACGAGCGCAGCTTCGCGGAACGCGCGATCGACTTCTACAGCTCTGAACGTTTCCTCCTCACTGACGACGGCCAGATCGCGGTTGACGTTCCTCTCGATGCGCGGGTATCGGTGCACCGTGAGTGGCTGTTGATTTACCTGCGCTCGGCCTGGACGATAGGCGGAGCTGAGTTTCCGGCAGGTGCGCTCCTCTCCGCTCCATTCGACGACTACCTCGCTGGTGAACGAGATGTGACCGCGGTCTTCCTGCCGGATGCGCACACGTCCCTGCAATCATTCTCGTGGACGGCGAACTGGCTGGTACTCGAACTGATGCGGGACGTGCGCAGCGAGTTGCGCATCCTCACTCCCGGGACATGGACGGGTGAAACCCTGCCCGGGCTGCCACCGCTGGACACCGCAGAAGTCGTTGATACCGACCCTGACAACAGTGATGAGATCTTCATCAGTACAAGCGGTTACACGTCTCCCGCGACGCTCTGGCATGGGTCGATTGGCGCGCCTATTGAGGTCATCAAAGCGCTTCCACCGTTGTTCGATGCGCGTGACATTGTCACCGAACAGCACTTCGCCATGTCGGAGGACGGCACAGCGGTGCCGTATTTCCTCGTGCGCCGGGCTGACGCACCGTCCGGGCCGACAATGCTCTACGGCTACGGCGGCTTCCAGAATTCGCTGACGCCCGCCTACAGTGCCGCACTGGGCCGGGCCTGGCTCGAACGCGGCGGCGCATATGCCGTCGCGAATACCCGCGGCGGCGGCGAGTACGGACCCGATTGGCACACTCAGGCGCTGCGCGAAAACCGGCACCGCGTGTTCGAAGACTTCGCCGCAGTCGCCAAAGACCTCGTCGAACGCGGCGTTACCACGCCGCAGCAGCTTGGCATTCAAGGCGGGAGCAATGGCGGCCTGCTTATGGGGGTCATGCTCACCAAGTATCCGGAGCTTTTCGGCGCCATAGTCTGCCAGGTGCCGCTGCTTGATATGCGGCGCTACCATCTACTGCTTGCGGGGGCATCGTGGGTCGCGGAGTACGGCGACCCTGACGAGCCTGGCGACTGGGACTTTTTGTCGACGTATTCGCCGTATCAGGCCGTATCACCGAACGCTTCGTACCCGCCGACTCTCATCATGACCTCGACGCGGGATGATCGCGTCCATCCCGGTCATGCCCGGAAGATGGTCGCTCGGCTCGAGGAGTACGGCCACCGCGTGTTGTACTTCGAGAACATTGAGGGCGGGCACGGCGGTGCCGCTGACAATGCGCAACTCGCACATAAAGCGGCGCTCGCCTACGAATTTCTGTGGCGGACGCTGGACGGGCCCAAAAATTCGGTGTGAAAGGATTCGGGTGTGACCGATTCACCGCCCCGTTCTGGTGCCCAGGCTGTTGAACGTGCCATCACGATCCTCAGGTGTTTCGTGTCCACGAGCGAAAGTCTCGGGATCACTGAGTTGGCGACAACGACGGGGCTGACGATCAGCACCGTGCACCGGATTGTCCGGGTGCTGACCCACGAGGGTCTCCTTGTGCAGGATGCGCGGGGTGAGCGCTATCTGCTCGGCCCTACGCTTGTCATGTTCGGACGGCACGCGCAGGAACAACTCGGGTACAGCAGGGCACAGCCGATCCTCGATGAACTCGCCGCGGAAACGGGCGAATCTGTGAACCTTGGGATCCGCACCGGCAACGAAGTGCAGATCGTGTTGCACGCCGCGTCACCACAGCCATTACGGTTCGATCAAGTGCCGGGAACCCGTGTGCCGCTCAATGTCTCCGCGATGGGTAAGTGTTTCCTCGCCTACAGCGGGTCGATAGATGACCAGCTAGCGGGCCTCGGACCGCTCTCTGGTGCGACGGAAAAAAGCATCACGAACCGCAAGAAACTCGCGGAGGAACTCCAGGCGGTGCGACGGCGCGGCTGGGCTCTTAACGATGAAGAGAGAAACCCCGGCGTGCGCGCTGTCGCGGTTCCGGTCCTGCACCACAGTGGCACCGCCGTCGCG
The DNA here is from genome assembly GCF_026041215.1 of Hoyosella sp. YIM 151337. GTDB lineage: Bacteria > Actinomycetota > Actinomycetes > Mycobacteriales > Mycobacteriaceae > Hoyosella. The sequence goes on from NZ_JAPEIQ010000006.1 coordinate 454,125, forward strand.
GCGGTTGCAGTGCAGGGACCTACCGTGCGAATGACTGACGACGAGGTCCCCCGACTTGCCCGTACGGCAGGGCAGAAGGTCGCGCGTATCGCTGCCCTGCTGGTAGGCGAATAGTCACTTGTTCTCAAGCAGACCGCGCCGCCGGAGCAGCGCCTGTTCAATCTGGCCGAATACAAGACTGTCGACGAGGATACCCACTGCCAAAATGATGATCATGGTGGCTAGCAAGCCGTGGGCATCACCGAGGTCACGAGAGATCTGCAGCGTATGTCCGAGTGAGGATTGCCCGGCAGCTGTCACGATGAGTTCACCGGCCATCAAGCTTCGCCAGGCAAACGCCCAGCCCTGCTTCAGCCCAGCCACAAAAGTGGGTAGCGCTGCGGGAAGGATGACGTGGCGATAAAGGGAAACCCCCCGGGCTCCTAGAACGTGACCGGCCCGCAGCCACAGCGGCGGTATCTGATCAACACCACTGATGAGCCCGTTCGCGATCGACGGCGCCGCACCGAGGACGACGACGAAAAAGATCGCCTGCTGCCCGCTGAACGGGAACAGCAGGATCGCGAGCGGCACCCACGCGACTGACGGCATCGTCTGAAGTCCGGTGATGAACGACCCGAACGCCGCCCGTAGTACCCGTATTCGCGCCACGAGACTACCAACGACGACCCCGATGACAAGCGCGAGTGCGAACCCACTCGCGCCGCGCTGCAGAGTGACAAGCGTGGCCTCAACGAGGCTGCCGTCGAGCGTCCGGCGCCACAGCTCAGCGAACACATCGGCTGGGCCAGGCAGAAGGTACTCCGGTTTCCAGCCGCTCAGCACGACGAGTTGCCAAAGGCCGAGCGCAAGGGCGACGGCCCCTACCTTGGGCCACACGGCACTCCAGATCCGCACGGCTAGCGGCTTTTTCGCTTCCTGCGGAGTTTCCAGTCGATCGAGTCCCTGGATTTCCTGGTCTAGTTGCGCGACATCAGCGGCCATGACGGCGCACCTCCCCCTTCAGCACATCAGTGATCGTGCTCGCCAGCTCGGACACCTCGGGGGATTCGATCCGTCGCGGACGCGGTATGCCGACATCGAATGTCTCGAGAATTCTGCCGGGACGGCTCGACAGCACAACAACGCGGTCGGCGAGGCGTGCGGCTTCACGCACGTTATGGGTGACGAAAATGACGGTGAGGCCTCGTTCGCGCCACAGCCGCTCCAGCTCACCGTGCAGAACGTCGCGGGTCATCGCGTCGAGCGCCCCGAACGGTTCATCCATCAGCAGCACGTCCGCATCCTGAGCGAAGGCGCGAGCAATCGCGACACGCTGACGCATACCGCCAGAAAGTTCGTGCGGCCGCTTCCCCGCGAAGGCGTCCAAGTGAACCGCTGCGAGCAGTTCCTGTGCCCGCTGTTTACGCTCCCGCCGCCCGACGCCGCGCAGCTTGAGCGCGAGCTCTACATTGGCAGCCACAGTGAGCCAGGGGAACAGTGCTGACTCCTGGAACATAAGTGCGGCGCGCCCCTGTACGCGCACCGAGCCGTCGGTTGGTTTGTCGAGCCCAGAAATGAGGTTCAGCAGGGTGCTCTTGCCGCAGCCAGACGCGCCAACCAGGCATAGGAACTCGCCTTTTGTGACACCGAGAGCGACCCGGTCGAGTGCTTGAACAGCTGTTTTTCCGTGACCGTACGTCTTGCTGACGTGGTCGAGTGTGACGGCTGTGCCAGCATGTTCGACCACCGCCGCGCGTGAGCCGGACGCGAGGATACTCATGAGTCAGACACCTCCGGTGCACCGCGCTCCCGAAGGAGTTCATTGAGAATCGTGAGATCGTAAATCCCGGCTAGATCTACCGGCTCAAGCAGTCCCGCCGCGATCGCGTCGTCTGCGGATTCCTGCAGGGAAGAGGCAATCGGATCTGGCGTGAACTCGAGGTTCTGCCACGCGGCCGCGATCAGTTCGGCTGACAGCCGCGTACCGATCGCGTTCTCGATGCCGTCCAGCGTAATAGTCTGTGCCTCATCCGGGTTGGCGTTCACGAACTCCAGCGCGTCGAGGTGGGCTGAAAGGATGGCGCGTACGATCTCCGGGTTGCTGTCGAGGAACGACGTCGACGCGAGGATGTGCGTCGTGACGTACTGCCTGTTGGGCCAAAGGTCACGCTCATCAACAAGCACCTTGCCCCCCGCCTCATCTACCAGTCGTGTCGCCCAAGGCTCCGGAACCCAGGCACCATCGAGGTCACCCTGCTGAAAGGCCTGGAGTACGTCCGCATTCGCCATCGATCTAATCGACACATCACCGCCACCCTGCGTATCGGTTTGGAGCCCCTGCTCCGCGAGCCACGCCCGCAGTGCGACATCCTGCGTGTTCCCTATCGGCTGCGGCGAGGCGAGCGTCGCACCTTCAAGGTCGTCAGGGCCGTCAATGCCCTCCCGCACAACGAAGAAGGCGCCGCCAGAAGTGGATCCGGAGATTAGGCGCACCGCTTCTCCGTTTGAGCGCTGGAAGGCGTTGATCGCTGGGTTGGGCCCAATGTAGGTGATGTCGATCGCACCTGCGAGCAGCGCCTGCGCGGCCTCGCCACCCGCATTGAAATAGTGCACTTCGAGTTCTACGTCATCGCCAAGCGCTTCCTGGAGAAGGCTATTCTCCACGCCTACGAGCGCGGGCGCGTGCGTGACGTTCGGGAACATTCCTACGCGGACGGTGGATGCTGCCCCTTCGTTCTGATCCGCACTGGTACAGCCGGAAACGGCCAGCCCGAAACCGAGGATTACAGCGGCTAACCGTGCGGTGGCCGACCAGCGACCACTCTTCCGACTCATTTTCATGACTCAGAAGCATACGTTTGTGGGAAAGAATTCCACAAATCGCTGCGGGAACTTTTCCCACAGAATGGATGCAGACATCGACCATGGCGACGATGACTCTGTCTCCCGCTGCATCCCGGTGGTGGTGGGTACAGCGGCTCATACTCGCGCCGCAGCCGCCGGTGATGCGGTGAATCCGCTGCTCGGCGCGAACCGTGAGAGCACGTCGCCACTGGGTTCACCCGCTATCTCAGAGATGTAGCCCAGCACATCGTCTCGGTCCTTGAGGGCGGTGAGTCGGTCCGGCTCGGACAGGAACCCAAACAGCGCCGCTGCCACGCGCTCGCTCACAGCTGCGGCTGGGAAGAGTAACTCCGCATGAGCGGCATACTTCGGATCACCCAGGAAAAGCCTGGTGACTTCCGCCGCGGCATTGCCTCGCTCCTCCCAGTGTGTGTCGAATTGCTCCCCGAGCCAGTCGGCGCTGAACTCGCCTTTGTGTGAAGCTGCCGCAGCAACCAAAGCGGCGACCTGCACGATAGCGTTTTGTGCCCCCTGCCCCGCCAGCGGATCGAACGCAATGGCCGCATCTCCAATAGCTGCCACCGCATGGCCGCTGCTCGTCGTGCCCACAGCCTTGCGGACCGTGGGAGTCACCGCGCCCCGCAGCCACGAATGCGGATCCGAGACGATCGCTTCAAGCTTCTCCACCTCGGGGGCGTCATTGGGAAAGTACTCGCGGTAGAAATCGACGACGACGTTGCGCGCGCTGTGGACATCGATTGCCCGTGTGAAGCGCTCCTCCCACGGACTGCCCGGCTTAGCAAAGCCGAGAAAACTCCACGACGGGCCAGCGTCCTTGTGCAGGAACGGCCCCAGCCACGCCTCCCCGAAGTCGGTGTGCAAATTGAACAGGTTGTGGACACGGCCATTCTGGGTTCGGTACCCGAAATCTGGACTGTCGCCTTTTGCCTGCAGCGTCACCAGAAGGAGGGAACGCTGCGGCGTGCGGTACACCGTCCGCTCCTCGTCCACAGGGAACAATGACACGAGACCGCCCTTGCCCGTCGCCACGAGTGTCAGGGCGTGCTTTCCGGCGATGGCGTCCAGCTCGTCAACAGTCACTGTGCGTACTTCGAATACTCCACCGCGTTGAACGAATCGGTCGATCCGATCGGCAGCTCGCAGGCGGACGTCCACAGCCTGTGCGAAGTAGCCGAATTCGGGGTCGAACTCGAGAATTTCGCCGCGCTCGTCGCCGTAGCCCGTGTGCAGGCGAGTGCTGAGCCCGGTAGTCAGCGTTTCTTCTCCGTAGAGATCTTCGATGATGCGCGCATCTGCTTCCCGGGACTTCCCGAAATATACAGCGCTGCCAGTCGGTGGCACGTCGTCACGCAGCCCCCGACGAGCCCTGTCGCTGTACAAGGTCACGTTGAACCCAGCGTTCAGAAACCCGAGTGCCGCAGATGATCCCGCGAGACCCGCGCCGATTACCGCTACAGACCGTTGTTGCTGTTCAGACATTTCCACTCCAGATTCTCGTTGTCAGCTGACATCGGCGCGATAGCGCGATGTGATGGTGGAGAGGTCACCGCCAGGGCGGTAGCGAACTCCTCGATGGCCGTCTGGGAGCCGTGCTCCCAGGCCGAAAAGCTTCTCTCTCAAGGTCCCGTGCGAGTACGTCGCCGGGTACGCACCGCGTTCCTGCAACACAGGCACTACATGGGTAATGACGTCTTCAAAGGACCCCGGGGTGATCGCGTAAGCGAGGTTGAAGCCGTCGACGCCGGTGTCTGAAACCCACTTCTGCAACTGGTCTGCCACAGTGTTGCCTGACCCAACGAATCGCGGGCCCAGCCCACCGATGCTGGCCCATTCAGCAATGTCACGAACCAGCCATTCGCGACCGTCATCTCCCGACTCCTGGAACGCGGCGACAGCCGAACGGATCGCATTGCTTTCGACGTTTCCGATTGGCTCATCGAGGTCGTAGCGGGAAAGGTCGATGCCCATCCACCCGGATGTGAAGACAAGTCCGCCCTCGAGACTTGCGTACCGTTTGAATTCCTCATGCTTGGCAGCGGCCGCCGCGTCCGTTCTGTCCGTGATGATGGTCGCGAGCGCGTAAATCCGTGCAGCATCAGGTGCGCGGCCCGCTGCTACAAGGCCTTGTCGTATACGCCGCACCGTCTCCCTCAGCACACGTTTGGACGGTGCCGCCACGAAGATCGCCTCTGCGTGCTCCGAGGCAAAGCGGATTCCACGAGGTGAGGCGCCGGCCTGGTAGATCACTGGCGTGCGTTGTGGGGATGGTTCGGACAGGTGAATGCCCGGAACCGAAAAATGCTCACCCCGGTGCCCAATGTGATGCACTTTGTCCGCGTCGACATACACGCCGCGTTCACGGTCTCGTACGACCGCGCCGTCTTCCCACGACCCCTCCCAGAGCTTGTACAGCACTTCCAGGTACTCGTCGGCATGGTCGTAGCGGGCGTCGTGGTCAAGCTGATCCGCGGCGCCGAAGTTCCGCGCCGCAGACGGCAGGTAGCCCGTGACGACGTTCCACCCAATACGTCCTTGAGTGAGGTGATCGAGAGTCGATAGCCGACGCGCAAATGGGTAAGGGTGCTCGAACCCTGTGCCCGTGGTGATGCCAAAGCCGAGGTGCTGTGTTGCGGCAGCCATCGCGGAGACGAGCAGAATGGGATCAGCGACCGGTATCTGGGCACCCTCCCGCAACGCCGCTTCATCGGTGCCGCCGTACACGTCATATGTGCCCAGAACATCCGCGATGAACAGCCCGTCAAAGACACCCCGCTCCAGCAGCGTGGCAAGCCCAGTCCAGTATCCGATATCGGTATACCGCTGAGACTGGTCCGCTGGGTGCCGCCACAGGCCTGGCGACTGGTGGGCGACGCAGTTCATGTCGAACGCGTTGAAACGAATTCGCCTGGTCATGCTGACTGCTTTGAGAAGCGCCCAGCGCTCCACGCATACGGCAGCGCATCACCGTTCAGCAGGTATGCGCCCAGTGCTTGTTCCTTGAATATAAGTGGGTTATGCGCCGAGATCGTTCGCGCGTTGCGCCAGTGGCGATCCAGAGCGGGACCCGACGATGTGATCGAGGCGCCGCCCACTTCGAACAGCTGCGATGTCGCGTCGAGGACGAGGCCGATAACCACCGACTGGGCCTGCGCGGCCGCTGCTTCTGCCTGGTCCAGCAACTGGGGGTCGTCACCGCCAGCATCGAGCAAAACATCGAGGTCATCTGCGACTGCGAGCACCGCGGCACGCGCCCCGAAAGTCGCGGCCGCGAGCTTGCCGATGACCTGCTGAACCAGCGGATCATTGCGCGGCACATCAGCTGCGGCATGGGTGAACGTCCGGGTTCGCTGACGCACCCACTCCACAGTCTCCGCTTCCGCGCGCTGTGCGATTCCCGCAAGGACAGCGAGTTGGACCAGCTGAAGGTAAGCGGTGACGTAGGTGCGTCCGGGCGCCCCATATCCCGGGCCGAGTATCCGGTCTTCCGGCACAACAACATCGGTGAATGTGGTGGTTCCGCTCACCGTGAGCTGCTGACCGAAACCGTCCCAGTCATCGGCCTGCTCAACTCCCGGTTGCTGGGCATCCACGAGGACGGACACACGCTCACCGTCGTAGTCCGCTGCGACAAGGATGTAGTCCGAATACAGACTTCCCGTGCTGTAATACTTCGTGCCGTTGAGAATCCTTTTGTCGCCGTCCCGCGTGAGCACCGTCTGATACCTGTCTGCCGCGCCGATCCCTGGCTCCGTGATCGCATTGCCCACGAATGCGCCCGCTGCGACAGCATCGAGCCAGACCCGCGCCTGGGCGTCACCCGACAACCGCTGGTCCTCGACGAACGACCAATGCACACGCAACGCCTGCGGCAGGTTCGATTCCGCCGCAGCCAAGTCGATAAGCAGCGTAAACAGTTGACGAACGGACACTCCGAAGCCGCCCAACTCCACAGGCACACGAAGCGCGCCGAAGCGAGCACTGCGCAACAGTTCGACCTCGTCGAAGAGCAGCCGGCGATCCTTTTCGCGCTGGATTGCGCCTTCCGCTATCTGGTCGAATATTGGCTGAAAACGTTCCTTCAGCTCCTGTTCGGTGGGCTGCGCGGCCGCGCCGAGTGTTGTGCTCCCCACTGTTACTCCTCAGGTAGGTAATGCGATCGGCACAACAATTGCCGGGCGGCGCGGAAAAGGCACGACTTCTGCTCGGCGCGAGCGAAATCCGGAGAAGACGGTGACAACCCGCGTGGCGTCGATCACCTGGTTTTCAACCCCTGCGAGTGCTACGTTCATCCACATGTCTCTTTCCACGTCACGCCCTGAGCACGCCTCGCTGGCTGCGGCAACGGCCCTGACGTCGGGAATGTGTCGAATGTGCTGTATGCACTGTTGCTGATCCCTCGACATTCGAACCCGGATGTCGTGAGGGCGCGTGGTCAGATCTGATCTCGCGCCGCTTTCTCTTTCCTGGATTCGCATTTTCGGCACAAGAGAGTGACTTCCTGTGACTGTTACACCTATTTCTTCTCGCCACATCCAATCCGCGCCGGTACTGGTGACGCCACCCCGGTTCGAGCGGGCCGACAGTCCCGCTGCGGCGATACTGCGTGTCGCCGTGCAAGAGGGACCGATTGCGCGGGAGCGGGCTGCGCAACTCACCGGTTCGAGCATCGCCACCGTCAATCGCCACGTGTCTGCCCTCTTATCGGCCGGCCTGCTGCGGGAACGAGCCGACCTCTCCACTCCTGGCGCCGTAGGGCGACCACGGGTGCCCTTCGAAACGAATCACGAACCGTTTGCCACCCTCGGCATCCACATCGGGGCGGCGGTCACCACGCTGGTGGCGAGTGACATTCGCGGCAAGTTGCTTGGCGGCATCCGGATACCGACCCCGCCCGGGCATCAACTGACCGCGCTCGCGTCCATTGCGCAGAGCGCAGCGTCATTCACCGCACGGTTCCGAAGGCAATTCCTCTGGGCCGGAGTAGCACTCGGCGGACGTGTGGATCCACAGTCCGGCACCGCGACGCATCCCCGGCTCGACTGGCTCGACGCACCCGTCGGTGAGGTGATCGGTGAAGCGCTGGCGGTTCCTGTATCGCTCTCCCCCCACGTTGAAGCGATGGCCGCCGCGGAGTTGCTGTTCACACCCACGCAGGGTGCGGCCTCCGCAAAGGAACGAAGCAGCTTGTACTTCTACGCACGCGAAACCGTCGGTACCGCGCTGACCCTTGCTGGACGAGTGCACACGCCGAACAGCGGGCCGGGTTCCATCTCGCACTTCCCCACCGGGTCGAGTGTGGCGTGCCCGTGTGGCCGAAGCGGTTGCCTCGAGGCCACAGTGAGCGATCAGGCCATGATCGACCGGGGAATCGAGTGGGGTGTGCTCTCTCCCGATACGGCGTCGATCTCTGAACTGCATCACAAAGCGCGCGCGGGCGATTCGTCAGCAACAGCGATCCTGACTGAACGTGCCGAGGTTCTTGGCGGGATCGTCGCGATGCTGCGCGACCTATTCAATCCTGACGACGTGATACTCGGCGGCCAGGCGTTCACCCAATTTCCCGAGGCGATGCCTGCTTTCGCGCAATCCTTCGCCCGTACCAGCGCACTCCCCGGCAGGAACGTGCTGGTGACTGGATTCGGAAATCGGGTACAAGAGCATGCTGCCGCGGCGGTCGCACTCAGTGTGCTCCACGCCGATCCGCTCGCGGCGCTGCAAAAAGCACGCCTTGCCCACTCTGCCGGCGCTGTCTAGCCGATCAATGCGAGCGCTCCCCTGATGATCGCCACCAACGCGCCTGCCGCGGCCAGTGACAGGGCGAGTGCACGCCCCAGACCCGGCGAGACGCGGCGGGCGACGAGCCCGCCGCCGAAGGTCGCGACCAATACCGTCGCTGTTACTGCGAGCAGTGTCCACCACGGCGGCAGACCTTCCGGCCCGGTCGCTCCGAAGGCAACTTTGACCAGGAAAGACACAAGTCCCATTGTCATGAACACCGGGTTCATCGTGGCGGCGAAGGCCCGCTGGTCCCAGCGGGACACCAGGGCATACACGACCATGGCGGGTGCCGCAATGCCCGCTGTCGTGTTGAAGAACCCCCCGGCTGTCCCCGCGAGCCCGGTGGCGGCCGGGCCTTCCAGGTGTGGCAAGGTCCGCACGAGATACGTGATCGCGAGGGTGAGCAGCACGAGCGCCCCGATACTGATCTGCAGCCAGGCGGCGGGCACAGCACGCACCACCAGAGCACCGGGGACTGCCCCGATCACGGCCGCTGGGGCGAGCATCGCGTACCGCCGCCAATCGACGTACTTCCAGACGTACAGCGTGATCAGCGCACCAGACATCGACGTAATGATGTTCGTGGCCAAGATCCCCTGCACCGGGCCCAGCAGAACCGCCAGCGTCGGTGCCACAACCAGCCCGACACCCGTTCCGGAAACACGCTGCAGCACAGTCCCTACCGCCACCGCGGCAAGGACCGCGGCGAGCATCTGCGCGGTCACGCCGAAGCGGCTTCGGCGAGCAGATCTGCGCGCCGCTTCTCTCCCCAATCCTCTAGGGACTTCAGCGCGACTTTCAGCTCCTCACCGAGTGCGGTAAGTGAATACTCAACGCGCGGGGGTATCTCCGGAAAAAACTCACGGTGCACAACACCGTCGGCCTCCATCTGACGCAGTTGCTCCGTCAGTACCTTCTCGCTGACGCCGTCGAGCATCCGCCGGATCTGCCCAAAACGCTGCGGGCCGTCACCGAGCACCCACATGATGTGCAGCTTCCATTTTCCGCCCACCACCTCAATGGCAACGCTCATGCCACACATGTCAGCAACGTCCTGCGACTCCACCAGCGTTCGCCTCCCAAACTGTCCCGGCGATCCTCCAGGAAGAATACTCGCGTGCTGTGACACATGCGCACCTCACAGAGAGCGAAAAGCTACCACCGTGCTGATGATCGCAAGCCATACCAGCACAGTGATGAGGGCTGCACGTTGCCAGACGCCCGTTCGGTCATCGTCCTTCTCCCAGGCACTTCCAAAACGGCCGACCAGGACCACTGCCGCCGCCGCAGTGGCTGCGGAGTACCCGCGCACCTCCCAGCCAAAGGCGGTGCTGAACGCCGCAATCGCCGGCATCACAGGCATGCACGTGAACGCGACGGCACCAGCGCGGTCATGCCAACGGTGACGGCGTGACAGCACTGCCGGTGTCGTATCTGGAGTGCCGGGCGGATACCCCCGCATCGCATCCATCGGGAAGACGCCCGACGCGACCAGCGCCAGGCCGAAAACGGTGATCGCGGCGCCGAGAGGCCACGTGATACCGGCGACCGCGACTCCCCCGACCGCAATCGCCACTCCACAGACAAAGAAGTTCGAAGCCTGGATCCATCCGCGAGCACCGAGCGCCAGTGCGCTCACTGGGTGGCGGGCCGGGTTGTATCCAGGCCTCGTCCACCCGTCCCACAGGAAAACCACGATGAAGGTGATTGCGGCGACTGCCGCAATCACCGCGCCTAATCCCATCGGACGCCTAATCCCATCGGAACAGCGCCGCCGCGACAATTCCGCCGACCAGCACCGCCGCGCCGAGGCTCACGAGGTGGGCGGGATCAATGCCGCTCCCGGCCCACGCTGCACCCAGCGCCTGCATCGTCGCACCAAACGGCAAATGCTCGCCGACTCTCGCTAGCCCGTCGGGCAGCGACCCAGGTCCGCCGAACAAGCCACCGAGCGCTCCAATGGCGAAAAAAGCAATCAGACCGATCGCCACCGCCGAGTTCGGTGTTGGCGCCACCGCAGCAACAATCATGCCCACGCCGTACATCGCGGCCAAACCCAGCAGAGCGACGCCAAGAGCTGCCACCGGTGCAGCCGGGAACTGCGCGCCGAACACCAGCACCGCGACCGCGAGGGCAGCGCTGATGCCAATTACCGCCTGGATCAGGCTCACCACCGCCTGCGCCACCAGCACCATTGCGGGTGAAGCGGGTGTCACAGAAAGCCGCCGCAGGATTCCGGTACGCCGGTAGTACGCAAGGAAGCTTGGCATGTTGATGATGCCAATCGCCGCTATCACCATTGCGAACACCAGCGGCAGCACATACACTTCCAGACCCGTCAGTCCGGTATCACCGGCGGCCTCGGAGCCAGCTGCCGACGCGCTCATGATGAGAATCAGCAAGGGCAAACCAATGGGCACTACTAGCCCGGCAGTATCGCGAATCACCATCTTTGCTTCGCACTTGGCGAGTGTGGCCCAGGCTCGCGGGCCCGGACGGTGGGCCTCGATCGTTGTGGTCATCGATCCGCCTCCATTTCGTCGTGGACCTCGTGTCCCGTCAGCCGAACAAAAGCTTCTTCGAGGTCCGCTGCCCCCGCTTCCGCGGTGACTTGCGCCGGTGCTCCCTGCGCGATAACCCGGCCTGCGTCTAACAGCGCGATCGTGTCGCACAAGCGGCTCACCTCGTCCATGGCATGGCTTACGAGAACCACCGTGACGCCCTCGTCACGCAGTCTCTCGATCGCCGCCCACATCCGGCGGCGGGCGCGTGGATCAAGCCCGGTGGTGAGCTCATCGAGGATCACCACACGCGGTCGTCCGATGAGAGCCAGCGCAACTGACAAGCGCTGTTGCTGACCACCCGAGAGTTTCTCGAACTGTGTGCCGCGGTGCGCCGACAACTCGACGAGATCCAGTGTCTCGTCCGCGCCACGCGGATTGGGATAGAAGCTGCGGTACAACTCGACGAGTTCCGCAGCCGTGAGCGCGTGATGAAGGTACGCGTTCTGCAGTTGCACACCGAGGACCTGGCGTAGTTTCGCCTGGTCACGACGCGGATCGAGACCGAGGACCCGCACTGTGCCGCGGTCGGGTTTGCGCAGGCCGGCGATCGTCTCGACAGTAGTTGTTTTCCCGGCACCGTTAGCCCCGAGGATGCCGATGACCTGCCCCTGTTCGACACGCAGCGATACATCGCCGACAGCGACCTTGGAACGGTAGCGCTTGTGAAGCTGGTCTACTTCGATAGCGAGTACTGACGAATTCATGTGAACGACGGTAGGTTCGCGGTGCCGGCGCGCGCTTGTGCCGACAGTCATTATTCGTACCCATGACTATCGGCACCTCCCCGGCACTCGCCTGGCCTCTAGGCTGAGTTAATGCGCCGTGTGGATCCTGAGACGTGGGCTGGCATCGTTTTGCTGGCCGTCGTCGTCGGCCTTGGTGCCCCCGCACTGATCGGACTGGTCGACACCGCTATCCCGCGACTGTGGTGGGTCGTGGCGTTCGCCGCAATGCTCGGAGCCGCCCTCGCCGCGTTCGCGTTCGAACACCGCCCGGGCCCTCGGCATCTCGCTCTCGGAACCGCGGTCGCTGCCTCGTGGATCGTCGTCGCTGGTGCACCTAGCCTGGGCTTCTTGCCAATCCTGCTGATCGCTATGGCCGCACTCAGTGTGTACACGACGCGACTTGCGGGCACGGCGGTCATCGTGCTGCTGAACACGCTGGTGATTGGGGCAATCGCTGTCCGCTACAGCGACTCACTGCAGGAAGCTGCCATCGTTACTGGCCTCTACCTGGCACTGCAAGCCATGTCAGTGCTGTCGTCGCTCGCCATCATCCGTGAGCAGCAGTTGCGGCGCCAGTTGACGGAAGCGCACGTCGAACTGAGGGCTGCAACCGTACTGCTGGCTGAGTCCGCGCGGACCTCAGAACGGTTACGCATCTCCAGGGATCTGCATGACACCATCGGCCATCAGCTCACCGTCCTCAGCCTGGAACTCGAAGCGGCGCGCCACCGTGAGGGCAGTCGGGCGCGCGAACACGTTGAGCGAGCGCAGTCCGTCGCACGCGATCTCCTCCGCGACGTCCGCAGCACCGTAGGCGAGCTGCGAAACGGCTCCGCCGATCTCGCAGCGACCCTCAGCGAGATCGTGAAAGACCTGCCCGGATTGAGTATTTCGATGGAGGTCGAGCCTGACGTCGAAGTGAGCGAAGACGAGAGCACCGCGCTGATTCTTGCGGTGCAGGAAATCATCACCAACACGATACGGCACGCGAACGCGCGCGAGCTGTGGATTGAGATCGCCCGCGACCCCACCGGTGCAACCGTTCTTACCGCTGCCGATGACGGCCGCGGCGCAGACAGCCTCGTGCTGGGCAATGGTTTGCAGGGAATGAAGGAAAGGTTCGAAGAGATTGGCGGCAACGTGCGGATCGGCGGACGCGGCGCGGGGCGCGGCCTCACCATCACGGCCCGGGTTCCCGCCTCATGACTAGCCCGCTGTCGGTCGTAATCGTCGACGACCAGAACCTGGTGCGCCACGGCATTCGCAGCCTTCTCGAACTGGCCGATATCAGAGTGGTTGGCGAGGCAAGCGATGGTGCCGCCGCGATTGATGTGATTGCGGCAACTAACCCCGACGTCGTTTTGCTCGACCTGCGAATGCCCAGGTATGACGGCCTCTGGACGCTCGAAAATCTGCGACTGCGCGAACTTGAGGTGCCGGTGCTGGTGCTCACCACCTTCAATGACGACACTCTCGTGCTCGAAGCTCTGCGCCAAGGCGCACAGGGTTACCTCCTCAAAGACGTCACACTGGAGCGACTCAAAACCGCGGTTCACACGCTGGCAGCCGGTGGCACGCTCATCGCTCCCTCGATCACTGACAGACTGCTGCGCGCAATTCGGTCCGGTCCCGCTCCTGCCGGCGACACCTTCCCTCCGGCGGACCTGACCGCGCGGGAGGTAGAAGTCCTGCGGCTCGTCGCAGAGGGTTTGAACAACCGTGAGATCGCAGGGGCGTTGCACCTCGCCGAAGGCACGGTAAAAAACCACGTTTCGACAATCCTGGTCAAGCTCGGGGCCCGCGACCGCACCAACGCCGTACTCCGCGCCCTGCACGAAGGATTACTGCGCTGACCATAATTCGTACGTCTTGGTAAGTCCCGCACAATTAAGTGCGGTCTTGTGGGCCACACAATCTGGGCTGACGATGGATTCCGGCGCCGCGATCGAGTTCCTGAACCAGCCCACACGCATAAGGATTCACATGCCCAGTTCCGCTCCATCCGTTACAGTGATCGGCCTCGGCCCCATGGGACAGGCGATCACGCGGGCCCTACTTAGGGCAGGCACCGCAGTCACCGTTTGGAATCGAACCCCCAGCAAAGCGGACGCGATGGTCGCACTCGGTGCGAAACGCGCCGAGACGGTCGCCGAAGCGCTCGAAGCAAATGACGTGGCACTCCTCAGCCTCACCCACTACGAGGCGATGTACGACGTTTTGAGCCAAGCACCGAACGTCCTCAACGGCAGGACCATCGTCAACCTCACCTCCGATTCACCACAGAACACCCGCGCGGGAGCCCAGTGGGTACGTGACCACGGCAGCTCCTACCTGACAGGTGCGTTCATGTCACAAGGCGACGACATCACCCACCCCCTCTCTTATGTGTTCTACAGCGGACCGGAAAAAATCTTCCGCGCGCTGCGAGATGTGCTGACGCCGCTGAGCCCGCCCGAATACCTGGGCCCAGACTATGGTCTCGCGCAGCTGTACTACCAGGGGCTTCTCACGATCTTTCACCCGTTCGTGCTGTCCTACGAGCAGGCGCTCGCGACGATCGAACAGTCCGGGGGCGAAATCGACCGCTTCACCCCGTACGCGCGGCGTTTCATGGATTCGATCAAAGACTTCATGGTCTACTTCACGGACGCGGCAAAACAGGGCGGCTGGGGTGACATCGCGAGCCTGCGGATGATGCACGCCGGCGCACAGCACGTCATCGATACCAGCAACGATGCTGGTATAGCAGCACCACTCACCCGCACCGTACAAGAGGTGTATGCCCGCGCCATAGAAGCGAGCACTGAAGCACGTCCGGTACGGACGTACGAACTGATACAGGAAAGGCGTCCTTCACCCCGCGAGGCGATGAAATGAACTGCGGTGGAATACGAGTGGTGCGCCTTCATCCCACACCGTGACGTCGCGGACCGCCAGCAAAACGAGCTGGTGGTCTCCCGCGGCGACGACGTCGTGCACAGTCACCTCCAGCGTCAGTGGGGAGCCCGCAAGGAACAGTGCACCGGAACGTCTAGATTCGGTGTGCACCCCCGCGAACCGGTCTCCCGACTTGCTCGCCAGCGCGCGCACCGCCGCAGTGTGCTCCGTCCCCAGAACGCTGATACCCAGCGCTTCGGCGCGAAGCAGCTTCGGCCACGTCGTCGAGGTGTTTTGGATGCAGACGGCCACGAGCGGGGGCTCTAGCGAGACGGGAACGAAACTGCTGAGAGCCATCCCCGTGCGCTCACCGTCCGTGGTGGCACATAGTGCGACAACTCCGCTTGGGTGCGCCGCGTAAGCCTGGCGCAACTCTCGTGAATCGAGTGCCAGCGCAGTGGCAGCGCCGTTCATGAGGCCGCCACCAATGTCGCTTCGGGTGCGTAGGCGTGAGCCAGCCACGGTTCCAGCAAGCTCCGCTGGACGTCGTGCAACCACTCGTCCGGCCCCTGCACGGTGACACCGTTCGCGACGCCAGCAGCTTCGATGTCACTGATCAAACTCGTGAGCCCGCGGTGCGTCCCAACGTAGGTGACGGTATCGAGTACGCGGCCCGGCTGCCAGAACGAATTAAGCCGCTGGTACTCCGCGTGTGCGCGCTCCCATGTGTCCGCGGTGTAGGCATAGACGTCGAGCAGCACCAGTGCACGCGGATCACTTCTGCGGATTCCTTCGAATCGCCGTCTTGCCTCTCCGAGGTCCCGCGCGGTGAGGCGGATTAACTGCCCGTTCGCCGGCTGGGCCGTCAATGCACACCACTGTCCGGTCGGCGGTGGGACATCGCCAGACACGTCATGCCACGGTGGGCGAGGCGCTTTGGCGCCGAACTCGATTGCGACACTGGGTATGCTCATGTCATCCAGGACACCGGCAGTGCCTCATTCTTTCGAGGTTTGAATTCACCGTGGTTTTAAGTGTTCTCGCGTGCGGCCCGTGCCGTCACGCTTTGACCCCATGACAACCGAGAATGTGTCCGATCACGTCAAATTCGCCTACTGGGTCCCCAATGTCAGCGGTGGCTTGGTAACCAGCGAGATCGAACAGCGCACCAGCTGGGACTATGAGTACAACGCGAAGCTCGCTCGCACCGCGGAGGACAACGGATTCGAATACGCGCTAAGCCAGGTTCGCTACGAGGCCAGTTACGGAGCGGAATTTCAGCACGAGTCAACGTCATTCAGTCTCGCACTGCTTCTCGCGACGGAGCGGCTCAAGGTGATCGCCGCCGTCCACCCTGGGTTGTGGCAGCCGGCGGTGCTGGCGAAATTCGCGGCGACCGCGGACCACCTGTCCGGGGGACGATTCGCGGTCAACGTAGTGAGCGGCTGGTTCAAAGACGAGTTCACCCACCTGGGTGAGCCGTGGCTCGAACATGACGAGCGCTACCGCCGCAGCGCTGAGTTCTTGCAGGTGCTCCGCAAGATCTGGACGGAAGACAACGTTGATTTTCGGGGCGACTTCTACCGCATCCACGATTTCACGCTCAAGCCCAAACCGCTCAACTCCCCCGAGCGGCCAAACCCAGAACTGTTCCAGGGCGGCAACTCCAGTGCGGCACGATTCAACGGTGGCCACTACGCCGACTGGTACTTCTCCAACGGCAAAGACTTCGACGGAGTTACCGAGCAGCTCAGCGACATTCGCCACCACGCACGGAAAGCGAACCGCGAGGTGAAGTTCGGGCTGAACGGGTTCATCATCGCGAGGGACACCGAGAAGGAAGCGCACGACACTCTGCGCGAAATAATCGCGAAGGCAAATAAACCCGCCGTCGAAGGATTCCGCAACGCAGTCCAGCAGGCCGGTGCTTCCACGTCCGACAAACGCGGAATGTGGGCCGACTCTACCTTTGAGGACCTCGTGCAATACAACGACGGCTTCCGCACAAAGCTCATCGGTACTCCCGAGCAAATTGCCGAGCGCATCGCCGCATACCGCCGCCGTGGCGTCGACCTCATCTTGGGCGGATTCCTGCATTTCCAGGAAGAGATCGAGTACTTCGGCGCCCACGTACTACCGCTTGTGCGGGAGATCGAGCACGCTGACCGGGAACGAGAGCTGTTGTCCGCATGAGCTGGGACAGCACACTCGGCCTCACGGCAAAGCTCGCGGATAGCTTTCGGGAAACTGCACGCGACCGGGACCGCGACCGCATCCTCCCCTACGCCGAGATCGAGCAGCTCGCCACCGCAGGGTTATTCGCTCTCACCGTACCTCGCGAGTTTGGCGGGGCGGATGCGCCTGCATCGGTGCTCACGGAGGTGATCCGGCTCCTGGCGAGTGCGGACCCCAACATCGCCCAGATACCGCATAGCCACTTCGTTTACGTCAACTTTCTGAAAGCCGCAGCTACTGCGGACCAGCAGAAGTACTTCTTCGACCAGGTTCTCGACGGCGCCCGGTTCGCGAACGCTCAGTCGGAACGCGGGGGGCAGACGATCGCCTCCGTCACCACCCGGCTCGAGCGTACGAGCACAGGGTTCGTCTTATCGGGCACGAAGTACTACTGCACCGGAACGCTTTTCGCTGACTGGATTCCGGTGCTGGCAGCACTCGACGAAGACGAGTACCTCGCGTTCGTCCCAGCAGGCAGTCCCGGCCTGGCCATCGACGACGACTGGAATGGGCTAGGCCAGCGCACCACAGCCAGCGGCACGGTGCACTTGCGCGCGGTGCCGGTGGACGAAGCATGGGTGGTGCCGCGTGCGGCCGCATTGCAGGCGCCCACCGGATATGGGGCGTTCGCTCAGCTTCTGCACGCTGCCATCGACACGGGGATTGCCAGGAACGCGCTCACCGATGCGGCAGAGTTCGTGCGGGACAGGTCCCGGCCCTGGTTTGAAGCTGGTGTGGATGAGGCCCGGGCAGACCCACTGACCGCGTATCGCTTCGGTGAAGTGGCGGTGGATGTCGCAGCAGCTGAAGCTTTACTGCTGACAGCGGGTGACGCCGTCGATAATGTGCTCGCCCACCCGTCCGCGAGAAACGCAGCGAAAGCCTCTCTCGCTGTCGCCACCGTGAAAGCCGCTGCCGACCGCGCATCCCTCGCTGCGGCAAACGCCGTGTTCGAACTCGGCGGCACACGATCCGCCGACGCGGCACTTGGTCTCGACCGACATTGGCGCAACGCTCGCACCCATACCCTTCACGACCCGGTGCGATGGAAATACCACCACATCGGGCGATCCGTACTCGGGTATGCCCCGCCACACCACGGCGTGTTCTAGAAGGAGTCTCTGTGCTGCACTTCCACTGGTTTCTGCCCACCTACGGCGACTCTCGCTCACTCATCGCTGGCGGTCACGGAACCTCCATGCACGGCGACCGGCCAGCTTCCTTGCCGTACCTTCGCCAGATCGCCACCGCTGCTGAGACAAACGGGTTCGAGGCTGTCCTTACGCCCACGGGCGCATGGTGCGAGGACGCATGGCTCACCACCGCGATGCTCGTCGACGCGACCGAGTACCTGAAGTTCCTCGTCGCGTTCCGGCCCGGCTTGGTCAGCCCCACGCTAGCCGCCCAGATGGCAGCAACCTTCCAGCGGCACTCGGGTGGACGGCTTTACCTCAATGTTGTCACCGGGGGTGAAGACCACGAGCAGCGCGCGTATGGCGACTTCCTCGACAAAACGTCCCGTTATGAGCGATGCGGCGAATTTCTCGATGTCGTGCGGAAACTGTGGCAAGTAGCAGAGCCGTTCAGCTTCCGTGGACGGCACATCTCGGTGGCGGATGCTGCGCTGGCGCGACGGCCCTCCCCGGTGCCGCCGGTTTTCTTCGGCGGTTCATCCGAAGCTGCAGGCGAGGTCGCAGCGCGACATGCCGACGTCTACCTCACCTGGGGCGAGCCACCGGTAGCTGTGGACCAGAAACTGGAGTGGATACGAAACCTCGCCGCGAAGCAGGGCAGGGAAGTGGAATTCGGCATCCGTCTGCACGTCATCAGCCGGGATACCGCCGAGGAAGCCTGGGCCGTCGCGAACCGTCTCCTGCACTCTCTTGACCCGCTGGAGATCGGGCGAATCCAGCAGAGTCTCGCCCGCAGTCAATCGGAGGGGCAGCGCCGGATGCAGAAGCTCCATGGCGGGCGAACTGACGACCTCCTTGTCTCTCCGAACCTATGGGCAGGCGTCGGACTGGTACGGGGAGGTGCTGGCACCGCGCTCGTCGGGTCGCATGAGGAGGTGGCCGACCGTATCGAGGAGTATGCGGCCTTAGGGCTGGACCACTTCATTCTTTCCGGATATCCCCACCTCGAGGAGGCCTACTGGTTCGGTGAGGGCGTGCTCCCTCGTTTAGCGCAGCGCGGCCTGTGGCGGCATCCGCAACGGGCGGGCACGCTAGAGAAGGTCGCGGTGCCGTTCGGCGCTTAGCGACAGCGGCGACTCAGCCGTCAACTGGCGATGGAGACGAAAGAAGAACTCCAAAAGAGGTCGATTGAACTGGTGAGATCGGCGCCGGGCGGCAAAGTGACTTGCTGTTGCGCCAGCCATCATCAATGCGGTTTCCCGACACTGCAGCTCCTGCTGTCCCTGTGGCTGCAGCCAGAGCAAGCGCGTTCATCCCGACAACTGCGGCAAGCCTTGTGGGGCATCGGTGACTCGGGAATAGCGGAAAGCGATATCCACGAGCGCGAGCATTTGTGCTGATTGGCGGGGCGGGTGATAGCGCAAATGCTCGCGAGGTTATGCCCCCGGCCCGGCTGGGAACCGGAGCGCACGCGACTGCGTCCGATCTACCATGCGAAGACGACTTCCCGGCGACATCCGGGCCGCGCTTGACCAGCACGCAGGATTGCTAACCGTAACGGCGGCAGCCGATTTCGGAATCACCCGCTCGCGGCTCGCTAACTGCGCCAGGAACGGCTCGTTGTACCGTGCGGCATCCGGAGTCTATGCGGTCCCGCGCGAACTGACACCGTGGCAGCGCCACACCCTGCACTCCCGCGCCTTTTCCCTGGCTAACCCACATGTCTACCTCACCGGCTGGTCCGCGGCTGCCACACATGGGTTACCGACGCTTGGGAGGCCACCTGGGAAAGTGCTCGCGGTGAACCCGCGCAGCTTAGGCGGTTCCCAAACCACTCGCTTCGGCAAGGTACTCCATCACCGTTTGCCACCTGAGCATCAGGCGCACCTCGGGTACAACGCGGTGTCGATTGCATGGACCGTGTGCGACCTAGCGACGCGATCACCGCTCCATTACGCGCTGGCTGTCGCAGACGCCGCCGCCAGGCGCAGCCTTCACCCCCAGGGGGCGCAGCAACACTTTGTCAATTGGCGGGGCGCCGGACGCGTCGGATGGGTCTGCGAGAATGCCGACCCGCTTGCCGAATCGCCGATCGAAAGCCTGGGACGCTTCGCGGCGATTATGGGAGGGCTGCCCTTGCCCATCTCCAACGCGTGGGTGGGGCCCGGATTTCCGCTGTATCGAGTCGACGGACTGTGGCCGTATCATTGGGCCGCCTTCGAGGCAGATGGAGCGATCAAATACGACAACCGCGGCGACGCATCACGGATCGTCCAGAAACAGACGGAGCGGGAATGGCAGCTCCGCAGAGATCTGGGCGTGGATGTGCTGCGGTTCGGGTATCGGCAAGCGCTCGACCCGAACTCCCTGGCTGCACGGATGCACCGTTTTCTGGAGTGTAACCCGCGCCGCTCAGCGCCGATCCGCTGGTGGAAGCATAGTGAAGGCGTCGGGCCCGTTGAACCCGAGCCAGCAGACTGGCCCTCGCCTGAACCCAGGGAATACGCACTCCCGCGGAACTGGGCTCAGCCTGCTTGAGGGTCGCGAGCGGTTGTGCCAGTTCAATCTTAAAGCTCGATACGAATGCTCGCGGCCCCAACCCCTCAGCCGACGCGAGCCATCACAAGCGGCCGCCGCTCCCCTGACTCACCAATCTCCCAGCCGCCGTCGAGAGCCGCGAGTGCCGCCGGGATGCGCTCCGGAGTATCGGTGTGAAGAGTGAAAATCTTCTGCCCACGTTCGACGCGATCCCCCACCGAC
This sequence comes from Hoyosella sp. YIM 151337, assembly GCF_026041215.1. GTDB lineage: Bacteria > Actinomycetota > Actinomycetes > Mycobacteriales > Mycobacteriaceae > Hoyosella. The sequence goes on from NZ_JAPEIQ010000006.1 coordinate 475,044, forward strand.
GCGTGCCACTCCACGCCTGCACCAGCCTGCACCGGCTCGCCCTGCCGCTGCCGGCCCGCGCCGAGCCGCCATGCGGCTAGTCCCACCGCCATGGCGTCCAGCTCAGAGAGCACGCCGGATCTCGGGGCGACGACGACCTCGGTGTCTTGTGCGACAGGGAGCTCTGCGCCAGGGTCGCCGCCCTGTGCTTCGATCATCCGGCGCCACACGTCCATCGCGCGACCGTCCGCCAGCACGTCCGCGGGGTCGATATCACTCATTCCCACCGCGGACAGCATTTCCCGCGCCAGCTCAAGCGTCAGCTCCACGACATCAGGCGGGCCACCGCCGGCGAGTACCTCCACAGACTCACGAACCTCCAGTGCGTTACCGGCCGTCAAGCCAAGGGGCGTGTCCATATCGGTGAGGAGCGCGACCGTGCGCACCCCAGCATCATTCCCGAGATCGACCATTGTGCGAGCAAGCTCACGCGCGTCTTCCGCGTCCTTCATGAACGCTCCCGAACCACATTTGACGTCGAGAACCAGCGCGGAGGTGCCTTCGGCAATCTTCTTCGACATGATCGAGCTCGCGATCAGGGCGATTGATTCGACGGTGCCAGTGACGTCTCGCAAGGCGTACAGCTTCTTGTCAGCGGGCGCGAGCCCAGCGCCGGCCGCGCAGATAGTCGCGCCGACCGAGTCGAGTTGAGACAGCAGTTCGCCGGTTGACAGCGCCGCGCGCCAGCCGGGTATCGCCTCCATTTTGTCCAGGGTGCCCCCGGTATGCCCCAGACCGCGGCCGGAAAGCTGTGGAACCGCTGCCCCACACGCCGCAACGAGCGGAGCCAGAGGCAACGTGATCTTGTCGCCCACGCCGCCTGTGGAGTGCTTGTCGACCGTAGGGCGTCTGAGTCCGCTAAAGTCCATGCGCTCACCGGACGCGATCATGGCGGCTGTCCATCGCGAGATCTCGTCACGGTTCATGCCGCGCAGCAGAATCGCCATCGCGAGCGCGGACATCTGCTCATCCGCGACGTGGCCGCGCGTGTATGCGTCGATAACCCAGTCGATTTGAGCACCAGAGAGGACGTGGCCGTCGCGTTTCGTGCGAATGACTGATACGGCGTCGTGGTGGGTCATCACTGTTGCCTTCCTGCGGCGTAGTCGTCGGGACCGAAGGCTGCGGGCAAAAGCGCGCTAAGCGGGACCGGGCCGTTTGCGGAAGAAATGAGCATTTCGGGCCCACCGTGTTCGTAGAGTACTTGTCGGCAGCGCCCGCAGGGCATGAGGATTTCGCCTCGACTGTCGACGCAGGCGAGCGCAGCAAGCCTGCCCCCGCCGGTTGAGTGGAGCACGGACACCACTGAACACTCTGCGCAAAGAGTCAGCCCGAATGAGAGATTTTCCACATTACAGCCGCTCACGTACCGCCCATCGGTGGTTAACGCGGCCGCCCCCACCGGGAATCTGGAGTAGGGGGCGTACGCCGTTCGCATGACATCGATTGCCCGTTTATGCAGGCTTTTCCAGTCGATTTCCACAGTTTTCACCGCCTTCGAGGCAGTGCGGTGAGCGCACTCACCGCCATTTGGCAAGGCAAACCTAACCCATATTCCCAGGTTGAAACGCAATATCCCGCTGTAAACCGCTTCTTCGGATGGGTTTAGAGTTTTAACTGTCAGCTTAGGTTCTCGCCGGGACCGTCGTTGTGCTGCGCCCCAGCGAACCCGTTTTGTATGGTGCTCCCAATTAAGCCCGGCGCGCACCCACCGATGACACTGGAGGCAGAGCTCTCAATGACCAGCACAGCAGGCGCCACTGAAGAGGTGGTTCGCTCCCGATCGGTTTACCGGGGTGATCCCGGCATGTGGTCCTGGGTATTACACCGGATCACCGGCGTCACCTTGTTCTTCTTCTTGTTCGTCCACGTGCTTGACACAGCGCTCGTCCGGGTGAGTCCCGAGGCGTACGACGCAGTCATCGAGACGTACAAGAACCCCGTGGTTGGCCTACTCGAGCTCGGCTTGCTCGCCGCCGTCATCTACCACGCGTTCAACGGTATTCGCGTCATCCTCATCGACTTCTGGTCGAAGGGACCGAAGTACCAGCGACTGATGTTCTGGATCGTCCTGGCACTCTCTGTCGCCATCATGATCCCTGCATCTGGCCGCATCGCCTACCTGATGTTCGGGAGCTAAGACATGACGAGTTCAGAACAGCGCGCAGCACAGCCCATCGCGACGTCCTTCGACCGTCCCGCAGCTTTGTCCCTCCCCCGCACACCGCGCCGCCGCAACACGAACAACTTCGAGATGTGGGCCTGGCTCTTCATGCGGATTTCCGGCCTGTTGCTGGTCTTCCTGGTGATCGGCCATATCAGCATCATGCTTCTGCTTGATGATGGTGTGCACCGCATCAACTTCGCGTTCGTCGCCGGACGGTGGGCGAGCCCGTTCTGGCAAATCTGGGACCTTTCGATGCTGTGGCTCGCACAGTTGCACGGCGGCAACGGACTGCGCACCGTCATCAACGACTATGCACGCAAGGATTCGACGCGGTTCTGGCTGAACACGTTGCTGGTGATCTCGGTTGTCCTGATCACCGCCCTGGGCAGCTATGTCATCTTCACGTTCGATCCCAACATCACCGGCTGAGCGAGGCGTACATGCAAGAACACCGTTACGACGTGATCATCGTCGGCGCTGGTGGCGCCGGGATGCGTGCCGCTATCGAAGCCGGCCCCCGCGTCCGCACCGCCGTGTTGACGAAGCTCTACCCCACCCGGTCTCACACCGGTGCAGCACAGGGCGGCATGTGCGCAGCACTTGCCAACGTGGAAGAGGACAACTGGGAGTGGCACACCTTTGACACTGTCAAAGGTGGCGATTACCTCGTCGACCAGGATGCTGCCGAAGTGATGGCGAAAGAAGCCATCGACGCGGTCCTCGATCTCGAGAAGATGGGGCTTCCGTTCAACCGGACACCGGAAGGCCGGATCGACCAGCGCCGGTTCGGCGGGCACACCCGTGACCACGGCAAGGCTCCCGTCCGCCGCGCATGCTACGCAGCCGACCGTACCGGCCACATGATCCTCCAGACGCTATACCAAAACTGCGTGAAGCATGGTGTGGAGTTCTTCAACGAGTTCTACGTTCTGGATCTCTGCCTCACGGAAACACCAGACGGACTCGCGGCGACGGGCGTGATCGCGTACGAACTCGCGACGGGCGAAATCCACGTTTTCCACGCAAAGTCCATTGTCTTCGCCACGGGTGGCTCTGGCCGCATGTACAAGACGACGTCCAACGCGCACACCCTCACCGGTGACGGCATGGCGATCGTCTTCCGCAAGGGCCTCCCCCTCGAGGACATGGAGTTCCACCAGTTCCACCCGACCGGCCTCGCGGGCCTGGGCATCCTCATTTCGGAGGCCGTGCGCGGTGAGGGCGGCATCCTCCGCAATGCGGACGGTGAGCGCTTCATGGAACGGTACGCACCCACCATCAAGGACCTTGCGCCTCGCGACATCGTGGCCCGGTCGATGGTGCTCGAGGTCCTCGAAGGCCGCGGTGCTGGCCCGAACAAGGACTATGTCTACATCGACGTCACTCACCTCGGTGAGGACGTTCTCGAAGAGAAACTCCCCGATATCACCGAGTTCTCCCGCACCTATCTGGGCGTGGACCCAGTGAAGGAACTGGTACCAGTTTTCCCGACCTGCCACTACGTCATGGGCGGTATCCCCACTCGCATCAGTGGCGAGGTTCTGGCCAATAACGACGAGATCGTCAAAGGTCTGTACGCGGCCGGTGAATGTGCGTGTGTTTCTGTGCATGGCGCCAACCGGCTTGGCACGAACTCGCTGCTCGACATCAACGTGTTCGGCCGCCGCGCCGGCATCGCCGCTGCCGAGCATGCGCAGCGTGCGGATTTCGAGCCGCTGCCTGAAACTCCCGCAAAGATGGTGCAGGACTGGATGGCCAGCATGCTTTCCGGTGACGGCAACGAGCGTGTCGCGGATATCCGCATCGCCCTGCAGGAGACGATGGATCGCAATGCATCCGTGTTCCGCACCGAGGAAACGCTCAAGCAGGCGCTCAAAGACATTCATACGCTGAAGGAGCGCTACGGCCGAGTCCAGGTCCACGACAAGGGCAAGCGCTACAACAGTGACCTCCTCGAGGCAGTTGAACTCGGCTTCCTGCTTGAACTAGCGGAGGTGACGGTGGCGGGCGCCCTGAACCGCAAGGAGTCCCGCGGTGGTCACGCGCGTGAGGACTATCCCGATCGTGACGACGTGAACTACCTGCGCCACACCATGGCGTACAAGGACGTCCCGCAGGATGGCCAGCCACCGCTGATCGCTGACATCAAACTGGACTACAAGCCAGTGACCTTCACCCGCTACGAGCCGATGGAGCGTAAGTACTGATGACCGCGACTGTTGCAGCTGAAAAAAGCGAGCGGGACCTGCCTCCCGTACCTGAGGGCGCGGTGATGGTGACCCTTCGGATCCGCCGGTTCAACCCTGATGACCCGGACGCACAAGGCTTCCAGGACTTTGACGTTCCTGCGCTGCCATCCGACCGGTTGCTGAACCTCCTGCACTACGTGAAGTGGTACCTCGATGGCACGCTGTCGTTCCGCCGCTCCTGCGCGCACGGCATTTGTGGCTCCGATGCCATGCGCATTAATGGCGTCAACCGCCTCGCGTGCAAGATCCTGATGAAGGACCTCCTGCCTAAGGACGGCAAGCAAGTCACGATCACCGTCGAGCCCATCCGTGGTTTGCCGGTCGAAAAGGACCTGATCGTCAACATGGAGCCCTTCTTCGACTCTTTCCGTGCGATCAGGCCATTCTTGATCACCTACGGTCAGGAGCCGACTCGCGAACGGATCCAATCACAGTCGGATCGCGCCCGTTTCGATGACACCACCAAGTGCATCCTCTGCGCATGCTGCACCACCTCGTGCCCAGTGTTCTGGCATGACGGCACGTACTACGGGCCAGCTACCATCGTCAACGCGCACCGGTTCATCTTTGACAGCCGTGACGAAGGGGCCGCTGAGCGTCTCGAAATCCTGAACGACATGGACGGAGTGTGGCGCTGCCGCACGACATTCAACTGCACTGAGGCCTGCCCGCGCGGAATCCAGGTCACAAAAGCAATCCAAGAGGTCAAACGCGCGCTGCTCTTCGCGCGCTGACCTGCCATCACGTTTGTGGGCGTCCTTCCAGGAAGGACGCCCACAGTGCGTTGGGCAACAAATCGACGGTGTGCAAAGTGTCACCGCGAACGGTGTCGGTCAATTCACGGACGCCGCGTAAAATAGTCCGAATGCCGGACATGACATCGTCGCACGGACCTGGGCCCATCGACCCGGACATCTGGCGAAGGGCGCAACGGGCGGTAGCTACTCGCAGCACAAGCGCGGAAGACTGCCGCACACTGCTGGAGATGCTGGGGATTCAGGGTCCACCCGATTTTTCCGGGGCCCACTACCCTCCCGGTCTGCCCGGCTGAGCGGTTGTGCTCACCCCACCTTGCGTGGCTGGATGCGCGTCAGCGCTGGCAGCACGTAGGTGGCTAACAACGGCGCGAGCGGCAAGTCCGTAGCGCGGTCCAGGCTTACCCAGCGCAGCTCCCCTATCTCGGCGCCGCGCTGCGGCTCTATTGCCCGCTCGCAGACGAATACCGTCGCGTCGATCAATCGACCGGCTTCGTTCGCGGCCGGGGCCATCCAGCGCGCGAAGAAACGAAGTGCGTCATCTCCAAGTGCCACATTGAGTTCTTCTTGGCACTCTCGTACGGCTGTCGCATAAATCGATTCAGCGGGCTCCGGTTTGCCGCCGGGCAGCATAAAAAGAGCAGTGCCGCGTTTGCGGACGAGCAGGATGTGCTCCCGGCTAAGGAAGCACACACCGGCCACAGTGATCGGTTTGGTCACTTTCAGGTACCTGCCGTGATGTTCGCACTTCGAGGGTCGCGGTGCCATGGTGTGGCACCGGATCGAGGCTACCTACCTGATCAACAGCCCGAAACAGTGTGTCATCAAGTGCGATCAACGCAACAACAGACACGCGCGGGTTACAGCCGGCTAACTGGTTATCGAATCTGGGTGCACCGCTACGAGACGTGCTTGACGATCAATGCAGCAAACAACCGCGACACGTTCCCGGTTGCCAGGTGCTGTGCACAAAAGGAGCTTTCATGCGTCCAAGGACCGCAACTCGCGTTCGGCGCGCCGCTATACTCGCCGCCGCGTCGAGCGTCACCCTTGCCGGAACGGTCGCGTTCGCGGCCAGTTCCGAAGCAGCAGCTTTCGAGAGCTGGCATGCGCAAAGCGAAACGTCGGTAGTCATGACAGTTGCGCCCCAGTCCGGCGCGACGGTGAACTAATACTTATCGGGGAACGTTGTAGGGAGTGGCAATCTGAATCGGGCTCGTCCGTGCCGGAATGCCTTCTAGCGCACCGCGAGCCTTGAGCAAAAGGCGGCAAGCGTGGCGCACATCGTCGTGTAGATCGTGGTGAATGACGGCGGAGATCCTTCCCGCGCGGAGCAGTGCCACATTGTCATCGTCGAGGTCGTGTGCGACGAACGCATCGCAGTGTCGCCCGCATTCATCGAACGCATCGAGCAGCGCATGGTTACCTCCACCGATCGAATACGCAGCCACAATGGAAGGGTCGCTGCGCAGCGCTGCGACAGCACGGCGCCGGACTGTGTCGTCCAGGCCGTCCGTGTCGGGTATGTCGACGAGGTTGCGCTGTGGACTCAGTGCACGCATCGTCGCGCGGAATCCGCCCTCGCGTTCCTCCTCATTTCGAAAGTAGTCCTGGGTGAGGCTGATGAGTACGTTCCCGGGCGTGCGCCGCAGCCACTGCGCTAACAGGTACGCTGCCGTCGATCCCGCGGCCCTGTCGTCCATTCCTACATACCCAGTGCGGGCGCTGCGCGGCACGTCGGCGAACATCGTGACGACCGGGATCTTCGACGCGTGCAACTCGTCTATGGCGGCCACGATCTCCGGGACGTCTGGAGCCTTCAAAAGAACCCCATGCGATCCGCGCTGAGCGATCTTTTCGAGCGTGGGCGTCAGCGCCCCGGGCGGCCCAGTCTCGCGGTGATGGAAGCGGCACCGGACCACCGCCGGCTGCAGCGCGGGAATTTCGGATTCCAGCGCCTGCCGGACTTCAGAAACAAATCGGTCAGGTGCATGCATCACCACGTCAAAGAAGAATTTTCTGCCTTCGAGGCGCAGCTGGGTGCGCTGACGATCCAGGTCGGCGATCGCCTGGTGCACCTCCATACGTGTCGTCTCGCGGACACCGGGCCGTTCATGAAGCACACGGTCGACAGTTGCTTCACTTAAGCCGCTTTGCTGGGCGATTTCCCGAATTTTGTGGCGGTGCATCGTCAGCCGTCCTGAGGTCTTTTTGATGGTTATTTGAGGTTGATTGCGATCCTAGTCACAGCAAGACTAGACCCAGGCGCGCACAGACCTCGCTCATTCCGAAGAAAGAAACGTTGAACATGGCCTTCTCACCCTCCACATCGCCGGTGGCCGCAGCACCACGCCGCCCCGCCGCCGACCGCGTCGCAGGTGCACCCATTTCCTGGGGTGTCTGCGAAGTGCCCGGATGGGGCTTTCAATTGACTCCCGCACGCGTTCTGGGCGAAATGAGTAGCCTTGGCATCGCGGCCACCGAATTTGGGCCTGCCGACTTCTTGCCAGAAGACCCCGCGGCGCGTGCCGAGATACTGCGCACGTACAAACTCGCCGCGGTGGGCGGTTTCGCGCCGCTCGTGTTGCACGACCCCCACCATGACCCGCAGCCTGAGGTGACACGAATCCTCGACTGGTTCACCGCAGCGGGCGCGACCGTACTTGTGCTCGCGGCAGCAACCGGGACCGACGGCTATGACTCGCGGCCCGAACTCGACACAGCCGGATGGACTGCGCTGCTGACAAACCTCGACCGGCTCGCCGAGTACGCCGCGGGCCGAGGTGTCCTGGCAGTGCTGCACCCACACGTTGGGACGATGGTTGAAACCGCTGCCGAGGTTGAACGCGTACTGTCTGGCTCATCCATCTCGTTGTGCCTGGATACTGGCCATCTACTCATCGGCGGCTGCGACCCGGTGGCGCTTACCCACACAGCAACCGACCGCATCGCGCACGTGCACCTGAAAGACGTCGACCAGACTCTCGCTCGCCAGGTCCATGCCGGGGAGATTTCCTTCACCGACGGTGTGCGCAAAGGCATGTTCCGCCCACTCGGCGCAGGCGACATCGACATTGCCGGTGTGATTACGACGCTCGAGAATCACGGCTTCAACGGCTGGTATGTCCTCGAACAGGACATGATTCTCGACCGCGAACCCGAGGACGCAGGGCCGCTCGCAGATGCGCGCGCTTCCGTAGAGTTCCTGCACGGCGTGTTCGCGGCGCTGCAGTAACGCTGTGGCCGCATACTCAGCTCGCCGCAGGGTAGGCCACCTCCATGACGGACCAACGACCTCTGGCACTTATCACAGGAGCGTCGAGCGGAATCGGGCTCGCGCTTGCGCGGCACTTCGGGCGACGCGGATACGACCTTGTCGTCACCGCTGACGATCAGCAGATCAGCCATGCCGCGCAGGAACTGGCCGAGACGGGGGCAGACGTACAGAGCACGCAACTGGACCTGCGCCACCCCGACTCGGTCGACGAGTTGTACTCCGTGATTGCGGCGACCAACCGACCCCTTCACGCAGCGGCGCTGAACGCTGGCGTGGGACAGAGCGGGGCATTCCTCGACACCGATTTGCAGGACGATCTCGGCATCATCGACCTGAATGTGCGTTCCACCGTGCACCTCGCGAAACTTGTTCTGCGTGACATGGCGGCGACGGGCCACGGCAAGGTGCTCGTGACATCGTCGGTGGCGGCCCATATGCCCGGGCCTTACCAGCCGATTTACAACGCTTCCAAGGCCTTCCTGCAGTCGTTTTGCGAGGCAGTCGCCACCGAGATGGAAGACCTCGCCCAGGCAAGCATCACGGTGACAGCTCTGCTGCCGGGACCCACAGACACCGAGTTCTTCGAACGAGCTGATCTCACCGACACTCGGCTCGGGCAAATGAACAAGGACGACCCGGCATTGGTCGCTGAACAAGCTTTCGACGCCCTGATGAGTGGGAAACGCAACGCCTTCGCCGGCTCGCTCAAATCACGAGCCATGGGCGCGGCCGCTCGGGCAACTCCCGACCGTGCCGCGTCTCAATTCCACCGGAAGCTCGCGGAACCAGGGTCCGGCACCAGCGACTAGCAGACCGCATTGCGGGCAGGCACTCCTCACCAGGGCCAAGTGTGAACGGGCGTGCCCTCGCGCATGTGCTCAGTGTATTCAGCGAGCATCTGCGCCAGCGCTTCTTTGCGGGTTTTCCCCTCCACCTCAAGCCGCGCGACGGTGGCTCGCTGCCAGCCGGCACCGTTCCGGCGGGACAGGCAGCGCTCCTCGATGATGCCGAGGTACCGATCGCGCACCTCAGATGAGGCGCCGTAATCCGCCAAACCCTGGTCGGCGAGGGGAAGCAACCAGCGCAGCGCGAGTTCATCGGGTCCGACATCACCGAATGCCGGCCAGTAAAACCGGGCATCCATACCGTGCTGGGCAGCAGCTTTCAGGTTCGACGCCGCCGCTCCGAACGACATCTGGCTCCACAACGGACGATCGGCGTTGGCGAGGGCATGGACCGTACCGTAATAAAACGCCGCATTCGCCATGGTGTCGACAACGGTTGGCCCGCCCGGTAGCACGCGGTTCTCGACGCGCATTTGCGGATCGCCATCGACGACCGCATACACCGGCCGATTCCAGCGGTAGATCGTGCCGTTATGCATTGACAGTTCCGCGAGCTTTGGCGTCCCGCCACGGTCAAGGACCGCGAGCGGGTCCTCATCGTCGACTTCCGGAAGGAGCGCCGGAAAGTACCTGGCGTTCTCATCGAATAGATCGAAAATCGACGTGATCCAACGCTCACCAAACCACACTCGTGGCCGGACGCCCTGGTTCTTCAGCTCCAGCGATCTCGTATCGATCGCCTGCTCGAAGACCGGGATGCGGCTCTCATGCCACAGCGCCGTCTGGGCGAGAAATGGTGAGTTAGCACCAAGCGCGACCTGCACCCCCGCGATGCACTGGGCCGCATTCCAGTAGCTGGCGAACATGTCCGGGTCCACGGCGAGGTGTAGCTGCACCGATGTGCATGCGGCTTCCGGCAGCACGGATGTGCAGTCGATACGCAGGCGTTCCGGCCGTCCATCGAGACCAGTCCCACTGATATCGATCTCAATGTCTTCCCCGCGGGCGGCGAAAATCTGATCGTTGAGCAATGCATATCGCGGGTTGTCGGTAATCCACGCGGCGTCGAAATGTTCCGTTTGCAGGGTGGGAAGCATGCCGATGAGCACGAGGCGTGCGTCATGTTTCGCAGCCACCTCATCCGCGTGCTCGAGCGAGTCGCGAAGCCGGGATTCGACCTGCGCGATCGAGTCACCGGAAAGGGCGGCGGGCGCAACATTCAGTTCGATGTTGAACCTGCCCAACTCGGTTTGGTAGTCGGTGTCGGCGATGGCTTCGAGCACGGTGTCGTTCGCTTTCGCGGGCTCCATCATGTCACCGACAAGATTGAGTTCAACTTCCATGCCGAGCAGCGGAACGGCGCGCATCCGGTTGAAAGCTCCGTCATGCAGCATCCGTTCGAGCGCTTCGGTGCAGGCGTGTACCTTGCGCCGGAAAAGGCGCCGGTCTTCATGAGTGAACCTGATCGATGAGACCTCAGCTCCCATAGCCACTCCACTCACTAGCGTCAGCGTTCGAGTTCATACCAGTGCTTTCCCCGACCATAGCGGGACACACCTTATGGTGGCAGGTAATCCCGCATGGTCCGGGACCTCAGCGCGCAGCTGACGGATAACGAGTATGAGGAGGCAGGACAATCCGAGTTCGCACCGCCACAGGAGCACTGCTGGCTACAGCCCTCGCCGGAGGCACCCTTGCGGGATGCGGGGCCGACAATGCCGCAGAGCCGCCGCACGTGCATGAGGGTGACGGCCCCGCTGTTGTGCACGTCAGCAACATGCACTACACACCCGAAACGTTGGTCATCGACGCCGGAACAACAGTCGAGTGGGTCTTCGACGACGGGCCGATCGCACACAACGTCGTCGGTGTGAGCGAAAACTCCCCGCCCGATTTCGCGAGCCCGATGATCGCCCAAGACACCTGGTCGTATACGTTCGAATCCCCCGGTGAGTACGAGTACATCTGCTCTGAGCATCCGCAGAAGACCGGCGTCATCGTCGTCGAAGAACCGTGACTGCGTAAAATGGCGAATTGTGGATAAAGGCGACATTGCACCCGACTTCAAGCTGGCCGATCAGAACGGCGAGTATCGGTCGCTGACTGACCTACTCGCAGACGGCCCAGTCGTGCTGTTCTTCTATCCGGCCGCCAACACACCAGTATGCACGGCAGAGGCATGCCACTTCCGCGACCTCGGTGCCGAGTTCGCGGCGCTGGGAGCGACCCGTATCGGCATCAGCACCGACTCCGTGGAGACACAGGCCGGGTTCGCGTCGGCCCGCAGCTTGGACTACCCGCTGCTCTCGGACCCGGATGGCGCGGTGGCCAGTACCTTCGGTGTGAAGCGAGGACTGCTGGGGCGACTCGCACCGGTGAAGCGGAAAACATTCGTGATCGACACCAGCCGCACGATTCTTGATGTGATCTCGGGCGAACTCAGCGCGAACGTCCACGCCGACAAAGCTCTCGAGGTGTTGCGTTCGCGCTGAGCAGCGTCTACCTGCGCCCGTACAGCGCTTCGATATCGTGCTCGTGTTCTTTCGTGACCACGGAACGCTTGAGTTTCATTGACGGGGTGAGCTGACCGTCTTCCACCGTCCAATCGACGGGCAGGATGCGGAACTTGCGGACCGATTCGGCCTTCGACACTGCCAGGTTGCCCTCGTCAACGGCACTCTGTACAGCAGCTACCAGGTCCGGATCAGCGATTATCTCCGTCAGGGTGCCGGGCTTGGCATGCTTCTCCTGCCACGGAATCAGCGCCTCCACATCGAGAGTGACGAGCGCACCGACAAACGGCTCGTTGTCACCGACGACCATCACCTGACTCACCAGTGGGTGCGCACGAATGCGGTCCTCGATGACAGCGGGCGCCACGTTCTTTCCACCCGCGGTCACGATGATCTCTTTCTTGCGCCCAGTGATCGACAGGTAACCGTGCGCGTCGATGTGGCCGATGTCGCCGGTATGGAACCAGCCTTCGCTGTCAATCGCGTCGGAAGTCGCATCTTCGTTGCGCCAGTATCCGCCGAACACCATCGGTCCCTGCGCGAGCACCTCGCCGTCGTCGGCGATGCGCAGCGAGACGCCCGGAACCGGCAGCCCCACCGTGCCCATCCGGGTCTGGTGCGGCAGATTGACGGTGATCGCAGCTGTCGTCTCAGTGAGCCCATACCCTTCGAGGACGGTGAGGCCGATACCGCGGTAGAAGTGGCCGAGCCTGCTGCCCAGTGCGGAGCCTCCGGAAATCGCATGGGTTGCTCTGCCGCCGAGCGTCTTCCGCAGCTTGCGGTAGACGAGCGCGTTGTACAGCGCGCGCCTGCTGCGCAGCCGCAGCGGGATCTGGCCGCGGTCTATGGCCTCGCTGTACGCGATTGCGGTGTCGACAGCCCGCATGAAGATAGCGCCCTTACCGGCGGCATCCGCCTTCTGGACAGCCCCGTTATACACCTTCTCGAAAACCCGCGGCACCGCCAGAATGAAACTCGGCCGGAAGCTTGCGAGATCGTCAAGCAGTGTGCGGATATCGGCGCTGTGTCCCATGGTGACGCGCTGGTACACACACCCGAGCTGAATGACACGCGCAAATACGTGCGCGAGAGGCAGGAACAGTAGTGTCGAACACCCCTGTCGCGCGAAGATCCCGTCGAGTTGCCGAGTGACGTTCGCTACCTCTGCCAGGAAGTTCGCATGTGTGAGGGTACAGCCCTTGGGCCGGCCTGTCGTTCCAGACGTATAAATAAGCGTGGCAAGCGATTCCGCGCTGAGTGATGCGCGGCGCGCCTCGACAGCGGTATCTGGAACGGACGAGCCTCGGCTGTCCAGTACGACCATCCCTTCAGCCGCTGCAACAGTCTCACCCTCGATCTGGAACACGTGCTGAAGGCTCGGCAGCTGCCCAGCCAGCTCCACTACGGCCGCTGCGTGATCCGGAGTCTCGGTGACGATTGCAGCCGCGCGGGAGTCGGACAGAATCCAGTGGATCTGTTCCGGGGAGGATGTCTCGTAGATCGGGACGGTGATCGCTCCCGCGCTCCAGATAGCGAAGTCGAGTAGCGTCCACTCGTAGCGCGTGCGGGAGAGGATCGCGACCCGATCACCCGGACTGATTCCACTCGCGATCAGCCCTCTCGCGAGCGAGTTCACTTCGCTGAGGAACCGCGCCGCCGTCACGTCGTGCCAGGCCGTGTCGACTTTGCGCCGGAACACAACCGCGTTCGGGTCCTCCGAGGCGTTACGCACGATCATGTCGGTCAGGTTTTCACTGTCGTTGACGTGTACGCGCGCCGGTGCTGTCAGCTCACGCATGCGGGCTCCTTGTGGGATGAAGTGATCAATTCGATTGCCGCCTTGAGTTCGGCGAGTGTCGGGTTGGTGTGGAAGCGCAACGCACCGATTTCGTCGGCCTGGCGCAGAAAATCAGTGAGTGCCGCCCACGTGGTCGTGCGCGCGTTGCGGCCGGTGAGGACTCCCAGGTGACCACCTGGAGCAACCTCGAATCGAACGTATCGAGATGCGGGCAGGAGGGTGGTGAGCCGTTCGACGGCGCGCCGGGGCGCGATCGCGTCCCCGCTGCCTGCGACAACCATGACGGGCACGCGGATGCGGGCGAAATCAATGCAGCGGCCAGCCACGTCGAGATGCCCGTGGATCAGGCTGTTCTTGCGGAATAGCAGGTGATAGAGCTGCGCGAAGGTCCGGCCCGGATACGCGGTCATATGGTCGGTGAAGGCATCAACAGCTTCAAGCTGGGCCAGGAAGTCCCGGTCGTCAAGTTTGCACAGCATCGCGAACGGTTTGGTGACGTTCTTCGAGAGACTGCTGAGCTGGAAAGCTCTCTTGACCAGTGGCTTTGGAGCACCACCGAGGGTTCGGGCTACCTGGGTCAGGATTCGGCCGCGAGTGGCGGCGACGACCGGTCGCATCGGCCTGACCAGCGGGACGGCGGCGAAGTCCACCGGGCTGGCGATCGGCGTTATCGAGGCGATCGGAAGGCTCGGCACATCCGCAGCCGTGAGCAGGCAGAACACACCACCTAAGCTCCAGCTGACGAGGTGGACTGGGGCGCCGCCCGCGTCTTTGCTCACCGCCCGTATCGCCTGCGGGAGGACGTTATGGATCCAGTGCTCGATCCCGAGCTTGCGTTCGCTGAACCCGATCTGGCCGTAGTCGACGATGTAGGTGCGTCGGCCTGACTGAACGAGGTGCTCTGCGAGGCTGCAGCCGCGGCGCAGATCGAAACACGTGTCCGGCACGGCGAGCGGTGGAATGAGCAGCACGGGCCCGTGATCGGTTTCCGGCTCCTGGGTGAGACCCATTGCAGGCAGGTAGCGATACACGCTGCGCTGTGGTCCAGCATCGATGAGCACCCGGGGCAGCGGGCGAAGGTCGGCGAGCCCGTGGTAGAGGAGCTTCGCGCTGAGGTTTGCTGCCGCGACGGGTAACCGGGCCGGTGTGACGGGCAGTGGCATCTGAAGTGTCATGAGTTTTCCTGTTTTACGCGCAGCGCCCAGTCAGCGTGTGGGCTGGGATTCGCGGCCAGTGAAGTGCTCCATCGTCTTGTAGACACCGAGCACGCGACCCGCAACAAAGTCGCGGACGGAGGTGGGCAGGATGCCCTTGAAAACCTCGCTGAGCAGCACCGTCTTAGGCAGGATGACGAACGGCGCACCCTTCTTCATCTGCTTCCAGACCTCATCGACCACGGTCTCCGGAGCGAGGATCGGCAGCAGCGGCGCAGCTTTAGCCCCGTCGAACATGCCGGTGCTGATGTAGTACGGGCACACGGTGGTGACCTTCACATGGCTGTGGCCAGCCTGTTCGAGTTCGAGCCGCACGGAGTCCGACCAGCCGACAGCGGCCCATTTGGACCCACAATAGGACGCCATGCGCGGATTAGCGGTGAGCCCGGCGGCCGATGCAACGTTGATGACACGGCATTCACCACCGGCGGCGATCATGCCGGGCAGGAACTCACGCGCGACGAGCATGGGCGCGACGGCGTTGATTTTCATTGTGAAGACGGTGTCCTTGGTGTTGTCCGTCTCCCAGAAATACGAGTTGCCCCTTACCACACCGGCGTTGTTGAACAGGATCTCGATATCGCCCACTTCGGTGCGGACACGCTCGGCAGCTTCTTCGATCGCGTCTTGGCGTGACACGTCGACAACGTACGTGTGCACCCTTACCGCACTGGCACTGCCCTTGCGCAGTTCACGGGCGGTCTCTTCGAGGGCGGCTTCGTTGATGTCCCAAAGCACGATGTCAGCTGCCTGTTCAGCGGCGGCGAGCTGCGCGTACAGCTTGCCCATGCCCATGGCTGCACCCGTGATCAGCACCTTCTTGTTTTCAACCGTTTTCATTGTTCTGTGTCCTTGGTAGTTGGTATGACGGGGAGCGTGATCACCAGTGGATTCCGGGAAGCAGGCGCATCATGGTTTTCGCCGCGCGGGAGAGCGGCTGATCCTGGACCAGGATCGAAGCTTTGGCGAGCATCTGCCCGCTGCGGCTGAGCCCTGGATCGCGCTGCGCGGCTGCGCCGTTCGCCTCCGCAGCTGCGGATTCGCCCTTCGCGGCGAGTGAGTCAGGGAAAACCTTGTATGCCTGGTGCAGAATTTTGTCGACGAGCCCGGGGGCGAGAGTGTAGGCGAGTTCACCGAATGTCCCGATCGGGGTACCGATCTCCTTGGGGCGCTTCACCAGCGCACGCAACACCATATCCGCGGCCTCCTCTGGGGAGAGCGTGGGGAACGCGTCGTACATGGAGGTTGGCGCGATCATGGGGGTGCGAACGAGTGGCATATGCACGGTGGTGAAGCTGACGCCGTCACCGACGACCTCGCTGGCGACAACGCGGCTGAACGCGTCCAGCGCGGCCTTCGATGCCACATATGCGGAGAACCGCGGCGGGTTTGTCTGCACTCCGATCGACGAAATGTTGACGATGTGACCAAACCCGTTTTCGGCCATATGCGGCATCAGCCGAAGCACAAGGCGAACCGCGGCGAAGTAATTGAGCGACATCGTGCGCTCGAAGTCGTGGAAACGGTCGTAGGAGAGGGCGATGGAGCGCCTGATCGAGCGGCCGGCATTGTTGACGAGCATGTCGACGTGCCCGTGGTTCGCAACGAGGAGGTCAACGAGCGCATCAACGGAGTCATTGTCTGTGACGTCGCAGGAGTACGTGAAGACGCGCCCAGCACTGGCTTCGTTCAGCGCCTCGATATCAGCCTTGACCGCGTCGAGTTTGTCGAGGCTGCGAGCCACGAGAATGACCGTGCCGCCGGCCTCAGCAACCTTAACCGCGGTAGCCGCACCGATCCCCGACGAACCTCCAGTGATCACGACGTTTCGGCCAGCGAGCGGCCGGGGCGCGGTGCCGATGGCGGCGACGGCGCCGCGTGCCACGGATGTGACTGCCGCAAGCTGGCCAGGCTGTGGGAGTGCGGCTTTGTCGACGAGTGCGGTGATTGCAGCCAGAGGGGCGGCGAGGGCAAGGGGTGCCATGGAAATTCTCCCGTGAGATGCAGAGCAGGACATGAGACTGGGGCCACAGTGCCCCGTGCAGAAGATCAGCTTCACTGGTACTGCTTCGTACCATTACGCATCACAGTATGGTACGCGACAGTACCGAAGCGCAAGTGATGGTGGACACAATCTGCAGATCAGTAAAGAACGCCCAGTTGGGAGCGGGCAGGCAGCCTCAAACACGCACTGCTGAGCATTGGTACGATCGAATACCGGAAGGTCGCAGAGGAGGCCCACCAGTGTCTGCCGATAGCCACGAAAGCGCCCCCAGCGCCGCACCACGAGCCCGGCTTCTCCGCGCGTTCACCGAGTCCGTCGCCACCAAAGGGTATGCGGGCACGACCATCGCCGACGTCGTCGCGCTTGCCCACGTCTCGCGCCGCACCTTCTATGAGCATTTCGGCGACAAAGAGGCTGCGTTGCTCGCGAGCCACAAAGAGTTCAGTGAGAATGTCATCACCACGGTTCGCGACGCCTCCGAGATCGGCGAGACGACACAGGAGCGCATCGCCTCGACGATCGCCGCGCTGCTGAAGATCCTTAGCGACCAGCCCGCCGTTACGAAGACCCATTTCGTCGAGACACTCGGCGCCGGCCCGGAGGCGCGCGAGGCGCGCAGGTCGATGCAGCGCAGTTTCGTCGCCCTTCTGATCAGCCTCGCCGAGCGGGCAAAAAGACGTAATGCCGCGGTTCGCGACCTGACCCCGGAAATGGCCACGGCTATCACCGGAGGGCTCACCGAACTAATTGTGCAAGCCGCTGAAGAGGAACGACTCGCCGATTTACATCGCCTCGAGACCACAATGGTCGAACTCGTGTCAGGCGCCTTTTTTAGGCAACCGGAGTGATCGAGAAGGGCGCGCCGGGCACGGTCCGCGCGGTAGGGTCATAGAGGCTGGCACAGGTCCATTGCGGACGGAGGTCCCGCCATGACTGAACATCCACCGATCGTCATCGTTGGCGCCGGCCTTGCGGGCGCCAAGACCGCTGAAGCCCTTCGTGACCTGGACTATCCAGGCCGCGTTGTGCTCATCGGCGCTGAAGAACACCTTCCGTACGACCGCCCGCCTTTGTCTAAGGGCTATGTGATGGGCAAGAAGACGCGCACGGACATTACGCTGTTGCCGCCCCAGTGGTACCGGGACCACCACGTCGATGTACTTCTGGGCACCGAGATCAGCGCGATTGATAGGGACGCAAAACAGGTCCTGCTTCCTGACACATCAGCCATCGAGTATTCGCGCCTCGTTCTCGCCACCGGGTCGGCACCACGGCGGTTGACCGTGCCAGGCGCGGATGCTGATGGCGTGTTCTACCTCCGGACCGTCGATCAGTCCGATGCGCTGATCGACCTGCTGCGCGGCGGCGGCCGTCTCGCCATCATTGGCGCAGGCTGGATTGGTCTGGAGATCGCCGCCGCAGCGCGCAGCCAGGACCTTACCGTAAGCGTCGTGGAAACAGCACCGGTGCCGCTGTTAGGCGCTCTCGGTCCCGAAATGGGTTCAGTCTTCGCCGAAATCCACCGTGAGCACGGCGTTGACCTGCACCTAGGCTCCGGCGTCGAAGAGATCACGACGACTGCCGGCACAGCAAACGGTGTACGACTGTCCAGCGGTGACAGCTTGCCGGCCGACGCGGTACTCGTCGCGGTGGGCGCACAGCCCAATGTTGCGCTTGCCCGAGAGGCGGGATTGGCGGTTAACGCGGGCGTCCTCGTCGATGAAACACTTGTGACGTCGGACCCAGACATCGTCGCGGTCGGTGACATCGCTGATCACCAGCATCCGCTACTGCAACGCCGCATCCGCGTCGAACACTGGGCCAATGCGCTCAACCAGCCCAGAGCGGCGGCCAGCACCTTGATGGGCAAGCCGGCCCCCTACGACAACCTGCCGTACTTCTTCACCGACCAGTACGACCTCGGCATGGAATACGTTGGGTTCGCTCCCCAGAAGGAGTACGCACGTGTGGTGGTCCGGGGCGACGTCGCGCGTCATGAGTTCGTGGCCTTCTGGCTCGACAGTGCGGACCGGGTGCTCGCGGGCATGAACGTCAACGTGTGGGATGTCACCGACGCGGTAAAGACGCTGATCAGGTCAGGCCGATCTGTTGACGCACAGCGCCTCGCAGATCAGGATGTGCCGATCGACCAGGCGTGATCCACGGAGCTCACACCGCCGGAGGGAAGACGAACGCCCGGCCGTGGTGCTGGCCGGGCGTCGTGGCATGGAGTCTGAAGCCGTCTTACGCGGCGTCCTCGACGGGAAGGATCGCGACTGTGCTCAGCTCGACGGTGCGGGTTCCATCAACGCCAGAGATCCGCGCCTCCGTGAAGTGAACGTCATCGCTGTCGTCCAGCGGTTCCGCATTGTCGAGCACGATCACAACCGGCTTGCTGATCGTGACACCCTCGGCGCAGGTCGGCTCGCAGGTGTTGACCTGCTCGACTCCCGTACCAACAGCGATGCCATCGTTCCACACGAGCCAGGTGATGAAGTTGACCGCGTCGTTCCCGTCAGCCGGGCTGAGCAGGATCGCCTCAGGCTCGATCTGGGTGTCACCCTGCGCGTCGAGGACGACGGCGGGGACCACCTCGGGTGCGTTCTTGATAACGGCCGCACCGGCCACTCCTGTCACCCCAAGTGCCAGCGCCGCAGCAGCTGGTACCACCATGGCAAGGTTACGTGTCTTCAACTGTCTCCCTTTCCTTCCGCCCCCGATTCTGTTCGAATCGCTAAGCCCTGTTCGGCCGCCAGCGCCCAGCCGGGCACAGCATGAGAATCGGGGGATGTGACACCAGTGTTTCACTGCGACAGCTGTTAATTAATGTGATTACGCGCACGGAAAACCGCAAAACATGCTCTGATCAGCGCTTTTACATAGGGACCGGGAGGGGAACTGTTACGGGTTCTTTATCTCACGGCAGCACTTGATCGGTGTAGATATTGCGGAACACCCGGCTCGGGTCGAGCTCGTCGCGCAACCGGACGAAATCATCGAACCGCGGATATAGGGCTCCCAGCTCCGGCGACGCGAGCGTGTGCAACTTGCCCCAGTGCGGCCGGCCTCCTGCCGCACGCGCTATCGCTTCGAATTCGCGAAAGTATTCCAGGTATGGCATGCCCTCGAATTGATGGACCGCGACGTAGGCCGTCTCGCGGTCGTACGACGGCGAAAGCCAGATCTCATCCGACGCGGAGAAGCGCACCTCCACCGGAAACGCAACCGGCGTCGCGAGCCGCCCATACAGCGACCGGAGAGCAGTGAGGACCTCCGCTAGGGCACCTCGCGGGATCGCGTATTCCGATTCCACCATCCGCACTTTGCGCGGCGTCGCGAATACCCGGTATGACCAGTCTCTATACGCGCGCGCAGACAGCACCGCGTCGGCAATTCGCCCGGCGGGCTTTACCGAGGCTGGCACCGTGCGGCCAAGCCGGCACAAAGCGGCGAACGCCCGGTTTTCAATGAGTTCATAGCTCAGGAACTCAGCGGCCCAGGACAGCGGCGCGGGCTCATCGGCGGTTCGGTTATTCCGTTTCACCAGTGCCTTGCAGCCGTAAGGGAACATGAAGAACTCGAAGTGATCGTTGGCATCCGCAGCCTGCTGCATCGTATCCAGCACCTGCTCGATGGGTTCCGGCTGTTCATTCGCAGCGAGTACGAAGCGCGGAACGCAGCGCAGCGTGACTGTACTGATCACACCGAGCGCGCCCAGACTCACGCGCGCGGCAGCAAACAGATCCGGCTTCTCCTCCGCGCTGCACCGCACCACACTGCCGTCCGGTTGCACCAGTTCCAGCGCCAGGACCTGTGTCGCCAAATTTCCCAGCCGGGCCCCGGTGCCGTGTGTGCCAGTCGAGATCGCGCCCGCCACCGTTTGCGTGTCAATATCGCCAAGGTTCTCGAGCGCGAGGCCCAGTGTGTGCAGTGCCGCGTTCAGGTCGCGCAGGAGGGTCCCTGCTTTTACCGTGACAGCGCGCCGCGTGAGGTCGATGTCGCTGAAGCCGCTCAGCGCAGAGAGGTCGAGAGCCCAGCCGTTCGTCGCGGCTGCGGGCGTGAAGGAATGCCCGCTGCCCCACGCGCGGATCGTCTGTTCTGCCTCCGCCGCCTTGCGGACCATCCCGCACAGCTCGTCAGTCGAGCGCGGTCGCAGTACCCGAGCCGGATATGCGGTGACCGTGCGGGACCAGTTCTGCCATTGCGTTGTCACGTGTGTACGGTAACGAATTGTGAGCCCTCGCTTCCTACGATCCATCTGCGGGTGTCAACGAAAATGGCCTCAATCGGGGTGTTTTCGATGACCTCCGCAGATGAATTCGGGCTCCGGCAGGCGTACGAAACCGCTACCCGCAACCTCGATCCCCCGTTCGCCATCGTTGACATCGACGCATTTGACGCGAACCTCGAGGACCTGACCCGGCGGGCCGACAGCATGCCGATCCGGGTCGCCAGCAAGTCGGTACGGTGCCGTACCCTCCTCACACGCGCGCTCGCGCATCGAGGACTGCGCGGCATCCTCGCGTACTCACTGCGCGAGGCGCTGTGGCTGCACGGACACAGCATGAGCGAGGACATCGTCGTCGCTTACCCCACTGTGGACCGCGCCGCTCTCGAACGGCTCGCCGCCGATGACGCAGCGCGTGCCCATATCACCCTCATGGCCGATTCCTCGGAACACCTCGATTTCATAGCCAGCGTGCTGCGTCCCGGTCATCCCGCGATCCGGCTATGCCTGGAGATCGACGTTTCCTACCGGCCCGTCGCCGGGGTTCACCTCGGCGCGCGGCGTTCACCGGTCTTCAGCCCTGGCAGCGCGGCTCGGCTCGCAGCCGAGATCAGCTCACGCAACGGTTTCACGCTGGTCGGGGTCATGGGCTATGAGGGCCACATTGCGGGCGTCGGTGACAAAGACGGAGGTCTCGCTTCCCTCGCTGTGCGCACGATGCAGAAGTTGTCCGCCCAGGAACTGGCAGCGCGCCGCGCTGAAGCTGTTGAACGTATTCGCGCGTTTGCTGACCTCGAGTTTGTCAACGGCGGCGGCACCGGGAGCATCGAGACCACTCGGCGAGATCCCTCAGTCACCGAAATCGCAGCAGGCTCGGGACTCATGGGGCCCACGCTATTCGATCACTACACGCGCTTCAGTCCACAACCCGCGCTCTTCTTCGCACTGCCCGTCGTCCGCAAACCGCGTGCGGATATCGCAACGCTCTTCGCGGGCGGGTACGTCGCATCTGGCCCGGCGGAGAAGTCGCGCCTTCCCACACCCTGGCTGCCAGAGGGCCTGAAACTCAGCAGTCTGGAAGGCGCAGGTGAGGTCCAGACGCCGGTGTTCGGCTCCGATTCGCTGCGCCTCGGGGATCGTGTGTGGATGCGCCATGCCAAAGCCGGTGAGCTTGCAGAACGGTTCAGCGAATACCACCTGGTGCACAGCACAACGGCTGCGCTGCGGCGCACGGTCCCCACGTATCGTGGCGAGGGTGTCTGCTGGGGCTGATCGGCCCGTGATCGAATAGCGTCGTGAACAGTGTGCCGAATATGACTGCGCCGTCGAGTGCCCATCCCATCAGCGTGTACGAGGCGATCCGTCGCCGTCGCGACGTCCGCGCGGAGTTCACCGGCGACCCCGTGCCCGATCCGGTGTTACACCGGATCCTTACCGCCGCCCATCAGGCGCCGAGCGTGGGCAATACGCAACCGTGGGACTTCGTCATCATCCAGGCCCCCGACCGATTGGCGGAGTTCGCGCAGCACGTAGCAGAACGGCGCGCGAGGTTCGCAGCCTCGCTGCCACCGCAGCGGCGCGAGACCTTCACCCCCATCAAGATCGAGGGCATCCGCGAAAGCGGCACCGGCATTGTGGTGACGTACAACCCGAAACGCGGTGGCCCGAATGTCTTGGGCCGGCACACCGTTGAGGACACTGGGCTGTTCTCGGCTGTCCTGGCTATCCAGAACCTGTGGCTCGCAGCGGTCGCGGAAGGAATCGGCATCGGCTGGGTCTCGTTCTACGACGAGGGGTTCTTGGCACGTTTCATCGGTGCTGAAGCGCCTGTCCGTCCGATCGCATGGCTATGCGCCGGGCCCGTGACCCAATTACAGGAGACTCCCGACCTCGAACGCTTCGGCTGGCGGGCCCGGCGCCCAGTCTCAGACGCGATCCACCGCGAATACTTGCGTTGACGTTGTGCGGCGAAACGGAAAGATTTGTGACTCATGTCACGCCATCGACCATGCGGCGGCATACTGTGGGAATCCGGCATTCGGGACCCTGAAAGTAAGAGGCCGCCATGTCACCGCGCATATCAGCTTTTTCACTCGCACAAGAGTCTTTGCCGGGCGCTGGCGGCGCCGCGCTTGATCAGATCCTCATTGTGCTCGTCGCCAACGCGGTCATCTTCACGCCACTTGTCTGGTTCGTCATTCGCGAACGCAGCGGCCATCGCACCACAATTGGACGGGCAGCAGACTGGGTCGCGAAGAAGGAGAGCATGCCGCGGTGGTTCAGTCTGCCGATCTACCTCATGATCGCCTCGCTGCTCTCGGCAGGATTCGGCGTGGCATGGGATATCCCAATCCATATGCAGGACGGACGCGACGAGGGTCCCCTCGCGAACCCAGCCCACTACTTCATCTATTTCGGGATCGTCGGGTTCTTCGTGGCAGGCGTGATCAGCATGACCCTCGTGTCGCGGCGTTTACCCGCACGCACGTTCCGCATCCGTGACGACTGGCGCGCCCCGATGGGCAGCATGGTCATCGTCGCAGCGGGCCTCATCGCGCTCGCAGGTTTTCCGCTCGATGACGTCTGGCACCGCATGTTCGGCCAGGACGTGACCCAGTGGGGACCCACCCACACAATGATGATCGGCGGAGCAGTGACGTGTGTGCTTGGGGGTGTGCTTCTGCATTCGGAGGCCCGTCAGGTCGGGGCGCCAGGAACCCTCGGGCTCGGCGGCCGCATCCGTGGAGTTTTCCTGCTATCCACGTGCATCATCCCGTTCTATTTCCTGGCGGAATTCGAGCTGGGCCTGCCGCAATTCCCCGCCGCGACGCAGTTCATCATCGCCGGGCTGCTCACCACCTGGATCTTCACCGCGTGCCGCCGCTACTTCGGCCCTGGCGGAGCGCTGTTCGCGTGGGGTTTTTACGCAATTGCGCAACTGTTCCTCATCGCCACCATCAGCGCGTTACCAGGAGTGCTGGTATCGCAGATGTTGCTGTTCTTGCCGGCCGCCCTCATCGTCGAACTTGTCGCGCTCGTCCTTGCCCCGGCACGGGGAGTCGTATTCGGTCTCGTCTGTGCCGTGCTCATCGGGACGGTCGGCATGTACGCCGAGTGGCTTTGGAGTCACGCCTTCATGCCACTGCCGCAGCCCCTGCCGTCGCATGCGCTCCCACTGATGCTGTCAGTGGGCACCGCGGCGGCGATAGCGGGCGCTCTCATTGGGCACTGGCATGCACAGCAGCTTCAGCGGGTCGAGGCCCGCAGCACAGTGTCATCACGCCTAGACCAGATCACGTTCCGGTCGCCGCTACTGCAGACGTGCTACTCATACTGGCTGCGCCAGCAAACCCCCGCGCCCGCAACCCGCACCGCGCCTGGTTACTGGCAGCGCAATGGGTACGTGGCTGTAGGCGGTGTCGTGTTCCTGGCGTTGATGGCCGCGTTCGCGCCACCATCGATGAAAGACGGCGTGTTCGCAGACGTCGAACTCAGCGAAAACTGCGATGGAACCTCGATTTGCCGCGCGTTCGTCACGATCACGATGGACCCGGCCGAGACAGACCGGGCGATCTGGCTGCATGCGTACTACTGGCAGGGAAAGGCCGGCACGGAAGGCGAGATACCCACTGATCCTTCGGGTGGAGCACCTGGAGTGATGCGGGTGCGGATGCTTCCGACTGGAATAGCTGGCCAGTTTCGGTCCGAGCACGAGCTCCCTATGTATGGTGGCGGAAAAACCCAGATACGCCTGCACCAGGCGCCGACGGTGATGCTGAACCTCCCTCTGTACGCCCCGGATGATCCGGAGATCAGTGCCGACATCGGGCGCCGAATCCTGGCAGAATCCGGCCAGCGATACGAGTTCATCTATGAGCCGACCTTCCTGCAGCGCGAGACGAAGGACTACGTGCCAGGCTGGCTGTGGGCTACGGGGTACACGGTGGTTCTCCTGCTGTGGCTCGTGACCCTCGTCTTCTACGTGTGGCTCTACAGCCAGGCCGCATTCGGCTCCGACCACACCGCCCGCTCGCACACCCAGCCACGCGGAAAGCCCATCGACGCGTAATTCTAGGTAGCGCCGCTGTAGTCACGGCGGCGCCACGCGAGGCCCCCGATCACGATCAGCGCACCGGCGATGGCGGGCATTGCGAGCAGCGGAAACACGTCGACAGTCGGGCCAGGAAGATTGGGCACATGGGTGAAAGGGGACAGGTTGAGTAGCCACTGATCGAGTTCAAGCACCGCCCCCACCTGACCGATCAAAAACACAGCGCCGAGCACGGACCAGCTCAGGTGCGCCGCGAACCGAGGCGCCAGCCCGAAGGCCATGAAGGCCATTCCGGCGAGCACAATGACCGCGCTGATGTGCGCCAGCGCTGCCCCAGCCAGCCGAAATACCTGGACCAGGTCATCGGTGGCAATGCTGTGGGCGAGTCCCATCGCCGCACCGGCGGCGAGAAGCACGAGGACTGCCCCCATTCCCGCGAAGCTGAGGTGGATAAGCGCCCACCGTGTGCGACTCACCGGCAGATAGAGCAGGAACTCGGCGCGCAACGAGCTTTCCTCGCTGCGCAAGCGCAGCACGGAGCCGATTGCGTATCCCGCGGCGAGCAAGCCGATCAGCCCCATCACCCCGGCGAAATACGCATCGGTGATCGACTGCCTCCCACCGATCCGCTCCAGCATTTGCTGCAGCATCGGGTTGTCCGCGAACAGTTGCTCAATCCCCCGCCCGGCTGAGCCAAGCACCAGACCCAGCAGCGCCATTCCGGCTGCCCAGCCGTAGAAGCCAGCCCGGTGCTGGCGCCAGGCTAAACCACCCAGCCCAGAGAGGAGCTTTCCCGCCGATGCAGGGCCGGACGGGGGCGCGAATACGCCAGCCCCGACGTCCCTATGGTCGGCGGTCCACACTGCTGTGGCCACGGTTGCACAGGTGAGGACCGCGATTGGCGCGAGCACCCACCACTGATCGCCACCGAAAGGCCGTGCCTGGTGCACCCACCCAATTGGTGACAGGTACGAGAGCCATCCCAGCGTCCCGCCCGTCGCGGCGCTCACATCCCCGGCGAGCCGTACCGCGAACGCGACCCCCAGCGCAGCGCACGCGAGCGCGCGAGCCCCGCCCGCGCTCACGGTCAACTGCGCAGCGATCGCGCCCACTCCAGCAAACATGAATCCAGCGCCCGCGTACGATGCGCCGACAAGCACAGATCCGGGGAATGGCATACCGACCAGCACCATGCCCGCCGTAAGGGCTGTCCCCAGCAGCACAAGTGCGACGGAAGCGGTAATGAGTGCCGCCGCCAGACCAGCAAACCGTCCCACCACACTGGTAGCGAGCAACTCTGTACGGCCACTCTCCTCTTCGGTGCGCGTATGCCTGATCACGATGAACGCGGCGACAAGCGCGACGATGACGGGAGCTATCCCCGAACGAGTCAGCGCAAGTGAACCGGCGTTCGCTTCGAAGACCGGGCCATACAGCGCGACAAACGCCGGGGTTTCGAGCGTCAGGGCATACGACTGCAACTGACCCGGAGTTGTGAACAAACTCGGGGTGCCGTACGCCTGCAGCACGGGCAGCGCGGTCAGTGCAAGAATCCACCACGGCATGATGAGGCGATCCCGGCGCAAGGCGAGCCGGACGAGTGTCGTGGTGCCCGCGAAGTCCTGCGACCTAGCGCGCGGCATCGTCTGCTGGTGAATCATCACCGGCTCCTCTGCCCGATGCGGAGTCGCCGTAATGGCGCAAAAGCAGTTGTTCCAGTGTGGGTGGCCGGGCCGTGAGGGTCTCCACACCTAGTCGCGCAAGCTGGCTGACCAGGGCACCGAGTTCATCGGCATCAACTTCGAGGGTGACTTCTTGTCCACGCACCTCACACGCGTGGACTCCGTCCATTTCACCGAGCAAAGCCGGATTGTCACGCGTGCGTGCGGTGACAGTCGTCCTAGTGAGGTGCCGCAGCTCCGAGAGCGTGCCGGTTTCGACAATCGTCCCCTGCCGAACGATGGAAACCCTGTCGGCGAGCACTTCCACTTGTGCAAGAATGTGGCTCGAAAGCAGCACGGTGCGCCCCTCAGCACGCACCTCGCGAATGCACTCTTGAAAGACCGCTTCCATCAGCGGGTCGAGACCGGCCGTCGGTTCGTCGAGAAGCAGCAGCTCCGCGTCACTCGCAAGCGCCGTGATGAGGGCCACCTTCTGGCGGTTCCCTCGCGAGTAGTTGCGGGCTTTCTTCGTCGTGTCGAGCGCGAACCGTTCGATCAGTTCGGCACGCCGGCCAGGACGGATCCCGCCACGCAGCCGCGCGAGCAAGTCGATCGTTTCGCCGCCGGAGAGATTCGGCCACAACGCCACGTCACCCGGCACACCGGCCAGGTCCCGGTGCAGCGGAACTGCCTGGCGCCACGGGTCCTTCCCGAGCACCCGAACGGCACCTGCGCCGGACCGAAGGAGGCCCATCAGAATGCGCAGAGTCGTCGTCTTACCAGCGCCGTTCGGTCCGAGAAATCCGTGGACTTCCCCGCGCGCGACCGTCATGTTCAAGTCGTCGAGCGCGCGTGTGTGACCGAAGGACTTACTGAGCCCAGAGATTTCGACGGCGCTGGTCACGCCTTTGACGGTACGCCCAACCCGGCTACACCACGCTGAAGTTTGCCATCATCGCCATATCTTCGTGCTCGAGGTTGTGGCAGTGCATCACGTACCGCCCGCGGAAACCATCGAATCGGGCAATCACTTCGCATGATTCCATTGGCCCCAGATCGACGGTGTCTTTCCACCCTGCATCTGAGATCCGAAGCGCGCCGCTGGTGCGTGACAACACCTGCATATGCACGAGGTGCAGGTGCACTGGGTGTGCTGCGACCGACGAGAACCGCCATATTTCGGTGTCACCGTATTGTGGTGTTGCCCAGTCAGTTTCGGTATCGAACGAACGGCCATTGATCGTCCATCGATGCGGGATGAAGGAGTCGCCACGGGCACGGCCCGCTCCGCCATGAGCGTGCCCGCCGCCGAACTGCAAGGCAAAGAAGAAGTCCCGCGTGCGCACCGCGTCTTCGCGGCGCAGCCACTCGATGTGCGACAGCGTTTCAGGGACGCGTGCGTCGTCCGCCTCGTCCCGCACGACGCGAAACTGCATCACCGCATCCATCGGCCCGCCGCCCAAGACGTTCCGCACGGTGACGACCGTGCCCACCGGGTACTGACTGAAGTCAACCACGGTGTCGAGACGTTCCCCCGGGCTGATCGTGAAGGCCGGCGTGCGCACCGGCTTCTCGAGCAGACCGCCGTCGCTTCCGATCTGGATGAACTCACCGCCCGGCTCGAGTTCGAGCCGATAGTTCCGGGCGTTGGATCCGTTGAGCCAGCGGAGGCGGTGCAACGTTCGAGAGACTTCGTGCACCGGCCACGGCGCCCCGTTAACCAGCATGACGTCCCCAAGGACACCGGCAAGATAAAGCGGCTCGACTCCGGGCGCAGTTTGTGTGGGGTCAAGTGCGGGATACTTGAATTCTGCGTCGGCGCCGAATGACCGGTCCGCCAGCATCAGTTCGATATCGCGCTCGCCGCCCGGCAGCCCCAATGCGTCTTCCTCCGCATCGCTGATGATGCAGAACCCAGCGAGTCCCGCGTACACATTAGGGCCGGTGAAGTCCATCGTGTGGTCGTGATACCACAGTGTCGCAGCGCGCTGGTCCATCGGATACAGGTAGGAGCGCTGACCCACCATCGTGTTGCCCGGCATTAAAGGTGCACGGACCTGGCCGGAGTGCGGAAGCAGCAGATCTGTGGGATAGCCATCGTGTTCCGGGGCCATCCGGCCGCCGTGCAGGTGCATCACAGTGCCGATGTCCAGGTCATTGCGCACAGTCACGCGTGTCTGCGAGCCTCGGCGGGCACGGATCGTTGGGCCGGGGAATACCCCGTCGTACCCCGTGACGCGCGTACGGCGGCCCGGCAGAATCTCTTGGTCAGCGTATCGCTGAACGAAGGCGATATCGTTGCCGGTGCGCTGCACTGGACGCGGCAGCGGCGTCGCGAAGCGTGGCGGTAACGGCACTTCGCTCGGCACGAGCGCCGCGAGCTGATTCGCAGCCTGCGAACCCCGGGTGGTGAGCAGTCCCATCCCAGCCGCAGCACCAAGCACGACAACGCCGCCACCAATGCGCAACAATTGGCGCCGGTTCACCGCTGCTGCCATCAGCCTCTCCCATCCCCCAGCCACAGTGATGCCATTCTTACAGGCTGTCACCGCTGGTTGTTGGAAGCGGATGCCGATCGGCAGCGTCGGCTAACGCCCTGGCCGCGGAAACTGCGTACGCATCGCCAAGTCCCACAGCCTGTCTGGGGTGAATTTTCGCTGCATGATCAACAGTTTCGCCGAAGGCGTCACGGTGTAGCGCGGGCGAGGACGGCGCGCGGTGAGCGCCTTTTCAATCACCGCCGCAACTGTCTCAGGGCCACCGCCGAGCTTCGACACCGGCCCCTCGTACGCTTCGCCCGTCGCTGTGGCCACAGCCTCGTTGAAATTCGCATAAGCACCAAACGCAGGCGCGGTCTCGGCTACCGAATCCAGACTTCTCCGTGCGGTGTCAGCGAAATGCGTTTTGATGAAGCCGGGCTCGATCAGCACCACCTTTATGCCGAACCCGCTCGCCTCGAACCGCAACGCGTCAGAGAATGCTTCCACCGCGTATTTCGTAGCGTGATAGGTTCCCCCACCGGGAAAGGTCAGTTTGCCACCCATCGAACCGATATTGACAATGCGGCCCTCCCCGCGCGCACGCATGGCGGGCAGCACCAACTGACACATTCGGACTAGCCCGAACACATTTGTCTCGAATTGCTTCCGGATGGATTCAATGGGGATGGTTTCGACGGCACCGGACTGGCTATAGCCTGCGTTGTTCACCAATCCCCAAATAGCGCCCTCCGCTTCTTCAACGGACTTCACCGCAGCAGCCATCGAGTCTTCGTCGGTGACATCGAGCGCGAGGGTTTTGCATCCTTCAGCCTTCAGGTCCTCCAAGGTGTCGGACTTTCGCGCGGTCGCGTACACGGTGAAGCCGGCGCGCGCGAGATGCCTGGCCGTTTCATGCCCGATACCGGTGGAACAGCCGGTGACGAGTACTGCCTTCGACTGTGTGTTCACGTCACTCACCTCCCTACGGGAGCCTACGGGTCCAACGGTCACCGCGGCGACTGGTTTGGGCGGGTTGACGTGAGGCCAACTGCCCGCCCAACGGGAATTTGCCCCGTCCACGGACAGGGCAAACTCTCAACGTCTGGGCGGATCCGCCTCCGCGCATCCGCGGTCCGTCGTGTCGGCAATGCGCAGGATTGCTCTTGTTGCCAAGATCGGGCCCCGTCTACGCTCCACATAAGCATCCGAATAACAAGGAGATATGTGATGAAGCTTGCCAAGCGTGCAGCCGCAATATGCGCTGCCACTGCGACTTTCGCCGTCGCGGGCGCTGGAGCCGCAGCTGCGGAGCCGGACGAGTGGGAACTGTTGGATGTGCTCGATGTGTACGCGGTTACCGCTGGACCATTCACAGCGGTCGCTGTCACCAATGCAGAACCTGGCTACGTCTGTATCAGCGATCCCGCAGGCACCCCTATTGGGCCCGCTGACGAATACGGCCAGGCCATCGTCGATGGGTTTGGCATCGCCGCACTGACGGTCCCCGAGTCGGGCGGTGCACCCATCACCATAATCTGCGGCCCGCGCTACTCAGAGTGGGTGCTCACCGGTACGGCAATCCCCATGGTGCTCAGCTAAGCCGCTACGAGTAACACCGTCGGCGCGAGGCGTCTGCCATACTACACATGGTAAGGTTTGCCTAGCCTTCTTGGGAGTAAAGATGCCTCGCACTGACGATTTCTATCTCGCGGAAGTCCTCACCACGAGCCGTATCACGCCGAACATGGTTCGCGTTCGCCTTGGTGGCGCGGAGCTTTCGCGCTTCGAGTCGAGCGGATACCCCGACGAGCGGCTCGGTGTGTACTTCCCGAATCCAGGGATGCGAGTGCCGCAACGGCCCCGCGCTGTCGACGGGGCTTGGGTCTTTGAGGACCCCAGCGACGAGCCGCAAGGACGCAGTTACACGGTCCGCAATTTCGACCCGCACCGCGGTGAAATGGATATCGACTTCGTCGTCCACGACGGCGGGGTGGCGTCCGCCTGGGCGCTCAATGCGAAGCCAGGCGACCAAGTCGGCCTCTCCGCAGCTGACGGGTGGTTCAAGCCGCCCGCGACCACGCGGCACTACGTCATCGCCGCAGATGCGACCGGACTGCCTGCGGCGGGACGAATCCTGGAGAACCTCCCCGCGGGAACCACCGCCACTGTCGTCACGGAGATTGTCAATTCGGCTGATGCCCAAGAACTCTCGTCCGCAGCGGCCGTGACGTACATGTGGCTGGCGGGCAGCGGCATGGGGCACGGCCCCTCACGCCTCGACGGCGCGGTCCGCGAACTGCCAGCACCTGAACCCGACACCTACTTCTGGGTCGCCGCCGAAGCGAGCGTCACCCGCAGCATCCGCAAGTACCTGCGCAAAGAACTCAGCCTGACAGCTCGGGACATGTGCGTCCTCGGTTACTGGCGCCGCGACAAAGAAGACTTCATGCGGCGCTACGAGCCTGTCCAGGAAACCATGGTGCAGCGCTACGGCAGGCTCGTCGAATCCGGGATGCACGGCCAGGAACTCATCGACGCATGGGACGCCGAACTCGAGCGTGCAGGTTTCTAATTCGCCCACAGATCAGCCACGAACTCCGCCACCTCTCGCCGCGTTTCCCGCAGCACCGTCAGGTGATCGGCAGCCGGGTGCACGACCAGATCGAACTGTTCGCCGTTGCTCGCAAGTTCTGCGGCGAAGCCAAGGGTGAGTGGCGCAGGGACAGCCAGGTCGGGCAGCCCCTGAACGATCAGGAGCGGGCCGCGATAACCCGTTGCGGGGACCGCGAGATACTCGGATACAAGGTCTTGGATCCCCGGGATCTCCGCCGGTGCGCGGGCCAGGATGTCTCTTGGCTGCAGACCTGTCACCGCATCCCGCACCGCTCGAGTGCACTGGAACAGCGCGTAATCGACAAGTTGCTGCCCGCGTGGCGTGAGAATCTCTTCGATCGGCAATTCCGGGTACGTCTCCCGCATACCTGCCGCGATCAGCAGCGCGTAGACGACTATTCCTGGCGGGGCGACTGCCGGCAATTCCGGGCGGACGAGCGGCAGCAGCCGCTCTACGTGAACACCGGGCGCAATGGCGACAGTCCCCAGCAGCCGCGCAGCCACACCGGCATCGATATCGCTGGCAAAGCGAGCGGTATGCAAAGCGGCATGGCCGCCCTGTGAATGGCCGACAAGTGCCCAGTCACGGGAAATGGGAAGGGCCATCTGATCAAGCGCGCGGACTGCATGAACGATGCTGTTCGCTTCGGTCATTCCGTGCAGATATGGGTGGACGCCTGGGGTACCTAACCCCTGGTAGTCGGTGATGACGAGGGCGTAGCCAGCTGCAAGCCAGGACGCCAGGTAGGCGCCGGTATCCGGGTCAGGAGTGCGTGCTGACGGCGTGCACTGGTCACCCAGCCCCACGGTGCCGTGACCATACGCGATCAGTCTGAACCCGCCGTCTAGTGGCGAACCGTGGGGAAGGTGCACCGCACCGGTGCTGAGCGCCGGGCGGCCATGCTGGTCCGGAGTCGCGTAGAGGATCCGGTATGCCGCCCCGGCGCCCGGAAGCCAGCGCCGCTCATCGAGAGGATTGGCGGCGAGCAGGGTTCCCATGTCAGCGGGAACAGCCCCGGCATAATCGCGAACATCGAGCCCGGACCACAACGGACGTTCGTGCGGAGGCAAAAGTGCGATCGCCTCATCCACCGGATCAGCGAGCGCCAGCTGACAACTCGAGACAACCAGGGTTATTACCGCGCACAACACCGCGGACCAGCGCTTGAACGGTGTCACTCCGGCCAGCCCCACATAGTCCTCCGAGTGCCTCACATTGCGTCAACGGTAGAAGATGGGCGCTCCCCTATGTCTGGTTCTGTGTCGAGTCAGTCACGTTCGCGCCACAATTGTCTCAACCGCTGGGAAAATGTCAGGTACAGAGTTCAAGGAGGAACGATGCCCGAACGCGCCGGAACACCCGGCAGCCAGCCCGATGATGCAGGCCCCGGTGGTTCTGCGGTCACGCCCCGCCCCACTGCGGCCGTGGGGGGCGTGGAGACCGTTGTCGAACGGCGCGAGCGCATCACCGCCCAGGTGCGTGAGTGGAGCGAGCACGCGTACATCGGCGAGGAACAGATTGATGGCGCCCACCCGGATCTCTCCGACGAGGCAGCGCTGCTGATCGCAGTGGGATACCTCGACGAGGATATTCGCGAAATACTCACTACGCGGCGCCGTGCGGGCCGGGGTCTTCCGAGGATTGGCGGATACGCCGAACTGCGGGCGCTTTCCGATGAGCACGCTCGAACGCTGGCCCGCGCCCGGGCCGCGAAGACGCCGATATCTCGCGGCATGCTGCGCCTGCGCGCCGCAGATTTGCTGCACCAGTTACATGCCAAGCGCCAGGCCTTCATCAATTCCGATGAACACTTCGCCAAGTCTGCGCGTGCCGCCCGCCGGGACAAACGCGATGGCGTTCACCTCGATCCCGAGCAGCGCCTGGCAATATTCGATGCGCTCCGGCGCACGCCAGCGCCGATGCCTTCAGACTCAGAGCACGCGCTGCACTTCATGGGGCCGTTCAGCTTCACCGCAGAGCAAGTCGCAAAGTTCTCGGAAGGCACCCGCCGCTTCATGCTAGGCCGGACAGCGGGGCCGCGGGTGCCGGATTTCATGGCTGATCCGGGACAGTTCGCCGACCGGTACGACACTTTGCTTTACCTGGCGGGCACCCTCTACGACCGGATCAGCAACTCCAGCGCGTGGCATTCTGATCATTTCGTCCTGCAGCGCGGGCAACTCGATCTCGCCGAGGAGCTTCGGCAGATCGCCGTCGATACGGCGGCGCTGCGCGTCATCGTCACCGAACTGAACGGTTTGGATGCGGCGAGCAACGAGGTCGCGCGCCAGCATATTCAGGATCGATTCGCCGCACTCGTGCCGGTGTGGGATCAGCTCGTGGACCGGGTTGCAGCGCTTGCCCGCATCGGCGATCTCCTCACTCAGGCGGAATACAAACTGCGCACGATCAATACTGTCCGTCGTGCGAAGAGCCTGGACAACAAGATCGACGACCTCATCTCTCGTTCAGGACTGCGGGAGATCTCTGCGAAGAACACACACGAGGTTGGTGACCAGTTCGGCGATGTCGAGACGGCGCTAGACGCGTACCAGGACTTCATCGGCGGTGATATCGCGGCGCTGACCATGCGGCACTGACCTCACGCGGAAAGCTCGCGGCCGCTTATCTGCGCTACCCGTATACGCAGGAACTGCCCTTTTTCGCCAGGCGCCCACGGGCGATAACGCGGATCCGCTGCCACCACCAGTTCGTCGATATCGGTGATCGGTTCGGCAGTACCGGTGACGACCACACTCCAGCCGCTCCCCTGCGCGTTATCAACCTTGTCGATCTCGAACGAGACGGGGGCACCTTTGAGACCGCTGAAGCTGCTGCCGTAGTGGGTTCGGATAATGATCGAATGTTCGTCGGCCAGGTAGTAATTCACGGGACGGATGACGGGTGCGCTGCCGTCAACGTATGCGAGTCGCCCCACGTGTTCGCTGCCGAGCAGTGATAAGCAAGCCGCTGAGCCAATTTCTTGCAGGGCAGTCATGTCAGCCTCCTAAACCGAAAGAAAGTGCGTACCTGCAATGCTGCCGCCGCGCACGATTCAGCGGCAGGGACTTTCGTACCTAGTTGCCCCGCGAACGTCCCAACACGCGGAAATGGCCGAATCGGACGTTTTTGCCGAGCTCTCCGTATACAGTTTTCACAACGAACGAGAAGTGAAGTGGCTCACAGGGGGTCCACTTCGCTTGGGCTGCGGGGGAAGTCACGCATAGATGCTGTCGATTCAGAACCTGGAGATCGTATACGAGGATGTCATCCTCGTCAGCAAGGGTGTCAGCATCGAGGTACCGGACGGGCGGATTGTGGCGCTCCTCGGCGGCAACGGTGCTGGCAAGACGAGCACGCTGCGCGCTGTCACCGGCCTTCTCGGCATTCACCGGGGACGGATTTCTGGCGGCCGGGTCGAACTTGACGGGACAGACATCACGACGCACAGTCCCGAGGCGGTGGTTGGTGCAGGGGTGTCGCAGGTGATGGAGGGCCGCCGGATCTTCGTCGACTTCACCGTCGAAGAGAACCTTCGAGTCGGTGCGCACACGCAGCCCCGAGGAAGCATTCCGGACAGTCTCGACCGCGTGTACACAATGTTTCCGATTCTCGCTGAGCGGCGAAGAACCGGTGCTGGTTACCTCTCTGGCGGGGAGCAGCAGATGCTCGCGATTGGGCGGGCTTTGATGGCACAGCCGCGGTATTTACTGCTCGACGAACCAAGCCTTGGATTGGCTCCACGCATCGTCAGCCAGATCCGTGACCTCATCGTCCAGATCAATGAGTCCGGTACCGGCGTGCTGCTCGTTGAGCAGAATGCCGCGATGGCACTCTCCATCGCGCATCACGGCTATGTGATGGAGAACGGGCGCATCGTCATGGACGCCCCTGCTGAAACGCTGCGGAACGACTCCGACATCCGTGAGTTCTACCTGGGGCTCAGCAAGGAGGGCGCTGGAGTTTCCTACCGCGACATCAAACATTACAAGCGGCGGAAGCGGTGGCTGTCATGATGCTCGATGTCGACGGCGTGAGCCTGCGTTTTGGTGGTGCGAAAGCGCTCTCTGGAGTGAGCTTCTCGGTTGCGGAGAGTGAACTGTTCGCGATCATCGGCCCGAATGGCGCCGGAAAGACGTCGATGTTCAATTGTCTCTCCGGCGTGTACCGGCCGCAGGAAGGAGCGATCGCATTCGCCGGTCAGTCCCTCCTCGGCCGCCGACCCGACGCCGTCGCGCAGCTTGGTATCGCACGGATGTTCCAGAACATCGAGCTTTTCGACAATCTTTCGGTCCTCGACAACATCAAGCTGGGCCGCCACATTCACCTTCGCTACAGCACCTTAGAAGCAGCCTTGCGGATCGGACGGGCGCGGCGCCAGGAACTACTTGCCCGCCGGTTCGCCGAAGACCTCATCGAATTCCTCAACCTCCAGGCCGTCCGAAGCTACCCCGTCGGCATGCTGCCATACGGCGTCAAGAAACGTGTCGAACTGGGCCGGGCACTCGCGATGGAACCTCGGCTGCTGCTGCTCGACGAGCCTGTCGCGGGGATGAACGTCGAGGAAACCGAAGACATGGCGCGTTTCATTCTCGACATCCGTGCCGAGCTGGGAGTCACGATGATCATGGTCGAGCACGATATGAAGCTCGTCATGGATCTTGCTGACCGCGTGCTCGTGCTCGATTTCGGCCGCAGAATCGCGCTAGGTACTCCCGCCGAAGTTCAGAACGATCCCGCGGTGCTCGCCGCGTACCTCGGTGAAGCGGGAGGTGCGTCCGCATGAGCGCGATGGCCACACAGATATCCGCCGCCCAAACCTTGCCCGCGCGAATCGCACAGCGCGCTCGAGACACCCCCCAACTTGTGGCGCTTCGGGAAAAGAATCTTGGCGTCTGGCGGGGCATCACCTGGGCGCGCTACCACGAGCACGTCCAGCTAGTGGCTCATGGACTCGCCGACCTGGGTATCACCGTGGGTGAGCGGGTAGGCATCCTTTCGGAAAACCGGCCCGAGTGGCTCTTCTGCGACCTCGGCACCCTATCGCTGCGTGCGATCACCGTGGGGTTCTACTCAACCAATCCCCCGGCGGAGGTTGAATACCAGCTCAATGACGCCGGCATTCGTATCCTCATCGCCGAAGACCAGGAACAAGTCGACAAAGTGCTCGAGGTGTGGGAGCGCTGCCCGGCGCTCGAGCACGTCGTATACCTCGAACCGCGCGGGGTGGCGAACTACGCCGAGCCGCGGCTGATGTCCTTCACCGAACTTCTCGACCGTGGCGCCGAGCATCAGCGCGCACACCCGGCCCTGCTGGATGACATCGCTGCGCACGCTCAGCCCGACGATATCGCCACGCTGATCTACACTTCCGGAACCACCGGGCCACCGAAAGGCGCGATGCTCACGGCGGCGAACATCGACTACGCGATCGGTGCCCTGCTCAGTGATTCCGGCCTTGTCGACCCGCCCGCCTCGGAACGGGATGTCTCCCTCTCGTTCCTGCCCCTATGCCACGTCGCTGAGCGCATGTTCACGACATGGAATAACGCGGCCAACGGCCTCGTCGTTCACTTCGCCGAATCGATCGACACCGTCGCCGCCGACCTTGCTGAAGTGCAGCCGACGCTGCTCTTCGCGGTACCGCGAATCTGGGAAAAGCTCCAGTCTGGTGTGGCCATCCGGATGATGGCTGCCTCACCTGTGAAGAAAGCAGCATTCCGCGCTGGTATGGGGCTCGGTAACAAGATCGCGGCCGCCCGCATCGACAACGGCGGTGAACACACCGCGACGTCGCGCCTGCTCTACGGTCTCGGGTACCCACTGCTGTTCCGGGCGCTGCGCGACAAGCTCGGACTCCGCAAAGTCCGTGCCGCAATCTCCGGCGCAGCACCGATCTCTCCCGATGTACTCCGATTCTTCACCGCACTTGGTGTCCCAATGTTCGAGGCATACGGAATGACCGAGAATTGCGCCATCGCGACTGCGAACCGGCGCGGCCGCGTAAAACTCGGGACCGTCGGTGAACCCATCCCAGGCATTGAACTCACCCTCGATGAACGCACCGGCGAAATTCTCACCCGCCATCCGGGCACGTTCGCCGGTTACTGGCAGCGGCCTGAGGCGACTGAGTCAACCATTGACACCGACGGCTGGCTGCACACCGGTGACGTCGGCGAATGGGTGGAAGGCACATATGTGCGGATCGTCGATCGCCTGAAAGACATCATCATCACCGCGGGCGGGAAGAACATCTCCCCATCCGAGATCGAAAACCAGCTAAAGACCTCACCCTTCATCAAGGAAGCAGTGGTGATCGGCGACAAGCGGCCGTACCTCACGGCACTGATCGGCATCGATTTCGACTCCGCCGCTGACTGGGCCAGCCGCAACGGCATCCAGTACACGACGTACCGCGATCTCTCCCGAAAGCCCCAAATCATCTCACTGGTGCAACAAGCGATCCTGGCCACCAACGAGCGTTTCGCGCGCGTCGAGAACGTCCGGAAGTTCCGGCTGCTGCTCAAGGAACTCGACCATGACGACGGCGAACTCACTGCCACCCAGAAGGTACGGCGGGCTGCACTCGCGGATCGTTTCAGCGATCTCATCGAGGACATGTACTTCGACAACACGCATCATCCTGGCGGGGACCTCAGTCAGATTCACACGGGCGACACCGAGCCAGATTCGGCTGGGACCCAAGGAGATTCCCCATGATCGAACTACTCGACACCCTTGTTCGCGGAGCCGGTCTGGGCGCATTGTATGCCCTTATCGCGATCGGTTTCGTCATCATCTTCCGCGCCACGGGAGTGCTGAACTTCGCCCAGCCGATCTTCATGATCTTCGGAACCTACGTCAGCTACCTGGTCGCCGTGCGCTGGGGGCTGCCGTTTGCGCTGGCTGTTGTGCTCGCTGTCGGCGCGGGTGCGCTCGTGGCGATGGCGTGTGAACGCGTCGCGCTGCGCCCTATGGTCGGCAGGCCACCGTTCTCGGCAGCGCTCGTCACCGTCGGTCTTTTCGCGGCAGGACTTGTCGTCACCACCAAGCTCATCGGCCACGGCGTGATCACCTCCGGTGATCCGTGGGGTCTCAGCAACTTTTGTGTCGGCGGTGAACGGCGAGCGACCGCCGTTGCGATCCCCGGGGTACCAGCGCCATGCGACGGCGGGGTGACCGTCGCCTACACAGATCTGGCCAAGCTGATCATGGCGGCACTGGCAATCGCCGCGCTGGGTTTGTGGCTGAGCCGCTCACGCTACGGCCTCGCGATGCGCGCCACCGCCCACGACCCCGAAGTCGCGATGGCTCAGGGCATCAGTGCCGGAAAAGTGTTTGCGCTTTCGTGGGGCATCGCAGGCGCTTTCGCTGCACTCGCGGGGGTGCTGCTCGGCACCGCGGCGGGTGGTGTAGCCGCGCTGGGCGCGCTGATCGCGCTCAAAGCGATCCCGGCGATCATCCTGGGCGGGCTCGATTCCGTCAAAGGCGCCGTAGTCGGCGGGCTCGTCGTGGGCCTCGCCGAAGCTCTCACGAAGACCTACCAGCCGGGAGTTGCGCCGTGGCTCGGCGCGAACTTCGACATTGTCATGCCGTATCTGATCATGCTCGTCGTCCTGATGATCCGGCCGCACGGTCTGTTCGGCACCAAGGAGGTGCAACGCGTATGAGCACATCGACCAGCACGGGACTCAACCTCAGCGGACGGCTCGGCGAGCAGGAGCCCGATGCTGAACACGCGGCACGAGTACCCGCTGCGGCCCGGCGGGGCCGGCCGCGGCTCTACACGCGGTACTCCAGCGACGAGGCGATCTGGAACACTCCGGCAAAGCTGTGGTGGACGGTTGGGCTCATCGTCCTTGCCGTACTCGCGCCGTTCTTCATTTCCCGTGACCTCACAGTGCTGCTGTCGCTCGCGTGCGTTTACGCGATCGGCGGGATCGGGTTAAACCTGCTCACGGGGTACGCGGGGCAAGTGTCGCTCGGACACGCCTTCTTTGTGGGCGTTGGTGCCTACACCGCCGCGGTGTTCGGCGGCGACCCCACAGGCCGAGTATGGGGAATGGGCTGGGATATGGCCCTGTGGCTGCCGCTCGCAGCCATCATCCCGGCCATACTCGGATTCCTTGTCGCACCGCTCGCGGCCCGCGTCCGCGGCCTGTACCTCGCAACATTGACGCTCGCGCTGCTGATGCTCGGCGACCATCTCTTCCGTGAATGGCGAGCGGTGACCGGAGGATCGGGGGTGGGCCGCGCACCCGCGAACCTCACGTTATTCGGTAACGACCTCAGCGCCAGCTACCGCATCGGCGGTTACGTACTGACCCAGCAAGTCACGGTGTACTTCCTCTGCCTGCTCCTGCTGATCGTTCTCGCAATCGCGGCCCGCAACATCGCCCGGTCCCGCATTGGACGCGCGTTCGCGGCCGTCCGCGACCGCGACATCGCAGCCGAAGTGATGGGGATCGGACTGCAGCGCACGAAGACCCTCGCTTTCGTCCTGTCTTCGGCGTATGCCGGAATTTGCGGTGCACTCCTGACCGTCGTGGTCGGCCGGATCAGCG
This sequence comes from Hoyosella sp. YIM 151337, assembly GCF_026041215.1. Lineage (GTDB taxonomy): Bacteria > Actinomycetota > Actinomycetes > Mycobacteriales > Mycobacteriaceae > Hoyosella. The sequence goes on from NZ_JAPEIQ010000006.1 coordinate 515,504, forward strand.
CAGACCGCTGGAACCTGCTGCTTTCCATCGATTTTCTCGCGATCGTCCTGATCGGAGGCATGGCGACAATCTCGGGCAGCATCATCGGCGCGTGTTTCGTTGTGCTCCTCCCTCGGCTCATCGACGAGTTCTCGCACCTCTTGCCGTTCCTGAGCGCAAGTGGCGTCACTGGTGGCGGCCTCACCGTCGATGAGTTCAAAGCCATCGTGTTTGGCCTGTTGATCGTCGTCTTCATCATCGCCGAACCACGCGGCCTGTTCGGTCTGTGGATTCGCGTCCGGAACTACTTCAAAGCGTGGCCATTCTCCAGATAAGTGTGTGAAATGCGGCAGATTGCCAGAATGAGGAGGTTCCTTGTGAGTCCACAAGCCCGGCGCTGGCGCGCCCGATTGATTGCTGCTCCCGCGATTCTCGCGCTTGCCGCTGGCACAGCGTGCACAGCGGTGGACGACGACGACATCACCGCAGATGTGGGAGTAACCGAGGAGCCCTGCCCCGATGCAGTGAACCCGGACAACGGCTGCATTTACTTAGGTGTGCTGTCCGACCTCGAAGGAGGCCCCTTCGCGGAACTCGGCGCGCAGATCCATCAGGGGCAGCTCGCCTTCTGGCGCAACGTCAACGAAAACGGCGGGATCGCTGGCTACGACGTGGATATTTCGCGGTACACCCGCAATACCGCGTACAGCGTGGATCAGCACGCCACCGAGTACCAGGACATCGAGCCGCACATCCTCGCGCTCGCGATGAGTCTCGGCACCCCGCAGACCGAATCCGTCCTGCCGAGCATGGACGCAGCCAACGTCGTTGCTGTTCCCGGCTCGTGGTGGTCTGGCCTGCAATTCGACGAAGCCGATCGCGGACTGATCCTCGAATCGGGTTACTCGTACTGCACCGAGTCAGTCATCGGCCTCGACTGGTACGCAGGCGAACACGGCATGCCCGAAACGCTGCTCACTGTTGGTTTCCCAGGAGATTACGGATCCGACTCGGCTGTCGGCGCGGAGCGCTGGGCGGAGGCAAACGACGTCGAACTGCTTCGGCAAATAGACACCGCCCCCAACGCGATGGTGCAAAACCAGGATGCAGCCGTTGAACAGATCCTCAGCCTGCAGCCGGACGTCGTCTTGATCGCCACAGCCCCGGCTGAGGCGGCCGAAATTGTCGCGAAATCTGTTGCGCGCGGATACGACGGCCGGTTCCTTGGCTCCGTTCCTACCTGGAATCCGCGCCTGCTGGAAACCGCGGCGATCGGTGCTTTGACCGCGCGGTACAACCACATCGGGCCGTGGCAGGGCTGGGACGGTGACAGTGCAGCGCTCACCGCGATCCGTGAGTCACTCGATGGCCGGCTGCCTGGCAATCAGGGTTACATCTTCGGCTGGGTTTGGTCCTACCCGATGAAATCGCTGCTCGAACAGGCAGCCGAGGACGGTGAGCTCACTCGTGCCGCGCTGCGAGCCGCCATCAACGGCCTCGAAGTCGACTACGAAGGCGCACTCCCCTCGCATACGTTCGGCGAAGCGCCAGCGCTCGCCGACATGAGCGCCGTGATCTCAGTGCCCGACGCGGAGGTCGAACTCGGTACCCGGATGATCGCCGATAGTGTGCAAGCGACCACAGAAGTCGAGTACGACGCACCCTGCGTTCAGCCGTAACTGGTAACAAACTAAAGGCCGCCTCGCGCACTGCGCGCGAGGCGGCCTTTAGCGATCGTGCCTCGATTCGCGCGAGCACTTCATGTGATGATGTTGACGATGTCCGCGATGAGTCCGCAGAAAACGGACCACGGCCACACCTGAATGCAGTACATACCAGCCTCCCCTAGTAAGTGATTTACAACACATATCCAGGCTAGTTGCGGCTAGGAGGAGGTGCAGCATCCCGTTCGCACACAGGGGGATTCACCCCTAATGGACATTTACCCCCTAGTCAGTCGAGCCCTGTGCCATGTTGTACGATCAACCATTTCTCGCCGTGCGCACGTGACCTGCGTTATGCTCCGATCCGGAAAGTGAGCGCGCCCGCAGTAACAGGGGGCAGGGCGCGATCCAGGGGGAATCGAAGGGGCGCCCGCACTGAGCGGGCGCCCCTTCACATCTGTTCAGGTGAGCTATTTCCGCAGTTCGTGGGAGAGCGCCTCGAGCTCGTCCCCACCAGCCATCTGGCGAGTCAAGTCCTCGAGCGACAACTCGTCGTACGTGCAGTCCAGTGTTTGCCGTCCGCGGTTGAGCAAGACGAAGTGATCACCGACCATGTACGCGTGGTGTGGGTTGTGCGTGATGAAGATGACACCGAAGCCGTGCTCCTTCGCCGCGGTGATATACCGCAGCACCATGCCGGACTGCTTGACGCCCAGCGCGGCTGTCGGCTCGTCGAGGATCAGGGCGCGCGCCCCGAAATACACGGCGCGGGCGATCGCGACGCACTGCCGCTGACCACCTGAGAGACTGCCGATCGGGGCTTCCACATCAGGCAAGTCGATGCCCATCTTGTACAGCTCATCGCGGGTGATCTCACGCATCTTCTTGACATCAAGCGACCGGAGCACTTTGTTCTTGTAGAGTTCCTGCCCGAGAAAGAAGTTGCGCCACACCGGCATCAGCGCGACGACAGCCAGATCCTGGTAAACCGTGGCGATACCTTTTTCAAGCGCTTCCATCGGGGAGTTGAAATGAACTGGCTCACCATCGACAAGAACGTCGCCTTCGGTCTGTTGGTGCAAGCCGGCCATGATCTTGATGAGGGTGGATTTGCCCGCGCCGTTATCACCGAGGACACCGGTGACCTCACCAGGGAACACTCGCAGGTTGATGTCCTGCAGGGCAACGATGTTGCCGTAGCGCTTGCCCACATGCTTGAACTCGATAAGGGGGACTTTTCCGCCGTGCTTGGCGCCAGCCGTGGATTCTGTTGCTGTACTCATGTTTACGCCTTACTTGTTCGCCGCATACTTGCGCAGCTCGTTGTTGCCGATGACGGCGAGGAGCAGCATCGCGCCGAGGAAGAACTTGAACCAGTCAGGTTCCCAGCCTGCGAGCACGATGCCCTGGTTCGTCATACCGAAGATGAAGGCACCGACGCAGGCGCCGATCGCTGTGCCGTAACCGCCGGTCAGTAAACAGCCGCCGATCACCGCTGCCGCGATGTAGATCAGCTCGTTGGTGACGCCCTGCCCGGACTGGACGGTGTCGAATGCGAACAGGATGTGCATCCCCGAGAACCAGGCGGCGAAGCCGACCGTCATAAAGAGGATTATCTTGACGCGGGCGACCGGGACACCGACAGCACGTGCACTGTCCGCGTTGCCACCGACGGAGAAGATCCAGTTGCCGAACTTCGTCTTGAAGAGCACGAACGTAGCCACTGCGGCGAAGAGCAGCCACCAGAGCACCGTGATGCGGATGTTGACACCGAAGACATTCAGGCTTGACGAGAAGACCGCCCGAGCAGATGCCCAGCCTTCCATGTCTGACACGCGCGGCGTCGACACAGCATTGCTGATGAGCTTGGTTACCGCAATGTTCGCGCCTTGAAGCATCAAGAACATGCCCAAGGTGATCAGGAAGCTGTGGATCTTTGTTTTCGTGACGAGATACCCGTTGACGAAACCGATCCCGAGGCACACGAAGAGCGCGAGGAACGCCCCCAGCCACAAATTGAGGTGCAGGTTGTAGGCGATCATCGAGGCCGCCAGGGCGCCGGTCGTGACGTTGACGCCAGCCGAAAGGTCGAACTCTCCACCAATCATCAGCAGCGCGACCGCGATGGCCATGATGCCGATCGTGGAACTCGCGTAGAGCACGGTCGCGAAAGAGTCGATGTTGCGGAAAGGCGGGGCCATCACTATGAAGAACCCGAAGATCAGCAGTGCGCCAACGACGGACCCGAGTTCAGGCCGAAGGATAACTCGATGCATGAAGCTGCGCTGAGCAAGGCGCTCATCTTTGGGACGCTGCGGCGCCGCTGCGGGGGTGGTTTGAACAGACATGTTCTTTCCTTGAAGTCAGTGGGAAGCGCACGGGCGCGGTTGGGGGCAGCGCACCCGTGCGCTAGCTCGGTTAACGCAGACCGGCCCGGGTGGCCTCGGCAACCGACTCGACATTCGACTCGTCGATGAACGTCGGTCCTGTCAGTACCGGCTGGCCACCGCCAATTTCGGTGCCGTTCAGCAGGTATAGCCACAGCGAGTCGACAGCAAGATATCCCTGGAGGAACGGCTGCTGATCAATTGCCCAGTCGACCGTTCCGGCATCGAGAGCGTCAATGAGTGCAGCGTTGGTATCGAAGGTGACTACCCGCGCATCGCTGCCGGCATCACCCACAGAGTCAACCGCAGTGAGGGCAAACGGCGCGCCGAGTGTGATCACCGTGTCGATGCTGGGATCCTGCCGCAACTTCGCGTCGATGCCCGAGCGAACACCGGGCATGTTCCTGCCGTCGACATTGAGGACTTCGACGTTACCGTTGAACGTTTCCGCCACGCCCGCGCAGCGGGATTCAAGCGCGACGTGGCCCTGCTCCTGAATGACGCAGATCGCCCGCTCCGAGCCTTCCTCATTCAGGCGCTCGCCCACGGCGTTACCGGCCACGGTCTCGTCCTGGCCAAAGTACTGGGTAACCCCGAGCCGTTGCCAATCATCGAGACCGGCATTGAAGGCGACGAGGGGGACACCGCGGTTATGCGCGGCGTCGACAGCACCTGCCATCGCGTCAGGGAAGGCGAGAGTCACTGCTATTCCGTCGACACCAGCGTCAAGAGCGCCCTGGACGAAGTTGGCCTGGTTAGGCGCTTGCGGGTCAGACGAATAGCGAAGCGTCGCATTGTTCTTCTGAGCGGCCGCCTCGGCTCCAGCACGGATGAGATCCCAGAATGTGTCACCTGGCGCCGCGTGGGTGATCATCGCGATTGTGATCGGATCGGTGTCGGCCTGCCCGGCTCCGAGTCCGCCGCCAGTTGCTTCGGGACGGCCGCCCGTCGATGAACATGCCGCAGTCACCGCGGCAATTGTGATTCCTGCGGCGATTCCCAGCCAGCGGCGGCGGGCGCGCGACGGCCCGGTGCCTGAGTCCCGGCTAATCTCCCGCTGAGGGTGAACGGTCATGTGGGGATGTCCCTTCGTGATGTGAAACCGGGCTGAACTATCTTGTTCGCCACCGATGTATCTAGGTGTAACTCAGCTCACAACGTCCTGTCAATACTTTGTTCTAACATTCTGACGAAGTTTGGCAGTGATCGCTCAACTTCACACCAAGGTTCGGAATTCCACCCCGAGGGTGCCTGCCCAGCACTTCCGCAAGCTGAGTACGTCGAAAGGGCATTAACCAGCACAAACCCGAAGAAAGGTCACGAGAACCATGGTCGCGATCCCGATTGGCAATGTCGTATCTCCCCGCCACCTGGAGCTGTACGCCTACACAGACCCGCTATCGACAACCCGAGTTCGCACAGAGACATACACGGGCTGGGTTGCGATCAACTTCATTGGAGCGAGCGCCAGCACACCGGCGCGAGGAACTCACGTCTTACCTGCCGGTCGCCGCGACAACGATCAACTCGTACGAAACCGCCTCACAAATACTCGACGTCACCGTTACCGCAGCGCCTTCCTCAGTGGCGGACGACGATGACGAAGCCACCGTCGCCGCGGTAGACAGCGCGTCGGTGTCACTGAGACCGCAGACACTTCCCGGCGTTTCAGGCAGTCCGCTGTGCCTCGTTTTCCGAGCAAGAGTCGCAGCACACAAGGCAACCATTCACGCCATCACGTACCAGGTGGCAATCCAGTCCCGGATTGGCGGAGAAGGCAACGGAACACTCCAGCGCTTGAACCTCGCGCGCACTCAAACACCCCAGTGACTACCCGCTAACGGCCGACGAGCGTCGTCTCGAACGAATACCGATTGGCGCGGTAGAGGTGTTTACCGAACTCCACCGCTTTCCCGGTGTCGTCAAAAGCCGTGCGCTGCATCGTAAGCAGCGGCGCACCCAGCTGCTCGTCGAGCAGTTCAGCTTCCTCTTTGGACGCGGCTTGTGCGCCGATCCGCTGCCGGGCTATCCGGATGTGAATGCCGCGCACCCGCAGCGCCTCATAGAGCCCTCGAGACGCGAGTTCATCTTCTGGGGGCGCAACCTCCGCCGGAAGGTAGTTCGCCATCAGTGCGATCGGCTCCTGATCGGCGAGCCGCAACCGGCGAATCAGCACGACATCGTCCCCTGCGCGCAGGTTGAGCTCGCGCGCAACCTCCAATTCGGCTCCGTGGAGGGTGTATTCGAGCATCGTGGTGCCCGGCTTCTTTCCGGCGCGCATCAGATCGTCATACAGACTGGTCAGCTCAACCTGGCGGTGCAGAGGGGCCTGCACCACCTGCGTGCCTACCCCGCGCTTACGAACGAGCAGCCCTTTGTCGACGAGTTCCTGGATCGCGCGGCGCGTTGTCGGCCGGGACAGGTTGAGCCGCTCCGCGAGCGCGATCTCGTTCTCTACCCTGTCGCCAGGATTCAGCACGCCTTCGTGAATCGCCTGCTCAATCGCCTCGGCGAGCTGATAGTACAGCGGAAGCGGGCTTGAGCGGTCGAGACGAAGTTCTAGCGGCACGCTCACAACACGCCTCCGTTCTTTGGACGCCCGCGACGGAACATCCCGAGGGCCCCCCGGCCACAGGGACACTTCACAGCACCAGTGCTGATCAAACCACGATACCATCGAAAGACACAACGTCCGAATGTTAGGACAAAGTCTTGACAGTGGCATGTGTGCTGGCGCACAGTCAGAACTACGAGTGGCGCTTGTACCCCTGGCGGTAACGCAACACCGAGCGAACAGCAGCGACACAGTGGGAGCGAAATAGTGCAGGTCACACACAATCCATCGGGATCGGACCCGGCCACATCGAATACCTCGAGGGCCGACGGTCAGGTCTATGACGTTCTCGCGATCGGCCGCAGCGGAGTCGACATTTACCCGCTCCAGACCGGAGTGGGTCTTGAGGACGTCACCTCGTTTGGCAAGTTTCTTGGCGGTAGTGCCGCCAATGTCACCGTGGCGGCCGCACGCCTCGGGCGCCGGTCGGCGCTGATCTCCGGGGCCGGAGATGACGCGTTCGGCCGTTACGTGAAACAAGAACTTCAGCGCCTCGGCGTCGAGAACCGCTACGTGATCACAAATAGCGAGTACGCCACACCGGTCACGTTCTGCGAGATCTTCCCGCCCGACAACTTCCCGTTGTACTTCTACCGCAAGCCGAGCGCGCCAGACCTGCAAGTTACGCCAGCCGACATTCCCGCCCGTGCGGTGCGCAACGCGCGCCTCTACTGGTCGACCGTTACCGGCCTGTCCGAAGAGCCAAGCCGCAGCGCGCATTTCGCTGCCTGGGAAGCTCGCGAGCGCCGGCCATTCACTGTGCTTGACCTCGATTACCGCCCAATGTTCTGGGAATCCGCTGAGGCGGCAACTGAGCAGGTGCAACGAGCTCTCCCTCATATCACTGTGGCCGTCGGTAACCGCGAGGAATGCGAGGTTGCAGTAGGAGAGACCGAACCGCACAAAGCGGCTGACGCGTTGCTCGACCTCGGTGTCGAAATCGCGATCGTTAAGCAGGGCCCGAAAGGTGTGCTTGGAAAGAACCGTTCCGGTTCGGTCGTCGTACCTCCGATTGCCGTGGACGTCGTCAACGGCCTCGGCGCCGGCGATGCGTTCGGTGGCTCTCTATGCCACGGCTTGCTCGCTGGCTGGCCGCTCGAGAAGGTCCTGCGCCACGCAAACGCCGCAGGTGCGATCGTCGCGTCGCGCCTCGAATGCTCTACCGCAATGCCAACAGAGGGCGAAATCACCGCCTTCCTTCCGGACGAGGAGTCGCTCCATGTCTGACACGCTCCTCGCTGAACTGCCGGGCAGAAAACCTGTCTGCTCGAACTACGCCGAAGTCACCGCGCTTCGCGCAGCCGAACCCTCCGCCATCACCCGCGCATGGGCAGCCCGCGGCCGTCGTCCAACAATCCGGGATGACGGCAGACTGATGATTGTCGCTGCCGATCATCCCGCGCGGGGCGCGCTTGCGGTGCGAGGCAACCATGACGCGATGGCGAGCCGCCTCGAACTGCTCGACCGGCTTCGCGAAGCACTCGCCAACCCCGGCGTGGATGGCGTCCTAGCCACCAACGACGTGCTTGAGGACCTTCTTCTCTTGGGTGCGCTCGAAGACAAAGTCGTGTTCTCGTCGATGAACCGCGGCGGCATCGCCGGCGCATCATTCGAGTTCGACGACCGGATGACCGGCGCAACGGCCGAATCGACTGCGCGGCAAGGACTCAACGGAGCGAAAATGCTGTGCCGCATCGCACTCGAGGACGCAGGCACACTGCCAACTCTGCAGGCGTGCGCGCAAGCGATCGACGACCTCGCGGCGCGCGAACTCATCGCGATGGTTGAGCCCTTCTTGTCCCGGTGGGTGGGGGGCAAGGTACGCAACGACCTGAGTCCTGACGCCGTCATCAAGTCGATCCACATCGGCCAGGGCCTCGGCTCAACCTCCGCGTACACCTGGATGAAGTTGCCTGTGGTGCACGAGATGGAACGCGTCATGAACGCAACGACACTCCCCACCTTGCTGCTCGGCGGAGATCCCGACGGAGACCCCGACGACACTTATTCAAGTTGGGCGAATGCTTTGGCACTGCCGTCAGTTCGCGGGCTCATCGTCGGTCGCACGCTGCTCTATCCACATGACGACAACGTCGCAGGTGCTGTGGCAACCGCAGTCTCGTTGCTCCGCTGATCTCGTGACCCTTAAGGACTACACATGCTAGACACTCTGAAGCGAAGCAATTATTACCTCCCTAACGGTGCGGCGGCGCGCGGTCCCTTTGCCCTCCAAGTCACGCCGCAGTCCGCAGGCTGGACTGAATCGAGCCTGCGCATCGCCAACCTCGAACCCGGGCAGCGCCTCACATTGGAGACTCGTGATGACGAGTACATCGTGATTCCCCTCGCGGGATCAGCCACCGTCGCAAACGGTGCGGGAACGTTCGCACTCCAGGGTCGCACCTCCGTCTTCACAGGTCCCAGCGATTTCGTGTACGTCGGCCGAGACAGCAAATTCACGCTTTCCACAGAGGCAGGAGGCCGCATCGCGCTGTGCGGAGCTCGCGCGAAAAACAAACTTCCAATGCGCTATGTCGCGGCCAATGACGTCGCCGTGGAGTTGCGCGGCGCCGGCAACTGCAGTCGCGAGGTCCGTAATTTCGGCACCGCCGACGCATTTGAAGCGGACTCACTTATCGCGTGCGAAGTCGTAACACCGGGTGGCAATTGGTCCAGCTACCCCAGCCACAAGCATGACGAAGAAACCGAGGCTGAGTCCTCCCTTGAAGAGATCTACTACTTCGAGATCTCCGAGGCTGATCCTGGTGATGGCTCGTTCACCGGTGGGGTCGACACCACCGGTCGGGGCTTCGGCTATCAGCGCGTATATGGCACCAAAGAGCGACCCATCGAGGTCCTTGAAGAGGTCCGCACCGGCGATGCCGTGCTGATTCCACACGGCTACCACGGCCCGTCCGTCGCCGCGCCCGGCCACCACATGTATTACCTCAACGTCATGGCCGGTCCTGGCGCGGTGCGCGCCTGGAAGATTACCGACGATCCCCAGCACACGTGGATCCGCGGCACCTGGGATAGCCAGGACGTTGACCCCCGTCTCCCCCTTCGACCCAACTCCGGAGCATAGTCGTGGCACCGATTAACCAGACCCCGCAGGGCAGAATTCCCAATGACGAACCAACCGTGCGGCTGACTGTTTCCCAAGCGACGATCAAGTTCCTCGCCAATCAATTCGTCGAGCGCGACGGTGAACGACAGAAACTGTTCGCCGGCTGCTTCGGCATCTTCGGTCACGGCAACGTCGCAGGCCTCGGCCAGGCGCTCTTGCAGGCCGAACTCGAGGACCCGGAGGCGCTGCCCTACATCCTCGGCCGCAATGAGCAAGCCATGGTGCACACCGCGGTGGCCTACTCACGGGCTAAGGACCGCCTCCAGACGTGGGCGGTGACGACGTCCATCGGGCCCGGCGCCACCAACCTTGTGACCGGCGCGGCGCTCGCTACGACTAACCGCATACCGGTGTTGCTGCTCCCCGCCGACACCTTTGCGACCCGCGTAAGCGCCCCGGTCCTGCAAGAGCTCGAGCGCCCCGACTCAGGTGACCTCACGGTCAACGACACGCTGCGCCCCGTCTCGAAGTTCTTCGATCGGGTGTGGCGTCCCGAGCAGCTGCCCTCGGCGTTGCTCGGGGCGATGCGTGTGCTCACGGATCAGGCTGAAACCGGCGCGGTTACCGTGGCGATTCCGCAGGACGTCCAGGCTGAAGCGTTCGACTGGCCGGTAGCGCTGTTCAACGAGCGCACCTGGCACCTCGGACGGGTCGTGCCGCAGCCCGGCCAGGTGGCACGTGCCCTCGACCTCATCCGCGCAGCCCAGAAGCCACTGCTAGTTGCGGGTGGCGGAGTGCATTATTCGCGCGCAACGGAGGCGCTCAGAGCCTTCGCTGAGCAGACTGGCATCCCAGTGGGAGAAACCCAGGCGGGCAAGGGCGCGCTGCGTTACGACCACCCGCTCGCGGTGGGTGCGATCGGCTCAACAGGCACAACTGCTGCCAACGCGCTCGCCGCTGACGCTGACGTGGTCATCGGTATCGGCACCCGCTATAGCGATTTCACGACCGCCTCACGAACCGCGTTCTCAAACCCGGACGTGAAGTTCGTGAACATCAACGTGTGCTCACTCGATGTGTGCAAGCACAGCGCGGTCGGGGTTCTCGCGGATGCGCGCGAAACACTCACGGCACTCGCTGATCTGATCGACGGGTATCGCACCACGGACGAGTATCAGGAGCGGGTCCGCAGTCTCGCAGCCGAATGGGACGCCATGGTCGAGTCGGCGTACCACCCGGGCCGTACCGGCGAAAGCGGGAGACTGCTGCAGTCTGAAGTCATCGGGCTGGTCAACGAACTCACCGATCCCCGTGACGTCGTGGTGTGCGCTGCTGGCTCAATGCCTGGCGACTTGCACAAGATGTGGCGTACCCGCGATAGCAAGGGATATCACGTGGAGTACGCGTATTCTTGCATGGGCTACGAAGTGGCTGGCGGTCTCGGGATTCAGATGGCGTGTCCGGACCGCGACGTGTTCGTCATGGTCGGTGACGGCTCCTATCTGATGATGGCGACCGAACTCGTCACGGCGGTGCAGGAGGGCGTCCCCGTCAACGTTGTTCTCGTGCAGAACGACGGCTACGCGTCGATCGGTTCACTTTCTGAAGAACTCGGTTCGCAGCGGTTCGGTACGAAATACCGTTACCGCTCCGACCGCGGCCGCCTCGACGGCGACGTCTTGCCCGTCGACCTCGCAGCAAACGCGGAAAGCCTTGGTGCGGAAGTTATCCGGGCACACACTGCGTCAGAGTTCGCCGCAGCGATCAAGCACGCCAAGACCAGCCCACGGCCCACCGTGATCCACGTCGAGAGTGACCTCATGACGAACGCACCTGACAGCAAGTCCTGGTGGGACGTGCCCGTGTCAGAGACGTCGGCACTCGAATCGACGCAACAAGCCCGCGAAGTCTATGACGCGTGGAAGTCCGTGCAGCGGCACTATCTGACGCCCTCCGAATAGTGAAGGACACAAGTCCATGACAGACCTTTCTCGACTCACCCTCGGCACCGCACCCGATTCCTGGGGTGTCTGGTTTCCTGAAGACGACCACCAGGTCAGCTGGCAACAGTACCTCGATGAGATCGCCCAGGCCGGCTATAGCTGGACCGAACTCGGACCGGCGGGCTTTCTGCCGCAGGACCCCGGTCGGCTACGCGATGAGTTGGAGCAGCGTCAGCTGAAAGTCAGCGGCGGAACGGTATTCGCCGGGCTTCACCGCGGCCGCGATGCGCTGAAGGAGGCCATCGATACTTTCAGCAAGGAAGCCCGGCTGCTGCAAGCCGTGGGCGCGAAGTATCTTGTGCACCTGCCCGAGCAATACACCGACATGCATTCAGGTGCGGCGACCGAAGCTGCAGACCTTGAGGCGCAACAATGGAACGACTTGGTTAACGGGTCGAATGAACTCGCAAAGATCATGCTGGAAGAGTTCGGTATCGAGCTTGTGTTCCACCCACACGTCGACACACACGTCGACACGCAGGAACGCGTGGAACGGTACCTGCAGGACACCGATCCGCAGTACGTGAACCTATGCCTCGACACCGGCCACATTTCCTACTGCGATGGCGACAACGTGGACATCATCCGGAAATTCCCGGAGCGCGTTCACTACGTCCACCTCAAGCAAGTCGACCCTGAAGTGCTCACAACGGTGCGTGCGCAGAATCTGCCGTTCTCCGAAGCCGTCAAGCTCGGCGCGATGGTGGAACCGCCCCACGGCATCCCTGACATGCCACCGCTGTTGGATGCACTCGCGAAGCTCGACAGCGACATCTTCACGATCGTCGAGCAGGACCTGTACCCCGTGGCACCCCATATCCCTCTGCCCATCGGAGCCCGCACCGCTGGCTACTTTTCCGCCTGCGGACTCGGACCCGTCCGCCGCTGGCCGTACAAGAACTGAAAGGACCACACCAATGACACTCCGTGTTGCTGTCCTCGGCGTCGGGCTGATGGGGACCTACCATGCTGAGACCCTCGCAAACCGTACCAGCGGTGTTGCAGTGACGGTCATCAACGACTTCTCCCCCGAACGCGCGCAGGAGGTTGCCCACTCGACAGGTGCCCGTGTGGTCAGCGATCCACTGGAGGCGATCGCCGCCGACGATGTGGACGCTGTCGTTATCGCCACACCTGGCCCGGCACATGAAAAACAGGTGCTGGCGTGCCTTGAAACCGGTAAACCGGTGCTGTGTGAAAAGCCGCTGACCACCGACGCAGAGTCCTCGCTCGCGATCGTGAAGGCTGAAGCCGAACTCGGCAAGCAGCTCATCCAAGTCGGCTTCATGCGCCGCTATGACCACGAGTATGCACACCTTCGCGGCGTTGTGGAGTCCGGCGAACTCGGTGCCCCGCTGCTTCTGCACTGCGCGCACCGCAACAAGGCCACCCATCCGCATTTCGATTCCGAGATGGTCGTCAAGGACGCGCTGGTCCACGAGGTCGACGTCACGCGGTTCCTCTTCGGTGAGGAGATCACCGCCGTACGTATTCTCACACCTGCGCCGGTCTCCACGTCGCACGAGAACCTGCGTGATCCGCAGTTCGCAATCTTCGAAACGGAAAGCGGCCGCATGGTCGACGTCGAAGTTTTTGTGAACACCGGAATCGCATACGAGGTCCGGACTGAAGCAGTCTTCGAACGCGGTTCAGTCCAGATCGGCCTCGGTATGGGGGCGGTGCACAAGACCGCACCGGGGGTTTGGGGCGGGCCGGTGACCGCCGACTTCAGGGAGCGCTTCGATCAGGCATACGCCAGCCAATTGCAGGCATGGGCGGATCAGTCCCGCAAGGCGATCGCGAGCGGCAACTACGTCGTGAACGGCCCGCGCGCGTGGGATGGCTACGCAGCCGCGGTGGTTTGCGAGGCCGGCGTTCGCGCACTGAACTCCGGCGAACGGGTCGCGATCGAGTTGCCCGAACGTGCGTCCATCCCTGGAGCCTGACAACCACCTGAGAGGAGCCGACGTGGTCAAGATCGCGCTCGACCCCAACATGTACCACCCCGAACTGTCGGTCGCCGATGAGGTCCGCAAGGCGGCGGATCTCGGCTACGAGTACCTCGAACTCTCGCCGCGCGCCGACTTCTTCTTTTGGCATCACTATCCCAAGGCCGATGACGCCGCAATCGCCGACGTCAAGCAAGCGATGAAAGAGACCGGCGTCCAGGTACTTACCCTCGTTCCCGTATTCAACTGGGCATCCCCTGATGAGCAAGAACGGCGGGCGCAGGTCCGCAACTGGAAGCGGCTGCTCGAGATCGCAAATGACCTCGAATGCCCGCTGGTGAACTCAGAGTTGTCCGGGGACCCGAACCGTCCGCGTGAGTCAGAACATGCTTTCTACCGGTCGATGGAGGAACTCATCCCTGTCTTTGAGCGGTACGGCATCGCGCTGAACCTCGAGGCCCACCCGTACGACTTCGCCGAGCGAAACGCTGATGCGCTGAACATCATTCGCGGGCTCAACAAGTCGTGGGTGAATTACGTGTACTGCGCACCCCATTCGTTTCATCTATCCGACGGCGCGTACAACGTGGGCGAGATGCTTCGCCAAGCTAGCGACAAGCTCGCGCACGTGCACATTGCCGACTGCTACAACCACCGAGCGAACCAGGGCAACCGGTACATCATCAACCCGCCTGGAGCAGATGTACGGATTCACCAGCACAACGAGATCGGGCATGGCGAGGTGCCATGGGAGGACTTCTTTTCCACCTTACGAGACGTGCAGTTCGACGGCGTAGCCACCGTGTGCGTCTTCGGCTGGGAAGAAAAGGCCGACGAGATCCACAAGCGGATGCTCGACCGGATCACCTCCGAACTCGCCTGATAACCACCACTCTTCAAGGAATCACCACACATGACCACCAGCACTGACACCACCACGATTTCGCATTGGGTCGACGGCAAACCGTTCGGCGGCACGAGCACGAAAACCGCTCCCGTCACCAACCCGGCGTCGGGTGAAGTAACCAAGCAGGTCGCGCTCGCCTCTGTGGAGGACACCCGCGCAGCGATTGATGCGGCCTCATCTGCCTTCCCAGCTTGGCGTGACACGTCGCTCGCGAAGCGCGTCCAGATCCTGTTCAGGTTCCGCGAGCTGCTCAACGAGCGCAAGCCTGAACTCGCGGAGATCATCACCTCCGAGCACGGCAAGGTCCTCTCCGATGCCCTCGGTGAGATCACGCGCGGCCAGGAGGTCGTTGAATTCGCGTGCGGTATCCCACATTTACTCAAGGGCGGCATGACCGAGAACGCGTCAACCAAAGTCGACGTGTTCTCGATCCGTCAGCCGATCGGCCCGGTCGCCGTGATCAGCCCGTTCAACTTCCCCGCGATGGTGCCGATGTGGTTCTTCCCCCTCGCTATCGCAACCGGCAACACCGTCGTCCTGAAGCCGTCTGAGAAGGATCCTTCAGCGTCGATATGGCTGGCTGAACTCTGGGCCGAGGCGGGGCTGCCGCCGGGCGTGTTCAATGTCGTCCAGGGCGACAAGACGTCGGTGGACGAACTCCTCACCAACCCGGGCATCAAGGCGATCTCGTTCGTCGGTTCCACCCCGATCGCGCAGTACGTCTACAACACCGGGACCGCGCACGGCAAGCGGGTGCAGGCCCTCGGAGGTGCGAAGAACCACATGGTGGTTCTTCCCGATGCCGACCTTGATCTCGCGGCTGACGCCGCGGTCAATGCAGGCTTCGGGTCCGCTGGCGAACGCTGCATGGCGATCTCCGCCCTCGTTGCCGTCGGCGGTGTAGGAGACGCACTCGTCGCGAAGATCAACGAACGCGCCAAGACCATCAAGACCGGTGACGGCACGAAGAACTGCGACATGGGTCCCCTGGTCACCAAGCAGCACCGCGATAAAGTCGCATCATATATCGATGCGGGCGAAGCGGCCGGCGCGACAATCGCCCTCGACGGCCGCCAAGTACAGGCAGATGGTGGCGAGAACGGTTTCTGGCTCGGCCCGACCGTCATCGACCACGTCACACCCGAGATGACCTGCTATACCGAAGAAATCTTCGGCCCGGTGCTGTCGGTCCTGCGTGTTGAAAGCTATGACGACGCACTGGAACTGGTGAACGTAAACCCGTACGGCAACGGCACTGCCATCTTCACCAACGACGGCGGGGCCGCCCGGCGCTTCCAGAATGAGGTCGAGGTCGGCATGGTCGGCATCAATGTGCCGATCCCAGTCCCGATGGCGTACTACAGCTTTGGCGGCTGGAAGTCGTCGCTCTTCGGTGACACGCACGCGCATGGGGCGGAAGGCATTCACTTCTTCACCCGCGGCAAAGTTGTCACCGAACGCTGGCTCGATCCGAGCCACGGCGGCCTGAACCTCGGTTTCCCGCAATCTCACTGAGACCGTCCACTAAATGCCTTCGGGCCCTTGATGTCAAGGACGAACGAATGAGCACCAAGACATCCATAGCTCTCGCCGGTCTGGGTCGTATGGGGAGAATTCATCTCGCCAACCTCACTGGCCGCTGCCCATCCGCGCAGCTGGCGGCCGTGTTCGACGCTCGTGAAGACGTCGCACGGGAGATCGGCGAACAGTTCGGCGTGCCATGGACAACGACGTATGAGGAGCTGCTGCACAATCCCGACATCGATGCAGTCGCTATCGCGACGCCCACTGGTACGCACGCACCGCTGACGATCGCCGCAGCGGAAGCCGGGAAGCATGTCTTCTCGGAGAAGCCGATTTCGCTGGACCGGGCCGCCACCGTCGACGTGCTCGACGCGGTGAAGAAGGCTGCCGTCCAGTTCCAGGTTGGCTTCCACCGGCGTTTCGACCCAGACTGGGTGGCCGGGGTCCATCGGATCAAAGCCGGCGAACTCGGCGAGGTTTTCATGTTCCGGACGTCGCTGCGCGACATGATCGCACCGAAAGCCGAGTTTCTCGCGGGTTCGGGTGGCTTCTTCGTCGACGTCACGGTTCACGACTTCGACACTGCGCGATGGATCGCCGGTGAAATCGTCGAGGTCAGTGCCTACGGAAGTTCGCTGAGCGATCCGGAGGGGTTTGCCGCGATCGGCGATGTCGACACCGCGGTGGTGGTGGTGCGTTTCGAGAACGGCGCGCTGGGCGTTATCGACAACAGCCGGGCTGCGGGTTACGGGTACGAGTGCTCCACCGAGGTCGTCGGTTCACGTGCGACATTGCGCATCGACAACCCCAGACGCTTCGGCTACGAGTGGCGAACACCCGGCTCAGCTACAGTGCCGCTCGTAGCGGATTTTGAGCAGCGTTATCCGTTCGCCTACCAGGCCGAAGTCGAAGCGTTCGCGCAGTGCGTGCAGACTGGAGAGCAGCCGCGCTGTACTGGGCTCGATGCGCTGGCCGCATTCGACTTGGCCCAGGCCGCGTCACACGCGTGGAGGACAGGCACGACCGTGAAGCTCAGCCCGCAGCGCGTTGACGGCGGTGTGGAATACGGCGCTCTGCTTAGTTCACACTGACCGCGAGTATCGCATGACCGACGGCCGTGAGGTCGTCTGCGTGCTGCAAACCGAAGGGTCTCCGCAGCACCGCATTGTTAGCGACGGTCGTCGCAGCGATGACACGCAGCCGCGCTTCCGCACGGCTCATGCCCGGCCGCGCATACTGCAGGAGCGTTGCCCACGACACCACGCCATCACGCTGGATGTCGCGGGTGCGCCCTGCGTTGATGTCGGGTGACAAGTGCATCGGTTCGGTTGCCGCCACTGCTATGAGGCCCGGGTGAGCGACACTGAATTCGGCGTAGTAACGCATCATCGCACGCACGATGTCGTCAGGGGCGCCACTCTCCGTGACCGCTCGCGCGATGTACCCGTCGATCCAGCGGGCACAACGATCGAGGATGACCTTGAGCAGGTCTGATTTGCGCGGGAAGTAGTGGTAGATGCTGGGACCCACCATGCCAGCACGCGCGGCGACATCCTCGATCGTCGTAGCGACGTACCCCTGTTCGCCGAAAAGGGTCGTAGCCGCCGCGATAAGTTCCTCCCGGCGCTCACCACTCGCGTCGGCCTGAACTAGACGTTCCGCCTCGCCTGCGGTGATCAATTGCGGGTAGGGCTGCGGTACCGGCAGCGCGCCGATCATGTCGCCAGCGAGGCGGCAAAGGATGTGGATGCCGTCCTCCTCAGCTACCTCGACGCGATGGTACGAGATGCTTCCAAGCATCCAGATGAGGTACCAGGCGACGAGGCGGCAGTGATGTGGAGTCAGGTCCGGCCGGGCAGCGGCGACCACCCCACCGATCGCGCGTACCGCTTCCACGATCAGCACCGCGACCGCGCGCTGCTGCGAGGCAGGCAAATGCCGTACCTCCCGGCGCAGCAGCGGATGCACCCCGCGGGCAGCGAAGGCGAAGGCCGACAAGTCGGCGAGAACCTCGGCCGTGGGACGTCCGTCGGCACACGCTGCGACGACGGTGTCGCGGACACCAACGGCAGCGGTGAGCAGCACCTGTTCGAGAAGTTCTTCCTTGTTTTTGTAATGCCGGTAGAGCGCCGTGGGGGTCACTCCCACGGCATCAGCAATGTCCGCCATCGAAACCTGGTGGTATCCCTGCGCGATGAACAGTTTGCTCGCTTTAGCGAGGATAATCTGCTTGCGATCGCGGGGCCGTTTGCGCGGCGCCAAGCTCGCGGTATCGCTGATCGACATTCAAGTAATCCTAGGGCATTGGCAGGTCGCGGCTGCTCCCGATCGGGAATCTCACCGCCGCACTGTGTGCCCCTCGCCGATCGGGCGGGCTTCACGTCCCGGCAGTGACAACCACGCCGACGCAAAGAAGCACAGTGCACCCGCGAACGTTCCCATCGTGGCCACCGACGCGTCCTCGGGCACATCCGACGCGGTGACAAACGCACCGACCGCCGAAGCCGCGAATGCGAGGCAGCCGATGAAGTTCAGCCACACGGCGTAACACGCACGGGTCCGCATCGCACGGATCGTTCCTGCATCTCGCGCGACCACCAGTACCAGCGCACCACTGACGAGGAAAGCCACCGACCCGGCCGCGTCCGGCGTCCACACGAGGGCTCGCTCATCCGCCACCGGGTGGTGCACTCGCAGGGCCGCGCTGGTACTGACGTTGAAGAGCAGGGCGCCAACTAGTTGCGCTGCCGCGGCTAACCACTCAGCCCGCACACCAGGGACGGACAAGTGCCGCACCCGGGCATCCTCGCTGAGCATAAGCTGGATACACGCGGCGGCCGTGAAGAACAGCGCACCGGTGAAGAACAGCGCGTTTGCCATGCTCGCGCCGGCCGGTTTCGCGAAACCGGGCGCGGCACCCACTGTGAAGAACAGCGAGCCAAGCATGAAGCCCCAGCACTGATGCCGCAGCTCCCCGTGAACTGACACGCCGCCGTGCCCGCGTTGCAGCATCCGCATGACCACTCCCTTGGTGTGGAGACCGACTCACCGGTATTCAGTGTGACCATGTTCGCCGACGCATTTCGGCGGTTCAGGTTGGTACATCTCCCGCATTGCAATACGCTCCCAACTCGATGCATACGTCCAGGAAAGTCCGGATCGCCGCGATCGCGGTAGCGGGTTCACTTGCCACCGCGAGTTTCGCGATCACGCCTGCAGCTGCCCAGCTGCAGGAACCAGAAATACCGGGCCCCACAACGACGTCTGCGGCTCCTTTCACGACACCTGACACCTCCGACTGCCCGGCTCGGCAAACTCCGCCCCCGCCCACCGACACGTCAGAGGAACCTCGCGCCGGGGAATCAGCTCCCGAACCGCTGCCAGTTCCAGATCAGCCGGTAGGCGGTCCAGGGCTGGGGTATTGCGGACTCGCACACGCCGACGACGCGCCTGACGCGCCCAGCGAAATCTCGGCCGAGAGCTGGCTGATCGCCGATCTCGACACTGGCGAGGTGCTCGCTGCAAAAGACCCGCACGGCCGCCACCGCCCTGCCAGCACAATAAAAACGTTGCTTGCACTCGTCGCGTTCGGCGAAATCGATCTGGGCCGTACGATCGTCGGCACTCAAGAGGACGCCAACATCGAGGGCAGCCGTGCTGGTATCGGGCCCGGAGGCGTGTACACCAACGAAATACTGATGCAGGCGCTGGTCCTCTCGTCGGGAAATGACGCGGCAAACGCGATTGCCCAACAGCTCGGTGGCGTCGACGAGACGATCCGGAAGATGAATGAGTACGCGGCGGAACTCGGTGCGCTCGACACACGCACCGCAACGCCATCCGGCCTCGACGGCCCAGGGATGTCCTCGTCCGCGTACGACCTCGCCGTGATCTTCCGGGCGGCGATGCAGATCCCTGAGTTTGCGGCCTACTTGCAGCTCGATCAGATCGACTTCCCCGGATACCCAGCCGACCCCGAGTTGCCCGGCGATGTCGATCGCCCGGGCTTCGCCATGGGTAACGACAACGTCGTGAACTGGATGTATCCAGACTCGATCGGCGGAAAGAACGGCTACACGAATGCCGCGCGCCATACGTACGTCGGGGCTGCGGAACGCGATGGCCGCCGGCTAGTCGTTTCGGTGCTGAAGGCCGAGAACGAGCCGCATCCAGTGTGGAAGCAGATTGCTGATCTGTTCGATTACGGTTTCCGCGTTCCAGAAGGCGCCAGCATCGGCACCCTCGACGCGATCGCAAGCATCATGGAGGCCCAGTCACGCGATGAGTCACCCGCGTTGTCGCCCCCCGTTTCCGCAGCGGACGATGGCCTTACCAGCCCGCCGAGCCCATCGTCTCCCGAGACCGGCCAGCGCGTGCTGATCGGGGCGGGCGGCGCAGCCCTGATCGCCTTGATGCTTTACGTCGCGATACGCGCCGGCCGCCGGCGCAACCGGTGAAATTCAGCGCTGAGGTTCCTTGCGGCGCAGCGCGGAGAGCCCCACAACGGTCGCGGCACCAATACCGAACGCCGCGATACCCGCTGCGACCGCGTTGCCTTCCCTGACGACGACTGGCATGTTGATCATTACGGGCTCGGGCGGCGCCACAGGCGCGAGTTCCATGCTTTCCGATGACGTCGCCGCCCATGCGGTAAACAGGAGCAGAGCTCGAGCGGTGAAGTAAACGAAAACAAGGATGCCGATAATCGGACCGAACACCGCACCTGCCGGGTTATTCATGACACCAGTCAGGTAGATCTGCCCGAATTGCTTGAAAATTTCGAAGAAGATCGCCATTCCCAGTGCGGCCCGGACCGCGCTACGTATCGCAACCGGGTACCTGGGCAACTTAGCGATCACCCAGGTGAATACGAGCCACGTCGCTGCCACAGCAAGGAGGAATGACACGATTCGGGCGGCGACGCCGACTCCTGGTGCGTCATAAAGTCCCAACGGGGATAACACAAAGTCCATGAGCTGCGTCGCGCTCAGTGCGGTGAGACCGAGCGAAACACCGATCGCGAGGAAAAGACCAGCCATCACGCCCAGGTCGCTGATCTTCGTCGTAATGAAGTTGAGTTTGGGCGGGGTAATGCCCCACTGCATCGTGAGCGCTTTGCGAAGGTTCCCGATCCAGCCAAGCCCAGCGTATAACGCCAGGATCAGTCCGATGCTCAGTGCTGTGCCACGCTGCTCGATCGCATGCTCAAGCAATTCACCAATCTGCTCCCCAAAGCCGCCAGGGAGTTCGTCCGATATCGCAGTTTGGAGATCAGCCAGCAGCGTTTCGTTACGTGCAAGCACGAAACCGGCCGTCGCGAAGCCCACCAGCATCAGTGGGGCTAGTGCGAACACGCTGAAGTAAGTGATACCGGCGGCGTAATAGTCACCGTGCTGCTCGTTGAAGCGCGTGACAGCCCGCATGAGATGGTCAAACCACGGGTATTTCGCGCGCTGCTTGTCGAGGAAGCTCGGCTTGTCCGCCACTACGGTCACCCCTTCGGTGGGAGAAATCCGATCTTGTCGTATACCGCCGCCAACGTTTCCGACGCTACCGACCGTGCTCGCTGCGCACCGATATCGAGCGCGCGGTCGAGCTCGGCAGGATCATCGAGATACTCGGCAACCCGCTCACGGAACGGGACGACGAACTCGGTGAGAACCTCGGCGGTGTCGACCTTGAGATCACCGTAACCTTTTCCGGCAAAATGCAGTTCGAGTTCGGCAACGGAACGCCCAGAAAGCGCAGAGTTGATAACGAGCAGGTTCGATACTCCCGGCTTCGCTTCGGGATCGTAGCGAATGTCGCGCTCCGTGTCAGTCACCGCGGAACGTATCTTCTTCGCCGACACCTTCGGCTCATCGAGCAGATTGATTAGTCCCGCCGGGCTCGGACCGGACTTGCTCATCTTCGCGCGCGGTTCCTGCAGGTCATAGATCTTCGCTGCTTCCTTGGTAATGAACGCGCTGGGGACGACGAAGGACTTGCCGAACCTGCTGTTGAACCGCTGCGCGAGGTCGCGCGTCAACTCCAAGTGCTGACGCTGATCCTCACCGACGGGCACATACTGCGCCTGATACAGCAGAATGTCAGCGGCCATCAGCATCGGATACGTGAAAAGCCCCACACTGGAGTGTTCGGTGCCCTCTTTCGCTGACTTGTCCTTGAACTGCGTCATGCGGCTAGCTTCACCAAAACCGGTGATACACATCAGTACCCAGGCAAGCTGAGCATGCTCAGGCACCTGGCTCTGCGCGAAAATCGTCGAACGCGACGGATCAATACCAGTGGCCAGCAGCTGTGCAGCCGCGTTACGTGTACGGGCCCGCAGCGCCTTCGGGTCATGCGCCACGGTGATCGCGTGCATGTCGGGGATGAAGTAGAAAGCATCGTAATCGTCCTGCATCGCAACCCAGTTCTTCAGCGCACCAAGGTAGTTCCCCAGGTGAAACGAGTCGGCGGTCGGCTGGATCCCGGACAGAACACGCGGCTTGCCCGTACTGGGCTGCGGCGACATAGGAGACGACATGTGGCTCTCGTGCTTTCTGAACTAGTAGCGATCAGGCATAACGTACGGTGACGGGCGCATGGTCGGACCATCGCGCATCATACGACGGGGCACGTTCGACGCGGGCGTCGGCAGCTCGAGCAGCGAGCATCCGCGTGGCGACCTGGTAGTCGATCCGCCATCCGGCGTCATTGTCGAACGCTTTCCCGCGGTACGACCACCACGTGTACGGACCATCGGCGCCGGGATACGCCGCGCGCACGACGTCAATCCACTCGCCGACGTCCCCGATTAGCCCGTCGAGCCAGGCGCGCTCATGGGGCAAGAAGCCGGATGACTTGAGATTGCCGCGCCAGTTCTTGATGTCGGCCTGCGTATGCGCGATGTTGAAGTCACCGCAGATGATCTGCGCACGCTGCGCGACGGTGGTGAGGTAGTCACCGAACGTCTTGAGGAACCGGTCCTTTTCGTCCTGCCGTGGAGTACCCACATCACCAGACGGGAGGTACAGACTCGCTATCGTCACCGGCCCGGCAGCACCCGGTACATCAACCTCGAGGTAACGGCCGGACTCGGCAAACTCATCGTCTTCGAAGCCAATGCGCGTGGCGACGGGCGCGGACCGAGTGAGAACAGCGACGCCGTTGCGTCCCTTGATCGACGACGGAGCTTGCGTCAGATGCCAGCCCTCCGCGAGCACTGGCGCGAGCGCGCTTGCGAGCTGACCTTCGTCGCAACGCGTCTCTTGCAGACACACCACGTCAGCCTCCGCGGCATGCAGCCAGGCAAGCATGCCTTTCTTCGCCGCGGCGCGGGCCCCGTTTACGTTGACTGTGGAGACAATGAAGCTGGCTGGAGTCGACACGTCTTGGCACGCTAGCTGAGCGATAGGTGAAGTGGAAGCCGGGCATGGGGTGTGCCGGCCCCTTAGCCCGTTACGCTGCCCCGCCGTCCGCCTGCATTTTCGAGCAGGACAGCCACAGCGAACACGCCGATACCCGCTGCCGCCAGCACCGCCCCGACGGCTGCCGGAGCGGTGTAGCCGTACCCCGCCGCGATAACCTTGCCGCCGAGCAGCGCGCCGACACCATTGGCGACGTTGAGCGCCGAGTGGTTCGCGGTGGCGGCCAGCGTCTGCGCGTCCCTGGCGACATCCATAAGCCGAGTCTGCAGCGCCGGCACGAGTGCCGCCCCAAAGATCGAGATGAACACGAGGTTGACGAGGGCGAGCGGAGCGGTCCCGGCAGTGACGGTGAAGAGTGCGAGCAGCGCCGACAATCCCGCGAAGAGGCCGAACAGTGCCGGTTTGAGACTGCGATCGGCAAGCACGCCACCGATGATGTTGCCAACGATCATTCCCGCGCCATACAGCATCAGTACCGCTGGTACGAGTGACCGCGGTACGCCCGATTCTTGCTGCACCGTCGAGCTGATGTACGTGTACACGGCGAACATGCCGCCGAAACCAACGATCCCGGTGAGCAGTGTCAGCCAGATCTGGATATTGCGGAATCCGTTGAGTTCTCTCAGCGGGCTTGAACCCGCGGGCATCGCAACGTCCGGAACGACGCGGTTCAGGAAAACCACCGTCAGCACTCCGATCACCGCCACCAGCACGAAGGCGCTGCGCCAGCCGAAATGCTGCCCCAGTGCGGTGGCGGCGGGCACGCCCGCGACGTTGGCGATACTCAGGCCCAGCATCACTTGTGCGACCGCTCGCGCACGGACGCCGGGGCCGGCGAGCTCCGCAGCGACGAGCGCCGCCACACCAAAGTACGCACCATGTGGGAGACCGGCCACGAATCGCGCCGCGAGCAGGGCTTCGTAATTCGGCGCGAAGACCGTTGCCGCATTCCCGACCGTGAAAGCGGCCATCAGCGCGATCAGCAGTCTTCGCCGCGGGACTCTCGCCGCTCCGATCGCGATGAGGGGTGCACCCACGACCACGCCGAACGCGTACGCGCTGATCGTGTGCCCCGCGGCCGGCTCGGTGACGCCGATACCGGCAGCGATCTCCGGCAGCAGACCCATCGCAACGAATTCCGTGGTACCGATACCGAACGACCCGAGCATGATCGCAAGAATGGCGGGCGCGCGCCATAGCGACTGCCCCCGAGTTTCGGCAATTGCCTGGACCGGTTGCGACGTTTTCACCACGCTTCATCCGAACAGAACAAGCCCCGATGGCAATACCCGCCCGGCACGTCTTGTGACACGAATTACGGCGGATACCTCATGCTTCGGACGAACCTCGCGCGTTTAGATTTCTTTGACGGCAGCCTGCAGGTTGTCGTCGAGGGCGCCGAGGAACTCCTCGGTGGTGAGCCATCCCTGCTCCCCCCCGACAAGAATGGCCAGGTCCTTGGTCATCTGGCCCTCTTCCACGGTTTTGATGACGACGTCTTCGAGCTTGTGCGCGAATTCGATCACCGCGGGTGTGTTATCGAGTTTGCCGCGATGCTCAAGCCCCCGTGTCCACGCGAAGATCGACGCGATCGGATTCGTCGATGTGGGTTTGCCCTGCTGATGCATGCGGAAATGCCGGGTCACCGTGCCATGCGCTGCCTCGGCTTCGACGGTCTTTCCATCGGGTGTCATCAACACAGATGTCATGAGCCCGAGTGAGCCGTATCCTTGCGCGACGGTGTCAGACTGCACGTCGCCGTCATAGTTCTTGCAGGCCCACACGTAGCCGCCCTCCCACTTGAGCGCGGAGGCCACCATGTCATCGATGAGCCGGTGCTCGTAGGTGAGCCCAGCCGCATCGAATTGGGATTTGAACTCCTTGTCGAAGACATCCTGGAAGGTGTCTTTGAACATGCCGTCGTACGCCTTGAGGATGGTGTTCTTCGTCGACAGGTACACCGGGTAGTTCTGCTGAAGACCATAGGAGAATGACGCGCGCGCAAAATCTTCGATCGACTTCCGGAAGTTGTACATGCCCAACACGACGCCGCCGGCGTCGGGCATCTTGACGACTTCATGTTCGATGGGCTCGCTGCCGTCGTCCGGAGTGAAGGTCAGGGTCACTGTGCCGGGCCGGTCCACCTTGAAGTCCGTCGCACGGTACTGGTCGCCGAACGCGTGGCGGCCGACGACGACCGGCTTCGTCCACCCGGGGACCAGACGGGGAACGTTCGAAATGATGATGGGAGCACGGAAAATCGTGCCCCCAAGGATGTTGCGAATAGTGCCGTTCGGCGACCGCCACATCTTCTTGAGGCCGAATTCTTCAACGCGCGCTTCGTCTGGGGTGATGGTTGCGCATTTGACGCCAACGCCGTGCTTCTGAATGGCGCGCGCAGCGTCGACAGTTACCTGGTCGTCCGTGGCGTCGCGGTGCTCGATGCCGAGGTCGTAGTACTCGAGGTTCACATCCAGATAAGGATGAATCAGTTTGTCCTTGATGAACTGCCAGATGATACGGGTCATTTCGTCGCCGTCTAATTCGACGATGGTGCCCTCAACCTTGATCTTGGACATGGGTGCTTCGCGTCCTCCTCGGCAGTGTCCCCGGCGTTCCGGCACGCTGTTTGCGCTTTGTGAGCACAGTCGGCGCGTTTCCAGCCAGCACGGTTCATCGGCTTAAACCTATATCGAGTGGGCGGTGTGCGGGCCGACCAAATCAAATATGACAAGCGTACTGCATTAGCGGTTGCGTCAGCATTCCCGCATTCAGCCTAACTGCCTGACACTCGGCCGGGCGAGAGCCCGCAGAGGGGCGGTAGGCATCTTGAGGGAGAAAACGCTACTATCTACGACAGGTCATGAGCGCCAGCGTGAAGCCCCGGCTTGCTGGCCGGCAACCCTCCAGCCGCGGTGGGGTGCCCCGGGTGATGACCGGGTTGTCCGCATGACGGATAGCAAGCGCGGGTCCGCTGGGCGGGCCCGGAGAACGGGATTGAAGCCCACGGAGGTCCACGATGAGCCGATGTCGCTAGGCCGAATGGCCTGCAAGACCCCCCTGCCCATCGGCCGCGCGGCTGCGCACTGACTCAAGGCGATTTCGAATCAGGCTGATTCTCAGCCTTGTGGCGCCGCGCGTTATCCAGGAGAACACTTTCCATGAGCGACTCTTCCCAGACCGGCTGGACCTTCGAAACCAAGCAGATCCATGCCGGCCAGGTCCCCGACCCCACCACAGGCGCCCGCGCCCTCCCGATCTACCAAACGACGTCCTACAGCTTCCGCGACACCGACCATGCGGCCGCGCTCTTCAGCCTCGCGGAGCCTGGCAACATCTACACGCGCATCATCAACCCCACCCAGGACGTCATCGAGCAGCGCATAGCCGCCCTCGAAGGCGGCGCTGCGGCACTGCTAGTCGCTTCCGGGCAGGCAGCCGAGACCTACGCGATCCTCAATATCGCTGAAGCGGGCGATCATGTTGTCGCGAGCCCCCGACTCTACGGCGGCACCTACAACCTGTTTCATTACACGTTGCCGAAGCTCGGTATCGAGGTCAGCTTCATCAAAAACCAGGATGATCCCGATGAGTGGCGCGCGGCCGTCAAGGAGAACACGAAGGCCTTCTTCGGTGAGACGATCTCGAACCCGGGCGGCGAGATCTTCGACATTCCGGGTGTCGCCGCCGTTGCCCACGAAAGCGGCATTCCGCTCATCGTCGACAACACGGTGGCCACGCCATATCTCATCCAGCCGTTCCAGCATGGCGCCGACATCGTTGTACATTCGGCGACGAAGTACCTCGGTGGGCACGGCACCTCGATTGCGGGGGTAATCGTCGATGGCGGCACGTTCGACTGGACGTCCGGACGTTTTCCCGGCTTCACCACCCCCGACCCCAGTTACCACGGACTCGTCTACAGCGAACTCGGCGCGCCCGCATATGCCCTCAAAGCCCGGCTCACCCTGTTGCGCGATATCGGTGCCGCGATTTCACCATTCAATGCCTTCCTCATCGGCCAAGGAATAGAAACCTTGAGTCTGCGCATTGAACGTCATGTGCAGAACACGAAGGCTGTGGCGGAGTATCTCAGTGGCCGCGACGACGTGACGGCAGTGCAGTACGCTGGCCTGCCGTCCTCCCCATGGCACGAGCGCGCCCAGCGCATCGCCCCCAAAGGGCCGGGCGCGGTGCTGTCTTTCGAATTGGCCGGCGGCATCGACGCGGGCAAGCGGTTTGTCAACGCTTTAGAACTGCACAGCCATGTCGCTAACATCGGAGACGTGCGGTCCCTTGTCATTCACCCAGCCTCGACGACGCATTCACAGCTGACACCGGAAGAACAGCTTGCAGCGGGAGTGACGCCTGGCCTGGTTCGCCTCGCTGTCGGTATAGAAGGGATTGACGACATCGTGGCCGATTTGGCACGCGGATTCGAAGCGGCGGCGTCTTGACTGTAAGCCCTGTTCACCGGCCTAGACCGCACACGCAGCGAACGGTGCGCACCCCCTCCCGGTGGCGCGCACCGGATCCTGCACTGTGGCCTGCGCCCGATGGCACGCTTGGTTACGTCGATATCGGTTCGCTGCGCATGGAAAACGGCGCACTGCTCCCGAACGTCACACTCGCGGTGCAACGCTGGGGTGAAGTATCACCGCGCGGCGACAACGTGATCCTCGCTTTGCATGCGCTCACTGGTGATTCCCACGTCACGGGACCTGCCGATGACACGCACCCCACCCCGGGCTGGTGGGACGGACTCATCGGTCCCGGTGCACCCGTCGACACGAACGAATGGTGCGTTCTCGCCGCGAACTCAGTAGGCGGCTGCCAAGGCAGCACTGGTCCGGGTTCCCTCGCACCGGACGGCCGTGCGTGGGGCTCACGCTTTCCAGCGGTAACCATCCGGGACCAGGTCAACGCTGAACTCAAGCTGGCAAACCTGCTGGGCATCGAGCGGTTCGCGTCTGTCCTCGGCGGCTCCATGGGCGGCGCGCGTGCGCTCGAGTGGGAAGTAAGCTATCCCGAACGCGTTGCAACCGCACTAGTCCTCGCGGTCGGCGCTCGGGCAACCGCAGACCAAATCGGAACGCAATCCGCCCAAATCCTCGCGATCAAAACCGATCCCCACTGGCACGGCGGTGACTACTACGGCACCGGCAACGAACCCGAACACGGTCTGGGCGTTGCTCGCCGAATCGCGCACCTCTCGTACCGGGGTGAGGAAGAGCTCGACGACCGGTTCGGCAACTACCCGCAGGGTGAGGTGGACCCAGTTAACGGTGGCCAGTACTCGATCCAAAGCTACCTCGACTACCAAGCCGGAAAGCTTGTGCGCCGGTTCGACGCTGGCAGCTACGTGGTCCTGAGCGACTCATTGAGCAGCCACGACGTCGGCCGCGGCCGCGGTGGAGTTCACAAGGCCCTGGCCGCGTGCCTAACGCCAACCATCGTTGGCGGTATCACGTCGGACCGTCTTTACCCCTTGCGGTTGCAAAAGGAGCTTGCGACGCACCTTCCAGGATGCAAGGAATTGCGCATCCTGGATACCGATAAGGGACACGACGGCTTCCTCACGGACATCGAGGGTATATCGGTGTTGCTGAGCGACATCGTGGACCTAGCCCGGAAAACGGTGCACTGAGCAGCGCCACGTATTGCTAGCATCCATGCATGTCGTCCGCAGCAGAGCCGGTGGGTAATCGCAATGAGGCACCAAAGAAAAAGTGGCGGAAGTTCGGCGGGTTTTCCGGGCTCTTTGTAGCCGGAAAGACGCTTGCTTCAGCGGTATCCGAAGAGCGGCCACTCGGCAAAGCGCTCGCACCCGGCGGAACCGTGGATAAGGCGCTGGATACCGACGGGCCACTCGACCGTCTGCTTGCCAAAGGCGGTGCGCTCGACCGGATGCTGGAACGCGGCGGCTTCCTCGACCGTATGCTCGAGCCCGATGGCCCAGTTGACCGGCTGATCAAGAAGGACGGGCCACTCGACCGTCTGCTCGCGCGCGATGGCTATATCGACCGGTTACTCGAGGAGGGCGGCGCGCTAGACCGGCTCCTCGAACCCGGTGGCGTGCTCGACCAAGTCGTTGAAGAAGGCGGCCTGATCGACCGCTTTATGGAAGTTTCGGTCACCTTAGGAGAAGTCGGGCCGACCATTCAGTCTCTGCATGATCCGATAGCGGGAATCGACCGGTCAGCCGCGAAGCTCGCTACAGCCGTCGGCCCGCTTTCCGATATCGTTGAGCGATTCCCCAGTTCCCCGCGCATCCCGGGCATGCGGCGCCGTAGTACCACTAAAGACACTGCCACCAAAGAGGTTAAGGACCTGGTAGAAGGGGACCTCACCGATAACACCTAACGGCCTGAGATCCGAAAAATACAAGACCGGCAACACGTGGGGCCGCAATCATCGGTGCATGACCAGTAACCTTCTGCCCAAGTTGCTCGTATCCGACGCTGACGCCGCGATTGACTTCTATCGCGAGACTCTTAATGCGGCGCTCACGTTGCGAGTGGCGGATGACCACAGCGTGCACCATGCCGAACTAGCGCTGGGTTCAGCAGCTTTTGCGCTGGCGCAGGCAGTCCCAGAGTGGGGTTGGCACGCCCCCCACTCCGTGGGCGGCTCGCCTGTGCTTCTCACGGCCAGCGTGCCGGATCCGGATGCGACAGCAGAGCGCATGGTGCAGCTGGGAGCGGAGGTGCTCATTCCGGTTGAGAACCGTCCCTATGGCAAGCGGCAAGGGCGGGTGCGGGACCCGTTCGGGCATCTGTGGGTGATTAGTGGCGCTCCCCGTTGACCAAAGCTTGCAGCTAGCCCGTACCGAGCGGATCGATGGAGAGCGTGAGCCACAGGATCGTGGCACCCATGGCTGCCAATGCCGCGACATCAAACGGCCGACTGCGCACAACCAGCAGGCCCGCCTGGATTTCAGGCAGTATCAGCCTGAACCAGGCTGCGAGCAGCGTCGCGACACCGATCACAAACGCTCCGCGGCGCCATCGATCACTGATCACCAGGATGAGGGCAAGTAGCAGAAATGCCGCGATGATGGCCAGCGGAATGTGCGCAATCACCTTGTTTAGGTGCTCACGGGAGAACGCTCGCTGCTGCATCAGCTGTGGTGCGCGCTAGCCAGTTCCGCTACTACTTGCTCGGCGCGCTCCACCACGTTGGTGACGAGGAACGCGCGCGTGAGCGGCCCTACGCCGCCGGGGTTCGGCGACACGAATCCGGCCACTTCCCACACCTCCAGCGCCACGTCTCCCGCGAGCTTGCCAGCTACCCGGCTCACGCCAACATCAAGGACCGCGGCTCCGGGCTTCACCATGTCCGCGGTAATAATGTTCGGCACTCCCGCAGCGGCAATCACTATGTCAGCGCGTCGCACTTCGGCGGCCAGGTCGCGAGTCCCCGTGTGACACAGCGTCACAGTCGCATTCTCGGAGCGCCGCGTCAGCATGAGGCCGATCGGGCGACCGACTGTGACGCCGCGGCCAACAACAACGGTGCGGGCGCCGGCGATCGGCACGTTGTACCTGCGCAGAAGATGGATGACGCCACGTGGCGTGCACGGCAGCGGCGCTGCTTTTCCGAGTACCAGCCGACCGAGATTAATAGGATGCAGACCATCGGCGTCCTTGTCCGGGTCGACACGCTCGAGTGCCGCATTCTCATCGAGATGCTTGGGCAGGGGCAGCTGAACGATGTACCCCGTGCAGGCGGGATCTGCGTTGAGTTCGTCGAGCACTGCATTCAAGTCTTCTTGAGTAATGTCCGCGGGAAGGTCGCGGCGTATCGATGCAACGCCCACTTTGGCGCAATCCGCGTGTTTTCCGCGCACGTACGCTGCCGAACCTGGGTCGTCCCCGACTAGCACTGTGCCGAGGCCCGGCTGAATCCCGCGCTCCTTCAAAGCGTCAACCCGCTTCTTGAGATCGGTGAAGATCTCGTCACGAGTAGCCTTACCATCCAGAATTGTTGCCGTCACGATCGCTATTGTTCCAGGTTTCAGTACCCGCATGCGTCAGGCACCAGGCACACTCGGTACATGCCTGATTCAACGCAGGAGGGAACACCCGTCATCCACGGTCCGCGAGTAACACTGGCGCCGACGAAGCCCGAACATCACGGTCGACTGCGCGAGCTGCACAGCATCCCGTCAATCCGGCGGTGGTGGCGGCTGCCCAGCGCCGACTGGCCCGACGACACAGATGGGCACCCCTACTCGATCATGACCGGGGATCGAATCGTTGGATTCATTCAGTGGTACGCCGAGGATGATCCGGACTATCGGCACGCCGGGATCGATGTGTTTGTTGACCCGGAGGAACAGGGCAACCATTACGGCCGCGAAGCGGTTCAGGTGATGTGCGCATACCTCGTGGATCAGCGCGGCTTTCACCGCATCGTGATCGACCCCGAAGCGACCAACGAAGCGGCGATCCGCGCGTACATCAAGGTCGGCTTCCGGCCAGTTGGCGTCATGCGGCAGTACTCACGCGGTGAGGATGGCGTGTGGCGCAACGGGCTCTTGATGGATCTGCTCGCCACTGATCTCGTCCGCGCACAGTGAGAATTTTCGCTATGAGCGAAAGACATCACGCTAGCACAGATTCGCTCAAATGTTCGACAATGGTGAGGTGCCCGGGGAAGACGAGCCAGAGCTGTACCAGCTAACGGATGCCGAACTAGTCTCGCTGCTGCGCGGTCTCGATGACGCAGCGCGGGCTGCAGCATCACGGCTGTGTGAAGTGATCGCGGAGATCACGTCCCGGGGCACAGTTAGCCGATACGGCTACCGTGACATGGTCGGTTTGCTGCAGGACGCACTGCACCTCGATCGGGGTGACGCACGGCGCTGGACCCGTCGAGCGCTCGCAGCGTGCGTGGGCCGTGGGATCGGAGGTGACGAGACCCCACCGCTGCTGCCCGTCGCAGCCCTGGCATTTCACGAACGTGAGATCAGTCCCGAGCACCTCGACGCGATCGACGACATTCTGGCCGGTCTCCCGCCTCACATCGGTCCGGAACAGCGCGACGAGCACGAAACCACTCTCACCGAACTCTCACGTGCTGCGCATCCCGGGGCTGTGCGCGCCGCCGGCCGCCATTTGAGAGCGCTCGCCGAGCAGGACATCCCGCCGAAGACTGAGGATCGGGCTCCGAAACGAGAGCTGGTTCTCAAATGGAGTTCGAGCGGAGACGCACTGCGAGTAAGCGGGAAGCTTGACAAAGAAAGCGGAGTGCGGCTGGAAACATTGCTTTCCCCCCTTTCCGCGCCCCGTCCCGCCAGCGAGGGCATCCCCGATATGCGCTCCGGTTCAGAGCGCTTGGGAGATGCGTTCGCCGAGTTGCTCGAGCATGCTGAGCGCGCCGCCGACCTGCCCACGGAAGCTGGGGAACCTCCGCACATCGTCGTAACGATGACCCTCGAACAACTTACCGGCGACCTCAACTCCTCCGCACGACTCAATCACGAGCACCCGATTCCAGCAGAGTTAGCGCGCCGCCTCGCCTGTGACGCGAAAATCATTCCGGCAGTGCTTGGCTCTCGCGGCGAGCTACTTGATCTCGGTCGCAGCGAGCGCACCGCACCAGTCGGGCTGCGCAGAGCGCTGAACGTACGCGACAAAGGATGTGTCTTCCCGGGGTGCACCCGCTCGTATCGGTGGTGTCGCGCCCACCACCTCATCTACTGGCAGCGTGGCGGTACCACGTGTCTCGCCAATTTGGCGCTTCTCTGCCCCTACCACCACACGCTCGTGCACAACAGCGAATGGGAAATCCAGATGGGCGCAGATGGCATGCCCGAAGCTATCCCACCGCCCTGGCTCGATCCCGCCCGAACACCGCAGCGAAATCACCACCACCACGCGAAACGCGCTAGCTAGGAGGTGCTACCGCGGTTGGTCATCGCTTGCCAACCGCGGGATACGCTCAAAACGACACCCGGCACAGAACACATTTGCCGCCGCACGGACAATATCGGTGTGTTCCGTTTGATGTTCTACCAGCCGCGCATACCGCCGAATACAGGAAACGCGATCCGTCTTGCGGCGGGCACTGGCTGCGAACTTCACCTCGTGGGTCCGCTCGGGTTCGATCTATCCGAGCCGAAGCTGCGACGGGCTGGACTCGACTACCACGACCTCGCATCTGTCACTGTGCATGACGACCTTGAAGCTGCCTGGGCATCTCTGCGGCCGGAACGGGTTTTCGCGTTCACCGCCCATGCCACACGAGCGCACTCGGACGTCGAATACCGCAAGGGCGACATCCTGCTGTTCGGCCCTGAACCGACAGGGCTGCCCGGTGACGTACGGACAGACCCGCACGTCACCGAGCAGATGCGAATTCCGATGATCCCCGGTCGACGGTCCCTGAACTTGTCAAACGCTGCGGCGATCGTGGTCTATGAGGCGTGGCGACAGCACGGCTATCCAGGGGCTGTGTAACCGCATCACAGTCGGCGGCGGATCGATTCCGCCACCTTCGCCGTGTGAATGTCCAGATAGAAGTGACGGCCAGGAAAGACCTCCAGCGTGAAAGGACCACGGCTGTAGCGCTCCCATTCCTTCGCCTCATCGAGCGTCACCGTCGGGTCATCCTCGCTCACGAATACTGACAGCGGGCATGACAAGCAGGGCGTGTCACCGGAGAACTGATACGTTTCCACTGCTTTGTAATCGCTGCGCACCGCGGGCAGAATCATCTCGGCGATCTCCGGCATGTCGCGCAGCATCTGCACTTGCTCAGGCTCGTTGGCGAGCTTTTCGAGCCGATCAAGCAGGTCGCCATCGGAGCCCTGGTGCAGCGAGGTACCGAGTGACCTATGCGGCGGGATGCGTCCGGAAACGAAGAGATGGGCGAGTTCGAGACCAGCAGCTTCGAGGGCCCGGGCGGTCTCAAACGCCACTGTTGCGCCCATGCTGTGGCCGAATACGGCGAGCGGCTTGCCGCTCCGTTGCTTGATCTCGGCTGCGGCAGCACTAGCGAAGTCGTCAATGCTCTCGCAGAGACGATCACCGAGCCGATCTTGGCGTCCGGGGTACTGCACCGCCAGCACCTGCACCGTGGGAGTCAGCGCGCCGGACAGCGCGTGATAAGCGCTCGCTGCGCCACCAGCCGGAGGGAAGCAAACAAGCTCGGCTTCCGCCGCCGACTGGTGGAATGTCCGCAGCCACTTCGAATCCGCCACAGGTCCCTAACTTACCGGGCGGCACGAACCGCACCCCACAGCCCTAACTATCCGCGTCTCTGGGAAGGCCGAGCATCCGCTCTCCGATGACGTTCAGCTGCACTTCGGTCGTGCCTCCGTAAATGGTGGTGGCGCGCCCGGCTATAAGCTGTTCCATCGCCTTGTCGCTCGGCTCACCGGGGATTGTCACGACGCCCGCCGGGCCCAATTCCTCCACAACGAACTCCGAGATCGCCTGACCGAGAGCCATTCCGAGGAGCTTTCCGACAGAGGAGGTCGTACCGATGTCAGCGCCGGCGAGTTGTTTGAGCACGACGCGTGCACCGATCAGGTCGACCGCCTGACTTTCGGCCACGAGTTCACCCACCCGGAATCGGGCGTGGGGACCCAGAGCCCGCCCCTTTGCGAATTCGAGCAGATCCTTGTCGGTCGCGTAGGCCTCCATTTTTTGGCTGAGTGCGACGCGTTCGCCTGCAAGTGTCGTCCGGGCGACTCGCCAACCGTCGTTGACCTCACCGACGACGTGTTCATCTGGGATAAAGACGTCATCGAGGAACACCTCGTTGAACAACGCGGAACCGGTCATTTCACGCAGTGGCCGCACCGTCACGCCTGGTGTGGACATATCCAGCACGAAATACGTGATGCCTTCGTGTTTCGGTTTCGCGGGGTCGGTGCGGGCGATGAGCATCGCCCATTCAGCGAATTGGGCGACTGTCGTCCAGATTTTCTGTCCGGTGACCTTCCAGCCACCATCGACCTTTACCGCTTTCGTGCTGAGCGACGCGAGGTCCGAACCAGCCCCAGGCTCCGAAAACAGCTGGCACCACACGACGTCACCGCGCAAAGTCGGCACGACGAGGTCGCGCTTCTGCTGCTCAGTGCCGTGTGCAACGATGGCCTGCACCGCCCAGCCACCCATCAGGAGCTGCGGAAAGGCGATGTCCGCAGCGTGGATTTCCTGCGCGATGACGATCTGTTCGAGCGGCGTTGCTGCACGCCCGTAGGGCTTCGGAAGGTGGGGCTGCACCCAACCGCCATCGCCGAGCGCGATGAGCTGCTCGTCCTCATCGCTGATCGCCGCGATCGTCCGCAATTCCTCGCGCACGGCTCGCCGGATCGTCTCCGCTTCTTCAGGCAGTTCGATGCCAGTGCCGCGTGTGACGCCCGCGAGCGCTTGCACCGCGACACGATCAGCGCGCTCTTCCCTAGTGCCCAGTGCACCGCGAATCGCGAGCGCGCGCCGATAGTACAGGTGGGCGTCGTGTTCCCAGGTGAACCCGATGCCGCCATGCACCTGAATACAGTCTTGCGTGACTCGAACCGCAGCGTCTGGCACCACCAGCCCAGCGATGTCGGCCGCGAACCCGGCCGTGCTATCGCCTTTGTCAAGCGCGCTAGCCGCATCCCATACCACCGCACGGGCCTTTTCTAGCTCGACACCCATCAGCGCGCATTTATGTTTCACACCCTGGAACTGTCCGATGGGACGGCCGAACTGCACACGGGTCTTCGCGTACTCTGCGGCCGTCGTGACACACCACGACATGATCCCGAGGGCCTCGGCGGCGAGAATAACGGAGGTCAGCGAACGGCCTCGCTCGATGCTCAGACCGTGCAGCACGCGGTCCGCGCTCACAATGAGGTCCCGCGCTTCGATCCGGGCGGATCCGCGCAGCAAGTCGATGCTGTCCTGCTCCGTCACTGTGAGACCCGCGGTGTCGACAGCCATCCATCGTTCGTCGGGTCCTACTGTCACCGGCAGAACCGCGACAGCGGCCGCCTCGCCGCCTAGCACAGCATCGGCCTGGCCATTCAGTACGTAACCGTCATCCGTGCGCTGCGCGGTGAATGCTGCGCGCGCCCCGGGCAGCACGACGGCGCCCGCCTGTGTGCCTTCTGCGAGGCCGGGAAGAAGCTCAATTCGGGCTTTGGAGTCGGCGGCAGCGATCAGGGCGCTGGCAAGTACCGTCGGAACGAAGACTCCCGGAGCGATGTGCCGGGCAAACGCCTCGAGCGCGACGGCCAGCGTGAGTATGCCGTCACCACTGCCGCCGTGCTCCTCGGGGATGTGCAGCCCGAGGAGATCCTGGTTACCGAGCGCGTCCCAGAACGGGGGAAGCGAATCATGCTGGGGTGCTTCGACGGCCGCCCTGACGTCATCAGCCGTGATATGCCGTTCGGCGAACGACGCTACCGATTCCGCGAGAGCTCGGTGTTCATCCGTAAGCCCAAGACCGAGTTCGTATGATTTGCGTGCCATTCTGTCCCCTACCCGAGCCGCTCAGCGAGGTCGCTGATGCGCCAAGGACCATCGGTTTCAATAGTCTCGCCACCGGACCATCCATGGAGTTCGGTGATCGCGCCGCCCTGAACTGCGAAGACCTTGCCGGTGAGCTTGCATTCCGGGCTGGCCAGACGGGCGACGAGCGGTGAAATGTTGGATGGACTGAATGCGTCGAATTCACCTTCCGGCACCTCGGCGGCGAAGATTGCCCCCATTCCCGGTGTCGCGAGGGTCAAGCGTGTTCGGGCGATTGGCGCGATCGCATTGACACGCACGCCAAAGCGTTCGAGTTCGTCAGCGGCGACGAGAGTCAGCGCGGCGATCCCCGCCTTGGCGGCGCCGTAGTTGCTCTGACCCGCGTTGGGCATAAACGTCCCGGACGCGGACGCGGTGTTGATGACCGAAGCGTTGACCTCTGCGCCGGCCTTCGTCTGTTCTTTCCAATACGCTGCAGCGTGCCGTAGCGGCGCTGCATGCCCCTTGAGGTGCACTGAGATCACTGCATCCCACTGGCTCTCTTCCATACTGGCGAGATAGGCGTCGCGCAGAATTCCGGCGTTATTGACGAGGATGTCGAGTCGGCCGAACTCATCGACCGCCTGTTGCACCATTGCGGCCGCGCCATCCCAGGTCGCCACGTTGTCGGTGTTCGCGATCGCGGTGCCGCCGGCTGCGATTATTTCGTCTGCAACTTGCTGTGCGGGGCCGGTGTCGCTGCCGCTGCCGTCATTCGCGCCGCCGAGATCATTGACGACCACGTGCGCGCCTTCACGGGCGAACAGGAGGGCATGTTCGCGGCCGATGCCGCGTCCAGCACCCGTAATGATCGCGACGCGACCATCGAGAGATCCCATGCTTATTGAACTCCTTTAGATCAGGCGAAATCGACCAGGCCGTCTTTCAGCACTAGTGCGCCGTCGTCCGCTGTCGTCTCGAATGCGTATGAGCCGCTTGGCGACTGATAGAAGGACGTGACAATGTCTTGTCCCGGCAGGACAGGTTTCGCAAACCGCACCGCCAGACGTCGCAGCTGCGCTGTCTGGCCGAGTTCGGTCAGCGCTGCCCATGATGTGAACGCGAGGGTGCACAGGCCGTGGTTGATAATTCCGGGAAGACCTGACATGCGGGCGATTTCATCGTCAAGATGAATCGGCATCGGGTCACCAGAAGCCGGGGAATACCGGAAAGTCTGGTCGTCGTCAATGTGCTGACGGACGATCGCAGCTGGCGCGGCATTCCGCAATGACTCATCGAAGCGATGGGCGGGGGCGGACTCACCCTCAGCCGGTCCCGCGTCGACCTTCCGGAAGAACGCGGTGAGCCACTGCTCGTTGACGAGATCGCCTGCATCAGTCTTCGTTTCCGCGTAGATCACGACTGTTGATCCGTTATCGCGTCCAGTGAATCCGATTGGCTTCGCACGGACTTCGAGTCGATCCCCCGGGCGAATGGGGCGATGGAAGTGAAAATCCTGCTCTCCATGGACGAGTTTCATGAGTAACTCGACTGGCGCAACGGAAAGCGCCGCCGGCGCCATCGACATAAACACCGGCACCACCGCGAATACCGGTGGCGCAACCTCACCATTACGATGCGCGCTGATCGGATCGTTAGTGGCGGCGGCGTATTCGGCGATGCGCTCAGCCGTTACGTCGAAGTGTTCGGTCTCAGTCCACTGACCGAGTCCCGATGTGTCGAACGTAACCGGCTGAGCCTGTGAGGTGGCCGTCATCGCTGGTCACGCCACCAGTGCGCTGAACTTCTCGATCGACTCGTCAAGATCCGCCTGCGCGTGCTTCGCCACCGCTTTGCCGATAGGCCCGACGATCATGGTGCCGTTGAAAGAAGCGTCGATAGTGGCGCGCGTTCCGTCACCGTCAGGCTCGACGCCAAAGGAGATGTCCACCTTGACCCCCGCCATTCCGGTGCCGGTGATGCGGACACGGTCGACTTCTTCGAACTCCTCCACCGTCCACTCGATCTTGTTGGCCATGCCCATCACTGAAATAACCTGAGTGATCTGTGTACCTTTGCCGGGCTTTTCGGGGAGTTCACTCTTCCACTTGACGTGCATCTTCAGCCATTCATCCCAGCGCGAGAGGTCGAGGAGAGCCTCCCAGCCCTTCTCCGGCGGGACAGGGATGACTTTGGATACGGACACTGATGCCATGGTTTGCTCCTTAAGGGTTGGGCTCGATAGGTCTGTGGTCAGCGATCGGCAGGCTGGTATGCGGTGACGACTACCGCCCCGCCGAGGCCAATGTTGTGCTGGAGTGCGGTCTTCGCTCCGGTGACTTGGCGTTTTTCTGCCGTTCCACGGAGTTGCCAGGTGAGTTCGGCACACTGCGCGAGGCCGGTCGCACCGAGCGGGTGCCCTTTCGAGATCAGCCCGCCCGAGGGATTGACGACCCAGCGACCGCCGTAGGTGGTGTCGTCGTTATCGACGAGCTTTCCGCCGTCCCCTTCGGCGCACAGACCGAGCGCTTCGTAGGTAATGAGTTCGTTGGTGGAGAAGCAGTCATGCAACTCGATGACGTCGACGTCGTCTGGCCCGATCCCAGCTTGGTCGTAGACCTTGCGCGCTGCCGTCTTGGTCATGTCGGCCCCGACGAGTGTGATCGCGCTGTTCGCCGAGAACGTGGAGGCAAGGTCGGTGACCATCGCCTGTCCGACGATTTCCACCGCACGGCCACTGAGCCCGTGCTCGTCAACAAACCGTTCGCTGGCGAGAATTGCCGCCCCCGCCCCGTCGGAGGTTGGCGAGCATTGCAGCTTCGTCAGCGGCGCGTAGATCTCTTTAGCGTTCAGTACCTCGTCGAGGCTGTACGCGTCACGGAACTGTGCGTAGGGGTTGTTTTGCGAATGCCGGTGGTTTTTGACGCCAATCTTGGCGAACTGCTCAGCCGTGGTTCCGTATTTGTCCATGTGTTCACGCCCGGCCGCGCCGAACATGTAGGGCGCCGGCGGCATTGCGAATTCCTGTAGTTCAGCAA
Organism: Hoyosella sp. YIM 151337; assembly: GCF_026041215.1. Lineage (GTDB taxonomy): Bacteria > Actinomycetota > Actinomycetes > Mycobacteriales > Mycobacteriaceae > Hoyosella. Next base: position 555,496 of record NZ_JAPEIQ010000006.1, read on the forward strand.
GGGCCATAAGGTGGCGCATCATCGGCTGCTCGCGGTCGTCAAAGGTCGACCCGAGCGAACCCGGCTGCATCTTCTCGAATCCGAGGGCGAGCGCGCAGTCCGCACTCCCGCCGCGGATGGCTTGCGCTGCAAGGAACAACGCTGCGGAGCCGGTGGAACAGTTGTTGTTGACGTTGACGATCGGCACACCGGTCATGCCCAGTTCGTAAATCGCACGCTGGCCCGATGTCGACTCACCGTAGACATACCCCGCGTAGGCCTGTTCGATTTCGTTGTAGGCGATGCCTGCGTCGTCCAGCGCATTTACACCAGCGGTGCGAGCCATATCGGGGTAGTCCCACTCGACGGCGCCTGGCTTTTCGAATTTCGTCATCCCCACTCCGATGACGAACACCCTGTTCTGCGTCATTGCACGAACTCCTGATCATCGGCGCCCAACTTGGTGGGACGCGGTGTATCAGTAATGTAGGTGATGCAATATGTCTCACACAAGTAGACTGGCCGATTATTCTCATATTCGTGTCGCAGAAAGCAGTCCAGAGCCGGGCACCCCAGGACCGGCGCGCCGTCCGATGGGAAGCCCACAAAGAGCACCGGCGCAGAAGCATCCTCGACGGGGCCGTCTCCGCAATCGAAGAAATCGGCCCTGACGTGGGAGTCAGTGATATCGCCAAACACGCTGGGGTGACACGCGCAGTGATCTACCGGTTTTTCCGGGACCGCGCGGACCTCGACTTCCAGATTCGCTCCCACATCGCCGATGACGTGCTCAGCGGTGTCACACCTACTTTCACCATTGAGGACACGGCACAGTCGCTCATCCGGCGTGCCGTCCATACCTACATCGGGTGGACGAAAGATCACCCAAACCTGCACCAGTTCGTGGGACGCCGCTCCTCCCGGGACGGCACCCGCGGGCCCGACGTCGCCACGGGAGCGAAAACCACGATGGCGCTGCAGGCCCGCGAAATCTTCACCATGGTGCTCACCGCGGCGGGCCGCGAAACTGACATCGCAGAGCCCCTCGCCTTTGCTCTAGTAGGCCTCGTTGACTCAGCGGTCAATCGGTGGCGGCGCAGCAAAGGCAAGGACCTGAGCGCACAACGCCTCGAAACACTCCTGACCCAGTGGATCTGGCAGCTGATCAGCTCGAATATGGAAGAAGTCGGGATCTCGATTCCACCCGACATTCCGGTTTCACAGGCGCTGAAGGACCTCGCGGAGAGCGCCTAGTCGCCGGTGAAATGCGGTGCGCGCTTCTCCATGAACGCCTCGACCGCCTCGACGTGGTCGCTAGTGTGGTGCGCGAGCGGCTGCATCGCGGCGGAAAGTTCGAGCAGACTTTCAAGTCCGAGCTTCTGCCCTTCACGCAGCAACTTTTTCGTCATGCGAAGCGCATGTGGCGGGTTTGCGGCGACTCGCCGCGCAAGTGCGTGCGCCTCGCCCATGAGTGCCGCCCCTGGTACGACCTTTGAGACGAGTCCCCACTCAAGGGCAGTCTGCGCATCGATTGCATCGCCGGTAAATGCCATCTCGGCGGCACGCGCATTGCCCACTGCTCGCGGCAGCAGCCACGCCCCACCATCCCCGGGGATGATTCCGAGCTTGATGAAACTCTCAGCGAACACTGCAGTGTCGGCGGCAATCCGCATGTCACACATCAGTGCGAGGTCACAGCCCGCGCCGATCGCAGCACCATTAACAGCTGCGATCACGGGGATTTCGCAATGGTATAGGGCCAGCGGGATCCGCTGAATCCCGTTGCGGTACCCGTTGCGCTGCTGATGTGGGGCACCCCCGAAGATTCCCTGCCGGTCCGCCATGTGCTTGATATTCCCGCCGGACGAAAAACCCTTCCCCGCACCGGTGAGAATCGCAACGCGTACGTCCATGTCGCGGTTCGCCTCCCAGATGAGTTCGGTCAGCCGGTCTACCACAGCCTGATCTGAGATCGGGTTGCGCTGATCCGGCAAGTTGAGCGTCCACGTGACGATGTGGTTTTCCCGCGTTACGAGTACCACGTCATTCGACATGCAGCACCTTTCTTCACGACCATTTGGCAAGCAACGCTTCTATGTGCCCCACCAATTCAAGCGGTGCATCGAACATCACGTGATGGCCGCTCTCGACTACTGCGAATACCGCGTCTGGCCCGAGCAGCGTTTCAGCTGCCCGCAGCGTTTCCTCGTTTATCACCGACCGTCGGCTTGCGCGCAGCAAGGCCGCAGGTGACAGCAGTGCGCGGTCAACGGCCTGGGGCCGCGTCAGCGCCGTGAAAACGCCCGGATCGAACTTCCACGTCCACCCCCGCGGGCCCCTGCGAACGGACCGCAGCCCTACATGCCGCCGCAGATACGGGGCGATCGGTTCGATGGTGCCAATCGGCTGGAAGGCTGCGGCCGCTTTCCGTTGATCCGGGTAGACCTTGCCGCTGCCCAGCGCCATCTCGGCGAAGCCCGTCTTATGTGCCTCCGACGGCGGACGCGCAAAACCTGAATCCACGAAGACAACGCCGCCAAACGAAGTTACGGTAGTTGCGAGTTCGTATGCAACGCGTCCGCCCATACTGTGCGCGACAAGTACTGGACTGCGGAGATGGAGCTCATTGACGACAGCGAAAACGTCTCGCGCCCACTGCTCGTAACTGTACGTGCGACGATGCTCGCTATCGCCGTGCCCGCTGAGACTCACTGCTACCACCCGGCGATTGCGGGCAAGCTGGGGCCCGATGTGGTCCCACCAGCTGGCATTGGCGGCGACACCGTGAATGAGCACTACGCTAGCCGCGCCGACCGGGCCCCACGCCCGGTAAGCGACGTTCACACCGTCGCTCACGGTATATCCAACATCGACTGGTGCCGCGACCGCGGCGCGGAACCACTCCGGTTCACTACTCATCTGCGCCCTCCGTTCCAGGACTCTACGGCAGGGGCGCACCGCGAGCCGTAATCCATAGGTCGTACCACTCCTCGTGAGTGAGCTGGGGTTCGCTCACCACCGCGTCCCGGCAGGCACGAATGCGGTCCGGCTGGGCGGTACCGATGACTGGAGCAATCCGGGCTGGATGCCGCTGCAGCCACCACAGCAGAATTGTTTCCGGTGTGGTGTGCTTTGTATGTGCCAGCGTCCGGACTAGTTCCGCGGTCGCGATCTCCGTATTCGTCTGTTGCCTGCCGCTGTACCGGCCCTGCGCCAGCGAGGCCCACGCCTGCAGCCGCACATCATGCATGCGACAGTACTCAATCGTCCCGTGCGGAAACCCGATTTGAGTCGCATCAGCGGTATTGACCAGGACCCCAAGCTCAATCCAGTCCCGCCGGAACAGACTCATTTCAAGCTGGTTCACAACGAGCGGTACGTCCAGGCAGCTCTGCAGGTATGCGATCTGCGGTGCATCCATGTTGGATACACCGAAGGCCCGCACCAAGCCTTGTTTGTGGAGCGACGTGAATGCCTCACTGATGTCGTCGGGATCGGCAAGCGGATCTGGCCGGTGCAGTAGCAGGGTGTCAATAACGTTTGTCCGCAGTCGCTCGAGACTGCCCTCCACGCTCTGGACGATATGCTGCCCGCGCAAGTCGTACAGTCCTTTACTCAGCCCTCCGGGAAGCCTGATTCCGCACTTAGTCTGGATGCGGATCTGCTCACGTAAACCCGGGGCACCCGCGAGGACTTCGCCGAAAACAGCTTCCGATTTGCCGCCACGATAGATATCGGCGTGGTCGAATTCGGTGATACCAACGTCGAGAGCTGTCTCGATTGCTGCCTCTGCCTGTGCGACTTCACGTGCCCCGTACTTTTCTGCGGCCCACTCGCCACCCAACCCCATGCATCCGTACAACGGCCGTCCAAAGAGCGTCACGCCTCCCCTTTCAGAATGCTGGGCGCAACAAGCCCGACACCACGGATCTTTCGCACCTCACACGGCTCGGTTTCATACTCTTTTTCGACGGCGGACGCTGTCGTCGCATCGACAAGCACCGCACCCGGCGGGGCTTGCTCGGTCAGTCGGCTCGCCACATTGACTGGCTGCCCGAAAATATCGCCAAGCCGCGAGACGACCTCCCCCGTCGCCATTCCGACCCGGACTGCCGGCAGCTGGTTCCGTTCCGACAATGCTGCACTCAGCTCACACGCTATGGCAGCACCCTGCAGCGGCGTATCCGCGACAAAGAGCACGGCATCACCGACGAGCTTGATCACGCGCCCGCGCCGGCGGAGCACCACGTCCATCGCGATTAGCTCGAATCGGGTCACCAGTCGGGCGAGCTCGTCCGGAGCTAGTGTCCGCACCAGCGACGTAAACGAAACCATGTCCGCGAAGCCCACCGACAGCATCAGCTTCTGCGCATTTTCTGTGTCACGCCCAAGCCGCCAGGCCGCGATTTCGGTCAGTTGCCGACGCCACGAATAGCGGACAAGATCGTCGATATCGTCGACGTGGTCAAGAATGTACGAGACACCTGTGCGGACGACATCAGATGAGGTGTCCGCGCTCGATACCGCAGCGCGCTGGGCCCGCTCTTCCATAGCCATGACGTGCCAGCTCGCGAGGCGGGACATGTGGTGCCCGAGCGCACGCAGCAGCGCAGCTCCGATTTCTCCCTCAGGATCGACGTCAGCCTCGAGTTTTGCCAACACTCCGAAGCCACGCACGTCCTCGTCAGTGAAGACACGCTCGTCGCCGACCGGATCAGTCAAGCCCAGCGCGCGCCAGTACCGCAGCGCGCGATCGTGCGTCACGCCGGCAGCTTCAGCTGCTTCAGATAGCGTCATGACCGGTGTCGCACCCAGCAGGCGGCGCGCCATTTCCTGTCCACTGTCGGGTGGCACGCCATCGTTCATGTCTTCCACCGTCCAAGTCTCGGACCCGTCTTTAGCAGTGTAATGGTCAGTAGCTTGGTGGCCATTACACGCCGGGTCACCGCCTCAGACGAATTCGACTACCACCGACGTGAACGCATCGTTGTCGTCACCCGGCGCGGTGTGCGCAGCGCTGTCGAGTTCAACAAACTGTGCCGACGGGACGGCATCAAGGAAGCTGTGCACACTTCGGCGACTCACGACGTCTGAAAGTCCGCCCCGCACAACGAGGATCGGAATTCCGAGATTTGCGGCGATCGATTCAAGCCGCTCCGCCAATTCGGTGAGATGCTCAGCCGGGTCGTCGATGAACTTGGGATCCCAATGCCAGTACCAGCGGCCGTCGTCGCGCAGGCGCAGGTTGCGGCGCAAACCGTCGAGGTTCGTGGGACGTTTGCGGTGCGGCAGGTACTCCGAGATCGCATCCGCCGCGTCTTCGAGATGAGAGAAGCCATCGAGGTGGCGACGCATGAACTCCCTGATGCGAACGCCACCCTGCATCTCCATCTTCGGAACGATGTCGACCAGGATGAGTTTGCGCACCGCCTCATCAAGTTGATGGGCCGCAAGAATTCCCGTGAGCCCACCCAGGCTGGCACCGACGATGGAGACGGGCTCACCGAGTTGTTTGACTACTGCAACAACGTCGGCAGCGAACAGTTCGAGGCTGTAACCGCCTGCATCTGCCCATTCGCTCTCGCCGTGCCCGCGGGCATCGAGAGCTACCACCCGGAATCCGCGCGCCGCGAGACGCTCACCTGTCTCTTTCCACGAATGCCTGGTTTGCCCGCCACCGTGCAGAAGAAGGACGATCTTGTACCCCGTGTCGCGACCCCACTCGTCGCCCGCAAGGCGCAGTCCACCATGCCCGTAAAAAGTGACAGGCTGAGGAGAAATCGTGTCGGTGCGATTCATAGTGACGGGACTCTACTTGACTCACACTGATTACTCACTTCGGGCACGGATTCAGACTCCCAGCGCCGGCTCTGGCGCTACTATCGGGCAATCCGAACACCGAAGCGTCTACCGGGAATGGGAGTGCGGCAATGTTCTTTCCTTACACAGGTGAGCAGGCGTTTCAACTCGGCCAGTTCATTGCCTGGGCGCTCTGCGAAGTTGGCCCGCTGATACTCCTGCCTTGCAGTGGACCGGTTCCCTTCGTACCTCCACCACTCTCCTAATTAGTCGAACTCGACTAATCGAGTTCGACTAATTACTCTAGGCATGTGGCTGGCTTCCGCGCGCTCGATACACCGCTCACCGTTGCTGTTCTGTCACTGCTCGCTGAACGCTCGCGCCATCCCTATGACATGACCGCTACCCTTCGCGAACGGCGCGTAGACGATGTGGTTCGCATGCGGGGCGGGTCCTTATATGACGCCATCGCCCGGCTGGAGAAGGCTGGACTGGTTGCGCCAACTGAAACAGGGCAGCAAGGTGCACGGCCAGAGCGAACCGTCTATTCAATAACTCCAGACGGTGAAAGGAAGCTCCGCGAACTCGTCGAGGAGTTCTTGAAGGAACCTGGCAACGAGTTCCCCCGATTTCCCGCCGCACTGGCACACATTCTCGTCCTGCCGCCCCCGACTGCTGCCCAATCACTACGGGCGCGCGCCGCGATCCTCGCTGCACAGACCGAAAGCGAACTGGCGGCAGGCCGCAGCCCTCTTCCACGCGCCGTCACTCTCGAAAGCGAGTATGCGCAGTGCATGCGTGAGTGCGAGATCAGGTGGCTCTATGGTGTCGCCTACGACATCGAATCCGGCGCACTTCCCTGGCCCCTCTCTGCCCTCCGATGGCATGAAGCACACACAAAGGAGCAAACGCTATGAGAGACGCTCACCAAATCGACCGGCTGCGGCGAAGACTCAAGCCGGTGAATCGCGTCGTCATTGCCTTACAGCGACTCGGCATATCCGTCGGCACCATGCACGTCCTTTCCGTACGGGGCCGCAAGTCTGGAGCTATCAAGTCGACGCCTGTCTCGCCGCTCACCGTCGACGGAAGCCGCTACATCGTTGCGGGTTTCGACCGGGCAGACTGGGTGAAGAACGTGCGTGCACAGGGCGAAGGCGTGCTTTCGCGAGGGAGGAAACGCCGTGCCGTCCGATTGACCGAGGTACCGCTTCACGCGCGTGGGCCGATCCTTCGAGCGTTCCCCCGCGAAGTCCCGCACGGCGTGCAATTCTTCGTGCGCACCGGGGTCGTCGAAAGTCCCGAACCTGACTCGTTCGCCGCTGCAGCCGAGCGTTGTCCAGTGTTCCTGGTGGAGGATGCGCGCTAGCTGTCTAAAACTAATCGACGCGTTAACCACCACGTTGTCGCGATACTAGACGCTGCCACGACGCAGACCACGGCGACTACGACGGGTTGCGAAGCGCCGAAATACGAGAATTGCACGTGCGATAGATACGGCGTACCTGGTGGCGCGTATGCTGTCCAGCCAAATTCCACGGCCATCTGCGCATACGACACCGCAGCGACCGGCCCAGCGAACAGTGAGCCAACCCCGAGGATTGCATACATAGTCAGGTTCTTCCCACGTGGAAATGCTGCGGTGATGGCGTACCCCGCAGCCGCTGCGATCGCGAAGAGAAAATAGATTTGCTGGAATTGAGCGCCTAGGAGCGCGGCTGCGGCCACGAGCAGTGGCGCTGCAATGCTTGCGAGCGGATGCGCCAATCTAAGTCCAGCCACAACACCCACGAGCACGCAGACGGCGACAACAGCGGCGCCAGCCACCTCAACGTTGAGCCCGCTCTGAAGCACCGGGAACGCCGCCCCGGCAACGACCATGCAGACGATGAGGAAGATACCCCCGCGGCCGCCAAGCCACAGCGCGACAAGGGCGGTGACAACCGCTGCGATTGCCACCCGGGCGATGCTTACAGCAGTGTTGCCGGGGAGCGGTATCGCGACGAGCAAAAGTCCGGTTGCCGCGAGAATCACGGCACCTACAACGATGCGGCGGTCGCCTGGGGTTCGCCGTGCGAGCGCCGCGACAATGAGTGTCACCAGACCCAGCGCTCCGAGCAGCCCTAGCACCGGCTCTGACTGCACGATGTAGTCGGCGTACCGGCGCGGAGTCGCAAGATCGAGATGTGCAACCGCCATCGCCACATAGCCCGTAACCACACCGGCGATCACGGCGACGCTGTGCCCGGCATCGCCCGGCCGCGCGGACAGCACAGCCGCAAGAAACACTCCAACTAAAATCCCGCCGAAAATGACCCCGGGGCTCAGCAACACTTGCGCGAGCATGAGTGCGATCGCGGAACCAGTGACCGTTGCCGCCCGCACCCAGAGATCAACTCCTGATAGCAAGTGCGCCGCCGCAACACCACTGAGCAGCGCCAATACGCCTGCGACGTACAGCGACTGGTGCGGAAGGGCGAACCACCGGTCGGCCATGAGGCCATTCGGCGTCCATTCACGTTGCACGAGAAGGACTACCGCAAGCAGCCCGGCGAGCCAAGCCGCCACTCGAGACATAACGGTGCGCATGTTCCCGACGCTATCGGCTGGGAGCGGATCGCGCGATCATGAAAGGTCTGCTCAATGAAAGTCTCTCGATTTCGCTTTCACCCGGAGCTCCAGTTGCTCGAGCCGGTCGGCTACCACGGTTACAACACCTTCGGCGTTCTGAATTTTGCCGCGCACCAAAAGAGCTGGGGCGGTATGCGCCAGGACGCGGTAGCGCTTCCATAAACCGACCGAGCACACCACATTGACCATCCCTGTTTCGTCTTCAAGGTTGATAAAGGTAACTCCCGCTGCTGTTGCTGGCCGCTGTCGGTGTGTCACGGCTCCACCGACGAGCACTCGCGAACCGTCAGGGACTCTCAATAGCTGATTTGCGGGGACCACTCCGAGTCGCTTCAGCTCTGGCCGCGCGAATTCTGTCGGATAATTGTCTGGCGTTATACCCGTTGCCCATGCATCAGCTGCGGCGAGTTCTGCGTAGCTCATACCCGGCAGTGGTGGCGCGTCCACCGATGGCCCCATACCTGGCAGTTTGCCTGGGCGTTCTTCCGCAGCGGCACCAGCTGCCCACAGTCCTTCGCGGCGGGTAAGCCCAAAGCATTCGAAAGCGCCTGCTGTGGCCAGTGATTCGATTTGTGCAGTGGTGAGCTCAACTCGCCCCGCAAGGTCAAGCAACACAGTGTATGCGCCGCCGCGTTCACGTTCTCGCACAATTTCTTCGGCTTTCTCTTTGCCGATCCCCCGCACAGATGCAAGGCCGATACGCACCTCCGTCCCCTCGTTTTCGAGGGTCGCGTGCGCGAGACTGGCATTCACATCTGGCCCATGAACTGTGACGCCGTGCCGTCGCGCATCGGCGACGAGAGACTGCGGCGAGTAGAAGCCCATCGGCTGGGCGCGCAACAATGCTGCACAGAACGCCGCAGGATGGTGGAGTTTGAACCAGGAAGAGTAGAAGACGAGCGCAGCGAAACTCTGCGAGTGACTTTCGGGAAAGCCGAAATTAGCGAAGGCGTAGAGCTTTTCGTAGACCCGGTCCGCAACTTCACCCGTAATACCGTGCTTCTCGCGCATACCTTCGTAGAAACGTGCTTTCAACCGTTCCATGCGTTCAGGTGAACGCTTGGATCCCATCGCCCGACGCAACTGGTCTGCTTCAGCGGGCGAGAATCCCGCAACATCAACAGCGATTTGCATGAGTTGTTCCTGGAACAGCGGCACTCCCAGTGTCTTCTTCAATGCCTTCTCCAATGCGGGGTGATCGTAGGTAACCGGTTCTTGCCCGTTGCGCCGGCGGATGTAGGGGTGAACGGATCCGCCCTGGATGGGTCCCGGCCGGATCAGCGCGACTTCCACGACAAGGTCGAAGAAATTCCGTGGTTTGAGCCGCGGCAGCGTAGCCATCTGAGCCCGCGACTCCACCTGGAAAACCCCAACCGAGTCGGCGCGCTGCAGCATTTCGTATACCGCTTCTTCGGTGAGGTCGATTTTGGCGAGATCCACCTGGACGCCCTTGTGTTCCGCCACAAGGTCCATGGCGTAGTGCAGCGCTGAGAGCATGCCCAGTCCGAGAAGATCGAACTTGACTAGCCCTACAGCGGCACAGTCATCCTTGTCCCATTGCAGAACACTGCGGTTCTCCATCCGCGCCCATTCGACCGGGCATACGTCCGCCACAGGACGGTCGCAGATAACCATGCCGCCTGAGTGAATTCCGAGGTGCCGCGGGAATCCTTCAATCTGCGCGGCGAGATCGAGTACCGGTTTGGGGATACCCCAATCCTCATCGTCGTTGCGTACGCCACTCCACCGGTCGACACGCTTACTCCACGCATCCTGCTGCCCCTGGGAAAAGCCCAGCGCACGCGCCATATCACGCACCGCGGAGCGGCCCCGGTAAGTGATGACATTCGCGACCTGAGCGGCATGCGTACGCCCATATTTCTGATAGACGTACTGAATCGCTTCCTCCCGCCGGTCAGACTCGATATCCAGGTCGATATCGGGTGGGCCGTCACGCTCCGGTGCAAGGAAACGTTCAAACAGCAGCCCATTCGCGACTGCGTCGACATTGGTGATGCCGATCGCATAACACACGGCGGAGTTTGCTGCTGACCCCCGGCCCTGGCACAGGATGTTGTTGCGTTTACAGAACGACACAATGTCATGCACAACCAGGAAATAGCCCGGGAAACCCAGCTGCTTGATGATGCGCAGCTCGTGTTCGATCTGCGCATGGGCTTTCGGGTGCGCCGCGCCGTACCGTTCACGGGCGCCCCGCATGGTGATCTCGCGCAGCCAGCTGTCCTCTGTATGCCCTTTCGGTACGCCGAATGGAGGCAGTTGCGGGGCGATCAAGCGCAAATCAAAGCTGCACTGCGCACCAATATCAGCGGCGGTCTGAACCACCCCCGGGTAACGCGCGAAAAGGTGCGCCATTTCTTCCCCAGAACGGAGGAAGCCGTGTGCTGCTGGCGGCAGCCAGCCGTTTACCTCGTCAAGGCTGCGCCGGGCCCGGACCGCCGCCATCGCTGCAGCCAGTCGAGACCTATCCGGCCGCGCAAAGTGGGCAGCAGTTGTCGCTACAGCGGGCAGACGATATTTCTGCGCTAGCTCGTAAAGGAGGTCATTGCGCTCATCGTCATCGGGCAGACCTGTTCTTGTGAGTTCTAGAGCTACAGTGCCGAAACGATCGATGAGCTGGCGCAACGCATGCTCAGCGGATTCTGGCCCGCCATGCGCAAGCGCTTTTCGCACATGGCCTTTCCTGCATCCGGTCAGAATTTGCCAGTGCCCTTGGGCCGCATCGGTAAGCCGATCGATGTCATACCGCGGCTTGCCTTTCTCTCCGCCAGCAAGGTGCGCTTCAGCAAGCTGGCGAGATAGCCTCCGATATCCTTCCTGGCCTTGAGCGAGCACGAGCAGGTGGGTGCCGTCCGGATCAGGTTCTCCCGTGCGCGGATTGATGGCGTCGAGGCCCAATTCTGCACCGAAAACTGTACCGATTTGGAGTTCCTGGGCAGCTTCCGCAAACCGCACCACTCCGTAAAGCCCATCATGGTCGGTGATGGCGAGGGCTTTCAGTCCGAGCCTGGCCGCGTGTTCAGCCATCTCTTCTGGCATCGAGGCACCGTCCAGAAAGCTGAAAGCCGTGTGCGCATGCAACTCCGCGTATGGAGTACTCCGCGCTGTGCGGGGTAACACAGGAGGCTCGTACGCCGTCCGCTTCCGCGTCCAAGCAGGGCTGTCATTTCCGTTCCCAGGCTCCTCTTTACGGATTGGTGCGGGACGGCTCGACAGGATGCGTTCGAGTTCCGCCCAAGTTGGCGGTCCGTTGAACCAGCTCACGGCAGACTTCCCCCTTCGACTGAGGCCAGGCGCAGGCTCGCCTTGCCACCACTTCACTGCAGGGCGGGGAAGTCACCCTGACACCATCACTATAGAACACATGTTCGATTGAAGGAAGTGATTTGCCCGCTATCGCTGAAGCCGACTGCGCCGCAGGCGGGCAATCTCAGCGGTGAGTTCGCGGTTGCGCTCCTCAAGCGCGAGGATCTGCGCTACACCCGCCAGGTTTACCCCGCCGGAAACGAGTTCACCGATGCGCGAGAGCACCGCGAGGTCGTCTTCGCTGTAGCGCCGCGTACCCCCAGCGGTGCGCTGCGGCGACAACAGGCCAAGGCGCTCATAATGGCGCAGCATCTGCACCCCGACGCCTGATAGTTCTGCGGCAACCGATATCGCGTATACACCGCGCGCGGAGCCAAGGGGGCCGTCAGCCATCATTCCTCCTCATTCCGCGAAAGACTCTTGTGCAAGCACCACCGTAGTGCTAAAAAAACTATAAGAGATGCCATAAGGTTTTCTCTAGCAAGTCTCACCAATAAGGAGGTGGAAAAGATGCTCATGCGTACCGATCCATTCCGAGAACTTGACCGCCTGGCACAGCAAGTCCTCGGCACACCTGCCCGGCCTGCCGTCATGCCGATGGATGCCTGGCGCGAAGGTGACAAGTTTGTCGTTGAGTTCGACCTTCCAGGCATTGACAAGGACTCACTCGACCTCGACATCGAACGCAACGTGCTGACGGTGCACGCCGAACGGCCCGACCGCGAAGACGGACGGGAAATGCTCGCTGCCGAGCGTCCTCGCGGGGTTTTCAGTCGGCAACTCTTCCTCGGCGACAACCTCGATACTCACGCGATAGAAGCCAGCTATGAGAATGGTGTCCTTCGCGTATCGCTTCCTGTTGCCGAGCGAGCCAAACCACGCAAGATCCAAGTCAGTGGCCCAGCGTCGGATAAGCAAGCGATCGACGCATGACAAACCTAGGTGGCTCAACCCGCCCCTCCTCGCGGGTGAGCCACCTAGAGTCGAAAGGATGACGGAGCGGTTACACCAGTACACGCATGCGGGCTTCACTTTCGACGTACTGGATACGGGACCGGCGGATGGCGACCCGGTCGTACTCCTGCATGGCTTCCCGCAACGCAGCTCGTGCTGGGTAGCCGTGATGGATCAGCTCAATCTTCACGGCTACCGCACCTACGCGCCTGACCAGCGAGGTTATTCGAAAGGCGCGCGCCCAAGAGGCCGCATGGCCTACCGCATGGGCGAACTCGTCGCAGATGTCATCGCCCTCGTCGAGGCGATCGGCTCCGAAAGAGTGCATCTTGTCGGGCACAACTGGGGGGCTCTTGTGGCATGGACGCTGGCCTCTCAGCACGCTGAACGTGTCAGCACGCTGACAACCGCATCGGCGCCTCACCCCGGCGCTTTCGCCGCGTCGATGCTGCGCAGCGATCAACTCGCACGTTCATCGTATGTTCTGCTTTTTCAGGCTCCGATCATTCCCGAGATCACTATGACGCAGTTCCCTGCAGCAATCGAAATCGCATTGCGCAAGTCCGGCATGACCCCGGCACAGATAGAAGCTTTCCGCAGTGAAATCGTTGCCGATGGGGCACTCACTGGCGGGCTCAACTGGTTCCGTGCGATGGCCTTCACTGGACAGAACGGTGCTGCGAAACGCATCGATGTCCCGACCACCCATGTGTGGGGACGGGCCGATCCGGCAATCGGCCGCAAAGGAGCGGAGCTTACTGCCGACTACGTTTCAGCTCCCTACAAGCTTGAGGTCCTGGATAACGTTGGGCACTGGATCCCCGAAGAGGCGCCGGACGCGTTCGCGCGCATCATCATCGAACGCGCCACCGACGCGAGTGAGTGATCCCGAAACGGAGGGCGTAACGAGCGGAGAGTGTCCACCATATGAGACATTTGCTATCACAGGTAGTACATACGGCACATAACGGCCATAGTCGGGTCATCGTGTCGTTTGATCAGAAGACATGTGGGCAGTAATTCCCCATACTGGTGTTCAGTTACATCCGATCAGAAAGGTCTTCACATGTTGCCTCCGATCGATCAGATTGATGCGATCGTCCGCGACCTCGTCTGGCAGAACTTTGGTGCAGTGCTTCAGATCCTTGAGTTGATCCCCAGCTACTTCCCTTGATCTGACCTCACTCCCAGCGGCCTTCGAGTTTCCATTCGCCTGCGGTGCACTTGACGAGTAGCGCACTGCCGTCTTCTGTGAGGATTTCCAGGCGGGCTACTCGGTCAGCGGAAGCGGCGTCCCACCAATTTTCGTCCGTGCACCACGGCCCCGCCCACGCCACGACGGGTGACCATTGCCTCCCCCACTCGATGATTCTGGGTTCGGACGCAAGTAACCCCCTTCCTGTGACACGGACTGTGTGACGTGTTTCGTCAAGCACTTGGACCTCCAGGCAGGGGGTGAATACCACCGACGGTGCCGGTTCAGGCAGCACACCTGGCCACGGCGCGTCTGGGTCAGCGTGTGGAATTTGTTCATCACCGAGCGCCACTAGCGTTACCCGCTCCGCGGGACTTCGCCCCCCACTAGGGACGCCCACCCGCACTGCATCACCACCGAGGAGCCCTTGCACCCGGATCAATGCACGCCGGGCCCGCTCCTCGCCCTCACCCACGCCGCCCCATAAACCCAGTTGCAGCGCACCTGAACTGACAACTTCCACGGGTTCGAGCCGCAACTGAGTAATTCCTGCCGTCGGCGCACTGCCATGGTGACCGGTAAGCCAGCCGTCAAGCTGCCACCTGATCCGGTCCGCTGTCCCTTCAGGCGTCAACGGCTCAGCGCAGCGCCACACGCGCGCGTGCTCCTCACCGTTCCCCGTAATCGCATGTACCCGCAAGCGCATGCAGGCGACATTCGCAGAAGCCAGCTTCTCGTGTAGTTGCAGGGCAAGCGCTCGACCCGCGAACGCTGCCATATCGACTCGTTCAACCGGCGGATCACATCGTTGGGCAACGTCAAGATCAGGAGGAAGCGCACGACCCGACGGCGGACGATCAGGCTCACCGCGAGCACGCCGGTGCGCCAGAATCGCATCCGTACCGAACCTGGATGCCACGTAACGCGGTTCGATGGCCGCGAACTGGCCGATCGTGCGTATTCCAAGCCGGTGCAACAACCCAGCAAGTTCCTCACCAGCGATGAACCCCGGTTCCACCGTTAACTCGCCGATAGGCAGCGAAGAGAGATACGCTGCGTCACCACCGGGCAGGACGATCTGCCCACGCCTGGCAGCAAGTACTGCAGTGAAAATCTGGTCCGCGATTCCCGCCTGACACTCCACACCTACTGCCGCGACAGCATCGATGAGCTTCTCCGCTGCCGCTTCCTCTCCACCGAGGTATCTCGATACGCCCCGTGCGGGCAGCACCAGCAAGCCAGCCCGGACAATCTCAGTGCCAGGAACAATTGCGTCCACGGCGGCAGCGACTGGCTCGAATCGGCGATTATCACGACCTTCATCCGCGGTAACGACGTGCAAGTGCGGACAACGAGCTTGTGCCTCTCGCCGCCGGATACCACGGCGCACACCCTGTCTGCGCGCCGTCGCCGAACACGCCCGCACTCGATTACTGAGCATCACCGCAATCGGCTGATCCGGCGGCACATCCGCCTCCGCGGCCGCCGCCACAGCAGGCCAATCGGGACACCACAACGCTAGTACCCGGACATCATGATCCGTCATGACCCCACCCCAAGAGCAGAGGCATCCGGGAACGAAACGGGAGCGGTTATTGTTTCCTCCGCCTCCCATCGGACTCGGCCCGCCATGCACGTCAGCCGCATCGTCGAGCGCCGCTGCTGAAACGAACGGCCGCTTGCCTGCACAGCCAGACTGAGACCCCGTATCCGGCCATGCCCGCGCCCCAATCCGCGATAGCCGCATATCTGGCTTTCCAGCGCTACCTCCGGATTTGGCCACTGGCCGTCCACGATCGCGAGCACAGCATTTTTGCTGCGCACGCGAGCAGTGACAGCACGCGCCCGCGTATACGACACCTGCACACCACACAGCCCAAGAACCACCAAATCGACCCCGTCGAGCAACACTGCCGCGACTTCCACAGGATCCGGTCCAGGATCGGGGATCACCGCGACCCGGCGGAGATCACCCCCCATCTCCGCGACCGCTAACAAACTCAGCTCCGGCAGCCCCACTACCGCTACATGCCCATCCGCTGCCGTGACCGAAGCGATAAACCCTAGCACCGCGAACCGAGATCCCGTTAAGCCCACCACCGAGCCTTTCGCGAGGAACCGGCCAGGAAAGAGCTCCTCGAAAGGCCCCGGGACAGGCAATCCGCCCGTCCGCGGCGCAAGCTCCGGAGTGGCCTCTGGAGCTTGTGCCGCTGCCAGTGACTGCGGAGCTACTGCGCCCACCCGGCCAGGTACAGCCGCCATCCTGCGGCGCAGCTGCTCTATCTGCTCCTGCCGCGGCAGCGTCGCCAAATTCTGCGAGCAAAAGGACATACCTCTCCCCTGGACTCAAATGGTGCGTGGGCGCGGGGAAGGCGCAACCTCACTATCGAACACAAGTTCGATAGTTCTAGTAAACCTCAGGGGTCTGACAATTGCGAGTGGCGTTGATCGGCTAGTGAGTAACAGGTCACAAAAGAAGGGGCTCAGCGCATCAACTGCATTACAACTTCGCACTGCCCTGATCACAGTTGCCCCTGCTCGCTGTCGCGAAACCCTACCTCACCACTACATTCTGGAGAATGACGAACCTGGAACAAGCGCGCCGCGCAGCTGGATCCGGCTACTTGGTGGCAAGCCGCTATCGGCTGCGTTCCAGAATCGGAAGCACCGGCAGCGCCGCACCATGGCTTGCGAAGGATCAAATCCTTGATCGCGATGTCGTCGTCAAACCGGCCATCGCAACACCAGGGCTTCCCAAGGCCGCCATCGCCGAAGCCCGCAGCCGCGCACTGCGTGAAGGCAGTGCCGTCGCACGACTAGCCCACGACAATATTGTTGACCTCTATGACGTCGCACTCGACGGCGACGACCCCTGGATGGTCATGGAATACGTGCCCTCCATCGGTCTGGCCCACGCACTGGCGCTGCGCACTCGGCTCACATCGATGCTCGCCGCGCAGATCGGCGCTCAAGTCGCGAATGCACTAGCAGCTGCCCACGACACCGGACTGCTGCACCGCGACGTCAGCCCCGGCAACATTCTCATCACCAACGGCCGCAATCCCGGGCGTGTGAAGCTCACTGGCTTCGGCTTGGCTCAGCCAGCAGATGTACAGTTCGCCCACCTCAATGTCATCGGGACACCAGGCTACCTGGCCCCCGAAGTGGCACGTGGCGAGCAAGCAACCGCGGCCAGTGACGTCTTTTCGCTAGGCGCGACCCTATACGCGGCAGTCGCAGGCATGTCGCCGTTCGGTCCCGCCACCGACCCGATCGCGCAACTCAACCACACAATCAGCGGGCAGGTGCGGCCGCTGCCAGTGCGCGACGAATTCGCCACCATCATCATGCGGATGCTTGAGACCGATCCTTGCTCCCGGCCAAGCGTTCTCGAAGCACGCAATGCGCTGGCATCAATCGCAGCCGGCAGCGATGGGACAGCTTCGTTCGTTCTTTCCGCGCCACTGCAGATTCCGCCCGGTGAAATCCCCTTCTGGCAAAAGCGCACTGCTGCTGGCGCCCGCACGGACCGTAGCGTATTGCGCAGTCCGCTCAGTACGACATTGCCCAGCGCCGCAACGCCGCCAAGCGCACCGCAAAGTGCGGCGCTCTGGGCGGGCACCAGCACCCCCGAAAGCTCACTGCCAGCACCTTCTGCACCACGATTCAAGCCGCGGCCGATCGTCGTCGACCCCGAACCTGAGCCAGTCCGTTACTCCGAGTACGGAGAGGGCGAACTCGCCGAAATCATGAGCACCAACAGGCTTTCGCTCATCGTTGCGCTGTTGCTGCTCGGCCTGGGACTGGGCGCCGCGCTGATCGTCGGGATGATCGTAAGCCAGATCTAACTGATATGTCTCCGGTGGGCCCAGCGGGTCAGCGCGTTGCGATTCGACTGCTGGGTCTTCCTCAACACATTTGACGCGTGAGTCTCCACCGTCTTGATGGAGATGAAGAGCTCTTCCGCGATTTCCCGATACGTGTAC
Source organism: Hoyosella sp. YIM 151337 (assembly GCF_026041215.1). Classification (GTDB taxonomy): domain Bacteria; phylum Actinomycetota; class Actinomycetes; order Mycobacteriales; family Mycobacteriaceae; genus Hoyosella. The sequence goes on from NZ_JAPEIQ010000006.1 coordinate 573,367, forward strand.
CCACGCGCGAGCAGCCGCAACACCTCGAGTTCCCGGGGCGTGAGTGAGTCCAGTTCCGGATCGAGGGGCGGCTCAGGAACGGGCGATTTACCGGTAAACGAGTCGAGCACGAACCCTGCCAGACGCGGACTGAACACCGCGTCCCCGCCCGCGACTCGGCGTACCGCGTCGGCGAGTTCCGGCCCGGAAATCGTCTTAGTCACGTAACCCCGAGCCCCGGCCCGAATGACGGCGATGACGTCCTCCGCCGCATCCGAGACGCTCAGCGCGAGAAAAACCGGCCCGCCATCGACTTCCCTTAACACGCTCACACCACCCCCGTGTGGCATGTGGACATCAAGCAGCACGACATCTGGTTTGGATTGGCGGATGCCGCTGACCGCGTCAGCAACGGTCCCGGCCTCGCCGACGATTTCCAAGTCACGCTCAGTAGCCAGTTCCGCCCTGACTCCCGACCGGAAGACTGCGTGGTCGTCGACGAGAAAAACCCGATACGTTCGATCGGTCACTTCTCCTCCTCCGGCTCAGTATCGTCACGGTCGAGGTAGATCCGCACCTCAGTACCTTTCCCGAGTCCTGTTCGGATGTCTACCGAACCACCGCGGCGCTCCATCCGCTGCCGGACCGATTTCGCCAGGCCCTGCCGATCCGCTGGCACCGCATCCGGATCGAAACCCTTTCCCCGGTCACGCACGAACACACTGACCTTCTCTGGTTCCACCTCTGCAAAGAGGTCCACATTGGACTCCCCTGAGTGTTTCGCCGCGTTCACCAGTGCTTCTCGCACCGCGCCCAGCAATGCGGTATTTGCGGGCGAATCGCTGATCCGCACGTCGCCAACAGTCACCGGCTGTATTGTCACGCCATACTGATCCTCGACCTCACCCGCGAGCGACTTCAGTGCGGCAGCAAGGCTCTCGGGGCTTTCGGATTCTGCGCTGAAAAGCCACCTGCGCAACTCACGCTCCTGCATGCGGGCCAACCGCTGAACTTCCGCAGGACGCTCGGAGCGTTTCTGGATCAGCGCAAGTGTTTGCAAGACGGAATCATGCAGGTGCGAAGCGATTTCATCACGCTCTTCGGTACGGATGCGCGCTGCACGCTCTTCGTTGAGCGCCCGCCACATGCGCAGCCATAGCGGAATCGTCAGGACCGCGACCCCCGCAAGGGTAACGAGCACCGCCATGAGGGACGAGCGCAGCGCGCCGAAATCAACCTGATCGAGCCAAATCACTGAGAGGCCAAGTACCACCAGGGTGACGCCGCCGATCACCCGCACCCAGGTCAGTGCAGTCGGACGCTGCGACAGTCCCAGCATTGACCGCGGCGCACCCACATCGAATTCGCGCCACACCAGTGCGGCGCCGGCTATCGCTACGAGCACCGGAACAAGCACTGCCCCGAGCGCTCCGCTTGACAGCAGACTGAACGCGACTGCCACCGCGCCGCCGATCGTCGCGAGACCAATCGCCTGCCGCCGAACCTCCGGCGCAAGCGGTTCGGTATCGGATCCGGGGGGTGTCAGAATCCACAGCAAGCCATAGGCAACTACGCCGATTCCTGCGGCAGCAGCAAGCAGCACGAAGGCCAATCGGACCCTCTGCTCGTCGACACCGAGATGGTCAGCGACGCCGCCCGCGACACCGCCGACGACGCGCCCCCGGACGCGGCGGTGCATCGCCGGTGCTACGGCGTCTGAGCGCAGGGCAGGGTTCACGCTTCGATCCTGACACGATTGTTGGTGCTGCAGCATCAGGGCTCTACCCTGAACACAAATCTCAGGGTAATCCGCTCCCCAGCAGCGAGATCGGTGGAAGATCAGGGAATCACCTGATTTCGCCGGGGCATCGCGGCAAGCATCATGAAATCATGACCACGACGAGCTTCAGCGACCAGGTCAACGACATCTGGCGCACGCGCCCCGCGCGACTCAGCCATACCGGGAAAATCGCGGGAGTGTGCTCAGGCTTCGGGCACCGGTACGACATCGATCCAGTCCTCATCCGCGTTGCGTTCATCGTGTCCGCGTTCTTTGGCGGCGCGGGAATCGTGCTCTACCTGGCAGCCTGGCTGCTCCTGCCGAAGGATGCCGACCACGTGTCTGCAGGTGAGTCGCTACTCGGGCGCGGGCAAAGCTCACAATCACAGAGCAGCACGGTCGTGCTCGTCATCGCGCTGGCGATAGCCGCGAGCATCGTCACGCCGATCGGTCTGAGTATGAGTGGCTCTGGCCTCGTCAGCTTCGCGCTGATGCTCGTTGGCTGGTGGTTGCTATACCAGCGCCGTCCAGCGCAGCCACCGCTGCCCGCGTATGTCACCGCCTGGACGCCACCCGTCGCGCCCGGCTGGAGCGACCAGGGCGCGCCAGTTTACGGACCGGCGGCATGGACGCCACCACAGCAATATCAGCAGCCGCCACCGGTACCTCAACAAGCTGAAGCAGCGCCTGACAACGCGGACGTGGAAGCACCCGCAGACCGGGTTGCACATGAAGTCAAGGAGTCCCCTACGCTGCCACAGGTCCAGCCGCTTGTGCGACCGGCGGAAGTGACCAAGAAGACCACGCAGCATGCGCAGGACCACGCACAGCCGCCCTCCTGGGATCCGCTTGGGGTCGCTCCGTTCGCCTGGGACCTCCCCGAACCTGCGCCCGCACGTGAACCAGTGGTCGTGAAACCGCAGTCACGGATCACCGCTGTTACTCTCGGCCTAGCGATCATCACCGGCGCCGTCCTGACTGCACTCGCGCTCCTCTTCGGTGTCTCGTGGCTGACAGCGGGCCGCATCGGCGCGATCACACTCGCGGTTATCGGCGTTGGTTTGCTAATCGGCGCCTTTCGCGGCGCGGGGCACGGTCTCGTCCCAGTGGCGGCACCACTCGCCGGGTTCGTGATCATCGCGACTATCGCAGCGCCCTTTGACTTCTCGTACTTCAAGGCGGGTATCGGCGAACGCAGCTACCAACCCGTCGCGATAAGCGATCTGCAGCCCGAGTACCGGCTCGGCATGGGGAGCCTGACCGTCGATCTCCGCGAACTCGATCTGACCGAGAACGCTGCCATCGACGCATCGGTAGGGATTGGGGAACTCGTTGTGCGGGTTCCTGACGACATCAACGTCCGCACCTCGTGTGACGTCAAGATGGGCGAGATGGCATGCCCAAGCCAGGGACTCACCCTCGGCGCTGGCACCGAGGACGCACCAGAACTGACGGTGAACGCATCGGTGAATACCGGAAGGGTGGAGATTCTCCATGGCTGACAATCGGACCCCTCAGCCCGCACGCAGCAACGGAATAAGCCGCTTCTCACCCTTACTTCTGCTCGTCGCCGCTGGCTCACTGTTGGTGAGTGCGTGGGCGCTCGCAGACCCCTCAGGGGACGCGGGCGCATTGCGCACGCTGCCCTGGATGCTCATCGCACTCGCCCTTGTCGTGGGCCTCGTGCTCGTCCTCGCACCGGTCAAACGCGGCAGCAGATAGGCACCGGTTGCACTAACCGGGCCCGACGGCGGCGATGCGCCGCCACGACCACCAGAACACCAGAGCAGTCAGCGCGGAAGCGCCCGCAGCTAGGCCGTGCAGCGCTAAATACATGTTGTAGTCGAGCACCTCATCCGGATGGGTGGGGTGCTCGCCCATAACGAGAATCAGTGCACCCAGACTCAACGAAATGGCCGCACCCACTGCAATCGGTGCTACGACAAAAACCACACGCAGCGGGTACCGTCCAGAGCGCACCCGCACGAGCGAGCCCCGCTTCACCAGCACCACTGTGACCGCACACGCCACCCCGAGCGCCACCAGATCCGCACCCAGGGTGTCGCTGAATCGGTGCCATTTCGACGTCAGAGTGTGTGCCCCGATCGCGATCGCGTAGAACGCGCCAAGGAACATCGCAAGCCCGCGCCAGGCGAACGGAACCACGATCAGCAGCGCGAAAAGCACGGACATCGCGATAGCTGTATGTCCGCTCGGAAAGCTGTTGCTGGCATACGGCCCGGTTACTTCTGCGAGTTCGGGGCGCGGCAGCACGAACCGTTTCAACACCTGAGTAATCACCGACGAGCCGACGATGACTACCGCTGCTGCTACCGCTAGGTCTACCCGTTTACGAACTAGCGCAAAGAGCACGACGAACAGCGAGACTGCACCGAGCGACGAGACTGTAATCGCATTGAGCGCCGCATCGGATTCCACGACAAGTGCCGCATCCTCCTGGTCAGCACCGCGCAGCGCGGCGTTCTCAATGCGCTGTCCGGGTGCAGTGAGCACGAAGGCCGCATACGTCAGCCAGAATCCAGCAAATGCCACCGCAGTGAGAACTGCCCAGCGGACACTGCTGGTCACTGCTGGGTTCGGGGTCTGAGTCGACGCGCTCACTCCCACTCGATCGTGCCTGGCGGTTTGCTCGTCACATCGAGTACGACGCGGTTCACCTCCGCCACTTCATTGGTGATACGGGTCGACACCCGCTCGAGGACCTCGAATGGAACGCGAGTCCAATCGGCTGTCATGGCATCCTCGCTGCTGACTGGACGCAGCACAATGGGATGACCGTACGTTCGGCCGTCCCCTTGCACGCCGACGCTGCGAACATCTGCAAGCAGAACAACGGGGCACTGCCAAATTTGCCGGTCGAGGCCAGCGCTTGTGAGCTCCTCACGCACAATCGCGTCCGCCTGCCGCAAGGTGGCAAGACGGTCCGCCGTCACCGCACCCACAATGCGGATAGCGAGGCCGGGGCCCGGGAACGGCTGCCGCTGGACGATATCCTCTGGCAGCCCAAGTTCTCGGCCCACCGCGCGAACCTCATCTTTGAAAAGCAGCCGAAGCGGCTCGACGAGCGTGAACTGGAGATCCTCCGGGAGACCGCCCACGTTGTGGTGGCTCTTGATGTTCGCGGTCCCACTGCCACCACCCGATTCGACCACATCTGGGTAGAGGGTGCCCTGCACGAGGAAGTCGACAGTGTCACCGTGTGCGGCGTTCTCGCCTAGCACCTCTGCAACGGCGCCCTCAAAGGAACGAATGAACTCCCGGCCGATCGTCTTACGTTTCGTCTCCGGATCGGAGACGCCCTTCAACTCGCGCAAGAACGTGTCCGCAGCATCGACTGTGACGAGATTCGCGCCCGTCGCTTTCACGAAATCATGTTCGACCTGCTCGCGCTCACCAGCGCGCAGCAGACCATGGTCGACGAATACGCACGTCAGCCGGTCCCCAATCGCGCGCTGCACGAGTGCCGCGGCGACCGCGGAATCCACGCCGCCGGAGAGGCCGCAGATGGCGCGCCCGGCACCGACCTGGTTGCGGACCTGCTCGACGAGCGCGTCGGCGATATTGGCGGGTGTCCACGCCGGCTCGATCTCGGCGATGTCGTGCAAGAACCTCGACAGCACCTGCTGCCCGTGGGGGGAGTGCAGTACCTCTGGGTGGTACTGGACACCAGCCAGGCCACGCGCCCGGTTCTCGAACGCTGCCACCGGTGCGCCGACGCTGCTCGCCGTCACCTCAAAGCCATCCGGAGCCGCAGTGACAGCGTCACCGTGACTCATCCACACCGGCTGCGAGGCGGGCAGCCCGTCATGCAGAACACCGCCAGAGACGTTCAGTTGCGTGCGCCCATACTCCCGGGTGCCGGTGTGCGCGACCGTGCCGCCGAGTGCCTGCGCCATCGCCTGAAAGCCGTAGCAGATGCCGAAGACTGGCACATTAAGATCGAAAAGTGTGGCGTCTAATTCGGGGGCGCCTTCCTCGTACACACTCGACGGTCCGCCGGACAGGACGACCGCACGCGGGTTCTTCGCGGCGATATCGGCAACCGATGCGGTGTGCGGCATCACCTCGGAATAGACGCGCGCCTCGCGCACCCGCCGGGCGATAAGCTGCGCATACTGGGCGCCAAAGTCGATGACAACGACAGGACGGTCCTGGGCGGTTTCAGTCACCCCGATAGTGTAAGCGGTCTCCTGCGTCGCCCCCGCGCAGTAGCCGGGCAGCAGCAACAGCCGCGAGCACGCCGCCCCCAAACACAAGCACGAGACCAGGGCCCGGCATCCAGCCAGAGGTGCCCACCAGATTCAGCACATGCACCAGCTGCCACACCGGGAGCATGACGCAGACCACCGACATGACAGCCGCCTGGATGCCCGCGAGCCGGCGAAGCGCCGCCGGGAGCACGGCTCCGGCGAGGCCGAGCAGGGCTACGTAGAAGGTCCACAAACCGGGACCGCGTACGCCTGAGACGTTCTCTACCGCGGTGGAGATCCACGGCAGAAAGGAACCAAAGACCACCATCGCTACCGCCCCCGCAAGCTGACGGCGGCCCTGGACAACCGGGCGCTTCGACACCTGTTTTGAAGGTGCTGCTGCCCGGCTGCCCCTGGTCTGGTGGGATGCGGTGCTGTGAGCCATGGCACGACTGTACGAGTTGCATGCCACTCATCGCACGACCTGCGGCCGGAACGCGCCCGCCAAACGGCAGCTATGCCGCGGTCAGCGGTCGGTTTCTAGCGTCCAGCGGTGCGTTTTTGTTCCTGACCGAGATCACACACCGCTTATCGCACCATCCTCACCGCTCGGCGCGAAAGGTGACCCAGATCACGCCAATTGCTTGACCCGGTCCAATTAGCCCAGGTTTTCTGACGCCCGCAACCTCATTTCCCGGAAGGACCAAGATGGATGAACAGTCACGCCGGGTGTACTGGCGCAAAAACTTGAGACTTATGGCCGTGCTACTGACTATCTGGGCGCTTGTGTCGTTCGGTGCCGGGATTCTCTTTGCTGACCTGCTGAACAACATCGTGATCGCCGGCTTCCCCCTCGGATTCTGGTTTGCCAACCAGGGGTCGATTCTGGTCTTCGTTGCCTTGATCGCGGTTTACGTGTGGCGAATGGACAAGCTCGACGCCCAATTCGGGATCCATGATTACGAGAGCGATGTGCACCACTCATGACCGATATCCAACTCTGGACCCTGATCTTCGTAGGTGGTTCTTTCGCCGTCTACATCTACGTCGCCTACCGCAGCCGCGTGAAAGACACCTCGGAGTTCTACGTGGCCGGTGGCGGCATCCCCGCACCTGCTAACGGTGCGGCAATCGCGGCCGACTGGATGAGCGCGGCCTCGTTTATCTCGATGGCCGGGCTGATCGCGCTCGCCAATAACGGGTACGGCGGCTCGGCGTTCTTGATGGGCTGGACCGGCGGCTATGTGCTCCTTGCTTTGCTGCTGGCACCCTACTTGCGCAAATTCGGCAAGTACACGATTCCGGACTTCGTTGGCGACCGATACAACGAAACCGCACGGATCATCGCTGTGGTGTGCGCGCTCGTTGTCTCGCTGACCTATGTCGTGGGCCAAATGGCAGGCGCCGGAGTGGTATTCGGACGCTTCCTCGGTGTTGACACCTCCATCGGCGTCCTCATCGGAATGACCGTGGTGTTCTTCTACGCCGTGCTCGGCGGAATGAAGGGCATCACCTGGACTCAGGTTTGTCAGTACGCGGTGCTGATCACCGCGTATCTCATCCCCGCCGTTGCGATCTCGGCCAAGCTGACTGGTATTCCGCTGCCACAGATCGGCTTCGGGCAGATCCTCGACGAACTCGAGGCGCTGCAAGCACAACTTGGATTCAGCGAGTACACCGCCGCCCTGTTCGGGGGCGACAAGCTGAACATGATCCTGCTGACCGCGTCGCTGATGTTCGGCACCGCGGGTCTGCCGCACGTGATTATCCGCTTTTACACCGCAAGTTCGGTGCGAGCCGCGCGCTACTCGGCACTGTGGGCCATCTTCTTCATCGCGCTGCTCTACACCACAGCCCCAACCGTGGCGGCGTTCGCGAAGTTCAACATCCTGGAGACGTCGCTTGCCGGCACGCTCAGCGAGCAAGCCTGGTTCCAGACCTGGACCGACGTAGGTTTGATCACCAACAGTGCCGGTGACCCGATCCCCTCCGGCGCAGATGCCGTCTTCCGCGGTGACGCAGCCAATGAGGTGCTGATCAACAACGACATTCTGGTACTCGCCTCGCCAGAGATCGGCGGCCTCCCCGCCCCGATCGTCGGCCTGGTTGCTGCCGGTGGCGTCGCTGCAGCCTTGTCCACCGCATCTGGACTGCTATTGGTGATCTCCTCGGCGGTCGCCAACGACATCTACCACAAGCGGATCAACCCGAAAGCGAACGAAAAGCAGCAGGTCCGTGTCGCCCGTATCGCCATGGCTCTTGGAATCTTGCTCGCCGGATACCTCGGCATCAACCCACCGGGCTTCGCCGGAGAAGTGGTCGCCCTCGCTTTCGGACTCGCGTGCGCGAGCTTCTTCCCCACTTTGCTGCTGGGCATCTTCTGGAAGAAGTGCACCGCGATCGGCGCCGCAGCCGGCATGGCAACTGGCATCACCGTCACGATGCTCTACTTCATCTGGACCTTGCCCAGCGAGTCGGCGCCAATCTTCTTAGGGAACGAGCCAATCGCGGGCATAGCACCGACCGGGTTCGGCGTCATCGGCATGCTGTTCAACTTCGCCGTGACATTCGCTGTTTCAATGTTCACGCCGAAGCCGTCGCACGAGATGCAGAACCTGGTCGAGGAGATCCGCTACCCGGGTCACACCGATCTGGTCGCTATGCACGCTGCGGGCGAGGACGTGCACGGATACGAGTCTGAGTACCTGGACCAGCCGACAGACCGATCTCGGCGCAATACCTAGTCTCGGCGCTGTCCGGGGGCCGCTTTCGCGCGGACCCCGGATAGTTCGCTGAGTTATGCGATGCGGTCGCTCTGCTTCAGCGTCGACCACCCGATAGCTGCTGGCGCATGGCTCGGTACGACAGGGTGTCGCGGCGGAACAGGATCCATCCGCAGATAGGGTTCGCCTTGCTGTGGCCGCTGGTCAGCTTCTCCCTTGTTGGGCCACAGTGACGCGGCTCGCTCGGCCTGAGCTGAGATGGTGAGAGACGGGTTGACTCCCAGGTTCGCAGACACCGCGGCGCCATCAACCACGTGCAGCGTCGGGTAGCCGTACACACGGTGGTAGGGGTCGATGACACCGTGGTCAGCGTCTTCGCCTATTGCCGCGCCGCCGAGGAAGTGCGCCGTCAGCGGAATGTTGAACACTTCTGACCAGGTGCCTCCTGCGACACCCCCGATTTTCTCGGCAATACGCCGACAGGCCTCGTTACCCACCGGGATCCACGTGGGATTTGGCTCTCCATGTCCTTGCCTCGAGGTGAGCTTCCGCCCGAACAAACCACGCTTCGTGTATGTCGTGATCGAGTTGTCCAGATGCTGCATGACGAGCGCGATAATCGTTCGTTCACTCCAGTTGCGCACGGTGAGGACGCGCACGAACTGTGCGGGGTGCCTAAGTACGGCTAACACGAATTTCAGCCAGCGAGGCAGCTTGCCGCCACCGTCGACCATCAGGGTCTGCAGCATGCCCATCGCGTTGGAGCCTTTGCCGTACCGCACCGGTTCAATGTGGGTGTCGGCTGTCGGGTGGAACGATGAGGTAATCGCCACGCCTTTCGTGAGATCCATTTCTGGATCCACCTTGTACTTCGCGGCCCCCACAATCGATTCCGAGTTTGTGCGTGTGAGCACACCCAGCTGGGGTGAAAGCGCCGGGAGCCTGCCTGCGTCATGCATTGCGAAAAGGAGGTTCTGCGTGCCCCACGTCCCTGCGGCCAAAACGACGTGCCGAGAGGTGAAGTCCTTTCGGCGTTTACGCACCCACGCGCCGGTGCGTTCCGTTTCGACGCGCCAAGTTCCGTCCGCGTCTTGCGTCAAGCCCGTGACGGTCGTCAGAGGGAATATTTGTGCGCCAGCGTCCTCAGCAAGCCCGAGGTAGTTCTTGACCAGGGTGTTCTTGGCGCCGACGCGGCACCCGGTCATGCATGATCCGCACTCCGTGCAGCCTGTCCGGTCAGGACCGACCCCACCGAAGTAGGGATCCGGCACCGTCTTACCTGGTTCTCCGAGATACACGCCAACTGGGGTGTGGACGAATGTTCCGCCCGCGCCCATGTCTTCCGCGACTTCCTTCATCACGTAGTCCGCCGGAGTCATGTGCGGGAAGCGCACCACACCGAGCATGCGCTGCGCCTGCTCGTAATGTGGCGTCAATTCATTTCGCCAGTCGGTAATTCCCGACCATTGCCGGTCCTTGAAGAACGGCTCACCGGGGACGTACAGCGTGTTGGCGTAGTTCAGCGAACCACCACCCACACCTGCGCCCCCAAGAATCATGACGTCCCGGAGAAGATGCATCCGCTGGATCCCGTAGCACCCCAGCTTCGGCGCCCACAGAAACCGGCGAATATCCCAGCTTGTTTTCGGGAACTGGTCGTCGCCGAAACGGCGTCCTGCCTCGATGACAGCGACCTTGTACCCCTTTTCGACGAGACGCAGCGCTGTGACGCTGCCGCCGAATCCAGAACCGACGATCACAACATCGAAATCGAGTGGGTTGCTGCTGGCCACGTTGCCACCTCCGCTGACGGGAAACTGCATCAAGTGTGCCGCACCAGGTCGCGGAGGAACAGCAGAGGTTCCCCTAACGGTGGATCAGTAGCGAACCGTCAGCCCGACCTTCTGAAACTCTTTGAGATCGGAGTATCCCGCCTTCGCCATCGCCCGGCGCAGGCCGGCGACGATATTGATGTAACCGAACGGATCGTCAGCGGGGCCGTTGAGCACCTTCTCCAGGCTGGTCTGCTCTTCAGGTGCCGTCATCTGGACGACCGAGCCGCGCGGCATCGAGGGATGCGCCGCGACGGAGGGCCAGTACCAGCCACGCCCAGGCGCTTCCTTCGCAGCGGTCAGCATAGTTCCAAGCATCACCGCGTCAGCCCCGCAGGCGATTGCTTTGGCGATGTCCCCCGAACTGTAGAGGTCGCCGTCGGCCAGCACATGGACGTATCTGCCACCAGTCTCGTCGAGGTATTCGCGCCGTGCCGCGGCTGCGTCAGCGATCGCTGTAGCCATGGGCACACCGATGCCCAGCACATCGTGCGTCGTTGTCGCCGCGGACGACCCATAGCCCACGATCACACCTGCCGCTCCGGTGCGCATCAGATGCAGCGCGGTGCGGTGATCACTGACGCCGCCAGCAACAACAGGCACATCAAGTTCCGCGATGAAATTCTTGAGATTGAGCGGCTCGTTGCTCGATACATGCTCGGCCGAAATGATCGTGCCCTGAATGACGAGGAGATCAATACCGGCTTCGAGCAGAATCGGGGTGAGTTCCCGCGCTTTCTGCGGACTGACACGCACGGCGGTGGTAACCCCCGCGTCCCGCACCTCGGCTACCGCGGCGGCGAGCAGTTCTGGCTGCAATGGCGCCGCGTGCAGTTCTTGCAGCATCCTGATGGCTGCGGAGGGGCCGGCCTCACGCTCAGCCACCTCGGTGAGCTTGGCGAGCTTCTCTTCCACATCACGGTGACGCCCGATGAGGCCTTCGGCATTGAGGACCGCGAGCCCGCCCAGCCGGTGGAACTCGACCGCGAAAGCGGGCGACGTGATCGCGTCAGAGGGGTGCGCCACGAGCGGTACACCGAACCGGTACGCGTCGAGCTGCCAGGCCGTCGACACTTCCTTCGCGGATCGCGTGCGCCGCGAAGGAACGACGCTCACGTCTGCCAATCCGTACGTGCGGCGAGCCGACCTGCCCATACCGATCTCAACGTGGTCCTGCACGCGCGTCCCTCTCTGCTTGTGTGCGTGGCGGGCGCCGCCCTGTGCACACGCGTCAACGGCGCTGGGCAGACGAAAGCAGCACTCCTTGCGAGTACTGCGCCCGAAAACCGTACCTCACCCTCGCGGATCTCAGCGAACGGCGTAGTTCGGTGCCTCGACAGTCATCGTGATGTCGTGCGGGTGACTTTCCTTCAGACCCGCAGCAGTTATCTGGACAAACCGGGCTTGCTGAAGTTCTTCGATCGCGTTCGCACCCGTGTAACCCATCGCGGCACGCAACCCGCCCACAAGTTGGTGCGTTACCGAACTGAGCGGTCCACGGAAGGGTACGCGTCCCTCGATCCCTTCGGGCACCAGTTTGTCTTCTGACAGCACGTCGTCCTGGAAGTACCGGTCCTTCGAGAAGCTGCGCGACTCACCGGACTGGCCCGTCTGGCCCCGGCCCTGCATCGCACCGAGCGAACCCATACCCCGATAGCTCTTGAACTGTTTGCCGTTGACGAAAATCAGTTCGCCTGGCGATTCGGCGGTTCCTGCCAGCAGTGAGCCGAGCATTGCGGTCGACGCACCAGCGGCAAGTGCCTTCGCGATGTCACCGGAGAATTGCAGACCGCCATCGGCGATCACGGGGACACCGGCTGGCTTACAGGCGGCGACGGCTTCCATGATCGCAGTAACCTGCGGTGCGCCAACGCCAGCGACAACACGGGTTGTGCAGATCGACCCTGGGCCGACACCAACCTTGACCGCGTCGGCACCCGCATCGACAAGCGCTTGCGCGGCCTCTCGAGTAGCTACGTTGCCGCCGATGACGTCAACGTTCTCTCCGACTTCTGCCTTGAGCTTGCTCACCATTTCAAGGACACGGCGGTTGTGCGCGTGTGCCGTATCCACGATGAGCACGTCGGCACCCGCATCGACAAGTTGCATCGACCGCGTCCACGCGTCGTCCCCCACGCCGACCGCCGCACCGACGAGCAAGCGGCCATCGGTGTCTTTCGTTGCGTCTGGGTACTGTTCGGTCTTGACGAAGTCTTTGACCGTGATGAGGCCCCGGAGTGCGCCTTCACCATCGACGATGGGAAGCTTTTCGATCTTGTGGCGGCGCAAGAGTCCCAGCGCCGCTTCGGCGGTTACGCCTTCGCGCGCGGTGATGAGCGGCATCTTCGTCATCACTTCCGACACAGGACGGCGCATATCGACCTCGAATCGCATGTCGCGGTTCGTGATGATGCCGAGCAGCTGGCCTGCGTTGTCAACGACCGGGAGGCCAGAGATCCGGAACCGGGCGCACATGGCATCCACCTCGGCGAGTGAGTCCGTAGGACGGCACGTGACCGGATCGGTGACCATTCCCGCTTCGGACCGCTTAACCGTCTCGACCTGCGAAGCTTGCGCTTCCGGCGAGAGGTTGCGATGCAGTACACCCAACCCGCCGGCCCTCGCCATCGCAATAGCCATTCGCGCCTCAGTGACGGTGTCCATCGCCGAACTTACCAGCGGCACCCGCAGGCGAATTCGCTTCGTGAGCTGACTCGAGGTGTCAACTTGACTGGGGATGACATCGGACGCTGCAGGCAAAAGCAGAACATCATCAAACGTCAGCCCTAGCATGGCAATCTTGCCAGGATCGTCTCCGCCTGTGTGAGCGCGCTGCGCCAGGGTTGTCATGCCGAGCGGCCTTCCTTCGTTGCTTATTTCCCAGCCGGAACTATGCCCGGGAACTCTGCTGCGAGATGCTGGAATGGACGTTACCCGCCGTTCCAAGCAATCCGCGCATTCCTATCCATGATAGATGGCGCGAGGGACTGGTTTGACCGCTCCACAGCGGGCAGCGGCGCTAAGTCAATCCACAGCAATTTCCCAGGACAGCTGCCTCTGCAGCCCCCTGCGAACAGCGCGGCGAGAAGTCGTCACTACGGACGGCCACGCGATACTTCGGTCGAACTCGTCCCGCAACAGTTAACGGAGCGACGTCCGGCCGCGCAGAAAGCTACTCAGCGGTGCCCATAGCAGAGGCAACAACCGCAATCTCAAGAAAATTTCAGGTTCAATTGCCGCAACGCGGCCGAACCGGTGGCGAAGAAGGGTGATTTCTCAGTACGGTAGTGGCGTGCGCGATCAACTTCCACCTGGTTTACCGCCGGATCCCTTCGCAGATGATCCGCAGGATCCGGCTGCGGTACTCGACGCCCTGGACCCGGGGCAGCCTCTTGACCCGCACGAACGAATGGCGATCGAAGAGGACCTTCAGGATCTCGCTGTCTACGAGGCGCTGCTAGCGCACCGCGGCATCCGCGGCCTCGTCGTGTGCTGCGAGGATTGCCAGAAGGATCACTTTCACGACTGGGACATGCTGCGCGCGAATTTGCTCCAGCTGTTGACCGATGGGACAGTCCGCCCGCATGAACCCGCGTTCGACCCTAATCCAGAGGCGTACGTCACCTGGGATTACTGCCGTGGCTACGCCGACGGTGTGATGAGTGACATCTCACCACAGAACCGCGGTATCTACCGCTCTTGGCTCCAGGGTGGGAGAGAAGCCTAACCTGTGCAACGGATATAGCGTGGCCCCCCGAATGTCATATTCGGGGGGCCACGTTTCTCTTCAGTGACGGTGACTGCCGTGGCAGCGATCAGCGCAGTCGCGGATCGTCCGGCAACAGCGGCAGCTGATCGAGGATTGACGGGATGTCATGTTCCGGCAGCTGCGTCGTGGTCGGTTGCAGCGATGTCGGTACGCGCAGCGTCGTTGTCGGTGCGGAGTCCGCGGGCGGCTGCGTTGGCTCCGGTGCAGTCGTTTCCACCGGCGGCGGCGGATCGAGCGGCAGATCCAGGATCTCCGGCGGGATTGTCACCGGAGGTGGCGGTGCCACCGGGAGCGTGGGCTCCGGGAAGTACGGCGGCAGCGGTATCTGGGTGATCGGCGGCAGCGGAACCGTGCGCATAATGTCGGGATCCAGCGTAAATGTCGGCAGCTCGACCGGTGAGGTGTCACGCGGCTGTGTCACTTCTGGAGCCGAAGTGCGTTTCGGGGTAGTGGTCACCGGAGCGACATCAGTTCGGCCGCCCTCGCGCTCGGCGCGCTCGCTGAGTGTCCGCAACTTGTTAGACAGTTCAGTCTGCTGGGGGCCGCCCACGGTGCTCAGCTGCGAGGCAACCGAGTCGAGGAGATCTTTCGCCCGATCAACGTCGCCACTTTCGAGGGCCTGCTCGGCTTGTTCCAGGTCACTGCGTAACCCGGCCACCAGAACCGTGGTGCTATCTGATCCGTGGATAGCTTGTCGCACACCCCACAGCGGGTCGCCTGGCTGTGCGTTTTGCGAAACCACCGCGACTCCGCCAACCACGAATGCCGCGGCAGCGGCAGCACCCGCCACAGAGGTCAGCCAGCGCATCCGTCGCGGACGGCGCGACGAGATGTGCGTAACGGGCGCAACGACGAGTTCTCGTTCGATCTCGTCGACGGTGGGTGCCTCGGGAAGCGGCGCAGCGATGACCTCTTCCCGCCACTGCAGGAGCAGATCAGCGAGTTCACGTTCCTCCGCGGTCACGTCGTCCGCGACGGAGCCTTGCGCGAGCGCGCTCAGAAACTCGTCGTCGTGCAACAAGCTACTGATGTCAGCGACCCCATCCGGCGCCGCGCTGTCCATCAGTTCCTCATCACGGCTGGCGCCGTTGCCTTCGCCAAAACCGTCGCGCCTAGCCATCGATCTCACCCACTCTCCCCATCGCCTTCTTGAGCTTTGCCAAAGCCCGATGCTGCGCTACGCGCACAGCACCCGCGGTGCTTCCAACAATTTCCGCAGCTTCTTGGGCTGATACGCCCTCGATCACGCGGAGGATGAGGATTTCCCGCTGTTCTGGGGAGAGTGAGTTGAGCAGTTCCTGCACCCGGCGGGACGACTCGCTGAGTAGCGCGTGCCCCTCGGGTCCATCGTCAGGTGACGCGAAATCGGGCATCTCCTCAGTGGGATCTTGCCGATTGCGCGCAGAACTACGGTGCGCATCTGCCACTTTGTGAGCGGCGATGCCATACACGAACGACATGAACGGACGCCCCTGGTCCTGATAGCGGGGCAAAGCCGTCATGACCGCCATGCACACCTCCTGCGCCACGTCGTCCGCGGACACATGCCCGCGTTCTCCGATACCAACCCTGGCCCGGCAGTAGCGAACCACTGCAGGGCGAATCGCCTCCAAAACAGTAGAGAGAGCAGCTCTGTCGCCGCGGCCGGCAGCCACAACGGCAATGCTGAGTTCCTCATCTGACATCTTCATCGCCAGATGAGGCGATGGCGTTACAGGAGCTTGACCGGCTTCCTTAACACCATCTTCGGAGGCAAGTTCGCGTGCTTCAGACATTCGGTAGGTCCGTGCAGTGGGGTCCAGGTGGTCGCCGACGTCGCTTCGGTACTTATACGACAATACCGGCCCCTTCCGACACGATTAGCCAAACGCCAAGGTCACTCTCGGGACGAAGCGGAGCACTCACGCGAATACCCCTCCACGCCTACGTAAAACACGTGCGAACGCGGCGCTGCGTTCATTTGCAGCCGGATCATTTGACAACAATTGTGCCGACGCCCACGCCAGCGGATACAAATCATGCGATTCCGCCGCCTCTAGGCACCGCCACGCGAGCGCAGCTGCCCCGGCCGGATTCGCGCCGGCATGCATCGCTGCAGCGGCCATCAATTCGGATTTAATCTGGTGGCGCACGGAGGACCGACTTCGCGCGCGCTCCACTGCGGCGTCTGCCCACCGACGACCCGCGCCCGGATCGCCGGAGTACAGAGCAAGTTCACAGCGGACCCAGTCGCGACGAAGCCGCTGGCGCCACAGATCCCCCTCGTGCCGGCGCCCATCCACTACTACGTCGAGGCGGTCGAGCAGACGGCCTGCAACAGCGAATCGGTGCGCACCGATTGCGTCCGCAGCGAGGCCAGTAATCGCATCACACCATGCTTCCCTACATAACGCCGAGGCACCATCCGCCGGTTGAATGACATTCCGGCTGCTGGGGGCCCTTCCCGTGACGATTGCGAGGGCGCGGCCATCCAGCACTGCAGCCGTTTGGTATCTCCCGCACTGTCGCTGCAATGATCCCCAAGTGCTGTACGCGAGCGCTTCCTCCGCACCGGTCTCCGGGGCAGCCGACTGCCGCGTGATGTCTTCGAGCTGCGTCTGTGCAGCTGCGTAGAATCCTGCAGCACCCAGAACGACCGCACGCAGCCACTTTCCCAAGCGGCTTTCCGGCACGGGGACGGGTACGGCGATGGGCCGCCCACCAAAGGCAACCTCCCACAACTGGGCGGCGCCGCCGCTATCGCTGCCCACACTCGCCCCCTGTCGAGAAAGCCGGCCCATACCGCAACGTCCGATAATGAATAAATTACTTCACGCCGTGTTCACATGCGCGTCAGCTAAGTTTAATCATCGCATGGCAGTACGCCTACTTAAACAACAGATTACGCAATGTGACTTTCCTCAATACGCAGTCGACCAGTAAATCACCGTGGGTGCAAATCGCGAACCAGCCATTAGCCAGACAGGCAGCCGCAATAGCCTGTCTGCCTGCGCCTTTATATTGCTGTCATTCATTCAGCAGACAGCAAGGTCACGATTCCATAAACAAGAAAATCTCATGAAGCGGAACAACCTCCGGCTGCGCGGCATTGGGCGGGGTTGACGAGATTTCTACACGCCGCCTAATGTGATGATCCGTTCACTAGATCTCAAAACAATAGCTTTTAGGTGCGGGAATTGCCCGGTCAATATTTTCGGGCGCATACGATGAGGAGGCACGATGCCGCAGCCCCACCAGCTCCCAGGGCCGGTCAACGACCGTTGGGATTGGCAACGGCATGGCTTGTGCCGCGGGGTGGATTCCTCTGTCTTCTTCCATCCCGACGGTGAACGTGGTCGCGCGCGGCTCGAGCGCGAACGCCGCGCGAAAGCATTGTGCCGTGACTGCCCCGTCCTGACTCAGTGCCGTGAGCATGCTCTGACCGTCGGCGAACCTTACGGAATTTGGGGCGGCATGTCCGAATCGGAACGCCTGCAGTTGATGAAGGTCTCAGGCTCGAGGTTCATCGCCTGAGTGACCAGACGTGAGTGCCCGGCCGTCGCGCGCGACGGCCGGGCACTTCATCACACTGCCCGCTAGTGGCTGTGACCGTGACCGTGAGCGGCCTCCGGCTGCTCCTCCGGGATCTCAACGACTGCACTTTCCGTCGTCAATACCATCCGGGCCACCGATGCGGCGTTGATGACAGCGTTTCGTGTCACCTTCACGGGATCGATGACGCCCTGCGCTACCAGATCGCCGTACTCGAGAGTGGCGGCATTGAAGCCGTGGCCGACGGGGAGTTCCCCGACCTTCGACGCCACGACAGCACCGTCGAGCCCGGCGTTGCGGGCGATCCACTGAAGCGGCGACACGAGCGCCGCACGAACGACGCGAACACCGACCGCCGCCTCACCGGTGAGTCCGAGATCGTTCTCCAGCGCAACGCGTGATTGAACTAGCGCGCTCCCGCCACCGGGGACGATCCCTTCCTCGACTGCAGCCTTCGCCGCATGAACCGCATCCTCGACGCGATGCTTGCGTTCCCGCAGTTCGGTTTCCGTGGCCGCACCAACGCGGATGACCGCCACTGCGCCGGCGAGCTTCGCGAGTCGCTCTTCGAGCTTCTCACGATCCCAATCAGAGTCGGCGCTTTCGATCTCGCGGCGCAGCTGTGCGGCGCGGTCCGTGACCGCCTCGGCTGTGCCACCGCCGTCCACGATCGTCGTCGTGTCCTTCGTGACCACGACGCGGCGGGCGTGGCCAAGCAACTCGAGACCAGCTTCCTTGAGGGTGAGGCCCACGTCGGAGTTGATCACCTGACCGCCCGTGACGACCGCCAGGTCCTCCAGGAAGGCCTTGCGCCGGTCGCCGAAGAAAGGTGCCTTCACAGCAACGGCCTTCAGCGTCTTGCGAATCGAGTTGACAACCAGCGTCGACAGCGGCTCGCCCTCGACATCTTCGGCGATGATCAGGACTGGCTTCCCTGTCCCTGCGATCTTCTCGAGGAGCGGCAGGAAGTCAGGCAGAGAACTGATTTTGTCCCGGTAAAGCAGGATCTGAGCGTCCTCCAGCACAGCTTCCTGCGCGTCGATGTCCGTGATGAAGTAGGGAGACAGGAAGCCCTTGTCGAACTGCACACCCTCGGTGACATGCAGGTCCGTAAGAAGGGACGATGACTCTTCTACCGTGACAACACCGTCCGCGCCGACTTTACCCATCGCCTGGCCGACCATCGCGCCGATTTCTTCGTCACGGGACGAGACTGTCGCGACCTGCGCGATGGCTTCTTCGCCTTCCACCGGGGTCGCCACCTCGACGAGGTGCGCGGCTACCGCTTCAGCGGCCTTGCTGATGCCGACGCCCAGAGCCATCGGGTTCGCTCCCGCGGCGACGTTGCGCAGGCCTTCGCTGATCATTGCTTGCGCGAGCACCGTGGCGGTGGTGGTGCCGTCGCCAGCCACATCGTTCGTCTTCGTCGCGACGCTCTTTACCAGCTGCGCGCCGAGATTTTCAAAAGGATCTTCTAGCTCGATGTCCTTGGCGATTGTGACGCCGTCGTTGGTGACGACGGGACCACCGAACGCCTTGGCAAGGACAACATTACGGCCGCGCGGTCCCAGCGTGACCTTGACCGCGTCAGCAAGTGCGTCGACGCCGCGCTCGAGCGCCCGTCGCGCCGTTTCATTGAATTCGATCTGCTTCGCCATGTCGGTCTCTCGCTCCTGAAATTACGGGCGGCCGTGCGAGTGCCACCCTGGGATGCTCAACCGCCCCGGTGCAGAGTGTGTTGCTGCTCAGCTCCGGGGCGGTCAGAGTGTTAGATCAGTAGACGCGTCACTTCGACACGACTGCGAGGACGTCCCGCGCCGACAGGATCAGGTATTCCTCACCGGAGTACTTGATTTCGGTGCCACCGTACTTGCTGTAGATGACGACGTCGCCTTCCTTGACGTCAAGCGGGATGCGCTTCCCACCACTCTCATCCCAGCGGCCGGGGCCAACCGCAATAACGGTGCCCTCCTGCGGCTTTTCCTTAGCGGTGTCAGGAATAACCAGGCCGGAAGCGGTAGTCGTCTCGGCCTCGTTAGCCTGAACGAGGATCTTGTCCTCGAGCGGCTTGATGTTCACGCTCGCCACGATGAACCCTCCATATTTGATCATGGTGTCCGGTTGACAGCCGGACGTCTTGGTTCGTTCTACGATTCGCGACACTTCTTCGAGCCCCGTCGTCGCGGGTGCCGGGACCAATTCGGCGTCGACTAGCACTCTATACACGAGAGTGCTAGCACTCAAGGCCGACTCCCGCAGAAGTGGTTTTCCAGCAGCGAACAGACTGCCCGATCACTCCGGCACTTGGCTTACCGTCACCGGCAGCGCAGGGTCTGTCGCCGCCGTGAGAGCTGACGGTGCGGCTCCTGCATGAACCAGGTGCGCTCCTAGCGAAGCAATCATTGCTCCGTTGTCTGTGCACAACCGCGGACGCGGCACCCGCAACTCGATCCCGGCGGCACGGCATCGTTCTTCCGCGAGTGCCCGAAGGCGGGAATTCGCGGCCACACCCCCACTGATCACCAGCGTTCGCACCCCGGTGTCCACGGCAGCGCGTACAGCCTTCATCGACAGCACATCAGCGACCGCTTCCTGGAAGGATGCCGCAACGTCGGCTTTGTTCACCGGCGTCCCCGCGCGCTCCGCTTGCTCCATGTACCGCGCAACGGCGGTTTTCAGCCCCGAGAAAGAAAACGCGTGGCGCGCGTCTCGTGGCCCCGTCATACCTCGCGGAAAGGGAATGGCTTCGCGATTACCGGTGCGGGCGAGTTGGTCCAGAACAGGGCCTCCGGGATAGCCAAGCCCGAGGAGCCGCGCGATCTTGTCGTACGCTTCGCCCGCTGCGTCGTCAACAGTCGCGCCAAGCTCGACGATCGGATCGCCGAGCGAACGCACGTGGAGCAGGCTGGTGTGACCACCGGACACGAGCAGTGCAACGCACGGAGGCAGCGGCCCGCTTTCGAGGGCGTCCACTGCGACGTGTCCGCCGAGGTGATTGATCGCGTAGAAGGGCACGTTCCACGCTGCGGCGTACGCCTTGGCAGCAGCGGCCCCCACCAGCAGCGCACCCGCTAACCCTGGTCCAATCGTTGCTGCCACGACGTCTGGTTTCAGCACACCGGCGGTGGCGAGCGCCCGGCGCATGGTCGGCACAATCGCTTCGAGGTGTGCGCGCGATGCAATTTCCGGCACCACGCCGCCGTATCGCACGTGTTCGCTGACGCTTGACGCAACTTCATCGGCGAGCAGTTTCACCGTGCCGTCGGCGCTTAGTTCAGCGATCCCGACGCCAGTTTCGTCGCAAGAAGTTTCGATACCCAGCACAATTGTGGGCCGCCTCTCAGCCATTGTCGCGGGCCTCCCTCTTCATTACGTACGCGTCGGCGCCACTTGGCTGGTAGTACTTCTTCCGCACGCCCACGACATTGAATCCAGCTTTCTTGTAGAGGCTTTGCGCGGCCTCGTTGTCGACGCGAACATCGAGCCACACGGGCCCGCCATGGACGTCGGCCACAGTAAGCAGGTCGTCGAGGAGCATACGGCCGATTCCCTGGCCCTGGTACCGAGGATCGACACCAATCGTGTGGATCTCGTTCTCGGGCTGGTCCGCCGGCCCGAGCAGCGCGATGCCCGCGTAACCGACGAGCGCGTCATCGATTTCAGCGGCCACATAGTGGTGGTCGGGGCTGCGAAGTTCCTGTTCAAAAGCCCACGCTGGCCAGGGGTTGTCACGGGCAAAAAGTATCTGCTCAAGGCGCGCGCACCGTTTTGCATCGCGCTGCGCGAGCGGGCGCATCAGGACATCAGCCACTTTCACATCACACCCCGCGTGATGAAGTCCGGCGGCGGAATCGCCTCCGGTTCGCGCCGCGGGCCTCCCGGCTCCGTCGCGTCGGGGCGCCGCAGATAGAGCGGCACGAGCGGATCCGGAGCTGCGCCCGCCATGATCCGGTCGGCGACCACGCTGACCAGCCCTAGGGGCGTCGGGCTTGCCACGTTTGTATACGGCAAATCGAAGAACTCAGCATGCTCCGCCGAACCCGCCACCAGTTCAGACGGGGCCGCCGGTACCTCCGCGGGACGCCGAACTGCCGGCCCCTCGACACGTTTTCCGTTGTCGTAGCGGGCCCAGTACACCTCCCGCCGGCGCGCGTCTGTCACCACCAACAGTGGCCGATCGAAGCCCACCGCCGCAGCGATTCCGTCCAGAGTGCACACACCGTACGCGGGCACCCCCAAAGCGTCAGCGAATGCGGCCGCGGTGGCCATACCGACGCGCAGTCCGGTGTAGGGGCCCGGGCCCGTTCCCGTAACCACCGCGCCGACTTCACCGGCGCTCACGCCACCTTCCTGGAGGCACTCCAGGATCTGCGGTGTCAGCACTTCCGCGTGCGCGCGAGGGTTCACCGTCACGCGAGACGCCAGCGGATAGAACGTGACGGCGCTCGATGTCTCCACGCGTACGACACCGGCCGTCACCGCAGGAGTGGACGTATCAACAGCTACAACCAGCACAACTGTCCAGAGTACCGGTTTGCCGCAGCGTTACCGATCGTGGTTGATCCACTGCCACCGCGCGATGCGCAGCTCGTCGTCGGAGTGCCGTTCCAGGCGGACAAGGAGATGACGGTCGGCCAGGCGTTCCGCAAGCCCTTCCCCCCACTCCACCACAACCACCGCGTCGTCGAGTTCAGTGTCGAGGTCCAGCGCATCGAGTTCATCAAGCGCGAGCCTGCCGCCGTCGTGTGCAAGTTCGGAATCCCCGAGCAACCGGTAGGCGTCGACATGCACCATCGCCACCGGTGGACCGCCGCCAGGCCGGACATTTCCAGCGCGATGTTCACGGGCAATGATGAACGTCGGCGAACTCACTGCTCCTACGACACCGAGACCCGCCCCGATTCCCCGCGCGACGGCCGTCTTCCCGGCACCGAGCGGACCCGACAGTACAACCACGTCACCCGCGGTGAGATCTGCCGCTAATCGCCTGCCAAACTCCTCGGTGTCCTGCACGGTCAGCAACTGCTCGGAATACACCCGTGATCGACCTTTCCGCCCTCGCATGCTCCAGGGAACGCTCGACCAAGCGCTCAAGCGCTTCGGAAACAACCATTGGCTGTTCCATCTCCACCATGTGCCCAGCTTTCGGCACGCGCAACAATTCAGTGTGCGGTAAGGCTTCCGCCATCGCCACCGAGTTCCGGAATGGTGTCACCATGTCACCGTCACCACACACGACAAGCGCCGGGACCGGTTTGAGTACCGGGAGGGCAAGTGATTCATCATGCTCGACCAGCGCAGCCAAAAAGTTGACCATCGTGGACAGATTCGTCTCGTTCGTCATCTTTTCGGAGAACCGGGCAACTTCAGGTGCTATCTTCCGGTCGCCGTATGAGGTCGCTTTCAATATCGGCGAGAGGATCGGCCGCACCGCGTCCCGACTCTGCTGTACCACCGCGGGTGCGGCTTTAACGGCGAGGCGGGCAGCCTTCACGGCCGGCGTATCAAGAACCCGCGCGATCCCCGCTGCGGACAGCCCGTTTGCCGCTGTCGCCACAAGTCCCACACCGATGACACGGTTACGCACGATATCCGGGAACTGCCGCGCGAAGGCGAGCACCGTCATGCCCCCCATCGAATGACCGACGAGGATCAGCGGACCCGACGGCGCCCGCTGTGAGATGACAGCAGCAAGGTCGCGGCCCAGTTGCGAAATAGTGCACGATTCTGCGCTCGGCATCCCAGACTGGCCATGGCCGCGCTGATCGTAGAAGATCATGCGAACGCTGTCCCCGAACGCCTCTTCGAGGTCGATCCGCTGAAAATGCCATGCGCCCATGTGGAGACAAAACCCGTGGGCGAACACGATTGTCAGCGGCGCGTCCGGGGGGCCAACCTCGCGCACGTTGAGCAGCAAATGGTCCTCGGTAAGAACGATGCTCGCCCGATCCGTCTGCATCAGCCGGAAGTCGTGTTCATAAGCGGTGCGGCCAGATCGAGTGCTGCGCGGTGCCGTAACGTTCGGCGGCTGCTTCGGCCCGTCTTTCGGGGGCTCCTTCAAGAAACTCTTCACCCGTGCGGCGCGGACGAGTCTGCGCACCCTCCGGCTGCGGCGAGGGCGCGGTTCCTTCTTCTCGTAGTGGCTGTCGACCTGTTCTGGCTGCTCCTCCGCAACCGACTCCATCACCGCGCTAACCCCCCACGTAAGTGCGCACGACGCGCCCCTTGATTCCGGTTACGACCTCGTAGTGAATAGTTCCCAGGGTGTCAGCCCAGTCTTGTGCGATCGGTTCGCCGGTGTCGCCCGGCCCGAAAAGCACTGCCGTGTCGCCTTCACGCACCGAGCCGCCGTCTGGCCCAAGGTCGGCAACGAACTGGTCCATACACACACGGCCCACCGCCGGATACCGGCGGCCGTTTATCTGCACGCCGAACCGTCCAGTTAACAACCGCGGGATACCGTCGGCGTATCCAACAGGGAGCAGCGCCACCGTGGTGTCACGCGGAGCAATCCACACGTGCCCGTACGAGACGCCCTCCCCCGCTGCGACTTTCTTCACCAGCGCGACGCGCGTCCGTGCGGTCATCGCCGGCCGCAGACCCATCTGCCCCCGCTCGGGGACCGGCGATAGACCGTAAAGGGCAATCCCGGGACGGACCATATCGAAACGCAGATCGCTGCGTGTCATCGTCGCCGCTGAATTAGACAAATGCAGAATTCCGGTTTCAAGCCCATGCGTCTGTGCATCGGCGACGATCTCGCGGAATCGCGCGGCCTGCCGATCGATGATCGGGTGATCCGGCTCATCGGCGTGCGCGAGATGCGAAAAGAAGGAGGTCATGACGATCGAGTTGTCGGCGACCGCCCGCAATAACGCGTCACGCAGTTCCGGCCACTCGAACGCTGACACACCGTTGCGGTTCAGGCCCGAATCCACTTTGACCGCGACTCGTGCCTGAACACCTGTGTGCTCGGCGGCAGATAACACACCCGCGAGGTGACGCGGTGACGAGACAGCGACGTCGACACCACGGACAAGCGCGGGCGCGAAATCGGCGTCCGGAGTGTGCAGCCAGCAGAGGAGCGGGTCGTCGATCCCGGCGTCACGCAGCTCAACAGCCTCCTCGACAGTCGCCACCCCGAGTTGCGCAGCGCCGGCGCGCAGCGCGGCCCGCGCGACCTGAACCGCACCATGGCCGTAACCGTCGGCTTTGACAACAACCATGACCTCAGCCCCACCGGCACAGTCACGCAGCACCGCTGTGTTCGCCGCGATGGCGCCGAGGTCGATCACCGCCTCGAACTGCGGCGCGGCTGTCGGCCGGCCGCTCCTTCCGCGCACGGACGCTTGAGCTGTGCCTGCTGCTTCCGATGCCTTCGCACTCCACGTCACGCTGCAAATCCTGCCATCACGACCCGGTTTTGCCGGTGTGGGCGGCATCCGCCACACCGGAGTGTTGGGCCGCTGCCCGTACTGAGGAGATCGCTGGACGTATGGCGTCGCGCAGCAGCGACGCGGATATCGGCGCGGGCACCGGCGACCCAGCAGCGATAAACGCGGCCCTCGCATGCACGTGAGCCCCCATCGCAGCGGCATCGAACGGTTCAAGCCCACTGGCTAGCAGGGCACCGATGATCCCGGAGAGGACATCGCCCGACCCCGCAGTCGCTGCCCAGGAGCTGCCCGCCTCACAGACGCGCACACGCCCGTCCGGGCGCGCGATGATCGTGGAGCGGCCTTTGAGCAGCACCGTGGCACCCCAATCCGCTGCGAATTGCTGAGCAGCGCCTATCCGGTCCGGGTCAGGAGCGCTGCCCGTGAGCCGGGCGAACTCACCCGCGTGCGGAGTAAGCAATGTCGGGGTTTGGCGGCCGCGAACGAGTTCCGGGCTCTTCGCCGCCATTGTCAGTGCGTCCGCGTCCAACACCGTGGCCACGTCCTGGTCGAGGATCGCGGCGAGGGTTTTCGCCTCATGGCGGCCGGTACCGAAACCAGGACCGGCAACCCACGCCTGTACCCGTCCCGCCTCCCCGATCTTCTCTGCGGCGATCACCTCGGGGTACCGTGCCAGAACCTGCTCATGCGCCGTCCCGGTGTAGCGGACCATCCCTGATCGTGCGGCCACCGCTCCGCCCACGCTGAGTACCGCGGCACCCGGATATACGGCAGAACCAGCGGCGACCCCCACGACGCCCTGTGTGTACTTGTCGTCAGCTGCCTCCGGCACCGGCCACCGGGCGCCGACTTCACGGTCAGTGAGGACCTCCACATCTGAGTGCGGTAGATCAAGGCCGATACCCACCAGCACTACGCGCCCACAATGCCGCGGCGCGAGCGCATGGACGCGCTTGTATCCGCCAAATGTCACAGTGAGGGTCGCACGAACTGCGGGCCCGCTCACCTCACCAGTATCAGGATCCACACCGCTCGGCAGGTCAACGGCGACGATCGGCGCCGTTATCTTGGCGACGTGTAAAGCTGCCTCCGGGCGCAGCGGCCCCTTACCGGAGATGCCAACGATGCCGTCCACAACGATGTCGTTGTCACTCAGCCGAGTGACCACACGCCCGCCGGCCTGCACCAGCGCCTGCAACCCGGCTTTGTGGGCGCGGTCGGGATTGAGCAGCACCGCCTCGACCGCCACCCCGCGCCGACACAGAAAAGCGCCCGCCCATAGCGCGTCACCACCGTTATCACCGGAACCGATGAGCAAGCCGGCACGCGTCCCGGCGATCGCCCCGGTAAGCCGGCGCAATTCAAGCGCAACCGCGGCGGCGAGCCCCCACGATGCGCGGCGCATCGGCACCCCAGCAGCCACGCGGGCGAAGAGCTTAGCCTCTGCCGCACGGATCTCGTCTGCGGTGAAGTACGGAACACTCATGCCAGCATCCGACCGGCTACTCGACGGTGACAGACTTCGCCAGGTTGCGCGGCTTATCGACGTCGTATCCCCGCGTTTGCGCGACCTGGGCCGCGAAGACCTGAAGCGGAATCGTTGAGAGCAACGGCTGCAGCAAAGTCGGCGATGCGGGGATCTCGATGAGGTGATCCGCGAACGGGCGCACTGCCTCATCGCCTTCTTCTGCGATCACGATCGTCTGGGCCCCGCGGGCCTGAATCTCGCGGATGTTGCTCAACAGCTTCGAATGCAGCACCGCACGGCCCTTGGGAGACGGCATCACGATGATGACGGGCAGCCCGTCCTCGATAAGCGCGATCGGGCCGTGCTTCAGTTCACCAGCTGCGAAACCCTCCGCGTGGATGTACGCCAGTTCCTTGAGTTTCAGCGCTCCTTCAAGCGCAACGGGGTAACCGACATGGCGGCCAAGGAACAGGATCGTCGACTGCTGGCCCAGCTCACGTCCCAGTTCACGAACGTTTTCGACGTTCGACAGCACCTTCTCGATCAACGCAGGCATCGCGGCGAGATCAGCGAACTCCCGCGCCACCTCGTCAGGGTATTTCGTGCCGCGAGCCTGGGCGAGGGCAAGTCCGACGAGGTAGTTCGCCGCAACCTGGGCCAAGAACGCCTTTGTTGACGCCACGCCGATTTCGGGGCCAGCGTGAGTGTAGAGAACCGCATCGGACTCGCGGGGAATCTGCGAGCCGTTCGTGTTACATACTGCGAGCACCCGGGCCCGCTGATGGCGAGCGTGGCGGACGGCCTCCAGCGTATCGGCGGTTTCCCCCGACTGTGAGATCGCCACGACGAGCGTCGAGCGGTCGAGGACCGGATCCCGGTACCGGAATTCACTTGCGAGTTCCACCTCGACAGGCAGCCGCGCCCAGTGCTCGATCGCGTACTTCGCTACGAGGCCCGAATGGTAGGCAGAGCCGCACGCGACCACGAACACCTTGTCGATGTCGCGAAGATCCTGATCGGTGAGCCGTTGTTCATCGAGCACGATCCGGCCGCCGGTGAAATGCCCCCGGAGGGTGTCTGCCACCGCGAGAGGCTGCTCCTCGATCTCCTTCAGCATGAAGAAGTCGTGACCGCCCTTCTCCGCAGCCTCGAGATCCCAGTCGATGTGGAAAGGATGCCCCGCCTGTGGAGTCCCGTCGAAGTCCAGGATGCGGTACTCATCAGCGGTGATCACGACGACGTTATCCTGCCCGAGTTCTACCGCATCCCGGGTGTGTTCAATGAAGGCCGCGACATCGGACGCAACGAACATCTCGCCCGCACCGACCCCCACTACCAGCGGCGTTGACCGCCGGGCCGCGACGATTGTGCCGGGGTGGTCCGCGTGCGTGAACACCAGCGTGAATGCCCCTTCGAGTCGGCGCAGCACTTTGAGTGCGCTCGCTTCGAAGTCGCCAGCCGTGTCCCCTGCCGCGTACGCGCGGGCGACGAGATGCACGGCCACCTCGGTATCGGTGTCCGACAGCAGTTCGATACCCGCGTCTTCAAGTTCGGTCCGCAACGGCGCGAAGTTCTCGATGATGCCGTTGTGAACGACCGCGATCCGCTGCGCGGCATCAGCGTGCGGATGCGCATTGCGGTCGGTTGGGCGGCCGTGCGTTGCCCACCGGGTGTGTCCCATGCCAGTAGCACCCGCGAACTTGTCGCGGCCTGCCTCAGCTAGCGCCTTCTCCAGGTTCGCCAACCTGCCTGCTCGTTTTTCAATTGCTACAGCACCCTGCCCGTCGAGCACAGCGACACCTGAAGAGTCATATCCCCGGTATTCCATCCGGCGTAATGCCTCAACGACGATGTCCAGCGCTTCGCGGTGGCCGACATACCCGACAATCCCGCACATAACGCAACAGCCTACTGCCCTTTCACATCGATAGCCGCTCGTCGCTCCAATCGGTGTTGCGCGGTTCCCCACAGCCAGCGCTGGCCAGCGACGTGACTCACTCCAGGCGCAGTCAGGCCCGGCGCTGCGGTCACTGTTGACCCATCTGACGCGAGAAGTCCGCCTTGTGCGCTAACGTCGTGGTTGTGGCGCCAAACCCGAAGAAGCTCGTTGCACGGCTCGCGCGACGCGGGCCGCACCGCGTGCTGCGCGGTGACCTCGCGATGGCCGGTATGCCTGGTCTCGTCTTCACCCCGGAAAGCGGGTTCGGCCTTCCTGCGATTGCGTTTGGCCACACCTGGATGACCAGTCCGGCCCGCTACACGGGTCTTTTCAAGCACCTGGCGTCCTGGGGCTTCGTGGTTGCGGCGCCAGCAACTGAACGCGGTTTCGTACCCTCGGCGGGACGGTTGGCGGCCGACTTGAATGCGGCGCTCGAGATCTGCACGAATGTCCGCCTCGGCCCTGGCGAAATCTCAGTGCATCCGTCGAAGCTGGCTTTCGCCGGACACGGGTTCGGGGCAGGTGCCGCGGTGCTTGCCGCAGCCGCGCGCACTGAGCATCCCGCGAAAGCGGTCGCGGCCCTCTACCCTGCGCCGATCAGCCCCTCAGCTGAGAAAGCCGCACCGAAACTCACCTGTCCTGGACTTATCCTCGCCGCGGAGGCCAAATCACTGACCTCGAATGCCCGTCCGCTCGCGGATGCGTGGGGCGGTGATGCGGTTTTCCGGCTCGCCGAGAAATCGACGGTAGCGGGCATGCTTGAAGGCCGCAGTGTGATGCACTGGCTTGGCATCGGGCGGGGCAATCGGAAGACGCAGCGGATCACTCGCACCGTGCTCACCGGCTACCTGCTCAACCAAGTCGCAGGTGACAAGACGTACAGCTTGTTCTCGGACGCAGCTGCAGAGATCAAGGGCACGCTGGCGGTGGATATTTCCGAACCGCCAGTGGAGGATGAGTTCTCAGCCATGTTCGCTCCCCCGCGGGAATTGCTGCCTGGCGAGTTAGCGGGCACGGGAGCCGAAGTCTCGGGATCGCTGGAGCACCGCGCCGGCGGCCTCCTGCAGCGGCGGTGACGGTGGAGCGGTCCATTTCGGGGGCGTCAGCGCGGGATCAGGCTCGGCGGGCCGGTCGCTGACAGGCACCGGGGGCGCAACGCCACTTTCAGGCATGGCGGGCGTATCCGGGACCACTGTCTCACCTGACTGGGGCGGTGCGACATCAGACCGAAGGTGCGCCTCAGATCGCTCTTCCACAAGTGGAGGCCGATAGTGCGGGTCGAATGTCAGCGACCCCACCGTCTCAAGTGCCGCTGCCGCAGCTTTCAGTTCGCTGCGGACCGTGTCAGCGCTCTCCTCACAGATCCGCACTGTGCGCACCTCGATGTCGTGCGCGAAGGGCAGGAAACGCTCGCGCAGCCACCGCCGTATGCCGTCTTGCACAGCGTCGATATCCAGAAGCGCCGAGACCGCCTTGCTCTCGGCGGCATGATCGACAATTGTGACCGCGACACGCAGCGGGAGGCCGTCGAGGTGCGACTCACTGAGCGCCGCGAGGCTGCGGAGCTTCGCGGTCACCGCCGCGGAGGCTGCGTCCACCGAGCTCTCGAGACCGTGCACCCCACTCGCGAGGGCGTCACCAATCGCTTGTGAGTGTTGCGCATCCGCTGCGAGAGCACCAGCCGCATTCGCCGCTCCCGCGCTCGTTAATGCGTCAGCTGCAGCGCGTTCATACGACGCGGTCGTTGCCACCAGTCCCATTGCTCGCGTGAGCCGCGAACCGACACGCGCGTACGCGGCGAGCTCAGGCGCATTATCGGTCATCAGAGCGACGAGTTCCGCTTCGCTGAGGCCGCGCTGAAACTCCACACCAGCGAGTTCAGCCGCCCGCTCCGCGACACTGCCTAGCCGCGCGAGGATGTGAACTGTATCGGCACCGCAGGCAATCACAGGTTCAATCCCGCGTTCTGCGCGACACAAGTGAGTTGACGTGCATGCTCGGTATCAACGCTCGCCACCACGTCTAGCGCGGCGGGCAGGTCTGCGGCACGCTGCACACGCGTGCGCGCATACGTGTCTAGCCACTGGCGGGTGCGGTCGATGGCCGCGTTCAATTCCGCAGACACGTCCGGCAGCTGTTCGGTGTGGTGTACCGCGAGCGCGGCCTCTGTAGCTGTCTCGGCCGCCCTGGCGAGGTAGTTCCGCACATCACTCGCCGTGTCAGCACTGACCGCAGCCGTGCAAGCCGATTCTCTCTCGTGCATAGACTGATATGACGCAGCCGGCCGCACGACGGTTCCGTCTACCACCGAACTCGTTGAGAGTGGCTTCTGGACCCACTGGGTGCCGCAGCCGTTATACCGAGGCCACGACTTTCGCGAGATCCTCCGCGATGTGCTGCGCCTGCTCGGCGGATGCCGCTTCGACCATCACGCGGACGAGTTGTTCTGTACCGGACGGGCGGAGCAGCACCCGGCCTGAATCACCGAGCGCACGTTCAGCATCGGAAACCGCCGTCTGCACCGCAGCGGCTGCCGCGACCGCCGCCTTGTCGGCAACGCTCACGTTGATCAGTACCTGCGGGAGCACCCTCATCACGGCAGCTAGATCATGGAGCGACTTGCGTGAGTGCGACATCCGCGCCATCAATTTGAGTCCAGTCAGGATGCCGTCCCCCGTCATACCGTACTCCGGGAGAACGATGTGTCCGGACTGCTCGCCCCCGAGTGAGAAGCCGCCGGTTTTGAGTTCTTCGACCACGTATCGGTCACCGACGGCAGTCGTCCGCAGCGTAATACCTGCGTCCCTCATTGCCAGGTGCAAGCCCAGATTGCTCATCACGGTGGCCACAAGAGTGTCTCCGCGCAACTGGCCAGAATCTTTCAATCCGAGCGCAAGAATTGCCATGATCGCATCACCGTCGACAACGTTGCCGCGATCATCGACAGCCAGGCAGCGATCAGCATCGCCATCGTGGGCCAGCCCTAAGTCCGCACCATTCGCAGCGACTGCTTCTTGCAGGACGCTGATATGCGTCGACCCGCAGCTCTCGTTAATGTTCAATCCGTCGGGCGCATTGTTGATCGGTATTACTGTGGCTCCGGCGGCCTCGTAAGCAGCTGGCGCGACATGCGCAGCAGCGCCATGCGCGCAATCCACGACAACAGTGAGCCCGGCGAGCGGTGAGTCTATCGCGGTCGCGAGATGAGCGAGATATCGCTCTGCCGCGTCGGTGGCGTCGCTGATACGGCCGATCGCTGCGCCGGTAGGACGATGCAGGCTGGGATTGCGCATTTCCGCCTCGATCTGATTCTCGGTCGCATCGTCGAGCTTGTGCCCGCCTGGACCAAAAATCTTAATGCCGTTATCGGGCATAGGGTTGTGAGAGGCGGAAATCATCACACCTAATGCGGCGCCGTATGCGCCGGTCAGGTATGCGACCGCAGGAGTCGGAAGCACACCGGCCCGAAGCACGTCGACCCCAGCGGCGGTCAAACCTGCACAGATCGCTGCCTCAAGCATTTCACCGCTCGCCCGTGGGTCGCGTCCCACAACAGCTATCGTGTGTTTCTGTTCCAGCGGATCGTGCGCGCCTCGCGTCAAGGTCGTGGCTGCTGCACCGGCGAGCGATACCGCTAGCTCAGCTGTTAGTTCAGCATTAGCCAGCCCGCGCACCCCGTCAGTACCGAACAGTCGGCTCATCCGCTTTAACACAACCTTTCACTCGCCAACGCAGCCACAAACGGGTGAGAGCAGGCGCCGCACTGCGGCCGCCTGCTCTCACACACACTATCCCGGCATGAACTCCAGGAATCGATAACGGGAACGAATCACCGCTTCGAGTACTGAGGAGCCTTGCGGGCCTTCTTGAGACCATACTTCTTGCGTTCGGTCGCACGGGCGTCCCGAGTGAGGAACCCTGCGCGCTTCAGTGATGGGCGATCCTCAGGGGTAACCTCGATCAGCGCACGGGCAATCGCCAGACGGAGCGCACCGGCTTGGCCGGAAGGCCCGCCGCCGTGGAGGCGCGCATGGATGTCGAAAGAGACTTCGCGATCGACGGTCACCAGCGGCGCCTTGACGATTTGCTGGTGAACCTTGTTCGGGAAGTACGACTCAAGGGAACGCCCGTTGAGCCGGAACTCGCCTGAACCGGGGAGTAAGCGTACGCGGACAACTGCTTCCTTGCGGCGGCCAACCGTCTGGATTGGACGGTCGAGCACCACGGGTGCAGGCGAAGGTGCAGCAGCTTCGGGAGCCACCTCGTCAGCGACCTCTTCGACGACGGGCGCGTCAACGGCCTCGAGGCCCTCGTCAACAGTCTCGAATTCAGGCTCTGTCACGTTCTGGTCCTCTGGCGTCGTCACTGGGCCACCTGCTTGATCTCGAACGGAACGGGCTGCTGAGCGCCGTGTGGGTGCTCGGAGCCAGCGTAAACCTTCAGCTTCTTGCGGACCGCGCGACCGAGCTTGTTGTGCGGAATCATCCCGTAGACAGCTTTTTCGACAAGACGGTCTGGACGAGTGTCCAGTGCCTCGCCAAGCGTGCGGGACTTCAGGCCGCCGGGGAAACCGGAGTGGCGGTAAATCATCTTGTCGTCGCGCTTGTTGCCGCTGACTGCGACCTTCTCAGCGTTGATGATGATGACGTAGTCACCACCGTCGACGTTCGGCGCGAACGTAGGCTTGTGCTTGCCGCGAAGCAGGTTCGCGGCCTGTACTGCGAGTCGGCCGAGCACCACATCGGTAGCGTCAATGACGTACCAGGTGCGCGTGACGTCGCCAGCCTTGGGGCTGTACGTAGGCACGGTTCTTCCTCGTCTTCTCGTATTCTGCTGCCAGCCAGGCACTACAGCGGGGACCTCCTGGCGGCCGGTTGAGACCCAGAAACCCCTGAACGTGCTGTACGCCAACGGGAGACTTTACCCGGTCCCCGGAAGGTCGGTCAAACTGCCCGAATTCGCCCCACACACAGCGGTTATGACCGCACTGGTGCCCGCACTCCGGCAGAGGCAGGCCCAGTGCGGCCGACAACACTCGCCAAACGGCGCGTCAGCCCGCCCACTGATTCATGGCCGCACGCTCCGCGGCGGCCATCTGGTCATTTCCGGCTCCCACGGCACGGCCGATGGCGTCGAGAACCTGATTGAGTCCTTGCGCAGCGTCGTCCCAGCGTCTCTGCTGAACTTGATATGCCTCAGCGGCACCGCCCGTCCAGTCCGCGACGAGCGGTCCAAGGTAAGACCTGAGATCCGCGAGGGCGGCATTCATCTGGGCAGTCGAGGCTGCGATGTCCGCACGCAGCGTGTCAATCTGGCCGAAGTTGTACTTGATCATCACGATGAGTCCTTTCAAACAAGGAAGCGACGGGCCTAATGGTCAGAGGCGGAGAAGGCCACCGGCGGCGTTGAGCGTGCTGGCATGACTCTCCTGCGTATTGGCGTAAGCGGCACCGTTTGACCGAATCGCGTCACTGATCGCGAGCAGCGAATCGTTGAGCTTCCGTGCTTCGCTGTCCCACCTGACGATGAGTGCATCGAATGCACGCCGCGCCTCGCCCTCCCACGCACCATTAACCGCCGCGGCCTTGCCGCGGAGTGCGCCAAGAAGCGCCTGCACGTCTGAATTCACCTGCGCCACCCGATCGGCAGCACTGGTCATGGTTGCAGTTGTCGTCTGCATCTGCTGAGTCACGTGTTCCCTCCCTCATTTCTCGTGCCCGCACCCGGCAGGATCCCGGCGTACCCGGGCTGGGCGCACTCGGCGTCACGCCGGACACATAAGGATCAGACGCGGTGAAGCCGCGAACGGTTCCACCGAATTCAGCGTGTTCAGTGTTTCCGTCATGACGTGATTCGGAGGGAATCGAGGACACCCAGACATGGGTGCTCGGACGCTGTTTCGCCGGGACAACCCACGCTCAGCTGCCTTCCCTCGAGTATTAGGACGTACCAGTGGATCGGCGCCGACACACTGTCTCGCTCTTCGTAATGCAGTGCGACCGCTCGCGGCAGCAGCACGGGCATTTCGGTTTCGAACATCACGGGATCCTGAGCGATCGCGCGGCGCAACTCTTCCACGACGCCGTCGGTGTCGGCATCATCAGCAAGCCGCGTCCGCGACACATACACCGGCGGGGCGGCATACGGGATGCCGTGCCGCGGCCGCAACTCTGCGCGGAAGTCGCCGTCATGCCCTTCCATCATGTCTGACCAGCCGAGATGCCACGAGCTCGGTATCGTCACCGTGACATCGCTGACCTGTACTGACGTGTGCTCGCCGACCGCTGTGTGACCTCGGGATTCAGTGAGCGCGACCTGTTCGCGAGCATTGGCTGCGTGCCCGGCAGGGCGCCCACTCGGATCATTACCAGCCAGCCACGATCCACCAGCCACCGACAGTGCTGTGATGACTCCAGCTGCGACCCACAGCCAGCGCCGTGTCCCGAAGAGTGCAGCGTCGTCACTGTCATGCGAGCCAAAGACGGTTTCCGCCAACTTGTTTGCTTCCTGATGGGAAGCCGGGCGCAGTGTTCGCTCCTGCGACACGAGATGTGCTGCGGCGACGACAGCCGCGATCATTTCCGGCCCGACGACTTCTGACACTGCCCCAATGGGCACTGCCGGGACTTCGTCGAACCCGACCACAACCGAATGCGCGCCGGGGGCAAGCGTGGTGCACACATTTGCGAGCGCATCGCACCCAGCAAGCTCACTCACGTCGTCTACCATGCTGATCGAGGTGAGCGCACCGGCGTGCACCTTAGCTACCGAAGACGTCGTACGACCGATCTCGGTGACAGCGATAATGTCGCTGCGCTGGACAACCTCGGCGACCCCGACCGCCAGCGGCACGCACAGCACCTCAGCGGCGCAGGCCCGGAGTACGGTCCGAAAGGGCGCCAGGTGGGCGTCTGTCCAGTGGGTGGGGTGAATGAGCGTGATTTGCCCGTCTCGCACCGCGGTCAGTCCTGCTCGCCGCAAAACCAGCTCGCACACTTCGTGGATCGGGTGCGCGGTGTCGCGGAGCACCAAACTGGAATCAGTGAGGTAACTCCACGGACGCGGCTCGAAGTGGTCCGGGTCCGTGGCACCGCGTTTGCAAGCCTCATCACCGGCGAGCAACATTCCGTCGTCGTCATAGACGCTGGCAGGCAGTCGGCGCAGTCCCGCCGCGGTATGCACCCAAATGCTGCGTTCGGTGATGAGCGCGGTGGCGTTTCCACTCATAGGGGCGGCATATCGCCGAGCTGAACCAGCTGCTCACCGCCCTGCCGGGTGATGAGCACGCCCCGCCCCGGCGGATACGGCGCCGGCCGGACACTGCCGAGAAGGACGCCCTCGTCGCGGTTTCCATTCATAACAAGCCCCATCGGGGCGAGGTCACGCAATGCCGCCATGAACGGTTCAAACAGGGCACGCGCCGCTCCACCAGTACGCCGCGCTATGACGACGTGCAAACCCACGTCCTTCGCTTGCGGCAGCAACTCCAGCAACCCGGCCAGCGGATTACCGCCGGCGGTGACTACGAGGTCGTAATCGTCGACGATGACGAATACCTCCGGGCCTGCCCACCATGAGCGGTCACGCAATTGCCGTTGGGTGGTCTCCGGTCCTGGCAGGCGGCCCCGTAGATGTGACACAAGCTCCGCGACCATCGATTGCAGATTCGCCGCGGACACCGCGTAACCGGCGAGGTGGTCAGTGTCGACGACACCGAGCATGGTGCGGCGGAAATCCGCAAGCAGAATCTTCGCCTGCTGAGGCGTGTTTTGCGCCATGATGCTTGCACAGCCGGAGCGCAGCAGCGTCGTCTTCCCCGACTCCGCGTCTGAGAACACCACGAGATGTGGCTGTGCCTCGAAATCTAGCGCGACTGCGCCGAGTTCCGATTCATCAATGCCCACTGGGATTCGCATGCGCTGTCGGCGCGGCGACGCCGACTCGACGAGATCGTCGAGCAGCAAATCGCGATCGAAGTTCTGGGGAAGCATTCGCACCCGGGGCGCAACTGCATCCCCGCACCTCTGCACGAGTTCCGCAACAGACTCGGACAGGTCAGCTGCATAGCCACCCGTCGTACCGACAATCGTGGGTTCCGCGAGCAGCATGTGCAGGCCCTCCCTGGTGATGCCCCGTCCTGGCCGGTTTTCTGGCACCGCCCCCGCTGCGCGCCGGTTGACCTCAGAATCGTGTGGATCACCCAGACGCAACTCGATTCGGGTCCCCAGCTGATCCCGGATTCCTAAACGGAAATCGGACCAGCGTGACGCGGTCAGCATCACGTGCACCCCAAACGAAAGACCCTGTGTCGCGAGCGCGGTGATCTGCGCCTCGAGCGCCTCGAATTCCTGCCGGACTGTGAGCCAGCCGTCGATGACGAGAAACACATCGCCGTGTGACCCGGTGCACCGCGGGTCCTTGTGTGCACGAAGCCGCCGGAATTCAGGCATCGATGCGATCCCGAGTTGCTGAAACTCGAGTTCCCGCTGCCGCATGACCATCGTGAGTTCGGCGATCGTGCGGCGCACACGCTCAGGTTCAAGCCGGCTTGCAACGGACCCCACATGCGGAATCCCAGCGAGTGCGGCCAGTGAGCCGCCACCGAAATCGAGGCAATAGAACTGCACTTCGGCGGGTGTATGCGTGACCGACAGAGCCATCACCACCGACCGCACTGCGGTCGACTTGCCGCTCTGGGGGCCGCCCACTACCGCAACGTTCCCCTGCGCGCCGGACAGGTCGATGATCAGCGGGTCGCGACGCTGCTCGTAGGGGCGATCTATAAGCCCGACAGGCACGCGTAACGCCGGCGCCGACCGCCCGGGCGACGGTGCCGCGATGCGCCGTCCGGGTGGTATCAGCTGACCGACCGTGGCGGATTGGTCCAGGGGCGGGAGCCACACCTCATGGGCCCGCGGGCTGTGTCCGCGTACCCCTGCGAGGACACAGTCGAGGACAGTGCGACCATGCGGCTCCTGCCTGGTATTGGTGATCGTTTGGTGTCCCTCCGGGGGATCGCCGATCTCCTTCGCGGGGAGCGGGACATGATCCGAAACGAACGGCAATATTTTGACGTCTGCGGGTAAGGCCGAACTGTGATCGTCAGCGGTGACCGGTGGCGGCACGTACGCTCCAGACACGTAGGACGCGGAGAATCGGACCGGATCCGCCGAATCGACCTTTAGATACGCCGAACCAGGCACGGGCGGCAGCTGGTAGGCGTCGGGGACACCGAGTACTGAGCGTGATTCTTGGGCCGAGAAGGTCTTCAGACCGATACGGTACGAAAGGTGGCTTTCCAAGCCTCGTAGCCGCCCCTCATCAAGACGCTGACTGGCAAGAAGCAAGTGCATGTGCAGCGACCGGCCGAGTCGGCCAATCGCGGTGAACAGGTCCGCGAAATCAGGCTTCTGGCTCAGCAGCTCGGAGAACTCATCGACGACGATGAAAAGCGCGGGCAGTGGCTCGAGGCGCTGCCCGGCCGCCCGCGCTCGCTCGTATTCACCGACACTTGTGAAGTTCCCTGCCGACCGGAGGAGTTGCTGGCGGCGGTTCATTTCGCCTTCGAGGGCGTCGCGCATCCGGTCCACCATCGTGAGTTCGTCGGCGAGGTTGGTGATGATCGCAGCGACGTGCGGTGCACCGTCGAGGCCAAGGAAGGTGGCTCCGCCTTTGAAGTCAACAAGAACGAGATTGAGCGCGCTGGGCGCGTGGGTCGCGATCAAGCCGAGCACGAGGGTACGAAGAAACTCCGACTTACCGGATCCGGTCGCGCCGACACAAAGGCCATGCGGCCCCATGCCGCCTTCCGCAGATTCCTTGAGGTCAATTTCGACAACGGTGCCGTCTTCGCGATGGCCGACGGGCACACGAAGCCGGTCATGCGGGGCGCGTGGCCCCCACATCGTGGCAGCATCGAAACGTGCGATGTCGCCCGCGCCGATCATCGCTGGCCAGTCCGGCATGTGCGCGCCCGCACCATCGGTTCCAGTCGTGGCGGCACCAGCGTGCGCCGTCCGGTAGGGCGCGGTTTTCATCGCGAACGCCTGTGCTTGCACTGGAGTTAGCGCGTCCGCCTTGGCGAACATCTCTGGTTCGGCTGTGCCGGTGCTGGCGATGCCAATGTACCCGTCACGCAGCACCAAACGGATACCGTTGCGAGCGGTAAGCGCGGCCAGTTGTGTGCAATTCCCCTGCAGGTTGATGACGGTCACACCATCGGTTCCAGCGCTGGCCACGAGTTTCTCGTCGCCGTCGATGGTCGCCTCGTCCACGACTATGACGAGGTGCGGGTTTCCGCTGGTCACTGGTGAGTTTCGGGTAAACCGCTTACGGTCATGGACGAGTGGTGCCACGATCCGTTCTGCCTCGTGCAGCGCCTCGGTGACCATTCGCACCGGGCCTGCAGCATCCTCGCTCGTCGGGTGCGCCGCATGCGGGAGCCATTTGACCCATTCCCACTCGGCTGCGCGGCCGTGCCCGCGCACTACGACGATGCGCAGGTCCTCGGGGCTGTGAAACGCGGCGAGCTGACACAGCATCGCGCGCACCAGCGCAGCAGCCGCGGGACTGCGATCGCCGCCCGCGGCATTGGTGAAGGTAATTGCCGCAAACCCGCGCAACGCGATCCCAACGGGCATCGCGGGAACGATCGAATGGGTGCGGACGAACCTGCGGAGCGCGATTACCGAGATCGGTTCAAGGTCGTCGGTCGGACCGGTTTCTGGCGGGACGATCTGTGTAGCGAGACGTTGCGCGCCGCGCCCAATTCGCACTGACAGGTACTCACTGTCGTCTGTTCGGCGTTCCCACATCCGGGCAGTTCCGGCGAGGGCCCACAGGCTGGCTGGGTATGGATGGTGCCAGGTGAGTGCCGCGCGCTGATCGGCGCAGATCGCGCGCACGTCCCGCCTGGTGTCGCTGAGGTACCGCAAGAAGTCTTTGCGCTGCTCGTTGAGTTCGGCCGCGCGAGCTCCGCCTGCACGGCCGCCGACGCTAGCCAGCATGCCCAGCATCGAGACGGCCATCATGACGGGGAACATCAGCATCATCGGATTCGCCGCCATTCCTGAGCTGATCAGCAGCGCGATCATCCCTACCATCGCGAGCACCATCACGAGGGGCAGCAGTTTCTGCAACAAGCTGCCCGGAACCGCACGCGGAACCTCGGGCGGCGCCTGCAGCCCGATTTCCCCACCTGGCATGAGTGGCGGCTCTACTCGCGCCCCGCGGACGAACTGGACTGTGCTCGCGGTGCTCGTGGTGCTCGTGGTGCTCGTGGTGCTCAGCGTGCTCATCGGCACGTCCCCCCTGGTCATTCTCCACCGCAGCCCCCCAGCTGCGGAGCCATGCCCGGCAGGATTACCGCGCCGATTTCCCGGAGCGGACAGATCACCCCATACTGGACATGCCCGACATGATGATGGGGGAATCTCAGGCCGGGCGCAAATGTCGGCGCGCGGCGCCGTACGGAGAGCGGGGGGAATTCGTGGTTGAGTCTGACGTGGAGCTTGCACGCACGCATGCGCTGTGTCACGTCTGCGTAGCAATCGGTGAGACACAGGTAGACGTGGCAATACCTGCCAGCGTGCCGCTAGTGCTATTGCTTCCAGAACTTGTCGATATAGCCGCTGCACGCGCCGCCGAGCGCAGGCGGCCGGACGTTCGCGATTCTTCGCGGAGCTGGTCACTCGCACGTGTGGGGCAAGGCCCCCTCGACACCGACTTTTCGCTGGCACAGCTGGGTGTTCGCAACGGTGACCTGCTAGTGCTGAGCCCGTCGAGTGAGACACCACCGCCCCCGTTATTCGATGACATCGTCGAAGCGATCGCCCAGCAGCCCAACGGCTGGCCTAGTGACGCGACGGATTCCTGGCGAGCCGGGCGCGCCCGCGTGCTCAGCCACTGTGTGATGGCTGCAGCTGGCCTCACGGCGAGCGCTGTCCTGCTCGCGAGTGAACCACTGACGCACCTGCCGCTGGCGCTTGCGGCGCTGCTAGCCAGTCCCGCGGCACTTGCTGCGGCGTTTTCTTCGCAGAGCCGTGCGGGCGCACGCGCGGCAGCGATACTCACCCTGGTTACCGCACTCGTCACAGCGGCCGCGGCTGCGCATCTCGTACCAGGTCCGATGAGTGCGCTGCACGCGATCGTCTTCGCTATTGTCGCGGCCTGTCTTGCGGTTATAGGCCTGCGGTTGTTCCGGGCAGAGGCACACATCCTTGTTCCGGTTGTCGTCGCTGCGTGCGTTGTGTTGCTGACGGCCGGCGCCACTGTCGTGTTAGACACCAAACCCGCAGCCGCCGCCGCGGCAGTCATTGCCGCCGCGCCTTTCATGATCGCTGTCGCCCCGCGGTGCGCACTGCTGCTCGCCCGGCTTCCCCTGCCACCGGTCCCCCCGCCTGGGGCGGTCTTGAATGTCGTAGACGCTGTGCACGACGCCGCCGAAACAGGCGCCGACGACCTCATCGCCCATGAAGAGCGCTATCACCGGCTACAGCAACAAGCTGTAGTAACACAGCGTTATCTCACTGGGATCGTGGCCGCAGCAGCTGTCACGACGACATCGGCAACTGCACTTCTCGCCTGGAATTTCGCGCGTGAAGGGGCGTTTACGCTACCGGACTTGCTACTCGTTGCAGCCGTCGCCGGCTCGCTCTTGCTTCGTGGACGGGGTCTCGCGGGCAGCGCACCGGCGCTGCTTGTCACGGGAAGCGGCGCGGCGATGGTGTTGTGCGTTCTTTCGGCCGGTGCTGTTTTCGCGAGCGGCGCGGTGGCAGCGGCTGTTTTCGGCGGCGCGCTGCTGACAGTTGCGCTGTCGTTCGTGTTCGGTGCAGTCCTGCCAGGCCGAGTGTTTACGCCGCTGCAGTACCGGCTCGCGGAACTCACGGAATACACACTGCTCGCGAGCATCGTGCCGCTCGCCTGCTGGGCTCTCGGAGTGTTTGCACTCATCCGGGGTTTGTGATGCGGGACCGGTACTGCGCGCCACTCATTGCCGCGTTGCTTATCGTTGCCGTCGTCCTGGGGCCGGGCGCTGGCGTCGCGACCGCCTCGCCGCCCCCAGTAGACGACACGTTTCTGCCGCCCGCTGGTGCAGCGGGGCCTTTGGACGTGACTGATCAGCGGGAAGCGTGCAGCCGCGCGGTCGCCGACCCCCGGTTCGGCAGTCTCAACGCGCCGAGCGGGGCTGGGACGCTGAACTTTGCGACTGTCTGGCCGATCACGAGAGGGGGCGGTCAACTCGTCGCGATCATCGATACCGGCGTCACGCCGCACCCGCGCCTGCGCGACGTGATCGCCGGGGGCGACTACGTGAGTTCGGGTGACGGGCTTCACGACTGTGATGCGCATGGAACATTCGTCGCTGGAATCATCGCCGCGCAGCCATCCACTGCGGACGGGTTCACGGGAGTGGCGCCAGACGCACGAATACTCGCGATCCGGCAGTCGAGCCTCAAGTTCTCCCGCGGGACACGTGACGCCGGCGAGTACCAGTCCGAGAATTCGTACGGGAGTATCCGGACGCTCGCGATGGCGGTGCGTCGCGCCGCTGATCTCGGCGCAACGGTCATCAACATTTCGGAAGTGGGCTGCGCGAGCACCGCTGCTGGTTTCGACGACCGTGCACTGGGCGCGGCCCTGAGGTACGCCGTCGAGGTCAAAGACGCCGTTGTTGTCGCTGCCGCGGGAAATGTCGGGGCCACTGGGCCCTGCCGCGAGCAGAACCCACCGCCGGATCCTCTCGGCTCGGGTCAACCGGACTGGGATTCGGTGCGCACTGTCGCAACGCCTGCCTGGTATAGCACGTACGTTCTGACCGTCGGCTCAGTCGACCCAGATGGCGCGCCTTCCGACTTCAGCCTCGGAGGGCCCTGGGTTGATGTTGCTGCGCCAGGCACAGGCATTGTGTCTCTCGATGCACATCCCGGCAGCGACGGTCTCGTAAACGCAATCGTTCAGAGTGGCGACGGAGGCGAGTCCATGGGCATCGCTGGGACGAGTTACGCGGCGCCTTACGTGTCAGGCACAGCAGCCCTGGTCCGGGCGAGGTTTCCGCATCTGAACGCCCGGGAGGTCATGGACCGGCTGACAGCTACTGCGCACCCGCCTGCGCATGGCTGGGATCCGTACGTAGGCCACGGCGTGATCGATCCTGTGGCCGCGGTGACTGCAGACCTGGATCCCTCGGGGACCAGCGGA
Source organism: Hoyosella sp. YIM 151337 (assembly GCF_026041215.1). GTDB lineage: Bacteria > Actinomycetota > Actinomycetes > Mycobacteriales > Mycobacteriaceae > Hoyosella. The sequence continues at coordinate 616,195 of NZ_JAPEIQ010000006.1, forward strand.
TCTCGGGGTTTCGCAGTCGCGCCAGCCCGAGTTTCAGGACCACCTGGTCGTGAACCAGCGGTTATGACCACTCCCGAAGCACCGCCCGCATCTGACCCGCTCCCAGCGACAATCGCCGGGACGCTTGGGCTCGGAAGCCTAGTGGTTACGACAGTCTTTCTGCTGGGACGCTTTCCCCGGGTACGACGACAATATCGGTGAATCCTCACTGCTGCGCAGAAAGCACCACGGCGATCGCGGCAAGCAAGTCGAGCTGGCGTTCGTCGCCCGCAAGGTCTGGCAGGACTTGCCTCCCAATCGTTTCGCCAGCGAAGTAGCCGATAATGAATTCAAGCAGTGGTCGGCGCATATCGGGCGGAAAGGCCTGCGCTTCTGGGATCGCCTGAATGAGATCTTCCATGGCGGTGAGGTATTCGCCGGTCAGCACCGCCATCCGGGTTCGCAGGTCCGCGTCGGTGCGGGCGTGGAACATCAGTTCGAGCCACACCATATTGGTTCGTGAACGTGTGATGCGACGGACTGTTTGGAGGATCGTCCGGAAGTCTCGGGCGAATTGCGGCGAGTCCACTGATTCACCAAATCCGAGTTCCCGCCGGAACTGCTCGATCTGGCGGCGCGCGACAACCTGCGCCACGTGCGCAAAAAGATCAAGTCGCGTGGCGAAATGACGGAACAGCGCGCCTTGAGAAAGACCCGCACGGTCGACAATCTGCTGCACCGACGCTCGCGCGTACCCCACTTCAGCAAGCACGTCGATCGCAGCATCGACGAGTGAGGCGATGGTCGAATCGCGGCGCTGCTGCTGGGTGCGGCGCTGTCCCGGCGAGTCACCTGCGGTCACGGCTTCCGATCCTAGAGAAGAGGGCCGAACGACGCGTCCCCACCGGTACGTGGCCGGCGGGGACGCGCAGTTCCTAAAAGGCTTCGCTCAGCTCGCGCTGATTGAGCGGCCCGACGATTTGAGGTCGTTGCACGACTCAACGACGCGGTTGGCCATGCCCTCTTCCGCCTTCTTGAGGTAACTGCGCGGATCGTAGACTTTCTTGTTTCCGACCTCGCCATCGATCTTCAGGACACCGTCGTAGTTGGTGAAGAAGTGGTGCGCAATCGGCCGGGAGAACGCGTACTGGGTGTCCGTATCAACGTTCATCTTCACGACCCCGTAGTTGAGCGAATCCTCGATCTCTGACTTCAGTGACCCCGAGCCACCGTGGAACACAAGGTCGAATGGCCGGGCGCTGGCATCGAGACCGAGCTTGCGGGCGGCTACAGCCTGGCCCTCCTTCAGCACCTCAGGCCGCAGCTTGACATTTCCAGGCTTGTAAACGCCGTGCACATTGCCGAACGTCGCGGCCAGTAGGTACCGTCCCTTTTCACCGCCGCCGAGCGCATCGATTGTCTTCTCGAAGTCCTCCGCGGAGGTGTAGAGCTTCTCGTTGATGGCGTGTTCGACACCGTCTTCCTCACCGCCAACAACGCCAATCTCGACCTCGAGGATGATTTTGGCAGCCCTGGCAAGTTCGAGTAGCTCTTGTGCGATCTCGAGGTTCTCATCGATGGGGATGGCGGACCCGTCCCACATGTGCGACTGGAACAGCGGGTTCCGGCCGGCGTTGACACGCTCCTGGGAAATCTGGAGGAGCGGACGAACGAAGCCGTCGAGCTTATCCTTCGGGCAGTGATCGGTGTGCAGCGCGATTGTGACGTCGTACTTGTCGGCGATGACATGCGCGAATTCAGCCAGGGCCACGGAACCAGTCACCATGTTCTTCAGGCGCTGCCCGGAGCCGAACTCGGCGCCGCCGGTCGAGAATTGGATGATGCCGTCGCTACCGGCCTCCGCGAAGCCGCGGATGGCCGCATTGATGGATTCCGATGACGTGCAGTTGATGGCGGGAAACGCGAAGGAATGCTGCTTCGCGCGGTCCAGCATTTCGGCGTACGCCTCCGGGGTTGCGATTGGCATTAGGGTGAACCTCCAGATCGGCTACTAGCGGTCAGTTCAGTTATCGGTGGCTCCCAGTATGGCACCTGTCTCTATCGAGATCGCCGTCTCCCGAACCGGAACCGGTTCCGGATTGAGGGGCCAGCGCACGATCACGCCGGAGTTCCCGAACTGGCGACCGTGGCTGCGGCCTCCATGAGCATCCACCCCGATAGTTGTACCGAAAGGTCGCGTTCGGGTACTGCCGACGCGCGTACTGCACCATCCTGCATTTTGGACGGCGCGCTCCGTGCGTCTGGGTAGGTGGCTGGGACAGCCCAGTTCGCTCCGAACAGTGGTCCGCCCGGCGCGTCGAGGTGGTTGCGCCACGCAGCCTCCGCAGAGCGCAAGACGATGCCCCGAGCAATCCGCCTAGTCTGAGTATCGGGTTCGCCGTTCACCACGAGCCGTGTTGCAGTGAACGCCAGGTACCGGGCGAGGATGCCCTGGAAGAGTCCGCCGTCGCCGCCGCCCGCGGTGCGAATGACGCCTCTGGGTGCGAGTTCGGCTGCAATCGCGGCGACAAGTGAGCGGACGCGTTCTGCGTGCCTGGGCGCGGCTGTCCGAGCGCTCAATTCCATCTCTAGGCCGAGCACGACCCCCTGACAATAGGTATAAATCATGGTTTCCAGAGAGCCATCCGTGCGGATGCCGTCATAGATCAGTCCGCGAGACGGGTCAGCGAGGTTGCTATAGATCCAATCGCTGATCTCTTCCGCCCGGTCGACATGGCCGGTCCGGGCGAGAAGGATCGCCGCTGGGCCGTTGGCTGGCGTGTTGAAAAAATCGTCTTTGCGGCGCCACGGGATACCGCCGCCGCGCTCCGGACTCCATGCTTCGAGAAGTGCAGTGGTGAGCTTTTTCAGCGCTCTGCCGCGGCGCGGCACGCCGTCGAGTTGCCCTGCGCGGTCGAGCGCAAGTCCCAGCCAGGCCATGTCGTCGTAGTAGCTATTGGTCCAGCGACCGCCATTCCGAATGCGGTGCGCGCGGACGAGAGCACGAATGCGGCGGCGGCGGTCGGGATTCGGACCACGGACCGCCGCGTCAGCCATGCAATCGAGCAGGTGCGCTTGCCACCAGTAGTGCCACCGCGCAAACCCCTTGTCGCGCAGGAGTGACGGCCACGCGATGACACCTAAAGCAGTGCCGGGCAGCAACCACAGCGGCCGCAAATGCCGCGTGAGGATGGCTTGTTCGGCAGCATCGGCTCGCGGTCCCCATTCGTGCGGCATGCCTTCATCGTGCCCGCAATTCTGCGCCCGCGCGCGCGGATCTACCAGGCTCGTGAAAGATCGGCGTGCTGCTGCACCCACGTGTGCATCGCGATACCAGCAGCAACGCCAGCATTGATACTGCGTGTGGACCCGAACTGGGCGATCGAGACCGTCATCGTCGCGATGTCGCGAGCCTGCTCGCTGACCCCAGGCCCTTCCTGCCCGAACAGCAGCAGGCAGGCCTGCGGCAGCGACACGGTCTCGAGCCGAACGGATCCCGGGGTGTTGTCCACCGCAACGACTGTGAGCGCCTCGGCGCGTGCGTAATCGAGCAGATCGCCGATAGTCGCGTGGTGGTGGATGTGCTGGTAGCGATCCGTCACCATAGCGCCGCGCCGGTTCCAGCGTCGGCGCCCCACAATGTGGACGCCGGCAGCTGCGAAGGCATTCGCGGTCCGCACTACTGTCCCGATGTTGGCGTCATGGGTGAAGTTCTCGATGGCGACATGCAGGGTGTGGCGGCGCGTGTCGATATCAGCGACGATCGCCTCGCGAGTCCAGTAGCGATACGCGTCCACGACGTTGCGCCGGTCGCCGTCTCTCAGGAGTTCTGGATCGTAGCGGGGATCGTCCGGAAGCGGTGTGCCGTGTTCCTGTTCCCACGGCCCCACACCCACGGATGTTCCCCACTCGGTGGGCCCCGGATCGCGAGCCGCCAGGATGGAAGTTTGTCCGGATTCTCCGGAAATTCTCAGCTTTTCGGTCATGTGTTGTTTCACATTGCCGCCTTCCCAGGTCGCCGCAGTATGTTGACTCCGCAGCCGAAGTTGTCGCCCCTGATTGGTCCAGTGTTGCCCTGCACGTCACCTATTCCGGTTGTAACCGCGGCGTTAACGAGAGTAGATTGCGAAGTATGAAGCGGGTGCGCGTAGTAGTTCGCCGCAGCGGGGCTTGATCGGACTGGCCCCTCGCTGCGGGGGTTTCGTGATGCCGGTCCCTTCCCCACCCTCTTCTCAGGGAGCATCCAATGAACACCCTTCACCAATCGCCGTCGTTCCCCCATTCCCGCACCCGCCGAGATCCGTTCGAGGCCAAGTACGGGGCCCCACTGCCGCTCGGATTGCGAGACGAAGCCGCCGGGATGTCGTGGGACATGTTCGACCAGATGTACGCGCCGCGACGCGGACGGTACCGGCTGCTGGACTGGCGGCTGCACCATCTCGGATCCGGCAAAGCGGTGTTTGAAGCCATGCTTAGCGTGGATGGTGCGGCTCATAGCTCCACCGCCGTGGCTTCAGGTCCCATCGCGGCCATCACCGGCATGCTGTACGAACTCGGCTGCAACATCGAGATCATTGGCTTGCACCAGCGCAAGATCGGTGACCGCACCGCCACATTTCTGCACGCAGAGCGAGACGAGCAGCGCGCCTGGAGTATGGCGATCGCCGCTGACCCTGTCGCGTCATCGTTGCACGCTATTGTGGCTGCGGCGAATCGACTGGCACCTCAGGCTTAGCCGGAACGCGTTCGTCTTCGCGTGCGCCTCCTTTTGCGTGAGCGGAGTCGGCGGGGGCGATGCGGCTCGTGGGTGCGCCGCCGCGCACCAGTGCAGCGGTACCGCGAAGCTCCGCAGCCGCCGCGAGAATCATCGCCAGCAGCGCACCGGCCGCGAGCATCTCGAGGCTCTCCTCGACCACATTGTCAATAATGAAGTACGAGTTGGCACCGGGATCGATGCCGGGCATCGCGGGCAGTTGCCAGTTGAAAAACGTGGCATTGATCCAGTTCCCGAAGTGCGCATACCAGCCTTCGATGTGTGAGGTCTGCGCGCCGATTTGCGACACGGCATACAACCCGTACAGTGCGGCGAGGTATTTGCGGGCACGCTTCAGCTGCCAGACGTGCTTGCCATAGCGGAGCAGGGCATAGATCGGGAAGAACGCGAGCAGCAGCATCACCGGCAACGTTCCGAGGACGTGAAAATGCATACCGAGTATCTCGTAACCAAGCCAGCGCCCGATGGCTTCTGCAAGGATCAGCCGAACATCGCCTGCCTCCTCGATGAGAATTAGCGCGAACCCGATGGACATGACGAAAAAGAACGACCCGACACCCGCGTGGGGTCCGCCTTGGAGCCGTCCGCCGAGATAACCGGCACCGACGACGAAGATCGCGATATACACCCACTGCACGACCTCGACGACACCGTCGTTGAAGAGTTCCCACCACATGGGTAGCCTGCCCTCGCCACGGTTACCCCAGCCCCACACGTCAACTGCGTACACCGTCATCCATGCACCGATGACGACCAGCACCGCGACCACGAAGGTCAGGTGGGCGGGGATGCGCAATAGCCCCGGCCATCGATCCGAGCGCTGGGCGTCTACGGTTTTCGCCATAATCGGGCATGTTACCCGAGGTGTAACTGGCGGTTTGACGAGGCGTTACCCGACCGCTACCTGCGTCGCCAGCCGCCGATCACTGCGCGTCCGGCCACTCTTCGAGAGTCCGGAGGAAAAACTCGCGGACGGAGTCGACGTTTGCACTAAAATCCGCAGTATCCCAAGAGGCGACATCGATCGGCTTCCCCACCACGACGTCAACTGCTCCGCCGCGCATCACGCGACCATGCTTCCACAGCATCTCGCCGGCGTTCCGGATGATGAAGGGAATGACCGGCACCTCAGCCTGGCGCGCGATGTGGAAAGCGCCCTTCTTGAATGGCCCGAGATTCGGAGTGAGTGAGCGTGTTCCTTCCGGGGCGATCACTATCGATAATCCCCCACGCAGCGTTTCCTCGACTGGCCGCAATGCTTCTCTGGCCTGGGCCGAGTCCGCCCGATTGATGAACACCACATCCGCGGTGCGCAAGATCGGGCCAAATACGCGGTGCGCCGCCATCTCCCGTTTGACGATCGCCGTGAAGCCCCCACGCAGTACCTTGGCGAGTATCAGCGTGTCGAGCTGACTTTGATGATTAAAGATAAAAACTGCGGGGCGCGGCGCACGCGCGTTCTCCTCGCCCTGGACACGCACGGTGATGCCAGCGAGGCGAAGCGCGACGTCAGCGCTCATCCCCGTCGCGGTGTCGACACCCAGCCGGTGGTCCCGTTTTAGTACACCGCGGCTGAGTCCGAGCCCCACCGCGCTAAGGAAGCCCCCATATCCGGCCGCCGTCCGGGCAACCCGCACCGGGCTCGTCGCGCCGCGTGAGGCGAATCGCAGTACGGGCCAGTGCTGCTGGTCCGCCACGCGTGTCAGTACGGCATCGGGGTTGACAGTCACCGCATTCCCGACCGCGGAGAGCACGTCGATGTCTTCGCTGCCATGGGAGTATCCGTAACTGTGCGCCAGATCGATGTCGTGTTCGGTGGCGAATTTCCGCACCGCACTGGCCTTCTCCCGGCGCCACAGCGGGACACCGTCGATTTTGCCGGTGAGCAGTCCGTCCCGTACTTCGAGTTTCGTCGCAAGGACGTGCGGAATCTCAAGCGACTCGGCTGCCGCTTCGGCGAGGTAACGCGGGCCGGACGTCACAAGCACCAGTGTGTGAGCCATGCGCAGGTGGGCACGGATGAGCTGCCACACTTCGGGATAAACCCGGCCAGCGATAGTGCGCTCAAAAAGCTTGCGGGCGATCGCCTCGATGTCTTCGTCTCGCCGGCCAGCCCACTCGGGGTACATCGCGCGCACCATGTCAGTGAACGTTTCTTCTGTCTTCGCAGCACGCAGCGTCCTGATGAGGCCGGTCGTGACTCCCGCATCCGTTCCGGGATCTGCATGCTGCACGCGTACCGGCCGCAGCGGCGAATAGCCTTGCAACACAGTTCCGGTGAAATCGAAGAAGGCACCGGTACCCGCCCCGGATGGCCCGCTGCGGATCCTCTCCACGGCCTCACTCATATCCACCTGGAAGCACCTTTCTATTCGACGGGTCGAGCGCCTCCGCGAGTCGAATGCGCTCCACCGCCTCGCCGAGTTCCTCCGCGAACAACCGCCGGTGCCGGGTGACTTGAGCGGTATCGCCAGCAAGCAGACCAAGGTTGTCCGACAGGCGGAGCGCGGACGAAAACAATTCGGTCGATATCGATTCCGGTCCGTGCAGCCGCGCCTGCAAGACCATCTGCTGACCAACGTTGACGCATTCGCTCAGCAGGGCATCGCGGTCGATCCGATCGTAGGAATTTCGCGCGGCGAGCCGCTCCGCGACGACGAGCTGGGCATCGAAGAATGAGCGAAGCACGCGGTGCGCCATGATGAATCCAGACGCCTCGAGCTTCTCGACCACCTCTTCGATTGGAGGTTTCCGCTTTCGCCACAGCGGATCGATGAGGAGCATTTCCTCAGTGAGTTCCCGCTCGAAGTTCTCTCGCTCTGGGAAGAAGAACTCGAACTTGAGTACCGTGCGGAGCTTGTTCGCGTAGGCGAAGCCATCGCGGAGCGGGTCCGTGAAACCAGCCTCCGCGGCATCGAGGATCGCAAGTTCTAGCAGCGCCCGATTGACGAACCAGTGGATGCCGCTGTTGCGGTAGAACGCGGCGACGAGGTGCTGGCCGCGTTCGATAGAGAAGACTGGCTCCAGACCCGCACCGTAGGTGGTCACCACTCCGGCGGTGGTCAAGTCGGCGAGCACCGCGCGCAATCCTGAGTGTGAACGCAACAATCCCACGTTCCCTGTCGGGATGTTGCGGCGACTGATGTAGGTCATCACGGGTGCGATCGCGGCGCTCACCTCACCGAGCGTCAGGGCTCGATCGCGCACTCCGAGCAGCACAAGAGTTACCAGAGCGCTTGCCGTAATCGGGGTTACCCGGTTGATTCCAACGGCAACCTCGAAAGCTAGCTTCTGCAGGGCTTTTCGTTCGTTCTGCGCACGTGCCTCACCCGTGCCCGCAGCCGCTGAATGCGGCGTGAGCGCTGGATCACCGGCTGACGAGAGGCGCTCACGCAGCGACAGTGGGTTGCCGAACCTGATGTAAACGTTGCCCGCCAAGAGCCGCTGCGCCTTGGCGTATTTCGCTAGCCACGTCAGACCTTCCGGCTTCTTCTTCCCGCCGCGCTGTTCTTCAGCGATCGCGCCGAGTTCGTGCAACCGTTCGTAGGCGATAGAAACTGGCACGATCACAGCGTCTTTCACACGTTCAGCCCGCACCGACGCGGCGACGTAGTTGAGTAATCCGTAACGCGGCGGGCGAAGCTTACCGGTCCTGGATCGACCGCCCTCGAAGTACCATTCGAGGTTGAAACGTTTCGAGAGCAGGTAGGCGAAGTACTCTTCGACGCACGCCTTATAGATCGCGTCATCGCCGAAACTCCGCCGGATGAAAACCGTGCCAGCACGTTTCGCCAGCGGCCCGATCGGCCAGAACGACAGGTTCGCGCCACCAAGAATGTGATTGCGCGGAAAGTCATTGCGCCCTAGGAAATCATTGAGCACCAGTGCGTCAGCGTACGAACGATGCGAGGGCAAAAAGATCAGCGGATACTCCCGGTTGATGCGGCGCAAGTCTTCGAGTTCTGCGCTGTCTGCGTGGACGGTCCATGCACTCGCGTGCAGTGGCCGCATCGTTTGGGAGAAGAGGTCGGTTGCCAGTCTGCTCTGAACCGCAACGAGTTCACGCAAACACTCACGGGCCCGTGCGAATGCGTCTTTGTACGGCAGTTGAGCTTCATCAGCGATCTCCGCGAGACGGCGCTGAAATGCCGCCGAATCAAGTATCTGCTCGACGACCAGCCTCGGCACTTTGTACCGGTCACCAATGAGTGTCCGCTCCGCGCGGTCAAGCGCAACGACGGCCGACCGGTGGATGTAGCGGGCGAGCGATTGTGGCCCCGGCTCACCAGCCTCCCGCCGGTGCCGCCGCCGGAGTTCGCTGAGTGTCGCGGGCTCGCCGGTGAGCACCTGCACGCGTTCCGGCGCACGCTGGACAATCTTGCGCTGCGCCAGCACGTTGGGGCTGCGCGGATTCGTGAACTTCAGCAGGTCAGACCAGCGTGCGCCACGCCCGCCTTCGCGCTCAGGCGGAAACCACGCAACCTTGACTGGCACGACGAGCGGATCGTCTTGCCGCCCCGCGAGGGCACCAGCAATATCCGCTACTTCGAGAAGCAGGCGCGACGGTCGTTCGGCGACCGCCGAAGCGGTAAACCTGCGCCAGTTGCCCTCATCAAGCCAGCGTTCGACGAGTTCGCGTTCCACCCGAGTGCGGACATCAGCGAGGAACGCCAGAGGTCTGGCGCCACTCGACATGTCCGGCGCGGAATCACTTTCCACACCATTCATTCTGCTTAATCCACGGGCTGCGCGTGGGAGAACTACGCTGTCAGTCGTGCAAAGCGACTCCACCCCTGGTCAGGGCACCGGCGATTCCGAGAACGAAGCACGCGCCCGCGCCAGCGACGCGAGCGCAGCCGGGCATGGGCACAGTCACGGCCATGGCGGACCCGCCCCCCTCGGCCCGCTTGCCGCTCGTGTCGTCGTGGGCCTTCTCATCATCATCGCGATCGTCGTCGCGATTGGTGCCGCGGTGTTGTGGCCGGGTCCGCAGCGTGTCGATGTCCCGCTTCCCTTCCAGACCGCCACTGGTGAAGCTGTGGAAACAGAGGCAGGCACGGTCGTCGAATCGGGGCTTGGCCCGTGCGGCTCACCGGATGCCTCGATGGTGTTCAGCGGCGGACCGCAGCCGCCGCCGGGCATAGGCTACGAGTGCTTTCGCGCGGTGGTCAGTATCGACTCCGGGGCCGACGCCGGCCGCCTGACCCTGTTCGAATGGGTTCCAGGGCCGGGCCAGCCGAACCTGCAGCAAGGTGACTCGATTCGGCTTGTTCGCGGGACAGATGCGACCGGACTGACGCGGTACGGATTTTACGATTACGAGCGCGGTGTTCCGCTGACGCTGCTGGCCTTCGCCTTCGCCGCTATCGTCGTTCTGGTGGCGAGGTGGCGCGGCTTCCGCGCGTTGCTGGGCATCTTCCTGGCCTTTCTCGTCCTGGTGATGTTCGTGCTGCCCGCACTGCTCGATGGGAAACCGGCGGTGCCGGTTGCACTCGTCGGCGGCGCGATAATCCTGTACGCCGCGTTGTACCTGGCCCATGGCGTCAATCTCCGCACGAGTTCAGCGCTGCTGGGTACGCTGACATCGCTCGTGCTCGCCGCGGTACTGTCGTGGCTAGCGATCGAGTCACTCACGCTGACGGGGCTCTCGGAGGAACAGAACACCCAGATTCAGGCGTACCTGCAGCATGTGAGCATCAGTGGGCTGCTTCTCGCGGGCTTCATCATCGGTTCGCTCGGTGTCCTCAACGATGTGACGATCACTCAAGCCGCGACAGCGTTCGAATTGGCGCGCCTTGAACCGGAAGCGTCGCGGACGAGTGTCTTCAGCGCGACGATGCGCGTCGGGCGCGACCACATCGCCAGCACCGTGTACACGCTGGTGCTGGCTTACGCGGGCAGTGCGCTGCCGCTGCTGCTTCTGTTCAGCGTCGCGGGCCGCTCCCTCGGTGACGTCATCACCAGCGAGATTGTGGCGATTGAGCTTGCCCGATCGTTCGTGGGCGGGATCGCCCTCACCTTGTCTGTTCCCTTAACGAGTTTCATCGCCGTGCTGCTCGCGCGGCCGCCCGGCTACCTGCCGCAGCCCGAAGGTTCGGTGAACTCACAGTAGAGTGCGCCAGTAATCCCAGAACCGCTCGAGTATCAGGAGCGCCACACCGGCGTACCAGACCACCGCGAGATTCCAGCGCCAGCGGAAAACAGCGGCGCTCAGCCCCGCGCTCCACCTGGGCGGCCACGCCGCACGGGCCACAACGATGAAAAGCGGTAGCTGGACTGCCCACACCACCATGCAGTACGGACACAGCGCGCCGATCCGGTACAGGCTCTGGAATATCAGCCAGTGCACAAATACAAGCCCCAGCAGGCAGCCGACTCCGAGCCCTCCCCAGTACCAGCGCGGCAAGCGGGCACCGGCTGCCACCACGACGCCGCTGGTGATAACCACGGTGAACGCCACGAGGCCGAGCAGAGGGTTCGGGAACCCGAACACCGAGGCCTGCTCCGTTGTCATGACCGAACCGCACGAGATGACTGGATTGAAGCTGCACGACGGCACGTACTCGGGTTCGATGAAGAGACGGAACCGCTCGTAGGTCAGCGCTGCCGCGCTCAGGAGACCTAGTCCCCCGAGCACGACCAGCGCCCAGGCTGTTGCGACGCGCGTGGGCGGTGCGTCCGAGTCAGCCGCCGTGGCTGTCACTGCAGCCTCCTGAGTCACTGTGCAGCCTGTACTGCCGCACGCAGCCCGTCCGGTGTCATGTCATCGACCGGGTCACCATTAATCAGCACGGTGGGCGTGCCGCGCACCCCGGCATTGCTGGACTCGGCGGTCGCGTTCGCGACGTCGTTCGCGTAGCGCACCTCGCTCACACATTGGGTGAGCTCTTCAGAGTCCGCCCCAGCGTTCCCGGCGATGTCAAGCATCTGCTCATTAGTTAGCCCGGCGCCGCCCTCGGTCGGCTGCTGGGCGTACATCTGCGCTTGCCAGTCAAGCCAGGCTTCAGGGGCATGCTCGGCCACGCACCGTGCGGCCGACGCAGCACGCGTCGAGTACTGCGTGGTGGAGGCGCGATCGAGAATCGCGATCGGGTGGTACACGACACGTGCCTCGCCGGTTTCAGCGAGGTCACGAAGAGTGTCTCCGGAAATCGTTTCGAACTGGCGGCACGCCGGACATTGGAAATCCTCGTACACCTCCAGCGTGACGGCCGCATCTGCAGGACCGAATGCGATGCCCTGCTCGCTCGCGGTACCTGGACTCGCCCCCTCGTCCGCAGAGCGCTGATTAATGACCACTACCGCGATGACGACGGCAATGAGCAGGATCACGCCGGTTACCACCGCCCTGATGATCATCGCGCGGCGTTTCTCACCTAGCTGCTGCTGGGTCACGAATCCCGGTTTGGGACGTTGATTCACTGGTTTCTCCTTGACGGTTCGTTTCCGCTTCACGTGTGCGCACCCGCGCTACACGGAATCGAAAAGCTGCTGACCAAGATACTGGCCGGGCTGGCATCCTGGCGGGATCGCGAAGACCGCGGAGCCGACGGGCGTTGTCCATTCGTTGAGAACGTCGAACTCCGCGAGCCGCTCCTGCACCGGCAGGAACTGCGTGGTTATGTCCGCCTGATACGCCGCGAACAGCAGGCCCGTGTTGCTGATCGCCCCACCGCTTGGCGGATCGTCGTAGTTGTACGCGCGGCGGAAGAAGACTTCACTGGGATGTTGCGGGTGGGCGCGCGCGATATGCGACGAGGGAGGGATAACCGGCAGGCCGAAACGGTCTGACGCAGCGAAATCCGGTTCATCGTGTTCCTCGTTGCCGGTGAGGGGTGCGCCGTTCGCGATCCGGCGCCCGACCGACAGTTCGCGCGCGTCGCGGCCGAGCTCATCCCATGTGTCGAGGTCCATCCTGATCCGCCGAAGCACCAACTGGGTGCCGCCCCGGAACCAGGGAGCCTGCGCACCATCCGACCACACAAGCCGGCCAAAGCCAGCATCCTCTGGTTTCGGGTTCGCCGTTCCATCAAGCTGCCCCATGAGGTTGCGCATCGTGGTGCCTTCCGGCTGGCTGCCCCGCGCATCCCGGAAACCCCGCTGCACCCACCGCGGTGTGACGAGTGAGCGCACACTGCGGCTGAGTATGCGTAGTGCGTGTGCGAGCGGCAGCGGATCGTCAGCGCACACCTGAAGGAGGAGGTCACCGCCAGTGAAGCCGGGATCAAGCTCATCGATCCGGTAGGCCGGGAGCTGCGCGATTCCCGGTGGACGAAGATGCGGCGCTCCTATCACGTCGAAAAGCCGTGGGCCGAAGCCGACGGTAATGGTGAGTCGGGACGGGCTAGTAGCCAGTTCCGCTTCCGAATCCGCCAGGCCGGGGATCCCCTGCGTGAGGCGCGCAGCATCATCCGTCCAGGCACGCAGCAGGCCGGCTACGCGTTGCCGGTCTGTTCCCGGCGCCAGATCGTAGGCAGCGAAGACGGCGTGCGCTTGCGCCGGTGTGGTTACGCCAGCCTGATGATCCCCGTAAAAGGCAACGGTTTGCTGGCCTGTTGTACCAGCCCGGGCTGCGGCAGTGCTGCTTCGCTTCACCGAAGCGGCACCCCAGCCAGTTCCAGCGGCACCCAGCGCCACCGCGCCAGTGCCGAGCAAGCGGCGGCGCGACAGCCCCGGTCGGCTTCTAGTGTCCGGTTCGGGCATCGCCGTGAGTCTCCTCCCTGTGGTGTTCCGGGCTTCCGCCGTCGTGCATTGGCATGTAGTCCTCATCGCCTCCGGCGAAATCGCGGGCCGCGAAGCCGACTGTCGTTTCCGAGCCGTCCGCGAAGCGCAGCGTGATGGGAACGTCCATACCTGGTGTGATGGCTTCCGTGAGATCCATCAGCATGAGGTGATCTCCGCCCGGCGCGAGAAGATGCTGCGCACTGCCGGCGACGCGGATGCCATCATCCTTCTGTCGCATCGCCGATTGCCCGGCGTCAGTGATGACCTCATGTATTTCCGCCCGGTCCGTCAGCGGACTATCGACGGCGATGATGTGCACCTCAGTGCCGGATGTATTGGTGAGTTCGCCGAATGCCGCGACCATGCCGCTGTCAGCGGCCCGGATCCATGGGTCCGTAACCGTAAGCGCGGCGGCGTGCGTGGCTTCCGGAGCGGTGGATTGATCGTCCGCCGCGCAGGCTGTCAGGAATGGTGCCGCCGCCGCGGTGAGTGCGAGAGCGACCGCGGACATGCGTGTATGTGTGCGTAAGTGCACCACAGTTTTCTCCCTGTGCTCGATTCGTGCGTCGCCGCGGTCGGCGTGCGCACGTGCAAACGCTGCACCGCAGAATCGGTGTCAGCGCCGTGAAGTGGTCACGTAGCAGGGGCAGTGCAGGCTGCGCCTGCCATCCACCGGGGAGGTCCGCGAGTGCCGCCGCGAGCGACACACAGCACGCCTGGACCGACGCCAATGGGGGTGCTGCGCGGCATCGCCGGGGGTATAAGCCGGACGGGCAGTGGCGCAATGAGCAGCCGCACAATCCCGGTGATCGTCGCACCGAGCGCTGTGAAGCCATGTTCGGCAGCATGGATGAGAGCCGCTGCGACACCGATCGCGACGATGTGGGCTGCGAGCATTCCGGCACTGTGGTGAGCGGCCGCCGCGGTGTGCGCGCAGCCGAGCGCGAGCACACCGTGACCCGCGAGCTGACCAGCCGCGAGTACGGCCCCGACCCCGGCCCGGGAGCCTAAGCGCGGCACCGCTGCAACCGCACCGACAGCGGCGCACGTGAGCGCAAGGAGGAAGAACACGGAGAGCGGCGGAAGCGCGCCACCTGCCGCAGTATGCGCAGCTACTGACACCGCGGCGGTGAATCCGCCGACGGTGAGCCCGCGCAGCTGCGGTGCTATACGGCGACGGTCCACGCCACCACAATAGCGCTGCCGGCGCTGCGCGTTGCCCTGCTAGGTCAGCGTTCGCGGCCGATACTCGGGTTCGGAGCCCTTCATCCGCGCCTTACGGGCAATTTTCGTGTTCGTGCCTGCAAGAAGGCGCAGTTGTGCGCGTCGTTCCGCCGCGAATGCTGCGCGTGGTGATTCTGACCACGCCGCGTTGAACAGCTTCTTCGCGGCTGTCACGGCGTCAGGGGACTGTTTGCTCAGCAACTGCGCCAACTCGAGCGCTGGCACGGCTGGGTCGTCGGCGACACCTGTGACGAGGCCGATCCCGGCAGCCTCATCACCGCTGATGACCTTGCCAGTCATAGTGAGCAGTTTCGCCGTGTCAATGCCCACCAGTTCGCTCAGCGTTGCCGTGCCCGTCATATCCGGGATCATGCCCCACTTCGCTTCCAGCACCGAAAGCTCCGAGTCCGGGGCGGCGAAACGGAAGTCAGCGGCCAGGGCCAATTGCAGGCCGCCGCCGTAACAGTGACCGCTGATGACAGCGATCACCGGCACCGGCAGCTCACGCCACGCCCAGCAGGCCCGCTGAAACATGTTGGTGCCCCGGCCCGGCAGCGGCGCAAACGACGGTACTGGCAGGAAGTACCGCGCGATCCGCTGCGGTTGCTTCGCCGCAGACGGGAAGTCCAGCCCCGCACTGAACGACGAGCCTTCCCCAGACAGGAGCACCACCCGGACGTCACGGTTCTTGCGGATCTCCGCGGCTGCCTCAACCAGCTGGGCGAGCATGTCGAGGGTCAGCCCGTTCAGCTTGTCAGGCCGTGCCAGTGTGACGTGCGCAGTCGCACCTTCCACGCGGTAGGACACACTGAGCGCGACGGCGCCAGTCTTTGCAGCCCTGGACTGCAGCACTTTTGGAATCACTGAGCGCGTCTCCCCCGCGTTTCGTCTTTCAGGAACTGTGCCAGCACCGGCCCGATCACAGCCAATGCGTCCGGCTCAATCATCTGCTGGTGACGCACCGGGACGTCGACGACACGCATCTTCGGCAGCTGCTGCGCCCATTCCCGCGGCGTGCGCAAGACACCGGCGGGATCCACCGTGTTATCGGCTGCGAAGAACAGCGCCCGGCCGGAGTACACGTTCGGTTCGAACGAGCGCATTATTCGTGCCGCGTCAGCGAACCCGCGGTGGATACGCTCGATGTGCGCAGCTGTGAGGCCAGTGGGCTGACCAAAAGCACTGTCGAGTTCCGCGGCCGCCGCCTCGTAACTCAGTGCAGCTCCTTCCGGCACGTCCACGCCGAAACTGCGGATGAGTTCAGCCATATCCGGGACATCGGTATCCGCGGCGACATAGCTGTCCAGCATCGCGAGCAGGCCAACATCCTCGCCCGCCGCGCTCAGCTGCGCAGCCATCTCCTGTGCGATTACACCACCAAGGGACCAGCCGGCCAGATGGTAAGGGCCGTTTGGCGCGATCTTTCGAATGTGCTCGACGTACGTTGCCGCCAGGTGCTCGATCGAATCGGACGGTTCAGCACCCGTCAAAGACGGCAGCTGCAGACCGTACACGGGATGATCGTCCGGGATGTACTGGGTAAGCCCTGTGTATGCCCACGACAAGCCGACACCGGGGTGCACCAGGAACACTGGCGCGCTGCGCCCCTGCTGCCGCAACCTGATAACTGGTGCGAGCAACTGCGCCGCGAGCTCGCTCGGCGCATCGTCGGGCCGCGACAGTCGCTCCGCCAGTGCCGCCGGGGTCGGGTTGAGGAACACGCTCTGCAGCCGCAATGCCCGGCCAGTGGTCTTCTCCAGTTCAGCCACGACACGAGTGACACTCAGGGAGTTGCCGCCGAGATCGAAGAAACTGTCGTAGACGCTGACCTGCTCGATGCCAAGTACCTGCGCGAACGCACCGGCCACAGCCTCTTCAGCGGCGTCGCGGGGCGCGACGTACTCCCTGCGGAGGCTCTGAAGGTCTGGCGCAGGGAGCGCCTTCCGGTCGAGCTTGCCCACCGGAGTCAGCGGCACCTCGTCGATCGGCATGATGACCGAAGGCACCATGTAGCTCGGGAGGAACTCAGCAAGATATGCCGTCAGTTCGCTTGCCGTCACGTGGACTGCGTCGTCGTCCGAGCCGCCCGCATGTGGCACCACGTAGGAGACAAGGATGGTTTCGCCCGCGGGGCCATCGACACCGGCGGTGGTAGCGAAGCTCACGCGCGGGTGGCTCGCCAGCGCAGTGTCGATTTCACCGAGTTCGATCCGCAAACCGCGGATCTTCACCTGAAAGTCGCTGCGGCCCATGAATTCGAGTTCGGGTTCGCCGCCTCGCTCCACCCAGCGGACGACGTCCCCGGTGCGGTACATGCGCTCGCCAGGGGCACCGAATGGATTAGCGACGAAGCGTTCACTCGTCAGCCCCAGTCGGCCCTGGTATCCCCGTGCCAGCGCAGGCCCCGCGAGATATAGTTCGCCGGCGACGCCAGGAGGCTGCGGCTGCAAGCGCCCGTCCAGAACCATGGCCATGAATCCGCGTGTTGTCGCTCCGATCGTAACCGGCCCGCCAGCGGCCATTGGCGCGGTGATACTGCTCATGATCGTCGTTTCCGTAGGCCCGTACGCGTTGACCATCGCCCGTCCCGGCGCCCATCGGGACACCAGTTCCGGGGGACACACGTCACCCGCAACGAGGATGGACCGCAACGTGTCGACCTCGTCCTCTTCGACGGAAGCGAGTACGGCAGGAGTGAAGAATGCGTGACTGATCTTCTGCTTCCGCAGCAGCTCGGCCATTGGTGCGCCGCCATATACGTCAGGTGGCGCCACGACGAGTGTCGCGGCCGCGCTGTACGCCATGAGCATTTCGAAGACCGAAGCGTCGAAGCTGGGTGACGCCGAATGCAGCACTCTCGCGGAACTCGTGACCCGAAGATGATCACGCTCTTCCGCTGCCAGGCTCGCGAGCCCGTAATGGGTCACCGCGACGCCCTTCGGCTTGCCCGTCGAACCTGACGTGTAGATGAGGTAGGCCGGATGAGCGAGGCGCAACGGCCAGATGCGGTCCGCATCCGTGATCGCGGCAGTGGATTGTGCGTCCGCCAGCGACGACAGGGCCGGGCCATCCAATTCAAGCCATGGCAGGGTGCCCGGCAGCGCCTCTCGGTGCGTCACGACGGTAAGACCGGCTACCGCAGCGGAGTCAGTGAGCATGTGTTCAATGCGGTCGGCTGGATAGCGTGGGTCGACAGGTACGAACGCCGCCCCCGTCTTCGCTACCGCCCACACGGCGAGGACGGATTCGATTGAGCGGGGCAGACCGAGAGCAACAACTTTCTCGGGGCCCGCGCCGTACTTCGCAAGCACTCGCGCAAGCTGGTTCGACCGCTCATCAAGTTGCCGGTACGTCAGCACGGCGTCACTCATGACAACAGCGTGCGCGTCCGGATCTCGCCGGGCAGCGTCCGCCAGGATATCCGGCAACAACCGTGGCTCGAGACCTTCAGGCCCGTGCACCGGCGCGTACCGAGCAACCTCAGTCCCGCTGAGCAACGGAATATCGCCAACCTTGATTTGCGGGTCATCGACGACGGCCCGCAGAATCCGCACGTAGCGGTCAGCGAATGCTGCGATCGTGTCCGCGTCGAACAGATCTGTGGCGTACGTGAAAGCGGCTTCGATGTCTGGCTGGCCGGCTGTCGCACCGTCCCCACCGAGAATCAGTTCAAGGTCGTACTTCGCGATCGACGTTTCGAAATCCAGGGGTTCGACGTGGAGGCCGTCGAGTTCCACCTCTGGCCGAGTGATGTTCTGGAACTCGATGGTGGCCTGGAACAACGGCGAGTGCGCCGTTGACCGGTCGGGGTTGAGAACCTCCACCAAACGCTCGAATGGTACGTCGGAGTGCGCAAAAGCGGACAGGTCCGTCTCGCGAGCGTGCGCGAGCAGTTCCTCGAATGTCTCCGCGCCTTCCACTTCGGTGCGCAACACCAGCGTGTTGACGAACATACCAATGAGATCGTCGAGCGCGGCTTCGCCGCGGCCCGCGACAGGGGTGCCAATCGCGATGTCCGTGGTACCCGACAATCGTGAAAGCAGTACCGCGAGCGCCGAATGAAGCACCATGAACACCGTTGCGCCCTGCCGCCGCGCGAGTTGCTCAAGCTGGGCATGCAGATCTGCGGGGATGGTAAACCGGTAATCCGCTCCCCGCAGCGTCTGCTGCGCGGGGCGAGGCCGGTCGGTGGGCAGCTCCAGCACATCAGGAAGACCTGTGAGGGCCCGCTTCCAGTAGTCAATCTGACGCGCCGCGAGGCTCGCTGGTTCGTTCTCATCGCCCAGGGTTTCGCGCTGCCACAGGCTGTAATCCGCGTATTGCACCTGCAGCGGCGCCCACGCGGGAGCATTGCCTGCCTTGCGGGCGTGATACGCCGTCACGACATCGCGCGCGAGCGGACCCATTGAGAAGCCGTCTGCGGAGATGTGATGTACCACAACCAGCAGCACGTGCTGGGTCGCACTGAGCTGGAACAGTCTGGCCCGAAGTGGCACTTCAGCGGCAACGTCGAACCCGGTGCCCGCGAGCCGGATGATGCGAGCACGCAGCTCAGCCTCGCTGGCCACCTGCTGCGGTGAAAGCTGCGCAACCACCTCGCTGGCGGGCACAATTACCTGCGATGGCCCTTGGACACTATCTGGGAAAACCGTACGCAACGCTTCGTGCCGCTCGACGACGTCTCGCAATGCCGCCGCCAGCGCGTCCACGTTGAGCGGACCGGTGAGCCGCACGGCGAGTGGCACGTTGTAAGCCGGCGAGGACGTATCGAACTGGTTGATGAACCACATGCGCTGCTGCGCAAGTGATACCGGCACATAGTCCGGGCGTGGTCGCGGCTCGAGCGCGGGACGCGCCGGCCCGTGCGAACCCGCTGCTTCGGCGCGGTTCGCGAGTTCCGCGACCGTCGGAGCATCGAAAAGTTCCCGGACACCAAGCGCGACGCCGAGCGCCTCATTCACGCGTGCGATGACGCGCGTCGCTACCAGCGAGTTGCCGCCGAGGTCGAAGAAGCTCGCGCTGACGCTCACGCGTTCAGTGCTGAGCACCTCAGCGAACACTCCCGCGATGATTTCCTCGACCACGTTGCGCGGCGCCACGTACTCGGGTTCAGTCATGACGCTGTCTGGTGAGGGCAGCGCCCGGCGGTCGAGCTTGCCGACCGGTGTGCGGGGAACCTCGTCGATCGGGATGATGACCGACGGCACCATGTGCGAGGGCAACGACCTGCCGACAAACTCAGCAAGCTCCTCGGTATTAACGCGGCCGTCGTCGTGGGGCTGCACATAGGCAACAAGTGTCGTCTGGCCGTTCGGCGACGTGTGGCCGATCGTGGCCGCGAAGCCGACAGCCGGGTGCGCGCGCAGCGCTGCGTCGATCTCACCGAGCTCGATGCGGAAGCCACGTACCTTCACCTGGAAGTCTGACCGGCCAACGTAATCGATCTGGAGGTCGCCCTGTTTGTCGCGCAGCCACCGCACCACGTCACCGGTGCGATACATGCGCTCACCCGGCTCCCCGTAGGGGTTCGCAATGAAGCGCTCGGCGGTCAGACCGCGGCGCTCGTGGTAACCGCGCGTCAGTCCCTCCCCGGTGACGTACAGCTCGCCACTCACTCCGACGGGGACAGGTTGCAGCCGTGCGTCGAGCACCAGTGCGCGGGTACCGCGGATCGGGCCACCGATCAGCACCTGCTCTCCTGCGGCCATCGGCGGACTGATCGCCACCATAATGGTCGTCTCGGTGGGACCGTAACCGTTGTAGAGGTTACGCCCCGGCGCCCACGCGTCGACGAGGTCGGGCGGCACCGCCTCGCCACCGACACTGACATTGGAGAAGTGTTCGAGCCCTTGCGGATCCATGGAACCGAGTGCGAGCGGGGTGATGAACGCGTGCGTCACCTTCTTGGTACGGATGATCTCCGCGAGTTCAGCACCGCCATACACAGTCGGGGGAATAATCACCATCGTCGCCGCGCTGCCGAATGCTTGCAGCAGTTCGAGCACGGATGCGTCAAAACTCGGGGACGAGAAGTGCATGACGCGTGCGTCGCGGGACACCTGAAAATGCTCTTTCGCTTCGAGAGCGAAGTTTTCCAGGCCCCGGTGCGTCGCCAGTACGCCCTTCGGCTTCCCCGTCGAACCGGACGTGTAGATGATGTACGCCGCCGTGCCGAGCAGCACCGGCCCGTGGCGCTCCTCGCTGCGGATCGGCTCACTGGAGTAGCGGCCCAGCAACTCGGCGAACTCTGGAGTGTCGATGACCAGCCACTCCGTGTCGCCTGGCAGCGCATCCGCGTGGGCGCGAGTCGTCAGCCCAAGCGCGGCACCGGAGTCCGTCAGCATGTGTTCGATCCGGTCCACGGGGTAGGTCGGGTCGACGGGTACGTAGGCGCCCCCGGCTTTTGTGACAGCCCAAATCCCGAGGATCGATTCAAGTGACCGTGCAATCCCCAGAGCCACAAACGTCTCCGGCTTTACTCCCCGCTCGAGCAGCACGCGTGCTAGCTGACTCGATACGCGGTCGAGTTCGCGGTAGGTGATCTCCCGCTCGCCGTCGATCACGGCAAGCCCGTCGGGGTTCTCCGCCACCGCGTCCGCGAGGAGTTCTGGCAGCGACCTGACAGTCCTGCCCCGCACCCCAGACACTGGTACGAGGTCCGCATACTCGTCTGGATCGAGAACGCAGAGTGACGCGTAACGCTGCTCCGGCGCGTGCGCGAAGTGCCGCATCATCCGCACGTAGCGCTGCAACACCGAGTGCATGTCTGCGGTGCTGAACAGGGACGGGAAGTACTTGAGTTTGACGTGCAGAGCAGTACTGGTGTGCGCGACAAGGGTCACTGGATAATGCGCGGCATCAGCGCCATCCAGACCAGCGATGCGCATGCCCGCGAGGTCTGTTTCCGCAGTAACCCCGGCGGTGTCGACTGGATACGACTCGAAAACTGCAAGCGTGTCGAAGCCTGCGCCTGCACCGGCGGCTCGCTGGATATCGGCGAGCTGCACGTAATGGTGATCGAGGAGTTCAGCTTGCTCCCCCTGCACCCGGACAAGCAGTTCGGAGAGGGTTTCGCCCGCCTCGAGCCGGATGCGGACGGGCAGGGTGTTGATGAACAGGCCCACCATCTCTTCCACACCGCTGATCTCCGGTGGCCGTCCCGACACTGTTGTCCCGAAGACGACGTCGTCACGAGAAGTCAGCGTCGCGAGCACGATTCCCCACGCCGTCTGGATCACCGTGTTGAGGGTGATGCCGAGCTGCCGTGAAAGGTCCGTAAGCGCCGCGGTTTCCGCCTCAGTGAACTCCGCGCTGATCTCGGTCGAGTCCACTTCGAGCTGCCTGGCGCGGTCCAGCGGCACGAGCGTCGTCGGCTCCTCGGTTCCTGCGAGTGCGCTGGTCCAGGCGCGGAGCGACTGTTGCGGGTCCTGGCGGCGCAGCCACGCAAGATAGTCACGGTATGAGCGAACAGCAGGGAGCTGGGCCGCGTCGCCGTCGAGGACATACAGCGTGATCAGCTCGCGCAGCAGCAGCGGCGTTGACCAGCCGTCGAGCAGGATGTGGTGGTTCGTGATGACTAGCCGGTAGTCGCCCTTGCCGAGGCTGATCACAGCGAACCGGATCAGCGGCGCCGCCCCCATGTCGAACTGTTGCTGCTTGTCCGCGCTCAGAACCTCCACCAGCGCCTGCTGCGGGTCGTCATGATCGCTGAGATCGATGTCGCGCAGCGGTACGGTAAGACCGTCGACAACGACCTGGACGGGGTTACCGGCGCTGTCGGCGGTGAAGGCCACTCGCAGATTGGCGTGCCGATCAAGCAGTGCCTGCGCTGCTCGGCGCATTCGTTCGGGGTCGACGCTGCCTGTGGCGTGCAGGACAAGTTGCACCATGTAAGCGTCGACGGATTCTTCGGCGAGCACGGCGTGGAAAAGCAGCCCCGACTGCAGCGGAGACAACGGCCACACGTCTTCGATCCGCCGGAATCGCTCCTCAAACCGGTCGATCGTGGTCTGGTCGGTCTGCACCAGATCGAGATCGGACGGCGTGAGGCCACCGGCATCCGGCCGAGTCGCGTGACGCGCGATGGCCGTCAGCGCGTCCACCCATGTCTGCGCGAATTCGCTGGCGTCGGCGGCCGTGACGAGTTCCGTCGCGTACCCGATGGTTGCGCGGAGCACTGGGCCATCTGCGGTCGCTGCGGTAACGGCGTTGATGTCCAGCGTTGCCATCGCCGCCATGTCACCATTCTGCGCCGCAGCGAGATTGGCAGTGTCCTCATCGTCGCCTACTGGCAGCCAGCCCAGTGCACGCAACTCTTCCGGCAGCTCTGCCGTGGTGAATCGGCCAAAGTAGTTGAAGCTCACTTGTGGCCGGCGGAGTCTGCGCAACTCTTCGGCGCCGACTGGGTCGAGGTAGCGCAGCTGACCGTAGCCGATGCCGCGATCAGGTATGCCACGCAGTGTTTCCTTCACTGCCTTGACGATCACACCGGCCGCTGGCCCGGCCGCGAAAGCGTCATCAACATCTGCGCCCGCAAGTTCGAACCGCACGGGGAAGATCGTGGTGAACCAGCCCAGGGTGCGGGAAAGATCAGCACCTGGCACCGCGTCTTCTTCGCGGCCGTGACCCTCGAGGCTGATAAGTGGCGCTTCCGCGCCCCGCCACTTCTTCAGCGCAAGCGCAAGTCCCGCGAGCAGGCCATCATTTACCCCGCCATGGAAAGCCTCCGGCACACGGGTCAACAGCTGCTCAGTTATGTCGACAGGGAGTTCGACCGTCAACCGCTCAACCGTGTTGTTAGTGTCACGGCGCGGATCGAAGTCGCGCGCGCCGAGCAGTGGATCCTCTCCGGTGAGGAAGCTCTTCCACATGCCCAGTTCGGTTTCGCGCGCCGCAGCGTTTTCCCGGAGCCCGGTACTCCATCGGCGGAACGAGGTCCCGATCGGCGGAAGTTGTGGTTCTTCGCCCGCCGTGATCTGGTTCCACGCAGTCGCAAGGTCAGGGACGAGCACCCGCCACGACACGCCGTCGATAGCGATGTGATGGATGACCAGCAGTATGCGGCCACCGTCCGCGCCCGCGTCGAGCCAGACTGCTTGCAGCATCACCCCGCTGTCTGGGTCGAGTCTGTCCGCCGCCTCATCGAGAGCCTGTTCAGCCGCGGCGGTGAATTCCGGCGCGCCCGGCGCGGCTGCGACCTGCACGTGTGTGAGGAGGTCTGCGGCGCGCACGGAGCCCGTTTCCGCCACGACCAGTTCAGCACCGGCCATGCGCGAGCGCAGCAAGTCGTGCTGGTCGAGAACGGCCTGCAGGGTGCGTGCGATACCGGTTTCGTCGATACCGGGAGGCAGCGTAAGCAGTGCACACTGGGCGTACCGGTGGTAGTGGCCGCCGCGTTCGCGCATCCAGTGCATGACTGGCGTTAGCGGGAGCGCGCCGGTTCCGCCACCGGGAAGCTCAGCAAGCGCCGAAAGCTCCGACTCCCCAACGACTCTGGCGACCTGTGTGAGGGCTGCGACCGTCTTCAGGTTGAAGACGTCTCGCGGGCTGATGTGTATCCCCGCGGCTTTGGCCCGGGTGACGAGCTGGATCGACATGATCGAGTCACCGCCGAGCGCGAAGAACGAGTCGTCAACGCCCACCGATGGCAGTCCCAGTACCTCAGCGAACACCGTAGCGAGTTTCGCCTCGAGCGGGGTAGCGGGCGCGCGGCCCTCCTGTACGAGGGCACCGAAGTCCGGTGCTGGCAGGGCCCGCCGATCGAGCTTGCCGTTGGCGGTAAGCGGGAACTCGCCGACCACCACTACCGCGGCTGGCACCATGTGCGCGGCAAGCGTGTCGCCGAGCGTATCGAGGATCGCAGCCGGTGTCAGGTGGCTTCCTGCTTCAGGTACCACATAGCCGACAAGCCGCTCTGACCCTGGGCCCGAATCCGCCCGCATCAGGACTACCGACTGCGCGACACCGGGGTAGCGGAGCAGCGCGGCTTCGATTTCGCCGAGTTCGATGCGGAACCCG
The DNA here is from genome assembly GCF_026041215.1 of Hoyosella sp. YIM 151337. Lineage (GTDB taxonomy): Bacteria > Actinomycetota > Actinomycetes > Mycobacteriales > Mycobacteriaceae > Hoyosella. The sequence goes on from NZ_JAPEIQ010000006.1 coordinate 640,913, forward strand.
CGCAGCTGAACCTGGAAGTCGGAACGTCCCAGGTATTCGAGCTGGCCTGCGCGGTTCCAGCGCGCAAGGTCACCGGAGCGGTACATCACCTCACCGGGCGCACCGTACGGATCGGCCACGAACCGGCTCGCCGTGAGGTCAGGACGGCGCAGGTAGCCGCGCGAAAGCTGCGGCCCGGAAACGTACATTTCGCCGATTGTTCCCGGCGGTACCGGGCGCAGGCGTTCGTCGAGGACTGCGACGCGCAGACCCGGCAGTGCCTGTCCAATCACGGACGCGGCCGCGGTGGCAGCGAAGGCACGGTCGAGCGCGAGGTAGCTCACGTGGACTGTCGTCTCAGTGATGCCATACATGTTGACGAGCTGTGGAGCATCGTCGGCATGGCGCGCGTACCAGCGCCCGAGTTGCGCGAGGTCCAGAGCCTCACCACCAAAGATGATGTAGCGCAGGGATAGGCCGCCGCGTGTGTCTGCCAGCCGCTCAGCTTCGGCGAACTGATAAAACGCCGAGGGCGTCTGGTTCAGCACGGTGACGCCTTCGCGCCGGACGAGTTCGACGAACTGGTCGGGGTTTCGAGCGGTGAAGTAGTCGACCACGACGAGTTTGCCGCCATACAGCAGGGGTCCCCACAGTTCCCACACCGAGAAGTCAAACGCATACGAGTGGAACATGGTCCATACGTCGGTCTCGGAAAAGCCGAACTTCTCATCAGTGTTCGCCATCAGCGTCAGCACCGTGCGGTGCGGGACGGCGACACCTTTTGGCTTGCCCGTCGATCCGGAAGTGTAAATGACGTACGCGGTGTGGTCCCAGCTCAGCGGCGCGGTACGGTCCGCATCGCTGATTTCAGCGGCGCTATAACCTGACAGGTCGGTGTCGAGATGGATCAGCTCGGCGGAGCCAGCGGGAAGGAGCGTTTCCTCTCTCGCCGTGGTGATGACGGCAACCGGCGCGCCATCGCTGAGCATGAACTCGATCCGGTCAGCGGGATAGGTCAGGTCGACGGGCAGGTACCCCGCGCCAGATTTGACCACTGCCAGGAGCGCCACAATCAGTTGTTCATCCCGCGGCACAGCTACCGCTACAAGCTCGTCCGGGCCGGCTCCGGCCTCGATGAGTCGCCTGGCCAGTCTATTCGACCGCGCGTCGAGCTCCGCGTAGGTGAGTGTGCGCACCCCATCCGCGGTGGTGAACGTCACCGCAGTGCGGTCGGCGAATTCCGCGGCCTTCTCGGCGAAGCGGTTCGCAAGGTGCCGCGGTGCGATGTCAGTACCGGGGTGGTTCCACGAGGTCAGCATCGCGCGTTGTTCAGCTTCGGAAAGCAGCGCGATATCTCCAACGGGGAGCGTGGCAGTTTGCGCGATCGACCGCAGAATCCGCACGAACCGATCGGCGAAGACCTGCACTGTCTCCTCGTCGAAAAGGTCTGTCGCGTAGACGAACCCGGCCCGGATTCCAGCTGGGCTGCCGGAGCCATCGCGCTCTTCCCGAACGGAAAGCTGAAGGTCGAACTTCGAGATGTGGTCCTCGAACTCGACCGCGCTCACGGTTAGTTCAGGCAGTTCGAGTACCGCTTCCGGGTTGTTCTGGAACTCGAGCAGCACCTGGAAGAGCGGCGAATGAGACGTCGAGCGCTCGGGCCGGAGCACCTCAACGAGTTGCTCGAACGCGATATCCGCGTGGGTGAACGCGGCCAGGTCAGTTTCACGGATCTGCGCGAGGGTGTCACTGAACGAGGCGTTCAGATCGATCTCGGTCCGCAGGACCAGGGTATTGACGAACATGCCGACCACCGGGTCCAGCACAGCTTCCCCGCGTCCGGCGATTGGTGTTCCAATGGCGACGTCGTTCTTGCCCGAAAGCCGCGAGACCAGCACCGCGAGCGCCGCATGCATGAGCATGAACATCGTTGAGTTCAGCTCACGGGCGACCTCGGTGAGGTGCCTGTGCAGTTCCGTGTCGATGGTGAAGCGGACGAGACCGCCTTGCAGCGACGCGGTCACGGGGCGTGGCCGGTCCGCGGGCAGGTCGATCACGTCCGGCAGTCCGGCGAGCGCGGACTTCCAGTACTCCAGCTGACGAGCGGAGACTGATTCCGGGTCGGATTCTTCGCCGAGCAACTCACGCTGCCACAGTGCGAAGTCCGCGTACTGGATCGCGAGGGGCGTCCACTCAGGTTCCTGGCCATGCAGGCGCGCGGCGTAGGCGACCATCACGTCCGCAGCGAGCGGTGCCATCGAGAAGCCGTCCGCCACGATGTGGTGAACCACGATCACGAGTACGTGCTCGCGCTCGCTGACGCGCAGCAACTGCGCCCGTACGGGCACCGCCTCTGTAGCGTCAAACCCTTCCGCGACGAACCGCTGGATGTGGTCGACCACGCCGTCCGCCGACACAGCAATTGGCGTCAAATCCACTCCGACTTCAGTCGCCGGAACGATGACCTGCACTGGGCCGTCGAGCGTTTCAGGGAACACCGTGCGCAGCGACTCGTGCCGTTCAAGCACATCGCCGATCGCTCGCTCGAGCGCATCCTTGTTCAGGCGGCCGGATAGGCGCAGCGCCATGGGGACGTTGTAGGCCGGCGAGTCGGGATCGAACTGGTTGATGAACCACATCCGCTGCTGCGCAGGCGAAAGCGGAATCCGCGCGGGCCGCGGCCGCGGCGCAAGTTCCGGACGGTCACCACCGTAGGCCCCAAACTGCTCGATGCGCGCCGCGAGCGACTCAACGGTCGGCGCTTCGAACAGGTCCCGAACGCCGATGCGGGAACCGAAGGCCGCGTTCGCACGGGCTACAAGGCGCGTCGCGACCAGCGAGTTACCGCCCGCGTCGAAGAAGTTCTCGTCAACGCTGATTCTGCTGACCCCGAGCACGTCAGCGAACACACCGGCCAGGATCTCTTCGATCGGGTTCGAAGGCGCCCGGTACTCGACCGCTGCGAACCGAAAGTCTGGTTCGGGGAGGGCGCGGCGATCGAGTTTGCCGGTGACCGCGAGCGGGATCTCGTCGATCACCATGATCAAGGCGGGAACCATATACGCAGGCAGGAACTTCGCGACATGGTCGGTGAGTTCCTTCGGGCTGGCTGTCTGCCCCGGTGCTTCGTGCACGTATGCGACGAGCACAGTCGCACCCGACGGGCCTGTCTTGCCAAGCGTCGCTGCGAAATCGATTGACGGGTGGCTCGCGAGCGCGGAGTCGATCTCGCCGAGCTCGATCCGGAAACCACGCACCTTCACCTGGAAGTCGGTACGGCCCAGGTACTCGAGCTGATAGTCGTCGGACCAGCGAACGAGGTCACCCGTTCGGTACATCCTTTCACCCGGCGTGCCATAGGGATTCGCGACGAATCTGCCCGCCGTGAGCCCGAACCGCTCATGATAGCCGCGCGCGACACCGAGACCGGAGATGTAGAGCTCTCCCGCGATGCCCTTCGGCACCGGCTGAAGGCGCTGGTCCAGCACCACAGCAGTCACGCCATTGAAGAGTTTGCCGATTCGCACGGGCTCTCCAGGCTTCATCGGATCGCTCATCGTCGCGACGATTGTTGTTTCAGTCGGCCCGTAGCCGTTGAACAACCGACGGCCCGTCGCCCAGTGGTCGACCACGTCTGGCGGGACGGCTTCGCCGCCAACCACCACGAACTGGAAGTGCTCGACCTGTTCGCGGTCGAGTGAAGCGAGGCCGAGTGGAGTGATAAAGCCGTGTGTGACCCGCTGATCGCGGATCACAGCGGTGAGTTCTTCACCGCCGTACACGTCCGGCGGAACGAGAACGATAGAGGCGCCGGCGCCGAAGGCCATCAGCACTTCGAGCAGCGACGCGTCGAAGCTAGGTGATGCGAAGGACAACACTCGTGAATCCTTGGTGACGGACGGATGCGCCACCATGGCCGGCGTGAAGTTGTCTAGCCCCGTGTGGGGAACGACAACGCCCTTTGGCTTGCCGGTCGAACCGGACGTGTAGATCAAATACGCGGAATTTTCCAGACGAAGCGGCGCACGGCGCTCCGCATCGGTGACGGGCGCCGGGGACTGGGCGGCCATACGCGCCTGGAATTCCGGATCGTCCAAACACCACCAGGGCACCAGTGCCGGTAGCGTCGCCGCGTGCCGCGTGCTGGTGAGGCCAGCGACGGCACTCGAATCGTTCAGCATGTGCTCGATGCGCTCAGCGGGGTAGGTCGGGTCGACCGGAACGAATGCGCCCCCGGCCTTCGTCACAGCCCACAGTGAGATGAGCCATTCGAATGAGCGCGCGAAACCAAGTGCGACGAAATCCTCTGGTCCGACGCCTTCTTCGATCAAGATGCGTGCGATGCGGTTTGACTGCTCCTCGAGCTCTCGGTACGTGAGCTGTCGATCACCGTCGATCACCGCGGGCGCGTTGTAGTCCCGAATGCCCATCGTCAGGAGGTCCGGCAGCACCTCGAGCCGGTTACCGGGGCCACCACACACGGATGTGACGTCCGCGGTCTCCGTGTCGTCCATCATGGAGATGCGATGAACTGGCACGTCGGGCTTCTGTGTAACCCCTTCGAGTAGCAGGCTGAGCCGCTTGATGAACGACCGTACGGTGGACGCGTCGAAGAGGTCTACCGCGTACCTGATTGCGGCCGTGAATCCCCCACTGATGCCGTTACGCCGCTCGGAGAACACGAACTGCAGATCGAAGTTCGCGATGTCGATATCGATATCGAGAAGTTCAACCGAGAGCCTGGGCAGGTCGAGGCGTGGCTTCTCATTGTTCTGGAATTCGAGCATCACCTGGAACAGCGGCGAATGCGCCTGCGAACGCTGCGGATTCAGCACCTCGACGAGCCGCTCGAACGGCAAGTCAGCCTGTGCGAAGGCAGCCAGGTCCAACGAGCGGGCGTGCCCCAGCAGGTCTGCGAACGACGCGTCCGGGTCGACGTGGGTACGCAACACCAGAGTGTTGACGAACATGCCGACGAGCTCGTCAAGCTCCACTTCACCGCGGCCGGCGATGGGTGTGCCCACTGGAATATCCCGGCTCCCGGTGAGCCGAGCCAGCAGCAGTGCCACAGCCGCGTGGACGACCATGAAGACCGTGGTGTTGTTAGCACGGGCGAGTTCCACCATGCGCCCGTGCAGTTCCGCGCTGATCTCGAACTCTTCGACAGCGCCCCGCAGCGATTGCACGGCAGGCCGTGGCCGGTCAGTGGGCAGTTCCAGCACCTCAGGGATACCTGCGAGCGCGGTCCGCCAGTATTCGAGTTGCGCGTGCGCGAGCGAATCGGGATCGTTCTCGTCGCCCAGCAGCTCACGCTGCCACAACGCGTAATCGGCGTATTGCACTGCGAGCGGCGCCCAGTCCGGTTCTTGCCCGTTCGCTCTCGCGGTGTATGCGATCACGACGTCACGAGCGAGGGGCGCCAGCGAAAACCCATCGGAGGCAATGTGGTGCACGACGACAAGCAACACGTGCTCGTCGGGTGCAAGCGAGAACAGTCGCGCTCGCAACGGCACCGCGGTTGCGACATCGAATCCCGCGAAGGCGAACTCGGCGATGAGTTCCCGCAACCGCGACTCGCCTGCGACCGCATGCGCTGACAAGTCAATCGGCACTTCGGCACCAGGCAGAATGACCTGCACCGGTCCCTGCGGTGTAGCGGGGTAAACGGTGCGCAGCGATTCATGGCGTTCGACAACATCGCGCAGGGCCTGCTCGAGCGCCGCAGTGTCGATGTCACCCGTCAGCCGGATCGGCATCGGAACGTTGTATCCCGCGGACGTGGTGTCGAACTGGTTGATGAACCACATCCGCTGTTGTGCAAGGGAAACCGGCACAACTTCAGGCCGGGGCCCTGCGGTGAGCGGCGGCCTGACAGCGCCCCGCGCGTTTTCACTGCGCCGTGCGAGCGCCGCGACGGTCGGTGCGTCGAACAGATCGCGCACGCCGACGTCCGCGCCGAGTGCAGCGTTGATGCGGGCCACTAGCCGCGCTGCAACCAGGGAGTTGCCGCCTAAGTCGAAGAAACTGTCGTTTACGCTCACGCGGTCGATACCGAGCAGGGCGGCGAACATTTCCGCGATCACTTGTTCGGCCGGGGTGCGGGGCGTTACGAAATCAGCTGTGGCAGTGAGCAGTTCCGGTACCGGCAGGGCTTTTCGATCAAGCTTGCCGGTGGCACCGAGCGGGAACTCGTCGAGTATCACGAACTGGGCAGGCACCATGTAGCTCGGCAGCGCCGCAGCCACGGCATTCGCAAGATCCGCCGTATCGATTTCGTGCCCATGCGCTGCCACCACGTACGCGATAAGGCGGTCGCCGGTGTGCTTGTCCTGATGCACCAGCACAGCCGATTGCGCGACCGGCTGTTGTTCAAGGAGAACAGCTTCGATCTCTGGCAGCTCGATACGAAGGCCGCGCAGTTTGACCTGGAAGTCGGTCCGCCCGATGTAGTCGAGTTCGAGTGCGCCCGCGGCGCCTTCACGCCAGCGCACGAGATCACCGGTACGGTACATCCGGCTCCCCGCGCTGCCGTGCGGGTTAGCGACAAAGCGATCCGCGGTGAGGTCTCCGCGCTTGATGTAGCCGCGCGCGAGCTGGATGCCCGCAAGGTACAGCTCACCCGGCACACCCAGCGGCACTGGGCGCAGTGCAGCGTCAAGAACCAGAACGTCCGTGTTCCACACGGGTGCGCCGATCGGTACCGACACGGTATCGCTGGCCGTGTACTGGTGGTACGTGACGTCGACTGCCGCTTCCGTCGGTCCGTACAGGTTGTGCACCGCGGCGGTGGTGTGCGCGGCGAACTCGTCCACAACAGCTGGCGGTAGTGCTTCACCACTGCAGAACACTGCCCGCAGTGACCGCAAAGCCGTGGCCCGGTTGCTGTCGGCGGTCGCGGCGAATGTGGCGAGCATGGAGGGCACAAAGTGAAGGACGCTCACGCCAGTGCGCTCAATCAGTTCCGCCAGATAAGCCGGATCCCGATGACCGTCTGGTTTAGCGATGACAAGCTGCGCACCAACCTGCAACGGCCAGTAGAACTCCCACACCGACACGTCGAAGGTGTATGGCGTCTTTTGCAGTACGACGTCACTGGCCTGCAGTTTGTACTCACTCTGCATCCAGATGAGGCGGTTGACGATGGCGCGGTGGGTAACGGCAACACCCTTGGGGCGCCCTGTCGAACCTGAGGTGAAGATGACGTACGCCGTGTTGTCCGCACGCAGCGGCGCTCGCCGGTCGGCGTCGCGCAGTGGCGCGGACGAGTAACCGTCGAGGTTCACCGCACCGAGGACGAAAACCGGCACACTGGTGCGCACGCCCAGGTCGTCGTGCGAAGAGACGAGCACACACACTGGTGCCGCGGTTTCGAGTACGTACTCGTTGCGGTCCGCCGGGTGATCCGGATCAACCGGAACATACGCGCCGCCCGCGAGCGTGACGGCGTACATGCCCACGAGCAGATCGAACGAACGCCGCATTGACAGAGCGACGGTACTGTCGGGGCCGACACCGCGCGCGATCAGATACCGCGCCAGACGGCTTGCGCGGCTTTCGAACTCGCGATACGAGAGTGTTTCACCGTCGTATTCGAGCGCGGGCGCGTCCGGGGTGCGGGCGGCCTGCGCAGTGAACAGGTCAGCAAGCGTCACTTCGGGAATGTCGGCCCGCTCACCGGTACCGGCGTTGAGTATCTGACCTCGTTCCGGTTCGTCGAGCAGATCAATTTCGCTGATCACAAGACTGGGATCGGCGCTCACCTGGTCGAGTACACGCAGGAACTGCGTGCTGAGCCGCTCGATCGTCGTCCGTTCGAAAAGGTCGGACGAGTAGGTGATCGACGCAAGCATGTCGCGTGGGCGCCCATCCTCATCGAATTGTTCGGTGAGGATGACCTGGAGATCGAACTTGGCGGTTGCGGTCGCCAGCGGAGCGGTCTCCACTTTGAGCCCGGGCAGCTCCACACGTGCTTCACCGAGGTTCTGGAACTCCAGCATGACCTGGAAGAGCGGCGGATGGGACGTGGACCGATTCGGCTTAAGGACGTCGACGAGGCGCTCGAACGGTACATCGGAGTGGCTGAACGCGCCAATATCCACTGCCCGGGCCTGCGCCAGCAGACCGGTGAAGTCGAGATCCGGCTGCACATCCGTCCGGAGGACGAGCGTGTTGACGAACATTCCGATGAGGTCGTCGAGTGCCGCTTCCCCACGCCCAGCGACGGGTGTACCGATGGCGATGTCATCACTGCCGGACAGCTTCGCGAGCAGCACGGACAGCGCCGAGTGCACCACCATGAACAGCGTGGATCCGCTCGTGTGGGCGAGTTCCAACATCTGATTGTGCAGATAGGCTGGCACCACGAACGTGTGTTCGTGGCCGCGCAGTGACTGCACCGCGGGACGCGGATGGTCCAGTGGGAGTTCCAGGACGTCTGGCACGCCCGACAGAACTTCCTCCCAGTACCGAAGCTGCTGGGCGGCAATGCTTTCAGGATCATCTTCGGCACCGAGCAGCGCACGCTGCCACAGCGCGTAATCCGCGTATTGCACCTCGAGCGGCTCCCACTCAGGTGCGCCACCGCTGATGCGGCTGGTGTACGCGAGCACGACATCCCGTGCGAGCGGCTGCAGTGAGAACCCGTCCGCACAGATGTGGTGGACGACCAGTACCAGCGTGTGGTCGGTTGCGGTCCGCTGGAACAACCGCGCTCTCAACGGCAGTTCCCGCGTCACATCGAACCCATCGGACGCGAACTGCTGAATGTGTTGCGCGAGTTCGCTGTCCGAGTTGACCTGCCGGGGCGACACATCCGGGACCGACTCGTCCGCGGGGCGTATCACCTGATACGGCCCATCTTCTGAGCTGGGGAACACCGTCCGCAGTGACTCGTGCCGTGCAACAACATCGCTCAGCGCCAGTTGCAGTGCGCCCGCATCAAGCGTGCCGCGCAGCCGCACGGACATAGGCACGTTGTACGCCGGCGACGTGGTGTCGAACTGATTGATGAACCATATTCGCTGCTGCGCAAGGGAGAGCGGGATACGTTCTGGCCGTTCCCACGGCACCAGCGCGACACGCTGCGAGTCGCCGTGCTGTTCGACCCGTACGGCCAGTGCGCTCGCCGTGGGTGCCTCGAAGAGGTCGCGGACAGTGATTTCGCTTTGCAGTGCCGCGTTGATGCGCGCGACAGCGCGCGTCGCGATGAGTGAGTTGCCACCTGTGTCGAAGAAACTGTCATCGACGCCAATCGAGTCCACCGACAGGATGTCAGTGAACACTTGAATGATGATTTCCTCAACGGGGTTTGTGGGTGCGCGGAACCTCGTTCGGGTGCTCGCCGCGAAGTCCGGCTCTGGCAGCGCGTTGCGGTCAAGCTTTCCGACAGGATTGAGCGGAATCTCATCGAGGATGACAACCGCGGACGGCACCATATAAGTAGGCAGGAACTCTTCGAGGTGCCGTGTCAGCTCCCCTGGCTCGGTCTCCTGTCCCGGCTTGAATTTCACGTACGACACCAGCACTGTGTCACCGCTGGGGCCTGGCCGGCCTAGTGTAGCCGCGACGCTGACCGAGGGGTGCTTCTCGAGCAGGGTGTCGATCTCCCCAAGTTCGATCCGGAACCCGCGGACTTTCACCTGGAAGTCAGACCGGCCAACGTACTCGATAGTGAGATGTCCCGTACGGGGTGCGTGCGCCCACCTCGCCAGGTCACCGGTGCGGTACATCCTGCCACCGTTCGGCGCGTACGGGTCCGCCACAAATCGGGATGCGGTGAGTTCACGGCGCTCGTGGTACCCCCGGGCGAGTCCGAGCCCGGTGATGTAAAGCTCACCAGCCACACCCATCGGGACGGGTTTCAGGCGCGAATCGAGGATCACCATTCGCGTGCCGCGAATCGGGCCGCCGATGGAAATCGGATCGCCTGGTACCAGAGGCTCACTGATCGCGGTGACGATCGTGGTTTCGGTGGGCCCGTAAATGTTGTGGAACGTCCGGCCCGGCGCCCACTTGGTCAGCAGTTCACGCGGCAGGGCCTCACCACCCACGGCGATGTGCTGGACGTGTTCAAGCCCCTCTGGCTCGACCGACGTGAGCGCCATTGGCGTGATGAATGCGTGTGTCACCGCATGCTCATGCAGCACACGGTGCAGGTCCTCGCCACCGAAAACCGTGGGCGGAACGATCACCATGGTTGCACTGTTCGCAAGGCTGAACAGCATTTCGAGCATCGACGCGTCGAAGCTCGGTGACGAGAACGCCATAACGCGTGATTGCGGCGTCACCCGGTATGCGTCGCGCTGTTCCGCGGCGAAACTCTCAAGGCCGTGATGTGAGACCGAGACACCTTTTGGTTTACCGGTAGAACCGGAGGTGTAGATCACATACGCGATGTTGTCGAGCCGGAGCGGAGCGAGCCGGTCGACATCGGTCACCGTGCTAACTGGGAAATGTTTGATCAGTTCGCGGGTGGCGGGGTCGTCCAGAACGATCCACTCGATGGTGTCGGGCAGCAAGTGGCGCTGATCCCGCACCGTGAGACCGACGACCGAGCCGGAATCCTCGATCATGTGCTCGACGCGGTCACGCGGGTAGTTCGGATCAACCGGTACGAATCCTGCGCCAGTCTTCGCGATCGCCCACGTGGCGAGGACAGATTCGGCCGACCGAGCGATGCCCATCGCAACCAGCTGTTCAGGCCGCGCCCCGGCGCGCTCGATCAGATACCGAGCAAGCTGGCTGGACAGCGAATCGAGTTCCTCGTACGACACGCGCCGATCACCGGCGATGATCGCCACGCCGTCGGGGTTCGCTGCCGCTGAACGGGCAAACACTTCTGGCAACGGCACGCGGGTAGCCGATTCCGGTCCCGTAACCGGCAGCAGTGTGTCCGCCTCGGTGGCGGTCAGCAGCTCATGGTCGCCCAGTGCTACCTCAGGCTTAGCGAGCGCCTCCTGCAGCAGCGTGAGCACGCGCTGACCGATCATCGTCGCAGTTTCGGGCGTCCCCACATCGTCGGTGAAGGAGAGCGTGAGTGCAGCGCCTTTGCCGAGCCGGAAAGCGAACTGGATATCGCACACAGCGAATTCAGGTCCGAACGCCGCGCCCCGCGCGGGGCTCCCCGCTGCCAGCATTGCGCCGTCAACGCTCAGCGCCGCGTGACAAGGGGCGACACGCTCGTCATCACCATCAGCGCGCAATGCGGCGGTAATTTCGGGCAGCACGGCGCCCAGCGCGGTCCGCGCGACCGTATAGAGGTTGCTCTGTGCCCTGAGGGCGGCCTCAGTCAGCGGCTGCGCGAGGTCAACTCCCGTCCGGAGGACTATCGCGGTGGCCTCGGCGTCTGGCTCAGCGGTGACGGGAATTCCCAGCCCAAGGTCATCTGATGCAGTGATGCGGGCCAAGGCTGCAGCGACGATCGCAGCAAGCACCGCGAATTCAGTGTTCCCGGATTCCCGCGCGAAGCGGCGAAGGCTGTCGGAGGTATCGGATGCCAGTGGAAGTGAGACCTTTGCGGTGTCCCCCCGGCGCCCATTCGGCCGGGTCGTGAACCCCGGGAGCTCCAGAGAATTCGGCAATCCCGACAGCGTCTCGCGCCAGAACTCGCTGCGGATTCGCTGACGGTGACGCTGGATTCCGATTTCAGCGGTCTGCTGGTGCACGGTTTCGAGCGGCGCTGTCCGTTCTGACGAGAGAAACTCCTCGAGAAACGCCATGTACCGCTGGTGGTGCTCACGCAACAGCTCGTCGGTATAGAGATTAGGGTTGGCACGAAAGTCAACGTGCGTGCGCACCGGGTTTCCCCGGGGATAGATGTTGACGAGGAGGTCTTCAACCGGTCCCGACGTCAGAATGGTGAACTCACCGACGATATCGCCAAGGTCGATGTTCTGGTCGAAAAGCATGGGGTTGACGATCGGACCGAGCAGTCGCCGCGGAGAGTCTCCCAGGCCAATCTCGTGACGGATTTCCTCGACACCGAACCGCTGGTGCCGGAGCGTACCAAGCTGCTCGGAATGCACCGCCTGCAGCAGCTCTTCGATCGTTTCGCCGGCCTCGACCGACACTCGGAGCGGGAACGTGTTCGCGAATGTTCCACCCGCATCGCGCTGCTGTTTGTTGACGCGGCCCAGCATGATGGAGCTGACGGTGACGTCCTTCTCACCCGTCATGCGTGAGAGGTACACCGCGAAGGCGCCGACGAGCACGGCCGCCGCGGAAACCCCAAAGATTTGGTCCGAGTTCTCCAGGCGCTCCGCCGCCTGCGGGGACAACGCCGCCGTTTCGAGCTTCGTACGGGGCAGCGCCTGCGCAGTCCCCTCGACCAGGCTAGAGACCACGTTGCGGCCACTGAGGCGCTCTAGCCAGAAGTCCCGATCCGCGGCATACCGGGCCGACGATCGATAGGTGACATCTGCTTCGTAAGTACTGTAAAGCTCAGTGAACGGCGCGGGTGACGGCTCACGCCCCTGCTTGATGCTGCGGTAAATCTCGGCGGCACGGCTCACCCACCGGGTCGCCGCGTAGCCATCGAGTGCGATGTGATGGATACGCCCGTACCAGAGGTAGTGGTTCTCGCCGACCTGTATCAGCGCGCTGATACCGATGCGGTCACGCAAAAGATCAATGGGCGTCGAGTATTCCTCGTGCATCCACTCGAATGCGGCGGCTATCGGATCTGGCTTGTCACGGAAGTCGTAACGCTCGATGTGCTTCTCGGGACCGAGCGCCACGACCTGCATCGGCTCTCCGTCCTGCTGCAGGATGCGCAGTGCGCCGGAGCCGAGTTCGCAGCGGGCACGATCAATCGAGTAGTCAAGCAAATCCGGATCGAGTTCACCGCGCAGTTCGATGTACTGCGCGATCGAGACCGGCACGTCGGGGTCGAGCTGCTGGGCGAACCACATGCCGTACTGGGCCTGTGAGAGCGGGAAGGGCTCGAAGGCACGCGTGTGTGCCGCAATCCACGATTCTTGATCGTGCTGCGGCGTAAGGCCCTCAGTCACCTACTACCCCCTCCGTTCTGCGAGTTCTGCGACCTGATGCTCGCGCAGAGAAGTCCCCCTCCACTGCTACTCCCTGCCGTTCATGCCACCAAGCGGACCTCAACTGCGACCTTCTTCTCCGCCCTGAGTAAAGGCCTCATCGTCCGCCGCCACTGGGCAGACACTGGTGCTCATCACTCTGAATGATCGCTAACTCCCTTAGCCGTGTTACCGACGCCACAGGCTGATACAGGCTACTCGCCTGCACACAAGCTAACTAACGCGGCACACGTACGCTTGCTGCAACCTACTCGAACGTTCGTACTCCATCCTCCTTTTGTTTGGCCTATGTGACGCTCGTCCCAGGGTATTTCGGGCTAATCTCGCAAGTGAGGCCCGGAGGCGCCAGTGAACCATACGCGCATAGCTCACACAGTCTTATCAATCACCGCCGTCTATGTTGTCATCCTGGTCATCTGGATCACCCACATTGCGCCGGACACACCGGAGGAAACCGTCGGTTGGCAAATGGGTGGTTTGCTGGCGATGTATGCGGTGGCTCTCGGCGCTGGGATGATGTGGGCCCAGCATCCTTCCCGCCGCGACCGGCACATTCTGAACGAAGGACTCGAAGGCTGGGCCACCATTGCCGTCGTGCGCCCGGCGCAACGGAAGCGGCACTTTGGCAGTACCCCCATGGAGCTGACCCTGGATATCACCATCCCCGGGATGGAGCCATACAGCGGCACCCTTGTGACGGAGGTCGCGGAGGGCGAGGAGAACCTGTACGCGCCCGGCGAAACCATCCCCGTGCGCATTGATCCGGACAATCGGGACCGCATTATCCTGCGACCGCAATAGCGCCGCAGGTGCAAGCTCAGCCCGAAATAGTTTCACTACTACAGAGTAGGAAGCTCGCTCACTCCGTACAGGAACACTGGAGTATTCGTGACAAATTCGCGGCAGTCTGCAGAATTCCAGCAGATTAGGCTCTCACGTCACAATTAATCTGTTACGTCTTTGAGACCGAAAAGTGACCGATACTCGACGCCCTCGGCTTCGATTACTTCCCTCGCACCGGTATCACGGTCGACAACCGTAGCGACTCCCACGACCTCAGCCCCGGCTGCCCGCAACGCAGCAACCGCGGTGAGCGGCGAATTCCCCGTTGTCGTCGTGTCCTCGACGACAAGCACTCGCTTGCCTGCCACATCCGGGCCTTCGATCTGGCGCTGCATGCCGTGCGCTTTCGCAGCCTTACGCACCACGAACGCGTCGATCGGCCGACCGGCCGCGTGCATCACCGCCGTCGCAACCGGGTCAGCGCCGAGCGTCAGTCCGCCCACGGCGTCATAATCCCAATCAGCCGTCAGCTCACGCAGGAGCGTGCCGATAAGCGGCGCGGCTCGGTGCTCGAGCGTCACCCGCCGCAGGTCGATGTAGTAGTCCGCTTCACGCCCAGACGACAAGGTCACACGTCCATGAACGACTGCTTTGGTACGTATGAGCGCAGCTAGTTCTTCCCGCGCCTGCTGATCCACGGTCATCGATACTCCTCAACATTGAACCTGGCGCATCGAAGGGTACTAGGTACGGTCGCGGCCCTTTCCGAAGATGCCGGCACCCCGGCGGACGACCGACTTCGGCAACACCCGGCCCACGCCCGTCAGCGCGCGGTACTGGATGCCTGGAATGCTGATGACCTTTCCCTTGTTCAGATCATCGAGGCTGGTGCGCACCACCGAGTCGACGTCGAGCCACATGAAGTCCGGTATCGACGCCATGTCGATGCCAGCTCGCTGGTGGAACTCGGTGCGAATGAAACCGGGACACAGAGCCTGAATCCGCACACCGCTGCCTTGCAAGCCGCCCGTAAGGCCCTCGGTGAACGAAATGACGTAGGCTTTGCTCGCAGAATAGGTAGAGCCCCGGCCGGCCAGCAAACCAGCGACGCTCGCGACATTAATGATGGTTCCCCTGCCGGCTTTGATCATGTCGGGGAGCACTGCCCTCGTCAGCTGCATCACCGCGGTCACATTAACGTCCAGCTGGGCCTGAAGGACTTCCGGTGGCGCTGTCCAAAACTCCCCCGAGGTGCCGAAACCCGCATTGTTGACAAGGAAGTCAATACCATGGCGCGCGCGGCGCAACACCTCATCGCGCCCGGCGGCCGTGGACAGATCAGCCTGAATAACTTCAGAATCGGCGCCTGCCGCGTGCAACTCTCCCGCCAGTTCTTCGAGACGGTCTTTGTCCCGCGCGACGAGAACAAGGTCATGGCCCGCTTCCGCCAGGTGGCGGGCGAAACCAGCGCCTAAACCAGAAGTTGGCCCTGTGACGAGTGCTACTGGACGCATCATTGCGTCAGCATATCGCTTCGTCACAGGGCCAACAGGACCTGACGGCGGATCGCTTAACCTACGGGCACCATTGTCGAGCGCGCCGGAGGCAGGACTCGCATGAGGCCCGCAAACCGAGCCAGCCACTCCTCAGCCGCGTCCCACTCCGCCCAGCCGGTATTCGGGCCGAGACTCGCGAGCACCCACTCCGATTCCGCCCATACGAGGTCCACGCTCGGCGGCGCCGCGTCAAGGAACGAGACGAGCCGCAGATCCGCGGCGCGCCGCGCCGCCTCGACATCGGTGGAGAAGATAGTCCACTCACCGATCGCAGCTACGGGCGCAGTGCCCGGGCTCGGACGGGCCGCGACTGCGGGCGCCGGCTGACCTTCCGGATCCGTGCGAACCGCTTCGAACGCGATGCCCGCTTCAGCTGGCACGCGGAAGGCAACGATGGTCGCCGCATCATCGAGATCGAACAGGACTTCTTCGCACCCCTGATCACTCGACCGGGGTACCCCCTGGACGACATTGCGGCCGTCGGTCAGCGAATGCCTCCCGACCGTGCCGAATCGCCACTGCGCCGCGAGACGCGGCACCTTGCGCGTGAACTCGAGTCCCCGGCGGGCTCCCCAAATGCTTCGCACTTTCCGTTGCCAAGCCCGCCGGCGACTGTCGATGCGCATCACAACGATGGCCCCTATCAGGGCCAATCCTCCGAGGAAAAACCACATCACAGCCATCGCCGCAATCGTAGCGGCGGCTTGGCTGCCCATCGCGGGTTCTTCTCAGCGAATACTCAGGGTGAGACGTATTTGCTGCGCATTTGAGACCTTCGGCACTCACCCGAGCACGAGTCGCTCCCCATCAACCGATACATTCACCGGAACCGTGTCACCATCGTGCACGTCACCGGAGAGGATCAGCTTTGCGAGCTGGTCGCCGATCGACTGCTGAATCAGCCGCCGCAGTGGGCGCGCCCCGTAAACGGGATCGTATCCGCGCCGCGCGAGCCATTCTTGTGCTTTTCCGGAGACCTCGAGTTCGAGGCGCCGTGCCGCGAGACGATTCCGCAGCAGATTCAGCTGGATGTCGACGATGCTCTCGAGTTGATCCTGACCCAGTGGGCGGAAGATCACGATGTCGTCGAGCCGATTGATGAACTCCGGCTTGAACGCGCTCCGCACCGCTGCCAGCACCATGTCATCGCTGCCACCCGAACCGAGGTTCGATGTCAAGATAAGAATGGCGTTCCGGAAGTCCACGGTTCGGCCTTGCCCGTCCGTGAGGCGCCCATCGTCGAGCACCTGCAGCAAAATGTCGAAGACGTCGGGGTGAGCCTTCTCGATCTCGTCGAATAGCACCACCGTGTACGGACGCCGGCGCACAGCCTCGGTCAGCTGACCACCCGACTCGTATCCGACATAACCGGGCGGGGCACCGACAAGGCGGGCCACGCTGTGCTTTTCGCTGTACTCGCTCATGTCGATGCGGACCATCGCCCGTTCGTCATCGAAGAGGAAGTCAGCGAGTGCTTTTGCCAGCTCAGTTTTTCCGACGCCAGTCGGGCCGAGGAACATAAACGACCCGGTTGGACGATTCGGGTCAGCGACACCGGCACGCGCGCGGCGAACCGCATCGGACACAGCCTGTACCGCACTGTCTTGTCCCACTACGCGACGCCGCAGCTCGTCCTCCATTCGGAGCAGCTTCGCGGTCTCGCCCTCCATCAGGCGGCCTGCAGGGATCCCCGTCCACGAGGAGACGACGTCGGCAACATCGTCGGGCCCAACCTCTTCTTTGAGCATGACGTCACCGCTGGCGCCGCCGCTCGAGGCCGCTTCGGCGACGTCAAGCTGTTTTTCAAGCTCTGGGATGCGGCCGTAACGCAACTCAGCAGCCTTGCCGAGGTCACCGTCGCGCTCAGCGCGCTCCGAGGCGCCACGCAGGTTCTCGAGCTGCTGTTTGATGTCGCGGACCGATTCGATGGCGTTCTTCTCGTTCTGCCAGCGTGCAGTGAGTTCGGAGAGCCGTTCCCGGGCGTCCGCGAGTTCCTTGCGGAGTTTCTCGAGCCGGTTCTTCGATCCTTCGTCTGTTTCTTTGGTGAGCGCCATTTCCTCGATCTCGAGACGCCGGACCGTACGCTCAATTTCGTCGACTTCCACAGGCCGCGAATCGATCTCCATACGCAGGCGTGACGCGGCCTCGTCAACGAGATCAATCGCCTTGTCCGGCAGGAAACGGGACGTGATGTAACGATCAGAGAGCGTCGCAGCCGCCACCAGCGACGAGTCCGTTATCCGAACGCCGTGGTGGACCTCGTAGCGCTCCTTCAGCCCACGCAGAATACCTACTGTGTCCTCAACAGAAGGCTCGCCGACTAGTACCTGCTGGAAGCGTCGCTCAAGCGCAGCGTCCTTCTCAATGTATTTGCGGTATTCGTCGAGCGTGGTTGCACCAACAAGCCGCAACTCACCCCGCGCGAGCATCGGCTTGATCATATTGCCAGCGTCCATCGCCGACTCACCAGTCGCCCCTGCGCCAACGATGGTGTGCAACTCGTCGATGAAGGTGATGATCTGGCCCTCAGATTTTTTAATCTCGTCGAGTACAGCCTTGAGCCGTTCTTCGAACTCACCGCGGTACTTTGCACCGGCCACCATGGATCCGAGGTCGAGCGAAATCACGGACTTGCCGCGCAGGCTTTCCGGCACATCTCCGGCAACCACGCGCTGCGCAAGGCCCTCCACAATGGCCGTTTTGCCGACGCCCGGCTCACCGATGAGGACAGGATTGTTCTTCGTACGGCGCGACAACACCTGGATAACCCTGCGAATCTCAGTGTCACGCCCGATTACCGGGTCAAGCTTGCCTTCCCGCGCCCGCTTCGTGAGGTCAGTGCTGTACTTTTCGAGAGCTTGGTAGGTGCCCTCTGGATCAGGGCTCGTCACCTTCGCGCTCCCCCGCACAGTAGTGAACGCTTCACGCAGCGCCGGTGGCGTCGCACCGTGCCGCTGGAGCAGGCGGGCGACCTCGCCGTCACCATCCGCGAGGCCAACAAGGACGTGCTCGGCCGAGACGTACTGATCGTCGAGTTCGGTAGCGAGTTTTTGGGCCGAAGTGATGGCGGCGAGCGCCTCACGGCTGAGTTGCGGCGTCGCGGCAGACGAACCGGTGACAACGGGGAGCCGGTCGGTCAGGGAAGCAGCCTCGGCACGTACCGCGCCCGGGTCTGCACCGACAGCTTTCAGGAGCGGAACAGCAATGCCGTCCCCCTGGTCAAGCAGTGCAACGAGAATGTGCACCGGCCGGACGTCAGGATTCCCCGCAGCCGATGCGGTTTGCAGCGCCGTAGAGAGCGCTGCCTGCACTTTTGTTGTTGGCGTAAACGATTCCATGCGATGACCACCCCTCGTGACCGTAAAGCTGAAAGAAAGCCGATCGGGACACCCACTGCGCACCAGCGCTAATGTTGCCGGGCGTACCGATCCTACTTACTCCAACGCACAAGAGATTGAGTCTGTTCCACTCAACTTTCAGAATTTTGCGGCGACTGCAGCGCAGCCTCATCGCACGCCGGGCGTGCGGCTGACCGCTATGCCGTGGCGGGCACCCCGCGCCCGACTAAGGCCGAAAGAACTGCGGTGATTTCGGCGCGGAGATCCGCAGCCTCTCCCAGTTCGTGCCACTCGGCTATCGCTTTCCGGGATCGCGGCATACCTTCAGCTTCAGCAATCTCGAGCGCTGCGGACGCATTTCCCGGACCGGCCAGGCCGGTTTCCCGATTCTTGCGGAGTACGGCGTTTCCGATGATGAGCTTCCAGATCGTCAGATACAGACCGGCACTCTGCGAATCGGTGCACCCTGCCGCGGCAGCGGCGGCCAGAAACTCCTCGATGTACCAGAGGTTTTCCCGGCGCAAGGCCAGTTCGGAACTCAGAATCTCGAGCGTCCATGGGTGTTCGTGCAGCATTCGCTGCCCAAGCATGGCAAGCGACTCCATCCGTTCGACGGGGTCTTCGGGAAGTTCCGGGCGGGGCGCTTCCGCGCAGATCTGCGCGAAAATCGCAGCGAGCAGATCGGCACGTCCTTCGACATGGTGATAGAGCGCCATCGGGGAACTGTTGACGACTGATGCCAGTCGGCGCATAGAAAGCGCGTCCGGCCCTTCCTCTTCGATGAGGCTGCGCGCAACCGAGACGATCGCCTCGCGCGTCAGCTTCCCACCTGGGCCTCGTCGCCCCGGCCTGCTACTCGCCCGACTGTTGATCACGTCGGTATTTTGCACCACACACCTCCCGGTTGCCCCTAATCTTAGGGGCAACCGGGAGGGATTGCGTCGAACATCACATTTTCTTCGTCAGCGCAGCAATGCCTACGGCTAACCGCAGCACCTGTGGGCTACTGGGTGCGACGCTTCCATACGACGAGCGCGTTGCTGCGCGGCAAGGGCACTAGTTCCCCGCGGCGCTGCCTCAGCCGCGCAACTTCGTCGAGCAGTTCGCCCACGCGCGACTGCAGAGCTTCGACTTGGTTCGTCAGTTCGATGATCCGCTTGATTCCCGCGAGGTTGACACCTTCCTCTTGGGATAGCCGCTGGACCTCTCGCAGCAATTCGACGTCCCGCTGCGAGTAGCGGCGGCCACCACCACTGGTCCGGTGCGGTGTCACGAGCCCAAGCCGATCGTAAGTGCGAAGCGTCTGAGCGTGCATGCCCGCCAATTCCGCAGCGACGGATATGGCGAACAGGGCAGCGCTCGATTCACCGGAGTTCCCTCCGCGCGGCGCTGACATGTGGTCTAACCGTTCATTCACAGCGCACCTGCCCATCCAGCGCGGGGATCGAAGCCACTCGCCCGCTCCGCTGCGGCGTATTTCTCAAGTGCCTCCGCAGCGTCCGCACTAAGCGCCGGGGGCACCGCCACTTTGACCGTAACGAGGAGATCGCCAACTGTGCCACCTTTGCGGTGGACACCTTTGCCGCGGACCCGGAAGGTCCGGCCGTCAGCTGTGCCGGGCGGTATTTTGACACGCACGCGGTTTTCGAGCGTCGGAACCGACACTGTCGTGCCGAGCGCCAGCTCGGAGTACGACACCGGAACAGTCAGTGTGATGTCATTGCCTGCTCTCGCGAATACGTGGTGCGGATCGACGTGCACGGTCACATATAGGTCGCCGGAGGGTGCACCTCGTAACCCCGCTTCACCCTGACCGGCAAGTCGTATGCGCTGGCCGTCTTCGACGCCGCCGGGAATTCGGACAGTGATGGTGCGTGTCCGGTTTGTCACGCCCGTGCCGCGGCAATCGGTGCAGGGATCGTCGATGATCGATCCGCTGCCCCGGCACTCCATGCAGGGTTCGCTGAAGCCGAAGGCACCCTGGTTCGAGCTGACGATTCCGCTGCCATTGCAGTTCGCACACACCCGGGGACTGGTTCCGGGCCGGGCGCCGCTGCCGTGACACGTCGTACATGATGAGGGACTTGTCAGTTTGAGCGGAACGACCGCACCAAGCACCGCATCACGGAAAGTGAGCCTGGTCTCGAGTTCGAGATCGTTGCCGCGCCTGGGCCGGCGAGTGGACGCACTGGTGCGAGCGCCACCGCCGCCGCGGTTGAAAAGACCATCGAACAGGTCGCCGAAGCCACCCCCGCCGGTTCCAGTGCCGCCTCCGAAGATGTCTCCAATGTTGAAGTCACCTCCGAACCCGCCACCTTCACCCGGATCAAATCCACCGTAACCACCGCCACGGCGGAAGCCGCCCGAAGCGAACAGGCGCCGCGCTTCGTCGTACTCCTTGCGTTTCGCGGGATCGGAAAGGACGCTGTGCGCTTCAGACACAGCTTTAAACCGGTCCTCAGCATGCGCATCGCCCGGATTGGCGTCGGGATGCAGTTCGCGCGCGAGTTTCCGATATGCGCGTTTGATGTCTTCCTGTGACGCTTCCGGGGGAACGCCCAGGTCCTTGTAGAAATCTTTCTCTAGCCATTCACGCTGCACCATTGGGCGTCCCTCCCTTCCTCATGTCGTCGCCCGTCCAGTCTCGTAACTGCTTCTCCAGTTACTTCTTACTCGGTCTCCACTTCCGCAGCGTCAGCGGTGTCGCTGTCGGCAGGCCGGTCGACGACCGAAACCATGGCATGCCGCAGCACTCGGTCACCAAGCGTGTAACCGGGCCGCAGCACCATGCCAATTACTGGATCGGCGCCGTCACCTTCATGCTGAACCGCTTCGTGCAGTGCTGGATCGAAGCCTTCGCCTTCAGCACCGAACGGAGCGAGCCCCTGAGCGGCCAAAATGGAGACCAGCTTGTCCGCCACAGCTTTGAGTGGGCCCGCCTCGAGATCACCGTGTGCTCGGGCACGGTCGAGGTCGTCGAGGACGGTGATCAGCTCGGTCATGACTTTGGCTTTCGCCGACTCGGCCGCCACTTGCTGATCACGGGCGACCCGCCGCTTGTAGTTCGCAAACTCCGCCTGAACACGTTTCAGGTCGGCGGTTCGCTCGTCGAGTTGCGCCGCCAGCTGCGCCGCCTCGTCCGAAGCACCCGATTGCGACGGTTCCGCGTCGATGGCGGATTCCCCACCCTCGGCAACTGATTCTGCCGGCTCGCCGCCCTCGGCGGCACCCGAAGGTGCCGCCGAATTGTCAGACACATCCTGCTCGGCGTCAGCAGCACGAACCGTGCCAGTCTCGGGGTTGATCTTCCGTTTGTCGGTAATCGTCACCGGTTCCTGATCACGAGTATCGCGGTCTGTCACTTGTTGTCCTTATCGCTTGGCTCATCGACAACTTCTGCATCAACAACATCGTCCTGACCAGCCTGGGACTGGCCAGCACCTGGCGCGCCCTCAGCACCCGCGTCCTGCGCAGCTGCTTCGTACATTGCCTGGCCGAGTGCCTGCGACTCCGTACCGAGCTTCTCGACGGCAGCCTTCACCGCGTCGGTATCGGTACCGGCGAGGGCATCCTTCACGTCCTTGACCGCGTCTTCGACCTTCGACTTGACGTCACCGGCGACTTTCTCCTCATTTTCCTTGAGGAACTTTTCGGTCTGGTAGACGAGGGACTCGGCCTGGTTGCGGACCTCGGCATCTTCACGGCGCTTACGGTCCTCTTCAGCGTGTGCCTCGGCGTCCTTGATCATCTGGTCGATCTCGTCCTGGGACAGACCTGAGCCACCCTGGATCTGGATCTTGTTTTCCTTACCGGTGCCCTTGTCCTTCGCGGTGACGTGAACGATGCCGTTGGCGTCGATGTCGAAGGTCACTTCGATCTGCGGTACGCCGCGCGGCGCAGGCGGGATGCCGGTGAGTTCAAAGGAACCGAGCAGCTTGTTGTGCGAAGCGATCTCGCGCTCGCCCTGATACACCTGGATTTGCACCGACGGCTGGCTGTCTTCAGCCGTGGTGAAGACCTCGGACTTCTTGGTCGGGATCGTGGTGTTGCGTTCGATGAGCTTGGTCATCACGCCACCCTTGGTCTCGATGCCGAGAGACAGCGGAGTGACGTCGAGCAGGAGAACGTCTTTGACCTCGCCCTTCAGGACACCTGCCTGCAAGGCAGCGCCCACCGCGACGACCTCGTCCGGGTTGACACCCTTGTTCGCGTCCTTGCCGCCGAGCTCGCGTACCAGGTCAGCCACAGCAGGCATACGGGTGGAGCCACCAACGAGAACGATCTGGTCGATGTCCTTGATGGAAACGCCAGCGTCCTTGATGACCTGCTGGAACGGCGCCCGGGTGCGGTCGAGAAGATCGGACGTGATCTTCTGGAACTCTGCGCGTGTCAGCTGCTCATCGAGGAAGAGTGGGTTCTTCTCGGAGTCAACGGTGATATACGGCAGGTTGATCGTTGTGCTCTGACTCGAGGACAGTTCAATCTTGGCCTTCTCCGCAGCCTCACGAAGGCGCTGCATCGCCATTTTGTCCTTGGTGAGGTCGATACCGTTCTGCATCTTAAACTTGTTGACCAGCCAGTCAACAACGCGCTGGTCCCAGTCATCACCGCCGAGGTGGTTATCGCCAGCGGTCGCCAGTACCTCGACCACGCCGTCGCCCATCTCGAGGAGCGACACATCGAACGTACCGCCACCGAGGTCGAACACGAGGATCGTCTGCTCCTTGCCAGCCTTGTCCAGGCCGTACGCAAGAGCTGCCGCGGTGGGCTCATTCACGATGCGCAGCACATTCAGGCCAGCAATCTGGCCGGCTTCCTTCGTCGCCTGCCGCTGCGAATCCTCGAAGTACGCGGGCACGGTGATGACAGCATCCGTGATTTCTTCGCCGAGATAGGCTTCAGCGTCACGCTTCAGCTTCATGAGAACGCGGGCGCTGACTTCCTGCGGCGTATAAAACTTGCCGTCGATCTCCTGCTTCCAGTCGGTGCCCATGTGGCGCTTGACCGACCGGATCGTGCGGTCAACGTTGGTAACTGCCTGGTTTTTGGCAGGCTGGCCCGTAAGGACCTCGCCATTGCGGGCAAACGCAACCACCGACGGGGTGGTGCGAGAGCCTTCCGAGTTCGCGATGACGACCGGGTCACCACCCTCGAGTACCGACACGACCGAGTTCGTGGTGCCGAGGTCGATTCCGACCGCACGCGCCATTGTTTCCTCCTCTTATCAGGCTGACTTCAGCTCTAGGGTGAGCGTACACGACTCAACTAAGCCTGCGCGAGCATCTCTACCCACCGTAGTTGAGCGTCATTCGCTCATGTTCACACCAGTCTAACGTCCGAGAGTTCGCGATTGTTCCCTAGTTCTCCCAACGAACTGTCATGATGATCACGTGCCCGAAAACCGCACATCTCCGCCCCCTTCGCCCAGGTCGCGCCCTAGCGAATCCGACAAGCGGACCCCGCCTCCGCCACGCCCGACAATGAGTGTCACCCCCCCAAAGCCACCCGAACCACCCGGCGCACCAACGCGTCTGGGCAAGGTGCAGCTACTGTGGTTCACCACGTTCGGTGCATTTCTCACATTCTGCCTACTCGTCACCACCCAGCTGGACGACGTCCTTGCGGTGGCTGAGGAGGCTGAACGGCGGCGCACCGCACAACTCCCCGACTCGGCTGGCACGACTGACATCGCACACGCAGTCGAAGTAGCGCTGCTGAGCATCGGCGCAGCCGGAATCGCGATCGTGTTGCTGCAGCTGGTCGCGTTGCGTTCCCTCCTTCAGCGCCACGCTAAGGCGCGCATCGCCCTCACCACGCTCGCGGTGGCTGCAATAATCGTCGACTACCTCGCATACGACATCCTTAGTGCGGCATTCCAAGGCCCCCTAGGCGCTTCGACCGATATTGCGCAGTATGTGCTCGCCGCGCACGCGGTGCTCACTGTGGGAGCTGTGGGCATGATGTTCTCCGCACCCGTATCCCAGTGGCTGAATCCCGCCAGCGCCGAGTCCTGACACTGGGGAGACGCCGGCATCGGTTATTCGCCGTTGGCAGTATCGTCCTCTCCCTCGCCGCCGCGGCTTACCTTGTCACCGCCACCAACATCGTGGAGAGCAGTGGCCGCGGAGCCTACGCATCCCTGGCCATCCCGGCTGCCCTCGGTGTGGTCGCGTTGTCAACGCGACGCAGAACTGTCGTTCTTACCTGCGCGGTACTGCTCTCTGGCTACTGCCTGCTCGCGCTGCTGTCAGTTGGCGTATTTTTTGTCCCTGCGGCGGTAGTCCTTATCGTCGGCGCGATACTCGGGTGCCTGGACAAGAGTTCCCAGTCATGAATTGCTTGAGCGTCATTCCCCCTTGAGCAACTCGGCCGCGGCGTTGCGCTCGATCCAGTCTGCATACTCGCCTTGCGTCCAACCGTGCTCGCTGACCAGCGTCCGATGAACAGAGGGGTCCATGAGGACGTGGGCAGCAGCAACAGCACGTTCGGGAGACACTCCCGGCCGGAGACCGCCAATGGCCGTGAGTCGCGCGACGATGAACTCGGCACCCCTTAGCCGGTTACGTTCCGATACGGCGTACACCTCGGCGGCTTCTGGGTCAGCATCGGCGGCGATGACGAGGACTGCGGCCAGAGGTGCTGCCCGCTCCTCCAACTCGGCAACGAATCGCGCCCAACAGGCCACGAGTGCGCGGGGATCGGACTGCTGCTCCAACTCCGCGAAGACCTTTCGTTCCGCAAGCGGGACCGGTTCGTCGTCGCCGACGAGAGCCCAGTCAAGGGCGAGCTTCAGGAGTGCCGACTTGCCGCCGACGGCGGTGAACACCGTCTTGCGGCTGACCCCTGCCCGCGCAGCCACAGCGTCGATGGTTGTTCCTGACCACCCCAACTCGACGAACAAATCGCGGGCCGATTGGACGACTGCACGGCGAGTTGCCCGCGCCTGGCTTTCTCGCAAGGTCGACCGGTACGCACGGCGCGCCGCTGACATCTTGACACCACATCTCTTTCGGGTGACTATGAGTGTAATTAAGTCATGACAAGTATACCCAAGGACGAGTCGTGCGCACTCTCATCGTTGGTTCAGGCCCGACGGGGCTCATGCTCGGAGCCGCCCTGGCTCGTCGCGGTCATCAGGTCGTCTCAGTGGACAGGGACCCCGGACCCGCCGGCGATATCTGGATCCGTCGCGGGGTCATGCAATTCGAACATGCACACGGCTTCCGCCCCCAAGTACCCCATTTCCTGCAGGCGGAGTGGCCTGAGGCGCACCGCAACTGGATGAACCTGGGCGCGCAGCCCTTGGAGACGCCCCGGTCCGACGGCTCCTGCCGGGTGATGGGGGTGCTGTCGCGCCGGTTGACGTTCGAACGAGCACTTCGACGGGCGGCGCAGAAGGTGCCCGGCCTCACCCTGCGCAGGGGGCACGTCGATGGATTGATCCTCGACGGTAAACGAGTCGTCGGCGCGCGGGTCGACGGCGCCATCGTCGAGGCTGATCTCGTCGTGGATGCCTCGGGCCGAGTCGGGCGGCACGGCATGTCTGGCATGCAGCGCAGTGAGTCCACTATCCAGGGCGACTGCGGTATCGCGTACGTCAACCGCACGTACCGGCTGCGGCCCGGAGCAGCGCCCGGGCCTGTGGTGAGCCCACTTGCCTACACCGGCGACTTCGACGGCTACCAGTGCCTGGTCTTCCTGCACGAGGCGGGTCACTTCTCAGTGGTCTTCGTCCGCCCCACCGCGGACGCAGCACTCAAGGCACTACAGTTCCAGGAAGCCTTCGACGCCGCCTGCCGGGCCATCCCGGCGCTCGCCGAGTGGACCCAACAGGACCGCGCGCTCATCACCTCGGCCGTACTTGTCGGCGGGGCGCTACGCAACACCTACCGTCGGCAAGGCGGCGTTCCGGGACTCGTCGCCGTGGGTGATTCGGTTGCAACGACGACACCAACCCGCGGGCGCGGGATAGCTATGGCCTGCATGCAGATCACCGCCCTGCTCGCTCTGCTCGACGAGGGGACTGACCCAGTCACCGTCGCCGAACCGTTCGGAGCCTGGTGTGACCACGCCATCGAGCCTTGGGTCGCAGACCACATCGCGATCGATGGCGGGATGGTAAGACGATGGAAGGGCGAGGATCTCGACCTCACCATCCCGCTCACTTCCGACCTCATCGCCGCCGCGGCCGATGCTGACCCCCGAATCGGGGAGCTCACCGGAGGCTACTTCGAGATGACCGCGCTCCCCGAGACGCTGCGACCGGCTGAACCACTAGCACGGGCTGTGTACCAGGACGGCTGGCGACCAGCGTACGCACACGGCCCCAACCGCGACGAACTGGTGGACGTTATCCGCGCTGCCGTGCCCGCCGCGTGAGGCGAAGCGTCTTCGAGCAAACGCAACGGCTCATGTCGACTTTTCCGCTCCAGTTCCCGCATTGCGGAGAATTCGCAACTGACCGATTTCGGCGGCATTCTTCATCAGCTCTGCATTCACCCAGGCGAGCAGGTCGGCAAGAGAATGCCCCTCAGCAGCGGACCAGGGCACCGCGACCGGTCGGGCAAGGTCGGCGTCGTTCACCTGGTGGAAAACTTCTTGCCATTCTGAACGGATTCTGTGCAGCCAGCGAAGCGTCTCCTCGTTGGGGCCAGGCCAGCGGGTTGTGCGGATATCCGGCGGGATTCCACCCTTCACGCTTGCCACCGCGGCCGTCCACCACCAGCCGATGTGCCAGGTAAGCCAGGCGATGGTGGGGACCGGAATCGGATCAGGTTCCGTCTCGGCAAAGTCTGGCATCCAACGCCCGTCGGGCCCTTGATGCATCGTCCAGCAGTGAACCGCTGGTTCCCACAACAGGTCCGTGGCAGGATCGAGGGCCGCGAGGTGCAACTCCAGGAGACTCCACGTCAGTTCGAACTGGCGCTTCAGCACTCTTTGGCAGATATTGTCTGCGACGGCGCTCATCGGAACTCCACGTTGTTTGGCGGCGAGCTAACGGCCTGGACGGTCGGAGCCCCGTCACAAAGGAGCTGCATCCTCCATTAGTCCCTCCGCGCTGCGCGCCGCGGATCTGTATGCCGCTGCCGCGAAGGGGTCGTTCAGCGGGTGCTGAGCGCGGGAACGCCAGCGAAGAGCAGAATCACGAGCTAACTGCCGGACGACGTCAGGGGGCGTGCCCGACGGGACGCCGAGACGAGCTTGAGGCGAGGTGCCTCGGCCTCCGAGGATCCGCTTCAGGTCGCTCACATCAGGCACGCCGGAAAGCTTGTTTTTGAGCCGGGCGAGCACACGCAGCTCTTCCAGTCCATGGTCACTCGCTAACGAACGGTCCACCCGGGCCAGTAGCTCGCCGGTACCGCTGACCTGCGAAGTCGATAGGATCTCGCGCAACGTCAGCAGCGCCGAATGCGCCCTGAGCTCCTCTGAACGCTGCCGGAAATGAACAGCGATCAGCTCAGTGAGGTCATCAACTCCGCTGTGCGTGAGCAGCGCTTGCGCTAATTCGTTCGCGGAGGCAACGCCATCCTGCAGGAAACCGATTGCCACACGCACGCCGAACACCCCAAACCGGTTCATTAACGCGGACCGCGCTTCAGGGGCCACTGGCAGATCTGGTGAGCGAGTAAAACGGTCAGCCGACAGCAGCGCGAGGTCACGATCCCCTGCGGGAACGCGGCTGATTCGCTGCAAGTCAGCGAACTCGGATTCACGCAGGGTGCGAGCTGCGAGTGCGACCAGCCCAGACACTGGCACCACGGCCTGACACAGGCCGGCGCTCTCCAGTTCCGCCGCAAACCGATCCGCGACGTCACGCGCTGCGCCCATCGCATCTGGTCGGCCAGCACCGATTTCGTCGGCTCGCGCAACAACACCGATGATTCCGAGTGGCCCGGTTTCCCCGCCGAGCCGGGAGCCAACCTCCCGGAGGAAGCGGATGTCCGTGTCGTTGAGCGTGCGGAGCAGGTAAACCACCGCGTCAGCTTCCGAGGGGCCGCGCTCTGGCGTCAGCAGACGCGCCGTCCGCTCCGATACATCGTGGGACAGCGACGACATCCCCGGGGTGTCGATCAGCATCGTCTTCTCGAGGCTTTCTGACGGCCACCCGACTTCTATGCAGTCGATGTCAGACGCGGTCCTCGAACCCAGGTGGAACGCCAGGTTCCGGCCGCTGCGATCGATGATCACCGGCGAAGACTCCGAAACTCCCTCACTTTCGCGCCAGGCCACTGCGCTCGGCGCGTGGGCGTGGCGGTACCAGGTAACCACTTTTGTGCATTCGGTTGCATCGGACGGCGCGATCTCGTCACCAACCAGCGCGTTGAGCAGCGTCGACTTTCCGGCTTTGAGCGAGCCGGAGAACGCGATGCGCAGGGGCTGACGGGTGCGTTCGTCACAGTCCGCAATCGCCTGCTTGATGCCGATGCTGCCCCGGTAAAGGCGCGATGCTTCGCTGATCAATTCACGGGCGTGAGAAAGCTGAGGTCCCGTCACTGTTCCTGCCTTGTAGTTTCCGCGAAGTAGTTTCCGGCCTGTAGTTCTGGGTGTGTAGTTCCACGCTGGCGATGCCCGTTACTTCCCTAGCATCCGCTGCGCGGCGGCTTTGAGTTCTGTGAGTTCCGCCAGTGAGCTTTCGAGCTGAGCGATCCGGACCTCTCGGTCACGTTTCGAGAGGTTCACCGCTTCTTGGGCGGTGCGTACCGAGTCGTTGAGGGACCGCAGCGTTTGGCCAGCGATGTCGGTGAAATGGTCACGAAGCTGGCGCTGCACCCACCGCAGCCGGTCTCGCGACTCTTTGCCCGTCTGGAAGGCAACATCGTCGGTGTACTGCCTGATCGCCATCTTCGCGTCGGCGCGCCGCTTCTGCAGGCGGTTAGCCATGTCTTCTTTGTAGGCGCGTGCTCCGAATATTACGCCCGCGCCGATCGAGAGCGGGTTTATCAGCGCCATACCAACGAGCGTCGTCGCGAGACCCACCATGAGGATTCCGCCGTAGGACCCTCGCATCCCCACCATCACCTTGTCGGTGACGCTTAGCTTGCCTGATTCGATTTCCCCGAGGTCCGCGACGGGTTCCAGCACGCCCTCGACATCATCGAGCTCAATGTCGGGGATGTCGACGGCGTGGTCGAGAGCGAAGTGTTCACCGACTTGTTCAGCCAGCCAAAGGGAACGCTCATGGGCCCACACGAAGTTGTCGCCCACCGCCTTAGCCGCTTGGTCTTCAAGCCATCCGCCGAGTTCCTCCCAGGCCGGCCCAGGGTCAGTGGTATCGACGGTCTCTTCCGCCGCCCTCTGGACGTGGCGCAAGCGGTCCCGCAAGTCGTGTTCAATGTCCGCGACCAGGTCCATGACGCCGTCGTTGAGCGTCTGTTGCCACAGGGCCGAACGTTTGTGGAGTTCCTCCACCCGGGTACGGGCTTTTTCGAAGTCCGCGAGACGTTCCGCGTGGCGTGCGGGGTCGCGCAGCGAGGCCAGTTCAGCGCGCATCGAGATGATCAGGTGTTCGGTTGCTGCGGTGACGTCTGTCGCGGCCAGCCGGCGCAACGTTCCTGAGACCGTCTCCGCAACGTCATCACGCAGGAAACGAAACAGTTCCAGGAAACCCGATTCCTGGTTGAGTGACTCGTCTCGGCGCTGCAGCGCATATCCGCGCAGCAACGCCGACACGGCAAGGACCGGAATTTCGATTCGGGCCTCAGCCAGGTGGCGCTCGTTGGCTGCGGCGATTTCGCGCCAGTGCGGATAAAGGTCTGTTTTAGTGACGACACATGCGGCGGCCGGGCACACGCCCGCAGCCTGGCGGAGAAAGTCCACTTCCGGCACCGTCAGCTCGCGACTGGCGTCGGTGACGAAGAAGACTGCATCAGATGTTTGCAGCAGGCTGAGTGTGCTGGCTAATCGTGGATTACCGTGTCCGCCGACACCTGGCGTATCGATGAGCATGAGGCCTTCGCGCAGCACCGGCGAGGGAATGCCAATTTCTAGCCGCAGCACGCTTTGCCCGGCCGCGAACGGCGTGAGTGGTGTGATCGCATGGATTTCGTCCAGCGGCACCGGCTGGCGCGACACGTTCCCCGAGGTATCACTGAGGGCAAGAAAGGCAGCTGCCTGCTCCGCGTAGTGAACCTGCGTTGGCACTGCCGTCGCCTCGTCGTCACCGACCGTGCACGCACCCGCGTTGATCAAAGAGTTGACGAGTTGACTTTTACCTTGCTTCAACTCACCGACGACTGCCACACGCAGCCTCGAATCGCTGACACGTTCCCGGACAGCTATAAGTTTGCGGGCCAAGTCATCGCGGCCAGATTTCGTTACCGCACGCAGCGCCGTGTCGACCATCGCCACGAGTGCGGCTTGATCGGCCACCTTGCTTCGCACTGATGACACTGTGACATGTTGCGTCGTACCGTCCTGCGAGCCCGGCACGCTGGAGCGATCGATCGTGGCAGTGCGCTCGGGCGTCTGCGTCATCAAGTGGTCCCTTTCGCGCAGTGAAGCTCACCTTGGGACGGCGTGCTCCCGGAGGTTACCAAGTCCAGTCCGGGAGCACGCCAGCTTCGATCTACTCAGTGCAGACGATTTCTCTGCACCGGGCCAATTTCACGCTGCACGGTCACCCGATGAAGTCGCCGCTGTCTGCGACGGGAGCATCGAATGCGGACGTCAAACCGGAATCCCACGTTTGCGACAGGCCGCTTGAGAGCCCGGATGTAAGCCCACTCGTCAGCCCCGTGGCGGTCGTACCCAGAGTGTCTGCACCACTCCCCACCGTATCGGTCACGACACCCGTGACCGCACCGGTCGTGCTGGCAACCGGGGCAGCGTAGTCGGTTACGGGAGCACTGTAAGTGCTGTAGTCCGTGGTTCCGCTGAAGCTGTCCGTGCTGTCCGGGACGGACATTGCACTCACCGACTCAGACGCCGTGGTGAGTCCGCCCGTAATCCCAGCCGCGCCTTCAAGTGTCCCTGAGACGGCACCAGCAACTCCACCGATCGCCTCGGCTCCACCCGCAGCAGCGCCCGCGACGCCTCCAACAGCTTCCGCGGCAGCACCTCCGGCACCGGCCACACCAGCTGTTGCATCGCCCAGGAACTGGGTGCTCCCGGACAGCGCCCCGGCCGCGTCGCCAAGCGCGTCGGCGCCTCCAGCCACCGCACCGGTGACTCCGCCGAGAGCATCTGCCGAACCGCCCGCGGCACCAGCGAACGCTCCTGCCGCGTCGCCGATGACTCCAGCGCCACCGTCAAGCACCCCTGCGAACCCGCCAGCTGCGTCGCCGACAGCACCAGCTGACCCAGCGAGCGCACCCGCTGCGCCACCCAGCGCATCGGCGCCGCCTTCGAAGGCTCCCGTGAAGCCACCCGCGGCGCCTCCCACAGCTTCAGCAGCACCGGCAAGCGCACCACCCGCTTCCGCAGCGCCTGCAAGGGCACCAGCCACATCACCGATCGCTTCCGCGCCACCTGCAGCCGCACCAGCCGCCTCGCCCAGTGCACCCGCACTGCCCGCGAGCGCGCCAGCGGCCGCAGCGGCAGCACCAGCGCCACCGGCAAGTGCAGCACTGCCAGCCCCTGCAACGTCGCCGATCGCACCGGCGCTTCCCGCCAGGCCCCCGGCGACATCACCGACCGCTCCTGCCGAACCAGCAAGGCCACCAGCAGCGTCAGCGCCGCTTTGCAGAGCACCAGAGAATGCGCTTGCGGCATCGCCCAGTGCACCTGCGGAACCTGCCACAGCGCCTGCGGCACCACCGAAGGCGTCCGCACCGGCTCCGAGGGCGCCACCGAACGCACCCGCTGTTTCTCCGAGCGCACCCGCAGAACCGGCGAGTGCACCAGCGGCGCCGCCGACAGCGCCGGCTCCGCCTTCAAGCCCGCTTCCAGCCGCCCCGGCCACACCGCCCAAAGCTCCTGCCCCGCCGCTAACGGCGCCTCCCAGCGCACCTGCAAGCCCTCCAAGCGCGCCGGCCGAACCAGCGACCGCACCCGCAGTACTGGCAAGAGCATCAGCACCACCGCTGAGCGCGCCGCCAGCAGAACCTGCAGCGTCACCGAGCGCGCCCGCACTGCCCGCCAATGCTGCGGCGGTGTTGCCCGCAGCCGCAGCACCACCCTGCAGCGCCCCGCTGA
The DNA here is from genome assembly GCF_026041215.1 of Hoyosella sp. YIM 151337. Lineage (GTDB taxonomy): Bacteria > Actinomycetota > Actinomycetes > Mycobacteriales > Mycobacteriaceae > Hoyosella. The sequence continues at coordinate 673,748 of NZ_JAPEIQ010000006.1, forward strand.
ACGCGCCAGCGGCGTCGCCGAGAACACCCGCCGACCCGGCAAGCGCTCCGGCGGCTCCTCCGACAGCGTCCGCACCGCCCTCGAACGCGCCAGTGAAGGCACCCGCTGCTCCACCCAGCGCACCTGCTGAGCCGGCGAGCGCACCAGCGACATCACCGACCGCCCCAGCAGAACCAGCAAGCGCACCAGCGGCACCACCGAGGGCCTCAGCACCGCCAGCGAATGCGCCCGCAGCTGCGCCCGCGACATCACCGACCGCCCCAGCAGAGCCGGCCAGCGCACCAGCGACATCACCGACCGCCCCAGCAGAACCAGCAAGCGCACCAGCCGCACCGCCAACAGCCTCAGCACCCCCGGTCAACGCACCGGAGAAGGCACCCGCGGCACCTCCAAGTGCGCCCGCGGAACCAGCCAGCGCACCGGCCACGTCTCCAACTGCACCGGCTGAACCAGCGGCCGCTCCAGCCACGTCGCCGATGGCGCCAGCTGAACCTGCGAACGCGGCACCCGCTTCGCCCAGCGCTCCAGCGCCCCCGGCGAAGGCCCCAGCAGCTGAACCGGCGACATCCCCGAGAGCACCAGCCGAGCCAGCTAGTGCGCCAGTCGCACCACCCACAGCCTCAGCACCACCAGCAAACGCACCCGCCGCACCACCAGCAACACCACCAAGCGCTTCCGCACCGACAGCCAGGGCGCCAGCCGCACCACCCACAGCCTCAGCACCACCAGCAAACGCACCCGCCGCACCACCAGCTACACCGCCGAGCGCTTCCGCACCGCCAGCCAGGGCGCCAGCTGCGCCACCCACAGCCTCAGCACCACCAGCAAACGCACCCGCCGCACCACCAGCTACACCGCCGAGCGCTTCCGCACCGCCAGCCAGGGCACCGGCTGCGCCGGCGGCGGCTTCAGCACCGCCAGCGAGTGTTCCTCCAAGCCCGAAGGCCGAGTCACCAAGCGCACCACCGAGACCCGCACCGGCCTCAGCACCGCCAGCCACCGCGCCAGCCGCGGCTCCTAATGCGCCAGCCGATCCAGCGAGGGCGCCACCAACCTCCCCGAGGGCGCCCGCACTTCCCGCGAGAGCACCGGCAACGTCACCGACAGCGCCAGCCGAACCCGCGAGCGCCCCGGCGACCTCGCCAGCTGCACCGGCGGCTCCGGCGAGAGCACCACCGGCTTCTCCCGCTGCGCCAGCGGCACCGGCCACGGCACCCGCAGCGTCACCAAGTGCGCTTGCGCCACCGGCGAAGGCGCCCGCAAAGCCACCCGCAGCCTCTCCGAGTGCGCCCGCGCTTCCTGCGAGTGCACCGGCAACGTCACCAACCGCACCAGCCGAACCCGCCAGCCCTCCTGCGACACCACCGAGCGCTTCGGCGCCACCAGCGAACGCTCCGGCTCCCGCACCAGCAACCTCGCCGAGCGCTCCGGCTGAACCGGCGAGCGCACCAGCAACCTCACCGACAGCTCCGGCTGACCCCGCAAGGGCACCAGCAGCACCGCCAATCGCTTCCGCTCCACCGGTGAATGCGCCGCCGACCGCGCCAGCAGCCTCCCCGAGGGCGCCCGCAGAACCGGCCAGACCGCCAGCGACTCCACCAACTGCGCCAGCCGAACCAGCCAGACCGCCAGCGACATCACCGACCGCGCCAGCCGAACCAGCCAGCGCGCCAGCCACACCACCGAGTGCCTCAACACCGCCAGCGAAGGCGCCCGCAGCTGCACCCGCAACGTCACCGATCGCACCCGCACTGCCGGCCAACGCACCGGCAGCGTCACCCAATGCAGCGGCGCCGCCTTCAAACGCACCAGTCAGACCGCCAGCGGCACCAGCCAATCCACTTGCGCTCCCCGCCAAAGCTCCCGCCACGTCGCCGACCGCACCTGCGCCGCCTGTAGCTGCACCACCCAGAGCGCCCGCGGCTTCTCCGAGGACCCCCGCGCCACCTGCGAGGCCGCCCGCGACATCGCCGATCGCCGACGCACCACCAGCGAGACCCGTGCCCACCGCCCCGGCGACGTCGCCCGCCGCACCCGCTGCACCAGCGAACGCTCCTGCGGCCGCACCTGCGGCTTCGGCACCACTCTCGAGTGCGCCCGTGAACGCTCCGGCTGCACCGCCGAGAGCTTCCGCGCCGCCACTCAGTGCGCCAGAAACAGCCCCGGCGGCTTCTCCGAGCGCTCCAGCCGAACCGGCAAGACTGCCTGCGACGTCACCGACCGCTCCAGCTCCACCCGCAAGTCCGGCTGCCGCAGCCCCGGCAACTTCACCGACCGCGCCAGCTGATCCCGCGAGCGCGCCCGCAACGTCACCGACCGCGCCCGCGCCGCCTTCAAAGGCACCGCCCACGGCGGCAGCAGCGTCACCCAGGGCGCCAGCAGATCCGGCGAGAGCTCCTGTCACACCTCCGACCGCACCAGCGCTACCTGCAAGATCGCTCGCAGCACCCGCAAGCGCTTCTCCCATGCCCGCAAATCCACCGATTGCTTCAGCACCACCGGCCGCAACGGCTGCGAGGCCTGCTGCTGCCGCTGCCGCGCCACCTGCTGCGGCGGCAGCAGCTCCGGCAACCGAACCTGCCGTTTGTCCCGCAGCGCCAGCGCTCCCTGCAACAGCTCCCGCAGCGTCACCAGCAGCGCCAGCCGAACTAGCGACCGCACCAGCGGCGCCACCAATCGCTCCCGCACCGCCGGCGAAGGCACCGCCCAGGCTTCCCGCAACGTCACCCGCAGCCCCGGCAGCACCTGCGAGCGCACCGGCGGCTCCGGCTGCGGCCCCTGCAGCACCGCTGAGCGCCCCCGTCGCACCGCCCGCTGCGCCCGCAAGCGCTTCAGCACCACCGGCGAACGCGCCCCCGAGGTTTCCAGCGACGTCTCCGACTGCCGTTGCCCCGCCGGACAGCGCTCCCGCTGCTTGCGCGGCTGCCCCCGCGGTTCCGTCCACTGCACCCGAGAGCGCACCTCCTGCAGCAGCTGCTGCCCCAGCTGCACCCGCGACCGCGCCCGCGGCAGCGCCCGCAGCTTCCGCCGCGCCCGCTGCGGCACCCGCGACCCCTGCCACGGCTTCAGCTGCACCGCTGAACCCGCCGGAGATATCACCTACAAATTCCACTGCACCAATACCTCCTGTGAGATCGCCAATTAGGCTGGGGTCAAGAACTTCTGAGAGATCTGGCAGGTCACCTAGGCCAGGCAAATCCCCGAGCCCGGGCAAGTCACCAATGTTGGCAGTGAAGTCACCAATCTGGCCGATGTTGCCTATATCGCCAAGAGTGGCGATATTTTCGACCACAGCCGAGATGTTGCCGAAGTCGCCGATCTGGGCGAGGTCTTCGAAGAACGCGGTCACATTGCCAATGTCCCCGGCTGAGAGGCCCGACAGCACATCACCAATGGCCGCGGACGGGTCGCCGCTGACGTTCACGACGCTGTCAATCATGTCGTTGAGGACTGAGGGGTCGCTGATATTGGCGAAATCTTGCAACGTGGCGGAGAGATTCCCGATATCGACTGTGTCGTTAAGCGATATTAGGTTCGTCAGGACGTCGCCGACCACGTTCCCCGACCCGAGGTTTGCTGCCGCGTCGTTTAGCACATCGCTAATCGAAGCGATCAGTGTTGGGTCACCGACAGCAGCGAGGTTCGAGAGAACGTCGCCGATCTGACCGATCACCGTTGGGTCCGACACGCCCGTGAGGTCCCCAATCACCGAGCTAATCGGCCCGAGCTGGCCGAAGTCACCACTCAGTATGTCCGTGAGCTCATTGCCAGAAGCGATACCGGAAAGCACATCACCGAATTGGCCCACAATCGCTGGATCACCAATCGCGCTCAGACCCGAAAGCACATCTCCGATCTCACCGACCACCGTCGGGTCGGAAATGTTGCCAACGCCGTTCAGGAAGTCACCCACCTGCCCAAAGACATCGTTACCGCTGAGAACATCACCGATTTGGCCGACACCGCTGATGTCACCTAGCTGCGCAAGGCTGTCGAACACAGCACCGACAGCACTGATATCACCAACCTCCGCGAGATCACTGAAGAACGCCCCGAGCTGCCCGATATCGCCAGACGCGATATTCGACAACACATCGCCGACCGCAGCTGATGGATCACCCGACGCCAGTCCGTTGAGGAAGTCAGCGACAATCGCGGGATCGCTGATGTTCGCGATGTCCCCGAATGCAGCTCCCAGGTTTCCGATGTCGACAGTGTCACTCAGCGTTGCCAGATTGGAGAGAATATCGCCGAACTGGCCAACATTTTCGATGTCGGCCACGTTGGACAGGACGTCACCCACCTGACCGAATATCGCAGGATCGGTGATTGTAACGAGGTTCGAAAGAACATCGCCAAACTGCCCGACCACTGTGGGGTCGGCAACCGCAGTAAGGCCCGACAGCACGTCACCGACCTGATTGCCGCTGAGAACATCACCGATCTGACCGATCACCGCGGGATCCGCTATACCGGTGAAGCCGGAGAACACATCACCGATCTCACCGATTATTGACGGGTCATTCAAGGCAGCGAGTCCGCTAAGGACATCACCGAACTGGCCGACGTCACTGATATCACCCAACTGCGCGAGGTTGTCAAACACCGCATTGATCCCGTTGAGGTCACCTGCCTGCGCGATGTCCTGAACGATGGCGGTGAGCTGCCCAACATCTCCACTCGAGATAGTTGTAAGCACGTCCCCAACAGTGGCCGACGGGTCAGCGCTAACAAGGTCGTTCAGGAAGTTCGAGAGCAACTGCGGGTCACTAACGTTCGCGAAATCCTGCAGGACAGTCCCGACTGCGTCGAGGTTGAAGCTGTCACTCATCGACGCGATGTTGGCAATGATGTCACCGACCTCATTGCCACTGAAAAGGTCACCAAGCTGGCCGAAATCGCTGATGTTGCCGATTCCCGAGAGGACGTCCCCGACCTGACCGATTGCTGTTGGATCGCCGATCGAGCTGAGCCCGGAGAGTACGTCACCAATCTGTCCAGCATTCCCGGAGAGCAGATCACCAAACTCGTTGCCGTTGATTCCGGACAGAACGTCACCGACCTGACCGATGACGGCAGGATTCAGCGCCGACAGGTCACTCAGCACGTCACCCATCTGCCCGATGTTGGTGATGTCACCCGACAGGATGTCAGTGACTGGATTCGCGTTCCCGGAAAGGACATCACCGATGTCTCCCAGGTTGGCGAGATCGCTGAGCACTGAGAGGTTTTGGAAGACTGCACCTAGCTGTCCAATGTCTCCAACCTGGGCGACGTCCTGGAAAAATGCCGCAAACTGACCAATGTCACCGGTCTGGGCAACGTCCTGCAGTGTCGCGCCTAGCGCACCGATGTTGAGGTTGTCGCTCAGCGCGCTGAGGTCATTGAGAGAGTCGCTTATCTGACCGAAGTTCTCGAAGGAACCGATACCGCTCAGCACATCGCCGATCTGTCCGATCGTGGCGTTATCGCCGATCGAAATCAGCTCTGACACAACGTCACCAATTTCGTTGGCATTGCCGAAGTTCGACAGGATGTCGGTGACCTGACCAATCACCGTGGGATCAGAGATATTTGCGATGCCGGACAGAACATCACCGAGTTGGTTCCCGTTCCCGGCTTCGACGAAGTTGCTGAGCACGTCCCCAATCTGCCCAACATTGCTGATGTCATTAAGCGCAGCAATGTTCTCGAAGACTGGGCTGAGAACGTTGAGATCACCCATCTGGGCGAGATTGTCTAAGAAGGCTCCAACCTCGCTGATATCGCCCGTCTGCGCAATGTCTTGCAGAACCGCACCGAGTTCACCGACGTTGAAGCTGTCGCTGATCGTGCCGAAGTTGCTGAGGATGTCGCTAATTTGTCCAATGTTGGTGAAGTCGCCTGCACTCGCGAGATTCGAGAGCACATCGCCGATTTCGCCGACATTTGCGAAGTCGCCCGCATCCACCAGATCACTGAGTACGTTGCCGATCTGCGTGTTGTCGAGATTCGCGATGCCGCTAAGGACGTCGCCGATCTCACCGAAAACGGTGGGGTCGGTGATGTTCGCGAACCCGGATAGGACATCACCGAGCTGGTTTGCATTTGCCAGGCCACTCAAGACGTCACCAATCTGATTGGCGTTGCCCGCATCCACCAGATCACTGAGAACATTGCCGACCTCGTTCGCATTACCGATACCTGACAGCACTTCACTGATGTGACCGACATTGCTGAGGTCATTCAGTGCAGATAGGTTGTCGAATACCGCGCTGATGCCGGTGACATCACCGACCTGAGCGATGTCCTGCAGGAACGGGGCGAAGTCTCCCATTTGCGCGACATCCTGCAACGTCGCTGCGAGTGTTCCGAGGTTCAGGTTGTCGCTGATCGCGCTGAAGTTCGAGAGGATGTCACCGACCTGTCCGATGTTCTCGAGTCCTCCGAGGCTCGACAGGACGTCACCGACTTCTCCGATCCCCGTGACGTCACCGAAGGAGCCGAGTCCACTGAGGACGTCACCGAGTTGCCCTATTGAGTTTCCGTCACCAATGCCTGACAGGCCGGAGAGTACGTCACCCACATCGTTGCCTGATGCGAGACCAGAAAGGACGTCACCGACCTGACCGATCACCGTGGGATCGGAAATGTTCGCGATGCCCGACAGCACGTCAGTGATGGGAGCGATGACGGTGGGATCAGAAATATTGCCGATGCCACTAAGCACGTCACTGATGTCGCTGATGTTCCCAAAATCACTCAGTGTCGAAATGTTTTCGAAAACTGGGTTCAGAACACTGAGGTCACCGTTTTGCGTGATGTTGTCGAAGAATGCGCCGACCTGGCTGATGTCGCCCGTGTTTGCGAATCCCTGCAGCACATCACCGAGGTTGGTAACCGGCGCGAAGTCACCGACGTCTACCAGGTCAGACAGAATCTCGCTGACTTGGCCGACATTCTCTAGGTTGCCGAAACCGCTGAGCACATCGCCGACCTGGCCAGCGTTGTCCATGTTGGCGATGCCGCTGAGGACATCTCCGATCTGACCGATCGATGCGATGTCTCCAGTTGTCAGGCCGCTCAGCACATCACTGATGTCATTGCCGCCGGCCAGACTGGTGAGGACGTCACCAACCTGGGCGATCACCGCCGGATCCGAAATGTTGGCGATTCCAGACAGCACGTCACCGAACTGGCCGAAGTCGCCAGTGAGCACATCGCCGATCTGGCCTACGTTGTCGAGAACCGGGCTCAGAACGCTGAGGTCACCGGCCTGACCGATGTTCTGGAAGAAGTTGGTGAGGTTGCCGAGATCTCCATTATTGGTGATTGCTGAGAGCACATCACCGGACAGCACATCTCCGACTTCACTTGCTATGCCGGTGATGTCGCCGACCGTGTTGCCCGACCCGAGATTCGCTGCCGCGTCGTTTAGCACATCGCTAAACGAGCCGATCAGTGTTGGGTCGCCGATGCTAGCGAGGTTTGACAGCACATCACCAAACTGGCTGTTGTTGAGAACATCACTGACCTGTGCGAGCGAAATGGCCGCGACATCGCCAATCTGGCCGACGCCGTTGTCGCCGTTGGCAATGCCGCCGACCATGTCCCCAATTTGATTACCACCGGCAAGCCCATTAAGGACGTCTGTGATGGTATTTCCGTTTGCGATGTCACTGAGCTGCCCAATGTTGCTCAGCACATCACCGATGGCGTTGACGTCACCGACATCAGCCAGGTCATTGAAGAATGCCGCGAGCTGCCCGATGTCACCAGTGGTGAAGCCAGAGAGGATGTCACCGATGTCGCTGGAAGGGTTGAGGATGTCGCTCAGCACAGACGGATCAGTGATGTTAGCGAAGTCCTGCAAAGCGTTGCCGATGGCAGTCAGGTTGGCGGTGTCACCCAGCGTTACAAGCTGCGAGAGTACGTCTCCGACCTCAGTGAAATTGCCGGAGAAAAGGTCGCCACTAAGCACGTCGGCGATTTGTCCGAGGTTCTCGACGTTTCCGATTCCGATCAGCACATCGCCAAGCTGACCGATCGCGGTAGGATCACCAATCTGAGCGAGACCGGAAAGAACGTCGCCGAACTGATTGCCGCCGAGCACGTCACCTAGTTGGTTACCCGAAGCAAGACCCGACAGAGCTTCACTAAAGTCACCGACGATTGCGGGGTCGGTGATCTGCGCGAAGTTCGAGAGCACGTCTCCGACCTGGCCGATCACGGTATTGTCCGTGATGTCTCCGAGCTGTGCGATATTCGACAGGACGTCAGTGAGCTGGTTGCCTGACAATACGTCGCCGATATCTGCCAGGTTGCCTGCAATGCCGGTAATGTCACCCGCCTGCGCGAGAGTCTCGAAAAATGCGCCAACCTGCTCGAGTTGACCGATGTTCGACAAGACATCTCCAAAAACGGCAGACGGATCGCCGGTAGCGATATTGCTGAGGATGTCCCCGATAAGAGCGGCGTCGCTGATGTTGGCAAAGTCCTGGAGTACCGCTCCGAGCGAAGCGATCGTAGCGTCGTCACCGAACGAGCCGATGTTTGACAGGACATCACCGACTTGGCCGATTGCCGCAGGGTCGCCTACAGAAGCGAGTCCACTGAGGACGTCACCAAATTGGCCGATCAGTGCCGGGTTAGCGATGTTTGACAGGATGTCACCGAACTCGTTGCCACCAGCCAGGTTGTTGAGTACGTCCGTGAACTGACCGATCACGGCCGGATCCGCGCTAAACCCAGAAAGCACATCGCCGAAACCGCTCAGGATGTCACCGAACTGAGTGCCGGAGAGAATATCGCTGACATCCCCGATACCTGAGACGTCTCCGAGGTTGTTTCCGCCAACAATATTCGATAGCACATCATTGAACTGACCGAATCCACTGAGTACATCGCCAATCTCGCCGATGTTCGCGATGTCGCTGAGGCTGACAAGGTTGTCGAAGACTTGACCCACGGCCGTGAGGTCTCCCACCTGCGCGATGTCCTGGAAGAACGCGCCCACCTGGTTCAATTCCGCGAGCCCAAAGTCACCGAAGTTCGAGATGTTGGACAGTACGTCTCCCGACAGGATGTCGCCGAAGACTGCGGATGGGTCACCAATCGTTGCGATGTCCTGCAAAGCCGCGCCGAGCGCACCGATATTCAGGTTCTCGCTCACCGTCGCGAGGTTAGAAAGCACGTCGCCGACCTCGCCGATTCCGTTCCCGTCACCGATGCCGATTAGGCCGGAAAGGATGTCTCCGTTGTTACCAGACAGCAGATCGCCCACTCCGCTCAGGTTCTCCACGTTTCCGATGCCGGAAAGTACGTCGCCAACCTGCCCGAATAGCGTTGGATCGGAGATGCCCGCAATATCGCCGAGGAACGTTGTGATCGGCCCAAACTGACCAGCGTTGCCCGAGAGAATGTCGGCAAGATCGGAAACTGCGACCGGATTGTTCGACGCGAGGCCGGACAGAATGTCACCGAACTGGCCGATCAAAACGGGGTCGTTGAGCGCGCCAAGGCCCGAAAGAATGTCACCGAACTGAGCGAAATCGCTAAAGTCACTCAGCTGCGCGACATTGCCGCTCAAGACGTCACCGATCTGCGCGATGTTTCCGCTGCCGATCCCGGAGAGAACGTCACCAAACTGGGTGACGCCGTCAGCGTTCGCCAGGTTGGTGAGTACATCTCCAGCCTGCGCGACATTGCCGCTCAAGACGTCACCGACAACGCTGAGGTTGTTCACGTCACCGAACTGGGCGAGGCTTTCGAAGACGGGACCAATCGCGGTGAAATCGCCCGCGGTGATGAGGTCTGACAGGAGCGACGTGTCGGAGAGGTTCGCGAAGTTGTTCAGTGCGTCACCGATCGCACCGATACTCGCGATATCGCCCGTCGAAGCGAGGTTCGAGAGGATGTCACCGACTTGACCGATCGCGCCGACGTTTCCTGAGAGGACGTCCCCAATCTGTCCCACTACCGCGGGATCGGTGAAGGCACTGAACCCTGAGAGGACGTCCCCCACCTGGCCGAGAACCACTGGGTCAAACTGTGCAAGGTTGGACAGCACATCCCCAAATTGGTTGCCGGAAAGGGCTTCTCCGATCTGGGTTATCACCGTGTTGTCGGCAATTTGCGCGAAGTTCGAAAGGATGTCGCTCACCTGGCCAATTGCCACCGCGTCGTTGAGCGCCGTGATGCCCGAGAGGACGTCACCCACCTGGTTTCCTCCCGCGATACCTGAAATCACGTTGCCAACCTCGTTCCCGGTGAGCACATCACCGATATGACCAGCGAAATCCCCAAACTGGTTGCCTGATAGTAGATTTGCGGCGATGTCACCGAAGTCGCCTGCGATACCGGTGATATCGCCGAGCTGGTTTCCGCTCAGCAGTTCACCGATCTGCCCGATGGTGCTGATGTCACTCAGTTGAGCAATGTTGTTCAGAACGTCGCCAAGCTGACCGATCACGACCGGATCATTGATCAGCGCGATATTGGAAAGAACGTCGGTAAGTTGGTTGCCACCCGCCACGTTGGTAAGCACGTCGCTGATCTGATTCAGCACAGTGATATCTCCGGCGTCGATCAAGTCGCTGAGAACGGCGATGTTGTCGAAAACTGGAGAAAGTGCACTGATATCGCCGATCTGGCCAATAATCGTTGGATCCGTGATGTTGGCGATGTTCTCAAGTGCAGATCCGATGGCGGTGAAGCTGGCACCATCACCGAGCTGGCCGATGTTCGAGAGCACGTCCCCGATCTGGTTGAGTGCCGTAACGTCGCCAGTAAGGATTTCGCCTACGCCCGAACCATTTCCGATGTTGCTGAGAACGTCCCCAATCCCGCTCAGGTTCTCGACGTTGCCGAGCCCGATAAGGACATCACCGATCTGACCGAGGACGCCCGCGTTGTTCAGCGCCACCAGGTCTGAAAGCACATCACCGATCGTGCTCACATTTGTGACGTCGCCGACCGTACCGATGAGTTGCGCGCTGTTGGCGCTGAGCAGGTCGCCGATGTTCCCGATATTGTTGAGAAATTCCGCAGCTCCCGCGATATCGCCCATCTGAGCAACGTCTTGCAGGAACGCCGCGAAGTTGCCGAGGTCACCGTTATTGGTGAGGACGTCACCAATCTGGCCGATTCCGATCGTGTCCGAGTCGATGACGGCGTTCAGGAAATCAGCGACAAATACCGGGTCACCGATGTTCGCGAAGTTCTGGAGCGCGTTCGTCAGCACGTCGACGCCAACATTGTCGTTGAGGAAAGCGAGATCCGACAGGATGTCGCCGATAGTGCCGATTCCAGTGGAGTCGCTGATGCCGGTGAGATCTCCGAGCACTGCGGTGAGGGGCCCCAACTGACCAATGTTGTTGGACAGCACATCTCCGACACCCTCGAGTGATGCACCATTGGCGACATTGCTAAGGACATCGCCGATTTCGCCAATCGTTGTGGGCTCGAACGTGGACGCCAGGTTCGACAGCACGTCGCCGAGCTGACCGATGTCACTAAGGTTGGAAAGGACATCTCCGTTGTTGGTGATCAGGTTAGTAAGCGTGTCGCCGACCTGACCGATTCCTGTCAGGTCTCCGAACTGACCGATGTTCTGCAGGACATCGCTGATGAGCGCGATATCGCTAAAATTCGCAGTACCAGTGATGTTGTTCAGCACATCGCCGACCGTTGCGGATGGGTCAAGGATGCTGATGTTTTGGAGAAAGTCACTCACCTGGTTAAGCACGGCGACATCGCTGATGTTCGCGATGTTCTGCAGGTTGTCGCTGAGGATTGAAAGCGGGCCAGTGAGATTGGCGGAGTCGGTGAGGTTCGCAAAGTTGGACAACACATCACCGAGCTGGCCAATTAACGCCGTGTCACCGATTGAAGCAAGCTGGTTGAGCACATTGCTGATTTCTCCGATACCGGTGAGATCCTGTGCCGTGAGGTTTGAGAGAACATCACCGATCGTCGCGCTCGGTTCGTTGAGGATGTCCGAAACGCCCACAAGATTGCCGACATCGGAAATCCCACTAAATCCGTTGAGAACGTCTGTGAGCGCGGTGTTGAGCGTGTTGATGTCGCCGACATTGGATAACACTGCCACGAGATCGCTGAAGGTTACATCCGGGTCGAAGACCCCCGTAAGGCCGTCGAGCACAGAGTTGAAAACGCTGAGGTCCCCGATCTGAGCGAACTGCTGCAAGGTGTCCGCAACCGTCGCGATATTGGTGATGTCGCCAATCTGGGACAGCCCCGAAAGTATGTTGCCGATCTCGCCGATGCCACTGAAATCACCGGCGTTGCTGAGTATGTCACCAATGACGGCCGAGGGGTCACCGACGTTGACGAGGTTCGAAAGGATGTCGCCGACCTGTCCAACATTCGTCAGGTCACCGACATTGGCGAAGTCCTGCAGAATTTGACCGATGTTGGAGACGTCACCGATCCCCGACAGATTCGACAGGAAGTCACCAACATTGATGAGGTTGCTGAGGACGTCGGTATCCGTAATGTCGAGATCTTGCAGAATTGCGGTGATTCCCCCGAGGTCGTTGATACCCGTAATGTTCTGCAGGAGTGACGGATCGATCGATCCGATGCCCGTGATGTTCTGCAGAATGTCACCCACCTGACCGAGTGCGGTCAGGTCGTTCAAGAAGGCGATGTTCTGCAGGAAGTCGCCGATCGGACCGATTCCGGTGACGTCACCGACGTTGGCGAGGCTGTTGATGATGTCACCGATCGCCAGCGACGGCTCGAGGATGCCGATGTTCGAGAGGTTTTGCACGAAGTTCCCGATGTCGGTGAGGTCACCAAGCGAGGCTGCATTGATGAGGTCGCCGAAGACGTTGTTGCTCAGCACGTCGATCGGGAGAATCTCGGAAAGCGTGATTCCTGACGTGAGGATGTCGGTCAGAATCGGGCCGGTGAGATTGCCGATATCACCGAGATTGATATCCCCCAGACCGATATCACCGAGGCTGATGTCACCGATGTTGCCGATATTGCCGATGTCGCCGATATTGGTAACCGGCCCGGTCACATCTCCTCCGCCGGGCGGATTGTTGATGATAATAGTGTCGCCACCACCGCCGGGCGGGGTGGTGATGATGTTGTTGTTCGTATTGTTGTTGATATTGGTGATAGGTGCCGCCGCGCCGCCGCCTGGTGCGCCAGGATTGATGACGGGGGCAATCACTGGAGTTATTACAGGCGCAATCACGGGGTTGAAGACAATGTTGCCCCCGCCTGCCCCACCTCCGGGCGTGACTATCGTCGGACCGACGATAGTCGGTCCGACGATAGTGGGACCGGTGGTGCTCGGTCCCACAATCGTAGGTCCGTGGGTCACGGCGGATGAGCTTCCGCCTGGCCCCTGCACCACTACTGCCTTTCCGCCACCGTGCCCACCGCCGGGAGTCAGAAGATTGACGATTTTGGTGGCTCCCCCCGCCGCCAGGTGCGAAGCACCGAACCACCCAGACGGGCACAGATGCGCGGCTAGGGCACTCGGATCACCATTAAAGCCGCCGATTTTGCAGATCAGCGGCGCGATGGCGTCGATATCCGCGCGACAAAAAGGCAGTACCTCGTGCTTTTCAAGGAAACATGCTGGGTTGGCGAGGAACTCTTCACGGGCACTCGAGTCCCGGAGCAGCCAAAGAATAAGTGCAACCAGTGGGTTGCCCGCGGTAATCGACATTGCCTCAGCCCTCGTTCCGTCCGTGGGTGACAAAAGCACGCTCACGCGCATCGTTGTGAGCTCGATTCTTCGCGCGGCCCCGACCGTGCCCAATGGGGGACAACCCGCGATTGGTTACCGTCGCTTAGGGGAACGATCTTTAGGGGAAGCGCCCCCTATAGGGGATATGCCCGGTAGTCTTGGCGTGTCCTAGACCACACCCACACCGGGACTGGGATTGTGGGCGGGGAACGTTCGCCTGCAGCGCAGGCAGTGCAACACCGCTGCAGCAAACTGAAAGGTGCGCCTTGACTGGTCTGGGGTTAAGCATCGGAAGCGCCTGCTACACGGTATCGTGCTGTACCGAGCAGAACACCGAGGAAAACGCAGCCCGCGCGCTGACAAGACCGGCCCCGCTCCTGCTTCACAGCGACGGCACAGTCACGTTCAGCGATAGCGCCGCCACGGTGCAAAGGCACGCGGCCGCGCGCCCTATCGTGCTCTCAGACCTCTGTGAACGCGTCGGTGACGCCGTGCGCATAGCCGGAGCGAACGGCGAGACCAGCGACGCGGCAACGGTTGCTGCGACTGCGGTCCAGATGCTGCGTGCGGAATTCGGAGGCGATACGACTGCTTCGGCGGTGGTCGCAGTCCCAGCGGACTGGTCGGAGTATGCACGGGCGACGTTCGCAGAGGCTTTGCGGACTGTCTGTGAGCCAGCGCCCGCGCTGGTGACTGAATCTGACGCGTTGATCGCCTTCACGCATCGTGAATACGGGGCCGCGGACGGTGCTTCGCTGGTTATCGATATCGGTGCCCGGTATACGGACGTGACAATCTCCCAGCGGACGCCCGAAACAGGGTCCGAGCTGCCAGCCACGCACTTTCGGACGGCGGACGTGAGCGGCGAGTGGTTCGATTATGCGCTTTTGACCCACGTACTTCCACAGGTCCACAGCGAAGCGGAGATTGCCGAACTCGCTGATCAAACCGCTCCAAGACGACTCGTCGAGAGCGCTCTGAACCTTCGAAACGCCGCGCGTATTGCTCGCGAGACCCTCTCCTTCCGAACGACCGCCCAAGTCCTGTCTGAACGTGGTGGCAACGCGCAGGACATTCGAGTCGTTCGAAACGAATTTGAAGAACTCATCACGCCGGCATGTAGACGGCTGGCTGAGTTCACCCGTCAAGCCCTGCGAACCGCCCAGATCAGCGAGTCGGACGTCGCACGCATCGTCCTCGCTGGCGGTGTCGCCGCGACCCCGCTCATCACCGAGTTGCTCACTCGTGAGTTCCGGCTGCCAGTACTTACACCCCGTGACCCCGGTCTCGCGGTTGCGATCGGCGCTGCACACGTCGCCGCGTCGGGCAGCTTTGAATCTCCTTCGTCCGCGCCCCGACCGTTGGCGTCGAGCGCGCGCCCCCAGCAGCTCGCAGCGACCCAGCGCAGACGGCCCGTTCCACCGATGTTGCCCACAATCGAACGGGCAGCGTCTCGGCGCAACGTCGGGCGCGCGGCCGCTGTCGCAAGTGCCGCTGCAGCCGTGGTCCTGATCGCCGCCGGATCGCTCAGCGTCGGAACGTCCTTTTTCCCTATGACCTCCTCAGCCGGAAGCGTGCAGGAAGCCGCCGAAGCCGAGACGGGCGCCGGGCAGCACAGCGGCGACTCTCCTACTGCGCTCATCGGCGCGGCACCTAGTCAGCAACCTGCGGCGGCCTCCTCAATTCTCGGCACAGCTCCGCGCACAGCGGCGCCCTCGGCCCCTCTCCCGCGACACCCCGGTGTGTCCAGTGCAGGTCAGCGTCCTTCAACGGACCCCTCGCTACCCGCCACAGATCCCACTTCGGATAGCTCACAAGCGCCGGCCAGCAGCCCGCCGCACACGGTCGGCGATGGCAGCGGCCCGAGCACACCCGCTCCCAGCCCGGCCCCCAACAGTCCGCAGCCGAGTGCCCCGGACTCGCCAGCTCCGCAGCCCAGCGCTCCTGGGCCCACGACGAATCCGCCGCCCCCTGTGCAATCCCCTAGTACGAACACGCCGCCGCCAACGACTACAGCTCCACAACCGTTTGTGCCGCCACAGCTGCCGTCGCCTGGCACTGTGGTGGGCCCGGTGACCTCGGGAGTCACGGAGTCCGTGGGCGGTGTGACTGACACCGTTGGCGGAACCGTCGGCGGTGTGACAGGCGGCTTGGGACAAACCGCAGGAAACCTGGTGCAAGGTACGACCGGCGCAGTCGGTGGTGTTACGGATACCGTCGGCGGCGCTGTCGGTGGCGTCACCAATACACTTGGCGCTCCGACTAGTACGGTCAGCGGCGTCACCGGTACGGTCGGCCAAGTGGCTGGCACTGCAGGTGCTGTCACCGATCCGGTGACGGGTACGGTCAGCGGCGTCACTGGCACTGTGGGTGATGCAACGGGTGGACTCACTAGTGGAGCGGGAGGGCTGCTAGGTTCCCCGCTTAATACGGTCGGCGGCGTACTCGGCGGGGTGACGAGTCGTTGACGGCAGTGCGTGACACGGGCGCGCGGCAACCGGGGCCGTCCGGACTCCTGTCCGCCAGGGAAAGCAGGACCTCTCCTGAACCGGGTGGCCAGATTAGCGATCTCCTCGCGATGATCCACCATGCGCGCGGCCGTCCGGTGCATAAAGTAGTACTTGGTCCCGCAGGCACGGGCAAGACGACGACCCTTCGACTCGCCCACACTACATTTGAAGCACTGGGCGTGCCCGTCGTGAGCGGCATCCCGGTAAGCGGTGAAAAACCGCCTGCCGGTTCGGCAGTGCTTATCGACGATGCGCACCGGCTAGGACCAACTGCCTTCGAGGAACTCGAGGTTCTTCTGCGCGAGCGCACGTCGAGCGTCGTGATCGCGGCCCGCCCGCGGACCAATCGGCAGCTGCTGGACCGGCTGCTCTGCAGCACTGACACCGATGTCGTGAATCTCGCCCATCTGAACGCGAAAGGCATCTCCCTGCGGGCACGCCAGGCGGTGGGCCGCGAATTACACCAGCACGAAACTACGGCGATATTCGAGATCACCGCTGGCCGGCCAGATGGTGTGCATGAGATTCTCGCGGCATTGCTGCAAGACCGTTCGAGCCACAGCCTCACCACGATTCAGCTCGCTGGCAACGCGTGGCTCACTCGTCGTTTCGCGGCGTTACCCCCACTTGTTCAGCAAGCTATTGCGGTTGCCGAAGTCACGGTATCCGTTTCAATCGTCGCCACGACACTCGGCGTCAGCGAGCAGCAGGCTGAACGACTACTCGACGAAGCGCGTGACAGCGCGCTACTGCTTGACCACGACGCCGTGTCGCCGCACGTAACCAAGCTCTTCGCTCAGCACATCGGCGCAACCAAACTGTCACAGCTGCGCACGAGCATCGCCGAAGCGCTGTGCGGAAGTCACGCCCTCACTCTCACTATCGCCCAGGGTCTGGCGAAGCATAACGTCACCAGTCCTGCCGTTGCGAGTTTCCTCGTCAACAGTGCCGAGCGGTGCGCGCACTCCGACCCAGCACACGCAGCTGAACTTCTTGATGCCGCACGCTCAGCCGGCGCGCACATCGCCGAAATCGGCTTGCTGCGGGCAGATGTCGCAGCTCGCACCGGCGACTTCGCCAACGCGCTGCACTTCGCCGACGCGGTGACCAACCGAGCGCTCAACGGTGATCCTGCACGTTCAGCCGCAGGCCTCGCTAGCGCCATCAGGATTTCCGCGACCGTGGCCACAGCGCGGGGCATGGTCCCGCACGCCGCGGATCTTTACCGGTGGCTCGGCCCATCGCGCACGGGCGCGGACCGCCCGATCGCAGCCGTCGTCTTGTTCGCGGCGGGGGACGCCGGCGCTGCCCGGGAGTTTCTGAACCACGCGGACGAGGGCATCCCCACGACCTATGCGCAGGGCCTGCGGTTACTCGCTGAAGGCGTTGATGCCTCCATGGCGGCTTCGGGCAGGTCCGCGATCGCCCTGCTCGCACGCTCAGTATCGATGCTGTCACCGCCGCCGGTGAGGCGAGCAATGCCCGACCACGCGGCCACCCTCGCCGCCACTGCAGCGCTGCACTGTGGTGACATCGCTGCTGCGCAGTCGATCCTTGATACGGCCCTCAGTGAGGACCGGCCCGAAAAAGTCGTCACCGCGCGGCTGCAATTACTTGACGGCTGGGCAGCAATGCTCGCTGGTGATCCACAAAAAGCGTCCGACCGGATGGCTTCGCTCACCGGTGATCTCACGTCCCCGCGCGACAAGCTGTTCGAATACGGACTGCGCGCTGGTATTGCACGCCGCGCCGACAACGCCGCCGAGCTTTCGGCATGCTGGGCGGCAGCCCGCCCCGTGCTCGCGGCATGCACAGCGGACTTATTCTCATTGCTTCCCATCGGTGAACTCTGGATCGCAGCTGCACACCTATCTCAAGACGCGGAGGTACAGCACCTAGTCGACCAGGCGAGTCGCCTGCTCGACGCACTAGGCTCACCGGCGCTGTGGGCGGCTCTATTCCATTGGTGCGGGGTACAGGCAGCCATCATTGCGGATAAGCCCGATTCTCTTGCCCCGCACGCCAACAAGCTCGGCTCCGCCGCTCAGGTCAGTTCGTACGCTTCCGCACTCGCCGCGGCAGGACGGACATGGATACGTGTGCTGGCAAGAGACTTCGATCCCACTGAGGTAGAAACCAGTGCGCGGACGCTAGCGGACACTGGACATCGCTGGGACGGTGCTCGGCTCGCGGCCGAGGCGGCATTCCGCTCATGTGAGCCCAGGATCGCGTCCGGCCTGCTGCAGCTAGCGCGAGCGCTGCGAATGCCCGGACACGTCGCGTCGGCAAACAGTGTCAGCAGCCTCGAAGCCACTTCTCAGATGAGCTTGGGAGGGCTGAGCCGCCGCGAAGCGGAAATTGCGAACCTCGTCGTTCAGGGCTTCCCCTACCGCGAAATCGGGGAGCGGCTTTTCATCGCGCCGAAAACCGTCGAGCATCATGTTGCCCGCATCCGGCAGCGTCTCGGTGCGCAGAACCGGTCGGAAATGCTCACGATGCTTCGCACAATGGGTTTTCCGCACGCACCGTCTGCCTCATGACCGTGACCCGGGCGAACCACATGATGTGATCCACGTCAACCGGTCTTGCATTCGCTGGTCACAGTTGGGTGACTAATCGAACTCAACTCTGCCGCTCGTCCCCCGGGCTCCCTACAGTGATCCGAAGGCACGGCCCGCGATCATCGTTCGCGGGCACCCTGGGCTGCCGAGAAAGGCATGGTAGGTCACTGATGCGCTCGTCATTTCTCAGGCGCGCCGCGATCGCTGGCGCGGCCGCTTTGACGTTGCTTGTTCCGGGAGCAGCAGTAAGCCTGGCGGCGCCTCAGCCCGCTGGGTCAACACTCCCTGCCGCGCTGATCGAAGCGCTCGAACGCGACCTAGGGCTATCGGCGGACGAGTTTCTCCAGCAATCAGAACTCGCACAGCGTCTCGCAACGTTTGCGGAGGAACTACGAGTGGAGTTTCCCGATGAGTTCGGCGGCGCCTGGCTGGACAACGGCACCCCGACGATCGGCGTGACGACCGACTCGCTCGCTGAACGCGTCGAAGAGGCCGGTTTCTCGGTAAAAAATGTCGCACGCAGTGAGTCTGAGCTTCACCGTGACGTGCTGGCACTGTCCGAGTGGACGGAATCCCTGGCGGAACCGTTCCGGAGCCTGATTCAGGGCGTGATGGTCGATCTAGTCCGGAACAGTGTGGTTGTTGGCGTCGCGGACACGGGGCCGGGGAGCCTCGACGGACTCTTCGATCTCCCTGCACTCATGCGGGAAGTGGGAATCCTGTTCACTCCTGTGAACGAGATTTCGCCTGACGAGAGCACACCGCTGCGTGAAAGCGGGTCCGGATCCCCGCATCAGTACCAAGCTATGGGTGGTGACGCATTTCTCGCGGGCGCTGCGGGCAACCAGTTACGCTGCTCGCTTGGTTTCAATGCGGAAGGCCCTGGCGCAAGTGTCATCAACATAACCGCGGGACATTGCAACCCTGAGGGACCTGACAGTTCGAACACTCCAGCGACCTTCCTCGGCGGCCCACTCGACGGCAAGCAGTTCGGCACGTTCACACAGACAGACATGAATGGCGCAGATTATGGGGTTATCACTATCCACGAAGACTTCGTGGATCTTTTCCAGACCGCGGGCGTGCGCGGCGGTAACGACATCCACGTCACAGGCACCGCTGACCCCGTTGTGGGTATGCCCGTGTGCAAGTCCGGGGTGACGACCGGTTTCACCTGCGGTGTGATCACTTCCGCGAACTTGCGGGTCGATGTGGGTGCACGCACGCTCGATAACGCGTTCACCGCGGATATCTGCGCCCTGCAGGGTGACAGTGGCGGCGCAATCATCAGCGGCACTAGAGCTGTGGGGGTATCCAGCGCCTCAGACGTGGGCGATTTCGCTTCCTGCGCGGATGCGGAACGGGAAACGAGCTTCTTCGGGGAGAAGCCTCAGCTTTACGCGACACCTATCAACGACATTCTCAACAAACGGCCAGATATTAGGATCCGCACGTCCTGAAACCTTTCTGACCCGAGCTGCGCCCGCCTCCGTCTCGGTGGCGGGCGCATTCTCTGCCTGCGTTTCATCCCTGGGACGGCGAGTTAGGACTGCCTGGGCAAAACTCCGTTTCGGGCAGCTAATACCGTTAGTGCAGACGAGTGTGCACGAGCCCCAATTCGAGCGAGCCGGACACATCCTGCAAGGCGGCAATTGGCGCGAAAGGGGTCGCGTCGTCCATACTCGCCCGCAAAGCACTTGCAGTCGCCGCTAAGTTACTGGCCAGTAACATGCACTTCGTTACCAGCAGGTAATATAAGCGCGGAGGATGCGACGGTGCAGGGCAAAGCTGCCCGGCCGCCATGACAGAAAGGCCACGACGACATGAGCGACGTGACTTCCGTGACGCTGACACTCGGCACCATTGCCGCAGTGCTCAGCATCCCGTGCTGGATCATCTTCTTCTCCGGCGCATGGCGCATGGTGCAGACGATCCGGCTGGGCCAGCCCGACGGAACACGCCTGTTCCCGATCTTGCCGCGTTTCAGACAACTCCTGGTCGAGGTCGCTGCGCATACCCGGATGAACAAATTCCGGTCGGTAGGCTGGGCGCACTGGCTCGTAATGGTCGGCTTCATTCTCGGCGCATCCGCCTGGCTCGAGGCATACGGCGAGACGTTCAATCCCCACTTCCACTGGCCAATAATCGGTGGCTGGGGCCCATGGAGTTTCCTCATGGAACTCCTCGGCATAGGCACTGTCGTCGGCATAATCGTGCTGATCATCATTCGTCAGCGCAACCATCCGCGCCGCCCTGACCGTATGTCCCGCTTCAGTGGGTCGAGCTTCTGGCAGGCCTACTTCGTCGAAGCTGTGGTCCTCATTGAAGGCCTCGGCGTCATCTTCGTGCGCGCCTCAAAGTACGCCGTTTACGGCGGCAGCAACGTAGAGTACTTCTTCACCCGCTGGGTCGCGGAATTGCTGCCGGCTGAACCAGTGCTCGTCTCGATCTTCGCCATGATCAAGCTGTTCTCGGGCATGATCTGGCTGCTTATTGTCGGGCGGTTCATCACGATGGGCGTCGCCTGGCACCGCTTCTCCGCGTTCTTCAACATCTACTTCAAGCGTGAGGACGAAGGTGGGGTCGCACTCGGAGCGGCCAAACCGATGATGTCCGGCGGCCAGGTACTGGAACTCGAGGAGGCCGACCCTGAAGTCGATTCGTTTGGCGCGGGCAAAGTCGAGGACTTCTCGTGGAAAGCGCTGCTCGACTTCACGACCTGCACCGAGTGTGGCCGCTGCCAGTCGCAGTGCCCGGCCTGGAACACGGGCAAGCCGCTTTCGCCGAAGCTGCTGATTCTCTCCCTCCGCGATCACACGTACGCCAAGGCCCCGTATCTCCTCGCTGGCGGCAAGAAAGACATGGGCGGGGACGAAGTAGGTCTCGTCGACAGCGACGGCAACATTGACGAGGCAAGGCTCGCACGCATCCCAGAAGAAGCGCGCACCGAAGCAGGCCGGCCACTGGTGGGCGAGTTTACGGGCGACCCCGCAACGAATGGCGTGATCGATCCCGAAGTGCTGTGGAGCTGCACCACCTGCGGTGCCTGCGTCGAACAGTGCCCGGTCGACATCGAGCATGTCGACCACATCATCGATATGCGCCGTTACCAGGTGCTCATCGAATCCGCCTTCCCCACGGAGCTCGCAGGCCTCTTCAAGAACCTCGAAGTCAAGGGCAACCCGTGGGGCCAGAATGCTGGCGATCGCCTCAAGTGGGCCGAGGACCTCAGCTTTGACGTACCAGTCTACGAAGGGGACTTCGGGGACAGCGAGTATCTCTTCTGGGTCGGTTGCGCCGGCGCCTACGAAGACCGCGCGAAGCGCACAACCCGTGCCGTCGCCGAACTTCTGCACATCGCTGGCGTGAACTTCATGGTGCTCGGCGCCGGCGAGACCTGTACCGGTGACTCGGCACGCCGAGCCGGTAACGAGCTGCTCTTCCAAACTCTCGCGCAGCAGAACATCGAGACCTTCAACGAAGTCTTCGAAGACCGCGCCCCCAAGCAGCGCAAGATCGTCGTTACCTGCCCACACTGCTACAACGCGATCGGAAACGAGTACCCCCAGCTTGGCGGTAACTTCGAGGTCGTCCACCACACGCAGCTGCTCAACCGGCTTGTGCGTGACAAGCGGCTGATCCCGGTGGCCGAACCCGCAGAGAACACGACGTATCACGACCCGTGTTACCTCGGCCGCCACAACAAGATCTATCAGGCACCCCGTGAGCTGGTCGCGGCGTCAGGCGCACAGCTCAACGAAATGCCACGGCATGGTGAACGATCACTGTGCTGCGGTGCCGGTGGTGCACGCATGTGGATGGAAGAGCACCTCGGCAAGCGCGTGAACGTTGAACGCACCGATGAGGCACTCGCCACCAACCCACAGAAGATCGCAACTGGCTGCCCATTCTGCCGGGTCATGCTTTCCGACGGTGTCACCGCGCGGCAAGAGTCGGGCCAAGGCGAAGGCGTCGAGGTTGTGGACGTCGCAATGATGCTTCTGGATTCCGTCAAGCGTGGCCTGCCTGAAGGTCTCACCGTCGGTTCCAAACGCTCCCCCGCCAGAGTTCCCGCACCAGCTCCCGCCAAAGCAGCCGCGGCTGCTGCGACGGGCACAGCGTCGCCAGAGGCACCAAAGGCACCAGAAACCGCAGGCGACGCCGCGGCAGCTCCTGCCAAGAAAGCCCCCGCTAAGGGCGGCCTGCAGATGAAGGGCGCGAAGAAGGCTCCAGGCAAAGCAGCACCGGCCAAGGCCGCGCCCGCAGCGAGCGAAGGCTCCGACGCTCCTCCTGCCAAGGCACCTGCCAAGGGCGGCCTGCAAATGAAGGCAAAGAAAGCGCCAGGCAAAGCGGCACCGGCGAAAGCC
>NZ_JAPEIQ010000007.1 GCF_026041215.1 Hoyosella sp. YIM 151337
GCGGGTCATTGCGTCCCGGATCAGGGCGACGGGTCCGCGCAGCCCGAGGGCGGGCATCGGCATGCGGTGGTGTGCGAAGAATCGTTCGGCGGTGTGGTTGCGCTCGCTCAATGTCCCGATTTCCGCGATCGCGTCGACGGTGCCGCGCGGGCCGTTGGCGTGGTGGATTGCCCACCATGTGTGGCCGGAGATGGCGCGTGTGATGGCGGTGAGTTTCTCTTGGCCGCTGGTGATCCCAACACCTGCGAGCCTGCCGTATCCGCGCATGTCCACGTCCACCACGCGGACGCTGTCGCGGTCAATGACCACCACTGTTTCGGTGACTGTGCCTGTCATAGTGACCTCCTGCCCTCACGGGTTTGCGCCCGCAGGATTGCTTTCCCTGACATAAAGCCGAATCGAACGGGGCCGTGGGAGCTGTCCAGCTCCGGGACCGCGAGGAGGAGAAAAGTTTTCGCGAGCGCAGCGGCCCGCAGGGCGCGAAGAAGTTTTCGGGGGAATCGCGGCAGCTCTGCTGCGGAGCTTGACGGCGACGAGGCCCCGCCGAGAATCGGCGTGTCAGGGAAAGCAACCGCGCC
>NZ_JAPEIQ010000008.1 GCF_026041215.1 Hoyosella sp. YIM 151337
ACACCTCCCAGTACCAGCCGGCGCTGGGAGAACCCGCCCTCCACTAAAGCCGGGGCGATTCAGCGTTCGAGGAGCCGGAAGTTGCCGCGGGTGATCCGTGCGATGGCTGCGATGGCTTGGGCGTCGGTGAAGTCGTCGGGGTCGAGGGTCTTGCCGAGGGATCGCCAGTGTCGCTCGAGGACGAACAGCAGTTCGTCTTGTCCCAGGGGCCGGTACTGGTGGGCGAAGCCGACTCGGCTGTAGAACTGGGGGTAGTGGCTGAACTGCTTCTCCAGGCCGGGCATGCCGATCAGGATCAGGGCGATGTCGTCGCGGTCGTAGCGATCGCGCAGCAGTTCCAGAGCGGCGGGACGCAGTCGTTCGGCCTCGTCGACGATGATCAGCTCCACGTAGTTCCTGCCGTGTCGCCATCCCCAGGCCTCGGGAGTGGCCGTGCCGGGAGGTACGAGGTGCTGCTCGATGCACATGTTGGTGCGGGTGATGGCTTGGGTCAGCTCGTCCTTCAGGGTCCGCGGGGTGGTCAGCACGCTGGGGGTGTAGAGCACGGTGCGGCTCCGGTTCAAGGCGGCGTAGATCTTGGCGTCGTTGTCGGAGCGCGGCCCCCAGTAGGTCAGCAGGTCATGAGCCTTCTCGTAGTGTGCGTAGCGGCGCGCGGAGAGTGTCTTTCCTACGCCGGCTGATCCGAAGCACAAACCGATGGTGTGCCCGCGGCGCACGGCGTCGGCGAACTCGGTGAAGCGGCGGTGCTCCTTGGTGACGATGAAGCGCTGGCTCACCTGAGGTCCTCCTTGTAGATCTTCAACGCCGACCTCGGCGCCGGAGCCGGTGCTTCGGTGATCCGTGGCGTCTCGGTAGGTGCGGCCACGAGGGCGATGCGTTCGTTGATGCCGGCTCGCAGCGCCCGGCGGCGGGCGTTGCGCGCGGCCTGGATCTCCTTGAGGCTGACCTTCTGGTCGTGGTGCTCTTGGTTGACGGCCTTGCAGACGAATTCGTCGTGATCGAAGACGCGGATCTCGGTGATGTCGCGGGGGTCGTAGCGGATCACGACCGAGCGTCCGACGTAGCCGGCCAGAGTTGGCGAGACGTAGCGCAGGCCCTGGAAGCGGATGCCATCGCGGCGCACGACGCGGGTCTTGGCGACGGTCAACAGCAGTCTGTCGAGGTCTTCCAGGCTCTCGGGCATTCGGGGCAGCCAGCCATCGGCGATCCACGCGCTGCGCGGGGAGGTTCCGAGCTCGCTGTGCGTGCGGTCGTTGTAGGTGGCCACGAACGCCTCCAGGGCGCTATCGAGGGCGGCCAGGGACAGTTTCGGTGTCGGCCAGGGGTGCCCTTCGGTGATGTGTCCGGGCAGGGTGGCGAGTAGCTCGGTGTTGATGGTGCCGAAGAACCGCTCGATCTTGCCCCGTCCCTGGGGTCGGGCGACGGTGGAGTGGATCAGTCGGATGTGGAGGTCGACGGCGGTGTGGGCGAGCTGGTCACTGGTGAAGTCGCTGCCGTGGTCGACGTAGAGCACGTCGGGCAGGCCGCACATCGGCCAGGCCGGGTCGGTCTTGTGCCAGATCGCTTGGCGCAGCGCCAGGGCGGTGTTCATCGCCGACGGTGCGCCCAGGAAGACTGTGTAGCCGCAGACCGCCCGGGAGCAGTCGTCGAGGATCGTTGTCAGCCATGGCCGTGCGGGCTTGCCGTCGGTGCCCACCACCAGGATGTCGAGCATGGTGTGATCGGATTGCCACATCGCGTTGGGCAGCTCTGCTTGCCGGCGTAGCACCAGCTCGTGCTTGTCGCGGTAGGACGCTGCGCCCTCCAGGGCGAGGGTGACCATGCCGGGATCCAGGGTCCGCACGATGTCCCACACCACCGAGTAGGAGGGGACCGGCCATCTCCGGGCGGCGCAGATGCCGGTGACTTTGCGGTGGATGGTGGCGATGGCCGGCCGCGGCTTGCTCAGTGCCAGGCCCTCGATCAGGTGGACGAGGTCGGGCGGAAGGCGGCGGGAGCCGGTGTCCGCTCGCGAGGCTGTCTCCAGTCCGGCGTAGCCGTCGGCGCGGTAGCGGGCGTGCCAGCGCTCCAGGGTCCGCAGCCCAACATCGGTCTCGCGAGCTAAGCGCGCGAGGGGCACCTGGTCCTCGACGTGGAGCCTGAGGATTCGCCACCGCGCTCGAGCGTCCACGACGCACCTACTGCAAGGCGTTCTCGCGCCCGCGCTCGGCGCGCTGAAGGGCGCGGTAGACCGTGGAGCGGCCCACGCTGAACAGCTCGGCCAGCTCGCCCACGGTGTGCTCGTCGGCGGCATGTAGCTGGACGAGGTGAGCTTCTTGCCGGGGGGTGAGTTTCGGTGACTTCCCGCGCAGCCGGCCCTTGGCCTTGGCGACCTTCATCCCCTCGCGGGTGCGGGCACGGATGAGGTCGGCTTCGAATTCGGCGACCATCGCCAGCACGTTGAACAACAGTTTCCCCATCGGGTCGGTCGGGTCGTACACCGATCCGGCGATGCTCAGCTTCACTTCCCGCGCCGCGAGGTCGTCGGCGATCTGGTGGGCATCACGGACCGAACGCGCCAGCCGATCGAGCTTGGTGACCACGAATGTATCGCCGTCCCGACACGCTGCCAGCGCCTGCTGCAGGCCCTCACGGTCGGCGTTGCGGCCCGTGAGCCCGTGATCGACGTAGATGCGCTTGGGATCGACGCCGAACGCCGCGAGTCCGTCACGCTGCGCGGTCAGGTCCTGCTCGTCGGTGGAGACTCGGGCATAGCCGACCTTCAAGGGGGACATGCTCCCCAGTGTGTCATATAGCCTCCCTTCACCGGACAGTTCACCGGACGGGTCTTACGGGACAGCCCGCCAGGCGTGCCGTCGTTCCTCTCTGTCAGGTTCAGAAGTGGGCTTCACTAATGTCAGAAGCGCGCTGCACTCGATTCCCCCGTCGTCTCCGCGTCGATGAGTAGTCATCGACAGCGACCTTGATCAGTCCGGCTTCACGCCGGTGGGATGCTCGGTCCAGCCTTGTTCTTGTTAGCCGGTTCTGTCACACGGTCCGGCCCGGCGAGCCCGTTGAGATCTGGTTCGTCGAAGGTCACTGATGTCGCGGGCTGCGCGCGGGAGCTTTGCCTCGACGGGGTGCCTTCTCCTAGCAGGGAGGAGCGAGCCCCGGGCCTTTCCATTCTCTCCGGTCAGGCCTTAGCGGTGTCTGACTTGGGTGCTGGTTTTGGGGTGGTCCTGGAGGGATGAAGCGTTAGGAACGCTGTGCGGCGCTTGCCGTGCCCGTCGGAGCAGGGGTGGCCTGGTCGTCGGTGCCGTTGTGGTCTTCGCTGAGGCTGTAGAACCAGGTGATGTGGTGGTGTAGGGCGTCGGCGGCGTCGTGGCCGCGTCGGTCTCGGAAGGCTTCCAGGATGGTTTTGTGCTGGTCTTGAAGGGTGCACCGTACGTCGGTCCAGTTGGGTAGGCCTGCGACGGTTTCCTGGACATAGCTGATGGTGGCCTGGCGGAGGGAGTCCATGATGGTTTCGACCACCACGTTTCCGGCCAGGGAGCTGAGCAGGGTGTGGAACTGGGAGTCGTGTTCGTGGAACCACCCGGAAGGCAGATCCGGGTCATCCATGGTCTGGAGCAGTTCAGCGGCCTGGTTCAGGATTTCTGACCGCTGATCGGAGTCTGGGGCGGCGGCTGCGTCGAGGGCCGACTGGGTTTCCAGCAGGAGTCGTGTTTGGACGATGTCCTGGACGGGCAGGGAGCGGGTGGCGATGTGCATGCGCAGCGCCCAACCCAGGGCCTTGGAGGGTTCGGAGATGACCACGGCGCCGGCGGAGGGTCCGGAGCCGGTGGCCGAGCACACCAGGCCCATGGCGTCGAGGATGCGGACCGCTTCGCGGACGGAGGCGCGGGAGATCCCGAATTGTTCGGCGAGGTGGCGCTCTCCGGGCAGTTTGTCGCCCACGCTGAGGTGTCCGGTGCGCAGTTGGGCCTCTATCCAGTCGAGGACCAGGGTGTAGGCGGCGGGGGCTGATGGCACGGACGGCTCCTGGGGTAAAGGGGTAGGACCTCATTCTAGAGAGGCTCACCGATCCCCGGACCGTGGGCTGGTCTGGCCCACAGTCCGGGGATGGGCCCGCGGGTTTAGGTCCTCACCCGCTCGGTCCGGAGCGGGGCGGGGGTGTTGTGCCGCATCATCCACCACGCGACTAGGGCCAGCCCGGCCAGCAGCAGGACGAGCATGATGGTCCCGGGGTTGGCCCCGAGGCCGTGGATGAACAGGTAGGCCACCACACCGCCGGCCAGGCAGTAGTAGGTGGTGACCAGGATGGTCTGGCGCAGCAGGTCACCCTCTCGGCCCAGGAGGCCGACGGTGGCGGAGGCGGCGACGATGTTGTGGATGGAGATGGGGTTGCCGCCGGCGCCACCGACGGCCTGGGCGGCCACGACGAGTTCGGGTTGGGGCACGCCGATCTGGACGCCGGTGGAGAACTGGAACTGGGAGAAGGTCAGGTTCGAGACGGTGTTCGATCCGGCAACGAAGGCGCCCAGGGCCCCGATCCAGGGTGCCAGCAGCGGCCAGGCGCCCCCCGAGATCGCCGCGGCCCCTTCGGCGAGGGTGACCGGCATGCTGGACAGTCCCGAGGCGTTCAGTTCCGGGCCGGACTGGATGAGTACCCGCACCAGGGGCAGGGCGAAGAGCAGGGCCACGGCGGTGCCGGCCAGCTGGCGACCCGAGACCTTCAGGGTGCGCAGGACCTGTTGGCCGTTCATGCGGTGCAGCAGGTAGGCGAATACCGCGGAGAGGATCAGCAGCAGGGCCGGAGAGTAGAACGGTTCGATGCGGGTGCTGACCCCGGTGCCGAGGATGTTCTCCACAGGGATGGCCAGGCTGCGCAGGAACTCGGTCACGGGGGTGACGATCCGGGTGATCACCAGCAGTGCGGCGAGCAGGGCGTAGGGCGCCCAGGCCCGGACCAGGCTCATCTTCCGGGACACCGGCGGAACCTTCTCGGGGTCCAGGGTCCCGGTCCAGCGCCCGACCCAGGAGTCCCGGGGGCCAAAGTCGAAGTGGTCCTTGGGCATCAAAAAGCCCTTGCTGGAGGTGAACATCACCAGTGCCAGGCCGATCAGCCCGCCGAACAGGGACGGGAACTCCGGGCCGAGGAAGCGGGCCACGAGGGTGTAGGGCACGGTCATGGCCAGGGAGGCGTAGATCGCGAAGGGCCACACGGCCAGCCCGTCGCGGAAGCGGCGCTCGGGTCCGAAGAAGCCGGTGAGCAGGCAGACCAGGATCAGCGGGATGAGGATGCCCACGATCGCGTGCATGACCGCCACGGAGAACCCGATCGAGTCAACGAACTCCGGCATGCTCAGCCCAAGCACGCTCGCCCGTTCGCTTACCGCCGGGTCACCGCCCAGCCCGTTGGCCACCCCGACCAGGATGGGGGTGCCGACCGCCCCGAAGCTCACCGGGGTGGACTGGACGATCAACCCGACCATGACGGCGGCCATCGCGGGAAAGCCCATCGCCAGCAGCAGCGGGGCCACGACCGCGGCCGTGGTGCCGAACCCGGAGGCGCCCTCGATGAAGCTGCCGAAGAGCCAGCCGATGATGATCGCCTGGACCCGCCGGTCCGAGGAGATGTTGTCGAACCCGGCCCGGATGGTGGCCATCGCCCCGCCCACGGTCAGGGCCGAGAGCAGCAGCAGGGCCCCGAAGACGATGTACAGCAGGGTGAGGGCCACGATGAGGCCCTCGATGGAGGCGGCGATCACCCCGGCCGGACTCATCTGCCAGACGGTCAGCGCGATGGCCACGACCGCCACATACCCCACGGGCATGGCGTACTTCGCGGGCCAGCGGAATCCGGCCAACAGCACGCCCACCAACAGCAGGGGCAGCAGCGCTAGAAGGCTCAGCACGGCGAGATTGTCCACGAGGGGTGTCCTTTCTGGGGGACAGGATCTGGCGGGGCCCGCCATCGAGGCGCAATGCCTCGACGCCGGCCGGCAGGGGTTGCAGCGAAAGGATCCCGACACCGCCCCGGCTGTGGTCGGACCACAGTGGTCAGGCCACATAAGTTATATGAGGTGCATCACACCGGTCAACCCCCACCGGCGCGGCGTGCCGTCGGGCGGGCCACCGGACACCCCGTCTGGCCCCTCGTTGGGCGCCGCCCCTGGGTGGCACCCGGACGCTCGGGCGGGCATCTAAGGGGGCGCTAGAACCGGACGCCGGGAGAGGGCGTGGTTGTGCGGTGCCTCACACTGCCCTACAGTGGTCAGACCACACGGTCTGCTGGGCCGTCCAGCACTGCTCCCCGACGGAGGTCGCATGAGAATCGCCTTGTTCGCCACGTGCATCGTGGACGCGATGTACCCGCGGGTCGCCCTGGCGACCGTGCGGGTCCTGGAGCGGCTGGGCCACGAGGTGGTGTTCCCGCCCGGGCAGGGGTGTTGTTCGCAGATGCACGTCAACAGCGGCTACCTACAGGACGCGCTGCCGGTGGTGCGCAACCACGTGAAGGCCTTCAATGCCGCGGACTACGACGTCGCGGTGGCGCCCTCGGGGTCCTGTGTGGCCTCCCTGGGGCACCAGCAACCGATGGTCGCCCGGGCCGGCGGGGACGAGGATCTGGCTCGGCGGGCCGAGGCGGTGGCCGGGACCACTTATGAGCTCTCCCAATTGCTGGTGGACGTGCTCGGGGTGTCCGATGCCGCCGAGCAGCTGGGGTCGTGGTTCCCGCACACGGTGACGTATCACCCGTCCTGCCATGGGATGCGGTTGCTGCGCCTGGGTGACCGGCAGAAGGACCTGGTGCGCTCGGTGGCCGGGGTGGAGTTCACCGAGTTGCCCGACGCCGAGGAGTGTTGCGGGTTCGGCGGCACGTTCTCGTTCAAGAACCCGGATGTGTCCGCGGCGATGGCCGAGGAGAAGATCGGCAACATCACCGCCACCGGCGCCCAGGTCTGCACCGGTGGGGACGCCTCCTGCCTGATGCACCTGGGCGGGGCGATCTCCCGCACCGGTGCGGGGGTGGCCACCGTGCACTTCGCCGAGATCCTGGCCTCCACCCGGCAGAACCCGCTGGAGGTGACCGGGCCGGTGGAGCTGTCCATCCCCGGCCCGACCGGACGACGCCACCGGACCCAAGCCGCCACCGGTTCGACCGCCGGTTCGGCCAGTAGTGATGCCCCCGCGGCCGTGGCCGCCGATTCAGGAGAGAGCCGATGAGCCGCACCGCCCTCGGGATGCCCGCCGTCCGCCCCGTGCGCGGGCACGGGAATCTGCACGCCGAGACCGCCTTCCCGGCCGCGGCCCGGGCCGAGATGGGCAACACCCAGATGCGGGCCAATATCCGCCACGCCACCCACACGATCCGCGGCAAGCGCGCCAACGTGGTCAACGAGCTCCCGGACTGGCAGGCGCTGCGCTCGGCCGGTTCGGCCCTCAAGGAGTCGGTGATGGCGAACCTGCCCGAGCTGTTGGAGCAGTTCGAGGCCAACGTCACCGCCCGCGGCGGCACCGTGCACTGGGCCCGGGACGCCGCCGAGGCCAACCGGATCATCACGAACCTGGTCCAGGCCACCGGCAGCACCGAGGCCATCAAGATCAAGTCCATGGCCACCGCGGAGATCGACCTGGAACGCCACCTGGCCGAGCACGGGATCACCGCGACCGAGACCGACCTGGCCGAACTGATCGTCCAGCTGGGCCACGACCGTTCCTCTCACATCCTGGTCCCGGCCATCCACAAGAACCGCCACGAGATCCGCGAGATCTTCCTGCGGGAGATGACCGAGACCGACGAGACCCTCACCTCCGAGCCGCGCGACCTGGCCGAGGCCGCCCGCGCCCACCTGCGCGAGAAGTTCCTCTCCACCAAGGTCGCGATCTCCGGGGCGAACTTCGGAGTCGCCGAGACCGGCACGCTGACCGTGGTGGAGTCCGAGGGCAACGGGCGGATGTGCCTGACCCTGCCCGAGACGCTGATCACCGTGATGGGCATCGAGAAACTCGTCCCCACCTTCGCCGACCTGGAGGTCTACCTGCAGTTGCTGCCGCGGTCCTCCACGGGTGAGCGGATGAACCCCTACACCTCGATGTGGACCGGGGTCACCCCCGGGGACGGGCCCCAAGACGTGCACGTGGTGCTGCTGGACAACGGCCGCTCCGCGGTGCTCTCGGACCCGGCCGGCCGCTCGGCGTTGCACTGCATCCGCTGCTCGGCCTGCTTGAACGTGTGCCCGGTCTACGAACAGGCCGGCGGACACGCCTACGGCTCGACCTACCCCGGCCCGATCGGGGCGATCCTCTCGCCCCAGCTGACCGGGATCACCTCGGCGGAGAACGCCTCCCTGCCGTACGCCTCCACCCTGTGCGGGGCCTGCTACGACGTGTGCCCGGTGAAGATCAACATCCCCGAGATCCTCGTGCACCTGCGCGACGAGGACGTGCGCACCAAGCACGGCCAGCGCCCCGCCGTCGACGCGGTCCCCACCGAAGACGGCGCCACCGCCGCCCTTCAAACTCCGGCCGGCCCCCAAGCCGCCGCCGAGAACACCGGCGGTGGCCGCAACACCGGACCGGCGTCGGGACCGGCCCCGGGCCGGGTGCGCCGGTTGTTCCAGCGGCTGCCGCACCCGCCGTCCGAGATGGACCTGATGATGAAGGGCGCCTCGATGGTGATGTCCTCCGGACGGCGCATGGCCCTGGCCGAGCGGGCCCTGCCCTTGGGCCGGGCCGTGGCCGGCCACGACCGACGCATCGGCTGGCTGCCCGGCATGGCCGGCGGCTGGACCGACGTCCGCGACATCCCAGCACCGCCCCGCGAGTCCTTCCGCAACTGGTGGGCCCAACACGCCGACGAAACGCAAGACCGGGTCCGCGCGGACGGGACGGTACCCGACACCGACCCAGCCCAACCTACCGACCCGCACCAGTTGAAGGAGGGCGACCGATGAGCACCGACGCCAAGACCGAGATCCTGGCCCGCATCCGCGGCGCCCTGGCCGACCAGCCCACCGCCCCGACGGTGGAACGCATCTACCGGACCGTCTCAGACCGGCCCGCCGCGGAAGTCCTGGAGATGCTCGAGGACCGGCTCGTCGACTACAAGGCCACGGTCCACCACGAGAACGTGGAAACCCTACCGGCACGCATCACCGAGCTGCTGGGCTCATCCGCCCGGTACGTGGTCCCCGCTGGCCTGGACCCATCCTGGCTGCCGGCCGACACCGACACCCTCCAGATGATCCGGGAGTCCACGGATGAACGCGGACAGGTGCTCGGGGTCCGAGAACTCAATGCCGTGGACGCCGTGGTCACCTCCTCCACCGTGTCCTGCGCCGAGACCGGCACGATCTTCCTCACCGCCCGCCCCGACGAGGGACGCCGGGCCATCAGCCTGGTCCCGGACCACCACATCTGCGTGGTGCCGGCCGCATCGGTGGTGGAACTGATCCCCGAGGCCCTGTCCCGGGTGGAGCCCATCGCGCCGATCACCATGATCTCCGGACCCTCGGCCACCTCAGATATCGAGCTCGAACGTGTCGAGGGCGTCCACGGCCCACGCCGGCTCGACGTCATCCTGCTCGGCTAATACCCCCACCCCGAGGCCTGCCGGCCGTCGGGACCTGCCGGCCAGTGGCCTGCCCGCGGTGGGGCCGATCACCGCGGCGGGGCCTCACCGCGCCCCGAGACCGGGTGGTGCCCGGCCTTCCTGTACCTTTCGACAGCTCCGTGCGCCTTCCGGGTGCTCACGGCAGCGGAACGGAGTGATGTTCGTGTTCCAGAAGATCCTTGTGGCCAATCGCGGCGAGATCGCCATCCGGGCGTTCCGGGCGGCCGTCGAGCTGGGGGCCCAGACCGTGGCGGTCTTCCCCTATGAGGACCGCAACTCCCTGCACCGGCAGAAAGCCGACGAGGCCTACCAGATCGGCGAACGGGGCCACCCGGTCCGGGCCTACCTGGACGTGGAGGAGATCCTCCGGGTCGCCATCGAAGCCGGGTGTGATGCGATCTACCCGGGCTACGGTTTCCTGTCCGAGAACCCGGAGTTGGCCCGGGCGGCCGCGGCGGCGGGCATCACCTTCGTCGGCCCGGCGGCGGAGATCCTGGAACTGGCCGGCAACAAGGTGCAGGCGCTGCGGGCCGCCAAGCGGGCCGGGATCCCGACCCTGGATTCCTCTGAGCCGTCCTCGGACGTGGAGTACCTGCTGGGCGAGGCCGAGCGGATCGGGTTCCCGGTCTTCGTCAAGGCGGTAGCCGGCGGCGGCGGCCGGGGCATGCGCCGGGTGGAGACCGCCCGGGAACTGCCCGAAGCCCTGGCCGCGGCGATGCGCGAGGCCGACACGGCCTTCGGGGACCGGACCATGTTCGTGGAGCAGGCAGTGTTGCGCCCGCGGCACATCGAGGTCCAGGTCCTGGCCGATGCCACCGGCGAGGTAGTGCACCTGTTCGAACGGGACTGTTCGGTGCAGCGCCGGCACCAGAAGGTCGTGGAGATCGCCCCGGCCCCGAACCTGGATGAGGAGATCCGTCAGGCCCTGCACACCGACGCGGTGCGCTTCGCCCGTGAGCTGGGCTACGTCAACGCCGGCACGGTCGAGTTCCTCGTGGACACCGCCGGGGACCGTGCCGGTCAGCACGTGTTCATCGAGATGAACCCCCGCATCCAGGTCGAGCACACGGTCACCGAGGAGATCACCGACGTCGACCTCGTGGCCTCCCAGCTGCGCATCGCCGCGGGCCAGACCCTGGATGAGCTCGGGATCCGGCAGGAGGACCTGCGGATCCGGGGCGCGGCGATGCAGTGCCGGATCACCACGGAGGACCCGGCCAACGGGTTCCGCCCCGATGTGGGTCGGATCTCCGCCTACCGTTCGGCCGGCGGGGCCGGGGTGCGCCTGGACAGCGGCACCGTGTACGCGGGCGCACAGATCTCCCCGCACTTCGACTCGATGCTGGTCAAGCTCATCTGCCGCGGCCGGGACTACGCCACCGCCGTGCGCCGAGCCCGGCGCGCCCTGGCCGAGTTCCGCATCCGCGGGGTGGCCACCAACATCCAGTTCCTCCAGGCAGTGCTGGCCGACCCACAGTTCCTGGCCGGGGACGTGGCCACCGACTTCATCGAGTCCCGCCCCGAGCTGCTCCAGGCCCGGGTCTCCGCCGACCGGGCCACCAAGGTCCTGACCTGGCTGGCCGAAGCCACGGTTAACCAGCCCCACGGCCCTCGGGTCGAGGGCATCGACCCGCGCACGAAGCTGCCCCATTACCCCGGGGACAAACAGGACGAGCCGATGCGCTCCCCCTTCGACGGGCCCTCCGGGCACACTCCGCCGACGGGGTGGCGCCAGGTCCTCCAGGACACCGGTCCCGTCGGTTTCGCCCGGGCGTTGCGTGCACAGCAGGCGGTGGCCGTGACCTCCACGACGTTCCGGGATGCCCACCAGTCCCTGCTGGCCACCCGGGTGCGCACCCGGGACCTGCTGGCCGCCGCCCCGGCCTACGCCCACACCCTGCCCCAGCTGCTCTCGGTCGAGGCCTGGGGCGGGGCGACCTACGACGTCGCGCTGCGGTTCCTGGGTGAGGACCCTTGGGACCGGCTGGCGCGCCTGCGCGAGGCGATGCCGAACATCCCCATCCAGATGCTGCTGCGCGGGCGCAACACGGTCGGCTACACCCCGTACCCGACCGCAGTGACCGACGCCTTCGTCACCGAGGCCGCCTCGACCGGGGTGGACATCTTCCGCATCTTCGACGCCCTCAACGACGTCGAGCAGATGCGCCCGGCGATCGAGGCGGTCCGGGCGACCGGTACCGCGGTGGCCGAAGTGGCCCTGTGCTACACCGGCGACCTCAACAACCCCGCCGAAGACCTCTACACCCTCGACTACTACCTGGACCTGGCCGAGCAGTGCGTCCAGGCCGGCGCCCATATCCTGGCGATCAAGGACATGGCCGGACTGCTGCGCCCGGCCGCGGCCACGAAGCTCGTCACCGCCCTGCGCGCACGGTTCGAGCTGCCCGTGCATCTGCACACCCACGACACCGCCGGTGGGCAGATGGCCACCGTGATGGCCGCCGTGAATGCCGGGGTCGACGCGGTCGATGTCGCCGACGCCTCCATGGCCGGCACTACCTCCCAGGTCTCAGCCTCGGCCCTGGTCGCCGCCCTGGAACACACCGAGAGGGACACCGGGATCCCGCTGGACGCCGTCGCCGCCCTGGAACCCTATTGGGAGGTCATCCGCCGGATGTACGCCCCGTTCGAGTCCGGCCTGTCCGCCCCCACCGGGCGGGTCTACCGGCACGAGATCCCCGGCGGACAGCTATCCAACCTGCGCCAGCAAGCCATCGCCCTGGGCCTGGGCGAACGGTTCGAGGCCATCGAGGACATGTACACCGCCGCCAACGCCATGCTCGGCCGGCTCGTGAAGGTCACCCCGTCCTCCAAGGTCGTCGGCGACCTGGCCCTGCAACTGGTGGGCATGGGCGTGGACCCGGCCCAGTTCGAGGCCGACCCGCAGAGCTTCGACATCCCCGATTCGGTCATCGCCTTCCTCGCCGGGGAACTGGGCACCCCGCCAGGGGGCTGGCCCGAACCCTTCCGTTCCAAGGCGCTCCAGGGCCGCAACGTCAAGGTGGGCGTGACGGAGCTGTCCGCCGAGGACACCGGGGCACTGGCCGCCGACTCAACGACCCGGCGGGCCACCCTGAACCGGTTACTTTTCCCCGGCCCGACCCGGGACTTCGAGACCGGCCAGGCCAAGTACGGAGACCTGTCCGTGCTGCACACCCGCGACTTCCTCTATGGCCTCACCACGGAACACGAACACGTGATCTCCCTGGGCACCGGCGTGCGCCTGCTGGTGAAATTGCAGGCGGTCTCCGAGGCCGATGAGAAGGGCATGCGCACCGTGATGCTCACCCTCAACGGCCAGCCGCGCACCATCGACGTGCGAGACACCCACGCGGCTTCCATCGTGCCCGAGACCGAGAAAGCTGACCCCACCGCCCCCGGCCACGTTGCCGCACCCTTCGCCGGTGCCGTCACCGTCACCGTCACCGAGGGTGACACCATCGAGGCCGGAACCCAGGTCGCCACCATTGAGGCCATGAAGATGGAAGCCGCGATCACCGCACCCGTCGCCGGCACCGTGCAACGCGTCGCCCTTACCGGCGTCACCCAAGTCACCGGTGGAGACCTCCTGCTCGTGCTGCGCACGACCGACTAACAGGCCTCTCCCGGACGGGGCGCCCGTGACTGTCTGAGCGACGGATGAGAGTGGGGCACCGCTGCAGCGCGCTCCGCCAAAAGTGCTCAACCCCGCCTTCCCCGAGCACCGCAGGGTGGTCAGCGGCGTTGGGCCAGCACCTTCTGTCCGGCTTCGCGCAGTTCCCCGGTGGGTGAGACGTGGCGGTAGAGCGTCTGGCGGGTGATGCCGAGCTCCTTGCACAGGGCCCCGACGTTGGTGTCCTTGTTCCCCATGGAGGCCATGGCCAGGCGGATCTTGGCCGGGGTCATCTTGTGGGGCCGGCCGCCGGTGCGGCCCCGGGCGCGGGCCGAGGCCAGGCCGGCCTTGGTGCGTTCGGAGATCAGCTCGCGTTCGAACTCGGCCAGCGCGGCGAAAATCCCGAACACCAACTTGCCCGAGGCGGTGGTGGTGTCGATCGCCGCGCCCTGGCCGGTGAGCACCTTCAGGCCCACACCGCGCTCGGTGAGCTCGTGCACGATGTTGACCAGGTGCCGCAGGTCCCGGCCGAGCCGGTCCAGCTTCCACACCAGTAGGGTGTCCCCGTCCCGCAGCGCCTTCAGGCAAGCGGCCAGGTGGGGGCGGTCGTCGGTCTTGCCGGAAGCCTTGTCCTCGTACAGGGCTTTCGGCTTCACGCCGGCTTCGAGGAGGGCATCGCGTTGTAGGTCGGTGGTCTGGGACCCGTCGGCCTTGGACACCCGCATGTACCCGACGAGCACCGTGCACCTCCACTGTCATTTATTTGTTCGTTTTCGTGACAGAAGATCCGCAGCATCAAGAACTCAGGGAAGATGTCACATAATCCGTCATCTATTCTATGTCTTACAGACGGTGTGGATCATTCATTGGTGACAGGTACTCCAAGGGGATGCCGAGCTTGGTGAAACTGCCCCGTACTTCGCGAACGATGTGGTCGTCCTCGCCGCGGTACATGGTGCAGAAGTTGAAGAGCCGCCGGGCGGTCTCCGGGGTGGTCCGGGCTTCTTCGACGGTGGCGTCCAGGGAGTCCTTGATCTCCTGCCAGCGCAGAGCAGTGGGGTCCATCGTCTGGTGAGGGCGGCCGGGGTCGCGGGTCATATTCGGTGGCGGGAGGAACAGTGCGGCTTCGTGTCCGAGGCCGGCGAGGACCCGAGTCTCCAGTAGGTGGATCGCGGTGGCAGCGGCTTCCAGGGACTGGGTTTGCTGCTGGTCGGTGAGGTGCTCGTACGGACGCCACGGGTGCTGGCCGGCATCCGTGGGCGCCCAGGGGCGCCAGTGATCCACGGCGCGGTCCCGTCGCCTGCCCGGGGGCAGCAGCACCGTCAGTTGGCGGGTGTAGGTGGTGTAGGCCTGTGCCGCGGGCTGGAGTTGGTCCAGCAGCCACGGGGTCTGCCCGTTCAGGGTCATGGCCCGGATGGTGTCGGTAGCTGCCCCGGTCCGGGCCGCCAGGTGGTCGATGAACCCTTCCGGGGGGACCGTGTCGAGGTCCTCGGGGCAAGAGAGGCAGTATCCGAGGTCGAGGACGAGGTCCTGGACCTCGGCCCCGTGGCGGTGGGCGATCCGGCGCAGCCAGGAGGTGAGTGCCTCACCGGGGACGGGCGCCGGATGCACCGGCCACCGGGTCACAGCAGCTCGCGTTCGAAGACCCGTCGGCGCTCGGTCGGCCCCAAGTAGTCGGCCATTGTCAGCGTCCGGTGATTGATTTCTTCCAAACCGGACTCGACGGCGGCCACCGCGGCCGTGGTGAGCAGGTGGGCCAGTTCCCCGATGGTGCCCTCGCTGCGGGCCAGCAGGTAGCGGGCCATGTCCTCGGTGTCGATCACCGAGGGCCGGCGCAGGGGGAAGGCTGCGGCGAAGCTGGCCAGCAGGGATCTGGCCTGGTCGTCGGCCTCCCACAATGGGAGCACGAAGGGCTCGAACCGGTTCTCCAACTGGTCATCCGAGCGCACAGCC
Source organism: Hoyosella sp. YIM 151337 (assembly GCF_026041215.1). Classification (GTDB taxonomy): domain Bacteria; phylum Actinomycetota; class Actinomycetes; order Mycobacteriales; family Mycobacteriaceae; genus Hoyosella. Next base: position 15,165 of record NZ_JAPEIQ010000008.1, read on the forward strand.
AGATAGGCCTCACGGGTGCCGACCCCGACCAGCGGGATGCGCAGCTCGTTGCCCAGAAACCGCAGCAGGTTCAGGAACTCCCGCCGGGAGTCCCCGCGGCCGGCCAGCACGTTGTGCAGCTCATCGACGACCAGCATCCGCGCCCCCACCTCACGCAGCAACGACAAGGCAAGGTGTTCGAGTTCGACGACGCGCGGGCGGGGCCGCAAGGGCGCCCCGAGGGCGGCCAGGATCGCGGTATAGAACCGCAGAGGTGAGGGCTCCGAGGGCATCTGCACGCACACCACCGGGATCTGCTCCCGGTCCGGTTCGGAGGTGGGCGGATGCTGGCGGCGGAAGCGTTCGATGATCATCGACTTGCCATTGTTCGTCGGCCCGACCAGCAGCAGATCCGGCATCCGCTGCTTCGGCGGCCAGCCGAGCAGGGTCTCCAGACGCTCGACGGCCTGGACGGCCTTGGGGTAGCCGATCCAGCGGTCGGCCCGGATCAGCTGGACCCGCTCGGCGGCCGGTAACCGCGCCACCGGCTGCGCGGCCGGGTGCAAGTGCGACAGATCCAGCGGCTCGTCCTCCTCGGCGTTCACCATTGCTCGATCTCCTCAAACCGGGCCACCGGCCGTCCCACCGTTTCCAGGTCCGTCGGCGGAACAGGGGGTGCCAACGCCGGCGTCGGCGGCGTGGTGGTTCCGGCGTGGGTGCGGCGTTGCCTCTGGCGGCGGGTGCGCTTGGTGGCCTTCTGGGCGGTCTCGGCGATGGTGCGCATCTGCTCGATCATCCGGAACAGGCCCGCCTCGTCCACCTGGCTGGCACCCCGCTCGCGCAGCCGGGCCAGGGCCTGGCGGTGTTCCCACACACTGACCGCCGGGTTCGACAACGCCCGGTACGGGACCTCGAGGTACCCGGCGCCCTCGGGGTCCAGCACCCAGATCCGACTGATATCACGCGGATCCCGACGAATCAGAAACCGCTCCAGCCGATCACGGCGGGCGATCCAGGGCTTGAGCGCGTTGGCGAAGTAGTGGACATGGTCGATCACGAACCCGGTACGGGTGAGCCTGCGGCGGAACACGGGCAGGAAGTCCACCAGGAACGCGCTCGGGTTCGCCGTCGTCGCCGGAGGACCAGTGCTCGCCACTGCCTCGGCCCACCGGCCTGGCCGGGGTCTGACCCAGCGTGGAATGCACCGTGCCGTGATACGTGGCCACCGCCAACACCAACCACCGTTCCAGTTCCGCCACCGTCAGCGCGGCCATCTTCTCGGCGTCGTACGCTCCCCGCTCCACCGGGTTCGAGAACGTCGTGCCCGGCAATTCGTGGACCTGTTCCATGACCGTGCCGATGATCCGCTCCACGATCCCCCCGTAATGCGGCCGGCCCAGCGGGCGGTAGTCCACGGCGATGCCGTGCTGCTCACAGCCACGCTTGAGCGCCTCGCTCTTGAACTCCCGGGCATTGTCCACGTACAAGGCCTTGGGCTTGCCGCTCATCGGCCAGTCCGCATCCACACCCAGTTGCTCCAGCCAGGGCCGCTTATCCCTGGCCGCATGGGCCAGGCACAATCCGACCGACACCGCCGAGGGCGGTTCCAAGGTCACGACCATCCCGACCAGGCACCGGCTGAACTCGTCAATGGCCACCGTCAGGTACGGACGTCCGATCGGCTGTCGCTCACGGTCATCGACCACGATCAGATCGATGACCGTGTGATCGATCTGCACCCGGTCCAGGATCGTCTCGACCACTGGCACCTCGTCCCCGGCCGACTGCAACGGTCGGACGCTCTCGGGCCCGGCCCGTCGTCGGCCGACCTCGACCGGATTCAGCCGGGCGATCCGCGCGGCCACCGTATTCCGCGCCGGGGCCGGCAGACCCCGCGCCGCACAGGCCCGCACGATCTCCCGGTGCAGCGAGGCGATGCTGCGCTTCTGCCGCGTCAGGTACCGCTGCCGCACCAACTCACGGATGACCTGCTCCACGGGTTCCGCCAGGCGGGCCCCGCCCTTGCCACCGTCCGAGCGCCGGGGCACAAGATCGGTGACCAGACCCGAGCCCTGCCGGTACCGCTTCATTAGCACGTACACACGACGCCGTGAAATCCCCAGCTGCATAGCGGCTTCGTCCACGGCAGCCAAGCTCACCGGATCGCGCTCGGCCAGGCGACCGATCACCTGGGACCGCAATCGAGCCTGCTCCCACTCGGGCTCAGGCACCGCCAGCAAGCCCGAGGCAGCTATCTCGTTCTGGTCATCCTCCACGCCTGTCTCCTAGAGAACAGGACTACTGAGCAGACGCGACCCTAGTGCACAGGACTCCTGAACAACCAGAGTTCAGAACCCGACGACACTACCCCCGGGATCACGGGCCTGAGAGTGCAGTCGACTTCTGAAACTGACACTCTCGATAAGTAGCGGTGGTGTCCGGTGAGGGTTCCCCTTACGGGCATGCGATCTGGGCTGACGCCTGTGACCGAGTGTTCAGTGCGCGCTGTATAGTTCAGTTCATGCTGACTATTGCTTCGCGTCTCGACGTGATGAACCGCCTGGGTCGTGCACTGGCCGACCCCACTCGATCCCGGATCATCTTGACCCTGCTCGACCATCCCGCTTACCCGGCGGAACTGGCCCGAGATCTGGACCTGACACGCCCGAACGTGTCCAACCACCTGGCATGCCTGCGCGATTGCGGGATCGTCGTCTCCGAGCCCGAGGGTCGTCGGACACGATATGAGATCGCCGATTCGCACCTGGCGCAGGCGCTGACGGCACTGGTCGATGCCACCCTGGCAGTGGACGAAGACGCCCCGTGCATCGATCCCGCCTGCTCGCTTCCCGGATGCGACGCAGCTGGGGAGGGCGCATGATCCTCACCTCGGTCTTGCAGGCGATGGGCCTGTTCGCAGCGACCAACATCGACGACATCATCGTGCTCTCCCTCTTCTTCGCGCGAGGGGCAGGCCAGCGCGGCACTACCGCCCGCATTCTGGCCGGCCAGTACCTCGGATTCGCCAGGCATCCTCGGTGCCGCGGTCCTGGTGACCATCGGTGCCGGAGCATTCCTGCCCTCGGCAGCCATCCCGTACTTCGGTCTCATCCCTCTGGGCCTCGGCCTCTGGGCCGCATGGCAGGCCTGGCGCGGAGACGATGACGACGATGACGACGAGGCCAAGGTTGCCGGCAAGAAGGTCGGCGTGTGGACAGTCGCAGGCGTCACCCTTGCCAACGGCGGCGACAACATCGGCGTCTACACCCCTGTCTTCCTCAGCGTGGAACCTCTCGCAGTAGTCGCCTACTGCATCGTCTTCCTCGCGCTCGTCGCGGTCCTGGTGGCCCTGGCAAAGTTCGTCGCCACCCGCCCCCCGATCGCCGAAGTGCTCGAACGCTGGGAGCACATCCTCTTCCCCATCGTTCTCATCGGCCTCGGCATCGTGATCCTCGTCAGCGGCGGAGCCTTCGGACTCTGACGTAGCGGCAGCGATCCAAACGGCCCCGACCGGGCGCACCCATCTCGGTTCAGACCGCGACACCTACCTGCAGCCAGTCCTGCGTGATCGCGGCAACAAGACCGCCACGGAGCGCTGCAAAAACCCCGCCACCAAGCGAACGAAGCCACAGAGCACGAGTAAACAGGAAACTCAGCGTCAGCACGATGATCTCGATCCGATCTGTGTGAAGGTGTTCGAGGAAAAAGTCAGCGGTGCACTGAAGGTCGCGGACCGGCCTGGTTTGCGGGCCGCGCTTGAGTACATGCGCCCCGGTGACATGCTCACCGTTCAGGAGGCCGACCGGCTTGGCCGTAACCTGCTTGAGGGTTTGATCGTGCTGAACGATCTGTTTGAGCAGGGTGTGGCGGTGAAGATCCTGGCGGGGATCGCTGCGGGTGAGCATGTCGAGCGCAGTCTGATTCTCGACCTGGCGCTCGCGCTGGCAGAAGACCGCCGCCGCGATATTGCCCGCAAAACCCGCAACGGCCTGGAGTCCGCGGCACGGCGCGGACGCAAAGGAGGCCGACCGCGGGTGGTTGATGAGGACAAACGCCGCGCCATCCTCGCCCGCCGCGCGGAGGGGCAGTCGCTGCGCGAGATCTCCCGCGGTGTCGGAGTCAGCCTCGCAGTAGTGCACGGCGAAGTGAAAGCCGCCGAGCAAACGATGACAGAACTTCCGTGACCGGCTGCCCGCAGCTATGAAGTCAGCAGCGGGCTTCATATACCAGGTGACACGATTTCTTACCGGCGCTGGCGTGCCCCCGTCTGAGTGGTCCGGCTGTTATGTGAGTCTTTCTGATTCATGGAAGGCTGGACATTATGGCTGGGCGGAAACGTCATACTCCGGAGGAGATCATCCGGAAGCTGCGCAAAGCTGACGAGCTCGCGGCGCGGGATACGGATGTGGATGAGATTGCGCGTCAGCTCGGGATCTCGACTGCCACGCTGTACAACTGGCGGAAACAGTACGGTGGCATGAAAGCCGATGACGCGAAACGGCTCAAGGAACTCGACGCGGAGAACAAGCGCCTCAAGCGGCTGCTGGCGGAGGCCGAGCTGGAGAAGGATGCGCTGCGGGAGATCGCCAAGGGAAATTGGTGAGCCCGGCGGCGAAGCGGCGGGCCGTGACGATGCTCCAGCTGCGGCTGGGGTGCTCTCAGCGGTTCGCCTGCCTCGTTGTCGGGCAGCACCGCTCGACCCAGCGCAAACCTCCTGCACAGGCGACACCTGCCGACCCGGATTCGGGAGTGCGGGAATGGCTGCGCGACTGGGCAAAATCTCATCCCCGTAAGGGCTATCGGCGGGCGTGGGCGGCGCTGCGGGCCGAAGGCATGGTCATCAACCGCAAGAAAGTGCACCGGCTGTGGCGGGAGGAAGGTCTGCGGGTACCCCAGCGGCGCAGACGCAAGCGCACCGGTACCACGACGGCGCCGATCAGCGAAGCGTCCGCACCAAACGACGTGTGGGCCATCGATTTCCAGTTCGATACCACCGCTGACGGACGCACCTTCAAAATCGCGTCGATGGTCGACGAACACACCCGGGAATCGCTGCTGAACATCGTGGACCGCTCCATCACCGCCGACGATCTGATCGTCGCGCTGACCGCCGTGATCGCGCGCCGCGGCACCGCTCCCACAGTGCTGCGCTGCGACAACGGCCCGGAACTGATCTCCCGGGCACTCAACAACTTCTGCGAGGGCAGGATCGGCATCGACTACATCCCGCCCGGAAGCCCCTGGCGTAACGGTTACATCGAATCATTCAACAACCGGCTGCGCGACGAATGCCTGAACCTCAACGTATTCCGTAGCATCCTCGAGGCCCGCGTCGTCATCAGCGACTGGAAACAAACGTACAACCACAGCCATCGCCACTCGGCCCTGAACTACCTCACACCTATCGAGTACGCTGCAACCTGTCAACCCCACACCAAGGCCGCATAACGCCTGGACCACTTACCGGGGGCATTCCAGCGCCCCGATTCTCCGATGCGCATACCCAGCATCACCTCAATGGAATGTTCCCGCCTCCACGTGGCCCGCGACCAAAGGAAATACCGCTAAGCGTGACTTTTCACGTCACGGGACCCCACATGCCGAACAGCCCAGTAGGCAGCCCTACGCCGCGGACCCGGTCCAGCTTGTACGGAAGGTGCGCACCGCATCCGGCGCGGTCGCGGTGCAAATCGTGCGCAAACGCCGAGGGCGACACGAGATCATCGCGCACGTCGGTTCCGCACACACCGAGCTGGGCATTCTCCTCGAACGAGCCCGTCACCTGCTGCATGGCGACCAGGGCATGCTCGACCTCGACGTCCCCACACCGGTCGAGCAGATCGACGATGTCGCCGACTGGCGAGCCTGGCCAACTTCTCGCACCCCAGGCCACGGCCGTCAGCGAGCACGCCGGTCCGGGCAGGACGGTGCGCACCACCTCCCGACTGCTCTACGACGTCCTCGCCACCGTCTACGACCGGCTCGGATTCGACGTGATCGACGATGCCGTGTTCAAGGACCTGGTCATCGCCCGGATCGTGGAACCGACCTCGAAGATCGATGCTCTGCGCGTCCTCGACGATCTCGGCGCGGACTGCGTGTCGTACAAAACGATCCAACGCCACCTCGCCCAGGTCATCACCCACGGATACCGCGATGCCATTGCTCGGCGATGCTTCGAATACTCCGCTGTCACAGGAGGCCTGGGCCTGCTGCTCTTTGACGTGACCACGTTGTATTTCGAGGCAGAGAAAGAGGACGACCTCCGCAAAGTCGGGTACTCGAAAGAGCGACGGGTCGATCCACAAATCGTGGTCGGACTGCTCGTCGACCGCACCGGATTCCCTTTGGAAATCGGCTGTTTCGAAAGACATCCCAGGAGTTTGAATGTCAAGCAGCGACCGTCTGAGCGGCGCCGGGCCAGGCCGTTGCTTCGTCGTAGAGGGTCTTGGTTTTGAGGCAGCCGTGCAGGATGCCCACCAGCCGGTTGGCGAGTTGGCGCAAGGCGGCGTTGTGGCCGACGCCGCGGGCGCGCTGCAGGTCGTAGTACGCACGGGCTCCTGGAGACCGCCGAAGCGCATTGAACGCCTGCGCGTTGAGGGCGTCGACGAGCCGGTCATTGTGCACGAACCTGGCCAGAGCAACTTTCTTCTTGCCGGACGCTCGGGTGATCGGGGAGGTGCCCGCGTAGTTCTTGCGGGCCTTGGCGCTGACGTAGCGGTCAGGGTCATCGCCGAACTCTGCAAGCACCCGGGCACCGAGAACCGTCCCGAGCCCTGGCTGGGACAGGATGATCTCAGCGGCCGGGTGCTCCCCAAAATGGGCATCGACCTGCTCGTTCAGCGTCTTGATCTGGGTGTTGAGAACGGTCAGGACCGCCAGCAGCGCCTGAACCGAAGCGGCATAAGCTTGTGTCACGAGTTCGGGTTGACCGAGGTGCTCGGAGCGCAGCGCGGCCTGGATCGCCGCAGCCTTGTCCGCAACGTTCCGGCGTCGAGCGCGCCTCAAAACCGCGCTGATCTGAGTGATCGTCAGCCGGGCGGCCTGGGCCGGAGTAGGTGCTTTGGCCAGCAGTTCCAGGGTGTCACCTGCGTCGAGGTCCTCGAATGCGACCAGCGCGGCCGGGAAATAGTCGAGCAGCGCGTGCCGCAACCGCTGGGTGTGGCGAATCCGTTCCCAGATCATCATCTTATGGGTGCGGGCCACGACCTTGATGGCCTCAGCGCACGCGGAGTCGCCGGCTACCGGCCGCAGTTCATGGGCGTGAGTGCGGACCATGTCGGCCAGCACGTGAGCATCGCCGGCGTCGCTCTTGGCTCCCGACACACCCAGCCGGTCGCGGAACCGGGCCGCCTGCAACGGGTTCACGGCCAGCACGGTGTAGCCGGCGGCGACCAGCGCGTGGACCCAGGGTCCCCGGCCGGTCTCGATTCCGACCACAATCTCGACCTCGTCGGCATCATCGCCGACCAAGTCTCCGATGATCGCGTGCAGCATTGCCATACCCGCTACGCCCTCGGGCAAACGGGCCCTGGACAGACGGCGGCCGGTGCTGTTCATCACCTCCACATCGTGGTGGTCCTCGGCCCAGTCATCTCCTACGAACAGTTTCAACGGTTCTCCCGTTCTCGATACCGATCACCACCCTCAGCAGCCTGCAGGAGAACTATCAGCGACCTAATCAAGCAGTGCTCACCGTCAAGGACGAGGCACGACATCCCAGCAGCGATCAACTCTCCCGACCTACCGCCGGGGGCACGGTCTTTCGTCAGGACTTCAAAGCCCAGGAACAAAGAGTGCTCACCCGCCGGTCGGCTACCACTAGGAGTTTGCCGGATGGCTCACTCCCCAACTGATTAGGAAACAAGGCCGAAACCCACACGCTGGTTCCGATCGTGCGTCAGTTCCAGGCCCGCCACGACATCGAGGGGGTGGAGATGATCATCGCCGCCGACGCGGGAATGCTGTCCGCCTCGAACCTGACCGCGCTGGACGACGCCGGTCTGAAGTTCATCGTCGGTTCCCGCGTCACCAAAGCACCGGGTGACCTCGAATCCCATTTCCACTGGCACGGTGATGTATTCACCGACGGACAGATCATCGACACGGTTAACCCGCGGCATGCGCGCAGCGTGGTCAACACCGTGAAACGCCGAGCCGAACCGGTATGGGAACCGGTGCAGCATCCCACCTCGTGGCGGGCAATCTGGCAGTACACCCGCAAACGCTGCGTGCGCGACAATCAAACCCTGAACGCTCAGGAAGCACGCGCGAAAGCAGTCGTCGACGGCACGAAGAAGGCCAAGGCCACCCGCTTCGTCAAGAACACCACCGGCGGTCAGCAACTCGATGAAACGGCCCTGACCAGGGCACGGGCGCTCGTCGGGCTCAAAGGGCTACGTCAGCAACATCCCGATCACACTGATGGAACCGGGTGAAGTGATCGGGAAGTACACGATCTGTGGCATGTCGAGCAGTCGTTTCGGATGTCGAAGACCGACCTGCGGGCACGGCCGATGTTCCATCGCGCCCGCGACGCGATCGAGGCGCACCTGACCATCGTGTTCACGGCGTTGGCCGTTGCTCGCTGTGTTCAGGACGAGACCGGTGTGGCGATCGCGAGGCTGGTCAAGCAACTGCGTCCGCTGCGGACCTCGACGATCGCGATCAACGGTGCTGTCCAGGACTTCCCACCCCCGATCGGCGCAGCTGACCAGGAACGTTTATCTCGTCTCGGGTTCGAACCGGGGTACTAAGCCAAATGTCCTAACTCAGGCTCGAGCTTTCGCCATACCTTCGCGGGTGCGGGAGGTGGACGTCGTCGAAGTGCGCCGCGATCTCACCGGTTGAGTCTGCGTTGCCGTTTGCGCACGATCTGCGGATCGAACGAGGCGGCGGTATCACGCGGCACCTCGATCTGCACCGGCCCGATCTCGGTTAACACCGTTTTCACCCGGGTCCCGTTACGGGAGTTGCCGCTGCCGCGCCCGGACGGATCATGCCTGTCATAGCCGAGATGCTCGGTCATCTCCGCATCCAGCGCCGTCTCGAGCACGTTCTTGGTCAACTGGTTGAGCAGCCCGTTCGGGCCTACCAGATCCACACCCTGTTCCTTCGCCTGCGCGAGCAGCTGCTCCGCAAGCGCTCGCTGATCCACCGGCTTCACCACGGGATTCAGTGTTTCGGTCATTATCCTTCCCGCCAAGCACAGCTCGGCGTGTCAGACCAAGACCAGATCCACCGTTATTCAGACAATCACGTTGAATCCACAACTGCGGCTATGAAGTAAGCAAACGGGGTGGCCTCCCTTTGTGTAAGTCTGTCAGAAGCCTGTGTCGCTGGCGGAGAATCGCCGTTGTTCCGCCCAGAGGAGAAGAGGGTTTCACTGGTCTTCAGGCCGCAACTGCTGGGAAGCGGTCTGTGTGAAGTCTTCAATGTTCGAGAACTGCTGGCAGGCTCCGGCAGGCGGCATGACTTCAAATTCTGAGGCTGGTTCGAGTTCGATTCGCATTCGATCTTGAGTTCCGTCAGCGCCGGGAAGGCTCACCTCGCATACCGTGAGTGAGCCGCCGGCACACGTCACCGATAGGCGGACCGTGTCAGAGGGATCGAGCAGGTTCGTGGCGAAATTCGTTTCCCCACGCATAGTGCTGAACGTTTCGCCGGGGATGCGAGCGACGGGTACGCCGACGATGGTCACTCCATCACTGGCAAGTGGTTTACCGGGCTCGGCGAATTCGAGGAGCCGCAGCGGCAGCAATTCGTTCAGCCATCCGCTTCCGGTATCTGCGAGTTCAATCCAATCCTCACTCCCCGACTGGTCAAACCGCTGAAACAGTTTCCCATCGCAGAGGATCACGCTGACTTGCATCGGCTCTGCTGGAGCGTCTTCCCCGGAGAAGGTCATCGACGATGCCGCCGTGAGGTTCCGCGACTGGATGTCGGCGCGGCCTTCGCTGCTCACTGTGCATCCGAAACGGTGCGGAGTTTCGTGAAGATCAGCTGTGAACTGGTACGCGAAATACCGCTTGACTCGTAGATCGCGTACTACTTCACTCACGACGGGCATCTAAGCTCCAATCCTCGGCCCTGCTAAAGGGGCAACCCCGCTTTGGGGTTGTGGAGACGACCGGGCACTCAGTAGCCTGCACTTCCTCCAGGCGTGCCCGGGCGTCTCCCAGTCCGTTACGCGGGTAGCCCCCACAGTGGCTGGCACGTCCTATGGCACGGCCATACTCGCCATCCGCAGACCCCGGCAATGCAGGCTACCTGGGCCGCGAGGTGGGGAATCAGGCGACACCGCGCCGCAGCGGTGCCGCACTGGCCACCCACGCAGAACACAACGCAGTTAAAGTACGCCTGCGGCGTGCGCGGGGCGATAGCACCGGGTTCTAGCTGCCGACTGAACGTGGTCTCCAAGCTCGGCAGTTCCACACCCTGTTGCTCGTTCGCCACCCTTGGCGTGGCGCCACGACGGAACGTCTCAATCAAACTGTGCCTGCTGCCGCTGCCGTCCCATTCGATCGCGATCCCTGCAGCCTCCGCTTCAGGATCTGCTGCCGATGCAAAGAAAGCCAGCACCAGCTTCTCGCCGTTTGGTCCTTCGAAACCCGTGAGGCCCGAATGCCCTAGTTCGTAGTTCCTCGACTCAAGCTCAGTTCTGGCCGTAGCGCCTGCTTCCGTACCGAAGAACCCTTCAAGCAGCGCCGTTGTTTCACGATCGTTGAGTGGACGTCCCCGCCTTGCCGCAGCCGTAGCAGGAAACGTCGCAAGGCCCGCAACGACGGCAGCTCCACCCAGGACGCCCTTCAGCGCGCTTCGCCGAGTAGTCCCGCCGACAGGGCCGCCTACACCCTTATCGCCGATCATCCGGAGGATCCGGAATGCCGCACCGGCGCCCAGGCCTCTCAGCAGCACGCGGAACATACCAGCTCCGTGCCGGGCTGTGATCTGACCACCCTCATCGATCACGAGCATCGGCTCAAACTTCCAGCCAGGAACGTGCGCATCCAGATAAGCCTGGGACTCAGCTTCGTTCAAGTTCCGGATTGTGAGCCACCCGTTCGCCTGCTCCTGAGCTTCTTTCGCCGCCGCTGCGCAGGAAGCACAGCCACCGTCGTAGAACAAGGTCCGCACCGTCATAGAAAGCCTCCACAGTTTATACACGTACGAAATATCAAGGATCGTAACCATAAACGGTCTTGTTCATCACATGTTTACTCCAAACCCATCTACATCATTCGTCTCTCCATCTAGCCACCGGTGTGCTGCGCAAGGCCTGGCGATCCACAGGCCACCGATCGTGCGGCGGCTCGCGATTGTCCTTCCGCTCGGTGGCTCCCGGCCGCGAGGCCGGTTTCGCGTCGTTCTAGTCGTGTTGGCGGTGTTGCGCGTGCGTGTGCAGTGTGCGCTGCCGTGCCTGGGCGCGCATCGTGACTTGTTTCCGCTTACTTACCCACGACCGTGAAGCCTAGAAATCCCTGTCCCACAGTGAGATCGTCCACCTCAAAACCCGAGATCCGTCGCAGCACCTCACGCCATGTGCGCTTTGCATGACCTCTGTCACTCGTTTGCTACACACCATTTGCACTACGAGTGGTTGTGGGGCGGGGTCTGTTTGAATGTGGGGCGTGATGACGCTGCACGTGCTGCACGCGGGTGATGGGTATGCGTATCTGACTCGTCAGGTCGCGTCGATGGATCGTGCCCGTGAGCGCGGGGAGGCGCTGGCGAGTTATTACACCGAGCATGGCACTCCGCCGGGGGTGTGGCTCGGCTCCGGGCTCGCCTCACTCGCCGTGCGCGGCCCTGATCTGGATGCGGCTGCGGTGTCGGGGTTGGTGAGTGAGGCGCAGATGAAGGCGCTGTTCGGGGAGGGGCTGCACCCGAACGCGAACGAGATCGCGGCGGCAGTGATCACCGCCGCGTCCACCCCGCGCCAGCTCCGCAGCGCGGTGAAAACCGCGGAGACAGCGACCCGGCTGGGCCGGAGATTCCCGGTGTTCGCGAACGAGAACCCGCTGCGTGATGCTTTCGGTGAGGCGGTGGAAGGGTTTGAGCGCCAGCAGGACCGGCCCGCCACCACGGCCGAGCGGGCGGGGTTGTGGCGCACGGTGGGAGCGCCGCTGTTCGAACAGTCTCACGGGCGGGCGGCGTCGAGTGAGCGGGAACTAGTGGCGTGGATCGCGCGGCAGCGCGGCACCGACCGCCAGCCAGTCGCGGGCTACGATCTGGTGTTCACGCCCGCGAAATCCGTGTCAGTGTTGTGGGCGCTCGGCAACGACCACGTGCGTGACGCTGTCACCCGGGCGCATCACGCGGCGGTGCGCGACGCGGTGGGGTGGCTGGAGACAGAAGCCGCGTTTACCCGCCGCGGTGCGGGCGGTGTGCAGCAGATCGACACCACCGGTTTGATTGTGGCGGCGTTTGATCATTACGACAACCGGGCGGGGGAACCGAACCTGCACACCCACTGCGCGGTCAGCAACAAGGTGTGCGGGACGGACGGGAAATGGTCGGCACTGGATGGGGCGGCGCTGCACCGCCACGCCACCGCCGCCGCGGCGCGCTATAACGCTGCGGTCGTGGACAACCTGCGCCGCAGCCTCGGGATCGGGTTCACGGTGCGGGAGATGGGCGCGGGCAAACAACCCGTGGTGGAGGTCGCCGGGATCGATCAGGGCTTGTGTGACGCGTTCGCGACCCGCACTGCCGCGATCCGCGCCCGCCGCGACGCACTCGTCACCGAGTTCCGCCGCACGCACGGCTATAGCCCCGACACGAAAACGCTGTACCGGCTCGCGCAGCAAGCCACCCTCGACACCCGCGACGGTAAACAACAGCCCCAGTCCCTCGCCGCGATGCGGGCGCAGTGGCGCGCCACCGCGGCCGCGCACCTCGGCAGCGAGGACGCGGTCGACACCATGCTCGAACA
>NZ_JAPEIQ010000009.1 GCF_026041215.1 Hoyosella sp. YIM 151337
TGAATCGCCCCGGCTTTAGTGGAGGGCGGGTTCTCCCAGCGCCGGCTGGTACTGGGAGGTGTTCTCACGGTAGTACTCGTTCTCCTTCTCGGTCGGTGTGAGGTAGCCGATCGAGGAGTGGAGCCGGTTCTCGTTGAACCAGTGCACCCAGGAAAGTGTGGCGAGCTCGAGTTCGTCGACGGTGCGGAACGGTCCATCGATCTTCACGCACTCGGTCTTGTAGAGCCCGACCACGGTCTCGGCCAGGGCGTTGTCATACGAGTCGCCGACGGTGCCGATCGAGGCAATCGCACCGACGTCGGCGAGTCGCTCTGCGTAGCGAATCGCGGTGTATTGAGCGCCGGCGTCGGAGTGCTGGATCACGCCGGTCACGTCCTGCCCGGCGCGGTCGCGGACCCATAGGGCCATCTCGAGCGCGTCCAACGGTAGTTCGGTGGGCATTCTGTTCATCGTGCGCCAGCCAACGATCCGGCGCGAGTAGACATCCGTGACGAACGCGGTGAACGCCATCCCCGACCAGGTCGGTACATACGTGAAGTCGACTACCCAGAGCTCGTTCGGCCGGTCCGCTTGGAAGCAGCGCTGCACATGATCCGGGGCCCGGAACGACGCGTCGTCGGGCTTGGTGGTGACGAACTGCCTGCCACGGAGAACCCCGCGCAGGCCCTGCCGGCGCATGAGGCGCTCGACGGTGCACCGGGCCACGACGATCCCCTCTCGCTTGAGCAGGTGCCACATCTTTCGGGCCCCGCTGATCCCGCGGCCGAGTCTCCGGTCCCAGAAGACCCGCTCGATCTCCACGATCAGTTCCTCGTCGCGGATCGCCCGCGCGGACGCGGGGCGGGTCTTGAACGCGTAGTAGCCGGACGGAGCGATCTTGACGCCGTGCTCGGTGAGCACGCGGCAGATCGGCTCGACTCCGAACCGGTGACGATGATCGTCGATGAACTGAACTACCAGGGCAGTCGCGGGTCGAGCTCCCGCGCGAAGAACGAGGAGGCCGCCAGCAGGATCTCGTTGGCGCGCTTGAGCTCCCGGTTCTCAGCCTCGAGTTCCTTGATCCGGGCAGCATCCGAGGTCGTGACACCCGGGCGCCTACCCGCATCGATGTCGGCCTGCTTGACCCAGCCACGCAACGTGTCGGCATTGACCCCGGTCCGTTGCCCTATCCGGATCACCGCCGCGTTCAGAGACAGGTCCGGATCCTGCTCTCGCGCTTCCTGCACGAGCCGCATCGCCCGCTCCCGCAGCTCCTGCGGGTACTTCCTCGGTGCTGGCATGACACCCATCCTCTCGGGGAATCAGACCCTCCACCAGACGCGGGGCGA